>CAVYQU010000025.1:0-95668 GCA_963770805.1 uncultured Solirubrobacterales bacterium | reverse complement strand
CCTTACAAGCAGGAGGTCACTGGTTCGAGCCCAGTACCGCCCACTCATCGGAAAGCTCTGGTAAAGAAGAGCCGCTCCGCCAACTGCGCAAGCGCCGGCTCATCCAGCTCTGCGAGTAGAACGTCAACGAGCTTCGGCGTCACCGGAGACGTCAGTGTTTTTCGTGGACCGCTCGACTGCGCTCGTCTCGAGCGCGGGCGCGTGACTGAGCGAGCACGTCCACGCGCCGCTGCCGCCGTGAGCCCTCCACCACCGCGCACGAAGGCCGTTTGGATCTGGCGACTTAGCGACTGATGGTGCGCGAAACGGCTGCCGCCTAGTCGTATGTGAGCGTATGCTCGCCGCGTTACGGACGCGAATGTCAAATGAGGGCCATTGGATGACCGACTTAAGGGTTCAACCAGCCGAGCGTGGGTAACATGGCGGTTCGGCTGTGCGAGATGCAGGAAACGCGCCACCAATTCCACGAATCACTCAAGGAGCTCGAGCAGCAGATGCTCGGCGGCCTGGACATGGTCGTTGAGCAGTTGGACCGGGCGCTTGAGTCGGTCAGTGACCAGAACATCGAGCTGGCCGAGATGGTCATCGCCGACGATGACCGGATCGACGGGCGCTACTTGGAGGTCCATGAGGGTGTCCTGTCGCTGCTCGCCCGTCAGACGCCGGTCGCAGGTGACTTGCGGATCGTCGCCGCGCTGCTGCACATCATGCGCTGCGTCGAGCGGATGGGCGATCAGTGCGTGAACATCGCCAAGCTCGTGCAGCTGTCGGGCCAGGACGCGCCGAAGGACCGGGAGATCCTTGACACGATCGAGCGCATGGGTCAGCTCGCGCGCTCAGAGGTGGTCCAGGCCAAAGCGGCGTTCGCCACGCGCGATGTCGTCCTCGCTCAGGATCTCGTCCGCCTGGACGGGGAGATCAACCAGATGAACTGGGCGATCATCAATCGCGCGGTCGACGTCGGCGACGACCTCGAGCTCCGCGAGTGGGCGATGTTCATGATCCTCGTCGCGCGCTGCCTCGAGCGCATTGCGGGGAACACCGTCGACATCGCCGAACAGACGGTGTTCGTCGTGACCGGGCTCTTCCGAGAGTTCACCGGCGACCCACAACCGGCATAGACAGAGAAACCACGTGAAGTCGCCCGCCGGCACTCTGCCGAATCGGCGAGGTCGCTGTCGGCGTTGATCGAGAACCGGCCGTCTCGCGTGCGACCAGCTGGACACCAATCACCGCCCGCGATGCGCTGTCGCTTGTAGACCAAGGCGGCACTGGCGCCCACCGAGCGGAGTGCACCTGCTCCTCAATCTCGCCATTCTGGTCGGCGGCCGCGCGTGCCCCCGTCGATCGAGGCGGCGGCCATCATGACCGTGTAGATCCTTGAAATCCGCGGATCCGCGGAGCGGCCGTGTTGGCCCCGCTCCGCGGACCGTGTAGCGGCCTCGGATGCTCGTTGTGTCCTCGCAGGACTATTTGGTGCGACTCTGACGCACCTGAGTGGTCAGGGTGACCTTGGGATGCCCTGAACCGATTCTCGTCGCCTTGACCGTGAACCTCAGCGTTCCCTTGCTGAGGCTCGAGACCGTGAGCACGGTGAACGTCGCGCTGTTGGTCGCCTTGATCTTGAGCTTCCGCACCCGGGCCGCAGCGGCGATCGTGTGGCCGTGGCTGACGAGCCTCAAGTGCCCGATCGTGAACCGGTCGAGCGGGCTCGACCACGTAAGCGCGATCTGGATCGACGTGGTGCGCCCGCCGATCACAACGTTGTGCGACTTGCTCGCGCCCTGCTTGAGCTGGTCGGTAAAGCTCTGCGGCGGGGTTTGACAGGTCAGCGCCGCGCCGATCGAGTTCATCACCGACTGCAGATGGCTGGAGTCGGTCTGCGGGTAGTAGGTGCCTCCCGTGTCCTTGGCGATCCCCTGCAGGCGAGTCCGGTCCGCGCTTGAGATGCCCGAACTGAAGCTGATCACGTAGGTGGGCACCCTGTGCACCAGATGGCCGTTGTTGTAGGTGCCAATGTCGTGACCACCATCTGTCAGGAAGATCCGAGCTTGGGCATGCGGATTGTCGTGATCGGACTGGGCGAAAGCCGCGTTGTAGTCAGTGCCACCGTTGTTGGCCTTCACCTTGCTGTCGAGCGCGTTCCCCATCGCTGTGGCGTTGGGTCCCACCTTCTCAGGCGGGAACACCGTGTCGGCCGCCGGCGTCGTGCTGGAAAAGAAGTTACCGCCGAACTCGACAGCGCCCAGCACCGTACCCGGGCTCAGGGTATTGATCAGCAACTTGAGCCCCTTGACGCGCAGCCTGTCCCGGTCGGTCACGGCCATCGAGCCCGAGTCATCGATAATCGCCTCGATGTTGGTCGCTCGCACGCACGCGGCCGCGTGCGCGCGCACCACACTCGCCCCGCTCGGCACCGCGACCGCCACCGCAAGCATTCCCGTCGCGACCACGACAAACAGCACATCTCGTAGGCGTCTCATAGACAACCACCACCCCCGTATCCGGTCTCCGTTCGGGGCAAGTCTATCCAACCGCCCACTCGCCGCGTCACGCCCCTCCCCGGCGACCGCCAGCTCCCCTTCGGACGACAACACTCTCCTCAGCCGTCGCAAGCCCGCTGCGCACGCATCAGACTCCTAAGTCGCGTGCCGCCTGGACCAGACGTTCCAAATGGAACGAATCCTGCGCCCCGACCTGGCCCGTTGAGACTGTCGCAATGAACGTGGAAGGCAGCCTGCGGCGCGGCCGGTGAGGCGTCGTCGCCGTTGTAAGCGTGCGAGCGATGGTCGAGGCGTGTAGGTTGGCGATCGGCACCGTCTACCACGGAGGAGCGCCGCGCCAATGTCCTCGCAGCACCGCTCAACGGGAGCAGCACGCGGCCGACCGGCGCAAACCCCGCCGAGAAAGGTCGCGCTGATCGCGGGCCTATTGCTTCTCCTCACCCTTGTCGCCTCGATCGCAGCGGTGATTCTCTACGCCCCTGTGTTGCACCCCGCCAAATACATCGTCGGTGCTGGCGCCGACACGCGCGTGCGCTTGGGTGCGGTCTGCGAGCTCATCCTCATCATCGCGAATATCGGCACGGCCGTCGTGCTGTTCCCGATCCTCAAGCGGCAGAACGAAAGCCTCGCTCTGGGATACGTCACAGCTCGTCTCGTTGAATGCACCTTCATCGCCATCGGCATCGTCAGCCTCCTTACGGTAGTGACGTTTGCCGCAGAAGGCTGCGGGCGCGGATGCGGGCTCGCTCGTCACGGTCGGCAAGTCGCTCGTCGCGGTCCGTAACTGGACGTTCGTACTCGGGCCGGGCTTTGTTGTCGGGGTTGGAAACGGGCTGATCCTGGGCTACCTGATGTACCGGTCCCGCCTCGTTCCGCGGGGCATGGCCATGTTGGGACTCGTCGGAGGTCCTCTGGTCTGCGCTTCGGGGCTTGCCGTGGTGTTTGGCGTCATCGGGCGAGGCTCCACGGCGCAGGCCATCGCGACAATCCCGGAGTTCCTTTGGGAGCTGTCCCTTGGCATCTACCTCACCGTCAAAGGCTTCAAGGCATCCCCAATCCTCGACGAGACCCGTTACGCCGGAGCGGAAGAGGGCTCCCTCAACCCCGGGGCGGCTGCGCAGTAATTGCCAGCAAGGCAGCGGTGCTGCTGTGGACGAATTGCGGTAGCTCGGGAGGCAGCCTGTGGACGCAGGCACGGGTCATAGCGAGCAGGATCGAACGCGGCGCAGTAGTGCAGCATGGCGCCGCTGCCGCGGATCAGCTTGGCGGCGCGCGCGAGCCACTGCGTGGCCGCGACCTTGTCACCGTTTTCGGCCGCCGAGATCAGACGCTCGCAGGCCAGCAGCGTGGCCTCCCAGTACAGGAACTCGACGTGATGACCGGTACAGAAGTGAAACCAGGCGACCCGGTCACGATCGTCGGAGAGCGTGACGAAACGGCTCACGTAGGGCTCCTGCCAGGGCTGCTGCTCGTCCTCTCGCGCGTCGCGGACCGCGAGCGTCGCCGGGATGCGCGAATCTGTGGGGAGCGCGAGCATCGTCGGGCTCAGAACCGCGCCGTCGTGATCACTAGGGTTGGGGCGTTGCTGCACGCGCGAACCCTAACGGCTGCTTGCAGGGATCACCCGACGTGGCGGCCAGCAAGCGGCTGATCACGACCAGCGACGGGTCGCTGTCGGCAGCCTTCGGCCCGTCTGAGTGGACGTTGCTGCTCGCGACAGCGTTGATGTGGGGCTCCTCCTACCTGCTGATCTCGGTCGCGCTCGAGGGGCTGCGACCGCTGGCCATCGCCTTCATGCGGGTAGCGCTCGGACTCGCGGTCGTGTCCTGCCTGCCCGGCGCGCACAGCGGATCGCTGTCCTCGTCCGATCGCGCGCGCGTGGCCCTGCTCGGCGTCCTGTGGCTGGCGCTGCCGCTCAGCCTCTACCCGATCGCGCAGCGTCATCTGAGCTCCTCGGCCGCCGGGATGATCACCGGCTCGCAGCCGCTGATGGCGGCTGCGATCGCGGCTGCGCTGCTGCGCCGCCGACCGGCACGCACAGCGGCCGCCGGTCTGGCGGTGGGGTTCGCCGGAGTCGTGCTCGTCGTTTCCTCGTCGACCACTGGGGGAGGCGGCCCACGGATCGACGGGGCGCTCCTGATCCTCCTGGCCGTCGCCTGCTATGCGCTGGCGACCAATCTGGCCGTGCCGATGCAGCAGCGCTACGGCGCGATCGCCGTCATCAGACGGGCACTGCTCGTAGCGTTTGTGTTGCTTGCGATCCCAGGCGTCGTTGCGCTGACGTTGAGCGAACCAACGCTGGGAAGCCTCGCGGCGATCGTTCCCCTCGGCGCGCTATCGACCGGCGCCGGCTATCTGACGTTCGCGACACTCGTCGGCCGGGCGGGAGCAACCCGCGGCACCGTCGCGATCTACCTCGTACCGGTCGTTGCGATCGCGCTTGGCGCGGTATTCCGGGGTGAGCACCCGGGCACGATCGCGCTCGGCGGGGCCGCACTTGTCACCGTCGGGGCGGTCCTGGTCGGCCGTAGCCGCCGCTGACCACGCCGCCTGGGGAGACACCGAACAGAACGTTGGATGATTCGTACCGCACTCGCATTCGCCCACAGGGGTGCGCGCGAGGCCGATCCGCGCGCCTGCTCGGCTCGCAAGGAACCACGCTGCCAGCACGTTCTGGCCGGGAAGGCGCTTCTCCCTGCGGACAGCCTCGGAATCGAGCTACAGCTTGGCGACTGTGACCGTCGTGCCGGGGCCGGGCAGCGTCGATGCCTGCGTGTGCGTGTCGTCGGCGCCCGCAGTAGTGTGGGTCGTGTCGGCGGATCGGCGGGCTGTAGTGCGGGTTGTTGCTGACGCGACGTGCGAGGAGGCGTATGGCTGCGTGTCTCGTTTTGATGGAGCAGGGCGACGACGTTGATCGGTACCGCAACGAGTACTTGCCCGGGTTGAGGCCGTTTTTGACGGAGCCGCCAACCCGAAGTTCATCCACCGCTGGCTCACCACCCACGGTACACGCGCCTGGGCTGGCGGGATCTGGGGCTGGGGCGGTGTCTCGGTCGATGCCGCGACCGGGAACGTGTTCGGCGCGACCGGCAACTCGATCGGCACGCCGAACGAGGCCACCGGCTACGCCGAGCGGATCTCCGCTTCAACTTCAACCTCAAGCTCCAGCAGAGGCAACTACCCGCTGCGCCCGCCGTTCCTGGAGGGCGACCGGGACTTCGGAACCACGCCGATCCTGATCCGCCCACACGGCTGTCCGCTGCAGGCGATCGTGATCAACAAGGACGGCCGGATGTATCGCTACAACGCCGAACGACATCAGCGGCGGCCCGCGCCAGGAGATCGCCGTGGCGGGCACGACGAGCACCTCGATTCCGCTCTACGGCATTGCCGGCCTACGATCTCCGCAGCCGCCGGCTCGTGGTCGTGAGCCCGACGATCGCCCAGGGCGTGCTCTATATCTCGAGCGGCCGCAACGCCGTACTCGCCGCGTACCGCTTGAGCGACGGCCGCCAGCGGCGAGTGGGCCAGGATTCGCACCACACGGGACCGGCCGCAGGGATGATCGCCGGCGCTGTCAGCGCCGGACGAGCTGGTACACGGGACCGCCAAGCGAGACCGCGTAGATGTGCCCGGCGTCGTCCTGGCCGAAGGCCGACAGGCTCTTGACCGACAGGCCGGTCGCGTGGTTATCGCGGGCGTGGCCGGCGCTCAGCAGGACGGAGTTAATCTGCGGCTTGCAGTTGTCGCCGAACAGGTAGTGGCCGTAGAGCGAGCGCAGCGCCGGGTCGCGGACGACGTAGCCACCGATGATCGCGCAGTACCCGTCGCTGTGGCGGGCGACTAAGTTGGGCCTGATCGCTCCGGGCGCGGCCCCCGGCTTGTAGCGGAGGTCTCCCTCGAAGATGCTCCATCCGTAGTTTGCGCCGGCGCCGTGGCCGTGCCGGGCGAAGTCGATCTCCTCTTCGGTGTCCTGGCCGACGTCGCCGATGATGAGATCGCCGGTGCGCCGGTCGAAGGAGAAGCGCCACGGATTGCGCAGCCCGTAGGCCCAGATCTCCCGACGCCGTCCGGATCCCTTGGCGTACGGATTGCCGGGTGGGATCGTGTAGCCGCCGCCGGGGCGGGGAGCGATTCGCAGCAGCTTGCCGACCAGCACGCGCGTGTTCTGACCGTAGTTGTGCGGATCCCCCTCGTTGCCCCCGTCTCCGACGCCGATGTAGAGATCGCCGTCGGGGCCAAACTGGAGCTGGCCGCCGTTGTGGTTGGTCTCGCTGTGATGGTTGATCGTGAGCACAGTGCGTGCACTGGCTCTGTCGGCCCGGTTCGGATCGCTGTGCGCGCGTCGGTACTGGACGATCCGGATGTTGTTCGAGCCATCGGTGTAGTCGACGTAGAACCGGCCACTGGTCTGGTAGTCGGGCGCGAACGCCACCGACAGCAGTCCCTGCTCGCCGCCGCCGGAGTTAACCTTGCTGGAGATGTCGAGGAACGGGTGAGCCCGGCGCCGGCCGCGAACGAGAACGATGATCCGTCCGGCGCGCTCGACGACGAACAGGCGATGGGAGGCGCCCGGCGCGCCGGTCACGTAGACCGGCTCTCTGAACACGCCGATCCGCTGAAGCCCGATCCGGGCCGCTCGAGCCGGCCTGGCGACGGTGGCGGCGCCTGATGGCGTCGAGGAACCACACGCGGCAATCCACGCGGCGGCGGCGATTGCAGCGGGCGGGGCGGCGAGGAGTCCTCGGAGCGTCACGACGCAGAACGGTAGCCACTGACCCGGTTCGAGTACCCGCCCACTTCTCAAACAAGCGGCGCGAGGCGCCGCGCGCCCGCAGGAAAGCTGCTGGGCGCAGCAGCGATCGCGACGAATCGGGATCGGCGGGAAACCGGCCCTCCGAAGAGGGTTCCCAAGTCGTTCCGCCGTTACATACCCGAGTGTTGCTCGCGGACCTCCACCGGCACTCTGTGGACCGCCCTCGGTTTGGACGACACGTCTTGGCTGTTGTAGTTGATTGTTGTTTCAGCGAGCTCGCTTCTTGACCGTCCGAGTTGCACCTCGGCTGCGCGCCCAACAGGTATCGGACGGGTGGCTGACGCTGACCCGCACGAACGTTATGGTGCTCATGGCCTACCGAGGAGTGAGGGCGGGTGCCACACGCGCCGCCCTCAGACACGTCTTCACGCGCTAACGGCTCCGGGATCCGGTCGAACGATCACCGTGTCAGCGACCTCGAGGATGTCGGTCGCCGGAAGACCGGCTCGTTCGGCGTGCTCGCGGATCTTTTCCGGGCTCGACGCTTGATGGATGCAGAGGGTGCCAAGCCCGCCATCGGCCTCTTGCACGACGTATGACCGAATCCATCGAATGTCGTGGGACATCTCCTCATCGCCAACGCGCCTCGATCGTGCTGCCGCTGCCTGGAGTTCCTCCGGCGAGCGCCAGCCACTCGCTCTGCGCCGGACGATTCGAATCCCACATGAGACGTCTGACATCTCCGACTTCCGCCAAGACGTCAGCGCGACTCAATCCTTCCCAGGATGGCACCGAGCTGACGAGCGCCTAGGTGGCCCAACCCGGTACTGGGTCTGACGTCGATCCAGCCGGCACCAGCCGGGGCGATCTCCCTTACCGGAACTCCGCGCTCGCAGATCCGCCGCCGCGCCACGGGATGGCACTCTAAGGACGACCCTAGTGTTCGCGCGGCGGGCGCCTGTCGCGGCTCAGGAGAGCGTCCAGCGGCCGGGTGTTGAGGACGTCGGCGGCCGTGGCCCACCCGCGGCGCGCGGTGGCGACCGAGAGCGTGATGTTGTCCAGGCCCGCCGGGGAGTGCGCGTCGGTGGAGCAGACGATCGGGACGCCGGCGCGCAGCGCGTCGCGCACGTGCTCGCCGCTGAGGTCGAGCCGGGCGGGCAGGCCGTTGACCTCGAGGGCGACGCCCTGCGTCCGCGCGAGGTCGAAGATCCGCTCCAGGTCCAGCGCGTTCTCCGGGCGGCGGTTGATGAGACGGCCGGTGGGGTGGCTGAGGCAGCGGACGGCGGGGTGGCGCAGGGCCTCCTCCACCCGTCGGGTCATCTCCGCGCGGGGCATTCGCTGCCCGCTGTGCACGCTGGCCTGGACCCAGTCGAGCTCAGAGAGGACGTCGTCGGGGAGGTCGAGCCGCCCGTCGGGGAGGATGTCGCACTCGATCCCGCGCAGTACCCGGAACGGGGTCAGCTCCGCGTTGGCCGCCGCGATCTCATCGCCCTGGCGGCGGACGTCGTCGGGGGTGAGCCCCTGGACCGCCCCCACCGCGGGGGTGTGGTCGCAGATGGCCAGGTACTCATATCCCCGTGCGCGAGCGGCGCGCGCCATCTCCGCGACGCTCACCCGCCCGTCTGACCACGTCGTGTGACAGTGCAGGTCCCCGCGGATCTGCTCGATCTCGACCAGGGGCGGCGGCTCTCCGCGGAAGGGCGCCTCGCGCAGCTCGGGTGGGCACCACGGCACGCCCAGCGCCGCGTAGACCGCGTCCTCGTTGGGCCCGGCGGGCAGCGGTTCGAGCGCCGCCAGGTAGTCGGGCGACCCTGTTGCACGCATCAGCGCGGTCCCGAACCAATTGGGCTCGGGGACCGTCAGCTCCACGGGGACCCCGTCTACGGTGACCCCGACGGCGTGGCGCTCGCCCTGCTCGATCACGGTGACGATCTGGGGTAGCTCCGCGAACCGCGCCAGGACCGCATCGGGAGGTGACGCCGCACGGACGACCGCGAGCTGGTGGCAGGAGTCACACCAGCGCCGCACGTCCCCCGCGGGCTCGGCATCAAGGGCGCGCGCGATGCCGCCAACGAGATCCCGCGCGCGGTTGAGCCACACGCCCCGTGGCGAGCGGGCCTCGGTCTCCCGGGCCAGCGCTCCGCGATCTGTCCCGTAGCCACGAGTTCGCGCAGGCGGGCCTCGATCCCGGGGCCGATGCCCCTCAGCTCCCGACCGCGATCGGCGGCGACGAGCTCGGTGACCGGCACCCCGCTGTGGCGGACGGTCTCGGCCGCCCGCCGGTAGGCGCGGATCGTATACGGGTTGGCGTCGCCGAGCTCCAGCACCGCCGCGAAGGCATCGAGCCGGTCGGCGATCTCGGCATTGTCCACTACGTCGCGGCGGCGTTGTCCACTAGTCCCCGGTCACCCGGATGTGGGCGCGCGGGCTGGCGTTTGGTGACGTAGTTTGCCATCTGCAGGGATTTTGCCGCGTACACGGGCGTCCGAGGCTCCTGAGGGCAGCTGAAATCGCTCAGGATGCTTTGCTCGGGACATATCTCGGAACACGCGTTGGCTCTCAGCGAGTCGCCCGCGGGCGGGCGCTGACAGCTGCTCTCACGTGCGGCCCCCGGCGAGAGTCTGAGGGGAAGCTGGGTCCCTGTTAGAAGGTGAGGATCACGACCGATCCGCAGATTCCGACGTCGATCCCCGTAATGGTGGTGAACGGCGACTGCGGGGCGGAGAACATCGTGCAGCGCTTGGTGCTCTGCTTGAGCCCGTTGCGAGATTGCGTTGCCTCGCCCGGTGCAGGCGTGGGAATCCCGTATTTGGCTCGCACCGTCGCAGAGGCGGACCCGAGCCCGACCCCTTTCGCGGTCTTCAGCTTCTTGACCTTGCTCGCGAGGTCATTCCGACCTTGACACCCCCGATCGTGCTGCCCGGCACGATCGAGGGTTTCTTAAGCAACGGTTGCTCCACCGGTCGAAGACCCGCCTCAGGTTAGTTCTCCTTCGCCGCTACGCTCGTGGTGCGGTAGCCCGTCCTCTGGAATCTCGTAGTAGTCGCCGGCTTGCGACACGTACCAATGGCTCGCCACGCGCAACCCAGTCGGGCCGTCAAGGCTCCCTGCTGCGATGCTGACCGTCTCGAGTCCGGGCGCGTCCCAGAACAGGCTCGAGCCGCACTCACCGCAGAAGCCCCGCCGTGCCCCGGCATCGCTGCGCGGGCTTTGGATCCAGCGGAGGCCCCGTGCCTCGAGCAGTACGAGATCCTCTTTTCGCGTGGCGGTGGTCGCAGACACGTGACCGTGCCACCGGCGGCATTGCTCGCAGTGGCAGATCAGCACGTCTTGGAGCCGGCCCGTCACCTCGTATCTGACGGCCCCGCATAAGCAGCTGCCAGTCGCCATCGTTACCTCGCGCTATGCCGATCGCTCCCGCCCCGGACCGAGCCCGGCGCGCCCAGAAGCCAGCGTAAGGCATCCATCCTCGAGCTCGCCATGAGGGATTTGATGCAAAATCCAGCCTCACGAGGCGGCGCGCCCACCGCGTGGCTCCGCTTCGCCGAGCGCGCGCATCGCGAGTGTCGCATTGATCTCGCGCTACCGGCGGAGTGCAGGTGAGGCGTCTGCCGAAACAGATGGCGCGCTCGACTCGGGCTCATGGCGAGATATCGGCGGGGGGCGCTCCTGGGAGCGGTCGCGTGCCGCTCGTAGTGATTCCTGCCGCGTGTAGGCGAGGGAGGTCTGTGGCGCGTCGAGGACCAGCGTCTTGGCGAGCCAGTCGGGAAATCCCCGGCGCCTGAACAAGATCGGCAGGTAACCCGCGAACAGCGGCAGCATGGCGAGGTTCATCCCGACCCAGCGCACGATGGCCCGCGCCGGCTTGACCCTCTGCCCCGTAGCGGTCACCAACCGGATCTGCATCACCCGGGCGCCCGGAGTTTGGCCCGTTGTCGACCAGAACAGGACGAAGTAGGCGGCGCACCAGACGACGTAGGCAACGCCGGCGATCGCCTTCAAGGCCGGGCCCGCATGCTTCGAGAAGGGAACGATCGCGAGGACCAGCGAGACGCCAACGCCCGTGATGATCGCCACCAGGTTGAGGAGAACGGCATCAAGCCCCCAGGAGACCGCGCGCGTAACCACCCCGATGTAGCGCGCGTCCGCGTCGACGGTGGCCGGGACCGCCCCGCCACCTTTGGGCGACTCGGCCACGCCGCTCATGGTGTTTGCGCGTCGGCGTCTGGCGGGGCTCCGTTGGGCGCGCGCTGCGTCAGCCGCCCAGCGCTGTGCTCGATCCGGCGGTCAGCCTTGCCTGAGCGGTCCCTCACCGCTCCGCCGATCTGATCGGCGAACCCGAGACCCTGCTGCGAGACCGCCGCCCTCACCGACGGACTCTGCGCGATCTCATCGACGAGCCGCCACAACGCGTCGCTGGCCGCTAGCCGCTCGATGAAATGATCGAACAAGCCGCTATCGAAAAAGCTGTCGATCAGCCGCCTGGCACCGTCGCTCGCCAGCGCGCGCCGCAACGTCGCCTGAACGCGAACGTCATTCAGCGCGGCGGTCACGATCCGGTCAGGCTCGCCGCTGTCGAGCACGCGATCAACGGCCCCGCCCATAGTGTTCGTCAGCGGCCGCAGGGCCGACGCGGCGGCGCGACCACCGACCCCTACAAGCGGCCCGACAATCCGTGATCGGGAGTTCGCTGTGTGATCGGTAGCCATGAAGACCACTGATTCTGGCAGCTTCACGCCCCGAAGCATTCACCCGAATGGGGCGATGCGACGGTCCAGCCGCTGGCCCAGCGATGGAGGGTCTCGATCTCGCGGTGATGGTGTTCTCGCATACCGAGGGTGCCGAGCGCGCGTATGCGGACGCGCCTGCGCAGGTGGCGGGTGTCCCGTGGGCGCAGGAGGTCGCGTTCGTCGAGCATCACGGACGCGACCGGATCGTCGTTCGCGGGGAGTTCGCGGGCCGATACGTGGACGCGGACGACGAGCAGGAGTTCCTCGGGCGCAAGGCTGTCGAGGGCGCGCTCACCGGTGCGGTGGCCGGTGCCGTGTTCGGTCCGCCGGGGTTTGCCGCGGGGATCGTCGGCGGCGGCGTGGCCGGGAGCGTGGCCGAGGAACGGTTCACGGCGGGCGTTCGCGCGCCGCCGTCTCACCAGAGAGGCCGCAGCGGCCCTCGAGGCCGCGGTCGCCGACAGTCCCCGCGCGGCTCCACCGTCGGCCGGCTGATCATCACCATGCAGCCCAGTGCGTCTGGAGCCGGCACGGCAAGCTCAGGTTGCATTCCGCGGTCGGATCGAGGGTGAGGCAGGAGAGCTCAGGCGCCGCCTTTCCCGTTCGAATCGACGTCGGCGATCACCGTTCCGGGATGCGAGATGAGCGACCAAGCGACCGGGTGGTTCTGCGCGGTGCGTGGACAGCTCGTTCACATTCCGTTCACAAGACCGCTGGTCTTCGGCAGGTTTCACCCATTTGGGGTGATGAATGCGCAAGGATGGCCGCGCACGATGCTGCGGACCGCGACAGTACTTGTCCAGGAGGGTTCCCAGCATGACTGCAACGGTTGAAAGCGGCACGCCTGCCGCGCCCGCGGGCGGCCAGCAGGTCGCCGACGTGTTCGTGATCTTTGGGATCACGGGGGATCTCGCGAAGGTGATGACCTTCCATTCGCTGTATCGGCTGGAGCGACGAGGCTTGCTGGGCTGCCCGATCGTCGGTGTCGCGGTCAACGACTGGTCGGTGGAGGACCTTCGCGGCCATGCGCGGGCTGCGATCGAGGGCTGTGGGGAGCGCATCGATGGGGAGGTCTTCGATCGCTTGGCGGCGCGGATGTCGTATGTGAGCGGTGACTTTGGCGACGCGGGGACCTACGAGCGGGTTGTGCGCGCGGTCGGCGAGGCCCGCAGCCCGGTGTTCTATCTCGAGATCCCGCCGTTTCTGTTCGGACCGGTGATCAAGGGGTTGTCGGAGGCTGGGCTCACGAAGACCGGGCGCGTCGTGGTTGAGAAGCCATTCGGACACGATCTCGAGTCCGCGCGGGCGCTGGCCGGGGAGATCCATCAGTACATCGACGAGTCGCAGCTGTACCGGATCGATCACTTCCTGGGGAAGATGGGTCTCGGCGAGATTCTCTATCTGCGGTTTGCCAACTCGATGTTCGAGCCGGTGTGGAACCGCAACTTCGTCTCCTCGGTGCAGATCACGATGGCTGAGAGCTTCGGGGTTGAGGACCGCGGCCACTTTTATGACCCGGTTGGGGCGCTGCGGGACGTGGTGGTGAACCATCTCATGCAGGTGGTCGCGGCGGCCGCGATGGAGCCGCCGTCTTCGGGTGAGGCGGATGTGTTGAAGGATGCGCTGGTGTCGGTGTACCGCGCGATGCCCGAGGCGGATGCGAGCCATTACGTGCGCGGGCAGTACGAGGGCTACCGAACGATTGACGGAGTAGCTGCCGACTCGACGACTGAGACCTATGCGGCGCTGCGGCTCGAGATCGATAACTGGCGCTGGTCGGGTGTTCCCTTCTTCATCCGCACGGGAAAGTGCCTGCCGATCACCCAGACGGAGTTTCGTGTCGTGTGGCGGCGTCCGCCGAGACTGGGCTTCGCCGCCTGGTCCCGCACTCCCGAGCCCGGTCAGATGGTGGTCAAGCTCGATCCGACGACCGGCATTCGTCTGCTCGTCGAGGCCCAGCGTCACGAGACGGCCGAGCCGGAGCAGATCAACATGGATATGGAATTCGCGACGGAGGGCGGGGAGGGCCCGACGCCGTACGAGGTGCTGCTGCACGCGGCGTTGATCGGCGACAGCAAGCGATTCACGCGCCAGGACGGCGTGGAGCAGTGTTGGCGGGTGATGCAGCCGCTGCTGGACAGTCCGCCGCCGGTGCATCCGTACCCAAAGGGCTCGTGGGGCCCTGGGGCCGCCGACCAGGTGCTGGCCGGCTCTGGACGCTGGCACCACCCGTGGGTGGCGTCATGAGCGCCACGACCAGGCGGAAGCGCACGTCGGGCAAGTCTCCGGACGGCGGCGGGCCCGCCTCGGCGACCAAGGCACGGGCCGCGACGATGCCGCAGAGTGCCGCGGCGCCATCGCCGTTCACTCCGATCGCCGACTACGCGTTCCTGTCGGATTGCCATACGGGCGCGCTCGTGGCTCCTGATGGGACGGTCGATTGGCTGTGCGTCCCGCGCTTCGACTCGGCGAGTGTGTTTGGTTCGCTGCTGGACCGGGGCGGGGGCGCCTTTCGCCTCGGTCCGTTCGGGATCAACGTGCCGAGCGGACGGGTCTACGAGCCGGGGACGAACACGCTGGTCACGGTCGTGGAAGACGCAGACGGGTTGGGCGATCGTGCGCGATGCGCTGACGATGGGTCCTCGTCGCGGCGAGGACACGATCACGCCGCATACGCGGCCGCCGGCTGACGAGGATGCGGAGCACATGCTCGTGCGGACGGTCGGCTGCCTCGAGGGCAGCGTGGAGGTCGAGTTGGTCTGCGAGCCGGGATTCGATTATGGCCGTGTTCTGGGCGAGTGGTCGCTGACGGAGGATCGTCATCGTGCCGATGCGACCGGGGCGGGTCAGACGATCAGGCTGCAGAGCGACATGCTGATCGGGATCGAGGCGCATCACGCTCGGGCCCGGCATGTGCTGCAGGCCGGGGAGGAGCTCTATTGCTCGCTGTCGTGGGACGACGAAGCGCTGGTGCCGACGAGCGTCGAGGAGGCCAACGCGCACCTCGCTGACACGACCCGGTTCTGGCGCAACTGGCTCGCGCGGGCACGCATCCCCGACCACGAGCTCCGTCCCCTGATCCAGCGCTCGGCGCTGACCATCAAGGGGCTCACGTACATGCCCACGGGCGCCACCGTCGCGGCGCTGACCACCTCGCTGCCGGAGACGCCGGGCGGCGAGCGCAACTGGGATTACCGCTACACGTGGATCCGGGATTCGACCTTCACGCTGCAGGCGCTGCATTTCCTCAACCTCGACTGGGAGGCAAACGAGTTCATGCAGTTCGTCGCCGACCTCGAGGTGCGTGAGGACGGCTCGCTGCAGATCATGTACGGGATCGACGGGCGGCGGGATCTCACCGAGACGTTCCGCGAGGAGCTGTCGGGCTACGCCGGCGCGCACCCGGTCAGGATCGGCAACGGCGCGTTCGATCAGCGCCAGAACGACGTGTTCGGCGCCGCGCTTGATTCGGTGCTTCTGCACACGCGTCGCAGCCAGCGCCTGCCGCGGCGGTTGTGGCCGCTGGTGCAGTCGCAGGCGGAGTGCGCGATCGCGGTGTGGCGCAAACCCGACCAGGGCATCTGGGAGGCGCGGGGCAAGCCCCAGCACTACGTGTCCTCGAAGCTGATGTGCTGGGTCGCGCTGGACCGCGCGGCGAAGCTGGCCGGGATCCGGGGCGAAGCCGAACTCGCCACGGACTGGGGGAAGACGGCCGCAGAGATCAAGGCCGACATCCTCGAGCATGGGGTCGACAATCGGGGCGTGCTGCGCCAGCACTACGGGACCGACGCGCTCGACGCCTCGACCCTGCTGGCGGCGATCTTCGGGTTCCTCCCCGGGACCGACGAACGCCTGCGCGCCAGCGTGCTGGCGATCGCCGACGAGCTGACCGAGCACGGCTTCGTGCTGCGCTATCGCACCGAGGAGACCGACGACGGGCTGAGCGGTAAGGAGGGCACCTTCGTGATCTGCTCGTTCTGGCTCGTCTCGGCGCTGGCGATCATCGGCGAGATGCAGCGCGCACGGGATCTGATGGAGCGCCTCGTGAAGGTCGCTTCCCCGCTCGGGCTGTATGCCGAGGAGTTCGACGTCGACACCGGCCGCCACCTCGGCAACTTCCCCCAGGCGTTCTCGCACCTCGCGTTGGTTGAGGCCGCCGGGCGGATCGTGCTCGCAGAACGACTGGCGGAGATCACCGGATGAGCGACTCATATGACGTGATCGTGATCGGCAGCGGTGCGGGCGGCGGGACGCTGGTCCGTCACTTGGCGTCGTCGGGCAAGCGGATCCTGCTGCTCGAGCGCGGCGCATGGCTCACCCGCGAGCCACAGAACTGGCTGGCCGAGGACGTGTTCGTCGACGGCCGCTATGTCTCGCCTGACACGTGGCACTACGCCGACGGCTCATCGTTCCAGCCTCAGGTGCATTACTTCGTCGGCGGCGCCACGAAGCTCTACGGGGCCGCGTTGTATCGCCTGCGCCAGGAGGACTTCGGCGAGCTCCGCCATCACGACGGGATCTCGCCGGCCTGGCCGATCTCCTACGACGAGATCGAGCCCTATTACACGCAGGCCGAGCACCTCTACCAGGTCCACGGCGCACGCGGTGAAGATCCGACCGAACCTCCGGCGGGCGCCCCCTACCCGTTCCCGGCGGTGTCACACGAGCCGCGGATCCAACAGCTCTCCGACGACCTGGCGAAGGCTGGGCTTCATCCGTTCCACGCTCCGTGCGGGATCTTGCTGGACGAGAGCAACATGCCGTTCAGCAAGTGCGTGCGCTGCCAGAACTGCGACGGCTTCCCGTGCCTCGTGCACGCCAAGTCTGATGCCGAGGTGATCGCCGTACGCCCGGCGATCGAGCATCCGAACGTCACCCTGTTGACCGGTGCGGAGGCGGTGCGTCTGGAGTGCAACGCGGCCGGGACGGCCGTAACCGGGGTGGTGGTCCAGCACGACGGCGCGACCCAGATCTACGAGGGTGAGATCGTGGTCGTCTCCTGCGGCGCCGCCAACAGCGCCAAGCTGCTGCTCGCGTCGGCCTGCGACGCTCATCCGCGCGGCCTTGCCAATGGCTCGGACCAGGTCGGGCGCAACTACATGTTCCACAACAGCCAGGCCGTGCTCGCGCTCTCCAGGGAAGAGAACCCCACGGTGTTCCAGAAGACTCTCGGCGTCAACGACTTCTACTTCGCCGGCAAGGACTTCGGCTTTCCGCTGGGCAACATCCAGATGGTCGGCAAATCCCAGGCGCCAATGTTCCGCGGCGAGAAGCCCGGCGAGACGCTGTTCGCGCCGACATGGTCGCTGGAGGACGTCGCCCGCCATGCGGTTGACTTCTGGCTGTCCACCGAGGACCTGCCGCTGCCCGAGAACCGGGTCACCCTCACGGGCGACGGCAAGGTCCAGATCAGTTACACGAGCAGCAACGATCAGGCCAAGGAGCGCCTCTTCGACCAGCTCAAGTCGATGCTCGCCGATCTCGGCATGCACCATGGCCATCTGCTCCCACATCACGCCTATCTCAAGAACGAGATTCCGGTGGCGGGCGTGGCCCATCAGGCGGGCACCTGCCGGTTCGGCACAGACGCCGCCACCTCGGTCCTCAACCCGGGTTGCCGCGCTCACGAGCTCGACAACCTGTACGTCGTCGATACGAGCTTCTTCCCCAGCATCGGTGCGGTTAATCCCGCGCTAACGGCGATGGCGAACGCGCTCCGCGTCGGCGACCACCTGCTCGAGCGCATGGGGGCGCAGCAATCCCGGCCGGATTACGCGCATGCCGGATAACGGCGACCGTCCGGCCCGGCGACGGGTGGTGATCGTCGGCGGCGGGTTCGGTGGCGTGGCCGCTGCGCAACACCTGAAGCGCGCTGACGTCGAGGTGACGGTCATCGACCGCACCAATCACCACCTGTTCCAGCCCTTGATCTACCAGGTGGCGGCGGGCGCGCTCTCCTCCGGCGAGGTCGCGGCTCCGATCCGCGAGATGCTCAAGCGCCAGCGGAACGCCACGGTGCTGATGGCAGCGGTCACTGACATCGACGTCGAGGGGCACCAGGTCGTTCTCGACCGTGGCGAGCGGCTCGGCTATGACAGCCTGATCATGGCCTGCGGTGGACAGACGTCGTATTTCGGACACGACGAATGGCAGGAGGTTTCCTGCCCGTTGAAGACACTCGAGGATGCGGTGGACTTGCGTAACCGCATCTTCGGAGCGTTCGAGGAAGCCGAGCGCACCTCAGACCCCGCCGAACGCGCTGAGTGGCTACGGCTCGTGGTGGTCGGAGGAGGACCGACCGGCGTCGAGATCTCCGGACAGCTCGCAATCCTCGCCCAGCATGCGATGAAGCATGACTTCAGACGGTTCGCCCCAAGCGCGACAGAGGTCATCCTGCTCGACGCCGGCCAGCGTGTGGTGCCCGCGTTCACCGAGCCGACATCTGCCAAAGCCGCGAAGGAGTTGGCCCAGCTCGGTGTGCACGTGCGTGAGGGTGCGATGGTCACCGAAATCGACTCCCGCGGGGTGACGGTCAAGATCGGAGAGAAGACGGAGCGGATCACAAGCCGGACAGTGATCTGGGCGGCCGGCGTGCGCACCGCCGGAGTGGCCGACGTGCTCGCGCGGGCCGCCGCTGCCCCCACCGACAGGGTCGGGCGGATCGAAGTGAACCCCGACCTCAGTGTCCCTTCCCATCCCGAGATCTCCGTGATCGGGGACGCCGCCACTGTCGCCGGCCCCGACGGAAGACCGGTGCCCGGCCTGGCGACGGCGGCGATCCAGCAGGCCCACCACGTGGCCGCCGGGATCCGTGACGGGAAACCGGGCGCGGCGGAGCCATTCAAGTACTTCGACAAGGGCGCGCTCGCCGTCGTCGGCCGCGGCGGGGCGGTTTGCGAGGTCAGAGGCCACCGACTCTCCGGATTCATCGCGTTCCTGATGTATCTCAGCGTTCACCTCTACTACCTCGGCGGCGTCGGCGGCCGGCGATTGACCGTGCTGACCACATGGATCTCGGCCGGATTCGGAGCCCGGCAGAACCGGGTGATGGAGGGTGAGCTGGCGAGCGTCGAGCGACCGCCACCCGCCGGTGAGCCCGCGCCCGGGCCGCATGCGAGCGCTCCCACGGCGAGCGGCAAAGAGGTGTGACGTGCTCCAGCGCGATCAGCCGTTGACCGACGGGGCGGATCACCGATGACCAACGACCTGGCCCGCTGGCAGTTCGCGACAACGAGCGTCTATCACTTCCTGTTCGTGCCGGTGACGATCGGGCTGGCGTTCCTCGTCGCGATCCTGCAGACGGCTTGGTATCGCACGGACAACCCCGAGTACAAGCGGATGACGCGCTTCTTCGGGACGTTGTTGCTGATCAACGTGGCGATCGGCGTCGTCACCGGCCTGGTTCAGGAGTTCGAGTTCGGGATGAATTGGTCCACCTACTCTCGCTATGTCGGCGGCGTGTTCGGGGCGCCGCTGGCGATGGAGGGCCTGATCGCGTTCTTCCTCGAGTCGACGTTTCTCGGGCTGTGGCTGTTCGGTTGGAACCACCTTCCCAAGCGTGTGCACCTCGCGACGATCTGGGCCGTCTCGATCGGGACGATGCTCTCGGCGATGTTCATCCTGATCGCCAACTCGTGGATGCAGCACCCGGTGGGTTACAAGATGAACAAGGCCGGCCAGCCGGTGCTCAACAACGTCTGGGCGCTGTTCGTGAACCCGACCTTCGTGTGGGGCTACGCGCACGTGATCCTCGCGTCGCTCATTACGGGGGCACTGGTGATGCTCGCCGTCTCCGCGTGGTACCTGCGCAGGCAGAGCCACGTCGAGGCCTTCCATCGCACCGCCAAGGTGGCGCTGATCGTGCTGATCCCCGTGACCGTGATCCAGCTGTCGGTCGGCAACCAGCTTGGTGAGATCGAGAACCGCTACCAGCCGATGAAGATCGCCGCCGCCGAGGCGCAATGGAACAGCTGCAAGCCGTGCTCGTTCTCAATGTTCCAGATCGGGGGTGGCGCCAACGACCAGACGCCGTCGCAGATCATCGAGATCCCGCACCTGCTCTCAGTTCTCGCGACGGGCACGTGGAATGGTCCGGTCACCGGACTGAACCAGCTTCAGGCCCAGTATCAGGCGAAGTACGGCCCGGGCAACTACGTGCCCGACGTGTTCATCCAGTACTGGTCGATGCGGGTCATGGCCTACCTCGGGACGTTGGTCCTGCTACTGGCGCTATGGGGCGGCTGGCTGCTTCACAGAGGCAAGCTGCGCAGCGCCAGACTGTTCCTGGGGCTCTCCGTGTGGGCGGTGATCACGCCATTCCTGATGAACACCGCGGGATGGCTGCTCACCGAGAGCGGCCGCCAGCCGTGGATCGTGCAGGGCCTGCAGAAGACCGTCAACGCGAACTCGCCGTCGGTCTCCTCCACCGACATCTGGATCAGCCTGATCGCGCTGGTGCTCATCTACACCGTGCTCGGCGCCGCGGACATCGTCCTGATGCTGCGCTATTCCCGTCACGGTCTCGCGCACGCCGATGCGGAAGCCGCCGAGCCGAGCATCACACCCGGCACCCCTGCTCACGCTTTGACCTACTGATTCGATGCAGCTTCACACGATCTGGTTCATCATCATCGTCGTCTTCTGGATCGGGTTCTTCGTGCTCGAAGGGTTCGACTTCGGCGTCGGCGCCGTGCACATGTTCATCGGCAGATCCGAGGCTGGCCGGCGCGTCGCGATTAACACGATCGGTCCCTGGTGGGACGGCAACGAGGTCTGGCTGATCGTCGCCGGCGCGGCGCTGTTCGCCGCCTTCCCCGGTTGGTACGCGACGATGTTCTCCGCGCTCTACCTCGCGCTCGTGTTGGTGCTCGCGGCGCTGATGGCTCGCGGCGTCTCGTTCGAATACCGAGGCAAGCGCGACGGCGCCCGCTGGCGTGGCGGGTGGTCATGGGCGCTCACGATCGGAAGCGTGCTGATCCCGCTGCTCATCGGGGTCGGGCTCGGCGACCTCCTCTTCGGGCTGCCGATCAACCAGCAGCACAACTACACGGGCAACTTCTTCGATCTGCTGACCGGCTACGGCCTGATGACCGGGGTGACCCTGCTGGCGCTGTGCCTACTGCACGGCGCCACATTCCTCGCGTTGCGGACGACCGACGAGATCCGCGATCGTGCCCGCGCCTTCGCTCGCGTCATCGGATTGGTCGCGATCGTGGTCAATATCGCCTGGGTGATCTGGACGCTGGTGGTAATCGGCGGCGGCACGGTCCCGCAGCCGACCCAGATCTTCGGGGTGATCGCGGTGATCTTCGCCACGCTGCTGGCCAGCACCGACAACGACGGGTGGGCGTTCGTCTCCTCCGGATTCGCGATCGCTGCCAGCATCGGGCAGATCTTCATCTCGCTGTATCCGAACGTGATGGTCTCGAGCACGAACCACGCCTACAACCTGACGGTCAATAACGCGGCCTCGGGTCACTACGCGCTCGTCGTCATGACGATCGTCGCGGTGATCTTCTTCCCGATCGTGCTGCTCTACCAGGGCTGGTCGTTCCACGTCTTCCGCCGGCGCGTGACCGCACCCCCCGCCTCGACCGGAGAGCAGATCGGCCCCCCGGCCACCACGACCCCCGGCGGCAGCGGCAGGCCCGCGTCCAGCTAGATCCCGTGCCCGCCCTCGACGCGCCCTGGCCCATTCGAAGTGTCCTGGCGGGGACCGCGGGGACCGCCGCGATGACGCTCGCGTACGCCACGGAGCGCCGGCTGCGGTCGGGCCGGCGCGGGCCGCTCGACTACGACGACTCGCTCGTTCCCGGTCAGATCGTCGCCTCGATCATGCACCTGGGCCACGTCACGGCCCGTGAGGACAACGACCTCGGGCTCGCTCTCCGCTGGGGCTACGGGTCAGCATTCGGGTTGTGGCACGGGGTGCTGCGCCGCAGGGTTGCCGAACCGTGGGCCAGCGCGATCTTCGGCGGGACCCTGATGAGCGCGACCTTGTCGCTGTTCCCATTGCTCGGCCGCACGCCACCCCCGTGGCGGTGGCCCGCGGATGTCATGGCGACGAGCTTCGGGACCCACGTTGCGTACGTGGTTGCGGTCGCGACAATGGATGACGGGATCGGCCGCCTCGGGCGCTGAGTCATGCTAACGCTGAGGGTGTTCGGATCCCCACGTGCGATCGCCGATGTCGAGCGGCGCCTACTTGAGATCCCGGGCGCCCGGCACGTGATCCGTCTGGGGGAACGAGGCGCCGGAACAGCGCTCGTGACGGCTGATCTCGTCGACGACGCGGTCGACCGAGCACTCGAGCTCGTCAACCGCGTGGGCATCCCTGCCGAGGACGTCGTATTGGTCCGCCTGGAGTCGATCGGTCCGTCGGTCGCCCATCGCCCGCTGGCCAGTGTCGTCTGGGCTGACCTGCTGAGCCAGGCCGGCGTCAACGCCCGCCCCTTCGCGCGCTATCTGGTGTTCATGGCCGCGGCGGGGATCATCGGTGCGTTCGGCGTGATCTATGAGAACTCGACCCTTGTCGTCGGCGCGATGGCAATGAGCCCTGACATGCTCCCGATCACCGCCGCGGCGACGGCCCTGGTCCTTCGCCGGTGGCGACTGGCCTTGCGCGCCCTGGCCGCTCTGGGCTGTGGCCTGGGCAGCGTCTGCCTCGTCGCCGGACTGATGACGTTCGTGCTCAACTCGTTTGATCTCCTGCCGGCGGGTTTCGTGGTGGGCCAGGGCGGTTTCCTGGAGGGCCTCTCCACCGTGAACATCTCGACTCCCATCGTCGCGTTTGCCGCCGGGATCGCGGGAATGCTCGCGCTCGAGACACGAGCGAGCTCGGCTGTCGGCGTGGCGATCTCGGTCACCACGATCCCGGCCTCGGCCTACCTCGGCGTGGCGGCAGGGGTGGGAGAGACCGGAAAAGCGGCCGGCGCCCTGCTCGTGCTCGGCGTCAACGTGACAATGTTGCTGGTGGGCGGATGCTTGACGCTCCTGCTCCAGAGATGGCTTGGCCTGCGTCGGCCGGGGCGCCCAGGCGAGCCAGCGCCGGCCGCCCACGGTGCCGGTCCTCCGGGCTCAGGCGCGGGTGGCGGTGTGTCCTGATGGCGAGGCGGGCCAGGGTACTCGTCGCGTGCCGGTTACCCGCTGCCGGACTCGAGCCCTTACGCGCTCATTTCGAGGTAGAGACAGCGGAGGGCACAGGGACCAAGGACTGGCTGCTCCGGCAGGCTGTTGGGGTGGCGGCGATCGTCACCGATCCGAGCATTCCCGTCTCGGGCCCTTTGCTTGATGCCGCAGGGGCGTCGCTGAGAGTCGTGTCGAACTTCGGCGTCGGCTACGACAACTTTGAGCTCGATGCGCTTCGACGGCGCGGGGTGCGCGCGACGAACACGCCCGACGTGCTCAACACGTCGACCGCGGAGTTGGCCGTTGCGCTGATGCTCGCCGCCGCGCGCCGAATCGTTGAGGCCGACGCGATTGTCCGCCGTGAGCGCTCCACCCGGGTGGGATCGAGCGACTTCCTCGGTCGGGGGTTGGTCGGCGCGACGATCGGTCTCGTCGGATTCGGCCGCATCGGACAACGGGTCGCCGCCCTGCTGCGCGGCTTCGACGTGCAGTTGCTCTACACCTCGCGCACCGTCGGGCCACGGCGAGAGGGCGAGCGCCGCGAGCTGCCCGACCTACTCGCCGCCGCCGACGTCGTGAGCCTCCACGTGCCGCTGACGCCACAGACGAGGCACCTGATCGACCGGGCTGCGGTGACGGGAATGAAGCCGGGCGCAGTCCTGGTGAACACGAGCCGCGGTGGTGTCGTCGACACGACCGCTCTGATCGATGCGCTTCGCTCCGGACATCTCGCCGCGGCGGGCCTGGACGTCTACGAGGACGAGCCGAACGTGCCGCCTGAGCTGTGCGAGCTGCCGAATACCGTGCTGCTGCCACACATCGGATCGGCCACGCCCCAGACGCGTGACGCGATGGCCCAGCTCTGCGCCGATAACGTGATAGCCGTTATCGAGGGCGGTGAGCCGCCGGCGGCCGTGATCTGAGCGGAAAGAGACCTGCCATGAGCCAAGACGAACCCCACAGCACCGATGTAGAGCTCAGAGCCGAGCAGTTCCGGATCCTGTTCGAGAGTCTCTGTCGTTGGGGAGAATGGGGTACGGACGACGAACGCGGCGCGCTGCATCTGATAACGCCGGCGCGGATCGTCCAGGCGGCCGCACTCGTTCGCGACGGGATAACGGTTTCGCTTGGCCTGCCCCTGGACACGCGCCCCGGCGCGAACAACCCGAAGCCCGCCGATCACCACATGACGAACCTCGGCGCCGGCCCGGGAGCCGTGCACTTCATTCGGGATTACGTGGGCGCCGACTACCACCACGACGGTCATTCACACATCGACGCGCTCTGCCACGTCGGCTACCGGGGATCGCTCTATAACGGGAGGCCCGAAAGTGCGGTGACCGATCGCGGGGCGCAGGTCAATTCGATCGAGGTCCTGCGGAACGGCCTCGTCGGGCGCGGAGTCCTGTTGGACATCCCGCGCGTGCGGGGCGCTGACTGGCTGGAGCCAGGCGAACACGTATTCCGGGACGACCTCGAGGCGGCGGAACGGGAGCAGGGGGTGAGCGTCAGCGAGGGCGACATCCTGCTCGTGCGAACCGGACATGCCCGGCGGCTCGCCGAGCTCGGACCGTGGAACACCGCCGCGGCCAAGGCGGGACTGCACCCATCCGCGATGCCGTTTCTTGCCGAGCGCGGAGTCGCGGCGCTCGGTTCCGACGGCAACAACGACACCGCGCCGAGTGACACGGAAGGCGTCGATTTCCCGATTCACGTGCTTGCCATCACCGCGATGGGCATCCACCTCTTGGACTACCTCCAGTTCGAGGAGCTCCGCTCGGTCTGCGCCCGCACCCGTCGCTGGGAGTTCCTGTTCGCCGCGGCGCCGCTCGTCATCCGCGGTGGAACCGGCTCGCCGCTCAATCCGATCGCGATCCTCTGAGGGCTGGGTCGGGACCCCGACGCTCTGGCCTCCGGCCATCACCTTTGACACTCGCTCACGGGTTACCGCCCGGTGCGCCGCGGCGCTCTTGCGCTCGCGACATCGCGCCACCCCTCGAGGCTCAGCCGTCCGCGGGCAAGAAAAGCCGCTGTCAGCGGCCGCCCCGCCGAGCGAACACGGGATCTTCACACCCAGCGTGTGCCGACGCGCCAGCTTGCGCCGCGGACCGTGGTTGAGATCGTGATCGGAGATGTACATGCCCGCAGCAAGGCGCTGCGGAGGCTCCTCGGCGAACTCGATGCCATTGATGCGCGCGGACGGAGGCGACGTGGCTGCTGGATCGTTCAGCTGGGCGATCTCCTGGACCGCCGGGCCACGCCGGCGGCGAACCTGGCCACGGCGCGCCTGGCCGCGAGCGCGGTGGATGTCGTGCTGGCCGGAAACCATGAGGTACAGATCCTGCGCGAGACCGGATGCGTTCACGGCGCTGCGCTCGGGACCCTCGCCACGCGCAGCTGGCCCCATGCGGCCGCCTGCTGCGGTGACTGGCTTGTGACCCACGCCGGCGTGCATCCAGAGCTTGCGGATGCGCTGCCGCCGCGGGCGGCCGAGTGCGCCGAGGAGATCAACGATCGCTGGCATCGCCGCGGGCCGGCGGACTCCGGAGATCCACTGTTCGACTGGATCGGGCCGGCCCGCGGAGGCAGCGCTCCTCACGGTGGGATCTTCTGGACGCACCCCGTCGAATGGAACGCCGGGCGCGAGGCGCCGTGGGGTCAGATCGTCGGGCATGCACCGCAGCGGGCCCCGCGGATGCTCCCGGGCAGACGCTGGGCGATCGATCTCGGGGGTCGGGACGGACGGGTGGCTGCGCTCGTTCGCTCAAGCGGCCGGCGGCGGTGGCGGCCGGTCGTGGTACGCGATGCGTGAGTGCGCGCTGCTTCGCTGGGCTGGGCCCAGGATCTCGAGGGCCCGACCTGCTCACCCCGCCCGCCGGGCACGCGAGGCCAATGGTAGCGTCGTGGTGTAGCTGATGAGCCGGCCGGCGTTGATCGAGCGTGAGCTAAAGCTGGGCGTTTGGCCGGGCTACGAGCTGCCGGACATCGCCGATCTGCTCGACGGGGGGACGGCGCTCGCGACCGAGGAGCAGCGCCTACAAGCCGTCTACTACGACACGCCGGATCTGCGACTTCTCCGGCGTGGCGTGACGCTGCGTTTCCGCAGCGGCGAGCCGCCCGGAGGCGTGTGGACAGCGAAACTGCCCGCCGCCACGCCGGCCGTCGGGCTCGCCCGCCGCGAGATCACCATGCCGGGTCAAGCGGCCAGCATGCCCGAGCCGCTCGCGGATCTCGTGCGCGGCTGGGCGCTCGGCGTGCCGTTGACACAGGTCGCGCGGCTCCGGACCGTTCGACAGCGCACGAGGTTGCTCGGCAGCGACAATCAGCCGCTCGCCGAGCTCGACGATGACGCGGTGTCGATCCTCCGCGGTTCGCGAGTGGCGGCGCGCTTTCGTGAGCTCGAAGTCGAGCTCGCCGACACCGCGCCGGTCAAGCTCCTGCCGCGCCTGGCCGAGCGGTTGCGAGCCTCCGGGGCACAGCCCATCGACCAGGTGCCTAAGCTCGTCCGGGCGCTCGGACCGCCCGCATTGGCGCCATGGGAGTTGGCTGCGCCTGAGCTGAGCAGGCGCCCGACCGCGGAGCGGCTGGTCCAGGCCGGGCTCCTCGCGGCCGCCGCGACATTCGCAGATCATTACGCGGCCATCGTGCTCGACGAAGACCCGGAGGGGGTGCACCAAGCGCGGGTCGCGGTTCGGCGCCTGCGCTGCGATGTGCGGACATTCGGGAGTCTGCTTGATCACGATGCCCTCCGGCCGCTGAGCGAGGAGCTCGGCTGGCTCGCGGGCACACTCGGCACCGTGCGCGACCTCGACGTGCTGTTGACCCGGCTGCGGACCGACGCCCAGCGCCTCGACCTCGAGGAGCAGAGGCAATCCGAAGAGGTCTTCGGGCGGCTGGTCGGACAGCGTGGGACGGCCTACGCCGAGTTGCGGGAGGCTCTTCGCAGCCCGCGCTGCGCAGCGCTGCTCGAGAACATCCTCGAGCGTGTGAGCGCGCCGCCCTTCGTCTCGCCATACGCAGCGCGCCCAGCGTCTGATGTCGTGCCTAAGCTCGTGCGGGGTCCGCTGCACAAGCTGCGGCGGGAGGGCGAGCGCATCGGCCGGCCCCCCGACGACGACGCGTTACACCGGGTCCGCATCCTCGTCAAGCGCCTGCGCTACGCCACCGACGTGGCTGCGCCGCTCGCCGCCAAGCGCGCCCGAGGAGCAACCCGCGCCCTGGCCAGGCTGCAGGACGTGCTCGGCGAGCACAACGACGCGTGCGTCGCCCTCACCCACCTCCGCGCGCTCGCCGACGACGCCACCCCCGCCGCCGCCTGGGTGGGCGGTCTGCTCGGCGGGGTGCAGCTGGCTCGCGCGGCCGACTGCCGAACCGAGTTCCACGCCGTATACCGCAAGGCCCTCGCGAAGGAACGCTGGGACTGGATTGCTTGATGGCGAGTAACGAGTGATTCACATAATCCACCGGCGCGCACCACGACGAATGGTTGCACTCCCCCTTGAGCAACCCGGGTGTCGGCGGGATCCTTCAGGTGTGCCGCATCGACTCGCCGAGGGCGGTCGTCGCGGTCGCGGCCGCCGACGGCGAGAGCTTCCGAGTGCATGACCAGGTGGCCGCGAGAGGACACATCGGCAAACGAGGAGCGGTGATGACTGCAGAACATCGACGGCTCGAGGAGAACCGGACTGGAGGGGCGGACTGGCTGGCGTGGGGTCCGTACCTCAGCGAGCGCCAGTGGGGAACCGTGCGCGAGGATTACAGCGCCGGCGGCGACGCGTGGGACTATTTCCCGCACGATCAGGCACGCTCGCGGGCGTATCGCTGGGGGGAGGACGGGATTGCGGGGATCAGCGACGACCATCAGCGTCTGTGCTTCGCACTGGCGCTGTGGAACGGTGCTGACCCGATCCTCAAGGAGCGCATGTTCGGCCTCACCAACAGCCAGGGCAATCACGGCGAGGATGTCAAGGAGTACTGGTTCTATCTCGACAGCACCCCGACGCACTCCTACATGAAGGAGCTGTACAAGTACCCGCAGCGCGAGTTTCCCTACAACGACCTTGTGGCCACGAACGGCCGACGCGGTCGCGACGAGTTCGAGTACGAGCTGATCGACACGGGGATCTTCGACGAGGGCCGCTACTTCGACGTGTTCGTCGAGTACGCCAAGGCGGGACCCGACGACATCCTCGTCCAGATCACCGCTCATAACCGTGGTCCTGACGCGGCGACCCTGCATCTGCTGCCGACGCTCTGGTTCCGTAACACGTGGTCGTGGGCGCCCGGCGCGCCGGTGCCGTCGCTCGAGCAGGCCGACACGACCGACAGCGCGGCCACCGTGCGCGCGGTCCACCCGGAGCTCGGCGAATGGCGGATGAGCTGCGATGGCTCGGCGGAGTTGCTGTTCTGCGAGAACGAGACGAACAACCAGCGCCTGTTCGGTGCTCCGAACGTCGCGAGCCACGTGAAGGACGGCATCAACGAGTACGTCTTGGGCGGAGTGACCGACGCCGTCAACCCCGCGCGCACGGGGACAAAGGTGGCAGCGCTGCACAGGCTCGACATTGCCCCGGGGGCGAGCGCCAGCGTGCGCGTGCGGCTGGGATCGGCCGCTGCGCGCTCGTCCGGCGAGTCAACGGCGAAGCCGCTAGGCGCCGGCTTTGATCGCGTGCTGGGCGCGCGGCGCAAGGAGGCAGACGAGTTCTACGCGACGGTGATCGGCGCCTCGCTGGACGAGGACGCCGCCAACGTCATGCGCCAAGCCCTCGCCGGGATGCTCTGGGGCAAGCAGTACTTCGAATACGACGTCCACAGCTGGCTCCGCGAGCACGGCGTCAACCCATGGTCGACGCACGCACAGAACAGCGGCGTCCGTAACACGTCGTGGTTCCACCTCAACGCGGGAGACGTCATCTCGATGCCGGACAAGTGGGAGTACCCCTGGTTCGCGGCGTGGGACCTCGCCTTGCAGACGGTGCCGCTGTCGCTCGTCGATGTCGATTTTGCCAAGGAGCAGCTGGAGCTGTTCCTGACCGACCGCTATCTGCATCCCAACGGACAGATTCCTGCGTACGAGTGGAACTTCAGCGACGTCAACCCACCGCTGCACGCCTGGGCAGCGCTGTACCTGTATGAGCACGAACGCGCGATCCGCGGTGAGGGCGACGCCGAGTTCCTCGAGCGGGTCTTCCAGCGATTGCTGGCGAACTTCACCTGGTGGGTCAACCGCAAGGATCCCGATGGCCGCAACCTGTTCCAGGGAGGCTTCCTCGGCCTTGACAACATCGGCGTCTTCGACCGCTCAGCGCCGCTTCCAGGGGGCGGCTCGCTCGAGCAGGCCGACGGCACCGCATGGATGGCGTTCTTCAGCGCGGCGATGCTCCAGATCGCGCTCGAGCTGACCCGGCGCGGACTCGCCTACGAAAGCATGGCCGCCAAGTTCGGCCTGCACTTCGTGTGGATCGCGGCGGCGATGAACCCGCCTGATGGGGACTCTCTGTGGGACGAGGAGGACGGCTTCTACTACGACGTGATGCGCATGCCCGACGGGAGTACGCAGCAGCTGCGTGTGCGCTCGCTCGTCGGTCTACTGCCAATGTGCGCGGCGAGCGTGATCGAGCCCGAATTACTCGAGCGAATTCCCGATCTGCTGGGGCATTGGGAGGAGTTCGTCGCCAAGTATCAGGACTCGATCCCGGCGCTGGCGCAACGCCCTGGCCCGAGCGCCAGCGGCAAGCGGTTGGCGTCTCTGGTCGGTGAGCAGCGGCTGCGACGGATCCTCGCGATCATGCTTGACGAAGCAGAGTTCCTCGGCCCGCACGGCATCCGCGCGATCTCGCAATACCACGCCGAGCACCCATACATCTTCGATATCGCCGGACACGAGTTCCGCGTTGACTACGAGCCAGCCGAGTCACACACGGGGATGTTCGGCGGGAACTCGAACTGGCGCGGGCCGGTGTGGTTCCCGATGAACATGGTGATCCTTCGCGGACTGCGCCAGCTGCACGAGTACTACGGCGAGAACCTGAAGGTCGAGTGCCCGACCGGCTCGGGCAACGAGGTCACCCTGAGCGACGTGGCCGACGAGATCGGCCGGCGCTTGGCGTCGATCTTCCTGCGTGGCGAGGACGGGCGTCGGCCCGTGTTCGGCGGGATCGAGCCGTTCCAGTCCGATCCGCACTGGCGGGAGCTGCTCCTGTTCCACGAGTACTTCCACGGCGACAATGGGGCCGGGCTCGGTGCCAGCCACCAGACCGGCTGGACAGGCCTGGTCGCGCTGCTCTTCGCCCATGCGGCCGGCGTAGGGGCCGAACAGGAAGGCCGACCGGTGACGGCCGCCCCATAGACATGCGCGCCCCAGTGCGCGTCGATGCTCAGACCGTCGACGCGATCCCGACAGACGACTCGGAGGAGGCTCCTCGATGACCGTAAATCCCGCCAACCGGGCGCTCGAGATCCCGACCAGGGCACCGCTTGGCTCCCACTTCGACGGCAGCGGCGCAAGCTTCGCCGTGTTTAGCAGCGCGGCTGAGGACGTCGAGGTGTGCCTGTTCAACGACGAGGGAGAGGAGACCCGCTGGGGCCTTGACCAGGGTGATGGATTCGTCTGGCAGGGCTATGTGCCGGATGTTCAGCCTGGCCAGCGCTACGGGTTCCGCGTCCACGGCCCATGGGATCCGGCGGCCGGGGTTCGCTGCAACCCGGCCAAGCTGCTCCTCGACCCATACGGTCGCGCCGTGGCCGGTGAGGTGCAGTGGAATCCCGCGGTCTACGGTCACGCGGCGGACGATCCCGATCGAGCCGACGCAACCGACTCGGCGCCGTACGCACCGCGCTCGCTGGTGGTGGCGGCAGATTTCGACTGGGGGGAGGATCGCCGTCCGGGCCGGACGATGGCCGACTCGATCTTCTACGAAGTCCACGTCAAGGGGTTCACGAAGCTGCACCCCGACGTTCCCGAGGAGCTGCGCGGCACCTACGCGGGCGTGGCCCATCCTGCGGTCGTCGGCCACCTTCAGCGGCTCGGCGTGACTGCGGTCGAGCTGTTGCCCGTGCACCAGTTCGTCCACGACGCGCCGTTGATGCAGCGCGGGCTGCGCAATTACTGGGGCTACCAGTCGATCGGCTACTTCGCCCCGCACAACGCCTATTCGTCCGCTGGCGACGGCGGCGGCCAGGTCGACGACTTTTGCCGCATGGTGCGCGAGCTTCATGCCGCTGGCCTGGAGGTCATCCTCGACGTCGTGTTCAACCACACCGCCGAGGGCAGCGAGTGGGGCCCGACACTGTGCTTCCGCGGCATTGACAACGCGGTCTACTACCGACTGGCTGAGGACCGATCCCGCTACGTCGACGACACCGGATGCGGTAACACCGTGGACCTGCATCAGCCGCAAGCGCTACGCCTGGTGATGGATTCGCTTCGCTACTGGGTGCAGGAGATGCACGTGGACGGATTTCGCTTCGACCTCGCCGCCAGCCTCGGACGCTCGACCAGCGACTTCGACCCGTATTCCGCCTTTCTCGAGGCGATCGGCCAGGACCCCGTGATCTCGCAGGTGAAGCTGATCGCCGAGCCGTGGGACATCGGCTGGGGAGGCTACGACCTCGGGCAGTTCCCATCGGGCTGGAGCGAATGGAACGGGAAGTATCGCGACACCGTGCGTGACTTCTGGCGTGGCGTCGAGGGCACGCTCCCGGACCTCGCGACGCGCATCAGCGGCTCACGAGATCTGTTCGGTCATGGCGGCCGCCGAGCAACCGCCTCGGTGAACATCGTCACCGTGCACGACGGCTTCACGCTCGCCGACCTCGTCAGCTACGACGGCAAGCACAACGAAGCCAACGGCGAGAACAATCGCGACGGCACCGACGACAATCGGAGCTGGAACTGTGGTGTGGAGGGCGTCACAGACGACTCGGGGATACTCGAGTTGCGTGCACGCCAGCGGCGCAACTTCATCGCCACCCTACTGCTGTCGGAAGGCGTCCCGCTCCTACTCGGCGGCGATGAGTTTGCGCGCAGCCAGGGCGGCAACAACAACACCTACTGTCAAGACAACTCGCTGACGTGGCTTGACTGGGGCACGGCCGTCCAGCACGCGGATCAGGTCGAGTTCACCGCCCGGCTCTGCCGTCTGCGCGAACAGCACCCGGTGTTCCGCCGCCGCCAGTTCTTCCACGGTGCCCCGGCGCCCGAGACCGCCCGCGACGACCTCGACTGGTACACGCCGGCCGGGCTCGCGATGACGGCCGAAGACTGGAGTGCCTCGTTCGCGCGGGCCGTCACCATGGCGATGAGCGGCGCGACCGGCGAGCACTCAGCTCCCGACGACCCGTTTCTGTTCATGCTCAACGCGTGGTGGGAGCCCCTGGACTTCAGTATCCCGGTGCCCCTGCGCGACCTTAGCTGGCGGGTCGAGATTGACACAGCGGATCCGACCGCCGCAGGCCGCTCGGCCGAGCCGTCGGTCCCGCTGACGCTGATCGGACGCTCGCTGATGCTGCTGCGAGGCACGTCGCCCGCGGGCTGACTCTGCTCAGCAGCCTGATCGTCCCGCGGCATTCCCCGCACGGCTACGACGAAGATGACTGCCATCACTCCGGCCAAGATGTAAAGGATGGTCTGCGTGGAGTGCGCGAAGGCGAGCTGGACGTCATGAACGAGCGCGTGTGGCTGCCCGGAGCCTGAGTGTGCGCCGGCGGCCCCGGAGCTGAGCGATCCGGCGACGCGATGCGCCACGCCACTCGGCACCCCGGCCTTGGTGAGGGCCGAGGTGACGTTCGTCTCGTTTCGGCTCAGGAGGATCGCGCCGAGGACGGCGAGGCCGAGGCTCTCACCGAAGTCCGGGCGGTCTATGTGATCCCGGTGACCTCGCTGTAGCTCGTGCGCGGGGCGCGGTTGACAGCGTCCGTGCTGGCGGTTCCCAGCATCAGCCCAAGTCCGCCGCCGGCGAGCATCACGTATGGCCACTGGGCATGGAGCGAGAGGTTGGTGAGCTTCCCGGCCAGCAGGTAGAAGCCGACGGCGCCGAGGACGCGGTGGACGCGCTCTCGCCCAGCGACACCTGCGAGTACACGCTCGCGAAGAAGAAGAACGGAACGAACACCACCGACATCAGCGCGAGGACGGCCGTATCGACCCCGAAGGCCCGCTGACGGAAGATCTGCAGCCGCAGTAGCGGCTCGGACGTGCGCAGCTCCCAGGCGACGAACGCGAGCATCAGCAGCCATCCCACCACGAGGCAGCCCCAGGTCGCGGCACTGCTCCACCCCCACACGGTCGACTGCTGCAACCCCAGCACGACCAGGCCCATCGCACTGATCCAGAAGATGGCTCGCCACGTCCACTGGGTCACATAGCCACCGGCGATCGGGCCGACCGCGGTCAGGCCGCCCGAGATCCCGAAGAAGATCGCCATCGCCCGGCCGCGCTCGCGCAGCGGGAACGATGCCACGACGATCGCGACGGCCGCTGGGAACATCAGGGCCGCGGCCGCGCCCTGGAGCACCCGGAGGGTGATGATCCAGGCCTGGGCGATGCTGCCCGTCGGCGTCGCCCCGCAGCAGGCGGACGCCACGGCGAACCCGACCACGCCGATCACCACCATCCGCCGGCGCCCGAGCACATCCCCAAGCTTGCCGCCGAACGCGAACAGGGCCGACAGCGCCAGCAGGTACCCGTTGATGATCCATTGCGAGCCGGTCGCCGACAGCGACAGATCCTTCTGCAGGCTCGGAATCGCGATGGCGACGATCGTCTCGTCGATGAACGTCATCGCCACCGCGAACACCATCGCCGCGAGGACAAGGTTCTTGTTCGCCCGGCTGTCAAGTGCTTGCAGCGCTATTGGCAACCATCCCCCGCAGCCCGGCGCTAGTCGCTCGCGCGGCCGCCGATCGCGTCGAAGAAGCGGGTCCGGAAGCGGGCGCCGCGGCGGTCGGGCGGGTACCGCCTGGCGGCGCGCTCGAGCTTTCCCTCGCTGTAGAACCATCTGGCCCAGGGTGAGTCCGGCTTGCCCAGACGGAACGTGGCCCAGAGTCCGAACAGCGGGATGAAGATAGCCACCACGCCGAGGCCGATCCTCCCCTTCAGGAACGAGATCGTCGAGAGCACGGCGGCCTGCACGACGGTGAACACCGTGACCGCCGCGGACACCGTGTGGTTGAGCCCGAATGGCTTCTCGCCGATGACGACGAGTGCCATGAACGCGGCGACGAGGATCACCGCGTCCAGCGAGATGCGTCCCTCGCCCGACCAGTAGACGTCCTCGAGGCGCACCCAGAGCGCAAACTCGTCGATGGTGAGTCCGGTTCCCACCCCGAATGCCAGGGCCGCGGTCTGGTGCCACGGCGCGCTCCGCGGCGCCGCAAAGCCCACGAAGCCGGCCACGATCATGAGCACAATGCCGAACACAAGGTGGTGCAGATGCACGCCAGACGACGTCTCGATGTTGCCCGGCCACCACGAGACCTGAGCACGAATCATTCTCGTGCTGGTCCGGATGAACAGGAACGACACAAGGAATCCAATCAGCACGAGCAGCGCTGAGCCGCGCCCGGAGTGGGCCGACGAACCGAAATCGATGATCACGGCGCCGAGCGCGCTGGTCACCGCAGCCCCCTATTCGCCAAAGTCCCTCCAAACGGTCCGAGGGCGCCCCGGCGCTGATTCTCGCTTAACTCGCTTGGCGTGCGCCCTCAGGCGCCGCGCACGGCGTTCACCGCTTGCACGAGCGCCCCGACCCCGCCGCGCTGGTCCTCGTCGAACGGCACGACTCGGCGCGCCGGCCAAGACGCGGAGCGGGCGCTCGGAGAAGGATGTCATGGCCTGCGCGGAGCACGGATTCAGGGCCGTGCAACTCGAGCCGCCGGCTATTCGCGAGCGATCATCGCAGCGGCCTCGCGCTCGAGATTTCGGCTGAGGCTGTCGGCGAATCGGGGGCGGGACATCACCCCCATCGGGTGAGGCTCGAGCGTGGCGTGAGTGAGCGCGTGTCCCTCTGAGCTGAGGAGCCCTCGCGCCGAGTCGGTGAGGGTGATGACCGCGGCGCGCTCACGCTCGGCCGCCTCGCGCAGTGCCCGGGCGCTGCCGCGCCCGGCGATCACGTCCCGCTGTGCGTGTTGCAGGGACTCACCCGCGTCGAACAGATCCGCGAGCGCTTTGCCCTGGCTGCGAACGAGATGGTTGACCGCCCACGCCGCAACCGACGGCTTGGCCAGCTTGGCGACGCGGGCGGCCTCATCACGGTGTCCTTCGCCGCGCAACCGCTTCGCCAGGCCTGTGCGCTCGGGCACGAAGCGCTCGAGTGGCAGGCCATACAGGTCGGACGCGTCCATCGCCATGTCAGGTCGCACGCATGCGATCGATCGCCTTCGCCAGGTTGTCGAGTTCGTTCTCGCGTCCCATGAGGAGTCTCTGGGTCCACTCGGCGTCGTGCAACCACAGATCCCATAGCTCCTCCGGCGACGCGTTGTAGGTGCATTCGAGCCAGTGGGTTTCGTCAGCCACGGTTATCTCCTCCCGGATTGTCGGTTGTCTCAAGCAGAGACCGTGGCGCGCCTCAGAACTCATCGGAGGGTCTTCGGCCCTCTCCATAGGTTCACACTTGCCGAGCCGCGGGGCTGCGTTACGATCTCAGTGGATGACGGGCGCGGACATGGTCGAGGTGCCGGCAGGCCGGTTCCGCATGGGCTCGGACTCCTTCTATCCCGAGGAGGGGCCGGTCCGCGAGATCGAGCTCGACGGCTTTGCCATCCAGCGCGCGCCCGTCACGGTGGTGCAGTTCGAGCGCTTCGTGAGCGAGACCGGCTATGTGACGCTTGCCGAGCGGCCCCTCGACGCCAGCGATTACCCCGACGCGGACCCGTCGCTGCTCGTCCCCGGGTCGGCGGTGTTTCAGCCCACCCCGGGACCCGTGCCGCTGGACGATCCTCGCCGTTGGTGGGCCTACGTCCCAGGCGCGGACTGGCGCCATCCGTGGGGTCCCGAGAGCGACAACTCCCAGCGCGCAGACCACCCGGTCACCCACGTGGCCCACGAGGATGCCGACGCGTACGCCACGTGGGCCGGCCTGCGGCTGCCGAGCGAGGCCGAATGGGAGTACGCCGCTCGAGGTGGCCTCGACGGCGCGATCTTCGCTTGGGGCGACGAGCAGCAGCCCGGCGGCGAGCTCCGGGCCAACTTCTGGCAGGGACATTTTCCCTGGCACAGCACGGGTGCCAAGGGATGGCGCGGGACCTCGCCGGTCGGCCTCTTCGGGGCGAACGGGTACGGCCTGTTCGATGCGACCGGCAACGTCTGGGAGTGGACCGACGACTACTACTCGCCCCGCGGCGCGGGCGCGGCCGATGCCGAGAGACCGTGCTGTGGACCTCCGGTCAACCCGCGGGTCGAGACGCCCGAGGCCAGCTATCACGTCGGCGCCCCCGGAGCCCACATCCCGCGGCGGGTGATCAAGGGTGGCTCGCACCTGTGCGCGCCGAGCTATTGCCTGCGCTACCGGCCGGCCGCCCGTCAGGCTGAGGCGGTCGACACCTCGACGAGCCACATCGGCTTCCGCTGCGCCGGGCCTCGCAGTCGCTGACCGGACGCGACCGCGATGGTGGGTTTGGCGCCAGTCGCGGGCGGTAAGTTGGGGCCATGAGCTCAGAGCCACATTTTGGCCTCACCGGCCTGGCCACAATGGGCGCGAACCTGGCGCGCAACGTGGCCCATCACGATATCCCGCTCGCCGTTCACAACCGCACGGCCAGCCGCATGCACAGGTTCATCGACGAGCACGGTTCCGAGGGGCCCCTGAGCGGCCACGAGTCGGTCGAGGGCTGGGTCGGCGCGCTCAGCCGGCCGCGCGTTCTGATGAGCATGGTGCAGGCCGGCGAGGCCACCGACGCCGTGATCGACGAGATTGCCCCGCACCTCGACACGGGCGACATCCTCATCGACGGCGGCAACGCCAACTTCCGTGACACCCAGCGCCGCCACGCTGCGCTGGCGGCGAAGCAGATCCACTTCTTGGGCGTGGGCGTCTCGGGTGGCGAGGAGGGCGCTCTCAACGGTCCGAGCGTCATGCCGGGCGGCGATCGCGAGCCCTATGACGCGTCGGTGAAGCCGGTCTTCGAGGCGATCGCCGCGAACGTCGACGGCACGCCCTGCTGCACCTACGTCGGCCCCGACGGCGCCGGTCATTACGTGAAGATGGTGCACAACGGCATCGAGTACGCGGACATGCAGCTGATCGCCGAGTGCTACGACCTCTTGCGCAACGGAGCGGGACTTGAGGTGCCCGAGATCGCCGAGCGCTTTCGCTCATGGAACGAGACCGAGCTCGAATCGTTCCTGATCGAGATCACGGCGCGCGTTCTCGGCCACACCGATCAGGCCACCGGCCGGCCCCTGGTCGATGTGATTCTCGATGCCGCCGAGCAGAAGGGCACCGGACGCTGGACGGCGCAGAATGCGCTCGAGCTCGGCGTGCCGCTGACGGGAATCACCGAGGCCGTGTTCGCCCGGGCGCTCAGCGCGCTAGGGGACCAGCGGGCAGCCGCCGCCGACCGGCTCGCCGGGCCCACGCCCTCGAGCGCCCATGCGGAATCGCTGGTCCAGGATCTGCAGCACGCGCTGTACGCGTCCAAGATCGTCTCCTACGCGCAGGGCTTTGCCCAGATGGCCGCGGCCGCCGACGACGAGGGCTGGAACATCCACCTCGGCTCGATGGCGACGATCTGGCGGGGCGGGTGCATCATCCGCGCCCGGTTCCTCGACCGGATCCGCGAGGCCTACGACGACGAGCCCACGCTCGCCAATCTGATGTTGGCGGACTTCTTCGCCAGGGCACTCCAGGAGGCGCAGGATCCCTGGCGCCGGGTGGTGGCGCGTGCCGCCGAGCTCGGGATCCCGGCGCCCGCGTTCTCCTCGTCACTGGCCTATTACGACGGCTACCGGCGCGCCCACGGACCGGCCAGCCTGATTCAGGGCCTGCGCGACCTGTTCGGAGCTCACACCTACCGGCGGGTCGATCGTGAGGGTGCCTTCCACGTGATGTGGGGTGAGGACGGCCGCGAGGTGGAGGCCTGACTTGGCGGCACCGTAGACTGGCTGGCCGTGACTCGCGTCTCGTTCATCACCGGCTTCCCCGGCTTTATCGGCCGCCGTCTGGTCCGCGCGCTGCTCGAGGCCGACGGGCAGGCGAGTGTCGTCGCCCTGGTCGAATCGGCGCAGGTGGCCCGGGCACGCGAGTGCGCGGCGGCCATCGACGCCAACCGGATCGAGATCCTCACCGGGGACATCGCCCGACGTGATCTCGGCCTGAGCCCGGAGGCGCGTGACCGACTCGAGAAGGACGTCACGCACGTCTTTCACCTCGCGGCGATCTACAACCTGGCCGTGCCGCTGGAGATCGCCCAGCGCGTCAACGTCGAGGGCACCGGCAACGTTCTCGACCTGTGCGCCGCCTGCCGGCAGCTGGAGCGGCTGAACTACGTCAGCACCGCGTACGTCGCCGGCGACCGCAGAGGGGTGGTCTACGAGCACGAGCTGGTGCTCGGGCAGGGCTTCAAGAACTATTACGAGTCGACCAAGTTCCAGGCTGAGCTGTGGGTGCAAGAGCGCCGCCGGGATATCCCGACGACGATCTACCGCCCAGCCATCGTCGTCGGCGACTCCCGGACCGGCGAAACGGAGAAGTTCGACGGCCCGTATTACATGTTGCGCACGATCGCGCGGTCGGCCGAGCGCCGGGGGCCGATCCCCCAACTCGGCGACGAGCACTCCCCGTTCAACGTCGTTCCCGTCGACTTCATCGTCGCCGCGATCCTGGCCGCGAGCTCGGACGAGGCCGCCACGGGCGAGACGCTCCATCTCGTCGATCCGGATCCGATCAGCGCCGCCGAGCTCGCCCGCGTGCTGAGCCGCGAGTACGCGGGCAAGGAGCCGTCGCTGAAGGTTCCAGGTCCGGTCATCGAGCAGTCGCTGCGCAGCAAGCGCGTCCGCGCATACTTCTCCGGCGCCCCTCGGGAGTCGATCCGCTACCTCAACCACCCGGTTCGCTTTGACACCCGCAAGGCTTCAGAGCTTCTCGAGCGGCACGGGATGCGCTGCCCGCGCTTTGATGAGTACGCGGCCAACGTCGTGCGCTTCTTCCGCGAGCACGAGCACGACTCGGCCTTCGTGCCTGCCGCCGCCTGATCCGGCCGATCGTCGACGCCGGTGTGCCGGCCTCGCAGCGACCGCCGGCCATCCGTATTTGTCCGCGGTCACGGGACGGCATTGATCGGATGTCGGTCGGCTGTTCCCCGACGATGGTGATCTCAGAGATGCACGTCCACACCGGCCACTGGTTCCCTCGCCTGCTCGGGACCGAGTTCAGCTGGTCACGAGTGGTGCACACCGACAAGTTGACCTGGCTCTCCAGGGCTCTCAGCTTGACCGGCTTGGCGATCGCGGCCTACCTCACCTCGGTCTACCTCCAGCACATCCCGCCGCTGTGCGGGACCTCCGGAGGGTGCGTGATCGTGCAGCACTCGCGCTATGCGCACGTGGTGGGGGTTCCGCTTCCCGTGTTCGGCCTCATCGGCTATACGATGTTGTTCATCACCGCCTGCCTGCCCGGCCAGCGGGCCCGCACGGCCGGGATGTTCTTCACGGTCATGGCGATCAGCGCCTCAGCGCTGCTCACCTATGTCGAACTTGAGGTGATTCACGCATTCTGTTACTGGTGCGTCGCCTCGGCGATCTGCGCGCTGTTGCACGTGATCGTCAACTCAACGCGGTTCGTGCGCGGCGAGCCCGTACTCGCGTAGACACACAGCGCGGGCGCGCGGCATGTCGCGGCTACGGCAGCCTGCCCCGGGTCGCGCCCGCGAACGTCCAGTAGGCGGGGCGGGCCCCGCCCAGCGGGCCGATCAGTCCCGAGTCCCAGCCCGCTGTGGCGATCGCCTGCCACTGGTAGTGGTAGATGCGGGCGATCCGGTGAAAGCGCTTGGGCAGGCTGAACAGGAAGCGCTCGTCGTTGTTGGCCGCGTTCGGCAGCTGATTCCTGTACTGCCAATGGCCGCGCCGCTCGACGCCGCTGATCTCATCGAGCCAGATCGGGCCGGAGGTGACGCTCTCCATCGCCCGGATCTGGCTGGTGGTATGAGTGCGGACGTCGTCGTAGTTGTGCAGAGCCCAGGCAGCGGGCCGGGAGTGCAGACCGCTCTTGTAGGCGTTGATCCACGAGCGCAGCGCCGAGCCCGTCCGGTACACGTCCCCGGCGACGATCGTGCAGTGGTGGCACGCAGCCACGAGGGCGTTGAAATAGGACGCGGCGAGCGCCGGGTGACGGCTCAGGCTGCGGTAAATCCAGTCCGGCTCGTTCCAGGCCGTGTAGACCTTCACCGAGGGGAAGGCGCGGATGAAGGCTTTGATCGCCGCCGTGTAGACCCGGACGGTGGGGACGTAGTTGCCATTCCCGGCGAACGAGATCATCGGGACGATGTGCTCGGACTGGGCCTCCATGATCCACGTCCGGGCGGCGTTCACATAGCGGTGATCCTTCATCACGGCTGCGTTCCATACGACCGTGTCCCTGGCGGTGGCGAGATGCAGCCGCGTGAAGCTCGGTTGGCTGAACATCCCCACGTTGTTGTCGCTCACGCCGACGATCAGGCGGGCCCCGGCCACCGCCGGCAGTGCCGCGAGTCCGAGCGCGCACAGGCAGATGGCGGGCAGCAGTCGAAGTCTGAGTCGATGGAGCATGTCTCGGTCGTCGCCTCCTGGATTGCTGGTGTCGAACGAGGCCCTGCCTGGCCGGACGCGAACCGCCGACCACTGTAGCGAGGGCTACGCACTGCATTGATCAGTCATAAGACCCGTCGAGGCCGCCCGAGTTGCGGCGGGCGGTCAAGCTTAACTTGGGGCACGGGAGGTCGGGTGCGCGCGCATCCCTGACGGGCGCTCATCCAGATCCGAGCTCCGGCGGCACCAGCCGGTACGTCGCCGGAGACTCGGAGAGCCGGATCGGGTTGCGGGTGAGGTGCACCTCGTGCGCCCCGGGGTCGCCGATGTCCACCACTGGCTCGAGACCGAGCCGCTTGGCAAGGGCGAACGCCGCCCCGATGTCGTTGACGCCGCCGGCGGGTACCCCGGCGGCGGTGAGTTGATCGACCCAGACCGCCACTGGAGCTCTGGTGAGACTCTGCTCGAGCTCGACGCGCAGCTCATCGCGGTGGGCCACTCGCTGCGGGTTGGTGGCAAAGCGCGGGTCCGCGGCGAGCTCGGGGACCCCCAGGACCTGGCATAGCGACGCGAACTGCCGGTCGTTGCCGACGGCCAGGACCATGTCGCCATCGCCGGCGGCGAACACCTCGTAAGGGGCGATGCTTGGGTGGGCGTTGCCCATCCGGTGGCCGACCACGCCCGCCTGGGTGTAGGCAGAGCCCTGGTTGACGAGTGCGGCCAGCAGCGCCGAGAGCAGATCGACCTCGACCCGCTGACCGCGGCCGGTGCGCTCGCGGTGCCGCAGCGCGATGAGAACGCCGCTGGAGGCGAACAGTCCCGCGATGACGTCGACGAGCGCCACGCCAACCTTCTGCGGCTCGGCGTCGGGAGGCCCGGTGATGCTCATCAGACCGCCCAGTGCCTGGACGAGCAGGTCATATCCGGGCAGCGCCGCGCCGCCGCCGCTGCCAAAGCCCGTGATCGAACAGAACACCAGGCGCGGGTTGATCTCGGCGAGCTGCTCATAGCCGAGCCCCAGTCTGTCCATCACCCCCGGCCGGAAGTTCTCCACCACGACATCCGCCACGGCCGCCAACTGATGCACCCGTGCGAGGCCCGCGCGACTGGTCAGGTCGACGGAGATGCTGCGCTTGTTGCGGTTGACAGACTGGAAGTAGGTGGCCTGGCCGTCAGCCGCATACGGAGGACCCCACGCGCGCGTATCATCGCCGCTTCCCGGCCGCTCGACTTTGACCACGTGGGCTCCGAAGTCGGCCAGGAGCATCGTGGCCAGCGGGCCGGCGAGCACGCGGGAGAAGTCGAGCACCGTGAGCTCGCCCAGGGCCTCAGGCATCGCGTCCTGTTTATCAGGACCGACCCTCACACCGCCACCGGCGCATCGCTGCTCTCGCGGGACGCTCCGATCGAGGCCACCACCACGAGGCCGATGCCGACCACTTCGCGCGCGCTCAGTCCCTGGCCAAGGACGAGGAGGCCGGCGAGCGCCGCCATCGCCGGTTCGAGGCTCATCAGCACGCCGAACACGTGGGCGGCAATGCGGCGCAGTGCCTCGAGCTCGAACGAGTATGGGATCGCCGAGGAGAGCATGCCGACGACGAAGCCGACGAGCAGCGAATGGAGGGCCAGGACCTGTGTGCCGCCCTCGATGATGCCGGCCGGCAGGGCGACGACCGAGGCCACGCACATGGCAAGGGCGAGCCCGGCCCCGCCCTCGAAGGCCCGGCCGACACGCGCGTTGAGCAGGATGTACCCGGCCCAGAACGCGCCGGCCAGCAGCGCGAAGAACACCCCGAGGGTGTCGAGCCCGTGCGTGCTGCCGCGGGCCAGCGCGATGATCCCGGCGGCCGCGAGGCCGACCCACAGCAGGTCGATCGCGCGCCTCGAGCCACTGACCGCGACCGCCAGCGGGCCGACAAATTCGAACGTCACCGCGATGCCGAGCGGGATCCGGTGCAGCGCGGTGTAGAAGCTCAGGTTCATGCCGGCCAACACGACCCCGAAGGCCACGGCCAGCAGATACTCGCCCCGGGTCCGCCCTCGTACCGATGGCCGCCAGATGATGACCAGGACGATGCTCGCCATCACGAGGCGCAGGAGCACCGCACCGCCCGGACCGATCGTCTTGAACAGGGAGGTCGCGATGGCCGAGCCGAACTGGACCGAGGCGATCGCGCCGAGCACGAGGGCTGCCGACGGCGCCCGGGTCAGCAGGCCCTGATCACGCCCCCCGCCCGGCGCCGAAGTGCGCATCCACCGAGGCTACCTCAGCCCCACCGTCGATCGCCCGCTGGGAGCCGTGCACACTCCCTCGATCGAGTCGACCGGCGAACCGGTTCGGCGCCTGGGGATTTCCCATGGGTACACCGCGGTTCCGGTGTCCCTCAATGAGAGGGACGCCCCGGAACCAGGTGCGGTGCGGTGCCTACATCTCGACGATCGGCCGCACCTCGACCGACCCGCCCATCCGGGCGGCCGGAATCCGGGCGGCGACAGCGAGCGCGACATCCAGGCTGTCCGCGTCGAGCAGGTAGAAGCCACCGAAGATCTCCTTGGTGTCGGCGAACGGGCCGTCGGTGACCAGCGTCTGGCCGTCGGCTACGCGGACCGTCGTCGCGGTGTCGGTCGACTGGAGCTGCTCCCCGCCGACCATGGCCGGGTCCTGCGCGATGGCCATGTACTCGCTGTGGGTCGACTCCTGGTCAGCGGGACTGAGCTCCTCAAAGGATCCCGGCTTGGTGTAGATCAGCAGCGCGTACTTCATATGTGAACGCTCCTTCATCGAGGTTGCAGTCGCTGCGAAGACGAACGGACCGGCTGGGAGGGGACAGGTCCGGCCGCAACCTCGGCGGCGATCTCGTCCTCCTGCTCCCAGTTGCGGACCTGCTTGCGGAGCGCCAGGTAGCCGGCGATGCCCGGGAGGGTGGGAAGCCAAAACGAGATTGCCCGATAGGCCAGCACTCCGACCACGGCCTGGCCTCCCGGCACACCGAAGGCCACAAACGCGCCGATCATGCCGCCTTCGACGCCGCCGATCCCTCCCGGCAGCGGCAGGAGACTGCCGAGGGTGCCAAGGAAGTAGCCCATCACCAGCACGGCGACTGGGACGACAGACCCGAAGGCGCGGAAGCTGACGCCGAGAACGGCGATGTCGAAGCCCCAGTAGGCGAGCGCCCCGAGCAGTCCCCAGCGACGCTGGCGGAAGAGGTCGATCGCCGTGCGCACGCCGGCGCCGAGCGTGGCCGGAGCCGGGGCGAGGCGGGCGGCGAGCCGGCCGAGGCGGCCCCGCCGGGTGGCCAGCCGGTCGAGCCGGCGCTCGAAGTCGGCGGGGACCAGCGCCAGGCTGGCCACAAGCACGATGGCCGCAGCCGAGAGGGTGGCGGGGATCACCGTCAGAGCGAACGGGGCATTGCCGGCAAAGAGGCCGAACCACAGCCCGAGTCCGCACACGAGGAGGGCGAGGAGATACACGCCGTACTGGATCACGTAGCTTGCCACCATGCGGCAGGCGATCTGACGACTCGACATGCCGGTTCGCAGCAGAGCCCACACCGTGACCGCGACGCCACCGACCCCGGCTGCCGCCAAGAGCCGGATCGCGGCGATGCCGGCGAGTGGGATCTCGATGCAGACCCGCCAGTCGAGTCGAGGGACGTCGCGCCCGAACACGGTGGCGAACAGCAGGGCGTAGCCGGCGATGGAGAGGACCTCGAGGCCTGCGCCAAGCGCCAACCACAGAGCGTCGCCGTGACTGAGCTGACCCCAGGTCTGGTTGAGGCCGGCGAGCTTCGGCACGAGGAAATACAGGCCGCCGATCGCGGCGACGATGAAGGCGCCGCCGACGATCAGCTGCCGGCGGCTGACCAGGCTGCCCTCCCCAGCGGCGCGGCGAGTACCGTCGTCGCTGGGCGGCGAACGTACCTCGTTCGCGGGGTCGGCCGTGGGCATGGTCCTGCAAATTGTCCCAGTCCGGGGCTACCCGCAACGGCCATATCACGGTGTGTCGGTCACCTACGCGCGGATCGCCAGGGCGCCGGTGCGCTGGACGCGGACGCTGTCCGCGACGGGATCTGCCGCCCGGTCCTGCCGCCGAGGCTCCGCCGAGCGAGATGCCCGCCTTGAGCGCCGGGCACTGCTCCGTTCAGAGCGCCATCGACTCGTCTCGGAGCTCACCCGGCGCGACGGCACGAGCCACCGCGAGGTTTGATCAGTTGCTCAGAGCCGATGCGCGCCGGCAACCTGATGGGTTCCGCGACCATCGGAACCCGTCTTACCCCGTGATGTAGAGAAGCGAAACGAGTAAGGTCCAGCTGTCGCTGGGGACGTCGAATCCCCGCTCGAGCAGAGGAGAGCACGATCGTAGACCTTGACCCCCGGGCGCTGATCAGTGAGGCGCTCAATGACCCGAGGGCGCTCGTTGGCGGAGCCCTGAAGCTCGTCGAGCGGTTCGGCGACGAGGCGTACTTCGCCGCCCTCTGTCTCCGCAGCGGGATGGTCGGTCCGGAGCTACCGCACCGGACGGCCCAGCTGCTGTTGGCGCTGGAGCGCTACGGCATGCTCGGCGGCGCGATCGCGATCGGGACCATTCGACACGGCGAGCGCCTCGCGCTGATCGACGAGCGCGGGGAGCTGAGCTACGGCGAGCTCGACCGCCGCTCCAATGCACTTGCCAACGCGTGGCGTGAGCGCGGGCTCGAGGCCGGCGAGGGCGTCGCGATCCTCGTGCGCAATCACCGCGGTTTCCTCGAAGCGGTGTTCGCCGCGGCCAAGAGCGGCGCCCGCATCATCCTGCTCAACACCTCGTTTGCCGGGCCCCAGATCCGCGAGGTGGCCGGGCGGGAGGGCACCGACCTGCTCGTGTTCGACGACGAGTACTCGGAGATCCTCGGCGACATCGAGCCGCCGCGAGGCCGCTGCCGCGCGTGGACCGACGACGACGCCTCGGGCGAAGACACACTGGAGGGTCTGATCGAGGGCGCCGACGACGACGGTCCGCCCAAGCCCGAGACCTCGGCCCGGATCACCATCCTCACCAGCGGCACCACCGGCACGCCGAAGGGCGCGCCGCGCGGGCAGCCCAAATCGCTGGCCTTGATCGGGGGGCTGCTGAGCAAGGTGCCGTTCCGTGCCGGCGAGGTCACCGAGCTGTGCGTTCCGATGTTCCACGCCCTCGGCTTCATGCAGGCGGTCCTCGGCATCGGCCTCGGGTCGACGCTGGTCGTCCGCCGCCGGTTTGACCCCGAGGTGACGCTCGATAGCCTGAACGAGCACAAGGCCACCGCGATGGTGGTGGTCCCGGTCATGCTGCGCCGGCTGGTTGAGCTCGGCGAGGACGCCATCGCGCAGCGCGGGCTCTCCCACCTGCGCATCATCTTCGTCTCCGGTTCCGCGCTCGGCGCCGATCTGGCCAAGCAGGCGATGGCCGTGTTCGGGCCGGTCGTCTACAACCTCTATGGCTCGACCGAAGTGGCCTACGCCACGATCGCCACGCCGCGCGATCTCGAGGCGGACGCGTCCTCAGTCGGCAGGGTGGTGCGCGGATCGGTGGTGAAGATCTTCGACGAGGCCGGAACCGAGTTGTCGCGGGGCGAGACCGGCCGGATCTTCGTCGGCAACCTTTCGCAGTTCGAGGGCTACACCGGCGGCGGCGACAAGGACTCGCTGCACGGACTCATGTCCTCCGGCGACGTCGGGCACTTCGACGAGAATGGCCGGCTGTTCATCGATGGCCGCGACGACGAGATGATCGTCTCGGGCGGGGAGAACGTGTTCCCGGCCGAGGTCGAGGAGCTGCTCACGGGCCACGAGAAGATCTCCGAAGCGGCGGCGATCGGGGTCGACGACGAGAAGTTCGGCCAGCGCCTCAAGGCCTTCGTCGTGCTGAACGCCAAGGGCGAGCTGAGCGAGAACGAGGTCAAGGCCTACGTCAAGGAGAACCTGGCCAACTACAAGGTCCCGCGTGAGGTGGTGTTCGTCGACGAGCTGCCCCGCAACCCAACCGGCAAGGTGGTCAAGCGCGAGCTCGAGGAACAGGGAGACGGCTCCGGCGAGAAGTCGGACTCCGACGGCGAGAACTCGGACTCCGACGGCGAGGGCCCGGACGCCGGAACGGACGACCACTCGGCCTCGGGCAGCGAGGCGAAGTCCAGCTCCGCGGCCGGCGCTTCGCAGTAGAACGGGAGAGCCATCGCGCCAGCAGCCGCGAGGAGTGGCTCGGGGAGATCGCGTCGGCCCCGTCGCGGCGGGGCCCACACACTCCACGCGCCCTAGACTCCGGCAGCGTGCTGATCCTTCCGCCCGGCCACGCACAGACGGTCGCCTCCCGTCGCCGGTTCTCGACCCGTGAACGATGGATGGTCGGTGGCGTGCTGTCGACCGCGGTCGTGCTCCTCGTCGCCGTGTTGATCGCGTTTGCCAGCTCGTCGCAGACCAGCGGCAACGGCTGCATCCATGTCTTCCTGCCCTATTCGACCGGGGGGCAGGAGTTCTACGAGTGCGGGGCCAAGGCCAAGGCGATGTGCGGAGAGGTGAACGCCCGCGGTGGCTATACGGGCGCTGCGGCTCGGGCCGTGGCCACACAGTGCCGGCGCGCCGGCATCCCCGTCGCCTGATCGAGCCCGAGGGCTACGCGAGGAAGGCGAGCATCCGCCGCCAGGCGTCCTCGCACGCCTCGGCGTGCTCGGCGTAGCGACGGTCGAAGAACGAGTGCGGGGCGCCGGGGTAGACGTGCACCTCGTGCGCGACGCCGGCCTCGGCGAGGGCTTTGTCGTAGGCGCGCACCTGCTCGACCGGGATCGCCTGATCGGCTTCCCCGAACAGCCCGAGCACCGGGCAGCGCGTCTGTGCCGCCCGCTCGATCGGCCCGGCTACGCCGAAGCGCGCGCCGTTCAGGATGCCGTAGAAGCCGACCGCCCGGGCGAGGTCGAGCTCCGGGCTCGTGGCGGCCAGGAAGGATTGAAATCCGCCCAGGCAGAAGCCGACGGTGGCGATCCCACGGCTGCCGCTGTGCTCGCGCAGCGCCGCGATCGCCGCCGCCGCATCCGCCTGCACCTGGGGCACGGTCAGCCGTCCGACGTGAGGCGCGTACTCGAAATCCTCGCCCCGCGGCCCGAGCCCCGCGGTGCGACCGAAGTAATCGATGGCGATCGCGGGGTGGCCCGCCTGCGCGAAGCGTTCGGCGAGCTCCAGGTAGAACGGGTACAGGCCACGCACGTCGGGCAGGATCACGACTCCGCGGGTGGCGTTGCGGTCATCGTCGGTGCGTGCCAGAGCGGCCGAGAACCGCGTCCCGTCTGCGCTGTCCAGCTCCAGCAGCTCCGCTCCCGACGCGCCGGCGATCGGAGCCAGGCGCAGCTCGGCAGGCAGTTCAGGCGGGCGGGCGTCGTAGGCGAAGCACACGCCGTGACTCTACCCGGAGGCCGCAGCGCGAATCCAGGCCGCTAGGCTGGCAGCCGATGACCGATGCCACCGCGTTTCGCAGCCTGTTTCCGGTGCTCGACCGGCTCCACTATCTCAACGCGGGCACCGAGGGCCCAGTGCCCCGGGCCACCGCCGACGCAGTGCGCGATCGCGTCCAGTTGGAAACCGACGGCGGTCGCTGCGGACGGACGTACTTCGAGGGGGTGATGGAGCTTGCCGCCCAGGTACGGGCCGGGTACGCCGACGTGCTCGGGTGCACACCTGAGGCCGTGGCGCTGACCGGCTCGACGACCGACGGCGTCAACACCGTGATCGCGGGGCTCGACCTGCGCTCGGGCGACGAGGTTCTCACCACCGACGAGGAGCATCCTGGCCTGCTCGCGCCGCTCGGCCGGGCGCGGCGCCGGCACGGCATCGAGGTACGGGTCGTGCCGTTCGCCGAGATCGCCGGCGAGGTGTCGGCCTCGACCCGCCTTGTCGCCTGCTCGCACGTGTCCTGGGTCGGGGGCCAGGTCGTCGACACCGAGGCGCTCGCGGCCACGGGCGTTCCCGTGCTGCTCGACGCCGCCCAGGGCATCGGCGCCGTCCCGGTCAACGTCGGCGCGCTCGGCTGCGACTTCTACGCCGCCTCAGGCCAGAAATGGATGTGCGGGCCCGAGGGGAGCGGCTGCCTCTACGTGCGGCCCGAGCGTCTTGAGGAGCTGCTCGTACCCTGGCCCGGCTACGGATCGCTTGCCGATCCGCGCCAGCCGCTCGACTTCGAGCCTGCGGCCGGCGCTGCTCGCCTTGACCATGGCTTCCCGGCCGGCGTTCGGAGCACGTGGGCGCTGGCGTCGATGCAGGTCTTCTCGCGGGCGGGCTGGGCGTGGGTGCACGAGCGCGCGGCGACGCTGGCAGCCGACCTGGCCGACCGCCTCTGCGAGCGCGGGCTGGAGGTCAGCCCGCGGGGCCGGTCGACGCTCGTCTCCTGGCGCGCTGAGGACGCCGAGCAGGAGGTGGCGAGGCTCGCCGCGAGCCAGTTCGCGGTGCGCAGCATTCCCGCCTTCGGGCTCGTTCGAGCGTCGGTGGGGGCGTGGAGCTCGGAGGAGGAGCTCGAAGCGCTCGTGACGCTGGCCGCCCAGTGAGTGGCCGCCGCCTGAATCGCGGTTCAGTCCGTGACGCGCTGCGGGTGCGTGTAGACGTTGACGCGCCCGCGGCGGGCGAAGCCGCACAGGGTCATGCCCCGGTCCGCGGCCAGCTCCACGGCGAGCGAGCTCGGGGCGCCGACGGCGACGAGGATCGGCGCCCCGGCCACGGCCGCCTTCTGCACCAGCTCAAATGACAGGCGCCCGCTCACGCAGAGGATGCGCTCGCCGAGGGGGATGAGGCCGTCGAGCAGCGCTCGACCGATCACCTTGTCCATGGCGTTGTGACGCCCCACGTCCTCGCGGGTGAGCAGCAGCCGGCCGCCGGCGTCGAACAGGCCGGTGGCGTGCAGGCCGCCGGTGCTGCGAAAGGTCGGCTGATCGAGTCCGTCGGGCAGCGCGGCCAGGAGATCGCGCCTGACGCGTGGTCCGTCGGGGAGCGGAGCGCTCTGCACGGCCACCTCCTCGAGCGCGCCCTTGCCGCACACCCCGCACGAGGAGGTGGTGTAGAAACGCCGCCGGCTCGGTTCGCTGACGAGCGGGCCGGCCACCTCAATCGTGTTGGCGGCCAGGTCCTCGGTGAGGCCCGCCGTCCGCGGGCCGTCGATGAGGCCCTCGGAGTAAAGAAACCCCAGGGCCAGCTCCTCGTCGTGTCCGGGCGTCCGCATGGTCACTGCGAGCGGCTCGCCGTCGACCCGGATCTCGAGTGGATCCTCGACGGCCACGACATCCTCGATGCCGTCGTGGACGATCTGCGCGTAGGTGGCCATGAGGGGCCAAACGTTACGCCAGCAGGGCGCCCGTCCCGAGTCCGGCGTCGAGAATCGAGATCAGGTGGGCGTAGCTCTCGTCGAGCGCGAGCGGGATGCCGAAGCCGTCCGCCGCCTCCAGCGCCACGAAACCGTGGAGGGCGGCCCTGACCGAGCGGGCGGCATGCACCGCCTGTTCCCCTTCGAGGCCGTAACCGGCGAGCACCGCGAGTACCGCGTTCATCAGCCGCTCGGCGCCCGGCGCGTCGGACACATCCCCGGCCCGCTGCAATGCTGCGTAGAGCCCGGGATGTTCATGGGCGTAGGTCCGGTAGGCGCCGGCGATCGCTCCAAGCGCGTCGCCGCCCGACCGTCCCGCCGCCGCGGTGGCGACGCGCTCGGAGAGCTCCGCCGCGCCGCGTGCGGCCAGACGGCGGCGAAGGTCGTCGAGGCCACCGACGTGGGCATACAGCGACGGGGTCCTGATGCCGAGCGCCTGCGCGAGCGCGGCCAGCCTGAGCTTCTCGAGGCCCGCGGCATCGGCCAGCTCCGCCGCCGCCGTGACGACCGCATCCTGGTCGAGACCTGCTCTGGCCATCAGCCGGCCGCGCGCTCGGCGCGCGCGATCGCGCGGTCCATGGCCTCGGCCGGGGTCCGCACCGCGCCACCGTGACCGACCACCAGGGCCGAGGGGTCGAGAGCCCGCAGCCGGCGAGCGGACTCGATGTCCACGCTGCGATCCCAGGTCGCCATCCAGGCGAGCGGGAAGCGCCAGAAGAAGTGACTCGATACCGCGACGTCGCCGACGGTGGTGAAGCAGTCCCCGGCGATCAGCGCCCGGTCGCGCGTGTCGAGGAAGGCGACGTGTCCGGGCGTGTGTCCGGGAGCGGGGATCACCTCGAGGCTGCCGACACGATCGCCGGCCTGGAGCCTTACGTCAGCGCGCGTCTTCACCGTCGGCCAGCTGCCCGGCAGCTTGCCCTCGACGACGCCCTGCTCACCGCTCAGGATCCGCTCGTCGACCTCGGGGACCAGCACCTGCACCTCACCGCCGAGCCGCTGCTTGAGCCCGTCGAGCGAGCCGGCATGGTCGCCGTGGCCGTGGGTGAGGGCGATGCGGCGGATCGGGGCACCGGCCTGAGAAGCGGCGGCCAGCAGATCGTCGGTGCCGCCACTGATCGTCGTGTCGACGAGCGTGAAGCCGTCCTCCTCGCGCACGAGGTACGCATTGACGAAGCGCAGCCGGCCCAGCTGCGTGAGGTTGTCGGTGACGGCGGTGGTCTTCATGGTTGTCCTCCCGGAACGTATTTCCTACGATCGTTAGGAAGATACCTAACAGCATTAGGAAATGTCAATCGGGCGTGCGCGCAGCGATGACAGAGCGCGCATGTATGCCACCAGCGGCGCGTGGTCTACGCCACCAGCGGCGCGACATCGCGGCCGAGCACGGCGATCGCCTCCGAGTCCTCGTGATCGAGGTGCTGGCACATCACCCGCTCGGCGCCCGCCTCTCGGAGGGCGGTCAGCTGTTCGCCCACCTGGTCAACCGTCCCCAGAATCCAGCCGCCGGGAACGTTCCGCTGCAGCTCATCGCCGTTCGCGCCGATGCGCGCCGCCACGCGCTCCACACGCGTTCTCAGCTCGCTGCGGTCGGCGCCGACGATCACGCAGGTCATCACCGAGAACCGCAGTGGCGGCCGCCCCGCCTGCTCGCACGCCACCTCGACCCGCTGCCGGCGCTCCCGCACGTCCGCGGGTGACGGGAACACGGTGTTGTACTCGTCGGCGAAGCGAGCGGCCAGCGCGGCGCTGCGCGGCCCGGCGGTGCCGCCGACGATCAGCGGCGGTCGGGGCTGCTGGACCGGTTTGGGCTGAGCGTCGAGCTGCTCGAGCGTGTAGTGCTCGCCGGAGAACGTGAAGGCCCCCGGCCCCCAGCTGCCGAGGATTACCTGCAGCTGCTCCTCGAGCGCCTCGATGCGCGTCCGCGTTGCGGCGAACGGAAAGCCGTAGGCGACATGCTCCCGCTCGTGCCACCCCGCGCCGAGGCCGAGCTCGATCCGCCCGCCTGAGACGTGATCGGCTGTGGTGACCATCTTGGCGAGGACCGATGGATGCCGGAAGCTGGCCGGAGAGACCATCGTCCCCAGCCGCAGGGTGCTCCAGCGGGTAAGCGGAGACGCGGTCTGATCCAGGCCGTCCCGCTCAGATAGCCTGCGCCCGGTGAGCGCATTTGAGCAGACGCTGGACGAGCGCGGCGTGCTGATCGCCGACGGGGCCACCGGCACCAACTACCAGGACATGGGCATCGCCGCCGGGGTCGCTCCGGAGGAGTGGGTGTTCGACGCCCCCCACCGTGTGGCCGAGCTCCACCGGCGCTTCGCCGAGGCCGGCTCGGACCTCGTGTTGACCTGCAGCTTCGGGGCCAGCGCTCTGCGGCTCGAGGACAGTCCGCTCGCCGGGCGCGCCGTCGAGCTCAATCGCCGTGCTGCCGAACTGGCGCGCGAGGCGGTCAGCGACGGCGTGCTGACCGGAGGATCGATGGGTCCGACCGGCCAGCTCGCCGATCCCTTCGGCCCGCTGACCCATGACGTGTGCGTCGCCGCGTATGCGGAGCAGGCGGGAGCGCTGGCCGAGGGCGGAGTCGATTTCCTGATCCTCGAGACCTTCTTCGCGCGCGAGGAGGCGGTGTGGGCGGTTGAGGGCGTCCAGAGCGTCAGCGACCTGCCGCTCGTCGTGTCGTTCAGCTTCGACCAGGGGACGCGGACGATGATGGGCCTCAGCCCCGCCGACGTGATCGAGGCGATCTCGCCGCTCAGTGTGACGGCGCTGGGGGCCAACTGTGGTCGCTCGCTCCAGGACACCGACATACTCGTCGCGGAGTTCCTCGACGCCGGCCTGGAGCTGCCGCTGTGGGTCAAGCCCAACGCTGGCGTGCCGAAGGTGCAGGGCGATAGCGTCGTCTACGAGGCCGGGCCCAAGGACCTTGCCGCACACGTCGTCGAGTACGTCGGCCGGGGCGCCCGCGTCGTTGGCGGCTGCTGCGGCTCGACGCCGGCCCACATCGCGGCGATCGCCGCGGCGGTCGAGCGTCAGCGCGCCTGAGCGCCGGCCGTCGTCAATCCCGTGGCCTGACCGTCGCGCCGCTGACCGCGCTCTACCGTGCCGGCCTCGGGGCTCAGCGTGTCCCGTCAGGCGGCCTCGGTCAGCGACAATCGACACGCGCCACAGCGCCTCGACGCTGCTCAGCAGCTCGCCCCGGGGTACGCGCGGCCGGCCAGGCCGTAGCCGATGACCGCCGCTCGCTTGGTTGGGGCCATGCCCGGACCCAAGAGGCGCGGCGCGCGAACGTCCACTCAGAACGGGTGACGCCCGCAGCGGAAGAAATAGGGAAGCTGGTCGAGCGGCGCCCCGACGCGCACGATTCGCCGGCCCTCGTACTTCCGGCCCGATTGCGGTGAGCGCCAGCAGCCGGCCGGGAAGTACACCGCGCGCGCGCTCGCACCCTGCACGACCACCGGCGCCACCAGCACGTCGGAGCCGAGCAGCCACTCCTGATCCTGCCGGCGGGCGGCGCGGTCGGCGGGGTACTGGAGCCACAGCGGGCGGACGACCGGGATCCCGGTTTCCGACGCCTGGTGCCAGAGCCGGAGGATCAGAGGCACCGCTGCCAGATGGAGGCGGGACAGCCGATCGTAGATGCGGACCGTCTGCGCGTCGTAGGACCATGGCGTGTGCGTGCCCGCCCGGCCGGAGCCATGGAGGCGGAAGACCGGGCTGAGCGTGGCCCACTCCGCCCAGCGCAGGAACAGCTCTTTGGTGGTCGGCGGCGTGGTCAGGTCGTAGTAGCCGCCGATGTCCGTGGCGTAGCCGTAGGCTCCGTCCACCGCACGGCCAAGCATGTCGCTGGTCAGCGAGGCGAGCCCCGCCTGGTGATCCCAGCTCGTCGTCTCATCGCCGGGGAAGTTGCCGCCCTCGAAGGCGGTGGACCCGGGCAGTCCGGTGTAGCCGGCCCGGGTGAAGAACCACAGCTGTCGTCCCCGGTTCCGGCGCTCGTATTGGGCCATGTCCTCGCGCGTAGCCCGGGCGTAGAGCATGAGGTAGCGGTTGTGCATCGTTACGCCGGTCTCGCCGTCGGCGAAGTGCATGCCGTACAGCACCTCCTCGCCGAAGTCCTGCATGAACCCGTCTGCGCCGAGATCGAGCGCCTTGTCCACCTCCCGCTTCCAGAACCGCACCGCGGCTGGGTTGGTGAAATCGAGCAGCTCGATCTTCGCGCCGGTGGTGCTGGTCGTGTCGTAGGGCGCCCCGTTGGCCTGGCGCGCGACGAGCCCCTGCCGGGACGGGGCCGATCCCGGGGTGATCCACGGCCTGAAGTAGACCAGCGGATGGATGCGGCGGCGGCGCAGGGTGGCGATGACCTGACGCTGGCGGGCGAAGCTAATGAACGAGTGCAGTGCGAGGCCGTCGTTGCCGGCGGGGGGCAGTCCCCACCCCTCGATGCGGTAGGCGGTGATCGGGAGCCCGTACCGAACGAGGTTGGCCAGATCGGCGGTGACCGAGGCCTCGTAGTCCTGCTCGGTCTCACCGAAGTTCTTCACCAAACGGTCGAGCATCGGGCCGAGCGCCCAGCGCGGCGGCAGCGGCTGGCGGCCGCTCAGCGCGGTGAGCGTCCCGATCGCGCGCGGGGCAGATCCGGGCGCGACGACGTAGTCGAGGGTGGACCCTGAGACGGCCACGCTCCATGCGTCTTGCCGGTCGGAGTCGAGCTTGAAGCGGGCGAGCTGAGGCTGGGCGAGCAGGAACCCGTACGGTCGCGACGAGAAGAACTCGGCCTGCGGGTAATAGGCCGCGGTCGGGCCGTTGGGGTAGAGCGTGCGCGACCCGCCGATGCCGACCAGGTTCTCCTCCTCGACGAAGCTCGACAACACCTGACCACGCTGGTTGAGTCCGTTGTGGCGGCCGCCGAAGCCGAAGAAGGCCTCGTCGGACCCCGAGCTGAACGCGTCGGCGACCTGGACGACGCCGCGCGCGGGATTGGCCGCCGCCGAGATGCGGATCGCCCCCGTACCTGCCGGGACGACGGTCACGATCAGCCGCCGGCCGCGAGGATCGTTGGTCGAGACGATGAGCCGGACCCCGGCTCCCCACCGTGAGACGCTGAGCACCCCGCGGGCCGAGTAGCGGATCCCCGACAGCGAGCCGGTCTTCGGGTTGCCGCCCCAGATGCCGCCCTCGTACTGCTGGAACTGCTCTCCTCCCACGGTGAAGCTGAGCGGCGTGTACAGGGTGTGCGTCGAGGGGTTGTCGAGGCCCGGCGCGATCGGGTCGGCCGTCGGGGTGAGCGCCTGCGGTCGTGGCTGTCGGTTGGGGAATTCGCTCAGGGCGGGTCGGCCGCCGCACGGCCCGATGGCGATGCGCAGCGGCGCGCGGGTGATCACCGCCCGTGCGCCGGAGGAGCTAACGATGATGCGCGTCGCGGAGATCGAGACCCGCGCCGCGGCCGGCGCGGCCGCCACGAGAATGAGGGTCACGGCCAGCGCCGCGGTCCGGGCCAGCGGTGGGCGCATCCGTAGCTCGCGCATCCGTGCGTTGTGCATAACGGCAGTGTGCCACGGGTCTGTGTTGTATGGTGCGCACAGTTTCATAACGCCGAATCTCTGATCCATGCATGGACGGAGACCGGGGGACCCACTTGCGGCTGCGGCCGCTGGGGCGAATCATCGCCAGAGTGCGACGTAGTGTGATCGGTTCACACGAGCCCGACAGCTCACCTCGGAGGCGAAAAGCCGAAAGGAGTACCGAGTGCTCACTGCGCGCATCCATGATGGGCGGAATCCTCTGAACCGCGACCTCGCGTCGGTCGAACTATGGGAGCGATCCCTGACGCGCTCCCAGCAACGCCGCCGGCTGGCTGAGATCGGACGGCGCAGCAAGCGCAAGCGCAAGAGCGCGTCGTTGGCCATCAGCGCGGCGCTCGCCGCAGCGCCGGTGATTCCACGGATCGGCGTCGCCGCGGCGGCGCAGTCAACTCCGACCACATCAGGCGAGCTTGACACCAGCGCCCACCTGACCTCGGAGACGACCAGCGGGCGAGTCGTGCTGCACTACGGCAACGAGGGTGCCCTCGTCGCCGCCGCTCAGCGTCGCCTCAACGAGGTCATCCCGCTCTCTCACCTGGCCGTCGACGGGATCTTCGGCCCGCTGACCGAGGGCGCGGTCAAGGACTTCCAGCGGCGCCATGGCCTCATGGCGACCGGCTCGGTCAACACCGAGACCTGGGCCGTCATGTTCCGCGCGCCTGTGCTGCTGCTCTCGACTGAGGGCAGTGGAACGAGCATCCCAGCAGCGAGCACCGCTGCACCGAACGCTCCAGCGCCCGTCGCGACGCCTCATCAGGCCACCCACGTCGCCCGCGCCGACCATGCCGCGCCGGCAGCCGGGGCGTCGGCGCCGGCCTCGGCCCCCAGCAGTCAGCCGAAGGTCTCCCAGCACGCCGACAGCGGTTCGGCTCAGAGCGTCCCGGTGTCAACTCCGGCGAGCCATCCGTCGGCGCCCAGCGTGGCAGTCGTGGCGCCTGCCAACCCAACCAGTCAGTCCTCGACCTACGTGCTGGTCAACGGCGTCGCGTTGCCGCTGCCGCGCGCGTACATCACCAACGGATATGTCGACCAGGGCGTCGACTATTCGGCTCCGGGCGGCACTCCGCTGTACGCGATGGGCGACGGCGTGATCATCGGCGCGGGGATCAGCGGATTCGGCCCCAACGCCCCGATCCTCAAGATCACCTCGGGTCCGCTCAAGGGTCTCGAGATCTACTACGGCCATTCAGGACCCAACACCGTCCGGGTCGGCCAGCATGTCCGCGCCGGACAGCAGATCAGCTCGGTCGGCTACGGCATCGTCGGCATCTCGACCGGCCCGCACCTGGAGGTCGGCTTCTATCCGCCGGGCCCGAACGGCGCGGGCGCGCGCATGCTGTCGCTCATCAACGGACTGCTCACGGCGCATCCGAGCGGCCGGACGTGGGGCAGCACCGCCACGGCGGCGCGCGTGAGCGTGCCGACCCGGGTGGCGACGACGCGGCGCGCCAGCGTGGCCCGCGCCGGCGGTGGCGCTGGCGGCGGGTCCACGACCGTGCGGGCCGCGTACGTGAAGAGCAGTTCGGCGAGCCCGCCCACGCGTTCTGCGGCCGATCAGTCGAGCGGTGGCGTGAGTGACTCCTCGCCGACATCGGCATCGTCACCGGCACCAGCTCCGGCGGCGTCGGCTCCGGCGGGCGCAGCCGCGTCGGCTCCGGCCCCGGTCGCGGCAACTCCGGCACCGGCTGCCCCAGCTCCGGCCTCGGTCCCGGTCGCGGTAGCCCCGGCTCCGGTCGCGGCTGCCCCGGCTCCGGTCGCGGCAACTCCGGCACCGGCTGCCCCAGCTCCGGCCTCGGCCCCGGTCGCGGTAGCCCCAGCTCCGGTCGCGGCTGCCCCGGCTCCGGTCGCGGCTGCCCCGGCTCCGGTCGCGGCTGCCCCGGCTCCGGCTGCGGCAGCTCCGGCTTCGGCTCCAGCCCCAACCCCGGCCGCGACGCCCGCTCCGGTCAGCGCGCCGGCACCGACGGACACGGCTTCGGTCAGCACGTCGGCGCCGACTGGCACGACCCCAGCCTCGGCAACAGCCTCGGCCCCGGTGGCAACGACGACATCGTCGACCGACACCTCGGCAGCTCCGGCGCCGACGACCGACGCCGCCACGACGACGACGCCGTCAACGACGACGCCGAGCGGCGGCTGAGGCAGGCAACACTCGTCCATCCTGGCCGGGGCTCACGCCTCGGCCAGGATGCGCGCCTTCTGCTCCTCGAACTCCGCGTCGGTCAGGGCACCGGCGCCAGGCCCGCGGTGGCCGCGTGAGAGGATGGCGTAATGAGGCGCGCACGGGTGAGGTTGCTGGTGGGGGGGATGGCGATCACGGTGGCGCTCGCGAGTTGCGGGTCCGGTCGCCACAGCGGGATGCACGGCGCCGACCCTGCCGCCGTCCGTGTGATCCGATCCTGGGCGGGCGCCCTGAGGCGCGGAGACGTACGCGGTGCAGCGCGGTACTTCGCCCTGCCGAGCAAGTTCGCCAACGGCGCTGACTCCGGTGGGGCGATCCCGATCCTCACGATCCACACCCTGGCCGAGGCGGAGGCGATCAACGCCACCCTTCCCTGCGGCGCGGTTCTGATCTCGGCCCAACAGCATCAGGGCTACGTCGCGGCGCTGTTCCGGCTCACCAACCGCGTTGGCGTGGGCGCGGGCTGTGGTCGCGGAGTCGGCCAATTGGCGCTGACCTACTTCGCGATCGCGCACGGCCACATCGTCCAGTGGCTCCGCGCCCCGATGAACGGCGGGAGTCCAACCCCCGGGCCCGTGATCCCGGCGAAGCCATCGACGACCAACCCCTCGGTCTGAGCCGCTGTCCCGGCCCCTACCAACGGGCCGTGCAACAAAGGACCGGCTATAGGGCCTTTTGTCGCAGGCGCCGTCGCGCCCGGGACGTGGACCCTCGCCACGCTCCCTTGATGTCGCAATCCCGCTAGCCACACCCGCTCCCCTGTGGCAGGGTGAGCACCATGGTTGCGGACCACGAAGAGCATTGCTACCAGGCTGTCCAGTCCCGGGATCCTCGCTTTGACGGCTGGTTCTTCACCGCGGTCACCTCGACCGGCATCTACTGCCGTCCGAGTTGCCCCGCGACCACGCCCAAGCGCGAGCATGTCCGCTTCTACCCCTCTGCCGCGGCCGCCCAGCAGGCCGGCTTCCGGGCCTGCAAGCGCTGCCGCCCCGACGCCACGCCGGGCTCGCCGGCCTGGGATCGCCGCGGGGATGTGGTCGCGCGCGCGATGCGGCTGATCGGCGACGGCGCGCTCGACCGCAACAGCGTCGCCGGCCTGGCTGGCCGGCTCGGATACAGCGTCCGTCAGCTCGAGCGGCTGTTGCTCGCGGAGGTCGGCGCCGGGCCAATCGCGCTCGCCCGCGCCCAGCGGGCTCAGACCGCCCGTGTCCTGATCGAGACCACGGCGCTGACGATGACCGATGTGGCCTTCGCCTCCGGCTTCTCGAGCATCCGCCAGTTCAACGACACGATTCGAGCGGTGTTCGCCGAGGCTCCGAGCGAGCTCCGCCGTCGCCGCGGCCCCCGGTCGAGCGCGACCAATGGCTGGTTGCTGCTGAAGCTCCCGTTCCGCCGGCCGCTCTCCCCGGGCAACCTGTTCGGTCATCTTGCCGCCACCGCGGTGCCGGGCGTCGAGGAGGTGCGCGACGGCGTCTACCGCCGCACGCTGCGGCTCCCCCACGGTCCGGGGATCGTCGAGCTGACGCCGCAGGTCGATCACGTCACCTGCCGCCTCGCGCTCAGGGACCTTCGCGATCTCGCCCTCGCCACCGCACGCTCCCGCTGGCTGCTCGATCTCGATGCCGATCCGGAGGCCGTCGACGAGCGACTCGCCGTCGACGAGGCGCTCCGGACGCTGGTCGCGCACGCTCCCGGGCGCCGAGTTCCCCGCTGCGTCGATGGAGCCGAGATGGCGATCCGAGCGGTGATCGGTCAGCAGCTCTCGACCGCCGCTGCCCGCACCGTGACCGGGAGCCTCGTCCGGTCGAGCGGAAGGCCGGTCGAGGATCCGCACGGCGGCCTCACGCATCTGTTCCCCACGCCTGAGGCGCTGGAGGGCGTGCGCTTCGCCATGCCGCGGGCGCGGGGTCGGAGCCTGGCCGCGCTGCTCTCCGCGATCTCAAGTGGGGACGTGGTCCTCGACCCCGGCTGCGATCGCGACCGCGCGCTGTCGGCGCTCGATCGACTTCCGGGAATCGGTCCCTGGACCCGCGCGATCATCGCTATGCGCGCGCTGGGAGATCCCGATGCATTCCCGGCCAGCGACCTCGGCGTGCGCCGAGGCGCCGAAGCGGCCGGATTGCCAGGCGACGCCACCTCGCTCACGCGCCACGCCGAGACGTGGCGCCCGTGGCGCGCGTACGCCGTCCAGTACCTGTGGTCCTCGCTGCCTCACCCGATCAACGACTGGCCGCCCGGGGCGGCCCCAGTTCCGGGTCTGGGCATGAGCCGGCGCGCGGCCTGAGGGGCGTGACGTGAGGAACCTGGTCAACCGAGCCGGACGTGCTGCTGGACGGCCCTCGGTGCCCCGCGTAGGATCGCCGCATTGCTGGATGTCAATCCCAGGAGGATTACCGTGCCGCACCGCGAGTCACGCCGTCACACACTCGTTATCGCCGCCGCCGCAGCTTTGGCGGCCGGAGGAGTCGCCGCCGCGACGACCTCCGCCAAGACGACCCGGGTCCACGCTCCCGACAGGACGGTGCACGTGATCGAGCACGCGATCACGGACACCGAGATCCCCTCGGGCGGCGGCAAGGACGTTAAGGGCAACGTCCTGACCTTCAACAACCCTGTGTTCAACGTCGCCAACACGACGCAGGTTGGGCACGACGAGGGGTACTGCATCCGCATCGCGCCCGCCGAGGGCATCTGGGAGTGCCTGTGGACGACCTTCCTGAAGGGCGGGCAGATAACTGTCCAGGGGCCGTACTACGACACCCGCAACAGCGTGCTGTCGATCACCGGCGGGACCGGCGCATACCGCCGCAGCCGCGGTGAGATGAAGCTGCTGGCACGCAACGGCGGCACCGAGTACGACTTTATCTTCAAGCTGAGCTAAGAGGCCTGCGGTGGCGTCCCGGCGACGTGCGCGGGGCGCCTCCTGCCGACCACCTGGGCCGCGTTAGCGTCGGGGCCGCCGCCTTCGACTCGATGATTCGCCCGTCCGCACCGTCGCCTGGGGCGGTGCCGCCGCATTCCCGCTGGTCGGTTGCGGTCGCGTGCCAAGGGCTCGCCGCTCAGGTCTGATCAGGCACCAGCGCTTTAGCTTCACCCTGGTGCGGCCGATGGAATGCCGAACGGCCGATGACCTCGCACCTCTATCGCATCGGACAGCTCTGTGTACGGCGACGTCTGCTCGTGCTGTGCGGCTGGCTGGTGCTCGCGGCCGGACTGGGCATCTCGACGAGCCAGACCGGCGGCACGCACGTGACCGACAACGTCACGCTGCCAGGGACCGGTAGCCAGCGGGCGATCGACGTGGTGCAACGCGGGTTTGGCGCCGCCGGCGCGAACGGCTCGAACCCGATCGTGCTGCGCGCTCCCTCGCGGACGAGACTCACCGACGCACGCGAGCGTGCGGCGGTGGCGCGGCTCGTTGAAGCGTACGGGCGTGATCCCCGGGTGGTGAGCGCGATTAGTCCGCTCACCCGCGCAGGCGCTGCTCAGCTCTCGCGTGACCGTCGCATCGGCTACATCGCGCTCACCCTGCGCGCCGGCGCCGCGGAGCTCACGCGCGATCAGGCCAACCAGCTCTTCGCCCTTGCCGGGCAGGCTCGATCGGCCGGCCTGCAGGTGGCCGTCGGCGGTTACCTCGGCCAGCAGCTCTCCAACGCCTCGTCGGCGAACTCGGAGGCGATCGGACTGCTCGCGGCGATCGTCGTGTTGCTGCTGACGTTCGGGACTGTGGTGGCGATGGGCATGCCGATCCTCACCGCTATCTTCGGCCTTGGCACCGGACTCAGCATCATCGCCCTGCTGAGCCGCATCGCGCAGGTGCCGAGCAGCGCGCCTGCGCTCGCGACAATGGTCGGGCTCGGCGTCGGGATTGACTACTCGCTGTTCGTCGTCACGCGCCACCGAACTCAGCTCGCCGAGGGCGTCGAGCTCCGCGAGTCGATCGCGCGGGCGATCGCGACCTCGGGCGGGGCAGTCGTGTTCGCGGGCGCCACGGTGATGATTGCGCTCTGTTCGCTGGGACTCGCTCAGATTCCGATCGTGACGCAAATGGGGTATCTGTCGGCCATCGCGGTGCTCGTGGCGGTGCTCGCCGCGATCACGCTGCTGCCGGCGGCCCTCGCCCTGGTCGGGCGCCGAATCGACGCGCTCCGCGTGCCCGGCATGCGGCTCCACCAGGATCAGCGGCCTCACGGCTGGGCGCGCTGGGCGCGGTTGATCACCCGTCGCCCGTGGCCGGCGCTGATCGTCGCGCTCGCGCTGGTCGCGCTGCTCGCGGCGCCGCTGCGTGCCCTCGATCTCGGCCAGAGCGACAGCGGTCAGCTGCCGACCGACACCACGGCACGCCAGGCGTACGACATGTTGAGCGAGGGCTTCGGCCCGGGCTTCAACGGGCCGTTGCTCGTCGGCGTGTCTTTACCGGCGCGCGACGCGAGCGCACTGGCGGCTGCCCCCCACCTCGTCGCCGCTCTGACCCGGGTGCGTGGCGTCGCCGAGGTGAGTCCGCCGCTGCTCTCGAAGGCCGGCACCGAGGCGGTGCTGACTGTCACGCCGACGAGCGGCCCCGCAACCGAGGCCACGGCGGCGCTCGTTCACCGACTGCGCACCGACACAATCCCCGCGCTCACACGCGGCACCGGCCTGACGGCGTACGTCGGCGGCGCGACGGCCGCGTTCATCGATCTCTCGGCCGAGATCTCCGATCGCCTCCCGATCGTGATCGGGATCGTGCTGGGACTCTCCTTCCTCCTGCTCCTGATGGCGTTCCGCGCACCGCTTGTCGCACTCAAGGCGGTTGTGATGAACCTGCTGTCGATCGCCGCCGCGTTCGGCGTCGTCACCTACGTGTTCGGTCACGACTGGAGCGCACGGCTGCTCGGCATCGACGGCGTATCGCCGATCGTCTCGTTCGTCCCGCTGATGATGTTCGCGATTCTCTTCGGCCTCTCGATGGACTACGAGGTATTCTTGATGACGCATGTGCGCGAGCGCTGGCGGGCGACCGGAGATGCCCATACCTCGGTGGTCGAGGGGCTGGCCGGGACCGCGCGTGTGATCACGTCTGCCGCCTTGATCATGGTGGCGGTGTTCTGCGCTTTCTTGCTCAGCGGCAACCCGACGATCAAGCAGTTCGGCCTCGGCATGGCCGCCGCGGTCGCGATCGACGCGACGCTGATCCGGTGCGCGCTTGTACCCGCGGTGCTCGCTCTTCTTGGCCCGACGGCCTGGTGGATGCCACGGTGGTTGGATCGGATCACCCCGCCCTTGTCAATCGAGGGCGAGGCCTGGTTCGAGCGACGCGGCGGGGCCGAGCCGGCCGCGCGCATCCCGCCGCCGCCGCCCCCAGCTCCTACCCCAAATGCGGATCGCAGGACGGACGGAATCGAGGTGCCTGTCGGCGAGGGAGCGAGATGATGCCGCGCGCTCGAAGCCATTGCGCGCCCTAAGGCCCTGCCGCCGTCCGGGTAAGGAGTGAGGGCCGCCACGTCGCGCCTTTTGCCCGATGTGCACGGCGCGTCTTAGACGCATGATGCAGGTACGCCGAGCGAGAGGAACGCATCATGACAACCAAGGCATCTGATGAAACCATCGGGCTCCGGCTTGCCGGTCCCGACGACGCTGCGCTTGTTCGCCGACTCGCTGCTCTCGACGACGCGCGACCGCTCGCGGGACGTGTCCTGCTCGCGGTGCTCGATGGCGAGGTGGCCGCGGCGCTGTCGCTGTACGACGGCCGCGTGGTGGCCAGTCCGTTTGTGCGCACGGCTGAGGCGGTTGCGCTCCTGCGCCTGAGGGCGGCGCAGCTAGGAGGCCGGCGCGCCCGCCGTCGGGCGCGGGTCATCTTGCGTCCGCGTCTCGCCTGACCTGGGCACGCGGTCGACCCGCGCCTGGCAACGAAACGGAGGAGAACGTGGCTTCGATCCGCAAACGAGATCCTGATTGACGCGGTAGTCGCCGGATAGCAGCCGGTACCGCTATTGGATGCCGCCGCTAGGCCTCAGGCCGAGGTTCGACGTGGCAACGCAGACCCAGATCGCCGTCTGCGGCCCGCGCGCCCCGATGAGGATGCGGCTGAAACGGCTGCGCTTGATGATTCTCGGCGGCTCGGCCGGATCAGCCGGCCAACGTGACGATCTCGCGTCGAAAGGACGTGTTCAACGGCAGCACCTCGGCCATCATCGCGTCGACCTCGCGGGCATCCTCAGCCGCCAGCACCCCGGCCGGTCCACTCATCTCAGGTCTTGAGAACTACCGGGTACCACGGCTGGCTCGCGTGGCGAGCGAGGAACACCGGTTCATCAACTTCATCGACGTCGAAGACGGGCGGGGCAAAGTGCTCTACCTCCGCCACGACGATGACTACGGGCTCGTCGAGCCTGGTTGATGCGGTCGGGTAACCAGCGCGGCCACACACGTGATCGTGGCTCGCCAATCCCGCACACTCAGTGGCGTAGGCTCTCGCCCAGGACGTACCGAAACCCGAAGGGGGTCACCGCTTGCGGCTCATCTTGAACGTGATCTGGTTTGTACTCGCGGGCTTCTGGCTGGCGCTGGCCTACGCGCTTGCCGGGATCGTCGCGTTCATCCTGATCATCACGATTCCCTTTGGGTTTGCCGCGTTCCGGATCGCGGCGTTCACGCTCTGGCCGTTCGGCCGCAGGATCGTGCGGCGGCCCGATGCCGGCGCAGCCTCGACGATCGGCAATGTCCTCTGGATCATCCTGTTTGGCTGGGAGCTCGCGCTCGCGCATCTCCTGACCGGCATCGCGCTGTGCGTGACGATCATTGGGATCCCGCTCGGGCTGGCGAACTTCAAGCTGATCCCGGTCTCGCTCACTCCGCTCGGGCGCGAGATCGTCCCCACCGACGACCGGCAATTCGTCTAGCGCCGCCGGCGCGGGCTAACCGAGGACGACCGTCATGGCGCTGATCCGCAGGCGACCCAACCAACCGGCCGACGATGACGCGGGACCACCGGCAACCGATGCAGACAAGCCGCCGGTGACACGCCTGCTGACCGCCGGAGCGAAGGGGGCCGAGCGCGTGGCGCACGTGGCGGGGGTCGACCATGCGCTCAACCAGGCGGTTGAGGAAGCGGTCGTCCGTGCGCTACGAAGTCCCACCGTCATCCGGGCGATTGAACGTGCGCTCGCGAGCCCTGAGTGGGACAGCGACGAGATCGCAAGGCTCGTCAAGCGGGCGCTGGCCTCGGATGCCGCAGACCAGGCGTGGGCGGAGGTCCTTGAGAGCGACCAGGCCCAGATGCTGGTGGAGCGAATCGCGGGTGCTCCAGAGATCCGCGCTGCAATCGCCTCGCAGGGCGCAGGCCTGATCACGGACTTCGGGGTCCGCCTCACCATCGTCACCGAGCAGGTCGACGATGTGCTCGAGCGAGTGTTTCGGCCGGGGGATCCCGATTCAGAGACCGATCAGGCCGGGCTCGCGACCCGGCTGACGGCGGCGGCCATTGATCTGGGGCTGTTGTTCCTCGCCTATTCGCTCGTCTCAAGCGTGCTCGCTTCGCTGGTCACGGACGTATTCGGCCGACCGCTCTCGACCACCGCGATCCTCATTCTCAGCGCCCTCGGGCTGATCGTCGGAGGCGAGTTCTTCGCTGCTTTCTGGGCGTTGACAGGACAGACGCCCGGGATGCGCTTTCTCTCCATCCGCCTCCTGCACAACGGCTCACGTGAGATCCCGTTCGGTCTTGCGGTCAGGCGCGTGCTTGCTCTGATCGTGAGCTTGCTGCCGCTGGGCCTCGGCTACTTCGCCATGGTCCGCGATCGGTCACGACGAGCGTGGCACGATCGCATGACCGACACCGAGGTGGTTTACGACGCCATCGCCCGAGCCGCGCCGCACACCGGCGCAACTGACGCCTCGGCGGCGGCGGCGCGGCACCGGCGGCGCGGTGCCGTCAAGCCGCCTTCCTGATCGCCGGTCGTACGTAGCTCCCGTTGAGAACCTCATCCCGGAGTTGGTACATGCGCATCATTGGTCGCAACGATCCTTGGGGCGCCGGGAGCCAGTTGGCCCCGTAGTCGGCGCGTGCGGAGAACTCCTCGACTAGAACATCCCGTGACCGCGTGGACATCGCTCCTCCTCTCGGTCTACGCGGCGGGAGGTGATGTGGGCTTGGCCTGAGCGCCGGGTTGGATGGTTGGGATGCCTCGGGTGAACGGGAGCGCGATGAGCGCGAGGAGCGCTAGGATGGCCTCCGCGGCGCGCAATCCGTCGATCTGGCTCTTTTCGTTCTGCTTGACGATCTCGTCTGCGGTCGCGGTGGGCACGTTCGCCTTCTGGAGCGCGGCTCTGGCGTCGGCCTCGGACATGAACGGCACGCCGCTGGCGAGCTGGGTCTGTGCCTGTGCTACGACGCTGTCGGGAACGTTGGGGTTGTTCTGGATGCCGGTGAAGAACGATGCGGTCATCGCGGAGATGAGCACCGCGCCGGCGAGTGCGGTGCCGATCGACGCGCCGAGCTGGGTGCCGGTGTTCTGGAGCCCGCCGACCTCGCCGCTCTTCTCGTCGGGTACCGATGACACGGTCACGGCGCCGAGCTGGGAGGCCATCATCCCGAGTCCAGAGCCGGCGAGCAGCAGCGGCCAGGTCACGATCTCCGGGCCGACGCCGACGTCGAGCAAGGCGACCAGGAGTACCAGGCCGGCGAACAGCATGATGAATCCGAGCCGGACGACGCGCCGGGGTGACGCGTCGGGCCGCAGCTTGGGGACACCCACCGCGAACATCAGCAGGGACAGCGAGAGCGGAAGCAGCCGCACGCCGGTTTCCACTGCCGAGATCCCGAGCGCCACCGACAGGAACAACGGGATCGTGAAGAAGATCCCAGCCTGGATCAGGAACATGAAGAGGAATGACATGACCCCGTTGCGCAGTTGAAGGTTGCGCAGCATCGCGGGGTCGATCAGCGCGCTCTCGTCGCGCTTGATGCGCCGGTTCTCCCACGCCACGAACAGGACCAGCACCAGGGCGCCGGCGAGGATGAGCCAGATCACGGGAGAGAGCCCGAGCCACGCGGGAGCTTCCGGCTTCGGCCGCACGAGCCCCCAGGTTCCGGCCTTCAGAATGCCGAGCACGATCGCACCGAGCCCGAGCGCAGACAGGGCCGTGCCGACAAGGTCGAGGCGCGCGCCTTCCTCCGCCGGCGTGTCGTTCATGCGGCGAGTCAGGAGGAGGATCACCAGCACGATGAGCACCTCTCCGGCGAACACCCACCGCCACGATGCGTAGGTGGTGAACAGGCCGCCGATCAGCGGCCCCAGCGCCGCCGCGATCGCGCCCGCCGCCGCCACGAGACCGTAGGCGCGCGGACGGTCGGGCTTGCCGAAGTTCGACGCGACCAGCGCCACGATCGCCGGCATGATCAGCACGGCCCCCAGCCCTTCCAGGCCGGACCAGCCGATCATCAGCACGGTCAGATTCTGGGACAGCGCGGTGGTCAGCGAACCGCAGGCGTAGATGATGCACCCGATCGCGAACGCGCGCTTGCGCCCGATCATCTGACCGATCTTTCCGCCGGTGATCATCAGCGACGCCATCACCAGCGTGTAGAGCGTGATCGCGGTCTGGATCCCGGTCACCGTGGTGCCGAGGTCCTTGGCCACCGTGGCGATCGCCGTGTTCATGACCGTCGTATCGAGGGCCATGACGAATTGCCCCGCCGCCAGCGTCATCAGGACGACCCCCGCCGCGCCAGCGGCGTTCGCCGTTCCTGCGCCCGCCGCCCGCGCTCCCGCCGACGGTCCAGGCTGCGCGTCCGTGCTCATCGGCCCACCCAGCCCTGTCCGAGCTGCTCGTCGATACTGCTCGATTCCGAGTCGCGTGTAGCCAGCGCTGTCACACCAGATGCGTTCACGGCCCGATGTTCGCGCTCCATCCGGACGCCTCCATCCGGGACTCGCCGTGGCTGGTCCATCGGCTCATCACTGACTGCGCTCGCTGTCAGCAGGTCCGTGAACGAGAATCGGGCCTGTGCGGGCACTTCAACGGCGGGAGCGACGGGACTCGATGGGCGTCAGGATCCCCGAGCGACGACCGTCGGTCGGAGCACTTTTCGGTCTCGTGGGCACGGCGGTCAAGCCGCTGGCCGGACCCCGGAGCACGAGCGGCCAGCTGCTCGAGGACTGGGCGTATCCCGCCGCCGACCGTCTGGCCAACGCGGGCTGGCTCAAGCGCCGCTTCGAATCGGACGCGTCACTGAACGATGAGAACGCAACCCTTGGCGGGGGCACGATGCGCCACTACCCAACGCTGCTGAGGTCTACTCGAACGCGTCTGTCACCTGCTCGGTTACGAGGTCGATGAGATCGAGGACTGGCGATAACGGCTATTTAGCTGATGATGATGCCTCCGCCGCCTCCCACGCCGACAACGGATGCCTCATTGGGGTAGCGCGATGCAAAGGTCTGCTGGAAGTTGCTCGCCTCGCTGGGATTGTTGGCCGCAAACGCCTTGTAGACCGCAGACGCAGTTCCGGGGTCGCACTGCGCGAACGTGTCGAACTCGGCGAGCGACGCGGCTGGGGCGAACCGGTAGGTCAAGCTCAGCAAACGCGCGAATGGCTGAGGGTTGTGGCTGACCGACCTGTCGATCGCGCGAAATGCTGGCGTACTGCACACCGCCGGTTGCGCCTGCGCTGGCGCAATGGGAGCGAGTGCGGCGATGGACGCTACGGCTACGCCGAGCGCGCATTTAGTCCTAAGGTGCATGTGCCCTCCATTGACGTGGTTGACCCACCGGGTCTCCGTTCCCAGGGGGGGCAAGAATGCATCGGCTCCGGTTGGACGTTGCTTTATTCGAGTGAGGGTGTTCTAGGCGGACATCACCGTGCACGGGCCGCGTGGCAGGAGCCTGATGTCGCCTCAACGTTTGTGTCTGTCCGCGAACTGTCCTATCCCAGCGAAATCGCGGGCGCAGTCCCGCCCACGCCAGCGAGCAGAACAAGCGATGGCGCACGGTGACGAACTCTCACCGCACCGCATCAGCACCCGTTGAGGATCTTCGATGTGATCGGCGTGACTTCCGCGCAACCCCCACCGTTGGTGGAGCCCGAGCCCGAGGAGCCCAGCACGTTCATCGCCTGACTCGACGCGCCGAAGCTCGACGACCGGGCTGCGTGTGCGTAGGCTCTCTCGGGGAGGGCGCAAGGAATGCGACGCCCTGCCCGTTCTTTGGGTGAGGCGGCCCCGTCGTCGGCGTCATCGCGGCGGGGCCGTCACTTCGCCCGTGGGCATCGGTAGGATCAGCTGTGCAGTATGGCCACCTCGCGGTCGACTGCGAGGGCGCAATCCGGGCGCGGCTGAACACGAGATCCGCGCGAATGGGCGCGGAGTGGGCGTCAGACCAGGAGTGACGCAAGGGGTGGGGAGCCCCAATCACCCGCCGTTACTGGGCATACGTGTAGCGGGAGCGACGGGACTCGAACCCGCGACCTCCGGCGTGACAGGCCGGCGCTCTAACCAACTGAGCTACGCCCCCGTGCTGGGGAGCCACCCAGTATGGCAAGAGATTTTTCTCTTCGTCCGCCGCAACTTCGAAGGGCGCCCTGGGTTCTTGCCCTCGAATCGATCCTCGGAGGACGCACTCTACCCGGCCGTGGGTGCGTTTGGGATCAGCGACGGGGACCCAGGAAGCGGGTCCCCGTCGTGGTTGAGGGGCTCTGCGGCGGAAGGAACGGGAAGTGTCGCAGAGCCCCAAGACCGATGTCTGCGGTGGTCGAGCGCCCTAGCGGCCGAGCCGCGGCGGCACCCAGCCGCCGAATACGCGCTCGAGTTCGAGTGCCACCGCGATCGCCACGTGGTCTCGTCCCGCCCCGGCCGCGACCTGGATCCCGAGCGGCAGACCGTCGCGGTCGAGCCCGAGCGGGACCTCGGTCACCGGCACGCCGGCGAGATTGAAGATCGCCGCCGGTGTGAACAGCCACGGACGCCCGTTCGCCCGCCCGTGGCGCGGTGCGACGCGGGAGCTGACGAGATGCAGCAGGACGCCGTCGCCGATGACCTCGCGCACCTCGGCGGCCAGGTCCCGGCCTCGTTGCAACTGCCTCACAAGTGCCGAGCCCTCTGCCTTCGGCAACCGCTCCGAGGCGAGGGCCAGCCGCGTGGTCACGGTGTGCGGACCGGACCGCGAGAGCAGCGAGCGCCAGTTCGCCGGTTGGGCACCTGCAGCATCGAGCAGTTCGCCGGTGCTTCGCTCCGAACCTGCCTGCAGCGTGGCGAGGTAGGGCAGCGTGGCTCGCCGCCAGGATGTTGCGTGGGTTCTCCTCACGGCGGCCCCGGCCGCGCGGAGCGCGCCCAGCGCCTGCTCGCGCGCATCACGCAGGTCCCGGCTCGCCGACCGCCAGACTGCGCCCTCGACACTGGTCACCGAGAGGCCACGCAGCGTCACGGCACTCGGATCTCCGAGTTCGACATCGCGCGAGTGCGGATCGTCGGGGTCCCGGCCGGCCAAGATCCGGAGCAGCGGCATGAGATCCTCCCCCCGCCGGGCCAGCGGCCCGACCGCGAGCAGCCGTCCCGACTCGCCCTGCGACGGCGGGAACATGCCGCTGTTCGGCACCACTCCCGGCGAGGGCTTGTGGCCGAAGACGCCGCAGAAGAAGGCGGGAAACCGGATCGATCCCGCGATGTCTGAGGCGATGCCGAAGGGTGAGCCGCCGCAGCCGACCGCAGCACCCTCGCCGCCCGAGGAGCCCCCAGGGGTGCGTCCGGGGTCGTAGGGGTTGCTGGTGCGCCCGTAGACCCGGTTGACCGACTCGATGCCGAGCGTGAGCTCGGAGAGATTGGTCACGCCAAGCGGGATCGCGCCTGCCGCGACCACCCGCGCCACCGCGGGTGCGGTCTCGCGCGCCCGGTACTGCGCCCGCGCGAGCAGCCCGGCGGATTGAGGCATCCCCCGTAGGGCGATCGATTCCTTGACCGTGAATGGGACCCCGAGGAGCGGGGGAAGCCGGCCTCCGCCGCCGAAGGCCGTGACCCGGGAGTCCGCGACGGCGGCCTCCTCCTGGGCGGCCTGGAAGCGATCCTGAGCCAGCGCGTTGATCTGCGGAGCGCAGAGCCGATGGCGCTCGATGTGCGCCGCGACGGCCTCGCGGGCGCTCAGGTCTCCCTCGCGGATCTGTCGCGCCAGCTCAAGCGCCGAGCGTTCGGTGATCGGCCGGTCCGCGGCGTCGCTCACGCCGGCGGCCGGATCAGCTGCATGACCGTGGCAACGAACCGCTCGTAGCGCGCCGGCGAGTAGACCTCGGGGTCGATCAGCACCATGCGGCCCGCCTCCTCGGCCAGCCCGCGTATTGCCCGCGCGGCCAGCTCGACGTCGAGGTGTGACGGCAGGCCCGGGCCCCGCTGGGCCCATTGAACGAGTCCCATGATCCGCTCGAGGGTCAGCGCGCGGTTGGTCTCAACGTGCTCGCGGACCAGTGCGGGGGTCCCGTCCGGCGGGAGCAGGATCAGTCGCCACGTCGCCGGCCGACTGGCCACCGCATCGAGGAAGCGCCGAAGACTCTCCGACAGCACCACAGCGGGATCGCGGGCGCCGGGGTCATCAGGAACCACGTCGCGGAGCTGGCCGAGGGCGTAGCGCTCCTCACGCTCGATCAGGGCGTAGAGCAGGAGCCCGAGGTTGGCGAAGTGGTCGTAGACAACCGGCCGCGTCACGCCGGCGAGCCGTGCCACGGCTTCCATTGAGACACCGCTGTAGCCGTGATCGAGGATTACGCTCAGCGCGGCGTCGAGCAATTGCTCCCGTCGCTGCTCGGGGGGCATCCGAGGTGCGTACCGGCGGCGCGCGCTGCCGCCTGAGTCAGGCGAAGGTGGAGCCGAGCCCGCCATAGTCGCGGCAGGCTAGCGGACCTTGGGAGCGCTTAGCGCATACGATGCCCTGGTGGCCAGCTTCACTTTGCGCACCTCCATCGCTGCTCAGCCCGAGGTTGTCTTCGAAGTCCTCACCGATCACCGGGCCTACGCGCAGCTGACGCCACTGCGCTCATCGACGCTCGAGCGTGAGGGCACGCCGGCCCCCAATGGGGTCGGAGCGATCCGCGTTCTGAAGCTCGCCGGGCCCCCACTGCGCGAGGAGGTGACAGAGTTCGAGCCCCCGAGCCGGTTCTCGTATCGGTTGCTCTCGGGCGCGCCGGTGAGCGATCACCATGCGACGGTCGAGCTCACCGCCGTCGGCTCGAGCACCGCACTTCGCTGGCACGTGGAATCCACGCCGAAGATCCCGGTCCCCGATTCGGTCTGGGCCGCGACGGTCAAACAAGTGATCAAGCCTCTCCTGAAGGGCGTGGCGCGCGAGTCTGAGCGCCGCGGGCGGGCGACTGCATAGTTCAGGGGGCCCTGAGCGCCGGCTCACCGGGGCTTAAGCTGGCCGCTCTTCACTGCGGCGATCGACCAGCGATGATTCCGGAGGTCCGCCGTGGCTACGAAGTTCCTGGTGGCGATCACCGTTGCCCTGACCGGTGCCGGCCTGGCCGCCTGTGGCAGCAGTTCGAGCTCAAACTCATCCTCGTCCCCCGCCCGGCCTCACGTTCCGCCGCGCATCTACCAGGCCAAGCTGAGCGGCGCGGCGGAGGCCCCGCACGGCGCCCCGCAGGGCACCGGGCTGGCGGTGATCGCCTTCCACGGCAGCGCAAAGGTGTGCTGGCGCTTCGCCCACCTGCACGGGTTCAGCGGAGCGACCTTCGCCCATATCAATCGCGGGGCGGCGGGCAAGGCGGGCGCCGTCGTCGTGCCGCTGTCGACCGCGTCGAAGCTTCACCACAAGGGCTGTGTCGCCGTGTCGCCGTCGGTCGTGACGGCAATCGAGAAGGACCCAGCCGCCTACTACGTGAACATCCACAGCACGGCCTATCCCGGCGGTGCCGTGCGCGCGCAGCTCTGAGCTGCCCAGCGACCCGGCCAGACCGGCACCCGCGTCTGTCGGCGCGAGTAGGGTGTGGGCTGGGATGACGGCTTCGATCGAGACCGCCGCGCTCGTCGTCCTGCTCCGGACGGGAAGGCGACCATGGCGCCAGTACGCCGAGCTGGTCGAGGCGGACGGTAGCGCGCTCTCCGTGCTGCAGGACGAGCGTCAGGAGGCTCCGAGGCTGTTCGGCGCCGACGGTGGCACCGAGGCGCAGACCGAGTCGACGGTGGCGCAGGTCGCCGAGTGGGAGTCGCAGGGGATGCGGCTTCTCACCGTGCTCGACGACGACTATCCGCAGAACCTGAGGGGGGTCCACGACCGGCCGCCGCTGATCTTCCTCGCGGGCGGCTACGAGGCCTCCGACGCCCGTGCGCTCGCCGTCGTCGGTTCTCGCCGAGCCAGCGCGCGGGGTCTTTCGGCAGCTGCGCGCGTCGTCGATTGTCTGGTCCAGAGCGGATACGTCGTGGCCTCCGGGCTCGCCGCCGGGATCGACACGGCGGCGCATCTGGCCGCCCTCCACGCCGGAGGCCGGACGCTGGCGGTGATCGGCACCGGCCTGCGCCGCTGCTACCCGCCGGAGAACGCGGCTCTGCAGCTCCGGCTGGCCGCCGAAGGAGCCGTGATCTCCCAGTTCTGGCCCGATGCGTCGCCGTCACGCCAGAGCTTCCCGATGCGCAATGCCGTGATGTCCGGGCTCAGTCTCGGCACGGTCATCGTCGAAGCGTCGCCGACGAGCGGCGCCCGGCTTCAGGCCCGGCTGGCGCTCACGCATGGACGCCCGGTATTCCTTCTGCGCTCACTGGTGCGCCAGGACTGGGCGCGGGCCCTCGCCAGTCGCCCCGGTGTGTACGTCGTCTCCTCGCCCGAGGAGATCATCGCCGCCGTCGAGCGCCTCTGCTCGACTGGTGCGCTTGTCCTGTGAGGCGGGCTCGAGGCGATGCCCAGCGTACGCGAGCTCACCGCCCTGTATGGCAACTTCATGCTGGGTCCGGTTCACGGCCCCGGAGTCTGCGAGCGGTGCTTGAACCTCACTGACGGCTACTCGCTCTGCTACGCGTGCACCCATGGCGGTGACCAACTCGATGCGATCTCGCCGATCTCCTACAGCGTCGGGCACGAGCAGCTCCATCATGTCCTGGCCAGCTACAAGCGGCTGCGCGGCGACGTCGCCCGTCAGCTCCGCGCCGAGCTGGCCGCTGTACTGTGGCGGTACCTCGCAGCTCACGAGGCGTGCCTGGCTGCCGCTGCCGGGACGCCTGCCTTCGAGCTGGTGACGGCCGTTCCCTCGGGCAGTCCGGAGCGCGACGCCGACCACCCACTCCACGCCATCGTCGGGGAGCTCGTCGGGCCAACCCGTGACAGGTTCCAGCGCCTGGTCGGGCCGACTGGTGAGACGGTTCCAGCACGCGCGTTCAGCCCCGAGAAGTTTCGGTCTCGCCGCCGGCTGGAGGGCGAGTCGGTTCTCCTGATCGATGACACCTGGACCACCGGGGCCAGCGGCCAGAGCGCCGCGGCGGCGCTGAAGTCCGCCGGCGCCGGCACTGTGGCGATCCTCGTCATCGGCCGCCACGTCAATCGCGACTGGGGTGAGAACGATCGGCTGCTGCGCGCGCTGGAGCGTCCGTTCGACTGGGAGCGCTGCGTCTTCTGCGCCGCTATCTGATTGGCGTGGCGGCGGCGGCGATCGCCAGCATTTGGCGGTTGGTGAGGATGTTCTGCAGCGTGTTGGTGAGCCAGTAGACGGCCTGCCCGTCACGCCACGCGACGACCCGCAGCCGCTGGCCCTCGAAATACAGCCGCATCGTGCGGTGGCCGATCGTGATCGTTTGGCTCGGGTTCTGCAGGACCGGCGGGCTGGCCCAGGTCGTGCCCTCGAGGTCGTAGTACTGACCCAGGCCGCCCTGAGAGACGACCACGACGTAGGCGTGAGCGCCGTGCAGCATGTACGTCCGCACCATGTCGGGGTCGGCAGCGGCCGACGTCACGCGTTTCACCGGGAAGTACAGGCGGAACGGCACCCCTCCCGCGGCGGCGTGAGCCTGGGCCAGCTCGTCGGTCGTCGCGGGCGAGAGAGGCACACCGACCGCCGGGCCGGCCCGTTTGGCCTTCCCCTGGTGGCCGCCGGACACCTGCACGTGCCCGGCCCGGACCCCGCCGTTGAGGAACTCCTGCACGGTCTGGTGAATTTGGCCTGGCGTGGCGGTGACGTAGGACGGTCCGAGCGTGGCGCGGAAGGTGACCTGTCGGACCGGATGGCCGGCGGATTGCACGAGCAGTTCGAGGAGCTTGAGGACGTCGTCGGCGGACCGGATGTCGGTGCTGGCGTACTTGCCGAAGATGCGCTCGATCGCGTAGCGGCGCGAGATCAGCCCGCCGGCGCCGACCTGGTTCTTGATCTGGCGCAGGAAGTCCTGCTGACGGGCGCTGCGCACGAGGTCCGTGTCGGTGTGCCGGTAGCGGACGTAGTGCAGCGCATCGTCGCCGCAGAGCTTCTGGTAGCCGGGCTGGATGTCGATCTGGTCGTACGTCTGCCCTGCACCGAGACCCAGGTTGGAGTGGTAATAGCGGCGGTCGACCTGCACGTACACGCAGCCCAGGTAATCGACCAGCGCCTTGAAGCCGGCGAAGTTGATGTCGATCACGTGGTTGATCTGGACGCCGAGCACCTGCTTGACCGTCTTCACCGCCAGCTTGACGCCGCCGAGCGTGTAAGCAGCATTGATCTTTTGCGTGCTCGGGCGGCCGTGATCGGGGTGAATCGTGACCTGGAGATCGCGGGGTACGGAGAGCAGCGTCGTGCTGGGCTGGCTCGGGTCGAGCCGGACCAGGATCATCGTGTCCGAATGGGCCGGGGTGTTGGCGTCGATCGCCGTCTTGGCCCGCTTGTCCGACCCGATCAGAAGCAGGGTCTGCGGGCCGCCGGCGTTGGCGCTGGCGAGCTCGTTCCCGAGGTTCAGCCGCGGGCTCTGCTTGAGGGCGTCGGTGAATGCTTTGACCTCGAGCAGCGTTCCCGTGGCGATCGTGGCCGCCACGGCGGCCACCACGATCATGCAGCCGATCGCCATCCCGCCGAGCAAGCGCCACTTGCCGCGCACCCGGCCACCGGCGGCTTGAAGCTGTGGTTCGAGCGTGGACATCATCGACGCCGCGGTGAGCGACGAGTTTCAGTCGGAAGGGATGAGCTCAGCTGACGTGCTCAGCCGGCGGCTGAGTCGGCTGCGTGCTCTCGACGGTGCTCGGGGGGCTGGTAGGAGCCGGCACCGCCTCATGATGGTCGTGCTCCTCACCACCGATCGCCATCTTGAAGTCCCGTAGGCCCTTGCCGAGTGACCGCCCGACTTCCGGCAAACGCTTCGGTCCGAGGACAAGAAGCGCGATCACAAGAACAAAGATCAGATGTGTTGGCTGGAGAATGTCGCCGATCACGGGACACAGCTTAGCTGGAAAGCCGCGGAGCGCAACACGGCGGCCCTAGGGACCGACCGTGACCGAGCTGCTGAGGCTCCTGGCGGGGGCGAACGGATAGTCGCTCTCCTTGGCGCTTGCCGCCCACAGACGGTAGGTCTCTCGTCCGTTCCCACGGAGGAACGTGTACGAGCTGCGGAACTTGCCGCGGCCGTCCGTGTACAGGTGGCCGATCTCCGTCGATCCGCCCGGCCAGCCGATCCACAGCACGATGAGTTCGCCCGAGGTCGGGACGTAGCCGCCGAGCACGCTGCCGGCGAGCCTGATGTGCGACCCCCAATGCGAATGGTGTGGCGCGATCGTCAACCGCACGGCCGCCGGGACGATCACTCGCGCGGCCGTCGACACCGAGGGCTCGGTCGTGCCGTCGCCACCGTACAGAACGCGGACCAACCGCGATGGGCCGGGAGCCAGCCGCACGGACCAGGTTCCGTCGGCGGCGCTCCGGGTGACGGTGGCGTTGGAGAACGCGCCCACGCCGTTGTCGGGAGCGGTCTGGATGAGCAGCAGCCGGTGCCCGAGCGCGTTGCCGTAGGTGTCGCCGAGCCAGCCGCTGACGGCGGCCGAGGCGCCATGGGCGACGAACTTCCTTCCGACTCGGACGGTGTGGGGCAACAGCACGACACGCTTGATCCGCCAGTGGCCGTGATCTCGGACCTTCCGGCGCAGGATCACCGGGTGGCAGTGGACGACCTTGACGGTGCGAGTCTCAGCCGGAACCTTGACCCCAACCGGCTTGCCGCGATAGGTGCCCGTGACCCAGCGCGCCGGGATCCGCACCCGCTCACGCGCGTGCGTGCACCGGAGCGCATCGACGATCCGGGCGAAGGAGACGGTGCTCACCGTCGGCTGCCGAATCGCCACCGACCAGCTCTTGATCCGGGACCGCGCCGGCGTCCCGCGCGCGTCGAGCGAGTTGTTCTGCGCGTAGCAACTCACCGTGTGCGTCCCGACTCCCTGAACCGGAATCTGCGTGCCGGCGCCGCTGTGCGTCGCGATCGGCGCGTTATCGACCGAGCAGAAGATCCCTGCCACACCGCTCGGACCGGCCGTCGCGGCAGCACTGACGTACTGGGGACCGGCGGTGCTCGGCGCGTCCGTCGGTCCCGACAGGTTGAGCGTCACAGGCTCGTTGTCGAGATGGACGGTCCTGTTGGCCGAGGCGTCGATTCCGGCGGCGTCGTAGCCGGAGAGGTAGAGGTTGACTGTGCCCTGTGGCAGGTCCGGATCAGCCGTGTTGACCTCGACCTCTGCGACGGACGCCCCACCGGCCGGAGAGCCGTTTCCCGGCAAGCCGCACTCATGCCAATACGCGCTGATGTGAGGGAAGGTGAAGCCGGCGCCGCTGATGGGATGGCCGTTCAGCGATGCGGCCATCGCGCAGACGCCGCTTGGCGAATTGCCGACCGCGCGGAGCGGCCAAGTGCCGCGAATCCATCCCGTCGCGTTCCAGAGCCGTCCGGCGCCCGAGATCGACGGGGGGATTGTCTCGTGCATCCGTAGCTCGATCAGTTCGATGCTGATTTGGTGGGCGGAGAACTCCGTGCTGCATGGGCTGGCACCGCAGATCGACTTGCCAGCCGAAGTAAGACGAACCACCGGCAGGCCAGCATGAAGTGCGGCGAGCCGGTGTAAGCCGAGCTCCACGACGCTTCGTTGTCGAAGGTGGGCACGCCTCCGCTGCCGCCGGCCCAAAAGAAGCCACCTCCGAACCGGTGCCATCGTCTCCAGGCCCATCGAGTACATGTGCGGTATGTAGACGGAGGCGATCGTGCAGGCCCGGAGGCGCACGTGATCATCCATCGCGCAGTCGCTCCACGCGGGATGTTCTCGCCTGGGGTCGCGGTCCAGATTGCCATTCCCCCGGGGGCATAGAGATTGCTGGCGATCCCCCGGACAGCGCAGCCCGGTACGGAACCCGAGTGCGCTCCGCGGCGTCGGCGGTCACGTGGTCGCCGTACGTATCGCAGACAGATGACGGTTTCGTCCGCGTGCGCTGGTCCAGCCAGGCGCTCCGCACAACGCGGCACGATGAGCGCCAGAAGGAGTCCGAGCGACCGACCGCGCCATGCGGCGTTCTTCACGGCTGGGCGCACTGCACCGAGACTGGCGACGGTCTCGGGATCGTGGTTGCCCGTCGAGTCATACGTTGCGAACCCGATGAACGGCATGATGAGGCGTCTCCACTGCTCTGGAAGAGATTCACAAAGCCAGCATTCGCAGCACCACCGTCCCCGCCCTCTTGTAGAACGCTCCCGAGCGGGAAGCAGTTGCCCGGTATCGCTTGCTTCCAGGTCAATTGCCCGTGGGCATCCGCTGCGTTCCAATGCAGAACGCGAGCTCCGATCGGGCGCGAGGCCAGTACATGACCCCCGGCGCCGACCACGGCCCAATACCGCACGCTCGCCCCGATCTTGGTCGGGTCGAACTTGATCGGAGTGATCGAGTGGTTCTTCAGCTCGCGGTTGCCGACGCTGCCGGCGGGCAGGCGGGAGGCCGCGTAGGAGGTGCCGGCGAGCGCGACGAACAGCGCGAGATAGGCGACGACATTGGACCGGATGTGTGTTGCCAAACGTCTCATTCGTGCTCGCCTCCGCGTGGGTCCCCTATAACAACACAGCGGTGCGCCGAGCGGTAGCGGCAACGGTGAATTGAGACAGTTTCGTCACGTTTCGGCGTCGGTTGGTCGGCCCGCACGGGCCTCATCCGAGGTGCCCTGGGCCGAATGGTGCCCCGGGGCCGACCGGGCCGGCGGGAGCGGAACCGGTCCCTGAGCTGGAGCCCGAGCCGCTGGAGACGGCGCGGCTCTCGCTCGATCCCGTCGAGACCGAGCCGGTCGATGGGTCCGTCGCAGGCGCGACGTAGTTCGTCGCCGGCGCGACAGTGCTGACCGACGGGCCGCCTGCCTGCGGCGTCGCGAGCCTGACAGCAACGCTGGTGCTGCTAGGGCTGGCCGCCGGAGGCCGACGCCTGCCGCTCCCGTGCCTCGCGGTGGCGGCGCGACGCGCGGCGCGAGGTCGCTGCCCGCTGCCGGGTGCTGTGACGTGCTCGCGGCGCACGGCGTCGGCGATTCCCGTCGAGGTCCCGAGGCTGTGGCCCGCTGCGGCAAGGAACCCGCCCGCTCGACCTGCCCTCCCGCGCCCGACGCGCGGTGAAGCTCCGAGGACCACTGACACCACTATCCCCAGGCCGACCATCAGCGCGACCGCTCCCGCCCACGCGCGGGCCCGCGGCGCCGACCTGAGGCCGAGGCCTCGAGTCGTCTGGGCGCGGTCGGGGGGCGTGGCGGCCTGCGCAACCGACCAGCGGCGCCAGCGACGAAACGCAGGAGGCGTGCGGTCCCGTCTCGCGGTGACGCCGTCGCCTACATGCCGGGTGGCCGGGTCGGCGCTCGGCGTCGGCGTTTCATCTGGAGGTGACGCAGTCGCGGGACTCTCGAGCACGCTGTGGATCGCGGCGGCGTGCTCGCCCCAGAAATCGTTCGCGCTCGGCAGCGTGGGCGGGTTGTCCTCGGCGGCGCGATCGGCTGCCGGACCGAACGGAATCAGTTCCTCGTCCGGCCCGATCCAGTCCCCCGGGAAGCGGACCACATTGGTCACCCCTCGGTCATCGCCTGTGCCGTTCCCGCTGTCCCGCTCGTCTCTGTTCAACGACTCGCAGCCCTTCGCCGTGCGAATTGACGTCCTCCGCGGGCGGTAGCATATCAATCTGATTTGGTACTAATTCGTCTCAATTGGAGACTGAGTGGCCGAAAGCGCTGATCTCGAGGAATCCTTCCTCACCGTCGCCGAGGTGGCGGAGATGCTCAAGCTCAACCAGCAAACGGTGCGCAACTGGATCGATCAGGGCTCACTTCCGGCGCTCCGCGTCGGGCGGCGCGTACGGATCAAGCGGTCCGATTTGCAGCACATGCTCGACGAGAGCTACAGCGGCGGAAGGAGGAGGCGGAGCGGTACGCCGGCCCATAGTGCCCCCCGATCGCCAGCACCAAGTGCTGAGGACTTCTGGGGTGGTGAGGCGGTGGGGACTGCAGAGCCGGCGCCCTCCCGCTCAGACTCGTGAGCGCCGGGAGCACCTCACGATGAGCTTCAGCGACGAGCTCGACCGTCAGCGTGCGCACGTGCTGCGAGCCGTGCGCCAGGCGGGCACAGATTGGGCGACGGCGATGCGGGCGCACAAGATGGCCCCGCCTGACTCCGGCTTTGCCTTTCGCCTGCGCGCGCTGGCCGACGCCGCCGAGAGCGAGCAGGTGGCCTGGGAGCACGCCCACTCGGCGGGCTTGCTGTGGCGACCCGTCCCCGGCGCGGAGAACGCCGAGCCGCCCTATGAGCTGCGTCCGGGCACCGGTCGGCGCGGCCCCGGTCCGTCGTGGGAACGCTTTGACGCGGCCGTCGCGGCGCTCAACCGGGCGATCACCGGTTCGAGCGCCGCGGATGTCGCCGATGCGTTCGGTGACATGGCCGCCGCGGCCGGGGACCTGGCCGACGCCGTCGCGCGCGAGGATGCGGACGGCGCTGAGGCAGACGCGCGCACGCGCGGCGCCGCCTAGTCTCCTCCTGACGATGCCTCCCGTTCCGCGCCGATCGATCCATCTTCCGGCGCCCGGAACCAAACGCGCCGTGGTCATCGGCGCCGGCTCGTTCGGTACCGCCGTCGCGGTGCTGCTCGCCCGCGGCGGCCTGCGGACGACGCTACAGACCCGCAGTCCCGAGCAGGCTCAGCGGCTGACCGAGGACCGCGAGAACCGCGTCTATCTCGCGGGGGTCGACCTGCCGCGGGAGCTGCGCATCGAGCACACCGACGCCGGCCTGACCCGCGCGGACTACGTCTTCCTCGGCGTTCCCTCGAGCGGGCTCGCCAACGTGATCGAGCGGCTCGAGCGCACCGGGCTCTCGCCCAAGGCGGCAGTCGTCACCCTTGCCAAGGGACTCGTCCCTCCTACGGGCATCCCGCCCTCGGTCATGCTGAGTCGCCGCTTTGGCGAGAGCCGGGTCGGTTGCATCGGCGGCCCCGCCCACGCGCGGGAAATGGTCAGCGCGGGGGCCGGTCTTGTCGCCGCCTCCACCGAGGAGTCGCTCGCCACGGCGCTTGCGGGTGTGTTCATCCGTGCCGGCGTAGTCTGCGAGGAGTCCAACGACCCGATCGGAGTCGAGCTCGCGGGAGTGGCCAAGAACGCCGCCGCGCTCGCGTCAGGGGCCACCGAGGCTCAGGGGCTGAACGCTGCCGGCGCCGCGGCCGGTCACATCTTCGCCGAGGTGTGGCGATGGGCCGAGGCTCAGGGCGCGCGGCCGGAATCGATGATCGGCCTCGCCGGCACCGGCGACCTCGTCGCCACGGCGCTCGCCCCGGAGAGCCGCAACCGCCGCGCAGGCGAGCTGCTGGCCCAGGGGGTGCCGGCGGCCGAGATCGCCAACCGGGTCGGGCAGGCGGTGGAGGCGCTCGAGACGGTGCCCCTGTTGGCCATCGCGCTCGAAGTCGCCGGTGTGCAGGCACCGGTCACCAGCGCTCTGGCAGACCTGATCTCGGGCAAGCTCCCCCTCGACGAGTGGGTGAAGGTGGTTCGGGCCACGGTCCCCCCGCCGGCCCGCTGGCGGCCACCGGTCCGTCCCGGGTTCTGGCGACGGGTTCGGGAGCGGCTCCGGCGCTGGTTCACGCGACCCAGTCGTCGCAACGAGCTGTTTACTCCCGATGAAGGTGACCGTGTCACTCTGCCTGCGGGAGAGCGACAGAAGGAGAGAGACGATGCCCCAGATCATCGTAAAAGCTGATCGCGGGAATGAAGCAGCAGTGATGCTCTGCGAGCGAGTGACCGTCGCGGACTTCGAGAGCGACCACTTCGCCAGGCAACTGGTGGAGCGTCTCGGCTGGGCGGTCAGTGACGCCCACGAGGCCGAGAGTGACGACGTTGCTGACACCGAGCGCCCGAGCGCCCTAGCCGACGACGCCGGCTACCCGCCGGCGAGCGTCGTGACCACGGCCTCGTAAACACCCGCTCCATAACGCTCCGAGGCGATCCGCACCCCGGGTCGAGCAGTGACCTCCGGCTCGAGGGTCGGGTCGCGCTCGAGGGCGTTGGCGACGAGCCAGAACGTACCCACCGCCGAGGCGGCATCCATGTCCTCGCGCGAGTCGCCGCAGGCAATGCAGTCCTCCGGCGCGTAGCCTCGGGCCTGCATGTGACGGGCCACCGCCCGTGCCTTCGAGGCGCTAGCCGGGACTAGGTGGTACGCGTGCACGATCGACAACTCGGGCATCTCCTTGGTGTGCTCGCGGATCACGCCGTTGTCGACGAGGCGCAACCAATCGATGCCCGCCGCGCGCAGTACCTCGTCGGCCTCGGCGAGATCCACATCGCCCCGGAACAGATGCGACACCTCCCGTCCGACCGACCATGGGGTGTGGTACTCGAGGCGATCGCCGAAGTGCTCGAGCAGCAGGCGCGGACCGCCAGTGGCCTCGATCTGATCGAAGATCGTGCCGTGCTCGAGCGAGGGGTTCACCCCTCCGGTGAGCCACTCGAGCTCCCCGTCGATCACCAGTCCGCAGCCGAGCTCGAAGATGTATGAATGCTGCCCGATCAGACGGGCGCCCTCGAACACGCTGTTCTGCCTGCGCCCCGAGAACAGGACGACTTCGACGTTGGCGCGGAAGCAGGCCTCAAGCGCCCGCACGCCGATCGCGGAGAAGCCGCCGTCGGCTCCGCGCAGCAGCGATGCGCCTGGACCGAGCAGCGTTCCGTCGAGATCCACGTACAAGCAGCGCATCGCGACGCGCGACCGTAGCAGTCCCCTGAGCTTTACTGTGAGGTGCCATCTCCGTACAGCAGACCGAGCCCTGGGAGTCGCTACTCGAGGAAGGCCGCAGCGAGCAGCGGCTGGTCCACGATGACTCCTACCCGGCGCGTCGAGCCCGTGCCGTCTCGATTCCCCCCGAGCTGAGCCCGGTCGTCGCGTCGGCGCTGGCCGGGCAGGGAATCGAGACGCTCTACGCTCACCAGGCGCAGGCGCTGCACGCCGCCTTCAAGGGCCCGACGATGGTCACCACCGGGACGGCGTCGGGCAAGTCACTGTGCTTCCAGTTGCCGACGCTCGAGGTGCTGACGAGCGACACGCGCGCGCGAGCGCTGTACCTGTATCCGACCAAGGCTTTGGCTCAGGACCAGGCACGGGCGCTGAACGCGTTCGGTCTGCAGCGGCAGGTCCGCCCAGCGATCTACGACGGCGACACCCCGCGCCAGGAACGCGCGGCGATTCGCAAGCGCAGCAACCTTGTGCTGACCAACCCCGACATGCTGCACGTCGGCATCCTGCCCCACCATGCCGCCTGGGGCGAGCTGTTCGCGAATCTCGCCTTCGTGGTCCTCGACGAGGCCCACGTCTACCGGGGCGTGTTCGGCTCGCACGTGGCCAACGTGCTGCGGCGCCTCCGTCGCGCGGCGGCGATCCATGGCACCCTGCCGCACTTCCTGCTGGCCAGCGCCACAATCGCCAACCCGCTCGAACTGGCCACCGGCCTGACCGGCCTGACCGGGTTCACCCTCATCGATGAGGACGGCGCGCCGCGAGCGTCCCGCCGGGTGGCGATCTGGAACCCGCCGCTCCTCGACGAGGAACTCGGAGTCCGCGCCTCCGCCCTGTACGAGGCCGCCGAGGTGTTCTCGGAGCTCGTCTCCCAGGGGGCGCGGACGATCTGCTTCATGAAGTCGCGCAAGGGCATCGAGCTGATCCTCCGACACGCCAGGGATCGCCTCGATCCGGAGCTGGCGGAGCGGATAGCCCCCTACCGGGCCGGCTATACCCCCGCGCAGCGCCAGGACGTCCAGCGCCGGCTGACGGAGGGGGAGCTGCTCGGGGTCGTAGCCACCGACGCGCTTGAGCTCGGCATCGACATCGGCGAGCTCGACGCCGCCGTGTGCGTGACGTTCCCCGGGACGGTGGCCAGCCTGCGGCAGATGTGGGGCCGCGCCGGGCGTCGCGGGCGCGGGCTGGCCGTCTACATCGCCGGCGAGGACGCGCTCGATCAGTTCTTCTGCCGCCACCCGACTGAGTTCCTCTCGCGTCCCGTCGAGGCGGCGATCCTTGATCCGGGAAGCAGCGAGATCTACGCCGAGCACCTGCTCTGCGCCGCCCACGAGGCGCCGCTCAGCCACGTCGACGAGGAGATCTTCGGCCCGGCGTGGCGCCCCGCTGCAGAAGAGCTGGCCGAGGCCGGGCTGCTGCGCGAGCGCGCCAACGGGTTCGTTCCCCGCCGCGCCGATGACTATCCGGCGGCGCGCGTGGCGCTGCGCTCGGCGTCCGCCGACAGCTTCGTTCTCATCGACGGCTCCTCGGGGGAGGTGATCGGGACGATTGAGGCCAGCCGGGCCTACTCGACCGTGCACGAGGGGGCGATCTACCTGCACCTCGGCCGCGCCTACGAGGTGCTCGAGCTCGACCACGACGCACGGCGGGCCCTGCTCGAGCCGTTCACCGGCGACTGGTTCACCCAGGCCAAGCGCGAGAGCATGACCTACATCGCGCGTCTGCACGAGCGGCACGAAACGCAGGGTGTGATCCTGTCCTACGGGGAGGTTGTGTACTCCGAGACGGTGCTCGGCTACCAGCGCAAGGGCCTGCAGGACCATCAGGTGATCGACTTTCACGCCCTCGACCTGCCGACCGTCGAGTTCGCGACCCGGGCGCTCTGGTACGAGCTCGACGAGCTGGTCGCCGCCGAGTCCTTCCCCTTCGATCAGCTCCTCGGGGCACTGCACGCGCTCGAGCACGCGCAGATCGCTGTGCTGCCACTAATCGCGATGTGCGATCGCTGGGACATCGGCGGCCTCTCGACCAATGCGCACCCGCAGACCGGCGGCCCGACGATCTTCATCTACGACGGGCACCCGGGCGGTGTGGGGATCACCCGCCGGGGGTATGACCAGTTTGCCCGGCTCGTCGGGGACGCTCAGCGGCTGATCGGCGAGTGCCCGTGTAGGGCGGGCTGCCCCTCCTGCGTGCAGTCACCGAAGTGCGGCAACCTCAACGAACCGCTGAGCAAGCGAGGCGCACTCGAGCTCCTGCGCCGGCTCAGTGCACGGCGACCGTAGCGCTTCCGGTGACCCCGCTCGGGCTTGCCGAGGCCCAGCCGGTGATGTCGCCGAGCGAGGCGAGGATCGACTGAACCGCCTTGGGCGGCGCCTGCTTCATGGTCAGATGCAGCAACACCGGCAGGGCGACCCGGAACGCGACCGCGCCCTGCGCTCCCGTGGCCGCCGAGGTGGGTGCCACGGCAAAGTCCCGCAGCCGAGAGGGTGACACGTTGCCGGCCACCAGCTCGTTCCCGGAGACGCCGACGACGATCGTCTGCTTCTTCTCGTGGACCGCGTAGAAGCCGCCCGGCAGCCTGGTCACGCTGGTCGCGCTGCTGAACACGCTCCGGGGGGCGCTCATCAGCTTGCGCACCGTCGTCGCCGCCGAGGACGGGTCGCTGACGGCGGCGCGGCCCATCGTCTGGCGGGTGTCGCTTGAGACGATCAGGTCGCCCGTGAGGAGCCCGGCCAGGGTGTTGATGTCGGCGCCGGTCCGGGCGCGCACCGCGGACTGGCGCCCCCGGAAGCGCGCGTACTGAGCCGGGCTGGTTGCCTGCTCGACCGACTCGGCGAAGGCGAGGATCTGCGAGGGGTTGTGGATCCCGACGCTGACCGGGTTCGTGCCGGCGAGGTTGGGCGCGTTCGTTCCCGTGGCGAACGGGAGCTGATCGGGGTTGAGCGTGCCGCCGGTGGTGTCGAGGTGGAACTGGAAGCTCAGCCCCGAGGAGCTGGCGCTGACCGCCGCTCCGTAACCACGCAGCGCCGCCACCCAGGGCACGCGGCGTGCGGTGGCCGTGCTCGGTGCGGTCAGAGCGTTGGTGAGATTGCCGAAAATCTCGATCAGCGGGCTGCTCGGAAGCCCTGCCGTCGCCTGGGAGTAGTCGGAGGTGCTGAACCCGCCTCCGTGAGCGTGGCGGTCGAGGGCGGCGTTGACCATCGCTGCAGAGCTCCCGATCACCGCAGTCGCGTTAGAGACGGCCAACGTGGTGGTGCCGAGTGAGTAGAGCGTCGCTCCGTCGTGCATGCCCGAGCTGTGGCCGCCGAGCAGGCGTTTTACCAGCTCACCAAGCTTGGTGCTGTCCTTGGTCTCCCAGACCGCGAGGATGGACTGGCGGGCGCCGGAGATGCTCTGGCTGGCCAACCCGAGCATCAGCGGGTTTCCGATCAGCGGGCGGATGTCGCTCTGGTAATCGATTCCGAGCGAAGCGAGCTTCGTCGTTAGCGCCGACTCGCCAAACGCTGCCAGCGGGAAGCGCCGGACCAGCGCCTGCCCCTGCTTGATCGCGTTCGAGTTCGGGTCGGTGGCGACGCTCATGACAAACGCCGATCCCGATGGGAAGTAGGAGAGCTCGGCGTTGAACGGGCTGCTCCCTGATGAGCTCGAGCCGCACGCCGACAGCAGCAGCGCGGCGAGCAGGGCCAGCGGAAAGAGGCGTCGCATGGACAGAGCCTAACCCCGGGTGCGGCCGCGGTCGAGGCGTGTGGACCGATGCCTGACCGGGCCTGGGTGGTCAGTAAAGCTGCTTGGGGCGCACGTAGGCGTCGAGCCGCGCGCAGCCAGGAGCCAGCGCGCGCCAGGGACCCTCGAAGCTCAGCGAGGCGAGGGCCGCGGTGGGGAACTTGCGCTGGATCTGATCGAGGTCCGGCTCCGGCCGCCTGTCAGCGACGGCCGCGCGACCGGTGTGGTGGGTCGGCTTAACCAGTCGCAGCACCAGCATCTGGAGCGCCGGGTTGTGCCCGATCACCATGACCGAGGTGGTCGGGGCGGCGACGCGCTGGAGACGTTCGATAATCGTCGAGCAGCTGGCGCCGTACAGCTCGGGCTCCATCAGCATCTCGCCTGACGGCGCCAACGCCTGTAGCGTCTCCCGGGTCCGCCGCGCCGTCGAGCAGAGCACGAGCTCCGGGGCGATGGCCTGCTCCCGCATGTGCTCGGCGATGACCTCGACGGCGCGCCTGCCCCGCGGCGACAGGGGTCGCTCGTGGTCGTCGAGCCCCGGCTCATCCCAGCTGGACTTGGCGTGGCGAAGGACGAATAGGCGCTTGCGCTTCGTCGGCACGCGCGCATTGTCGCGTCTGCGGCGGCGACCCGGGGCGAAGCCACAGCGACCCGGGGGCGGCGGCGACCCGGGGGCGGCGGCGAGCCGGAGGCGGGAGCTATCGACATGAGGGTTCACCGTACGGCGGCGGCTGTGGCCGCCACTGTCATCACGCTCGCCGCTGGCTGCGGCGTGGCCTGGGCGTGCACCGGCGATCCCGGCTCGTACACCAGCACGACGAGCACCACCGGGACGACCACCACGACTGGCACGACCACGACGACCAGCTCGTCGACATCGAGCGCCAGCGCCAACGGCGCCGGCGTGCGCCACAGCATGCACAAAACGCGCCGCCATGCGCAGCGCAACGCCCGGCGCAGCTGAGCGAGGACCGAGGCGGGAGTGGCGGCCGGGCCCTCCCGCCCTGCGTCCAACGGCGGGCCGAAGGGGCAGGAGAGCCGCTAGCATCGCGCCATCACGGCGAGATAGCTCAGCTGGTAGAGCACACGACTGAAAATCGTGGTGTCCCCGGTTCGAGTCCGGGTCTCGCCACTCGACGAAATGCCCGCAATACTTACGTTTCTGCTGCTACGGGGGCAGAGTAGGGTTGCCTGTGCACGTATCGGGATAACAGGCGGCAAACTTGCGCACGGGGCGCGCTTCATCTGAGATGGATGCCAGTGTCAAGGGGTCGATCGAGATTTTGTTTGTTGGTGGTCATGGTGGTGGTGGGTGTTGCTGGGGTCGGGCGACCGGCGCGAGGTCAACGACGACTGTCACTCTGAGATACGCGGGTCGGGACCGCAGGACAGTGTCCGGTCGTGAGTTGCCTCGAGCTAGGGTCGGAGTCGGGATCGCATAGATGAATCGAGGGTCTTCCGGGACGACACGCCGGTCGCTCGACCCCAGCACAGCGTGGGTTCGTTAGACAATATGGATTGACCGTCCGTCCGGCCCGAGCGGTAGAAGGGGCCGGTCCCCCCACGCGTGTGTGGGGGTGATGGTCATGCCGCGCGGCTGGTACCCGCGCGGCGGCCCACAACCGCATATTGGAGGAACCAGCCATGGCGAAGGCTAGAAGCCTGGTCGGCTTGGACGTGCACGCGACAAAGATCGTCGCGGCGGTGCTCGATGCTCAGACCGGTGAGCTTAAGACGTTCGTGATGGACGGCGATAGCGCTGGCGCGGCCGGGTTCTGCGCCGGGCTGCCGAGACCAGTCCGCGCGGCGTATGAGGCCGGGCCGACGGGGTACGGGCTCGCGCGGGATCTGATCAAGCGTCGTGTGGAGTGTGTCGTGGCGGCGCCGTCGAAGATCCCGCGTGCGTCGGGGGACAGGGTGAAGACTGATCGTCGGGACGCGGAGCACTTGGCGCGGTTGTTGTTGGCGGGGAAGTTGCACCCGGTGCGTGTTCCGGGCGATGAGGAGGAGGCGCTCAGAGATCTTGTGCGTGCGCGGGAGGCGGTCCGGATGGATCTGATGCGCTCTCGTCATCGGCTTTCCAAGCTGCTGCTCCGACACGGGATCCGGTTCGATGATGGGCACGCGTGGACCGACCGTCACCGTCAATGGCTGAACGGGATCGTGTTGGAGTGGCCGGCGGCGCAGGCGGCGCTGCTGGATTGTCGTGGTGCGATCGATGCGCTCGCTCACAGACGCGACCGGCTGGAGCGCGAGATCGTCGCGTTGCTGCCGAGCTCGCCATGGAGCGTGCAGGTCGGGCGGCTGCGGTGTCTTCGTGGCGTTGACACGCTGACCGCGGTCGGGTTGTGCGCCGAGATCGGCGACTTCGAGCGGTTCGCCCGCGCCGAGCAGCTGATGAGCTACCTCGGGTTGGTGCCGTGCGAGAACACGACCGGTCAGCAACGTCGGCTCGGGTCGATCACGAAGACCGGATCCGAGCACGCGCGGCGTCTGCTGGTCGAGGCCGCGTGGCACTACCGCCCCTGCCCGAGCGTCGGGAAGGCGCTGACCGAGCGCCAGGACAGCCAGCCCGCGGAGGCGATCGCAGTCGCCTGGTCAGCGCAGCAGCGGCTGCACCGCACCTGGACCCGCCTCGATGCCCGCGGGAAGCGCCGAACGATCACCGCGACCGCCGTCGCACGCGAGCTCGCCGGGTTCGTGTGGGCGATCACCCAGATCGAGTGACACCTCGCGGAGCTCCACGACAGATCCCGTCGGCTGGGTCGGTGGCGGCCCGGCAACGCGCGGGGAACCCGCGATCCGCCTATGAGCAACCAGCCGCCCGTGCGGGCCCGCTGGCCACGCCCGATGTTAGACAGCGGCTCCCCACGACGAACCAGGTCCTGCGGTACACCCAAACCCGCGCATATCAGTCTGACACGCGTCGCGCACAGCACGCCGGACCGCCACCCACCCAGCCGACCACACTCCCTCAGAACCGACCGCGGAAGCGAGAACTTCGTGACGCCCCCCTTGACAACCAGCTCTCCATATCAGGCGGCAACGGCCTCCTGCTGGTCGCGGGTGGTCAGGGGCTGGTCGGTCATCGCGGCCCACAGGAACCCGGCGAGCTCGCGGGCGACAGCGACGGTCGCGACGGTCGAGCGTTTGCCGTGGTCGGTGAGGTGGCGGTAGCGCTGGTGCAAGCGGACCTGCGCTTGCCAGGCGCGCTCGTCCGGTTCGGGTCCGCGATCGGGTCGGCGGGGCGTGTGGCGGTAGGACCAGGCGGTCTCGATCAGCAGCCGGCGAGCGTGCGTGTTCCCGGCCTTGGTGATGTGCCCGCGGTGGCGCTGCTCGCCGCTGGAGTACTCCGACGGGACGATCCCAAGCCACGAGCACAGCTCGCGCGGGTGGCCGAAGCGGGCGAAGTCGCCGATCTCGGCGATCAGCCCGAGCGCGGTGCGGGTCGAGATTCCGCGGAAGCGGACGAGCACCGCGACCTGAGCCTGCCAGCGCTCGCCCTGCGCGATCCGCTCAAGCTCGGCGTCGAGCGCGGCGAGCTGCCGGTCCAGCCCGTCGAGATGGATCAGCATCTGCTCAAGCGCCCGGTGCGCGAGCTCGTCAGCCAGGCGCTGGCGGGCGATCCACGCGCGATGCATCTTCGTCCACTGCGTCTTGCCCTCACGGTAGATCCGCCCGTGTCGCAGCAGCTGCTTGGAGACACGGTGACGCGCCGCCGTCCTGGCGCAGCGCAGATCGTCGCGGCAGCGCATCAGGTCCCTGAGGCCTTCGGTCTCCGACGTCGGTGGCTGCACGAAGGTCAGCTCGCCGGCGCGGTACAAGCGCACGAGCTTCTTCGCGTCGCGGCGGTCGGTCTTGACGCGGTCCCCGGCGCGAACCGGGATCAGCGACGGCGCGACAACGTCGCACGCCACCCCGAGACGGGTCAGCAGTCGGTACAGGTCGAACCCGCCGGGTCCGGCCTCGTAACAGACCGCCAGACCCTCGGGGCCGCCGAGCCGGTCGATGAACCGGCCGACCGCCCGCTCGGTCGTCTCGATCCGGTGCAGCTCCGGCTGCCCGCCACTCGGCGGCAGCGTCGCGGCGACGATCGACAGCTTGTGCTGATCAATCGACACCCACAAGCGGACATCACCAGGGTGGATCGACGATGTAACGTCAGGCATGGGCTGGTCCTCCAAACAAGTCGTATGCGGCGGCCGAAGCGGCCCTCAACACCCGCGAGGCTAACCCGCGATACCTGCGACGTGCGAGGACCAGCCTCATGCATCCATACTGGCTAGTCCGCGGTCGGCCCACGCCGCCCGTCGAGCCCCGCGGTCAGCTCGCCCCCGCGCCCGGCGGTCCTTGATCGGGTCGTCAGCGCCGGTGGTAGTCAAGGCCGCGCGCGCGTTCGGTGGACCCTCCCCTAGGCAGGGGGGCATGCCGTCACACGGCGATCCGGGATCCTGCATGATCCGGACGGCTGCCAGGTACAGCGCCTGACCTGCGTCGAATCCTTGTCGCTGGTTCGACCGGCCGCGCCAGGGGCCGCAGCACGTTCCCTTCGAAGAGCGCTCGTCGCTCGGCCTCCAGCCTCGGCTCGAGCTGGCACTCGGACGCACGGCGGGTCGTCAGTGTTGATCCGCTATCGCCCGCGAGGGTGGGGCCGAGCGGGTCGAGGCCGCCATGACGGCGGCGTGGACACCCTCTTGCCGTCCGATCGGTACGCGAGTATTTGTTTGTGCCCGAGTACGGCTTCATCCTGACCGAGCACGATCCCGAGCGGCCGTGGATCGTCGTCGGCCAGGAGCAGCGCGTCGTCTGGCTAGACGACCGGGCGCGTTTCGTCGAGTGGGCTGCGGAGCAGTGGCCCGCGCCGCGGTGGACGGCCGAGCTTGACCCATGGCAAGACGGTCCGGAGTGGCCCCGGAGCGTGAGGCCAAGCACGGCGCTCATCGTCCTGATGATCGTCGTCTCGGTGCTTCTTATCGCGGTGACCACTAGCGGCAACTCGACAGTGAGGCAATGAGCAGCTGTCGATAAGCGAGTCGGCTAGACCGCCGCGGACGGCTCCGACCCCCTGGTATCCCCGACTCGCGCCTCGGAGGGCCCCCGATCAGTGGTGCTCTCGACGTGCGCGCTGCAGCTCAGTATTCAGTTCTTGGCAGATCTCTTCGACCGCACGCTTGCCGCCGAACCGGTACTCAGTCGCGGCAAGTAGACGGTGCGGTTGGCGAGGCTCATGGACACGACCGGCCCGCCGTAGCCTCCGGGTACCTTACCGACAGCAAAGCCGTTGATATCCGACCACCGATACAAACGCCTGCGCCCGATGAGCGGGACATTCGTGAGGCCGTCCGAGGACACCCGCACACCGGACCGTTCGGTGCCGAGCAGAAGCAGGACCGCCGTCAGGGCCAAGACGATGAGGGCCGCGGGTGAGTGTTGACGGTCCGCGATGACGGTCACAGCCCCACAACGACGAGCGCCACTGACACGAGACGAATCGGCCAGGGGTTTCTCCGATAGACCCGCGCCCGCGTCGTCCGGGACTGGGGCGCCTCGCTCTGGGACGACATCGCGGGCAGTCCTCGACCTAGTGGCAGTCTCACACAGACGCAGCGCGTCGGGTCACGAGAAATTCAGCCTACCTCACGCCGTAAAGCCAGCGAGTGCGATTGCCCGGATTCTCCTCCTCCGAATGCTCTGCCGCGCGCTCCGGCGGTTCCGGGAGTGAGCAAGAGCACCAACGCGGAGCACCAAAACCACAGGGCTGCTGGAGGTCTAGAAGAAGAAGCAAGTCCGGTTCCGGCTCGCGACTGCTAGGCGGCGCTTGGGACGATTGGATGGCGTCAGGTGATTTGGCGGCACCGCGATCCGGATGGGACCCTATGCGTTGACGATGCCGCCGCCGCTGGTATCGGACGACCGGGCGTCTTCCTTGACTCCGACCCCGCACCGTCCGGGGCTGTCAGAGCGGCTGGCTACACGCGCCTCGCCCGCCGACGGCGCAAGAACGAATCGAGGGCAATCGCGGCCTGGTCGTGAACCAGGCGAGCCGCCCGGACTGTCGCCCATTTGGCTATGCGGCTGCCGGGACGCTCAAGCTCAGACCCGGATCACTCGATAGGTCTGCCTGCCGTGGCGTTCAGAGTCGACGTGTACACCGGTCGAGAGCGCGTGAAGATGCTCGGGCCGTTCTCGACCGAGCATGACGCCCTCATGTGGTGTCACGAGGCTCGCATCGAAATCGCTGTCGACGTCCGCGACGGCCACGAGCGTCGGGCAATCATTCGCCCCGTTCAACCCCCACGCGTAATCATTCCCCTGAGCCGGTCGAAGACCTGAACCGCGCTAGGCCGAACTTCCGCGCCCTCGCGAGGACATGCCGGTCACATAAATAGTAGAAACGGAGAAGAGGCCGAGCGGATCGAGCGGGCGATGGCGGCGGCGTCGGCGTCGGCGTCGAAGGTCCCTGCCGCGAGCAAGGAAACCGCGTGGTCGACCGCGCCCGTCCTCACACTCGCCGCATGACCGAACCATTCGCCCACCGATCTGGTGTTGCGGGTCTGGTCCTGGCGAGTGGGTGCTGTCACCGGTTTCGACGATGTGGACAAGTACGGATAGCTTGCTTCGCCATTGAGGTTATGTTCGCTGTGTGCCCGGATCGCTTTCGGCGGATCGGGTGGGTGCGCAGCATGAGGCTGTGAGCGACCTGGGTGACCGGGGGTCATTCTCGCCGCTGTGATGAAGCGGATTGTGAGGGCGAGCGATGTTCGGGACCGAGGGTTCTTCGGCGAGGCGGTTGCTCCTGCCGTTGGTGGGGGCGGAGATGGTGGGTGGACGGAGCCGGTGGGGTGCCTCGGCTGCCAGGCTGTGGCTGGTCGGTGTGCTGGCGGCGCTGATCGCAGCGACCGGGATGGTGTGGGCCTCGGCGGCGCCTGCGTCGGCGCATCACAAGGGGTCGATGATTGATCTGGGAACGCTCGGCGGGACGAACAGCAGTGGGGTCGCGATCAACGCGTGGGGCCAGGTCGCGGGCACCGCCGACACGCCGGGCATGACTGGGCGTGGCATTTGCCCTTCGGGCTTCCGGTGGACCTCTTCCGGCGGGATGCAGGTGGTCGGCGGATGCTTCGACGCCCCGACCGGGGAGAGCTTCGCGACCGGGATCAACGGACACGGCACGGTGATTGGGTTCTTCCAGATCGAGGAGGCCTCGGATGCATTCGTGTGGACCCCGGCCGGAGGGCTGCAAAATCTGGCGGACCCTCGGCTGGGGGCTTTCTTTCTAGAACAGCCGTTGGCGATCAACGCGCGCGGCCAGATCACGGGCTACGTACTCCCCACGGGCAGCCGCATGACCCGCGCGTTCCTGTGGACCGCGTCGACCGGCATCAAGGATCTCGGCACGCTCGGCGGAGATACCGCGCGCGGGGTGGCGATCAACGATCGCGGGGAGGTCACCGGCTTCTCGTGTCCCGCCGCGAGCGTTCACTTTACGTGCAACGTGCACGCGTTCCTGTGGACCAAGTCCGGCGGCATGCGGGACCTGGGCACGCTCGGCGGGCCCAACAGCACGGCGACGGCGATCAACGCCCGCGGTGAGGTGATTGGGTATTCCGATATGGCCAGTGGCGCCACGCACGCGTTTCTGTGGAGACCGCACGGTGGCATGCAGGATCTCGGCACGCTCGGCGGGACCAACAGCACGGCGACCGCGATCAACGAGCGGGGTCAGATCACGGGATCGGCCGACACGACCAGCGGCGCCACGCACGCGTTCCTGTGGCCCGCACACCGAGGCATGCGGGACCTGGGCACGCTCGGCGGCACGAACAGCACGGCGACGGCGATCAACGAGCGGGGTCAGGTCACGGGCTCGGCCGACACGACCAGCGGCGCCACGCATGCGTTCCTGTGGCCCGCGTACAGCGGCATGATCGATCTGGGCACGCTCGGCGGGACGAGCAGCAGCGGGGCCGCGATCAACGCGCGCGGGCAGATCACAGGATCGGCCGACACGACGGGCGACGCCAGTCACCATGCGTTCCTGTGGAACCCATAGATCTGGGGGCCACGCGACTGCTCCAGCCGTGGCCCGCTCCGGGCTCGGGTAGATCGTCACCTGGCGGTCGGCGGGCCAAGTCAGACGCACCGGCCAACGCCGTTCAACCCGCTGGCACGCCATCACCGACGAGGATCGGATCCGGCACCGCGCCGCCGAGTTGGCAAAGCGCAGCAGGCAGGGAGCCAGGGAAAGACCGACGCAGTGAAACCGGCTACCTAACCTCGCGATGCCCGAGGAGTCCCTCGCCGTTGCCGAGGTCGCGGACATGCCATCCACGTTGGCAGGCGAGTACGCATTAGGCGCTCGGACCTTGATCGCCTGGCCGGAGGCTGGCCACAGCGGTAGACCACCTCCACCGACACCTCAAGCATCAGGGATGACGAGATCCCGATGCCCGATCCTCGGTTAATGCGTCCCCTGGGGTCGACGCGGGGGTCAACACCCCAGCCGAATCGTGCCGAACGCTGACGAAGCCATACGTCCCATCGGTCGGGGATTTCGAACTCCGCATCCTCCCAAACGGCATGTGGCATACCTCGCCGCAATTTATGGGGTCCACCGGTTCGGGCCCGGCGTCGGCTTCTGAGGAAGTACGTGCTAATGAAGGATTTGGTGCCGCCGCCGCCGACCGGGCTAACAGGATCGGCAAACAACCCTGGGAATCCGATGGCAACCCGTGAGACCTGACGCGGGCTGCGGATGCCGGAGTGACAGCCATGCGCAAGAGGCCGCAACGCCTGAATGCAGTCTTCGCTCACC
>CAVYQU010000024.1:0-7403 GCA_963770805.1 uncultured Solirubrobacterales bacterium | reverse complement strand
CTCTGCGCTTGCGACGAGTGGATCACGCGGATCCGGACACGTCAGGGATCGCGTCGGCGATCGTTTGGCCTGCACTCGCCTCCACTTGCGATTGCTGAAGACGCTGCCGCGGTGGTTCACACGCACCACGGCGGCCTCCAGGCCAGCGCGGCTCCTGCCGATCTGAAGCATGTGTCGCAATCTCCTCCCTCCTGGCCTCAGCCGCGGACCGGTGCGGTCCTACCCCAGTTCGGCAGACCGGTCCGCCGTCGGCGAGTCCTGCCGCTCCTGCTCGCCGTCGCGGCCGCGGCTTTAGCGGCACTGCTCGCCCTCCACGATGATGTCCGCTACTACCGCGTCACGTCCGGCTCGATGGAACCCACGCTCGCGGTGGGCAGCCGCGTGGAGATCGAGGCCGGCGTCGGCCTCCGGGCCGGCGAGATCGTTGCGTTCCACGCGCCCGCAGGGGCACTGCCGGCCACCCCGGTGTGCGGCGCACCGGCGCAGGGCGCCGGCTTCCCGCGACCGTGCGACCTCGCGACTCCAGCCACCTCCTCCCAGGTCCTCATCAAGCGGATCGTCGCCGGTCCTGGCGATCGCGTGTCGCTCGACTCCGGGCGCGCGGTCGTGAACGGCATCACGCGCAACGAGCGGCTCCCGGTGACGTGCACCGAGGCGCCGACCTGCGACTTCCCCGCCGCAGTACGCGTTCCGGCTGGCAGCTACTTCGTGCTCGGGGACAACCGTGCCGCCTCTGACGACAGTCGCTTCTGGGGTCCGGTCCCAGCAAGCTCGATCATCGGCGTGGTGGTCCGGTGCGTCTGTTGCAGACCGCTTGTCGACCCAGCGAGTGATGCTCTGCACCTGGTCCGAGGTACAAGAGTTCATCTGCCCGGAACGTCAGCGGCTTCTCAGCCCGTCGAACCCGGCACGTCGCGGACGATCGCTCTCCGTCTCGGCCCCGGGTGAGTCGAACTCGACTGCCCCTCCCGGCTGCAGCCGAGCCGCTGATCGGCCGATGGGGCCTGTATGAGCAGTCCGCGCGTCAGGAGTCGGTCTGTTGAGTACCGATCGTGTTGCGCAGTCCGGCGAGGGCGTGATCGCCAACGCGGTTGAAGGCGAGCGCGAGCAGCGGGTCGGCGAGCTTCAGAGGTCCCTTGAGGGTCAGCTGGGCGTCGTAGACGATCCGCGTTCCGGCGTCTGAGGGTTCGAAGGTGATCCGGTCGAGTGAGATGACGGTCGAGTTCTCGCCACGGAACGTGACGGCGTGTGGCGGTTGATACTCGACGATGCGGTAGGTGAGCGTCGTCTTACGGCCGAGGAAGACGGCCACCAGGCGGAACTCGGTTCCCTCACGGATGGGACCTTCGCCGAGGCGCTCTGACTGGACCGTTCCGGGGTCCCACTCCGTGGCGGTGGTGAAGTCGCTGAGGTAGGCGAAGACCTGAGCGGGGGAACGGGCCGTGTCGACGGATGCCTTGTAGCGGGCCATCGAGATCTCCTTATTGTTCTGAGTCGGCGGTAGCGTGGTGCTGTTGTTCGTGGCGAGCGAGGCGTTGTAGCTCGTCGAGGCTGCGGCCCGGTCCACCCACGATGGCTCGCAGACCGAGCCCCTCGAGCTGCACGGCGGTGCGGGTGGCTGCCCGGCGAAGCTTGCTGACCGTCACCGTAAGCACCACGAGGTCGATTTGCTCCTCCTGGCAGAACCGCGTCAGTTCGTCGGGCGGGAGATCGGCTCCAAGATGATGTACGAGCCAGTTGTCCTCGCGCAGCGAGACCGCGGCCAGCGTCGTCGGCAGGACATGCCGGTCGCCGGAAAGCGCCGCGACAACGGCGGCGCCACGGCGCCGGCCGCGGGGATTGGGATAGCGCTCTCCGAGGATCCGCTCGACGATCGCCGAGGCGCGATGCTCGACTGAGATGTCGAGGCGTCCAGCTCCCCACTCCTCGCCGATGTCCCTCAGCGCCGGCACGAGCACGTCTTGGGCGGCCGTCGTCATCGAGACACCGTCCCCGACGAGGCCGTTGATCAACCGGGCTGCCTGCCGCTCCTCGCCGGCGACCAGATGGTCATACATGCGTTGGCTGAGCAGAGCGAAGCCCGTTCTCGGTCGTCTCGTGCGGGGAGGGCCCGGGCGGGCCCGGCGCGCCGCGAATCGCGCCACGGCGTCACTGTCGAGCCTGTAGGAGCCCATCACCATGAAGGCCGGAAGGTCGCCGCAGCGCACCCACTTGTAGGCCGTCTGGTAATGCACGCCGAGTCGGCGGGCGGCGGCCTGAAGGTCGATCGTCTCGGCGGGCACGACCCCATGCTAGCGCCCACGCCCACAAAATCGACACTAAGACGGACTAAAGGCGACTCAAAGGCGCTAAGATGCGGTCTCATGAACAGCGAGCCGAACGTCGTGAGTATCGCCGCCTGGTCCGCACGACGCGTACCCGAAGAGCGGTCCGACCTGTCCATCGTTCCGCGTGACGGCCGTTGCCGGCAAGTTGAGGCCCGCACACCCGGCCGTTCAGCTCCAGGGCGACTTCGATGACGCGCGCGTTGGCGATGCACTGCTCAGACCAGTGGATACGCGGGGGCTGTCAGCTGGACAGCACACTGATCGACCACGAACGTGCCGCGCTCGTCGGTTCTTACGCCGCACTGCTGACGGCCGTCGATAGCCCTCAGCGCCCGCTCCCCAGCCGGTCTCGGCGCGGCAAGACATGAGCGCGCCCCTTGATCGAGAGGGGCGCTCGCCCAGCCGCAACCGCGGTGTGCGGACGGCACGGCTGGGGCGAGTTGCCGTTGGCGCCGCGATTCGCTGGAGCGGTGAGCGGCTGGACTCGCGTGGAAGCGCCGAGGAGCAGAGTCGGCGCCGCGGAGAGCGGATCGTGGCCACGATCGATGCCCTCGTCGATCAACTCGTCTTGATGCGCGGGGCGGCAATGAAGGCCGGTCAAGTGCTTTCGACCGTGGAGTTCCCTGGGCTCGACGAGGACCAGTCTGCATATCTCCAGAGCCGTCTGGCCTCGCTCCGGGACAGCGCTCCCGCTGTCGGGTGGAAGCAGATGCGCAAGGTGCTGGCGAGCGACTGGGGCGAGCAGCCCGAGCGGGTCCTCGAACACATCGGCACGGACCCGACGGCCTCCGCCAGCATCGGCCAGGTCTACCGCGGCCGCACCATCGACGGTCGAGACGTTGCGATCAAGGTGCAGTACCCGGGCATCGCCGAGTCGGTCGAGGCAGACATGCGCAACCTCATGCTCCTGTCGCCGCTGCTGCGCCAGCTGATGCCCGGGCTCCAGGTCAAGGATCTGCTCGGCGAACTCCGCGAGCGGATCATCGAGGAGTGCGACTACGAACTCGAGGCCAGCAACCACAGGCGGCTCGAGAGGTTCTGGCGTGGCCACCCCTTCGTCTTCGTGCCCAGGGTTCACACCGAACTCAGTCGCCGGCGCGTACTCGTGACCGACTGGGTGGATGGAATGACGTTCGACGAGGTCACACGCCGACCCGACGCAGTTCGTGACCGCTACGCGCAGATCGTCTATCGCTTCTTCTACGGCACGGCGCTTCACCTCGGTGTTGCGCTGGGCGACCCACATCCCGGTAACTACCTGCTGCAGGCCGATGGCCGCGTGGCCTTCTTCGACTTCGGCATGATCCGCCAGCTGCCTCCGGATTACCTACGCCGCGAGGCGGCCATCGCCCGCGCCGTGCGCGAAGGCGACAACGCCACCGTGATCGAGGGGATGCGTGAGCTCGGCTATGTCACCGGCGAGCTCAAGGACTGGGACAGTGCCCTGCTGCTCGAGTACATGCACGGGGTCTCGTGGTGGCTGCAAGCCGAGGGGCCGCTGCGACTCGCGCCCGAGGACCTCTGGCGCGGCGCCGACCTGCTGCGGGAGGCGGACGGCCGCCGACACGTCGAGCAGTTGCGTCGGATGAAGCTGCCCCCGGAAGCGCTCCTGCTCCGCCGCATGGAGGGACTGCTGTTCCAGACGGCGTCGATGATGCGCGCAAGCGCCCCCTGGGGGAGATTGTTACGCGAGCTGATCGAGGAGGATGAGCCTGTCGGAGAGCTCGGCACCCAGCACGCCGCATGGCTCGCGCGTCATCACAACCGACCGCTGGGCTGGCGCCTGGCCGCTGCCTGAGGTGCGATCAGATGGTCGCGGGCGGCTCGTCATAACGGAATCGGTCTGACGGCTACCCCCGGATTCCGGCTCGGGCCGGGCGGTCGCAGGTTCAAGGAGGCGGAGAGGGGGGGTCGGCGGAGGCATGACGATCCGACTGCTCGTTCGTCCGGAACGTAGCTTCTACGGCGCTGGGTTGGCGGTTCTCACCGATGCGCGTGGACCCGTTGGGGGAGCAACCTCCCTCCAGTGAATCGGTCCATTGAAGCCTCCGTGGGGGCGAGCGTGAGGTGTCTGGCGGCGCTCGTCGCTTTGTTCGCCGCGCTCGTGGCCCTGCCTTCGCGTCACGGCCTACGCGCGCGTCCGATGCCAGGTCCTCCGCGAGCGAGGGGGAGATGCGCGGGTCGCGTTGCTGCGTCGCTGGCCGTGTCGTGTGCGGTATGGGTCGCGCCCGCGTCTGCGTACGCGGCAGTTTCGCCGGTCGCGCGCCAGCAGAGTTGCGCGTCGTTGGGCGGCGGCACGGCCGGGGACCGGGAGACGTGGGTCGACAGCACCCGGGACCGTGGCAACGGGCTGAGGCCGACGGACAGGACCAACGCGCCGCGGAGCTTGCCGCCACTCGTCTTCTTGCGCACGGCGACGCAGACGTTCAACCGTCGCTACGACTTCGTCGTCAACCGCGGGCGGATCTGGTTCAAGTCGAACGCTGAGGTGACGGGGATCCGCCAGCCGTGGAAAGCGTTACCGCTGCCGGCCTGCTTCGACGGTCAGGTGGCGTCGATCTCGGCCGACGACGACGAGATGATCGCGCTTGACCGCCAACGCCACGTGTACACGATGGACTACGCGCTGCGCGAGCCGCGGTATTTCAACTGGACCAGACGCTGGACAAACATCTGGCGCGGCCCGGGGCGCCAGCTTCCACGCGGCATCCTCGCCTGGTCGTGGTCGGTGATCTCGCCGCGCGAGGACCGGTTCTGGGTGGACACCGCCGGCAACCACCAGCCCGTCGGCGCCGACAAGGTCTCCCACATCTGGATGCTCAGCGGTGGCGGCCAACGCCTGACCTATAACGATCCCTGGCTCGCCGCCGACATGAGCTATGAGATGTGTGGCCCCCATCGCGGCCGGTTGCAGGCCGTGAACCTCTCGGCCAGCGGGTCGACGATCTTCATCATCGACCGCTTCGGCGACATGTACACACGGCTCTACGACTTCGACATCGCCGGCAACGACCCCGCCTTCTTCCGCTACAGCTACGACGACCAACGCCGCGTACGCGACCCGGCGATCCAGCTTCCCTCGCCGCCGTGGGTCCAGCAGCCGAAGATCCCGGGCCGCATCACGAGCGCGATCAGCATCGAGAAGATCGGCGTCGGAGCCGTGCACCGCATCCTGCGCGTCGAGGGACTCGACGCGCACGGTCACACGGGCTTCTGGCAGAAGGACATCACGCAGCCCAGCAGCCGGGCCTGGCGCTTCCACCGCAGCGACCAGCCGCTCCAAGGGCACCGACTCGACAATCGCCACGGCGACAGCTCCGACAAGGCCCTCGGTCCGGGCGAGGACCAACGCTACGCCCGCACCGCGCAGGGCAGCGACTGGACGGGCGAGATCCCCAACTTCAACGTGTACTGCACGCCCGCACGGTTGCGCGTCCAGTTCCCGTCGGGTGAGCGTCTCGACCTCATCCTCCACACCGTCGACAGCATCCGCCTGACCCACCGGGCCCGAGGACTCGACAACAACCCACGCTCGATGCAGGCCACGATCGAGATCCCGCCGGCCACGCTCGCGAGGCTGCACAACCTCCCAACGAGCGCCCGCGCCTTCATCGAGACCTACCTCCACGACGCGCGCTTCACCGCCACACCCGTCCAAGTGACCCGCGGCGCGCTCGTCTTCCCCGACCTGGGCTGGACATTCACCTCCACCCAAGCCCACGCTGACAGCCGCACCCGTGCATCCAGCCACACGAAGCGCACACCGCGATCGAGCCTCGGACCGCCCGTCGCCTCACGTGTCCGTCTCGTCGGCTCAGGTCGCTGACGTCGACCGCGCGCGGCGCCAAGGCGCATCGGCGGCCGCCGGGAGGATGGACGCGGTCGTCGCGTCAGCCGATCCGCTTGCGGCCCACGTTGGTGGGTCGGACGAGCGCGCCGTTCGGGGTGTCAGTCCATGTCATCGCGGACGCGCCTGTAGCGCTCGTAGATCACGCGCCAGCCGAACGTCCTGGTCTCGATCAGCCCAGCCGAACGTCTTCGGTGACCGGGGGCAGGAACGGCGTGCCGCCACCGACGACAACCGGATTGCGGAACATGCGCAGCTCATCGACCAGGCCGAGCCCGATCGCCACCGCGGCCACGCCGGCGCCGCCGATTGAGACGTCCTTGTCGGTCGCGTCGAGCATGCCGCAGCGGCCTCCTCGGGCACCGACCCTGCGGCGAGCCGGGCGTTGCCCCTAACGCTGTCGAGCGTACGGCTGATTACGACCTTCGGAAGCGCGCACCAGACGTCGGCGAACGCGGCCCCGAGCTCGGTGTCGCGCAGCGACGGATCCGTCTCCCACACCAGCATCTTCTCGTACAGCCTGCGGCCGCACAGATAGCCGCCGAGCTCCCGGCCTCCTCTTCCTACTGCAGTGGCTTCCCGTTATTGACCGATCGCCTGTGCACGACCCCGGGCGTCGCCCACCACGCTTCCTGCACGTTGTGCGCGCACGCACTCGTTTGTTCGGACCGCGTGAGTCCGGCGCGTAGGGCGCTGCGCCTACGGCTGCCGGTTGCCCTTTCGTTTCCCCGCCCGCTGCTCGGTGTACGTCGCCTGGTCGGCGCTGTTGAGCGCCAGGGCGGGCGGCACCTCGGCGCCGAGGCGCTCCGGTGAGGGTGGGCCCCCGGCCGCTGAGGCCGCTGTCGTCCACGTGGGCGAGCAGCGCCTGGCGCTCGGCTCTGAGCGTCGCCTGCTGCGGCCCGAAAATTTCTCCGAGGAGGTCGACATAATGGAGCTTGGCGGCCACCGGGACGGCGCCGACGAGCCGGAGGTCGGCGACGATCTTCACCGTGACCGAGGTCAGGAGCGCGGCGTCGCGCTCGTCGCTCGCGCCGAGACGCAACGCCACCCAGGCGATAGTTCCGCTCCGGGAGTTAGTTGTTCGGTTCGCCGCCGTCTTGTATTCGGCGAACGCGGCATCGAGCTCGCCGGCCATCTCCAGCAGATGCGCGCGAATCGCATGGAGACGATGGTGCCCGGCCAGCGGCTGCTCGAGTGGCTGAAGGAGCGCGAGTCCGGTCTCCGCTGAA
>CAVYQU010000023.1:0-15541 GCA_963770805.1 uncultured Solirubrobacterales bacterium | reverse complement strand
GTCTTCTGCACGGCCGAGTCTTGCTTTGGGGTCAACGAGCGTCCGCTGGCGGTCGTCGGCCTTGGCACCGTTCGGCGGCTCGCCCAGAGCGGCGGTCTTATAGGGCGCGGTCCGACACGGCCTGCAGGGTGACGGCCGCTGCGCGGCGTTCGCTCGAAGACAGGATCGGTGGCCTAACTGGCCGGCGCCCCTGGTCCCGCGCCTCGACGTCTCAGCGTCGTGGTGTGGCCGGCCAGCGGCGAGCGACCGGGACGGGCAGCTTAGTCGCGGCGCCTTCGATACCGCCTGTGGGTGGGTGACGCCCGAGCCAGCGCGTGTAGCGGTCGGTCAGCGGGCCGGCGGTCAGCCCGTGCAGCACGATCGATGCGATCACAGTCATCACAGCGGCGTCGACGATCGTCGCGTCGTGCGGAACGTTCGCGTCGACGACGAGCACGGCGAACACGATCGACGCCAGTCCCCGCGGGCCGAACCAGCCCAGGTACATGACCGTCGGCGGGCGCGAGCGGGTGCCGAGCAGCGCGATCGCGACCGGAACCATGCGCACGACGGTCAGGCTCAGCAGCGCGTAGACCCCGTCCTGCCACGTTGCCCGCTCGATCAGCGGCTTTATGAACGCAGCGCCGAAAAAGACGAACGTCACCGCGTTCAGCAGCGTGCCGAGGTCCTGCGCTGGTAGCGGCTCCGCGGTCTCACCTCGCCGGCCGCTCGCGGCGCCGAAAACGACGCCGGCGACGAACGCCGCGATGAAGCCGCTGCCGCCAAGCGGGGTCGCCAGGCCGAACGCGAACGCGGCCGCGACAGGGGTCAGAAACCAACGCCACTGCACCCGTTCTTCGTCGAAGCTCACCGCGGCCCGGCGCTGCACGAGGGCGACGGCAAGACCGGCCACTGCGCCCATCAGCACGCCGTAGCCAATCGATTCGGCGATCACTTTGGCTGCCTCGGATCCGCTCAGCGCACGGGATTCGGTATCGGCCAGCGCCAGCGCGATCACCAGCACCGGAACGCACAGACCGTCGTTGAGGCCGCTCTCGACGTTCAGTCCTTGCCGGATCGAAGCGGGCAGACGCTCGTCGGTCACCACCGCCTGACCGAGCGCGGCGTCCGTGGCGGCCACGACAACGGCGACGACCAGCGCCTCCGCCAGCGCCAGATGCGGCAGGATCACGAGCGCAACCACCGTGCCGAGCAGGATCGTCAGCGGAAGCCCGATCCCCAGCAGCCGAGCCGGAACCGCATACCCGTCGCGGAGCGCGTGAAGATCGATCCGCGACGCGTCGGAGAACAACACAAGGCCAGCGTCGTTTCCGCCAGCAGCCGCAGCGACCCCGTACTCGGAGCGACGTCGATCCACCCCAGCCCCTCGGTCCCGACGACGACACCGGCCGCGGTGAACGCGATCGCCGGCGCCAGCGCGCCCGGGCGCCACGTCTGCAGCGCGATGTAGACCAGCATGATCCCGGCGACAGAAGCGAGCGTCCACCCCTCCACACCTGCATTCTCCCGATCCCTCGATCACCAAGCCGAGGACAAACGCCCACCCGCTCGCCGTCGCTCGCTGCCACCACACCGCGAACCGGCCTCGGCCCCGCCCTCATCTCGCCTTCGGCGGTCCCGCGGGAACGTTCGGTACCAGGCCCTGACCGACAGCGCCGCCCGTCTCGCGGGCAACCCGCCTCACGCGAGGGCGCTGCGACGCCCGCTGGTCCCGACGCTGCGTGACCGGCTCGCAACACCGCGTTCTGAGGGTGGTACGCAGAGCGAGGACACCCGCGGCCCGAGCCGTCCCCGTCACGCCGGCGGCAACGGCAGCCACCTCGCGGAGTTCGAGCGTCTCGCCCGTGTGCACGAGAGCGGCGCGCTGACCGACGCCGAATTCGCAGGCGAAAGGCCGCGCTGACCGGCAGCCCATGACGTGAACAGTCCGGAGCGGACCTCAGTCCCGCTGCGACTGACTGGTAGCGTCACGAAGGTGGCTACCGATGCAACCCTTGAGGCTCCGTCAACGGGGCTGACCCAGCGGGACGCTGTGCTCATCCTCGGCGCGGTAGGTACCACCGCCGGTATCGGCGCGCTCGCTACGACACCCGTCCTGAGCAGCCGCTGGTACCGCCAGCTCGACAAGCCGTCGTGGCAGCCGCCGGGTCCCGTGTTCGGTCCCGTGTGGTCGCTCATCTACGCGCTCATCGCGGCGTCGATGCTCGTGGCGCGGGGACGCGGCGGGGAACAGCAGCGTCCGCTCTTCGTCCTGTTCGGGACGAACCTGGCCCTGGACCTCGCCTGGACGCTCATCTTCTTCCGGGGCCGCAGCCCGCTCGCCGCCGGCGTGGAGATCGTCATCCTCGAGAGCACGACGGTGGCGCTGATCGTCCGGGCGTGGCCGCTGTCGCGCCTCGCCGCACTGGCGCTCGTGCCCTACGCGATATGGGTCGCCTTCGCCACCGCGCTGACGTGGGCCATCTGGGCGCGGAACTAACAGACCGGGAAGGGTCGAAGCTGGTGCGTGTCTGCTCCGCCGCTGACGGCTGACCCTCCGACATGTGCTTGGTCACTCATCGTACCTCTCAATGTGTGTTCACCGACACGGGGTAGACTTCGCGGGCGTCGCTGCTTGAGGTGTAGGTAACGTCGCCCGGGCAGTTCGCGTCGCGCTGGTCACTCGGGTGGCGCTGGGGCTGAACCGTCGCGATGAGAGCTTGGGCTCTCACCCTGTCACCTTCGGCCACCACTGGGGGTCGGGTCGGAATGGCGCGGCCGGCAGGCCGGTCGTATCCGTGTCGCAGCGGTAGGCGAGCCCGGCTGCGGGCTCGGCGCGTCGCTGTTCCTCGCTCCAGTTCTCGGTTGCCGTGGTGACGTAGAGCCGGTTCAGGCGCGGTCCCGCGAACGCGCAGGAGGTGGTCTGCTCAGCCGGGATGCTCACCACGTGGCGCAGTTCGCCGTCGGGGGAGTAGCGGTGGATTTGCCCGCCTCCGTAGATCGCCACCCACAGGTCACCGGCGGCGTCGATGGTCATGCCGTCGGGTGCGCCGAGCGTCTCGGCAACGGTGACCAGCACCCGGGGGTGGGAGATCGTTCCCTGGTCGGGTTCGAACTCGAAGGCGTAGAGCGTGCGTGGGCCGCTGTCGATCAGGTACATCGTGCTGCTGTCGGGGCTCCATCCCAGCCCGTTTGGGATCGTGAGATCGCCGAGGATCGGCTCGGTTTGTCCGTGCCGGTCGAGCCGGTAGAGGGCTCCGCCTCCGGGGTGGTGGTCGTCGGCGAGTGTGCCGGCCCAGAATCGGCCCTGCGGGTCGCATGCGCCGTCGTTCATGCGGGTGCCGGGTGCGGCGACTTCGGCGAGTGTGCGCGTGGAGCCGTCCGGTCTCAGGTGGACGAAGCCGCGCCCGGCGGCGAGCAGCCAACCGTCGTCTCCGTCGATCGGGGTGATCGCACCAACGGTCCCCGCCACCGTATAGGTGCGCACGGGGATCAGGCTGCCGTCGTCGTCGATTTGGTCGCGGTAGATGCGTCCGGCGACGATGTCGACCCGCAGCAGCTCGCCGCGGCGGCCGTCCCATCGGGCGCCTTCGCCGAGCAGTGTCTGCTCGGCCGTGCAGGCGATGGCCGGGCCATGCACCGCCCGGTTCGTGGCCCGTGCGCTCACGCGGGGATCTCCTGCCTCGGAGGTGGCGCCAGGATCGCGTGCGACAGCATGCCTCCAGAGACGACGGTGGCGTCGAACCCGTTCTGCAACAGGATTCGCGTGGCGTAATAGGCGCGCTGACCCGAGCGGCAGACGACACCGATCGCGCGGTCGCGGGGCAGTTCATCAAGCCGTGCCCGGAGCGCGCTCAACGGGATGTTGACCGCGTCGGGCACGTGCTCCACCGCGAGCTCGACTTTCTCGCGCACATCGAGCAGGAATCTGTCCTCTGCGGAGTCCCAGTGGCTGACCGGCATGTCGCCGCGCAGGACGCCGCCGGCGACCATCCCGGCGAAGTTGATCGGATCCTTTGCGCTGCCGAACGGCGGCGCGTAACACAGCTCGCATTCCTCGAGGTCGTACACCGTCGCGCCCATCTGGATCGCCAGCGCGATCTCGCTGATTCGCTTGTCCACGCCGTCCGCGCCGACGGCCTGTGCTCCGAGCACGCGTCCGTCGGACTGGCGGAACAGGAGCTTCATCGCGATCGGCTTGGCGCCCGGGTAGTACCCGGCGTGCGAGTTGGGATACAGGTAGACCTTCTCGAAGTCGCTGTCACCGAGACGCTCGAGCGTCTTCTCGTTCGCGCCCGTCCAGGCGACGGTCGAGCCGAACAGCCCCACGACCGCGGTGCCCTGGGTACCGCGAAAGCGGGAGTCGCGCCCGGTGATGACCTCTGCCGCGATCCGGGCTTGGCGGTTCGCCGGCCCGGCGAGCGCGATCAGGCTCCACTCACCGGTGACGAAGTCCTTCACCTCCACAGCGTCGCCGACCGCGAGGATGTCCGGGTCGCTGGTGCGCATGTGCTCGTCGACGCGGATGCCGCCGAGCTCGCCGACCTCGATCCCGGCCATTTGCGCCAGGGTGGTATCCGGCCGCACGCCGAGCGCGAGGATCACGACGTCCGCCGGATAGCGCTCGCCAGACTGTGTCGACACGGTCAGCGTTTCGTCCTCGGATTGCTCGAAGCCGGCGACGCCGTCGCCCAGGGCGACGTGCACACCGTGGAGCTCGAGGAAGTCGCCGACGAGTCGCCCGTACTCCGGGTCGAGCGGGGTCAGGACCTGATCGGCCATTTCCACCACGGTTACGTCAAACCCGCGGAAGACGAGATTCTCGGCTGTCTCCAGGCCGATGAACCCGCCGCCGATCACGACCGCGCGCATCGGCGGACGCACCGTCTGAAAGCCCGAGTACTTCCCCATGCCGGTCAGGAAGCTCGTGCCGCGCTCAAGCCACTGACGGATCTCCCTCGCATCCGGCACGGTCCTGACCGGGAAGATGCCGGGAAGGTCGATGCCGGGCAGCGGCGGTCGGATCGAAGCCGCGCCGGGAGACAGCACGAGCTTGTCGTAGGACTCGGTGCTCACGGCACCGGTCGCGAGATCCTTCAGCTCCACGGTCTTGTCCTGGGCTGAGATCCCGATCGCTTCGCACCCGGTCCGGCAGTCAACCCCGAAATGCCCACGGAACAGCTCCGGGCTCGCGACCAGCAGATCTGACTCGTGCTCGATCACGCCGCCGACGTGGTAGGGCAGCCCGCAGTTCGCGAACGAGACATAGGGTCCGCGTTCCACCATCACGATCTCCGCGTGCTCGTCGAGCCGGCGCAGCCGGGCCGCGCACGAAGCGCCACCGGCGACGCCGCCAACAATGATGACCTTCATGATGTTCCTCGCAATCTGGTTTGAAGGGTGATGCCCCACGCACTACGGCATGCTGCGCCCGGCTCCAGGACGATCACCGACTCGCCCGTTGCAAACGCGTTCGGCGGACAGGTCATCGGCTCGATCGCCAGGCTCCGCCGCCCAACCTCCGGGAGCGTGTCGCCGGTGAACAGCATCAGGTAGGGGTAGGAGCCGTCGACCCAAAGCGTGACGGTGGTTCCGTCGCTCGCGTTCCCCAGCGCCACTCGCACACGGCCGTCGTCGTCGCGCTCGAGTTCCGTGAAGCAGTGGTCGAGCCTCAGTGTCCCGATCCGCCGCGGGCGGCGAAAGTCGTACTCGGTGCCCTCGACGGATTCGGCGCCGACTGGGATGCCACGCTGATCGGTCCGCACCAGCGTTTGGGCGGGGACGCATAGGACTGCATCGTCAGCCCGCGCGTTCGGGACGCTCAGATAGGGGTGCGCTCCGGCCCCGAACGGGCACGGATCGCTTCCGAGGTTCGTCGCGGTCGTGGTGACCCGGAGGCCGTCGTCCGAGAGGCTGTACTCGATCCGCAGCGCAACCGAGAACGGGTAGCCGGGCTGGGGTGGCAGGAGGTACTCGATAGCGACGCTGTCGGGCTCGTGCTCGCGGACGGTCCAGTTGACCCACCGGACGAGCCCGTGAATCGCGTTCTGCCGTTCGGGCTCGGTCAGCGGCAGCTGATGTGCTCGCCCGTCGAACTCGTAGCGCCCGTCCTGCAGCCGGTTCGGCCACGGGATCAGCACCTGGCCGCGACCGGCCGCGCATTGCTCGTCGACCCGGTATCCGTCGAGCACAGGGCGCCCGCCCGCCGAATAGGCGCGGAGGCCGCCACCGACCTCCACGATGACCGCCAGCTGCTCCTTATGCGCAATCTCGAACTGCGCGCCCGAGGGAACGGCCGGCGAGGCGACGTCAGAGAGGGCTCGCTGAGAGCTCACGTGACCTCCTCGAGGCGTTCGCTGAGGATGATGCGTGCGGCAGCTTCGATCAGCGCCAGGTGCGAGAAGGCCTGCGGGAAGTTACCGAGGTGCCGGCCGCTGTCGGTCTCGAACTCCTCGGCGTAGAGCCCCAGTGGTGAGGCGACCCTGAGGAGTCGCTCCATCAGGTCGCGCGCCCGTGCCTTCTCGCCGATGATCGACAGCGCGGAGACGAGCCAGAACGAGCAGATCAGGAATGTGCCCTCCTTGCCGGAGAGGCCGTCGTCGGTCTCGTCGGTGACGTAGCGCAGGACGAACCCGTTCTCGGTCAGCTCCCGGGCGACGGCCATCACGGAGTTGCGCAGGCGCTCATCGGTTCCGGGGAGGAAGCCGAACAGGGCGGCGAGCAGCGTCGAGGCATCGAGCGCGTCGGTCGCGTAGTGCTGGCGCAGGACGCCGCGGTCCGAGACGCCGTGCTCGAGGATGTCGGCGCGGATCTCCTCCGCGGTCGCGCGCCACGAATCCCGCAGCGCCGGGTCGCCGCGGATCTCGGCGAGCTTCGCCGCTCGGTCGAGCGCCACCCAGCACATCAGCTTTGAGGACACGTAGTGCTGCGCGGCGCCCCGGGCCTCCCAGATGCCCTGGTCCGGTTCGCGCCACACGTTGGTGGCGCACTGCACCTGTGACTCGACGATCGGCCACAGCCGGCGTGGCAGTCGCTGGCTGCGGCGGCTGTGGAGCAGGATCGAATCGAGCACCGCGCCGTAGACGTCGTTCTGGCGCTGGTCGAAGGCGCCGTTGCCGAGCCGGACCGGCCGCGCGCCTTCGTATCCGGAGAGCTCGTCGCGGGTCGATTCGGTCAGATCGCGCCGGCCGTCGATCCCGTACATGATCTGCAGCGAGCCGTCCTCGGTGGGCTCCAGGTCGCCGACGAACTGCATGAACTCGTCGGCCTCCCAGTCGAGGTTGAGCCAGTGCAGCGCCTGCAGCGTGAACGTCGCGTCGCGAATCCACGTGTAGCGGTAATCCCAGTTGCGCTCACCGCCCGGCGTCTCGGGCAGCGAGGTCGTCAGCGCCGCCACCGTGGCGCCGGTCGGCATGTAGGTCAGGCCCTTGATCGCCAGCGCCGAGCGCTGGATCAGATCCGAGAACCGGTGGTCGGGCATCCGCGCCCGTCCGAGCCACGCGCGCCAGAAGCCGGTGGTCGCGGCGATCTTCGCCTCGGCGCCCTCGACGTCCTCCGGAGCGGCCAACTCTTCGGCCCATGAGAGCGCGCCGTACGCCCGCTCTCCGGCTCGGAGGACATGCCGTCCCCTGGCGCGACCTCCTTCGATCCCGAGCGCGAGATCCGACCTCAGGCGAATCGTCTGGCCCGCGCCGCTCGCATCGGCGGCGTGGCGGTCACCCTCAACCATGGTCCATTCGGCTGCGGCGCGTCCGTAGTCGAACACGGGCTCGCAGACCAGGTCGACCTCGACCTTCCTCTCGATGCACTCCGCGGTCCGCACCAGCATGTGGTCCGCGTCGTCGTCCGCCGGCGGCCGCGTGTGTGGCAGCACGGCGTCCTCGCTGGCACGGGGACCGATCGTCAGTGCGTCGCGAACGACGATCCATCCCGACGGCGTCTTCCACGTCGTGACGAGCACGTTCGTCCCGGGCTCATACGCGCGCGCGGACGGATGATTGACGCCGAACGGCGCGAAGCGGAAGAACCCCGCCTGGCGGTCGAGCAGGCTGCCGAACACGCTGGGGGCATCGAAGCGCGGCAGGCACAGCCAGTCGATCGCTCCGTCCGGGGCGACCAGCGCGCCCGTGTGACAGTTCGACAGGAATGCGTAGTCGGCGATCGGCGGGAACGGCGACGGCGCAACATCTCCCGACGGGACGTCCGCGGTCGTGGAGCCGGCGTTGCTCATGACTGCACCCACGGGTCGCGCCACCCGCCGTGCTCGGCCACGAGCGCACCCGCAGCCTCGGGGCCCCATGACCCCGGCTGGTAGCCGTGCACGGGCGGCGCCGCGTCGATCAGCGGCTGCATGATCCGCCACGTCTCCTCCACCTGATCCTGGCGGGTGAAGCGCATGCTGTCACCGAGGACCGCCGCGTGGAGCAGCACCTCGTACGGGGTCGCACCCTCGCCGCCCATCTCGGCGAACTCCACGTCGAACAGGATCGGCGCAGCGATCGGCGCATCCGCACGGCGGGCGTCAAGGACCATCCGCACCCCCGTCGAAGGGTCGAGCTTGATCACCAGCTGGTTGGGCTCCGGCCGGCGCCGCAGCCCAGCGAAGCCGAGCTGCGGTGCATGCTTGAAGATCAGGCGAAGCTCCGTCTGCGTGACCGGCAGCCGCTTGCCGGTGCGAATGAAGAACGGAACGCCTGACCAGCGCCAGTTGTTGATCTCAAGCCGCAGCGCCGCATACGTCTCGGTGGCCGAATCGGGAGCGACACCGTCGATGCTGAGGTAGCCGTCGTACTGGCCGCGCACGTAGTTGAGCGGATCGGCTTCGGGCATCGCACGGAACACCGCGGCCATCGCGTCCTTGAGCGTCTTCGCGTCTCCCCCGGCGGGAGGCTCCATCGCAGCCGCGGCGACGACCTGCATCAGATGGTTGACGACGACGTCACGCAGCGCGCCGACGGGGTCGTAGAAGTGCCCGCGGTCCTCTACGCCGAAGTCCTCCGCCAGCGTGATCTGGACGCACTCGACGTGGTTGCTGTTCCACACCGGCTCCAGCATCCGGTTGCCGAAGCGCAGAAACAGGATCTCCTCAAGACCCATCTTCCCGAGGTAATGATCGATTCGATACAGCTGGGACTCATCCACATACGCGTGAAGCTCATCCGCCAGCGCGGTGGCCGAGGCGCGATCGTGGCCGAACGGCTTCTCGACCACCACCCGCGCGGAGTCAGTCAACCCGGCCCCGGCAAGCCCCTTGACGACCGTTGCGAACAAGAACGGCGGGATCTCGAGATAGAACACCGGCGTCCTCGCGCCGTTTATGGCCTCACCCACGCGCTCATATGTGGACGCTTCGCCAAAGTCGCCCTGCACGTACGAAAGCCGCGCGACGAACCGCTCGAACACCTCCGGATCGAGCTCCTCGCCCGTGCCGACGATCGACGCTCGCGCGCGCTCGATCAGCTGATCCCTCGTCCAGTCATCAACCGCTACCCCGACGATCGGGAACGAGAGCCGCCCGTCGCGTTCCAACCGGTACAGCGACCGGAACGTCATCACCCTCGCCAGATCACCCGTGATGCCGAACACCACCAGAACATCGGCCGGCTGCTCGGCGCCGGGCGCTCTACGTGTGCGCGCTGCCAAAGCACTCATCGTCGACTCCTCTCAACATTGATGCCGGTCTGACTGCCTCAAGTGGTCGGTGGCGAATACGATCGCGCGCCCGAGCCGATCGCCTGGTGTGTCTCATGTCGTGTCCACATCGACGGGTCCGCCTCCCGGCTGGCGTTCGGGACGCTGGTCGATCGCCTTCACCTCGAGCAGGGTGAGCCCGAGGGCCGAGACGCGCTGCAGCAGCCCCTGGAGCTCGGCCTGGTCACGTACGTGGCCGGTCAGCTCGGTGTTGCCCGTGGGCTCGTGTGAGCGTCATGCCCTGGAACGTGGGCTCGAGGTAGGTCGCTGAGCTCTCCCTCGACGATCAACCTGTAGTCCCGGTCAAGCATGTCTTCGAGCATTGCACCGGCTGGCGGCTGCTCGGCCCGATCGCGCGCTAATCACCTGGGTGATTGCGTTTGCCCTCGCAGCCCAGGCGCAGCTTGGTCCGACCGATTGAGCGTTCGGCTCGCTCAGGCGAGCAGCTCGATCGCGCCCTTGATGACGAGCAGCGTGCCGAGCACGGTCAGCATCGTGACCGCGAATCGATGGGCATGGCGGCCGACCCACGCCTTCGCTCGGTCGATCGCGCTCGGCGTCCAGTCCGGAGCGACCACGAAGCAGGCCAGTGGGACCTCGAGTAGCGCCAGCATGATCAGGTTGAAGCCGACGACCAGCAGCACGGTTTCCGGCGTTGAGTAGTTGAGCTTGTCGATCCGGCTCAGCCCGGCCAGGTACGAGGCGCCGGGCAGCGTGAGCAACGCGCCGACGACGAACGTAATCCGCGCCGACCCCTTTCCCAGCGCCTGCTGCCACCTCGGCGGGCCCTTGTCCGGCTTTGCGCCGCGGCGCGCCCGCCGGCGCTCGGCCACACGCCGATGCCGGCCCGTCCCGAGCACGAACGCCGCGACCAGGAAGATCCCCCCGAGCGCCATCGTCGCGGCCGGGCTCAGCGTGTTCTCGGTCGTGCTGACCGCGTCCGAGCTCTCGAACGAGGAGATGATCACGAGTCCGAGCGTGATGCTCGTCATCAGCGCGCCGAGCAGATACCCCAGCATCAGCCGCTTCGGATTCGGCATCAGCATCATCACCGTCGAGGCGGCGACGAGCGTCGGATTCAAGGCCGCCGCCAGCGCGAACAGAACGATCTCGTTCACGGCGCCACACCCGCAACGGCAGGTTGCAGTCGCCCGCTTTTCTGCCGTTCAAGGCCGCCGTCAGCGCGAACAGGACGATCTCGTTCACGGCGCCGCACCCGCAGCGGGGCGTTGCAGTCGCCCGGAGCTGCTCCTGGCACCATCTGTCGCCGCGGCGGGTCCGCGCCCGTGGCCGGGCACACCGAGCCCGAACTCGAGGTTGAGCTGTCCCCCGATCAGCTGTCGACAGTTCCGTTCCACCATGTCTCCGAGGATCGCACTGCCCAGAGAGCGCCGGCGACAGTTGCGGGTCAATCACCTGGGTGATTGCGTTTGCTCGAGCGGATCGAGTGCGTTCGCGCGCGCTGACGCCGCAGGACGGCCGTGTCGGGCGTGGGTGCTGCCTCGCTGCTGTCGAGGGATCAGTGGCTACCGGCCGGACCGGACGTCAGATGACCTCACGTGTTGGTGGCGGTCGCTTCGGTCTCTGACGGTGTCCCGTTCCTCGGTCCGCCGTGGAGCGCGAACGTGGCGAGTGTCTCGATCATCTGCCAGGGCTTGTCGGGTTGCAGCGCGGACGGGGAGGCGCCGGGATGGTGCGGGGCGATCCTGACTCGCAGTGCCCCAGGACGGATGCGAAACCGCAATGGGGGGTCGAGGTGCATCGCCTCGCCGTCGATGCCGGCTGCCGCAGGGCCGTCGGAGTCGATCTCAAACTCCGCGGCGGTCCACTGTTGCATCGCCAATCGGCGGCTCGCGGAGCCGCCGGCGGTCGAGCTGATCGGTGCGAGCACGGTGATGCCGAGCACCCCGCGATCGAGCTGCGGGCGCGTGCCCGATCCCAGCGCCCGTCCCAGGCGGTACGCGTTGTTGGAGACGAGGATCGCGACCGCGGACTGCTGCCCGCTCGGGCCCTTCCACCGCAGGCTCGGCCGATCGGGATCCGGGCCGAGCACCTCGGGAACCGTGTCCAGCAGGGTGTGCAGCTTCGCCTCCCGGTATCCCGGACGCTGAACCGCGTCCGCGTAGAGTCCCAGCGAGACGTTGTTGACAAACACTTGTCCGTTGACCTCGGCGAGGTCAACTCTGCGCTCGCCACCGTTGACGAACGCGTCCAGGGCGCCGACGACGTCGTCGCGGTCGACGCCGAGGTCAAGCGCGAAGTGATTGCGCGTCCCGGCCGGGATACATGCATACGGGAGATCGAGCTCGGCGGCGATCATCGCCACGATCGCCTGCGACCCGTCTCCACCCGCCATCGCGAGCGCGTCCGCTCCTCGCGCCACCGCGCCCCGGACGAGCTGCTCGAGGTCGTCCCCGAGCGTGAGCTCGACAGCCTCGATCCCGCGCCGCCGGGCCTCGTTGGCGAGGTGAAAGCGCTCCGCCTTCCCGCCCCCGGACTTCGGGTTGAAGAACAGCACCGGGTGCGCCGGACGCTCCGCCTGCGGCCATTGCACGTGAACCCTGAACGCGATCCGCGCCGCCACCAGCGCGCCGGCAACACCCGCGATCACCAGCAGATCCTCGAGCACCCGTCCCTCGATGATCACCAGCACGATCGCGCCGCACAGCAGCAGCGCCGCCGCGCCGATTCCGATCATGCGCGCGGTCCCGCGGCGACGCACGCCGTACCACCCGGCGCAGGCGGCCAGGACCAGGCACGCCAGGACCGACAGGCCCTTCGGGAAATGCTGCCACGGCCACCGCGACCGCAAGTCCGATCGCAAGCAGCGCGAACAGAAGCGCGCCTGCCGCCCACAGCCGGCGGCCGATCATCCGGCCGCCCTCACCGGTTCGATCGAGCTGAGCGTTCTCATCACCTTCGCGATCTGCAGGCGCCGTTCGGCCTCGGGGGTCCGGGGCTATCGGCGCAGCAGCCCGGGTCCGCGACGCCGGCCACCCCGGTCATCCTGCCGGTCATCTCGCCGGTCACCCCGGTCATCCTGCCGGTCATCGCGGCTGTCACCCCGGTCATCGCGGCGGTCCTCGCGCCGTTCGCGAAGATTGCCGAGCAGGCCGGGTCGGTCTTTCCTATCTCGCAGCAGCGGCATGTTCATGCTCCTTTCTCTGCGGCTTGGCGGTCGGCTTCGACCGCGGCGATCAGCGCCTGGGTCGGGATCCGGCCGCTGCCCAGCAGCTGACCGCCCGACCTGCGGATGGCGGAACCGAACGGCGCCGCCCACGTGTTCTCCCAAACCAGCACCGCAGCTGCGCTCCCGGGCTCGAGCGATGCCCCGATCTCCTCGACATCCTGCTCGGCGAGGAGCACCGCAAGGTCGCGCTCCAGCGCGCGCAACTCGCCAACGGCACTGTCGTCGGCATCGCGCAACTCCGACGCCTCGCACGGAGCCATCATCGCCCTTCATCACCAGCACCAGGTCGAGCACCCGGATCGTGTTGTCGTCGATCAGCGCCTTCAACTCGGACGCCATCTCGCCCGAGAAGTTCGCCTTCTCCGCCGGGAATCCGACCACCAGGTAGTCGACCGGCCCCAGTTCATCAACGTTGATGTCAGTCATGCTCGTCCTCCGTCAGTAGCGGTACCGCTGTGAATGTGTTCGCCCGCTCGGTTCTCACGGCCACGGGTCGTTTCGGTCGGCCATGTTTCGAGCTTTGCACCGAACACCGAGCATTCGGGCGAATCGCGCGCTAATCACATGGGTGATTGCGTTTGCTCCACGAGACCGAGCGCCGTGCCGCGGGCGATCGCGTCGCGTCCGGGAGTGCACCCCGAGCTTGTGGTAGAGCGCACGCGTGTGCGAGCGGATCGTGTTCGGGGAAAGGAAGAGGCGCTCTGCGATCTGGCGGTTGGACAGGTCGCTGGCCAGCAGCTGCAGCACTGTGAGCTCGGCGTCGCTGGGCGGCTCGAGCAGCTCCCCGCTCGATGCGCGACCGTTGGCCTGCTCGAGCTCCCGCTCCACCTCGTCGATGAGCGCGGGAACCGCTCCACAGTCGACGATCTCGCCGAGCCCCTCCCGCGCCGAGCGCAGCGCCGCCTCGGCTTCGGCAAGCCGGCCCCGACGGACGCGAACACGGGCGAGGAGCACGAGCAGCCAAACGTGATGAACGGTCGCGACCTCGTCGCTGAAGAAGCGCTCAGCAGAGGCGAGTTCGTGCTCCGCCTCGACGAGGCCTCCCTCGGCGGCCAGCACCGAACCGAGAGCTGCCGACGCGTTGGCCCCGAGCCAGCTGCGGCTCGTGCCGATCCTCCCCGCCGCCGTCCTCGCCTTCTCGGCGTGACCTCGTGCGGAGGCGAGCCGTCCGCGCTCGACGGCGACGAGCGCGAGCGTCGTGCGGGAGACCACGAGGCTCGGGACAGCCTGCTCGATCGCCGGATGCTCAAGCGCGCGCATCGCCACCACCCACGCCTCGTCGAGCTCCCCGGCGAAGAACAGCGCGCGAGCGTATGCGGCCAGCGCGCCGGTCAGGATCTCGTCCGCGCCAGCCTCGGCCAGCGCGACCGCACGGCGACCGTCGAGCACCGACTGCCTCACGCCACGGTCGATCGTGATCGCGCGCACCAGCCCCGCCGCCGCCTCGACGTAATCACCGACTCGCTCGGGGCCTGCTCGACGCGCTTCGTCGGCCAGCTGCAAGAACCGCCGCTGCTCGATCCTCCTCCCGCCGACCAGCATCGCGGCCGTCGCAGCCGCCACCGCAAGCTGCGGATGCTCGACGATCACGGCATCGGGGAGCGTTCGAACCCAGCGCAGCAGCGTGCGGGTGGCGCCCCCCCTGATCAGTGGCAGGTGATACTCGACCAGAAGCTGCGCGACGAGCTCGTGGTCGACGGCTGCCGCCGCGTGCCCGACCGCCTCGGCCGGCAACCCTCGCGCGCCAAACCACTCGGCTGCTCGTCGGTGGATCCGTGTCGAGGCGCCGGGCTCAAGCCGAGCGAGCCGGGCGCGCGCATATTCCGCGAAGAGAGAATGAATCCGGAACCAACCGCCTCGCTCCAACCGCGAGACGAACACGTTCGAGCGCTCGAGCACGGCCAGCCGCCACGCCGAATCGGTCCGGTCGAGCACGTCATCGCAGAGCTCCGCGGTGAACTCGCCCAGGACCGATACCTCTTCGAGGAACGTGCGCGAGTCGTCGTCGATCGCCGCGAGAACCTCGCTACTCAGGTACTCGACCACGAACCGGTGCGTTCCCCCGAACCGCCGCACCGCCCGGGCCGGATCCTCGACCGTTCGCAGCCACAGCCAGGCCAGTATCAGCGCAGCCGGCCAGCCCTCGGTGCGCTCGACCAGCACCTCGATCTCCTCCGCGCCGAGCTCGAGACGACCGAGAACCACGAGCAGCTCATGCGCCTCGGCGAAACTGAACGCGAGGTCCGCCCCGCGCACCTCGACCAGCGCCCCGGCGGCACGCAGCGGAGCGAGCCGCAGCGCCGGATCGGCGCGGGCATTGACGACCACGTGCGTGTTCGGGGGAAGGCGCGCGAGCGCGTAGTCGATCGACGACAGGCATTCCACACCGGTGACCGCGTGCAGATCGTCAAGCACGATGACCAGCTCGCCCTCCAGCGCCGCGACCGCACTCATCAGCTCGTCGACCGCGGCCTCGACCGGGCTGCCCGCCACGCCGAGCGTCCGCAGCGCCGCCCGCCCCAGCCCCGACCGAACCCGATCGACCGCCGTCGCGACATACCTCCACAACCGAACCGGATCGTTATCGCCACTGTCGAGCGTGACCCAGGCCAGCGCTGCGTCCAGACTCGCGCACCAAGCGCGCACCGCCGTCGTCTTTCCATAGCCGGCCGGCGCCGCGAC
>CAVYQU010000022.1:0-160755 GCA_963770805.1 uncultured Solirubrobacterales bacterium | reverse complement strand
GGTGGACGTTGGTCACGTGGAGGGGGCCAGGTCGCTCGTAGTGCTGCCCGCGGATGAGGTCCCTTGGCAACCGCTGCGGCGTGTGCCGCAGGGCCGCATGAAAGCGACGGTCACGTGCCGGGGCGCACGTCAGTCGGCACGGGGATGCGCTTCACGAGCTCGACCATCTCGCGGGGGTGGACGACTGCCGGCAGGAGCAGCTTTAGCAGCAGGTCCTTCAGGAGGAGCGGGTTGAGCAGGTCCTTCAGGTGGAGGCCCTCCACCTCCAGGTTGGATCTGAACAGGCCAGCGATGTGGCGTATGTCGAACTTCGTGGGTGAGACCGGAACGACGGGCTTGTCCAGTTGCAGTAGCCCGTAAACGGCTTCCATCGCTGTACGCACCGACGTCTCCACGGTGAAGACACAGTCATCGTCCACCTCGACGAACTGTCCGAGGAAGCCAAGGTTGACGCATCCTTCCGGGATGACTCTCGGACGGTCGCCGATGGCCCGTGGCATGAACTGGCTCGTGATGTACGGCATTCCCGACAGTGACACTTTGGCGTGGGCGAGGAACTCCTCGGCGGTTTCCTCCAGTCCGAGGTGGTAGAGGAATTCGGTGAGGATCTCGTTTCCCGTGCACTCCACCATGGGCTTCTTGACGTAGTCTCCGACGTTGTTACCTCGCAGCCCGCAAGCCCAGAAGACGTCCATGTTCTCAGGCTGGTCGGGGAAGAACGGCTTGGAGTGGATGATGAACGCCAAGTCCCAGCCGGAATCCTTCACTGTGACGGCGCCGCCGGTGCCTCGCCTGTCGCCACTGACCTTCTCGATGTGGTCAACGAAGTCCGGGTAGTCGGCTAGCGTGACGAAGAACGAAATCCACCGGGTCTTCTCGGGCCAGCTGATGAACTTCTCTGGATGCCCGAACTTCGGATCGAGCGCGGCTAGCTTCTCCCATAGGGTGAACAGACCGCGGTCGTGGCGGTCGAGGTTCCACGCCACGGCAGTCTCGTTGTCGCCGTAGGTCGAGTTCTGGGTCAGCGACCCGTTAGTGAAGAACACCAGATCATCGGCCGTAAGGACTACTTGCGAGCATCCCTCCACCGACTCGGTGGTCAAGCCGGTGACGGTGGTTCTGCCATCCTGCGATTCGACGGCCATGTCGAGGACTCGGCTGCCCAGCGCAAAACGTACCCCGAGCCCTTGCAGCCAGGCAACGAGAGGGCGAATGAGGGAGTCGAACTCGTTGTACTCGGTATGTAGGATGCCTTCGAGGCGCGCCATCACCCCGGTGAGATGCATGAACCTCAGCGCGTAGCGTCGCATCTCCATGACGCTGTGGTAGTCGTCGAACGCCAGAAACCTGGAGAACATCGGCCAGAAGTTCGACTCGAAGAAGCTCGGCGAGAACCAGTCACGGATCGACTTGTCCTGCAGCTCCTCTTCCGGCGTGACGAGCAGGCGCAGAAGCTGCGCTGCCCCTTCCTTCGGAAGCCTAAGGTGTTCGTAGTCGACCTTCTGCCCCTGCTTCTCGATGAGCCGCCAATGTGACGAGATCGGCTCGCGGCAGTTGACCTCTCGCGTCTCGTCCAGGACCGTCCGCCCTGGCCGCTTCAGAGAGGGCACCTTGCTGTACAGGTACCAGAGGCACTCCATGTGAGCCTCAAGCTCCCGCTCACCGCGGCAGACGTAGCCTGTCGACGGATCGCCGGCACCGTCCATGGCTCCGCCCAGGACCGGTAGGTCCTCGTAGACGGTGATGTTGCCAGCTGGCATGTGCGCATCGGTCGCCAGGAACGCTGCCGCGGCCAAACCCGCTATCCCACCCCCGATGACGTGGGCGGTCTTGTCCTCGATGCCTTCGGGAATGGTGGCGTTGACCCGATCGTAGAAAAGCATCCGTCACTTCCTCCTATGAGAAGGAAATCGATCCAGTATCAACGCCACGCCTATGACCGTTTCACCGCGGTCGCGACCGCTCATCGGTAATTCCACCGAGGCGCCCTGCGGAGAAGTACGCAACCCGCTGGTAGCGCCACGCGGCTAAGGCGGCAGCAGTCCGGGATCCGCTTTGTGTTGCCACGCGTCTTTAGCGCCGGGCGCACTGAATGCCCGCTTCCGCGCGGAAACCGCGCACCTCGCGCGCGATCCCTTTCACGATCAGGCCGCTATCGGAGCCGACGACTCTTTGGCGACGACCCGATGACCGGAGCGTGCATGCTCGTGGCGCTTTCGCAGCCGGCGTTGATCGGCGCTCACGGTGCGCTATCGGCGAGTGCGAGGTGTGCGGCCGTCCGAGGCCGCAGACCTGCTTCGGTGTCGGCGCGATCCTTCGCGCTGCACGCCGGGTCTGCTTGGCCGCCCCGTCAGCGGCGCTGAGCGAGGCGACGGCTCTCAGGCCTCCGGGATCTCGCGGCCGAAAGCCTCCACGGTGATTGCGTCCGGCCAGCGCTTGGGGCGGCGGCGTATTCGCCGTCGGTGACGTGGCGGCCCCAGGTGACGGGGCTGCCGGAGTCGTCGTTCTGCCGAACGGGCGAGCGTTGTTTTGTGATCGTGATCCTTTCTCGCGGTGACGGGTTCAGCGCCGGCGTCCGGCCGGCTCCATCGCCGGGCTGACCCGGGTGGCGCAGGACGAACGCCATGGCCATCTCGATTAGCGAGATGCCCGCCTCGTCCGCGAGCTGAGCGAGCTGTTCGGCCGCATCGAGCTTGCGCTGATTCGCGGGATCGGACATGTCGAAACGCGCCGGCGGTCGGCCGAGGAAGTGGGTCCCTGGACGTCGGCGTCCGTGCGTTAGCGGCCGGACAGCCATCCGCCGGCCAGCGGGCTGTAGGGGATGACGCCGATCCCGTACCGCTGGCAGGTGGGCAGCACATCGTGCTCGATGGCGCGGACGAGGATCGAGTACGGCGGCTGCTCGCAGCGGAAGCGCTCTCGTCCTCGCCGCTCGGCGGTCCACTGCGCTTCGGTGATCTCGGAGGCGGGGAAGGTGGAGTGGCCGAAGTAGCGGATCTTGCCCTGGTGGACCAGATCGGTGAGCGCACCGAGCGTCTCGTCGATGTCGGTGTTGGGATCCGGGCGGTGAATCTGGTAGAGGTCGATCAGGCTGTCGAACAGGGGCGCGTAGAGCGCGCGACCGAGCGGGTTGGCGGCCAAGTAGATCCACGCGGCTGGTGCGCACGATCGCCGGAGCGCTCATCGAGTCCAGGATGCGCAGCTGCGGGTTGACAGAGTTCGCGGGGCCGGGCTTCGCGAAGACCGTCTACGCGCTGGGTGCACGTCCGGTGGAGGATGGGAAGACGCTGCTGTGGGCGATCATGCGGACTGCGACTACCGATGAGCATACCCGCACCTGGTTTCGGCGCTGCTGGATGTTCGGCGGCGTAGCCTAGGGGCCTATGTGCTGCTCCTCGGGCTGCTCGATTCCGTGCGCGAGGAGGCGGAACGCCGACAGGCGGCGACTCCCGGCGGCTGAGTACGCATCCGGCCAGCCGCACACCTGCGACTGATGAGGCAGTTCTCCATCGCCCACCTTGCGGCTCTAGCGATGCTGATGCTGCTTGGCGGTCTCGCAATCGTGGTGCCGCGCCGCAAGCCGGGGCGGTGGGTCAACTGGTTGGCGTGGGCGCTTGCGGCCGCGATCTTCGCGGGCTGGGCGGGCGAAAACGTTGCCGAGATCATCGTCGGCACGTGGACGCTGCAGTACAGCCTTCCGCTCCAGCTCACTGACGCCGTGTCGCTGGCCGCGATCATCGCGTTGCTGACGCGACGGCGCCTGTTCGTCGAGCTGCTCTATTTCTGGGCGTTCTCGGCTTCGCTACAGGCGGCGCTGACTCCCGACCTCGGCTCCACCTTCCCTAGCGTCTTCTACTTCACCTACTTCCTCTATCACGTCGGCTCGATCATCGCGGCCTCGCTGCTCGTGTTCGGCTGTCGGCTGTACCCCCGCCGCGGCGCGATCTGGCGCGTCTACGTGCTGACGCTCGTGTTCGCAGCGCTGTCGGGCCTATGCGATGTGATCACCGGCGGCAACTACATGTACCTGCGCAGCAGACCGGTCCACAACTCGCTGTTGAACGTGATGGGTCAGTGGCCGCTGTACATCGTCTCGGGCGCAGTGCTCGGGCTGGTGATGTTCGTAGTGCTGGACGTGATCGCGAGCACGGTTGCTGGACGAGAGGTCGTTCACGGCCATCCGCTCCTCGACCGCTGAGCGCAGGTAGCCGTTCTCGTCTACCTCGCTTCCCCACGCGGCCGATCCATGGAGCGAACGAGTTGATCTCCCTTCCCCATCTGGGCGGTGGCCGTCCGGAGTTGTCGCACAGTGATGGAGTCGATCAGATTCGCCCGCGAGGGTGAGGCCGAGCGGATCGAGGCCGCCATGACCGCCCCGTAGACACCCTCTCGCCGTCCGACCGGTATGCGAGGATCTGTTCGTGCCCGAGTACGGCTTCACCCTGACCGAGCACGATCCCGAGCGGCCGTGGATCGTCGTCGGCCAGGAGCAGCGCATCGTCTGGCTAGACGACGAGGCGCGCTTCTTCGAGTGGGCTGCGGAGCAGTGGCCCGGGCCGCGGTGGACGGCCGAGCTTGACCCATGGCAACTCAGCCCGGAGTGGCCGGGGAGCGAGAGGTCGAGCAAGAGCGCCACCCAGCAATCCGCACCAGGTCGTGGGCGGTTGGTTGACCAACCGATGCTGGCCAGGCACGGGTCGGAGCTAGCCATCGTGCCCCCGATGATCTTCGGGGCGGTGATTGTGCTGTTCGCGCTGATCCGCGAGTTGCGGCGGTGAGGGCCTCGCCTAGGTGCCGACCGCGATCAGGTTCTCCCCCTCCTCCGTGACCTGAGTCGTTAGGTCGTAGGCACGTCGGGTTTGGGCGCGAACTCCGGTGCGACGCTCCCTCGCCCCCGAAATCGCTCGGCGTCCAGCTCGGCTTCGAGCTGTGCAGCTCTTGCAACGACGGTCCCTGCGGGTGTTCTTGCGCCGTGGGCGAGTCCGGCGGCGGGGTTGGACGCTGCGGGGCGAGTCCCCAACGTTGGCAAAGCCTCAGTATTTCTCCACATTGCGCGCCCATCGTGCCGGTGAGATGGTTGCGAGGGGCGCAGTTCCGCGGAACCGCGGCCGTATCGGAAGAGAGGAGCGTTGATGTTCCGTCATTCGTCGCCGTGGCACATTACGAGTAGATACATTCCTCTCTTCCTCCTCGTGCTCTGGGCAATCGGAACCGGCGCGTCGTCCGCCTCGGCGGCGACGGTGTCGGTGCCTGCGGCCGGGACGGGGTCCAGCTACTACACCGACACGGGCATCTATATCCCGAGCGGGGCGAGTTTCACGGTCAGCGCCACAGGGACGTGGATGGTCTGTGCGCCGAGCAACTGCAAGAGCGGTCCGGCCGGGATTCCTGATCCGTCGCCACCGCCGGGTCCCTACGCGGATCCCACCGCGCCCGCCGGCACGCTCATCGCGTCAACCGACGGCGGAACGACATGGCAGGTGATCGGTCTCGGGTCCACAGCCGTTAAGGGACCGGGGGAGCTGCTCCTGGCGGCGAATGACACTCCTCCGTCCAACGGTCTGTGCGGAGCCCCCCCCGGCACGAGCTGCTACGCGGATGACTCGGGATCGGTCATTGCGGCGATCAACTCGCCCGGTGGCACTGAGGTCGTCACGTGCGGTGAGACGATCACCCACAGCATCGCCCTCGCAAACGACCTGAGCTGCAATCCGTTCGGCAACAACCTTACCTGGGCTCTCAAGGTTGGCGCCGACAACATCACGATCGATCTCAATCGCCACAAGATCAGGACAGCCTGGGTTACGCCGATCTCCAGCTCGGGTCATAGCTCGATCACGATCGAGAACGGGATCCTTGAGACCAACAACATCCCGGTAGCGCTGACTGGTGATCATCACGACACGCTTCGCAGCGTCACGGCTGAAACAGTGGGGGATGGCGATGCGGTGGTCCTGAACGGCGGCTCGGACAACAGCGTGGTTGACTCGACGGTGATCGGCGGACAGCCCGCCGGGGCACTCGAACTCCAAGGCGAAACCAACGACGTGATCAACGGCAATACCGTTGGTCCGCGTCTCGGTCCAGGCATTCAGATCGATGGTGGGACCGGCAACCAAATAACGAACAACCAGACAGAATCGCCCATCCGCGTCGTGAGCAGCGGGAACCTAATCGAGGCCAACACCGTTTCCGAGCAAGTTCCGCTCACGGCTGGTCTGGAGATCAACGGGAATACGAACCAGGTGATCGGCAATGAGATTGCTGGCTCGACTGTAGTCCTCGGGCAGCTCGTGCAGATGCCGGAGGGTGTTCGGGTGACGGGGATCGGGAATGTGGTGAGTGGCAATACGGCGAACGGTAGTTCGGGGGATGGGATCCATGTTCTGGCTGCGGGGAACACTTTGGTGGCGAATGTGGCGAACGACAATGGGGGGTATGGGATTGAGGCGGTGCTGGGGGTGTTTGATGGGGGGCAGAATCGGGCGAGTGGGAACGGGAAGGCGGTGCAGTGCGTGAACGTGGTGTGCTCGGCGCTGCCGATCACGAAGGTTCCGTCCGTCCCGATGGGGTTGACGGCGACGGGAGGGAATGGGTCGGTGGTTCTGTCGTGGAGGCGGAATCCAGCGGGGGATGGGGTCAGCCATTACAACGTGTATCGCACCGATCAGTGGTTCCGGGGGCCGTGGGCCAGTCCGACGGGGACGTCGTTCACGAATAACTCGAATGTGGTGAACGGGACGCGGTACTGCTATGAGATCTCCGCCAGCAACGCGGTCGGGGAGGGCGCGAAGTCGGTGGCGGTGTGCGCGACGCCGACGGGGCCGACGGCGCCGGTACCCGCGGTCCCGACCGGTCTGAGCGCTTCTCCGGGGGACGGGTCGGTGACGTTGTCCTGGCGGTCGAACCCGGCTGGGGACGGGGTCACGCACTACAGCGTGTATCGCACTGATCAGACCTTCCAGGGTCCGTGGGCGACCCCGACGGGTACGTCGTTCTCGAACAGCTCAAGCGTGGTGAACGGGCGGCAGTACTGCTATGTGATCAGTGCGAGCAATGCGGCGGGGGAGAGCACCAAGTCGGCGGCGGTGTGCGCGATGCCGACGGGGCCTGCGGCGCCGGTGCCGTCTGTGCCGAGGGGGCTGAAGGCGGCTGCGGGGAGCGGGACGGTGATCCTGTCCTGGCAGCCGAACTCGGCCGATGACGGGGTCAGCTACTACACCGTGTATCGGAGCGGCCCGGGGTTCAGCGGCGCAGTGTCGACCGTGACCGGTAGCGCCTATGTCGATGTGCTCGTGGTCAACGGCAGCCCGTATTGCTATCAGGTGAGCGCGACCAACCAGGCCGGGGAGAGCACCGAGACCGACCCGGTCTGCGTTGTGCCGAAAGCGCTGGTGGTCAAACCCCCACCGCCACCGCCGAGGATCACCGCCCGCCCGGCCGGCCGATCCACGCAGACGGCTGCAAGCTTCACGTTTAGCGACAGTCAGGCCGGGGTGCGGTTCAGCTGCGAGTTGGACGGTGGCGCGTTCACCGCCTGCACCAGTCCGGTGAGGTATACGGGGCTGCGGATCGGTCAGCACAGCTTCCACGTCCGTGCGGTTGATGCGTTCGGGCAGAGAAGCGCCGCAGCCGGCTACGGCTGGAGCGTCGCGGCCAGGTACGTGATGACGGTCGCCAGCGCCCGCCAGTGGGCGCTCTCGGCGGTGATCACCAGGCTCTACGGCAACCGCCGTGCCACGACGCTGACCGCCTTCGGTGTCTCCGGCTGCGTGACGCTCTCCGGGGGCCGACTGCGCTGCCAGGTGTCCTGGCGCAAGCCGCCCTACACCTACACGGGGAGGATCACGCTCGGGAACCTCAACCCCACCACCGGCACGTTCAAATCCAGCCTGAGTCTCGTACGCCGCAACATGCGCACCGGTGAAAAGAAACGAATCACCCTCGGCTAGTAGCCGACCGAATTGACGTCCGTAGCCCGGAGCCCATTGCTCTGGGCCCACGCGACTGCCCGCGTCGTCGCCCCGGTGACGCTCGGGGTGAGGTCGTCTCCGGTCCTTTGTTATTCCGCCGCCGAGCGCCGATGCCAACGCCAGTGGATCGTGGCAACGAGGCGCCCATCGGAGCGTGCAGGCCGGAACAAGGCGACGCGAGTTCGCGCCGTTAGCGCTCCTCCGCTTGGATGCCTCAACCGCTCGGATGTCGCCGCCCGGGAGCTTTCGGCTACTGATCCGTGTGACTGAGGCGCGGGTTTGACTGCCGTGGTGCCTGCTCTCGATCCTGCGTTGTTCATCCGGGCATCGTCCACCACGCCGGGCATCGCGGCTAGGCACCCTTGGTGTGATGTCCCTCACCCTTCCGCGGCGACGTGCGCCGACGCGGGAACGTGTCAAGCGAACTGGACCACTCACGCGGACATCGAGCTCTCCTTCCGCGGGAGGTTGCCAAGCCCGCTACGGGCGCGAATGCCTACGCGCGCCTGCTGAGACGCAACAACTCCTCGGCCAAGAGCGGCAGTTCCCGAGTAGACGGCCGGGCTACGCAGTCCGTCTCGCCCTGACCGCGCGCGACAGCGACCGTCCTGACCGCACGCGACCAGGCGCCGGCGCCAGCGAGCGCTCTCAAGCTCGCCGACGCATGGGGCGATAAGTGCAATGGACTCGGATCCCGTTTCTCGGCGATCAGTGATTCTGTTGCGCATTCATCCATCGTCGCTGGCAACGCCGCTAGCCCCCTACGGGGCGGGCTTGGCCGTGAGCTGGTCTGGCGCTGCTCGCGCGTGTCGACACATCGCGACCGCGCGGGCGGATCTGCTCGCATCGCGACCGCGCGGGCGGATCTGCTCGCCTCTCAGCGCGCGTTGCGACAGATCACGAGCGATAATGCCGCCTCTCGCTGGCCCAGCGGCCTTCTGGGCCGCTGCCAGGCCGGCTCGCTCTCCTGTCGGGAGCGGCTCTCGGAGGCGTTGACCCGACGGGCGATCCCGTGCCGGCCGTTGGCGTGCCGATGATCATGAGATCACGGAGCTTGTCGTGACGTTTGGACCGCAACGCGAGACAGTGATGATCGGCGTTTCAGGCCGAACGGGCCCGACGTATCGGCCAATGGTGCGCGCGAGCGTTGCTGTGCTGATTCCTGTGCTGCTCGTTGCCTCGGTGCTGTCTTACGCGATCGAGAACCGACTCGAGTACTACAGAGGCAGCGCGACCGGCTTCGTGCATTTCGGGTCAGCGTTCGCAGCCTTCACGCATCCACCGCATGGGGCGATCGTAGGCGCCGGGGCCTCGTTGGAGGGCTACGACGGTCAATTCTATTACGTCATGGCCCGAGACCCGCTGCTGCTTGACGACTCGACCGTGGCGAGTCTTCGCAGCGCGCCCCAGAACGTTCACCACGCGGTGCTCGGCTCGAGCAATCAGGCGTACCGCTTGCGGCGCGTCGCATATCCGGCGTTTGCATTCCTGCTGGCTAAGGCTGTGAACATCTCGCTGGCGTGGTCGATGCTCGCGATAAATGTTGTGGTAACGCTCCTGCTGACCGGCGGCTTTGCCTACTACGCGTGGCGTCGCGGCTGGTCGAGCTTGTGGGCGCTGCCGTTGGGCCTATTGCCGGGCCTGCTGTTGCAGGCGCTCAGTGACCTCAGCGGCCCGCTCGCGACCGCTGCCGCACTCGGTGGGCTGCTGGCGTGGGCGGGCCGGCGGAGGAAGATCGGGGTGTCTCTGCTGGTTGTAGCTGTGCTTGCGCGCGAGGTGATGATGGCGGCTGTGCTGGCGCTCGCGATCGAAGCCGCGGTCCGCGCATGGCATGAGCGCGGAACGCCTGGCGCTCCTCGGCGGATCGCGCTCGATGTGTGGCCGGCCGTCGTGCTGCCGACGGTCGCGCTGGCCGGCTGGCATGCCTACATCAGCTTGAGAACCGGCGGCTCTGTGGGCGGCGCCGGTCTGACGCTGCCGTTCGTCAACTTCGTCGACGAGTTCCGCTCGCTCGGCAGCACACCCACAGCGCTGGCGGGGTGGGAGGTCGCGTACTTGCTGCTGATGATCGTCGCGGTTGCCGCGGCGCTGCTGTCGCTTCGGCGCCAGGTGACCGCCGCGAACGTCGCAGCAGCGCTGTTCGCGCTCACCGTCCTCGTGGCACCGTTCAACGACGCGTGGGGCGACGCGCGGGATAGCCTTCCGATGCTCGCGCTGCTGCTCGTGATCGGACTCGAGCGTCGCGAGCCGGCATGGCTCGGGATCTGCGTGGCGGCGGCCGCCATGACCGCGTTGGTCCCGTTGGCAATCCCCGGAAGCTTCTAAGGCTCCCGCCGATGCTATGGGTCGGTGTGGCGGGGTGGATCTCGTCCGGCAGTTTCCCGCCGATCAGGAAGCCGGCGGCGACCAACCCGGAGGGCATCCACAGGCGAGCGACGGTCCGCAGCGCGTCCTGACAGCGGGAAGCGGCTGATGCGTCGCCCGCGGTTGGGCGTGAGTCGGGTCGGTAAGCTGCGAGCAGGTGTGCCGGGAAGTCTGGTCGGCGCCTGTCGTCGACCGCTTGGAGACCCGGATGATTCCGCCGCGCAGGCCCTCTCGTAGTCGCGGTGTTTCGCGTCTGGCCCGCGGTCGTGAGGCGTTTCACAGTCGCCCGGTGCTGCTGGTCGCGTTCGCGTTCGCGGTGATGGCCGACCCGGTGTCCTCGGTCGCGTACGCGATCGAGGCCGCCTTGCGCGCGCTGCACGGCAACCTGGGGCTGCTGTTGCCGGCGATGGCGCTGGTCGTGGCGATCATCGCGCTCGTGATCATCAACTATCACCAGCTTGTTGCTCGCTTCCCCGAGGGCGGTGGGGCGGCCGCGGCGGCCGGGAAGGCGTTCGGGGAGGGGTGGGCGTTCGTGCCGATCGGCGCGCTGATCGTTGATTTCGTGCTCACGATTGCGATCAGCGCGGCGGCGGGCGCGTCCGCCGTGATCGACTACGTGCCAGGGCTCGCGCCGGACCGAATTCCGCTCGCCTTGTTGTTGTTGGTGTTCGTCGCGGGCCTGACCTGGTTCGGTCATTTCGGACGGGCGATCTTCGCGGCGATGACGCTCGCCTTTGTCGTGGCGGGGGTCGCGGTCCTCGTCGGTGGGCTGAACGCGCCGGTGGCGAACGTCGGGCTCGTGACTGATTCGAGCGGGCACTCGGCCGGGATCGCGGTACTGCTCGCGTTTCCGGTCGCGATGGCGCTCGCGACCGGCGTTGAGGCGCCGTCTTCGGCGATCGCGCAGCTCGGCCAGCTCAATGACGCGGGCCGGCGTCGGTTCGGCCGGATCACGCTGTGGCTCACGCTCGGGATCGTCGGGACGCTCACGCTCGGCCTGACCGCCACGGCGGTGCGGTTGAAGGTGGGCATCCCCGCGGCGAACAGCACCCAGATCGGCAACCTCGCGAAGGCGAGCGTCAGCCATGGCCTGTTCGCCTTCTTCCAGCTCGCGACGGCGCTTCTACTGCTCGCCGCCGCCAGCTCGTCGTTTCAGGCTGGCCCGGGGCTGCTCAAGGCGCTGGCCCGCCGCCCGGTCGCCGTCAACGAGCATGTCGGGATCCTCCCGGCGTGGATGGGACGCAGCAATGACCATCACACCCCGTACTGGTCGGTTGTCGTGTTTCTGATCATCTCGGCGCTGGTGACGGCCGCGCTGGGCGCGAACGACCAGGAACTCGTCCTCTATTACGCGGTGTCGGTGTTCATGAGCTTCCTCGTCGGGCTGCTCGCGATGGCGCGCTTCTCCCAACAGGAACACCACCGTGGATCGCTGGTTCTGAACGCGATCGGTGCGCTCGTCGTCGCGTTCACGCTGGCGGTCAATCTCGCCCGTGGTCACCCGATCATTTCGGTCGCGGCGGCATTGCTCATCGGGCTCGTGCTGCATCGACTGTGGTCGCGAGCGGGTCGCCCACGGGGGATCGCGAGCGTCCTGATCGAAGCCGAACGCACGGACTGAACGCCTCCGAAGCCGGGGCACGCAGCTCCGTGCGCCTCTTCCGCATGCGTGGCGGACCGTGGAGGAGTAGCGTATGCGTAGGTGTGCCGGGAAGTCTGGTCGGCTGGCTCGTTGTCGACCCGACAGGAGGAGGCTTTATGGGCCGATCGCACACCTCTCCGCCAGCCCTCAGACAGGACATGTCTGCTACCTCCAGCACCGTGCTGCTCGGCGTCCTCGCCGTCGCCGACCGCCGTCCCTGGGGCGTCAGGCTCCTCACCGCCGCGGTCCTCGTTGAGCTGACGCTGCTGGTGATCCTTGCGCTGGCTCGCGAGATCCAGCGAGAACACATCCTGCAGCTGATCGCAAGCGGCGGCCAGCGCCTTCGGCTTGAGAAGTCTCACGCGAGGTGAACCGTCTCGGCAGCCCACGGTGCTCGGCGCAGCTCGCACGAAGGCTCGAGTGTGCGCTCGAGGACGTCGAGCGCTGGTATCAGATCCCAATCGCGGCACGTTATACGCCGGCGAACCCCGACGCGTTGCGCGAGCAGCTATCGCGAATCAACCACCTCATCGGCCTCCGCAGCGAGGCCGGGCGATGAGCAAGTACCACACCCAGCGAAGCAGGCGGAACGATCTCCCGGCCCCGGCCCCGGCCCCGGCCCCGGCCCCGGCCCCGGCCCCGGCCCCGGCCCCGGCCCCGGCCCCGGCCCCGGCCCCGGCTCGGAATGGCGTTGCCGTTTAAGCGGAGGCGCTCCTGCCGGGTCGCGGGTGAGGAGGGCTTGCGCGGAGGCTGGCTGCCCAGGCGACTGCGATGAGCACCACGCCGGCTGCGAACACGATCCATGGGGTGGTGTCCGTCGAGCCGGGTTTCGCCGGGGCCGTGGGCGGTGGGATTGACAGCGGGTGGCCGGCTGCTGCGGTGACGTGTTGGATCGCGGTGAGGGCGACAGTGCCGAGTCCGGCCCCCGGTGGGTGGCCGCGGAGGTTGGCGAGCGCGGATCGCGCGGCGGTGATGGGCCCCATTGAGCTATGAAGGCCGATGCCGGCGGGCATGATCACCAGTAGTGGGCCACGGTAGATGAGGGCGAGCTCCTGCCCGAGGAACTTGGCGTAGCTCTGGGGCTGATTCCAGAGTTCTGCGACAGAGCCGAGGTCTGCGGACGAGGCAATCAGCGCGACGCGTAATGGGTATCCACTGTGCGCGGCGGCGTGTACGAGTGCGGCGAGTTGCGCTTGTTGGGCGGTGGTGAGGCCGGCGTCCTGCGGCAGAAACAGCGATTGTTGGGCGAGCACGTCGCTGGCGGGGTCGCCGTCGGCGAACGCGGCCGCCGGGCTCCAACCCGCGGCGAGCGCGACGACCAGGATCGTGAGGCTCGCTCGCGAGGCCCGACGGGTGAATGAGCGACGATTGCGGCTGTGCGTAAAGTCCGTCAAGGTGCGATGAGCCTCATGGAGAGAAGCAGCATGATGGCCGCTGACGCGGCCGCCCGAAAGTCTATGGTCGGTCTGCGTATCTCCGCGTTGACGCTCGCGATTGCCGTCGCCTGTGTGGTGGGCGGAGGGTTTCCGGGGGTGGCGGAGGCGCATGGACCGATCGCGCCGATCGCGACGAGCTACTTGGCGAGGGTCGGCCAGCTTCCGGCGGGACTTGAGGCGAAGGTCATCGACGGCGACCAGCGGTTGTGGTTGCGCGTCCGGCCGGGCGAGACGGTGGTGGTGTCGGACTACCGCGGGGCGCCGTACCTTCGTTTCTCCCGCACTGGGGTAGCGGTGAACCAGAACTCGGCGATGTACTACCTCAATCAGACGCCGGCCGAGATTCCGCCCTCGAACCTCCGCCCGACCACCCCTCCGAGCTGGACAGGCGCCAGCGGAGGCGATTCGTACGGCTGGCATGACGGAAGGTTGCACGCGTTGGCGACGGTCGCGATCATGCCAGGAACGACGTATGTGGGGCGCTGGTCGATCCCGGTGCGCGTGAATGGGCGCCCGAGTGTGATCGCGGGTGGCCTGTGGCACGCGGAGGACCCGTCGATCGTGTGGCTCTGGCCGATCGTGGTCTTGGTCGCGTGCGCGTTGGCGGCGTTTCGTGTGCGCCGCCCGGAGCTCGACGCCCACGTGGCTCGTCTGCTGTCCGTGGCCGCGCTGGTTGGGGTCGCGGTGGCCGGTGTGGGAAGGGAGCTCCACGGCCGGCCGGCCGTCTCGGTGTTCCAGCTCATCACCCTCGCCGTGATCGTGGCGTTCTTGGTCTGGGCACTGCGACAGCTGCTGCTGCGCCGCGCGACGTACTTCACCTATTTCGCGGTGGTCTTCGTGGCCCTGTGGGAAGGGGTCAATCTGATCCCCACGCTCTTCAATGGCTTCGTGCTCGCGGCCGTGCCGGCGTTCGTGGCGCGCGCGGCGTGTGTCGTGTGCGTTGGCTGCGGCCTGGGGCTGCTCATGGTGTCCTGGCGTCTCGTCGGTGAGCCTGACGGCGACGGCGCGGATGTCGATGAGTACGAGGACGAGGATGTCGCTCTGCTGGAGGCACGCACCTGAGCAGCCTCTATCGACGTTCTCGGGCTGGCCGGCGGACGGCGCCGGACGGGCGCGGGCTTGCGCGCCAGGCGGCCGTGTGTCTGTTGGCAGGGCTCAGTCTGGCGGGGTGCGGCTCAGTCGGCCCGACCCCGCCGGACGCAGGAATCCCGCAAACGCTCCTGCTCCAGGCTCGGCCGATCGGGCGTGGCCCGCGGTTCCAGCCCCCTGCCTCCGGTCCGGTCATCGGCTATTGCGCGCACGGGCTTGGCGCGCGCTACGGAGCTCATGTCGAGGTCTTTGCCGCGAATCGGGTGGTGCTGATCCCCGCGGGCATCGGCACTCGCCCTCCGCGGACGTTCACCGCCGGGCGAATCTCCGGTGCCGGGTGTTACGCCGATCTGGTGACGCTCGAGCCCACGGGGCTGGTGCTCGTCCGCCGCGGGCTCCGGCGGTCGGTGTCCGACCTCTTCCGCGCCTGGGGGCAGCCGCTCTCGGCGCATCGGCTGGCCTCGTTTCCGGCCTCGGCAGGGACGGAGGTGACCGTGTTTGTTGATGGGCGGCGCTGGTCGGGCTCGCCCGGGAGCGTTCCGCTGGCGGAGCACTCGGAGGTGGTGCTTGAAGTCGGACCACACGTTCCACCTCACGCGTCCTACACGTTCCCGCCCGGGGCCTGAATGCGGGCCTGGGTCCGTCGCCAGCACGATCGCGGCAATTGACGAGCCCGTCCTCCAACGCTCAGCCATGCGCAAGAGCGGTCAGAATGCGGGACATGGCCCACTTGGGCATCTCGTCCACTGTGCGGATGGATCCTGGCGTTGCTATCCGCCAGTCGCGCGATCGGAGCACAGCTCGCCGGCACTGCCTGGGCGGATCAATGAAACGCTGGCGCGTCGTCGCGCTGGTCGCCGTCGCTCTTGGCGCTGGAGCGTTCGCGCCGATCGCGCGCGCGGACGGTGATCCCGCCAGCGACTACCTCGTGGGGCGACAGGTGTTCCTCTCCTCTCTGTCAACGGTGGCCTCGCCTGCGCAGCGGGACCTGCTCGCAACCGTCCAAGCCGCGAATCGAGGGGGCTTCGCGGTTCGGGTGGCGATCATCTCCAGCGATTACGACCTCGGCTCGATCACCGCGCTGTGGCGTAAGCCGTCCATCTACGCCCGCTTCCTCGGTTTGGAGCTGTCCTCGACCTTCAAGGGACGGCTGCTGGTCGTGATGCCGAACGGGTTCGGCTTCAACTGGCCCAGTCACCTCGCGGGTCGCGCGTACGGGCTCCTGCAGAGGGTCCCGATCAAACCCGATGGCGCCGGGCTGCTCACAGCGGCCCAGACTGCGGTGCGGCGGCTCGCCGCCGCAGATGGCATCGCAGTTCGCCCAGTGCAGCCAGGGACCGCTGGCACGGTCACTGCGCCTGCTCGCGGGAGCAACGTCGTCCCGATCATGGTGGCGGGCGCGGCGATGCTCGCCGCGCTGGGCGGGCTTTTTCTCGTGCTGGCACGTCGGCGCTCTCATCGTCTCGTACGGGCTCGCGGGAGACCGTCTGTCCGGGCAGGTGATGGTCGGCACCCGACATGGCGGCGGTGGGCGCTGCCGGGCTTCGCGATCCTGTGCGGCCTTGCTGTGGGCGTGCCGATCGTCCTCCTGACGAGCCTTCGGCATCGGGGGGTGCCGTCGAGCACCCAGGTGAGCTCGCTCGTCTCGCCGCCACCGTTCAGCTGGCCGGCCGGCCGTCGCTCGGCTCCCGAGTTCGTGCTGCACGACCAGAACGGCCGACCGGTCTCGATCGCTGCTTATCGCGGACGGCCGGTGATCGTGACGTTCATCGACCCCTTGTGCCGCAATCTCTGTCCGCTCGAGGCGAAGGTGCTCAACGACGTTGTCGCCAGGATGCCCGCCTCCGAGCGGCCGGAGATCCTCGCGGTCAGCGTCGATGTCTATGCCAACGCCGACCGCCGCGCGAACCTCCTGCAAGATGTTCGCAAGTGGGAGCTTGTCCCACAGTGGCGTTGGGCCGTGGGGCGGCCGGCGCAGCTGGCCGCCGTCTGGAAGCACTACGAGATCGGCGTGTTGGTCACGACGAAGAGGATCGCCGGCGCGACGATCAACTACATCACCCATACCGAGGCCGCATACATCGTCGACGCGACCGGCCATGAGCGTGCGTTGTTCCTCTGGCCGTTCTATCCACAAGATGTCCAGAGAACGCTGCACCAACTCTCCTGAGCCGGCGGTGTCCTGTGCTGCTTCGGGCACGGTACTGTGGCTCAGGCACGGTATTGTGGGGGAGGATGCTCGCGGGTGCTGATCGTCGAGCGGTGATTCGGTGCCTTGGCCGGATGGCGCTGGTGCCGATCGCTGCGCTGGCCGTGCATCAGCTGCGATTCCTGCTGGCGTTTGGCGGGGGCGCGGGCGTCGAGCTGGCGCGGCAAGGGCATTCGTACTTGCATTCGCTGGTGCCGTGGATCGTGCTGCTGATCGGCATCGGGGTCGGGGGGTTCTTATGGGTGCTCGGTCGGGCTCTAAGGGGCCAGCGATCGGTTCCGCGCTACACGCTCTCGCTGGCGGCGCTCTGGCTTGTGTGCTCGCTCTGCCTGGTCGCCATCTACGTCACGCAGGAATTCCTCGAGGGGCGATTCGCGACAGGCCATCCGGCGGGTCTGGCGGGCATCTTTGGCTACGGCGGGTGGTGGTCGATCCCCGCCGCGCTGTGCGTGGGCTTGGTGCTCGCCGCGGTCTTCCATGGCGCCCGCTGGGTCCTGGACGGGGTAGCGCAGCGACACCATCGTTTCGTTTGCGGTCGGGGGTCACCGCGCACGAGGCCGCCTCGCCCGGTTGATGTCCTCCTTCCCCGGCTCTCGCCCCTCGCCGTGGGGCGGTCGGGCCGCGGTCCTCCCAGCTGAATCATCGCGCGTCATGTCCTGAGCGGTGCTGTGCGGCGATCGGGTTGAGCCTGCTCCCAGCCGTTGAAGCGACGCGCGACCCACAGCCGCTGCCTACTGCCTGAGATCTGGTCATCGCTGCGCCTCTCGCAGCGAGACGATGAGCATGAGGCGCGATTGGCACTCGCCTCGCGGGCCCGTGGAAGCGCGGCACGCGCACGTTGAGATCGGCGCAGCGGCGGCTGCCAGCGCTCGATGAACAAACACGACGGGTCCCACCGGGGTCAGGTCCGCCACCGGGTCAGGTCCACTGGCCCGGTCCACAAGACAGGAGAACAAGTCAAGTGAAGATCAGAATCTCGCTGCTACGACGCTCATTGTTGGGCGCCACAGTGCTAGCGCTGATCATCCCCGCGGTCGCCTCCGCGCACGCAGAGATCAGCCCGAAGGTGTCGCTGTCGGGCAAGTTGCAGCTGTACAGCCTCGCGGTGCCGACCGAGAAGAGCGGGCTGACCACGGCGAAGATCGTGATGACGGTGCCGTCCGGGTTCGGGATCGACTCGTTCGTGCCAGCCCCGCCCGGTTGGACTCAGCAGATCCAACAGACGGGCTCCGGCAACAACTCAGTGATCACCAAGGTGACCTGGACCGGCGGAAAGACCCCGACCGGGGAGGACTCGCTGTTTCAGTTCCTGGCCCAGCCCGCGTCGGCCAAGACGTACACGTTCCAGGTGCAGCAGACCTACTCCGACGGGTCAATCGTCAACTGGGCGGGCTCGGAGTCCTCAGACGCACCGGCCCCCACGATCGACGCCGTGAGCTCCGTCGGGGGCGGTGGCGTGTCGGTGCTGACGATCATCGCGCTGCTTGTCGGGCTGCTTGCCCTCGCTGTGGGTGGGTTTGCTCTTGTCGGTAGCTCGAAGGACCGCGCCCTGGCATGAGCTGGGGGGGGCGGAGCCGAGTTCTCGCGCTTGCCGCGGTCGTGGTGGGATTGGCGCTGCCGAGTGCTGCCTCGGCGCACGCCTATCTGATCAAGACGGTGCCAACGGCGAGTGGCGTGCTCGATGTTCCGCCCCCGACCGTCCAACTGACCTACGACGAGGCGGTTGAGCCTCGGTTCGCGATCATTTCGGTGACCAACGCCGCGGGGCAGCTGCAGACGACCGGTCCGGTGAGCCGCTCGCCGGCGAACCCGGACACCCTGGTGGTTCCGCTCCGGCCGCATCTGCCTGAAGGCTGGTATCTGGTGTACTGGCGGGCGATCTCGGTCGACGGCCATCCGGTGCAGGGCGCGTTCACCTACGCGGTCGGCCCGAACCCGGGTCCGGCACCGCAGTTCCCGGTGCCGAGCATCTCGGCGACCGCGACCACGCCGCAGCTGTTGACCGCCCGCTGGGCGATGTTCTGCTCGGTCATGGCGGCCATCGGGCTGTTCGTGCTGCGGCTGTTGATCGCGCGGCCAGCCGTTAGCCGCGTGCCGGGAACGAGCCTCCGGGCGGTGTCGATCGCGTTCGTGGTCGCGTCGGGGCTGGGGTTGGTCGCGATCCCCGTGTACCTGGACTTCGCGACCGCGAACGACTCGCTGCGCTCCGTGTTCGATCTCGGGGCGTTGGTGCCGCTGTTCCGGGTGACCGCGTTCGGGCGCGCGATCGTCGACCTGGAGCTCTGCTTCGCGTTGTTCTGCGTCGCCGCATGGATCTCGCTGTGGCTTGACCGCCCCGAGCGCGATCACCGCTCGATCGCCGAGCTGTTGGCCGTCGCGGGAGCGCTCCTCGCCGCGGCCGCGGTGCTGATCGTCCCGGGTGCGGCAGGTCACGCTGCGCAGACCTCGCCGCGTGGGCTCACCCTGCTGTTCGACTGGCTTCACCTCGCGTCCGGTTCGGTCTGGTTCGGCGGGTTGATCGGCCTTCTCGTCTTGTGGTTGAGCTTCCGGGATGACCGGCGCATTGCAGCGCTGGCGGTCGTGGTGCCCCGTTTCTCGAATGTCGCACTGGCGTCGGTGCTCGTGCTCGCCGTCGCCGGCGTTGGCGAGACGATCAACCACCTACCCGCGGTCAACGCGCTGTGGGAGACGGGCTTCGGGCAGGCGATCCTGGTCAAGACCGGGCTGCTCGCGGCGGCTTTGCTGCTGGCTTCGGGGAACCTGCTGCGCTCAAAGCCACGGCTGGCCGCCTCGCGGGACCGGCCACAGCTCGGCGCACCAGCCTCCGGTCTGTTGCGAACGCTGGTCAGCGGCGAGGTGGTGATCGTCGCGTGCGCGGTGTTCGCGGCGGCGGTCCTCTCGAGCCTCGCGCCGCCTCCGCCCGCGTTCGCACTTGAGAACTCCGCGATCGCGAAGGTCGGACCGGGGCGCGTCGCGCGAACGGTTAGTCGCAACGGGTACGTGCTGCAGGTGCTCGTCTCCCCGAACAAGGCCGCCGCCCCCGACTCGTTCGCGCTGCGGATCACGAAGGGCGGCCAGCCGGTCCGTGGCGCCAACGTTACTTTGGCCCTGAACCACCTGGAGATGCAGATGCCCCAGCAGGAGTACCAGCTCACCGAAACCCAGCCGGGCGTCTACTCTCGATCGGCGCCGGCGCTGGTGATGGTCGGTCGCTGGGGACTGACGTTCCAGATCGCTCCGCGGAATGGTCCGCCGTTCAGCGCGCTGATCGTCGACCAGGCGAACGGATGACCCGCAGATGCCCATCAACATCACTGTGACCAGGGAGCAGCCCGTGAACCAGCAGTACGCCAAGTCTCTGCAGCCACTGCGAGCCCGGCCTTGCGGCAGCCGGCGCGCACTCACGACCGGGCGCGCATCCGCCTGTGCTGCGCTGACCCTGTCGCTCGTCGCGCTCACGGGCTGTGGCAGCTCGGGCAGCGCGGTCACAGCACCACAGATCGCTCCGGCCAAGACCTACAGCTTGACCGGCTTTCAGCCCGCAGCACCTGTCGTCCCCGGCCATCCCACGACCGTCTCATTCACGATCCAGCAACCGTCCGGCAAGCCCCTGACCGAGTACAGGAAGTGCTGTGATCCGCATGCCGGGGTCGATCTGATCATCGTCCGCAGCGACGACAGCCACGTGCAGTACAACGACTCCGATATCGCCGCCGACGGCACCGTCAGACAGCCCGTCATCTTCCCCACGCCGGGGCGCTACCGGATCATCATCGACGCGTACCCAAGGCAAACCGGCCCGACCTCGCCGATCAACTTCCAGCTGTTCACCTCGGTCACCGCTCAGGGCGCCTACCACCCCCGGCCAGTCCCGCCATTCCGGTCAAACGACGTGGTCGACGGCTACCACTTCCAGATCCAAGGCCATCCACAGCTGAAGGCGATCGAGGCCAACTTCCTCACGATCAAGGTGCGTGATCCAGCTGGGCACAGCGTGACGTTCGGAACCTGGCACGGTGCGCTCGCGCACGCGATCTTCATCCACCAAGGATCGCTTGACTACTTTCACACTCACGTCTGCAGCCCGGGAGCGCGCTACTGCACATCGGCACTGGGGGCCACGAGGGTGACCGGCAGCTCCAGCGCGCCCGGGGAGCTCAAGGTGGGGGTGCTGCTACCTGAGCCGGGCACCTGGCGGCTCTTCCTGCTCACGTACATTGACGGCCGCCACATCACCGCTCCGTTCACCCTCAACGCAAGCTCATGAGCGCCGCCCGTCCACCACGCTCGGCCACGCGGGACGGAAGTTCGGGCCGCGGAGTCGAACTCCGACTGCTTGCTGCGGTCGTGGCGCTCGCAGTCGGCGTCGCCGCGGTGATCGTGGCGATCCTGCTGGTTCGGAGCGTGCTTTGATAGAAGCCGACCGATGGCTGAGCCAAGCATCAGGAGCGGGCAATGAGACGACACGTCGTCGTACTCGTCTTCCTCGCCCTCCTCGCAGGCTCCGCGCATGCGTCCACCGCCCGGGCAGACGGCGATCCCGGAAGCGACGTCCTCGTCTACCAGCCGCTGTTCCTCGGCGCCGATGCCGGCATCTCGGTCAAGCAGCAAGTGCAGCTGGGTGGGCTGCTGGAGGCGGCGAGTCGGGCCGGGTTCCCGGTCAGGGTTGCGATCATCTCAGGCAAGTTCGATCTCGGTGCGGTCACCGGGCTGTGGCGCGAGCCGCGCGCCTATGCGCGCTTTCTCGGAATCGAGCTGTCGTTGGCATACAAGGGGCGACTGCTCGTCGTGATGCCCAACGGGTTCGGCTTCAACTGGCCGGGACACTCGACGGCACTGGCGTATCGGGTGCTGAGCGGCATCCCGATCACGCCCGGCGGCGTTGGGCTGGCGACCGCGGTGCAGACCGCGGTCACGTCGCTGGCGGCAGCTGAGCACGTCAAGATCGCCTCACACCAACAAGCGGCGAGCGGGACAGCGACGGCCGGGTCCCGCAGCCTTCCAACCACACCCGCGCGCAACAACAGCATCCTCGTCATCGTGGCGGTGCTGTCAGCGCTCGCGGCCAGTGTGCTGATCGTGCGGCTCGTGCTGCAACCCGGAGGCCGCGCCCGCAACACCGTCGCCGGTGCCCTCTCGCGGATGCGCCCGCGGGCGTCCCGTCGTTCGCTTCGCTGGGGCGTGTCTCTGACTGCTCTCGTGGCCCTCGTGGTCGGGGTGCCGATCATCGCTCTCAGCGTCCTCGGCGCACCGAGCACGGCGCACAGCGACGCGCTGGCGAGCAATCCCAACCTGGACCCAGGCACGCGGCTCTCCGGGCCCGCGCCGGACTTCACGCTCAGCGACGAGTTCGGCCGCCCGGTGTCGCTGCACTCGTTCCGCGGGAAAGTCGTGATCCTCGCTTTCAACGACTCAGAGTGCACGACGATCTGTCCGTTGACCACAAGCGCGATGCTCGAGGCCAAAGCGATGCTGGGTCCCGCAGGCGGGCGGATCCAGCTGCTCGGGATCGATGCCAACCCCAAGGCAACCGCGCTCGCCGACGTGCTCTCCTACTCGCAGCTGCACGGGATGCTGCACCAGTGGCACTTCCTCACCGGATCGTTGCCGGCTCTCAGACAGGTCTGGAAGCACTACAGCATCGGTGTCGGGATCACCCAGCGTCAGATCGACCACACCCCGGCCCTGTTCGTGATCGACACCCAGGGGAGGCTCGCGAAGCTCTATGTGACCCAGCAGTCCTACGCCGCCGTCGCACAGTACGGCCAGGTCCTCGCGCAGGAGGTCTCGAGCCTGCTCCCCGGCCATCCCCGGGTCCGCTCGGAAATCCCATACACGCACGTGAGCGGAATCACCCCGAGCAGCGGCGTCGCGCTGCCCCGCGCAGGGGGCGGAACGGTCCGCCTCGGCCCCGGGCGCTCACCGCACCTGTTCCTGTTCTTCGCCACCTGGGATCAGGAGGTCACCAGCCTCGCCGGGCAACTCAACGCGCTCAACGCGTATCAGGCCTCGGCCGCCACTGGCACGCTGCCCGCGCTGACCGCCGTCGACGAGGGAAGTGTCGAGCCAACGCCAGCGACGTTGCCGCGCTTTCTCCAGGGCCTGTCGCACCCGCTCTCCTATCCGGTGGCGATCGATCAGAGCGGACGGCTCGCCGACGGCTACGGGGTCCAGGGCGAACCCTGGTTCGTGCTCACCTCGGCCGAGGGACGGATCCTCTGGTACTGGCAGGTCGCAACGTCCGGCTGGCCCGGCCGCGCGGCTCTCGCCAGGCACATCCGGGCCGCCCTCGCGCGTGCCCCGAAGGCACCCGCGAGTGCCGCGGCCGCCGCCCGGCAGCTCGCCGGCTCGCCGGCGCCGCTGGCCGCGCTTCACCAGCAGGCCTCCCAGCTGCTCGGCTCGCAGCAGGCGCTTGCCACCCGCGTTCGGGTGCTGCACGGCTATCCGATCGTGATCAACGCCTGGGCCTCCTGGTGCACGCCATGCCGCTCCGAGTTCAGCCTGTTCGCTAGCGCCTCAGCACACTACGGACACGAGGTCGCGTTCCTCGGCGCGGACAGCAGTGACTCTCCCGCAGACGCTCAGGCATTCCTCGCCCAACACCCGGTCAGCTATCCGAGCTACCAGACGAGCACGACCGACCTGCGCTCCCTGGCCGTGATCGAAGGCCTGCCGACAACGATCTTCATCGACCGCGCTGGCAAGGTCGTCTACGTCCACACCGGGCAGTACGACTCGCAGGGAACACTCGATGGCGATATCAGCAGCTACGCCGGAGGCTGATGAGCCGTGAGCGGCCACGCCCTCGCCGTCTAACCTCCGCGGCGACGGGCGCGTGACAGCTGAGGATGGCGGCTCCCTCACGTCGTCAATAGTGCTCGATCTACTGACGCTGATGCGTACCTGACGCGCAGCGCGATCAGCACCTAGCGCGGATGACGGCGAGCTGCCGCCGGGCGAGGATGTTCGCTACGGCAAACAACAGTCGAGGAAGGTGGAGGTGGTCGCGTTGTCAGAGCACGTCGAGGTGCACATGCGCGACAGTGATGCGTTCTCCTGGTACATGGAGAAGGACCCGCTGCTGCGATCGACGGTCGTATGCGTCCTGCTCCTGGATGGCAGCCCCGACTGGGACCAGTTGCCGGAGCGGCTCGAGCGCAGCACCCGGCTGTCGCCGGGCTTCCGGCACCGGGTCGTGTCGCCTCCGATGAGGCTGGCCACGCCGCGCTGGGTCGTGGATCCCGACTTCGACCTGTCGTGGCACGTCCGCCGGTTCGAGGCGGCTCCCCCAAGAACCTGGCGGCGGTGCTGGAATTCGCGCGGAAGACCGGGATGGCAGGCCTCGATCGTGATCGGCCGCTGTGGGAGTTCACGTTCATCGAGGGGGTCGAGGGCGGTCAGACGGCGCTCGTGATGAAGCTCCATCACTCGTTGACCGACGGTGTCGGGGGGATGGACATCGCGCGACTTCTGTTCGACATCGAGCCGGACCCCGGCGACCTCGGTCCGATGCCCGCGGCGCCCGAAGGAGAACACCTTGGCACGGTCGATCTCGCCCGGGACGCGCTCGGCTACGACTGGTCGCAACTGTTCGACTTCTCCAAGCGCCACCTCACCTCCGCGGTTGAGGATGTGACGCATGCCCTGCGCCACCCTCGTGAGACCGTCACCGAGACGGTCGCCACCGGCCAGTCGATCGCGCGTTTCGTGGAGCCCGTGTCCGAGACGCTCTCGCCGGTGATGACAGAGCGACACCTGTCCTGGCATTACGACGTGCTCGAGTTCCCGCTGGCCGACATACTCGATGCTGCGCACGCCGCGGGCGCCAAGCACAACGACGCCTTCCTCTCCGGCGTCACGGCCGGCCTGCGCCGCTATCACGAACGGCACGACGCGGAGGTCGACGAACTGCGGGTCACGATGCCGATCAGCATCCGCAAGGCGGAAGACCCGATCGGCGGCAACCGCATCACGCTCATGAGGTTCAAGGTGCCTGTGGACATTGCCGATCCGAGCAGGCGAATGACCGAGACCCACCGCCGCTGCGAAGCCGTGAAGACCGACCGGTCACTGCCGTTCACGAACGCGATCGCCGGCACGCTCAATCTGCTGCCGCGCGCGGCGATCGGAGGCATGCTCAAGCACATCGACTTCCTCGCCAGCAACGTCCCCGGGATCCCGGTGCCGCTCTACCTGGCGGGCGCGAAGGTCGACAGCTTCTACGGCTTCGGTCCCACGATCGGCGCCGCGCTGAACGTCACGCTGATGTCCTACTGCGGCACCTGCTGCGTCGGGATCAACATCGACACCGGAGCCGTGCCCGACCCTGAGGTGCTCATGCGCTGCCTGCGGGATGGCTTCGACGAGGTACTCGCCGTGGGGGGTGGGGCCGGACATGCCGTGTCGCCGGTCGGTGCCGCCTAGCTGTGGGCGCCGCGCTGCTCCCGGTAGGGTCAGACGCTGAGATGAAGGTTGACGCAGGCGGATATCGCTCGACGGTGATTGAGGCTGGTGAGAGCGCGGTCTGGGCCGAACGCGAGGGCTATGACGGTTGGTGGGCGGCAGAGACGCAGGTCGATCCGTTCGTTGCGTGCGCGGTCGCTGCGGAGCGCACGGACCGGCTCGAGCTCAGCACGGCGATCGTCGTCGCGTTCGCGCGCAATCCGATGACGGTCGCGTTGCAGGCGAATGATCTGCAGGTTCTGTCCGGGGGGCGCTTCGTGCTGGGCCTCGGCTCGCAGATCAGGCCCCATATCACCAGGCGCTACTCGATGCAGTGGTCCAGGCCGGCGGCGCGCATGCGGGAGTTCATCCTCGCGGTCCGGGCGGTTTGGGGGTGCTGGGCGGGTGACGGCACGCTCGACTTCCGTGGCGACTTTTACACGCACACGCTGATGACGCCGTTCTTCAATCCCGGCCCGAATCCGTACGGCAATCCGAAGATCATGCTCGCCGCGGTGGGTCCGCTCATGACCGAGGCCGCCGGGGAGGTCGCCGATGGGATCCTCTGCCACGGTTTCTCGACTGAACGGTACCTGCGAGAAGCGACGATCCCGGCGCTCGAGCGCGGTCGCGCTAGGGCGGGACTCGGCCTCGATGGGTTCGAGGTCACCGCTCCGGCGTTCGTCGTCGCGCGCGACTCCGAGGAGGAGATCGCCGCCGGCGTGCAGCTGATCAAGCAGCAGATCGCGTTTTACGGGTCGACGCCGGCCTATCGACCTGTCCTTGAGCTTCACGGCTGGGGTGATCTGCAGGATGAGCTGAACGCGATGACCAAACGTGGTGCCTGGGAGGAGATGGCGAACCTGATCGATGACGAGATCCTGCACACGTTCGCCGTCATCGGCACGCCCGAGGAGGCCGCCGACGAGATCCAACGACGTTTCGGTGACGTGGCCACGCGCATCACGCTCACGATTCCCGACCAGGCGGATCCCGCTCGCTGGGCCCCGATATTCGCCGCACTGCGGGCCTCGAGCAGGCACTGATCTCGTCGCGTCACGCGGCGAGAAGGGCGTCGATCTCCTCGGCGGTGGGCAGCGTGGCTGCGCGCGCAGGTGCACGAGCGTATGCCGCGCACGCGCACGCGCGCGACCGCGCCCGGGGGAAGCGAGCCGACCGGGGGAAGCGAGCCGGCCATGGGAAGCGAGCCGGCCGTGGGTATTGTGGTTAGGCTTCCGCTAGACGCGGGGCGCACGGCAGCAGAACCGAGGAGGAGGAGACGTGGCAACGGCGACCGAGCAGCCAATCTTAATTCGGTCGCGTGATGCCCTGGAACGTGCCGGCGTGAGCAGGATGCGCGACGCGCAGGTCGTCCGCCGCCGGGTCACCGTCAGCGGCGCCGTGCAGGGCGTGGGCTTCCGACCGTTCGTCTTTCGCCTTGCCGAGGAGCTCGGGCTGGCCGGCTTCGTCGGCAACGACGCGAGCGGCGCGTTCGCCGAGGTCGAGGGGCCGGCGGACGCGGTGGAGCGGTTCGAGCAGCGACTCATGCGCGAGGCGCCGCCGCTGGCCCGGGTCGAGGCAGTCCGGGCGCTGGACACGTCCCTTACCGGCGAGTCAGGCTTCACGATCGTCGAGTCGGTGCCCGCGGCGGGCCAAAGGACGCTCATCCCACCCGACACCGCGACCTGCCCGGCCTGCCTGTCGGAGATCGCCGATTCCGCCGACCGCCGCCATCGCCATCCGTTCGCCAACTGCACCGACTGCGGGCCCCGGTTCACGATCATCCGCGAGCTGCCCTATGACCGGCCGGCGACGACCATGGCCGGCTTTGACATGTGCCCAGCCTGCGCCGCGGAATACGAGGATCCCCGAGACCGTCGCCACCACGCCCAGCCGATCTCCTGCCCCGACTGCGGGCCGCAGCTGCGGTTCGCCGCCGCGGGGACGTCGGTCACCGGCACCGATGCGGCGATCGCGGCGGTACACAGGGCATGGGCAGCTGGCCAGGTCGTCGCCGTCAAAGGCATCGGCGGTTTCCACCTCACCTGCGACGCGAGCAGCGATGCGGCGGTCGCGAGGCTGCGCGAGGGGAAGGGGCGGGTGGAGAAGCCGTTCGCGGTGATGGTGCGCGACCTCGAGACCGCGCGCACGTTGGCCACGCTCGACCCGGCCGAGGCAATCGCGCTCGGCGGGCCGGCGCGGCCGATCGTCCTCGCACGGCCGCTTGCAGGCGCGGCGGTCTCGGCGTTGGTCGCCCCGTCGAACCCCCGCATCGGAATCATGCTCGCCTACTCGGGGATCCACGAGCTGTTGCTCACCCCGGTGCCTGACGCCGTGCTCGAACCGCCGCACGCGATCGTCGCGACGTCGGGCAACCGCTCCGAGGAGCCGATCTGCACCGCCGAGAGCGAGGCCGAGGCCCGCCTCGGCGACCTCGCCGACGCCTTCCTCAGCCACGACCGCCCGATTGAGTTCCCCTGCGATGACTCAGTCGTGCGGATCGTCGGTGAGGAGCAGCAGCCAGTCCGGCGCTCGCGCGGATATGCGCCGCTCCCCGTCGCCCTGCCGGCGCCGGTCGCGCCGACCCTCGCCGTGGGCGCGGAGTTGAAGAACACCTTCTGCCTCGCCTCGGGCGCGCACGGCTGGATGAGCCAGCACATTGGCGACCTCGCGAACCTCGAAACGCTCGAGACGTTCGAAAGAAGCGTCGCCGCGTTCACCGCGATGTACCGGATCGAGCCAGCCGTGGTCGGGGTCGACCGGCATCCCGGCTACCTGTCCCGGCGCTGGGCGCTCAAACGGTGCGGCGCGGCGGAGATCATCGAGGTCCAGCACCATCATGCCCACGTCGCCTCGCTCATGGCCGAGCACGGTCTCGACGGCCGCACGCCGGTGATCGGCGTCGTCTTCGACGGCACCGGCTACGGCGCCGCCGAGGCCGGGGGGCCGGCGATCTGGGGCGGTGAGCTGCTCGTCGCCGACTACGACGGCTTCCGTCGCGCCGGCCATCTGGCTGAGCTTCCGCTTCCCGGCGGCGACGCTGCGGTCCGCCATCCGTGCCGGCTCGCGCTCGCCTATCTGGCCTCCTGCCGCCTGCCCATCGATCCGCGGCTCCCGGCGGTCGCCGCCGCCGACGCGGTCGAGCGCCGCGTCGTCCTCCGCCAGGTGCAGACCGGGACCGGCGTCGTACCCTGCACGAGCATGGGGCGGCTGTTCGACGTCGTCGCCTCGCTGCTCGGGGTACGCCATCACATCACCTACGAGGGCCAGGCGGCGATCGAGCTCGAGGCTCTCGCTGCCGCTGCCGCCGAGGGCTGGCCGCTGCGGTTCGGTCTCGGCGCCGACGGGCTCATCGACCCCGCGCCGCTGCTCGGGGCGCTCGTCGAGGCGGTCACGCGGGACGCGGATCCCGCCCGGCTTGCGCTCGGCTTCCACGGGGCGGTCGCCGAAGCCGTCGGCGACGCGGCGGTCGCGATCGCCGGGCAAACGGGCCTGAACACCGTTGCCCTCACGGGTGGCTGCTTCCAGAATGCCCTGCTGTCGGACATGTGCCGCGCGCGGCTGCTCGACGCCGGCCTCGAGGTGCTCACTCACCGGATCGTCCCTGCCAACGATGGCGGGCTGGCGCTTGGGCAGGCCATGATCGCCGGGCGGCGGGAACCATCGCCGACCACGAGGAGCTAGATCATGTGCCTCGGAATTCCCGGCCGGGTCGTCACGGTGCGCCAGGAGCACGGGACGCGGATGGCCACCGTCGACTTCGGCGGCGTGACCAAGTCGGTGTGCCTCGCCTACGTGCCGGCTGTCGACGTCGGCGACTACGCGATCGTCCACGCCGGCTTCGCCATCACCCAGCTCGACGAGACCTCGGCGCTGGAGACGCTCGCGCTGTTCAACGACCTCGGCATGCTCGAGGAGGAGCTCGGTGGGCCGCCGCCTGACTCGGGCGAGCAGTGCAAGGAGGCATCGTGAAATACATCGACGAGTTCCGGGATCCCGACCTCGCGGCCCGGCTGCTGACAGAGATCGAGGCGGCTGCCACACGGCCGTGGGCGATCATGGAGGTCTGCGGCGGGCAGACCCACTCGATCATCCGCAACGGCATCGATCAGCTGCTCCCCGAGGGAATCGAGCTGATACACGGCCCAGGCTGTCCCGTGTGCGTCACGCCGCTGGAGATGATCGACCGGGCGCTCGCCATCGCGGCACGGCCCGAGGTGATCTTCTGTTCGTTCGGAGACATGCTCCGGGTGCCCGGAAGCAGCCGCGACCTGTTTGCGGTCAAGGCGGAGGGCGGTGACGTGCGGGTCGTCTACTCGCCGCTGGACGCCGTCCAGGTCGCCTCCGACAACCCCGACCGGGAGGTCGTGTTCTTCGGCGTCGGGTTTGAGACGACCGCGCCGGCAAATGCGATGGCTGTCCACCAGGCGCGGGCCCGTGGGCTGCACAACTTCTCGATGCTGGTCAGTCACGTGCTCGTGCCGCCGGCGATCGAGGCGATCATGAGCTCGCCGAGCTGCCGGGTCAACGGCTTTCTGGCCGCCGGCCACGTCTGCACGGTGATGGGCTCCTGGCAGTACGAGCCACTGGTCGACCGCTATGGGGTGCCGATCGTCATCACCGGCTTTGAGCCGCTCGATGTGCTCGACGGCATCCGCCGCTGCGTCCTGCAGCTCGAGTCCGGGCGGGCCGAGGTCGAGAATGCCTATCAGCGGGCGGTTCGGCCGGAAGGCAACCGGCAGGCGCAGTTGATGCTCGAGGAGGTGTTCACCACCGGCGACCGTCAGTGGCGAGGCATCGGCATGCTCCCGCAGAGCGGCTGGAACCTCGCCGACGGGTACGCCGAGTTCGACGCGAGCCGCCGCTTTCACCTCGAAGACGTCACGGTCGCGGAACCGTCGCGCTGCCGGGCCGGCGAGGTGCTCCAGGGGCTGATCAGGCCGAGCGGGTGTGAGTGCTTCGGCGCGGAGTGCACACCCCGGACCCCGCTGGGGGCCCCGATGGTCTCGAGCGAGGGCGCGTGCGCGGCATACTTCCGGTATCGCCGCCTCGATCCGCCGGAGGTGGTCCACCATGGGTGAGCGGGCGACGATCGATGTCGAGGGCTGGACGTGCCCGGCGCCGCTGCGCGACCACCAGCGCATCGTCCTCGGGCATGGCGGCGGCGGCGCGCTCTCGGCCGAGCTGATCGAGCACCTGTTCCTGCCCGCGTTCGGCACCGCCGCCCGCAACGCGACGGCCACGGACGCCGCGGTGATCGAGCTCGGCGATGCGCGGAGGTTGGCCTTCACGACCGACACGTTCGTTGTGCGGCCCCTGTTCTTCCCCGGCGGCAACATCGGGGACCTTGCCGTCAACGGCACCGTCAACGACCTCGCCATGCAGGGCGCCCGCCCGCTCGCGCTGTCGACCGGCTTCGTGCTCGAGGAGGGTCTCGAGCTCGATGTGCTGGGCCGGATCGCCACCGCGATGGGGGCCGCCGCCGACGCCGCCGGCGTCGAGTTGGTGACCGGGGACACGAAGGTCGTCGAGGCCGGGCATGGTGACGGCGTCTACGTGAACACCGCCGGGATCGGGATCGTGCCGGCGGGCGTCGACCCGCGCCCCGAGCGGGCGGCTCCCGGAGACCGGGTGATCGTCAGCGGGCCGATCGGGCTGCACGGCATCGCCGTGCTCAGCGTGCGCGACGGGCTCGAGTTCGGGACCCATCTGCGCTCGGACACCGCCGAGCTCGGCGGGCTCGTGGCGCAGATGATGGCCGCCGCACCCGCTCCGGGGGACATCCACGTGCTGCGCGACCCCACTCGCGGCGGGATTGCCGCCGCCGTATGCGAGATCGCCGCGGCGGCCGGAATCGGTATCGAGCTCGACGAGCCGGCGATCCCCATCCCCGACGAGGTGCAGGCGGCATGCGGGTTCCTCGGGCTCGACCCGATCCAGGTCGCCAACGAGGGCAAGCTCGTTGCCGTCGTCGCGCCGGCGGCGGCCGATGCCGTCCTGGCCGCGATGCGGAGCGCGCCGCTCGGGGCTGCGGCGACCGTGATCGGCACCGTGTGCGCCGAGCACCCCGCGGTCGTCACCGCCCGGACCGTGCTCGGAGCTCACCGGGTCGTCGACCGTCCACTCGGCGAGCAGCTGCCGAGGATCTGCTGAGGATCGACCGTGCACGACCTGTCGATCTGTACCGTGCCCGCCGCCGAGCCCGTCTGACGAAGGGTCGCTCTATAGGCGCACGGTGAGCAGTCCGGCGGCCAGCACCACCATCGCCAGCGACAACGCCGAGAGCGCGCCCTCAAGCGGCCGCGACAGCTCGGCTCGGGTCAGTTCGATCACAGTACCGTCGTTGAGTCGCCGCTCGCCGGTCACCGCGGCAGTTCTCCGCCGCAGTTCGCGCGCCGGCGTGCTGAGGCGACGCTGACCGAGACTGAGCAGGTAGCAGGCCGCGGCCACGAGCACTCCGCCGAGCCGGACGTCGAGCGCATTGACGAAATAGCCCGTGAAAGCGGGGAAGGCGCCCCAGGCGAGGGCAAACCACGTGTCGGTGTGGAACCACCCGCTGAGCAGCTCGAGGTTGTAGGCGAGCACGAGGAACGCGCCGATGGCGACAAGCGGCGCGAGCAACGGCGAGACGATGATGATCCCGGCCACGCCGATTGCCACGGCGCCGCCCAGTCCGACGGCCGCCAGCGCGATCAGCCAGCTCCGGTTCAGGCGAGTCTGCAGCGGGCGGCCGTGAAGCTCATCGAGAGCATGAGCGGCCACACCGACGGCGAGGAAGAAGGCGCCGAGCGCGGCAGCAAGACGGCCCGCGTACACGTGGGGAGCGACGGCGGCACCGATGACCACGTAGCTGAGGTGCCACGCGGTATAGGGCGGATGCAGAAGCGTGACGAAGTCTCGCCATCCGCCGGACCGGAGCGCGTAGAACGCGGGCCGATCCAGCTCACGGGATCTCGTCGCCACTCCGCACTCCCGACATCATGAGGCCGGCGCCGAAGCTGAGCCGCTGCTCCCGGACGTCTCGGATGCCGGCGGCGCGCCACAGGGAGGGCAGATCCGGCTCGAGCGAGTGAAACTGCTCGATGTTCGGCCCGAGAAAGCGACCGACCTCGAACCATGGCCGCGACACCAGCCGGCCGAGCAGCGGTAGCCCAACGCGCGTCCACACACGCCACAGGCCGCGGAGCGCCGGCGACTGTGGCACCCCGAACTCGACCATGCCGATCCGCCCCCCGGGCTTGACCACCCGCGCGAGCTCGCGCATCGTCGCCGCCGGATCATCGACATAGCGGAGGAGGTAGGTGAACGACAGCGCGTCGAACTCGCCGTCGGCGAAGGGCAGGTGCTCGGCCTCGCCCTGGACGAAGCTCACCCGCTCGGCCAGGTCAGGAAGCCCGGCCAGCCGAGCCCGCGCGCCGGCGAGCATCGCTTCGCTCTGATCCAGCCCGATCACCTCGCACCCGTCCCGGCGAGCCAGCGCGAAGGCCACCATGCCAGTGCCCGAGGCGACGTCGAGCACGCGTTCCCCCGGACGCGGGTCGATCGCCGCCACGAGTGCGCGGCGCCACCGTGGGTCCTGGCCGAAGCTGAGCACCGCGCCCATGCGGTCGTACTCGCCGGGGAGCCCCGCGAACAGATCGAGCGCGTGGCGCTTACGCAGCGAAGTCGGGATGTGCTCGGGTCCTGCCACCGGACGGCCAAGCCTACGCGCTTTTCCAGCGGGCCCCGGCAGCACGGTTAGACTCGGGCCGCATCGTTTCGTACGACAGGAGGTCACATGTCCAGCCTGCTTGACCTGACCGTTCAGGGTGACGTCGCGACGATCACCGACGAGTCAAAGCTGCCACAGGTCAAGCTGATGACCCCGCTTCAGCTGTACCGGCTGTGGGAGCGCCAGAACTGGGTCTCGCACGAGATCGATCTGACCCAGGACCGCCGGGACTGGGAGGCGATGCCGGCCGACGTGTGCGACGAGATGCTGTGGGGCCTGTCCGCGTTCTTCGTCGGCGAGGAGCGGGTGACGAATCAATTCTCGGGGCTGGTGCTCGCGGCGGAGGACAAGCATGAGGAGGCCTTCCTCATCACCCAGCAGGTCGACGAGGCCCGCCACGCCCAGCATTTCAATCGCCTCTACGAAGAGGTGTTCAGCTACGACGGCAGCTTCGAGGAGCGGCTCGAACGTGCGCGGCGGGATCTCACCAGCGACTATTTCACGCTGTTCGACGGCTACCTCGTCGACGCCCACCAGGCGCTGCTGAACGACCCGTCGGACATCGCGGCCAAGGTGGAATTCGTGACGACGTACCACATGGTCATCGAGGGAACGCTGGCGCTGACCGGCCAGTACTTCCAGAGCGACAATCTCGAGCGCCGCGGGATCCTGCCGGGCCACCTCAAGGCCTTCAATCTGATCTCGCAGGACGAGCATCGCCATGTCGCATACGGCACCTGGTTCCTCCAACAGAAGGCGCGCGACCCCGAGCTCGCGCAACTGATCCAGCGCAAGCTTACGGAGACGCTGCCGGCGGCGGCGGGTGTCCTCGTCCCGCCAGGCTTCCAGCTCGGGGACGACTACGAGTACCTCGGCTATTCGAGCCAGGCGCTCAACGAGTTCGCGTTCACGGCGCTGTCACGCCGGTTGAAGGTGATCGGCGTCGGTCTCCCTGCGGTCGCTGCGTAGCGGGATCGCGGCGTGACGGTCCGAGGCTACGCCAGCGCGGTCAGGAGCCGTCCACCGCGAGCCGATCGCTCACGGCTGGATGGTTGCGCATCGACTTCCTGCCCGCGGCGTTGCCGAGCCGGGCGGCGGCGGCGTCGCGCCGATTGCGTCGGGGTGTGATTCCACACCGCGACTGTCTCGCCGCACGTCCCCGCTCGCATCGGCAAGATCGCCGGCCTGCCCTCACCTCGCCCGGCGCGGCGGGCGCCGGCGACTCAGCCGATCACTACCGGATGTCGTGGCACCCGGCCTGGCTGGAAGTCTCCGACCAGCTCGGCGGCTCCGGCCACGCGCTCGCGTCCCCCGGCCAGGCCGAGTGAATGCGCCAGCAGCGCGAGCGTCGCGGCGATCGGCTCCGTGCGACCGCCGAGGGTCGCCGAACCGTGGCGCTTGGCCAGGCGCGAGCCATCCGGCGCGAGCACGAGGGGAACGTGCGCGTAGCTCGGCACGGGAAGCTCGAGCAGCCGCGCGAGCAGGATCTGCCGCGGCGTGGAGCCGGCGAGGTCCGCGCCGCGCACCACCTCACCCACACCCTGGGCGGCATCGTCGATGACCACGGCGAGCTGGTAGGCCGGAACGCCGTCTGCGCGGCGGACGACGAAGTCGTCCACGACGCCCGCCTGTCGCCCGAGCAGGCGATCGACGAACTCGATCCGCTGCGCATCGGCGCGGAGCCGCAGCGCGGCGGCGCGCCCCGCCTCGGCCCGCGCCCGCCGCTCGGCGTCGCTCAGCTCGCGGCAGGTGCCGGGGTACGCGCCCTCGGGGAGCTCGCTGTGAGGTGCCGACGCAGCTTCGCGGATTTCCGCGCGAGTGCAGAAGCACGGATACAGACGCCCCTGCGCGGCGAGTCCGCCCAGCGCGTCGTCGTATATCGCTATGCGCTCGGACTGCCGCACGACCGGCCCGTCCCAGTCGAGTCCCAGCGTGTGAAGATCCGCGATCTGCGAGCGCTCGAACTCACGGCGGGAGCGCTGAGGATCGAGATCCTCGACGCGCAGCAGGAACCGAGCGTTCTGGGAACGAGCGAACAGCCACGCCGCCAGCGCGGTGCGCAGGCTCCCCAGGTGCAGCGGTCCGGTGGGCGAGGGGGCGAAGCGGCCGTCGGCGGACACGCGGACATTGTGCTGGCCGGTCCGCGAGCACGGCGAGCGGGCGCTTCCCCCGGAGATGCCCGCGCAGAAAGCTGCGTACGGCGCGCCTGGGTACGCCATCGGCAGAGTCCCGCCCTGGACAAGATGGAGCGGGTGAGGCATCGAACCTGCCTCGGCGTATGTGGATTCAACCTCCTAGTCCGCCGCCTCGTAGCTCGGCCACCATCTCGCCGATCACGCGCGCGATCCTCTCCGGCGCCTCGATCTGGGGGTAGTGGCCGAGGTCGGGCAGCTCGCTCACCGGAACCGACGGCCTGAGCTCGCGCAGGCCGGCCAGGACCGCGGTGGTGGCGACCGGATCCTGAAGTCCCCAGGCCAGCCGCAATGGCCCGTTCCAGTCGTGGATGGCGCCGTGCCAGCGGTCGGCGTACACCTCGCGCTCACCCAGGTAGTGGACGAGCCGGTCGGCGAGGCGGTCCCCGCCGGCGCGGTGCCACAGCGCCCACTGGTCCTCAGCCTCGGCCGGGTCGAGGGGATGCTCGGCCGAGAACAGCCGGGCGAACTGGCGCTCGAATGCCCGACGGTTGCTGAGCCGGGCGACCAGTGGCCCGGCCGGCGAGCGAAGCGCCCGTTGCGCCCACGTCAGCGAGGCAAGCTTGAGGATCATGCTCCCGTTGAACAGCAGCACCGCGCCGAGCTGGAAGGGCAGCGAGCCGTCGATGTCTCGGGCCAGCAGCTCCGTCGCCACCGAGGTCCCCATGTCGTGGGCCGCCAGCGCGACCGGCCCCTCCTGGCCGGACAGGAGCTCCTGCACGAGGTCGGCCTGATTGAACAGGCTGTAAACAACATCACCGGGCTTGTCGGACAGACCGAAGCCCAGGAAGTCGAAGGCCAGCACACGCTGTCCCGGGAGCAGGGCCAGCGTGTCCCGCCAGTCGTACGAGCTCGAGGGAAAGCCGTGCAACAGCACGAGCTGCGGTCCGGTGCCCGGCTGTCGGTGGGTGAAAATCCGGTGGCCCCGGATCTCCACCAGCTCGCCCTCGGAGCGCCACCGCTGGACCCGCGCGCTCAGCGTGCTCATGCGCGGAGCATGCCAGGGACGCGCCGGGACGACGGGTAGCGTGCCGTGAATGCGCGCGATGGTGGCCAAGGAGTTCAACCAGCTACGCCGGGATCGCCGCACGCTGGCGCTGATGATCTTCCTGCCCGTCCTGCTGCTCGTCGTCTTCGGCTACGCGGCGAGCTTCGACGTCAAGCGCATCCCGGTGGTCATCGTGGGCCCCCAAGCGGAGACCGCCGGCGCGCGGCTGCCGCAGCCGTTCGCCGTCGTCGGGGTCTCTCCCGTGCAGACGCACGCCGACGCGGTGGCCAAGCTCCGCGACGGAGATGCCGCCGCGGCGGTGGTGACCGGCGGCTCGGCGGTGCAGGTGTTGCTCGATGGCTCGCAGCTGTTCTCGGCCCGCGCGGCGCAGACCGCGATCGCCCGTCTCGAGGCCGCTCGCTCCGCCCAGGGCGCAGCCGCGGTTCCGATCCGCACCGAGGTGCTGTTCAACCCGGGCCTGCGGACCTCAGCCGTGCTCGTCCCGGCTATCGCCGGGTTGATCGTGTTGTTCCTCGGCACGGTGATCACCAGCCTCGGCGTCGTGCGCGAGCGACAGGCGGGCACGCTCGAGCAGCTTGCCGTGATGCCGTTTCGGCCCGTCGACGTGATCGTCGGCAAGATCGCCCCCTACTTCCTCGTGGGGATCCTCGATCTGGTGTTGACGATCCTGCTCGCGGTGGTGCTGTTCAACGTCCCGTTCCGCGGCTCGCCGGCCACGCTCGCCCTCGGCGGCCTGCTGTTCCTCCTGGTCACCAACGGCATCGGGGTGCTGATCTCGACCGTGTCTGAGAATCAGGGCGAGGCGATTCAGCTCGCGATCATGACTCTGCTGCCGCAGGTGTTGCTCTCGGGCATGGTCTTCCCCGTGTCCTCGATGGCGCCCGGCGTCCGCTGGATCGCGTACTGCCTGCCCCTGAAGTACTTCATCGACATCGCCCGCGGGGTGATGATCCGCGGGGCGCCGCTCGCCGCGCTGTGGGCGCCGCTGCTGCTGCTGGCCGTGCAGGGCGTCGTGGTGCTGACTCTGGCCGTGCTCCGCTTCCGGCGCGATCTGGCCCCCGCAGCGCGACCGGTGACCGGCGCCGCCGCTGGCGTCACTGCATGAGCTACGGCCTCGCCGACGTCGTCGTGCGGCTCGGGGCGCACACTGCGCTGAACGCGATCAACCTCGAGGTCCCTCCCGCGGCGATCACCGCTGTGGTCGGTGGCGATGGAGCCGGCAAGACGACGGCTCTGCGGACATTGGTCGGCCTGATCACTCCCCAGAGTGGCGTCGTGCGGCGCGCCGCCCGTCACGAGCTGGGGTACCTCCCAGCCCGAGCGGGCTCGTACGCCGATCTCACCGTGGCCGAGAACCTGGCCTTTGTCGCAGCGGCGTTCGGCATCTCCCGGCGCGAGCTCGCGTCCCGCACCGAGCCGTTGCTGGAGCGCACCGGGCTGACCGAGGCCATCGACCGGCTGGCGGGGAAACTCTCGGGCGGGATGGCGCGCAAGCTGGCCCTCGCCCTGGCCCTCCTGCCGCAGCCGCGGCTGCTCGTGCTCGACGAGCCGACCACCGGGATCGATCCGGTGAGCCGCGGTGAGCTCTGGCGGCTGATCGCCTCGGCGGCAGCGGACGGCGCTGCGGTCGTGCTGAGCACGACCTACCTCGGAGAGGCCCAGCGCGCCGCGCACGTGCTCGTGCTGCAGGACGGTGCCGAGCTCGTCAGCGGCTCGCCGGAGGCGGTGGTGGAGGCGACACCAGGCCGGCTCGGTCGCGCCCGACGCCGACCCCCCGAGGTCGAGTGCTGGCGGCGAGGCAGTGACTGGCGGGTCTGGTCGCCGGCCGGCGCACTTCCGGCGGAGGTCACGGCAATCGCTCCCGACCTCGAGGATGCCGTGACCATCGCGGCGTTGGCGGCCGAGCGCCGCCGTGCGGTGGCGGCATGAGTGCGGCGCTCGCCGAGGTCTCGGGCGTCCGTCGCCGCTTCGGCGATGTCGTAGCGGTCGACGGGGTCAGCCTGCGCGTCGCTCCGGGCGAGATCGTGGGACTGCTCGGGGCCAACGGCGCGGGTAAGACGACGGTGATCCGGCTCCTGCTCGGGCTGCTGCGCGCCACGGAGGGCAGTGTCCGGCTGTTCGGCGAGGTGCCCTCGCGCCAGACGCGGCGGCGACTCGGCTACGTGCCGCAGAGCCTCGGCCTCTACGACGACCTCACGGTGGCCGAGAACCTCGACTTCGCCGCGGCCGCCTTCGACCGTCCGCCCGCTCATCTGCCCGCGGAGTTCGCGGATCGCGGCGGAGTGCTGGTCCGCGATCTGCCGCTCGGACTGCAGCGACGGCTCGCGTTCGCCGAGGTTCTCGGGCACGATCCGGAACTGCTGGTGCTCGACGAGCCGACCTCCGGCGTCGACCCACTCGGTCGCGCGCGGTTGTGGGAGTCGGTGCGTCAGGCGGCCGAACGCGGAGCGGGAGTGCTCGTGACCACCCATTACATGGAGGAGGCCGAACAGTGCGATCGGCTCGAGGTGATGAACGCCGGCCGTGTCGTGGCGCGCGGCACGATCGCGGCGATCGTCGGGGATGCCCGGGCGATCGCGGTCCGCGCGTCGCACTGGGCCGAGGCGTTCGCCGCGCTCGACCGGGCCGGGTTGCCGGTGTCGGTGCTCGGGCAGACGGTCCGGGTCGCGGGAGTGGACGAGGAGGCGGTGCGATCGGCTCTCGGTGCCGGCGGCGTGGCGGCCGAGGTCACCGATGTTTCGGCGACGTTCGAGGAGTGCTTCGCCGCGCTGGCTTCGCGAACGGTGTGAGTGATATGTTGGCGATGGTCTTACCTCGCCGGGCCGGGCCGAGGGGGCACCAACACCGAGGAGTGGTTGATGGTCTCGCGGGTCGCCGGGCCGGGTTGCAGGCAGGTTGGAAGGAGTCGCGCATGAGCGCGCACCGCGTGTTCAGCGGGGCGCTGATGTTGACGCTGCTCGCCGCTGCCGCCGCGCTGCTGCCGGCGGGCGCGAGCGCCGCGCGGTCAGCGAGCCTGAACGGGATTCACAAGATCAAGCACGTCGTGATCATCATGCAGGAGAACCGCTCGTTCGACTCGTACTTCGGCACCTATCCGGGAGCCGACGGGATCCCGCGCGATCGCTACGGCCACTTCACCGTGTGCGTGCCCGACCCGGCCAAGCACTCCTGCCAGCGGCCGTATCACAACCACAGCGACGTCAACGCCGGCGGGCCGCACATGCAGGTCGACGCTCTCGCCGACATCAACCACGGCAAGATGAACGGCTTCATCGCCAGCGTCGAGTCTGGACATCTTGACACCGACCAGCTGGGCTGCAAGGCGCAGGGGCTGCCGTTCCCGTGTCTCGACGTCATGGGCTACCACGACGCGCGGGAGTTGCCGCACTACTGGGCCTACGCGCGCAACTTCGTCCTCCAGGACCACATGTTCGAGCCGAACCTGGGCTGGAGCCTTCCGGCTCATCTGTACATGATGTCCGCCTGGTCGGCGGTGTGCACTCATGTCGCGAATCCGCTCACCTGCCACACCAACCTGAATTTTCCGGACACCGAGGGGGTCCCGGGCGCGGGGATCAGCCAGAACTCGGGCGCGGCGCTGACCGGTCTGCTCACCGTCAGCGACAAGGACGACTCGGCCACGGCGACCCAGTCACCGGACTACGCCTGGACCGACATCACCTACCTGCTGCACAAGTACCACGTGAGCTGGCGCTACTACCTCTCGCAGGGCACCGAGCCCGACTGCGCGAACGGGGCCATGACCTGCACGCCGGTGCCGCAGAACATCGAGACCCCCGAGATCTGGAACCCGCTGCCCGACTTCGTCGACGTCCATCAGGATCACCAGCTGGGCAACATCCGGGCCGACACGCAGTTCTTCCGCGATGCCTACCACGGCACGCTTCCGGCAGTCTCGTGGCTGATCCCGAGCGGTGACAACAGCGAGCATGCCCCCGGGCGGATCAGCACAGGCCAGGACCACGTCACCCGGGCGATCAACGCGATCATGTCCGGGGGGGACTGGCGCTCGACGGCGATCTTCCTGGCCTGGGACGACTGGGGCGGGTTCTATGACCATGTCCGGCCGCCGACCGTCGACGGCCAGGGCTACGGCCTGCGCGTGCCGGGGCTCGTCATCAGCCCCTACGCCCGCCGCGGGTTCATCGACCACCAGACGCTCAGCTTCGACGCATACCTGAAGTTCATCGAGGATGACTTCCTCGGCTCTCATCGCCTGGACCCGAAGACCGACGGCCGTCCCGACTCGCGACCGACCGTCCGCGAGAACGTGCGCAAGCTCGGCAACCTCGTCGCCGACTTCAATTTCAACCAGAAGCCGCGCCGGCCGTTCCTGCTGCCGCGGATCTCGCCGAACCAGCTGCCCCCGAACCTCCTCCCGTATCTGAAGAACCACTGATGCGCAAACTGATCTGGACCATCTGCGCGTGCGCCGCCGCGACTCTCGGCCTCGGCCCCTCCCCCGCTGCCGCAGCGCCTGGCGGGATCCACAAGATCCGCCACATTGTCGTGATCATGCAGGAGAACCGCTCGTTCGACTCCTATTTCGGCACCTACCCGGGGGCCGACGGCATTCCGATGAAGAACGGTGTTCCCACCGTGTGCGCGCCCGACCCGCTCCGGCACATCTGCCTGAAGCCATATCACGATCACCACGACATCAACCTCGGGGGACCGCACGAGCTCAAGGCCTACACGACGGATCTCGACGGCGGGCGTATGGACGGATTCATTCGCGCTCGGCAGACGTGTGTCAATCAGCTCGACCCGCCCGATTGCGTGGCCAACCTGACGCCGGACATGATGGGCTATCACGACGCGCGTGAGATCCCCAACTACTGGAGCTACGCGCGCAATTTCGTCCTTCAGGACCACATGTTCGAGCCCAACGCGTCCTGGAGCCTGCCGGCGCACCTGTTCCTCGTCTCCGAATGGTCGGCTCGCTGCACGGTGTTCAACAACCCTCTCAGCTGCACGAGCAACATCGAGCTGCCAGCGCTGCCCACCGACATCGGCCCGGCCCCGCACATACCACCCGACTATGCCTGGACCGACCTGACCTGGCTCCTGCACCGCCACCACGTGAGCTGGGCCTACTACCTCAAGAAGGGCCCCGAGCCAGACTGTGAGACCGGCGAGATGTTCTGCCGCTTCAAGAATCAGGACCCCCGAACCCCGGGGATCTGGAACCCGCTGCCCTCGTTCGACACCGTCCGCGAGGACGGTCAGCTCGGCAACATCAAGGGCACCGACCAGCTGTTCAAGGCGATCTCCGCCGGCCGGCTGCCCGCCGTCTCCTGGGTGATTCCCAGCGGCAAGGTCAGCGAGCATCCGACCTCCAGCGTGCACGCCGGCCAGGCCTACGTCACCAGCGTGATCAACGCGATCATGCGCTCACGCGACTGGAAGTCGACGGCGATCTTCCTCACCTGGGATGACTGGGGCGGCTTCTATGACCACGTGCGACCGCCGGTGATCGACGGCAACGGCTACGGCTTCCGAGTGCCGGGCATGGTCATCAGCCCGTACGCGCGACGCGGCTACATCGACCACCAGCAGCTGAGCTTCGACGCGTTCGCCAAGTTCATCGAGGATGACTTCCTCAGCTCCCAGCGCCTGAACCCAAAGACCGACGGCCGTCCCGACCCGCGCCCGGACGTCCGCGAGACGGCCAAGGGATTGGGCAACTTGGTGCATGACTTCAACTTCAACCAGAAGCCGCGGCGGCCGTTGCTGCTGCCGCTCGGGGGAGTACGGCGATGAGCGCGCGCTACGGGACGATCAACCGCGACTACGCGGTGCGGATGGCCACCACCGAGCCTGCCGACGACGGACCGATCTGGATGGTCAACTTCATGAAGTACCGGGCGCGAGCCGACTACCCCGACGGACGCGAGTCGACGATCTCGGGGCGCGAGGCCGACGACCTCTACGCCCCGCTCGACGTGCTGGCGGCGATCGGAGCCGAGATCGCGTTCTTCGGCGAGGTGGTGGGGCGCGAGGGCGGTCAGCCCGACTGGGACCGGATCGCCATCGTCCGCTACCCGACGCGTTGCTCGTTCATCGAGATGCAGTCCCGCCCCGACTTCCAGGAGCGCCACGTGCACAAGGAGGCCGGGATGGAATTCACCATCCTGCTTGCCGCGCTGCCGGCCGAGGCGCCTGACTCGCCGCCCGACCCCGGCGGCCTCGTGCGTCTGACCGCCTACCGGTCCGGCGAGGATCCGCCGTTGCGAGAGGACGGTATGCTGCGGTTCGCGATCGAGGGGCTCGTGGTCGGGGATGACCGGCGGTTCGGTCACCTCGACGTTGGCTGGGCCGAGGACTCGGGGCCAGTGGCGCCCGCGGGTGGGATGTCGGTGACCACCACACGGGTACTCGACCGGATCCTGAACCTGCTTTTGCAGGCCGCGTGAGTTCCGTCGCCGCCGGCTACTGGCCCGGCAGCTGGACATGCGAGGACGGCGGCCCGCGCCGCTGGGGGGTGGCCGGCCGGCCCGGTCTCGACCTCCAGCCCGCCGAGCGCCTGGAGGTCGTCGCCGTCCATGATGCCTTCGCCACAGACGCTCTCGTGTGGCGAGACCCCGGCCAGCTGTACGCGCTCCGGCACGGGATCCCGCTGCGGGGGCCGCAGTCGACGCCGGTCGAGGGCTGGGTCGAACGACTCGACCCGCTGACCCTGACGGTCACCGCCTCGAGCCCGCGGCTTCCGGGCGGCGCGTTCTGGCCGGGCGGGATCGCCGCCCACCGCAGCGGCGACCTGCACATGGTCTTCGGCCGCTGGGCGCACCGGCTCTCGCCGGAGCTCGAGGTGCTCGCCTCCCACCGCCTCCCCGTCCGGCGGCCCCACAACTCGTTCGTCACCCTCGATGGTGGGGAGCTGGTGACCAAGGACTGCGATGCGCCGGCCGGCCGTGCGCCCTCCACGGTGTCGGTGCTCGACCCGGACACGCTGGCCCCGGTGGCCCCTGCGCTCCAGCTTCCCGAGCCGGTGGTCGCCCGGCTGGCCTCCGACGGAGAGCAGGTGATCGCCGTCGGCTCGACGCGCCTCTTCCGGCTCAGCCTCGACCGTGCCGCCGGTCGCCTGACCGTCGACGATGCGTTCCACGCCCGCTACGGCCCCGACCCGGATCGCAGTTACGGGTGGGATCCGGTGATCACCGACGAGCATGTCTTCTGGATCGACAACGGCCGCAATCGCACCGATCGCACGATGCTCGACTCGGGAGAGCAACCCGCGCCCGTGCGCCTGTGGTGGGCGCGCCTCGATAGCGGCGCCACGCGCTGGGCGGAGATCAGTGGACTGCCGAGAGGGACCGCATCGAATCCACCGGCGTGGGATCCTCTCGGGCGAATCGTCGTGGCCTACGACGCCGGCAACGCCGTCGTCCGCGCGTGGCGGCTGCGCGGCGATGCGCTCGAGCCGCTATGGCGTCGCGACCAGCTCGCCCACGCCGGGCATCTGATCGTCTATCCCGACACGCGCGAGCTCGTCGTCGGTGATTGGCAGGATCGCCCGGCACTGCGCCATCCGCTTGTCCGCTGGGTGCTGAGGCGCGTCGAGCCGCTGCTCGCCCAATCGGCGACGATGCGCCGGGCCTCGCTGCGTACGGGGCAGGACAGCCTTGTCGTGCTCGATCTCGACACCGGCGCGGAGAAGGGCAGGGTGGCGGTGCCGTCGCCCAGCCAGGGGTATCTGTTCCCGGCGCCCGGATCAGGCCGCGACGTGATCTACCAGTCGCTGACCACGGTCGCGCGCGTCGCCGTCTGCTGAGCTGGGCTCGCCACAATGACGGGATGCGGGAGCCTCCTGCAGCGCCGGGGTGGCGGGAGTCTGCTCGCCGTTGATCGAGTCCTTGAAGCCGCGGAGGCCGGAGCCTAGCGAGCGACCGATCTCGGGCAGGCGCTTGGCGCCGAACACGAGCAGCAGGATGACCAGCAGGAATGCGACGTGAATCGGGTTATCGAGTCCCATGGTGTGACCTTTCGGTTGTGGGAATGGGGACGTCTACTCCTTGATCAGCGGTCCGGCCTTGGCCAGGACCTGGGTCTTGGTCGGCGCCTAGTCGAAGCCGCCGTGGGGTCACGCTGCACGGCGCCCTCTGCGGGTGGGGGTCGGTCTGTGTTGGTGATTGGGGTCATCGGCGTCTCCCTCGCGTTCGGCCAACCTGGTTCCCCCGCATTACGGACCCGGGGGCGAGCTGGATCAGCGCTGATCCGGATCCGCGGCGGTGTCGTATTCAGGCATGCGAACGCGCTCCCGCCCCAGGTCGGCGATCGCGCTCGCCGCCGCTCTCGCTGCTTCCGTGGCGCCGCCCCGGCACCTACCCCCGCATCTGTCAGTTCCACCCGTTCATGCGCGCCCCGGTCACAGTCCGCTGAGCGGCCTGGCATCCTCGAGGTGCCGATGCGAGCGCCAGCCGCCTGCTCCACCTCGTGACGCCTCTCCATGCGGTGGCGATCTTCGCCGCCGGGATCGCCGCGGGGACGATCAACACCGTGGTGGGAAGCGGCACCCTGATCACCTTCCCCGTGCTGCTCGGTTTCGGCTACCCGCCGGTGGTGGCCAACGTGTCCAACACGATCGGCCTGGTCCCCGGTTCGGCGGCGGGTGCGATCGGCTACCGGCGCGAGCTGCGTGGTCAGCGGACGCGGTCGCTGCCGCTCGTCGCTGCCTCGGTGAGCGGAGGGCTGCTCGGGGCTGTGCTGCTGCTGACGCTGCCGGCCGCGGCATTCAAGGCGATCGTCCCGGTGTTCATCCTGATCGCGCTCATCCTGGTCGTCGCCCAGCCGCGCCTCTCGGTGGCGCTCGAGCATCGACGCCGCCGTGACGGGGCCCGAGCGGGAGTCGTGGCGACCGGTGCAGTGTTCGGCACCGGTATCTACGGCGGCTACTTCGGAGCCGCCCAAGGGATCATGCTGCTGGCCATCCTTGGGCTCGAGCTCGACGAGGATCTGCAGCGGATCAATGCGCTCAAAGTGGTCCTGGCCGGACTGGTCAACCTCGTGTCCGGCGTCGTGTTCGTGTTTGCCGCTCACGTTGCCTGGGGGGCGGCGGCGCTGATTGCGGTGGGCTCGACGCTCGGCGGCGTGCTCGGGGCGCACACCGGACGCCGGCTGCCCGAACCAGCCTTGCGCGGAGTGATCGTCGTCGTCGGCCTGCTTGCGATCGTCCGACTGATGTCCTGAGCGTCCGGCCTCAGGCCGGCTTACCCGTGGCCCTCACGCGTGGCCCTCACGCCGGGTCCGCTGGGGCCCTCACGCCGGCTCCGCCGCGGCGAGGTAGGCGATCATCCGGTGCGCGAGCGCGATCGCGGTCCTCAGCTCCGGCGATGTCGGCACCGCGGGCCGCTCGTCGACCACCGCGGCCAGCTCCTCGGACAGCTCGGGCGCCATGTCCGCGAGCACGTCGGAGGCGATCCCGACGGCCGCTCGCACGACCTCGGGCTCCGGCGACCACAGCACCTCGAAGCGCCGGTCGGCGTCCTTCCGTGGGCCGGTCGACGGGATCTCCCACGCGGCGAGGCAGGCGCCGACGCCCGGAGCGCTGAAGACGATCGCCCACTCTCTGACCAGCGGGTGATCGGGCCCGATCCGCACCTCGTAGGGACTGCGGTCGAGCCGCGACTTTCGGAACTGCGCAAAGACGACCGCGAGCCTGGCCGTGCGGGCCAGGTCTCGCCACCGATGCTGCGAGCGCCGGAAGAAGTCGTCGTCCTGGAAGCTGCCGATCAGCACGCCGGCGGCCGCGCGGGCGCAGAGCTCGTCCTCGATCGCCCAGGTCAGCTCGACCAGGGTCCGCTTGGACAGGACCACCGGGGCAAGGTCGGGGCGCTGCGCTCTCAGGCCGGCGAAGAACGATGGCGGCTGGACGGCCAGCTCGGCGCGGGCCCTGGCGACGGCCGAGGGCAGGGACAGCCCCTCGCCACGCAGGCGCAACACCGTGCGCACCTGCTCGACGTCGCGCTCGCTGTAGCGACGGTGGCCGCCCTCGCGCCGGGCCGGTTCCGGGAAGCCGTAGCGGGTCTCCCACATTCGCAGCGTCCCGGCCGGGACACCGGTGCGGTCCGCCAGCTGGGTAGTGGTGAGCTGGGGTGCGGGCTGAGCGGAGCGGGGAGGAGCGGGCATCGCGACTCTGGCGATCCTACAGCCTGTCGAGAAAATTGCAACAGACTGTTACACTGGCGCCATGCAAGCGACGCAGAGAGGTTGATGCCATGCGGATCGTCGTCACCGGCGCGACCGGAGTCATCGGTTCGGCATTCAGCCGGGCGGCGCTTGAGCGCGGGGACCAGGTCGTCGTCCTCACCCGCAACCGAGAGAAGGCCGCCGAGGCACTCGGGGGGCGGGTCGAGCTTCACGAGTGGCTCGAGCCCAAGCGGCAGCTGCCGCCCGCCGAGGCGCTGGCGGGGAGCGATGCCGTCGTGCACCTGCTCGGTGAGCCGATCGCGCAGCGCTGGACGCCGTCGACCAAGCAGGAGATCCACGACTCGCGGATTTTCACCACGCGCTCGCTGGTCGCCGGGCTGAAGGCCCTCGACGACGCGCACCGACCGAAGACGTTCATCTGCCAGTCGGCGACCGGCTACTACGGGCCGCGCGGCGACGAGCCGCTGGCCGAGGATGCCACTCCCGGCGACGACTTCCTCGCGGACGTCACGAAGGCGTGGGAGCACGAGGCGCTCGAGGCGGCTGGTCTGCCCGGGCAGCGCGTCGTGATGACCCGCACGGGTGTCGTCCTCTCGCCCGCGGGCGGCGCGCTGGCCAAGATGCTGCCGCCGTTCAGGCTCGGCGTGGGCGGCCCCGTCGCCGGCGGCCGTCAGTACGTCCCCTGGGTGCACCTGGACGACGTCGTCGGGGCGCTCATGTACTGCGTTGAGGATGAGCACGCCGAGGGCGCGGTCAACGTCACCGCGCCCACACCGGTCACGAACGGTGAGCTCTCAAAGACGCTCGGACTCGTGCTGCATCGCCCCGCGGTATTCCCGGTCCCGGGAGTCGCGCTGCGGCTCCTCTACGGGGAGATGGGCACGATCGTCATCACCGGCGCGCGGGTGATACCGCAGCGACTGGGCCAGCTCGGTTACGGCTTCCACCATCCCGAGCTTGAGGAGGCTCTCCGGGACGTGCTGAGGCACCCATGAGCGTTCACGTCATCGAGCGCCTGCAGGCCGTGCCCCAGCCCCTCGACACCGTCTTCGAGTTCGTGCGCCGCGATCTCGAGCGGGTGTTCGACATCCGCCACCGGGCCGTCTCGCGGCTGCTCGCTCCGGTCCCGCTCGCAGCGAGCGCATGACCGCGCTGCTCTGGCTGCGCCGCGACCTCAGACTCCACGATCATCCGGCGCTGGCGGCGGCGCTCGCAGCCGACGACCGGGTGGTCCCCGTGTTCTGCTTCGACGAGCGCCTGCTCGCCGGCCGTCACCGGTCGGGTCCCCGGACCCAGTTCCTGTTCGAGTGCCTCGCCGACCTGGCCGGTTCGCTGCGGGATCGCGGCAGCGGGTTGATCGTGCGCGAGGGAAACCCCGAGCAGGAGCTGCCTGCGCTGGCCAGGGAGGTGAGCGCCCGCTCGGTCCACGTGAGCGCCGATGCCGGGCCCTACGCGTGCCGGCGCGATCACCGTGTGCGCACCGCCCTCGCGGCGCTCGACGTCGCGTGGCACGAGCACCCGGGGCTGTTCGTGAGCGAGGATCCGACCGCTCTGCGCACCGGCGCGGGCGGCCCGTACACGGTGTTCACGCCGTTCTATCGGGCCTGGATGAGACAGCCGCGCCGGGCGGTCGAGCCGCTCCCGCGCACGCTGCCGCGACTGCCGAGCCGCCTGCGTCACGGGCGCATCCCCAGCCTCGAGCACCTGGGGCTGAGCCAGGAGGTCAGCGACCCCGCGCCCGGCGGTGAGACCGCCGCCCGCCGGCGCCTCGATCACGTCCTGCGCAGCGCCGTCGCGCAGTACGCGTCTCGCCATGACCTTCCCGGAGAGGACGGCACCTCCCGGCTCTCGCCCTACCTGCACCTCGGCTGTCTCTCGCCGCTGGAGATCGAACAGCGACTCGGTCGAGGTGACGGGCCCGAGGCGCTGCGCCGGCAGCTCTGCTGGCGTGACTTCTACGCCCAGGTCCTGGCCAACTTCCCCGCCAACGCCCGCTCGGAGTTCCAACAGCGCTACCGCGGGACGCTGCGCTGGAGCCGCGCAGAGAAGCGCTTCGAGGCCTGGTGCGAGGGTCGGACCGGCTATCCGCTGGTCGATGCCGGGATGCGCCAGCTGCGCCACGAGGGTTGGATGCACAACCGGGTCCGGCTGGTCGTCGGCTCGTTTTTGACCAAGGATCTCGGGATCGACTGGCGCTGGGGCGAGCGCTGGTTCATGCGCCTGCTGCTCGACGGCGACGAGGCCAACAACAACGGCAACTGGCAGTGGATCGCCTCGGTCGGGGTCGATCCCCAACCGCCGTATCGCCGGCTCTTCAACCCGGCCCGCCATCAGGAGCGCTTCGATCCGGACGGGACGTACGTGCGGCATTTCGTGCCCGAGCTCGAGCCGGTACCCGATCGCTACCTCGCCGAGCCGTGGACGATGCCCGACGACGTCCAGGCCGAGTGCGGCTGCGTGATCGGCCGGGACTATCCCGAGCCGATCGTCGACCATCGGGCGGCCCGGCGCGCCGCGCTCGAGCGCTTCCGCGCCGCCGTCGCCTAGCCCGTCGCTGACTCGTTGGCGGCACCGTCGCCGCCGCCGAGTGGTCCCGCCTCAACCTCACGGAGGCGGTGGGTGTCCACGTCGTAGACGAAGCCGCGGACCGCGCCCCGGTGGATCAGAAACGGCGACTGCCGGACCCGGAGGATCGACTGGCGTACGTCGGCGTCGACGTCGGCGAACGATTCGATCGCGAACGCCGGGGCCACGCCGGTGTCCCGCTGCAGCTCGGCCCGGAAGCCATCGTCGGTGATCGTCTGCATGCCGCAGTCGGAGTGATGGATGAGCATCACCTCGCGCGTGCCCAGTCTGCGCTGGGAGACCGACAGCGACCGGATGACGTCGTCGGTGATGACCCCGCCCGCGTTGCGCAGCACGTGGGCCTCGCCGATCCCCAGGCCGAGCGCGGCGAAGACGTCCAGGCGCGAGTCCATGCAGGTGACGATCGCCAGGGCCCGGCGCGGGCGCACATCGACGTGGCCCGGAGCCGCGCCGAAGGCGCGGTTGTTGGCCAGCAGCTCGTCGATCGTGCCCATGCGCCGGACCCTAGACAAAACGGCCCGTCTACGCCGGGGTGGAGACCGGAGCGGCGTGACGCGCCAGCTCCCAGCGGGCGATCGTGCGCTTGTGGATCTCGTCGGGCCCGTCGGCGAGACGCAGCGTGCGCAGATGGGCGTACATCATGGCCAGCGGGAAGTCTTCGCAGACCCCGGCGCCACCGTGGACCTGAATGGCGCGATCGACGACACGCAGGGCTGCGTTCGGAGCCGCCACCTTGATCGCCGCGATCTCCGTGCGTGCGTGCTTGTTGCCGACCGTGTCCATCAGCCAGGCCGCCTTCATCGTGAGCAGCCGCGCCATTTCGATCTCGATGCGGGACTCGGCGATCCAGTCCTGGACGTTGGCCCGTTCACTCACGGGCGCTCCGAAGGTGACCCGCTCGCTCGCGCGCTTGCACAACAGCTCGAGCGCCCGTTCGGCCGCCCCGAGTGCGCGCATGCAGTGATGGATGCGCCCGGGTCCCAGGCGCGCCTGGGAGATGAGGAAGCCGTCACCCTCGGTGCCGATGAGGTTGGAGGCGGGGACGCGCACATCCTCGAAGCTGACCTCGGCGTGCCCCTCCTGGTCGACGTATCCGAACACCTGCAGGTTGCGCTCGATCGTCACTCCCGGGGTCTCCCGCGGCACCAGGATCATCGACTGCTGGCGATAGCGGTGAGCCTGCTGATCGGTCTTGCCCATCACGATCATGATCTTGCAGCGATCGCGCATCGCCCCCGAGGTCCACCACTTGCGGCCGTTGAGCACGTAGTCCTCGCCGTCCCGCTCGATCCGCATCTCGATGTTGGTGGCGTCCGAGCTGGCCACGGCCGGCTCGGTCATCGCGAAGGCCGAGCGAATCTCTCCGTCGAGCAGCGGTGTCAGCCACTCCTGCTTCTGCTCGGGGGTGCCGTACAGAGCCAGGACCTCCATGTTGCCGGTGTCCGGAGCCGCGCAGTTGCATGCCTCGGGAGCGAGATGACTGCGCCCTGTGATCTCGGCCAGCGGCGCGTACTCCGCGTTGCTGAGCCCGGGGCCCGACAGTTCCGGCGCCTCGTGGGGGAGGAACAGGTTCCACAACCCCGCCTCCCGGGCCCGCGCCTTCAGCTCCTCCATGACCGGAGGATGGAAGTGGGGATCGCCCGACGCTTGCAGCTGGTCGTGGTAGACCGGCTCGGCCGGGTAGACGTGGTCGTCCATGAAGGCCAGCAGCTGCTCCTGAAGTGCCTTGCTGCGGTCGGTGGGTACGAGATCCATCTGCGTCATCTCCTTATTCCGAGTGCCCCGGTCCACAACCGGGTGAGCGTGTCCACGAGTGAGTCCGCCGAGTCGTTGCCGAATCCCTCGACCCAGCGCAGGTAGGCCATCCGGCTCACCATCGCGCTCAGCGCCTGGGCGGCCAGCCGCGGGTCGAGCTCGGGATCGGCGAGGCCGCGCTCCTGCAGGCGGGACAGGGCCTGGGCGTTGCGTTCGGTGAACGCCCTGATGCGCTTCCGGCGCAGCCGGCGGAAGCGGTCGTCGATCTGCGCGACCTGCTCCATCAGCCCCATCAGCTTCGCGTTGCGGCGATAGGCCTCGAGATAGCCGCGGTTGGCGGCCTCGATCACGGCGATCGGGTCGTCGCGGTCGGCAAAGGCTCCGATCAGCCGCGGGTGGAGCATCTCGTCCTCGACCTCGGCCATCACCGCGGCGAAGATGTCCTCCTTGCTGGTGAAGTAGGTGTAGAAAGTGCCCGCGGCCACGCCGGCTTCGGCGGTGATGTCGGTGATCCGGGCATCGAGATAGCCCTCGCGCTCGAACACCGTGCGGGCGGCGTGGACCAGCGATTGGCGCGTCCGCGCACCGCGGGCGCTGACCGGCGCGCGGCGGGTCTGGGCGGGGAGCGCGCGGGCGGTCATGACCGGCAATCTACACCTAGTTGAAACTGGCTTCAACTTCGACTAGCCTGCCCGCCCATGGAGCTTGCCGATCGCAACATCGTCATCACCGGCGCCGCCAGCGGTATCGGCCGTGCCGTCGCCGAGCGCTTCGCCCAGGAGGGACCGAAGCAGATCGTCGTCGCCGACCTCGACCTTGTCGGCGCCGAGGCCGTCGCTCGGGAGATCGGCGGCCTCGCTGTCGAGGTCGACGTCAGTCAGGAGTCGGAGATCCGCCGGCTGGTGGAGCGCGCCGGTGCGGCCGGCCCGATCGATCTCTTCTACTCCAACGCCGGAATCGGCGGGCCCGGCGGCGGCCCCGAGGCCGATGACGCCGAGCTGCAGAGGACTTGGGAGATCAACGTGATGTCCCACATCTGGGCGGCACGAGCCCTGCTGCCCGACATGGTCAAGCGCGGCGAGGGCTACCTGCTCAGCACTGCCTCGGCCGCCGGACTGCTGACTCAGGTCTCGGCGCTCGGCTATTCGATCACCAAGCACGCCGCCGTGGCCACGGCGGAATGGCTGTCGATCACCTACGGGGACGCCGGCATCCGCGTCTCCTGCGTCTGCCCGCTCGGTGTCCGCACGCCGATGCTCGAGATGGCCCTCGAGGATCCGGTGGGTGCGGCCGCCCTTCTCGCCGACGATGTGATCGAGCCCGCCGACGTGGCCGAGGCGGTCGTCGCCGGCGTCCGCGAGGAGCGCTTCCTGATCCTGCCTCACGACGCTGTCTCGCGCCACTACGCGCTGCGCGGATCGGATCCCGAGCGCTGGTTGCGCGGCATGCGCAGGCTCGTCAGAAGCGCCCGCGAGGGCGCGGAGCCCGCCGGCTAAGGCCGCTAGGGCGCGCCGCCGTGGCGAGGTCAGGGATGCAGGATGTGGTGGATGTGGCGCAGCAGGCGCCCGAAGCGGCTGTGGCTGCGCGCGGCGAATGACGTCGCCCCGAGCAGGACCGCCAACACCCCGGCCAGCATCAGCAGGACGCTCAGCACCACGGGCCAGCGACGCTCGAGGAATCTGCGCCCGCCCGACAGCCACCGCTCGGCATGATCGCCGGCAAAGGTGAGCGTGAGCACGATGCCGATCAGCGGCAGCACGAAGCAGATATTGAAGAGCAGCACCAGCACGAGCTGACGGGTGGGCCCGAGGCCCGATCCGACGATCGCCGCCAGCGCGGCGAAGTAGGGAAACGCGGTCGGCAGCTCAACCGCGGTGATGGTGGCGCCGAGGATCGCGGAGGAGCGCCGACCGACCTCGGGCATGCGACGGTCCGACAGCCGTCCGCGGTGGCGCCACAGCAGGATTGACGCGACCATCATCGCCACCCCAACCACGATCTCGATGACGTGTCGATCCTCTGCGTCGGGCTTTGGCACCAGGGACAGGATCAGCTGGCCCGGGCCGAGCGCGATCAGCACCCCGCCGAGCAGGTAGACCATGAACACTCCCAGCGTGAACCCGGCGACCCGCTTGGTCGGGTGCTCGCCGGTGGCCAGGTAGAGCGCGGGGGCGATCGTCGTCGGGTTGAGCGAATCGGCGAGGCCGATCGAGACGACTAAGCCCATCAGTCGGAACATGCGGGCATTCTGTCCGGATCGCCGGGATCGCAGCCGCAGGGGGGTCAGATCTGGGCCAGGGCCTCCCGCGCCGCTCGCTCGCCCGAGCGGACCGCGCCGTCCATGTACCCGTTCCAGTAGTCAGAGGTCTCGGCCCCGGCCCAATGGATCCGGCCGACCGGAGCGCGGATCGCCGCGCCGTACTCGGGCCCGAGGCCGTTGGCGCGCTTGAACGTCTCGAATGTCTCGCCGTCCCACTCCCAGGCGTTGGCGGCGCGCCAGGGCGCCTCCAGCGGCACCGTCTTGGCCATCGAGTCGAGCTTGTTCAGCACACCGAGGAGCTGGGCATCGGCGGTCAGGTCCGGAGGCACCGGGCCGAGCGGGCCGGTCGCCGAGTACGGGGTCAGGTGGCCGGACTCGTAGAACAGGTAGTTGCCCGTGTTGTAGGTCTTGAACGTGCCGATGTGGAGCTCTCGGGCCAGGGCCGCGAGGTGGTCCTGCGTCGGTCCGATCCACTGGCCGCCGACTTCCACCACTTTGCCGTTGCCAAGGGGATGGTTGAGCGTGCGCCCGCCCACGCGGTCACGGGCCTCGAGCACGATCGCCGAGTGCCCGGCGCCGACCACGCGGCGTGCCGCCGAGAGCCCGGAGAGCCCGGCGCCGACGATGATCACGTCGGCGCGCCGAGCCGTCGGCGTGCGCTCGCGAGCCGACGCTGTTGCCTGCTGGGCCAGGGCGGCGCCGCCCGCGGAGGCGGCCGCGGTTCCGAGCAGCGTTCTGCGGCTGATAGGTCTGTCCGGCCCCTGTGGCATTCGCGCTGCTCCTTCGTCAGTTGAGCCGACATTCTGGCGTTGCGGGCGGGGATCTGCTTTGCTGGCGCCGATGCTGGGGCCGCTGGGTTGCACACGGATGACGCGCTGGGCACTGTCGGTGACGGTGGTCGGAGCCTGCCTGGCCGTTTTGGGCGCCGGTCCCGCGGCGGCTGGGGCGAGTTTCGCGCGGCCGTCCTGCGGCGGCTTCTACGCCCATCGCAGCGCGCCGGCCGGGCTCGCGCTCGATGCCCGTCCGGGAGCACCGCGGGTGTTCGCCATCCAGTACAAGCAGGACGCGCACAGCGTCGTCTCCTACACCTCGTTCCGGACCAAGATCGAGTGTCTGCTGCGCCGCTACGTACTCCCGCACCTCGCCCGCCTGCGCCCGAATGTCGTCGTGTTCAACGAGGACGTGGGGCTTGCCACCTTCGCCACCGGGTCCCGCGGGGCGGCCGCTCGCCGCCTGTTCGGTCCGAGTCCGGCCTGTCAGGCCGCGGGTGCGCACTGCGGAGTGCTGGACGCGCTCGGCCTGCTCACCGCGGCGTACTCGGGGCCGCTGGCTGCCTACCACCAGCTCTTCCCGGGCCTGGGCGGCCTCGACGAGGGCTTCGTGGCCGCCACCGACACGATCGTCCGCAGCTTCATGGGCAGCTTCTCGACGCTGGCCCGCCGCTACCACGTGTACATGGTCGGCTCGGCCGACGTGGCCCCGTTTCACCAATCGCGCGCCGCGGCCGATCTGGCCCGGTTCGCCGATCCCGATCTCCATCCCGGGCCGGCGTCGGTGTATGTCGCCACCTCCCCGGACGTGTACAACGAGGTGCTGATGTGGGGTCCGCGGGACGTGCGCCGAAGCGGCCCGGACGTCCTCCGCAACGCGGTCGCGGTCAACCGCAAGGTCCCGCTCACTCCGCTCGAGACCTACCTCCAGCTGACTCCGGGCCCCGCGCACGGCCCCGCCGCGGTGGCCAACCTACGGCCGTACCGCCTGCCGGGCACGCGTGCTCGGATCGGCTTCGCCACGAGCCTGCCGGCCTTCGTCTACGGCTCACCGCCACCGGGGGTCGATCCCTGCAGCGACACCTCGCTCTACTACATGCGCTGCCTCGACCGCCTTGGCGCCAACCTGGTCATCCAGGACGAAGCGAACCCGGGGGCCTGGACCGGCCCGGACGGCAACGGCCTCGAGCTGTGGCAGCCGCTCTCCTGGATGACGTCCACGTACCGCACCGCGAGCGACCCGTCTGTGCATTTCGCCTACAACGTCACTGCGATGATGGTGGGCAACCTGGCCGACCTGGTGTTCGACGGCCAGAGCGCGATCACCCAGCGCGATCTCGGCCGCGGCCTGCCCGCGGGGCGGGTCCGGCGTTGCCACTACATCGGCAACGGGAGCTTCGTGCCGGGCGAGGACCAGCGCGCGCTGCGCCCCTACGTCGGGGCCAAGCCCGACTTCCTCGCCCTGGCTCCGTGGGTGGTGGGCGATCGCTCACGCGCCGGCCTGCGCCACGTCGGCGCCGAGCTCGCTCCGCGGTCGGGCAGCGGGCTGGAGGATGACTACCTCGAGACCGCGCTGGTGGCCGATCTGCCGTTCCCGGTCGACAGCCGGCGCACGGGCTGCGTCGCGTAGGCGCGGGTCGCGTAGGCGCTGCGACGGGACCTGACTGGCCAGGCGGCGGTCAGGCGAAGTGCAGCTCCTCGCCCTCCTCGTCGGCCACCGGCCGCTCGCAGGTCGGGCACCACCATCGGGCCTCCATCGGCGTGCCGCAGACGGCGTGGCGGGGGGTCATCGGGCCCTCGGCGTTGCGCGCTCCCCACCCGGCCAGCAGTCGGAGGACGCCGGCCAGCTCGAGGCCGGCTGCGCTCAGTTCGTACACGAACCGCGGCGGGCGCTCGGAGTACGGCCGCGCGAGCACCAGGGCGTTGCGCTCGAGCTGGCGCAGCCGCTGAGTGAGCACATTCGGGGCGATGCCCGGCACCGCCTCCTGCAGCTCACCGAATCGGCGCGGACCGTCGAGCAGGGCCGCCACCAGCAGCAGCGTCCAGCGATCGCCGACGGCGGCGAGGGCGTCGGCCAGCGCGGCGTGCGGGTCCTCGGTGTGTGACTCAGCCGAGGGCTCGGGAGGCGCGGGGGGTGCGGGGTTCATCGGGGCAATCGTACGCATGTCCACACCGTGCTAGATTAGCGACTTGCAATATGCAAGTAACTACGAGGGAGGAACGCGTCAATGACAGTCCTTGACGAATTGGAATCGGCGGTGCAGGGTGCCGTCCAGGGACAGGGCCCGGCGGTTGTCGGTCTCGGCCGCGGGTGGAGCGTCGGCTCCGGCGTGGTGATCGAGCCGGGCCGCGTCCTCACCAACGCTCACAACCTCCGCCATGACGAGGTCACCATCACCTTCGGGGACGGCCGGCGTGAGGCGGGCCGGGTCGCCGGCGCCGATCCCGACCTCGACGTTGCCGTGATCGAGGTCGACACCGGTGAAGTCGACCCCGTGTCGTGGACGGCGTCCTCCGAGGCTCCCCAGATCGGCCGCGCGGTCGTGGCGCTCGGCAATCCGGGCGGCCGCGGCCTGCGAGCCACCCCCGGCTTCATCTCCTCCGCCGCCCGCAGCTTCCGCGGTCCGCGCGGACGTCGGATCGCCGGCGCCATTGAGCACACCGCGCCGCTGCCTCGCGGCAGCTCGGGCGGGCCGCTGCTCGACCGCGAGGGTCGCCTGCTCGGCATCAACTCGGTGCGGGTCGACGGCGGGCTGATTCTGGCCATTCCCGCCGACCAGGCCCTGCGCGACCGCGTGCAGGCGCTCGGTCGCGGCGAGGCACCTCAGCGGGCGCGACTCGGCGTGGCCATCGCACCGCCGCGCGTGGCCAAGCGCCTGCGCCGGGCGGTCGGACTGCCCGAGCGCGATGGCGTGCTGGTGCGTGCCGTGGAGGAAGGGACGCCGGCCGACCGCGCGGGGCTGCAGCGCGGTGATCTGATCGTCTCCGCCGCCGGCCGCGAGCTCGACGGCGTCGACGTCCTCTATGAGGCGCTGGACGGCGCTCGGGAGAGCGGGTCGATCGAGCTGGTCATCGTTCGCGGCGCCGACGAACGGACCGTCACCGTCTCGCTCTGAAGGGAACGCGATCATGGTCACGAGCCTCGAGAGTTCAGAGCGCGGCCCGAGTGAGGCGGAGGCCCTCGACAGCTACTCGCGGGTGGTCGTCGACGTCGCCGAGCGCCTCGCTCCCTCGGTCGCCAACCTCCGGGTCACGCGTCGCGCCCGGGGCGGGCACGTCCCCGCGGGGGCCGGGTCCGCCGTCGCGCTGACGCCCGACGGATATCTGCTGACCAGCGCCCACGTGGTCGCCGGGCCTGGCCGTGGCGGCCGCGCGGCGTTCGTCGATGGCCGCGAGCTGGCGTTCTCGGTGATCGGCGTCGATCGCCTCTCGGACCTCGCCGTGCTCCGCGTAGAGGGGAACGGCTTGTCGGCCGCCGTCCTGGGCGAGGCGGAGACGCTCCGGGTCGGACAGCTGGTCGTGGCGATCGGCAACCCGCACGGCTTCGCCGGGTCGGTGACCGCCGGCGTTGTCTCAGCGCTCGGGCGCTCGCTCCCAGCCCGCGCCGGTCGCACCGTCCGCTTCATCGACAACGTGATCCAGACCGACGCGGCGCTGAACCCCGGCAACTCCGGCGGCGCCCTCGTCGACAGCGCCGCGCGGGTGATCGGCGTCAACACCGCGGTCGCCGGCGTCGGGCTCGGTCTGGCGGTGCCGATCAACGCCGCCACTTCTCAGATCATCGGAGCCCTGATGCGCGACGGTCGCGTGAGGCGAGCCTACCTCGGCATCGCCGCCGGCCCGCGGCCGCTCCCTCCCCACGCTCGGGTCCGGCTCGGCCGCGATAGCGGGATTGAGATCATCGAGGTGGCGCAAGGCAGTCCCGCCCAGCGCGCCGGGCTGCGGGCCGAGGACCTGATCGTCGAACTCGCCGGACGCCCGATCGAGCGCGTCGACCAGATCCAGCGGCTGATGACCCATGAGATGATCGGGCAGCGGCTGGCCGTCCGGGTGTTGCGCGGTGAGCGCTGGCTCGACCTGGAGCTCGCTCCCGTGGAGCTCACGGAGTAGCTACACTGGCCTCCGGCGCCGGGCGGCGTTCGTCGACACGCCCACGGTACGGTGCCTGAGGAGTTAGATCACCACCTGACGGGAAAGCGGCTAGATGGCCCGTGGAGACGTTCGGATCGCTGCCACGCTCGCGTGCGAGGAGTGCAAGCGCCGGAACTACCAAACCAACAAGAGCAAGCGGAACAATCCCGAGCGACTCCAGCTGCGGAAGTACTGCCGCTGGTGCAAGCGCCACACCGCGCACCGCGAAACGCGCTAGCTGACGGATTCCGTCGTGGCTCGCAATCGCAAACGAGCAAAGGAGCGCCGTGCGCGCCGCCCGCAAAGCGTGACCGCCTCGGCTCGTGCCGAACGCGACGCGGCTCCTGACCCGATCGAGCACGCCTCGCCGGACGTCGAGCTCGCTGAAGCGCAGATGGCCGTGGGCCGCCCTGAGGAGCGCGGCGAGGACTCCGCGGCGCAGGAGGAGGAGCTCGAGCGAGAGGTCGAGGAGTCGATCGCCAGCGGTCACGGTATGGCGGCCGGTGAGCCCGTCGAGGAAGAAACCTCAGGCGATGGCGGCGAGCTCACGTCCACCGCGCACGGCACCGTCGCCGCACCGCGGGAAGGACTGTTCAGCCGTCTGATCGGCTTCCTCCAGGGAAGCTGGAGAGAGCTTCAGCGAGTACAGTGGCCGGATCGTCGGCAGGTGATGCAGGCCACCGGGGTCGTCATCGGGTTTGTCATCGTGGCCGGCGTCTTCCTCGGCGTGGCCGACCTCCTCGCCGGCAAATTGATGAACTACATCCTGACGGGCCACTTCAAGTAGATCCGGAAATTTCACAATGTTTCGCTGGTACGTCGTCAACACATATTCAGGCCACGAGAACAAGGTCAAGCACAACCTCGAGCATCGGGTGGTCTCGCTCGGTCAGCAGCGTGCGGTGCGGCAGATCGTCGTCCCCACGGAGTCGGTGTCCGAGATGAAGGACAACCAGAAGATCACCGTCGAGAAGCGGACGATGCCGGGCTACGTGCTCGTCAACATGGACCTCAACGAGGACTCGTGGTCGCTGGTCAAGGGCACTCCGGGCGTCACCGGATTCGTGGGCGCATCAAACGAGCCCGTCCCGCTGACGCAGGCCGAGGTCGACCGGCTGCTCCATCAGGAGACCGCCGAGCGGCCGCGCAGCCGGGCCCAGTTCTCGATCGGCGAGCAGATCAAGGTGATCTCCGGGCCGCTGTCAGATTTCTCGGGCGAGATCTCCGAAGTCAACGAGGATGCGCAGCGGCTGAAGGTGCTGGTGTCTATCTTCGGTCGTGAGACCCCCGTCGAGGTCGGGTTCGACCAAGTCAAGAAGATCTAGAAGATGGCCAAGAAAGTACTCACCGAAATCAAGCTTCAAGCCGTCGGCGGACAGGCCAGTCCCGCGCCTCCCGTCGGGCCGGCACTCGGCCAGCACGGCGTCAACATCATGGAGTTCGTCAAGGCGTTCAACGCCCAGACGCAGGCCGACACCGGCACCGTGATCCCCGTCGTCATCACCGTCTACGAGGACCGCTCGTTCACCTTCGTGACCAAGAGCCCCCCGGCGGCGGTGCTGATCCGCCAGGCGCTGTCGCTCGACAAGGGCTCCTCCGAGCCCAACCGGGACAAGGTCGGCAAGATCACCCACGACCAGCTCCGGGCGATCGCCGAGAAGAAGATGAAGGACCTGAATGCCAACGACGTCGATGCCGCTGCGAAGATCATCGCCGGCACCGCACGCTCGATGGGCGTGGAGGTGGTGTGATGTCGCGGCACGGCAAGACCTACGACGACGCTAAAGCGCGCTTCGATCGCGAGCATGAGTACGAGCCCGCCGAGGCGGTCTCGCTCGTTAAGCAGTTGAGCCGGGTCAAGTTCAACGAGTCGGTCGAGGTGCATGTGCGCACCGGGCTCAACGTCCGCCACGCCGATGAGCAGCTGCGCGGAACGATCGCGCTGCCCAACGGGCTGGGCAAGAACGTCAAGGTGGCCGTCTTCGCTCAGGGCGACAAGGCCCGCGAGGCCGAAGAGGCCGGCGCCGACGTGGTCGGGGCCGACGACCTCGCCGAGAAGATCCAGAATGGCTTTGACGACTTCGACGTGGCCATCGCCACGCCGGATCTGATGCCCGTCGTCGGGCGTCTTGGCCGGATCCTCGGACCGGCCGGCAAGATGCCGAACCCCAAGGTGGGTACGGTCACGATGGACATCGCCCGCGCGGTCGGGGAGTCCAAGGCCGGCAAGATCGAGTACCGCACCGACCGCAACGCGATCGTGCACCTCGTGATCGGCAAGCGCGACTTCGAGGAGCAGCAGCTGCTCGAGAACTACGCCGCCGTGATCGAGGAACTGATCCGGGCCAAGCCGTCGGCGGCCAAGGGCCGCTACATCCGGTCGGTCACCTTCGCAACGACGATGGGCCCCGGCATCAAGGTCGACCCGTCGCGCACGCGCGACATCGTCGAGGAGCCCGTAGCGGCGTAGACTGACCGTACTTCCAAGAGACGACGCCCGAGACCTCCGGCGGCGCACGCGTAAGCCCGGAGCAGGTGGAGCCTTGAGACCGAGCCCAGCTCGTGCTTCGACGCCCGCCTTGTGCGGGCGTTTCTGTGAGAGGAATATGAACCGAGACCAAAAAGCAGCCGTTGTAGAAGAGATCGCCGGGCAGATCCAATCGGCCGAGGCCATCTTCGCCGTGGACTACCGCGGCATCACCGTGTCGCAGGTCGCCGACCTCCGAGCGAAACTGCGCGAGGCGGACGCAAAGTTCCGCATCGTCAAGAACTCGTTGTCCGAGCGGGCGGCCGATCAGGCCGGCGCGCCGGAACTGAAGCCGATGCTCGAGGGCCCGACCGCGCTCACCCTCGTGCGGGGCGACGCGGCGGTGGCGGCGAAGGCCCTCAACGACGCGGCCCGCGCGCTCAACATCCTCGAGTTCAAGGGCGGCATGCTGAACGGCTCCGCCCTGACCGCCGACGACGTGCGCTCGATCGCGCGCCTGCCGAGCCGCGACGTGCTCAACGCGCAGCTCGTGGGGACGATCGCGGCGCCGCTCAGCGGCCTGGTCCGTGGCCTGAACGCGCTGATCGCGGGGGTCGCGATCCAGCTGCAGGCGATCGCCGATCGGGGCCTGGTCAGCGGCGAGGCGCCGGCGGCGGCTGCTGGGCCGGCTGCTGCGGAGCCTGAGCCTGAGGCCCCCGCCACCGAGCCGGAGGCCGCGGCAGCCGCTGCGGAGCCCGAGGCCGCGGCTGCCACCAACGAACCTGAACCAATTGAAGCGGAAGCCGCGTCGGACGCGGAACCGTCCGACGCGTAAGGAGGAACCATGCCAAGCACGCAGGAATGGATTGAGGAGCTCAAGGGCATCTCGGTGCTCGAGCTCTCGGAGCGAATCAAGGCGCTCGAGGAGGCCTTCGGTGTCTCCGCGACCGCGGTTGCCGCAGCGGCGCCGGCCGGCGGCGGCGCTGCTGCCGACGGCGGCGGCGAGGCGGCCGAGGAGCAGACGGCGTTCGACGTCGTCCTCACCGGAGCCGGCGACAAGAAGATCCAGGTGATCAAGGTCGTCCGCGCCGCCACCGGACTCGGCCTCAAGGAGGCCAAGGCGCTCGTCGACGAGGCCCCCAAGCCTGTCAAGGAGGGCATCGACAAGGCCGAGGCTGACAAGCTCAAGGCTGACCTCGAGGAGGCAGGCGCCTCGGTCGAGCTCAAGTAGCCCAAGCGCTCAGCAAGCTGTGTGAGACGGGCGTCCGAGCGGGCGCCCGTCTTCCGTTTCGGGGGGCGGTCCGAGGCCGTGGGGAGCGGGTCTTGGGGAGATCTTTGGGCCATGACGCACCAGGCCGCCAAGACCCCCGAGGATCGCGACCGACACGCAGGCGGGCGCCGCCCCTACCGGCTCCGCGCCGCCGCGCGCACCGCCGGCGCCGCCCGAACGCCAATCGTCACCAGCGTCACCACACACAGCGCGGCGGTGATCAGCGTCGGCAGGTTGTCGCCTGCCGCCTTGGCGGTGGCGCCGCCAACACCCGAGCCGAGGATCTGGCCGCCCGCCCAGGCCAGGTTCATCAGCGCCGCCGCGAGTCCCTGGTTGAGGAGGTGGGCGTCGGCGGCGTCGGAGAGCATGGCCATCGACGGCGCCCAGAACGTGCCGAGGGCGGTGGAGAGCATTACGAGCACCACCGCAAGCAGTGCCACGGTGCGCGGGAGGGTGAAGCAGGCCAGCAGGATCGCCGTGCTCGCCAGACCGAACCGCAGCGGCGCGAGGCGGCCGCGGCGATCCGAGAAGTGCCCGATGGCCGGGCTCACCACCGCCTCGATGGCCGCTGAGACGAGGAACACTGCGCCCACGGCCAGGGCGGTCGCGCCGAAGCGGTGCAGGCGCAGCGGTCCGAGCACGTTGATCAGGCCGGAGGCGATCGCCGGCAGGCCGACTAGCCACATCCCGGTGATCGTGTCCCGGCCCCGAAGCGCCTCGCGGAGATGGACCATCCCCTGGTCGGATCGCATCGTCGGCGCGGGCATCCGGCGAGCGATCGCGATCAGCGCGACCGAGACCGCCACGACGCTGCTGAAGGCTGCCGCCCGGCCGACCGCCGCCGCCAGCGTTCCGATCACCGGCCCGAACAGGGCACCCCCGATGGCCGCGCCCAGCGCTGCGCCGATCAGCGCGCCGCGGCGGTCGGTCGGTGCGGCGGCGACGATCCAGGCGAGGCCGCCCGCCCACGAGCACGCCCCGCCGATGCCCTCGACGAGTCGGGCGATGTCCAGAGCTACGGGGTTGTTGAGCAGCCCGAAGGCGAGCGTCGACATGGCGAGCAGGGCCAGCCCCGCGCAGACCGTGAAGCGGGGACCGGCCCGGGCGGCGAGGAACCCCCCTGGGATCGCTGCCACCAGCGTCCCGAACGGGTAGCTCGCGGTCATCACCCCGGCCGACAGCTTCGACAGTCGCAGCTCGTGGGCGAGCTGGGGCAGCAGCGGAGCGATCGCGGCGTAGAACATCGTGTCGACGAAGACGACCGCACCGACCAGCACGACGAGGCGCTGGATCTCAGAGCGCTCTGAGCCGATCATGTGGGCCACGGTACCGGCACCATGCGGTCGCGCCGGTCGACCGGCCTCGCTTGTCTCCTGTCGAAGAACCCCCTACACTGGCGCGGGTCAACCAATAGCCGTAGCCGCTCGACGACGCGGCACCGCGCCACATACGCGGTTGCCACAGGGCGGGGTCCGTGAGCGTTGACGGTCCTGCATAGGGCGCCGATGCCGTGTGCTATCTTTGCTGGTCGCGCTCCGTGTGGGCCGGGCTCGCCGCGTCTGGCGGGGGAACCGCACTCACCTGGGCGCATCTCTGCCTCCCTCTCGACCGCCCGAGGAGTCGCCGTCTTGGCAACCGCTCATGCCCCCCGGACGCGCCGGAGTTTCGCGCGTCTGAACAAGGTCCTTGAAGTCCCCAACCTGATTGATATCCAGCGGAAGTCCTTCACTTGGCTGACCGAGCCCGATGGCGGCGGCCTGCGCGAGACGATCGATGACATCTCGCCGATCGAGGACTACACCGGAAACCTCGCCGTCCAGTTCGGCGAATTCACCTTCGACGAGCCCGTGGCCAGCCTCGAGCAGTGCCGCGAGAAGGATCTCACCTACGCGCGCCCGCTTACCGTCACCGTTGCCTTCATCAACCGCGAGACGGGCGAGATTCGCGAACAGTCGGTGTTCATGGGTGACTTCCCATGGATGACCGATCGCGGCACGTTCATCATCAACGGCACTGAGCGCGTCGTGGTGACGCAGCTCGTGCGCTCGCCGGGCGCCTACGTGATGGAGCCGAAGGACCGCGAGAAGCAGGTCTTCATCGCCAATCTGATGCCGGCGCGCGGCTCATGGCTCGAGCTCGAGATCGACAAGAAGGGCCGGGTCTACGTCCGCATCGACCGCAAGCGCAAGCTGCCCGTCACCGTGCTGCTACGCGCGATGGGCTACGCGTCGGACGAGGAGATCCTGAACCTCTTCGACAACTCGCTCTACATTCGCCTCACCCTCGACGCCGATACGGAGATGACCCGCAGCGAAGAGGGCGCGCTGATCGAGCTGTTCAAGAAGCAGCGTCCGGGCGAGCCGCCGTCGGTCGACGCCGCCCGCGGCCTGCTGCATCAGCTGTTCTTCGACCCCAAGCGGTACGACCTCACTCGGGTCGGGCGCTACAAGCTGAACTCGCGCCTGGGCCTCGACATCGACCTCGAGACCCGCACCCTGACCCACGACGACATCATCGCCTTGGTCAAGGAGCTGGTCTCCCTGCCCAAGCGCCTCGGGATGCCCGAGGAGCCGGACAGCGACGTCAAGGACTACGCGGCCGAGGCGGTCTCGATGCCGCGCGAGCCGATCCAGGACCACCTCGACGAGTACGAGCACTTCGGCAACCGCCGGCTGCGCACCGTCGGCGAGCTGATCCAGGAGGCCTTCCGCATCGGCCTCTACCGGATGGAGCGGGTCGTGCGCGAGCGCCTCACCACCGAGGACGCGGACACAATCACGCCGCAGACGATCGTCAACATCCGGCCAGTCGTGGCGGCGCTGAAGGAGTTCTTCGGCTCCAGTCAGCTCTCGCAGTTCATGGACCAGACCAACTCGCTGGCCGGGTTGACGCACCGCCGGCGCCTGAGCGCCCTCGGTGCGGGCGGTCTGACCCGTGAGCGCGCCCCGATCGAGGTGCGCGACGTGCACCCCACTCACTATGGGCGGATGTGCCCGATCGAGACGCCGGAGGGTCCGAACATCGGTCTCATCGGCTCGCTGTCCTCCTACGCGGAGATCTCCGAGCACGGCTTCGTCACCACGCCGTATCGCGTGGTGAAGAACGGCAAGGTGACCGACGAGATCCTGCATCTCGACGCGACCCAGGAGGAGGAGAGCCTGATCGCGCAGGCCAACACGCCGGTCGGCAGCAACGGCCGGCTCGCCGGCGAGGAGATCCTCTGCCGGACCCAGGCCGGTCAGTACGTCACCGTGACGCCGAACGAGGTCGACCTGATCGACGTCTCACCGGAGCAGATCTGGTCGGTGGCGACGGCGATGATCCCGTTCCTCGAGCACGACGACGCCAACCGCGCCCTCATGGGCTCGAACATGCAGCGTCAGGCCGTGCCGCTGCTGGTTACCGACGCCCCACTGGTCGGCACCGGCATGGAGCGCCGCGCGGCGATCGACACCGGTGACGTGGTCGTGGCCACGTCGGCGGGGACGATCGCCTACGTCGACGCCGAGCAGATCGTGGTCGACCGCGAGGACGGTGGCCAGGACGAGTACGAGCTCCAGAAGTTCATGCGGTCCAATCAGGGCACGCTCATCCACCAGAAGCCGGTCGTCAACGCCGGGGTCGCGGTCAAGCCGGGCTCCGTGCTGGCCGACGGCTCGGCGACCGACCAGGGCGAGATGGCCCTGGGCAAGAACCTGCTGGTGGCCTTCATGTCCTGGGAGGGATACAACTTCGAGGACGCGATCATCCTCTCCAAGCGCCTCGTGCAGGACGACGAGCTCACCTCGATCCACATCGAGGAGTACGAGATCGACGCCCGCACGACCAAGCTCGGCGACGAGGAGATCACCCGCGACATCCCGAACCGCTCCGAGGAGTCGCTGCGCAACCTCGACGACCGCGGCATCGTCCGCATCGGCGCCGAGGTGGCCTCCGGCGATCTGCTGGTGGGCAAGGTCACACCGAAGGGCGAGACCGAGCTGACCGCCGAGGAGAAGCTGATTCGGGCGATCTTCAAGGAGAAGGCCCGGGAGGTCCGTGACACCTCGCTCAAGGTGCCGCACGGCGAGGGCGGCGTCGTCATCGACGTCAAGACCTTCAGCCGCGACGAGGGCGACGACCTGCCGCCCGGCGTCAACGACCTCGTCCGCGTGTTCGTGGCCAAGAAGCGCAAGATCGCCGAGGGCGACAAGCTCGCCGGGCGCCACGGCAACAAGGGCGTCATCTCGAAGATCGTCGACGTCCAGGACATGCCGTTCCTCGAGGACGGCACCCCGGTCGACGTGATCCTCAACCCGCTCGGCGTGCCGAGCCGGATGAACCTCGGTCAGATCCTGGAGACCCACCTCGGATGGGTCGCGGCCCAGGGCTGGTACGACGACGGCTCGGAGGCCCGCCGGCAGGCGACCAACGGCGGCTCGCGTCCCGATGGCTCGGCCGGCAAGGTCTACGTGGCCACGCCGGTGTTCGACGGTGCCACCGTCGCGGACGTCGATGAGGCTCTCGTGCGCTGGCAGGACGAGCACACCGGCCAGATCCGGATGGACATCGACAAGAGCCGGCGGGTCGGCGAGCAGGCCTCCGGCAAGGTCACGCTGTTCAACGGTCGCACCGGCGAGCCGTTCGAGCAGCAGGTCACCGTCGGCTACATGTATATCCTCAAGCTGCTCCACCTCGTCGACGACAAGATTCACGCGCGGTCGACGGGTCCGTACTCGCTGGTCACCCAGCAGCCGCTGGGGGGCAAGGCGCAGTTCGGTGGGCAGCGCTTCGGTGAGATGGAGGTGTGGGCACTAGAGGCCTATGGTGCCGCCTACACCCTGCAGGAGATGCTCACGATCAAGTCCGACGACACGGTCGGGCGCGTGAAGGCCTACGAGGCGATCGTCAAGGGCGAGAACATCGCCGAGCCGTCGATCCCCGAGTCCTTCAAGGTCCTGCTCAAGGAGATGCAATCGCTGGCGCTCGACGTCAACGTGGTCTCCGAGGAGGGCGAGCGCGCGGAGATGCGCGAGGAGGACGACGACCTCCTGCGTGCGGCCGAGGAGCTGGGCATCGACCTCTCCGGCGTCCGGGCCACCGACGGTGCCGCCGACGAAGCGGTCGAGCACGAGGGCGAGACGGCCGAGGCCTCCGAGGAGGAGACCGAGGTCGAGGATCCCGATCTCGAGCCGGGCGAGGAGCTGTCCGCCGAGGATTTCGCCACCACGGATGACCCGATGATCGCCGAAGGGGTGCCCGCCGGTGAGGCGGAAGGTGTGCTGGAAGAAGACGAGTCGTAACTGCGCTGTCGCCAAGCCGGCGCCGGCCTCCGGGCGCTTTGCGTGAGGAGGCCTTGCCCGGCGGGCCGACCGCACACCCTCAAGCCGTCCCCAAGATTTAGAGCCATAGCCACAAAGGACTCACTTTGATCGACATCAATAACTTCGACGCAATTGAGATCAGCCTCGCTTCTTCCAAGCAGATCCGTGCCTGGAGCTCCGGCGAGGTCACCAAGCCGGAAACCATCAACTACCGCACGCTGAAGCCGGAGAAGGACGGTCTGTTCTGCGAGCGCATCTTCGGTCCGACCAAGGACTGGGAGTGCTACTGCGGGAAGTACAAGCGCGTCCGGTACAAGGGCATCGTCTGCGAGCGCTGTGGGGTCGAGGTCACCCGCTCGAAGGTTCGCCGCGAGCGCATGGGCCACATCGACCTGGCCGCGCCGGTCAGCCACATCTGGTTTTTCAAGGGCGTGCCCAGCCGGATCGGCTACCTGCTCGACATGGCTCCGAAGGAGCTCGAGAAGGTCCTGTACTTCGCCGCCTCGATGGTCACCTGGATCGACGACGAGGCGCGCGCGCGCGACGTCGAGTCGCTCGAGGGTGAGGTCAACAAGGTGCTCGACTCCTACGCCGCCGAGAAGGAGGAGCGGGTCCTCGAGCTCAAGGAGAGCCTGGCCCGCCGCGAGGCCTACCTCGAGTCCGGAAAGACCGGCCGCGACTTCTCCGATGAGGATCACCTGTGGGCGGAGACACTCGACGTCAACATCGCCAAGCTCTCCGATGAGGAGCGCGAGAAGATGCTGAAGGAGCTCCGCAAGGGCTTCCAGGCGGACATCGACGACACCGAGGCCTACATCGAGGACGCCGCCGAGCGGATGCGCCAGGTGTGGGACCTGTTCAAGACGATGAAGCCCAAGGACGTGGTCAACGACGAGACGACCTTCCGTGAGCTCAAGGACCGGTTCGGGTCGCCCTACGGCTTCGGTGAGTACTTCCGCGGCGGCATGGGTGCCGAGGCGGTTCGCGACCTGCTCCAGCAGGTCGATCTCGAGGCCGAGTCGGTCGATCTCCAGGAGCAGGTCAAGACCGCCAAGGGCCAGAAGCAGGCTCGCGCGGTCAAGCGCCTGAAGGTCGTGTCGGCCTTTATCTCCTCGGGCAACAAGCCGGAGATGATGATCCTCGAGGCCGTGCCGGTGATCCCGCCGGAGCTGCGCCCGATGGTCCAGCTCGACGGTGGACGCTTCGCGACCTCCGACCTCAACGACCTCTACCGCCGCGTGATCAACCGCAATAACCGCCTCAAGCGGCTGCTCGACCTCGGTGCGCCGGAGATCATCGTCAACAACGAGAAGCGGATGCTCCAGGAGGCCGTCGACGCGCTGTTCGACAACGGTCGCCGCGGCCGTCCGGTCACCGGACCTGGCAACCGTCCGCTCAAGTCCCTCTCGGACATGCTCAAGGGCAAGCAGGGCCGGTTCCGCCAGAACCTGCTCGGCAAGCGGGTCGACTACTCCGGTCGTTCGGTGATCGTCTCGGGTCCCTCGCTCAAGCTCCACCAGTGCGGCCTGCCCAAGCTGATGGCGCTCGAGCTGTTCAAGCCGTTCATCATGGCCCGTCTCGTCGAGCGCAAGTCGGCGCAGAACATCAAGGCGGCCAAGAAGATGGTCGACTCGATGATCCCCGAGGTGTGGGACGTGCTCGAGGAAGTGATCCACGAGCATCCCGTGCTACTCAACCGCGCGCCGACGCTCCACCGCTTGGGCATCCAGGCGTTCGAGCCAGTGCTGGTCGAGGGCAAGGCGATTCAGGTCCACCCGCTCGTCTGCCACGCGTTCAACGCCGACTTCGACGGCGACCAGATGGCCGTCCATCTGCCGCTGTCGGCCGAAGCGCAGGCTGAGGCGCGGATCCTGATGCTGTCGGCGAACAACATCCTCTCGCCGGCGCACGGCGCGCCTCTGGCGACGCCGACGCAGGACATGGTCCTCGGCGCCTACTACCTGACCTATGGCCCCGACGCTGCCGAGCTCGAGAAGATCGATCCGGCGACGAGCGAGCCCCGTCCGCACGTGTTCCGCACCGCGCAGGAGGCAGAGTGGTCCTACGAGCATGGCGTGGTGAAGCTGCACGACCTGTCCGAGTACCGGCCCCTGGGCCGAGAGGGCGGTCACGTGCTGACCACGGTCGGGCGGATCATCTACAACGAGAAGATCGAGCGGGCGCTCGAGTCGGCGCTGGGCGATGAGTTCGACGCCTACAACTACGAGTTCATCAACCGCTCGATGAAGAAGAAGGACACGACCAAGCTGGTCGACGACCTGGTCCAGGCCTACGGTGCCTCGACGATCTCGCAGGTGCTCGACGCGTTCAAGGACGTCGGCTTCCACTACGCCACCCAGGCGGGAGTGACGATCTCCAAGAACGACGTCCAGACTCCGCCGACCAAGCCGGAGATCCTTACCCGCTACGACGAGCAGCTGGCCACGATCGAGGATCAGTACGGCGCGGGCGAGATGGATCAGGAGGAGCGGCACGACGCGGTCACCAAGTTGTGGGACCGCGCCACCAACGAGGTCGGGGAGGCGCTCTACGAGCATCTCGATGAGCTCAACCCGATCTTCATGATGGCCAACTCGGGTGCGCGTGGCTCGTTCTCGCAGATCCGCCAGCTGGCCGGCATGCGCGGCCTGATGGCGAATCCGAAGGGCGAGATCATTGAGCGTCCGATCAAGGCCAACTTCATGGAGGGCCTGACCGTGCTCGAGTACTTCATCTCGACCCACGGTGCCCGCAAAGGACTCGCTGACACGGCGCTGCGCACGGCTGACTCCGGGTATTTGACGCGGCGTCTGGTCGACGTCGCCCAGGACGTGATCATCCGTCAGGAGGACTGCGGCACCGAGGCGTTCATCGAGATGCCGGTGTCCAAGCTCGAGGTCGACCCGGAGACGCGGCGGTTGCGTCCCACCGGTGAGCCAAACGACAATCTGATCGGGCGGATCGCCGCCGCGGACATCACCACCAAGCGCGGCCGCGTGATCGCGGAGAAGGGCGCCGAGATCGACCGCGCCGAGCTGGCCGACCTGGTCGAGGCCTGGTCCGATGACACAGAGAAAGGCAACACGATTGTGGTGCCGGTCCGCTCCGTGCTCAAGTGCGAGGCGCTGACCGGTGTGTGCCAGGCCTGCTACGGACGCTCGATGGCGACCGGCAAGGTGGCTCAGATCGGCGACGCGGTCGGCATCATCGCCGCGCAGTCGATCGGCGAGCCGGGCACGCAGCTGACCATGCGGACGTTCCACACCGGCGGCGTCGCCGGGGCGGACATCACGCACGGCCTGCCGCGCGTCGTCGAGCTGTTCGAGGCGCGCAAGCCCAAGGGCCTGGCCAAGATCGCCGAGGTCGGCGGCAAGGTGTCGATCGAGGACTCCGACAAGGCGGTCACCGTGGTCATCACCGACGACGGTGGCGAGGAGCACCGGCACACCTTCCCGCGCCGGACGCTGCTGTTCGTCGAGTCGGGACAGCGCATCGAGGCGGGTAAGCAGCTGAACGAGGGCTCGCTGTATCCGCACGAGCTGCTGGCCATCCGCGGACGGACCGAGACCGAGCTGTACCTCGTGCGGGAGGTCCAGGAGGTCTACAAGTCCCAGGGCGTGGACATCAACGACAAGCACATCGAGCTGATCGTGCGGCAGATGATGAAGAAGGTGCGGGTCGACCAGAAGGGCGACACCGACCTGCTGCCCGGCCAGTTCGTTGATCGCTATGAGTACGGCCGCATCAACCGGCAGATCGAGGAGAACGGCGGCGAGACGGCGCAGGCGGAGGAGATCATCCTCGGCATCACCAAGGCGTCGCTCAACACCGACTCCTTCCTCTCGGCGGCCTCCTTCCAGGAGACGACGAAGGTGCTCACAGACGCCGCGCTGGAGGGCAAGATCGACCGCCTCAACGGTCTCAAGGAGAACGTGATCATCGGGAAGCTGATCCCAGCCGCGACGGGGCTCAAGCGCTACCGCCGCATCGAGATCGAGCCGTCCGAGCCGCTCCCCCGCGGCATGGACGATGTGGGTCTGCTCGACCACGACGATCTCGCGGCCGAGCTCGGGCTCTCCGATGGCGACGCGCTGACCGGCTTCGGTGGCGGCATCGAGGCCGATCTCTCCGACCTCGAGGAGATCGGTAACGGCGGCTCCGGACTCGGCTTCGCCGAGGAACTGGCCGACCTCGATCTCCCCGGCGAGAACGGCGGCGAGTCCTCGGAGCGCTGACGCTGCGCCGGCTTGATCTCATCGACTTCCGGGCCGTCCCGCCTTGCGCGGGGCGGCCCGCTGTCGTTTCTAGGGTGGTCCGGTTTCCAGCGACTTCGCGATCGAATCGTCGCGCCGGCGGAGCCGCGGCCCGATCCTGACGGCTCCACTCGGCCGCCGATAAGATCCGTGAATCTGGATTCACCCCGGAGATCGAGGGAGTAGAACGTGGACCTGAACGACACGCCCGAGCAGGCGGCCTACCGACGAGAGGTGCGCAGCTGGCTCGAGCAGCACGCCTCGGAGGCCCCGCCCCGGTCGGGCTCCTCCGAGGACAACGGCTACATCGACGCGCGCCGCGCCTGGCAGCGCAAGCTGGCGGAGGCCGGCCTCGCCGGCGTCACCTGGCCGCGCGAATTCGGTGGACGCGGACTAGGGCCGATCGAGCAGGTGACGGTCAACCAGGAGATCTCACGGGCGGAGGTGCCGGGGATCCTCGACGTCATCGGCATCGGCATGCTCGGGCCGTGCATCATCGCTCACGGCAGCGACGAGCAGAAGACCCGCCACCTCGGTCCGATGCTGCACGGCGATGAGGTGTGGTGCCAGATGTTCTCCGAACCGGCGGCGGGGTCCGACCTCGCGGCCGTGCAGACCCGTGCGCGCCAGGGCGAGGACGGCACCTGGACGCTGAACGGCCAGAAGGTGTGGACCACCAACGCGCAGTTCGCCTCCTACGGGCTGCTGCTCGCCCGCACGGACGCCGATGTGCCCAAGCACAAGGGCCTCACCATGTTCATCGTCCCGATGGATGCTCCCGGCGTCACCGTCCGGGGCCTGCGGCAGATCTCCGGCGAGGCGGAGTTCAACGAGGTCTTCTTCGACGACGTCGTCCTCGACGAAGACGCCGCCGTGGTCGGCGGTGTGGGCAACGGCTGGGGCACGGCGCTGACCGTCCTGATGTTCGAGCGGCTCACGATCGGCTTCGGCTCGGAGGGCTTCGGCTCGCCGACGCGACTGGCCCAGACGGTGGGCGCCGACCCGGCGGCGCGCGCCGATGCCGGCATCCGTCACCGCCTCGGCGACATCATCACCGAGCTGCTGGCGGTGCGGTTCAACGGCTACCGCGCCCTCACCGCTCTGGCCCGCGGGCAGATCCCGGGCCCCGAGGCCGGCCTGGCCAAGGTCACCCTCGTCAACGCGGCGATCGCCGCCACCGATCTGGGCGCCGATGTCGTCGGCCCGGACGCGCTCGATCCCGAGAGCGAATGGAGCTATCTGATCTCGTTCCTGCCCGGGCTGAAGTCGGCCGGCGGGACCGAGCAGATCTTGCGCAACACGATCGGCGAGCGGGTCCTCGGCCTGCCACCGGAACCGCGACTTGACAAGGGCGTGCCGTTCAGCGAACTTCGCGCCAAGGAGAAGGAGGCCCTGGCCCGATGAACTTCGCTCTCTCCGACGAGCAGGTTCTGCTCCGAGAGGCCGCCCGTGGCGCCCTCTCGCGCTTCAAGACGATCGAGGCCGCTCGCGCAGCGCTCGAGGACCCGTCCACCCTGCCTGACCTGTGGCCGACGGCGGTTGAGGCCGGCTGGCCCGGGCTGCTGATCGGCGAGGAGCACGGCGGCGCCGATCTCGGCGCCTTCGACGCGCTCCTGGTAGCTGAGGAATGCGGCCGCGTGCTGGCCGCTGTCCCGATGCTGGGACTGTTTCCGGCCACGGCGGTCCTCGACGCGGCCGGCGACGAGTCGCTCCCCGCGGTCGCCGCCGGCGAGCTCCGGCCCGCCTATGTGCCCGCCCGCCCACCGAGCGAGCTCGAGCACGCCTGGACGGTGGAGCCCCGCAGCGGGCTTCGGCGGGCTGAGGCGCCGCGAGCCACCGTCGACGGCGACGAGGTGGTGCTCGACGGTGCCGTAGCGTTCGTCCCCGACGCCGCTGGCGCGGGCTTGCTGGTCGCCATCGGCGAGAGCGAGGCGGGACAGCCCGTCGCCGTGGCGGTGGCGGCCGACGCCGCTGGCGCCACGGTCGAACCGGTGACCCGCTACGACGCCACCCGGTCCCTGGCCCACGTCACGTTCGCCCAGGCTCGCGGCCGGCGTCTTGACGCGGCGGCCGACGTCCTGGCCGATGCCTGGTATCTCGCGCACGCGCTGATCGCCGCCGAGTCGCTCGGTGCCGTTCAGACCTGTCTGGACGTGAGCGTGGCGTATGCCAAGGAACGCTTCACCTTCGGCCGGGCGATCGGCTCCTACCAGTCGATCAAGCACGAGCTGACCGAGGTGCTCCGGCGCCTGGAGAACTCCCGTGGTCTCGAGTACTACGCCGGCTGGGCCCGCGAGTCCAAGCCTGAGGAGTTCCCGCTGGCGGCCAGCGCGGCTCGCTCGGCGGCCGGTCAGGCACTCGACGTCGCGACCCGCTCGATGATCAATGTCCACGGCGGCATCGGCGCCACGTGGGAGCACGACGCGCCGCTGTTCTTCCGCCGGGCGCAGCTCTCGCGGCGGTTGCTGGCCGGCACCGAGGACGCGACCGACCGCGTGGCCGAGCAGACGCTGATGACCGCAGCGTAGGTCCCGAGAGAGCGAACGTGCCGTCCGCATGATCAGGCGCCTGGCCCTCGCCGGCCGGCGCTGGCGGCTGTGCTGGACCCGGCATCGCCGGTTGACGAGGGCACTACGATTGTGAATCTGGATTCACATGATCGGCTCACGGCCGCCCGCCGGCGCCCGCGAGCCCCGCTTCGCCCCGCCACCAAGGAGTGTCCCGTGACCACGGTCGATGTCAGCAATCCCGCCCGTGACGTCCTCAACCAGCCGCCCCCGCTGCAGCCGGCCAATCTGTTCGAGCTCGACCTCCCGCTGCGTGAGGCCCTCGAGCGCGAGGGGGGCGCCTGGGGCGTGGATCGTGCCCGGGAGACGGGCGCAGCGGCCGGGAGCCCCGAAGCGCTCGAGCATGGACGCCGAGCCGAGCGCAACGAGCCGGTCCTGCGCACTCACGACCGCTATGGCAACCGCATCGACGAGGTTGAGCTCGACCCGAGCTGGCATTGGCTGCTGCGAGGGGCGATCGAGCGGGAGGTCCACGGTCTTCCCTGGCGCACCCAGCAAGAGGGCGCGCACGTCGTCCGCGCGGCCCTGTTCACGTTGTGGAGCAACACGAATGCCGGCGTCATGTGTCCGGTCTCGATGACCTACGCCGCGATCCCCGCGCTGCGCGACGGTGCGCCGGAGCTGGCGGCGGAGTGGGAGCCGCGGCTCACCCGCCCGGACTACGCCGACGGCGCGATCGCCGGCATGGCGATGACCGAGCGCCAGGGGGGCTCCGACGTGCGGGCCAACATCACGCGCGCGGAGCCGGTCGGTGACGGGACCTATGAGATCCACGGCCACAAGTGGTTCTGCTCGTATCCGCCGTGTGACGTGTTCCTCGTGCTGGCCCAGGCACCGAGCGGGCTCTCCTGCTTCCTCGTCCCGCGGGGACCCGGGATGGAGTTCCAGCGGCTCAAGGACAAGCTCGGGACGCGGTCACTGCCCTCCTCCGAGGTCGAGTTCCACGGCATTCGCGGCCATCTCGTCGGCGAGGAGGGTCGGGGCGTCCCGGCGATCATCCGGATGGTCAACCACACCCGGTTGGACTGCCTGCTCGGGTCGACGGCCGGGATGCGGCGCGCGACGCTTGAGGCGGTGCACCACGCCCGACACCGCGTCGCCTTCGGAGCCCTGCTCGCCGACCAGCCGGCGATGCAAAACGTGCTTGCCGATCTGGCCGTCGAGTCCGAGGCGGCGACGGTGACCGCGATGCGCGTGGCTCGCAGCTACGACCAGGACGACGAGGCGGCGTTCCGGCGGTTTGCCACCGCGGTGGTGAAGTACTGGACATGCAAGCGCTCGACGCCCCATGCCGCCGAGGCGCTCGAGTGCGTGGGCGGCAACGGCTTCGTCGAGGACTCCGGGATGCCGCTGCTCTACCGCGACTCGCCGCTGAACTCGATCTGGGAAGGCTCCGGCAACGTGGCCGCGCTCGACGTGCTGCGGGCGATGGTGAAGGAGCCGGCCGGGCTGCCGGCCTTCCTGGCCGAGTGCGAGCAGGCGGCGGGCGCCGACCGGCGGCTCGACGACCACCTCGCCCGGGTCAGGCACGAGGCGAGCGCCGTGTTCGGCGAGGACGAGCAGGATGCGCAGCAGAGGCTGTACAACAGCCAGTTCCAGGCCCGCCGCGTGGTCGAGGACCTCGCCGTCGCCCTGCAGGGCTCGCTGCTCGTCCGGCACGCACCCGCCGCCGTGGCCGACGCCTTCTGCGCCACGCGCCTGGGTGGTCAGGGTGGTCGCGTCTACGGGACGCTCCCGCCCGGGGTCGACGCCAAGGCGATCATCGAGCGGGCGCTGCCGGTGTGAGCGTCGTCGAGTACGAGGTCACCGGGCGGGTCGCGCGGCTGACGCTCAACCGTCCCGAGCGCGGCAACGGCATCACCCGGGCGCTGGTCGGCGAGCTCGAGCGGGCCATCGAACGAGCCGACCTCGACCCCGCGGTCCACGTGCTGCTCCTGGCTGGGAACGGGAAGGGCTTCTGCGGCGGCTATGACCTCGTGCAGAGCGCCGAGCAGCACGGCTCGTTCGAGGCCCACGATGTCGCCGCGGCGCCGCCCGGGTCCGCGCTCGACCCCGCCGTTATGAGCGCCAACCACGACCCCGCCGGAGTGTGGGACCCGATGGTCGACTACGCGATGATGAGCCGCAACGTGCGCGGCTTCATGTCGCTGTTTCACTGCTCCAAGCCGGTGGTGTGCAAGGTGCACGGGTTCTGCGTCGCCGGAGGAACCGACATGGCCCTCTGCTCGGACCTGCTGCTCATCGCCGCCGACGCCAAGATCGGCTACCCACCGGCGCGTGTGTGGGGGTCGCCGACGACGTCGATGTGGGCCTACCGGCTCGGTCCACAGCGGGCCAAGCGGCTCCTGTTCACCGGCGACTCGCTGTCCGGCGAGGAGGCGGTGGAGTGGGGCCTGGCGATCGAGGCGCCGGCGCCGGAGCAGCTTGACGACCGCGTCGAGGCGCTGGTGGAGCGGATCGCCCGCATGCCGGTCAACCAGCTGCAGATGATGAAGCTGCTCGTCAACCAGTCCCTGTACTCCCAGGGGCTCCACGCCACCCAGCTGCTCGGCACGGTGTTCGACGGCATCACCCGGCACACCCCCGAGGGCTACGGGTTTCAGCAATTGGCCGCTCGCGAGGGGTTCCGCGCCGCCGTCCGGGCTCGGGACGAGCCGTTCGGCGACGCTGGCCCCTCCACCTTCAAGGGATGACCGAGGAGCTGCTCACCCCCACCCGGCAGCGGCTGCTGCAAGCGGCCCAGGAGCTGATCGAGGAGGGCGGCTACGGTGCGGCATCGGTGATCGCCATCGCCGAGCGGGCGGGAGTGGCGGCGGGCACGCTCTACCGGCACTTCAGCTCGAAGGAGGAGTTGTTCGTGGAGCTGTTCCGGGCGGTGTGCGAGCGGGAGGTGCGGGCGATCGGCGCCGCCGACGAGGAGATGCCGCCCGACGCCCCGAGCGCCGAGCGGCTCGAGACCGTGCTGGCGCTGTTCGCCGAGCGGGCGCTGCGCCGGCCACGTCTGGCCTGGGCGCTGATCGCCGAGCCGGTCGATCCGCGGGTGGACGCCGAGCGGTTGGCCTACCGCGAGCGGTATGCCGCGCTGATCGCCGACACCCTGCGCCGTGGCATCGCCACGGGCGAGCTGCCGCCGCAGAACGCCGGGCTGACCGCCGCGGCCCTTGTCGGCGGCTGTGGCGAGGCGCTCGTCGGGCCGCTCTCCCCGCTGGCGACTGAGCGACCGGCCCCAGAGGAGGTGCTGGCGGCGCTGCGGATGTTCGTGCGCCGGGCGGTCGGAGCGGCGGCATGAGCGACGCGGTGCGGGTCGAGCGCGACGGGCCGGTGTACACCGTGCTGCTCTGTCGGCCCGAGCGCCGGAACGCCGTCGACGGTGCCACGGCGCAGGAGTTGGCGGCGGCGTTTCGGGCCTTCGATCGTGACCCCGACGCCGCCGTGGCCGTCCTGCACGGGGAGGGCGGGGTGTTCTGCGCCGGGGCGGACCTGGGGGCGGTCGGCACGGAGCGCGGCAATCGGGTCACGCCGGAGGGCGAGGGCCCGATGGGGCCGACGCGGATGCGGCTGTCGAAGCCGGTGATCGCCGCGGTCGCCGGCCACGCCGTCGCCGGCGGTCTCGAGCTGGCGCTGTGGTGCGATCTGCGCATCGCCGAGGAGGACGCCGTGTTCGGAGTGTTCTGCCGCCGCTGGGGGGTGCCACTGATCGACGGGGGCACCGTCCGGCTGCCGCGGCTGATCGGACTCAGCCGCGCGATGGACCTGATCCTCACCGGGAGGCCGGTGATGGCCGCCGAGGCGTTGGAGATCGGGCTTGCCAACCGCCTCGTCGCCACCGGCGAGAGCCGTGGCTCGGCCGAGCGCCTCGCCCGCGAGCTGGCCGCCTTTCCGCAGACCTGCCTGCGCCACGATCGCCTATCGGCGCTCGAGCAGGAGGGCCTCGCCGAGCCCGAGGCGATGGCGGCCGAGTTCAAGCATGGCCTGCGCTCTCTGGCCGACGTGCAGTCGGGGCTCGAGCGATTCCGCAGCGGTGCGGGCCGTCACGGATCGTTCGCCGACTGACCGAGGTCCGGGAGGCGGGGGTACGTCAGAGGTTTTCCATCATGTCGTGCAAGAAACCTCAACAAGCTGTTGAGATAAGGACGCCGAGGGGGTAGCATCGGTGCCGATGATGTCCTCGGCGGTCGACACGCTTCTGGACCGGACGATCGCGCCCGGCTACGGCAAGCTGGGACTGGTGGTTCGCCGCCATCTCGCCGGCTGGCCGGCGGATCCGCCCCGTATGGACGGGAAGGTCGTGCTGATCACCGGGGCCGCGTCGGGCATCGGGCTGTCCGCGGCCGAGGGTTTTGCCCAGCTGGGCGCCTCGGTGAAGGTGCTGGGGCGCAATGACCAACGCGCGGCGGACGCGGCCGCTGCGGTGACGCGGACGGTGCCGAGCGCCGATGTCGAGCCGGTGGCCTGCGACCTCAGCAGCTTGCAGGCGGTGAGCGACTTCGCTCGGACCTTCGCCGCGAGCCGGCGGCGCCTCGACGTGCTCGTCCACAACGCCGGCCTGATGCCACCCGAGCGCACCCACTCTCGGGACGGTCACGAGATCATGTTCGCCACTCATGTGCTCGCCCCGTTTGCGTTGACCGCGCTGTTCGCCGACCTGCTCGGTCGCAGCGCTCCAGCGCGACTGATCGACGTCAGCTCGGGCGGCATGTACAGCCAGCCGCTCCGGGTCGACGACCCGCAATCCGAGCAGGACAGCTACTCCCCGAAGCAGTTCTACGCCCGCACCAAGCGCCAGGAGGTCGTCCTCAGCGAGATGTGGGCGGTTCGTCTCAAGGGAACCGGCGTGGTCGTCCATTCAATGCATCCCGGATGGGTGGACACTCAGGGCGTGCGCGACGCGATGCCGGTGTTCCGGCGGATCACCGGTCCGATCATCCGCGATCCTCACGGGGGCGCAGATACGATTGTGTGGCTGGGCGCCGCGCCGGAGCCGTTGCGCAGCACCGGCCTGTTCTGGCAGGATCGCCGGCCGCGCCCGACGCACTACCGGTTCGGTCCGGGAAAGGAGAGCGTGGAGGACCGCCGCCGACTGTGGGATTACTGCTGCGAGTTGCTCCAGGCGGCGGGCATCAGCGAGGCGCCGGCGCTGCGCCGTTCTGGGCTGAGGCCCACGCCAGCAGCGTCGTGACGTGTGCGGCGCTCAGCCCGCTGTCCGACTCGGTCTGAATCAGCAGCGTCGCGCCGGCCCGCTCGCGGGCCCACTCGCGACAGCGCTCGTCCAGGGAGTCATCGATCCAGGCCAGCGGCCGCCTCGGCCCGGCGAAGGCCTCGATCGCCGAAAGCTTCCAGTGGGCGTTCGTCCGGCCGACGTGGCGGTCGAAGCTCAGATGGGGCAGCGGCGCCTCGAGCCCGAGGGCGTGGGGGAGGTATTCGTTGGCCTTCTCCTCCCAGCCTGTGCACCAGACCAGCTCAAACGCGTCGGACAGCGCCCGCAGGTGGTCGCCGGCCGTGGCCGAAAGGTAATGCGCGATCCCGTCCACCATCTGAAAGCGCCCCGACGGCGGCCGCATCGGATCGAAGCCGAACAGCGAGATCACGCCGTCGACATCAACCAGCAGGAGGGGCCTATCCATATGAACCGCTTATCCGCGCCCGCCACAGTGTCCCGGGTGCCATTTCCCGTCAACTCTGTCACGCACGCCGATATGTGGTGTACTTCAGGCAGCGGATTCAAGCGAGTCGCTTGCGCTGCCGAGTAGCACCGTGAGGCAGCGCCCCAGCTTCCTCGTCTCCCGCTCCAGGTTCTTCCCCCCATGACTCCCTTCTTCGGCATCCTGCTCGCGCTCGGCTGCGCGCTCACCACCAACATCGGCTTCCTCTACAAGCACCGGGGGGCCTGCGCCGCGCCGGATGTGGACATGCGCCGGCCGCTGCACTCGGCGGCCGCGCTGTTCCGCTCGCGCCTGTTCGCGATCGGGATGCTGATCGCCGCCGGCGCCTGGATCCTCCACGTCGCCGCGATGGCGTTCGCGCCCCTCTCCCTCGTTCAGGCCGTCCTGGCCGGAGGGGTCGTGCTGCTGGCGGTGATGGCGGAGAAGATCTTCGGGCTGAGCATCGGTCCCAAGCAGTGGGCCGGACTCGGGCTGACCGCGTTGGGGCTGATGCTGCTGGGCGTCACCCTCCCGGCCGCTCACGGCGCCAACTCGCAGTTCTCGCTCTCGGGGATGATCGCGTTCGAGGGTGCACTGATCGCCGCCGGAACGCTGCTCATCATGGGCCCGCGCATCGGCGCCCCGCGCGAGCACCACGGCTACATGCTCGGAGCGGCGGCGGGAATGCTGTTCGGCGTCTCCGATGTGGCGATCAAGGCGATCTCCGGGCTGGTCGGGTCGACCGGCCTGGCCGGGCTGCTCACGCCCTGGCTGCTCGTCACCCTCGCCGCCTCGGTCGCTGCGTTCTACGCCTCGGCCAAGGCGCTGCAGGACGGTGATGCGGTGCCGGTGATCGCCATCACCGGGGTCGCGGCCAACGTAGCCGGCATCGTCGGCGGGATCATCGTCTTCGGCGATCCGCTGTCGGCGAATCCCGTGGCGCTTGTGGTTCAGTGCCTGGCCTTCACGCTGGTGCTCGGGGCGGCGTGGTTGATGCCGGCTCCGGTGCGGGCCGTCGGCCACGCGCACTAACGCCGGCGCCCACCGGCCGCGCTCACTCCCGGGCTTCGGGGCCGCGCTCACTCCCGGGCTTCGGCGCTTCCCTCGCGGAGGACCTCGGCAATCTGCGCCGGGTCGTCGGACATCGGCACGTGTCCGCAGTCCCGCAGCATGACCAGCCGTGCGCCCGGGATCGCCCGCCCGGCCTGGCGGATCTGGTGGGGGAGCAACAGCCGGTCCTTGTCCCCCAGGCGATCGTCACCGGCACCCGGATCTGGTCGCCGCCGGTGAAGTGCTCACGGTTGATCGCCCGCAGCGTGGGCTCGAACCAGGGCGCGTCGGCCAGGGCCCGTACGTCGCCGCTGATCTCCGTCAGCGGCATCCGCTCGGGATGGGCGACGAGCTGCGAGAACGCGAGCTTGCGCAGCCACGGCCGGGCGAGGATCGCCGGCGCCCGCGAGCCCATCAGCCGGGCCAGCCGCTGAGCCAGCCACAGGCTGATGTACTGGAACACCCCCTCGGCGGCGGTGTGAAAGCCCGCGGGTGAGATGCCGGTGGCGCTGCGGGCACGACCGAGTCTGGCCAACTCGAGCGAGATCCAGCCACCCAGGGAGTTGCCGGCGACGTGTGGGTGCTCCAGACCGATCTCGTCGAGGAATCCGGCCACCAGCGTGGTCAGTGAGTCGATTCCGGCATGCGTCCCGGCCGACGCCATCGGGGAGGCGCCGAAGCCGGGGAGATCGAGAGCGACGATCTCGCGCTGGTCGGCGAGCAGATCGATCACCGGCTGCCAGCCCTGCCAACGATGGCCGATCCCGTGGATCAGTACCAGCGGCGGTCCGGATCCGGTTCTGAAGTGGTTGAGGGCATGGGCGTGAACCCTAACCGGCCGGGGCCGCCGGCTCCCAGATGGCGAACGGCTACGGCAGAAGCTTCCATTTCGGACAATTGAGTCAGGCGCCGCACATCGCTACCTTTGTACAAAATGGCGAAGCTCCGGAGGATGAGATAATGGCGAGCACCGAGCAGACAATCGCGAGCGAGGCGACGACGCTGCAGGACATGGCTCGGCGGCACCTGTGGATGCACTTCACCCGGATGTCGGCGTACTCCGATCACGAGGTCCCGATCATCGTCCGCGGGGAGGGGTGCTACGTGTACGACGAGCACGGCAACCGCTATCTCGACGGTCTCTCGGCGCTGTTCTGCGTCAACATCGGCCACGGCCGGGCCGACATCGCGCAGGCCGGGGTCGACCAGGCCCGCGAGCTCGGCTTCTACACCAACTGGTCCTATGCCCATCCGCCGGCCATCGAGCTCGCGGCTCGCATCGCGTCCCTGGCCCCGGGCGATCTCAACCGAGTGTTCTTCACGAGCGGCGGCAGCGAGGCGGTCGAGTCCGCGTTGAAGCTCTCCCGCCAGTACTTCAAGCTGCGCGGCAAGCCCAACAAGCACAAGGTGATCGCCCGGGAGATCGCCTATCACGGCACCAGCCTCGGGGCGCTCTCGGCCACCGGCATCACCGACCTGCGCCAGCCCTTCGAACCCCTCACCCCGGGTGGCTGCCACGTGCCCAACACCAACACCTACCGGATGGCGCCGGGTCTCACCCCTGACCAGCTCGCGGACACGATCGCCAATCGGATCGAGTTCGAGGGCCCGGATACGGTGTCGGCTGTGATCCTCGAGCCGGTGCAGAATGCCGGCGGCTGCTTCACGCCACCGGAGGGCTATTTCCAGCGCGTGCGCGAGATCTGCGACGAGTACGACGTCCTGATGATCTCCGATGAGGTGATCTGCTCCTGGGGCCGTCTGGGCGAGTGGTTCGGGGCGGAGCGCTTCGGCTACCAGCCGGACATGATCACGACGGCCAAGGGGCTGACCAGCGCCTACGCTCCAATGGGCGCGGTGATCGTCTCGGATCGCGTGGCCGATCCGTTCATGGACGGGACCAACAGCTTCACCCACGGGTTCACCTTCGGTGGGCATCCGATCTCCGCCGCGGTGGCCCTGGCCAACCTCGACGCCTTCGAGCGCGAGGGCCTGCTCGAGAACGTCCGGGCCAACGAGGGCAAGCTGCGCGCGATGCTCGAGTCCCTCCGCGACCTGCCGATCGTCGGGGATGTCCGCGGCGCCGGCTACTTCCAGGCGATTGAGCTGGTGAGGGACAAGGAGACCAAGGAGTCGTTCTCCGACGAGGAGGCCGAGACGCTGCTCCGCGGCTTCCTGTCCGGTGAGCTCTACCGCCGGGGTCTCATCTGCCGGGCCGACGACCGCGGCGACCCGGTGATCCAGCTCTCACCGCCGCTGATCGCCGGTCCCGAGCAGTTCGCCGAGATCGAGTCGATCCTGCGTCCGGTGCTCACCGAAGCCGGTGAGCGGATGCACGTGCATCAGGTGTGAGCGAGGTCGACCCGTGCTGACGGTCGCGGACCTGCTTGCGGATCTCGACGTCCGCCTGATCGCCGGCGACGCCGGGCTTGAGCTGCCGGTGCGATGGGTGCATATCTCCGAGCTGCTCGATCCGACGCCGTGGCTGTCCGGTGGCGAGGTGCTGCTCACCACGGGCATGCAGCTCGACACTGAGAAGCGCCAGCGTGAGTTCGTGGGCCGCCTCGCCGACCACCAGCTCGCCGCGCTCGGCTTCGGGGTCGGCTTCGGGCACGACGCCATCCCTGAGCCCATCGTCGAGACGGCCGAGGAGCGCGACTTCCCGGTCTTCGAGGTTCCCTACGAGGTGCCGTTCATCGCCGTCACCGAGGCGGCCTTCACCCAGCTGGTCAACGAGCAGTACGCGGTCCTGCGCCGGGCCCTCGCGGCACAGGAGCGGCTCGAGCGGATCGTGCTCTCCGAGCGCGGGCTCGATGCGCTGGTGAGCGCGCTGGCCACGCTGATCGGTGCCGCCGTGCTGGTGTTCGATCCGCGCGGCGAGCTGCTCGTGCACCACTCGTTCCGCCGCGTGCTCGAGCCGGCCTCGCTGGCCGGGCTGCAGAACGAGCTGCGCGAGCGCGGCCGGCGGCGTGACGGGCGCACATTCATGCCGACCCTTGACGAGGGCGGCCGGGCGCTGGCTCTGCCCGTGGCCGCAGACGGCGCTCCGCGGACGACTACCCTCGGAGGCCGTGTCCCGGAAGCGTGGCTGGTGGCGATCAAGGACACCGGACCGCTGTCGGATTTCGATCGTCTCACCCTGCATCAGGCGGTGACGATCGTCGCGCTGGAGCTGCTGCGCTCACGCGTGGCCGGCGACACGGAGCGCCGGCTCGCCGGCGACGTGCTGGCCGCCGTGGTCAGTGGCGAGCTGGCCGGGGCGGACCTGATGCGCCGGCTCGAGCCATTTGGGCTGGGCGAGCAGATCTCCTCGATCGTGATCGAGCGTCCCGGCAACGGACGGGGTTCGGCCGTCCCGATCGAGATGGCGCTCGCCGCGGCGCTCCGTGACGACGCGGTCCCTGGACTGGTCGCCTCGACCGGGTCTCTGACCTGTGCGCTGGTCCGAGACATGGAGGAAGAGGACCTGTTCGCGATGGCCGAACGCGTCGCCGAGCGCGTCAGCGGTGAGCTCAGCAGCAACCTCTCGGTCGGCATCGGGCGCCCGGTGCCCGGCGGCGAGGCTCGCCGCAGCTTCCACGAGGCTCGCTGCGCGCTCGAGGCGCTGTCGCTCGGGCTGTCCTCGGCGGGCGAGGACAGCGACGGGGCGCGGAGCGATGGCGCGTCGGCCGCCGACGTGCGGATCGGCACCTATAAGGACCTCGGCTCCTTCCAGCTTCTGCTGTCCCTCCAGGATGACGAGGCGCTGAGGCTCTTCTGCGACTCGATCCTCGGTCCGATCGAGCAGTCCGAGGGGCACTACGGCGGCGAGCTGATGCGCTCGCTCGAAGCTTTCATCGAGGAGAACGGGCAATGGGAGCGAGCCGCCCGCCGGCTGTACTGCCATCGGCACACGCTCCGCTACCGGATTCGCCGGGTCGAGGAGCTGACCGGCCGCAATCTCGGCAGTGCCCGCGACCGAATCGAGTTCTGGCTCGCACTCCGCGGGCGGGAGCTGATCTCGTGACCGGCATCTCTGAACATCACACAATTCGAAGGGCGGTATCGCGTTGAGAGTCGGCGTCCCCAGCGAGGTCAAGACAGACGAGTACCGGGTGGCGCTGACCCCGGCCGGAGTGCGCGAGCTCGTCGATGCCGGGCACGAGGTCGCCGTTCAGAGCGGCGCCGGCGTCGGCTCGGCGATCGGCGACGAGGCCTACGCCGCGCAGGGTGCCCGGATCCTTCCCGACGCCCCGGCGGTGTTCGCCGAAACGGACATGATCGTCAAGGTCAAGGAGCCGCAGCCTCGCGAGGTATCGCTGCTCGAGCCACGACACACGCTGTTCACCTACCTGCATCTCGCCGCTGACGGCGAACTGACGCGCGGCCTGATGACCTCGGGTGCGACCTGCATCGCGTATGAGACCGTCGAGGACACGAACGGCCGCCTGCCGCTGCTGGCCCCGATGTCGGAGGTCGCGGGCAAGATCGCCACCCAGGCCGGTGCGTTCATGCTCGAGAAGCCACTCGGCGGCCGCGGCATCCTGCTCGGCGGCGTCCCCGGCGTCGCGGCCGCGAACGTCGTGGTCATCGGCGGCGGCGTGGTCGGCATGAACGCAGCCTTCATCGCGCTCGGTATGGAGGCCACGGTCTACGTGTTCGACCGCAACATCGACCGGTTGCGCGAGCTCGACGTCGCCTTCGGCGGCCGCGCCGACACCTGCTTCGCCTCGACCCTGTCGATCGAGGAGCGGCTTCCCGATGCCGATCTGGTCATCGGCGCCGTCCTCGCGCGTGGAGCGCGAGCGCCGAAGGTGGTCACCCGCGCCCATCTGAAATTGATGAAGCCCCAGGCGGTGCTCGTCGACGTCTCGATCGATCAGGGCGGCTGCTTTGAGACCTCGCGTCCGACCACCCACTCCGATCCGACCTACGAGGTCGACGGCATCACCCACTACTGCGTGACCAACATGCCGGGTGCCGTTCCGATCACATCGACTTACGCGCTTACCAACGCCACGATGCCCTACGTGCTCCACATCGCCGGTGCGGGCGTGGCCCGCGCCGTCGCGGACAATCCTGGGCTGAGGCTCGGGGTCAACGTCGCGGGCGGTCAGGTGACCTACACCCCGGTCGCGGAGGCGGTTGGGGTGCCGTGTGTGGACGTGGACGAGGCGCTGGCCGGGGTTACCGCGGCTCAGGTCTGAACCCCTGCTACGCTGCCAATCCGCATGCCGACTACCAGCCAACTGATCCGCAAGGGTCGCACCTCACCGAAGAAGAAGCTCGCCACCCCGGGCCTCAAGTCCGGAAAGGGCCGCAAGAAGAAGGTCGCCGCGCCCCAGCGCCGCGGCGTGTGCACCCGCGTTTACACCACGACGCCGAAGAAGCCCAACTCGGCCCTGCGCAAGGTGGCCCGTGTCCGGCTCACCAACGGCATGGAGGTCGGCGCCTATATCCCAGGTGAGGGCCACAACCTTCAGGAGCACTCGGTTGTGCTCGTCCGCGGCGGACGCGTCAAGGACCTTCCCGGCTTCCGCTACAAGGTGATCCGCGGCACCCTTGACGCCGCCGGTGTCGGCGATCGCAAGAAGGCCCGCTCGCAGTACGGCGTGAAGGCGAAGTAGCGTGCCCCGCCGCGCAGCAGCCCAGATCCGGCCGATCGAGCCGGACGCCGTCCATCGCAACCGGCTCGTCCAGCAGGTCATCAACAAGGTGATGCTCGACGGCAAGAAGCCGGTCGCCGAGAGGATTGTCTACGACGCTCTGGCCATTCTGGGCGAACGCACCGGCAAGAACCCGGTCGAGCAGCTCGAGGCGAGCATCAAAGCGCTCACCCCCGTGCTCGAGGTTCGCTCCCGCCGCGTCGGTGGCGCCACCTACCAGGTGCCGGTCGAGGTGCCTGCCCGCCGGGCGCGCACGCTCGCCGTCCGCTGGCTCGTCCAGTTCGCCCGTCAGCGCCGCGAGAAGACGATGGCTCAGCGTCTCGCTCATGAGCTGCTCGATGCTCAGCAGCAGCAGGGCAACGCCTTCAAACGCAAGGACGACATCTACCGCATGGCGCAGGCCAACAAGGCCTTCGCGCATTACCGCTGGTAGTCGCGACAGCGCGGCGATCGCCTCGCTACACCCGCGATCGCGCTCGCTACAGCAGCGCGATCGTCAGCCCGATGGCGATGGTGAGGGCCGTGCTCCAGACGATCGCGGTGGCGATCAGGCCCATGTCGAGCCGGTAGGCGTGGCCGACGGTCAGTGAGTTGATCCCAGTCGGCATGGCCGCCTGCAGCAGGTAGGCCGGCGGCAGGGCGATCAGCGTCAGCGCGACGACGAGCAGCACCATCGGCGCGACGAGGAACCGCAGGGCCAGCGCCACCAGCACGGTGCGGTCGGGCCACTGGAGCAGGGGCGAGCGCTCGGCTCGTCGCTCGGCAGACAGGTTGACCCCCACGGCGTAGAAACCGAGTGGGAGCAGCCCGGCCACGACGACATGCGACGCTGAGACCAGCGCCTGGGGGACGAGTGCCGCTGGCGTCAGGAGCCCGGCGATCATGGCCAGCAGTGGCGGGTTGCGCGATAGGAAGCTCCGCAGTCGCGCGTGTCCGCCCCTCTCGTCATGGTCGCCAAACAGCGCCCCGATCCCGAAGCCGGCGATGAACAGCGTTGGTCCGCTGATGATCTGGTCATAGGCGACGGCGGTCGGCAGCGCCTTGCTCCCGAGCAGAACGACGGCCATCGGCAGGCCGAGATAGCCGGTGTTGACGATGATCACGGTGCAGATCAGGGCGCCGAGCCGTGGTCGAGGGAGCTCGAGCACGCGCTTGCCGATCAGCCAGGCCAGGGTGCCCGCAGCGGCGATCGCGACGTAGGCGATCAGCAGTCCGGCTCCCGCCGCCGCCGTGAGCTCGAGGTGGGCGAAGTTGACGAACGAGACGAATGGGACGAGCACGAAGAGCATCAGCCGCAGGACCCCGCGGGAAACGTCCTGAGCGCGGGCCGTGCGTCGGTTTGCGGCGACGCCGACGGCGGCCGCGAGGAAGACGGTGACGGTGACGAGGAGCATGCCGTGGCGCTGTGCGGGCGAGAGGCGCTGCGCGGACCCGGTCGAGCGCCGCGGAGTCTCTAGCCTTCAGCGCATTATGTTTCGCCGCATCCTTGTCGCCATCGACGGCTCCGAGCATGCCTCCCACGCGCTGCATGAGGCCATCGACCTGGCGCAGGCCAGCAACGCCACCCTGACTGTCATGACGACGGTACCCGACCCCGCGACCTGGTTGCTGGGCGGTGCCGGGTACCCGACGGGGATCGACCTCGAGCGGCTCTCGGATGAGACCGAGCGCGACCATGGGCGGCTGCTGGAAGCGGCCATCGACGAGCTGCCGGCCGATATGCCGGTGACGAAGATCCTCGCCCACGGTCGCCCCGCGGAACGGATTCTCGAACAGCTGCACACCGGCGCGCACGACCTCCTGGTGATGGGCTCGCGGGGACGGGGCGAGATGCGCTCGCTGCTGCTGGGCAGCGTCAGCCACCAGGTGCTCAACGCGAGCCCCTCCGCGGTGCTGATCGTGCACACGCCGGGGGACTCGGCGTAGGAGCGGCCCGCCCGGGAGCCGGGACGGGTTCCCGACCCGCGCCGCTAGGACCGCGCCGAGGCCCGCTCGGCCAGGGCCTCGAAGTTCTCGTACAGCCGCGGCTCGCCGAACTGCTCACGCGCACGCCGCGCCGCCGGGCTCACCCGCGCCCACAATCCCTCGATCCAGACCCAGTCGAGCGCGAGTGCCTCGGGGAACAACTCGTGCTTGACCATGGTGGCGACGGTCTCGCCCCACAGGAGCACCTTGCGGACGGGCTCGTCGCCGGCCCCGGCGCTCTCCCGATCGAAGTCGTCGGCGAACAGCACAGCCCGCGCCGCGTCGAGGCCCATCGTCGAGCCCCACTGGGCGAGCTGCACCATCAGCAGTCCGTCTGTGAGAGCGGGGTTGGTCATCGCCGCATCATCGCTGACACGCCGTCAGAAGTAAAACGCAAGGGACCGTCCACCACACGGGACCGGGGGTTGCGGTGGGACAACCCTCGCGTCTGTGAAATGTGGCTCCTGAGGTGGCTGTCGGGCGACAGTCCTGAGGTGGCTGTCGGGCGACACCAAAGTTCAGAGTGTCAGGATTCCGACAGGGGCCGCTCGCGCGCCGGCGGCGTGACGCCGCCGTCCGCGTCCCTCGCTCGCCCGGGCTGCCCGGCCGCTGAGCTCGGCCGGCGCCTCGGCGGCCCAATGAGCAGAAAGCCGCATACGCAGCTGACGAGGAGCAGCAATGCGCCGCCAGTCTCCATGTAGAAGCCGGCGCTCGGCTTGGCGGAGGCCGCCACGTAGCGGACGCTGCCGCCACCGATCAGACCGCTGGCATGGGCGTCTGGCAGATCGCCGAGCAGCGCGATCAGCAGCGCGATCACGCCCATGAAGCCGATCGCGAGCAGCGCCGGGCGGCTCCCGGCGACGCGGACGCCGTAAGCGAGCACCAGCACGAGCAGCACGACCGGCAGGAGCGCGTAGGAGTGGTGCGAGCCGGTCGAGACCGCCTTGCCCGCGGCGGTTCCCGCCGAGGTGTGGACCGTGTAGAGCGTGGTGAACTCGGCCACCGCGAGGAGCAATGCACCGAGCAGCGCCACGACCACGATGGCCGTGCTGATACCGTCTCCTAAATCGTCACGGGACCCGCCGGAGCGGCCGGATCCACGGTCCTCAAGGGCCGCTCCGTCAGCCGAAACACCCGCTCTGGGCGGGGTCAACCCTCTGCTATATTCGGTTCTCGCCTCGGGCGGCGTTCCGGTCATCTGTGCTCGCTCCCGGGCGCGGACGATCCAAGCCATGGAGACGCCGAAGAACTAAGAACCCGCCCCGATCCGACAGGTGCGTCGTAAAGGGGCCCATTGGGCCCTTTTTCATGTCCACATCCGGTCTTTGGGGACCGCCACAACCGACTGAAACCTATGCCTCGCAAGTTCACCCTCGAGAAGACTCGCAACATTGGGATCATGGCTCACATCGACGCCGGTAAGACGACGACCACTGAGCGCATCCTCTATTACACCGGTCGGACCTACAAGATGGGGGAGGTTCACGAGGGCGCCGCGGTGATGGACTGGATGGAGCAGGAGCAGGAGCGCGGAATCACCATCACGTCCGCCGCCACCACCTGCGAGTGGAAGGACCACCGCATCAACATCATCGACACGCCCGGGCACGTCGACTTCACCGTCGAAGTCGAGCGCTCGCTTCGCGTGCTCGACGGCGCGATCGCGCTGTTCGATTCGGTGGCCGGTGTCGAGCCCCAGTCCGAGACGGTCTGGCGCCAGGCGGACAAGTACCGCGTTCCGCGGATCGCCTACATCAACAAGATGGACCGGATCGGAGCCGACTTCGGCCGCGGTGTGCAGACCATGGTCGACCGCCTCGGCGCGCACCCGGTTCCCATTCAGCTGCCGATCGGCGCCGAGTCCGAGTTTCAGGGCATCATCGACCTGGTCGATAACCACGCGATCCTCTACAAGGACGAGCTCGGCAAGGAGCAGGACGTCGTGCCGATCCCCGACGATCACCTCGAGCGTGCCGCCGAGGCCCGCGAGCACCTGCTCGAGGAGGTTTCCCAGTACGACGACGAGCTGCTCGAGATGATCCTCGAGGATCAGGAGATCCCCGCCCCGCGTCTCAAGCAGGCGATCCGTTCGGCCACGCTGCAGATCGCGCTGACGCCCGTGCTGTGCGGTTCGAGCTTCAAGAACAAGGGCGTCCAGCCGTTGCTCGACGCGGTTCTCGACTACCTCCCAAGCCCACTCGACGTGCCGCCGGTTGAGGGACTCGAGCCGGCGAAGGGTTCGGGCAACGGCGATGAGCAGCCGGCCGTCCGGCACGCCTCCGACGAGGAGCCGTTCGCGGCGCTGGCGTTCAAGATCATGGCCGACCCCTACGTCGGCAAGCTCACCTACTTCCGCGTCTATTCCGGCAAGCTCGAGGCGGGCTCGCGCGTGCTCAATGTGAGCACGGGGCGGACCGAGCGCATCGGCCGCATCCTGATGATGCACGCCAACGAGCGCGAGGAGGTCAAGGAGGTCTACGCCGGGGACATCGCTGCCGGGGTCGGGATCAAGCAGGTCGCCACGGGAGACACGCTCGCCGCGCCCGATAAGCCGATCAAGCTCGAGATGATTGAGTTCCCCGAGCCGGTGATCAAGGTGGCGATCGAGCCCAAAACCAAGGCTGACCAGGAGAAGATGGGTGTCGCGCTGGGACGGCTGGCTGAAGAGGACCCGACCTTCCAGGTCCGCACCAACGAGGAGACCGGCCAGACCGAGATCTCAGGCATGGGCGAGCTGCACCTCGAGGTGCTGGTCGACCGGATGCTGCGCGAGTACAAGGTCGACGCCAACGTCGGCCGGCCCCAGGTCTCATATCGCGAGACGATCCGCGGCACGGCGCAGAAGGTCGAGGGACGCTTCGTCCGCCAGACCGGTGGCTCGGGCCAGTACGGCATCGTCTACATCGACGTCGAGCCGGCTCCCGGCGAGGGCTTTGATTTCGTCAACAAGATCAAGGGCGGAGCGATTCCGACCGAGTTCATCCCCGCCGTCGAGAAGGGCGTCGAGGAGGCACTCGAAAACGGTCCTCGCGCCGGCTATCCCATGGTCGACGTCCGCGTCACCCTCAATGACGGCAAGTACCACGACACCGACTCCTCGGAGATCGCCTTCAAGGTGGCGGGGTCGCTGGCCCTCAAGGCCGCCGTGCAGCGGGCCAAGCCGGTCCTGCTCGAGCCCATCTTCGCCGTCGAGGTCACGACGCCGGAGGCGTTCATGGGCGACGTGATCGGTGACCTGAACCGTCGCCGGGGTCAGGTCCAAGGGATGGAACAGCGAGGCAACGCGCAGGTCGTCAGCGCCTACGTGCCCCTGGCCGAAATGTTCGGCTACGCGACCGATCTGCGGTCCAACACCCAGGGCCGGGCGACCTACTCGATGCAGTTCGAGCGCTATGAGGAAGTGCCGGCGAACATCGCCGAAAAGGTTGTGGGAGAACTGCAGCCGGCCTAGCAGCCAACTCGGACGGAAGTCCGATAGATTTCTGAGGTTCGTCCTGAGGACGAGCGGAACCATTGAAACTAGAAGGAGCGACCCCAAGTGGCGAAAGCCAAGTTCGAGCGCGATAAGCCCCACGTCAACGTCGGCACCATCGGTCACATCGACCATGGCAAGACGACGCTGACTGCGGCCATCACCAAGGTGCTCAACGAGAAGTACGGCGGAACCGAGGTGCGGTCGTTCGAGTCGATCGACAACGCCCCGGAGGAGAAGGCCCGCGGCATCACCATCGCGACTTCGCACGTCGAGTACCAGACTGAGAACCGTCACTACGCCCACGTCGACTGTCCCGGACACGCCGACTACGTGAAGAACATGATCACCGGAGCCGCGCAGATGGACGGGGCGATCCTGGTCGTGTCGGCTGCCGACGGCGCGATGCCGCAGACCCGTGAGCACATCCTGCTCGCCCGTCAGGTCGGCGTTCCCTACATCGTCGTGTTCCTCAACAAGGTCGACATGGTCGACGACCCCGAGCTGCTCGAGCTGGTCGAGGTCGAGATCCGCGACCTGCTCTCCGAGTACGAGTTCCCGGGCGACGACATTCCCTTCATCGCCGGCTCCGCGCTCAAGGCGCTCGAGGGCGACGCCGAGTACGAGGCCAAGATCCTTGAGCTCGCCGAGGCGCTGGACACCTACATTCCCGAGCCTGTCCGTGACCTGGACAAGCCGTTCCTGATGCCGGTCGAGGACGTGTTCTCGATCACCGGCCGTGGCACGGTGGCGACCGGCCGCGTCGAGCAGGGGATCATCAAGACGGGCGAGACCGTCGAGATCGTGGGCATCAAGGACACGACCTCGACCGTGGTCACCGGCGTCGAGATGTTCAAGAAGATCCTCGATGAGGGCCGTGCCGGCGACAACGTCGGTTGCCTGCTGCGCGGCACCAAGCGGGACGAGATCGAGCGCGGCCAGGTGCTGTGCAAGCCCGGCTCGATCACGCCGCATACGAAGTTCAAGGCCGAGGTCTACGTCCTCAAGAAGGAGGAGGGCGGCCGTCACACGCCGTTCTTCACCGGCTACCGGCCGCAGTTCTACTTCCGCACGACCGACGTCACAGGCGTCGCCCGGCTGCCTGAGGGCACCGAGATGGTCATGCCCGGCGACAACGTTCAGATGGAGATCGAGCTGATCCAGCCGATCGCGATGGACCAGGGCCTGCGGTTCGCGATTCGTGAGGGCGGCCGGACGGTCGGCTCGGGAGTCGTGAGTGAGGTTGTCCAATAGGGCGGCGCCCTATTGGATTGGGAGTTTGTCCCATAGGGCTGCGCCCTATGGGATTGGGAGTTTGTCCTCACGGTCCAAACTCCCCAGGCAGTGAGAAGCGCGGGGGCCACCTCCCCCGAGGAAGCAGCAGATACGACTAATTGGGGCGGGCCCCGAAGCCCGGGGTTCGCCCCCATCACTGAGAAAAGACTAAAAGCTTTCGTGGCAACTATCGCCCAAAACAAGATCCGCATTCGCCTGAAGTCCTACGACCATACGGCGATCGAGACGGCGGCCAAAGAGATCGTCGAGACCGCGACGCGCACCGGCGCGACGGTCTCCGGTCCCGTGCCCCTGCCGACCGAGAAGAACGTGTACGTCGTGATCCGCTCGCCGTTCAAGGACAAGGACTCGCGCGAGCACTTCGAGATCCGCACCCACAAGCGACTGATCGACATCCACCAGCCGACCCCGAAGACGGTTGACTCGCTTCAGCGACTCGACCATCTTCCCGCTGGCGTGGATATCGAGATCCGCCTGGCCTCGTAGCGACATGGCCGCGATTCTCGCCAAGAAGCTCGGAATGACCCAGCGTTTCCTCGACGACGGACGCGTCGAGCGGGTGACCGTGCTCGAGGCCGGCCCCTGCCCTGTGACCGCGATCCGGACGCTCGAGCGCGACGGCTACGAGGCCGTCCAGCTCGCCTTCGGCGCCTGCAAGGAGAAGTCGCTGAGCCGGGCTGAGCTCGGCCACCTCAAGAAGGCCGACGCCTCCGCCCACCGCCATCTCGCCGAGTTCCGCGGCGAGGCCGGCGAGCTGCTCGTCGGGGAGGTCGTCACGGCCGACGCGTTCGCCGCCGGCGACAAGGTGAAGATCTCCGGCGTGTCCAAGGGCAAGGGCTTCCAGGGCACGATCAAGCGCCACAACTTCAAGAGCGGCCCCAAGTCCCACGGCTCGCACAACGTGCGTGCGCCGGGCTCGATCGGTGCCTCGGCCACGCCCTCGCGCGTGATGAAGGGCCTGCGCGGCCCTGGCCGGATGGGCGGCGGCCGGATCACCCAGCGCGGCCTGACGGTGGTCGAGGTCCTCACCGACCAGAATCTGCTCCTCGTCCGCGGCGCGGTGCCGGGGCCGAAGGGCACGACCGTGGAGGTGCGGACCGATGCCTAGGACAGCCCCGAATCTCGGCGGCGGCGCGGCGGCCAAGCTGGACGCCACGGCGTTCGAGGCCCGTTTCAACATGCCCCTCGTGCACGAGGCGGTGCGCGCCGAGCTCAACGCTCGCCGGCGGGGCACCGCGTCCAGCAAGACCCGCGGCCAGGTGCGCGGCGGCGGCGCCAAGCCGTGGCGCCAGAAGGGCACGGGACGGGCCCGGCAGGGCTCGATCCGCGCACCGCACTTCGCGGGCGGTGGCGCCGTCTTCGGCCCCTCGCCCCGGCACTACACCGTCAAGGTCAACCGCAAGGCGCGCCGCGCCGCGCTGCGCAGCGCGCTGTCGGTGCACGCCGAGCGCAAGTCGCTGGCCATCTTCGACGCTGGCGTGTTCGACGCGCCGTCGACCAGCCAGGCGGCTGAGCTGCTCAGAACCTGGGGCGCCGACGCTCCGACGCTGGTGCTGCTCTCCGAGCCCGAGGCGGCGGCGGGCAAGTCGTTCCGCAACCTGACCCGCGTCGACGTGATGCCGGTGGACGACGCCGGCGTGGCCGACATCATCGGGGCCACCTCGCTGCTCGTCTCCGAGTCGGCGTTGCCCGAGCTGGTCGCCCGAGCTGGAGCCGAGGACTAATGGATCCCAGCCAGGTCATCATCCGGCCCGTCGTTTCCGAGAAGACGTTCGTGCTCGCCGAGGCGGGCAAGTACACCTTCCGCGTCCACGATAAGGCCCACAAGACGCAGATCCGCCAGGCGATCGAGCAGTTGTTCGATGTCAAGGTGCTCGAGGTGCGGACGGCCTCGGTGAAGAGCAAGCCCAAACGTCGCGGCCAGACGGCCGGTCGTACGCGCCAGTGGAAGAAGGCGATCGTCCAGGTACGTGAGGGCGACACGATTCCGATCTTCCGAGGACTCGAGGGAGCCGAGTAATGCCGATCCGCAATCCGAAGCCAACCTCGCCCGGACGACGCTTCGTCACCTACCCGGATTTCGCCGAGATCACCCGCTCCGAGCCGGAGAAGTCGCTCACCGAGGGCCTGAAGAAGTCCGGCGGCCGCAATGTCAACGGGCGCAAGACCTCACGCCACCGCGGCGGCGGTGCCAAGCGGCTGTACCGCAGGATCGACTTCAAGCGGCGCAAGGACGGGGTCCCGGCGCGGGTCGCCCACATCGAGTACGACCCCAACCGCTCCGCCTACATCGCGCTCCTGCACTACGCCGACGGCGAGAAGCGCTACATCCTGGCCCCGCAGCGGCTGCGCGTCGGCGCCACCGTCGAGTCCGGCCCGGCCGCGGACATTCGCGTCGGCAACGCGTTGCCGCTGGCCAACATGCCCCCCGGCACCGTCGTGCACAACGTCGAGCTGACCCCGGGTCGCGGCGGCCAGCTGGCTCGCTCGGCCGGAACCGGGATCCAGCTGCTCGCCAAGGAGGGCGAGTACGCGACCCTGCGTCTGCCCTCGGGCGAGATGCGCATGGTGCGCGCGGAGTGCCGCGCCACCGTCGGCACGATCGGCAACTCAGACCATCAGAACGTCAAGATCGGCAAGGCCGGGCGCAAGCGCCACATGGGCGTGCGCCCCCAGACCCGCGGTACCGCGATGAACCCGGTGGACCATCCGCACGGCGGTGGCGAGGGTTCGACCACGCCAGGACGCCACCCCGTCACCCCGTGGGGCGTCCCAACGCTGGGCTACCGGACCCGCAAGAAGGGCAAGGCATCCGACCGCTACATCGTCCGCGGACGCAGAAGAGGGAAGAAGCGTTGAGTCGATCCAGCAAGAAGGCCCCGTTCGTAGAAGAGCGCCTGATGGCGCGCGTGGAGGCGATGAACACCTCCGGCGAGAGGCGCATGATCAAGACCTGGTCGCGCTCCTCGACGATCTTCCCCGAGATGGTCGGGCACACGATCGCGGTCCACGACGGTCGCAAGCACGTGCCGGTGTTCATCTCGGAGTCGATGGTCGGCCACAAGCTGGGCGAGTTCGCGCCCACGCGGTTGTATCGCGGCCATGCGGGGACAGGGAAGAGGCGATGACTGAAAAGCCTGAGAAGCCCAAGCGTCCGCGCCGCTCACGTAAGGCTTCGGCCTCCGAGGACGCGCCGGCGGCAGAGACCGCTTCGGCCGCCTCGGCCTCCGAGGACGCGCCGGCGGCAGAGACCGCTGCGCGAGTCTCCGACGCCAACGCGCCATCTGAGCTCACCCCTGATGAGGCCGACATTCAGAGCCAGGAGGCCGCTGCTGAGGTTCCGCTCGAAGCTGACGACGCGGCCGAGGACGTCGAGGACGCGCCGGCCAAACCAGCCCGCCGGCGTCGCGGTGCCGCCGAGCCGGCCGAAGAGAAGTCGGCAGCGACCGCGCCGGCGCGTCGGCGCTCGCGCGAGCGGCCCTCTGGCCCGCCGCCGGTCGTCCGTGCCCAGGCCAAATACGTCCGCTCGTCGGCTCGCAAGGCGCGGCTGGTCTGCGACCACATCCGCGGCAAGACGGTTGAGGAAGCGCGAGCTATCCTCGCTCACACGCCGCGTGCGGTCGCGCGTGACTGGAGCAAGCTGCTCGAGTCAGCCGTCGCGAACGCCGAGCACAACCACGAGCTCGTCGGCGAGGACCTCTACGTCAAGGCTGTCAAGGCCGATGAGGGTCCGACCATCAAGCGGTTCCGCCCGCGCGCGATGGGTCGCGCCACAAGGATCCGCAAGCGCACCAGTCACCTGACGATCTTGCTCACGCCGAAGGAATAAACCATGGGTCAGAAAGTTCATCCCGAATCGATTCGCGTGGGCTACATCCACGACTGGAAGTCCAACTGGTTCAGCGAGCGTAACTTCTCGGACTACCTGCACGAGGACACCCTGATCCGCGATCACATCGTGCGTCGCCTGTCGCATGCCGGTTTGTCGGACATCACCATCCGCAAGAACGCCACCGAGGTGGAGATCAATATCAACACCGCGCGTCCCGGCATCGTGATCGGCAAGTCCGGATCCGAGGTCGACCAGCTCCGCCGTGACCTGCATCGCATCACCGGCAAGCAGGTGAAGGTCAACATCCTTGAGATCAAGCGCCCCGAGCTCGACGCGCGCCTGGTGGCGCAGTCGATCGCCGAGCAGCTGCAGAATCGCGTGGCCTTCCGCCGGGCGATGAAGCGGGCGCTGACGAGCGCCATGCGCTCCGGTGCCAAGGGCGTGAAGGTCCAGGTCTCCGGCCGTCTCGGCGGTGCGGAGATGGCGCGCACCGAGGGCTACTCCGACGGACGGGTTCCGCTGCACACCCTGCGTGCCGACATCGACTACGGCTTCCACGAGGCTCGCACCACCTTCGGCCGGATCGGCGTCAAGTGCTGGATCAACAAGGGCGAGATCATGCCCGAGGGCTACACCGGCGCCGATCTGACGATCATGGACGAGCCTTCACCGCAGGCCCCCGAGCGCGGTGGTCGTGACGGCCGCAGCGGTCGTGACGGCCGTGGTCGCGGCGGCGGTCCCGGCGGTGGACGTGGTCGTGGTGGCGGTCCGGGCGGCTCCGGCGGTCCCGGCGGCGGCGGGGGTCGCGGTCGTGGTGGCGGTCCGGGCGGCTCCGGCGGTCCCGGCGGCGGGCGCGGTCGTGGCGGCGGTCCCGGCGGCGGTCGCGGTCGTAGTGGCGGACCGGGTGGTCCCGGTGGTCGTCCCGGCGGCGGTCCGGGTGGCCCAGGTGGCCGCGGCGGCGGCGGACGCGGACCTCGGCCGGGGGGTTCCGGCGGCGGTAGCGGTAGCGGTCCTCGCGGCGGAGGCAACGGTGGCGGCACGGGCGGAGGCGGCTGATGCTCGCCCCGAAGCGTGTCAAGCACCGCAAGCAGCACCGAGGACGCCGCGGTGGCCTGTCGCGCGGTCAGGTCAAGGTTCAGTTCGGCGAGTACGGCCTCAAGTCCCTCGATGCGGGCTGGTTGACCAATCGCCAGATTGAGGCCGCTCGTATCGCCATGACGCGCAAGATCAAGCGCGGCGGCAAGGTGTGGATCAACGTCTATCCGGACAAGCCGTTCACCAAGAAGCCGGCCGAGACCCGCATGGGCTCCGGCAAGGGATCGCCTGAGGGCTGGGTGGCCGTCGTCAAGCCTGGGCGCGTGATGTTCGAGCTCTCCGGCGTTCCGGAGCCCCTCGCCCGTGAGGCGATGCGGCTGGCCGGGCACAAGCTTCCGGTGAAGACGAAGTTCGTGATGCGGGAGGACGGCTGACCATGAAGCCGGCTGAATTGCGCGACATGAGCGATGGCGACCTCCGTGAGCACATTCACACGGCGCGGCGCGAGCTGTTCGGCCTGCGCTTCCAGCACGCGACCGGCGAGCTGGACAACACCGCCGGCCTGTCGCGCGCCAAGCGCGATGTGGCCCGGGCGCTGACCGTCGCTCGTGAACGAGGAATTGAGGTTCGTAGTTATGGCTGAGGAAGAAATCGATCGATCTGAAGACGCTGCCGTTGAGGCCCCGGACGTGAATGCTGCGCCCGAGCAGACGGCTGCGAGTTCCTCGGACGCTGCCCCCACGCCCGAGGCTGAGGTCGTTGCGCCCAAGGAGCGGCGCCAGCGTGCCCGGGCGGCTCGGGCTGCCCGTGTCGGCACACGCCCCTCGCGTTCGCCCGAGGAGCGCCAAGGCGAGCGCGATGCGCGCCGCGCACAGAAGGCGCAGGCGCGGCAGACCGAGCGCCAGCGGGCGCGGGCCAAGGCGGCCGCGACCGAGTCGGCCACGCCGCCGGCAGCGCGTGAGCACGAGGTGCGTGCGCAGAAGACCCGGCAGGGCATCGTCGTCTCCGACCGGGCCGACAAGACCATCACCGTGCGGATCGACATCTCGCGGCGCCATCGACGCTACGAGAAGATCGTGCGGACGTCGAACACGCTCCACGCGCATGACGAGCGCAACGACGCCCACATCGGCGACACCGTGATCGTGCGGGAGTGCCGGCCGCTGTCGCGCACCAAGCGCTGGCGGTTGATCGAAGTCCTTGAGAGGGCGAAGTGATCCAGAACGAAACACGGCTTCGCGTGGCCGACAACACCGGCGCCCGCGAGATCCTGGTCATCCGCGTGCGCGGTGGCTCGCGCCGCCGTTACGCCAGCGTCGGCGACGTGATCGTCGCCACCGTCAAGCAGGCCACGCCCCAGGGCTCGGTCAAGAAGGGCGAGGTCGTGACCGCGGTCGTGGTGCGGACCAAGAAGTCCTACGGCCGCGACGACGGCACCTACATCGGCTTCGACGAGAACGCCGCGGTGCTGATCGATGCCCAGAACAACCCGCGCGGAACCCGCATCTTCGGCCCCGTCGCGCGCGAGCTGCGCGAGCGCAACTTCATGAAGATCGTCTCGCTCGCGCCGGAGGTGCTCTGATCATGGCGTCCCGGATCAAGACCGACGACGAGGTGATCGTGATCGGCGGCAAGGACCGCGGCAAGCGCGGCAAGGTGCTGCGCGTCGAGCCCAAGAAGAACCGTGTCTACGTCGAGGGCCTGAACATCATCAAGCGCCATCAGCGCCCGCGCCAGGTGGCGGGAGCGCAGCGGGCTGAGCAGGTCGGCGGTGTGATTGAGAAGGAAGGCCCGATCCACATCTCCAACGTCATGCTCATCGACCCCAAGGAGGGCAAGCCGACTCGGCTGGCCACTCAGATCGAGGATGGCAGGCGTTTCCGGGTGACAAAGCGCAGCGGTACTAAGGTGGACTAATGGCGACAGCGCGTCTGAAGAGCAGATATTTCGATGAGATCCAGCCAGCGCTGGTCGAGCGCTTCGGTTACTCGACGCCGATGCAGGCGCCGCGGATCAAGAAGGTCACGGTCAACATGGGCTGCGGCGACGCCAAGCAGGACTCCAAGGTCCTGGAGGCCGCCACCGAGCAGCTGGCCACGATCACCGGTCAGCGACCCAGCATCCGCCGGGCTCGCAAGTCGATCGCGCAGTTCAAGGTGCGCGAGGGCATGCCCGTTGGTGTCGCCGTGACGCTGCGCAGCGAGCGCTCCTACGAGTTCCTCGACCGCCTCATGTCGGTGGCGATTCCGCGGATCCGTGACTTCCGCGGTCTCAATCCCCGCGCCTTCGATGGTCGCGGTAACTACTCGATGGGCGTCCGCGAGCAGATCATCTTCCCCGAGGTCGACTACGACGAGATCGATCAGGTCCGCGGCCTCGACATCACGATCACGACGACGGCAGGAAGCGACGAGGAGGCTTATGCCTTGCTCGAGGCGCTCGGTATGCCGTTTGCCAAGGAGGGCCGTCCGCAGACGGCCGCCAACCAGAGCTAGAGGAGCACATGGCCAAGACTTCACAGCGCGTCCGCCAGCAGCGGACTCCCAAGTACAAGACCCGGGCCTACACCCGTTGCCGCCGCTGCGGGCGCGCCCGCTCGGTGTACCGCAAGTTCGGCGTCTGCCGGATCTGTCTGCGCGAACTGGCGCACAACGGCTACATCCCCGGAATGACCAAGTCGAGCTGGTGACGCCATGTCGATGACCGATCCTGTGGCCGACTTTCTCACGCGCCTGCGCAACGCGGCCAAGGCGCAGCACCAGGACGTCGCCATCCCCGCGTCCAAGCTCAAGCGCGAGCTGGCCCGGATCCTCAAGGAACAGGGGTACATCGAGGCCTACGAGGTGCGTCCGCCCTCGCCGGGCCGTCCTGGCGAGGAGATCTCTGTGACGCTCAAGTACACGAGCGAGCGCAAGCCGGTGATCAGCGGGATCCAGCGCGTCTCGCGCCCGGGGCAGCGCACCTATGTCGACCACGCCCACATCCCGCGCGTTCAGGGCGGCATGGGCACGGCGATCATTTCGACCTCCAAGGGAGTCATGACCGGCCACGAGGCGCGCCAGCAGGGCGTCGGTGGCGAGGTTGTGGCCAAGGTTTGGTAGACCCGGCGAACCATGTCCCGCATCGGTAAACGTCCCATCCCCGTCCCCTCGGGCGTGAGCATCGCGATCGAGCCTGAGCGCGTGACCGTCAACGGCCCCAAGGGCGAGCTCTCCGAGAAGATCCACCGCGACATCTTGGTCGAGCAGTCGGGCGACGAGGTCGTTGTCACGCGGCCCACAGACCGCGGCGAGCACCGCGCTCTGCACGGCCTGACCCGGACCCTGGTCGCCAACATGGTTCAGGGAGTCACCGACGGGTTCGAGAAGCGCCTGGAGATTCAGGGCGTCGGCTACCGCGCGCAGCTGCGGGGCCGCGACCTCGAGCTCGCGCTTGGTTACTCGCACCCCGTCTCGATCAAGGCTCCCGAGGGCATCGACTTCGAGGTCCCGATGCCGACCCGGATCGTCGTCCGCGGGGCATCCAAGCAGCAGGTCGGCGAGATCGCCGCGCTCATCCGCAAGCAACGTAAGCCGGAGCCCTACAAGGGCAAGGGCATCCGCTACGAGGGTGAGTACGTGGCCAGGAAGGTTGGTAAGCGCGCATGACGATCCTCACGGCTCCCCAGCGGCGGCTCAAGCGCCGCCGCCGCGTCCGCGCCAAGGTGCGCGGCAGCGCCGAGCGGCCCCGGATCTCGGTGTTCCGCTCCAATCGCGGGATCTTCGCGCAGCTCATCGACGACGACGCTGGGCGCACGATCGCTGCCGTCAACTGGATCGAGCCCGAGCTCCGCACGCTCGCGCCAATGGACCAGGCCCGCCGTGCCGGGGCGCTCCTGGCCGAGCGCGCCAAGGCCGCCGGCGTCGACGCCGCTGTCTTTGATCGTGGCGGTTATCAGTACCACGGGCGCGTCAAGGCGCTCGCCGAAGGGGCCCGCGAGGCGGGCCTTCAGTTCTAGACCGCTACCCTGGATCGACCTCATGGCCTCCCGTTTTGATCGCACAGTCTCAGCTTCAGGTCTCGACCTCCAAGAACGCGTGGTCGAGATCAACCGCGTCGCCAAGGTCGTCAAGGGCGGACGGCGCTTCTCGTTCACCGCGCTCGTCGTCGTCGGTGACGAACGCGAGGTCGTCGGCATCGGCTACGGCAAGGCCAACGAGGTCCCGGTGGCGATCCAGAAGGGCGTTGAGCGCGCAAAGAAGAATCTCTACCGCGTGCCCAAGCACGGCTCGACCATCACCCACCAGGTGACCGGCGTCTTCGGCTCCGGCCGGGTGTTCCTCAAGCCGGCCTCGCCGGGTACCGGAGTCATCGCCGGCGGTGGTGTGCGCGCGGTGCTCGAGCTCGCGGGGATCCACGACATCCTCTCCAAGAGCCTTGGCTCGCAGAACCCGATCAACCTGGTCAAGGCCACCATGGCCGGCCTCGAGGCTTTGCGCACCCCCGATGAAGTGGCGAAGCTGCGGGGGCTTTCCATCAACCAGGTCCTGGGGTTGACCGAGGCAGCCTCGTCCGGTGCCCCCGTTCAGCAAGCGAATGGCAACGGCGGGTCCACGGCGGCGCGAGTGGGCGCGCAGGAGACTCCCTCGGCCTCGACGGAGCCGGTTGCGGACTCGGTTGACCCAAAGGACATCACCGCTGCCGAAGAGCCCGCTGCTGCCGAAGAGCCCGCCGCCGCTGAGGACCCCGCGGCGGCTGCTGAGCCCGCGGCGGCTGCTGAGGACGCGGCGGCTGCTGAGCCCGCGGCGGCCGCTGAGGACGCGGCGGCTGCTGAGCCCGCGGCGGCTGCTGAGGACGCGGCGGCTGCTGAGGAGACTGCGTCGTGAGCACCCTTAGGGTCACCCAGCGCAAGTCGCGCAACGGCTGCGATAAGCGCCAGCTCGACACGCTGCGCTCGCTTGGCCTGCGTCGGATCGGGCAGACCGTCGAGCACGACGACACCCCCCAGCTGCGCGGCATGGTCCACAAGGTCCGTCATCTCGTCGAGGTTTCGGAGGATGGCAATGGCTGAGTCCGAGCGGATCGGCCTGCACAACCTCAAGCCGGCCCCTGGCTCGCGCAAGCCGCGCAAGCGTGTCGGCCGCGGTGAGGGCTCGGGCACCGGCAAGACCGCCGGCCGCGGCCAGAAGGGCTGGGGCTCACGCTCAGGCGCCAAGCGCCGAGCGCGGTTCGAGGGCGGTCAGAACCCGATTCACATGCGGATGCGCAAGCTGCGCGGACCGCACATGAAGAAGTCGATGCCGTTCGAGCCCTTCCGCACGCACACCCAGCCGGTCAATCTGCAGGACCTCGAGGCGCGCTTCGAGGCCGGTGATTCGGTCACGCCCGACGCCCTGAAGGCCAAGGGACTGGCGACCCGCAAGGACATCCCGGTCAAGGTCCTCGCCAAGGGCGAGATCAGCAAGGCGCTCACCGTCCACGCGCATGGCTTCAGCACGGCCGCGCGCGAGCGGATCGAGGCCGCGGGCGGAACCTGCCAGCTTCTCAGTGCCGCCGAGCCGGCGGTGCCTACCGGCGATCCAAGCTAAGGGAGCCCCGAGTTGATCTCCACGATCCTCGGTGCGTTCAGGGTCGGTGAGATCCGCAACAAGATCCTGTTCACCGCGCTCATGCTGGGGCTCTATCGCCTGGGCACGCACATCCCCGCTCCCGGGATCAACGCGTCCGCGGTCAACGCGATCCAGAAGAACTTCGGCGGCAACAGCATCCTCGGACTGCTCAACCTGTTCTCCGGTGGCGGGCTGGGCCGGATCGCGATCTTCGCGCTGGGCATCATGCCCTACATCACCGCCTCGATCATCCTGCAGCTGCTCACGGTGGTCGTCCCCTCGCTCGAGAAGCTGCAAAAGGAGGGTGAGGTCGGCCAGGCGCGGATCACCCAGTACACGCGCTACCTCACCGTCGGTCTGGCCTTCGCCCAGTCGATTGGCTACGTGTTCCTGTTCCGCAGCTTCGAGAAGCAGGCGGGGACGACGCTGATCTCCAATTTCACCCTGGCCAAGGTGCTCCTGATCGTCATCTCGCTCACCGCCGGCACAGTTCTGCTGATGTGGATGGGCGAGCTGATCACCCAGCGCGGGATCGGCAACGGCATCTCGCTGCTGATCTTCGCCAGCATCGTCGCTCGGATCCCCAACGGGATCCACGCCTGGTGGACCAACCCCGACCAGGTCTTCCGGGTCATCATGCCGTTCATCGTCGTCGGCGTCGTCGCCGCGATCGTCTTCGTCCAGGAGGGCCAGCGGCGGATCCCGATCCAATACGCCAAGCGGGTGATCGGGCGCCGAATGACTCAGGGCGGCCAGACCTACCTGCCGCTGCGCGTGAACATGGCCGGCGTCATCCCGGTGATCTTCGCTGCCAGCGTGATGGCGATCCCACCGACCATCGGCCAGCTGATCGGCCAGAACCGCAACAACTTCGCCACCCACCTGGCCAGCTTCTTCAGCCCCCAGAGCTGGCACTACATCCTCGGCGAGAGCATCTTCATCATCCTCTTCACCTACTTCTACACGGCGGTGACCTTCAACCCCGTCGATCAGGCCGACAACCTGAAGAAGTACGGGGGCTTCATCCCCGGGGTGCGACCAGGGCGGCCTACGGCCGAGTTCCTCGACCGCATCCTGGCTCGCCTGACGTTCCCGGGAGCACTCTTCCTGGCCGCGGTCGCGGCATTGCCGACGATTCTCATCAACCAGACGAGCGCGAACTTCTTCTTCGGCGGCACCTCAATCCTGATCGTGATCGGCGTTGCGCTCGACACGATGAAGCAGTTGGAGGCGCAGCTGATGATGCGCAACTACGAGGGCTTCTTGAAATAGCCCTGCCCCGGCGCTGCCCGCCGCTCAGGCGGGAGCTCGACGCTGGGGCTGAGCAGGCCAGCGAGCTCTTTCCGGCCGCGGATGTCGAGCTTGCGGTCGGCGTTGCGCAGGTGATACTCGACCGTGCCCCGCCGGCAAGGGCCTGATCGGCGGTCAGCTGCACCCCTCCCGGGCGTCGACGCGACGATTGGTCCGACGCAGCGCTGGGCCCAAGTCAAACCGCTCTCTTGTCGGGCCCTGGGGGTGGGGCAAGGATGCCGGCCGCCGCCGCCGTCAGAGCCCGTCACCTCAGCGCCAAGCGCAGTGGCAATCCCGATACAGTGGCCGTGTGGCAGAGCTCGACCTGATCCTGTTTGGTCCTCCGGGCGCTGGGAAAGGCACCCAGGCCGAGCGGCTGCGCCGGGACTTCCAGCTACCGTTCATCTCCACCGGTGAGATGTTGCGCAGCAACGTCAAGGAGGGGACTGAGCTCGGCAAAGAGGCTCAGCGGTACATGGACGCCGGTGACCTGGTGCCCGACGAGTTGATCGTCAAGATGGCCGCCGAGCGTCTGCAGGAGGAGGACGCCCAGGATGGCTTCATCCTCGACGGCTTTCCGCGGACGATCGAGCAGGCGAAGGCGCTCGACCAGCAGCTCTCCGATCTCGGCCGCCGGGTGACGGCGGCGCTGCTGATCGACGTGCCCGACGAGGAGGTGGTCCGTCGCCTGTCCGGTCGCCGCGTCTGCGTCAAGGCCGGTCACAACTACCACGTTGAGTTCGATCCGCCCAAGCACGAAGGGGTCTGCGACCAGGATGGCTCGCGGCTGATCCAGCGCGACGATGACAAGCCCGACGTGGTCCGCAACCGGCTGCATGTCTACCACGACCAGACCGAGCCGCTCGTCGAGCTCTACGACGAGCAGGGCCTGATGCGCCGCATCGATGGCACAAGGGACCCCACCGATGTTCACGACCACATCCGCGCGGTGATCGCCACCCTGCGGCTCGAGGAGAACGTCTAGGTTCCGTGATCATCAAGAAGACGCCTGAGGAGATCGACCGGATGGCGGCGGCCGGGACCGTGCTGGTCAAGACGATGAATCTTCTCGCGGGGAAGATCCGGCCCGGAGTCACGACGCGGGAACTCGACCAAGCCGCCGAGAAGTTCATTCGCTCGCAGGGATGCGAGCCTGCCTTCAAGGGGTACCGCGGCTTCCCCGGCTCGATCTGCGCCTCGCCCAACTCGATGATCGTGCACGGGATTCCGGGGCCCTACAAGCTCGAGCGCGGCGACATCATCTCCATCGACATCGGAGTCATCCGCGACGGTTGGGTGGCCGACGCCGCCCGAACCTTCCCCGTGGGCCCGATCTCACCGGTCGCCCACAAGCTGCTCGTCACCACCGAGGGCGCGCTTCACGCCGCCGTCCCGCAGTGCGTCGCCGGCCACCGCCTCGGCGATGTTTCCAACGCGATCCAGACCCAGGTCGAGGCCGCCGGGTTCGCGATCGTGCGCTCGCTCGTCGGTCACGGCATCGGCCGCAGCATGCACGAGGAGCCACAGATCCCCAACTACGGGAATCCGGGTACCGGCGTGGTGCTGGAGGAAGGCATGGTGCTGGCGATCGAGCCGATGGTGACCGCCGGGCGCCACGGCGTGCGGGTGGCCGACGATCACTGGTCGATCTTCTCCCAGGACGGCTCGCTCGCCGCCCATTTCGAGTTCACCATCGCGATCACCCCGTCCGGGCCCCGGATCCTCACCCCTTGGCACGAAGCCGGAAACGGTCGCGCGGCGGCCTGAGCTGGCGGGCGTTGGAACCCTCTGCGGGGGTCCCCGGCACCTCCCGTGCACCTGATATAACCGATGGCGCGGACAGACCAGCAGCGGCGGTGGCGAAAGCCCAACCCCTGCTAACATCCCGCGATGCGCCCGCAGCGCGACTGTTCCGCGCTGCGTGTGACCTCTCCGCGCGGTAGCGGCGACCGTACCGGTCGCCAGAGCCGAGCGGAGGGAACTAACTCAAATGACTCCCCGACGAGAGCGAAACGAGCCGTGAAAGTACGACCTTCGGTCAAGCCGATGTGCGAAAAGTGCAAAATCATCCGCCGTGATGGGCGGGTGCTTGTGATCTGCTCGAATCCTCGTCACAAGCAGCGTCAAGGCTAGAGGGAGAGGCGAGCCCGTGGCACGAATTTCAGGGGTCAACATTCCCCTCAACAAGCGCGTCGAGATCGGTCTGACCTACATCTACGGCATCGGCCGCTCGACCGCGAATCAGCTCCTGGCCGAGCTGGGCATCGAGCCCGACCGCAAGGTCCGCGACCTCACCGAGGATGAGGTCATCAGGCTGCGTGAGCTGATCGACGGCGGATACATGGTCGAGGGCGACCTCCGCCGCGAGCGCTCGCAGAACATCAAGCGCCTGCAGGAGATCGGCTGCTACCGCGGCCTGCGCCACCGCCGTGGCCTGCCGGTGCACGGCCAGAACACGAAAACCAACGCGCGCACGCGCAAGGGCCCGAAGCGTATGCAGGTGGCCGGGAAGAAGAAGGCGACCAAGAAGTGAGTCCGGCTCCAAGAAGACCCCAGCGCGGACGCCGTCGCGTCCGCAAGAACATCCCCATCGGACAGGCGCACATCAAGACGTCGTTCAACAACACGATCGTCTCCCTGACCGATCGCGATGGCAACGTGATCGCCTGGGAGTCCGCCGGCGGCGCCGGCTTCAAGGGCTCCCGCAAGTCAACGCCGTTCGCCGCCCAGGTGACGGCTGATGCTGCCGCCCGCAAGGGCATCGAGCACGGTCTTCAGAAGGTCGAGGTTTTTGTCAAGGGCCCCGGATCCGGACGCGAGACCGCGATTCGCTCGCTCCAGGCCGCCGGCCTCGAGGTCACAGGGGTCAAGGACGTCACGCCGCAGGCGCACAACGGCTGCCGTCCTCGGAAGCGGAGGCGCGTCTAATGGCTCGGGACACCGGACCCCAGTGCAAGCAGTGCCGCCGGGAGGGGCAGAAGCTGTTCCTCAAGGGCGAGCGCTGCCTCACCGACAAGTGTGGCGTCGAGCGACGCTCCTACCCGCCTGGCGAGCACGGCCGCGGGCGCCAGAAGCAGAGCGAGTACCGCGTGCAGCTGCGGGAGAAGCAGAAGGCCCGCAGGTACTACGGCGTGCTCGAGAAGCAATTCCGGATCTACTACGAGAAGGCGTCTCGGCAGCCGGGCATCACCGGCGAGAACCTCCTGCGCATGCTCGAGTGCCGGTTTGACAACGTGCTCGTCCGGCTCGGCTTTGCCGCCTCGCGCCGGCAGGCCCGCCAGCTGATCCTCCATGGTCACTGGACGGTGAACGGCCGGCGGGTGAACATCCCCAGCTACCAGCTCCGGGACAACGATGTGATCGCTGTGCATCCGCGCTCGAGCGCGTCGCAGGTGATCCGTGACGCCACCGAGCTCACTGGCCAGGTGCCGGCCTGGCTCCAGGCCGATCACGATTCGCTCACGGCGAAGGTGCTGCGCAAGCCCGAGCGGCGGGAGATCGCCGCGCCGGTGCAGGAACAGCTCATCGTCGAGCTGTACTCGAAGTAGGCAACAAGCTTTCAGCCGCGCGGCCGATCGGCAGGCGTGGCGCGAGAAGCCGCCTTGGCGGCGGCAGGAACCCACGACGTTAGGACCCTGATGCTCGACTTCCAAGTCCCCCGAATCTCCAGTGAGTCAGTCGACGACAACCGGGGCTCGTTCACGATCGAGCCGCTCGATCGGGGCTTCGGCTACACCTTCGGCAACTCGCTGCGCCGAGTGCTGCTCTCCTCGCTCGCGGGCGCAGCCGTGACCAGCGTGCGGATCGAGGGTGTCGCGCACGAGTTCTCGACGATCCGCGGGGTCAAGGAAGACGTCACCGACATCGTCCTCAACCTCAAGGGCATCGTGTGCCGGATGCACTCCGACGCGACCGAGATCGAGGCGCCGCTCGTGGTCACCGGACCCGGCGAGATCACGGCCAAGGACATCGACCTGCCCTCCGGCGTGGAGATCCTCAACCCGGATGCGCACATCGCGACGCTGGAGAACAAGACGAAGCTCGAGGTCTACCTGACCATCGGCCGCGGCCGCGGTTACCGCCCGGCCGAGGAGAACAAGTCCCCGGATCAGCCGATCGGCGTGATCCCGATCGACTCGATCTTCTCTCCCGTGCGCCGCGTGGCCTACAACGTCGAGCAGGCTCGCGTCGGCCAGCGGACGGACTTCGACAAGCTCACCCTCGACATCGAGACCGACGGGTCGATCGACCCCCACGCCGCGCTGCGCGAAGCGGCCGAGATCCTCATCTCGCAGCTGGCCATCTTCACCGACCCCGACCGGGTCACCGAGCTCCGTGATGCCGGCGCCCCCGGCGTGCTCGAGCCCGGCCTCGTCGGCGGCAACTCGCTCGGCGGTGCTCCGGCCCGCCAGCCGAACGCTATGGACGACATCCTGATCGAGGAGCTCGAGCTCGGCGTGCGGTCGTACAACTGCCTCAAGCGGGCCGGCATCCAGACGGTCGGCGACCTCGTGTCGAAGACCGAGGGTGAGCTCAACGCGATCCCCAACTTCGGCAAGAAGTCGATCGACGAGGTGATCGAGACCCTGCACGCACGGGGCCTTGGGCTGCGAGGGGAGTAAGGTCTCCAGCGCATCATGCGTCACCAACGTCAGCGATATCAACTCAGCCGCAGCGCCTCGCACCGCAAGGCACTCCTGATGAACCTCTCCAAGGAGGTCATCGAGCACGAGCGGATCAAGACGACGGAGGCCAAGGCCAAGGCGGTCAAGCCCGAGGTCGAGAAGCTGATCACCCTCGCCAAGCGCGGCGACCTCCACGCGCGCCGGCAGGCCCTGTCGACGCTCGGACAGGACAAGTTCACCGTCTACAAGCTGTTCGAGGAGATCGCGCCGCGGTACTCCGAGCGGCCCGGCGGCTATACGCGGATCCTCAAGCTCGGGCCGCGTCGCTCGGACTCGACGGAGATGGTCCTGCTCGAACTGGTCTGACGGCCGGTGGTGATGCTCGCTGGTCGGGGTTCATGGGCCGGCCACGCGAGTCGTGACCGGCGGTTGCTGCCCGCGCGATGACCAGCCGGCTGCTGCTCGAATACGACGGGTCTGGATTCGCGGGCTGGGCCGCCCAGCCTGGCGCCCGCACGGTGCAGGCCGAGGTCGGGCGGGCGCTCGGGGGCCTGCTCCGCTCAGGCCCGGTCACCCTCACCGTCGCCGGCCGCACCGACTCCGGCGTCCATGCGTGGGGGCAGGTGGCCAGCTACGACGGGCCGCCGGTTCCGGCCGGGGCGCTCAACGCAGCGTTGCCCGACGACATCTCGGTGCTCGAATGCGTCGAGGCGGAGCCGGGGTTCAGCGCACGCTTCGACGCCACCTCGCGGGCGTACTGTTACCGCTTGCTGGCCCGGCGCCCGCGTGGCGCGCTGTGGCATGGACGGGTGCTGCACTGGCCTCGTCCGCTCGACCTCTCGCTGCTGCAGCAGTGCGCCGAGTCGCTGGTAGGGACGCGCGACTTCACCGCCTTCACGCCGTCGGACACCGACCACGTCCGCTTCTCTCGGGAGGTGCTGGCGGCCTTGTGGCGGAGGGCCGACGGCATGCCGGACATGTACGAGTTCTGGATCGAGGCCGACGCGTTCATGCGGCACATGAACCGCGTGCTCGTCGGCACCATGCTCGAGGTCGCCGGCGGGAAGCGGAGCCTCGAGTCCTTCGTTGCCCTGCTCGACGGGGCGCCGCGGTCGGCGGCGGGGCGGACGGCGCCGGCGCACGGGCTGTACCTGGCCGGGGTTGGGTATGGCGGGGTGCGGGTGTTGGGTGGGGCGTAGGGACGCTGGCGGCCCCCCGTGCGCGCCCCCGGGGCGCTGGCGGCCCCCCGTGCGCGCCCCCCGTGCGCGCCCCCCCGATACGGGATTTCAGGTCGGGCGCGAGGGGATTGGCAGCGAAGGGGGCGAACCCGGCGGTCTCGCGGCTCTATAAGACATGGCACGCACGCCTGCTCGTCGAAAACGTTCCTCTCAAGGCGAAGTTGGCGGTGAGCGGGCAGTTTCCCCGTCCCAGGAGGGACAAGTGCCCGCTTGCTCCGCGAGGGCGACTGAGAGGAACGAAATCGACCAACTCCCAACGTGCCGCCTGGCGCGTCTCGCGGAGCGACAGCGAGGCGTCGTCTCCCGTGCGCAGCTGCGCGATGCCGGCTTCTCGTCCGGCTCGATCGACCTGCGGGTGCATCGCGGAGAGCTCCACCGACTCCATCGCGGCGTCTACCTCGTTGGTCACCGAGCCAGCATTCCCGGGAGCCGTGATTACGCGGCTGTTCTCGCATGCGGGCACGGAGCGGTTGTCAGCCACGTGTCGGCCGGCGCACTGTGGTCGCCGACGAAGGTTGCGGCCGTAGCGGATGTCGACGTCGTGATGGAAGGCAACCGCCGGCTCCGCGCCCGCGCCGGCATCACGACCCATCGCACCGCCACCCTCGACCCCGCCGACGTCCGCGACCTCGACGGTCTCCCGGTCACGGCGCCGGCCCGCACCCTCATCGACCTGGCCTCGGTGGCGCACCCGTTCCTCGATGCCCTGTACTCGGACCTCCTCTCGCGACGGCTGCTCGGGCAGGGCGACCTCGAGGCTGCGCTCGATCGGGCAGGGCGGCGGCGAGGGGCGCCGCTCATCCGCGCGCTGATCGACGCCAACGAGCGCGGCTTCACCCGCTCGGAGGCCGAGCGGAGGATGCGCCGGCTGTGCCGGGCCGCTCGCCTGCCGGCGCCGCGGACCAACGCCCGCATCGTCGGCTACGAGGTCGACTTCCTTTGGTCCCAGGACGGCCTCATTGTCGAGGTCGACGGGTTTCAGTTCCACGGCCACCGCGCGGCGTTCGAGCGTGACCGCCGGAAGGACCAGGCGCTGATCGCGGCCGGATATCGCGTCATGCGCGTGACGTGGCGGCAGCTGACCGATGAGCCGTACGCTGTCGTGGCGGTCATCGCCGCCGGCCTCCGGAGACAGTCCGGCAGCAGCCGAGATCCCCACTAGGATCAACCAATGATGCGGGTGCTCCTCACCAATGACGACGGAATCGAGGCCGAGGGTCTCCAGGCCCTTCGGCGCGCCCTGCTCGCGCTGCCGGCGATCGAGCTAGCGGTGATCGCGCCCGACGGCAACCGGTCGGCGATGGCGCGATCTATCACCACGCGCCGCCCGCTCTGGGTGCAGGAGGTCGAGTTCGGCGACGGGACGGTCGGCTACGCCACCGACGGGACTCCGGTCGACTGCGTGCGGCTCGCGCGGCTGGGACTGATCGAGGGGTTCGACGCCGAGCTGGTCGTCTCCGGGATCAACCACGGCTCGAATCTCGGCGACGACATCACCTACTCGGGCACCGTGGCGGCTGCGTTCGAGGCGATCGTGCTCGGGTTGCCCGGCATCGCCGTCTCGCAGCAGTCAACCGCGCGCGAGCTGGACTTTCGCCAAGGCGCCGGCTTCGACTTCACCGCTGCGGCGGCGTTCACCGCGCGGCTGGTCGAGGAGCTCGAGACGGTGCCGCTGCCCGCCGGCACGCTGCTCAACATCAACGTGCCCGGCGCGGAGCCCACCGGGGTCGACGTCGCTCGGCTCGGCAAGCGGATCTATCGCGACGAGCTGGCGCTGGTCGACGAGGGTGCCAAGGGCCGGCGGCTCTACCGGATCTACGGTGAGGCCAGCTACGCACGCGACGAGACCGGCACCGACCTGGCCGCCGTCGCCGAGGGCCGGATCGCAGTGACGCCGATCCACTTCGACCTCACCGACCGTGAGGGGCTCGACGCGCTCCAGCGTCATGACCTGGCGCGACTGATCGCGCCCGCGGCCAGCGAGGTGGAAGGCTGAGCAGGACCGCGCCAACGCCGCCGGAGCGCGCGGAGGAGCTCCGCCGCCTGCTCGAGCACCACGGCTACCGGTATTACGTCCTCGACGATCCCGAGATCGGCGATGACCAGTACGACGCACTGCTGGATGAGCTGCGAACGATCGAGGCCGAGCACCCGGAGCTGGTGACACCCGACTCGCCGACGCAGCGGATCGGTGGCGAGCCGGTCAGCGATCTGGAGAAGGTGAGCCACCCCCAGCCGATGCTCTCGCTCGCCAACGCGCGCTCGGCCGAGGAGCTGGAGGCCTGGATTGCCCGGATGCGCAACCACCTGGCCCGCGAGGGCATCGAGGATCCGGACTTCGAGTACGTGGCCGAGCCGAAGATCGACGGGCTGGCCATCTCGCTGCTGTATCGCGACGGCCTGTTCGAGCGTGGGGCGACCCGCGGCAACGGCGAGATCGGCGAGGACGTCACTCACAACCTCCGGACGATCGGGTCGATCCCGCTCAAGCTAGAGCTGGAGTCACCGCCCCGTCTTGTCGAGGTGCGCGGGGAGGTGTATATGTCGCTGCCGGACTTCGCGGCGCTGAACGAACGGCGTGCCGAGGCCGGCCTGTCGACGTTCATGAACCCGCGCAATTCGGCCGCGGGGACGATCCGGCAGTTAGACCCGAAGCTGGCCGCGGACCGGCCGCTGTCCTTCTGGGCCTACGGAATCGGCACCACCGACGGCATCGGCTTCGACGCCCACTGGGACGCCCTGCAGTGGCTGCGCGAGCACCGCTTTCCCGTCCATCCCGACGTTGCCCTGCTGCGCACCGAAGATGACGTCATCGAGCGTTGCCGGCGCTGGGAGGAGCGGCGCGGGTCGCTCGAGTTCGAGATCGACGGCGTCGTGGTCAAGGTCAACGAGGTCGAGCTGCAGCGGCGGCTCGGCGTCGTCGGGCGCGAGCCGCGCTGGGCGATTGCCTGGAAGTTCCCGCCGACGACCGCGGTCACCACGCTGCGCCAGATCGGCTGGAATCCGGGCAAATTCGGAGACCTCCATCCCTACGCGATGCTCGAGCCGGTGCACGTCGGCGGCGTGACGATCAAGCTGGCGACGCTGCATAACGAGGAGGACCTGGCCCGTAAGGACATCCGCGAGGGCGAGGAGGTGATCGTGCTGCGGGCCGGCGACGTGATTCCGCAGGTGCTCTCCCCGGCGCCTCACGTGGCCGAGCGTAGCGACCGACCCCCGTCGCCGCGACCGCCCGAGACGTGCCCGGTGTGCGGCACCGTCACCATCAAGCCCGAGGACTCGGTGTTCACGCGCTGCCCGAACCGGGACTGCCCCGGCCGGCGCTGGCAGTTGCTCAAGCATTTCGTCGGTGCGATGGACATCGACGGCCTAGGCGAGAAGCAGGTGAGCCTGTTCATGGACCTCGCCTGGGTGCGGACTGCGGCCGATTTCTATCGACTCCAGGCCGAGCAGATCGCGGAGCAGACCGGATTCGGGCCCGTGTCGGCCGAGAAGCTCGTCCGGGCGGTCGAGGACTCCAAGCGCCAGCCGTTCGGTCGGGTGCTCTACGCGCTGGGGATCGAGGAGGTCGGCTACGTCACCGGCCGCAACCTGGCACAGCAGTTCCGCACCGTGGACGCGCTGCTGGCGGCCGAGCCGGAGCAGATCGAGGAGACGCCCGGCGTCGGCCCGAAGATGGCCCGGGTGATTCACGACCAGCTGCGCGACGACCAGATGCGGGCGGTGATCGAGGATCTGCGCAACCAGGGCCTGCGGTTCGAAGAGGCGGGTCCGCCGCCGGGCGCGGGCCCATTGGCCGGTCAGACGCTCGTGCTCACTGGCACGCTGCCCGACCTCACGCGCGAGCAGGCCACCGAGATGATCGTCGCCGCCGGCGGCAAGGTCACCGGCTCGGTCTCCCGGCGCACGTCCTACGTGGTGGCGGGGGAGAGCCCGGGATCAAAGCTCGCTCAGGCGGAGAAGCTCGGCGTACCGGTGCTCGACGAGGACGGTCTGCGCGGCCTCGTCTCCGGCGAATGACCGGCGGCTCAGCCGTTGTAGCGGGCCAGATCGACCGCCATGTTGTCCTCCATCGAGTGCCCGTACACCGGGTCCACGGAGTTGAGCAGGAAGGCGAAGACGAGCCGGTGGCGATCGCGGGCGGTGCAGTAGCCGACGAGGTTGGCCACGTCGTTCAGCGTGCCCGTCTTGCCCTGGCAGCGGCCCTGGGCGGCGGTGCTGTGCAGGCCGGCGGCCAGGGTCCCGCTCACTCCGGCCACCGCCAGCGAGTTCACGAACACCTTGTTCGCGGCCAGAGCGGTGAGGGCGGTGACCACCTCGTACGGACTCGTGGCATCGTCGCGAGACAGCCCCGAGCCGTCATCGAGTCGGGGATGGATGCCGAAGGAACGGGCTATCTGCGCCCGGACCACGCTGGCCCCCGCGGCGCTCGTTCCGGCTCCACCGAAGCGCGCGCCGATGCCCTTCAGCAGCATCTCGGCGAAGAAGTTGTCCGACGGCGTGTTCGTCAGCTCGATCAGGGTGGCGACCCGAGGTGAATGAACGCGGGTCAGGAGCTTGGCGCCGGTCGGGGTGATGCTGGCGTAAAGCGGGATGTTCTTCGGCGCCGACAGGCCGGCGGCGTGCAGCGCATCGGCGAACCGCTGGGCGGCGAACAGCACCGGGTGGTTCTGGTACGCGGTGCCCTGCTCGTTAGCCAGCCCGCGGTTGTAGATCAGGCCTCCGAGCACCCCCTCCACGTCGGGTGAGAACCCGAAACCGGTTGCCACTGTGCCGCGGAGCGCGTCGAAGTAGGAGCCGTCGGCGACGATGTGGCCGCGCAGGCCGGTGATGCCCGCCTGCTGGACGAGATTTCGCACCAGCCGCTGCATCGTCGCGCCGCCGCCGTAGGCGTAACTGTCGAAGCTGCTCGAGCCAAAGGTGGGATCTCCGCCTCCCTGCAGATACAGGGTGCCGTGCCATATGCCGGCCGCGTCCTTGTGCCCGGTGCCGAGCACGTTGGTGGTCAGGCTGCCGTTGGGGCCGAGGCGAAGGAGCGCGGTCGAGGTGGTGTAGATCTTCTCCACCGATGCGGGCAGCCGACGCACCCCGGGCGCTGAGCCATAGAGAACCTGGTGAGCGGTGAGGTCGACGACATAGGCGCCGCTCTGGCCCCCGACGGCACTCATCGCGCCAGAAAGCTGAGTGCGGAGCGTCTGGTGGGCGCTGACCGGCGGCGCCTGAGCGCCGGCGACCGAGGTCCAGCTCAGCGCTCCGAGCAACCCGACCATGGCGAATGCTCTCCCCATCACCCGTAGTTAACCGCCGAGTGCGGCAAAAGCTGCGGTCTCGCTCGAAACGGCCGTAGAATTAGCGTGAGCATGGGCAAGGTTGTCAAGCTCGAGACCGGGGGCACGGACCGCCCAGCCGGGGGATCACGAGAAAGCAGCACCCGCCGGCGCTCCAAGCGCTCAAAGTCGGCGCTCGTCCTCGGTGGCGGTGGTTTCACCGGCGGCGTCTACGAGATCGGGGCGCTGCGAGCCCTGGATCTCCTGTCGGTGAACCGCACCGTCAATGAGTTTGACGTCTATGTCGGCACGAGCGTCGGCTCGTTCGTGGCCTCGGCGCTCGCCAACGGCGTGACACCCGAAGAGATGATGCGGGTGATCGCCGAACAAGTCCCGACGCCGTACCCCGACGCCCGGGTGAGCGCGCTGCTGCGTCCCAACTACTCCGAGTTTCTGACCAAGGGTGCCATGCTGCCGCTGAGGCTCGCGCGGGTGCTCCGCAGCCTGGTTCGCGATCTCGGCCAGTTGACCGCTGTCGACCTTGTCGTCGCGCTGGCCGAGGCGCTACCGTCGGGCATGTATTCCGGCGACGGGGTCGAGCGCTACGTGCGCACCATCCTCTCCGACCCCGATCGCACCGACGACTTCCGGCTTCTGCCCAACGAGCTCTACCTGGCGGCGACCGACCTCGACACATGCGAGCGGATCGTGTTCGGAGCCGAGGGGTGGGATGACGTTCCGATCTCGAAGGCGGTCAGCGCCTCGAGTGCGCTGCCGATGCTCTACAAGCCGGTCAAGGTCAAGGACCGCGAACTGATCGACGGGGGCATCCTCTCCACCACCAATCTCGACATCGCCGTTGAGGCGGGAGCGAAGTTCATCGTCGTGGTCAATCCGCTTGTGCCCTACGTCAACGACTTCGTGAAGCGGATCCCGACGATCACCGGCTCCCGCGCCCGCCGCGTGTCGGACATGGGCTTTCCGCAGATCGGCTACCAGTCCTTCAAGCTCCTCGCCTACCAGCGCCTGCACGAGCTGGCCCGGCGCTGGGAGGAGCGCTATCCCGGCGTCGACATCATCCTGATCGAGCCCGAGCCCAACGACGAGCTGATGTTCCAGACGAGCATCATGAACTACACCTCACGGGTGGACATCGCCCGTCACGGGTTCCAGTCGGTGACGCTCAAGCTCGCCCACGACTACTCGCGGTTCAAGCGGATCTGTGCGCGGCATGGCATCGAGATCTCGGCCACCCGGGTGCGCAAGGTGGTCAAGCACTACGAAGCGGAGCGCGAGAAGACCCGCGCCTGGCGGAAGATCCTCGAGCAGACGACCTCGACGCTGCTGCGTCAATCCGCACAGAACTGACGAAGGGCCAAGCGGTCCGAGAGGATCTGAGCGGCGAGGCCGCGACCCTGGGGCGCAGCCCGGAGGACACTCGAGCAGCGATGCTGACTGGGACGCGGATCGCTGGGGGGATTCGAGACTCGACGGTGCCGAGCGAGGCCGGTCAGGCGCTCGCCGGCTGCGGCTGCTGCGACTGGCTGCCGGGCAGCTCGCGAAGGCTTGAGAGGAAGAGCGTCTTGTCGATTCGACCATTGAAGATCGGGACGCCCAGTTCGACGCATTTCACGATGACGTCTCGGCGCTCAAGGCCGGACTCTCGCGCAAGCTCCGTGGGCGTCAGATGGTTGGCCATCGGTCGTGCTCCTCCTGTCGGTGTCCACTACATATCCACAAGTATGCCCGGTCGATCGGACGGTCTCAACCGGAATTCACCCCGGTGGCTCAGCCGTCGGTGCGACCGGCCATCCGCGCAGTTGCCGCTTGGCGATCGAGGCGATGAACGCTACGGATTTTGGGAATCATGTCGGTGATGAACCACGCCAGGGACCGCTCATGGTCAGGGCTTTGGCGCGGAACATGACCCCACGCCCCGCTGCGTGCTCAGAGGGCGAGCTTGGGCTGCCGTGAGACAGGGGAGCGACCGCGCCTTCGAAGAGCTGTACGCGAGCTATCGCGGCCGGATCGGCTCCCGTGTCCGCGGCATGATCGGCGACCACCAGCGCGCTAAGGACATCGCCCAGGAGGTGTTCATCTCCGCGCTGCGGCGCCTACGCGGCAGCGAGCGGGATCGCCGTCAAGCCGTGGATCTGCCAGATCGCCAAGAACGCCTGCATTGACGGTCACCGCCGCATCCGGCGCTCGTGGGAGGTTTCCGTCGATCCACCTGCCGACCACCTGCCGACCACCTGCCGACCGCCGCGGCCGCGGCCAGCGCCGCCGCCGCTGCCGCTGGCACGGAGCACGCCAGCGCCGGTGGCGAAGCCGAGCAGCGTCCTGCCCAAGCTCAAGTAGCCGCGGGGCTGAAATAGTGTGCCTATGGGATACTGGGCCGATCGGGGCGTGGCGCAGCCTGGTAGCGCGCACCGTTCGGGTCGGTGAGGTCCCCGGTTCAAATCCGGGCGCCCCGATTTCAGAGAAGCCCTGCTAACGCGGGGCTTTTCTATTGATCAGAACTGATCCTCTGGGGCGCCGTGGCGGGCGGAAATGCGCGCTCCCTGCCTATTCCCTGCCAAAACCCGGCCCTCCACCAGCGCCTTGAGCTCCTCGCGCTCCTCGTCGCTGCGGCGCATCATGTGCGAGTAGACCCGCAGCGTGAACGCCGGATCGGTGTGCCCTAGCTGCTGCATGACGTACGTCGGGTCCTTGCCGATCGCGACGAGGATTGAGGCGAACGTGTGTCGCAGCTTGTGCGGGGTGATGCCAAGCGGCAGGGGCTGCAGGCCGCGCTCTTCGACGAGCCGGTTCGCCCGGCCCACCACCGGCTCGACGACGTCCTGGCGCAGGTTGTGCCGCGAGCGAGCGGTGCCGGTGGAGGTCAGGAACACCGGATCGTCTGGCCCGGTCTTCTTGCTCGCTGCCTTGTGCTCGGTCAGGATCTCGCGCAGCAGCGGGAGCATGTCGACCTCCCGCATCCCTGCGTCTGTCTTGTCGCGGCCGACCTCGAACCGCCCGTTGGCGAGGTTGATGTCGCGCCACAGCATGGCCCCGGTTGCCGAAGCTCGTCCGCCACCGAGGAGCAGCGTCGCGAAGGCCGCGCGCCGGCCAGTCGTCTGGAGCGCCGGTCGCTGGGTCCAGGTCTTGCCGTGGCGATCCTGTACTTCGATCTCATTGTCGCCGCGGTCGAGATCGCCGGCGGCCTCGAGCAGGATCGCAATCTGCTCGGCGCTGTCCAGGTGAACCGGCCGCCGCTTTGAGACCTTCATTCGCCGGCGCTTGCCGACCGCCGGGTTGCTCGCGAGGTGGCCGTGGTCGACTGCGACGGCGAGGATCTGCGCCAGCAGGTCGATGTGCATGTTGATCGAGCGCGCCGACAGGGGACGCGCGCGGCGGCGGTAGCTGCGGCCGAGGCGGTCGCTGTACGAGAACGTCATCGGAGTGCCGCTTTCGGCGGCTGCCGTGATCTCGGCGGCCTCGCGCACCTTGCTCTGCCGGTAGCGGTCTACCTCCGCGACCGTGATCTGGGAGAGGTGATGATCCTTGAAGAACGGGAGCAGGTGGTTGGTGAGGTCGTTCCCGTAGCTGTTCGCGGTGTTCGGCTCGATCTCGAGGCGCTTCGTCGCGAACCAGTCGGAGGCGAACTCGTGGAAGGCGGGATCGACGTCCTTTGCCGGAGCCGGATCGGGCTGGGGTGGGCGCCACGTGCCCAGGTCGACGTCGCGCAGCACGACCGCGAGCTCGCGCTGCGCCATCGCCAGGGTCCAGCCGTCCTCCGGCCTGCCGAGGGTCAGATAGCGGCGCTTGCCGTAGGCGGTGAACCGCAGCCCAAACGACGGCTGGCGGACTGTCGGCTTGACTACGTTTCCAGTTGCAGGGCGCGCCATTCGCTTCCGGATCTGATCAGGCGGTGCCTGATCAGTATGCAGCCTCGCTTCCCTCACGGCAGCTGCGCCGTCTCAGGTCCCATTCCGGATTGCGCTAGATCGCTGAATTGGCGTGGGCATCGAGCGGCGGGATCGAGCCCTCCTGCCGCTGATGGCCTCCTCCACCGGAATGCCATCGCCGATCTAGGTTTCGAGGGATCGCACATGCAGCAGCGGCGCGCCCGACGCCGTACGGTCGGCCCGCTGGCGGCGGCGCCGACGCTGGGAAGTCTTCGGGAGTGGGGCGGTCGTAGGCTTGTCGACCTTCTCGAGCCGTTCTGCGACGCGCGCAGGCGAGAACGCGAGCCGTGGCCGAGGGCCTGAGCCGAGGCGCACCGCGCCGAACTCGCCGGCGTGCTCATACACCCAGGAGCGCGTCTTGCCGTGGAGCCGAGCAATCTCAGCGGCGTCGACGAGCGGCTCCGCCCTCGCCGGCGTGAGCCCGCTCAACCGCACGGCGAGTCGCTCGGCGAGCAGGTCGGCGAGTCGATCGAGCGCATCGTCGTCGTAGCCGGCCGGTTCGGGGACGGATGTGGCGGTCGCGGCGGTGGTGCTGGTGGTCATCCCTCTCTAGGGATGAGGTATTGGACGGCGAGGCGCGAGTCCCGCGCGTGCGGGCAGCGTTGCGTGGTCGCAGGAGCCATCAGGCCGGGGTGGCACGATCCAGGCGTGCGCAATCTTGAACAGGTCCGCGTGCTCGGGACGGCGTGATGGTCGGTAGATCGGTCGCCAACCGCTCCGACGCGGTGGTGCGCCATCAGTGGCGCTCCCAGCGCCCGGGGAGTCGGTGGAACTGGGAATGGCTGGCGCGTCGCGCCGGCCAGCGCGACTGGCGGCAGGGGACTACGGCTCGCGAAGCGATTCGCCAGGCTGCTCTACCGCCGCCGGGCAAGCAGCCGAAGTGGCTCCTGGACGCCGCAGCTCGCGCAAGCGCGGAGCTGGAGAACCTGTGATCGTCACGGCACACCGGGTCAACAATGCGCGGCGCCAGCAGTACCGCCGGCTCACGCGCGCCGGCGAAGCAGGGATCGGGGCAGTCGGCGCCGCCCTCCTTGGCCTGTGGGCCGCGAGCGTGAGTGCGGATCTCGTCGCCGGGTGCCTGCTCATCGTCGCCGCTGCGCTTGGCCTGTGCGCGCGCCACGGGCTCTCGCTCGCTCGTCGGAGTCGGGTCGGGGCCCGCTCTGAGGACGCCGTCCAGCGCGCGTTGGCGCCGCTGCAGGCGGAGGGCTGGCGGCTGCGGCCTTCGCTGCCGTGGCAGGGTCGGGGAGACATTGACTCTGTGGCGATCGCGCCCAGCGGGATCGCCATCGCAATCGAGACCAAGACCAGGACGTACGATGGTCGCCATCTCGCTCGGGTGCGGGAGCAGGCGGGGTGGCTGTCGCGGCGCCGGCGAAGATGGGCACGAAACGGTGCCCTTGCAGTCATGTGCCTTGTTCGTGTGCGGGGCGTCGAGCGGGTCGAGCACGACGTCGTTGTGGTGTCCATCGACCGGTTGACGCACGTCCTTCGCGTCGCGGCGGGAATGGGGCCAGACGCGCGTTCAGCCGGATGAGGGAGTAGCCAGGCGACCGAGGCTCCGGCCGGCTCTACCCTGGTCGTGATGGCGATCATCAGCTGCCCGACCTGCAATGCGCGCAACCGTGTCGCCCCGATCGCCCAGGGAGTGCCGCGATGCCCGCGGTGCAAGTCCAATCTGCCTTGGGTCGTCGACGCGGACAGCGCCACGTTCGCGGCCGAGACGACAGCGTCCGTGCCCGTGGTGGTTGATTTCTGGGCGGCGTGGTGCGGGCCGTGTCGGATGATCTGCCCCGTGCTCGAGGACCTGGCCAACAGTCACGCGGGACACTTGAAGGTCGTGAAGGTCGACGTCGACGCGAATCCCGGACTCGCGACCAGGTTTGGCGCGCAGTCGATCCCGTTGCTGGTCGTGATCCGGGACGGTCAAGAGATCGACCGAGTTGTCGGCGCGCTTCCTCGCGCTGCGCTGGAGCAGCGATTGCGGCCAGTGCTTGCCGCCTGATTGTTGATCCGCCTCGACCTTCCGCGAACGGGGCGTCTCTCCAGACGCGGAGTTGCTCGAGCCGCGCGTCAACGAGGTCCGCGACGCGATTGCGAGGGTTGCAACGCATCCGCGCCGACTCGCCGGCGACCAGAGGATGCTCGTGGGCTAATCCGGTTCGCACGCCGGCGCCATCGGCCGGCCGGATCGTGACGACCGGATCGTCGCCAAGGCAATCGCTGCGCGCCGGACGGACGGAGAAGAAAAGCGATCGTGGGAAGACGTGTGGGCCTCACGCTCGAGCAGGTCGATGCTTCTGTCCGAGAGGGGCAGCCCGCGACGGGAGCGCTGGCGGCGCATCGTGGCTGTTTCGCTCGAATTGCGATCACACGGCCCGAGCGGCGCGCGCGACCACATTTGTGACGAAGGGTCAGCGGACGAGTAGCGCGGGCGGCTGCCGAGATTCGTGCGCAGCGGCAGTCAGCTCGAGAACGGGTCGCGACTTCCGCTGTGACCCGTCGCGCCGCTCGTTGGTGTTTGGTCGATCGCCGATCGTTCAAGCGGGACGGGAACTGCCGCTTACCCAGCCGAACGAATGACACGGGCTCCCGAGCCGCGGATTCGAACAGCAATCTGCGGGCGCTCCGTCGAGCGGGGCGAAGGGCGACATCCGCGGCGCGGTGAAGGCAGTCGGCAGGCGGATAAAGTCCTCGCCACGCTGCAGCGCACCCGGGCGCACGACCCGTAGCTCGGTCGGCCTCATCGTCCTGTTCACGACACGGCAACGGGTCGGCAACAGGTATGCGACATGTGAGCAGGAGCAGGTAGCGACACTGACGGTTGTGGCGACGCTACCGCCGTTGTACGCGCACCGCCTCGGTCGCGAGCCGGGACCCGACTCGTCGCGAGCGGCGCTGCGGGCGACGCTCGCCGGCTTGGTCGATGGCCTTGAGACTGATGCCTGTCTGACCGCCGACGGACGGCTGGTGCTGTTGCACGACCCGTGGTTGAGTAGCTGTACGACGTTGCGCGGCTGGGCGCACGAGACGGTGTGGAGCGAACTGCGCCACGCCTGCGTGCGCGACCGCGATGGCGCCCCGACCGGCGAGACGCCGATGCTCCTCGACGAGCTGCTGGACGACGCGCCCCACGACCTTCCGGTGCAGGTCGAGGTCAAGACGAATGGCGATCCTGAGCTGGCTCGGGCTACTGCGGCCGCGGTCTGCCGGGTCGCAGGCGCGCGGCCGGACAGCGGCCGTGTGGAGGTTCTCTCTTTTCACACGACCGCCTGCGAGGAGGCCACGCGCCGCGGGATGCCGGCGCGGCTGGTGGCATGGGCCGACTATGCGCCGGCGGCGCTTGCGCGATGGGCGAAGCGTGCGGGGGTCGCCGGCGTCTGCATCGAGCACTTCCTTCTGCACCTTGCGCTGGTCGAGAGGCTGCGGCTCGGTGGTCTCAGCGTCACGACCGGGACGGTCAACGACGCGGCGCTGGCCGCGCGAGTCGTTGCTCTCGGCGTCGACGCGATCACCTCTGATCGACCGGCGGCGCTGCGCCGCGAGCTTGCCGCGATGTCGTTGGCGGCCTGAGCAGCGACCGCGGGGCGGGATCGCAGGGGTGCGGTCAGGCGGCTCGTAGCACCGCGAGGATCGGGGGGTGGCCGTCGATCTCCAGCTCGTCGACGACCTCGACCTCGTCGAGGCCAACGATCCGCGCCAGTCGACGCACACCCTCCGGGGAGAAGCCCCAGTAGACGAAGTCATCGCGCGCGTCCACGTCGCCCGGCTCGTGAACCTCGATTGCGGGGGCGTCGGCGGCCAGGCGCGACCCGTACGTCTCGAGCAGGATCTCGCCGCCCGGCGCGAGCACGTCCGCAAGCGCCCGTAGCAACGCGATCGGGTCGGTCACCCGGTGCAGGATGCCGAAGCACAACGCAACGTCGAACCGCTCGCCGAGCTCGTGTACATCAAGCGCGTCCATCCGCCGGTACTCGACCCGCGACCCGACCAGCCCGGCGATCGCGCGGAAGCCGCCGCCGCCGTGAAGCGTCATGCCGAAGCGAGCACGAACCCAGTCGACGTATTGCTCGTTGTCGATTGCGACAACGCGACGCGCGCCACGGACCTCCGCGAGAAAGCTGTAGAAGCCGTCGAACGCGCCGACGTCGAGCACGCTGCGACCCGCAAAACGGTCCGCGCCGAGCACCGCTAGGCGGTAGCTGTGGTCGCGGGCGATCCCCGGCGTGTAGATCCCTGGCACGAGCGCGAACGTGTGAAACCACAGCGGCACTGAATCGCGGACGCGCCGGCGTCCGCAGCCACGCGCCGATCGCATGCACGTCGGCGACAACCCGCTCGGCAAGAGACGTCTCGGGGATCGGTTCGATCGGCTCGACCGCGGCTGCATGGACTGCCAACGCATCAGCTCCAATCTCTCGTTCACATGACGGTCACACCAGCATCCCAGGTTTGGCGCCTTCCCCGACGCCAGGAGAGCGCTACGCGATACCCCAACCTGGGCTTCGGCCTCCAGCGCCCCAACGTCGCCACGTCAGTGGCGACGATCTCACAGTGCGTGAGTCGACTGTTACGGGACCCAGCGTTCGGCGGGGACCGGAACCGCCAGTCGCCAGACGTCCGGTGGCAGCAGCGCGGCTTGGAAAAGCTTGAGACGACAACGTCGCCGGGGGCGACAATCTGTCGATGACGCTCGCTGACCTCCAGCAGCGGCGGCTGCGAACGCGACTGCGCGAGGCCGCTGACCAGCCGGTCGCCTTTGCGAGCTTCACGCCGGGGGGATTGACTTCCCGGCCGCCGTCGTCTCCGAGCTCGAGCTGCACGGATACGCCATCGAGCGCGTCTATGATCACCGGCGGATCATCGGCGTGCGCCTGCTCCATCCAGAACCCCCGGACACACTCGCCGCGCCCCGGCGGCGCCGCCCGCACCGATAGCCGGGCGCCGTATATCCCGTGATCGCGGCGGATCGCCCAGGTTGTGGGCTCTGGCCTGGTTCTGGGCGCGGCGGATCGTCGCGTCTCAGGTTGGTGAGCGTTTCCGGGGTGCCGCTTGCCCTTGTCTTTTGGAGCGTTGTTCGGCTCGGAGGGCGCCGCCTGCGGGCGTGTAGATGGTCTCGTGGCCGTCGTCCCAACGGATCCGGTAGCGAGGCGACGGATCGCCGCGCAGCACTTCCTCAACGACACCCGAGCGGGGTCGGCGGTCGGTTGACTCGGACTCAGCTACCACGCGTTTGCCGACTTTGAAGGCCATGCTCACTCCCGACTTGTTCGTGCTTCGGAGCATAGCCGCCGTCAGTCATCTGCCGCGACAGCCAGTCCCCGATTCCACCGCCCGAACATTGCTTGAACCTGTCGGGCATCGCGAGCCCATGCCAACGAGGCCACGAGCGACGCTGCACCGGAGGAACTGGTGTTGAGACGTCGTTGGGCATCGACCGCTTGTGAGAGCCGACGCGATCCACCGTCGCGATTGAGCTCGCCTCGCCTGCGCGCTGCCGAGTTCCGTTCTGTCCGCGTCATCGTCATTTGTGCCTTCCCGTCTCTGCTGAGTCCGCACGGAGGGAATAGGAGACCCCCGCGCATTCAACGAGATAGGGACGCGACCACGGGACCGGTGGTGTAACGCCGGTAGAGCTACAACACCAGCCCCGCAGCAAAACTAGTGGGCGTCCCCGCAAGTACGGTTAGGCCGCGTGGGGGAGTTGGTCGTGGTGGCTGATGCGGTCAAGGAGTCGGTTGAGGTCGCGGCGGGTGTAGCAGGATCGCGAGCGAGGCCGCACAGGTGAATTCGTTCATCAGAAGCTGAGGTCGTGTGCGCTGAGCGTGCGCGCCTGCGTGTAAGGGCGTCGGAGGGGTGGTGGAGGCGTCGGAGGGGTGGTGGACGCTGAGGGCGCGGATCGAGCCGGGGCCTTTGGCGTTTGAGAGTTGCATCCACGTCACATGTCGTTCACCTGAGGTGCCTATCGGCGAGCGACACTGTGGCCAGTGGTTCCGGAGCACGCGCCCCACACTGACGTGAGCTTCGCGGATGATCTGCCTGTGACTCGGCGGGCCATCGCCTTCACTCCGGAGCGCCACGGAGCCCAGCGTCGCGACGGGGATCGGGCGCCGTTCCTCGTCCATCCGCTGGAGGTGGCCTCATATCTGGAGCGCTCGGGCTATCCGGATCATGTCGTTGCCGCTGCGGTGCTCCACGACGTGTTGGACGACACAGATTCGGAGCGCACGGAGCTCGAATCCCGGTTCGGTCGCGAGGTCAGCGAGCTGGTGGCGCTGGTGAGCGATGACTCGTCGATCGAGGACGAGTAACAGCGAAAGGATGGAGTGCGCGAGCGGGTGCGTCGCGCGGGTGGGTACGCGCCAGTGGTCTAAGGAGCCGACAAGCTCAGCAAGGTCCGAGAGCTCCGGATGCTGGAAGCGACCGACTAGACCCGGGGCAGGCCCAAGCCAGGTTTCGCCGCTACCAGAAATCGCTGGCGATGCTCGATGAGGCGATCCCGGGGAGCAGTGTCGTGGAGTTGCTTCGGTTCGAGCTTGAGGCTCTCGAGCTCCTCCCGCCCGAGCAGCGAACTGAGACCAATCCGGCGGGCTGAGCGCGGTGCCGCACCAGTTCGACAGGTGGATGTACTGAGGAGGCCGCCCGAACCGCTGGCGGCATTTCTGAACGGCTGCCGGAGGCTGGTGGGTATGGCGGGGCTGGCTCCGCGGCGCCTGCACGCTCTTGAGGTCCGGCGGCCGCCGAACAGGCCGCCGGCCGTCATTCCCGTCGTCGTGGCGGACTGCAAGGGCGAGCGTTATCTTGCGATGCTCGGGGAAAGGGCGAATTGGCTGGCCGCGTGCGTGCCGTCGGCGGGCAGGCGGTTCTCTGTCACCGACACCGCGAGACGTGGCGTCTCGAGGAGGTCGAGCCCGGCTCACGGGCGCCGATCCTGCAGCGCTATCTGCGGCTCGCCCCGGGCGCTAGTACGCCCGTCCCGGTGGATCAGGACGCCGCTCTGACGAAGTTCGAGAGAATCGCCCGGCAAGATCCCGTGTTCGGGATCACCGCCGAGTCGTCGCGATCGTCGGTCGCTTCGCCGCCTTGCTGATCACACGTCGCGTGCTCGTCAGCTGCGACCTCTTCCGGCACGATCGGGCGCAGTATCGCTCTGACCATTGAGGCGCTCCCGCCGCAGCACGCGGTGGTAGGCATCGCACACAATCAGCTCGCAGGGCCGGCGCTGCGCCGCCCACACGTACCCGACACGCCGTGCGTCCTCGAGCGTCTCGCAGACGACGCGCTCATCGCCGCCGGGCAGTGCCACTTCCCAAGGCCCGCGCGGACTGTGTTGCACGCGTACTGTGACCGTATCCATGCTAACCACCCACCCGTATGAGGTGTCCGAGACCGCAACGGACCGTACCGCCTGGGGAAGCGCGCTCCATCCGTAGTTCTCCAGATTTCGCGCCGCGTACCGCTCCGCGACGAGGTCACGTTTGCGCGAGAGCGCCCCGGACGTTCTGAGGGTCCGAGGCGCTCTCGAGGAGGAGAAAGGGCCGAACCGCAATGCCGCAGTTCGGCCTGACCCATGCCCTCGTTCGGGAGCCGGGCCCCTTGGCCTCGCCGCCGCGCGAGCGGTTGGCGGGCTCATCGTGACCGCCCCCACGGCACTGACTCCGCTTCCGAGGACCGTGTCGCGCGAGACGGTAACCAAGACGCTCGACACCCTTGGGGCCCGCTTGTAAACGTACTTGTGAATCTTTGGTGAGGCCGCTCGCTGGAACGAATCCGGGTGGTCCGGCTCTCAACCGGCGTAGGTGCACCTGATTCAGGCGGCGCCCACCTTGAATGTGGGTGGGCAGCCGGCGCCGACTGGTGACGATCGTGACACGTCGGCGGATTGGCGGCGGATCCTGCGGCGCTTGGACCTGGGGACCGGGCTGCGCCTTGAGGGGGCGTCATCTCCTTGCTTGGCCCCGCTCCTCGACGACCTTTGTCTTGCCGGCGACGCCGCGCCGTTCGATCTTCGTCGCAGCGGTCACGACCACTCGGTAGCGTGCGACGCCAAGCGCACGCCAGGCGTCCGCCAGTAGGCTCATCTCCAACCCTGCCCGGGGAGCCAACGCCGTGATCCGTTCATGACTCACCAGCCGCCCGGCAACGACCACGACAGCGGACCGCCGACACCGCCGCGCGGGGCTGGATACGGCAGGATGCTCTGGTCCGCCGGCGCGACCAGCGGTGCAGTCGCCTGCACTGCGCGCCTTTGCGGTGACGAGAGCGTATGGTGAGCGACGCGAGCGCCGTCGGCGGGCCGGTCCTGAGCTCGTGGTCGCTTGTTTACGAGGGCTTTGACCCCGCCGGGGAGCGCCTGCGCGAGGCACTGTGCGCGCTGGGGAACGGGCGCTTCGCCAGTCGCGGTGCGGCGCCCGAGGCGGAGGCGAACGAGGTTCACTATCCGGGGACGTATGTAGCTGGCTGCTACAACCGGCTGACCAGCGAGGTGGCGGGCCGCGAGGTGGAGGACGAGTCGATCGTCAACCTCCCGAACTGGCTTGCACTCACCTTCCGGATTGAGGACGGCGACTGGTTTGACCTCTCCGCTGTCGAGTTGCTCGGATACCGTCAAGAGCTCGATTTGCGCCGGGCGGTGCTGATCCGGGAGCTGGGGTTCCGTGATGCCGAGGGCCGTGAGACGACGTTGACGGAGCGCCGCCTGGTGAGCATGGCCAATCCGCATGTTGCCGCTCTTCATACCACCTTGGTTCCGGTCAACTGGTCGGGGCTGGTCACGTTTCGTTCGGCGCTCGACGGCCGGGTGGTGAATGGCGGTGTCGAGCGCTACAACGGGTTGGCTAACCGCCACTTGGTATCGCTCGCGGCGCGCGCGGTGGACCCCGAGACGGTTCTGATCGAGGCGAGACCAGCCAGTCGCGCATCCGGATCGCCGAGGCCGCGCGCACGCGGCTGCTGCGGGATGGAGAGACGTGTGCCTCCGCGATCCGCGTTGTTGAGGAGGAGGCCTGGATCGGCCTTGAGCTTCGAGTGGAGGTCTCTCAGGGAGAGGGGATCACCGCCGAGAAGGTCCTCGCGCTCTACACGTCGCGCGACCTGGCGATCTCCGAGCCTGGTCGCGAGGCGTGCAGGGAGGTGGCCCGCAGCCCCGATTTCGAGGCACTGCTTTCCGAGCACGTGCTGTGCTGGGGCGAGCTCTGGGACTTGTGCTCGCTGGAGCTGGAGGGCCAGGAGCGCGTCGCTGCGGTGGTACGTCTCCACATCTTTCACCTGCTGGGGAACCTCTGTGGGCACACCGCGGACGTCGACGCCGGGGTCCCGGCTCGCGGCCTGTCAGGAGAGGCGTACCGAGGACACGTCTCTTGGGATGCGCTGTTCATCTACCCCTTCTTAAACCTGCGGATCCCGCGGCCGATCAACGCGCTGATCCGCTACCGCTACCGCCGGCTGAACGAGGCCCGCTGGGCTGCCAAGGAGGCGGGATACCAGGGCGCGATGTTCCCCCGGCAGAGCGGCTCGAACGGCGAGGAGCTGACACCGTTGATCCACTTCAATCCGCGCTCCGGCCGCTGGATCCCCGACAACTCCCGACTCCAGCGGCACATCAACGCCGTGATCGCTCACGACATCTGGCTCTATCACCAGGCGACGAACGACGTCGCGCTCCTGGGCTTCTACGGCGCCGAAATCTTCATTGAGATCGCTCGCTTCTGGGCGAGCATCGCCACCCACGACCCGGTCCGCGAGCGGTACGTGATCCGCGGCGTGGTCGGTCCCGACGAGTACCACGACGCCTATCCGGGCTCCGAGCGACCTGGAATCGACAACAACGCCTACACCAACCTCATGGCGTCATGGGTGCTGTGGCGAGCCCATGATGTGATCGATGCGCTCCCCGAGCAGCGGCGCAAGGAGCTGTCGGTGATGCTCGGGCTGCACGAGGAGGAGCTCGAGCGCTGGGACGAGATCAGCCGCAAGCTGTTCGTACCGTTCCACGACGACGAGATCATCAGCCAGTTCGAGGGCTACGATCGGCTAGCGGAGTTCGATTGGGAGGGCTACCGCCAGAGGCACGGGAACATCCAGCGGCTCGACCGGATCCTGGAGAGCGAAGGCGATAGCCCGAACCGCTACAAGGTCTCCAAACAGGCCGACGTGCTGATGCTGTTCTATCTGCTGTCGGCCGACGAGCTCGGGAAGCTGTTCGAGCGGCTCGGCTACCCGTTCGTGTACGACACGATCCCGAAGAACGTCGACTACTACGCGGCCCGCACCTCGCATGGCTCCACGTCTCGTTCTTGAGCGTCAGTGCGATCGACGACGGTCGGGAGTTCCGAAGATCGCGATCGCGCTCAGGTCAGCTCATTGGGCTCGGCGTAGCTTTGGCGGCTGGCCGTGAGCTTGTCCGGACGCTCGGGGCGCCAAGACCGTTTGTGCGGGCTTCGCCGCCATCGGAGTTAGCGGAGAATGTTTACCGCCCGCGCAGCCACCAACAGCACGGTCATCGCCGAGATCGCGGACTCCGCCAGCATCATCATCTTCACCCGTCGGGTCAGCGGCATCGCGTCCGTAGGGCTGAAGGCGATCGCGTTGGTGAACGAGACGTACACGTAGTCGGCCAGTCGCGGGTGCCAGCCCGGTTCGGCGAGTGTCGGGTTTTCGTCCTGCGGGAACTGGAAGTCGCGCGGCGGCGGATCGGGTGCGCGGCGGCGTATCGGCCCACCGCGGTCGAACTCCCAGAACAGCAGCCCGAACGTGATCACGTTTGTACCCCAGATCGTTGCGCCCTTCAGCAGCAGCTCACCGCCGCTCTTTTCCTGCGCACTCAGCAGCGATGCGATCAGAGCGACGAGCGCGAGCGCGTTGGCCGCGGTGATCACGCCGACGAGCGCGAGGGCGGCCGTGCGGCGGTGGCCCATCTGCTCGAGGCGATGCCGGGGTAAGGACCAAGCGAGCGCCAGCAACAGCGCCGCCTCGGGAACCACCGCGATCAGCCAAACCCACCCCGGAAGTCCGATCAGCTTCCAGCCAGCTCCAAGGCTCACAAGCGCGAGCGTGACCTGAAGTCCGATCACGACCACGACGGCAAACGTCGCCTCGAACCTGGATTCGACCTCCTCCTCGTGTAGGTCGGCGGCCGTGCTCACCTCACGATTGTCAACCATCCATGAGGCGGCCACCGAAGACCGTGAGTTCCCGCGCGCGACCGGGACCCACCGGGGGTGCTCTTTCTTAAGGACGCGGGGAACACCGGCTGTTGCGACGCAGTAGCCCCGAGTCGTCGGTTCGCGACGCTCCCGCATTTTGCGACAAGGCGCGTATCTCGACCGCTCCGACAACTTCCCTGCGGCGTTCGTAGCCCCCTCGTGATCGGACAGTGCTTCTCATTTGAGTGACATTTCGCTGGCTTCTCCCACCACTTGTCGAGCGGGCAATTTTCGGGGGTTTGTCCGACAGCCACGGCGACAAGGAGGTCTCCTGCCGCTTTGCGCGAGAGCCCTGGTTTCATGCCATCGCGGATATGCGGGCGCTACGGTAAAGCTCGGCGTGACGCCGTCGCATTGGTGGCGCCCGGTGCCTTGCTCGCGTAGGTCGGTCGCTGCTCAGCGTGTTCTGCCGACGGCCGTGCGCGGGCGTAGCAGGGCGGCGAGCTCATGGTCCAGCTCTCGCACAAGCGGCGATTCGGGTTGGCGCTCCTGCAGCAGCGCCAACGAGCGCTGGTAGTGCCTGAGGCGGCGGGCGCGCAATTCGCGGACGGGCCGGGGCGCGGCGCCGGCCGTCGGGTCGGCGGCAGTTTCGCGGCGCAGTTCCCGCAGCTTGGAGAGTTTGTCGGCGGCGAACAGGGCGAGCGCGTCGTCGCCTGCGTGTGATACTTGGCGCCGGAGTGCGGCCTTGCGTTTCGCGTACCCGGTGATCTGATCGTCGTCGCTGACGGCGAGCACAAGCTCGGTGATCCGCGACCCAAATCGCTCCCGCATTTCCGATGCGCTTACCCCGGCCTTTTCGATGAGGTCGTGCATGACTCCTGCGGCGATGAGATGGTCCGGCGCCCCGGCGTAGTAGAGAAGCGTCGCGACTTCGAGCGGGTGAAGGATGAACGGGGTCCCGTCGGCTCGCCGCTGGTCGGCATGCATGCGGCTCGCGTAGGCCACGGCCGCGTGTGTCTGCGGAAGCCCTTCGGCGAAGGTCGGTGTGCGGCGCGAGACGGCCACGAGTCGCGAGTCTAGATAATGGCGGACACGGCGGCATAAAGGTTGTCCGTGACGCTTGACACGAGCCTGGGGTTCTGATGGGGAGCGAAAGTTCGAGTGCGCGACCATTGCTCGGGGCCCGAAAGCTCGGATTCAACATGCGGCGACAAGTCGATTTGAGGGCATCCCCAGCGATCGCGGTGGAGGTAGGCTGGAACCGGCCCAACGTGCGCTTTATACGGTCGAGCGGAAGGAGCGGGAGATGACGGACTCAAGCGCGGATACCACGACGTGCACCGAGCACGAGGTGGGCGAGGTCGCACGGGTCAATGCGAGCGGCAAGCAGCCGGTGGTTTTCGTCCATGGTTTGTGGCTGTTGCCGAGCAGTTAGGATCGGTGGCGAGAGGTCTTCGAGGAGACGGGCTACGTGACCGTGGCGCCCGGGTGGGCCCGACGATCCGGACACGGTCGAGGAGGCACAGGACCATCCCGAGGTGTTCGCCCATAAGTCGGTCGGCGAGATCGCCGACCACTTCGCGGAGGTGATCTCCGCGCTCGAGCAAAAGCCGGCGGTGCTCGGTCACTCGTTCGGCGGGTTGTTGACGCAGATTCTCGCTGGCCGAGCGTTGTCGGTGGCGTCGGTGGCGATTGATCCGGCGCCGTTTCGCGGTGTGCTGCCGCTGCCGTTCTCGGCGCTCAAGTCCGCCTCGCCGGTGCTGCGTAATCCGGCCAACCGGAACCGGGCCGTGCCCCTCACCTATGACCAGTTTCGCTACGCGTTCGCCAACGTGGTCAGTGAGGAAGAGGCCAAGCAGCTGCATCAGACCTTCGCCGTCCCGGGTTCGGGGGTCCCGCTGTTCCAGGCCGCGGCGGCCAACATCAACCCCTGGACCGAGGTCGAGGTCGACACTGAGAACGTCGGGCGCGGACCGCTGCTGATCATCTCGGGCGAGAAGGACCACACGGTGCCCTGGGCGATCGCGAATGCCTCCTACAAGCGGCAGGAGCGCAATGCGGGCGTGACCGAGATCGTTGAGATCCCGAACCGCGGACACTCGCTGCCGATCGACAGCGGTTGGCGGGAGGTCTGCGACCAGGCACTCGCGTTCGTCCAGCGATTCGCCTAAGGAACTATCCATTAACTCGGTCGTTGTGTTGGAGTTGGTGTCGGCGGCGGTACCGGAGCAGGGCGCGGGCGAGTTGGATGAGTCCGAGGTAGTTGGTGGGTTTTTGTCGTAGCGGATCAGCAGCGCGCGGCACTTCTGCAGCCAGGCGATTGTGCGCTCGAGGACCCAGCGGCGGGCGGGATGCGTCTTGTTGCCCGAGCTGTCGAGCTTCTCCTCGCCGATGCGACGGATGTGCGGCACGTAGCCGGCGGCGTGGCAGGCGGCCTCGCCGGATGGGTTGTCATAGCCCTTATCGAGGCACAGGTTCTGGATCACCTGCGCGGGGTCCGGGCGCTCCACGACGATCGCGGCGATCGTCTGATCGAGCAGCTTGCAGTCGTTGCGGTTGGCGCCGGCGATCACCACCCCCAGCGGCCCGCCGTCGGCTTCGACAAGCACGCTCTTCTTGGTCCCGGATTTCCCTCTATCAGTTGGGTTTGGGCCCCTCGCGCCACCGGCGAAGCGGCTCTTGCCCAGCACCCCGTCAGCCGCTTGCCACTCCCAGCACACGGCGCCCAGCTCGTCGCACTCGGCGACCAGACATGCCCAGATCTCCTGGAGCACCCCGTCGGCCGCGAACCGCTGAAACCAGCCGTGCACGGTGGAGTCCGCGCCGAAGCAGCGCGGCAGCTGGTTCCACTGCACCCCAGACCGCATCCGATCGATGATCCCGTCCAGCACCCGACGCAGATTCGCCCGCGGACGCCCGCTCACAGCAACGGGATAGCGCTCCAGCAGGACCGGCTCGATCCGCGCCCACAACTCGTCCGGGATCTCCCAGATCGTCGGCAACCGACGCGCAGGGCTACTCTCGGCAGCTGGCAAGGCACGCTCCTTTCGCGAGATGGCGTGCCTTGCCTCTTCACCTCAAGGAGACATAACTCCTGCTATCCGAAGACTTCTCGGATAGTTACTAAGGGGGGCGCCACGGGATAACAGCGGCGGCGCTCAGGGCTGGGTGATGCTATCCCCGACGGATGCGTGTCCTTTGCCGACCAACTCAGTCGCTGGGCTTGCGTGTCCGCCTGACGGGGTGTACATCCGGTGGGTTCACCAACAACAGGAGGGCGCAAAGATGACCCGCAGTAGTAGTCTCCGTCGCCGATATGGGGGGGCGGTTGTCAAGTGGTAGGGGTTGTTGGCGATTGTGTGGTTGGTGCTGCGCGGGGTGTGGTTGGGGTTCGTGAGGCGGTCCGGGCGTTCGCGGGGTTCGCGACGTTCGGTCATGCTGATATGCGGGGACTGGGTACCCCAAGACCTTTGTTCGTCGCACGTCCGCTGTCTACAGTCGAGCGCGCCCGCCCGGGAGCGGGTGCTCAGGCGAGGTATCGCGGAGTTGTGTGCGCGAGCGGGGGTGCTCGGGCCGCCTCGCCAGCCGCAACGGGTTGTGGGGGGTTCAGCGTGAGTTGGTGAGCCTCGTGCGGGTGGTTGGTGTGGGTGTCGGTGCCGGCGATGTGGTGGGGCAGGTGGCGATCTCCCAGCAGGAGGCGGCGAGCTCGCGCGCGATCGCGACCGTGACGATCCCGCCGGGTTTGCGGCGGACGTCTGTGAGTTGGCGCCAGCGGGCGCTCGTGCCGGCGTTGCGCGTTCCAGGAGATGGTGATGATCTCGGGTGGTTGCCCGCGTTGGCGGCGCCCTGGCGCCTCGCCGACCGCGGGGCCGCGGCGGTCGTGGTATGCGGCCTCGACCAAGAGTCGGCGGGCGTGGGTGGAGCCGGCCTTGGTGATCGACCGAGCCGGCGTTGCTGGCCGGTGGTGTGCTCTGACGGGACGATCCCGAGGGAGGCGGAGAGCTGGTCGGGATGATCGAAGCGCTCCCATTCGCCGATCTCCGCGCACAGCCCGAGCGCGGAGAGCGTGTCGATCCCGCGTCGGCACCGAAGCCTGGCGACCGTGTGCGCGCACGGCGCGCTGACCGGCGAGCTGGGCGAGGTCGGCTTCGACCTGATCGCGGCGGGCGATCAGCACATCATGGGCGTGCAGATCGTCGGCCAGCGTTGCCTGGAAGGCGTGGTCGGCGAACCGGACCGAGGTCAGCCACGAGCGGTGCGTGCGCGTCCACGCCTCACCTGGGCCCTCCCAGTCGATCTCGCGGCGCAACACGAACCCCCCGATCCGATGCCGGGCGCGCGCCAGGTCCACGCGAATGTCCTCGCGGCACCGCACCAGATCGCGCAGCTGCTCACGCTCGACAGACGGGATCGTGACCAGCACAAGCTCGCCGGCCGCCAACAACCTCGCCAGCCCGATCGCGTCGCGCTTATCGGTCTTGACACGATCCGCCAGCGGACGCTCAGTCGTCCCGGGCGCGCACAGTCGAGCTCGATTCCCTCCGCCCGCGCGCGGCGCGCGAGCCCGTACCCAGTCGGGCGGGCCGGCCTCATACACCATCCGCGCCGGCCGCTCCACGGCACGGAGCCACGGCAAAAGCTCGTGCGGGCGACCGACCACCCGCCTGGCGCTCACCTCGCCCGTGGCTTGGTCAAAGATCGCGAGCGTCGACCCGCGCGCGTGTACGTCCACACCGACCCAACGGATACCGTCAGGCATATCAGTACCTCCTGTGGTGTGGGCCCGCGTCGAAGCTGGAACCTTCGACCACGAACACCACCCCCGCGGCGCGGAGGTACCGACCACCATCGATCTCCAGCCAGCCGGTCCTCCATACCGTCTAAAGGACTGGCGCAGCGATCACCGGTGCGAGCGTGATCGGCGCCTTGGTCGTCGGTCCCCGGTTAGATGGGCCCGTCGGCGATGGCTCCGCTCGCGATTGCCGCGTCTGCCGTTGGCGCGCTGGCCATCGGTCGGCTCGCGATCGCCGACGCCGTCGTCCGCACGCTCCGCGCGGAGGAGATCGAGATCGGCTCCCTGAACGTCCGCGAGCTCGAGGTCGCTGGCCAGCGTTGGCCTCAGAGCCGACCGCCTTCCACGGTGGCGGAGCAGGCGTAGACGCATCATGGGGCGCCGGCTCGCGTGGTCACTGCCAGGGCATCGGCGCCGGCTCGGCCAGCGTGCGGTCAGCAGTGGTCGCTGATCGCGACGACCCACCGTTTTGCACGGGCTGGGAGGAGAAGGGCATGTCCCTGGACCCTGAGCGAACATGCCTCGCGAGATGCCAGGCGGGGCCGGAGAACGCCGGAGCGCGGCTCCGTAGTCCGGCGCGATGACCGCCCCGGCGGCCGGTGGGACGCTGGTCCCGGTACATAGGAAAGGCGGTCCCAGGCCACCATGACAGTGCTGAGTCCACTCATCACCCGTATGCGGCAGGCGCTGAAGCACCCAAAGCTCGCTCCGTACCTCGGCCTGCTCGACCACTTCACTCCCCCCGCGTCCTCGACTGAAGGCCGCGAAGCGGCGCGAGTAGCTCACTCGGGCTTCTACCCGACACCATCGGCCGGGCGATCGGACCTATATTGCTCCGCTATGAAGGGCTTTCTTGAGGATGGCCCAGCGGCCGGGCAGCTTGTGGAAGCAGGGGATCCTCCGATCCGACGAGGGATCATCGTCGTCGGTCACGGCACCTTTGGCGAAGAGGCACACCGCTACTACCTCAGCGCGGTCAACGAATCCGCAGCGGTCTACATCCACGGCGGTCCGGTTCCCTGGCCTCCGGAGGCCGGACCAGTCGTCAACTGGGGACTGCGCGGCCACGGGATGGACTGATTAGCCCCTCGAAGACGACCCCCACAACCGCCATCCGTCCGCCCGGTAAACGCGAGCCGAGGTTCTCATCCCGCTCTTCCGAGCCTGCGACCGCTTGCGTCGCGCCGGGCGCGGGCTGACTTACCCCGACCGAGACCCCGCAGCGGCTGAGAGCAGCTTGGGGCGAAGCGGAGAGAGGTGTTAGCGGAGTCGCGGGCGGTGGATTAGCGCGGACTTCGCCGCGCGCGGGCTTCGTCATCGTCCTCATCTCACCGGCCGTGGAGCGTGTCACCGAGGGTAGCCGACCCCCTCCCAGCCCGGCCCGTGGGCGCGGAGAGGGGCGTCTGCCGGGATCCCGCTGCCGTTCCTGGGAGCCCTACAAGGGACCGCCCGGACTGGAGACGACGCGTCCGGATCAAGGGGCGTAAAACGTTGGGCGTGACCCAACGGCGAGCGAAAGGACCGGACCATGCCTGACGCCCATAGCGAGAAGGCGAGTAAGCAAAGGAGTGCGTTCGACAGTGGCCTGATGGCCTCCGAGTCTGGGGCTAGCTTCCAGGTATGGCGGAAGTCGGACGAGTTGCCGACGCTGTCCGTCAGCGTGAGCGAGAGCGGCGGCGTGAGAGGCGAGGCCTGGGCCACGTCGAACCTCACGACGAAGCTCACCGCCGAGGACGCGCGGATGCTCGCCAAGGCTCTGATCGAGGTTGCCGCAGCCGCCGAGCGCGGGCAGCCGCGATAGGCCGCCCGATGACCGCCCGCCGAGCGACGGCCGTCGAGGTTGAGGGTAAGTCAACCCAAAGGGCAGGTGCGAGTCATGCCACTCGATCCAATCGACCCGGGCGCGATGCCGCTTTCATCCATGTCGATCACGAAGGCGCAGGTGCGCCACCTGGCGCAGTTGGTGGAGAGCTACGTTGCTGAGAAGCGGCTTGACAGTGTGCGCTTGGCGAAGCTGAGGGACGCCTGGCTTCGAGTGGTCTTCATTGACCCGGAGGGCGATCCCGCCGACGAGCGGCTTCTCCCCCGGCGTAAACGTCACGGCCCCTGAAGGTCGCAGACCGCCTCCTCATCTCACTTTTTTCGATGCGCGCGCGGCCCACCTGACCCATCCGAAAAGGTGGCTGTTTCCCCGTGGCTTTCGGTCCCCTCCCCGCGCGCCAGTGACCTCGATGAGGGAAGCCAGTGGGAACTACGGATGCGCGGAGGCTTGCCAGGTCGCGACCATGGAGCGCAGACCAGACGGAAGGTCGTCGAGCAGATCCAGGGCTGAGACGCCGAGGATCCACGACACCGCCCTTTCGTGGTTCCCACACACATGGACGGGGGGCGGTTGGCCTCGCGCCCCGTCCCGCGCCGTGGACCCCGGGTTCGGAGCGCGCCCCCAACCTCTCGAACCCGGGGCCACGCACCCAAGGGTCCAAGGTCCCCGGGTACCCCCGCTACGACCTTCGCTGACGGTCTTGACGGGGTGCGCTGAATTGGGGGGGGGCGGGGTGGCCTGCTGCCTACTATCAGGGCGCCGGATCTGAGGAACGGGCCAAGCCGGGGCCGCCTGTTCCGGGGCGCAAGAAAGGTCGAGGCGGTGCCCTGCCCTTGGTAGCTCCTAACGGCAGCTAGGTCGGGAACTCCTCGTGCCGCGCCTCCTCGCCAGCATCATGGTCGGCGACGGCGAGGTGCAGCTCGTCCAGGTAGATGTGCGCCTCCCTGATCGACTCCCGCCTCGGCGCGTAGGCCCCGAGACGATCGCTCCCCCAGGTCAGAAGGCCCAGCGCGAACTCCGCGGCGTGATACACGGCGCGGGCCTCGTTCGCGGCCTTCTCGTCCCGAGCGAGCGTCTGCGTCGTGAACGCGTGGCCCGCGGCGCTGCGGACCTCCAGCAGCAACCGCTGGAACCGCTCGGGGTCCAGATCGCGGAACGGCCGGGAGCCGGGAGCGACGGAGAAGGGACCGGGAATCCACTCGGGGAGTTCCTCGGCGCGGGATTGATCGGGCATGGTCGCTCCCCTCGGCTGGCGTCTAGGTGTCCCACGGCATCCCGCGGGAGAGGACGCTCGTCGTCGAGACCCACCACCGGGCATCGGCGAGGTTCTCGGGAGTCGCGTCCTTCGGGCAGACGAGCCGGTAGCGGCCGGTGAGGGCGTCCGGCCCGTCCAGGCCCCACCCACAGTCAAAGCACGACGACGTGACGATCGTGTCGAGGACCTCGGGGGAGGGGCCGCCGTCGGCGTCCCGGTAGACCTTCACGAGGAACGCCATCGCCTCCGGCGTCAGTTCCCGCGCCCTCGCACCGCAGCGCACGCATTTCTTCGTCGGATGCGCGAGCTTCAGCACGGCCCGCAGGTCGTGCCGGAACTTCGGGTTCCTGTAGTCGAAGTCGTACTTATCTGGGGCCATGCGTCGGCCATACCGATCGAACCGCTCTCGAATGCAATCATCCACCCGGCGGCGCGCCGGAGCGTCCGTAGAGCCCCGCGGTTCCCGCGCGGCCGTCTACGGCCGAAAGCTTCGCCACGACCCGATCGGCCACCGACACCCCCCGACCCGCCTCTACCCCATACTCACGCCTCCGGCAGCCTCCTAGCGCTTGGACCGGGCGAGAGAGGTGTTCCCGTGCTGCGGGGTCACGGCCACGCCGGGGTCGGGCGTGTGTTCTCCTAGATGGTCGGGTGGTCAGCGCGTCGCCCCGCGCCCGGTCGCCGACCTCTCGGACGCGAGCCTCGACCCTCCGCTGCCGGTGTAGTGCACAAAGCGAAGAGGCCGCGAACAAAGGACGGAGCCGATCTCGCAGTCTTCCGTGATGAACTCGCCGTGCGAGCTCATTACCGTCGATGGGTTATGTCTCGGGCGGGCGATGCCAGCGAGCGACAACCGTACCAAGAGTCGCGCGAGCGGAATGAGCGCCAGCGGGGTCGGCGTGAGCAGTTCATCGAGCGGATCGCCCGGCTGCATCGAAGGCGTCTGCGGCCCTCGCTCCATAGACGAAGCGAGGCGGATGTTGAGTCGATCGAAGGTCCCGCGCCGGGCGAGGACTCAAGCGTGCCGCCCGATCCGCCGCCTCGCGCCTGATCGAGGCGGACCGCCGCTTGACCGTCGGGGGGTCCTGCTCGGGACGCTCCTGGGTCGGGTTGGCCTCAGAATCGCCCGGCGGCCACCAGCGTGCCGTTGCTCGTCCAAACGGTCACCGTCGCGCCGTGCGCGATCACCGGGACGCTCTGCCCCAGCTCGGTGTTGCCGTGCCACTCAGCGATCCCGCGCCCGGACACCTTGGCCCGTCCGATCACGATGCCGTTGACGGAGATCGTCAGGCGCTTGCCGACCAGCGAGCGGAGGCGCTCGACCTCGAGCTGGAACTCGCGCTGTCCCGGCTGCGATTGGTACTGCGCTGACCCGGTCGCCCTCCGAAACGCCTTGCCCGAGGTGAGGCGAACCTGCCAGTCGACCGTCGTCGGCGCGGCCGCCCTGGCCGCGGTTCGCGACTGGCTCTGGTGGTTGGCCAGTGCACTCGCGGGAGCGAGCAGCAGCGCGGCAGCGGCCGTCGCAGCGAGGATGTTCGGCTTGGTCCTCATCGCGACCCTCCTTTCAGGAGTTGCTTGATGCTGGTCCGTGACGTTGACGGCAACTCCTCCTCTGCGTGCGACACGCACAGGAATCGTCTGATATCGCCGACCAGCCGCCGGTTAGCTCGCGGCAGAACCCTGGCAAGCCGGGGCTGAGAGAACGCTTAGCTGGCCGCGGCCGCAGACATCAGCCACGGAGCATCCAAGGCCTGTCGTGGTGACCGGACCGGCGCGGAGCCTCCGCCAGGCAGCGCGGACCGCGCTGCTTGGCGTGTGCCGCACGACGGGCACACAGCTAGGCTTGGCCGCTAGCCCAGCCGACTGGAGAAAACGCCCCCATGGCAGAGCTTGTCGGGAAGCGTTTCGAAAGCCCGGATGAGGTTCGGGAGTTCACCGATGGGAAGGGTCGCGTAGAGCTCGTGGACCTGAACGGGCACGCGGTCGGCCTGGGCACGTTCGAAGCTGGTTGGCGCTGGTCAGAGAACGTGAAGCCGCTCGCGGGAACCGACTCGTGCCAGGTCGATCACATCGGCTACGTCCTGCAAGGCCGCATGGCGCTGAAAATGGATGACGGAACGGAACGCGAGTTTGGTCCCGGCGATACCTTCCACATGCCACCCGGGCACGACGCGTGGATCGTCGGCGACGAAAAATGCGTGCTCCTCGACTTCGGTGGCCTGAAGGGCTACGCCACCGGAGGCTGACCGCACACGACAGCAGCGCGAGCTGGGCCGCTCGGGGCATCGACTCGACGCGTTCGGCTCGCCACCGCTAATAGCCCAACGTGGAAGCGAGGTGCGCCCGGGGTGGGCGATGGACTGTAGATGACCGCCGGTAGGCTGCGGCAGCCGTAATCGCCGCCACACGAGCCCGCCTGGCTCTGTCGTCACTGCAGTTGCGGGATTTGCATCGCGGTTGGATTAGGCTTCGCAACTCTCGACCGGTGCGCTGTGTTTGCCGTCGAGTGTTCGCGCACTGCCATCCAAGGAGACCCGTATGAAGCGATCTGCACCCGTGGACCGCGGGCTGAGATTCGTCGGCGCGGTGACTGAGGGGCTCGCGAGGCGCGGTCATCGAGCCTCGCTTGGTGGAGCGCTTGCGTTGGCGGTCGTGTGTGTGCTTGTTATGGGGCCTGCGCCGGCGGGTGCCCGCCCGAGGTGGCTGGTGGGGGCGAGGATCGTCGTCCCGGCCAACCTGGAGAACCGGGATTGTCGTACCGGCGTTTGCAAGCACAACGAGAACACGGACCTCACGTGGTGGCATGGGGCGATCTATTTCGTGCACCGGACCGCCAACGCGCAGATCCTGGGACCGAACAGCTCGCTACGGGTGTATCGCTCCGTGGACCATGGCAGGACGTTTCGGCTGCGTGCGATCATCCCCGCGCCTGCGGGCCGCGACATCCGCGATCCGTGCTTCTTCATCGTCGGCCAGCGGCTGTTCATTAAGGCGATCACGCGGTTGCCGGGATTCGCGCTGCGGGATCAGAACGCCGGGTCGATCACGGTCGAGACGGACTCGCGCGATGGCCGTCGGTGGTCGACGACACGCGCGATCGGACCGCTGGGCTGGGGCTTCTGGCGGGTGGTGAAGCACGGCAGGGTGTACTACTCGACGGCATATGAAGACGGTGACCTCCGAGTGGTCCTGTACCGCTCGATCGACGGAAGGCGGTGGATGGCCGGCCCCGAGATCTATGGCGTCTCTGCGGACACGCCCTTGGAAGCAACGCTCGCGTTCTCCCTCTCCGGCAAGCACCTGCTCGCATTGGTGCGCTTGGACGGCAACAACTTCGAGCTGTTCGGGAATCGCGGCCGATTGCGAACGAAGGTGTGCTGGGCGCGCGCGCCGTTTAGAAAGTTCACGTGCCCTGAGACACTCCATGGCGTTCGGCTCGACGGGGCGGTGGCGTTCTACTGGGGGCGGCGTCTGTTCGTGATCGCGCGTAAGCATCTGCGCGGACCCGCTATCCGCAAGCGCACAGCGCTCTACGAGATCACCGGCAACGTCGAAGGCGGACCGATCGGCATTCATGAGTGGGGCGAGTTCCCCAGCGCCGGCGATACCTCATATGCAGGAGTCGCTTGCCTCAGCAGCTCGCGCTTCTTGGTGACCTGGTACTCGAGCCCGCTTACAGGCGACCCGAGCTGGCTAACAGGCTTCGCCGGCCCCACCAACATCTGGAAAGCAACAATCGACCTCTCACTCCTTTAGCCACCTGACCCCGCCCGCGCAACGCTCAGGAGCACGTAGCGCGAGTGCCTGAGCGACGATGAGTGCGCCGATCGGCACCCCCTGGCCGGGATGGCATCAGCAGCGTGGGGCACAACCGGCAGCGGGCACCGGGGGGTCCGGTTGGAATCGACCTACTACCATTCGGGTACGAGCGGTAAGCACCCGATAAAAAGTCTCACGCCGCTCCCTAGGCTCGTGGGCGAAGTGGTCGCATTCCCTCTCATGCGGCTGGATGCAACTCGACCCGTTGGCCGGGCCGGTTCCGCTGCGCCCGTCCGCGGCGGGGAGGAACAGCTTTTTTCCCCGTCCCGGTGGTCCCGGTGTGTCAGTCACCGACGGATCGCGTTTCGCCTCGGGGGATCACCTGCGCAAGCTCGACCGCGTCACCGCCCCGCCCGTCGAGATAGATGACGAAGGCCGTCGGTCGGGCGTCCGACCATGTGCGTGTCCGCCCCTGGCTGACGTACTCGCCCGGGCGGAGCGATCCGTCCCGGCTGATGACCCAGACGGGCTGCCCGGTCCGAAACCCCACGGTTGCTGACACGGCTCTCTCCCTCCTTGGCGAGTTCTAGGTCGCTGGGAGCAGACATTCTCGGGGGGATGTGCAGCAGCGCGGCGACGATTGGGTCTCGACCGCCAGCTCACTGCCCAGCTTCTTCCCCGGCCATCAGGCGGGCTCGAGCACGCACCACGTCAAGCACGGGATCGCCGCCTTCCTGCTCGGGCTGGCCTGTTTCGCCTTCGCGTGGTTCCAGTCCGGGCCGAGCAGCAGCTCGGCCGGCTCACCTCAGCGCTAGCGCCCGGGTCAACCGGCCAGTGGGATAGGCGATAGGGGGCGGGAAGACCGAACACCCCCCTGAACGCAGCCCAACACCTTCACTCATGCCAGGCGGCGTCCGGAGTGCGTCGGGTGGTTCGATCGAGACTGGTGCAAATCAGCCCGATGAAGCCGTCTGATCGATCCGCGGGAGACTGCCCCCTGTTCGCGCGTTAGAGCGGCGATTGAGTCGGTCGGGATTGGACGGTTGTTGCCGCGGAGCCAGCGGTTGCGTACCTCCTAGTTGTTGGGCGATAATCGGCGCGTGGGCGTGCTCGAGACCGTCACGATCGGCAGCCTCCGTCTTGAGCGCTTCGAATCGGTGCTTCCCGCTGACCGCTACGCGGCGGTGCGCGTGGCGGCGGAGCGCGCCCGTCGGTTACTCGATGGTCGCGTGGTGTGGAATGTGAACTCGACTGCTCGGGGCGGGGGCGTGGCTGAGATGCTGATCTCGCTCCTGGCCTATGCCCACGGGGCCGGTGTTGATGCGCGTTGGTTGGTGACCCCCGGCAGCGACCCGTTCTTCGCCGTGACCAAGCGAGTTCACAACAACCTGCACTCGGTGCCCGGCGATGGTGGCGATCTGGGCGAGGCGGAGCGCGAGCAGTACGAGAACGCACTTGCGCCGAGCGCTGCGGAACTTTCGGAGCTGGTGGATCGTAGCGACGTGGTGATCGTTCACGACCCCCAGCCGGCCGCTCTGATACCTCGGCTCAAGCAGATCGGCGTGCCCGTGATCTGGCGTTGTCACGTCGGGATCGATACCCCGGGTGCGCTGGCACGTCGTGCCTGGTCCTTCCTTCGGCCCTATGTCGAGCCAGCCGACGCGTACGTATTCTCTCGTGAGGCTTTCGTCCGGGAGGGGCTCGACCGCGCGAGGATCGAGCTGATCGCTCCCGTGATCGACGCGTTCTCCGCAAAGAATCAGGATCTCGACGGCCGTGCTGTCGGCGCGATCCTGCGCGTGACCGGGTTAAACGAAGGCGCCGGTGTCGCCGCAGACGCCACGTTCACCCGCGAGGACGGCACGCCATCTGCCGTGCGGCGACATGTGAAGCTGCTGGAAGCACGACCACTGCAGGCCCAGGATCCGACCGTGCTGCAGGTCTCGCGCTGGGACCGGCTGAAGGATCCGCTCGGCGTGATCCGGGGCTTCGTCGAGTACATCGCGCCCCGCACTGACGCCCACCTCGTGTACGCGGGGCCGGCGGTTAGCGCCGTGACCGACGATCCGGAAGGAGCGGAGGTTCTTGACGAGGCCCGAGACTACGTCCAGAGCATCGATGGCGCTGCACGGGAGCGTGTGCACCTGGCGTGCGTGCCGATGGACGACCTCGAGGAGAACGCGGCGATCGTGAACGCGCTTCAGCGGCGGGCTGATGTCGTCGTGCAGAAGAGCATCGCGGAGGGATTCGGACTCACGGTCGCCGAATCGATGTGGAAGGCGCGCCCGGTCGTGGCTTCGCGGATCGGCGGCATCCAGGACCAGATCGTCGATGGAATCAGCGGCATCCTGCTCGACAACCCGACCGAGCTTGATCCGTACGGCGACGCCGTAGTCGCGTTGCTCCAGGACCCCGACCGCGCCCGGTCGATCGGGCGAGAGGCGCGGGAACGGGTACGCGATGAGTACCTCGCCGTGCGAAGCCTCATGCAGTACCTCGACCTTATTGGACGCCTGCTGGAGTAGCTGTCGGACAGGCCGATCGTTACCCCCCTAATCGAAGCCCCACCGGCTCCGAGCCAACGCCCGAACCGACATCTCTCGCCGCTGCTTTAGGCGCGAAAGCAGCACCTTCTGGCCCAACGCGGAAGTCTCGCTATTGGGCGAGATCCACGACTGCGCCGGAAGCACTACTCAGACCCGCATTGCTGGCGCAAGAGGTGCGGCCGGAGCTCCAGCAGCGAGCCCCCGCGCAACATGCGCGGGCTCCGGCCGAGAGCGCCGGCTCAGCCGGTGATCTCGGCCATTCGCTCGGCGAGGATGATCCGCGCGGCGGCCTCGACGAGCGCGAGGTGGGAGAACGCTTGCGGGAAGTTGCCGAGGTGCCGGCCGGTGTCGGCGTCGAACTCCTCGGCATATAGCCCAAGGGGCGAGGCGACCCTCACGAGGCGCTCCATCAAGTCTCGCGCGCGCTGCATTTCGCCGATGATCGCCAGCGCCGAGACCAGCCAGAACGAGCAGATCACGAAGGTCCCCTCCTTGCCGGACATCCCGTCGTCTGTCTCGTCGGTTCGGTAGCGCAGCACGAACCCGCTGTCGGTCAGCTCGTCGGCGATCGCGAGCACGGTGGTGCGCAGGCGCTCGTCGTCGCCGGGCAGGAACCCGAAGATCGCCGCCAGCAGCGTCGAGGCATCGAGCGCGTCGGTGGCGTAGTGCTGGCGCAAGACCCCGCGCTTGTCGACGCCGTGCTCGAGGATGTCGGACTTGATCTCCTCGGCGGTTGCTGCCCAGCTAGTGGCAAGGTCGTCCTCGCCGCGGATGTCCGCGAGCTTCGCCGCGCGGTCGAGTGCGACCCAGCACATCAGCTTCGAGGAGACGTAGTGCTGCGGCTTGCCGCGTGCCTCCCAGATGCCCTGGTCGGGTTTGCGCCACACCGCTTTCGCGCACTCGGCCTGCGATTGGACGAGCGGCCAGAGTCGCCGCGGTAGACGCTTGCTGCGGCGCGAGTGCAGCAGCACCGAGTCAAGCGCGGCGCCGAACACGTCGTTCTGGCGCTGGTCGAAGGCGCCGTTACCGATCCGGACCGGATGTGCGCCGGCGTAGCCGGACAGGTCCTCGCGCAGCGTTTCGGTCAGATCGCGGCGGCCGTCGATTCCGTACATGATCTGCAGGGCGCCGTCTTTGTTGCGCTCGAGGTCGGCGACGAACTGCATAAACTCGTCGGCCTCCCAGTCGAGATTGAGGTAGTGCAGCGCCTGAAGGGTGAACGTGGAGTCGCGGAGCCACGTGTACCGGTAGTCCCAGTTGCGCTCGCCGCCTGGCGTCTCGGGCAATGATGTCGTCAGCGCGGCCACGGTCGCTCCGGTCGGCATGTACGTGAGGCCCTTGATCGTGAGCGCCGAGCGCTGGATCAGCGGCCCCAGGTCGTGATCTGGGATCTGCGCCCGCGCGATCCAGTCCCGCCAGAACTGCGTCGTGGCAGCCAGCTGCGCGTTGGCTTGCTCGACATTGCTCGGCACCCGATCCTCCTCGCCCCATGAGAGCCCGCAGTAGAGCGACTCCCCGGCGTGCAGCACATGCCGGGCCCGTGCGCGACCCGCTTCAATCCCGATCAGCATGTCGCTCTGCAGCCTGATCGTCTGACCGGTGCCGGTCGCCTCGGCACGGTGACGATCGTCGGTGAGCGACCATTCGCCCGGTACGCGCCCGTAATCGAACGCCGGCTCGCACACGAGCTCGATCTCGACCTTCCCCTCGACGCACCAGACGGTCCGCACGAGCACGTGCTCAGCATCGTTGTCAGCCGGTGGCCGGGTGTGCGGCGTGATCGTGTCCTCGCCGCGGCGCGGGCCGATCGTAAGCGCCTCGCGCACGTTCACCCAACCAGTCGTCGCCTTCCAGGACGTGACGAGCGTGTTCGTTCCCGGCTCGTAGATCCGGTTGCTCGGCACGTTGACCCCGAACGGCCCGAGCCGGAAGCTGCCGGCACCACGATCGAGCAGCGTTCCGAACACGCTCGGCGAGTCAAAACGCGGAACGCACAACCAGTCGACCGTACCGTCTGGCGCAACGAGCGCGCCCGTGTGACAGTCGGACAGGAAAGCGTAGTTCGCGATCGGCGTGAACGGCGACGGCGCCGCCGCACTCAGGGGCGGCGCACTCTGCACCTCCGCGGCGGGTTGGTCACCCTTTGATGACTTGCTCGAACTGCGCTGCCACGAACGCCGCAATCCCGGTGATACCTGCGGTAAGAAGGCCTACAAAGTGCATCTCCTCACCACGGAGGATTATCCGCAGGGCGAGTGACCGGATGCTCACGTCGACGCATCGCGAACCTCGATCGTTGGTTCGCGATGGGTGGGGAGTTCCGCCAACACGTTATCGACAAGTCCTGAGGCCCGGCCGCGTGCGCCAAGCTCGACCGCCGAGGGTGATCGGCAGCCCGGATCCACGTGACTCGGTTTCCCGGCACAAACGTGCCGTTACGGCAGCGCCGGTTTCACCCCAACTAGTACCCACGCATCAACCCGTAGCCCAGAGCGGTGTCACAAGTCTCACAAACGTTCACAAGCTCGTAACGAACTGGCCTCAGGGGCGCCGACGCTCACGGCTACCCTGTTGGGGCACGCCTTCGGGCCTGGAGAGCGGCGCCGTTGGGGCGGCCGCGATGAGCTCGCTGGCGCTCGTGCGCTGGCGAGGCTAGGCGCGCCGAGCTCCTGACCGAGGGCGTGGGTCGGGCCGGATCCCGGCAACGAGAGCTCGGCCCGCCTCTCCTCCTCGGCAGCGCCTCGGACATGAGCACGTCCGGGGCGCCTTCGATTCTCGATCCCCGTCGCGGATCGTTAGCTACAGCCGCAGCATGCTCCGACCGCTCCGGCGCCCGTTTGAGCGGCGACTCTGCTCGCGGCCGAAGGTCGCTCCAGGCAGTTCAAACGGCCCAGGACTCGGGATAAATACGAAAGCACGGCCGCACCTCCACATCGACTGGACCTGGGACCTCCTGGTTGCATGAGTTTCGACGGTTGGCAACCGCCGCCGGTCCGGACTGGTACAGCCTCGCGGCAGGAACGAACTGACCTCAGTCGGTCCTGCTTCTATGCGGGTTGCGGGTCGGCGGTGAACTCTCGGAAGAGCCCGGTCACGACGAACACCGTCTGTTCGGCGATGTCGACGGTGTTCCCCGCAATCCGCTCGAGGCAACGCGCGACGAGGATCATGAACATCGCCCACTCGCGGAGCTCGAGGTCGTCGCCGACGTCGACCGCGCGGTTGATGATCGCCCAGTTCATCTGGTTGATCTCCCCGTCCAGGCGGACGAGATCCTGAGCGAGGGCGACATCGCGGGTGGCGAACGCCGCTTTGGCCTGGACCACCTCTGAGCGCGCGAGCTGACCCATGCGCTCGATCGTGTCAAGGATCTCCCGGTCCTTCGGCGCGTCCTGGCCCGACAGCTGCACGAGCTTGGCGATGTTCACGCACTGATCGCCCATCCGCTCGACGCAGCGCATGATGTGCAGCAGCGCGGCGACGATCCGCAAGTCACCTGCGACCGGCGTCTGACGGGCGAGCAGCGACAGGACACCCTCATGGACCTCCAAGTAGCGCCCGTCGATCCGGTCATCGTCGGCGATGACCATCTCGGCCAGCTCGATGTTCTGGTCACTGACCGACTCAAGCGCCCGGTCCAACTGCTCAACGACCATGTCCAGGCCGCCGAGCATCTGCTGCTCGAGCTCCTTGAGTGATTCGTGGAATTGGTGGCGCGTTTCCTGCATCTCGCACAGCCGGCCAGAACGTCGTACCCGCGCAGGTCATTAGCGTGCGGCTCTGACCGGCCGCGGGCCCAGTCTAGGCAACTCCGCGAACTGCCAGAAGGGGCTTGTGGGTGACGCTTGTGCGCGGGTTCTCTGACGCGAGTCCTCGCGCACCCGACGCGCCTGGCTCTAACGGCGATCACGTCCGCGCCCGCGCGCCCGCGGTGGCAGTTGTTGCGATCTTGTGACTCCCCGGTGGCGATGTGGTGACTTCCCTGTCCTCGCGCGGTGTATTGCCGGTGTGAGGTGCCGTCGTCAGCGACGATCCGCCGGTGTGTTCAGTCCGACTTCTCGGCTCGTGATGCCGGCGTCGTCCGCGGCGGGGGGTGGCGAGCCCATCGTCACGCGGCCGGCCAACTGGCGTGGCGATCGGATCGTTGATGCCTGCCCCCCGTGGGCGAGCTGGAATGGCGGCCTTTCCGAGCGCTACACCGTGGGCGCGGAGGAGGAGGTGATGCTTCTCGATCCCTCCGACTGTTCGCTCGCCCCGTCCAGCGACGTGGTGCTCGCGCGCCTGTCCGGGCCACTCGCCGATCAGGCTGCCCCGGAGACGCATGCCGCGGTCGTCGAGCTGGCTACGGGCATTCACACGCAGACCGCGGGCGCTGTCGCTGAGCTCGCGGCACTCCGCTCGCACCTGGCGGGCGCGCTGCGCGGGATGCGCCTGTGCGCGGCGTCGGCGGGCACGTATCCGCTGCCGTCCCCGGGCGAGTCTCGGGTCTCGGGCTCGGAGCGCTATCGGGTGGTTGCTGATTCGATGCGTGCGCTCGCGCGCCGCGAGCCGACGCTGGCGCTGCACGTGCACGTGGGGATTCCGGATCCCGAGGACGCGATCCGGGTGCTCAATGGACTCCGGGGTGCCGTGCCGATACTGCTGGCGTTGTCGGCGAACTCGCCGTTCTCGCAGGGACGCGACACCGGTTTCGCCTCGGCGCGGACGGTGATCTTCCAGGGATTCCCGCGCACGGGCACGGCGCGACTGTTCGCCGGTTATGCAGACTACGTCGAAGCGGTGGATGGGTTGATTGCGTCGGGGGCGCTGCCGGATCCGAGCTTTTTGTGGTGGGACGTGCGCTTGCAGCCGGTGTTGGGGACGGTCGAGGTTCGGGTGATGGACGCGCAAACGACAGTCGCGGACAGCGCGGCTCTGATCGCGCTGGTTCAGTCGCTGGCGCGCCTCGAGCTGCAGGGGGAGCCGAGCGACGATCCGGTCGGGCCGGAGATCCTGGCGGAGAACCGGTTTCTTGCTGCACGGGACGGGTTGGACGCGCGGCTGATCGACCCGGTGAAGCGACGGCTCGTGCCGGTGCGCGAGCTCGTGTCGGACACGATGAAGAGATGCCGCCCGCACGCGGCCGCGCTGGGATGTTCCGTCGAGCTCGAGCGGATCGCGGCGCTTGCCGCAGCCAACGGAGCGGACCGACAACGCGCCCAGGCTGCCGGGGCTGGCCTGGTCGAGCTGGTGTCGACGCTCTCCGAGCACTTTGCCGCACCGAGTGAACCGTCTGTCTTGAAGGGCCAAATCAACCCGTGACCGAAAGGACCGACTGATGTGTCGCTGGCTTGCGTACACCGGCTCGCCCGTCTTGATCCAGGATGCGCTCTACACGCCGGCGCATTCGCTGATCGATCAGAGCTTGCACTCGCGCCTCGGGGCGGAGACCACGAACGGCGATGGTTTCGGCATCGGCTGGTATGACGCCGAGCCGAACCCCGGTGTGTTTCGCAGTATCGAGCCGGCGTGGAATGACGCGAATCTCCGCGAGCTTGCCGGCCATGTGCGCTCTCACCTGTTCTTCTCGCACATTCGCGCCGCGATCGGGTCCGCCGTTCAGCAAACCAACTGCCACCCGTTTCGCCACGGCCGCTGGCTGTTCATGCACAACGGCTTCATCGATGGGTTCGCGACGATCAAACGCGATCTCGTGCTCGCGGTCGACGAATCACTGTATCCGGAGATCAAGGGCCAAACGGACACCGAAGTCCTGTTCAACCTTGCGCTGACGTTCGGGCTCGAGGAGGATCCGCCAGAAGCGATCGCGCGGGCGATCGGCCTCGTTGAGGCCACAGGGCACCAGCGAGGCGTCAAGTACCCGTTCCAGGGCACGATCGCGACCAGCGACGGCGAGCGCCTGTGGGCGTTTCGGTACTCCAGCGAAGGCAAGTCCCGCTCGCTGTTCTTCTCCCGCGACGTCCGCACGCTGAAAGAGCTGTATCCCGAACGAGCGATCCTGCAACAGCTCTCAGACGACGCGCGAATCATCGTCTCAGAGCCGATCGGTGACCTTCCTGGCGCCTGGAACGAGGTGCCCGAGGGAAGCTACGGCGTGGCCGGCCACGGAGACGACCAACTCCGGCCCTTCAAGGTGAAACCCCCGACAAAGGCCGCCCCCGCGACGGTCTGAGCGCATGCGACCAACGGATGGCAGTTCAGCTCGCGCTCTGGCTCGGAGTGGTTGCGCTCACGGCTCAGGGCATCCGGTACGCGCACCTAGAGCGCGTGAGTGGGACCGCGACGCCGATAACAGTCAGCGTCAACCTTGCCATCGGCTCGGGCTCGTCGCCCTCAAGGTTCTGATCGCCCGGTGCCCGCGGTATGGCCGACCCCGCCGATGGCTGGAGAGTGATGCATCGAGCTCCGCGCGGAAGCGCATCCGGTCCCGAGGGCTCAGTCACCGAGAAAGCGATTGGGGGACGGCGGCATCGCGACGGCGGATCATCCGATCCGGATGATGCTCGCGCGGCGCGATAGGCGAAGACTCCGTGCGTCCAATGACCGCCGATCGGTGGCGCTGCGAGCTGCAACCCAATCCCCCCCAACCACGGCGCATGGCCCCAGGAGACGCACATGACAATTCTCGCTACGTCCAACTACCCATTCCTCAACATCTTCTGGACGATCCTGATCTTCTTCGCTTGGGTCATCTTCATCTGGATCGCCATCACCGTGCTGATCGACCTGTTCCGCCGCCACGACGTCTCGGGCTGGGCGAAGGCCGCCTGGGTGATACTCGTGATCATCGCGCCGTTCCTCGGCGTGCTGATCTATCTGATCGTCAACCACGCCGGTATGGCCGAGCGCAGCGGCAAACAAGCCGCGGCTTCGCAGGCGCAGTTCGACGACTACGTGCGCAAGACAGCCGGCAGCGGCGGTCCGGCCAGCGAGATCGAGAAGGCGAAGCAGCTGCTCGACGGCGGCGCTATCACCCAGGCCGAGTTCGACGCGATCAAAAGAAAGGCGCTCCGATCGACGACGCCAGCATAGGAAGGCCCGTCGCCCGGGCACCCCACATCCCGGGGGACCGACTGCGCGCTTCAGGCCCTCGGGGTCACCGTCCGCTCGGTGACCGACGACGAATTCTGCACGAACGAGATGCTGTGGGGCTTCGCGTCCCGCCGGGCGTCGAAGTACTCGGAGGACCTCTCGGCCCACGTCCGGCGCGGATACGAGGCGACCGCCCCGCGCGGCAGCGGGAGTTTGCTGTTTCGCGGGATCAAGGTCGGCGGCTATGAGGCCATCCGCTCGTTCGACGAGCGCGGGTAGGTCGTAATCACGGCGATCAAGCATCCCGAGGACAGCTGGATTGTTGAGTTGATGTTCGAGATGGCGAAGGCGGGCCGTTCCGCTCAGGCGATCGAGTTGGAGTTGTCCTCTCGCGGAGCGAGGACCCGACCGGCCCGGAGGGACCACCGGCCCCGCCGGTTCGACCTCAACCGGATCCTGCACACGCTCAACAACCCCGCGTACGCCGGGCTACTCGTCCACCAAGGGAAGATCGTCGGCCCCGGCAACTGGCCGCAGTACATCTCGCCGGACGCATGAGCGGCGGCACCGAACTGATCAGCACCGCTTTCGCGACGCGGCTCTCACCGTGTCGGGCGATGTAGCGCACGACTTCGCCGCCCCCGGTGAAGTGCCCAACATGGATGGCGCCCTGGAGATCGAGATGGGCAGTCAGCGCAGCCAGGTCGTCGGCGTAATGGTCCATGTCGTGACCGTCGCTGGCCTGCGTGGAGCGTCCGTGCCCGCGCCGGTCATGGGCGATCACCCGGTAGCCGTGCTCCAAGAAGAACAGCATCTGGGTGTCCCAATCGTCGGCCGAAAGCGGCCAGCCATGGCTGAAGACGATTGGTTGGCCCGAGCCCCAATCCTTGTAGAAGATCTCCGTGCCGTCGGTCGTGGAGATCGTGCTCATGGCTGCCTCCGTTGGTCTGGGCGTTGGCGCCGAGCGTACGAGCTCGCAGCCTAACCTACCTCTCGCTTCGCGCCGAACACCGGCGCCGATCAGGATCCGTCAGATCTGGGTGTCAACAGCGAAGCAGGAGCGTGACGCGCACCGGACGCTCGTCACGCCGCCGATACCGAGTAGGGCCAGGGTTGCCGGGTACGCCCGATGGCCGGCAGGACGCTCGACGTCCTGCCGGCCAACGGGGTGAGATCAGGCGGCGGCGGTCGCAGCCGCGAGGGTCACCTAGAGCGTCGCGGCGGCCGGACGGGCCAGTCGGGTGGCCTGGGCGATCAGCACGGCGACGGCGTGCGGCTGCGAGATGTAGATCGAGTGGCTGCCCGCCTCTTCGACGACGGACGACCCGGCTCGCACTGCCATCGCCCGCTGCGCCGGCGGAGGGATCATCCCGTCGTCGGTCGCGACCAAGTACCAGCTCGGCTTGCTGCGCCAGGCAGGCTCGCTGACCTTGCCGTTGAGCGCCTCGACGCCCCACGGGACCTGCGAGTCGGCCATGAATGCCGCCTCACGCGCCGGGACGTCCGCGGCGAACGAGGCCGCGAACTTCTCGCGGTCGAGGAACAGGAACCCGTCCTGCGGCGGCAGGATCGGCGGCACCGGCGCACCCGGGGGCGGGTCGGCAATCAGCGTGCTGACGGACTCACCCGCGTCTGGCGCAAACGCGGTGATGTAGACGAGGCCGGCGACGCGCTCGTGGCGGCCGGCTTCCGTGATCACCGCTCCGCCGTAGGAATGGCCGACGAGGATCGCTGGACCGTCCTGAAGGTCGAGCACGTTGTGGGTGGTTTCGACATCGCTCTCGAGCGACAGCGTCTGGTTCTGCACGACGCTCACGTTGAAGCCGTCGTCTGTCAGCAGGTCGTATACGCCCTGCCAGCCGGACCCGTCAACGAAACCGCCGTGGACAAGGACGACGTTACGCACATCAGTCATGGATGACCTCCTTTTCGTTAGTCGACCTCGGATGAGGCCAACTGGTCATCCGCGACGGTAGGTCTATGCCGGGTACCCGCGCATCCGTCAAACGACGACACTTTTCTTACGGCCCTACGTACTTAGCGCGGCGTGTCGCACGTCCATCCCGGCATTGAGTAGCCGCTCCTGAGACTGCTAATCGGCGTCACCAACCGGGGCTCCGACAACGGAACGAGGCGCGAGCGCAGCGCTGAGCTCACCACGGGAGGTAATCCCGAGCTTCGGGAACACCCTGTACAAGTGCGTGCTGATCGTGCGATGCGAGAGGTACAGTCGCTGCCCGATCTCGCGGTTCGACAGGCCCTCTGCCGCGAGCTGGGCGATCTGCAGTTCTTGCGCGGTTAGCTGATCGCGCGCCTCCGGGACGCGACGCCGGCTCCGCTCTCCCGACGCGCGCAACTCGCGCCGCGAGTGCTCGCTCCACGGTTCGCATCCAAGCGCGTCGAAGGTGTCGCGGGCAGCACGCAGGACACCCCGCGACTCGGCGACCCGCCGTTGACGTCTCAGCCACTGCCCGTATGCGAGCTGGATCCTCGCGCGCTGAAACGGCCACCGTGTCAAATCGCTCGCCAGTGCCTCCTCGAAGCGCTCGCCCACCTCTGCTGGCTCGGCGACCAGCGCGCGGGCATATCGGAGCGCTAGCGCGATCCAGGCGCCAGGCTGCGTACCAGCGATCGCCTCGACCTGCGCGACTCGTGTCCGCGCGGCATCGAGCCGGTCGATGTGCAGTGCAGCCTCGACGAGGTCTGCAATCAGCCAGGATGAGATTACGGGGTGATATGCCGAGTCGGCGGGATCGAACAGTCGCTCAGCATACGCATACGCGTCGCTATGGCGGCCGCTGCCGAGCGCGGCTAACACCTTGCCGAACTGTGCGAACGCGACAGTGATGTTTGCGCCAGCGGGCTCGGCGACCGCCTCAGCCCGTGCGGCCATTCGCTCGGCCTTCTGCTCGTCGCCGCGCATCGCGGCGACGAGCGAGATGACGGTGTCAGCGGCGGCTTCCCACTGCGGTTCCGCCAACTCCTCAGCGAGACGTGTCGCTTCTTCGGCTGCGGTAATCGCAACGTCCCAATCGCCGAGGCGGGCCGCCATGCTCGAGTACAGAGTGAGCAGCCGCGGCAGATGCCCGAGCCGCCCCTCCGTGCGCAGCCCATCGACCGCCGCCCCAAGGAAGTCGTTGCCCAAGTCGAAAGCGCCGACGACGAGCGCGGCGGGGCCGAAAAACCGCGCAGCGTCGGTGTCGAGGCGCCCCTCCGCTGCCTCCCTGCTCAAGCGTGCCAGAACGCCAGCCGCGTGACCCACCGGATCTGCATATGCGTGGATTGCGAACACGCGCGGGTCTTCGGCATTGGCGTCTCCCAGCTGACCTGAGGCATTGATGAGGATCTGTCTCGCTTCGGGGCCCGGATCGACCCACCAAGCCCGTGAGGCGACCAGCCACAAGAGATCCACGTGCAGGTCGTGATCTCCCGCTGCTCCGGCTCGCTCCGCTGCGGCGATCAGAGACGTGAACCGCCCAACGTCACCCAGCGGGCGCGTCACGGCCGTCTCCTCCACCCACGTGACCCGTGCCCGATCCAACTCTCCAAGCTCCAGATGATGGACCTCGCGGAGCACCGGCACAACAACATCGCGCTGCCCCAGCTCGACGGCGAGCCCGGCAGCGGCGAGCAGGCGTCGGCTGCGGCTAGCCGGCTCGCTGAGCTCCGCCGCGCGTCTCATCGCCGATACCGCCACCGCGACCGCACCCCGTCGCCGGGCCCGCAGTCCTGCCTCTTCGAGCTCGAGCGCAACCTCCTCATGCTCCCCGGAGAGCAAAGCCGCTCGGTGCCACGCCCGTCGGTCGGGATGAGCCGCCAGCACATTCGCCAATGCCTCGTGAGCACGTCGACGGTCGCCTAGGGCCGCGCTTTGCGCGACTGCGGAGCGAATGAGCGGATGGCGGAAGCGGAGGGTCTGCAGATCGACGTCGATGATGCGTGCCTCGGCGGCAGGCGCAGCGACCTCGACATCCAGGGTTGTTCCGGCAATGATGCTGGCTGCCTGGAGGATCTCGCTGATTGCATCGCCGTCGTCGAGTGCGGCAACCAGCAGGACAAGCCGAGTCCCGTCGGGCAGCTCGGAGACACGGGCGGCGAATGCACCCTCGAGACGCTCGGTCAACGGCAATGGACCTGACGTCCAGCTCTCGTCCTCGTACCGGCGAACCACGTCTGGCAGCTCGATCAGTGCGAGCGGGTTTCCGGCCGCTTCGCGCAGGACCCGGCCGCGCGCGGCGAGCGAAAGCTGGGGGGCCACTGCGTCGAGCAACGCTCCGGCTGTCGGGTCGTCGAGACCCGAGACCCTGTACTCCGGCAGCCTGGCATCGCCGAGCACCGAGGGGTAGCCCTCACGAGTGGCAGCCAGCAGGATGATCGGGTCAGACTCAATTCGCCGAGCAACGAAAGCGAGGGCCTCGGACGTCGGACGATCGAGCCATTGCGCGTCCTCGGCGAGAAGCAGCAAAGGGGCATCGCTCGCGACCTCCGAGACCAGGTCAAGAGCTGCCATCGCAATTCGATAGTGCTCCGGGACGACTCCATGCGTCAGGCCGAAAGCGGCATCGAGCGCGGCACGCTGAACCGCGGGGAGCTCCGCCGCGCGCCCACGCACCGGACGGAGGAGCTGATGCAACCCGGCAAACGGGAGATCCGCTTCGGACTGCACGCCAGTCGTCGAGAGCACCGACATGCCCCGCTCCCGCGCAGTCCGCGCAGCACCGGACAGAAGCCGAGACTTGCCGACACCCGGCTCACCGCGAAGCACCAACGCCTGGCCGTGTGTCGCGACCTCGTCCAACAATGACCTGAGGAGGCTCTGCTCCTCGTCGCGACCCAGCAAGGGCACAGCTTCGTCGCGACCCGTGGCGAACATGACACGGTCATCCTCCCACTCCGGCCCACGAGCGCTCGCCGAGTGGAACGTACTGGTGCGTACGGCGGCGTCCCCTAAGGTGGCTCGACGCCGCCGCGGCCTTCGCGGTCAATACTCGCGCCTGGTGCCAGAAGCAGGTCTCTGGCAAATCTCGGGCTGAACCCGCTACTCGCCGGCTTCGGGTACTTGAAGTGAGCGCATAGCGACGCGAGCGGGACTCGGAAACCCCGAGCCAATACCTCTGAGAGTGCGGCCCGCTGAGAGCCGGCGGGCGCTGAGATGACCGATCACTCGAAGGAGGTTTGATGTTGCTCCGCGCCAATCAGATTCGCCGCCGGACGGCCGCGGGCGCCGACGACAGCGCGTCGGCGAGGGTGCCCGCGGCCGGCCGGGCTGCCGCCGACCTCGTGGGGGGCTGCGGGATCGGCGGCCGGTGCCGGCGCCGCGATGATGGAGGGCGGGTCGGCACGGTTGGGGCGGTGGGCGGTGCGCTCGATGCTCGGCGCGTTCGCGCTCCCGGCGGGGATTCGCTGGTTGATCACGTATCCGCGCATGAATCCGATGTGGGTCATCGAGTACGGGTCGCACGGGAGATTGCACCACCACAAGTACTTGCCCGTCGGGAAGTCGTCCCAGAATCGCCGCGCGTCGGGGTGCCTGGACGTGCTCATCAACAACGCCGCCGCCTACGTCGACTGGACCGAGCTCGCCTCTGCCGCCGATCTCGCCGCGGCCGAGGCGGTGCTGGAGTCCAACCTGTTCGGGGCCTGGCGCACGATCAAGGCCTTTCTCCCGCTCCTACGGCACAGCTCGCACCCGCGGATCGTCAACGCCTCCAGCGGCGCCGGCTCCCACGGGGACCAGCAGTTTGGGCTGACCCGCCGCGGCGGTGCCGCCGCCAGCTACGGGATCAGCAAGGCCGCCCAAAACGCACTCACCAGCACGCTCGCCGCCGAGCTCGCCGACACGCCCATCCTGATCGACGCCGCCTGCCCCGGCCTGACCGCCACCTGGCCCGGCGCTGAACAGATGGGCGCCCGCCCCATCACCGAGGGCGCCGCGTCGATCGTCTGGGCTGCCACCCTCCCGGACGACGGACCCGGCGGCGGGCTCTTCCGCGACGGCCACCCGCTGCCCTGGTAAACGCGCACGCCCTGCGGTGAGGCCGATGAGGTGTGCGCCTTAGCGCGTGATCTGGGCCACGGGCAAGGCGAAGTCCCTGCTCCACCGCAGGTTCCTGGTGGCCAGCGCTCGACCGACCGCAGGTTGTATGCCAATGTGTGCCCAATCGCGTCGGTGCGTGCGCGGCTGAGGAGCTCAGCGGACCCGCAATTGGGCGAATTGCAGGTCGCTCGGGTCTCGATCCGGTGACCTGCTTCGGCGTGATCCCGGTACTCGGCTTTGACAGCCTCGACGCTTCCCCACCGGCCGGCAGTCTCGGGGCCTTGCAGGGACGGGCCACTTCAGCATCCAGCGACAAGCAGACGCGAGCTGGTATGGGGACCACAGCCACGATGGCGGGCTCTGCGGCTCTGTGCTTCGATGCGGGCGTGGAGATCGAGCGCAAGTTTCTCGTTCCGGAGCTGCCGCGGGGCCTCGAGCGCTCGCCCACGACGCGGATCGAACAGGGCTACATCGCGATCGCCAGCGACGGCACCGAGGTTCGTGTCCGGCGGCGCGATGGGCGATGCGTGCTGACTGTGAAGGGCAGCAGCGGCCTCAGCCGCACGGAGGAGGAGATCGAGATCGATGCCGAGCGTTTCGCCCGGCTTTGGCCGCTGACCGAAGGTCGGCGGCTCGAGAAGACGCGCCATCTGATCCCCGCCGGAGCAGACCTAAACATCGAGCTGGACGTTTACTCGGGCCCCCTGACGGGGTTGTTGGTCGCAGAGGTCGAGTTTGGCTCGGAGGAGGCTGCGGGCACGTTCGAGCCGCCGGCGTGGTTCGGGACTGAGGTGACGGACGACGCTCGCTTCAAGAACCAGCAGTTGGCGTCAGTGGGCGCGCCTGCCGACGTCGAACGCTCGTAGGTCGTCGGTCGATGACTGTGCACGACCGAAGTTGATGGCCAAGAACGGCGAGCGCGGTGCCGGCGCGACCGGTGACCGCCGGAGCGCTCACAGGCTGCTTCCGCGGTGGTTGTGGTGGGGGCAGCCCTCTCGGCCGGCAAGCTCGTGCGCGACCGAATGAAATCTCGTCGCCTTCGGGCTTACTGCCTTGAGCCGGTCAGAGCTCATCCTCACTGGTTGGCGCTGACACCGTCGACCAGCCCGCCCAGATCTGGCAGGTCGAGCCGTTCGGCCGGTGAGCGTTCTTGCATCACCTTGTTCCCGCGCGGTCGGGCTGATCGTCTCGATCCGCTTGCTTCCACACAACGGCCGTGATGCCGGATGTCAACTGATGCGGTCCGGATCGCCGAAGCTGCGAGTGGTGTGCGATCGCGCGATCGAGCTGTTCGACGTCAGCGTCACTCGGGTTGCCGTGCAGCGAGATCCGTTCGCGCGGCCATCGATCGCGTCCCGCGGTCTCGGCCTGCTCGACCAGCCAGTCGCTTATCGTGTGCGGGTCGGACTGTCCGCCGATCGAGAGCGCGATCACGTCGTACGTGTCGAGCAGCTCGATGGCCTCATCAGCGGTGCGCGCCTGGATCCAGCCTTCTGGCGCCTGGGCGCCGTGGAGGTCTGGATCGAGCCAGATCCGGACCGCCTCTGCCCGCCGCGCGTCATCGAGTGCGACGAGCCAGGCCAGCTCTCCGACGGCGCGCCGTAGGTCCTGGGTGAGCGGCCCTGGCCGGCGGCGCTCGAAAAAGGCGAGCAGGCCGTCGTAGTACCAGAGCTGATCGCGGGCGGTCTTCTGCGTGAACCGTTCCCACAGCGCGTGCCCTTCCTCGCGATAGTCGCGGACGATCGAGCGGGCGTTGTGAACCTTGTCGGCGAGCGCTACGCGCAGGATCGCGTCGTCGCTCACCCCGGGGAGGTGCGCGAGATAGCGTCGTTTACGCTCGATCCAGCCCTCTGTGGGGTCGATGTCGACCGAGTCTGAGCAGCCCTCGACGATCTCTGCGACCCGTGGACCGAAGCGACGTGCGATCCGTTCGAGCATCGCGCGGCCGCCGCCGTCCTCGACCGCGTCGTGCAGCATCGCCGCGATCGCCTGATCCTCGTCGCCGCCGTCTTCGATCACCAGCCCGGTGACGACCAGCAGGTGCGCGAGATACGGGATCTCGGTGCCCGTGCGGCGCTCGTGTCCGTGAACCTCCTCGGCCAGCGAGACAGCGGCGAGGAAACGCTCGCCCAACGAGGGCGGCGCACCGCTCGACGGCTCAGCGTTCGGTGTGGACATAGTCGGCTGCGCGTAGCCGTGGCAGTAGCCGTCGTTGCTTGCGGTGGTGTCGCTCCATCCGTCGCAGGATGTCGTCGAGCACGGAGATCGCCTCGAGAATGCGCGGGCCCTTATTCAGCATCACGCACTCAGCCTGCACGCCCATCGCCGCATCGGTGATCTCAGCCCGTGACGGACGGCCGGTCTTGGCCAGTCGATCGAGCACCTGGGTGGCCCAGATCACCGGCAGGTGTGCGGCTTGGCAGAGCCACAGGATCTCCTCCTGGACCTCTGCGAGGCGCTCGTAGCCGCACTCCACGGCAAGATCGCCGCGGGCGATCATCACGCCGGCGGGCCGCTCGCCACCGAGCGCGGCCAGGAGCATCCCGGGCAGGTGCTCAAACGCGCGCCGGGTCTCGATCTTCAGGATCATCCCGACCTCTGGTCGCGCGTGCTGATCGAGGTATTCGCTGACTCGGTCCACGTCGCGGGCGCGGCTGACGAACGACAGCCCGACGATGTCGGCCGCCTCGGCGGCGAACCGCAGGGCGTCCTCGCTGTGGGATCCGAGCAGGTCGATGTCGAGCACGGCGTCGGGCAGATTGATGCCCTTGCCCGCGCGCAGCTTGGATCCCTTCGCCGAGGCGGAGGTGATACACAGCTCGATCGAGTCCGGATCGACAGACTCCACGACCCCGCCGAGCTTGCCGTCATCAAGCCATA
>CAVYQU010000021.1:0-220938 GCA_963770805.1 uncultured Solirubrobacterales bacterium | reverse complement strand
TCCTCCGAATGCTCTGCCGCGCGCTCCGGCGGGTTCCGGGAATGAGCAAGAGCACCAACGCGGAGCACCAAAACCACAGGGCTGCTGGAGATCTAGAAGAAGAAGCAAGTCCGGTTCCGGCTCGCGACTGCTAGGCGGCGCTTGGGACGATTGGATGGCGTCAGGTGATTTGGCGGCACCGCGATCCGGATGGGACCCTATGCGTTGACGATGCCGCCGCCGCTGGTATCGGACGACCGGGCGTCTTCCTTGACTCCGACCCCGCACCGTCCGGGGCTGTCAGAGCGGCTGGCTACACGCGCCTCGCCCGCCGACGGCGCAAGAACGAATCGAGGGCAATCGCGGCCTGGTCGTGAACCAGGCGAGCCGCCCGGACTGTCGCCCATTTGGCTATGCGGCTGCCGGGACGCTCAAGCTCAGACCCGGATCACTCGATAGGTCTGCCTGCCGTGGCGTTCAGAGTCGACGTGTACACCGGTCGAGAGCGCGTGAAGATGCTCGGGCCGTTCTCGACCGAGCATGACGCCCTCATGTGGTGTCACGAGGCTCGCATCGAAATCGCTGTCGACGTCCGCGACGGCCACGAGCGTCGGGCAATCATTCGCCCCGTTCAACCCCCACGCGTAATCATTCCCCTGAGCCGGTCGAAGACCTGAACCGCGCTAGGCCGAACTTCCGCGCCCTCGCGAGGACATGCCGGTCACATAAATAGTAGAAACGGAGAAGAGGCCGAGCGGATCGAGCGGGCGATGGCGGCGGCGTCGGCGTCGGCGTCGAAGGTCCCTGCCGCGAGCAAGGAAACCGCGTGGTCGACCGCGCCCGTCCTCACACTCGCCGCATGACCGAACCATTCGCCCACCGATCTGGTGTTGCGGGTCTGGTCCTGGCGAGTGGGTGCGTCACCGGTTTCGACGATGTGGACAAGTACGGATAGCTTGCTTCGCCATTGAGGTTATGTTCGCTGTGTGCCCGGATCGCTTTCGGCGGATCGGGTGGGTGCGCAGCATGAGGCTGTGAGCGACCTGGGTGACCGGGGGTCATTCTCGCCGCTGTGATGAAGCGGATTGTGAGGGCGAGCGATGTTCGGGACCGAGGGTTCTTCGGCGAGGCGGTTGCTCCTGCCGTTGGTGGGGGCGGAGATGGTGGGTGGACGGAGCCGGTGGGGTGCCTCGGCTGCCAGGCTGTGGCTGGTCGGTGTGCTGGCGGCGCTGATCGCAGCGACCAGGATGGTGTGGGCCTCGGCGGCGCCTGCGTCGGCGCATCACAAGGGGTCGATGATTGATCTGGGAACGCTCGGCGGGACGAACAGCAGTGGGGTCGCGATCAACGCGTGGGGCCAGGTCGCGGGCACCGCCGACACGCCGGGCATGACTGGGCGTGGCATTTGCCCTTCGGGCTTCCGGTGGACCTCTTCCGGCGGGATGCAGGTGGTCGGCGGATGCTTCGACGCCCCGACCGGGGAGAGCTTCGCGACCGGGATCAACGGACACGGCACGGTGATTGGGTTCTTCCAGATCGAGGAGGCCTCGGATGCATTCGTGTGGACCCCGGCCGGAGGGCTGCAAAATCTGGCGGACCCTCGGCTGGGGGCTTTCTTTCTAGAACAGCCGTTGGCGATCAACGCGCGCGGCCAGATCACGGGCTACGTACTCCCCACGGGCAGCCGCATGACCCGCGCGTTCCTGTGGACCGCGTCGACCGGCATCAAGGATCTCGGCACGCTCGGCGGAGATACCGCGCGCGGGGTGGCGATCAACGATCGCGGGGAGGTCACCGGCTTCTCGTGTCCCGCCGCGAGCGTTCACTTTACGTGCAACGTGCACGCGTTCCTGTGGACCAAGTCCGGCGGCATGCGGGACCTGGGCACGCTCGGCGGGCCCAACAGCACGGCGACGGCGATCAACGCCCGCGGTGAGGTGATTGGGTATTCCGATATGGCCAGTGGCGCCACGCACGCGTTTCTGTGGAGACCGCACGGTGGCATGCAGGATCTCGGCACGCTCGGCGGGACCAACAGCACGGCGACCGCGATCAACGAGCGGGGTCAGATCACGGGATCGGCCGACACGACCAGCGGCGCCACGCACGCGTTCCTGTGGCCCGCACACCGAGGCATGCGGGACCTGGGCACGCTCGGCGGCACGAACAGCACGGCGACGGCGATCAACGAGCGGGGTCAGGTCACGGGCTCGGCCGACACGACCAGCGGCGCCACGCATGCGTTCCTGTGGCCCGCGTACAGCGGCATGATCGATCTGGGCACGCTCGGCGGGACGAGCAGCAGCGGGGCCGCGATCAACGCGCGCGGGCAGATCACAGGATCGGCCGACACGACGGGCGACGCCAGTCACCATGCGTTCCTGTGGAACCCATAGATCTGGGGGCCACGCGACTGCTCCAGCCGTGGCCCGCTCCGGGCTCGGGTAGATCGTCACCTGGCGGTCGGCGGGCCAAGTCAGACGCACCGGCCAACGCCGTTCAACCCGCTGGCACGCCATCACCGACGAGGATCGGATCCGGCACCGCGCCGCCGAGTTGGCAAAGCGCAGCAGGCAGGGAGCCAGGGAAAGACCGACGCAGTGAAACCGGCTACCTAACCTCGCGATGCCCGAGGAGTCCCTCGCCGTTGCCGAGGTCGCGGACATGCCATCCACGTTGGCAGGCGAGTACGCATTAGGCGCTCGGACCTTGATCGCCTGGCCGGAGGGTGACCACAGCGGTAGACCACCTCCACCGACACCTCAAGCATCAGGGATGACGAGATCCCGATGCCCGATCCTCGTTAATGCGTCCCCTGGGGTCAACGCGGGGGTCGACGCCCCAGCCGAATCGTGCCGAACGCTGACGAAGCCATACGTCCCATCGGTCGGGGATTTCGAACTCCGCATCCTCCCAAACGGCATGTGGCATACCTAGCAATTTATGGGGTCCCCGGTTCGGGCCCGGCGTCGGCTTCTGAGGAAGTACGTGCTAATGAAGGATTTGGTGCCGCCGCCGCCGACCGGGCTAACGGATCGGCAAACAACCCTGGGAATCCGATGGCAACCCGTGAGACCTGACGCGGGCTGCGGATGCCGGAGTGACAGCCATGCGCAAGAGGCCGCAACGCCTGAATGCAGTCTTCGCTCACCTGAAAATCGTGGTGTCCCCGGTTCGAGTCCGGGTCTCGCCATCGGAGAATCCCCGACAGCGTCAAACGCTCGGTGGACGCACTCGTGGCTGATGTGCTGCATGTTGCTGCGCCAGTGCAACGCCCCACCTGAACAGCGCTGAGCTCAATGTCGTTGAAGGAGATGGCCCCGTCATCGAGGGGGGCGAACCAACCTGGCCCGTCCAGGCCGCAGGCGTGGCACGCCCCCCTGAATTTGGTCTCTTGGAACAGCGTACGCCCCAGCTCCTGGAACGACATCGCGAAAATCATGCGGCCAAAGGCCCGAGTAACCCCGAGAGGGGATGAGCCGAAAACGTTCCTCCGGATCGGTTCTGAGGCATTGCAGGCACGTTTGCCCCTGGAGGACGGGACAACGTTCCTCTGGGCGCGCCGTCGGCGTTCAGAGGAACGTTCTCGATCAGACGGCGGCCCGCGCCGCGGCCCCCTCCGCCCGCGCCGCCGCCCCCTCCGCCCGCGCCGCCCCCTCCGCCCGCGCCGCCGCCCCCTCCGCCCTGCCGCCAGCCGGAGCGCAAGCCGGAGCCGGAGCCGGAGCGGAAGCCGCCACCGCCACCGCCCGCGCCGACAGCAGCAGCAGCCCCGTCATGCCCGCGGCCAGCGACAGCCCGGCGATCACGTACGAGGAGCGGGCGTAGGCGTCGAGCACCTCCACCGGCGAACCGGGCGTACCCAGGACGGCGATGAACATCGCCACGCCCAGCGCGATCCCCACCTGCCGCAGCATGTTGACCACCGCCGACCCGGTGGCGAATGAGGTCGGGGGCAGCGACGAGGCGCCGGTCGCCATCAGCGTCGGCAGCGTGAGGCCGACGCCGATCCCGGTGAGGATCATCCCGCCGAGCATGTCGGAAACGTAGTCGGGTCGCAGGCCCGCGGCCAGGCCCCACCAAGCAGCGCCACCGGCGAAGACCGTCGCGCCGCCGGCGATGACGCGGCCCGGGCCGTAGCGGGCGATCAACCGTCCCGCCACCAGGAACGAGAACAGCGGCACCATGAGCGGTCCCGGCGCGACGGCCAGCCCCGTCCGCAGGGCCGACCAGTGCCACACATCCTGCGCCCACAGCACCCGGGACAGCAACATCCCGCCAAATGCGGCCGAGAAGAACAGGGCCACGACCGAGGCGCCGGTGAAGGAGCGCACGCGGAACAGCGCTCGGTCGATCAGCGGGTTCGCGCTGAACGCGGTGCGCAGGGCGAAGGCCGCCAGCGACAGCGCCGCCGTACCGAGCACGGTCACGGTCCGGCTCGACGGCCAACCCCAGCTGCCGCCGTTGACCAGCCCGAGCGTGAGGGCGCCGACGCCAAGCGTGATGAGCAGAGCGCTCAGCGCGTCCGGACGGGGTCCGGTATGGCCTGGCACGGCAGGCAGCCGGCGCCAGCCGACGACGAGTGCCAGCAGGCCGATCGGGACGTTCACCAGGAACACCCAGCGCCAGCTTGCGGCGACGAGCAGGCCGCCGATGACCGGTCCGAGCGCAGCGGCGAGGCCGCCGACCGCCGTCCAGGCGCGCACCGCGGTCTGGCGGCGCTCGGGTGCGGTGGTGGCGAGGACAAGGCTGAGCGAGGTCGGGGTGAGCAGGGCCGCTCCGGCCGCCTGCACGATCCGAAACGCGACGAGCATCGCCACGCTGGTGGCGGCGCCACAGGCGGCGGAGGCGGCGACGAACACGGCCACGCCGAGCAGGAAGCCCCGGTCGCGTCGGTAGCGGTCGGCCAGCCGGCCGAACAGTACGAGCAGCGCCGCATAGACGATCGCGTAGGCGTTCAGGACCCACGAGAGGTCGCCGAGGCCGGGGGCGTGGAAGTCCCGAGCGATCTGCGGCAGTGCCACGTTGACGATGAACAGGTCGAGGCTGGCGAGCACGACGCCCGCGCAGACGATCAACAGAACGGCGCGGGCCGAGGAGTGCCCAGCGGAGGATGGAGGCTGGCTTAGGGCGGGCATAGCCAGGCATCCTAGCAAGCTGGCTAAGGCAACCTAAAGTCAGCTATCATCCGGTCAATGGATACCGCGATTCGCATGACCGGGGAGCTCGATCCGCGGGACGGCTGGACGGCCGACCGCTGCACCGTGGCGCGCTCGCTGGAGATTCTCAGCACGCGCTCGACGTTCCTGATCCTCCGCGAGGCGTTCTACGGCGCCACTCGGTTTGACGACTTCACCGCCCGCGCGGAGATCAGCGAGCCGGTGGCCGCGGCGCGGCTGCGCGAGCTGGTCGACCAGGGCCTGCTCGAGCGAGAGGACTATCGCGAGCCGGGGCAGCGCACCCGCCAGCGCTACCTGCTCACCGAGAAGGGCGCCGACCTGTTCCCGGTGCTCGTGGCGCTGATGCATTGGGGGGACCGCTGGGTCGATGACCGGGGCGGGCCGGTCGAGCTGCGCCACCGCGACTGCGGCGAGCCGGTGGCGCTCGAGCTGCGCTGCGCCGCCGGGCATGCAGTGTCCTCGGGTGAGCTCGATCTCGTCGGTCGCCGTCGCCGCGGCAACGGCCACGCCGCCAGCGGCAAGCGCACCAGCGCCTGACACCGACGCTCAGGCGCGCTGCTGCAGGCGCTCGCGCTGCGGCGCGACGATGTACTTCAGGTCCTTGGCCGAGGCGCGCCCGTGGCGAACAGACCAAGGCGCGAGAACGCCGACGAGCGGGACACCGAAGCCGGTGCCCCGCCCTGGCGAGAGATCTTTAGCGGGCTCTATGGCACGGTGGGGAACTGCCCCGCCGTCTCCTGAGCCTCGCGCTGGGCGCTCTCGGTCTTCTCGTGGGCCGGGTTCTCGTTGGAGTGGAACACTCCGCCGTGCTGGTACCCCGGTCCGCCGCCCATCGGCGGCGCGGCGTTCGGCGTGGAGGTGGTGCCGGTCGCCGCGGAACTGGAGGCGGCGCCGAGCACGGTGGCTCCGAGCGCGCCGCCGGCCATCGAACCGATGACCATGGCAGCTATCGCGCCGCGTCTCATCATTGACATGTAGGGGACTCCTTTCGTCGCTCCTGCCATCAGGAGCGTCGTCCGCAAGATGCAGAGATCCGTAGGGCGCGTGTCGGAGCTGTGTAAGAAGGACGCGCCCCGTCCGGGCCGCTCGTCAGCTGGCGGTCGATCCGAACCAGCTCGGCCGAACGGCCGATCAGGCTCCGCGTCGTGATCACGGACCCCGACGAGATCCATGGCGGTGAAAGCCTACGCGCGCGCGGTGAAAGCCTACGCGCGCTACGCGGCGAGCGGCAGCTCGCGGTCAGGCGTGGTGGCGCCGCGGCTGAAGCTGATCGCTTCGTCCTCGAGCGGTCCGCGCTTCATCAGGCGCACGTCACGGATGTAGTTCTGATAGAGCCGCCACGGCGGATGCGCGCCCTGCTTTGGCAGCTGTTCGATCGATCGCAGGATGTAGCCTGACTTCAGATCGAGGAACGGCAGGAGCGGTTCGTCCGGTCCCGGCGCCAGCGGGGTGCAGACGCGGTAGCGGTGCTCGTCCATGTGACCCAGCAGGCGACACACGTAGTGGCTGACGAGGTCGCACTTCAGCGTCCACGAGGCGTTGGTGTAGCCGAGCGCCAGCGCCAGGTTGGGAATGCCGCTGAACATCATCCCCTTGTAGGTCACGGTTTTGGGGAGGTCGACCGGCCGGCCATTGACGCTGACGTCCATGCCCCCGAGCACGAGCAGGTTGAGGCCCGTGGCGGTGATGATCACATCGGCCTCCAGCTCGCGACCGGAGGTCAGCCGCAGACCCGTCTCGGTGAAGGTCTCGATCCCGTCGGTGACCATCGAGGCCTGGCCCGACTTCAGGACGCGGAACAGATCGCCGTCCGGCACCAGGCACGGGCGCTGATCCCACGGGTCGTAGCGCGGCTTGAAGTGCTTGTTGATGTCGTAGCCGGCCGGCAGGCTCCGCTCCACGCCGCGCCGCAGCAGACCCTTGACGAAGTCCGGGAAGCGGCGACTGGCCTGGAAGAAGAGCATGGCCAGCAGCACGTTCTTCCAGCGCACGAGCGGATACACCGCCCGGCTCGGGAGCGCGCGGCGCAGCAGCGTGGCGAGCGGGTCGCGTCCGGGAATCGACAGCACGTAACTCGGCGAGCGCTGCAGCATCGTGACGTGTCCGGCCGCCGCCGCCATCGATGGCACCAGCGTGACCGCGGTCGCCCCGCTGCCGATGACCACGACGCGCTTGCCCGTGTAATCGAGATCCTCGGGCCAGCGCTGGGGGTGGACGACCGTTCCCCGGAAGCGCTCGACGCCCTCGAAATGCGGGGTGAATCCCTCGTCGTAGCGGTAGTAGCCGGTGCAGCCGTAGAGAAAGTCGCAGGTCATCTGCGTCGCCTCGCCGGTATCCCCGAGCTCCACCTCCACGGTCCAGCGCGAGTCTGGGCTGCTCCAGTCGGCCCGCACGACACGATGGCGGAATCGAATGCTCTGGTCGACGCCGAACCTCCGGGCGGTGTCGCGCACGTAGCTGCGGATCGACGGGCCGTCGGCGATCGCCTTGGCCTCCTCCCACGGCGCGAACGAGTATCCGAGCGTGAACATGTCAGAGTCCGACCGAATGCCGGGATAACGGAACAGGTCCCAGGTGCCGCCGATCGCGTTGCGCGCCTCGAGGATCGCAAAGCTCTTCTCCGGGCAGTTCTGCCGCAGATGACAGGCGGCACCGATGCCGGACAGGCCGGCTCCGATGATCAATACGTTGTGATGCGTGGGCGTCACGGAGTGTTCCTTCGCGGAGACAGTACCCGGTCGACGGGTTATGGTACACATGGGTACCATACGCGTCCTGGCGGAATCAGTCGAGGTGCCGGTGGCGACCACCCGTGTGGTCCCCCAGTCCAATGCCAAAACCCCTTGCGGTCCCAGTCAAATATCGCGTTGGCGGTTTGTGGTTAGCTCCGCGCCGTGCGTGAACATCGGGTTTGGCAGGCCGGAGCTGAGGAGGTTGATCAGGTGGCGCGCCTGCTCGTTGAGTTTCGCGATTGGAGCGGAAGCAGCCAGCCTTCGGTCGAGTCCATGGGCAGCTCTGTCCAACGGCTGATCGCGGACAGTCAGAGCGCCTTTCTCCTGATTGCGCCCAGGGCAATCGCTGATCCGGTCGGCGTGTGCCAGCTCCGCTTCCGACTCGCCGTTTGGACGGGCGTGGAGGACTGCTGGTTGGAGGACGTGTTCGTCCGGGAGAGTGAGCGCGGCGCAGGCCTTGGTCGAGCGCTCGTGGACGCGGCTTGTGAGCACGCGAGACGTCGTGGCTGTGTGCGGATCGAGCTGGACGTCAACTCCGACAACGGCGCGGCCTATGCGCTGTACGAAGGGGTCGGCTTCAGCGCCCGCTCCAAGGGGATGGGATCCGCTGACAGTCGAGATGTCCTGATGGGGCTGCGCCTTGCCCCTGATGACGCGCCGTCACGGTGATGGTGGCGGTCGCGGCGCTCACCGTTCCGAGCTGACGCTCGGAACGGGGCCTTTCTCCAGACAGTACGTCGCCGTGCCTCGGGCGAATGCAGGCGGCGCTGGCCGCATGTTCGATTCAGAGGCGCGTGTCCGTCGGAGAGGGCACGGCCTGACGATACGAACTCAAGTAGCAACCAAACAAAGTCGTCCTCGGGGGCCTCGCGGGACGGGGAGGTGTCGCATGAGTGTTGCCAGCTTCACTCCGGTGAACAGTCGGCTGATTCGGACGCTGCTCCTCGCGGGCGCCAGCGCGACCTTCGCGGCGTCCGCTTTCCCGGCGCAGGCCGCGCACCCGCGGTCGCACCCGCGGCCGCACAAGGTCTCGCACCACGTTCCCGTCGCCCACGCAAGCGGCCACAAAGTCGGCTGAGTCGCCACAGCACTCGCCTCACCGTGCCTGCGTGGGTCACAACGGTTCTCGCTGACAGCGCGGAGCCCGCCGTGGCCACACTTACTTCTCGGGAACCTCGATCCCGGCTGGCGGCGTTCTCAGGCTGCCTCTCCGACCTCTCGCAGCGGTCGCACCGGATTCCGGCGCACAGTCTGCCACAGGCTACCGCTGCGCGCTGATCCTGACCAAGAAGGGAACGAGCCGATCGAAGAACTGGTTCTTCGGATAGGCGCCGCTTGGATCGTTGTGGGCGTAGGTGCTGCCGCGGTTGACCAGAATCAGATTGCGCCGCGGGATCCCGGACTGTTGCGCGAGCGTCTCCGCCGCCGTCAGCACGCGCTGCCGGCCGAGGGCGGCGCCGAAGGCGTAGATCAGCAGCCGGTGCGGGAGGCTGCGGCCGTGGATCGCGTCGACGCCAAGGATCGACTGAGCGGGGTTGCGCAGACCGGTGCCCACCGCTCCGGTGTCGAGCGTCAGGCGCATGGGGAAGTACCACTCGGTTCCGTCGGCCCCGTCGACGCCCATGCCGGAGAACATCGTCGCAAAGCGCTTGATCGGCGTCAGCGCACCGGTGCCGTCCCAGCCACGCGGCGATCCGCTCGTGGCCAGGCCACGGCCCAGGTGTGCCTGGGCGGCCGCCAGGCCCGGAGGCGACGTCCCCACATTCAGGGCGAACCCGTACTGGCCGAGATTGGTCACCGGAACCGACGGCGTCAGATGGAACGGGGTCAACAGGCCCGAGGCCTGCGCGGCCGAGGGTTGGTTGGGGGCGATCAGCGCCGCGGTCGAGCCGGTGGCACTGAAGATGCCGGCGTACGGAGCCTTGATCCCGCCGAAGGCCAGCCACGGCGAGGACCCGGCATCGAACGTTTTCAGCTCCGCGCGTGTGGTGGCCGCGCTCAACGGACGGAAGCTGCCGCCGTCGATGTAGACGAGTCCGGCGAGGTCGCGAGCACCGGCCGTCCCGTGGAAATCCCACGTGGCGTAGGCGGTTACCACCGAGCCGCCGAGCGAATGGCCGCCCAGCACCACCTTGCCCCCGAGCCGGTGCGCGGCAGCAATCACGCGATGGAGATCTTCGACGGCGACGCGCATTCCCCACTGCTTGGCGAACTGGACGCTGGCGTCGGGGATCCCGTGGAAGTGATGGGTGATGCTCGGGTTGCTGACGTAGCCCAGGTAGTAGTTGAAGAGATCGGTGGCGCTTGCCCGTCGCGCCTTGGCCAGGTTGAGCTCCGAGAGATCCTCGAGCAGGTTCTCGCGGCGCTCGACCGCCCACACCTGCCACCCGCGCGTCTTGGCAGTCACCCACTGCGCCAGCGGCACGAAGTAGGCGGCCCCGGCGGAGGTCCCGGGCTCGAGCACGAGAACGTTGCGGGCCGTGCGCGGGCCCACCTTGATGACCCCGACCTTGTCGTAGCGGGCAGGCGTTCCGGGGGCGCGATAACCGGCCATCCAGCTGACCTTCAGCGCGGCGGCGGGGCCGGCGCTGAGCGCCATCGCTGCCGTTGCGGCCGCCGCAGCGGCCAGGATTCTCGTCCTCATCCTTCGCCTCCGTAGCTCTTCGCGAGCGTGCTCGATCCGTGTTTCGGCTTGATTAGGGAAGACTAGCCGGGGATGCCACGCGCTCACCAGAGGAATACATTTGGGGCGCCGGGACCCCAACGTTTCTAGGAGGAGCAGCATTGAGGAGTCATAGACGGTTGACGGGGACGATCCTGCTCGGGCTCATCTCAGCCATCGTGCTGAGCGCCTGCGGCAGCTCGTCGAGCTCTTCGTCCTCGGCATCATCATCGTCGAGCTCCGGGGCGAGCTCGAGTGGCAAGTCGGGCACGATCACCGTCGTGGTGGGCACCGCCCCGGATTCGCTCGATCCTGGCTTCGGCTACACGACGCAGGCGGCCGAGGCCGACTGGCTCGCCTACACGGGCCTCGTCAGCTACGCGCGCGCCAACGGTCAGGCCGGCGGTCAGGTGATCCCCGGGCTGGCGACGACCCTGCCGAAGGTCTCGGCGGACGGCAAGACCTACACCGCGACGCTGCGCAAGGGTCTCGTCTACTCGAACGGCGCACCGGTCAAGGCGAGTGACTTCGCCTACACGATCGAGCGATCGATCAAGCTGCCCTGGGGCGGTTCCGGCCAGTTCTACGCCGGCACGATCGCCGGCGCCGCGGATTACGAGAAGGGCAAGTCCAAGTCGATCTCCGGCATCACCGCCGACGACTCGACCGGGACGATCACGATCCACCTGGTGGCTCCGTACGGCGCGTTCGACAACGTGCTGGCGTTCCCGTCCTCGGGACTGGTGCCGTCCGGCACGCCGATGAAGAACCTGCCGAACAACCCGCCGCCCGGCGTCGGGCCGTACGTCATCACCAACGTGGTCCCGAACTCATCGTTCCAGATGGCGATCAACCCGCATTGGGCGTCGATGAGCATCCCGGGCATTCCCGCCGGGCACAACCCGATCACGGTCAAGATCTCCTCGAACGTCAGTTCCAACGCCCTGGAGGTCCTGCAGAACTCGGCCGACGTGTTCGACTACGCCGACACGATCCCCGGCAGCCTGCTGCCGCAGATCCAGTCCCAGGCGGCGGACCGGTATTCGAAGAAGGTCATGAACTCGACCTACTACGTCTTCCTGAATACCAAGTCCAAGCCGTTCTCCAGCCAGCTGGCGCGTGAGGCGGTCATCACGGGGATCGACCAGAACGCGATGAGCCGTTTGGGATCGGGCACGCTCATCCCCGGCTGCTTCTTCCTGCCCCCGGGCATGATCGGGCATCCGACCGGGACCTGCCCGTACGGCAACCCGGCATCGGGCGGCAACATCGCCAAGGCCAAGCAGCTGGTCCAGCAGTCGGGCATGGCCGGCACGCCGGTCACGGTCTGGAGCGAGACCCGCTCGCCGCGGCAGCAGTGGATGACCTACTACACGCAGTTCCTGAACCAGATCGGCTTCAAGGCCACCCAGAAGGTGATCGCCGACGCGACGTACTTCACGACGATCGGCAACCTGAAGCTGAACCCGCAGACCGGCTTTGCGGACTGGAACCAGGACTTCCCGAACCCGATCGACTTCTACCTGCTGCTGCAGGGGACAGCGATCCAGCCGACGAACAACCAGAACTTTGGCCAGGTCAAGGATTCCCACATCGACAGCGAGTCGACGCGGCTCGGGGCGATGCCGGGCAGCCAGCTGAAGTTGAGCGCCAGCCAGTGGCAGGCGCTCGACCAGTACGTCGCCTCGAAGGCGTACGTCGGCGTGTTCGGCTACCAGACGTTCCCGGCGTTCACGTCGAATCGAATCAACCTGAGCACGGCCATCTTCCATGGCCTGTACGGGTGGGATTGGAGCAGCCTCCAGCTGAAGTAGCGCGCGAGGGTGGGCTGGGCAGATAATCTGTCCCAGCCCACCCTGCTGCGATGGCAACCACCTCTGATCCAGGCACCGAATTCACCACCGACCCGTCGGAGACGCTGGGTCTCGCTGGCGAGGAGCTTCCCCCGGGTCTAGGACCGTGGCGGCTGGCCTGGAAGCGGCTCCGCCGCAACAAGGTGGCGCTGTTCTTCGGCGGCGTGTTCCTCGTGATCGTGCTGCTGTGCCTGCTCGCCCCGGTGTACGCGCACAACATCGCGCACATCGGACTGGCCGATCAGCACATCGACAAGCCGATCAACATCGGCGGCAAGCAGACGTACGTTCTCAGCCTGACCGGGATACCGATCGGGCCGACGTGGCACAACCAGTACCTCCTCGGCGCTGATTCAAACGGGCGTGACGTCGCCGTGCGGCTCCTCTACGGCGGCCGCAACTCGCTTGAAGTCGGTGCGATCGCCACCCTCATCACGATGATCGCGGCGCTGATCCTCGGCATTCTCGGGGGCTTCTTCCGCGGCCCGTTGGACTCCGCCATCAATGTCTTCTTGGACTCGATCTGGGCGTACCCGGCGGTCCTACTGGGCATCGCGCTGGGCGCCACGCTCGCCGTCAGCGGCATCAATCTGGGGATCATCAAGATCAGCGGCAACACGCTGGCCGTGCCGGCCGTTGTCGTCGGGATCGTGTACATCCCTTACGTGGCCAAGCCAATCCGCGGTCAGGTGTTGACCCTGCGAGAACGCGAGTTCGTCGACGCCGCGCGCCAGCAGGGGCTCGGCAATCTCCGGATCATGTTCTCCGAGGTCATGCCCAACCTGTCCTCGACGATCGTCGTCTTCATCCCGCTGATCCTGGCCAACGCGATCCTTCTCGAGGCGGGACTGTCCTACCTCGGCGCCGGCATCAAGCCGCCGCAGCCGTCGTGGGGGACGATGATCTCCGACGGCGTCTCGACGATCCCCGCCGCGTTCCACAACGTCCTGGTCCCGGGGATCATGCTTGTCCTCGCCGTGATGTCGATCAACATCTTCGGCGACGGGGTGCGTGACGCCCTCGACCCGCGATCGAAGGTCCGAATCGCCCACTGATGGCTCGCTTCATCGTCCGCAGACTGATCGGGATGGTGCTGGTGATGTTCATCGTCTCGGTGCTCACGTTCGTGATGCTGATCAAGATCCCGGGCGGAGATCCGGCTCAGCGCCTCGCCGGGCGCAGCGCCACGCAGGCCGAGGTCCACCAGATCGACGAGAAGTACGGCTTCACCAAGCCGATCTACGTCCAGTACGCGAACACGATGGGCAACATCTTCACCGGCCAGGCCTACTCCTACACCCAGGGCTTCAACGTCCTCGACGAGATCAAGCAAGGGCTGCCGGCCACGCTCTCGCTGGCCATCGGCGCCGGCATCATCTGGTTGCTGGCCTCGATCGCGGTGGGAACGCTGGCGGCGATCAGAGCCGGGAGATACACCGACCGGATCTTGACCGTGCTGGCGATGGCCGGGGTGTCGTTCCCGCCGTTCTTCCTCGGTGCCGTGCTGGTGTACTTCCTGGGCTACCAGCTCGCGATCTTCCCCATCGGCGGGTACGTGAAGTTCACCGACAGCCCGTGGCAGTGGTTCACGCATCTGATCCTGCCGTGGTTCACGCTCTCGGTCCTGTTCATCGGCTTCTACTCGCGCGTGCTGCGTTCGACGATTCTCGACACGGTCAACGAGGACTACGTCCGCACCGCCCGGGCCAAGGGCCTCTCCGACCGTCAGGTGATGGCCCGCCACGTCCTGCGCAACAGCCTGATCCCGATCATTTCCCTTTGGGGCCTCGATCTGGCCCAGGTGATCGGCGGCGGCGCGATTCTCACCGAGTCGGTCTACAACCTCCACGGGGTCGGTCAGCTGGCGGCGGACTCGATCGGCCGGCTCGACATCATTCCGCTCCTGGCCATCGTGTTGCTGACGGCGTTCTTCGTCGTCGTGCTCAACGCGGTGATGGACATCGTTTACGCCTACCTCGACCCGCGGATCCGGCTGCAGTGAGCTCGGGCGATCCCCCGCTCCTCGAGGTCTCAGACCTCAAGGTTTCCTTTGCCACCGAGGACGGGATGGTCCGTGCCGTCGACGGCGTGTCGTTCACGGTCCGCAGTGGCGAGGTGCTGGCGATCGTCGGCGAGTCCGGGTCGGGCAAGTCGGTCACCGCGATGACGCTGATGGGGCTGACCCGTGGCCCCAACGCTCGCTTCGAGGGTCACGCCATGTTCGAGGGTCGCGATCTGATCGCCGCCCCCGACGCCGACCTGCGCAAGGTCCGCGGCGCCGGTATCGCGATCGTCTTCCAGGACCCGATGAGCTCGCTTGATCCCGTGTACCGGATCGGCGATCAGATCGTCGAGCAGATCCGCGTCCACGAGCGCGGCGTCAGCAAGGCTCAGGCGATGGACCGGGCGGTTGAGCTGATGGAACGGGTCGGGGTCCCCCGGGCCCGTGAGCGGCTGCGCTCGTACCCGCACGAGTTCTCCGGCGGCATGCGCCAGCGCGTGATGATCGCCATGGCGCTGTCGTGCTCGCCGAAGCTGTTGATCGCCGATGAGCCGACAACCGCTCTCGACGTGACCATCCAGGCGCAGATCCTCGATGAGCTCCGGCAGCTGCGCAATGAGACCAACGCGGGGGTGATCCTCGTCACCCACGATCTCGGGGTGGTCGCCGACATCGCCGACCGGATCGTGGTGATGTACTCGGGCCGGGTGGTCGAGCAGGGCACGCTCGACGAGCTCTTCTACGACCCTCAGCATCCCTACACCTGGGGGCTGCTCGGCTCCATCACCCGCGTCGACGCCGACCGCACGCGCCGGCTGCCGGCGATCCCGGGGCTACCGCCGTCGCTGCTCCGGCCGCCGCAGGGATGCCATCTGCGGCCCCGCTGTCCCCATGCCTTCGAGCGCTGCACCGAGGTGCCGGAGCTTGCCGCGCGACTGCCCGACCGCCCCGATCACCTCGACCGCTGCTGGCTCGGGCCCGAGGACAAGCGCCGGCTGCGCATGGTCGGCGATCAGATCGGGCTGGCCAGTCCCGAGGTGGTTGAGGCGTGAGCGCCGAGGCCGAGACGTCCTCGCTCGATGGCGGCAACGGTCGGTCCCGCGGCGGCGGCAGCGGTCAGCCGCTGCTCGACGTCGAGCACCTCCGGGTGCTGTTCCCGATCAAGTCCGGACTGATCGTCGATCGCACCGTCGCTCAGGTCCACGCGGTCGACGACGTGACCTTCGTCCTGCAGGAGGGCGAGACGCTGGGCATCGTCGGCGAGTCCGGATGCGGCAAGACCACGCTGATCCGCGCCCTTGTGCGCCTGATCGAGTCGACCTCCGGGGCGATCCGCTTCCGGGGGACCGATATCAGCCGCGCCGGGCGCCAGGTCATGGCGCCGATCCGCCGCGAGATGCAGATGGTCTTCCAGGATCCGCAGGCCTCGCTCAACCCCCGCAAGCGGGTGGCCCAGATCCTGGCTACGCCGCTGAGGCTCCGTGGCGTGGGCAGGGGCTCGATCGAGGCCGAGAGCCGCAAGCTGATCGACCGGGTCGGGCTGCAGCCCGAGCACCTCAACCGCTTCCCCCACGAGTTCTCCGGCGGTCAGCGACAGCGCATCGGCATCGCCCGGGCACTCGCCGTCGAGCCCCGGCTGATCCTGCTCGACGAGCCCGTCTCCGCCCTCGACGTCTCGATCCAGGCCCAGGTCATCAACCTGCTCGACGACCTTCAGGACGAGCTGGAGCTGTCCTACGTGTTCGTCGCCCACGACCTCAGCGTCGTCCGCCACGTGTCCGACCGCATCGTCGTCATGTATCTGGGCAAGCTGATGGAGATCTCGCCCGCCGAGGAGCTCTACCACAAGCCGATTCACCCCTACACCACGGCGCTGCTGAGCGCGATCCCGCTGCCCGATCCCGAGCAGAACCGCGCTCGTGAGCGCGTTCACGTCAGCGGTGAGCCACCGAACCCGATCAACCCGCCCTCGGGCTGCCGCTTCCACACGCGCTGCCCGCGCGCGACCGACATCTGCAGGTCCGTCGAGCCGCAGCTGACCGAGTACCGCGGCGGCCATCTCGCCGCCTGCCACCACCCACAGAACGTGACCGAGGAGGAGATCTCGTCGGCCATTCGCTCCTCGGCGACGCCTCTGAGCGCCGGCGAGGATCCTCCGCAGGCCGTCGCCGCGTAGCCTGCGCGAGTAAGGGGTCGGGCCTCGTCAGGTAAGGCCCCGTTCGCCTGAATTGGCTGCGTTCTCCCGATGTCACGGGCGCCGTCTCAGTCCATCCTCCGATCAGTGGATTTGACCGAGAGGAGCTCGACATGCATCCCAGCCTCAGCCTCGCCCTCGCCTCCGAGCGCACCGCCCAGGCCCTTCGCGACGCCGACCTTCGGCGGGGAAGCGATGCCGGCGCCGGGCGGGCGGCTCGCCGAGCGAACCGCCTCGGCTTCGCGCGATACTTGCGCGATGCGGCCGCGGCTTACCAGCAGCCACTTCGTCGGACGCATCGGCGAGCTCGCCGAGCTTGAGCTCGCCTGGCGCGACGCCGGCGAGGGCCGGCCGGTACTGGTTCTGCTCGCCGGCGACTCCGGCATCGGTAAGACACGGATTGTCTCCGAGCTCGAGCAGCGGCTGCGCGACGACGACGCACTCGTCCTGCACGGCGAAGCGGTCGAGCAGGGGGAGACCGAGCTGCCGTACGCGCCGCTGGTGAGCGCGCTGCGGTCGCTGGTGCGGGAGCGCGATCCGGCGTTGGGCGCGCTCTCGCCCGGCAGCCGTGCGCAGCTGGCGACGCTGCTCCCCGGCCTCGGCGATCAGCCTCCGGCCGTCGATGCCAACGACGGCTCGGGTCAGCTGCGGCTGTTCGAGGCCCTGCTCGAGCTGCTCGACCTGCTCAGCGAGCGGGGGCCCGTGCTGCTCGTGCTCGAGGACATGCACTGGGCCGATCGCTCGACCCGGACGTTCGTCAGCTTCGCCGTTCGCAGCCTCCGCCGTGAGCGCGTGATGCTCCTGCTGAGCTACCGCGCCGACGAGCTGCATCGACGCCATCCACTGCGCTCGCTGCTCTCGGAGCTCGAGCGACTCGATCGCGTGCGCCGGATTGACCTCAACCCGTTCGACCGTGCCGAGATGGCCGAGGCGCTCACCGACATCCTCGGCGGCCCGCCCGAGTCGGCGTTGCTCGATCGCCTCTATCTCCGCTCGGAGGGCAATCCACTGTTCACCGAAGAGCTCCTCGCCGCCGGCCTCGACGGCCGCGCGTCGGCTCCGGAGAGCCTGCGCGACGCCTTCCTGTCTCGGACCGAGCGCCTGTCGGCCGAGGCTCAGCGCGCGGCCCGGGTGATCGCCGTCGGCCGCCGGCTTGACGAGGGCACGATCGCCAAAGTCACCGGAATCGAGGGCCCACAGCTCGCCGAGGCCCTGCGCGAGGCGATTGCCGAGCAGGTGATCGTGGCCGGTTCCGACGGCCAGATGGGCTTCCGCCACGCCCTGTTGCGCGAGGTTCTCTACGACGACCTGCTGCCCTACGAGCGCGGTGAGATCCATCTCGTGCTGGCCCGCTTCCTGGAGGAGCAGCCGGCCGCCGCGGGCGAGCGCGAGGTGGAGCGCACGGCGACCATCGCCAGCCACTACGCGGCCGCGGGACAGCAGCCCGAGGCGCTGCGGGCCAGCATCTCGGCGGCGCTCTCCGCCCAGGAGGTGTCGGCCTACGGCGAGGCGGCCGACCTCGCCGAACGTGCGCTCGAGCTGTGGCCCCGGGTCCCCGACCCCGAGCAGGTCGCGGGCCAGGATCACGTGTCGCTGCTGCTGCTGGCGGCCGGCGGGCACTCGATCGGCGCTGACCGCGCCCGGGCCGAGGTGCTGCTCCGGGCCGCGCTGGCCGAGGTTGACCCGGCGCGGGAGCCGCGCCGCTACTCGGTCGTGCTCGCGCGGCTCGCTCGGGTGCAGTGGACGCTGAACCGGGGCGCCGAGGGTGTGGAGACGGCGCGCCGCGCGCTCGAGATGCTGCCGACCGAGGACTGCGGCCCCGAGCGCGCCTCGCTGCTGGCCTGGCTTGCACGCACCCGTGTGCTCCGGGGCCGCTTCCGCGACGCCGTCGCCGACGGCGAAGCCGCGCTGGCGGTGGCCGAGGAGGCGGGAGACCGGGCCACCCAGGGCGAGGTCCTCAACACCCTCGGGATGGCTCAGATCGCGCTCGGCTGCGAGGAGGAGGGCGTCGCCCAGCTGCGGGCGGCGATGGAGATCGCCCGCGAGCGCCATGACGCCGACGGGCTCATCTACGCCTACTCCAACCTCGCCGACCTGCTCAACCTCCGAGGGTGCACCGCGGATGCCCTGGCCATCGCCAGGGAGGGGTCGGCGCTGGCGCCACGAGGGCTCGGGCGCGGTCACGAATGGATGACGCTGACCGTGTCGGAGCTGGCGCTTGAGACGGGGGACTGGGGGCTGGCCCGCTCCGAGCTGCACTCCGTGCGGTCGCGACCGGTCGGCGTCCTGCTGATCTTTCGACTCGTCCGCGAGGCAGATCTGGCCCTCAGCGAGGGTGACGACGTCCGCGCCGCCGCCAGCCTGGACGAACTCGAGCCGCTCGTGGCAAGCTCCTCCGAGCCGCAGTGGATCGGCCTGCTCGGGTCGCTGCTGGGGGAGCTGCGCCGCCGAGGGGGCGACCTGATCGGGGCGCGCGCGGCGGTCGCCGATGCGCTGGATCGGCTCGAGCTGTGCACCGACGACGTGATGCGGATCGCCCGGGTCACGGCGACCGGAGCGCGCGTCGAGGCCGACATCGCGCAGCGGGCGCGCGACCTGAGGGAGACCGCCGAGGAGCGCGACGCCGTGGCGCGGGCGCGCATCCACATGAGCCGCCTGCGGGCGGCCGCCCAGGACGGCGGTCCGGTCGAGCTGGCCTGGCAGAAGAGCGGAGCCGCCGAACTCGCTCGGGCTCGCGGTAAGCCGAGTGCGCGGCTGTGGCTCGCGGCGGCGGCGGAATGGGACACGCTCGAACGCCCCTACCCGGCGGCGATTGCCAGGTGGCGCGCGGCCGAGGCGCAGGTCGACGAGGGGGAACGGGAGGCGGCGGCGTCGCTCGTCGCCGGTGCGCTCGCGGTCGCGCAGAACCTCGGCTCAGGCTGGCTGGCCCACGAGCTGTCGACCCTTGGCGAGCGGGCCAGGCTGCGGCTCGACGCCCCGGGCGCTGGAGATGCCCCCGCCGAGCCGCCGCGGGCGAGTGGCGATCCCTTCGGCCTTACCGCACGGGAGCGCCAGGTCCTCGCGCTGATCGCCGAAGGAGCGACGAACCGCCAGATCGGCGCGGCGTTGTACATGGCCGAGAAGACGGCCAGCGTTCACGTATCCCGGATCCTGCGCAAGCTCGACGTGGGCAGCCGCACTCAGGCCGCGGCCGTGGCCCACCGGATGGGCCTGGACTAACCCGCCAGTTCGTTCGCTGTGGCAAACGGAAGCGCGTAGAACATCGCCACCGCCGTGCAGATCAACAGCGGGACGTAGGCAGAGAGCGGGGCAAGCGCCGTGGCCACGGCGTAGGGAATGAGTCCGGTGGCGTTGCGGCGCAGGATGGTGCGGCGCTGCGCCTCGCTCAGCGGCTTCTCGAGGAGGTTGGGGCGGCCGAGGAGGATGTGACGCTGGAGCGAGACGAACAGGATCGCCATGATCAGAAACGCCCCGCTGTAGATCGCGGCGGCGAGATGCTCCCCCTGCGACTCTCTGAGGTAGGCCGCGACGAGCGAAGTCGCGAACGGGAGCACGCCGACGCTCATCAGCAACAGCAGGTTGAGCACGAGCACGGTGTGATCGGGCTGGCGCAGGCGGCCGATCATCTGGTGATGGTTGACCCAGATGATCCCGATGGTCATGAACGACGTGACGTAGGCGAGGTAGTTGGGCCACTGCTGGCCGAGGGTGTGGGCCAAGTTCGAGGTCGTGGCCGGGTCGGGGACGTGGATGTCCAGCACGAGCAGGGTGATCGCCACCGCGAGTACGCCGTCGGAGAACGCTTCGAGCCGGCCCTTGCTCATCCCTGCGGGATTCGCCGCCGCCGGGGGCCCTCCTGTCGTCGCCGCTAGGCGACCGGCGTAGAGGACGCTGATCTCCCGGGGGGAAGATATGCTCGCCGCCGTGCACTTCGGCGAACTGACCGCCCCCGAACAGCGCGTCCTCGGGTGCCTGGTCGAGAAGCGCTGGACGACGCCTGATCAGTACCCGCTGTCGCTGAACGGTCTCCGCCTCGCTTGCAACCAGGCGACGAATCGCGATCCCGTCACGCAGTACGACGAGGACACCGTGCGGGAAGCCGCCCAGCGCCTGTGCCGCTACGGGCTGGCCCGGCTGGCCAGCGGACACAGCTCGCGCTCGGTCAAGTACCGCCATCTCGCCGAAGAGTCACTCGGCCTCGGCCGCGAGGAGCTGGCGGTGCTGTGCGCGCTGCTGCTCCGCGGGCCCCAGACGCCTGGCGAGCTCAAGGGCCGCAGCGACCGGATGGCCCATTTTGACTCGCTGGACGACATCGAGTCGGTCCTCTCGACGCTGATCGACCGGGGCTACGCGCAGCGGCTGGGGCGCCGGCCGGGGCAGAAGGAGGACCGCTTCGCCCACCTCCTCGGTGGCGGTGCGGCCAGCGACTCGGCCGAGGCCGTCCGGGAGATCGGGACCGAGCCGCAGCCGCACTCCGCCGCGGACACCCTGGCGGAGGGCCCGAGCCTGATCGAGCGGGTCGTGGCGCTCGAGAACGAGATGGCCACGGTCCGCGAGGAGCTGGCGCAGCTGCTCGCTCGGCGCGAGGCGTAGGCCGGCGCCCGCTCCGCCGGTGCGGCTATGACGGCAGCGCCAGCCCGACCAGGTACGTCGCGCCACCGACGATCACGCCGGCCAGCGTCATCTCGAGCCCGGCCGACCACCAGCTGCGCAGCGTGACGAGCGACTTTGCGGCTCCGACGAGGAAGTGCGCGATCAGGGACACGATCGCCGCCGCGATGATCGCCGTCGTGCCCGTGGTGATCATGAACGGGATCACCGGGATGATCGCGCCGAGGCCGGTGGAGACGCCGGCGGCAAGCGCGGCCTTGGCGGCGTCGCCCTCCTCGCCGCCGGTGCCCCCGAACTCCTCGGCGGCGAGGGCCTGAAGCATCGCGTCGGGGTGCTTCGACATCCGCTCAGCGAGCTCGTCGGCGGTCTTCGCGTCGATTCCCTTGAGCTGGTAGAAGAGCGAGAGTTCCTCCTTCTCCTCCTCCGGATGCGCGGCGATCTCCTTGCGCTCGTGCTCGACGTTGGCGGCGTGCACCTCGTGCTCGGAGCGCTCGGCGAGGAACGCACCCGTGGCCATCGACAGGGCCGAGGCGATCGCGCCCGCGAGGCCGGCGGTCAGCACTGCGTTGGACCCGCCCGTCGCGCCCGAGACGCCGGCCACGATCCCGAACACGGCGGCGAGGCCGTCGTTGGCGCCGTAGATCGCGCCCGAGATCCAGCCGCCACCCGTTGTGTGCCAGTGCTCGCGGCCGAGAATGCGGTCGAGCCGAGCGCGCGTGCCGGGCAGGGCGACCGGAGGCTCGGGCGCGGCGCCGGGTGCGCCACCGCCATGACCGGCGGTCAGCTCACCGTCGCGCGAGCCGGAGCGGATCTCCTGCACCGCCATCGAGTGCGAGCGCTCCTCCTTGCGGATGTCGCGCAGCAGCGTGTCGGTCACCGGGTCGCCGGTCGATCGCTTGTAGAGGTCGTCGACCTCCTCGTCCTCGGCCGCCTCGCGAGCGGCCAGCAGCCGGTCAACAGGCGCGATCCGGGCCTGGAGCCGCAGCCACACCGGCAGGTGGACGCTGTCTGGATCGGGCACCTCGATGCCGAGCTCGCGCATCCGGCCCTCGAGGCGAGTGCGATGGCCGCTCTCCGCCTGCGCCATGCGGCGAAGGATGTCTCCCTCTCGCTCGGGCATCCGTCGCGCGATCAGCTCATAGACCGAGCCGGCGACGATCTCGCCTCGCCAAGCCTTCAGCAGGCGATCTCGTACCTCTGCAGGGGCGTCGGCCATTGACCGAGAGGCTAGCCAAGCCGCCCGCTAGCCTTGCCCGGAGCATGGCCATCCGAGCAGGAAAGGCATCGTTGCGCGCCGCTGTGCTGGCTCTGCTGCTGGCCGCGGCGCCGGTGCTGTCGGCGTGCGGAACCACCGCCAGCGCCGGGACAACCGCGTCCGCGACGACCAGCTCGCGGGGGGTGACGATCACCCCCGGGGCGGGCAAGGGGGCCATGCACCCTCCGGTCGCCGCTCGCACCGTGCCCACCCTGGTGCCGCCGCCCGGCGCGCCCGCCCACAGCGTGCGGGTGCCGGTGCTCACCTATCACCGAGTAGCGCCCCTCGGCGCCGTGGGACAGACCGATCTCAAGGTCGATCCGGCCACATTCGCCGCCGAGATGTGGGCGCTGCACGACGCGGGCTATCACGCGATCAGTCAGGCGCAGCTGTTCAACGCGCTGTATCGAGGCGATGGCCTCCCGACCAAGCCGGTGATCATCTCCGTCGACGACGGCTACGTCGATGACGTCCGGTCGATCCTGCCCGTGCTCGACCGCCTCCACATGGTGGCCACTTTCTTCGTCATCACTGGGCGGATGACCGAGCCCGGGTTTCTGACTGCGGATCAGATCCGCGAACTCGACCGGGCGGGCATGGATGTCGGAGACCACACCGCTCATCACGTCGACCTTCCGGCCATCACCCCCAGCGAGCTGCAGATCGAAACGGCGGGCTCACGTCAGGTGTTGCAGCGCGTGCTCGGCCATCCGGTCTACACCTTCGCCTACCCGTTCGGGGCCTACAACGACGCGGTCGTCCGCGCCGTCCGTGCCGCCGGCTTCACCATGGCCTACTCGACGGCCGGCGGCGAGACCGAGAGCACCGCCTCGCCCCTGACCATGCCCCGGATCCACGTCGGGCGCGCCGAGACGCCGAGCGGCCTCGTGTCGCTGCTCGGAGGAGCCTGATCGCTCCATGGCCGACGTCGCCGCCCCGGTCCAGTTCCGTGACGCCAAGGTCGACGCCGGTCCGGGGGCGGGGCTTGCGCAGGCGATGCGCGACGAGATCGCGTGGATGTACGCCGGGCTCGAGCTCGACGGTGAGGGCATGCCCCGCGCCGGCGCCGCTGAGCTCAGCCCGCCGGGAGGGGCCTTCCTGGTCGGCTGGCGCGAGGGCCGGCCGGTGTGCTGCGGCGGCGTCAAGCGACTCGACGAGCGCGCCTGCGAGATCAAGAAGATGTACGTCGCTCCCGAGGTCCGCAGACAGGGGGTGGCTCGCGTCCTGCTGCGCGCCCTCGAGGACAAGGCCCGCGAGCTCGGTTACGTCATCGCCAGGCTGGACACCGGACCGCGCCAGCACACCGCGGAGAGGTTGTACCGGTCGGCCGGTTATGCGCCGATCGAGAACTTCAACGCCAACCCGGTGGCCTCGTTCTGGGGCGAAAAGCCGCTACGACCGTGTCACGGCCGGGGTCGAGAAGTCGGCTCGGCCTCGCGGCACTAGTCGATCGTGCCCGCGACCTCGGGCCCGTCGCCCGTGGGCGAGGCGTCCTCGGTGAAGGTGGTCCGCGCCAGCTCGAGGAACTCATCGACGCCCGGTGTGTGGCGGCGGTCCGCCCGCCACGCCAGGGTGATGTCCCGGCGCAGGGAGGGCTCGATCAGCGTCGCCACCGCCACCCGCGCACCCGGCTCGTCGGCGTCGGAGCGTGGCAGGACCGCCACCCCCATGCCCCGCGAGATGAGACGGCGGATCCGCTGGCTCTCGTTGGACTCAAGCTTGATCTGGGGGACGAAGCCTGCCTGCTCACCGGCGGCTGAGAGGAGCTCGCGCAGCCGCGAGCCCTCCCGGTAGCTGATGAACTGCTCGCCGGCGAGCTCGCGCATCCGCACCTTGGCCCGCCCGGCCAGCGGATGATCGAGCGGCAGGAGCACCACGAGCTCCTCGGAGACCAGCTGCTGAAGACCGAGGCCGTGGCTCTCGATCCGCTCGGTGACCGAGAGGAAGGCGAGGTCGAGCTCGTCGGCTCGCAGCATCTCCGCGAGCTCCTCGCTGGACTGCTCTCGCACGGTCAGCTCGACCCCGGGATGGCGCTGGTGGAAGATGGCCAGCGCGAGCGAGACGTCGACCGGCCCCATCGTGTGCAGCGTCCCGACGGTCACCTTCCCCGTCTGGATCCCGCGCAGCCCCAGAAGCTCCGTGTGGGCGGCGTCGAGCTCGGCGAGGATCCGTCGCGCTCGGGCCACGAGCATCGCGCCCGCGTCGGTGATCGTGACCTGCCGGGTGGTCCGCTCGACGAGGGCCAGGCCCGTCTCCTCCTCGAGCCGCCGGATCTGCTGGGAGAGGGCCGGCTGAGCGACGTGCTCCCGTTCCGCGGCCCGCGTGAAGTGCCGCTCATCGGCCAACGCGACGAGGTAGCGCAGCTGCCGCAGTTCCATAAGCTCCAATTATAAGTGGAGCACTGAGGTGGTATTGGACATCTAAGGCGCAAGCGACGATGATGCCTTGCGCAGGACCTCTCCTCCCCCTGAGCGCGCCCCCGAACCGGCATTTTGGCTCTTCCCGCCGGCTCTGGGGCGTGACTCATGTGTACGCGGTCTCAGCCCGCCCTCGCCACGGCCGGCGCGGCACCAGACCCCTCACTCGAGCTGACGCCGTCCAGGCTCTCCTGGGACTCTGACCCCGGACCAGCACTCGAAACCGCGAGCGGCTAGAGAATCCCGATCTCGGAGTTGTCGCCGACGAGGAAGCGGTAGGCCCGCGGCTGGCTCTCCCCACGCCCGATCTTCACGTTGCGTCCGAGCAGCGAGGACTCCATCCGGCCCTCGAGATCGATGACGCTGCAGCCGGAGAGCAAGATCGAGTGCTCGACCTCGGCACCGGTGATCGTGCAGTTCTCCCCGATCGCCGTGTACGGGCCGACGTAGCAGTCGGTGAGCACGGTGCCGGCGCCGATCACCGCCGGGCCGCGGACGGCCGAGCGCTCGAGACGAGCGCCGGGTTCGACGATCACCCGCCCGTCGACCTGGGCATCGACGAGCTCACCCTCGACGCGGGCCTGGATCGTGTCGAGCACCAGCCGGTTGGCCGCCAGCATGTCCTCGAGGCGGCCGGTGTCCTTCCACCAGCCGCGGACGATGTGGGGCTCAACGCGCAGCCCTTGATCGACGAGGTGCTGGATCGCGTCGGTGATCTCGAGCTCCCCGCGCCCAGAGGGCTCGATTGCCCGGGCGGCATCGTGAACGGCGGGGGTGAACATATAGACGCCGACGAGCGCGAGGTTGGTCTTCGGCTCCAACGGTTTCTCGACCAGGCGAACCACCGTGCCGTTGCTCAGCTCGGCCACGCCGTAGGACTCAGGGTCGGGCACCGGGGTGAGCAGGATCAGAGCATCGGGGCCGTGCTCACGGAACGAGGTGACGAGATCGTCGATCCCTCCCTGCAGGAGGTTGTCGCCGAGGTACATCACGAACGGGGACTGGCCCAGGAACGGCTCGGCGGTCAGCACCGCGTGAGCCAGGCCGAGCGGCTCGTCCTGGACGATGTAGGTGAGCTCGACCCCGAAGTGCGAGCCGTCGCCGGCGGCGGCACGGATCTCATTGCCGGTCTCCGGCGCGATGATGATGCCCACCTCGCGGATACCGGCCTGGGCCATGGCCTCGATGCCGTAGAACAGCACCGGCTTGTTGGCCACCGGCACCAACTGCTTGGCGCTGGTGTGGGTGATCGGGCGCAAGCGAGTGCCCTTGCCGCCGGAGAGGATGAGGCCCTTGAGGTCGTGCATGGGCACGGAGGGTAGTGAGAATGGGCCGTTGAGCTCGCCGTAACCCGCGGTCCCGGCTTCGATTGGGCCGCAGGCGCGCGCGGGAGGCGCGCCGGGACGGCAGAGCGCGGGCGCGCTTGATCGGTGAAATCTGAAAGATTGCGCCTGTGAGTCGGCGCGGCCAGATCAAGATGAGCCCCGAGGAGTTCGACAACTTCCTCGCTGAACAGCGCGTCGTCATCTGCGCCACCAACGGGGCTCGCGGGTGGCCGCACCTGATGCCGCTCTGGTACCTCGTCGCCGACGGCGAGATCTGGTCGTGGACCTACGCGAAATCGCAAAAGGTGCGCAACCTCGAGCGGGACGCTCGCGCCACGCTGCAGATCGAGGACGGCACCGAGTACCACGAGCTACGAGGAGTGATGATCGAGGCGCGCACGGTGATCCACCGCGAGCTCGACGCGGTTGCCGACTTTGGGGCGCGGCTATTCACGCGGTACGGCGGTGCCGATCTCGCGCCGGAAGCGCGAGAGTCGATCCGTGCCCAGGCGTCCAAGCGCGTCGCGCTGCAATTCGAGGCCGAGCGCACCACGAGTTGGGATCACCGCAAGCTGGGGGGTGTCTACTAGCCGTGACCCGGGCGCTGCTCCTCATCGACATTCAGCGGGACTACTTCCCGGGCGGTGCGTACCCGCTCGTCGGGAGCGACGCTGCGGCGGAGGTGGCGGCCTCCGTGTTGGCGCGGTGTCGCCGAGGCGGCGAGCCGGTGCTCCATGTCCAGCACGTGTGGGATGCGCCGGAGGCCACGTACATGCGGCCGGAGACGCCCGGCGTCGCTCATGACGCCCGCGTCGCTCCCGCGGAGGGTGAGCCGGTCGTCGTCAAGGCGTTCCCGAACGCGTTCCTTGGCACGGACCTCGAGCAGAGCCTCCGGGCCCAGGGGATCAACGAACTCGTGGTGGCGGGCATGATGACCTCGATGTGCGTCGACGCGACGGTGCGTGCGGCGGTGGACCTCGGGTTCGAGGTCACGGTGGTCGGAGACGGCTGTGCTGCCCCAGACCTCGCACACGACGGGGTCGTGGTGCCCGGTGAGCAGGTCCACGCCGCGTTCCTGGCTGCGATCGCGGACGGGTACGCCGAAGTCGTCAAGGCCGACGAGCTCGGCTGAGCGCGCCCGCGCGGCCAAAGCCGCAGTCGGCGTCCAGCGCCGCCGAAACCGGAGCAGGCGTCCAGCGCCGCCGAAACCGGAGCAGGCGCCGAGCGCCCCGGGTGCGCCCTCAGCGACTGATCGCGCCGGCGGCCACCGAGATGGCTTCGGCGGCGCCCCGCACCGCGGTCCGCGCGTCCTCGGGCTCGAGGACGACGGCGTCGCCAGCCTCCTTGAGCACCTCGCGCACCAGCCAGTCGACCCCGGCGAATCCGAGCTCGACGATCAGGGCGCCGTCCTCGAGCTCGGCGACGATGGTGCGCTCCTCGCGGGCCCAGCGTGCGCGCTCGGGCGAGATCCACACCTGCGCCCGACGCGAGGCTGGCACCTCGCCGGTGCGCGGCCACCCATCGACATCGGCGGCGGGGTCGACATCGGGCCGGGGCTCAAACTCCTGCTCGGTGACCTGTGCGGACTTGATCCGGTCCAGGCGGAAGTGACGGACGCTGTCGCGCGAGGGGTCGAAGCTGGCCACGTACCACCCCTCGCGCCCGTTGATGAGTGCGTAGGGCTCGACGAGGCGGGTGGAGAACTCATCCTCGTTCTCCTTGTAGTACTCGAAGAAGAGCAGCCGGCGCGAGGCGATCGACCGTGAGACGACGGCGGCGATCTCATCATCGTCGCCGCCCGGCGTTGCGACCTGCAGCCCCTCGTGGGACGGATCCTCGCCGAGCGCGGCGACGACCTTCTGGCGCACCGAGGCCAGCGACCCCTCGGGGATGTGATCGCCGATCAGGTCGATCGCGGCCACCAGCGCCTTCGCCTCCACCGGCAGGAGCCGGGCCGGACGGGCGAAGGAGTCGCCGTAGGGCTCGGGGTCGACCTCGATCATCCCGTCGCTGCCGATCTCGGCATACAGCACGTAGGTGCCGGCGCCGAAGTTGACCACGTTGAGCACCGAGATGTCCTCGCGCAGCTCCTGCTCGGAGATCTTCAGCTCGCGTCCGAGCTGGTCGGCATCGAGCCGCCGCCCGGCGCGGCCCGAATGGATGAGGATGCTGGCCAGGGTGACCAGGCGGGCGAACCGCTCCGGGCGAATCGCCGCATCAGGTTGGTGGCCGTTGCCTTCGGCCGGAGCGTCGCCGCTGCGGCCAGCCGCCGCCTCGTCGCTGCTCCGCGTGGCGGGCACCACTGCGGCCATCTCGGGCTCGCCGGCGTGGCGCTCGATCAGCAGGGCGACGCGCTCCCGCAGCTCTTCGACGAGCTCCGGCGGCCCGGCTACCCTGGCGTGCTCGCCGAGGCCGAGCACCCACGCGATCAGCTGCCGGGCGTTGGCATAGCGAGTGATCAGCAGGCGGTCACCGTCGCCGCGCTCGGCCTCGCGCATTTCGCCGTAGCGCCCGAAGTGGCGCTCGATCTGCCAGGCGATACGACTGCTGATCCAGACCTCGGCGTCGCCGATCGGCTCACCGAACTGCCAGTCGATGCGATTCGCGTAGGCGCGTGGATCGAAGTCGGCCGGGCGCTGGAAGTCGTGCTCGGCCTTGGTCGCGTAGCCCACCTTGCCGCGGATCCGCGAGAGGCGGAAGACCCGGATCGCCTCGCGCTCATGCGAGCGGCCGACGACGTAGAACTGGCCGCCCTGGTAGAGCAGTTGGTAGGGATCGACACGGCGAGCGCCGACCTCATCGCGCTCCATCGTGTAGTAGTCGAAGACGATCGTCTTGCGGCGGAAGATCGCCGTCTCGATCTTGGCCAGGCGCTGGGAGACGTCATGGCCTCCGGCCGAGCCGGTGATCCCCAGCGCGACGGTGTTCTGCTCGGGGGAGCTGAGCGGGCTCGGACGCCCCCAGGAGATCTGCTGCAGGGCGAGGCGCAGCGGCTCGGCGTAGGCGAATTCGCCGTCGAGCAGCTGCAGTGCGGTGTTCAGCGCGGCGAGCTCGGCGTCACTGAACTCGATCGGCGGAAGGTGGAAGTTCTCGGGCGGCAGCGAGTAGTTCTCCTGCTCGACCAGGCCCTCGGCCGGCTTCTCGACGGAGAGCACGATCCCGAGCGCCTCGAGCTCGGAGCGGTCGGCGTAGAAGCGCCGCGCGAACGCGTCCTCGTTCATGACGCTGTATCCCTCGACATCCCGGCGGATTTCGGGGGCGGTGACCGGTCGGCGCTCGGCCATCAGGTAGGAGATCAGCGACAGCTGGCGGATCAGCTTTTCCGTGTCCTTGGCCATGGGCCTTCACTGTAGTTGGGGCAAGTCCGAGGGCGTGTCGCGGGCCTGAAAACGGTGCGCTATTTGCGCACATTTGGAGCGACCCGGTCACGGGCCGTCACCGAGGCGCAGCTTCTCGGCCTAGGCCGCCTCGCGCCGGGCCTCGGGAGGCGCGGCGAAGAAGGCCCCGGCGCCGATGCTCTTGTCGAAGGCCGACCACTGCTCGCCGGCGGGCAGCTGCTTCTCGAGCCGGTCGAAGCTGCCGAGCCGGCCGCCGAGGTTGTCGATCATGTGCACGAGCGTCGCCTCGCGGGTGCACGGGACCACTGGGCTGCCGTGCTCGAGTGCGCCGTGGTGGCTGAGGATGATGTGGAGCAGGGCCTGCTCGAGGTCGGCCGGGAAGCCGTCGAGCCGCTCGATCGTGCGCCGCACACGGTAGTAGCCGAGGGGAATTTCGCCCGACAGCCGGCCGCGGTCGGACATCGTGATCGAGTCTCCGTGCAGCTCGTAGACCTCGAGCTTGCCGATGTCGTGCAGTAGCGCGCCGGTCACCGCGACATCGCGATCGATCCCCGGGAAGGTGGCGGAGATCGCTCCGACCGCCTGGGCCACCGTCAGGCAATGCTCGAGCAGGCCATGGCGGTAGGCCTGGTGGTAGCGCTTGGCCGCCGGAGCGTCGCGGTACTGGGCCCACACCGGTGAGCTTTGGCCGAAGATGATCGATAGCAGCCGCCGCAGGTGGGGGTCCTGGACGGTGGCGATCAGCTCGCGCAGATCGACCTCCATCTGCTCGGCATCGCGGCTCGGGCTGTCGATGAGCTCCTCCCGCGCCACCTCGTGGTCATCCGGCGTGCGCAGGCTCTGGACGGCGAGCTGGGGTCCGAAACGCGGATGGATCGAGAACTGACCGGAGACATGGACGATCTCTCCGGCCAGGCAGAGGGCCCGGGCCTCGGCCACCCCCTCCCAGATGATGGCCGGCACCGAGCCGGTGCGGTCGCCGAGGACGAGCTTGAGGAACTCGGTGCCATTCTGGCGCCGGCGCACCTCAACTTCACGCACAATCAGTGCCTGTGCGACCTCGCAACCATCTGCAAATGCCCGGATTTCCATCCTGGGGCGAAGATAGACCGACAGGCGGACGTTCTCCGATGGCGGCGGCTCGCGGCGGGGCTCGCCGACCGAGCACACGCGCCACCTTCCCCGGAACCCCGCGCAGCTGATGCTCGCCGTCGCGCAGCTGATGCTCGCCGTCGAAGTTGAGCGGGATGCCGGAGCCGAGCAACACGGCGCGATCCGAGGGCCCGTCGCCTCGCTGGCCAACGATGTTCGACCGCCGACGCTCGACCTGGACCTCCTCTACGATGAGATGGCTTATGGAACGTAAGTGGTGGACGCTGCTGGTCGTGTGCGTCGGGACGTTCATGCTGTTGCTCGACATCACGATCGTGAATGTCGCGCTGCCGAAGATCGCCACCGATCTCAAGGCCAGCTTCTCCGACATCCAATGGGTGATCGATGCCTATGCGCTCACCCTGGCGTCGCTCCTGCTCAGCATGGGTGCGCTGGCGGACCTGCTGGGGCGTCGGCTGCTGTTCTCGATCGGCCTCGTCCTGTTCGCGCTCACCTCGCTGCTGTGTGGCTTGGCGCCCACGTCGCTGTTCCTGATCGTCGCCCGGGCGGGTCAGGGCGTCGGCGGCGCGATCATGTTCGCCACCTCGCTGGCCCTGCTTGTGCAGGAGTTCCACGGCCGCGAGCGCGGCACTGCGCTTGGGGTGTGGGGGGCCACGATCGGCGGTGCCGCGGCGATCGGACCGCTGCTCGGTGGCGTGCTCACGGAGGCCTTCGGGTGGCCGTCGGTCTTCTATGTCAACGTGCCGATCGGAATCGCCGCGGCCGCGCTGACCATGACCAGGGTGGCCGAGTCGCGCGATCCGGAGGGTCGGCACATCGACTGGATCGGGACCGTGACCTTCACCGGCTCCCTGTTCCTGCTCGTGTTCGCGATCATCCGCGGAAACGCCGAGGGCTGGGGCAGCCCGCTGATCGTCGGGCTGCTGACCGGCGGGGTGCTGCTGCTGATCGCGTTCCTCGCCTCGCAGCTTGTCCAGCAGCGGGGGATGCTCGACCTGACACTGTTTCGCAACCGCACGTTCGACGGCGCCTCGATCGTGGCCTTCACGCTGTCGAGCTCGATGTTTGCCATGTTCCTCTACCTGACGCTCTACATGCAGACGATCCTCGGCTACTCGCCGCTGCAGGCCGGGCTGCGCTTCCTGCCCACGACGGTGCTGTCGTTCTTCGTCGCCGCCCTATCGGGGAACCTGTCGACGCGCGTCCCCGTGCGCTTCCTGCTCAGCCTTGGTCTGCTGTGCGTCGGAGCAGGGCTGCTGCTGATGCGCGGGCTGACCGCGGCGTCGGGGTGGACGGCACTGCTTCCCGGCTTCCTGCTCGCCGGCGCCGGCGTGGGCCTGGTCAACCCGGCGCTGGCCTCGACCGCCGTCGGCGTCGTCCCGCCGCAGCGCAGCGGGATGGCCTCGGGCATCAACAGCACGTTCCGCCAGGTGGGCATCGCCACCGGCATCGCGGTGCTCGGGGCGATCTTCGAGAGCGCGATCGCCAGCAAGCTCGCGCCCTCCCTGAGTGGCACGGCCGCGGCGGGACGGACGGGCGAGATCGCTCACGCCGTGGCGGCCGGCGGGGCCCAGCAGGTCGTGCACGCCGTGCCGCCGGCTCAGCGCGATCGCGCGATGGTGGCCATCCACAGCGCCTTCGCCGGCGCGATGAACGACATCCTCATGGTCGCCGGGGTGATCGCCATCATCGGCTGCGTGCTCAGCCTCGTGCTCGTCCGCGGCAGGGACTTCGTCGCCTACGGCCGGCCGGAACCGGCCACCGCAGCAGCATGATCCAGCCGCTGTTCGAGCACCGGATGACGTTCGGCGGCTACGACACGCGCGTGCTCGAGCTCGAGGGCGAGGGAACGCCCGTCGTGCTGTTCCACGGGTACGCCGATAGCGCCGACACCTGGCGGCAGTCGCTCGCCGCGCTGGCCAGGCGCGGTCGGCGGGCGATGGCGGTCGACCTGCCCGGTTTCGGGATCGCGGACCCGCTCCGTCGCGAGGCGATCCTGCCCCAGCTCGATGAGTTCGCCGCCGCCGCCGTGGCCTACGGCGCCGGCAGGCCGCGGCAGCCAGTGATGGCGGTCGGTAACTCCCTCGGGGGCTGCGTCGCGTTGCGGTTGGCGCAGCGCCACAGCAGGCGGCTGGCCGGAGTGATCGCCGTCGCGCCAGCCGGGCTCGAGATGTCCCGGCTGTTGCACATCGTCCAGCGCGACCCGGTGCTGCACTCGCTGCTCGCGGTGCCCGCACCGGTGCCGTCGCTCGTCCTCCGCGCGGCCGTGGCCCGGCTCTACCTGCAGCTGGCCTTCGCCTCGCCTCGACGAGTCGACCCCAGGATCGTCAGCACCTTCACCTCCCATCACCGCAGCCGGGCGAAGGTGGCCAGCTACCTGGACATCGCACACCGGTTGATCCCTGAGCTGCGTGCGCCCTTCGAGCTGGACCGGATCACCTCGCCGGTGCTGCTGGTGTGGGGCGACCGTGACCGGCTCGTGTTCCATCGCGGCGCCGAGCAGGTGCTCGATGTCGTCCCCGACTCGCGGCTCGAGCTCCTCGAGGGAGTGGGCCACTGCCCCCAGGTCGAGGCGCCGGAGCGCTTCACCGAGTTGCTGGAGTCGTTCTGCGGCCAGGCTCAGCCGGCCACGGTCTGATCGGTCGCCTCGGCGAGCGGCCGTCCCCCGGCCCACGATCGCAACCGGGAAGCGGCTACAACCCCGGCGGGTGCCGGAGGACGAACGTCGAGAGGTCCGGCTCGTTGGCGGCCCGGTTGGACCAGCGGGTGCCCGTCTCCGCGAGCGCGACGGTGTCGAAACGCAGGCCAGCCACGTACATGAAGGTGTGCCCGTTGTTGGCGAAGACCGTGATCCAGCGGCCCGGGCCGGGTTTGCCCCAGCTCATCAACTGACCCGACGTCATCGTGGTGTTGAGAATGCCGGCCGCCGCGAACACGAAGCTGAGCGACCCCGAGCAGTCGTAGGCGTTGTCGATGAAGGTCCCGTGGCCCCCGCCGAAGCGGTAGGGGAGGTGGGCGATCTGGTTGCCGGCGTCGATCACCTCCTGGACCACCAGCGGCGCATTCACCGGCGAGATCGCCAGCCCCCTGGGGGTCAGCGTCGCCTGGTCGGGATTGGCCGACAGGCCGCTGGCCGCGAGCTCGCGGCGGACCTCGGTGTCGGAGATCGGTTGCGGGAGCGTGCTCGACGGCGGACCGACGCTGACCGAGGTCGGCCCCTGCGGGGCCGCGGTGGCCGGTGCCGATCCCGCCACCGGCTCGACGGCCTGCGGATGTGCCCGCAGCGTCGGCGCGCTCGGCGACGGCGGCCCGGCGAAGCCGTTTCGGACCACCGTCGAGTCGGGCTTGGCCGTGCCGCAGCCAGCCAGCACGAGCGCGAGGCTCGCGACTGGGGCGAGAAATGGCATCCGCACGCTCACCAGTATGGCGATCGACCGGCGGCCCGACGCCGCCCTCTCGAAACCCTCAGTCGTCGAAGTCGCCGCTATAGAGCACAAACACCGCGCCCTGTGCGTCGCGGACCCAGGTCACGCGCCCGGGACCGAGCTCGATCGGACCGGCCAGCTTCTCGCCACCGAGGTCGGAGACCTTGGCGGCGCTCGCCTCGAGATCGTCGGTGCCGAAGTACACCGTCCAGTAGACGGGTTCGGGGCCCATCACCGGCCGGGTGCCACCGTTGAGCCGACCGTCGCGGTTCTTGACCCATGCCGGCGACCCTATCAGTGGCCCCGCGGGCCGCACGAGGCGCGTAGGCTCCTCCGATGCCCAATTTCACCCATAAGAACCTCAAGGACGTCCCTGACTCCGCGGCCGATCGTGACTACGATCTCGAGGCTCGCTTCGGCCGCGACCACATCGGCTCTGCGCACCTCGGGGTCACGTATTTTCGCTATGGCCCGGGCTTCCGGGTCCCGTTCGGCCACCGCCACCGGGAGCAGGAGGAGGCCTACATCGTGGTCAGCGGCTCGGGCCGGGCTCGGCTTGACGACGAGGAGGTCACGCTGAGCCAGTGGGACGTGCTGCGCGTCGCCCCCGAAGTCGCACGCGGCTTCGAGGCCGGACGGGAGGGCCTGGAGATGATCGCGATCGGGTCCGACCGCCCCGAGGGAGGCGACGGGGACATCATCAACGACTTCTGGGCCGACTGAGTCGAATTCTCAGGAACGGGCGATGGCGGCAGGATCGGTGTCGGTCAGCCGCGTCATCGTGACGCTCGCGTCGAGCGTGGCCGTCGCGCCGCCTCGGTAGACCCCCTTGATCGGAGGCACGTCGGCGTAGTGACGGCCATGGCCGATCTTCACGTGGTTCTCCGCGGCGAGCCCGCGGTTGGTTGGGTCGGCCCCAACCCAGATCGGCTCACCACCGCCGGGAACGGGAAGCAGCGCCTCGAGCCAGGCATGGGTGTCGACCTCCACCGACTCCTGCGAGGAACCGGGGCCGGCGGCGTAGAGGTAGCCCGATACGTAGCGAGCGGCGATCCCGTGGTGGCGCAGCAGGCAGAGTCCGAGGTGGACGAAGTCCTGGCAGACGCCGGCGCCGACCTCGAGCAGATCGGTGACCGTCGAGTCGACGTAGGTGGCCCCCTGCCGGTACTCGAAGCCGTCGGGAATCAGCGCGGAGACGAGCATCAGCGTGGCGAACGGATTCGACGCCGACCGCGTTGTGCCAAGCAGCTCGGCGAGGGCGGGATGGTCGGGGGCGTCGTCGGTCTGGAGCAGGAACTCGCCTCCCGCCTCGCGGTAGCTCGAATCCTCCAGCGCCTCCCAGGTGGCCTGTGGCGGCTCGGTCGGGGTGCGGGTGCTCACGCGCGCCCGGACGTCGATCGTGAGCTGGCGGTGAGGACGGGAGACCTCGAACTCGACCACCTCGGTGCCGAAGTAATCGGTGTGGCGGTGCAGGCGCACCTCGGGCGCGAGGCGCACGCTGAACTCATCGCAGCGCTGCCGGCCGTTGCCGGCGGGCTTGACGCGCAGCGCGTTGAGGTTGTCCACGACGTCGGCGTCGTAGATGTAGCTGGTCAGGTAGCGGATGGCGAAGTTCATTTCAGAGACGGGGATCATGCCGCCACCTACAGATGTATCGCCGCCAGTGCGGCGATGGCGAAGTACCGCTCAGCGACGTCGCGGTCGACGAGCTCGAGCTCTTCTTGGACCCGCGCAAGCATCTCACTGAACCCTCCCTCGGAATCCGGGCTCCGGCGCTGCAGCTCGAGATCGGCGATCAGCCGCCCGAGCCGGAGTACCGGCGCCGAGACGCGAGGCTGCTCGTCGGCGCTGAGCAGCGCCTGGCGCAGCGCCTCGAGGGAGTAGGCCACCGATCCCGGGTAGGTGATCTCGTAGAGCAGGAAGTGGGCCACGGTGCGCAGCGCCGGCGCCTGGCGGCGAGCCCGGCGGTAGGCCTGGAAGCCGCCGACGGCGTGCAGCAGCGCCAGCGACTCGCTCTCATGGTCCCCGTCGTCGTGACCGTCGGCGTCGAGCAACTCGGCCGGAACCGCGACCCTCAGCATCCGCAGCACCATGTCCGCCTCCTCGATCCGGCCGCCCGCCTCGAGGAATGCGCGGCCCTCGTCGCGCAGCATCGTCCGCTCGACCAGCCCCCAGAACAGTGCGCAGCGTTCCTTGACCTCCTGATAGACGGAGTAGGGGCCGGTGACGAGCGCGGCCTGCAGGTCGTAGCGGGCGAGGGAGAGGAAGAACGCGTTGAGTGCTTCCCACATCTCCGTCGAGATCACGTCGCGCAGCGCGCCGGCTCGCCCCCGCGCGCGCCTGACGCACGAGACGATCGAGGCCGGGCTCTCATCGTCGAGCGTGAGCAGGCGGGCCACCGTGCCGCGATCGTGGGCGACGGCCCGGGCCGCGACGCCGTCCCGCCCGCGCTCCTCGCCGTAGGCCGGCGGCTTCGCCCCGATGATGGCCAGCACGCCGTCCCAACTCAGCGCGATCCCGCGCTCGCTCCCCTCGCCGGCCACGTCGGCATGGAAGGCGCCGTCGAGCATGCGCGCGGTGTGCTCGGCCCGGGTCAGATCCCGCCCAAGCCAGAACAACTCCTGGGCAATCCGGGCCAGCATCAGTCGTCCAGCCGTCGCTGCTGCTGTTGCTGCTGGGCCTGGCCGTGCCAGCCTCCGTAGCGCACATCCGGCAGACGCGGGGGTCGCTGCGCCGGGAGCGTCCCCGGCGCCGGATCTGGGACGAGGCCCTCATCGAGGACCCAGGTGTCCTTGGAACCGCCGCCCCGGGAGGAGTTGACGATCATCGAGCCCTCGCGCAGGGCGACGCGAGTGAGGCCGCCGGGGACGATGCGGATCTCCTCGCCGAACACGGCGAACGGGCGCAGGTCAACGTGGCGGGGCGCCAAGCGTCCGTCCGCGGTTTCGGTCGGCGCGGTCGAGAGGTTGACGAGTTCCTGGGCGATGAAGCGGTCCGGCTGGGCCTCGATCAGCCGCGCCTGCGCCTCGCACTCCGCGGCGCTGGCCTGCGGTCCGATGAACACGCCCTTGCCGCCGGACTCCGAGGTCGGCTTGACCACCACCTTGTCAAGGCGCTGCAGGATCTGCCGGCGTGTGGCCTCGTCGCTGAGCAGGTAGGTGTCGACATTGTCGAGGATCGGTTGCTCGTCGAGGTAGAAGCGGACCATCTCCGGTACGTAGTGGTAGACCGCCTTGTCGTCCGCGACGCCGGTCCCGATCGCATTGGCGATGGCCACCGTTCCCGCGCGGTAGGCGCGGACCAGCCCCGGCACGCCGAGCAGCGAGTCGGCGCGGAACTCGAGTGGGTCGATGAAGTCGTCGTCGAGCCGACGGTAGATCGCGTGCACACGCTGCAGGCCAGCGGTCGTGCGCATGTAACAGACGGCATCGCGGACGACCAGGTCGGACGCCTCGACGAGCTCGACTCCCATCTGGCGGGCGAGGAACGCGTGCTCGAAGTAGGCTGAGTTGAGCGGACCCGGCGTCCACACGACGATGTTCATGGCGCCGTCGCCGGTGGGCGCCACGGCCCGCAGCGCGTCGAGCAACAGCGAGGGATAGTGGTCCACGGGCCGCACGCGGTGGCCGGCGAACAGCTCAGGCATCAGTCGCGTCATGGCCAAACGGTTCTCGAGCACGTAGGAGATGCCTGACGGGGTGCGCACGTTGTCCTCGAGCACCAGCCAGCGGCCATCGCCGCCGCGCACGAGATCACACCCGGAGACGTGGCAGTAGACGCCGCCCGGAGGGCGGACCCCGTGAACCGGGCGGGCGAAGCTCGGCCGGCTGACCACGAGCGACCAGGGCACGATCCCCGCCCGGACGATCTCATGCGCGTGGTAGACGTCGTCGACGAAGGCGTTGAGCGCCCGGATCCGCTGGGCGAGGCCGCGCTTGATCGTCGTCCATTCCGCCGCAGTGAGGACGCGCGGGACGAGGTCCAACGGCCAGGCGCGGTCACGGCGCTCGCCGTCGAGGCCTGGGACCTCGAAGGTGATGCCTTGTTGCATGAAGATCGCGTCGCGGCGCTTTCCGGCCTCGATGAGCGCCTCGGGCCCGAGGCGCTCGAGCGTGGCGAGCAGCGACGCGACGTGCGGGCGAGCCGCTCCGTGCTCGTCGATGAGCTCGTCCACGCAGCCGGTTGGTACCCGATAGGACGTCGTCGACGAGGTTGGGGGCATCTCATACATCTATCGGGAACGTCAAGTCGCTGCCTATGCCCGATCGGACAGGAGCTTCTGCCGCGGACTTGGCCACCCGGACAAGACAGACGCGTCGCGCGCGGATCTCTACCCTTGCCCAGATGCGAATCGCGATCACCGGTGCGGGCGGGATGCTCGGGCAGGATTTGCTCGGCGCGTGCGGAGAGGCCGGCCACGAGCCGATCCCTCTCACCCGAGCTGACCTCGACGTCACTGACGAGCCAGCGGTCCGGCGCGCTCTGGAACAGGCGCGCCCTGACCTCGTGATCAACTGCGCCGCGTACACCAACGTCGATGGTGCCGAAGGTGAGCCCGAGCTCGCCGACGCCGTGAACGGCGCCGGCGCCGGACACGTCGCCCGCGCCGCGACCGCGGCCGGTGCCTGGATGATCCAGATCTCCAGCGACTACGTCTTTGACGGACGCAAGACCTCGGCCTACGTCGAGTCCGATCCGGTTCGGCCGCTGTCGGCCTACGGGCGCTCGAAGCTCGCCGGCGAGCACGCGGTGGCTGCCGCCGCGCCGGACGCGCACACGATCGTGCGCTCCTCCTGGCTGTTCGGCGCGGGCGGTCCCTGCTTTCCGGCCACGATGCTCCGCCTCGCCGCCGAGCGCGACGAGCTGACGGTCGTCGATGACCAGATCGGGTGTCCCACCTTCACCGGCGATCTCGCCCGCGGGCTGCTCGCGCTGACCGGCGAGGCGCGGATGGCCGGCGTGTTGCACCTCGCGGGTGGGGGCCAGTGCTCGTGGTACGACTTTGCCCGGGCGATCATCGGCGCCGCCGGAGAGAGCTGCGAGGTCAAGCCCGGCGCAACGGCCGACCTCGGCCGGCCGGCCCCGCGCCCGGCGCTCAGCGCGCTCGTTACCGAGCGCGGACCGCAGGCCCCGCGGCTGCCCGACTGGCAGGAGGGGCTGGTCCGGTACATGGAGCGGGTGGCGGTGGCGCGATGAGGCTGCTGGTGTGCGGTGGCGCGGGCTTCATCGGCTCGAACTTCGTGCGCCTGAGGGTTCAGGAGTTCGGCGATCAAGTCACCGTGCTCGACAAGCTGACGTACGCCGGCCGGCGGGAGAACCTGCACGACGTGATCGACGACGTGCGCTTCGTCCACGGCGCGATCGAGGAACCCGACGCGGTGGCCGGCGCCGTCGAGGGCTGCGAGGCCATCGTCAACTTCGCCGCCGAGACGCATGTCGATCGTTCGATCTCGGGCCCCGAGGCGTTCCTCATCACCAACATGCAGGGCACCCACGTCCTGCTCGAGGCCGCGCGGGAGCGAGGGGTGCGCCACCTGCAGGTGTCGACCGACGAGGTATACGGGTCGATCGAGCAGGGGTCGTTCACCGAGGAGTCGCCGCTGCGCCCCTCGAGCCCGTACAGCGCGACCAAGACCGGGGCCGATCTGCTCGTGGCCAGCTACTTCCACACCTACGGGCTCGAGACCGTGATCTGCCGCGGCTCGAACAACTACGGCCCCTATCAGTACCCCGAGAAGCTGATTCCGCTGATGATCCTCAACGCGCTGGCCGGCGATCAGCTGCCGGTGTACGGCGACGGCCGCAACGTTCGCAACTGGCTGTTCGTCGAGGACTTCGCGCGGGGAATTTCTCACGCGCTGGCGCACGGGGTCCCTGGTGAGGCCTACAACTGCGGCGGCCCGGACGAGTGCGAGAACATCGCCGTGGTGCGGCGGATCATCGAGCTGAGCGGAGCTCGCGAGTCTCAGATCGAGTACGTCACCGACCGCCCCGGCCACGACCGCCGCTACTCGCTGGGCTCGGAGAAGCTCCAGTCCATCGGTTGGCAGGCGCAGATGCGCTTCGATGAGGGACTCGAGCGGACAGTGAACTGGTACCGGGAGAACAGATGGTGGTGGGAGCCGATCCGCTCCGGCGCCTACCGCGAGTACTACGAGCGCCACTACGGCCGCGCCCTCAAGCACTGAGATGCGGCGGCAGCCTCCGGCGGTCCCGGCGGTGAGGTCATGACCGCCGCTCAGCTCGTCGCGCTCGAGCGCGAGGTCACCGAGTGCCGGCGCTGTCCCCGACTCGTCGCCTGGCGTGAGGGGGTGGCCGAGACCAAGCGCGCCGCCTTTGCCAGCGAGCAGTACTGGGGTCGGCCGCTTCCCGGCTTTGGCGATCCCGCGGCCCGGATCCTCGTGCTCGGTCTGGCGCCCGCGGCGCACGGGGCCAACCGCACCGGGCGGATCTTCACCGGTGACCGCTCCGGCGACTGGCTGTTCGCCGCGCTGTGGCGGGCCGGCTTCGCCAGCCAGCCGACGTCAGTGTCCCGCGACGACGGGCTCTCGCTCCGCGACTGCTGGGTGACCGCCGCCGTGCGCTGCGCCCCGCCCGCCAATCGACCGCTGCCGGCCGAACGCGACAGCTGCCTGCCGTGGCTGGAGGCAGAGCTGATGCTGTTGCCGGCCGTGACGGTGATCATCGCTCTCGGCGGCTTCGCGTGGGATTCGGCGCTGCGGCTGCTCGACACTCCGCGACCCCGCCCGAAGTTCGCCCACGGCGCCGAGGCCGAGGTCGCCAGGCGTCGGCTGCTTGGCTGCTTTCACCCCAGCCAGCAGAACACCTTCACCGGTCGCCTGACGGAGCCGATGATGGACGCCGTGTTTACGCGGGCGCGCGAGTTGGCGGAGGGCTCGTGACCGGTTCGGCGTGGCTGGCCGAGGTGGTGATCGCCGACCCGCCGGAGCGCTGGGAGGCACTCGGGTTCTCAGTCGAGGATCGTCACAGCGACGTGGGCGGCGTCCGTCTCACGCTGGGCTCGGCGGGGCAGGGCATCGTCGCGTGGGCGCTGCGAGGCATCGCGCCCCCACAGTCGCTCGACGGACTCGCCACCAGCGCAGCGCCGGCCGATGCGGCGCCGCCGGGCAACCCGCACCCCAACGGCGCGGTAGGCCTCGACCACGTCGTCGTCATCACCCCCGACTTCGATCGCAGCACGGCCGCCCTCGAGCAGGCCGGCATGCCGCTGCGCCGGATCCGCGACGTCGGGTCGTTTCGCCAGGGCTTCCGCCGCCTCGGCCCGACCATCCTCGAGCTGGTCGAGGCGCCGGACGCGCCCTCCGGGCCGGCGCGGTTCTGGGGGCTCGTGGTGATCGTCGAGGATCTCGACGCGCTGGCGCGCCGCCTCGGCGATCACCTCGGGCCGATCAAGTCCGCGGTGCAGCCGGGGCGCTCGATCGCCACCCTGCGGTCCTCCGCCGGCCTCTCCACGCCGGTCGCCTTTATGGACCCCGAGTCGTCGCCCAGCTCTCGTTGCTGACTGCCGGGAACACCATCCGAGCAGGTCGCCGCGCCCGCTAGGCTGGACCGTTGGTGCCGCTCGATCAGTTCACTCCCCGCGCGCGTGACTGGTTCACCGATGCGTTCGCCGAGCCGACGGCCGCGCAGGCGCAGGCCTGGCCCGCGATCGCATCCGGTGAGCACGTGCTGATCTCCGCCCCCACCGGGTCGGGTAAGACGCTGGCGGCGTTCCTGTGGGGGATCGACCGGCTCGCCCGTGAGCGAACCGATGATCTGGAGAACGAGCGCGAGGGAATCAGCCTCGTCTACGTCTCACCGCTGAAGGCACTCTCCTACGACGTCGACCGCAACCTCCGCGCCCCGCTCCGGGGGATCGGGACCGAGCTGACCGTGGCCGTGCGCACAGGCGACACCCCGCAGCGCGAGCGTCAGGCGATGCTGCGCACGCCGCCGGACATCCTCATCACCACACCCGAGTCGCTCTATCTGATGCTGACGGGGCGCGCCCAGGAGCTGTTCACCGGAACCCGCTGGTGCATCGTCGACGAGATTCACGCCGTCGCCGCCACCAAGCGCGGCGCGCATCTGGCGCTGACGCTCGAGCGCCTTGCCCAGGCCGCCGGCCGCGACGTCCAGCGGATCGGCCTGTCGGCCACGCAGAACCCGCTCGAGGAGGTCGGCCGGTTCATGGTCGGGCCATCGCGCCGCTGCCGGATCATCGACACCGGTGTGCGCAAGGAGCTCGATCTGCGCATCCACGTGCCGGTCGAGTCGATGGTCGAGCCGGATGCCACGCCGGCGCCCGATCTCGATCCGCTGGCTGGCGGCGAGGCCACCCGCCGCTCGATCTGGCCCGCCATCTATCCCGAGCTGCTCGAGCTGATCCGCCAGCACCACTCGACGATCCTGTTCGTCAACAACCGCCGCGGGGCCGAGCGGCTGGCACTGCGGCTCAACGACCTCGCCGAGTCGGAGATCGCCCGCGCCCACCACGGGTCACTGGCCCGCGAGGAGCGCCTCGTGGTTGAGGAGATGCTGAAGTCGGGCGAGCTGCCGTGTCTGGTCGCCACCTCGTCGCTCGAGCTGGGCATCGACATGGGCGCCGTCGATCTGGTCATCCAGGTCGAGTCGCCGAAGTCGGTGGCGCGCGGACTGCAGCGGATCGGCCGGGCCGGCCACTCGGTCGGCGACGTCAGCCGCGGGCGGATCTTCCCCAAGTTCCGCGCCGACCTGCTCGAGTGCGCCGTGGTCGCCCGGAGGATGCGAGACGGCGAGATCGAGACGACCGTGGTGCCGCGCAATCCGCTCGACGTGCTCGCTCAGCAGATCGTCGCGATCGCCGCTGCGGCCGGTGACGAGCGCCCCGTCGCCGTCGATGACCTCTACGCCCTCATCACCCGGACCCATTCCTACGCCGAGCTGAGCCGGGCACAGTTCGAGAACGTCCTCGACATGCTCGATGGCCGCTATCCCTCCAGCGAGTTCGCCGAGCTGCGGCCGCGCATCATCTGGGACCGGGTCGGCGCGACGATCCGTCCCCGTCCTGGGGCGCGGCAGCTCGCGGTCACCAACGCCGGCACGATCCCCGATCGCGGGCTTTACGCCGTGACACTGCCCGACGGTCGGAGAGTCGGCGAGCTCGACGAGGAGATGGTCTACGAGGCGCGTCCCGGCCAGACCTTCCTGCTCGGAGCGACCACCTGGCGGATCGAGGAGATCGGCCGCGACCGCGTCGTGGTCACCCCGGCTCCGGGACTGCCGGGTGCGGTGCCGTTCTGGAAGGGGGATGGCGTCGGGCGTCCCCGCGAGCTCGGCGAGGCGATCGGCGCGTTCGCTCGGTGGGCGGTCGACCAGCCGCCCGAGGCGCTTGAGCGCGACTACGACCTCGACCGCCTGGCGGCCAAGAACCTGGTCGAGTTCCTCAGCGAGCAGCAGCAGGCGACGCGCGTCCTGCCCTCCGATCGTGCGATCGTCGTCGAGCGCTTCCGCGACGAGATCGGCGACTGGCGGCTGTGCATCCTCAGCCCATTCGGCGGGCGGGTCCATGCGGCCTGGGGACTCGCGCTGAGCGCGCGCATCCGCGACGAGCTGGGCCTCGAGTCCGACGCGATCTGGTCCGACGACGGGATCATCGTTCACCTGCCCGACGCCGAGGAGCCGCCCGGGGCCGAGCTCGCTCTGCTCGACCCCGAGGAGGTCGAGGACGCCGTGGTCGCGGAGCTCTCGGCCAGCGCTCTGTTCGGCGCGCGCTTCCGCGAGAACGCGGCCCGCGCACTCCTGATCCCCCGCGCTCGGCCCGGCAAGCGCACGCCGCTGTGGCAGCAGCGACTCAAATCACAGACGCTGCTCGAGGTGGCCAAGAAGTACGGCGAGTTCCCGGTGATCCTCGAGACCTATCGCGAATGCCTCCGCGACGTGCTCGATCTGCCCGGCCTCGTCGAGCTGCTGAACAACCTGCACCGCCGCGAGATCTCGCTGATCGAGGTTGAGACGCCGACCGCTTCGCCGTACGCCTCCTCGCTGCTGTTCGACTACGTCGCCACCTACATGTACGAGGGCGACGCGCCCAACGCCGAGCGCCGCGCCGCCGCGCTGTCGCTGGACCGCGACTTGCTGCGGGAGCTGCTCGGCCAGGAGGAGCTGCGGGACCTGATCGACCCGGCGGCGCTCGAGCAGGTTCACGCCGACCTGCAGTGCCTCTCCGATCACCGTCGCGCCACCTCACGGGACACGCTCCACGATGTGCTCCGCGCGCTCGGCGACCTGACGCTCGAGGAAGCCCAGGAGCGGGTCCTCGAGGGACTCGAGGCGAAGACGATGCTCGAGCAGCTCGAAGCCGAGCGCCGGGCGGTCAAGGTGCGCGTCGGCGGCGAGGAGCGGTTCATCGATGCCGCCGATGCCGGGCTCTACCGCGATGCTCTCGGCATCGTCCCGCCGGGCGGCCTGCCCACCGCCTTCCTCGGGGACGTTCCTGACGCGCTGAGCCGCATCGCCGGCCGCTATGCCGCCACCCACGGCCCCTTCACCGGCCGCGAGCCCCACGCGCGCTACGGCGTCGACCTGACTGCGGTGTTGAACGAGCTCGAGCGGGCCGGCGAGCTCGTGCGCGGCGAGCTGCGCCCCGGCGGTACCGAGCGCGAGTGGTGTCATCCCGAGGTCCTGCGCCGGCTCCGGCGTGCCTCACTGGCCGTGCTGCGCAAGGAGATCGAGCCCGCCGACCAGCGCGCGTTCGCTCGCTTCCTGCCCGCGTGGCAGGGCGTTGACCGTCACCCCGCCTCGGGTGCGGGCATCGATCGCCTGCGCGAGTCGCTCGTCCCGCTGCAGGGGCTGGGCCTCCCGGCCGACGTGTGGGAGCGCGATGTCCTGCCCCGGCGGGTCGGCGCCTACTCGCCGTCCTGGATGGACGCGCTCTGTGCGAGCGGCGAGCTGGCATGGATCGGCGCCGGGGCGCTCGGACGCAACTCCGGCCGCGTCGCCCTGTACTTCCGCGAGGACCTGGCTCTGCTCGGGCCGCCGCCCTCGCGGGGTGAGCCGCTCATCAGCTCCGCCCACGACGCGGTCCGCGAGCGGCTGGCCGCCGGCGCCTGCTTCTTCACCGACCTGCTCGTCGACGTCGCGCTCTCGCCCGAGGAGCTCCAGGAGGCGTTGTGGGATCTCGTCTGGGCCGGCGGGGCCACCAATGATGCCTTCGCGCCGTTGCGCGCCCCGCGGCTGACCCTCGCCCGCGCCAGGCGCGAGCGCTCACGGACGGCCCGTGCCGGGCGCTTCAGCAGCCGCCGCCGCAGCGGGGCGGCCGCCCAGGTGCAGGGCCGCTGGTCACTCACCGCGCCGCTGTTCCGGGCCCAGACCGATCCGGCCGCTCGACGGCGAGCGTTCGGCGAGCTGCTGCTCGAGCGCCACGGGATCCTCACCCGGGAAGGGGTGCTGGCGGAGGGAGTTCCGGGCGGATTCTCTGGCTTGTACTCCGAGCTCACGCAGCTCGAGACCCTTGGCGTCGCCCGCCGCGGCTACTTCGTCGAGGGGCTCGGCGGTGCGCAGTTCGCGCTTCCCGGCGCGGTCGAGCGGCTGCGCGCACAGAGCGACCGTGACGAACGGCCGGTGGTGCTCGCGGCCGTCGACCCTGCTCAGCCCTACGGTGCGGTGCTCCCCTGGCCCGCGCGGGACGCGGGTGCGATGGACGGCCGCCGGCTGGCCCGGGCCGCGGGCGCCCACGTCGTGTTGGCCGCCGGTGAGCCGATTCTGTATCTCGAGCGGGGAGGGCGGGCGCTACAGACGCTCGTCGGGCCCGAGGACCCGCGGCTCGACCGGGCACTCGCGGCGCTCGTCGACCACGTGCGGCGCGGACGGATCAAGCGGCTGGCGCTCGAGAAGGTCGACGGCGAGCCCGCGCTCGGCTCTCGCGTCGCCGCGGTGCTGCTCGCCCACGGGTTCCAGGAGGGACCGCGGCGGCTGACGCTGAGCGCGTAGTGCGCTGGGCCGCCTGAGGGAGACACACGGTGCCTGAGGGAGACACGATCCGCTGGCACGCCAACCGGATCCGCCCCGTGCTCGAAGGCCGCGTGCCGGACCGGATCTCGACCCATCAGCGCTTCCGGCGGGACCGCTGGCCGGAGCGGCTGGCCGATCACGCGGTGGAGCGAGTCGACACGCGCGGCAAGCACCTCCTGCTGCGCTTCGAAGGCGATCTCGTGCTCCATTCGCATCTGGGTATGGTCGGCACCTGGGGCGTCTACCGCGACGGCCGTCGCTGGGGTCGCTCTCCGCGACGGGCCTGGCTCGTGCTCGAGGTCGCGGACGCGGAGATCGTGCAGTTCGACGGTCCGACACTCGATCTGATCACCGCCGCGCGCAGCCGCTTCGACCAGCGACTGGCCGCGCTGGGTCCGGACGTCCTCGACGACGAGTTCGGCGTCGAGGAGTTCCTGCGCCGGCTGCGCCTCGACGATCCCACGCGGCCGATCGGCGACGCGCTGCTCGATCAGCGGGTCGTGGCCGGGATCGGGAACATGTGGAAGGCTGAGGGTTGCTGGGAGGCGCAGGTCGATCCGTGGCGGGAGACGCGCTCGGTGACCGACGATGAGTTGGTCCGGATCGTGGAGCTGGTGCGGCCGAGGATGATGATCTCCGGCGAGCACGGGCCGAGGAGCATCGACAAGCGCGTCTACGGCCGCGCCGGCCGGCCGTGCCTGCGCTGCGGAACCCCGATCCGCTCGCGGGGGCAATGGGATGAGGACCGCCTCACCTATTGGTGCCCGGGATGCCAGAGCTAGAGTGGCGCGATTCGGGGCACTAGCCTTGTAACCAATGCGCCCGGGAGACCTTCGCCGGGTCGGTCACAAGGGTGCCGACCTGATCGCCCCAGGAAACACGCACGCCAGCTTCGACGCCGCGCTGGCGGCCGGCGTGGACATGATCGAATTTGACGTACTGCCCGAACGCTCCGGTGGGCGGCTGCTGCTGGCCCACGATTACCACGACGCCGCCGACCGGGAACCGCACACGCTCGAGGAGGGCCTCGCCCATCTCGCCGGCGAGCGCTTCGAGGCGGTCGAGATCGACGTCGACCTGAAGCTCCCGGGCTACGAGCTGGCCGTCGTCGAGGCGCTGCGGAAATTCGGGATGATCGAGCGGGCGCTGATCTCGACCCAGTATCGGTCGAGCCTGGCTCTGATCCGCTCCGCCGAGCCGCGGTTGCGGCTTGGCTGGTCGGTGCCCAAGGTGCGCCGCGATCCTTTCCGCTCCCGGGCCACGGCGCTCCCGGCGATGGCGGCGCTGCTGGTGCTTCGGCGGGTGCTGCCGCTGCAGGCATCGCGGGCGATTCGCAGACGCGAGTGCGATGCGCTGATGGTCCACTGGCGACTGGTGACGCCGCACCTGGTGCGCAGCGTCCACCGCGCGGGCGGCGAGATCTACGTCTGGACGGTCGATGAGCTTTCGCTGCTGCGCAAGCTCGACGCGCTCGGTGTGACCGGCGTGATCAGCAACGACCCGCGACTATTCGGGGCGCTCGCGCCGGCTGCGTAAGCGCCGATCATGGCCGCTCGCGCCGGCTGCCGGAGCGCCGATCATGGCCGCTCGCGCCGGCTGCCAGAGCACCGTCACGGGATCACGCACAGCGCCGAGGGCGAGCGCTGGCCGGCGAGGGGGTCCCTTCCCGCGAAGGAACATCGACACACTGTGATGGATGGGCGCTTCGCGCGTAGTGAGGGTATGACCGGCATGGACGCGACCGTGGCGAACCCCGACGGCCTCTCCTCCTGGGAGCGCCTCGAGGCTCTCTATCGATCGAACCGCAGCGACGTCTACGCCTACGTGCACGCCCTGCTGCGTGATCGGCCGGCCGCAGAGGACGTCACGGAGCTCACCTTCGAGCGCGCGTATCGTCGTCTCCGAAGCTTCGATCGCCGCCTCGGCCAGGAGCGGGCCTGGCTCTTCGGCATTGCCCGCAACGCGGCTCTCGACGAGCTGCGCCGCCGGCGGAGGCTACGGGCGCTCGTCGTCGATCCCCGAGACGTGGAGGGGACCGGGCCAGACGACGGCGCTGAGGTGGCGCTCCGGCGGACCGCCGTGCGGGCGGCACTCGCGACGCTGCCCGGACGCGACCGCGAGCTGATCGCGCTCAAGTTCCACGCCGGCCTGAGCAACGCCGAGATCGCCCGCGTGCTGGGTGTCAGCGAGTCAAACGCCGGGACCCTGCTGCACCGCGCCATCGAGAAGCTGAGGAAGGCCTGTGATGCCACGAGCTGACGACATGCCCCTCGACCCGGACATCGCCGCCGAGCTCGAGTTGATCGACGCGACCCTCGCCGGCGAGCCGGTCGACCCCGCCCACGCGGAATTGGCTGAGCTGGCGCTGCTGCTGGTCGCAGAGCGACCCGAGCCCGCGCCGGACTACCTCGCGCGCCTTGATGACCGAGCCGCGGCGAGATTTGTCTCTGGGGGTCCGGGGGCATCGGGAGCCGGGGATGGGGCAGCGCAGTCTGAGGCTCGCCCGACGCGCGTGAGGTCGTGGTGGCGACGGCCGTTCGTGCCGGCGGTCGCGGGGACGGCGTTGGTTGCTGCCGTCGTGACGGTCATGCTCGTCGACTCGGGCGGCGGAGGATCGGCGACTAATCCGGTCTTGGCTCGCCCCGCCGTTTCCGGGGCGGGCGCCGGTGTGGCCAGGGCACCCGCACCGGTCGCCCAGAGCTCCACCACCTCCGCGTCAGGCGCCGCGCCGGGAGCTGCGAGCGCAGCGTCGGGCTCCGCGTCGGCCCCGGCCGCCTCCCCGTCGGGCTCCGCGCCGGCCCCGGCCGCCTCCCCGTCGGCCCCGGCCAGCTCCGCAGAGCTCCAGCCCCCGGCCAACGGGCGCAGGATCGTTCAGTCGGCGCAGCTGTCCCTCACCGCTGCCCCCGCCCACATCGACGACGTGGCCCAGGAGGTCTTCAACGTCGTGGGTCTCGCGAACGGGATCGTCAACAGCTCGAACGTGACCGCGTCGTCCGGCACCGACGGATACGCCCAGTTCCAGCTGAGCGTTCCGAGCGACCAGTTGCCGCACACCATGGCGGCGCTCTCCCGCCTGCGCTATGCGTCGGTCGCCTCGCGTACGGACACAACGCAGGATGTCAACGACCAGTACCTGAGCCTGACGCATCGCCTCGCCGACGCGAGGGCGCTGCGCACCGCGCTGCTGCAGCAGCTCGCGCGAGCCACCAGCGCGCAGCAGATCGCCAGCCTGAAGGCGCAGATCCAGGACGCCGAGGCCTCGATCGCCGGCGATGAGGCGGCTCTGCGCGGGCTCACGCGCCGGATTAACTTCAGTCAGATCTCACTCAGCATCAACGCCGCCGCGCCGGTTCCGGCGTCGGTCGGCGCCGGCCGTGGATTCACCGTGGGGCACGCACTGCACGACGCCGGCCGCGTCCTGTCGGTCGCCGCCGCGGTGGCGATCGTGGCGTTGGCGGTGTTGTTGCCGATGGCGCTGCTGGTCGCCCTCGGGCTGTGGATCGCGGCGCGGGTGCGGCGTTACCGGCGCGAGCAGGCCCTGGATTTGGCGTAATCTCGGCGTGTGAGCGCGACAAGCGGCGAGACGATCACGCTGCTGCACCAGGTGCCGGCCTTCTTCACCCTGGCCGACACCGACCTGGCTCGCGTCGCCGACGTCACCGTTCCGCGGCAGTTCGGGACCGGGCAGGTCGTCTTCCACGAGGGCGATGAGAGCGACACGTGTTACATCGTCCGCTCGGGTAGGCTGCGCGCGTTACGGGGCAATGGCGACGGGAGGTCGATCACGCTGGCGAACTTTGGACCCGGCGACATCTTTGGCGAGCTGGCAATGTTCGATGACGAACGTCGGTCGGCCACTGTCGAGGCGCTGGAGCCAGCTGAGGTGATCGCAATCCTCGGTGCCGACATGCGCCGGCTGCTGCGTGAGCATTCCGACATCGCGGTGAAGCTGATCGTCTCGCTCGGCCGGCGCCTGCGCGAGACCAACGACCGGCTCGCCCGCCAGTCGTTCCAGACCGTCCAGAGCCGGGTGGCGACGGTGCTGCTGCAGCTTGTTGCTTCAGGCCGCGAGGAAGGCGCCGGCGAGGAGGACGTGTTGATCACCGCCACGCAGGCGGAGCTGGCGCAGCTCGCCGGATCGTCTCGGGAGTCGGCGAGCAGGTTTCTCGCCGTCCTCGAACGAGCAGAAATCATCACTCAGGGACGGGGGCAGCTAGTCGTGCACGATGCGGCGGCGCTGGAGGGCTATGTCTATTGAGTAGCGATCGCCGGACGGAACGAACGGAGTTCTCCGCCGGGGGGGTCGTCGTGAACGAGGGCAGGGTGATCGTCATCGTGCCGGTCAAGCGGGACGCGCAGGGTCGCCGAGTCCTCGGCCTGCCCAAGGGCCACCCCGATGGAGATGAGACCGCCGAGGCCGCCGCCACCCGGGAGGTGGCCGAGGAAACCGGGGTCGAGGGAGAACTGATCGAACCGCTGGGGGAGGTGCAGTACAGCTACGAGCGACGCGGTCGCCGCACCGCCAAGCGCGTGGCCTTCTTCCTGTTCGAATATCGGGCTGGAAGCCTCGAGGACCACGACCACGAGATCGAGGAGGCGCGCTGGATGGCACTCGAGGAGGCCGCTCAGGCCCTCTCCTTCGAGGGCGAGCGGGAGATGGTCCGCCGCGCATCGTCGAGAATCGCGCAGGATCGATAGGCTGGCGCCGTGCGCGTTCTCAACTTCTACTCGTCGGTGTTCGGCGACCAGCTCCGCCGCGGCAGGAAGACCGCAACCATCCGGCTCGGGGACAAGAGCCACAAGTACCGCAAGAACGATTGCGTGCTGGTCACCATCGGCTACCAGCACTCGCCGCGCGAGAAGATCTTCTACGCAGTCATCGACCAGGTCGAGGTCAAGCGCGTGCGCGACCTCTCCCCGCGTGACATCGAGCACGACAACCCTGAGTTCCGCCGCGTGGACGAGATGATCCACTTCCTCGAGCAGATCTACGGCAAGACGGTGTCGATGGAAGATACGGTCACGGTCGTGCGTTTCTCGCAGATCATCGAGAACCCGCCCGAGCTGCGCGACCGGCTGCACGGGATCGGCGGGGCCCAGAACTAGGGTCGGCTGCGCGGGGGCGCGTGGTTGCTCCGTGCGGTGTCGGTTCCCGGGCGGGGCGGTCGGTTCCCGGCGGGGCGGTCGGTTCCCGGCGGGGCGGTCGGTTCCCGGCGGGCGGCGGTCCCGGCGTCGGCTCGGCGCTCCGCGGCGTCGGCCCGGCGCTCCGCGGCGTCGGCCCGGCGCGAGTCCGGCCGCATCCGCCCTCGGCTCCCAGCGCCGTCGAGAACGTTCCTTTCACTCGTGCCCGGCGCGTGAGTGGGCACTTTCGCCCGCTCAGGAGGGGCAAACGTTCCTCTCAAATCCGTTCACGGGTTGAAGGCAACGTTATTCGACGCCCGGTGGCGTCGGCGCGGTCGTCCCGGCCCATCTGGCACTCGGGCGGCGAGAGTGCCAGGATTTCCCTTGAAAGCCCGCGCACACGAGCTATAGTCATGTCGGTTGGCACTCTGAGGCAAGGAGTGCCAAGCCCCCCAGACCGCATCCCTTTCACTCGGAGGTTGCATCAATATGAAGCTCAAGCCCCTTGGCGATCGATTGATCGTGCGGGCAATCGAGGAGGAGGAAACCACCGCGAGTGGCATCGTCCTGCCCGATACCGCGAAGGAGAAGCCGCAGAAGGGCAAGGTGCTCGCGGTCGGCGACGGCAAGGTCAACGAGGACACCGGCAAGCGGACACCCCTCGACGTCGCTGAAGGCGACGAGGTCCTTTACAGCAAGTACGGCGGCACGGAGATCAAGGTGGACGGCGAAGAACTGCTCGTCCTTCGTGAGTCCGACGTGCTGGCCAAGGTCCAGTAAGACCTCCCCCTAGGAGAACCACCAGATATGGCACACAAGGAACTGAAGTACGAGGCGGAGGCCCGCAAGGCGCTCGAGCAGGGCGTCGATGCAGTCGCCAACGCCGTCAAGGTCACCCTCGGCCCCAAGGGCCGCTACGTCGTCCTGGACAAGAAGTTCGGCGCGCCGACGATCACCAACGACGGCGTCACGATCGCGCGTGAGATCGAGGTCGAGGACGTCTTCCAGAACCAGGGCGCGCAGCTCGTCCGCGAGGTTGCCACCGCGACCAACGACGTCGCCGGTGACGGCACGACGACGGCCACGGTGCTCGCGCAGGCGATCGTCCGCCAGGGCCTGAAGAACGTCGCCGCCGGGGCGAACCCGCTGGCCCTCAAGCGCGGCATCGAGCGTGCCGTCGACGAGGTGGTCAAGAACATCGAGTCGCAGTCGGTCGAGATCTCCGGCAAGGATCAGATTGCCCGCGTGGCGACGATCTCCGCCGGCGACGAGGAGATCGGCGACGTCATCGCCGATGCGATCGACAAGGTCGGCAAGGACGGCGTGGTCAACGTCGAGGAGGGCCAGACGTTCGGCATGGACCTCGAGTTCACCGAGGGCATGCAGTTCGACAAGGGCTACATCTCGCCCTACATGGTCACCGACCAGGACCGGATGGAGGCGACCCTCGAGGACCCCTACATCCTCATCGCCAACCAGAAGATCGGCTCCGTCCGCGACCTGCTGCCGATCCTCGAGCAGACGATCCAGTCGGGCAAGCCGCTGCTGATCATCGCTGAGGACGTCGAGGGCGAGTCGCTCGCGACGCTGGTGGTCAACAAGCTCCGTGGCACCTTCACCGGCGTCGCGGTCAAGGCCCCTGGCTTCGGCGATCGCCGCAAGCGCATGCTCGAGGACATCGCGATCCTCACCGGCGGCGAGGTGATCACCGAGGAGATGGGTCTCAAGCTCGAGAACACCCAGCTCTCGCAGCTCGGCCGTGCCCGTCGCGTGGTCGTCGCCAAGGACACCACCACCATCGTCGATGGTGCCGGTGACCATGAGGCGATCAAGGGCCGGATCAACCAGATCAAGACCGAGATCGAGAACACCGATTCCGACTTCGATCGCGAGAAGCTCCAGGAGCGCCTCGCGAAGCTGTCGGGCGGCGTGGCCGTCGTCAAGGTCGGCGCGGCCACCGAGACGGAGATGAAGGAGAAGAAGCACCGCGTCGAGGACGCGCTGCAGGCCACCCGCGCGGCCCTCGAGGAGGGCATCGTGCCGGGCGGCGGCGTGGCGCTGCTGGTCGCCCAGAAGGCGCTCCAGATCGACGCCATCGAGGACTCTGACGAGCGGACGGGCGCCAAGATCGTCCACCGCGCGCTGGAGGAGCCGCTCCGTCAGATCGCCGACAACGCCGGCCTCGAGGGTTCGGTCGTCGTCAACGACGTCCGGCACGCCAAGAAGGGCCAGGGCCTCAACGCGGCCTCCGGTGAGATCGTGAACCTGGTCGAGGCCGGGATCATCGATCCGGCGATGGTGACCCGTTCGGCGCTGCAGAACGCCGCTTCGATCGCCAAGAACATCCTCACCACCGAGGCGATCGTCGCCGAGGTGCCGGAGAAGGATGGCGGCGGTGGACCCGGTGGCGGTATGCCCGACATGTCGGGCATGATGTAATCCTCGCCAACAGGCGAGTGTTTGCGAGGGCTCGGCGGACGCCGGGCCCTCGCTGATTAAGGGGCCCGCACACGGGAGTCCGACCACCAGGGTGGGTGGGTAACGACGCATATGTTGGCGTTAGCCGCCCACCCTGACCGGAGCGCGGCCGGTTCGGCTCCGACACGCGGTGGCGGGGCACTACGCTCTCAGCACCATGTCGCCGTCGCCCCCTGATCCCTACGCCACCCTCGGGGTGTCCGCCTCCGCCACCGACGCCGAGGTACGGGCCGCCTATCGCCAGGCGGTGCAGCGTCACCACCCGGACCACAACAACGGCTCGCCCGAGTCGGCCCGCCGCTTCGAGGAGGTGCAGGAGGCCTACGCGCGGATCCGCGCGCTCCGGCAGGGCGGTGGCGCGGCCGCCGGGGGGCGGACCGGCGCGGGTGGCGCGGCGACCGCGGGGCGGACCGGCGCGGGGGGCGCCGCCGCGGGGCGGGCCCAGGCACGCACCCACCGACCCGGCACCCACCGACCCGGCACCCAGGGTCCCGGAACCGCGCGGCCCGGAGCACAGCGCCCCCAGCCCCCACCCGCCGCCGCCGACCCTGCCGTCGAGGCGCGGCTGGCCCAGCTCGAGCGCGAGCTGCGCGAGGCGCAGCGGGCCCGCGAGCAGGCCGAGCGAGAGGCGCGGGAGGCGCGCAAGCGCGCGCGCCGCGCCGCCCAGGCCGCCAACGCTGCCGCCGACGCCGCCAGGGAGGCCGCTCGTCAGGCGGACGACCCCGAGGACCGGCGGCCGAGCGATGAGGAGCTTGGCTACATCCGCACCGACGACAGTTTCTCCAAGATCATCGCTGACGCTCGCGACCAGCTCGGCGGGCGGCTCCAGGACGCGCGCGAGGGCCCGGTCGGTCAGCGGATCAGCGACCTGATCGACGAGCTCGAGGACCTGACCTCGCGGCTTACCGGCGACTCGCCGAAGCGCCCGCGCCGGTAGCGGCGACCAGCTCGCCGTACACCCCGCGCGTCCGCGCGGCGACCGCGGCCCAGTCGAAGCTGAGCACGTGCTCTCGCGCTTCGGCCACCACCCGGGTCCGGGCCTCGTCATCGGTCAGCACCTGCTCGAGGATCGAGCCGAGAGCGGCGGCGTCACGGGAGCGGAAACGGTGGCCGACGGTGCCGCCGACGGGCACCACCTCACGCAGGCCGCCGGTGTCGGCGACCACGCACAGGCATCCTGAGGCCATCGCCTCGAGCGCCACCAGGCCGAACGGTTCGTAGATCGAGGGCACGATGCACATGTCGGCGATCCGGTAGAGCGAGTGGAGCATGTCGTCGCCGACCCAGCCGAGGAAGGTGCCGTAGCGGGTGAGGCCGAGGCGGCGGGCCTGGCCCTTGAGCTCCGCCTCGGCGGTGCCGGTTCCGGCGACGACGAAGCGCACGTCGCCGAGACTGCGAATCACCGGGGCAAGCGCGTCGAGCGCGAGATGGAAGCCCTTCTCGTAGACGAGGCGGCCGACGAGCAGCACGAGCCGATCCGACGGCCGCGCGAACTTCGCCCGCAGCGCCTCGAGGTCGATCTCCTCAGCCGGCTCGAGGTCGCTCGGGTCGATGCCGTTAGGGATCACCGTCACCCGGCTCGGCGCGACGCCGAACACCGTCGAAACGTGGCTGCGCATATAGCGCGAGCAGGTCACCACGCGATCGGCGCCGCGCGCCATCGCGCGCTCGACGGCGTGGATGTGCGACTGCGGATGCTTGTGGACCCAGCCCTGGTGACGGCCGTACTCGGTGGCGTGCACGGTGACCAGCCACGGCCGGTCGAGGTGACGCGAGATCGACTGCGCGGCCCCGGCCACCAACCAGTCATGCGAGTGGACGAGGTCGTAGTCGTAACGGTCGCATAGCTCGATGCCGAGCGCGCGCATGTGCGCGTTCATCGCGTCGACCCAGCGCACGAAGGCGTTGATGTCCTTGGGGAACGGGGGCTCGCGGACGCGATGCACGATCACCCCGTGGCGCTCCTCCTCGGCGGAGAGGCGACCGCCGCCCCGGGTGAGCACGTGGACCTCGTCACCGGACGCCACCAGGTGCTCGGAGAGCTTGCGGACGTGCCGCCCGAGTCCGCCCTCGATCACGGGCGGGTACTCCCAGGAGATCAGAAGAACGCGCATCGCCGAGGGCGGGACGCTACCGGAGCCGCGCCCTCTGAGGGCGTCACCCCGGCCGGCGGAACCGCACCCCGGCGATTTCGACCGACTCAACCCGACCTCCGAGTTCGCCGCCCACGGCGCCCGCCACCGACACCTCGACCAGTCCGGGCTCCGACGCATCGGCCACGAACTGCACCGACGGCAGCTCCCCGGCGACCTCCCGCCAGCGAGCGGCAACCTCGTCAGGGTCGCGGACGGCGATGCTCACTCCGCGGAGCGCGCCCGGCGCACTGCGCTGCTCCCAGCCCTTGCCGCCCCAACGCCACGCCGACGGCGGGGAGGGCTGGCTCAGCGAGACGATCGCGCCGCGGATGTCGGCGGGATGGAGGTGGATCTCGCTGATGTCGTCGAGCGCGACCTCGAACACCTCACGCAGGCCGAGCTCCGCCGCCCGCCGCCGCGCCCCCGTGAGCTCATGCACCTGAAGCATCACCATGTAGCCACAGTCGCCACCCCGGCGCGCGATCAGCCGCCCCGCGGCGGTGTTCTCCCGCACCGGTGAGACGACCTCGATGAAGGTGTCGCCAAGTGCGAACACCGCATTGCGCAAGCCGAACAGGCCGACGCCGGGATCGGCGAACGGCTCACCGAGGCCGAGGGCGCCGCGCAGCCGGCCGGCGACGGCGTCGAGGTCGCGGGCCGCAAGCACGACCTGGCGGACTCTCGGAAGCGCGGGGGGAGTTGCGGGCACGCAGGCAGGCTACAGGCGTTCGAACACGCCGAGCCCGTCCTCGCCAAGCATGCGCGAGAGCGGTTGTCGTGCATCGAACGCGCGCTCCTCGCCGCGGAGGACATCGCGCCAGCGGCCCCGGGGGCCCTCGAGCACACCCTCGCGGGCACCGTCGCGCACGGCGACCACGACGAGCACGTCGCCGCCCCGCAGGAAGGCGCAGGTCCGTTCCCCGGCGGCGACCGGCTCGTAGTCACCGTCGAACGCCTCGCGCCGCCGGTTGCGCAGCCCAAGCAGCCGCAGGGTGAGAAACAGCTTGAGCGTCTCCCGGTCCGGCGGCGAGCCACCCATCAGCCGGCGGAGCATCGAGCCCCGCCAATCCCAGTCGACCGGGCGCCGGTTGTCGGGATCGACGAGCGCGCGATAAGGCAGCTCATCGCCCTGGTAGATGTCCGGAACACCGGGCACGGTCAGTTTCAGGGTCAGCTGGCCGAGGCTGAAGCGGTCGCCGGTGCGCGCCACCTGACGGACGAAGGGCTCGAAGTCGGCGCGGAACTCCTCATGCTCGTAGAGGGCACGGCAGAAGCCCAATACCGCGTCCTCCCACGCGGGATTCGGCTCAATCCAGTCCGTGTTGCGCTTGGCCTCCCGCAGCGCCTTCTCCATGTAGGCCTGCACCCGCTCGGGCTCGATCGGCCACGCCCCGACCAGGGTCTGGAAGATGAAGTAGCGCTCCTGATCGTCGGGCGCCCCGTCGCTGCGCAGCGGCTCGGTCAGCCCGAACCAGCGCCGCACATGGCTGGCCCACGCGGCGGGCATCGCGGTGAGCGCGGCGATCCGCATGCGCACATCGGCTGAGCGCTTCGCATCGTGAGTCTGGGTGGTAAGCAGCGCCTTCGGAAAGCGCTGGGCACGCTCGCGGTTGGCGGCGTGGAAGCTCGCCACCGCAAGGCCGAAGCGGCTCGGGTTCCCGCCCACGTCGTTGAGCGCGAGCAGCCGCGCGTAGCGGTAGAACGCGGTGTCCTCCACGCCCTTGGCCATGATCGCCGGCGTCGTCTGCTGAAAGCGAGTGACGAATGCCGCCGGCGCATCGCGCTCGAGCAGCAGCATCGCGGCCACCGCGGGGTCCATCGCCGAAGTTGCGATCGCCTTGCGGTCCGCGTCGGCTACGACCCCCTCGGCGGCCCGCACGTAGGTCCGGTAGACCGGGAGCGAGGCGACCGCCTGCACCAGGCCCTCGAGGCCCCCAGGCGGCTCGTTCCCCTCGCCGAGCTCACGGGCCAGTCGCTCGACGTCGGGGCCAAACGGTCCGCGCGCCTGCTCGAGCTTGGCCTCCTCCGCCAGCTCGCCGAAACCGCGGCGATCCCCGCTGATCTCGTGCCACAGCTCGGTGAGCGGCGCCTCGCCGGCCGGATCGACGAACAGCGCACAGGCATCGTTGAGGAACTCGTACCCGACCGTGCCCGACACCGGCCAATCGCGTAGCCGTTCCCCGGGGTCGAGGATCTTCTCCACCCAGACGCGCTCGGCTCCGCGCTCGCGCAGCCGCTCCAGGTAGGCGGCCGGATCGGCGAGCCCGTCCGGGTGGTCGATGCGCAGACCGTCCACCAGCCCGTCTGCAACCAGCGAGAGAACCATCGCGTGTGTGGCCTCGAACACGTCCGGGTCCTCCTGGCGCACGCCGGCCAGCCCGGCGATGTCGAAGAAGCGGCGGTGGCGCCCGGTGACCGGGTCGATGTCGAAGAAGCGCCGGCGCAGCTCGGGGTCAGCCCAGTAGCGGTTGGCGTCGTCGGCGGCCATGTGGTTGGGGACGACGTCGAGGATGATGCCCATGCCGGCGTCGCGGGCCGCGTCGGCCAACGCACGGAATTCAGCCTCGCCCCCGAGCGCGTCGGACAGCCGGCCGGGGTCGATCAGGTCGTAGCCGTGAGTCGAGCCCGGCCGCGCCTGGAACGAGGGCGAGAGGTACAGGTGCGAGATCCCCAGGTCCCGGAGGTACGGGACGAGTTCCCGGGCCGCGGCGAAGCCGAACTCGGAGGTCAGCTGGAGGCGGTAGGTGGCACGGAGATCGGCGCCGCTCATCTCAGCCTGGACGGCTCGAGGGCGATCATCACACCCGCTTGAGGATCAGCATCGAGTGCGCGGGCAGGTTGACCTCGGTGCGGGCGCCGAAGCGGGCGCTGCCGGTCGCCGCCTCGGGATCGGCGGTGCTGATCTCCAGCGCCCACTGCGCGCCGAAGCGCCGGCGCGGCAGCATGAACATGCGGTCCTCGCCCTCGGCGTTGAACAGCAGCAGGAACGAGTCATCGACGATCGTCTCGCCGTGCGGGCCCGGGGTGGGGATCTCCTTGCCGTTGAGGAACATGCCGAGCGCGTGCTCGCCGTCCTGCCAGTCGCGGCGGGTCATCTTCAGCCCGTCGGGGCGGAACCACCACGCGTCCGGGAGCCCGGAGCCCATCTGCTCGGCGCCGCGCAGGAAGCTCTCACGGCGCAGCACCGGATGCTCGCGGCGCAGGCGGATGAGACGGCGGGTGAACTCGCGCATCTGCGCCTTCTCGGCGTCCTCGCCCCAGTCGAACCAGGAGTTCTCGTTGTCCTGACACCAACCGTTGTTGTTGCCGCCCTGGCTGCGTGACATCTCGTCGCCGCCGAGCAGCATCGGGGTGCCCTGGGAGATGAACAGCGTCGTGAGGAAGTTGCGCTGCTGCCGGGCGCGCCGGGCGAGGATCTCCGGGTCGTCGGACGGGCCCTCGACGCCGAAGTTCCACGAGCGGTTGTCGTCGGTGCCGTCCTGGTTGTCCTCGAGATTGGCCTCGTTGTGCTTGTCGTTGTACGACACCAGGTCGGCGAGGGTGAAGCCGTCGTGGGCGGTGATGAAGTTGATCGAGGCGAACGGCTCGCGGCCGTCCGACTCATACAGGTCCGAGGAGCCCGACAGGCGTGAGGCGAACTCGCCGCGGTTGGCGTAACCGCGCCACCAGTCGCGCATCGTGTCTCGGTACACGCCGTTCCACTCCGACCACAGCACGGGAAAGTTGCCGACCTGGTAGCCGCCCGGACCGACGTCCCACGGCTCGGCGATCAGCTTCACCTGGGAGAGGATCGGGTCCTGGTGGATCGTGTCGAAGAACGCCGATAGGCGGTCGACGTCGAAGAACTCGCGCGCCAGTGCCGAGGCGAGGTCGAAGCGGAAGCCGTCCACGTGACATTCGCTCACCCAGTAGCGCAGCGAGTCCATGATCAGCCGCAACACGCTGGGCTGGACCGGGTTCAACGAGTTGCCGGTGCCGGTGAAGTCCATGTAGTGGCGGGGCTCATCCGGCACCAGGCGGTAATAGGCCGCATTGTCGATGCCCTTGAAGGAAAGCATCGGGCCGAGGTGGTTGCCCTCGGCGGTGTGGTTGTAGACGACGTCGAGGATCACCTCGATCCCGGCGCGATGGAGCGCCTTGACCATTCCCTTGAACTCCCGCACCTGCTCGCCGCGCCGACCCGTGGCCGCGTACTCGGAGTGCGGCGCAAAGTACCCCACGGTGCTGTAGCCCCAGTAGTTGCGCAGACCCCGCTGGGCCAAGAACGACTCGTCGGAGATGTGATGCACGGGAAGCAGCTCGACAGCGGTGACACCGAGGTCGTGGAGGTAGGCGATCGCCTCCTCGGAGGCGAGTCCGGCGTAGGTTCCGCGCAGGTCCTCGCGCACGCCGGGGTGCTGCATGGTGAAGCCCTTGACGTGCGCCTCGTAGATGATCGTGTCGGCGAACGGGATCCGCGGCGGCCGATCGCCCTCCCACAGGAACGCGTCGTCGATCACGATCGACTTCGGCATCGCCCCGGCGTCGTCCTCGTCATCGGGCTCGAGGTCGGCGTCGTCATCGCCGGTGGGGATATACGGGAGCACGTTGGCGTCGTGGGCCCAGTCGACCACCCCTTCGATGGCCTTGGCGTAGGGATCGATCAGTAGCTTGGCCGGATTGAAGCGATGCCCCTCCAGCGGCGCGTAGGGGCCGTACACGCGGAATCCGTAGCGCTGCCCGGGGCCCACGCCGGGCACGTAGCAGTGCCAGTTGAGCGCCCGCCGCTCGGTCATCCTGATGCGGGTCTCCTCGCCGTCGGTGTCGAACACGCACAGCTCGACCGACTCGGCGTGCTCGGAGAACAGCGAGAAATTCGTTCCCGACCCGTCCCAGCTCGCACCGAGCGGGAAGGGACGACCTGGCCAGACCTCGGTCATAGGAGCGGCACCGTACAACGGCGCGCCCCGATCGAATCGACGCTCACTCGGGTACGAGCCAGACGGCGGCGAGCGGCGGCAGGGTGACCTGCGCCGACACGGGCTGGTTATGCCAGGGGATCGGCTCGGGCTGGACGCCGCCGAGGTTGCCGACGTCGCTTCCGCCGTAGAACGTTGAGTCAGTGTTGATCAACTCACGCCAGCGACACGAGCGGGGCAGGCCGAGCCGGTAGTCGCGGCGGGCCACCGGGGACAGGTTGGCCACGACCACCACGACCCGCTGAGCGTCACGGGACTGGCGGGCGAAGGCGATGACGTTGGCGTCGGCGTCGTTGGGCTCGATCCACCAGAAGCCCGACGGGTCAGCGTCGACCTCCCACAGCGCCGGCTCCTCGCGGTAGACGTGATTGAGGTCACGCACCAGCCGCTGCATGCCGGCGTGCTCGGGGGACTCGAGCAGGTGCCAGTCGAGTGAGCGCTCGTGGCTCCACTCCTGCTCCTGGGCGAGCTCGCCGCCCATGAACAACAGCTTCTTGCCCGGGTGTGCCCACATGTAGGCGTACAGCGAGCGCAGGTTGGCCAGCCGCTGCCACTTGTCGCCCGGCATCCTGCTGATCAGTGAGCCCTTGCCGTGCACGACCTCGTCGTGGGACAGCGGCAGGATGAAGTGCTCGCTGAACGCGTACATCAGGCTGAAGGTCAGCTCGTGATGGTGATAACGGCGGTAGATCGGGTCCTGCTGGAAGTAGGCCAGCGTGTCGTGCATCCAGCCCATGTTCCACTTGAAGCCGAAGCCGAGGCCGCCGAGGTACGTCGGGCGCGAGACACCCGGCCACGCCGTCGACTCCTCGGCGGCGGAGATGATGCCCGGCTCGTGGCCGTACATGACCTCGTTGAGCTCCTTGAGGAACGCCACCGCGTCGAGGTCCTCGCGTCCGCCGAACTGGTTGGGAATCCACTCGCCGGCGCGGCGCGAGTAGTCGAGGTACAGCATCGAGGCGACCGCGTCGACGCGGATACCGTCCGCGTGGTACTCGCGCAGCCAGAACAGCGCGCTGGCGATGAGGAAGTTGCGCACCTCATGGCGACCGAAGTTGAACACCAGCGTGCCCCAGTCGGGATGGAAGCCCCGGCGAGGATCGGCGTGCTCGTAGAGCGCGGTGCCATCGAAGCGGGCGAGCCCGAACTCGTCGCGCGGGAAGTGGGCCGGGACCCAGTCGAGGATCACCCCGATGCCGTTCCCGTGCAGGCGGTCGATGAACTGCCGAAGCTCGTCGGGGGATCCGTAGCGCGGCGTGGGGGCGAAGTAGCCGGTGAGTTGGTAGCCCCAGGAGCCGCTGAACGGATGGGCCATCACCGGAAGCAGCTCGATGTGGGTGAAGCCCATGTCCGTGACGTAAGCCGAGAGCTCGTCGGCCAGATCGAGGTAGCTGAGCGGGCGGTTGTCCTCGAGCGTGTTCAGCCGCCACGAGCCGAGATGGACCTCGTAGATCGACACCGGCTGGCTGGGCGGCTCCCCATGCTCGCGCTCGCCCAACCACTCTGCGTCACGCCAGCGGTGCGACGAGGTGGTGACGACCGAGGCCGTCTTCGGCGGGTGCTCAGCCTCCTGGGCGTACGGGTCGGCCTTGAGCAGCAGCTCGTGGTCGGGGCCGAGGATCTCGTACTTGTAGCGAGCGCCCGAGCCAACGCCGGGGATGAACAGCTCCCAGATGCCGGCCGCTCCCATCGTGCGCATCGCGTGGAGGCGCCCGTCCCAGGAGTTGAAGTCGCCGACCACGCTGATCGCCCGAGCCGAGGGCGCCCACACCGCGAACGCGGTGCCGGTCACACCCTCGTGCTCGACGACGTGAGCGCCGAGGCGCTCGTAGATCTCCTCGTGACGGCCCTCGGCCATCAGGTGCAGGTCGAGCTCGCCGATCGTCGGCGAGAAGGCGTAGGGATCGTCGATCGTGAAGCTGCCGGCATCGCCGTAGTCGATCTCGAGGCGGTAGCGGAGCGGCAACTCGGCGTCCTCGACGGTGCCCTCGAACACGCCGCCGGCGTGGATCTGCTCGAGCTCGACCGTCGTGCCGTCCTCGAGGTGGGCGGTGATCGCGCAGGCGGCCGGCCGATACGCGCGGACGATGACGCCACCGTCGGCGGGGTGGGCGCCGAGCACGGAATGCGGATGCGCGTGCTCGCGCCGAACAAGGGCGTCCAGCTCCTGTGTCGCGAGGGTCATTCGGTCTCCAGCAAGCGGGCAATCCCGGCCACGGGGATGGCTATCCAGTCCGGCCGGTTGTCAAGCTCGTAGCGCAGCTCGTAGATAGCCTTCTCGAGCTCGAAGATCGACAACAGGTTGGCGATCGCCGCCTCGCCCGCCGGCAGCAGCGTCGGGTCGACCTCGGCGAAATAGCGCGACAGAAAGCGCGTCCGCGCCTGCGCCTCGAAGTCCGGCGGCGCGCTGCGACCGCGGAGCAGCTCGATCGCCGAGCTGACGTAGGCGAAGGAGCGCAGCATGCTGGCGACGTCGCGCAGCGGCGAGCGCTTGGCCCGGCGCGCGGGCAGCGCCCGCGCGGGCTCGCCCTCGAAGTCGATGATCACCCAGCCGGTCGGCGTGTGCAGGGTCTGGCCGAGGTGGTAGTCGCCGTGGGTGCGGATCACGCGGCCGCCGACCCCGACCTGCGCGCGGGCGACCAGCCGCTCGCGCACGTCCTGCCCGCGTCCTGCGATCGGGGCGAGGTCCTCGTTGTCGGGCAGCCGCAGGAAGATCCGCTCGATGTCTTCGTCCACGGTGGCGGTGAGCAGCGACAGCGACTCCTGGCTGGGCTCCTCGGGGGAGAAGGCCGGATCGGTGTTGTCGGAGGCCAGCACGTTGTGCATCTGCGCGGTCACCGTGCCGAGCTCCCCCAGCTGGTCGAGCAACCATTCCGACTCGGTGCCGATCCGCTCGAGCGCCAGCTCCCAGCCGCCCACGGCGTCGGGGAAGAACTCCTGGACGACGCCGAGCGTCGCCGCCAGCGCCTGGCCGTCGTAGTCGTACCAGCCGTACAGCGGAGCGATGTTCGGGAACCCTCGCGCGGTGAGCAGCCGCAGCAGCTCGAGCTCCGGGTTGATCCCCGGCTCGAGCTTGCGGAACACCTTGACCACGAGCTGGTCGTCGATCACCACCGAGGAGTTGGATTGCTCGACGCCGATCGCGCGGACCTGCGCGTTTTCGCCGATCCGGGCCATGGCCTCGGTGCGGTGGAACGAGAAGCGGCCCTCGGTGGCCTCGATCTCCTCGCCGGCGTCCATCAGCCGGACGAGTGCGAGCAGTCGTGAGGGGTCGCCGAGCGCGTCGTACGCGGTCCAGTCCGAGGTCCGGGCGATGGCACTCGATCCGGGCAGCTCGCCGCTGCGCACGAGCGCCAGCGGCAGCTGGTAGAGCTCGTGGGTGCCGGTGGCGAACCGGGTCTGGACGAGGGCCAGGAACAGATCATCGCTGAGCGAGATCCCCTCGACGATCTCGATGCCGGCCACGCCGCGTGACTTGGAGGCGTACCACCGCTGCTCCTTCACCCACTCGCGCAGGCTCTCCTCATCCATGCACTCGCGGATCTCGGCGGCCGGGATTTGCACTCGATCAGTCACTCAGAACGTTCCTCTTCGTCGACAAGCGAGAACCAGTAGAAGCCGCGCGGAGCCAGGGTCAGGAGATAGGGAAGCTCGCCGATCGGCGGAAAGCGGGAGCGTCCGAACAACTCGACGGGATACCGGCCCTTGAAGGCGCTCAGGTCGAGCTCGACGGCCTGGGCAGACCTCGCGACGTTGTGAACGCACAGCACCAGATCATCCTCGAACCGGCGAATGTGGGCGAAGATCCGCGGATTGGAGGGCTCGATCGGCTCATAGGTGCCGAAGCCGAAGACCGGGTGCTCCTTGCGCAACGCGATGAACCGATGAACCCAGCGCAGGAGCGACGTCGCGGTGCGCAGCTGGGCCTCGACGTTGACGGCCTGGAAGCCGTAGACCGGATCCATCAGCGGCGGCGCGTAGAGCTGCGCGAAGTCAGCGCGGGAGAAGCCGCCGTTGCGATCCACCGTCCACTGCATCGGCGTGCGCACGCCGTCGCGGTCGCCGAGGAAGATGTTGTCCCCCATGGCGATCTCGTCGCCGTAGTAGAGCACCGGCGTGCCGGGCAGAGAGAACAGGATCGCCGTCATCAGCTCGATATCGTCGCGGCCGTTGTCGAGCAGCGGCGCCAGCCGGCGGCGGATCCCCAGGTTGAGCTTCATCCGGGGGTCCTTGGCGTACTCTGAGTACATGTAGTCCCGCTCCTCGTCGGTGACCATCTCGAGCGTGAGCTCGTCGTGGTTGCGCAGGAACAGGCCCCATTGGCAGCTCTCAGGGATGTGCGGCGTCTGTTCGAGGATCTCGTAGATCGGGACGGCCTCCTCGCGGCGGACGGCCATGAACATGCGCGGCATCACGGGAAAGTGGAAGGCCATCTGGCACTCGTCGCCCTCGCCGAAGTACTCGACGACGTCGGAGGGCCACTGGTTGGCCTCGGCCAGCAGCACGCGGTCCGGGTAGTTCTCCTCGATTTCCTTGCGCACGCGCTTCAGATAGGCGTGGGTCTCGGGAAGGTTCTCGCAGTTGGTGCCCTCGCGCTCGTACAGATACGGCACGGCGTCGAGGCGGAACCCGTCCAAGCCAAGGTCGAGCCAGAAGCGGAGCACCTCGATCATCGCCTCCTGAACCTCGGGATTGTCGTAGTTGAGATCGGGCTGATGGGAGAAGAAGCGGTGCCAGTAGTAGGCGCCGGCGACGGGATCCCAGGTCCAGTTCGAGGTCTCGGTGTCGATGAAGATGATGCGGGCGTCCCGGTAGCCGTCGTCGCGATCGGACCATACGTACCAGTCGCGCTTGGGCGAGTCGGGGCTCGAGCGGGACTCCTGGAACCAGGGGTGGTCGCTCGAGGTGTGATTCATGACCAGGTCGGCGATCACCCGGATCCGCCGGGCGTGCGCGGCGTCGATCAGCTCGCCGACGTCCTCGACGGTGCCGTAGTCGGGGTGGACGTCGGTGAAGTCCGAGATGTCGTAGCCGCCGTCCCGCAGCGGCGAGCGGTAGAAGGGCAGCAGCCAGATGCAGTCGATGCCCAGCCACTGGAGATAGTCGAGCTTCTCGGTGAGACCCCGGAAGTCGCCTGATCCGTCGCCGTTGGCGTCATAGAAACCGCGGATGTGGATCTCGTAGAAGACCGCGCGCTTGAACCACAGCGGCTCGGCTTCGAACCACTGTCGCGTCTGCGCGTGGGGGCCCGGTGGGGTTTCGCGCGCGCTGTCGGCGCGGGCGCTGTACTCGGCGGCGATGAGGTGGGTGAGGGTGGGCGGCCCAACGCTCATGTTCAGAACTCCACCCGATTGACGTGGGCCTGGCGCACGCCCGGCTCGAGGCGCACGTAGTTGGGTCCGATCCGCCACTGGAAGCGGTCCCCGCTCAGGAGGTCGTGCACGGTGAAGCTCGGCGGCAGTCCGAGGCTGGCCGGAATCACAGCGAGTCCCTCCTGGGGCCAATGGGGATCGATGTTGACCACGGTGATCACGGTATTGGGGCCGGTCTGCTTGGCGTAGGCAATCAGCGCGTCGTTGGCCGTGTCGAGGAAGGTGATGTTGGACAGCTCCTGCAGAGCGGGATTCTCGCGCCGTGCGTAGTTGAGCGCGGCGATCATCGGCAGCAGCGGGCCGTCGAGGTCACGCCGGCGGAGCTCGTACTTCTCGGAATCGAGGTACTCCTCCGAGCCCTCACGCACCGGCGTGCGCTCACAGTGCTCGTAGCCGGAGTAGATGCCGTAGCTCGGGCTGAGCGTGGCGGCGAGGACGAGGCGCGCCTCGAACGCCGGACGTCCGCCGTGCTGCAGATACTCGTGGAGGATGTCCGGCGTGTTGACAAAGAAGTTCGGCCGGAAGTAGTCCTGCTCGCCTGAGTACGCCAACTCGGACACGTACTCGGTGAGCTCCCAGCGGGCGTTCTTCCAGGTGAAGTAGGTGTAGGACTGGCTGAAGCCGACCTTGGCCAGATGTCGCATCACCGCGCGGCGGGTGAACGCCTCGGCCAGGAACACGACGTCACGGTCGTGGGCGTGGACCGCCTTGATCAGCCAGGCCCAGAACGCGAACGGCTTGGTGTGGGGGTTGTCCACCCGGAAGACCTTCACGCCGCAGTCCACCCAGCCGATCACGATCTCGCGCAGGGCCTCCCAGAGGCCGCGCCAGTCTGGCGACTCCCAGTTGACGTTGTAGATGTCCTGATAGCGCTTCGGCGGGTTCTCGGCGTACTTCAGCGTGCCGTCGGGGCGGTGGTGAAACCACTCGGGATGGCGGCGCAGCCAGGGGTGGTCGGCCGAGCACTGGATCGCGAAGTCGAGCGCAATGTCGAGCCCGAGCTCCGCAGCGGCCGCGGTGAGGTTGCGCACGTCCTGCGCCGTGCCGAGCTCCGGGTGCACGGTGTCGTGGCCACCGCGCTCGTCCCCGATCGCCCACGGCGAGCCGGGATCGGCGGGGCCCGCGGTGAGGGCGTTGTTGCGGCCCTTGCGGTTGGTATGGCCGATCGGGTGGATCGGCGGTAGATAGACGATGTCGAAGCCTAGCGCGGCCAGGCGCGGGAGCTGATCTTGCACGCCGCTCAGCCCCCCCCACGAGCGTGGGAAGAGCTCGTACCAGGCGCCGAAGCGGGCCCGCAGGCGGTCGACCTCGATGATCTGCGGCTGCGCGAGGCTCCCGGCGCCGTGCCGGGGCATGACCCGCTCGAGCACGCCGGACAGCTCCTCGCCGAGCACCGCGTCGTGCTTGGCCCGCTCGGGCAGCCCAGTGTCCTCGAGCGTGAGCACGGCATGCTCGATCAGGGCCAGATCGCCAGCGTCCTTGGCGTGCTCCTGCGCCTCGCGCAGGAGCAGGAGCCCCTCCGACATCTCGCCGCTGAGGTCGTGCTGGCCAGCCTCGAGCTTGCGCACGAGCTCGTCACGCCAGGTCCCGAAGCGATCGGTCCAGGCCTGGATCGTGTACTCCCAGCGCCCGACCTGGTCGAGCTCGACCATCCCCGCCCAGCGGACCCCGTCGAGATGCGCGTCGGTGCGGCGCATCTCGGCCTCGCGCCAGCGGCGCGCGCCGGCCGGGCGGTAGCGGACCACCGCGCGGATCAACTCGTGGCCGTCGCGAAAGACATCGGCAGAGACGGTTAGGCGGTCCCCGGCGCAGCGCTTGGCCGGGTAACGACCGTCGTCCACGGATGGAGCCGGGTACTGGATGACGAGGCGGTCTCGGGCCTCGGCGGCGGGAGGGCTCGTCTGGGGCGAGGGGCTGGTGGCCCTGGTGGCAGGGGTGCTCACGTTAATCGAAAGTATCCGTCTTGACGGGTTGGGTAAACCATCTTCCTCTTCTCGTGAACGACCTCCCACGCTCCAGCGGCATACAGCTCCACATCACCTCCCTGCCCGGGCGCCGCCTCGGCGATGACGCCTACCGTGTCGCCGACTGGCTGGCCGCTGCAGGCCAGTCCTGGTGGCAACTGCTGCCCCTCGGCCCGCCCGACCGCTACCGCTCACCGTACAAGTCGCGGTCGGCGTTCGCCGCCTGGCCGGGACTGCTGGCCGAGCGCGGCGCGGCGGTCGATCCGGAGCGCGAACGCGAGTTCCGCGAGCGGGAGGCCTACTGGATCGAGGACTGGCAACGCTTCGGCGGCCGCGGCGCCGTGGCCGATCAGGTCCGCTTCGATGCGGAATGGGGCCGTTTGCGGTCCTACTGCGCTGAGCGCGGCGTGCGGCTGCTCGGGGACATTGCGATCTACGTGGCTCCCGGAAGCGCCGATCAGCGTGCCCACCCCGAGCTGTTCCAGCACGGGCTCGTGGCCGGGGCGCCGCCGGACGCCTTTTCGGACACTGGCCAGCTGTGGGGCAACCCGCTCTACGATTGGCCGGCGCTGCAGCGCCGGGGGTACCGCTGGTGGGTGGAGCGGATGCGCCGCACGCTAACTCTGTTCGACTTCGCGCGGATCGACCACTTCCGCGGCTTCGTCTCCTACTGGGCGGTTCCCGAGGGAGCCCGCGTGGCCACCGATGGCCACTGGAAGCGCGGCCCGGGCCGGGCGCTGTTTGACGCCATCGAACGAGAGCTCGGCCTGCCGTTCGTGGCCGAGGACCTCGGCGTGATCACTCCGGCGGTCGAGCGGCTGCGCGACGAGCTCTCCCTGCCGGGGATGCTCGTGCTCCAGTTCGGCTTCGATCCCCGCGACCCGGGCAGCCCCCATCGCTTCGAGCACCACACCGAGCACCGCTTCGTCTACACCGGCACCCACGACCACGACACTGCGCGCGGCTGGTACGAGTCGCTCGACGCCACCACGCGGGGCCGGGTCGACGCCGCGCTCGCCGCCCAGGGAATCGCCGAGCGCGAACCGTGGTGGGGGCTGGCCCGGCTCGCCCTGGCCTCGCCGGCGCGGGTGGCGATGATGCAGGCGCAGGACGTGCTCGGGCTCGGCGGGGAGGCCCGGATGAACGATCCGAGCCGCTCTACGGGCAACTGGCGCTGGCGGCTCGAGCCGGGCGCGCTCAGTGCCGATCTGGCGCGGCGCCTGCGCGAAGCGACCGAGGCGGCCGGGAGGGCTCCCCACTAGCGCGGCTCGCGGCGCACGCGCCGGGCTCCGAGCGCCCGCAGCTGCAGGTTGCGCGCGGAGAGCTTGATCCGGCGGTAGACGTACGTCGCGTCGCTGTGCAGGCGGCGCAGCGGCGTGGTCTCGAAGGCGATCATCGCGCGCGGGTCCGCTCGCGTCGGCATGCCGGCGGCGGCGAGCGCCGACAGCGCCTGCCCGGCGATCACGATCTGGCCGAAGGCGGTGGGGTGGACGTGGTCGACCATCACCAGGTTGCGGGCACCAAACCCGCTCAGATCGAGTATGAGCGCGCCGGCCGACGCAGCCTCACGTTCGATCACCGCGTTGCACTCCTGCACCTTGGCGCCCGCGCGCGGGCGGCCGAGGTCGAGCGGCACGGTCGCCGCGAGCACGCGGTCGCACCGCTCGGTCAGGTACGCCAGCGCACGGGGGTATGCGGCGGCGAACGCGGCCGCGTCCCAGTCGAGCGCTCGGACGTCGTTGACGCCGATGTACAGGCAGCCAAGGTCATACCGCGCGCCGGGTGTGGCGCACTGGGTCGCGTGGGCGGGGATCTGGCGCGCGATGACGTCCTCGACGCGGGCGCCGTCGGCGGCGTATCCGGTGAATGGCAGGCCGAGTCCGCGAGCGACCCACAGCGCCCACGACTGCAGCGCCACCCCCCATTGGAGCTCGCCCCCACCGTTGGTGATCGAGTCGCCGAACGCGAGCAGACCGAACGTGGTTGGAGGCGAACCGGACAAGCGGGCGAGGCTACCGGGACGGGCGTGACGCTTGGCTCCTCGAGTGTGGGGAATAATCGTGGCCGTGAACGCGACCACAACCTTTCTCGACGGGCGCGAGAGCACCTCCGGGGCGGTGGCCGAGCTGGCGCAGCGCCTCCCACGGGAGCTCGCCCCGCTCGCCCGTCTGGCCTACAACTACCGCTGGTCATGGACGCCGGGCGGGCACGAGCTGTTCCGGGCGATCGCTCCCGAGCGGTTCGAGCTCGCCTGCCAGAACCCGGTCCGGCTGCTCCAGGAGGCCTCGCTGCCGGCCCTGCGGCGCGCGGCCGGCGATCCGGAGTTCCTCGCGCGCGCGGCCTCGCTCGACGCGGCCGTTGCGGCGGCGCTCGAGCCGCCGAGCCTGGCGCCCGAGCCGCCGACGCTGAGCGGCGACCGGGTGTCGGCCTCGCGTCCGGTGGCCTTCATCTGCGCCGAGTACGGCATTCACCTGTCGCTGCCGATCTACTCCGGCGGCCTCGGTGCGCTGGCCGGCGACCTCGTCAAGGAGGCCTCCGACCGCGGCCTGCCGATGGTCGGCGTCGGGCTGATGTATCGCAAGGGGTATTTCCGCCAGCGCATCGACGCCGGAGGCTGGCAACACGAGTACTGGGTCGACACCGATCCCGAGCGTGTCCCCGCCGTGCTGGTCCGCGACAGCGCCGGCGTGCCGCTGACCGTCACCGTGCCGATCTACGACGCTGACGTAACCGCCCGGATCTGGCGCGTCGACGTCGGGCGGGTCCCCCTGTTTCTGCTCGACACCGACTGCCCGGAGAACGCGCCGCTCGAGCGCTGGATCACCGCGAGGCTCTACGTGGCCGACTCCGAGGTGCGGCTGGCCCAGTACGTGCTCCTCGGCGTCGGGGGGATCCGGGCGCTGCGAGCGCTCGGCATCGATCCGGCGCTGCTGCATCTCAACGAGGGCCATGCCGCACTTGCGCCGCTTGAGCTCGCCGCCCCCGCCGTGCGGGAGGGGCAGCCGCTGGCGGCAGCGCTGGCCGGGGCAAGCGCGCGAACGATCTTCACCACCCACACGCCGGTGCCGGCCGGCAACGACAGTTACCCCTCCGAGCAGGCCGAGCGGGCGATCGGACGGCTGTGCGACGAGCTCGGCGTGTCGGTGAGCGAGGTCATCGCCCTTGGCCGATCGCAACCGGAGGATGTTCATGAGCCCTTCGGCGTGACCCAGGCCGCGCTGCGCTCGAGCCGCAGCGCCAACGGCGTCAGCCGGCGCCACGGCGAGGTGGCCCGCGAGATGTGGCACGGGCTGTGGCCGGACGACGACGTCGACGCGGTGCCGATCGGCCATGTCACCAACGGTGTCCACGTCCCGACCTGGCTCGGCGAGCCGATGCGGGCGCTGCTCGATCGCCATCTCGGCGAGGACTGGCGCGAGCACGCCGCCGACCCGGCCCGCTGGGCAGCGGTCGACGCGATCCCCGACGAGAAGCTGTGGGACGTGCGCCAGCGACAGCGCGCCGAGCTGATGGAGTTCGTCCGCCTGCGCAGCACGCTCGACCGCCTCGGCCGGGGCGACGCGCGTGAGTACGTGCAGGCGGCCGCGCAGGCCTTCGACCCGCTGGTGCTGACCCTCGGATTCGCCCGCCGGGTGGCGACCTACAAGCGACTCGAGCTGCTCACCCGCGACCTGGACTGGACCCTGGCCCTGCTCGGCGGCGAGCGCCCGGTGCAGGTGGTGCTGGCCGGCAAGGCCCACCCCCGCGACGAGGAGGCCAAGCGCTCGCTGCAGCGGTTGTTCGGGCTGAAGTCCTCCCGCATCATTGCCGAGCGGGTGGTGTTCCTCGACGACTACGATCTCGCCTCGGGTGCGGCGCTGGTGCGCGGGTGCGACGTGTGGCTGAACCTGCCGCGGCCGCCGCTGGAGGCCAGCGGGACCAGCGGGATGAAGTCGGTGATCAACGGCGGCCTCCAGCTCAGCGTGCTCGACGGCTGGTGGGCGGAGGGATTCGACGGCGCCAACGGCTGGTCGATCGACGGCACCGTGGACGCCGACCATCACGCCCAGGATGCGCGCGACGCCGACGCACTGCACCGCGCGCTCGACGAGCAGGTGCTCCCGGCGTTCTATGAGCGCGATGAGCGTGGGCTGCCTCCCCGGTGGCTGGCCAGGATGCGCGCGTCGCTGCGGACGCTCGCGCCCCGCTTCTCCGCCACACGGATGCTGCAGGAATATGCCGACGGGCCCTATCGCGGCCACTGAGGCGATCGCCCGCCGCGAGGGAAGGAACCGGCGCATGCCGGCGTCTTTAACCTGAAGGCATGACGGCCCCTGGGGACACCTCCCATCTCGACGCACGCGATCTGGCTGATCTCTCGGCGCTGGCCGACGGCAGCCTCGATCCGCGCCGTCGCGCGGCTGTCGAGGGGCGGATCGCCTCCTCGCTCGAGCTGAGCACGCTGCTGGCCCGCGAGCGCCACATCGTGCAGTCGGTGCGGAGCGTCGGCGCCACGGTCCAGGCGCCGCCGGCTCTGCGGGCCCGCATCGCCGCCGAACGACCCGGCCGCCGTACGGCGTCGCGCCGCCGCGTCGGTTACGGTGCCGCCCTCGCGGCCGCCTTGGCCGCCGTCGTGCTCGCACTCGTCCTCGTGCTTCCGGGCGGCACGCCCGGCGCTCCGTCGGTCAGCCAGGCCGCCAGCCTTGCCACCCTCGGCCCGGCGGCCGGTGCCCCTGCCCACGATTCGACGGCTCCCTACGAGCTGGCGACCCGGCTCGGCGGGCTCTACTTCCCTGACTGGGGTAGCCGCTTCGGCTGGCACGCGGTGGGCCAGCGGACCGACCGGATCAACGGGCGGCTGGCCACCACCGTCTACTACAGCTGGCGTGGGCACGTGATCGCCTACACGATCGTCGCCGCGCCGGCGCTGCGGACTCCCATGGCCGCGCGGGTCACCGTCAACGGCACGGAGCTGCGGACCCTGAAGCTCGACGGCCGGCTCGTGGTCACCTGGCGGCGCGGCGAGAACACGTGCGTGCTCTCGGGCGACGGCGTCGCCGCCGCTGAGCTGCAGCGGCTGGCCGCCTGGCGGGCCCCGGCCGCCTGAGCACGCGGACCTCCTCCCGGATCGCGGCCGCCTGAGCGACCCCTCTATTGCTTCGGCTGCGAGCTGAGCGTGCTCGCGACGCGCTGGCGCGCGCGGTGCAGTCGGGTGGTGATCGTCGCCTCGCGCACCCGCAGGGCGCTCGCCGCCTCGCGATAGGAGAGCCCGAGCACGTCGATGGCGATCAGCGCGTCGCGGAAGTCGTCGGGAAGGGCGGAGATCGCGGCATAGAGCTCGGCGGCCTCGAGCCGGGCTTCGGGCTGGACCGCCGAGCGGTCCTCGAGCATGTCGGTGTCGTCGGGCAGGGCCGTCGTCTGGGGGCGCCGCGCGGCGGTGCGCCGCTGCGAGAAGAAGGTGTTGCGCAGCACGCGCAGGAGGTAGCCGAGGTCGTCCTCGGAGCGCAGGATGCGCGGCTTGCGCAGCACGCGGGCGAGCGTCTCCTGCACGAGATCCTCGGCCTCCTCACGGGACCCGCACAGGCTCCATGCGGCGCGGAACAGCCGGTCGATGTGATCGCCCAGCGAATCCGGGTCGAGCTGCCTTGGCGATGACATGGGTGCGCCCGGAGCATAGGACTCCGGGCGCACGGCGCGGGGTGGCTATTCCAGCTCTGAAAGGGGGCGCGGGGCGGGGCCGACGTACTTCGCCGTCGGTCGGATCAGCCGGCCCTCACGCTTCTGCTCGAGGATGTGCGCCGACCAGCCAGCCGTCCGGGCACAGGTGAACATCGGCGTGAACAGCTCCGGCGGGACCTCGGCGAAGTCGAGCACGACCGCCGACCAGAACTCGACGTTGGTGGCCAGCACGCGATCGGGCCGGCGCGCCTGCAGCTCGGCCAGCGCCGCCGTCTCGAGCGCCTCGGCGACCTCGACGCGACGCGCCCCGATCTGGTGCGAGGTGCGGCGCAGCACGCGCGCCCGCGGGTCCTCGGCGCGGTAGACGCGATGGCCGAAGCCCATCAGCCGCTCGCCGCGGTCGAGCAGGTCCTTGACGTAGCGCTCGGCGTCGCCCGAGGCCTCCACCTCGTCGAGCATCTTCAGCACGCGGCTGGGCGCGCCGCCGTGGAGCGGACCCGAGAGTGCCCCGACGGCCGCGGACAGGGCCGCCGCGACGTCGGCTCCCGTCGAGGCGACCACGCGGGCGGTGAAGGTGGAGGCATTCATGCCGTGCTCCGCGGCCGAGATCCAGTAGGCGTCGATCGCCTTGACGTGCCGCGGATCGGCCTCCCCGCGCCAGCGGATCAGGAACCGCTCGGGAATCGATGTGGCCCTGTCGATCTCGCGCTGGGAGACCGGCGGCTTGCCGATGCCGCGGGCCGCCTGGGCCACGAACGACAACGCCATCACCGACGCCCGCGCGAGGTTGTCCCGCGCCTCCTCGTCAGAGATGTCGATCAACTCGCCGAAGCCCCACTGGGGGCCGAGCATGGCCAACGCGGCCTGCACGTCGACGCGAGGATCGCCCGAGTGCACGTACAGCGGGTGCGGCTCGGCCGGGGGCAGGCCCGGCAGCAGCCGGCCGTCGACGAGCAGCCCCCACACCTGTTCGAAGGGCACGGCGCCGACGAGCTCCTCGATGTCGACTCCGCGGTAGCGCAGCGCACCACCCTCGCGGTCAGGCTCGGCGATTTCGGTGGCGAAGGCGACAACGCCTTCGAGTCCAGACTGAACTTCTGCGGTTGCGCTCATGCGGTCGGGCTCCTGGCGGCAGGTGTCGGAGAGGGTGTCCAAGGCTAGCTTGTGTCGCGTTCCGGCCCGCCCCATTAGGCTTCGCCGTCGTGGACGAGCTGATGTTCCAATCGGCGGGCGAGCTGGCCGCGCTCGTGCGCAGCGGTGAGCTGAGCGCGCGGGAGCTCGTGGAGCGCACGCTGCGGCAAATCGACGAGCACCAGCCCCGGATCAACGCCTTCACCCATGTCGCCCATGACGCGGCGCTGGCCGCCGCGGCGGAGATCGGGGCGGGCGACCCGCGCCCGTTCGCGGGGGTGCCGATCGCGGTCAAGGACAACCGCCCGGTGGCGGGGATGCCACTGACCATGTGCAGCGACCTGTTCGGAGATTTCACCCCGCGTCGGGACTCCTTCCTTGTCCGGCGCCTGCGCAACGCCGGGTTCGTGATCGTCGGCAAGACCGCGCTGCCCGAGATGGGGATCCTGCCCACGACCGAGTCGCGCCGCTTCGGGCCGACGCGCAACCCGTGGGACCTCGAGCGCACCCCCGGCGGATCGAGCGGCGGCAGCGCCGCGGCGGTGGCGGCGGGGATGGTGCCGCTGGCTCACGGCAACGACGGCGGCGGCTCGACGCGGATCCCCGCCGCGTGCTGCGGGCTGGTCGGCTGCAAGCCGGCCCGCGGGCGGGTGTCCTCGGGCCCCGAGCTCGGGCAGAGCTTTCTCACCGTCGACGGCGTGCTGTCACGGACGGTGGCCGAGACCGCCGAGCTGCTCGACGTGCTGAGCGGCTACGAGCTCGGCGACGCGAACTGGGCCCCGCCGCCGGCGGGCAGCTACGCCGAGGCGGCCGGGCGCGCGCCTGGGCGCCTGCGCGTTGGCCTGGCGCTGGCGCCGCCGCTTGACGGGGTGGACATCGACCCGGTGTGCGAGGCCGCGGCCCGGGACACGGCGGCGTTGCTCGCGTCGCTCGGTCATGAGGTGGAGGAGATCGACCCGCCATGGACCGGACTCGATCTGCTGCCGGACTTCACCCGGTCGTTCGGGCCGAGCGTGTCGGTGACCACGCTCGTCGGCGGCAGGATCGCCGGGCGTGATCCGACCGAGGACGATGTCGAGCCGCTCACCTGGGCGTTGTACGAGCACGCTCGCGCCACCGATACGCTCACGCATCTCGCCTCCCAGGGCCGCCTGGAGACGGTGTCCCGCGGGGTCATCACCGGCCTCTCGGCCTGGGACGTCGTGGTCACGCCGACGCTGGCCACCCGCCCGGTGCGGATCGGGGAGATCCACGGCGGCGGGCCCGAACCGTGGGAGCGCTACCGTCGCTCGGGCTCGTTCACGCCGTACACCGCGCTGATCAACGTCACCGGGCTGCCGGCCATCTCGCTGCCCCTCTACCACGGGGGGGACGGCCTGCCCACCGGGGTGCAGCTGATCGGTCGCCCGGTGGGCGAGGAGACACTGCTGGCGCTCTCCTCGCAGCTCGAGCAGGCGCTGCCGTGGGTTGGGCGCCGGGCGCCGGCGGACGTGTAGGCCTGGGGCCGGGCGGGGCGGCGCGACCGTTGCCGCGCACGACGGCCGCTACCCCACGCCGAGCACGGCCCGCATCGGTCGCGGGAGGACGCCGAGCCGCTCGGCGTCCGCGGTGCCGTGGCGCGAGGTCATCGCCACCTCTAGCAGCTGCGCCTCGTCCCAGGTGGCGAACGCGGCCGGGCCCATCAGCAGCTCGACGAGTCGCAGGGTGCGTCGCGCGACCGGCACCGGGACCCGCACGATCGCCCGGCGCCGGTGAAACGAGCTCAGCGCGATCTCCACGATGTCCCGGTGGCTGAGGGTCTCCGGCCCGGCCATCTCAAGGCGCGCCCCGACCGAGGACTCAGCGCTCGGGCCGCCGGGCAGCGCCGCGAGCACGCAGTCGGCCACATCCTCCGCCCACATCGGCTGGAACACCGCCCGGCCCGAGCCGGGGATCGGCATCACCGGCAGCAGCGACATCCGCTGCAGCAGGGTGAGGTAGGGGTCGCTGGGCGAGTAGACCAGCGAGGGGGCGAACACCGTGTGGTCCAGCGAGGACTCCATCACCGCCCGCTCGGCCACCGCCTTGGCCTGCATCAGCCGCGACGGGCTGCGGGTCGAGGCGCCGAGGGCCGAGAAGAAGATGAAGCGCGTGACGCCGGCCCGCTCGGCGGCGCGGACCAGCCGCCAGGTGGCCACCCCGGCCAGCTCCTCGATCGATCCGCTCGGCTGATCGCGGATCACCGAGGCCAGATGCACGACGGTGTCGACGCCCCGCAGGGCATGGCGGAAGGAGAGATGGTCGGAGAGATCGCCGAGGGCGATCTGGACGTGGACCCGCTGCGGACCGAGCCGCCGCGGATCGCGCACCAGGCAGCGCACGGGGGGTCCGGCCGCGGTCAGGCGCCGCAGCAGCGGTTGGCCGATGGTTCCGGTGGCGCCGGTCAGGAGCAGCACGCGCGGGAGCCTACCGAGGGCGCGACATCCGTAAAATGGCCGGCTCGGCAACGAACCGAACAGGAAGACTGAAAGAGACCCATGGCCTACGTGATCGCGGAACCGTGCATCGGCACGAAGGACAACTCGTGCGTCGAGGTGTGCCCGGTCGACTGCATCCACCCGACGCCCGACGAGCCCGACTACGACAACGTCGAGATGCTCTACATCGACCCGGAGGAGTGCATCGACTGCGACGCCTGCGTCGAGGCCTGCCCCGTGGACGCGTGCTTCGCCGAGGACCAGCTCCCGGAGGAGTGGGTCAAGTACGCGCAGATGAACGCGGACTACTACGCCAGGCGCTGAGAAATGGGTGATCGGGCCGCATGCGGCCCGATCCCGTGGGCGCATGCGCCCACGGCGGGTGCGCGCATGCGCGCACCCGAGCACACTGAACTAGGCCATCGGCAGGGACATGCCGACCGGCTTGGGCGCCGCGGCCGGCGCCGGCTCCTGCATCACCGGGAGCTCGACCGGCGAGAGCGCGATTAGTCCGCGGGCGGCCTGGTGCAGCGCCTGCGCCGCCGGGTCATCGGGGTCGGAGAAGACGACCGGGAGGCCGGAGTCGGACTGCTCGCGCAGCGCCATGGTCAGCGGCACCTTGCCGAGCAGCGGGACCTCGAGCTCCTCGGCCAGCAGCTGTCCCCCGCCCTCGCCGAAGAGCTGGAAGCGCTCCCCCCCGGGGGTGACGAAGCCGGACATGTTCTCGATCACGCCGCTCACCTCGAGCTTGAGCTTGACGGCCATCTCGGCCGACCGGCGCGCGACCTTCTGGGCCACCGGCTGGGGCGTGGTGACGATCACGAACTTGGCCTGGGGCAGCAGCTGGGCCAGCGTCATCGACACGTCGCCGGTACCGGGCGGGAGGTCGATCAGCAGGTAGTCGAGCTCGCCCCAGTCGACGTCCTCGAGGAACTGCTGAAGCGCCTTGTGGAGCATCGGGCCGCGCCACACGACGGCGGCATCCTGCTCGACGAAGAAGCCGATCGACATCACCTTGATGCCGTCCTGGGCGACCAGCGGCAGCAGCTTGCGCTCGGCGGTCACCTGTGGGCGCGCGGCGCCGAGCCCGAGCATCCGGGGCTGGGAGTAGCCCCACACGTCCGCGTCGAGCACGCCGACCTGCTTGCCCTCGGCGGCGAGGGCGGCGGCGAGGTTGGCGGTCACGCTGGACTTGCCGACACCGCCCTTGCCGGAGCCGATGCAGATCACGTTGCTGACCTGGGCGAGCGCGCCCTCAGGCAGGGTGCCACGGCCGAGCTTGCGGCCGAGCGCCTGCTTCTCGTTGTCGGAGAGGACGTCGAAGCTGACGTTGACGGCGGTGACGCCCTCGAGCTTGCGCACGGCGTCGGCCACGCCGGTCTGGAAGTGGCTGCGGATCGGGCAGCCGGGGGTGGTCAACGACACCATGACGTCGACCACGCCGTTATCGTGGATGTCGACCGAGCGGACCATCTCCAGCTCGACGATGTCGCGCCGGAGCTCGGGGTCGATCACGGAACGGAGGGAGTCGATGACTTGGTCTCTGGTGGGCATGGATCCATTCTGGCAGACGCGCTGAGGCGCCCGCCCCGGTGTCCGTTCCCTGACGGCGGAGGGCGGCCATCTCGCCGGGGACTTAAAGACCGACGGGGCGCCACTTTCGTGACGCCCCGGCGGTTGAGGGAGGAGAGGGTGCTGCATTCGCCGGCGAGGTATGAGGCCGGCGAACCTGTCCCGCGGCCGGTGCTCTCCTCGGCACCGCAGCGGGGGAAACTGGTTGGTCAGCCGCCGAGCGACTTCTGCGCGTTGGTGACGAGCTTCTCGACGCGGGTGCCGACGACCGTCGACTGCTTCTCGAGGTCCTTGCGAACAGCGCGGACCTCGCGCTCGAAGCGGCGGCGGTTCTGGCGCACCGTCCGCTCGACGCGGCTGCGACGCTGACGCAGCTCACGCTCGAACTTCGTGCGGGCCTTGCGGACCTGGCGCTCGAAGCGGTTGCGTGCGGTGGCGCCGCGACGCTCGTAGCGCTTGAGCTCACGCTCAACGCTGGCGCGCGTGCGATAGCGGGTGGCGAGCCCCTTGACGGTCGAGACGAGGTTGTCCCGGGCGACGAGGCCGGCGCCGACGGGCACCAGAACGGCGCGCTCGGCGATGACCTGGGCCTGGGAGACCGGAGTCTTCGGCTGGGTCGAGGTCGTGGTGGACGCGGTGCGCGAACGCGCCCGCGTGCTCGAGGCGGCCGTCTTGCGGGCCGCCGTGGTCCGGCGTGTGGTGGAGGCGGGTTTTCTCGCCCCCGGGTTGCTTGTGCTGGTAGCCATAACGGTTTGCTCCACTCCCGTAGGAATCACAATGATTATATCCCAGACGGCTCGACGAATCGGGTAAATGATCGAACACATGTTTGTAAACCGGGGCGGCGGCCGGGTTACACGAAGTCGCTGATTTGTGGCCCGCCACCGTCCGATTCGGCCTGCCCAGCGTCCGGATTGGGTCGGTACGGCCTCCCGGGATCAGGCCTGGGCGGGGTGCGGCACGGGGCGGTCCCCGTCAAGGCCGGTGCGTTTGATCCAGGCCCGCGGATCCTCGATCTCGGCCAGGGTGGGCAGCGCGTCGGGGCCGGAGAACACGTGGTGCAGGGCCTCGACGCCCCGCTCGGCCACGACGGTGTCGCAGAAGTACTTGCCGCGCTCGTATTGCTTTAGCTTCAGCTCGAGCCCGAGCAGGCGCCCCAGCATGCGCGAGAGGCCCGATTGCGACTTGCGCCGGCGGTCGAGCGCCTCGCGGAGCTTCGGCAGCGAGGGCAGGAGGTCCGGCGCGACGGCGTCCATCACGTGCTCGGCGTGCCCCTCGATCACCGCCATCACCGCCTGCATCCGGTCGAGCGTCTGGCGCTCGGCCTTGCTGGTGACGACCGAGATCAGGTCCCCCTGGCGCAGGGCGTTGCCGATCCGCTTGATCTCCTCGCCGCTCGGCATCCGGAACGTGCGCGGGGTGTCGATCCGCAGCTCAGCCTGGGCGAGCAGCTCCTTGACCAGTCCGGCCACGTACGGCTGCAGCCACGGGACTCCGGCGAACTGGACGGCGTGCGTGACCTCGTGCAGCGTGACCCAGGTCACGAACTCCTCTTCGTCGGCGTCGAAGGACTGCACCGCCTGCCCGAGATTCGGCAGCACGAACAGCAGCCGCGGGGGCTGGTCGTCGACCGCCTCGTCGAGCAGGACGAGCTCGTACTGCCCGAGCACCCGCTGGGCGAGGTAGCCCACGACGACGCCGACCTCGGTGCTGAGCACGAACCCGACCCCGATCTGCACGGCCGGCCGCAGCGGCCCGAGTCCCTCGCCGGCCCGCGCCATCACCGGGTCGAGCAGCCTGCGCATGGCCCCGAGGTTGGTCGACACCCACTCGCGCCGGCTGATCCCCTCCGGCGCGGGCAGCGGCCGCGAGGGCCGCAGGCCGGTGTAGGCCGTCACCCGCGTCTCGGACTCGGCCGCCAGGGCGGCGAGATCGGCCCTGGGCGCCCGGGCGTCGCCGGTGCCGGCCACGTAGCGGGCGATCCGTTCGGCGATGATCCAGTCGATCACCTGGGAATCTCCTCGAGCTTGGCGAGCGTCTCCTCGGTGCGCGCGGCGATGACCGGCGAGGTTGCCGCGGCGTCCAGCGGCGCCGCGAGCCGGTCCTCGAAGCGGGGGAAGCTGACGAAGCCGCCCGCCTCGCGCACGATCAGCTGCCCGGCGGCAGCGTCCACCCCGCGGCTGTTGCGCAGCGAGACCATGCCGTCGAAGCGGGCGGCGGCGACCTGGCAGAGCGAGGAGGCGATCGTGCCGAGCGCCCGCAGCCGGTAGGCGCAGTCCACCAGCGAGTCGATCGATTGGGCCACCCAGCGGGGATCGGCGGACTCGATCCCCAGGACCTCGAGGCGTCCGTCCCGGCCGCGCCGCTCGCCGAGCGAGGCGTCGAGCCGGCGGCCGTCGAGCCAGGCGCCTTCGCCGCTTCGGGCCCACCACTCCTCGGCCGGCCCGAAGTCGTAGACGTAGGCGAAGACGACGTCGCGCATCGTCTCGCCCTCGGCCACCGCCAGCGACAGGGCGTGGTGGGGCAGTCCGCGCTTGGCGTTCAGCGAGCCGTCGATGGGGTCGATGATCACCCGCACCCCGGCGTCGCCATAGTCGATCTCGCCGCGCTCCTCGGAGAGGGCGAAGAAGCGATGGCCCTGGTCGCGGAGGGCGTCGAGCTCACCGAAGATGAGCGATTCGGCCGAGGCGTCGATCTCGAGCGTCCGATCCCCGCCGCTGCCGCGCGAGCCGGTCTCGCGAGCGCGCTCCTCGATCGTCGCCCGTGAGCCGAGCATCTCCCGGAGACCCTCAACCGCGCGCCGGCAGGCGCCGAGCCAATCTGCATCGAGGGCCGATTCTGTAGAGGTCACTGCGGACCTATGCTGTCAGACGTGGCGCTCACCCCGGATGGCCTACTTCCCACTTGGCGCGAGGCCATCGCCCATACGGGCGGCCCGCTGCTCGTCCGCGGCCCCGCCGGCAGTGGCAAGACGACGGTGATCGAGCTCCGCTTCTGCTGGCTGGTCGAGCGGGGCGCGCGGCCGGAGCAGCTCGTGCTCCTCGTCCCGACCGCGGCGCGGGCCGCGACCCTGCGCGAGCGGCTCGAGGCGCGGCTCGAGCACGGCTACGAGGAGCTGCACGTGCTCACCCCGGTGCAGCTGGCCGGTCTCGTGCTGGGCGGCAGCGGCGCCGGCGGCCAGCTGCTCTCCGCCGCCCTCGGCGCGGGCGACCGGCTGGCCATGCTGATCGAGCGGATCGACGAGCTCTCGCTGCAGCATCACGATTTCGGCGGCCGGGTCACCGCGCTGCTCGGCGGGTTCATCCGCAAGATCGACCGGCTCAAGGCGGAGCTGATCGGCGCCGAGGAGTACGCCGCCTGGGCGTGGGCGCTCGGCGAGGGTGGTGGCAACGGCGCGGGCTCGGGCAACGGCGCGGGCTCGGGCAACGGCGCGGGCTCGGGCAACGGCGCGGGCGGCGCCGCCGGTCGCGAGTTCGACCCGGCCCGGGAGCGCGAGTTCGCCGAGATCTACCGGGCGCACGAACGGATGCTGTCCGAGGCCGGCGGCCGCGACGAGGGTGATCTGGTCCGCGACGCGCTGCGGCTGGCCACCGAGCAGCCCGCCACGCGCCGGCGCGTCAGCCATCTGCTGATCGACGACGCCCAGGAGCTCGATCTCGGTGCGGCGAGCCTGGCCCGAGTGCTCGGCGAGGAGCGACTGACGGCCACCGGCGATCCCGCCCAGGCGCTGCGCGGCTTCCGTCGCGCCGGCGCCGTCCGCCTCGACGCCTTCCGCTCGTCGGCCACGACGGTGATCGAGCTCGAGCGCTCCTGGCGCTGCCGCCGGCAGCTGGCCAGGGCCGCCTCGGTGCTGCTCGGCAGCGAGCTCAGGGCGGCCGAGGAGGGGGGCGAGCTGTCGTTTTGGAGCTGTGCCAACGACCGCGCTCAGGCCCAGGCGGTGGCGGCTGACGTCGAGCGGGTGATCGCCCGCGAGCAGGTGCCGCCCGGCGGGATCGTAGTGCTGGTTCCGGCCATCTCCCAGGAGGGCCAGGCGGTGGCGGTCGCGCTCGAGGAGCGAGCCGTGCCCCACCAGCTGATCGGTGAGGCGGCGTTCTTCCAGCGGGCCGAGATCCGCGACGTGCTCGCCTGGTTGCGGTTGCTCGCCGACCCCTCCGACGCTCCGGCGGTGGTCCGCGCCCTGGCCCGGCCGCCGATCGACCTGCGCTCGGTCGACATCGCGCGCTGCACGCAGATCGCGCGCCGCCGCAAGCTCGACATGGTCGGCGCCCTCGCGGCGGCGATCGAGTCGCCGCAGGTGCCCCCGGAGGCGCGCGAGCGGATCCGCGTGTTCCTCAAGCTCTATCGCTCGGGGATGGCCGCGATCGACACCACGCGCCCCGACCTCTACGTCCACCGGCTGATCGACCGGCTCGGGCTCCGCCGCCAGCAGCTGTTCGCCGCGCAGGCGGACGTCGTCGAGCGGCTGCGGGCGCTGGCCCGCTTCGGCGAGCTCGCCTCGGCCTACGTCCAGCGCAAGCCGCAGGCCACCCCGCGCGAGTTCGCGCGGTCGATCGCGGCGGTGGCCGACTTCGGCCTGCCCGAGCAGGAGGAGCCCGAGCTCTCCGAGGCCGGGGTAGTGCAGATCATCGCCCTCGAGGCCGCCGCCGGGCTCGAGGCCGAGCAGGTCTACGTGCTCGGGCTGCGCTCGAGCCTGGCCCTGTCCCCGGCCGAGACGATTCCCGACGCGCTGCTGCAGGAGCCGCTGCCGCCGGATACCGAGGAGCACTCGCGCCGAGCGTTGCGGCAGGCGCTGTCGGTGGCCATCACGCGGGGCCGCACGCGCGCGGTGCTCTGCTACCCGAGCCGCACCGAGCGAGGCGCCGTGGCCGCCGCGCTGCCGGCGATCGAGGAACTGCGCAGCGCCCTGCGGCTCGAGTGGGAGGACAAGCACGAGGAGCTGTTCGGGCCGGCCGAGACGCTGCATTCGACCTATCGCCTGCTCCGCGATGAGTTGCTCCAGGGGACGATGCGGGCCGGCGGCCGGCTCGGCGAGCTGCGCTTCGACACCGACCTCGACGTCTCCCACGCCGTCGTTCGCTACCTCGAGCTGCTCAAGCTGGCGGCGCTGATCGCACGGCCCGAAGGGCAGAGCGTGGCCGAGTCCCTGCGGGACGTCAACTCGCGGATCCTTCAGGCCGTCACCGCCGAGCAGCGCGAGATCTTCAGCTCCTCGATGCTCGACGACTACCTGCTCGACGCCGAGCTCGACGCCCGCCGCCGGGCGCAGGCGATCGCCGCGCGAGACGAGCCCTCGCTCGAGCCGTTCCTGCCCAAGCGGGGCGACGGCGTCGTGCTCTCGGCCTCGGACATCGACACCTACCGGACCTGCCCGCTCAAGTACAAGTTCGCGCGCGTGTTCCGGATTCCCCAGGAGCCGACGATCCACCAGCGCTTCGGGATCCTCGTCCACCAGGTGCTCGAGCGCTTCCACGTCGCCGAGGGGGTGAACGGGTCGCTGCCGCAGCTGCTCGGCCTGCTCGAGGCCGGCTGGCGCCGGGGCGGCTTCGGCGACTCCGAGGAGGAGCGCCAGTTGCGGGGCAAGGCCGCCGCCGCGCTCATCCGCTACCACGAGCGCTTCCAGTCCGAGGAGGCCAAGCCGGTGTGGTTCGAGCGGCAGTTCACCTTCAAGCTCGGGCCCCACCTGCTCCGCGGGCGGGTCGATCGCGTCGATCTGCTGCCGGGCGGCGAGTACGAACTGATCGATTACAAGACCGGCCGGCCTAAGACGGCCGCCCAGCTCGCCGACGACGTGCAGCTGTCCTTGTATGCCGTGGGCGCGCGGGAGGCGTGGGAGCTCGACGCCTCGCAGCAGGCCTACTACTACCTGCTCGACGACGAGAAGGTCACCGTGCCATCCGACGACGGTGACCGCGCTGACTGGATCGCCGCGGTGGCGATGGAGACCGCCGAGGGGATCCTCTCGCAGGGCTTTGAGCCGACGCCGAGCTTCACCGCGTGCTCGATGTGCGACTACCGGCTCGTCTGCCCCGCCGCCGAGCGGTGAGGGCGGGCGGGATTTCGCGGTGCGTCGATACCACTCAGAACGGACCGCCGGGGCCGGGGCGAGGGCCCGGTCCGGGGTCATCGTCGGAGCGCTGGCGCAGGAAGCGCTGCAGATCACGGGCGATCGTCTCGCCTGAGGGGAGCGGCCCGACCTCGTCGGACTCCTCCTCCCCGGCGGCCTGCTCGAGCCGCTCGACGAACGCCTGCACGTCGGGATCGCTCTGGACGGCGATGTTGACCTGCCGCTCGTAGTCGGCCGCGGCCGCCTCGAGCTCGGACGCATTGACGGCGACGCCGACGAGACCCTCGAGCTTGCGCACGAGCGCGAGCGAGGCCTTCGGGTTGGGCGTGGCGGCGATGTAGTGGGGGACGGCGGCCCACAGGCTCGCCGACGGCAGACCCGCCTCCTGGCAGGCGGCGTGAAGCACGCCGATGATCCCGGTCGGTCCCTCGTAGGAGGAGGCCGCGAGGCCGAGGCGCGAGACGAGGGCCGGATCGGAGGCCAGCCCGGTGACCGACACCGGACGCGTGTGGGGGACGTCGGCGAGCAGCGCCCCGAGCGTCACCACCATCTGCACGCCGATCGCCTCAGCCACCTCGACGATCAACTTGGTGAAGCTCCGCCAGCGGAAGGAGGGCTCACTGCCCGAGAGCAGGATCAGGTCGCGCGGCGCGCGGGGGATGCGCGCCTCGAGCAGCTCGACCTCGGGCCAGACGATCGCCCGCGCCTGCCCGTCCACAAACTGGATTCGCGGGCGGGTGGCTTGGAAGTCGTAGAACTCCTCCGGGTCGATGGTGGCGAATTTCCGGGCGCCGAGTGCTCCGCCGACGAAGGTGATCGACGACGACGCGGCGTCGGAGGCGTCGTTCCAGCCCTTAAACGCGCACACGAGGGCCGGAGCGCGCAGACCATCGGGTCGGTACTCCCATTGCAGCGGCTGCATCCGGTTCACCGTACATCATGGGCCGATGAGTCCTGCCGCCACGATCAGCACGCTGCGGCCCGGTGAACCGCTCGCCGGGGTGTTCGCCTGCACCCGCAAGGACCGCCTCAGCACGCGCTCGGGATCGCCATACCTCGCGGTCGAATTGCGCGACCGCACGGGGACGATCCCGGCCCGGCTGTTCCGCGACGCCGACCGCTTCGCCGGGCTGTTCGAGCGCGGAGACCTGGTCGAGGTGGCGGGCAAGGTCGAGCGCTTCCGTGACGAGCTGGTGGTCGAGGTCTCGGACATCCGGCGGGCCGAGGACGGCTCAGACCCCGCGCTGTTCCTGCCCTCCGCCTACCGCGACATCGACGAGCTCGACGGCTTCCTCGAGCACCTCGCCGGCGAGGTCTACGACCGCGGTTACCGCATCCTGCTCGACGCGCTGATCGGTGACGAGGTGCTGCGCGCGCGGTGGCGACAGGCGCCGTGCAGCCGCGGCGGCCACCACGCCTATCTCGGTGGCCTGCTCGAGCACACCGTCGCGGTGACCACGCTCGCGCACGAGTTCTGCCAGCTCCACCCCCGGCTCAACTCCGATCTGGTGCTCACCGCGGCGATCACTCACGACATCGGGCGCACGCGCGAGTTCACCTACGGCGCCGAGATCGGCCTTACCGAGGAGGGGCGCCTGCTCGGTCACCTGGTGATCGGCGAGCGCCTGCTGTCCGAGCGTGCCGGCGATCTCGACGCGGAGCGCCGGCTCGCCCTGCTGCACTGCGTGCTCTCCCACCACGGCCCGTCGACGGCGCCTGGCGGCCGCTTCGCCTCGGCCGAGGCCCTCGCGCTGTTTCGGCTGAACAGCCTTGACGCGGCTGTCAAGGGGGCGCTCGAGCACGGCCTGCCGCTGTAGAGGTGGCCGACCGGGGCAACGGGCCGCCCGGCGAGCGACCGCAGCACGGCGAGCGACCGCAGCACGGCGAGCGACCGCAGCACGGCGAGGGCTACGCGGCGCGGCGAGGCCCGCAGCACGGCGAGGGCTACATCTCGGCCTACGTCCTCGATCCCGACGGCACGAACGGCGAGTCCGTCTCTCGCGGCCCGGCGGCAGCCACGAGCACCGCGCGTAGGATTCCCCGCGGCGCGGCAGGGGCCTGGTGGCTCATCCAGTCTTCAAAACTGGCAGGGCCGGGCGATCCCCGGCTTGGAAGGTTCGATTCCTTCGCCGCGTCGTAGCTGGAAATACCAGCAAACCCGACGGGGCGAACCGCGGCGGCTGACTCTCCCCGAAGCCGTCATCGGGACCAGCACGAGAGCTGCGAGCCGTGCTGCGGTGCGAGGGCCGATGCTCGCTCTGAGCGCGAGCGCGTTGGCGATGCAGTCGAGTCCGCGGGACCGGCCGACAGGGCATCACGCTGGCATATCGGACGCGTCGAGCGGAACGGGCCACAACCCGTTGCGGCTCAAGTGGAACGTCACCACGACGGCGCTGCAGGGTCCACGTGCCCGACATCGGGTTGTAGTCGATCCTCCTCGTGCGAGCCCGGCCCATCGCCGCCTGCCGGCGCACGCGCTCGTAAGCGAGCGCCACGCCTTTGGCGGTCCTGGCGTCGCGCCTCTCGACGGAAGCCGGCGTCATCCCTCGCTGGCTCGCCTTCCATTTCGTCCAGGCAATTGTCCCGGGCTCGGGGTCGTCGCCGCCGTGCTCCCATCTATCGTTCAAGGTGTGCTGTATGCGGAGCGCCTCCGGGTGGTTCGTGCCGTTCATGATCCTGTCCTCGCGTTCTGAGTGTCGTTCAACACGGCCCAGATGCGCTCGAGCGTTGGCGAGCGTCGAGGTATCGCACCCGCCTCGAGCGCGCCGAGCGTCGCCAGTGAACAGCCCGCGAGGGTCGCAGCCTGCGCACGGGTAAGACCGGCCTTTTTCCGCGCAGCGCGCAAATCCGCCGCGATCCGCCCGGGGGCACTGGTTACATCAGTGGTAGTAGTCATGCCGCCAGCATCCAGCAAGCCACCCACCCCGTCCAAGCAACCTCGCCTATGGACGACAAAGTCGTTGCAGCGAGCTGTCTTCCAGCCGGTCCCCGCGCCGCCGAACGAGGTGATACACGATCCGCCCAGCAACGCTGCTGCCCCTTCCAGCACCTGACACCGACCACGGCGAGGTGTGGCGCTCGTTCGGGGCTATCACCTTCGAGCACGCCGCTCAGTGGGCGCCAAGCGCGCCGAATGGGCATCGTCTGTTCGATCTAATCGTCGAGTTCGACCGCGCGGCTCTTCGCCAAGTCGATCTCGAGGCGCGCGGAGAACTGTGGGCGTCACGCCGAGATCTCATCCCCCGACACGGGGCATACGACGTTCACCAACGAGAGCTGCTCGCAGCCGGCAGCGCCCTCAAGCGCTGGACGACCCCAATAACCCACCCACCGATCCAAACCGGTGACGGCTGCTCTTGTGCGTCGCCGGTTCCGTGCTAGTCGATGTCTACTCTGCGAAAGGGCGTTCCGGGTTCAGCGGGCCGGTCTGGATGGCGGGAGCGCGTCGATTTCCGGTTCCGGCAACGGGGGCAGGTGGTCTGCCGGACATCGGCCGGTTCGAATAGTGCCGGGCACGCGCGGCACTCAGTAGGGCCCGGCGTCGGCCAGGCAGGCATAGCTAAAACGGCCCACAGCTCGCGAAGTTGCGGTCGCCACAAGCCCCGGCCAATAGCGTATACAGCGCGATCTGCCAGCTCACGTGCTCGAACACCGGCCCGAGCAGCACGGCACCGAAGACCGGGAACGTGACGCTGTCGAGCGCTGCCCCGGTCTCCTCGCTGAAGCGCATCATCGTTGCAAGGTTCTCGCGGGCGATCAGGCCGAACAGCGCTCCGGCTACGAACGCGGCGACAGTCCGTAGCCGATCTCCTCGACCACCACGCGCAGCGGGTGAGGCTCCCCGCAGGCGCCGGAGACGGGCGCCAGCGCGATCAGGAACAGGGGAACGCAGATCCCGTCGTTGAGGCCGCTCTCGACGTTGAGCGACTGACGGACAACCTGCGGAAGTCTCGCGTCAGTGACGACCGCACTACCAAGCCCGGCATCGGTCGGCGCGAGGATCACCCCCAGGATCACCGCCTCGCTGAGCGAGAACGACCCAAACAGAATCACGGCCACGAGCCCTCCGAGCACGACTGTCAGGGGCAGACCCACGCCGAGCAGACGTAACGGCATCGAAGCCTCGCGCCGCAGAGCCCGCAGATCAACGCGCGAGGAATCCGAGAGCAGCACCACCGCGAGCGTCGCCTCGGCAACGTCCGCACCGTCGAACTCGTGGGACGCACAGACAGGTCATCGAGCACCAGCGGCCCCACGAGCACACCGATCGCGGTCACCACCATCGCCGGCGTGACCGGCGTGCTCGACAGACGCCGCGATACTGCCGCCACCAGCAGCACCGTCAGACCGACAATCGCAAGCCCGGAATTCACCGCTCGTCCTTCTGGACGGAGGTTTGGCGGCACATGCCACGCGATGTGCCGGGCTTCACGGGGAGAGAGTTAAGGGTCCACTCGGCGCAAGCACCGATCGATCCGAGCTCGCAAGCGCCAGGACAAAGGGCACAACACGCGCGAGATCGTGCGTCGCGCTCGCGCTCGCGGTGTCCTTTCCGGTCGCGTTCGTCGCATACGCCAATCACGTCGGACACGACGGGCCTTATCCGGTTCGGCGCGCTGGGATCGCTCGTCGTCCTGTCCCTCGTGATTGCAACGGTGGTGTGGGGCGCCCGGCGGTAGGCGATCGTCACGACTCCGCGGCATGCCCCGAGGCTCTGTCCGCCAGCCTCCCGTCGGCTCCGCCCGCAGACCACCGGGCCCGACGAGGTCCTCCTTGGTCTTGGCGTGCGCGTTGGTTGTCTTCGTGACGTGAAGGCCGGGGTGTCCTCGGCGGACAGCCCAGGCACCCGGTCGCCTTCAGATCAGCGTCACTGCGCACGGATCACCCATTTGGGGTGATGCGGGCTGGGGTTGGGTGGCGCAGGCTTTCCTCGGGCGGCTATGGCCGCATCATCGGGGAAAGACCGTGTCCGGGTGGGTTGCATCTTGATGTGATGGCTGTCGCCGCGGTCCACTCAACGAACGGGAAGGGAGCACGAGGATGAGCAAAGACAACCCTGTGTTTGTGTATGCGGCGGTGTACGCGGATCGTGCGGACGCCGATGCCGATTTACGACACGCTGCTTGACCTGCATTCGGCTGATCTGGTGGGCACCTATGACGTCGCGCTGGTGTATAAGGACGACGAGGGCAAGGTGCACGTGACCAAGCACGAGAAGCCCACTCAGCACGGCGCGTGGACGGGTGCCGCTGTCGGCGCGCTGGTGGGGATCGTGTTCCCGCCGGCGATCCTCGGTTCGGCGATCGTGGGCGCTGCGGCGGGCGCGGGGATCGGGCACGCCATGGGTGGCATGTCTCGCAGCGATGCCAAGGAGCTCGGCGACTACCTCGACACGGGCCAGGCCGCGTTGGTCGTGATCGGCGAGTCGCGCCTTCAGGAGCAGCTCGACAAGGCGCTCACGCATGCGGAGAAGAGCCAGGAGAAGGAAATCGACGCCGATGGCAAGGAGCTCGCGAAGGAACTCAACGCGCTACCCGCCTAGCAGCGTCTCATTCCGGCCGGCACGCTCTCGCGCCGACCTTGGCTTGGCGGTGTGAGGGCGCGACGGCTCCGTCAATCGACGAGGCGGGAGTCGACTGTGTTCCCTGCGCCCCTTGAACGGCCCGTTGCGCCAAGGCCTCGTTGCAGCGCGTGTGCGCGTACCGACACGTCGCTGGGTCGGCTCGGGATCGGGACGAGCGATCGGGATGATGCCCGGCGAGTGCGGCCGGCCGCCGGTCGGGCTGCCTCATCAAGCAGCCAGCGCAGCAACCCGGATAGAGGAACGGCATGACTCGGCTGAAGAAAGTGTTTGAAGTCAAGTGGCAGGGACTCAACCTGCGCAGAGGCGCCGTGTTAGCGGTCGTCCTGGGGCTGCTGCTCATCGTCGGTGTGCTCCCTCACGAGCGGAGGTACTTCCTGAGTGCGATCTTCGGAGCGCTGTTCGTGGCGATCAGCGACCCCGGCGGCAAATACGGTCCCCGGGTGCTCGCGATGGCCGCGATGGCCGGGGCCGGTGCGCTGCTGACGGCCGTGGGGTTCGGCATCGGCGGCGGTCCGTGGGGGTTCGTGGTGCTGGCCGCTTTCGTCGTCACGTTGCTGGGCGGGCTGGCGGTGAAGTACGGCTTGCACAGATTCGTTGCGGCGTATCTGCTCAACATCTGGTTCATCATCGCCCTCGGCCTCCCGACTCTCCTTTCCTTCGGCCTTCCGCGCGCTTTCCACTCCGGCCTGATCCACATCGAACCGTGGAAGCAGGCGCTGGCGTGGCTCGCCGGATCGGCGCTGTGGGTCGCTTACACGTTCATCATGTGGCTGGCGCGCGGGCGGGTCACGGCGCCGCAGCCTGTCGCGGAGATCCCAGGGGATATCTCGCCGAGGCCGCTGACCCGGCCACTTATCCTGTTCGCGGTGATTCGGGCCGTCGCGGTGTCGAGCGCCGTCGCGATCGCCTTCGGGCTGCAGCTGCCCAACGCCTACTGGATGCCCTTTGCGGTCATCATCGCCATAAAGCCCGACCTGCAGCAATCCACCTTCATTGCCGTACAGCGCGTGGCCGGGACGATACTCGGAGCCGCGGTAGCTGCCCTCGTCCTTGTGGCCGTCGACAACAGAACCGCCCTCGAAGTGATCATCGTCGTCCTGTTCGCGGCGGCGGCGTCGATCCGCTTCGTCAACTACGCCTGGTACACCGCAGCCATGGCCGCCGCCCTCCTGACCGCCATGGACGTGCCCCACCCGTCCAGCCTTGCTGACGAGGGACGTAGGATCCTATTCACCTTCGCCGGCGTCGGGATCGCCGTCATCGTCATGTTCCTGGCGGACCGACTGAAAAAGCGCACCGCCACGACGACCCCAAAATCACCACAACCGATCACCACGTAACCCTTGCGAAGTCGTCTGCACATGGCGCCGTCGAGAAGCAAATCATCATCGGTTCCGTGATCTCATCCTTTTCGGCTGATGCACTGCCTCGCTCTGCGGCGTAGCCTGATGCGACACCAATTGTGAAATGTCGGTGGCCGTGAAACGCGCCGGTGCGATAACGGGTTGAGGGAAGGAAGGAACGGCGATGGCGACGACAACTCCGAGTAGACGGAAGACCGCTGCGCGACGCGGGACAGCCGCGCCGGGGAAGAAGTCGGAGCCCGCGCCCGTTGCGCATTTGTCGGTGGCGGAGCGGGTTGCGCGGGGTAAGGCGGCGCGGAGTGAGGTGCCGCGCGCGGATCATGCGAAGTTCGAGCCGCCGGCGAGTCGCGCTGATCCGGTCGCGTTGTTGGAGCGTCAGGCGAAGACGCGGGTGCCGGAGCTCGTGCCGATCCGCTACGGGCGGATGCTGGTCTCGCCGTTTACGTTTTATCGCGGGGCGGCGCTGATCATGGCCAATGACCTCGCGTCGACGCCGCGGTCGGGACTGAACGTGCAGTGCTGCGGGGATGCGCACCTGTCGAACTTCGGGGTGTTCGCCTCGCCGGAGCGGCGCCTGATGTTCGATGTCAACGATTTTGACGAGACGCTTCCCGGTCCGTGGGAGTGGGATGTCAAGCGGCTTGCGGTGAGCATGCTGATCGCGGCGCGCGACAACGGCTATCGCGCGAAGGAGCAGGAGCGGATCGTGCTTGACACGGTCGGCTCCTACCGCACCGCGATGGCCAACTTCGCCGGCATGAAGAATCTCGAAGTGTGGTACTCGCACCTGGACGTCGAGAGCGCGATCCAGGAGTACGGCTCGCAGTTCAAGCCGAAGATGGTCAAGCGAACCGAGAAGAATGTCGCGAAGGCGCGCACGAAGGACAGCATGACGGCGTTCTCGAAGCTGACCGAAGTCGTCGACGGGAAGGCACGGATCGTCGATCAATCGCCGCTGATCGTGCCGATCGCGCAGCTCGTGCAAGGCAGAGAGCGCGATGAGATGTTCGAAGAGCTTCGCCAGTTGTTGCGCGGCTATCGGGAGACGCTCGAGTTCGACCGGCGGGTGCTGCTGGAGGAGTTCGAGCTGATGGACTTCGCGCGCAAGGTGGTCGGGGTCGGGAGCGTCGGCACCCGCGCGTATATCGCCTTGCTGCTCGGCCGCGACGGCCAGGACCCGCTGTTCCTGCAGATGAAGGAGGCCGAAGCGTCGGTGCTGGAGGAATTCCTCGACCCGAGCGAGTTCTCAAACCACGGCGAGCGGGTGGTCGTCGGACAGCGGCTGATGCAGGCCACCTCGGACATCTTCCTCGGCTGGCTGCACATCGACTCCGGGCTTGACGGCAGGCCGCGCGACTTCTACGGCCGTCAGCTGAAGGACTGGAAGGGCTCGGCGGAGATCGAGCAGATGGTCCCGAAGGCCATGGCCACGTACGGCAAGCTGTGCGGCTGGACACTCGCCCGGGCGCACGCCCGCAGCGGCGACCGGATCGCGATCGCCGCGTACCTCGGCACCAGCGACAGCTTCGACCGCGCAATCGTCGAGTTCTCTAAAGCGTACGCCGAACAAAACGACAGCGACTACCAAGCGCTTGCGACGGCGGTCAAATCCGGCAGGATCACCGCCAAAACGGGCCTCTGACACGAACCTCCCCGCAGGCGAATCCCGCCAGCACGCTGCGGCATCTGCGGCGTGGGGTGGGGGCGTTCGAGCGCTCCCTCATCTCGCGACGGTGGGGCTTAGCGGCGGGTGGCGATGACCGCGGCGGCAATCACGAGTGAGAGCGCGACGAGACCCCCGGCGCCGGTCAGTGGGGTGATGCCGGTGCTCTGGCGCTCGTGGTCGACGAACGCGATGAACGCGATCGGGATCGCAACCGAGAGAACCAGCACGATGGTGCGGACGATCTGGCGCTTCTTCTCTCCTGCGTCCCGTTGCTGTTTGGCGGCGGCGATCGCCGCTTGCGCGCTGTCGGGCTCGCTGTCGTAGAAGATCAGCGCTCGCCGCCCGAGGTCTCGCGCGCTGGAGTCACACCCCCAGGCCATCGCGATCATGAAGCTGAGCGGGAACACCCACGTGATCACCCAGACCGTCAGCCCGAACAGGGCCCCGATCGCGGTCTTCACCCACGGGTGGGCGCCCTCCTTGCCCTTGTCGGAGGGAGCGGAAAGGAACCCGCCGTAGATCAGCAGCACGTAGATGGCGCGGACCCACGTACGCCATGGCCGGCGCGCGGTCGGTTTCTCGGGCAGCGGTGTGTCCCGCACCTCGAGCAGGGCCGAGCGGGCGGCGTCGACCGTCGGGTCCACGCCGCGGAGCGCCAGCATCTCGGCGGCGGTCTCGAGGTCCCGCGGGTCGCGCCCGTAGAGCGCGGCGGTGCGCAGCAGCATCCGCGCCTCCTGCCTGAGGTACAGCAGGTAGCCGGGGACCACCGCGATCAGAAACGGCGTCCCGGCGACCGCCCCGTCGATCGCCGCCACCTTCGCGCTGTCGGTACGCACCTGCTCGGCAATCACCGCGCGCGGAACCCCCGCACGCTCCCCGCGGACGCGCTGTGCCCATTCCAGAGATGGCTCGCCGAGGCTCTGCGTGCTGTGCAGCGCGATTCGCTCGGCGACATGCTCGGGGTCGCGATAGGCAATCACCGCAAGGTGCCACCCTTCTGAGAGGGTGTGCCCGATCCGCCTCCTTGAGCTCGCCGGGGCGCTATCCGGCGAGGTGTGAGCCGCCGGCGGCGTTCCATCCTTTACGGGGTCGCTGTCCCCGGCTGACCGCGGCAAGCGTGGATCGCCCGGGTCGGCGCTCATGTTGTCGTCCCAGAGGCGGCAGCGCGAGTACTGGCCAGCAACAAAGCTCCGAGCGCGGGGCTGAGCAGATCCTGCGGCTTGCCGGGCGCGGCAAGGATGATGCCTGGCACGAGCAGAACGCCAACAAACATGAGCCAGCGCGTCATGCTGTGTCACTCTCGGGTGCGTTCGAACAGCTTCGCCACTCGGGCCACGGAGACCAATATCGCGTAAGGCCACGCGTTTCGAATCACCCGTTTCGCATTAAAGGTGGGCACGCCCTGAAGGCGAGGCCCGGGGCCGGTGAGCGCGCCGGGTGCTACGCGGATTGAGCCCGGCGGCGGTGCGAATCACGGTCTCGTGAGCTTCTGCAGCAGCGATTCGACCCGCTCGAGCCGCGCGTTGATCTGTTCGAGTTGAGGGTCGACGGGCGCATCGACGACGGGCTCCTCGGCCGGCTGTACGGTCTTCTGCTCGCGCTGCGCGCGTGTCACGAACGTCGAGGTGATCGCTGCCGTGATGATCGCGAGGAACGCGATCCCCTCGAGCATCACCAGCGCGCCGACGATCCTGCCGGCGGCGTCCTTGGGCGTTACGTCGCCGTACCCGACCGTCGTGACCGTCTGCAGGGACCACCACATGCCCTCCCAGATGCTCGAGTACTCGCGATGGTCGATCGCCCTGATCGCGATCCCGCCGCCAACCACGACGATGAACGTCGCCGTGACGATCACGCTGGCGGCGTTGCGTACCGAAATCGGCTCGCGTAGGAACCGGTTCATACGGCGCTCGATCGTCCTCGGCCGTTTCATTGCCGCCATCTCATACACCCCCGGCCCGGGAAGCGTACGAGCAAACCGCCGGCTCGGAGGCCCGGGCGCTGAAGGAATGCGATTGCTGCGATCGTCAAAAACCCAGACAAGGACGAACACCTGGCCGGTGCAGCCACGACGGCCGCAGAGACACAGTAGGCCTCGCGCCGGATGGAACCTGTTCGTTCCGCATCCCCGCGGAGCCGCTGCTCGGCCGGCGACAACGCACAGGTGCTTCCCACTTGGATCGCCGAGTCCCAATCGCGCTCGCGTTGGTCGCCTCGATCATCGTCGAGACCATCGGCACCCAGTATCACTTCCACGCCCTCTCAGAGCACACCGTCAACGGCGTACATGCGGACGTGGAAGGACACTTCGTCCACACCAACGCCCAGGGTGCCACGGCCGTGGTCGGCGTGTTCTTCCGTATCGGGCATCGGCCAAAACGCACTGCTCGAGCGGATCCTCCTCAACGCCCCGGAGACTTCGGGCGCGACGGGGCCACCGATGGGCGAAGCCAACCCGGCAGAGCTGTTCAGCGATCTCGGCGGAGGGTGCGCAAAACGCGGCGGTCACGTGCACGTCGACTCGTTCTACGCCCACGACGGCTCGCTCACGACCCCCGGCTGCACCGAGAACGTACGCTGGTCGGTGCTGTCCGACGGCGGACACATCTCCCAAGCCGCCGTGACGCGCTTCCGTGACGTGATCTCGCAGTTCGCCAACTACGGCGGCTACCCGAACAACATACCGCCCGGTGCAGCCGCTCAACGGACGCGTAGTCAAGCTTCGCGGCGCTCACTCTAGGTCGTGATCAGACAAGGCCACCGACCTCTCAGATCCCGGCTGCTCTAGCCCGCGTCGAACTCGGCAGGGCGCACGATCTCCGATCCCCAGGTGGAGATTCTCGAGCCAGCGTCAGGCCCCCGGAACGCTCCCGTGTCGCCAGTCGGGGTCGGGGCGGAACGGTGCGGCTGGCCGGCCGGTGGCGTCGGTGTCGTGCCGGTAGACGAGTCCGGCGGCGGGGTCGGCACGGCGTTACCCATCGGTCCAGCCCTCGGTTGCGGTCGTGACGATGAGGCGGTTCAGGCCGGGTCCGCCGAACGCGAGGTTGACCCGTCCACCGCCGTAGATCGCGACCCACAGGTCACCGGCTGCGTCCACGGTCATCCCGTCCGGAGCGCCGACGTGCTCGGGCACGGTGACGAGGACCCGGCCGACCGTCCTCGACCGTCACCTCCATCGGGCAGCGCACCGCACACATGCCACACATGCTGTAGACCCTCCGCCGGCCCGGAGTTTCCAATACCCCTCACGTTCGGGGCCGCGGGAGAGCTCACCTCAACTCACCCACCCTGACATCGGCGATGTCCTGCCTCCGATCTGATCCGCACCGACGAAGTGCCGACGCAGAGCCAACGGTCGCGGTTGCCGACTCCGGCATCGGTGTAACCGAGGAGACTCGCATCCCCGCCCGCCGCGCATAACCGAACAAACCAGCCACCTGGCTCAGTAGTTCTCCTGAGACCTCCGCGAGCTCGAAGTGGATGCGGCGATCAGCGCGCAATGAGGGCAAATTCAGCGCTCGCAAATCCCCACCGAGTAGCAACTTGCGGGCGCGGCCACGACGGCCGCAGACGCCGGTGCGTTACTCCGCTCCCTCCTCGGCTTCCAGTTCCTCCTCCTCGAGCGCGGCGATGACGATCCCCAGCGCCTCGGTGATGTTCAGAGCGGCGTCCAGCGTCTTCGGCGTGCCGACGATCGGCGCGACGGCGATGAGGATGTTCTGGATCTGCTCAACCGTGACGCCCGCGTCCATCGCTGGACCGACGTGCATGAGATAGGAGGCAGCCGGCGCACCGACGGCCGCCAAAGCGGCGATCCGCGCGGCAACGAGCGAGTTGGGATCCAGGCCGCACCGCGCGAGCGACTCCGCGGTCATCGCGGCAAGAGTGTCAAGAACGGGCCGCTCGGATGATTCGGTGGTCATTGCGATCCTTTCGATTGCGAGGCAGGTCGGCCCTCACGATCGCGGTCAGGCGCCGATGTCGCATCACCCAAACGAGGTGACATCCCGAGCGCAGGGGACGGGACAAGGTCGCACGCGCTCGTCGGCGGACGATGACGGACTGCTCGTATGGCCGGGCAATCCACCCGCAGTCTTAGCAAAGGGGATCGGGCTCCTACCGACCCGCACGACGCCGGCGGCGGTCGTGCTCACACTGCTCGCGCTGAGACTGCCGTCACTGCCAAAGTCATCGCAGTCCGGCGGCCTTCACATCTCGATCAGCGAGCTCCGCGGCGTGGTCGTTCTAGCCGCACTTGGTGGCAGCCACGAACTGAGCACCCGCAGTTTTCACCGCAGCGACCTCGGCCGGAAGCTGTTGAAGCGCCGACGCGCGAGTGCTCGAGCTGGTCAACTGCTTGATCGAGTTGTAAAGCGACGTCAGCGAGCCCTTCAGCGCAGCGGTCTCCGACGCGAAAGCCGTCTTGACCGCGGCGATCGCCATCTGTCCGGTGCTGTACGCCTTCGTGATGCTCGAAATGATCGCGCTCACCCCGCCCGTGTCCTTCAGCTCCGCGGCAGCGCTCTTGAAGTTACTGACCTCCGAGCAGTACGCAGGCTGGCTGCCGCTTGCCGCCGGCGTGGCGCTGGTGCTGCTTGCCGCTGGCGTGCTGCTGCTGCTTGCCGCCGTCGCGCTGCTGCTGCTGCTGCCGCACCCCGCAAACAACGCTGCGGCGATGAGAGCGAGTATGAGCACCGCTGAAACGCGCTGAGGGTAAACCCGAAAACCCGACGATCGATCAGTCATGAGCGTCAAGCTAGTGCCAGACCTAGCAACGCCGCATCACCCAATCAGGGTGACGCCGTCGCAGGATCGCCCCGAGCTTGATGGCGGGACCAACTCACCCACTCGCCGCGCGTCGACCTCGCGATCGACCGCGTGCGCGAGGGGATGGCCTCATCAGCGATGCCCGGGACCCGCTTCCACCGCGCGCCCGGCATTTGCCCGGCGCCGATGACCTCCCTGCCTTGCGCGGGTAGCGGGGCGCGTCCTTGCTGTTGCGCAGAGTGTTGCTTCGATCGACCGATGCCCCGTGAGAGCATCTGAAATGTGGGAGCTTCTGAGGCGCGTCATTCGACTGCTTGAGCGATTTCTCGCGTACCCCCCGGTCTGCCTTTTGCGGCTCTTGTGTGTACCGCGTGACGGTCGCCTGGCGCCTTTACGGTTCCCGATCATGCGGTTGTCCGCGTGGGCACTCGCGGGAGTGGCGTGTTTCGGCCCGGCCGCTTGCACGAGTGGCCATGCTGCTGGCCCATGAGCCACTTAACGGACCTGGAACGTGAGAGATTGCAGGGGATTTGAGTCGAACCTACCCCAGTCTTCAAAACTGGCAGGGCCGGGCGATCCCCGGCTTGGAAGGTTCGATTCCTTCGCCGCGTCGTAGCTCCAAATCGGCGGTGTCGGGGCCGTCGTGCGGTGGGCCCCGACGGGCGCGCGACTGAGGTATGTCCCCAATATGTCCCGGAACCCGCGAAGGAACGCCTGCCGTCGTGAATCACAAGTGCAGCGAACCAGCGACCGCCGAGCCGCCCCATCTACGCGTAGGGTCGGCCGCTTGCTCGAGCGAGATCACACACCTGTCTGCGTGCTTGACCATGGCTCCAGGGCTACGAGTGGACGACCGGCATCGTGCCGTTGACGAACGCGATGTGGACGGGGTAGTCGTGTAGCTCGGTGGGGTCGGGGAGGCCGTGGCGGCGCAGCGCGGATCTGAACTGGTCGCCCGTCACGAATGCTTGGAACGCCTCATGGCTGGGACAGGTGTCGACGATGAGGATCCCGTCCGGTGCGCGGAGGCAGAGGTGGACGATGAACTCGGCGGTCGGCATCTCGTCGAGGAGCGCGTCGTAGCGGCGGGTCAGGTCGTCGGTGTCGCCGGTGAACTTCGAGATGGATGCGTGCATGATGTGTCCTTTCTTCGGTTAGGTGGTTTGTGCGTACTCGGTCTCGGTGAGGGCGATTCCTGGTGGGCGCCGCCCGGCGGCGGCCTCGAGCTGTGCGGCCAGCGAGATCACCAGGTCGTCCCGGCCTGGCGGGCCAATGAGCTGGATCCCGACCGGGATTCCGTCGGCCGTCTCGTACAGGGGCACGGTGATCGCCGGCTGACCGGTCACGTTCCAGATCCGGACGAGCGCGCTGAACCGGACGCCGTCGTCGGTGACCCCTGCTTCCGACGTGAGCGCGGCGATCTCTGCGGGCAGGCGGGTGAGGGTCGGTGTCAGCAGCACTGAGCCCTGCGGCCAGGAGCGGATGACCTGCCGCGAGAACGCCCAGAGGCGCTCGGCAGCTTCGAGGTACTCGACGAGCGTCACCGGGGTCGATTCGACCGTCCAGGCACCCGTCGCGGGTTCCAGGCGGCTCGGATCCAGCGGGCGACCGTGCAGCCGTTCGACGACACGGACGAGATGCTGGATGGTCCCGGTGATGAACGTCCCCCAGCTCCCTGGGAAGGCGTCGTCGTCCCAGTCTGGAGTCCCCTCGGCGACGTCGTGGCCGAGCCCGGCGAGTGCCTCGGCCGCGCGCCGCGCGGCAGCGAGCGGCTCGGCGTCGATCGGCACGTCGAGCGGCGCCGTCAGCGCGACTCTGACCAAGACCCGTTCGAGCGGGCGCTGCGCCGCGACGGCGAATCCCACCTCCGGCGCGGCCAGGTAGTGGTGGTCTCCGGGTTCGTACCCGGCGATCGTGTCGAGCGCCACTGCGGTGTCTCGCACGGTCCGGGTCAGCACGCCGTCAGCCGGCGTGCCGAGACCGATGGCGCCGTAGTCGGGGCCGATCGAGACACGGCCTCGGCTCGGCTTTAGCCCGACGAGTCCGCAGCACGACGCCGGGATCCGGATCGAGCCGCCGAGGTCGCTGCCCTCGGCGAGTCCAACCATTCCGCTTGCCGCGGCGGCAGCGCTACCGCCGGAGGAGCCACCGGCCGAGAGAGCGATGTTCCATGGATTGCGGGTCGGGCCGAAGCGTTCGTTCTCGGTCACCGGGCGCAGCCCAAGCTCGGGCGTGTTGGTCTTGCCGACGACGATCGCGCCGGCGTCTCGGAGTCGCCGGACGTGTGCGGTGTCGTGATCGGCGACCCAGTCGCCGAAGCCGGCGCTTCCGTGCGTGGTGGGCAGCCCCTCGGTCGCCGAGAGCAGGTCCTTGACTGCGATCGGCACGCCGCACAGCGGTCGCGGGTCGCCGGGCGCGATCGCGTCGGCCTCAGCGAGCGCCCGCTTGGCGGACACTGCCACGAACGCATTAACGATTGGGTTGATTTGCTCGATCTGCTCGAGCGATGCCTGCACGAGCTCCCGTGCCGACAGCTGGCCGTCGCGGACCAGCTCGGCCTGCTCGACCGCGCCCAGATCCAGTGCGCTGTTCATGGCTGGACTAGGTACAGCGAGTTGAACGGGTCCTGGAGTTCGAGCCGCTGCAGGTTCGCGAAGCCCGCCTCCTTGCAAAGCTCCTGCACCCGAGCTGCGGGCAGCCCGCAGGTACCAAGACCGGCGCCGCCGTGAGCGAGCGACGTGGTCATGCAGTAGACGACGCTGATGCCGTACAGGATCGTCGCCAGCGGGCCGACGTTCTCGTTGGGATCGTCGGCGCTGTTCATCTCCAGCATCAGGAGCCGGCGTCGGTCGGGTAGCACCTTGAGGCCGAGGCGATCATCGAGCGTCGCCAGGGTCGAGGCCATCAGTCCGGCGGCGTCACCAAGCACCTGCTCCATGAACGCGCCGAGCTTCGCCTCGTCGATCGTCGGCGTTGTCATCGTCACTCCTCTCGTGGACGGGGGTCGGAGGAGGATCCGCGCTCACCGTGACCACACCGTGACCGCTTCGTCACGAGGTCGCTACCGCCGTTACGCTCCGCTCAGGATGCTGTGGGTGCGCGTGCTTGGACGGCTTCGGCTTGAGCGCGACGGGGCGCAACTGACTCCACCTCGGCGGCGACCGGCGAGGGCTCTACTCGGCTGGCTCGCGCTCAATCCCGGCATTCACGCGCGCTCGACCGTCGCCGGGCGGTTGTGGCCGAATGTGCTCGACGAAAGCGCCCGAACCAGTCTGCGCACCTCGCTGTCGGCGCTGCGTGCGGTGATTGGCGTCGAGGCGCTGGTGGCGACGCGCGAGCACGTCGGGCTGGCCGACGATGTGCTGGTCGACGCGCACGAGTTCGAGCGATTACTGGACGCGAAGCGGCCGCTGGATGCGCTGGAGCTGTGCGGCGGCGAGTTGCTGGTCGGCTTTGACGAGGAGTGGGTGCTGGTCGCTCGCGACGAGCACCGCGACCGGGTCGCCGATGTGCTGGGCAGGCTGGCCACCGCGGCTGCGGCCCGGGGCGACCACAAGGCCGCGCTCGCGTTCGGGCGCCGCCGCGCCGCGCTCGATCCGCTCGACGAGCCGGCCCATCGGGACCTGATGCGGTTGCTCGCGCACGCAGGCGACCGCGCCGGAGCGCTCGTGACGCATGAGCGCTTCGCGGAGCGGCTCCGGCGTGATCTCGGCGTTGCGCCTTCGCCGTCGAGCAGGTCGCTCGCCGTGGAGCTGAGAGGTGGAATGGTGGCGGGGGCGCCGCCGCCGGCTCCGGCGCGCATCATCGCCGCGCGTCGCAGAGGCCCGCTCGTCGGGCGCCGGCCCGAGCTCGCGAAGCTGCACGCCGCCTGGGCACGCTCCACACGGCACGGACGGCAGCTGATGCTCGTCAGCGGCGAGCCCGGGATCGGAAAGACCCGGCTTGTGTCCGAGTTCGCAGCCGAGCTCGGCGCACTCGGCGTGGGAGTCCTGTACGGCCGTGCCGAGGAGGAGGCGCTCGTCCCCTACCAGCCACTGGTCGAGTCGCTGCGCGAACCGCTGCGTCACTGGGTGGGGCCGCCGGCGGAGGCGGGCGAGCTCTCCGCACTGCTGCCGGAGACAGGCGAGGCGGACGACCGCATCAGGTCCGCGACGCGGCCCTCGCCTGGAGCGCGACTGCGGTTGTTCGAGACGGTCGGCTTCGTGCTCGACGCAGTCGCAGCCGGGAGCCCACTCTTGCTCGTGCTCGACGATCTGCACTGGGCCGAGCCGCCGACGATTCGTTTGCTCCGCCACCTCGCGGCGCGCCCCACCGGCGCGCCACAGATGCTCGTAGCCACCTATCGAGATACGGAGGAGAACCCTCTATCAGAGGCGCTCGCGAGCCTCTACCGCGAGCTACCGGTCGAGCGGATCGCGCTGGCCGGGCTGGGCCGGGACGCGGTCGCCACGCTGCTCGGCGGTGACCGCTCACCGGAGGCCGTCCAAGCGCTACGCGAGCAGACCGGAGGGAATCCATTCTTCATCGAGCAGCTCCTTCCCGGAGAGCCCATAGGGATCAGCGAGACGGTGCGCAGGCGGATCAAGGCGCTCGGCTCCGAGGCTCACGCGGTTTTGGATGCGGCTGCCGTCAGCGGCGCTGAGTTCGAGCTCGCCGTCGTGGCCGAAGTCGTCGGCTTGCCGGTCGACGACACCCTCGACGTGCTCGACGCTGCCGTCAAAGGCCGGCTGATCGGCGAGGTTCCGGACGAGCCAGGCCGCTACGCGTTCGTCCACGCGATCGTGCGCGACACGCTCGCGGGCTCGCTCACTGCGACTCGTCGCGCACGCCTGCACGAACTGTTCGCCGCCGCCCTCGAGGAGCGGGCAGAGGGCGAGCCCGACCGGTACCTGGTCGCACTGACCAATCACGCGCTCGAGGCGGCCGCCGGCGCCGGCGATCCGATGCGCGCTGCCGATCTTGCGCAGCAGGCGGCGAACCGGGCAGGAGCGGTCCTCGCCCACGAGGACGCGGCCGCGTTGCTGCGCCGAGCAGGGGCGGTGCTCGAGCGGCGCGGAAGCCCCCTGCAGCGTCGGGGCGAGCTGCAGTGCTCGCTCGGAGAAACGCTGCAACGGGCCGGGCTGGGCGATGAGGCGGCCCAGGCGCTCGCGAAGGCGAGCGAACTTGCGCGGGCCGCCGGTAGGCCTGACCTGATCGCGCGCTCGGCGCTTGCGCTTGGGGGCGCCGGCGTCACGATCCTAGGCGCGGCCCCCGAGCTTGTCTCCGCACTCGAGGAGGCGCTCTACGCGGTCGGCCACGACCACCCGGGACTGCGCGTGCGGCTGCTCGCCCGGCTCGCGATCGAGCTCGCCTACGACCCCGACACCGGCCGCCGCGAGGCGATCAGCGGCGAGGCGCTCACCCTCGCCCGCCAGACCGACGACCGCGCCGCGTTGGCCGCGGCATTGAACGCCCGCCACGTCACCGTGTGGGGACCCGACGGCTGCGAGGAACGGCTGCGACTCGCGAGCGAGATGTTCGCTCTCGCCGACAGGGCCGGTGACGAGGAACTTGCGCTCCAGGCGCGCAACTGGCGCATCGTCGACCTGCTGGAGATCGGCGACGGCCCCGCCGTGCGCGAGGAGCTCGACGCTTATGCGGAGCTCTCGGCGCAGGCGCGTCTGCCGGCATTCGCCTGGTACGTGCCGATGTGGCGCGCGACGCTGGCGCTACTCGAGGGAAGGATCGCGGACGGGCTCGAGCTCTCCCGTCGCGCGCGCGAGCTCGGCAGGCAGGCGGGCGACGCCAACGCCGAGGTGTTCTACGCCGAGCAGTCCCTGCTGCGGATGCTGGTTCAGGGAAGGATGCGGGAGCTCGATCCGGTCGCCGGTGGGGTCGAGGGAGACGTCGCCGAGCGCGCGAACAGCGGTCCAGCGTGGCGTGCCTACCGGTTCACGTTCGCATGGTGGCACGCCGAGCGGGGCGAGCTCGACGAAGCCCGGCAGGACTTCGAGGCCGCGGTCGCCGGCGGGCTCTCGACCCTGCCCCGCGATGTCAACTGGCTGGCAGCGCTCTCATCGGCCGTTGGAGCGTGCGCCCTGCTCAAAGACACCGCGCGGGCGCAGGAGCTGCGAACGCTGCTGGAGCCGCACGCAAACCGCATGGTCGTCACCGCTCGTGGCGCCAGCCACGCAGGATCTGTGGCGTACTTGCTCGCCCGGCTCGCGGCGGTCTGCGGCGATAACGAAACGGCGGATGGGATGTTTGCCGATGCCGTGCGGCGCGACGAGCGCGCCGCCGCGGCAGCGTTCGTCGTCCGCGACTTGCACCACCACGCCCAATTCCTCCGTGCCGCGGGCCTGCACGAGCGTGCGGACGAACTTCTGAGCGCCGCCGTAGACAAAGCCCAGTCGCTGCGGCTCAGCTGGGCCTTTGACGACGACAGGCCCGAGAAGAGCGCCACTCAGCGCAGTCCGGCGTGACTCGACGCGATCATGCCGTCAACCTCACGGTGTCCTGAGAGCACGAACTCGAGCCCCACGCGGAAGCGGTGCAGCGGCGGTCTGCCGGCGCCGATGCGCCGCACCCCCTGACACGGCCGTCCGGACGCTACCGCCCTCACGCCGAGAGCAAAGATGGGTCAAACGCCTCATGACAGCGAGCCGGCCCCCGCATAGTCTCGCACCACAACAACTGAAGGAGGCGAGAGAGATGCCGAAGGTATCGAAGGAGAGCGCCGCACAGGTCGACGACCATGGCGTCGTGGAAGATCGGCATGAGGACGTCGACGGCTACACCGTCAATTTTGTGTCGTTCCGCCAGGACATCGACGGAACCCCGATGCTCCGGGGGCTGCCCGATGACCGCTGTCCGTGCCCGCACTGGGGATATGTGATCAAGGGCAGGCTGACCTATCGCTTTGCCGACCATGAGGAGGTCTTCGCGGCCGGCGACGCCTTCTACCTTCCGCCCGGCCACATCCCGTTGGCGGAGGCCGGCAGCGAGTTGGTCCAGTTCAGCCCCAGCGAGGAGCTGCATGCGGTCGATGCGGCGATGATGAAGAACATGCAGGCGATGCAGGCGGGCTGATCGCCCCCCGCCTTCCAAGCTGACAGCGTTGACGGGGGTAGGCGTGCTCGACGGCGGCCGCGCCCGCCCTTCGGGCTTGCTGACCATCCTTTGTGGGTCGGCCGATGTCGCTAGAGCGCCTGTGCGGGTTGCCCGTGTCAGAGGGCCTGTCTGAGAACAGCGCCTCCCGACCCGGGTCGGGTTCTACGTCTTGTTGCGCAGGAATCCGAGTAGCAGGTGTCTGAATTCGTCCGGAGCTTCGAGCGGAGCCAGGTGGCCGGCGCCCCTGATCACCGCATGCTGGGCGCACGGTAGAACCGATGCGAAATCCTCAGCGCCTTTCTTGAAGTCAGGCATGTCATCCTCGCCCGCCGCCACCAAAGCTGGAATCTGCAGGTCAGCGAGTACTTCCGGATGCTGCTCGAGCGGGTCTGCTGCCTCCTCGACCTCACCGGCAGCGGCCTGGAGCTCGAATGCACGCCGCTGCATTACAGCGACCCGCACACGGAGGTCCGCCGGTGCCTGAGGTTGCGTCCATGCCTCAACGACCGCGGCCACCGCGCCGTCGATGTCGCCTACTTCCAGTGCAGCGCTCTCGGCATCCCACGCGGAACTCAATGCCGGTGAGGGCTCCAGCGCCAGGGGAGGCGGCGAGATGAGCACCAGTGCGGAGACCGCCGCTGGCGCGACCGCTGCCGCCCGTAGCGCCACGGCAGCGCCAAAGGAGTTACCGACCAGAGCCGCGCGAGCGACATCGAGATTCCTCAGCGTCTTCAGCACCTCCTCCCACGGCGCCTGCACCGCCCCTTCGAGAACCGCATCGCCGAACCCGGGCAGATCGACAGCGATCGCGCGAAACCCAGCCTCGGCCAGCCATCCGAGGTGCTCCTGCCACATCGAGCGATCAGCCACCCCAGCGTGGATGAGCACAACAACCTCTCCCGACCCTGCTTCGTCATGCGGCAGCACAGGCCAGACCTTAATCGCTCGCTGGCCAGTCATTCCAGCTAATCGCGGCGCACCGAGCCCCGCCTGCGTGCGAGACCGCACGCGGATAGGGCGGGCCGGTGGAAGCCCCGGAGACCCGTTACGCGCACAGCGGTGACCTGCAGATCGCCTACCAGATCCTGGGGGAGGGACCGCTCGACGTCGTGGTGGTATCGCCGTACCTCTCGAACATCGATATGTACTGGGATCTGCCGCCCTTCTCGCGCCTGTTCGCGCGGCTCGCATCGTTTTCGCGGTCGATCTTGTTCGACCGACGTGGGAGTGGGATGTCCGACGGGATTGCGGGGGCGACGCCGCTGGAGGAGCAGATCGACGACGTCCAGGCGGTCATCGACGCGGTCGGCTCCGAGCAGCCGGTGCTGTTCCTCGGCTGAGGGATGCGGCTTGACGGCGCTGTTTGCCGCCTCCCATCCGGACCTGGTGCGGGCACTCGTCCTGGTGTCGCCGCAGCCCCGGCTGGTGCTTGGGCCGGGATACGAGTGGGCGCCGAGCGTCGAGCAGCGCGCTGCAATCGTGCACGACATCGTTGAGTCGTGGGGCGCCGACTCGCCCGCGAACCCCATCGCGGTCCTCGTTGGCGGACAGGACGAGCGGCTGCGGCGTCGGATGGCGCGCTTACAGCGGTTTGCGATGAATCCTGCTGCCGCCGCGGCGTCGCTGGCCATGATCGGCGAAACGGATGTCCGTGACGTGCTTCCCAGCGTGCAGTGCCCGACGCTGGTGCTGCGGCTCATGCACGACACGTACCTGGACGAGCGCCACTCACGCTATGTCGCTGAGCACATCCCCAATGCCCGCTATGCGCAGGTTCCCGGGGAGGGGGCGTTTTGGTTCGGGGCGGAGGACGCCGTCGCCGACGAGATACAGCATTTCCTCACGGGCGTGCGGCCACCGGTGGTCAGCGGTCGGGTGCTCGCCACCGTGCTGTTCACCGACATCGTCGGCTCGACAGAGCGTGCCGCGGCGCTCGGGGACGGTGCGTGGCGGTCGCTTCTGGAACGCCACGACCGCCTCGTGCGCGAGGAGGTCGTGCGCCATCGAGGCAGGTACGTGAAGTCACTTGGTGATGGTGTGCTCGCCGTGTTCGACGGTCCCAGCCGCGCGATCAGCAGCGCCACCGCGATCCGTGACGGGGCCCGCGACCTCGGTCTGGAGATCCGCGCCGGGCTGCACACCGGCGAATGCGAGCTGCTCTCCGATGACGACGTCGGTGGCCTCGCCGTCCACATCGGCGCGCGCGTGAGCGGGCTCGCCGCACCCGGCGAGGTGCTGGTCAGCAGCACCGTCCGCGACCTCATCGTCGGCTCGGGCCAGACACTGACTGACCGCGGCGAACATGACCTCAAGGGCGTGCCCGGACCGTGGCGGATCTTCGCGGTTGAGGCGTAGGGAACGGTGACTTGCGCAAATCTTCGCCGCACGGCCGACGATCGGGGTGTAGGGTCGCACCGTGACAGCCAAGGAGGGCACGGCAGCCCCCACCGGACGCCGGTCAGGAGAGCGACCGATCCGCGCCGCCGAGGTGGTGGGCGCCCTGTCGCTCGCGACCGACCTCGGCACCGGGCAGCCGCTCGAGCACGCGCTGCGCACCGCCGTCCTCGCGGTCCGTCTCGGCGAGCTCGCTGGAGCGTCACCGCAGGAGCTCGTCGACGCGTACTACGTCGCGCTCCTTCACTCCTCGGGCTGCACCTCGGACGGGCACGAAGCCGCGCAGCTCTACGGCGACGACATCGTGCCGAGGGCCGCGTTCGCGCTCGTCGACGCAGGCAATGTCGAGGAGGTCGTCGCGTTCCTGCAGTCGAACGTCGGCGTCGGTCGCCCGCCGGAGCTCCGCGCTGCGATGGTCGAGGAGGCGCTTGACCACGGGCTTCCGCAGGCCCGTGTGACGCTGGCGATGCACTGCGAGGTGGCGCAGCGCTTCGCCGGGTGGCTCGGCTTCAGCGCCGGCACCCAGGCAGCGCTCGAGCACGTGTTCGAGCGTTGGGACGGGCTGGGGCTCCCGGGTGTCACCGGCGGCGACGAGATCCCCTTGCCGATGCGGCTCCTGCACGTGGCGCGAGACATCTCCGTCTTTCTCACCCACGGTGGCCCGGAGGAGGCACGGTCGGTCGTCGAGCGCCGATCGGGCACGGCGTACGAGCCTCGACTTGCCGACCTCGCCGCGCGCAACCTGCCCGAGCTCCTTGCCGAGCTGGATGAGACAAGGATGTGGGAACAGGCGCTGGAGATCGAGCCGTTTCCGCAGATCTGGATCAAGGGCGAGAGGATCGACGCCGCCTTCATGGCCATCGCCGCGTTCACCGATCTCAAGTCGCCGTGGCTTCGTCGGCACTCGACGGGCGTGGCCGAGCTCGCCGAGGCCGCGGCCTGGCGCATGCGCCTGCCGCCCGCGTCCGTGAGCCTCGTGCGGCACGCTGCGCTCGCGCACGACCTCGGCCGGGTCGGCGTGTCGAACGCGATCTGGGAGAAGCCGGGGCGTCTCGGATTCGGAGAGTGGGAGCGGGTGCGACTCCATCCTCACTTCACCGAGCGCGCCTTCGCCCAGTCGCCGACACTCGCTCCGATCGGGATCGTTGCCGGAGCACACCACGAGCGACTCGACGGCTCCGGCTACCATCGGGGCACGCGTGGGGCGGCGCTCGATCAGTCGGCCCGCATTCTCGCCGCCGCCGACTGTTACGGGGCCATGCGCGAGGACCGGCCGTACCGATCGGCTCTCGATGAGCCGGCGGCAAGGGCTGAGCTGCTGCGGGAAGTCGAGGAGGGGCGGCTCGACCCCGAAGCTGTCGACGCGGTGCTCGCCGCCGCCGGCCATCGCGTGCCGCAGCGACCGCGCGAGCTGCCTGCCGGGCTCACCGCGCGCGAGTTGGAGGTGCTCCTCGTGCTCGTGCGCGGCGAGTCCAACCAGCAGATCGCCGAGGACCTTGGCATTTCCGCCAAGACTGTCGGGCACCACGTCCAGCACGTCTACCAGAAGCTCGGCGTCCGCAGCCGGGCCGCGGCGACGCTCTGGGCCTTCGAGCACGACCTCCTGCGGTCTCTATAGGGCGTTCGCCCGATGTGGCGCGGCCGGCGGCGGCGTAGGTTCGCCTCACCATCGGCGTCGACCCTCGGCGCCGAGTAGCCAAAGGAGGAGAACGGTGATCCTGGCAACGACGAAGGTCGAGGATTTCGACCGCTTTCTGGATGTCTTCTCGACCGCAGGCGCTGAGAAGCGCAGAGAGCATGGCTCCAAGGGTTCGACCGTCTTTCGCGATCCCGACGAGACCGACCGCGTCTGGGTCCTCTTCGACTGGGATGCGGAGGGGTGGCAGAGCTTCGCCTCCGACCCCGAGGTCCCGGCGATTCTGCAACGAGCCGGACACGTTGGTCGGCCGCAGGCGGCCGGGCTCGGCGGTCAGTACTACGCCTAGCGCATCACCGCGCGCCCGGGGGGCGTCGAAGCGGGCGGTCCCGCCCGAGAGCTCGCATAGGCGGTATTCGCTGCCGTCACGGTCACGGTCACGGTCACGGCCACGGCCACGGCTTGGCGGCAGCGACCCGCGCGAGCGCTGTGCAGCGCTGACCGCCCGTGAGCTGGAAGTCATTTGGTCATCTGAATCGAGATCGGAGGGAAGGTCATGCAAGAGTCGACAGCGTCAGTTGGTCCCATCAGGGTCGGTGTCATCACGGACCAGACGGGTGCACTCTCGTTCATGGGTACCGCCAACGCCAACGTGGCCAAGATGGTGGTCGCTGACATCAACGCACGGGGTGGCCTGCTCGGGCGAGAGGTCGCCCTGTACCTCGAGGACAGCGAGACGACGGATAGCGCCGCGGGAGCTGCGGCCACGAAGCTCGTCGAACAAGATCAGGTCGACGTGATCTTCGGTGGCATCTACAGCTCCACGCGGCAGGCCATCAAGGGCCCGGCGGTCGTCGACGGCAGGACGCTCTACATCTATCCCGAGCAGTACGAGGGCCAGGAATGTGACCCGCTGATCTTCTGTACCGGCCCGGTGCCGGCGCAGCAGGTGGAGCCTCTGATCCCGTGGCTGATGCGCCATACAGGAGCGAAAACGTTCTACCTGCCCTCGGCCGACTACATCTGGCCACACACGCTGAACAAGAAGGTCCATGAGGTTGTCACAGCCAACGGTGGCTCGATCGTCGGAGAGGAGTACTTCCCCCTCGATCACACCGCCTACGCCGAGACGGTTGACCGGATCATGTCCAGCGGCGCCGACGCGGTCTTCAACACGATCGTCCCTCCCGGCCTCACGCCATTTCTCGAACTGCTGTACGAGGCCGGCTTCACGCAGTCAGGCGGCTCGCTCGTCTGCACATACTTCGACGAGAACTTCCTCAACCTCGTGCCGGCCGCGCACGTGGAGGGTCTCTACGGTTGCCTCGATTACTACCAGGACGTGAGCGAGCCGTTCAGCGAGGAGCTCATCAATCAGTACGACCGGCTCTATCCCGGCGAGGCCAAGTTCACGGCCGGCAGTGCGTGCACGGGCCTGTACCGGGGCTTGCGTCTGTGGGAGGCTGCCGTGAACGAGGCAGGCTCACTCGACCAAGAGGCGGTTATCGAAGCGCTCGACCACGCAAAGATTGCCGAGGGACCCGGTGGTCCAGCCGAAATGGTGCCGGGTCAGCACCACGTTCGGATGAACATGTACATCGCCCGGGCGAGCAACGGTCACTTCAAGGTCGTCAAGGACCTGGGAGCCATCGATCCGAAGGAACAGATGGTTGCCCTCGCGTAGGAACGCACGGCGGCGATAGTCGCATTTGAGCGTTCGCGGGCCATGAGCTTGAGGATCTCGAGTTCCCGATCGATGAGTTCGTCGAGCTCAGTCGGTGCGCGGGCGCCGGGTGCCGAACGCTTGGTGAACGCGCTCACCCTCGGGCCGATGCGCATCGGCCCGAGGGCCAACGCCTGGCCTTCCCAGACGGTCCCCGGGGTGGAACACGTTCAGTACGTCGCTCGATGATCCATGCGCGATGCGGCCGAAGGGTGGAGCCACATCTCCTCGTTCCGTGAGTTCATTGACGGCGACCGGACCACGCGAGACCCGCGACTGCTCTCAGAGGCCGTCCCCGGCACGGCAGCCGGTGCGGTGTCCACGCGGCTCGACGGCGAGCTGGGGAGCGACGAGGAGGCAATCTGTTCCGCTGCGGATGATCCGCTGGCGCAGATCTTCAACAGGCGACTCTGGCTGTGGTCGGCAGGCGAGGGCAGGTGGGTCAACGACACCGCGCTCACGGTAGGCGGAGGCGCGCCGACCCACTCGTGCGCCGGGCGGCTGACCGAGGGCTGAGCACCGCCGACGGGCCGTCCCCGGCCCGGGGCGAGTCACTTTCGCCGCCCCGCGCCTCGAAATGCCCGCCCGGGGCTGCGTTAAGGGTCCGTACTGATGCGCGTCCAGCATCAGCCCGACGTGGCCCGCCGGTGGCCGGCGGTCGATCAGGGCCAGGCGCGGATCTCCGTCCACACCAACCGGCCCGGCCAGCCGTCGCAGTGCACACCCTCGCCGAGGTAACCCTCTCGCCGGAGACGTTCCTGGCCATCGTCGGCGCGTCGGCGATCGCGGGCACGATCGCCGCGACCGTCAAGGTCGGCCCGATCGCGGCCCCGGCGGTGGTGCTCGAGCTCTTATTCGGAATCATGCTCGGCCCCCAGGTCCTTGGCCTGCAGGTCTCGCCACCGATCTCCTTCTTCGCCGACCTCGGCCTCGGACTGCCGTTCTTCTTTGCCGGCTACGAGCTCGACCTTGCCCGGATCAGGGGAACGCCGCTGAAGCTCGCGCTGTTCGGATGGGCGGTGTCGCTGGCGATCGCGTACACGATCGGCGGGCTGCTGGCCGCGGCAGGTGTGGTGCTGTCGTTGCTCTACACCGGCTCGGCGCTCGTGACGACGGCAATCGGCACGCTGCTGCCGATCCTCTCGGATACGGGTGAGCTGCGGACGCGGCTCGGTACGTACCTCCTCGCCGCGGGAGCGGTGGGGGAGCTCGGGCCGGTGCTGCTGCTGACCCTGTTGCTGTCGGCCCACAGCACCGTCCACAACGCGCTGATCCTGCTCGCGTTCACGTCGCGGTGGTCGTGGTGGCACTCTTCACGTTTCGCCTCTCGAAGCGAAGCCTTCCGGTCTTCGAGAGAACGCTCGAACACAGCTCTCAGCTCGCCGTGCGCTGGGCGCTGGTCCTGATCTTCGCGCTGGCGCTGCTCGCCTACCGCCTGGGGCTCGATCTCCTTCTCGGCGGATTCGCGGCAGGCATGATCACGCGGCAGTTGCTGCGCGACTACGAGTTGCCGTCGTTCGAGTCGAAGCTGACCGCGGTCGGCTTCGGCGTGTTCGTGCCGTTCTTCTTCATCGTCAGCGGGATGGAGCTCGACGTGGCGTCGCTGTTCAACAGCCCGAGTGGCCTCGCCAAGCTCGGGATGTTCTTCGTCCTGTTCCTCGTCGTCCGAGGCACGCCCGCCCTCCTGCTCTACCGGGACGTGCTCAGCCGGCGCGAGCGGCACGCGCTGGCGTTTCTCAGCTCCACCCAGCTGCCCCTCGTCGTCGCGATCACGGGACTGGCCACCAGCAGCGGACACATGCGCGCCTCGACGGCGGCGGCGCTGGTCGGAGCGGCAACTCTCTCGACACTGGTGTTCCCGATCGTCGGCATCCGCATCGCGCAGGGGGTGGCACGAGACGAAGCCGGCGCCACGGCGCCAGACGACCTCCCTCCGGCCGCGACGATCGAGCCGGCCGGCTGAAGAGGGTGGGAGGGGCGCGCCGTCAGGCGGGCATGCCGTCAGGCGGGCATGCCGTCAGGCGGCATTCCGTCGGCCGGCGCGCCCGAGCGCGTGCGACGTCGTAGCCAGCGTCGCACGCTCGACAGGGCTCGCCGCACATGGCGGGCCCCGCGCGGTGCTGACTGTCGCGCGCCGAGCTCCGCCAGCTCCCTGTGTGCGAGCCTCAGGCTCGTCGTGAGACCGGCCAGCTCCCGCCGCTCACCTGCGTTGTCGATTCGCTCGAGGTCAGCCGCAGTGATGGCATCCGCGCGCTTGCGGAGGGCGATGTAGCTGTGCGTGATCTGGGGCGAGCCGTCCGGGCCCCGAGGCGGTCGCTTCACCCCGAGGACGTCGAAGCCCCGGCCCCAGTGTTCCCGCAACCACCACTCGGAATGAAACACCCACGCATCGGGGCCCTCCCACCCGTGGAGGACGACCATCCCGATGTCGTCTTCGCGGTACGGCTCCTTGACGAGGGCGTCCCAGATGCCCTCACCGAGGAAGCTCGCGATCAGCACGCCACCGTCCGCCAGCACACGATGCATCTCCGCCAGCCAGGCGCTCCACTGGTCGGTGATGTGAGTGAACACCGACATCGCCCAGATCAGATCCAACGAGCCCGCCGACAGCGACAACGGCGGCGTCAATCCGTTGTGGAAGAACCAGAACGGCGGGGTGAGGTTCGCCACGTCCCACTCGATGCTCGCTGGGTCGATGTCGCAGCCCCAGAAGGTGCCGCGCTCAGCCTCGTGAGCGAAGTTGCGGAGCACCCGCGCCGACCCGCAGCCGAAGTCCAGCGCCCGCGTGCCCTCCCACGCCCAGCTCACCGGCAGCAGCTCATCGATCACCCCGCGCAGCCGTGCGCCCTCATCCACGTAGAACTGCATCGGATCGGCGCCGTCCACGGACCCCACGCGCGCGGCGAGGGTTTTGGGTGGTAGCGGCAGTGAGGGCTCGGTCATCGGCCGAGCGTACCTGGACATCGCACCTATAGAGTCCGGGACCGGTGGGAGCCTCCGTCGCCAACAGACTGGTGCGTGATTAGACGTGGCCGATCGGCGACCGGTCGCTGTCGTCACTGGGGGCAACCGGGGCATCGGCCTCGAGGTCTGCCGGCAGCTGTCGGAGCTGGGCTACCAGACCGTCCTCGGTGCCCGGGATCTCGCGCGCGGAGAGCGCGCTGCCGCACGCCTGTCGGACCGGGTGGTCGCCTGCCAGCTCGACGTCTCAGAACAGGCCAGCGTGGACGCCGCGGCCGAGTGGGTGCGCACGACCTTCGCCCGCTGCGCCGTCCTGATCAACAACGCCGCGATCGAGTACGACACCGACGCGCGGGCCAGCAGCGCCGATCTCGAACGCGTGCACCGGGCCATGGAGACCAATCTCTTCGGCGCCTGGCGGACGACGCTCGCGCTGCTCGATCTGTTGCGCGCGGCTCCTCACGGCCGGATCGTCAACGTCTCAAGCGAGGGCAGCTCGCTCAGCGGAATGGGTGGAGGCACACCCGCCTACCACGTCACCAAGGCGGCACTGAACGCGCTCACACGCACCCTCGCGGATGAGCTGCGCGGCGACGGCATCCTCGTCAATGCGGTCTGTCCGGGCTGGACGGCGACCGACATGGGCGGCGGTGGTGGCAGACCGGTGCGCGATGGGGCGGCATCGGTGCTGTGGGCGGTCATGCTGCCCGACGACGGTCCGACCGGCGGGTTCTTCCGTGACGGGAAGCTGCTGCCGTGGTGAGGCGGCGCGGCGGGGACCAAACGTCACTGAGAATGACGCTGTCGTCGCCGAGGCCTACGCGAGGCGCGGTACGGGCGGTCGAAAACGTTCCGGGCGGTCGAAACGTTCCGCTCAACTTGCCAACGACGTTGAAGGCGCAGTTTCCCCGTCTCAGAAGGGGAAACGTTCCTGTCAAGCGGCGCCGCTGCTTGAGAGGAACGTTTTCGACCCAGCTACCCCGCGGGCTCCTCGCGGCCACCCCGCGGCCACCCCGCGGGCTCCTCGCGGCCACCCCGCGGCTACCCCGCGGCCACCTCGCGGGCACCCCGCGGCGTCGCCTGAGATCCCGGTCCGGGGCGTCGCCTGAGGTCAGGCCCGAGGCCTCGCCGGACCGTCAGCTCCGCTGCGACGGCTGACCCGAGCGGCCCTGGGTGCGCCGCCCGATGAAGCCGATGATCAGCAGCAGGATGATTGCCCCGATGACCGCGCCGATGATGCCTCCGAAGTCGAACACCTTTGTGTCGCCGATCCCCAAGCCAACGGTGAAGATCAGGTAGCCCAGCGCGGCGCCCCCGAAGCCGAGGAGCAGGGAGATCCCCCATGATTTCGGGCCCGACATCTTGCGGAAGATGTCGCCGGGAGTGAGGAGGCGGGCGAGGACGCCGGCGATGAATGCAGTGATGACGACGCCGATCATGCGAAGGGCCTCCTGATCGTTGACGGGGTGACAATCAGGACGATAGCCGTCGCGCGAGATCGCGCCCGCACGGGCGTTGACCACGCTGATGGAGTCGCGACAGCACAACCTTTCACGTGTCTCCGAGCCCGACCAGATTCGTCCCCGTCGAGTTGAACAGCACGTCGCCCGGGACCGACCCGTCGGCGAGGGGCCCCGTCGAGCCAGCGATCGGATGAAGCCGCCCTTCGCCGGTGAGGCGGAAGTTGGTGTCGTTGCGGGTGCCCGCTCCGGCGTTGGCGACGGACACGACATGGCGATGAACTGCGACGCTCACCGGGTCGGCTCCGCCGGATGACACGACACCGCCGGGAACGACGCGCAGCCCGCCGTCACGGTAGATCCTGAGGACCGAGACCTGGTTGCTGCCCGCGTCGACGGCGACGAGGTAGCGACCGTGGCCGGCGATTTGCAGGGCGCCCTGCGACCCGATGCCGTGTCCGGTTCCAGCACCCCCGGTCGAGAACGGACAGCCGGGGAGCGCGGTGAGCGACCTGTCGGCGTGACGCTCGTAACCGGCGATCGTGTTGAGCGGAGCGCTGTTGTCGTTGATGTACACGTCGCCGACGACCCGCCGTGGGGCGAGGACACCAACGCGATGCCGACGGGACCGGCGAGGCCGAGCGCCACCAGGCTGGCGACGGCAGACAGGCGCGTGAGAACACGCATGCGTTTCCTTTCGCCTGCAATGTGCGCCGCGCGGGAGCGAGGCGCCGATGAGGTCCCGCGGGGATGAGCTGTGATCGCTCATCTCCACCGGCAGCCGAGGGACGCACCTGATTGGACCAAGGTCCCGGCGGCCGGTCAAGGCCACCGGAAGGTGGCGAAAGAGACCGGAAAGAGACCGTTAAGGCGGGTCAGCGCTTCGTTAAGGCGGGTCAGCGCTTCGCGTGCGGAAACGTCGGGAATCGAGACTGAAAGGAGAGGATCTTGGGGTTGCCCACGACGCCCTCGCGGATCTCGATCGCTCGGCGGATCGTCTGGTCGGCCTCCCATGCCTCAGACCCGGACATCACCGCGGGGAGGAACGGGATCAAAGCCTCGCTGATCTCCCACGTCGCCGAGTCCCACAGGAACGACGGGCTGTGGTCAACGGCGTAGTAGTGCACCGCGTTGCCGACGGTGAAGATCGGCTCGGCGAACGAGGTCGGCTGCGCCCACTCGAACCCCATCCGCTCGTCGCAGGACACGTCGACAACCAGGCGCCCCGGGGCGAACAGGTCGAGCTCATGACGGGTCACGAACATGAGCGGGTCGTCGGTGTCCTGGAGGATGCAGTTGACGACGATGTCGTGGTCGGCGAGGAACTCCGCAATCGGGCGGCTGCCGTAACTGCCGAGAGCGATCGCGCGGTGTGGGTGCTCGGCGTCGCGCTCGTAATGGAGCAGCCGAGCGGGGGCCATCGGCGCGGCGACCGCGGGGATGTTGCGGTGCGTGAGGACGGTCACGTCGTGCACGTCGAGCGCGAGCAGGGCGGTCACGGCGCCGCGAGCCGTGGCGCCGAAGCTGATCACGGCAGCCCGGAGGCGCCGGCCGTAGGCGCCGGTGATGCCCATCAGCTGCAGGGCGTGGATCACCGAGCAGTAGCCCGCCATCTCGTTGTTCTTGTGAAACACGTGCAGGCTGAAGCTGCCGTCCGCCGCCCAGTGGTTCATTGCCTCCCAGGCGATGACGGTCAGTCGCCGGTCGATCGCGGTCTGCGTGATCTCCTCATCCTGGACGCAATGCGGCCATCCCCACAGCGTTCGGCCCGCGGGCATCTCCGCCAGATCCTCCGGAACCGGCTTGGGGAGCAGCAAGACATCGCATTCCGCGATCAGCTGCGCGCGCGAGCGCACGCCACCGACGAGGGCCGCGAGGCGCTCGTCGGGCACGCCGAAGCGCTCTGCGTACCCATGCTCAAGGAACATGCGGCCGCGCAGGGAGGCGTCGATCCGCTCCAGATGCCCAGGGTGGATCGCCAGCCGGTGCTCATCCGGCTTCCGTGACGTCCCGACAACTCCCAAGCTCAGTTCCGGCATGCGGTCTCCTGTTCGCGGCGGACGCATTCTGCCGTGTGCACCGATGGCGCGGTGCGGTGCGCCAAGATGATTCGATGGCCGCCTCTTCTCGCAACGCGTCTGAGGGCAGGTTCCGGCGGCTGTGGCAGCGGCCCGGCTATCCGCGCTTTGTGCTGACCGTGTCGCTGTCGCGCACGGCCGGGATGATCTTCAACACCGCGGGCGTTCTCCTCGTTCTGGTTAGGACCGGCAGCGCGCCGCTCGCCGGCCTGACGGCGGCAGCGGCGGTAGTGCCGGGCGCCCTCGTCGGCCCGGTCCTCGGAGCTTGGCTCGACGTCGTCCGCCGCCGGCGGGTCCTGATCGTCTTCGATCAGCTGCTCAGTGCCGTCGCGCTCGTGGGGATCATCGCGCTGGCAGCCACGCACCGGATTGGACCGTGCCGGCGGTGACCGTGCTCTACGGCCTCACCCGCTAGCGGTGCGGATGCTCCACAGCGGCGCGTACACCAGTGGGTATCTGTGGGCGGCGGTCGCAGCGGGTTCGATCCTCGGAACCTTCGTCCTCCATGGGCCGCCCGGGTTGCGCCGCGTGGGCATGTCCTACGGTCTGCTTGGACTCTCCGCGCTGCTCTGGCCCCTGGCGGGAACGCTGGCCGTCGGCATCGCGCTGATCGGGTTGACCGGCGTCCTCGAGGGCCGGCCTACTCGGGCACGATCGCCCTCCGACAGCGCCACGCTCCACCGGCGCTCCGCGCCCAGGTGACGACCACTCTCAGCGGCGTCGCGCAGGTGGCACTCGCCGCGGGCGCGGCGGTCGGCGGCGCCGTTCACCAACCGATTCCGCTGATACTCGCCTTCACCGCCATCAACCTGATCGCCGCGACGGCGTCGGCTGCGCTGGGCGCCGGCGCCGTACGCTCCGCAGAGCGAGCGGTCCCCGCACCGGCCGTCGAGGACCGTTCGGTTACCGGGTGAGCGGAGGCGGACCACGACGCCCGGCCGCCAAGGAGACTGGTACCGCCTCGATGCTGAGCACCGTCAGCATCCTGATCTGGGCCCGGTTGTCCTCGGCGAGACGCTCGCGGATCACGTCCTTCGACGGCGCTGAGACGCGCAGGATCTCGCGCGAGTCTAGGAGAGCTGGCTGCCCCCGCCGCGATGCGGGCCGGCGTCAACGCAATGCCGATGGAACAGGCGTGAGCCGGGTTCGTCATCCACCGAGGTGAGGCCACAGGAGGTCATCGAGCCGTCGGCTCGCTGCCACCACAGCGGTTCATAGACGCCGATCGGCTCACCGCACGCATCGCATTTCGGCACGCGATCAAAAATGCTCATCGGTCCCCGGTGATCCCTCGTCGAAATCGGCCTGCAATTGAACCGTAAGCGCCGACCAGCGCTCTGCGTATCGGGCTTTCCGCAGAGTTCTGCGGATTACTACGGATAGCTCTCGTCCGTCGGCGCTTTCTCCAGGGCCGATTCTCGCTGGCATGCGTCGGGCGTGGAAACGCGGGTCTGTGGTCGACGTGCAATCCCGCCGGGCCGACAGTCTTATGGACGTGGGGGTGAGCCGGGCTGGATTGGCCGTGCGGTCCTCGACGAATCCCACCGGTGGTCCGCGCGGGTGCCACTTCACGCGGATCCGACGGGCGCCGGTTTCCTCCGGGCGGTGCCGTGCGCATCGACGTCGTTCTGCGTCGCGGTCGGCGCTGCGGGCTCGGTCGCGGTCGGCGGTGGCGCGCGGACCGGCTCGGCAGTCGCCGCGTACACGCACAAAGGAATCGCCACGCGACAGGACGCCGGGTGCAAGACTCGAGTCGTCAAGTCAGTTCGACAAGGGAGGTTCGTATGGCGGAGAGCGTCTACCGGGTGACCGAGGTCGTGGGCGTCAGCAGCGAGTCGTGGGAGGCGGCCGCCCGTGCTGCCGTCGAGACTGCGGCAAAGAGCGTGCGGGAGCTACGCGTGGCAGAGGTCGTGCGTCAGGACCTAACGATCGAGGACGGAAGCGTTCTCAACTACCGGATCCGGCTCGCCATCTCGTTCAAGTACGACCCGGAGTAGCGGCGGGTCGATCCGCGACTTTGTGCGGCGGCCCGCGGTCCGGACGGGCCGCCGCACGCGTGCTGGCCGAACATCCCCCCTCGTGCTGTGTCAGGGCGGGGTCCTCCGGCAGCTCGGGCGCCGGGAGGCGACGCACCACATCGACGATGGCGATGAGCCCGACCACGACGTCGAATGTGTCCTCGCCGGTCGGTGAGGCCCCGACCCGTCGATGATTCGTTCGATCAGCTGAGGCTCGGGCCGGATGCCGCTCTCCGCAAGCAATCGCGCCAGCCGTGAAGCCCTCCGGCTCGCGTCGTTCGGTCACGGGTCGGGGCTCAACATCCGGCTCAGCCCTCGAGCGCGCCTGGATCGGCCGGGACGTCCACGGCATGTTCCTGCAGCGCCGCGAGCGGCACGATTTCCAGGGCGCGCTCGTGAGTTGATGCCAGCACGACGTAGGCGGCCGCTCCGTCCTCGTGTGCCCGCAGCCAGTTGACCGCGGTCACGCACCAGCGATCGCCGGGGGCGAGGCCGGGGAACCGGTACTGCGGCATCGGCGTCACCAGATCGTTGCCAATACGCAGCTGGTGCTCGAGGAACTGCTGGGTGACGACAGCGCAGATCGTGTGGCTTCCAAGGTCCTCGGAGCCGGAGCGGCAGCAGCCATCGCGGTAGAAGCCGGTGACCGGATCGACGCCGCAGCTCTCGAGTCTCCCGCCGAGCACGTTTCGATCCATGACCGCGGCAGTATCGCCCAACATCCTAGACTCATGCCGTGAGCTTCTCCCGCGGCCTCGATCCTTCGCCCCGCAGCATCACGGGACCGCGGGCGCGGGTGGCCTTCGTGCACGAGGAGGAACGGCGCGCCCCCTCCGGCCGGCTCGCCACCGGCACCCTGGCCTGCCGCCGATGCGATGCGCCGGTGGCCGTCGGGCCAGACGCGCTCTCCCCGACCGACGGGCTCACGTGTCCGTTCTGTCGAAACCGCGGAACAGTGCGGGAGTTCCTCTCACTCGCCTCACCGGCGCGGCCGGCGCGCGTCGCGGTGTGCGTGCGCGGGCTCGGTTGGGCCGCAGACTGACAGCGCGAGACAGAGGCGCTACTTGGCGGCTGGCGCGGCCGTGGGCTGCAGGAGCTTCTTGACCTCGGCGAAGGCGGTCGAGCCCGGCGAGGTTTCCCGCAACCCAATCGGCTGCCCGCACGCCACGATCGCTGCGCAACGCTCGCGATGGCCCACGCCCGACGCGCAGGTCGCGAGCTCAGGCGGGCGAGTTCGGTCGCCACGCGGGCGGGCGCTCGGGGTCGTGGCCGGAATGCTCCTTGCGCCACTCGGCCTCGATCTTCCGCTTGGTGCGCTCCTCGTCTTCTTCAAAGGTGCTCATCTCGCGCTCGAGCTCACGTTCCTCGGCCGCCATCGAGGCCTCTTCGCGACGGATCGCGAATTCGGCCTGGTGCTCCTCGTCCCGCAGTCGCGCGCGTTCTTCTCCGCTTAGCATCACCATCGATTATCCGCTCGGCTCGCGCCGCAGAAATCAGGGAGTTCCCCCACCTGCGGCCCGTAGGCTGCCTCGGATCGATCCGCCGCTCCGTCGGATGCAAAGCACCACGCAGCCGGGCTGGCGGGCTGCTGGCGCCACGATACATCCAAGCCGCCGGTCGAATCCTGAGCTTCGGACGGCGGCGGTCTCCGACCAGCCGGCCCTCGACGCACTGCACCGGCGCTCCTCATACGTAGGGGAGAGGATCGCGCCCAGCGAGACGCCCATCCTGACGCCCTCGGAGTGTCAGGGACGGCGGTCGCCGAAGGGCGCGCTCGCGTCGCCCTGGGCCGGGATCGGGACAACGTTCCCGTTCTACGAGCGTCTCGGGTGCACGCCGGTCGAGTCGGCGCGGACCCGGTTCGGGCCTGCGATGAGGGCTGACCTGTCCGCTCACGCCGCAATCGCCGCCGTCGGGTGATCTCTCTCACCGCCGATCGCTCGGGTCCGGCTTTCCCGCAGCAAGGGCGCCGCGATCTACGGATGGTGGCCCAGCGGCGGCGGACTAGCGTCAGAGGCGATCCACTTGACAGTCGTGCCGTTCCTCGGTCACCAGATGACACGTCCGCGTCCTTGCCTGCTTGTTGTGCTGGGTGCCCTCACGGCTGTCGCGAGCCTGTTGGCTCCGGCACAGAGTCGCGGAGACGCGACCCAGTCCGGCTCGACCCCGGCTGTCGCGGTGAACCCCGGCAACGGCCACCGTTACGCATTCTGGCGCGGCGCTGACGGCCACATCTACGAGACGTGGTTCTACGGCATTTGGCGCGGGCCGCGGAAGATGAGCTGGATCGCCGCGGCGTCGCCGAGCGTCGCCGTCACGGCGAGCGATCACCAGTACGTGTTCTGGCAGGGGACCGACGGGCGCATCTACGAAGCCTGGTACTACGGTCGCTGGCGCGGGCCGCGAGAGATGAGCTGGTCCGCGAATTCGGCGCCGGGCGTGGCTGCACCGGCAGTCGGGGCCACGTATGCAAGCCATCAGTACGTCTTCTGGCAGGGAACCAACGGCCACCTCTACGAGGCCTGGTACTACAGCTCGTGGAGCGGGCCACGCGACCTCACCGCATCGAACGGCTGGGGCAGGAGCCCTGCCCTGGCCGCGGCGCCAGGGGTGGCGATCAATCCGAGCAACGACCATCAGTACGTGTTCTGGCGCGGTGGAGACGGCCACCTGTATGAAGTGTGGCGATATAACGGCTGGCGGGGGCCGCGGAGAATGAGCTGGACGGCCGCGGCGGCACCGGGAGCGGGGGTCTCGTCGGCCGGCGAGCAGCATGCCTTCTGGGTCGGGGCCGATGGTCACATCTACTCAGCGTCGTACTTCACCGGTTGGTCGGCGCCGATCGACAGCGGATGGCGCCTCGGTCCGGGCGTTGCGAGCTGGCCCGAGGTCGAGGTCGTGCAGTCCACCGCAAATCTCGCACAGCGGCTGACGCCGCTGGCCCCGCTGCGCTTCGGGGGCTCGTCGCCGTCGGGGGTCAATGTGATCACCGTCGACGACCGCACGCGCTACCAACGCATCAGCGGCGTGGGCGGGGCGATGACGGACTCCGCTGCCTGGCTGATCGAAACCCAGCTCCCCGCCGCCGCGCGCTCTGCCTTGATCAGCGACCTGTTCGGAGTCGGCGGTGCGCACTTCAGCTACACGCTCGTCCCGATGGGGGCCTCCGACTTCACCAAGGACGGTCGTCCCTACACGTACGACGACATGCCGACAGGAATGTCCGACCCACAGCTGGCGCATTTTTCGATCGCCCACGACCGCTCCTACATCCTTCCAGCCCTGCGGGAGATGCTGGCCACCAATCCGGGCACCACCGTGTTCGCGGTACCGTGGACCGCGCCACCGTGGATGAAGGCTAATCGGGCCTACGACAACATCGGGTACCACGGAACGCTGCTCAGCTCGGCCTACGGCCCGCTCGCGCAGTACTTCGTCAAGTTCGTCAAGGCCTATGGGACCGAGGGCGTTCCGATCGCCGCCGTCGCGCCGCAGAACGAACCGGAGGCGCCCGCGCCCTACCCCGGCATGACCCTCAGCCCCTCCGCCGAGGCCGGGTGGATCGATCAGAATCTGAAGCCGGCGCTGCAGCAGGCTCGGCTCTCTCCGTCGATCTACGGCGGCGATGTGGCCTGGGGCTCTTCCGGCTACCAGTCGACGCTCGTCTCGACCCCGGCCCGCAGCGATCTCAACGGTCTCGCCTGGCACTGCTACTCGGGGCTCCCCAACGTCATGAGTTCGCTCCACGCGCAGGCGCCGTCGCTCGACCACGCCGTGGTCGAGTGTGCGAAGGAGATCCAGCCCTTCCCGGTGCCTGTGCTGGCGATCGGCGCCATGCGTAATTGGGCCAGCGCGGTGCTGCTTTGGAACCTGGCGCTTAACCCGGCGGGGGGCCCAGTGCAGGCCCCCAACCGGGGTTGCGGGGGGTGCGCCGGGATCGTGACGATTGACCCGCGCAGCGGCAGCGTTCGCTTCAACCTTGCCTACTACCAGCTCGGACAGGTGGGGCGATTCGTACAGCCAGGCGCGTATCGCATCGCCTCGAACAACTTCGTCACCTACTACACCAACGGAACCAAGCCCGCCGTCACCGCGGGCCTCGACGACGCGGCTTTCGAAAACCCGGACGGCACCCGTGTGCTTGTCGTGTACAACACCGCATCGACAACCATCGGCTTCGCCGTATCATTCGGCGGCCACGCCTTCAGGTACTCGCTGCCGGCTGCGGCCACCGTCACCTTCACGTGGAACCCGCCCAGCTGACCGGGGCTTGACCCTCACGCGACGTCATGGCTGCATAAAGCAGGACCACCTTCGCCGTCAGCACCGGCTCCTGCGCGAGCGAGCGCGCGAGATGAGCGGCTGCTCACGGAAATGCGTGCCACGACCTCCACCTCGGGTCGGATTCCTCGCTGTCACGGCAGTGCCAGCCCGCCGCGTGCGCACGGCGCTTCCGCGCGCCGACCACCTCGAGCTGCGCTGCGGGAAGTGCCTCGGCTCGAGGCCCCCGGGGAAACCCCCAGTGCGATCCTCCGTTTCCTGGCGGCATACCGCCGCGACGCCCGCGGTAGGACACTATTCGCACTGCCGCCGTGTCCGAGGACGGGAGAGAGTTGGCCAGCAACATGCGTTCGTCCCTGACCGGCCTGGTGTCGGGAGTCCTGAGCGAAGTGACCGAGCGACTGGTCGGCAGGGTCCCGCGCGCGGATCTCGACATCCGTGACACCGACTACATCCGCGAGACGCTGCCCGGGCTGTGGATGCTGGCCAGCCTCTACTTCCGGGCCGAGGTGCGGGGCCTGCACCACATCCCGGAGGAGGGGCCGGTGCTGCTGGTCGGCAACCACTCCGGTGGGATGATGGCCCCCGACCTGTTCGTGTTCGTGCTCGCCTTCAGCACCCACTTCGGTGTCGAGCGGCGCTTCTACCAGCTTGCCCACAACGGCGTGGTCGCATCCCCCGTCGGTCGCCTTGTGCGCCCCTACGGGACCATGGCCGCCGACCCTCGCAACGCCGAGCTCGCCCTGGCCAGCGGCGCCGCGGTGCTCGTCTATCCCGGCGGCGACTACGAGGTCTTCCGCCCGAGCTGGGAATCCGGCACCGTCGACTTCGGCGGGCGCAAGGGCTTCATCCGGCTCGCGTTGAAGATGGACGTCCCGATCCTGCCGATCGTCTCGATCGGCAGCCAGGAGACCGCCCTGTTCCTCTCCCGGGGAGAGCGGCTGGCGCGGCTCGCACGGCTGGACCGGATGATGCGCCTGAAGACCGCCCCGATCATGTTCGGATTGCCGTTCGGGCTGATGCCGGCCGTCCTCGGCCACATCCCGCTGCCGTCCAAGATCATCATCCAAGTGATGCCGAGGATCGATCTCCGCGAGCGCTTCGGCCCCGACCCGGACCTCCAGGAGGTCTACGACCACGTGATCGACGGGATGCAGAATGTGCTCAGCTCGCTGGCCGAGGACCGGCGCCTGCCGGTGATCGGGTGAGGCCGAGATGAGGGTCGAAGCGTCGGTGCTGATTGCGGCCCCCCGGGAGAACGTGTGGGAGCTGATCAGTGATCCCGCCGGATACGTCGGTCTGCTCCACTGGGTCACGAGCTTCGAGCCGCGCGAGCCGGGGCAGGAGCCCGCGGTCGGCGCCCGCTACACGATGCGCGTGCAGGTCGGCTCGGCCGATGTCGGCGGCCTGGTTGAGATCGTCGAATACGAGCAGGCGCGCGACATCGTGTGGACGAGCGTCACCGGCGTCGAGCAGCGCGGCAGGCTGCGCGTGCGCGAGGGCCGGGGAGGTCGCACCCGCCTGACGATGCGTATCTCCTACGGCGCCCCGGGACTCTTTCTGGGCACGCTGGCCGAGCTGCTCTCGGAGCCGCAGATCGGCCGGAGCATCCGGCGCGGCCTCGACAACGTCAAGCGGGAGGCCGAGGGCTCCGGGCCCCGAAGGCCGGACGGCCCCTCGCTGGCCGGCCGCCTGCTGCACGAGGCCGACAACGCCTGGATCCTCGCCCGGTCGGGACTGCTCGCGCCGATGCGCCCCGACAAGCTGGCCCGGATCGCCGCCGTCGGGGCACGGTGGGGCGCATCGCCGGCCACGGGGGTCCTCGTCGGGGCGGTCCGTCATCCGAACCGGACGATGGTCATCGACGAGCTCGGCTCCCTCAGCTATCGGGAGGCCGACGAGCGCTCGAGCGCAGTCGCGGCAGGCCTGGCCGTGGCAGGCGTGCAGGCGGGTGATCGCGTCGGAGTGATGTGCCGCGATCACCGCGGATTCATCGAGAGCGTCCTGGGCGTGGCCAAGCTCGGGGCGGACGTCCTCTTGCTCAACACCTCTTTCGCCGCCCCGGAGCTGAGCGAAGTCTGCCGCCGTGAGGGGGCCGCCGCACTCATCTACGACGAGGAGTTCGCGGAGCTCACCGCCCGCGCCCGTCGTGGCCGTCCGAGCGTCGTCGCCTGGCACGACGGGTCCTCCCGGTCGACGACCCTCGAGCGGCTCATCCGCGACCGCGCACCCTCGTCGGTGCGCCCGCCCGGCCGGACCTGCCGCGTGGTCATCCTCACCTCGGGCACCACCGGGACCCCGAAGGGCGCCGCGCGCGCGTCGACTCCGCTGACGCTCGACCCGGCCGCCGCGCTGCTCGAACGGCTCCCGCTGCGCGAGGGCCAGGTGATCCGCATCGCCGCGCCGCTGTTCCACGCCTGGGGGTTCTCCGGCTTCGTGCTCGGCATGGCCCTCGGCGCCACGCTCGTGCTCCGTCGCCGATTCGATCCGCAGCAGTGCCTGGCCGACTTGGAGTCACACCGGTGCGCGGTGCTCGTGGCCGTCCCGGTGATGCTCCAGCGCATCCTCGCCCTGCCGCCGGAGCAGCGGCGCGGCTACGACACGGGGTCACTGGTGGCGGTCTGCGCGAGCGGCTCCGCGCTTCCGGGGGACCTCGCCCTGCGGTGGATGGATGAGTTCGGCGAGAACCTCTACAACATGTACGGCTCGACCGAGGTGGCGGTCGCGACGCTCGCGCGGCCGGCCGACCTGCGCCGCGCTCCGGGGACGGCCGGGAAACCCGCACGCGGGTCGATTGTGAGGATCTACGATGCGGACGATCGCCCCGCGCTCCAGGGCGACACCGGCCGGATCTTCGTCGGCAACGCGATGCTGTTCGAGGGCTACACCGGCGGCGGTGGCAAGGACGAGATCGACGGCCTGATGGCCACCGGAGACCTTGGTCGGTTCGACGAGGCGGGCCGGCTGTTCGTGGCCGGTCGCGACGACGAGATGATCGTCTCTGGCGGTGAGAACGTGTTCCCCAAGGAGGTCGAGGACGTGCTCGCCCGTCACGAAGCTGTGGCCGAGGCGGCGGCGATCGGTGTCGAGGACGAGGAGTTCGGCCAGCGCCTGCGTGCGTTCGTCGTGCTCCGCGACGGACACGAGGTCGACGAGCAGATGCTCAAGGACCACGTCAAGGCGAACCTGGCCCGCTACAAGGTCCCGCGCGAGGTGGTGTTCCTCGATGAGCTCCCGCGCAACCCGACCGGAAAGATTCTCAAGCGCGAGCTGACAGACCAGCCGCCGACAGCGGGCTGAGGGTCGCTCAGACGGTGATCATCACGCGGTTGATCTCGATCAGCGAGGTCAGCCCGTGGCGCACCTTCTCGATGCCGTCGTCGCGCATCGTCCGCATGCCTGATCGCCGCGCAGCGTCGGAGATCTCATCCACTCCGCGCCGCCCGAGCACGAGCGAGCGAATGTCCTCGGTCATCGACATCACCTCATAGAAGCCGACCCGGCCGTGATAGCCGGTGCCGTTGCAGCGGATACAGCCCACCGGCTCGTAGACGGTTGCCCCGTCGAGGCCGTGCTCGGCAAGCACCGATTCGGGAAGGGAGGTGCGCCGCTTGCACTGATCGCAGAGCCTGCGGGCCAGGCGCTGCGCGACAACGCAATCGATCGCCGCCGAGACCATGAACGGCTCGATGCCCATGTCGATGAGCCGGCTGATCGCGCTCGGGGCGTCGCGGGTGTGCAGCGTGCTGAGCACCAGGTGGCCGGTGAGCGCTGCCTGCACGGCGATCTCCGCTGTGTCGCGGTCGCGGACCTCGCCGACCATGATCACATCGGGATCCGCGCGCAGCACGGAGCGCAGACCGGCGGCGAAGGTGACCCCGGTCTTGACGTTGACCTGCATCTGCTTGATCCCGGGGATGGTCGATTCGACCGGATCCTCGATCGTGATGATGCTGCGGTCGCCGTCGTTGATGATGCCCAGCACGCCGTACAGCGTCGTCGACTTCCCCGATCCGGTCGGACCCGTGACGAGCACCGCCCCGTGCGGGCGACGGGAGGCGGCGAGGAAGCGCTCGCGCTCGGCATCCTGCATCCCGAGCGAGCTGAGGTCGCGGATCACCGCGCCGCTGTCGAGGATGCGCATGACCACGCCCTCGCCGCGGACGAGCGGGAGCGTCACGACTCGGATGTCGACTCGCCTGCCATCGATGGTCAATGCGAGGCGGCCGTCCTGGGCCACGCGGCGCTCGGCGATGTTCAGGTTGGCCATGATCTTGATGCGCGAGACCACACCGCCCGCCATCGAGCTGGCGATCGTCGCCGCCGGGACCAGCACACCATCGACTCGGTAGAGCACCTGCATCTCGCCGGCCTCAGGATTGCAATGGATGTCCGAGGCGGAGTTCTGCACCGCCTGGGCGATGATCGAGTGCACGAGCTTGATGATCGGCGCGTCGGGAGCGGCGCCGTCGAGGACGACGGGCTCGGGCTCCAGGTCCTCGTCGACCTCGGCCACCGTCTCGTCGAGGCGGTTGAGACGCAGGATCAGCGCGGCGATATCGTCGGCGGAAGCGGCCGCCGGACGCATCTTCATGCCGGTGATCATCGACAGTTCGTCGAGGGTGAGGACGTTGGCCGGGTCGGCCATGGCCAGCAGCACCGTGCGGTCGGGCATGAACCCGACGGGCACCGCCTGGTACCGGCGGGCCATCTCCGGAGGAATCAGGTTCACCGCGCCTACGTCGATCTCGAACACCGAGAGGTCGACGAAGTCCACGCCGAAGCGTTCAGCCAGGGCCCGAGCGAGCTGGTCCTGGCGCAGGGCGCCGTTGGCGACGAGGATCTGACCAGTGGTGGAGCCGCTCTGGCGTGAGGCGCTGACGGCCTCGTCGACCGTCTCCCGCGAGGCCAGGCCGAGCTCGACGATCACGTCGCCGATCAGCTTGCGTGAGCGGCCCCGCTGGGCGGGCGGCATCAGGCCGCGCGGCTGCTCGCCGCGTGACGGATCGTCACCGGGAGACTCCCCGCGCGACGACGGGTCGAGTCCTCCAGAGTCAGCCTCTGGTGTCCGGGTGATGGCCGTCATTCATGGGTCACATCGGCATTGCGGGCCCGGAGCTTGATCACGGGCCCGCGGGAGGGCTGCGCTACGGTCGCAGTGCGCCAATGGCCGGCTCGTCCGATCCCATGCCTCGGTCGCCGGATGGCGGCCTCCCGGCACCTTCGTTCAGCGGGGTGGCCCTCGACCGCGCAGCGACCGCCCGCGCCGACCCGGAGTGGGTGGCCGAGTGCCTGAGGGCCGCCGGACGTCGCGCGATCGCGCTCAGCGACGAGGGCCTGCTCGTGCAGGACGGAGACCCGGCGACGCTCGTCCGGATCCCCTCACCGACCCTGCCGGAGTCAGACCTCGGCTCCGGACGCGTGCTGCTGCTGGGGATCGAGGCAGCGGGTCCCCTGTTCGCCATCGACCTCGACGACCATCCGGGCCTGAGCGCGGCATTACCCGAGGGCGCGCGGGTGCTCGGCCTGCGGGACGCGGGGGCGCTTCTCTCGCCCGCGGACGCGGGCCTTGCCGCGTACGCGACGGCGTTGGCCAACTGGCACCGCCGCCATCGTTTCTGTGCCAACTGCGGCGCCCCCACCGTGGTCCGCGAAGGCGGCTACGTCCGCCGATGCCCAGCCTGCGGCGCCTCGCACTTCCCGCGCACCGATCCGGTGGTGATCATGTTGGTGGAGAGCGAGCGTGGCCTGCTGCTGGGACGGCGGCGGGGCTGGCCGGCGGGGCGCTACTCGCTGCTCGCCGGGTTCGTCGCGCCAGGTGAGACGCTCGAGGATGCGGTTCGCCGGGAAGTGTTCGAGGAGTCCGGCATCGTCGCCGACGACCCCCGGTTCATCGCCTCTCAGCCGTGGCCGTTCCCGGCGTCGCTGATGCTCGGCTTCGCGGCGCGGTCCGACGGCGGCGAGCCAGCGCCGCGAGACGGCGAGCTCGAGGAGGTGGGCTGGTTCTCGCTGACGAGCGTCCGCGCCGCGCTGGCCGGGGAGGGCGACGGCAGCCTGCTGCTGCCGCCGTCGATCTCGATCGCCCGATTCATCATCGAGCGCCGCGCCGCAGCCACCGCGGACGGGTCTACCCACCTGCGCCACAGCCCATGCCACGACGACTAACCTGACCCTTAGCCAGCGACGACTAACCTGACCTTTAGATACTCCCGTGTAACATCGCCGCCGGTCGGGTGGCCCCCGACGCGACTCCCTCACACGCGCCAGGACGTTCGGGCTCAGCATCGAAGTTCTCGGGCGCTGGCGCAAACGCACAGCTCTAACCAACTTCTCCCAGGTATGACGCACGCCTATGCCCGCTGAAGCGTTCCGAGCCACGACCACGTCGCCGGCGCCAGAGGTCACCACACCGTCGCTGGCCGTTCCGAGCTCGCTGCGGGTCGAGCACCTGCGGCGTGTCCGCTGGCTGGACGTCGCCCTCGTTTCGCTGCTCGTGCTCCTGGCGCTGGTCCTGCGCATCCGCGAGTTGCACTTCCATTACTGGATCGACGAGGGCATCGCGGTCGGCATCGCCTCTCATCCGCTCTCGCACATCCCCTCGTTGCTGCGCCAGGACGGTTCACCGCCGCTGTACTACCTGCTGCTGCACGTGTGGATGGGCTGGCGCGGCACGAGCGAGGTCGCCACGCATGAGCTCTCGCTGATCTTCTCGCTGGTGACGATTCCGGTGGCCTATTGGCTGGCCAAGAGCCTGTTCGGCCGGCGCGCCGGCCTGATGGCGGCGGTGCTCGCCGCGCTCGCGCCGTACCTGAGCGTATACGCGACGGAAACGCGCATGTACTCGTTGGTGGCGCTCCTGTCCCTGTTCGTGGCTGGCGGTTTCACACAAGCGTTTGTGTTCGGGCGTCGGCGCTGGCTTCCGGTGTTCTCGGTCTCGCTCGCCGCGGCGCTCTACTCGCACAATTGGGGGCTGTTCCTCGGCCTCATGTGCGCAGTCGCCTTCCTGGTCTGCGCGTACACGTATCCCGATCGGCGCCGTGCCCTGTGGCGCGACGGCGCGATCGGCTTCGGCATCGCGGCGGTGCTGTACCTGCCCTGGGTGCCGACACTGATCTATCAGGCCCGCCACACCGGCGCGCCGTGGGACCTGCCGCCGGTCATCTGGTCGCTCAGCCAGAGCTTCTACGCACTGGTCGGTGGACGCGGCGCGGCCGTCGCCCTGCTGTTCGGCGGTGGCGCCGGGCTGCTCGCGGTCTGGGGGTACGCAGGTGAGCGCGAACGGCGGCTCTACGATGCCGCCAAGGTGCTGGCCATCCTCGGGCTGGGGACACTTCTCCTCGCCTGGGCCTACTCGAAGCTCTCCCCGGCATGGGCGTTCCGCTACCTCGCCGTGCTGGTCGGGCCGCTGCTGCTGCTGTTCGCCCTCGCGCTCTCGCGCGGGGGGCGGATGGCGATCTTCGCTCTGGCGTTGTGCGCATGCTTCTGGATCCTCGATCCGCCACCGGCCTCGGTCGACTCGAAGAGCAACGTCGCCGCCGCCGTGGCCAAGGTCCGCCCGCACGTGAGAGCAAACGCGCTGGTGGTCTCGACCCAGCCCGAGCAGGTGCCGACGATCTCCCACTACCTGCCGGGCATCACCCGCTTCGCTACGCCGATGGGGCGCGTCCCAGATCCGCACGTCGTCGATTGGCGCGACGCGCTGCCTCGCATCGAGAACGCCACGGTCTCCAAGACGCTGATGCCGCTGGTCCGCAGTCTGGCTCCCGGGCAGCGGCTGCTGCTGATCGTTCCCACCAACACCCCTGACGCGCCCGAGTGGCTCAAGCTGATCGGCCGCTTCAGCAAGACCTGGCCCAGGGCGCTTGAACGCGACCGGTCTCTGCGCTTGCTGGCCACCAGCGCCAATCACTCGGCCTCGGCCGGGATCCCGGTGCGGGTCACGCTGTACGAGCGACGCTGATCAGGTCACGCGGACGACCGGCCGCGTCTTCTCTCGCGCGACCAAGTCGAAGAACAGGAGGGCGGTGCAGACCGCCGAGAACGACCGCGAGACGGTGATGAACGCGATCACCACCACGACCTGAAGGGTGCGTCCGCTCCCCGAGGTCAGCGCCCCTGCGGCATAGGTGAGCAGCACGTTCACGACGGTGACCACGACCACGACCGCGAACGCATGCAGGAACAAGCCGCGGGTCAGTTCGCCGCTGCGCCGAAGCGCTCCCGGCCAGTCGGTCCGCTCGACCGCGGCCGCTTGCGCCACCACCGCCCAGCGGATGGCCAGGATCACCCCGGGAACGACGAAGGCCAGCACGCCGATGAAGATTCCGATGCCGGCCACGATCTCCGCCGCCGCCACCACCGGCAGCACGACGAGGCCACGCCGCAGCACCGCGATGAGGGTCGGCCGCGTGCCTTCGCCGGAGAGCAGGACAGCGTTCACGATCAGGGCCGAGATGAGTGGTCCGATGAGCGCGAGGTCCACGAGCGTGAGAATCAGCTGCGTGGTGGCCGTGGTCTTCCCGGTGATCGTGTTGGCGTTGGTGAACGCAACCACGAGCAGCTCGTACGGCGCCACCACCATCAGCGCGAAGGACAGGAACAGCAGTGGACGGCGGCCGAGCATCGTCAGCGACGTGACCAGCACCTCACCGACGGAGCGTGGCCGGCGGAGGTCTACCGGGCGCGAACGATCAGCCGCCACAACCATGTCCGTCCATGATGGCCGCGCAGTCTCGCAGTTTCGGTCGCTGGACCGAGCCGGGCCCTGCCAGGGTAGGGCGCGATCGTCCTGCCCCGCGACCTGAGCCCCGCCGCGAGCATATGCTTAGACGCAAAGGCGAAGCAGCCGACCACAAGGAGCAGAAGATGGGCAATCTGACCGGAAGCTCAACCGCAGAGATCAATGCCCCGCTGGAGCAGGTGTGGGCCGTGGTGGAGGATGTCGAGACTGCAGCAGATTGGCAGGGCGGGCTGAAGTCGATCACGGCGCTCGAGCGCGACGGAGAGGGCCATGCCGTGCTCTGCCACTCGGAATCCGACGCCAAGGTGCGCACGATCAAGTCGACCGTCCGCTTCACCTACGCCGGGCCCACCCAGCTGAGCTGGAGCCAGGAGAAGGGCGAGCTGAAGTCCGCCGACGGGAGCTGGGAGCTCGAGGACCTCGGCGACGGTCGCACCCGCGCAACCTATGCGCTCGACGTCGACCTCGGTCGCATGCTCGGAATGGTCATCCGGGGTCCGCTCGTCGACATGCTCCGCAACATGCTCGTGGGTGCCCGGGCGGGCGAGCTCAAGCAGCGGGTCGAAGGCGCCTGACGGTCGCCGGAGGGTTGGAAGTGGGCCCGCGGGGCGGCACCCGAGGAGCCCTCCACCGTCCCTCCGCCCGGGGAGCCGGCGACCCCCGGCGTTCCCGAGCCCGGTCCCGACGAGCAGTAGCCCTGCTCAGCGCCGGCGTTGCTCGTCGATCAGCTCGGCGATGCGTCCGGCCTGCTGCTGGGGCAGCAGGTGACCGGCCCCATCGATCACCACCAGCTGCGCCTGCGGGATCTGGACGGCGAGCTGCCGAGCTGACCGCGGCGGCACGACCGGATCGCCAGTGCCGATCACGACCACGGTGGGCGCCTGGATCGTGCCCAGGCGATCCTCGAGCGTGGGAAGCTCGCGCACCAGCGAGCGCTGCTCGGCGGCGAAGGCGGTCCACGCTGAAGGTCGGCGCAAGGTCCGTGCGGTGAGGTCGAGATGCTCCTCGTCGAGCTCGAGGCGCTCGGCGATCCGCCGGCGCAGCGGGCCGGTCCGCAGGAGCCAGCCGGCGACGCCCAGCGCGGTGGCGCTCGCCATCAGGCCACCCACCGGCGCGGCGAGCCAGTAGTCGAGCCGGAGCAGCGACGCCCGGTTGGCGGCCGGGGCGACGAGCACGAGCGCGCTCACGCGGTGCCGGTGCTCGATCGCCAGCCGGCAAGCCACTGCCGCGCCGAAGCTGTGACCGACAATCGTCGCGCGCGTGACCCCGCGACGATCGAGCGCGTCCAGCGCCGCCTGCACGTTGCCCTCGAGGTCGGTGACGGTGCTGCGACCGTTCCAGCCCGGACGATCGATGGCGATGACCTCGCTGGGGTCCTCAACGGCGGCCATGACCCGCTCCCAGTCGCGCGCCCCCCCGGGCTGACCGTGAAGCAGCAGGACAGGCGTTGTCGGCGCGGGCACCGCTCCGCGCTCTAGGGTCGTGTCACTATCGGGCGCCGGGCGGTCCGCCGGCCGGACCGTCGCCGATCGCCTGCCCGTCGCGTCCGACGTATCCGTCCTTGCCGCCGGCGATCACCACGATCGCCTCACCCTCGCCGATGTTGCGCATGCCGCGGTGCGTGCCGGGGTCGACTCGCACGAGCCCGCCGGGGCCGAGGCGGTGGGTGCTGCCGTCGCCAAAGCGGAACTCGATCTCCCCCTGATGGACAAAGTAGGTCTCCTCCTGCTCATCGTGGTAGTGGACTCTGGTGGAGTACCCCACCGGGAGCACGATCGCGTTGATGCCGAACGCTGTCACGTCAAGCTCGCGGCGAATCTTGCGAAAGCCCGGACCGTCTCCCATCTGATCGAGGCTGGAGACTGCGTATCCCTCTCGTGCGCCCATGGCCAGCAATCGTATTGGGCTGGAGCCGGTGCCGCCGCAAGCGCCGTTTCAGGGCCTCCCCATGGCCTGTCCTGATGTCCGGCGGGCGACTTCACCTTCCGTTTGAGGCAGCCTCTTAGACTCCTGTGTGTGACTTCCGCGCTCCTCTCCGAGTCGCTCGCACCGCTGCGCGCGAACCCGGCTCGCACGGCCATCCTGCTTGACATCGACGGCACCCTGTCGCCGATCGTCCAGCACGCCGCCGATGCCGGCGTGCCTGAGACGACGCGCCACTTGCTGATCGAGCTGACGCGGCGCTACGGCGTCGTCGCCTGCGTGAGCGGTCGCCGCGCCTCCGAGGCCCGCGCGATGGTGTCAATCGGCGCCATCTCCTATCTCGGCTCCCACGGGGCCGAGCTCCTGCGCGCCGGATGGACCGAATCGGTGCTCGACCCCTCGCTCGAGGACTGGGTGCGGCGCATTCACGAGTTCGGCCGTGAGGCTGACACCTCCGACCTTCGCCGTCGCCGCGTGCGCCTCGAGGACAAGGGCGCGATCATCGCCTTTCACTGGCGCGGCGCGCCAGACGAAGAGGCCGCGCGCTCGGCGATTGATGCCATCGCCGCTCGCGCCGAGGCCGCGGGCTTGCGCACCCACTGGGGGCGCAAGGTTCTCGAGGTTCGTCCCCCGGTCCGGATCGACAAGGGCGCCGGTATCGCCTCCCTGCTCGCCGAGGTGGATGTCGACGCCGCTCTCTACGTCGGTGACGACATGACCGACATCGACGCGTTCCGGATGCTCGGCCAGCTGGTCGAGGAGGGGAAGCTGAAGCGGGCGCTGCGGGTCGGGGTGAGCTCCGAGGACGGGCCGTCGGAGATCGCCGCTGAGGCCGATGTCGTCGTCGACGGGACGGCGGGTGTGCAGGAACTCCTCAGGATGCTGGTCGCCGGGTAGATGCGGTTCTCGGACTTCCTGCGGACGACCGTACTGATCAGCGCAGCGGCCGCGAGCGCCCTCGGCGCGGTGACTCTGGCGGGGGCTAACGGTGTCGGGGACGACCTGGTCGTTCCGCTGGCTGCCGGATGGTGGCTGGTCGCCGCCGTCATCGGCGTGTGGCTCGGACGGCGCGCCGCGACCTCCCCGCCGATCGCCTCGCTGCTGGCCAGCGCGCGGATGCAGCCAACGCTGCCGGAGATGAATCCGGGCCGTGTGGTGCTCAACCGCCTGTGGCCGCTGCTGCTCTCGACGATCGGGGCCGGCGCGCTGGCCTTCGTCATGCCCCAGGTCCCAGCCGTGGCCACAGGGTTCGCGATCATCTGGTCGCTCGCCTGGCGCCGGCAGGCCTCCGCCGTGACCGCCATCGAGGAACGGGACGGGGCGCGCTTCTACATCGAGAAGACCTCACCGCTACGACCGATCAAGCTCGTGCGCACTCCCGGCTTCCGCTCGAATCTGTTCGAGCTCAACGGCTCCTCCCGCTCACGCGGCGCTCAGCCTCGGGCCTGAGCCTGTGAGCACAGTCGACGTTCTCGTCGTCTCGGTCGAGAGCACCGGGGGCTGGCGCATCTCCACCGGCGAGCTGATCGCCTCGCTGCGCCGGGTCGGCGCGAGCGTCGTGGATGTCCACGCCGGCCCGGTCCGTCAGGTGAGGACCTTTGCCCTCACCGACCTCGTGCAGGCGCGGGCCGCACGGCAGGCCGCCCGGCGGGCGCTGGAGGTCCACGAGCCCCGGGCCATCGTCTACTGCTCGATCACCGCCGCGCTGCTGTGGCCCCATCCGGGGGCCATCTGGCTCGACGCGATCGCGGCCGAGAACCGCCCTGGGCGTCACGGCGTCTGGCAGCGGCCGACGGAGCGACGGCGGCTGCGGGAATGCCCGCTGGTGCTCGCCATGAGCGAGCGCTCGCTCGAGCCGCTGCGCGGAGCGCGGCCGCCGGTCGTCGTCGTCCCGGTGCCGGTCGAGCCCTCGGGACCGCCGGTGGCGAAGGACATCCTCGCACTGGCCTACGCCGGTGATCCGCAGAAGCGACGCCTCGACTACATCCTCGGGCAATGGGCCCGGGCCCGCCGCTCGGGCGAGACGCTGGTCGTGGCCGGCACCGACCGCCCGGAGCGCATCGAGGGGGTGCGGTTCGCCGGCCGGCTCGGCGTGGCCGAGTACCGGGAGATGCTCCGCCGTGCGCGGATCTTCATCGCCGCGCCGCGGCGAGAGGACTACGGGATCGCACCCCTGGAGGCGCTGGCGGATGGCTGCCGGCTCGTCACCACTCCTTCGGCCGGTCCGTACCCGGCACTCGGCCTGGCCCGAACGCTCGATCCCCGGTTGGTCAGCGACGATCTCGCGGCGGCGATCCGGGTCGCCATCGATGATCCGGCGGTGGGCTACGAGACCCGGGCGCTGGAGCTGATCGCGCCGTTTCGCCGTGAGCACGTGGACCGGGTGATGGGCGAGGATGTGCTCCCCGCCCTGCTCAGAGGATGATTGGGGTCGGATCCGTGCTTGCTCCGGGCTACATACCGAGTCCCTCCTCCAACGGCCTGCGGCTCGGGCCGTTCTTCCTGCACGCCTACGGCATCGCGTACGTGTTCGCCGTCCTCGCGGCGATCCTCGTCACGCGGGTCCAGTGGAAGCGTGACGGTGGCGACCCCGAGCTGGTCGGCGAGGTCGCCCTGTGGGCGTTCCCGGCCGGGCTCATCGGCGGGCGGATCTACTTTCTCATCACCACGCCGAGTCAGATCCCGCCGCATTGGTGGGGTCCGTTCGCCATCTGGAAGGGTGGGCTCGGGATCTGGGGCGGGATCGCCGCGGGGGCCGCGGTCGGCCTCTGGGTCCTCCATCGCCGCCTCGACCACGCCCACGTGCTGCGGTTCATGGACGCGGCGGCTCCGGGGCTACTCGTGGCGCAGGCAATCGGCCGGGTGGGCAACTACTTCAACCAGGAGCTGTTCGGCGGCCCCACCACGCTGCCCTGGGGGCTGGAGATCGACCCAGCCCACCGGCCGCCCGGCTACGAGCTCTACGCCACCTTTCAGCCGACGTTCCTCTACGAGATCATCTGGAACCTGTCGCTGGCCGGGCTGCTGGTGTGGCTCAGCCGCCGCCGCAGCGTACGGGCTCCGGGCCTCTTCGCCCTCTACGTGGCCGGCTACTCGGCGTTTCGCCTCTTCGAGGAGAGCCTGCGCATCGACTACTCCAACCACATCCTGGGGATGCGCCTGAACTTCTGGGTCGCCGGAATCCTCTGCCTCGGCGGCCTGGCGTGGTTCGTGGTCATCCAGCGGGGAAGCGGCGGCGACGCGCGGTCATCACCGGCCGTAGGTGCCGACAAGCGTGGCGATCCCCAGGGCTGAGGTCTGGAGCTGATCCGGGGAGAACCCCGAGGACAGTCCCGACGGGGAGCCGAGCGCGCTCAGGGTGAGCACGTAGTGGTGGGGCGTCCCACCCTGGGGCGGGCATGGACCCCGGTAGCCGAGGGTGCCGAAGCTGTTGCGGCCGGGGAGCACCATGCCGGACACGCCGCCGGCCGCAAATCCGTTCGTGCTCGGGTCGATCCCGGCCACCGCCCAGTGGACGACCCCGCCTTCCGGGGCATCGGGGTCGCGCATCACCAGCACCAGCTCCTTGGTGCCCGCCGGGACGCCACTCCAGCTGAGCGGCAGCGAGCTGTCGGTCCCGTCGCACGTGTACGTGGACGGGATCGAGCCCCCGGAGGCGAATGCCGGGCTCGAGAGCGTGAAGCCCCCCGCGAGATGGATGCTGCTGTCGGTGGTCGATGTTGCGGTCGAGGTGCTGGGCGAGGTCGTCGAGCTGGTCGTGGACGTCGGGCTCGAGCTGGTCGTAGCGGCGGAGGCGGGAACGGAGCTGGTGGTCGCGGCCGGCGCCGAGGCCGGCGTGCTCGAGGCGAGCACCGGGACCGAGGCGGTGCGCGTGGCGCCACTGCTGCCGCATCCGGCCAGAGCGATCGCCGCGCCGGCAATCGCCAGCGCGAGCAGCGGACGGAGGCGCGTCATGCCGCCGTCCGGCTCCGCTTGCGCAACTGGGCGAAGTCGTTCCAGCCGCGCGTGTTAGCCACGGACTCGGAGGTGAGCCAGGCGCGGCGGGCGGTGGCTACGCCGTAGCGGGCGACGGCGAAGCCGCCGACGCGATGGGCGTCGCAGTTGATCACGATGGGAACACCGGCTGCGGCAGCGGCGCGGGCGTTCACATCGTTCATGTCTCGGCGGTCGGGGCTGGCGTTGATCTCCAGCATGGTGCCGGAGCGGGCGGCGGCAGCGATCACCGCCTCGGGATCGAAGGAATACGGAGCGCGGCGCTCGATCTTTCGCCCCGAGAGATGGCCGATCGCGTCCACGTAGGGATTGTCGATCGCGGCGATGATCCGCCCAGTCATCGCGTCCGAGGCCATGCGGAAGGACGAGTGGACGCTGGCGATGACCCAGTCGAGCTCGGCCAGCACCTCGTCGTCGTAGTCGAGGAAGCCATCGGGCAGGATGTTCACCTCCGAGCCGGCCAGCAGCTGGATGCCGTCAACCTCGGTGCTGCGGATCCGCTCGACGTGCTCGCGCAGGCGGGCGGGGGACAGGTCATCGCCGAAACCAAAGCTGGCCGAGTGGTCGGTGATGGCCAGGTACTCATAGCCGAACTCGCGGGCGGCCTGCGCCATCGCCGCGATCGACGCGGTCCCGTCGGAGGCGGTGGTGTGGCAGTGCAGGTCGCCGCGGAGCGCGTCCTGCCGGATCAGCCGCGGCAGCGTGCCCTTCGCCGCCGCCTCGAGCTCGCCGCGGTTCTCGCGCAGCTCTGGCTCGATGTAGTCCATGCCCAGGAGCCCGTACACCTCCGCTTCGGTGGCGCACCGGTGTGTGACACCGGTGGCGTCGTTGAGCACGCCGTACTCGGAGACGTGCAGGCCGTTGCGGACTGCCGCGTCCCGCAGCGCCATGTTGTGCTCCTTGGAGCCGGTGAAGTGCTGCAGCAGGTTGCCGAACTGATCGGGGGCCACGATCTTCAGATCGACCTGCACGCCGGTGTGAGTGCGCAGCTTCACGCCCGCATCGCTGGGCGTCCCTGAGGACTCGACGAGCTCGAGCGCCGCGGCTGCGCGGGCCAGCGCGCCGGGGTCACTGGCCGTGGCGATCACGTCGACGTCCTTGACGCTGTCGGTCATCCGGCGGGCCGAGCCGGCGAGCTCGACGCGCTCGGCGGCCGGATGGTCACGCAGCGCCCCGATCAACGCCTCGCCGACGGCGAGCGCCCGGTCGAGCACGATCCGGGTCCGCGGCGCGCCGGCGCCGGCGGCGCTGACCGCGGCCAGCAGGCTCTCCTCGGCCTTCGGGCCAAAGCCCTTGAGCGTGCGGATGCGGTGCTGCTCGGCGGCTGCCCGCAGGTTCGCCAGAGAGTCGATGCCCAGCTCTTCAAACAGCCGCCGTGCCCGCTTGGGGCCGAGGCCGGGGAGCCGAGTCATCTCGATCAGCCCGGCGGGGAACTTGGCCCGCAGCCGCGCGGCGGCCGGGATCACGCCGTCGTCGGCCAGCGCCAGCACCTTCTCCTGGATCGTCGCGCCGATGCCCGGCAGCTCCGTCGCCCGGCCCTGACGGGCCAGGGCGGTCACCGACACCGGCGCCTCGCGTACCGCCTTGGCGGCGTTTCGATAGGCGACGATCCGGTGCACGATGGCGCCGTCGAGCTCGTAGAGGTCACCGAGTTCGTCCAGCGCGGCGGCAATCTCGCTGTTGGTCGGATCCGGCATCATTTCGTAGGCTAGTGGGCCTCTCGCCGAAGTCGTCCGCTCGTCGGGGAGCCGCCGTCAGGCGGGTGCCCAGCGGGCAGTCATCCCCGGGCGGACCCCCGCGCTATACTTTCTGAAGTAATCCGAACGCCCCAAGGAGCCAGAATGGCAGGCACCGTCTCAGAGGTCACCGATAACAACTTCCAGGCCGAGGTCATCGAGTCCGACGTCCCGGTCCTCGTCGACTTCTGGGCCCCGTGGTGTGGGCCGTGCCGCATGGTCGCGCCGGTGGTCGAGGAGATCGCCAACGAGCGCGCCGACGCGCTGAAGGTGGTCAAGCTCAACATCGACGAGAACCAGCAGACCGCGATGGCCTTCAACGTCATGTCGATTCCGACACTGATCCTGTTCCGCCACGGCCAGCCGGCCAAGACGGTCATCGGCGCCTACCCGAAGAAGCGCCTCGAGGCTGAGCTCGAGCCGGCGCTCGCGTAGCCCGCTCGCCTACCGTCCGGCAAGCGCCACCCCGATGCGCAGCGTGAGCCCGTCGATCGCGACGGGCTCAACGCCGATAAGGGACTCATAGCCGACCTCGAGCGCGAGCGTCTCCGCGGCGATGTAGGGCTCGTGCGTCCGCACCGCCTCTGACAGCGCAGAGTCGCCATCGAGGGTCAGCACGATCCGATCGCTCACCTGCAGGCCGGCCTCCTGGCGCGCCATCTGCACGGCGCGCACCACGTCCCGCGCCCATCCCTCGGCCCGCAGCTCGTCATCGATCTCGAGCTCGAGAGCAACGGCGTGTGATCCCTCGCGCTCGACCTCGTAGCCGGCCAGCGGCTTCATCGAGATCAGGAGATCCTCGCTGGACAGCTCGTGGTCCTGACCATCGATGCTGATCACGATCGTCCGTCCGCCGCGCAGCGCTTCGACGACGTGGCTGGGATCGAGGGCCGCCACCGCGGCCGCCACGAGCGGCATCCGCTTGCCGAAGCGCGGCCCGAGCGCGCGATAGTTCGGCTTGACCTCCACCTCCCCGAGCTCGTCGGCATCGGAGACGAACCGAAGTTCCTTGACGTTGAGTTCCTCGCGCACGATCTCGGCCATGCGCTCGATCGCGGTGCGGTCGGCGCCGGTGGCCACGACCACGGCGGCGCGCAGCGGCTGCCGCACCTTGAGCTTGGCCTGGCCGCGGGCCGCGAGGCCGAGGCGGACGGTCTCGCGGGCGACGGCCATCGCGTCCTCGAGCTCGCGGTCGTGCGGGCCCGGTTCGGGGAAGTCGCACAGGTGCACGCTGTGCTCGGCGCCGTCGAGGTTGTCGTAGATCTCATCGGCGATGAACGGGGTGAACGGCGCGAGCAGCTGGGCGGTGGTGACGAGGCACTCGCGTAGGGTGGCGAAGGCGGCGGGATCGCCATCCCAGAAGCGCCGGCGCGAGCGGCGGACGTACCAGTTGGAGAGCTCGTCGACGTACTCGGCGATCGCCCGGCCGGCGCCGGTCGCGTCGAAGTCGTCGAGGTGGTTGCGCACCACTTCGGTCGTCGCCTGCAGGCGCGAGAGCGTCCAGCGGTCGAGCTCTGTCACCTTGCCGGACGGGGCCGACGGCGGCACGTGGTTGGCGTTCGCGTACAGGACGTAGAAGCCGTAGGTGTTCCACAGCTGCAGCAGGAACTGGCGCACCGCCTCGCCGATCGTCTCCAGCGAGAAGCGGTAGCCGTCCCAGGGGTGCTTGGAGGTAAAGAAGTACCAGCGCAGCGCGTCGGCGCCGTAGCGGTTGATGACCTCCCACGGGGCCACGACGTTGCCGAGCGACTTGGACATCTTGCGTCCCTGCTCGTCGAGGATCAGCCCCAGGCAGAGCACGTTGCGGTAGGACGACTGGTCGAAAAGCAGGGTCGAGATAGCGATCAGCGAGTAGAACCAGCCTCGGGTCTGGTCGAGCGCCTCGCAGATGAAATCGGCGGGGAAGCGCTGCTCGAAGTGCTCGAGGTTCTCGTGCGGGGCGTGGAATTGGGCGAAGGGCATCGAGCCCGAGTCAAACCAGACATCGATCACCTCGGGGACGCGTTGCATCCGCTCGCCGCACTCGGCGCAGTCGAATTCGACCTCGTCGACAAACGGCCGGTGCGGATCGTCGAGGCGCGCGCCCGAGAGGCCTTCGAGCTCGCCCAGAGATCCGACCACTGTCACGTGCTCGTTGGCGCAGCGCCACACCGGGAGCGGCGTCCCCCAGTAGCGCTCGCGCGACAGCGCCCAGTCGACGTTGTTCTCCAGCCAGTTGCCGAACCGTCCATGCTTGACGTGCTCGGGATGCCAGTTGACCGACTCGTTGGCGGCCAGCAGGCGGTCCTTGACCTGGCTGGTGGCGATGTACCAAGACGGCTTGGCGTAGTAGAGCAGCGGTGTGCCGCAGCGCCAGCAGTGGGGGTACGCGTGCTCGTAGGTCTCCGATCGCAGCAGCCGCCCGCGGACTCGCAGATCCTCGACGAGGTCGGGATCCGCGTCCTTGACCCAGCGCCCGGCATACGGCCCGATGCGCTCGTCGTAGGTGCCGTCGAGCCGGACCGGGTTGACCACGTTCAGTCCGTACTGCTCACCGAGCCGGAAGTCGTCCTCACCGAACGCGATCGCCGTGTGCACGAGGCCGGTTCCGTCGCTGGCAGTGACGAAGTCGCCGGCCAGCACCGTGTGACCGCGGGGACCGTAGGCCTCTCCGGCGATAAACGAGAACGGCGGCTCGTAGCGCAGGCCCTCGAGCTCGCAACCGGTGAACCGCTCAATGATCTCGGCGTCCTCGCCCAGGACCCGCTCGACGAGCGCCTCCGCCAGGATCAGAACCTCCTCGCCGGTGCTGGCCCGGACATAGGTGAGCTCGGGATCGACCGCGACCGCCGCGTTGGAGACGAGCGTCCACGGCGTCGTCGTCCACACCAGCAGGGCGTCGCCGCGACGCGCCGGGCCGTGATCCTCGAGCACCGGGAATCGGACGTACACCGAGGGGTCGTGCACGTCGCGGTAGACGTCGGGCTGCCCCAGCTCGTGGCTCGAGAGGGTGGTCCCGTCCCGCGTGCAGTAGGGCACCACCTTCAGCTTCTCGAACAGCAGCCCCTTCTCGTGGATCGTCTTGAGCGCCCACCACACCGACTCCACGTACTCCGGATCGAGCGTCCGGTAGGCATCCTCAAGGTCGATCCAGAAGCCGATCCGCTCGGTGAGCTGGTTCCAGTCTTCGACGTGGCTGAGCACCTTCTGGCGGCAGCGCTCGTTGAACTCGGCGATCCCATAGCGCTCGATGTCGTCCTTGGAGGCGAACCCGAGCTCCGCCTCGACCGCCAGCTCCACGGGCAATCCGTGGCAGTCCCAGCCCCCCTTGCGCTCGACGTAGAAGCCGCGCATCGTCTTGTAGCGGGGGAAGATGTCCTTGAATACGCGCGCCAGCACGTGGTGGGTGCCGGGCGCGCCGTTCGCCGTCGGTGGTCCCTCGTAGAAGCCCCACTGGGGCGCGCCCTCGCGGCGCCGAACAGACTCGGCGAAAACGCCTCGCTCGCGCCAGCGCGCGAGGACTTCCTCCTCGAGCTCGGGGAATGAGGCGCGCGGGTCGACAGGCCGGTGGGGGAATGCCATGGGCGGCGGATTGTAGGAGCAGCGGCCACCCGGACCGGGCCGCTCGCCGGTCTGTGCCGGCCGCTCGCCGGTCTGTGCCGGCCGCTCGCCGATCTGTGCCGGCCGCTCGCCGGTCTGTGCCGGCCGCTCGATCGGTCCCCACGTCGCGCTTCGTTCATGCTTTCCTGCACTATGCAGGCGAACGTTCGTAGTGCACGCCCGCTTGCGAGGGTTGCGAAGCTTTGGCTAAACCTCGATAAATCACCGTAATGAGTGGCATCAGAACCAACGCCGCTGCCGTCATGCTCGGCGTCAGCCCGAATACCCTGCGGAGCTGGGAACGGCGCTATGGCTTCCCCTCTCCCCATCGCTCGCCCGGCGGCCATCGCCAGTATGCGCTGGCCGAGATCGAGTCCCTGCGCATGACGCTGGCCGAGACCCACAACGTCTCCTCGGCGATCTCGCTGGCTCGCGAGCGGGGCGAGGGCCCGTCCTCATCGAGCCGCCTCGCCACCGCCTTCGGCGCCTTCGATGAGGACAAGTCCAACCGGCTCCTCGAGGAGAGCCTCACCGTCCGCTCGCTCGAGCGGACGATCGAAGAGGTCCTGCTCGAGGCGATCAGCCACCACTCCGAGGTCGCACACGGGAGCGCGGAGTACGAGTTCGGCTGGCGCCACGCCACCGCCTGGCTCTCAGCCCTCAAGCGGCTCTCGCCCCCGGCCACCCGGCCCGAGGGCGTGCTCATCTTCGACGCCTCGATCCCCTGCGATCTCGATGCGCTGCATGCCCAGGCGCTTGAGCTGATGTTGCGCCGGGCTGGACTGCGGACGCTATCGCTCACCGCGTCGATCGAGCCCACGCGGCTCGGGCGGGCGGTTCGGGCGCTGGGACCGGGAGCGGTCGTGCTGACCGGACGCCGAGTCTCACTGGACTCGATCGGTCGCCTCGTCTATGCGGTCCGCGGAGTCGTCCAGGAGGTCACCGTGTTCGATTATCGGGGCGCGGTTCCGGATACCGGGGCGAGCACGGTGTGTCGGCTCGGAGAGCAGCCGACGGCCGCCCGCGACATGCTGCTGGCCAAGCTCGACTCGACCCGCAACGCTCAGGCCACAGCGCCGGCCGCCCCCGGTGCCGCGCGCGCGCTGGAGCCGGTAGCCGCACGCCGCTCCCCCTGAAGTTGCGCCCCGCTGGGTGCCCTAGTCGAACAGTACGACGGCGGCCTTCGGCGGCCCGCAGCTCGAGATCCGCGCTGACATGCGGACGCCGAACGTATTGGCCGGCCGGATGAACACCCGCCGCGTGCTCTCGTCGCCCCGTGCTGCCCACGTCACTGCGACTGCCAGGTTCGCCGCGCCCTGAGCCTCCGCGTCGGCCGGAACTACCAGCTCGGTGATGTGGCGGTTGACTGCGTCGGTTTCACGCGTGGCCAGCAGACTCTCGGCTGCCGCGGAGACCGCGCATACCGACAGCGAGCTGTCCAGGACCAGGAACGCGTCGCCTGGACCGGGCGCTGCGTCGCTGCTCGATTGCAGGACGAGTCCCAGTCCGCAGTCGGGGCAGACTCTCGAATCCGGGTGATTTTGCTCCGGGTGTGCCCCACAATGGCTACAAAAGCCGACCAGCTCTTGACCGACTGGTCGATCGCTAGGTACGACGGCCAGCGTGAGCCGTCCTCTTCTCGCTTGTCGCTCCGCCATCCGGAAATCCCTTTCGGCCTGATTGATGGGACTGGGTCGCTTCTTTCTACAGGCTCGCGCTCCGCGCGCCGCCGCCGGGCTCGCCCAGACGAGGGCGGGCGGGGTTAACCGGAACTCGACCGCTGTAGTCGGTTTCGATCAGCTCGAGCAACCGCCGCTGGGCGTCCCCCGCGCCCGGCGGCAGCACGCTCGTGCCGGTCGTTCTCATTCTCACGCGCTGATCGCCGCGCCGGTACACCGCGACCGGCATGGCCCCTGCGGCCAGCCTGATCGCATAGGCCCACCGCGCGACGGTGTCGTCCGCCAGGTGCCCCCCGGCAAGCACGACGAGGTTCGGCCGGTGAATCGTGACCGCGTCACCGATGCCGGTCACCCCTCGGGCAGACAAGCTCAGAACCTTGATTCCCGCTCGCACGCAGAACAGCTCGAGTGCGCGGATGTACGGCGCGTCCGGGTCGAGCTCGTCACGCGACGCATCGCCGATCACGATCGACACGGGACGCACCGGCGGCGGCGCAAGTCGCTGTGCCCGCCTCAGCCAATCGGCTCCCCAGTGAGCGCCGAACGCCCACGCGGCCGACTCCGAGCCGTAGCGACGCGCGATTTCGTCGAGTGTCGGGAGCAGCACCTCTTCGACCGACCGCTCGACGCTGCGCAGGGCGAGGGCGGCTTCGATCGCCGCATCGGCGCGCTCGCGCTCGTAGGAGACGAGCGCTCCGACGAGCGAATTGCTGTCCGCAGCCAATCCTTCACGCGCGCGGGAGACCGCCGAGGAGATCGACAGACCCTCCTGCAGGGCGTCGCGCAGAGCGGCCACCTCGCCGTGTGTGAACAGCCGGTGCTTGCCAGGCGAGCGCTGCGGTTTCGGGAAGCCGAAACGGCGCTCCCAGGCCCTCAGCGTGTTCGGGCTGACGTTCAAAAGGGCAGCCGCTTCGCTCGTCTTCAAATAGCGCATGCACTGGAAAGGTCGGGGGAGCCGTTGCTATTTGCTTTACACGCTCCTAGAATTGAGCAACTTTTCGTACGAAACTTGTGCAAAATCTGTGCAGTTTGAAGCTCGAGAGCCGGCCGAGAGGCCAAGCGCCCCATTCGCTCTGAAAGGAAGGAGGACTGTCAATGATGTGGCGTGGTGGTTGATTTCCGGCCAATTAGCTGGATAAGTCCTGATTTAGCGGTACCTTCCCAAGCATGGTCAGCCCGCCAGCTGACGCCGCAGTTCGTCCTGCGCGTTTGCATCGCGCCGCTACGGTCGTGCTGGTCCTCGGGCTGGTGGCATGCGTGGCGCTTGCTGTTGCACAAGCGCCCACTGACCACGCTGGGCTGAACTCCCTCACCGTCGTACTCGCCGCGGCCGCTGTGATCGCGGGGCTCGCAGTCGTCCCCACATTCGGGCGCGCGTCGATCTCGCCAGCGTTCGTGGTCATCCTATTGGCCGCGGCGTTCCTCGGTCCGACTTCCGCATGCGCGTGCGCCGCCCTCTCCGAGCTCGTCGCAGCGCGTCGACTTCGCACGGCGCCATATCCGGTCGCCTTCAACCTGCTCGGATCGCTGGCTCCGGCGCTCCTCGCCGGGAATCTCATCCTGGCGGCCGCCAGTCCGCCCAGCAACACACTGACCTTCTATCTCGTGCTGGCCGCGGCCGGTGTGCTGCTCCTCACGCTCAGCTTCGCGATCGTCGCGGTCTACCAGCGGATCTATCGCGACGATCGCTCAATGAATCTCAAGATGTTCTGGGAGTACACCCCTGGACAGGCGATCAACGTCGCGCTCGCCGTCGCGGGGGCGAGCATCTACATGCGCGTCGGGACCGGCGGCATCAGCTTCGCGCTCACGGCGCTATTTGCGTTCTCCTACATCGCCCATCTGCTCAATCAGTCCCGCCACCGCGCCGAACAGTACGTCTCTCTGTCCTGGGGCGTGCTGGCCGGACTGATGCGCGCGTTGGACATCCGCGACGGTCGGGCGGCTCGGCACGCCGCCGCCGTGGCCCGGTTCGCGCAGGACATGGCTCGGGCCTCGGGCATGAGCGAGCAAGAGTGCGAGCTGGCCCACACCGCGGGCCTGCTGCACGACATCGGCCACTTCGCGCTCTCCGATCGTGTCGCCGAGCGGGGACGGACGCTCACCGAGGAGGACTGGGTCGCGATCCAGCGCCATCCCGAGCTCGGCGCCGAGATGCTCCGCGACCTCGGCATGTACGGCCCGGTCGCGGAGATCGTGCTCAGCCATCACGAGCGGATCGACGGTCGCGGGTACCCGAACAGACGCAAGGCCGATGAGATTCCCGAGATCGCCAAGATCATCGCAGTGGCCGAGGTCTACGACACGCTCACCGCGAGCGACACGTACCGCACACGGATGAGCTCCTTCGAGGCCCTGCGCGAGCTACGGCGAGTGGCGGGCAGCCAACTTGACGCCGGCTACGTGGAGACGCTGGCGAGTCTGCTGAGCGGTGAGGGCGTGGCTTACCGGCACGCCGACAAGGCGGACTTCGATTCCGAGCTCAATATGGAGCGGAGGATCGGGGAGGCCGGCGCTGGACGGTAGGTCAGGTGCGGGCCCTGTCGGTGGGGCCTGCCGCTGCAGGCGCCGACGTCGCCCGCGGTGTCGCCCGCAGGTGGCAGACGACGCGCGGCCATGACGCTGCGCGCCCCCCGGGTGGGTCTCTGTGCCTCGGCTCGATCCGTTAGCCGGCAGTCCGCTCGCGAGCGGCAGGCGACCCGGTGCCTTGCTGCAGCGACCCGATGAACTGATCGATCTGGTCGCGGCTGAAGCGACGCTGCCCGCCGGGGGTGCGGTAGGACTTGAGATAGCCCATGTCCGACCAACGACGGATCGTGCCCAGCGAAACGCCGAGCGCGCGGGCCGCTTGTGAGGTGGAAAGGCCGAGAGGACTCGGTTGCATTTGCTCCATGCCGCCATTTCAGCGCTCTTTGAGCAGGGTTGGAGAATCTCTACCCGGTTTTGCACAACCTTTCTGCTCAATCTCACGGTCTAACGGTGGGATGCGAGGATGCTGGTAGATGCGCCTCAGGCTGTACCACCATCATGACGGTGCTCGCGTCGCCTACCGTGAGACCGGAACCGGCCCGACCATCGTACTCCTGCACTCGCTCGGCCTGACGCATCGTGAGTGGGAGCCGGTGGTCGATCCCCTGTCCGCTCGCTTCCGCGTGCTGCTGCCGGACCTGCCGCTGCATGGGGACTCCGAGGACCGCCCCCGTCACCCCTACACGCTCGACTGGCTGGCCGAGGTGATCGCGGGCTTCTGCCGGGAGGAGGGAGGCCCGCGCGTGAGCCTGGCGGGCCATGACATCGGTGCGGAGCTCGCTTTGCGCGCGACGACCAGCGGACGGGTGCGCCCCAGACGCCTGGTGCTCATGCCAAATCGCCTGCACCGCGGCGAGCAGTTCGCCGGCAAGCGTGCCGTGTGGCGAGGGGTGTGTCGGCTCGGGGCGCTCCCCGGGCTCGACCGAGTGCTGGCTCACGGGGCCACGCTCGTGTTCCGCCCGTCTGTCGGCGAACGACTCAGCGCCCAGCACAACCCCGAGGCACGGGACCTCCTCCGCCACGCCTTCGCCGATGTCGGTGGCAACGGCAACCGCGCTCGCTCATGGGCGAAGTTCGCCCGGCGCTGGCCCTCCGGGGCGCAGCGCGACCTGCTCGACGCATATCCGGACCTCAACGTCCCCGTGCTGCTGCTGTGGGCCGAGGAGGATCCGGCCAACCCGCTTCAGGGTGCGCAGGAGGCGCTCGACCTGCTCCCCGACGCGCAGCTGCGAACGCTGCCGCAGACCGGCTTCCTGATGGCTTACGACGATCCGGTCGGCGTGGCTCGCGAGCTGATCGCCTTCTGTGGCTGAGCCGGCGAACCCAGCTCGAGGGCGAGCTCGCAGGCCGAGGAGTAGCGTTCTTGAGAGATCACGAAACGCCGAAAGGAACCGACATGAGCGTCCAGGAAAGCGAGCAGCTCTGGGGTGGAGAGACAACCAAGGCCGTGGCGAACTTCCCCGTATCGGGCGAGACGGTTCCGGTGCCGGTTCTGCGCTGGCTGGGACGAATCAAGGGTGCGGCATCCCGAGTCAACGTCGAGCTCGGCCTGCTCGACCCCGACATCGGTGAGCGGATCGCCCAGGCGGCCGATCGCGTCGCCGCGGGGGAGTTCGACGACCAGTTCCCCATCGACGTGTTCCAGACCGGCTCGGGGACGTCGTCGAACATGAACGCCAACGAAGTCATCGCGACGCTGGCTGGCGATGCCGCCCATCCCAACGACCACGTCAACATGGGCCAGTCGTCCAACGACGTGTTCCCCTCGGCCGTCCACCTCGCCGCGCTTGACACTGCAACCAACGATCTGATCCCGGCGCTTGAGCAGCTCGAGTCGTCATTCGCCATCAAGGCACAGGAGTTCAAGGACATCGTCAAGTCCGGTCGCACGCACCTGATGGACGCGGTGCCGGTCACGCTCGGCCAGGAGTTCGCCGGCTACGCCGCCCAGGTGCGCCTCGGTATCCGACGGGTGCAGAACGCGCTACCCCAGGTCGCGCAGATCCCCCTCGGCGGCACCGCCACCGGCACCGGCCTGAACACCCACAAGGAATTCGCGATCCGGGTCCGCGCGCGCCTCACCGAGGCGACGGGTCTCGAGATCCGCGCCCCCGAGGACCCGTTCGAGGCCCAGGGCAACCGCGACGCGCTGGTCGAGCTCTCGGGCGCGCTCAAGGTAATCGCGGTCTCGCTGACCAAGATCGCCAATGACCTCGCGCTGCTCGGCTCGGGTCCGCGGGCGGGCATCGGGGAGATCTTCCTGCCCGAGCTGCAAAAGGGCTCATCGATCATGCCGGGCAAGGTCAACCCCGTCATCCCCGAGGTCGTCCTGCAGGTCAGCGCGCAGGTGATCGGCAACGACACCGCGATCACCATCGGCGGCTCCCAGGGCAACTTCGAGCTCAACGTCCGCGTGCCCCTCATCGCCGTCAACCTGCTCGAGTCGATCCGCCTGCTGGCGAACAGCACGAAGATCCTGGCCGAGAAGTGCGTCGACGGGATCAAGGCGAACGAGGAGGGCTGCCACCGCTCAGCGGAGTCGACCCTCGCCGCGGCCACGGCGCTGAACCCGTACATCGGGTACGACAAGGCCGCCGAGATCGTCAAGGAGGCGGCCGGCTCGGGACGCATGCTCCGCGAGGTGGCCTACGAGAAGGGCGTCGACGAGGAGATGTACGACAAGGCGATGGACCTGCGCAAGATGGCGCAGGGGAACCTGTAACGGGGGCGACGGGCGCGACTCCGGCCGGGTGGCGCGCGTCGGCGCGGCCGGTGGGCCGGCGCCGGGTGGCGCGCCCGTCGCCTCGGCGCGGCTGTCGAAACGTTCCTCTTGACGCGCGATTCGGATCGAGCGGAACGTTTGCCCGCCTGGACGGGGAGTTCGTTCCTCTCGATCGTCAGGGCGCGTTCAGAGGAACGTTTTCGTTCGCCTCGCAGCGACCACGCCAGCCCAGCGGTACGCAGGGACCACGCCGGCCCAGCGGTGCGCACGGACCACATCAGCCCAGCGGTGCGCACGGACCGCGCCAGCCGGCGCGCGGCGCCCACCGACCTACGTCGCCACCGTCTCCGCGCCCAGCCCGATAACGCCCTTGGCCACGTCGATCGAGTAGTCGATCGGCACAACGATCACCGACGGCAGGTCGAGGGCGAGGGCCTCGCGCAGGCGCGCGGAGAAATCATCCGGTGAGTTGCAGCGCCAGGCCGGCACGCCGAACGCGCCGGCCAGCTTGACGAAGTCGGGGTTGCCGAAGTCGACGCCGAAGTGGCGGCCGAACCTCTTGTCCTGCTTCCACGCGATCGAGCCGAACTGGCCGTTCTCCCAGAGCACGTTGACCACGGGGGTGCGCAGGCGCACCGCCGTCTCGAGCTCCTGGAAGTTCATCAGGAAGCCACCGTCTCCGTTGACGGTGACCACGTGGCGGTCGGGGTACACGAGCTTCGCCGCGATCGCCGTCGGCAGCGCGAACCCCATCCCGGCCAGGCCGTTGGCGATCATCACCGTGCCCGGCTCGTGGGCGGGGAACATGCGCCCAATCCACAGCTTGTGGAGGCCCACGTCGGAGACGAGGATGTCGAGCGGGCCGAGCGCCTGGCGAATGTCCCACAGCACTCGCGGGGGCCGCATGGGGAAGTGATCGTCCTCCCGCGCCTCGCCGAGGGCGCGCAACGTCACGTCGCGCAGGCCGCTCGGGTCGATCACGCCCGGAGTCCGTGAACAGGCCGTGGCCAGCCCGGCCAGCACGTGAGCGATGTCCCCGATCAACTCGACCTCGGGCACGAAGAACTCGTCGATCTCGGCGGCGACGCTGTCGATCACCACGATCTGCTTGTCGCCGCGGGGGTTCCAGTGCTCTGGCGAGTGCTCGACGAGGTCATAGCCGATAGCGATCACGACGTCGGCGTCCTCGAAGCCGGCCATCTCGTAATCCCGGGCCTGGAGCCCGACGGTCCCCAGCGCGCCCGGGTCCTCGTAGTCGAGCAGTCCCTTGGCCATGAAGGTCTCCGCCACCGGGATCCCGGTGACCTGCACGAAGGCCCGCAGCGCCCGCGCCGCGCCGCCGCGGATCGCCCCGTTGCCGGCCAGCGCGATCGGGTTCTCGGCCGCGTCGATGATCTCGGCCGCCCGCTGCATCTCGCGGATCCCGGGCTCGGGGCGCACCGGGTCGCGCCGCGGGAGCGGGTGAGCATCGAGCGGGCGCATCATCACGTCCTCGGGCAACTCGATGTGGGTGGCGCCGGGCTTCTCGGACTCGGCCACCTTGAACGCCTTGCGCACAACCTCGGGCACGATCTCGGGGCTCGAGACCCGAGCGTTCCACTTGACGACCGGGCGCAGGATCCCCAGCAGGTCGATGTACTGGTGGGACTCCTTGTGCATCCGCTCGAGGTCGGACTGGCCGGTGAGCGCGACGAGCGGGGCGCGATCGAGGAATGCGTCGGCCACCGCGGTGACGAGATTCGTGGCGCCCGGCCCGAGCGTGCCGAGGCAGACCCCGGCGCGCCCGGTCAGCCGCCCGTACGCGTCGGCCATGTAGGCGCCTCCCTGCTCGTGCCGCACGGGCACGAACTGGATCGAGGACCGGGCCAGCGACTCGTTGAGGTCGAGCGTTTCCTCACCCGGGATCCCGAACACGTACCTCACGCCCTCGGACTCGAGGCATTCGACGAACACATCGGAGGCTTTGCGCTCGGCCATGCAGCCGTATCTAACCGTATCGTCGGTCGCGTAACCGCATTCGGCGCAGAGCCGGCGAGTGACCTCTACCCTGCGGCGAGTGCACGGGCCCCTCCTCGCGGTCGACGCGCCGTTCCTGCTCTATCGCTCGTTCTTCGCGCTGCCCGATTCGATCCGGGGCGCGGAGGGCAAGCCGGTGAACGCGCTCCTCGGCGCGACCAACGCCCTGCTGCGGATCGCCGCTGACCGCGAGCCCCGCGTGATCGTGGTCTGCTTCGGCGCCGAGGCGGCGGCCTACCGTACCGAGCTCTACCCCGACTACCACGCCGCCCGACCCGAGGTGCCCGAGGCGTTGGCCTGGCAGTTCGACCGCGCGCCCGAACTCTTCTCCCGCTTCGGCTGGATCCCCGAGACTGCCGACGCGCTCGAGGCCGACGATCTGCTCGGATCGCTCGCCGCCGCCGAGACGCAGGCCGGCGGCGAGACGCTGATCGTCACCGGCGACCGCGACATGTTCCAGTGCGTCAGCCATCGGGTGCGGGTGCTCTACCTCAAGCAGGGCATCAGCGGCTTCGAGACGGTCGACCCCGACGAGGTACGCAAGCGCTACGGGATCGCCCCCGAACTCGTCCCCGATTTCATCGCGCTGCGCGGCGACCCCTCCGACGGCCTTCCTGGTGCCCCGGGCATTGGGCCGAAGACCGCGGCTGAGCTGCTCAGCCGCCACGGCTCGCTCGAGGGGGTGATCGCCGCCGCCGACGCGGAGCGCCCACGCGTCACCGCCGCCCTCACCGAGCACGCCGAGGAGTTGAGGGCGTTTCACGACATCGCCACTCTGCGTATGGTTGACATGAAGCGGCCACCCGACCGCCCCACCGACCTCGCTGATGGCGCCCGGGCGGCCAGGGCAATGGGCCTGAACCGGCTGGCCGAGCGACTTGAGCGAGCCGAGACGGTGAGCGATCTCTGAAGGCGGGAAACAGGAATTGATGTCCGTACAGCTACGTCGGCTGGCGCTGATCACCGCGTGCGCGGGGTGCGTGCTCGCGGCCGGTCCGACCGCCGCCGCGGTCGCCGCGGTGGCCCACGCGGCCGCCGGGCCCCCGCCACCTGTCACACTCGACAGCGGCTGGCGCTTCACCGCGGATCCGTCCAACTCCGGGATCTGGCAGGACTGGCCCCAGGGTGGCTCGGCTGGAGCTGACTGGGCCGCGGTGTCGCTGCCCAACGACTTCAACCCCACCGTGGAGAGCTCCGGGGACCGTGGCTCAGCCGGCTGGTACGAAGTGAGCTTCACCGGGCCTGCGATGAGCCGTGGCCAGTCGTGGCGGATCGCCTTCGAGAGCGTGCGCCGCAACGCGCAGGTGTGGCTCAACGGCGTGAAGGTGGGCTCGAACTCTGACCCCTACGCGCCGTTCAGCGTGCCGGCGATGACGCTGATGCCCGGCCGGCCGAACCTGCTCGTCGTCCGGGTCGACAACTTTAGGACCGGCTCGCTGCCCGAGGACTGGTGGAACTGGGGCGGGATCATGGGCCCGGTCACCCTGCAGCCCGTCGGCCGCGTATCGCTCGGCTCGCTCGGGGTGACGCCGCAGCTCGGCTGCGGCCTGCATTGCGCCGCGCTGACCGTCACCGGCATCCTCACCAACAACCGGCTGGGCGCGCTGAGTCCCGAGCTGGCGGTGCGGGTGCGGGCGCCCTCAGGCTCGAGCTGGACGGTCCGCCAACCGCAGGCGAAGCTCATGTCGCGCTCGTCGCGCAGCTTCACCCTGAGGGTGCCCATCCGGGGCCGGCCGGCGCTGTGGTCGCCGGCCTCCCCGGCGCTCTACAGCGTCGCGGTCGAGGCGAGCGCGGGCGGTCAGGTCGAGCAGGTGAGCTCGCTGAACACGGGATTGCGCACCGTCCAGGTCCGCCGCGGCGTGCTCTATCTCAACGGCCGTCGGCTGTGGCTGCACGGCGCCGCCATCCACGAGGACATCGAGGGCCACGGCGCCGCACTCACCGACGCGGACATCGCCACGATTGTCTCCGAGCTGCGCGCGGTCGGCGCCAACGTGACCCGCGCCCACTACCTGCTCAGCCCGCGACTGCTCGGCGCCCTCGATGCCGCCGGCATCATGGTGTGGGCGCAGGCCCCGGTCGATCACGCCGATCCGGCGCTGCGCACCGGCGCGGGGCGCTCGCGTGCGCTCGGGCTGCTGCGCTCGACGCTGCTCGGTGACCGCAGCCACCCGTCGGTGATCATCGACTCGGTCGGCAACGAGCTCAGCCCGACGCCGGACACGGTGGCCGGCACGCGGTCCTATCTCCAGCAGGCGATCCCGCTGGCGCGCCGGCTCAATCCGGGCGTCCCCGTGGCGCTCGACACGTACTGTTATCCCGGCTTCCCGGCGCAGGAGATCTACTCCAAGCTGGACGTGCTGGGGATCTCCAGCTACTTCGGCTGGTACACCGGCCCGAGCGGCCACTCGATCTCCGGCTTTGGCGAGCTGCGCCCGTTCCTCCAGCAGTCCCACCGCCGCTACCCCAAGCTCGCGCTCGCCGTCTCGGAGTTCGGGGCCGAGTCATTGTTCGACGGTCCCGCGAGCACCAAGGGGACCTACGAGTTCCAGAGCGACTACGTGCAGCGGACCGTTGGAGTCCTCGACAGCCTGCCGTTCATGAACGGCTCGATCTACTGGACGCTGCGGGAGTTCGCCGTCGCTCCGGGGTGGTCTGGCGGTGCGACGCTGCCGGCCGGAGCCACTCCCGACGGCATCCATCACAAGGGTTTGATCGCCTACGACGGCGCGCAGAAGCCGGCCTACGCGGTCACCCAGCAGCTGTTCGCACGGACGCCGCCGTTCGTTCCCTGAGGCACCGGCGTCGCCTGGCTCAGGGCGTGAACTTGACCGTGATCACGTCGCCGTCGGCGACGACGTAGTCACGGCCCTCGAGTCGCAGCGTGCCGCGATCACGAGCACCGGCATACCCGCCGGCGTCGACCAGCTCCTGCCAGCCGACGATCTCGGCCCGGACGAAGCCGCGCTGGATGTCGGAGTGGATCAGCCCGGCGGCATGCCACACCGAGAGGCCCTCGCGCAGATGCCAGGACTGGGCGGGCTTGTCCTCCCCGGCGGTGAAGAAGGAGACCAGGTGGAGCAGCGAGAACGCCCCCCGGACCACCGTCTCCAGGCCCGACTCGCTGAGACCGAGGTCGGCGCGCATGGCGGCCGCGTCCTCGTCGTCGAGCTCGGACAGCTCGGACTCGAGCCGCGCCGAGACCACGACCGCGGCGGCCTGGTGGGTGCGGACATGCTCGAGGATCGCAGGCGGCAGCTCGTCGCTGCCCTCGTCGACGTTCGCCACGAACAGCACCGGCTTGGCGGTGAGCGGCGAGAGCAGCGTCATCGCATTCGCGGCCTCGGCCGGGGGAGGGACGGTGCGGGCCGGGCGCCCCAGTTGCAACGCCTCGATCAGCTCGCCGAGCCAGGCGAGCTCAGCCACCGCGGCGCGATCGCCGCTCCGGGCCGCCCGGGTCACCCGCTCGAGCCGACGCTCGGCCTGCTCGAGGTCGGCGAAGATCAGTTCGGTCTCGATCGTCTCGATGTCGGCGAGCGGGTCGACGCGGCCGTCCGGATGCACCACCCCCGGATCATGGTGGGCTCGCACGACGTGCACGATCGCATCGGTCTCGCGGATGTTGGCCAGGAACTTGTTGCCCAAGCCCTCGCCTTTGTGCGCGCCGGCCACAAGGCCGGCGATGTCGTGGAACTCGATCGTGTCCGGCACGACCTTCGAGGCGCCGACGACGCTGGCGACCGCGTCGAGCCGCGGATCGGCCACCGGGACGACGGCGACGTTGGGCTCGATCGTGGTGAACGGGTAGTTTGCCGCCTCGGCCGCGACGCCGGTGAGCGCGCGGAACAGCGAGGACTTGCCCGCGTTGGGCAGACCGACGATGCCGACCTTCATCGCTGCACCTCGCCTCAGTGCTCCGGCCAGACCGCGGCCAGGGCGGTCCCGAGCATCGCGCCGACGATCACATCGCTGGGGTAATGAACGCCGAGATACGGACGGCTGAGGGCGAACAGGCCCGACGCGAGGTACAGCGCCGCGGCCGGCGCGAGACCGCTGAACGCCCTGGCCGCGGCGAAGGAGCTCGTCGCGTGCGCGCTGGGGAACGACAGTCGAGACACCGTCGGGGTGAGCGGGGGCAGGCCCTCCAGTTCGGGACGGCGGCGGCGGACAGTGATCTTGACCGCGTAATTCAGGACGTAGGCGCCGCCCACCACGCGGACGCCGCGGCGCCAGCGGCGACGGCGCGCGGGGTCGCGGTCGAGCGCCGCGCCCGCGCAGCCGAGGGTGAGCCAGCAGGCCGCGTGCTCGCCGAGGCGGGAGTACCCGGCCAGCCCCCGCTCGAGCCCGCGCGGATGGGCGCGGGTGCGCAGGAGCAGGAGCAGCTGTCGGTCGAGATCGAGGATCGGCACGACGCGGGACTGTACGCAGCCGCTGCCGCGGGAGGTATCACGATGGGTCGGCGAGGAACGTCACGGGGTACCTTGACGGTATGCCCCATCCACCCCGGGCCCGCCTCGCCGCGGCGCTTGCCGCGGTCGCGACCTGCCTCGGACTGGGTGCCTGCGGGGGTGGCGGTAGCCCGAGCACCGCGCCGGCGACGGCCGCTCCCGCCGCGACCCCGCTCGTTCAGTGGAAGACGCTGGCGCACATCGGTCGCCCGGTGGATCTCGCCGGGCCTCGCGCCGACGGGTCCGTGGTGGTCGCAGCCGCCGGTCGCCTGATGTGGCTCTCTCCCGGCGCCGTGCTGCACGCCTTCGCGCCGGCTTACCGCAGCCGCAGCGGCGAGGAGCCCTACATCGTCCTGTCGACCGGAGCTCGATCGGGAAGGTGCCGCTGGCCGCGCGGGACGCTCTACGCGCTGGCGCTGCATGCGCCCCGCGGGGTCGTGGCGGTGGCCCCGGGTGGCGGCGTCAGCCAGCTGGCCCGCGTGAGCGCACCCGGCCTGCTCGACGGGATCACCCTCGATCGCACCGGCCGCTTCGGGCATCGCCTGATCGTCACCATCAACGCGGGGCTGCGCACCACCGTCGACGCGATCGACTGCCGTGGCGCCGTCACCACGGTGACCGCACATGCGCCCCGGGTCGAGGGCGGGATCGCCGTCGCACCTCCGGGCTTCGGTCGCTTCGCCGGGGACCTGATCGCGCCTGACGAGAAGGGCGGACGGATCCTCGCCATCACGCCGCAGGGCCGGAGCCTGCCCGTGGCTGATTCCGGCCTGCCGCACGGCGGCGACATCGGTGTCGAGAGCGAGGGGTTCGTCCCCGCCGACCCGCGCGCCGACGCGCTCCTCGCCGACCGCCGCACCCCGGGCAACCGCCACCCCGGTGACGACGTCATCCTCGTCCTGCCGCACAGATCCCTCGCCACCACCGGCGTCCGCCCGGGGGATCTGCTGGTGGCCAGCGAGGGAGGCGCGCTGACCGACGCGATCCGCTGCACCGCGGCGGGTTGCTCGGTCCGCCACGTCGCCGACGGCCCGCGCATCGCCCACGGCGAAGGCCACATCGCCTTCGCGCGGGTCAGTGGATACTACTGAGCTGCTTCCCGCGTGAATACGGTGGTCTGGGCAGCCCCTGACGAGCATGATGTCTCCGAGGACGGAACCTCACTCCCGGGGGCACCTCCCGCTGCAGTCCAGGTCACGCGCCGGTCCCCCTGCCCCGGCGCGTGACCGCTGTAGCAGCGGCCTCCGGGTCCGTCCTCCTTACGTAGGTAGCGAAGCCCCCCGGTACCGAAGCCCTCCGGTTCAGAGGCCGTCAGGTACCGAAGCCGACCCGGTGCCCCTCGTGGTCGACGAGCACGTAGACGACCTTGCTCAGGTCGAGCGCGATGGTGCCGTCCTCGGCCGTCAGGTCATGCCAGCCTCCGGCCGCGAGCGCCTCGCGCAGGCGCGTCAGATCCTCCGGGGCCACCCGGGCGCTCAGCACCTGGCTGCCGAGGAAACCGATGCTGATCTTCTGCGGCTTGTCATCTGCCATGTCAGTGCTCCCCCTGGGCGGGTTGGACGATCTCGGTAAGGACGCCTCCGGTACACGACGGATGCAGGAAGGCGACGCGGGAGCCGCGGATTCCCGTTCTCGGCCGCTCGTCGATCGCTCGCAGGCCGGCGCCCTTGAGCGCCTCGAGCGCCTGCTCGATCTCATCGACCCGGTAGGCGACGTGATGCAGTCCGGGCCCACGCCGGGCCAGGAACTTGCCCACCGCCGTGTCGGGACCTAGCGGCTGCAGGAGCTCGACATGGCCATCGCCGACGTCGAGCAGCGCGGCGTCGACGCCCTGCTCCTCGACGGTCTCACGGTGGACCAGCGGCATCTTCAGGGCATCGCGATAGAGCGCAAGCGCCGAGTCGATGTCCTCGACGGCGACGCCGATGTGGTCGATGACGGACAACATCGCGCCCGAGCATACTGAGCGGGCTGGACCCGGTCAGCCGCGGCGCTCGGGAGCCTCACCCGCGGCGCTCGGGAGCCTCAGCCGCGGCGCTCCGGCCGCTCGGCGGGCTGCACGGCGGTCGCCGCGGCCAAGCCCATCTCGCCGCTCGAAAGCCGCGGCGGCGCCACGCTGGGCACGCCCTCCATGATCCGCTCGAGGTCGGCGCGCTCGAGCACCTCGTTGCGCAGCAGCGTGTCGGCCAGCTTGTCGAGCTGGACTCGGTGCTCGTCGATGATCGTGAGCGCAGCGCGGAAGGCCTCGTCGGCCAGCTCGCGCACCTCCTCGTCACGCATCCGCCGGGTGGCTTCCGCCGCGTCGTCGGCATGGGCGCGGAGCGAGGTGATGCGCGTGCCCATCGCGTACTCGTGGATCATCAAATGGGCGATCTCAGCCACCCGCTTGAGGTCGTCCGCGGCGCCGGTGGTGATGGAGCCAAACACGACCTGCTCGGCGGCGCGACCCCCGAGCAGCATGGTCATGAAGTCGATCAGCTCCTCGCGCGTCTTCAGGTAGCGATCCTCCTCGGGGAGATTGAGTGTGTAGCCGAGGGCGCGGCCCCGGGGCACGATCGAGATCCGGTGGACCCGATCCACGGACGGCAGGAGCTCGCCACACAGCGCGTGTCCCGCCTCGTGGTAGGCGACCACCCGCTTTTCGTGGTCGGTGAGCGCGCGCCGGGACACCATGCCGGCCACGACTCGCTCCAGCGCCGCATCGAAGTCCTGCATGCCGACCTCGCTCGAGCTGCGCCGGGCGGCGAAGATCGCCGCCTCGTTGCAGATGTTGGCCAGGTCGGCGCCGGTCAGACCGGCGGTCTGGCGGGCCAGCAGCTTGAGGTTGACATCGCTGGCCAGCGGCTTGTTGCGGGAATGCACGAGCAGGATGCGCTCACGGCCGCCGACGTCGGGCGGCGAGACAAAGATCTGGCGGTCGAAGCGACCGGGTCGCAGCAGCGCCTGATCGAGTTTGTCCAGGAGGTTGGAGGCCGCGATCACCACGACGTCCTTGCGCGCGCTGAAGCCGTCCATCTCGACGAGCAGCTGGTTGAGCGTCTGATCGCGCTCGCCGCTGATGTCCATGCCGCGGTGGCCGCCGACGGCATCGAGCTCGTCGATGAACACGATCGCCGGCGCGTGCTTGCGCGCCACCCGGAACAGCCGGCGGATCCGCGCCGCGCCGAGCCCGGCGAACATCTCGATGAACGACGCCGCCGACTGGGAGTAGAACGTCGCCCCGGACTCATGGGCCACCGCCTTGGCCAGCAGCGTCTTGCCGGTGCCGGGCGGTCCGTGAAGCAGGATACCCTTCGGCACCTTGGCACCCAGGGTGCGGAAGCGCTTGGGATCACGGAGGTAGTCGACGACCTCGCGCAGCTCCTCCTTGGCCTCGTCGGCGCCGGCGATCTCCGCCCAGCCGATCGAGGGGGACGCCTCCGGCTTGATCTCCACCGGCTTGGTCCGCGGCATGTAGCGCATGAGCGCGAACACCGCCACCACCAGGAGCCCCATGAACAGGATGGGCAGCCAGTGGAGCATGAACGTCTGGATGTCCGGCTCCCAGAGAAAATTTGCACGCTCAATCATGTCCCCATCACCTCATCGGCAGCTCACCAGCATCACTCAACCCTCTGTAACCGTGGATTCGGCGAATACCCCCGGCCGACCTTCGCGCACGGGCGCCCGTCGACCATGACGATGTCAGCGGTGAAGTCATTGTCCCCGCGGATCAGCGAACTGCCCACCCCGTAGGCGTCAACAGGCACGCCGTCTGACTCGAACTCCCTGATGCGGGCGGCGGTGAAGCCGCCGCTGGCCACGATCCGAACCTCCGGGAAGCCAGCGTCGTCAAGTCCCCTGCGGACCTTGTGCACCAGCCGCGGATTGACCCCGGTGGGCTTGAAGCCCCCAAGCTCATGCCACAGCGAGCGGTCGACGAGCGTCTCGGAGGTATCGAGGCGGACGCCCCACAGCTGTGGCCCGAGCGCCCGCGCGACCGCGATCGCAGTGGCCGGGGAGTCGTTGTCCCAGTCAACCAGGACGGTGATGTCCATCTCCTGGTGGTAGCGCTCGGCGAACACCTTTGCGGCCTTCACGGTGTCGCCACCGTAGGCGGCGATCAACCCGTGGGGGACGGTGCCCATCCCGCGGCCGCCCCACCACGACGCCTGGGCCTCGGTCGAGACGCCGATTGCGCCCGCCACATGCGCGCTCCAGCCGTCCCCGGTCTGCACCAGCCAGTGATCGTGCCGGGCGGGGAAGTAGAAGATCTGCTTGTCGCCGGCCGCCTCGACGACCTCACGCACGTTGCGCATAACCAGCGAGCGGCGCGCGAGCGTGCCGAGGTACACGGTCTCCAGGTGGGCGAACAGTGAGTAGTCGCCCTCGATCGTCATCACCGTCTCTCGCGGGCCGATCCGATCGCCCTCGCGCAGAGCCTCGACCCTCAGGTCATCCCAGCCGCGAACCCACGCGCCGTTGCGGTCGCAGCCCGAGCACAGCTTGAGGATGGCGATCGCCTCATCGATACCGCCGAGCACCGAGGCGCGCTTCTGGAAGACCTGCATCACCACCCGGGGATGATGATCCTCCAGCTCGAGCAGCTGCTTGGTGTGGACGAAGTACGCGTCCGAGTAGTCACCGGCGCGAATCCGCGGCACCGGAAGTCGAAAGATCTCAGGGTCGAGCCGTCCCTCCGCCACCATCGACATGCCGACGAGTGTATGGGGCGGCGTGCACTGCCCTGTGGGTTCGCTTGGTAGGGTCGCCGGCCGTGGCAGAGAAGGACTTTCCCCACGCGTCGACTGTCGACGGTCTGCGCTTCACCGCCCAGGTGGTCCTGCCCAACGTGATCCAGGGCCTGTTCCGCCGCCGGCGGGCGCTGACCGCCGCCGCGAATATGGCCCGAGCCGACGGCGCGACCATCGCCCTGCTCGCCGGATTGCGCCGGTCTTACGGCAATGGCCCGCTGTGGATCCGCGTCGGCACCGACCAGGCCCTGCTGGTGATCGGCCGGCGCGCGATCCGCCACGTGCTGGAGAGCTCGCCCGACCCCTTCGCCGCCGACCCCGACCCCAAGCGCAGCGGCATGCGCCGTTTCCAACCCGAGGCGCTCACCATCTCAAGGGAGCCCGAGTGGAGCGAGCGGCGCCGTTTCACCGAGGCGGTGCTCGACACCCGCCGCTCGCGGCATCGCCTCGCCGACCGCGTAGCCGCCGTCAGCACCGAAGAGGCCGCTGGGCTGCCAGAGCAGCTCGGTTGGGACGGCTGGAACCGCGCCGTGCGCCGCGTCACCCGCCGGATCGTGCTCGGAGAGCGAGCGGCCGGGGACGACGAGCTCTCGACGATGCTCGGCGAGCTGATGGACAAGGCCAACCCGCCCGGTGGCGGGGACGACGAGCTGCTGCGTCGCTTCACTGCGCGGCTCGAGCGCCATGTGGCCGCGGCCGAGAAGGGAAGCCTTGCCGGCCTGATCGGCCGGGCGCCGACGGGCGAGCACACGCACCCGGCCGGGCAGGTCACCCATTGGCTGTTCGCACTCGGGGACACGCTCGCGATCAATGCGCTGCGGTGCCTGGCCGTGCTCGCCGCCTACGGCCCGGAGCGTGAACGGGCGGCGGGCGTGCCGGCGGGCGCGGATCTGACAAGCGGCACTGGCGTCGCCGATCTCACGTACCTCGGCGCCTGTCTGGAGGAGACGATGCGGCTGTGGCCGACCACGCCGGTGCTCTCACGCGAGGCGGTCCGCGACGTCGACTGGGGCGGGGTCACGGTGCCGGCGGGCACGCGGCTCCTGATCGTCAACACCTTCAACCATCGGGACCGAGAATCCAATGAGTGGGCCGAGCGCTTCGAGCCCGAGCGGTGGCTCACCGGCGAGGCCGGCCAGGACTGGATGTTCAACCATTTCAGTCACGGGCCCCAGGGCTGTCCCGGCGCCGCGCTCGCGCTCGAGGTCGGGACCGCGATGCTTGCCACCGTCCTGCGCGATCGCGACGTGCAGGTGGTGGAGGGCGGCCTCGACCCGGACGCGCCGCCGCCGCACTCACTGGATTTCTTCGCCCTGAAACTCGCCCTGCCCCGCCGAGCGGACCGGCTCTCAAGGCGCTGACCGCGGTCTCAGCCGAGCAGCTCTCGCGCGAGATCGCGGTAGAAGTCGGCCGCAAACCCTAGGTCGCGGACGTCGATCCGCTCGTTGGCGTTGTGGACCAGCGGCGCGGCCTCGAGCATGTTCATGTGCCGCTGGGGGAAGAAGCCGTAGGCCACGCAGTCAGGGAACGCCTCGCGGAACCAGCGCGAGTCCGAGAAGCCGGGGAGGATCACCGGGACCGTCTCGGCCTCGGGTTCCTGGCGGCGGATCCAGCCGTCGATCGCGTCCATCAGCGGGGTCCGCAACGCCGAGGCGTTCCCGACCACCGTCTCGGTGAACTCGATCTCGACGCTATCCAGCCGCTCGCCGAGCGCCTCGCTGATGCGGCGCCGGGCTGCGTCCTCGCCGAGCCCCGGCGGCACGCGGCAGTCGACCTTGAGCGTCGCCCGCGAGGGGATCACGTTGATCTTGTCCGAGGCGTGAGCCATCGTCGGTGTGAGGGTCACGCCGAGCATCGGCTCGATGAAGGTGACCAGCTTGCGCTCGTGCTGCGCGATCCGCTCGAGCGCCGCGGCGGGATCGGCGGCGTCCTCGCCGAGCCCCTCCAGCAGCGCGGACGGCGCCTCGGTGAGCTCGAAGCTCATCGAGGCTTCGGCCAGCTTCTGCAGCACCGGGCCGAGCTTGAGCAGCGCGTTGTCGCCGGTCTTGGGCAGCGAGGCGTGCCCGGCTGCGCCGTTGGCGATCACGCGGAATCTGAAGATCCCCTTCTCGGCGCAGCACACCCCGTAGCGGCGCCGGCCGCGGTACTCGAAGACCTGGCCGCCGCCCTCGTTGATCAGCATGTCGCAGCGGACCTTGTCCGGGTGGTGGGTGGTCAGCCAATGGGCGCCAACATCGCCGCCGGTCTCCTCGTCGGAGACGAACACCAGCTTCAGCGTTCCCCGCGCCGGCCGCCAGCGGGCACCGGCCAGCGCCGCGCCCGCCACCGCCTCGGCAGCGACCTGGGACTTCATGTCCAACGCTCCACGACCCCACAGAAAACCGTCGACCACTTCGCCCGACCACGGGTCATGCCGCCACTCGGACGGCTCGGCGAGCACGGTGTCGACGTGTCCGAGATACAGCAACGTCGGGCCGGCAGCCTCGCCGGTCAGCGTCGCGACGAGGTTGGGCCGGTCCTCGCTGGCGCCGAGGATCTCGGTGGCGAAACCGGCCCGCTCGACGTAGTCGGCGAGATACTCGATCGCCGGTCGCTCGTTGCCGGGGGGGTTGACGGTGTTGAAGCGCACCAGTCGCTGGAGCACCTCGGTGGTCTCGTTCTGGAGCTCTCCTGACATCGGATGAGAGCCTACCCGCCAACGGCCCTCTCGCCGCGCCCCTTAGGATCATCGGGTGATGAGCCCGCTTGCCGATGATCTGGCGCTCGCATTGGAACTGGCCGATCTCGCCGACGCGATCACCCTGCGGCGCTACGGCGCCGCCGATCTCCAGGTCGACACGAAATCCGACTTCACTCCGGTGACCGAGTCCGACCGCGCGGTCGAGCAGGCGATCCGCGAACGCCTCGCCGATGCCCATCCCGACGATCAGGTGATCGGCGAGGAGTACGGGGGCAGCGATCCGGTGGGGGACGGGCGCCGCTGGATCATCGATCCGATCGACGGGACTAAGAGCTACATGCGGCGGATGCCCACCTGGTCGACACTGGTCGCGCTCGTGATCGATGGCGAGGTGGCGGTCGGGGTCGTGTCCGCGCCGGCCCTCCCGCGGAGGTGGTGGGCCTCTCGCGGCAGCGGAGCGTTCGCCGATGGCCGGCGCATCCACGTTTCCTCAATCAGCCGGCTCGCTGACGCGCAGGTGGCCTGGAGCGCCATCGAGGACTGGGACGCGATCGGCCGGCCCGAGCCGATCCTCACCCTGTGCCGGAACAGCTGGCGCAGCCGGGGCGTGGGTGACGCGTGGCAGTACATGCTGGTCGCCGAGGGTGCCGTTGAGGTTGCGCTCGACCCGCAGGTGTCGGTGTGGGACATGGCGCCGATGCCGGTGATCATCGAGGAGGCGGGCGGACGCTTCAGCGATCTCGGCGGCGTGGCCACCATCGACGGTGGCGACGGCATCGCGACCAATGGCCTCGTGCACGACGAGGCGCTGGCCATCGTGGGGCGGTGAGCGACGATGGAGCGCTTGTTCGACGAGCCCTCGCCCGAGCCACAGCCCGAGTCCGGCGGCCGATCGGCCCCGGCAACCGAGGGCGGCAAAAGCGGGCCGGCGGCTCCGCTGGCCGCTCGGATGCGCCCGCGCACGATCGACGAGTTCGTCGGCCAGGAGCGCCTGTTGGCGCCGGGCTCGGCGCTGCGTCGGGCGATTGAGGAGGGCCGCGCGCATTCGATGATCCTGCACGGGCCGCCAGGGGCGGGCAAGACGACCCTGGCGCGGCTGGTCGCCGAGGCCTCCGGCGCGGCCTTCGAGGAGGAGAGCGCCGTGCAGGCCGGCCGAGCCGAGGTGCGGGCGGTGATCGAGCGCGCGCGTCACCGGATCGCGTCGACCGGCAGCCGGACGGTGTTCTTCCTCGACGAGATCCATCGCTTCAACAAGGCCCAGCAGGACGCGCTGCTGCCGGCGGTCGAGGACGGGCTGGTGACCCTGATCGGGGCGACGACCGAGAATCCCTATTTCGAGGTCAACTCAGCCCTCATCTCCCGGGCGCACGTGTACGAGCTCGATGCGCTGCAGCCCGAGGAGATCAGGACGCTGCTCGATCGAGCGCTCGAGCGTGGCGAATGCAGCGTGGGGGTGACGGTGGCCCCGGAGGCGCTCGAGTTCCTCGCCACCCGCGCCGGCGGCGACGCGCGGACCGCCCTCGGCGGCCTTGAGCTGGCCTGCGATGCGGCGGGGCCCGGCGAGCAGGTCACCCTGGCTCACGCCGAGGACGCGCTGCAGCGCCGCGCCCTGCTCTACGACCGCCAGGCCGATCGTCACTACGACACGATCTCGGCTTGGATCAAGGCCACCCGCGGGTCCGATCCCGATGCCTCGCTCTACTACCTGGCGGTGATGCTTGAGGGCGGCGAGGATCCGAGGTTCATCGCCCGGCGGATGATCGTGCTGGCCTCCGAGGACATCGGCAACGCCGACCCGCAGGCCCTGTCCGTCGCCTCCGCGGCCGCCCACGCTGTCGATCACGTCGGCCTGCCCGAGTGCCAGTTCGCGCTGGCCCAGGCCGCCATCTACCTCTCGTTGGCGCCGAAGTCGGACGCCGCCAAGCGCGCGGTGTTCGCCGCCCGCGACCACGTCCGCCAGCTCGGAGCCTTCGCCCCGCCGCCGCAGCTGCGCTCCTCCACCCGCAACGACGGTGGCTACGTCAACCCGCACGGCCGGCCCGGGCATGTCTCACCACAAGAGCTGATGCCCGACGAGGCCATCGGAGCGCAGTTCTACGAGCCCGACGAGGCCGAGGCGGTCCTCCGAGACCGGCTGGAGGAGATCCGCAGCGCCCGGGGGCGGACCTGAGCCGCGACGAGGTTCACCGGCTCTTCACGGGAATCCAACCGCCTAAGCTACTACTCTGTAGGAAGTGCAGGATCCGATCTTTGACCCCGGGGCGATGCTCGCCCGCTCCTACGCGCCGCCGCGCGGTCCGCGAGTCCGTCTGCGGCTGCCGCATCGGCGGGATCTGCCGGCCATCACCGCGCTGCTGCAGGCGCAGGGGCGCGCCCCCGAGGAACTCGGACCGGCCCGGCTGGTGCACTTCGATCCTCGCCAGCGGCTGGTCATCTGCGCGACCGCCCTCCTTGGTTCAGGCGAGACCGTGATCGGGATCGGGGCGGTCGAGCTGAGCCATCCGCTCGGCGAGCCCGACCTCGTCGTCGTCGACGATCAGCTCACCGAGGGACTCGACGAGCTGCTGCGCCAGGCGCTGCTCGGACGCGCGACGGCCATCCTCCGGACCCGTGCCGCCTAGCGGTAGTCTCCCCGCCGTGGAGGCCGCGATTGCGCCCGCCCAGCTGGAGTCCCTGAACCCCGCCACCGGCGAGCGTCTCGGCGCCGTGCCGGTCACCCCGCCAGACCAGGTATCCGCCGTCGTCGCCGACGTGGCCCAGGTGCAGCCGTTCTGGGCCCAGCTCACCCTTGGCGACCGCGCCCGCTACCTCGAGCGCGCGGCACAGGTGCTGATCGACGAGGGCGACGAGATCCGCGATCTCATCTCCCGCGAGCAGGGCAAGCCCCGCAACGAGGCCTTCTCAATGGAACTGCTGCCGACGATCGACGCGCTCGGCTGGATCGGTCGCGCGGGACAGGAGCTTCTCCTCGAGGAGAAGATCCCCATGCCCCAGATGTTCCTGAAGACCAAGCGCTCGTACTTCGTCTACGAGCCGCTCGGGGTCATCGGCGTGATCTCGCCCTGGAACTACCCCTGGAGCATCCCGTTCGGCGAGGTCGCGCTTGCGCTGATGGCCGGCAACGGGGTGGTATTGAAGCCCGCCTCTCTCACCCCGCTGATCGGCGAGCGCATCGCCCGCGTGTTCGAGCGGGCCGGCGTCCCCGAGGGCCTCGTGCGGGTGATCCACGGTCCCGCCACGGGATCGGCCCTGGTCGAGTCGAGCGTGGCCAAGGTGTTCTTCACCGGCTCGGTGGAAACCGGGCGCGGCGTGGGTGAGAAGTGCGCGCGGCAGCTCAAGGGCTCGGTCCTCGAGCTCGGCGGCAAGGATCCGATGCTCGTGCTCGCCGACGCCGACATCGACCACGCCGTCGCCGGCGCGCTCTGGGGCGGCTTCGCCAACGCCGGCCAGACCTGCTCGGGCATCGAGCGCGTCTACGTCATGCGCGAGGTGGCTGAGCGTTTCGTGGCCGGCATCGCCGCCGGGGCGCAGCGCCTGCGGGTTGGCGACCCTCTCGGCTGGGAGACGGAGATCGGCCCGATGGTCTCCGCCGAGCAGTTCGAGATCGTGCGCGACCTGGTCGACGACGCCGTGGCAGCCGGCGCGCGACTGCTGTGCGGCGGACCCGTCGAGTCGCCACCGGGTTTCGAGGCCGGCGCCTTCTACGCACCAGCGGTGCTCACCGACGTCACCCACGACATGCGGATCATGCGCGAGGAGATTTTCGGCCCGGTGCTGCCGATCATCGTGGTCGACAGCGAGGACGAGGCCGTGCGTCTCGCCAACGACTCCGAGTTCGGCCTCGGGGCCTCGGTGTGGACCTGCGACCGCAGCCGCGGCGAGCGCATCGCCCGCGAGCTCGAGTCCGGCATGGTCTGGATCAACGACCACATGTTCAGCCACGGCGCATGCCAATGCTCGTGGGGTGGGGTCAAGGAGTCCGGCCTCGGCCGCACCCACTCCAAGTTCGGCCTCTACGAGTGCGTCAACGTCAAGCTCCGCGTGTGGGAGCCCTCGACCTTTCGCAACCCCTGGTGGCACCCCTACGACGAAACCCTCGGCCGTGCGCTGCGGCAGAGCGCGACGATCCTCTACGGTCGACCGTCGATCCGCGCCGGCGCGCTCAAGGACGGCGCCGGGCCGCTGCTGAAGCTCACGGGCCGCGTGGTCCGGGACGCGGTGCGGCGGTAGTCGCCCGGGCCTGAGGCGGTCCGCGCGCCTGGCCCCCGACTCCATGGGTCTTCGGAGATCGCTGTCGTAGCGAGGACGGCCAGCACCCGCGACCCAACCCCCCGGGCCCACTCCCACACCCCGGTAACCTCTTGACCATGCCCGCCCAGGCCTATCTCGGCAAGGAGTGCGTCTGCCAGTACCGCAAGGGGATCTGTGACCAGACCTGCGTGCGGGACATGCTCGACACGCCGTTCTACATCGCCTGCCTAAAGCTGAAGGGCCGGCGCTGCCTGGTCGTGGGCGGTGGCGACATCGGCCTCGAGAAGGTCGAGGGGCTGCTGGCCTGCGGCGGCGGCGTCGTGCTGGTCGCGCCCGAGGCGCACCCGGCACTGGTCGACCTAGCGCTTGAGGGGTCGATCACCTGGGAGCGGCGCGAGTACCAGCCTGCCGACCTCGAGGGCTGCCTGATCGCGATCGCGGCCACCAACGACACCGACGTCAACATCGGTGTGTACAACGACGCCGAGCGCCGCGCGATGCTGGTCAACGTCGTCGACGTGCCGCCCCTGTGCAACTTCATCCTGCCCGCGATCGTCCGCACCGGCCCGCTGGCCGTGGCGATCTCCACCGCGGGCGCCTCGCCGGCGCTGGCCAAGCGCATGAAGCGCGAGATCTCCGATCTGTTCGGCGAGCCCTACGCGACGCTGGCCGTCATGCTCAACGACGTCCGCGGCTGGGCCAAGGCCACCCTGCCCACCTACCAGGACCGCAAGGAGTTCTTCGAGTCGATCGTCAATGGCGAGCCCGACCCGATCGAGCTGCTGCGTGCCGATGACGCCGAGGCGGTCCGCGATCTGATCGAGGCGGCCCGGCGCACCCACACGCCGGTGTGAGCGAGCGCCACCGCGCCGCATGAGCGAGCCAGCGCAGCTGACCCACCTCGGTGCCGACGGGCAGGCACGGATGGTCGACGTCGGCGACAAGCCGGCCAGCGAGCGGCGCGCCGTCGCCCGCGCCGTCGTCGTGGTCTCGCCCCGAACCGCCGAGGCCGTCCAGGCTGGCGATGCGCCCAAGGGCGACGTGCTCGGCGTGGCACGGATCGCCGGCATCCAGGCCGGCAAGCGCACCGCGGAGCTGATCCCGCTCTGCCACCCACTGGCGCTGTCCTTCCTTGGGGTGGAGGGCGAGATCGACGCCACCGCCGGCACGATCACGCTCACCGCCGAGGCGCGTACGACCGGCCCGACCGGGGTGGAGATGGAGGCGCTGACGGCCGCGTCGGTCGCGGCGCTGACCGTCTACGACATGGTCAAGGGAATCGAGCGCGGCGCCGGCATTCGAGAGACGGTGCTGCTGGAGAAGTCCGGCGGGCGCTCGGGCACCTGGCGGCGCGAGACGTCCTGAGCCGGGGCCCGTCCGTGTGAACGCCGCCATCCTCACCATCTCCACCTCGGTCGCCGCGGGCCGGTCTGAGGACACCTCGGGCGTGGTGCTGGCCGAGGCCGCGACGGAGGCGGGGGCGATGGTCGTCGCCCGGGAGGTCATCACCGACGATGCCGCACAGATCGAGGAGGCGCTGCGGCGCTACTCGGCTCCGCAGGCCGGCGTGTCGCTGATCTTCACCACCGGCGGCACCGGACTGACCCCTGATGACGTCACGCCGGAGGCGACGCGGGCGGTGATCGACCGTGAGGCGCCGGGCTTCGCCGAGGCGATGCGGGCCGAGTCGCTGCGCTACACGCCGATGGGGATCCTGACCCGTGGGGTCTCGGGGATCGCCGGCCGGACGTTGATCATCAACTTCCCCGGCAACCCGAAGGCGATCGACCAGCTGTTCGGGGTGATCGCGCCGACGCTGCAGCACGTGGTGGGTACGCTGCAGCGCGAGGGCGGCCGTTTGGACGCGATGCATCCCAGCCGCGATCACGGCTGACTCCGCCGCCGCCACCCACGCGATGACCCCGCCGCCGCCCAGCGATGAGCCCGCTGCCATCGCCCTCCGCGACCTCACCCGCCACTTCGGCGAGCGGACCGCGCTGCGTCAGGTGTCAGTGAGCGTGCCGGCTGGCGCCACGCTGGCCGTGCTCGGCCGCAACGGGGCCGGGAAGTCGACCCTGTTGCGCATCCTGGCCACGTTGCTGCGCCCGCACGGAGGCGAGATCTCGGTGTTCGGGGAGCCGCTGCCGCGACGGGCGTTCGCCGTCCGTGGGCGAGTCGGGCTGCTCAGCCATGAGCCGCTTCTCTACACCGAGCTGACCGGCCGGGAGAACCTCCGCTACCACGCGCGGCTCCACGGGGTCGATGAGCCGCGGGTCGAGGAGGTGCTCGAGCAAACCGGCATGCATGCTCGCGCCGATGAGCCGATTCGGCTACTGAGCCGGGGCATGGTCCAGCGGCTGGCCGTGTGCCGGTCGGTGCTGCACCGGCCCGCGCTGCTGCTGCTCGACGAGCCGCGGGCCAACCTCGACCCGGCCGCAGGCGACCTCGTCGAGCCGCTGATCGGCCGGCCGAGCGGTGCGACGCGAGTGATCACGACGCATGACCCGCAGAGCGCGCTGGCCGAGGCCGACCTCGTGCTCGGCCTCAGAGAGGGTCGCGCCGCGTTCGTCGGGCCGCCGGGCGAGCTGTCGGCACAGCAGCTGAAGGAACTCTACGCGTGAAGGCAGCGCTCACCGTCCTGCGCAAAGACCTGCTGCTCGAGCTTCGCACGTTCGAGACCGTGCCGGCGATGCTGCTGTTCTCGCTGACCACGTTCGTGATCTTCCACTTCGCGCTGAACCGGGCCACGGTGGCCGGTCAGCTCGCCGCCGGCGTCCTAACCGCGACGCTGCTGTTCGCGGCCATGCTCGGGATCAACCGTCTGTTCGTAGCCGAGCGCGAGCAGGGTGGCTTCGACGCCTTCCTGCTCGCCCCGGTGGACCGGACATCGCTACTGCTGGCCAAGGCTGCCGCCCTGTACGTGTTCCTGCTCGTGCTCGAGGTGATCGCGGTGCCGGCCTTTGCGCTGCTGCTGCTCGGGCCGTCGCTATGGCCTCCGCTGCCGGGACTGATCGCGGTGCTGGCGCTGGCCAATCTCGGCCTCGCGGTGATCGGGACGCTCGTCTCGGCGATCGCCGTACACACGCGGGCGCGGGACCTGATCGGGCCGATCATCGGCCTGCCTCTGCTGATCCCGGCGCTGATCGCCACCGCGCGAGCTGCCGGGCCGCTGCTTGCCCCGCACACGTCGGGCTCGCCGCCGGGCAAGTGGCTGGCGGTTCTGGCCCTGTATGACCTGGTGTTCGCCCTGGTCGCCTACGGGGTGTTCGATTTCCTGCTCGAGGACTAGAGCCCGCTTCATGGATTCGGTGCCAGCCCTCGCGAACTTCCGAATCGCGGCAGTGGAGCCGGAGGCTGCCGGCGATGGCGCGGCCCTATCATTGTCCATGGACCTCCCGGCCAGGTTGGATCCCACTTCTGCTGGAGGACTTAGCATCTTGACCACTTACAGGCGGGGCCTCCGCGGCCTCTCCATCGCCACCATCGTCACGATCACCGCGGCCCTGGCGCTGGTGTTCTTCTACGCCCCGCTCGACGCCGACCAGGGCTTCGTGCAGAAGATCTTCTACATCCACGTGCCGCTGGCGATCGTGTCGCTGTGCGGCTTCATCCTCGGCGGGATCTTCGCGGTCGGCCACCTGCGCACAGGCGAGCGCCGCTGGGACATGCGCTCCTACGTGGCGATCCACATGGCGCTCATCTTCTCCATCGGAGCGCTCATCACCGGCTCGATCTGGGCTAAGGCCTCCTGGGGCCACTGGTGGGTGTGGAGCGAGCCGACGCTCGTCTCGTTCCTGATCGTGGTGCTGATGTTCGCCACCTATCAGCCGCTCCGCTTTTCGATCGAGGATCCCGAGCGCCAGAGCCGGTACGCGAGCGTGTTCGCGATCGTCGCCGGCGCGTTTGTGCCGCTGAACTTCATGGCCGTGCGTCTCGCCCAGGAATTCGTTCACCCGCGGGTACTGACGCTGAGTGGCGGCAACCTGCCTGGGGCGATGCGGCTCACCTTCCTGGTCTCGCTCGCCGGTATCACGCTGCTCTACGCCACGCTGTGGAAGTACGAGATGACGGCCAAGAACGCGCGCATGCAGACTCGCGCCCTGCGCCGCATGCTCCTCGGTGAGGACGGCGTCCGCCCACTCCGACGCAGCGCCGCACCCTCATGAGCGCGATCGTGGCCGCCGCCCCCGCCCTGCCGCTGCACACCGCGGGCAAGTACGTGGCCGGGGCCTATGTCGTGTTCGTGGCCGTGATTCTCGTCTACGTGGCCATCATGGCCACCCGTCTCAGCCGCAACGAGCGCCAGCTGAACGAGCTGATCAGCGAAGTCAAGGCCCGCCAGGACGAACAGGAGCAGGCGTCCGAGCGGGAAGCGGAACCGGTCGGATGAGCTCGCTGGAGCCGGCTCGATGAGCGAGATCCTCGCGCTCGGCGTCTCGCACAAGACGGCGCCGGTGGAGGTGCGCGAGCGCCTGGCTCTCCCCGAGGCACGGGCGGCCGACTTCCTGCGCGACCTGCGCGGGACGGCCGAGATCCACGAGGCGGTGGCGATCTCCACCTGCAACCGGACCGAGCTCTATCTCGTCGTCGGCGACGGCGTCGAAGCCGAGAGCACGGTGCTGGGGATGCTGGCCAGCCAGGCCGGGATCCGCCTGACCGCGCTCGCCTCGGCGATCTACTCGCACCGCAACTGCGACGCGGCCCGCCACCTGTACCGCGTCACCTCCGGGCTTGAATCGATGATCGTCGGCGAGGCCGAGATCCAGGGCCAGGTCAAGCGGGCCTACGACACCGCGCTCGCACGGGAGACGGCCGGGCCGCTGACCAACCGGTTGTTCAAGGCCGCGCTGGCCACCGGCAAGCGGGTCCGGACCGAGACGGCGATTGGCGAGCGGCAGCTGAGCCTGCCCGCCGTCGCAGTGACGCTGACCCGGGAACGACTCGGCCCGCTCGATGGCCGCGAGGTGGTGATCGTCGGCACCGGGGAGACCAGTGAGCTGACCGCCCGCGCCCTCGCCGACAGCGGCGTGAGGACGGTGTTCGTGGCCACCCGACGGCGCGACCGCGCGGTCAGTCTGGCCAGGCGCTACGGGGGGACGAGCCTCAGCTTCGACGAGCTGCCGGCGGCGCTCGAGCGCGCCGACATCGTGCTCGCCGCCACCGCCTCTCCGCATCTGCTGCTCGAGGCGCGCGAGGTCTCCGAGGTGATGGCGGCGCGGGATGGTCGCCCGATGCTGCTGATCGATCTCGCCGTGCCCCGCGACATCGACGCCGACTGCGCCGACGTCGACGGCGTTTCGCTCCACGACATCGACGACCTCCAGGCGGTGGTGGCCCGCAACCGCCGGGTCCGTCAGGCCGAGGCCCGCAAGGCCGAGGGCATCATTGAGGAGGAGATCCAGCAGTTCGCGACCTGGCTGGGCTCACTTGAGGTGCTGCCCACGCTCGCCGCGCTGCGCGCCCACGCCACGGCCATCGCCGAGCAGGTCGTGCTCGAGAACGCCGGCAAGTGGGAGTCCGCCTCGCGCCGCGATCTCGATCGCGTTGACGCACTCGCCCGGGCGGTGGTCAACCGTCTCCTGCACGACCCCACCGCCCGCATGAAGGAACTCCGCGACGATCGCGTCCACGCGCGCATGGCGCTGGTGCGCGATCTGTTCGGCCTCGCGCAGGACGGCGGCGAGTTCGATCAGGCTCAGGCCGAGGCGGAGGCCCAGGAGCCGCTGGCCGAAATCCGCGCGCTGCCGCAGCGGCGAGGCTGAATGCGGGTGGGCACGCGCGGGAGCGCCCTGGCGCTCGCGCAGGCGCAATGGGTGGCGGAGCGGCTCGGCGATGACGCCGAGCTGGTGACGGTCACCACCGCCGGCGACCGCGGCGGCGCCGCCGGGGACAAGGCGCGGTGGGTCTCGGCGCTCGAGCAGGCTCTGCTCGACGGTCAGATCGACGTCGCGGTCCACTCGGCCAAGGACGTTCCGGCCGACCTGGCCGAGGGCCTCGAGCTGGTGGCGGTTCCCGCCCGCGCCGATGCGCGCGACGCGATCTGTGGCGCGGCCTCGCTGGCAGCGCTCAAGGCCGGCGCGCGCGTCGGGACCAGCAGCGTGCGGCGCGCCGCTCAGCTGCGAGCCCAGCGAGTGGATCTCGAGATCGTCGAGCTGCGGGGAAACGTCGACACCCGGCTGAGCAAGCTGGCCGCCGGAGAGGCCGACGCGCTCGTGCTGGCGCTGGCCGGCCTCCAGCGGCTCGGACGCGAGGACGAGGCGGGAGGCACGCTCGACGAGCTCGTCCCGGCCCCCGGCCAGGGAGCACTCGCGCTCGAGGCCGTGCCGGGCACACTCGACCCCGATCGCCTGGAGCGCGTGACCGAGCCCAGCGCACGTTCGTGCGTCGCCGTCGAGCGCGACCTGACCCGGTCACTCGCCGCCTCCTGCAACACCCCGGTGGGCGCGCACGCCACCGTCGTCGCCGACGGCGTACTCGAGCTGCAGGCGTGGGTGGGGCTGCCGGACGGGTCGGCCTGGATCGCCGACCGGCTGCGCGGGCGCGCGTCGGGGCTCGGCCGGGCGGTCGCCGACCGCCTGTGGGCAGTCGGGGCCGCCGAGCTGCTGGCCCGGGCCGAGCGGGAGCTCGCATGAGCGTCTATCTCGTCGGCGCCGGGCCGGGCGACCCGGGTCTGATGACCGCGCGGTCGCTCGAGCTGATCGCCGCCGCCGACGTGATCGTCTACGACCGCCTCATCCCTGCCGGCGCGCTGGCCGGGGCGAGGCCGGACGCGACGCTGATCTACGCCGGCAAGGAGGGTGGCGGCCCGTCGATGCCCCAGTCGGAGATCGAGCGCCTGCTGCTCGAGCACGGCGGCGCGGGCCGCGAGGTGGTACGCCTGAAGGGGGGTGACCCCTTCGTGTTCGGCCGCGGCGGCGAGGAGGCCGAAGCGCTGCGGACGGCCGGCATCCCGTACGAGGTCGTGCCCGCGGTGACCGCGGGAGTCGCTGCTCCGGCCTACGCGGGCATCCCGGTGACCCATCGCGACGCGGCGAGCGCGGTGGCGTTCCTCACCGGCCACGAGGATCCGGACAAGCCGGAATCGGCGCTCGACTGGGAGGCGCTCGCCGCCTTCCCGGGAACCCTCGTCGTGTACATGGGCGTGCGCCGGCTGCCGGCGATCATCGAGCGCCTGATCGCCGCCGGGCGCCCCGCGGACGAACCGGCCGCGCTCGTTGAGCACGGCACCTTTGCCGATCAGCGCGCCGTCACCGCGACGCTCGCCACGCTGGCTGAGCGCGGCGCCGATGCGGGGGTGAAGGCCCCGGCGATCGCGATCTTCGGTGCGGTCGCGGCGCTCGGGGAGGGGTTGAGCTGGTACGAGCCGCCGCCGCTGGCCGGGTTGAGCGTCGCCGTGACGCGCGCGCGGGCACAATCCAGCGGTCTCGCCGCGCGGCTGCGAGTCCTCGGGGCGGGGGTGCTCGAGGCGCCGGCGATCCGGATCAAGCCGCTTCCCGTGGAGCTGCCCGATCCCCGGCGCTATGACCTCATCTGCCTGACCAGCCCCAACGGCGTCCGCCTGTTGTTCGAGCGCCTGCGCGAGCGCGGCGACGATACCCGCTCGCTGGCCGGCGCCCGGATCGCCGCCATCGGCCCGGGCACCGCCCGTGCGCTCGGCGAGCATGGCATCGTGGCCGACGTGGTGCCCGAGCGCTTCGTGGCCGAGGGCCTCGTCGAGGCGCTGGCCGATATGCCGGTGCGGCGCGCGCTGATCGCCCGAGCGGCCGAGGCCCGCGACGTGCTCCCCGATGCTCTGCGTGAGCGCGGCGCCGAGGTCGACGTGGTGGCCCTCTACCAAACCGTGGCCGAGCCGCTCGGGGCCGAGCAGCTGCGGGGCCTCGCGGCGGTCGACTATGTGACCTTCACCTCATCCTCCACCGTTCGCTTCTTCTTCGATGCCGCCGGTGAACGACTGACCGAGGACACCCGCCTGCTCAGCATCGGGCCGGTGACCAGCGACGCCCTGCGCGAGCGCGGCCATCCACCGGATGTCGAGGCGGAGCGACACGACATCGACGGCCTGATCGAGGTGTTGCTCGCCGACGCACGGCGGCGTCGCGACGCACAACACCGCTGACGAACTCCGGCGGGCGCCTTATGCTGCGCGCTGGTGGACACGCCGATCATCACCTTCCTGTCCGATTACGGGCTCCGGGACGAGTTCGTCGGCACCTGTCATGCCGTCATCTCCGGGATCTGCCCGTCCGCGCGCGTGATCGATCTCACCCACGGGATCCACCGCCACGACATCCGCTCCGCGGCGCAGATCCTGCGCTCTGCGCTGCCCTACCTGCCGGTTGGCGTCCACCTTGCTGTGATCGATCCCGACGTTGGGGCAGCTCGCCGGGCGGTGGCGCTGCGCCTCGCCGATGGCCGGCTGCTGGTCGGGCCCGACAACGGCGTGCTCTCACCCGCCGCGCAGACTGGCGGAGGCGTCGTCGAGGCGATCGATATCGCGCACTCGGCGGTGCGGCTCGAGCCGGTGTCGGCGACTTTCCACGGTCGCGACATCTTCGCTCCGGTGGCGGCTCATCTCGCCGCGGGGAGGCCTCTGGCTGAGGTCGGGGAGCCGTGCGACCCGGACGCCCTCGTCGCGCTCGAACTGCCTCACGCCCGCCTCGAGGGCCGCACGCTCATCGCCCACGCGACGTACATCGATCGCTTCGGCAACATCACCCTCGACGTCGATCACGAGCAGCTGACCGCGATGGGACTGCGGCTCGGCGAGGCAGTGGTCGTGGCGCCGGAGGATGGGCACTGGCGGCCCGCCCAGTACGCGCGGACGTTCGCCGATGTCGAGCCCGGTGAGCTGATGGTCTACGAGGACGCCAGCCGCAGCCTGGCCGTCGCGGTCTCCCACGGGGACGCCGCGCAGCGCCTCGGTGCCGTGAACGACACCGAGTTGCGGATCAGAGCGGCATGACGAGCGCAGCGCGGTGCTTCGGCACGCCGCGGGTGCACCTGCGATTGACCGACTCGACGAACCGGCGGGGCCGGGACTTGGCCGCCGCCGGCGCCCCGGATGGAACGCTGATCACCGCCGCTGAGCAGACGGCGGGGCGCGGTCGTCAGGGCCGAACCTGGGTGGCCCCCAGCGGCCGGACGTTGCTCTGCTCGCTGGTGATCCGCGACCCGCCGCGGCTGCTGCCGCTCGCCGCCGGCGTCGCCGTGGCCGAGTTGGCAGGGGAGGCGGCGCAGATCAAGTGGCCCAACGACGTGCTGCTGGCCGGGCGCAAGGTCGCGGGCATCCTCGTCGAGGGGCGCCCGCAGGAGCACTGGGCGGTGCTGGGTATCGGCCTCAATGTGGCGCTGCGCCCGGACGACCTTCCCGCCGAGCTGCACGAAACCGCGACGACGCTCGGCCTCGAGCCGGCGGACATCGAACCGACGCTGGAGCGGCTTCTGCGCGGCCTCGAGCGCTGGGTGGCGGCCGCGCCCGAGACGGTGCTCAGTGCCGTGCGGGCACGCGACGCTCTGCTCGGCCACGAGGTCCGCTGGGCGGCCGGCGACGGCCGCGGGGCGGGCATCGACGGCGACGGACGGCTGATCGTGGAGACCCGGGCCGGTCGCGTGCCGCTCGACGCCGGCGAGGTACATTTGGCCAGGCCGGTGCCGAACTCGGCCTCGGCCGCGGACCTGCGTTAGGCGGCTGCCTCGGCCTCGTCGAGGTCGTCATCGACATCGGCATCGAGCTCACTGGTCTCGCCGTCCTCGAGCTGCGTGGTGGTCAGCGTCGCTTCGGTGTCGCCCTGGCTGTCGGGCGAGCCGTTGGCCGAGCCCTTGCGCCGCCGACGGCTCTTGCCGCGCCGGCCCTTGGGGAAGTTGCGCAGCAGCTCGCGGGCGAGCGCGGCAGGTTTCCGCGCCATGCGCGTGCGCGCGCCCCGCAGGGCCTCCTCGGCCTCGGGGGTGTGAGCGAGCGCGGCGGCGAGGAGCGCGGCCGAGAGCCGGCGGTCTTCATTGCGGGCCGCGTGCACGAGGCGCCGCGCATTGCGGGCGTGGGCCGAGCCGCTGGAGTTGACCAGCAGGCCGAGCAGGCGCTTGGTCTCGGGCCAGCGCTGGACTGCGTACTCCTCGTGCACCTCGCGGGTGTACTCGGCCATGCGCCAGATCCAGGCGTTGGCCTGGTCGCGCCGGCCGATCCGCCGCTCGGCCAGGGCCTGAAGCATGATCTTGACGCCCTCGCGCCGCTCGTCGCGCGGCCATCCGGCCATGATGTCGATCGCCGTGTCGAAGGCCTCGGCGTCGCGGCTGGCCGAGATCTCCTGCAGCGCGCGCAGGCGCAGCTGCGTGTTGCGGTTGCGCTGCACGGCGGTGAGCAGGAACCGCCGCTTGAGCTCGCCGCCGCGATCGAAGTGGAGCATCGCCTTGGCCCGGCGCCAGCCGTTCGGAGCCACGCGGGCCCCGGCCAGCGCCGCCCACACGTGTTGCTCACCGTAGTCGAGATGCTCGACGGCGATCCGCCACAGCTCGCGCTCGAAGACCTCTGCCCGCCGCTCGGGATCGGGTGTCACCGGGAGCACGCGGCGCTCGACCCGGACGCGCCTCCCGCGGCCGCGTCGCACCGGACCGACGACGATCGCTCCGCCGCGGTAGACGTCGCGGTCGAGCAGTGAGTGAAGCGTCACCACCGGGTCGTCGTGCTTGGTGGCGGGGTGGACGAAGTCCACGACGATGCCCGCCTCCTTGCCCGGGTGACGGCGCGTGACGCGCCCGACCCGCTGCTGGTAGATCCGCTTGGAGGCCGTCGGCGCCAGGTGCATGCAGATCGTCGCCCGCGGGCTGTTCCAGCCCTCGGCCAGCAGCTGGGCGTTGACCAGGACGTCGATCTTGCCCGACTCGTAATCGGCGAGGATCCGAGCCAGCTGGCGCTTGGGGGTCTCGCCGGACACCGCCTGGGCCTTCATCCCCATCTCGCGGAACGCCTGAGCGACGTTGTAGGCGTGGCGCACGCCCGCGGCGTAGACGACGCCTGGCACGTTGTTGAAGCGGGTCTTGTACAGGTCGGCGATCGCCATGTTGAACGGGGTCTGGTCCAGCAGCTCAGCCAGCATCTCCTGGTCGAACTCGGTATCGACCTCGCCGCGGCGCAGAGGCACCTTGGCGATCGTGCGCACGCCGGGTCCGGGCGGGATCCGGATGCACCGCAGCGGCGCGATGACGCCCCGCCGGGCCGCCTGAGCGAGGTCGAACCGCGAGGTCTGGGTGGGGAAGAGGTCGGTGACGTGGCGAGCGATGAGCGCGCCGGTCGCGGTCATGCCGATGAAGATCGGGCCCGCCCAGCCGCGGATCGAGGCGGAGGTCTTCTCGCCCAGCGCGGTGTGGGCCTCGTCGCAGATGACGATCGAGTAGGCGTCAGAGATCCGGCCGGCGTTGCGCACGAACCATTGGTAGGTCTCGACGGTCACCGGGCCGCCCGGAGCATCCTGGCCATCGAGCAACGGGCCATGGATGCGGTCGCGATACCCGCGGTCGCGCAGCTCGCCGTGGAACTGGTCGACGAGGTTGCGGCGGTGGGTGAGGATCAGGATGCCGCCGGTGCGCGAGGCCTCGACGAAGCCGAGCGCGGCCACGGTCTTGCCGGCGCCGGTGGCGTGCTCGAACCAAAAGCGGCGATCGGCGTTGGGGTCCTCCGGCACGTCACCCTGGATGTCCTCGTCGAGCTCGCCCTCGTCCTGCCAATCCCGCGGCTCCTCGTCCTCGCCCTCGCCCTCATCGTCGTCAAGATCAGGATCGAGGTCGGCGTCGAGGTCGGCGTCGAGGTCGGCGTCGAGGTCGCCGTCGAGGTTGCCGTCGGCCGGGGCGGCGGGAACCCGCTCGGCCGGCGCCTTCTCGGGCGGCGCCTTCTCGGCCGGCGGCGCGGCCGTGGCGCTGGCGCTGGCGCCGTTGCCGTTGCCATTGCCGTTGCGCTGCGCCTCGGCCATCAGCGCGGTCAGCGTGCCCGAGAGCGCGTCGACCTGGTGGGCGGAGAGCACCGTCCCATCGACGAGGTGGGGCTCGTCCTCCGAGAGCAGTCGCTCGAGTCCGAGCAGCAGCGAGAACTGGCGCCGCCACTCGATCGAGGGCGTCTTGCGTCCAGCCTCGATCTCGGCCAGGCCGGCGTCGAGTGCGCGCCGCCGCGCGGAGCCGGGAGCGAGCGCGTCTTCGAGGACCTCGCCCTCGAAGACGAAACGCTCACGCGTAAACAGTTCCGCACGCGCGATTGCGGCAGGACTCGGGAAAGGGGTGGAGTCACCCATGAAGTTCGAAAAGGTTTGCGTCTAGATCTGCGAGCCGCGGCGTTACGTCGTAGCGGCTCCGGCTGGCCCGGTGAAGCACCGGAAACGGCGAGGATTGCCTCGAAGCGGTTCCCCCCTCGCCAACTACCTACAAAAAGGATAGCGGGTATTCGAGCGGAGCATGGATCGCTGCCCACCACTCTGCCCTCGCTCAGGGTACATCCTCGGTCCGGGGAACCCGATTCCGGGCCAAAGGAAGACCCGATGCGTGTGGCAAGCTGTCCGCGTGTCGTCTCGCCGCCACGCCGCCGCGCTGTTTCTGATCGGGCTCTCGATCGCAGGCTGTGGCGCGCAGGCTCACAACGCGGCACCGCCGGCGAGTGCGGTGTCGAGCGCCTTTCAGGGCTCGCCGGCGCCGCTGGCCTCGTTGCACGCGCAGGCCAACCAGCTCCTCAGTGGTGGCAGCTCGGCCTTTCACGCGCGCATGGCCTCGCTGGCCGGGTACCCGGTGGTGGTGAACAAGTGGGCCTCATGGTGTGACCCCTGCCAGATCGAGTTCCCCGCCTTCCAGCGGGCCGCCGTCGCCTTCGGCAAGCGCGTCGCCTTCGTGGGCATCGACGGCAAGGACCACGATGCGGCAGCCCACGCGTTCCTCTCCCGGTTCCCGGTCACATATCCGAGCTACGTCGATCCCGCTGAGCAGACCGCCAGCTCGATCCAGGCCGCGACGTACTACCCCCAGACGGTGTACTTCGACCGCAATCACCACATCGTCTTCGATCACGCCGGTCCGTATCTCAGCGCCGCCGCGCTCGAGCGGGACATCCGCCGTTACCTGCTGCGATGAGCGAGCCGAAGCGCTACGAGGTCCGGCGCGTCCGTGGCGAGCACGAGATGGCGGCCGCCCTCGAGCTTCGGCACGACGTCTTCTGCGTCGAGCAGGGAGTGCCCGAGTGGGAGGAGCTCGATGGTCGGGACGGCGAGGGGATCCATCTCGTCGCGGTCGCCGACGGGCAGCTGCTGGGGACCTGCCGCGTGCTGCTCGTCGGCAGCACGGCCCAGTTCAGCCGCCTCGCCGTGCGCTCCTCGGCGCGCCGACACGGCATCGCCACCGCGCTGCTGCGCGCTGCCGACGAGGAGACGCTCGCCGCCGGCGCCCAACGGCTCGTCCTGCACGCGCAGACCTATGCCCGCGCGCTGTACGAGAACGCGGGCTACCGGCCGCGCGGGCGGGCGTTCACCGAGGCCGGGATCGAGCACATCGCGATGGAGAAGCAGCTCTAGTGCCGGATGGTGAACGGCCGATGACGGACTCCGGTCCGGCCCCGGAGGTGAGGATCGATCCGCTCACCGGGTACCGCTCGATCGTCGCCGGGGAGCGCGCCCGGCGACCGGGCGGCGAGCTGCGGGCGACCGCCCCGGACCCAATCGAGCCCGACCGCGATCCCTTCGCCGAGGGCCACGAGGACTGGACTCCTCCCGAGCTCTACGCCGTGCGGGCTCCCGGCACCGAGCCGAACACGCCGGGCTGGCAGGTGCGGGTCGTGCCCAACCTCTATCCGGCGCTCACGCCTGCCCCCGCCGGAGAGCCCGTGCCGAGCGAGCCCGAGCCCCGGCCGGGCGCCAATGCCAGCCGCGATCTGTTCTGGTCCGCGCCGGCCAGCGGTGCCCACGAGGTGATCGTCAACTCGCCGCGGCCGGTCCTGTCGCTCGGCCAGCTCGAGGTCGAGGAGGTCCGCACCGCCGTGGACGCCTGGCGGGATCGCATGCGCGCTCACGCCGAGGCCGCCTACGTCCACCTGATCGTCAACGAACGTCGGGAGGCGGGCGCATCGCTGCCCCATACCCACGCCCAGCTCTACGCGCTCGACTTCGTCCCCGCGGCGGTCGCGCGCGAGCGCGAGCGCTTCGCCGCCTACGCCACCCGGACGGTCGGCGGCAACCTGCTCGCCGACCTCGTCCAGGAGGAGGTGCGTGGCCGGGAGCGGATCGTGGCCATCGACGACGAGGCGGTGCTGATGGCGCCCTACGGCGCCCGGGTGCCCTACCAGCTGCTCGTTGCGCCGCGGCGCCCCCGTCCTCGCTTCGAGGACGATGGCCCCACGGGCGCCGTCCTGCTGCACGAGGCGCTGGCCCGGCTAGCCCGGCGGCTGGGCGCGGCGCCGCCGCTGAACCTGTGGGTGCGCACCGCCCCGCGTGGGGCCGAGCAGTTCTGCTGGCGGATCGACATCCTGCCCCGCCTCACCCACCTGGCCGGGCTCGAGCTCGGCGCCGGGATCAACCTCAACATCGTCGCTCCCGAGCAGGTCGCGGCGGAGTTGCGCGACGCCTGAGACCGGTTCGTGCGCGCGCTGGTACAGCGGGTCTCACGCGCGTCAGTCGCGGTGAACGGCAAGCAGGTGTCGTCGATCGGCCCCGGCCTGCTCGTACTCCTCGGCGTGACCGCCACCGACACCGATCAGGACGCCGACCGGCTGGCCGACAAGGTCCGTGCCCTGCGGATCTTCCCCGACGCCGAGGGCCGGATGAACGAGCCGCTGGGCGAGCGCGAGGTGTTGTGCATCAGCCAGTTCACGCTCTACGGCGACACGCGCCGCGGCAACCGCCCGGGCTTCGCGGCCGCTGCGCGGCCCGAGCTCGCTGAGCCGCTGTACGAGCGCTTCTGCGAGCGGCTCGGCGCCCGGCGCGGGGTCTTCGGGGCGATAATGGCCGTTGAGCTCGTGAACGACGGCCCGGTGACGCTGATGCTCGAGTCGCCGACGGGGTGGGGCGACACGTTCGGAGTCTGAAGTTTCGTCGCCGTGGGCGTTCGAGATTGCAAACCCGCGGGCTCGGACCGCGGGCTCAGACCGCGGGCTCAGACCGCCTCGTCCTCGCGGACGGCGGCCGGCTCCTGACCCGGCCGCGCGGGGCGCTTGGCTCCGCGCCACCGGGCCGGCGCGCGCAGCGCCTCCTCGTAGACCTGCCAGGTCGCGGCGGCGGCATCGCTCCAGGTCCAGCCGAGCGGCTCCGGAGCGGGCCGCCTGGCGCCCTCGGCTCGGGCCACGAGCCCCTCGAGGTCGTCGACCTCGCTGAGCGGAACACGGCCGTCGAGGACCTCGCGCACGGCCGGCACGTCGCAGGCGGCCACTGGCGTCCCGCAGGCCAGCGCCTCGACCGTTGGCAGGCCGAAGCCGACATCGTCGCTCGGGAAAACCAGGGCGCGGGCGCCCGAGTAGATCGCCGCGAGCTCGTCGTCGCTGACCTCGTCGGTGAGGGTCACGTCCGGAAGCTCGTGGGCCCACCGGCCGGCGGCCCCGACGAGGACCAGGGGGAGCGTCCGCGGCGCGCGCGCCAGAGCGGCCACGCGCTTGCGGGGGTCGGGCGTGCGCAGGTCACCCACCCACAGCAGGTAGTCGTCGGGCAGCTCGAATCGGCGCCTGACCTTCTCGATCTCGTCCCGCGGGCGCGGGCTGAACGTCGCGCCCGCCGCCTCACTGATGACGACGATCCGTTCGGCAGGGAGCCCGAGGGCCTTGATCGCGTCGTCGGCGACGGCGTTGGTGGGGACGATCACCCGGACTGCGCGCTGGACGGCGAGGCAGCGCATCCGGAAGCGCAGCCCTGAGCGCAGATACTCGCCGCGACGCTTGAGGGGGATGACGTCGTGCAGGGTGACCACCATCGGCACCGGCGCGCGCAGCATCGCGCCGTCGATCCACGGGGCATGGAAGACGTCGCAGCGACGCGGCTTGTCCGACTCGACGATCTCGCCGCGGTTTAGCTCGCGCAGGGCCTCGAGCAGACATCTGGCGTAGCGGCCGATCCCGCGTGAGTCTTTCGCCGGGCGGCTGTCGAAGGCAATCTTCATGTCGAGATCGGGCTCTCCACGGTGAGAGCGTATTCGTCGGCACACAACTCTGATGTACGGTCGCCGCGTGCAGGACTACTACGAGGAGCTTTGGGAGCGGATGCCGGCGGAGCTCGCGGCGCCCGATCTCCAGCTGCGGCGGGCGTTGCTGCGCCGCGAGGTCGGCCCCGGGGACCGCGCCCTGGACCTCGGCTGCGGCGCCGGAGACTTCACCGCCGAGCTGGCGCTGGCCGGGGCCGAGGCGGTCGGGGCCGACGTCGCTGAGGCGGCGGTGCGGCGAGCCCGCGACCGCCATCCCGGGAGCAGCTTCGAGCTCGTGCCAATCGACGGCCCGCTCCCGTTCGCCGAGCACCGCTTCGAGCTAGTCTGGGCCAGCGAGGTGATTGAGCACGTCGCCGATACGGCCCGCTGGCTCTCAGAGGTCCGGCGCGTGTTGACGCCCGGGGGGAGGCTGCTGCTCACCACGCCCTCGCACGGGCGGCTGCGGTTGCTGCTGGGCGGCGTCGAGTCGTTCTCCGACCCGCTCGGCGACCACCTGCACCTATACACGGCCCGCTCGCTGCGCGCGGTGCTGGCAGATTTCGGTTTCGGCGAGATCGTGATCCGGGCCGTGGGCGGTCCGCCCCTGCTCCGGCGCACGCTGCTCGCACGCGCCCGGCGCTGACGCGCCAGACGACGCAACGAGCTGCCCATGCGAGCGGCGACGGCCTACGGCCCGAGCCGGGCTCGGGCCTGACTCAATCCCTCCTGGATCTGTACCGACGCCGGATAGAGCTCCAGAGCGCGTGTCAGCGCGGCGAGCGCTTGCCGCGGCTGGCCGTGCTGAAGGTCAAAGTATCCAAGCTCGCTCCACGTCGCCGGGTTGGACGGTTGCAGGCTGGTCGCCTTCAGCATCTCGCCCCGAGCGGCGCGAGGCTGGCCGAGCGCGCTGTAGATCGCTGCTAGCTCCCAGCGCGGCTCCGCGGACAGCGGATCACTGGCTGCCGCCGTGCGAGCATCGGTCAGCGCGGCGCCGGCATTGCCGTTACTGAGGGCGGCGATGGCGGAGCTGACGGCATTCGAGGCTCTGAGCGGCTGCCAGATCACCCACACGCTCAATGCCGCCACGACGAGAAGTGCGGCAATCCCGGCCGCGGTACCGGGCCGGTTGAGCACTGACGGGCGTCGACTCGGCCGGCCCACCGTGCCCTCCATCGGTCCTCGCCCTGCCAGCCAGCCTGCGCACAGGAGCGCCGGGAGAGCGGTGCCGGGAATGAACCAGGTCCAATCGATGGTCGAGTGCACTCCGAAGACGACGACGACGCTCAGCAGGGTCAGTGCGGCCGTTCGCCGAGCCACCTGAAGTTGGTCCGGCGGCCTGCGCGGCGGCCTCAGAGTCTCGCGCGTGGCCAGCCCCCAGGCGATCAGCAGCGCAAGGTTCACCGCCAAACCGATCAGGCCGAAGTCGGCGAACGTCTCGATCGGGTAGCTGTGCGCGTGCTCGACGATCAGCGGATCGGTGGTGTAGCGCGTTCGTGCCACCCCGTAGCCCGCCGCTCCGACGCCCTTCAGGAGGGCGTGCTCGCCGACCTTGACTCCCTCACTCCAGTATCGCGGGCGACTGTTGCCGAATTGCACGAGCCTGCTCGGGCTGTTGCCCACGCCCGCCTTCGTGCTGGTCAGGGTGCTCCAGACGTGGGAAATCTCGCCCGTGAAACCGCGCGCGGAGACGGCAGCGGCAACGAGCCCACCGACGGGCACCAGCGCCACGAGGCAAATCAGGGCGACGCCGAGCTGCGGCCGGCGCTCGGCGGACAGCACGACTCGGTCAGAGGCGATTGCGATGGCCAGGCCGGCCGCCAGCACCAGTGCCAGGACGAGGACGAGCAGCAGTCCGAAGTCATGGCCGGCGCTGGTCCGGGCCGCCAACGGTTGATGGTCGTGCGTCAGCGCATGGGTGGACAGCGCCCACACCGTCAGCACGGCTCCGCCGACGACTCCGAGGCCGAGCAGCGCGGCGCCGCGGAGTCGCAGCGGCGCCACGCAGAACCACACAACCAGCCCGACGATTCCGGCCAGCAGTGCGCTGCGCGAGTACGACAGCATCAGCACGGTGATGAGGATCGCCACCGCCGGAGCCGACAACGCGCGTACTGCCCGGCTGCCCTCAGGCCGCGCTCCCGCCCATACACAGGCGGGCAGGCCGAGCGCGGCCATCAGGCCCGTGGCGTTCCAGTAGTCAAACGGCGCACGCAGTCGCCCGAACACATCGCCGGAATCGAGCTGGCCGGGGAACACCTTGATCAGCAACGCCCAGCCGCCTACCACGGTGGCAGCAAGCGCGACGCTTCCGGCGATCGCCGCCACCCGATCCGGCATCAGTCGAGCCAGTGCAATACCGGTGCCGAAGACGGCGAAGTAGGCGACGGTGCGATTGGCCTCAAGCCAGGAGCCGTCGGGCTGAACCGACCAGGTGATCGATACCGCGGTTAGAACCGTGAGGCCCCCGAACATGACGAGCGACAGGCCGCCCTGGCGCGCTCCCTGCGAGCTCACGATCAGCACCGCGATGGCGGCGCCGACGCCGACCGCGACGAGCACGATCTCGGTCCACGTGTTGGCCGCCAGATCGACACCTCCGGTGGCGACAAACACGACGAGGCAGAAGGCGACGCCGAGCGTGATACCGAGAACGCGGTCGCCGCGCAGCCCCGGCCGGACCCGGGGCGCGGAAGGTGCCGTCTGGGACGTTTCAGGTGTGGCGTTATGCCGCACCGGGGCTGCTGACGACACGGCGCGAGGGTAGCAACGTGGACCGTGTCATCGCACGGGCTTGCGGGCGATCAACAGCAGGGTGTGGCCGAAAACGGCGGCACGAGGACGCGACCCGAGCGTATCGAGGGGTTCGATCAGCCGTTGAAGCGGCGCCGGCAGCCGGCGCCAGGTGTAGGTGACCGCATGCAGCTCAGGCTGCAGCCCGGCGCTGCGCGCCTCATTCAGCAGCCGACGCGGGGAGAGCGGGATGTCGTCCTGGGTGCCGTGGAGCGCGTCTGCCGCTCCGGCTCGGTTGGCCAGCTCGAGACCGAGACCCACCGGATGCCACAGCCCCGGCTCGATGGCGACGAGCGCGCCCCCAGGGGCGAGCAGGCGCGCGGCCTCCTGAAAGCACGGGGCGAGCGGACCCTGGAAGGCGATGTGATGAAGGACGAGCCGGTAGAGGACGATGTCGAAAGACGCGGGCGTGAAGTCCAGGGAGCCCGCGAGCCCGACGTGCGCCTCGTCGGCGCGGCCGGTCTCGAGCACGCCCGCGACCCGGCCCGGGTCGGCGTCAACAGCGATGAGTCGGAAGTGTGGCGCCGGGAACAGATGCCGGCCCGGATGCCAGCCGCTCCCGACCGACAGCGCGGTTCCGCGGCTGATCCCCAGGCGCCGGTCGAGCAGCCGGCGCTCGCGGTCCATCATGTGCCGGTAGTGGTGTTCTAGCGTTTGCGGCCGGCTCAGCCGGTCGAGAAGGTTGTTGGCGTGGTAGGGCTCGCTTGCCGGCGGCATCGGTGGGGATCCGGGCGGGGCCGGAGGTCTAGGCGGGGCCGTCCAGTGCGTCGGCGTAGGCGGTCACCGTCTCGGCGCCGCAGCGCGGCCAGGTGAACTCCCGCTCGACCGTCGCGCGCGCGGCCCGGCCGAGCCGGTCCAGGGCGCGCGGGTCGCCGAGCAACCGGTCGATCTCCTCGGCGAGCGCGGCCGGATTCCGCGGCGGGACCAGCGCGATGCCCTCCCCAGCGCCGGCGATCTCCTCAGGCCCGTCCTCACCGCGGCAGCCGACCGCCGGCACGCCGCCCGCCATCGCCTCGACATAGGCCACGCCGAAGGCCTCGTCGACACTCGGCAACACGAACAGCGTGCAATCCCGGGCCGCCGCCAGCGCCGCCGGGTGAGACAAGGCTCCGGTGAACGACACGCGGGCGCCCACGCCGAGCGCATCAGCGCGGGCGCCGAGGCGTTCGCGCTCCGGCCCGTCGCCGACGATCACGTAGCGGAGATCGGGCCGCCGAGCCCCGAGCATCGCGAGCGCGGTGATCACATCCTCGTGGCGCTTGCGGGGGACCAGGTGGCCCACGGTGACCAGGGTCGGCGGCCTCGACGCCACCGAGGACGCCGATGTGGGCGGTGAGGGCGGAAGGTCGCTGCCGAGGCGCACGACGCGGGTCCGCCGGGCGCCGCACGCGTGGCTCCGGCGGGCGGTTCCGGCGCTGTTGGCCAGCACCAGGCGCGCGTGGCCGAGTGTGTGCTGCACGCCGGCGCGCCCGGCCAGATCGCCGTAGACATCATGGCCGTGGACAGAGACGACGAGCGGCACCTCGGGGGCGCCGCGCCGCACCGCGTCCCCGGCGGGAACCGCATAGTGGGCGTGGATCAGCTCGAAGGGGAACTCGCGGCGCAGGGCGCGCAGGCGCGGGGCCAGGGGGAGCGCGGCCCAGGCGCCCCAGCTGGCGTAGCTCCAGGGCCGCGGCGGCGACAGGTAGCGCAGGTAGTCGACCCGGATCCCGTCGAGTGTGGCCTGCGGTCGCTGGCCGATCGCCTGCCGGGCGGCGTCGAGATCGCGATCGCGCAGCGTGGCCAGGGGCGGCAGGGGGCGATGGAGCACCAGGACCCGGATCTCGGCGCCGGCCTGCGCGGTGGCGAGCGTCTGGCGGTGGGCCCACACGCCTCGGGCCGGATCGCCGTCACGCGGGTAGTACTCCGCCACGACCAGGACCTTCATCAGGGGTTCCTCACCCGGCCTTCCAGCTGCGGTGGGCGACGAGTGTCCGCTGCGCCTCGATGGCCGGGGTGTAGGGACGATCGGCCAAGAACGCGCGAGCTTCGGCGATCGCCTCGCGGCGATCGTAGGAGGAGGCGATCAGCCGGAGGCCGTGGCGGATCGGCGTCGCGTCGACAATCCCGATCCGCCACCGGTGTTCCCGAGCCACCGCCGACCAGTGGGCGTCGAGGCCCCACCCGATTCGCAGCGGCGGGAACGGGAGCAATGAGGCGAACGTCGACGCGTGAAAGGCGGTCAGCGGGCCGATCTCGACGAATGCCGTCTCGCGCACCACGCTGCTCATGCGCCGGCGGGTGACCTCGTAGGCGGCGTGGGAGCGGTGGCGATGGGCGGGCTGGGCCAGGCGCAGCTCGAAGCGTTCGGCCAGGAACAGGAAGATGTCGAGGAAGCCGCGCGGCAGCGCGACGTCGTCGTCGAGGACGATCAGCCAGTCGCTGCCCTCCGGGGGGTGCTCGGCCAGGAGCGCGTTGAGGTTCTCGAACTTCCCTCGCTCACCGGCCTCGGTGCCGGCGAACCGCACCTCGTGGCGAGACCGCAGCAGCTCCGCTCGCGCCGGGGCGAGCACGTTGGGCACGTCCCGGCGCTCGATCGCCAGCACCAGCACGCGCTGGCGCGGGAGGCTGGCAGCGGCGCGGCGCAGCCGAACACCGCGACCGACCGCGACCACGTCGGCCGCCGCGTCCTTGATCACCGCCCGGGTGGTCGCGCGGATGCCGTACACCTGGCCGCTCGTGCCGGAGAGCCAGTCGTCGGCCGGGGGCTGGGGCTGGCGGGAGTCCGAGGTCATCCCCGCCGCCCGGTGAGGGCCTCCCGCACACGCCCGGCGCTGTGCGCGCCCATGACGATGCCGATCGCGCAGCGGCGACGGGCAGTGTGCCACCCGCAGCCGGCCAGGACGCGCAGCTCCGCGCGCAGTGGAGGAGCGGCGCCCTTGCGCACGTCGTAGCGGCGCGCTGCCCGCCCCTGACCGTAGGCGGCGTGGGAGAGCCGCGTCAGTGTCGAGTCCGCCCGCGTGCGGCGATGCTCGAGCCCGGCTGCGGCCACGTACCGGGTGCGGCCACCCGCGGCGGCGTAGCGGCGCTGCCAGTCCTCCTCGTCGCCGCGGACGAAGATCGTCTCATCGAAGGGTCCGATTCGCTCGAGCGCGGTGCGCCGGACGGCCATGTTGGCGCTCCACACGAAGTCGACGTCGCGGTCCTCGGGGCCGAGCTCCAGGGACGTGATCGGGGCCGGCTCGCGTCCACAGGCCCGAGGGCCGCCCCCCTCCAGCCGAGCATGGATCGGGCCGCCGAGCACCTCTCGGTCGGGAGCTGCGCGAGCACCAGCCAACAGCGCCTCGAGCCAGTGGGGCGGAGCGAAGACGTCGTCGTCGACGAGCACGACCAGCTCCGAGCTCGTCGCCGCCGCCGCAGCGTTGCGGGCGGCGTTGGCACCGCGGGGCTCCGGGAGCTCGATATGGCGAGCGCCGTGGTCCGCGGCGATGTGGGCGGCGCCCTGATCGGAGCCATCGCTCACCACCACGATCTCGGCGGCGGCGCGGCGGGCCTGGGGCGCGATCGACTCGAGCGCGACGCTCAGGTAGCCGTGGCGGCCACGGGTCGGGATGACGACCGAGGCTGTCGGTTTGCCTGACACCAGCGAGATTGTCTCGGTCGAGGCTGAGGGTGTGGCTAGCGAGCCCGCGCGCGACGTCGGTGGCGACCCAGCTGCCGGGCGAAGGCAGCCACGAAGCGGGGGTTGTAACGGACGTACCGTGGCCACAGCCGACGCGGCTCCTGAGAAAGACGGTAGGCCCATTCGAGCCCAGCCTCCTGCAGCCAGTTCGGTGCCTGGGGCACGAGTCCGGCGTGGAAGTCGAACGCTGCGCCGACACCCACCAACAGTGGAGCCTCGAGCCGCGGACGCATGTGGGCCATCCACTTCTCCTGCTTGGGCACGCCGATGCCCACCCAGACCGCATCGGGCTGCGAGCGGTTGATCTCCTCGACCACGGCATCCTGCTCCTCGTCGGTGAGGGGGCGATGTGGAGGCGAGTAGCCACCGACGATCTTTACCCCCGGGTGTTGCTTGCGGAGGTTGAGCGCCAGCTGGACGAGAGCGCCCTGGTTGCGACCGCCGTAGAGGTAGAAGCGCTGTCCGGTGCCGGCCGCCTGGGCGCAGGCGCGCGACATCAGCTCGGGACCGTAGACCCGTCCGGCGAGAGAGTGGCCGAGGGAGTTGATCGCCCACACGAGCGGCTGGCCGTCGGGAACGTTGAACGAGGAGCCGAGCAGGGCGGCGCGCAGCTCGGGGTCCTCCCGCGAGGCCATGACGGTGTGGACGTTGCAGACGCAGATGTAGCCACGCTCCTGGCGGGCCACCATCGCGTCCACCCACCGCAGCGTGTCGAGGTAGTCGGTGAGGGCGAGCGGAATGCCCAGTACATCCACCCGCTGCAGCCGCTCGCGCGGCGCGGGCTCTGGTTGGATCAGCTCTTCTGGGCGCATGGCTCTCTGTAGATGATGCCGCGCTGGCGGCGATGACGCAGGGACGTCACGAATCCCAACGCTTTTCTGGGCTCTAGGTTTCGCAGTTGAGCACGGCTGACCTGCAAGTTGTCCTCGACGCCCCTCCCGCCGGCGGCTCCACACGCCGCGATTTACAGCATTTTTGCCCCCTGCCGACAGCTTAAACTTCGCCTCCGCTTACAAAGGGGCGCGTTATGCTTGATGACGACACGGAAGTCACTCTGGCCCGCGAGCATCGCCCCCTTTCTCGCGGGTCATTGGACGGCCCCCAGCCCTACCAGGGTCGTCCTGTGGTTGGGCCCGTGCCGCTCTGCGGCACGGGCCCTCCAGTCTTCGCTCATCGGGTGGCAGCGCGCAGCGGGCGAGCCCGGTCCCTAAGCTGACCCGGCGATGCGGTCCCTCGTCACCGGCGGAGCCGGCTTCATCGGCTCCAACCTCGTCGACGCTCTGGTCGAGCGTGGTGACGAGGTTGCGATCGCGGACAACCTCTCGACCGGCAAGCGGGCCAATCTCGATGGCGCGATCGCGCGCGGGGCCACGCTGCACGAGGTCGACGTTCGTGACGCAGCCGCCGTGCGCGCGGTGTTCGACGAGCATCGCCCCGAGGTCGTCTTCCACCTCGCGGCGCAGATCGACGTGCGGCTGTCGGTGGAGGATCCGGCTGCGGATGCCCACACCAACGTGCAGGGCACGATCGCCGTGCTCGAGGCGGCCCGCGCGACCGGGTCGCTGCGACTGGTCAACACGTCGACCGGTGGGGGGCTGTATGGCGACGCCGACCTGCTACCCACCCCCGAGGACTATCCGATCCGGCCGCTCGCGCCATACGGCCAGGGCAAATATGCCGCCGAGGGATACTGCGGGCTGTACACCCGCCTGCACGGCCTGTCGACGGTCTCGCTGCGATACGGAAACGTCTACGGTCCTCGCCAGGACATGCATGGCGAGGCCGGCGTGGTGGCGATCTTCTGTGGACACCTCGTCGAGGGCCGCGCGCCGACGATCTTCGGCGACGGACGCCAGACGCGCGACTGGGTCGACGTCAGCGACGTGGTGGCCGCGAACCTGCTCGCTGCGGACTCGGAGCTCGTCGGGCCGGTGAACATCGGTCACGGCCAGGAGACTGCCGTGCTGGACCTGCTCGATGCGCTCGCCGACGTGGCTGACCGTCCGATGGCCGACCCGACCTTCGCCCCCGAGCGCCCGGGCGAGGTACGCCGCAGCTGCCTGGATGTGCGCCGCGCTCGGGCGGAGCTGGGATGGGAGGCGCACACGGACCTCCGCGCGGGCCTTCGGAGGATCCTGGCGGGGTTGTGATTCTCGGAAGACTGACGGTCTGCTCCGAACGAAGCCGGCTCAGAGGTTCTCAGCCACCAGCGGCGCCTCGTGGGTGAAGACACCCCACCCGAGCGCAAACGCCGTGGGAATGAGCGCGAGTGCGATCCCGACCGAGACGAATCCTCCAACGGTCAATGCCGCGGGATAGTGCGGCCCTCCGATCATCGCGTGCCCCATCTGGGTGAGCAGCGTCGCTATCGGGTTCATCATCGCGATGTGCTGGAGCTCCTTGGAGCCGAAGCCGACCCGCGATCCTGCTCCGTAGGCCGCTGCCGTGTACATGATCGGCGAGCAGTAGAACCACGCCTGCAGCGTGACGTCCCAGATCGGCTGCACGTCACGGAACCGGACGTACATCGATGAAAGCGTCATCCCGAGCCCGGTTCCCAGCACGACCAGCGCGGCTGTAATCGGGATCATCTCGAGCCAGCGCACCGTGGGGTGAAGTCCGTCCGTCATGGCAAAGATGAAGACGACGATGAAGTTCATGGCCAGGTTGAACGTCGCCGTCAACGAGACCGAGAGCGGGATCACCAGCCGCGGAAACCGCATCTTGCGGAGCAGCCCCTCCCGGGCGACGAGGCAACCAACGCAGTTCCCCGTCGCCTCTCCGAAGTAGTTCCAGAGCACGATGCCGGTGAGGAGATAGACGCCATAGTGCGGAGTGCCCCGGCCGATGCCGATGATCTTCGTGAAGAACAGGTAGAGCACCCCGAAGAAGAGCAGGGGTCTCACCAGCGACCACACGTACCCCAGGGCCGAGCCGAAATAGCGCAGCTTGAACTCGGTGCGGGCTAGCGTCGTCGTCAACTCCACGAACCGACGAGCCCCGCCTCCCAGTGCTGAAGGGCCATATGCGTGTGCGGCGTGCGTGCTCACGGCGAGGACGCTAGCAGCGGCGCGAACGCGCCCACGCAAGGCCCGCGTGGATAATCGCGTCGTGAGAATCAGGCGGATTGAGCCCGGGAGTGCCGTTGGCACCGCCAGGGGGGAAGCGATGATCTGTATCCAAGCCGCCCCGGATCCCCGTGGGCCGTTCGCCGGATTGATCAGCGTCCTCGCTCATACGCCCAAGGCGATCGCGATTGTGCTGTGCGGCGGGCGGAGCCCCGGTGTCGAGCAGGCCGTCAGCGAGCTGAGCTCGGCGGGCGAGATCGCGTGGGTGGGCGGCCGGGAGTCCGGCGAACCCGATGAGTGCGTTGTGGCAGCGCTGGTGGCGGCATCGCCTGCCGACGTCGTGCTGCTGCGGGGTGACTGTCACGTTCCGCAGGGCTGGTTGGAGCGGCTCCGCGTGGCCGCCTGCGCCGATACCGGGACGGCAACCGCCAGCGCGCTCACCACCGCGATGCTCGGCGCCGATGCCTCCGCGGGCGATGAATTCGCGGCGCAGGCTTCTGCGGTCGTTGCGGCGTCGCTGCGCCTGTATCCCCGGGCACGCGCCGCCACAGGCCCCTGCCTCTACATCCGCCGCACTGCGGTCGAATTGGCGGGACCGTTCGACAGCGGGTTCTCCGAGCGCTGCCTGCAAGCGGGGCTCGCCCACGTTCTGGCCGATGATCTACTGGTGGCGTCTCCCGCCGGATCGCGGACCGGCCGGTCGAGTGGGCCGCCACGGAGCGATGCGGCGCGCACGCTCAACCACACACCCGTTGAAGGGTCGTTCCACACGTCGGCGCGGTCGCGGGCCCTCGGGGCGGCTCGGCGCGCGCTTCATGGCGTCTCCGTGACGATTGACGCGCGGGTCCTGCAGGGAGAGATCACCGGGACGCACGTCTCGGTCATCGAGATGATCGGAGGGTTGGCCGAGTCCGGGGAGGCGGCGATCACGGTGTTGCTGCCTGCCGATCCCGCGCCTCACGCCCTCGCCGCGCTCTCCCACCTCGCCAACGTGACGATGGTTCGCGGTGGGACCGAGTCTGCGAGCGGCGCTGAGCGTCTCCCACCCGCCGACATCGTGCACCGCCCGTACCAGATGTCCACGCCAGCCGACCTCATGGTGCTGTCGAAGCTCTCTGACCGCCTCGTGGTCACCAACCATGACCTCATCAGCTACCACAATCCGTCGTACTTCCGGACTGTCGAGGCGTGGCTGGGCTACCGCCAGCTGAGCCAGGCGGCGCTTGCGATCGCCGATCACGTTGTCTTCGTCTCCGCTCACGCGCGAGAAGAGGCGCTGGCCGAGGATCTGGTTGAGTCCGGGCGGTCCAGCGTCGTCCACAACGGCGTCGACCACCGCCTGCTGGCAACGCCGCCAGGCCGTGTCCCGCGCGGTCTGCCGGAGGACGTGCGACGGCAGCAGCTTGTCTTGTGCCTGGGGACTGATTTCCGCCACAAGAACCGCGTGTTTGCGCTGAAGCTCGTCGCCGAGCTGCATGACCGTCATGGGTGGGCGGGCAAGCTCGTCTTCGCCGGCTCTGCGGTGGCGATGGGCTCCTCCCGGCCGGAGGAGCACGGTTTCCTCCGCGAGCGGCCGCACATCGCGGATGCAGTGATCGAGCTTGGGCCCGTCAGTGAGGCCGAGAAGGCATGGTTGCTCGAACGCGTTGCGCTCGTGATCTATCCGAGTGTTGAGGAGGGCTTCGGACTCGTGCCGTTCGAAGCTGCGGCCCGCGGGACCCCCTGCCTGTGGGCCGCCGGTAGCTCGTTGAGCGAGTTGCTCCCGGCCTCAGCGGCGGGGATCGTGCCCTGGGACGCCGAAACCAGCGCCGGGCGCGCGCTCGAGCTGTTGCGCGACGAACCGGCGCGAGAGGCGAACGTGGAGGCAGTCTGCGGTGCGGCAGCTCGCTTGCGCTGGCAGGACAGCGTGAGCCGGCTGTTGGAGGTGTACCGGCGCACCTGCAACGGGCCGCCCTCGCCGGCCGGCGTGCGGGAGCGGGCGAGCGGCTTGATGTCGGTCGGCCTCAGCGAAGACGCGGCCCGGCTCGTCGGCCCGGCGGGCGTGCTTCCGGCTGATGTTGAGCGTCCTCTGCTTGCGTTGGCGACCCATCGCCGAGTCGCCGCTCCGGTGTTCTCTGCCCTCAAGGCGGGTTACGCCATCTCACGGAGAGCGCGTCGCCCGACGCGTTAGCGCTCAGTCTCGCGCGATCTCGAACCGGTGGGCGAAATCGACGATCCCGCCCCCGGCCTTGTCGGCCAAGACAATGATCGAATTGCTGATGTGAGCATCGAGAACGTCGGCGCCGCGGCCTTGCTGGGCGACTGTCGCGAAGAGCCGGTAGCGGCCGGGAGCGAGCCGGTTCTCGAACGTGATTCGGACGACCGCTGTCGTTCCGGCCCGAAAGGAGCCCGTGTCGATTCGTTGCACTTCAGTATTGGTGGAGAAGGCAACGTTTCCGGCTTCGTTCTGAAGCGTCATCGAGAAGATCGGATCCTCGACGTCGGTCGAGAAATGGGCATCGATGCGTACCGTCAAGGGCTCGCCCTGCTCGGAGGTGAGCTGGATCTCGCCGGCACCGCCCTCGAACCAGGCGTTGAGGATCTCTGCCCCGTCGTCGTTTCGAGGCTCCGGAGCAGCTCCGGCGCCGCGCCGCTCAGCGCGCACCCGGCTGAAGTTGAGGCGGTTGTACTGCCGCGCGATCGTGGAGGGCTCGCCCATCTCCACGATACTTCCACGCTCGATCAGCATCGCGCGGTTGCAGAAACGCTCGACCGCCGACATGTCGTGCGTGACGAACAGGATCGTGCGACCCGCGTCCCGCAGCCGGGTGAACTCGTCGAAGCACTTTTGCTGAAACGAAGCGTCCCCCACCGCGAGTACCTCATCGATGAGCAGGATGTCTGCGTCGACCTGCACGGCGGTGGCAAACGCCAGCCTCACGTACATGCCGGACGAGTAGTTCTTCAGCTTGAGATCGACGAACTCCTCGAGTTCCGCGAACGCGAGGATGTCGTCGAATCGCTCGACCGCCTGCTTGCGCGTGAGGCCGAGCATGATGGCGTTGATGATCACGTTGTCCCGGGCCGTGAGATCAGGGTTGAAGCCCACGCCGAGCTCGATGAACGGTGAGAGCCGCCCGCGGATCTCGAGCTCGCCCTCGTCGATCCGGTAGATGCCCGCCAGGCATTTCAGCAGCGTGCTCTTCCCGCTCCCGTTGCGGCCCACGATCCCGAAGAACTCTCCGGGCGCCACATCGAGGGAAACGTCATGGACCGCTTGCAGGACGTCGAAGTGCTTGGGGCGGAACGGGTGCAGGGCGCGTTCCTTGAGGGTGTGATACTGCTCGCGCGGGATCCGAAAGGCTTTGCTGACCTTATTGACCGAAACCGCCGGCTTCGGATGGGCCCCGGCGGTGGCTCGGTCACCGGACCGCTGTTCGCCGAGGGTCACGCTCACGCCGAAAACGGTAGCAACGCTGCCATTTTGGCGGGGGGCCTGATGCTACCTTGCTCGGGGCGTGGAAGTCTGCACGATCATTGCCAAGAACTACGTCGCCCACGCTCGCGTGCTGGCACGGTCGCTTGCGGAGCACAATCGCGACGCGCGGCTGTGGACGCTGATCATCGACGACTTCTCGCGGTACATAGACCCAGGCAAGGAACCATTTGAGGTCTTGACGCCGGCTGACATCGGCTGCGAGCCGTTCATCCACATGGCGATGCGCTACACGGTACTTGAGCTATCGACGGCCGTGAAGCCCTGGCTGATGCGCCATCTGCTCGACGCGACGGGGGGACCGGTGACCTACCTCGATCCTGACATCAAGGTCTACGGCTCACTCGAGCGACTGGATGAGCTCGCCGAGGAGCATGGCCTCGTCCTGATCCCTCACAACAGCAGGCCAATCCCCCCGGACGGACGGCGGCCGAGCCAGGTCGACGTCATGATCGCCGGCGTCTACAACCTCGGCTACGTGTCGCTGGCTCCCCGGCCCGAGGTGGACGGCCTGTTGGACTGGTGGGCCGATCGGCTGAGGCGCGATTGTCGTGTCGATCCGATGTGGGGCTACTTCGTGGATCAGCGCTGGTTCGATCTCGCTCCTGGGTTCGTGACCGACCTCGCGATCGATCGCGATCCCGAGTACAACGTCGCGTACTGGAACCTGCACGATCGCCGACTCGAGCACGATGGCGGCCGCTATCTCGCCGATGGGCGGCCGCTCGCGTTCTTCCACTTCAGCGGCTTTGATCCCGAGCATCCACTGGTCCTGAGCCGTCACCAGGATCGGATCGATGTCGCCGCGGACCCCGTGCTCGAGCGGCTGCTGAGGGAGTATGCGGCGCTGGTCATGGCCGAAGGTCACGGGGTCAGCCGCAACTGGCCCTACAGCTACGGCGCGTTGGGGGACGGCACGCTGCTGAACGACCGGCTGCGGAGCCTGTACGACGACTTTGCCGACACGCACAACGGGGATGTCGAGTCGCCGTTCACGCTTGAGGGCCTGCGCGCGTTTGAGCGGTGGCTGACGGAGCAGGCGCCCGGCTTGGCGCCTGGCGTCAGCCGCGTGCTGGCTCACGTATACGAGGATCGTTCCGACCTCCAGGCAGCATTTCCGGATGTCGCGGGGCCCGGCGTGGCGGGGTTGCTGCGGTGGGCCGAAGGACCCGGGCGCGAGGAGGAGCCGCTTCTTGCCCGGGTGATGAGCAATGGCAGCGCCGGAGGTGGACGGGCCGCGGTCACGCCGGCGGCCCAAGCGATCCCGTCGGCCGCGACCGCCACGCCGCCCGAGCCGTTGCGCCCCGCTCCGTGGGGGGTCAATGTGGTCGGTGAATTCGGCGCCGAGCTCCGCATGGGAGAGGTGGGACGCGAGGTGCTCGGCGCCCTGGACGCCGTCGGGATCTCCGCGCTTCCGATCCTCAGCCAGACGACGAACTCGGGGCCGCAGGCGCCCCCGTTCGCGACGGAGGAGCCATCGAAGGCGCCGTTCCCGGTCAACGTGATCTGCATCGAACCCGAGACGCTTCCGGAATTCGTCAATCATGCGCGGGAGGGGTTCTTCGCAGGTCGCTACTCTGCGGGCGTATGGCTGTGGCACGCAGACCCGGCGCCTGAGCGCTGGAGGGGTTACTGCTCGCTGCTCGAGGAGATCTGGGCCCCCACCGCGCACGTCGCTCGAGCCCTTGAAGTGCCGGCCACCATACCCGTGCATACGATCCGGCTTGCGGTGGCGCCGCCACCGCCCGAGCCGAGGTCACGAGCCGAGCTCGGATTGCCGGACGACAGGTTCATCTTCTCGTGCAGCGTTGACCTCGAGGAATCGTTCGAACGTCAGAACCCGCAGGGCGTGATCGATGCCTTCCGCCGCGCGTTCGCTCCCACTGACGGCGCCCGCCTCCTCATCGGTGCTGTCAACGCCGAGCACGACCAGACGAGCTACGCGAGGTTGCGCCGCGCCGCCGCCGAGCACTCCGACGTCGTGGTGGTCGAGTGCGAGGCGTCCCGCTCGGCGATCAACGGCCTCACTGCTCTGGCGGATTGCCACGTGTCGCTTCACCGAGCCGAGGCCTTCGGCTTCCCGCTGGCTGACGCGATGTGGCTCGGCAAGCCGGTGATCGCCACGGGGTACTCGGGCAACCTCGACTTCATGACGGCCGGCAACAGTCTCCTGGTGGATCACGTCCTGATCGAGATCGGCCCGGACCGCGATCCCTATCCCTCTGACGGGACGTGGGCGGAGCCGGATCTGGAGCATGCCGCCAGGCTGATGCGCTGGGTGCGTGACGATCGTCCTGCCGCGCAGGCGTTGGGGGCATCCGCCGCCGAGGACATCCGCCGCTCCCATTCGCCGGAGGTCGCCGGCGAGGTGGTGCGCCGACGTCTGGAGTCGATCCGCGGGACCGGGCGAGCCCGTCGCCAAGGCGCGCCGGTTCTCGAGCACCCTCCGGCGCTGGCGAAACTCCCGCTGCGGATCCGCCAGGGCCCGACGGGTACCGTCGGTGGCCGCGGCGGCCAGGCTCGTGGACTGGTGCGCAAGGCGCTCCTGCGCGCCTTCCGTCCCTACGCCGCCTATCAGCAGGCGGTCAACTCCGACGTCGTCGCGGGCCTCGGTGAGCTGAGTGCCGGCACCGCGGAACTGCGCTGGGCGGTGGCGGCGGACCGGGCGCAACACATGGCCGAGACGCGCGCGGCGGAACGCCTGGCGTCGTTGGTCGATGTCCGCACGCCCGGACTCGCCGACATCCGGCGGAACGCGGAGATCATCGAGTCAGAGGTCGGTGAGATCAAGCGGATCCTGAGGCTCCAGACCGATCGCAGCGTGTATCTGTCCGTCGCCGAGCTCGAGCGTCGGCATGCCACAGTGGGCCCGACACCGGCCGCGGGCCTACCGGCGAAGCGCGAGCTGACGCCCTTTGAGCTGCGCGTCTTCTCACAGAACGGCGAGGACGGTGTGCTGGCCGAGATCCTCCGGCGCATCGGCTCCCGGGAGCGATTCTTTGTGGAGTTCGGGGTCGAGTCCGGGCGGGAGGGCAACTGCATATACCTGGCCGATGTGGCCGGCTGGCGAGGTCTGTTCATGGAGGCCGAGGGCGCGTTCTTTGACCTGCTCGAGCGCAAGTACGCGGCGCAGTCCGGCATCGCCACGCGGTGCGCGATGGTCAGCAGCGAGAACGTTGAGCAGCTGTTCGAGCAGGGCTTGGTCCCAAGCGAGCCCGACGTCGTCTCGATCGATGTCGACGGACAGGACTACTGGGTCTGGGAGGCGATCGAGAGCTACCGGCCACGCGTGGTGGTGGTCGAGTACAACAGCGCCTTGAGTCCGCGACGCCGCTTGGTGATGCCAAAGGATTCAAGCTGGGAGTGGGACGGCACCGAGTACTTCGGGGCGTCCGCCGGAGCGCTGCGGGCGCTCGGAGAGCGCAAGGGATATCGCCTGGTTCATACCGACCTGTCGGGGGTCAACGCGTTCTTCGTTCGCGGTGACCTGGCCGGCGAGGCGTTCCCCGAACCCGACGCCGTCGCAGTCCGCGGCGTGCCGAACTACTACCAATCCGGCTACCGTCACCCGCCGGCGCAGCCCGGGGGCCGCTACCTCGACCTCGACAGCGGAGAGTTCGTGGCGGATGTGCACTGAGGGGACGCTGTCGTTGCTCCGTGGCTCCTAAGCTAGGCTCGCCGCCATGACGCCGCCGTCGCACGCTGCCGCCCTCTTTCTGAAGCGCGCCAGGCTCCTGGTCGACCTGTCAAAGAGCGTGTTGACGCAGACGGACCGGAGCGTGTACATGGCCATCTCCGAGCTGCAGCGCCGTCACCTGGCGATTTCGGTCGATGTCGCGGAGCCGATGGACGGGCTCGACCTGACGCCCTCTGAGCTCCGCGTCTTCTCTCAGAACGGGGAGGATGGGGTCTTGGCGGAAATCCTTCGGCGAGTCGGCGCTCCGACGCGGTTCTTCATCGAGTTTGGCGTCGAGTCCGGCCGCGAGGGAAACTGCGTGTACCTCGCCGACGTGGCGGGATGGCGGGGCTGTTCATGGAGGCAGACGAGAGGCTGTTCGGACTGCTGGAGGCCAAGTACAGGGCTCAGAGCCGGATCGGCACGGTATGCGCGAAGGTGAACGCCAAGAACATCGACGCGCTGCTTGAGCAGGCGGGCGCGCCGGCGGAGCCGGACGTGCTCGCGATCGACGTCGACGGGCAGGACTATTGGATCTGGGAGGGGATCGAGCGCTACCGGCCGCGCGTGGTCGTCATCGAGTACAACAGCACGCTCGACCCGCGACGGCGTCTCGTGCAGCCCGACGATCCGTACGGGACCTGGGATGGCAGTGACTACGGCGGTGCTTCGCTGGGCGCTCTGCGGGTGCTGGGGGAGCGCAAGGGCTATCGCCTCGTCCACACCGAGTTGACCGGCCTCAACGCGTTCTTCGTGCGAGGCGATCTCACCGGCGACTGGTTTCCCGCGCCGCCGGACGTTCCCATGCGCGGGACGCCCAACTACTTCCTGTCCGGTTATCGCCACCGCCCGGCGGGGCCGGGAAGGCAATATCTCGACCTCGACACCGGGACCCTCGTCAGTGACGCACCCTGACCGGCCGGCAGCCTGGGTCGCTGCTGGCTGAGCTAGGCTCGCCGCCATGACGCCGACGCCGGAAGCCGCCACCGCGTTCATCGATCGGGCCGACTTCATTTGGCACCAGCGCTTCGAGCTGGCTCCGGGTGTCTGGACTCCCGGTGTGAGCCCGATTTCGTGGATGAGCAACGTCGCCGAACTGCCGGTCGACCTGACGGGCAGCACCGTTCTCGACGTCGGCACCACCAACGCGGGAACCGCCTTCGAGCTCGAGCGCCGTGGGGCCGAGCGCGTGGTCGCGGTCGACATCTTCGATTCCGACTGGTTCGGCGTGCGCGCGCTGACCGAGTTCCTGGAATCCAAGGTCGAGTACGTGCGCTGCACCGTGTATGAGCTTGCGGAGCGCTTCGCCGACCCGTTCGACCTCGTCATCTTCTGGGGCGTTCTGTACCACCTCCGCCACCCGCTGCTGGCGCTCGACAACGTTCGCGCGGTCACCGGGGGTCTAGCGTCGTTGGAGACCGCGGTCTGCGATGGCCAGCTGCCTCGGCGCCACCGTGGACAGCGGCTCGCGCGTTTCTACCGCCGGGACGAGCTCTCGGGCGACGGGTCGAACTGGTTCGCTCCCACCGTGGCCACGCTCGAGGATTGGTGCGGCTCGTCCGGCTTCGAGGTCGAGCGCCTTGGTGCGTGGCCCCAGCGTGGTCCTGAACGAGCGATGCTCCGGCTCCGTCCAACCGTGGGGCCGGCCGAATACGAGCAGCTCTCCTACGAGCGTCCGCTGCGCTGCACGGTCTCCTGAGCGCTCGCCAGAGCTATTCCTCGGGCCGACGGCGCAGTTCGAGCACCTCGGCTTGGAGTTCCTCGATGCGGCGGAGCGCCGCCGAGTGCGAGAGCTCGAGCGACTGCAGGTTTGCATCGAGCTTCTCGATCGCCCTCAGCAGTTCGCCGTCGACGATCCGCTCATGCGCCGTCAGGGGCCTCATCACGCGCAGCAGGCCCTTGCGCGCGGCCCGCTGGGCTCGCCCAAAGCGCGGCCGCCGCCCGGGCGGAACGGGACCCGAGCGGATCAGATCGGACACCCAGTCGGTGTAGACGCGCCCCGCGCGCCGCCTCCCGCGTGCGGCCGAGCGCCAGGTGGGAGACGCCATCACGACGCGCAGACGCTCGGCCATCGCTCGTCCGGCGACGTCCGGGCCATGACTGGCACGAATGTCGCGCGCTGCGCGCTCGCCCCGCCGCACGGCCTCCTCGCGATGGTCGAACACCTCACGCATCAGCCGCGCCGCGTGCTCCACATCCGGCTCGGCCCAGACCCCCTCGGCCGGGTAGGGATCGTGGCCCGGTCCAATGGCGACCAAGCGGTGGTCGACGAGATAGCTGTTCTCCGCCGTCATGTAATCGAGGTTGCCCGAGTAGCCCGTGGCGATCACCGGCTTGCCGATCCACATTGCTTCGGCGAGCGTGTAGCCGAAGCCCTCCGCCCGGTGAAGCGATACGTAACAGTCGGTGCTGTTGATCAGGCCGTTGCGCTCGGCGGGACTGAGGCGCCAGCTGATCAGGTGGACGTTGGGGTGGGCGTCGGCGGCGGCCCTGAGGCGCTCGTGCGCCCGTGGGTCCCGGGCGTCGTTGAGGGTCTTGACGACCAGCGACGCGCCCGAGCCCGGAGGAAAGGCGCGGGCGAACGCCTCGACCGTCGCGAGCGGATTCTTGCGCTCGAACACGCTGAGATAGTCAAACGCGAACAAGAACCGGAAGCCGTCAGGCAAGCCCGGCGGCGGCGCAGCGACATCGGCATCGGGCGGCAGCGAGACCGGCTGCGGGATGGTCAGCACCGGAACGGTGGCCAGTTCCGATACGGCGTCGCGGACGTGCCGACTTCCGACCCAGACCTCGTCGACGTGACCGAACGCCTTCAGGAAGCGTTGCGGAAACGCGCTCACCTCCCACGCCCAGAACCCGATGGTGTAGCGGTCGGAGAAGAATGCGTCACCGAGCTGATCAGCGGCGCCGGGCACGGAGTCGGCGTTCGCGCAGAGCAGGTTGAAGAAAGCGAACCGTCCACCATCGCCGCGGTACTCAGATGCCTCAGCGAGCTCGTGATCCTCCGGGGCCGCGTCGGGATGGAGCGTTGTCGTGGCGACGGGGATGTCCTGGGTGCGAAGTGCCGCCGCGAGCTGGCGGGCGTGCTCGCCGACACCCATGACCCCTTCGAAGTAGCCGGCCACGTTCACTCCGGGCCGCTGTGCCACGCTCGACGCTCCGTTTCCGAGCAGAGCCGCCGGGATGTCGCCCGGCGACAGCTGTGCCCAGGCCAGAAGCCGGTCGCCGTCGGCTCCGTTGATGTCCGGAAAAGCACCCGCCAGGTCGCTTCGCGAGGCTCGAACGGCCTCGAGGTAGCGCGTCACCCCGTAATCGCCACCATGACTCGCGGGCGCTGACAGATACGCCACAAAATCGCGTCCGCCGCGGTCCGTGAAGATGTCGGCTGCGCTCATCGTCCCCGCCTCGACGGCCTCGCGGTAGACGGCGCGGGCTGCTCCGTCGAGCGGAATGCCGCCTGGCAGCCGGTCGAAAGCGTAGGGCACGCGGCGGCACTCTTCGTGGCGCTCCGCGGCCAGCGCCCGCGCGTACCCGTCGCACAGCTCGCGCACGACCGGGTAGCGATCGAGGTCGATCCGGTCCTGGTGCTTTGAGAGGAGATGTGGCTGCGCCGGGTCGTAGCCCGAGAAATGGAAGAAGCGCAGCGGCCGCCCGTCGACCACGTAGCCGCCGTCCGCGTGCCGCACGTCCCGGCTGGAGAGATTCCAGTAGGCGACGTTGAAGCCCGGGTCGCGCAGCACGAACAGGCTGGGGACGAGGCCGGGGGCAAGATCCATCCAGCGCTGGTCGACGAAATAGCCCCGTTCGGGTGCGACGAGGCAGTCGGTGGCCAGGCGCTCGGCCCACCAGTCGAGCAGCGCGCTGACCTCCTCGCAGGCGGCGAACCCGGCGAAGCCGAGGTTGAAGGAGCCCGAGATGAGGATGTCCGTCTCGGCCGGCTTGCGACCGTCTCGCGGCATCGGAGCGGTCAGATGCGGGTTGACGACGAGCGCGTGCTCGCCGAGCAGATCCTCGACCTCGCCGAGTGAGGCGAAGACCTGGATGTCGGGGTCCAGGTAGGTGATGCGCTCAATACCGGTTTTGGCCAGCAGATGGCGCAACAGCCACGGCTTGACCGCGGTCGACAGCTCAAGGACGCTGTACCCGGCCGTCATCTCATGCCAGGGATCGATCTCGAGATCCCCCGGGCGGACGACCTCGAACGGCTCGGTGTTTCCGTCGACGTCACCGTGAACGTCGTCGATCACCAGGGTCCAGCATGTGCCGCCGGGGTTGTGGCGGGTAAACGAGCGGGCCAGGACGCGTGCCGCGGCCAGATAGTTGCGCGCGACGATGGTGCAGACATGCATCGCCGGGAGCGTAGCGACGGGCTACCTCTGGTGCGGCCGGTTCCGATGCCGCTCAGAAGCCCCAACCGGGCATCCGGTGGGGCCGCCCGTGGTGGCGGGCGGCGCTCCCCGCGGTGCAGCCCCATCCCGTCGGCCGTCGCTACGGTACGCCGCTGTGATCGGCACGTACGCGTCGGCGGTCCTCATCTGCGCGGCAGCGATTCTCCTCGGCCGGGCGATTTGTGTGCTCTCCGGGCACGAGGGCTCGAGCTGGCTGGCTCCCGCGGTCGGCCTTGCGGCGCTGATGATTGTCTGCGAGGTGGCGATCCGCCTGCCGGGCCGGGGATGGACGGCGGTCGCTGCGGTCGTGATCCTGTGCGTGGCCTCGGTCGTGATCGTGAGCCGGCGGGGCGGCGCCTGGCCGTCGCCCGTCGATGCCCTTCCGGTTGGGATCCTGATCCTGCTGATCGTCTCGATTCCGTTCGTTGCCAGCGCCCGCGTCGGGGTCCTGGGCATCTCGTTCCTGAACGACACGCATTGGCACCTGATCCTGGCCGAAGGCCTGCGCCGACCGGCGATTCAGCCGCTCGATAACTACGGCCCCGGCTATCCCATCGGTCCTCATGCGATCGCGGCGACGTTCGCTCAGGCGCTTGGCAGTGACGTCGACAAGACGTTGACGGGAGTCCTGATCGCCACGCCGGTGCTCACCGGGCTGGCGGCGCTTGGCGCGCTCACCGACGTCAAGAGGCTGTGGCGGTGGCTCGTCGCGGTGCTGGCTGCGGTCGCGTACATGGCGATGGCCGCGTATGCCGAGAGCGCATTCAAGGAACCAATCATGTCGCTGCTGATGCTCGGCCTCGTCCTCGTCCTCCAGGCGGGCCGGAACGAGCGTTTCACCCGGCCTCTCGCCGTGGCCGTGCCGGCTGCCGTCCTGGTCGCCGGCGTGGTGTACGACTACTCATATCCGGGGCTCGTGTGGCCGGTGGCGATCGTCGCATGCTTCATCGGCCTCGAGCTTGTGGTCGGCAGGGCGTGGCGACGGCTGAAGCCGATCGCGAGGGGGGTTCGGGCTTCGGCCGCACCACTCGCCCTCGGGGTCCTGCTGCTGGTGGTGCTCATCGCGCCCGACATCGGGAGAATCCACACGTTCTGGCTCAGTAACGGCGGCACATCGGTGGGCACCGTCGGCGGCGTCAAGGCGACCTCGCTGGCGAATCTGGTCGCACCGCTCAGTTCGTTCGAGGGCCTCAACCTCTGGCTCACCGGGGACTTCCGGTTCGTGCCACACAACGCGCTGCACGCCGGCATCCTCGCCGGTGTCGCGCTCGTGGTGCTCGCCTACGCGATCGTCTCCGCGCTGCAGCGCGGAGACCTGGCCTGGGTCGCCGGCATCCTCGGGTGCGGGCTCGTCTACGCGTACGCCAAGCACGGCCAGTCCCCATACGTCGCATCCAAGGCGCTTGCCGTGCCGGCTCCGCTGATCCTCCTCGGCTGTGGCTCCGCGCTCGTGCGCAGGCTGCAATTCGCCGACTGGAGATCGGTGAGCACACCCGCCTTTGCGGCCGGGCTGATCGTGTTCTGCTTCTTTGCCTTTAAGTCCGACTACCTGGTGCTACGCGATGCCGATGTGGGGCCGGTGAACCACGTGCAGGAGCTGCGTTCCTTGCGGTGGCTGCTTCACAATCAACCCACCCTCGTGCTCTTCTACGATGATTACTACAAGTGGGAGCTACTCGGTGTCCGTGCCTCCTCGCCGCTGTTGCAGTCTCCGATCCCGGCCGCCGTCCAGCCCGCCAAGCCCTGGTCGTATGGCCAGCCGCTGGATTTCGACTCGGTGAGCCCCGCGGTGCTGGATCGCTTCGACTACGTGATCACGACGCGGACGACCGCGCAGAGCGAGCCGCCTCCCAACTTCCACCTCGTCGGACGGTCGGACTCCTATGAGGTGTGGCACCGGGTCGGCCCGACGCCTCACCGGCTGGTGCTGGCCGAATCCGGGCAGCCCGGGGCGATCCTCGATTGCCGAACCGCCCCGGGGCGGCGGCTCTCCCGTCAGCGCGGGATCGCGCGCATACGCCCGGCGCCTCGGTCCTTCAACCTCGGTCCGCTGGCCCCGGGCGGATCCGAGCAGGTCCTGCTCAACCTTCCGGCCGGGGACTGGGACATCTCGTTGCCGTTCGTCAGCCAGCAGGCTGTCACGGTCAGCGGTGGTGGACTTGATGTCCGCTTGCCTCCCAACCTCGATCGGCCCGGAGAGATCTGGCCCGTGGGCCGGATCCACAGCACGGGAGGCCAGGTCGCGCTGAAAGTGACCATGGCCGACCCCGGGCCGTTTCCGTCAGACACGCAGTTCTTTGTTCCCGAGCCAATGGTCGCGATCTCCACCCTTCCGGCATGGACCGTGCCGCTGGCGGCGGCCTGCGGGCGCTACGTGGACTGGTATCAGCTCAGGTAGCCCGCTTCTCGCGGCTGGCGCCGAGCACCGCGGCCCGGCGCCGGATGGACTCGAGGAGCCCGATGTCGGCATTGAGTGAGGCAGCAGGGATCGGTGATCGCCGGCTGGTGCCGCGGCGCCAGCCGTGCAGGCGCCCGCGCAACGCGGCCATGTCGTGGGCGGAGGCGGCGTCGGCCACCACCACCGCGAGCTCAACGGCCAACGTCCGCGCGGCTGTCGCGAACCCGCTGGAGAGGACCGCGTACTTGCGCAACAGGTAGGCTCGAGAAGCGCCGGAGACCTCCACCTGCCACCGCGAGCGCTGGCCGAAGCTTGCCGATCCGAGATGGACGCCCACAGCGTCGCGAGCCCCCGTGGTCAGCCAGCCCGCTGTGCGCAGCCGGAGATCGAGGTCCACGTCCTCCATGTAGGCGAACAGGGCCTCGTCGAGGCCTCCGACCTGCTCAAGCGCGATGCGCCGATAGGCCGCGGCGCCCCCGCTCGGGCCGGCGAGGCCACGCTCATGAAGCGAATCCGGCCGGTACGGTGCACCCGCGAAACGGTTGAACGCCGCCAGCGTGGGGTCTACCTCGATACCATAAGAGTCGATCGTTTCACGCCCCGGCACGAGCAGCAATCCGGCCACGCTGCCCAACCGCTGGTCGTGGCGGAGCGGCTCTACGATCCGGGCAAGGAACGTCGGATCGAGCTCGACGTCGTTGTTGATCAGCACCACATAGGGAGCCGAGCCGGCGTCGATACCGCGGTTGACTGCGGGCGCAAATCCGGCGTTCTCGGCGAGGGCGACCAGCCGCGCGTCGGGAAAGCGCTCGGCCACGAGCGCTGGTGTCCCGTCGGTTGAACCGTTGTCGACCACGATGGCGGTATGCGCGGCGGTCTGGTGCGACAGCGTGGTCAGGCACCGCTCGAGCAGTTCGAATCGGTTCCAGCTCGGGATGACGACGTCGATGTCTCCAGACTGCAGCTGCTCAGGCATTCGCGCGGGCGAGGAGGAACCACTGCTGGGTCAGGAACTCTCCGCCCAGCCCATAGACCAGGCGGCGCGGGAGTGGGATCCGCAGCTGCCGGATGCGGTGAATCGCTCCAGGCACGGTGGACTCCACCGTCCAGCCCGCGGCCTCCAGCAACTCGCTCATGTCCCGACGGGTAAACCAGCGAAGATGCGTTGCGTCGCGGTGTCCGTACTCTGCATAGCCGAACGTGCCCTTAATCACGAGATCTCGCACCAGCGAGTAGTGGCGCGCGTTGGGAACGGAGACGTGCAGCCGACCCCGCGGCACGATCGACCGGCGAAGCGCTCGCAGCAGGGCGGCCGGATCGGTCAGGTGCTCGAGTACGTCGTAGCAAAGGATCGTGTCGAAGGGCCCGGATACCTCGCCAAGGGCGGCAAGGGCATCGCCGACCTTGACCTCGTCGTATCGCTGAGCGGCGATCGCCGCCGGAGCCGGCATGATCTCGATGCCGCTTATCCAAGTGGCTCCGGTGACACGGAGGGCCGTCGCCGCGCCGCCCTCGCCGCATCCGACATCGAGCACGCGGCCCAGCGGCGGCAGGAGCTCCGAGATCACTTCGTCGCGCCCCGAGCCGTAGTACCCGGCGGGCTTCTCGCCTAACTCGAGCGCGGAATCACGGGCGGCATGCGGATCGAATCGCCAGCTGCAATGCACGCGGCCACCTTAACGCAGACGCCTCCAAGGTCCCGCGACAGCAAGTAGCCTGACCCGCCAATGACCACGCCCCGTCCCCGCATCGTGATCCTTCGAGGCGCGCAGGCCAACCCCTGGGACCTGCGTCCGTGGGAGCTTCTAGGCGACGCGTTCGCGGTGAGCTGCGCGGTGACGAAGAGCAATCTCTACGAGCTCGGATCACTCAGCGTTACGCGCTCCCCCGTTGGTGCCCTCAGTGACCTCGCCCCGGCCGGGGCGCTGCGCAGGGCCGCCGCTGTCCTGCCGCTGAACCGGTACGTGGGCATTTGTGACCTGCTCGCGGACGCCGACGTCGTGCACGCGGCCGAGCTCTCGTACTGGTTCAGCGCGCAGGCGGCGCGATACAAGCCGCGCTACGGCTATCGGCTCGTGGTCACGGTGTGGGAGACGATTCCCTTCGGGGGCACGTTGAGACACCCGCTGAGCCGGCGCTTGCGCCGGCTCACACTCGAGCGCACCGATCTCTTCCTCGCCACGACCGAGCGCGCACGCGACGCGCTCCTGCTCGAAGGCGTGTCGCCCGAGCGGGTGCTCGTGTCGCCACCGGGAATCGATCTGGAGCGTTTCCGCAGGCCCACAGAGCCGATCGCCGCGGCCTCGAACCACATGCTCCTCTCACCTGCCCGCCTCGTCTGGGAGAAGGGCCATCAGGATGTGATCCGCGCACTGGCGGCCGTTCGACGCGGCATCGTTCCAGCGCCGCCGTCGGCGCGGCCAGAGGTCGTGATCGTGGGGTCGGGCGGCGAGCGTAAGGAACTGCGCGAGTACGCGCGGGAACTCGGTGTCGGGGACCTGGTGCGGTTCGTTCCCAACGTGGCCTATGACGACATGCCACGGTTGTACTGGGGCGCGTCGTGCGTGACGCTGGCCAGCTTGCCCACGCGCTCGTGGGAGGAGCAGTTCGGGATGGTGCTCGCTGAGTCGATGGCCGCGGGAGTCCCGATCGTGGCCAGCACCTCTGGCGCCATCCCGGAGGTCGCCCGCTCGACAGCGAGCTACTTCGCGCCTGGCGACTGGATCGGCCTCGCGCGACGACTGGTCGAGGGGCCTCTCTCGCGGCCGGCAGGCACCCGGGCCGAATATCCACCGGAACTCGTCGAGCGCTACTCGACCGAGGCGGCGGCCGGGCGGCTCCGAGCCGCGTACGACGCCGTTCTGTAGGGTCTAGCGGCGCCGCCGCAGCCCCAGGATGGAGAGCAGGAACGAGGAGAAGAAGATCTGGATGCCGACGATGATGAGCGTCGCGGCCAGTACGGCGAGGCGCTCATCCGCGAGCTTGCCAAAGCCGCGGTCGATCCAGTCGGCGACGATGAATGCGCCCATGACGAAACCGGCCAGCGCGATCGACCCGCCGAGCGCCAGCCCGTGTTCGAGTCCGAACCGCGCGCGCATCCGATCGAACCAGCGGTCTCGTTCGTTCATGAAGTACGTCCCGTAGGCGTGGGCGCAGATGCCGAGCGCGACGACCTGAGTCCCGACGATTGCCAGCAGCGCGCCGGCGATGAGTGCGTGGATGTCCCATTGGCGGCCGAAGACCCCGAGACGCGAGATCACAACCAGTTCGGTGATCGCCCCCAAGATCGCCATCACCGCGCCGGGCAGGATGAACAGATGAGTGGGAGAGTGGACGAGAAGGAAGCGCAGGTGGCGCCAGCCGTCGCGGAAGCTCGACAGCTTGGACTCGCCGCCGCGAGGGTGGTATTCGATGGCGAATTGGCGCACGTCGAGGTGCTCCTTCGAGGCGCGGATCACCATCTCGGAGGCGAACTCCATCCCGGTTGTGCGCAGATCCAACTGGGGCAGTACGTCCCTGCGCAGCGCGCGCATCCCGCAGTGAGCGTCGTCGACCCCGGTGCTGAACAGCAGGTTGAGGAAGCCCGAAAGCATCGGGTTCCCGATGTAGCGATGATGCCAGGGCATCGCGCCCGGCTGGATGTTCTGCATCCGGTTGCCGATCACCATGTCGGCCCCATCCTCAAGCTCGGCGAGAAATCGCGGTATCTCGTTGAAGTCGTAGGTCAGGTCCGCATCCGCCATCACGATGTAGCGGCCGCGGGCAGCCGCCAGCCCGGCCAGGTAAGCCGAACCGTAGCCACGGCGCGGCTCAGACACCATCCTGGCGCCAGCGTCCTCAGCCAGGCGAGCGCTGTCGTCCTCGGAGCCGTTGTCGATCACGATGATCTCGCCCTCGATCGCGTTCGCGTCGAGAGCGCCCTGGGCATTGGTGACGCAATCGGCGATGTTGCCCTCTTCGTTCAGGCACGGGATCAGGACCGAGAGCTGAACGGACGTCCCCGGGGTACGAGGTTGGGTCTCGCCTGGAGTCTGTTGCTCGATGGCGCTCATGGACTGCCGTGTAACGGCGGACGGGTAGCAGAGATGAGAACGAGTGCGCGAGCCGAAAGTCGCGCTCCTCCCGCTCTGATCGTATCGACATATGCCAGTCTCGGTAATCGCGATGCGCATCTGCCTCGTCTACGACTGCCTCTTCCCGCACACCGTTGGAGGCGCTGAACGTTGGTACAGAAGCCTCGCAGAGCGCCTGGCGGCCGACGGCCATGCGGTTACCTATCTGACCTTGCGCCAGTGGGATCGCGGAGTCGATCCCGGCGTGGCCGGCGTGGCGGTCAAGGTCGTCGGACCACGGATGCAGCTCTATAGCGGACCCGGACGGCGCCGCGTCACGCCGCCGATCGTGTTCGGCGCTGGCGCCCTCTGGCACCTGTTGCGACACGGGCATCGCTACGACGTGGTCCATACCTGCTCGTTTCCCTACTTCTCGCTGCTGGCCGCGGCCCTCGGACGTCTACGTTGGCGCTACCGCGTGGTGGTCGACTGGTTCGAGGTGTGGACCAGGAGCTACTGGCGCGATTACCTCGGTGGACTGGCGGGCGACGCCGGCTGGCTCGTTCAGCGGCTCTGCGTGCGCGTCCCCCAACGTGCGTTCTGTTTCTCGCGCCTGCACGCCGCGCGCCTGCGTTCCGAGGGCCTCGCCGGCGAGGTGACGATGCTCGCGGGCATCTTCGGCGGCTCTCTGGAGCGTCCGCCACGCCGCCCAGCAGAGCCGCTGGTCTTGTTCGCCGGCCGCCACATTCCCGAGAAGCAGGTGCCGGCGATCGTGCCCGCGATCGCGTCCGCGCGAGTCCGTCTGCCGGAACTCCGTGCGGTCATCCTCGGCGACGGACCCCAGCGATCCGAGGTGACACGGCTGGTCACCGAGCTCCGCCTCGAGGACATCATCGAGGTGCCCGGATTCGTCGCCACCGAGACGGTCGACGACCTGATGGGGCGCGCGCTGTGCATGCTGCTGCCATCGCGGCGGGAGGGCTACGGGCTGGTGGTGATCGAAGCGGCGGCGTGCGGTACGCCGAGCCTCGTCGTTGCTGGCCCCGACAACGCTGCTGTCGAGCTCATCGCCGAGGGCGAGAACGGCTACGTCGCGCCCTCTGTGTCCCCAGATGATCTTGCCGCCGCGATCATCCGCGTCCACGATGCCGGCCCCGACCTGCGGGACTCGACAGCGGCATGGTTCGATCGCAACGCCCCGCGCCTGTCGCTCGAGCACTCGCTGGAGATCGCGCTCGACGCTTACGGTCGCGAGGCGAGCGCCCGCTCATAGCACGCGAGGGTGCCGGCCGCGGTCTTCGCCCACGTGAACTTCGCGGCCTGACGGCGTCCGAGGCCCCTCAATCGCTCGGCCTCGTCGGAATTGAAGAGCAGTCGCTCGATCGCCGTGGCGATTGCGGACTCAGATTCCGGGTCGAATCGAAGCGCGGCGTCGCCGGCCACCTCGGCGAGTGACCCTCGCGACGAACAGGCGACCGGCACGCCGCGCGCCATTGCCTCCAGCACGGGAAGGCCGAAACCCTCGAGCAGTGACGGAAAGACGAAGCACGCAGCCGCGTCGTACAGCCCCTCGAGCTCGCTCTGGTCGATCCAGCCGAGCAGCCGAACATTGTCGGCGACGGCCAGCTCGGCGGCCCAGCGGCGGAGCTCCTCCTCATGTGGCGTGGGGTAGCCGGGAAGCACGAGCAGCGGTCGCCGTCCCGGCGGAATCAGGGCCAGCGCGCCGAGCAGGCGCATGAGGTTCTTGTGTGGCCGCTTGGCCGCGACGCAGAGCGCGATGGGCCGCGCTCCGGCGCCGAGCCAGTGCCGCACGGCGGCCTCGGGCAGCGGCGCGGCGCGGCGCGGTGTGCCAAGCCCGTTGAACACGACGTCGACCTTGGACTCAGGGGTGCGAAGCAGGTGTTGCAGGTCCTCGCGGGTGCTCGTGGCCGGGACGATGATCCGGTGCGAGCTGCGGGCCGCCAGTGGCACGAGGGCCCGCATACCCAGCCCGAGGATGCCGAGGTGCGCCTCCGGTACGAGGCGGTAGCCGAGGTCGTGGATTGTCACGACGCGGCGGAAATGCCCCCAGCAGGGTGCGGTGCCACCGAGGCTATGGACGAGATCGACGCCGGCCCGGGAGGCCTGTCGCGGCAGCAGTTGCTGCTCCCCGCGGACCCACTCGAAGCGGTTGAGCGCGCGGACGGGGACGGTCACGGCCGGGATCAGGTTGCCCCACGGCGCGTCCTGTACAGCGGCGGCCTCGCGGTTCACGAACGCGGTGAAGCGTGTCTGCGGCGCCGCGGAAACGAGCTCGGGGATCAGCTCGCGCGCGTAGACCTCCATCCCGCCGGTCTCTCCGGGGATCAGGAAGACGAGATTCAGGCCCACGTGCATGGGTGCAGCAGGCTACCCAGGGCGCCGCGTAGCTACTGTGCAGTCCAGACCCGATGGCCCGGAGGCATCTCGCACCCCTGCCCGATGATCTGCGGTTGCGCCTGCGGGTGCAGTTCACGATCACGCGCTCGGTCACCGCCATCCTGCGGGTGGTGGGCCTCCGCGAGGCTGCGATCGATCTCCGCGGCGCAGTGCTGCGCACGCGACGGCGTCTGTTTGAGCGCTGCGGCTCTGCGCGCTACTCGTCTCCCGCTCTGCACGGCATCGATCGAGAGCTCGATCGAATCATCGATCGCGACTGTGGGTACTTCGTCGAGGCGGGAGGCCACGATGGCTACACCCAATCGAATACGTACTACCTCGAGCGCTTCCGCGGCTGGACAGGCGTGTTGGTCGAACCGATGCGGGAGCTGGCCGATGAGGCCCGCAGAAACCGCCCGCGGGCCCGCGTCTTCGAGTGCGCGTTGGTGGGCCACGACTACGAAGACCCGTATGTGGAGATGCACTTTGGCGATTTGTTCTCCAACGTGGCTCGCGAAGACGGGGGCAACGATGCGTGGGCGGCCAACGGCTTGGCGCTCGGCTGGCGCGACCCACGGAGCGAACGAGTCCCGGCGCGCCCGTTGAGCCGCGTCCTCGACGAGGCCGGTGCCGGCCGCATCGATCTACTCTCGCTCGACGTGGAGGGATACGAGGCGGAGGTGCTGCAGGGTCTCGATCTCTCTCGCCACGCCCCCGCCTGGATCATCGTCGAGATGCACGACCTTGAGGAGGGGCGCGCCAGAATCGGGCCGCTCCTGGGTGAGCGCTACGTCGAATACGGCCCGCTTTCGTCGCTTGACGTCCTTTACCGCCGCCGTGACGTCAGTGACGCAGTCGCTGGGAGGGGATCAGTTCCTTCAGTTCGCTCGGAATCGCCTTCGTAAGCAGCGCCGCGGCGCTGTAGACGGCCACCGCAACAATGGGCCGCACGATCGACGGCATCGGCGGTCCGAGCGAGAGCAGAGCGGCGCAGATGCCGGCGACCGCGACCTTGACCACGACAAAGAGCTGGGGTCGATTGCCTGGCCGCTTCCAGATGAGCGCCAGGAGCGCGGTCGCCGCCAGTGTCGCCTCGCCGCAGATGGTGGCGATGGCAGCCCCGCGCGCACCGTCGGCGCCCGCGAGAACCAGCGTGAGAACCACGCTTGCGAGCAGCGCTGCGGCGTTGCTGAGCAGCAGACCCCGATGCAGGCGGAGCGCCAGCAATCCGAAGCTCCAACCGGCCGCGAGGAAGGACCCGATCAGGGCAAAGGCTTGGATGGCGAGCACCGGCGCGGCGGCGGCGTACTTGGGCCCGGCGATGACCGAGACGACGAAGTCCGCACCAGCGCTCAACACAATTGCGGTCCCGACTCCACCGAGCAGGCAGATCTCGAAAATCCGTTGTAGCTGGTAGGTGAGCCGTTCGCGGTCGTCGCGGGCCGCCCGTGAGAGGAGTGGGAGCGCCGCACCGACAAGCAGCCCGGGGACGGTTGCGGAAACGGCGACGACGCGGAACGACACCGCGAACAGGCCGCTCTGGTGGCCACTGGTCACGATGCTGGTGAGGATCTGCGCTGCGTAGATGTAGATCGTTCCGACTGCCGTGGCCAGCGAGAAGACGACGGTGGCGCGGAGGAGGGGTGGCCACGTAGCGGGATCGAGAACAATCCGGGCGGAGATCCGGCCGCGGACCAGGAGCGCCGTGGGAACGATCAGTACGACGTTGACCGCGAGTGGGACTGACAGGAGTGCAAACACGCTCGCGCTCACGCCGGCGAGAAGGACGACGCCGCCTACCCACAGCGCCTGTCGGAGCAGTTCCAATGCCGAGAGCACGCCCAGTCTCAGATCGGTTGTGAGGGGGATTGACAGCGTGTGCTGGAAGACGAGTGCCACGGTCGCGAGGCTGGCCGTGACGGTCCCGAGCACAAGCGCGTCGTCGTACCCGGCGGCGACCGCGAAGGCGGTCGCGAGTGCCACTCCGATCAGCGTCAGCGTCACCCGCAGGCCGAGCAGGTCTCGAATCATTGCCTCGCGCTCCGCGCCACGAAGGACGGCGTATTCCCGTGTGCCAATCGACGACATGCCCGCATCAGTGACCGCGGCGACCACCGCGACCAATGACATCACCGTTGTGTATTGCCCGAAGCGGCGAACCCCGAGGTATCGCGTGAGCACGGCGGCCATCACGACCGAAAGGGCAAGCATGCCGAGGTAGCCGGCGAATCGGAGCGCTCCGCCGCGAATCAGCACACCGCCGGCGGCGCTGCTGTCAAGGAGGTCTCGCTCGACGCTGGACCCGTAGCGCAGCTCGCCTCTGGTGGTGGATTCGGCGCTATTGGCCGGCGTCACGCCTGAGTCGCTCACCTGGCAGGCAGGCTACCCGCTTGCCGATTGCCCGGTAGACCTGAGCGTCGGTCTGTGGCGCAGATCACTAGCCTCCCGGCGATGCGCCAACTTGACACCCGAATCGATGGTCCGATTCTGGTCCAGCCCGTGGTCCATGCCGATGAGCGCGGCTTCTTCCTGGAGACCTACCGCGAGGATCGGCTCGCGGAGCTCGGGGCCCCGGAGGACATGGCGTTCGTTCAGGAGAATCATTCGCGCTCCCGGCGCGGAGTGGTCCGCGGCATGCACTTCCAGATCGGCGAGGGCATCGTCAAGCTGGTCCGCTGCGGCCGCGGGGCGATCGTGGACGTGATCGTGGACCTGCGTCGCGGCTCGCCGCATTACGGCGAATGGGAGGCGTTCGAGCTCAATGACGCCAATCACCATCAGCTGCTCGTCCCGGTCGGTTTCGCCCACGGCTTCTGCGTGATCAGTGAGGTCGCCGACGTCATGTACAAGCAGACCGGCTACTACGATCCGGAGCTCGAACGGGGAATCGCCTACAACGATCCGGACGTCGGCATCCGCTGGCCGTTGGCGGAGGAGGACTTGATGCCGTCGGCACGCGATGCGGCCGCGCCTCGGCTGCGCGAGCTAGCCGCCGGAGCTTCCGTTTGTGTATTGAGTGCGCCGGGCCGATCCCGGCGGCCGCCAGCATGTCGCTCAGCTGGGCGAGCAGAGCGTCTGGTTCGGGGTCAAGCTCTGCCAGCGCGATGTGTGATGCCTGCGGCTGCGTCCGCTCGATCACGTCCAGCAACCGACGGTCGGGCCGACTGAGGAACACCACGTCGTAATGAAACAGGCGGCTCTCGAGCCAGATGGGATCCGCGGCATCCGCGAGCTCAACCCAGCCGCGAGCCACATCTCAGGATCGAAGCTATCCGTTGTTTTCGTCCGGGTCGCCCAGGTTATCCGGGCATTCGGCCAACTCGTCAGAAGCGACCGGATCAGCGGCACGACCGTCGTCTCCAGGACGTTGGCGCGATCAGCACTCGGGGTGTCGCGTTCACATCGCGGGCTGCGATAGCCGCCTGATCGCTCACGCCATAAACGTCCATGGTCTGCCAAAAAGCTCGGCCCGCCACCGCTCGGCGAATGTTCGACGGTTACGCTCGCTCAGCTCGGCTGCCTGATCCTGCCCGCCCGAGCCGTACCGGACGTGAGTCACGGTGGACCGCGGCTGGTAGACGGTCGCGAGCCCTATCCGCGACAGCCGCATGGCTAGGTCGACATCCTCGTAGTATGCGGGCGCGTAGGCGTCGTCGAACCCTCCGACGGTCGTAAATGCCTCCCGGCGGATCAGTAGACATGCTGCGGAGCCGTAGTCGACGCGGCGCTTGAACCGATAGCGGAGCCGCTCGGCGCGATCACCGTCGCCGTGGACTTGGACGGTCCCGTCGCAGGCCACGAGGACTCCCGCGTCCTGAAGGGATCCATCGGGGTGAAGGAACCGCGGAACCACGGCTCCGACACCGGGCTGCTGGATCGTCTCAAGCAGGGGCTCGAGCCAGCCGGGGTGCACGAACGCGTCTGTGTTGAGCAGCAGCAGGTACTCCCCGCGCGCGTGCTCGGCGCCTTGGTTGCTGGCCGGACCGAAACCACGGTTCTCCTCGTTCAGAATCACGCGGGCGTGGTGAAGCCGGGACACTCGTCGCACCGTTTCACCGTCAGAACCGTTGTCAACGACGATGAGCTCGAACGGCCGGTCGGTGTGCGCGACCAGCGCGTCAACCGCGCGCTCGGTCAGCCGCCACGAGCCGTGGCTCACCATAACGACCGAGACCTCCGGGTCGCCGGCGTCCGGGGGGACGATCGTCATCCGCGTCGGTCGCGCAGCCGGTGGACGGTCCGTCGGATGGGCGCGGTCCATCGCACCACCTTCATGTTCTGCAGGGCCAAGGCGCGGGCCTCTGATGCTGCGCCGCGCTCACGAGCCTGCTCCAACGCCTCCGTCAGAGCTTTGGTGCTTGCGTGCAGTGCCTGGTTCTCGACGCGCACATGCTCGTATTCGTCGCGCAGTCTCGCGGTTTCCTCGCGCCGCTGGTCAAGCTCCACCGTCAACGCGGCCACGGCCTCTCCGAGGGCGCCACGCGCATCGTGCAGCTGCTTGGTCCGCTGCTCGTATGCGGTGCGGAGCTCGTTCGAGCCGTCGGTGTCGGGGTTTGACATCCCCGCATCATCGCAACTCAGGTGCCGGGGGCTCGAACTTTCGTGATGGCTCACAGGGACGCCGCCCAGCGCTGCGCACGTACCTGACGGCACTTCATGGCCGGTGCTCGGGTGGTTGGGCGAGCTGAGGCCCATTCAGATGCGCCAACGCCGTACGAATTCGCGAAGCGGAGAGGTCATTCGCCAGCTCTTTGAGCCGAGGACCCGTTCGAGCCTCTGCTGCGCCACAACGAGATCGGACTCGACGGCTGCCATCCGGGCCAGGTCGGCTGACAGCGCAACCACACGTCCTTCCAACTGCGCTTCCCGTCCTAGCGCGTCGCGCAGCTGCCGCTGCGCCTCGCCGGCCGCCGCCTCCAGCTGGGCCAGCCGCTGGAGAGTTCGCTTGCGCTCCCACTCGGACTTGACTTGCTTTCGAGCGGCTGTGTTGTCCCGCGAGGAGCGCATCAGGCACGGAGAGGATCTGGTTACCGGGAGCAAGTCGCTGCAGCGTGTCCCACAACTCCGTCTGCAGGACAGTGAGGTGGCGGCGATGCTCCCGTGGATCGACCCGGTTTCGATGCAGGCTCTGATCCACGACCTCGGCCGCGGCCGTCGGGTTCAGCCGTGTGGCGTGACGTTCGGCGAGGCATTCGGCCGCGGCTCTTACCAACCCACTCGCGGCCTCAGGCGAGCGAAGCAGCAGCTCGTGAGGGGCTACCGTGACCGAGTGGCCGGAAAGGTGCCGGAGCACGGCAGTCATGTGCAGCTCCCAGGCAGCCAAGGCGAACGGGATGGGCATCTGCTCGCGTCGATCGAGGGACGTGGCGATTTCCACGGGGTTGCGAACCGCCGATCGGGGTGGAGGCGCTCGCCAATCACTGGCTCCCAGAGCGGCAGCATCACACCGATGCGTGGATCCTTGAGCGCCAGGGGGGCGCCGTCGGCCTCGTCGAGCAGGGTCTCGACAAGGACGCTGAGTCTTGCCACGGCCCAGCCTCTCGCGGCTCGCTGTTGCTCCTCCGGAGGCGGCGCGAACCACGTCGCGTCCAGCTCCTGCAAGATCTCCTCGTTCGTCCGGTAGACCCGCAGGTTCTCGCCGTATCCGCGTGGGTTGCCCGGATCCGGCGGCATCAGGTCCTCGGCACGGCCTGCATAGAAACCGGCGGCCAGGAGCATGCTTGTGACCATGCTCGTACCGCTGCGGCCCATCCCCAGTACCAATGCACCCTTTGCGGTGCCCTGCTTGGCATCAGCATGTCGAGATTCCGTTTTCATTGAACAGCGGGCCCGGGGAACGAGGCTAGAAACCATCCATTAGACATGTGCGAGAGGG
>CAVYQU010000020.1:0-307465 GCA_963770805.1 uncultured Solirubrobacterales bacterium | reverse complement strand
TTCGCCCCGGCGCCCGGAGGCCGAGGTGCAGGGCGCAGAAGCCGCCCATCGAGAGGCCGACGACGTGAGCCCGGCCGATGTCGAGGCTGTCGAGCACGGCGAGTGCGTCCTCGACGGCATGCTGCTGCGAGTAGGCGGCAAGCTCCCGGGGCACCTCCGACGGGGGATATCCGCGGGCGGCGTACGTGACGCAGCGGTAGCGCGAGCGAAAGTGGGCCACCTGCGGCTCCCAGCTGCGGTGGTCCCCCGCGAACTCGTGGATGAAGAGAAGCGGCGTCCCGCTTCCCTGCTCCTCGACATGGAGCCGGGTTCCGTCGCCTGCGGTGACGTGGGTCATGGCCGCGTATCATCGCTGCCGATCGGCCCCTGGAGCACCCTGTGAGCGGGGATACCCGCGGCGAAAGCGGGGACGCCGCCGTGAGCGAACTGCCGCCGGCAGACGAGGTGAGCGAGCGCTCGCGCGACGCGTGGGCGCAGCATCTGGGGCATCCGCCGGCCGATGATCTGCGTCAGCGGCTGGCCGCGGGCTCGCTGGCCGGCGCCGCACACGAAACCGCGCTGGTCGCCCCCGAGTGTCCGGCCATCGAGGTGGATGGGGAGGGGCTGACTCACGGAGAGCTCGACGAGCGAGCCGGTCGGATGGCCGGATGGCTGGCCGATCGCGGCGTCGAGGCAGGCGACATCGTCCTGCTCAGCAGTCCCAGCTCGCTGGCCTTCGTCTTCGCGTACCTGGGAGTGCTGAGGGCCGGGGCAACAGCTCTGCTCACCAACCCCGCCTATACCGAGGCTGAGCTCGAGGCGCTGGTCACCGACAGTGGCGCGGGCTTCGGACTCGCCTCGGGATCGGGGCTGGATCACCTCGCCGCGCTCGCCACGCGAGCGCCTCAGTTGCGCACAGTCGCGTCGCTGGATGGGCTCGGCGAAGCGCTCACATCGGCGCCCGCCCTCGAACCCGTCGCGCGTCCGCCCGGCACCCCGGCGATCCTCGCCTACACGTCTGCGACGACCGGCACGCCGAAGGCGGTTCCGCTGAGCGAGGCCAATCTCCTCGCCTCGATCCGGGGGGTGATGCTGGCCTGGCGCTGGGCGCCCGACGACGTGCTCGTGCACGCGCTACCGCTGTTTCACCAGCACGGGCTGGGCGGACTCCACGCTGCGCTGCTCTCCGGTTCGGAGACCGTGGTGCACTCCCGCTTTGATCCGGCGGACCTGTGCGGGGCAATCGCCGCCCGGCGGGCGAGCGTCCTGTTCGCGGTCCCCTCGATCTACCAGCGGCTGGTGGAGTGGGAGGGGATCGAGCGGGTCAACCTGACGAGCCTGCGGCTGCTCGTCTCGGGCTCGGCGCCCCTGTCGCCGGCGCTCGCCGAGCGCGTCGCTTCGCTGGCCGGGCAGCCTCCGCTCGAGCGCTATGGCCTCACGGAGAGCGGTCTCGACGTCTCGAATCTCTACGACGGGGCCAGGCGCGTCGGCCTGGTGGGGTTACCGCTGCCCGGGGTGGAGCTCGAGATCGCGAGCGAGCAGCGCGAGGTCGTGCCGGCCGGTGGGGACGGCGAGATCGTCCTGCGCGGCCCGCAGGTGTTCGACGGCTACCGCCGCGACGGCTCGGCCGCCGCGGCGGCGTTTCACCCGGGCGGGTGGTTCCGGACGGGCGATGTGGGCCGGATCGATCCCGCCGACGGTTACCTGCAGATCACCGGGCGACTGCGCGAGCTGATCATCAGCGGGGGCATGAACGTATATCCGCGCGAGGTCGAGCTCGCGCTCGAGGAGCATCCCGGCGTGAGCCGGGTTGCCGTCGTCGGCGTGGCGTCGGAGCGGTGGGGCGAGGAGGTCGTCGCGGCGGTCATACCGGCTGGGCGGGGTGCTCCGTCGGAGGGGGCGCTGCTCGAGTTCGCGCGCGGGCGCCTCGCGTCGTTCAAGCGCCCCAAGCGGATCCTGATCGTCGACGAGCTGCCCGTGAACTCGCTCGGGAAGGTCGTCGCGGGGGACGTCAGGAAGCTGTTCTATGAGACAAGGGGTGGCTAGATCGGCCGGTCGCCGCGAGCGGTACGCGTTTGTTCGCGCGCTTTTTCAAGTCCGCGCTCGAGCATCGCCGCTACCGGCGAGGACCGAGGATAACCCGCGGGCGCCGGTCACGTGCATCCCGACCGGTCTTCCGCCGTCGTCCTGGCCGCAGGGCACCGACGCCGCCGGCCATCGGAGCGCGCTGAAGATGCGCGTGAAGCGGATAGAGGTGGCGACGTTCTCCGCCTCCAGGGTGGGCACCACCGTCGGGACCGTGGGAGAGAGGAGCGCGGAGAAGCGACCAAGCCGGCGTTCGAGCTCGATCCGGGCTCGCATGAGCTCGTCTCGCACCGAGCGCACGCGCAAGGCGTCCGCACCTCGCGCCCTGTCGATGGCGGAGAGGATGTCCCGCGGGAAGCACTCGGGCTCGGTGCCGGCGCGCTCTGCCCAGGCGGCCGCGAACTCGACCGCGAGCAGCAGGCCGGGCTCGGGCGCGCGCCACCCGAGGGTCACCGGCTCTACCTCCGCCCCGGACTGCGCCAGCGTGTCGAGCGCGGCCCGGCACGCGTGGGCAACCGCTGGATCGCACTCATCCAGCAGATCCGTGAGCACGCCGACCGGGTCGTTGAGGGCCGGGGGCTCGCTCAGCGACCGCCGGAGGAGCGCTTCACAGCCCGCTCGACACGAGACGACCGACTCGCCCAGCACGCCCGCGCAGTCGAAGCTCCGCGCCAGCGGCAGGCAGCCCTCGAGCAGGTCGGGGTCAAGGGCCAGCTTGATGCCGACAACACCGCAGTAGGCGGCGGGGATCCGCACCGAGCCGGCGGTGTCCGACCCGAGGGCGATCGGCACGATTCCGGCGGCGACGGCAACGGCGGCGCCGGCCGAGGAGCCTCCCGGACTGAGCTCGGCACGGCAAGGATTGCGGCACGGCGGGAACCCCCGGCCCGACCGTGGGTCGACCAGGCGAGGGTGTCCATCGCCGTCTTGCCAATCGCCACGGCGCCCGCCGACTCGAGCCGTCTGACCGCCTCGGCGTCTCGGGTGGCGGGCGGATGCTCGCCCCGGAGCCCGCCGGTGGTCGGCAGTCCGGCGAGATCGAAGTTGTCCTTGATCGCTACCGGGACGCCGGACAGACCGGCGTCTCCTCCTGACCGGATCGCCGCCGGGACGGCTCGTTCTGACCGGTCGATCTCGTCGGCCCGCGTCAACGCCCGCTCGGCCGACAGCGACCAGAAGGCGCCCAGCTCCGCCCTTGCCCGCGCCAGCTTGAGCGCGCGCGCGACCGCGTCTCGTGCACCTGCGCCCGCCGTCAACGATCGACCCTTGTCCAATTGTTAGGGGTTCGCGTCGACCCCCACGAACCTCGCCTCGACTTTATCATTCGTATGACATGGAGACGTGGAGTGGGAGGGTGGATCTCTCCGAGCTGGTCGAGCGGCGGTACCTGGGCCTCGTCGAGCTCGTCCGACTGATCAGCGGCGCCCGCGACTGGAAGCAGCTGGCGAGCGCAATCAGCGTGGGCCTTGAGCGCGCGTCGGCCGATCCGACCGACGAGCTCCCCGCCGTGCGCGTCTGGGTGATCACCGCAGAGGGATTCGAGGAGTCGGCGCGGTATCCCACCTACCACGACTTTGCGCGGTGCCCGCCACGTGAGCTCCGTCGCGCGTCGCGCGCACTCGAGCCGCTTGAGACCGCCAGTGGCGGGATGCTCGTGGGCTTGCAGGAGGGCGGCGTGTATCTCGGTGCGGTCGAGGTCGATGACCCATCGGCCGACGCCGTGCTGCTCGTTCATGCCGCCCCGATCATCAGCTCCCGCGTGGGGATCCTAGCCGGTCAGGGCGTCGGGGACATTCTTCTTGCCCCCGTCGCCGTCAACGGAGCCAGCGACGTAGCGCCGCTGATGTCGGCCTTCGCCTCGGAGGCCAAGCACCACTTGAGCCACGACCGGCTGAGCGCGTACCTGCTGACCAACCAGGGGCGGGCTTTTGAGCGCTTTGCCGTCGCCACGTCCCCGATCATTCCGGGCGAGGGCGTGATCATCCCCTTCGAGGACGTGGGCCTCCGCCACGTGGTGATTACCGATCAAGCCCTCGTCTCGCCTGATCTGGCCACCGATCCGCGAGTCGTCGGCCGAGAGGATCGCGTGATCGCGGCGGCGGGCTTCCACGGCCTCCTCAGCGTCCCGCTGCGCGTCCACGGGCGGCCCATCGGCGTGCTCAACTTCGTCAGCCGGACCCTAGGGTTCTATCGCGACGAGGACATCCCGATCGCTCAGCAGATCGCCGACCAGGTGGCGGCGTTCCTCGAGAACCTGCACGTGCAGCAGCGGATGCGGGCGCTGATGAGCCACGAGGCGGCCGAGCGGGAACGGACGCGGATCGGTCGCGACATCTACCACGTGGTGGCACAGAACATGCCGTCGATCGCCCGGATCGCGGCCGAGCTCGAGGACGCGACGCCGGCCGAGGATCGTCTCGTCCGGCGTCAGCTGGCGCGGATGCGGGAGCTGACTTCGGGAACCCTGGCCGATGTCCGCCGGGCCATCGCCGATCTGCTCCCCCGCGATCTCGACGCGGCCACGCTCGAGGAGGCGGTGCGGGGCACGCTCGCCCCTCTGGGAGAGGGTGACCCGAAACCACGCCTCAAGGTCGTCGGCGACACCAGCGCGATCTCACCGGCCGCCCGTCGAGCGGCGTGGCGGATCGTCCAGGAGGCGGTCACCAACGTTCGGCTTCACGCCGCCGCCACCACGGTCACCGTCTGGATCGAATGCGATCGGGATCTGCGATTGACCGTGGCCGACGACGGCCAGGGGTTCGACCCCGAGGCCGTCAAGGGCTCGGTCGGCATGGGCCTCGACCACATGCGCGAGCGAGCGCACGCTCTGGGGGGTGTCGTCGAGGTCGAGAGCGCGTCGGGCAAGGGAACCGAGGTTCGCTTCGAGCTTCTTGGAGTGAGCGACGCGGCCGGCCAGCTGCCGAGCCAGTCCGCGCACGGACGTGACCCGGCGCCCGCGACGACGAACCTCCGGGTGTTCGTCATCGACCGTCACCCGCTGATGCGGGCCGGGCTCCTGCACCTGGCTCAGGAGGCCGAGGATCTCCGAGTGGTCGGTCAGGCGGCAAACGTCGCCGATGGGCGGGCTCAGCTTCGGCGGGTGCGACCCGACGTTCTGCTCCTCGACGGTCACCTTCCGATCGGTGCGACCGAGCCGCTGGTTCGCGAGCTGCGCAGTGAGCTCCCGCTCGTGCGCGTCGTGATCACCTTCGAGTCCTCGACCGGTCACGAGCCGCTGCTGGCCGACGCGGGGATCGCTCGCTTCCTGCGCAAGACGGCCGGCGCGGCCGAACTGGCCGAGGTCATTCGGAGTGCGGCCGCGGGGAGCGACGCTGCCCCGGGTGAACTGCCCGTACCGGTCGAGCAGGGGTTGCTGAGCGCGCGTGAGCGGTCGATCCTGATGCTCATGGCGGCGGGCCGCACGAACACCGAGATCGGGAAGAGCCTGTTCCTGGCCACCAAGACGGTGGAGCGTCAGGTGGCGACGATCGTGGGCAAGCTGGGGGCACGGAACCGGGCCCATGCTGCCGCCCTGGCTGTCGCCCGTCACATCGTCGACCCAGACCAGGCCGCCTAGCCGATTCCGTAGGCCGCGAGCGCGTTCTCGCCGAGGATCCGGTCGGCAAGCACGCGATCTCCCCGGTCACCCATCGCGAGTGCTGACAGATCGGCCATGTCGAAGGGAAGGTCGCTGCCGAACAGCACCCGATCCGGACCCGCCAGCTCGATCAGGTACTCGAGGGCTCGCGCGTCGAACGTGACCGTGTCGAAGAGGAAGTTGCGCAGATACTCCGAGGGGCGCCGCTGCGCCCGGCTCTTGGTCTCGCTGCGGACCTCCCATGCGTGATCCAGGCGAAACAGCTGATACGGGAAGGCGCCGCCGGCGTGAACCAGCTGAACTCGCAGCTCCGGGTGCCGGTCGAACACGCCGCCGACGATCAGCCGCGCCGCGGCGACGAACGTTTCCACGGGGTTGCCGATGACATTGGCCAGGTGATAGCCGGCCAGCGCGGGCCCGGGGGCAGCGATCATGTTGGTGTACGGGTGAACCAGGATGGGTATGCCCAGCCCCTCGGCAGCGGCAAAGAATGGCTCCAGCGACGGATCGTCGAGCATCACATCGCCAACGCTCGTACCGATCTCAACACCGACGACGCCGAGCTCGGTCCGGGCCCGGCGCAGCTCCTCGGCCGCTGCCCGTGGATCGTTGAGCGGCACCGTGGCGAGCGGGTGTAGTCGCCCACCGCCCCGGCGCGCCAGCTCGGCTCCGGCGTCGTTGATGAACCGGTGGACGCGGACCGTCTCGGCCGGATCGGTCCAGTAGAGGAGCAGCGAGGGAGTGAGCGAGATCAACGCCGCGTCGATGCCGTCCCGGTCCATCTGCTCAAGCTTGGCCTCCGCGTCGTGGAAGAGCGGGAACACCGGATAGCGCAGTCCGTTGTCGTGAACGATCAGGGGATCTTCACCATCCCGCTCGCTCAGCGACAGGTCGGGAGGACCGTCGCCGCGGCGCACCAGCTCGACCAGTTCCAGGGGGATGAAATGGGTGTGGGTGTCGACGACGGGCATGGCCAGGTTCGCCGCGATCGCGGGCGGGTGGCTGACTGTAGTCAGCCCGGCAGCCCGATTTGCAGCCGCTCAGGTGAAAGCGGGAAAACCCTCCCGGCAACTAGGCATCTTCCCGATGACGGGGTTCGGTGCGGTGCGGATACTCGGCCGCATGAGGAAACTACGGGTGGCCGTCGACATCGGGGGAACCTTCACCGACCTCGTCGCCTACGACGAGGAAACGCGGGAGCTGATCTCGGTCAAGACGCCGTCAACGCCGCCCGAGTTCATCCAGGGGGTCCTGGACGCGCTCAAGAAGGCGGGGGTGAACCCGCAGGAGATCACCGCATTCAAGCACGGCTCGACGATCGCCACCAACGCGATCATCGAACGCAAGGGCGCCAAGACGGGGCTGCTCACGACCGCCGGGATGCGGGACGTACTCGGGGCCGGCCGGGCCAACCGGCCCGATCTCTTCAACTCCAACTGGGACCCTTCGCCGGCACTGGTCCCGCGGCGCAACGTGCTGACCGTGCGCGAGCGGATCGACTACGAGGGGGCGGTCCTCACCGAGCTCAACGAGGACGACGTCCGGGCCGCGGCGCGGAAGTTCCGTCTGCGCGGAATCGAGGCCGTCGCGGTCGCCTTCCTCAACTCGTTCATGAACTCCGACCATGAGTCGCGAGCCAAGCAGATCCTGCTCGATGAGCTCGGCGAGTCGGTGCGGGTGTGCACATCGTCGGAGATCCTGCCGGAGATCCGGGAGTTCGAGCGGACCTCGACGACCGCCGCCAACGCATATCTCATGCCGGTCATCGAGACCTACCTCGAGCGCCTGGAGCGGACACTGGGCGATTGGGGCTACGACGGAGCGGTCCTGGTCACTCACTCTGGTGGCGGCGTGATAACGGCGCGGTCGGCCCGCCGCATGCCCGCCCGCATCTGCCATTCCGGACCGGCCGGCGGGGTGGTCGGCGGCGTGACGGTGGCTCAGTCGGCCGGCTTTGAGAATGCGATCACCTTCGACATGGGTGGGACCAGCGCCGACCTTGCGCTGGCCGAGGGAGGCAAGCCCTCGCTGGCCTCGGAGTGGCGGGTCGACTGGAACATCCCGATTCTCTTCCCAGCCATCGACCTCGTGGCCATCGGTGCCGGGGGCGGAACGATCGCCTGGGTGGACGCCGGCGGGTCCCTGCGCGTCGGTCCGCATAGCGCCGGCGCTGACCCGGGACCGGTTGCGCTCGGCCGCGGCAGCGAGCAACCGACCATCACCGATGCCCATATCGTGCTCGGACGGCTCAACCCCGAGCGGTATCTCGATGGGGGAGTGAAACTCCACCCCGACCTGGCGGAGCGCGCGATCCGCGAGCTCGCGGCCCAGCTGGGGATGTCCGACGCCGAGGCGGCGAGCGGGATCCTCCGGATCAGCAACGCGAACATGACCGCGGCGACCCATCTGATCTCGGTCCAGCGGGGCTATGACCCGCGGGAGTTCGCGCTCGTAGCCGGCGGGGGCGCCGGGCCCCTGCACGCCGTCGATATCGCCCGTGAGCTGGGCATTCCTGTCGTCATCGTCCCGCCGACGCCCGGGGTGACCTCGGCGCTCGGGATCCTTCAGGTCGACCTCCGGCACGACATCATGCGCTCGGTCCTCGCCCAGACGCCTCAGATCGATCCCATCGATCTGAGGCGGGTGTTCATCGAGCTTGAGGGCGAGGCGGCGGAGATCCTGGAGAGTGAGCAGATCCCACAGGGCCGCCGCCGGCTCGAGCTCTCGATCGATCTCCGCTACTACGGCCAGACCCCGTACCTGAACCTGCCGCTGAGCGAGCCACCGGACAGCCGCGCGGCGATCGACCAGCTCGCCGAGGCCTACGCGGACCAGTACGAGCGTGAGTTCGGCTACCGCCTCGACGCGGACATCGGCACGGTCGAGATCGTCAACGCCCGCGCTGCCGCGATCGGTATCGCCGATCCAGCCGAGATCGTCCTGAGCGCGCCGGAGGGGCAGGAGGCGACCCGGTCGCAGACGCGGCCGGTCTACTTCGACGAGGTCGGCGACTTCACGGAGACCCCGGCCTACGACCGCGGGCAACTCCCGGCCGGCTGCGCGATCGACGGCCCGGCCATCGTGGAGCAGATGGACACCACGGTGCTCATCCCGCCGAACGCCCGAGCGAGGGTCGATGACCGGCTGAACCTCGTCATCCACGTCGAGTCCCCGGTGCAGGAAAGTGCGGCTTTGGCCGCCGCCGGACCCATCGACCGAGGAGCGCAGAGATGACGAGCGCTGCCAACACCACGTCGCTGCGTCTTGACCCGATCACCTTCGAGGTCCTGCGCAACGGCTTCAAGGCAATCTGTAACGAGGCCAGTGCGCTGATCGAGCGCGTCTCCTACGCCCCCACGATCACCGAGGGCCACGACTACTCGGTGTCGATCCTGACCGCCGACGGGCGGCTGATCTCGCACGGTCAACGGGACCAGGCCCCCCACATGGGCACGTTCGAATCCTCGATCCAGCACCTAGTGCGCGAGGTGTCCGAGTTCCGGCCGGGTGACGCCTACATCTACAACGACCCGTACACGGGCGGCACCCACCAGAACGACGTCAAGATCATGCGCCCGATCTTCTCCAGCGGCGAGGTCTTTGCCTTCGCCATCGCCCTATGCCACTGGCCCGATGTCGGCGGCCCCATGCACGGGACCTTCAATCCCCATGCCACCGAGTGTTACGCCGAGGGGCTGCGGATGCCGCCGCTCAAGCTGTATGAGAACGATCGCCCGGTCAAGCCGATCTGGGACCTGATCGACATGAACATCCGCGTCCCCAAGGAGCGGGTGGCCGAGCGCTTCGCCCAGCACCAGGCCGGCGTCCTGGTCGAGCGACGGCTGACCGGATACATCGAGAAGTTCGGCGAGGCGACGATCCGGGATGCGTTTGAGGACACCATGGATCACTCCGAGCGGCTGTTCCGTGATTGGGTCAGGCGGCTGCCCGACGGCGGCTACGAATTCACCGACTACGGCGACCGCGACATTGGGCGCGAGGACCAGCCGATGATCAAGGTCCACTGCAAGATGACGATCGACGGCGACCAGGTGACGGTTGACTGGTCGGATTCGGGGCCCGCCCCGATCGCCTCGTGGGGGTTCGCTCGCCCGGCCCTGCAATCGGCCGTCTACGACGGAACCATGCACTGCTTCCCGGAGCTGGCGCCGCTGAACCACGGCGTCGTGCGCGCCATCAACATCGTCTCGAAGCCCGGCACATGCGTCGACGTCAAGGAGCCGACACCCGTAACCGGGTATTGCTCGGGGGCTTACGAGAAGGTCGACGCGGTCGCGATGTGCTGCTGGGGTCAGGCGCTTCAGCGCGTCGATCCAACGCGCGTGCACGCCGCAACGGTGAACCTCCAGAACTTCTGCACGGGTGGGATCCATCCGAAGACCGGATTGCCGTTCGTCTCCTACCTCTGGCTCGAGGGCGGTCAGGGGGCAAGGGCCTACGCGGACGGCAACTCCTTCTACATGATGATCTTCATCGGCGGCGCCTCAAACCAGCCCAACGAGGTGCTCGAGCGCTGGTATCCGATGTACTACACGAGCACCGAGGCGGAGGTGGACTCGTGCGGAGACGGACAGTTCCGTGGCGGCTTCGGCCTCAGCCGCAACTTCGACGTGTGGGGCGATACGCAGCTGGTCGTGCTCGGCGACCGTGAGCGGGTTGGACCTCCCGGCCTGGCCGGAGGCACCAACGGCGGCCCGAACATCCTCATCCGCAATCCCGACTCGCCTGAGGAGCAGAACCTGGGCATGTTCACCACCAAGGCGATGCTCAAGAAGGGGGACCGGGTCTATTTCGCCTCCAACGGTGGCGGCGGGTATGGCCTACCGTGGAAGCGAAAGCCCGAGGCGGTGCTCGATGATGTCATCGACGAGCTCCTCTCGATCGAGAAGGCGAGGGATGTTTACGGGGTGGCGATCCAGGCGATCGACCCTGATGCGCTGGAATACCGAATCGATCATGATCAGACAAATCGCCTGCGTGTTGAACTGGCCGCCGAGGACGACCGCCCGCGTGGCCTGGCGCCGTTCGAAGTCAACCCGATGGGCGAGCAGCTGTTCCTCGAGCCGGCCGAGCTCGGAACCGCGGGCGGGGCGCCACGGACGCTCCCCGGTCACGCCGCCTGAGCGCCCGCTGTGACCAAGCGCTCGATTAATCCAGACGGCATGGCGGCCCCGGTCGGGCCCTATGCCCACGTGGTGAGCGTTCCGCCCGGAGGACGGCTCGTGTACTGCGCCGGTGCGGTGGCGCTGGGCCCCGATGGCGAGGTGGTCGCCGAGGGCGACATCGTCGGGCAGACCCGCCAGGTGATGGAGAACCTGCGGCTGGCGCTGCAGGCGGCCGGGGCCACATTCGATGACGTGGTCAAGGTCACCAACTACGTCGTCGATGTGAACGACTGGCGCCAGGTGCTGCCTGTGCGCGCCGAGTACCTCAGGGAGCCCTACCCAGCGAGCACATTCGTCGAGGTGAGCGCTCTGATGTTTCCCGAGCTGTTGATCGAGATCGAGGCGATCGCGGTCGTCTTCGACGAGGATTGAGGAACCTTCGATCAGTGGCCGCCGAGGATCCCGTCATCGTCACAGTGGCGCCGACCGGTCCGCTGACCACGCGGGCCAATCACCCGGAGCTTCCCGTGACCCCGGAGGAGATCGGCCAGGCCGTGGCCGACGCCGCGCAGGCGGGCGCAGCCGTGGCCCACGTGCATGCCCGCGACGCCGACGAGCTGCCCACGGCGGACCCGGAGATCTACGCCCGCATCGCAGAGGAGATCCGCCGGCATTGCGACATCGTCGTCCAGGCGTCCACCGGGGTCGGACTCGAGGTCAGCTGCGAGGACCGGCTCGAGATCATCGCCTCTGGTGATGTGGACGTGAGCATGGCCACGCTGAATCCGGCCTCGATGACCTTCGGCCAGGGGACGTTCAGCAACCCGCCCTCGTTCGTCGAGCGCCTGGCCGAGCTGATGAAGGCGCGCGGGATCCAGCCGGAGCTCGAGATATACGACTTCGGACACGTGGGGCTGTGCACCGACCTGGTGGCACGCGGGCTGGTCGAGGGGCCGCTTCAGTTCAGCTTCGTGATGGGGGTCAAGGGCGGGATGCCGGGCGACCCCGCGCTGCTCCCGACGCTGATATCGATGCTCCCGGAGGGGGCGATCTGGCAGGCCATCGGGATCGGACGCGCGCAGCTGCCGCTGTCTTTCGCGGCGCTCGCCCTGGGCGGGAACATCCGGGTCGGCTTCGAGGACAACGTGTATTTCCACAAGGGTCAGCTCGCCGAGTCAAACGCCCAGTTCGTCCGACGCGCGGTCGAGCTCGTCCACGCCGCCGGGCGCGAGGTGGCGACGCCTGAATACGTCCGCGCCCGACTAGGGGTGAAGTAGGGAATGTCCGCGGCGATCCTGATCCGCGATGGCCAGATCCTCCGCGCCGACGGGGGCCTGCGCCGGGGAGACGTGCTGATCGAGGACGACACGATCGCCGCGATCGGGGATGGTCTCGAGCCCGGCCAAGCCGAGGTGATCGAGGCGACGGGGATGCTCGTCGCCCCCGGGCTCATCAACGCGCACATGCACTCGGGGGAGAACTTCAATCCGGGCCTCTACGAGAACCTGCCACTTGACGTCTGGTTCGTGCGCTCGCATCAGGTCACGCGCAGCGAGCCACCGGCCCGCGAGGCGATCTATACGCGCACGCTGCTCGGAGCCGCGCTGATGCTGCGCAGCGGGACGACCACGGCCGTCGACTTCCTCTACGAGGCCCCCACGATCACGCTCGAGACGCTCGAGCCGGTGGTTCAGGCCTACCGAGACGCCGGCCTGCGCGCGACGATCCTCCTCGGTGTGGCCGACCTCCCGTTTGCGCAGTCGCTGCCCCTGGACGGCGACGCCGCCGCGGCGGCCGCCAATGAGGCGCCGCCGCCGACGTTCGAGTCGATCATGGAGTTCGCAGAGGCGGCGATCGATCGCTTCCACGAGCCCGGCGAACTGATCGGAATCGGGCTGGGTCCGTCGGCGCCGCAGCGGTGCTCACGCCGGCTCCTCGAGGCCACGATCGAGCTGGCGCGCCGCCGGGGCGTTGCCTGGCAGACGCACGTGCTCGAGACCAAGACGCAGGCGGTGAGCAGCCGTGACTGGCACGGAGAGAGCTTCGTCGAGCTGATGGGTGAGCAGGGACTCCTCGGGCCCGCTACGACCCTGGTGCATACGGTCTGGCTGAGCGACCGAGACATCGAGGTGATGGCCTCACACGACTGCGCCGCCGTGCATTGTCTGCTCTCCAACCTCCGTCTCGGAGACGGGGTGGCCCGGCTTCCCGCGCTTCACCGCGCCGGCGTCCGGGTCGCCCTCGGCACCGACGGGCGGGGCTGCGACGAGACGCTCGACATGTTCGAGTTGGCCAAGATGACCGCCCTCGTCCACAAGGTGCGGGGCGGGGAATACCAGGACTGGGTGAGGGCGGCGCAGGTGCTGCGGATGGCGACCGTGGAGGGGAGCGCGGTGGCCGGACACGGCCACCGGTTGGGCCGGATCGAGCCGGGGGCGAAGGGCGACCTCATCCTGATGCGGCGGGGCTCGCTGGCGTTCGTACCGGTCAACGACCCGGTGCGGCAGCTCGTGTACGGAGCTCCGAGCCGCGACGTCGACACGGTGATCGTGAACGGCCGTGTGACGGTTCGCCAGGGCGAGCTCGTGGGGGTCGACACCGAGTGGTTGATCGACCGGGTCAAGGTCCACGCCCACGAGGCGCTCACGGGAACTGCGACCCCGGAGTCGCTCGAGCTCGAGCGGGTGGTGTCAGATATGTACGCGCGGATGGACGCCCGGCAGCTCGATCTCGACGCCTACCTCAGCGCCTGAGCACCGCCGCCTCACCGTGGCGGCGCCGGCTGGGCAGGGACTCGAGGACCTCCGCCAGCGTGGTCAGGCTGGTGAGGTTGTGGCCGGGGAGGAAGTGATCGATGTAGGGCAGCGCCCCGGCCATGCCCTGAGCCAGGGGCTCGTAGCCAGGTTCGCCGGCCAACGGGTTGACCCAGACGAGCGTGTGCGTCATCCGCCGCAGCCGCTGCATCTCGCGCACCATGGCCGGGATATCTCCGCGCTCCCAGCCGTCGGAGACGATCACGACCACGGCGCCACGGGTTACGCCGCGCCGCCCCCAATCGTCATTCAGCACCCTTAGGTTGGCCCCGATCCGGGTGCCGCCGGCCCAGTCTCGGACCACCCGCGTTGCCGCGGCCAGCGCGCGATCGGGGTTCCGGCCCTCGAGCTCATGCGTGACGCGCGTCAGCCGGGTACCGAAAGTGAAGGCCTCGACCCTCCGCCCCGCACGGACCGCCGTCTGCATGAACATGATCATCGCCCGGGCGTAGGGCTGCATCGAGCCGGAGACGTCGACAACGAAGACGAGCTTTCTCGCGACCGGGCGGGGGCGGCGCCATGACCGCTCGATCGGATAGCCGTCGGTGCGCATCGCTCCCCGGAGGGTTCTGCGCTTGTCGAACACCGGGCCATCGGCCGCGGTTCGCAATCGGCGCGAGCAGCGCATCGGCACCGCCCGAGCGATGCGCTCGATGAGGCGGAAGGCCTCTCGGAGCTCGGCGTCGGTGTAGCGGGCAAAATCGAGCTCGCGCAGACTCTCGACCGCCGACCAGCGCATCCCCGCCTCGCCGACCTCCGGTTCCTCGTCGGAGTCCTGCGCCCGGCTCAGTGACTCCGCGCTGAGCTGATCGACGGTCTGGGGCTGCTCACCCGCCAGCGGCTTCGGCTCCGCGGATTCCTCGCCGGGGGCGAGGCTTGGTTCATCGATGCCCGCCTCGTCGTAGAAGCGGGCGAACGCCTCGTCGAACACCTCGAGGTCCGCGCGTCTTGAGACCAGCGTGCAGCGAAGCGCCCAGTAGGTCTCCTCGCGTGACCCGATGTCCACGGCGGTCAGAGCCAGCAGGGCATCCTGAATCCGGCCGGGTCCCACCTCGAGCCCGCCGGCCCGGAGAACCCGTCCGAACCGGGACAGGCGCGTGACGATGAGCGCGCCGGGGCTGGGCGCCCTCACCGGGTGCGAGCCCCGCCGCGCGCCCGTGCCACCCGCTCAGGCAGCCCCTCGTCGCGGATGTGCTCGAGGTCCTCGCGGCTCTTGAGCACCGCGCCCAGCGTCGTTCCGACGATCTCCGGCTCGAGCGCCTGCTCCTCCATCGAACACAGCGCCTGGACCCAATCCAGCGTCTCGGCCACACCCGGAGCCTTGTCCAGAGCCTCGTCGCGCAGTCCGGCCACGAAGGCGGAGGCCTGCGTCGCCAGCTGTTCGGGAATGCCGGGGAGGCGAGCCCGGACGATCTCGATCTCCCGCTCGAGCGACGGGTATCCGATCCAATGGAATAGGCAACGGCGGCGCAGGGCGTCGTGGAGCTCCCGCGTCCGGTTGGAGGTCAGGATCACCATCGGACGCTGCCGGGCGCGGATGGTTCCGATCTCCGGGATCGTCACCTGGAAGTCGGAGAGCAGCTCGAGCAGGAACGCTTCGAACTCATCGTCGGCTCGGTCGATCTCGTCGATCAGCAGCACTGGGGGGCGCGGATCCTCGTTGTCGATCGCCTCCAGCAACGGCCGGCGCACAATGAAATCCGGGCCGAACACGTCGGTGACGGCGGCTGAGGTTGCGGCGTCGGCCGCCTCGAGCGTCCGGATGTAGAGCATCTGGCGCGCGTAGTTCCAGTCGTAGAGCGCGTGCGAGACATCGATCCCCTCGTAGCACTGGAGCCTGATCAGCCGAGCCTCGAGCATCTCGGACAGCGCCTTGGCGCACTCCGTCTTCCCCACCCCGGCCTCGCCCTCGAGCAGCAGAGGCTTGCCCACCGACAGGGCGACCGAGAGCACGGTGGCCAGTCCAGTGTCAACGAGATAGGCGCGCTCAGCAAGGTGCTGGGCCACCTCGCGCGCGCTGAGACGCTCAGGACTCATGTCGTCTTGGCGTGGCGCGGATGGATCGGTCCGCTGGTCTCGGCGAGCCGCTCGCCGTTGCGGTGGGCTCGCAGGGCGAGAATCTCGGCCAGCACGGAGATCGCCGCCTCGGCCGGCGTGCGGGCGCCGATGTCGAGGCGGCACGGGGCGCAGATGCGCGCCAGCGCCTCCTCGGTCACGCCCCGCTCCCGCAGCCGCTCCAACCGCTCCTCGTGGGTTCGGCGGCTCCCGAGCGCGCCGACGTACCCGGCGCCACTCTCCAGCGCAGCGATCCGGCCTGGATGTACACCCTGATGTCTGAGCCCATGACCTCGCGGAGGCGCTGCAGCTGCGGAGTCAGCCCTTGATCGAGGCACCCGAGGACGTCCCTTGTGACCGACTGATCGAGCTGCGCGAGTCCGAGTTGCCCCGCTGTGCGCTCGCTGTCGACGGCAACCCTCCTTCCCCTGAGCTCACCGTCGAGCGCCGTGGCCAGTGCCACCGGCGCATGGGATTCGGGCGCCGCGGCCACGACGCGGAGCGTCTCGATCGCCTGCTCGGTGAGCTCGGCGAGAAACAGCCGTCCCTGCTCGAGCCACTTGAGCGCGGAGGCGTGACGGGAGGAGAGCTCGAGCGAGCTCATTGGCGCCTGAACACCTCGAACCGGACGAACTTGTCATCGACGTCGATGACCGAGTACGCGATCGAGCGCCCATCGACGGCGAAGTGGCGCTCGTGCAGCCGGGCGAATGGATCGCCGATCGCCACGGCGAGCTTGGTCGTCTCCTCATCGCGCTTGACCGCGGGTTCGATTTCCACGATCGCGTGGTCGATCGGCTCCCGGCAATGGCGCGCGCTGAAGTCAAACACCGATGGCGTGAGCTTCCCCCGCGGGGGCTGGGCGATCTCCTCCCAGGGGACGAGATCGCGGATGTAGATGGCCAGCTGGCCGTCGGCAAAGAACAGCTTCTCGGTCAGCATCCCCTCCTCGTGGGGAGCCGAGCCGAAGAGCTGACTGATCTCGGTGGTCACCGGCTCCCGCGCCCAGTTGACGTCGACCCTGACCTTGTGCCCCTTCTGGCGCAGGAGCCAGTCGAAGCCGGCAAGCTGCTGGAGCGCCACCAGGTCGGGCCTGATGTGCTGGTTGACCGTCGTGCCGAGCGCTCGCCGGCGGGTGATGATCCCGTCCTGCTCGAGGCTGTGCAGAGCGGTGCGGATGGTCGTCCGACTGACGTTGACCATGCTGGCCAGCTCGTCCTCTGAGGGCAGCCGGCCGCCGTCGAAGCTTTGGCTGAGAATCGCCTGAAGGATCGTGTCGCGAACCTTCGCCGCCAGGGGTCTGTTGTCTAGGCGCTCCAGCATGGCCAATTTCTCACCGCTCAGTGGTCCGCAACCGTCCCCGCGGCAGATCGGGCTTTGTATTACGAAAGAGGATAGCCAGCGCCGGCTATTTGGCGGCCTGGAGGTCGCCCGCGGTGTAGGTCTTCACCGTCGCCCCGGCCGCGTTGACGATCTCGAACTGCCCCGGCGAGTTCTGGTACTGATCGAAGGTGACCGGACCCGTGGCTCCGATGTAGGTGATCGGCTTGCCGGCCAGGATCGCCTGCTTGCCCTCGGCGAAGTCATGGACGATCGCATGGCCCGACCCGGGATTCGTAACCTTCGGGATGGAGGAGTTCCAGACCACGGGGTTGCTGCTCTTGGCCAGCAGCATGGCCAGGCCCATGATGTTGATGCTGTCCCACGCGGCCTCGGAGAACGAATCGTTCTCCCACTGGGCAAGCGGCTTGGTCACGCTCGCGGCGGCGGCGTGAAGCTGAGACAGCCAAAGGTCGTGAGCGGCTCCCGTGGTGGGCGCATAGGGTTGAGCGCCCACGTAGTACTGGGCAAACGCCCGCTGGCCCAACACTCCGCTGACCGCCTTCTGCCACGGAGGCTGCGTCGTTCCGTCGGTGCCGATGATCGGGACGAGGTGGTAGAGCTGCTTGACCTCCGCGAGGTAGGTGGCGGCGCTCTGCGGATCCAGCTCGATGAAGATCGCCTGCGGGTGTCCAGCCGCCATCGCCGAAACCTCGGTGCGGTAGGAAGACTGATCCAGCGCGAGGACCTGGGCGGTCGTGATCGTGCCACCCAGGTTCTTGAAGCCGGCGGTCACGGTGGGGGCCGAGCCCTGGGCGCCGATGCTCTGCCCAAACACCGACGCCACACGCGTGTAGCCCTTGTCGTGCGCCCACAGGGCCATCGCGTACCCGACGGCATCATCGGGGGGCGTGATCCGCCAGAAGTACTTGAGCATGTTCTTGCTGTACAGGGCCTGGCCGGAGTCGCTGAACATCGGGATGTTGGCCCGATTGAAGAGCGGGACGGTCGGCGGTGCCTCGTTCGAACCGGGCCCGAGCACACCGACCAGATGGCTGTTGGTGGCTATCAGCGATTCCGCCGCCGGTACCGCGTCAGCCGGATCCCCGCGGTTGTCGACGGCGCTGCACGACGCCTGCTTGTGGTTGAGAATTCCGCCCGCCGCCACGATGGCCTGGGTCGCGGGTGCGCAGCCCGCGATCTGCTCCGGGCCAAAGCTTGCGTCCGCGCCGCTGAAGCTCTGGAAGGCGGCAAAGCTAAGCGGGCCGTTGCTGGTGTCGGCTGCGGTGGACGAGGTGCTGGACCCGGAGGAGCTGCCCGCCGACGAGCTTCCGCATGAGGTGAGGGCCACCGCAGCGGCAGCGACTGCACAGAGCGCGAAAACCCTCTTCATTCAGCGGACCTCAACCAACCAGTATCTGGCGCGGGTTATCCGTTGTCATCGGGCAGATCCCCTCGCAGACGGAGGGTTTCCCCGCTGTCGGGCAGCTTCACGAGACCTCCCGGGCCGGCTGACGGAGATCAAACACGTGCCGTGCGTTGCCGGCGCGGATGGCGGCCAGCGTCGCCTCATCGGACTCGGCCGCGCCGAGGGTCTCGAAGCTTCGTGACGGATCCCAGAACGGGTAATCGGATCCGAACATGACCCGTTCGGCCCCGACGAGCTCGATCGCCGAACGCAGAGCTGGAGGCCATACGCACACCGAGTCCGTGTAGATGAGACGAAGGTGCTCGCTCGGGTCGACGCTGAGTGACCCCCGCCCGCCCGCGTGGCGTTCGGCCTCGTAGTCGATCCGGCCGGCGAGCTGCGGGAGCAGGCTTGCCGCGTGGGCCAGCACGAGGCGGAACTCGGGATGACGCTCGTACAGGCCATCCAGGACCAGGCGCACGGCCGCCGTGGTGGTGTCGAACATGAAGCCAAGGGTCGGTATCAGCGCGTAGGCGTCGACGGTCGACGCGGTCAGGGGGAAGGTGGGATGGATGTAGAGGGGTGCCCCGAGACGGGCCGCCGTGTCGAACACCACTCTCAGCTGCGGCTGATCGAGGTGGCCTCCGGCCACGTTGGAGTAGATCATCGCCCCGTTGAAGCCGTCGCCCATGACCCGCTCGAGCTCGGCCGCCGCGGCGTCCGGCGCCTGCATGGGAAGGGTGGCCAGGGCGCCGAACCGATCGGGGTGCGCGGCCACGAGCTCGGCCAGCTCATCGTTAACTGCGCGGGCCACGGCGGGGCCGTCGGCGGGCGGAAACCAGTCGACGCCCGGGATGTTGATACTGAGCAGGGCCACGTCGATCCCCTGCCCATCCATCTCCCTGAGCCGCAGCTCCACATCGCCCATGTTCGGCTGCACGGGGTGGATGTTTCCCTTGCCGTACTCGATCTGCCGACCCCGTGGGCCTTCGGAGATCCGGGGCCGCTTAGTCCGGCGCTCGAGAGCGGACACAAGCGTCGAGGCCAGGTAGTGGGTGTGGATGTCGATCGTCTGCGTCATGGTGGCCTCGTCTCTAGTCGGTGAACTCCACGAAGGCGCGCCGCACGCGGGTCACGTTCTGGTTACACCAGCGCATGAACGCCGCGCGCACCGCCTCGGCCGGCGAGTTACCGTAAACGCCGGTGGCGATCAGGCCCGCGAGCAGGTCGTGCTCCTCGCCACTCAGCTCGAGCCCCAGATGCATGGCCGTCGGCGCGGGGCGGTAATTCGGCTCATATCTTGGATCCCGTTCCAGCTCGCGCTCGGCCAGAACGGGAATGTCGCGGAGATCGTCGGTCTTGGCCTGGCTGACCAGCCGGCCCCAACGGCATTCGATCTCGTCCACAAGAGCGGTCGTGCTCAGCGTCGCCTCAAGCACCTCCAGCTTGATGGGCGTGAAGGTGTAGTTGTTGATCCCGACCAGGTCGCCGAGGCCGCAGATGACCGCGACGGCGAGGACGTCGAACATGGCCAGTAGGTCGAGTCGCTCGCCGGGCTGCGCCGGGTTCCACTTGAACTGGCGATGGCCGTTCTCGTCGATCGTGGTCGCCATCCACAGGTTGAAGGAGTCGTGGACGTCGTCGGGCGTCAACCGGTACTCGCGGATCGCCTCGGCCAGGGAGTCCTGACAGTTGGAGTGCTCGACCAGGCCCCATCCGAGCTCGTCGAGCACGCGATTGCAGCGGTGCCCGACGATGTCGAGCTCGCACGTGTCGGCCATCTCGAGAATGCCGAACATGGGTCGCCCCCGCGGCGCGTTGGTCCAGATGAACTCACCCCGCCGGGGGTCGAAGGACTGGAAGCTGCGGGTGAAGCCACAGTCCAGGAACTCCTTGTAGTCGTGGAGGTTGAAGGCGTTGAAGTCAACGCAGGTCCCGCCCGCGGTCTGCTCGATACGGAAGACCTCGCCGCGGCGGACGGGGACCGCCTTGCCGGTGACCGGCTCGAGCGTGTGCTCGTATCGCGGGGGCCCGTACTCGGGACGCGGCGTGCGCAGGATGTCACGCCGAATGCGACCGCCGACGTACGTCCCCGCCCCCCCGAGGCGGTCCTTGACGTGCTCGAGAACCGCCCAGCGAAGCGCCTGCTCGCGATCCATATCCGGGACGCGCTCGGCGATCACCCGGTCCAGGAAGCCGATCTGCGTGTCGTAGAGCTCAACGTCGAGCGTACTCATCGTCGCGGTCAGACGTCCATGAGAGCCTTCCGCTGCGCCCCATCGATGGGGATGTGAGCCCCGTTGATGAAGCTGGCACGCGGAGAAGCCAGAAAGACCACGAGATTGGCGACCTCCTCGGGCTCGCAGATGCGCCCAAGCGGGATGCTGCTGACCGCCAGCTCGTGGGCCCGGGCCTGATCGACTCCCTTGTCGCGGGCGAACGCCCGCTCGAGCCCATCCCAGCGATCCGTGTTGACGGGCCCTGGATTGACGGTGTTGACCCGCACACCGTAGCGGCCGTACTGCTCAGCCATGGAGGCCGCGAAGTTGATGTCCGCCGCGTTGGCCGCACCAGCGGTGACCTCCCAGAAGCTCGGCTTCAGGCCGTCGTTGCCGACCACCAGGACGATGCTGCCGCTACCCCGCTCGCGCATGTGCGAAAGCACCGCCTTGCACGAGCGGACGTAGCCCAGGAACTTGAGCCCCAGGCTGACCGCCCAGTGCTCCTCGGTCAGCTCCTCGATCAACCCACCGGGCGAGGACCCCGCGCACGTGACGAGAATGTCGAGACCGCCGAGCCGCTCGATCGCGTCGTGCGCGACCCGCTCGGCGTCCTCGGGGACGCTCATGTCCCCGGGCAGCGTCAGGATCTGCCTACCCGTCTCACGCGTGAGCGCCTCGGCCGCCGCCGTCAGCCGCTCGGCCTCACGCGCGTTAATCGCAACGTCGCAGCCCTCCTCGGCAAGCAGCCGTGCCGAGGCCAACCCGATCCCTTTGCTGGCGCCCGTAACGAGCGCCGTGGCACCTTTGAGTCCGAGCTCCATCATTCCTCCTTGTTCGATGACGGTTGGCGCATCGCGCCGAGGATGTGCTCGCGGGTCAGTCGCTCGGCAGCGTCCTGGTCGCGGCGCCGTATCGCCGCGACGATCTCGCCATGCATCCGGACCGATTCCGCGAGCGGGCGAATCAGTTGCGGGCCGTCCGGCAACGACCGCCACAACAGACGTAGGAGGGCGAGGAGGATCGGTGATCCGGCTGCCTCGTAGATCTGAAAATGAAACCGGCGGTTGATGTCGATCGCGGCGGCGGTTCGCTTGCTGTGACGGGCCAGCTCCTCGTGCAACTCCTTCAGCCGCTCCAGCTCTGCCTCGGAGATCCGCGTCGCGGCGAGTCGCGCGGCCAATGATTCCAGCGCCGCGCGCACCTGATAGTTCTCCTCCGTGGCCCCGAACTTGCCCTCGACCACGCTCGCCCCGCGGTGAAGGTCGCAACGAACGAGCCCCTCGACTTCGAGGCGCCGCAGCGCCTCCCGCACGGGCGTCGGGCTGACGCCGAAACGAGCTGCGAGGTCGCGCTGGCGCAAGGGAGTCCCCGGTTCGAATTCGCCGGTGATCAGTGCTTCCCGCAGCGCCGCAGTGACGACGTCGCTCTTGCTCTGGTACTCCTCGGACCGGTCCAAGCAGGCAGCGTATGGTATATCAAATCTCAAGTCACGTATTCAGACATGATGCTTGACGCCGAGGCGGTGCTCCGCAGCGCCCGCCGTCCACTCATTCTCGGCATGGGTGGGGGAGGCGATGTCGTCGGAGCGCTCGCGACGGCGGAGTTCACGCGAATTTACGACGGAGCCGACCCGGTTCTCGGCGGCCTGACGTGGGAGCGCCTACCGAACGATCCAGCTCCTGGACCACGCGCTGCCAGTGAGATCGCCGACGCCTCCGAGCTCGCGCCGGGAATCCTGCTCGCGGGTCCGCACACACGGATCCGGGACAGCGGGATCCTGTTCGCCGAATCGAGGATCGCGGCGTTCCTTGGGTGCGACACCCTGCTCGTCGACATCAACCTTGGCCCGGCAGCGATCGCGGATGGTCTCGCGCTCGCAGTCGAACGGCTGTGCTGCGACGTGATCGTGATGGTCGATGTCGGAGGAGACGTGCTCGCTCATGGCGATGAACCGGGGCTTCGGAGCCCTCTGTGCGACGCGATCATGCTTGCGGCGGCGGCGCGCCTTGCGCTGACGGGGCATCGGGTGCTGCTGGGAGTCTTCGGGGCCGGCTGCGATGGCGAGCTGACGCTCGACGAGGTCCTTGCCAGGATCGCGGAGGTCGCTGCTGCCGGCGGGCTCTGCGGTGCGCGTGGCATCACCGTTGCGATCGCAGAGCGACTCGAGGCAGCCGCCGAGCTGGTCCGCACCGAGGCGAGCGTCCTCGCAGCCCGCGCCTTCCGCGGCGCCTCAGGGGCGATCACGATTCGCGGCGGCCGAGCGCGGGTGGAGCTAACCGCGGGCGCCACACTGACCTTCTACCTCGATGTGGAGGCCACGATGCGCTCCGCGGGGCGCTTGGCGCGGGCTGTTGCCGACGCCGGGAGCCTGAACGAGGCCAACGACGCGTTGCATCGCCTCGGGGTCCACACGGAGCTGGATCGCGAGCTCGCCGCCGCGGCAGCCGGGGACCGCTAGCGAGCTCTCTGCACCGAGACCAGCACGAAGTCGCTGCCGCAGTGGAGAAACTTGCCGCCGGTGGCGTCATAGAAGTTCCTAAACGCGGCGCCAGGTTTCGGCTCGCGTGATCATGAAGTCGGCAGTGGACCCGCTGGCGTCTTGCGCGCTGCACAACCTCCCGTGAGGCCGGCCAAACCCGGCGTCGCTATTCCATCCGTGCGAGCTGGCGCTTTCTCGCCTCGACGAGCAGGCGGCGCGCGACCAGTGGAACGGGCCCGTCCGCTTCGCGCGCGCGAAGGTTCACGCAACTGTTCCGGTTCTTTGGACGCGGCGCGCGACGATGTCGTCGCAGCCCTAATCCTCGATCCCGATGCGAACGAGCCCTGGTTGCTACTCGAGATGGTCCTGGGACCGAGACGGCAATTGCGGCGTCCGTTCATGACGCGCCGCGCCATGGCGAGGTCTTAGCCGCCGCACACCGACCTCTACAGTCCTGAGCACTCGCCGCCCGCCATCTGACGCGGCGCCTCGCGCTCCCCACGACAAGCGCGAGACGGGACATCGACGAGCGATGAGCGACGAGGAGCAGTGAAACGGTGTCCTCGCACCGCTTTCGCTATGCGCGACGAACGAGTGTTTCGCGCGGTGGTCGGCGGTGCTCGCCGACAAGCGGCAGCAGCGCGCCGCCCACGTTCTCGGACTGCTGCATCCGCAATTCTGCGCAATTCCCGCCCAGGATCCCCGGGCTGCTCGTTTAGGCGTCCTCCAGCAGCGCGCCCTCGGCGACCCCGCGTTGCTGCATTCAGGTGTCGGCGGCCGTCAGAGCCGACGATCGCTTTTGCCATGGCGCCGGCGTCCGGCCTACGAGTGCTATGGCGACGCTCCGCAAGTCGGCGTCGACCGGCTCGCCGTCGCCGCGCACGATCGCGTTCAGCTTCAGACGAAGGGCCTTGCATCTGGCGAGATGCGAGACGGACGTCGTCTACGGTGCCGTGACCTGCGTTCGTGTCGGCGCGTGTACGCGGAGCCAGCGCGGTCGTCGTGACTCCCTCTGGCCGATCACGAACGCTGCGTACCCGCCCTCCTGCGCCTTCAGCGCATTCGCGATCACCTGCGCGGCGCACCGAAACTTCGTGATCGGGTGCAGGTGGCGGTCACCGGGCTGGATGCCATGCACCTCGATCTCGAAGCCGGGCCGGCAACCGAGCGTAGATACGCGCTCAGACGATCGAAGCACGCCGCGTCGACCTCGGGGTCGGTGAAGCTCTGATACCAGACTCGTCATGACATCTGCCTGATCCTTGCACGGCGGGCGGGACCACGCGGACACCCGCTCCGACGAGGGCGTCGCACAAAGCGGGATGGGATCGGGCGCCCCGGCGCGGGACCGGGCTAGGTGCCTCGTGTCCCGGCGGCTGGGCGGAGCGTGCCTTCCCGCTCGCTCCTGTTCCCGCGCTCTCCGGACCAAGGCCCACGCTTTCATCAACTGTCGTTGCTTGGCGTCCGAGGGATCAAGTAGGTACGCCTCCTCCGCGTCAGCGAGAGCTCGTTCGGCGATCTGGAAAGAGACTGCTCGTCCATTTGAGCCGTCGTATGACCTGGCTGGTTGCACGAGCTGGAAGGGTCGCCACATCCAAAAGGGTCCAAAACGCCCCGCGCCCCGCGCCCGCGACCGCGCCCAACCGCCCACCCCCAGACCCGCCCGCTTGAGGACTGCCCTTTAATCCATGGTCAACGTGACCGCTCTCACCGACGCCAAGGTCAAGGGAATGCGCTGGGTTCCGTCCGGAAGATTCGCAATGGGCTCCGAGGACTTCTATGCCGAGGAACAACCGGTGCACAGCGTCGAGCTTGACGGCTTCTGGATCGACGAGCATCCTGTCACGGTGGCGGAGTTTCGGCGCTTTACGAAGGCCACGGGGTACGTGACGGGCGCGGAGCGAAGCCCGGATCCGCGCGACTACCCGGACGCCGACCCCGAGCTGCTGGTGCCCGGCTCGCTCGTGTTCCAGAGGACCAACGGGCCCGTCGACCTACGCGACGCGCGCAACTGGTGGGCGTGGGTGCCGGGAGCTTTCTGGCGGCGGCCGGAGGGGCCGGGCAGCAACGTCGGCGGCCGCGAGCTGCATCCGGTCGTTCACGTTTCGTTCGGGGACGCCGAGGCCTACGCGGCGTGGGCAGGCAAGGAGCTGCCAACCGAGGCCCAGTGGGAGTACGCGGCGCGCGGCGGGCTCGACAGCGCGGTGTTCACCTGGGGCGACGAGTTCGCGCCGCGGGGACGAATGATGGCCAACACGTGGCAGGGCGAATTTCCTTGGGAGAACCTCGAACTCGACGGCTTCGTGGGAACGTCGCCGGTCAAGCGCTTCCCCGCCAACGGCTCCGGGCTATACGACATGGCCGGCAACGTCTGGGAGTGGACGGTCGACTACTTCACCATGCGTCACGAGGCCGACGCGCCCAAGGCGTGTTGCGTCCCCCGCAATCCGCGCGTCACCTCGCCCGACGAGCTCGATGCCGCTGAGCGCATCGACGCTCACATCCCTCGCCGGGTGATCAAGGGCGGCTCGCATCTGTGCGCTCCGAACTACTGCCTGCGCTACCGCCCCGCGGCGCGGCAGGCCGAGGCCGTGGACACATCGACGTCCCACATCGGCTTGCGCTGCGTGCTGAACGCTCCGGCCGACGCCTAGAGCGGCTGCAAACGCGTTTTCTCCACGTGGGCGAGCTTGGCGCGGAGCCGCCGGTACTCGCGCTCCTGCGAAGGCGTGCGCTTGTGGCCCTTGTACGCGAGGTTCACGCGCTCGTTCGGGTCGTGCTTGAGGTCGTACATCTCCCACTGATCGGGAACGTTGCCGTTCACGTCGTAGTAGCGGGCGAGCTTGTAGCGCCGTTCCCGGATGCTGGTGATGTGGTTCGGCGGCTGGGGGTAGGGACCCTGCGGCTGTCCCGACTGGTAGTCGTCGTACGTGAACACCGTGTAGTCCTGGGGCGGCTTTGCCGAGCGGCCCAGGATCTGGGCGGAGTAGTCGACGCCCTGCCAGGCAGCGCGTGCGCTGCGCGGCGCTCCGACCACGCTTGCCAGCGTCGGCAGGAAGTCGACATGGGAGACAAGCGAGTGGTTCGTGCGCGGCCGTTTGAACAGGCGAGGGTTCGAGTACACAAGCGGAACGCGCAGCGTCTCGTCGTAGAAGTTGAAGTTCTTCTGGCGCATCCCGCCGTGGCTCATGCCCATCTCGCCGTGGTCGGAGGTGGCGATCACGAGCGTCTTGTCGAGGAGCCCCTCGCGCGTGAGCGTGTCGAGGATCTTCACCAGGTAAGCGTCCGAGGCCTTCATTACGTTCCCGTAGAAGTTGAGGTAGTTGCGCTTCATCTGTGGAGTCCGCAGCCGGCCGAGCAGCTGTGACAACCTCAGGAATTGCTCCTGCACCCTCGGTTTTGTTGTCAGGTCCTCCTTGACGGTGGCCGGGAGCCCGATCTCGCCCTGGAGCCACGACGTGTCATAGCCTCCGGCGGTGAAGTTGTCGGGGTAGAACAGCACGTCGTGGGGGTTGACCAGGGAGACGACCATGAAGAACGGCTGGTCCTGCGCGGCCGCTGTGCTCAGGTACTGAAGCGCCCCCTCCGTGCCGGCCTGGGGCGTGCCGTCGGAGTTGACGAAGCGACCGTCGTTGTTGGTGTACCCGCCCCCCTCTTCCGGGATCGTCTGGTTGGCGCCTGCGTCGGGCGGATCCCACCGGGTGAAGCCGTACTTGTTGATGTCGGAGGGCTCCCACGTCGAGCCGTTTGCCGGCTTGGTGCAGTGGAACTTGCCCTTGTAGACCGGCGTGTATCCGGCGGCCTCGGTCACGGACGCGAAGTTCTTGAAGCTTGTATCCAGCTCGACCTGCGGGTACTGGGGCGACGGCATGTTCTGCTCGAGCGTGTACTTGACGCCGTGCTGGGCTGGGAAGTAGCCCGACAGGAACGTCGAGCGAGCCGGCGAGCACATGCACGCGTTTGTGCACGCATTGTCGAACGTGACGCCGTGCTGTTGCAGGCGGGTGTAGCCGGGCATGTTGCGCCGTGTCCAGCCCGGCGGGAAGTGCTGGACAGCACGCTGCTGATCGGTCATGAACACCAGCACGTTCATGCCCCCGATCGGGTTGTTCGCGGACGTGATGTACGGGCCGACGCGCGTTCGCGCTCCTGCGGGGGCGGGGCTCCCGCCGAGCAACATCGCGCCGGTGCCGGCGGCCGCCGCCTTCAGCAACTCGCTGCGCGTGATCCCGTCCTCGGTGTGGTCGGCTTCGCGTTTGGACATGTCCCTTCCTCTGATGTCGCGACGGTCTGTCGTCATCGCGTGGTTTGGCGCTTGAAGACGTCGACGGCGTTGCTCGCGAATGCAGTGGCGTACAGGTTTCTGCCGTCCGGACTGACAACGACCGAACTGAGTCCGAGCAGCGCCCGCCCCCGCGTGCAACCGGGTTTGGGATGGCTGACAATGCAGCCGGCACGGCGCTGCTTTTCCAGCAGCCCCGAGGTCGAGGCCGTGCGATCGAAGACATCGACGGCTCCCGACTGGAACGACGCCGTGTACACATTGGCACCGTCGGGGGAGACCGCCACCCCTTCCGGGGCCTGCAGGGTCCGGCCGAGCGTGCAGGCGACTGCCAGAACGTAGATCGCGCAACCGGGGGTTCCCGTCGGTTGAGCGAGCTGATCGGTGGACGTCGTACGAGCGAAGTTGGCGACGCTGTCGGTGAGTACCGACACCACGTAGACGCTCTTGTCATCGGAGCTGATCGTGACGGCGTCCGCGCCTCCGAGCTGCCTACCGGTGGTGCAACCCGTGAGCGGGCTGTTGACGAAGCAGCCGCTGCCGTCGATGGCCTGCGACAGGACGCCGGTGGACTGGTCGCGGTCCAGTACGTCGAGGGCGCTGTTGCCCGGAGCCGCCACGTACACGTTCTTCCCGTCGCCGCTGACCACGAGGCCTTCCGGCTGACCAAGGGCGATCCCGATCGCGCAGCCCCCGGCTCCCCCCCTGGCGATGCATCCGCCCGGGCCGGGCGGCTGTGAGAGGGCGCCGGTCGACGATGAGCGGGCGAACACGGCAACCGCGCTGCCCTTGAAGGCGCCGACGTAGACGTTGCGGCCGTTGGGACTGACCGCCACGACGTCCGGGCCGCGCAGCGCTCGCGCGGCCGTGCATCCGGATAGGGCAACCGCGGCGAGGCAGCCGGACCCGTCCTTCGCCTGGCTGAGCGCACCGGTTGACGCGTCGCGCTGGAAGATCACGATTGAGTTGCTATTCAGAGAGGTCGCGTAGACGTTCCGTCCGTCTGCGCTGACGGCGACCGAGTTGGGACCGGCGAGTCCCACCGCGCTCGTGCACCCGTTCGCGCCCGCGGCGGCGATGCACCCGGCTCCGCCGGAGGCCTGGCTCAGCTTGCCGGTCGCCGGATCGCGTCTGAACACTGCGATCGCATTGCTCGCCGAGGAGGCGACGTAGACGTTCTTGCCGTCCCGGCTGCCCGCGATTGCCTCCGAGCCTAGGAACGGACCTGGACCCCGCAGCGCGCGGACGGGCGCACAACCGTGATGGCCGGTCGAACGATCGGCCAGACAGCCGCTGGTCCCGGCGAGCTGTCGCAGCACGCCGAGCGGCGTCACCGGTGGCCGGCCGCTCGAGACCCCGGCGGCACTGGCGGGGATCGCCGAGAGTGCGCCAGCGAGCGCCGCGCACACGAGAGGGACGGCGAGCGCTGCGAACCAGGCACCAATGAGATGGCGGCGGAAGAACTTGTCGCTGGCTCGCATGATCGCCTCTGGCGGGTGAGATCGCTGGGCTTGATTGGGCCGGCCCCGGTCCGGTTCGATGCTGGGCTCCGTTCAGCACGAACCTGGTGAACACCGCGCACACTACACCACACCGGTGGACACGAGAGGCAGGTGGACACGGCGAGAGGCGAAGTGGACACGGCGAGAGGCGAGCGCTAGTCAGGCCGGCACGTGAGGTACGGAGATCGCGTCGGGCAGCTGCCGTTTCGTTGGTTGGGTCGCCCGGCGGCCACGCTCGGGCCTGTCGCGATTGTCGCCGCCGCGGCTGCGTTGATCGCCTCGGCGAGCGGTGCCGCCTCGGTGTCGACTCGCCCGACAGTGCAGTCGCGGCTCCTCGCCGACGCTCGCCACGGCGGCAGGCTCCGCGAACTCCTGAGTAGCTAGCGTTAACGAGCGAGCCTCATACCGTCGAGGTGGAGGGTCGTAGGTGGTTCGCGGGTCGGGTTTGAGCCTTGCTCGGGGTGGAGATCTCGGAGTTTGCGACGTTTCGTTGCGCCCGTGATCTGGGGGCTGTCGCGAGGGGTGGTGGCCAGGCATAGCCTCCGTCCAGAGTGACGACGCTGGGTCGTCGGTAGAGCCCGTGGCGGGCTGCGAGCCCGCTGTGCGGGGCGCGATTAGGAGGCAGCTGCCATCGCCACCATCGAGAGCCTACTTCGCGACCGAGTCTCGCTCCAGGTCCGGTCGGTCGACCGGGTCTTCCTCGCCGGCTACGTGCCCAAGCTGCAGTCCGAGGGACAGGTCGTGCGGTTCCTTCTCGACCGCGGGTTTCCGATCCCCTCACCGGCCGCGCTGGGGAAGATCAGCCAGTCCTATGTGCGTGCGATCGAACGGTTCGCCGCCAAGCACGAGGTTCCGGTCGTGCACTTCAAGCAGGGCGAGGTCAAGGAACAGACCGCCCGGCGGTACATGCTGAAGGCTGAGCGTGAGGGCCGCTTCGGGGTTGTGATGATCGGCATCGCGCAGGAACGGGCCTCAGCCTGGCGGGGGTATCGCCAGGGTGGGTCTGATTCGCACCCGCATGTCTGCTACCGGCGGATGTCGGTGTTCCCCAACTACTGCTACGTCTACGGGCGCGATCGCGAGTGGGGGCCGGCGTTCATCAAGACGATCGCGTACGCGCCGTGGCCGGTGTGGATCTACCTCAACGGGCATGAGTGGGCCAAGCGCCAAGCCGAGCGGTACGGGATCGCCTACGAGGCGTTGGACAACGGGTTCCGGTCGGTCGCTGACGAGGTCGCGCTCGCCGGGGTCTGCACCACGCTCTCCGAGCGAGAGATCGAGCAGTTCTGGCATCGCTGGGAAGCGCTGCTGCCCTCGCCGTTTCACCGCCGAGGATCGCCTGCGCGGCTACGGCTACGCGCTGTCGGTCCGTCAGCTGGAGATCTCCGACACCCGCGTGTTCGACCGACCGGCCGCCTGCCGCCACTGGTTTGAGCTGATGATCACAGACCAGCTCATGCTCGGTCGCCCCGACCAGGTGCAGATCACCTTCGCCCGCAAGGTCACCGCCCGCACCCCCGGACGGTTCCGCACGCGCGTCGTGCAGCGCGGCACCGAGCCGCAGATCCAGGCGCACTACAAGCACTCGAAGGTCAAGCAGTACCTCAAGGAAGGCCGCGCGCTCAGAACCGAGACGACCGTCAACGACCCCTACGACTTCGGTGTCGGCCGACTCCTGAACGCCGCCAACTGGCACGCGCTCATCACGCTCGGCCATGACATCAACGAGCGCCTGCCCTCCGCCGAGATCACCGCGTGCGACTGCGCGCCAGACCCCACGACGCTCAAGCGCGTGGTGTCGCCGTCAATCGAAGACGGCCAGAAAGCACCCGCCCTGCACTTCGGCGACCCCAGGGTGATGGTGCTCCTCGCCTGCCTGTGCTCCTTCCAGCACCTGATCGCAGGCCTCACCAACCGCACCCTGCGCGAGCTGGTCGCCGGGATCATCCCCGGCTACAGCCGATCGCAGATGACCTATGACCTGCGTCGACTACGACGCAAAGGCCTCATCCACCGCGTCCCGAAAAGCCAGCGCTACGAGCTGACCGAGTTCGGGCGGATGATCGCCGTCTTCTTCACCAAGACCGACGTGCGGATCCTCAACCCCTCACTCGGTGAACTCGACCCCGAACTCCCCGACGAGATCGCCGACCGCCACCCACTCGCCCGCCACTGGCGCGGATACGAACACGCGCTAGACCAGCGCATCGCCGCCGCCGCGATCATGACCTAAGAACGTGACTCAAACGGCCAACTTCAGACGGCCAAGTGGGACTAGCGCAGCAGCCTCGCCGACACCGCTCGGACTGCTGCATCAGGCGTAATCCGGCAGCGCTCGGCGGGTCGCGCCCGGGACGCGCGTGATCGGTTGCGAGGGCCCCGCTCTCCTTCCGCCACGAGCACCTCCGGGGTGACGCCGAGTTCCCGCTCAGCGCGGGATGCGGGCGAGTTAGAAGGGCTTGGGTTCTGTCGCCTCGGGCGTCAGTGCCTTGGGATTCCAGGAGTCCTGATACTTCGCGTGTGGCGTTCGTTCGTGATGCGGTCAGGCTGTTGGGGGTGTTGCTGACCGCGGCTTGGTCGGGGCGTCCGGTGCGTCCGCTTGCCGGGGAGGCAGCGCGATCGTTGCCGGGTGACGAGCTGGTCGGGGACGCGAAGGTCGGATGGACGCACGCCGTTACGGTTCGTGCTCGCCCCGCCGACATCTGGCCGTGGCTTGTGCAGATGGGGTGTCGGCGCGCTGGCTGGTACAGCTACGACGGCTTGGACAACGGTGGCGTGCCGAGCGCAAATCGGATCGTTGCGGAGTTGCAGCGGGCCGAGGTCGGCGACGTGTTTCCGCAGACTCCGAAGGCCGAGAAGCTGTTCGTGGTTAGGGCTGTGGAACCGGAGCGGGCGCTTGTGCTGGGCGACGATGCCGGGTCGATGTCGTGGGCGTTCGTCCTGGAGCCGGTCGATGAGACGAGCACTCGCGTGATCACCCGGTCGAGGGGAGCCTATGACCGCCTTGCGCTCGGGTTGGTGCTCAAGGTCTTATGGCACCCGCTCCATTTCGGGATGCAGCGACGGCAGCTGCTCAACCTCAAGCGATTGGTGGAGGCGGCTGGACGCTGATGCTCCGGGGCAACGGAGGTGCGACGATGCTGAGGCTGCTGGTGGGTAGCGGCGACAAGATCGGGCTGTTCGCGTTCCCGTTGTTGGTCGTTGGCTTGGTCCTGAACGTCGTGTATCCGTCGGCGTTTCACGTCGGTGGCCCATCGACCGCTCTGCGGGTGATCTCGATCGTCGCCTTGATCGCCGGCGTCACGATCTGGGTGTGGTCGGTCGTTTTGATCCTGAGGAAGGTCCCCAAAGGAGAACTGATAACCAGCGGGCCGTTCCGGCTGGTGAAGCACCCGCTTTACACCGGCGTGGCTCTACTGGTGCTTCCATGGCTCGGGTTCCTGTTGAACACCTGGTTAGGTGCTCCGATCGGGATCATCCTGTACCTCGGTCCAGGCGGTTTGCACCCGAGGAGGAAGCCGAGCTGTCGGAGACCTTCGGCGCGGCGTGGGATGACTACTGCAGGACGGTCACGATCCCTTGGCTATAGGAACGAGATCCTCCCTCCCAGCTCGGTGCCATTCTGTCCAAGCAGAGTGCTGATGAGGACGACCAGCAGCAGCGCTCCGCTGACGATCGCTTCGCCGGGTGTTTGCGGGAGCTACCGCCTGTCCCGCTTTGATCACGCCGCAGTACCTCACGCCGGCGCCAGTGAGCATCCCGCTAAGCGCGCGGACAGCGAGCATCACGCTTGCGATCGCTTCTGCGTCTGAGACGGCCCTGGAGCGCGCGAGCGCAATGGCGACGGAAGGATCGTTAGGGGTCCACGCCCCAACGGCGCCGCGGGGGGCCATCGGACTCCGGTGCAGTCAGCTCCGCGAACGGTCTCGCTTCCAACCACGCTGACGCAAGGCTGCTAATCCGACGCTTTCGCAGCTTCGGCAGGGCGCGGGGGTCGAACGCGACGTCCCAGTCCAAGGAAGCGAAACGAAGCAATCGTTGTCAACACTCCGACGATGACCAGCGCGATCTGCAACCACGTCGGCGCCCCGAGGATGGCGTGGCCGGCGAAGTAGTACTCCAGTGTGATCAACGCCGACCACCCGAGAGCTGCGACCGCGCTGACCGCCAGGAAGCGGCCGAGGGGCACGCCACTCGCGCCCGCGACGAGCCCGGCAGCATTTCGTAAGCCCGTGATGAACCGGGCGATAAACAAGGGCGCGATAGCGTGGCTCCGGAACTGACCACGGAGCTCCTGGACGCGCTCGGGCTCCTGACGGAACAGGCGGCCGACACGGAGAAGAACCGGCTCACCGCGCCAACGACCGATCACAAAGCCGACTGTTCCACCCAACAGTGCGCCCAGCGCACCCGCAGCAATAACCCCTCCCAAGGGGAGGCCGTTCTTAGCCGATGCGTCTATCCCGGCGATGACCAGCGCCGTACCACCGGGAACCGGGAACCCCATCGCCTGCAGCCCTGCCGCCAGGAACACGGCGATAAGGCCGACTTCGTGGATCAGCTGGGTGATCTCGTGGGAGCTCACAGCAATAGTCTGCACGACGCCGGTTGCAGGCCCGGGGAACTGGTCGCACGACGTCCAGCCAGCGCAGCGTTGGCCACGGCCTCGTCCGCCAGCCGAGCCCGTTGGCTGCCCAAGATTTCGGAGCCGCCGGCCGTCGAACAGAGCGATCGTCACGTCGCCGATGCGATGGCCGGACCAGAGGTGCTCGAGGACATGAATGCAATCGTGCGGCCGGCGACCTTCGGTTCTGCTGCGCGCGAAGCGAGTCGTCCGTCAGCTCGCCCGCCGCGGTCTCCCCCGCCCGAAGGTGCAACTCATTCGTCCATCGAGTTGTGGTGTCGCGGCGGTCGCGGTCCCTATCGGCGGCTCTGGACGCCATCTGTCCCGGCACGGGCGCGGTAACGCTGCAGTGCGTTGCCGACTCGCAAGGCGGCTCGCATTGCTCGGGGAGCGGTACGGGCGGTGCGCAGCGCGACATGATCGAGCGGTGTTTCAAGTGACCTCTCGGTCGGCAGAATCGCGGGTTGATCGGCGGCCGCGAGTGCGTACAGGTGCCAGCTTCCCGGCACACCTTTCAGCGTGTGTGCGCCGCGTTCGACGAACGCGAGCCCGGAGCCCGCCACTAGGTCGCGAACGGTCCGAGAAACGAGTACCTCATTGGGCATCGCCATGGCGCCCACTCGTGCGCCGACGTGCACGCTCAACCCGGTGAAGTCGCGGCCGGTGCGTTCGAGCTCGCCGGTGTGCACGCCGGCGCGCACCGAAATGCCGAGCTCCTCGGCCGCCTTGCGAATGTCGTCAGCGCACCGCACTGCGTGGGTCGGGCCATCGAACAGGCTGAACGTGCCGTCGCCAGTGATGTTGATGAGCCGACCGCCGCTGTGCTCGACCTGGAGCCGCACGTGCCGTTCGTGTGTGGCGCGAAGCGCGCGGTATTCGGAGTCGCCGATCCGGGCTAGCACCTCGGTGGAGGCGACGACATCGGTGAAGAGCATCGTCCCGAAGAACCGGTCTGCGGCCGGCGAGTGCCGGGCGCCCGTCGCGGCCTCCTCGACATGCAGCCAGACCGGGATCCACGCCTCACCAATGGCTGCCCCTGCGGGAGTTGGAGGCAGGTGGTAGAGGCTGGCCTGGGGAATCAGCTCGGCGACCCGGTGCACGACGGCCTCCGGTTCCGGGGAGGTCGGCGCGTACAGCACACGGGTCGGAGCGCGTACCGCGCCAAGGACCTCGCTGATGTCGAGGCGCACGAACCACTCCCAGTACTGTCGTGCAGTCGCCGGCGTCGACGAGCAGCGCTCCAGCATCGCCATCAGCCGGCGGTTGTAGCCGGTGCCCTGCACTGGGTCGTACACGTCGATCACTGCACCACTTCCCCATCGATCCATGGCCGGGAGCCAGCGCGACACGTACTCGGCGGCCTCAGCGCTCGTCCATCCGTGCTGCTCGGCATCTGGAGCGAGTGGACCACAAGCGATCGGCTTGAACAGCACGAGGTGTGCGACGCGCTCAGGCGCTCGGGCTGCGGCGAGCGCGGTCAGCCCGGACGTGGTGAGCGCACCGACCAGCGTTGCCGTCTGCATCCCGACGGCGTCCATGACGGCGAGGATGTCGTCGGCGTGCTGTTCGAGGGTCGGGACGTACCGGATTCGCTCGGAGAGCCCAAAGCCGCGCGGCTGCATGTAGACCGTGCGCGAGAAGGAAGCACCCCGCTCGTACACCTCGTGGATGTACGGGTCGGTCCAGCACAAGTCGAAGTGCTGAGCGGTCTCGCCCACCACGAGCACATCAACGCCTCCCTCGCCCACAACCTGATACGCGAGCTGGGCTCCGTCACGCTCTACGTACTGTGCCTCGGGAGCGTCCACGCAGACAGGCTAGACCCAGACGCCCGGAACCGGCGTCTGAACCGCGGTCGCGACTGACCCGCCGGACCCGCTCGAGGCGAGCCCATCCGGGGCTTACGGACTGCACTTCGACACGACCTCTCGCAGCCACCCTTTCAACCGGACACGCCGAGCGCCGAGCGGTACACACTGTCCGTCACGCTCGACGGAGGCCAACTGCAACTGCCGACCTCCAACCCCAACGCAGTCCCCTTACCAAGGTTCATCCCGTGAACGCCGCCACCGTGCGGAGCCTCACCACCCGCGCTCACCGACGATCGGGCGGCCAAGTCGCGTGCGGAACCGTCCGATCCAGTACTGCAGTAACCGCGGTTCGTACGATCCCTTTTCTGCGTCCCATCGTCCTCATCTCGACGATCACTTCGGCGACGCTCCGATCCTGCCGGTCGGGCCCGATCGGCGACGCGGCGGACGAATCGGTTTCTGCTCGACCTCGTTCGCGCGTCGCCGTCGATCTCATGGCTGTTCTGGCCGCTGCTGGCGAGGCTCGTGCGTCAAGCGCAGCCCGCGCGGCTGCGGCGGGAGCGCCGGCCTGAAAGCTGACCGAGCTAGTCGGGGTACACGAACGCGACGCCGAAGGCGAGGTCAGCGGTGAGTACACCGAGACCGCGCGCGTCCGCACGCGCGGGTTGTCTTGGTCGATGGGGAAGGTGGGCGGCTCAGATATGCGTCTTGTTCTCGACGAGTTCGAGGATCAGCTCGGCTATCCGGGCGGGCTGCTCGATGATCAAGCCGTGGGTGGCATTGGCGATGGTGACCAGCGTCACGTCCGCGCACGCGTCCAGACCGCTGCGCTCCTCGTCGGTCAGCGCGATCTCGTCGTCGTCACCGAAGACGACGTAGGACTTGACCCCCGACCGACACAGGCGCGGCACGAGCGAGCCGTGAGCGTCGAGATATTCGTAGTAGCTGCGCACGCCTTTGCGGCAGAACCGCGGGTCGTTGTTGGTCATCCCGGCGACCAACGCGTCGTGGCGTTCCGCGGGGAACCGCTTTCCCATCGCCTTCGGCATCGCCTTGAGCATCGCCAGCCACGCCAGATGCCCGACCACGGGGACGGCGCCGAGGCGGTCCAGCACACCGAGTTCCTTGGCCTCATCCTCGCGCGAAAAGGTCGGTGAAAGGAGCAGCACCGGGCCGTCGAACTCGCCTGTGGCGGCCATCTCGAGGGCGACGTTGCCGCCCAGGCTGTGACCGCCGACGAGGTCGGCTTGAAGCTCGCCGGCCAGCTGTCCGGCGAGCGAGGCGTAGCTCTCACGGAGAAATCGGCCGAGTGTGGCGTGCGCCCGAACCCCCGAAGCGTCGCGGCGACAACGTGGACCGGGGCGGCTAGGAGAGCGTCCATGATCGGCTCGAAGAAGACGGCAGTGCACATACCGCCCGGGAGCAGCAGCACCGTCGATCCGGCATCGGACGGCCCGGACTCGCGGATGTCCCAGTCCTGGCCGGAAACGCGACGAGTTGTGCGGCTCGACGATTGCATGACCGCAAGCTACGGCGGGCTGCCCGTCGCCACATGGGGCGTTCGCCTCATTCTTCGCGCACGCGCAGCGCGCGCTGCTAGCGCGACTTCAGTGCCGGATCACCACGCTGCCTCCTCGAGCGACCGCGCCGGTGCCGAAGCCGGCTACCCGGAATCAGCCAGCGTCCCAACGTGATCCCGGTCGAGACCTGCGCCGCCACCAACTCGGGCATCGCGGCCGTCGCCAGCACCCGTCTCCCTTCGCGTGGAACTGGGGTCAGCGCGACTTCTGCTTTGACCTTCGCCGGTCCCCCGACTTCGCCGCCGCTTTCGCGTGCTGGCGGGGGCGTCTCACGCACTGCTCCTTGGGCGCGAGGCGCGACACTTCTGGCGATGGCCGTCGTGATCGACACCACTCGCGGTGGTTGGCGTGGCGACTGTGGCTCGGGCTGGTAGCCGCTGAGATGGCGGTGAAGGCGTGCTTGAACGGCGGACGCACACGGGCCGAGCATCCCGGTGCCAGAGTCGCCGGCTGAGCTCGCCGCCGACGCGATCGCTGTGCGGCACGCCGGAGCGTTCGCCGTGCACTTGCATCCTCGCGATCCCGACGGCACGCAGACGATGAAGGCCGTTGCGTGTGACGCAGCCGTCGAGGCGATTCGCGCCGCCGTTCCCGGCCTGCCGGTTGGGCTCTCCACCTCCGAGGCGATGGATGCCGACCCGTTCTCTCGTGCCGCCGCGGTGAGGAGCTGGCGGCGGCGACCCGACTTCGTCTCGGTGAACCTCTCTGAACTCGGTTGGGCGCGAATCGTCCGCGCCGCCTTGCACGCAGGCATCGCAGTCGAGGCGGGACTCGGCACACCCGCCGACGCCGAAGAATTGGCGCGCAGCCCATTCGCCCATCAACTCGTGCGGGCACTCGTCGAGGTTGATGGTGGCGTGGAGGAGGCTCAAGCGATCGCGGCCCTGATTCCCGACGGGATCCCGCAGCTGTGGCACGGCTACGGTGAGCCAACGTGGGAGGTAATCTCGGCGGCCGCCAGCGCCGGCATCGACGTGCGCATCGGACTGGAGGACGTGCTCGTGTTACCGGACGGTCGGACCGCCGCAGACAACGCCGAACTCGTCGCCGCGACCGTAGAGCTGATCGGCCGCCAGGCGTAGCCACCCCGCATCCAACGCCGCCCTCGCGCTCAAGCCACTCGCGACAAGCTGCCCGGTCGCGACCACGCGATATCGAGGACCCCGTGCTGCCGCATTGAGGCGCCAGCGGTCGCCAGACCGGGCGATCGCTTTCACCTCGGCGCCGTCGTCCAGCGTGCGAGCGCTTCGGCGACCAGGGAGGCGTCCAACGCGTTGTTGGCGGACTAGCGCATTGCATGATTGCGATCGTCCGCGCGCCGACCGCTGACCCGTGGAACGACGGAAGCAGGTCCCACCTGCTCAAGCGGTCTCTGCCCTGCTGCTCGCCACAAGCGCGCACGTTGGGCATCGCAGACGGATCGGTCCGATCGCTCCTCGGTGCTAACTGAGCGTCGGGAGGCAGCAAGCACGAAAGCGGTCACGCCGGCGCCGTCACTACGACTGCCGCTGCAGGTGAAGCAGCAGCACGCTACCAACCGGCGCCCTCACCGACCAACCCTGCATGCCGACACGGGCATCTGGGAGCCGGCGCGGCCAGTCTCGCAACGCGCGGATCTGGGGTCTGCGGGAGCTTGTGCTTTGTTCGGGATCGCAGCGCGACGCTCGCTTGCGCAATCGCGTGATTCCGAGAGGGCTCGTGATTGCGTTCGTCCGCGCCGGAGGACCCTCTTTAGGCTGCTCGTCGACCTTATGGGCGGCCGGGGATCGTGAGGGTGTCGGCGCCGAGCAGTCGCTTGAGCTCGGTTCGTAGGCGGTCGGCCGATTCAGCCGCGAGCGGTCGGAGCGGTGCGCGGACGTCGGGACGCACGGGCACGTTGCGGACGCCCAGGGCTGTCTTCACCGCTGCTTGGAACGGGTGCTCTGCGAGCGCGAGGCCCAGCGCCTCAACCAGCGCGGCGCGCTCAGCGGTGGGCTCGCGGACAAGCGCGGAGACCGCCTCAGGGAATGCTGCCGCGAGGCCCGATACCGCGCCGACCGCGCCGTTCTTGAGTCCCGGCGGGATGACTGCCTCGGCTCCGATGAAGACGTCTAGTCCGGTGGCGAGATAGGGTGCGACGCGCTCGAACGGGGCGTCGGAGACCTTCATCCCGGCCAGGTTGGGCGCGCGCTCGCGCAGCCGCTCGACGACGGCGACCGGGACCGTGTAGCCGCTGCGCTTGGCGTACTCGTAGAGGTAGAACGGCAACGGCGCGCATGCCGCGGCCGCGGTGGCGAAGTGCTCGACAAGCTCGCCAGTGTCAAAGGCGAAGTACGGCGGTGCGATCACGGCGACCGCGTCCGCGCCAGCCTGCGCGGGCGGTTCGCGAGAGCGCTGGTCTCGGTCGTGGTCTGCGCGCCGCAGTGCACGATCACCCGCAAGTTTCCGGCGCCGGCGATCGCCAGCTCCGCGGCGCGGCAGCGTTCCTCATGCCCGAGCAGGATTCCCTCTCCGGTCGTGCCGAGCACCAGCAGCCCCTCGAGATCACTGGCCCGGTAGAACTCAAGCAGCGGCACAAACGCGTCCTCGTCGAGCCGCTCGCCGGCATCGCGCAGCGGCGTCACCAGCGCCGCAAGGGTTCCCAAGATGCGCTCACTGCGCATCACGGCATCGTGTCACGAACCACCGCTTGAATGTCCCTCACGGCCTCGGGCTACCGCTGGCGGACAAATGCGGTCAGGCGGTCGACCTTGCCTCACGATTCTTCCGTCGCCAAGGCAGTCACCAGCTCTGCGCGGCGGACAGGACGAGGAGTCGTCAGCCGGTGCGATCGTGGGCGCTTGCGTCTGCGAAGGGAGGCCGCTGGTCGTAACGAGCCGTAGCGAGGAAAGCGCCGCGCCGGCCGCGAGTCCCCTCGCGCGGCGGATCAGCGACCGAAGTGAGAGCCTCCCACTCGTCAGGTACCGCGCCAAGTCGTCGAGCCGCGACTCACCCTCGCGGTGCTTTCTAATCGCTACCGACACGGGCGCCCCGTCGATTGAACCCGGCTATTCGGCCCTACCGCGCCGATCACAACGTGCAAAGCCGGCGATCAGAGGGTCCGGAGAACTAACGGGGCGGGGCCTCGCCGTCGCCATCCGCCGGCTTCTGTGCCTCTTCGTGGTCAGCCATGCCGGTCTCGCCAGCCGGGAGCGCGGACTGCGGAGCGCCCGCCTGCACCTCCGCCTTGAGGCGGGCGAGCTCGTCGTCGACAGCGCTCTCGGCGCCGAGCTGGTCGAGCTGGCGATCGACGTCGTCCTGGACCGGGCCAAGCGCTGTCAGATCCCCGAAGGTCCCCGCCCTGTCAAGCTCATCGACGGCCTCCGCGCGAGCCTTCATCGTCTCGGTCTTGTCGAGGGCGCGCTGCGTCGCCATGCCGACGTCCGCCATCGAGTCACCGACTCCCGTGGCCGCCTCGGAAAACTGGACCTGCGCCTCGGCAGCCGAGTACTGGGCCTTGATGACTTCCTTCTTTGAGCGGAACTGCTCTGTCTTCGCCTCGAGCTGCTTCTCGGAGTCGATCAGCTGCTCCTGCTCGTGACTCGAGGTCTGCGATCTGTTGGTCGAGCGACGCCAGCCTCCTGAACGGTCAGCTGCTTGCGCTCCAGCGCTGCGCGAGCGAGATCCTCACGTCCCGCGGACATCGCCTCGCGGGCCTGAGCGTCGAGCTTGGCGCCCTGTTCACCGAGCTGCTGCTGCTGAAGCGCCAGCCGCTTCTTGGCGGTGGCGATGTCGGCGATCCCCTTCTTGACGTTCTGGAGGTTCTCGACCTGGCGCTGATACGCATAGTCGAGCGTCTCGCTCGGGTTCTCGGCGCGGTCGAGCTGCTTTGAGATCTTCGACTTGACCACAGTCGAAAGCCGTCCCTTCAGTCCGGACATCGAAACCTCCCAGCGGCTTCGTCATGGGCGTGGCTCACTCATCTGAGCGTACTCCGACGGTTCAGGACGCTCCCCCAGCCGCACACCATTTCGGTGGGAGCACGGGACAAGAGGCGCCGCTCGATTCGCGGCCTCCCTGACTCTCGGACCCGGCGGCGGCACGGCTGCTGGGCGAGAAACGAGTGGTGAGCGCGCAGTCGCATCGGGGAGAATGTGGAGATGGGTGACGAACGACTACGCTCGGAGATCCGCGAGGAACAGGGGCGGATCATCTCGGCTCTCAGATCCGCAGGTGATCACTGGGAGATGGCAAAGGCGGAAGACGCCTTCGGGAATCTGCTCGAACGAATGGCTGACGAGCTCGAGATGCCGTCCTCGCACGATCGTGGCCGCTTTCTAGCCGCAGCACGGGCGCTCCGGCAGTCGGCGGCGGTCAACGAGCACCGATACGTCAATGGGCTCAGCGCCTCGGCCGACGACTCCTAGCCCCGTTATGGCCCGTTGGCGTGGCACAGCCAGCTGACGGGCGTCGGCGAGACGCCGACGGCACTACTTCTCCCGATCAGCACCCTCGTATCGGGAGAGTCACCACCTGCTTTTGGGTGGATGCGGCGGTCAGACGGAACGCGGACCGGCCTCGAGCTGGAGTTGTGGACCGTCGCCCAAGCAGTCATAGGCTCCTCGGGCAGTTAGAGGCGAAAGCGATCGCAGCGCGATGCACACTTTCCGCGTGAAGGGATACTGCCGTTGCGACGGCGCGAGGTACTGCGCCACGGGCATAGCCGGTCTCGCGACCCTAAGAGGGGAGCGAGCGACCAGCGAGAGGAGCGAGAGATGAGAAGACTGGGGATAGTCGAGTTCCTGACCCTCGACGGGGTCATGCAGGGCTTCGGCGGTCCCGAGGAGGATCGCGAGGGCGACTTCGAGCATGGCGGGTGGGGCGCGCCGTACGCGACCGAGGAGATCGGGCAGCGGGCCGGCGAGGGGATGGGTGCGACCACCGCGTACCTGTTCGGCCGCAAGACCTACGAGCACATGGCGGCGCACTGGCCAAACGAGCCGGACGAGAACCCGATCGCGCGGCATCTCAACGCGACGCCGAAATACGTTGTCACTAGCACACTGACGAGTCTCGACTGGGGCGGATCGCAGATCCTCGACGGCGATGTGCTCGAGTCGGTGAGCGACCTCAAGATCCAGGGCGATGGCTTCATCACCGTGCTGGGGAGCGGCGAGCTCGTGCAGACGCTGATCGAGCATCGTCTGATCGATGACTACCGGCTGTTCGTGCACCCGCTGGTGCTCGGCACCGGCAAGCAGCTGTTCCGCGAGACTTCACGTCCGCTACCGATGCGACTGGTCGACTGCGCTGTGACCAGCACCGGCATCCTGATGCTCACCTACGAGGCTCCCGGGGCGGTCTGAATAGGGACGGCCGCTTGGACGAAGGCCAGGCGTCGGCTGGACTACCGTGCCGGCCGCTGCCTGGTCGCCTTTGTGATCGCGGATAGACGTTTGTCGTCCGGGCGAATGCGATCGTCGGCCTGGCCGCTCGATGCCGGCTGCGCCCGACGCCGAACTACAATCCAGCGGCGCTGTGAAGCCCTGGGCGCTGATGAACATGCGGACCTCTGACGTCTCCGAGACGACAACCGAACCCGATCCGCGTGTGACATCCGCTTCCTCCGTTGTGGAGGGCGAGATGACGACCACGGTTCGGCTGGTCAGGCTGATGATCACCGCGCTCATCGCGGCGGCGGTCATCGCGGGCATTGTGCGGGGTCTGGCGACCTCGGCGTCCGGCAAGAGTGCCGTGGTCGATGGTTTCTATCTGACCGAGACGATGCTCGCCGCGGTCTTGATCCTGCTCGGCAGTCTCGTCGAGGGCTTCGGCTTCGGACTTTCGCTCGGTACGCGCTGGCCCTACACGCGCAACATCTTCATTTTGTTGATCGAGGGCGATCCGGAGGCGGCGCACCGGATTGTGGCGACACTGGTCGGGGTGATCGCCGTGGTGCTCGTGGTCCTGGCTCCGGGGTCCGCGACGATCAGCGGCCTGGTGCTGATCGTCCTCACGGCCCTGCTGGGCATCGGGACGCTCCATGTACTTGCCGGCCGACTTCCCTCCGTCGTGCATGGCACGCACGGCCTTCTCGCCTATGGAGTGTTTCTCTGTTATCTGAGCACGCTCTATATACACGGAGTCAATTTCTGGTCCTACCTCGACTCCACCTACGCGCTTCACGCGCTGCTGCTGACCGTGTTCCTCGGCGGCATGACCACCGGCCAGCGGGGCTTCGGCAAGCCCATCGAAGCCTTCTACTGGCCACGTCGTTGGTCGCAGCTGACCATGATCGCGCACCTGTTTGCGGCGCTCGCCGTGGTGGGCACGTTGGGGTCGCTGATGCCGCAGTACCCCGCCGCGTTCTATATCTCGGTCGGGCAGATGGCGGTCGGCTTCCTGCTGTTCCACGCTGTCAACCTCAAGCCGAAGAATCCCGGCATCCTGGTCGCGTTCCACCAGGCCGTGGTGCTCTCCATCTCCATCGCGATCGTCGCCGTGGGACACTGACAACGGGGGTAACGCCCCTTCCGCGTCGAGGGCGGGGCTCCTCGCGCAGCATTCGCGCGAGCGAATGCAGGAGCGCCAGCCGATGGACGCATTGGTCTGAACCAGCGGTCGAAAGTCCCAAGGTCAGCCCGAGACGCACCAGTACTCTCGAGGCGGTGACCGTGGGGGCCTGTTCACGACCGTCGATGCGCGCGATGTCGCCATTGCGCTCGCTCGCCCCGGAGCCGTCTCAGACGCAAAAGCGATCGCCAGCGTGATGCTCGCTTTCCGCCTTGCATTGGGGGTCTTTCGAGATTCACAGCCGAGGCTCGCCGCGGATGAAGAGCAGGTCCTGTGGGCCCGAGCGCGTGAGTGCTTCGAACCTGAAGCAGCGACCGGGGTCGACGGCGCGCGCGTGACCGCTCTTGCCGCGGAGCGGCAGCCAGCCGCCGGCATCGGCGGACGCCCCCTCATCGTCCCGAGCCGGCGTGTCATGGCGCCGGGGGAGACGACCGCAGGCACGTGGGAGCGGTGGCGAGGCTCGGCTGTGCGCCATGGGCGACCTCGTCATCTCTGGTGGAGCTAGGCTTGGGGCCCAGGCCGCCCGGATGCCAGCTCCCCAAACGCGCTACGCGAAGAGCGGCGACGTCAACGTCGCCTATCAGGTGGTGGGCGAGGGCCCGATCGACCTCGTCTATGTGTGGGGATGGCTGTCGCACCTCGACTTCCAGTGGACCGACCCGACGGTCACGAGCTTCTTGCGTCGGCTGGCGAGCTTCTCTCGGTTGATCATGTTCGACAAGCGAGGCACCGGACTTTCGGATCCCGTCGCCGGAGCGCCGGGCTTCGACGAACGGATGGACGATGTTCGCGCGGTGATGGACGCTGTCGGGTCCGAGCGGGCCGCGCTGCTGGGCTTCTCCGAGGGCACCGCTCTGAGCGCGCTGTTCGCCGCCAGCCACCCCGAGCGCACGACCGGCCTGATCCTGTACGACGGCTTTGCGGTGGGAACGTTGGTGGAGGGCGCTCCGGCGGATCCGGCGTGGGCGGAAACAGCGTCGAAGGTCCGGGACACGATCGATCGCTGGGGCGAGGGGGAGACGATGAAATGGATCGCCCCGACGCTTGGCGACAGTGCGGTACAGAGGCGGTTCTGGGGGATGTTCGAGCGGGCGTCGATGAGTCCGGGAATGGCGATCTCGCTGTGGGAGGCGATCCAGCGGTTGGACGTTCGCGACGTGCTGCCGAGCATCCAGGTTCCGACACTCGTGCTCCATCACGCCGACTCCCCGATCCCAGCTTCGGGTGGGAGGTTGATGGCCGAGCTGATCCCGGGCGCGCGCTACGTCGAGCTGCCGGGCCGTGACCACCTCCCGGGCGTGGGCGACCCAGAGGCCGTCGCCGGCGAAATCGAGGAGTTCCTCACCGGCGCTCGCGAAGGGGCCGGGCCTGATCGGGTGCTTGCGCCGTGCTGTTCACGGACATCGTCGATTCCACCAGGCATGCCAATGAGCTGGGCGACAGCGCCTGGCGGCAGCTCCTTGAACGCCACGACACGGTGGTCCGCGCGCAGCTCGGGCGCTTCCGCGGCCGCGAGGTAAAGCAGACCGGCGACGGCTTCCTCGCTAGCTTCGACGGCCCCGCACGGGCGATCCGGTGCGCGTGCTCGATCCGTGAGGAAGCGCGCGAGCTCGGCATCGAGCTCACAGCCGGCCTCCACACTGGAGAGTGCGAACTGATCGGCGAGGACCTGGGCGGCGTGGCGGTTCACGTCGCGGCTCGGGTCGGCGCCACCGCCCGGCCGGGTGAGGTGCTCGTCTCCGGGACGGTCAAGGACCTCGTCATGGGCTCAGGGATCAACCTCACTGACCGGGGCGTTCACGAGCTCAAGGGCGTTCCCGGTCAGTGGCGGCTCTTCGGCGTGCAAACCGATGGCAATCAGATGCTGGGCCCCGCGGCCGGCAACGCACCAGCGTCTGACATAAGGCCGGGCATGACTGACCGGGCTGCACGACGTCTTGCCCGCAGAGCGCCCGGGCTTGCCCGAGCCGGCGTGCGGGCGCTGCGGCGTCGGCCCGGCACGTAGATCGATTCGCGGGCCGCGCTGTCGGCTGCACCCCGAGAAGCAGGCCGATAGCGCTCACGTCACCTGCGCTCCGGACGAAACAGAGCTGGCCGCCGATGCCGGCGGCTGGCTGCCGCTCGGCCACGGTTGCGATCGTGCACGCGTCGGGGCAGCGACCGCGCCCTCCGGTCCGCGCATGGGAGCCTCGCCGGAGCCGAGTGATAATGCTTGTTGGAGAGCTGAAGCAGGGCTGTATGACCGACGAGTTCATCGGGGTCAACGAGTCGGTCAGACGCGACGTCGAGAAGGGCGCGATTCGTCTCGCTCCGTGCGCCAGGCTCGACGGGAGCGGACGAACGCGCGGGTAGATCGCGGCTGCCGACCGCCCGGTGATGGAGTAAAGACAGCGCTTGTCTCGTCGCCGGAGTAGGCGTGCGCGCCGAGCCTTCGCGGCGCGTGGATCCGTCGCTGTGCGCGGACGTGCGCTGAAGGGCGGCGATAGGCGGGTGGCGTTTGCCACACTCGTGCGGTGAGGGCAGCAGCTGTGCGCTTGGCCCCGGTCGTGGCCTTCCTGACGTCGCTTGTCGCGTGCAGCGGAGACGTTCATCCGCGCGCCGTCTGGAGCCCGCCGCCAGAAGCCCTGTGACACCGTCTGCGGGGGGCCTTCTCCCTTCTCGGTTGCCGACCGACCGCCGCCAACTCGTCGCGGATCTCGATCTCGCGCAGGAGATCATCGACGACGCGTCGAGCCCGAGCCTTGAGCTGGCGAGCGCGGGACGCTTCGAACAGCTGGCGACGTTGGCGCTCGATCACCGGACGGTACGAATCCAACGCTCCGGCCTCGCCGGGCTTGACAGGCAGGCAACGGCGAGCATGCGGTCCAACCTGGAAGCAGCTGACGCGCTCGCCAGCCTCGTCACGCCGGGCAGGTCCCTACCGCGCTGGAAGATCGTTCAGCCGCCAGCACCTCGCACGCTGCTTGGTTACTTCAAAGCCGCACAGTCCCGGTTCGGGGTGCCGTAGGAATACCTAGCCGCAATCGAGTTCATCGAGACGAAGTTCGGGCGCGTCGAGGGTACGAGCACCGCCGGGGCGCAGGGCCCGATGCAGTTCCTTCCCGCCACCTGGGCGCGCTACGGCAGCGGAGACATCGAGAATCCCCGCCAGGCGATCCTCGGTGCCGCTCGCTACCTGGTCGCCAACGGGGCACCGCGCGACATGGCCGGCGCGCTCTACCACTACAACCCCAGCAGTGATTACGTCAACGCGGTCCAGGATTACGCCGGCCGAATGCATGACGACCACCGCGCCTTCTACGGGTACTACCACTGGCAGGTCATCTACGCCCACGTCGGCGGTCCGCTGATCCTCCCGCTGGGCTATCCGAAGGTCCGGCCACTGCCGGTTCAGCACGCCGGGCCCAGCGGTCAGCGGCGCTCGTAGGTGGTCGCCCGGTCAGCGGAGCGCGGAACCGGCGCGTTCACGCGAACTCAGGAGCGGCCGCCCGTATTCAAGCGCTTGCAGAGACGTGATGAGCGCGACGATCCGCCACCGCGGCCGAGCCGTGCCGTCGTGGCAGGCGCGACCAAGCCGTTGCCGAGATGCCCGAGTTCCGCGCATCTCAGGTCTCTGCCCTTGGACGAGCGCAGACCTGCTCTCGAGATTTGCAGGGCTCCGCGCGGATCGCGCGGAGCCCGGCGCTGCACGCCCCGCTTTCATGAAAACGCGGTACTCCCCGCCGCTCACCGTCGGCGATCAGCGAGCGAACGACACGCTGCGCCTCGCTGCTGGCGAGGATCAGGGCAGGGACAGCTTTAGCCTGTGAGACGCGCTTCGCTCGTCCTGCGGGTTCGGAGCGCGGGAGCTGACGAGCTGAGTCGCAATGGGCTCGCGCGCAATCGTCAGTATTCAGCTCAGCCGCCGTGGGGCTCCCCGATCGACCCCTTGAGTCCACATGCGGCGGCGGCGCGTCTGAACGCTGGCGACGTGGGGTTGAATCCAGCCATCGCTGGGAACAGCTCTCCGCCGCTGGCGGCGAACGTTGGATCGGGGAAGTTCGGCATCCCGTGCTCGCGGATGCACCGCACCTGTGCGAGCGCAGCCACGCGCTGCGAGGAGTTGAACTGCTTCCCGGTTGATGTGCCGGGTGGCTCCAGCTGTAGGCATGTCTTCATCGCGGATCGAGAGGCAGGCGACTGTTTGATCCCGGGTGGGAACGCGCCCCCTGGATCGGGGAAGTCCGGCACACCGTGCGCGCGAATGCACTCCGCGAACCTGACACCGGAATTACTCGTCAGACCTGCGCTGGTTGCCCCGTTGCCGCTGCGGCCGGACCCGCATGCAGCGAGTCCGGCCGCGCAAACGCTTGCGAGTGCGACCGTCGCCCGCAGACGGCGCAGATCGCCGAGCACGATCAGCCGCCGCCGGGCCCGCCACCGGGCGCAGCGCCACGCGGACCGCCGCCGCACTTGTGGATGTCGCACGGATAGTTGAACTTCTGCGTCTGCGTGCCTGTTGCGGTCGTCAGCTGTGCCGAGGCGACGTGTCCGCTGCCCGGCCACCAGGCAACTGCCCAGCCGTTCTGGACCGTGGCCGTGACCACCGTCCCGTCGGTGAGCGTCACGTTGGCCCCCGTCACGTCGGGGCCGGCCTGGGCGATCATGGTGCCGTAGTCCTGGCCGTTGTCGGTCGCGGTGTAATCAGACCACAGGAACAGCCTTCCGTCAGCAGGCGTCACCGGCGGATAGCTGGTCCAGCCGGATGCGTTCTGCAGGCCGGGCCCCACGGTGCAGAAGTTGTAGGTCTGTGTCGACCCGGCCGGGCCTGCGTAGACGATGATCGTGTACGGGCCGCGGCTGTCGACCAGCCGCTGCGTCGTGGTGTTCGGGTCGGGGATGTTCGCGCTGCAGTAGCTCTGCGCCGCCTGCAACTGTGCGGGGCTTGCCGTCGTCGGCTCCGCACTCCAGCCCGCGAACGCCGTGCTCGCCCCGCCGGCGAGTGACAGCACCGCTGTGACGGTGCCTGCGACTGCGGCGATGCCGCCGCCGATCGCCAGCCTGGGCCGCCAGCTGCGACGAGCTCGTGGCCGGTAGTCGGTTTCAAGGATCTCCGGGGACGCGTGAACACGCGCTGCGCGCTCCTGCATCCAGGTGCGGAGGTCGTTCTCGATCTCTGTCATGAGGCGATGCTCCGGTGGTGGTTAGTAGGGCGCAGCGTCTCTTCGAGTCGTTTCAGCCCACGAGAGGTGCTGCTCTTGACGGTGCCCAGCGAGCAGCCCAGCGCCGCCGCCACCTCAGCCTCTGGAAGATCGAGGAAGTAGCGGAGCACCAGCGCCGCACGTTGTCGTGGCGGTAGCGCCGCCAGCGCGTCGAACAGCTCGTCGTGAATGTCGAGGTGGGCCGCGTTAGAGGCTGTCTCGGGAGGCGCAGTTGCTTTCAGCTCCGCTCGGTTGCGTGAGCGCTTCACTCTCCCGTGCAACGCCTGGTTGACGAGGAGCCGTCTGGTGTAGGCCACGGGGTTCTCCATGCGGCAGACCCGTGGCCATTTCGAGGCGACCTTGAACAGTGTCTCCTGCACGAGGTCCTCGGCCTCGTGAGGATCACCAACCATCAGGTAGGCGGTCCGCAGCAGGCCGTTGCCGTTATCGGCCACGAAGCGGTCGAAGTCGTTAGGGCTCATCACCTCTTAAAAGGCTCCCAGCACCCGCACAGGTTGAGAAGGTCCCCAAAGAACGTCGAATCGGCCGTGCCCGTCGACTCACCCGCTGGCGCGCTGAGCGCCCACGCGCGCTTTGCCACCCGGGCGAACGTCCCGGGCGACCTGCTTTCACCTCCGGACGCGTCTCTCCGCGGAACTGCCCGCAGTCACCCTATGCGCGGAAGGTGCGCCTGAGCGTTTGCAGGCCGCGTCGCGGCTGGCGCCGAGCTGCAGGATGCGCGAGATCCGCGCTTAGGAGGTGCCTTGGCGCGGCGTCGAGGATGCGCGGCGCAGCGTCAAAGCAGGTCGTTGGTGCGCACGGAGACTTGGAAGGGTTGCGAAGGAATTGCGGGCTGGCGAGCGACAGTCGAGGCGCCGCCGAAGCTCGTCCGGTTCGAGACGGTCGGCGGGCCGAGCGCGATCGTCAGCTGCGAGATCCCATCACGCCGAGACGTGCTGGCCGACCATGAACCGGTGGCCGTCAGGAGAGCGCAGACCAAACTCGCGCATTCCCCAAGGCTCTTCGCGCAGGTCCTTCAAAACCTCGGCGCCCGCCGCGACCGCTTTACGGTGGTAGGCGGCGACATCGTCGACTCGGAGATACGCGATATAGCTGTGGTCTCCGAGCTCGCTTGCCGCTGGGACATCGGGGCAGCGGCCCAGCATGAACGTGACCCCGCCCGCGCGGCAGAACGTCCAATTCCCCGGATCAACTTCGTCGACCTGACAGCCGAGCACGTCTCGATACCACGCAGCGGATCGTTCGAGGTCATGAACTGCGAGAACGGGATCGGACCCCACGATAGGCATGGCCCCATTCTCTCGCAGGCTGGGACGGTGGTGCCGTCGCGCGTTGAACGATCGGGAGGATCGCCAGGGGACACACGGTCACCGAGACGATCGTTGTGGCCGCCGGCAAGTCAGCGGTGGGTGTCATCGCGACGGGCGTTGGTCGAGCCCGGGACGCCCGCCGGCGCGCACGGCGCGATGCCTCAGGCGTGCATCTTGACTTCGTAGGTTTCGAGGCGTGGCGATCGAATGCCGGTCCCTTTCAATCCCCTGGTCATGGATGCCGGCCGCCGTGCCTCGAGCGACCTCCTCGGAACCAGTCGGCGAGGTATCACGCGAATGTCTTTGAAGTGATGAAGCGGTGGATGGCCTCGTTGGCGTTGTCCTGAAACGACGGGTTGGCCAGATCGGGGAAGATGTCCGCTTGGTTGACCAAGGGACCCTTGAGCGTGTTGGCCGCGCTGGCGTAGAACACGCCGCTGGACAGGGTCGGGGCGGTGACGCCGTCGACCAGTCGCTTCGCGCCGACGTCAAGTCTGTGGGCGAGACGCAGGGTGGGCATGACGTATTTGGCCGCTATACGCAGCGGCAATTTGAGGTCATTGGGTGCTTGGGTGCCGGTGGTGTTGCCGGGGCTCACGGTGATGAATCGGCGGTCGGGGTGTTGGCGGGCCAGGTAGGCCATCCAGAGGGCGCCGATGTACTTAGCCTGCCCGAAGGCCAAAGCGACGTCAGTTTTGCGGTCGGCGAAATAGCTGCCGTCGATGACAGTGGTGAGCTCGTCGGCGGAGGTTGAGACGAACGATGGCCGTGTCATCCGCAGCTTCGGGACTCCCCTGGCTGCTTCGCTTCCGGCGAAGACCGCCACCTCGCCAAGTCGGTCCTCGGCCAGGAGCGCCTCGAGGAGGACAACGTGGCCAAGAACGTTCTGCGCGAATATGTGAGTGGCCCCGTCGGCGGTCAAGTCCATGGGCGTCTTGCCGCCCATTCCACCGGCGTTCATGACCAGCGCGTCGATGGATCCGTTGATGCCCGCTAGGCCGGCGCGGACGGAGCCCGGATCGGCAACGTCCATGAGAACGATGTCGAAGATGGTCCGGCCGGTCTCCGCTTCGAGATCGGCCTTTGCCGTTCTCGCCCGGTCTCCGTTCCGGCACGCCAGGTAGATGCGGGCGATCTCGGGACGTGACGCCAGTTGCCGGGCCACGTCCTTGCCGATCCCGACGTTGGCGCCCGTGATCAACACGGTCTTTCCTGGGGTTGTGCTCATCGTGATTCCCTCTCATCTTTTGTATGTCCAGCCAGGGTTGACTGAATGGCGCGGTCGGACCGCCGGGCAGATACGACGGCTAGGCCCTGCTCGGCCTGGCCCAGCACAGCGGCTTCCTGCTTTCCCGGCGGTAGCAGCCCCGAGGTTGTTTGCTGACTGGAATGCCTGTTCCACTCTGGCAGACATGTTCTGGAATGTCAAAGCCATTTCTACGGTATACTTCTCCGATGTCCTCAAGCAGTTCTGGTCGGCCGCGGTTGACGCGCAAGGGCGCCGAGACGCGCGCGCGGATCGTCGACGCCGCGGCAGAGCTGATCTTTCAGCAGGGCGTTGCCCGCACAACGGTCGAGGAAGTGCGCGACGGTGCACACGTGAGCAGCTCGCAGCTCTACCACTACTTCGACGACAAGCCGGCGCTGGTTCGCGCAGTCATCGAGCGCCAGGCCGACATGGCCATCGGCACGCAGGAGCGGTTCGACCTCAGCAGCCTTGACGGCCTACGGGAGTGGCGCGATTTTGTGGTCGACCACGCCCGCAACACGGGCGGGCGCGGCGGTTGTCCGATCGGCTCGCTCGGTTCCGCGCTCGCCGAGACGGAGCCCGAAGCCAGGGCAGTGGTTGCGGCGTCCTTCAAACGCTGGGAGGCCAGCATCATGGCCGGTCTTCTGCGGATGCACGCGCTTGGCCGACTCGCACCCGAGGCCGATCCGCGCCAGCTCGCGCTGGCCTTGCTTGCCGCGCTTGAGGGCGGCCTCCTGCTCGCTCAGATCCAGCGCGACCCCGAACCGCTCGCGGCCGCGCTCGACGCGATGCTCACGCTCATCGGCACTCTCAGCAGCGCCACGAGCACTTCGCTCGACCGCTGAGCCCTCGGACCGACGACCTACGGGAAGCCGTCCCGGAGCGCGTATATCCAGATCGGCTCATCTTGGCTTACCGGAGCCAGTCCCGTTCGAGTCGGCGTCAGCAAGAGTGGAATGCCCGTTCCAACTACCGAAGGGATGTCGACAATGGATCTGAAAGACAAACGGGCTCTGATCACCGGTGGCACCTCCGGGATGGGTATCGCCACCGCACTGGCGATGGCCGAGAAGGGCGCGACGGTGATCATCACCCGTCCGCGATGAGACAAACCACCACCAGCAGACCCCCCGAACGGCGCGCATACCCGCGCGAGCACGAAGGCAGGTGTCGGGCCGCTCTTCATGAGCGACCCGCTCCTCGCCACCTGCGAGGCTCGCCGCATCGTCGGACGTCGGATGCGATCGCTGATCGGGCTGACGTCCCTGCTTTTCCGCGTCCGCGGGTACGCGCAACCGGTCGGCGCGGGACCGATCCGCGGCCCCGCTTTGATTCCGCGAGAGGTGTGTCGGCCGCGAACACACGCGCCCTCTTTGTCGCCGGCAGCAGGGAAGTCGGCTTCACCGCTCAAGGCCGGGCGAAGGCGATCGTCAGCCGCCGCGCTCATCCCCGCTCACCCGCGCCAGTGCCTGGTCGCCGAAGACGTCACGCGAAGCGAGGGTCGGGTGCGATGGAAACAATCGTGGGGGTCGCGGCAGCCGGACGCTCGAGTCTGGGCGAAAGGGGGCGCGACGATGTTTGGGCTGGTCAGCTAGGCCGGGATCGCACCGAGCTGTTCGGCGGTGATTGCCTCGAGCGCCTCACGGAGTGCGGCGATTCGCTCGGCGCCGAAACGCTCGGCCCATTCACGCTCGATGTCGTCGATCAAGCCCCGGCCGATCGCTTGCGCATTGCGGCCGCGCTCGGTCAGACGGATGATCTTCGCGCGGCCGTCGCTCGGGTCCGGCACGCGCTCGACGTAGCCCCGCTGCTCCAGGTCGCTGGCTACCTCCCCCACCGACTGCTTGGTCATGTGCGCCCGCTCGGCTAGGTCCGTCAGCCGCGTGCCGTCGGGATCGATGGTCCCGAACACGCAGCCATGGCTTACCCGGATGTCGGAGTAGGCCGTCGCTGCGACCCGTTTCGTCAGCTCGGCGGTGAACTCGTCGAAGGCCACGTCCAGCAGGCGGATCAGAGGTGCTTGCGATGAATGTTCGAAATCACTTGCCATTTGGTCAGGGCTCCTGATAAGGTGAGCGAACTGTCTGGAAGCCTTACAAGGTTGCCTGACAAGTTTAGCACGGACCCGGAGGTATTTGATGGCTAGAAAGTGGTGGACCCTATTGGCGGTAAGCGTCGCGACCTTCATGCTCCTGCTGGACATCACGGTCGTGAACACAGCGCTTCCGTCGATTCAGAAGGACCTGTCGGCCAGCTTCACGGACCTGCAATGGGTGATCGACGCCTACACGCTGGCGCTCGCCGCCGTCGTGCTGACAGCCGGCTCGATCGCCGATCGGGTCGGGCGCCGAGCTGTGTTCGCCGGCGGGCTCGCGATCTTCGCGCTCTCCTCGCTGGCCGCAGGGCTGGCGCCCGACGCGACGTTCCTCAATGTTGCGCGCGCCGCGCAGGGCATTGGCGGCGCGGCGATGTTCGCGGTGTCCCTGGCGCTGGTCGCGCAAGAGTTCGCGGCGGGCCGCGAGCGTGCGACGGCAATGGGCGTCTACGGCGCGACGATCGGTGCGGCAGTGGCCGTGGGACCGCTCGTCGGCGGCGCGATCACCGACGGTCTCGGCTGGCGCTGGGTGTTCTTCCTCAACGTGCCGATCGGGATCGCTGCGATCGCAGTCACGTTCGCTCGGCTTCGCGAGTCACGCGATCCGAACGCGACCCGGGTGGACTGGCTCGGGCTCGTGAGCTTCAGCACCGGGCTGCTGCTGCTCGTGCTGGCGCTCGTGCGCGGGAACGACGACGGCTGGGGAAGCGCGCCGATCATCGCCCTCTTTACCGGAGCTGCAGTCATGATCGCAGCGTTCGCGGCGATCGAGCGCCGCGTCGCGGAGCCGATGCTTCCACTCGGGCTGTTCCGCAGCCGAGCGTTCACCGGGGTGCAGCTAGCCGCGTTCGCGGTCTCATCCTCGCTGTTCGCACTGTTCCTGTACCTGACGCTGTATCTGCAGAACTACCTCGGTTACTCGCCGCTTCAGGCGGGGCTTCGGTACCTGCCGATCACGCTCGTCCCATTCCTAGTCGCGCCGCTCGCCGTCGCGCTAATGGCGCGCGTGCAGGCACGCGTCCTGATGGCGATCTCACTCACCGGAGTCGGCGCCGGACTGCTGCTGATGTCAGGTCTCAGCGCCGGGTCCGGCTGGACCGCCCTGCTGCCGGGCTTCATCGTCGCCGGCGTCGGTATCGGCCTGCTGAATCCCGTGATCGCCGACGTCGCCGTGAGCGTCGTGCCGAAGGAGCGCAGCGGCATGGCGGCCGGGATCAACGACACGTTCCGGCAGGTCGGCGTCGCCGTGGGCGTCGCCGCCTGGGGCGCGATCTTCCTCGGCCGCGGCGCCGCAAAGATCTCCGCGCTAGCCGCCGGTACCCCTACAGCCGCCGGCAATCACCCCCGCCAACTCCTCGAGGCGGCATCCGATGGCCGGCTCGGTTCGGCCCTCGCCGCCGTCCCGCACGGAGCACGCGCACTCCTGACGAGCGCAACCCGCGAGGGCTTCCTCAGCGGGCTGAACGCGATCCTCGTGATCGGCGCAGTGCTCGCCTTCGCCGGCGCGATCGTCGCGCTGTGGCTAGTGCGCGAGCACCAGATCGAGCGCCAGCAGCCGGAGCTCATCCCCGCAGCGGAGGAGCGCCTCGAGGCGATCGCGGCGTGACACCCGCACTCGCTAGCGCAGCGTCAATCCAGCGGCACGGTGCTCTGCGCAGCTCTGTGAGAGCACCGCGCCGAGTCATGTAACGGGGAGACGACCGAACGTCCCGGAACCAGTCGCTCCGTTGGCGCCCCCTTTCGCGTGATTCCAAGCGTCAGGCCCGACCAGAACCTCGGGGTCGAGGGCAACACCACGCCCGGACGAGCGCTATCCCAGAAAGCGCTCGTCGGGATATCGCCAGCATTCGGCAACGGCGGGCTTGCGGATTCGACCAGAGGCAGTCGTGGCCGACGCCGCTGCCGGACGATCCCTTTCGTCCTCCGGCGGCGATGCGGCGGACGAGCGCGTTGGCGACATTGCGGTCGTCCCCGATTCGGCTCCGCATCGGCCGCACCGCATGTTCGCTCTCGCCCACAAGGACCAGCCCCACGACGGGCGCTCGACGCGCTCGCTCCTGGTGCGAACCGATCACCGCCGCCGGCGTCGTCGCAGCGGGGGTCCACTCGAGTGCCTGGGCCGGGAGCGCGGGAGCCGCGTGGTGGCGGCTGGCGATGTGTTTCGACTCGACGGTGACCCTCTCCAGGGACACGTCCTCCGGGATGATCGATCGACCGTTGAGCTACAGCCCCCGCCCTCTGTGGACGCCGAGGTCTGACAGCATGCTCACTCGGTGCCGTTCTCGGCGCCGGCCAACCAACACGAGGAGCCTCACCAAGTTGATCGATCGCATTCGCCACAACATCCAGGAGCGCCTTGACCAGCTGCTCGCCGAGGTCGAGAAGCTACGTAACGCACTCGCCGCGCTCGACCCCCGCGAGCGCCCAGCCTCCGAGCCGAAGCCGGCGAAGTCCAAACCAGCCGCGAAGCGACCGGTCCGGAAGGCCACCTCGACGAAGCCGACCCCGGCGCGGACACCCACCCGTGCCGCGAGCAGCGCAAAGGGGTCGGCGACATCGACCCGAACGGCACCGGGCGAGACCCGGGCGAAGGTGCTCGCGGCACTCTCGCACGACGGGGCGCTGACAGCGGCCGATGTCGCGAAGGCGACGGGCCTGGCCCGTCCGACCGTCAGCACGACGCTCTCGAGGCTCGCGAAGAGCGGCGAGGCCGTCAAGGCCGACCGTGGCTACCGCCTCCCCAGCACCGGGGAAGGCGCAACCCCGGCCGAACCCGCGGCCGAGGAAGCCAAGACGCAGGCGTAGCCGGCCAGGCTTCTCCGCAAAGGAAGTTACCGAGCATTGAGACGGACTCGCGTGGCCACTCGGCGTCGTCCGCCAACACGGCGATCGCCAGCAAGGCATCCGCTGCCCCCATCACGCGGAAGCACAAGGGAACCGCACGTCCCGAGCCGACTGAAAGCGGAAGTCAGCGGCGCATGTTTCCATCATCCACAGGGCCGACCGTGGCGAGCACCGTCGGATCACTCGATGTTGTCAACGATCTCGCTGGCTTGCGACCATTGCGCGGGCGGGACCATGAGGTAGATGTCCCCGCGACCGAAGCGGTCGAGCGGATGATCGGCCACGCAGCATGCGTCGACACCCATGGATCGCAGCTGGTCACGCCAGGCTACCGCCGTCTTCTGATCCTCAAACGTGCTGACCGACTCCCAGCCCTCGATGCGCGGGTCGCCGACCAGAACCGCCTCTTCGTTGGCGACGTGACCCTTCAGGAAGCGCGGAATCGGCATGCCCCAAGCGTACGCGTCGACCAAGTCCGCGTACCACAGCGGGCGAACAAGGGACAACCGGACGCTCGAATCTGGGCGAACTCGAAAGTGAGCAGCGGCCAGCCGTCGGCCACATCGGGACGATCGCTTTCCCAGAAAGCGATCGCGTGGCGCACTCGCCCCGGGCGACCCCTATCCGTTGATCTCGAAAGTCCCGACGTCGCCGGCCGGACGAGCAAAGCGCAAGTCGGCACCGGGCACCGGCGATCGGGACCGGACGCGCGCATCGTCGCCTTAGCGCAAGTCGCGAACGGTCGTCGCCGGTAACGAAAGCAGAAGTCAGCGTCCGGCTCGGGCGGGCGATTGCGTGTAGCCCATAGCAGCACACTGAGCCGGACTCGTTCGGTGGTGCCGCGTTGTTCCGCAAATTGCTCGGTCTGAACTGGCAGGACGGCCTGATCTGTGATAAGCCGTCCGCTCACCTAACAGGACTGCGGGTTGCACACCTAGGGCAGCCGCAGGACCCAGGAAAGGAGGCGCGTCGATGATTCTTCGCGCGCCACTCAACTTCGACCACAGCCAAGAGCAGGTCGAGGGCATGATGGAGCGGGGAACGGCGTTCACGCACGTGGAAGACGCGATCGACGCCGCCCAGCTATCAACGGAGCATAAGGCCGCCCTGTGGCTCCTCGCGTGGTCGCTGCGCGACCACGCGAGGCAGCGTCAGGATGCGCGGCTCATGGTGGCCGCCTTCGGCGTCGACGAGCAGGGTCAGTGAGCGTCTGCTCTTGGGAGCGCTTCCAGCACGAACACTTCAACGGCGAGGTCGGGGTCGATGTGGTTATCGCTCATGAAGCCGATGACCTTGCGTCCCGTGAGCTGCTCGAGCTCGCGGCTGATGTCCTGCTCCATGACGCGTTGCCAACGTCTGCGCAGATCGAGCACCGCCTCGCCCTGGCCGGCGTCAGCGAGCGTCTGCTCGCCGCGCGTGAGCGTGTCCTGCAGCACCACGAACACGCCATTGGTCCCGAGGGTGGTCTTCGCTTGCGTGGGGCCGCGACCGGTTGTCCGGGACAGCGCCCGAACCACCATGTTCGAGATCTTGGCGGCGAGTTGCCCGTCTTGAATTGGGGTTTCGATCGTCATCGTGGTCCACTGCCCTTCTCAAGCCGACAGATGCTGTCCCGCGCGGGCCCGCGCGGCTGGGGCGTCGGACGTTACCGCCCGATCTGGAGCCGGACTTCGGCTGCAACTACCGCATCGCAACCGTAGCTCGCCGCATTCCCACGCCAACCGTGCTTGGCGGCTCCAGATCTCCGCGCTCGCCCGTCGAGGCGCGCTCAGGCCGCAGCGCTGCGTCACGATTTCCGCCCCTTTGATCGACGAGCAGCCGCGAGTCGGCTGCTCGGTTAGCCCAATTCCGGCAGCGCGGCCACGGCGAGCCCGATGTCGCCGCGGACTACAGACTCCGAGACTCGCGCCCGGATTGGCTTGTGCCACTTTCAAAAGAGAGTAGGGTTGCTGGCAGACGGTCGCTGACCACCGACCTGCCGTCGTCATGACTCGCCGACGATCGGCCTCCGCCTATAACGGGCCCGCATACCTCGCGAGGACCACGGCCCGTTTCCAGCGACGGGATTCATGCCCACGGGACCCTGTGCCCGAGGGGACTGACGCCCAAACAAGGAGTGATTGGGATGAGTGCAGCCGCGACGCCCATTGGCGCCACCGCGCCGCCGGTCTCGTACCCGCAGCCGGGGACTGGACGCCAGGCAAGGACGGGGTTGGCCTCGGGCTATTACGCCGAGCGCCATCTCGCGGCCGTGGCGAGAACGTTGCAGTGGGCGGATGAGTCCGCCGAACGCGGAGACGTTTTCGACGCCCTCGCGTGGATAAACACGGTCGAAGCGATCGGAGACAAGCTGCCCGAGGTCTATGAGATCAGGCGTGATTCTTGGTGTGCTCAGCTAAGGCGGACCCGAGCGATCGACGAAACCGCCCGCCGTGGGAACCGGGCGGCGTGAAGCTCTGCGCAGAACCCCGGTCGCACGATCCCGGGGTCTCAGCTGATCTCGCCGAGAGTGTCCCTTCGATCGACTAGCGGTCGTCCGGATGGTGCGGATCTAACGCGTAGCGACGCTCGCTTTTCGAGCGGACGATGGATGGGCTAAGCCACCGTCCAAAGGAGGACGTCATGCGTTCCACACCGCTGTTGGACTGTGCCGGTCGGCGTCGCTCGCCTGCGACCATGTCCGGCTTCCACCAGGGCCGGCCACCGCGCAACAAGGGATTGCGCTATCCACCGGACCCGCCGACCGTGGAGGAGATCATCGCCGTGATGCGCGCAGCCGGCGATCGCTCCGACGGTCTCAGGCTGCGCGGCGTGATCATTGTGCTTTGGCGTGCAGGGTTGCGGATCAGCGAAGCGCCCGCCCTTCAGGAGAGCGATCTCGACCGGACACGCGGCGCCGTGTTGGTGCGCCGCGGCAAGGGCGGCAAGCGCCGCGAGGTCGGGATGGACCGGTGGGCCTGGGAGCAGCTCGAGCCGTGGCTCACCATCCGCGCCGGGCTGCCGGTTGGCGCACTCTTCTGCGTGCTCCGGGGCCCCACCTGCGGCCGCCCCTGCTCCCCATCCGGGATTCGCGTCCAACTGCGCAACGCCGCCCGCGCGGCCGGAGTGCGCCGTCGGTTCGCGCCGCACCAGCTCCGCCACGCCCACGCCGTCGAGATGAGTCGGGAAGGAGTCCCACTACTGGTCATCCAACGGCAACTCGGTCACGCCGACCTCGGGATCACCTCCGCCTACCTGCGCGGCATCGACAACACCGAGATCATCCACGCCGTCCACGAGCGGCCCGCACCGATGATCCCTGCAACCAACGGACTCGTCTCCCTGCCCTAAACGCGCTGGCCTGGACGTGATGATCGTCAAGGAGCACCGCATACGAACACGCGGTGCTCCTGACCTCGCAATGCGAGCGTCCCGAACACACCACCGAGCACCCGATCGAACGACTGCTAATCGATCATTGCGACACTGCGCGGTAGCCCGGACGAGAGTGTCGGTGCCGTTCCGAGGGAGCAACCGGTCGAGGCGATCTTGGTCGCCGCCTGGTACTTCTGCTGTTCGCCCATTGCGCAATCCTGTGGACTCGGTTCGGGACCGGGGCATCGGGTCTAGTTGCCGTTGCTGGATTGGCCGTTCTGGGGTGCTGATGATCGGTCCGAGACGGACTGGCCCAACGAAGTCCCGCTCGTGCCGCTGCTCTGTTGTGGTTGAGATCCGTTGTTCGGGCCGGATGGAGCGGTCACCCTCGGCCCGGTGGCGGCGGACTGCTGCTGCGCTCCGGATTGCTGACCACCGGTGCCGCGAGCAGCGGTTTGGGAACCCGATTGCTGACCGGCGTTACCCCCGGAGCCTTGTTGCGATGAGCCAATCGCGCCGCCGTTTCCCTGATTACCGCCGGGGCCACCAGCGGCGTTTTGGGAACCTGATTGCTGACCGGCGTTCCCTCCAGAGCCCTGTTGCGACGAGCCATTCTGGCCGCCGTTTGGATGCTGCCCGGCAGAAAACTGCGTGTCGGCTAAGCCTTGTTGGACCCCCAGCGCGCCGACCTGGCGGCCGCGGTCAGCGGGAGTCGCCGCCGTTGGGCTAGTGGGCGCGTTCGGGGCGTGCCTTGCGTGGTGGTGTTGTTGGAGCGCGTGCGTCGCTCCGAGCGTCGCAGCGGTCACGCCGATGACGGCGACGACCTTGGCGACAGTCGCCGCCGCGCCGCCTGCGAGACCGACCGCGGGCGTTGCTGATACTCCGCCGGCTTCGACCAGCCAGTCCACGAACGGCAGCGGGGTGACCGCGGTCACTGCCGCGCGGACGGCGGAGCGAGCGCGGTAGGCGAGCTGGCGCATGGCGCTCTCGCTGATGCCCATTTCCAGTGCGGCGTCGTGCCCACTGCGGCCTTCGATCGCGGTCAGCGTGAGGGCGCGACGCTGGCCCTCTGGCAGTGCCGCTACCGCCGTCAACGCCGCGGTGGCGCTCAATCGTCCTTCGGCGAGCTCGTCGGTGCGCGATGGGGCGATCGATGAGTCGGGAATGTCGCGATCGTCGTATCCGCGACGGTTGATCGTGTCGAGCGCGGCGTTGCGCGTGACGCGGTGAAGCCAGGCGCGCAGGTCTGAGATCTCGGCACCTGCGAGCAGCGCGTTCCAGGCGGCGAGCATCGCATGCTGGACGACGTCGTCTGCGCGGTCGGGACGCACGATCCGGCGGGCGTGCGATCCGAGCTCGCGCCGGTAGCGCTCGTAGATCGCGCTAAACGCTTGCTGATTGCCTGTGCTGGCGAGCGCAGCGAGCCGCTCGTCGGTCTGAGCGCGCAGGAGCACGCCCGACAGCAGGGGCCGTAGCCGTCCTCTTGTTGGGTTCTCAGTCATTGGCACCACCGGCGGCGAGCTAATAATCGACGCCCGCCCACCCGCCGGTCGCGAGAGGCGAGCCACGAGCGGCGAGTTCGCGCGAGCCATTCCAGGTTGGATTCCGAGCAGCTCGCCGCCCAGACCGCCGCCCTCCATGGTGTCACAGCCGTCACAAGGCAACGGCAGCGTGAAACGAGTCGCTCGCGCAGCAAGTCGCTCATGATTGCAGCCAGCCATTGATCGGCCGACCGATCGGACCGCCGATGCTCGACCTCGACGACGCCGAGACGTCGCTGGCGACCTACGCGCCCGCAGAACGGGCCGCAAGGACGGTCCGGTCCAGTTCGTGATCGCATGAGTTCGTCGGCTCGAGCCCAGGCGTGGTCCCACGGCGCGAGGCCGCGGGACCACACAGGTCGCTAGCCGTTCTGGTTGTCGCCCTGCCCGGTGGCGCTCGAGCCGCTGTCCTGCCCCCCGGTCGTGGAGGTGTTGTCCTGGCCGTTCTGGCCGTTCTGGCCGTGGGGACCGTTGTCCTGCCCGGTTTCGGGGGTGCAGATTCCCGTTTGATCGTCGTATTGGACATTGTCTGTGGGGAGGCCCTGGCAGGCGATCGCCTGCGCGGCACTGTCGCCTTCCTGCTTGCCGTCCTGGTTCTCGCTCTGCGTGTTGACCTGCTCGTTCTGTGCGTCTGCCTGCTCCTGCTGAGCCGCAGCTGGAGAGTCCGGCGTCGTCACGTCGTTCTGCGCCAAGGCCTTGTCCTTCGCGGCATCAGCGGAGTCCCTGTTGGCGTTTTGGACGTCCTTGGTCACATCCGCCACCTTGGCGTGAGCATGCCGGTGACCATGGCCCTTGGGCACGGCCAGGGCCGAGCCACCAACCGCAAGCATGCACACCATGACGCCAAGCAGCGCGATCCGAGAGATCCTTTTCATAGCAATGAGCTCCCTTCTGAAGCGAGTCCAACACTGGGATCCCACCTCCTCGATTATCGACCTCTAGGAGTGATGACGATCCAGCAGCCAACTTGTAACGCGAGCAGATCCGTAGCCCCGTCACCGAGGCTGCCCAGGCCGCCATCACCCCCCTGACTCCCACAACCGTCATCGCGGCAGTCACCATCTCACTGTCGTGCTGGAAGACGACGGTTTGCGTCTCGCCCGTCGAGCCCGGTTGACCTCCTCCGAGGCGCCTACCCGGTCGGCATTGCGGTAGTCCCCCAGTGATCTCGCTCGACGCTCGGCAGACGTTCGCTCAGCCAGCAAGGGAGCAGTGCAACCTGACAGTTGCGCTCCTGAGGAATACGGGGCGTCTGCTCAGCGGGTCCGGACGCGTCCGCTATGGGCTACACGCAATTGCCCTGCAGAGCCGCGGGCTCACGACTGCTTTCGCCCGAGCGGCGGGCCGAGCCCGGCGATTGCTCCGGCGACGCGGCGATCGTCCTGCCAGCGCCTCGCCCGACGATCGGAATCGTCGCGATTCGCCGCAGCGCGGATGTGCGGCGGACGTTCGCGAAGAGTCGCGCAACTGGCGAACACGAGGTGCGCTGCTTCGCCCGCGTCGAGACTCGCTTTCATGGGCGGTCTCAGGCCACCGCCGCACCACTCGAGAGAGTCAGCGATTCGCTGAGCAATGAGGTGAGGTGCGGAGATGCCGAGGGGTCACTATCTGATCGAGGCTGTGAAGGACGCGATCTGGGTGCTGCGAGCGGAGGGTGTGAGCGAGGCCGAGATCGGCCGGCGGCTCGGCCTGCCGAAGCGGACGGTGAGTAAGTATTTGGAGAGGGTGGGAGGGATCCGGCCGAGGTCCCGTCGTCGGCCTGAGCGTTGCCTGACCCTCGCCGAGCGTGAGGAGATCTCGCGCGGGATAGCGCGAGGACAGTCGGTTCGGGCTATCGGTCGCTCGCTCGGCCGTTCTCACACCACGGTCTCTCGCGAGATCAACCGTTGCGGCGGCCGTCGGCGCTATCGCGCCCACGCGGCCGAGCGGACGGCCTGGCGTCGGGCGCGACGTCCTCGGCCGACGAAGCTTGAGCTCTGTCCCGAGCTGCGTGAGCTTGTCATCGAGCGGCTCGGGCAGGATCACTCTCCGCAGCAGATCTCGGGCTGGCTGCGACTCTCATACCCCGACAATGACGAGATGCAGGTCTCGCACGAGACGATCTACCGCGCGTTGTACGTCCAGGCGCGTGGGTTGCTGCGGCGCGAGCTCACCCGGCATCTGCGAACCGGGCGTCAGAAGCGCTTCGCCCGGGCACACTCGAACCGCGGCCAGGGCCCCGGCCGGATCGCCGGGATGGTGATGATCGCCGAGCGTCCGCCGGAGGTCTGCGACCGAGCCGTCCCCGGGCACTGGGAGGGCGACTTGCTGATGGGAACCCGTGACTCGGCGATCGCGACCCTGGTCGAGCGCCAGACCCGCTATTGCCAGCTCGTCGCGCTGCCCGAGGGAACCAACGCCGAGCCGGTCTGCGAGGCGCTCAGGGCGAGCATCACGACGCTGCCCGTCCAGCTTCGCCGCTCGCTCACCTGGGACCAGGGAAAGGAGCTGGCAGAGCACCGGCGGTTCAGCGTCGAGACCGGCGTCGAGGTCTATTTCTGCGATCCCCGAAGTCCGTGGCAGCGAGGGTCGAACGAGAACACGAATGGCCTCCTGCGCCAGTACTTCCCGAAAGGCAAGAGCCTCGCCGGGGTGACCCAGGCAGAGCTCGACGAGGTCGCCCGCAAGCTCAACGACCGGCCCCGTCAGACGCTCGGCTTCCGGACCCCCGCCGAGAAACTCACCGAGCTGATCGACGGGCTCCACACGGGCGGCCCCGAGCGCTGACTCGCTTCGGCCTACGGCCTTCGCTCGACAGCGCTCGGATCGGATGAGACGATACGGACGTCAAGGGGTGGTGCACTGACCGGTTGAGGTCAAGTGTCTCGCGCGAGCATCCTGCGACCAGCACGGCTTCGTGACCGCCTGTGTCCGCAAGCGGTCGCCTCGACGGCCGATCTTCGCGTCGGGCGGACTGCTCCTCTTGCCTCACAAGCGACAGCCGGCCAGTCCGCCACTTGCGCCGGGTGGCGCTGTCGAGAACTCGTCCTCCGCGCGCGTGTCGTGGCGACCCGTCGCGCACTCCGGATCCCGCCCACGCGGTTCGAGTGCGACGTGCGTCAAACTCGCGCTCTGGTGACAGAGACCAGACCGGCAGCCTCCGCAGAATCTCGTGGCCCACGAGGTCCAATCCGCCGATAGACCAGGGCCCGCCCGGCCGACGTCATCGACCTCTTCGTCTACGTGGTCGTGCTCAACCTCGCCATCGAGTACACCCCATCGGTCATCAGCGAAAGCTTTACCCTCTCGCTGCTGACTGCGGCGCTCCTCAAGATCGCCCTGGAACTGGTGATCCTCCTCAAGACGCAGCTCATCACGAGGCTCCGTGCCGCCGACACGCGGCGCGCCAAGCTTGCGGCCGCGGGCTCGCTATGGGTGGTCGCGGCCGGCAGCAAGCTCGTCGTGCTCGAACTGGTCGACCTCGTCTTCGGCGATGCCGTGAGCCTCGGCGGCTTCATATCAGTGACTTTGCTCGTCGTAGCCCTCCTCGTGTCACGGGCCGCAGTACGGCGGCTCCTCTCTGACACCGCGACTGCGGCCTGACTGCAACGAGATCGGGATGCCAAACGATCAATCACCAACGCGCGCCTGCGCGTGCAGATCGAGATCATGCGGCGGATCCCGCAAGCCGCGTCCCGAGGAGCGGGTTCCGATGTGGGCGCTCGCGCGCATCGGGCGGTTGCTGCCGATCCCGCGGCCTGTGCGACTCCTATTCGTGCTGGGACGGGCATGGCCGCCGGTGGTGGATGGCTCAGGTGGCGGTTGCTCGGCGGTGTCTTGCCAGTCGGCGGATGAGCCTGTTCAGCAGCCAGCCGGCCAGCAGGATGAGCGCGACGAGGACGGCGATGGCGGGAACGGTGCGGGTCAGCCAGGCCTGCAGGAACGACTCGTGAAAGTAGTCGTGCTTGATAGTGGGAAGCGCCATGAGCGCCGAGAGCGCTTCGATTGGGCCCCATTGCTCGGCCTCGCCGATGGCGAGCACGTAGCTGCCGCGGTTGCCAGGGCGGGTGACCTGCACGATGTAGTGTCCAGCGGGGACGTGGCGGCGGTACTCGGGGCCGGTGAGGTAGTGGTCGCCGCCGAACGGCTCGAAGAATCGCTTCCAGTGCGAGGTCGGAGTGCTGAGCTGCGCGAGCAGCTGTCCGTCCGGTCCGAGGATCGTCAGACGGTAGTCGCGCCGGGCGCCGCTGATGTCCGGGACGGTGATCTGCGCGTACAGCGTGAACGGTCGTCGACTGACGATCTCGTAGCGGGCTGGAACGCCCGGGAGGCGGCCGTAGTAGGCCTTGGAGATCTCGGGGTCGCTCACCGCGACCCGCGCCGCGTCACCAACGACATGCGGCTGGTGGGCGACCGCCGGGGAGGCGACGACCAGGCACAAGACGCCCGTCAGCGCAGCAAGCACTGAGCAACGGCCAGCCTGAGGCAGTCGTGTTCGGGCCATGCCAGACCGTTGAGCACCGGCACGCGGTCGCTGCGTCCGATGGCCGTCGGCCGGGACGGACCTCGCGGCCGCTCTCGGCGCTAGTTCCGGGCCCAGATCGCCCAGGTCAGCGCGGTCGCGAACGCGATCCATATCGCGTAGGGCACGAGCAGGAGCGCCGCGAGGCGCGACAGTGGCCACGCCCGGACGACGAGCGCCACAGTGGTGCCCTCCAAAGCCACGATCTCAACCCCCGCGGCGAGCGGGCTGCGGCCCCGGAAGAAGATCAGCGTCCACGCGAGGTTCAGGGCTAGGTTCGTCCCGAAGAGGACGAACAGCGGCCGCTGCTGCTCCCCGCCGCGTCCTCGCGCCACGAGCATCGACGCCGCGATCAGCGCGTAGATGACCGACCACACCGGACCGAACACGGGACCCGGCGGCTGCCACGACGGCTTGTTGAGCCGACGGTACCAGCGACTGCTCAGCACGGGCGCTGTCGCGGCCGCGCCCATCCCCGCGGTGCCGCCAACCGCACCGAGGATCAGCGCAGCATCCCGACCGCTAAGGCCAGACGGGCGCGACTCGCCGGCCGACACGGTGGCCACGCTCCTCACGCTACCACCATGCTTGAGCAACCCCGAACCGACGCAGCCGAACCGTCGTCACATTCGCAGCCGCGCGGACGAGAACCCGGGGCTCGCACCAGCGCCGGCCATTGCGCTATCGCTCGGCGAGCGGAGCGGCAGGACTGACCATGGCGTCGAGGCCCAGACACCACTTGGCGGGCACAAGAGTCACATCGCCGCAGGCGAACCGCTCGCGCCGGGTCTCCACACCTGTGGAGAGCAGACAGGACCCACCCGCACAGGCGCCGCTGACACCGGACGCCTCCTTTCCCCTCACGCGGGCGCAAGCTCGGGGTCTTCTGCGACGGCGCGTCGGAGCGCTTGGTCGAAGCTGACTGGCTCGATGTCGAACAGCGCCATTCCGGAGCGGTCGGTGACGACCGTCGGCACGGCGAGCCCTTCGATCAATGGTCTTGCCACCCCGGCGTCGACGGGTGTGACGAGCCCGATCCACAGTGAGGAGAGCCACGGGGTGATCAGCGGCACGGGGATCCGCGGCCGGCGACGGATGTCGAGGACTTCGGCCATCCGGTCGAGCATCTCGCCGTAGGTGAGCACGTCGGGGCCGCCGATCTGAATCTCCCTCCCCGCCGACGCTTCGACCGTCAGTGCCTCGACCAGATAGCTCAGCGTGTCGTCGATCGCGATCGGCTGGGTCGCGTTCTTCAGCCACGCCGGAGCGATCATCGCCGGCAGCCGCTGCACGAGGTAGCGCAGCGTGCGATAGGACTCGCTCTGCGGCCCGACCACCATCCCGGCGCGGAAGTAGGTCAGCGGCGGGCCCTCCTCGCCGAGCGCGAGGGCGGTCTCGTGCCGGCTGCGCAGGTGCTGGGACTGCGGGCGGTCACCGAGACCGCCGAGGTAGATCACGCGCTCGATCCCCTCCGCGCGTGCCATCCGGGCGAAGGCGGTGGCGGCGGCGCGCTCGCTGGCGGCGAAGTCCTTGGATCCGCCCCGACCCATCGAGTGGATCAGGTAATACGCCACGTCCATACCCTCACCCGCGCCGCGCAGCGTTTCTGGACGCAGCACGTCACCCTCGTGCAGATCAAAGCCCTCGCGCTCGAGCTCGCGGGCGCGAGTCCCGCCGCGGTCGCGCACCAGGCAGCGCACCTCCCGTGCCGAGCTTGCCAGCCTGGCGGCGAGGCGAGCGCCGATGAACCCGGTCGCGCCGGTCACGAGCACCCTTTCCGTCATGTCACGGTGCGGTGGGCGACGGTGTCGGCGCGAGCGCAGCGGCCAGCCGCTCGGCCTTCTGCTCCTCGAAGCCGCCGACCTCGCGGGCAAGTATCCGGCCGGAGCGCTCGACGATTAGCACCGCGATCGTCTCAGTGCCGGCAAGCCCGAGGTTGTCGACGACCTTCCGGACGTCGGTGTAGACGGTGATCGTGCGGGCGCGGGCGGAGGTGTCCGGGATCCCGCGCGTCATGCCACCGTCAATGAACCACCGCGCCGGACCGTACACGGATGACAGCACCGGCAACTCGTACACGGCGACGTCCGAGCGCCGCTGCTCCAGGTCTGTCAGCCACGGCAGCCACTGATCGACCATGCGCTGCTGCTCGCGGCGGAAGGCGACGACGATGAAGTTGTGCTGCTTGGCGAGATCGCCGGGCAGCTCGTACTCCTTGCCGTCGAGAGCCCGTCCGGCCAGTGGGCTCAGCGTCTGCGGCTGCGAGGGGGCGAGCGTCCGCCTGAGACCGGCGAGAGCGCGATCGCCGACACGGTTAAACGCGAGCGCCAGGACCGGGTCGGCGATCCTGAGCAGGCCTTTCAGCGCGAGGTCGGCGTCGTAGGTGACACGCGTGCCCGCGGCGGTCGAGTCGAACGTGATCCTGTCCCGCGAGACCACGGTCGCGTTCTCACCAAGGAAAGTGACTGCATGCGGGGGGTCGTATTCGACGATCCGATAGGTGAGCTCGTTCTTGCGGCCGAGGAACTCGGCGACCAGCCGGAACTCGGTTCCCTCGCCCACCGCCTGACCGTTCAGACGCTCCGCCTCGACCACCCCCGGATCCCATTCCCTGGTCGTCGAGAAATCGCTCAGATAGGCAAATACCTCCTCGCGGGGTTGCTGGATGTCGATCGATGCTCGGTAGTGGGCCATCACGATTCTCCTTCTGGAATTGACGTCGACGCGGTCGGACCGGACGCGTCGTGCCAACCGCTGAGCCGTACGCACTCAGCGAGCAGCCGCTCGCGCTCCCGTGGCGTCTCCCGTCGTACACGGTAGCAGTGCGTGGGGCGCGGTCGGCGGTCGTGCCAGAACCGGCCCGAGCTGCGACCCGGTTCGGCGGCGGCACCGAGCCAGACGATCGTGTCGGCGCCCTCCGCCGGCGTCCTCAGCAGCGGTCGCGTCAGCTCGTAGAAGCGTGGCAGCGAGGATCGCACGCCGGGGGTGTCCGCCCACCCCGGGTGCATCGCGTGGACCACGACCCCGGTGCCCGCCAACTGCTCTGCCCAGAGCTCGGTCAGGATCACCTCCGCACGCTTGGTGCGCGCGTACACCCTCGGCCCGTCGAACTCCCCGCGCTCGCTCTGCAGGTCATCAACCCTGAGCTTCTGCGTGTACATGCCACCAGAGGACACGTTGATGATCCGCGCCGGGGCACTTTCCTCAAGCAGTGGGATCAGCAGGTTCGTCAGCAGAAACGGGCCGACGACATTCGTCGCGAGCGTCAGCTCGATCCCATCGGCCGAAACACCGCGCGCTTCGGTCATCACCCCGGCGTTGTTGACCAGCACATCCAGGCGCGAAGCCTGACCTCGAAAACGTCCGACGAACTGCCGGACCGACTCGAGCTCGCTGAGATCGCAGACCCCCACGTGCACGTCGCCGTTACCGGACCGCTCGACAATCCTCACGCGCGCCTGCTCGCCGCGCTCCCGGCTGCGGACGACGAGCCAGACCGTGGCGCCGAGACGCGCAAAGCCCTCGGCAGCGGCCAGACCGAGCCCGGAGCTCGCGCCCGTGACCAGCACCACCTTGCCCTGCATCCGCTGCAGCTCAGACGCGCTCCACCCGCGACTGCGGACCCGATAGCCGACGTTCGTGAAGCCGGCAACCACGGTGCGATCGAGGATGGTGTCGAGCAGCGAAGTGATCATGCGCTCAGCGAGAGGTCGATCTGCTGGCTGTGGCCAGAGCCTGTCCGGTACGGGCGTGAGGTGATCCGGGACCGGGGCTTGGTCAGCAGCAGCTGGACGTCGCAGATCCGCCGCTCCGCGAAGCCGGCTTCGCAGTAGGCGAGGTAGAGCGTCCACAGCCGGCGGAAGCGCTCGTCGTAGCCGCGCTCCGCGAGTTCGTCAGCATCGGCGGTGAAGTTCTGGTGCCAGCGCCGGAGCGTGTCGACGTAGTGCGGCGTCAGGTCCTCGAGCCCCACTACCTGCAGGTCGGTTCGCCGGGCCACGTTGCGGGCGATCACCTCGAGCGAGGGCAGGCATCCGCCCGGGAAGATGTAGGTGTTCATGAACGACTTCGCCGCCTTCTCGACCTCGTAGGCGCGGTCGTCGATCGTGATCGCCTGCAGCAGCATCGCGCCGTCGGGAGCCAGCAGCTCCGAGCACGTGGCGAAGAAGGTGCCGAAGTGCCGCCAGCCCACCGCCTCGATCATCTCGATCGAGACGAGCTTGTCGTAGCGGCCACGCAGTTCGCGGTAGTCCTCCATCAGCACGATGACCTTGTCGCTCAGTCCCACACGGCGGACCTGCTCGACGGCGTAATCGTGCTGCTCGCGCGAGATCGTGGTGGTGGTCACGTGGCAGCCGCGGGTTGCGGCGGCATGAAGCGCGAACCCGCCCCAGCCGGTTCCAATCTCGAGCACGCGATCGCCGGGCCCGAGGTCGAGCTGCTCGCAGATGCCCTCGAGCTTTGCGACCTGCGCCTGCTCGAGCGTCATCCCCTCGTGCTCGAAGACCGCACACGAGTAGCTCATCGTCGGATCGAGCATCCGCGCGAACAGCTCGTTCCCGAGGTCGTAGTGGGCGGCGACGTCGCGCCGGCGCCGGCGCTTCGTGCTGCGACGCAGGAGCGCCCCGGCGCGCTGCAGCGGCCACCGCACCGGCGCGAGCCGCGAGCGGAGCCTGTCCAGGCCGCCGGCGTTGCGCGCCGCCAGCCTGACCAACGCCACCAGATCGGGCGAGTCCCACAGGCCTTGGGCAAAGGCCTCAGCCATTCCGCGGCTGCCGCGCAGCAGCATCCGCCACGTCCGCGACGAGGCGATCTGCACAGTCGCAGCCGGTGACCCGGAGCCGAAGACAAGACGCTCATCCCCCTCCACGACGATCAAGCTGCCGACCTTGATCCGTCTCAACAGGAACAACACGAGCCGGCGTGAGAGCCAGACGCTCATGTCCGTACCGTCTGCGGGTGGGGGTGGACGGGCACGCCGGCGAGCTTCAGCCCGAGCGCGTGTGCATAGATCATCGCCAGCACGCGGACGGTCGCGAGCGGGTAGCGCAGGGTGATCGCAGCCATCGACGCGCGCGTCAGCTCCCGGCGGCGCAACGCCAGCGTCGCCTCGAACACCGTGACGTCATGCGCCCGGTGCAGCAGATGCGCCACCACCAGCCCCGAGACCCCGGCACCAACCACAGCAACCCTCATCTCAGTCATCACCCATCGTCAAACCGGGCTCGACGGACGCTGGCAGAGCGGCCCAGCGAGGGCGCTCAGTGGCTGTCTGCCTCAGGATTGGCGACACCGGCACGGGGGACACAACGCGCCGAACTGGATGGCGCGGTCGGCGCGGTCTCTCGCCGGCAGGTGGATGCGGAAGGGTGAGTGTTGTCATCGTGGCTTTTCGTACGGCCGGCCCCGGTCCGTAGGCCCGCCCCGGTCAGGGCGCCGCCGCGGCGGCGCCCTGAACAGGTGGGGTGGGTCAGCGCGGGATCAGCACCTGGTTGATCACGTGGATCACGCCGTTGGACGCCATGACGTTGGCCTTGATCACGCGCGCACGGTTGACGTAGACCTTGCCGTGGCGGGTTCGGATCGACAGCGTGCCGCCCTCGAGCGTGGTCAGCGGCTGCTGCTTGAGGGCCCGGGCCGCCGTGAACTTGCCCTTCACCACGTGGTAGAGCAGGACGGCCTTCAGCTTCGCCTTGTCCTTCGCGAGTGCGGCGAGCGTCGCCTTCGGCACCTTCGCGAACGCGGCGTCCGTCGGCGCGAACACGGTCAGCGGCCCCGGTCCGGAGAGGGCGCCCGCGAGGCCCGCCTGCTTGACGAGCGAGACGAGCGTCTTGAACGAACCGGCGGCAACGGCTGTCTGAACGAGGTTCTTGGCGGGTTTGTGCGGAGCCGATGCTGACGAGGCGACCGCACCCAGTGTCATCGCCCCAAGTAGGGCAACGGCTAGCGCTGTGACGAACGACTTCTTCATGCGAGAAACTCCTTTGTCTAGAGACTGTCCAAAGACCGTACAGAGTTGTGGAGAACTTGTCAAGAGTCCGTCCAGAGTCTGTACACTCATCGCATGAGCGCTCATGAAGCCGATCGCGGGCCCGTCCGGATCGGGGAGCTGAGCCGCCGCGTCGGGGTCACCCCGGAGGTCCTCCGCGCATGGGAACGTCGGTACGGGATCCTCTCGCCCACTCGCACCGACGGCGGATTCCGCCTCTACGGCGAGGACGACGAGCGGCGGATCCGTCACATGCTCGAGCACCTCGAGCAAGGCCTATCGACAGCCGAAGCGGCTCGGCTCGCACGAGCTGAGCTGCCGGCGCGACTTGACCCCACCACCGGAACAGATGACGGAAGCGGGGCACCGACGGCAGCTGCCCTCGGCGAGCAGCTCCGCCGGGCGCTCGACGGATTCGACGACGTCGGCGCGCACTCCGTGCTCGACCGGCTCCTGGGTTCCTACCCGCTCGAGAGCGTCCTGCGGGACGCGGTCCTTCCCTACCTCCACGAGCTCGGCGAGCGCTGGGCGCAAGCTGAGGCATCGGTCGCGCAAGAGCACTTCGCCAGCGCGCTCCTGCGCGGCCGTCTGCTCGCCCTGGCGCGCGACTGGGGACGCGGTCGCGGTCCCCACGCACTGCTCGCCTGCGTTCCCGGAGATCAACACGATCTCGGGTTGATCTGCTTCGGACTCGCTCTGCGCGCTCACGGCTGGCGGATCACCTACCTCGGAGCCGACACCCCGCTGCTCACGCTGATCGAGACAGCGGATCTGCTGCAGCCTGCGCTCGTCGTCGTCAGCGCCACGCTTCCCGAGCTGGCGCAAAGCGCTCTCGGCCGCCTGCGCGAGCTCGCCTGCGTCGCACCCCTCGCACTCGCCGGCCGTGGAACCGATGCCAGGATCGCCGACGCCATCGGTGCTCGATGGCTCAACGAAGACCCCGTCGCAGCCGCGGCGAGCACCGCTGCGCCCGGGGCTCACGCGAACCGCACAGATAACTGATTCGTGTGCCCAGAGGTCGGCGGTCGTGCCAGTACACGACCTCATCTGGTCCCGACCTGCTCTCGTGTTGGCGCGGGAATCTGCGCTCCGCGCCGCCGGCGCCCTCCCTTGCGCGGTGAGGAGGGTGCCTCGTTCCGTTCGCCGTCGCGCGCGTCGCTGATCGCGCTCGTGGCGAATACGGCCTCTTGGATCACGGGAGCCTGCCTTCCGGCTGGCGCAGGCATGTTCGGCTCACGCCATGCTGCCGACCGGCGGCATCCATGGCCGCGAGGCGGTCTTCGAGGAGTAGGGTGAAACGATGGGAAGGCATACAGCCACCGTGCTGTACGTGCTCGCGCTGATTGCCGTCGTGGTCGGCGTGGACGTCCTGTTCTTCCGGCATCGGTTCTGGGAGCGCCTGATGGTCAACGTCGGGATTGTGCTGGTGTTCGCGGCGTTCGGGCTGAGATTCCTGAAGCGAGCTTGAGCGGAACGCTTCCGATGAACGCAGCCAAACAACAGCGGCGCTCGGAGCTCGCCACCTCGGTCGCCTGCTCCATCTGTGACCGCGCAGCCACGTGGCCCGTCGTGGCCGGTTTGCTCCTTGAGGCGTGCAGCAGCCGCGCTCGGGCGGTACAGCGCCACCAGCACCAGACCTTCGTGATCGCACGCGCATCTCGCTCAGCGACGTCACGCGTCCTGCTCAGCGCGGTCTGCAGGACGCAGCGGTCGGCTTCGGGGTCGCAGCCGGCCCGTCCGCCGCGAGCGCGTCGCTGACCGCGCGGGCGCTCGTATGGACGAGCTCGGGTCCCCGGCGAACCCGTCAGCCTGGCTTCGTCTCCGTGCTGTCGTCGTAGCAAGCTTCGAGATGCGGGCTATGCGGTTCGTGCGAAAGTCTTGCAGCACAAGGGTTAGGGCACTATCATGCACCGCATGGCAAACGAGAGTCGGCGCAGCCAGATGCTTCGCGGCGTCCTCGACCTCTGCCTGCTCGCAGTCTTGGACGAGGGGCCGGCGTACGGCTACGAGATGACCAAGCGGTTGCGTGACCGCGGTCTGGCCAGCGTCGGTGAGGGCTCCATCTATCCGCTGCTGGGACGCCTGGAGCGTGAGGGCTTGGTCGAGACTTACCGCGCGGCGAGCAACGGCGGCCCACAGCGCAAGTACTACCGGCCCTCGAGGGCGGGGCGGCTGGCGCTCGCGCTGGGTGTGTTGGAATGGCGAGCCGCTCGCGACGCCGTCGATGCGGTGCTCGCCCCGGTGAAGATCGAGGTGGTCTCATGAGTGATTTCGTTGACCAGTGCCGCAGAGAATGGAAGCGCCTCGGCGTGCCCAATCCGGTTGCCGAGGAGATGGCCGCTGATCTTGCTTCAGATATTCGCGAGGCCGAGGCAGACGGCGTCACCATCGAGGAGTTCCTCGGCAGCAGCGCTTCTGATCCGCGTGCGTTCGCCGCCTCTTGGGCAGGCGAGCGAGGGCTCCTGCGCGTCCCGTCCCGGCAAAGGAGCGGCGGTCGTCGGGGACGGCCCGTGTTGATCGCGTTCACCATCGTTGCCAGCGTCGCGTTGATCGTTGCGGTGCTGCTGCTCGCGACCGGGGAGCCCAAAGTCTCACTCGTTACGCATGTTGCGAGACTGCCTCACTTAGGGACGCCCAACGCGTCGTACATGCCGCCTCCTGGCCGAGTGCAAGCAAGCGCGGCCGCCCCGATCGAATGGATTCTCCTGGTCGTCTCGCTCGTCGCGCTCGGCTTCTCCGCCTGGTTGTGGTCGAGGTGGAGCCGCCCACGACCACCCATCGCCGCCGCCCAGTAGACGGAAGATCGAGCCAACGACCGATCCAAAACCGCGACCCACGACGCCCGGTCGCGATCGGAAAGCTGGGGGCCGAACCGGTCGTGCAATCGGAGCATGAGAGCGCTTCGCTTGCGATCACGTCCGCGACGCCGAGGCGCCACCGGACGGCACCACTGCTCTGCCGCACGAGCGATCATCCGCCCGACCCGCTTTGCCGACGGCACATGCATGCCGGCGCCGCCGAAGGCTCCCTCGCTTTGCGCGGAAGGGGCGCCCGAGCTTGGCGTTCGGGCGATGTCGCTTGTCGACCGGCGTACTGCAAGAGCCGGGTTAGGAACTGAGGAAGCGCTCGATGTCCGTGGCCTCGCGGTCGAGCGCCGCTGTCGGTGCGGGCCGGCCGAACCACGCCGGCTCGGGCCGGCCCTTCCTGAGCGACCATGTGCCGGTCGCGACGCCGCGGTTGAGCGCGACGGGTTTGACCATCCCGCCGCCCTTCAGGACGTGCTGGTCGTGCCCGGCGGCCACGAACGGCTCGCGGGTGCGATGCCCGAGCATGAGGGTGTCGAACGCGGCGAGCAGCAGACAGGGCGGCGGCTCATGATTGGGCCACGCGTCGAGCCCGGGCTGCGCTCCGGCCGCGTCGAGCGCCCGGCGCGCTTGTGAGATCGGCAAGGAGGACCACTTCGCGAGGTCGGTCGCGTCGCAGGGTCCGTACCCGTCGCGGTAGCGGGTGACCATGATCGCGAGCGCCTCGTCGTGGGCGACGGGCGGCGGCGGATCGGCCGTGTGCAACAGGCCGTCGATGTCGGTGACGATCAGACCCTGCGTGGAGAGCCACGGAACGAATGTGTTGATCGGACCCTGGTCAAGCCACGGGTGGCCTCGCTCGAGGAGAGCGCGGAGCAGCGACGCTCGGTCGCGGGGCCGCTCGGCGCACAGCTCGATGACATCTCGGCGCATTGCGTTGACCTCATCGACGATGCCGAAGCGTTCAAAGCGCGCGCCGAACGTTCGGGCGTTCCGCTCCGCCAGCAGCGCGTGCAGCCACGGACGATCGGACGCCGCGATCAGGTGCACCGTGCCGCGGACCGTCCACGTACGCACCAGCGGCGCGGCACGCACGGCGCCGCGAGTCAAGCCTGGAACGCGCGAGCGCAGCGCAAGCTGCGCAGCGCGCAGGTCCTGCGCCTGGACGCCGATCACAGCGCGCACCGCCTCCTCGGCACTGGTACACGCCGTCTCCGGCGTCAGCCGCTGCGCCGCAAGGCAAGCGCGCCGTAAGCGCTCCGCAGTGTCCATTGCCGCAGATACTCACAGCAATCCGGGATCCGACGCGAGCATGCCGCCGGATCCAGCATTGCCGCCCAGAGCCCCGCTCTCGTTCGCTGACGAGCCTCCCTCCCTGCGCGGGCTCGGCCCTGCTTGGCGCGGAAACTGCGCATCTCGCTGACGATTGCTCTTGCGATCCGGGCGGTGTCAGGCGTGACGATTCCTATGGCGACGAAGGGGTCGCGCCGATCCGCGCCGGCCGGAGTCCTGACGGACGATCGCTTCCGCCCCGCGCAGGCGCCAGCTCACCGGCCAGCGGGCGCTCGGTTCGTCAGGCGTGCGTAGCCGCGCTCCCTTTGGATCACGTTGCTGCTGGCGGACAGATGGGGCCACGCGAGTGGCTCCAGCCACGCGCACCTGCTGAATCACGAGGCTGTCGCACAAACCACTTCAGACGGAGGTCCATGAATTGGTCGCGGGATACCGCATGCCAGAAGTCACGCAGGCCTCCACTTGATGGGACAGCGACCTCAATCAGGCTGATATTTCGCTGAGTGACGGGCAAGGCCTTGAACGCATCCGAGCGATGGGAAGGAGCCTGGCAAGACCGGACAGCGGACCTCTGGCGCCCGGGGGCTCCTTCATTACGGTCCTACGGGATTCCGGTCGCGCCGTCGTGTCGCTTCTGCATCTTGGCGTGCGTGCCCGGCGAGGCGATCCTGCAGAGCTGCTGGCGGTGTGTGAGTCGGCGCGCCTTAGTGCGGTCGCCGTGGTGCAGCGAGGAGCGCGTTAAGCACCGCGGAGTACACCGGATGTGGATGGCGTGCTGCGTCGAACAGTGTTGGCGCGAGGTCGGCTCGGCCGAAGAGGCGGTTCAGCCAAGACTCGCTGTCGAGCAGGTCCCAGAAGGTTATGCTCGTGCACCGTCGGAGGGCGAGGCACTGGCTGACGAGGGCGCGCACGCGTGATGCTTGGACGGTCAGGCGACCGGGTCCGGGCAACGTCGGCGCGTCGACCTCGGTCAACGAGACCTGAAGGTCCAGCGCCGCGAGCCGCCGAAGCGTCCGAAGCACCAGGCTCGTATTCGGCGCGACTGGCCGAAGCGGGACGAACAGGTGCCCCTCAAGCCCTACACCGTCGATCGGGACATGCTGGTGTACGAGCGCCCTGGCGAGACGCACGAGCGCGTTCGCCTTGACCGGATCGGTCTCGGCGAAGGCCTCATTGAGCCAGAGTTGCGCGTGCGGTGCCGCCCGGTGGGCGATGCGGAACGAGTCTGCGATCCAGTCCGACCCGAGCACGCGACTGAAGACGTTGGGCTGGATCGCGCCGGTGTTGCCGAAGTACCGGAGCGGCTCGTTGACGACGATCCAGCGGTTGATCGCGCGGCCGTAGCGATGCGTGATCGTCGCGAGATGGTTCTCCATCACCGCCTCGAGCCGCTTGCGGCTCGTGATCCTCTCCACCCAAGCCGGCGTTGAGTGGTAGAAGATCTGGTCCCACACGAAGTGCGTCGCGGTGAGGAAGAGGTGGTGCCGCCGCGCAAACGCGACAGAGCGATCCGCCCCGCGAAAGTCCCAGCGGCCAGGAGCCGGCTGCACAACGCTCCACATCAGCGAGTTCTCAAGCGTCATCGCGTCGAACTCGCGCACCGCGAGACGATCGTCTAGCGCGGTGCCCGCCTCGCGCCCCACTCCCACCAACACGCCGGCCCGCACGGCCGCGCCCCGGAGCGTTTCGCCGGCCACCGCCGGCGGCCCAACGGCCATCAGCAGCAACACCAGCGCCAGCACACCGACCGTCGACCAGCGCCGTCGTCGAGATCGCAGATCAGCAACGACGCGCGGCATAAGCCACGCCAAGACTAGACCGTCACACTTGGGTCCCGGACAATCACAAGGACCGATCGCCCACTGGCGGTGCAGGTAGATCTCGTACCGGCGAAGCGGGTCCTCAGAACCGGATCACGCCGTGGGAGACCCGCGGTCCGCGGGTGGAGGCGGCGCGTCTCCCTCCGCGGAGGCGATCTGTGACAGCAGCGCCGACGGGCTCGTGCCGCCCACGACGTCCAACCGCGGAAGGCGGAAGCGATCGCCCGCCGCACCGACCCATCCTGGGATGACCGTCGACGCGCCGACGAATCCGGCCGCGCGAACCGCGGCGACCACGGTCGCGTCGTAGCGGCCAGAGGGATAGCAGAACCAGTTCACGGGTACTCCGTAACGGCTGCGCAGCTCCTGCCGTGCGACGGCGATCTCGCTGCGGAGCTGGCCGGGCGAGAGGACGGTGAGGTCAGGCTGGCTGAGCCCCTGCGTGTCAAGCTCCCAGCCGGCAGCGACAAGGCCGCGGATCTGCACGTCGGTCAAGCCTCCTTCCGAAGCCGGGAGGCCGCTCACGCGGAGGTTCTCGACCCCGACCCAACCAATTCGCTTCAGGACAGGCAGGGCGTTCGTGCTCTGCGATGCGTAGCCGGTGTCGAACGTGATCACGATTGGCTTGTCGGGGCCGAGCGATGCGCCGCGGGTCCAGTGGGCCCGGAGCTGGTCGAGCGTCACGGCGTGCCAGCCGGCCGCCCTGAGCGCGGCCATCTGCATCGAGAAATCCACAGCCGGAACGTACAGGCGGGGGGACGCCGAGCTCTGCGGCGGGGGAACGTTGATGACGTGATAGGCGAGGATCGGCACCGCCGTGGTGGCCGACTTACCGGTGCCGCTCGAGACCCCGGGCCGCCCGACTGCAGAGCCCGGCGAGCGCTGAAGTGATGGGTTCGGCGGGTGCGAGCCTGACCCAGCCATCGACGAGAACACGATCACGGCGAACACCGCGGCCACCGCCGCCAGCGAACCGACCGCCGCCAGCCGGATGCGCACCACCCGCCGTCGCCGCTGGCTCGCGTTAGGGAAGCGACTGTCCTGCACCCCGCGGGAACTCATCCGACAGCGACACTACTCGTTTGCAGCCCAGCGCCGGGCGAAGACCGAGCGTGGACCCGCCTGCTGGAGGCGCTTAGAGCCTCACGAATGGCGTGCCGGTTCGTCCCGATAGGTCCAGCCCACCCTCACGCCGCCGGTCGCGCACCCGGATCGCGCCGCCCTGCCTGACGCGGACGAGTGGGCGTAGGCGCGTTGAGGACGAGCGCCGCCACGACTTCTGAGACACCATCGACGTGAGGCGCCACTCAGGCCGCGAGCGCAATGACCTCCTCTGAGACATCCCACCCTTCCAGGGGGACAACGGTGTCGACTTTGCCGCCTACAGCCGCTAAAGCCCAGGGAACCTCGCCGAGGTGATCCGGCTCGGCAGACCACGAGAGAAGGCGGACATGAGTGACCCCCCGGACAGAGACAGCGGCGAGGAGATCCCGGACCCGCTTCCCGACCTGATCGCGAACCTTGACCAAGCTGTCGCCATGGCACCACACCTGGCCAAGATGGCCATGGGATGGTATGACGCATTCCTCGGACAGGGATTCGATCCCAAACAGTCCCTGTATTTGACTGCTGTGCAGATAATTCAGCATCCCGGATCGCCATAGCGCAGGCAGGTAGGATTCGCCTTCCTCCCGACCATCCCCGAGCCGATACCCAAAAGACTCGCGTCGGGAGGGGGCCATCGCCAGCGCCAACCGCGTGAACCGTCCGTAGGGGAGGGTACTGAAAACCGGTGGATTGGACTGGGGACCAGCGCCTGATCACGCGTGCACAACCTTGCCTGGCCTGACTCGACCAGGGGGCAGCAGGCCAGCACCTCCCAGCGCCAGGGACGACGCGAGACGCCAATCCTAGCCACCGATCCCAGAGCCTCACTAGATGTCAAGCGCGTTTGCGTGTGATCCCGAAGCCGGGGTTGCCGCAGATGATCGTGGTGGTAAGCGCGGGTCGGGGTTTGGGGTGTTGGCGAGGTCAGTGCGGAGGGTGTTGTAGACCTCCCGGGCGATGTAGCGCTTAAGGCAGCGCATGACATCTATAGGAACGCCCCGGCCTGGCTCAATCCATTCGCTCGGGCGATCAGCCCCGAGCGGGTGACCACGAATAGACCGGTCAGTCGTCGGGGAGGTGGACGGCGAGGCTCTATCTGCTGGGTGTCCTTGGGCACGCCTGGCAGCTCGCCGTCCACCCTCCGACCACAGCGCAACGTGATCGGCCCCGCACGTGACTAACGCTGAGCACGATCCCCGTCTTACGCGGCAGTTCGCCTCAAAAACCCGGACGTTGCGGGGGTCGTAGTCAACGAAGACGCCGCCGTCGTCCGATGATCCAGGCGGGCGGCATCGTCGGACTTATTCGCCCGTGGGATCGACGATGCTGCCCAACCAGCTTGCGCCGTCCAGTAGTGGGGCCTCGGCCACGCCGCCGTCATCGCGCGCTTGGTCCGCTCCCCGACCAGTCCGGGCCGAGTTGCCTCGGATCAATCCTGCTCGGACGAGCGCTCTACTTCTCAATGTAACCGGCGTGTCCACAGTGGGGGCCGCCACGGGCCGCCGTCAGCGCCACGAGTCTAAGCGCCGGTCCATAGCGGGAGGAAGGCTCCACGCAGGTCGCGACGTGCCTCGATCAACCAACGTAGTCCATGATGTGGGGCAGGGCCTGCTCGATCGTCAGGAACGGCTTGGTGTCGTACTCGATCCACTCCGAGTAGTTCAGGAGGTTCCGATAGGCCTCCTCCAGATCATTGGCTTCTGAGATCACCAAGCCCTGGCTGCCGTCAGCGGCCACGTAGTGCGCTCGTACGGTGGACGGCACACCCTTTTCGGCAAAGACGCCCATCAGCTTCTTGGTCTCGTCCTTGCTGAGCTGCTTGATCCTATAGGTCGTGATGAAGATCACGGTGCCCTCTCCTCGATAGGTCGATCGACCCCTCGAACTCTTGCGGGGTCCGGTCACGACCGCAATCCGCGAGAACTACCGAACCGCTGTCAATCAGCCTCATACGCGCCCACGGGCCTGGTCTAGGGGCGATGGGTGACGGGGTGTTACGCCGCCGTCATCGCCCGCTCGATCCGCTCGGCCTCTTCTCCGTTTCTACTGTTTTATGTGACCGGCGTGTCCTCGCCAAGGCCCAGAAGCTCGGCCTAGCGCGGTTCAGGTTTTCGACCGGCTCAGGGGGATGATTGCGCGTGGGGGTTGAACGGGGCGAATGATTGCCCGACGCTCGTGGCCGTCGCCGACGTCGGCAGCGATTTCGATGCCAGCCTCGTGACACCACGTGAGGGCGTCATGCTCGGTCGAGAACGGCCCGAGCGTTTTCACGCGCTCGCGACCGGTGTACACGTCGACTCTGAACGCCACGGCAGGAAGACCTATCGAGTGATCCGGGTCTGAGCTTGAGCGTCCCGCCAGGCGCACAGCCAAAAGGGCGACAGTCCGGGCGGCTCGCCTGGTTCACGACCAGGCTGCGATTGCCCTCGATTCGTGTTTGCGCCGTCGGCGGGCGAGGGGGCGTGTCCCGCCAGCCGCTCTGAAGCCCCGGACGGTGCGGGGTCGGAGTCAAGGAAGGCGCCCCGTCGTCCGATACCAGGGGCGGCGGCATCGTCAACGCATAGGGGTCACTTCCGGATCGCGGTGCCGCCAAATCACCTTGCGCCATCCAATCGTGCCGTTCGGGATGGCGGCAGCGATCTCACGGACAATCTCAGTGCCAGTCTGAGAACCCAGAGAACGAAACGCGAACGGCACGGCTGTCCGGTTGAAGAACCGCGGGGATGGCCGATCAGCTCGCCGAGGCGGCCCATGCCTAGCCCAAGCGCCGCCTAAGTAGGCGCGAGCCAGAACCGGACTTGCCTTCTCCTTCTAGACCTCCAGCAGCCCTGCGGTTGGTGCTCCGCGCTACTGCTCTTGCTCACTCCCGGAAGCGCCGGAGCGCGCCGCAGAACATTCGGAGGAGGAGAATCCGGGCAATCGCAATCGCTGGCTTTACGGCGTGAGGTAGGCTGAATCTCTCGTGACCGGGCGCGCTGCGTCTGTGTGAGACTGCCACGAGGACGAGGACTGCCCGCGATGTCGTCCCAGAGCGAGGCGCCCGAGTCCCGGACGACGCGCGCGCGGGTCTATCGGAGAAACCCCTGGCCGATTCGTCTCGTGTCAGTCGCGTTGGTCGTGGTGGGGGCTGTGACCGTCATCGCGGACCGTCAACACTCGCCCGTGGCCCTCATCGTCCTGGCCCTGGCGGCGGTCGTGCTTGTGCTCGGCAGCGAACGGTCCGGTGTGCGGGTGTCCTCGGACGGCATCAGGAACATCCCGCTCATCGGGCGCAGGCGTTTGTATCGGTGGTCGGATATCAACGGCTTTGCTGTCGGTAAGGTTCCCGGAGGCTACGGCGGGTCGGTCGTGTCCATGAGCCTCGCCAACCGCACGGTCTACTTGACCGCGACTGAGTACCGCTTCGGCGGCAAGCGTGCGGTCGAAAAGATCTGCCAAGAACTGAATACTGAACTGCAACGCGCGCGTCGCGAGCACCACTGATCGGGGCGGGGCTCATTGAAGAGGCCCTCCGAGGCGCGAGTCGGGGATACCAGAGGGTCGGAGCCGTCCGCGACGGTCTAGCCGACTCGCTTATCGAGAGCTGCTCATTGCCTCACTGTCGAGTTGCCGCTAGTGGTCACCGCGATAAGAAGCACCGAGATGACGATCATCAGGACGATGAGCGCCGTGCTTGGCCTCGCGCTCCGGGGCCACTCCGGACCGTCTTGCCATGGGGCAAGCTCGGCCGTCCACCGCGGCGCGGGCCACTGCTCCGCAGCCCACTCGAAGAAACGCGCCCGGTCGTCTAGCCAGACGACGCGCTGCTCCTGGCCGACGACGATCCACGGCCGCTCGGGATCGTGCTCGGTCAGGGTGAAGCCGTACTCGGGCACGAACAAATACTCGCGTACCGATCGGACGGCAAGAGGGTGTCCACGCGGTGGTCATCGCGGCCTCGACCCGCACACCCTCGCGCTCGCGTGGGCAGTCGCGGGTCAGCGTTGGCGGCCTCTGCCTTGTTGGGGTCGAGGAGGATTTGCGGACTCGAATCCACGACCGGGACAGCCTCGGCCCCGGCTCGGCGGACGCACTCGCGGCCAGCTTCCAAACCGGCTGTGGCTCGTCGACTGGCCTCTCGGGGTCCAATGCATATGGTCTCCTGATGCTACGAATGTAGACGTGAGCATCGAATCGAGACCGCGCAGCGGCTCAATCGACGGTCGGGAGATGACCGTCGACACCACCCCGTGCGTTCTTGTGCTCTTCGAATCGACTCGTAGCGGGGTGAAGGCGGTCCGCGAAGCAGCCAAGTTGGTCGGGCGAGCGAAGGGTGAGCTAACAGTGGTGACTGTGGCGCCGCAAGAATGTCGACGCTGCTCTGGCCCGAGCGCGGAGCCGTACAACTGCGCCGTGCGCGCGGACGCTGCGCGAGGGTTGCAGGAGGCGCGGCAGGTCCTTGGGCCGGATGCCTCCCGGGCAACGTTTCGGGTCCTCGTCGGCCAACACGAGCCAGCGTCATCGAAACGACAATTGGCGGCGCCGGTCGCTCTGTGGGTCGCAGAGCACGCATTCGACATCGTCTTCCTGCCGAGGCAGCGATTGCGACCTGGCGGTCACTACGCCGCGAGGAAGTTGAGAGCATCGCCCGAGACCGAAATACGGCTCGTGGGATAGTTCGGCTCGAGCCTTGGCCGCCAGGACATCAAGCAGCACCTCGAGCAGCACCAATGAGAAGGACGCCCCGTCGAGGAGGAGGAGCGATGGATGCTGCGGGCCATGGCCGCCGCGTTGAACCCGCAACGCGACGGAGACCGGGGCAACTTGAGCCATCCGAAGGAACCGGGGCCGCGACCGCGAAACCTCGGGGGACATGGGGCTGGCCTGCCGCTCCTAGCCTCGGCCTGCTAGGCGGCCCGCGTTCGGCTTGCGCATCAGGCCGCTGGTCGACCAAATCCCGGCGGGCTTACGATGTTGCCGCGCTCAAGCAGATGGCGCGCTGACTTCCGGGAGCGTCCAGCCGAGGACACCCTGTCACGGCGACATCGCACGAGGTGATTAGTCCGACCACGGCGGCATGCCAACCCGCTCTAATTCCAGCGCAGTGGATTGCTACTCGATGCGATCCCTCTTGGCAAGGTTGTGGCGAGCGCACAGGAGCTGGATGTTCTCCGCCACGAGAGACGATCCCCCTCGGGAGAATGGCACGATGTGGTCGAAGTGCAGGTTGTCCCTGCTACCGCACTGCACGCACTGACCGCGGTCGCGCTTCCATACGGCGAGCTTGACCTCCGAGGGGATCACCCGATCGTGTTCGAGGTCCTGCGGCGCATGCCGTAGGTCCGCGTTGGGATCGTCCACAAGCTCGAGCCTGAACTTGAAGATCTCCCGCCCTCCGCTCGGCTCCTTCCACCCGTCCACGAGCTGGAACACCCCGTTGAAGGTCCAGATATTCGGCCTGATCTTCTCGTAGACATGCACAAACTCAGCATCAACGCCTTTGTCTCGATGAAGCCGCGCAGCTCGCGCGAACTGTCCGTTCTGATTGAGGCGCCGACCTGCGGTGTACGCCTGCTGATCGACCGTTTTCGGATCGGGGCCATCGTCCGAGCGCGGCTCGTCATGGCCCTCGTAGATCAGGACGCGGCCACCATCCTCGATGCGGTCCGCGTACGGCGCACCCTTCCTCACGCTCATGAGAATCACCGACCGTCGCCCGCCAGGACGGAAATTCATCCCCTGCTGGAGATTCCTCCGCTCCGCCTGGCACATCTCGATGTGCGAAATGACATCGCCTTGCCGGATCGTCACGCGCGCAAGTATCCAATCAGGCTCGGTCGTACCGGTGATGACCACCAGCGGGCACGCACCGACGACCGAGCGGCCTGCGCGGGCCGAACCGGCCGAGGACGAACGCCTCGGCCATCGACGCGGAGCTTCTCGGTGTCGAAGTCGATGCCACCCAGAGCTGGATGCGATGCGTCCTCGCGAGCGAGCTTGCGGAGTAGACGGTCAATAGCGGAGGGTGATTCGTTTCTTTATGCCGGTGTGGGTGTTCCGCCGTACCAGACTCAGGCTGGATTGGAACTTCCCGGTCGTCGGGTTGAGGTTCCCGAGCGTGATCGTTCCGCTGTAGCTGTAAGGCACCTTGCGCCAGGACACCCGGCAGCGGAGTCGACCACCGGACAGCTTGACGCAGCCGAACACCCGGAAGCCGGTCAGCTTTGTGCTCTTGCGCGCGCCGTACAGCCTGGTGATCACCGCCGACCGTGCCCATTGGCCAGCGTTGGCGACGGTCAGCTTGTACTTGGCGGCGACCGTCCAGGTATAGGTTGCTGGATCGCTCTGCCGCCCGGAGGTCAGGGCGATCAGCCGGAAGGTGTGCTTACCGATACGCAGCCCGGTGTAGACCTTGGGGCTGGCACACGCGGTGAACGGACCCCTGTCAAGCTGGCAGTCGAACTGCACCCCGAGCTTGCTGTCGGTGAACGTGAAGCGAGCCGTCGTGCTCGTCGTCCCGTTCGTCGGCTGCCCGGTGATCGTCGGAGGCGGCGGTGGGCCGCTGGGCCGGACGATGATCTCGGGCGCGGTCACGCAGATCGGCGCGGTCGCCGTGCTCTCCCCGGCCAGGTTGCTCGCGCTCACCTGATAGCAGTACGGAACACCGCCGATCACCAGCACATCGACATACGCCGTCGTGATCACGGACGTCGAGGTGCTGCTCGACCTCGGCCCCGTCCGATACACCGTGTAGTGGGTCAGCTCGTCTGAACCCGGGTTCGGCTGCCAGGTCACCGTCACCCCCTGGATCCCGCCCGCGATGCTCAGCCCGGTCGGCACGCCGGGGACCGGTGATTGCGGCCCGGTCGGCGTCGCGCACACCGGCGCGCTCTTCCCGCCCTCCCCAGCACCGTTGCTCGCGCTGACCACATAGCAATACCTATGGCCGTTCACGACGTTCGACGCGTTTGTGAACGACGTCCCCGTGGGCATCGCCCACGGTCCTGGGTAGGTCTGATCGGTGCGGTACACGTTGTAGTGCGTCACCTTCTCCCCACCCGGGTTCGGATCCCACGACACCGTCACCGACCCATCCCCCGGCGACGCCGTCACCCCCGTCGGCACCGACGGCACCGACGGCTTCGGACCAGTTGGCGTCGCGCACACCGGCGCGCTCCTCCCACTCTCGCCCGCCGCATTGCTCGCGCTGACGTCATAGCAGTACGTGGTCCCGTTCAAGACATTGGAGGCGTTGAGAAACGACGTTCCCGTCGGGCTCGCCCACGGCCCATCGAACCACTGATCGGTGCGATACACGTTGTAGTGGCTCACCGCATCACCGGCCGGGTTCGCCTTCCACGACAAGCTCACCGACCCATTCCCCGGCGTCGCCGTCAACCCCGTCGGCACCGACGGCACCGTCGTCACCGGCACCGGCGAGCACTTCACATGCACACACTGCGGCGAGTTCGCGTTCCCACTCGCCCGATTCTGACCCCCATCAAACACCCCCGCGACCGCCTCAATCCCATACGCCCCATTGTTGTTCGCCACATTCGCAACCAACGTATTCCCAGCCGCCAACACATGGATCCCATCCCCACCGTTGCTGTTCGCCGTGTTGCCGCTGAGCACATTCCCGATCCCGGTGACCCGGACACCGTCCACGCCAGACCAACTGATGACGTCATTGCCGATCACCTGATTCGTGTTCCCGTCGATCTGTAGCCCACGGAAGCCGCCGTAGTTGACCGCCCCGGACACCGTATTCGCCTCGATCGTGTCCTCGCTGCCTGCGACCTCGATACCTGCGGCGGTGTTGTTCGTGATCTGATTGCCACCACCAGCACTGTGATCGAGCCAGATCCCGATGACTCCTACCGCGGAATTCCCATCGATCACATCATTGTTCTCCCCGTCTCGGAGATCGACTCCGAACTGGGCGATACCGCCGTACAGAGTCGAGTCGACCACGGTGTTGTTCGATCCGCCGCTCAGAGAGACGCCATCGCCATCCAGGCTGCCCGCCTTGACGTTCCGCACGACGTCGTAATGCCCGCCGCTCATCCAAAGCGGGGTGCCTTTGCTAGGGCCGAAGGAGCCGTTCTCGATCGTGACGTAGCTATGGCCCGACGTGCCGAAACTGGCCCACACGCCCCCCCAACTGTGACCGTTCAGATCGACGGTGATGCCGTCCGCGCCAACGCTCGGCAGCGGGGGTGCATCTTGCGCCAAGCCACCTCATCTCAGGTCGTTCGCGACCACGATGCTGCTGGTGATCACCTCACCGCAGCCCACGACCTGAGAACCATCGGTCGCCGCCACCAGCACGTTGAGCGACCCGGGGTTGTCTGCATAGCAGTTCGTCGTCCCATGGCCCGACAGAGGATCGACATACACGCTGCACGCGCCGTTTGACGGTGGCGCGTCGTTGGCGGCCAGCAACAGCTCACCAGGACCCTTGACCGCCGTCGGGCCAGAACCGATCGCCTGCCACGTCTTGCCGCCGTCCGTTGAGGCGATCAAGGTCCCGACGGGTGCCCCGGGATCCGCGTACGGACCAACCGGCGGAGAAGGATCGGGAATGCCTCCCGGCCCACTCACGCAGGTCGACCCCGGACACACCCGCCACGACCCGCTCGCGCTGACCGTGAAACTCGCGCCGCTCGGAATCGAGATCCCCGTGTCGCGGTAGTAGGCGTAGGAGCCGCCCGCCGGATAGTCAGATCCGCCAGCCGCAGGCACCGATACGATCGCCGCCGACGCCGACGCCGACGCCGACGCCGACGCCGACGCCGACGCCGACGCCGACGCCGACGCCGACGCCGACGCCGACGCCGACGCCGACGCCGACGACGCCGACGACGCCCACATCGCCAACATCACCAGCATGACCACCAGCGTGACTGCTTTGGTCATCCAGTGCCTCATCACGCTCTCTCTCTCTGACGGCTTCAGCGAGCCTCTCAAATCGCGCTAAACCTCATCATCCGTGCCCATCCCTATACGCCGTCAGTAGTTCTGAGCACGCGGGTTCTCGAACGGCGCGGTCATCCCCGCACACCGAATCGAGCCTTCGCCGGATGCGGCCACTCGCCCGACCCAAAGACCATCGGAAGTACCCCCACGCGCTGAACGCTGCCGCTTCGGCAGCCGACCCCCTGCTCGGAAGGAGCGGTCACGATGGTACGAAGGATCACACTCGCCACGGTGGCGTTGGCCATCAGGCTCGTATTGGCCGGAGCAGCCTACGGGCTGTCAACCGGTTCCAACACGATTTCCGTCTGCGTTCACAAGAAGGGCGGGGGCTCTACCAGGGCCGCTGCGCGCAGGGCGACAAGACCCTGACCTGGAACATCACCGGACCACGCGGCCCCAAAGGAGCGACTGGGAACACGCGCAGCCCGGAGCGCCCGGTGACCCGGGGCCACGCGGACCACGCGGACCACGCGGACCACGCGGACCGAAGGGCGACACGGGAGATACACGAGCGCCCGGACCCCGGACCCCGCTGCCAGACCCGCCCGCGCGGATTGCAGGGACCAAAGGGAGATCCGGGGCCCAAGGGTCCGCCCGGTGATGTTCTCAATCAGCAAGGTCCAGCCGTCCGCCTTACTGCCAGTTCCCGGCCAGCCAGCGTTCACCGGAGGATCCGATGCGCCGATCGTGTTCGACAAGGAGCTGTACGACACCGCCAACATGTACGACAACCTGACTAACAACACGCGGCTGACCGCGCCGATCGCGGGCGTGTATCTGATCAGCGGCGACTTGTGCTACTCACCAAACAGCACGGGACTCCGACTCCTCAACATATTCCTGAACGGCGGAACGGCGCTCGTCGGAAACCAAACTCGCAGCAATGGAGTGCTCGCCGATCACCGACCCCACGTACTCCTACACGGTAGATCCCCAGAGCTTGGTGGCCATCTTCGACGCCGACATGCCGAGGCATCAGGAATATCAAAGCGTGAACGACGCCAACGGTGCAAGCGTGATCCGCAGCAGAACGATGTCGTGCCACACCGCCCGCGCCATCGTGCTCGCAGTCAACAACACCCTCATACCAGCCGACGTCTTCCTCTATCCCGACGCGTCCGATAATCGGAGCAGGCCGGACAGCGCGACGACTCCCTACGGCCAATTCCAGTGCCAGAGCAAAACGTCGTCCAGCGTACGTTGCGTCCGTGGTCGGACGCGAATCGCCTGGACCATGCTCGGCACCTAGATGAGTAGTGCCACGGCGTGCGGCGGGGTCGTGGCTTTGAAGGGGACATAACAGCGCAGGTCGAAGTCGGCGGTGCTCAATACCCAGCGCCGACCCTTGGGAGGGCCTCGATGGACGCCAACCTCGACCTGCTGCTCACAGTTGTTTACTGCATCGCGGACGATTTCCTGCCCAAACGTGCGGGGAACGCGCGGCGCAAGATCACCGACGCGGAGATCGTGACCCTGTGTATCGCGCAGGCGATCATGGGGATCCCGTCCGATCCCCGGTTTTTGGCGGTCGCCGCCAGACGGCTCGTGCACCTGTTCCCGCAGCTGCCCGCGCGCGATGCGTTCCACAAACGCCGGCTGCGGCTCTCGCCTCAGATCGAAGCGTTGATCGCGCACTTCGCGCGCCAGAGCCCCGGGTTTGTCGATGATCTGCTGCTGGTCGATTCCACACCGGCGGAGTGCGCGCGCTCCCGCGAGACGGTCAAGCGCGGCGGGAGCTCCAGCCTCGCCGACGCGCTCTCCAACGCCGCCGACTACGGCTACTGCGCCAGCCACAGCCGCTACTTCTGGGGATTCAGGTTGCACGCCCTGTTCGCGCCCGATGGCACCCCCAGAGCATTGGCGCTCACCTCCCCGAAGGTCGACGAGAAGCTCGTCTGCGTGCAGATGGTCGCCCGCTGCGAGCGAGCACCCGGACAGATGCTGATCCTGATCGGTGACAAGAACTTCCGCGGCAAGGACTTCGAGACCGAACTGGCCGCGCTCGACGCGACGATCATGCGACCACGGCGCAAGGACGAGCACGCCCGCGGCCCGCATCTCGCGCCGATCCGCCAACGGATCGAGTCGATCTTCCAGACCTGCAAAGACATCCTCACGCTCGAACGCCACGGCGCCCGAACCCTCGACAACCTCCGCGTCCGCCTCTGCGCCCGCTTCGCCGCGCTCGCTGCCGCCGTCTCGCTCAACCACCAACTCGGCCGCCCCAGCCGCAACCTCGCCTGCTACATCGCATAACCGCGTGGCACTACTCATCTAGGCCAACAGGTCCGCAGCCCCCCCACTTGAGCGCACCCCGTCAAGACCGTCGGCGAAGGTAGTTACGCGGGGGCCGATCCAATCAGACTGTCCAGGTCGGTCTCCCCAACGCAGCGGCGGACCGTCTCGGGCGTTCACCGGTCTGGGACCTTTGGGTGCGTGGCCCCGGGCTCGGGAGGATGGGGGCGTTCCGAACCCGGGGTCCACGGCGCGGGACGGGGCGCGAGGCCAGACCGCCCCCGTCCATGTGTGTGGGCAACACGAAAGGGCCGTGTCGTGGATCCTCGGCGTCTCAGCCCTGGATCTGCTCGACGACCGTCCGTCTGGTCTGCGCTCCATGGTCGCGACCTGGCAAGCCTGCGCGCATCGGTAGTTCCCACTGGTTTCCCCTCATCGAGGTCACGGGGAGCGCCAGCCGTACCGATTGCCGGTGAGCGGGAAGCAGCCAGCTCGCGGGGTGGGCCAAACGCGCGGCCACGGGGACATGTCTCATGCGTTTCCCCGCGGCCGCGGCTCATGTAGCCGTCAGGCGGCTACGTCCGGCCCCACGCGATTCGCCCCAGCGGGGGCTGGCTCGGTTTATCGGCCTGACTGGGGCGGTCCCTGAAGCAATTGCGGGGAACGTGCGCGAATCAACAAACATCCGTTCGGTAGCCCAGGGCGATGGTACGTAAGCGCCAGCGTGTCCTGCGGACGCCGTCGATCAGACGCGCGGCGGCGGATCGGGCGGCACGCTTGAGTCCTCGCCCGGCGCGGGACCTTCGATCGACTCAACAGCCCCCTCGCTTGGTCTCTGAGGCGAGGGCCGCACGCGGCTCCGATGCAGTCGGGCGATCCGCTCGATGAACTGCTCACGCCGACCCCGCTGGCGCTCATTCCGCTTGCGCGACTCTTGGTCCCTCCGGTGTCGCTCGCTTGGATCGCCCGTCGGAGACATCGCCGCTTGACGTTAATGAGTCTCACGCGGCGAGTTCATCGCGGAAGACTGCGGGATCGGCTCCGTACTTTGTTCGCGGCCAGGCGCGTCCGATCTGCGCCGTGTGTCGCCGCACCTGCCGGATGCTCGACGCGTCGAGGCTCGTCCGTGCCTACGGCCCGTTGAACGCGTAGTCGTAGAACTGCGAGCGGTAGCACGCGCGGTGGTAGTGCTCCCCGATCAGGGCCGACAAACTCGGATCGGCGGCCATCGCCGTGGTGCGCACCAGCCCGTCCACGCGCACGGTCAGCGGCTCATACACGCCGATCCGCACGCCGCAGACTTGGCAGCGGAGCGGATCATCGGTGATCCACGACTCCCTCTCCACGGGGGAAGCGTGCAGCAGACCGCATGCCATTGACAGCCGCTTTGTGCCGCAAGGTCGCTGCGTACTTCTCCGCGCTGGCGTGACTGTTCAGGTGGTCGGCGTGCAGGGTTTTTGAGGTTGAGCGCGATCGTTCTGGGCAGGGGGGAGATGGGTCGGTCGCGAAGGTTGTTATGTGCCTTTGGCTCGGCCTTCGTATGAGCAGCTTGCCGGGTTGGTGGTTGAGCAGGCCGCGACGATCCAGCGGCTGGAGGGGCAGGTTGCTGAGTTGAGGGTGGAGGTGGCCGAGCTCAAGCGGCGGTTGGCGCAGAACTCGCGGAACTCCTCGCGGCCGCCGTCCTCGGATGGGCTCTCGAAGCCGCCGCCGCGGAGTCTGCGGCGTCCGTCGGGGCGCAAGCCGGGCGGCCAGCCCGGGCATCCGGGCGGGCATCTGGAGCAGATCGCGGCGCCGCATCATGTCGTGGAGCACGTCCCGCGGGCGTGCGCGGACTGCCAGGGGGATCTGTCCGGGGCTGAGGATGTCGGGCATCTGGTTCGGCAGGTGTTCGATCTGCCAGAGATTCGGTTGCAGGTCACCGAGCACCGGGCGCACCGACGGCGCTGCGGATGTGGACGTGAGACCACGGCCGTGTTCCCGCAGGAGGTCGGTGCGCCGACGCAGTACGGGCCCAGGGTCCGGGCGCTGGGGTTGTATCTGGTCGCCTATCAGCACCTTCCCTATGCGCGGGCGGCGCGGCTGCTCTCAGACTGGATCGGCGCGCCGGTCTCGACCGGGACGCTTGCGGGGTTCATTGCCCGAGGCGCTGAGGATCTCGGGCCGTTCTTGGACGAGGTCCACGCCCAGATCACCGACGCGCCGGTCGCGCACTTCGATGAGACCGGCGCCCGTGCCCAGAGCAGGCTGCGGTGGTTGTTCTCGGCCAGCACCGAGCGGGCGACGTTCTTCTCGTTGCACGACAAGCGCGGCTACGACGGGCTCAACCACGCCGGCGTGCTGCCGAGCTTTACCGGGGTCGCGGTCCACGACGGCTTCAAGCCCTACCGCGACTACACCCAGCTCACGCACGCCCTCTGCAACGTGCATCACCTCCGCGAACTGCTCGGCGTGATCGAACAAGCCGCCGGTGATCCCCAGCAGGAATGGGCGGTCCGCATGGACCGGTTCCTCCGCAAGCTGCAGACCATCGTCCGGCACGCCCGCCACGCCGGGCGGGACCGGCTCCAGCCCGAGCAGCTGACACGCATCCAGAACGCCTACGGGCAGATCATCACCCTCGGGCAACACACCAACCCGGCCGGGACGATCCCGACCGGCAAACGCGGGGTGATCCGCCAGACCGCCGCCCGGAACCTGCTCGTCCGCCTGGACCGCGACCGCGACGCCGTGCTGCGCTTCGCCCACGACTTCCGGGTCCCGTTCGACAACAACCAAGCCGAACGAGACATCCGGATGATCAAGCTCCAACAGAAGATCTCAGGATGCTGGCGCACGATCACCGGCGCCGAGCACTTCCTCGCCATCCGCGCCTACCTCAGCACCGCCAACAAGCACCACCAGCCCATCGCCAGCGTGCTCACCGCCCTCGCGGGACGCGACCCCTGGCAACTCCCGGTCGCCGCGATCCCCTAAAACCCTGCGCCAGGGCAACCTGAACAGTCACCGCTGGCGGGACTTTCCGCCCTGGCCGGGGAGAGCGGCTTACCGAGGCCGCAGGTAGCCGCGGATCTGAGACTGCCACGCGCGCACGACGGCGGCCCGGTCGAGGCCGACGTCCTCCGGTCCAGAGCCCTATGACCGTGCGACGAGGGCTACGAGCTGAGGCAGACTCGGCGCGCGGACGAGCGGGACGCCGACTGACCTACTAGTCGAGCTTCTTCTTCGGCTGCCAATCCGCCGAGGTCGCAGTCGCCGCGACGCGGTCGATCGCGAGTTGGAGCCGGGGGTCCGTCGTCTGTCCCCGCGCCGCCGACTGCATCTGGGCGATGTCGGCCGTGACGAGGAGCAGCCGGAGATCCTCGCGGACGAGGGTGACGCCGACGATCTCGTCTTCCTCGGCGAAGGGCTGGTTGAGAGAATCAATCATGGCGGCGATTGTCGGGACCGGCGCGGACGAACAACGGACGTTTCCTCGCTCGCTGCGCGGAGCTTCGGGGGGCGACGCCGACGCCGCAGCCATCGCACGCTCGATCCGCTCGGCCCGAAAGCTCCCGGATCGCCGTGAGACGGCATGCCCCCCCGCCTAGGGGGAGGGTCCGCCGAACGCGCGCGCGGCCTTGATTACCAGCGCCTGACACCGTGCGTACATCTTTGGGCTTGGGCCAGGCGCCTCAAGATGGGCCTGAGAGCGCACGCCCGGGCACCGAGGCCGCGGCCGGCCGGCCGGCAAGGCTCGAGCGTTGCTCGAGCTCGTGCAGGCGGGCGAGCGCTCGCCGGTTGATCGGAGCGGTTGCGCTCGGAGCTCCGTTCGATCGCCGCGGCCGAGGCGGTGTCGGCCCGCGGGCTGCAGGCGGTGTTCCTCACGCTGCGCGCGCGAGCTGTTGGGTTAGGTGCTCATAGCTCTCCCATTCCTGGCTCGGGCGTCGGCCATCGCGTCCACGCTACAAGCGCGAAGCACTGTACGAGCCGCACGCTGACGTAGCGGCGTCGGGAGTCATGTGGTGCCGACCATCCAAGCGTTGTCGCGCAGGTCAGGGTGGCGGATGAGGGCCGCTCCGCATCCGCCGCAGCCAGCACGCCTCGATCGACGGGCGCACTCGCGGATCGGTCTCGACCTCGGGGCGTTCGCGTAGTCGCTCGACGCGGGTGCGGCGCGACGACATTCGCACGGCTTGGCGCTTGTTCAGAGGCTTGACGGCGGAACCCACCGCGGCGCCCTACGCCAAGGGCTCATGGCGTCATCCGGCACGGCAGCTGCAACCCGCCTGCAACCGTACGGGATACAACAAGACGGCACGAAGCGTCACGGCGGCGCCGCTGGGGTACTCAGAATCCCTGCAAACACGTAACTCCGTAGCATTCGCCATAACGGGCCGTCACGAATGAGACGTGACTCTTAATCCCAAGGTTGGAGGTTCGAGTCCTCCACGGCCCACTAAGGAAATCCCCGCTAATCAGGGGGGTTTTCGCGTAGCTGGGTCGCGAAGACCGGGCTGCGGGGTACAGACGGGTACAAGATCGACGCCTTCCACGTGGCGTAGCAAGCGACCCGCTACGGACCGCCACAGGCGGCGGGTATAAGTCCGCTCACAGAGGCCCCGCCCTCTCGCCAAGTTTGGTAGCTGAAGCGGGCGGTGGGTCTCAAGTCCCGGGCCGCACACATGACCGGGGCGCTCCTTCTGAAATGGAGGTGTGCCCCCGTGCGCCCAAGGACCGTAGGACCCCCATCCGTACCGAACCGCGTTCGCGAGTTGCGCGACGCCCTCGGGATCTCGAAGGCGGCGTTCTCTCGCCGGACCGGGATCGCGATGCGCGAGCTGAAGCTGATCGAGGAATCTACCCCGGGAGCGCAGCACTCGCCGCCGCCCGGGGCAGGCGCGGGAAGGACCGAAGACGATCTACCCCGTGCCGTGAGCGGGCCACGACTGGAGCGGCTTCCCTGGCCCCCAGATCTACGGGTTCCACAGGAACGCGTGGCTGGCGCCGCTCGTCGTGTCGGCATCTCCGGTGATCTGCCCGCGCGCGTTGATCGCCGCTCCGCCGCTGTTGGTTCCGCCGAGCGTGCCCAGATCCTGCATGCCGCGGAACGCGGGCCACAGGAACGCATGCGTGGCGCCGCTGGTCGTGTCGGCAGAGCCCGTGACCTGACCCCACGCGTTGATCGCGGTCGCTTTGCTGTTGGTTCCCCCGAGCGTGCCCAGGTCCCGCATGCCTCGGTGTGCGGTCCACAGGAACGCGTGCGTGGCGCCGCGCTTGGTGTCGGCGGATCCCGTGATCTGACCCCGGCCGTTGATCGCGGTCGCCGTGCTGTTGATCCCGCCGAGCGTGCCGAGATCCTGCATGCCACGGTGCGGTCTCCACAGAAACGCGTGCGTGGCGCCACTGGCCATATCGGAATACCCAATCACCTCACCGCGCGCGTTGATCGCCACCCCGAAGCTGTTCGTCCCGCCCAGGGTGCCGAGATCCTGCATGCCGCGGGACGGCGTCCACAGGAACGCGTGGGTTGCGCCGTCAGCGGTCGTGGAGTGCCCGGTGACCCCAGCGCGGTCATTGATCGCGGTGCCGAAGCTTTCCGTTCCGCCAGGCAGTGTCCCGAGATCGCGCATCCCGCTCGACGCGCTCCACAGGAACGCATGGAGTGCGCCGTACGGGAAGGACGGGACGCTAGGTTTGACCGAGGCGTCGCCGGTGACCTGACCCCGCGCGTTGATGGCGTTGCCGTCTGAGAACCGCCCGCCGAGCGTTCCCAAGAAATGGTCGCCACCGGCCGGGGTCCACACGAAAGCGCCACGGTCCGCCTCGACATGGCTCGTCCCGGTGACCGCGCCGTGGTCGTTGATCGCGCTGGCCGTGCTGAACACGTCGTTCGCGCCGCAATCGCCTATCTGCCGCATACCGCCGAGCGAGGTCCACCGAAACGCGGCACCTCCCCCCTCAGTGCAGACCACCGGCCCGGGGATAAACACAAGCACCGAGGAGTTACCAGCGACCTGGCCCGAGTCGTTGATCACGATCCCACTGCTGGCTGTTCCCCCGGGCAGCGTGCCCAGATCAATCATCGACGCTTTGTGATGAGCCGCAGCAGGCGGGGCCAAAGCCCCGAAGACCACTGCCGCTGTTATCGCCGCGCCCAGAACCCCGGCTGACAGACGCCTGGTCGCCATGCCACCCCACGAGTGTCGTCTACGCATCATGACCGCCCTCCCTCCGCGAGGAAACTGCTGATCGCCACCATCTCCGCTCCGCGAGCCCACGAGTGGAGCCCTCGCGTCGGGACCCCGGGTCTATGGGTTCCACACGAACGCATGGTGACTTGCGTCGCCCGTCGTGTCGGCAGACCCCGTGATCTGCCCGCGCGCGTTGATCGCGGTCGCGTTGCTGTTCGTTCCGCCGAGCGTGCCCAGGTCGATCATGCCTCTGTACGCGGGCCAGAGGAACGCATGCGTGGCGCCGCTGGTCGTGTCGGCAGAGCCCGTGATCTGACCCCGCTCGTTGATCGCTGTCCCGTTGCTGTTCGTGCCGCCGAGCGTGCCGAGATCCTGCATGCGACGATGCGGCCGCCAGAGGAACGCGTGGGTGGCGCCGCTGGTGGTGTCGGCAGCTCCGGTGATTTCACCCGAGGAGTTGATCGCCGTCGCGGTGCTGTTGGGCCCGCCGAGCGTGCCGAGGTCCTGCATGCCACCGTGCGGTCTCCTCAGAAACGCGTGCGTGGCGCCACCGGCCGTATCGGAATACCCAATGACCTCGCCCTGCGCGTTGATCGCCGTCGCCTGGCTGTTGGCCCCGCCGAGCGTGCCCAGATCCTGCATGCCGCCGGACTTGGTCCACAGGAACGCGTGCATGTTGCACCTACCGAGAACGCGGGCGGCGGGACAGGAGAAGCCGGTGACCTCGCCGCGATCGTTGATCGCCACCCCGCGCGCGATATCTCCGCCTAGCGTGCCGAGATCCTGCAGGCCGCCCGATCGCGTCCACAAGAACGCGTGATTCAAGCTGTAGGTGTACAAGTAGCCCGCGATCTGGCCGCGCGCGTTGATCGCCAACGGCTGAGTTCCCAATAACCCCGCGGCGAGCGTCCCCAGATCCTGCGCCCCCCCGGCCGGGGTCCACACGAACCCTTGCGATTCCTCCTCAATCTGGAAGACCCCGATCACCGCGCCCTGTCCGTTGATTCCGGTCGCGAAGCTGTCCTCGGGCACGTCGGTGGAGCATCCGCGCACCAACTGCATTCCGCCGGAGGAGGTCCACCGGAACGCGGTCGGGCATTGCCCGAATGGGCCCAGCGTGTCGGCGGTGCCCGCGACCTGGCCCCACGCGTTGATCGCAACCCCACTGCTGTTCGTCCCGCCGAGCGTTCCCAGATCAACCATCGACCCCTTGTGATGCGACCACGCAGGCGCCGCCGAGGCCCACACCATCCCAGTCGCTGCGATCACCGCCGCCAGTGCTCCGACTAACCGACGCTTGGTCGCGATGGCACCCCACCGGCTCCGTCCACCCACCATCTCCGCCCCCACCAACGGCAGGCGGAACCGCCACGCAGAAGAACCCTCGGTCCCGAACATCGCTCGCCCTCACAATCCGCTTCATCACAGCGGCGAGAATGACCCCCGGTCACCCAGGTCGCTCACAGCCTCATGCTGCGCACCCACCCGATCCGCCGAAAGCGATCCGGGCACGCAGCGAACATAGCCTCAATGGCGAAGCAAAGCTATCCGTACTTGTCCACATCGTCGAAACCAGCCGACAGAATCCACTCGCCAGGACCAGACCCGCAACACCAGGACGCCGACGGAGGCGTTGACCGGGGATAACGGAGGTCCGGGGGATCGATGGCTGTTAGGCGTGCCCGGGCAGCAGTCTCCGTCGATCGATTCGCGTCAGCATCGCAGCGGCCTACAGGCCCCCCCGAACTGCAGCTGGTTTCCACCGCGCACCGGAACCAGGCGGAACCAGAACGCGCCAAAACGCGGGCGAGCGGCGACGAAGCGCGAGCCTCCGAACGAGAAGCTCATGACGAAGCTCGGCGGGAATCCGGCATAGCTGGCAGGCGGCAGCCGGAACCTCAGCGATACGACGCCGCCGACCCGGACGAGCGTCTCGAGCCGCACCACCCGCGCGTGCTTGTCGGTGCGCCGAATCACCACGCTCAGACGACCTCCAACGCTGAGCGGCGAGCTGATGCGGCCCGTCAGCTTGAACACCGGGCCATGGGTATTCGATAGACGCCAGCTTCGGGGCTTCGGGTAAAAGCCCGTCTGGACGTCGGCGGTTGCCGTAGGCGCGCTCCACGGGCCGGGCACGTCCCCACCGCCGACGCTGCGACCAACGCACGCATAGCTGCCGGGTTGCTCGAACAGGGCCCCGGCCGAGATCGTCCAATGCGGTTCCACGTAGCCGTCACCGGCCTGGTTGACCACGAGGCTCCCGGTCAGCGTCCCGTGCGCGGCTGGGCGGGGATCGCGTGCGCAGCGTATCTCGCTACCCCCGGAGCCGACCGCGGGGAAGACCTCGAGCCCGCCGAACGGGGCGCGGATCGGATTTGAGGTCACCATATGCCCGAGGAACCGAAGCGTGGTGGGAGCCGAAGCGGTGAAAGAACCCGTCGTACTCGGCCCGGCCGTGCACCCGTGAGAGGAGTCGCCGGTCGGAGGAGCCACGGTGACCGTGATCGAGTACGGGCCGTCGCCCTGGTAGCGCACGTCCTCTTGAAGGTCGACGATCTGACCTGCCGCGCCCGTCACGATCGGGCAGATCGAGTACACGTCCGGTTGGTTGGGAGGAGCGCCACCGGGGACCGAGTTCACCTGCACGAGAAACCGCTGCTGGTTGCCGGGCTGCCCGGTGTCCTGAACGCGGACGCCGACCTCGTAGCGATTCACCGAATGCATGCTCGCGCCAGCGAGCGCGATCCAGTTGCCCATTGGCTGATTGCTCGCATCTGCTTCCTTGAGAAACACGACGGGCGCGGAGAAGGCCTCCGCCGGCGGCGCGGCCAGCAGCGCGGCGATCAGCACACCTGCCGTGGCTAGCCGTCTCTGGACCCGGTGCACGGAACCCCCATCGCAGGCCGATGTTACTTGCCTGCACGCTGGTCTGGGAAGCCTCTCCGTGTGCTGAGCCTCTTCTTCGCGGGCATTGGGTCAGGATCGCGTGCAGCGTGCCGCGAACTGAGGTCGGGCGAATCGTGGCTGGAGCGTGAGCGGTGCGAAGAACTACGCCGCGGCCAACATGATCGCTGGGCTGTTTGTGCCGCTTGGTCTTCTACGCTCCGAGCCATGCAGAAGCTTCACGCTGTCCATCGCGGATTGACGATCCCGATCGTGGGCGGCGAGCGGTGTGAGTTGAGGCGTTGACGGCGTTGCGCTGGAGGTTGGCGGGAAGCGTCGAGATCGAGTTGTTGGCGCCTGGGCAGCGGTTCACGCTTGCGCGGATCGCCGCCGACGCCGGTGCGGGCCCACGTTTGTCGGCGTTGCCGGGGCAGGCGGAGCCGGAAGCGTGGGCGCGGCGACGTATATGCGCGGGCCGATGACCGAGCAGCCCTCGCCGGCACCCCCCACGCCGGATCCGACCGAAGCGGTCAAGCTTCTGCTGCGCCATCTCAGGAGCGGCACCGAGGGGCTCACCTCGCGCGAGGCGCAGCGGCGTCTGGTCCAGTTCGGGCCCAACGTGCTGCGGCGCCGGGGAGGCCGTCGCTGGCCGCGGGAGCTTGCGCGGCAGTTCACTCACCCGCTCGCTCTGTTGTTGGTTGCGGCCGCGGTGCTTGCTTGGGCCGCGGGGATCGTGGCGGTGGCGGTGGCGATCGTCGTCGTGATCCTGATCAACGCGGCGTTTGCGTTCATCCAAGAGATGCAGGCCGAGCGGGCGGTCGAGGCGCTCGCACAGTTCCTCCCGGCTCAAGCCAAGGTGGTGCGCGACGGTCAGCACCAGGTGATCGAGGCGCGGGCGCTCGTGCCCGGCGATGTGTTGATGATCGAGGAGGGCGAGCGCATCTCCGCCGACGCGCGGCTGCTGAGCGGCGGTATCGAAGTCGACACGTCGATGCTGACCGGCGAATCGATGCCGGTGTTCCGTGCCGCGGATCTCTTGGACCCACACGTGCCGCTGCTGCTCGCGCGTGACATCGTGTTCAGCGGCACGACCTGCACCGAGGGGGAGGCGCGCGCGCTCGTGTTCGCGACCGGGATGCATACCGAGATCGGCCGGATCGCTGCGCTCACCGAGCGGGTAACCAGCGAGGAGAGCCCGCTCGAAGGGCAGGTCCGCCGCGTCGCCTGGCTGATCGCGCTGATCGCAGTGCTGACCGGGCTGGCGTTCATCCCGATCGCGACCGTTGTCGCCGGACTGTCTCTGTCGGCTGGGGTCGTGTTCGCCGTCGGGCTGCTGGTCGGCAATGTTCCCGAAGGGCTGCTGCCCGTGATCACCTTGGCCCTCGCGGTCGGGGTGCGCGAACTGGTCGGCCGCGGTGCTGTCGTAAAGCGACTCAGCGCCGTCGAGACGCTCGGCTCGACGAACGTGATCTGCACCGATAAGACCGGCACGCTGACCGAAAACCGGATGGAGGTCAAAGGCATCTGGACCGCGCAGGGCCCGGTCGCTGTCGGGGCGCTGAACGAAACGCCCGCAGCAGTCACCGCGCGGCTGGCTGCCGTGATGGCAGGGTGCAACAACGCGGAGCTCGACACCCCGACCGGTCCGAGCGGTGACCCCACCGAGATCGCGCTGCTCGAGTCCGCTCGGTCGCTCGGTGCTCGGCTCTCCGCCGAGCACCGCGAGAGACTGCGTCGCCGGCACTTCCACTTCGATCCAGTGCTGAAGCGGATGAGCACCGTGGATGAGCGCGACGGCCGTTTGTGGGTTCACGCCAAGGGCGCACCCGAGCAGCTGCTCCCTGGCTGCACGCGGATCCTCTGGCACGACGATTCCGAACGGCATCTCGGACCCGATCAGCTGCGAGCCGTGACGGACGCGATCCAGACGTACGCCGCGGCCGGACTGCGAATCCTCGGCCTCGCCGACAGGCTCCTCGACGAAGGCGTCGATCCGCCCGATCGGCGCGAGCAGGCGGAGCGGGATCTGTGCTTTCTGGGCCTCGTGGCGATGCTCGATCCGCCGCGGCCGGAGGTCGCCGATGCTGTCGCGCGCTGTCACGATGCGGGCATCCGCGTGATCGTGATCACGGGCGATCATCCGGTGACGGCAGCGGCGATCGCGCGCGAAGTCGGGATCGGGGGCGAGTCTGCTCCGGTCCTGACAGGCGAACAGCTCGAGCGCATCAGCGACGCCGAGCTCGAGCGGCTGCTACGCGAGGGCAAGGAACTGGTGTTCGCTCGTACCTCGCCGGAGGCGAAGCTCCGGATCGCCGAGGCGCTGCGCGCGGAGGGTCAGATCGTCGCGATGACTGGAGACGGCGTAAACGACGCGCCCGCGCTCCGACGTGCCGACATCGGGATCGCGATGGGGCGGTCGGGCACCGACGTCGCCCGGGAAGCGTCGACGATGGTGCTGACCGACGACAACTTCGCGACGATCGTCGCCGCGGTCGAGGCGGGGCGGCGGGTGTACGACAACATCCGCAAGTTCATCCTCTACATCTTCGCCCACGCCACCCCGGAGGTCACGCCGTTCATGGTCTTCGCTCTCAGTGGGGGCAAGATCCCGCTGCCGCTGACGGTGCTACAGCTACTCGCGTTCGATGTCGGCACCGAGACCCTGCCCGCGCTGGCGCTCGGGCGCGAGCCGGCCGAGCCGGGGCTCATGCAACGGCCGCCGCGTCCGCGCTCGGAAGGGGTGATCCGTCCCCCAATGCTCCTGCGCGCGTGGCTGTTCCTCGGCCTGATCTGCGCGATTCTGGCAATGGCCGGCTTCTTCTTCGTGCTGCTACGCGCCGGCTGGCACCCTGGCGACCCCGTCGGACGCGGGCGCCCCTTGCATCACGCGTACGTGACAGCGACAACGATGACCTTCTTCGGCATGATCGCCGGACAGATCGGTACCGCGTTCGCAGCCCGCACCGACCGCGCATCGCTGCGCTCGGTCGGGGTGTTCAGCAACCGTCTGCTGCTCTGGGGAATCGCATTCGAGCTCATGCTCGCTGCTGTGCTGATCTACGTGCCCCTGTTCCAGTCACTGCTCGCGACGGCGCCGCTCAGCCCCGTCGAGCTGCTGTTCGCGCTCCCGTTCCCGTTCATCGTCTGGGGCGCGGACGAGCTGCGGCGATACCTCATCCGCCGTCACGAGCTCGGGCAGCAACCGGCTGCCCACGACTCGGGACAACGCTCGATTGCCCCGCGATAGCTCTCCGAACAGATTGAAGCCGAGCCTAGCCCCAACCTGGTCGGTGGCGAGAACGAGCTTGTCGCCGGCCGTCTCACCGTTCATGGACCCAGCGAGCTTCTCCGGGGCGACACACGACTGGCGCTACTGGCGCGCAGCCGAGGAGAGCGGGGGCGGCCACGGCATACACTCCCGGCATGCTCACGCGCGATACCCTGCAGAGTCTGGCCACCGCACAGCCGGGCCGACTCGTCATCAGCGTCTATGCGAGAACGGACCCACGGGACCCGGCGAACACCAGCAGCAACCCTGCGTGGCACATCGCGCTGCGCGACGGGCTCAGCAGCCTGGCGGAGCGGCTGGAAGCGGGCAATGACCGCGACGATCGACTCGCGTTCCGCACGCTGCGCGCGCGCATCGAAGAAGAGCTCGTTGATATGGACCCCGCCGAGCGAGCCCGGAGTGTCGTTCTGTTCCTCGGTGTCGACGGCGGGCCGTCCCAGCGTCTCAGTCTCCAACTTCCGCTGCACCGCGACGCGGTCGTCGGCGACAACAGACCCTTTGTCTCTCCGCTGGTTGACATCGCCGACCGCGGCGCGCTGACCGGCGTGATCCTCGCGAGTGGCGATCTCGTACGGCTGCTGCAGATCGAGCAGGCCGAGGCAACCGAACCGGACAACTCGACCTTCGAGCTGACCCTTGGCGACTGGCGGCGTTTCGGTGGCTTGGCGGGCGGAGGCCCAGCTCGGGGCAGGCAGATCGTTTCCCAAAAGGAGCGCTACGACGCGCGGGTCGACGCACAGCGCCAGCACCTGTTCGAAACCGCAGTGACCCAGACGGCGAAGCGGCTGCACGGCCTTGGCTGGGAACGCATCGTTCTCGTCTGTGAGACGCAGGTGGCGTCCCGTTTCCGCGAGGCGCTGCCGATAGAGCTCAGCGAGCGGGTGATCGCCGAGAGCGACCTTGACCTTGTCGCCGAGGAGCCGTCCGCGATCGCGGATGCCCTTGAGCCTCTGATCGCCGACGCGTGGCTCCGGCGGACGACCGCTCTCGTCGAACTCGCCCGCGAGCGGGCCCAGGCCCACGGTCGGGCGACGCTCGGGGTGCAGGACACATTGAGCGCGCTCGCCGAGGGGAGGGTCTCTCACCTGGTGCTCGACCCGGAAAACGACTTCGCCGCCGTCTCGGCCACGATTCCCCCGACGATCGGTGGCCCCGCCGACATGATCGGAGAGCGGGCGGTCGAGGCTGCCATTGCTGCCGGGGCGCAGGTCACGGCACTCGCGAGCACCGCTTCGCAGGCCCTGCGCGACGCGGGGGGCATCGTCGCACTCCTCAGGTACTGAAGCTCCACTCGCTCACCTCGACTCCCATGCCGGACGTGACCGTGACACTGACGTGCGACGCGCTCGGCGGCGTGCTCGGAGGCGCTATTACGCTGCCCGACGCGATAACGGGCAGGGACATCAAGGTGGAGCCCGACCCAGAGCCGCTCCAGGCCTTCCTGTCGATGCTCGGCACAGATCTATCTGGCACGCCGCCAGCCCGTGCGGCGGACCAGCAGGTCGAGCACGGGCTTGGGCGTTAGCCTGATGATGACTTCGGCCCGGCGCGGCACGATCATTTGGTCGCGATCACGCTCCACCGCGTCAGCTGTTGCGCGGGCCACGACCTCGGGCGCGATTGCGCCACCTAAGAGCACCGAGGCTCGTGGGACGCGTCCTCGCGCACCCGGGTTGTGCTGCCAGTAGGGCGAATCCACCTCGGACGGCGCGATCAGCGTGACCCCGACCCCGGTCCCACGCAGGTCCTCGCGCAACTGGCTGGCGAAGGCGCGCATCGCCCAGCGAGCGACGCTGTAACCGGCAGCGCCGGGGATGTGCATCCAGGCGGCAAGCGAGGTCATGCACACTACACGCCCGTTGCCGCGCTCGATCATCGCCGGAAGCAACAGACGGGTGAGTTCGAAGGCGGCGAGGTAAGGCACAGCCATCATCTGCGCCGCCTCGCCGGGCGGCGTTTCGTCCACCGCGAGCCAACGCCCGGCTCCGGCGTTGTTCACCAGCACGTCGGGAGGCCCTCCGTTTGCGAGCAGGCGCCCCACGAACGCCTCCACATCCTCGAGCCGAGAGAGATCGCACGGCTCCACCCGCGGGCCGGCACCAATCTCGGACGCAACTTTCTCCAACGCCTCGCTGCGCCGTGAGACGAGCGTCACCCGCGCCCCCCGGGCTGCCATCTCCCGGGTGATCGAAGCGCCAATCCCGCTCGAAGCGCCAGTTATCACAACATCCTTCCCCTGAAGATTCATTCGCGAAGATCCTGACCACCGACGCTCTCACGGTCAAGCGACGGCAAACTCCGGTGCTAGCGACGACAACGCGGGCCGGAGAATCTAGGATCGTCGCAGCCCACTGCGCAGCCGCCACGTCGAACGAGCGCTTCGCTCGTGCTAGGGCCCTGTGTTTGCCGCCGCCGACTGGGTTGGGCGGGAGCGACCTGGGAGGCTTGCTTAGGCCGTTGCGCCCCGACGCGCAATGACGACGTCGAGCCGCAAGGCGACCCGATCGTCGACCACGAGCCCGCCGAGGGCAAATGCCGAGTCCCACTCGAGCCCGAACTTCCGGCGGCTTACGACGCCGGTCGCGCGAATCCGGAGATCGCCATTCCCGTCGACAGGTGATGCCGGTGCGTTGACCTGTAGCTCGAGCGGGCGCGCGACGCCGCGCACCGTCATGGTCCCTTGCACAGTGGGGGTGTCGTCCGGTCCCACGGGCCGGAAAACCGCCGTCAACGCGATCGTCGGGTGCCGCTCGATGTCGAAGAAGTCCTCGGCGCGGAGCCGGGCATCGCGTCTGGGGTCGCCGGTGTCGATGCTCGCCACCTCGACCGAGCCGTCGATCGAGGCTACGCCCTCGCTGTCGCAGCGGATGACGCCGGCGATCGTGCGAAAGCGGCCGTGGACCTTCGTGACCTTGAGGTGACGCACATCGAACCCGACGATCGAGCGCGCGGGATCCACGTGCCACGTGCCGGCAGATACCAGCGGTTTCTCCAGGGTGCCGTTCAGGAGGCTCATGCTTGGAGTCTCGACACACTTCGGTCGCGCGACCACCGCAGATGACCGTAAAACCTTGCGGGCTTTTCCGGAAGGAACCCGCCGCCGTCGCACGACCGGAGCGGCCACACGCCTACACCTCTTGGCCGATCACCAACCAGAGTGCGCTCCGGCGATGGCTTGAGACTTCTGCAGACGGCGAGGCAGATCACCAGGGAAGATCCTTGTCCTTCGCCCTCAGCAGCTTGAACGCAAACGTCCCGTCGGCGCGTTGGAGCTCCCTCAGCGGCCCATTGCCGCGGAGATTTCGGCTGGGTCAGCTGCACTTCGAGCTCGTGGCGTCCGTGAAGCTCTTGACCGAGTTCACCACGCTGGCTGCGTCGGTGGCGATCGTTGCGATCTGCCCGGCTGACGGACTCGACGGAAGCGCCTTGACGGCGCTCGCGAGCGCGTCAACCGACGACTTGAGGGCGCTTGTCTGGCTCGGGAAGTCGCCCTTGGCCGAGCTGACCAGCGCGGTGGCGTCGCTTTGGATCGTCTTGAGCTGCGATTCCAAGCCGCTGATCCCGCTACTGGCGTTCAAGCTGGTCAGCCCTTTGATGGAGTTCTCAAGTTTGGTTCGGTCAGAGCAGTAACCCGGCTTGCTGCTGCCGCATCCGGCGAGCGCGATCAGCGCGATGGTGGCGACTGTCGCGCCAGCGATTCGCCTCGCGGGACGCGCGTCTGCTGGTGGCCTCTCTCGGCTCATTCTGTTCAAGGGTCTGAGTGGCACAGTCGTCTCCTCATGGTGGTTAACGGCGGGTGGCGATGACGGCGGTGGCAAGGGTCCCTGCCATAGCGTGCTCGGTCCTGTGCGGTGGGCAGGGCGGTGATCTGATGCGTCATCTCGGCGAACGCCGTCGGTCGTTCATCTGCGGTCAACCGTCTTCTTTACGTCCTTCAGTGCGTCCTGCGTCCTATCGACGGTTGAGTCGAACTGGCCTTTGAGCTTGCCCTTGTCCTCCTGGCGCTGCCCCTCACGCCTCATCGTCTTGCTTCCGGTGATGGCGCCGACGGCCTGCTTCCCGCGGCCGAGGATCTTGTCGGTTTTCGCGCCCATAGCGGGGCCTCCTGGAGTCGTTGTCGTCTCCCTAGGACCCTAGATCCGAATCACGGCACGATCATCCGTAGCGCCCACTGAGGAACAACCGGGAAACCCGTCCAGGGGAATTCCATCGGAGGCGGCGTGCGGCGGTGGATGCCGTCCGAGGCCGAGCTTTGTGACCGCCGTCGAGCGTCCTGCCATGTCCGGGCTTTCTACCGATGACGCGTCGCTTTGTTCCCGGATGGCATGGCTGGCGGACTGGCCTAGGGTTCGGTCAAGCCGGTGGCCACGAAGCGGGTCCCGCGAGCTGGGAGCCCCGGCCGACCGGCTTCCGCGAATGCGTTGTCAACGGGACGCACGTCCCTCGAAGGAGGCAATCCCAATGCCAGAGACCAAGGCCCAGCGCAGCGAGGCCGCACGCAAGGGGGCCGCCGCTCACAAGGCCCGCGAGCTCGAGCGCAAGCGCAACCAGCAGGAGCAGGTGAGCACGGCGATCGATCGGACTTCCGAGCTCTCCGACGAGGTGCTCAAGTCGCTCGAGACCGGCTCGCGGGCCGTGATCGATGCGGTTCGCAAGTTCGTCGACGTCGTTGACGACGCGTTGCCAGCGTTGCCGCACGGCGAGCGTCCGTCCCGGCGGCGAGAGATCGTGGACGCCGCGATGGACATGGCCGACCGACTGGTCAAGACCCAGTACGACTTCCTTCGCAGCGTCGTGCAGGACGCTGGGAAGACGCTCGGCCGAGAGGACGACGAGACGTAGGGCCACTTGACCGCAGCTCCCATCGGCGACGAAATCGCAGTGTGCGGGTTGCCCCCTGAGTTGCCCCCTGGCGACGGCATGTCTGGAAGGCTACGCGAGCGCGCACTTCGTAACCGGCGCCCCCCGGAGCCCGGATGGACTCACAGCTTGTAGCCCAGCTGCCGGACCAGTCGCTTGCGCTCCGCGACGTCTGATTCAGTCTCGACACCCACGGGTGACCCTCCGTCCACCACACCGAGGATTCCGCGTCCCGCCATCGTCTCGGCGACGATCACCTGTAGCGGATTGGCGGTCGCGCAGTAGATCCGGCAGACCTCAGGTACGAGCTTGAGGGCGTTCAGAACATTGACGGGAAAGCCGTCACGAAGGAACACGATGAACGAGTGCCCCGCGCCGATCGCAAGTGCGTTGCTGGTGGCGAGCTCGACCAGCTCCGGATCGTTCCCCGACCGGCGCACGAGCCTCGGGCCCGAGGACTCGCAGAACGCGGTCCCGAAACGCAGCTGCGGCACCGCCGCGGCCAGAGTCTCGTGCAGATCCTCAATCGTCTTGATGAAGTGGGCTTGCCCAACGATCACATTCAGCTCCTCGGGCTTCTCAATCGGCACCACGTCCAGCTCCATCTTGCGAGCGCGTTCTTCCATGGCGCTTGATCAGCCTTCCCAAGCTCGATGAGACTGCGGCAACACGAACGAGCATGCTCGCACCCACCGGCCGCGAGGGCATCGGCGCAAGCCGCGGACCGCCGATGGGGCGAACTACCGATGCGAGCCGGCCACCGGCCAGGCACGATCACATAGCCATATCTGCGCCCCGCTCCCGAGGTGATCCCATGACCACAACCCGCGTTGACATCATCGACCGCAGCGTCGAGAAAGCGCACATATGGATCAACGACGTGGCCGCCGAGCTCGGCACCGAAGACGGTCAACGCGGCTACCGGGTCCTTCGCGCGTTCCTGCATGCTCTCCGCGACCACCTCTCGGTCGACGAGGCGGCGCAGCTCTCCGCGCAGCTGCCGCTCTTCGTACGCGGCGTCTTCTACGAGGGCTGGGACCCAAGCCGGACTCCCGAGCACGCTCGCGGCGTCGACGCCTTCCTCACCAAGATCGCTGGTGAGGCGGGACTGGCCGGCGAGACCGAAGCCTCGTTCGCCGCCACTGCTGCCAACCGGGTCCTCCGCCGCCACATTTCAGCCGGCGAGGGCGACAGCATCCTGCACGCGCTACCGCAGCACCTCCGCGAGCTGCTCAGCGCTGAAGACAGCTGACCGCCATTGTGTTCGAATCGACTCGGAGGTACGCGATGAACGGCGTGACGGTCAGCGCGGTCAAGCCAGAGATCGGCTGGGGACATAGGTCACTCTGACGGGCCCCGGAGTGTTCCCGAACGGAGAGCCGCGCGTGGCGGTGCTCGCACGAAGCACCGATTGAGGAGCTACCGATGCCCGATACGATGATCCGAAGGTTTGCCGACAGGCGCGCGGCCGGACGTGAACTGGGCGAGCTGCTGCGCCCGCTCGCGGCCGAGAACCCGGTCGTGGTCGGGCTGGCGCGCGGCGGGGTGCCAGTCGCCTATGAGGTCGCGAAAGTGCTTGGAGCGCCGCTGGACGTCCTCGTGGTCCGGAAGATCGGTGCTCCTGGCAACTCGGAGTACGGCATCGGTGCGATCGCGGAGGGCGACGTGCGGGTACTCAACCAGGCGGCAGTGCGCGAGCTGCAGGTCAGCGTGGAGGAGCTGGAGGCAGCGGTCACGCGCGCGCGCTCGGAGATCGACGCGCGGGTCCGTCGGTACAGGGACGGCCGGCCGCCGCTTGACGTTATGGGGCGCATGGTGATCGTCGTGGACGACGGGTTGGCGACCGGGGGGACCGCTCGTGCGGCGCTGCGGGCGGTCCGTGCGCGTGAGCCGCGCCGGCTCGTACTTGCCGTGCCAGTCGGCGCGGCATTGAGCATCGAGTCGCTGCGCGAGGAGGCCGACGGGGTGGTCTGCGTGCTCGAGCCCGAGCGGATGTGGTCAGTGGGGCTGTGGTACGACCGCTTCGAGCCAACAGCCGATACCGAGATCGCCGAACTGCTTGCCGGCATCGGCGGCGACGGTCACCCCCCGGCGCCACCGAATTTGACCCCCCGCGAAGTGCACATCCCGGTCGGCCGTGGCGCTGAGATCTTCGGCGATCTCGTTGTGCCAGAGTCGGCAACGGGCCTGGTCGTGTTCGCGCACGGCAGCGGTTCGAGCCGCCACAGCCCGCGCAACAGGCACGTCGCACACACTCTGAATGAGCGCCGGCTCGCGACGCTGCTGCTCGACCTGCTGACGGCGGACGAGGAACGCGACCGGGCGAACGTGTTCGACATCGGTCTGCTGGCCGAGCGCCTTGTCGCGGCGACGCGCTGGGCGCAGACGGAGCGGCGAGTCGCACAGCTCCGGGTCGGCTACTTCGGCGCGAGCACCGGTGCCGGCGCGGCACTGGTGGCGGCCGCCGACCTCGGCGACGAGATCGGCGCGGTCGTGTCTCGTGGCGGACGGCCCGACCTGGCCGCCTCACGACTACCCGTCGTGCGCGCCCCCGTGCTCCTCATCGTCGGCGGCCACGACGAGATCGTCCTCGAACTCAACCGCGAGGCGCAGAGCCGGCTGCAAACCCCCTCAGAGCTGGCGATCATTCCCGAAGCCACACACCTGTTCGAGGAGTCCGGCGCGCTGCAAGAGGTCTCACGTCTCGCAGGCGAATGGTTCAAACGCCACCTCGTGCCTGCCGCAGACCTCGGCACCGAGTGAGCGTGACAGGGTCTGCGCCCGGGTCTGCGCCTGAGCAGGCCATGTGCCCCCTGATCGCGCAGGCGGCCGAGCTAGTGTGCCGCGTGAGCGTCGATCTGCGCCAGCGCGGCGCGGCATCGCTGCGAGTAGGCGACGGGGTAGGCTCGGCGATCACCGTTGAGCTCTCGCAGCCAGGAGGGGAGCGCCGTCAGCTCCGCCCGCGCGCGCTCGCGCATCTGCCCGAGCGTCTCCGCGCGCACCAGGGAGCCATCCCGCACGAATGGCACCAGCAGCGGCGTGCCGGGCAGCACCTCCTCCGCGCGGGCGATCACATCTCCGCGCATCTCGCCGCCGGCATAGTCGCGGAACACCTGCTTCGCGCCTGGCACGGTCGCCTTCTGCGGTGAGCGCTTGCGCACGTCCCGCCAGGCCCCCCCGACCCGATGGGCCACCAGCTTGTAGATCCCGTTCACGACCGGAGAGTCACGGCTGGTGCCCAGATCGGTGCCGACCCCAAAGGAGTCGATCGGTGCAGCCGCCGCCGTCAGCTCCGCGATCTGATTCTCTTCGAGATCCCCGCTGGCCACGATCCGCGCTTGGGTCATGTCTGCCTCGTCGAGTAGCGCCCGGGCCCTGCGGGACAGGTCCAGCAGGTCGCCCGAGTCGAGCCGCACGCCGGCCAGCGAGACACCGGTCGAGCGAGCGGCCGAGATCGCGCGGCGCACGCCCACGACGGTGTCATACGTGTCGACGAGCATCACGGCGTTGCCGGGGAAGTCCTCCATGAACGCGCGAAACGCGTCCTCCTCACGCGCGAACGACATCACGTACGAATGGGCCATCGTCCCCACCGGCGCGAGCCCATAGCGCATCGCTGCTGCCAGGTTCGAGGTGCCACTCGAGCCCGCGATCGCCGCGGCCCGCGCCGCCTTCATCGCGGCATCGGTGCCGTGATCGCGTCGCGGCGAGAAGTCAACGAGCCGCTCACCCGCCGGCGCTCCCCCACCCGCCGCCAGTGCGATCCGCGCCGCTTTCGTCGCCACCATCGTCTGGAAGTTGATTTGGTTGAGCAGCAACGTCTCCAACAGCTGGGCCTCAACCCGAGACGCGGTCACGCGCACGAGCGGCTCGCCGGCGAAAGCGATCGTGCCCTCAGGCATCGCATCGATGTCACCCGAGAAGCGAAACCGCCGCAGATATTCAAGGAACGCTGCACCGAACCCGAGCGACTGAACATACGCCAGCTCCTGGTCGCCAAACTCCATCTCCTGCATCATCGCGAGCGCCGGACCCAGTCCGGCGGCCACCAGCCATCGCCGTCGAACGGGCAGGTGGCGCACGAACAGTTCGAAAACGGCAGCCTCGTTCATACCGCGTTCCAGATAGCTCGAAGCCATCGCCAGCTCGTACTGGTCGGTCAGCAGCGAGGTCTGCGGCGGGGTCAACAGCCCCGGGGCGTTCGGATCCGGCGCACTGACAGCCACGCGCACGCGTGAGCGTGAATCAGCGGTCCCACTCATGCTGATCGACGCTAGATCAGTACGGTCGTCACCGCATCGGGGCGAGTCATCGACATGTCTCCGTACCGACTACGGTGGGGCCGGATCGGCTCGGCGCACTTCAGTCCACGATCACCGCGCCGGCCTCGCGCATCTCGACGATTGCCCGCTCGCAATCGCCCGGGTGGACGTCCACACCGCGGATTCCCTGCTCATCGACGAACACCTGAAATCCGGCTCGCAACGCGTCAAGCGCCGTGTGCATTACGCAATAGTCGGTGGCCAGGCCGCAGATCGTCAACTCGTCAATCCCGCGGTCGCGCAGTAGACGTTCGAGCCCCGTGTCTTCGAATCCCGAGTATCCCTGCGTGTCTGGATCCTCGCCCTTGTCGACGACCACATCGACCCTCCGTTGGTCGAGCGAGGAGTGCAACTCCGCACCATCGCTCCCCGCCACACAGTGCTGCGGCCACGTGCCGCCACTGCTCGCGAAAGACCGATGGTCTGGGGGATGCCAGTCGCGAGTCGCGACGACAAGATCGAACTCGCCAGAGAGCGCAAGCTCGTTGACCCGCTCGGAGATCTCATCTCCATCCGGTACCGGCAAAGCTCCGCCGGGCAGGAAGTCGTTCTGAAAGTCGACGATGATCAGCGCCCGAGCCATATCCACGTACGACATTACGACGCGCCCCGCCCCCTTGCGAGGCTGAGAGATGCCCAGCGACTCAGCCTCAAGCAGCATCCACCGTCCGCGACAGGTGCTGGGCCCCTGCCCCCACCTCGCGCGGCCCCACGAGAGCACCGCCGCCCGGCTCGGCCTTTCACCCGAAATGGATGGTGCGGATCAGGCCGGATTCCTGGATCGTCCGCACATTGCAGCTCTCGATCCTGTGTGCCTAGGCTGACGCTCCCATTGTCACGCCCAGCTCGCATTGACGCCGCTCGGCGGCGACAACGATCCGTAGGAGGACACGATGCCCGGACTTGCTGGCCGCATCTCGACACTCACCAAGGCGAAGATCTCGCACATGCTCGATCACGCCGAGGATCCAGCGGAGACACTTGACTACGCCTACGAGCGCCAGCTCGAGGATCTGCAGAACGTCAAGAGGGGGATCGCCGACGTGGTGACGGCCAAGAAGCGGCTGCAGCGGCAAGAACAGGAGCTGCGTCAGCAGGCAGACAAGTTCGACGGCCAGGCGCGTGAGGCGATGTCCGCCGGGCGCGAGGATCTTGCCCGCGCGGCGATTGAACGCAAGCAGATGATCGTTCAGGAGACCAGCTCTCTTGATCACCAGGTCTCTGAGCTCGAGTCAGAGCAGGAGAAGCTGACCGCGGCCGAGCAGCAGCTCCAGACCAAGATCGAGCAGTTCCGCTCCAAGAAGGAGGTCATCAAGGCGCAGTACTCGGCGGCTGAGGCGCAGGTCCACATCTCCGAGGCGGCCACCGGCGTGGGGGACGAGATGGCCGACGTCGGCGCAGCGATGCAGCGCGCGATCGACAAGACCGACCAAATGCAGGCGCGAGCGTCGGCGGTCGAGGAGCTCCAGGCAGCCGGCACCTTCGAGGACGTGACCGCGCTCGGTCCCGCGCAGGACGACGTCGACCGCCAGCTCGATCAGCTCGGCGCCAAGAGCGCCGTCGATGACGAGTTCGCGAAGCTCAAGGCCGAGGTCGGATCGAGCGCCCAACCGTCCACCCTCCCGGCGGGAAAGCCCGCGGCCGAAGAGAAGCCCGGGTCGCATCAGTCCGATCGCGGTGGGGAACCAGAGTCCGGTTAGGGCTCGGAAGGCGATGGCCGCAGCGCCGCCTCGGCGGGCCGCGGCGGGTCCCTCCCCGGGGGCACCGCGGCGTCTGGTGGTTTCTGCCGATGTGCGCATCGGGCCGGCGCTCCATAGTGAAGCGATGACGGCTCGCGGCGTGAGTGCGGTTTGTGCGAGTCTCCGGCGGCGATTGGTGCTGCGCTACCGGGAGCAGCTCGAGCGCACGTATGGAGCGTGATCGCGATCCCCTGCTTTGAGGCTGTGGTATGCGGCGGCGGGATCGCCGGCGTCGAGGGGTTACTTCGTTTGCGGCGGCTGGCCGGCGACCGCGTGCGTCTCACGCTCGTCAGTCCCGATCCGGATCTGGTGTACCGCCCGCTGGCTGTGCGAGAGCCATTCGCGCCGTCTAGTGCGCGGCGCTATCCGCTCGAACGGATCACCGCGGACATCGGCGCTCGGTGGGTGCGCGGCGGCCTGTCGTCGGTGGATGTAGCGAACCGGACGGTGCCCACCGAGGGTGGCGCCACGCTGCGCTACGACGCGCTGCTGCTCGCAAGCGGGGCGCGGGAATCCTCACCGTACGAGCACGCGTGCATGTTCACCGACCGTGATGCCGGCGAGACCTTCCGCGGGATCGTGCAGGGCATCGAGATGGGTCGCATCAGCAGCGTGGCGTTTGTGCTCCCGCACGAATGGGTGTGGCCGCTACCGCTCTATGAGCTAGCACTGATGACCGCCGCGCACGCGCGGAGCATGAACCTGCAGCCGCAGATCACCTTCATCACCTCTGAGGGACGGCCACTCAAGGCTTTCGGACAAGCAGCAGGCGAGGCGGTCGTGCGCCTCCTGGAGAAGGCCGGGATCACTCTGCACACCGGGGTCATTGCGCGAGTGCCGGCCGAGCGAGTCCTCAGGTTCGATGGGATGCAGCTGGAGGCCGAGCGGATCGTAACGTTGCCCAAGATCACCGGTCCAGCAATCCGAGGAATCCCCGCAGGGGCGCGCTGGTTTGTGCCGATCGATGAAAGGTGCGTCGTGCCCTCCACCGATGGTCGGGTGTTCGCCGCTGGGGACGCCACCGATTTCCCTGTCAAACAGGGCGGAATTGGCGCCCAGCAAGCGGACACTGCAGCCGCTGGCATCGCGCACATCGCTGGCCTCGGAGACCGACCTCCCGCTCTGCATCCGGTGATCCGGGGAACGCTCCTGACCGGCGAACGTCCACTCTACGTCTCCGCGCACGTGATCGCCGGTCTCGGATGGCAGTCCGAGATCTACGAGCGGCCGCCCTGGCCGCCCGAAGAAAAGATCGTGGCCGAGGAACTCGGACCCTACCTTCATAGACTCGGGCGCGCCGCACCCCCAGGGACAAGATGATGAAGCTGAGCTGTCGCTCGGCTGGCGGCGATCCTCGCGCTCGGGTGCACCCCGAAGGCGCTCGACGATCCGACGCTGCCTCCCCCCTGTTTCGGGGTGACCACGAGCGATTCGGTCGGCGGGAACGTGGTCGCCAGCCACGCGTGAGCGCGCCATCACCCGGTTCGGCGTATATACGCGGGAGCGTTGTGGACTAGCTTGGCAGCGGATAGAGCTTCAGGCAGGAACTCGACGGAGGTTGGACCCTGCGGTTCGGGCCGCTGTCGGCTCTCGACGTTTGCGAGGGCAATGGCTACGTTCGTGTACTGAGCGCGTTCGGCGTCCGGTGGTTCGACGTCGGCGGCGAGCGCTGCCCGGATACGATGGCCGACGTGAAACGGACCGGCGTACGGCGGCGCGAGCTGATCGCGGGTGGCGCCGCGGGAGCGATCGCGGCCGCGCTCGGCGCCGCCGACACCTCAGCAGCCACGCCTCCGGCGGGCGAGACTCGGCGCCGGCCCACCGAGGTGTATGACGTGGCTGTCGTCGGCGCCGGCCTCGCGGGGCTGTCGGCGGCGCACGATATCCGGGCGGCGGGACGCTCGGTGATCGTGCTCGAGGCGCGCCACCGCGTCGGCGGGCGCAACTTCGACCATCACCTTGGCGCCGGGAAGGTCGCCGAGCTGGGGGGTCAGTGGGCGGGACCGGGGCAGGACCGGGTTCTGGCACTGGCGCGTGGCCTCGGCATCACGACCTTCCCCACGTACTCCTCCGGCAAGTCCGTCTACTACCGCGCAGGCCAGCACCGGACCTACAGCGGCGACGTGCCGCCGGCCAGCCCCGCGTCGCTCACTGAGCTGGCCACCGCGCTCGTTGAGCTGAACCGTATGGCCGCCTCGGTGCCGGCCGGCAGTCCGTGGAGCGCCGCGCAAGCAGGCGCCTGGGACCAGCAGACGATCGAGACCTGGATCAGCGAGCACCTGCACACCGCCGAGGCGCGCAACCTGGTCTTGCTTGCGGTGCGAGCCGTGTACGGAGAAGAAGCCTCGGAGATCTCGCTGCTCGATCTGCTCTCGGCGATCTCCGGGGTGGGCGGCGACATCAACACGCTGATCGGCTCCGCGCAGAGCATTCGTTTCACCGGCGGACCGCAGCAGCTGTCGCTGAGGCTTGCCCGCCGGCTCGGGAGCGCGGTACGGCTCGGCGTCCCGGTGTTGGCGATCGACTGGGGTCCACGGGTCGCCCTGCACACGCCCACCGCCAGCTTCCACGCGCGGCGCGCGATCCTCACGCCGCCGAAGCCCCTGATCGGCCGGATCACGTACTCGCCGGCGCTACCACCGGGGTACGACCAGCTCCTTCAGCGCCAGCCGATGGGCTCGGTGGTCAAGATCAACGCGATCTACCCGACGCCGTTCTGGCGTGACAAGGGCCTGAACGGGGCCGCGACCTCTGACACCGGCCCCGTGAGGATCACCTACGACAACTCGCCTCCAGACGGCCGCCCCGGCATCCTCGTCGGGTTCATGGAGGGCAACGACAGCCGTGCCTTCTACGGTGCGTCCGCGGCCGCGCGCCGGCACGCGGCGCTCGAATGCTTCGCCCGCTACTTCGGCCCGCAGGCGAGGAGCCCAATTGGCTATGTCGACCTCGCCTGGGCCGAGGAGCCCTACACGCGGGGTGCGTACGGAAGCTTCAGCCCGCCCGGCGTGCTCACGTCGTTTCGCGACCCGCCGGTCAGGCCGATCGGACCGCTGCATTTCGCCGGCGCAGACCTCTCCCCGCTCTGGCCCGGATACATGGACGGCGCGATTCGCTCGGGCGAGCGGGCCGCACGGGAAACGCTCGCGCAGCTCTGACCGCGTCCCTTAGGCGAGGCGACTTTGGGCCGCCCCGCCCGGGTCGACGTCACCGGCCTCGACCGCGCGTTTGAGTGCGCCTGTGACACTCTTCTCGCTGGCGTCTCTTCTCGCTGGTGTCGAGGATCTGTGCTGCCTCGTTCGGTGTGAAATCCGAGCCCGTCGCGGCGCACGATCACTCTTGCGCGATCGCCCGCCCCACGGTAAGTGTCTCCCGGAGCTCCGGATCGAGCTCGGCGTACTTGGTGTCGGGCGACACGCCGATGGCATCGAGTGTCTTGCTGAAGAAGCAGCGCGCGGTCGCGGCGAGCACGACATCGAGGATGTCGCCGTCGCTCAGCCCCAGCTCGCGCAGCCCGTCGACGTCCTCCTGAGTGACCGAGGTTGCGTCGTGGGCCACCTTGTCCGCGAGGTCCATGACGGCGACGTCGACCGGGTCGAGGTCGGCGGTCCGGTAGTCATCCACGATGGCTCGGAGCGCCTCCGATTCGAAGAACCCCTCCAGCAGCACCGAGCCGTGGGCGAGCGTGCAGTAGCTCGAGCGGAGTCGATGCGCCGCGGCGACGGTGGCCAACTCGTAGCGGCGCTGATCCATGTTGGCCTTGACCGCTCCGTTCAGCTGCCGCCAGGCGGCGTACACCTGCGGCCGAAGCGAAAAGGCCTGGGTGAAGTTGGGCAGATAGCCGAACGTCGCCCGATCCCGCTCGTACATCTCCGTCACCGCCCCTGTCGCCGAGGCGTCCGGGACGATCTCGATGAAGGTCATGAAGGCTCCTTGGTCGCTGTCGATGCCGATCCCGCTGCCGACCCACGTCGGCGTACCGCGCACCGCAAATGATGACGCGGCGCGGTTGCGCCGGCGAGTAGATCCATGACCGAGGAGGCGGGACGAGGAGGAACCCGCGCCGGATCGCTCAGTTCATGTCCGCAATAGACGGCCCAGCCGGCCCGAGCGGTCAGCTTTAGTCCGCAATGTGGCAGGCTTGAGCGTGTCATGCTCCAGACCTCTGCCCGCCTGCTCGCGGTGCTCTCACTGCTGCAAATTCGCCGAGAATGGACCGGTCGGGAGCTGGCCGACCGGCTCGAGGTCGGTCCGCGCACGATCCGCCGGGATATCGACAAGCTCCGCTCGCTCGGCTACCCGGTTGAGGCCGCGCCCGGGGTGGCTGGTGGCTACCGCTTGGGGGCCGGTGGTGAGCTTCCGCCGCTATTGCTCGACGATGCCGAGGCGGTGGCAGTGGCCGTCGGGCTGCGCACGGCTGCCTCGGGCTCAATCGACGGAATCGAGGAGACCTCGGTCCGGGCCCTGGTCAAGCTCGAGCAGGTCCTCCCGAGCCGGCTGCGCCGGCGGGTCAGCGCCCTCGGCGACGCGACGTGGGCGTTCTCCGTCGACGGGCCGCGCATCGACCCCGATCTGCTGGCCACGCTCGCAGGGGCCGTCCGCGACGGCGTCCGCCTGCGGTTCGCCTACAGCACCAAGGACGACCGCGCCTCCCAGCGTCACACGGAGCCGTGCGCGATCGTCCACAGCGGATACCGCTGGTACCTGGTCGCCTTCGACCTCGATCGCGACGACTGGCGCACCTTCCGGATCGACCGGATCCGTGGCCGCGCCCGGGTCGGCGAACGCGGCCGCCGCCGGAGGGTGCCCAGCGGAGACCCCTCCGCCTACGTCCAGCGGCAGCTGCGCGCCGGTGTGGGAGGCGAGCCGGAGCGGGCGCCGGGGACGATCCGTCTCGCCGTGGGTGCGGGTCGGGCGCGCGACCGCATCCCGAGCCGCTATGCCACCGTGGAGCCCGACGGCGAGACGGCATGCCTCGTCACCACTCGCGGAGGATGGTCACGCAACTTTCTGGTCTGGATGGCGCTGCTCGACGAACCGATGGAGGTTCTCTCTCCCCCGGAGCTCGTGGAGGCAGCCCGGGCGCTGGCGACGCGTCTGGACGCCGCCGTCTGAGGCGGCGGCTACTGGCCTGGTCCGCGATACGCGACCGACTTGCGCGCTGCCGCGTCGATCTCTTCCTTGGAGATGAGCACGGTTGTGTTGATGCTGACCAGCCCGGTTGCGCCGATCGTCATAGCCAGGGCTGCGGCCGATGTGTTGTCCGGCAGTTCGATGATCGCGAAGACGTCCTCGTCTCCGAACGCGAAGTAGAAGCACTCGAGCGTGCCCCCGAGACTTTCCGTGACCTTCGTGACGGCGTCGACGCGGGCGCTTCCGCCCTCGGCGATGACTCCGCTCGCTCCCTCCGAGGTGTAGCTCGCTTGAACCAGGTACTTGGGCATTGACACTCCTTCCGTGGTGGATGCACGATCATCGTCGTCCGCGGCGGCCAAGTCAAAGGCTGCCGCCGCCGAGCACCCGCTCGCGCCAGCCATCTGGAAACGTGGCGCGAGTGGCAGCCGGTGGCCGAGCTCGCCCAGGGCGACGGCTCGCGCTAGCGGTTCTTCGTCACCACCCGCAGGGTCTCTTCGCCGACCTGCACCTCGTCCCCGGCCACGAGTTGGCGTCCCCGCCGCGTCTCCGGCTCGCCGTTGACGCGCACCGGCGCACGCGCCAGCAGCGCCTTCACCTCGGCCCCTGAATCGATCGTGCCGACCAGCTTCAGCAGCTGCCCCAGCCTGATGGAGTCGGTGGTGATCGCCACGTCGCGCACGAATCCACGCTAGCGCGGGACCGTAGACTGAGGTCTGTCCCCGCGAGGAGGGCCCGTTCGTCTCTCAATCGACAACGGCGTTCCCAATCGAGGTTCACATGAGACACGCAGGGCGCAGCGTCAAAGTCCACCCCCGGGGGCGGGGGCGCTGATCGAGGCCGCGTTCCGCGAGCATTGGGGGCGCGTGCTGGCCGCGCTGGTCGGCTACCTGGGCGATTTCGATCTGGCCGAGGAATCCGCTCAGGAAGCGTTCATGCTGGCCGCCGCCCGTTGGCCGCGTGACGGGCCGCCCGCCAATCCCGGCGCGTGGCTCCTGGCAACGGGCCGCAACCGCGCCATCGACCGCATCCGCCGCCGGCGGACCCTGGCCGAGAAGACGCGCCTGCTCGAACCGCTGGAGCGTCTGACCGAGTTCGATCCAGATGAGGAGGACGAGGTGACGATCGACGACGAGCGGCTTGAGTTGATCTTCACCTGTTGCCATCCCGCGCTGGCGACCGAGGCCCAGGTTGCGCTGACCCTGCGCGCCCTCGGTGGTCTGAGCACGGCCGAGATCGCGAGGGCGTTCCTCCTTCCCGAGGAGACGATGAAGCGCCGCCTCTCGCGGGCCAAGGCCAAGATCAAGGCCACGCGCATCCCGTTTGCCGTGCCGGACGAGCAGCTGCTGCCCGACCGCCTGGCCGCGGTGCTGGCGATTGTCTACTTGATCTTCAACGAGGGGTACGGAGGCCGGACCGAGCTGGCCACCGAGGCGCTGCGTCTGGGAGTGCTGCTGGCGGCGCTGATGCCCGACGAGCCCGAGGTGTATGGCTTGCTCGCACTGATGCTGCTGCACGACGCCCGGCGTGATGCGCGTCTGTCGCCGCGTGGCGAGCTGCTTTTATTGCACGAGCAGGACCGCGCCCGCTGGAACCACGATCAGATCGACCGGGCCCGCACGATGCTCGTCCGGGCTCAGGCGCTCCGCGGCCGGGGCGCCTACCTCCTGCAAGCGTCGATCGCCTCGGCACAGTGCGAGCCGGAGATCGATTGGCCCCAAGTGGCGCGGCTGTACGGGGACCTGCATGAGCTGACGGGCTCTCCCGTCGTGCAGCTCAACCGCGCGGTTGCGATCGCGCAAGCCGGCTCTCCGGAGCGTGCGCTCAAGATGGTCGATGCGCTCGAGCTCGAGCCGTATCGCTACCTGCACTCGACGCGCGGGGAGTTGCTGCGCCGGCTCGGCCGCGGGGACGAGGCCGTGGCAGCCTACGCGCGCGCGCTGGAGCTCACCGAGTCCGAACACGAGCGGCGCTTCCTCGAGCGACGACTGGCCGATGCGGGCAGGGCTTGACACGAACAACGGTAAGTATAACCTTACCGTAAGTGCCAGCTTACACTCACCAGCCCCAACTCATCCTCGCGGCGTTGGCGGACCCGACACGGCGGGAAATCTTCGAGCGGCTCGCAGGACGCCCGCAGGCGGTCGGGGAGCTTGCTCAGGATCTACCCGTGAGCCGGCCCGCGGTATCGCAGCATCTGCGTGTCCTCCGCGAGGCGCGGCTCGTGAGCGAGCGGGCGGAGGGAAGCCGTCGCATCTATCGGCTGGAGCTGGACGGGGTGGGTGCTTTGCAGGCCTACCTGGACCGGGTTCTGGAACTGCGCGCTCACAGCGTTCAAACAACAGGCCGAGAGGCCAGCGGAGGAGGGTCGATGACCGCACAGATGGCGGAAACCAGGCAGTCCGGTGCGCATGCCGTGCACAGCGAGATCGAAGTCGAGGCCAGCCCGGAGCGGGCATTAGAGGTCTTCACCGTGCGGCGCGACTAGCTGAGTTCTGTTGTCTTCAGCGGAGTCGGGCGGCCGAGGTGGAAGCCCTGCGCTCTGTCGACGCCGATCTCCCGCAGGAGCTCGAGCGTTCGAGCGTCCTCGACCCCTTCGGCGATGGTTGACATGGCGAATCCCTGGGCGACGTTGACGATCGCCTGTACGACCTTGCGGCTGGCGGGATCGTGGGGGAGGTCACGAACGAACTCGATGTCGATCTTCAGGTAGTCGATCGGCATCTGCTTGAGATACGTGAAGCTGCCGTACCCGGTGCCGAAGTCATCGAGCGCCAGCTCGCAGCCCAGCTCGTGCAGCTGTGCGACGAAGCCGCGGGCCGCTCGCGTGTCGCTGATCAACGCCGTCTCGGTGATCTCGAACACCAGCCGGGATGGGTCCGCGCCGCTGCGGGCCAGCGCCGAGCGAATGTGCGCGGCCAGACCGGAGTCGCTGATCGAGCGAGCCGAGACATTGATCTCGACCGAGGCGCCTGTGGCAGCCAGCTCGGCGGCGCGGTCGATCACCCAGCGGTCGATGTCCGCGATGAATCCATATCTCTCGGCCACGGGCAGGAAGGCCGCTGGGAGGACGAGCTCGGGTCCGCCGCTGCCGTGCGCAGCGAACTGCATGCGCAGCAGCAGCTCGCGCTGCACCGTGCCGCCCATCGAGAGATCGATGATCGGCTGCGCGTATAGCACGAAGTTCTGCTCGGTCAGCGCGTCCTGGAGTCGCTGCATCCAGGTGAGGGCCCTCAGCTCCCCCTCCAGGCGGGCTGACACCGCCCGGCGCTGCGTGATGTCCTCGAACTCGACCGCACACCCTTCGAGACTGGCGCCGGTGCGCAGCGGCGTCACGGTGTAGGCCACAGGAAGCTCGCTGCCGTCCCGGCGGATGAAGACGTCCCCGTCGACGCGGATCACACGATTCTCGCGGCACGCCTGCAGGACCGCGGGCTCCAAGGACGGCCGCTGCCCACCACCCTCGCCCTGTTCGCGGGTGAGGCTGTGCATGACCCGTCCCCTCAGCTGCCGGAAGCTCCAGCCCAGCAGCTGCTCGGCGACGCGGTCCATGTACGTCACGCGGCCCTCGAGGTCCACCGCATACACGCCTTCCCGCGGCCGCCCCGTGGCCAGTCGGCACTTCGTGATCTCCTGATGAGCGACGACGACGCCGGCCGGGCCGGCTCGCCAGTACCGCGCGGCTCGGAACAGAAACCATCGCAGCTGCGCCCGGCCGTGACCCGGATACTCGCGCTCATAGCTCTCGCGATCGCCGGCCAGGATCTCGCGCACCGCAAGGCCGGTGTCCTGCGCCCAGGGCTCGTCGGCCTGATCGCACATCTCGAGATAGTTCACTCCGACGTGGTCGACCGTGACCCCCTCGCTGATCGCGAACTCACGCCAGTGCTCGTTGACGGCGATGATAACGCCGTCCTGATTGAGGACCGCGACGCGCGCGGACAGGCTGTCGAGCGCTGCGCGCCAGAACTCGCCGGCCTCCGCCAGTGCACCGGCGGCCAGCAGGCTCGCGGTGATGTTTCGCGTCGTACCGCGCACCACGCACACGTCCCGTTGCGCATCGCAGACCGCCCGGAGGTGCGCCCGCAGCCAGTGGACAGACCCGTCCGGCGCCGTGACCCGGAACTCGATGCGTCGCTCGCCGGGAGGGTCAGCGATCAGCTCGCTGAGCGCGTCCCTCACGCGTTGGCGGTCGTGGGTGGGCATCGCGGCCAGTGCATCGCGCATCATCAACTCCCGGGAGCCGACCGGCCGGACCAGCATGCAAGGGTCCGCGGTGACGAGCCGGTCGGAGCGCGGATCCCATTCCCAGGAGTTGACGCCGACGATCGCCGGCGCGCCCGTCTGCTCGGATTCGGCCACGTCCGCAGTCCGGGCGACGCTCAGACGGCTGCGGGGGTCGCTGAAGCACGCCACGACGGCCACCGGGTGACCGCGCCGGTCCCGCAGCACGGTGCAGCGCGCCGTCAGGAGGAGCGGCGAACCGCCGGCCGTGCGGATCTCGAGCTCCCCCTGCCACTCACCGGTGGCGAGCAGTCGTGCCGCCACCGCCGGGGCGATGGCCTCGTCCTCGGGAGCGAGGAGCACAGTCGAGACTGGCCGACCGATCATCTCCGCGGCAGGCCGGCCGTAGAGCTGTGAGGCCGCCGTCGTCCAATGCGTGATCACGCCGCTGGGGTCGGTCGCGAGCGCCACGATTCCGAGGGCATCGAGCAGCTCCGTTTGGGCGAGCGTTCCAGGTGGAAACGCGGTGGCTCTGGCCATCAGGTTTTTCAGGGGGCGCGCGGGTTCCATTAGCCCTACCGGCGCCAAACGCAGTGAGGGCGCGAGACTGTGCTCTCTGGTCGGTGCCGCAAGCAGACCTCCGTGGTCCACCGTGTGGTTGACGGTTCGCCCCCAGCCGAGGTACTCCTTCACCGTGGGCAGAATCGCTCACCGCGCTCGGGTTGCGAGCGCCCAGAGAGGAGAGACCATTGCGGCCGGTGACGCAGTGCTCCTCAGTGTCGGGACGTTCAAGCTGGGCCGGCTGGTAACGAAGGACAAGGTCACGGCCGCGGTACTACGCGGCGTCCATGAGCAAGTTGACGATGAATCCGAGGCCGGCTCCCGATACGACGCAGCGGACGTTGCCTGGGACCCGCAGGTCGATGAAGATCGCATCGTTCTTATCCTTCACGCCATATATATGGCGCGTACGTATCCGTCCATGGCTGAGATGTCGCTTCTACCTGCGAACAAGAGACAGCATTGTCCGGTCCGTGGCGCGCGGTGAGCGGCCCGGATGTCAGTTCTCGGCCCAACCACGGGCCCAGCGTCCGGCTTGAGCTCGAGAGCCGGCCCGAGACGCTCACGCTGGTGCGCGGGATGCTCGGCGGCGTGGCGGAGTCCCTGACAATCGATCCGGAGCTGCTTGACGACCTCAAGACCGCGGTGAGCGAGGCGTGCAACAACGTCGTGCTGCACGCCTACCCGGACGGCTCCGGTCCGCTTGACGTCGAGCTGTATCTTGGCGCGGATCGCATGGAGGTGGTCGTCCGCGATGCCGGCACCGGACTCGATGAAACGCCGCTCGACGATCGCTTCCAGGGCGTTGGCATGCCCGTGATCCGGGCCCTGACCGAGCGGGCGGAGTTTCAGGCGCGGCCGGAGGGCGGCACCGAGGTGACGATGGCGTTCGCTGGCACGCGGGACGGCGAGCGCCTGTTCCAGTCTCCGGCCGGGGCGGTCGCCGACGATGGCTTCGCTGACAAACTGCGCGGGGACGCCGTCGCCTCGGTCTCTCCGCCTGCCCTGCTGGCCGGCGTCCTGGGGCGGCTCGCGCGCGCCCTGGCCGCCAGCGCGCGGTTCTCGCTGGATCGCTTCTCCGACGTCTATCTCGTCACTGATGCGATCGCGGCTCACGCCGTGGGTTTCGCTCGCGGTCAGCGCGTCTCGTTTGCCCTCACCGGCGGCAATCGCCAGCTCGAGCTTGTCCTGGGACCGCTGCAACGCGGGAGCGGAAACGAGCTCACCGCCTCGGGGACAGCGAGCGCCAAGTCGCCGCTGCAGCTGCTCAGCGATCAGCTCGAGGTGGAGCAGGTCGATGGCGCGGAGATGCTTCGGGTTGTGATGATCGACCACCGCCGCTGGGCGACAGGCGAGGTCGACTAGTTCCGCGGCAGGTCGTCGAGCGAATCGGCAACTTCGATTTGGGAGGCGCTAGTTGGCATCCGACGCGGGTGACCGCTTGCGGCGAGCTTGTCCTCAGCGGTCGCCGGTCAGCTCGTGCAGGCGCTGCAGTGAGCGCCGGAGCAGCCGGGATACCTGCATCTGCGAGACCCCCACGCGCTCGGCGATCTCGCTCTGGGTGAGGTCCTGACCGAACCTGAGGAATAGGATCTCCCGTTCGCGCTGCGGGAGGAGCCGCGCCGCGGCGACGATTGTCGCCTGCTCATCGACCCTTTCAAGACGGCCGTCGGAGGCACCAAGCGAATCGAGTCGCGTGCTGATGCCGTCGTCATCGTTCTGGGTCGGCGCGTCGAGCGAGACCGCGTCGTAGGCCTCGACGGTCTGGAGCCCGTCGCGCACATCTTCGTCGCTCATCTCGAGGTACAGCGTGAGCTCTTGCACGGTCGGAGTGTGCCCGGAGGCGACGGTCATCGTGTGCTGAGCATCGAGGACCTTCCGTGCCCGCTCCTGCGCTCCGCGGTCGACGTGCAGCGCCCACATTGCGTCACGGAAGTAGCGCTTAAGCTCGCCGACGATGGTCGGCACGGCAAACGACGTGAAAGCAAACCCGCGGTCGGGGTCGAAGCGTCCGACCGCCTTGACCAGGCCCACACTCGCCACCTGGACCAGGTCCTCGAACGGCTCGCTCGACGACGCGCAGCGCCGCGCGAGCCTGCGGGCCAGCGGCAGGTAGCGAGAGACGAGCTCGTCGCGAGCTGCGCGGTCCTCGTGCCGACGCCACTTTATAAAGAGTTCTTCCGAGCCGGCCGCTGCAATTGACCCACCAGAAGCCGCTGCGGTCATTGCTGACCTTCCCTGTTGGGTGCAGACAGATGAGTGTTTTAGCACACCGGACGCGGCTCGTCAGGACTCTTTTCCGGCCTCGCCCTGGCCTGCCGGGTGGCCTCATGCTCGGCGCTGTTGACCTCGAGCTGAAGACCACCCCCGGCGCTGGACATTGCGCTGGCTGCAGTTGAGGATCCGTGCGCCGCGCCGCTCGAAGCGGTCGAGCGAACGCGTGGTCGTCCGGGCGGTCCGCGCCGAGCGGGCCGTCGTCTGCGACGCGCCGGCAGCGGGTAAGGAGCCATACTCAGCCACGGTGAGCTCGACCCCTTACACCTCCCCTCTTGCGCAGACGATCGCCCCACGGCTACTCGAACGCTTCATGCGCTACGTGAGGATCGACACACAATCACGGCGGGATCGCGAGCGGTCGCCCAGCACCGCGGGGCAGCTTGACCTCGGCCGCATGCTCGTCGACGAGCTGCGCGAGCTCGGACTCGCCGGCGCGACACTCAACGAGGATGGCTACGTGACCGCGACCCTGCCCCCCCGTCACGCCACCGGCGAAGCGGTGATCGGTCTGATCGCACACATGGACACGAGCCCCGATGCCTCCGGAGCCGGCGTCGAGCCGCTGGTCCATCGCGATTACGGTGGCGGCGTGATCGAGTTGCCACATGGCGGCACGCGCCTGGATCCAGACACGATGCCCGAGCTGCGCGGCAAGCTCGGCCACGACATTGTCAGCTCGAGCGGTGACACGCTGCTCGGCGCCGACGACAAGGCTGGCGTGGCCATCGTCGTCTCGGCGCTGGCTGCGCTCACCGCCGATCCGGAGCTCCCGCGGCCGACGCTGCGGATCTGCTTCACCCCCGATGAGGAGATCGGCGAAGGGGCGACGCTGTTCGATATCGACGGTTTCGGCGCCCGCTGCGCGTACACCATCGACGGCTCGGAGATCGGAGAGCTACAGGATGAGAGCTTCAGCGCCCTCGAGGCCACTGTCACGGTCGAGGGCATCGAGGTCCATCCCGGGCAGGCGGACGGGAAACTCGTCAACGCCGTGCGCATCGCCAGCCGGATCATCGCCGCCCTTCCCACTGATCACCTGGCCCCCGAGGTGACCTCAGGGCGTGACGGCTACATCCATCCGTACACGCTCACCGGGACCGCTGGCCGGGCCCAGTTCCGCGCCCTTATTCGCGACTTCGACGAGGAGCGGCTGAGCGCGCACGTTGCGCTGCTCGAGCGGGCCGTCCAAGAGGTCGCCGGCGCGGACCCGCGCGCGTCGGTCGAGGTCGATGTACACCGCCAGTACAGCAACATGCGGCGGTATCTCGACGCGGTGCCAGAGGTGCTCGCCGCGGCCGAGGAGGCGATCCGTGCCGAGGGGATCGAGCCGCTGCGGATCCCGATCCGAGGTGGCACCGACGGATCCCGGCTCAGCGAGATGGGGCTCCCCACGCCGAACCTCTTCACGGGCGGGCACGAATACCACTCGGTACGCGAGTGGGCCTCGCTGCAGGACATGGCCGCCGCCGCGGCGGTGGTCGTGCATCTGGCCGAGGTCTGGGCCCGGACTGGATAGGCTCTCGCCACCGTGAGCTCACCTGAGTCCCTGGCATCACTCGACGGCGAGATCATGCCCGCCGCGGAGGCCGTCATTCCGGCCACCGACGAGGGGCTGCTGCGCGGCGACGGCGTGTTCGAGGTCATTCGGGTCTACGACGGCAGGCCGTTCGCCATGGATGCGCACATGCGCCGGTTGGAGCGCTCGGCGACGAATCTCCGGCTCGACATCGACGTCGAGGCGGTCCGCGCCGACGCCTACCGCCTCCTCGCGGAGGCCGGTGCCGGCCCCCAGCATGCTGCCCTGCGCGTCGTGATGACCCGCGGCGGCCGGCGACTGCTCCTCACCGAGCCGCTGCCGGCGGGGCCCGAGCGGCTGCGTTTGGGGACGATCACCTACTCGCCCACATGGATCCTCGACGGCGTCAAGTCGCTTTCCTACGCGGCCAACATGCTGGCCAGCCGTCTGGCCAGGGAGCAGGGCTATGACGAAGCGCTCTTGGTGACGCCCCACGGGCGCGTCCTCGAGGCGCCCACCAGCTCGCTGTTCTGGGTCTCCGGTGGCCAGATCGTCACGCCGCCCCTCGATGACCACATCCTCGCGTCGATCACGCGCGCGCTGGTGATCGAGGTCTCCGGGGCAGAGGAGCGCCCGTGCGCGCTCGAGGACCTGGGCACCGCCGACGAAGCGTTTCTGGCCTCGACGACGCGCGAGGTCGTCCCCATCGCCTCGATCGACGAGCGCGAGTTCGAGGCGGCCGGGCCGGCAACGCGCAAGGTCGCTGCCGCGGTCGGCGAGCGGATCCGCGCCCAGCTCGACGCCGGATGAGGGTTCTCACCGTCATCGGCAATCGCCCGCAGTTCATCAAGGCGGCGGCGGTCTCGCCGGTGCTGCGCGAGGAGCATGAGGAGGTATTGGTCCACACGGGGCAGCATTTCGACGATGAGCTCTCCGCGGTGTTCTTCGTGGAGCTCGGCCTGCCCGCGCCCGATCGTGAGCTCGGCATCGCGCTCGGCAGCAACACATCGCAGACCTCGCGCATGCTCGCCGCGCTCGAGCCGCTGCTCGAGGAGGTGAGGCCCGACGCGACGCTGGTCTACGGGGACACCAACTCGACCCTGGCCGGCGCTCTGGCGAGCGTGCAGCGCGGGGTACCCGTGGCCCACGTAGAGGCTGGCATGCGGTCGTTTGATCGGGCGATGCCCGAGGAGATCAACCGCGTGCTCACCGACCACGCCAGCGCTCTGCTGCTGTGCTCCTCGGCCGCCGCGGCGGAGAATCTGCGGCGCGAGTCGGTGGCCGGTGCGGTCGAGCTGGTCGGCGATGTCATGGTCGATGTCGCCCTGGCCGTTCAGCCGCGGGCCCGGGAGCGCCTCGACCTCGTCCGCGCCCGCGGCGTCGAGCCGGGGCGCTACGTGCTCGCCACCGCCCACCGGGCCGGCAACGTCGACGATCCGGCTCGGCTGGCGAAGCTCGTGGAGCTGCTGCTCGCGGTGCCCATGCCCGTCATCCTGCCCCTGCATCCGCGCACCGACGCACGCCTCCGCGCCGAGGGCCTGCGCGAGCGGCTCGAGTCCTCAGTGAACGTCGAGCTGACTCCGCCGCTCGGATACGTCGAGCTGACCGCGCTGCTCTGTCACGCTCGCGCCGTGCTCACCGACTCGGGCGGACTGCAGAAGGAGGCCTACTTGGCCGGCGTCGCGTGCGTGACGATGAGGCCGAGCACCGAGTGGGTCGAGACGGTCGAGCACGGCTGGAACGCGCTCGTGGATCTCGACGCCAAGGCGGCGGTCGCGGCCCTGAGCGCGCCGGTGCCCACCGAGCGTCCCGCGCTCTACGGCGACGGCCGCGCCGGAGCCCGCGTCCGCGACGCGCTTACACTCCACCTCCGATGAGCGAGCGTCCGTTGCGGATCGGCGTCGTCGGGCTCGGGTACTGGGGACCGAATCTGGCCCGCAACTTCTCGGACTTGCCGGGCTGTGAGCTGGCCTGGTGCTGCGACGCGTCCGCCGAGGTCCGCGGCCGGGTGCAGGAGCGCTTCCCCGGCACTCGCTTCACCGGCGAGCTCGATGATCTGCTGAACGACGACCGGCTCGACGCGCTCGTCCTCGCCACGCCGGTCCTCACGCACGCCGAGCTGGCTGTGCGGGTGCTCGAGGCCGGCAAACACTGCTTCGTCGAAAAGCCTCTCGCGCAGTCCGTCGCCGACGCTGAGCGGGCCATCGCGGCCGCGGCGGCGAGCGGCCGCGTGCTCATGGTCGGCCATCTGCTCGAGTACCACCCTGGCGTGCGCAAGCTGGGGGACCTGGCCGACTCGGGCGAGCTCGGGGAGATCTACTACATCTACGGCAACCGGCTCAATCTTGGCAAGCTGCGGGCGGATGAGAACGCGCTCTGGAGCCTCGGCGCGCACGATGTCTCCGTGGTCCTCTATCTCGCGGGAGAGGAGCCGATCGAGGCGGTGGCGCGCGGTGAGTCGTATGTGCGCGACGGCGTCGAGGATGTCGTCTTCTGCTTCCTGCGCTTCCCCTCCGGCCTGGCCGCGCACCTTCACCTCTCCTGGCTCGACCCGCACAAGGAGCGCCGCTTCACGGTCGTCGGGTCGCGCCGCATGGCCACGTTCGACGACGTGGCCCTCGAGGGCAAGCTCACCGTTTACGACAAGGGCTTCGACGAGGACGCCCACGGCTACGGCGAGTACATCACCCGCAGTGGAGACATCTTCTGCCCGCGGGTCCCCAACGTCGAGCCGCTGCGGATCGAGTGCGAGCACTTCGTGCGATGCGTCCGGGAGGGTGAACCGCCTCGCTCCGACGGCGCGAGCGGCCTGCGCGTGGTGCGCGTGCTCGAGCAGCTGCAGCAGTCGCTCGACGAGTCGCGGCGCCCGGGGGCTGAGCTCCGCGCCGCTGAGGGGGTCGGCGGATGATGACTGCCGGCGGTCCGACTGGGGCCTCTGTGGACGCGGGCGCCGAGATCGGCGAGGGCGTCTCGATCGCTCCCGGCGCTGTGATCCATGGCGAGACCCGCATCGGGCCCGGATGCTCGATCGGCTCCGCGGCGGTGATCCATCCTGGCACGACGCTCGGCGAGCGGTGCCTGGTCGAGGATCACGCCGTCCTCGGCAAGCGCCCGCGGCTGCGGCCCGGCTCGAGCGCCGCCGGGCAACTCGGTGAGCTCGTCCTGGCCGACGGCGTGACCGTGTGCTGCGGCGCGGTGCTCTACGCCGGCTCGCGGATCGGCGCGTCGGCGATCATCGGGGACCAGAGCCAGGTCCGGGAGCGTGCGCAGATCGGTGAGCACTCCGTCGTCGGCCGGGCCTCCTCGGTGGACTTCGACTCCGTCATCGGTGACCGGGTGCTGATCCAGACCGGCGTCTACGTCACCGGTGGGTCGATCGTCGAGGACGACGTGTTCATCGGGCCCGGCGTCTACACCACCAACGATCACGCGATGGGTCGCCACGCCCGCGGCGAGCCGCTGCTCGGGCCGACCTTCCGACGCGCCTGCCGGGTCGGCGGCGGCGTGGTGCTCGTTCCCGGAGTGACGATCGGCGAGGAGGCGTTCGTGGCCGCCGGCGCGCTCGTCACCCGCGATGTTGGAGCGCGCGAGGTCGTGATGGGGGTTCCGGCGCGGGCGGTGCGGCAGGTTCCGGACGAGGATCTCGTCGAGCGGTGGCGCTGAGGGGCGGTGGCGGTGCGCGCGCCGGCGCCGCGCTCAGTCGCCGGCCTCCACCGCGTCAGGTGCCGGCCCCGGCCGGCGTACGGCCGCCGTAGCCGGCCATTTCCATCCCGGACTGGGTCCAGATGACCTCGTCGCGTCCGGGCCCGACGCCGATGAGGGCGACGGGAACGCGGACGAAATCCGCGATATAGCGCAGATAGTCTCGCGCCGCCTGCGGGAGATCGTCCTCGGTGCGGCACTCTCCCAGGTCGTCCATCCAGCCCGGCAGCTCCTCGTACTCGCCGCTGGAATGGTGGAGCACGGTCTGGTGATAGGGGAAGTGATCGAGTTCGAGCCCCTCGGGACCGCGGTAGCGGGTGCACACGCGGATGGTGTCCAAGCCCGAGAGCACGTCGAGTTTCATCACCGCCAGCGCCGTGAGCGAGTTGAGCCGGGCGGCGTACCGGAGCGCGACGAGGTCGAGCCAGCCGACGCGGCGCGGGCGGCCGGTGGTCGTCCCGTACTCCCCACCCCGCTCGCGAACCCAGTCGGCGAGCGTACCCTCGAGCTCGGTCGGGAAGGGACCCGCACCGACGCGTGTGCCGTAGGCCTTGGTCACGCCCCAGACCTCGTCGATGTCCTTGGGCCCGACGCCGGCGCCGATGCACGCCGCGCCGGCAACAGGATTGGACGACGTGACGAACGGATAGGTGCCGTGATCGATGTCGAGCAGTGCGCCCTGCGCTCCCTCGAACACCACCAGCTGCCCGGCGTCGATGCACTCGAGCACGAGGCGGCTGGTGTCGGCGATGTAGCGCTCGAGCCGATGGCCGTAGGTGAGGTACTCATCGGTCATCGCCTGCAGGTCGAGCCGCGGGTCGCGCGCGAACGGCCGTAGGGAGAGGCGCTTGGGGTCAAGCGCGGCGATGATCTTCTTCTTGAGGATCTTCTCGTCGAGCAGGTCCTGGACCCGGATCCCGAGGCGGGCCGCCTTGTCCGCGTAGCAGGGTCCGATGCCGCGCCGCGTGGTCCCGATCTGCAGCTTGCCAAGCTTGGCTTCGCCCGCGTGGTCGAGCAGCAGGTGGTAGGGCATAATCAGATGCGCGTTGGCCGAGATCTTCAGCGCGGCGGTGTCGACCCCGCGCCGGCGCAGCTCGTCGAGCTCGTCGGTCAGCACCTTGGGATCGATGACGACGCCGTTGCCGATCACGCACAGCTTGCCCGGATGAAGGATTCCCGACGGCATCAGGTGCAGCTTCCAGGTCTGGCCGCCACGCACGATCGTGTGCCCAGCGTTGTTGCCGCCCTGGAAGCGGACGACGGCATCGGCGCGCTCGGCGAGGAGGTCGGTGACCTTGCCTTTGCCTTCGTCGCCCCATTGGGCGCCCACGAGGACTATTCCCGGCATACGCAGATCAGTGTACGTGGGCCGGGGGCGCGACCAGCGGTGCCGTTCAGCTGTGGACGACCAACCTGACGTCACCGAGCTCCGCCGCCAGCAGCTCGAGCGCGAGCACGGTTGAGCGCCCGCGAACCACGGCTGAGCGCCCGCGCGCAGCCTAGCTCAGCCGCAGCTCGATCCGGCGATCGTGGCCGTGCAGCGGTAGCTGGACGCACATCTCGGTCAGCCGTGAGACCGTGCGCGCCGAGATCTGGGCGCTCAGCTGATCGTGGTCGAGGTTGGTGGTGATGACCATCGAGCGCTCGTCCTCGTAGCGGGCGTTGACGATCGAGTAGAGCTCCTCGAGGACCCATTCCGTCGTGCGCTCGGCGCCGACGTCGTCGATGTGCAGCAGGTCCACGCCGGTGAGCCGGTCCAGGAGCGCGAGGTGGGAATCCTCGGCGCGGTGCGTGTCGCGGATCTCGTTCAGGAGCCGCGGCAGCGAGTAGATCGCCACCGAGCGTCCGGCCTTCAGCGCGGCCTGCGCGACGAGCATCGCCAGCGTGGTCTTGCCGGTGCCAGGCGGTCCCACGAACCAGAGCCCATGCCCGGCGTCGAGCTTCTCATCGACGCGGTCCACGTACCGGCGCGTCTCGGCCACGACTCCCGGCGGCTCGATCTCAGTCACCGGGGGGCGGTCGAAGGAGACGTCGCGGTAGCGGCGCGGGATCACCGCCGAGAGGCTGCGCGCCTTGGCCTGGGCGACGCGCTGCGGCCGGCAGCGGCAGTCGTAGGCGGTGTTGGTCCCGAGGTCGTAGAGGAATCCCGAGCCGTCGCAGAGGTCGAAGGTGCAGTCGCTCATGCCGAGAACCGCTCGCCCGCGTAGTTCATGAACTTCGGGTACTCCTTCTGGAAGGTGAGCACGACATCACCGACCGGCCCGTTGCGGTGCTTGGCCACGATGATGTCCGCCTCGCCCGGCCGCTCGGACTCCTTGTCGTAGTACTCCTCGCGGTAGATGAACATCACGAGGTCGGCGTCCTGCTCGATCGCGCCCGAGTTGTGCGAAACGACGCCGTCCGCGAGCCACGACGCAAATCCGGGAACGGTGAGGTCAAAGACCTGCTCCTCGCCGTCATCGTCGATCCCGGTGACCCGATCCCAGAAGACGTCGCTCACCGCTGCCCGAGCGAGCTCCGGAGAGGCAACCGCGGTGGCGCAGCCGGCGATGGTGGCGCGGGACGGCGCAAACCGGTCGTGAGCACTCCCTCCGTAGGACGTGCCGCGCAGCGCGGCCATCGGAGGTTGTGTGATCGCCTGGGTCGCCATCGCGTCCTTGACGACTCTCCAGGTCTCGATGGGGAGCGTGTCGAGGTTGGTGTTCCCCGAGCCCAGAGTGGCGCCGCGGACGGCTGCCGCCGCGGCGCGCGGGCCGAACGCGCCGACCATGCTGAGGAACGCGCGCTGAGCCTCGGCTCCCGATATGACGACGTTCCAGATCTGGCCCGTACCGCAGGTCCCGGTCGAGATCGGAGCCACGACGCCCAGACGCAGCAGCAGCGCCGCGACATCCCCGGCCAGCCCTGGACTCGTCGTTGCGTAGTAGATCTGCGAGCGTCCGTTGCCGCCCGCGCTCGTCCCCACCCAGATCGAGCCATCGGTCGCCCAGAGGTGGCGAAGGAGCAGCGCGATCTGATCATTCGCGAGCCTGAACACGGAGGGCGGGATGCGTTTCTCGTGCGAGCGCTGATTGAGGATCCCCAGCTCTCTGAGCCAGGCACCCACCCCGGCGGGATGCCGGCGGTTTCCGTTGCCGGAGATGAGGAGCTGATGCCAGGACCCGAGGCCGCGGATGCGGGTCACACGCGCCCCAAACTCCCGGCGCGCCGCCTGCGTGACGGCGGCGCTGTTCTCCTCGGACGCCGTCGTGTACCGCATCGGCTGATGCTTCAGGTAGCTCCCGTCACCGATCATGTGACCGAGCAGCACGACGCGATCGTCCGGCCAGCGGTCGGGAGTGGCGGGCTCGGGCACGCGGCGAGCCACGGCGACGCTGTCGCCCACCGCGAGTTGGCCCAGTTCCTCCCAGCCCCGCACGCTCAGCACGCGATGGTTCGCGGTGGCCCGCAGCGTGCGACCGGACGCGAGCCGCAGGCGCTGAACCTGACGACGCCCGACCGGCCAGACGGCGTCGCTTGGGGCAGGCGTGATTCGGTGGTTGTCGTCGATGGCCAGCACCTCGGGAGTCTGACTGACCAGCTCTCGGATCGGGAGGCGGCGACCGTCGGCAAGCAGCACGAGGGTGTCTCCGGCCACGCACTCCCTGAGGTCCGACAGCACCGGCTTCTTGTCGCCGCCCCGCTGCTCGACGGCACGACTCAGCTGCGAGAGCGCGATGACCGGCACGTTCAGCTCTCGGGCCAGGCCCTTGAGCCCGCGCGAGATCTGACTGACCTGCTCGACGCGGGACTCGACCCGTCCCTCGTGGCGCATCAGCTGCAGGTAGTCGACGATCACCAGCCCGAGGCCGCCGTCGACCTGGTTGTGTAGTCGCCGCGCCTTGGCTCGGATCTCGAGCACGCCGGTGTCGCTCGAGTCATCGACGAACAGCGGTGCGTCGGCGAGCCGCTGGCAGGCCTCGAGGATTTTCGGCCAGCGATGCTCGGCCACCCTGCCGCGTCGAAGCTCCTCGCCCTTGATCCGCGCCTGGGACGCGACGAAGCGCTGTGCGAGCTCTGACTCGGACATCTCCAGCGAGAACAGGGCGACGGCATGGCCGGCCAGAACCGCGTTCTCGGCGATGTTCGCCACCAGCGCCGACTTGCCCATCGACGGTCGGGCGGCGACGATCACGAGGTTTCCGGGCTGGAAGCCACCGGTCTTCTCGTCGAGGTCCTTGAACCCGGACGGCGTGCCGGTGAGCGCGGTCTTCAGGACCGACAGCCGGTGCAGCTTGTCGGTCTCCTCGTGGAGGATGTCAGTGATCGCCCGCATCTTCTTCTGGCGGTCATCGTGGGCGACCTCGAGCATCGACCGCTCCGCCCGCTCCACGAGCTCGCGAGCGGGCGCCTCCCGGGTGAGGACGCTGGCCTGGATCTCGTAGGACGCGGTGAGCAGCGCTCGCATCTGCGCGTGGTCACGGACGATCCGGCCGTAATCCCGGGCATGGCCGGCGGCGGGGACCCACCCCGCCAGCTCCTCGATTGCGGCCGGCCCGCCGACTTCCTCGAGCTTGCCATGCTGGCGCAGGAGCTCCGCGATGGTCAGGTGGTCGATCTTGCGGTCGTTCTCGTGCAGCTCGAGCATCGCGCCGAACACGAGGGCGTGCTGCTCGCGGAAGAAATGCTCCGGCCGCAGGTGCTCCTCGACGAGCAGCGCGAACAGGTGCCGGTCATCGAGCAAGACGGCGCCGAGGACCGATTTCTCGGCCTCCAGGTTGTGCGGCGGGACGGCGATGTTCTCGACGGCGCTCACGAGGGTTCGAGTGTAGGTTGGGGGGAGGCGTCCTTGAACAGGACGTTCCCGCAAGCAGCGGGACTTCGTTCTCGCCCTCGATGGATGGCGTTCACGCTTCTCCGGCGATACCGCGCGCGGGAGCGCCGGCCGGTGCAGGGCGTCGTGAATCGAACCGCCGCAGGCGGAGATCGTCGGGGAAACCAGCGGTGAGGAGTCGGCGAGACCGGGGTGAGCGGAGGCGCCGCCTACGCGGCGACGACCATGGTCTTGATCGTTGAGGTCACCTCGTCGGTGACCTCAACCACGACCATGTAGGTGCCGATGTTGCGGATCGGCTCCTCGAGGTGGACCTTTCGCCGGTCGACCTTGATCCCGCGCGCGTCGCGGATGGCGTCGGCGATGTCCTGGGTCGTCACCGAACCGAACAGCCGACCGTCGTCACCCGCCTGCTGCGGAATCGTCAGCACGGTGCGTCCGAGCAGAGCGGCGTTCTCCTGAGCGCGCTCCACGGCCTCGCGCTGAGCGCGCTCGGCCTGCTCGCGACGCTGTGCCGCCGCCTCGATCGAGCCCTTGGTGGCGGGCTCGGCGAGCTTGCGCGGAAGCAGGTAGTTGCGCAGGTAGCCAGCGGAGACGTCGACAACTGCTCCGCGCTCGCCGAGTGCGTCCACGTCCTGAAGCAGGATTGCCTGAGGCATGGTCGTTCTCAGCCGCTACCGGTCGCGGTCGCGATCGCGATCGCCGCGGCCACCGCGCTCACGGTGATCGCTGCCGCCCTCGGCCACGTAAGGCAGGAGGGCGAGTTCGCGCGCGCGCTTCACCGCGCGCGCGACCTGATTCTGGTGGCGACGGCACGCGCCGGTGATCCGGCGCGAGCGGATCTTCCCCCGCTCGGAGATGAAACGACGAAGCGAGGACAGGTCCTTGTAGTCGACCTGGTCGATCCGATCGCGGCAGTACGGGCACGGCTTCCGCCGAGCAGAAGTCGTGCCGCCTTTTCTGTCGCGCCGGCGTACCGGCCTTCTACGTTGCTTCGCCACGTGGCATCACCTAACTGGTTTCTACTCGCTCTCGGTCCTGCCTCAGAACGGAATGTCGTCGTCGGCAGCGGTTCCGGCGCCCACGGAAGCGGTATCGAAGTCGCCGGTGTCGATCGGGACGTCGCTCTCCGCGGCACGAACACTGCTGGAGAAGCCATTCCCGCTGGAGACGTCGTCACGCCCGCCGAGGAACTGCACGGAATCAGCGATAATATCGACCGACTGGCGCTTTTGTCCGTCGACCTCGTATTCGCTCCACTCGAGGCGACCGTCGATCGCCACCGGGCGGCCCTTCTTGAGGTACTGAGCGCAGTTCTCGCCCTGCTGGCCGAACACCGTGACGCGGAAGTAGTTGGGCTTCTCTTCCCAGGTCCCCGTCTGGTTGTTCTTCTTGCGGGTGTTGCAGGCGATGCCGAGCTTGCAGATCGACAGCCCACCACCCGTGGTACGCAGCTCGGGGTCCCGGGTCAGGTTCCCGGTCAGCACGACGCGGTTGATGTTCATCTCGCGGCTCCTTTCGAGGCGGATTGAAAGCCTGAGCCGAGTCTAGGCGCGTCAAGGACGGCAACCCTGCGGATACGCGGAAAATGGACGGAATCGTTGCGATCTCGCCGCGCCAGTGTCGCACGGCGTGACAAAGCCGTGACATAGCGTCGGCACCACGTCGGCGGAGTGGGTCGCCGCCAGGCTCGCCGCAGGGTCCGCCGCCTCCGGCGCGCGCTTCTCATCTCCGACGGCGGCGGCGCTACTCGGCCGGCGACTCGCCGCCGACGGGAGCCGAGGCGGGGCCGGACGGCGCCGTGGTGGCGAGCACCGGCGGGGCCGAGTCCTGAGCCGGAGGGGTACCCGGAAGCACCTTGATGATCCGGAAGCGCAGAACCTCGTCGGCGATGCGCAGGCTGTGCGACAGCGAGTCGAGCAGCGAGGCGGGACCGGCGAACTGGACGACGTGGTAGTCGGCGTCGGTTTCATGGCGGATCCGGAAGGTCGTCGGCCGTGTGCCCCAGTTGAGGCTGCGCTCAAGGGTTCCGCCCCCGGCTGCGATGGCGGTCTCGACCTCGGTGAGAATGCGCTCGCGATCCTCATCGCTGGCCGTTGTGGACAGCAGCAGGACGAGGTCGTAGATGGTGGGTTCACGTGCCATGCGAAAGCGCCCGTGCCGGGCGGCGGCCGACTATAGCAACGGGACGATCGTCCGCCCGCTCGCGCATTCCATCGATTTCAACCGCTGAAGATCACCAAGAAGGGCGCGCCGGTGTCCACCGTGAATCACCCGGAGGCGCTCGAGGGGGCGCTTTGCTACGGCTGGATTGACGCTCTGCGGCGGAGCCTGGCGGCCGGAGAACCGCCGCCGCCGGATCGAGACCTACCATTGGCTGCTGTCAGAGCAGCGGACGCTGCGCCGCGACGAGGACCTAACCGTTGCGGCGATCCTTGTGGCCGATGTCGGCGAGCTGCTCGTCGATCCAGTCGCCGGGGTTGCGCGCCGTGACGATCGACTTCAGTCCGTCCAGTCGCCGTCGCCGCTCTTCCTCGGGCATGGTCAGCGCGGCGTGGATGGAGTCGGCCAGCTCCTGGATGTCGAATGGGTTGACCGACAGCGCGTACTCGCCGAGCTCCTCGTGAGCGCCGGTGTTCTCGGAGAGGATCGATACGCCGGCGCGCTCATTGACCATCGGGCCCTCCTTGGCCACGAGGTTCATGCCGTCGAACATCGCGTTGACCATCAGCACGTCGTAGTGCTTGTACGCGGCCACAGCCTCCTCGAGGTCGTCGCGCAGCTTGAGCTGGATCGGCATCCAGTCGGGCGAGCCATGGCGATGGTTGACCACAGCGACGACGGCCTCGATCCGCTCCAGGTACTCGGCGTACTCAGGGACGTCGGTCCGCGATGGCATCAGCTGCGCGATGAACGTGACCCGCTCGTGAAACTCGGGATGCTGATCGAGGAACACGTCGAACGCGCTGAAGCCGCGCAGGACGTTCTTGGACAGGTCGGCGCGGTCGACGCGGAGGATCAGGTGGTCGCGCCGGCGGCGCAGCAGCTCATCCTCGAAGGCAGCGGTGCGATTGCGGCGAGCGACCGACTGAACCGCCCCGTGATCGATCGGCAGGGGGTAGTTGCGGACCCAGATCTCACGGCCGGCACAGCGCACCACCCCGGCCTCGTGGTCGACCTCGTGGTCGAACAGGTCCTCGCAGCACTGCAAGAAGTTGCGGCGATAGGAGCGGGTGTGGAAGCCGACGATGTCGTTGGCGAGGATCCCGCTGTAGATCTCCTCGCGCATCATCGAGGGAAGCACGCGCCAGGAATCGGACTGGCTCCAGGGGATGTGCACGAAGTGGTGGAGGAAAACCTCGGGGCGCACGCGGCGGATCAGCGCTGGCAGCGTGTACAGGTGGTAGTCGTGGACCATCACGATCGGGTCCTCGACATCCTCGATCTCCTCGAGGACCGCGCGAGCCAGGTCCTCGTTAACCGCGTTGTAGCCGAATTCGAACGCCTCGGTCTCGTTGCGGCGGATGTCCGGCGCGTTGGAGAGGTCCCACAGGTAGTGCTGGATGAACCACAGCATCGGGTTGGCGATGATGTTGTAGAAGCGGTCGTACGCCTCTCCCTCAGAGGCGACCAGCTTCACGTTGTACTCGCCGCCGTCGGGAGCACGCACCGGGAAGGACCGGCCGTCGTGTCGCTCGGCAACCTCGATGTCCTCATCGGTCATCGCCGAGGCGATCCACGTCACCTCGCGATGGGAGGCCAGGCCGGTCAGTGCGGTTACCAGGCCCCCGGTGCCCCGCTTGACCTCTCCGCCCGGTTGGAAGGTCACCGGACCGCGATTGGAGACGAGCACGAGCGGCTGGGGCATCAGGTCTCCAGGTGCTCGAACAGCTCGAGCCAATCGCGCAGCAGGCGCGGCGACAGGAACCCTCGCCGCACGCTCTCCTTGCCTGCGCGTCCGAGACGCTTGCCCAGCCCGGGGTCCGACAAAATCTCCAGCGAGCGCTGCGCACATTCCTCCACCGTGGCGACGAGGAAGCCGGTTTCGCCATCGCTCACCTGGAGGGGGATGCCGCCGACGGCACCGCCGATGAACGGCCGCGCCTTCCAGATCGCCTCGGTGACGGTGAGGCCGAATCCCTCGCGCGTGGACTTCTGGATCACCACATCGCAGTGGGACTGGAAGGCGTTGACCTCGATCGCGCCGACGTTGTTGAGGTTGTTGAGGATGTGGATGTCGGGGTCGCCGGCGGCGTGCGCGATGGTTGCGTTGAAGAAGTCCCAACCCTCGGGATCGTCGGTGGCCATCGAGCCGACCAGCGCGAGTTGGACTTCGGGCATCTGCTGCTTGACGATCCGGTAGGCGTCGATCACCCCGAGGGGGTCCTTCCAGGGGTCGAAGCGGGACACCTGGCACAGTAGCGGCCGGTCGACGTCGACCCCGAACTGGCCGCAGATGTAGACGGCGTCCTCAGGAGAGAAGGCCATGTTCTTCGGTGCCAGCGGGTCGATCGCCGGAGGAATGATGCGAGGCTCGGCCTGCAGTCCGGCCGGGACGTAGTCCGGGATGTGGAACACCGCCGCCGGGTAGCGGTCGAGGTAGGGCAGCAGGCGCTCGAGCGTGGCCGGATTGGGGGTGGAGAGGTCGATGTGGCAGCGCCACACCCAGTTGCGAGCCTTTTCCTCCACCAGCGAGCAGACCGCGGCCGGCTGGGGATCGTGGATGATGCACACATCCCAATCGCCCGCCAGCTCGCGGGCGTTCATCTCGTTGTAGCGGTGCCACACCTCCCACTGCTCTTCGGTCAGGTCCTGCGGGTTGCCCTGCAACGCGTTGTGCATGACCTTGGTCGCGTTGAAGAACTCCTCACGTCCATAGATGACATGCCACTCACAGTCGAGGCCGACGTCGACCATCAGGGGGACGAGCGTGTAGAGGATCTCCGACACGCCACCGCCGAACGCTGTTGCCGACACGTGGAGGATGCGCTTCCCGGCCAGCCGCTCGGCACGCTCGCGGATCTCATCGACCAACGTTCGGCCGACGATGCTGGCGTAATCGGAGAGGTGCTTGTGGGCGACGGAGACAGGCTGGAGCATGTTCTTTCTCGGAGCGCAGTAACGCGGGCGCGGCGCCACGATATCGGGCCATGCAACGGCGCACCCCAGTGCGGTCGGGCGGCAGCGCTCACATGGCGATTCGGGACAGCCGCGTGATGCCGTCGTCGACGGCTCTCACGAGGGTCGTGTGGAGCTCGGGGTTGGAGGCGGAGATCGACGACATCTGAAAGTCGTGACCTGAGCCGAGCAGCCGATGGCGGTCGAGCGGCGCCCCCCAGCCATCGCTCACCACCCCTCCCGCCTCGGTGAGGCACAGCCACGGCGCGGCCAGGTCGTAGGGAGAGTTGTTGAGGATCTGCCCACCCCCCACCCGCTCGAACTCCTGGCGCATTCCCGGGACGTCGTCGATCAGCCGCGAGCCGACCTCGATCACCGCGTCGAGCTGGCCGGTGACGATCCGCGTCATCACGAACGCCTGAGACCCGAGCTCGAACGTGCCGCCACCGACCGACGAGGCGTCGATCAGCTCGGCCAGGACCTCGACGGTGGGGCGCACGGGGCGACCGCGGAAGCCGTAGCCCCAGAACATGCGACGCACCGAGACGTTGTGGGTGGGTGCGACGGCCCGCGTCGACCGCACGCCCTGGCCGCGCTCGGCCAGGAACCAATCGCCCGACTTGATCTCCACGACGCACCCGGTCTCGACGTCCGCCATCGTCGGCTCTCCGTCCTCGAGCGGAGCCAGGGCCACGGCGACGCACGCCGACTCGAGCCCGGCCATGGCCGGGCGGGTCCCGTCGATCGGGTCGACGATCAGCACGTGGGTGGCGTCGGGCTCGGCCACGAGGCCGCGGTCCTCGGAGTAGAAGGCCATCCGCGGGGCTCGCTCGGAGATGAAGCGCCCGAGCTCCTCCTCGGCCATCTCGTCGACCGCGAAGGTGATGTCGCCGCCGGCACCGTCGCCCTGCGCGACCCGTCCGGACTGAGATCCGAGCTCGGGCAGCACCCGCCCGCGCAGCCGCAGCGCGAGGTCGAGGATCAGCTGCCCGAAGTCGCTCACGCCTCGGCCGCCATCGGGATCTCGAAGGTGAAGGTCGTCTCGCCCGGCTCGGAGCGGACCTGAAGGCGCCCAGACATGCGCTCGGCCAGCTCGCTGGCGATCGTCAGCCCCAGCCCTGAGCCCTGCGCGTCGTCGGCGGTGTAGAACGGCTCGAAGATGCGTCGCACCGACTGGTCGCTGATGCCCTCACCATCGTCGCGCACGGCCAGCCGAATGTGACCGTCGTCGCGGCCGGCGGTGATCACGATCTGGGTCCCGGATGAGGTGTGGGTCAACGCGTTGTCGATCAAGATCCGCATGATCTGCGCCACGCGGACGGGATCACACTGCGCCTCGATCCGCCGCGCCGGCAGGCGCAGCTCGATGCGCGAGTCGTGTTGGGCCAGGGTCGGCTCGAACTCGCCGGACACTGACCGGGTCAGCTCTCCCAGGTCGACCTGCTCGGGTCGCAGCTCGAGCGAGCCTGCCTCGAGACGGCTCAGGTCGAGCAGATCGACCGAGAGCTTGCGCAGCCGCTCGACCTGGTCCTTGACCTGCTCCAGGAATCTCTGGCGCGTCTCGGCGTCGAGCTCCTCGTCCTCGAGCAATTCGACGAACCCACCAAGGGAGAAGATCGGCGTGCGCAGCTCGTGCGAGGCGGTGGCGATGAACTTCTTGCGGGTGAGGTCGAGCTGGGCCAGCTGGCGCTGCATGGCGTTGAAGGCGACCGCCAGCTGCCCGAGCTCGTCCGTTGAGTCGACCGGGATCGGGTGCTCGAACTCGCCCGCGGCCACCCGCTCGGCGGCTCGCTCGAGCCGTTTGACCCGCTGGGCCATGGCCCGCGCGACAAGATAGCCGAGGATCAACGCCAGCAGCAGCGCGATCCCGCCGGCGACGAGGATCTGGTGGCGGACGATCGCGACGTTCCCGATCGCGTCGGCGACCGAATCGGAATACACGATCACGCGCACAATGGGTCCCTGATAGGCGATCGGGTAGGCGGCCTCGGCCACCGTCCCACCGGACCCGGACTCCGTCCCGGTCCGGAGCGTATGGGTCCGCAGGGCCTTCCGCGCAACCGGGAAGCCCAGCGTCCGCGTGCTCGAGAGGTTGCTCGAGTCGGCCAGCAGCGAGAACTGCGGCCCGTGCGGGGAGACGGCCATCGAGACCGACAGCAGGGTCACGCGGGCGCCGGAGGCCAGTGCCGCCCCGTTGACCTTGGCCTTGATCACCGATAGCGGGTCCGGGCCACCGACGGTCTGGATGATCGGCCCCGACTCGTGCTGGGCGACGGAGGCGAGCTCGCTGAGCTTGCGGTCAACCAGCCGCTGTTGGAGGCCGGGGGCGACATACATGTAGAGGAACGCGATCGCCACGAAGGTGATCCCCGCGAACACCAGCGCAAGCCGGTTGCTGAGCGAGATCCGCATACGGCCTCCGGAGCCCGTCAGATCTCGGTGTCGCGGAAGCGATAGCCGACTCCGCGCACGGTGAAGAGATATTCCGGGTCCTTGGGATCGCGCTCGATCTTCTCGCGGAGATGGCGGATGTGGACGTCGATCGTGCGCGGGTCCCGGTACGCCGAGTCGCCCCAGATCCTCAGCAGCAGCATGTCGCGGGTGAACACGCGGCCCGGCGCCCGAGCGAGGGCCGAGAGGATCTCGAACTCGACGAAGGTCAGGTGCGCCTCGTCGCCGCGCACCCGCACCGACCGCTTGGGGAAATCGATCCGCAGCTCGCGCTCGACGAGGGGAGGCTCGTCAGGTGCGGTCTCGAACGGGCGGCTCATCTCAGCGCGGCGCAGCGCCGCCTTGATGCGGCTGGAGAACTCGCGCAGCGAGAACGGCTTGGTGATGTAGTCGTCCGCGCCCAGCTCGAGCCCGAGAACCTTGTCGATCTCCTCGGACTTTGCGGTGAGCATGATGATCGGTACCGAGCTGCGGCTGCGCAGGCGGCGACACACCTCGAGCCCGTCGACCTTGGGCAGCATCAGGTCGAGCACCACCAGGTCGAAGGCCTGCTCCTCGAAGCGATCGAGCGCCTGGCGGCCGTCGGTCGCCTGGACGACGTCGTAGCCCTCCTTGCGCAGCGGATAGGAGAGCAGGGTCTGAATCGACTGCTCATCGTCCACAAGCAGGATGCGCGCTGAGCGATCGACCATGTCTCGGATTCCCTCGGGGGAATCGTAGTGGGCGACGCGAGTCGGGCTCTGCTCGCCCCCCGGATAACCTCTCTGAGGATGCTGGATCCGCGGATCTACCGGACGGGCTTCATCGCGGTCGGCCTCGCGGTCGTCGTGCTCGCCTTCTCCCTTCTCGACCAGCCGGGACCGGCGGGCACGAACCTCGCTCCCGAGGCGTTCAGCGGCTCGAACGCGTTCGCGACGATGCAGGCCATGGCCCGGAACTACCCCGATCGCCGGCCCGGATCGGCGGGTGACGACGCCTTAGCCGCGGCGGTCGCGCAGGGCTTCCGCCAGATCAAGGGGTGGTCGGTCGCCACCGACGTGTTCAAGGCGCGAACCGTGGACGGCATCCGCACACTGGAAAACATCACCGCCACGCGGGTCGGCCTGGCAACCGGGAGCATCGTCATTGTCGCCCATCGCGATTCCCTGTCCTCGCCGTCCCGCGCCGACCTGTCGGGCACAGCGACGCTGATGGAGCTGGCGCGGGTGCTGGCCGGCGAGACCCAGCAGCGCACGATCGTCCTGGCCTCGACCAGCGGCTCCGCCGGCGCGGCGGGGGCGACGCGGCTGGCGGCGACGCTGAACGGCCCGGTGGATGCCGTGATCGCTCTCGGTGATCTCGCCGGGACGCGGACCTCGATGCCCACCGTCATCCCGTGGTCGAATGGACAGGGCATAGCCCCGCCGTTGCTCCGCAACACCCTGGGGACGGCGCTCGCCGCCCAGGCCTCGCTCAGGCCGGGAGGCGCTGACCTCGGCGACCAGCTCGCCCACCTCGCCTTCCCGCTCACGACGGGCGAGCAGGGCCCCTTCGGCTCGCTCGGGCAGCCGGCTGTGTCACTCTCGGTGTCCGGTCAGCGACCCCCGGCCCCGGATGAGCCCGTGAGCACAGATCGCGTCACCGGGCTGGGGCGAAGCGTCCTGCAGACGATCACCGCGCTCGACGGCGGGCCGTCGGTGCCGCCTGCCTCGAGCTATCTCCTCTACCAGGGCAAGGTGATTCCGGCGTGGCCGGTGAGGCTGTTGGTCCTGGCCCTGATGTTCCCCGTAATCCTGGCGGCGGTGGACGGCCTGGCACGCGCACGACGTCGCGGGTACTCGGTCCTGCGGTGGAGCGGCTGGGTGCTGCTCGGGGCCGTCCCGTTCGTGCTCGCGCTGCTGCTGCTGTACGCCGTCCGCCTCACCGGGATGCTGGACTTCGCCCCCCCGGGCCCCGTCTCCGGCGACGCGGTGCCGCTGCATACCGGCGGGATTGCCCTGTTGGCCGGCATGGCCCTGGTGGTCGTCGCCGGGTTCCTGTTGCTGCGGCGCCCGGCAGCCAGACTGCTCGGCGGAGGCAGGCAGCTCGGCAGCCCCGTCAACCTCGGCGCCGGCGCGGCGACCCTCCTGGTGCTGTGCCTCGTCTCGCTCGTGATCTGGCTGGGGAATCCGTTCGCAGCGCTGCTCCTGATCCCGGCACTGCACTTCTGGATGTGGCTGCTCGATCCCGAGCTGCAGTTGCCGGTCGCCGTCCGCGGGCTGTTTCTGCTTCTCGGTCTCACCCCCGCTGCACTCGTGGTTCTCTATTCCGTGAAGGTGCTCGGGCCTGGCGTGGCTCAGACCGCCTGGAACACCGCCCTGCTCTATGCCGGAGGGTCGGTGTCCTACCGGTCCGCGCTTGAGTGGAGCATCGTGCTCGGTTGCCTGGCCAGCGTGCTCGTCATCACGGTTCGCGGCCTTCGCCAGCCTCGAGAGGAGGAGCGACCCGTTACCGTAAGGGGTCCGGTGACCTATGCGGGTCCCGGCTCGCTGGGCGGCACGGAGTCCGCCCTGCGGCGATGAGACGGCTGATCAGAGACATCTCCTCGGTGTTGATCATCTCCGGCCTCTTGCTCGTGCTCGACGCCGGAGTGACGCTCGTATGGCAGGAACCGGTCACCGCTGTCGTGGCGATGATCAAGCAGGGCCAGATCGACAGGCGCTACCTGAGCTTCCGCGCCAATCCGCTGACGCCGGCCGATCAGCACGTCCTCAGCTCGTTGCAGTCACTCGACGCGCGCGTCGCGTTCCTGGCCCGCCGTGAGCAGAGTCAGGTTCCGACCGGGGCGGCGATCGGGAAGATCGTCATCAGCAAGATCGGCGCCAGCTTTGACGTCGTGCAGGGCACCGACGAGGTCAGCCTCGAGAAGGGCCCCGGCCACTACCCGAGCACGGCCTTCCCCGGCCTGGGCCGCACGGTGGCGATCGCTGGCCACCGCACGACGTACCTGGCCCCCTTCCGTCACATCGACGCCCTGAAACCGGGCGACCGGATCGTGCTGAAGATGCCCTACGCGACGTTTACTTACGTCGTCCAGTACCACGAGATCGTGCCGCCGACGGCGCTCTGGGTGATCAACAACGTCGGTTACGACCGGCTGGTGCTGTCGGCGTGCAACCCGCTCTACAGCGCCGCGCAGCGGATCATCGTGTTCGCCCGGCTGCAAGAGATGCAGCCGACCCGCGCGACGCTGGCCAAGGCGTAGTGTCCCCGGCGCCGACTTCGCGCTCGGCCTCGTGCACCCGTCCGGGGGCCCGTAGACACTGGTTATGCGGGGAACGTCACGGGTCTTTGGTCCAATGGGGCCCAGACCGGATCTAGCGGCCCCGGCGTGGTGCCGATGCAGAAGGGGAGCCTTGGATGGAGGATGTAGAGAAGGTGGCGGAGATCAAACAACAACTTGAACAGGGCGAATATTGGGTCGAGCCGGACGCCGTTGCCGACGCCGTTCTCCGCAAGCTTCGCGAGTTGGCCGCTGCCCGCCGTGAGCAGGTTGATGCCCAGGATCGGGCTTGGGCGGCGAAGCTCGAGAGTCAGATCAGATGCTCGTATCCCGAGAGCGCGCCATCGGCGTCGAGGAAGACGGCGCCGCGCGGACCGGACGTGACCCGCCCCACGAAGGTCAGCTCGACGTGGGCGGGAAGGGTCGCCCACAGCATCTCGACCACCGTGCGCGCGCTGGGTGGGACGCTGACACAGAGCTCGTAGTCGTCTCCCGAGGTGGCCGCGAGCCGACGGGCGTCGTCGCCGAGTTGCGCCGCCACGTCGATGAGGCACTCGGCCAGCGGGAGCGCCGCCAGCGTCAGCTCGATCCTCGCTCCGCTGCGCTGAGCGAGGTGCTCGGCATCGGTGGCGAGCCCGTCGGAGAGGTCGATCATCGCCCGCGCCCCCGCGCTCGCGAGCAGTTGTCCCTCCTGGAGCCGCGGGACGGGCCGGGCGTACCGCCGGAGGGCCGCGTCCGCCGCCTCGCCGGCCAGCTCGGCGCGGCCTTCGAGCAGGGCGAGTCCGGCGGCGGCCTCCCCGAGGCGGCCGGTCACCGCGACCAGGTCTCCGGGGCGTGCTCCGTCGCGGCCCACGAGCGCACCGGGGTCGTCGCTCCAGCCGACGACCGTGAAGGCGACGCTCAGCACGGGTGCGCGGGTGATGTCGCCGCCGGCGATGACCGTGCCGCAGCGTTCGCCGAGCGCGCGGGCGCCGGCGATCAGCTCGAGCACGTGCTCACGCGAACTCCCCGCCGGCAGCCCCAGCACGAGGTACGCCTCCCCGGGCTCGGCCCCCATGGCCGCCAGATCGGACAGCGCCGCGGCCAGGGCACGATGGCCGATCTCGCTGTAGCTCAGCTCCCCGGTGCGGAAGTGGACCCCGTCGACCATCGCGTCGACCGAGGTGACGGCATACGGGCGGGCGCGCACGACGGCGGCGTCATCGCCGATGCCGCGCACGAGCCTCGCGTCACCGGGAGTCGGCGCCTGCTCGAGCGCGCCGATCAGCTCGAGTTCCCTCACCGCCGAGGGTCAGCGGTGGCGGTAGACGATCCGGGCGCGGTCGAGGTCGTACGGCGAGAGCTCCACCCGCACCCGGTCACCGGGCAGGATCCGGATGCGGAAGCGGCGCATCTTCCCGGCCACGTGGCCGAGCACGACGCGGTCCATGTTGTCGAGCTTGACGCGGAACATGGCGTTGGGCAGGGCCTCGACGACCTCGCCCTCCAGCTCGACTTTTTCTTCCTTTGGCATGTGTACGTGGCTCTCAGCGAATCGATCTGCGGGCACGCGCAGCCGCGTGCAGCGAGGAGAAAGCTAGCAGGGAGGCCCGTGGCGCGGGCCTAATGCTTCTTGATTCCGGCCCCACCGGAGGTGGTCCCTCCGCGATTGGTCGATCCGCCATTCCCGTTGCCATTTCCGTTGCCGTTCCCGGTGGCGGGCTGCGGCGGGTGGGCGTAGAGGGACGGATTGTTGTAGGGATTGGTCGCGGTGGTGGGGGTCGTACCGGTACCGGTCGTCGTGGTGTTGGACCCGGGGCCCGCCTTCGACCCGCCGGTCGCCGCGTACTTGCCGAAGAACGCGGTGCCGGTGAACGGCGTCATCGGCTGGGGGAAGTCACCGCAGAAGCCGTTGCTGGCCTGCGACATGTAGTCGTGCCAGATCGGCGCGGCGAGCGTGCCGCCGAACCCGGGACCGAGCCCGTTGACGTCGTACATCGAGATCGTCGACTTCGGATAGCCCACCCACACCGCGGTGGCCATCTGGGGCGTGTAGCCGACGAACCAGGCGTCCGTGTAGTTGCTCGTCGTGCCCGTCTTGCCGGCGGCCGGGCAGCCATAGTTGGCGGCGGTTCCGGTGCCGCTCTGGATGACCGTCTTCAGCACCTGGGTGGCCGCGTAGGCCTCGCCGTCGGTGAACACGCGGCGGTGTGGCGGGTCGCCGAGGTTCATCGAGCTGCCGTCAGAGAAGACGACCTTGGTGATGGCCGTCGGGTCGTAGTGGACGCCACCGTTGGCCAGGGTGGCGTACGCATCGGCCATCTCGAGCGGCGAGACGCCGATCCGCAGACCTCCGATGCCCTCGGCGGGAATCGAGTCGAGATGCGAGGTGATCCCCATCGCGTGGGCGGTCGCGGTCACGTGCTCCGGTCCGACGTCGGCGTCGAGCTGGGCGAACACGGTGTTGTCGGACAGCGTCGTGGCCTTGGTGATGCTGACCGTCCCCAGATAGCTGTGCTCGGCGGTCTGCACGTGGTAGGTCGGATAGCCCGGAAGCCAGCCCGGGAGCAGCTCCTTGGAGGTGTAGTAGGTCTGATTTGGATCGCCGTTGTAGTCGTGAATCAAGGTCATCAGCACGAACACCTTGAAAGCCGAACCGGTCTGGCGGTGCGACTGAGTGGCGTAGTCGAAGTTCGTCTGGTCATAGCTCGACGAGGTAGCCATGGCCAGGAGGTGGCCGTTGGTCGGATCGATGCTGACCAGGGCCGCCGCCGGATCTCCGGGTTGGCCCTCGTTGTTGAGGATCGATTGGCGGGCCTGGGCCTGGCGCTTGAGGTCGATCGTCGTGTAGACCTTCAGGCCGCCCTTCTCCACGGTCTTGAGACCGAACTGTCGAATCAGCGCATCCTTGACGAAGTCGAACACGTACGGCTCACGCTTCACGCTGTAGGTGTTGTTGCGGTGGAGTCCGAGCGGGGAAGCGTCGGCCGCCGCCGCCTGGGACTGGGCGATGTAGTGCGACTGCACCATCGCTTGAAGCACCTGGTGGCGTCGGGCGAGCGCAAGGTTCGGGGCCAGGAACGGGTTGTACTGCGACGGAGCCTGGGGCAGCCCGGCCAGCAGCGCCGCCTCGGGGAGGCTGAGATTCGAGACGGACTTGTCGAAGTACAGCTGTGAGGCCGCGCCGACGCCCACCGCGGTTTGCCCGCCGAGCGTGCCGTAGTCGACGTCGTTGAGGTACTGGGTGAGGATCCAGCGCTTGGAGTGCTGGGACTCAAGCTCGTTGGCGAGCTTGGCCTGGATGATCTTGTAGCGGATGTTGTGGTGGGCGCGGATCTGGTCGGGCAGATAGACGTTGTCGACCAACTGCATGGTCAGCGTCGAGCCGCCCTGGACGGTGCCGCCGCCGAACAGGTCGCGGATTCCCGCACGCACGATGCCCTGATAGTCGACACCGCCGTGCTGGTAGAAGCGCCGGTCCTCGATCGCCACCGTCGCGCGCTTGAGCACGTTCGGAATCTGGCCCTGGGGGACGTAGGTGCGCAGGACGTCCGAGGAGATGTACCCGAGCAGGCTGCCGTCGGAGGCGAACACCTCGGAGAGTTGACCCGGATCCCGGGGCTTCAACTGGCTGATGTTGGGCGCCGAGTCGGCCACGCTGATCACCCAGCCGGCCGCGCCCGCGATCCCGAGGATCGTCGTGCAGAGTGACAGGACGAGGATGAGCAGGAGCACCCGGCCGATGGGGTGTCCGTGGTTGCGCTTGCGGCGCCGCTGTCGTTCGCGTCGGCTCATGAGACATCGGCAAGGCGCTAGGGAGGCTGGTGGGAATGCCCTGGCCTCGGCGCCTGCGTGGGTCCGGAGTGTAGCTGCAGCGCTCTTTCGGCCTGCCGGGACGGGCTCCTCCATGATGCGGGGATGCACGAGCGCGCCCGTGTCCGCGATCCGGCGGTCTTCACGGCCTGGCGAGCCTTCTGGACCTCACGCCTGGTGGTACTCGGCGCGGGGGTGTTCGGGGTGCTCTCGATTGGACGGGCGGCGGGCACCGCCGGGTTCGACCCCGCCGACCTCACCGCCCCGTTTGGGTATTTCGGCAATCTGCTGGCGGCTCCGCTCGCGCGCTGGGATTCGGTGTGGTACCTGGCCATCGCCCACGGCGGGTATGACCGCGAGGCGGCGCGCACCGCCTTCTTTCCGCTGTACCCGGTAACCCTGCGCGGCCTCGGCCTGGCCATCGGCTCCGATCTCCTCGCCGGAGTGCTCGTGTCGCTGGTCGCGTTTGCGGTCGCGCTGATCCTGCTGATGCGGCTCGTGACGCTCGAGCTCGACGAGAGCCTGGCTCAGGACACGACGATGCTGCTGGCGTTCTGCCCGATGGCCTACTTCTTCTCGGCCGTGTACAGCGAGTCGCTCTACCTCGCCCTGTCGCTGGGCTGCGTGCTGAGCGCGCGCCGCGGCCGCTGGGCATGGGCGGGGGTGTTCGGTGGCCTGGCCGCCGCGTCGCGCAACAGCGGCGTCGCCCTCGTCGTGCCGGTGGTGCTGCTGTTCCTGTACGGACCGCGCGCCGACCGTCCGGCGCCCGTGGGTCCGAGCGAGTCGTGGAGCCGGCGCCTACGCCCCCGGCATCCGATCACCCCCGCACTCGCCTGGGCAGCGCTCATCCCGGCGGGACTTGGCGCCTACGTTGGATGGCTCGCGCTCAAGACCGGGGATGGCCTGGCGCCGTTTCATGCTCAACAGGTTTGGCTCCGCCACTTCGCCGGGCCGTTCGGCGGGATCTGGCACGGTGCCGTGGCCGCTTGGGACGGGCTCCGCCAGTTGCTCCACGGCCCGCCGCCGCCGCTGTACTTTGGCGCGGCGGGAGGCAACGCCCTCACCGTCGCCGGCCAGAACGTGATGCTGTTCGGCTTTCTCGCGCTCGGGGTCGTCGCCTGCATTGGCGCCCTGCGAAGGCTTCCGGTGGCGTACGGCGCCTACGCCGTCGCGGCGCTGGCGATGCCGCTCTCCTACCCGGTCACCCCGCAGCCGCTGGCCTCGCTCCCGCGCTACGAGGTGGTCCTCTTCCCGCTCTTCATGTGGGGAGCGATCTGGCTGCGCCAGCGGGCGCTGACGGTCCCCGCGATCGCGGCCGGGGCGGTCCTGCTCGGTGTGTTCACGGTCGAGTTCGCCACCTGGAGGTTCGTCGCGTGAGTGCTCCGGGGGGGACGCGTGGTCTGCTGCTCGACGCGCTCGGCACGCTCGTTGCGCTCGATCCGCCGGCCCCGCGCCTGCGCAGCGAGCTCGAGCGTCGGTTCGGCGTCAGCGTCAGCGAGGCGCAGGCAGCGGAAGCGCTCGGCGCCGAGATCGCCTATTACCGCGCCCACCTCGACGACGGACGGGACCGGGCCTCGCTGGCCGCGTTGAGACAGCGCTGCGCGTCGGTGCTGCGCGACGCGCTGCCGTCCTCCGAGGCGCTCGCCGCGGTGGGTCTCCCGGCGCTCACCGAGGCGCTGCTGGCCGCGCTTCGCTTCTCCACCTTCTCGGATGCCCGGCCGGCACTGGCTGCCGCGCGGGCGAGGGGAGTGCGCGTCGTCGTGGCCAGCAACTGGGATGTCTCGCTCCACGACGTGCTCGCGCACCTGGAGCTCGCGCCGCTGCTCGACGGCATCGTCACCTCGGCCGAGGCCGGAGCCCGCAAGCCGGCGCCCGCCGTGTTCGAGCGCGCCCTGGCCGTGGCCGGCGCCCGGCCCGCCGACGCCGTTCACGTCGGAGACAACTTCGAGGAGGACGTGCTCGGCGCTCGCGGCGCCGGCGTCGAGCCGGTGCTCCTGATCCGGGATGGTCGTGGGCCGGCTACCAGCGGGACGCACGGGGTGCGCACGATCACCAGCCTCCTGGAGCTGTTCCCGGCCCCCTAATCTGCACGTGCCGATGCCGAGCGTTCCCCCTCCCTCGATGGCCGAGCCTCCGCCCGCAGTCCCGCGGGCCGCGCCGCCTCCCGAGCGCGTCCCGTGGGGTCTGTGGACAGCGCCGGCCGCGATCCTGGTTGGGCTCGCTTTCGGACAAGTGATGGTGATCATTGTCCAGATCGCCGGGATGGCTGCGGGTTCGAGCCTGTCCCATCCGACGCCAGCAGTGTCGCTGATCAGTGACGTCGTCGCAGATCTCGGTGCCGTGGCGGCGGCGCTGTACTTCGCCGTCGTGCAGGCCAAGGGCAATGCGGTGGACTTTGGCTTCCGGCGAATCCCCTGGAGCCTCGGGATGCGTGCGTTCGTCGCGGGGGGGGTGAGCTACTACGCCATCACATGGTTCTACTCGGCCGTCGTCGGCCTCCACGGACAGGACAAACTGCCCAAGGAGCTCGGGATTCACCGCAGCACCGCCGCGCTGATCGGGGCAGCGCTGTTCGTCTGCGTGATCGCCCCCGTGGCCGAGGAGTTCTTCTTCCGCGGCTTTCTGTTCGGCGCGCTCCGCCGGTGGCACGTACGGATTGGGGACCGCGATCTCGGCACCTGGCTCGCGGCGCTCGTGACAGGCATTCTCTTCGGCTTGGCTCATTTCTCTTCGGCCGCTCCCGGGTATCTGATCCCACTCGGCTTTCTGGGCTTCGTGCTGTGCCTGATGCGCTGGTGGACGCGCTCCCTGTACCCGTGCATCGCGCTGCACTCGTTCAACAACGCGCTGGCTCTCGGGGTCAACGAGCTGCACTGGTCGGCGCTCGGGATCCTTGGGCTGATGGCGGGCTCGTGGCTGGTGATCGCGGCAATGGTCGGCCCGTTGGCGCCGCGGTCGGCACCGGCGATGGCCTGAGCCGAGGCGAGTTGCCGCCGGGGACCCCTCTGCCTCCCCAGAGCGGGTCGGCGACCGGATCCGCCGGCGCAGATCCTCTGCGGGCCTGGCGTGCCAGGGGCCGCTGCTGATTTACTGTGGCTTGATGAACACGGCCATTGCGCGACTGCTGATCCTCGCCGGGCTTGTGCTCGCCGCTCCGGTGGCGAGCGCCATCGCCGACACCCCCGCCTCGACGACGGTCTCCGGCGTCGTCACGACGACGACCAGCACGACCACGACGTCCAGCACCACGAGCTCCTCGACGTCCACCCCGGTCCCGAAGCCGAAGGCGGGCAGCCTGCACCTGTTCCTGCCGGACGCGTTCTTCGTTCACCGCCACCCGGTGATCATCCCCCACCGCTCGCTTCACGTTGACGGCGTGATCCTGCCCTACGTGGCCGGGCAGGTCGTACGCGTTCGGGTGTACTTCGGGCATCGCCTGATCAAGAACGATCGCCTGCGGGTGTGGCCGTCGCGTCGGCACGTCTACGGCCGCTTCACCGAGTGGTTCGCGAGCCCCGGCGTGGGCACGCTGACGGTCAAGGTCTCCCATGCGCGCAGCACCGGGCAGGTTGGGATGAGTGGCGCGCGCAGCGTCGCCGCTCTCGACACCGGCGTCGGCTTCGGCTCGACCGGCCGCTTCGTGCAGCTGGTCCAGCAGCGCCTGGCCGCCCTCCACTTCTACCTGCCGCAGACAGGGGTCTACGACGCCGGCACGGGATGGGCCCTCGACGCCTACCACCGGCTTCTGCGCTGGGGCACGTATCAGAGCCTCGACGGGCGCACGATCAGCTTCCTGCTCAACGGCTGGGGGCAATTCAAGGTCCGTTTCCCGCGGCACGGGACGCACGCCGAGGGCAACCTCGGCCTGCAGCTGCTGGCCCTGATCCACGGCTCGAAGGTGGACCTGATCTTCCCGATCAGCTCAGGCAAGCCCTCCACGCCCACGGTGCTCGGCAGCTTCCACGTCTATCAGCGCACGCCCGGCTATCTCCCGGACGGGATGTACTACTCGAGCTTCTTCATCGGGGGATACGCGATCCACGGCTACAACCCCGCCCCGGACTATCCGGCCAGCCACGGCTGCATGCGGATCCCCATCGCCGACGCCATCACGGCCTACAACTGGCTGACCTACGGCGACGGCGTCGACGTGTACTACTGAGCGCGAGGGTCGGCTGAGACCGACGTATTCGCCAGCGCGGTCGGCGCACCGGGGCGACTCAAAGCACCGGACAACCCGACGCACCGGACAACCCGACGCACCGGGCAGGCCCTAACTGCCCGCTCGCGACTAGGCGACCCCGCGCGAGTATCGCGCGAGGTAGCCGAGCCCCACCCCGTAGACGATCAGGGCGAAGACCGTCGGCAGTCCGCGCGTCACCCACTCGCTGCTTGAGGAGACGATTGAGCTGAACGGCGCGGTGAGGGTCTTGGCGGCGCCATCGATGAAGCGGCGGGGCTGGCCGGTCTGGTGATTCGTGGGCACCGGTGTGCCGCCGGCCGTGGGTCCGGAGACCAGCTCCTGCTGCTGCGCTTCGGAGGCCCCAGCCAGCTGATCCCGGGCAAACAGCGCGAAGGAGCACAACACCAAGGCGCAGCAGACGAAAGCGATGAGCACGAGCGTCCGATGGATCACGCTTGTTTAATCGGCCGCGACCGCCAATAGCATGAGTCCTCCCCATGGCACTCATCGATCGTTCTGACGCCCGCCGCCGGCTGCTCCAGGAGCTCCAGGAACAGGCCCTGGTGATCGGCGAGGTGAGGCTCACAAGCGGGCGACTCGCCCACTATCTCGTCGACGCCAAACGGGCGATCCTCCTTCCACGTGGCTTCCTGGCCCTGGCGGAGCTGGTCGCCGTCCAGGCGCGTGAATGGGGAGCCACGGCCGTCGGTGGCATGACCATGGGCGCCGACCCGATCGCCTGTGCCGCCCTGGCCGGCGGCGCCGACGTAAAGGCGTTCTTCGTGCGCAAGGAAACCAAGCAGCATGGACTGGCCCGCCGCATCGAGGGCCCGCTACTCGGGTCCGAGGACCGCTGCATGCTGGTCGAGGACGTGGTCACGACCGGCGGCTCGACGATCAGGGCGCTCGAGGCCGTCCGTGAGGAGGGCCACGAGGTGTGCGGAGTGCTGGCGATCTGCGATCGCCTCGCCGGCGGTGGTGAGGCGATCAGCGCCGCGGCCGGCGTCCCCTACGTGAGCCTGACCACGATCGACGAGGTCTATCCGGACCGCCCGGATCGCGTGTGACCGTCGTCGTTGTCGCCGGCGTATTCGAGCGGCGACGCTAGCTTAGCTAGCTAGGCCCGAAGGCGCCGGCACTGCGCCAGGCGCTGGTGCAGTGCCTGCAATTTCCACCCGCGGTGAGTCGGGGTGAACAGCACGATCGGGTTGCCCCGCCGGATCGACGGGCCGTACTTGAAGCCGACCCTGGCCACGTTAACCCGCAGCTGCCAGGCGAGGATCGTCTGGTACTCCAGTCGCGTCAGCGGCTCGCCGCATCGTCGCAGCAGGGCCGCGCCGCCCGCGCGTGAGATCACTCCGGCCAGCCGGTTGATCTCGGTCGTCCGGGCCCGCTGCACGCGGAGATCACGGTGCTCGATGCGCCCGCGGGAGATGGCCGCCGGGACGAGGCTGACCACGATCACCGCGGCCAACAGAGCGCCGGCGATGGCAAGGGGGTCCGGCAGCGGTGGGGGCTCCGCCAGCAGCCAGCCTATGCCGACGGCCGCGATCACCACCGTCACAGCCCCGGCTCCGAACATGTAGCGCTGCAATCCCGGCCAGCCGTGGAGTGCGAACGCGATCTCCAACACCACCCAGGCGACCACGATCCCCGCGAGCCCCAGGATGACCAGATTTCGCTTGTACGCCGCCCACACCACGGTGAGCAGCGCCGCCAGCTCGAGCCCGGTCTCGTGCATGTCGAGGAATCGATCGACGGTGCCGTAGACCTTGTCGCCGTGCAGGGCTCGGCCCGAGCCGAGGGCGTTGGACCCGGCCACGAACGCGCTGCGCGAGGTGATGGCCGGGATCCCGAACCACAGGGCGAGGATCAGGACCGCACCGCCGGCGATGAACCAGCGCGTGTCTGGGAGCTTCCACCACGCCCAGAGCGACCACACGGCGAGGAACGGCCAGATCTCCGGGCGCCCCAGCGCCGCGAGCGCGCCAAGCGCGAACGTCCAGCGGGGCCGGCGGCTGAGATGGGCGTCGATCGCCCCCAGGCACAGCGAGACGATCACCGGATCGGATTGGGCGCTGAGGATGTAGTGCGAGTAGTCCCGGATGCCGAGCAGTGCCGCGCCGGCGAACACGGCCGCGACGATCCCCGCCCATCGGCGCTCGGGCGGCGCGTCGGTGAGGCGATAGGCGATCCGGCCGGCGAAGATCACCCCGGCCAGCGACATGGCCACCGCGGTGATCATCCACAGCCAGAGCTGGTAGTGGCCGAACAGCGCGAACGGCACTGTGAAGAGGTAGGGCAGCGGCTTCCAGGACGGAGCGGCATTCGTGTCCAGCGACAGAGTCAGGGTCTGGTGGCCCCAGACCAACCAGCCGTAGGGATCGAAGCCCGGGCGGGTCCTGGCCCAGGCCACGATCAGCGTCGAGACGATCAGCAGCAGCGCGGTCGTGGCCAATGCGGGGTGGCGGCGGATCAGCCCGCCGGCGGAGGCGCGCTGGCGGCTGGCCGGCTCGACGGGCGCGGTCTGGGTCGACACGACCGAGTGCCCGTTCCGCTAGCGGACGCCGTGCAGTCGCACCCGCACGCCGCCTGGGTGCCGCGCGGTGAAGACGTACTTCGAGTGCACTCCGGCACACCGCCGCAGCTTCGAGGGAAGCGTGTGCCAGGGCATCGCCTCCCAGCCGTTCGACAACGAGGTGAAGAGGACGATCGGGTACTTCTGGTGCAGCTCATAGTCAGGGCGGTGACCGACGAAGCCGACATCGAGGTGCATGTACCAGGCCATCGCGCTCACCCATTCGACGTTGACGACCGGCTCGCCACAGTTGCGGATGTGCTGAGTTCCGCCCAGCAGGGTGATGAAGGAGTGCATCCGGTTGATTTGGGTCGTCCGTACGCGCTCGTGGTGCAGGTCCTTGCGCTCGGTCCGCATCCGGGCCAGCGCCCCCGGCACCATCGCGATGACGAGGAGGAGGACGACCGGAACCCCGGCCCACCGGGGGATCCCGGCTCTCAGCCTGGGGACCTCGAGCAGCACCCAGCCAACCGCCACTCCGGCAAACACGCCGGCGATCGCCGCGGGCTCCATCACGTAGCGTGGCAGCGCCGGCCAGCCGTGCAGGGCGAAGGCGATCTCCACGATCACCCACAGGACTGAGCCGCCCGCCAGGGCGAGGATCACCCAGTTGCGCCGGAAGGCGGCAACGGCCACGGTGAAGACGGCGGCGGTCCAGATCGGCCAGTAGTGCAGCTCGGTGAACCGGTCGATCGTGCCGGTGATCTTGTTCTGCTTGAGCTCACGCGGGGACTTGAGGGCGAGCTGGCCGGCCACGAAGGGCCGGTGGTTGGTGATTGTCGGGATCCCGAACCACATGAACATGATCAGGATCCAGCCGCCGTACAGGAACCAGCGCATCGAGGGGATCGACCGCCAGAGCCAGATCGAGTACAGGCCGAGGAACGGCCACGCCTCGGGGCGGCCCAGTGAGGCCAGCAGGCCAAAGGCGAACGCCCAGCGACGGTGGCCCGACAGGTGCATGTCGACGGCGGCCAGCGTGAAGGTGACGATCATCGGGTCCGACTGCACGCTGAGGATGTAGTGCATGTAGTCCTCGAGCCCAAGCACAGCGAGCCCGGCGAACACCGCGGCGGCGATTGCCGGCCAGCGCCGCGCCGCATCGGCGCCGCCGACCAGGCGGAATGCGATCCGGCCGGCGAAGATGCTGCCAGCCAGCGACAGCGCCACGCACGTGATCATCCACAGGTAGAGCTGGTAGTGGCCAAACAGAGCGAAGGGCACCGTGAACAGGACCGGCAGCGGCTTCCACGAGGGCGCTCCGCCCAGGTCGAGCGTCAGATGCAAAGTCTGGTAGCCCCACACCAGCCAGCCGTAGGCGTCGAAGCTCGGCCGGGTTCCGGCATAGAGGACCAGCGCAATCGACAGGATCACCAGCGCCAGTGCGGTCGTCCACCATGGGTGGCGCCGCACGAAGCCGCGCAGTGTCCACGCCTCGGGCGGTCTCGCAGGGGTGTGTCTCGGGGCCTCGGGCTCCCGGGCAGGGGGGGCTTGCAACGTGCTTGACACGAGGAGGCGCGGACGGTAGCACGCGCGCGATCAGCCACAGATAAAGGCCGCACGTGGCCGTGAGAGCGATACCCCCGGCAGGAATGAAAGCGATACCCCCGGCAGGAATCGAACCTGCATCCCGCGCTTAGGAGGCGCGTGCTCTATCCATTGAGCTACGAGGGCGACAGGGCATTCAGCCCGTTGGTCAAGCGGCGGGTTCACAGGTTATCCGTCGCGGCAGCAATCGTTGGGTCCCGGTTAAGGCATGCATGACAAGTGCTTTACCGTGTGGTTATCTCTCCGCGAGTGCAGGGATACCGCGTGCGCCGGGGAACTCCGGCGATGAGTCCATGAGTGCCGGCGCGTCAGAGCTGCTTGCCGAGGGACCGGCTGCTTCGGCAAGTGTTGAGGTTGTGGCGGATGAGGTCGCCGCCCGATCGCCCCTGCAGATCTTCTGGCGACGCTTCCGCGCCGACCGGGTCGCCGTCGTCTCGGCCATCTTCATCATCCTGCTGATCGTCGTCGCGATCGCGGCGCCGCTGGTCGTGGACCTCTTCGGCCTCCAGGGCCCGAACGTCAACAACTCCAACGCGCTCGATGTGTTCGGCAGCCCCACCGGGCCGAGCTCGACCCACCCCATGGGCGTCGACCAGCTCGGGCGCGATGTGTTCTCCCGGGTCATCTATGGCGCCCGCGTCTCGCTCATCGTCGGCATCGTGGGCACCGCGATTGCCGCGATCGTGGGCACCGTGTTCGGGCTGCTTTCGGGCTACTACCGCGGCTGGACCGACACCGCGCTGATGCGGGCCGTTGATGTGTTCCTCGCCTTTCCCGTGCTCGTGCTCGGACTCGGCATCGGCGCGGCCTGCGGTGTCCGGGGCTGTCTCGGGGGTGTGATCCAGCCGGGCATGGGCACCGTCATCTTCATCATCGCGCTCTCCAGCTTCACCTACATGGCCCGGATCGTCCGCGGCCAGGTGCTGTCGCTGCGAGAGAAGGAGTTCGTCGAGGCCTCGCGGTCGCTTGGCGCATCCAACATGCGCATCCTGTTCCGCGAGATCCTGCCCAACCTCGTCACGCCGCTGATCGTCTACTCGAGCCTGCTCATCCCCCAGAACATCCTGCTCGAGGCGGCACTTTCGTACCTCGGGGTGGGCATCCGTCCGCCCACGGCGAGTTGGGGGCAAATGATCTCGGACGCTACGCCCATCTTCAACACGGCCTGGTGGTACATGGTGTTCCCCGGAGCGGCGCTGTTGCTCACGGTGCTCGCCTTCAACCTGGTCGGTGACGGGCTACTGGACGCTCTGAACCCGCGGGGGACGAGATGAGGGGCGACACTGGTCCGCGCCACCGGGCGGCGCGGTTCATCCCATCCATGAGGAGGACAGCAATGAGCAAACAGATACGTGCGGTGGCCGCGGTGGTGGCGTTCGCACTGCCGGCGGTGGTACTCGCCGCCTGCGGCTCGAGTGGCTCGAGTAGTTCGAGCAGCTCCGGCGCATCGAGCGTGCCGCTGAAGGCCGGCGAGAATCCCGTCGGGCAGACGCTGTACGGCAAGAAGAAGGGCGGCACTCTGACCGCGTATTCGAGCGGTGACTTTGAGCACCTCGACCCCGGCCAGGCGTATTACTCCCTGGACTACGTCGCGATCCAGGCCACGCAGCGGCCGCTGTTCTCCTATCTGCCCAACACGACGACCAAGGTGAGCCCGGACCTCGCGACCGGGGTGCCGACCACCTCCAATGGTGGGATCACCGATGGCGGTAAGACGGTCACCGTTCATATCCGCACGAACGTCCACTATGCGCCGCCGGTCAACCGCGCTGTGACCGCCCAGGACGTCGCGTACGCGATTGAGCGGGGGGCCAACCCGAGTGTCGGCAACGCGTATTTCCCGGCCTATTTCGGCTCGGCGTCGCCGGCGCCGCTGGAGGGCACGCAGTCCTCGAAGTACGCCGGAGCCCCGATCCCGGGCATTCAAACCCCGAACAACAGCACGATCGTCTTCCACCTGACCAAGCCGGGGTCGACCCTGCTGTTGGCGGCTCTGACCCTGCCCGTCACCGCTCCGGTGCCCCCGGAGTTCGTCAAGCCACTGGACAAACACACGCCGACGACCTTCGGGACTGAGTACCTGACCGCGACCGGTCCGTACATGTTCCAGGAGGACACGAAGACCGGCAAGATCGCCGGCATCGGCTACCAGCCGGGCAAGTCCGAGGTGCTGGTCCGCAACCCGAACTGGAATCCCCAGACGGATTTCCGGCCCGCGTACCTGAATCAGATCAACTTCAACATCGGTGGCGATGCCACGGTCATTGGCCAGCAGATCCTCAAGGGATCGAACTCCGTACAGCTGGACACGCCGGCCCAGTCGATCGTCAAGCTCGCCTACCAGCAGTACCCGTCACAGATCACCTTCACCTCCGGGTCCGGTGATCACTATGTCGCCCTTAACAACGCGCATCCCCCGTTCAACAACGTCAACCTCCGCCGGGCGGTGTGGGCGGCCATCGACCGCTCGGCGATCGTCAAGGCGCGTGGAGGCCCGCTCGTCGCCCAGCCGATGACGCACTTCATCTACCCGGGCGTCAACGGCTACGACCAGGCCGGTGGAGCCGCCGGTCCGGCGGTTGACTACAACCAGAACGTCAGTGGCAACATGACCGTGGCCGAGAAGTACATGAAGGCCGCGGGCTACTCGAGCGGAAAGTACACGGGCAATGCCACGGTGCAAGTCGTGGGTGCCAACAGTGGCAACGACCCGGCGATCATCCAGATCGTCAACTCAGCGCTGACCGCCCTCGGCTTCAAGACCCACGTGAGCGAGGTCGACCAGTCGACGATGTACGCGAAGTACTGCGGCGTGCCCAAGCAGCAGATCGACGCGTGCCCGACAGTGGGCTGGATCCGCGACTTCGCTGATCCGCTCTCGGTCCTGTACGTGCCGTTCTACGGCCCGGCCATCACCCCGACCAACAACTCCAACTGGGGTCAGGTCAACAATGCGCAAATCAACTCCGCCATGGAGAAGGCGTCAGCGGTGGACGATCCGACCGCTCGTGCTCAGGCCTGGGCAAACGTCGACAAGATGCTCGTCGACGAGGCGGTCGCCGCACCGGAGGAGTTCGATAACCAGCCCAACATCCAGAGCAACAACGTCGCCGGCGTTGACCAGCTCTGGAACACGGGCACCTGGGACATGAGCTTCACGTCCCTGAAGTAGACACCGAATCGGCCGGGGATCCCGTCAGCGGCGGGATCCCCGGTGCCGGTCGATCGCCCGCTGCCACTCCATGATCCGATACATCATCCGTCGCGTGCTGTGGGGAATCCTCCTGCTGTTCCTCGTCAGCCTGCTGACGTTCCTCTTCTTCTACATCTTCCCCGCCGCCGATCCGGCGGTGCTCCGGGCCGGCCGCAACGCCAGCCCGCAGACGATCGCCTTCATCCGCCACGAGCTCGGGCTCGACCAGCCGGTCTACACCCAGTTCTACAACTACGCGAAGGGCATCGTCCTGCACTTCGACTTTGGCTACAGCTACTACAGCGGCGCGTCGGTGATCGGGCTGATCAAGGATCGCCTGCCGGCCACGCTGTCGCTCACCGTCGGGGCCGTGATCTTCTGGATGCTGGCCGGGATTCCCGTGGGGATCATCTCGGCGGTCAGGAGCCGCAGCTTCGTCGACCGTTCCGCCATGGGCACGGCGCTGCTGTTCGTCTCGATGCCGGTCTACTGGCTCGGGCTGATCGTGCTGTTTCTGTTTGCCTCGGACATCGGGAAGTTCCCGATCCTCCCCGGTGCCAGCTCATACGTTGGCCTCACCGTCGATCCGGTCAAGTGGTTCACCTCGCTGCTCCTGCCCTGGCTCGTGCTCGCTGCCTCGTTCGCGGCGATCTACTCGCGGCTGCTCCGCGGCAACCTGATCGAGGTCATGGGCGAGGACTACATCCGCACGGCGCGGGCCAAGGGGGTGCCCGAGAAGCGGGTGATCTGGCGTCACGGCGTGCGCTCGGCGATCACCCCGGTGGTCACGATCCTCGCCCTCGACATCGGCACGCTGCTCGGCGGTGCCGTGCTCACGGAGACCGTCTTCGACATCCCGGGGATCGGGCGCCTGAACTATGACGCGATCATCCACACCGACATTCCCATCGTCCAGGGGACGGTGCTGCTCGCCGCCATGTTCATCGTCGTGGCCAACATCGTGGTCGACATCGTGTACGCGTATCTCGATCCGCGGGTGCGCTACGCATGAGCCCGCTGCTGCAGGTCGAGGACCTGCGCGTCAGCTTCCCCACCGAGGACGGCGTGGTGCGGGCCGTCGACGGCGTGTCGTATGCCGTCGACACCGGTCAGACCCTGGGGATCGTCGGCGAGTCGGGCTCGGGCAAGAGCGTCTCCTCGCTGACCACGCTGGGGCTCACCCGCACCCAGGGCGCGCGAGTCGAGGGGCGGATGCTGTTCGACGGCGACGATCTGATCGCAATGACCGACGACCAGCTGCGGAGGATCCGCGGCAATCAGATCGCGATGATCTTCCAAGACCCGCTGTCGTCGCTGCACCCGTTCTACAAGGTCGGCTGGCAGCTGATCGAGGCCGTCCAGATGCACCGTGACGCGTCGAAGTCAGCGGCCCGCGCGCGGGCGGTCGAACTCCTCGAGCTCGTCGGGATCCCCGACCCGTCACGGCGTGTCGACGAATATCCGCACGAGTTCTCCGGCGGAATGCGTCAGCGGGTGATGATCGCCATGGCGCTGGCCAACGAGCCCAAGCTGCTGATCGCCGACGAGCCAACGACGGCACTCGACGTCACCGTGCAGGCGCAGATCCTCGCGCTGCTCGAGGATCTTCAGCAGCGTCTCGGGATGGCCATCATCCTCATCACCCACGACCTCGGCGTCGTGGCCGAGATTGCTAACGAGATCGCGGTCATGTACGCGGGCCGGATCGTCGAGCACGGGGTGACGGAGCGCATCTTCGGTGACCCGCAGCACCCGTACACGTGGGGGCTGTTGAAATCGATCCCGCGGCTCGACGTGGCGCGCGACGAGGAGCTCGTGCCCATCTCGGGGCGGCCACCCAGCCTCATCAACCCGCCGTCTGGCTGCCACTTCCACCCGCGCTGTCCGTACGTGCGCGAGGACCATAAGCGCATCGACCCGCGTCTGGAGACAGTTCCCGGCGAGCCCGGCCACGAGGTCGCCTGCTTGCTTGAGCCCAGCGTCCGCACGGCGATCTGGAGCGGCCTGAAGGCGGGTCGCGAGCCATCCTCACTCCGCCACCTCGTGGAACCTGCGACCCCCGTCCAGCCCGCCCAGGCACTTCCGCTGGCGGAGGGGGATGGCTCGTGAGCGCGACGGCGGGCACGCCCCTGATCGAGGTCCGAGACCTGACGAAACACTTCCCGATCACGCGCGGAATCCTCTTCCAGCGACGTGTCGGAGCGGTGAAGGCCGTCGACGGCGTGTCCTTCGACGTGATGCAGGGCGAGACGCTGGGAATCGTCGGGGAGACCGGCTGCGGCAAGAGCACGACGGCGCGACTGATTGTCCGCCTGCTCGAGCGCACCAGCGGCGAGATCCTCTTCGAAGGCCACGACACCGCCACGTGCAAGGGCGACTCGCTCAAGGCGCTGCGGCGTGAGATGCAGATGATCTTCCAGGATCCGTACTCGTCGCTGAACCCCCGCAAGACGGTCGGCTCGATCATCGCGGAGCCCTTCGTCATCCACCGGATGCTCAAGGGCGAGGGACAGCGCAAGAAGCGGGTCCAGGAGCTGATGAACCGGGTGGGACTGAATCCCGAGCACTACAACCGCTACCCGCACGAGTTCTCCGGCGGCCAGCGGCAGCGGATCGGTGTCGCGCGAGCGATCGCGCTCGAGCCGAAGGTGCTCGTCGCCGATGAGCCCGTCTCAGCCCTCGACGTCTCGATTCAGGCGCAGGTGCTCAACCTGCTGCGCGATCTCCAGCGCGACATGGGTCTGACGCTGATCTTCATCGCTCACGACCTCTCCGTGGTCCGGCACATGTGCGACCGTGTCGCGGTCATGTACCTGGGCAAGATCGCCGAGATCGGTCCGTCGGATGCGCTTTACGGCTTCCCGCGCCACCCTTACACCGGCGCGCTGCTCGCCGCTGTCCCGCTGCCCGACCCGACCATCGAGCGGGGCAAGCGCGAGCTCCTGACCGGCGACGTCCCCAGCCCGGCCAACCCGCCAGAGGCCTGCCGCTTTCACACCCGGTGCCCCAAGGCGCGGCAGCGCTGCTCCCAGGACGAGCCGGCACTCGAGGACAAGGGCACGGGCACGCGTGCCGCCTGCCACTTCCCGCTCGAGCGGGAGGAGGTAAGGATGCGACTGCCGGCGGCGCTGGCCCGTTCAGGACCAGACAGCTCCGCCAGTCACTCCTCGCCGTCGTCGTCCTCGTCGTCCTCGACGTAGAGCGACTCGACGGCGAGCTGCTCGCCGCGCTTGTCCCACAGCTTGACCTCGATGTAATCGCCCCGGTAGCTGTCGGGGGCGATCAGCGTGAAGCGCTCGTCGACAAGCTCGCACTGATCGACAGCGAGGTTGGCCAGCTCGGCGGTAACGATGGCGCCGCCGGGGATCAGCGGCACGCCCCACACCAGGGTGATATCGGCGGCCTTGCCCTCCTCGCCCCGCCAGCGGCCGATGACATCGTCATTGAGATCGAGCTTCCATTTGGGGTTCGACTCGGCCAGCTCGGAGGTGAAGTCGGCGGTGGCCTGAAAGTCGCTCGGGCCGCCCCCCTCCTCGGTGAACGACACGAAGCCAAACAGCTCGAACCCCTCGGTCGTCCGGGCCACGGCCGGCACGTAGGTCCGCCCGGCGTAGCTGCGGTCGGGGAACCAGGCGATCTCGCCGGCCTCGCCGAGCTCCTCGCCCTCGGTGTCGATCTCCCGGCAGGCGGCGGAGAAGTGCTGGCGCAGCGTCTCGGCCCAGCGCCCGTAGGGAAGCGACTCCTGTGGCGGCTCGGCCGCGAAGCTGATCACAAAACGATCGGTCGGTGGCATCTGCCGCTGCAGCCTACCCGCGAGGGCCCCGGGGTGATTGCTAGAACGCTCCGCGCCGGCTGAACACCGCCGGCACGGTCTTGAGCAGGATCGAGAGGTCGAGCATGACCGACCACTGCTCGAGGTAGAGGAAGTCGAGCCGCACGAGATCGTCGAAGTCGAGGTCGGAGCGTCCCGATACCTGCCACAGGCCGGTGATGCCCGGCAGCACGAGATACCGCTTCTTGTGCCACTCCTCCAGCCGCTCAAAGTCGCGCATCGGGAGAGGCCGCGGTCCCACCAGCGACATCTCGCCGCGGACCACGTTGACCAGCTGAGGAAGTTCGTCGAGCGAGAAGCGCCGCAGCACGCGGCCGATCGAGGTGAGCCGGGGATCCCGGCGGATCTTGAACAGCGCCCCCGACTGCTCGTTGAGCGGCTCGAGGTCGTCCTGGATCCGGTCGGCGTGCTGACCCATGGTGCGGAACTTGAAGCAATAGAACGGCTTGCCCGCCATCCCGGGCCGGATCGAGCGGTACAGGACAGGTCCGCGAGAGCTGAGCTTCACGGCGGCGGCGATGGCCAGCAGCAGGGGCGAGAGGATGATCAGCCCGCCGATCGAGAGCACGAGGTCGAAGGTGCGCTTGAGCGCGTAGTCGATTCCTTCGAACACCGGCGGGCGCAGCGTGAACAGGGGCACGGACTGGCCGGGAACGAACTCCGCGCGGTCGATGAGGAGCTCCATCGTCGACGGAGCCACGTGCACCCTCACCCCGCGGCGGTGGCAGAGGTCGACCAACTCGACGGCCTTGTCCTGCGGGAAGTCGGGCTCGGCGATGATCACCTCCTGGACCCGTTCGGCACCGAGGATCTGCGGCAGATCCTCGAGCCTTCCGGCCGAACGCAGGCCGTTCTCCGGGTGGGGGGTGAGCGAGACGAAGCCCACCAGCTTGACCCGCGAGCCCGAGGGGTCGGCAAGGGCATGGGCCACGGCGTCGATATGTTCGCCCGAGCCGATCAGCAGCGCGCGACGCTCATACCCCGCCTGCTCGAGCAACCATCCCGTGACCTTGAGGTGCAGCTGGCGGAGCCCGGCGATGTAGATCGTGCCGAACACCAGCGTGCCGTAGAAGATGTAGTAGCTGGAGAAATGCTGACCGCTGGCCAGCGCGAAGATCAGGGCGATGACCGTCGCGTAGAACAGCGCCGCGGCGATCTTCCCCAGTCCACCGCGACGAGGACGGTCGGCGTAGAGGTCCGCGTGCGCGAACATCAGAACGGTGACGAGGTAGGCGAAAGCCAGCCACTGCCGGGTCTCATGCCAGGCCGTCGTGGCGCTGAAATTGCCCTGAATCGAGAGCTTGAGCGCGAGCGCGGTGAACAGGGCGGCGGCCACGCCGATGAAGTCGAGGATCAGCAGCGAGACCACCCGGGCGGTGCGACGCAGCGTCTCGAGCCGGAGCAAAAACGACAGCGCCGGGGGGCGCTTACGGCGGACGTCGCGCTGCGGCAGGCCGAGGCTCGGGGATCCCCGACGGGATCCGTTGGCAGGGGGCGGGGCAGCCTGTGTGTGCTTGGTAGTCACGCGATTTTTGAAGACGCTGTCATTCCCTAACCCTTCACAACGAGACGACGACACCGAAAGTTACGACGTAACCCGGTGCTGTGGGGCTTCAGCGTCCGGCGCCGATCAGTTTTTCGGTGCCGGAATGCTCGATTGTGCGTTGCAGGCCGTCGCGGAGATCGACCTCCGGCTCCCACCCCAAGATCTGCTTCGCCAGCCCGATATCCGGCTGGCGAACCTGGGGGTCGTCGGTCGGGAGCGCTTCGAAGACGATCTCCGACCGCGAGCCCGTCACCTCGATCACCGCCTTGGCCAGCTCGAGCAGGGTGAACTCGTTGGGATTGCCGATGTTCACCGGCTCGTGGTGTCCGGACTCGGCCAGCGCGATGATGCCGCGGATGAGGTCGTCCACGTAACAGAACGAGCGGGTCTGGGAGCCCTCGCCGAAGACGGTGATCGGCCGGTCCTGGAGAGCTTGGCGCAGGAAGGTGGGGATCGCGCGGCCGTCGTGCGGTCGCATCCGCGGACCGTAGGTGTTGAAGATGCGGACGATCGCCGTGTCGACCCCCTGCTGGCGGTGGTAGGCCATGGTGAGCGCTTCGGCGTAGCGCTTGGCCTCGTCGTAGACGCCCCGCGGGCCGATCGGGTTCACGTGGCCCCAGTACGTCTCTCGCTGAGGGTGCTCCTGCGGGTCGCCGTAGACCTCGCTGGTCGAGGCGATGAGGAAGCGGGCCCGGTGCCGCTTGGCCACGCCGAGGGTGTGGTGCGTGCCGTAGGAGCCCACCTTCAGCGTGTGTAGTGGCAGGCGCAGGTAGTCGATCGGCGACGCCGGCGAAGCGAGGTGGTAGACGAAGTCGATCGGCTCCTCGATGAAGTACGGCTCGATGATGTCAAGGTTCAGGTGGATAAATTCCGGCGAGCGGATGTGCTCGATGTTCGCCAGGGAGCCGGTCTCGAGGTTGTCGACGCAGATCACGCGATGGCCGCGGTTGAGCAGCTCATCGCACAGGTGCGACCCGAGGAAGCCGGCGCCGCCGGTCACGAGGCAGGTGGTCATGGCGTCCAATCTAGCGGGGCGGGGGGCTTGAACGCGCGTTTGTTGCGGCGGTTCCGCGCAAGACGTGACGCTCGTCCTGGCGGATGGTGACCCGCTCTGAGTCGAAGTGCTCAAGCAGCGCGAGGGCGCACCTGCGCGAGGTTCCGAGCTCGTCGCGCAGCTGCGCGAGGGTGATCGAGCCCCCCCGCCGCTCGGCGCCGGCCACCACGGCCGCCTGCGCCGCGGCGAGGACGTCGGAGTGGAAGTGGAGCGTGCGTGACACGCGCACGGCGCGCCCGGCGGTGCGGAGCGCACGCAGATCGTCTGCGTCGAGCTCGCCGTCGGAGGGCGGCGCGAGCCCCGCCGTCAACAGCCGCTGTTCGACGGCGAGCGCCGATGTCGACAGGCTCGGCACGGTCGGCGGCACAGGGCCCGGCGCTGGGGCGGCGGTCCGCGGCGTCGCGTTCACCGGCCGGGAGACCGCTAGTTCTTCGGCGTCGCCACGCGCCAGCCGCTCGAGGCGAGCGAGTCGCTCCCGACCCGGGCCGTGCCGGTGGGCTGCGGGGTCGAGCACCATGCCGCCGCCCAGCGTGTCCGCCGGGGCGATCTGCCTGACGATCAGTCGATCACCGTAGGCGGCGATCAATGGCTGCTCGAGTCGCAGCTGCCAGAAGCGGCCGCCCAGCCAGACGGTCCGGGCCGGGCTCTCGCGCGTGCCGTGGTGGACATGCACCCGTTCGCCGTGCTCGGGCTCACGCGCGCCGAACTGAAGCGCAGCGTCGAGCACCCGGGTCGGCTCGGGTGTGCTCACGGAGTCTCCGAGCACATCGCCGCGGTCGACGTTGGCGGTGGCGATCCCAGCCAGATTGACCGCCACCCGCTGGCCGGCGTCGGCTCGTTCCACGCGCTCGCCGTGAATCTGCACCTCTCGGATGCGCACGCGACGACCCTGGGGAAGCAGCGCGAGCTCGGCGCCCCGCTCGATGCGCCCTGCCCACAGCGTGCCGGTGACCACCGTTCCGGCACCGCGCACCGTGAACACCCGGTCGATGTGCAGCCGAGTGTCGCCGGGCGCCTCGGCCCGACTGGTGGCGCCGGCGGCGGCACGCTCGAGCGCCGCGCGGAGGTCGTCGAGCCCAGCTCCCGTTCCGGACGAGATCGCCACGACCTCGGATCCCGGCAGAAGCTCCGCGGCGGCGAGCGCCGCCGGCTCGGGGTCGGCGAGGTCGCTCTTGGTCACGGCCACTACGCCCGCGCTCACTCCGAGTCCCGCGAGCACCGCGGCGTGCTCGCGGGTCTGCGGCATCACGCCGTCATTGGCGGCCACCACCATGAGAAACAGGTCGATGCCGCTGGCTCCCGCCACCATCGTCCTCACGAACCGCTCGTGACCGGGGACATCGATCACCGACAGCCGTCGGCCGGTTGGGAGCTCGAGCCGCGCGTACCCCAGCTCGATCGAGATGCCCCGCTCGCGCTCCTGCGCCAGCCGGTCGGTGTCGGTGCCGGTGAGGGCACGAACCAGGGCTGTCTTGCCGTGGTCGACGTGCCCCGCGGTCCCCAGGGTGAGTGGGGCCGCGCTCATCGCGACGCGAGGGCCGCGCGCGCCGCCGCCGCCACCACCTCAAGCTCGTCCTCCGCCAGCGTCCGAGGGTCGAGCACGACGCGGCCGTAATGGATGCGGGCGATCACCGGTGGATCGCCCTGGCGAAGCGCTTGAGCGATCCGCGCGGGGTCGGCTCTGACCGTCAGTGCGACGACGGGGCCTTCGAGCTCGAGCAGCGGCAGCGAGCCGCCGCCGACGCGGGCGGTGGCCCGCACGATCTCCGCCGGCGGACCGATCCCCGCTGCCAGCGACCGAGCTCGGGACTGCAGGGTCTCCTCCCCGAGCTCCAGCATGGCCAGCACCGGGATCTCGTCGCGCGCGGTCCGTGGATCACGGTAGAGCGCCAGGGTCGCCTCGAGCGCGGCCAGCGAGAGCTTGTCGATGCGCAGCGCCCGGGCCAGAGGATGGACGCGGGCGGCGGCGATCGCCGCCCGCGTACCGAGCAGCAGCCCGGCCTGGGGGCCGCCGAGCAGCTTGTCACCCGAGCAGCACACCAGCGCGGCCCCGGCAGCGAGCGAGCGAGTGACCGCCGGCTCCTCCACTGCGGCCGGCACACCCATGGCGCCGGAGAGCACTCCCGAGCCGACGTCGTCGATCACCGGCGGGCCGAGGCCGCAGAGCTCCTCGATCGGCACCTCCTCGACGAAGCCCACGGTGCGGAAGTTCGACGGATGCACACGCAGCACCGCGCTCACCTCCACCTCGGCGGCCTCGATCGCGCGCCGGTAGTCGTCGATCCGGGTGCGGTTGGTGGTCCCGACCTCGACCAGCGTGGCACCGGACTGCGCGATTACCTCGGGGATGCGGAACCCGCCCCCGATCTCCACCAGCTGCCCCCGGGACACGACCACCCCTCGCCCCGGCCCGGCCAGGGCACAGACGGCGAGCAGCACCGCCCCGGCGCCGTTGTTGACGGCCAGTGCCGCGTCGGCACCCGTCAGCTCGTGCAGGAGATCCGCGAGGTGCGACCCGCGGGCGCCACGCTCGCCGCCGTCGAGATCGAACTCGAGGTTCGAGTAGCCGGCGGCCACCGCCTCAAGCGCGTCGCGGGCGGGCCGCGCCAATGGCGCGCGACCCAAATTGGTGTGGAGGATCACGCCGGTGGCGTTCAGGACCCGCCGCAGCGACAGGCGCTCGGCCTCCGCGACGAGTTCGCGCGCGCGCGCGAGGAGCGAATCGTCCTGGTCGGTCTGCTCGCGGCCGTCGGGGCTGCGCAGCAGTTTCCGTCGCCGCTCGTCGATCGCCCTCCGGGCGGCGGCGACCGCCAGCGGATGAGGCGCGTCGAGCCCGCGGGCGAGTTCGTGGACCGCCGGGAGTGCCCTCAGCGGTCGCTGCCCGGAACGGTCCCGGCCACCCACTCGCCGTCCTCCTTCTTCCAGATCGGCGCCTCCGCCTTGATCCGGTCGATGATCTCGCGGGCGCCGTCGAAGGCCGGCCCGCGGTGGCGCGCCGATACTGCGACGGCCACCGAGGTGTCGCTGAGGGGCACGATGCCGACGCGATGTTCGGCGGCGGCCGCGCACAGCCCGTGGCGCTCGACGGCGGTGGCGACGATCTCTGCGATCTTGCGCTCGGCCATCGGCGCGTAGGCTTCGTAGTCGAGTTCGGCGACCTCGCGGGTGACCCCGGTGAAGGTCACCACCGCGCCGGCGCGCGGGTCCCGGACCAGCTCCACGAGCCCCTCGAGCGAGATCGGACCCGTGACGACGCGCGCGTGCTGCACGCTCACCGAGCCGCCGGACACGGGCGGGATCAGCGCCAATTCATCGCCCGGCGACAGCCGCTCACTCGCCTCGGCGTACTCGCGGTTGACGGCCATCACGACCGGCAGCCCGTCGGTCAGGCCGCTGATCCTGGCCAGGGCGTCGCCGACCGACGCGCCGTCGGGCAATTCGAGTTCGATCTCCTCGGCGCCGGCCCGCTCACGCAGGGCGGCGAACAGACGCACGCGCACGTGCATGATGCCAAGGCTATCGCCGCCGCAGCAGCGTTTCGCGCCTTCGCGATGTGTTGGCAGACCGTTAACGAGGCGACGCCGACGCGCCGCCGTCACTTATTGTCTCCCGTTGCTTTCCTCTCAGGCATGCAAATGCAAAGGAGATACATGCGCAATTGGAGACCCGTTCTCGTCGCGCCGCTATCGCTGATCTGCGTCGTCGCGATCGCCGCGTGCGGCAGCAGCAGCAGTTCTTCCTCGTCCGCCAGTTCGAGCGGGACGTCGACCGCCGCGTCAAGCTCAGCCGCGGCGACCGGCGCCAATGCGGCGGTGGTGAAGCTGGTGCCGGCCTCGGTCAAGTCCAAGGGAGCGCTGATCGTTGCCGCGGACGCCAGCTATGCGCCGAATGAGTTCATCGCCACCGATGGCCACACGGTGATCGGGATGGACGCCGATCTCACCAAGGCTCTCGCCGCCGTCATGGGCCTGAAGGCCAACGTCGTCAACGCCACCTTCGACAGCATCATCCCCGGTCTCGCCGCCGGCAAGTACCAGCTGGGCGCCTCCTCGTTCACCGACACCAAGGAGCGCGAGAAGACCGTCACCTTCGTCACGTACTTCAGCGCCGGTACCTCGTTCTACACCAAAGCCTCGGGCGGCGTCGACGTCACCGGTTTGGCGGACCTCTGCGGGCACACCGTCGCGGTCGAGAAGGGCACCACGCAGCAGGCGGATGCCACGGCCCAGTCGGCCAAGTGCAAGCAGGCGGGGAAGGGCGCCGTGAACGTGCTCGTGTTCCCCGATCAGAACGGGGCCAATCTGGCTCTCTCGAGCGGCCGCGCGCAGGTCGTCATGGCCGATTCGCCGGTCGCCGACTACGCGGTGAAGAAGTCAAACGGGCAGTTCAAGCTGGTGGGACAGACGTACGGGACCGCCCCGTACGGGCTGGCGATGCCCAAGACCAGCGGGCTCGCGCCTGCAGTGCTGGCCGCGCTCAAGGTGCTGATGAAGGACGGCACCTATTCAAAGATCCTCACCACGTGGGGTATCCAGAGCGGGGCGATCTCGAACCCAAAGATCAACGGAGCGACCAGCTAGCAGTCACAATAGGCTCGAGGTGAGCACCTCAGAGCTTTCGTCCGAGCAGCGACCGGGACGGCCCGAGGAGATCAAGGCCGTTCCGGTCCGCCGTCCGGGCCGCTGGATCGTCGCGGTGATCATCGTCATCGTGGCCCTGTCGCTGATCCGCGCGGTCATCGACAACCCGCGGTTCGAGTGGCATGTGGTCGGCCAGTACCTGTTCGATCCGCGGGTCCTCCACGGGGTGTGGGTGACGATCCGCCTCACCGTGCTCTCGATGATCATCGGGATCGCGCTCGGCGTCGGTCTCGCGATCATGCGCCTGTCGCCGAACCCGCTCGTCTCGGGCGCGAGCTGGTTCTACATCTGGTTCTTCCGCGGCACGCCGCTGCTGGTCCAGATCCTCTTTTGGAACTTCATCTCGGCCCTGTTCCCGACGATCAACATCGGCGTGCCGCTCGGCGGTCCGGCGCTGATCCACGCGGACGCCAATTCCCTGATCCCGACCTCGGTGGCCGTGTTACTCGCGCTCAGCCTCAACGAGGCCGCGTACATGGCCGAGATTGTCCGGGCCGGGATGATCTCGGTCGACGAGGGCCAGACCGAGGCGGCGCAGTCTCTTGGCATGCGCCGGCTCGACACGTTGCGGCGGATCGTGCTTCCGCAGGCAATCCGGGTGATCATCCCGCCGACCGGCAACGAGGCCATCTCGATGCTCAAGAACACCTCGCTGGCCAGCGTGGTGGCGTACGGAGAGCTGCTGTACTCCGTGCAGCTGATCTACGCGGCCAACTATCAGCAGATTCCGCTGCTGCTCGTGGCGGTGGTCTGGTACCTGGTGATGACGAGCGTTCTCTACGTCGGCCAGTACTTCATCGAGCGTCGCTTCGGGCGCGGGTTCTCGCGCACGGAGCGAACCGGCTTCTGGGATCGCTGGCTCAGTTTCCGCCGCCTGGAGGAGCACGCGTGAGCGGCCCGATGGTCAAGGCCGAGGCGGTCCACAAGCGGTTCGGTCGCCTCGAGGTGCTGAAGGGGATCAACCTCGAGGTCGCCTCCGGTGAGGTGATGTGCCTGCTCGGGCCGTCGGGGTCGGGCAAGTCGACCTTCCTGCGCTGCATCAACCACCTGGAGAAGATCAATTCCGGCCGCCTGTCGGTCGACGGTGAACTGGTCGGCTACCGCGAGGCGGGCGGCAAGCTGCACGAGCTGGGCGAGCGCGAGGTGGCCCGCAAGCGTGCCCGGATCGGGATGGTCTTCCAGCACTTCAATCTGTTCCCTCACATGACGGCGCTCGACAACGTGTCCCTGGCTCCGATGCGCGTGGCCAAGGTCTCGCGCGACGAGGCGCGCAAGCGGGCGCGCGAGCTGCTCGACCGCGTTGGGCTCGGAGACAAGGTCGGCACCTATCCGGTCGCGCTGTCGGGCGGGCAGCAGCAGCGGGTGGCGATCGCCCGCGCGCTGGCCATGCACCCAAAGCTGATGCTGTTCGACGAGCCGACCTCGGCGCTCGATCCCGAGCTGGTGGGCGACGTGCTCGATGTGATGCGCTCGCTGGCCCGCGACGGAATGACGATGATCGTCGTCACCCACGAGATGGGGTTCGCCCGCGAGGTGGCGGACACCGTGGTGTTCATGGACGGCGGCGTCGTGGTCGAGACGGGGCGGCCCGCCGAGGTGCTGGCCGCTCCGCGCCACGAGCGCACCAAGGCCTTCCTCTCGAAGGTCCTTTGAGCGTCGCGCGCCGCACCACTGCGCATCCCGGTCGGGTCCGCTCGCCGAGTGGCGATGGCGGGTAACCTCTGGCGCCATGGCCACGACCGACGAGCACAGAACGATCGCGCCGATCGTTGGGCCCGACGACCCCCGTCACTTCACCGACTCCGGGATCGAGATCAAGGCCCTCTACACCGAGGAGGATCTGCCCGCGGACCTGCCGCAGCGCCTCGGAGAGCCCGGAGCCTACCCCTACACCCGCGGGGTCCACCGCGACATGTATCGCAAGCAGCTGTGGACGATGCGCCAGTACGCTGGCTATGCGAGCGCCAAGGAGTCCAACGAGCGCTACCGCTACCTGCTCGAGCACGGTTCGACCGGTCTCAGCATGGCCTTCGACCTCCCCACTCAGCTCGGCCTCGACTCCGACGATCCGCGCTGTTTGGGCGAGGTGGGGCGCACCGGCGTGGCGATCGACACGATCGACGACATGCGGACCGCCTTCGACGGGATCCCGCTCGACAAGGTCTCGACCTCGATGACGATCAACGCACCCGCCTCGGTGCTGCTGCTGCTCTACGAGCTCGTCGGCGAGGAGCAGGGCGTGCCGGCCGAGCAGCTGCTCGGCACGACCCAGAACGACATTCTCAAGGAATACATCGCGCGCGGGAACTTCATCTACCCGCCCGAGGGCGCCATCCGCCTCACCACGGACCTGTTCGCCTACTGCAACGAGCGCGTGCCGAAGTGGAACACGATCTCGATCAGCGGTTACCACTTCCGTGAGAAGGGCTGCTCGGCCGTGCAGGAGGTTGCGTTCACGCTGGCCAACGGGATCGCCTACGTCCAGGCGGCGATCGACGCTGGGCTGGAGATCGACCGCTTCGCGCCGCGGCTCGCCTTCTTCTTCAACGGCCACAACAACGTCTTTCAGGAGGTGGCCAAGTTCCGAGCCGCCCGGAGGATGTGGGCCGAGATCATGCGCGGGCGCTTCGGCGCCGAGGACGAGCGCTCGTGGCGTCTGCGCTTCCACACTCAGACCGGCGGCGTCACCCTCACCGCCCAGCAGCCCGAGAACAACATCGTCCGCGTGGCCCTGCAGGGCTTCGCCGCGGTATGCGGCGGGACCCAGTCGCTGCACACGAATGGCTTCGATGAGGCCCTCGCGCTGCCGACCGAGCGCGCGGCCAAGATCGCGCTGCGCACCCAGCAGATCATCGGGCACGAGTCAGGGGCCGCCGACACCGTGGATCCCTTCGCCGGCTCGTACTTCGTCGAGGCGCTGACCGATGAGATCGAGGCGAGCGCCCGGGCGCTGATCGGCAAGGTCGATGAGCTCGGCGGCTCGGTTCAGGCCATCGACTTCATCAAGAACGAGATCGAGGAGTCGGCGTTCGGCTACCACGAGCGCTACCGAATCGAGCAGGACATCGTCGTGGGGGTCAACAAGTTCGTCGAGGACTCTCCCGAGGTGCCCGACATCCTCCGCGTCGACCCGGAGTCCGAGCGCCAGCAGGTCGGTCGCCTCAACGCCTTCAAGGCCGATCGCGACCGGGCGCAGGTCGAGCGGCGCCTCGAGGAGATCCGCGTCGCCGCCCGAGGCACCGGCAACCTGCTGCCCGTGCTGCGCGAGGCATTGAAGGACCGCTGCTCGCTCGGCGAGGTCTGCGCCGCGATGCGCGACGCCTTCGGCGAGTATCAGCCGACCTTCTAGCGCGTGCTCGTTCCCGCCGCCGGCTTCTCGGATTTCGTCCTCGCGGTCCACATCATTGCGGTCGTGGTCGCCTTCGGCGTGACCTTCGCCTATCCCGTGTTCCTGATCGTGGGCGCGCGGCTCGACCGACGGGCGATGCCGTGGTTCCATCGTATGCAGGTGGCGGTGAGCCGGCGGGTGACCAATCCCGGCCTGCTGATGGTCCTCATCGCGGGCGTGGTGCTGGCCGCCGACGAGCACCAGTGGAAGAAGTTCTACGTCCAGTGGGGACTCGCCGCGGTGATCGTGCTCGGCGGGCTCGAGGGCGCCGTGATGATCCGCACCGCGCGCCGCCTGGCGGAGATCGGCGAGCGCGACGTCGCGGCCGCCGGGGCCGGCGAGGTCGTCTGGAGTGATGAGTACGAGGGGCAGCTGCGCCGGCTGCGTATCGTCGGCGGCGTGATCGCCCTGATCGTTGCCGTCACGGTCCTGTTCATGGCCATCCATCTCGGCCGCTGAGCCGGGCGGGTGCCACGGCGGGAGTCCGGGATCCCTCTGCCGATACGGCGCGGCGCGCCCTCTCACACGGCGCGAGCCGGCCGATCAGGCGTGCTCGCTGTCGAGCTGGCTCATCTGTGGCTCGGGATAGCGGGCGCCGGCGGCCGCGTCCGCCGGCATCGTCCGTTCGATCTCCTCGAGGTCGGCGGCGCTGAGCTTGAGCGTCAGCGCGCCCATCGCCTCATCAAGCCGGTCGCGCCGGCGCGCGCCGATCAGCGGAATGATGTCCTCGCGAGATCAGCGAGTACTCGATCTGCAGATCGCAGATCGGATGGGTGCGCGCGGCGCGTCGGATCGTCTCCGCGCCGACCTCTGAGAGCCCGATGTGGCGGACATGGCCCGCCTGCACCATCTCGGCGATCGCCCCCACCGTCTCCTCGATCGGGACATGTGAGTCCAATCGGGCCGGGCGGTAGATGTCGATGTGATCGCCCCCGAGGCGCCGCAGCGAGTACGCCAGCCAGGTCTTGACCGCCGGCCCTGACTCCCAAGATTCGTGGTCATATTCGCTTCGCTCCTGTTCCTCCTCGCTGTCCCTCACAGGCTAGAACGCAGCGCTTCGTGCAACGCCTAGTACCGGGGCAGGAGTCCCGTGAGCGGGCGGCGAACCTCCGAGCGATGACTGAACACGAAGCAAGCCGAACCCTGGTCAAGTCAACTCCCGAGCTTTGGGCGGAGTGCAGCCATGCGGCCTCTCTCGCCCGTCATCTCGGACATTTCGGCGAGATACACATCACCCGGATCGAGCCGGAAACCGCCGTCGCCTGGGAGGGCGAGCTAGCAAGCGGCACGGTGCGACTCGAGCCTGCCGGATGGGGAACCAGGGTCGTGCTGACGGCGAAGCCGCTAGCGCCCGCCCGTCCGTCCGCGCCGGAGCCGAAGGAGGTCGCCACCGGGCCCCCGCCGGTGCCCGAGCGAGAGCCGGTCGCCAGCGCCCCCGCCCGGCTCCCGGCGAAGTGGGCCACGGCGCCACCGTCCCCCGAGGAGGCGGCCACGGCGCCCGTGCCCGAGGAGGCGCCCACGCTCGCACCGAGGCGGGCGCCCGCGCCCACACGCGCATCCGCGCCGCCGCCTCGCCGAGGCGTGTTCGCGCGGCTGATCAACTGGTTCGGCGACAGCCCAGCCCGTCCATCCGCCGAGCCTGAGGCGATTGCCGAGCCTGAGGCGGTTGCCGAGCCTGAGGCGGTTGGCGAACCTGAGGCGGTTGCCGAGCCCGAGGCGTTTGCCGAGCCCGAGCCCGCGTCGCCGGTAATCGAGCTGGAGCCGGAGCCCGTCGCCACGGCTGCATCCGAGCCCCCGCGCGAGCCGGCGTCGGCATCGACCACGCCCGAGCGGCCGGCGCGGCCCGAGCAGGCGCCCTCCGAGCCGCCGGACACAACGCTGGCGCTTGCCGCGGCGCTGGACAGCCTCGGCCAGGCCCATCACCGCCCGTACTCGAGGGCCTGAAGCCGCGCTCCGGAAACCGGGGGAACGCCGGTGCTGACGGGCGGTTAGACTCGCCCATCCCTATGCGCGACAAAGCCCCAGAGACCTACGAAGAGAAGCTCTCGCAGCTCGCGGAGCTGCGCGACGAGGCCATCCACGCCGGCTCCAAGTCGGCGGTGCAGAAGCAGCACGAGAAGGGCAAGTACACCGCCCGCGAGCGGATCGAGAAGCTACTCGACCCCGGCTCTTTCCAGGAGCTCGACACGTTCGTGCGCCACCGCACCCACGAGTTCGAGATGCAGAAGAACCGGCCCTACGGGGACGCCGTCGTCACCGGTCACGGAACGATCGAGGGGCGGCGCGTGTGCGTGTTCAGCCAGGATTTCACCGTCTTCGGGGGATCTCTAGGCGAGGTCATGGGCGAGAAGATGTGCAAGGTCATGGACCTGGCCGCGAAGATCGGCTGCCCGGTGATCGGCATCAACGACTCCGGCGGCGCGCGGATCCAGGAAGGCGTTGTCTCGCTCGGCGCCTACGGCGACGTGTTTGTGCGCAACGTTAAGTGCAGCGGGGTGATCCCGCAGATCAGCCTGATCATGGGCCCCTGCGCCGGTGGCGCCGTGTATTCCCCCGCGATCACCGACTTCATCTTCATGGTGAAGGAGACCTCGCACATGTTCATCACCGGCCCCGATGTGATCAAGACGGTTACCGGCGAGGAGGTCGACTTCGAGTCGCTCGGCGGCGCGATGTCGCACAACAGCAAGTCGGGCGTGGCCCACTTCGCCTCCGAGAACGAGGATGCGTGCCTAGAGGACACCCGGTACCTGCTCTCGTTCCTGCCGCAGAACAACCTCGAGACGCCGCCGCGGGTGGTGCCGACCGACGACCCGCTGCGGATGGATCCTGAGCTCGACCATGTCGTCCCCGACAACCCCAATAAGCCCTACGACATGCGCGACGTCGTGCGCTTGATCGTCGACGACGGCGAGTTCTTCGAGGTCCATGAGCACTACGCTCGCAACATCATTTGCGGCTTCTCCCGGCTGGGTGGCTATGCCGTGGGGATCGTCGGCAACCAGCCGAGCCAGCTCGCCGGCGTGCTCGACATCGACTCCTCGGCCAAGGGCGCGCGCTTCGTCCGTACGTGCGACGCCTTCAACATCCCGATCATCACATTCACCGACGTGCCGGGGTTCCTGCCCGGAACCGCGCAGGAATGGGGGGGGATCATCCGCCACGGGGCAAAGCTGCTCTACGCCTACACCGAGGCGACCGTGCCGAAGATCACCATCATCACTCGCAAGGCTTACGGCGGCGCCTACGACGTCATGGCCTCGAAACACATGCTGGCCGACTTCAACTTCGCCTGGCCGACGGCCGAGGTGGCGGTGATGGGCCCCGAGGGCGCGGTCAACATCATCTACCGTCGCGACATCGTCGCCTCGCCGATCCCCGATGAGCGCCGCCAGAAGCTGATCAACGACTACAAGGCCCACTTCGCCAATCCGTACGCGGCGGCCGAGCGGGGCTACATCGACGATGTGATCGTCCCGCACGAGACGCGTCCGAAGATCATCACTGCGCTTGAGACGCTCCAGACCAAGCGCGAGCCCGGTCCCAAGCGAAAGCACGGGAACATCCCGCTCTAGACGCCCGTGTGCATAGAACCTCTCGCTATGCGGGAGTTTCCATGCAGACGCCGCCAGCTACAGCCGGATCATCTGGGCCTTCACGCGGCCGTCGTGCCACGCCCGGAAGGCAGCCGCGGCGATGGCGAGGTCCTGGATGGCCAGACCGGTCGAGTCAAACAGCGTGACCGCCTCGGGGTCCGGCCTCCCGCGGGCTTCGCCGGCCAGCACGGCGCCGAGATCGGTGACCTGATCGCGCGCGACCAGCCCCGCCTGCACCGCCGTGGTCAGCTCGCCGCCGTGTGAGGCCTGCTCCCAGTCGTCGCAGAACAGCGCGCATTCGGCGACCGCCTCCGGCGTGGCCTCGGCCTTGCCCGGGCCGTCGGCGCCGAGCATGTTGAGGTGAAGGCCGGGACGGAAGTCGGACGTATCCACCACGGGCGCTGTTCCGGGCGTGACGCAGCACACGACCTTCGACCGCAGCGCCTCCTCGCGGGAGCCGAGATCCCAGCCGAGCTCGGCCGCGAGCGCGTTGGCGGCCTCGACGTTGGGGTCGTAACAGACCCCGGGCCCGTAGCCCGCGGCGGCGAGGCAGCGCGCCGCCCAGGACCCGTGGAGGCCGCAGCCGATCATCCCCACCGTCTTGGCCCCGGGACTGGCCAGCGCCTCGGTGGCGACCGCGGCCACCGCCCCGGTCCGCAGCGCGGTCACTGCCCTCGCGTCGAGCAGCATCAGTGGCTCGCCGGTGGTGGCGTCCGACACGCAGACGACTCCGGTCACCGTCGGCAGGCCGCGCTCGGGATTGCCGGGAAACGAGGTGATCCACTTCAGCAGCGCGTAGCCGTCGCCGAGCGCCGGCATCGCCCGGAAGTCGCCGTACGGAGGGCTCTGCAGGTACACCTTAGGCGGCATCTGCCACGCGCCCTCGTGAAAGCGACGGAACGCGGCGCCGACCTGTTCAATCGCCGTCTCGGGCGTGATCGCCCACAGGACGGTGTCGTGGTCGAGGACGGGGATCTCGGTCATGGCCCGGGCACGATACCCTCGTGGCGCCGATGAACCGCCGTCCGCAGCTCACGATCGTGGCCCCGGCCGCATCGCCAGACGAGGCGGCGGCGCTCGTCGCGGCGCTTGAACACTTCATGCGGCAGACCGCGCCGACGCCCGCCCCGGTCGCGCCTGCGCGCAACCCGTGGCAGCAGGCCGCCCTGTTCGAGGGCGTGGCGCGGGAGCCTCAGCCGCCGCTGCCCTGGACCTAGCCCCCGGAACCGCGCCCCGGCTCTCGTCTCACCGCAGCCGCGCGTCGTTCGAGTCCGATCATCAGCAGCTCGCGGAGATGCCGGCCTGTCAATCCTGAGTTGACGCTCCTCGCGCTCTCCCACGTGTCTGGCCGGCACGGCACAGCGGAGCGCCCACCCGCCAAACCCCTGCAGCTGCGCCAAATTGCCTATATCTCGATCCCATTTTGGTACATTCAACTGTCCCTTCGTCCTGTTCCCGGCAACCCAAAGGAAGCGATGGAGCCCGCCTCGCTCGACACCCATAAGACAGACGGACACGCGCGCACCGGATCCCTGGAAAGCCCCGAACTGGTAGAGAACGTGCCCGGCCACGTGATTCCCATCCTGGAGCAGGAGTTCGACGACTTCGACACGGAGTCGACCCGCTTCCTCAAAGGGGACGTGGAAGAGGACACGTTCATCAAGTTTCGCCTCAAGCAGGGCGTCTACGGCCAGCGCCAGCCCGACGTCCAGATGATCCGGGTCAAGCTCCCGATGGGCGGGGTGACGCCGGACCAGCTCGATGCCTTCGCCGACGTGATCGAACGCTACGTGCCGCTGCGCAAGGGCCACATCACCACCCGGCAGAACGTTCAGATGCATCACGTCCCGCTCGACGACGCCACCAAGCTGATCCGTGAGCTCGGCGATGCCGGACTGTCGAGCCGCGAGGGCTGCGGCAACACGATGCGTAACGTGACCGGCGATCCGCGGGCCGGTGTGCTCGAGGGCGAGCTGTTCGACATCACGCCCTACGCCGGAGCCTACGTTCGCTACTTCGTGCGCCACGCCACCACGCAGGCGATGCCGCGCAAGGTGAAGACCGCCTTCACCGCCACCGACGAGGATAACGCGATCACCCGCATTCACGACATGGCCTTCGTCCCCAAGCTCCGCGACGGCGTTCGCGGCGTGGAGATCCGCGTCGGCGGCGGCACGTCGATCATGCCCCGGCTCGCGCCGACTCTGTACGAGTTCGTCGAGGTCGACAACGGCGACTACCTCAAGGTCACCGAGGCCTGCATGCGTATCTTCGACCGCCAGGAGTGGCTGCGGGCCAATCGCGCCCGGGCGCGAATCAAGGTTCTGGTCGACAAGATCGGGATCGACGCGTTCCGCGAGCAGGTCGAGGAGGAGTTGGCCGGCGAGTGGGTGGCCGAGCGCGACTTCTCGCTGGACGGAATCCTGTTCGACCCCGACGAGCACGCGAGCGCACCAGAGCGACGCGAGCACTACGCCAGCGCCAACGGCGACGGGCCCGAGTTCGATCGCTTCCTGGAGACCAACGTCCAGCCGCAGCGCCAGGAGGGCTTCTCCACCGTCGAGGTCAAGGTCCGCCGCGGCGATCTCACCCCCGAGCAGCTCCGCGGTCTCGGCCAGGTCATGCGCCACTACACCGGCGCCAGCTCCCGTACCACGGTCCAGCAGAACCTCGTGTTCCGCTGGGTGCGCAACGAGTCGATCTACGAGCTCTGGCGCGCGCTCTCCGAGCTCGGGCTCGGGGACCACGGCCCGGACGAGATCACCGACGTGGTGAGCTGCCCGGGCACCGACTCGTGCAAGCTGGGCATCACCAGTTCGATGGGGTTGAATCAGGCGGTCCAGGATCGCCTCGTCGAGATGGAGATCGACGACGAGCTGACCCGACGCATCCATGTGAAGATGAGCGGCTGTCCGAACGGGTGCGGCCAGCACCACATCGCCAACATCGGCTTCTACGGTGCCTCGATCAAGGTCGGCGAGCACACCGTTCCGGCGTACATCCCGCATATCGGTGGGGCCTACGAGGGCGGCGAGGTCCGCTACGGTCAGCGCCTGAAGGCGCGTCTGCCCGCCAAGCGGGTGCCCGAGGCGGTCGAGCGCTGGGTTCGCTTCTACGAGTCCGACCGGCGGGACGGCGAGGCCTTCAACGCCTTCGTGGACCGCGTCGGGGCGGCAGAATTCGAGGCGCGGGTGAAGGATCTGACGATGCCGATCGAATTCAGCCTCGAGAACATGAACTACTTCATCGACTGGACGAAGAACGCCCCGTTCGAGGTGATCCGGGGCGAAGGGGAGTGCGCCGTCTAGCCTTGGGGAAGACATGAGCATCGCCGCCCCAGATCTCGAACAGGCCTCGGCACAGGAGGTGCTCGCCTTCGCGGTCGAGCGCCACCACCCGAAGCTGACCATGGCCTGCTCCTTCCAGAAGGAGGAGTCGGTCCTCGTCCACATGCTCACTGCGATCGCTCCGGACGCCCGGATCTTCACGATCGACACGGGTGTTCTGTTCCCGGCGACGCTGGCCACGTGGAAGCAGTTCGAGGAGCGCTATGGGGCCAAGCTCGAGGTGCTCGACGCCCGCAGCCCGGATGCGCCGTGGACCGCGGAGCGGTGCTGCGGCGCCGCCAAGGTGGACGCGCTCGAGCGGGCGCTCACCGGCGTCGAGGCCTGGATCAGCGGCATCCGCCGCGAGCAGGCGCCCACCCGCGCTGCGTCGCCGAAGCTCGAATTCGACGGGCGACGTGGCATCTGGAAGTTCAACCCGATCGCCGATTGGACCGAGAAGGACCTCTGGCGCTACATCTTCGAGCACGAGCTGCCCTACAACCCGCTCCACGATCAGGGCTACTCATCGATAGGCTGTGCCCCCTGCACCCAGCCCGGTCAGGGGCGTGAGGGCCGGTGGGCAGGCCAGGACAAGACCGAGTGCGGGATTCACGAATGAACCCGTTCACCTACGAGCTCTCACATCTCGAGACCCTCGAGGCCGAGTCGATCCACATCTTCCGCGAGGTGGCGGCGGAGTTCGAGCGGCCGGTGCTGCTGTTCAGCGGCGGCAAGGACTCGATCGTGCTGATGCGGCTGGCTGAGAAGGCCTTTCGCCCCGGGCGCTTCCCGTTCCCGGTCATGCACGTCGACACCGGACACAACTTCACCGAGGTGATCGAGTTCCGCGACCGGCTCGTCGCACAGCTTGGCGAGCGGCTGATCGTCGCCAGCGTCCAGGACTCGATCGACACGGGCCGGGTCGTCGATGAGACCGGCCCGCGGGCCTCGCGTAACCGTCTGCAGACGGTCACCCTGCTCGACGCGATCGAGGAGCACGGCTTCGACGCCGCCTTTGGGGGAGCCCGGCGGGACGAGGAACGTGCGCGCGCCAAAGAGCGCGTGTTCTCTTTCCGCGACGACTTCGGCCAGTGGGATCCCAAGCGCCAGCGGCCCGAGCTGTGGTCGCTGTTCAACGGGCGCATCCGCAAGGGCGAGCACGTGCGGGTGTTCCCGATCTCCAATTGGACCGAGCTTGACGTCTGGCAGTACATCGCCCAGGAGGGCCTCGAGGTCCCCTCGATCTACTTCTCTCACAACCGAACGGTGTTCGAGCGCGACGGGATGATCTACGCCTTCAACCCGAACGTCGAGCTGATCGACGGCGAGGAGACCTACGAGACCTCGGTGCGCTATCGCACCGTCGGCGACATGACCTGCACCGGCGCGGTGCGCTCGCAGGCGGTCACCCTCGAGGACGTCGTCACCGAGATCGCCGCCACTCGGATCACCGAGCGGGGGGAGACCCGCGCCGACGACCGCGTCACCGAGGCGGCGATGGAGGATCGCAAGCGCGAGGGCTACTTCTGATGCCCGGCGCTGCGACCAACGGCCACATGGTTCGTACCCGCGCCAGCGAGCTTCTCCGCATCGCCACCTCGGGCTCGGTCGACGACGGCAAGTCGACGCTGATCGGCCGGCTCCTGCATGACTCGAAGGCGCTCCTCGAGGATCAGCTCGAGCACGTCCAGCAGACCTCCGAGCGCCGCGGCGACGGGTATCTCAACCTCGCCCTGCTCACCGACGGGCTTCGCGCCGAGCGCGAGCAGGGGATCACCATCGACGTCGCCTATCGCTACTTCCAGACCCCTCGGCGCAAGTTCATCATCGCCGACACGCCGGGCCACGAGCAATACACCCGCAACATGGTCACCGGCTCATCGACCGCCGACCTGTCAGTCGTCCTCGTCGACGCCCGCAAGGGCGTGAGCGAGCAGACCCGGCGCCACGCCTTCATCGCGTCGCTGCTCCGGATCCCGCACCTCGTCGTGTGCGTGAACAAGATGGACCTCGTCGACTACGACCAGGAGGTCTTCTACCGCATCCTCGACGAGATGACCGACTGGGCGGCGCGGTTGCAGCTCCCCGACATCACCTTCATTCCGATCTCCGCCCTCGAGGGCGACAACGTCGTCGAGCGCTCGTGGGCGACGCCCTGGTACGGCGGCGCACCGCTGCTCTACCACCTCGAGCACGTGGTGATCGCGCCTGACCGCAATCTCGCTGATGTGCGCTTCCCCGTGCAGTGGGTGATCCGCCCAATGACCGACGAGCACCACGACTACCGCAGCTACGCAGGGCAGGTGGCCGGTGGCGTGCTGCGCCCCGGCAGCGAGGTCATCGTGCTGCCGAGCGGGAAGCGCACCACGATCACTTCGATCGACACCTTTGACGGCCCTGCCGACATCGCCTTTCCGACCATGTCCGTCGCGCTGCGGTTCGCCGACGAGATCGACGTGTCCCGCGGCGACATGATCGCCGAGGCCGAGGATGCGCCGGTGCCGGCGCGTGAGCTCGAGGCGACGCTGTGCTGGATGAGCGACACCCCCTTGCAGCCACGCAGCCGGTACGCGATCAAGCACACCACCCGCACGGCCCGCGCGGTGGTCGACGAGATCGAGCATCGCGTCGACGTCAACACGCTCGCCCACGAGCCCGCGACCCAGATCGGCCTCAACGAGATCGCCCGCGTGCGCCTGCGCTGCAGCGCCCCGCTGATCGTCGATCCCTACTCACGCAACCGGACGACAGGTAGCTTCATCCTCATCGATGAGGCCACCAACGACACTGTCGGCGCCGGCATGGTCCTCGGCGCCGGGTAGCTCCTCGCCGGGGCGCGCCACGATGGCGGCGCGGGAGCGGCGGCTCGACGCCCTCGCCATCGCACTGCCGTGCCTGCTCGCCGCCGGCCTGGTGGCGCTGCAGCTGGGAACCCGCAGCCTCTGGGCCGACGAGGCAGCGACCGTCGCCATCACCGCCCAGCACGGCTCCGCGCTGTGGAGCGCGATCGCCCACGACGGTGGGAACATGCTGGGCTACTACCTCGTGCTGCACGTCGTCACCGGCGTCTTCGGGCACGGCTCGGTGGCGCTCCGTCTGCCCTCGGCGCTCGCCACCGTCGTCACAGTGGCGCTGGTCGGCACGATCGGGCTGCGTCTCCTCGGGCGTTGGGTGGCGGCCGCCGCCGCACTGATTGCCGCCGTCAGCCTGCCACTCGTCTTCTGGGGCCAGGACGCCCGCGGCTACGCGCCGATGATCACGCTCGTCGCCGCCTCCTACCTCGCCTTCCTCGTGCTGCTCGACAGCCGCGCCGGGACCCGGGGCGGACGGCTGGCGGTGGCGGCGTATGCCATCAGCACGTTGCTGGCCGCCTATATGGGGTTCGCGGCGGTGCTGGTCGTCCCCGCTCAGCTGCTGGCGCTCGTTTGGCGGCGCGAGCGCGTCCGCGCGGCCATCGCCGGCGCCGTCGTGATCGCCGCCGGGTGCGTTCCCCTTGGCGTGCTCGCCGCGCGCCGCGGCGTCGGGCAGCTGTTCTGGGTGCCCCCGCCGAACTGGCACGTCGCCCGGCAGACCGCGGTGTGGTTGGTCTCGGCCGGGATGCCGCCCAACTTCCATCCCACCGCCACGACCACGCTGCTGCTGGTCGTCTCGCTGGCGCTCGTGCTGTTCGTGGCGGTCACGGTGCTCACCGCGATGCTGCGGGGCGCTCCGGTGTCCGGCTACTGGCCGGGACTGCTGGCTCTGCTGTGGCTGGGCGTGCCGCTCCTGTTCAGCCTGGTCGAGTCGCTGGCCGGACAACCGATTCTCCTGTTCCGCAACGGCCTGGTCACGCTTCCCGCCGTGGCGCTGCTGCTGGCGATCGCCCTCACCCATCCGGCGCTACCGCGGGCGGTGGCCCTCGGTGGGGTGGTGGCGCTCATCACGCTGAGGGCGCTGCAGCTCGCTCCGAGCTACGGCGCCACACCGGAGAATTGGAAGGGCGCGGCCCACGCGGTGCTCGCCGCGGCGCGTCCCGGGGATTGCCTCGTCGCCTACCCGCTCGACAGCCGCACGGCGTTCGGGTACTACGTGCCCCCCGGAACGCGGTCGCCCGAACCGGTGTGGCCGCGCGACCCGTGGGGCACGCTCCGTCCCCACATCGAGCAGTACCGCGTGCCCTCGCCCGCTCGGCTGCGCGCGATCGACTCCTCCTGCCCGCGGCTGTGGCTGGTCTCAAGCCATCAGGGCCAGCCCGACGGCCCGCCGGCCTCGCGCCGGCACCTGCGTGCCTACCGGGCGCTCGTCGGCGCTCTCACCGGCGCCTACCTCAGCGCCCGCGGCACCTCCTACGGCTGGGCGTCCCCGGTGCGCGTGACGCTGTTCTCCCGCTGAGCGCCCCGGAGTGCCGGGTCCCCGCTTGCGGCCGTCAGGGCCGCAGCCCGGTGCCGACGAACGACACGTAGCTCATCACCAGCAGCAGCCCGACGTTGGCGATCAGCAGGTAGGTGAACGGTCGCCCCTTCAACCAGCGGGCGAACACGATCACCGCCGGGAAGGCGCAGATCAGCATGCGCGGATTGGGAGGCACGTTGGCCGAGGTCACGGTCAGCGCCCCGATCACCAGGGTCCACACGATCGCCGGAGCCGAGATCCAGGGCCTCAGCCGGTAGAGCAGGAAGAGGCCCACCGCCAGCACCACTGCGCCGATCAGCCCCACCGGATAGTTGGCGTTGATGCCGGGGTGCTTCCAATCGTGGAAGGCGATCGCCTGGTAGAAGAAGTGATGGGCGGTCTCGTACAGCGCCAGCGGGCTGCTGCTCTCCTGCCAGCCGTACCGTTGCGCGGTGTAGCTGGCGAACACGTTGCCGGTCCAGATCCACAGGAAGGCCCCGAACGCCACGAGGCCCAGTGGGGCCAGGAGCGGGGCCAGCAGCGATCGCCTGGCGCTGGGTGCACGCCAGCCGACGCGGCGGAACTCGAGTGCCGCGGCGATGGCGCAGGCCGGGACGATCGCCACCGCCACCGGCCCCACCGCGGTGGCGCCCGCGGAGAGCAGGCCGGCGACCAGCCATCGGCGACGCTCGAGGGCGAGAATCGCCCCCGCCGCCAAGGCCAGCATCAGGCCCTCGGTGTAGACCATCGAGAACACGATCGAGCCCGGGAACAGGCAGAACAGCAGGACCGAGCGACGGCCGGCCTGCTCGCCCCACCAGCCGGTGGCCAGCCGTTGGATGAGGACGGTGGTGATGAAGCCGGTGATGATCGAGACGACCACGCCGGCCATCGCGTAGGAGATGAATAGGGCGTGGCTCACGAGCCAGAGCATCAGCGCATAGAGCGGGAAGAAGCCGAGAGTCGTCTGGGCGTGGCTGACCACCGTCGGATAGCCGTGGGATGCCAGCGCGACGTACCAGATCCCGTCCCAGTTGGACAACTGCGAGGTCAGCGACCAGTGCTGCAACGGCACGTTGGCCAGCGCGATCGCCAGATAGAGAAGGCGCATGGCCCCGTACACGGCCAGCGGCCAGCGCAGCGTCCGGGCGAACGCCCGGAGCCGATCGGCGCGCGTCGGTAGCGCGGCCGCATCCCCGGCCACGACGCTCAGCGTTGCGCGCGGACGGCCTTCATCGTTGTCGAGGTCCTCGTCGTAGGCGCGTTCGGCGCGCCCACCGACAGCGTCAGGCAGCGTGCTCACGCAGGGAATCGTAGTTGGCGCTCGGAAGGTACGCCGTGGGAAGGGGTCGGATTGCCCGCCGCGCAGGTAAAGTCCCGCCGCGCCGATGTTCTCCAAAGTACTCATTGCCAACCGCGGCGAGATCGCGCTGAGAATCATTCGCGCCTGCGAAGAGCTGGGGGTGGCCACCGTGGCCGTGTACTCCGAGCTCGACCGCGACGCGCTGCCCGTCAAGCGCGCCGACGAGGCGTATCTGCTCGGTCCCGGCCCCGCGGCCGAGAGCTATCTGAAGGTCGACAAGCTGCTCGACGTGATCGAGCAGTCCGGTGCGGAGGCGGTGCATCCGGGCTACGGGTTCCTGGCCGAGAACGCCGGCTTCGCCGCCGCCCTGGAGGAGCGCGGGATCACCTTCATCGGGCCGCCTGCGTCGGCGATCGACGCCATGGGCTCCAAGACCAAGGCCCGCGAGCTCATGGCCAAGGCCGGCGTCCCGATCGTGCCGGGCACCACCGAGCCGGTCGCCAACCTCGACGACGCGCGCCAGGTAATCGACGAGACGATCGGCTATCCGGTGGCAGTGAAGGCCGCGGGTGGCGGAGGCGGCAAGGGCTTCCGGGTCGCGCTCACCGAGGACAAGCTTCAGGACGCGTTCGAGGGCGCCGCACGCGAGGGCGAGAAGTTCTTCTCCGATCCGACTGTGTATCTCGAGCGCTACCTGCCCGATCCGCGCCACGTCGAGGTCCAGGTGATTGCCGACAAGCACGGCAACGTTATTCATCTCGGCGAACGCGACTGCTCGATCCAGCGCCGGCACCAGAAGCTGATCGAGGAGGCGCCGGCGCCTGCCGTCGACGAGAAGCTGCGCGCCCGGATCGGCACGATTGCCACTGAGGCCGCGGCGGCCGTGTCCTACACCGGCGCCGGAACTATCGAGGGGTTGCTCCAGGACGGCGAGTACTTCTTCCTTGAGATGAACACCCGCGTTCAGGTCGAGCACCCGGTCACCGAACTGGTCACGGGCCTGGACATCGTCAGGGAGGGCATCCGCGTGGCCTCGGGGGAGCCGCTGTCGATCACCCAGAACGACGTCAAGCTGCGCGGCCACGCGATCGAGTGCCGGATCAACGCCGAGGACGCCAGCAAGAACTTCGCTCCCGCCCCGGGGATGATCGGCGCGTACCGCGAGCCGGCCGGTCCGGGCGTCCGCGTCGACTCGGGCGTCGGCCCCGGCTCGGAGATCACACCGATGTACGACCCGATGGTGGCCAAGCTGATCGTCTGGGACGTCGACCGCGAGCAGGCCACCGCGCGGATGTTGCGGGCGCTGGGCGAGTACGAGATCGAGAACCTGAAGACGCTGCTGCCGTTCCACCAGGCGATCCTCCGCACCGAGCAGTGGGCCAACGCCGAGACCTGCCGCGACCTGATCGAGGACCGTAAGTGGCTGAAGACGCTCGCCTTCGAGCCGCCCGCACAGGCGCCGGCCGAGGATCAGGCCGAGAAGGTCGAGCAGGAGTACACGGTCGAGGTCTCGGGCAAGCGCTTCGACGTCCGGGTGATCGGGGCCCCGTTCGCAGGCGGCGCCGCCAATGGCACCGCAGCTGCCAGTGCGGGCGCGCGCAAGCCGCCTCGCCGCGAGCGGGCCGCCGGCTCCGGTGGCGCGGGCGGCGGTGACACGCTGCCGTCGCCGCTGCAGGGGACCGTGCTCAAGGTCGCCGTCAAGCAGGGCGCGCCCGTCGAGGAGGGCGCGCTCGTGTGCGTGATCGAGGCGATGAAGATGGAGAACGAGATCACCGCCCACAAGGCGGGTACGGTGGCCGAGCTGCCGATCGCCGTCGGCGCCGCCGTCGCCTCCGGCGACACCCTCGCGGTGATCAGCTCGGGCGAGGGCTAACCGGCGTCGCCGGCGACCTGCGCAGCGTTGCCCGCGTGGATCCGCCGCTGGGCCGCGGTTCGCCGCGCCTCCGGCAGCCGCGCCTCGGCGCCCTGGTCGCGCAGGGCCTGCAGATACTCGACGTCCTGCTCGAGCAGCCGCAGGGCCTCATCGCGGCTGAGCGGGGCGCCGTGACCGGGAACCACCATCGCGCAGCGCTCCGCCAGCGGCCGCAGGCGCTCGAGCGTGGCGAGGTAGGCCTCCACCGAGCCCCCGGCGGAGATCATCGGAATCTCGACCGGCGAGAGGTAGTCGCCGCACACCAGCGTCTCGAGCCAGCCGATGACGAAGGCAACGCCATCGGCGGTGTGACCGTCGGCGGGATGCAGCTCGAGCTCGTGCGCCTCGCCGATGGATAGGTGCCCGGGCACCGGCAGCGATTGGACGGCGCTCAGCGACAGCGGCGCGCGGTCGCCGACGTAGTGCTCCTGATCGAAATCGCGCAGATCACGCTGAACCGCGCCGGGCTCGGCGGCGAGTCGCCGCGCGGTCGTCTCGGCCGCGCCGAGTGCCGCGCTGGGAAAGGCCAGGCGCGCGAGCAGGTGGTCCCAGTCCGCATGGCTGGCCAGCAGCCCGGACACGGGGAAGCCGGCCCGCTCGAGCACGCCGGGCAGCGCGTCGAGCTCATCCGGGTAGACGGGCGAGTCGATCACGAAGCCCTCCTCGCCCGCCCGCACGGCCGTGCAAGTCGTCTGCCAGACGCGGCTGATGAAGACGATCAGGTCGGGATGAATCGCGACGACGCGCACCGGCCGGGCTTCGGGTTGACGTGTAACCGCAGCCGGCTCAGGGCCACGCGTCGCTGCGCGTCTCGATCCCGAGATGCCGCTTCGCTCGCGGGGCGGTCACCACGGCAGCGCATCCTGCGCAGCCTCCGCTAGCCGATGCCCAGGAGTTTCGCCGCCTCGCGCAGGTTCGACACCTCGGCATCCGCCTTCTTCTGCCCCGATTCGAGCTGCTGCTTGGCGCGGTTGACCCAGATGACCGGGACCTTCTTCTTCAGGCAGGGCTCGACGTCGTGGTAGTAGCTCGCGGCGACGTGGACCCACCCCTTCTTGCCGCCGATCCGCCGCTCGCACTCGGTGAAGTGAGCCGGATCGGGCTTGTAGGAGCGGACCTGCTGCGCGGTGACCACGAGATCGAAGTCCAGCGGGATGTGGCGCCGGGTCTGGCCCAGCAGCTTGTCGTCTATGTTGGAGATCAGCCCGACCTTATGCTTCTTGGCGATCTTGGCGAGGATCGAGTTGGTCTCCTTGAACGGCTGCCAGCGTTGGACGGAATCTGGCAGGAAGCCGGAGCGCGAGGGCTCCAGCGGCCAGCCGAGCTGCTTGGCGATCTCGACCGCGGTGCGTCGCAGCACCTCGGCGTAGAGCTCGTAGGAACCGGCCTCGATGCGTTGCTGGATCTCGTGAAACAGGGGGATCAGCTCGTCGCGATCGATCGTGAAGCCGTCTCCTTCGGCCTCCTTGCGAAATGCCTCGTATGCGCCGGTCTCCCAGTCGATCAGGGTGCCGTAGACGTCAAATGTGACGAAGTTGACTTGCTTTGGGATGGCCATGAGGCCGTGATGATGCCACGGCCAGCGATTCACTAGAGTGCCGGACGCTTATGGACCTGCTCGAGTACCAAGGCAAGCAACTGTTCGCGCGCCACGGTGTACCTGTTCCGACCGGCCAGCCGGCAACCACCGTCGAGGAGGCGGTGGCCGCCGCCGACGAGATCGGCTACCCCTGCGTGGTCAAGGCGCAGGTCCAGATCGGCGGTCGAGGCAAGGCCGGCGGGATCAAGCTCGCCACCAACCGCGAGGAGGCCCAGGAGCACGCGACCGCGGTCCTCGGCATGGACATCCGCGGCCTCACGGTGCACGAGGTGTGGATCGAGGGCGCCTCGCAGATCGCCTCCGAGTACTACGCCTCGGTGATCTTCGACCGTTCGGCCAAGGCGCCGCTGGTCATGCTCTCGACCAAGGGCGGGATGGACATCGAGGCGGTCGCGGACGAGGACCCCGACGCCATCGCCCGCCTGCACGTCGATCCGTTGCTCGGCTTCCAGGACTTCCACGGTCGCCGGTTGGCCTTCGAGGCCGGTGTCGATGCCGACGTGGTCCGCCCAGTCGGCGCGATGCTGACCAAGCTCTACGACGTCTTTATCGCCGAGGAGGCCACGCTGGTCGAGGTCAACCCGATGATCATCACGCCCGAGCGTGATGTCCGGGCGCTCGACGCCAAGGTCACGCTCGACGACAACGCCCTCTTCAGGCATCCGGAGAACGCCGCGCTGCGCGACATCTCCGCCGAGGATCCGCAGGAGCGCATGGCCAAGGAGCGGGGCCTGATCTACGTCAAGCTCGACGGCGACATCGGGATTCTCGGCAACGGCGCCGGGCTCGTCATGTCGACCCTCGACGTGGTCGACCAAGCGGGCGGTAAGCCGGCCAACTTCCTCGATGCCGGCGGCGGGTCCAAGGCCGAGGCGATCACCAGCGCGGTCGAGGTGATCCTCTCCAACGACGCTGTCAAGGCAGTGCTGTTCAACATCTTCGGCGGGATCACCCGCTGCGACGAGGTGGCCCAGGGGTTGATCGAGGCCTTTGCCCAGATCAACCCGCAGGTGCCGTTCGTGGTGCGCCTGGACGGAACGAACGACAAGGAGGGCCGGCAGTTGCTCGCCGAGGCAAACCTTCCTAACGTGCACACCGAATCGACGATGGACGGCGCGGCAGAGAAGGTCGTCGGGCTCGCGGCGGGCGCATGAGCATTCTCGTCGGCACCGAGACGAAGCTGTGCGTGTCAGGTATCACCGGACGCGAGGGCACCTTCCATTCGCTGCGCAACCGCGACTACGGCACCCAGGTGGTCGGCGGTGTGACCCCTGGCAAGGGTGGCCAGGACGTCGAGGGCGTGCCGGTCTTCAACACCTTCCATGACGCGGTCGAGGGCACCGGGGCGAACACGGCGATGATCTTCGTCCCGCCACGATTCGCGGCTGACTCGATCCTCGAGGCCGAGGACGCCGGAATCGAGCTGATCATCGCCATCACCGAGGGCATCCCCGCCCACGACGAGCTGCGGGTGTTCAACGTGATCCAGAAGAACCGGCGCTCGCGGCTGGTCGGCCCCAACTGCCCCGGGATCCTCTCGCCGGGCAAGGCCAACGTCGGCATCATCCCCGCCTCGTTCTTCAAGGAGGGCAACGTCGGCGTCGTCTCCCGCTCGGGCACGCTGACCTACCAGATCGGCAACGTTCTGGCGCAGAGCGGCTTCGGCAACTCGACGATCGTCGGGATCGGCGGCGATCCGGTCCCCGGCACCGATTTCATTGACGTGATCGGCATGTTCCAAGCCGACCCCGAGACCGAGCTGATCGTCATGTGCGGGGAGATCGGGGGCGATGCCGAGGAGCGCGCGGCGGACTTCATCGCGGCCAACGTCTCCAAGCCGGTGGTCGCCTACATCGCCGGCTTCACCGCGCCGCCCGGCAAGACCATGGGCCACGCCGGCGCGATCGTCTCCGGCTCCAAGGGCACCGCCGCGGCTAAGGCGGAGGCACTCGAGGCGCGCGGTGTGCGCGTCGGCCGGACCCCGACCCAGGTCGCCGAGCTGGCCATCTCGCTGCTCGGCTCGGCGAGCTAGGCGCTCGCCCGCCTCGGCGCTAGCGGCCACGCCGGGGCGCCCGGTAGGCTCGACAGTGGCGATGTTCCAATTGAGTCAGGATGTCTCGCCGTTCGACGCGCGACTCGCCGAGATTGACCGCAGGCTGCGCGAGATCCAGGCGGACCTCGTTCCTCGGCGCACCCCGCGTGAGACGCCGGCAGCCCCGAAGCCGACGGCGCGCGCGCCGCAGGAGCCGGAGGCCGCCCAGCAGCGGCCGGTCGAGTCGACCCAGGCGGCCCAACCGCCGCCCCCGGCGACGCCGGGGCAGCCCGCAGCGACCGAGCCGCCGGCCCCGACGACCGAGCCGACGCCGCAGCCCGTCGCCCGCGAGCAGCCCACACCGCCGAAGCCGAGCGGACGCTCGGGTCCGCTCGCGGCGCTGCTGGCCCGCGCCCAGCGCAGCGACGCCCCGTCGGCAGTCCAGCTCGATCGGATCAGCCAGCTGACGGTCGTATACGCCGAGCTGCTCGGCTCTTTGCGCGATCTGCTCGAGGCCCACCTGCATTCCGAGCTGATCGGCGGCTCGATGACACCCGCCGACCCCGGCCGGACGGCGGCTGGGGAGGAGTCCATCGCGCTCTCGGCCGGCCCGTTCGATACCCTCGAATCGGTCAGGGTGTTCGAGCGTCGGCTCGCGTCGCTGCCTGGTGTGCGCGACGTGACCCTGCGTGGATACCAGGGTGAGGACCGCGCGGTATTCGACGTGCGCCTCGACGACGAATCGGCGTAGTCTTTCCGACGTGGCCAAGGTGATCTCGTTCGCCCGGGGGGCGCCCTCATTGGATATCGTCGACGTGGACGGCCTGCGGGCAGCGGCCGAGCGGGCCTTCACGAACGATCCCGGCGGCGCCACCGCCTACGGAACTTCGGTGGGCTACGTGCCGCTGCGCAAATGGATCGCTGAGCACCACGGCGTGGCGCCCGAGCAGGTGCTGGTCACAAACGGCTCGATGCAGGCCGATGCGTTCCTGTTCGACGCGCTGGTCAGCGAGGGCGACACGGTGATCGTCGAGAAGCCCACGTACGACCGCACGCTGCTCTCGCTGCGCCAGCGCGGCGCCGACGTGCGGATGGTCGAACTTGAGACCGACGGAATCCACATCGCCAGGCTCGAGGCCGAGCTGGCCGCCGGGCCGGCCCCCAAGCTCGCCCACATCATCCCCAACTTCCAGAACCCGGCCGGCTACACGCTGTCAGCCGCGAAGCGTCTGCGGCTGATCGAGCTGGCCCGCGAGCACGGCTTCACCATCTTCGAGGACGACCCGTATGTGGCGCTGCGCTTCGAGGGTGAGTCGCTGCCGACGATGCAGTCGATGGCCGGCGACTGCGTCGTCTACGCCTCCTCGTTCTCCAAAACCGTCTGTCCGGGCATCCGGGTTGGCTACCTCGTGGGGCCCGCCGAGCTGATCGCGCGGATTGCCAAGCTGGCGACCAGCACCTACATCTCGCCGAGCATGGTCTCTCAGGCCATCGTGCATCAGTTCTGCACCTCAGGCGCCCTGGGCCGCTCGATCGAGACGGTCAAGGCGGCCCTGCGCGAGCGGGCGCAGACACTGTCCACAGCGCTCGAGCGCGATCTCCCCGACGCCCGCTTCGTCGCTCCACAGGGTGGCTACTTCCTCTGGGTGGAACTGCCGGTGGGCACCGACATCAGCGCTCTGTTCGACGCCGCCGCGCGTCGCGACGTGGCGTTCGTCAAGGGGTCAGACTTCGTCCTCGACGGCGGCGGCGCGACGCTTCGGCTGGCCTATTCGGGCGTTACTCCGGCGGAGATCGAGGAGGGCATCGGCCGGCTGGCCGAGGCCTACCAGGACGTGACCTCCGGCCGCAGCGTGACTGCGGCCTGAGGAGATCCCCGGCGTTGCCGCCAGGCGCTCGAGCCGGGCTCAGCGCCCGTAGCGCTCGCGGCCCAGGACCAGCTGCTCGGGCAGCGCGATCCGGGGCGGCGGCGAGGGGTGGGCGAGCACCGACACCGTCTCGGCGACGCTGACCGTCACCGACGCCGGCCCGGCGGCCGTGGTGATGGTGACCATCTCGTCGTCGCGACTCTCCACCTCGCCCTCTAGCCCCGGCTCAACGCCTGCCGCCTTGAGGTAGTGCAGCAGGTCCTCGGCTTCGTTCTCGAGCCGCAGGATCTTCACCTTGGCGCCCACCTCGCAGTCGGCCAGCGGAACACCGTCGATCCGCGATCCGACCTTGATCGGATGCCCGTGGGGGCAGGTCTTGGCGTCGCCAACCGCCGATCGCACGTAGGCCTCGAAGCGCGGAGTCATTGCGTGCTCGAGATGCTCGGCCTCCTCATGGACGTCATCCCAGGGCACCCCGACGACGTCGGTGAGGAAGCGCTCGATCATCCGGTGGCGGCTGACCACGCGCTCGGCGTGATCGCGCCCGGACTCGGTGAAGTCGATCGTCCGATCGGCGTCACGCTCGATATAGCCGTCCCGCTCGAGGCGCCGCAACATCTCGTGGACCGTGGGGGCTGAGAGCTGCATCGCCCGGGAGAGGTTGGCCGCGGTCATCGGCACGCCGGCCTCGAACAGCCAGAACAGCGACTGGAGGTAATCCTCCTCGGCGACGGTTGCCTGCTCGGCGCCCATAGGAGGATCGTAGCGGGGCCCATGACCTGGGCTGGAGAGGGCTTTGCGGCTAGCATCGCCGGATCTTGACCCTTCCGCTCTCGCCCCCGATCGAGCCTCAGCTCGCCCGTTCCAAGCCGCAACTACCGCTAGGTGAGGCCTGGGTGTACGAGCCGAAGTACGACGGTTTCCGGGCGATCGCGTTCGTCGACGGCGAGGAGACGATGCTGCAGTCCCGGGGCGGCAAACCGCTGTCGCGCTACTTTCCCGAGCTGACGTTCCCCGCGGGGCGCTACGTGCTCGACGGCGAGATCGTCATCGACGGGGGGGACGGCGAGCAGGACTTCGACGCGCTATCTCAGCGCATCCATCCAGCCGCCTCGCGGATTGCCATGCTGGCCGAGCACACGCCGGCCCGCTACATCGCTTTCGACCTTCTCGCCCGTGACGACGAGTCGCTGCTCCAGCGGCCGCTGGAGCAGCGTCGGGCCGAACTCGAGGCGCTCGTCGCGGCGCCGATCGACCTCACCCCGATGACCGAGGACCCGGCCGCCGCCGAGCCCTGGCTGGCCAAGGGCGAGGGCGTGGTGGCCAAGGACCGTCGCGCGCCCTACCGCCCCGGTCAGCGGACCGGGATGGTCAAGGTCAAGCGCCTGCGCACGATCGACGCGGTGGTGGTCGGCTACCGGCCGGGCAAGGAGCCCGACACCGTTGGCTCGCTGATCCTCGGCCTCTACGACGGCGGGGGCCGACTCCATGTCGTCGGGCATTCCTCGGGCCTGCGGGCGGCCGAGAAGCGCGCCCTGGTGCAGAGGCTCGCGCCGTACGAGACGGGGCAGCGTGGTCATGGCGATCCCAGCCGGTGGAAGAGCGAGAAGGAGCTCGAGTGGATCGGCCTGCGCCCCGAGCTCGTTGTCGAGGTGACCTTCGATCACGCCAGCGGCGGCCGGATCCGGCACGGCACGAAGATTCTCCGCTGGCGCGAGGATAAGGCGCCCCGGGAATGCCGCCTCGAGCAGATGAGCGGCTGATCCCTGGGCGGTGCCGCGTCGACGCGTGGACGCGGATTGCGCTCGGGCATGATACTGCCGGCGTGCCCGTGCCCGCCGGCATCCCCACCTCGCTGCTGATCGCCCCGGACTCGTTCAAGGGAACCTTCCGGGCCGTCGAGGTGGCCGAGGCGATCGGCGCGGGCGCCACCGACGCGGGCGCCGAGGTCGATCTGTGCCCCGTCGCGGACGGTGGCGAGGGGACGCTCGAGGTCCTCGCGCTGCCCCTCGGCGCCGAGCTGCGGCGCGCCCCCGCGACCGACCCGCTCGGGCGCGAGATCGAGGCCGCCTACGGCGTGGTCGAGCCGAGCCGACGCGGAGAGGCACCGCTCGCCATCGTCGAGGTCGCGGCGGCCTCCGGGCTCGGCCTCGTCAGCGAGCGCGAACGTGATCCACTGCGGGCCAGCACGCGCGGGACGGGCGAGCTGATCGCCCATGCGGTGCGCGATGGAGCGAGGACCGTCGTGCTGGGCGTCGGCGGCAGCGCCACCACCGACGGCGGCGCGGGGGCGATCGCCGTGCTGCGGCGGGTGACGGAACTCGATCGTGTGCGGCTGATCGTGCTCTGCGACGTGCGTACGCCGTTTGAGGACGCCGCCCGCGTGTTCGCGCCGCAGAAGGGCGCCGACGAGGTCGACGTACGCGCGTTGACCCGGCGCCTGAATGGCCAGGCGCGTCGTCTGCCCCGGGACCCACGTGGCCGGCCGATGACAGGAGCGGCGGGCGGCATCTCCGGGGGTCTGTGGGCGGCGTTCGGTGCGGAGCTCGTCCCCGGCGCGGCCTACATCCTCGATGCGATCGGCTTCGACGGGCGCATGCGGGCCGCCCGGGCAGTGATCGCGGGCGAAGGGAAGCTCGACGAGCAGAGCCTGGCCGGCAAGGCAGTCTCGGAGGTTGCCACCCGTGCGCGCCAGGCCGGCGTTCCCGCTTGCGCGGTCGTCGGGCGCCGGGAGCTCGGCGCCTTCGGGCAGCGGATCCTTGATCTTCAGGAGGTGATCGAGGCCGGCAACGAGTCGGAGCTGCGCCGGGCCGGAGCGACGCTGGCGGAGCTACTCTTGGCCTGAGTGGGAAAGATCTTCCCCGAGATCGACGACCATCTGTCGCGCTGGATCGCGGCCCAGCCGATGTTCTTCGTCGGTACGGCGCCGCTGGCCGCCGACGGCCACGTCAATCTCTCGCCCAAGGGCCCGATCGACACCCTGCGGGTCCTCGACGAGCACGCCGTCGCGTATCTCGATGTTGTCGGCAGCGGCGCCGAGACGCTTGCACACGTGCGCGAGAACGGGCGGATCGTGATCATGCTCTGCGCCTTCCAGGGGCCGCCTCGGATTCTCCGCCTGCACGGCCGTGCCGAGGTCGTGGCCGCGGCCGATCCTGGGTTCGAGGAGCTGCTCGCGCGCTGCCGCTTCGCCGAGCCCGCGGTGCCTCAGGCCCGGCGGGCGGTCGTGGTGGTCGACGTCGAGCGGATCGCCGACTCGTGTGGCTACGGCGTGCCGTTGATGACGCTCGAGGGACTGCGTCCCCACCACGACGCATGGGCGGCGAAGCGGGTGCGGATGCACGGCGTACAGGGCCTGATCGACTACCAGCGGGAGAAGAACACGGTGAGCATCGACGGCCTACCGGCGCTCGACGGCTTGTAGTCAGGTGTCGGAGAGCTCAGGGGGCGGGTGCGGCGTCGACCGACGGCTGCGAGCCGTCGAGCAGCAGCGGCCGCAGGATCTGCCCTCGCTCAGCAGAGCTTGCCCGCCGGGCGGGCTGGGCCGCGGCCCGGAGGGTCGCCCAGCGGAGCGCCGAGCGAGACCAGGAAACGCTCCATCTCCCGGCCCGAGTTGGTCGCCTTGCCCTCCTTGTAACAGGGGTAGGCGCGCGGGCTGCCCCACTCGTCGGCCCAGCCCCATTCCGTCCACGGATAGCCGGGCAGCGCGATGGCGATCGGCTGGCCGGCGCGGACGATCTTGCCCGCCCGCGAGAGCTTGGTCAGGTGCTCGGCGACATAGACGATGTCGCCGGCGTGGCTGCCGTCAAGCAGCTCATACCAAATGATGTGACCACCGGGCCACCCGCTGTGATTGTCGGCGCCGAGGATCACGGCATCGCCGATCGCCAGCACCGGCAACTTGCGCGTCGATGCCCAGTCCATCCCCATGTCGGTCCGGCTCGGCTCCCACTGCGGGTTGGCGAACGGGTTGACGTAGCGCGCCGCGTTCTCGACCGGCACCGGCGGCGTCTGCGCCGCGAGCGCCGGCGCGGCCGCGAGGGCGACCGCCACCGCCAGGGCGAGGCTCAGCGGGAGGACGGCGGCGGCGAGTCTGCGCATCTCCTCGGGCTATCGGCAGCCTCAGCCGCTGTGCTTGAGCCGGATCGCCTCGGGATGTCAGATATCGCACTACCCGAGCCGCCCCGCCCGCCCGAGCCGCCCTGCCCGCCCGAGCCGCCGGCCCGCGACGAATGGCAATTCCGTTCCGACTGTCGGAACTGCGCCGCGCTCACCAGAGCGTGTCGAGCCGCACCGGCTTGCGGAAGACGAGGCCGCGCACCTCGGATGGCCGCTCCGGGTCGAGCCGAAGCGCCGGCAGCCGCGTGATCGCGGTGGTCACGGCCGCTCGCGCCTCGAGGCGGGCGAGATGGACGCCAACGCAGACGTGGGGCCCGCTGGCGAACGCCAGGTGACGGCGGTCGGAGCGGACCAGCCGAAACTCGTCGGGATCGGCGAACACCGCGGGGTCGCGGTTGGCTCCCGCGATCGAGATCCGCACCAAGTCACCAGGGGCGATCGGCGCTCCGCCGAAGTTCACCTCGCGGGCGGCGTAGCGGTCCACGACCGCCGCCGCCGGCTCGAGGCGCAACGACTCCTCGATTGCCGCCTGGACCAGGGACGAGTCCCGCCGCACGGCCTCCAGTTGGTCGGGGCGCTCGAGCAGATGCAGCAGCGCGTTGGCGATCATGCCCTCGGTCGTCTCGATCCCCCCGAACAGCAGCACCGCAGCGTTGCCGATGATCTGATCCGCCTCGAGATCCGACTGCGCGGCGGCGGCGGCGAGCAGCGAGTCCTCGGTGGCGCCGTCGATCACCGTGCGCAGGCGGGCGCTCAGGCCGGCGAACGCGCGGCGGGCATCGCCGGGGAGCTCCGCGCCCGCGGTCAGCTCCGTGACCGCCGCGACGATCACGTCGTACCAAGCGAGGACCGTCGGGGTCTCGCCGGGGTCCAGCCCGAGTGCGCGCGCGACGGTGATTGCTGCCAGCGGGCCGGCGAACGAGCGGCGGAGCTCACCCGCGCCCGAGGGGGCGAGCCCGTCGATCAGCGCCTCGGCCTCGGTGGAGACCGGGCCGGCGAACCGGTCGCTGACCGCGCGCGGGCGCAACGGCGCCGCGAACGGCGCGCGGTGGCGCCGGTGCTCCTCGCCGTCGAGGCTGAGCATGCTGGGGCCGACAACCTGAGCGGTGGTGAACCGTACGTCGTCCACGGTGAATGCCTCGGCATCGCGCATCGCCGCGGCCGCCAGCCGGTGGCTTGTGATCATCCACCCGTCAAGCGCGGGCAACCATGACACCGGCTCGCGCGCGCGCAGCCGGGCGAGCGCGGGATGTGGGTCGGCATCGAGCTCCTCGAGCGTCACGGCGGCACCGAGGGGGAACGCTCTCACACGGCTCATCGTCCGAGGATGACAGGCCCCCGCTCGTCCAAGCGCGCCAACACTTGGGCGCCGGGCCGATTCGCACCTGGCGCGCCCCGGTCACGCATTCGCAAGCCGATACCCCTGACCCCGTCCGAGCTCAGATAGCGATTGCGCCAGCGGCGTCACTCAGCGCCATCCCACGCTCGTTCTTGGGTCTCTCGACCGAGTACTGGACGCTGCCGGTGGACGAGCGCCACGTCTCCCTCTATCGACGGGCGATCTCGATGCTCCACGTCCCCGGTGACGGACCGTTCGCAGGCTGCCTCGATGGGCGTTCGATCTGACCGTGGGGTTCGTGGCTCGCACGGCAAACCTCATGCGCAAGATGCAGCTGCGCGTGATCCTCGACATGAACCTGATTACCGCGAATCCGCAGAGCGCGGGCGTCTGGGCGGCGGAGGCCAAGGTGACGATGCCCAAAGCGAGCATCATCGGGTTCGAGGTGGGGAACGAACCGGACCTCTACAGCCAGGCGTTCTGGGTGCAGACGACCGACGCCGTGAAGTTCGAGGGTCTCGCGCTGCCGAAAGACATCACTCCGGAGGGCTACGCCCGGGACTTCGCCAGCTACTCGAGGGTGCTCTCGAGAGTCGCGCCCAACGTGCCGTTGTACGCGCCGGCGCTTGCGAACCCGGGCGCGGACCGGAGGTGGATAGTGACGCTCCTGAACAGTCCGCACCCGGGACTGCGTACCGTCAGTGGGCATCGCTATCCGTACTCGGGGTGTGCCCTTCCCGGCTCGTCACAGTACCCCACGATCGACCGGATCCTCAGCGACGACGCCACTCTCGGAATGGCGCAGTCGGTCAAGCCCGCGGTGACGTTGGCTCGGCGAGCAGGCCTGCCGTTCGTCCTGACCGAGTTCAACTCGATCACCTGCGGGGGCCTCAACGGCCTCAGTGACGCATTCGCGACAGCGTTGTGGGCACCCGACGCTGTGTTTGCGTCGGAGCGAGCGGGTGTCGAGGCCGTCCACCTCCACGCCCGTCAAACCACGATCAACGACCCGTTCACGTTCGACGGTCGTCGGTTCGTCGCGCGCCCACTGCTGTACGGCCTGATCCTGTTTGCACGTACCCTCGGACCCAATGCGCGGCTGGTGCCGACGCAGCTTCGCAGCCCGAGCCCGCGGCATCTCAAGGTGTGGGCAGTGAAGGTCGGCAACGGCACGCTCCACGTTCTCTTGATCAACAAGGGACCGCAGCAGCTACACGTCAGCTTGCAGTTACCTGCCACTGCGCCTGCTCGGGTCGAGCGCCTGCTGGCGCCCTCGCCAAGCGCGCGCTCCGGGGTGACGCTCGGAGGCCAGAGCCTCGATCAGGACGCTCAGTGGAGGGGGGCGCACGTCACCGAGGTTGTGTACCTGGCGCATCGCCGGTACGTGCTTGCGCTCCCGCGCTACAGCGCAGCGGTCCTCGCGGTGCCGATCACTCGTGGATCGCTGCGCTAGAGGCGAAGCGATCGTATGGTTGCCACTCGTAGCACCCTGGAACACCGGGACGTGCCGAACGAAGGAATCGGCGGTCGGCAGGTTCGACGTCAGCGTCGTCTCACCCACCGTCGCGGTGTTCGCGCTCGCGGACGGCCCGAACACAATCATGCCGGCGAGCGTCGCGATCGCCAAGCGAAGACCCCGCATGCGCTGCCGCGCGCTTGTGCTCGCCCCCGGTTGCACGACGTCGATTCTGACAGCACGGTCAAGCTCTCCGACCGCCTGGGCATTGCCGCGCACATCGAACCCCGGCGGCCTTGAGCAGCATCACCGGCGCGGGTCGGAGAAGATCCCTGGATGAGCTCCAAACGAATCACCGTGGCCGATCTGGATATCGAGAGGATGGGCTCAGGGGCGACGGTCGTCCTCGTGCACGGGAGCATCGTCGACGCGCGACGCACTTGGCGCAAGCAGGGCGAACTCGCGGAGCAGTGGACGCTCTGCCTCCCGAATCGACCGGGGTTCGCAGGCAGCCGGCCGCTGGCACGTGGAGACTTCGAGCTCGAAGCGCCATTGATCGCGGAGCTACTCGGCGACGGAGCGCATCTGGTGGGTCACTCCTACGGCGCGATCATCGCGCTGCTGGCGGCCACGATCCGGCCGCAGGCTGTCCGTTCTCTGATCGTGTCCGAGCCGGGCTTGCTCAGGCTCGCGGCCGGCGCCCCGACAGCTGACGCCATGATCGGCCGCGGAGAGCAGCTGTATCGCATCGGCCCCACGCTCCCGCCCAGCGACTTCTTGCGCATGTTCCGTGCCGGCGTGCATTCGGCGCATGCCACCCCTGCGGTGCTCCCGGCCTGGCTCGAGCAGGGAGCGCGACACGCCGCGCGTGAACGGCCGCCATGGGAAGCCGAGATCCCTGTCGGAGTACTTGCCGGAGCAGCATTCCCAAAGCTGGTGATCTCCGGCGATCACTCCTCTGTGTGGGAGGCCGTGTGCGACACGCTGGCGAATCGGATCGGGGCCGAGCGGGCGATCATCTCCGGCCGCGGGCACACCATCCCATCCGTCGGCGAGGCGTACAACGTACACGTGCATGAGTTCCTCAGCCGGGCCGAGGCGGCGGCTACTGATACGGAGTAACGCGCACCCGTCTGGGGCCCTGCGAGAGACATCGCCGGCGTGATCACGCTCATTCACGGCCGTGGCTCCCGCCCCGCCGGCGGCTGACAGCCGATGTCGACCAGGTAGCGGGCGAAGCGCAGGCGGTCACGGTCGGGGTGGAACGGGTCGCTGCCTTCGCGCAGTAGCACGTTCACTCGCTCGAGGTCGTAGAGGAGCGCGAGCTTCCCGGGCGGGTCGCTCCATTCGCCGCTGTCGTAGCGGTCGAGCCAGGCGGCGAGAGCGGCCAGTGCCTCGACCTGCACCTGGTCCTCCCACCAGCCGGAGCGGACGGCAAGCCTGTAGCGCTCCCGCAGCACGCAGACGTCACTCCACAATCGCTCGAACCACAGCCACCGCTCGCGCGGGTAGAGCGCGTGCCAGGTGAGCGGCCAGCGCCGCTCCTCGGGCTCGTACCACTCGTCGTGCTCGAAGCCGCCGTCGCCGGGCTCGAGCCAGCTCACCGTCGCCCTCCCGATCTCGGCCCCGATCCTGCTCCGGCAAGTCGCCGTAGCCGGCGATCGGCGAACCACAGCCGCAGGCGGACTCGCGCCGGCGGCAGGCGCCCGTAGAGCAGCAGACCGCCGCCCTGGGGAAGCTGTCGCAACGCTTCTGCGGCGAGAAGCGGTCTTCGCCGCCGCACGGTCGAGCGTGTGGTACCGCCAGCGCCGATCGTGCGGGTGTGATCCCGGGTCTCCTCGTCACCGACCAGTCCGGCGAAGTAGCGGAGTGTCTCCAGATCGGCGACCCCGGGCAGCAGCATCCGCGCCCTGTGGCTGTTGACCACCGTCTCCGCCTGCTGGCCGTAGCGCGATCGGGCCTGGGCAAGGTCGTGGAAGATCGACAACAGCTGGATGTTGTGGCTCGGTGCGGTCGAGGCGATCTCGGCCAGGTTCGGTAGCGGCGCCACGTTGCCGGCCTCGTCGAGGCACAGCAGCAGCGGCCGCTCGAGTTGCCCACCGTTGAGCGTCGCGCGCTGGTAGGCCCGGTCGACGATCTCCGAGAGCAGCGCGAGGAAGATCGGCCGCAACAGCCGGAACGCCTTCGCGTCGCCGATCAGATACAGCGTGGCGGCCTGGTCGAGCAGGCGGTCGGCGGTGATCTCACACGACCGCGCCGACAGCGCCACGCGGTTGAAGCGGTAGGCCCGGAGCAGCGCCTGGACGGTGGCCTCGATCGAGGACCGCGTCCGGTCGGCCTGCGACTCGAACGCCCGGACAGCGTCATACGCCGCGTGCGCGTCCGCCAGAGATCGCTCGTCGGTGGCCTGGCCGGTGAGCTGCGCGAGGGCCTCGTCGAGTTCGCGGCGGCCCTGGCCGTAGGCCCACCGCACGACGGATTCGATCGTGGCGCCCGAGGCGGCGGCCACGTACAGCAGCGGTGCGAGGCGCTGCTCGGCGGCGATGGCCCAGAAATCGCCGCCTTCGACACCGCGCTGGTCGAGCTCGCCGGCCGCAGCCAGGCGCCGCGCCACCTCCAGAGCACCGTCCCACGCGCGCGACCCGGCAAGCGGCGTCCAGGTCTGTGACGCCACGCCGGCCAAGCCGAATGGGTCGAACACGAAGGTCGTCCCGAGCTGACGGCGGCGGGAGACGCTGGCCGCGAACAGGTCGGTCTTGATCGAGGACGCGACCGCCGGGCCGTCCCACTCGAGCAGCGCGGGCACTGCAAGGCCGGCAGACTTCCCCGACTGGGGCGGCCCGAAGGCGATCAGCGCGTGGCGCCGCTCAGCCGCCAGCAGCCGGCCGCGCCGGCGACCGAACACCAGCCGTCCTTCACGGCGCGCCGCGCTCCGTGGAGCCCACAGCGCACGCAGGTCTCGGCCTGAGGCCCAGCGTGCACCGGCGTCCATGGGTCCTCGCAACACCCCGACGGCGCCACAGCGGCTGAGCGTCCAGCCGACGGCGCCGACGGTGCCCGTGACGAGCATGAGCGCGGCGTAGAACCCTGCCGCCCCCGGAAGCTCGGGGCGGGCGCGGGCTGGCCAGGCAGCGGCCGGATCGGCGAGGCGGGCCGGCAGCCGCACCAAGACTCCGAGCAGCTGCGAGGGGCCGACTCGCGGCCAGCCGGTGCCGAACACCGCGCCCGCGACGCCGCCCCACACCCACACCACGGCGAGCGCCGCGGACGCCGCGCCGATGATCGCCAGCACCGCGGCGTCCGAGATCTCCTCTGAGCGGCGGCTGCTCACGTCCGCCGTGGAGCGGTGGTCCGCATCCCGGTGTCGGTGTTGGTGATCTGGAGCTCGAGCCGCGCGCGGTAGTGCTGGACGACGAACGAGCGCGAGGCGACGCGCCACAGCGCCTGGCCGGTCGACAACAGCGAGATCAGCCGAGCCTCGGTCTCGGTGAGACCGAGCAGATCGCGGGTCAGCGGCACCTGGCTCTCGTCCTGGTGGTAGACGATCCGCGTCGAGGCGTCGGCGATCAGCCCCTCGGCGATCCGCGCGGCTCGCGACCCCGCGTCGCCCGCGCTCTGCAGGTCGGCCAGCTTGTGCAGAACCACCAGGTTCATCACGCCGAACTGCCGGGCGAGCTTGAAGTTGGATTGGAACCACTCACCAAGGCCGGTGTGCTGAATGATCTTCCACGATTCGTCGGCGACGTTGATGAGCCGCTCGCGTCCGGGCCGCTCGGCCATCCGGGCCAGAAGCGCACTCATCCATGCCGAGGCACAGGCCATGAGGATGCCGACCGCCGGCGAGTCTCGCACCGCATGCAGATCCAGCACCAGAAGCCTGGCGTCGAGGTCGAGCCCCGGGGTCGTCGGCCCGTCGAACATCCCCCGCAGCGGTCCCTCGCACAGATCCTGGAGAGCCAGCGCCGCACGGCGGGCATCCCGGGCGAGGCGCTCCGCAGTCGTACGGAGCCGGGCGGCCATCTCCGCCACCGGGGAGAACAGCACCTCGGCGATCTGCGGCAGGGTCGGCTCGGTGCTCGCGCGGGCGCGGACGGTGCGCAGCGCCTCCCGCAGCGCCGCGGCCTCGATCTGGGTCAATTGGCCCTCGAGTGCGGTCACGGTGATGGCGCGCAGCAGATCGAGCTGTGCGTGCTCCTCGGGCCGCGAGGCGAGCGGGTTGAGCCGCACCCCGGCGCCTGGCACGAGCGAGATCGGCCGCACGCCGACGGCGCGACAGAGGGGCCCGTACTCGCGCTTGACGTCGAGTACGAACGCGCGTCGGCCGAACAGCAGCATCCGCCACAGCAGGGTCTTGACCAGGGCACTCTTGCCTTGGCCGAGCTTGCCGAGCACGATCACGTTGGGATCGTCGAGCTCGCCGCGCGCGTAGAGCGCCCACGGGTCGTAACAGAACGCACCGCCGGTCGAGTCACGGCCGATGAACACCCCGCGGCCGCCGAGGCCCCCCGCGGCGATGAAGGGATACACCGCCTGGGCATGGCGGGTCGTCGACCGATGGCCGGGCCGCTCGGCCGCGCGCCGGCTCACCCGCGACCCTTCTCCCGCCGGCCTCTCAACAGAGCCCCCGGCACAGCGGAAGTGTGAACGTGAAGGCGTCGGCCTGCTGGCCGTACATGCGGTGCAGCTCGAGCCGGGCGCGGGCAGCGTGCTCGGTGACCTCGGCGCTGGCCCGGCGGAGCTCCTCCGGCGTCCGCCCGGACACCGTGACGAAGCCGGCAAAGCGCACCTCGCCGTGGCCCGCGGCGAGCTCGGACTCGCGGCGGCTCGTCGCGTCCTCGGCCTGCCGCTGACGCGCGGTCAGGGACTGCCCGAAGCGCGCCCGCAGATCGCGGTCGGCGTGATCGCGCGTGATCGCGGCCTCGATCTCCCGGGTTGACCGCTCATGCGCGATCGGCTCGAAGGTCACCGCCACCGTGCGTACCACGCTCGAGCGGCCGAGCAGCGCGTCCATGAACATGGGGGAGACGTCGACCCGCGGCCAGGACCCGATCCAGTAGGTGGCGTGGAGGGCGCCGTCGGAGCGGTAGTGATCCCACTCCTCGCGGGCGCCGAGCGGCCAGGCGTTGCCCTCGCTCAGCCCGCGCCGCTCGGGATCAGCGGCCTCGAGCGCGGCCAGCTCCGCCCCGGCATAGGGGTCGAAGGCGGTCCGCAGCGCGCGGCCCAGCTGCTGCGCGCTCAACGCTCCCAGCACAGTGACCTCGGCGGCCTCAAGGCTTTGCGCGACGCGCTCGGCCTCGTCGATCAGCGCCTGCCTGACTGCCTGAGCCCCGCGCGAGCGCACGCGCGGCGCGTCCACCTGCACGGCGACGAGGATCTCGTGCTGCTGCGTCACGCGGGCGGTGGTGCTGATCAGCTCGAGGTAGGAGTCGATCATCGGCGTGCCCCGGAGCGGGATGGCGGGGTCGCGCTCGGCGTGCAGCCAGCGGGCCAGCTCGTCGCCCTGGGCCGGTGCCGTGCGCTCGACCCAGCCGATGCGCCTGACCGCGGTCCTGGCCGATCCCGACAGCACCAAGCCCCACCGAGCCAGGCGCCGCTCCTGAGCCTCGGGATCGAGCAGCGAGAACGACACCACCCGGCAAGCGAGCACGGCGGTGAGGCGCCGGCCGTGGCGCTCGACGAGGATGCCAAGCGGTCGCCCGCGGTAATCCGCCTCGACAATGCGCACGCCGCCGAGCGCGGGCGGCGCCTCCGGTGCCGGAGCCTGTGCGCCGGCCACGCCGCTGCTCGAGAGCGCGGCTCGTGCCCCGCGGGTGGCGATCGCCGAGCGGAACGTGGCCCGGCCACTCAGCCGTCGCGCCTCGAAGCCGAGCACGAGCGGTGCCCACTCCTGCAGCGTGCGCCCACCGACGGGGATGAGCGAGAGCGCTGCGGCGGCCGCGAACAGAAGCGTGGCCGACAGCGTGCCGGTGAGGTTCGGGGAGTGATCGAGCAGCACGATCGCGACGACGGCACCGACAGCCAGGGTGGCGGCCTGGCCGCCGCGCACCGCGCCGAAGATGCCCCGGCGCTCGAGCGGTCCGAAGCGGTAGAGCAGCGGCTCGCGGGTCACCGGGGGGTTTCCTCGGAGTCGCTCGCGGGTGGGCGCGGATCGTGGTCCTCGGCCGCGGCGGCCTCCTTCGCCCCCGCGGCCGTGGCGCCCCCGGTGGCCGTGGCGCCCCCGGCGGCCTCGGTCCGCGGAGCCTCAGCGTCCGGCGACAGGGGCTCGGGTCCGAGGATCAGGGTCTCGCGCACCCGCTCGCGCAGCTCGTCGAGGTCGGAGGTGTCCGTCGGTGCGTAGGGCGCGGGGTCGCTCTCCGCGCCGTGTGCGGTGGTCACCGCCGGCGCGGCCTCGGCGATCACCGCGGTCGCGCGTGGCTCGGAACCATTGGGACTGCCCTCAGTTGACTTCGCCGGCGTCCCACCGTCGCCTCCCTCCGCCACCACGGCGGGGTCATCGATCGCCTCGTCCGTCGAGACCTCTCGCCCCGCGGTCGACACCGCCCCCGGCGCCGGGAGCGCGCCGGGCCCCGGGAGCGCGCCGGCGGAGGCTTCCATCCCCGCTCCGCCGCCGTCGGTCTCGGCCGCCGCGCGCCGCATCCCCGCGGCCACCGAAGTGGCCCACTCGCCGGCGCTGCCGAGGTGCCCGTTGAGCGTGGCGTGCATCGGAGCGAGCCGGCTCGTCTCGCTTCGCAGATGGGCGGCGGCTCCGCTGGCCAGCTCGGTCAGCGGCAGGAGCCGCAGGAGCGCCCACGGCGCCACCGCCCCGAGGAGGACGAGCACCAGCCCGGCCAGCATTCCGCCGGCGACGCCACCGCCGTGGCCGAGGGCGGCGCCACCGAGCGACAGCACGGCGACGATCACGAACTTCGACAGGATCAGGGCGACCAGCAGCTCGACGGCGCGGATCGCCCAGACGCGGCGTGCGGGCCAGACGAGCGCGGCGAAGGCCAGCGGCAGCAGCAACACGACGATGTAGATCGCGGCCTGCCGCATCAGCATCTCCACCCACAGGACGATCGCCCCGGCGGCCGTCAGCAGCCCGATCAGGAACACGAGGAACGGCGAACGGGCGAGGGTGCTCAGGGCGCCGCTGAGCAGGCCGACGTGGGAGAGGAACCTCGTCCCGGCCTGCCCGGCCGCCGAGGAGACGATCGCCGACATCTCGTCGGAGGCAGCGAGCAGCAGCATCGTCACCGGGGCCGCGACGCCGACCGCGAGCATCGACAGCGGCAGATAGCCGAGGGCGGCGCGGAGCAGCAGCGTCAGGTCGGAGTGCAGCAGCGCCTGGATCGCGGCGGCGAACAGGAATGGCAGCGTCAGTAGTGCCGAGATGCCCGCCATGCGCCAGTAGGTGGAGGAGAACCAGGTCGTGCCGAGCTCCGGCCGAGTGGTCCGGTCGAGCACCTTCGCCGTTTCGTCCAGGGCGACCTTCGCGCCTCCGCTGACCCAGGCCACGAGCGCCGCCAGGCCGATCACCTGGCCGGCGCCGGCGCTCCCGCCGCCGAAGAGAGTCTGGGCCGCCCCGCCGAGATGGCCGCCGAGGAGCTTCTTGCCGGCGCCGATCAGCTTGCCTCCATGCTGGACCACGTTGCAAGCCTTGCCGACGATTCCGCTGACCCAGCCGGCGACGCCGCAGATCGGCTTGATCGGGTTGAACGCCGTCGCCTCGGGGGCCGCGGTGAGGCCGCCGGCGCCCAGCAGCGAGGCGATGATCAGCACGCGGGGGAGGAACCGGCCCCGGCCGCGCCAGGGAAACGGGAGCAGCATGCCGAGACGGCGCCGGCTCGTCCGTCGCCTGTGCGCGATGGCGATCATCGCGCCCGCGTCCCCAAGTGCTGGAAGAAGTTGACCAGCCCGGGCGCGGCGCCGACCATGAGCGCGGCGGCAGCGGAGACCAGCGCTGCCATCCGCCCCCGGGCGGCGTAGTGATGATTGTGCGTGTGCGAGGCGACGGCCCAGAGAGCGGCCCCGATGAACGCCCCGAGCAGCGCGATGGCCAGCGCCCACGCCTCAGCCCCGTTGATCAGCTGCTGCAGAACGTTGCTGCCCGGTAGCCCGGTGAGGTTGGGGTGCGCGGTGACGGCGAGGATCGCGTGCGGTGGCGGCAGGGCCAGTCGGATCTGGGGGGAGGGCATCAAGCAGCGGCCTTTTCTGAACTAATTGAGTCTAATTGACACTAATCATTCTAGCCGCTACTGTCGGCCCAGACAATGCTCAAATGCATCAAATTAGTCTCAAAACATTTGAGGGGGTTGACGTGGCCAACCGTGTAATGAGTCCGAGTTCCCCGGTGGGGCCGGGTGGCGTCGAGGCGCTCTACCGCGCGCTGAGCGGCCGCCTCGAGCAGATCGTCCGGCTCGATGTCGACGCGCCGGAGGTGGTGATCGAGGACGCGTGCCAGTTCGCCTGGACCCGCCTGGTCGTCCACTCGAGGCGGGTCCGTCACGAGGCTGCTCTGAGCTGGTTGGCGGCGACCGCCGTGCACGAGGCGTTCAAGCTGATCCGTCGAGACCGGCGTGAGCTCTCGCTCGAGGCGGTGCTCGACCAGCTCGGGGACCGCGCGTTTGCAGAGACCGCCGCGGGCCCGCACGAGCTCGTGGAGCGGCGCGAGCGCCTCGCCGTGACGGCCCAGCTGCCGGGCCGCCAGCGGCGTTTCATGTGGCTGCACGCGGTCGGACTCAACTACGCGGAGATCGCACAGGTCTCCGGCTGCACCCGACGGACCGTGGAGCGTCAGCTGTTGCGGGCCAAGCGCACCGCCCGCGCCGTCGCTGCGGCCTAGCCAGGACGGTTAGGATCCGTCGGGACGATCCATGGCCAGCGAGGAACGCGTCACCTACTGCCGGATCTGCGAGCCCCTGTGCGGCATGGTGGCCACAGTGCAGGACGAGCAGGTCGTCAAGCTCCGGCCGGACCCACAGCACCCGCTCTCGCAGGGCTTTGCCTGTCCGAAAGGGATCGCGATGGCCGAGATCCAGAACGACCCTGACCGGGTCACTCACCCGCTCCGGCGGCGCCCCGATGGGAGCTTCGAGCGCGTCGGCTGGAACGAGGCTCTCGACGACATCGCCGCGCGCCTGAAGACAATCATCCAGCGCGACGGTCCGGCGGCCCTCGGCTGGTACTTCGGGAATCCCTCAGCCTTCTCATACTCAAACCCCCTGTGGGTCAAGGGGTTCATGGATGCAATCGGCTCGCCCAACCTGTACAGCGCCGGCTCGCAGGACGTGAACAATCGCTTCGCGGCCAGCGCGATGCTCTATGGATCCCCGCTGCTGGTGCCGATCCCCGACCTCGCGCGCACGGACTTCCTGCTCGTCGTCGGTGCCAACCCACTCGTGTCGCACGGCAGCGTCCTGTCCTCCCCGCGGGTCCGAGACAGCCTCCACGGGATCGTCAAGCGCGGTGGACGGGTGGTGGTGATCGATCCCCGCCGCTCGGAGACGGCTCGCACCTTCGAGCACGTTCCGATCCGTCCCGGCAGCGATGCCTGGCTGCTGCTCTCGCTCCTGCAGGTGATCTTCGCCGACGGGCTCGAGGACCAGGCGGCGATCGCGGGCCAGGCGCGCGGGGCGGATGCCCTTGCAGCGCTGGTCGCGGGCTTTCCCCCGGAGGCGACCGAGGCTCGCACCGGAATCCCGGCGGCCACCGTGCGCCAGCTCGCCACCGAGCTGTCGGGGTCGCCGCGGGCGGCGGTCTACGGGCGCACGGGCTCGTGCCTCGGCCGTCACGGCACTCTGGTCAGTTTCCTGCTCGACGCCCTCAACCTCGTCACCGGAAACCTCGACCGCGAGGGCGGGGCGATCTTCGGCACCGGCCCGATCCAGATCGAGGATCTGCTGCATATCCTCGGCGCCGACAGCTACGGCAAGGCGCGGTCACGGATCGGCGGCTTCCCAGATGTGCTCGGGACGTTCCCCGCGTCGCTGATGGCCAAGGAGATGACAACGCCAGGACACGGGCAGATCCGCGCCTTCTTCGTCTCCGCCGGTAACCCGGTGCTGTCGGTTCCTGACGGAGACGAGCTCGAGCGGGCGCTCACCGGCCTCGAGCTGGTGGTGGCCATCGACCTCTACATCACCGATACCAGTCGCCACGCGGATTACGTGCTCCCGGCCACGACCTTCCTCGAGCGCGAGGACTTCCCCATCGCCTTTCTCACCTTCTTCACCACGCCGTTCGTGCAGTGGACCGAACCGGTCGTGCCGGCACGGGGCGAGGCGCGCCAGGAGTGGGAGATCATCGACGCCCTCTCGCGGCGCCTCGGCATCACGCCGGCCAGCGCGTGGCCGCTACGGGCGCTCGGGCGTGTGGGTGTGCGGATCTCGCCGCGGCGCCTGATCGACCTCGGGCTCCGTCTTGGGCCAAAGGGCGACCTGTTCGGCCTCCGTCGCGGCGGCCTCAGCATCGGCCGCCTGCGAGACAACCCCCACGGTCTCACCTTGGCGGAGCGGCACCCGACCGGCGTGCTGGCCAAGAAGGTCTTCCACCGCGACAAGCGGGTCCACCTCGATGTGCCCGAAATCGAGACCGAAGTGACCGCGCTCGGGCGGGATGGCGACGAGCCGGTGGACTACCCGCTGCGGCTGGTCGGGCTGAGGGAGCTGCGCTCGCACAACTCGTGGATGCACAACGCCCCCAAGCTGATGCGGGGCGACCGCACGCACTGCGCCCGCGTCCATCCGCACGACGCGGCGACGGCGGGCGTCGAGGACGGGGCGACCTGCCGGCTGGTGTCCGCCCGCGGCTCGGTGGAGCTGCCCGTCCGGGTCACCGACGAGGTCGGGGCCGGGACAATTGCGGTGCCGCACGGCTGGGGGCACCGGGGCGGCTGGAAGCAGGCCACTGACGCCGGCGGCGTAAACGTCAACCTGCTCGCCTCCTCGGAGCCGGCGGACCTCGAGCGTCTGGCCGGCATGGCGCTGCTGAACGGGATCCCGGTTCGGCTGGAGGCGGTCACGGCCGTCCCAGACGCCACCATGACAGCGGGCTCGGCGGCCACCCCGGCGATCGCCAGCGCCACCGCGGACGCTGCTACCTAGCCCGCCCGCGCTTCCGGCGGCGGCGCTCGGCCGGGCTCAGCTTCCGTTGCTTGACCTTGGCCTTGGAACCAGTCCGGCCGCGGCCGTCGGCAGTCGCCGCGGCGTGATGGCGTACCGGTGCGCGACGGCGCGCGTCGCGCCAGATGAAGAACGAGATGCCGGCCAGCACGGCCAGCGCGCCGATGCCGATCGCGACGGCGCTGCTCCCGCTCAGCCCGCTGTCCGAGGAGGAGGTTCCCGACGTGGTGATGATCGTCGGTGCCGCAGTGGTGGTTGGCGCGGCGCTCGTCGACGGAGGCACGCCGGGGACGAACGGGCTCGACCCCGAGCTCTGGCCGAGCGGCACGGTGCTCGTGGAGGCGGCCGACGCCAACGATGGCAGGCAGGCAACTGCGGCGAGGGCCGCCAGCGCCGCCCACAGACGCCGACCGCGCACCGGCGCTAGCGCTCCGAGCCGAGCGGCTGCTCCATCGCCTTGGTCTCCGGGGCGTTCCGGTACGGCTGCTCGGGCTCCTGGTGCTCCTCGTGATAGACGCTCTCGGCGTTGACCGCCCAGATGTCGTGGTGGGTGCCGAGCAGGATGTTGTCGACGGCCCTCATCGCGGTGAGCATCGAGTGGTCGGAGTTGTTGTAGCGGTGCAGCCCGTTGCGGCCAACCTGAATGAGGTTGGGCACCTGCTCAAGCCAGGAGCGGATCGTCGCCACGCGCTCGCCGTACTCCGCGTCATAGATCGGATAGGCCTTGTGCACGCGCACGGCGAACCCGGTCTTGACCATCTCGGGCCGGGCGAGGCCGATCTGCACGAGCTCGTTGGTGGCGAGCTTGACCAGATCGCGGTCATCCATCTTCCACAGTTCATCGCCCTCGAAGCAGAAGTACTCAAGGCCGATCGAGCCGTCCTCGTCGTTGGGCACCATCCAGGGGCTCCACGAGCGGAAGTTCTGAATGCGCCCGACCTGCACGTCCGGCTCGTGGATGTAGATCCAGTTGTCAGGGAAGATGTTCTTCTCCGACAACACGAGCAGCACGGTGAGGAAGTCGCGGTAACGCAGGCCGCGCGCCGCGTCACGGACGTCTGCCGGCGCCTCGGGCTCGGCGATTCCGACCGTGGTGCGCAGCGGCAGTGAGGAGATGACGTGCGAGGGGGTGAGGGTCTCCCCGCCGGCCACCACCTCGGTGATCGCGCCGGTCTTGGGGTCCGTACGAAGCCGCGTGACGGGTGCGTTCAGCCGCACCTCGCCACCGCGCTCACGGATGTCGGCCATCATCTGCTCCCACATCTGGCCGGGGCCGAAGCGGGGGTAGTTGAACTCGCCGATCAGCGACTTGATCTCATCACCCTTGTTGCCGAAGAAGGCCGACTTGGCGGCGCTGAAGAACGACAGCCCCTTGATTCGCTGCGCGGCCCACTCAGCGCGGATCTCCGACGTCGACACGCCCCACACCTTCTCGGTGTAGGCCTTGAAGAAGTGGTTGAAGAGACGCTTGCCGAAGCGGTTGGACACCCACTCCTCAAATGTCTCCTCGCGGCCCTTGGGCCTGATCGCCGCCCACAGGTAGGACATGCCGCAGAGAAACAGCTCCCACGGCCCGAGCTTCTTGATCACGTCCATCCCCTGGAGGGGGTAGTCAAGGAACTTCCGCCGCCAGTAGATCCGCGACTGACGGGGGCGCTTGAGGAACTCCTCCTTCATGATCTCGTGCCAGAGGTCGTCGACCTCCTTGACCTTGGTGAAGAAGCGATGGCCGCCGAGGTCGAACCGGTAGCCGTCACGCACCTCGGTCCGGGCGATACCGCCGACCTGGTCGGTCGACTCGAGCACGATCACCGACTTGCCTTCCTTGGCCAGCAGGTACCCGGCGGTAAGGCCGGCGGGACCGCCGCCCAGCACGACGACGGGATGATCGGGAGTTATCTCGGCGCCGTTGCTCGGCGCGGGTGAAGGTGATGTGTTGCTCATGTTCGTGGGTTCAAGCGACCTTTTTGTAGAGGACGGCGCTGTCGGCGATGCAGCAGGAGCCGCGGTAATTGTGTGGTGCCCAGGCGACCGGCACTAGGCTCCGGTCAGCCGCGAGGATCGCTCCCCATTGAGCAGAGCGCCGACGCACCAACTGCGTCCACGGCGCCTCCCAGCTTTGCGCCCCTTCGGTCATCGGACGCACGAACAGCAGCTGCTGGCCTGGCTTCAGACTAGCAATCAGTGGCGCGAGCGTCGGCTGTGCTTGCGCGGACTTGAGGCGTGACAGCGCGTTGACCCACTCCATGTAACGGGGGTCGGCGATCGGCCCGATCGTGTTGGCGTAGCGCAGACCGCCGGGCAGGTAGTACCAGGCGAGGGGCACCTGCTCCGGCTGGCCGACGACGACGAGGTCGCCGGGGTGCACGAGCATCGCCATCTCGCCGCCAACATCACGCATGTCGCTCTTGTACTTCGGTGTGAACGAGGCCGGGTTGGCCAGGAACACGACGCAGGCGCCGAGGACCACCCAGCCGACGATCCGCGCCCGCGAGAGACCGAATGCGGCCAGCAGCAGCAGCGCGCCCAGCGTCGGCGCGAAGTAGCGCGAGACCCAGGCCGGGGTGATCTGCGAAGCGATCCAGGCGAGGGCCAGGGTGCCGGCGGGGAGCACGATCAGCGCCCACGTCGCGGTTCGGAGCCTCCGGCTCGGTGCGCCGCGCTTGAACAGATCGACTAGCCCGATCACCGCGCCGATCAGCAGGGCAACGCTGACCCGGTCGCCGCCGAGCAGGTCACGAGAGAGCTGGACCGGCGCGCCGAACCGGGGCGAGGAGTCCCAGGGCGCCGCGGTGTGAGTGGCCTGGTAGATGAAGTTCGGCACCCAGGGCAGGAAGAGAATGCCGGCGCCCACGAAGGCGAGCACGGCGTCGCGGATCACTGCCCGGCGATCGTCGCTGGCGTGCACCACCGGGATCAGCGCGAGCACGGCTCCGGCGCCGAAGAAGATCCCCCAGGCGTGCGTGTAGAGCATCAGCGCCTGAGCGACGGCGAACAGGATCAGGTACTTGCGGCGACGGAACACGAAGGCGTGGACGAAGGCCGCCGCGGCGAGAAGGCCCAGCAGCCCCATCAGCGCGTACATCCGGGTCTCCTGGCTGTACTCCGTCAGGAACGAGCTGAACGCGAACAACACCGCGGCCATGTAGCCAGCGCGCTCGCCGAACAGGCTCCACCCGGCCCACATCCCGATCGGAATCGTGAGCAGGCCGAAGGTCAGCGACATCGCGTGGGTGGCCGACTCGCTGTTGCCGAACACACTCATCCACACGTGAAGCATCAGGTAGAACAGCGGCGGCGAGCCGTCATGGCGCAGCACGCCGGGGATCGCTGTGAGGTGATGGGAGGCGATGCCGACCGACAGCGCTTCGTCCATCCAGAACTGGCCGCTCAGATAGCGGCTGCGCAGGAAGCCCGACAGCGCCATCAAGCCGAGCAGGAATCCGCCCGCGACCAGCCACTTCGGCAGTCGCGCAAGCCGCTCCGGCAGATGCAGGTCGACGTCGGGTACGGCGCGTCGGGGTGGCGCAGCGACGGTGGCCATCAGGTCGCGGGGAGGTTAGTGGCGCAGTGTTCGAAGACCCTAAAGGCGCGCGCGTGGGCCACCTTCTGATAGGGGACCTCCTTCCACGTGCGCACAATCGGCAGCAGGTGGGACGTGCGCTGCGCGCGGGTCTGGAAGATCACGTTCGGAGCCGGCGGCGGTTCCTCGCCCGGCAGCGGCGAGGACTGCACGTCGATGGTGTGGACCCCGAGCGTCCAGGCAAGCATCGGCACCTGGAAGCCCTCGGTCATCACCGTGCCGCAACGGAGCACTGCTGCGGGGCCGCCGAGCAGCGCCACGGCGCGCGCAGCGTCCTGGCGAAGGTGGGCCTGGTAGACGAGCGCGCGGTGCGTGCGCTGGATGTCGATCAGGCTGTTGCCGACGAAGTTGGGGAGCATGATGAACGCGATCGTCAATAGTCCGACGCCGACGAGGCTGCTCACCCAGCCGGCGGCCGTCGAGGCGGCGTCGCGGCCCCGGGCGGACAGTCGCGGCAGCACGCGGCTCAACTCGAGCGCCGCCCAGCCCCAGCCCACGCCGCCCGCGATGTCGACCAGGGCAGCGCCGAGCACGAGGTAGCGGTTGTTGCCGGAGAACCCGGCCTGGGTCATGATCGAGATCACGACCCACCAGGCCAGCCCGAGCGCGCCCGCCAGAATGATCCCCGCCATGGCGTGCTCGCGAGGGCCGAGCAGGCTGAAGCCCTTGCGGGCTCGGTTGGCCTTCCACAACAGGAACACCGATGCGGCACCCGCCGCCACCGCCGCCAGCTTGATCCGCAGCAGCACGGTCGGCCAGGCATGGTCGACGAGCTCGGCGCAGAACGGGCAGTGCGCGAAGGCGGGGCTGTTGGAGCGGGGATGCTGCGCGCGGCTGACGCCGCGGAAGAAGTGACCCGAGCCCCAGTACTCGGGCAGGAACCACAGCGCGGGGATCAGCGCGAACAGCGCCACGACGAGCTTGCGCGCGCCGGGATCCTTCCAGAACAGCCACAGCCCGTACGGGCCCCAGAACAGCCACACCTCGGGACGGTCGAGCGCGGCGAAGAACCCGATCGCAAAGGCCTGACGGGGGCGTCCGTCGAGGTGGCGATCGACGGCGATCAGCACCGCGGCGGTCATCAGGCCCTCGGAGTAGCCGAGCGCGTTGTCGCTGATGAACCCGCCGGAGAAGGCCAGCCCGACGGCGGCGATCGTGCCGGCGAGCAACGAGGGCGCGATGTAGGCGAGCCACTCCGTCCGGCTCGCGCCACTGGCCAGCTGAGCGCCGAGCTGGCGGGTGAAGCGCACGCATAGCTTGAACACCATCGCGACCGCCATGACCGCTCCCGCGCGGGCAACAACGAGCCACAGGTCGGGCGCCGCCTTGCCAAAGGGGGCGAACAGCGTCGTGAAGATCATCGGCAGCGGCTTCCACGAGGGGCCGCCGGTGGTGTGCAGCTTGAGGTGGACGATCTCGCGGCCCCAGACCAACCACGCCCACGGGTCATAGCTCGGCGTCGAGGGAATCAGCAGTGAGAGCGCGCCGATCGCCAGCGCCGCCGCCGCCAGCGTCATGTACAGCCGGGGGCCGTCGAACAGGCGGTGCAGCAGTGTCGACCCCGGGGCTCTGCCGGACGGGGCTGCGGAGGGCGCAGTCATCTCTGCGGTAGGAACGGACACGGAAGATCCTCGGGTCGCCGCTCGCGCAGGGGCACGATGGGCGGCAAACACACATGTAGCCCGCAGGACAGCGGGCATCGCGCGCCCATTCTAGAGGGCGCTCAGACCACTGTGCTTGCGGGCGACGCGAGGTTACGCGCGGCGAACTCGACCGCAGACGCGGTACGGATCAGCCGGAGACGCCGACGGCCAAGCACTGCTCAATCGTCGTGAGCTCGGCGTCCGAGGCCTGGTTGGGATAGAGCAGCGCGCTGCCGATCACCTCGGCCCCCTGCGCGCGGTTACGGATCTGATCGCCTTGGGCCGCGCCCGGGGTCGGCTCGAAGGTCACCGTGGGTCCGCCGGCGAAGCCGATCTGCAGCCCGGTGCCGCCGACCTCGATGACCGGTACGTGGTGCTGGCGCAGGCACTTCACGTGAGTCGTCCGGGGATCATCCACCCTCCCGCGCGCGGGAGACGGATTGATGAGAGCTGCCGAGCCGGCGACGGGCTTGTTCGAGCTGCCGCAAGCAGAGAGTCCGATTGCGAGGAGCCCGACGGCCAGCCTCAGCTTGCCGGGGAACATGCGCGGAGAGGGTAGAGGATCGCCGCTCCCCGGTTCTCTAGGCTGTCCGCCGGTGATCACACTCGCAGCTCTCAGCGGACCGATCCCGAAGCTGGGTGTGGTGGTGGTCGCGCTGTTGGCGGCAGGTACGTTGCTCGGGCGCACTCAGCGGACTCGTGCGGCGGCGACCGCCGGAGCGCTGACGCTCGCCCCGCTGCTGTTGCTCGTCGACATCTGGCACTCGCCGCAGCTCGGCATGGTTCATCGCCATCCGCTCCCCGCCCTCGCCGCGGCAGTGCTCGCCCTGGCCGTCATCGGCGGGATCGCGCACGTGATTCACGGGCGGCCATGGCTGCTGGCCCCGCTGGCCGTGTTGGCGCTGCCGTTCCGGATCCCGATCCAGGCGGGTGGCACGACATCGAACCTGCTCGTGCCGCTCTACCTCGTGGTCGCGGCGGGTGCGCTGGCGTGGATCGTGCCGGTCCTCCGCAGCGGGCTCCCGGACCCCGAGGCCGACGAGGAGCCGGTTGAGCGCAGGCAGCAGACGCGCGCGGCGCGCGGCGATGTTCGTTGGGTCGAGCGTCTGCTCGCTCTCTACGTGGTCCTCTACGCCCTGCAGGCGATCTACTCCAAGGACTTCGAGAAGGCGCTGCAGCAGGTGGTGTTCTTCTACGTCCCGTTCACGTTGTTGTTCGTCCTGCTGCGACGCCTGCGTTGGTCCTCAGAGCTGCTCCGCACCTGCCTGCTCGTCGTCGTGGCGCTGGCGCTCGTGTTTGCCGCCGTCGGGTTCGCCGAGTACGAGACCAAGACGCTGTTCCTCAACCCGAAGCTGATCGCGGCCAACGATGTGCACGCCTATTTCACGGTGAACTCCGTGTTCTTCGATCCCGACATCTTCGGGCGGTTCCTGGCGCTCGTGATGATCCTGCTCGCCGCCGTGCTGTTGTACGACGAGCGACGGCGAGAACAGGTCGCGGCCACAGTCGTGCTGGCGGTGCTGTGGGGCGGGCTCGTGCTCACCCTCTCCCGCTCGAGCCTCGGCGCCCTGCTCGTCGGCCTGGCGACGCTGGCGGCGCTGCGCTGGCGCGTGTGGCCGGTGCTGGTCGCGGGGGCGGTGGTGATCGCGGTGGGCGTTGCGGCGATCCTCGTCTCGCCGAACACCTTCGGCCTCAACCAGGGCCTTAACGGCGCCTCGAGTGGCCGCGCGAATCTCGTCAGCGGCGGGATCAGCATGTTCGGTGATCGCCCGGTCTGGGGGTACGGCTCCGGCGCGTTCGTGGCCGAGTACCGGGCACGTCACCCCGGCGCCGCCCAGACACTCTCGGCGTCGCACACGATCCCGGTGACGATCGGCGCCGAGCAGGGCCTGATCGGGGAGCTGGGCTACGTGGCCCTCGTCTTGGTCGCGGCGCTGGCGCTGATCCGAGGGGCGCGCGCCGACCCGGCGCGGGTGGCGGTCGCGGCTGCCTTCCTGGCCCTCGTGTTCCACACCATGCTCTACGCCGATTTCCTCGAGGACCCCGTGACCTGGGCGCTGCTCGGCGTCGGTTCGGCGCTGGCCGTCCGCGCAAGGGTCCGCGAGCCGCGCACGGTCCGCGCCAACGGCGTGGTCGTGGCAGCCGCCCAGGCCCAGGCCTAGGCGTACGCCTAGGCCGAGGCCGGCGGCGCGTCGGTGGTGCGCGGCGGCTGGCCGGGCAGCACGGAGAGCTCGGCACCGTCGTACGCGAGCTGCGCGCGCGGCGCCGCGCGCTGGGCCTCGTGCAGAAGGTCGTCGACGCTCGGTACAAACGGCGGGAGGTGGACGAGCAGCAGGCGCTCGATCCCTGCCACGGCGGCAACCTGCGCCGCCTGCGCGGCGGACGAGTGGATCTCCTCGTTGCGCGGCTCCGCATTGACGTACCACGCTTCGTGGGCGAGCGTCGCGCACCCCTGGGCGAAGGGTGCCGAATCGGGATCGTGAGCCGTGTCGGTGATCCAGGCCAGGCGGTCGTCGAAGCGAAAGCCGAGCGTGGGGGCCGAGTGGCGATCCTGACGACGGCTCGTGATCCTCACTCCGGCGAGCTCGAGCTCGCCGGCGGGGAGATCCCGGACCTCGATGTGTTGAGCGTCCAGCCCTACGGGATGGAACGGCTCGCGGGAGACATGCTTCAGGATCTCGGCCGTGGACACGTCGTAGAGGAGCGAGCCGGGTCCCCAGATCCTCGTCTCCTCGCAGCGGCTCACGGCCGGCAGGTAGGCGAGCCCGACGACATGGTCGAGGTGAAAGTGTGTGAGCATGATGTCAAGCCGATCTACGCCTGCCAGCAGCTCGGGCCGCTCGACCAGCCGGCCGAGCCCGGTCCCGGCGTCGAGCAGGAGCGCACTCGAGCCGTCACGCAGGAGCGCGGATGCCGTGTGACGGCCGTGGGCGGGGAACCAGCCCCCACCGCCGAGGATCGTCAGTGTCTCGAGCATGCGCCCAGACTACGGGGTCTGGCGAGGCGCTCCGAGCCCGTCGCTCGCTTTCGCCACGCGGAGCAACAGGTCGTGGAGCTGCTGGCGCTCAGCGGGGTCGAGCGCGGAGAGGAGCTCCTCCTGCGAGGCCCGCGCCAGCTCGCGGCCGCTGCTGAGCGTCTTGCGGCCCTTGGCCGTCATGTGCAACGCATGGGCCCGCCGGTCGGTCGGGTGCTGTCGGCGCTGCACCAGGCCCTTCGCCTCGAGCTCATCCAGCGTTGCCACCATCGAGCTGGGATCCATCCCGATGCCCTGGCAGAGGGCATGCTGGGTGATTGCGCCCTCGGCGTCGAGCACGTTGAGGGCTCCCCACATCCGTGGGGTGACGCCAAGCGTCTCCATCCGCTCAGCAAAATGACGCTGAGCCATCATCCCCACTCGGCTGACGAGGAACCCCGTGTGGCGGGACAGCGCCTCGTGAATGGCGGGACGGTCTGTCGTCGGCTCGAGCATCGGACATTGATTCTAGCCTATGGTGGCAGGACAAAATAGTTTGTGGTACAAATCATCTGGACGACAAAAGATGGGCTTCGATGGGCGTCGCGCCGTGGAAGTCGCTCAGCGACACCTAGAGCACGAGGCCGGCCCGCCGGTTGCGCTGTTCCCAGTAGCGGCGCACCCACCACGGCCGCGCCTCGGCGACCGAGCCGAGCTCGCGGGTCCACCGCTCTACCGCCTCCTGCTCCTGCGCAAACGCCGCCTCGGAGGGCGGCGGCTCAGCCAGCCACCGTCGCTCGATCACGTCGCGCTCGGGTAGGAAGGCGATCCGGCCAGGGTCCCGCATGGCCATGCGGTGCAGACGCTCGTGACGCCACCACACGGTTCGCTCGTCGAAGCGGTCATCGGGCGCGCGCAGGGCGAGCGGCTGCTCGACCCGGACGGGCTTGAACAGCGAGACGCACGGCGCCGAGGTGGCGGTGGCCCAGTGCTGGAACCGCTCCGCCGTGAGCTCGGAGGCCCATGACGCAGTGCTCTGCGAGGTCGTGATGAGTCCGCCGGCGTGCATGCACGGCGCGGCCATCGCGCCGTTGGCGGCCGAGTAACGCGGCCACGGTCGCTCACCGTGCGAGCGGAGCACGGAGAACAGGTCGACCACCGTGTGTGAGCGCGACGCGCCCTCGGTCGTCAGCCGGCGCCGGGTCCGGCACCGCGAGAACCCGGTGCGCAGGCGGTCGCTGTGGCGCTCGGCGAAGCCGGGGATGGTCAGCCCGTTGGAAATGGTCCGCACGCCGCTTGCCACTCGCTCGAGCGCCGATTCCTGCCCCGCCGTCTCCAGCACGAACGCGCCCGAGGGATCGGCGAGCAGAAAGCTGTTGTGGTAGGTGAAGGCGCGGTTCTCATGGCCGCAGCCGCCGCCCTGGCCGTGGCGCTCGAGCAGCGCGACGATCGTCTGCGCCGCCGCCCGCGCGGTGTCGGCTCGCTCGAGCGCGAGGCGGAGCAGATCCATCCCGGTGAGCCCGGTCGGTGCGTACGGCCGGTCGGTGAACACCGCCTCGTTGCCGATCACCACGCCGTGCTCGTTGGTGCCCATCTCCGCTCCCCACATCCAGAACGGCCGGCTGATGAGGACGGCATGGGTGAGCGGCGCCTGGGGGATAGTGATCCACGTGCAGCGAAGCTCGGCCCCCGCCGCGTGCTCGGCCCGGGGGTGCCACTCGAGCGCCTGCGCCTCGTTCGGGTCGCGGTCGGAGTTCTTGGCGAACAACACGCGGCCGTCCTGCACGACAACGATCGTGTCGCACATGGCCGCTGCGTTTACAGGGGTGTGGTGTAGGCGCCGCTGATCCCGCCGTCGACCACGAACGTCGACGCGTTCACGTAGCTGGACTCGTCGCTGGCTAGGAACAGGACGGCGCTGGCGATCTCGTCCGGCCGGGCGAAGCGTCCCATCGGCACGTGCACCAGGCGCCGCTGGGCCTGGACCGGGTCCTTGGCGAACAGCTCGCGCAGCAGCGGCGTGTCGACCGGCCCCGGGCACAGCGCGTTGACCCGGAGACCGCTGCGGGCGAACTGAACCCCGAGCTCCCGGGAGAGCGCAAGCACGCCGCCCTTCGAGGCCGTGTAGGAGATCTGCGAGGTCGCCGAGCCCATCATGGCCACGAACGAAGCGGTGTTGATCACGGACCCCCCGCCACAGTCGAGCAGGTGAGGGATGCCGTGCTTGCAGCACAGGAACACGCTACGCAGGTTGGCCGACTGGACGCGCTCCCAGGCCTCGATCGAGGTCTCGGTCGCCGATGCATCGTCCGCGGGGGAGATGCCCGCGTTGTTGAACAGCACATCGATCCGGCCCAGCTCATCGCGCGTTCGCGCGTAGAGGTCGGTGACGCTCTGCTCGTCGGTCAGATCGGCCTGCAGCGTCAGCTCGCCGACCGAGTGATCGCGCAGGTCGACGCCGACGACCCGCGCGCCCTCGTGGGCGAACAGCTCGGCGGTCGCGCTGCCGATCCCGCCCGCGGCGCCGGTGATGACACAGACCTTGCCCTCGAGTCTCATGACGTTGCGTAGTAGATCGACTTGACCTCGGTGTAGGCGTCGAGCGCGTGCGGCCCGAGCTCGCGCCCGTAGCCGGACTGCTTGAAGCCACCGAACGGCGTGGTCACCCGCACCGACGTGTTCGAGTTGATCGACAGCACCCCGGCGTCGATCGCCCGGGCCATTCGCAGTGCGCGGGCCCCGTCACGGGTCCAGATCGAGCCGGAGAGCCCGTAGATGGTGTCGTTTGCCAGTCGCACTGCTTCCTCCTCGTCCCTGAACGGAATCACTGTGGCCACCGGTCCGAAGATCTCCTCGCGTGACGCCCGGTCGCCCGGGTCAACCGGGCACAGCACGGTGGGCGCAAACCAGAACCCCGGCCCCTCGGGCGCATGACCCCTGATCGCCACCGGCGCGTCGTCACTGAGGAAGGAGGCCACGGTCTCACGATGCGAGGCGGAGATCAGCGGCCCCATCTGCGTGGTCTCCTCCAGCGGGTCGCCGACCCGGATCGTCTCGACCGCATCCTCCAGGGCGGCCATGAACCGGTCGACCGCCTCCGCCTGCACGAGGATCCGGGAGCGGGCGCAGCAGTCCTGGCCGGCATTGCCGAACACGGCCCCAGGCGCGGACTGAGCGGCCAGCTCCAGGTCGGCATCGGCGAACACGATGTTGGGTGACTTGCCACCGAGCTCGAGCGTCACGCGCTTGATCGTGGCCGCGGCGCCGGCGGCGATCGAGCGGCCCACCTCGGTCGATCCCGTGAAGGCGATCTTGGCCACGTCGGGGTGTTCGACCAGGCGCTGCCCGCAGACGCTGCCCGGGCCGACGACGACGTTGACGACGCCGTTGGGGATGCCGGCCCTGCGGGCGATGTCGGCGAAGCGCAGCGAGGTCAGGGGCGTCAGCTCGGCGGGCTTGAGCACCACGGTGTTGCCGGCCGCTAGCGCCGGCCCGAGCTTCCACGCCGCGATGGTGAGGGGAAAGTTCCACGGCGTGATCAGGCCGACCACGCCGAGCGGCTCGCGGACCGTCCAAGCCTGTCCACCGGCCACCGGGATGGTGTCGCCGAGCAGCCGCTCGGGAGCGCCCGCGTAGTAGCGGAAGGTCGCCGCCACCATCTCCATCTCGCCGCGGGCGTCACCGATCGGCTTGCCGGCGTTGCGGGCCTCGAGCAGGGCCAAGTCGTCACGCTGGGCGCTCAGCGCGTCGGCGAGGGCATGCAGCCGCGCCGCCCGCTCGCCGGGAGCCATCCCCCGCCAGGCCGGGAACGCCGCCCTGGCCGCCGCGACGGCCTCGTCGACCTCCTCAATCCCGGCCCGCGCGATCGTCTGCAGCACCGCCTCGGTAGCGGGCTCCAGAACCTCGAGCGTGGCCTCAGGCAACCCCGGGCTCCGGCTCGGCGATCGTCACGCCGTCATCGGCGAACTCGATCGTCCGCACCGGTCCCTTGAAGTGCTTGCGCGCGGAGGCCAGGTACCACACTGTGACCCCGATTATGACGGCGATCGTGACGATCGGCGCGTAGTTGACCGAGGACCACGAGAAGCTGCTGCTGAAGTACACGCCGGCGGGCGTGAACGGCAGGCAGAAGATGATCACGCAAATGCCCACCCACACGAAGGCGATCGGGTTTACCCAGCGGTACTTGCGTCCGAGCGTCCACGGTCCCGTCTCGAATTTGTCGCCCATCCGCCAGCGCAGGAACACCGGGATCGTGTAGGCGATGTACAGCCCGATCACCGAGATCGAGGTGACGGCGAGGAACGCCACCGGCGTGCCCTTCGAGTTCGGGAAGTAGGCCGGGATGGTGATGATCAGGGCGAACAACACCACGAAGAACACCGCCCAGGTCGGGGTCTTGTTCTTGCCGAGCCTGCGCCACAGGTTGTGCCCGGGCACGGCGCCGTCGCGGGAGAACGCGAAGGTCATCCGCGATCCGCTCGTCACGCAGGCCACGCCGCAGAACAGCTGGCCGACGGTCGAGATCAGCACGACCGCCTTCGCCGCCGCCGAGGTGAGCGCGGTGTTGAAGATCGTCAGCGCCGGATACGCCGAGGACAGGATCGCGGACTCCTTGCTCTTCTGGATCGCGAAGGTGATCGCGAGCAGCACGATCCAGCCGATGACCGCCGAGTAGAACACCGAGCGCCAGATGCCCTTCGGCGCCGACTCAGCGGCGCCGTGAGTCTCCTCGGAGACGTGGGCCGAGGCGTCGTAGCCGGTGATTGTGTACATCGTCAGCAGGAAGCCGAGCGGCAGTACGTAGAGCCAGAAGAACGGGATGCTCGTCGATCCGCCCTTGAAGCCCGAATTGTTGATCGTGTGGCCGAACACGTACGAGAGGCTCGCGTGGTGCGAGGGCACCGCGATGAGGATGACCACGATGATGGCCACGCCGATCACGTGCCACCACACGGAGATGTTGTTGAACAGCGAGACGAGGTGACTCGAGAAGACGTTGATCACGAGGTCGAAGACAAGGATCACGGCGAACATCGCGAAGATCACGTGAGCGGTGTAGTGGATGTCGGTCCCTGCCGCCGCCTTGGAGAAGTTGAAGATGAAGTCGACGTTGAAGAGGCCGAGCAGGTTGACGAGGAACGCCGCCGAGACGTAGACGACCGAGGCGACGACGGCGACGAGGCCGATGAGGTTGAACCAGCCCGTGAACCACCCCCAGCCGGCGCCGCCGAGGCGTGAGGCCCAGTAGTAGATGCCGCCCGCGGTCGGGTACGCCGAGGCGAGCTCGGACATCGAGAATGCGACGCAGAGGATGAGCAGGCTGATGAGAGGCCAGGCGATCGAGATGGCGACCGGGCCGCCGTTGTTCAGCGCCTGGCCGTAGGTGGTGAAACAGCCCGCCAGCACCGAGATGATCGAAAACGAGATGGCGAAGTTGGAAAAGCCGCTCCAACCTCGATTCAACTCCTGCTTGTACCCAAGTTCAGCGAGTTTTTGCTCGTCTGCTGACAGGCTCTCGGTGCTCACCGTTCCGGCCCCTCCTCGGGTAAAAGGTCTGATGGTCCGTCCTTAGCGGCGCAACCATACGTTGGCGCGCGGCGGGAAGTCAAGGGAACTTTTTCACGCCCGAGGAAGGAGTCCTGCCAGCACGTGCTCGGTGCCCCGCAGGTGCTCGGTCATCTCGCTGGCCGCGGCGTGCTCGTCGCGGCGCCTGACCGCGGCCAGCACGCGCCGATGCTGGGCGTTGGCCGAGTCGAGCACCTCCGGTGGATGGGCGATGTGCGAGATCAGGACGGTCATCGCGCCCTGCACCTCGGTCATCGCCGTCACCAGCCGCCGACTCCGGGTGGCCTCGGCCAAGCCCACGTGCCAGCGCACGTCGACCTGGCGGTAGGCGGCAAAGTCCTCGAGCATGTCGTCGAGCAGGACGACAAGCTCATCGAGGGCGTCGATCGCCTCGCGGTCGGCGCGCTCGGCGGCCAGCACGGCGACTCCGACCTCGACCGCCATCCGCTCGTCGCAGGTGTCCCGCCAGGCGGCCAGCACCGAGCGCGAAGGTGGGCGCGCCGGCGGTTGGGGGTCGGCCACGAAGGTGCCGCCGCCACGGCCACGCGTGGCGTGGAGGTGGCCGCTCTGGGCCAGCGCCACGAGCGCCTGGCGCAGCGTCGAGCGGGCGATCGAGAGCTTGGCGCACAGCTCGCGCTCGGCGGGCAGCCGCGTGCCGGGCGGCAGCAGCCCCAGCTTGATCGCCGTGCCGAGCCGCTCGACCGTCTCCTCGAACGCGGTCTGCGAGCGCACGGGCGCGAACACGGTGTCCAGGGAGACGACGGAGTCCAGCGCGGCGGCCGGGCTCACAGCCGCTCGAAGCCGCGGAACCGCTCCCAGTCGGTCACGGCCGCGTTGAAGGCAGCGAGTTCGACGTCGGCGGCGTGCGCGTAGTGCTCGACGACATCGTCGCCGAAGGCGGCCCTCGCCACCGCGCTGCCCGCGAACAGGTCGCGGGACTCGCCGAGCGTCGTGGGCAGCCGCGGCTTGTCGTGGGCGAGGTAGGCGTTGCCGAGGTAGGCGGGCTCGAGCTCGAGCTGCTGCTCGACCCCGTGCAGGCCGGCGGCGATGGTCGCGCTCAGGGCCAGGTAAGGATTGAGGTCCGAGCCCCCGGCGCGGTTCTCGAACCGCAGCGCGGCACCGTGCCCGATGACGCGCAGGGCGCAGGTGCGGTTGTCGTTGGCCCAGGCGACCGCGGTGGGGGCGAACGAGCCCTCGGCGTAGCGTTTGTAGGAGTTGACGTTGGGGGCTAGGAACAGCGTCATCTCGCGCAGACAGGCCAGCTGCCCGGCCAGGAAGGCTCGGAATACATCCGGCTCGCGCTCGAACACCGCGCCCCGCTCGTCGGCGAGCGAGAAGTGGATGTGGCACGAGCTTCCCTCGCGCTCGTTGAACTTCGCCATGAAGCTGATCGCCATGCCCTCCTGGGCGGCGACCTCCTTGGCCGCGTTCTTGTAGATCGAATGCTCGTCGGCCGTGCGCAGCGCGTCGGCGTAGCGGAAGTTGATCTCGTGCTGGCCGAGGTTGCACTCGCCCTTGGAGTTCTCGGTCTGCAGCCCCGCGGCGTCCATTGCGTTCCGGATACGCCGGATCAGCGGCTCGATCCGCGCCGTGCCGAGGAGCGAGTAGTCGACGTTGTAGAGGTTGGCCGGCTCGAGATCGCGGTAGCCCTTGCGCCACGCGTCCTCGTAGGTGTCGCGGAAGACGAGGAACTCGAGCTCGGTGCTGGCGTTCGTGCGCCAGCCGCGCTCGGCCAGCCGTGTCAACTGGGCGCGCAACACCTGGCGCGGGGAAGCGGCGACGTCGGAGCCGTCGCTCCACCCGAGGTCGGCGAGGCACATGGCCGTGCCCTCCTGCCAGGGAACCAGACGCAACGTGTCGAGGTCGGGCCGCATCTGGAAGTCGCCGTACCCCTGCTCCCACGAGGCCATCTCATACCCCTCGACCGTGTTCATCTCCACGTCGACGGCCAGCAGGTAGTTGCAGCCCTCGGCGCCGTGCGAGGCCACCTCGTCGAGGAAGTGGCGGGCGGTGAGGCGTTTGCCCTGGAGGCGCCCCTGCATGTCGGTGAGGGCGAGCAGGACCGTGTCGATCTCCCCTCGCTCCACGCGCTGCTGCAGTTCTTCGAGCGTCACCGGCGGTGAAGGTATAGGAACCGGGCCATAAACGCTAGCTTTCTCTCCATGGCGGATCTGGACGCGATCCTGGACCGGTTGCAGCGTCGCCTCGGGCCGCTTGCCGGGCCGCCGGTGCCGCTCGACGGCGGGATCACCAATCGCAATTTCCGCATCGAGCTCGGCAAGCGGCCCTACGTTCTGCGATTGCCCGGCAAGGACACGTCCCTGCTGGGGATCAGCCGCGAGACCGAGCGGATCGCCGGTAAGCTCGCCGCCTCCCTGGGCGTCGCGCCGGCGCTCGTGCACGCCGACGAGGACTGCATGGTCACCGAGTTCCTCGCCGGCGGCCCGGTCGACGGCGACAAGCTGCGCGCAGCCCCCGAGGAGGTCGGGCGGGCGCTGCGCGCGATGCACGACTCCGGCGCGGAGCTGCCGACGCGCTTCTGGGTTCCCGAGCTACTCGATCAGTACGCGGAGATCGTCCTGCAGCGCGGAGGGGTGCTCCCCCCGCAGTACGCCGTGACTCAAGAGCTGGCCGAGCGGATCGCCGACGTCCTCCCGCTGGGGGAGCCCGTCCCCTGTCACGACGACCTGCTCCCCGGGAACCTGATGGAGGCGGTCACCCCGGACGGGACGCGGGTGATGCTCGTCGACTGGGAGTACGCCGGGATGGGCCACCGCTACTTCGACATCGGCAACCTCGCGGTCAACAACGAGTTCGACGGGGCGGCCGAGGAGCGCGTGCTCAGCGCCTACCTCGGTGAGTCCCCGCAGCCGGCCCAGCGCGCAGCGCTCGCCCTGATGAAGATCATGTCCGATGCCCGTGAGGCGGCCTGGGGCGTGATCCAGGGCGTCGTCTCGGAACTCGAGTTCGACTTTGGCGACTACGCCGAGCGTCACTTCAGGCGTCTGGCCGCGGCGGCGGAGGATCCCCACCTCGACCAGTGGCTGGCGGTCGCCTCGCCGTGAGCGTCGACACGCCGTTGATCCACTACCCGGAGTCGGTGGTGGTCCTGGCGGTCGAGCACGAGGCCGTGGCGGTCGTCACGCAGCCACGCCCCGGCGCGCCGCAGGACACGGTCGAGCTTCCCGCGGGGTGTCTCGAGGCCGGCGAGCGCCCGCTCGACGCCGCCGTGCGCGAGCTGCGCGAGGAGTGCTCGCTCGCCGCCGGGTCGTGGCGTGAGCTCGGCTCGTTCTGGGCCGTGCCGGCCTACTCGACCGAGCGCGTCCATGTGTTCGAGGCCCGTCGCCTGTCGTCCTCACCGGGCCGGCCCGGTCCCGACGAGGAGATCACCGTCGGCCGCCGTGCGATCGATGAGCTGCCCGGTGCCCTGTCGGACGCGATCTCGATCGCCGCCTACGCACTGTGGTGCTCAGCGGCGTGATCCGAGCAAGCGACCTCATCCCTATACCGTTCGACCGGTTGGCCCCCACCGTCATCCGGAGAAGGAGTTCCTAGATGCCGCGACCGCGTGAGCTCCCGTCCCGCGCCCGCATCGTGATCATCGGCGGCGGCGTCGGCGGCGCGTCGATCGCCTATCACCTCGCTCAACTCGGCGAGCGCGATGTGGTCCTGCTCGACCGCAACGAGCTGACCAGCGGCTCGACCTTCCACTCCGCCGGCCTCGTCGGGCAGCTGCGCGGCAGCGTCTCGCTCACCCGGATGATGATGGACTCGGTCGAGCTCTACCGGCAGCTCGACTGCGGCTGGGTCGGGTGCGGCGGCATCCGGCTGGCCTGCACCCCCGAGCGCGAGCAGGAGGTGCTCCGCCAGGTGGCGTGGGCCAAGACCTTTGGCCTGCCGCTCGAGCTGATCTCGCCTGACGAGGCCAGGGAGCTGTTCCCGCTGATGGTCACCGACGGGGTGCGCTGCGGATCCTATCTGCCGACCGACGGCTACCTCGACCCCTCGATGCTCACCTACGCGCTGATCGAGGGCGCGCGGGAGGGGGGCTGCCAGGTGTTCACCCACAGCCGGGTGCACGGCATCACCGTCGAGCGGGGCCGGGTGTCCGGGGTCCAGACCCAGTGGGGGGACGTCGAGGCGGAGATCGTCGTCAACGCCGGCGGCATGTTCGCGGCCGAGGTTGGCCGGATGGCCGGAGTGCGCCTCCCGATCGTCCCCTTCGCCCACGAGTACCTGGTCACCCAACCGTTCCGCGAGCGCACCCCTGGGGAGCACCTTCCCACGCTGCGCGACCCCGATCTGCTCATCTACTTCCGCGAGGAGGGGGCCGGGCTGGTGATGGGCGGCTACGAGCGCCACAGCGCGCCGTGGGCGCTGGACGACCATCTCGTCGACCGTATCCCCGCCGACTTCAACGGGCGCCTGCTCGAGGAGGATTGGCCCCGCTTCGAGGAGATCGCCCACAACTCCTCGCGGCGCGTGCCGGCGATGGAGGAGGTGAAGGTGACGCGGCTGATCAACGGCCCCGAGGCGTTCACCCCGGACAACGAGTTCTGCCTCGGCGAGAGCGACGTCGGCGGGTTCTTCGTCGCTGCCGGCTTCTGCGCGCACGGCCTGGCCGGCGCCGGCGGGATCGGCAAGGTGATGGCGGAGTGGATCCTCGAGGGCGAGCCCTCGCTCGACGTGTGGGAGATGGACATCCGGCGCTTCGGGCCGCACTACCGCTCGCCGGCCTACACGCTGGGGCGCGCCAAAGAGGTCTACGAGACCTACTACGACATCCGCTATCCCGGCCACGAGCGCCTGGCCGGCCGCCCGCTGCGGGTCTCGAGCGCGTACGGCTGGCACCGCGAGCACGGTGCCGCGTTCGGGGAGAAGTCGGGCTGGGAGCGGGTCAACTGGTACGAGGACAACACGGGCGCCGGCGATGAGGCGCTGCGCCCTCGGGGCTGGGCGGGGATGCACTGGTCCCCGGCGATCGGCGCCGAGCATCGCGCCACACGGGAGGCGGCGGGGCTGTTCGACGAGTCCTCGTTCGCCAAGCTCGAGCTGAGCGGTCCCGGCGCGGCGGAGTTGCTCGAGCGGCTGTGCGACAACCGCGTCACGCGTGACGTCGGCGCGATCACCTACACCCAGATGCTCAACCGCCGGGGCGGAATCGAGTGCGACTTCACCGTCGCCCGGATCGAGGAGGACGTCTTCCAGATCGTCACCGGCACCGCGTTCGGCAATCACGACGCCGGCTGGATCCGCCGACACCTGCCACCGGACGGCTCGGTGCGGCTGAGCGACATGACCGCGCGCTGGGCGTGCTTCGGGCTGTGGGGACCACGGGCGCATGTGGTGCTGTCCTCGCTCACCCCCGACCCGCTCGACTTCGGCTACATGCGGCTGCGGGAGATCACCGTCGGCGACGTGCCCGTCCGCGCGCTGCGGGTGACCTTCGTCGGCGAGTTCGGCTGGGAGCTGTATTGCCCCAGCGAATACGGCGCCGCCCTGTGGCGAGCGCTGTGGGAGGCGGGCCAGCCCCACGGCCTGCGGGCCTGCGGCTACCGGGCGATCGACTCACTGCGACTCGAGAAGGGCTACCGCGTGTGGGCGGCGGACATCACCCCCGACGAGACGCCGCTCGAGGCGGGCCTCGGCTTCTGCGTGCGGTCGGACAAGTCGTTCATCGGGTCCGATGCGCTCGCCGAGCCGGAGCGGCGGCTGCGCTGCATCGTCCTCGAGGATCATCGCTCGGTCGCCCTCGGCAACGAGCCCGTGCGGCTCGAGGGCAAGATCCGGGGCCGCGTCACGAGCGGCGGGTACGGGTACACCGTCGGGCGCTCGATCGCCTACGCCTACCTGCCCGCCTCGGTCGCCGACGGCAGCCCCGTGGAGATCGACATCTTCGGCTCCTGGATCGCGGGCGAGGTCACGGGCGAGCCGCTGTTCGACCCCTTGGGCAAGCGGGTGCGGTCGGTCCCCACGGCACCGTAGAAGACCGGGTCGGGGAAGCCGTAGCCCGCCCACTGGACGCGGCCGCGGGGCTCGGTTAGGTTCAGCGGCGACCATTCGGCGGCGATGCGTCGTTGCCATGACCGGAAGCGGAGCAGCATGTTCAACAAGATCATCTGGGCAACTGACGGCTCGGAGTCCGCGGATCGGGCCCTGGAGCTCGCCAAGTCGCTCGCCGCCGAGAGCGGCGGGACGCTGACGGTCGTGCACGCCATCGAGCATCTCACCGGCCCCGGCGCCCACGGCGCCCCGACGGTGGCGCCCGAAGAGGACGAGACCGTGATCAAGGTCAAGAAGCAGGCCGCCGACCTTGCCGGTCAGGGCGTGAAGGCCAGCGCGAGGGTGGTCTCGGCCGGGTTCAACGGCACGGCCCAGGCGATCGCCGACGTGGCCAGGGAAGAGCAAGCGGACGTGATCGTCGTCGGCACCCGGGGTCATACGGTCCTGGCCGGATTGCTGCTGGGCAGCGTCGCACAGCGACTGCTGCACATCGCGCCCTGCCCCGTGCTCGTCGTGCCGGCGTCCTAGGCCGACCACGCGCGTTCGCGGTCGTGGGGCCGGCCCAGCGGCCCGGCGCGACCGCCGCTACCCTTCCGCGCCGATGTCCGTAACCGTTGTCGGCTCCATCGCCTTTGACGCCGTGACCACGCCGTTCGGCTCCCGCGAGCGCATGCTCGGCGGGTCAGCGGTGCACTTCGCCCTGGCCGCGTCGTTCTTCGACGAGGTCCACGTGGTCGGCCCGGTGGGCGAGGACTTCGGCGAGGCCGAGGCGGCCGTGCTCAACGCTCGCGGCGTCAACATCGAGGCCATCGAGCGCATCGCCGGCGGGCGCACCTTCTTCTGGCGCGGGGTCTACGGCTGGGACCTCAACGACCGCGAGACGCTCGACACGCAGCTCAACGTGTTCGCCGAGTTCGAGCCCAAGCTCTCCGCGAGTTCCCGCTCGGCCGACGTGCTGTTCCTGGCCAACATCCAGCCCGACCTCCAGCGCGAGGTGCGCGCTCAGTGCCGCGAGGCGCGGTTCGTCGCGCTGGACTCGATGAACCTGTGGATCGAGACCGCGCGGGACGCGCTGGTTGCGGCGCTGTCCGAGGTCGACTGCCTGCTGCTCAACGATGCCGAGCTGCGCCAACTGACCCGCGAGCCCAACCTTGTCCGCGCGGCGCGCAAGATCCGCGAGTGGGGGCCCAAGGTGGTGGTGGCCAAGCAGGGCGAGTACGGCGCTGCGATGGTCACCGAGGAGGGCTTCTTCGGTCTTCCCGCCTTCCCGCTCGAGACGGTGATCGACCCCACCGGCGCCGGCGACTCGTTCGCCGGCGGCTTCCTCGGCTACATCGCGGCCCATCCCGACCAGGACCCCGACCACGAGCTGCTCTCCCGAGCGATGGCCTACGGCACCGCGATGGCCTCGTTCAACGTCGAGGAGTTCGGCACCGAGCGGGTCGCTCGCCTGACCAGCGAGGAGATCAGTGAGCGGGTCGGCGAGCTGCAGCGGATCACGCGGTTCGTCGAGAAACCGGTCGCGTTGCGCGACTGACCAACTGACGGATGACATCTTCGCCCGATCGGGGTAGGATCGGGCACCTGTGACGTGGGGATTCGTGTGGTTGATGGTGGCGCTGAAGATTCCGCTTGCAGCGCTCATCTACATCTGCTGGTGGGCGATCAAACAGGAGCCCGAGCATCCGCCTGCCTCTGATGGCGGTGGCGGGATCAAGCGCGTGCGCCCGCATCCCCGTGGGCCCTTCCCGCGGCGCCCCCGACGCGGCCCCCACGGCGATCCGGCCCCCCTGCCGCCGCCACGCGTGCGGACCGTGCGTGCCCGCGCCCGCACGTTCGGCCACTGAGCGCCGCGGCCCTCGGGGCGGGACCTCAGCGATCCGCCCGCACTGGCAGACTTGCGGCTGCGATGAGCGAGCCCGCGACCAACGGTCTGTCCGCCGAGCCGCCCCCGAGCTCGGTGCTCTCCGACGGGACGATCCTGCGCCTGGTCGGTGAGGGACGTATCCGCATCGATCCTTGGGACCCGGACCTGGTCCAGCCCGCCAGCGTCGACCTGCGGCTCGGGGACTCCTTCCGGGTGTTCCACAATCACCGTGCCTCGGCGATCGACCTGCGCAACCCGCCGGAGAACCTGACCGAGGAGGTGGTGGTCCCAGCGGATGAGTCCTTCGTGATCCATCCGGGCGAGTTCTGCCTGGGCCGGACGCTCGAGTGGGTGGAGCTGCCGGACGACATCGTGGCCCGGATCGAGGGCAAGAGCAGCCTCGGCCGGCTCGGGCTGATCGTCCACGCCACAGCCGGTTTCTGCGATCCCGGCTGGCGGGGCACGCTGACCCTCGAGCTGAACAACCTGACCCGCGTCCCGATCAAGCTCTACCCGGGGCTGCTGATCGCGCAGCTGTCGTTCATGTCCCTGGACCGGCCCGCCGTACGCCCCTACGGAAGTCCCGAGCTTGGCAGCCATTACCAGGGCCAGCGGGCGGCCACGGAGAGCCGATACCAGGGTGCGCCCGACGAGCGCCGGATCGGATAGGCTCGAGCCGTGCTGAACCTGATTCCCGCCGTCGCCGAGCCGTCCAAGGTTCCGTTCTACATCGCCGGGGGCGTGTTGGCGCTCTACGCCGTCGTGCTCAGCGTCATCGGCATCACCCAGCCGAGCTTTCCCTACAACGCCCGTGGCTCCCGAGCGGTCATGGTGCTCAGCCTCGTGCTGGTGGTGCTGGCGATCGGCGCGGCGATCCTCACCGATCCGTAGTCGGCAGCTCCCGAGCGCGCAGCCCAGACGAGCCGCTGCGTCTCGCCCTCGCGCGGGGCGCCGCTTCTCACCGGGGTGATGCGGGTACTAGAGTCTGGACCGGACTCCTCCGCCAGCCCGTCGGCTCGGAGGGACCACCGCAAACGCGCGAGAGGAGTGCCAATGACCACTGAGACCCAACACGAGGATGGAGCCGGTGTAGGCACGGGAGGCGGAACGCTGACCGTCACCGACAACCGCACGGGGAAGCAGTACGAGATCCCGATCGAGGACGGGACGATCCGCGCCACCGAGCTGCGCAAGATCAAGGTCGCCGAGGACGACTTCGGCCTCATGACCTACGACCCCGCCTACATGGCGACGGCGTCCTGCCGGTCGGCGGTCACGTACATCGACGGCGACCACGGCATCCTCGAGTATCGCGGCTACCCGATTGAGCAACTGGCCGAGAAGTCGAGCTACCTCGAGGTCGCCTACCTGCTGATCCACGGCGAGCTCCCGACCTCGGATCGGCTGGCCGAGTGGACGCACGAGATCACGATCCACACCTTCGTGCACGAGAACATCAAGGAGTTCATGCAGGGCTTCCGCTACGACGCGCACCCGATGGGCATGCTCCTCGCCTCGGTCGGCGCCCTGTCGACGTTCTATCCGGAGGCGGCGGCGATCAAGGATGAAGCGGTCCGCTACATGCAGGTGATCCGCCTGCTGGCCAAGATGCCGACGCTGGCCGCATTCTCCTACCGGCACAACCGGGGGATGCCCTACGTCTATCCGGACAACGACCTCTCCTACGCCGGCAACTTCCTCTCGATGATCTACAAGATGACCGAGCTGAAGTACGAGCCCGATCCGCGCCTCGAGCACGCGCTCGACGTTCTCTTCATCCTCCACGCCGACCACGAGCAGAACTGCTCCACCAGCGCGGTGCGCAGCGTCGGCTCCTCGCAGGTTGATCCGTACTCAGCGGTGGCCGCCGGGGTGGCCGCGCTCTACGGACCGCTGCACGGCGGGGCCAACGAGGCGGTGTTGCGGATGCTGCGCCGGATCGAGACCACCGACAACATCCCCGACTTCATCCAGGGCGTGAAGGACGGCAAGGAGCGCCTGATGGGCTTCGGCCACCGGGTCTACAAGAACTTCGACCCCCGGGCCAAGATCATCAAGAAGGCGTGCGACGAGGTGTTCGAGGTGACGGGCAAGAACCCACTGCTCGACATCGCCACCGAGCTCGAGAAGATCGCGCTCGAGGACGACTACTTCATCTCGCGCAAGCTCTACCCGAACGTCGACTTCTACTCGGGCCTGATCTACGAGGCGCTGGGCATGCCGGTGGAGATGTTCCCGGTCCTGTTCGCGATCGGCCGGACCAGCGGCTGGATCGCCCAGTGGCTCGAGATGATCGATGACCCAGAGCAGAAGATCGCCCGGCCGCGGCAGATCTACACCGGGCCGCGCACGCTCGACTACGTGCCGCTGCGCGAGCGCGGCTAGGACTACCGTCTGGTCGTCGGCTCGGCTGCGATCATCCCCGCGTGCCGTGGAAACTCACCGTCCGCAGCGGTCCGCGGGTCGAACGCGCGCGCTTCCCGGAGCTGGATGAGGCGCTGGTCTCGGTCGAGGCCTGGGTGAGCGAGCTCGCCGACCGGGCGCCGAAGCGGCCGGTGGACATGAAGTACCGCCGCTACGAGCCGGCCGAGCAGGTCGCGGCGCGCATCGAGCTGGCTGGGCCGGAGCGGCTGCTGCCGAGCGTGCGGGCCGGCCTCGATGTGAGAGGCGACGGCTCGACCGAGGCCTACCTCGGCCGCGTCCGCCGCCAGCTGGTGGACCAGCGACGAGGCGAATCCGCGTACGAGGCATTGCGGCGCACCCTCGCCGAGAGCAATAAGTCGTCCTAGCCGGCGCCGACCGTGTCGAGGAAGCGGTGGCAGATCCCGCGCCCGACGGCGTTCCAGCCGGTGATCAGCGACTCGGTCTGCGCCCGCAGTGCCGGCCAGTCGAGGCCGAGAACCACGGCATCTTCATCGGTGTCGTAGTGGTCGATCCAGTCGGTCGCATCCGCGCCGCTGACCTCGGCGTGGAACTGGATTCCCCAGGTGCATCGCCCCAGTCGGTAGGCCTGCAGGCACGTCTCGGTGCTGGCCAGAGGCACGGCGCCCGGTGGCAGCGCGACCTCGTAGTTGTGCCACTCGAAGGCGAGAAACCGCGGCGTCAACGGCCCGATCAGCGGGTCGGCGGCGCCATCGGCGCTGACGTCGACCTCGAACCAGCCGATCTCGGGTGCGCCCGCCCGCCTGGCGCTCCCGCCGGCCGCCTCGGACAGCAGCTGCGCCCCGAGGCAGACGGCCAGCTGCGGCACCCCGTGCGCCAGCAGCTCGCGGAGGAGCCGGCGCTCAACGGCGAGCCAGGCGTTGGCCTGCTCCTGGTCGACGTGAACCGCGCCGCCCAAGGTGAGCACGGCATCGCAGGTCAACGGGTCGACCGGAGGTGGGCCGCCCTCGGAGACCCACCAATGGTCGGTGTGCCAGCCCCGCTCCTCGAGCACCTCCCCGAAGACGCCCGGGCCGGCGTCCGGCTGATGCACAATGGCGAGGGCGCGAAGCGGACTCACAGCACGAGCGTCGCGCCGTGCCGGCGCAGCCACCGCGCCTGCTCTCGGTAATCCGGGCAGCGCCGCCCGAGCAGTGCCCAGAACCGCGGCGAGTGGTCCATCACCTCGAGGTGGCACACCTCGTGCCAGACGACGTAATCGAGGACCGGCTCGGGGGCCAGGAGCAGCCGCCAGTTGAAGCTCATCGCTCCGTTGCGCGAGCAACTGGCCCAGCGCGTGCGCTGGGCGCGGATGGTAAGCGCGGAGTACGAGGTTCCCGCTGCCGCGCAGGCGCGATCGAGTCGCAGGGCGATCTCCCCGCGCGCCGCCCGCCGGTACCACCGCTCGAGCGCCGGTGTGCGCTCGGCGCCGGCCGGGACCAAGAGCTCGGCGCCGCGACGATGGACCCGCGTCCGGCCCGACTGCGGCACGGTGCGCAGGAGCCCGCCGAGATAGGGCACCGACTCGCCCCGCGCGGCCACCGTGGCGCGGGCTCGGGCGAGCTCACCGACGCGCCGCTCGATCCACGGGCGCAGCTCGGAGATGGCCGCGGCGGCCTCACGCTCGGCCGCCCGGCGGGGCAGCACCACCTCCACGCCGCGCGTCGGATCGACGGTGACGCGGACCCGGCGCGCACGCTCGGACCGCCGAACGCTGTAGAGGATCTCTTCCACCGCGCGACAGGGTACGGTGCTCGGGAGACATGCCCGCCATTCCCGCGCTCTCTCAGCCGTTGCAGGACGGTCGCGTGAGCCTCCGCGTCGCCGCCGAACGGGACATCCCGGAGATCCTCATCGCCTACGAGGACGACCCGCAACTGCACCTGTGCCTTGGCGAGGATCGTCCGCCGACCGGCGCGCAACTCGGCACCCAATCCGAGCGCGCCGAGGCTGACCTCGCGACCGGCAGGCTGGTCCGGCTGACCATCGTCGAGCCCGGCAGCGACGACTGCCGCGGGCAGATCACCGTGCACAGCATCGACTGGCGGCACCGGCGGGCGGAGCTCGGGATCTGGGTGGTGCCGCAACGCCGCCGGCGCGGGCTCGGCACCCGCGCGCTGCGGCTGAGCGCGGGATGGCTGTTTCAGGCCTGCGGGCTCGAGCGCCTCGCCGTGCTGACCGAGCCGGAGAACGAGGCGATGCTCGGTGCCGCGCAAGCTGCCGGCTTCGTCTATGAGGGCGTGCTCCGCGGATACACGCTTGAGCATGGCGTCCGAGTCGACTGCGCCGTCGTGTCCCTGCTCCCGACCGATCTCGCCTGATGCCGCGACGCTGGCGCGTGAAGCTTCCGGCGGGGGTGCGGCCGCCGTTCGAGGTCTACGTCAACGGCGTTCGCCAGGAGCTCGGCGCCGACTATCAGGTCTCGCAGGGGGAGTTGGTGTTCGAGCGCGAGCTGGTGCGCCAGAAGCTCGGGGCCCGAGCCTGGTTCCTCGGCTTCTGGGGCATCGGGACCTACAAGCGCAACGACGAGATCGACGTCCGCTACGAGCTCGACGGGCAGCCGATGGTCGCCCATGCGCTCGAGGTCATTCCGCCGTCCTGACCACTTCTCGTCGCAGCCACGGCTGCAGCAGCCGCAGCGCCGAGAGGATCGCGCGGGTCGCCGGTGAGCGGTTGAGGGTGTAGAAGTGGATGCCCGGCGCGCCTCGGGCCAGCAGCTCGGCGCACTGGAGGGTGGCGTAGGCGACGCCGAGCTGGAGCACCGCGTCGCGATCGTCGGCGCGCCACTCGAGCGCGGCCAGCAGCCGCTCGGGGATCGTCGCCCCGCACATCCCGGTGATCGTCTTGATCTGGCCGACGTCGGTGATCGGCATGATCCCGGGCAGGATCGGCACGTCGATTCCGACGCCGCGGGCCTCATCGACGAAACGGAAATACAGCTCGTTGTCGAAGAACAGCTGGGTGATGAGGAACGACGCGCCGGCGTCGACCTTCTCCTTGAGGAACCGCAGGTCGTGGGCGAGGTCGACCGCCTCCGGGTGCACCTCGGGGAAGCAGGCCGCGCCGACGCTGAAGGGATAGTCCGCCGCGATCAGCGACGCGAGCTCGGTCGAGTAGTGCAGCCCGCCGGGGTGGGGCCGCCACTCGGTCTCGCCCCGGGGCGGGTCGCCTCGCAGCGCGAGCACGTTCTCGATCCCCGCCCGCCGCATCCCGTCGAGGATCGAGTGCAGCTCCTCGCGGGTCGAGCCCACGCAGCTGAGATGGGCCATCGCCTCGATGCCGAGGCTCTGCTTGATCCAATGGGTCAGCTCGACCGTCTTCTCGCGCGTGGTGCCGCCGGCGCCGTATGTCACCGAGACGAAATCCGGGTCGAGCGCGGTCAGCGCCTCGAGCGTCGCGCGCAGGTTCTTCTCCCCCTCGTCGGTCTTGGGGGGGAAGAACTCGAACGAGAACACCGGTCCGTCACTCCCGGCGATGAGCTCATCGATCCTCACACTGGCGCCAGATTAGCAACGTTGACAAGAGCGTGTCAACGTTGTAGTCGCCACAGCTCGGTCGCCTGGTTCGCCTCGCGCGCGGCCTGCCCGAGCGTTTCCAGATGGCGCAGATAGGAGAGCGTTTCCGACAGCCACCAGGAGGCCGTCGCCTGGGTCATCGGCTGGCCGTACACGCGGGGGATGATCTCCACCACGGTCTGGGGGCCGTGCTCGAGCGCGGCCAGCACCCCGGCCAGGCGCTCGCCGACGAGCGCACGGTTGCCCTCGATGTGACCGTGGACATCGACGAACGGTCGCCCGTGGCCGGAGAGGCAGAGCCGGGCGTCGAGCTCGTCGGCCACGTCGAGCGAGTGCAGGAACTCGCCCGCCGGGTCCGGCGTCCAGCCGTAGTCGTAGAACAGCGAGACCCGCCCGAGCAGGTGGTCGCCGGAGATCAGCACGCGGCGCTCGCGCTGGAACAGACACACGTGCGAGGGGGCGTGACCAGGAGTCTCGTAGACCTCCCACCGGCCAAGGTCGGTGTCGATCGAAACCCCAGGGACGAGGTCCCGGTCGGGAGCCACGACAGCGGCGACGCCCGAGGGCATCTCGCGGGCGCGGTCGGCGTAGCGGCGCAGTGCCTCCTCGGGGACGCCGCTCTGGCGGCCGACCTCGATCCGCCGCTCGATCGTCCGTTGCGGATTGGCATGGGCGCGGATAGCGTGGGCGTGGTTGGGGTGCATCCACATCGGGCAGCCGGCGCGCTCGATGATCGGTGCGGCCTGGCCCCAGTGGTCGGAGTGGGCGTGGGTGATGACCAGCAGGCGCACGTGCTCGACGCGGAGGTTGACCTGCGCGAGCGCCCGCTCGAGCTGGGCCATCGATCCCGGCTGGTGCATGCCGGTATCGACGAGCACGATTCCCGAGCCGGCCGCGATCGCCCATGCATTGCAGTGCGGTACGCCGGGCCAGGGCAGCGGCAGCCGCAACCTCCACAGCCCGGGGAGGATCCGTTCCCCGCGCCCGAGCTCTCGCTGCTTGGTCATGGCCACGCACGATATTGGCGGCGCGTAGACTGCGGGGGTCGATGGCCTCCACCGCCGATATCGCCAAGCGGTATTTCGACGCCCTCTCGGCGCACGATCTCGACATGGCCGTTGCCCTGTGGCGGGCCGGGGCGGTCGACCGCTTCGTCGGCGGCGAGGAGCTCGTCGCGCCCGGCGGTGTCCGTGAGTACTTCGCCGGCGTGTTCGCCGCCTTCCCCGACTTCCATCTCGAGGTCGTCGATCTCATCACCGACGGCACCCGCACCGCGGTGCGCTGGAAGGCCACTGGCACCTTCGCAGGTCCCGGCACCTTCCAGGGCTTCGCCCCCAACGGCGCGCGCGTGGCCATCGAGGGCTGCGACGTGCTCACGGTGGTCGACGAGCTGATTGTCGGCAACGACGCCTACACCGACACCGCCGACACCGCGCGCCAGCTCGGCTTCCTTCCGCCTGTCGGCTCCAAGGCCCAGACGCGGCTCGCCAAGCTGGCCAACGTCCGCACCAGGATCCACGAGTTGATGCGCGGCGCCGAGGCGGAGCCGATCGCGGCGGGCGTCTGGGTGGTGCGCGGCGGCAGGCCGCGGACGATGAACGTCTACCTGATCGAGGACGAGGGCGGGCTGACCATGTTCGACGCCGGCATCTCGGACATGGCCGGGGCGTTGATCGCCATCACCGCTCGGATGGGCGGCCTCAAGCGGATCGTGCTCGGCCACGCCGACTGCGACCACCGCGGGTCGGCGCCGGCGCTCCGGGCCCCGGTGTACTGCCACCCGCTTGAGCGTGAAGCGGCCGAATCGGCCGGCAGCTTCCGGCCGTACTGGGATCTCTCCAAGCTCAAGCCGTACGCCCGCCCGATCTTCCCCAAGCTGCTGACCACTTGGGACGGCGGCGCGGTTTCGATCGCCGGCACCGTCGAGGAGGGAGACGAGATCGCCGGTTTCCGGGTCGTGCATCTGCCCGGCCACGCCCCGGGGCTGATCGGGCTGTTCCGGGAGTCGGACCGGCTGGCGCTCACCTCCGACTGCTTCTACACACTGGATCCGCAGACCGGTTTGAAGAATGCCGCCCACGTTCCCCACGCCGCCTTCAACCAGGACACCGAGCAGGCCCGTGCCTCGATTCGCAAGCTGGCGGCGCTGGCTCCGGCCTCGGTGTGGCCGGGTCACGCGAACGCGGTGACCGGCGACGTGGCCGCTCAGCTCGAGGCCGCCGCGTCGGCACCCGCCTCCTAGGCGTGGGGCGCCGCCACCGGCAGCGTGAGAAGTTCGAGGCGCCGACCAGCGATTACCGCGACGCCGACGGCAACGTGCTGACCCTCCGAGGAGCGCTCAGCACGGCGAGCAGGCGCGAGTACACCGGCGTCAGCGAGGGCGGAGCCCATCGGGAGGACGCGTGGCAGCGGGCGCTCGAGTTCCTGTTTGAGCGCCTCGCCGTCGCCTGGACCATCGCCGGCGTGAGGACCGACCGCCAGAAGGAGCTACTGGCTCGATACCGGATGGCCTCGGGTGCCGAGCGGCAGTTCGTGCGCGAGGCGGTCCGCGAGCACGTCGAGGCCAACTTCCCCGAGCTGACGGCACCGTGATCGACCCCGAGCGCTTCGCTGCTTTGCTCTGCGACTGGTGCCTCGAGGTCGGGGAGGGCCAGCAGGTGCTGATGTCGACGAGCACACTCGCCGTGTCGTTGCTGACCGCGCTGCATCGGGCGGTGCTGACGCGGGGCGCCTGGCCACTGCTTCGACTGTCCCCGCCGGAGATCGGCGCGGACTTCTACACGCACGCGAGCCTGGCGCAGCTCGACGGCTTCGCGCCACTCGAGCTGGTTGAGGCGCAGACGGTCGACGCGCTGCTGGCTATCAGCGCGCCCGCCAACACGCGCGCGCTGGCCGGAATCGACCCGGCGCTGATCGCCCGGGCCGGGCGCGCACGATCGCCGCTCCGGGAGGCGCGTCTCGCCCGGCGCTGGTGCGGCACGCAGTGGCCGACGCCGGCGCTGGCCCAGCAGGCCGGCATGGGGGACGCCGAGTACGAGCGCTTCATGCAGGGCGCCCTGTTCCTCGACCACGCCGAACCGCTCGCCGCCTGGCGGGCGCTGAGCCGTCATCAGCAGCAGCTCGTTGATCGCCTGCGGCGGGCTGAGGAGATCCGTATCGAGGCCGACGGCACGGATCTCCGTCTGCGCGTCGGCGGGCGCGTGTGGATCAACTCCGACGGCCGGCGCAACATGCCGAGCGGCGAGGTATTCACCGGGCCCCACGAACGCTCGGCGAACGGCACGATCCGCTTCACGATCCCCTCCAGTCCGCGCGGGGTCGAGGTCCGCGACGTCGAGCTGAGCTTCCGCGACGGTGAGGTCGTGGCCGCGAGAGCCGAGCACGGCGACGGGTATCTCCAGGCGGCGCTGGCGACCGATGCTGGCGCCCGCTTCCTTGGCGAGCTGGGGATCGGCACGAACACCGGCATTGATCGCGCCACCGGCTCGATCCTGCTCGACGAGAAGATGGCGGGAACCGTCCACCTCGCGCTCGGCCGTTCGTATCCTGAGAGCGGCGGCGAGAACACCTCCGCGCTTCACTGGGATCTCATCTGTGACCTCCGTCAGGGCGGGCGCCTGAGCGCCGATGACCAGCTCGTCATCGATTCAGGGAGTTTCGTCGGGTAGCGTGCGGCACATGCGGCGCACCAAGATCGTCGCCACGATCGGACCCGCCTCGCGTGAGCCGGAGATTCTCGCCCGGATGGTCGAGGCCGGGATGGACGTGGCGCGGCTCAACTTCTCCCACGGCGACCGTGAGATCCACGCCGAGAACGCGGAGCGCGTTCGCGCCGCGGCCGCCAGCGCGGGGCGGCAGGTGGCCATCCTCCAGGATCTGCCGGGGCCGAAGATCCGGATCGGTGCCGTCGAGGACGGGATCGTCGAGCTGAAGCCCGGCGACCATCTCACGCTGTGCTGCGGCAGCGACGCTCTGGGGACGGAGCAGCGACTGTCGGTGAGCTGGAGTGGGCTCGCCGTGGCCGTCGACCCCCAGGACGTGATCTATCTCGCCGACGGGGCGATCCGCCTGCGGGTCACGACCGTGCGCGCGGGCGACGGAGAGATCGAGGCTGCCGTCGAGGTCGGTGGCGCGGTGGCCTCGCGCCAGGGCCTCAACATCCCCGGCTCGACGCGTGGGTTGGCCGCCGTGCCGGAGGAGGATCTCGACATGCTCCGCTTCGGCGAGTCGATCGGCGTCGATGTGGTGGCGCTGTCGTTCGTGCGCACCGCGGAGGATGTCATCAGCGTGCGCCGGCACACTCGGCTGCCGCTGGTGGCCAAGATCGAGAAGCCCCAGGCCGTCGACGCCGCCGAGGAGATCATCCGCGCCGCCGACTGCGTGATGGTCGCCCGCGGCGATCTCGGCATCGAGCTGCCGATCGAGGAGGTGCCGCTGGCGCAGAAGCGCCTGCTCAAGACCTCCGGGCGGCTGGCTCGTCCCTCGATCACAGCCACGCAGATGCTCGATTCGATGGTCGCCTCATCGCGCCCGACCCGGGCCGAGGTCGCCGACGTGGCCAACGCGATCCTCGACGGGACCGATGCGGTGATGCTTTCCCAGGAGACGGCGATCGGCGCCTATCCGGTGGAGGCGGTGGCGATGATGGCCTCGGTTGCCGAGCGGACCGAGAGCCAGCTTCCGTATCGCGACTGGAACGAGGACCGGGTGCGCCGCGACGCCCGCGATCCCGCCTACACCGTCGCCTACAGTGCCTGTGCCGCGGCGCGGGATCTCCACCTCGCCGCGCTCGTGGTGCCAACGCTGTCGGGGCGCTCGGCGCGGTTGCTCTCCGCGCACCGGCCGCAGGTCCCGATCTTCGCCCTCTCGCCCGGACGCGAGACCGTCCGGCGCTGCAGCTTCATGTGGGGGGTGCAGGCCGCGTCGATGCGGCGGCACGAGATCACCGAGGCGCTGATCGCCGACGCCGCCCGGCGCGTCGTCGAGCTCGGGTGGGTGAAACGGGGCGCGCGCGTGGGGATCACCGCCGGGTTGCCGAGCGGCCGGCCCGGGACCACCAGCCTGGTGCAGATACAGCGCGTGTAGTACCTTTGCACTCAGGCGCCGACGTGCCCGCGGGCGTAGAACTCGGCCTCTGCGTGGCCGAGTTCGGTTTCCGGCTCATCGCCGTAGAACCACTCGCGGGCCACACGGTGGAAGTTGCCGCGCGCGCGCAGCTGCGAGATGACCGCCAGCGTCAGGACCTCCATGCGGCGGCCGAACAGGTGGTCGGGCGGGGCTGACTCGTGGCGCAGCTGGCCGAAGTACTCAGAGCGAGGATCGCTCATGTCGATCAGCACCTGCGTCGCGTACTCGGGTGTGAGCTCGATGTACTCGTCCACCGTGTACCACGAGGTCGCGGCCCGGAAGTGCTCCAGCACGCGGTCGGGGTCGAATTTCTCGGGCTCGGGAAAGAAGCCGGTCTCCGCGCCGAGGCGCATGATCGTCTCCGTGTCGCCCTCGATCACCGCCCGGGCCACGGCGATCTCCAGCTCCACCGCTCCCGCCGGCATCCGCTTGAACAGGCCGAAATCGAAGAAGGCCAGCCGCCCGTCGGCCATCAGCATCGAATTGCCCGGATGGGGGTCGCCCGAGAACTGGTGGTGGCGGTAGAGGCAGCCGAAGTAGAAGCGGAACAGGATCTCCCCGATCCGGTCGCGTTGCTCCTGCGGGTAGCCCTTCAGGTCCTCGAAGCCGACCCCCTCGACGAACTCCGACACCATCACCCGCTCGCGCGAGAGCGAGGTGAGGACCTCGGGCACGTGGATGAACGGGTGACCGCGGAAGATTCGCGCCAGCGTACGCTGGTTCTGGGCCTCGAGCTCGTAGTCGAGTTCCTCGTGGATCCGCTCGCGAATCTCGTCGCCGATCGCCTTGGGATCCATCCCGGGGGCGATGCGCTTGGCCAGGCGCAGGATCAGGCCGAGGTTCTGCATGTCCGCTCGCACCGCCGCGGCCACGCCGGGGTACTGCACCTTGACCGCGACCTCGCCGCCATCGATGCGCCGCGCGCGGTACACCTGGCCGATCGAGGCGGCGGCAATGGGCTCCTCGTCGAAGTCGTCGAACAGGTCGCTCAGGCGCTCACCGAGCTCCTCCTCGATCACCTTGCGCATGTCCTTGAAGGTGACCGTGGGCGCCGCATCCCGCAGCGCGGCCAGCTTGCGCTGAAACTCGTCGCGGTACTCCTCGGGGACGAGGCCGACGTCGAGGAATGACATCACCTGCCCGACCTTCATCGCGGCGCCCTTCATCGTGCCGAGCGCCTCGACGATCTGCTCCGCGGCCTCGATGTGCCGGCGCTCGAGCGCCACCTGCCGTCCCTCTCTTGTGCGGGCCACGTTGGCCGCGTGCGTGCCGGCCTGGCGGATCGCCTGACCGGCGGCGAGTCCCCCGATTCTGGCGGTGCGCCCCACGCGAGAGGTGGGGATCTTGTCTTTGGCCACTGCCCCCCGGATCTTACCTGGGCGACTGACCGTTATCCGGGGTGCCAGTCTCCACGCGCGATCCGGGAACGATGTCGTCCGAGCCGTCCGGCCAGCGGATCCATGCCTTGTAACCGCCGTCGTAATCGTCGCCGAGCAGGATCAGGGTGGCGGGGTCGCCCAGCGCGATGCAGGGCGCATCGCCCTCGGGGTCGGCACCGCGCCAGATCCGCACGAACTTGTTGTGCTCGAGCTCCCGTGCCACCGTGGTCGGGTCGGTGTGCCCGGGGTGGATCCGGGTCTCCGGCGGGAGCGTCAGCAGGGTCTCCATGATCGAATGCTTGAGGTCGGCGTAGGTGGTGTGCCCGGGCGCGCGGACGCCGCCGACGGAGCCCTTGAACAGGGTATCGCCGGTGAACACATCTGTGCCGCCGATGAGCAGTGAGAGCATTCCCGCGGTGTGCCCCGGCGTGTGCAGGGGCACGATCTCCAGCGCGCCCGAATGCAGCGGGGCACCGGGCTCCATCGTCCCGGTGGCGCCCGGGACCAGCTCGCGCTCGAGTGGGTGGATCAGCACGGGAGCCTCGGGATGGCGAGCCTTGATCTGGTCGAGCTCCGCCACGTGATCGTGGTGGTGATGGGTGAGTAGCACGTGGGTGAGCCGGTAGCGCATGCGGTCGATGACGTCGAGCAGCGGCTGCACCGGACCGCCCGCGTCGATCATCACTGCGTCGGAACCGAGCTCATCGGCCACCAGATAGGTGTTCGAGAGCCACGGCTCGCTCATCGAGCGTTCGATGATCATGAACCCAGCCTATCGGGGTAGGCTGCATAGCGTTATGAGCCTCATTCACACCTGTTACCGCATCACCAACATCGACCGCTCGGTCGCGTTCTACGAGGCCCTCGGGTTCCGGGAGGCGGGGCGCCTGCCGATCCGCGAGGAGGCCATCAACGTGTTCATGGGCCTGCCCGACGACGGGCCCGAGCCGCGCTTGGAGCTGACCTACAACATCGGCCGGGATCAGCCCTATGACATCGGCACCGGATACGGGCACATCGCCATCACTACCGCCGATCTCGACCAGACGCTGACCCGTCTGGGGGAGCAGGGAATCGAGCCCGAGCGTCCGCCGTACTCGGTCCGCGAGGGCGGTTCACGGCTGTGTTTCGTGCGTGACCCCGACGGTTACCGGATCGAGCTGATCGAGCGAAGCTGACCAGCATGCTGGCGTCGGTGGCCATGATGGGGGTAACGTTGTAAGCAGATGGCGGACACCAGCAAGATCGCCCTGTTGCTCGAGCGCTTGGCCCAAGGCGTGGCCGCGCATGACCGCGAGAACCCCAGCCATCACACCTGGGGGATCGGGATGGCGCACTTCGACATCGAGCGCATCGGCCTCGAAGAGGGCGAGGAGATCCTCCCCGGGATCGTGCTGCAGGCCGACGGTGGGGCCACCGGCGCGTTCCGCATCCTCTGCGACGGCGACCACAATGAGGGCGAGGTCGAAGAGGAGGAGGAGATCGTCGACGCGGTCGCCTCCGAGGAGTTCGCCGAGCCGGTGTTCGTGCCCGGGGGCGTACCCTCGCCGCCGCTGAAGCCGCCGCTCTAGTTCGCTACACCGCGGGCGGCGCGATTCCCGCGCGCTGCGCGATCTGCTCGGCCAGCCGAGTCATCGTCGGGCACGGAATCCCGTGCCGGTGGCCGGCGCGCAGGACGGCCCCGGCGATCGCGTCGAGCTCGGGCTCGGCCCCTGCGGCGATGTCGCGCTGCATCGAGGACCCGAGCTCCGGGTGGGCGTCGTCGAGCTCGGCCAGTCGCGCGACCGGATCGATGTGCGCCCCGTCGGCGTTGGCGACCGCGCTCGCCTCGGCGATGCAGTCCTCGAGCACCGCCCGCCAGGTGGGGTCGCTGCGGATGAAGCCGATCGGCCGGTCGCTGGCGCTCGTCGTGCAGGCCAGCGCGCTGAGGCGCACGAGCTTCGACCAGAGCACCTGGGCCTCGCTGGGACCGACCTCGACCGGGATGTCGGCGCTGCGCAGAACCTCGGCCAGCCGCTCCACGGCCGGGTGCAGGGCGGGGTCATCAGCGGCGAGCTCGACCCGCAGGAACGGACTGCTCTGCACGATTTGTCCCGGCGCCACCCGGTCCGCTTCGACCCGGATCGTCCCCGCGGCGACGGTGTCCGGAGCGAACCGATGCCGCAGCAGGGCCATGTGGTCGAGGCCGTTGAGCAGCGGGACGACGAGCGCCGGCGGCGCCACGACCCGCTCGAGCGCGGCTGGCAGCACGGTGGCCTTGGTCGCCACGATCAGGACCTCGACCGGCTGCTCGAGGCGCGCGAGTGCCGCCGGGTGGGCGGTGAAGTCTCCGAGCCGGACGCTCCGCACCTCCAGGCCGCCGGCGATGATCGCCTCGACGGTGGACTCGCGCGCGACCACCGTCGGGGCCTTGCCGGCACGAGCCAGCGCCCCGGCCAGGAACCCGCCCACCCCGCCCGGCCCGAGGATGGCGATCGTGCTCATGGGCGTCAGGCTGTCAGAGCCCGCGCGTATATGCTCGGCCTATCAGCCGCCGTGCCGACACCGTCCGTCGCGTCCGTCAGGGTACGTACTCGATCGTCGCGCGAGACGCGGCCGCCGGCGAGTTCGGCGTGGCCGTTGCATCGCATTGGTTCTCGGTCGGCCCGCTCGTGCCGTGGGCTCGGGCCGGGGTTGGCGCCGTGGCCACCCAGTCCAACGTCGAGGTGACCTACGGCCCGCGGGCGCTCGAGCTGCTGGAGTCCGGCGTCGACGCCTCCGCCGCACTGGCCCGGCTGCTCGCCGAGGACCCGAACGCCGCCAGCCGTCAGGTGGCCGTGGTCGACTCCGGTGGGCGCGTCGCCGCGCACACCGGTGAGAGCTGCGTCCCGTTCGCCGGGCACATCACCGGCGAGGGCGTCTCCTGCCAGGCCAACATCATGGCCTCCGCGCGCGTCTGGCCGGCCATGCTCGGGGCCTATGAGGGCGGATCGGGTGCTTTGGCCGCGCGCCTGCTCGCCGCGCTCGATGCGGCCGAGGCCGAGGGTGGCGATATCCGCGGACGCCAATCGGCGGCGATCCTCGTCGTTCCCGCGGCGGGCGAGGCGTGGGAGGCGTCGATGTCCCTGCGGGTCGAGGACCATCCCCAGCCGCTCGGCGAGCTCCGACGCCTGGTCGAGTTGCACGGCGCCTACGCGCTGGCCGATCGTGGCGACGAGCTCACGGCGGAGGGCCGTCACGAGGAGGCCGCGGAGTTGTTTCGCCGCGCGAGCGAACTCGCTCCCGGCAACCACGAGCTGCGCTTCTGGGCCGGCCTCGGTGCCGCCCAGTCGGGTGACCTCGACGCCGCGGTCGAGCACGTGCGTGCGGCGATCGCCGCCCAGCCGGGCTGGCGCGAGTTGCTCCCTCGGATCCCGCACGAGGTGGCGCCGACCGCGGCGGCGGTGCTTGAGCGGCTCGGGGACGAGCCCGGCTCGGCGTCTACGGGTCGATCAACACCCCGGGGTTGAGCGCGGCGGTCGGGTCGACCGCCGCCTTGGCCGCACGCAGCGCCTGTGCAAAGAGATCGGGCCGCTGCCGGTCATACCAGGGACGGTGGTCGCGGCCCACGGCGTGGTGGTGGGTGATTGTGCCTCCGGAGGTGATCACGGCGTCCGATGCCGCGCGCTTGACCTGCGCCCACTGCTCGAGCTCCGCGCCGCGCCGCGCCGGCGCGAGCACGGTGTAGTACGGGGCGGGCCCGTCGGGGTACACGTGCGTGAAGCGGCAGCTCACCGACCCGGTGCCGTAGACCCGGTGGACGGCGTCGCGCACGCTCTCCATCACGGTGGCATGGAAATCCGGGAAGCGCTCCCAGGTCACCGCCGTCTCGAAGGTCTCCGACACAACCCCCATGGCGATGAAGGTATCGCGCAGGTAGGGCGCCCGCAGGAAGGCCTCGCGCCAGCTCCCCACCGCGCCCCCGCCGGAGTCTGATCCGCGGCGCTCCCAGCGGCCACCGTGATCGCCGCACAGCTCGAGTGCGAGCGCCATCCACGGCTCCACATCGTGCTCGGCCGACTCGAAGCCGAGAACGAGCAGCGCGCACGAGCCGTCGCCGGCCCCGGTGACGCGCGCCTCGCCGGGATCGATCAACCGGCAGTTCGTCGGGTACAGGCCCGACTGCGCGAGCGCGCGGACTGCGGCGGCGCCGGTGGCGAAGTCGGGGAACTGCACCGGCGCCGAGGCGCGGAATGTGGGTCGCGGACGGACGCGCACCCAGGCCTCAGTGATGATCCCCAGCGTCCCCTCGGAGCCGATCAGCATGCGATCGGGCGAGACACCGGCGCCTGAACCCGGGAGCCGCCGTGACTCCCACGGGCCGGCCGGGGTGAGGGCCCGCACCGACTCGACCAGGTCGTCGACGTGGGTGTAGAGCGTCGCGAAGTGTCCCCCGGCCCGGGTGGCGATCCAACCGCCGAGTGTGGAGAACTGAAACGACTGCGGGAAGTGGCGCAGGGTCAGTCCGTACTCGCCGAGCTGCTCCTCCAGCCGCGGGCCGGTGGCGCCGGCCTGAATCCGCGCCGCTCGGGACACGGGGTCGACCTCGAGCACGCGGTCGAGCGCCTTGAGATCGATCGCCACCACCCCGGCGTAGCCGTCGGCGTCGCGGACCTCGAGGCCGCCGACCACGCTCGTCCCGCCGCCGAAGGGCACGACGGCGGCTCCGGAGGAGACCGCCCAGTCGAGCACAGCACCGGTCTCGGGCTCGTCGCGCGGATGGGCGACGACGTCAGGCGGGTGGGGAAACTGTCCCCGGAAGGCGCGGACGATGTCGCTGTAGGAACGGCCCATGCTGTGCAGTGCGCGCTCGTATCCATCCTGCGCGCAGATCGCCCGCAGGGACGACGGTGGGGTCAGCCGCGGGGGCGGAAGTTCAGGCAACTCAGCGGGAAGCTCCACCTCGACGCTTCCGAAACCGAGGTGTGAGACGAGGAACTCGGCCGAGGACCGCAGCTCCTGCACCGAGGGCTGCTCGTCCTCAAAGCCCCAGCCCCAGTGCTTGAGCCGTCTCACGGACCGCCAGCCTACCCCGGTACCTTGTAGCCGTGGCGAACGCACCGGGATTGCTGGCACGAGGCCCGTGGGATCCGGCCGAGCTCGAGGTGTCCTGGCGCGATGATGTGTTCACGCCACCACCGGAAGCCGTGGAGGCCGCCGATGCCGCGCTGGAGGAACTCCGCGAGCGCGGATCGCCGAGCCACGATGGGCTCGCCGGGCGTCTGGCCACCTACGAGGTCCTCGACGGGCGGCTGAAGCTGGAGCTGCAACGAGCCCGCTGGGCGCTTCGCCTCAGCACCGAGGACGCCGCGCAGAGCCTGTCCGTGCTCTGCGTGGTGCGCGCTGCCGACGGCCGCTGGCTGGCCGGGCGGCGGGCCGCGTGGCTGGCGTCCTGGGCCAGCCGCTGGGCTCTCGGAGCGGGCGGCTCGGTCGAGGTCGACGAGAACCCGGCTCACACCCTGAGCCGCGAGCTGCTCGAGGAGTGGTCGGTCGAGCCAAAGCGCCTGCAAGTCGAGGCCCTGGTGTGCCTCCCTAGCCAGATCGTCCTGCTGGTCGGCCAGGCCTGGCTGGCCGAGGGCGCCACCGTCATCCCCGATCACGAGCACGATGACTTCGCCTGGTGGCCGGCCGATGTCGCCCGGTGGCCGGCCGAGGCCGACGAAACGCTGCGGCGGATGGCTGTCCTGCTCGACGAGGGGCGATAGCAATGGCCCGCGTGCTCACCTTCCGCCGGCTGGAGTTCGCCTCCTTCACCCACTCGATCGTCTACCTGGCGCTGCTGGTCTGCGCCTTTGGCCTGAACAACCCAGAGCCGGAGACGTTCATCCTCGGTCTCACCCACGGCGTGATGTGGATCGTCATGTCCGTGCTGTGCATCATCGCGGCGCGTTTGCGGATCATTCCGTTCTGGCTCGCGGTCACGGTGGCGGTGCTCGGGGGCCTTGGTCCGTTCTGCGGATCGGTCGGCTTCCTGATCGCAGAGCGGAGGCGCGGCGGGGACTCGCGACCCTCCGTACCGCTCGGCTACAGTTGATCGGGATGGCAGTGGATACCGGCACCGTGCAGGTAGTGATGCCTGCGATGGGCGATTCGGTCGCCGAAGGAACGGTGCTCGAGTGGCACAAGCAGGAGGGCGAGTCCGTCGCCGTCGACGAGACGATCGTCGAGATCTCGACTGACAAGGTCGACGCCGAGGTCCCCTCCCCGGTGGCGGGCACGATCGTTCGCATTCACGCCGCTGAGGGCGACACCGTCGAGGTGGGCGCGCTGCTGGCCGAGATCGCCGCCGGCGAGGCCGGCCATGGCAACGGTACCGGGGGATCAGCCCCCACCGAGGTCTCGGCCACCGGGCGTGGCGACAGCGCCGCGGAGGCCGCTCCCGCCGCCGGCACCGGCCCGGCAGTGGCCGCTCCCGCCGCCGAGGCGGAGAACAACGCCGCGGGCAGCGAGGCGGCCGGTGAGACAATCGACATCGTCACACCCACCGGTGGTGAATCGGTGACCGAGGGCACGATCCTTGAGTGGTCGGTCAAGGTCGGCGACACGGTCAAGGACGGCGACACCGTCGTCGAGATCTCGACCGACAAGGTCGACATGGAGCTTCCCGCGCCGGCCAACGGGACGATCACCGAGATCCTCGCCCAGGAGGGCGCCACCGTCACGGTCGGACAGGTCATCGCTCGGATGAGCGCCGGCACTGCGAGCGGCGCTGCCGCGCAGCCCCCCGCCGCCACACCGAGTGCCTCCGTTGCCCCGGCTCCGGTCGCGGGCAATGGCGTGGCCGCCTCTCCCGTCGCCCAGCGCATCGCCGCTGCCGAGGGGGTCGACCTCTCGAGCGTCCAGGGCAGCGCTCGGCGCGGCCGGATCATCAAGGCCGACGTCCTTGCTGCCGCTGCCGGCAACGGCGGCGCTGCCGCCGCGGCCCCGGAGAAGGCGGCAGGCGCGAAGCCGCTGCGCGGTGGCGCGGCAGCGCTGGCACGCTACATGGACGAGAGCCGCTCGATCCCCACCGCGACCTCATTCCGCACGCTCACCGTCAGCACGCTCGATCAGCGCCGCAAGCAGCTCAAAAACGCCGGGCAGCGGGTCTCCTTCACCCACCTGATCGCCTACGCGGTCGCGCGCGTGGCCACCGAGGAGATGCCGGTCATGGCGCATCACTTCGCCGAGATCGACGGCACGCCGCACCGCGTCGACGACGGCGGGGTCAACCTCGGCCTGGCCGTCGACGTCGAGAAGAAGGACGGCAGCCGCACGCTGATGGTGCCGGTCATCCGCGACGCCGGCCGGCTGAGCTTCGCCGGGTTCCTCGATGCCTACAACGCGCTGGTCGAGAAGGCCCGCACCAACAGCCTCGGCGCCGACGACCTCGTGGGCGCCAACATCTCGCTCACGAATCCGGGCGGCATCGGCACCGTGGCCTCGGTGCCCCGGCTGATGGCCGGCCAGGGCACGATCGTCGCCACCGGTTCGATCGCATACCCGGTCGGCCTGGGCAAAGTCGGGGCGATGATCGGGGCCGAGAAGGTCATGACCATGACCTCGACGTACGACCACCGGATCATCCAGGGCGCCGAGTCCGGCCGCTTCCTGCAGCGGCTCGAGGCCGCGTTGCAGGGTGAGGAGGGCTTCTACGAGCAGGTCTTCGCCGACCTCGGCGTCGAGCTGCCCGAGCTGGCCCCGCCGGCGGCTCCTGCCGCCGCGGCCGCCGCGGGCGCCACCATCGAGCCGAGCGCTCCGGCCACCTCGATGCCGGACGAGGAGCTGCTGCGGGCCGTGCAGGCCGCCTCCTCACTGCTGAAGGCTCACCGGACCCATGGCCATCTCGCCGCCAAGCTCGACCCCCTCGGCCACGAACCCGAGGGCGACCCGGCGCTCGATCCCGAGCCGCTCGGCCTGACCCCCGAGCTGATGGCCAGGATCCCCTCGCGGATCCTGCGCATGTACGTCCCCGGCGCGACGCTGGCCGACGCGCTACCGCACCTGCGCGAGACCTACTGCGGCCCGATTGCCTACGAGATCGAGCACATCGCCTCCCACCGCCAGCGGCTGTGGCTGCGCGAGGCGATCGAGTCCGGCACATTCCGTCGCCCGCTCACCCACGACGAGCAGAAGTCGCTGCTCAAGCGGCTGACCGAGGTCGACGCGCTCGAGCGCTTCATGCACAAGGCCTACCTCGGGCAGAAGCAGTTCTCGATCGAGGGCCTCGACATGACGGTGCCCATGATCGACGAGCTGATCCAGCTCTCGGCCGCGCGCGCCGCTCGCGAGGTTGTGATCGGTATGGCCCACCGCGGCCGGCTCAACGTGCTCGCGCACAACCTCGGGCGCCCCTACGACACGATCTTCGCTGAGTTTGAAGGGACCTCAACGCTCGAGCCGATCAGCACGATCCCGCAGGGCGGGACCGGCGACGTGAAGTACCACCACGGCGCGCAGGGCTCCTACCAGCTCCCGGGCGGCGAGTCGATCATCGTCAGGCTCGAGTCCAATCCCTCGCACCTGGAGTTCGTGGCCCCCGTCGCGGCCGGCGCGACGCGGGCAGCGCAGACCACGCGCCAGGGACCGCACGCGCACCGCGACACCGACGCCGCGGTGCCGATCATCCTTCACGGCGACGCCGCGTTCCCCGGCCAGGGCGTGGTCGCCGAGACGTTCAACCTCCAGGCCCTCGACGGCTACACGGTGGGCGGCACCGTCCACCTGATCCAGAACAACCAGGTCGGCTTCACCACCGATCCTGACGACGCCCGCTCGACCACGTACGCCTCCGACCTTGCCAAGGGCTACGACGTGCCGATCATCCACGTCAACGCCGACGACGTGGCCGCGTGCATCTCAGCCGTCCGCCTGGCCTTCGCCTTCCGCCAGGAGTTCGGCCACGACGTGCTGATCGACCTGATCGGCTACCGGCGCTTCGGTCACAACGAGGCGGACGAGCCGGCCTACACCCAGCCTGAGATGTACCAGGTGATCAAGAAGCACCCGCCGGTCCGCGAGCTGTTCGCCCGCAGTCTGATCGAGCAGGGCGTGGTCAACGAGCGGGAGTCCGGCGAGATGACCGACCAGGTCTGGACGGCGCTGAGCGAGCGGCACCAGACCCTCAAGGCGCGGATCGCCCACGCCCGGGAGGTCGAGCACGCCACCGGCGAGTACCAGCTCGACCGCACGCCGTCGCCCGAGGTCAACACGGCTGTGTCCGCCGAGCGCCTGCAGGTTCTCAACGAGGAGCTCCTGTCGGTGCCCGACGGCTTCGCGATCCATCCCAAGCTGCTGCGCCAGCTCGAGCAACGGCGCGAGGCGATGGGCGAGCAGGGCGGGATCATGTGGGCCCACGCCGAGGCGCTGGCCTTCGCCTCACTTCTCACCGAGGGCATCCCGATCCGCCTCACCGGGCAGGATGCCGAGCGGGGGACGTTCAGCCAGCGCCACCTGGTGCTGCACGATCCCAAGAACGGGCACGAGCACTGCGCGATGCAGCATCTCCCCGGCGCCCTGGCGCCGATGGAGCTCCACAACTCGCCGCTATCGGAAATGGCCTGCCTCGGGTTCGAGTACGGATACTCGCAGGAGGGGCCGGAGACGCTCGTGCTGTGGGAGGCGCAGTTCGGCGACTTCGTCAACGGCGCCCAGGTGATCATCGATCAGTTCATCATCTCGGGCCTGGCCAAGTGGGGCCAGACCTCGCGGCTGACCATGCTTCTGCCCCACGGGTACGAGGGATCGGGTCCCGAGCACTCATCTGCCCGGCTCGAGCGCTTCCTGCAGCTCGCCGCCGAGGGCAGCATCCGGGTGGCCAACCCGACGACGCCGGCCCAATACTTCCATCTCCTCCGCCGGCAGGCGCGGATCGCCAAGCAGCGCCCGCTCGTGGTGATGACGCCCAAGAGCCTGCTCCGCCTACCTCAGGCCACGAGCCGGATCGAAGAGATGGCCGAGGGCCGTTTCCGCCCGGTGCTACCGGACGCGACGGTCGATCCCGAGCGCGTCACGCGGCTGATCCTGTGCAGCGGCAAGATCTACTACGACCTGATCGGCCACTCCTCGCACGAGGAGAACTCGCAGATCGCCATCGGCCGCGTCGAGCTGCTCTATCCGTTCCCGCAGTCGGAGATCCTCAAGCTGGTCCAGAGCTATCCCTCGCTCCAAGAGGTCGTGTGGGTCCAGGAGGAGCCGCGGAACATGGGGGCCCGTGCCCACATGTCGCCGCGCCTGCTGCAGATTCTCCCCGAGCACCTGCACTTCGGGTACATCGGTCGCCCGGAGCGCGCCGCCTCCGGCGAGGGCTATCCGATCGCCCACTCGATCGAGCAGAACCGGATCGTCTCCACCGCCCTGAACATCTCAGAGACCGTCTCGCAGTACCCGCGCAAGCTGCCGGGTGAGCGGTAGGGCATGCCGGTAGCTGACGCCTTGCTCCGCGCCGGTCTGGCACCCTAACGGCGATGGGTTTTCGCCGAGACGGCTCGCGCCGCGACACATCCCGCTTGCACTTGGCGCCCAACCTCGGGGTGCACGACATCGCCATCGATCTCGGCACCGCCAACACGCTGGTCTACGTCTCCGGTCAGGGCATCGTCGTCTCCGAGCCGTCAGTGGTCGCCTCCGACGTCGACACCGGCGAGGTCCACGCCGTCGGCTCCGACGCCGAGCGGATGATCGGCCGCACGCCGGCGACGATCTCCGCCACGCGCCCGCTGCGCCACGGCGTGATCGCCGACTTCGAGGTCACCGAGGAGATGCTCCGCTACTTCATCCGCAAGGTGCTCAACCGGCGCATCGCCCATCCGCGCCTGATCGTCTGTGCCCCCTCCGGAGTGACCGAGGTCGAGAAGCGCGCGGTCGAGGAGGCCTCGCTGGCCGCCGGCGCGCGCCGCGTGCACCTGATCGAGGAGCCGATCGCCGCGGCCATCGGGGCGGGCCTGGCCATCGAGGAGCCCGTCGGGCGGCTCGTTGTCGACGTCGGCGGTGGGACCAGCGAGATGGCGGTCATCTCCCTTGGGGGCATTGTCGTCTCCCGCTCGGCACGGGTCGGTGGCTACGAGATGGACGAGGCGATCACGCACTATCTGCGCACCGCGTACAAGCTGGCCGTCGGCTCCCGCACCGCCGAGCGGATCAAGATCGACATCGGATCGGTGACCCCGCTCTCGCCCGAAGAGACGATCGAGGTCCGGGGTCGCCACCTGATCACCGGGCTGCCGACCGCCATTGCGCTGCGTAGCGAGGAGGTCCGCGCCGCGATCAGCCTCCCGGTCCGCGAGATCCTGCAGGCGATCCGCGACACGCTCGAGGAGACACCGCCTGAGCTGGCCAGCGACATCGCCCGGGACGGGATCCTCCTGGCCGGAGGGGGCACCCTGATCCGCGGCTTCCCAGAGCTCGTCGCGGCCGAGACCGGTATGCCCGTGTTCCGCGCCGATTCGCCGCTGACCTGCGTCGCCTTCGGCTCGGGCCAGGCGCTGGTCCACTTCGACGAGCTGAGCGTCGCCCGCCGCGGGCGGCCGATCGCCACGCCGGACTGGCGGACGCGCAGCACCTAGGGCGCTCGCTGCGTCCTGCCGCCCGCGCGCGGGGCGGCGCGTCCAATGGATCCCGACGGCGCGCCTAGTGGATCCCGACGATTCCGGCGCAGACCCAGTTCGACGCGCCGGCGCCACCGTTCCATAGCCGCGCCGCGACCGCGTCCTGCTCGGCCTTGCTGGCCAGGTACGCGGCCGGTCCCGGGCCGCCCTCTCCGCGCCAGGTGGCGGGCATGATCTGGTAGTAGCCCGAGGCCCCCGCACTGTTCGGCGGCAGGTTCTGGCCGCCTGACTCGCAGAGCACGATTGCGTACGGGATGGCCCATCCGCCCGACGGTCCGAGCGCGGGTCCGGAGGAGAACGAGGAGCTCGCCGAACCCGACGAACTCGAAGCCGAACTCCAAGCCGATGCGGCCTGTGCGGCGGCGCGAGCGGCCGCCGCCTGGGCAGCCCGCGCTGCCGCCGCCTGCTGGGCGCGGATCTGCGCGATCTGGCTGCTGAGCGCGCGGCTGCGTGCCTGGGTTGCCGCCAGCGCCGCCTGCTGGGCTGCGCGGGCACCCGCGAGAGCGGCCTGTTTGGCGCCCAGCAGAGCGTTCATGCCCGCGAGCGCCCGGGCCTGCAGGGCGGCCGCCTCGGTGGCCTGCCCCTCGATCCGTTCGAGCGTGGCGAGGCGGTGGGCGGCGGCCGCGGCGCGGGCCCTGGCGCTCTTGGTCAGCGCGATGATGAACTGCTGGGCGGATTCAGCCCGATGCAAGAAGTCGATCTGCTCCAGAAGGTCGGTGAAGCCGTGGGCGCTGAGCACGACGCCGACGAGATCGGGCGCGGCGTTCTCGTAGCTGCTCAGGAGCTGGCGCGAGAGCAGCATCCGTGCTCGCGCCAGCCGCGCCCTCAGCACGGCGAGCCGGTGGCGCTCGCGGGTGAGCGCGGCCTGGGTGGTGGCGAGACGGGCGCGGTCACGACCGAGCTCCGTCCGCACCGCCGCCTCGCGTGACTGGACGAGCGCGACTTGCGAGCTGAGCGAGGCGATCAGGCTGGAGAGCCGTCCGAGGCTGGCCGAGAGGCTCTGCTGGCGGGCCTGCTGCGCGCCGAGCTGCGAGTTGAGCTGGCCGATGCTCGCGCCGGTGGCGCGGCCGAGGTTGAGCGTCACGGCCGCGGTCATGGCACCGACCACCGCCATGGCGGCGAGCAGGCTCCTGAACGATGACGGGCGGCGGCAAGAAATCATGCAGTGTGCCGACGGGGTTAGCTGTCGGGCTCGCGCTTCACCGAGCGCTACGCACGCCACCAGGCGGCGATTCGCCCCAAGGAATCTGGGTCCCCCGCTTCCCTTCCATTGCAGGGAATTAGGCGTGCGCCACGATATCAGGGCGGCGTCATCCGGGTCACGAAGGGCCGGCGCGTCCGGGTCACGAAGGGCCGGCGCGTCCGGGGAGCGGCTGGCCGATGGGTCCCTATCCTCTGCCGTCGTGGCGTCTGAGCGTGAACGGGAGATCCTGGCGCGGGTGCGGGCCACCCCCGCCGGATTCGTCCGCACTTACGGCGACGTGTCCCCGGGCGCTCCCCGGGCCGCGGGAGCGGCGCTTCACGGCTGCGAGGATCCGCGAGTTCCTTGGCACCGGATTGTCCGCGCCGACGGCTCGCTGGCCAAGGGCGAGCGCCAGCGGATGCTGCTCGAACGGGAGGGCATCCCGTTCCGCGGCGATCGCGTCGACATGCGTGTGGCGCGACTGCCGGAGGCCTGAAGGCCGTGTGGGCCCAGCGAGAGATCCGGCTCGAACCGCGTCCTCGCGGCTTTCACCTCGTCACCGGCGAGGTGCTCCGGGCGCTGCCCGAGCTGCGGGCGCTGAACCTGGGTCTGCTGCACCTGCTGATCCGACACACCTCGGCCTCGCTGGCGCTCAACGAGAACGCCTCGCCCGACGTACGCAGGGACTTCGAGACGTGGTTCAACCGGGCCGTGCCCGACGGCGCGCCGTACTGGACGCACACGCTCGAGGGCGACGACGACATGCCGGCGCACATCAAGGCCTCGCTCCTCGGTCCCTCGCTCACGCTGCCGATTGCGCGGGGCCGTCTTGCGCTCGGGACCTGGCAGGGCATCTACCTCTGCGAGCACCGAGACCGCGGTGGCGCCCGCTCGGTGGTGGCGACCGTGTGCGGTGAGGAGTGACGGCCGCACGGGGGCACCACTCGGCTCGGTCTCGACCCGAGCCGTCCTGAGCGGGCTCGGCCCGCGCCGGCGATTACGTTGTTCTCGACTCCGCTTCCGAGCTGACACCGCGGTTTCGGCCACTCAGCGAGCCAAAACCGCAAAGCAACCGCTGAGGGCAGTCCGCTGCGACGTTATCGCCGGGTCGGGCGGGCGCTCGCGGGCCGTGAGCGCCGGGACTCGAGCGACGGCCGGCGAAGAAAACGTTCCTCTGAACCGCTGACGAGACGACGCGGTAGCGGTTTCCCTCACATAGCGGGCGAAACTGCGCCCGGAACGGGATCGGCTGCGCTGAGGATGCAGTTTCCCCCAGCTGCGTGAGCCGCCTCGGCTCGGAGCGCCCGCGCCACACCGGCCGCCCTAGCGCCCGCGCCACACCGGCGCGCGCTTCTCGGCAAACGCGGTCGCCCCCTCGCGGGCGTCCTCGGAGCCCATCACCGGAGCGGTGATCTCGCCCTGCCGGGCGAAGAACTCGCCGTCGGGCCAGTCGACGGACTCGACGAGGATCCGCTTCGTCGCCGCGAGCGCGAGGGGGCCGTTGACGGCGATCGCGTCGGCGAGGTCGAGGGCGGTGGCGAGGGCCTCGCCGGGCTCGGCCAGGCGGTTGACGAGACCGAGGGCGTGGGCCCGCTCGGCGTCGATCGGGTTGCCGGTGAGGGCCAGCTCCATGGCGATGTTGCGGGGCAGTACGCGCGGCAGCCGCAGCAGTCCGCCCGCCGCGGCCACCAGCGAGCGCTTCACCTCGGGGATGCCGAGGCGGGCCCCGCGCGCGGCCACGATCAGATCGCAGGACAGCGCAACCTCGAGTCCGCCTGCCACGGCGAAGCCCTCGACGGCGGCGATCAGCGGCTTGACGGAGGAGCGCTGGGTAATTCCCGCGAAGCCTCGGTCGCCGGCGTAGGGCGACTCCCCGGCGACGAAGGCCTTCAGATCCATGCCGGCGCAGAAGCCCTTGCCGGCGCCGGTGAGGATGCCCAGCGAGAGCCCGCCGTCGGCGTCGAGTTCATCCATGGCGGCGGAGATGCCCTCGGCGACCGAGGCGTTGACGGCATTGCGCTGATCGGGGCGGTTGATCGTCACCACAAGCACGCGGCCCGTGCGCTCAGTCAATACTGCCGGTTCTTCGCTCATGCAGCGAAGAGTCTCAGTTCCGGCTCACGCTCGTCGCGCAGGACGGCCAGGTCGACCTCCACGCAGTCGATCCCGCGGGCGCCGGCCAGCACCCGGGCCTGTGGCTTGATCATCTGCGCGGCCAGCACGCCCCGGCAGTCGGCGAACGCGGGATCGCACCGGATCCGCTCGAGATAGCGAGTCAGCTGTTCGACTGCCTCGATGCCCGCCACGCGCTTGATCTCGACCGCCACCCAGCCCTCGTCGGCGTCCCGGCACATCAGGTCGACGGGCCCGATGTCGGTCGGCCATTCGCGGCGGACCAGCCGCAGCCCCTCGCCGCACCACGCCGGCTGGTCGGCCAGCAGCTCCTGGAGATGGGCCTCGACCCCATCCTTGGCCAGCGCTGCATCCCCGTCCGGCGATCCCATCTCGTGGCTGACGTCCGAAAGCACCTCAACGATGCTGATCTCAAGCCGGTCCTCGCTCGAGCCGGCCCGCTTGCGCACCACCATCAGCTTGGCCGACTCCTCGATCACCGTCGGCGGGGTCATCCAGTTCAGTGGCTTATAGCCGCCGGAATCGGCGTGAACGAGGACCGACCCGTCGGCCTTGACCATGATCAGGCGCAGGGCCTCAGGCAGGAGGGCGTTGAGCCGACCCGAGTACCTCACCTCGCAGCGCGCGACGATCAACCGCATCGGCCCGAAACCGTACGACGGCGACCGGACTGATGCCCGGTCGGTGCCGGGTAGCGGCGGCGCACGTTCTACGCACGCGTCCTGAGGGGAACCGTGCGGCCCGGCTCCGTACGGCAGACGCCCGCGTGGGCGGGACGACCGAGGTGTGGTTGTACAGAACCTGAGTCGGGCGATGGGCGGGGTGACAGCGCCCGCCCGCCTATCATGGGCGCCGTGCGAGATCAGTTGAAACCCCTGTTTGACCGCGTCGTCATTAAGGAGCTCGACCCGGATCGGGTCAGGCGCTCGGGATTGATCGTGCCTCCCGGCTCCGATGAGCCGCCACCGCAGCACGGGATCGTGCTGGCCGTCGGACCCGGCCTTGACTGGTGGGACCACGTCGGCGTGCGGATGCCGGTCAAGCCCGGAGACCACGTCGTGTTCCCCGCCTCGGCCGGCGCCTGGGTGGAGATCGACGAGGAGCGACTGCTCGTCTGCCGGGTCGGCGAGCTGCTCGGCGTGATGGAGCGGGTCGAGAGCCTCGCGTCCACGCTGCCGGATCCGTCGTAGGCCTCCGGCTGTCGGATCAGTCGCAATACCTCCGCCACCGGATCTCTCCGAAGACCTCGGCGGCCGGAGATCGTCAGAAGCGTCAGGCGGCGTTGCGCTGCGGGAGCTCGCGCGGGGTCATCGCGCGGACGCGCTCGATCAGCTGCGAGACCTCGGGGTCCTCGCCGAGAGCGAGTGCGCGATCGCAGGCGTCGATGCACTCCTGGAGCCGGTCGGTGCGCGCCAGGGCGTGGGCGTAGGTCGACCAGGCATGACGTGATTCAGCATCGATCACCGTGGCGGCGTGCGCGGCCGAGACCTCGGCGCCGACATCGCCCGCGAGGTGAAAGGCCAGCGCGAGGTCGAGCAGCCCCTCGACCGTCGGTCCGACGATCCGCGCCCGCTCCAGGGCGGTGATGGCCGCCCGGCGATCGCCGAGTCGCAGGCGCAAGCGCCCCAGGCGCTGCCAGGCTGAGGCGTCGCCGGGCGCTCGCTCGGCCGCCCGTATGGCGGCGTCGGCGGCCAGGTCGAGCGCGCCCATGTCCTCGTAGATGCGTGAAGCGAAACGCTCGGGTGTCGGGCGGTCGCTCTCGACCCGCGCCCAATCTCGGACCGCGCGCGCGGCCGCGGGAAGGTTCCCGGCCTGCCAGAAGGAGACGGTGAGCAGCCGCAGGACGACCGGGTTGGCCGGCTCGGCGTCGCGCGCGTAGATGAGCCGCTGGGCGGACAAGGCGGCGTCGCCCTCGGCCAGCGCGTGCTGAGCGGCGGTCATGAACCGCTGCACGCGGTCGGCCGCCGGGTCGGGCTTGGAGAAATCCACGAACTGCAGCGATCCCGCCGGAATCGTCCGCACGCCGATCGCGAACATCACCCGCGCCCATTGCTGGACGTCTTCGCCGTCACCGGAGAAGTAGATGCCGCTGACCGTGCCGACACCCCATTCGGGGTAGGAGACGCAGCGGGCATACCGGTGCACGACGGAGTGGTCGGGAACGCGGCTGCCGAACGGGTCGTGCTTGGCGCGGTCGGCCGCGGCGGCGCGGTGCCGCTGCTCGTCCTCGTACGCTCGACGCCCGGCCTCCTCACGGGCGCGTCGAGCCGCCGCCGCCGAGACCTTGACCGCGTTGCGGCTGACGCGTCCGCCTCGCAAGGTCTCGGCCAACTGCTGGAGCTGGTCGGCAGCCTCGTTGATCGCCTGCAGGTGGCGTTGGTGCTCGTGCTGGCGGCCGGGAGGGGCGATGTCGGGATGCCAGCGCTTGGCCATCCGGCGGCGCGCCAGCTGCACGCTGCGGTGATCGAACGGCGCCTCGAGCTCCAAGAGCAGCATTGCCTGTTCGACATCAAGGATCCGCGCCATCCGTATCAACGTTAGCGACCTTGCCCACCCTGGCGCCCGCCATGTAACAAATGAGTGTCAATTGGTCTCGTTGAGTATCAAGGCACGTAGGCTGGCGCCATGGCGAAGCACAGGGGCGCCGGCCGGGTGGCGGCGACTGCGATCCTCGCGGCGTTGGGCACGATCTGCGTCGTCGGCCTCGGCGCCGGCCTGCTGGCGTTGCTCGCCGGCGTGATCTCCCGCAGCACCAACGGCTGCTCGGGTCCGGGCGGGGCGGCGGCGGTGATGCTCGGGCCGCCCGGCACTGGGCAGCGGGTCGGCGCGACCGAGTATGGGGGCCCCGGCGATCCCAGCTCTGGCATCACGGGCGCGCGCGGCGACAACCTGCTCGCGCATCCGGACAGCTACGCCGAGCTGGGCGGACTCACCTGGCAGACGGCGGCGGCGATGGGGGGACTCCCGTATCTAACTCCGCTGCGAATCAGCTGGGGCCACCGTTCGGCGATCGCCTACAAGCGCGACTTCGGCTTCGGCGGCGGCCCGGTGGACGGTCTTCCCCGGGTGATCGATCTGTGGTGGCAGTTGGCCGCAAGTCTCGGCATCCCGTATGAGAGCGGGCTGTGGTCAGGAGCGGTGCGCATCGCCAGAGCGCCCGCGACCGGAGCGGCGAGCCTGCTCGGCCAGCTCGTGGACCAGGCCGGGCTCGTGGCGGAACCGGCCGCCGGTCAGGATCTCGCCGTGTGCATGCCGGGGACACCATCCGGTGTGGCGCTCACGGCGGCGCAGACAGCGCAGCTGCTGCCCGACGGCCAGGCCGCCGCTCCGCGATCGGCCCCGATGGCGGTGAGGGAAATGATCGCCGCCGGGAACCAGATCGTCGGGCGGCCGTACGTGTATGGCGCCGCCCATGGACTTCCGCTCTCCACCGTGGCGCCGGCCTACGACTGCTCGAGCAGCGTCGAGCATCTCCTCTACGGCGCCCGTCTGCTGCCGGTGACTTTCGGGGCGGCCTCCTCGGCGCTCGAGTCCCTCGGAGCGCCCGGCCCGGGCCGGTGGGTGACGCTCTACGCCAATTCCGAGCACGTATTCATGTACGTGGCCGGGCTGCGCTGGGACACACACGACGCCGCCGGGCCCGGGGACGGGAGCAGCGGCATCGGCTGGCACCCGCTGATCCGGAGCGCGGCCGGGTTTGTCGCCCGTCATCCGGTGGGGCTCTGAGCATGGCGCGAGCCTGGCGCCGAGTCGGTCCGCTGGTACTTTGCGCTGTCGCGATGGTCGGCTGCGGGGCCTCAGTGCCGGGCCGCAGGCCGGCGCGTCAGGCCACCCCGTTGGCGGTGGCAGCGAGCACTCACGAGTACCCCTCGCGAGCGCCTCGGCAGACGGCTGCCGGGGCATCGAGCCCAGCTGCCGCGATCACGCGATTCGCCCTCGAGTACATCAACTGGGACGCTGACACCGTCACCGGCCAGATGCTGCAACTAGCGGCCCGGAGCGTCGGTCAGGCGCGCTCGGCCATGCAGCTCGCCGCCGCCCAGACCGCAGGCGATTACGAGCTGCAGCGCGGCGGGATCGCCAACCGGGGGATGGTGGAGGCGGTCGCGCCGCTCCAGCGGAGCCACACGCGGTGGGTGCTCGTCACCGAGGAGCAGACAGTCGCCACGGCCACAGACGCCTATCAGGGCCTGCGGCCGGCGTGGCACGTGACCGTGGTGACCGTCGCCGAGCCGGCCGCAGCGAAGTGGGTGATCAGCGGGTGGCAGCCGGAGAGCTAGAACCCGCCCGACGAGCTAGCGACCGGCGCGGGCCGCCGCGGGCTGGTCACCGACCGGCTGTCCGTTGGCGGTCAGCTCGACGTCGATGTTGCCGCGTGTCGCGTTCGAGTACGGGCACACCCGGTGAGCCGCGGCGACGATCCTCATCGCCTGCTCGGGGTCGGTCACCTGAGGAAGCGAGACGTCGAGCCGGACCGACAGCGTGAAGCCCCGCTCCTTCGTGGGGTGCAGGCTCACCTTGCTGTCGATTGACACGTCGCCGGCCTCCACGCGCGCGCGCCGGGCGATGACGCCGAGGGCTCCCTCAAAGCAGGCGGCGAAGCCGACCGCGAACAGCTGCTCGGGGTTGGTGCCCTGGCCATCTCCGCCCATCTCGGTCGGCAGCCGCAGATGAACGTCGAGCTCGCCACCCGGGGTTCGCCCGTGGCCTTCAATGCGGCCGCCCGTCACCGTTGCCTCTGCTGTGTAGATCGCGCGGCTCATGGCTACCTCCCGGGAGAAAGAAGAGTGCAATCGTTGCTTGAGTCCACAAGCATACCCGCCACGCTCCGATTCAATGCGCGAGGACGTTCAGCAGAACGGTGAGCGCGAAGAACGCCACCGCGGCGGCCCGGAGTGCGACACCGGCTCGGGGGCCGGGACGGCCGGTGACCATGCCGGCGATGGCGATCGACATGCACACGACCGCGACGAGCGCACACAGAGCGGACAGCACCCGCACACCGGGATCCTGTCAAGCTCAAGCGCGTGGCGCGCGCGCAGCCGCCGGCGAAGGCGGCCGGGCGCGGAAGACGGCGACCGCCGGGGGTGCCTATCCTGAGCAGCGATGTCCGCGCAATACATCTTCACCACCTATAAGCTCTCGCGCCGGTATCCGCCCGACAAGGCCGTGCTCAGCGACATCTCGCTGTCCTTCCTGCCCGGCGCCAAGATCGGCGTGCTCGGCTACAACGGCGCGGGGAAGTCGACACTCCTGCGGATCATGGCCGGGCGCGACACCGAGTTCGACGGGGAGGCCCAGCTGGCCCAGAACGCCAGCGTCGGGCTGCTCGAGCAGGAGCCCGACCTCGATCCGAGCAAGGACGTGCGCGGCAATGTCGAGGAGGGCGTGGCCGAGGCGCGGGCACTGCTCGACCGGTTCAACGAGCTTTCAATGAACTACTCCGAGGAGACGGCGGACGAGTTCGCTCGCGTCCAGGAGCGAATCGACGCGATCGATGCGTGGAATCTCGACACCACGCTCGAGATCGCCATGGACGCGCTGCGCTGCCCGCCTCCGGACGCTGACGTCCGGGCGCTCTCCGGTGGTGAGCGCCGCCGGGTGGCCCTCTGCCGGCTGCTGCTGCGCCAGCCCGACCTGCTGCTGCTCGACGAGCCGACCAACCATCTCGATGCCGAATCGGTGGCGTGGCTGGAGCGCCACCTCCACGACTATCAGGGCACCGTGGTGGCGGTCACTCACGACCGCTACTTCCTCGACAACGTGGCTGGATGGATCCTCGAGCTCGATCGCGGCCGTGGCATCCCCTACCAGGGCAACTACTCGGGCTGGCTCGAGCAGAAGCGGACCCGGCTCGAAGCCGAGGCCCGCCAGGAGAGCGCGCGCAAGCGCACGATCGAGCAGGAGCTCGAATGGGTGCGGATGAACGCCAGCGCCCGGCGCAACAAGCCCAAGGCGCGGCTGAACGCCTACGAGGCGCTGCTCGCGCAGGACCGCAACGTCAAGCTCGACCAGGTGCAGATCCACATCCCGGCTGGCCCGCGGCTCGGCGACGTGGTGCTCGAGGCTGAGGGACTGCGCAAGGCGTACGGCGATCGGGTCCTGATCGACGATCTCTCATTCCGCCTGCCACCCGGGGGGATCGTCGGCGTGATCGGGCCCAACGGCGCCGGCAAGACGACGCTGATGCGGATGATCATCGGAAGCGAGCAGACGGACGCCGGAACATTGCGGCTCGGTGAGACGGTCGAACTGGCCTACGTCGACCAGTCGCGCGAGTCGCTCGATCCCGACAAGACGGTGTGGGAGGAGGTCTCCGGCGGCGTCGACCAGATCACCCTCGGCGAGCGGACGATCAACAGCCGCGCCTACGTGGCCGGCTTCAACTTCAAGGGTACCGACCAGCAGAAGAAGGTCGGCAAGCTCTCGGGCGGCGAGCGCAACCGGCTGCACCTGGCCAAGCTGCTGCGCTCCGGCGGCAACCTGCTGCTGCTCGACGAGCCGACGAACGACCTCGACGTCGACACCCTGCGCGCGCTCGAGGAGGCGCTGCTCGCGTTCGCTGGCTGCGCTGTGGTCGTCTCCCACGATCGCTGGTTCCTCGATCGCATCGCCACCCATGTGCTCGCCTTCGAGGGAGACTCGCAGGTTCGCTGGTTCGAGGGCAACTTCGAGGCCTACGAGGCGTACCGCCACGAGCAGCTGGGGGCCGAGGCGGACCGGCCCCACCGGATCACGTACAAGAAGCTCGTCCGCGGCTAGCCAAGCCAGGGAGCGAGCACCGCGCGGTCGGCCTCCGAGAGTCGGTCGGCGGCGTTGGCGGCTTGGTGCCACAGCGGGTAGGGGAGAGCAGGCCGGCTCACGGCCTCGATCCGCGCGATCTCGGCCTCGGTGAGCGTGAGCTCGGCCGCGGCCAGGTTGTCGGCGAGCTGCCCCTCGGTGCGGGCGGCGATGACCAGCGTGTCCACCGTCGGCCGGGTCAGCAGCCAGGCCAACGTGACCTGGGCCGCGGAGACTCCATGCGCCTCGCCGACCTCGATGAGCGCCTCGACGATCTCGTAGAACTTCTCGCGGTCGTAGACGGGCGGCTCGTCCCAGTCGCCGAGATGCCGTGATCCTTCGGGAGCGTCCCGGTCGCGCCGATACTTCCCGCTCAGCAGTCCGCCGGCGAGCGGACTCCACACCATCGTCCCGACGCCCTGGTCCAGAGCGGCCGGCAGCAACTCGAACTCCGCCTCGCGCGCCTGTGGGGTGTAATGGATCTGCTGGGAGACGAACCGCTGGTAGCCACGGCGGTCGGATACCGCCAGCGTCTTCATCAACTGCCAGGCGGTGAAGTTTGAGGCGCCGACGTAGCGCACCTTGCCGTCACGGACGAGCGTGTCCAAGGCGTCCAGGTACTCCTCCGGCGGGGTCTCGCCGTCCCACTCGTGGAGCTGGAACAGGTCGATGTGGTCGGCGCGCAGTCGCCGCAGTGACGCCTCGCAGGAGGCGATCACGTGGTGGCGGGAGAGCCCCGCGTCGTTGGCCCTGTCACCCATCGGGAAACGCACCTTCGTGGCGACCATGAACTCGTCCCGCCGGTCCTCGAGGGCCTCGCCGACGATCTCCTCCGACACTCCGCGCGAGTACATGTTGGCCGTATCGATGAGGTTGACACCGACCTCGGAGCAGCGATCGAGCTGACGGCAGAGGTCGTCGACGGTGAGTGTGCCCACCGACTTGAACGGGCCCTGGCCGCCGAAGCCCATCGTTCCCAATGTGAGTGCGGAGACCCGCAACCCGCTGTGTCCCAACGTCCGGTAGATCATGGCCCTCACGCTACCGGCGCGACGCGCGCGACGCGGATTGTCCGCGATCTCCCTGCGGTTGCACGCAGCCGGTAGGCTGCGCGGCGTGGCGTCGAAGGCGGTCCTCATCACGGGGTGCTCATCGGGCATCGGGCATGCCACGGCCGAGGCGCTGGTGCAGCGCGGGTGGACCGTGTACGCGACCGCGCGCCGGCCGGAGACGATCGACGACCTAGCCGAGAAGGGCTGCCGGACGCTCGCGCTCGACGTCACCGACGAGGCCTCGATGGAGGCCGCGGTCAGCGCGGTGTGCGACGCCGAGGGCGCCGTGGGCGTGCTCATCAACAATGCCGGCTACAGCCAGTCGGGGGCGGTCGAAACAGTCACCGGCGAGCAGATGCGGCGACAGTTCGAGACCAATGTCTTCGGCCTGGTGCGGATGTGCCAGCTCGCCCTTCCCGGCATGCGTGAGCAGAGCTGGGGCCGGATCGTCAACATCGGCTCGATGGGTGGGAGGCTCACCTTTCCCGGCGGTGGTCTCTACCACGCGACCAAGTACGCCGTCGAGGCGATCAGCGACGCGCTGCGCTTCGAGGTGAGGGGATTCGGCGTCGAGGTGATCCTGATCGAACCCGGGCTGATTACGACGCGCTTCGGCGAGGCAGCCACGGCGACTGTGGTGGCCGACGGCGGTGGCCCCTATGCCGAGTTCAACCAGCGCGTCGGCAAGCTGACGACCGAGGCCTACGAGGGACCGATGGCCAAGCTCGGCGCCGGCCCCGAGGCGGTGGCCGCGACGATCGGCGATGCCCTGGAGGCCAAGCGGCCGAAGGCGCGCTACCCGGTCACCCTCAGCGCACACCTCATGATCAACCAGCGCCGCTTCACGCCCGACCGGCTGTGGGACATGATGATGCGCTCGCAGTTCCCGACGCCGAAGCCGTAGCGACGCTACGCAGCGGCCAGCCAGTCCTCGAGCACCGGTAGAAGCCGGCCCGCGTCGGGCACTGTCGCGTCGGCGGCCTGGAGCTGCTCGGCGGCGAACGGGCCGGTTGCCACCGCCGCGCAGCGGACGCTGTCAGCCTGAGCACAGGCGATGTCCCGCGGCGTGTCGCCGATGACCACGGTCTGCTCCCGTGGATGGGGCGCCCCAAGCGTGCCGGCTCGGCGGCGGGCGACCGGCACGAGCGCGGTGCGGTCCTCGGAGTCCGAGCCAAAGGCGCCCTGGCCGGCGGGGAAGAATCCGGCGATGCCGGCGCGGGCGAGCTTGACGCGTGCGACGCTCTCATAGTTGCCGGTCAGCAGCGCGAGCTGCGCGTCGTCGCGCTCGCTCAATTCCGAGAGCAGGTCCCTGACGCCGGGCAGCACGGTCGCGGAGAGGTCGTCGGTGGCCAGCTCGACATAGATCCGGCAGCACTCCTCGCGCACGTCCTCGGCGCGCTCGTCGATCCTACGAGCCGAGACCCCGGCGCCCAACAGCAGCGCCCGGGCGATCTCGCCGTCGGTCCGGCCAGCGGGCGCCAGCATGGTGCGCAGGGCTCTGGCCTGGACGCCGTGGACGGTGCGCAGGGCTGCCTGGAGGGCGTCGCGATGGGACTCGGTGGCGCCGGACAGGAGCGTCCCATCGATGTCGAACAGCAGCAGCAACGCCGGCTCAGCGCGCGAACGATATGTCCGGCTCGAGCCGCTTGGCGAAGGCGGCGATCAGCCTGGCGGAGGCGGCGATGTCCTCAAGCGAGACCATCTCGACCGGGGAGTGCATGTATCGGCAGGGCACCGACACGAGGCCGGTGGGGATCCCGCTGCGACTGAGGTGGATGGCGTCAGCGTCGGTTCCCGTCCCACGCCCGAGCGACTCGACCGTGAACGGGATGCTCTCCTGTTCGCCCGCCTCGTACAGCCGCTCGAATATCAGCGGATGGAGGGTCGTGCCCCGTGCGATCACTGGGCCCGAGCCGAGCGTGTGCTTGGTCATCGGCCCCAGCTCGACCCCGGGTTGATCGGTGGCGTGGGTCACGTCGACGACGATCGCCAGGTCAGGTTCGAGCGAGAACGCGCTTGTCCGCGAGCCGGCGAAGGTGGTCTCCTCCTGGGCCACCGCGACGGCCACGACGTCGCCGGACGCGCGGCCGTCGGCGGCCACCAGGCGCGCGGCCTCGGCGGCCACGAAGCAGCCGATGCGGTTGTCCAGTGCGCGGGAAACGACGCGGCTGTGGCGAAGCTCGCGGGGGCCGGCATCGATGACCGCCGGATCGCCGATGCGGACCAGGGTGCGGGCCTCGTCGCCGTCGGCGGCGCCGATGTCGATGTGCAGGTCCTTGAGCTCGGGGGCCTTCTTGCGGTCCTCGCCGCTGAGCAGGTGGATCGGCTTGCGGCCGATCACGCCGCTCAGGGCCCGCTGGCGGGTGTGCAGCACGACGCGCTGGCCGACCAGGATCATCGGGTCCCAGCCGCCGATGTCCCCGAACTTCAGATAGCCGTCGTCATCGATGTGCGAGACGTGGAGGCCGATCTCGTCGATGTGCCCGACGACGGCCAGGGTGGGCCCGCCTGCGGTGCCGCGCACGCGAGCGAACGACGAGCCGACGGTGTCGCCTCCGACCTCGTCCGCAAATGCCTCACATCCCTTCCGCCAGACGCCGGCGGGCTCGACCTCGTGACCCGAGGGGCCGATGGCGCCGAGCAGACTTTCGAGCAACTCCGGAATAGCCACGGCGACAGGCTAATGCACGCGGCTCGCGCAAGGTTCGCGCCGAGGACACGTGCTCAACACGAATTCCTCCACCATTCTGCGGTTGGCCTCACTCGGCCAGGAGCTGGCGGAGCACGAACTGCAGGATGCCGCCGTGGTGGAAGTAGCGCTGCTCCTTGGGGGTGTCGATCCGCACCGTGACCGTGAACTCCTTGTCGTCGGCTGTGACGGTCACCTCGCGCGGGATCTCCTCGCCGTCCGCGAGGCCGGCCACGGAGAACGTCTCGTGTCCGCTGAGGCCGAGCGACTCGACCGAGTCGCCGTCCTTGAACTGCAGCGGGAGCACGCCCATGCCGACGAGGTTGGAGCGGTGGATGCGCTCGAAGCTCTGGGCGATCACCGCCCGCACACCGAGCAGGCGGGTGCCCTTGGCCGCCCAGTCGCGCGAGGACCCGGACCCGTACTCCTTGCCGGCCAGCACCACGAGCGGCACGCCGTCGTCGAGGTAGCGCATCGCCGCGTCGTAGATCGACATCTGCTCGCCCTCGGGTAGGTGCAAGGTGACGTCGCCCTCGGTGCCCGGCGCGAGCTGGTTACGCAGGCGGATGTTGGCGAAGGTGCCACGCATCATCACCTCGTGATTGCCGCGGCGTGACCCGTAGGAGTTGAAGTCGCGGGGCTGGACGCCGTGGTCGACCAGGTACCTGCCCGCCGGGCTGTCGCGCTTGATCGAGCCAGCGGGGGAGATGTGGTCGGTGGTGACGCTGTCCCCGAGCACGGCAAGAACGCGGGCGTGCTCGATGTCGGTGACCGGCGCGGGTTCGCGGGGCAGGTCCTCGAAGAACGGCGGCCGGCGGACGTAGGTCGATTGCGGCGACCACTCGAAGCTCTCGCCGGTCGGCACCTCGAGCGAGTTCCAGCGCTCGTCGCCGTCGAACACCTCCCGATAGCTCTTGCGGAACATGTCCGACTGCACGGCGTCTTCGATCGTCTGTGCGACCTCTGCGGCCGTCGGCCAGATGTCCTTGAGGAACACGTCGTTGCCGCCGGCGCCCTGGCCGAGCGGCTCGGCGTAGAGGTCGATGTCCATCGTCCCGGCCAGCGCATAGGCGACGACCAGCGGTGGCGAAGCCAGGTAGTTCATCTTCACGTCCGGGTTGATCCGGCCCTCGAAGTTGCGGTTGCCCGACAGCACCGACACCACCGCCAGGTCCTCCGCGCCGACGACGCCGGAGATCTCCTCCGGAAGCGGCCCGCTGTTGCCGATGCAGGTGGTGCAGCCGTAGCCGACGAGGTTGAAGCCGAGCGCCTCGAGCGGCTCGGTCAGCTCAGCCCGATCGAGGTATTGGGTCACGACCTTGGAGCCGGGCGCGAGCGAGGTCTTGACCCACGGCTTGACCCTGAGCCCCCTCCTCACGGCGTTGCGAGCGAGGATCCCGGCCCCGAGCATCACCGAGGGATTCGAGGTGTTGGTGCAGCTCGTGATCGCCGCGATGACCACGTGGCCGTGGTCGAGCTCCGTCTCGGTGCCGTCCTCGAGGGTGATCGGCGTTCGCGTCACCACGCGGTCGGCCACCTGCGCGCCGCCGGTGCCGCCACCGGGCTCGTGGCCGACGCCGTTGGCGTGGTGAGTGGACACCGGGTCGCTGGCCGGAAAGCTCTCGTCCACGGCCTCGTCCTCCTCGCTGGCCTCGGGCAGGTAGCCCTCGAGCGCCAGTCGGAACGCGCCCTTGGACTCGGTCAGCGAGACGCGGTCCTGGGGGCGCTTCGGGCCGGCGATGCTCGGCACCACGGTGGAGAGGTCGAGCTCCACGGTGTCGGTGAAGGTCGGCTCCTCGGAGTCCTCGTCGTGCCAGAGCCCCTGCTCCTTGGCGTAGGCCTCGACGAGAGCAAGCAGTTCGGGCGGCCGTCCGGAGAACTCGAGGTAGCGAATTGTCTCCTCGTCGATCGGGAAGATCGCGCAGGTCGAACCGAACTCCGGCGACATGTTGCCGATCGTCGCCCGGTCGGCCAGGGGCAGGTTGGCCAGGCCCTCGCCGTAGAACTCGACGAACTTGCCCACCACGCCCTCGCGGCGCAGCATCTCGGTCACCGTCAACACGAGGTCGGTCGCCGTGGCGCCCTCCTGCAGCTGGCCAGTGAGCTTGAAGCCGAGCACCTGGGGGATCAGCATCGACATCGGCTGGCCGAGCATTGCCGCCTCGGCCTCGATGCCGCCGACGCCCCAGCCCAGCACGCCGAGGCCGTTGATCATCGTCGTGTGCGAGTCGGTGCCGACGAGCGTATCCGGATAGGCCACTGGCGTCCCGGAGCGGTCACCGCCCTCGACGAACACCACCCGGGCCAGGTATTCGAGGTTGACCTGGTGGACGATGCCGGTGTCCGGCGGAACGACCGCGAAGTTGTGGAAGGCGCCCTGGCCCCAGCGCAGGAAGGCATAGCGCTCCTGGTTGCGCTCGAACTCGAGCTCGGCGTTGCGCTCGAAGGCCAGCCGCGTTCCGAACACGTCCACCTGCACCGAGTGGTCGATCACCAGTTCGGCGGGAACGAGCGGATTGATCTTCGTCTCGTCGCCCCCCATGTCGCCCATCGCGTCGCGCATCGCGGCCAGGTCGACGATCGCGGGCACGCCGGTGAAGTCCTGCATCACCACGCGGGCGGGGGTGAAGGCAATCTCCTGGCTCGGGTCCTCGGCCGCGTTCCAGCGGGCCAGCGCGTCTATGTCCTGGGCCCGAATCGACTCTCCGTCCTCGTTGCGAAGGAGGTTCTCGAGCAGGATCTTCAGCGAGAACGGCAGCCGCGCCACGTCGTACTTGGACTGGAGGGCGTCCAGGCGGTAGATCTCGTACGAGCGCTCACCGATGGTGAACTCGGCTTTGGCGTCGAAGCTGTTCGCGGTCAATGTCTGTCTCCAATGTGAGGTTAGCCCTAACTCTAGGACCGCCTCGCGCCCGGGCGCGCCGTGAGGGCAGGTCGACTCGGCGTGGTGGTCGGCGTCTCCTACGCCGGTCTTAGCGATGTCTTCACGGCTCCTTGCGTCGGTTGCGGATCCTCTCGGTCAGACAGCAGTCTTCCCGCACTAGGAGCTCACGATGACCTTCCTCACCCGCTCCGTCGCGAGCCTCGCGATCGGGGCCGTTCTTCTCGCCCTGGCCGGCGCCTACGCCGAGGCGCACCGCGCGCCCGATCAGCCATGACCACGGCGGCGCCCCCTATCACTGCGGATTCCGGCCCGGCGCCGGAGCGCGCTCACGGAGTCGACGTCGAGATCGTGCTCCCGGTCTACAACGAGCGGCATGCCCTCGAGGGCTCCGTCCGCCGCCTGCACGCCTTCCTGCGCAGCAGCTTCCCGTTCTCGTGGCGCATCATCATCGCCGACAACGCCAGCACGGACGGCACGCTCACGCTTGCGCGACGGCTCAGCTACGAACTCCCGCACCTCGAGGTGATCCACCTTGAGGCGAAGGGTCGCGGCCGCGCGCTTCGCCGCGCGTGGTGCGGCAGCGACGCGCGCGTGCTCTGTTACATGGACATCGATCTGTCCACCGACCTCTCGGGGCTGTTGCCACTCGTGGCGCCGCTGCTCTCGGGCCACTCCGAGCTGGCGATCGGCAGCCGGCTGGCGCGTGGGGCTCGGGTGACGCGCAGTCCACGGCGCGAGCTCATCTCCCGCACTTACAACCGGTTGCTGCGGCTCGCGCTGCACGCTCGCTTCAGCGACGCCCAGTGTGGTTTCAAGGCGATCCGGGCCGAAGCGGCGGCGGCGCTGCTGCCCCTGGTCAGCGACGAGGAGTGGTTCTTTGACACCGAGCTGCTGGTGCAAGCCCAGCGACACGGCCTGCGGATCCACGAGGTCGCCGTCGACTGGGTCGAGGATTCCGACTCGCGGGTCCAGATCGTCCCCACCGCCCTCGCCGATCTCCGCGGCGTGGTGCGGCTACTCCTCCATCGGCCAGGACACGGCCTTGCGTTGGTCTCACCCCGGCGCCCGATGCTGACGCCATGAGCTCCGGGCCCGCCACCTATCCACTGCCGATGTCCGTGCGGCCGCACGACCGGGCTCGCCGGCGCGTTTCGGCTCGCACGCTGCTCGGTGCGCCTGAGCTGCTCGTGCTGCTGGCTGTCGCCGGCGTTCTCAACCTGTGGGGTCTCAGCATCAACGGCTGGGCCAATACGTACTACAGCGCGGCGGTGAGGTCGATGGCCGCCAGCTGGCACAACTTCCTCTTCGCCTCGATGGACCCGAGCGGCCTGATGACCGTCGACAAGCCGCCGCTCAGCCTGTGGGTACAGGCGCTCTCGGCCCGGGTGTTCGGCTTTCACCCGCTGAGCCTGCTGATCCCGCAGGCGATCATGGGCATCATCGCGGCCGGTCTGCTCTACGACCTCACCCGCCGCCGCTTCGGACGCGCAGCGGGCTTCGTCGCCGGCCTCGCGCTGGCCACGACGCCGATCATCGTCGCCGTCTCCCGCCACAACAATCCCGACGAGCTGCTGGTCCTCTGCTGCGTCGCCGCGCTGTGGTGCGCGCTGCGCGCCCTCGACAGCGGCCGCATGCGCTGGCTGGTGCTGAGCGGTCTCGCCGTCGGCCTCGGCTTCGAGACCAAGATGGGCGTCGCGCTCATGATTGTCCCGGGGATCGCTGCGGCCTGGATGTGGGTCGCGCCCACCGACCGCTGGCGGGCGCTGCGCCAGCTGTTGGCCGCCGGCGCCGCGATGGTTGCCGCCGCCTGCGCCTGGCCCTTGCTGGTGACCTTGACCCCCGCGGCCGATCGGCCGTGGATCTCCGGCACCTCCGATAACTCCGTGTGGTCGCTGATCTTCGGCTACAACGGCCTCGGCCGGGTGGCCGGCCAGACCGGTGGCCCCGGCGGCGGCGGCGGGGGGGGCGCGCTGTTCGGTGGCCCAACCGGTCCATTCCGGTTGCTGCAGTCCGGCCTTGGCGACCAGGCGGGCTGGCTGCTCGGCTTCGCGGGCGTGGCCGCATTATCGCTGCTGGTGATGACCCGGTTGCGGCGGCGTGATCCGCGCACCGGCTGGCTCATCGCCATGGGTGGTTCGCTCGTCACCACGGCGGTTGTCTTCAGCTTCGCCAGCGGGATCTTCCATCCGTACTACGTCTCGCTGCTCGCTCCGTTCATTGCCGCCCTCGTCGGCGCCGGGGTCGGCGAGATGCTTCCGGCTCCGCTCGGCGTGGCCGGCTCGGGGCGGAGCGCCCGGATCGTGGCGCCGCTGCTCATCGCCGGCGGCGTGGTCACCGAGCTCGTCGTGCTCAGCAACCTGGGCGGCAGCTTCAGTTGGGCGACGCCGTTGGTGGCGATCGTCGGAGCCGGCGCCGCGGTGCTGCTCGCGCTCCGGCTCGCGCCGCGGGTTCGCACGGCTGTGGCCGCGGCTGTGCTTGTCGCTCTGCTGGCGGCGCCGGCGACATGGGCGGCGGAGACCCTCTCTCACGCCACCAGTGGGACGTTCCCGACCGGCGGTCCGGCGAGCGCCATGGGCGGTCCGGGCGGCGGTCCCGGCGGCGGCACCGGCCTCGGCGGGCGAGCGTCAGCTGCTCGCGGCAGCCAGGGTGCGTTCACGCCGCCAACGGGTGGCTTTGCCGGTGGACCTCCGTCCGGCGCCGGCGCCCCGCCCGCGCGTGCGATTCCCGGTGGTGGCGCCGGCCCCTTCGGCGGCAACGACGCCGCACTCACCGCGGCGATCAAGTACGCACGCACCCACGGCGGAGGGACGATCGGCGTCTCGAGTCAGAGCACCGCCGCCGCCGCGATCCTGAGCGCGCAGGGTAACGTCGCCGGCCTCGGCGGCTTCTCCGGCCGAGAGAGCTCGGTCTCGGTGAACTGGCTGGCGGCCGAGGTCCGCAGTGGCCACCTGCGCTGGGTCATCGCCGACAGCGGTGCCGGCGCCCGGCTCCCGGGGGACACTCGGACGGGCAGTCAGACCGCGCTGTCCGCGGTTGAGAAGGCCTGCCGCAAGGTGACACTTTCGACAGCCGGCGGCTCACAGGTCACAATGTATGAATGCCTTGGTCGCGCGGGGGCGATTCTGGGCTACCAGACGAAGTAAGGGGCTCACGGAACACATGGCCAACTCGCACGGGTCAGCGCCGACATCAGGTCCGGTCGGCCGCCGCCTGCTCCGGTCCTGTATCGGCGTTGCGGCGTTCCTGCTGCTGGCCCCGGCGGCCGCCCTCGCCGACACGGCGACGAGCGCGAACTGGGCGGGCTACGCCGCTCATCGCGGCCGCCTCCGCTTCACCCGAGTGTCCGGGGCCTGGAAGCAGCCGAAGGCCACGTGCAGTCGCGGCAACCCGACCTACTCCGCCGTCTGGGTCGGTCTGGGTGGCTTCAGCGTGACGTCGACCGCGCTCGAGCAGATTGGCACGGAGGTCGACTGCACCACATCCGGCCGAGTGTCCTCGACGGCGTGGTACGAGCTCGTCCCCGCCGCCTCGCAGCCGGTCAGCCTGCGTGTACGTCCCGGCGACTCGATGTTCGCCAGCGTCCTGGTGGTCGGACACCGCGCGACGCTCGGTCTGTTCGATCTGACGACACACCGCTCGTTCCAGCGGACCCTGGATGCCCCGCAGATCGACGTGTCCTCAGCCGATTGGATCGTCGAGGCGCCGTCGGACTGCTTCAACGACAACTTCTGCCAGACCCTGCCGCTGGCCAACTTCGGCTCGGCGGGTTTCACCCAGGCCCGGGCTCAGGCGGTCGGCGGCCGCACCGGTGCGGTCGCCGCCCCCAGCTGGGATGCGACGAAGATCAGGCTCCTGCCATCCGGCCGGAGATTCATCGGCAATAACGGCGGGACGCTGGCCACCGCCACGCCGTCCGGGCTCACCGCCGGCGGGTCCTCGTTCAGGGTCACGTTCGGCACGGTTAGCGTCCAGAGCAATCCGCTCCTGGCCCGGCGAGCCTCGACGCTTCTGGCCGGGCGGCTGGTTCACCCGACGCGCTGACGCGCCGCGGCTGGCGTCGCCGCTGCTCCCCGGTGACGGCCCGCGCGCTCACGCCGCCCCCGGTGACCGGCCGCGCGCTCACGCCGCACCGGCGCCTTCCTAGACAGCTCTTACACAGTGCCTACGGCTTTCTACCGCGCGAGGTCCACGCTGGTGGCATGACCATCGACCCGACGCCCCACCTGTTCTGGATTACCAGCCGCGCCGCGGGGTTTGCGACGCTGATTCTCGCCAGTCTCGCCGTGTCGCTCGGCCTGCTCATGAGCACCAAGCTGCTCAAGGGCCGCACCAATGACCTGCGCGTGGCCCATGAGGTGCTCTCGCTGTCCTCGATCGTCGCGCTCGTCGTCCACGGCGTGGCGCTGGTCGGCGACAAGTACCTCCATCCCTCGTTCGCCGACATCGCCGTTCCCTTTCTCGGCAGCTACAAGACCTTCTGGACCTCGCTGGGCATCGTCAGCGGCTGGGGGATGATCCTGCTCGGGTTGTCCTTCTACGCCCGCCGGCAGATCGGCGGCCGACGCTGGCGCAAGCTACACCGGTTCACCGCCGTGGCCTGGCTCGGTGGCCTCGTCCACGCCCTCGGTATGGGCACGGACGCCGGCCAGATCTGGTTCCTGGCCATGATCGCGCTGGTCGCCATCCCGGCGCTGGCGCTGCTGGCGATCCGGATGGGGCGCCCGACTCCCTTCAAGGCTCCCCGGCCGGCCCTGCAGAACGCCCGGGCGGTGCGGCGCCGACCGGGCTCCGAGCCCCACGCTCCGCTCACCGGGGTTCCGGCGTCGGCAGCCGCGTCGGGCCGGAGGCGCTCGCCTCACGGAGCGGGGTCCCACACGCCCGTCCGGGCGAACTAGGGGTCGGAGGCGGCGGTCGCTTCGGCGGCCGCCGCCTCGATGGCGGGGTGGCAGTAGCGGGCGCAGCCGTCGCTCCGTACCTCGCCGGCAACAACCCGCCGGCAACAACCCCGCCGCCTACAACCCCGGCGGATGACGTACCACGAACCCCGAGAACTCGCCGCCGCCCTGTGACCAGCGGGTGCCGCCGGAGGCGAGCGCGACGGTGTCGAAGCGCCACCCCGCGACCTGCATCCAGGCGTGGCCGGCGTTGGCGTAGACGGTGATCCAGCGGCCGGGTCCGGGCGCGCCCCAGCTCTCGAAGCCGGTCGAGTCCAGCGGCGAGCTGAGCAGGCCGGCGGCGGCCAGGGCGTAGCTGACCGAGCCCGAGCAGTCGTAGCCGCTGGCCTGGAACGAGCCGTGGCCTCCGCCCCAGACGTACGGCAGGGTGGCGATCGCGTTGCCGGCGGCGATCACCTGGGCCACCGCGGCGGGAGCGCCGGGCGGTGGCTGGACCATGCCGCCGGTGTTGATGGCGATGCCGCCGACCGCGGCGTTGCCTGCTGCCGCCGCCCGCGCGGCGGCAGCGGCGGCGCGCGCCTCGAGCGTGTGCAACCGGGCATTGAGTCCATGCAGCTTGGCCGCCTCTCCGGTGCGCGTGCCCAGCTGGGCGATCTGGCGGGAGAGCAGCGCCGCGTGCAGCGCGGCCACCTGGTTGCGCTGATCCAGTACCTGGAGCGCAAGCGCCCGATCGCGGGTCTCCAGAGCGGCGAGCCTGCGGGTCTCGGCCGCCACGGCGATCCGGGCGGCGCGCGTCTGGCCGACGACGGTGGCGTCCTGGTGGCCGATCTTCTGCAGGAAGCTCACCCGCTCGAGCAGGTCGCTGAAGCCACGTGACTCGAGGATCACGTTCATCAGGTCCGGTGGCGTGCCCTCATAGTTGGCGACCAGGTTGGCCGCTAGGGCCTGGGAGGCGATCCGCAGCCGGTTCTCGAGCGCGACGAGATGGTCGCGGGCGGCGATCAGATCCTGCTGGACCTGGGCGAGCTGCGCCTCGCGGGCGCTCAGTTCGCCCTGCAGCGCGTTCAGGCGCGACTGGGCCGCCTGCACGCCGCCCGCGGTCGAGCGGATGCGTGCGCTCTCGGTGGCGATCGCCGACCGCAGCGCGGCGGCGGCGTTGCGGCTCGCGTCGATCTGGCTCTGGAGATCGCCGGAGCTGCGCGCGGTCAGGCCGCTGCCGAGCAGCGCCGCGACGACGAGCAGACCGGCGCCGAGGGCGCGCAGCGACATGGTGCGTGTCGTGGATCTGGGCATGGAGAAGCAAAGCGCCGCATCGGCGGCACAGTGGAGCCGGCGACGGTGCGCACTCGCCGCGCGTGTCGCGATCCTGACGCCCTCCTACAGCGGGGCGGCCAGCACCCTAACACGGGTCCTCGACGGCGGGCCACAACCTCCTGGTACTGCAATAAATCCTGCAAAACGCCGATTTAGCCGTCCGCTGGCCATCGGCGGGAGGACTCCGCCGGCGGCCCGCGCGCGACTCCGCGACCCGGGCACGGGGAGGTTGCGGCGGGGGTGGTCGCCGGCCGCCGGCGACCCCACCAGCGGTCGTCGATCGAGCGCTTGCGGCATACTCGTGGCGTGCGTTTCTCACGCCTCACCCTGATCGCGCTCTGCGTTGTGCTCGGCCTCGCGGCCCTGGCTCCGGCGGCCGCGCTGGCCTCGGGTCCGTCCGCCGGTGATCAGCAGTACGTCGATCCGCTCGGCGGCTCGACGGGCTCGCGCAGCTCCGGTTCGTCCTCGAGTGGCTCGAGTGGCTCGAGCGCCGCGTCGAGCTCCTCAACGGCCGGCCAGGCGTCACAGGGCACCGTCTCGAGCACGCCCACCGCGACGGCGGCGAGCACCACCTCCGCCACCACGGCCTCTGGGCACGCGCTTCCCTTCACCGGCTTCAACGCCTGGGAGGGCGCCCTCATCGGTGTCGCGCTCGTCGGCGCCGGGGCCACCGTGCGCCGCCGCGCCACGGCGCGGTAGTGACCGGGCGCCATCCCGGCGCCGGTCAGCTCGTCGCGATCAACGGTCGCGCCGCCGTGCGCCGGGAAATCGGTGGCGTTGAGCGCTTCGCCCGGGAGATGGCGCTTCGCCTGCCCGCGCTGCGCCCCGACCGGTATCGCGTGATCGCACCCCCGCCGCCGCTCGCCCACGGGGCCGGGCATCTGTGGGAGCAGTTCGTGCTCCCGCTCGAGGCGCGCTCCGCCGCGCTGCTGCTCTCTCCGGCCAACCTCGCCCCGATCCTCTATCCGCGCAACGTCGCGGTCATCCATGACGCCGCGGCGCTGAGCCATCCCGAGGCCTACTCCGCGGCCTACGTCGCCTATCAGCGCGGATTGCTGCCGGCCATCGTCGCCCGGGCGCGGCTCCTCGTCACCGTCTCGGAGTTCTCACGCCGGGAGCTGAGCTCGACCCTCGGGGCCGCCGCCGAGCGCATCATCGTGATCGCGGAGGGGGTCGATGAGCGCTTTACACCCTCGGCCGATGCGGCCCCGGTGCGCGGGCGCCATGGATTGACTCGCCCCTACGTCCTGGCCGTGGGCACGGCCTCGGCACGCAAGAATCCGGAGGCCCTGGCGGCGGTCGCCGTGGCCCTGGCGGAGCGCGGCGTCGATTTGGTCCTGGCCGGCTCGGGCCGCGGCTACCTCCGGGAGGAGCCGGCGGCCGGCGCGGCACCGGTCCGACGTCTCGGCTACGTCGAGGAAGAGGACCTCCCCGGTCTCTACGCGGGGGCGGATGCATTCCTGATGCCCTCCCTGTACGAGGGGTTCGGGCTTCCCTGCCTGGAGGCAATGGCCTCCGGGGTGGCGGTGGTCGCCACCGACGCGGGGGCGCTGCCGGAGACGTGCGGCGATGCTGCCCTGCTGATCGGCGCGCGGGAGACCCGGGGCCTCGTCGAGGCGGTGCTGCGGGTGCTCGATGACGAGGAGCTGCGCCGTCGGTTGATCGCCGAGGGGCGGGCCCGTGCGAGCGGGTTCGGGTGGGATCGGGCGGCGGCGCGCCTCGACGCCGCCCTCGCGTCGCTGCTCGGCTCGCCGGGCGTGCGCTAGGCCTAGGAGCGCCGCGCGCAGCGGGTGGCCACGGGGCCCTTGACGCGACAGCTCTCCAGGGCCAGGGCCGCGCGCTTGAACGCTGAGAACGCCGGCTTGGCGATGAACTTTCCGGCGCTGAAGCGGAGCAGCCCGGCGAAGTCGAACGTGTAGGCGCCAGGATGCTCGGTGCCGGCCCAGGTGTAGAAGTAGAAGCCGAGCAGCCCAAGTCGCTTGCGTGCCCGGGCCAGCATCGGCAACACGGCCTTCGTGTTCGCCGCCTGCCCAGCCTCGTTGGTCTCAAAGCCGTAGAGGTAGGAGGTCTGGCCCACGGACGACGGCCAGCCCATCTCGTCCGCCTCGAGTGGCTTGCGCCGGTCGCCGTGGCGGTTCATCACCTGACGGGCGTAGCCGAGGATCGTGATGACCCCACGTGGCTCCCGGGTGTACGGATGAATCCCCACCACGTCGAACAGGCGCGCTGCCCCGCGCACGGCATAGATCTGCGCCAGGTACTTCCATGAGTAGTTGGAGAGGCCGGCCAAGACGATCTTGGCCCGCGGGTCGGCCGCCTTGATCGCGGCATGAGCGGTCCGCAGCAGCGCGACGTAGCTGGGGGCGAATGGCTTGTACGGCCACAGACCGAACTCGTTGGGCTCGTTCCAGATCTGCCACGCCCTGATCGGCAGCTTCCTCGGCCCGTGGCGCCAGAACGTGCCGCGGGGTCCGTAGCGCCTCACCAGGGCACGTAGAAAGTTCCCGTAAGGGCGGTTCGAGCGGGGGGCGTAGACGACCGCGGACTTCCGCAGCCAGCCGTCCCACACAGGCGCCGCGAGCACGGTGGGGAGCACTGTCAGCCCCCGGGCCGCCGCGGCGCCGACGAGCGCATCGAGCTGCGCGAATCGCGTCGGCACGCGATCGACGCCGTCGGTCTCGAACTCCGAACGCCGCGAGGCGGGAACGCTGCTCCAGGCCGGATAGGGCTGCATGTCGCCCCACGACACCGCGACCCGGATTCGCTCGACGCCGCTGGACACCATCGTGTCGAGCTGCTGCCCGAGGTCGACGCCGGCGGGTGGATCCGGAAACACCGGTGGACCCACGACCATGCCCACGAAGCCCTGTGGCACACGGGCGGCGGCCGAGCTGGCCGCCAGAGCCGGCGTGAGGGTGAGGACCGCAGCGACGATCGCGGCGGCGAGGCGTGGACCCGGCATCAGGGTCGGGACATTACGGGGTAGGCTCCGGGCGCGACCGGCGACCGAGGCTACACTCGCCGCAGATGCGTTCTCTTCGTCCGCTGATCGCTCTCGTCCTGGTTGGGGTACTCGTTCCGTCGGCCACAGCCGCCGCGCGCGTGCCGCAGGGGTTCGTCGGAATGACGCTGTCCGGCCCGATGACCGCCCCGACAACCAACGTCGGCCTCCAGCTGGACCGGATGGTGTCCAGCGGCGTGGAGTCGATCCGGGCGGTGTTCGCATGGTCCGACGCGCAGCCGTACGCGAGCTGGAGCGATGTGCCCGCCGCCCAGGCGAGCCGGTTCGAGCACGATGCCGTCCCGACGGACTTCTCCTCGACCGACCGCATCGTCCGCCTGGCCGCGATCCGGCGACTTCGCCTCATGCCGGTGGTCCTCTACACGCCGGCCTGGGACGCCAAGCCGCCTCCGTTTGGCATGCTCCCGCAGCCGGCCAGGACCGGCCCATTCGCCAACTATCTGACCCTCCTGGTCAAGCGCTACGGCCCCAATGGGACGTTCTGGCAGCAGCACCCGGGCCTGCCCAAGGTCCCGATTCGGATGTGGCAGATCTGGAATGAGCCCAACGGCAGCTACTACTGGACCGATCAGCCGTTCGCCAAGAGCTATGTGCAGCTGCTCAAGGCAGCCCACTCCGCGATCAAACGAGTCGACCCCGGCGCCGAGATCGTGCTGGCCGGCCTCTCCAACTACTCGTGGAAGTACCTCGAGCAGATCTACAAGGTGCCTGGTGCGCGGAGCGCCTTCGACATCACCGCGGTCCACCCGTACACCAGGCAGCCCCAGGGGATCATCACCATCCTCGGCTATGTGCGCCAGGTGATGAACCGGTACGGGGATCGGCGCAAGCCACTGATGTCCACCGAGCTGGGCTGGCCCTCGTCGGTCGGACAGAGCCCCGAGAATCCTGGTTTCGCGACCACCGAGGCGGGCCAGGCGAGCAAGCTCTCGCAGCTGTTCCCGCTGCTGCTCAAGAATCGCGTCAAGCTCGGGCTGGCGGGCTTCGACTACTACACGTGGGCCGGCGCCGAGCATCAGGGCGGCTACTACTTCAACTTCGCCGGCCTGTTCAAGGTCAAGTCGGGCAAGTTCCACGTCAAGCCGGCGTACAACGTGTTCCGGCGGGTGGCGCTGAGCAGCGAGTCGTGTCGTGTCAAGGCGCACGTGGCGACGGTCTGCGCCAAGCGCGCCTAGGCCGAGGAGCGAGACGGCCTCAGGTGCGGCGCCCCGGTGTGGGAGGGTCAGCTCGAGCCGCACAGACGCGTCGCCGGGGCGGACCGGGTGGCCGCGAGCCCCAGCGTGAATGCGGCGGTGTCGGGGCTGCTCCCACCGCCGGGCGGATGGATGCCGAACCAATCCTCCGGGTCTGAGGCGTGGCGCTCGGGCGTCACCCAGGTGTAGAGGATGGTGGCGTCGATGCCGCAGTCGCTGTGCGCGAGCCCTCGGAGCGATTCGGCGATGTAGCGGGGGCGTACGGCCGCGGACGCCCAGTCCTTGGCGCTCTGGGGGCTGGTCGTCCAGCCGAACTCGGTGACGTCGAAGGGGACGGCACCGAGCCCGACCTCGCGCATGATCCGGCGCCCGGTGACGACCGTGGCGAGAACGTCCGCCGGCGTCGCGCCGTAGGGGTGGATCGCAACCGCGTCGATGCGATGCAGCATCGTCGGGACCGCGTGCATCATCAGCGGCAGGAACGCCGGCAGGTTGGTCAGGCCGCCGACGATGACCCGAGCGTGCGGCTCGACCGCGAGGATCGCCGCCCGCGCCTGCAGGTACATCGCGCCGTACCCGGCCGGGTCGGGTACCGGCGTCCAGAAGGCCGGGTTGTCAGGCTCGTTCCAGATCTCGTAGCTCTCGACCGGCCTGGGAGTGAGCCCCGAATGCGTGGCCCAGAACGAACCGTGCGGGCCGTAGCGAGCCGCGAGTGCGGCGGCGAAGGCAGCGTAGGCGGCGTAGCCCGCGGGCGCCGCGGGCGGAGGATGCGGCCGGCCGGGCGTTGCCTGCGCCCAGGCCGGTACGTAGTCGACGATCGGAAACCACTGCAGTCCCTGCTGAGCCAGCGAGGCGACGATGGCGTCATCGAACGTCCAGTCGTAGCGGTGGGCGCCGCCGATCGGGGGCGAGGGCTCGGCCAATTCCCACAGCGAATCGCTGCGGGCGATCGTCGCGCCGGTGAGTCGCACCGCGCTCAGCTGCGCGGTGATCTGGGCCGGGGTGTAGGTGCGGTCGTTGAACAGCCGGTTGACGCTGACGCCGTACTGCTCGCCGCCCGGAGGTGCCGGCGGGCTTGGTAGCGCGCCGCGCTGCCCACGCGAGGCCCGCTCGCCCCCGAGGACCACAACCAGCGCCACCGCAGCGATGATCACGGCCCCCGCCAGCACCCCGATCCCGATCCACAACCTCCTGCGCGCGGTCTCACGCATCCGCAGAGGAAGCGTGCGAGCCGTTTGGTTGCGACCGACTGCGCAACAGCGCCGCGAGTTGCCGGCGCTCGCGCTCGGCGTCCCGGCCGGCGGCGGGCTTGAGCAGCACGCGGGAGCCGAAGGTCGCCGCCTGGGCGAGGTCGTCGAGCGTCGCGCGGCGAGGACCGAGACGCCGCCGGATGACCTCGCGCCGAGCCCGTGCCAGCCGCTCGAGCGGCTCTCCCCCGAACGCCCGGCCGGCGGACGTGCCGCCGAGGTGACGGACACGGGCATGCGGCCAGAACCAGGTTTCGATGCCGGCCTCGGCCGCCCGCAGGCCGAGGTCGAGATCCTCGCCGTAGAGGAAGATCGCCGGATCGAAGGGGCCGAGCCCGCGCAGCGCCGCCGTCGACGCCACGATCGCGCATCCGACCGCCCAGCCGACGCGCCGGGGGGACCGAGCGCGCCACGGCGCCATACCGAGCGCGAGCCGCCGGGGCATGAGGCGCGGAGGGATGACGGCCTGCAGAAGCTCGGCGGGGGCGCCCGGCAACGGGTGCACGCTGTCCTGGCGGGCTCCCGCCGGGGTGAGCACGAGCGGCGCGAGCAGGCGAGGCCGCTGTCGGTCAGCGAGGGCGACGGCGGCGACCTCGAGCAGCGAGTCGTCGAGGATCTCCACGTCGGGATTGAGCAGCACGGTGACCGGCTCGCTCACCGCATCGATACCGACGTTGCACCCGGTCCCGAAGCCGGCGTTGCGCCCGAGCTCGATCGACGTCGCATGCGGGGCCGCGCGGGCGACGGCCGGCGAGTCGTCATCCGAGCCGGAGTCGACCACGACGACCCGGACGCCGTCGAGGTATCGCGCCGCGGTGCTGAGCAGCCCCTCGAGCTCGGGCGCCGAGTTGTGGGTCACCGTGACGATGGCCACGTCACGGGGGTCGGCCTTGGCGCGCGCACGGCTTGGGGCGACACGGCGGACGGCGGCTCCCCAGCGCGCGCGCCCTGCGGCCAGCGCGAACGTCGTGCGCGCCCGCTCACGTCCTGCCGCGCCCAGGCGCTCGGCCAACGCCGGGTTGCCGGCGATCTCGACCAGTGCGTCGGCGGCTGCAGCTGCGTCGGCGGGCGGGTATCTCCGCCCGCAGGACTCCTCGACGATGTCCGCCGGGCCGGCGGCGTCGGGAACGATTGCCGGGCGGCCGGCGGCCAGCGCCTCGACCACCACCATCCCGAATGGCTCCTGCGGAGCGCAGTGCAGCAGGCAGGTGGCGTTTCGCAGCTCGTTCACGGGGTCAGCCACCGCTCCGACGAAGTCGACCGCGCCGGCGAGGTCGGCCTGCCGGGCTCGGGTGCGGAGGCGCTCCTCCAGTTGCTCGTGGCCTTCGAGCGTTCCGCCGACCACCCGCAGCCGCAGCTCCGGTACCTGCTTCCGTGCCAGAGCACACGCATCGAGCGCCACGTCAGGGCGCTTCCATTCCACCAGCGCGCCGAGCAGCAGCGCGCGCGGCGGCTCCGCCGGGAGGCTGGAAGCCGGAAAGCGGCTGACGTCGACCCCGGGGTGGACGACTTCGATTCGCTCGGCGAAGCGCTGGTCGGGATCGAGGTTCTGGGCCACCGCCCGCGAGGGCACGATCACCAGCGCCGCCCGGCCGGCGGCGCGGCGGACCGCTCGCGCAATCATCGGTCCCGGCAGCAAGTCGTTGTGCTGGAAGACGACCGGCACGCCGGTGCGCGGGCCGAGCAGGACCGCCAGCGCCGACCGCATCCCGCAGGCCACCACGACGTCGGGATCGAGGTCCCGGACGAGCCGGCGCGTGTCGATCGCATGCTCCGCCAGCTGTACCGCGGCGCGGATCCGCGTCCCGGCCGACCCCCGCATCAGCAGGCTGCCCGGCGCCAGCGGCCATACCGTGAGACCGAGGCTCCGAGCCGACGCGGCGACCGGCCCGTCGGGGCACGCGAGCGCCGTCTCGGTGCCCAGAACACCGGAAAAATCGAGCAGGGCCCGCTCGGCGCCCCCCAACGTCCCGGAATAGCTGATCAGCAGGGCCCGCGGCATCAGGGCCGTCCAGCGTATCTAGCTCCTAGACTTGGCGGCTTGCGCGACCCCAGCGAGAACTCAACTGGCCGTCCACGGGTGGCCCTGGTCCACGACTTCCTGCTCGACCTCCGCGGCGGGGAGCGCGTCTTCCTTGAGTTGTGCGCCATGTGGCCGGAGGCCGACGTGTTCACCGCGGTGTATGACGAGGAGGGGACCGAGGGGCGGTTCGCCGAACGGAACGTTCACACCTCGTTCCTCCAGCGCCTGCGGCCCTCCGCGCGGACGTTCCGCGTCCTGTTCCCCCTCTATCCGACGGCCATCGAGTCGTTCGACTTCTCTGGATACGACCTCGTCGTCTCGAGCTCCTCGGCGTGGGCCCATGGCGTGCTGTGCGGCGAGGAGACCGTGCATGTGAGCTACTGCCATAACCCCTTCCGCTACGCCTGGAACGACCGGGAGATGACGATCGCCAGCCGTCGCAATCCTCTGACCCGGAGACTTCTGCGCGACGCGCTGGCGCGGTGGCGCAAGTGGGATTACATCGCCGCTCAGCGCACCGACCGCTACATCGCCAATTCGAAAGTGACCGAGGAGCGCATCCGCACATATTTCGAGCGCGAATCTCAGATTGTGTATCCGCCGGTGGACACGCCGCGGTTCTCTCCCGGCCGCGTCGGAGACCACTACGTCACCGTGGCGGAGCTCATGCCCCACAAGCAGATCGATGCCGCGATCGCGGCCTTCAATGCGCTGCGCCGACCGCTGGTCGTGGTCGGGGACGGCCCGGCGGCGCGGTCGTTGCGGCGCGAGGCCGGGCCGACGGTGACGTTCACCGGCCGGGTGTCGGACCAGCAGGTGGCAGAGCTCCTGTCCAGCGCACGGGCACTCGTGCTCACCTCCGTCGAGGAGTTCGGGATCGCGGCGGTCGAGAGCCAGGCCGCCGGCCGTCCGGTCATCGCCCGTCGCGGCGGCGGGGCGCTCGAGACGGTCATCGACGGCGTCACCGGTTGCTTCTGGTCCGGCGGCCCCGGGCAGCTCGCCGCCGTCGTGCAGGAATTCGATGACGGGGCGATCGACGCCCAGGACTGCCTGCGCAATGCCGCGCGGTTCGACCTGCCCAGCTTCCGCGCGGGCCTCCTCCGCGAGGTCGAGGCGGCCCAGCGCGGCTCACGGCCGTTCGGCGGCACTCGGCAGCCGCTCGGCTCGACGCGGCTGATGGCCCTGGCGGCCCAGGGCACGCGGCGCTGAAGGCGAGCGGCATGCGCGCCCGACTGCTCAGCGGCGCGGGAGTCGTGCTGCTCGCCGGTCCGGTCGCCCTCGCGTTCTTCAGCGGCGGCTACTTCGACGGGCCCCGGGCCTGGGCCGGGCTCGTCGCCTGGCTGCTCGTCGTGGTGGCTGTGCTCTGCGTTCCGCGTCCGCTGCCTCGCACGCCGGCGGTCGCGATCGCCGTCGGAGGCCTCCTGCTGCTCGCTTGCTGGACCCTGCTCTCGGCGACGTGGGCTCCGATCGCCGGAGGCGCCTACCACCGCGGTCAGGTCGCCATGCTCTACGCCGGAGGGCTGCTAGCGGCGGTGCTCCTGCTCAGGACACGCGCCCTCGCCAGGGCGGTGGAGCCCGCGGTGGGCGCAGGCGCGCTGCTGGTGATCGGCTATGGGCTCTCCGAGCGGCTCCTGCCGGGGCTGCTGCACTTCCAGCGCTCGATCAGCGCCGAGGGCAGACTCGAGCAGCCGCTCACGTACTGGAATGCGATGGGGGAGCTCGCCGCGATCGGCCTCGTCGTCTGCCTGCGGATGGCCGGCGACGCCACCCGTCCCCGCGCCGCGCGCCTGCTCGCCACGGCGGCCGGCGCGCCTCTCGGGATGGGCCTGTACATCTCGTTCTCTCGCGGCGCGCTGTTCGCGTGCCTCGCCGGGATCGTGACGCTCGTCGTCGTCGCCCCGACGGCAGAGCAGTGGCGGGGCGGTGCGATCGGCCTTGCGGGAGCGGTCGCGGCGGCCGCCGTCAGCTCCCCGTTCGGCGCCGTTACCTCGCTCACCGGCTCCACGGCGGGGCGCGAACGCGACGGGGCGATCACGCTCGCCCTGCTGGTGCTGTGCATCGTGGTGGTCACCGGGGTCCAGTGGGTGCTCATCCGGTCCGAGACGCCGCGGGCGATCACGCTCCCCCGCGGGGCATCCCTCGCTGCCGTGGCGGTCATCTGCGTGGGCCTCGCACTGGCCATCGCCGTGGGCGCCAAGGAGCACTCCAAGCAGCCGCTCAGCGGGGGGGCGACGCGGCTGGCCACCCTGCAGAGCAACCGCTACTCGTACTGGAACGTGGCCCTCCGCGCGTTCTCGGATGAGCCCCTGCGCGGCGTCGGCGCCGGCGGGTGGTCGGTCTACTGGCTTCGCTACCGGCCGGTCGGGGAGTTCGCCCAGGATGCCCACTCGCTGCCGCTGCAGACGCTCGCCGAGCTCGGGCTGGTGGGGATGGCACTGCTGCTGTCGGTGATCGGCGGCGCGGCCGTCGCGGCCCGGCAGGCCTTACGGCGAGCTCCGGCACTGGCCGCCGGTCCGATCGCCGGAGCGATCGCCTACCTTGCCCATTCGCCGCTGGACTGGGATTGGGAGATGCCGGCGGTGACGCTGACGGCCCTGCTGCTGGCGGGGTTGCTGCTGGCCCTCGGCGACGGCGAGCCCGAGCCGGAGCCCTACAGGGCCTCGGCGACGCGTGGCGCCTCGCGCGAGAAGATCCAGACGGCCAGCGCACAGACCCCGACGTAGATCACGAAGGGGATCAGCAACCGGAGCGCCCCGCCCGCGTAGGTCGCCGCGGACGGCGCGCTCGGATCGATGATCCATTTCCGTGCCTCGGTGAGGATCACCGCGAGCGGATTGGAGAGGATCAGGATCTCCTGGAAGGTGTGGCTCACCCGCTCGAGCGGATAGAGCACCGGGGTGGCGTAGAACAGCGCCGTCGCGAAGACGGTCCAGATGATGCTGATGTCGCGGAACCGGGGGTAGAGCGAGCTGACGATCATCGCCACCGCGGTCGTGATGACGAACAGGGACACGAGCAGGACGGGGAGTAGCAGCCACGTCCACATCGGTGACACCCCAAAGGCGAGCAGGAAGATGAACGCGACGATCAGGTTGAGCCCCAGGTTGAACAGCGAGGTCAGCACGACCGAGAGGGGGATGACCAGACGCGGGAACTGGGTTTTTCGCACGATCGCCTCCTGGGAGACGATCGAGGGAACGGCCGTGCCCGTCGCCTCCTGGAAGAACCCGAACAGCACCAGGTTGAGCAGCAGCAGCACCGGATAGTGGCTGACCTGACTGCCGAGGTGAAAGGCCTGCGTGAACACGACCAGCAGCACCGCGAACAGCAGCAGGGGCCGGGCCAGCGACCACACATAGCCGAGCGCGGTGCCGAAGTACGTGCGCTTGAACTCCGTCGAAGCGATGATGTAGAGGAGGTCCCAGGAGCGCCGCCAGCCACCCCCAAGGGCCGACGGGCCACGCACCTTGCGGAGCTCGAGCGGTTCCTCGATCACGCCTCGGCGTCCTCTCCGTCGCGCTCGATGACCGATGCCCGCACGTCGTCGTGCACCTGAACGCTGCCGGGTCCGGGCTCGGTGCCGTAGACCATGAACTCGAGCAGCCGCAGCGAGTGCAGGGCGAGGTCACCGGCCGCGCGGTTGCGGGAGATCCAGCAGACGACGTGGTAGCGGCCGGGGAGGAGGCGGTTCTCCACCTCGCCGGAGATGCGCGCGCGCTCGCCGGGGAGCAGGCGGTCCGGGGCGTCCCCCTCGCGTTCGAGCGTCTTGTTGAAGCCGAACAAACGGGCGCCGTCGACGTCCATGAAGTGAAAGCCGAACAGGGGATTGCACAGCTCGCGCCGGGCCTCGACCACGCAATTGAAGAACAGGGGCCGCCCCTGTTCGACGTTCGTCACGCGGGTCCCCGAGCCGTCCTCGAGCCATGCGTCGATGACCCGGACGTTGACCTCGGGAAGGGCGCCGGGCGTCCGCACCTCGTCGGCGTCGCCGCCGAAATTCAGCCGGTAGTACCGCAGCGCGGTCTCATCCGGCTCGCCGATGTACTGGACTTCAGAGTCGTGGATCAACAGCGCTCGGTCGCAGAAGCTCTGCACCGTCGCCATGTCGTGGGTGACCAGCACGATCGTGCGACCGGCGTCGCGCCGCTCGCGGAAGACCTGCAGGCACTTCTGGGCAAACGAGGCGTCACCGACGGCGAGCACCTCGTCGATCAGCATCACGTCGGCATCGGCCTCGACCATCACGGCGAAGGCGAGCCGGACCATCATCCCCGACGAGTAGTTCTTCAGCTTGAGATCGGCGAACTCGCGCAGTTCGGCGAACTCGAGCACCGAATCGAGCCTGCAGGCGGCCTCGCGCCGGGTCAGGCCCATGAGAACGCCGTTGAGCACGACGTTCTCGCGGGAGGTCAGCTCCGGGTTGAAGCCGACCCCGAGCTCGATGAACGGCGCCAGCCGCCCGGCGATCAGGATCTCGCCGCGATCCGGGGCGTAGATGCTGGCCATGATCTTCAGCAGCGTGCTCTTGCCCGAGCCGTTGCGACCGACGATGCCGAAGAACTCCCCGCGGCGGACATCGAACGAGATCCCGCGCAGCGCCATAAGCTGTCGATACTCGCGACCGCGCAGTGGATGCGTCACGCGCTCACGCAGGGAGTCGACGCGGTTGTGGGGGATCCGGAAACTCTTCCCCACGTCCCGGACCTCGATCATCGCCTGGGCGTGGGCCAACCGCGCGGCCCGTTTGGCGGTGGCGGACTGTTCCAGTGGCCCCTTGCTGAGTGTGCTCATCGGCTCAGCGGGCAGCATTGTTTTCTCATACACAGCAACGCGGATGAGCGTACATCGTCGCTCCGGGGCGCTCCGGCCCCGAGCGGGGGAGTTATCCTCTGGCCAGGATGAGTTCTGGTTCGTCGGCCCGACCGGCTGGGATCGAGGGCGCGGCGAGCGAGCGGCGTGAAATCTGCGCGACCGCTGCGCGCCCGGAGCAGCCGGCCCTGCGAACCGCCTACATCGAGCTGCTGAAGCTCTCGCTCTGCGATCTGGTCGCCTCGAGCACCACCGCGGTGCAGGGCCTGCCGCATGGCCGGCTCGTCTCCACCGAGCTGGCCGGCGAGGATCTCAGCCGCCGGGCCGAGGGCCGAGACTGGCCGCGGCACGCGCTCACCATGACCGGCCTACAACGGTTGGACGACCTCCAGTCGTGTGTGGAGACGGTGGTTGCGGACGAGGTTCCCGGCGACCTGATCGAAACCGGGTCCTGGCGCGGCGGATCGTCGATCCTGATGCGGGCGGTGCTCGACTCGCTCGGCGCCGATCAGCGCACGGTGTGGGTGGCCGACTCCTTCCAGGGGTTCCCCGCTCATGACCCCGCTGAGGCCGGGAACGGCTACGCCGACAGTCTGGCTCCGTACTTCGCCGCCTTCGACTTCCTGGCCGTGCCCGTGGACGAGGTGAAGGCGAGCTTCGCCCGACTCGGATACCAGGACGGCGTGCGCTTCGTGCCGGGGTTCTTCGAGGACACCCTGCCCGGCCTGGCCGGCGAGGATCACCGCTGGTCGGTGGTGCGCCTCGACGGCGACAGCTACAACGCCACGATGCTCGCCTTGCGCTGCCTGTACCCAAACCTCAGTCCGGGCGGCTACGTGATCATCGATGACTACCTCGCGATCGAGGAGTGCCGAGAGGCGGTCGCGGATTTCCGCCGCCAGCACGGCATCGAGGAGCCGCTGGAGCCGGTGGACTGGACGTGCGCACGGTGGCGGCGGGAGAGCGAGGCTCCGATCCGGGCGGCGCTCGCGCCGCCTGCGAGCCCGGCGGCCCCGCGCCGCGCTGTGACGCGGTCGAGCGATCGCCACGTCCCCAGCGCGCGCGAGCTCGAGCTCGAGCAGCAGCTGCACGATCTCGGTGAGCGACTGAGGGCTACCAGGGCCGAACTGGAGCGCGCGCGAGCATTCGAAGCGCAGCTACGCGAGGTGACGGCGAGCACGAGCTGGAGGATCACCCGGCCGCTGCGTGAGCTCAGCGAGCGCCTCAGAGACGCAAGGCGCTGAGCGCGCGGCCTCTCACTGCGGCCCCTGAGCCCGCGGTTGATCACCGCGTCTCCCACACCCGCGAGCGCCATCGCCGCAGCCGCTTCTGCTCGAAGTGGGGCGGGTCGGGAAACCGGGTGTCGAGGGCGAGGCGCTGCGGCCAGTGACGGTGCGCCGCGAGGCCGGCGAGCCACCGCCAGATGATCCCCGGCACCAGTTCCCATTCGCCGCCGAGCGTCTCGGTTGCGCCGAACAGCGTTCGGACCGGACGCAGGACGAACCAGGCGAAGCTGAGCACCGAGCGATCGATGGTCAGGTAGCGATTGAGGGTCCGACGCTTGGCTGGGGTGAGGCGATCCGTGCAGCGGAGCAGGAGCGTCCGCGCCCGCACCTGGCCCGGGATCACGCCGAGAAAATAGGCGGCGCGCCATTCCCGCACTCGCGGCGGGCGCAGGCGCGAGCGCCGGGGCCGCTGCTGTTCGCCGGCCACCTTCCCGAGGATCGCCGACTCATGCTGGACGTAGTCGTACAGAGGTTGGTTCACGTAGGCGAGCTCGCCGCAGGCGAGCGCGACCAGCGCGATCCAGTGATCGTGAAACTCGATGCCCGGGCTGTCGGGAAACGGGAGGGCCATATCCGCCACCTCGCGCCGGAACAGCGCTGAGGCGCCGGTCACCGTGTTGGCGACCAGCATCGAGGCGAGGTTGGTGAAGTTGTTCCGGCGTCCCTGCCACAACGTCCCCCGCAGCAGTCGTCCATCCGCGTCAACGAGGCGCTGGTCAGAATAGACGAGCGTGGCGGCACCGAGCGAGGCTCGGAGAACGGCCAGCTTGTCGGGATGCCAGACGTCGTCCTGGTCGGACAGCGCGATCAGCCCGGCCTCGGCCGGCGCGAGGCGTAGCGCCCGCTCGAAGTTGCGATAGAAGCCGATCCGCTCCTCGCAGCGCGAGACGAGAAACCGCTCGTCAGCTCCGACGAGCGCCGTCATCTGCGCGTAGCGCTCGAGGCTCGAGTGGTCATCGCTGATCACGCAGATCCAGCCTTGATCGGTCTGGGCGCGGATCGAGTCGAGTTGCGCCTTGAGCATCCGCGGGTCGGGGTCGAACGTCGCCATGCAGACGGCGATCAGCCCGGCGGGCGCCGGGCCCGGCAGCGCCAGCGGCGGCTCCGGTTCGGCGACGCGGATCTCTCCGAGCGTCTCCTCGCCTGCGGTGCCGTCGGCGGCGACGACGCGGGCCCGGAGCTCCAGGGCGTCTGGGCTGCCCTGGCCGATCCCAACTCGGACCGGCACCACCCCCCAGAACCCGCTGCGGCGGCACGGCGCATCGAAGCGCGGCATGGCGCGGGCGTCGACGTCATACCGCGCGCCGTCGACCTGCAGCTCCAGAGCTCTGATCGGCTGGCCGGCGGCCGATGCCGTCCCCGAGCAGTAGAGTGCCACCGCGCTTCCCGGGGGCAGTGCCGCTGGCAGGGGGCTCTCGAGCCGGATCGAGGGTGGGTCGCCGCGCATCAGCGCGAAAGTACACTGGCCGCCACCGCGTGGGCGTACCCGAGACATCGACGCCGACCGGGAGCAGCCTCCCGTCGGTCGTGGAGCGCCATGACGAGGCGCCCTCGCCGGCGCTCGCGCCACCGCCCGGCAATCCCCGCTTCCCGTTGTTCGACGGGCTGCGCGGCATCGCCGTGCTCGGGATCCTGGCCTTCCACTCCGCCGAGCTCACCGCTCGCGTCGGAACCGGCTTCTTTGGCCGCGCCGCCGAGGTCTTCGGCAGCGTGGTCCCGACCCTGTTCTTCGTGATCTCGGGCTTCCTGCTCTATCGCCCCTACGTGTCCGCGCGGGTCCAGGACCGGCCGCCCACGGCGGCTCGGAGGTACGCGCGCCGACGAGCCCTGCGGATCCTCCCCGCCTTCTGGGTCGCGCTGACGCTGCTGGCGATCTACCCAGGCATCACGGGTGTCTTCTCGAGCGACTGGTGGCGCTATTACGGCTACATGCAGCTCTATTCCGCGCGCACCCGCGTCGGAGGCATCGCGGTCGCCTGGACCCTGTGCGTCGAGGTGACGTTCTACATCGCCCTGCCGATCTGGGCTTGGGCAGTCCGGCGTCTGCCGCGCGGAGAGGGCGTCCGCGGAATGCTCAGGGGGGAACTGGTCGTCCTTGCCCTGGTGGCGGTGGGCGGGATCGCGGTCCAGCTTGCTGCCGCCAAGCAGCTCGTCCCCTACGCGCTCGGCATTTCGATCGTCGGGCAGGCGACGTGGCTGTGCCTCGGCATGGCGCTGGCCGTCCTCAGCGTTGGGTCCGATCACGATTCCTCGTTCCGCGGTCTGCGCGCGGCCGGCGACCACGCGGCGTGGTGCTGGGTGGTCAGTGCGCTCGCGTTCTTCGGTCTGATCGCCCTGGTTCCCAGTGGCGGCCTGTTCGGACTGCTGGCGCAGACGCAGTCCTTGCAGGGGGCCGGGAGCACGCTGGCCCACATCGTTCTCTCGGCGGTGTTCGTGACGCTGCTCGTGCTGCCGGCGATCTTCGACAAGGGCCGGACCCGGGTCCCCCATCGCCTGCTGGGGCTTGTGCCCCTTGTCTGGCTGGGCACGATCTCCTACTCCTTCTACCTGTTCCACCTCACGATCGCGCAGCTGATCGCCTGGCCGAGCGCTCCGGGCCTGTTCTCGGCCTCCGGGCTGAACCTACTCGCGCACGTCCACACACTGCGGACCGTCGTGTTGTTCACGGTCACCCTCGTAGTCACCGCGGTCGTGGCCGCGATCAGCTATCGGCTGGTCGAACTGCCGTTCCTGCGGCACAAGGAGGATGGGAGAGGCGGCGGACGGGGCCGTCTTTCTATCCTCGGGCAGCGATGATCGTCTTCGGCTGCTCAATCACCGCCCCCGACGTGTACGCCCTCGCCGCCGAGCCGGGGTTCAGGTTGGTGGCTGAACCCGACTCCGAAATCATCGCCAACGCAGCAGCGGGGTCGCTGTTTCGCTCCTACAACCTGATCCTCGACATGGTGGCTGAACGCGAGGACCTCGAGGCGCTCGTGCTCGTCCATCAGGACGCCGAGATCGTCGATCGCCTCTTCTGCGCCAAGATCCGTGAGGCGCTGAAGGACCCCGACGTCGGGTTGGTCGGCTGCGTCGGGGCGATCGACGTGCGCAACATCGCCTGGTGGGAGGGTTCGGTGACCTGGGCCTCGTTCACCCATCGCTACGGCGAGCACGGTGGCGGTGAGGTCCCGTCGCTCACCTGGCTGGAGCAGGATCGCCCCGGATTCGCCCGCACCGGGGTCGTCGACACCCTCGATGGGTTCGTGCTGGCGCTCTCGCCGTGGGCGGTCCGGAACCTCCGCTTCGACGAGAGCCTGGGCAGCCAGATCCATGGCTACGACCTCGACTTCTGCCTCCAGGTCCGGGAGGCGGGCAAGAAGGTGGTCACGGCCGACCTCAAGGTGGTTCATCACCACTCGCTGGAACTGGTCACCGACACCGACATGTGGATCAACGCCCACATCAAGGTGGCGGAGAAGTGGGAAGGCCGGATGCCCGGGATCGGATTGCCGAATTGGGGAGCCAGTGCCGCGGACTGGAAGCAGCGAGCCCGCCAGGCCGAGGCCGAAGCCGGGGCCACCCGCCTGGAACGTGTGTCGACGCAGCTGCGGGCGGAGGCCCGTGAGCGGCAGCTCGTGGATCAGCTCGAGGAGGTCCTGAACAGCACCAGCTGGCGACTGACCAAGCCGCTGCGGTGGGTGAACAAGGCGATCAAGGCCCGTCGTAACGGCTCGCTCCCATGATCGTCTTCGGCTGCGCGGTCACGCGTCCGGCTGACTATGACCGCTGGGCCGGGCCCGGCATCGCCCGGGCACGGGAGGCGGACTCGGTGGTCTACGCGAACTCCTCGGCCGGCTCGATCTTCCGGGCCTACAACCTCCTGCTGGAGATGGCGGGCCGCCATGAGGATCTCGAGGCACTGGTCCTGCTCCACCAGGACGTGGAGATCGTCGATCCACAGTTCTGCCCCACGGTGCGCGAGGTCCTGCGTGATCCAGAGGTCGGAGTGGCCGGTTGCGTCGGCGCACTCGACGCCCGCTCGATGGCGTGGTGGGAGGGTGCGGTCACCTGGGCCTCCTTCACCCACCACTACCACGAGCACGGAGGGGGTGAGCTCCCCGCGTTCGCCATGGAGCCTGAGCGGGTGGGGCCGCCGCCGTACGCGCGCACCGGTCCTGTCGACACGCTCGACGGCTTCCTCATGGTCCTGTCTCCGTGGGTGGTGCGCAACCTCCGCTTCGACGAGTCCCTCGGCCAGTTCCATGGCTATGACTTCGACTTCTGCCTGCAGGCTCGCGACGCCGGACGCACGGTCGTGACCGCTGACCTGAAGGTTGTCCACCATCACTCGCTCGAGCTGATGGCCGATCCCGACGGATGGATCGAAGCCAACATCCGCGTGACCGAGAAGTGGGAGGAGCGCTTTCCGCAGGTCGGGGGGCAGATCGGTGGCCGGGCCGAAGACTGGCGGGCCCGCACCCGGCGGGCGGAATCCGAGGCCGCCGCCGCCCGCACACTCCGCGTCTCAGCACGGATGCAGGCCGACGCCCGGGAGCGCGAGCTTCAGCGTGAGCTCGAGAGCATGCGGCAGAGCTCAAGCTGGCGGCTGACCGCACCGCTGCGCACGATCGCGCGCGCCGCCCGGGGGAGGCACCGAGCGGGCTGAGAGAACCGCGCGACGCTACGAGGAGAGGACGTTCCGGATCTCCTCCTTGGAGAAGACCGGCCTGCCGCGCTGACGGACCCGCAGGAACAGCTCCGCGGCGGAAAAGGCGCGTGAATCGAGCATCTTCTGCAACAGCTTCTCGGCGCGGGCGAGCTTCTCCTTGGCATCGGCGGCCATGCTCAGCTGCACGTGCGAGGAGGCGAGGTGCAGCACGCGATTGCGCTCCAGGCGCTCAAGCGCCGGGTTGCGATCCCACGGGTCCAGGATCCTCGCCAGCGCACCGCTCCAGGCGGCTTCGCGGCGCCACACGACGCCAAGACCGAAAAACGCGGGAACCACGGCTAGCCGCAACTCCGGACGCGCCGCCACGAAATCCTCGACGGCGGTGAGCACTCCGTTGCGGGGGCCTCCCTCCTGCTCTGCTGGCCAGTGGTAGGGAAGGCCGCCGGGTCGCACTCCCGAGATGCCCGGATACAGTCCGCTCTCCGGCGCCAGCGGCTGGCGCTGATCAGCTGGGATCTGCTGGGGGTCGAAGTAGTCGTCCCGCCGCGCGTGGGGCCAGCATACGTCGTGCAACAGCAGCAGCGGCAGCTCCGTGTCCCCGCCGGAGGTGCGCTCGGCGATCCGCCGCAGCTCCTCGGTCACCGTGTAGTAGTTGTGGTCCCCGTCGAGGATGATCGCGTCGGCGAGCGGGACGTGCTCGAGCGCAGCGAGGCTCGTCTCTCGCACCAGCTCGAGTTCGCTTCGCTCCCGCTCGAGCTGCTCGAGCTCGGGCTGCGGTGAGGGGTCGATGGCCACGACGCGCGCCTGTGAGCGCTCGGCCCAGCGCAGCAGCAGGCGAGTGAGATCGCCCGCGTAGGCGCCCACCTCGATCACGGACGTCGCCGCGGCCGCGTCCAGGCAGCCGAGCAGCGTCTCGGCGTTGTTGACCAGCGAGGCACCCCAGGCGCCCGGGTCGTTCTCGTAGGGATTGATTCCAAACGGCAGCTCCACGGCGGGCGAGTGTAGGGACTCGCGTCTCGGGGCGCGGGATCCTGAGCTCGACGCGGATTAGAATCCGTGACCTGCTCGCCGCTCGCCTGCTCTCGCGCCCGATCGCCTCGCCCACACGCCGTTGACGGACGCTCAGCTGCATCTCAGTCTCGATTTCCCGCTGCCGGAGGAGATCGAAGTCGGTCGCGGGACCGCGCTGTTCGTGGGCGGGACGTGTTTTTCTCCACAGGCCGCGATCGCCGAGCTCGAGCTCGAGCTGGACGGCGAGCGCCAGCCCGTCAGAGCCCAGGGGATGCCTCGGTTGGACTTCTTCCGCGAGCTGCACCCGCGGCTCGACGTCCTCGCCACCGATGGCATGAGTGGCGACCCGGAGTCTGTCGAGGACCCTCAGCTGCGCGGCTACCGCAGCGGGTTCTGGACGATCGCGGCATTTGGGCCCGGAGGGGCCGACGGCGAGCGGGTCCTCATGCTTCACGCCCGGCTGCGGGACGGCCGCACTGCCACCGCCGAGATCGGGCGGATCCGCACCGTCGCCAGCCGACCAGCGCCCACCGCGCCGGCGGCGGGGAACGGTGGCAGGCCGGCGCCGCGGGTGGCGATCGCCATGGCCACCTACAACCCGCCGCTCGATCTGTTCCGGCGTCAGATCGAGTCGATCCGCGCCCAGTCGTTTCAGGACTGGACCTGTTACATCAGCGACGACCGCTCCAACCCGGACTCCTTCGCCGCCCTCCGGCGGGAACTGGGTGACGACGCGAGGTTCGCCGTCTCCCGCTCCGGGGAGCGTCTCGGCTTCTACCGCAACTTCGAGCGGGCGCTGTCGATGGTTCCGGCGGAGTGCGAGTTCGTCGCCCTGACCGACCAGGACGATGCCTGGCACCCCGACAAGCTGCAGGCGCTGCTCGACGCGGTCGGGGATGCGCCGCTCGTCTACAGCGACGCTCGGATCGTCGCCCGCGACCGCCGGGTGATCTCCGACACCTACTGGAGCGCTCGGCGCAACAACCACTCCGACCTGACCTCACTGCTGGTGGCCAACGCAATCACCGGCGCCGCGTCACTGCTCCGGCGCGACGTGCTCGAGTTCGCGCTCCCGTTTCCCCCAGCCCAGTTCGCCCATTTCCACGACCACTGGATCGGCCTGGTGGCCCTGGCGCTGGGGGAGATCGTGTTCGTCGACCGGCCCCTCTACGACTATGTCCAGCACGGCGAGGCGTCGCTCGGCCACGCCGCTGCCAACCGGATGACGGCGCTCCGCGCGCGTCTGGCCAACCAGCGCGGGCTGCGCGAGCGGGTGCGGATGTGGCGGCTGCACTACTTCGTCGATGCCTGCAGGCTGCTTCAGCTCGCCACGATCCTGAAGCTGCGCTGCGGGTCGCCCATGTCGCCGCACAAGCGGCGTGAGCTCGATCGCTACCTGTCTGCCGATCGCTCGCTCGCGGGCGTGGCGTGGCTTGGGGCCCGGGGCGCCCGCGAGCTGCTCAGACAGCGACCGGAGACCCTCGGCGCGGAGTGGATGCTGTTCCACGCCTTCCTCTGGCGCCGCCTGCTCGAGGCCAGCGCGCGCGAGCGGCCCCAGCCGCGGCTGCGGCTCGACGCTGTTCCGCCGCCGACGCTAGCCCTCGCGCCGGCGCGCAGCGAGCTCGATGACTCGGTGCGCGGCATCGCGGAGAAGATCGCGCCACTCCAGTTCGCCAGCTCGGAGAGCGCCCCGCAGCGGGTGAACCTGCTGATCCCGACGTTCGATCTCGCCCACTTCTTCGGTGGCTACATCACCAAGCTCAACCTCGCTCGCCGTCTGGCCGAACGTGGCCTCCGGGTGAGGATCGTTACTGTCGATCCGGTCGCGGCGCTCCCACCGGGCTGGAAGCGGACGATCGAGTCCTACAGCGGACTGGCCGGCCTGTTCGATCAGGTCGAGGTCGTGTTCGCGCGGGGCGGCCCGCCGGTCGAGGTGAGCCGGGACGACGGGTTCATCGCCACGACCTGGTGGACGGCCCACATCGCCGCGGAGGCAGTGCGAGAGCTCGGGGGCGAGCGCTTCGTCTACCTGATCCAGGAGCACGAGCCGTTCACCTTCCCGATGGGCTCCTACGCGGCGTTGGCCGAGCAGTCCTACCGGTTCGAGCATTTCGCCCTGTTCTCCAGCGAGCTGCTGCGCGATTACTTCCGCCATCACGGACTCGGTGTCTTCGCCGCCGGGACGGGCGCCGGCGACCGCGCCTCGGTGTCGTTTCAGAACGCGATCACTGCCGTCGACTCGCCCGGTGCGGCCGAGCTGGCGGGGCGCGGCTCGCGGCGGCTGCTGTTCTACGCCCGCCCGGAACCGCACGCTGCTCGGAACATGTTCGAGCTCGGCGTGCTGGCCCTCGCCCGGGCCGCTGAGGACGGCGTCTTCGGCGGCTGGGAGCTTCGCGGGATCGGCAGCGTCGCCCCCGGTCGGAGGATCGCCCTGGGCGGCGGCGCCGCGCTCGAGGTGCTGCCGCGTTCGGCCCAAAGCACCTACGCGGTGCTCCTGCGCGAGCACGACGTCGGCCTGGCGCTGATGTACACCCCGCACCCGAGCCTCGTCCCCATCGAGATGGCCAGCGCCGGCTTGGTGACGGTGACCAATTCCTTTGAGAACAAGGATGCCGCCGCGATGGCAGAGATCTCCTCGAACCTCGTCACCGTGGAACCCTCGATTCCGGCGATCGCCGCCGGACTGGCCGTGGCGGTCGCCCGCGCCGATGATCCTGAGGCCCGGGCGCGGGGCAGTCACGTCGCCTGGACCAGCGACTGGGATGAGAGCTTCGACGACGCCGTGCTGGCCGCGGTGATCGGCGCCCTGCCGCAGCCGCTGCGCGACCCGGTCCGCGGGTGATCAGGTGCGCTGAGGACCCGGGCTAGGAGCGCTTGCGGATCAGCGGCTCGAGCTGGCGGACCCGCACCAGCGCGCGATAGAACAGCGGCTCGTTGGTCCCCGACGCCCGCGCCAGCCACAGCCACGCCTCGAGGTTCTGCGGCTCGGCCCGGGTGACCGCTTCGAAGATCCGTTGCGCTGCGAGCTCATGGCCCGCCTCGAGGATCGCGGCACCGCGGAGGATGCTCACCTCCTGATCGGGGTTGAGCAGTTCGGCCTCATGCAGGAGGGCGTCGGCTCGCCGCGCCTGGGCGGCACTGATCGTCCTCGCTGAGGTGACGATCGCGGTCGCGCCGTCGGTCCCGTGGGCCTGCCGTGTCCCGATCGCAAACCACGCGGCGACGCTGAGCGCACACAGCGCGGCGACGATGCGAACCACGGTCATCACAGCGCGCGGTACCGGAAGACGGTGAACGGGAGCAGCCCGCTGTAGTGCCGGTGGGAGACGAGCGCAAAGTTCGGCGGACGCGGGACGGGAATGCGCTCCTGTTTGCCCGCTGCGTTGTCGTACACGACGTAGAGCGAGCCTCCTGCCGGGACGGCCGGCCACTGCTTCGGAACGCCCCACAGGACCGGATGCACACGCGAGAACTGGGCTGGAATCGCCCGCGTGAGGTTGAGGGACGAGGGATACATGACCACCGGGTCCCGCGGGCCCGCCACCCGGTCGAGGAACTGGGCGGCGGCTCGGAACGGCGGGCGGGCATAGCGCGGCGAAATGGCGCGGATCGTCCCAAACACCAGCAGCCCGAGCGTTACCGCGATGGCGATTGGTCTCACGCTCCGAGGAATCGCCATCAACAGCGCCGCGAGCACAAGCACACCAGCCGGCGCGGACGCGTAGAGGCTGCGGGAGCCCCAGATATCGGTGCCCAGCAGGCTGTAGAGCAGCAGGCCGACAGGGGTGGCGACCGTGAGCATGGCGAGGAGCCATCGGGGGTCGCCCTGCCGGAGGCCCTCCCTGAGCACAGCGCGGAGGCGGCCGCGTGCCCGGACCAGGATCGCGGCCAGCCCGGTGAGCGCGCAGGCCCCGATCGTGATCAGGCCGACGACGGTCGGGATCGCCCTCAGAGAGGCGTAGGGATAGCCGGCGATCGGCTGGCCGAGATCGCGCAGGATATTGGCCGCGGTCAGGGGCTCGAGCAGGGCGTAGACACCGAGATAGCTCCCGTGCAACTGCGGCAGCCAGGGCGCGTAGAGGACCGCGGCCAGCAGGTTGGCGACGAGCGGCTCACGCAGCCGATTCCGGCAGGCCCACAGCGACCACGAGCCCTGGGTGGCGAGAACGAAGATCGCGGTGTAGTGCGTGTAGGCCGCGGCCGCCGCGGCGACCGCGTACAGCGCCCACCATCGTCGCCTTCCCGTCCTCACGCCGAGGACAAGCCCGAGCGTGGAGACGGCGACGAAGAACGCGAGGGTTGCGTACGGGCGCGCCTCGACGCCGTAGTAAGTGGCGAACGGGCTCGCGGCGATCACGGCGGCACCGAGCACACCCGCCGCGCGGCCCACGGTTTCCCGGCCCAGGAGGTACACGATCGGAATCGTCGCCGTGCTCAGGATCAGCGAGGGCAGCCGGATCCAGACGGTTGGATCGCCGAGCTTGGCCGAGATCCAGGCCAGCACGAAGAACAGCGGTGGGGTGCTCTCGACCCCCGAGCGAACGGTCCGGACGGTGCCGAGGAGCGTGTGTCCGACGATCTCGCGCAGTGCCAGGGTCTCGTCGGCGAACAGACTCTGGTGCATCTGGCTCAGCCGAAGCAGGAACGCGGCCGCCGTCAGCAGTCCGATCAGGAGGGGCACCGGACCCACCGCGCGCAGCGTTTCGGACCGTGGCCTCCACGCACGCGCCTCTGTGCCCGGTACGGAGAGACTCACATTTCGACAATATCGAGGTCCATGACCGACGTGACCCACGGTATTTCGGTGGTGATCCCCAACTGGAACGGCCTGGAATGGCTTCCCGGCTGCCTCGCGTCCGTCGCCGCTCAGGACCGGGTGGCGGACGAGGTGATCGTCGTTGACAACGGCTCCAGCGACGGATCGGTGGCCTATCTGCGGCGCGAGCATCCGCAGGTCAGGGTGATCGCGCTCGCCGACAACACCGGCTTTGCCCATGCCGCCAACCGCGGCATCGCGGCGGCGGTGGGCGTCCTCGTCGCCCTCATCAACACCGACGTGGTGCTCGAACCCGATTGGCTCGGGCGGATGGCCGCGGCCTGCGCCCGCGACGCGGACACCGCGGCCGTGGCCTGCAAGATGCTCTCGCTGGCCGACCCGGCCTCGATCTACGACGCCGGTGACGTGCTTCGTCGGGATGGCGCGTGCGAGCAGCGGGGACGCTTCGCCCGCGACGACGGCCGCTACGACGAGTCGGGGGAGGTGTTCGGCGCCTGCGCGGGAGCGGCGCTCTACCGGCGTGACGTGGTGCTGGCCGTCGGTGGCTTTGACGAGCGGTACTTTGCCTATCTGGAGGATGTCGATCTCGCCCTGCGCATGCGCCTGGCCGGGTGGCGCTGCGCCTACGAGCCCGCCGTCGCCCTGCATGCTGGCGAGGGTTCGTCGCCTCAGCTGAGCGGCGCCCACCACTATTTCGTGGCGCGTAACACCGTGTGGCTGGTCGGCAAGGCGTTCCCGGTCCGGTGGTGGCCGCTCGTCACCTACCGCCAGCTGAGCTGGGCCAGGCAGGCACAGCGCGAGCGCCGGCTTGGGCCGCACGTCCGGGCGCTGCTCGCGGCGCTGCCGTCACTTCCATCGGTGGTGAGAGACCGTCGGCGCCTGAAGAGGAGTGCCGCGGTGCCGATCGAGCTGGCCGTCCCGGCGCGGCCGATCCGAGGGCCGTCTGCGGGCGGCCATTCGGCTCAGATCGCGGCGAGCTGGCGGGCGTGAGCGAACCGGGCGATCCGCGGCCATGGCGCCGGTGCTCGCGCGCCGGCTCATGCGGCCGGCCGCCGCGACTGCGCCCG
>CAVYQU010000019.1:0-48883 GCA_963770805.1 uncultured Solirubrobacterales bacterium | reverse complement strand
CGTGCGGCGGGAGGAGCAGCAGATCCGTGAGCGCTCGCGCGAGCTGCTCGATTACGTCGGTCTCGGCAAGGCCGCGTTCGACCAGCTCTCCGTCCAGCTTTCCTACGGCGACCAGCGCCGCGTCGAGATCGCCCGGGCGCTCGCCGCCGAACCGAAGCTGCTGCTCCTCGACGAGCCCACGGCCGGCATGAACCCGCAGGAATCGGGCAACCTGACCGACTTCATGCGCCAGATGCGCGACGAGCTCCAGCTGACGATCCTGCTCATCGAGCACGACATGAAGGTCGTCATGGGCGTCTCCGAGCGGGTCACCGTGTTCGACCACGGCGAGAAGATCGCCGAGGGTCCCGCCGCGGACGTCCGGGCCAACCCGCGCGTGATCGAGGCCTACCTCGGGAAGCAGGACTGATGGCGCTCCTGGAACTCGCCGATCTCCACACCCACTACGGCAACATCGAGGCGCTCAAGGGCGTTTCCCTCACCGTCGAGGAGGGCGAGATCGTCACGCTGATCGGCTCCAACGGCGCCGGCAAGTCGACGACGCTGCGGTCGATCTCCGGCCTCACGCCCGCGAGCGCGGGTTCCGTCACGTTCGCCGGCGAGACGATCACCCGCGTGCCCGCGCACGAGATCGTCCAGCGGGGCATCGCCCTCTCGCCCGAGGGCCGCCACTGCTTCGCCCGCATGACGGTGCGCGAGAACCTCGACCTCGGCGCCTACCACCGCACCGGTGTCGACACCCGCGAGGATCTCGAGCGGGTGTTCACCCTGTTCCCCCGCCTCCAGGAGCGTGAGAACCAGAAGGCGGGCACGATGTCCGGCGGCGAGCAGCAGATGCTCGCGATGGGTCGGGCGCTCATGGCCCAGCCAAGGCTGCTCCTCCTCGACGAGCCCTCGATGGGCATCGCGCCGATCCTCGTCCAGCGCATCTACGAGACGATCGGCGAGATCAACCGCTCGGGCGTCTCGATCCTTCTCGTCGAGCAGAACGCCAACTACGCGCTCGACGTCTCCAGCCGCGGTTACGTCCTCGAGACCGGTCGCGTCGTCCTCGCCAACGCCTCCGACAAGCTCCGCGACGACCCTGAGGTCCAGCGGGCCTACCTCGGCACATGATCGCCTTCGCCACCACGATCGGGGCCGACGGCCTCTACCTCCTGTTCGTCTGGCTCATCTCGGCCGCCGTCGCCTCGTGGATGTCCGAGCGCAAGGGCTACGGCGAGCGCGTCGGCCTCGCCTTCGGGTTGCTGCTCACCGCGCTCGGCCTGCTGATCGTCTGTCTGCTGCCGGGGCGTCCGGGCTCGAAGTGGAAGACCGAGGGCTGGCTGCCGAAGCGGCGGCCGCCGGCCGGCGCCGAGTAGGCGGGCGTCCGCCCGTTTCCGAGGTCGCGCGCGTCACGCTCCCCCCGTTCGCGCCGTCTGTCTCCGTCCCGGACGCGGCTCCGGGAGAGTAGAGGCTGTGTTCTCCGATGGGCGCCCGTTCTCCCGCAGGGGCTTGGAGGAGCCGCGCCACGACGGCCAGCGGCAAGCTCCACCTGCCGCCGGGTCACCCGCAGCATGGGTTAGCCGGCCGCCCGCCGAGGAGCGCATCCGTGCGCCCGAACGGGCGCGCGGAGAGGGCGGTGATCGTGCGGTCGTGTCAATGAGGAGCGCTGCGCCGCCGCAAACGCGGGCCCCGGCTGCCTGCGGCCAGAGTCGCCTTGGGCGGTCGGCAAGTGTCAGGCTCGAACCTTCCATCCCGAGTCCAGGATTGGCCATAGAATGGAGGAATCGCCATTGGTCGATTTTGCGGTCATAAGGATCTGTCCCATCCGCTTTCTCGCGCTAGGATCTTTGTGAGGGGCCGCCAGCGGCAACGGCCAAGGAGTGTGGTGCTTGAGGTACTTGATAACCGGTGGGGCAGGGTTTATCGGCTCGCATCTCGCCGACGAGCTCCTGAGCAGGGGACACAGCGTGCACGCGCTTGACGATCTCTCCACGGGCTCGATCGTGAATATTCGCCATCTGCGCGCCGACCCTCGGTTCGAATACACGATCGACACCTGTGACAGCACTCGAGTTGTGGCCGAGCTGGTTGACGAGGCAGACGCGATCTTCCATCTCGCCGCTGCGGTTGGGGTGCAGCTGATCGTGGAAAGCCCGGTCCGGACGATCGAGACCAACGTGCATTGCACCGAGGTGGTGCTTGCCCACGCGAGCAAGAAACGGCGGCCGGTGTTCATCGCCTCCACCAGCGAGGTCTACGGCAAGTCGACGGCGTTGCCATTCAGAGAGGATGGCGATCTGGTCCTCGGCTCCACCGACAAGGGCCGCTGGTCCTACGCGTGCTCGAAGGCGATCGACGAGTTCCTGGCGCTGGCCCATCACCGGGAGCGCAAGCTGCCCACGATCGTCGGGCGCCTGTTCAACACGGTCGGGCCGCGCCAAACCGGACAGTACGGAATGGTCGTCCCGACCTTTGTCCGGCAGGCACTCGCGGACGCACCGATCACGGTGTTCGGCGACGGTACCCAGCAGCGCTGCTTTTGCCACGTCCGGGACGTCGTGCACGCTTTGGCGGACCTGATGGACAGTGACGCGCACTACGGGCAGGTGTTCAACATCGGCTCGACCGAGGAAATCTCGATCGAGGCGCTCGCCGAGCGCGTCAGGGCTCGGTGCGCATCGGACTCCGAGATCGTGCGGGTGCCCTATCACGAGGCCTACGAGGGCGGATTCGAGGACATGGCCCAGAGGATTCCCGACACCACGAAGATCGAGCAGGCGATCGGCTGGGAGCGGCGGCACGACCTCGACGAGATCCTCGCCGACGTGATCGCCCATCAGCAGGGACTCACTATCACTGAGGGCGTGTCATGAGGTCGCTGGTCACCGGGGGCGCCGGGTTCATCGGTTCGCACCTGGTCGTGCGTCTGCTCGAGCTGGGGCACGACGTTCGCGTCCTGGACAACTTCGCCACCGGGCGGCGTTCCAGCGTGACTGCTCTGGCCGGTGCGGTCGAGCTGGTGGAGGGGGATGTCCAGAGCTACGAGCGCGTCAGCAAGGCGGCCGCTGACTGCGAGGTGGTGTTCCACCAGGCTGCCCTTCCCTCCGTGCCGCGGTCAGTCCAGGACCCCCTCACCAGTAACGCCACCAACGTGATCGGAACGCTCAACGTGTTGCTCGCCTCTCGTGATCACGACGTGCGGCGCGTGGTCCTGGCCTCGTCCTCCTCGGTCTACGGCTCCGGCGCTGGGACGGCGGCCAAGCGCGAGGATCAGCCCGCGGTTCCGATCTCGCCCTACGCGACCGCGAAGCTGGCCGGCGAGGGTTACGCCCGGAGCTTTCACGGCGTCTACGGGCTGGACACGGTGGCGCTGCGCTACTTCAACGTGTTCGGGCCGCGTCAGGACCCGACGTCGCAGTACGCAGCGGTGATACCGAACTTCATCACCGCCATGATGGCCGGGCGGGCCCCGGTCATCTTCGGTGATGGGGAGCAGTCGCGTGACTTCACCTACGTCGGGAACGTAGTGCAGGCCAACCTGCTGGCCATGGACGCGCCCGGCGTGGGAGGCGAGGTGTTCAACGTCGCCTGCGGGGAGCGGGTGACGCTCAACCGGCTGGTGGGCGAAATTCGTGAGCTGCTCGGATGCGAGGCCGAACCCGTGTACGCTGCGCCGCGCCCAGGGGACGTCAAGCACTCGCTGGCGGACCTGACCGCGGCGCGCCACGGGCTCGGTTACGACCCGGCCGTCCGGTTGCGCGACGGAATCGAGCGAACGATCAAGCACTTCCGGGAGCCGGAGGCGCGCACTGACATGGCCCGGTTGGTGGCATGACCGCCGGAGCCTCCGCCGCGACGGGGTTCGCAGTCGGCGCACTGGCCGCCGGTGCAGCGACGCCGGCCGCGATCGGGATTGCGCAGCGAACGGGGTTCCTCGACCGGCCCCGTGGCTATCGCGAGCACGATGCTCCGACGCCGTTTCTCGGGGGCGCGGCGGTGCTGCTCGGCTTTCTCCTCGCGGCGGCCGCCATCGGCGCCTCGGGCGGTCGCTACCTGGTGCTCCTCGGCTGCGCGGTGGCCATGTGGATCCTGGGCAGCCTCGACGACGGGTTCGCGGTCCCTCCGAAGTGGCGCCTTCTGGCGGCGACAGGCTGCGCCATCGCTCTGACCCGCGTGGGGATGGGCTGGCAGACCTCGGACGGGACGGCGGCGGACGTCGCGCTGACCGTGGCGTGGGTTGTCGGCCTGGTGAATGCATTCAATCTCATGGACAACCTGGACGGGGCGTGCAGCACAGTGGCTGCGGTCGCCGCCGCGGGCATCGGCGTCCTGGCGGCCATCAAGGGCGAAACCGTGGTCGCCGGCCTCGCCTTCGGCCTGTGCGGCGCCTGCGCCGGGTTCGTGCCCTTGAATCTCGCCGGCCCGGCCAAGATCTTCCTCGGCGACGGCGGCAGTATGCCGATCGGCTTTCTCGCCGCGGCGCTGGCCATGGCGACGTCCCGGCATGCGCCGGCGGGGAATGCCGGCGTGCTCGTGGGGGCGCTGCTGGTCGCCCTGCCGATTTTCGACGCGACGCTGGTCAGCGTTTCCCGTACGCGCCGCGGGGTGTCACTGATGACCGGCGGCCGGGACCATCTGACCCATCGGATCCTGCTGGCCGTCCGCACACCGCGCTGGGTGGCGGTCGTGCTGGCGGTGGCGCAAGGTGCGCTGTGCGGCGCTGGGGTCGTCGCGTATGAGATGGGCGAGGCCGCGGTCGCTGTTGTCGCGCTCGGGGCATTCGTACTGGGCGTGATCGCCATCCTCGTCCTGGATCGCGCCAGCTGGAGGCCGGCCGGCATTGCCGTGGCAGCATCGCCGCCCGTGACCCTCGCGAACGCTCGTCCGTCCTCGGTCGGCGTTGACTCCGGTTGACTGCGGCTGAGCCCGGGACGGCCGAGCGCCCCATCCGAGTCGTCCGCATCATCGCCCGACTCAACGTCGGCGGTCCGGCGATCCAGGCCATCACGCTGACGAAGCACCTCGAGGAGTTCGGATATGCGACGACGCTGGTGCGCGGGAGTGAAGAGCCCGAGGAGGGAAACATGGACCACCTTGCCGATGAGCTGGGGGTGCGGCCGGTGCGAGTGCCGTCCCTGCGACGCAATCCAGGGTGGCGCGACGTGGTAGCCCTGTGGAAGCTGATCTGCATACTTCGCCGGGAGAAACCGCAGATAGTGCACACGCATGCGGCGAAGGCCGGAACCCTCGGGCGATTGGCTGCCCTCGTCTCGGTTCCATCGCGACGCCCGAAAATTGTCCACACGTTCCACGGCCATTCTCTGACCGGCTACTTCTCTTCCCGGCGCGCGCGAATATATCGTGCGCTCGAGAGTTTCCTGGCCCGTCGGACGGACCGGTTGATCGCCGTCTCAGAGGAGATTCGCGATGAGTTGGTGGCCCTCCGGGTTGCGCCAGCCGAGCGATTTGAAGTCATCCGCCTTGGTTTCGATCTGGCCCCCTTCAGGGTGAACCAAGAGGAACGAGACAGATGTCGCCAGGAGGTGCGCAGGCAGCTGGGGATCGCCCCCGACGCTGCGGTTGTGACGACCATCGCCCGTCTGGTTCCGATCAAGCGCGTCGACCGCTTTCTGCGCGTGGCCGCGCTCCTGTCGCCCGACGAGCGCGTCAGGTTCGTCATCGTCGGTGACGGTGAGCTGCTAGCTGCGCTCCAATCGAGTCACGAGGCGCGACGCCTCGGCTCGCGGGTGATCTGGACCGGGTTCCGCCGCGACATTCCCGACGTCTGCTTCGCCAGCGACGTGGTTGTTCTCACGTCTGACAACGAAGGAACGCCGGTGAGTCTCATTGAAGCTCAGGCCGCCGGTGTGCCTGTGGTCACAACCCGAGTGGGTGGCGTCGCGACCGTCGTCCTCGACGGGGAGACCGGGTTCGTGGTGGACCCGGGTGACGAGCCGGGGATCGCGGGCGCAGTGACGGCGCTCCTCCAGCATCCTGAGGTGGCGCACAGGTTCGGAGCTGCGGGAGCTGTCCACGCATCAAGCTTCTCGCTGACCGAGCTCGTCGATCACCTGGACCTGCTATACAGGCGTCAGCTGCTCGCGTTCTGACCAGCGTCCGCCGCTACGCTCCCGCCGACATGTCTGGAACCGCCGTCGCGAACGCCGAGGGGGTCGTGCTTGTCACACTCCTGGTCGCCTACGGGCTCTGGTTCGTCATCGGGAGGCTGAGGAGCAGCCGACCGGCGCTGCACATCGGCATTCCGATCGCGGTGGGGTACTCGGTACGGCTGGCGGCGATCGCAGGCGTGGGCGCAACCGGGCTCGGCGCATCGTTGCGGGGGGGTGATGAGACCACGTTTCTGGACTACGCCCGAGCCCTGGCCACCCAGCCGCTCGGGCACGGCGACCTCCCGCACGGCCACCTACAGCTGCACACGGTGCTCTTCGCGCTGCAGCTGAAGCTTGGGTTCTTGACGGTGGGGGCGCTGCGCGTCACGCAGGTCGGGATCGCGATGCTCGGCCTCATCCTCATCCTCGCCGCCACGTACGATCTCGCCGGCGGACGAGCCGCGCGGCTCGCAGCATGGTTGCTCGCATTTGATCCGACAGGGATCTTCTTCAATAGCGCGTTGCACAAGGAGCCCAACATGGAGCTCGCCGCGGGTCTGGTCGTGTTTGGCGGCACGATGATCTGGCGTCGGCTGGACGTCAGAGGGCTGTTGCTCTTCGCCCTCGGCGGTGGAATCGCAGTCGAAACTCGCAGCTACGCGGGTTGGTTTCTGGTCAGCGCCGCGGTGCTGGTGCTACTGCACGCAGCCCTGCGAAACCTGGATCGGCCGATGCGCGCGATGCCTGCCGTCTACGGCGTGGTGGTCGTTGCCTTCATCGCCACACCGACCCTGCTCCAGGCGAGCTCGCGCAAGAACCTGCAGACTCTGCAGCAGTCGCAGACGGCAAACGCGAACGGAGTCGGGACTGGCCGAGGCGGTGCCAACACCAACAATCTCGCGCTCGAGCAGGTGGACTTCTCGACCCGAGGGGCGATCCTGGCCAACCTGCCAAAGCGGATCCGGGACCTGATCCTCAAGCCATATCCGTGGCAGCTCGGCGACACCAGCCAGCGTGTCGGGGCGGTGGGGACGCTGGTCGCCTACGTCGTGCTGCTGTTGCTGGTGCGGTACGCCTGGCTGAGCAGAGGAAAGACCTTCCCCCGCGCCGGTCCACTTCTTTATCCCTTGTTCTTCCTCCTGGTCGCCTACTCGCTCAGTGCGGGCAATGCCGGCACAGGCTTCCGTTACCGCTCCCACCTGGTCACGCTTGGCGTTGCCGCAATGGTGATCCTGCGCGCACACGTTTTGGGTCAACGCGACGAACGGGCCTTCACCGCTCTCGAGCCGAGCGGTCCCCAGACTTCAGGTCGGGAGACTCCGGCGCCCCCAGGCTGGCGACCCGAGAAGGCGATGCCCGATACCGCTGTCGCGGCGGCCGCCGCTCGGAGGATTGAAACGGCTCCTGCGGCGCCGTCCCGACTCAGTGGGGGAACGGCCCTGGGGCCTGCGTTCCCGCGGCGTCCGGGGCGTACGTTCCCGCTGCGCCCGGGGCCCACGGTCTGGCCGCGCCGCACTTCGGGAACGGGACTCCTTCCCCTCAGGAGGGCCACCGCATCGGCCTGGTGGCGGTCCGCGACAAGGTGGTGGCGGTGATGGACGGCCGAGGAATGCGTGGGGCCTCATGTCTCCTCGGCTGGCGCGATTTGGGCGACCCTGCTGCTACCATCGCCCGATCGGGGGCCGGCCTCGGAGAGGGTCCAGAGATGGTGCCCGCCGGCGGTCGAGGAGACCGCACATGCTCGTCGAGACGGGCGTACCCCCAAGGGCGGCGTAATGCCTGAATTCACCGGCACCAACGATCTGCGTTCCTACTTCAGTGTCCTATGGCGTTGGAAGCTTCTGTTTCTCGCCTTCGTAGTGGCGGCGCCGGTGGCAACGCTCCTGATTGAGCGCAACAGTGCGAAGACGTACCGGTCAAGCGCCCTGGTGGGGGTGAATCAGACGACGGTTGATACGTCTCTGCTCAACGGCGGTGGAAGCTTCTCGACCAACAACGTCGTCGCCATCGCCGAGCTGGTGACCACCACGCCGGTCGCCGAGGTGGCTGGCGGTCTGATGCACCCGCGGACGACCGCGGGGCAGATCGTCGGTGAGGTCTCCGCCAGCGGCGATGCGACGACGAACTTCATCACGATCACCGCCGAGGACCTGAACGCGAAGCGCGCCGCGGCAATCGCCAATGCGTTCGCCAAGGCGATCACCCTCCAGCAGCGGCGGTCGGCAGTTGGGCAGCTGCAGAGCGCGATCAAAGGTGTCCAAGCCCAGCTCGCGCAACAAAACGTTGGTCCGAACGATGTCACCACGCGATCTCAGCTTCAACAGCAGCTCAGCCAGCTTCGAGCAGCTCGCTTTACCCAAGGTAGCGACGCGGCCATCTTGCAGCTGGCCACCCCTGCCGCAATCCCGACCGGACTCAATACCCGGCGCGTGCTCGAGATCGGGCTGTTGATCGGCTTATTGCTGGGATTCGGCGCCGTCGTGTTCGCCGAGAACTCTGACCGGCGGCTGCGGACACCCGACGACCTTGAGGCCATCACCCAACTGCCGCTACTCGCGGCGATCGCACCAAGCGCGTTCGCGGGTGAGCTCGAGACCAGCATGATCGACGAGGAAGCCTTCCAGATGTTGCGCACCTCGCTGATGTATTTCAATGTCGACCGGAAACTCGCCAGCGTTCTGATCACCAGCCCCGGGGAGAAGGACGGAAAGACGACCGTTGCCGCCAGACTCGCGCTCGCTGCCGCCACCGCCGGCTTGACCGTCACCCTGGTTGACGCCGACCTGCGGCGGGCGCAGGTGAGCGCCCGGTTCGGGACTCAGACCACCTCCGGAGTGGCCAGCGTTCTCGCCGGCACCGGGTCGCTGGCCGAGGCGCTGACCGACCACCCTCTCGACTCTGCCGGAAGTGGTCAACTGACCATTCTCCCCGCCGGGCCACCGCCGCCGAACCCCTCGGCGCTGCTGAGCTCGGAGGCGATGCGGGAGCTGTTGCGGGAGCTCGAGTCCCAATCTGACCTCGTCATCGTCGACACTCCGGCAGCGCTCGCCGTTAGTGATCCGGTGCCGCTGATGAGACTCACTACCGGGGTGATCATCGTCGCCCGCATGAACCGCTCAAGCCGACACGCGATCCGACGCCTCATGCAGATCATCACCTCCGCCCACGGCACGCTGCTCGGCGTGGTCGCGACCGGTGTGAGCGCCGCCAGCGGATATGACAACACCACCGCCAGTCACTACGTCCGGCACGGTGCGAACGGCCGCCATCGATCCGGCCGCCTGCGGGTGAAGTGACGCGCCTTTCCGGACAGAGGCGGCGCTGGTCCGGTCAAGCCCTCCGCGCGACGTTGTCGTCATGAGAGTGGACAACGCCCCACGTGCGGTTGACGTCCACTCGGATCAGGTGGCCGACTTTGCCACCCGGTACGAGGCCTACCACCAGGACCCCTACAGCTCCTGCTTCACCTACAGTCGTATGCGGCTCGAGCAGGCGCTCGCCGAGCATCTCCCGCGGACGGGGAAGGGTCAACGCCTTCTCGACGTCGGTTGCGGCACCGGGCATCACCTCCGAGGGCTTGCTGCCCGCGGATTTGACGTCACGGGAATCGACGGCTCGCAGGAGATGCTCGCAGCGGCTCATCACACGAGCCCAACCGCCGAATTGCATCACGGAGACGTGGGGGCGCTTCCGTTCCCGGACAGCAGCTTCGATCTGATTCTCTGCGTCGAGGTGCTGCGTTATCTCGTCAACCCGCAACCCGCCATCGCAGAGATGGCTCGGGTGCTGCGGCCCGGGGGCGCGTGCCTCGTGACAGCGGCACCGCTGTTCAGCGTCAATGGCTATGCGTTGGTTAACCGAGTCGCCCTGATCGCGCCGGTTGGTGACCTCGTCCGCCTCAAGCAGTTCTTCACCACGCCGTCGCGGTTGGAAGACCGCTTCACGTCGGCCGGATTCCGTCCAGTGGAAGTGCACGGCGTCTATACCGGGCCCGTCAACTGGGTCGAGCATCTGTCGCCGGCTCGGCTGCCGTCCTTCTTGCACCGCTGGGAAAGGGTCGATCGCCGGCTGACCGACCGACCGAGGCTTCGTGCACTATCGAACATGCTGCTCGTCAGAGCAGTTCGCGCTTGGTGACGGCAGCGCGTCCTCGTGCCGGCCGCACGTTCACTGGATCGCGGCGTCTTCACGCTGAGCCTCGACTTTGAGCTCATCTGGGGGACCGTCGATCTTGGCGGCCCCGAACGGTTCCGACGGGCGTGCGAGGTGGAACGTGAAATCGTGGTGGGCCGCCTGCTGACACTCCTCGCGGAGTTCGGAGTATCAGCGACGTGGTGCATCGTCGGGCATCTCCTCCTCTCAGCGTGCTCGCGACAGCACGGGGTCAAGCATCCCGAGATCGTCCGCCCTGCGCACTCGTGGGCGCAGGGGGACTGGTTTGAGCACGACCCGTGCGGCAGCGAGGAGGCGGACGGGATTTTCTACGGCGCCAGTCTGGTCGAGGAGGTCCGCTCCTGCCGGGTCCGCCAGGAGATCGGCTGCCACTCTTTCTCACATGTGATTTTCGGAGACGCAGGATGCTCGCGTGAGACAGCGGCCAGCGAACTGGCCGAATGCGTGCGTCTCGCCTCGCAGGCCGGTATCGGCCTTCAGAGCTTTGCGTTCCCTCGCAACAGCATTGGCCATCTTGATGTGCTCCGCGACTACGGCTTCACCAGCTATCGCGGGCCGGAGCCGGTGTGGTACGAGCGAGCCGGCATGCCGAGCCTGGTGAAGCGCTTGGCCCATCTTGCCGACGTCCTCAGCGCCCGACGGCCACCGATCGTGATGCCCCAGGAGTCAGTGGACGGGGTCTGGAACATCCCCGGCTCGATGCTGTTCTTTCCGATGCATGGAGGCAGGCGGCACATCCCGCCGTCCGTTCGCGTGCGACGGGCAATCAAGGGTGTAGAGCGAGCGGCCGACGATCGCGGCATCTTCCATCTCTGGCTTCACCCCACGAATCTCGCCGACCAGCCGGAGAAGATGTTCGGCGCGCTTGCGACAGTGTTCGAGCGGGTCGCCCAGCTTCGGGAACAGGGGCGGCTCGACGTGCTGCCCATGGCCTCGGTAGCCGCGGAAGCCGGCCGAGCATTATCTGCACATGGCCAACCCACCGGCGGGCATTCGTGACTGGTCAACCCCAAGCCGGCGACCCGTATCGCTGAGCGCGGCTCGGGTCAGCGCGCCCTGCGACCATTCGCGGTGGTTCGGACCGGGTAGCCACGTCTCATTGGCTATTCTGGCCCCCGCGCGAGGCGGAGCCGTCGCCCTGCCCGGCGCGGACACCCCTAGATCCACAGGAGACACAATGGCAACGCGAGAGCCGACGGTCAGGGACGGAGACATCCTCGACCACGTCAAGTCCCTGGATTCAAGGCTGTTCTCCTTCCTTGACGCGATGCTCGGCGAGTGGGATCGTCGCGCTCTCCTCGCGCTGCACGGATCGATTGTGGACTCGTATGGTGTGTTCAGCTACTTGGAAATCGGGTCCTACCTCGGCGGCTCGTTGCAAGTGGTCATGCGTGATCCCCGCTGTGAGCACGTGATGTCGCTCGATGCCCGTACTGCCGTCACACCGCACGAGCACAGCGATGTCGAGGTGGTCTACGAGAACAACGATACCGAGCAGATGCTCACTCGTCTGCGCACGCTGCCTGACGTCGCGATGGGGAAGCTCACGACCTATGACGCGGGGACGGACTTGCTTCACGTCTCAGAGTTGCCGGTCCAGCCCACGTATTGCTTTGTCGACGGGGAGCACACGAGTGACGCCGCCCTGCGCGACGCCTACTTCTGCGCCGAGGCCATGCGAGGCGTTGGCGTCATCGCCTTCCACGACTTCACGGTTGTGGGCTCCGCCATCAGCAACTTCCTGCGCGACAACTGGCACGAGGTGTCGTTCGCCCTCGCATTCCCAGGACCCAGCAGCCCGACGGGTGGCGGCGGAGTGTTTGCCGTCGAACTCGGGGGCAGCGGCATCCTCCGCCATCCCCTCGTCAACCGTGCCATTGATTCCTCGTGGCACAACGCCGTTTGGAAGACCGTCAATCGCTCACGCGTCCCGGTGTTGTGCTTTCTGGCCGCCTGGGCGACGATGCCGGCCGTCGACGCCTTCATCATGCACTGGCTCCACGGCTACCGCGAGTACGTTCGCGGGGTGGAGTCGGTGCAGAGCGCTGAGAATACGGGGGCGACCAGCCGTGGACGTTGAAGGGTTTGCCCACTCACTCCCCTCGCGCTTGCCGCGGCGAGCGTTGCTCACCCCGACCCGACGCTACGGGATCCGCGGCGTCCGCCGGCTGTTTGACCCATGTCCCGACGTCCAAGGCTTTACCGCCATCAAGGTGCAGAAGCTGCTCAGCCTCGCCGTGGCGTGCCTCGACGGGCCGGAGGCCTATCTGGAGATCGGCTCTCACCAGGGAAAGACGCTGATCTCGGCACTGAAGGAGCATCGGGATGTTCATGGTTACGCCTGCGACGATTTCTCGCAGTTCGCCGCGGATGACGCGCCAACCGTGCTCGAGCGAAATCTGACCAAGTACGAGCTGGATCGCCGGGTCACGATCCTGCGGGGTGACTTTCGCTACGTCGTCAACCGTGAGACGGTCTCGCACCCGATCGGCGTCTATCTTTACGATGCCGCTCACGATCGAGACAGCCAACGGGAGGGCATCCTCCACGTCGAGTCCCTGCTGGCCGACCGCGCCCTCGTCATCGTGGACGACTGGCAGCACACGTCAGACCCTGCCTTCGCGGCAAGCGCGGGGACGCGAGACGCGATCATGGAGTCGTCGCACAACTACAAGCTGCTGTTTGATTTGCCATCCCGCCGCAACCGCGACTCACAACAATGGTGGAATGGGGTTGGCGTTCTGAGCTTCGCCCGCGTGCGAAGCCGAAACTCGGGAAGCTGAAGCCCCGGCAGTCAGCGGTCCCGCGGGCCGAGCTTGGCGTGGAGGTCATACCAGCCGAGCGGGCGGCGTAAGACATGGCGGAGCTTTTGCACGCCACGTCCGGTCACAGTCGCTCCGAGGCGTCCAGGTTCCGCACCAAGGTCGTAGTGGAGGCGGAGCGCGGCCCCTTGGGCCAGCGCCGGACCCACCGAGGACCAGTCCCCGCGAGTGGCCTCGCCAAACGGTCCTGAGCTGTGGGCTGGAAACGCGGCTGGAAGCCGGGATTGATCCACGTACTTGAACCGTCGGTATCCCAGACGCCACAGCTCCGCGAGCTCACCGGACACCGAATGGAATCCGCCACCCGGACTCGTGACGGCAGACTCAATGCTGAGGAAGTCAGGTCGCTGGTCGACTTCACGGAGGGCCTTCACGCACAACATGTCGTGGCCTTCGATATCGATCTTCAAGTAGTGGGGAATGCCGTGCTCGGCCAGCAAAGTCTCAAAGCGGAGCGCGGGGACCTCCACGGTGTGATAGCGAGCGCCCTGCCTCGTTGCCCGGGCGACGAAGTCGGCGTCCACCGAGGTCCAGGCAGCGATGTCGTCGCACACGGACAGGCGCGCCGTGTCAGACTCCTCCGAGATGGCTGCGCCGACGATGCTCAGCCTTCCCTCCGCAATCGCATTGGCAAAGCGCCGCTCCATCGCTGCCACCAGGAGCGGATTCGCCTCCACGGCGACCACTCGGAAGCCTCGCCTGAGATAGTGATCGGTATCCTCGCCGCGGTGCATTCCGACGTCGAAGACAAGATCCTGCTGCTTGACCACGTGCCGATGCTAACCAGGGCAGCAGCGCTGCGCGGGGCTCCGAGAACTCACGATCGGACGACGATCGAAGCGCGGTTGGCGTGGTGGAACTCGACGCCCTGAAAGTGGGGCCGTCTTCGGGGCCCGGTCGCTCTCGATGCAGGTGTCCGCGCTCACGGCTCAGCGGCACCGCCAGGTGCTGGACCAGCGTCAGCCGTTCTGCCGACCTGGTCGGCTCGTTCACGTCGGATGCGGAGACGGGCACTTCCTCGCTGCTGCCCACATCGCTGGACCGCTTGCTGACCCGCACCGGATTGACGATGCTCTCAATCAGGACGTCAGGCATGAGCCTGTCGGACATGTGGCTGGGGATCCTTCCCGCATCTCGAGCCGGCGAATGAGGAGCCCCAGGGTTAGCGTCATCGTGCCGGCCCACAACGCTGCCCGGACGGTCGGCGTGGCTATCGACTCCGTACTTCGGCAAACCTTGACGGACTTCGAACTCCTCGTTGTCGATGACGGCTCGCGCGACTCCACACCCGATGTCGTTCGCTCGCGTGAGGACGCCCGCGTCCGGTGCGTCACGACACCGAACGGGGGGGTCGCGCGTGCACGGAACCACGGTCTCGGACTGGCCTCGGGCGACTTTGTCGCTTTTCTCGACGCGGACGATGTCTGGCGCCCGAGCAAGCTCGAGCGTCAGCTGGAGGCGATGACGGCGAGTCCGTCCGTCGGGCTGTGCTTCACCGGGGCCGAGTTTGTCGACGGCGAATTGGTCACGCTTGGTGAAGATGCTGCGTCGCGCTATGTTGATTACAGCAGGGAACTGCTGATCCGGGGCAACGTGATATCTGGAAGCAGCTCGTCGGTGATGGTTCGGCGCTTTCTGGTCAACCGCGCTGGCGGCTTTGATTCTCAGCTCAGCCAGTGCGCTGACTGGGATTTATGGTTGCGCTTGAGCGTGGAGACCGACTTTCACGCGCTTGCGGAGCCCCTGGTCCAATACCGGAAGACGCCGGGCACGATGAGCAGCGATCCAGCCCTACTCGAACGAGACACCTTCATGCTCTTGGACAAGTTCTTCGCCAACCCCGCTTCTCAGCGTTATCGCCCACTCCGGGGCCGCGCGTACGGCAACCACTGGATGATCTGTGCGGGCACGTATCTGCACGCTGGGCGGCTGAAGGACTCACTCCGTTGTGTCCGCCGGGGAGTCGTGGCGGATCCACGAAGCTTGCGACGTCCTCTACTATTGCCCGCGCGATCGGCGGCGCGCCTGTGGAGATCCGCTCGCGCGTAGGGTGCCGGGCCTCGACCGCCTGGCGTCAGTGACGTGCTCGCCGAGGCGGTTCTCGTAGAGCCGCTCGTGCGATTCCACCCAGCGCTCTGGGGTGAACCGCAGGGCGCGCCGGCGAGCCTCAGCGCCAAGTGTCGGCCAGCGGTCACGCCACATGATCGCGCGATTCATCGCCTCGCGCAGAGCGTCAGCCTCAGTGCCGAAGATCTCGATTCCGCTTACCCCGTCTTCGATCACGTCGCGGGCGATGCCGACCTTGGTGGCCAGGACCGGCTTCTCCATCGCCATCGCCTCGACAACGGCAAAGCCGAACGATTCAGCCAACGCCGGATGTATGAACACGTCAAACGCAGAAAGCATCTGCGGAACGTCGGTCCGGCGCGCCAGGATGCTGACGCGCGTGCTGAGGCCGAGCTGCTGAACGAGTCTCGAGAGCGAAGCCGAGTCGCCGAGCCCGAGGATCACGAGGTGCGCCTCTGGCCTGGCCTCCGCGACGGAGGCAAACGCACGCACGAGCGCGGGGAGGTTCTTGACCCAGAAATGCTTCGAGATCGCACCGAAGACGAGCTTGTTGGTGAGCCCGAGCTCCGAACGGGTTGCGTCGCGATCTGCCCTCTGGGGGTCAAACCGCCTCAGGTCGACCCCGTGCTCAATGACCTCCACGTGTTCCGGAGGACAGCCGTAGACGTTCACAAACGTGTCGCGCATCTCCGATGAAGGTGCCACGATCACATCCGCCAGACACCGCGCCATGAACCGGTCAAGCGCTAACAGGGCGTGCCGCTGGTGAAGCGGAACCTCGTGCGAGTGGTGGCCAGTGAACACTCGGAGCGGCACGCGGGCCGCGCTCGCGGCGAGCAGTCCGACAACTGACGCCTCAAAGAGGTGCGCGTGGAGCACATCGATCCGGTTTCGGCGAAGCCACCGAGCCAAGCGCGTGATTGTCACGGGATAGTCGCCTCGTCGGGTTGCCCCGAGTGCGAACGTCGGAATTCCCACCCCCTTCAGCCCGGTCTGAAGCCCCCCTGGATCGTCGAGCGAAGCGACCTGCATCTCAAATCGACTCCGATCGGTATGGCGCGCTATCAATCGGAAGTACTCGGTGGAATGGGAGTCGGAGATGAGATGGAACACGCGGATCGGCCGATCCGAGCCTGGCGCCCGGCCTGGAGCCTCTTTGCCTCGGTCGGCCATCAGCATCGCGTCTCAGGCTATCGTGGCGGGTCGTGACGCAGCCGCTCGTTTCGGTGGTCATTCCGGCCTACAACGCCGAGCGCACCATCCGGGCGTCGGTCCTCAGCGTGCTCGGGCAAACGATCAGCGACCTCGAGGTGATCGTGGTCAACGATGGCTCAACCGACGACACCGAGGCGGTCGTCCGGTCGCTCGGCGATCAGCGCCTGCAGGTCCTGCGCCAGAGAAACGCCGGCCACGCCAGTGCCCGTAACGCGGGCATCTCGGCTGCTCACGGAACGTACCTGGCGGTGATCGATGCGGACGACCTGTGGCTTCCCTCCAAGCTGGAGCGACAGCTGGCCGTGTTCCGAGAGCAGCAGCACGTTCGGGCGCTCCATGGGAGTGCCGTGCACGTGGACGACGCCCTGCGCCCGCTGTTCATCGGCCACTGCCACGAAGGAAAGAACACCCTGGTCGATGTCCTCTGCTTCCGCGGCTTGCCCGGATTTATGTGCACTCTGATCGCCGAGCGAGCACTCCTGCTGGAGCTCGGCGGGTTTGATCCGTCGCTGGTCATCCTTCAGGACTGGGAGCTGGCCATCCGGCTGGCCCGGCGAGAGGAGCTGTACTCCACTTCTGAGCCGCTGGTGCTCTACCGCGTACACGCTGACAACCAGAGCAAGCACCTTGATCTGCACGTCGAACCCGGGGAGCGCATTCTGGCCAAGCTGTTCAGCGATCCCACGCTCGCCGCCGAGGTGGTCGCCCAGCGCCAGTACGTGTACTCCCGCTTCTACGCCATGCTCTGCGGCGGAGCGTTTCAGCTGCGTCAGTTCCCCTCGGCAGCGGTGTGGGCTCGCCGGGCGATCGCGGCGGATCCTCGGGTCATCGGCTATCTCGCCTCGCTACCGTGGCGCCGGGTCCAGAAGCGGCTTTCCCGGCGTCGGGCTGCCGACGCGATTCAGGAGGCCCGATGTGACTTCGCCTGAGCCTGCCGGACTCCGCCGGACCGATGCCGAGGTTCGTGCCCAGCGGACCATTCTCCTCCTGACGTGAGCCGGAAGCCGCGCCTCACACCACGAAACACATAGAGCCCGGTGAGGGCTCGATAGAGGTACTGCAGAGGCGGCCCGCCATCGGGCTGGGCGATCTCGGCAGCCCTCACCAGACGGTGAAGGGTTGGGAGGAGGAGCGGATGGATCATCGCGCTGCGCACGATCTTCCGCGCCGCCACCCGGGGGGAATCGGTTCGGCGAAGTGGGCCGTTCAGAGCCAGAGTTGCCGGCTGCGGAAAGTCTCGGTGCTTAGTTGTGAGACAGACGATCCCCATGGCACCGCGCTCCTCTCGCCGACACAGCGCCAGCAGATCCCGATGCTGATCGTTGTGTTTGACGCGGATCGTGTGATCGCGCACGATCTTGGCCCCCGCAGCGCGTGCTCGCCAGCACAAGTCTTGATCCTCGGCCCCGACCAGAAACCGCTCGTCGAAGCCACCGATCTCGATGAACAGCCGTCGCCCCATGCTCAGGTTGCCCGTGGCCACCGTGAGCGGGTATGTTCGGCCCTCCGGGCGCTGGCCGTCGGCTTCCTCGGTCTGTGCCACCTCGTCCGCCCACAAGCGAAACCGTCCCAGGGGCGTCTCCGCCAGGATGACGCGGAGGTCTGGGTCGAACTCACAAAGACCGGCGACGACGCAGTCCTCGTACTCCTCCCGCACGGCCACATGTCGCCGGACGTTGTCGGGACCGACGATGCAGTCATCGTCCACGAACACGAGGAGGTCCCCCCCGGCCAGTCTCGCCCCATGGTTTCTGGCCGACGCAACGCCGCGGTTCGGTTGCCACGCGTACCGAACCCTCGGAAATCTCGCCACCGTCGCTGTCGTCGAGTCGGTGGATCCGTCATCCACCACCAGGATCTCGAGCAGGTCGTCGGGATACTCGAGTGAGCAGAGAGCAGCCAGCGTCCCCTCCAAGGCCGCTGCTCGCTCAAAGGTGGGCACGATCACGCTCACCGTCGGCGAAGGCATCTGCACCAGGGTAGGGGTTCGCGACTGAGGTGGCCGCATCCGATGGCGTCTGAATGGCATGTGGAACCATGCGCGCGCCGGCGTCACCGCAGCGGGGCACGGTATCGCCGGTGGCCGGCGCTATCCTCGATACTCCAGCCGAACCATGCACGAGACGGAGCAAAGGCCCGCAGCCCACCCGGTTGCCACCCTTGAATCATCACTGGTACGCACGGTTGTACCGGCGAAACGGCGCATACGGATCTCGGAGCTGCATCGCGACCTTCCGGTCATTTCCGTTCTCGCCGCCCGAGACTTCAAGGTCAAGTACAAGCAGTCCCTGTTAGGTCCCCTCTGGCTGGTGCTTCAGCCGCTCTTACTGTTCGCTGGCTTCCTGATCGCGTTCCGGGGAAGGAGCGCAGTGGGTGATGGGATCCCATATGTCGTGTTCGCGCTGTGGGGCCTCACCGTATGGTCTTTCTTCCAAGCGGCGATGACCATCGGAACAGCCTCTCTCATCACCAACTATCAGCTGGTGCGCTTCACCCCCTGTCCCCGATTGGCGTTTCCGATTGCCGGGATGATCGCGTCACTCCCGAATCTGGCCGTCCCGGCCATCGGCGCCCTCGTCGCTACGGCTGTGACGGGCACACTGTCGGTGCGCGTGCTGTTGCTGCCGCTGGTGTTCGTGTGGCTGTTTGTGTTCACAGCGGGCGTCGTCGCTCTAGGCTCGTCTATCGCGGTGAGATTCAGAGACATTCTCAGCATGCTTCCATTCGTTCTGTCTGCCGGCCTGTTCCTAGCCCCGATCGGCTATTCGCTCGCTGGGCTGTCCCACTGGTTGCGAGGACTGATCGACCTCAACCCACTGACCGGAATCCTCGAGGCTTGCCGGTGGGCGGCCATACGCCCCTACCACCCCTCATGGTTGGCAATAGGCATCGCGCTGGTCCTCACGGTCATCGCCACAACTGCCGGATGGCGGGTGTTTGCCGGTCTTGAGACGACGATGGCGGACGAAATCTAGTGCTGATCGAACCTGACAACGGCCTCCCAGCGGCAATCGTCGCGCAGGGACTGAGCAAGTCGTACCGGCTGGGCGAACTGCATAGTCTCCAGCAGTCCGTAAACCACGTACTGCGGCGGGGAGGCTCCGTGGCGGGAACGTCGATCGCTGCGCTTCGTGAGCTCGATTTCACTGTGCGGAGAGGCGAAGCGTTCGGTATCGTCGGGACCAACGGCTCCGGCAAGTCAACCGTGTTGCAAGTCGTTGCCGGCACGATCCTGCCGACGGGCGGATCGCTGACGGTACAGGGTCGCGTGCTTCCATTGCTGGCCGTCGGGACCGGGTTCCACCCCGAGTTGACCGGACGTGAAAACGTCACCCTGTTCGCATCGTCTTTGGGGGTTCCGAGGCGGGCCATCGCCGATCGGATCGGCGCGGTGGGCGCGTTCGCCGAGATCGAGCAGCACATGGATACCCCGGTGAAGCGCTTCTCCAGCGGGATGGTGTCCCGGCTGTCGTTTGCCATCGCGATGCAGTTCCCGGCGGATATCTATGTGTTCGATGAAGTGCTGGCGGTGGTGGATGGCGAATTTCAGGCCCGCTGCCTCATGGAGATTGCTCGGTTGCAACAGTCTGGACGGACGGTGATCTTCGTCAGTCACGATCTCGATCAGGTGGCCGAGATCTGCCAGCGAGTGATGTGGCTGGAGCGGGGTGAGTTGGAGCTGATCGGTCCCGCGGAGGCGGTGCTCGACTCTTACGGAAGGGCACACGCGGCTGTGACCAACTGACGAGGCGGGCCCAGGTGCCATCGAGAACGCCCAGGGTGAGCGTCTGCATCCCTTCCTATAACAGAGCTCAATACCTGCCCGCAGCAATCGAGAGCGTGTTGAGCCAGGAGTTCGAGGACTTTGAGCTGGTCATCTCGGACGACGCCTCTGACGATGAGACGCCGGCGGTGTGCGGGCGCTACAGCGACTCGCGCGTGCGCTTCGTGGCGTCGCCGCGACGGCTTGGTCTCGCCGGGAACTACAACCGCTGTGTCGAACTCGCGCACGGGGACTATGTGGTGCTGCTGCACTCCGATGACGCATTGCGGCCGGAATACCTCAAGCGGGCCGCGGCGGTGCTGGATGCCCATGAAGACGTCGGGCTCGTCCACTGCGCCACCCAACACATCGATGAAGCCGGCAACCCTCTGACGCTGCAAAGGCTGTTTGACACAGACACGATTGACCGTGAAGAGGTTACCCTTCGGCACCTCCTGCTCGATGGCTGTGTCGTAAGCCCCGCCGGGGTCATGGTGCGGCGCGAGATCTACGAGGCGGTGGGACTGTTCTCCGACAAGATCGTCTGGAGTGAGGACTGGCACATGTGGAGCCGGATCGCGCTGACCTGCCCCGTGGCGTATATATCCGAGCCGCTTTCGCTCTATCGAGAGCACGGCGACAACTCCACTTCGGCCGTGATGACGGGAGGCCGGAACGCCCGTCAGGAGTGCTGGGCCGTCGAGGATCTGTTCGACCTGATCCGGCGGACACGTCCAGACCTGTACCACCTCAAGCCGGCGGCTCGCCGCGGCGTGGCCCATCGAACCTGGTGCGTCGCCGAAGCGATGTGCCAGGCGAGCGAGATGGCCGCGGCACGTGTCGGCCTCCGCAGTGCGGTGCGCATCTGGCCGGGCATGATCGGGCAGCCGAGAGTGTGGGGGTTGTGGGCGGCCACGTACACCGGGTATAGATGGTTCGCCAGTGCCCACGCGTGGAAGGCTGTGATTGTGAGCAGGGTCAGGCGCCGACCATCGGCCGCTGATTGACCTCGGCGTGCCTACCAGCCCTCGCGCCTGAGAAAGATCTCCAGGGTGACCAGGCTCCACAACGCATCTCCGTGGTCTGCGGCTCCGGCTTGATGCTCAGAGACCATCGCGTCGATCGCGGCAGGGGCGAGGTAGTCGCGCACTCTGCCTCCACGGGCGCAGAGCATGCCCCGGACGTAGGAGGCCAGGTCATGGCGAAACCAGCTGTCGAGTGGTACGCCGAACCCGCGCTTGGGTCGCTGCACGATCTCGCGCGGCAGCAGGTCTGAAACCGCCGTTCGCAGCACGCGTTTCAGCGACAGCCCTCGGAGGCGCAGCGACGGGGACAGACGAAAGGCGAACTCCGCCAACTCGGTGTCCAGGAACGGGGCTCTGACCTCCAGCGCATGGGCCATGCTCATCCGATCGACCTTCGGCAGCAAGTCGTCCAACAGGTAGGTGCGGATGTTGAGGTCGAGCAGTCGGTCGAGCGGGTGTGCGCCGGCCGAGCGGCTCCAAATCTGCCGATAGCCCTCGGCTCCTGGACTCGAATCGTTGTCGTACTCCCGGTAGGGGTGTGCGCCGGCGAGCAGCCTCGTCTTGCTCTCTGCTGACACGTAGCTCGTCCAGGCGAGCAGTGCCATCGGCGCGCTCAGGTCGCTTCTGACCAGAAGCCGCCGGAGCTTCGCCGCCCTCCCGCGGGCCGCTTGGAACGGGACCAGTTCGGCCGCTCGGCGGACACCGGCGCGGAGCGTCTTGGGAAGCGACTCATACCGGGCTACCGCGAGGGCAGCCGCGAACCGTTCGTATCCGGCGAAGAGCTCGTCACCCCCATCTCCGCAGAGGGCGACCTTGACATGTTTGCCGGTGAGCTCTGAAAGCAGGAAGGTCGGAAGGGCACTCGAGTCGCCAAATGGTTGGTCGTGGTGCCAGACGAGCCGCTCGATCAACTCGCTGGCCTCGGGCTTGACCACGAACTCCGTGTGCTCGGTGTGGTACCGGTTCGCCACTATCTGGGCGTACGGCCGCTCGTCGTAACCCCCTGAATCCTCGAACCCGATCGTGAAGGTGGATACAGGCTGGCCAGTGGCTTGCGACATCAGCGCCACCACCGCCGATGAGTCGATTCCGCCGCTCAGGAAGGCTCCGACCGGCACGTCCGCGATCAAGCGCCGCTCAACTGCCGCCCGCAGCTGCTGTGCCACTTCCGCGGCGACCACCCCCAACGAGAGATCAAGGCGGCTTACCTCGCTCGCACCCGGGTACCTTGGCTCCCAGTACCGCTCCAGCCTTGGCTCAGTGCCCGGATCGGCAATCAAGACGTGTCCCGGGGGAACACTCCGCACGCCGTCGAAGAAGGTCTCGGGTGTGGGCACGTAGCCGAACGTGAGGTAGTCCGGAATCGCCGCCGCGCGCAGTCGACGCGGAACGCCGGCACCGGCGAACAGCGCCTTGAGCTCGCTGGCAAAAACCAGGCGATCCCCGTCGTGCCAGTAGTACAACGGCTTCTTCCCGAAGCGGTCTCGGCCCAGGACCAGGCGCTGCCGGCGCTCATCCCAGGCGGCAAACGCGAACATGCCTTCAAGCCGCGTCGCCAGCGCGACGGGGTCAAGGTCCTCCATGAGGTGAGCGATGACCTCGGTATCGCCCTCGGTGCTGAAGGCGTGGCCATCGGCGCGCAGGGAGCCCCGGAGCTGGCGATAGTTGTAGATCTCGCCGTTCAGCGCGACCCCGACCGTGCGGTCTTCGTTGGTGATAGGCGGATCCCCGTGCTGAAGGTCGATGATGGCAAGGCGCGTCTGGCCGATCCAGCCATCGGCCCATTCGAACGCGCCCTCGGCATCCGGGCCGCGGTGACGGAGCTGGGCGAGCTGCGCCGAGACGCTCGAGGAGCCACCACCCCTCGCTCGGATCTCACCGGCAATTCCGCACATCGTCTCGAGGCTTCAGCTCGCGACCGACCGCAGCAGGGCCGCCAGCTCGGGGGCCCACCGGCGATACGAATAGCGCTGCTCGACGAACTCTCGTCCCGCTCTCCCCTGCTCGGCCCGCTGCGCCGGATCTTCGATCAGCCCCACCAGCGCTCGTTGCCACTGGTCGGCCGTGTCGGCGAGAACCCCACGCTCAGCGCCGATCAGGTCCGACGTGACTCCGACCGGGCTGCCGATAGCGGGAACCCCGGCGGCAAAGTACTGCAGCACCTTATATCCACATTTACCCCGAGCCCAGTCATCATCAGGCTGAGGCATGATCCCGATGTCGAAGCTCGCGAGGTCCTTCCTTTCGGTGGACAGCGACCAGTCGCGATGCTCAATCCACGGAGCCTCGATCCTGCGGTCAGCTCCGACGAGGACCAGCTTGGCGCGGAGCACCTGAGCATTTAAGCGAGCGAACACCGGCAGCACCGACCGGAGATATGGACTCGTCGCCGGTGAGCCAATCCAGCCGACAGTCACCGGCTGCCCCTCCTGGTGCGTGCGCATCGGCTGCCGAGCCGGGTCCACGCAACTGGGCAGCACCTCGACCCGGCGTGCGTATTCCCGTGCCCGACCGGCGAGGTAGGAGTTGCCCGCGAGCACGAGCCGCGACCGGCGAAGGCATTCCGTGCACCGCCGTACCTCCTGCTTCGCCCACCGGAAGCGCTGGTTGACACCGCCGCTGAACGGGACGAAGAGAGGATCGTCGATGTCATAGATGTCGAGGTGCTGAGGCGGATCGAACCCCGGCAGTGGATTGAGGAGTCTCAGGCGGTGAACGAGGAGAAGGCTGTCCTTCCCGCGTCTGTGCAGCCCTGCGCGGACGCTGGCCCGTCCGAGCGCGAGCGACTTGCGAATGACGCGTCCGGAGGAGGCCAGAATGTCGTAGTCCGCCTCTGTCAGGTTCGGGTGGTACGTGAGCGCCACGTCTTCGGAACGCAGAAAAGGGACGAAACCGGCGATGCGCACTCGGGCGCTCGCGACGTTCCGCGGGTAGGCAGTCTCGGCCAGCACGCCCAGTCGACCATGACCGCCGGCGGGAATCGGCCGAAGCTCCGGCTCTTCTGGTGACTCTTCTGCTAGCACGGCGCGCGCTCGACCGCGGCGCTCCGAACGGGCTCGCCATCCCCGGTTCCCTCGACACAGCTCCGGGACGAGAAACCCGCCCTGAATCCACGCAGATAGTGAACGCTGATCACGGCGGTGTAGAGCCGATGCAGAAGCGCTTCCGGCCTGAGTACCGGCTCGAGCGCGCCGACTGAACGGTGTAGCCCGGCCAGCAAGATGCGCGCCCCGAGGATCCACTTGATCCTCTTCCGGAGCCGTAGGGGTACAGGGTCGCCAGGGCGCACCGGAGAGTTCTCCCGCACGACCTCGGTGTGCTCATAGTCCTGGCAACGCAGTCGCGCGAGGACGCCGACCGAGACGCCCCTCCACTCCTCCCGCAGGCAGAGCTGGCTGAGCGTCAGACGCCTGTCGTTGTGCAGGAGGAGAAGTCGATTGTCAAGTATCAGCGCGTGACCGCGCTCGCGCGCGCGTAGACAGAACTCCCAGTCCTCGACACCGGCCCGCGGAAACCTTTCGTCAAAGCCGCCGAGGTCATTGAAGTGATCGCGCCGCAACGTGAGGTGAGCGGTGGCGAGCCCCGCTTGCACGGACCACCGGCGCGCGCCGGGCTTCCTGTAGCTCTGCTCGAGCGCAAGTCGGTAACGACCGATCGGGGACATCCGCAGGTCGGAGGCGACGTCGGGGCTGAACTCCCACCAATCGGCGCCGGAGATGCAGTCGCCGTACACGGCTCGGACTTCCAATTGGGCCAAGAGGTGACCGGGCGGAACGAGGATGTCGTCATCGACGAAGACCACGAAGTCTCCGGAGGCTTCCTGCGCTCCCTGATTTCTCGCCGCCGCGGCGCCACGCCCGGCCCCCGGCAGCAGCCGCGTACGCACAGCGCCCGCCCGAGCCTGACCTACGACGGCACGGGTCTCAGGATCGTTGCCGTCATCAACGATGATGATCTCGAATCGATCCGTGGGATATTCCGTCGCCAGGAGAGCATCGAGCGTCCGAGCCAGCACTCGCGGACGCTGGAACGTGGGAACGACAATTGAGAAGGTTGGCTGGCTGAGATCAGTCACCGCGGCCCCTCGCATGAGTGTGAGGGTAGCTCCGGAGCTGAACTTTGGTCGCTGTTCGTTCAGGGCCGCCTGGCCCGCGCAATCGGTCGAACCACTCGAATCACCAACCACTGCCCGGCCGCAATCAGCGGCAGCAGGAGCCTGATGCTCGTCGGTGCCCGAGCATCGGCAGCGATCCGTTCCCGCACGGCCCGGGCATGGGTAAACAGGTGCGTCGTGGTCTGGCGCCTGCTCCAGACGGAGTCGCCGTGCTGGCGGTAGATTCTCCCCACGTGATCGACCACGTCCACGCGGCCGCGAAAGGCCAGCGAGACGCCCAGCACCCAGTCATCCCCCGTCTCAAGGTCAGCGAAGCCGCCGGCATCGCGCGCCGTATCGGTCCGCATCATCGCCCCGATCGTCGGCACGAGCGACGATACGCAGTGAACGAAGGCGAAGAGTCGTCGGTGCCGCGCGAGGCGTGAGGTGAAAGTCCGCGGCCAGTGATGTGGGACCAGGTCATCATCCACGATCTTGGTCGCCAGCAAGGTCAGCTGCCGCTCCCGGGACATGCGGTCCCGCAACCTCGCGATCGTCCCGGGCGGCATAACGTCGTCCGCGTCCCAGAAGAGCACGAATTCGCTCCTGACATGGGCGAGTCCGTGGCTTCGGGCGGCTCCCACCGAGACCCGCCGCGCGGTCCTGACGATTTCGACGTCGGACATGACCGGCAGCGGCTCGTGCGAGGCATTGTCGACCAGGATGATGCGTGGCCGCGGGACTTGGGCGCCCAGACTGTGGAGGGTCTCCTCGAGGTAGTCGACGACGTACTCGTCCCACACCGGAACCACCACCGTCACGTCGGGCATCTGTACGAGAATAGATGCGGTCAGCCGGCGCTCGGCCAGCGGGGAGCGGCCCCTTGTCGCTACGGTTGGGGCGGTGGGTCAAGCGGAGTCTCCAGATCGAGCCACCCAGCTGTTGGCCACAGCGAGCCGGCTGCGGATGGACGCAGCCGCGGCCCAGGCCCTCGGGACCCTCGGGCGAGCCGGCGTCGCTGGCGTACTGCTCAAGGGCCCTTCGATCACCCGCTGGCTGTATGCAGATGATCCGTCCCGGATCTACGTCGACATCGACCTGTTGATTGCCCCAGCCGACATCGGCAGCGCTGAGGAGATCCTCGGTTCCCTCGGTTACAAGCGGCACTTCGATGACCGGGCAATGCCGGACTGGTGGCGTGAGCACGCCGGCGATTGGGTCCGGGAGCACGACGGCGTGACGGTCGATCTCCACCGTGTGCTGCCTGGAGTGGGACTGGATGCCGCCGCCGCCTGGAACGTCCTCGCAGCTCACTTCGATCACATGTCGCTCGCCGGACGTCGCGTCCGCATTCTGGAGCGCCCAGCGCTGGCCTTGCACGTGGCCTTGCACGCCGCCCATCATGGCCTGGCCGTGGCGCAGCCGATGCGCGACCTTCGGCGGGCGCTGGAAACGGCCGGCGACGACGTGTGGCGCCCGGCTGCCGAGCTCGCCGTCGAGCTCGAAGCCACAGACGCATTCGCCACGGGGCTGCGGCTCGCCGCCAAAGGAGCCGGGCTCGCCGATCGCCTGGGCTTGCCCAGCGGCGGGTCGACCGGCGCACAGTTGCGCGCCATCACGCCGCCCCCGGTCGCCCTGGGGATTGAGCAGCTCGCGCGCGCCGGCGACATGCGACAACGAGCCGCGATCCTGTGGCACAAGCTGGTGCCACCTCCCGCGTTCGTGCGCCACTGGGACCCGCGAGCGGCTGACGGGCGGTGGGCGCTGCTGCGAGCCTACATCAGGCGCCCGATATGGATCCTGCGCCACGCGCCACGGGGCATCGCGGCGTGGCGGCGGGCCGGCCGCGCTGAACCCCCGAGCCCTGATTCCGGCCTGGACCGGGGGCAAGACGCGGGCCGGGAAGCGTGAGCCCGAGTCGAATCCCTCCCACGAAGCACCGCCGCCGCCCGGTCGATCGATCAGACCAGCACGGACGAGAAATCAGCGGCAGACGCCTTGGCTGCGCGCACCGCTGCAACAGGCCGAGTTCGAGCTGGCGGGGCTGCCCTGCGGGACGCAGGTGGCATTGGTGGGGCAGAACGTCCTGCCTGCGAGCGTCCCGCCGGGATCGACGTAGCACAGGCCGGTGCAGCAGTGACCGGGTCCGGTGCTCGTCCCGAAGTGCTGGGCATTGACGCCGCCGCAGGTGGCCGTCGGCGGCATCGCCGTGCCGTTGAGATTCGTCGTGCAAGGCGAGGCCGCCGCCATCGCCGGTCCGATCGCCACCGAGTAGATCATCGGCGCGGCGAACGCCGCACCCCCCACCGTGGCGATCCGCTTGGCCGCGTCGCGGCGGGAGATGAAACCGCCCTCGACGCCCTCGACCGCCGGCCCATCGTCCAGCAGTCCGCGGCCGCTCAGCTCTGCGATCACCCGCTCGACCAGCTCCGGCGCGAGCGCGAGCTGACGGGCAAGGTCGGCCACGGACCGATTGCCGTCACAGGCGTGCCACACGGCGGCGGCGGCGGGGGACAGCGAGTGGGCAGTGTGGGTTAGCTCGTCGTAGACGACGAGATCCTGGTCAGCCCACTCGCTCACCACGCTTTCTGTCCGTGCCAGTGGCCGATCGGCCATGCATCCTCCGTTACAGCAGAGTCCACGAGGCGCCCGTCCAGTCCCAAACGAACCCCGGAGACCCGGATCGTAGACGCCGCGTCGGGGGAACACAACTTAGCAGCCGTGGCGATGCCGCTTGCTCCGGCAGCCGTCAACCCGCGTGCACCGCAATCCCGCGCGCCTCCCGGGCCGAGAGCGCGGAGCGGATCAGCCCCTCAATCGCCGGTACCCCCTCGGCGGGAGCGGCGGCAACCGTCCCATCGGGGTCGAGCAGGACCGCAGACGGCGTCACCCGGAGCGCGTACAGAGTGAGAATCTCATCAAGCTCCTGGGCGAGCGCGAGACTGAGATCATGCTCGTCGCACAGCCGCTCGATCGCCTCCCGTTCGCCGGAGAACACCGCCGCGAGCGCAAGCGCATCCCCCAGCGAATCCTGCCAGCGCCCCAGGGTCGGGAGCATCTCCAGACACGGACCGCAGCCCGTACTGACGAAGACGAGCACCGGGCGTTTTCCGGATGCGAGCAGCTCGGCCAGCGACCCGGCCGATCCGCGCACCGCGGGCAGCGCGAACTCGGGGGCCGGCGTGCCCCGGGGGAGTCCGGGCGGCCTCTCGCCGGCCCTCAGCGCCTCAAGCTCGCGTTCCAGACCTCGCTTCTCGCGCCAGAGCTGGATGAGCGCCACGGCGAGAAGCGTCGCGAGCACCGCCACGGCGACGAGCGCCGCCTGGGTGCCGTTCAACCGGCCGAGGCCTCCGTCCAGCGACGGGCCAGGACCCCTGACCAGGACGAGCACCGCGAGCGCCGCGAGCAGGGCGTTGCGGACCAGGGTTGAGGGACCGGCGGGTTCAGAGTGGATCTGGCCGAAGCAGTGGCACTCCGGAGCGCGACCCTGCGATATCGCCCGCGCAACGCCGGCGATGAAGACGACGAGCAGCGCGAGTGCCGCCGCGGCGCCGATCACCGCGGTCGGACGGACGAGGAGCGCGGCGGCGACCGCCAACTCGGCGACGGGCAACGCTGGACCCGCCAGCCGCGCCCAGCGGGTGGGGACGCCGAATCCCTCGAGCGCCTGGCGAGAGCCGGTGAGATCGAACAGCTTGCCCGCCGCGGCGACGAGGAACACGACACCCAGAATGCAGCGGGCAGTGAGCAGCAGCGCGTCCACCGCCGGTAGATGATAGATGCGCTTTCCGATCGTTTCGGCGCCCCCGGCCAGGATCTATCATCGCCGCGGATGAAACTGTGGAAAGGTCGGGGGCAGCAGCCGCTGGCGCGGTCAGCGTTCGGTGTCGCCGTGCGGGTCGAGCTGGAGGATCCGTCGTTGCGTGGGCTGGTGGAGGAGATCATGCCGCCCGGCGGGACGCCGTGCGACCCGTCCGACGCCACCGGCCGGTTCAGCCTCGTGGCGTCGGGGCCTGATACGTACGCGGTGATCGTCGGCGACGCGCCGTGGATCGAGCACGCGACAATCGATGTCGCTCTCGACGTGTTGGACGCCCAGCTCCGGATGTTCATCGCCGCCAACGCCACCGATCTGATCTTCGTGCACGCGGGCGTGGTGGCAGTCGGTGGCCGAGCGGTGGTGATTCCCGGGGAGAGCTTCAGTGGCAAGACGACGCTGGTGCGGGCGCTCGTCGAGTCCGGCGCCACCTATTTCTCAGACGAATACGCCGTGCTCGACGCAGACGGCAACGTCCATCCCTACGCCCGGCGGCTGTCGATTCGCGGCGACGGAGCGGCGACAGAGGAGCGCCCCGTGAGCGAGCTCGGCGGCGTCGCGGCCGAGGATCGCGCCGAGGTCGGAACCGTTCTCATGACGCGCTACCGAGCCGGCGCCCAGTGGGTGCCGACGCGCGTGTCGGCCGGACATGGAGTCGTGGCCCTGCTCGCGAACACCGTGCCCGCCCAGGAGCGCCCGCGGGAATCGCTGCAGGCGCTGGGCCGCGCGATTCGGGGGGCGACGATCCTGGAGGGAGACCGCGGGGAGGCCGGCGAGGTCGCGTCGCAGCTGCTCGGAGCAGCCGCACCGCGCGCGCGCTGAGGGGACCGACACGCTCATCCTCGGGCGGCCTGCAGCAGCACCTGAACGGCCCCACCTGCGCGGCGCTCGAGATCCCGCACCGTCTCGCGGACGGCCTGCGGCGCTCGGAACCTCCGCAGCGAGTATGTCTGGCCGGCAACGGCGCTGACCTCACGGAAGCCGGGTGGGGTCACGAAGCGCAGCGAGGCGAGCGACGCCACCTCGCGATTCAGCCCACCGCCCATCGTCATGCCGAGGATGACGATCTCACCGACCCGGCTCCCGGCAGCTCCGACCGGGTGCAGCCCCTCGAGATATTGGGCCAGGTCGGTGGCTCCGGACATGCGCACGAGGATCGCCCGTTGCTCGAGCGCCGGCCCGATCGCCCTGGCGGCGCCGCGATAGTCGGTGCGCTGCAAGGTCGGGTCGAAGTAGATGTGCGTGACCACGACGGCGCCGGCCAGCACCGGCAAGGCGATCGCCCACCCGCGCCCCTGGGTGCTTCCCACGCCGGCCAGCACAGCGACAGCGGGCAGCACGAAGAGGAGGTTCCGGGTGTCGATCAGCTGGGCTCCTCCCACCGCGACGATCAGTGGGGCGAGCACCCCCAGTCCGGTGGCGAGCGCGAGCAGCCGCAGGTCGGCTGGCTGGCGACCCCACCGCGTGACCACGGGGTACAGGCACAGCGCCAGGCCGACCGCGGAGACGACGGCGCAGATGACCATCACGGGATCGACGCCATAGCCGACGAGCAGCTGGCCCGCCGTCTGCACCACGGCCCGCGGCAGGCCCTGGCCGCGCACGAAGGCGCTGTTCCCGTACTGGGCGTGCGCGAGCAATCCCAGGGGGACCGCCGCTGCGGCGAACACGAGCGTCGAGGGGATCAGCGCCCTGCGTGTGAGCGCGGGTCCCGGGCAGGCAAGGAGCACACACAGCTCGGCGCCGACCAGAAAACCGGCGAAGTAGTGCGTGGCACCCGCCGCAACGCAGACCGCCGTCCAGCCGGCCGCGCGGCGCACGCTCGGGCGCGCGCGCAGGCTGAGCATGGACCCCAGCGAGATGACGCTCAGGAGCGCGAACAAGCCGTACGCCCGGGCTTCCTGCGAGTACCAGAACAGCACTGGATCCAGCGCGACGATCCAGGCCGCCCCGGCGCCGGCACGGACACCCCCGATGCGCCGCGCGACCACTGCGACGGCGACGACCGTGGCCGTGCCACACAGGGCCGACAGAGACCGAACGCCGACCTCGCCGAATCCGAGCCCGTGGGCCCAGAGCCAGGCGAGCAGGTAATACAGGGGCGGGGTGGACTCGCTCGCACGAACCGCGGGCAGCACCGAGCCGAGAGAGTGGTGGAGAATCGACAGGGTCGCGCTCTCGTCGACCCAGAAGCTCTGGTGGGCGAGGGTCGCGAATCTCAGTGCAGAGCCGACGATCACCGGAGCCAGAAGCCACCGCAGCGATCCGAGGCCGCCGGCCGTGGGCACGACCGCGCAGCCGGACGGCCCGGTCGTCTCAGCTTCCCAGGAGGCCAATGAGCACCCACACGTGCCGGAAGTGGTCGATGTCCTGGCCCAGCCCGTCGATGCAGATGCCGGCGAACGCGCTCCAGAGGGCGACATCGGTGGGTGCTCCACGTGAGAGCCACAACACCACGACCATGGCGATCAGCGCGCACATCGCCGGCAGCCCGAGCGTCGCCGCCACACCCAGCGGCGTGAAATGTGCCCGGAAGGGCGCGCCGGCGTTGAGTCCGGGAAGCGCCCCAGGGCCGATTCCGAACCAAGGGTGGTGCCCAAGAGTGCTCAACGAGGTGGTGAACGCCTCGCGGCGGTTCCCCGGGTCGGGAACAACGTAGGAGATCGTCGAGGGCCTGAGCGGATCGAGGTGAAGCCGCCCGATTGTGAGCGCGGCGATGCAGGCAATCCTGGCCAGCACCGCGGAGCTGGCCAGGATCCACCGACGGGAGCCACCCGCTCCGGCTGACTGCCGCAGCGCCGCGGCCAACAGGAACCCGATCAGGCCCCTGGAGAGCGTCGCCGCACAGAGGAGGCCGAGGCCGACCTGCGTCGCGGTGCGCAGCCGCGGCCCCAGCGCGGCCTCCTTGCTCGCCGCGATGCCGGAGGCGAAGATGCAGAAGCTCGCCAGCAGCGGTGGACTCTCGAACCCGGCCTGGATGCGTGCGTAGAGGTGAGAGGGAATGAACTGTTCGCCGTACCCGCCGATCAGCCCGCTCGGGACTCGGGCGTAGAACAGGATCAGACCGAGCACACCGAGCAGCAGGCTCACAAGCGCCGAAGCGACGATCACCCTGGCGATCACCCGGCCCCGCGCCCTGTCAGAGGCAAGGTCTGCGGTGACGACGGCGAGGGCCGCGAGCTCGGCGATCAGAAGGACAGTCATCCAGCTGCGTGCGCTGTCCGGCACCGCGAGCGCCGCCGACACGGCCGCGAGCGCGAGGTACGCGAGCAGCGGAAGCTGCCACGATCGGAGCGCACGGACCAGGCCGCCGGCACGGAGTTTGTCGATGAGCCACAGCGAGGCGGCCAGCACGACGAGGACGTCGGTCCAGTCACCGTGCCCCTGGAACGATCCGATCGGCGAGAGCCAGCGCAACGGAAGTACGGCCAATGCCGCCAGGTAGCAGCCGAACGCGGCGCTGCCGGCCGCCAGCCGTCGGGTGCCGTGGCCACATTCTCCCAGGATGGACTGCGGCGCCATCCGGGAATTTTCCACCGCCGGGCCTTCGCCGGCCCCGGCGCACGTCTTCGCGGTCCGGTTCTGACTACCGTTCGCCACCAGGGAGACCCCGACGCCCCGCATCGCCCTCTGGACTTCGAACAGGCATACGACGAGCACCTCGCCCGGGTGTACGGCTTCTTCGCCTACCGGTGCGACAGTCGGCCTGACGCCGAGGATCTGACCCAGCAGACCTTCGAGCGGGCGCTCCGGGCCTGGGACCGGTTCGACCCGGCCCGGGCCGCGATGGCGACCTGGCTGATCTCGATCGCGCGCAATCTGCTCATCGATCATTACCGCTCGCAGAAGGGCCCGAACCTGCCGCTGCAGGATGTCACGCCGGCAGAGCTGCCGAGCACCGACGTGACGCTCGGAAATCTCGGCCTCGAGCCTGAGCTCGCGCGGGCGCTGGCAGCGCTGGCCGAGCGCGACCGTGAGATTCTGGCGCTGCGCTACGGAGCGGACCTGACGGGACCGGAGATCGCGCAGATCACGGATCTGTCGCTCGCGAATGTGCAGCAGATCACCTTCCGCTCGCTGCGGCGGCTGAGACACGCGCTGGAGCCCTGAGCGATGTCAGCCCGATCGCCGCACGCCCGTATCTCCTAGGATGGAGCTCGCTGCAACTCCTGTCCCCCGCTCTCGCGCACTGGCTGCGGCGCGTGACCTGCGCCCGCGCGCGGTCGGAGCCTGGGCGCTCGGGTTCGCGCCGGTGCTGTACCTCGCCCTCCGCGGCGGCGGTTACGACATCATTGTGCGCAGCGAGGTTGGGCTCGCAGTCTGGTGGATTGTGCTTCTGGGCGTGCTGGCCGGGGTGCTGTCGGTACGCCGGGTCGGAGGACTCGGATGGGCCTGCACCGGGCTGCTGGGAGCGTTCGTCCTCTGGACGGGCCTCGCCTCCGGCTGGTCGCTGAGCGCGGAGCGGTCTGTCACCGAGCTGGGCCGGGTGGCCACCTACCTCGGCTTCTTCGTACTCGGGCTGCTTGTGCTGCGTCGCGACACCGTACGCCCGCTCGTGGCCGGAATGGGGGTCGCGTTCGGCCTCGTCAGCGTGCTCGCGGTTCTCTCACGCCTCGATCCGGGGGCGTTCCCGCACGACCAGGTGGCGGTCTTTTTCCCCGGCTCGACCAAGCGGCTGAACTACCCGCTGGGCTACGCCAACGGCACCGGCAACTTCTTGGCGATGGGTCTGCCGTTGCTCCTCTTGACAGCCACCCGCAGCCATACGTTCACCGGCCAGGCGATCGGCGCGGCGACGATGCCTGTCGCCGTGCTCGGGATCGTGCTCACCGCCTCGCGCGGAGGGGTGCTGACTTCGATCGTCGCGGTCGTCGTGTTCTACCTGCTCGCGCCGGACCGGCTGCCGAAACTGGCCACCGGGTTGACCGCCGCGGCCGGGTCAGCGATCCTGATCGGCGCCCTGCTTCAACGCACGGCACTGCGGGACGGCCTCTCGACCCCGCTCGCGGTCTCACAGCGTCACCAGATGGCTGGGCTGCTCATCCTTGTGTGCATTGGCGTCGGCCTCGTCCAGGTGGCGATCGGGCTGGTGGCCCGCTACGCGGTTCGGCCGCGGGGGCTGAGAATCGAGCCCCGACGGGCCGGAATCCTCACCGCCGTCGCGCTGGCGCTCGCACTCGTCGTGGTGATCGCCACCGGGGCCCCGGGACGGCTCGCCCATCAATGGAACCTGTTCAAGCAGACCGACGTCACCGGGGTCGCGTCTGGCAACGTCTACTCACGGCTCGGGACGGTCACCGGTAGCCACCGCTACCAGTATTGGCAGACTGCTCTGCATGCCTACGAGAGCGCGCCGCTAACCGGGATCGGCCCGGGCACATTTGAGTTCTACTGGGCCGAGCATGCACCCATCTACGAGTTCGTCCGCAATGCGCACTCCCTCTACCTCGAGACTCTCGCCGAGACGGGACTCATCGGGTTTGCCTTGATCGTGGCGCTGATGCTGATCTTGCTCGCCGCGGGAGTGGTTCGAGCGTTGCGCGCTCCCCCGCTGGCTCGGGCCAGCCTGGCCGCCGCCACCGCCTCGCTCTCCGGGTTCTGTGCCGCTGCCGGGTATGACTGGATGTGGCAGCTGGCCGTGGCCCCGGTTGCCGCCCTGCTATTGGGCGCCGGGATCCTCACGTACCGGGCCGACGTGCGCTTGGAGCCGCCTTCGGGCTGGAGAGCGTGGTTGCCACGCGGTGCGGTCGCGGCGCTCGCCGTCGCGGCGACGATCGCCATCGCGATTCCGTATAGCTCAGAAGCGGCGATCCGGTCCAGCCAGCGCGACGCGCGCGCAGGGCACATGCAGGCCGCGCTCGACGACGCTGCGACTGCCCAGCGCCTGGAGCCGTACGCGGCTACGCCGCGACTGCAGCGGGCGCTGATCCTGGAGCAGCTCGGAGATCTGCAGGGCGCACGGGCAGCAATTGGGCAGGCGGCCACACGGGAGTCATCGAATTGGCGGATCTGGCTGGTCCGAGCCCGGATCGATGCGGAGAGTGGCCATCCTCTTCAGGCTGTGCGCGACTACCAGCGCGCTCATGCATTGAATCCAAGGTCACCGACGATCTCGATCCATGCCTGAGAACGAGTCCAAAGACGAGCAGCTCGCGGCCACCCTGCGCGCCCGCCGCCCCGATCCTTCGCGCTCGTTCGCCGCCGAGCTGCGCGATCGACTTCTGGCACGAGACGCCCGGTCCAGGCGACCGGAGCACCTCTGGAGGCTCGTTGCCGTGTATGTCTGCGTTGGCTTGGGGTTGCTGGGCCTCGCCGCGCTCGGGGCCATGGGTGGCGGACCTTTCGGCTCGTGAGCGCGAGTCGGGGTCGTGTCGGTTGAGCTCGCCCGCCGGAGCCCGCGCGGGGCGCAATTCTCAACCGGATGTCAGCCCACGAGCATCCGTTCCGTATCTCAAGCCACATGAAGCTTCGTCCTGGTGTCCGTATCGCTTATGCGACCGCCGCCCTCTGCCTCGGCGGGCTGTTGACGCCCACGGCCGGCATTCGCGGTTAACTGCGCACCGCCCGGAACTTCTGGCGTGGACCAGTACTACGAGACGATTCCGAGCGCGTACTGCAACCAGTCGCCGTCGGCCCCGGGCGGCAAAACCGGCGCCCACCGGGGCTCCCTCCCTGCGGCCATCAGGCGTCAACTCGCGTCGCTGGGGGCCGCGGGCCAGGCCGTCAACCGGCTCGTGGCGGCTACCGGGACGGCCGTGCCGGCGACCCAAGCTGCGGGGAGGACGACCGCAGCCAGCAGTCCTTCACTGCGGGTCCGCAGCAGAACCGCAAGTCACTCAGCCGCTGGTCAGCCGGCGACGCGGGCCGCACAAGCTCATCATCCCCCACCCCCGTCCGCCACTGGACGGGGCCTGTTCTCTGGACTGGTGCACCCGATCCTCGGGAGCGCTCCGCCCGGTGGGTCTGGCATCCTGCTGCCGTTGTTCCTCGGCGCGACGCTCTTGGCCTCCGTCGCCTGGGCCGTCTCGCACCGACGGAGGTTAAATGCAGCGAGACGCAGGGATAGCTAGATCGTCCAGATCCTCGGCGCGTGTCCCTGAGGCAGCCACCGCGCTGGCCAGGGCACGAACCCTGGTTGCCGTCGCACCGGTGCTCCTCCTAGCGGCACTGATCGTCGCCGCGCCCGCATCTGCGCATTATTCGGCCCGGAAGGCGATCTGGGGACCTTCCACCCAAGGAACCACCTCGCTATGGCCCACGTATCACCGCCTCGGCGTGGGAATCTACGAGGACGTCATGAACTGGAGCGCGGTGGCACCCACTCGCCCCCGCCACCCGCGTGACCCGAACGATCCCGCCTACGCTTGGCCACCGCAGGTGACGCAGGATGTCGCGCAGGCCGCGAAGTACCACATCCGCGTCTCGATGATGCTCATCTTCTCGCCGACATGGGCCAACGGCGGTCGACCTGAGCAGTGGGCACCGCTACACCCGAGCGACTACGCCGATTTCGCGATGGCGGCGGCACGGCGGTATCCCAGCGTGCACCTGTGGATGATCTGGGGCGAGCCCTCGCGGGTGGCCAACTTCATGCCGGAAGCCACTGTGCGACCGGGGAAAAAGCTGAGCCCCAAGCAGGCGACCGCACCGCACATGTACGCCAGGATGCTTGACGCCGCATATCAGTCCCTCAAATCGGTCAGCCGCCACAACCTGGTGATTGGCGGCATGACATTCTCGGCTGGGGCGATTGACACCCAACAGTGGATTGACAATCTCGTCCTGCCGAACGGCAGGCGACCACGTCTCGACATGTACGGGCACAATCCGTTCAGCTACCGCAAGCCGAACTTGGCCAACCGGCCCTCTCCGTATGGGCAGGTCGACTTTTCCGATCTAGGCCGCTTGGCCCGGTGGGTCGACACGAGCCTCGGACATGGCCGGCACATCCCGCTGTTCCTCTCTGAGTTCACAATTCCCACAAATCCGGACGAGGAGTTCCCGTTTTGGGTGGCTCCATCCACCCAGGCGCAGTGGATCAATGCGGCATTTTCGATCGTGCGCCGCTGGCCCCAGATCTATGCCCTGGGCTGGATCCACCTGTATGACCAACCCGGCGTAACCAACGGCGGTCTCCTCACCGCATCGGGCTCCCCAAAACCGGGCTTCTACGCCTTCGAAGACGGCTGAGGGACACGTCCGGGGCCCCGCTTACCGGCCCGGCACGGCCCGGAACTCGTCCGTCGTGCCGCCGAAGCCGATCTCGACCTCGGAGCCGGCTGCGCCGATCGAACGAGCCTCGTTCGCGACGGCGGCCGCCACCGCGCCGACAACCTCGCGGTTGAACACCGACGGGATGATGTAGTCCTCGCGGAGCTCGTCGGGGGAGATGATGTCGGCGATCGCGCGGGCCGCGGCCATCTTCATCGTCTCGGTGATCTGGGTCGCGCGGACGTCGAGGGCGCCGCGGAACACGCCGGGGAAGCAGAGGACGTTGTTGATCTGGTTCGGGTAGTCCGAGCGGCCGGTGGCGACGACCCGCGCATATTGAGCCGCCTCCTCGGGCGGGAGCTCCGGGTCCGGGTTCGCCATCGCGAAGACGATCGGGTCGGCATTCATCGCGGCCACGGCACTGCCGGGGAGGATCCGCGCCCCGGACAGGCCGATGAACAGGTCCGCTCCTTCGAGCACGTCGGCGGGGCCGCCCTCGCGGTGCTCGAGGTTGGTCGTCTCGGCGAGTCCGCGCTTGGCCGGCGGCATCGAGCCGTCGAGGTAGTCGGCGCGCCGGGTATGGACCGCGCCGCGGGAGTCGCAGCCGATGATGTGCTCGGCGCCCGCCGACTGGAGGATCTTCGTCACCGCCACCCCGGCCGCGCCGAGCCCGACGACGACGATCCGGATGTCCTCGATCCGCTGGCCGGTCAGCGTGAGGGCGTTGAGCAGCGCGGCGAGCACGACGACCGCGGTGCCGTGCTGGTCGTCGTGGAAGACGGGGATGTCGAGCGCGGCCCTGAGCCGATCCTCGACCTCGAAGCAGCGGGGCGCGGAGATGTCCTCGAGATTGATGCCGCCGAAGCCGGGGGCGATCGCCTCGACGACGGCGACGATCTCGTCGACGTTCTGGGTGTCGAGGCAGATCGGGAAAGCGTCGACGCCGGCGAACTCCTTGAACAGCATCGCCTTGCCCTCCATCACCGGCATCGCTGCGCGCGGGCCGATGTTGCCGAGCCCGAGCACCGCGGTCCCATCGGAGACGACGGCGACCGTGTTGCGCTTGATCGTGTACTGAAAGGCCTTGTCCGGGTCGTCATAGATCGCCTTGCAGACCCGGGCGACGCCGGGGGTGTAGGCCATCGAGAGGTCGTCGCGCGTCTTCAGCGGACTCTTGTTCTGCATCTCGATCTTGCCGCCGACATGGAGCATGAACGTGCGGTCGGTCGCGTCGAGGACCCGGGCTCCGGGCACGGACTCGACCGCCTCGGTGAGCCGCGGCCAGTGCTCGGAATCAGCCGTCTCGACGGTGATGTCGCGGACGGTGTGCCGGTCGAGGACCTGAACGAGATCGACGGCGCCGATCGTGCCGCCCGCCTCGCCGATCGCGAGGGCGACCTTGCCCAGCATTCCTGGGTGGTGATCGATCTCGACCCGGAGCGTCAGGCTGTATTGGGCGCTCGGTGTGGTAGCCACGACGCTAGATAGCCTGACAGACCGTGCCCGATGAGCTATTCCTGATTGACGGCAACAGCCTCGCCTATCGCGCGTTCTTCGCGCTGCCCGAGTCGATCGCCACCTCGACCGGGGTGCCGACGAATGCGATCTTCGGCTTCGCGTCGATGCTGGTGAAGATCCTCACCGACTACGGACCAAAGGCAACCGTCGTCGTCTGGGACAGGGGCCACACCGGCCGCAAGGACATCTACCCCGAGTACAAGGCGCAGCGCACGACCCGGCCTGATCTGCTCAAGGAGCAGTGGCCGCACCTCGCTCCGCTCGTCGAGGCGTTCGGCTACCGCAACCTCGGGGTCGAGGGCTACGAGGCCGACGACGTGATCGCTTCGATCGCCGAGCGCGCCCGCCACTCTTCACCGCCGGTGCCGGTGATGGTCGTCACCGGAGACCGCGACGCCTACCAGCTCGTCGACGACGGCGTGCGGATCATGACCACCTCACGCGGGATCACCGACACCCGCGTCTACGACCGGGAGGGGGTGGTCGACCGCTACGGCATTCCGCCCGAGCTCGTTCCCGACTTCATCGGCCTCAAGGGCGACACGAGCGACAACATCCCCGGCGTCCCCGGCATCGGCGACAAGACCGCGGCCGATCTGCTGCAGCGGTTCGGCTCGCTCGAGAGCGTGCTTGACCACATCGACGACATCAGCGGCGCCAAGCGCAAGCAGAACCTCACCGAGCATGCCGACGACGCCCGGATGTCCAAACGGCTCGCGACCGCCAAGCGCGACATCCCGCTCGAGTTCGACATCAACGAGTTCGTCGCCGCCGAGCCCGACCGTTCCCGCCTGCGCGACGTCTTCCGCCAGTTCGAGCTGCGCGAGCCGCTGCGCCGGCTCGAGGAGGCGCTCGGCTCGCCCGACGCGGCGGCGCCGGCGCCGGCCGCCGAGCAGGCGATCACCGCGAAGCTCACGGCCGCGACGCTCGGGGACGTGACCCGGCTGCCGCATACCGAGGTGACGCTCGCCACACACGTTCCCGACGCGCCCGAGGGGGCGCTGTTCGCGGCCGCCGGAGCTCTCCGTTTCGGCGCCTACGCCGACGGCGCCAAGAGCGTCCTCGCCGGAGACTGCGACACGACCGAGGCGCTCGTCGAGGCGGTGGGCAGCCGTCCGGTCATCGCCCACGACATCAAGTCGCTCGGCCGGGTGCCGGAGCAGCTTGCCCACGACACCGAGATCGGCGCCTATCTGCTCGAGCCCGCCCGTCGCGGCTATCCCTTCCGCGAGCTGTGCGAGGAGCGGGGCCTCTCCGCGGCGGTGGAGGACGAGGCCGCCGCCGACGCCCTCCTCGCGCACGCGCTCTCGCAGTGGCAGCGCGAGGAGATCCGCGGCCGCGGCCTCACCGAGCTGATGGAGAAGGTCGAGCTGCCGCTCGTCCGTGTGCTGCGGCAGATGGAGCAGGCCGGGCTCAAGCTCGACACCGATCGTCTCGCCGAGATCTCGAGCCGGGTGAAGGCCGAGGCCGACGGCCTCGAGCGTGAGATCTACGAGCTCGCCGGCGAGGAGTTCACCCTCGGCTCGCCCCGGCAGCTCGAGGAGATCCTGTTCGGCAAGCTCGCGCTCTCACGCAAGCGGCGGGGCAAGACCGGCTACTCGACCGACGCCCGGGTGCTCCAGGCCATCCGACACGAGCACGAGATCATCCCCAAGATCGAGCGCTGGCGCGAGCTCACCAAGCTCGCCCAGACCTACCTCGACGCGCTGCCGGCGCTGATCGCCGGTGACGGCCGCATCCACACGACGTTCAACCAGACGGCGGCCACCACCGGCCGGCTGTCCTCGATCAACCCCAACCTCCAGAACATCCCGATCCGTACCGAGCTCGGGCGTGAGATCCGCTCGTGCTTCGTGGCCGAACCGGGGAATCTGCTCGTGTCGGCCGATTACTCTCAGGTCGAGCTGCGCCTGCTCGCGCACATCGCCGGGGAGGAGGTGCTGAAAGAAATCTTTCGTCGTGGCGAGGATGTCCACACCGCTACGGCCTGTCGTGTGTTTGGGGTCACACCGGACCAGATCGATCCAGCAATGCGCTCCAAGTCCAAGATGATCAACTACGGCATCGTCTACGGCCTCTCGGCCTACGGGATGGCCGATCGCCTCGACATCCCCCAGTCGGAGGCCGACGAGTTCATCCAGCGCTACCTCGCCGGATTCCCCGCCGTCGGCCGCTTCATCGAGGAGACGATCGCCCAGGGGACCGAGCACGGCTATGTCTCGACGCTGCTCGGGCGCCGCCGTCAGGTGCCCGAGCTCCGCGCCCGGCGCTGGGAGATCCGCAAGCAGGGCGAGCGCTTCGCCGTGAACATGGTCATCCAGGGCACCGCGGCCGACATCATGAAGGTGGCGATGGTCAACACCGACCGGGCGCTCGCCGAGGCCGGCCTCGAGACCCGGCTCATCCTTCAGATCCACGACGAGCTGCTGTTCGAAGGCCCGGCCGGGGAGGCCGAAGCGGTCAAGCGGATCGCCTGCGAGCAGATGGAGGGGGCCTTCGAGATGGACCCGCCGCTCGCCGTCGAGGCGGGTATCGGCCGGGATTGGCTGGCCGCCAAGTGAGCCGGCGACTGCTCGGACGACAGGCGACGCGGCTCGCCAGCCGTGCCGTCGTCCTCGCCGTGGGCACGGCGCTCGCGCTCGTCGTCGGGCCGGCCAGCGGGGCCACCCATCGCGTCCACCACAAGACGTTCGGCGGCATCGTCCCCGACGTCCCGACCGGCGGCCACGTGCGTGTCACCCCGCGCGCACACGCCGCCTACGTCCTGCCGTTCGGCGGCGGCACGGTCATGCACTCCAACCGCACCCATCTCATCTTCTGGGTGCCGCGCGGGTCCGCCCTCGGTTATGAGGCCGGCTACGTCGCCGCGATCGAGACGTTCCTCAAGCGGGTCGCGGCTGACAGCCGCAAGCCGACGAACGTGTATTCGCTCAGCGGCCAGTACCGCGACGCGACCGGGCCGGCGGCTTACGACTCGACGTACGCCGGCGCGGTGACCGCCACCGATCCCCTGCCCCAGAACGGCTGCACCGAGCCGCCGACGGGGCCGCCCTGGAACGTGTGCCTGAGCGACGGCCAGCTGCTCGCCGAGATCCAGCACATGATCGGCGTCCATCGCCTGCCGACAACCGAGCGCGACCTCTACTTCCTCGTCACCCCGGACGGGATGGGCAGCTGCACCGGCTCGGGCCCGGACAACTGCGCGCTCGGCGGCTCAGCGGACGGCAGCTATTGCGGGTATCACTCCCAGAGCCCCGACGACACCGTCGTCTACGCCGTCATCCCCTACAACGCGGTCGACGGCCACTGCCAGTCGGGGAACCCGCGGCCGAACGGCAGCACAGCGGACCCGACCCTGTCGACCCTCAGCCACGAGCACAACGAGGCGATCACCGATCCGTACGGGACGGGATGGATCGACCTCAGCACTGGCGACGAGGACGGCGATCTCTGCATCCAGAACTTCGGCCCGCCGCTCGGCGGGTCGGGCAACGGGGTGTGGAACGAGTCGATCGGCGGCGGCCACTACTTCCTCCAGGAGGAATGGAGCAACGAGGACCGCGCGTGCGAGCCGCGCGACGAGGCCGACACGATCTCGCTCTCGGCACCCAAATGGGTACAGGCGCGAAAGGCCGCGGGCTTCGCCGGTCACGGCCGTGACCCCGACGGGGCGATCATCGCCTGGGACTGGTTCTTCGGGGACGGCAAGAGCGCGCACCGGCGCATCGTCAGCCACTCGTTCACGCGCGCCGGCCGCTACCGCGTCGTGCTGCGGATCACCGACCGGGCCGGCAACCGCGCCTACGACGCCGCGTGGGTCACCGTGACTCCGGCGCCGCGCAAGCGCACCCGGCAGCGGTAGCGCGTCGCACCGGCGCGGAGGTCCGCGCCCTGCGCTCAGGCGGCGGCGGGCAGCGGGCGCCGGCGGGGAACCGGGCCGGCGGCGAAGTCCGGGTGGGCGACGGCCAGGTAATGGTTGAACGACCAGTGCACGAAGCGGCGCATCTCCATCGCCCTGAGACCTCCGGCGAGGACGCGAGGGGCGATCCGCGGGACGAGACGCTGAGTCCGCAGCATCCAGCGGAACGGGGTCGCGTGGCTGGCCGAGAAGGCGTGGTAGCGCTGGAGCGCATGGGCGCGATCCTGATGGCCTTCGACGACGGAGCGCAGCTCGCGCCCGCAGGCGAGGCCGAAGTACAGCGCGGTGCGGATCCCCTCGGCGGTGAGCGGCAGGCAGTGACCGGCCGAGTCGCCGACGAAGAACACGCCGTCCTCGGTTGCGTCGCGGAGCGCATGGGGGATCCAGTTGCCCTGGAAGCGCACGGTGTCGGCCTCCAGGTCCTCCGCCAGCCGCACGGTCGGCTCCTTGACGTGGAAGCGAGGGTCGAACGAGCCGACCCCGATCCGCAGCTCCCCGTCGGCGGGGAACGACCAGCCGTAGCCGGCCGGCACGTAGCGGCGGTCGATCCACACTTCGAGATCCTCGCCGCGACCGAACGGATGCACCTCGAGGCCGCGGGACAGCAGCGCATCCGGCGGCTGGACGTTCTCGCCGGGGCCAAGGATCCGGCGCCAGCCGAGGCCATCGACGATCAGCGGTGCGCGGATCTCGCCGCGATCGGTGTGAACGGTGAAGCCCTCGCGGCGCTCGACCTTGGCGGTCTCGAACTCGAACTCGCCCTGGTCGGCGAGCAGCCCGCACAGCGTGCGGTAATCGAAGGTCGAGAACGTCCACGGCAGGTCGTAGCGAGCGGTCGTGTACGGGCTGTGGATGACGAGCTCCCCGAACGTCTGCTGGTGGGCCTCCTGGAGGTGGAGGGCCTCGAGCCATCGGGTCGGGATCCCACACGCCGACGTCTGCCGTTCGCCGATCTCGTAGCGGTCGATGATCATCACGTCCGCGCCGCTGCCGGCCAGCTCGCGGGCGACGGCGAGACCGGCGAAGCTCGCGCCGCAGATGAGCACGTCACAGTCGCGCTCGATCGGGGTGCGGTCGTCGCCGCGCTTGGTCGCTCGGGTGGGCATAACGCGCATGATGATACGGAGCCGACGCCGAGCCGCAGGACAGCTATCCTGCGTGAGAATGTCCTCGACAACCACTTTGACGGCCCCCGCCGATCAACCGAACGCCAAGGTCGTAGAAGGTACAAACGGCCTGCTGCTCGAGATCGACGGGCAGATCGTTCCCAACTACGACGCCACGCTCCATCCCTTCGCGGAAGGGGACGTGGTCACCGGCCATGTCGTCCGCATCGACAACGACGAGGTCCTCGTCGACATCGGCTACAAGTCCGAAGGGGTCATCCCCGCCAATGAGCTCTCGATCCGCAAGTCGGTCGACCCGGGCGACGAGGTGTCGCTCGGTGAGGAGGTCGACGCGCTCGTGCTCACGAAGGAGGACCAGGACGGCCGCCTGATCCTCTCCAAGAAGCGTGCCCGCTTCGAGAAGGCCTGGCGCCGCATCGAGGCCGCTGCCGACTCCGGCGAGCCCGTCGAGGGTGCGGTCATCGAGGTCGTCAAGGGCGGCCTCATCATCGACCTCGGCGTCCGCGGCTTCCTGCCCGCATCGCTCGTCGACATCCGGCGCGTGCCGAACCTCGACGAGTACATGGGCCAGCCGATCGAGTGCAAGGTGATCGAGCTCAACCGCTCGCGCAACAACGTCGTCCTCTCGCGCCGCGCGGTGCTCGAGGAGCAGCGCAAGGAAGACCGCGAGCGGATCCTCGACCGGCTGCAGCCCGGCCAGGTCGTCGAAGGGAAGATCTCGAACATCGTCGACTTCGGCGCCTTCGTCGACCTCGACGGGATCGACGGCCTGATCCACATCTCCGAGCTCTCATGGTCACACGTCAACCACCCGTCGGAGATCCTCTCGATCGGAGACACCGTCAGCGTCAAGGTGCTCGACATCGACCGTGATCGTCAGCGGATCTCGCTCGGTCTCAAGCAGACCCAGGAGGATCCGTGGCAACGGGTCGTCGACACCTACAACATCGGCGACGAGCTCGAGGGCACCGTGACCAAGGTCGTCACCTTCGGCGCCTTCGTCGAGATCCTCGACGGCGTCGAGGGTCTCGTGCACATCTCCGAGCTCGCCCAGCACCACGTCGAGAACCCGCGGGAGATCATCCAGCCCGGTGACCCGGTGCGCGTGAAGATCCTCGAGATCGACTCCGAGCGCCGGCGGCTGTCGCTGTCGATCAAGCGGGTCGAGGGTCAGGTCCTGCCGGTCCGGCCGATCGTGCCGCCCGCCGAGGGCGACGCGACCGACCTCGACGATGTTCCCGAGCTCGGCCTCTCCGAGGATGTGTTCGCGCCCGCCGAGGCCGGCGGCCAGATCGCGTCCGACGAGGATCTGTCGGTGGAGTCGCCGAGCGCCGAGGACATGGTGATCGAGGAGACCGTCATCGAGGAGCCGGTCGCCGCAGAGGTCGATGCGGCCCCGGAGGTCGAGGCGGCCCCGGAGGTCGTGGCGAGCCCGGAGGTCGAGGCGTCCCCGGAGGTCGAGGCGAGCCCGGAGGTCGAGGCGAGCCCGGAGGTCGAGGCCGCCCCGGACGTCGAGGCGAGCACGGAGGCTCCCGCCTCCGAGGAGGCCGCGGGCGAGAGCTCGCCCTCCGAGCAGCCGCAGACCTGATCGACGTCCCCAGTGACGCCATTCGTGGGCCTCACGGGCGGGATCGGCGCCGGGAAATCGACGGCCCTCGCGGCGCTCGAGGAACTCGGGGCCGCGGTGCTGTCGACTGACCAGGTCGTTCACGACCTCTACGATTCCGAGGACGTGCGCGCCGCCGTCGTGGCGCGGTTCGGCCCCGAGGTCGCGCCCGACGGTCGGATTGACCGGGGGGCGCTTGCCCAGCGGGCGTTCGCTACCGACGAGGACCGGCACTGGCTTGAGAGTCTGCTGTGGCCCCGGGTCGGTGAGCGCATGGTCCACTGGCGGGCCGAGGTGCAGCGGCGCTCACCGGCGGCACGGGCGGCGGTCGTCGAGGTGCCGCTGCTGTTCGAATCCGGGCTCGACCACGGGTTCGACGCGACGATCGCCGTCGTCGCCCCGGAGGAAGTGCGGGCCGAGCGGGCCGCCGGCCGCGGTCATCGAGCGGTCGACGAGCGCGCCGCACGCCAGTTCACCCAGGCGGAAAAGGCGCAGCGTGCGACATATGTCGTCGACAACGACGGCGATGTCGACGCGTTGCGCGGCAAGCTGTCGTCCGTTCTTGACATGCTCTCGCCGTGAGCCCTCCCGGTGTCACCGTCTCAAGTCGTGGGGAGGCCGCTCGTCGAGCCGCCCGTCGTCGGCATGCCACGCGCCGCCGGCGCTGGCTGCTGACCGCGGTCGGGGTCGGGGTCGCCACATTCGCGGTGATCCTCGCCATGCCCCTGTTCCGCCGGGCGGTCGACGACCTCACCCTTCCGCTCGCCCACCAGGACATCATCCGCCAGCAGGCGGCCGAGAAGCATCTCGACCCCGCGCTGATCGCCGCGGTCATCTACGCCGAGACGAAGTTCGATCCGCGGCCGTCGTCCGCCGGTGCCGAGGGGTTGATGCAGATCCTGCCCCAGACCGCCGAGTTCCTCGCGCGCCGCTCAGGAGCGACGACATTCGTGGTCTCCGACCTCGGGACGCCCGAGGTCAACATCGCCTACGGCAGCTACTACCTGCGCTATCTGCTCGACCAGTACCACGGGAACGTCGTGCTTGCCCTCGCGGCCTACAACGGCGGTGAGGCGAACGTCGACCGCTGGGTCGCCCGCAGCCGCGCTGACGGGCAGGCGTTCGCGATCTCCGACATCCCCTTCCCGGAGACGCAGGCGTACGTGAGCAAGGTCCTCCAGGCCCAGCACGACTACCGACAGACGTACAGCTCGCAGCTCGGCTACAGCTGATCAGTACAGGCGCGGCGGACCGCCGCCGCGCTCCACCTCGGCGATCGTCGCGGCGATCGCCTCCGCCTCGCCCTCGCGGAGCGTCGCCACCGTGACCCGCACACCGGGCGGCGTCGCGAGGCGGAAGCGCTCGCCGGGGCCGACGACCCAGCCGCGCGCGTAGAGGGCCCGCAGCACCGGCGCCTCCTCGCGCACCGGCACCCACACGTTGAGGCCCGAACGGCCGTGCGCGGGAACGCCGTGGGCCGCGAGCGCGTCGATCAGCGCCCGGCGGCGGGCGCCGTAGGCGGCAGCGGCGCCCTGAACGGCGCCCGGGTAGCCGGGATCGCGCAGCAGCGCCACGACGGTCGCCTGAAGGAGGTGGCTCACCCACCGCGGCCCGAGCGCCTGGCGCCCCTCGACCCGGCCGATCGTCGTCGCGTCGCCGGCGGCGAGCGCAAGCCGCAGATCAGGGTGCAGCGTCTTGGAGACCGAGCGGATGACGGCCCATCGCCGCCGGCCGCTCGTCAGCGTTCGGTATGGGGCGCCGGCGACGGCCCCGGCATGATCGTCCTCGATCAGCAGCAGCTCGGGGTGATCGGCGAGCAGTTCGCGCAGCGCGGTCGCCCGCTGCCCGTCGAGCGCGGCTCCGTAGGGGTTCTGGGCGCGGGGGACGAGAACCAACGCCTGGGCGCCACCGGCGAGCGCGCCCGCCAGGCGGTCGGGGACAAGCCCCGATTCGTCGACCGGCACTGGCACCGCCTCGAGGCCGAGCGCGAGCAGCAGGTCGAGGGTGGATGTGTAGGCCGGATCCTCGACGATCACCCGGTCGCCGGGACGCAGATGGGTCTCCAGGACGCGCTCGATCCCGTCGAACGCGCCGGCCACGACGGCGAGGGCATCGCCGATGATCCCGTCGGCGGCGAACGCTTCGGCGCCGAGCGCGAGCAACCCGGGATCAGGACGGTCGAGCCGGTTCATGGCGATGGTGCGCTCGACGTCGACATGCCGCAGGGCGGCATCGAGCGAGAGCAGCAGCGCCGGGTCGGGGAGGCCGGAGGCGAGGTCACGGAGGGCGTGGCCCGCGCCCGCGCTGCCGTCCAGCGGCTGCGGTCGCGGCTCGGGGCCGCGCACGGAGGGCCGGGGCGCGACCCGGGTGCCTCGGCGCCCGTCGGCGACGGTCAGCCCGCGCCCGCGCAGCGTCCGGTAGGCCGAGCTCACCGTTGCCGGGCTCGTCCCGAGCCGCTCGGCGAGGGCGCGCACGGTCGGGAGCGCGTCGCCGCCGCCGAGCGAGCCGGAACGAATTCCGGACTCGACGCTCGCGGCGATTTCCCGCGCCGTCGCCCCCGCGATATGGTACTGTGCTGCATCAAGCATGAATTTGTACTATAACAAAACTGCCGCATACGGAGCTGATGCCGGCACGTCGAGGGTCCGGCTGAACCGAGGGCGCGGCTGATGGGCGCGACCCGTCCACGACCGCCGTCAGCCCGCAGCACCGTCCGCCGCCGGGCCGGTCGGGGCAGCTACGAGCGAGCGGTCATCGAGGAGATCCTCGACGCCGCCTACGTCGGCCATGTCGCCTTCGCCGACGACGGTCAGCCCTACGCGATCCCGATGCTCTACGCCCGCGTCGGCGGCGAGCTCGTCCTCCACGGCTCGCCGCTCAGCCGAGTGCTCGGGCTCGCGGGGGAGGGGCGGCCGCTGTGCTTCACCGTCACCCTGCTCGACGGCCTCGTTCTCGCCCGCTCGGCCTTCCACCACTCGCTCAACTACCGCTCGGTCGTCGTGCTCGGCCCAGCGCGCGTCGTCAGCGATCCCGAGCGCAAGCGCGCCGCGCTGCGGGCGCTCGTCGACCACATCGTCCCCGGCCGCGCCGACGACGTCCGGGGGCCGAGCGACGAGGAGCTCGCCGCCACCGAGGTGGTGGTGATGGCCCTCGACGAGGCCTCGGCGAAGCTGCGGACCGGACCGCCGGTCGACGCCGCCGAGGACTACGCGCTGCCGGTGTGGGCTGGGGAGGTCCCCCTGCGACTCGTGGCCGGGGCGCCGGTGCCTGACGGCCGCTGCGCCGCGCCGCTGCCCGCCTACCTCGGCGACGGGGTCAGAACCTGACCGCATTTCCCGGCGATCCCGTCCGCGTGGACGCTACGCTCAGCAGTCCCAGGGATGCCGAAGTTCGACCTTGACGCCGCCTATTCTCCGGCCGCCGACCAGCCCG
>CAVYQU010000018.1:0-74501 GCA_963770805.1 uncultured Solirubrobacterales bacterium | reverse complement strand
AGGGGTCACGGTACGCGCGGCACCGCCGCCTGCCATCGGTGGATGATCGCGTGGCTCTGCGTAGGAACTACGCGGACACGGCTCTAGTCCGAGCTGCGCCAGCACGTGTCCCGACGCGCCGCGTCCTACTGAACATCACGCGAGCGGCGGCGGCGAACGCTTGCGCGAACGCCTCGCGATGTCGGCAGGGTTCCTACTGCTCGCACGGGATCGCATTCGTGTTCTCGCCGGCGCCGAAGGACCGAGCGCTTCGGCGAGAGGCCGTCGGAAAATGCGCAACGAGCGAGAAAGCTGACCTTGCGTGCGCGTCGGTGGAGCGGTAACTCGGGGCGCGTGGGTCGGCGACCCGCGGTGTCAGGCCGGGGTGGCGATCCAGTGGCTGTGGAGCTTGAGGAGGTTGTGGGTCGCTGTGACTAGTCGCCACTCTGACCGGGCGGCCGATCTGCCTCTTCGCATGAACCGGTCGATGTGCCGGTTGTATTTGATCTGCCCGAATACCGGCTCGATCGTGATCTTCCGCTGGGCGTAGAGCTTGCGGCCGCGATCGGTGCTCAGCTTGTCGCGCATCTGCTGGTAGACGCCTTCTTCCCAGCCGCGGCGTTTGCCCTCGCGCATGTTGCCGTCCGGCGGGACGAGCACCTCGATCCCCTGCTGCTCGATGGTCTGCATCTGCGGGTGATGCCAAAAGCCGGCGTCAGCCAGCACCACCTCCGGGGTCTCGCTCACGCCTTGCTCGGCGAGCTGGCGCATCGTTGCTTCGAACATCGGCGCGAGCTGTCCGAAGTCCGGGGCGGCGTTCGTGATCTCCGCCGCCAGGATCACCTGCTGGTCGTTGACGGTGGCTTGCGCGTTGTAGGCCTGCCGGGGTGGGGTGCCCTGGGTGCGCATCACCCTGGAGTCCGGATCGGACAGGTTGATCACTCCTTCCGGTAGCTCCGGCGCCGTGAACGGTTTGCTGTTGCCCTTCAGCACCCGACCCTTCGTATCCCGCGCCGTTCTGCGCCAACGCTCATAGGTCTCGACCGCGGCAAGGTCCACCCGATGGTTCTCCTCGAGCCGCTCAAGCGCGTCGATCATCCGGTCATCGCGATCACGTGCGACGGGCGCTGCTTGGCGTGTGCGGAAGGCTTCCAGCTCGCGCCGCGCGACCCGGAGCCACTCGATCCGGCCGCCGCGCCGTAGCACCGGACGGCCCATGACCGCAGCCTCCAGATCCATCTCCAGCTCCTCGGGCTCCGGCTTGGGCTCCTCACCAGCCGGACGCTGTTTGCGCTCGGCCAGGCGACGCTTCGCGTCCGCCAATGCCTGGCGGCGGGTCTCTGGGTTGCGCAGCGGCTCGGGCAACTCATCCCCGCGATCGTCGCCGTAGAGCTCGTCCTCACGGCGGTCGGTCTCCTCGGCTTCGCGCAGGATGTCTTTGACCAGCCTGCTATAGCTGCGGTTCTGATCCATCGACGCGTTCGCCTTGATCTTCGTCCCATCGATCGTGATCACCCCGACCGACACCAGGCCCGCCTCCCGACACAAACCAAGGACCTCGTCAAACAGCCCGGCGATCTCCGCTTCATGGCGCCGGCGGAACTCCGCGATCGTGGAGTGATCCGGGCAGCGCATCCCCGTGATCACCTTGAACGCCACGTCCTCCCAACACGCCCGCTCGATCCCGCGCGAGGACCGATTCCCGCGCGCGTACGCGTACATCAACAACGCCACCAGGTGGATTCAACTGGTGGTCGCAACGCCTGACGTTGAGGAGTTGCGATGCCCAGAAGAAGCCGTGCTCTTGATCGTGCTGCTGCAGCCGGGACGCGTTCCGGGGGACGTCCGCCTGCGGGACGGAGGGAGCATCGGGTCCGGTTCTGGGAGGCGATCGCTCGAGGTGCATCCAGCGAAAACGCTGCGGTGGAGGCGGGGGTCCTGCCGAGTATTGGTGTCCGGTGGTTCCGCAAGGGTGGCGGCATGCCGCCGCTCACCCTCGCGCCGGTGTCGGGGCGCTTTCTGTCTTTCACCGAGCGAGAGGAGATCGCAGTGCTGCTCGCTGGTGGTTGTGGGGTGCGGGAGATCGCGCGTCGGTTGGGTCGGGCGCCGTCGACGATCTCCCGGGAGCTGCAGCGCAACGCAGCGGTCCGCAGCGGTCGTCCGGAATATCGAGCCTCGACTGCCCCGACGCATGCCGACCGACGCGCCCGTCGACCCAAGCCGGCGAAGCTCGCGGTCAACCCGGAGCTGCGGGCCTATGTGCAAGCCCGGCTTTCCGGGGCTGTGCAGCGGCCCGACGGGAGCGCGGCGGGTCCGCAGGTCAGCTGGCGCGGGCGACGTCATGGACCGCGCAGGGACCGGCGCTGGGGACAGTGCTGGAGTCCGGAGCAGATCTCCGGTCGCCTCCGCGTTGACTTCCCCGATGATGAGGCGATGCGCGTGTCTCATGAGGCGATCTATCAGTCGCTGTATGTGCAGGGCCGCGGAGCGCTGCGCCGGGAGCTGACCGCGTGCCTGCGGACGGGTCGGGCGCTGCGGGTCCCCAGGAACAGGACCTCGCGAGGCAACCGCAGCTTTGTGACCGACGAGCTGTTGATCAGCGCGCGGCCGGCTGAGGTTGATGACCGGGCTGTCCCCGGGCACTGGGAAGGCGATCTGATCCTTGGTGTCGACCGGTCAGCGATCGGCACTTTGGTCGAGCGTTCAAGCCGGTTCACGATGCTGCTGCATCTCCCGCCGATCGAAGGTCACAACAGCCCCAGAACGAAGACCGGTCCGCCGATCACGGGTGCCGGCGCCGGCGCCGTTCGGTACGCGATCGCTGAGACGATCGGGACCCTTCCCCAACAGCTGCGGCGGTCCTTGACCTGGGACCAAGGGATCGAGATGGCCCAGCACGTCCAACTCCGGCTCGACAGCGGTCTGCAGATCTATTTCTGTGATCCACGCAGCCCCTGGCAGCGCGCCACCAACGAGAACACCAACGGGCTGTTGCGCCAGTATTTCCCCAGAGGCACCGACCTCGCCCGCCACAGTGCCGAGGAGCTCGCAGCCGTCGCGGCGGCGCTGAACAGTCGACCACGCAAGACACTCGCGTGGCGCACACCCGCCGAGGTGCTCACCGAGTACCTCAGCGCCGCGGCCTGACCGCCTGCAGCATCCAACGCGCGTGACCTGCCGGACTGCGGCATCCCTGGTTCCCGGGGGTGTCCGGATGGACGCGCGCGGCTATCGCCGCTCCGGCCCGCCCTCCGGGCGAGCCTCCACGACGACAGCCGCATCACCCAGACAAGACCCGGTTGTCACGCCCAGCCCTTAGAGTCACCGACCACACCGCGTTGCGACGACCGGTTGAGCTCAGGCCATCACCGCTGGATCGAACGGCGCGCGCCCCGCCGCGCCCAGCCGATACCGCTCAGCGAAACAGCCGAGGTCCATCTGATCGACAGCACCGAGCACCGTCCAGACCAGATGATCCTCAGGCAGCCACTCGACCAACGACGGCGGCATCAACAACAACTGACCACGGTCAACCCCAGCGAATTCTCGAGCCATGCCAGAAGTGTCTTAAACCCACCAGACAGCACCGATATTCCGACAGCCTCGCGACCAAGCGCACGTTCGGATGGGCGAGATCCATAGGTGTCGTGACCGCACGCACGGGCCCTACGAAATGCTTGCCAGAACGCGACCGCAGGCGCTGGAATGGCTCGCCGGGCAGGGCAACGTCCGAGCCCGCTTCCCTGCATGATGGGGTCAGCGAGGGGACCACTATCTCCCCTCCAAGCCGGCACGTTCACCGTGCTCGGCGGCTGACCCTCCCGGACCACCGCGGCAGCCAACTCGACGGACCATCTGCTCGCTTAGCTATCGACGGGTACCAGGAGGAGACCTTATGAGTCGCGGAGCTTCGGCATAAACCCGCGGAGGTCGGGTACCAAACCGGGTACCAAACTGAGCGAAACTCAGCGAACCAGGATGCGCCCAACCCGCTCTAGACCAGGGATTTCGCCTTCACAGAACCTCGCTGACGCCGCTCATAACCCGAAGGTCGCGGGTTCGAATCCCGCCCCCGCTATAGGAAAGCCTGCAAATGGCGGGCTTTTCTGTCGCTCCGATCAGGTGCGGAAATGGGCCGTCTAACACATTTGCTGTTAGACGCTCATTTCGCTGTGCAGCGCCCGACTGGGAATTTGGCTGCAAAGAACTGCCTTCCGTGGAGCGTCTGAGCGGCGGCATTCGGGTTCTTGCGCCGGATGTGGCCGTCCTCCTCCGGGGTCGGTTCGCTCCGCGGGAGAGCCCGCCGTGCCCTGAGCGTCGGTGCGTGTCGCGAGGCTCGCGACTGGGCCCTGAGCCGAGCGGTCGTGGATACGTTACTCGGGTCGGAATGGCGGCCGCTGCTTGCTCCGATCCCAGGCATTGACATCGCCGCGGCCCGGCGCTACGTCGAGCGGCGAGCGAGCGTTGGCCTCCCGTGTTCTGCAGCGAAGCCCTCGGCGCCGGTGGCTACGGCTCGTCTGGAGCAAATCAGGCCGCGATCCTGCTCGCGGAGAGCCGGGACGGACGGCGTCCACGGTGTCGAGATCTCATTCCTGTCGCCGCGTGCGGGGGAAGCCTGCGCGGTCGTCGTCACTTCCTTATCACGACATGGCTTGGCGCCGCCGCGATCTGGAAACTCGGACGAATCGAGCAGCGGTGGACCGGCTCGTCACGAGTCAGAGGCGGCGGCGCAAGCACCGACCGTTCGCACGCCGAGAGGCGTGCGGTCAGCCACGACTCATACGCGACCCATCGGCCGCTCGATGTGCACGGGCGCGCTCGCCCGCGGCGCCGCGGCGGGGTGAGCGGCGAGGCACCCGTTGACGAGCAGGTAGAGCTTCTGAGCCGCCGCGTTCATCTGCGGCCCCCGCAGGGCACCGGCCGCGTTGGTCGGGAACTGCGTGCTCACCGAGTAGACGAACGTGCCCTGTATGAATGCCGTGGTGATCTGCGTGGCGCGGGCACCCCGCAGCTCCCACCCGGTCCCGTTCGGAAGTCCGGGGACGGCGACGGGCGTGAAGCGGGCGCCGGATGCGGCCGCGACGGAGCGGTCGTGCCGGTATTCGGCGGCCAGCTCAGCCTGGGCCGAGGCGGCCGAGCCGAACTCCGCGGCGGTCGAGGCGGCCCGGCCCGTGGCCGGGTACAGGGAACGGAAGCGCTCCGCGGCGCCGGCCACGAAGGCCAGCCGCTCGAGACGGAGCGCGTCGCCCGCTGCGGCGCCCGGACGTCCGAGCACCGACGCCCAGCCGGCCGGCGTGTTGACGACGAGCGGCGCGCCAGCGCGGATCGACTCGGGCAAGCTGCGCGTCGGAAGGACGCGCTCGACGAGCGGGAGCCGGGCGTTGGCAGCGGTGCCGGGGCTGTCCGGGCTGATCGTCTGCGGGTGCTGCATCGCGAGAGTGACGAGCGACAGCGCCAGCGCGCCGGCTGCCACCGCTCCGCCGGTTCGGCGAGACACGCTGATGCGGGAGATGTGATGCTCGTGAACTGGGGGGTACACCGTCGCCATTGCCCTCTCCTTTGTCTCACCGTCGGCTTGGTGGTCGGCGGTGCTTTCGATGGAGAGCACGCTACGGCTGGGAGGATCGGGCGACCACGTACTCGGCTACACGCGCTCTGTGGAATCCGCCACAGACGACGCCGCACGGTCGTCGGTGTCCACGGCTCGCAGCGCCCGCTCGGCCCGCTTGGACCACGGAGTCGCCCGCAGGCGGCTGAAGGCGTCCACGGCCCCGCGCAGGCCAGCGACTGCGGTCGCCTGCTCTCGGAGCTGCTCGAAGAACTCGAGCCTCAGCACAGCGGCATCGAACGTCATTCCGGCGGCGTCTGCCGTGCGGATCGCGTCCGACCACCGCGCTACGGCTTGCGCAAGGTCACCTCCACGCGTGGCGAGGAGAGCGTCGAGGCGGGCGGCCTGTGCGAGGACGATCGGCGAGGTGGTGGGGACGATGTCTGCCTGGAGCGCGAGCGCGGCGTCGCGGAGCGGCTGATCGCCGGGTAGGCCGACGACGAGATCGATGGCCAGGGGCAGCCAGGTCGGCCATTCGGCGTAATCGCCGGCTTGGGCCTGAGCGATGACCGCCTTGCCCCCGAGCGCATCGGCGGCCAGCGTGGCCAGGGCCGCCTCGCGCAGGCTCCGGTAGTCGCTCTCGAAGGCGGGCCCGGACTCCTCCTGCTGGCGGTCGAACTCCTCGATGAGGTTGCGCGCGGTGTCCAGCTCACCACGGTGGAGGGCGACGAGGAGGCGCGGGCCCAGCACCATCCCGCGGTTCGCCGGCGGCGTGTGTGCCGCGACCTCATCGACGGCGGCGACCGCCTCGTCCCAGCGGCCGAGCGAGAACAGGCCACGGGCGAGATACAGCGCGGACATGTTGCGATGGGCGCGGCTGGCCACCCGCTCGGCGGCGGCGGTCGCCTCGCGACCGGCCGCGACCGCCTCCTCGAAACGACCGAGCGCCGCCAGCGTGACCGCGATGTTGCCCAGCGAGGCGGAGACGTCGGACGGGGCGTGGCGCTCGCGGATGGCCAGGGCGGCTTCGAACAGGGGGAGAGCCTCGACCGGCCGCGCCATCTCGATCAGCGCGGAGGCCCGGCAGTTGAGGGCGGCGCCGAGCTCCTCGTAGGCAGCGGCTTCCTTGGCCGCGGCGGCCGCCTCGGCAGCGATCGTCTCCGCCTCCTCGGCCGCGCCGTCACCGTAGAGCAGCACCGCCAGCGTGGCGGCGGCAGCGGCGAAGGCGGCGTCGTGTTCGTCCCGCAGCGAGGCGTACAGCTCACGCAGCGGACCGATGAGCTCGGCCGGCGGCCGGCTCCAGCGATACACGCTCAGCTCGCGGGCGCGCAGTCGCAGGCCCTCCCGCGTCCGCCCGGCCTGCTCGTGCAGCTCACGGGCCGAGGCATAGTGGCCGGCGGCGACCTCCTCCTGATTGCCGTAGCGCTCCGCGCACCGGGCGGCCCGGACGAAATGATCGGCCCGGCGCGCCGGATCGCTCTCGATCCTCGCCGCCTGGGCGAACAAGGCCACGGCCTCGTTCAGGGCGCCGACGCTCTCCGCCCGCTCGGCCGCCTCGAGCGTCATGGTCAGCGCCCGGGCGCGAATCACCGGCGCATCGGCGGCGGTGGGGTGGGCGTCGAAAGCGGCGACGAGGTGGCCGGCCAGGATCGCGGGGAGGTCCGGGTCCGGTGCCTGGTCTGTGAGGTAATCGACCGCGGCGAGATGGCGCGCCTTGCGCTCGCGCTTGGACAGCGTGTCGAGCACCACCCGCTGGACGATGCGGTGGACGAACGCCAGCGCCCCCGGTGACTGCGATCGCGCGTCCGTGTCGACGGAGAGGAACTGCTTGGCGACGAGTCCGTCGACCAGGGATTGAGCGTCGGCGGTGGTGAGACCGGCCAGGGCGGCCACGGCGGCGAGGCTGAACCGCTGGCCGAGGATTGCCCCACCGCGCAGAATCCGTCGCTCGAGGTCGCCGAGCCGGTCGAGGCGGGACGCGATCAGCGCCTGGATACTGGGGGGTACGTCGAGATCGTCGACCGCGTCCACGACTCGGTAGCGGTGCGCGTCGCCCTCGGCCACCATCACCCCGCGGTCCGCGAGCATCCGCAGCGACTCGACGGCGAACAGCGGAACCCCGCCTGCGTGGGCGCCGACCGCGCTCAGCAGCGAGGCCGGCGCGCCCTCCACCGCGGCCCCGACGAGCGTCTCGATGTCCGCCTCGCTGAGCGGCTGCAGATCGATCCGCCGGCCGAGCGGGGCCAGTGCCGCCAGGCGCTCGTCGGGACGGCTGAACACGAGGACGAGGATCCGCGAGCGTGATGCCCATTCGCAGAGGTGGGCGATGAAGTCGAACAGTCCCTGATCGGCCCAGTGGAGGTCCTGGAAGAGCAGGACAACGGGATCGCGCTCGGCCAGGCGCTCGAACAGGAGGCGCCACGATGTGAAGAGCTCCCCGGTGTCGATGAACTCGTGTGCGTCGCCGAAACCGAGCAGGCGGCTGAGGCCCCGCAGCGCCCGGTCGCGACTGTCGCGATCGTCGGAGGCGACCAGGTCCTCGACGAGCGCCTCGAGCTTGCGCTGCTGGGAGCTCGGCGGGTCCTCGACGCTGATCTTCGCCCGCACGCGGAGCATCTCGGCCAGCGAGGAGAGGCCCGCCCCCTGGCCGAAGCTGAGCGCCTGGCCGTGGTGCCACAGCACGTTGGCGGCCAGGCCGTCGGCGTACTTCTTGAGCTCCCAGGCCAGGCGTGACTTGCCCAGACCGGGGTCGCCGACCACCGAGACGAGCTGCAGGCCTGAGTCGCTGTCGATCAGGCGGTCCAGCGCGCCCCGGATCACGCCGATCTCCTCGTCGCGGCCGACGAGGGGGAGCTCGAGGTCGCTGCGGCCGGTGCCGCCGACGGTGGCGATCACCCGAAGCGCTCGCCAGGCGTGCAGCGGGTCGGTCTTGCCCTTGACGGCGTGGTCGCCGGCGTCCTCGTAGGCGATCGCCGCCGCGGTCACGGCGCGCGTCACATCGTCGACGAGCACGGTGCCCGGCTCGGCGACGGATTGCAAGCGCGAGGCGGTGTTGATCGCGTCGCCGATGACCAGGCCCTCGGCGACGGCGTCGAGCTCGACCGCCGCCCGTCCGGTGAGCACCCCGGCGCGGAGCCGCAGCTCGAGTACGAGCCGGTCGCCGAGCGCCGTCACCGCGGCTACTAGGTCGAGCGCCGCCCGCACCGCACGCTCGGCGTCGTCCTCCTCGGCCACTGGGGCACCCCACAGGGCCATCACGGCATCGCCGATGAACTTCTCGACCCGCCCGCCGTAGGAGGCGACGATCCGGCGCGCGGTCTCGAAGTACTCCGAGAGCATCTCCCGCACATCCTCGGCGTCGCGTGCCTCGCTGAACCGGGTGAAACCGGTGAGGTCGGCGAACAGCACCGACACCTGCCGGCGCTCGACGGTGGAGGGGGCCACGACGGCGGGTCCGGGGCCGTCGTCGTGCGCTCGAGCCGCCGGCTCGGCGGCGGGCGGGGCGGATCCGGACCGCTGAGTCGTGGCCGGCGCGGATGCCGGGCGGGCGCCGGCGACCAGCGGCGTGCCGCACTCGAGGCAGAACTTCTGCCCCATGCGGGCGGCTGGAGTGCCACACAGGCCGCAGCGCGGCAGCAGCGGCGCGCCGCACTCGCCGCAGAACTTCGCCCCGTCCGGGACGGTGCTGGCACAGGTCGGGCAAACCGAGGTCACGGCCGTCCGGAAATCGCCGCCTCAGGTGTTGCAGCGGGCCGCGCGCGCCCGGGGGCCACGGTGGCCGGCGCTCGGACGGTCCGCCGCCACGGTCGGGCATCCGCCGCCCTGGCCGTCGAGCAGTGGGAGGGCGGCCTCGTATTGGATGACGACGCTGGCGGAGCAGACCGAGGTCGGCCTGCCGCCGGTGGCTACGCACAGCTCGGCGGTGAGGACCTCGGCCTCGCCTGCGATGGCCTGGGTACCGATGCTGTTCGGGTCACCGAGCGAGCCCGCGACCTGTGCCCACGTGAGTCCGCCGATGAGGTGGGGATCGACGGTCGAGCTGATCTGGATGTAGTGACCGGCGACATCGATGAACGGAGTCTCTGACGGCTGATCGAAGCGGTGGATCAGCCTCCACTCGGCGGCGGTGGGCCGCTGGAGACGGGGGAACGTCTGGCCGTGGCGAATGTGGCCGAGGATCTCCACCGGGACGAACGCCAGGTAGGGGCTGTGATAGCTCGATCCATAGAAGGTGAACGTGCGGACCGGCGGGGGCTCCGTGGTGTCCGACTGCATGAGGTGGAGATTTGAGAACGACCCGAACTGCGACAGCGCGGCAATCATTCCCCAGCGCTGCACCCCGCAGAACGGACAGCCTTCGGCGCCGGCGAAGAACAGCTCCGGCTTGCCCGCACGGGTCAGCGGCTGCCAGTGCTTCTCGATCATCGGGCCGGCGAGGCCGATCCTCTTGCTGCCCAGCGCGTTCTCGGCTGCCGCCGCCAGCGTGGCGGCGGGCACGCCGGTGATCTCAGCGCTGATGCGCATTCGCAGCGCTTCGAAGGCGGCCGCCCAGGCCGCGGCGTACGAGCGCGTGGCGGCCGTGCGGCGCCCGGCCTGAGCCGCGTGATCCCCGGCGACGATGTCGTGGGCGGTGGCGGCCAGGAGGGTGGGATCGCCACCGGCGGCCTCGGTGAGGATGTCCGCCGCGAGCCCGCGGGCGGCCCGTACGATCAGTCCTTCGGCGCTCGCGGCGCGGGCCGCCCCCGGTCCGGAAACGCCCTGGAGTTCGGTCAGCACGGCGGTGCTGTCGGAAAACACGCGCGCGCCATCCGGGGGCGCCACCACCTCGCCGGCGTCGAGCCACAGCACCGGATCGAGGGCACGAGCCAGCTGCTGACCGATCGCCTCGGCCGAGTGACGCGCGAGTGGATTGCTCGCCTGGGTGGCGAGACGGTGGATCTGGCTCAGCGCCTGCAGCAGTGCGGCCCGCGGCGGCGTCGAGGTTGGCGCGGCACTGGCGGAGTAGCCGAGGGCGAGCGCGCAGACGAAGCCCGCGAGGATCGCGCCGACGACGCGTGGAACTCGCTGCGGCGGGTTAGTGAAGGTGCGCGGCACCGGCTCTCCGCACGCCTCGAGATTGACAGACAGCCGTGGGGCGGCCGTGGGTCACCTTGCAGATGGCGGCCGTGAAGAGGTTGGCCAGGCCGTCGATATGCCGCGCGATTTGGTTGCGCGGGTGCGACAGGCTCGTGGCGATCTGCGACCACGACTTGTGGGCAAGGCTGCCCGGGTCAAACGCGGAACTGAGAAAGCCATAGGTGCCGCCGACGTCGACAGCCGGAACCTCTCCCTGGTGGTCGAACTGGTTCACGGCGGCGTCCTCCGCGGGGGTGGAGTTCTCGAGGTTGTGTCCCTTCAGATCCTGGAAGACCACCGAGGTGAAACTGAGGTAGCGGCTCTGGTAGCGCGCGTCCAGGAAGCTCAGCCCATGGGTGTGCGGGTAACAGGGGAATGGACTGAGCGAGCACGCATCAAGCACCTGCCGGCAGTAGTACGTCCCGGTGTCGAGGATCCGCAGGTGGGTCAGCCGCCCAAAGCGGCTGAGGGCGACCGCGAGTCCCCAGCTGTTGGCGGCGCAGTGCGGACACCAGGCGACATCCTCGGACAGCAGCTCAGGTTTGCCGTTGTGCTCGAGGCTGCCCTTGAGCGTGAAAATGCCGAAGTCGGACGGCCCCGCCAAGTCGCCGGCGCCGACCTGGTCGAGCGCGCCGGCGGGAACGTTCGTGACCAGCATGGAGATCCGCGCCGGCGCGGGCCTGGAACCGTCCGTGCGAAGCTTCGCTCCCGCGCCAGCGGGGAAGAGCGCCATCAGCCCGATCACGAGGCTGAGGACCAACCGACCCACAGGGCGCCCCGAGCATCCCACGGCCGCACAATAACCGGGTCGGCGCATGGAATGCAAGGGTGCCGCGTCCGTCAGCCGACGAGACTCCGCAGCGCCGTGCGGTCGAGGACGGTGATCTCACGGCGGCCGGTCTCGACCCACCCGAGCTCGCGCAGGACATGGAGCGACTTCGCCACCGCCTCACGCGAGGCGCCGGTCCAGGCCGCGAGCTCGTCCTGAGAGAGCGCCAACGACAGCGTGCTCGGACCATTGGCATCGACGTCGGCCTCGTCGGCGAGCTCGAGCAGCCGTGCCGCGATCCGGCCGGTGACGTCTCGCGTCGCCAGGTCAACCCGCTGGCGGTCCGCCACCGACAGGAGCGAGGCGACGTGATCGAAGATCAGCATCGCCACCCGCGGATGATCGGCGATGAACCGGCGAAACTCCTCCGCCGGCACGGCGATGACCTCGACGTCGCCCATGGCCATGACGCTCGCGCTGCGCGGCCGGCGGAAGATCGGCGAGAGCTCGCCGACCAGATCGCCAGGTCCGGCGAACTGCAGCACGACCTCACGACCGCCCACCCCGGCCACCGAGACCTTCATCCGGCCGGAGACGATGGCCATCACGCCCCCGGCGTCGTCACCCTCCCGGAAGACCATCTCACCCTGCCCGAAGCGCCGGGTTCGGCCGGCGGCCCGGAAGTCGGACAGCTCGTCCGGGCTGAGCCCGGCCAGGAAGCTCTCGGTCATCGCCTCGCGGTGGGAGGTGTCCTCACGGCGCGGCCGTTCTCTCCAGCGAGCCCTCGCTCAGCACCGACGCGAGCTCCGCGGGCGAGTCGAGGTCGAGCTTGATTGCCGCTGAGGCCAGCTGCATCCGCACCGTGCGCGGGCCGAGGAACAGACGCTGGGCGATCTCGGCCGCCGACGCGCCGTCGGCCGCCGCGACCGCGACCTCGAGTTCTCGGGGGCTGAGCCGGTCGGCCAGAGCCAGTCGCGGGGCCGGAGCCCCCCCGGAAGCCTCGATAAGCGCGGTGCGCGTGCGCTCGGCCCACGAACGTGCCGCCAGCCCGTCGAACGTCGTCAACGCGCCGGCGAGGACGTCGGCGGCGAGTTCGGGCCGGCCGGACCTCAGCAGCCGGATCCCGTAGAGGAGCTTCGTTCGCGCCTGTTCGAACGGCCCGGCCGCGCCGTTCCCCGGGCTCAGGGCGGCCGTGAAGGCGTCATCGATCTCGCCGTCGTCGGCCAGGAGCGCGCGACAGCGAGCGAGCGCGGCGATCGCGGAGGGACGCTGCGCGCGCTCGGCGTCGGCGCGGAACTGCTCCAGTGCGGCCGATGCATCCTCCCGGCGCCCGGCCAGCGCGTACGCCTCGATGAGCTCAGGCCGCCGATGGGGCGTGCGACCAGCGTCCGACCACCCCTGCTCGTCCTGCAGCCGGCACGCGGACTCGAGGTAGGCAATCGCCGCCTCGGGGTGGCCGAGCCCGAGCTCGAGCAGGCCTTCGGCAGTCCCGGCGCGATCAAGCCGGGATCCGCTACCGAGCCGGCCGGCGATCTGCAGCGCCTCCTCGACGCAGACGCGGCAGTCCTCTGCCGACCCGCGGGCTCCGGCCATCCAGGCCAGTGCTCCGAGCGCCAGGCCGGCATCGGCCGGCTGTCCGGTCTCTCGTGCCACCTCGACCGCCTCATGCAACGCCGCTGACGCGGCGGGCCACTGGCCGGTCTCGAGCTGGACGTCGGCGAGCCGGATGAGCGCGTAGGGGAGAACGCTCAGCGCGCCCGCGGCGCGGGCATCATCGATCACGTGCGTCAGCACTCGGGCTGCCGCATCGTGACGGCCCGCCAGCCCAAGCCCCGCGCCGAGGTACGCCAGCTCCTGATGATCACGCGCCTCCGCGCTGCGCTGCGCCGCGACATCGAGCCGCGCCGCACCCTCCTCGTATTCCCCGATGAAGATGAGCGCCGTGCCGAGGGCCACCTCGGTGGCGAGAGCCACGCCGCCGGCGCTCCTTGAGAGCCGCTCCGCCCGTCGTGCCAACCGCACCGCCTCGCTTGGTCTGCCCGCCCGCAGAGCGGGCAGAACCGCGCCGGCCAGCATCTCCGCTGCGGCCGTTGGGTCGTCTCGTTCGCACCGGGCGGCCGTGGCCACAAGTTGGTCGCGGGCGACCTCAGCCGAGCCGCTGCGGGCCAGGATGCGTCCGCGGAGGTGCTCGGCCTCACGGCGCGTCTGCTCTGACTCGACGTGGCGCAGCGCCGCGTCGACGTGGTCGAGCGACGCGTTCACATGCCCGGCGAGATGCGCGGCCCGGGAGGCGTCGAGGAGACGCCTCGCCCGCAGCTCGCACGCGGGCGTGAGCCGCGCCGCCCGCTCGAGGCAGGTCGCGGCGACAGCGAACGCAGTGCGATCACGCGCCCTGATTGCGATGCGCTCCAGACCGGACGCGATCTCCTCGTCGGCATGCACCGCAGCGCGGGCGCGATGCCAGGTGCGCGCGTCGCCGTCCGTCACGCCGGCCAGGGCGGCATGCGCGGCGCGCCGGTCCGCGCGCGCCGCCGAATAGGAGCTGACCGCTCGGGCCAGCGGATGGGTGAAGCGCAGACCCCCCGCCTCCTGCCAGAACAGCCCGGACGTCTCGGCCGTCCGGCGGGCGGCACCGTCGACACCAAGCTTCTCGCATGCGGCGGCAATCGCCTCGTTCTCGTCCTGGCCGGCCAGGGCCGCCACGAGCAGGGCCCGGCGGGCAGCGACTGGGAGCGCGGCGATTCGGCTCAGGAACGCCCATTCGACCGACGGCGGGAAAGTACCCTCGACCACCGCCTCTCCACGCCGCTGGGCGCTGGAGAGGTCACGGGGCAGCTCGCGCAGCGCGAGCGGGTTCCCGGCGGCGGCGGTCACCACCGCCTCGGCGACGGTGAAGGCGAGCTCGCCCGTCCAGAGCCGATTGAGAAGGGACCGCGCGTCGGGCGGCTCGAGGGGGCCGAGCCGGACGTCCTCGGCGAAGGCGAGATCGTCGGCCGACTCGGTGGCGACGAGCAGCGCAATGCCGTCACTGCCCAGCCGCCGGGCGATGAACGCGATCGCTTCATGCGACGCGTTGTCGACCAGGTGAGCGTCGTCGACGAGCACCAGCAGCGGTATCTCCGCGGCGGCGGAGACGAGGAGGTCGAACGCGCCGGCGTAGACGGCAAACCGGTCGTGGATCGGCGCCTCGGCTACCGCCTCGAGGATGAGATCGACGGCCGCCGCCCGTTGGGGCGCGAGCGCCTGACGACGATCGGCGATCGGCCGGCACAGGTCGGCGAGCCCGGCGAACGGGAACTCGGCGTCCGTGCCGTGCTCGCCCGTGGCCCGCAGCACCAGGAGCCCCCCGGCGCGGTCGGCGGCCGCCGAGAGCAGCGCGCTCTTGCCGATCCCGGACTCTCCGCGCAGGACCAGCACGGCGCTCTCGCTTCGGCGCGCCGTGGCGATCGCCGCGTCGATCTTCGCCAGCTCGCCGTCCCGGCCGACGAGGTCCGGCAGCCGGTCGGGACCGGCGGCCGTCGGCTGCGGTGCCGCGGAGGAACGGGGCGCCCCGAGCGCGAGCGCGTTCTGCAACCACCGCCCAAAGAGCTGCCGTCCCGTCTCCTGCAGGAAGGGAACGAACTCGGCGTAGTCGTCGAGCAGCCGGGCCACGGCACCCTCGCCGTGGCGCTCCTCGAACAGCACCCTGGTCTCGGGAAACTCCTCCAGCCAGGAACGGATGTCCTCCAGCGATGGCTCGAGGTGGGACTGGATCCCATAGGCGACACGGCCGTAGCGAATGGCTTGGTTCTCATACCGGGGGGATCGCGCCAGCCGCACCGCGCCGGGGGGGAGCGAGAAGTGGTTGGAATGCCACTCGCACACCTCGAGGTCGGGCGGAAAGCCCCGGAACACCGGATCGTGCTGAGCGTTGGCGGTGAGAAACACCTGGTTGACCCCGACCTCCGGCTCGGGACCCTGGAAGCTGCGGGCGCCGAAGACGTCGGCGAGCAGCTGCACCCCAAAGCAGATCCCGAAGTACGGGATCCCGGCGAGGACCGCCTCGCGGACCGCGCGCTTCTCGTCTCGGATCCACGGATACTCGTCCTCCTGCCAGACGCTGGCGCCCGCGCCCATGGCGACGATGAGTTCGTAGTCACGCCAGTCCGGCACCGGCTCGCCCTCGTAGAGCAGAACCCGGTCAACCCCGATCCCGCGCTCGCTGAGCACCTCGCCGAAGATGCCGATCGGATCAGAGGCCAGATGCTCAAAGGCCAGTGCTCTCATGACACGTACATCCGGTCGGCCAGCGCGCGGGCGAGCTCGAACAGGATCTCCGCCGCACAGGCGGGATCGCTGCTCCGGAGCTCGTCAAGGAAATGACGGCGCAGCACCAGCACCTGTCCGTCGGTGGCCGCGAGCACCGAGGCGCTGCGCCGGCCCGACGTGCCGAAGAAGCCGATCTCACCGATCACATCCCCTGCGCCGATGAGCCGCAGCCGCCGGTCGCCGTCGAACACCTCGAAGGTGCCATCGAGGATCACGAAGATCTCCTGCTGGGAGAGGCCCCTTTCCGTCAGCAGCTCGCCCGCGGGCACAGTCATGAGAAACCCCTTGTCGCTCAGTTTGTGCACCGTCTCCTCGCTCAGCGCATCGAGCATCCGGGGGGTCGCGGCCGCTGCCCCCCGCAGCCGGCCCACGCGGTCGCGGATCGCCGCCGGATCGAGCTGGACCGGCGCCGAGTCGGCGTCAAGCAGTGAGGCAAAGGGCGCCAGGTCGAGGGCCCGCCGCCCGGCCGGTCCGTAGAACGCGTCGACGAACGGGGCGAGGAAGGACCCCGTCTGCTCGAGGTAATCTCGGTCGGACGGAAACAGCACCAGCGGCACCTCGATTCCGTCCGGCGTGGGGACGAGACGACCGGCGTAGGTGCGAAAGCCGAGCAGCCGGTAGTGGCGCACGAGGCCGGTCGCGCAGTTGAGAAACGCCACGTCGACCGCGAGCTCGGTGGCGTTGAGCTGAAACAGCGCGCAGGCGATCGATACCAGCCCCATCTGGCCTCGCCGGTCGGGTTTGATCATCAGCCGTCCCAGCTCGGCCGTACCGAAATCGGACAGGCCGGGAAACAGATCCATCGAGAAGGTCTGCCAGTCCTTCTCGGGGACCGCTCCCGGCCGCCAATGGCGCACCCGGATGGTGCCGGTGAGCGCGCCGTCACCATCGGTCGTGTAGAGCAGCGTCGTGTAGGGCCGGTCGTCCTCTTCGTCGTGGACGTGGCGAGCGTGATGATCGGCGTTGCCGAGCTTGCGCCCCAGTTCCTCGACGTAGACCGTGTACCGGAAGCGGAAGACCGCCTCGCGTTCAGCCTCGGTCTCGGCGACGTGCACCGGCGTGAGCGTGTCTACGAGCTCCGGCGCCCGGTCACGCATATCCACCGACAGCTCCACGGTGGTGCTCACGGCAACGTCAGCACCCCATCCCGAAAGCGGCCGACTTCCCGGGCGCGAGCCTGCCAGTCGCGCGGGAGCTCGTCGTCATGCTCGGCAGCGACTCCGGCGATGAACAGCACGGCGCCGTCACCGCCGCCCTCAAACACGACCGTGCCATCGGCGACCCACACGCCGCGGAGGTGGCTGCCGCGGCGAAACCAGCGCACGAGAGGATCGCCGAACTGCTCGAGGGTGATCCGGGTTAGCGGATCGACCGCGGCCACCCCCGCTAGCTGGGCAGGGAGGGCTCCGGCAATCGCCCGGCTGAGGATCGCGTATGCCTCGGCCAGCGCCCGCGTCGCACGGAGGAACTCGCCATGGGTCATGCGCGGCTTCACAACGTCCCCTTGATCAGCGCCTCGTCGAGCATCCAGGACGCGATCTCCACTCTCGGCTCGAGCGCGACGCGCTGCAGCGAGCCCGCGAGAACCTGATTGACCTCTCCGGCCACGTGGACGAGGCGACGCCCGAGCTCAGGGATGACCTCCGCGGCGACCGCGCCGGGGTCCATCGCCCAGCTCGCGACCTTCGTCCCCGCCTCCTCCTGGAAGCCGGTCCGGGTGGGTCCCGGAATCACCAGCAGCACGTCGACGTCCGTCTCGAGCAGTTCCTGCCAGAGCCCACAGGCGAACGAGGTCTCAAACGCCTTGGTCGCGCTGTAGACCGCGCTGCGGCCGATGCCGGGGACGAGCGAATTGAGCGAGGAGACAAAGACGATGCCCCCCGCCCCGCGGTGCACCATGCCGGGGAGGAACTGGTGGGTGAGCGCCACGTACGCGTCGACGTTGACGGCCAGCATCCGCCGGTAGACGGTTATGTCATCGGAACCGAACGGACCCGTACGACCGAACGAGGCGTTGCTGATTAGCAGCCCGAGCGGTCGCTCGTCGAGGTGTGCACTGATCCGCTGGGCCACGCCCAGCTCGGCCAGATCGAGACAGAGCGCGTCGACCTCGACACCGTGGGCGGCGATGAGCTCGTCTCGAGTCTGCTCGAGCGCCTCGCGCTCGTCGGAGAGGATCACGCACGGCATGCCCTGGGCAGCCACCTCGCCGGCGAGCGCCCTCCCGATGCCGCTTGATGCGCCGGTGATCAGAGCCCACCCGCCGTAGCGGTCGGCCAGGGTATCCGTCTGCGCGGTCATTGCCCCACGGCGCGAATCTATCCCGGCGCCGACGACGCCGTCAAGCGTTCGCGACGGTTCGTCTACCGGCAGCCCTGCAGGGCATCCGGGTCGGCCTCGAGGAGCCGCAGCACGGCCGCGCGGCCGGCCTCGCGCACCCGTGCCAGCTGCTTCCAGTCGAGCATGCCGACGTTTGCCACATCGGGGGTGATCACCAGTCGGCGTGTCTCCGGGCGGCGGCCACCGTATCCCGGCTTCCGGCGGCGATCGTTCGCAGCATCGTCTCGGCGAGGTGCGGCAGTTGGGCCGGCGCTCCGGTGAGCAGCGATCTGGCGCCGCTGCGCCAGCGCGAGCCGGAAACGCGGGCCGATGGTCGCCAGGGTGCGGCGTGATTGACATCGACAGCGATCACGGGACCCTCGGCCTCGCGTGCCATCGTCTCCACCGGGAGATTGTCAAGCACGCCACCGTCGACGAGGAGGCGGCCGTCGGCCGTGGTCACGGGCGGGAAGACGCCGGGAATCGCCAAGCTGGCGAAGATCGCCTCGTGAAGCGGCCCGGTCCGGTGCACAACGAGCGAACGGGAGTTGAGATCCGAGCTGACGCAGAAGAACCGCAGCGGCAGCTGTTCGATCCGGCGGTTGCCGAAGCCGTCCTCGAGCAGGCGTCGGGTCCTCCCGCCGCGAAGCAGTGAGTACACCGGGACGGTGAAGTCGCCGCTGGGGTTCTGGGCGACGAAGTAACGCTGGAAGGCCTCGTAGGTGGCCCGCTCGGGCATGTCCTGCGCAACCACGGCGGCCACCACTGCCCCCATGCTCGCGCCCGCGATGCGGTCGATCCGGACGCCGGCCGCGCGCAGACCCTCGATCACCCCGATGTGCGCAAAGGCTCTTGCGCCGCCGCCGGACAGGACGACTCCGACGGCGTGTCCGTTGAGTCGGCGCGCGCCGAGTTCGACGGCGCGCTGGATCGCCGCCTCGTCGGGCAGCGCCTGGATGGCGCGTGGCTCGAGAGCGGCGAGCAGCTATTCCGGGGCAAGAGGACCGAGCTCTAGTGTGCCGTCGGGTTAATTCGTTCGCAGTACCGGTTGATTGAGTCGAGGATTTTCGTCGGCGGTCTTGACCCAGACGTAGGGTCGGGGGTTCTCGTTCCAGGAGTCGATCCAGCGGCGGATGTCGGTGTTGAGCTGCCGGACCGAGCGGTGCGCGCCGCGGCGCAGGAGCTTGGTCGTGAGCTCGGAGAACCAGCGTTCGACGAGGTTGATCCACGAGCTGGACGTTGGCGTGAAGTGAAGGACGAAGCGGGGGTGCTGCGCGAGCCAGCGACGGACGGCAGGGGTCTTGTGGCTGGAGGCGTTGTCGAGCACGAGGTGCACGTGCAGGTGCGCGGGAACGTTCTGGTCGATGGTCTTGAGGAACTTGAGGAACTCGATCGCGCGGTGGCGCTGGTGCAGCGAGCCGATCACTTCGCCGGACTGGACGTTGAGCGCGGCGTAGAGGCTGGAGGTACCGTTGCGCTCGTAGTCGTGGGTCGCGCGCTCGGGGGTACCGGGCAGCATCGGCAACGTCGGCGCGGTGCGGTCAAGGGCCTGGATCTGGCTCTTCTCATCCACGCAGAGCACCACCGCCCGTTCCGGCGGGTTGAGGTACAGGCCGCAGATGTCGTGGACCTTCTCGATGAACTGCGGGTCCTTGGAGAGCTTCCACGTCTGCTGACGGTGGGGCTGGAGCCCGAACGCATGCCAGATCCGCATCACCGCATCCGCTGTGACCCCGACCTCCGTGGCCATCGACCGCGTCGACCAGTGCGTCGCGTTCTTCGGCTTGGACTCAAGCGTGGTGATCACCACCGCCTCGACCTGCTCATCGGTGATCGTCCGTGGCCGGCCCGGCCGGGGCTCATCCAGCAGCCCCTCAAGGCGCCTAGCCGCGAACCGGTTGCGCCACTTCGTGACCGTCGGCCGCGAGACGCCCTCAAGCGTGGCGATTTCGGCGTTGGTCAACTGGCCAGCCGCGGCCAGCACGGATCCGGGCGCGCAACGCGAGCGCCTGCGCGGTGGTCCGGCGCCGAGTCCAGGCCTCAAGCACCGAGCGCTCCTCGTCAGAGAGCGTGATCTCAACAGCGGTAGGAGTAGGCATGACCCACTCCTACCGTAACCGCCAACGAATTAAACCAGCAAGACACTAGGCTAGATGCCCCCGAATGCGCGGATTGCGAGTACCGTTGCCCGAGGCCTGAGCGGCGTGTCGGCGCATCCCGAACCGTCTAACAGACCATCTAACAGGATGGGCAAATTCAGCTTCACGCAACATCAGGCGAGATCACAAAAGCCCTGCAAATCAGCATCTAGCTGTAAGCGTTCAGTTGGTTGGGGGGACATAACCGCGCTTCGTCGAATGTGGGGGCGTGGAGCGGCACGAGGCTGAGGCGATCTATGACTCGGGGCGCGAGGTCGTGGTCGAGGTGCTGTTGCGGATGGATCGTCAGATTCAGCAGTTGACGGCGCGGGTGGAGAAGCTGGAGCGCGAGCTGGCGAAGAACTCGCGGAATTCGTCGCGGCCGCCGTCGAGCGATCCGTCGTCGAGCAAGAAGCGGGGCAAGCGGGCGCGGCCGAAGGGCCGCTCGGGTCGGGCGCAGGGGGCGCAGCCGGGTCATGAGGGCAAGGGGCGGGAGTTGTTGCCCAGCTGGGCGGTCGACGAGGTCGTGCAGCATTGGCCTGAGCGTTGTGGGTGCGGGCATGTGTTTTGTGAGTCAGAGCGGGTGGCGGTGGGTGGGCCGGTGCGTCATCAGGTCGAGGAGCTGCCGCAGATCTCGACGATCGTGATCGAGCATCAGTGCCCGCGCGTTCGCTGTCCTGACTGCGGTCGGCGTCGGCGTGCGGAGCTGCCCGACGAGGTGGCGGCCAGCGCGTTCGGGCCGCGGTTGCAGGCGGCGATCGCCACGCTGGCGATCCGCAACCGCGTCTCGCGCCGCGACAGCGTCGAGTTGTGTTGTGAGTTGTTCGGCGCGCGGATCTGCACCGGCAGCGTCGACGCCGTCCTGACCCGCGCGGCGGATGCGCTGGAGCGTCCGCACGAGCGGTTGCTGACGGGCATGCGGCGCGCCGGCCGGCTCAACATGGACGAGACGGGCTGGCGACTGAAGGGCGCACGGCGGACACTGTGGGGCGCGTTCACCGACAAGCTCGCCGTGTACCAGATCGCGGCGGACCGCCACGAGGACCGCGCCCGCGAGCTGCTCGGATCAAGCAACGCGATCATCACCTCCGATCGCTGGTGGGCCTATAACCACCTGCCGCTGGCTCGCCGGCAGATCTGCTGGTCACACCTGCAGCGCGACTTCCAAGCCCAGGCCGAGGGCTCAGGCGCCGAGAAGGAACTGGGCGACATCGGCCTGCGGGTCTGCGATGAGCTGTTCTTCGCCTGGGAGGTCTACCAGCACACCGGCCAGCGCACGGAACTGCAGCGCCAGATCCGACGGCTCCAGCGCGAGCTCAAGCCGATCCTGCGCACCTACCAGGGCAAGAAGCCGCGCTACAAGCGCACCCGCGGACTGGCGCGCAACCTCCTCAAGGTCTGGCCCGCGCTCTGGACCTTCGCCCGCCGCCGCGGCGTGCAGCCCACCAACAACCACGCCGAACGCGCGCTACGCGGCGCGGTCATCTACCGCAAGCTCTCGCTCGGCAGCCAATCCGAAGACGGGGAACGACGCATCGAGCGACTGCTATCGGCCTCGACCACCTGCCGCTTACAGAGCCGATCGCTGTTCGAATACCTCGCCGAGCTACTCGCCGCTCAAACCCGCGGCGATCCTCCGCCGGCGCTCGCCTGAGCGACCAACTGAACGCTCACATCTAGCTGAGCACCGCTAGGCGCCTCATAACCTGAAGGGTCAAGAACCCGAAGGCCGTCGCCGACAGACCGCTGGACGGGCCACGCGCCGCCTACAGGGGCGAGCCGTCGACCTGCACGCGCTGAACCGTCGCGGTTTCCGAGAGCGACCAGGTGATCGTAAGGCCGCTGTGGTCGCCGAACGAGGACGTCGTCGTGCCCCCGCCCGAGAACGCGATGGTGACGGGGTTCCCGCTGAGGAGGTCGTCGGCCGAGGCCGTCGCGGACACCGTCTGCGGGTCGCCGCTGTCGTTGGCTCCGCATATGTCGGAGGTGACGTCGCCGACGCTCGGGATCATCGCCTCGGAGGCATGGGCGGGAGCGACCCAGTCCGGGTCGAGGGTTAGATCGAGGTGAACCGGGTTCTGGAGCACGGTCGTCGGATACGTGTACGCGCCTCCGGGGCACCCGCTGCTCGGGGTCCCGGTCACGTGGCCATTGGCCGTCGTCGTGACCGTGCCGTCCAGGACCATGTCCGTGCCGCAGTTCAAGGGGTCGGTGCAGTCCGGGATCGTCACAATCGGCCCCGGACCGCCCGAGAGCGTGTCGGTCACGGTTCTCTGCCCGTACGCGGTAGTGCTCTTCTCGGTCCGCGAATAGGCGATGAGACGGAAGTAGAGATCGTCGGGCGCGCAGATGATCTTGACCAGCTTCCTCGCGATGCCGGTCGAGGCGGTCAGCCACCCGTTGCGGCCGGTGCGTCCGGAAACCGTCCCCTTCGTCCTCCCATTGCGGGCATTGACGACGCGAATGAAGTAGGAGACATCATCGCCGCCATGGGAGACGAGACTGCCGTGCACGATGAGCGTCGGCTGGAGGAGCCGGCCGGGTTGCACGCGTGATGCCGGGTCGAAGAACTCAGTCTGCTGTAGGCGGATCTCGCGGATGATCGCGTCGCGTTGCTGCATTTCGACGACGGTGAACGCGCAAGGCGGACCCTCGTCGAGCGGCACGAGATCGGTGACGATCATCGTGGCCAGGCCGCGGTTTTGATACGGGGCGCCGCCGGTGAAGTCGACCACGCCCACCCGGCGTGAGAGTGCGGAGGCCGTCGACGCCGCTCGAGGAGCCAGCTGGCCGGCGTGCTTGCGGACCGGCCGGAGCGACAGGGCCAGCCGTCGCGGCTTTCCCGCGCGCGTTCGCAGCGCACCGACGAGTTTCACCGTCGGCACACCGCCGCGGAAGAAGACTGAGCCTGCCAGCAACGCGTAGGGACCCGACGGCACCTTCAGCGAGAATCGCCCGCGCCGGTCCACGAACCCCGTCGCGGCGAGCGTGCCGTCACCCAGGTTCAGCGCCTGCACGAGCGAGACCCCGGCGCCGGGGGCGGGAAGCCGAGCGCCGCCGAGCGTGCCCGAGACCCTGACGAGCGCCGCTCCCGCGGCCGATCCCGCGAGCACGCCGAGCAGAACCATCCATGCGGCCACACCCCACCCGATCGCGCGCACTCGGAGCACCAGGTCGTCCCCGTGCGGGAGCATCGCACGCGGCGCCCGCGAGGGCAAGGCTCGCCCTCGGCCCCGCCCAGCTGCTACTTCCTCCCGATCCCTTAGCAAACAGCGACCCCCACCGTGATGGCGTGAGGCGTGATCGGCAGCACGCGATCCGTCGCGCTGGAGGCGCGGGGCCAGTCGCCAGGGCCTACTCGCGTCCGCCACGAGTGCCTTGGCCGTTACGCCGACGCCCTGATCCGAGCGGGTTGCGCGTATCGTTGCCTGGGGCCCGAGCAGGGCAGCGAGCACGTCTCGAACCGTCTAACAAACCGTCTAACAAGACGGGCAAATTCAACCTCACGCAACCTCGGGCAAGATCACAAAATCCCTGCAAAGCGGCACTTAGCGGATCTCCGTTAGGCGCCTCATAACCCGAAGGTCGCGGGTTCGAATCCCGCCCCCGCTATTTGAGAATCTCCGCGCACGCGGAACGGCTCGCTTGAGGGCGTGTCGTGCGTATCGGGTGGGTTCTGCGTCGCGGTCGGGATGGGCTCTACGAATGATGTGCCGTATCTGTTGGCGGAGCGATGGAACGGCAGGACGTGGACGCTTGAGCGGCTCGCCAACAGTCCGGCCGCCGGGCTCAGCGGCGTGTCGTGTACCTCGAGCCGCACCTGCACCGCGGTCGGGTCGCATTTCAACCCGAAGCTCGGGTGCGACCTGCCCCTGATCGAGCGCTGGGACGGTCACCTCTGGTCGATCAAGCCGCTGCCCGACCCCACTGGGGGGACGTGCGAGTTTGACACCCGACTAAATGGGGTGTCCTGCGCGAGCAGCAGATGCATCGCCGTTGGAGAGGAAGATGCGAGTGTTAGTGGGCCGTACGCACAGGTGTGGAGGGGCACGGCATGGTCAGAGCTGGATCCGCCCGACGTCCTAAAGGGGGTCTCGTGCCGCGCCGGTGCGTGCACAGCAGTCGGTGACCTAGGTGCGGTCGATCGCTGGAACGGCACGACCTGGTCTCGGCAACCGACGAATCTTGAGGCAGACCTGAATGGGATTTCCTGCCCGTCAGCGACTGCATGTTTCGCCGTCGGTTCTGACTACAGCGACCACTCGTTCCCGATCGTGGCTCAGGGCCCGTGATCCGGAAAGCTTCGTTGCTACGCGGATGGTGCGCTCACCGAGCGGCTGATCGACCAGTGAGGTCAAGGGCGCAACTACACGGCGCCGGGAGCGTTCCTCAGTAGTGGAGACAGCGCTCGCAGCTCGACCGGGTGGGGCGCATATGCTGCGGGCCGGGTGCGTGGCGGCGCTGGCCGTGCTGCTCGGGCTGTTCGCGGTGTCGCACCGGCCCGACGTCGTATCGCGGCGTGTACCGCCGCTCGCTGCCGGGGCGCCGGTGGCTCGGCAGGCGGGCGAGTTGGCTGCGCTTGGGGTGCTGCAGCGGCTGCCGGCTGGTGCCCGGGCGGCGATCTCGCGCACGTTGGCGGGGGGCGATGCGGCGGCCCGGGCGGTCCGAACCGCGTCGGGTTGGCGGCTGCGCGGTGGGGGCGTCGACGCGCGGTTCGCTCCTGGAGCGGTTCGACTGTCCACCGCCGGCTGGTGGGTGAGGCTGTCACCGGCTGTGCTTGGCCGGCCGCGCGTGTCGGCGGCGGGCGATCGGGTCACGTATCGCTACGCGCAGCTGGAGGCGTGGTATCAGGGCGGCCCGCTCGGGATCGAGCAGGGGTTCATGGTCAAACGCCGCCTGGCCACGCAGCCGACGGGGGTTCTCATGCTCGCGCTGCGTGTCGTCGGTCCGCTGAGATTGCGGTCGGCGCGCCGCGGCCCGGGGCTCGTGTTCGTCGACGCCCGGGGACGTGTCGCGCTGCGCTACGGGGGGCTGTCGGTGATCGACGCCCGTGGTCGCGCGCTGCCGTGCAGGTTGCTTGCGGGTGGCGGGCGGTTGCTGATCCGTGTCGATGACGTGGGTGCCCGGTATCCGCTGCGGATCGACCCGTTCATCGAGCTTGGCTCGCTGACGCTCGGCGAGGTGACCGGGTCGCTTGGCCCGGTTGCGGTGTCGGGCTCTGAGCTCGTCGCGGGTGCGCCGTCTGCCGATGTCGGGACGCATCCGTCGCAGGGCGCCGTGTTCGTGTTTCGCCGTCCCTCGGGCGGGTGGAGCCGAAGCGTGCCGGCGATCGCGCGTCTTGTGGTGCGCTCGGGACGGCCAGGGGACCGGCTCGGGAGCACGGTCGCGATCGCGGGCGACACCGTCGTCGCGGGGGCTCCGGACGTCGCGATCGGCTCGCATCTCTCCGCGGGCGCAGTGTATGTGTTCCGGCGGCCAGCGGTTGGATGGGCCGGCATCGTCCACGACGCGGCGGTCCTCGAGCCCCGCCGGTCCGCGATCGGGCTCGGGCTGGGCAGCGCCGTTGCGATCTCAGGGGGTACGGTCGCGGTCGGTGCCCCGTTGACCGCGGCGGGTCCGAGAGGTCGCGCGATGAGCGCGGGCGGTGTGTACGTCTTCGTGAAGCCCGCGCGTGGCTGGAGCGGGACGGTTCGTGAGGCCGGGCGTTTGACCGCCGCGGATGGTGCTGCGGGCGATCTGCTCGGAACCTCGGTCGCGGTGGCCGGTGGGACGATCGTCGCCGGCCGGGGTGGCGGCGGGCAGTGCTTCAGCAGCCGTGCTGGAGCGGTTTACGTGTTCACGCGCCCGCGCCGCGGCTGGCGGAGCATGACCCAGTCAGCGGAGCTGACCACAGGCAGCTGGGACGATCTCGGTGAGTCGGTGGCGATCTCGGGTCCCACGATCGCCGGCGGGGCCCCGTTCGGGTGCGATAAGTACGAAGCGCAACCCGGGTCGGTTTCCCTGTTCAGCGAGCCGGCGGGCGGATGGCGCGGGGCCGTGCACCCGACGGCGACGCTGAGCGCGTCGGACTGGAACGGCAACAACGGGGACAACGGGCTCGGCGCGTCCGTGGCGATGTCCGGGTCAACCGTGATCACGACCGCGTTCACCACGCCGCCGGTGTCCTCCTCGCCGCCCACGCCCGGCGTGTACGTGTTCGACAAACCGATGGGCGGGTGGATCAGCGAAACACGGCCGGCGACGGTCGCGCTTCCGGCTGACGCACGACTGTCCGACGCCGTCGCGATCTCGGCCGAGACATTCTACGCGGGGACGTCGGTGTTCACCCACACGGCCGCTGGCTGGAGCGGGTCCGCGCACCTGTCCGCACCGCACACGGACCAGATCGACGCCGGATTCGGACCGCTCGCAGCTGCGGGTGACACGGTCGCCGTCGGCGCCCCCGGAGATGGCGGCTCCACGCGCGGCGCCGTGTACGTATTCACACGCCCGGCGGCCGGCTGGACGAGCGAAACGCACGCAGCCGTGCTGACGGCCTCCGACGGGGCCGCGATCGGCTCCTCGGTCGCGACCTCCGGCCGCACGATCATCGCAAGCGCGCCACTCACCGCCGAGGTGGACGTATTCACCCGACCGCGCAGGGGCTGGACCAGTGGGACAGAGACGGCGCGGCTCGTCCCCTCGGATGGGGACCCCGGCGGACAGTTCGGCGCCGCGGTCGCCATCGCGGGACCGACAGTCGCGGTGGGCGCCCCGTCCTACGGCTACCCCTTCCCCGCTACGCGCGGCGCGGTATACGTATACACGCAGCCGGCCAACGGCTGGTCCGGCACGATCCACGAAGTCGCCCGGCTCACCGCGGCACACCAGCCGACGCCGGGCGACCTACTCGGTGGCTCGGTGGCGATCTCGGGCTCAACGCTGGTGGCGAGCGCGCTCGGCGCCGACGTCGGCACGCACGGACAGGCGGGCGCGGTCTATGTCTTCGAGAAGCCCGCCAGAGGCTGGTCGAGCGAGACTCCGACCGCCAAGCTGTACCTCTCCAATGCAAACCCCGCATATCCCCTCGGACCGGCCATCGCGGTGTCAGGCGGGACGATCGCGGTCGGCCAGCCGGTCGTGCCCGACGCGAACGTCAACGCCGGCGCCGTGTACGTGTACGTCCGCCCGCGCACCGGGTGGCCCGCCACGATGCGCCCGACCGCGAAACTGACCGCGCCGGCAAGCAACGGGCTCGGCTGGTCGGTAGCGGTCTCGGGCAGACGCGTCTTCTCCGTTGCGGCCCTCGGCGCAGCCAGCAGCAGCGTGGGCACCCTGGCTGCGTACGCGTTCGCCGAGCCGGCCCACGGCTGGGGATCTGGCCAGGTCAGGACGACACACCTTCCGATCGCGCCCCCCGGAGGACGCGCCGTCGGCCCCGGCGTCGAGCTCGCATATGCCTCTGGCAACCTGTTCGCGCTCGGCGGGCTGACGACCCCTGGAGATGAGGTCGCAATCCTCCGAGCCCCCTGAGAGCGATGCTGATCACAAGTTCGCCAAAGCCAGGGATGGCGCGCCGGTTGACCGAGATTGATGCGAGGGTCATCCTTTTCGGCACGATGCGCCGAACGGCCATACTGCTCGCGTTGATCGCGGCGGTGCTCGGGGCGGGGGCGAGTGCGGCGGTAAGCTCGCCGGTTCGGCGAGGCGCCACGTATGACGGTCGCGGCATCCAGCCTCATTTTGCCGTGCCTCCCGGTGAGGGTGACGGAAGCTTCATTCTTCGGCTTCAGGTAGCGCGCAACGGGCGCCGTGTCGCGCGTTTGGACATGTGGGGTCCGCCTGTGGCCTGTCGGGGCGGCTACTTCGACACGCTCGCCGAGCCGGGGTCGGCGGGAATCCGCCGCGACGGGACCTTCCGCGTCAGTCTGATGGCCAACGGCAACACCCCGCTCGTGGTGACCGGGCGCTTCCTGGCTCACGGCCACGCTCGCGGAACGTTCCGCTACCACGGCGAAGCCGCCGCGAAGGGGTGCAACGCCGACGGCATCTGGACCGCGCATGCCAAGCCGCCCCCACCACCGGTACAGCACTTCGTGGGGACCACGAGCGAGGGGACCCGGGTGACGTTCGAGCGCACGATTGAGCGCCATCGGCATGTCACGCGGTTTGACTTCGGCTCGCTGCAGACAAACTGCGGCCCGTCTGGAGTCGCGACTGGTATCGAGCTGGGGCCGCCGTTCGACGAGTTCGCCTTACCCGTCGAGAACAACCGCTTTGCCGGCGATTACTTCGACGAGACCTTCGACATCACCCTCACCGGGAGCTTCAGTACCACCAATCAAGCGAGCGGGACAGTCAGCTACCTCGACCGTGGCGACTGCCGCACCGGCGACGTGCTCTGGACCGCGCATGTCAGACGGTGAGATGCCAGGCCACATTGGTGTTGCCGCAGTCTTGTTCCGAGCAAGGTGTGCTGCGGCCAGGGCGGACTCCTGCTGGTGTCGTCGCGGCCGGGATGCCTGTACCCGCCCTCGCCGACGTCGGTTGCAGTCCGGGGAGCCGGCCGGCGGCCGGCGGTGGGGGCTTGAGCGCGTGCTTGACCGGAGCTCCGGCGTGAAGGGCTCGTTGACGCCGTTGATGAGATCGAGGGCGTTTGTGTTGGGGGTTGTGGTGGCAGTCGTGGGCGTGTGCGCGTCGCCGGCTTGGGGGGCGTTTCCGGGGCGCGACGGGGATCTGGTGGTCGCGACCGGCGGCGGGCTGGAGTTGGTCGCGCCCGCTACGGGCGCGACACGCCTGATCTGCACGAGCGTGGTCTTGTGTGGTCATCCGGCGCAGCCGAGGTTCTCCCCGAACGGACGCGCGATCGCTTTTGTTGATGCCACCAGTCATCGACCTGTCGTGGTCGCGGCGGATGGATCATGCCTGTGGTGTCTTGTGGGGGCGCCGCTCACCACTGTGAGCGGAAACGAGCCGGCGTTCACGCCCGGCGGTCAGGGGGTGACGGTCGCGCAGAATGGTGTGTGGAGTGTCAGCCTCGCCGGCGGTGGTGCCCGGCGGCTTGTCACGGGACCGGTGGATGGCGCTGTCTGGTCGTCGCGTGGGCTTGTTGCGCTGGTGCGCGGGGGCTGGATCTGGGTCGGGCGACCCGGCCACGGAAAGCTTCGGCGGCTGGCGCGGGGGCGCTCGCCGTCGTTTTCGCCGGACGGCGCGAGGCTTGCGTTCGCTCGCGATGGCTACGTCTGGATCGTGCCGGTGGCGGGTGGCGCCATCCGGCGGCTGGTTCGGGGTCGGGCGCCCGCGTGGTCGCCTGACGGTCGGCAGGTCGCCTACATCGCTGCCGGGGGCGTGGTCGCGGTGATCGCGGTGCGCGGGGGCCGCGCACGGAAGGTCGGTTCGGTCCGGGGGACAGCGCTCGATTGGCAGCCGATACCGACGTCTGCGAAGCCTGTGTGCAAGCCTCCCGCGGGCGCAACTGTCGTGGCGTCGAACCGCGAGGCGGTTGTGTTCTCCCCGCGCCGGTTCGTCTTCTCCGGGTGCCTGAGGGCGTTTGGCAGCACGCACGTTCTCTTGGATACGACGAAGGTCGGCTACTTCGACGCGCTGCTCGCGGTCCGGCTCGCGGGGCGCTTCGCGGCGCTCGAGCCTGAGTACGACAGCCCGCAGTACGTCAGCGAGGGCGCGACGCTGTTTGACCTCAGCAGCGGCAGGGCCACAGACCTGGCTGGCGTCTCGTGGGCCTGGAACGGGGGACCGACCGTCTACGGGCTCGACTTCCTGGTGCTGGACTCGAGCGGGTTCACCGCTTGGCGGCAGACCACCAGACCGATCTCCGCCTCGCTGACGGCGATGGCCTGCCCAGCGGTGTCCCTGTGCGTCGCCGGCGACCTGGACAGCATCCTGGGCTCGATCCACCCTACGGTCGGCCCAACCGCCTGGAGCCGTGCCGGGTTGCCGAATGAATCGATCTTCGGCGTTTCCTGTCCGTCGGTATCGCTCTGCGTCGCGGTCGGGGAGAAAGACGTGCTCACCGCGGCGGATCCGACGGGCGACGCGAGCGCGTGGACGAAGACCACGCCAGATCAGGGAAGCTACCTGTACGCCATCGCGTGCCCGTCGCTCTCGCTGTGCGTGGTCGGCGGTGGCGGTGCCAGCACCCCAGGCGGACCCACGATTCTCACCTCGACCGATCCGACCGGCGGCGCAAGCTCCTGGAGCAGCGCGCGAGTCGCCTCCGGTGAGGGAATCGTCAAAGCGGTGTCATGCCCGTCGGTTTCGCTGTGCGTGGCAACGACCAACACCGGAGAGGTCCTCAGCTCGACCAACCCGACCGGCGGCGCGAGCGCCTGGACTAAGACCACGGTGGATCAGGGGGCCTTCCTCGCCGCCGTCGCGTGCCCGTCGGTCTCACTGTGCGTAGCGAGCGATACCAATTACGCCAACGGCAGCAACGGAAACATCCTCACGACGACTCACCCGACTGGCGGCGCGAGCGCCTGGACCAAAGCCACGATCGATCCCGGGGCGCCCTACAATCCCGTCAGCCTCGACGCCCTTTCGTGCCCGTCGGTCGCGGTATGCGTAGCCGGCGACAGCAACGGCGACATCCTCACCTCGACCGATCCGACCGGCGGCGCGAGGGCATGGACGAAAGCGTCGGTCGAGCGACCCCAGGTCAATGGGAACTCCATCAACGCCGTCTCCTGCCCATCAGTCGCCCTGTGCATAGCCGGCGACCAGAACGGCAACGTCCTCACCTCGACCCACCCAACCGGCGGCGCGAAGACCTGGACGCACGACCTCGTTGACATCCCCGGCTGCGCCGCCCAGTCAGCCCCCTGCGAGACCGAGCAGCTCTACGCTCGCGACGACCAGGGCACCCGGCTCCTCGACACCACCCCGCCCGGCCATAGCAACGCGATCGACAACATCGCTCTCAACGGAAACTCGCTCATCCTCAGCTGGACCCACGCCGGCGCCCACCGAGCGCTCCAGCTGCGCTGAGTCTGCTGCGGATTTGCGAGTACCGTTGTCCTCGCCCGAGGAGCGCAGCGGGCCGTCCATTCCGTCTAACAAACCGTCTAACAAGACCGGCAAATCCAGCCTCACGCAACCTCAGGCAAGATCGCAGAATCCCTGCAAATCAGCACCTAGCTGTGAGCGTTCAGTTGGTCGCTCAGGCGAGCGCCGGCGGAGGATCGCCGCGGGTTTGAGCGGCGAGTAGCTCGGCGAGGTATTCGAACAGCGATCGGCTCTGTAAGCGGCAGGTGGTCGAGGCCGATAGCAGTCGCTCGATGCGTCGTTCCCCGTCTTCGGATTGGCTGCCGAGCGAGAGCTTGCGGTAGATGACCGCGCCGCGTAGCGCGCGTTCGGCGTGGTTGTTGGTGGGCTGCACGCCGCGGCGGCGGGCGAAGGTCCAGAGCGCGGGCCAGACCTTGAGGAGGTTGCGCGCCAGTCCGCGGGTGCGCTTGTAGCGCGGCTTCTTGCCCTGGTAGGTGCGCAGGATCGGCTTGAGCTCGCGCTGGAGCCGTCGGATCTGGCGCTGCAGTTCCGTGCGCTGGCCGGTGTGCTGGTAGACCTCCCAGGCGAAGAACAGCTCATCGCAGACCCGCAGGCCGATGTCGCCCAGTTCCTTCTCGGCGCCTGAGCCCTCGGCCTGGGCTTGGAAGTCGCGCTGCAGGTGTGACCAGCAGATCTGCCGGCGAGCCAGCGGCAGGTGGTTATAGGCCCACCAGCGATCGGAGGTGATGATCGCGTTGCTTGATCCGAGCAGCTCGCGGGCGCGGTCCTCGTGGCGGTCCGCCGCGATCTGGTACACGGCGAGCTTGTCGGTGAACGCGCCCCACAGTGTCCGCCGTGCGCCCTTCAGTCGCCAGCCCGTCTCGTCCATGTTGAGCCGGCCGGCGCGCCGCATGCCCGTCAGCAACCGCTCGTGCGGACGCTCCAGCGCATCCGCCGCGCGGGTCAGGACGGCGTCGACGCTGCCGGTGCAGATCCGCGCGCCGAACAACTCACAACACAACTCGACGCTGTCGCGGCGCGAGACGCGGTTGCGGATCGCCAGCGTGGCGATCGCCGCCTGCAACCGCGGCCCGAACGCGCTGGCCGCCACCTCGTCGGGCAGCTCCGCACGCCGACGCCGACCGCAGTCAGGACAGCGAACGCGCGGGCACTGATGCTCGATCACGATCGTCGAGATCTGCGGCAGCTCCTCGACCTGATGACGCACCGGCCCACCCACCGCCACCCGCTCTGACTCACAAAACACATGCCCGCACCCACAACGCTCAGGCCAATGCTGCACGACCTCGTCGACCGCCCAGCTGGGCAACAACTCCCGCCCCTTGCCCTCATGACCCGGCTGCGCCCCCTGCGCCCGACCCGAGCGGCCCTTCGGCCGCGCCCGCTTGCCCCGCTTCTTGCTCGACGACGGATCGCTCGACGGCGGCCGCGACGAATTCCGCGAGTTCTTCGCCAGCTCGCGCTCCAGCTTCTCCACCCGCGCCGTCAACTGCTGAATCTGACGATCCATCCGCAACAGCACCTCGACCACGACCTCGCGCCCCGAGTCATAGATCGCCTCAGCCTCGTGCCGCTCCACGCCCCCACATTCGACGAAGCGCGGTTATGTCCCCCCAACCAACTGAACGCTTACAACCTAGCTGATCACCGTTAGGCGCCTCATAACTTGAAGGGTGGCCTCTCTCGGCGCGTTAGGTCCAAAACCCGAAGGTTGTCGTACAGGGCCGCTTTACAACTCTGACAGAAGCGGACCGCGACGGGCGGCACGTGAGACCTCCGGTGCTCATTGGGGCGACTTTCGCTGTGCCGACCGCTCGGTTGTGCATTCGGGCGCGGAGGACGCGCGCCGTGGCCCGCGAGACTTGCCCTGTACGGCCGGTTTCGTCGAGACCCGAGCCTCGGAGGGTAGGTATAGGGTCGGGACGTCTGGATCCCTTCGCTGAATCGAGCTCTCCTGGCCCGGGCTTGCCAGGGCCAGGATTTCGCCGCCGTTCGCTCCCGAGCGCGGCGCCGGGAGGCGGCGTCTAGTGGGTCCAGCCGGAACGTTTGACCGGAAACTCGCCGGCGACGGCGAATGGGGGTGCATCCCGACCTTGGAGGTGGTGATGCGTCCCCCGGAAGTGTTCGTGCGGTCGCTGTCTCATCAGGAGGCGACCCGGCTCAAGCGGCTCTCGACGCGGGCTGAGCATCAGTCCACGCGGATCCGCGCGGCGATTCTGTTGGCTTCGAACGTGAAGACGCCGGTGCCGCAGATCGCCCGGATGTGGCTGACCGATGAGAGTCACGTGCGCAAGGTGATCCACGAGTTCAACGAGGAAGGGTTCGACAGTCTGCGCCCTGAGTACCGGGGCGGGCGACCCCGCCGGATCACCCCCGTGCAGCGTCAGCGCGCGGTGGCAGTGGCCGGTGCCCGCCCCGACACAGAAGGGGTGCCGTTGACGCGCTGGTCGCTGGATCGCCTCTCGGCCTGGCTGGCCGGGCAGGGGATCGAGATCTCGCCCAGTCACCTGGGGCGGCTGCTCGGCGAGGCCGGCTTGTCGTTTCAGCGGACCCGCTCTTGGAAGGCCAGCCCGGATCCCGACTACGAAGCCCGCGCTGCGCGGGTGCTGGAGCTCTATGCCGCCGTGCCGTTCGACGGGCCGGTGATCAGCTTTGATCAGATGGGGCCGATCAGCCTCAAGCCGATCCAGGGCGCCGGCTGGGCACGCCGCGGCCGGCCCGAGCGGCTGCGCGCGACCTACAACCGCAAGCACGGGATCCGCTACATCTTCGGCGCGCTGGACGTGCACCGCGACCGTCTCTACGCCCGCACGCGAGCACGTCGCGCCGGCAGCGACGTGCTCGGGTTCATGCGCACCATCCGCCTGGTCTATCCCGGTCGCCAGCGGATCTACTGGATCCAGGACAACCTCTCGGCCAACTGGACCCCCGACATCCGTGCCTACGCGAACGCGAACAAGATCGAGCTGGTCCCGACCCCGACCTACGCCAGCTACCTGAACCGTATCGAGAGCCACTTCCGCCCGATCCAAGAGTTCGTGTTCAACAACACCGACTACCGCGACTGGGACACCGCCCGCCGCGCCGTCGCTGACTACGTCACCCACCGCAACGGACCCGACCACGACCGACGGATCGCCGCCCTCGAACGCAAACACCGAGTCGCCGCATGACCCAGTCATTTCAGGTCAAACCTTTCGACGGGACCCACTAGATCACACACCACGCGACCGAACGAGGCGCAACTCTTCCCGATCAAACTAGCCCGAGTACACCCCCGGTGGGGCGGTGGGGGATCGGTTCCGGTCCATCGGAACTTTCTGCTGCTCGGTCACGCTGCCGGCATGAGCTCGAAGACGCGGACTAGCTCGGGCGCGCCCTTGACCTCGTACCAGCCGAGGCTCCGGACCTCGAGACCGCCCTCCAGGAGCGCGGCCGTGTTCTCGGACAGACAGATCCTGTCCGGTTCCGCGAGTGTCTCCATTCGCTTGGCCAGGGCGACCGTGTAGCCGCTGACGGCGCAGCAGCGCCGGTAGCCCGTTCCCAGGATCCCGGTTACGACTTCCCCCGAGTTGATCCCGATGCGGATCGAGAGCTCGAGATCGTGATGGCGGCGAAGTTCGGCCGCCGGTCCTCGGATCGCCGTGCGCAGCGCGAGTCCTGCCTCGCACGCGCGCTTCGCGTGGGCGTCTGCGGCCCTCCGGCGTCCGAACACAGCCAGGATGCCGTCGCCAGTGAAGGCGCGCACGCGGCCGCCTGAGGCGTGGACGGCGTCTGACATGAGCTCGAAGAGCCGCGCGGTGATCGTCCACCACTCTTGGGGATCGATTGAGCGGCTGAGCGCGGTCGAGCCTCTGATGTCGGCGATCAGAACCGTGGCGTATTCGCGTCCGCTATCCCTCACGGCTGAGCGCCGAACGGCGTGATGGTCCGGCGCTGCGGGAAGGCTGCGAGCCCATGCTGGCGGTGCGGGCACGCGTTGCCGGTCGCTACCAGTGGGGATGGGCGTCATCGTCGACATGACCTCCCGGAGCATGCTGGGTCCGATCAGAGCCCGCTCATAGAGCCCTCAAGTGCAGCGCAGTCGGCGCTCAAGAGCCTGGAGGCGCAGGCGCAGGCGGGGGCGGGGGCGGGGAGCCGGGTGGCGGGTCCAGGACACGGCTGAAGAAGTCATTTCGCAGCAGGTCCCCCGGATCCAGCCGGTGCTTGAGGGTGAGGAAGTCGCGAGCTTGCCGGCCGTACATCGCGTGCAGCGTGGCCCTGTCGACATAAACGTTCTTGACCAATGACACGTGACCCTGGAAGTCGTTCCACAGGATCTCGGCCAGCTCCCGAAAGGCGCTCTGGACCGGGCCGGTGTTGTTGGTCTCGAAGGCGTAGCTGACGGCAAAGCCAGCGCTCCTGGCGTTGGGCGACAGACAGAACGTCCAGTCCTGGGGCAGGTAGAGGACGTCCGTGATCGTCGGTGTCAGGTTTCGACGGGCGAGTTCGGCCTGGGCTCGCTTGAGCCAATCGAGGAGTGGCTGGTGAGCGTTGGGCGCCTCGAGATCGGCCGGAACGACGAATGTCTGTTGGATCGTGTTGAGATCGTGTCCGAACCAGCGCGCCACGTGTCGCGCGATCACGTTCGCGTCCATGAAGAACAGGTAGCCCTGCAGGCCATCGATGTACGTGGAGCCGCTCCGGGTGAGCTCGAAGAAGACGCGTGACAGGATCCGGCACAAAACGGGGACACGCATGACCCACTGGGCCAGGATCACCAGCGGGTTGTGGGGGTGATGGAGCAGATAGGGCCGCCTCCTGCACGTCTTTACGAGCCTGGACTTAAACAGCAGCGCCGACGGCTGATTGCGACCGGCGGGGTACAGGCCGGCCGAGATGGCCTCCCAGTCGTCGCCGCGGCAGTCCGCGTTTGCTCGGGCGGTCGCGTTCGCTCGGGCCGTCTGGACCTCTGGAATCAGCCTGCGGGCCAGGTGCGCAAATGAGTCGAGTTTCTCGACCTCGGTTTTCACCGCGATCCGGTGCGACCCACATGGACGCACCTTGTAGGTGATCTGGAGTACGGCGCCGAGGTACCCGAAGCCGCCGACGACGGCCATGAAGATCCGCTCGTCCTCGGTCCACGTGGCGGGATCGGGATTCCCCGGGGGCGGGGGGGAGTAATACTTGGCGCATCCATCGATTCGCATCATGCGGAAACTCAGGACGTGCTCCGCCTCCTTTCCGAACGACGGCGAGAACCGGGACAGGCAGTCAGCCGCGAGTGTGCCGCCCGGAGTCGCGTGTGACGAGGTGACGGTGCCGTAGGGCACCAGGCCTCTGCGCTTGAGCCGGCGCACGATGTCGCCCCATGCCGCGCCCGCCCCGACGGTCACCTGCGGGCCGGGACCCACCTTGATCTTGTTGAAGCGCTCCATCGAGACGACGATCTGGTGACCGAGCGACTGGTCGTCAAACGCATGCGCGCCACATCGGATCGTCACCGCCTGGCTCTCCCGGGTGGCGAGGGCGAATATGCACTGAAGCTCAGCCTCGTTTCGCGGCCGATACACCTCAGCGTTAGAGTGGAACAGCCCGGAGTAGGACTCGATGCGCTGCTCGCCGTGAGGGACTCCCTGCAGGCAATCCTCATTCCCTGGCACTACGCCACCGCCGCCGCCTGCAGAAGCTCGCGCGCCCGGAGGGCGCTGAGTTCGTAACCGTTCGAACTGGCGAGGTCGAGCGCCCTTTCCGCGACCGCCACGCCCTCCGCGGTCTCACCCGTCGCAAGCAGGCAATGCGCCCAGGCACACAGGTTCCGCGCCTCCCACGCCTTGACTCCCTGAGTCTCGTGGACGCGCGAGGCCGCGACGAAGTGGTTGCGCGCCCGGTCCGTTGCCCCGAGCGTGCCCGCAAGCCTACCCAGGTAGTGCTCGGCCGAGCCGTAGCCGCTCGCCCCACTCCACGCCAGCTGATCGCGCCAGGGCAGAATCAGCTCGTAGAGTGCCGCCGCGGCCTGCTCCGAGGCCACGTCGGCCGCTACTTTCGCCCACAGCGCGAGCGCCGTCGAGTACACCTGGTCTCGGGGGAGCTGGTCGAACCCGCGCTCGGTCCACCGCTCGAGCAGCTGGGCCGCGTCGCGAACACGACCTAGGTCGCATAGCACGGCGGCGTAGGCCGCCTCGTAGGCCGGCACGGCCGGATAGTTCGCCGCCGCCTGTTCGAGGACATCGACGACCTCGGCACCCCGGGCCTGCTCGACCCTGACCATGCAGATCTGACCGAAAGCGATAAAGGCGGTGTCGGGCTCAGCGGCCTCCTCGCCCAACCGCGCGCCGGCCTCGGCCAGACGCTCGGACTCCGCCAGCTCGCCGCGCAGGTGCGCAAGGCCGGCCGCGTAATAGGTTGCATGCCAGCGCAGTCCGGGTTGACCCAGCCCCTCCGTGCGTTGCCGGAGCCGCGACAACGTCGCCAAAGCTTCGGTCAGGTTTCCCGACTCCACCGCGACGTGGACGGAGCGGTCGAGCGCCCAGATCGGCACGAGCGGGTCGTCCGCACGGGCAGCCAGTTCGCGCATCTCCTCAGCGGTCCGCCGGCGTTCGTCGAGAGTCTCGACGCTCCAGGTGGCGTGGAAGTGGTCTCGAAGGACATACGGCAGCACGCGCTCGTCGCCGGCTTCGCGGGCGAGCGCCAAGGCCTCATCGGCCAGCGTCCACCGCCGCTCGTAGTCTGGATCGAACTGGAGCTCCATGGCCTGCAGTGAGAGCAGCCGGGCGCGGGTGGCCGGATCACCGGCGCGATTCAGGGCCGCCGCGCGATCGAGCACCGTCAGTCTTTCCGCGTCGACGGCACCGAACGCGCTCGCGAAGCCCCGGCTGTTCGCCATCGCCGCTCTAGCCATGCGGGCGACGTCACCGATCTCCTCCGCGAGACGCGCGGCAGCCAGGAAGGTCTCCCGGAACGCGGCGTGACCGGCTTGGCGCTGCGCCTCCCCGAGGCAGATCATGAGCTCGCACCGCTCATCCTCGGCGGCGGACGGCGAGCCGTCCAGGGTCCGCACCGCCTGCTCAAACCAGCGCACGGCCTCGCCGGGTGCCAGCTGTGCCAGTGCATGCTCGCCCGCCCGTACGGCGTACGCCACGCTCCGGTCGAAGTCCGGAGGGCTGGAGGCCAGCCAGTGTCGGGCCAGCTCCTCGATCCGCTCCCCGGCGTTCTCGCCGCCCAGCTCTTCGAGGGCCTCGGCGACTCTGCGATGGAGCCGGGTCCGCCGTGTGGGGCCGACGTCCTCGTACAGCGCGTGATGGATGAGATCGTGGGCAAACATGAACGAGCCGACGCGGTCACCCCGCTCCTGAACGAGCGCGGCTTGCACCGCGCCATCGAGCAGCTCGATCAGTTCGTCGGCATCGATCTGGGCGACGCGCTCCAGCACATTGAGGTCGAATCGGGAACCGATGACTGACGCGTACGTCAGCGCGTCCCGACACTGAGGGCCCAGCCGGCTCACGCGCCGCCGCACCACTTCGCGCACGCTTTGGGGAAGTCCTAGCGCTTGGAGCCGGGGGCGGGTCGCACGAGCTTTCGACGATGAGGCGTCCGCGCCGTCGTCGGTGGTGCCCGCCTCGGCCAGGTGGCGAAGCATCTCCCCCACGAAGAACGCGTTGCCGCCGGTCTCGAGGACGAGGTCGCGCGCCAGCTCGCCGTCGCGCGCCTCCTCCGGCGGGATGCCGGTTTCCCGCAGAAGCGACAGGATGTCGTCCGGGCCCAGCCCAGGGAGCGCCAGCCGCTCGATTCCGTGCTCCCGACGCAGGTCAGCGAGCAGCGCCGAGAGGGGGTGCTCGGGGAATAGGTCGCTGTCGCGATAGGTCGCGAGGACGAGCAGCCGGAGGGCACTCGTCTCCGCGACGACGTGCTTGAACAGCGCGAGCGTGGTCGTGTCCGCCCAATGCAGGTCGTCGATGAGCACGACCAGCGGCGCCAATGCGCCCGCCTGCTCGAGCAGGCCGACCACCGCAGAGAAGAGCAGGTAGCGCTCTGATTCGGGATCGCTCTGTCTCGGCGGAGGCGCCTGCGGCACCCTCCGGGACAGCGCGGGCAGGATCCGTGCGAGCTCGCCTCCGTATCGCTCCAGGTATCCGGCTAGCAGCGTCTCGTCGGCATGTTCGACGAACGGGGACAGCGCCTGGATCCACGGCCCATACGGAACCGTGAGCTCCTCTGGGCAGCGACCGATCATCACTAGCGCGCCCCCCTCGTGGAATTCGCTGACCGCGTGGAACGCAAACCTGGTCTTGCCGATCCCGGGCTCACCGGCGATCAGCAGCGCTTGCCGGGCTCCTGTGCACGCGGCCTGCCAGCACCGTCGTATCGTCGCGTGCTCATCAGCCCGTCCGACATACGCGAGTGGGGCGACGGCGTGGACCGGGGCCGGCAGGGGAAGGGAGACACGCGCCGCCGACGGCTCGCGACCGCCGGGCGGCTGAGCGACGCCACGCGACACGTCCGCGGCTGGCTCCGGAATCGTGGCGTGCTGCAGAATCGCCTGCTCGAGCTCGCGCAGGTCCCGTCCAGGCTCGAGACCAAGCTCGTCGCTCAGAATCCGGCGGCCGGCTCGGTACACGGCCAGCGCGTCGGCCTGTCGGTCGGCGCTGTACAGCGCGCGCATCAACAGCCATCGCGCATGCTCCCGGAGCGGATACTCGGCGACCAGCGCTTGAAGTTCGCCCACGACGCCCGTCGGATCGCCCGCGCACAGCCGAGCCTCTAGGCGGGCCTCGATCGCGACCACGCGCAGCTCCTCTAGGCGGGCGGCCTCGGTGCTGGCGAAGTCCATGAACACGAAGTCCGCCAGGGCGGGACCGCGCCATAGTTCGAGGGCGCGCCCGAGCGTGACCGCGGCGTGCTCATACCTTCCCTCCCCGAGCGCGCGCCGGCCATCGTCGACGAGGCGCTCGAAAACGTACGCGTCCACATCCTCGAGGTCGATGTCCAAGCGGTAACCGAACGAACGGTCGGACAAGAGCGCCGACCCGCTGGCCCCGCGGAGCAACTTGCGAATCGCCGAGACGTGGACCTGAACCGCGTGATGCGCGGTGGATGGCGCGCTCTCCCCCCAGAGAGCGTCGGTCATGCGCTCCGATGACACTGGCTCGGGAGCCTGAAGAATCAAGAGAGCGAGCACGGCCCGCTGCTGCGCACCGGCCAGGCGAAGCGCTTTCCCGCCTTGCACGACCTCCAGTGGCCCGAGCACTCGAAATTCCAAGCTTGCCCTCCGAAGAGCGCCCCCCTTAGAGCCGCGATCATCTCACACCTCGTACCGGTCCGCTAGTGGCTCATCGGGAGGGGTGACTGGCGAAGGCCGGGCCGCGTGCCAGGCCCTCGGCCTAGCAGGTGTCGTTTGGGGCCGCCGGATCGTCTGGCAGTTGGATGACGCGCTGTTACCGTCGCCCCCGAGGATCGAGGTCCCCTTGCTTGCGGCATCGCCCACAACCCGCCGCTGACCGACGACTGAAGGCCCGCCGCGATGAGCTGCGCACCGCCGAGGATCGCCTGCTCTCCCGCTGTGTTGCAGCCCGAGGTGGTGAGCGGCGACCCGTTTGCCGTGAGCACTACACAGAATGTCGGACACTCCCTTTGGATTTGAGGCTGGTGGTCATGGTCTCCTCCGTATCCCAGGCTGCGCGGTCGTTTCGGCGACGGTCAGCGCGAATTTCCCAACGGTGGTGAGCAGTCCGGCGAGTTTGGGTTTGCGGCTGGCGCGCATGGTGTCCCCGTCACGACCAGTGGCGGCCGGCAGCGCGTCGGCGACGGAGACCGTCGAACGGCGCGATCGTGGTGAAGAAGTGGCGCTGAGCTTGGTCATGGCGGCTCTCCGTGAGGCGGCTGGGTGATGCGGTGGAGGTTCGATCGGGGCGCTCAACGGCTGATCATGCTCCGCTCAATGCTGGGTTGAGCGGCGCCAGAATCACGCGAGGAACGATCGTGTGAGCTGCGGTCGCCGGACGCCTTGAGACTGGGAGAGGCCGCTTCGGCATCATGCGCCGCCGGGACGTGCGGCGTCGTTCGACCGTCGGTTCGTCGCGGTCGGAGCTATCGACAGCACCTGGCGCGACCGCCGGCAGGAGCCTACAATCGTCCGCCGTGAGGGGAATGCGTCACAGGGGGATCGCCACTGCCCTGTCCACCGTGGCCGTCGCCGGGGTTCTGGCTGCAGCCGCGCTGGCCTCGGGCGGCCCGCTGCGTGGCCGCTACTACGACGGCAAACCGACCAGCACCGCTGGCGGCACCTCGCTCGCGCTCGACTTCCAAGTCTCCGGCAACGCTCACCAGGTCAAGCACCTGTACCTGAACTTCGTGACCCTCACCTGCCCCGGTGGTGCCGCCGCCGACCTCCTGGTTCCCGGGAACAGGACCGCGGCGATCACCACCGGTAACAAGTTCACGCTCACCCTGCCCTCGAAGGACAGCTTCTCGCCCAATCCGGCAAACGGCAACGTGGTGCTGTCCGGGAACTTCGGTGGCGGCGGGACGGTGAGCGGGAAGCTCGTCTTCACCGGCAGCGGACCGCTGGCCGGATGCCACAAGGCGATCAACTGGAAGGGCAAGGTCAGGCCGCTGGTCGACTATTTTGCCGGCACCGTCACGCAGGGCTCGCACCACGCTTCGATCAGCTTCTACCGCACGATCGAGCCGCACCGCCATGTCACCGACTTCGCCGTCGGCGCGCTGAGCCTCACCTGCCCCGGCGGCGGAACAGCGCATCGCAGCTTCAAGAGCGTCGACTCGCTCCCCGTGCACCCGAACGCCACGTTCGCCGGCGATGTCTTCTTCACCAACGGTGAGGCCGGGAACATCAACGGCAAATTCCAGGGCGCCACGCATGCCACCGGCAAGGTCTCCTACTCAGGCCGCGACGACTGCAGCTACCACGACCTGAGCTGGTCCGCCCACCGGGTGGCCGCGCACGTCCTCGGGCCGCTCAACTTCAGCTAGCGCCGCCGCCACTCGCGGGACGCGGCCAACCCGCCCAACCAGGCTGGCGCCCCCGCGCCATCCGCGAGCGCCGCGCCACCAATCGAACCCTGGCCTCGCTCGACCACCGTACCGGCGACGACGGCGCCTCCGCAATCGGATCGCGGAGCAGCATCACCGACGATGCGGATCTTCGTTTCCGGCAAAGGACGACCACCAGCAGCGATTTGCGCACGGCGACGTGCTCCTGCTCGTCCAGCGAAAACAGCCGACACCGCGCCGCACCGTCGAAGGCGCGCCGCCCAGACTCACGGCTCCCCGCCCGGGTGCGCCACTCTTTCGTCGCGAGGCCGTCGGAAAATCCGCAACGAGCGTAGAAGCTGACCTAGCGCGTGGGTCCGGTGGAGCGGTGACCCGCGGTGGCGTGAGATCGCCGGCTCCTGTGTCAGGCCGGTGTGGCGATCCAGTGGCTGTGGAGCTTGAGGAGGTTGTGGGCGGCGGTGATCAGCCGCCATTGCGATCGGGCGGCGGCTCTGCCTCTTCGCATGAACCCGTCGATGTGCCGGTTGTATTTGATCTGCCCGAACACCGGCTCGATCGTGATCTTCCGCTTCGCGTAAAGCTTGCGTCCCCGTTCGCTCTCGAGCTTCTCGCGCATCTGCGATCGCGCCGCACCCGTGCGCATGGCGCCATGCCGGCCGGTCGGGATTGCCTGCGCGCTTCGCATGGTCCCGGCGCTCGCGGGGCTGCCTTTGTCCGAGAGCGGCGACCGACGGCGGGAATCCTGACTCTGACGCGGTGGCCGCTCCGCGTCACTCGCGGCAGTCCCCTCTCGACGGTGACGGCGGCCGCCCGGTTGACGCGGAGGGGTCACGCTGAGCTATGTCGTGATCAAGCCTTCGCACGGAAAGCACTGGGACCTCTGGCGGGGAACGTACGTTTGATCGGCGGGAGTTCCGCGAGTAGTGTCGACAGACCATTCGGAAGGAAGGACACGGCTATGAGCGACACTGCTGAAACCGCGGTTCTCGCGGGAGGCTGCTTCTGGATCATGCAGCAGCTGCTGCGCGACCGCGACGGAGTCATCTCCACGCGCGTGGGATGGATCGGTGGCGAGAACGATGATCCGACCGAGGAGGATAATTCCGGCCACGCCGAGGCGGTCGAGGTCGTTTTCGATCCGGAGCGGATCTCGTATCGGGACCTGCTCGAGTTCTTCTTCCAGATCCACCGAGCCGACCTTGGCGAACGTCTCGTTGGCTCCAGCTATCGCTCGGAGATCTTCTACACGAGCGAGGAGCAGCGCAAGGTGGCCGAGGAGACGATCCGCGACGTCGACGCCTCGGGCCACTGGCCCGGCAAGGTCGTGACCGAGATCAGCGAGGCCGGTCCCTTTTGGGAGGCCGAGGCCGGAGCTCAGGACTACTTCCAGCGCTACCCGGGCGGCTGCGGGCCCCCGTTCCCGCGGCACGGTGTGAAAGCTGCCGACCGCGAAACCGTGGCCTAGCTCAGCTCAAGAGGCCCGTCGCCTGGTGCAAGCCGGATGGCTGCGTGGATGACGAGGAGGAGCATAGCGGCTCGGGAAGCCGCGACTCCGCCGCGCGAGAAGCGACCGTGCCATCCACAACGCGACCGCGAAAAGCGGTCACCGGACCGAGACGCTTCAGGCGTGACCCAGCAGCGCCCGGTCGGTTGCGCTGGGGGGCGAGTGATCGGTCACGAGAGCCCTGGTCTGTGTCCGCAACGGGCATGTAGCGTCTGGCTGATTTCCGGATCCGCGCGGGCGGCGCGTGCGATCGCGAGCCCGTGGTCAGATTGGGGCGACGCATCGGGCGCGCAGCTCGGACACCACGGCCCGGAGCCAGCCCTGATTGACCGACTGCTCCCACTCTGACCACAAGTCGGGATACGCCTCGGCCACGAATGTGATGCTGGGGTCGTCAAGGCCGTAGCTGAAGTGATCGACCTCATCCCGGTGGCGTTGGCAGACCAGCTCGTTCTGCCCGTTGCCGGGCTCCCAATGCAGGTAGAGCAGAGTGACGGGCTGATCGGGAAAGGTCTGCTTCAAGCCCAGGTAATGCTTGATGATCTGGGCGGCGTCGAAGTGGCTGTACTGACGGCCCCCGAACGGCCGCTCGTGCTCTTGGCGTAGCTCCTGGTACCGGCGAAGCCAACCGGTGCTCATCTCCGCTTGCTTTGTCTCGTACGCCTCTTCGAAGTGCCCCATGTGGGTTCCCAGGTGCTCGGTGCATTTCGACTCGACGGCAAGGATCCCGCCGTCCAGCGCGTGGGCGACGAGATCGAGATTCGGATGCCCGAAGTGGTGCTCAGGGAAGATCGGGCACTTCTTCTCGAACCCCAGGGATCTGAAGCCACTGTGCCCGGCGATCACCAACTCGTCCTCACGGCCGAGCCATGGAGCGAACGAGTTGACCGCGAGCGCAGCCGACGAGAAGGCAGAGTGGATCGGAGGCCGATGGCGGGGCCGAGTGCTGCCTTGTGGGCGAAGCTCGTGGCCATCTCCCTGCTCGATCTGGGCGGTGGCCGTCCGGAGTTGCCGCACCGTGATGGAGTCGATCAGGTTCTGCTCCAGCCGGTGAGTTCGGGCGTCCTCGTCTAGTTGAACGTCGTCGCGGCCCCTGAGTAGCGAGATCAGTGCCAACTGCGCGCGATGCTGAGCGCTGTGCGGAGACACTTCGGAGGCCATGGCTAGGCGAGCACACTACTCCCCGGACCATGGGTGATGATGGCCGTGAGCGGACCGTATCCGACGCCCTCAACGATCACCCGGCGCCCGCGAGCTGGCCGTCGGTTGAGTAGCCCATCTTTCGATGTGCGACCAGGCGCTTGCCGTACATGCGCCGCAGCACAGGGACGTCGCCGTCGATGTAGTAGGTGTATGCGAGCGTCGCGCTAACAATCGGTCAGCGAGAGCGGCAGCAACGGCCTCCGGCATCGACTCTCCGCCGAGACGCTCGCGCAACATGCGCGTCGGGCGCCACGGCACGGCCGCCTCCTGCCCCGTCGCAAGCGTGGTGATCGTCGGAGCGCACGCGGGTGCAGGCGATGGGCATGCTGGTGTGCATACTTGGAGTATGCGGTCTTGCATTCAACGCCGGAACGCCACGCCTGACTGACCCAATGTTTGAGCTATGGCTTCAGAACCGAGGCCTTGCACCGTCCGCAGGAGGCGACGACATCCAGCGATCGTGACCGTGGCCGCAGGCGTCCAGCTCACCGGCCGGGATCTGCGCGACAACCTCGTCGCGGCGCCAGAGCCTGCCGGGGCTGAGCAGGTCCTCGCGCGGCACCCGCCCGGTGCTACTTCCCGGTCGTGCGGTGCATCGCCCCACGCTTGAAACCGGAGCGTCCTCCCCGGCTGACCGCGGCGGACCGGGATGCACCGTCAGCCGGCGGGGGAGTGCGATGGATCAGCTGATGCAGCGCTCGGTCATGCGGACCTTCCTGCTCCCGAGCGGTGACCGTCTTCGGGCCGACCGTGCGAAACAGCGGCCCGCGTTTGGGATCGACCACGGCCACTACGACCTTTGAACTGCTCGGCGTGTCAAACACAATCCCGTCGAGAACTTGCCCGACACCAGCTACCGACACGAGCTCGCCTACGGTGATCACGTCCACCCACCGAGCTTACCCCAGCCGCGACCCAACGGCAGCGACCAGAGGCGCGGCTTCAGCGGGATAGCGATCCTCCGGCCGCCGGGCTCACTCCAGTGTTCTCGACGATCTCTGCATGCCGAGCGAGCACGCGCCCCAAGGTCTGCGAGTGAGCAAAGCCCGGAATTGCCCGCGGCACCGCTTCGTCGCTCAGTGAGAGGCTGGTGCTGGATCGGTGTTGTCCGGCCGGTCGGTTTGGCTCTCGGCCGGTGGCGGGCTGACTCTCTTTGTCGCTGTCGGCCAGGTGGTCTGACCGTCTTTGGCTGTGTCGCCCGTCACCGACCGAGGACCGCCGGCGTGACTTGATAGATGGCATGTGCTGGGCCGTCCGGGTCCGGCGGTACGCCTCCTTGGTCCGTGCGTGGTCGCGGCCACGCGGTCTGTGGGAGCGAGGAGGCGTTGGAGATGTCGATCGTGATGGGTCTTGATCAGCACAGGGCGCAGATCACTGCGGAGTGGCTGGACACCGAGACCGGTGAGGTGACGCGTTCGCGGATCTCGCCGGCGCACCGGGCCGGGGTCAGACGGTTCTGCGAGCGGTTCCGCGGCCGGGAGTTGGAGGTCGCGTTGGAGGCAACGACCGGCTGGCGGTTCGTGGCCGACGAGTTCCAGCGGGTCGGCGCGAGCGTGCATCTCGCCGAGCCGGCTGAGACCGCCGCGATGCGCGGGAACAAGCGGCGCGCGAAGACCGATCGTGCGGACGCGCGCCATATCCGCGAGTTGCTGACGGGAGGCCGGCTGCCGGAGTCGTGGATCCCGCCTGGGCACGTCCTCGACCTTCGAGCTCGGGTGCGTTTGCGGCACACGCTGTCGCATCAGCGCGGTGAGTGGCAGCAGAGGATTCAGGCGGTGCTCTATCACCACGGGTGTCCGCAGCGCGGCAACCTGACCACGGGCGAGGGTCGCTCCTGGCTGGCGGCTCAGCCGTTGTCAGCGGGCGCGCGTGAGCAGGTCAGGATCGCGTTGGGCATGATCGACGCGCTGGACGCTCAGATCGTCCCGCTGGAGAAGGAGCTGCGGTCCTTCGCGCGCCGCCAGGCCGGCTGCAAGGCGTTGATGGGCCAGTTCGGTGTCGGTGAGCTGACCGCGGTCACGATCCTTGCCGAGCTCGGCGACGCCCGGCGGTTCTCCTCCTCGCGGGACGCGGTCCGGTTCGCCGGCCTGGACATCACCGTCCATCAATCTGACCAGCGACGAGCGCCCGGACATCTCTCGCGCCAAGGGCCACCGGCGCTGCGATGGGCGCTGTTCGAGGCGTCGATGTGCGCAGCCAGAGCGTGCAGCCCGGACTACGAGTACTACTCCCAGGCGGCGGAGCGGCTCGGCTCCAACCGGGCACGGCTATCGGTCGCACGGAAGATCTTGAAGCGCAGCTTCCACCTGCTGCGAGAACTCGGGGAGGAGGCGCTCGCTCCCGCATGACCTGCTCGGTGCGCGCCAGGCTCTTCGTCACCCAGATGCGCCGCGGCCGGCTCCACGCCCGCTCCTGCCGCCACGTCCGCGTGGACGGCCCTTATAGACCGAGCGGCCGCAACGCTTCCCCCAGCGGGATCACCCCACCAACCATCATGTCGCCGACCTGGAGCGTTTCCAGGTCGAGGACCGAGATAAGGCTGAGCACCCGCGCGCACACCACCAGGCCCAACGACCGCGCTCACGCCCCGCCGGCACCGATCGCCGTTCACCGATCAAACCATGTGAACCCGGAGACTTGCGTCGGGATGCACGCACAGATAAGGAGCGTGGCTGCGCCCCGACTGAGCGGTGTCCGCCGGAGGTCCGCTTCGTCAAGTTCAAACGAAGGGACGTCGCACATGATCGTGATCGGGGCAGACACCCACAAGCGCAACCATATGCTGGTCGCCGTCGACGGGCATACCGGCGCTCTCTGCGGGCAGCGGGAGATCGCGGCCAGCGACGCTGGATCGCTTGAGGCGCTGCGGTTCGGCGCCGGCCTGGACGGGGAGCGGGTGTGGGCGATCGAGGATTGTCGACATGTCTCAGCGCGCCTGGAAGCGGCGCTGATCGCTGCCGGTGAGCGGGTGATCCGTGTGCCGGCCGGCATGACCGGCCAGACCCGGAGGGTCTCACGCCAGGCGGGAAAGTCCGATCCGATTGACGCGCGTGCCGTGGCGCTGACCGTGGTGCTGACCGTGGTGCGCGACGGGATCGAGAGCTTTCCGGTGGCGTTCACCGACGCCCAGGCAATGGAGATCCGCGTCTTATCGGACTATCGCGACCAGATCATCTGTGAGCGCACACGGATGATCAACCGGCTGCGCTGGCATCTGGTCACGATCGCCCCCGAGCTCGAAGCCCAGCTCAGCCCGGCCTCGCTCCGGGGCCCGCGGATTTGCGCGCGTCTCTCCCGTCAGCTCGCACGCCTAAAGCCCAGTCCGCAGCTGCGAGTCGCGCGGCTGCTGCTCAAGCGCATCTCAGAGATCGTCCGCGAAGAACGCCAGCTGTTCACCGAGCTCACCGCGCTCGTCCATACCCACGTCCCCCAGCTGCTCGATCAACCCGGGTGCGGGACGGTGACCGCCGCGATCATCATCGGCCACACCGCCGGCGCCCAGCGGTTCCCGACCGACGGGCACTTCGCCCGACACGCCGGCACCGCACCCGTCCCCGCCTCCAGCGGCAAAACTCAACGCCACCGACTACACCGCGGCGGCGACCGCCAGCTCAACCGCGCGATCCACGTCATCGCGCTCTCCCGCGCCAAGACCGACCCTGAAACCCGCATCTACCTCGCACGCAAACAGGCCGAAGGCAAAACCAAACTCGAAGCCATCCGCTGCCTCAAACGCCACCTCGCCCGCCGCATCTGGCGCCTGCTCTACACCACCGAGATCCCAGCCGCCCCGCCCGTGCAGATCAATCGCTCAAACCCGGAAATACCGAACTTCACTTGACATAGGAGCAGCCGATGCAGTCGCCTGGCCAGGACCGGACAGGGGGAACGCACTCCGACGCTGGCTGACTCCGGGCTCCTGTCCTCGGTGACGGCGCGTCGGTCGGCCCACCCGTTCGTGGACCGCTATGGCGGCTGGAGAGGAGTTGATGACGCATCGGGTGTGTGGCCGTGAAGCACGCGGTTGTAATGGTCAACTGGGGACGCTCGATTGCCTTGCTGTAGCGCTTGCCAGGCCCGGACGACCCGCGGGCGTGATGTGCGGCGCCTCGCCGACCACGGCGAGGAGTCTGCAGCTATTAGGTGGCGGAGGCGCGGAGCTCGCTGGTGCTGGTGGCGGCGAGCTGCAGCGTGGTCTTGACGGCGGTCATCGCTTTGCGGCGCATGAGCGTGTAATCGACCATGCCCTGCGTGTTGAGGTCGGCCGTGATGAGCCCGTAGGGGCCGGTGATGAAGTTACCGTCGCGCACCGGACCGTCGAGCCACCAGTACGTCCCTTCGCCGGGCCATCCCGTGCGTTGGCCGGGTCCTTCGTCGACGAAGGGCTTGAGCACGCCCGTCGTGATCTTGTCGCGGTGCGTCGCGGCCTCCAGCGCGCTGACGAGTCCCTGGCTGGGCGGCGCGAAGTAGCTGCCGAGCTCGGGCAGGTGGGTCGGGCGAATCGTCCCGTTCGGGGTGGGCAGCCACTCGATGCATCCGAGGTGCTCGAGGGTGAGGATGGAGGTCATCTTCGGGACGAGGTCGTGTCGGTGGCGCGCGAGGAAGCCCTTGATGCCGACCCCGCCTGCGAAGTGGCCGCTTGAGAGCATGACCATGATCGTGCGCTGGCGGGTGCTGCGCGGGAGACGCGCGAGGTATTGCGCGGCGGCCAGGATCGCGATCTGCCCGTTCTCCTCCATCCCGTTGGTCCCGTCCGTGTGCGTGTGCAGGACGGTGAGCTCCTTCGAGCGGCCGGGGATGAAGCCGACCACGTTGTGCGTTTGCACGGTCGAGACGGTCGACGCGAGCTTGATCGTGGCCTTCGCGCCGTTGCCGGCGAGCTGCTTGAGTCGCGCCCCACCGTCGCGGTCGATCCACAGGCTCGGGATCGGCCGGAACACGGCGTCGTAGGGCGTGTACTGACGCGCCCATTGGCCGGGAAGATCTGGCCAGATGCCGATCGTGCCCGCGGCACCGGCCTGCGCGAGCAGATCCAGCGCCTGGCCGACCGCGTTGTACCACGGACGACGGTAGATGCCGTTGAGATTGCGGTGATCGTTTGCCGCTGTGTACCAACCGTCGTGGTAGGCGATCGCCCGGAAAGCGCTCAGCGGGAGCGTCGTGTACGGCACCTCGAAGACCGCGATCTTGCCCGTGAGATTGAGCCCCGCGATCGCGTCCTGGAGGTTCGCGTGCTGCTCGAACGGCACGTACACCATCCCGGCGGTCACGCCGGCGGGCCCGGTTCGCTTCGAGTACGGGGCGTAGAACGTGTGCGGGAGCGTGTGACCGCCGGCGGTGATCGACCACGACGTCACGAGCGAGCGTCGCATCGGCACCCCTTCGAGGCGAACGTCCTGCAGCCCAGCCTGTCGCAACCGGCCGGCCAGAGCGCGGACGTACGCCTCGTGCGTCGGGCCACCGGTCGCGCGGAGCCCGAGGCGGTTCAGCTCCGCGCCGTAGGCGGCGAGCTGCTGCGTCGAGAAGAACTGCGAGGACTCAATGACCTTGGCGGCCGAGGCCGGCAGACGCCGGCTCGGCCAGCGCGACGAGGCCGCAAAAGCCGCCGGCGACGCGAGCGACGCGCCGATAACCCCGGCGACGGCAGCCTGCCCGCCAAGCTTCAACAGCGCCCGACGGTCAATGAGATGGTCCGGCTCGAATATCTGGCTCATCGCCGAGGACTCCTCTGCTTCCATCGGCCACATCGTCGCGCGACGCATTTGCACCCTCCACACGATCCATGGGGGAGCGACCCCCCAAAGCTGACGAGACGCACAATCGGAGCGAGCGGCCAAGCCGGCAGCTCGTCACCGACCGACCCTGACCATCCACCGCCGCTCGCACAATGGGCCAACCCACGGAGCGCGTTCCGTACCAATCCACACGACCCCGCTCAAGACCGACAAATCAACGGCCACTCCCACCATGCGCGGACCGCAAGCCCACACCGGCGGCCGCCACCCCCAGTCGCAGGGGATGACCGAGACCAGCGTTAGCCCGCATGCGGGCATCCCATGCACTGTGGAGAAGCTGCGGTTGCCGGGGGCAACGTAAGCGCTGCGCCATGAAGCAGCCACGATTCTCGAGTCGGCACCGCCGCCCCCCGCTGTCGCAGCCGGACAGACGCAGCCGCGGGAGCGCTGACCCTATGCCCACCGCGCGGGCAATCCCAATCGTCGGCACCGCACAAGACGAAACGGATCTGCGCGATCGCCGCGGCGCCAAGGGGATCGCGCCACGCAATGAAGCCAAAAGGGGGAGAGCGATCGCCCGTGTCGCGACCGCCTCCGTGGGCGATTGCTGCTTTGTGGTCAGCGAGGTACGGGTGGTACGGCCTCTGCATCATGACGGGAGAGACTGCGCCATCCTTGCGGCATGACCGTGATCCGCTTCAAGATCGGCGATGGCTTCCCAGCGTGCGATCCGCTGGCGCGGTTCATCACTGGGCTCGCCATGATCAGCAATGACCTCCTGCGGGCGCTCGAGGACATGCTTAGGCTCGAGGGTGACACGCCCGAGGAGATTGGGCGCCGAGTCGCGCTGTTCCGCCGCCGGCGGCCGCAGTCCAGGAGGCGGTGACGGTCATTGACGACGCGCGGCGGATGTTTCCGGACGTATCTGGCTTCATCAATGGGCTCGACGGGAAGGTCCGTGCCGGACGCGAGCACGTCATCGGCGCTGTCGACGTCAGATCGCCGCACTACCTGGGGAAATGGCTGGAGGATCATCGCAACGTCACCCATCACGACCCGGAGGTGCATCCCTCACCTGCGCGACACGTCGATGGTCCTCGCAGATCTCGCACAGCGCGCAGCGCAGGTGTATTTAGAGTCGCGGCCTGACCGAACGTTCACGGTCAAAGGTCCACAACGAGTTCCTCGTCGCGCACTCACCGGTGTGAGTAATGGGCGTTTGGTGACCGAGGCCGAGTGGTTGGTCAGCGCCGTGTTACTCGTCCCAAGCCTCGGCCGACACCTGAGCATCGGTCCGCCGAGTACGTTGCTGACAGCGGGCCAGGGGGTGGCGGGGCCCAAGCCCAGCTGTCCGGTCATCCGGGAATTTCCACATGGCGGGGTCGCTCCGGGGTAGGCTCGTGCGGTCACCGGGATCTTTGGGAAGGGGTCCGCTATGCGTCGTCATCTAGCCCGTTCCGCCGTCGTCTTCGCTGGTGCATCGCTTTCGATCGCTGTGCTTACCGGCGCACTGCCGGTCACGCGAGGGCAAGCCGCGGGACGCCGGTCTCAGACGCCGTTGCCGAGGGCGAGCATCGCGGGTGGTGGTCGCGTGAAGGGGCGGTTGACCGTCATCCGGCTGAGACGCGTGGTCGATGTGGCGACGCTGCCGTCTGCGACGACTGGTCCACCGAGGAACGTTGAGCCTCAGGAGTCGGTTCCTATCACGGGGCCACCTCGAATCGTTGGCGTGATCGCGCTCGTCCAGAAGCGGGTCCAGCACGGGGCGCCGGAGGTGAGGGCGAGTTCGGTCACGCGTGCGTCGGTCGCTGGGCTGTCGAACAGTGGCAAGCTTCCACCCGATACTCAGCTGGCGGTCAGCTCCAAGCGGGTGGTCGAGTTTGTCAACGACTCCGCGGAAGTGCTCGACCATGTAGGGACGGTCTTGAAGAGCTTCGATCTCGGGACGCTGTTCTCCGGCGCTGCTGGGACGGGAACCGATCCCAAGATCGTCTTCGACCCCGCCAGCGGCGATTTCTACGCGGCCTACATCTCGAAGGTCACCAGCCACGACGGGCCGAGCGAGATCGATCTGGCGGTGACGAATAACCCGCAGGGCAGCTGGTCGATCTATACCGTCCATACGGAGAGCATCCTCCAGGACCAGCCGAAGCTCGGTGTCAGCTCCGACAAGCTGACGATCAGTTGGAACGACAACGGCAACTCCGGGCCCGAGGAGTACATGGTCATCCAGAAGGCGGGCGTAGCCGCCAAACACAGCACGGTCGCGGCGACCATCTGGGGTCCTGATAGCATGCGGCTGAACCTCATACCCGCCGATCAGCTCTCGGCCAGCAAGACGGCATTCGCGGTCTTCCACAACTACAACAGCTCGAAGGTCGGCGTGCTCTCGTTCACCGGCGTGCCCGGGATCTCCCAGGTGAGCTTCACCGAGTCCGATGTGTCGGTCGCGAAGACGTCCGCGCCGCCTGCCGCCGTGCAGCCGAAGAGCGGCGGCACGGCCAGTCCGACGCTGGACACGGGCGACGACCGGCTCGAGTCGGCCGCTTGGTTTGAGGGCGTCCTATGGACCGCTGGCAATGATGTGTGCAAGTTCCGGACCGACAAGAAGAAACGGGCTTGCCTGCGCGTGATCAAGATCGCCACCGCGAAGATGTCGCGCGTGCGCGACGTCGATATCACGATGGTCGGCGGGGACGTGATGTACCCGGCGGTGATGATCGACGCCCGCAAGGACTTCTGGGTCGCCTTTTCGTCGTCGTCGATCTCGCAATTCGCCTCCTCCGAGGTCGCCGAGGCGCCGGGAGGCACGATCGGATCGAGCATCGGCGCCACGATCTACGGACCCGGCACCGGATCTGCCAACTACCTCAGCTGCACGAACCCGCCCGTCAAGCGGTTCGGCGATTACTCCGGAGCAGCGATCGATCCCGCCCGCAAGAACCTCGGCATCTGGACGGCCACCGAATTCGGCATCGCAGGATGCGCCTGGGGAACCCAACTCGGATCGTTCACACCCTGAACCCTGCAAGCAACCGTTGGCCCGCGAGCACGGCCCCGCGAGAGCCGTGCGCGCGACATGCAGGCCCAGGACAGGCGACCCGCGCGGGCGCCTCCGCCAGCGGCGACGAGCCCGTTCGTCGCACAGAGCAAGCTCGGCGGCATCGGCAGAACTCTGGAACTCGGACGATGAAAGGAAGCGTCCCCCCGTCCGCGCAAGCCAGGGAAGTCCCCGGCCGCAGAGCCCTCCAATTCGCCTCAGCGGGGAAGTCGGCTTCGGCGCCCAGGCCGGGCGAAGGTGATCGTCAGCCGCCACGCCAATCCCAGCCCACCCCCGCGCCAGTGCCTGGTCGCCGTTGCGATCGCGAGCGGCGACCACCGTCAGATGTCAAGAGCAGTCGTCAGCGCACTCGGTCGTCGGTGGGTGATTTACGCCTCAAGCGGTCACGCTTGCACCGTGGCTGCTCTGACCAGCAGCAGCGCCCTCGCACGGTGTCGTGCCGACGTCTCTGGGCCGACTCGATCGCCCGACCGGTGCGGCATCGACGACTGCGTTCGTGGCGAACCAGTCGCCCGCCGTCGGCGAACGATCACGATCGAGGCGTCGCCATTGCCCTCGCCAGGACCCGGGCGGCCGAGGCAGCGTAAGCAGAAGCGCGGACGGCGGCATCTGCACTATCGACAACGGGCGCCCGAAGCAGGTGCTGCGCGCCTGGAGCAGAGGCTTGCCTTACGCGTGACTGACCGCTTGAGGTGTTCGGCGTGACGGGTGGGGTGAGCGCGTTCGCGTCGGCGCTGCCACGTCTTGAGGCGCTCGAGACGCCAGCGTATTGTCCACCGGCTATGGGTGTGAGGGACTAGATTGGCGACCATGTCGCTCTATGACACGGCGTTCCGGACCACGCTGCGCGTGCACCAGTTTCTCTACGAGCGAACAGACGGGCTGATTGGCCACCGTCTCCTCGGGGTGGCAACCCTGCTGCTGCGCACGACCGGCCGCCGCACCGGTCAAACGCGAACCAACGCCCTCATCTACCTCGAGGACGGTGGCCGCTATATCGTCGTCGCCTCCCGCGGCGGAGCGCCGACGCCGCCAGCATGGCTGCTGAATCTCCAGGCCAATCCCGAGGTCGAGGTGCAGATCGCGCGCAACCGGATCCCATGCACCGCGACAGTCCTCGGCCGCGATGATCCGGAGTTTGAGCGGCTCTGGAAACTGGTCAACGCCAGGAACTCAAACCGCTACGACGCCTACCAGAGCAAGACTGAGCGTCAGATCCCGCTGGTCGCCCTGAGATCGAAGATCTAACAGCGATTCGTGGTGCCGAGAGGTAGAGGAACGGCCCCACGATTCGTTTCGCCCGTGTCCAGGGCGGCACTAGCGACTCCTCCGGCGACGAAATGATGACCCCGGATCACGTCGGCCCGCTGCGCGGCGGACGATCGGATTCACGCGATACCGATCGTCGCCTGAATCGGCGGCTGGCAGCCCTCGCGCCTAGGCGGTGCGGAGGCAGAGGTGCAGCCGACTGGTGGTTCTACGCCGGCGTGGTCGCTCGGTCGGGTCCGGTAGGTAGGGAGAAGGGCGTGGAAGCTCTCGGATTGCGCAGTGCGCTCGATTCCGGCTACAGCCGAAACAGTCCTCGCCGTACCAGCTCGTATCGCACGGCCTTGGCTGCAGTTCACGGGGCGGGATGACCTCGAGATTGCGCGGTCGTCGCAGACGGCGGGTCGGTGCGACGGCCGCGGTTTCGCCTACGACATTCGTCCAGGCGCGCCGCTGTGCACTCAAGCTTTCGGACGAGCGGCCGACTATGTCGGGTGAGGTGGTGTCGGCGGTGTGTAGACACTGCGAGCGTGGAGTTCCGAGGGTGATGGAGTGATCGGGGCAGCACGTCAGTTCGACGCGTATTGGGACCGATGTAGAGACGGCGCCGGATCGGCGGAGAGCGAAGGTGGTCATCCGGCGGCGCGGACGGCGGTCCGGTATCTGCCGCACGTCGCCGTGGTAACCACGATGGTGGCGGTCGTCCCGGTTGCGGTAGCGGAGGCGCTGCGCTCATCGGGTGTGATCATGTCGGGGTGGCTGTCGGTAGCGGTTGCGGTTTCGCTGTCGTTTGCCGCCTCGTTGGTGGGGAGTCTGTACTGGCGCGAGCGCAGGGGCGCGGGCGAGCTGTTATTCAGTGAGCTGCTGCTTTGGGGTTGGCTGCGGCGCTGCCTCGAGGACTGGAGGGTCGCCCGAGCGAGCGGCCTGCTTGCTGCCGAGAACTTAAGTCGCGGTGCGGACCAGCAGCCGCTGACGTTCGCCGGTCGGCGGCGCCTGCTCAGCGAGCTGGCCGCGGCGCTGGAAGGCCAGGATCCGTACCTCCGTGGGCACTCGCGGCGCGTCGCGCGCCATGCGGCCCGGATTGCGGCGCAAATGGGCCTCTCGAGCGAGGAGGTGGCGACGGTTCGAGCCGCCGCTCTGATTCATGACGTGGGCAAGTTCCGGATGCCCCCGTCGATCTTGACCAAGGCTGGCCGCCTGACCGATGCCGAGTTTGAGTTGGTCAAGCATCATCCGGTTGACGGTGCCGAGATGGCGGTGGCGCTGGCTGATCCGGGGATCACGGTGATTGTCAGGCATCATCACGAGCGTCTTGACGGCAGCGGCTACCCAGACGGGCTGTCCGGGGATGACATCCCCGTCGGAGCCCGCATCGTCGCCGTGGCGGATACGTTCGACGCCGTCACGTCGACGCGCGCCTATCGCAGTGCTGCGCTCCATAGGCAGGCCATTGGCATCCTGCGCGACGACGCCGGCTCGAGGCTCGACCCCGCCGCGGTCCATGCGTTCCTCGAGTACTACTCGGGTAACCGGCTGGCGCTGATCTGGGCGGTCACGACGTCGATGGTGCGGCGGGGCATCAGCTGGCTCACCGGAGACGGCGCTGTCGCCGGCCCGATGTCCTCGGGGAAATTCACGGCAACCGTGTTCGCGACCGTCGCGTTCGGCGGTGCGGTCGCCGGTACGCCCGTCGCGGCGCTCAACGTTGTGACTCTTGCCGATCCGAGCGGCGCCGTGCCGTCAAACCGTGCGCTGTTCGGCGGCTCGATGCACAGCGGGCCTCCGAGTGTCGGGAGCGCACGTCTTCGGGCACCGAGCCACGCCGGTAGTCTCGCGGCGTCTGGATGGGTCGGGCCACTGTCGGGACGGGGCAACGCGTGGTTGACGGTGGCCGGTCTCGGCCAGGTGCTCGGTACCGGCTCGACTTCGGTCGGCGCACGCGCGGGAAGCATGCCTGGCTCGACGACGGGCTACCAAGCGCCCGGCCGCGCAAAGCCGGGAACCGCGGCGGGCTTTGCAACGCAGTCCCCCAGTGGCGCCAATGGCGCGCCTTCTGGCCCGGATGCGCTGGCAACTCAGCCGAGCTCTGCGGGGCAGCCGCAGTACAGCGGCCGACCACGTCCCGGCGGCCATCGCCGTGCCGCCGCCCTCGGTGGCGGCGACGGCAACGCCGGCGCCGGGAGCGGGGGAGGGTCGCGCGGCGGGGGCCGGGGCAACGGACACCGCAAGAGCGGCGGTACTGGCAATACCGATGGGCCTGGAAACGGCGGCAGTAACGGCAATGCGTACGGATACGGCAACAGCGCCGGTCCGGGGAACGCCGGCGTTCACGGTGCCACCGGCCCGGCCGGGACGGCGCCGGGCCTCGGCGGCACCGCGCCCGGTCTCGGCGGCGTCGCGCCCGGGCAGACCGGCGCTGCGCCTGGCCTAGCCGGCAGTGCCCCCGGTCACGCAGGCACGGCGCCGGGGTTGGCCGGCACAGCGCCGGGCTTGGCAGGGACCAGTCCCGGTCAAGCCGAGGGCAGCCAAGGCGGCGACGGTCGTGGCAAGGGGCGTGGCCGCGGATGACCGTTCACAGTCCGCGACGACCGGCTGCTTGCTCTGGGACGGGGCTGGCGCGCTCGGGTGGACGGAAACGCCAGCGCAGAACGTGTGAAGCAGTCTCGATTTCGCCGTCGCCGGCACGCCTGTGCGCTACTGCAATCGGACACATGCAGCCAAGCGAGCCTCGCCGCTGAGCCGTAAAGCGTTCAGATACTGAAGCTGCAATCCGACCAGGGCTACGACTGCAACCGAAGCCGCACCAGCGAATGAGCGTGGGCGCTGAGCCATCCAAGTAACGAGTCCATCCCGTCCTGTGCCGACCAGTCGCGAAACCGCGGCGGAGGATCCGCTCCGGTTGCCCAGGGTCGCATGCCCATCGAGCTGGGACTGATGTCAGCCTGTTCGAGTTGGTCCCCCGGCGGTGCTGCGCGATATAACGCGACTGCTGAGGCGAAGTCGCCGGTGCGGAAGAGTTCGAGAACCTCATGGCAGGCCGCCATTTACAGAGAGCGCTCCAGGCAGAGGCGAGCGGGGAGCTGCGCCGCGAACTACTGGACTGCTGTCGACACGCAGGCGAGTCTTAGATCCGCATTGGCTCATCGGGCTCCAGATCCGGATGTTCCGGGCGCCACGCCGCCGCGTGCCGCAAAATATCTCGCTATCACTGTCTATCCCGGTAATTCCTCACGGCGCACGGCTTGACGAGGATCGGCGCGATTGTTTACGGTTCCTGCTGTGTCGGGCGGCGCTAGCGCTAGCGCACCGCGGTTGCCGAGTCGACACGGTTCGCAGGGCTGATCGCGACTGGTCGGTCCACGGCAGGAGGGGGTGTACATGACACAATTAGCGGCAACGTCCGGTGCGACAGGCACTCTCTCGCACAGCGACTTCATCCTTGTGCTTGCACTTACCATCGCTGGAGTGCTGCTTTCAGGCTTGGTCGTGATCCTCGGGCGAAGCGTACTGTCGCCGAAGACCACTGCGCCGACCTCGTCATCGACCGGTCAAGATGGTGACGGTGGCCCTGCGTCGACGCTCATTCGCAGCTGGATCGCGATCGCATTGGTCTTCGGGTTACTGCTGTTCTGCGCCGTGGCGTTTGCGATCGATGACCCGTCGCTCCGCAGCACCCTCATCGGTGGACTCGTCGCAAGCGCCGGTGCCGCAGTCGCTTTCTATTTCTCGTCAAAGTCTTCGGACCAGGCTCGGTCGGACATACTCTCCGCGGCGTTCGGAACCACCGAGGTGCCGAACCTTGTCGACATGACGCTGGCTCAGGCGAAGATGGCTATGGCGTCGACAAGTCTGTCTCTTCGCGTCGACCCGGCGATCGCCGACGACACATGGGTCGTGAAGTCACAAAAGCCTGACGCGAATGCGAGTGTTCGGACCGGAACAGCGGTGGCCGTCACGGCCGCTAAGGCACCTGACCCGGCGGGCTGAAACGAAGAGAAGCTCAACACGCCTCATTCCAACGCCTCTTGCTGATCTCCTCGTGCTCGGCGAACGCGCCGCACTCGCCCCCGAACTCGCGCCCCCATTTCGGCGCAGCCAGCTTGCCGTCCACCGTCACGGGACGCGCGGGTTCGCTCCATCTGGACCGGCCGAGCCGTTCCGCTCCTGACGATCGCTTTGCCCCTCCTGCCGCCTCGCGTCGCGCGAGCGGTTAAGCGACGAAGCACAAGCCTGAAGAGAGGCCGTGTTAGCGGTTGAACGGGGGGCAGGCGGAGAATGGCCCGAGCGGCGCCGCAGACCTCTCACACCTTCGGAAGAAGCCCAATCGCGGCGCGTACGGTGGGCGCGATGAGGTCAAAGGAAGCTACATCTCGGACCGACCGCGTCGCCGAGCGCAGTCGCGCGGTCGCACTTGCCCGCCACTTCCGTGAGGTCGAGGGCCTGTCGATCGCCCAGATCGCCGAGCGGGTCGGCCGGTCGCCCGCGACCGTCAAGGCCTACTTCTATGACCCATCTAATGCTAACAAAAGACCTACGGATAGGCCTGCGCGCTGACGCTTGGCCTGGCTGTCCAGCACCTCCGGTAGGTTAGGGGCCCTGATGCTCGACCGTGTCGCAGAACGGCGCCGGGCGGCGCAACTCGCCCGCCACTACCGCGACCAGGAGGGTCTGTCGATCGCCGAGATCGCTCGTCGGCTGGGACGCGCAGAAGCGACCATCAAGGCGTATCTCTACGATCCAACCGGCGACAAGGCACGCGCGGTCAAGGCGCGCTACCGGGGAGTGTGTCGCGGCTGCGGGGCGTCCACCGCGCCACGGAACGGCAAGGGCGACGCCTACGCGTATTGCAAACGCTGCCATCCCGGCGCGATCGCGCCGCAATGGACACCGGAACGGCTTCGCGAAGCGATGCGCGCATGGCGAGCGCGCTACGGCGCTGCGCCGTCCTCGTACGACTGGTCGCGCACGCACGCACGCCGGCGCGGCGGCGAAGCGCTCAAACGACTACACGCCGCAGAATGGCCCGCACCGTCCACCGTCACCGATCTGTACGGCAGCTGGGCGGCGGCCCGCGCCGACGCCTTCGCGGGCGCCTAAACGCCCGGGCCATAATGCCGTTGTTACACGGACCCTCGCTTCGCGCTTGGTCATCTGTGAACGCGGGCGCCGACGGTCGCCGCACACGCCACGGCCATTCGTCTCTGCAGCAGCAACCCGGCCGTCGGCGCTCGGTGACTGCTGGCCAGGGGAGCGACAGCGACGTGCGCTTGCAAGCCGCCGCGGATCGGGCCGCCGGCAAGCACATCGACGACTCTCGCAACCGCGGCAAAGGAGGGCCGCTGACGGAGCCGGACGGCCGAGCGCGCCGACATGCGCACCTTTGGCGAAACCCAGGGGAGCTCCGGCCGTCCTATGACGTCGGCGTCTTTCCTCCGATGAGCGCAAAGGAGGGCCGAGGCGTGAGTGCCATGCTCACGGCGGAAAACGAGGGAGCCCGGCTACCTCGACCCGCGCTCGGTCGAAGATGCTCGGGAGGACCGCGATCCGGGTCTGGCGCGATTGTGAGCGCACCTGGTGTTCGCCACCAGCAGGACGATTCCCATCCTGCCTTCCTTTTGCCACAGACCGGGGCGCGACCAGATCGACCATTTGCCAGGCTACTTGGACGAGGACATCGCGGCCGTGGTCGAGCTGATCCAGTCGAGGGCTCTGTCTGCAGTCGTTCGTCCAGCTTGATCGCACCGCTGGGGCGCGTCGGCCGCGCCCCAGCGGAGTCAAGCCAATCTAGTGCGCTGGCTGAAGGGCTTGGATGAAGAGGCCGATGTCGTTCGGGATCGGCGAGGTGTGCATCCACACGAGCCGCCACTTGCCGCTGCGCTGTTCCAGCAGGTCGGTTTCCCATCCCTGATGGTCAACAGTCGTGCCGCGGGCGACGACCCTGAAGTGGAGCTTGACACGGGCGACCGCGCTGTCGCCATACGTGCGCACTCTGATCGGCGAGACCGGCTTGATCGTCACGAAGTCGATCGCGCCGCCGATGTTGGTCAGGTAGTCCGCGCGCGTCTCTGCCGTCCCGGTCACGTCGATCAGCTGCAGATCGGGGGCAAGCAATGCGCCGGCCGTGCGTGTGTCGCCGTTGACCGCCGCGCGGAACAGAGTCTGCTCGGCTGCACGAACCTGGGCCGCCTGCGAACTCGCGGCGTGCGCCGTTCGATGTGCAATTGCGGTCGTCACCACCGCGAGCGGAACGATCACGGCCGGAACCGCGATAAACCGAGTGATTGCCTTGCGGCTCATGAGTGCGTCTCCCTTCGTTTGATTAGTCCTCGACACAGATCGCGGGCGAGATCCGCTCGAACGGAATGTCCGCGCGCCCGTACACGTCGGCGACAACCCGCTCCGAGGTCGCTTCGATCAGACAGAGAAACGACTCGTCACGGGGCACGATCATCGAGATCACCCAGCGGACGGCTTCGCCGGCCCGCTCCATCTCGGCGACCGTCTCGCGAAGGTGCACGACCGTGCTGGTCAGCTGCGCTACCTCGCGACCGGGTCTGTAGTGCTCGACCAGGTAGGTCTGGCGAGGCTCGAGGCGCTGTTCGTGTGCCATGGCGCGACGCTACGCCGCGGCACGAGAATCCGAATCGGGTCTTTCCCTACGTTTTCGGCGAGGTGCTTGAGGGAGCGCTCGCCATCAACGCGCCCAGCTCGGCGCGCGATCGAATCCCGAACTTGCGATAGATGCGCGCCATGTGCGCTTCAACCGTCTTCTCGCTCATGAACGCCGCGCGCGAGATCTCCCTGTTCGTGATGCCGGTGGCGGCGAGCTCTGCGACCCGGAGCTCCGCTGCGGTCAGCTCATCCGGCGCGCGCCGCCTCGGTCCGACCAGGTCGGACTCCTCGCGTGCCCGACCCACCCACGTCAGGGCCCCCAGGCGCTCGAAGATTGCAACGGCCTCACACAGCGCGTCCGCGGCAGCCCGCCGCTGCTTCGCTCGACGAAGCAGCCGCCCCTTCGTCAGCCAGTTGAAACCCGCTTCCAGGGGCAGCGTTTGCGCGGCGCTCACGTCGAGCGCATGCAGTTCTTCGATTGCGGCTGTGACATCGCCGTCGGCGGCGGTCACGACCGCGCGCGCGCGTGGCAATCCGAGCTCGACCCACGGACGTGGGTACGCGCGTGCCTTCGCCTCCAGCCGCCCGAGCAGCTCGCGTGCGCGCTCGAGTTGGCCGAGCTGGACGAGGAGCTCCACATGAAACGGCTCGGTGCGATCGAGCAGACCGTCCTTCATACCGATCTGGTCGAGCAGCAACCGCATCTGCGACAACGCGCGATCGGCCGCGTGTAGTTCTCCTGCGACGAACTCGACGACGCCCTGGACAGCCAGCAGCTGCGCTGCCCACCATGATTTCTCGCCTCCGACTGCTTCGTTCACGAGCGGAACGAGCGTCGAGCGCGCGCGATCCAGGCGGCCCCGATGTGCGTCGATCAGCGATCGCCAGGCGAACGGATAGGCAAACCTCCCGCTCACCTCGAGCCGCTCCTCGATCGTGCTGCAGCTCTGCTCGATCAGCCGCTCGGCGAGGTCGGTGTGGCCGGCGTGGAATTCGGCCCAGCGCCAGATAGCTCAGCCGTTCGGCGGCATGGGCCTCATCGCTGTGATCGCGCGCCCACTCTGATTCCCTGACGTGCCGCTCTCGAGTGCGTTTGACGTCGTCGATGCACTGAAACCAGATGATCGGAACTGGGTGAGGGTACGCCCCCGGCCCGGCGTTCAGCTCCAGCGCCAACCCACGTTCCATCAGGTCCGTCCGGGGCGTCCGTCCCAGCATCAGGTCCACCAGGCACAGATCGATCAGCAACGACGAGAGCACCAAAGGCTCCCGTTCACCGTCAACCTGCCGTACGGCCCGTTCGGCGTGCTGCAGCGCGCGCGCTGGCCCCCCGGACACGCCCATCTTGCTGAAGCTGACGAGCCGCGCCGAGATCCGCGCACTGCGTGCGGGATCATTACGTGCCGCGTCAAGCGCCTGCTCCAGATAGTTCGTGGCCAGCCCCATCGACCCCTCATCCCACTCGACCTCAGCCAGCAGCTGCAGGCGCTCCGCCTGCAAGGCAGGCGGTAGACCCCCGGCCTCCGCCGCCAGCGCCAAGCGCCGGGCACCGGCGACATCACCCGTCCTCAGCAGCGCGGACGCCTGACCCAAGGTCCGTCGCACGAGCGCATCTTCACTCGCAGCCGGGGTGAGACGGCAGGCACCAGCGAACAACTCCGCTGCCGCGTCAAACGCACCTCGCAGGACGGCCTGCCGAGCAGCATCCTCAATCTCGGCCGCGACCGACTCGTCAGGCTCGATGAGGCTCTCTGCGAGGTGGCGCGCGCGCTCCTCGGCGTCATTCACGACTTCCGCCAAGCGGCGGTGGAGCATCCGGCGACGGCTGTCTGAGACAGACCCATACACGGCGGACGCGAGCAGCGGATGGGTGAACCGGACGCGACCTCGCTCGGTGACGAGGATGCCCCTGTCCTCGGCGGCAAGCACCGCGGCGACGCCATCGCCTTCGCCTGGCAACGCGGCGACGATCGCGTCGACGGTCGGTCGTGACAGCGACGCAGCGATCAGGACTGCGTCGCGCGCGGTGCCGGAGAGAGCGTCGATCCGTTGGGAGGCGAGCTTCTGCACGCTGCGCGGCACCGGCAGCGGCCCGTGCTCGCCCGATCCCCCGGTCTGGTTCGCCAACGCTCGGGCGATCTCGATGGCGAAGAACGGATTGCCTCCGGACGCCTCGGCGACTCTCGCGATCACGGGGCGAGCCGGTGGGTTGCCGAGCTGCTCGCGCAAGATGTGATGTAGGGAAGCCAGCGAAAGCGACTCCACCACGACCCGCTGCAGCGAATCTGGCCGCAGCGCCCGGTCGAGGTCGAGCGGCGCAGCCGCCGCACCATCGCTGCGTTTCGTCACCAGCAGCCCAAGCGAGGCCGGCAACCGCCGCGCCGCGAACTCGAGCGCACGCCGGGAGGCCAGGTCGACCCACTGCACGTCGTCGATTGCCACCACCACAGGTCGCACGCGACTCACTTCCGTGAGGACTCCGACGACAGCCGTCGCTGCCGTCCTTGGATCCACCGCCTGGCTGCTGGTCACACGCAGCAACGTCGCCGCAAGCGCAAGTTCCTGCGGGGCCGGCAGCTGCGCCCGCGCGTCGTCGAACGCCGGTCCGATCAGGTCGGCCAGCGCGGCGTAAGAGAGTCTCGTCTCGCTCTCCGCCGGCCGAGCGCGGAGCACACGGTATCCACGAGCGTCGGCAAGGCGAACGGCTTCGAACCAGAGAGTTGACTTGCCGATTCCCGCCTCACCCTCGAGCACCAGAGCCGTCGCGCCGTGCTCCAGCGAATCGAGGAACGCCGACACTGAAGCGAGCTCGCGCTCTCGCCCAACGATAGGACGCCCCAGTGCAGTTCCGCCCTCCACGCGAGCAGGTTACGCCTCGGCGGATACCCGGTGCAACCTCACAGCGGAGCATTGACACGCGTTCGCGGCGGCGACGCGGACGCCCCTGCTCTGCCCGGGACGCAAGTCCGTCGAGGCGATCATGCGCCCGACGCGTCGGCGGTTCTGATTCGCGCAAACAGCGGGGTGGCGCTGACGCCGGATTGGCCTCCTTGCGCGCCATGCTTTGCCGGCTTACCAGGGCACGCGGCCCTCTTCCCTGGTATGCGCGGCAAGCGCGGCCCGACGCCGGGTTCGGGGATTGGCGCCGAGATCCTGGCTCGCGTCTTCCCCGCAACCCGCGCGGAGCGGGTGCGCGGACGATGTTATCGGCGGACCTTCCGGGTGACGAAAGCGGGTGTCCCGCTACCGGCTGGCGCGATGAGGTTGGTCATGACGCCGGTGGTCAGCAGGGCGCTTGGTCGGCGCGCCGGCGGTGACGTTCGCTGTGCGCACGAGCTGGCAGGTCGCGGTCGGCGAGATCGCTCGGCTTGGTGATTCCGATTGACGACAAGGGTGCGATGGCCCGCGGTCCGCACGGGTCGGCCACAGGCATCTCCGGGTGGTCGCTGGGCGTGGTTGGCATCACCGTGCGGGTCCGCCGGGATGTGTGCGCGGTTCGGCGAATTACGGAGGCCGTCTCGGGGCGCGCCACCGATGGAGGCAGCGGGGGCGGGAGCTACGTTCGGCATATGAGGTCTGCGGTTGATGTCTTGGGTCGAGTTCTGCGGGATGCAGGGCTCGGAGGTGGCATGGCTGTCAGAGTTATGGTGACGGGTGGCGGTTGTGTGGGCTGGCGGTGCGCGCGGTTGGCGGCGCTCGTGTTCACGGGCGCGTTGGTGTGGTTGGCTGTCCTGGCGCCAAGCGTGTTTGCGTCTTCGACCCAGACGGGGATCCAGGCGATACTTCCGGCCAACGCCGGCGCGGGCCCCGCCGTCTCACTCAGCTCGGTGTCGTGTGCCCTGCCGGGGAACTGCGCTGCGGTCGGCAGCTACACCGACAAATTTGGCGGCACGCAGGGTTTGCTGTTGAGCGAGTCTTCGGGGTCGTGGGCGAGCGGGGTAGAGGTGAGCCCACCGGGGGATGCCAACCTGAACTTCAACGTCTCCCCCTTGTCGGTGTCGTGCGCCTCGGCCGGTAACTGCACCGCGGTCGGCGACTATCTCGACAGTCCGGGTGATCGGGGTTTGCTGTTGAGCGAGTCTTCGGGCTCGTGGGCGGCCGGGGTTGAGGCGAGCCTGCCCGCCAACGCCAACTTGAATCCCGGCGTCTTCCTCTCCGCCGTGTCGTGCGCCTCGGCGGGCAACTGCACCGCGGTCGGCAGATACACCGACAGCGCGGGCGACGAGCAGGGTTTGCTGTTGAGCGAGTCCGCGGGGTCGTGGGCGACCGGGATCGAGGCGACCTTACCCGCCAACGCCGGTGCAGACCCGAGTGTGGGCCTCAGCTCGGTGTCGTGTGCATCGCCGGGCGACTGCGCCGCCGTCGGCAGCTACCTCGACAGCTCTGGCCACACGCAGGGTTTGCTGTTGAGTGAGTCCTCGGGCTCGTGGGCGACAGGGCTGCAGGTGTCACCTCCCGGCAACGCCAGCGCGAACCGCCTTGTCAACCTCAGCTCGGTGTCGTGCGCGTCGGCCGGCAACTGCACTGCGGTCGGCAGCTACCTCGATAGCTCGGGCCTCAATATGCAGGCTCTGCTGGTGGGCGAGTCCTCGGGCTCGTGGGCGACCGGGATGGAGGCAAGCTTGCCCGCCAACGCCGGCGGGGGCCCCGACGTCGGCCTCGGCTCGGTGTCGTGCGCCGCGGCCGGCGACTGCACCGCGGTCGGCAGATACACCGACAGCTTGGCCCACACGCAGGGTCTGCTGCTGAGTGAATCCTCGGGGTCGTGGGCGACCGGTGTGCAGGCGACCCCGCCCGCCAATGCCGGCGCGAACTCCGGCGTCTCCCTGATTTCGGTGTCGTGTACGGCGGCCGGCGACTGCACCACGGTCGGCAGCTACCTCGACAGTTCCGGACACAGGCAGGGTTTGTTGTTGAATGAATCCTCCGGCTCGTGGGCAATCGGGGTGCAGGTAAGCTCGCCTGCAAACGCCGGCGCAGACCCCGCCGCCTTCCTCGGCTCGGTTTCATGCGCCGCGGCGGGCGACTGCACCGCGGTCGGAAACTACACCGACAGCCTGGGCCACAGGCAGGGTCTGCTAGTTACCGCAAGCGTGGCGAGCCCGAGCGTGTCAGTCTCGGCACCAGCAAGCGGTACGGTCGGGGGCGCGATCACCGCGGCCTCTGTATCGGCGACCCTTTCATCGGGGTCAGCGCCAACTGGGACGATCACCTTCAAGGTGTTCGGTCCGCAGCCCTCGCCGCCGGGCTCGTGCAGCTCGGGCGGGACCGCGGGCGGAAGCACGACGGTTTCCGGCAACGCGACCTACCACCCACCCGTTGGCTTCACCCCGGCAAGCGCGGGCGACTACTGGTGGTATGCCACCTATAGCGGTGACAGCACCGACAAGCCGGTCGCCTCGGCCTGCGGGGCATCGATGCCGGAGACAGTGGTTACCGCCAACCCGAGGCTCTCGGTGACCACGCCGGCATCGGGGATAGTCGGTACTACGATCGCCGCCTCGTCGATTTCGGCCGCACTCTCCTCGGGTTCCGCACCGACCGGGCTCGTCACGCTCAAGGTCTTCGGTCCGCAGCCCTCGCCGCCGGGCTCGTGCAGCTCGGGCGGGATCCCGGTCGGCAGCACGACCGTTTCCGGCAACGCGACCTACCACCCATCGGCTGGCTTCACCCCGGTCAGCGCCGGTGACTACTGGTGGTACGCGAGCTACGGCGGGGACACGGCCAATGACCCGGCCGCCTCGGCGTGCGGCTCCTCGATGGCCAAGACCAGCGTTTCGAGCGCACCCGCACCGATCACGAGCGTCCCAGGTAAGGTGGGGACGCTGGGCGCGAAGCTGAAGTTCACCTTCGCCTGCCGGGGAGCGGCCGGGCAGATCTGCTCGGGGCAGGCGACCGCCACGACGATCGAGAAGCTCTCGGCCAACGGGAAGACGATCACCGGCGTGCTGGTCGCAAGGCCACGCAGCGGCCGTTATCGGGTGGTGACGATCCTCAAGGGCAGCCTTAGCACCGCCACCGGGCAGCGCAAGGACATCTCGATTGGCCTGAACTCGACCGGGCAGATGCTGCGCAACAAGTTCAAGAACCTGCCCGCCGACGTCAAGATCACCGCCACCGCCAGCGGGCTGACCAGCACCATCCGCGCGGCGAAGGTCACCTTCGGGCCTGACTCGCCTAGGACCAGTCTCGCCGCCGCGCCCGCGACCAAGCACGACAAGCTGCGGTTCGACCTACGCTGCAAGGGGCCGTCCGGGCAGGTGTGCAGGGGCAGCGCCAAGACCACGACGTTTGAGAAGCTCGGCGCGGACGGTCGCACGATCACCGGTCTCTCCTACAGCCCTTCGGGCAGGGGCAAGCTCGTCACGCTCGCGGTCCTCGGCTGGAGCCTCAGAGCCGGGAACACGAAGCTCACCGTGGCGGTCGAAATCAACGCCAGGGGCAGAAGCCTGCTCTCGAAGTTCGGCAAGATTCCCGCCACCCTCACCATCACGCCCACCTACAACGGCTACACACTCACGCCGATCACCGCCAAGATCACCTTCAAGCGCTGAGCGGCACGAGTCGCGGTTGCCAGCGCGGGTGGAGTACCGCGATCCGCCTGATGCAGGTGTCTGATTCACGCCTCACCGGACCCTCCTTGTCGCCAATCTCGGGACTCGCGGCGCCGGTCCGAAACCGCCGGCGAACGGCCTGACTCGGCCATCACATCGTCGCCGAAGTGATGGCGGGCTGGGAGTCGGCGCCGGGGTGGAAGCGATCGTCCGGTCTGACAACCGTTGCCACCCGAAACCCAGCCACGTTGCGCGCGCTGGGCGGGCTGCCCCGTCACGCCTGGAGCGGCCACCCGAAACGGTGGCTGCTTCGACCGAGTTGCAGTCGTGGCGCTGACAGCTGGCACGCAGATGCCTGTGGGCGAAGGGGCAGTCAGCGGACGGCGGCGCCGGCGCATGCTTTCCGCTGAAGGCGAGCGCGCGTGTCCACGCGTGCGATCGGGTTACCCGATGAAGTCGACGATTGCGTGGCGGAACGCCTCCGGTGCTTCTGCGGGAATGAAGTGGCCGCAGTCGGGCACGACGACGAGTTCCGCACCGGGGAGGTTGTCTGCGATGAGCTGTCCCTGAGTTGGCCCGCAGATCAGGTCGAGCGCGCCGACGAGGATCAGCGTCGGGCATCGGATCTTGGCGAGCAACGGCCGTGATCGATCTTCTGCCACAGGCCTGACTCCCACACCTTGACGGCGACCAGGTCGCTCTTCATGTCTCGGCGCCACTCCTGAATCATCGACTACACCCCTGGACGGTCGGGGTCGGCCGTGTACAACGGCAACACCGCCGCCATCATCGCGTCAACTTCGCGGGAGTCCTGGGCCGCGAGTACCCGGTCGGTCCATTCGTCCCAGATCTCGAGAGCCTCTGGATACCACGGTTGGCCCGAGTGACGGGCCAGGAATGTCTGCATCTCTGCGCCCGCTTCCTCGCTTTCGACCTCCTCGCCCACCACCCGCGACGCCACACACGCGCAACGAGTGGTGGCTTCCGGATACAGCGCAGCGTAGGTCAGCGCGACGATCCCGCCGAACGAGATGCCCATGACCGCGGCGGGACCGACGCCGAGCGCGACGCGCACCTCGTCGTAGAAGCGTGCGTGACCCAAGTGGTCGTACTGCGCCGGATCGGCGGGGGGCGTCGAGCCACCAGAGCCGGCCGGATCGATCAAATGAACCGCATAGCGGTCCGCCAGCAGCTCCGCATCATGCCGCAGCAGCGCCGCGCTGAAGCCCGGACCACCCTGGAAGTACAGCAGCGGCGGGCCGGCCCCGATCACCTCGAACGCGGCGCGACGACCGTCGCTCAGGACCACGCTTTCACTCAGGGCACCCATCGGAGAGATGACCCTATCGGACCCGCCTGGCTTCACAGTCAGGCAGACGCTACCAATGACACGCCGCTGAGGCCGTCGCTCGTCAACGAAAGCAATGACGACGCGCATGCCGGAACGGCCCGGTAATGCTGCCGGAACCGGACACTGTGAGTCACGACGGCTGCGCGGGCTCCGCGTACGCGCGCCGACACGAATGCGGGTCTCGGCACCGTAGACGACATCCGTCTCGCATCTCGCCACATCCGGATACGTCGCGGCGTCGCGATCGCGGCGGGCCACGGGGGTTCTCCTCGCCGCGCGGAGCGGGTCGCTGGCTGGTGGCCGTGCGGGTACTCGTCGCGCGAGGAAACCGGGGGGAGGTCCGACTTGGTGGCCCAGGACGCCGCGAGGTGCCCAGGTCGGCCGTGGACCCGGGCAACCGCTAGCTTTCGCGACGGCGTCCCCCACCGATGATTTCTCGTCGATTCGCTGGTCTTGGTTCACATGACACCAACCACATGCCACATGACCATCTCTCTCGACGGCTTCGTCGCCGGCCCCGATCAGAGCCGCGACAACCCGCTCGGCGTCGGCGGCCTGGAGCTCCACCACTGGCACCTGGACGAGCCCCTCCATGAAGCCGACACCCGCGCGCGCGACGAGCTCATGAAGCCCTGCGGAGCGTACGTGATGGGCCGCAACATGTTTGGCCCGATTCGGGGCCCATGGGATGGGGACTGGCGCGGGTGGTGGGGCGACGAGCCGCCCTATCACGCTCCTGTGTTCGTTCTCACCCACTATCCGCACGACCCGATCGCGATGGAGGGCGGGACGACGTTCCACTTCATCACCGAAGGCTTCGATGTCGCCTTTGAGCGCGCGGAGGCGGCGGCCGGCGACCTCGGCGTCGACATCGCCGGTGGCGCCTCCACCGTGCGGCAGGCGTTCGCGGCGGGCGTGATCGACGAGCTTATGCTCGACGTCGCTCCCGTTCTGCTCGGCGCCGGCGAGCGCCTGTTCGACGGAGTGCAAGACCCCGGCCTACAGCCGGTCGAGGTGATCCACTCCCCGCGTGCGACGCACGTTCGCTACCGCATCGGCCGCTGACTCACTCGCCTCACGGCAGAACCAGATCTGACAAGTGACAGATCTAAGCGACCTGCTTCTCGCAGCAGCAGGGAAGTCGGCTTCGCCGCTCAAAGCGGTGCGAAGGCGATCGTGAGCCGCCGCGCCCATCCCCGCCCAACCGCGCCAGTGCCTGGTCGCGGGCCGCATCGAAGCACTCGCTCGCCGGGCGCCGGCGCAGTGAGCAAAGCGATCATGCGCAACAGGCTCGCGGCCGTCCGATGTGCGGGCGGCATGATGGAAGGCGCGGTCAAGCGCTCCTCAGTTGCATGGAAAGCCCCTCCGGCGACCCTGACGCTGTCCAGCCCAACGCGCGACTACCTCCTGGTTGAGGCCCGGACCACGATCGGCTAGGCGGCCGCGCTCGCCGGCAAGTCGCCCGCCCCGGCTGTTAGTGGCGGTGGCGTGAACCGGACCGCCGCTACGGTACGCGGGGGGTTAGGGGCCGGTGCGGCGTGGCGGGCGCTGGGCAGGTTCTGGCTGCAGGCGGCTTGGATGAACTGTGCGAGCTGGCGTGGGCGCTCGCGTTGGGGATGGTGGCCCATGTTCTTCCAGACGCTGATTTGCGCGTGTGGGTAGGCGGTCATGAGACCGTGGCGGTGGGCGGGTGGGACGAGCCGGTCGCGCTCGCCCCACAGCGCCAGTACCGGTCCCTCGTAGTCAAGCTGGCGGCGGTAAAACGCGCGGGTGGAGAGTCCTGACGCGGTGATAGCTTCGTTGGCGCACACGGCCCCGGGCGCCCAGCGGTGGGCGTTGTCGCGCAGCCGTGCGAGGAGTTCGGGATCTGGCCGGTGCCCGTTGCCGACAACCGCCATGTAGGCCGCGATCGCGGTCACCGGGTTCTGCAGGGCTAGCGGTAGGCCGTGGCGGATCAGGCCGCGCACCCCGGGCAGTTGGATGGTCTCGGCAAGATGGATGCGCCCGAAACCGGTGGGGGCGATCAGGACGAGCGCGGCGACGTCGTCGCCCAGTCGTTCTGCCAGCGCGGTGGCGACAGCACCACCGAGCGAATGCCCGACCAGCGTGAACTCGTGAACCCCGAGCACCGCCAGGACGGCCTGCACGTCGCGCGCGTAGGCGGAGATGCGGTTGCGGGTCGGGCAATCGGAGTCGCCAAAGCCGGGTAAGTCGATCGCGTAGCAGGGACGGTGCATGTCCTCTGCCAGGTGCTTCCAACCCGCAGCGCAGTCCAGCAGGCCGTGCAATAGCACCAGCGGTGCGCCAGCCCCGGCCCAACGCTGCACGCTCAGACGCCGGCCGTCGGACAGTGCAACAGTCGTCGTCGTCGTCGTACCTGAACCGGGCACCCGATTATTGTCGGCTTCGGTTTACTTCGGCCCATCCGAAGCGCCGCTGATAGCGCGTAAGTAGTTGCCCACACGCTTCGCGGTCACAAGCAAACCAGACCCGCGTCGAGCGCGGACGCGAGTCCGCCGACCGTGCAGGCTCCCGAGCAGCCGGCGATCTCGTTCCTGGCGGCGCTGTCGTCCGGCGACCGCGCCGACGCATGCCTGCAACGTCGCCGATGCGATCGCCACACACAGCGGGTCCCGCGGTTGAAGCGATCGTGCGGCCGGAGCCGCTTGAGCTGGTCTGAGCGTGCTGAGCCTGCGCAGGAGACGGCCCACATCGGTGTGCTTGGCGGCCTGATAGGACGGATGGGAGCCGACGTGCTCATGGCCGGATCCGCTCCTCAGGCGGGTGCCCAGGGTGCGCGCCGAGGCGTGGCTCGAGAAGGGAGGTTCGGCGCGGGCGCTTACTCGCCAGCCAGTAGCCCTGCGCGCAACGAGGCGGCTCGAGAGAGGGGGCGTGGGGGTTGCGAACAATCAGAAGCAACAGGCAAGAACTGACGTTATTCTGCGTGGAACCCAACCGAAGCCGAGAGGAATGGAAGCCGGGAGCGGGGAGCGGGGTGTACGAACGTGCCGTTGAGGGCGTGCGGCGGTTGGTCGCGTTGGTCGCAGAGAGCGACGAGGGAGATGTCGTCCGTGCCGCGCTGGTCGGTGAGTTGCGTGTTGCGCTTGACCTCGAGAGCGTGAGGTTCCTTCCATGCGATGAGGTCGCGGCGGCGCACGACGCGCGGGCACTTACCGCGGCGGTTGGATCGGGGGAGAGTCATCGCGGACGGAGCCTTGTGCTCGAGCTGCGCTCGCCCGCGGCGCAAGACGCGGTGGTCTTGGTGACGCGCGGGCCGCACGGCCTGGGAGCGGATGAGTTCGCCGCCGCTGCTGCGCTTGTCGATGTCGCGGCACTCGTGCTCGGGCTGCTTGGCGCGCGCCACGAAGCAGCGACCGACGAGCTGACCGGCTGTCTGAACCGTCGCGCCGGGCTCGCACGATTGGGCGAGGAGATCGCCCGCGCGGAGCGTACCCGCTCGCCGGTTTCTTGCCTGATGCTCGATATCGACAACCTCAAGTGGATCAACGATTCGTTCGGGCACCTTGAGGGCGATCGGGTTCTGCGCGAGGTCGGCGCGAGCCTGCGCGGTCAGTTACGCGCGTACGACCTCGCGGCTCGCTACGGCGGCGATGAGTTCCTCGTTCTCCTGCCCGACAGCGGGGAGCATGCGGCTGCCCAGGCCGCCACGCGGATGAGGACCGCGGTGGCCCAGATCAGCTTCCCCGCGGACGCGATCGCCCAGATGCCGGTGAGCGTGACGTTCGGAGCAGCGACCTCCCGCCCGGGCGAGTTGCCGGACACTCTGCTGCAGCGCGCCGACCAAGCGCTGCTGAACGCCAAACGCCGCACGAATTCCCGCCACCGAGGGCCAAGAGCCAGGCCGATGCGGAGTCGTGACCTGCAAACGTAGCCTCGCCGGTGCCCAGCACGAAACGCCGTGTTTACCGGGACTCGGGCGAATAGTTGATCGAACTTTCGTGAGGAGAGTGAAACGTTGACGAACACGCGGGTGCCGGACCGGGGACCCTCAGGGGGCAGGACGGAACGTGATCGCGTACCCCGCAGCTCGCTGGCCAACACCGCGACTCGAGTGGCCTATCGGCATGAGCGATCAGCGCGAACGCCTGCTTCGCCAAGTATTCGGGTGGGGACAATCACCGGCCGGGCGATGAGGATCTCTTGATAGCTATAGGAAGATGTGACTAATGGTGGAGCTGCTGGTCGCCGGATTGATCATCGTCCTGATCGCGCTGTTGACATGCGTGGCATCGGGTCGTAGGCGCCCGTCAGACTCGATCACCGAGGCGCAGGCGCGTGAGAACGCTGCGCCGCTGACGATGGCGATCCTGGACCCGGCCCGCCGCGAGCGAACGGGCGTGTGAGCCCGCGCGTCGAGACACCGGTGTCGGTCCTGCTTGCCAGGCTCATCCTGGGGCGCGGAGCGTGGCGAGGAGGACGGCGATCTGCCGCTCGGTGAGCCGCCGGAGCTCCTTGTATTCGGACACTTCGGCGCGGCGGAGCGCCTTCAGCGTTCGGACGGTGCCCCATCGTCGCTGGCAGCGGAGAAGTTGCCCGACCGTCATGGTCTCGGCTTCGGCTGGCGGGTTGCGCAGAATGTCGCCGACATCGCGTTGTCCACGGGCGATTTGCCGCTTGAGCGCTGCGCGGGCTTGGCGAGCGCGTTGAGCCTTCTCGAGCGCGATAAGCCGCCGACTCTGGGGTGACGCAGGGTCGAGCGCTGCTGGCACGGGTGACCTCCAGGCAGGCATTTGCACCGATCGCGTAGGCCGCACTCCCGCGTTGCGCCTCGCGCCAGCTGAACGTTAAGGAAGGATGCGCAGCTTTGCAAACGTCACGACGAGGACCGACGAGCGACAGTCATCGGAAACTCGACACTTTTGTCCGCTCGTGTCGCCGGGGGCGATCATGACCGCGGCGGCGCGCCTGTGGTTGGGTGCGTTCAGCTACCGACCCTTGCCGACGCCGCTGCTCAAGAGGCTTGAAATGCTGCCCGCGCCTGCGCTCCCGTTAACCCGGGGGCAAGCCCGGGGCCGCGGGTCGCCC
>CAVYQU010000017.1:0-255416 GCA_963770805.1 uncultured Solirubrobacterales bacterium | reverse complement strand
GGGAGCAGTCGCCACCCTGCGGCTCAAGACCAATCGGGTTCGTCCGAATGGCGAGTGGGCCGGCTTGGCCGCCGGCTAGGACGGCGGCGCCGGCGTGAGCCCGTGCCGGCGCATGACCTCGCGGAGCTTCGCTGGATCGGGAGGACCGCCGCCACTCGCCGCCAACACCTCATGGATCTCACGGAAGTAGTCGGGGCTCATGACCCCGGGGGTGGCGACCGCCAGGAACTTCGCGTCCTCAGCGCTGGCGTTCTGGAATCCGTGGACGGCGCCCCGGGGGACGCAGAAGGCGTGGCCGACACCGATCTCAACGGCACGGCCGTCAACGGTCCACGAGGTGACACCCTCGAGCCCGTAGATCGTCTCCTCGAACGCATCGTGGCTGTGGGGGCCGGCATCCTGCTGTCATGCTGGGACGAAGCACTCGAAGACGCTCACGCTGCCATTCGAGTCCGCTGCCTCGACGAGAAATCGGACGCCCATCGCGCCGACCCGGAGCGTCTCGTGCGAATCGGCTCGTGTCCTGTCGAGACTCATGCTGTACCTCCTTTGAGTGGCACCGTCGAGGATTACCGAGGCCAGGGAACCGAGGGCGAGGAACCCGCCTCAGTGCGCGTGAGCCTAGCCGGTCTCGGGGGTGATCCACTCGATCCGGATGCGCGTCGCAGCGGAGTAGGGTCTGACTCGTGGACCGACCGAAGACCCAGTATGCGCGCAGCGGCGATCTCCGGATCGCCTATCAGGTCCATGGTTGCGGTCCGAACGACATCGTGTTCATCGGGGGTTCTCAGGCCAATCTTGAGACCGCGTGGCAGTTTCCGGAGGCCGTGCGTCTGTTCGAGCGACTCGGTCGCTTTGCTCGCATGATCCGGTTCGATCGGCGGGACCATGGGCTCTCAGACCCGACCGACGACCTCACACTCGAGGCATTTGCCGCTGATGCGCTCGCCGTCATGGATGCCGTCGGTGCGGAGCGCCCTGTGCTGCTGAGCGGCTTGGATGGGGCGCGTTCGCTTGCGGTGCTGGCCGCGACCCATCCGAATCGCGTCCGCGCGCTGGTCGCGCTGAGCCCGTCGGCGCATAGCCTCATTCTGGATGACCACGAGTTGGCCTCAGCCGCGACAAAGGCGGCGGCCGACGGCGAGTTGGCCGCCTCCGCCGGACTGCTGGCACCTCGCTACACGGCCGACCCGGTGCGCGCGGACCGACTGGAGCGCTCGATGCAGAGCACGGTCACGCCGCTCCAAGCCGAGCGCTTCATGCGCATGACGTTGGCAAGCGACGTCACCTCCGTCCTGCCGTTTGTACAGGCGCCCACGCTCGTCCTTCATCCCGTCGACGCCGTGATCCCAGCCGGCCCGGTGCGTGAGTTCGCCGACCTGATCCCCGATGCGCAGTTCCGCGGCGTTCCCGGCGCGGACCTGTTCATCTACTTGCTCGATCCCGACCCACTCGCGGACATGATCGAAGAGTTCGTGACCGGAACGGCGCCCGCGCCCGTCACCCATCGCGTCCTGGCGACCGTGCTGTTCACCGACCTGGTCGGCTCCACTCGGCGTGCGGCGCAGACCGGGGACCGTGTTTGGACGGATATCCTCAACCGTCACTTCGCGGCCACGCGGACGATCGTCGGCGTGCATGACGGTCAGATGATTAGGACCACCGGTGATGGCGTCCTCGCGCTGTTCACCGGCCCGGCCCACGGCGTGCGCTGCGCGAAGCGGGTCAGCGCGGAAGCCCACGACCTGGGTCTGGAGCTGCGCGCCGGCCTCCATACCGGCGAAGTCGAACGCAGCAGCGACGACGTCGCCGGATTGGCCGTCGCGCTCGCGGCACGGATTACGAGCCTTGCCGGGGCCGGCGAGATCCTCGTCTCGCGCACGGTCAAAGACCTCGTCATCGGCAGCGAACTCGCCTTCACGCATCGCGGCGAACACGAGCTCAGAGGCATCCCCGACCGCTGGTCGATCTACGCAGTGGCTGCCTGATCGCAAGGTCCGCGCTCTCGCTTCTCATGCAACGGAGCAGCGAGAGCCGCATCGGATGCACTGCTGCCAAGATCGACTAGCAGCAGTCTCGCGCGACCGGCTTGAGCACGATCACGGCCAGCGTGATGCGCTTCCGCTTGTAAGCCCTGAGCAGCAGTGACGCAAGGCCGAGGAGCACTCGGCCCCTGGGTCGCTGCCTAGCGGCTCTTCTGCGTCCCGCGAGCGTGAGCGGCGCCCAAATCCAGCCCGATCGCGAGAATCAGGGTTGCCGTCCATGCGTTGACGGGGTTGAAGAGCAAAGGTTCATGGCCTCCGACGTTGTTCGCGATCAGCCAGACGATGAACCAGACGATCGTCATCCCTCAGTGCTCACCACCTCGATCGTAGGCTTGAAGATGCTTCATCTCACGCTGGAGTTCGTCCTCGGTGATCGGTTTGCGGACGTAGACGTCCCAGGCGTTCATCACGAGCCCAATCCCCCAGCCAAGCGTGACGAAGACCGGCCAAGGCCACCAGCTATGTGAGCTCAGGCCGATCACGGTCCAGATGCTCCACACGACGGCGTTTACGATCACGTACACGAAAGCATGGGCTTTGAAGTCGCGACGTTTCTTCAAGCGCATTAGGGCCTGCTCACGCAGAGCCTCCGGCGTTGTGCCAACTACGTCCTCACGGTCATCAGTTGTAGCTGTCGCCATATCGATCACTCCCGATCGTCAGCCGGATTTCGCCACCCTGGTCATGATCGCGCTGATGGGGCGATGCGCCATCCGGAATCAGATGCGCGGACCGTGCAGAGAACTACGGAAAACGCTGCCGCCTCGATCGAGTGACAGCAGTCTCAAGGCCGCGTGGCTCCCCGCGTTGTTCGGGGGACGGATCGCCACAGCTGAGGGAGCGAGCCGGCTGGCACCGACTCTCGGGTGTCGCGGTCGACGTCGAGCAGCCTGAATCCGCCGGGTCTACACTGGTGCATGTTCAGCGTGTGGGGACGACAAGCGCTCCGCCCAATTTTTGTTCGGTTCCGGGGGGCGATAAGGATCACCGATTCGCTGCTGGCAGCGGGAAGCGCGACGGTCCTGGATCGGTGCTCGTGATGCGAACGGCAGCGAGTGGCCTAACCGCCGATGGGGACACTGAAGTGGGCCGCGGGCGTCAGGTGCTGGTGCTGTTCGAGCGCAGTCCCAATGGCGTCAAGGCGCTTCGAGAAGCCGGTGAGATGATCGCCGACACGGATGCCGAGCTGACGGTGGTCACGGTCGCGGCCCGAGAATGCAGGCGCTGCTGCGGGCCGAGCGTGGAGGTACACAACGGCGCGCAACGGGATGTGGCGAGGCGCGAGTTGCGGGAGGCGCACGCGATTCTCGGTGCGGCCGCGCCGCGGGCGGCGTTCAAGCTCCTCCTCGGCCATCCCGAGCCCATGTCCTCCCGGCGGCAGCTGGCTGTGCCACTCGCGCTGTGGGCCGGGCGGCATGGATTCGATCTCGTCATCCTCCCGCGGCATCCTCTGGCGAAGGGCGGTCATCGCGCGGCGACGGCGATGCGACGACTGACCTCAGTCGAGGTGCGGCTCGTCCCGTAGGGCAACCCTCGATGGCGACCGGAAGGCAATATGGCCGCGAGCGGCCGGGCGAGTGAGGGCTTGGAGATTCCGCTGACGGGTACCGACGCCGGCCAGGTGGCGTGGCATACATCAATGATCAGCGGAAAGTGCGTCGCCCCGAATTCCCTGACCGGTGTCCTGCTGCGCCTGCCTGAGTCACGGGCTGAGCATACGCTGACATACGACCAACTCGTCAACGCTTTCGCGCATGATCAGCCGCTAGACCGTCGCATCGAACGCAGCCTCGTGCGCGCGGGTATGTAGCTTCCGCACAGAAGGGGCCATCTGGCAAGAGTCTGGTTCCAGATTGATGACTCTTCTGACTCTTCCTGGTATGCGGGGGGTTTAGAGCTCTTTCTGGAAGAGTCACTGAGCCGCAGTAACGTCACAAGAGGACTCTTCCACCGCCTAATGTGGTCATCGCACATAGGGACGCCGGAAGCTATGGCGCGAGCGGGACGACCTGCGCCCGTGGCGGCCTCGTCGTCGGTCGCGTACATCTGCGCGAGCCGGTTTCGGCGCTGGTCGCTTCGCCGGGCGACGTCGTAGGCGTGGATGTATGCGCGCTGTGTGGTGCCGACGTCGGCGTGCCCGAGCCGTGCGGAGACTTCTTCGAGATCCCAGCCTGCGGCGATGAGCGCGGATCCGTGGGAGTGGCGCAGGTTGTGGAAGGTCGGGGCGTGCTCGACGATCCTGCTCTCTACCAGGGCTTTCCGATGAGTGGGCGGTGACTGGGCTCGAACCACTGACCTCCTGCTTGTAAGGCAGGCGCTCTTCCAGCTGAGCTAACCGCCCCGGACGGGGTGATGGTATCGGCCCCGCTAGGATCGGCCGGGTTGTGGACCTCGGGATTGACGGACGTGTCGCGCTGGTAACGGGCGCCTCGAAGGGGCTCGGCCTCGCGGTGGCCGGCGGCCTCGCGCGCGAGGGAGCGCGGATGGCCATCAGCTCCCGCTCGCAGGACCGGATCGAGGCCGCCGCGGCCAGCATCGGGGCGCGTCCCTTCGTCCACGATGCGCGTGACGCCGATGCCGCACCGAGGCTCGTTCATACCGTGGAGGCTGAGCTCGGCCCAATCGACATCCTCGTTGCCAACAGCGGCGGCCCTCCCGCCTCTCCGGACGCGCTCAGCTTCGGCCTCGATCAGTGGCGCGAGGCCTACGAGCTCCTCCTGCTCGGCCAGGTCTCGTTGATCGAGACCGCGCTGCCGGGCATGCGCGAGCGGGGCTGGGGGCGCGTGCTGTCGCTGTCCTCGAGCGTCGTGCGGGAGCCCAGTCCGGTGCTGGTGCTCTCGACCGCGCATCGGTCCGGCCTGTTGGCGGCGCTGAAGACGATCGCGCGGCAGGTCGCCCCAGACGGCGTGACCGTCAACTCGCTGCTGCCCGGCCTGATCCTCACCGATCGCACTCGCGAACTCGGCGCCGACTCACCGGAGCGGATGGCCGAGATCCCGGCACGGCGGCTTGGAACGGTCGAGGAGTTCGCCGCCGCCGCCGCGTTCCTGTGCTCTGAGCCGGCGTCCTACATCACCGGGACGACGCTGTTGGTCGACGGCGGCGTCTCGCGGAGCGTCTAGCGTGGCCTCGCACGCCGATCGCGCACGCCGGATACGCGAGACTGTAACCCACGCCTCCGGGCTCGCCGCCGAGCGCGGCGTCGGGATGATCCGCAGCGCCCCGCCCGAGCGCGTCGACCAGTTGATGCGCTCCCCTGTCCGGCGGGTCGTGCTCGAGGCCATCTTCTGGCAGATGCCCCGGCAGCTCGATTCCCGGATGGCGGCTGGCGCCGATGCCGCGATCCGCTGGCACATCACCGGTCGGGCCGACGGCGGCGAGGATGTCTTCCAGCTCGAGATCAAGGACGGCCAGGCCCACGTCGTGCGGGGCGAGGGCACGCGCGAGCCGCGGCTGGTCATCACCGTCGACGGGGCCGAATTTCTGCGGATCGCCGCCGGCAGCTCGGACCCGATGCGGGCCTACTTCACCGGTCAGCTGCGACTGGCCGGCGACATCATGGCGGCGGCGAAGCTCGTCTCGATGTTCCGCATCCCCGGTATCGCCCGCGCGTGACAGCGGGCGGAGCCACTCACTGCATCCCGACCAGTTCGCGCAACAGTCGGTGCCGAGACGACGCTCTCCCACGATCGATCGTGCGCGTCAGCTCTGCTTGACAACCGCGTACACGACCCGCTCGGCGACGTCGATCACCATTTCGCCGACCCGGGCGCAGCGGCGATAGAGCTCGCGGCGAGCGATCCGCTCGCCCCTGTTCTCGGCTGTGAGTAGCGCTCCCATGCCCTCGTAGTACACGCGCTCCAGCCCTCGCTCCGTCCCGATCGCTTCGTCTGCGGCCTCGGTCGCCGCGTCGTCGTCGGAGCCGAGGTGGGCAAGAGCCCGATCGATGTGGCGCAGGGCATCTCCGAGCAGCCGCGCCATCTGCGCGATCACGGCGTCGGGAGGACTGGCCATCACCTCCGCCTCGGTGACGATGTCCCGCATGTAATCGAGGATGCGGTCGATGCCACGGGACAGCGCGAACAGATCCTCGGGCTCCAGCGGGGTCACGAACGCCGCGCGCAGCGCGTTGAGCAGCGTCCGCTTCGCGGCGTCGCCACGGTGCTCGGCATCGCGCACCTGCTCTCCGGCGGCCGCGTCGCCGGCCGCCCAGGCCGCAAACGCGTCGACTCCCTCGATCGTCACCGCGACCTGCTCGCGGAGAAGGCCGAGCATGTCGGGGGTCTCTGGCAGGAACCAGCCTCTCCGGCTCACGCCACCAACCCCCAGAGCTCGTAGAAGCCGACGGCGAGCACGCCGGTAACGGGCATCGTGATCAGCCAGGCGAGGCCCATCTGCCGCACAACATGCCAGTGAACGTGATGCCAGCGCCCGCGGCCCCCGCCCACGCCCACAACCGACGACGCCACGACCTGGGAGGTTGACGTTGGCGCCCCGAGCACCGAGGCCCCGAAGATGACCGCGGCTGATGCCGTCGTGCTCGCCAGGCCCTCGATGAGCTGGATGCGGTAGATGCCACGGCCCACGGTGCGAATGATCGGCCATCCGCCCAGCGCCGTGCCTGCGGTGAGCGCCACCGCGCAGGCCAGGATGACCCAGGTCGGAGCGACGAGCGTGCTGATCTGACCGTCGGCGAGCAGCAGCGCCGCGATCACACCGACCGACTTCTGGGCGTCATTAGCGCCGTGACTGAAGGCAAGCGCCGCGGCCACCGCCCACTCTCCGCCGCGTGTCGGCGACCTCCACCGCCGCGTGGCCCGGTGCGCGCCTCGCCTCAGGGCGCGGATGGTCACCAGCGCGCCGAGCGCGCCGAGCAGCGGTGAGACGGCCAGCGAGATCAGGGTGCCGAACACGCCCACCGGGTGTCCGTTCTGCAACCCACCCCAATTGACAGCGTTGATCCCGCCCTCCACGAGCGCTCCGCCAACAAGTCCGCCAACCAGAGCCTGGCCGGAGCTCGAGGGCAGCCCGCGCGCACGCGTGGCGATGTTCCAAGTAACGGCCGACGCGAGCCCGGCGCCGATCACCTGGTTGGCGGCCGAGGGCGTCACGGTCACGATGCCGCCGATCGTGTTGGCGACTGCAGCGCCCAGCAGCAGCGGCCCGAGCAGGTTGAAGATCGAGGCGAGAACGATCGCCTGGCGGGGCGTGGCGGCACGCGTCGCCACGAGTGCCGCCACCGAGTTGGCCGCGTCGTGGAACCCGTTCGTGGTCGCAAAGGCGACCGCGAGGGCAACGGCGAGTACGAGCCCAGCGTCCACATGCCGACTCTATGGGGCGGCCAGGACCGGAGTCTTCGCCGTCCGCGGAAGTCCTCGCTCGGGCTCCGCCTGTACCCACACGCGCCGGAGCTTGACGGGGTCGAGCGCGGGCTGTGGCCCTCAGCTCGCTGGCTCTCCCACCCCGGGAACGGGACGGCCATCCTCGAGATACACGCAGTGCGGCGCCTCGGCTCCGGCCGCCACGCGCCGTCGCACCGGCCCTCTCAGCAGCTCGTGCGCCTCGACCAGCTCGACGAAGCGGTGGTCCTCGATCTCGCCGTCCTGCAACGTGATCGCGCCGAGCTGCGCGGCGGCGAAGGTCCCGCAGTCGAACAGGAACCGCATCCCTCCGGCCCGATTCGCCCCGGGCCGGAGGAAGTCGACGCAGGCCAGCCGGCCGCGAACGACCTCGATTCCGCACTCCTCGAAGGTCTCTCGCTGGCAGGCCTCCCACGGCGTCTCCCCAGTGGGCTCGATCTGGCCGCCGGGAATCGTCCAGCCCTTCTTGTAGCTCGGCTTGAGGATCAACAGCCGCCCGGCCTCGTCGAAGATCATCGCTCCAGCCGAAGCCGGGATCCGCGGGACCTCGGTCCGCAACTCGGTCGCGAGAGACTCGTTCACCAGGTCATCATCGCCGAAGTTCTCACACGAGGATGGCTACGCGGGAGCGGCGTCAGCGCACGGTGAGCGTGGCGTGCATCCCGAGCGCCTCGTGAGACTGCGGCGTGCCCGCATACAGCGGGCAGATGAGGTGGTAGGTACCGGGAGGGAGATGTGCGGTGACGGTGCCCGACGCGCCCGGTGCAAGCGAGATCATGCCGAAGGAGCCCGCGGAACCGATGACCGCAAGGTCGTGGCGGTCCTGGCCCCGGTTGTAACCCCGGAAGGTCACGGTGCCGGCGCCGACGATCGTCTCCGACGGCTGCACTGACCACTCCTTCTCGTCGACGGTGAGCCGGCGGGGCAGCACCGGCGGCGGAAGGTGCACCCGGTGGCGGCGGCCGATGGCGGACGGCGCCAGCGTCGCGGACATTGTCGCCACGACAACCAGTGCGGCAGCTGCGGCTCGGTGGGTCACTTCACCAGGCTCGGCGGATCACTTCACCAGGCTCGCCCCGCCGTCGTAGCGTTGGATCGCCGGGAACGGTCCGCCGGGGAGAATCGCCGCCGGATCGCCACCGAGCCACTCGGCGATCAGCGCCTGGTACACGGTGCGGTAGTCGGTGCTGGGGACGAGGTTCCCCTCGCCGTCGTCGGTGAGTACGCCCGGGTGCTCGCCGGCCAGGCCGCCGCGCACCCCCGAGCCGCTGACGAGCACCAGTCCGCCGGCGCCGTGGTCGGTCCCGGCGGAGTCGTTTGAGGCGATCCGCCGACCGAACTCAGAGAACACCATCGTGGCGACGTTCTGCTCGATCCCGCGCGTCGTGAGGTCGGCCTTGAAGGCGGCGAGCGCGCTCGAGAGGACCGACAGCTGCGGATCCTGCGAGCCGATCTGCTCGCCATGGGTATCGAATGAGCCCCAGTCGATCGTGATGACGCGCGTGCCCAGCCCGGCGCTCAGCAGGGTCGCCGCCAGCTGCAGCTTGCGTGAGAGGTCTGAGTTTGGCGGGTATCCCGAAGCGGCCTGGCCGGCACTCAGCCCGGCGAGCTGGGTGGAGACCTCGACGGTCTCCCCGTAGATCGAGCGCGACCGGCCGAGCGCATCGTTGCCGGCGGATGCGGGCACGGTGGCCAGGCGGGCGACCTGGGCGTTGGCGTTGACGCTGGTGTTGGCGATCTCGAAGCTGGTCCCGCTCAGGTCCTCGATCGCGCACACCGGCGCGCGTGATGTCCGGATCTGCTTGGAGAGAGTCGAGTCCAGCGAAATCGCCTGCAGCGGGTTGGACGGGGAGCCGTACGCGTCGAGCCAGCGCCCGAGCCAGCCGGTCTGGAGCTGCTCGAGCGCGCCGGCGAACCAGTAGTCGCGGCTCTCGAAGTGCGAGAGGTTGGGCGGCGTGTAGTCGGCGGCCGGGAAGATGGCGAGGTCCGAGCCTGGACCGCCCGTGCCGTCGCCGAACAGCGTGTCGAAGCCCTTCGTGTCGGCGTTGTTCCCAGCGCCTGACACTCCCGGGTTCGCGAACGCTAGCGTGCTGCCCGTGCCCGGCATCACCGTCGTGCCGACGCTCGAGCCGCTCGACGGGCCGAGCGCGCGGGCGATATTGCCCCGCAGCTTCACGTACCCGGCGTACTGGGCTGAGGAGATCGGGACGATCGTGTTGAGACCGTCGTTGCCGCCGTTGAGGTAGATGCAGACGAGGCTCTTGTTCATCGGCACGGCCGCGTCGGCGGCGGCGGCGTCCCAGATCGACTCCCAGCTCAGCCGCGTCATCGAGTAGACGGAGGCCATCCCGATCGCGCCCCCGCGCAGGAACGACCGCCGGCTGACGCCGCGGCGAGGCCTCGGGACGCCGTTGGGGAAGCCCGCGAGGGCTTCGGCGGGGATCGGGACGGCCGACGTCGGCGCGAGATCGGTGACGCGGCTGTCGGAGCGGGCACAGTCTGCGCAGCGCAGCGCGGTGATTTCGGTCGTAATGGGACGGTCGGTCATCACATCACCTGGGCGTCGGGGCCGGCAAGGATCAGCGCGCGCAGCGCAAGCTGGCGCTGCTTGCGCTCGTTAACGGTGCCCGCAGGGGCGAAGAGGGCGAAGCCACGGATCACGCCGACAGTGCCCGGCGCCAGCCACGGTGTGCCGGCGGCGGCATACGCACGCGCATATGCGGCATCGGCGCTCTCCCCGGGCACATCGTCGATCGTCGCGTTCCCGAGCAGCTGCGAGATGAAGCTGAACCGCGCGAGCGCCGTGTTGGTGTTCAGCCAGGCCAGGCCTCCCTCCCAGCCCGAGACATTGGGTGGGAAGTAGGGCGTCTGGCCCATTCCGTCGAGATAGTCCGCCGCGGTCGTGTCGGTGACCGCCTGACCGAGCGCCCGCATCGCGCCGACGACATAGACCACCGGCGGCTTGACCATGTTCGGCTCAGCCACGGACGCGAACAGTGCCGGGTGCATGAGGATCTGCTGGAGCAGTGGCTTGAGCTTGTAGCCGCCGCCCACGTAGGCGGCAACGAGCCTCTGCAGCGTCGCGGCGTCCGGTGGCCCGACGATGAACTCGTTCCACAGCTTGGTGACGAGGAAGGCCGGATGCGACCTGTGCCCGATAACGAGGTTCACGGCATCGGTATACGTGAAGTTGCCGAACTTCCCGAACACGACCTTGGGTCCGTCATACCAGCGCGACTGGGTGAAATAGCTGTGAACCGCGTCGGGATTGCTGTCGTCGATCTGCCAGCCCGACAGGGCCTTGGCCATCTGCTCGACGTCAGTCTGGCTGTAGTTCGGTTGCCCGTTGGCGCCGAGCACGCCGAGCGTGAACAGCTCCATCAGCTCGCGGGCGTAGTTCTCGTTCGGGGCGCCGCGGACGTTGTACTCGCCGGTGAGGTAGCGCAGCATCGACGGGTCGACAGTGACCTCGTAGGCAAGCGTCTGGAACGACGCCGAGGGATTGGAGCCGAGGTCGGCATACCGGCGGAACAGGTCGTTCTGGGTCATCAGCAGCTGCGGCGGCGACACCTGAGCACGGGAGTTGGCCCAGTGGCGATGCCAGAAGAACGTGAGCCGCTCGACAAGCGGGTTGGTCGCCCTGACCATGCGATCGATCCAGCTCAGGACGAGGTCAGTGTCGTCACCGGTGGGATCGAGCTGACTGCCGTTGCGCGTGCCGGGCGTGCCGGAGACTCCGCCGGGGGTCGAGAGCAGCCATGTCACCGCGTCCGCGACGGTCCGGCCGGTCCATCGCGCCCGGTCCTGCGCGCTCGGCCCGAAGCCGGCCCGCCAGAACAAGCGGTCGACCATCGCCGGGGTGAGCGTGGTCCCGACGGGGCCCGGGCCGCCCCCGCGCCGAGCCGGTGGCCGGTGCAGGCGGTGATGGCGCCAAGTCGATGGCGCGCGCCGCTTCTTGTGTTTCACGGCGCGTTTTGGCTTGCGCTTCGCCCGGCGACTCATCGACAGCTCTCCTTGAGCAGCGCCCGGAACGCATCGGCAACCGGCTTGCCCTGGAGTCGGAAGTCGCCGGTCGGGTCCTTGACGTCGTACCAGATGATCCCGGCCAGCTTCGGCATCGCGGTTGTGGGCAGCGTGGCGAGCGTCCGAATCCAACCAGCCTTGTCCCCTCCCGCGGCCGTCGAGCCTGTCTCCGCGAGCCAGAACGGCTTGGCCGCCAGCGACTCGATCGTGGCGTATGCGGAGGCGAACAGCGCGCCGGGCTCACTCCAGGCCAGCGGCGAGGCGCCGCCGAAGTTGTACGCGCTTGCGCCGACGAGGTCGACCTGTGACGCGCCCGGGAAGTAGGCCCTGAGTCCGTTGGCGCTCGTGTCCGGGATGCTGCTGGCGTACGGTGCCCACAGCAGCCGGATCCTGCCGCCGCCCGGTGCCGACCGCACGGCTCGTCGGACCCGCCGCCAGGCCGCCACGTACTCCGGGCCCGTGTTTGCGTTGACGGCGCCCGACCACGCGTACCACGGCGTGTTCATCTCCGGCATCGGTCGCAGCACCGCACCCCGTCGGACCCTGCGAAGCTGGCCGACGAGGGCACGCAGCGACCTGTCGTAGCGCCCGCTGGCGACGCCCTTGAGGCGGTAGTGCGGCTGACCGGCGCCGTCGAGGCCACCGTCGGGCTCCCAGGTGACGACAAGGCTCACACGATCTCGGTTCGCGGTGTCGATCAGTGACCCGGCGAGCGGCTTTCCGGCGGTGAGGTAGACGGACATCGCCGAGACGCCCCGGCCCGCGGCCTTCGTCAGTGCCGCAAGCGAGCTGGCCGGGCTGTCCTCGTAGACGCCGACGGTGACGCAGGCACTGGCGGGTGCGGCGCAGGCGAGCGCCAGAAGCGTGGCGGTGACGGCTCGGAACAACCTCATCGGACGATCTCCAGTGCCAGCGTGGTGGTTGCGTGGCGCTTTCCGTCAGGCGATGTGGTGACGAGGCGCAGGACGTAGCGACCCGGGATGCGACCAACCGGCGGCACGCGAAGGCGAACCGTGTGCGCGCCGGCGCGCAGGAGCAGGTCGGTCACTGACGCCAGCGACCGCGAGGCCCTCGGCCTGCGCTTCCCGGACTTGGTGAGCCGGACGAGCGTCGCCTGGAGCGCGCCGATTCCGTTGGCCCGCACCGAGACGACCGCCAGCCACCTCGCCCGCCGCAGCTGACGCAGCGAGCGTCGGATCGTGCGCGCGGTGGTGATCCGCGGCGCGTCCGAGCAGCCCTGACTGGTCGATGGCCGGCGAATGTAGACGACCCCGGTCGACGGATCGGAGGTCCATCCGATCGCCCCGTTGATGGCGACCACGGTGAACCTGACCGGCATGCAGATCGGCGCCCTCGGTGCCAGCCCGGAGGTTCTCGAGGTCTGGAGCACAGGCGCAGGACTCGCGCCGCCGATGCTGCTGAGGACGCGGTAGTACCAAGCGTCGGGGCTCCGAGAGGCGAAGCTCAGCACGCCGGTGGCGGAGTGGATCGTGAGCGCACCCGGCGAGGACTCCTGCTGCCTGGCCCCGGCGGTGCCGGTCGGGTTGCCGTCGCCCCCGCCGCTGTCGACAACCTTCTGGGCGTTGAACAGCGACGTATCGTCGGTCCAGGCGAAGATCGCGCCGCCCGGGCCACCGGGTCCTTGGTCGTATCCGTAGCCTCCGCCATCGCCACCGCGCGAGGACAGCGACACGATCGGGCCGATCGCGTGCGCGACGACATCGATTCGGCCACCGCGACCACCGGTCCCGCCGAGGTGCCCGTTGACCGGGTCGTTGCTCCCCGTGCCTCCGGTGACGTTGGCGTTGCCGCCGAGGTTGAGTGTGCCGATGCTGGCTCGCAGCAGGACGTTCCCGGCGTCGCCACCGGCGAGCGGGGGGTCGATGCTTCCGCCCGCGTCCGAGCCGCTGGCGTCCAGCGTCCCGCCGACCGTGAGGTTGCCCAGGGCCGCGAGGGTGATCGGGCCGCCGGCCGACCCCGGACCGGCGCTCGTGTAGCCACCTCCGGTCTGCGCGCTGGCGACGGCGATCGAGCCCCCTGGGCTGGTGACGTCGATCGAGCCACCGCGTCCGGAGGTGCCGCCGCTATAGGCATTCCCGCCATAGGCCAGCAGTGACCCAAGCGAGGCGCCGCCCTGGCCGGTGACGGCGATCGAGCCTCCGGGACCCGCCGGTGTCGAGGCCGGTGCGCCGCCTCCAGTCACCGACAGCGTGTTGGCGGTCACCGTTGCCCCGGCGAGGTTGATCTGACCGCCGGGCGACCCGCCGGCCGGACTCTGCCCACCGTCGGAATAGACTTGGCCGGTCGTGAGTGGTCCGCCGGCGAGCACGGCGATGCGGGCGCCTGGCGTTGCGGCGCCGACCGCGCCGTCCTGGCCGCCGGCGTCGAGGCGACCGAGTACGCCCACCGTGCCACGCCCGCCGATGGTGATCGGAGCCGAGTTCCCCGCGACCGACGCCGCGCTCGACCCGCCCGTCGCGTTGATCGCTCCCGTGCGGATATCCGCACCGCTGACCGACACTGTCGCGGCGTTCCCGCCGCCCAGGGCGCCGGCGGAGGGCGCGTCTCGGCCGTAGGCATTCACGTCGCCGGCGATCCGGACGTCTCCGCCCCCGTTCACGGTCACCGGGCCGGCCGACTGGACTCGCGCTGGATCGGTGACGGCGACGTCGTTCGTGCCTTCGCTGTCGATGTCGCCGGCGACGTCGATGGGGCCGAGGGCACTGAGCCCGACGGTGGCCCCGGGGGCGTTGATAGAGCCGACGGCGAGGGATCCGCCGGAGCTGATCGAGACCTGCCCCGACCGGCCTCCGCCGGAGCCGGCCGTGGTGATGTCCCCGCCGACGGCGACCGGGGCGCCGGACAGCGACAGGTTGCCGGCGGGTTGCACGGCGCCCGCGCCTGCGGTCAGGTCGATCCCCCGCGCGATGGTGAGCGGACCGCTCGCGCGCAGAGCGAGTGAGCGCCCCGCCGTGCAGCCGTTATCGCCCGTGCCGGCGACAAAGCACGTCGCCAGGTACGTGTGAGGCCCGAAGTAGATCGAGGCGGCGCTGATCGAGGTGTCGCCTGCGAGGCGCAGCGCACCGTCGACGTAGACGATGCCGTACTGGTGGGTGCCCGACAGGGTCACGCTGTCGCCGTTCAGCAGGAGCAGATCGTCGGCCTGCGCCGCCGAGGCGAGAAACATCGTTCCGACGAAGGCCACGAGGAAGGCGACGAACGTCCGTCCCCGAGCGTCGGTCGATGACGAGCGCCTCAGCCGGCGCGGCCTCGGGATTCCGGCTCGAGTTGCAATGATTGCAGGAGCTAACACGTGCGACGCAATGCCCTCGCCCCGGTCGGGACATGACAGGCGTCGGCATCAAGCTCCGACGTCTTGACTTTTGGGCGCGTCGAGCTGGACGGTCGGCCAAGGGGCTGATCGGCCCGTGCGTCGCAACAGCCCCCGAGCAGCACGGGATTCTCGAGGGCCGCGCGCCTGCAGGGTGGCGCGCGGCCCAGAGCCCCCCGGACGCCCGATCCCGGCGCCTGAGCGTCACAGGCACACTAAGAGGCGCCGAGGGAAGACCAATGGGGTCTACCCCCCATCTCATCCGGCTCCGGCGTGAGCGCGACGCGCCTCCCATCGCCGGACTCGGCGGCCTCCTCCAGCTCACGAAGATGGGGGCTCGTACCCATTCCTGGTCTGGCTCCGAGTCGGCAGGCTTCTGTCGAACTCTCGACGTGGAGGATTGATGGTTGCCGTCGCGGAAGATGCCGCCGCCGACATCGTGGACACAGCCGGTCACCGCACCAATCCCGGGCAGCTGCGGCTGCTCGTGGTCGATGATCATGCGGCGGTGCGCCGGGGGTTGAGCGAACTGCTGGATGACCACGACGACTTCCGGGTTGTCGCTGCGGTGCCCACGGCGGAGCTGTCGATGTCTGTCGCCGAGCGCGAGACGCCCGAAGTCGCGATCGTGGATTACCAACTACGTGGGCGGAGCGGCCTATGGGTGAGCCGCAAGCTCAAGCGCCTGCCGTGCCCGCCAAGAGTTGTGATCTACTCGGCCTACAGCGACGGTCTGCTCGCCGCCGCGGCGGTGGTGGCCGAGGCCGATGGGGTGCTCGGCAAGGGTGGTCTCGGATCGGACTTGTGCGATGCGGTTCGCGGTGTCGCGTGCGGCCAGTCGTTGTTCCCGATGGTGCGCTGGCAGGTGGCCGAGATGTTGCGTCGCCGGCTTGACGGGGAGGAGCAGGCGATATTCGGGATGTCGCGCGCGGGAATCGCAGCGGCTGAGATCGCAAAGACCCTGAGAATTTCCGAGTCTGACAGCAGACAGATCGCCGATGCGCTCGTGATCGGCGAGAAGACCGTGGAGCGTCACCGGGCGAACATCTTGGAGAAGCTCGGCATGCACGATCGCGTGGAGCTCACGCGATACGCGATCCGCCGTGGCCTTGTCGAACCGTAGCGGCACCGTCATCACGACGGCGCGGGCCCGCGGCCGTTGTCGGCAGCTAGCTGACGCCGAACCAGCGCTCGAGGCGCTCGGACTCGAAGCGGCGCTTCGACTGCGCCGTCTCACGGGAGGGCTCGCTAACGTGCACGGTGGGCTCGGGGTCGGCGAAGAACTCTCCGTCGATGAGCGACGCCCGCTCCCGGCCCATCTCGAGGTAGCAGTAGCCGTGGCCGTCGAACCGCGCCATCTCCCCCGCGATCTCGGCGGCCACCACCTGACCCTGGAGCTCAGCCATCAACCCGGCTTTCGGCAGTGGAAGACCATTGGCCAGCGTGATCTTCGTCAGGTCTCCGATCGCATAGACGTGCTCGTACGGGGTCGCCAGCGTGTAGGGGTCGACCGTGACCCAGCCACCGTCGCCGCCCAGCGGGCTGCGGCCGACGACAGCCGGCGGGCGGTGCGGTGGCACACCGATCAGCAGGTCAAATGGCGTCTCGCCGTCCGGGTGCACGAGACGACCGGCCTCGACACGCTCGACCGTGCGCCCAGCCGCGTGCTCGACGTCCACGCCATCAAGGCGATCCGCCAGCCAGTTAGAGCCCTGCCTTCCCGCGTTCGGCAGCAGGATCGGCTGAAACGTGATGACGGCCAGATCGGTCGCTTCCCGAACCCCGCGCTCCCGGAGCCACTCGTCGAGCAGCATCACACACTCGAACGGAGCGGGAGGACACGGGTACGGGCCTCCCGTGATCGCGACGACCAAGCGACCGCCCTCGAACTCGCCCAATGCCCGGGTCAGGGCAGGCAGGCTCTCCTTGCGCCATACGTCGTGGCCATGCTCCTCGAGCCCGGGAACGAGGTCCGGCCGCGCCTCGACACCGAGCGCAACGACGAGGGAATCGGCGTCGAAGTCCGTTGGGTCGATCGCACCCACCTCCTCAAGCCTGACCTCGATGCCGTGACGCTCCAGCAGCCGCCGAGATCGCGAGCCCTCGGCAACGGTGCCTTCGCCGACCATCTCCCACAGCTTGCGCAATCCCATCGAGAACGGCTCGCTGCGTTCCACAAGGACGACCTCATGCTCATCGCCCAACCGCCGCCGCAGTTCAGTCGCGACCGTGATCCCGCCGAAGCCGCCTCCGAGAATGAGCGTCCGTGCCATGCACACCAACGTAACCCTGTCGGCCCGCGCCTGCAACCGCATCGCATTCCCTCAAGCGCCTCACAGCGCGCGCAGCCGCCGGGGAGTGTTCGTGCCCGGTGCAGCCTGGGTGCAGAAACCTCGCGGGATTCGCGGAATAGGAGGCGCGGGAAACGACCGGCGAGACATGAACACCAGTATGAACTATGCTACAACTATTTAGCTGTGTGCTTGTACGATGTGTAAAATGGAAAGTACATCCCCCGTACCCGAAAAATTGGTTCGAGTTGGTCAACTGCATGATCTCGGGGACAGTTGCCTCGTCACGGTCTCGCTCGATGTCCCGGTGCAGACGAGCGTTCAGATCCGTACACCGCTGCTGGCGCACTAGCCATGTCGAGCGCGATGGACAGCGAGGCGTGGAACCGCCGCTACGCTGGCCGGGAGCTCGTCTGGACGGGCGCGGCTAACCGGTTCCTCGTCCAGGAAACGGCGGCGCTGCCGGCAGGGCTGGCACTCGACGTAGCCTGCGGTGAGGGCCGCAACGCGGTCTGGCTGGCCGAGCGGGGCTGGCAGGCGACGGGCGTCGACTTCTCGGAGGCCGGGCTGAAGAAGGCTCGAGAACTCGCGAGAGCGCGGGGCGTAGAGGCGCAGTGGATCGCCGCGGATCTTCTCGACTACACACCCGAGCCACGGGCGTTTGACCTGGTGCTTGTGTTCTATCTCCAGGTGCCGCCGGACCAACGGCGAGCCGTCGTGCGCAGCGTCGCCGAGGCGGTCGCACCCGGTGGCCGGTTCCTGCTCGTCGCCCACGACAGCAGCAACCTCGAGCACGGCCACGGAGGGCCACAGGACCCCGCAGTCCTTTACACCGCAAACGATGTCGTCGATGACCTCGACGGGATGGGCCTGGAGATCGAACGGGCGGAGACCGTCCGGCGACCCGTCGACACGCCCGATGGGGAGCGCGTCGCTCTCGACGCGCTCGTCCGGGCCCGTCGCGGCTCGCGTGGGGGGGCGCCAGGATGACGACCGCTCCCCGAGCCGGCGATCTCGGCCAGCCGGCGTTTGGTCGTGCCCACCCGGAGTACGCGGAGACGGACGCGCTCGACGAGCTACGTCGGAGAGACTTCGCGCGCCTGGACCGTGACGGCCATGCCTACCTGGACTACACGGCGGGGCTCTATGCGGAGTCGCATCCGCTCAGGCGTGTGTCGAACTTCGCCGATCTACACCCATTCAAAGACGTCGCCGCCGAATTCACCGACCTGAGGAGCGTGCCCAATGATCCCCCGCCTCGTAACACCTGCTGACGCTCTGCCGACGTCCGGCCACCCGGGTGGCGGACGATGACCGAGCAAGCCCCCGCGCTCCCAGAAGAGGTCAGGCAATTCCTCGAGCAGCCCCGAGTCGCAGTGCTCGCGACGGTCAGGCACGATGGCACCCCGGCGAGCACCGCGTGCTGGTACGAACTGCAGGACGGCCGAGCGCTGATCACGATGTTCGCCACCGCGCGGCGGCTGCCGAACATTCGCCGCACTCCGCATGTGGCGATGACCATTCTCGGCGAAGATCCCTATCAGCACGTCTCGATATCGGGCCCCGTGATCGAGACGTGGGATGACCCAGCGGCTGAGGTCATGGACCGCCTCTCACTGCGCTACATGGGCGAACCGTGGCCGGAACCAGAACCGTGCGTCAGTGGGCTCGTCGAGATCGAGCGGTGGCATACCTACGGGGTGCTGTCGGAATCCTCCGATTACAGCTCGAAGGAGTCGCCATGACGCCGGCGCGTGAGGGAGCGTGAAGAGCGTGCTGGTCATCGAGCAAGCGCGCCTCCCCCGGGGACGCGAGCTTCCACACCTTCTTGGGCGACATCGCCGGAACCTGCCCTGCTGCTGACGCCACGCTAGCCCGCTCACCGCAAGACGAGGACAGGGCACTGGGCGAGGTGGGCGGTCTGCTCGCTGACGCTCAAACGCGTGAGCACACCCTGGAGGTGTCGGCTCCCGAGCGCGAGCAGCCGGGCCGCGCGGGAGGCATCGGTCAGCGCCTGGACCGCGTCGCGCGGATCCTCGGTGACCTCGAGATCGGGGGCCAAATCTTCGCGGAGCGCGCCGACGGCGTCCGAATCTCCGGCCGCGACGATCACCCGCAGGCCGAGCGACAGTCGGTCGCTCAGCTCCTGTGCGGCGGCGAGCGCGCGCCGAGCGCCGCCCGAGCCGTCAAATCCCACGACGATTACACCGCTGTCGTCCGGCTCGGCATGCGCGACCAGGATCGAGGCCCGTGCGTCGTGCAGCAACGTGCTGGTGACCGTGCCGAGCAGCATCCCGCCGGACCTGCTGCGGCCGCTGGCGCCGAGGGTGAGCAGCGTCGCCCGTTCGGTGTGCAACTCGTCGAGGATGCGTTCGATCGGCCGCCCCTCGCGGAGGTGCAGCTCGACGTCGTGCAGGGCTTGAACGGCCGACTGCGCCTGCTCGACCGCCTCCTCGCGTGCGGTGGAATCCTCCCCGGCCTGCGGATCACGAACCGTGCACATGGTGAGCTTCGCGGCAGGTGGCATCAAGCCGGCAGCGGTCACCGCCGCGGCGCGGCTCTCCGGACTCCCGTCAACCGCGCACATGACTCGGTCCCAGACCGTGGGCGGTGTGAACGCAGGTGCGGCACTCATCGCCCGCGGTGCGTGGTCTCCGTCTTGTGGCTGCGACGGATGATCTCGATCATCTTCAGATTGATCACCGCAAAGCGCCACATCTGGTAGGGCAGGAACGTCCGCATGAACAGCGTCGGACGGGTCGGATTGGTGACGTATTCGGTCTTGTCGGTGTCCATGATTATTCCGGGATGAGCCGCCAGCCGGGGCGCAGGCGGGCCTTGTGCAGGAACATGTGGTGCAAGAGGATCTTGGTCCAGTGGCCGGCCAGCCCGATCTCGCCGAACGTGCGCTTGATGTCACGCCCGTACGGGGGGAAGCGCTCGTAGTCGGGGACGATCGGGTACACGGTCATCGAGGCGGCAGTGCCGGTGAGCGGATTGGCTCCGGCGGAGGCCACACACGCGGCTCCCATCTCGGCCATTGAGGCTGAGTGGGTTGGTTCGCGGGCACCCCCGGCCATGTCGACGATGCTGCGGGCCACCGCCTTTGCGATCATCGCCGACGGCATGCCCGTGCGCGGCGGAGCCGGGGCGATCGCCGTGCCGTTCGGGCTCTTGCGCGGGATCGAGATCGCGTGCGGCGGAGCGAAGGCGATCCCCGCGGCGAAGACGTTGCCGTAGACCGGCGACTGGTACGTGCGCGGCCAGTCCGATGCCTTCCATTGCTCATGCGACCTCGCCGTGTAGTCCGCGTCGACGCGCATGAACGCGTTGGGCATGAACATGCGCTCGGTGATGTCTGCGCCGGCGCGGTCGAAGGCCGTGAGGCCGACACCCGAGAACGGTGGCAGGAGCATCGCGAAGTCGAACTCCTGCTCCCTGTGCGCGCCGTCAAGCGTCTCGTAGAGCACGCGCTCGGCCTCGACCTGGTGGATGTGCGCGCGGGTGATCCAGTCGATCCCGCGCTCGGCGAACAGCGAGGCGTTGAAGACGCTGCTCGGGGTGATGTAGCCGGCTCGTTTGAGGTGCATGCCGCCCATCCCGAAGTCGCCGAGCTCGTATTCGTTGGTGATCCAGGTGATGTCCGCCTTGTCGCGCACCCCACGGTTGCGCAGCTCGAACTCGAGATTGACGACGTATTCAAACCCGGCACCTTCGCAGGTGCACGTGCCGTGCCCGACGCCGATGAGGAACTTGCGTCGCTCTCCGCGGCGCATCCGCTCGACCTCCTCGTCGAGTCGAGCGGCGGTCTGCGCGGCGTGATCGGGGAGGCAGACGGAGAGGCTGTGACCGCCGTCGGGTCCGAGTCCCGGAGTCTTGTCGAACCGCAGTGCCGGACCAGTCGCGTTGATGAGGAAGTCGTACTGGACGTCGACCCGCCGTCCGTAGGCGAACTCGGCGGTTACGTACGCGGTCGAGTCATCCTCACTGCCCCCCGGGTGGAGCTCCCGCGCGCTGGCCTGGACGAACTCGATCCCGGCTCGCTCGTAGATGGGGGCGAGCGGGAAGGTGACCTTGGAGGGCTTCATCAACCCCACGCCGACCCAGATGTTGGACGGCACCCAGTTGTAATCCGGGCGGGGCGAGATGACGGTGACGGTGTCTCCCCGGCCGAGCCAGTTGCGCGCGAAGGCGGCGGCGGTGTGGCCGGCGATCCCGGCCCCGAGGACGACGACCCGGGTCACAGCGATGACCGCGGCAGCGGGTAGTGGCGAGCTGGGCGAAAGGAATAGGTCATATGATACACGTTACAAGTTGACAGCTACATAGTTGTAGAGTGGTCAATACTGATTACTGACAGTACGTTTCCGGCGTGGCGGGGGGTCGGGCGGCATGGCTCTCCACGTAGGGGCGATCCCACGCGGCCACCCCCCGTCGTGCTCAAGCGGCGGCCGCCTTCTCGACCACCGAGGCGAGCCGGCGGCGCACCTCCGCTGCGGTGTCGGACAGGTCATCGTTGCCGACCAGCGCGAGCATCTGCTCAGCGTTGACCGCTGAGATGTGGGTCTCACCGTCCTGGCGGTAGACGACGACGTTGCACGGCAGGAGCACGCCGAGCTCCGACTCAGCCTCCAGCGCGCCGCGTGCGAGCTGCGGATTGCAGGCGCCCAGGATCAGGTACGGCTCGCGGTCCACGCCGAGCTTGTTCCTGAGCGTCGCCTGCACGTCGATCTCGCACAGAACTCCGAAGCCCTCGCCAGCGAGCCCCTCCCGTACGCGCGCCACCGCGGCCTCGAACGGGTGGATGGTCGTGGTGCTTAGGGTGTAGCTGACATCAACTCGGGACATGCTTTCTCCAGTTCCTTTCGCTTCGCCTTGGCGGCCTTCGCGCGTTGGTTAACCGCGTCGGGCGGCTCGGTGTAGTGGTTATCGAGGTAGTCAAGGATGGCCTGCTCGCCGTCGACGATCTCCTCGCTGGCGACGAGCACCGGGATCGACCGGCACCCGGTCGCGCGCTCAAGCTCGGCCCGCTGCTCGGGCGCCACCGGCACCGGCCGGGCGAGGTAGGTCAGTCCAAGCTCGGCGAGCCGCTGGCGGACGCGACGGGATGCGGGGCACCACTCGGTCTGCCAGAGCTCGAGGTTGCTCAACATGGGGTTCCTCCTGTGCTCATGCGTGTCCGAAGGTGACGTCGGGAAGGGCGCGGCGCAGCCATTTCGGCAGATACCAGGCCGAGCGGCCCATCAAGCGCAGCAGCACCGGGAGCAGCAGCAGCCGGATCAATGCCGCGTCGAGGAGCACGGCGACCCCGAGGATGACGCCCATCTCCTTCGGAGGCAGCGGTCCGGAGAGCGCAAAGGTGAAGAAGACCGCAACCATCACCCCAGCCGCAGCGAAGATCACTCGTCCCGAATGCGCGACGCCACCGACCATCGCCGCGCGGGGGTCGTGGGTGTGGTCCCAGTGCTCCTTGGCGGCGGAGAGCAGGAACACCGTGTAGTCCATCGAGATCGCGAAGATCATCGCGAAGAAGAACACCGGTCCCCACGCGTCGAGGAACCCCTGGGGCTGGAACCCGAGCAGCGAGTGGGCGGTGCCGTCCTGGAAGATCCACTTGGCCACGCCAAAGGCCGCGCCGGTGGCCAACAGGTTCGTCAGCACTCCCACGGCGGCGATGAGCGGCGCCTGGAGCGCGATCAGCAGCAACAGGAACCCGAGCCCCATCACCACGCCGATGACCAGTGGCGTCTTCGCCGCCAGCGCGTTCTGGAGATCGTGGTTCTCGGCCACCGCGCCGCCGATCAGCGACCCGGCCGGCAGCGCGGCACGCAACCGGTCGATCGTGGTGCCGAGAGCGGGGTTCGACGGGTCCTGCTTCGGGATCGCCGTCAACAGCGCGTAGCCGTTGCTCGTCTGAGTAGGCATCAGCGCGGCGATCCCGGGATCACGCTGAGCGACCTGTGCCGCCGTCGTCGCCTCGGCGGCCGGAGTGACGATCTGCAGCGGCCCGGTCGCGCCGGGGCCGAAGGCACGCTGGACCTGGTAGTAGCCGACCCGCGAGGAGTCGCTGGTCGGGACGACCTTGATCGACGGCATTGCCGTCTTCAGCTGCGTGACCGGGATCGCCAGCCCGACGAGGATGAGGAGCGCGACCGCACCCCAGCGTACCGGCTGGCGCCATAGCCGCTCGCCCCACCTCTCAAACCGCGCAGAGCGGTGCTCGCCGGAGTGGGCCCAGGGCAGCGCGAGCTTGTCGACTCGCCGACCGAGCTTGGCCAGCACAGCCGGGAGCAAAGTCAGCGTCGCGGCCAGGACGAAGATGACGGCGAACATGATCCCGAGGCTCATCGACCGGAAGGCCGGACTGGGGACGAACATCACCGCGCTCAGCGAGATCAGCACCGTCACACCGCTGAAGAGGACAGCCTTTCCGGCAGTGTCCATCGTTACCGCCGTCGCTTCAACGGGGTCCAGCCGATTACCGAAGAGAGCGCCACGGAAGCGGTGTACGACAAACAGCGCGTAGTCGATCCCGAGCGCCAGAGCGAACATCAGCGCGAAGTTCATCGCCCAGATCGAGATCGGGCTGATCAGCGTGCCGAGGTACAGCAGGCCGGCCGCCGACATCAGACCAATCATCGTCAGCATCAGCGGCAGTCCTGCGGCAACGAGCGACCCGAAGGCCAGCAGCAGGATGCCGAGGGTGACCGGCCAGGAGATCACCTCGGACTTCAGCATCGCCGAGCGATTTGCGGCATTGAAGTCAGACCACATGCCTGACGCGCCCGTCAACCGGACGAGCAGGCCAGCCGTCGACAAGTTCGCCAGCTTGGTCTTGATGTCGTCCGCGGCTCTGACCATGCCGTTGGACGTCCTCGCCGCGCCGGCCTGCACGATCGCCGTATGACCGTCCCGTGAGATCGATACCCCGGCCGTCGGAGCGACGACGCTGCGCACGGCGCTGTCGGCACGCAGGGTGCGCTCAACGTTCGCAATCGCGGTCTTGAACGCCGGAGTGTTGACCGTCTGCGTCGGCGAGTAGACCACCGTCATGAGCGCGTAGCTCGAGAGACCCTGGAAGTTCTTGTCGATCAACTGGCGCGCCTGTACAGATTGCGAGCCCGTCGTCTCCCACCCGGCCCCGGAGAGCGCGGTCTCGACCTTCGGGGCGAAGAACCCAAGCCCGACCGCGACGATCAGCCAGCTGACCATCACGAGTGGGAAGTGGGTCGCCGTGTATCGGCCCAGACGGCCGATCGGGCCCACGTTCACCGCATGTGGATACTCCTCGGCCTGGCCATAACCGCTGACCTCGGCGAGCTGCTGGTCGGAAACCGCCATCACGCATTCACCTCTTTCGCGATCGCGGGCGAGCTGTCGCTGTCTTCATAGATCGCCGAACGCAGGTGGCAGGCGTGGCGCAGGATGACGGACGCGGGGCACGCGCCTGCCGTGACGTACAACCATTGGTTGAAGCCGACGAAGGCCGTGAGCAGCAGGAACCAGTTCGAAACGGCGAGCGTCAGGGGTACCGAGACGAGCGTGACCGTGCCAGCAAGCGCGAATAGGACCCGCTCGATCGGCCATTCACCGTTGTTCAGCATCACGCCGCCTCCTGGCCGACAGCTGTGTCGGTGCTGGTCGCGGCGACACGGTCGAGGGCCTCGATGAGATCATCCGCCCCGACCACTCCGGCCTGCGCGGCGATCGGCGTCCCGCCTCGAATCACCATCAGCGTCGGGATCGATCGGACCCCGTACCGCGAAACGAGCGCCGATTCGGCGTCGACGTCGACCTTGGCGAACCGGTAGTTCGGTCGCAGCTCGGCGGCACGCTCGAGCTGAGGCGCCATCGCCCGGCAGGGCCCGCACCAGCCGGCCCAGAAATCGATCACGATGATGCCCGGCTCTTCGAGAGCCGTGGCGAACGTATCCGTGGTGAGTTGGTGAACCGTGCTCATGCGCGTCTCTCCTGATCTGGAGGCTGCGGACCGGCGGGGCATCGGTGTGTCGTCGCCCTCCCCGTGTCCATCGTCTGACGTCTGTACAACTGTAAAATGTTGTAGTGCACGCTAGCAGGTTCGTGGCTGCTGTGCAACTACACAACTTTGTGCTTGTGCTATGCTGAAGCTATGAGTCCCACCGAGACGACCCATCCGCTGCCTGAACCGCTGATCGAACTCGTCGCCCAGCGCTTCCGCGTGCTCGGTGAGCCGATGCGGATCAGGGTGCTCGATCAACTCCGAGACGGGGACGCCACCGTCGGGGAGCTCCAGCATGCGCTCGGAGCCACCCAGCAGAACGTCTCGAAACACCTCGGCATCCTTCACGCGGCAGGTATGGTCAGCCGTACGAAGGACGGCAACTACGCCCGCTATTCGATCAGTGACCCATCCGTCTTCGAGCTCTGCGACCAGGTCTGCGGCGGCGTGCGCCGGCAGCTCCAGGATCTCGAATCCATCCTCCAACCGACCTAGGGGGATTGCGATGGCCCTGACCGCAACCGCGCGTTCCGTCAACGGAACACTCCGTCACGAGATCGACGTCAACGGTCGCCATACGATCATGACCGACGAACCCGAGCGGCTCGGCGGCGGCGACACCGCGCCCGCACCCCACGAGCTATTGCCGGCCATGCTCGCGTCGTGCGTCTCAAGCATGATCACCCTGTACGCCCGCTCGCGCGGCTGGCCGCTCGCCGATCTCCGCGTGGATGTGACCTACGACTCCGAGGCGACCCCGCGCTCCGTGACGACCGTCATCCACCTGCCGGACGGACTCACCGCCGACCAGATCGCCCGTCTGGAGCGGGTCGCCGCGACCTGTCCAGTCAAGCGCGCTCTTGAAGCAGGATTCACCTTCGACCAGGCGCTTGAGTTCAAGCGCTTTGCCGCGGCAGCGGCGTAACGGCGCCGTCAGGTGCGGTGTGCCTGCACGCCTCGCACCAGGCCGTCGCCGGTGCGACTCCGCCGGCTATATCTGTTGACCTGACCGCAGAAGTCAGCCGCCGAACTGGATCGCCGCCTGCCCGTTCTCGACAAGGAGGTCCAGCTCGTACAACGTGTTGCTGGCCATCGTCGAGTAGGGCTCGGCCGCAGACCCCGCGGCGACATTGGCCGGCGGCTTGGTCGTACTCAGTAGCTGCCGATACGCCTCGCCGACGAGCGAGGCGGGCAGCGCCTTTGCACAGGAGCGACGCACGGCCTCCAGGTAGCCGGCCATTGCAGAGCGCGCAGGGACTTTCTCGGTGAGGATGACGTTGAAAGGCCACCTGGTGTTCACCGTGTACGGATTGACGGTGACCACCGTGATGTGACTGCCGGCCTGCACGAGGGTGGAGCGCCACGCATTGGCATAGGCGAGCAGCGCCCGCTTCATCGCGATGTATCCATTCAACGGCGCCAGCGCGTTGGTGGCGACCGAGTAGGCGCCGATCGAGACGGTGAAGTAGACACGCGCGTATCCGCGCGTCGGCAGCAGCGGCAGCATCCTCTTGGTCACCATCACGTGCCCCGCGTAATCGGTCCGGTAGCCGAGTTCAAGCTGCGCGAAGTACCGCGCCTCTCCCCCGTCGGGCGGCAGCGGATTTCCGATGATCCCCCGGCCCGCGTTGTTGATCAGGATGTCGACGCGCCCACGCGCGCCGAGGCGGCGCCTGACCTGCTTGACGAATGCGTCGATCGAGCCGGACTTGGTGATATCGAGGTTCAGAAGTGCGAACGCGGGGCGGTGGCGCACGCTCGCCACATCTCGCGACGTGCCGATCACGTGGACGCCGCGAGCGGCGAGGGCCTCGCCGGTGGCCCGGCCGATCCCGGTGGAGCCGCCTGTGATGACCGCGGTCTTGCCGCGAAGATCGATGGAGGGCGAGAAGCCGGGCAGCGGATAGAACCGCGGATGGAGAGTCGGCACACCCGAGGCAGTTGCCTCGCCTGCGAACGGGCCACCCAGAAGTGCGTCGGCGGCGAGGATCACGGCGCCGGCGGCCGCCTGTCGCTTCAGTAGGTCGCGTCGCGTCAGCCCGCTCGGTGCAAACCCTCCCGATCCGCGGTCATGCTCCGGTGCTATGTCCGCCATCCCATCCTCCTTCGTCGCCCGCGCGACGGCCCGACGGGTTCGTCGTCCCGCGAGTTCGGGTGAAGACGAATCCTCGCCTCCAGCGTGCCCGCTCAACACCGGGCAACCCCGCGACCCGGAAGGGAGAACTACGGAACCCTCGGAACGGAGGCGGGCTCGTCGTGTCCGGTCCCTCGTTCGCGTTCTCTCTCTCGGGAAAAGCGCCGGCTGTTACCCGCGGCAGCCACGCTTCTCGAAAGCAGCGATGGTCGTGTCGGGTCGCTTACGAACATGCCAGCCACGCTGTAGGAGGCATTCCACCGGTGCCGTCGAGGCCGCGGTCGGGGCAGATAGTTGCCAAGGCTCATCCGCACGCGCACGGCCGGGTCAGTCGACTCGGTGTAGAGCGTGTTGCGGGCCCGAACGCACTGAACCTGGCCGGCAACGATGCGCAGCGTGTATGCGCGCGTTCTTGCCTGCGGGCGATCGCGGAGGCTGCGCTTCCCGATGTCGCTAACGCCGATCGCGGCGAGGTGCCGAGGCAGTGGTTGGTCATCGGCGAGACGCCCAGCGCTTCTCGGATTCGTCCCGAGCGCAACTGAGGGATTGCACTTTGGCTCCACAGGCTGACCCAGTGATTGCTCGCCGTCTATGATCCCCGGAGGTCAACCGGCTGGGACTCGTTCTGCGCACTGAGATGCTTCGCAATGGCTGAGAGGAAAGCTGCAAAGAAGGGCGCGCAGCAGCCCGCTAAGAGCACCACCGGCAAGGCGTCCAAGGGATTCACGGACGAGGAACGAGCCGCGATGAGGGACCGCGCCCAAGAGCTGAAGGCGGCCGCGCGCCGCCGCCCAGGCGCGGGCAAGGCGGACGGGGAAAGCGATGTGCTCGCGAAGATCGCCGAGATGGCGGAACCGGATCGTGCCATGGCCGAGCGGCTCCATGCCATCATCAAAGCCAGCGCGCCAGCCCTCTCGCCAAGAACCTGGTACGGGATGCCCGCGTATGCCAAGGACGGCAATGTCGTCTGTTTCTTCCAAAGCGCGCAGAAGTTCAAAACGAGGTACGCGACGTTCGGCTTCAGCGACAAGGCGAACTTCGATGAAGGCGCCATGTGGCCGACGGCCTTCGCGCTGGAGCAGTTGACCGCCGCCGAAGAGGCAAGGATCGGCGCGCTCGTGAAGAAAGCGGTGAGCTGAGGACTGAGCTCACGACTGGGCCCCGGCGCCCTCCTCGGTGGCCTCGAGGTAAGACGTACGCCACCCCCCGGACACGTCAAACGCGCGACGGCGTGCCCGGCTCTTCCTCATTCTGCCCATGCACGTCGCGGCCATCGGCGTTAGCGACCTCGGGATCGCGCCGGCAACGGCGGGGAGCGACGAATGGTCGGGATGGACGACTGGGCATGGGAGCCAGATCGCCCCCACGCGCGTCAGCCTGCTCGTATTCGCGGGACTGCTCGCGCTCGGGATCCTCGCGGCCACGCCTGCACTCCTCGACCGCGGCGCCAGCCACCCATCTTCGCAACCACAACCAACCTCCACCTGAGAGGACCAAACATGCGACAGACAGCACTCAAGACGACACAGCTCGGCCAGACCGGCCTCAATATCACCCGCGTGGGGTTTGGCGCCTGGGCGATCGGCGGCGGCGGCTGGGAGTTCGGCTGGGGTCCGCAGAACGACGAAGAGTCGATCTCCGCGATCCACCGCGCGCTTGAGCAGGGGATCAATTGGATCGACACCGCCGCCGCCTACGGCTTCGGTCGCTCCGAGCGGATCGTCGGCCGCGCGCTGCAGGGCGTCACGGAGCGACCGTATGTGTTCACGAAGTGCTCGCTATTGGAAGGCCCCGACCGCACGGTCGCGCACAGCCTGAAACGGGACTCGATTCTGCGCGAGGCCGACGCCAGCCTCCAGCGACTCGAGGTCGACGCGATCGACCTCTACCAGATCCACTGGCCGAACCCCGCCGAGGAGATCGACGAGGGCTGGGCGGCGCTCGCGGAGCTCAAAGAGCAAGGCCTCGTGCGCCACATCGGCGTCTCCAACTTCGGCGTCGATCAGCTGCGCCGGATCGCGCAGCTCGCGCCCGTCGAGACGCTACAGCCGCAGTACTCGTTGATCGAGCGCGAGATTGAGCGGGAGATCCTGCCGTTCGCTCAGCGGGAGCGGATCGGGGTGATCGTCTACTCGCCGATGGGGTCGGGGATGCTGAGCGGTGGGATGACCCGCGAGCGTGTCGAGCGCCTGCCGGAGGATGACTGGCGCAAGCACGACACGCGATTCAACGAGCCGCAGCTGTCGCGGAACCTCGACCTGGTCGCCCGCCTGGCTGCCGTCGCCGAGCGACACGACACCACCCCGGGCGCCGTCGCGGTCGCCTGGACGCTGCACAACCCCGCCGTTGACGGCGCGATCGTCGGCTTCCGCCGCCCGGATCAGGTCGACCCGATCCTCACCGCCGGGAACCTCGAGCTCACCAACCGGGACATCGCCGAAATCGAAGGAAGCACGCCATGAGGACGATCGGGTTCATCGGACTCGGAGCGATGGGCAGCCGCATCGCCGGCCGACTGGTCGACAACGGGCACGAGGTGTATGGAACCAACCGGACTAAGCCCAAGGCCCAGGCGCTGATCGACCGCGGCCTCCAGTGGCGCGACACGCCGCGCGGAGTGGCAGCCGCCGCCGATGTGATTTTCAGCATGGTCACCGACGATCAAGCGCTCGACGCGATCACCTCCGGGCCCGACGGGATCCTCGCCGGCCTCACAGCGGGAAAGGTGTACGTCGACATGAGCACCGTCAGCCCGCGAGCAAGCCGTGAGGTTGCCGATCGAGTCCGCTCGGTTGGCGCGAAAATGCTCGACGCCCCAGTTTCCGGGAGCATTCCCCAGGCCGAGAGCGGGACGCTGGCGATCATGGTCGGTGGCGACGAGCAGGCGTTTCGCAGGGTCGAGCCAGTGTTGCGCGAACTCGGCCAGACGGTCACCCACATCGGCGAAAACGGCCAAGGGCTGGTGCTCAAGCTCGCGATCAACATCAGCCTCGCAGTCCAGGTCCTCGCGTTCAGCGAGGGGCTGCTCCTGGCCCAGCGCGACGGAGTCGACCCCCAGCTCGCGGCTGAGGTGATGAGCAACAGTCCGATCGGCTCGCCGATGCTCAAGGCGCGGATCCCGCTGCTGCTCGACCTGCCCGAGCAGGCCTGGTTCGACGTGGCGATGATGCACAAAGACATCCGCCTCGCGCGTGAGGCAGCCGATGAGCTCGCGATCCCGCTCCCGTCCGCCGCCGTCGCCGACGAGATGCTCACCAGGGCACGCAACCTCGGCTACGCCCATCGAGACCTGGCGTCCCTCCACAACGTCCTCGCGACGACAGCCGCGTCATGATCGAGAGCCGCTAGCCCCGGCGCGACCACAACCGGGGCAACCGGGGCAACGTCAGCCTCGAGAGGATCGTGCACGACTGGTACTGGGCGCCAGGACAGGGCGGCCCGTCCTCGGCGATCGCGTCGCTCGCGACAGCACACGAGCGATACGGCTACACGGAGCTGCCGGTCTTTATGCTCGCTCGAGACGGCGAGAGTCTCGGATCCGGGGATCGTCGTAGCTGCGCCGCGCGTCTGCTCGAGAGGGCGTCCGGTTTGCCTACGCCGCCTGGCTGAGTGGAAGATCGGGGATCAGCCCGCGTCGCCGTGCCTCGTCGGCTTCACGATAGGGACGAGCCGAGGACTCTGGCGAGCTGAACCGAGGGCCGCCGGTCGCATACAGTCCCGCTGACAAACCAGACCGGCGAGGAGAGGAGAGCACGACATGTACGTACGGATCGCGCGGTTCGAAGGCGGCGACCGCAACTGGGACGAGTTCGCCGCGGACGTCGGCGAGACAATTCGCGGCGGCGGACAGGGCACTCCGTTTGAGAGAGCAGGCGACGCGGTCAAGCGGGTGATGCTGCTTGTCGATCGCGAGAGCAACCGGGGCGCGAACCTGATCCTGTGTGAGACAGAAGACGACCTGCGGCGGGCCGACGCTGCGTTGAACGAGATGACGCCGGCTAGCGGACGCGGCGCCCGAACCTCGGTGGAGATGTACGAGGTGGCGCTGGATGAGGAGCCCGGCAAGTAGCTGGGCCTTGGGCCCAGCACCGCGCTACTTCTTGCATGGACGGGAGAAGTCCGCACAAAGGAACCCGCACACTCGGAATCGCTGTCAGCCTGCACCGGCGGCCGTCAAGGCAAGCGATCGCTTAAGCCGCGGCGCTGGCGTCCGACTCGCGATCGGTTGGGCGACGGAGGGGTTGGGCAGGCCGGTCCCGACCGGTGGCCTCGTGGACGACCGCTTCCGGAGCGATGCAAACGGTGCCATTCAAGAGCAGTCGTCTGCCCCGACCCGGCGGGAGCGAGTTCAACGAAACACCCAGTCAGTACAGTACCCCCAGCCGGACTCGAACCGGCGATCTCCTGCGTGAAAGGCAGGCGTCCTAACCGCTAGACCATGGGGGCCAGCCTGCTGATTGTAGGTCCCGTGGCGAGGCTCAGCGCATGATCAGGTACACACGGTAGGGGCTATGGACTCGGAACCCCGACGGGTCCTCGTTGGCCCGGCACAGGACCGCCAGCTCCCCGACCGCCGTCTCGTCATGCCATGGGAACCGAGGCCGGTCCGCCTCCCCCGTCGCCGTCGCGGCCGCCCGCGCGAACGTACCGAAGCTCTCGTGGATCGCGCCGTGCGGGTGCCAGACGGACACCAGTGCTCGACCCTCGGCCCGCAGTACCCGCATCGCCTCACCAACCGCCCGCGCCGGACCGTCGGCAAAGATCAGGCCGAACACGGACATCACCACGTCGAGCGCTCCGTCCGTGAACGGCAAGTTCTCGAAATCTCCCTGGACGAACCTGATCGGCAGGCCGCCGTGTGCTCGTAGCTGCCAATTCCGCAGTCGACCATCGCGGCAACCCTACTGCTGACCGGCACGACGGGACAGACCATGCGCCACACTACGACCATGCGCCAGCGGGTCAGCGTCATTACCCTCGGCGTGCGCGACCTCAGCCGGGCACGCCGGTTCTACGAGGCGCTGGGCTGGGCGACCGGCGCCTCCCCCGAGGACGACGTCGTGTTCTTTCAGGCCGGCGACATGGTGGTCTCGCTGTGGGCCCGCTCACGGCTCGCGGAGGACAGCTGCGTGGAGGACGGCGGTGGGTGGGGTGGCATCACCCTGGCGCTGAACCTGGGCTCGCCCGAGGAGGTCGATGCCGTCACCGAGCAGGCCCGTGCTGCCGGCGCCACGATCGGACGCGCGCCGGCCGCGACCTTCTGGGGCGGCTACAGCTCGGTCTTCATCGACCCCGACGGCCATCCGTGGGAGATCACGCACAACCCGCATTGGCAACTGTCCGAGGACGGAGCGGTCAGCCTGGGGTGAATGCCGCGCGTGGAGCGGTCAGCCGGCCAGCACGGTGAAGGTCACGGTGCGCGGCCTGCTGCGCCGGCCGATCGCGTCGGTGGCGAGCAACGTCGCCTGGTAGCGGCCCGGGCTGAGCGCTTTGTGGCCGACGCGTCCGCTGAAGCTGAGCGTCCGCCGTCCCGCCGGGAGGCGACGGCGCAGCAGCGAACCGGCGCCGACCCGGCGGGCGCATTTTGGCCTGCGCTTCAGGGACCTCTTGTCGGCCACGCAGTGACCCCGTACCCTGCGGCCGCTCACCAGCTTGCTGAAGGTGATCCGCACCGAGGCAACCTTGGACAGCGTGAACCGGATCGCCGTCCCGCGCGGCACCTTCGGGTGGCGAGACGCGGCGGTCTGAGCCGTTGGGGCTGCGCCGACGGCGAAGCGTGAGCGCGACAGGGATACCGCCGAGATGACGGGTGGCACGATGACCACCGGAGGATCCTGAGTTTCGAACGCGCCCACATCGCACTGCTTCTCCGCGGCGTCCGGGCGCGCTCGGCCGCGTTCGTCGACGGCGAGGATGCAGGTCCCGCCGTCGATCGCTGGGCTCCCAGCCAGCGGCGCTTGGGTCATCGCTCCCGCCGAACCGTTGGCCGCCAGCCTACCGACCCTGGGCGCGATACCGCGCGCCGCTCCCGCGAGCTTGCCCGCACCGGTGGGCCGCGCAAAGCCGATCAGATCGGAGCTGCTCACAGTGACCTGGGCCACGCCCTTGTTCGGTCCTGCCGAGGTCGGCGGGACGTCGCTGATCACGTCGCTGACACCGCCGACCGATGCCGCCGCGATCGTGTTGACGAGCGTCGCGGTTGCCGTCCGAGCCACCGCGGCGTCGTAGGAGAGGTTGTAGAGCTCGGCTCCGCCCTGAGCGGCGGTGTTGGCGTCCAGGGTGTCGTTGGTCAGGACGAGCGCGCCGTCGAGGTTGAAGATCGAGCCGCCGAGGCCGGAGCCGTTGCCGGCGCCGCCGCCCGCCCCGCTTCCGCCGAGGGCCGTGTTTCCGGTCAGAGTGCTGTTGACCACGGTCACCGTGCCGCGCATGTTGAACACGGCTCCACCCATTCCAGCGCCGCCGCCACCGCCGCCGCTGGTCGTGGCCGCGGCTCCGACACCGCCGCCGAAACCGCCTGCGCCACCAGTGCCGGGGGAGCCCGCGGCACCGATGCCGCCGCCACCGCCGCCACCGAAACCGCCTGACCCGCCGGCGCCACCGGCGCCGCCTCCACCGCCGAATCCGCCGCCCCCACCGGCGCCGCCCGCGGTGCCACCAAGCGTGTTCGGGTTACCCGCGCCGGGGGCGCCGCCGCCGCCCGGACCGCCGCCGGAGCCGCCGAGGCCGGGGGCGGCTGCGGGAACGCGCATCACGCCACCAGTGCCAAAACCGCCGCCGCTGCCGATGCCGGGCTTCGGACTCGCGTTACCTGGAGCCCCGCCACCGCCGGCCCCGTCGCCGCCAGCGCCACCAAAACCCTGCGAGGTCGACCCGCCGGCTCCTCCGGTGCCCGACGGCGAGCCCGCGCCGGCGCCGCCATGAGCCGTGGTGACGTAGGTCGACGACTCGTCGGCTGCGAAGCCGGCGCCGCCCTGGCCGGGCCCGACCGAGGCGGGCTGACCGATGCCGGTCGCCCCCTGCTGGTTGTAGAACTGAGTCGGGTCGAAGGGGAGCGGCGTGGACAGAGAGCCGATCGTCGGCCAGGGGAAGAAGCTGCCACCGCTGAGCGAGGCGGCGCTGGTCGGGCCTCCCCCCAGCCCGCCTCCTCCCCCTCCGATGGGCGAGTTGGTGTCACCGCCGTTCGAGGTGCCGCCATCGGCAAGATTGCCGGTCACGGTGACCGAGTCGAGCGTCAGCCGGCCTTGGTTGAAGATCGCGCCGCCGAGCGCGGCCCCCGCGCCGCCGCTGGTGCTGGCGCCCCCGAGTTCGAGGCCACCGCTCAGGGTCAGGTTTCGCAGCGTGAGATCTCCGCTGCCGGGGCTGGGATAGCGGAACATCGAGGCGCTCACGGGGTCGGCCCCGATGAAGAAGAAGCGGAGTGGCGGCGCCCCGACGCCGCGGGCGATGGTGGCGCCGTTGCCGTTGATCACCACCGACGTCGCGATGGCCGGCAGGCCGTCGGGCCCATACCAGTAATTGTCGGCCTGGGTGAGGGCGTACGTGCAGGCCGGCGCGAGGTCGATCACCGTCTTCGTCGCGACCGCAGCCGCGTGCGTCAGAGCGTCGACTAGACCCAGGGCGCCTCCGCCAGCCCCGGTGCACGGGACCGATACGGTCTGGACGGGTGCGCCGGCCACCAGCACCTGCACGGCGTCGTTCGTCCCGTCCGCGACGACGATGTCAGGGTGCCCGTCGCCGTTGAGGTCCCCCACGGCAACGCCGGTCGGGCTCTGTGCGGCGCCGACCTTGATCGGCGGCAGGAACCGCTGCGAGCTGGTCGGCGATCGGCTGCCCAGATAGATCGAAACGCCCTTAGTGGCCGCGTCCGCGGTGACCAGGTCCAGGGTTCCGTTGCCGTCAAGATCGGCGGCGGCGAGACCGCTCACGTGGTCGCTGATGTCCCCGTTGGAGGCCGGGACCTTGGCTGCGCTAAACAGGTCCCCTGACGCGATCGTGGGGAAGTTGAACGGGAAGCCCCCACCGCCGCCGAGGCCCGGGAAGAGGTCGAGTTGATGGGCCGAGGCTCCCGCATTGACGAGATCAACCGCACCCGAGCTGGCGAACCGGCCTGAGATCAATGGGCCCGCCCCAGAGGAGGCCAGATCGCCGTGCGCGGCCAGCCCCCCCGCTCCGTCGTTGCTGAACGCGGAAACCGTCGTGTCGTGCGACCACGCGACGTCGACGTGGCCGCTGCCCAGATTGGCCGCGGTCACGCCTGCGCCCGGGATGCTCGTGGCATCGGCGACAGTGACCGGCGCGCCGAGCACAGGGGCGCTGGAGCTCCCCAGCATCTCGAGGAGGCCGCCCTTGTTGTGGGTGCCGCCCTGCTTGTCGACGACCAGCAGATCGTCGCGGTGATCGCCGTTGAGGTCTCCGACCGCGAGCGCCACCGGATCGGCGCGCCCGCCGGCGTTGGTGCTGAACGTCGTCGCGGGCGAGAAGATGCCGTGCCCGTCACCCAGAAAGACCGCCACGACGTTGTTGAAGCCGTCGGCGATGGCCACATCAGGGTGACCGTCCCCATTGAAATCGCCCACGGCTACGGCGGTGTCCTGACCGGCGTGACTCAACGGTACCGGCGCCGCGAGCGTCCCGTCCCCGCGGCCAAGCAGGACGGACGCACCGCTGTTCTCGTCGGCGACGATCGCGTCGAGGTGATGGTCGCCGTTGACGTCAGCGAGGACGACCCCGGCGGGCCCGCTTCCGGCCGCGAACTGGGCCGGAGGCGCATAGGAGACACCAGCCGAGGCGACGTGCGCGCAAACGCCCAGCGCGGCCGCTGCCAGGACAACCGCCCGCGCAATGAGCTTGGCTCCGGAACCCGGTCCATCCATGGAGACGCGGACCCTATCAGTCGCGTTTGACGCCGCAGAGCGGGGTCGGCGCCGCCTACCCGCGGCCAGGCGTGAGACCGCGGCCGGGCTCTGGGGACCCGACCGCGGTACCGTATTCCGTCTGGTTGCAGCCAACTTCGGCCCCGTGGCTGGCCAGGACGACCGTCGGCGGTCGCGCGCTATGACCGCTCAGGCGTGCTCGAGGTAGCTATGACCGCTCAGGCGTGCTCGAGGTAGCGCGGCTCGGCGAATACGGCGCGCACGAGGGGCTCGAACTGCTCGAGCGGGAGCGACGGGTAGTCGGGGTCGAAACAGTTCTGGTCGTAGCGCTCGCAGAACTCCACGCAGGCCTGGTAATAAGGGTGGTCGCGGTAGCGGTCCCGGGCGTGGCGGTCCCCACCGCCGTGATGCGCGTAGTAGTAGGTCTGGAAGAGCCCGTGGTGCTGGACCATCCAGCACAGCTCGTCGCGGACGAACGGCCGCAGGACAGCAGCAACCATCTCGCCGTGGGTGTACGGGGCGAGCTCGTCGCCGATGTCGTGCAGCAGCGCCGCGGCCACGTACTCGTCGTCGCGTCCGTCGCGGTGGGCGCGGGTGGCCGACTGCAGCGAGTGCTCGTAGCGCGTGACCTGATAGCCGGAGAACGAGTGCGCCAAGGCCTTCACCGCGCCCAGCAGCCGATCGGGGAGCGCCTCGATGTAGCCGGCCTCCAGCCGCTCAAGCAGCCTGAAGTCCTCGCTCGTCCCATCGGCCATGCGGATGAAGCTCACGGTCTCGGCGCCAATCGCTCCGGTGTTCCGCTCGGATTGCACGCGCGTAGGCTATCGGGCGCCCCTCGGGCTGCGAGGTTACTTCGCCGGACGGTAAGCCAGGTGCACGACTCCGCTGTCGTAGGCCTCGGTCGCGCCCAACGCGAGCTTCACCGCGGACCCACCGTCCGCGAACAACCGCAGCCCGCCGCCCAGTGCCACCGGATACACGAAGAGATGCAGCTCGTCGACGAGGCCGTCGACGAGCATCGCCCGTACGAGAGTCACGCTGCCGCTGACATAGAGGCTCCCGTCGACGCGGTCCTTGAGCGAGCGGATCCCGTCGGGGGAGTAGCCGCCGACGATGGTCGTGTTATTCCAGTCGGCGCTCTCGAGCGTCGAGGAGACGACGTACTTCGGCGACTCGTTCATGAACGGCGCGCCGGGATCGTCCTCCGCGGTGCGGCTCGACCAGGCCGGAGCGAACATCTCATAGGTGTTGCGTCCCAACAGGAGTGCCGCGCTCGATCCCATGACGCTGGCAATGGCCTCGGCCATCTTCGGATCGAACGGATAGTCCATCGTCCACGTGGGCGTCTCCACGACGCCGTCGAGGCTGATGAACTCGTGTACCAGGATTCCGCCCATGATCATCTCCTTCAGGGGTTTGACTGAGAGCGCGGCTGCCCTGACGCGTAGACCGATCGGGGGCACGTATATCATCGCCGTAGCGAATCAGTAACTCGGCTCGCTCGCCGGGTCGGTCCTACGTGATCCGCCTACGTGATCCGCCTCGCCGGCGCCGATGTTCAGTTTGAGTTCACCAGGTGGGTCGCGCTCACGCGGCGGCCGCAGCGGAGATCACCACCAGCTCGAGGCGCCAGACTGCAGCCGAGTGACGAGCTGCTCCAGGTAGCGCTGGACATCGTCGGGGATCGCCACGCCCCCATCGTCGCAGGACCCGGATTAGCCGCCGCAGTGCGAGCGAGGGTGCTCGAGGTCGCTGAGCAACCGCCGGATCACGCCGGGATCGCTGATCAGCCCGAGGTGGGAGACGCCGGGGTTGTCGGTCAAACGAAAGCGGTAACAGCGCATGCGGTGCCAGACACGCACAGCATCGTTGGTGATGTATTCCTGGTTGTTGTCGCCAGGCAGGTTGATGAAATCCGCGGTGGCGGGATCGACGACCTGGCCGATCGCGAGGGTCGGCAGCACGATCCCAACCTGGGTCGCCAGACCCGAGCCCTTCTCCGCCGAGACGTCGACATCGGGGAAGTGCCCCGGGTCGGCGAACTTCACAAAACCGAGGTAATGCTGGACCATCGGTGTGAGGGAGTCCAGCCCAGCGTCGTGAAGCAGCCGGTCGGTGTCGGCCGGCGTGTAGCGGCGGCCGGTCGCCTGGTTCTTGATGACCACCTCCCGGCGGCCGAACACGGCGGGGTCGGCCGCGCTCATCCAGGTCGACGGAGAGAGGGCGATCAGGCGCGCGCTGCTATGCGCCTCAGCCACGGTTGTCGGGAGCGCGAACGCGCTCGGGATCTCGACCCCGGTGAAGACCCAGGACCAGGTCCCACCTTGGCCGGGCAGGTTGCCCGCGATGTCGGTGAAGCCCTGGACGTACGTCCGCTTCCACCGCGCCGAGACGTGGGTAAGGAGATACTGCGCGTACAGCGGCCCGTTGGAGTGCCCCACCAGCCGCACGGGCCGGTGATCGTTGCGACGCCAGGTCTGCTCGATCAGCTGCTTCGTCCGGGGCAGGAAGCCGCCTAGGTCGGGCGTCAGCCGGAAGTCGTAGCCCGCAACGACAAGGTCTTTGTTGGCCGTGTACCCGGCAGACTCAAGGGCCGTGTAGAGCGCGTTGTAGACGGGCGCGCTCGATGTCTGCCCGTAGTGCGGAATCGACACCGTCACCCCTGCCGGCAGCGAGAAGCGCGCCGGAAACGATAGGTGTCGGTTGCTCCGCCAGCGCGGCGTGAGCAAGCGGTCGCGGCAGACCTGATTGAACGTCGTGCCGACGTCCGCCGGGATTCCGTCCTGGAACGACCCTGAGCGCGGGCAACCCGTCACGGACGTCTGGCGGCGAACCGTGACTCGCAACGTCGTAGCACCGTAGCCAGGGAAGAACACGACCGGCGTACGCGCCGGGAGCGCCGACGCAGGGAGAGCGGCCAGCGCGAGCGCGAGCGCGAGCATCGCCGACACCAGAACGGCGCCACACACGCGGGGCTTCATGATGGCGCGGCGCTGAATCTCCGTCATCGGCGCGATGCTACTTCGCCCTCGGTGGACGTGTGGTGTGGGACACGGATGCGTACGCGCTCCGGCCGATACGTTCCGGCTTGACGGCGACCTCGCCGTCCGGGATGGGCCGCGGATCGCCGGAGCAATGAACCTGAAACCAGGACTCAGCCGCCGCTGTTGACCAGTTCGACGGCCGCGAGGTTCCAGCTGTCATTCGTCGGCGCGAGGTCCCTGACGTTCACCACGGCTCCGCGCCGTCCGGTGGGCTGGTTGGTGTATTGGCTCCAGAATGTGTCGCCGGTCTGCTGGTTGAGCCACTGATTCAAGGACACCCATCCGACCGGAAGAACGCGCGTGACCGCGCGCTCCCAGTCGTTGCCGACGGCGAACACGAGCGATGTCGCTGAGCGCGTCGTCAGCCTCAGAGTCGGTGGACCGCTGGGTGCCGAGGCGGCGGCGGCGGCGCCGACCCCATCCGCGCCCTCCATCGCCACGACGGTCAGCAACGCGTCGAAACCGGTCGCGGCGAGCCTCGCGGTCACGCTCGTCGCGGTGAGTATCCGTGGTGCCGTGGCCGTCCAGATCTCACTGTCCCCCGAGCTGGCGTTAGCCCGCTTGACCAACCTCCACCTCAGTCCGCCGCCGGTGACGGTCGCGGTCTGCGTCCCGGCCCCGGCTGGTCCGTCGGCGGCGAGGAATGCCAGGAGTGTCTCGCCGCGCATCGCCGTGTGGAAGCCCGCCGTCGTCACCGTGTCTTTGCCGCGGGCGCTGACCTGGGCCTGTAGGACGAAGCAGGTCATGGGCGGCGCCGGGTTCTGCACCGTCACGACGGTCCTGGCAGTTCGGCTGTTGCCCATGACGTTCGTGGCCCGCGCAGCCAGCGTGTGTGTGCCATTCCGGAGCTTACGCGTGTCCCACAGGAGTGCGAACGGAGGCCTCGTGAGGGGTCTGCTCAATCGCCGTCCGTCAACCGAGAACTGAACCGATGAGACGGCCACGCCGTCCATCGCGCTTGCGGAGATCGGGGCGATCCCGGACACCGTCTCGCGCGCGAGCGGGTTCGCGATCGTGATCGTCGGGACCCCGTCAAGGCTGACTGTGACCGTCCTGCCGATCTCGTGCCCAGCAAGTGAGGTGCGGAGCCCGATCGCTCGGGGGCGTGCAGTGCGCAGCCGCAGCCGCTCTCGGTGCACGGTCACGTAGCGCGGCGCGCGGCGTGGGAAGACGAGCTCGGCGCGGAGCGTTGCGCCCGGTGGCACGCCGCTGACAAGCACCGTCAGCACGCCGCGTTTCCACCGCAGCGAGCGCACCCTCAGGCTCGGCAGTCGGCGCACGAGCAGCGCCACGGGCGGCGCGCTCGCGACGTTGCCGCCGGAGTCCGTGGCTCGCGCGCTCAGATAGTGCCGCCCGGGCGGCGTGCTGCCGACGGTCCACGCGTATGCGAACGGCGCGTCCCTGACAGGGCCGCCGAGCGGCTGACCGTCGATCAGGAATTGGACCGACCGCACGGCAGCTGGCGCCTGCGCCGAGGCGGATGCTCGGAGGATGACCGTGCCCGAAACGGTGCTCCCGCTCCGTGGCGCGGTCACCGTCACCTGCGGCGGTGTCGTGCCCGGCGCGCTCTGCGCGAGTACGGTGACGTTATCGCCACTGATCCGGAGGGTCGTGTCGGTGACGTCGTTCGAGGTGTTGCTCTCGGTGAACACGTGGCGGGGGTCAACCACCGCGTGTAGGACATAGGTGCCATCCGCGATCCCCGTTAGATCGATCGGCTGGCCGGAGTCGGTCTGGTCGTACTGGTCTCCCCAGCCGACCGACCAGCCAAGGGGCTGGGTCGGGTCGGTGCAGTTGCTCGCGGGGATGGAGGTCTGATCAGGCGTGTTTGCGACGCCGCCGACGCGGACGTCGCCGGTGATGCAGTAGGCGCTCTTCGGGCTCGTCGCGACGGTCGCGCCGAGTGTTCCGTCTCCGGTTGCCCGCCTCAGCGTGAACTGGGTCAGCGGGAACTCATAGTCACTCGGCGGATGCCACGTGCCGGCGGCTGCCACGGGGACCCGCCGATCCAGCACCCAGACGCCTGGACGCGGGCTGCGGTAGATCGCCTGCGTGAACGTCGACGTCCCGGTGCTCGCGTCGTACGTGGGATCGATCTCGAATGGCCCGGAACCGATGTCAGCAGTGATGTGCGTGAAGCGGAGCTGGCGCGCGCCCGAGGAGGGGTCGACCCCGATGGAGATCAGGTTGATCGGGACCATGATCTTGAGGTCGGGCAGGGAGTCCCCGACCTGACCAGCGGCGGACGACGACGGTGCCCGAGCGGTCACGGCGGCAAGCAGCGCGAGCCCTGCGCCGATGAGCACGAGCGTTCTGGTGCAGGAGGAGCGGCGACGGAAGATCAGCGGCATAGCGCTGCCGAGGCCGTCATCCTGCCGCTGAGAAGCTTTCGATCTCCACAAGAGTCCCCTCACAACGGTCGCGCCAATGCCGATCGCCCTCCCCGATGAGCACCGCCCGACGCGCGTGCTCACGGATTCTACGCTCGAGCGCCGACGCGACTTGCGCGGAGGCTGGTCGCCCAGCCTCCGCGCCGGTCGGAACGCTCCGTAACCGCGTGGTGGTCGCGAGTCCCCGGATTATCGGACGGTGATCTGACTTGTGAGCGGTAGATCTCGCGAGGAGATCCCGACGTACAGCCGGTAGCGGCCGGCCGTGACGGTCCAGACTTTGCGACTCGCGTCGAAGAACTCAAACCCTGAGCGGTCGAGATCCAGGCGAACAGTTCGGCTTTGGCCAGGGTTCAGGAACACCCTCGCGAAGGCCTTTAGTTGCCGCGGCGGCTCGCCGGCGGAAATCGGGAACCCGAGGTAGGCCTGGACGACCTCCGCGCCGGCCCTGCGGCCGGTGTTGCGCAGGCTGACCGTCGCCCGGTGGCTGCCGGCGGGCCCCGCCGTGACCTTGAGATGACTCAAGGCAAAAGATGTGTAGGACAGACCGAACCCGAACGGGAACAGTGGCTGCTGGCCGACGCGGTCGTAGTAGCGGTAGCCGACGAAGATCCCCTCGGAATACTGCGCGAGGTTGCCGATCCCCGGATACTCCGCCGGCTGGGTGGCGGCGCCCTGCGATGCCGTTCTCGGGAAGGTCACGGGCAGGTGCCCGGACGGGTCCGAGAGGCCGAACAGGGTTGAGGCGATCGCGGTCCCGGTCTGCTGGCCTGGATACCACGCCTCGATCGCGCCGGCGACTTGGGAGATCCACGGCATCAGCACCGGGCCGGCGGTGTGCAGAACGACGATCGTCCGAGGGTTGGCGGCCGCGACGGCCTCGATCAGCTGGTCCTGATCGCCGGGCAGTTGCAGGGAGGTGCGGTCCATCCCTTCGCTGGTGACGTCGTTGACAAACACGACCGCCACTCGCGAGCGGCGCGCGGCACGGACCGCCGCGGCGAGCATTGACGGGTGCGGCGGCTCCCAGCCAAGTTGTAACGCAGCTCCGCCGATCGACGAACCGGTCGCGTACTGCACGCGAATCGAGATGGGGCGGCTCTTCGTGAGCCGCGCGAGGCCGTGGAAGGTAATGATCGGGCCGCCAGGCGAGGTGACGAGTCCTCCCGGCAGATCGGCGCGAGCGAACTCGGCGTTGGCGTTCACGACAAGATGGCCACCGAGGTACAACTGGGCGACTCCCGCGACCTGGAGCGAGAAGCGGTAGATCCCGGTGGCCGGCGGGGTGAGCGTTCCCGTCCACACCCCGGCAGTGGCGCCGGGCGTGTGAGGGATGGGAGTCAGAGGCGCCGGCTTGCTGGCGAAATCGATCACCGGATCGACGCCAGTCAGGACGGGTCGACCGGACGCCGTCTGGCCGGTGTAATAGCTGGCGGAGAGCCCGTGCCCGCCACCGCTGCTCGGTGTCAGTGCGCTCGACGGGATATCCGGCAGCGCGACGACGCCGAGCGTGCCGGCCGCGTAGGTGATGCGCGAGCGTGACCCGACCAGGTGCCTGATCCCCGCCAGTGGAGTGATCACGGGCCCGTGCCGCACCGCCGGTGAGCCGTTCTCCTCGATCTGCGTGCCCGCCTCCGCGTCCTGCCCGATCACCGCGATCGACCCGACTCTCGGGCTGAGAGGCAGAACGCCGCTCCGATTCTTCAACAAGACCGTCGCCTGCTCGGCGACGCTCGTCGCGAGGCGCAGGTGCGCGCGCGTGCTGACGCTGCTGTTGGCCCCCACGCTCACCGGATGATCGATCACGCCGACCGCGAACATGGCCGTGAGGACCCGGCGGGTCATGTCATCCAGCCGCGCTGCGGACAGCCGACGGCTGTTGTAGGCGTTCGTGAGGATCGCCAGCTCGCTGCCGCCCGTCGCGACGGCCAGGCTCCCGAGCTGGAAGTTGTCGACCCCGGCGTTCGCCGCGGCACCATCGTCGCGGACGGCCAACGACGCATCCGGACCGACGAACCCCCGCAGCCCAAAGTGCTTCAACGTCGAGAGCGTCTGCAGGTCCTGGCAGGAATACACCGTGTTGATCCGGTTATAGGAGCACATCACCGACCCCACCTGCCCCTGCTGCACCGCGGCGCGGAAACCCGGCAGGTAGATCTCGTTCAGCGCCCGCTGAGAGACCTGATCGCTCACCGCGTCGCTGGCCAGCGGCTGGCCGAAGCGATCGACCTCCTGGTTATTGCCCGCGTAGTGCTTGACCTGCGAGATCACATGCTTGCTCTGGATGCCACGGATCTCCGGCGCCGCCAGCGACGCCGTCAGGAATGGATCCTCGCCCAGCGTCTCGGCCTCGCGGCCCCACAACGGGGTACGCACGATGTTCACCGTGGGCGCGAACAGCCAGTCAAACCCCTTCCCCGCCGCCTCCGCGCCGAGCGCCTCACCGTACGCCCGGGCCACAGCCGGATCCCACGACGCGGCGATCGTCTCCGCGTCCGGAAACGCAGTGACATGGGTGTTGCCCTCACCGATCCCGTTCGGCCCATCGATACCCCGCAGAGGCGGGACCCCCAACCGCGCATCGCCCGCGCTGCCGTTGGAGACCAGCGCAAGCTTCTCCCCCGCGCTCATCGCCGCCACCACCATCGACGCCCGCGTCACCGCAGTCAGCCGGCTATTGCACCACGCGTGGGTCCCGCAGCCGCCTGCCGCGGTCGCGCCGGACACGCCTACGGCCAGAGAGCTCACTGCCACCACCACGGCCAGCGCGGCGCGTGCGCCCCCACGGAGCCCCGTCGTCCGGCGCATCCAGGCCACCATCAGATTCTCCTGAGGGGTCAAAGGCACCATTCTCTCGTTCACGGGTGGAGATCATCGCAGTCATGAGGGCCACCTGCGATCCCCTGAGGGGCAAGGGCTCAGCGGACTGATTGCGGTGGAGGCTCCGTTCGCAGCGCGGTGTCCTGGCTGCGCGCGCCTATGGCGTGTGCGCTCCGTCGCCAGTGGATCGTGGCAACGAGGCGCCCATCGGAGCGTGCAGGACGAAACAAGGCGACGCGAGTTCGCGCCGTTAGCGCTCCTCCGCTTGGATGCCTCAACCGCTCGGACGTCGCCGCCCGGGAGCTTTCGGCTACTGATCCGTGTGACTGAGGCGCGGGTTTGACTGCCGTGGTGCCTGTTCTCGATCCTGCGTTGTTCATGCGGACATCCTCCGCCACACGAGGAACCCGGGCTAGGCACCCTTGGTGTGGTGTCCCCTCACCCCTGCCGCCCGGACCCGCCTCTACCTCCGACGAACGGCTCCGAGGAGGCTGCCGGCTTCGGGCGGGGCTGAGAGCCGCGGGGGTGGCAGCGGAAGCCCGACTGGTGCGTCTAATCCCAAGGCGTCCCGCGGGAGAGGCCGCTCGTCGTCGAGACCCACAACCGGGCATCGGCGAGGTCCTCGGGAGTCGCGTCCTTCGGACAGACGAGGCGGTATCCGCCGGTGAGGACGTCCGGCCCGTCCAAGCCCCAACCGCAGTCGAAGCACGACGACATCACGATCGCGTCGATGACCTCGGGGGCTGGCTCGCCGTCGGCCTCCCGGTAGACCTTCACGAGAAAGGCCATCGCCTCAGGCGTCAGTTCCCCCGGCGCGGCCCCGCAGCGCGCGCAATTCTTCGCCGGATACATGAGCTTGAGTACGGCCCGGAGGTCATGCTGGAACTTCGGGTTCCTGTGGTCGAAGTCGTACTCGTCTGGAGCCATACGAGGGTTGTTCCTCAGGTCCCGCCGCGCTCCTTCTTCGGCGCGTACACGTACACGGCCCCGCTGAGGTCACAGACCTCCACGTCGAGTTCGCTCGCGCACTCGGGGCAGAGGCGGAACGCCTCGGTCAAGGTCCCGCTCGGGACCTCGCCGGGAGGAGCGCCCCGCTCCTTGAAGGACGCGATCGCCATCGCCGTCCCCTCCTCTCGGTCGCCGACGAGGTGCATCGCCGCGGCGATGATCCACTCAGCTTCGCCGCGAGCCGCCAGCCCGGTGTCGACGTCGCCCTTCATACAGCGCACGCAGGCGTCATACGGCGCGACCTGCATCCGCCTGATCTCGGAGGCCGTTGCCCGTCGCGAGGGCACGCTCGGGTTCCGCTTCGGATCCCGGTCCAGCATCGCCGCAGGATCCCACCGGCCGAGGGAAACGTCATCGGGCGGAACTACGGACTCGCTGGGCCGGTCCTCCTGAGCCACCCCGAATGGCCTCGTCACCGTCGACGACGGCCTCGAAGAACACGTTCAGCGTTAAGCGGGCGTTCGAAATGGGACCATCCGGGCGCAAGTCCAAGCGGCCGAGGATCGTTCGTTCATAGGGTCTTCAGGACCTTCCCCTGATCGCGCAACGGCTATGGACGGATGTGTGATTGATTCTCTGGGGAGGCCTTGTCAGAGCTATGGTGTGTTTGTGCGGGCGCGCGGGGTCACCGCAACTCTGGGTCCATTCGTTCCGTTCTATATCGACAGTCGCAACTCTGTGACCGGTCGTCGGTTGTAGACCGCAGGTGGGCGTCGTGGAAAGGATTTGAGTGATGGGGAAGACGATGTGGACGAATCGCTTGGCGCGTGCGGTCGCCCTGATCTGCGCGGTGAGCGCTGTCTTGCTCGGGGTGGGCCTGGCGACTGGGGCCAACCTGGCGACCCGGGGCACAGGGGCGCCGGCTGCCCAGGACACCGCGGCCGCTGCCGCGTCGAAGGTTCCGGTGCTGCCGCTGCCCGGCAAGCCCGGATATCCGCCGAAGCTCGATAGCGCTGCTCTTACCCGGCAGGAGGTCCTGCCCAACATGGTCTCCTATTTCCCGGGCATTCCCACCTCGCCGTCCATCGTCGGCTATCCCGCAGTCCATCAGCTCACGGTCAACGGGGTCACCCACAACGTGCTGGTGTTCAACACCGCGTTCGGCAACACCGGTCCGGGCCCGGTGCTCGTCTACGGTCACCGCACGAGCACGAAGCCGCGGGATATGACCGCCGACCAGTACATCCAGCTGAGGAACGGCGGCTATGTGCTGCGACGTAACGCGGGAGCGCTGCGATTCATCTGGCCGACCGGCACCGGCCTGCCGCACCTCCACTGGCACTACCTCGGCGCGGAGGTGTATGGCGTCTACCCGGCCGGGCATTTCGATCGCCTTCGCCGCTCTGCGAAGCAGGGCTTCTGCATGTCCGGGCCAGACACCGTCTTCACCGACTATTGCGGATACGAGCGCCCGGACGAGCTTGGCCAGATCGAGGGGATGCTCCCGCACAACAATGACTACTACGACGCGCTCGTGGAGGGTCAGTACATCGACATCAGCGGATTCCCCGCCGGCAAGTATGTGCTGCTCAACTGGGTCAACTCGCAGTGTCAGCTGAAGGAGACGACCTACGCTGACAACGCAGCCAGCACCTCCTTCCAGCTCAGCTATCCCAACGGGACGGGCAGCCTGCCGACGGTCACTCTCGGCGCTGAGCTCAACCATGTCCCGCACCTGCCGTGCCCGGCGCCGTCGATGACCGCTGCCCAAGCCGCGCGCTACCTCCAACAGGCCGTGGCCACGAGGAGCGGCGGGAGCGTCACCGGCCTTCGGTTCCGGTGCTCTCGGGTGAGCGCCACCGCGTTCACCTGCGCCGCCAGCTGGCGCCGCGGCGCCGTGCGCTACAGCGGCCGGTTCTCGATCGCCCACGTCGCCAGCAGCACGCTCGCGCGCTACGCGACCGCCCTGGACGGCATCTCCGCACAAGCCCTGTTCGACGGCAGCGCGCCAGGGCGGCATGTGCAATGGTCGGCCAGCCTGCACCTACTGCCCAGCGTGCAGCCCGCCCACGCGTAAGCATCCTCGCCGGACGACTGAAACATCGCTGTGATGGAGAACGACGGCGATTGTTGATGGGTCGGGCCGCTAGCTGAGCTAGACCCCTTTAGTTGGGCCGCGCACCAGCCAGGCGGTTGGCCTCGGCCCGCCGAATACCGCGACGAGTGCGATTCCGTAGACGGACGGCGGTTCGAACCCGTCAGCGCCGATCGCAGTGTTCACCGGCGTTTTTGGCCCTCCGGGGCCCAGGGGTTAAGTTACGGCCGTCCGGCGCCGATGAGAGCGCATGAGCCCGACCGTTGCAGCCTCAAATCTGCAGCTGCGTCATCCCACCGCGCGTTTCGCTATGGTGCGCGCGGAGTTCACATAACGCCGAATCTCCGCTCACTCAAGGAGCGGAGACCGGGGGACCCACTTGCGGCTGCGGCCGCTGGGGCGAATCGTCGCCAGAGTGCGACGTAGTGTGATCGGTTCACACGAGCCCGACAGCTCACCTCGGAGGCGGTAAACCGAAAGGAGTACCGAGTGCTGTCTACGCGCATCGATGATGCGCGGGGTTCGCTGTGCCGCGACCTCGCGTCCGTGGAGCCTTGGGAACGATCGCTGACCCGCTCCCAGCAACGATGGCGGCCGCGATCGGCTCGGCCGGCGGCATCCCTGTCGTTCTTGAGATGTCGAACCCTGGCGGCGCGTGTCGTGGTGGCGCTGACCGTGCTCGGATCCATAGCCGTGCTTGGAGCTGCTGCCCCGGCTTCAGCGGCGGCGGCGGGATGTGATCGGGTGGCGTCGCCGTCGGGTTCGGATGGCAACAGTGGTTCGGTGCACAGCCCGTTCCGAAGTGTGCAGAAGTTGGTTGATTCGCTCAGCTCAGGGCAGACGGGGTGTCTGCGAGGGGGCCGGTACGGGGGGCGGGACAGTGAGACGAACTTTCATTCGCCGGGGGTCACGATCACCTCGTATCCGGGTGAGCGGGCGACGATTGATGGTGCTCCATATGTCTCGGCCAACGGTACGAGGCTGGCGTATCTGAGCTTCGACCTCGACAAGCGCGGCGATTCGTGGCCGGCGCTGTGTCAGGGCGCGATCAGTGGCGGGGCGCAGGTGACCTACGGGTTCGACATCGAGGCCAGCGATGTGACGTTGGAGCATTCCGACGTGTATGTCGATCCGTCGATCCCGCTGACCGGTCGCGGGGATGGGATCGGCGTCGGCTGGGGGAACCACGTCTCAGGCGTCGTCATTCGGGATAACCGGATCCATGATGTGGGGTTCTGTCCGGTGGAGGAGCATGGCGTGTACATCGACCAGGCGACCGGCACGCAGGTGTCCGGCAACTGGATCTACAGCATTCCGGCGGGGACGGGCATTCAGGTCTGGGATCACGCCCACGGGACGCAGATCTCCTCGAACGTGATCGACGGCGCGTCGTCGTGCATGGATATTGGGTCCAACACGAACGACACGACCGGCACGACAGCCGGGCACAACATCTGCGCGAACATGGGCGGCCTCAGGCAGCCGTATCGGGCGTATTGCGAGGCGGGACCGGGATGCACGGGCCCCCAGCGTGGGGCGCCGCTGTTTGACTACTGGGGCTCAGGCCCGGGATCGGGAAATCGCATGCAGAACAACCTCGCGTTCTGCGCGAGCTCGGCGTCGTGCACGACCTCCTACGGGAACTCCTCGGGGGTTGCGCTGTCGGGGAATTTCAGCGCCGACCCGCGGTTCGCTGATCCGAACTACCACAGCGATCATGACTACCGGGTGGCGGCAAGCTCCCCGGCCGCGTCGTGGGGACTGTGGAACGGAGACATTCGCGGCGCCTCCCGTGCCCACGCCCACGCTCGCGCCCACGCCCACGCCCACGCTCGTGCCCACGCCCACGCTCGTGCCCACGCTCGTGCCCGTGCTCGTGCTCGTGCTCGTGCTCGCGCTCGCGCCCGTGCTCACGCTCACGCCCGTGCTCGCGCCCACTCCCACGCTCGCGCTCACGCTCGCGCCCGTGCCCGTGCCCGTGCTCGTGCCCGTGCCCGTGCCCGTGCTCGTGCTCGTGCTCGTGCTCGTGCTCGTGCCCACGCTCACGCTCCGACAGCCGCTTCAGGCCCCGCGGCGCCGGCCAGACTGAAGGCCGTGGCCGGGAACGGTCGGGTGACCCTGTCGTGGGCTGCCAACCCGGCTGGGGATCATGTCCTGCACTACAACGTCTACCGCACCGACCAGACCTTCTCGGGCCCGTGGGCCAGCCCCACGAGCACGACCTTCACCAACGCCAGTAACGTCGTCAACGGGACGGTCTACTGCTACCGGGTCAGTGCCACCAACAGCGCCGGCACGAGCGCCGAGACGGCTGCGGTATGCGCGAGGCCCCGGGCGCGAAGAAGGTGAGTCCGTCCCCGCCGTGAGCTCCACGGTGACCTCGGCCGCGCCCGCGATCATCGCCGCGGGCGCGGCAGCAGTCACCCGCTCGCAGCGCAGTCAGCGCCACCGGCGGAAACGATCGAGTCACCGCGCCGGCCCGACTCACCGCGGGCCGGCACAGCCCGGCGCCTCCCCAAGCGTGGCCTTCATCTCGGACGGGATCTGTGCCCCGGTAGATGCCGTCCCGAAACGTCGATGCCCCGGCGACGCGCTCAACGTCCCGGGGCCGACACCAAAGGACGGCTTCGATGCAACCTCAGAATACGGCGACCTTGCTGCTTGCCATCAGGGACTCTCCTGGTGGTCGTCGCCCCGGCCGTTCGAGCGGTGCGGGGCCGCTTGTTCGGGCAACGCCAACCCCCGGCCGAGACCCCGCAGCGACTGCCAGCGGCTTGCCGGCCTTCGAGGTGGTGGCTTAGATGTGCCGGGGGGCCGAGCAGATCGCGGCTGCGCCTGCGGCGCCCGCCGGTCGCGGAGCGCCGGTCAGGGCCGCCGGGCTTCGACGTAGATCGTCCCGCCGGCCCCGGCGAGGACCTCGGCGGCGGACAGGACGGCCGCGAGTGGGGTCAGCGCGACCGCTGCGAGCAGGGTGAACGCCCGGCGCGTCGGAGTCACTGCTTCCGATCTGGCCTCCGCCCGTCGAATCGCGGCGTACAGGCTCGGCCGGCCGGGCAGCGTCGACACGATCCCGTCGAGCCAGCCGAACAGCACCTGCCCGCCGCGCCAGTAGCTGACGCGCTCGACCCCCAGGCCGCAATCGCGAAGGCCGTCGAGCAGCGCCGCTGCCGGTAAGTGGACGAGGTGTCGCGGCAGGTCGAGCGCAAGCCAACGGCTGCCGAGCCACCGGGCCTGCCAGCTTGAAAGGTTCGGGACCGCCACCACCACCAGCCCCCCTGGAGCCAGCAGCCACGCGGCATGGTTCACGGCGGCGCGCGGCTCGTGCAGATGCTCCAGCGAATGCCAGAAGACCACGGCCGCCCACGTCCCCGGCCGCTCGTCGAAGTCGACGAGCTCGACCGGCTTTACCTCGGTGCCGGCATGTGCCGCCTGCTCGCCCCGCTCGAGGCCCACGGCCGCCCGTCCGCGCGCGGCCAGTGCGTCCAGCAGGGCTCCCTCGCCGGAGCCGACGTCGAGGATCGGCCCTGGCGGGGATCGACGATCGAGGCGCCTGGCGAGCAGACCCCGCGTGCGGCGCAGGAGCTTGTCGGCGCCTCCGGAGAAACGCCCCGAGGCTGGCCTGTAGAAACCAGCGTAAGCCGCCCAGAGCTCGGCGTCATCCGGGGGCGGAAAGGTCGTCGCGGCACCGCAGCCGTCGCACATGGCAAGCCGGTTCGGCACCGGCCGCGCGGGAGCGCCGCACCACGCGCACCGCGGCTCCTGCGCCGGCGGGAGGTCGGCCTCCGAGCCGACCTGTAGCGCGTCTCGTGCCACCGCCGGCTACGTGTCGATCCCTACCAGGGAGGCCGCCAGGCGCGTCCGCGTGAGCGGTGTCACCTCGAGGTACGGGAACGACCGCGTGCCCGACTTGTGGGCACGGTACTCAGCGGCGGTGCGCAGCACCCCCAGGCCGTAGCGGATGCTGCGAGCCAGGCCGATCGAGGAGGCATCGGCGTTGTACCGGGTCGGGCAGGAGACCTCGCCAATCCGGGCGCCAGCGGCCATCGCCTGCGCGATGATCTGGTTGTCGAACACGAAGTCCTCGGAGTTGCGGTCCAGTGGAATCGAGTTGAGCAGCTCCCGGCTGTAGGCGCGGAGACCGGTGTGGTACTCGGATAGCTTCTGGCGCAGCATCAGGTTCTCGGTGAACGTGAGCGCGCGGTTGGAGACGTACTTGTACCTTGGCATCCCCCGCGAGACCGCGCTCTGGCTCAGGATCCGGGAGCCGAGGACGAAGTCGTATTCCCCATAACCGATCATCGCCGCCATCGCCGGGACGAGCCGTGGCGAGTACTGGTAGTCGGGGTGCACCATCACGACGATGTCGGCCCCCAAGTCCAGCGCGGTCCGGTAACAGGTTTTCTGGTTGCCGCCGTAGCCCCTGTTGACCTCGTGCCGGATCACCGTGAGCCCAAGCTCCTGAGCCGCTGCGATCGTGTTGTCGGTGCTGGCATCGTCGACGAGGATCACGTCGTCAACGAGGCTCCGGTCGAGTTCGTCGACGGTTCGCCTGAGCGTCGCCTCGGCGTTGTACGCGGGCAGCACGACAACGATCTGCTGGCCGTGAAGCATCTGGGCGATGATAATCGGCGAACGCGCCGAGGGCTTCCTGCCGGGCGCGTTCGTCGTCCTCGCCCTCCAGCGCCTCGAGGAACTCGGCGATCCTCCGCGTGATGCAGGCGCCGCTCGTCGCGCAGCAGGCCGCAGTTCGGTCTAACGCCGCCGTTCCTCCGGCCAACGTCCGCAGGCGGTCATGACCGTCTCGGTTTGTCGTCACGGACGTAGAGTGCGCCGGAATGGTGTCCGACCGGCCGGAAATGGGTCACGAAGTAGCTCAAGATCGCCGGGGTCCACGGGATCCGGCGGTTGCTGGACGAGTAGCAGCGGCGGGCACCCGGAGGGCCGCAGCTCAGCGAGACGTACTGGGCATGGCGGAACGCGTCAAGCCAGGCGGACTGCACCGCCGGGTAGCGGCCCGCTCCGGTGAGCGCCATGCGGCCGTCCCCGAGCGCCATGTCGGTGGCGGTTGCGTCGACCATGTTCGTGCAGCCCGGCACGGTGGAGCGGAATCGGCTGCCCACGACCGTGAGTGACGAGTCATCAGTGACCACGCAGGCTCCGGCTGGGACGTGGGCTTGGAGGGCTTGCGCCGGAGTGGCCGCGGAAAGGCTCTGTTCGCCGTGGATCTCGCGCACGGTCATGACCACGCACCCGATGGCCACGCAGCCCGCGATAACCGGTGTCACCACGCGGCCCAGATTGGGGCTGCGTGCCGTCGATCCGGTCCAGAGACTGAGTAGGCGGGCGGACGACAGCGCGAGCGACAGGGCAAGGAACGGCGCGAAGAACGCCGCGTAGTGAGAGTAGAAGTCCACCGGCAGCATGAACGCGATCGCGGTGAGGCCGGCCGTACCGAGGGCGAACCAGTCAAGCGGCGGTGGCGCCGAGCGGGAGAGCCACCAAGCCACCACCGTGCAGACGATCACCAGTCCCGCGGTCACCACCGCGATGATCTGGATCTGCTGCAGTGAAAGCGAGATGAAGGTGAGCCCGAGCATCTGCACCAGACGGATCGTGGCCCGGACGCGCGACACATCGGTTCGGTGCAGTTGCGCAAGGATCACGTTGTGCATGAACGCGCTCGGGGCGAGGAGCACGAAGGGGACAACCGGAATGCAGAAGCCCGCAATGGCTCCTCCGAGATACTGGACCGCGCGGCGCGGCACTCGGCTGGCCAGCACGACGACGAGGAGGACGAAGGCCGGGACGACGGGAAACAGTTTGATCGCGACCGCGAAGCCGATCGCGACGCCTCCCCACACCAGTCGTCCGCGCCTGTCGCTGATCCTGTCGCCGTCGAACACGGCAATCGCAGCGAGCAGGCACAGCAGCACGAGCCACGGTTCGAGGAACAGGGTGGAGGACGCCTTGACCGCAGCCGGATGGACGGCCAGCAGCCCACACGCCACCGTCGTTGCCAACAGACCGCGGTGGCGGACGAGGCGTCCGGCCAGGGGGACACTCGCTGCACCGACACACACCATGAGGATCCGTGCTGCGACCATCGCCGTAGCGGTGCTCGTTGCCTTCGCCAACAGCCCGAGTGGGGCCATCAGCAACACGATGCCAGGGGGAGACATGAAGGCGAAATCGCGGTAGGGCAACGCGCCGTCGACGAGCCGGATCGCACTGCCGAGATAGACCCCGTCGTCGTACTCCGGCGACCCCAGCAGCATTCCGGGCCGGGTGAGCCAATACACCCGCAACAGAAGCGCGATCGCGGTCGCAGCGATGATTACCGCCGTGCACGCCCCGGCCCCAGGAGCCCGAGTTCTCCCCCCCGGCATCACGGCCGTCGTCCGTGCAGCCCGAGATGCGACGGTTGCTATGTCCGAAACCAGAAACAACCGCGGCGGATGCTATCCAAAAGAGAGTCGCCGAGCCGGAGGAGCGACGCGCCGGGCCGCGAGCCGGTTCATCTCAGCCGTACACCCCGCCACGTTCCGCGTACTGGCCGAGCGCTTCCCTCGACTCCCGGACGCACTGCCGCTCCAACGCCGGCAGCCGTTCCTCGTACGGCAAGGGGATGTCGGCAACCCGCTCCAGGATGTTCGGGATCCAGGCCCCTTCGATACGCTCCAGCCGACGTCGGCCGCGAGCGTTGCCTACGCGAGCGCGAGGATCTGCCTGCGGGTGACGCCGAGCAGCGCGGCGGCCTCATCGGCATCGAGCAGCAGGCGGCCGTTGCGGCCGTTGCGGCCGTTGCCGCCGTTGCCGTTCTGCTCGGTCATCGTCGCGCCCCGGATCGGGAAACACGAGGTCAACGCTGTTGGCGCCGAGCCCTTAGCGGGGATTTCCCGATGCCGCCGGTGGGGATCGAACCCACGACCTTCGGATTAAAAGTCCGCTGCTCTGCCAGCTGAGCTACGGCGGCCGGACTGCCATGATCGCGCACCTGGGAGGATGGCGACCGCACCCCCGCCCACACGCAGGCGTCCGCCGGACGAAGCGCGCCGGCCAGTCCGGCGCTAGCCGAGGAAGGCGGTCGCCTCGATCTCGACCATCATGCGCGGGTCGACGAGACCGCTGATCTCGATCAGCGTCATCGCCGGCCGCTCGTCGCCGAAGAAGTCCGCGTGGGCGCGGCCGACCTCATCGGAGCGCGTGGCGTCGGTGACATAGATGCGGGTCTGGATGACGTGGCCCGGGGTGGCGTTGACACGGGCGAGCTCGTGGCCGATCTTGCGCAGGATCTCGACCGCCTGCTCGTAGGGCGTCTCCCCGCGGACCACGCCGTACTCGTCGATCGATGTGGTGCCGCCAACAACGACCAAGGGGCCCGCGCGGACGATGCGGCAGAAGCCGTTCGGCTCCTCGTAGGGCGAGGGCGGATCGCCGCCCAGGCGGGTGATCCCGCCACGGCCCTCACCGGAGCCGAAGAGGGCCATCAGTGGCGGAAGTGGCGGCGGCTGGTGAACACCATCGCGCAGTCCGCCGCGTCGACGGCGGCAACGACCTCGGGGTCGCGCACCGAGCCGCCGGGCTGGATGATCGCGGTGATGCCGGAGTCCATGGCCAGCTGGGGGCCGTCGGCGAAGGGGAAGTAGGCGTCGGAGGCGAGCACCGTTCCAGCCGTCTCCGAGCGGGACTTCTCCAGCGCGAGGCGGACCGAGTCCACGCGGCTCATCTGGCCGGCCCCGATGCCGATCGTGGCCAGGTCCCTGGTGAGCACGATCGCGTTGGAGCGCACGTGCTTGCACACCTTCCAGGCGAAGGCGAGTTCGCTGCGCTCGGCCTCAGTCGGGCGCCGGGCGGAAACGACCTCCCAGTCGGTGGGCTCCTCAAGAATGACGTCGCGGTCCTGGACGAGCATCCCCCCCACCACCTGGTGCAGGTGAGGCTCAATCGTGTTTGCGACGCGGCGCTCACGGTCGTCGAGGATGCGGGCGTTGGGCTTGGTGGCCAGCACCTCGAGCGCGTCGTCGTCGTAGCCGCGGGCGAACAGCACCTCGACGAACTGGCCGACGATCGCCTCGGCCAGCTCACGATCAACGCGGCCGTTGAGGCAGATCACGCCGCCGAACGCCGACAGCGGATCGCACGCGAACGCGCGCTTGTAGGCCTCGAGCGGAGCCTGGGCCACCGCCACGCCACAGGGGTTGTTGTGCTTGACGATCACGCAGGCGGGGATCTGGAACTCGCTCAGCAGCAGCCGAGCCGAGTCGAGGTCGAGGAGGTTGTTGAACGAGAGCTCCTTGCCGCCCAGCTGCGAGACCATCGAGAGCACGTGGGTGCGGGTGCCGACCTGCGCGTAGTAGGCGGCCCGCTGATGGGGGTTCTCGCCGTAGGGCAGCTCGAGCACTTTCTCGAACGCACGGACCATCAGCGGCGGGAAGTCCTCGCTGCGCTCCTGGAACCAGCGGGCGATCGCGGTGTCGTAGCGCGCGGTGTAGGCGAACGCCTCGGCGGCGAGGCTCCCCCGCGTGGTCATCGACAGCCGGCGGTCGAACTCGCGCAGCTCGGCCAACACGGCGTCATAGCTCTCGGGGCTCACCACGGGCGCGGCGTAGGCATGGTTCTTGGCCGCCGCGCGGATCATCGTCGGGCCGCCGATGTCGATGTTCTCGATCACCTCGGCATCTAAGACGCCGCGGGTGGCCGCGGTGCGCTCGAACGGATACAGGTTCACGCACACGAGATCGACCGGCTCCACGTCGTGCTCGCGGGCGGCCTCGATGTGCTCCGCGTTGTCACGCACCGCAAGCAGGCCGGCGTAGAGCTTCGGGTGAAGGGTCTTGACCCGGCCGTCCATAATCTCGGGAAAGCCGGTCAGGTCGGAGATCGATCGCACCGGCACGCCCGCCGCCTTGAGCTCCCGGGCGGTTCCGCCGGTCGAGATGATCTCGACGCCCAACTCCACCAGCCCGCGCGCGAACTCGACGATGCCGGTCTTGTCTGACACCGACAGCAGCGCCCGACCGATCTGGACCTCGGCCGCGGCAGTGAGCTCGACCGCGGAGGCTGGTTGAACGGAGGAGTCAGACCCCTTCTCCATGCGCCCCGACTCTACCGCTCCACGAGGACTCGCCTCGGGTTGGCCGGATCGAGCCGGACGACGCCGCGAGCGATCAGGCGGACCGCCTCGGGCAACAGCTCGTGTTCGATCGCATGGAGGGGCTCGAGCACGTCGCCCAGCTCCCGGGCACCGGGCAGCTCGATCGAGCGCTGGAGGATCACCGGCCCCGTGTCCACGCCGTCGTCAACGAAGTGCACGGTCACGCCGAAGACCTTGACTCCGTAGCCGAGCGCCTGCTCGACGGCGTTCAGTCCCGGGAAGGCCGGCAGCAGCGCCGGATGCACGTTGATCACCCGCTGGGGGAACCGGGCGAGAAACTCCGGTGCGAGCAGCTGCATGTACCCGGCCAGCACGACCAGCTCGACGCCGAGCTCGGTGAGCCAATCGGCCATCGCCCGGTCCCGGGCCGCGCGGTCGACGTAGTCGTCGAGCGCGAACAGCTCGGTGGCGACGTCCGCGGCCTGCGCTCGCTCAAGTGCCTGCGCGCCCGGCTTGTCGGAGGCGACGGCGACGATCTCGACGGCGTCCCAGCCGTGGGCGCGATCGAGCAGCGCCTGGAGGTTGGTGCCCGCGCCGGAGGCGAGGACCGCGACCCTCATGCCGCCGGCCGGGCGGAGGTCCCGCGGCGAAGCTTCGGGAAGCGACCGCCGGTGGAGCGCAGCCTACCGGCGCCGAGCAGCTGATCGACTCGCTCGAGCACCTCGGCGGACCGGAGGTGGGCGAAGGCGCCGTAGCCGGGCAGCCGGTCGTAGGCATGCTCGGCGATGACCTTGGAGCGTCCCCCGCGGAGGATCTCCACCGCTCGCGTCCGCCCGACCGACGGCCGGGCCGAGGCGACGAGCTCGACGATCGCGGTGTCGAGCTCCGGACCGGCGGCCGGTTCGGCCCCCGCGGTCTCGACCAGCCCGGCGCGCAACTCGGGATCGCAGACGTCGCAGCACGCGCCGGCCGGAGCCGGTGCCGCCGGGTCACCGAAGTGCGCGAGGAGCGTGCGGCGCCGGCAGTCGCCTGACTCCACGTAGCTCCACACCGACCGGTACTGGGTCCAGCGAGCCCGCTCCGCCTCCCGCGCCGACACGCGGCAGGCTGCCAGCGCCTGCGGGCTCCACTCGCCGAGGACCCGGCCGGCCACCCGGTCGGGCGCCGAGGGCTCCGGAGCCACGAGCCGCGCCCGCGCCAGGTGTCCGATGATTGCCCGGGCCACGTCGTCCTCGCCGCGGGCTCCGGCCAGCCCGGCGAGCTCACGCAGCTCGAGGTCGTAGCGGCCGTCGAGGCCGGCCCAGCGCAACCGCTCGGCCACACGCTCGAGCGCGCCGTCGGCGACCCGAGAGCGCTCGATGAAGAACACGTGCAGACCCTTGTCGCGCTGCTCGGCGAACAGCAGGCAGCGGGCTGGTTGCCCGTCGCGCCCGGCCCGGCCGGCCTCCTGGTAGTAGGCCTCGAGCGAGCCCGGGACGGTGGCGTGGCAGACCGTCCGCACGTTGGCCTTGTCGATCCCCATCCCAAAGGCGTTGGTGGCCACGATCGCCGGCACCTCACCGGACATGAACCGGTCTTGGGCTCGGCTTCGCTGCTCGCGGGACAGGCCGGCGTGGTAGACCGCCACCTCCTGGCCGAGCGCTCGCCCGAGCACGCCGGCCAGCTCCTCGCTCGCGTTGCGGGTGCCGGCGTAGACGATCGCCGGCAGCGCGCCGGGCTCGCTCAGTGCCGCGGCCAGCCGGCGGCGCTTGACCGCGGCCGTGCCGCAGGGGACGACGCTGAAGGAGAGATTCGGCCGATCGAAGCCGGTGGTGACGAGCACAGGGGCCTGCAGGGCCAGCCGCCGGGCGATGTCGTGGGCCACCGTCGGGGTGGCGGTCGCGGTCAGCGCCACGGTCGCCTTGGCGCCGACGGCGCGGGCGGCGTCGGCGAGGGCGAAGTAATCGGGACGGAAGTCGTGGCCCCACTGCGAGACGCAGTGCGCCTCGTCGACGACGAACAGGCCGACGTCGGCCTGCGAGATTGCGCGCAGGAAGCGCGGCGCGGCGAAGCGCTCGGGCGCGACATAGAGGATCCGGCTGTCGCCGCGCACGGCGCGAGCTACGGCCTCGACGTTGAGCGCCCCGGCGCGCTGCGCGTTGACCACCTCCACCGCTCCCGGCGCGAGCTCGCTCAGTGCCTGGACCTGATCATGCATCAGCGAGACCAGCGGGGAGACGACGATGGTGAGGTCGTCGCGGACAAGCGCAGGCAGCTGGTAGCAGAGTGACTTCCCCGCCCCGGTGGGCATCACCACCAGCGCGTCGCGGCCGGCCAGGGCCGCGGAGACTGCGGCTTCCTGCCCCGGCCGGAACTGCTCATGACCGAAGATGCGGTGCAGGGCCAGGCGTGGATCCATGGGCGGGCGACGATAGCGCCGGGAGCGGCGGCCGCCCCGCGGGTCGTACCGTCGCCAAGGCGACGGCGGGCGCGGGATCGCCGCGGCCTAGGCGCGGACGAGCGGCAGCGAGGACTCCAGGGCGAACTTGCCGTTGGCCTCCTCGGTGCCGTGCAGCGGATACTCGCCGCTGAAACAGGCGTCGCAGTGCGTCTCCCGCGAGCTGCCGACCGCCTCGTAGACACCGTTGAGCGAGAGGTAGTGCAGCGAGTCGGCGCCAAGCTCGGTGGCGATCTCCTCGACGCTGCGCCCGTGGGCGATCATCTCCTCGCGCGTGGACATGTCGATGCCGTAGTGGCACGGGTGCTTGATCGGTGGCGCGGAGATGCGCAGATGCACCTCGGCCGCGCCGGCCTCGCGCAGCATCTTGACGATCTGCCGGGTGGTGTTGCCGCGGACGATCGAGTCATCGACGACGACCAGCCGCTTACCGGCCACGACCTCGGGTAACGGGTTGAACTTCAGCCGCAGGCCGTGGCGGCGCAGCTCCTGGCCGGGCTGGATGAAGGTGCGCGCGACGTAGCGGTTCTTGATGAAGCCGTCGTCCTGGGGGAGCCCGGCGGCACGGGCCAGGCCCCGGGCGGCGGCATTGCCCGAGTCGGGAACCGGGATCACGACGTCGGCCTCGACCGGCGCCTCGCGCCAGAGGATCTCGCCCATGCGCGCGCGGGCCACCTGCAGCACGGTCCCGGCCATGCGTGAGTCCGGCCGGGCGAAGTAGATGTACTCGAACACACAGAAGGCGCGGCGGGCGCCCTCGGACACCATCCGGGTGCGGAGGCCGCCGGCGGTGAGTGTGACCATCTCGCCAGGCTGAACGTCGCGCAGGTACCTGGCCCCGATCAGGTCGAAGGCGCAGGATTCGCTGGCCACGCAGTAGACGGCGCTGCCAGTGGCCGAGTCCTCGATCATCCCCAGCGCGAGCGGTCGCAGACCGTGGGGATCGCGGAAGGCGACGACGGCATCCTCGGTCATCACGACGGTCGAGAACGCGCCCTGCAGCCGCGGCAGCACGTCGGCTACCGCATCCTCGATCCGCTCGGCCGGATGGGTGGCGAGCAGCGCCGCGATGATCTCCGAATCCGAGGTCGAGCGGAACGGCACATCGCGGCCGCGCAGCTCGGCGTGCAGCTCGACGGCGTTGATCAGGTTGCCGTTGTGGGCCAGGGCCAGCGTGCGATGGTCATCGCGGACGATCGGCTGGGCGTTCTCCCATTCCGAGGAGCCGGTGGTCGAGTAACGGACGTGGCCGATGGCCATGTCGCCGACCAGCGACCGCAGCGTGTGCTCATCGAACACCTGGGAGACGAGCCCTTGGTCGCGGATCGCCATGATGCTGCCGCCGCGCGGCGCAGTCGCGATCCCCGCGGACTCCTGGCCACGATGCTGAAGCGCAAACAGCGCGAAGTAGGCCAGCCTGGCGACATCGTGCTCGGGACCGTAAATCCCGAAGACACCGCACTCGTCGCGAGGACCGTCCCGATGATCATTGAGAAGAGGCATGCCGGAGGCCCCTGGCCAAGGCTAGCAGCGGCCCTAGACCAGTCCCGCGAGCCCCGCCTCGCGGATGTCGTGGAGCTCGGAAACTGCGAGCTCCAGCGCTCCTCGGATCTCGAGTGTCTTGCCTCCGACCCGGCCGATGATGGGGAGTCCGCCCAGCTCCACCGCCGGTCCCGACACGATGAAGCCGCGCCCCGGCGCCTCGTCGAACAGGCCCAGATCAGGCGGAAGCTCGACCTCGGCGCCGATGCCGCCAGCGATGCAGCATTCGGCCAGCGCCACGGCGATGCCGCCCTCGGCGATGTCGTGGGCGCTGTGCACGCGCCCGGCCTGCACCGCCCCGCGCACCGTCTGATGAGCCTCGGCGGCGGCCGCGGCGTCCAGCGGCGGCAGGCTTCCGGCCGGCGCCTCGCCGCGCAGCTTGGCCAGCTCCGAGCCGGTGCTCGTGGGCGTGAACCGACCGACGAGGGCGATCGTGTCGCCATCGTTCAGGAAGCCGAGCCGGCCGGCGCGAGCCGCGTCGGGAAGGCGCCCGACGATACCCACGACCGGGGTGGGGAAGATCGGCCCGCTCGGAGCCTCGTTGTAGAGCGAGACGTTGCCGCCCACGACCGGGACCCCGAGTCGCTCACACGCCTCGGCCAGGCCGGCCACCGCCTCGGTGAGCTGCCAGGCCACGTGAGGCTTCTCGGGATTGCCGAAGTTCAGGCAGTTGGTCAGTCCGAGCGGCTCGGCGCCCACGCAGGCCAGATTCGCCGCGCATTCGTAGACCGCCTCGATGGCGCCGGCCCGCGGATCACAGGCCACTCGCCTGCCATTCCCGTCGATCGAGACCGCGATCGCGGTTTCGTCGGGAAGCATCAGCACGGCGGCGTCGGCCTCGTCGGGGCGTCGCACGGTCCGTGAGCCGACGACCGGGTCGTACTGCTCGAAGACCGGGCGGCGGGAGGCGAGGTTGGCCGACTGCAGCAGCGCCTTGAGAACGGTGTCCGGCGTCTCCTCGCCGGTGAGCACCGCCGGCGAGGGGCCGTAGATCGCCTGCTCCGGGGGCGCCGGCGCAAGGTCATACAGCGGGCAGTCGTCGACGAGCACGCTGACCGGCATGTCGGCCACGGGCTCGCCGCGGTCGAGCACGCGCAACTGGTCGCCGTCCGTCACCGTGCCGATCGGCGTGGCCAGCACCTCCCAGTGCTCGCACACGTCGAGCACGGCGTGGACCCCCTCGGGCGCCACGACGCAGAGCATCCGCTCCTGAGACTCGCTGATCATGATCTCGAACGGCGCCATCCCGGGCTCGCGCAGCGGCACGTTGGAGACGTCGATGTCGAGTCCCACGCTGCCCTTGCTCGCCATCTCCGAGGCCGACGAGGTGAGGCCCGCGGCGCCGAGATCCTGGAGCGAGACGAGCAGCTCGCGATCGAGCAGCTCCAGGCAGCACTCGAGCAGCTTCTTCTCGGCGAACGGATCGCCGATCTGCACCGAGGGCCGCTTCGCGGCATCGCCCTCGCCGAGCTCGGCGCTGGCCAGCACCGAGGCGCCGCCGATGCCGTCGCGTCCGGTGAGAGCGCCGAGGAGCACAAGGACGTTGCCCGGGCCAGCGGCGGCGCTGCGGATGAGCCGATGCTGCGGAGCTAGCCCGAGGCACATCGCGTTGACCAGGCAGTTCTGCTCGTAGCTGGACTCGAAGTAGATCTCGCCGCCGACCGTCGGGACACCGATCGAGTTGCCGTAGTGGCCGATCCCGCCGACGGCGTGCTCGAGCAGGTAGCGAGACCGCTGCGACTCGCCCGGCTCGCCGAAGCGCAGCGAGTCGAGTACGGCGATCGGACGCGCGCCCACAGCGAACACGTCGCGGAGGATTCCGCCGACGCCCGTCGCGGCGCCCTGGAAGGGCTCCACCGCGCTGGGATGGTTGTGGGATTCCACCTTGAAGGCCACGGCCAGGCCGCCGCCGACATCGACGGCCCCGGCGTTCTCGCCTGGCCCCATGACGACGTGCGGCCCCTCGGTCGGCAGCCGCCGAAGCAGCTTGCGCGAGTGCTTGTAGGCGCAGTGCTCTGACCACATCAGTGAGAGCATGGCCAGCTCGACGTCCCCGGGCTCGCGCCCGAGCCGCTCGCGGATCAGCTCGTATTCGTCGTCGGTGAGTCCGAGCTCACGGTGGGCGCCGGGGGCCCTAGACGAGGACTTGGTCGGCAACGTGCGCGCGCATCGATTCGAAGATCTTCAGCCCGTCGGTCGAGCCCGTCAGGGCATCGGCCGCGTGCTCGGGATGGGGCATCAGCCCGAACACGTTGCCGCGCTCGTTGCACACCCCGGCGATGTCCCGCGACGAGCCGTTGGGGTTGTGGCCAGGGGCGTAGCGCAGCAACACCTGCCCGGCCGCCTCAAGCCGGTCGAGCTCCTGCTCGGGCGCGTAGAAGCGGCCCGTCGTGTGCTTGATCGGGATCGACAGGCGCTCACCGGGGTCGCACACGCGGGTGAACGGGCTTCCGGCTCCGGTCAGCTCGAGCTCGACCTGCCTGAAGACGAAGCGCAGCGAGAGGTTGGGGAGCAGCGCGCCCGGCAACAGCCGCGCCTCGCAGAGAACCTGAAAGCCATTGCAGATGCCGAGCACGAGTCCCCCGTCGCGCGCGAACGCCGAGACCTCCTCCATCACCGGAGCGAAGCGGGCGATCGCGCCGGCGCGCAGGTAATCGCCGTAGGAGAACCCTCCCGGGACGATCACCGCGTCGGCGCCCTGGAGGTCGCGGTCGCCGTGCCAGAGGATCACCGCGTCGGCCACCCGCTGCGCCGCGAGCAGTGCATCGACCTCATCGCAGGAGCCGGGGAAGCGGATGACGCCGAACTTCACGCCGAGCCCCCATGTTGGCCGGGGTTGCCAGTGCTCGGAGGTTCTGCGCCAGCAGAACCTCCAATGGAATCCGCGTCAGCGGATGGGCCGGGGTTGCCAGTGCTCGGAGGTTCTGCGCCAGCAGAACCTCCAATGGAATCCGCGTCAGCGGATTCCACAGATACCTCAAAATCCTCGATGAGCGGGTTGGCCAGCAGCCGCTCGCACATCTCGGGCAGCTTCGCCGGATCCTCGACGTCGAGCTCGATCAAACGGCCGACGTGGACGTTGCTGACGCCGGAGAACCCGAGCGCCGGCAGCGCGCGCTCGACCGCCTGGCCCTGGGGGTCGAGGATTCCCAGCTTGGGTCGGACGAGGACGCGCGCCCGCATCAGACCTCGGTCCGCCGCGTCCAGTCGCTGAACGACTCGCCGGTGATCAGCTCGTAGGCCTCGATGTACTTGGCGCGAGTGCTCGCGACGATCTCCGCCGGGATCGCCGGCGCCGGCGGGTTGCGGTCCCAGCCGGTGCCGGAGGCCCAGTCACGGACGAACTGCTTGTCGAAGCTGGGCTGAGCGTGACCGGGCTCGTACTGGTCGGCCGGCCAGAAGCGCGAGGAGTCCGGTGTGCACACCTCATCGCCAACGGTGAGCCGGCCGTCGCCGTCGAGGCCGAACTCGAACTTTGTGTCGGCGAGGATGATCCCCCGGGTCCGGGCGTGCTCGGCGGCGTGCTCGTAGACGGCCAGGGACACGTCGCGCAGTCGTTCGGCGAGACTGCGGTCGCCGACGAGCTCAACCGCACCCTCGAAGTCGATCGCCTCGTCATGGCCAACGTCGGCCTTGGTGCTCGGTGTGAAGATCGGCTCCGGGAGACGGTCGGATTCCCGCAACCCGGGCGGCAACTGGATTCCGGAGACGGCGCCGGTGGCCTGATAGTCCTTCCAGCCCGAGCCGCTGAGGTAGCCGCGGACGACGCACTCGACGGGGAGCATCGACAGTCGCTTGACCCGCATCCCCCGCCCGCGTGCCTCGTCGGGCACGCCCTCGGCGACGGAGAGAAGATGGTTGGGGACGATCGTGTGCGTGGTCTCGAACCAGAACGTTGAGAGCCCGGTCAGCACGCTCCCCTTGTCGGGGATCGGCGTTGGGTGGACGACGTCGTACGTGGAGATCCGGTCCGAGGCGACGAGCAGCAGCGAATCGCCGAGCTCGTAGATGTCACGGACCTTCCCCGAGGCGATCAGGGGCAGGTCGGTGAGGGCGCTCACGCGGCCGACTCTAGCAACGGCTCCGGAGGCCTGATCCGCTCTCACAGCTCGGACTTGGAGGCGAACAGATCGAGTCCCGGCTGCCTCGCGAGGAATCGGGTGGCGAGTTGGCGCTTGACGCTGGTGCCGGCCGGGTCGAGCGGCGGAGCGAAGGTGCCGAGCCCGCCGTTCCGTGCGAGAGGGCGACGATCCCCCGCCGATTCCGCTCTTGCCCGGCAGACCCACGTCGTGGATCCAGTCGCCCGAGGTTTCGGACGTATTCACGGCTGTGCATTTCTGACTACGCGATCGCGTCGAGCCGGGCCACGATCTCCGGCGCATAGCGCACAAACGGGGCGTAGTCGAAGATCTCATCGAGGTCCAGCCCGGACCCGGCGGGATCCCCCGCCAGCAGCTCGCGGAGGGGGGTGCGATCGTCCAGAGCCCGCTGCGCAAGCCGTTGAACGATCCGGTAGGCCTCGTCCCGGGTCAGGCCACCGGATACGAGCGCGAGCAGCACCCGCTGGGAGAACAGCGCGCCGCAGGTGAGCTCGAGGTTCTCGCGCATCCGCCCGGCGTCGACGACCATCCCCTCGACGAGCGCGATCACCTGGCGCTGCATGTGGTCGAGCAGGATCGTCGAGTCGGGCAGGATCACGCGCTCGACCGACGAGTGGGAGATGTCGCGCTCGTGCCAGAGTGCAACGTCCTCAGTGGCCGCCGTGGCGTTGCCGCGCAGCACCCGCGCGAGGCCCGTGACCTGCTCGGACTTGATCGGGTTGCGCTTGTGGGGCATCGCGCTCGAGCCCTTCTGACCGGCGCCGAATGGCTCGCGGACCTCGGAGACCTCAGTGCGGGCCAGATGCCGCAGCTCGGTTGCAAACCGCTCGAGCCCCGCGCCGGCGAGCGCGATCGTCTGCAGCAGCTCGGCGTGGCGGTCGCGCGCCACGACCTGGGTCGAGACAGGCTCGCGCTCGAGCCGAAGGCGCTGCAGCACCCGAGCTTCGAAATCGGGGGAGGTGGCCGCGTACGTGCCAACGGCTCCCGACAGGGCGCCGACGCCGGCCTGGGCGAACGCGCGCTCGAGCCGGGTTGCGTTGCGGTCGGCCTCGAAGGCGAAGCCCGCGAGTTTGATACCGAACGTCGTCGGCTCGGCGTGGATCCCGTGCGTTCGCCCGACACACAGCGTGTCGGAGTGCTCCCGCGCCTTGGCTGCCAGCACCCCGACCAGTCGCCGGGCGTCGGGCAGGATGATCTCGGCGACACGGCGAAGCTGGAGGGCCAGCCCGGTGTCGAGCACGTCGCTCGAGGTGAGGCCGTGATGGATCCAGCGTCCGGCCGGGCCGGCCGACTCCGCGAGCACGTCGACGAACGCCGCCGTGTCGTGGTCGGTCACCTTCTCGCGCTCGTTGATCGCCTCGACGGCGAAGGTCGCCCCACGGATCGCCCCGAGCTCCTCCGGCATCGGGCCGTCCATCTCCTCGCAGGCGGCGACCTCGACCTCGCGCATGGCCTCGAAGCGGGCGTGGTCGGACCAGATCTCGCCCAGGGCCGGGCGGGTGTAGCGAGCGATCATGGCAGCGATTATCGGCCAGAGGCGGGGGTGGCTGCGCCGAGGCGCTCCCGCAAGGGAGCACCCGCTCAGCCGCCGGCGAGCTGAATCGACTTGACCAGGAGCATCACGAGCGCGACCACCATGTAGCCGCCCAGGACGAGCAGCGCGCCGCGGCGCGCGCCCGTAAACCGCGGCCGGGACAACAGCGCGAGCGGCGGCATCGTCCACTGTTCCTTGGGAATCTCAGGACCGGTCGAGATGAGGGTCACCGCGCCCGGATCGTGCAGACGCCCGCGCAGCGCGGAGACACCCATGGCCATCAGCGCCACGACCAGAACGATCGCGCCGGCGGCGGCGAGCGCCGTCACGTCGACCGACGGGAACAGCGTGGTGATCGTGAGGATCAGCGAGAGCAGAATGAGCACACCGACGATCGCGCTGGCCAGCGCCTTCAGCCAGCCGGGGTTGGTCCAGGGGCCGAGCACCTCACGGTCGTTGCAGAGCATCAGCAGGAACAGCGTCGTCATCGGCAGCACGATCCCGCACAGCGCCTGCACCGCCTCGGTGATCACCCCGAGCGGCGCCCCCGGAATCAGCACGATCGCGGCCGCGGCCACGATCAGAACGATGAACGCCGAGTAGAAACCCTTGGCCTCCATGAAGCTCCGGTGCAGCGAGCCCCGCGTGCCGAACACATCGCCAATCACGTAGCTGGTGGCCAGCGTCACCGCGCCGGCGCCGATCAGCGACGCGTTCAGCAGGACGATGGCGAAGAACGCTGCGGCCGCCGTTCCGAGTGTGTGATCGAGCGCCACGGCCACGCCACCGGCGTCGGTGAACTGGCCGAAGTACTGCGTCCCCTCCAGCGCGAACCCGGTGGCGCAGATCAGGGCGCCCGCGCCGAGCACGACGACGACCGCGCCGAGCAGTGTGTCGACGCGCTCGTAGTTGATCCAGCGCGGGGTGATCCGCTTGTCGACGATGTTCGACTGCTGGAAGAACAGCTGCCAGGGCGCGACGGTCGTGCCGACGATCGCGATCAGCAGCAGCACCGCATTGGACGTCGCCCCGCCCTGGATCCCGGGCACGAACAGGTGATGGACGATCTGGCTGCCCTGTGGGTGCGCCATGAAGAACAGCGGGATCACGAGCAGGTTGGCGAACACGAACAGGAACATCGACCGCTCCCAGGAGCGGAAGCTGCCGCTGGCCGTGACGGCGATCAGCGCCGCGGCGGCAAGCGGGACTGACATGTCCTGCGACACGCCGAGGTAGCCCAGCGCGAGGCTGACGCCGATGAACTCGGTGACGATGATGAGGAAGTTCTGGAGCAGCAGGAAACCTGCTTCGAACCACCCCCACCCGCGGCCGAAGCGCTCGATGATGAGCCGCGCGTGCCCCACCCCCGTGACGGCCCCGAGCCGGACGACCATCTCCTGGTTGACGATCAGCACCGGGATCAGCAGCAGCAGGACCCACAGCAGGCTGGTGCCGTAGTTCTGACCCGCCTGGGCGTACGTCGAGACCCCGCCGGCGTCATTGTCGCCGACCATCACGATCAGGCCGGGGCCGATGATGGCCAGCAGCGCCATCGAGCGGGCGCGCAGGCCGCGGTGGCTCTCCTCGTGATGGCGGATCGTGCCGAAGGCGCCCTGGATGTCCCCGGGGTGGGGGGAGTCGAGCACGGCGTGCTCGCGCGGGCTGTCGTCCGCCACCGGCGGCGACAGGGGCGCGGGGCCCGTGGGCGGATTGGTTGCCATCTGCTCGACCTCCTTCCTGCTCCGCTCGCGATCGCGACGGTGAGCCGGAGGTCTGCACTCAGGTGCTGGAGATCAGACTCCGTGGCACGAGGTGATCCTCACGGCGCAGCGCCGCGAGCTGCTACTTCGCGGTAAGTCGCTGTCTTGATATGTGCCTGGGTCACTCATCGCTTAAGACCTGTGAAATGGCCGTACACCGGCCGGATCCGAGGGTATCAGTGACCGGTGTATTCAGCTGCGGGCGGCGCCGGCGCGACGGCGCCATTCCTCGGGCAACAGCAGCTCGAGCACATCGTCGACCCCGATGATCCCGATCGGCTTGCCGTCGCCGTCGAGCACCGGCATTGCCATCAGGTTGTAGTCAGTCATCAATCGAGCCACTTCGGGTAGCTCCTCCTCCGCCGCGACCGACGGTGTCGGCGCCTCGAGCAGATCCGACAGCGCCGACCCGGCGTCGGCCCGGACCAGCGCCGCCAGCGACTCCGAGCCGAGGAGCATGCCGGCCTCGTCGGTGACGCAGATAATGGTGACCTGCTGCGGCCCCACGTCCGTCTCACGCACGCGGGCGAGCGCATCGGCGACGGTCTCGCTCCCGCGCAGCGCGATGAAATCGGGATTCATCAGACCCCCGGCGGTGGAGGGGTTGTAACCGAGGAGCTGCTTGACCTTGCGCTGCTTGGCCGCCGGCAGCAGGCCGAGGATCGGAAGTCGCCGGTCCTGCTCGATCTCCAGCAGCAGGTCGGCCACGTCGTCGCTGGCCATGCGGGCGAGCACCGCCGCCACCTCGACGTCGGAGCGCTCGCGCAGGAACTCGACCTGATGCTCGTCGTCGAGCTCCTCGAACACGTCGGCCTCGAGTTCCTTGTCCTGGCCGACAGCGGCAAGGATCTCCTCCCCCTCCTCGTGCGAGGCTGCCTCGACGAGGTCGGCGATCTGCGCCGGGTGCAGCCGGGCCAGACGCCTGGGGGCCAGTTTGAGGCGGGACGTGGGGACATGGCCGACGAACGGCTCCAGGTCCGGCCAGGGGACGAATTGCGTGTGCTCGTTGTCATGGCCACGAAAGCGCCGGGGCAGCAGGCGCCACGAGCGGGCGCGGAAGCTGGCGTCGATGCCGACCACACGCCAGGTCCCGTCTTGACACTCAAGCTCGACCTCGCGGGCGGTGACCAGGCGTGCCGTCTTGACGTTGATCAGGCTTCGGTCGAGCACGTCCTCGCGCAGCAGCACCTCGCCGGCTCGCCGCTCGAACTGGGCCAGGTTCAGCTTGGTGGTCGCGGTGCGGGCGGCGGCAGGCTCGAGCCGCTCGATGCGGCCGATCGGCACGAACATCTCGCGCCCGCCGATCCGGGCCTTGAGCCCAACCACCTGCGGTAGCGGGTCGCCGCTGTCGAGGCGGGCGACGACGTCGTCGATCTTGCCCAGCCGTTCCCCGGCCGAATCGAGAAGCGGGCTCCCAGCCACCGCCGACACGTGGATGATCGTTGCGGACATCAGCCGATGGCGCTCAAGGGTAGCGCGGGGTGGGGCTAGGTCGCGACCCCGGAAATCCGGGCACTAGGCGCCCAGAATGCGCGCCGCGAGCACCGCGGCGTTGCGGGGGTTGTCGATCCCCACGCAGGCCACCGGCACGCCGGGAGGCATCTGTGCGATCGAGAGCAGCGCGTCGAGCCCGCCGGCGACGGAGGTCCGACTCGTCAGCGGGACGCCGATCACCGGCAGATCGGAGTGAGCGGCGACAACCCCCGGCAGCGCAGCCGACAGGCCGGCCCCGGCGATGATCACGCGCAACCCCCGCAGCCGGGCGTTGCGAGCATACTCGGCCACCTTGTCGGGCTCACGGTGGGCCGACATGACGCGAACCTCGGAGCTGATCCCCCGCTGGGTGAGCTCCTTCTCCGCCGCCTCCATGCCCGGAATGTCGCTCTTGGACCCCATCACGATGCCGACAAGCGGAGCGTCGACCTCGAGGTCCTCGAACGCGGCCGCCGGCTCGGCGACCACCTCCGGTGCGTCCCCGCTCTGCTCGCTCATCGCTGGCTCCTCAATCATGGTTGGACCGCGCGCAGGGCGATGTCCCGCCGCACCTGCTTCCCGGCGAAATCGATCATGTCCGCGGCAGCATAGGCGGCGCTCCGGGCGGCCGCGGCGTCGGGCCCGAGACCGGTGACGCTCAGCACCCGCCCCCCCGCGGTCCGGAACGGCCCTCCGTCGGAGCGGGCGGTTCCGGCGTGGGTCACGTACACGTCTCCGGGCACGCGGTCGAGCCCGGAGATCTCATCGCCGATCGAGGCGCTGGCCGGGTATCCACGACTGGCCAGCACCACCGTCACCGCAGTGTCGGGCGCCCAGTCGAACTGCATCTCGTCAAGGCCGCCGGGAACGGTGGCCGCCTCGAGGAGGTCGAGCAGACCGGTGCGGAGCCGGGGAAGGATCGCCTGGGTCTCGGGATCGCCGAAGCGGACGTTGAACTCGAGCACCTTGGCCCCGGCGGCGGTCATCATCAGCCCCGCGTACAGCACTCCGCAGAACGGGATGCCACGCCGGGCGAGCTCCTCGAGCACCGGCTGATGGACGGCTCGGCAGATCTCGTCGGCACGGTGGGTATCGACCGCCGGCACCGGCGAATAGGAGCCCATCCCGCCGGTGTTCGGCCCCTGATCGCCATCGTAGATCCGCTTGTAGTCCTGGGCCGAGGCCAGCGGCACGGCGCGGCGGCCGTCGCATAGCGCCAGGAGCGAGAGCTCCTCGCCGTCGAGGAACTCCTCGACCACCACCCGCTCTGTGCCGAAGCGTCGCTCGACCAGCAGCTGCTCGAGCGCGGCGCGCGCTTCGTCGGCGTCCTGGGCGATGATCACCCCCTTGCCCGCGGCGAGTCCGTCGGCCTTGATGACCGTCGGGTAGCCGCAGATCGCCGCCATGCCCGCCTCGGGGTCGGTCACCACCTGATAGGCCGCGGTGGGCACGCCCGCCGCCTCCATCACCTCCTTGCAGAACGCCTTCGAACCCTCGAGCGCCGCGGCGGCGGCAACGGGGCCGAAACACCGGATCCCGGCCTGGCCGAGCGCGTCGGCCAGGCCCGCGACCAGCGGCGCCTCGGGACCGACCACGACAAGCTCGACCCGCTCGCGGCGCGCGGCGTCGACCACGGCTCCGACGTTCTCGGCGCCGGCGTCGAGCAGGCGCGCCTCGGCGGCGATCCCCGGGTTGCCCGGCGTGCAGAGGAGCTCGGGTGGGCGCGGCGAGCGGGCGAGCGCCTGGATGATGGCGTGCTCGCGGGCACCGCCACCGACGACCAGCACCCGCCGCGCCGGCACTCCGGCGGCGCCGGTCTCAGATGGAGCCAATGAAATCGTCGATCGGGATCGCGGTCAGCGTCTCGTACTTGCCCGTGCCGCGCGAGCCAAGTTCGAGCGAGACCCGGGCGATCGTCTTCTCGTCTGGCGCCTCGACGACGTTGATGAAGTCGAACCGCCCGAGGGTGGCCCATTGCGCCTTGACCGTCGCCCCGAGCTGCTCGACTTCGCGATTGACCTCACGGATCCGGCCAGGGTTGTTCTTGATCGTCTGGACGCCCTCGGGGGTCAGGGTGGTGAGCAGTATGTAGGTCGGCACCGCAGCCTCCTTCTCGAGTGGTCAGGCGGGACTTGTACCACGGCGCGAGGTGTCGGTCCCGTCGGATCGGCTCGGCGTACCTGTGCATCCTGCTCGACACGAGCGCCGACTGCCCGGCGGCGTAGCGACCTCTACACAGTGGCGGCAGCCGATGCGCGCTCGAGCACCAGCTCGCCGTCGCGAGCGTCAACCCGGACCGTGTCGCCGGGCGTGAAGCGCCCGTCGAGGATGGCCAGAGCCAGCGGATCGACGAGCCGCTTCTGGATCACGCGCTTGAGCGGCCGCGCGCCGTACGTCGGGTCGTAGCCGAGGTTGCCGAGCAGTGTCCTGGCGTCGTCGGTGAGCTCGACCTCGATCTCGCGCTCGCGCACGCGCGCGATCAGCCGCTCGACCTGGAGCTCGACGATCTCGCCGATCTGCTCCCGGGTGAGGGGGTGGAACTCGACAATGTCATCGAGCCGGTTGACGAATTCCGGCTTGAAGTTCGCCTCCACGCCGGCGCGACCGCCGGGGATGTTCGAGGTCATGATCAGCACCGTGTTCTTGAACGACACGGTGCGGCCCTGACCGTCGGTGAGCCGCCCGTCGTCCATCACCTGCAGCAGCGTGTTGAACACGTCCGGGTGGGCCTTTTCGATCTCGTCGAGCAGCACCACGGAGTAGGGCCGGCGACGGACGGCTTCGGTCAGCTGACCGCCCTCCTCATAGCCGACGTAGCCCGGAGGCGCCCCGACGAGCCGGGACACCGCGTGCTTCTCCATGTACTCGGACATGTCGACCCGGATCATCGCGTCCTGGCTGTCGAACATGAACTCGGCCAGCGCCCGGGCGAGCTCGGTCTTGCCCACGCCGGTCGGGCCGAGAAATAGGAAGGTGCCGATCGGGCGATCGGGATCCTGCAGACCGGCCCGCGCGCGGCGCAGCGCGGCCGACACGGCCTCGACCGCCTCGTCCTGGCCGATCACGCGCTGATGCAGCCGCTCCTCCATGTGCACGAGCTTCTCGATCTCGCCCTCCATCAGGCGCGACACCGGGATCCCCGTCCACTTGGCGACCACCTCGGCAACGTCCTCGGCGTCGACGTCGTTCTTGAGGAACTTCGGCATGGTGCCCGCCTCCACGGCGGCTTCGGCCGCCTCGGCCGCCTCGAGCTGCTTCGTGAGCTCGGGGATGGTCCCGTACTGGAGCTCGGCGGCGCGGCCGAGGTCGGCCTCGCGCTGGGCGCGCTCCAGCTCGATCCTCGCCTGGTCGAGCTGCTCGCGGAGATCGGCCACCGCGCCGATCGTCTCCTTCTCACGCTGCCATTCAGCGTGCATGCCGGCAGAGCGCTCCCGCTCCTCGGCCAGCGCTCGCTCGAGCTGCTCACGACGGGCGACCGTGCCGGGATCATCGTCGTCCTTGAGCGATTCGAGCTCGATCTCCAGCTGCATGATGTGCCGGTCGACCTCGTCGATCTCGGTCGGCTTGGAGTCGATCTCCATCCGAATTCGCGATGCCGCCTCGTCGACGAGGTCGATGGCCTTGTCGGGGAGGAAGCGGTCGGCGATGTAACGGTCACTCAGAGTCGCGGCGGCCACCAGCGCGGAGTCCTGGATGCGGACGTTGTGGTGTAGCTGATAGCGCTCCTTCAGACCGCGCAGGATGGCGATCGTGTCCTCCAGCGACGGCTCCCCGACCAGCACAGGCTGGAAGCGGCGCTCGAGCGCGGGGTCCTTCTCGATGTGCTTGCGGTACTCGTCGAGCGTCGTCGCCCCGATGCACCGCAGCTCGCCACGGGCCAGCATCGGCTTGAGCATGTTGCCGGCGTCCATCGCGCCCTCGGCCGCTCCCGCGCCGACGATTGTGTGCAGCTCGTCGATGAACACGACGATCTGACCCTCGGCGTCGGCGATCTCCTTGAGCACCGCCTTCAGCCGGTCCTCGAACTCGCCGCGATACTTGGAACCGGCGACCATCGCGCCGAGGTCGAGCGAGACAAGGCGGCGATCCTGGAGGCCCTCGGGCACGTCGCCCTCGACAATCCGCTGGGCCAGGCCCTCGACGATCGCCGTCTTGCCCACGCCGGGCTCGCCGATCAGCACCGGGTTGTTCTTGGTCCGCCGGCTCAGGACCTGGATCACGCGGCGGATCTCGTCGTCGCGGCCGATCACCGGATCGAGCTTCCCGTTCTCTGCGGCCTCGGTCAGGTCACGACCGAAGCGCTCGAGCGCCTGGAACTTGTCCTCGGGGTTCTCGTCGATGACGCGCTCGGGCCGCACCTCGGCGAGCGCCCTCAGCAGGGTCTCACGGTCTGCCCCGGTCGACCGCAGCGCGTCGCCCGCCGGGCCTGGATGGGCCGCAATAGCGAGAAGGATGTGGTCGGTGGAAACGTACTCGTCCCCCAGCTCGCGCATCTCCTTCTCGGCGGCGCGCAGAACCTGCACGAGCTCGCTCGACGGGCCGGTGTCCGCGCCGGTTCCGCTCAGACGCGGCAGCGCATCGAGCGCCGGGCCGAGCTGCTGGCGGACGGCTCCCGGCTCGACGCCGAGCTTGCGCAGCACCGGGCCAACCAAGCCGTCCTGCTGCTCGAGCAGAACCGCGAGCAGGTGCTCGGGGGTCGTCTGCGGGTTGCGGCGCTCGTCGGCGAGCTGCTGGGCCGCCTCGAGCGCCTCCCGCGATTTGATCGTAAATCGGTCTGCTTGCATCTCGTTTCGTTCTCTCCGGTGCAAATCTCAGTCTAAGTCACTGAGATTATGACAGGCTTGACCCGACTTTCCAAGGCGTTTTGGCCGCGCCGTGGCTGCCGCCCGCGGATGGCTTGAGACAAGTGCATTGCCGCACACGCGCGCCGCTTAAGAAATTGACCTGATGTATGGGCCATTTGTCACACCCGCGGTGGCCGGCCCCGCTGCGGGGCGGCGCCGGCCCGTCAGCCGTGGATGGCCAGCGTCCGGGCGGCCGAGCGCTTCTGGATCGCGTTCCCCGCGTTGGCCAGGACGCCGTAGACGGTCTGGTCGATGACCACCGCGTGGAGGGTGGCGCTCACCCGGGTGTGGGAGCGGAGGCCCGCTCGCAGGCTCCGCAGCTGGCCCGAGCCGAAGTGCAGCGCAATCGTCTTGCGGCCGCTGCGACTGAGCCGGAACAGGGAGGAGTCGACCTCGAACGGTCGCTTGTGCCCGATCGTCACCTCGGCGTAGGCGCCCATCACACACGCCGCGGTGCACGACACCGTGGCCCGGATCTGGTGGCTGCGCACCGGCGCCTGGCCCCGCGGAAGCGACAGCGCAACGTTCACGACCGGAGGCAGCGCCCGCAGCGAGTAGGCGCCGAGCCGGGACACGTCGACGCTGCCCAGACCCGACGCGGTGTCGAAGCCGACGTGGGCGGTGCAGCAGCCCAGCAAGTGGCCGTCGCTGGTGATCTGCGGCCCGACGTCATTCCCGATCGCGGTGACGTCGTAGAAGATCGAGGGTGAGGCCAGCCGGGAGCGGTAGAGCAGTGGGTTGACGAGCCCAAGATCCTGGCGGTGGGCGCGGTGGAGAGCCTGGTCGATCAGCGCGAGGCCGCCGGCGAGCAGCGGCGTGGCGGCGCTGGTGCCGCCCACGGTCTGCCACGGTGGGCCGGTGCAATCCGACGCTGAGCAATAGATCGCGTAGCCGGGGGCGATGTCGGCCAGCATCGACACGTCCGGCACCGCGCGGCCGCGCGCGCCGGTCGCGCCGTTCTGGTAGTTCGGCCGGCCGAAGACCGCGCTGACCCCGCCGCCGCCGGCCGCGCCGGGCTGCAGGCTGGAGTCGTCCCACACCACCTCCGAGGAGATCGCGTTGCCTGGGGTGAGCTCGAGGTTGGTTCCGCCGACCCCGGTCACCCACCACGATGAGGCGGGGTAGTTGACGGCGAGCCTCGCGGCCGTCGTGCCGTCGGGGAGCGTGCAGTCGGCCGACCCCTGGTCGCCGCTCGACGCCAGGAACGTCACCCCGGCCGCCGAGGCCATCTGCAGGGCGGCTTCGGCGGTGTCGATCCCCGGGCCGCCGACCGAGCTGACCAGCGCCGGTTCGCACAGGCCGAGCGAGGCCGAGATCACCTGCGGCGTCTGGCGGTTGGACAGCGGCGCGGTGAGCGCGCGCAGTGTGTCAGCGGCAGTTGCGTGGCTCTCGTAGACGTCGATCGACTTCAGGTCCGGAGCCGCGGCGAGGAGCACCTCAAGATCGAGCGTGGCCTCGCCCCCGGGGGCCAGCGGCCGTGACACGCCGACGCCAAAGCCGTTGACGGCCGGAATGTCCAGTCCGAAGCACGCGGCGAACGTGCGGATGTCGCCGTACCTGAAGCCGTCGATCTCGATCAGGGCAACGCGCTCCCCCTGACCGTGCAGACCCGCTGCGTGCAGGGGGTCATAACCGTAGGCGGTGAGGTACTGGTTGGGAGTGAAGCCGCCCGACCCTTGTCCCCCGCTGCACCCCGCCGGCGTTCCGGACAACGGACGGGCCGATGACGCCTGGGCGGCGGTGTGGGCCAGCGCCCGGCGACTGGGGCTCGCGGCCGGGGCCGGGGAGAGCGAGCGCGTATCGAGCCCGACGACGCCGGTTGCGAAGCGGCTGAGCCCGACCGGCAGCCGCGGCTGTGCCGCCGCGTGTGCAGGGGCGATGAAGCGAGCGCCATGGGCGGTGCGGAACCGAGCGAGGGGAATCGAGAACAGGCTCTCGGCTCGGCCCGTCGCGAACGTCGCCTCGGCAAACAACCCGGTGGCATCGATCCGGATGCGCCGCCCTCCGGCTCGCCGGAGGTAACCGCGCACGCCGAGCCGCGTCGCGGCGCTGGCGCCGTAGCGCCGCGCGAGTGCGGCCACCGGCTCATACGCGCCGTACTCGGCGGTCCCCGGCGTGCTCACCGCGAGCGCGTGTTGGCGAAGGCCAGCGAGATCGGCCCGCAGTGGAAACACAAGCGTGAGCGGCTGTGCGGCCGGCGCGGCGCCGACCTGAGCCGCCGTCGCAACCGGTGGCGCGGCGAGGGCCGCAGACGGCAGCGCAAGCGTTAAGGCGATCGCCGCGAATCCAGCGATCGCAGCCCCCAGAGTTTTGGACCCCATCGCCAGATGCTCTCACACCGAGGGGGGGACATCTGTGATCGGCGTCCTGCGCGGCGGCCGGACGGCTCAGCGCTCGCTGCGCTCGACCGGAATCCGGAACCGCTGCAGGTCGGCTCGGCGGACGAGCTCACCGGCCGGCTCGTAGGGCACGATCTCCGCTCGCAGCTCGCGCCGCAGGGTCTCGAGGCGCTCAACCTCGGACTTCAGCTCGCGGGCCCGTCGCTCGAGCCCGGCGACCTTGCTGGACATCGAGGCCAGCTCGTCCTCCAGTTCGAAGACGCGCTCGACGCCGGCCAGGTTCATCCCCAGCTCGGCCGTCATCTCCTGGATCCGGCGCAGACGCTCCACGTCCTCGTGGGAGTAGAGCCGGGTGCCCTTCGGCGACCGCTTGGGTTCGATCAGGCCCCGGGCCTCGTACATCCGCAGCGTCTGCGGGTGCATGTCAGCGAGCTCGGCGGCCACCGAGATCATGAACACGCCGCGGTCGGAGGAGACCTCGACGCGCGTCGTGGTGGTGCGCACGCTGCTGATCGTCGTCCGGGTCCGCCGGGTGGCCATCATGCCTCACCGTCCGCTCCACCCTGCGCGGCCGTGAACAGCTTGGACCTCGGATTGCCGTTCATGACCTCAGAGAGTCTCTCAACCGCCTCGGTCTGCTCGGGCGAGAGCGACGCCGGCACATCGATCACGAAGCGGTAGTGAATGTCACCGCGGCCCTTGCCGCCGAGCCGCGTCGGGCCCTCGCCGCGCAGCCGCTGGACCGTGCCGTGCTTGGTTCCGCGTGGCACCCGCAGGCGCTTGGTGCCGTTCAGCGTCGGCACCTCAACCACCGCGCCACGGATCGCCTCGGGGATCGTCAGCGGGACCTCGACCTCGAAGTTGTCGCCGACACGCTTGAACACCGGCGAGTCACTGACCCGGGTGATCACGTACAGATCACCGGGTGGCGCCCCGCGCGTCCCGGGCTCGCCCTTGCCGGCCAGCCTGATCCGGCTGCCGTCGCGGACCCCCGCGGGGATGTTGACCCGCAGCCGGCGCACGCTGCGCTGGGCGCCGGTGCCGTGACAGGTGGAACACGGATCGTCGATCACGGTCCCCGACCCCTGGCAGTTGGAGCAGGGCTGCGAGATCGAGAAGATCCCCTGGCTCTGAGCCTCGATTCCGCGGCCCTGACAGACCGGGCACACCTGCGGGCTGGTGCCGGGCTTGGCGCCCGTGCCCTGGCAGGTCGGGCACGGTTGGGAGGTCGGCACCGCGAGCGGGACCTGCGCTCCGTTGACCGCCTGATCGAAGGTCAGCGAGACCTCGGTCTCCAGGTCTCGCCCGCGCGCCTCGCGGGCCCGGCCACCGCGAACGTTTCCGCCGCGCCCGGAGGTGCCACCGCCACCGCCACCGCCAGCCCCGCCGCCGAACAGATTCGAGAGGATGTCGCCGAACCCGCCGAACGACGAGGTGTCGAAGCCGCCGCCCGGCACCCCGAACCCGCCGAACGGGCCGGTGCCGCGGTCGTACTGCTTGCGCTTCTCGCCGTCGGAGAGGACGTCGTAGGCCTGGGAGATCTCCTTGAAGCGCTCCTCGGCCTGCTTGTCCCCTTGGTTGCGGTCCGGGTGGTACTGGCGCGCCAGCTTGCGGTAGGCCTTCTTGATCTCCTCATCGCTGGCGTTCTTGCCCACGCCGAGGACCTTGTAGTAGTCGGGCCGCTCAGCCATCGCGCCTCACCTCGTCACTGGGCGACGACGACCCGCGCCGGTCGCAGCATGCTCTCGCCCAGCCGGTAGCCCCGCTGGTAGACCTCGACCACGGTGCCCGGTGCGGCACCCTCGACCGGATGGTGGGCGACCGCCTCGTGGCGCTGGGGATCGAAGGGCTCGCCCTCGGGCGAGAATCGCTCGATCCCCAGCCGCGCCAGCGCGGCGACCACGTCGGCGTGCACCAGCTTGATCCCGGAGACCAGCGAGTCGCCGTCATGCGGATCGGCCTCCGGCGAGGACTGGGCCTCCGCCGCCTCGAGCGCGCGGTCGAGATTGTCGACCGCCGGCAGCAACTCCTTGGCCAGCTTGGCCACGCCACGATCCTGCGCGGCGGCGGCCTCGCGGGCCGCGCGCTTGCGGTAGTTCTCGAAGTCGGCCTGGGTGCGCTGTGCGAGCTGGAGGTACTCGTCGGCCTTCGCCGCGCGAGCGGTCAGCTCCTGGAGATCCAGCGCGACCTGGGTCCCATCACCGGGAACGGCGTCGGCGGCCGTCGCGCGGTGGTGGCCCGCGGGCCCGGTCGGGGCCTCAGGATCGCCGGAGGGCACGTACTCCTCATCGGCGCTCACCTCGTGCGAGTGCGCGGTGCCGAGGCCATGCGGCCCCGGGCCCTCGTGCCCGGGCTCCGGCGACGCGGGGGCGTCGCCGCCAGAAACCACTCGCGTCGTGGTCTCTGGGGCGACGCTGCCCGAGTCGCTCTGCGGCTCGGGTCCAGCGGTCGGATGTCTTGCCGAGGACATCGGTTACTTGCCCTCGTCCACAACTTCGGCGTCGACGACGTCCTCAGCCCCGTGACCGTTGGTCGACGTGCCGTCGGCGCTGCCGTCGGCGGACTGGGCCGCTTGCTGCTCCTGCGCGCGCTGGTACATCGCCTCGGACACCTTGTGGAAGGAGGCCTGAAGGGCCTCTGTCTTGGCGTTGATCTCGGCCGCGTCCTCGGAGGTGAGCACGTCGCGCACGGCCTTGATGGCCGCCTCGATCTCCTCCTTGGAGGCGGCGTCGACGGTCTCGCCCAGGTCCTTGAGCTGACGCTCGGCCTGGTAGGCCGCGTTCTCGCCGTTGTTGCGCGCCTCCGCGAGCTCGCGCAGGCGGCGGTCCTCGTCGGCGTGCGACTCGGCGTCGGAAACCATCCGCTTGATCTCATCGTCGGACAGGCCCGAACCCGCCTTGATCTCGATCTTCTGCTCCTTGCCGGTACCGAGGTCCTTGGCCGAGACGTTGAGGATGCCGTTGGCATCGATGTCGAAGGCCACCTCGATCTGCGGGATGCCGCGCGGCGCGGGCGGGATGCCGGTCAGCTGGAACTTGCCCAGCGACTTGTTGTACATCGCCATCTCGCGCTCGCCCTGGAGCACGTGAATCTCCACCGACGGCTGGTTGTCCTCGGCAGTCGAGAACACCTCGCCCTTGCGGGTCGGGATCGTCGTGTTGCGCTCGATCAGCTTGGTCATGACGCCGCCCTTGGTCTCGATCCCCAGGGTAAGCGGGGTGACATCGAGCAGCAGCACGTCCTTGACGTCACCCGCGAGCACGCCGGCCTGAATCGCGGCGCCCACGGCGACGACCTCGTCGGGGTTGACTCCCCGATGGGGCTCCTTGCCGGTCAGCTCCTTGACCTTCTCCTGCACCGAGGGCATGCGGGTCATGCCGCCGACAAGGACAACGTGGTCGATCTGCGCGGCGCCCTTCTCCTTGGCGTCTTCGAGCGCCTGACGGACCGGCGCCACCGTGCGGTCGAGCAGGCCCGAGGTCAGCTCGTTGAGCTTGGCGCGGGTCAGCCGCGTGTCGAGGTGCTTGGGGCCGCTGGCGTCGGCGGTGATGAACGGCAGGTTGATCTGCGTCTCCTGGGTGGTGGAGAGCTCGATCTTGGCCTTCTCGGCCGCCTCGTAGAGACGCTGCAGCGCCATCGGGTCGGCACTCAGGTCGATCCCCTGCGACTTCTTGAACTCGCTCACCAGCCAGTCGACGAGCGCCTTGTCGAAATTGTCGCCACCAAGATGGTTGTCACCGGCCGTCGCCTTGACCTCGAAGACGCCATCGCCGATCTCGAGCACGGACACGTCGAACGTGCCGCCGCCGAGGTCGAAGATGAGGATCGTCTGGTCGGACTCCTTGTCGAGCCCGTAGGCCAGCGAGGCCGCGGTCGGCTCGTTGATGATCCGCTTGACGTCGAGACCCGCGACCTTGCCGGCGTCCTTGGTCGCCTGGCGCTGGTCGTCGTTGAAGTAGGCCGGGACGGTGATCACGGCGCTGTCGACGGTCTCGCCGAGGTAGGCCTCAGCGTCGGCCTTCAGCTTCTGCAGGATCATCGCGCTGATCTCCGGCGGCGAGTACTGCTTGCCGCCGGCCTCGACCCGAGCGTCGCCACCCGGTCCCGAGACGACCTTGTACGGCACGATCGCCTCCTCCTCACGCACCTCGGCCTCCTTGCGGCCCATGAAGCGCTTGATCGAGAAGATCGTGTTCTGCGGGTTGGTCACCGCCTGACGCTTGGCCACCGTGCCGACGAGTCGCTCGCCGGAGCCCGTGAACGCCACCACGGACGGCGTCGTGCGGCCGCCCTCGGCGTTCTCGATCACGGTCGGCTCGCCGCCCTCGAGCACAGCCATGCAGCTGTTTGTTGTGCCGAGGTCGATTCCGATCGTTTTACCCATATGTCGTTCTACTCCTCTGCGTTCGCAAAAATCTTAGTGGCAATCTAGCAGATTTGAGCGGCCGCGCCTTGCCGCTGGTGCGCAAAAGCGCGAGCGGCCGGCCCGGCCCTCAAATCCGCTGCTTGCTGGCGCCGCCCACCCGTAGCGCCTGGGGCGATGCAGCGCCGTGGCGCTGCATCGAGGGGTCACCCCCAGGTGTCGGCGGTGGGGCACATACGGCGCAGCGCGCAGTTGGGGCAGGCGGGGCGGCGGGCGAGGCAGGTGCGGCGGCCGTGGCGAAGGAGGTTCATGTGGAGCTCGAGCTCCTCGCCGGGCGGGGTCAGCGCCAGCATCGTGTCGTGGAGCTCCTGGAAGGGCGCGCCAGGGCGGAACAGACCGAGCCGGCTGCCCACGCGCGAGACATGGGTGTCGACCGGGACGTCGCGCATCCCGAGCGCGAACAGCAGCACGCACGCGGCAGTCTTGCGTCCCACCCCGGGCAGTGAGCAGAGATACGCCTGGGCCTCGGATACCGAGCGCTCCGGCAGCCAGTCAAGTGAGAGCTCATGGCCGGGGGCGGTGTCGCTGATCGCACGGAGGATCGACTTGATCCGGGCCGACTTCACCTTCGCGATGCCGCCCGGGCGAATCGCCTCCTCGATCTCGTCGACCGGGGCGTCGCGGATGGCCTCCCAGTCGGGGAACCGCTCCCGCAGCGCAAGGTAGGCCACATCCCGGTTGCGGTCGTTGGTCGACTGCGAGAGGACGGTCAGGATCAGCTCGGCGATCGGGTGGCCGTGCGGGGGCGCGGCGGGGATCCCGTATATGAGTCGCAGCCGGTCGCGGATCGCCCGCACGCGGCGCGGCGCCGGCCGCCGCCAGGCAGAGCTCGCGGCCACGTCAGTCGAGCGCTCCCCAGCGCTCGCAGGCCACAGCCGCCCGCGCCACCGCCTCATCGAGCCCCGCCGCGACGGCCGCGGGGTAGAAGCCGCTGAGCGCCAGCTTGGCCAGCAGGAACCCGGTCAGCACGTCGCCGGCACCGATCGTGCTGAGCACCCGGACCGGCGCTCCGAGCACATTCCGGCTCAGCTCCCCGCGCAGAATCGCGCCGCCGGCGCCCAGCGTGATGACCACCATCCGGGCCCCGGCCTTGAGCAGCGCCTGCGCCGCCCGCTCCGGGTCATTCTCGCCGGTCATCAGCGCCGCCTCGCCCTGATTGGCCCGGACGAGCAGCGCTCCGGGCACGCAGGCATTGGCCGTGGCCGCGGCATCGGCGGCCGAGCGCCAGCGATGAAGTCGGAGATTGGGGTCAAAGACGACGGCACGCTCCTGCTCGAGGGCCAGCCCCCGCGCCCGCATGCTGAGCGCGCGGTCGGGCGCGTCGATCATCGTGTTGGTGCTGATGAAGAGCGCGGCGGAATCGCGCACCGCGTCCTCGAGGGCGTTGTCCAGCGCCGGCGCGACCGGTGGCAGCGGCTCACCGTACATGCGGTACGTGGGCTCGCCGTCGGCGTCGACGGTCACCACCGCCAGCCTCGTGCTCCGTTCCTTCAGCAGCTCGAACAGGGACAGCCCCACTCCCTCGGCCTCCAGCCGGTCGCGCAGCCACCAGCCCCAATCGTCATCCCCCGCACAGCCGGCCAGAGCGATCTCGGCTCCCGCCCGCGCCGCGAGCACGGCAACGTTCGCCACCACGCCGCCGAAATGCGGGGCGAACGCGTCCGCCTGAGCCAGGCTCTCGACCTGGCGCTCGCAGATCAGATCGACCAGTGCCTCGCCCAGGCACAGCGTGCGGGTCGGCCGCGCGGGCGCCTCGGAGCTCGTCGTCGTGCTCACGAGCGAGGACGTTATCCTCGCCGGGGGGTGCGCGTCGACGAGCACACGATCGAACTCGCCGGGACCCCCGTCTTTTTTCGGCATGCCCAGGCCGGCGCCTCGCCGGTGCTCTACCTGCACGGAATCCCGACGAGCGGGGATGACTGGACGCCGTTTCTGGAGCGCATCGGCGGCATCGCCCCGGACCTGATCGGGTTCGGCCGCTCGGGCAAGGGCGGTCACCTCGACTACTCCCCGGCCGGACACGCCGACTTCATCGAGGCACTGCTCGACCACCTCGACACCGGTCGGGTCCGCCTGGTGCTGAGCGGCTGGGGCGCCGCGGGTGGCCTCGTCTTCGCCCAGCGCGATCCGACCCGGATCGACGCACTCGTGCTGCTCAACGCGCTGCCGCTGCTGAGCGGGTTCACCTGGAGCCGCTCAGCGCGGCTGTGGCGGGCACCGGGTGCCGGTGAGCTTGCCATGGGCATGGTGACCAGGCGTCTGCTCGGTCACGAGCTCCGGCGCGGGAGCGTCAGGGCGGATGCCTGGCCGCCTGAACGCGTCGAGTCGGTGTGGCACCAGTTCGACCAGGGCACCCAGCGGGCGATCCTGCGACTGCACCGCAGTGTCTCGGAGGATCAGCTTGCCCGGGCCGGCCTCGACCTGCCCGAGCTCGATGCCCGCTCGCTCGTCATCTGGGGGGCGCGTGACCCGTGGCTCCGTCCGCACTTCGGCGCTTTGTACGCCGATCTCCTTCGCGCACAGCTGCATACCCTGCCGGACGCCGGCCATTGGCCGTGGCTGGACCGGCCCGACGTGATCGAGCTGGTCGCGTCGTTTCTGGAGCAGACCTGATGAGAGCGGACCCCCGCCGGCTGATCCCGACGGCGGTCGCGGCGGTGCTGGCCATCGTCTATGTGATCGTCTCGCCGCCGAGCCTCGACCTCGCCGCGCACCTGCTGCGGGCGCGGCTGTTCTCGGCCGAGGGCTTCGGGCTTTGGAGCAACTGGTGGTATGCCGGCCACCACGTCCCCGGCTACAGCGTGCTGTTCCCTCCCGTGGCGGCGGCGATCACCCCACAGCTGGCCGGGGCACTGGCCGCCGTCGGCACCGCCGCGGCGTTCGAGGCGCTCGCCTTTCACCACTTCGGCCGCCGTGCCTTTGTCGGCACGCTGTGGTTCGGCGCGGCCACAGCCGCCGACCTCTACACCGGCCGGCTCACCTTTGCCTTCGGGCTGCTCCCGGCGGTGGCCACGGCGCTGGCCATGCAGCGGCGGCGTCCGGTGCTCGCCGCCGTACTCGCCTTCCTCACCGCGCTGGCGAGCCCGGTGGCGGCGCTGTTCGCCGCGCTGGCGGGCGCCGCCTACGGCGCGGGCTTCTACGTCGCCTCGCGTGACCGCATCGCGCTCCTCTCCGGAGCGGCCACCGTCGTCGCCGCGCTGCTGCCGGTGCTGGCGCTGGCCGTGGCGTTCCCGGAGGGAGGCTCCGAGCCGTTCATCTTCTCCACGCTGTGGCCACTGCTGATCATCGCCGGGGTGATGCTGATCACGCTCGATCACGACGAGCACGTGCTGCGGGTCGGCATGGTCCTGTACGCCCTCGGCTGCCTCGCCTCGTTCGCGGTCGTCACTCCGGTGGGCAGCAACATCGCGCGGCTCGGCGCCCTTGTCGCCGGGCCGCTGGCCGCGCTCTTGTACTGGCGCCGGCGGATGGCCCTGCTTGCGGTGTTGGCGCTGCCGTTGATCTACCTGGAGTGGCAGGCGCCGCTCCGAGACGTGAGCACGGCGACCGGCGATCCCTCGGCCTCGACCGCCTACTGGGATCCGCTGCTGTCGTTCCTCGCGCGCCAGCCCGGACCGCCGTTCCGCGTCGAGATCCCGTTCACGCAATTTCACTGGGAGGCCTACAAGGTCGCGCCCCGATTCCCCCTCGCCCGCGGCTGGGAGCGTCAGCTCGACATCAAGTACAACCGCCTGTTCTACTCCGGGCCGCTGACGCCGGCACGGTACGAGGCCTGGCTGCACTCGCTCGCGGTGCGCTTCGTGGCCGTCTCCGACGCACCGCTCGACTATTCGGCGATCAAGGAGCAGGCCCTGATCGATCGCGGCCTTCCCTACCTGCGGCTGGCCATGCGCTCGCGCCACTGGCGCGTCTATGAGGTGGATGGCGCCACGCCGATCGTCTCGGGCCCGGCCCGACTGACGGCGGTTGGCCCCAACTCGCTCTCGCTCGTGGCCGCGGCACCGGGGCAGGTGTTCGTGCGCGTCCGCTTCACCCCGTACTGGGCACTCGGCAAGGGGCGCGGCTGCGTCGCCCCCGAGGGTCAGTTCACCGGGCTCAGCCTCCGCGAGGCCGGCCCGGTAAAGCTGGTGATCCGCTTCTCGCTCGGCCGCATCGGGGCGCGCTCACCGCGCTGCACCTGACAAGCCTTTCCGCCAGCTTCTCAGTCGAATTGACTGAGAACCGACTCCGGCCCCGATAGGATCATCGCTGCCATGCGGCGTCGACTGCGAACAATCGAGGCGCGGGTGCTTCCGCGCGGTTGGCCCGATGTGCTGCGCCAGCTGCTGCTGTTTCTGCTCGCCTACATGCTCTACCAGCTCGTCCGGGCGGCGGTGGGCGGCGGCGGCTACAAGCCGTTCGGCGACGCGACCAAGATCATCAACCTCGAACGGGCGCTGCATGTGTTCGTCGAGCCGAGCATCCAGGCCTGGGCGGCCAACAAGCACTGGCTGATGGACTTTGCCGACTGGACCTATCTCAACGCGCACTACTTCGTGACCATCGGCGCGCTCGTGTTCATCTACCTGCGCCGCAACGACTCCTTCTACTTCGTCCGCAACATGTTCATGATCGCGATGGCGATGGCGCTGGTCGGCTACGCGCTGTACCCGACCGCCCCGCCGCGCCTGCTGCCCGAATGGGGATTCACCGACTCGATCCAGCAGTTCACCGGGCTCACCGTGGAAAAGGGACCCGGCAGCGCGCTGCTCAACTTCTACGCCGCCGTGCCCTCGATGCACGTCTGCTTCGCGTTGATGATCGGGGCGCCAATGATGCGGCTCGTCAGCCGCTGGCCGGCCAAGCTCCTGTGGGGGCTCTATCCGGTGCTGATCAGCTTCGTCGTCGTGGCCACCGGCAACCACTATCTGACTGACGTATTCCTCGGCGCAGTGACCGCCGGCGCCGCGGCCCTGCTGGCCGACCGCCTCCTCGCCCGGGCGCGGCCTGACGCCTGGGCGTTCCAGCAGGCGGCGGCATAGGCAATGCCCGAGGGAACCACGCCGGCTCGCAAACGTCCACCCGCCGCGCGGCGCTCACGGCCGCGAGGAGAGGGCGGCCCGACCACGCAGGAGCTGATGCGCGAGCGGCTGATCGAGTCGCGGCTGACTCCGAACGCGATCTCGCTCACCGGCTTTCTTCTCAACCTCGCCGCAGCCGCGCTCGTGGTCGAGCGGATGTTCTTCCTGGCCGGGGTCGCCTTCATCATCGGCTCGGTTATGGACACCCTCGACGGGCGCTACTCGCGTATGTCGGGCAAGGGCACGCAGTTCGGGGCGTTCCTGGACTCGACACTCGACCGCCTGGAGGAGGGCATCGTGCTCACGGCGGTGGCGGCCTACTTCGCCTCGCGACACATGGAGGTGGCCGTCGCCGCGGTGGTGGTGGCGGTGCTCTTCTCGCTGATGGTCTCCTACACCCGGGCCCGCGCCGAGGCGCTCGGCGTCGCGTGCAAGGTCGGCTTCGCCACCCGTCCCGTGCGCGTCGTTATCCTCGCGGCCGGACTCGTGTTCGCCAAGGGCGCCGGGCTGGGGCACTTCGAGTTGCTGGCCCCGGCCGTGTACGTGCTCGCCGCGCTCACCGTGCTGACCACGGTGCAGCGTGTCCTGCACGTGCGCCGCGAGTTGCGCCCGGCCTAAGCGGCCGCCCGGCGCATATCACCGGTGTAACCAACGCACCTGCGGGGAATAGTATGACGTCGCCCGTGCCGCTCCGCGCAGGCCTATCTTCGAGAAGGGAACACTTCAAGTGAGCACTCATACCGGATCGACCAACGGCGCCGCCCGCCCCGGGCAGGACAAGGTTCGCGTGGCGATCATCGGCGTGGGCAACTGCGCCAGCTCGTTCGTCCAGGGCGTGCAGTACTACCGTGACGCTGACCCGACGCAGTCGGTCCCCGGGCTGATGCACGTCGATCTCGGCGGCTACCACGTGCGCGACATCGAGTTCAGCGCCGCCTTCGACATCGACGCCGACAAGGTCGGCAAGGACCTCTCCGAGGCCATCTTCTCCGGCCAGAACAACACGCTTAACTTCGCCGGCAAGGTGCCCAATCTCGGCGTCGAGGTCCAGCGGGGGATGACACACGACGGCCTTGGCAAATACCTCAAGGAGAAGATCACCAAGGCCCCCGGCCCGACGGTTGACATCGTCGAGGTACTCCGCGAGACGCGCACCGATGTTGTGGTGTCCTATCTGCCGGTGGGCTCCGAGCAGGCAACCAAGTGGTATGTCGAGCAGGTGCTCGAGGCCGGCTGCGGCCTCGTCAACTGCATCCCGGTGTTCATCGCGCGCGAGGGCTACTGGAACCGGCGCTTCAAGAAGGCGGGCGTGCCGATCGTCGGTGACGACATCAAGTCGCAGGTCGGAGCCACGATCGTGCATCGTTCGCTGGCGCGCCTGTTTCACGACCGCGGCGTCAAGCTGCTGCGGACCTCCCAGCTCAATGTCGGCGGCAACATGGACTTCTACAACATGCTCGAGCGCGAGCGCCTGGAGTCCAAGAAGATCTCCAAGACCAACGCCGTGACCTCGATCATGGGCCACACGCTGCCCAAGGAGGACGTCCACGTCGGCCCCTCGGACTACGTGCCGTGGCTGACCGATCGCAAATGGGCCCACATCCGTCTCGAGGGCGAGGCCTTCGGTGACGTGCCGCTGATCGCCGAGCTCAAGCTCGAGGTGTGGGACTCGCCCAACTCGGCGGGGATCGTCATTGACGCGGTGCGCTGCTGCAAGCTCGCACTCGACAACGGCCTCAGCGGCCAGCTCGACGGCCCCAGCTCGTACCTGATGAAGTCGCCGATGCACCAGCGACCCGATGACGAGGCTCGCGAGCTGACGGATAAGTTCATCGCCAAGTACCGGCGCGGCGACGCCCGGCCCGCCAAGAAGACTGCAGCGGCGAAGGCCACGAAGTAACACGGGGGCCGCGCGAGCGGCCCCTCTGTTTCTACACTGACGCCGTGTCCGCTGAGCGCCTGGCGATCGCGCAGGTGACCCCGTTCGCCTGGGAGGCCCCGAACGAGGTCAATCAATACGTCGACCACGTGGCGCGCGAGCTGGCCGGTCGCGGGCACCGTGTACTGATCATCGCGCCGTCGGAATCGAGGGCTCTGGTGCGACACAGCCGACGGGCGCTGCGGGAATCCAGCGAAGCGCTGCTGGCGCGGGCCGATGGCAAACCGGTGGTGCTCGGCGTCGGAGAGGTGCTGCCGTTCTCGCCCACCCAGCGTCGCGCGGCCTCGATTCCGGTCGACGTGGCCCGGACAATCGAGGAGTCCTTCGTCTCGCTACCGCTCGACGTCGTCCACGTCCACGAGCCGTTCGCCCCCAGCGCCTCGAGCGTCGCGCTCCGCCATTCACGGGCGCTGAACGTCGGCAGCTTTCACGCGCCCACCGAGCGGATCCTCTCCACCCAGCTGACCCGTCCGCTCACCCGGCTGATGTTCGGGCGCCTCGACGCGCGCGTGGCCAGTTACCGCGCCACCGCCGATCTGATGCAGCGGTTCTTCCCCGCCACCTACCGGGTGATCCTGCCCGCCGCCGATCAGCCGCTCGCCCGCCGCGTCGGCGACGAGGTCGAGGTGGTGATGGTCGCCAAGGAGGAGCGTGCCGCGTTGCGCATCTTCCTCCGCGCGCTCCGCGCCGTGCCTCCCGAGCTGCCGTGGCGCGCCACGGTGTTCTCGGCTCGCCCGCTCGCACGCCCGACGACGCTCGGCGCCGCGCTGCGCGACCGGGTGAGCTTCGTCGACGCGCGGGAGACGAGCGAGGCCGAGGTGCTGAGCCGCGCCGACATCTCGGTGCTGGCCTCGGAGGGCGTGCGGGTGACGCCGGGGGTGCTGGTCCGCTCTTTGGCCGCCGGCGTCGTGCCGGTGACCTCCCGGCTGAGTGCCTATGAGGAGCTGGTGGCCGAGGGAACCCGCGGGCTCGAGTTCGAGCCCGGTGACGTTGAGACGCTCGGCGCACACCTGACCCGGCTGATCGACGACACGGCGCTCCGGGGCGGGCTGCGCGACGCCGCCGACGAGCTCCGAGCGGCGTTCACCTGGCCGCGAGTGACCGACGACCTCGAGGAGGTCTACGAGGGCCTCGTCTCACGCCGCCACGATGTCCGCGGCGTGACCGCGCTCCGCCGGACGCTCGCCTCGCGCCGGTTGATCGACGTCGACCTGCACATGCACACTGATCACTCCCACGACTGCGCCACGCCGGTGGAGGTGCTGCTGGCCGAGGCCCGGACCCGCGGCCTGGGCGCGATCGCCGTCACCGACCACAACGAAATCTCCGGCGCGCTCGAGGCGCGGGCCAAGACGGCCCCAGGCCTGCAGGTGATCGTCGGCGAGGAGGTGAAGACCGCCGAGCAGGGTGAGGTGATCGGGCTGTTCCTGGAGAAGAAGATCCCCCGGGGACTGACGCTGCAGGAGACGATCGCCGAGATCAAGCGCCAGGGCGGCCTCGTCTACGTCCCCCATCCGTTTGATCGCCTGCACTCGGTGCCGGACTACGAGCACCTCCTCGACGTGCTCGATGACGTCGACGCGATCGAGATCTTCAACCCGCGCATCGCCATCAGCGAGTTCAACGAGGAGGCTGTCCGTTTCGCCGCCAAGTACCGGATCCCGGCCGGCGCCGGCTCTGATGCCCATGTCCCCCAGGGCCTCGGCTCGGTGAGGATCCGGATGCGGGAATTCGACGGCCCGCAGGAGTTCCTGCAATCGCTCCGCGACGCCGACATCGTCCGGAATCCGGCCAGCCTACTCTACGTCCAAGCGCTGAAGTTCCTGCAGACGAAGGCCATGCCCGCCACCGCCCGTAAGGCCGCGCGCGACCGCCGCGTCCGCCGCGCGGCACGCAAGTCCTGATGCACCCGCAAGGACAAGCAGCCTCTTCGTCCAATCCGGGTGTGGTGCCGGCAACCGACGACGAGATCAAGGAGAAGTACCTCGAGCGTGCCATCCGCGAGCTGAACAGCTTCGCGCGGGAGCTCCAGGCCTGCCCGCACTGCCCTCGCGGAGCGCTCATGCCGGTGCTCGGCTCCGGCCACCCCCAGGCCGAGATCTTCCTCATCAAGTACTCGGCCCGGCCCTCGGAGGTCGAGGAGGGCGTGGCCTTCTACGGCCGCACCGGCAACGCCCTGATGAAGTCGCTCAAGCGGCTGAACATCGATCCGCTGGCCGTGTACGGGACGCTGTGCGTGAAGTGCCCGGTGATCGACCCGGCGATGGCCGACCCCGCCTGCATCGCCCGCCTGGCCGAGGAGCTGACGATCGTCGCCCCGAAGATGGTCGTGGTGATGGGCGAGGATGCGCTCGGCGTGCTCAACGAGCTGGGGCTCCCGCTGGCCCGCGAATTGCAGGCGCAGCCGGGCGTCGTTCAGCGGTTGACCCCGGCCGTCGAGGGGCTCTACGTGCCGAATATCGACGAGGCGCTCGACGAGGAGGACGCCAAGCGCGAGTTCTGGTCCGCATTCCGGGTCCTCGGCCAGTGGTGGTCGGATCTGCCGCCATACTGACGGACCTACCCGCGGAGCGCGGGCGCGAGTAGACTCGATGGCATGGACCTCGAGGAACAGACACTTGAGAAGACCGGCGATCGGTGCGAGGAATGCGGCGCGAAGCTGACCCCGGCCGAGCTGCAGGCCGTGATGGAGTCCGGAGGTCCCGCCCTGTGCTCCGTGCACGCGGCTGAGGACGAGCCGGGACTCGAGGCTGACGAAGCCGACTTCTCGCCGGGCGAGTAGTCCTCCCCTCGCCGCCGGACGCGGCGACTGTGATATCACTTCCGCGGCAGATCGGGTGCCACCGGGTCAAAACAGAGGGGACCGTTCGATGAGTCGACAGTTGGGGCACGTCCGCGCGTGGTTTTTGGCCGGCACTGCGACACTTCTGGCCAGTGCCTGCTTGACATCCTCCGCCACGGCGGCGGCCCTCGGGCCGGCCCCTGAGGTGTGCAACGCCTACGCGCCGACAGTGAACTGCTACTACGCGGCGGTCTCCGGTACCGACACCTTCCATATCTCGAGCCACTTCGTGCATCCGGGGCAGATCGTCACGGGGACCTACAGCTGGGAGATCGGCGGCCAGGGCGGCGGCGAGTATCCATCCGTCGGATCTGTCGCCGTCGACGCCTACGGCCAGGGCCTGAAGCTGCTCGGGTGCCACGGCAAGATGCACGACTCCAACAGCAAGGCCGCGTGGCGGACGCCCAAGGCGTTCGACATCACCAAGGGCCACACGACCTGCCGCTGGCGGGCTCGATTCGGGACCGGCTGGTCCACCGACCTCGGGCTCGTCGTGTACGCCAGTGGGGGGACATACAAGGCCGGTGACTACTACGCCGTTGACGCCAAAAAGACCGCGATCGAGGGCACGATCCGATTCCGCAACGACCGCCAGGCCCCACCCACGAGCCTCGGCGTCCCCGGCGCGAGGGTTCACATCACCGGGCCCGGGGGTAAGGGCTACAACGCCGCCGCCAACACCGACGGGTACTGGTATGTCCTGCTCGACCGTGGCGGGAGCTTCAAGGTCGATCCCATCATTCCGCGTAAGTACCAGATTGGGAAGGACTACGTGAGTCCCAAGGTGGCCAACGTCCACGTGCCCACCGGCGGCGTCGGCAAGGCGGAATTCAAGGTCAAGGATCCGCTCAAGGTGACCCTGACGCTTGGCAAGACGACCGTCGTCGCCGCGGGCGCCACCGTCGGCATCGCCAAACAGGGCATCAACCCCGGCGACCCGAGCGCGGTGGTCAAGGAGATCGTCACCGGGACGGTCCGGGTGACCGAGGCCGGAGCGCCCGACCCGAGCTTCCAGGTCGCAATCCGGCCGTTCGAGGGCAAGAGGCTGTCGCTGGCGCAACTTCCCGTGCTGAGCCGGCTGTGCGGCTCGGGGATCAGCTGGCCGACGTTTGGGGTCCCCGACGCCAACAACACGATCGATGCGTACACGGACTCGTCCGGTGAGGTCAAGTTTTCGATCATCGTCGGGACCACGCCGGGGAATCTCTCGATCGAGGTCCGTCCCACCGACCAGAGCTCGTCGGCCGTGCAGAGTGTCGACCTCGCTCGCGTCGACCCGATCGAGACTCTGCACATCACGCCGTTGGGAGGCCAGGGGAGCTTGACCGCGGGCCTGAAGGCGGACCTCCGACAGTTCGGGTATCTGATGGGATCGACGACGACGTGGAGCGCACAGATGTCGCGTATGGCGGCGTCGGGCGAACTCGGGAACTACAACGTCGCCCCGATCTACCGGCGTTCCACCGGGGCGAGCGGGGCTGTCCTCGTGTATCCCGCGGGGACACGAATCCAGCTCTCGAGCACAGACAACTCACTGCTGAGCGATCCCTCGGGCAGCTACGTGATCGAGCCTGACCTCTGGGTCGGCAAGCCACCGCTCAACCAGAGCTTCGAGGCCGCGGCACGAGGTGGCTACATCGTCACCTTCCCGACGCTGCAGCAGTGGCTCACCGGCGGCATCGTGCCCGGCGGAGGGAGCGGCGATTGGAATCTCGGGCCGGTGCAGACGACTCCCCAACTCGCCTACAGCAACGATTACCAGGGCTACTCGTTCGGCTTCGGCTATTACGGCGCCGGAGGCTGCTGAGCCGCACGCGCGGAGCTAGTGCCGCACTAGATCACGAGCACGATCTTGCCGAGCTTCCCGCCCGCGGCGAAGCGGTCGTAGGCCTCGGCCACGCGGTCGAGCGGATACGTCGCGGCGACCGGTACGCGGACCGCCCCGCTTTCCAGCAGGGGGAGCACCGAGCGCTCGAGCGCTCGAGCGGTGAGCGCCTTCTCCTCGAGCGGACGCGCGCGGAGGGTTGAGCCGTGGATACGAGCCCGCTTCATCATCAGCACGCCGAGGTTGAGCTCGCCCTTGGCCCCGGCGCCGGTGCCGATCACGGCGATCCGCCCGCTGGTGTTCAGCGCCTTGCAGTTCTCGGCCAGGTTGATCGCGCCGACCAGCTCCAGGATCACGTCGTATGGGCCGTGCTGGCCGAAGCCCTCCGGCTCGATCACCTCGGCCCCGAGCGCGGCCACCTGATCGCCGAGCTCGGCGTTGCGCACCGTCGTCGTGACCCGCGCCCCGGTCGCGCGACCGAGCTGGATCGCGGCCGTGCCGACGCCGCCCGCACCGCCATGGACGAGCAGGCGCTCCCCCGGGCGCAGGCCGGCCTGGGTGAAGACAGCGTCGTGCGCGGTGGTGAACACCTCGGGAACGCCACCGGCCTCAGGCCAGCTGAGGACCTCGGGCACGGGCATCAGTACGCGCTCGTGCACCACGGCCAGCTCGGCCTGACCGCCGCCGCCGACGATCGCCATCACCCGGTCACCGACGTCGAAGCGATTGGCCCCCGGACCGCACTGCGCGACCTCGCCGGCCAGCTCGAGCCCGGGGATGTCCTGCGGCGAGCCCGGCGGAGCTGGATACCGTCCGAGGCGCTGGTGCATGTCGGCCCCGTTGAGGCCGGCCGCCCGCACGCGCACGAGCACCTGCCCGGGGCCGGGCTCGGGGTCGGGGTGCTCCTCCACGATCAGCTCGCTGTCTTTGATGGTCGCCGCTCGCATCGAGCGCGAACCCTAGCGGGGTCCGGGCGCGCGAGGTTGCGGTGCGTCGAGCTCTCGGCCGACGACCAGAGCGCCCTGTGGCTGCTCGCCTGGACCGATATGGATCGGCGAGCACGACGCGGGCCGTCGGGTCGCTCCTCACCGGCGTGGCGTACGACTTGGGCTAGAGCGCCACGACCGCCCGGTGCGCACCACCGCCGCTAGCGTCGAACCAGCACCGCCACACACTCGATGTGCGGCGTCTGGGGGAACATGTCGACCGGGCGCACCCGGGTCAGCCGGTAGCCGGCCTCGACCAGCTGCGCCGCATTCGGCGCCAGCGTGGTCGGGTTGCAGGACACGTAGACGACCCGCCTGGGCGCCGCCTCGATGATCCGCCGCACGATCTTCTGCGACAGCCCCGCCCGGGGCGGGTCGACCACCAGCACGTGGGGCTTGCCGGCGCGCTCCACCAACTCGCGCAAGGCCAGCCGGACGTCACCAGCGAAGAACTGGACGTTCTCGATCTCATTGACACGCGCGTTGGCGATTGCGTCGGCGATCGCATCCTCGACGATCTCGAGCCCCCACACCTCGGCCACCCGGGGGGCCATCATCAGGCCGATCGTGCCGATCCCGCAGTAGAGGTCGTACAGCCGTTCGTGGCCGCGTAGCTCCGCGAGCTCGACCGCCACGCCGTAGAGCACCTCGGCCATCTCGGTGTTGGTCTGGAAGAAGGCCTGGGGAGAGATCCGTAGCGTGAGATCGCCGAGTCGCTCGTCGAGGCGATCGCCGCCGGACAGCAGCTCGGTATCGCCCCCCTGCGTCGTCTCGGCCACGCCGGCGACCCGGGTCCACAAGACGCCGTCGGCCCGGCCGGCGGCCGCGACCAGACCGTCGCGATCGATCTCGCCCGGGCTGGTCACCAGCCGCACGTGGACCTGCCCGGTCCGGCGGCCCTCGCGGACCACGAGGTTGCGCAGCATGCCGGCACCGGTGCGGCGGTCGTAGGGAGCGAGGCCCTGCTCGCGGCACCACGCCACGACCTCCTCGCGGGCGCGGTTGCCCGCCTCGGACGCCAGGCGGCAGTCGGTCAGCTCGATGATCCGCTCCCAGCTGCCGGGCGCGTGGAAGCCGCACACCAGCCGGCCCATCTCGTCGGCGCCGAAGGAGTACTCGAGCTTGTTGCGGTAGCGCCACTGCTCGACCGCGGGCACGATCTCGTCGAGCTCATAGCCCTCGAGATGTCCGATCCGCTGCAGCGCCTCCTTCACCTGCGAGTGCTTGACCTCGAGCTGGCGCTCGTAGGGCAGGACCTGCCACGGAGCTCCCGGATGGTCGGCCACCGCAGGGATCCGCTCGGGGCTCGGCTCCAGCACCTCGACGGTCCGCGCCTCGGCATACGCGCGCTTGGCCTTCCCGACCACGGCGCGCACGCGATCGCCCGGAACCGCGTCCTGCACGAACACCACGTAGCCGTCGCGCCGAGCCACGCCGGCGCCACCGAAGGCCAATGAGTCGATCTGCAGCTCGAGCTCCTCGCCGCGCGAGGGTCGGGTTCTCACCGGGGCGTTGGGATCCATCGGCCTAGCATGGCAGCCCGCAGGCGTGTGGCGCCCTGACGGACTGCGCGGTTCAGGCCAGCGCGCGCTCGATCGCCTCGAGCGGCTGCGCCTCAGCTTCCGACCAGGAGCTCGAGCAGCGCTTTCTGGGCGTGCCGGCGGTTCTCAGCCTGGTCCCAGATGCGCTGCCGATCCCCGTAGAGCAGCTCCGCGGTGATCTCTTCGCCGGCATGAGCGGGCAGGCAGTGCAGGGCGATTGCCTGCGGGGCGGCGACGGCCATCAGTGCCTCGTCGAGCCGATACGGCGCCAGCGCCCGGCGGCGCTGCTCGGCGGTCGCGGGATCATCGTTCATGCTCACCCACACGTCGGTGTACAGCGCGTCGGCCCCGGCGGCGGCCTCACGCGGGTCGTCGGTGAGCAGCGCGCCGGCCACGGGCTCGAGCTGGTAGCCCTCCGGCGCGGCGACCCGCACCCGCACCCCGCCCAGTTCGCCGAGCACGGCGAGCGAGCGGGCCACATTGTTGCCATCGCCGACGTAGGCGAGCGTCAGCCCCTCGAGCCGGCCGAAGGTCTCCTGCAGCGTCAACAGGTCTGCCAGGGCCTGGCAGGGATGGTGACCGGCCGTGAGCATGTTGATCACCGGGACCGAGGCGTGGAGCGCCAGCTCCTCGACGAGCTCGTCGGGCCCGGTGCGGATGCCGATCGCGGCCACGTGGCGGGAGAGCACGTACGCCGTGTCCCGCACCGCTTCGCCCCGGCTGAGCTGGAGCTCGTCGGTGCGGAGAACCATCGGATGGCCACCGAGCTCGTAGACGCCGGCTTCGAAGGACACGCGCGTGCGCGTCGAGGCCCGCTGGAAGATCAGCGCCACCGCGCGCCGGGCCAGCACGTCGGAGGAGTACGGGGCGGCTTTCAGCTCGAGGGCACGCCCGATGAGGTCGCGCAACTCGCCCTGAGAGAGCTCTGCGCCGGTGAGGAAGTGGCGAGGCAAGCCGGTGAGTGTACGTTGGCCACGTGGAGCTGCGATTGCTGACCTGGAACCTGCAGCACGGTCGCTCGGTGCCCCCGGCGGGACACGACCTGTTCGACGAATTCGCCGCCGCCCTGGCGGGCTGGCCCTGGGACGTGGCGTTGCTTCAGGAGGCGCCGCCGTGGTGGCCCGACCAGCTCGGCCGCCGACTCGAGGCCGAAAGCCGACTGGTGCTCACCTCGCGCAATTCGGCCCTGGCGCTGCGCCGCGCGATCGCTGTGCGCTGGCCCGACCTGATCAAATCGAACGGGGGCGGCTGCAACGCGGTCTTGGTCCGCGGCGCGACGATCGCCGAGCACCGCACGCTGCGCCTGCGACGCCGACCGGAGCGCCGGCAGCTCCAGGCCGTGAGGCTCAGCTCGGGCGTCTGGGTCGGCAACCTCCACGCCACCGTGCGCGACGCCCAGGCCGCGGAGGACGAGGCCCACCTGGCCGGGCGCACGCTGCGGGTCTGGGCGGGCGAAGCGCCGGCCGCGCTGGGGGGCGACTTCAACATCCGCTCGTTCGCCATTCCCGAGTTCACCTGGGCGGGCGGCCACGACGTCGACCACGTCTTCGTCCGCGGCCTCGAAGCCGAGGATGGCGCCGGCGAGACGCGCGAGCGCGGACGCCTGTCCGATCACGCCCCGGTGCTCGTCCGGATGCGCACGAGCTAGCCGAGCCGGTCGGCGTTGCCGCGCACGAGCGCCACCACCTCGGCCGACGCCCGGCCGACGGTGCCGGAGTCAAACGGCGGCTGGGGGTCGTATTCGATCCCGAGCTGGATCGCCTGGGCGTACTCGTCCCCGGCGATCTCCGCGGCCAGTACCAGCGCCATGTCGATCCCGGCCGAGACCCCGGCCGCGGTGATCACCTTGCCCTGCCTGACGACGCGCTCGGGCACCGGTGTGGCACCCAACCGACCGAGGGCGTCGAGCATTGTCCAGTGCGTGGTGGCGCTCAGTCCGTCGAGGATCCCCGCCGCCGCCAGCAGCAGCGACCCGGTGCACACCGAGGTCGTCCAGCTCGACGTCTCATGCGCCCGGCGCAGCCAGTCGAGCATCGCCTCGTCGTCCATCAGCGCCCGGGTCCCGTACCCACCGGGAACGACGACGACGTCGGGATCGGGGAGCTCATCGAGCGCCCGGTCGGCGACGAGGGCCAGCATCCCCGTCTCGGTGCGCTTCGGTCCGGGCGGATCGCCCACGAACTGGACGGTGGCGCCGGGGAGGCGCGAGAGCACCTCGTAGGGTCCGACGGCGTCGAGCGCGGTGAGGCGGTCGAAGATGGGGATGGCGATGTTCATTGCGCGGCGCTCCTGATCGAGATGACGTTGTCCGCGGGCTCCGAGAAGCGGGTCACGACGGGCTGGGGTCACGGTGACCATGATCGCGCCGGGTCGCGCTGTCCGCAATGACCATCACCGGACGATTTCTGCCACCCCAGGCGCGGAGGGTGGATGGATTAGCGAAGCTGGCCTTCGCTTTCGCAGCCAGCCCCCGGTGAAACAGCACGGGCTGCGGGTGGGCGCGCGGGGGTGGGCGCGCGGGGGTGGGCGCGCGGGGGTGGGCGCGCGGGGGTGGGCGCGCGCGGCCTGCGGGTGGGCGCGCGCGGCCTGGAAGACGCCAGCGGCGGCTACCCGCGCCCGGCCCGCAGACCGAAGACCCCCGCGGCGGCTACCCGCGCCCGGCCCGCAGACCGAACCCCCGCAGCATCAATAGCGCCTTCTCCCCCAGGGTTCCGCGGGCGGGCAGGACGCCGAGTTGGGTCGCGGCGTCGTAGAGGTCGAAGAAGGCGCGAACCCGGAGCAGGCGGTCGCGCTCGACCTCGCAGTAGAAGATGCCGTGGACGACGATGAAGCGGTTACTGGCGGGAAGACCCTCGAGCGTCCCGCGATGGGTGCCCAACAGCTTGCCTGGCGCGGCCACGAACCGGCCGGTGGCGGGACGCTCTCCGGTGCGCTCAAGACGCGCGTCTGGGAACGCGGCCCAGAGGCGCTCGGCGTGGCGGCCCACCGCGTCGGGGCCCTCGAGCGGCTCATCGGTGAGTGGATCCTCGTAGTGCAGATCCTGCGAGCAGACCGCAGCGAAGGCGTCAGGGTCCTTGCTCGACCAGGCCGCCTCCCAGCCGTCGATCAGCTCATCGACGGTCACGCCGCCGGACCGGGCGCGCCGAACACCGGGATGCCCGCCTCCGGGGTCGAGGCCTCGGCGTAGCGGCGGCGGGGAATGCGGCCGGCGGCACGGGCCAGCAGGCCGCTCTTCACGCCGAGCCGGATCGCCTCGGCCATCGCCACCGGGTCGTGCGCCCGGGAGATCGCGCTGGCGCACAGGACCGCGTCGCATCCGAGCTCCATGGCGAGGGCGGCGTCGGACGCCGTGCCCACGCCGGCGTCGAGGATCACGGGGACGCCGGCCTGCTCGACGATGATCGAGAGGTTGTACGGGTTGCCGATGCCCATGCCGCTGCCGATCGGCGATCCGAGTGGCATCACCGCTGCGCATCCGGTGTGCTCGAGGCGCCGAGCGAGCACGGGATCATCGGTCGTGTAGGGCAACACCGTGAATCCGTCGGCGACCAGCGTCTCGGCCGCCGCGACGAGCTCCACGGCATCGGGGAGCAGGGTGCGATCGTCCCCGATCACCTCAAGCTTAATCCAGTCGGTCTCAAACGCCTCACGGGCGAGCTGAGCGGTGAGGATCGCGTCGCGGGCGGTGAAGCAGCCGGCGGTGTTCGGGAGCGCCTCGACGCCCGCGCCGGCGAGCACGTCGAGGATGGAGCCGCGCGCATGGGGATCGAGGCGCCGCAGGGCGACCGTGCAAAGCTCAGTGCCGGAGGCGACCAGCGCCTGGGCGAGCACCTCGTGGTTGTTGAAACCACCGGACCCAAGGATCAGCCGGGAGGTCAGCTCGCGGCCGCCGATGACCAGGGGCTTGGCGCTGGCGATCATCCGCCCTGCACCGCCGTCACGAGCTCGACGAGAGCTCCATCGTCGAGCTCCGTCGATGGCCACTGCGCCCGGGGCACGACCTCGCCGGATACGGCCACCGCCATCCCACGCCCGCCCGGTGCAGCGCTCACCGAGGCCACCAGAGCGGCGATCGTGCAGCGCGCGGGAACCGACCGGGACTCACCGTTGAGCACGATATTCATCTGGCCGCTCCGAGCGGCGCGCGGTTAAACCGGGACGGGGAGAAGGCGGCAAGCTCTCCAGGGTAGGTCCGCTCGCCGGACAGTACGGCGGCGACGATCTCCGCCGTCACGGGGGCGAGCAGGATCCCACCGCGATAGTGACCGGTGGCCCAATGCAGCCCCGGGACCGATCCCGGCCCGATCACGGGGGCGTTGTCGGGCGTGCCAGGGCGGAGTCCTGCCGCCAGCTCGTCGATGACCAGTTCGGAGACCCCCGGGACGAGCTCGGTGGTGTCGCGCAGCAGCTCGAACACCCCGCCTGCGGTGACGCTGGTGTCGAAGCCGCGCTCCTCCATCGTCGCCCCGATCACGTAGCGACCGTCCCCGCGGGGAGCGATGTAGCCGCGCTCGAGTCGGAGCACGCGGGTCACGAGACCCGGACCCGCCGGGTCGTGCAGGCCGATGATCTGGCCCTTGACCGGCCGGCTCGTGAAGCCCTCGCCCTCCGGCAGGCCCGTGAGCTCCGAGGACCAGACGCCGGCGGCGATCACCACCTGCGGAGCGTCGATGCGCTCGCCGCCGGAGAGCTCGACACCCTCGACGCCGCCCGACCCAAGCCTGATGCGGGACACGGTCGTGCCGGCTCGGATCGAGCCACCGCGCTGTCCCAGTCCCACCGTCAGCGCCACGGCCAGCGCCCGCGGGTCGACGACGTGATCGTCGGCGAGCTCGAGCGCGAGGCGAAGCGTGGGAGCCAGCGCTGGCTCGAGCGTACGGGCCTCGCTGGGACGCAGGCGGCGCACGGGCAGGCCCAGCTCGCGACGCAGCCGCTCGGCGCGCTCCAGCGCGCGCGCCTCGTCGGCGTCGCGGGCGACGAGCAGCGTCCCGCACCGCAGGTAGCCGGGATCCTGGCCCGCGTCCTCGGTGAGCTCGGCGATGAAGTCGGGGTAGGCCGCGGCGCCAGCGATCCCGAGCCTGAGCAGCTCCTGTTCGGACGCGTTGGCCTCCGACACGGGGGCGAGCATGCCCGCGGCCACGCGCGAGGTGCCATTGCCCGGTGACTCGCGCTCCACCACGGTCACCCGGAGACCTCGCCGGGCGGCACGCCAGGCCACCGACAGCCCGATCACACCGCCGCCAATCACGACTGCGTCTGCTGATGATCGAAGGTTCGCTTCCACGGATACCTCCCTGCGCCGGCATTACCCGGGTCAGGTTCAGACGGTCGGCGGATCTCGTCCCGCCCTCTCAGCCCAGCGGCAGGGCTCCCGTACCGCCAATGCTAGCGGCCCATCCCTGCCAGACTGATGACCATGGACGATCCCCACCAGAAGCTGTCCGAGGCCCGGCTGTACCTCGTCTGCGCGGCTCAACGAGAGCCGTACCTGGACGCCGTGCTCCAGGCCGGCGTGGACATCGTCCAGCTGCGGATGAAGGAGGCCGACGACGAGGAGATCCTCCGCGCGGCAGCCGCCACCGCTCGCGCGTGCGCCGGCGGCGGAGCCCTTTTCATCCTCAACGACCGGCCCGACCTCGCCGTTCGGTCCGGGGCCGACGGGGTCCACCTCGGCCAGGACGACATGCCGGTGGCAGACGCCCGCGAGCTGCTCGGCCCCGCTCGGCTGATCGGGCTTTCGACGCATACTCCGCAGCAGATCGACGCGGCCGGCGAGACCGACGTCGATTACATCGGCGTGGGTCCGGTCCACGCCACCCCAACCAAGCCCGGTCGCCCGGCGGTCGGGCTCGACCTGGTGGCCTACGCTGCTGCCCACGCGACGGTGCCGTTCTTCGCCATCGGCGGCATCGACACCGCCAACGTCGCCGCGGTGCGCGTGGCCGGCGCCCGCCGGATCGCGGCGGTGCGCGCCCTGACCGAGGCGGAGGATCCTGCCCGGGCCGCCCACACGCTGCGCCAGGCGATCAGTGCCGGGGGCGACAACGAAGTCGACCACCGTCGCGACGAGGCCAAAGTTGGGGCAGCGCAGTCGTAAGCGCGGCCGGCGCGACCGCCCCGCCGCCACCGCGACGACGACCGCTTCGGCCCCGGAGCGCTCCGAGCCGGCGGAGGCTGGGGCGCGCTCGCAGCCGCCCGAGAAGCAGCCGCGCGAGACGCGCTCACGCCCGCGCTCGGAGGAGCGCAACGCCGCCGTCCGCGCCGGGCTCAAGCCGCTTGGTCCCGGCGAGCGACCGTGGGCGCTGAAGATCGCCGTGGTGATCGCCGTGCTCGTCGGCGCCGGCGATCTCATCGACGTCATCCTCGGGGGGCGGATCAAGCTCGGCGGCAATCACGCCGGGGCCGGTGGGGTGATCCTGTTCTCGCTGATGATGCTGGTGTGCGCCGGCGGCATGTGGAAGCTGCAGTACTGGGCGGTGCTCGGCTTTCAGGCCATCCTGGCGATCGTCATCCTGCTCTTCTCGCTGCTGCTGATCCGGGCCAGCAATCTGCTCGGCCTCGCCGTCGGCGTCGTGGTCGTCGCGGGCGGCGGGTGGCTGTTCTACAAGCTCGTCCGAGTGCTCAGCCGCCTGCAAATGCCGCAGTACCCGGGACGCTGACCCATTCAGCTACGCTCATCCGCGGCCATGTCTGACTCCTCGTACGACTGCATCGTCATCGGCTCGGGGCCCGGCGGTTACGTCGCCGCGATCCGCGCCGCACAGCTCGGCATGAACACCGCGGTGATCGAGAACGACCGCGTTGGTGGGCGCTGCCTCAACTACGCCTGCATCCCGGCAAAGGCCGTGCTTCGGGTGGCCGACGTGCTCACCGAGGTCCGCGAGGCCGGTGACTTCGGCATCAAGGTGGCCGACCCCGAGGTCGACTTCGATGCGGTCGGCGCCCGGCGCGAGAAGGTGATCACAACCCTGACCGGCGGAGTCTCCGGTCTGTTCAAGAAGAACGGCATCGAACTGATCGAAGGTGCGGGGGCGCTGGCCGGGAACGGCACAGTGAGCGTCTCCGGCCAACAGATCGCGGCGAAGACGATCATCGTGGCCACCGGCTCGGTGAAGAAGCCGATCCCCGGGACACAGTTCGCTGGCCGGGTGATCGGGACCGAGGAAGCGTGGGCTCTGAGCGAGCTGCCCAAGACGATGGCCGTGGTGGGCGCTGGAGCCTCCGGGTCGGAGATCGCCTCCGCCTACGCGCGGCTGGGCGTCGAGGTGAAGCTGTTCGAGGCGCTCGACCGCGTGCTGCCGACCGAGGACGCCGACATCTCCAAACTGGCCGAGCGCGGGCTCAAGCGTCAGGGCATGAACGTGCTCACCGGCACGCTGGTCACCGACGTGGCGTCGAGCGCCACGTCCGTCACGTTCCGCCACGGCGACCAGTCAGCCGAGGTCGACTGGCTGGTCATCGCCGCCGGACGCAGCCCCGACGTGGAAGCGCTCGGTCTCGACGCCGCCGGCGTCAAGCTCGCCGATACCGGCCTGATCGAGGTCGATGGCGCGATGCGGACGAGCGCCGCTGGCGTGTACGCGATCGGTGACGTCGTGCACGGACCGGCTCTCGCCCACAAAGCCTCCGACGAGGGCATCATCGCCGTCGAGGATGCGGCCGGGATGACCACGCATCCCATCGAGTACATCGACATTCCGCGAGCCACGTTCTGCACCCCCAACGTCGGCAGCTTCGGCCTCACCGAGGCGCAGGCGCGGGAGGCTGGCCACGACGTCGTGATCGGCAAGGTCCAGTACGGCGCCGTTGGCGCCGGGACGGTGTACGGCGACCGCACCGGGCTGGTAAAGATCGTCGGCGAGAAGAAGTACGGCGAGGTGCTCGGCGCGCACATCGTCGGCACCCGCGCCACCGATCTGATCCAGGAGCTCGTCAACGCCCGTGCGCTCGAGGGCGGCTACCCCGAGCTCGCCCGCATCATCCACGGCCATCCGACCCTGTCGGAAGCGGTGATGGAGGCGGCGCGCGCCGCCGATGGCTGGCTGATACACGGCTGAGCCCGTGGCGCTCTCGCCGCACGAACCGCCGCAGCCGATCTTCTATTACGACCTCGGCAGCCCCGACTGCTATCTCGTCGCCGAGCGCATCTTGGCCGATCTGCCGGTGGTGGCCGAATGGGAGCCGGTGCATGCTCACGCGCTCGGTCTCGAGCGTCACGACTCGGCGCGCCGCGAGATCGAGCGGCGCGCGGAGGAGCTCGGCCTCCAGCCGGTGCGCTGGCCGGATCGCTGGCCACCGGACACAGCCACGGCCACGCTGGTCGCGGCCTACGCAAAGCGCATCGGCCGGGCGGTGGCCTTCTCGCTGGCCGCCTTCCGGCAGGCCTTCGCCGGGGGGCGGGACCTCGGCGCTGAGGACACAGTGCTGATCGCCGCAGCGGCGAGCGAGATGCACCCCGCGGCGGTGCTGAAGGGCATCACGCTACGCTCGACAACCGAGGCGCTGGCCCACGCTCACCGGCGCGCGCGGGGGGCCGGCCTGGCCACCGTCCCCGCGATCGCCGTCGGACCGCATGTCTTCTCCGGCCAGGACGCTGTGGAGGCCGCCGCCCTCGCCTGCGACGGCCGGAGGGCGCGGTGAAGGCGAACAGGGCCTACCGGCTGATCGTCTCGCGCGGGGGGATCGAGCCCGCCTTTGTTGCCGACCCCCACCGGCTGGATCGGATCGAGCTGGTGTGCATCGACGACGGCGACGTGATACTGCTGTGGGACCTGCCTCCGCGCCAGGCCTCGCGCCTGCTTCGCTCGCTGCGTGCTGATCTGGCCAGCATGGAGGCCGACGAGTTCATCGATGCCTGGCAGGGCGCCGACGCGGAGCCGTCTGGTTAGGCGGATCGGCCAGGTCGCTATTTTGGATTCCATGGCCGAGATCCCCGCGCCGCCGGTCGCCGGAGCGAAGGGCGAGATGCGCCTGCAGGAGCCCGACCGCGCCGAGCGCACGGTCGCCCGGCGCAGCGCAGAGTCGCGGGCCACGGTGCCGGACCTGGAGCTGCGCGCCGAGGTCGTGATCGAGCGTGCTCGCACGCAGCAGGAGGAGCTGGGGATCGACTTTGACGCCGTGCTGGTGAGGGTCTGCGCGCGTGCGCTGCGGCAGGTGCCACGAGCCAACGGAGCCTACCGCGACGGGCGCTTTGAGCTCTACGGCCGCGTCAACATCGGCTTCACGATCGCCGCCGGCGAGACGTACGCCGTGCCGACAATTTTCGATGCCGATGACAAGGCGCTCACCGAACTCAACGACGAGATCGCCCACCTGCGCAGGCGGGCCGTGGCGGGCGAGCTGCTGGCCCCGGAGCTCGCCGGCGCCACGTTCACGATGTGGAACCCGGGTGCGCTCGGCGTGAGCTCGACGCCGCTGATCATCCCCCCGCAGGCCGCCTCGATCAGCGCCGGCGCCGCGCGCACGATCGCCGTGGAGCGCGATGGGCGCCTCGACGTGGCCGCCGCCATCACCATCACGCTCGCCTGTGATCACCGCATCCTGTTCGGCGCCGAGGCCGCGCGCTTCCTCACGCTGATCAAGTCGCTGCTCGAGGACGGCGAGCCGTGAGCGACGTGCGCGCGGCGACCGGTCCGGCGTGGCGGGACGCCGCGGTGAGGATCTCCGAGCGCGGCCGCGAGGGTCTGCTCGCAGGGCTTCGTCCCGTCTTCGCCCGCGTCGCCCGTGCGCACGGCGAGGGGCTCACATTGACCGACGAGGACCTCGAGCAGATGGTGGAGCGCGCCGCCGAGCGGGCCGATGGACGGCAGTGGCACCGGGCGCTGCTCCGAGCCGCCACGACCGAGCTCGGGATCGACCTCGGCGAGGCGCTCTCACACCCGGCGGTCGCTCGGGCCGAGGAGCTCGTGAGTGGCGCGGCGAAGGAGAACCGGGGCGGGGACTCGCTCTCGCTGCCGGCCATCCATCTGCGCGGCCTCGCCGGTCTCGACCCCGAGGCGCCGGGCCTCACGCTGCAGTTCAGCGCGGCCGGGCTCGACATCGTCCGAGCCGACGATGAAGTCCTCGGCCGGTTGCCCTGGACGGATATCACCGCACTGGAGATACCATCCGTGCGGCAGCGGCGCCGGCGGCGCCGGGGTCCCGCGCAGGCCGAGCTGATCATCCGCTCCGCTCATGGCGGCGACGCCGGGTTCCAGGTCCCCGACGTGACCCCCGAGCAGCTGCATGACCGGCTCGAGCCGGTGGTCGAACGGCACAGCGGCGGCTGAGCGCGCCACCGCCCGGCGGTGACGGCCACCGCTCAGCGGAACAGCTGTGTGTGGCCGAGCGAGTAGCGCCCCGGCTGCGGATATACGCACACGCCGTGCGGCTGGAACCCGACGGGGACGCTCCTGATCAGCTTGCCCGTCTTGGTGTTGATCGCGTACACGGCGGCGGCGTAGCGCCCCGAGAGCCACAGGACGCGACCGTCGGCGGAGACCCCGCCCATGTCCGGGCTGCTGCCGGGGATCGTCCACGTCGCCGTGACCCGGCGGGTGGCGAAGCTCACCACCGAAATCGTGCCCGCCTCGCGGTTGGACACGTACAGCGACGTCGCGTCCCGGCTCGGGTACAGGCCGTGCGCGCCGGCCCCGGTGCGCACGAATCCGATCCGGCGGAAGCTGGCGGCATCGAATACCCACAGTCCCCCGTAGGTGAGGTCGGCGACGTAGAAGACGCGGCCATCGGGCGAGATGATCACGTCCTGCGGCGAGGCTTGGGGCGGGAGCGGTATCGTCCGAACCAGACGCTCCGCGGCCACGTCGACGACGATCAACGCCGAGCCGAACTCGCAGGACACAAGGATGTAGCGCCCGTCGGCGGTGAAGTCGGCGTGATTGAGCCCGGCACAGCTGGGGGCGCTGAGCGAATAGTGCAGCCTCATCGTGTGCGCATCGCGGAAGTCCATCCGGCGCAGCCGCTCGGCCATCACGATCGCGTAGTGCCCGTCCGGGGTGAAGTACAGGTTGTAGGGGTCGGTCACCGGCACCGTGCGTCCGGGCGCGCCGTTGCGCGGGTTGATCGGCGTCAGGCTGTTGCCCTCGTCGTTGGTCACCCACAGCGTCCTCAGGTCATAGGAGGGGACGACGTGCTGCGGAAGGGTGCCGACGGCGAAGTGGCGCACGATCCGGTAGGTGGTGGGATCGATCTCGTCAACGGTGTTGGAGCCGGCGTTGGGCACGTAGATGAGCGGCCGGTCGTCCTTGACCACCGGTGAGAGCTGATTGGCGCCGTCGGCGCCGTAGACGTTGCTGGGATCCGGCAGGGGCGGCACGACGTACTGCGAGATCGAGCCCGCGGCGATCGGCAGACGGAGCGTGTGCGAGCCGGTCGTCGAGGTGGTGGCGGCGGGCTCGGAGTGCTTGGAGCTAGAGCCGCACCCGACGAGGAGCAAGGCGATCAGCGCCAGCGCGAGCAGCCCCGGCGCGCGGTCCCGACGGCGCCGACTCACGCTGCCCGACCCGGTCCACTCGTATGGCTCCCGCCGGGAAAGCTCATCTCGGGCCATGTTGCCAGTTTCGCTGGCGCGAGCACGCTCGAACGGCGACAATCCCAGAGGATGAGCGCGGGCACGGAGCTGGCCGCATCCCTCCGCCACTGGGTGAGCGACGAACGGGTGCTGGCAGCGATCTCGGAACTGCCCCGGGAACGCTTTGTCGAGCCCGCGTTGCGCGACCGAGCCTACGAGAACGTGGCCCTCCCGATCGGCTGCGAACAGACCATCTCTCAGCCGCTGGTCGTGGCCCGAATGCTCGAGCTGCTCGATATCCGCCCGGGGGACCGGGTGCTCGACGTGGGCACCGGTTCGGGCTATCACGCGGCGCTGCTGGCCAAGCTGGGCGGGAAGGTCTACTCCGTGGAGCGCCACCGCGAGCTCAGCGAGCAGGCGGCGCGGACGCTCGCTGAACTTGGGCTCGAGGACGTCGAGCTGTTCGTGGGCGACGGCTGGGAGGGCCTGCCCGCGCACGCCCCGTTTCAGGCCATCAACGTGGCCGCAGCGACCGGCAGCAGCGTGCCGGAAGCGCTCGAGGCGCAGCTCGCTGACGGTGGACGGCTGGTGGCGCCGGTGGGCGAGCGTGAGCAGAACCTCACCCTGACCGTGCGCTCCGGGGTGCACCTCGAGCGCGCTCGGCTCGAGCCGGTCAGGTTCGTCCCGCTCGTGCGCGAGTAAGCGGCGCAAGCGGCGGCGCGTCGGGCTCGGAGGCGGGCGTCGGGTCGCCGAAACGCCGGCGCATGACCTCGAGCGCCACCGGGCTTTCGTCGATCAGCACGAAGCGTCTCCCGAGCTCGCGGCATACCGCGCCGAGCGTCCCCGAGCCGGCGAACGGATCGAGGCACCACCCGCCCGGACGCGAGGAGGCCGCCACCATCCGGCGTAGCACTCCCTCGGGCTTCTGCGTGGGATAGCCGGTCTTCTCCCTGCCGTTGGTCGGGACGATGGTGTGAAACCACACGTCCGTCGGACGCTTGCCGCGCGCGGCCTTCTCAGGAGTGACCAATCCCGGCGCCATGTAGGGCTCGCGCTCGACGGCCTCGGCGTCGAAGTGATGCGCCCCGGGAGTGCGGACGTAGACGAGGATCGTGTCGTGTTTGGCCGGCCACCTGCGGCGGGGCTTGGCGCCGTAGTCGTAGCTCCAGATCAGCTCGTTGAGGAATGCATCGCGGCCGAAAATCTCGTCGAGCAGCAGCTTGCAGTAGTGCGCCTCGCGGTAGTCGATGTGGAAGTACAGCGTGCCGTGTGGGGCCAGCAGGACCCGGGCTCGCTGCAGCCGGGGGGCCAGGAAATCGAGGTAATCGTCGAATGCATCGTCGTAGCTCAGCCGCTCGAGGACGGTCGAGCTGTAGCGTCGGCCACCGAACCCGACGTGCCCCCCCTCCGGATCGTGAGTCATGTGAAGGGTGCGCCGCGCCTGAGTCCGACCCGTGTTGAACGGAGGGTCCATGTAGACCAGATCGAACGTCGCTTCCGGCAGCGATTGCATGATCGGCAGGTTGTCTCCGATCAGCACGAGATCGTCATCGAGGCACGGAACATCCTCTGCGGTCTGGATGCGCACGGGTGCACGCCACCGTACCGCTGGGCTCGGCTGCCCGCCGAACCGTTAGCATCGCTGGGCTCGGCTGCCCGCCGAACCGCTAGCATCTACAAGGTCTTGGCCTCCGCCTTCATCGGAAAAGTGCGTCACAACGTGCTCGATCGACGAGTGGCGCGGTTCGCCATCTCGTCGATGGTGGCTGCCGGAACGAGCGCAATCGTGTTCCCTCTGCTGTACGTGCTCGGGGCCTCGACGACGGTGTGTTCAGTGTGCGCGTTTGCCGCCGGAGCGATCCCGAACTGGACGCTGAACCGCCGCTGGACCTGGAAGGTTGAAGGACGCGTCGCGTTCGGCCGCGAGATCATCGCCTACGTCCTCATCTCGGCCTCGACGCTGGTGATCCTCTCGCTCGTCACCGGTTGGGCGCACCAGCAGGTGCAGAGCATTCCGGCGGGCCACGGGATCCGCGTGTTGCTGGTCACGGCGTCCTACTTCGGTGTGCTCGCCGTGCTCTACGGCGTGAGGTACTTCCTCTACGAGCGCTGGATCTTCTCGGGCCGCAGCCGCATACGCGCCGCGTTGCGATCCCGCCGCCAGGTGTGGACTGCGGCGCGGGCGAATCGCACGCCGTAGCCGACGTTCCCGCCCTTCTTGGTCCCGGTCGCGTGCGCGCCCCGGTCACGCATCGTCGTCGGCACCTCGGCCAGACGATAGCCGTTCAGCGCCGCGCTGATCATCAGCTCTGAGGCCTGATACTGGGGCTGCTCGAGAGTGACCACTCCGGTGAGGTCGGCCCGCATGGCGCGGATGCCGCATGCCGGATCGGTGACGCGGTGGCGCACCAGCACGCCGATCAGCGTGCCGAACACGATCACCCCGGCGTGGCGGACCTTGTCGGTGGTGAGCTCGGCTCCGAGCCGTCGGGACCCCGACACGAAATCGGCCTTGCCGTCGAGGATCGGCTCGACGACGCGAGCGATCTCAAGCGGCTCGTACTGGCCGTCGGCATCGATCGTGGCAATCACCTGAGCGCCACGGGCGCGGGCCAGCCAGTAGCCGAGCTTGAGCGCGGCGCCCTGGCCTCGATTCACGGGCACGTCGCAGACCAGTGCTCCCGCCGAGGCGGCCTCGGACGCGGTGGCGTCCTTGGCGCCGTCGACCACGACGATGACCTCGGCGGCGAGACCGGCCGCCTCTCGCGGGATCTCGGCGATCACCTCAGCCACGGTCGGCTCCTCGTTGTAGGCCGGGATCACGATCGCCAGCGGCGCCCCAGCTCCCGGCACGTGGGCGGCGAGGAAGGCGGACGCGGCCCCGCGCTCCTCGGGAGCGAGCCGGGCAAGTTCCTGTTCGAGCACGAACGGACGGGGCGGCGCCAGCGCCATCACCGGCCTCCCGCTTTGACCGGCGCGGCCGGAGCCCCGGCGGCGATCGCCTCGACGTCGGCCCGTGACCACTCGTCCCATACGTCGGCGAGACCGGCCTCGAAGCTGTACCGCGGCGCCCATCCGGCGGCCTGCGCGCGACTTGGGTCGACGATCACCGCCGGCATCTCTCCGGCCTTGGCCGGTCCGTGGCTGACCTCGAGCTCGGCGCTGGTCACCGTGCGCACCGCGTCGAGGACGTCGAGCACGGACAGCGACGTGCCCGTGCCGATGACCACCGGGCCCGACCAGCGCTCATCACCGAGCGCAAGCCGGAAGGCGGCGACGACGTCGGCAGCGTTCACGTAGTCGCGCACCTGGGTGCCGTCTCCGTAGATCTCGAACGAGCCGCCGGTCCGGATCGCCCGCATCAGGCGGGCGACGATGCTGTCCTTGGCCTGCATACCGAGGCCGTAGACGTTGGTGAGGCGCAGGCAGGCGCAGCGAACCCCGTAGACGGCGGTGTAGGCCGACATCAGCATCTCGCTGGCGGCCTTGGTGGCGCCGTACGGCGTCAATGGGCGCAGGGTCGCCGCCTCGGTGATGGCCGGCGCGTCCATCGGGCCGGTGACGGCGTTCGTCGAGGCGAAGGCCAGCGCCTTGACACCGGCCTTGCGGGCACCTTCGAGCAGCCCGGCGGTGGCGGCGACGTTGGTCTGGTAGGTGAGCTCGGGCTGCTCGATCGAGCGGAGCACCGAGGTCACGGCGGCGAGGTGAACCACGGCGTCGAAGCCGCCCTGCAGCGCAGCGGCCAGCACGTCGGGGTCGACGAGATCGCCCTGCACGATGTCGACCTCGGGGTCGGGATGGGGCTTGAGATCGATGACCCGGACCGTGGCACGGGCGGCTCGCAGCTCGGCCACCAGGTGGCGGCCGATGAAGCCGGAGCCCCCGGTGATGAGCACGCGCCGGCCGTTCAGCTCACCGCCCGCGGACATCATCATGATCGCGCGAGCGTGCCGCTCATCGAGGACGACTCAGGGACGAGGATGTGCATACGGACGCTTCCAATACCAACTCAGACTGACAATGGATCTCCAGCGCGCTCGGCGTACCAGGTGGTCGGTCATCCGGCCGAAGCGCAGTGATCACTGACCCGCGAGCGCACGAGGATAGCCGACCGACCTGGCCGAGTACGTCGCATCGGCCGGGAAGGTTACGGCATCTTTATGTAAGGTGTTAAGGGAAGCGCCGGGGCCACCGCGCCCCGCGACCGGTGAGCGTGCTCACCCGTCGCCGCGTGTCCATGGCTGCTACCGTCCTCGCGACCCTCGCGACGCGATGTCGTTCGCCGTCGCAGCCTTTTTGCGGCTCCCCCACCGTGTCACAGGAAACTGTCGAAGCCCCACCGATGCGCGCACCCGACGCGCCGGCCCGGCGCTCGCCGAGCATGCGCGACTCCGTCGCCGCGCTGGCCCGCCGGCACTCCTGGCCGCTGGCGGCCGCGGGTCTGCTGATCCTCTCGCTCGGCATCGTCGTCTGGGCCGGCACGCGACCGGGCTACGACCCCTATGGCTGGCTCGTGTGGGGCAAGCTCACGATCCACTTCAAGCTCGACACTAACGGCGCTCCGTCGTGGAAGCCGATGCCCTACCCGTTCACCACCCTATTCGCGCTCTTCGGTCACTACGCGGTGTGGCTGTGGATGGTGTTCTCGGTCGCGGTATCCCTGAGCGGCGGCATCTTCGCATGGCGGATTGCCTGGCGCCTGGTCGGCGCCCCACCCGAGCGCCGCTACGCCGCCTACGCCGCCGGTCTCTTCGCCGCCGCTGCGCTGTTCGGCATCCGCGACTACTCGCACTTCATCCTCAGCGCCCAGTCGGACACGATGATCGTCTCCACGTGCCTGGCGGCGATCGACTGCTACCTCAACGGTCGCCAGCGCTGGGCGTTGTGGCTGTGGGTGCTTGGCGCCCTCGGGCGCCCCGAGGTGTGGCCGTTCCTCGGTGCCCAGGGGGTGTGGATGTGGATCCGTACGCCGCAATACCGGCGCCACGTGATCGCCGGCTTCCTGCTCATCCCGCTGATGTGGTTCGGGATCCCGGGCCTCACCGCCAAGACCCCGTTTGTGGCGTCGCACAACGCCCTCAACTCGCCTCGCGAGCTGCACAGCAACAAGCTGGTGGGCACTCTCGACCGCTTCCTCGACCTGCACGAGATGCCGATCTGGATCGGCTCGCTCGTCGCGGTCGCCTTCGCCGCCTTCCGTCCGCGGCGGTGGGAGAGCCGCCAGGTGCTGTTGCTGGCCGGCGGCGCGGTCGTGTGGGTCATCGTCGAGGTCGCGTTTGCGCTGCACGGGTTCCCCGCCGTCCCGCGCTACCTGTTCGAGCCGGTCGGCGTCGTGGCTGTGCTGGCCGGAGTCGCCGTCGGCCGGGTGATCCTCGACCTGCCGCCATTCCTGAGCCGCCTGGCTCCCCGCGTCTCGCCGCAAGCGATCGGCTGGGTCACCGGGCTGCTCGTCATCGTCTTCGCCGGCACGATGGTGCCCGCGGCGCGCTCGCGCCTGCACATCGAGCGCAAGGACCTCACGCATGAGCGCGCACGTACGAAAGAGATCAACCGGCTGTCGGTGGTGGTCAACCGACTCGGCGCGGCGCGGATCATGGCCTGCGGGCAGCCGAACATGCCGATCGGCTACCAGAGCGTGCTCGCCTGGTACATGGGCGTGAAGATCGGGGCGCTCTACTACAGCCCGTCCTACGACCGCCTCCATCCCCACCCGGTCGTCACCTTCTACCCGTTGTCCAATGGCTGGAAGGTCGTCCCGCGCCACCTGACGACCGCCGCCGAACACGCGCGGTGCGACCGGCTTCACCTCATCTACCGGTCCTAGACCGGCGAACCCGGCCGCCGTTCGCCCGCCGCCGTCTGGTGGCGGTGTCCGTCGTGCTACTGGTCGTGATCGTCGTCGCCATCGGGTTCTCGGAAGGAGGCGCGGTGAAAGGACCGCCCCTTCCCGGCATCGGCCGGCCCGCGCGCACCGGAGACCCGTTTGCCTACGCGGCGGACCGGGAGGCCAGCTTCGTCGCCCGCGCCACAGCCGGCAATGCCCACGTGCTGTTCACACAGAGCCCGGGCGGCGCCCTGGCCACCGCCGCGCGGGTGGCGGCCTTCCGCGGCAGGATCGAAACGGCCGCCCGCGGGTCGGGCATCGATCCGGACCTGCTCGAGGCGATCGTGTTCGTGGAGAGCGCGGGGCGCCCCGACGTGATCGCCGGCTCCGACCCGGCGGCCGCCGCGGGACTGACGCAGATCCTTGCCGCCACCGGTCAATCGCTGCTGGCCATGCACATCGATCTCGCGCGCAGCCGCCGGCTCATCGCCGCCGTCAATAACGCCCAGTCCCCGCGACAGGCGAGCCGGCTGCTGGGAGCACTCGCCGCCGCCGATGATCGCTTCAACCCGGGCAAGGAGCTGGCGGCGACGGTCCGCTACCTGCAGGTGGCCCGGGCCAGGTTTGGGCGCAACGACCTCGCGGCCGTCTCCTACCACATGGGAATCGGCAACCTGCAGCAGGTGCTCAGGCAGTACAACGGCGGCGCTCCCGTCCCCTACGCGCAGCTGTTTTTCGACACCGCCCCCGACCGGCACGGAGACGTGTACCGGCTGCTGGCGGGCTTCGGCGACCAGTCCTCGCTCTACTACTGGCGGGTGCTCGGCGCGGCGGCGATCATGCGCCTGTACCGGACCGATCGCGCAGCGCTGCGCCGGCTCGACACGCTGCAGACGAGCGCCGACTCCTCCGCCCTCGTCCTGCACCCGCCCGACCGCACGGCGGCTTTCGCCACTCCCCAGGAGCTCTCGTCGGCCTATGCCGCGCGGACGCTGCTGCCGCTACCGGCCAACGCGGGCCAGCTCGGGCTCAGCTACGACCCGACGATCGGCGACCAGGCTCGCAGACTCGACGCCCCACCCGCGCTATATCGCGGCCTGCGCGGCCCGGCGCTCGACCTGCTGATCGAGCTCGCCGCCCGCGTCCGGGCGCTGTCGGGAACGAGCGCACCGCTGATCGTGGCCAGCGCGGTCAGCGACCTGCGCTACCAGAAGCTCACCGGCACCTCCGACTGGCCGGCGAGCACCGGCTACGCCTTCTCGCTGGCCCGGCGCTACGCCAGCCCTGGGCAGGCGGCGGCGCTGCAGGCGATGCTCGACCGGCTCCAGGCGCTCGACGTGATCGCGTGGACGCGGACGCCGACTACGATCAACGTGACTGTTGCCGGCGATGCGTCGCGGGTGATCGTCGACGGCCCGTAGCTCGGGCCCGGCTGGGCGGGTCGCAGCGGGATGCCCGTCCGAGCGCTTTCGGATAGGTTGCCGCGCGTGACCGACGCGATCAGAACACCCGAACCGAGCCTCGAGGGGCTGCCCGACTTCCCCTTTGCCGCCCACTATCGCGAGCACGACGGCCTGCGCCTGGCTCATCTCGACGAGGGCGACGGACCGCCAGTCGTCTTCTTCCACGGCGAGCCAACGTGGTCGTTTCTGTGGCGCAAGGTGATCCCGCCGGTGCGGGACGCCGGATTCCGCTGCATCGCTCCTGACCTCCCCGGCTTCGGCCGCTCCGACAAGCCGACCGACTTCTCCTGGTACAGCTACGACCGCCACGTCGAGGCGGTGGCGCCGTTGCTCGAGGAACTCGACCTCCGCGACGCGACGTTCGTCGTGCACGACTGGGGCGGCCCGATCGGGTTGCGGCTGGCCGTCGAGCATCCCGACCGGGTGGCGCGGCTGGTCGTCCTCGACACCGGTCTGTTCACGGGGCATCAGAAGATGACCGACGCCTGGCTGACCTTCCGGGCCTTCGTCGACCGCACCGAGGACCTTCCGGTCGGCATGCTGGTGCGTGGTGCCTGCAAGCGCGATCCCGGCGACGAGGTGATCGCCGCCTACGAGGCGCCGTATCCGGACGCCGCGTCAAAGGCCGGGGCGCGGGCCTTTCCGCTGATGCTCCCGACCTCTCCGGACATGGCCGGCGCCGAGGCCGGTCAGCGGGTGCTCGACGCGCTGCGTGGCGACGAGCGGCCGAAGCTCGTGATGTGGGCCGATGCCGATCCGGTGCTGCCGGTCGAGGTGGGCCGCCGCTTTGCCGCGGCCATCGGCAGCGACGTCGCGCACGTGATCGCCGACGCGAGCCATTTCCTGCAGGAGGACGCCGGAGCTGAGATCGGCGGGCTTATCGCCGACTGGCTGCGGGCGGGCTGAGCTTACTCGCGCCCTAGACCGTCTCGGTCTCCCTGTCGGCCTCCGGCGGATCAGCCGGCGCGGCGGTCTCGGCCGGAGCCACAGTCTCAGCCGGAGCGGCGGTCTCAGCCGGAGCCACGGTCTCAACCATCCGCGTCTCGTACGCGGCGCGGGCGCCGTGATCAGGGTGCATGAGCACCTGGTCGCCCTTCAGGACCCGCGCGATCTTCTCCACCGCACGGCGCGGCATGAGGGCGTTGAAGCGGACCAATCCGGTCAGCGACTTCGGCACGTAGACGTCAAACCGGTCGGTCTGCAGCGCCTCGACGATCGCGGCGGCGACATCCTCCGGCTGCACGGCCTTGAAGCCCCGTGCCTCGGGCAGGCCCGAGCCGAGCTCCGTGTTGACCACCACCGGCATGACAACGCTGATGTTGATGTTCGTGTCACGCAGCTCGGCGGCGATCGCCTCGCTGAGTCCGACGACGGCGTGCTTGCTCGCGCAGTAGGTGGCGCCGCCGGGGATGCCGGCCTTGCCGGCGACGGAGGCGAGCTGCACGATGTGGCCCCGTCCACGTGGGATGAACCGCTCGAGGGCCAGCTTCGATCCGTAGATCACGCCGTGGACGTTGATGTCGATCATCCGCTTGGCAGTCGCGTCCGTCTCCTCGATGAACGGCCCGATCGGCATGATCCCGGCGTTGTTGATGAGCACGTCGAGCGGGCCGAGCCGCGTCTCGACCTCCTGCAGGAAGGCCTCGAAGCTGTCACGGTCGGTGACGTCGAGGGGTAGACCGACGGTTCGCGCGCCGAGTTCCTGAGCGGAGCGCTCGGCGAGGCTCGCGTCAATGTCGCCGATCGCGACGCGCGCCCCCTGAGCGATGAGCGCCGCAGCTGTGGCTCGCCCGATGCCCCGGGCGCCACCGGTGATCGCGACAACCTGGCCGGTGAGCGATCGTAGGGCTTTCGCCATGGAAGGTGTCCTCCTTGATTGCGTCCGCTCCGCGGACGCCGGTCGGTAGCCCCTAGACGGTACCGCTCCGGGCCCCAAGGCCCCGCTCTGCCTCAGCCCCCTGCCTCAGCGCCCTGCCTCAGCGCCGCGGCGGCTCAGCGCGGCGGCTCAGCGCGGCGCCGGCGGTCCCGGCGGCTTGACGATGTCCCGTCCCGTCGGGTGCAGTTGCGCGTCGAGCTCGAGCTGCCAGTAGTACCGCGTGAAGGTCACCCCGGCGCGGAACTCCCCCACGTGGGGATCGATCCGCTCGCCGCGCGCCATGCGGACGATCAGCTCGGGATATGTCCGGCCCGGCAGGGCCGCGTACATCGGCGCCGGGAACGCGCCGCCGAAGCGGGTGTTGACGTCGGTGATGCCGAGTCCGATGTTGAGGTCACGGAACACCTGGACGGTGCACGGCCCACGGACGCCGAGGGCCTCGACGACGCGCCGTCCGAGATCGATCAGCTCCGGGTCTCCGATCACCGTCCCCTTGATCGACTCGCCGCCCCGGGACTCGATCATCGTGCGGGGGATCGCGTTCAGGCACCGACCGTCGAGGTCGCACAGGCAGTCAATCGAGAACTCGGGGCCGTCCATCAGCCGCTGAGCCATCGTCGGCTCCTTGACGTAGTCGACGAAGAAGGCGACCGCCCGGGCATCGTCGGCGCGGTGGATCGAGCGCGCGCCGGACCCCTGCCTCGGCTTGATCATCACCGGGAAGTGCTCGATCTCCTCGCCTGGCAGCACCGTCGGCGGTGAGGGCAGCCCGAGCTGCTCCAGCAGCAGATGGGCGTCGTACTTGTCAAACGTGGCCCGGGCGATCTCCGGGTCGGGGACGAGGGCCGGCAGCGCGCCCTCGCTCCGGGCCCGAGCCAGCACCTCGAGGTCGAGATCGGTGAGCGGGATCACCGCGCCGACCCCGAACTCGTCGCACAGCTCGCGCAGCGCCGGGACGTAGCCCGCGTCATCGAACCGCGGCACCGCGCGGCGATGATGAGCGGCATATTGCGCCGGGGCGAGCGGGTTGGGGTCGGCGGCGATCGCCGTCGCATGCTGGGCGAACGCCGAGACGATGTCGTAGCGCTTTCCGACGCCGGTCAGCAGGACCGCGGCGCCGGGATCTAGGCCGGAGGGTGCCATCCGCCCGTCTCTCCCTTGTAGAGGCCGTGGCCGCTCAGCACCATCCGCGTGGTGCGGGCCAGAATCGTCAGGTCCAGCGCCAGCGATCGATGCTCGACGTACCAGAGATCGAGCTCGATGCGCTCCGACCAGGGCAACGAGGCCCGACCGTTGATCTGTGCCCAGCCGGTGATGCCCGGCTTGACCGCGAGCCGGCCGCGCTGACGGTCGGTGTACTGCTCCACCTGGATCGGGACGGTCGGTCGCGGCCCGACGATCGACATCTCGCCGCGCAGCACGTTCCACAGGTTCGGCAGCTCGTCCAGCGAGTAGCGACGGAGTAGCGCGCCGACCCGGGTGATGCGGTCATCGCCCTCCTGGATCGCCAGGCCGGCGCCGGTGAACTCCGCCCCGGTGACCATCGTCCGCAGCTTGTAGATCGAGAACGGCCGGCCGTCCTTCCCTGCGCGGGTCTGGCGGTAGATCGGGTGACCGCGCGACTCGAGCCGGATGGCCAGCGCCAGCAGCGCGACGACGGGCGCCGTGACCGTCGCGCCCGCCGAGGCGATCACCAGGTCGATCGCGCGCTTGATCACCGCGTGCCCTCGGCGGGCTCCCAGCCCGCGGTCGTCCGGTGCGCGAGCCAGTCCCACAGACCCGCAGCCAGCGACGCGGTGGTGAGCACGTAGTACCGCGCGATCAGCAGCGGACGGGCGGGCAGGATCGGGGCGAGCAGGGCGCCGGCCAGCACCGCGAGCTGCAACGCCAGGGCCACGACATACACCCACCCCTGCCCGACCAGGGCGATGCTCGTGCCGAGCGTCAGCAGATGGAGGAACGGCGAGAGGTAGCGCAGCACCCGGTGCGAGAAGATCATCAGCGCATACAGCGGGTCGTAGCCCCGCGGCGAGAGCATCCCGCCCCGGACCACGATCGGCCAACCGTGGCTCATCATCCGCCGCTTGCGGGCGAACTCGCCCTCGATCGTGGGGACCATCTTCTCGCTGGCGTGGGCCTCGGAGGCGTACACGGCCCGCCAGCCGCGCTTGACCATGTTGAACGGGAACGAGAGGTCGTGGCCCATGATCGGATCGACGACGAGGTAGCTCTCGCGGCGGGTGGCGTAGATCGCCCCGTTTCCTCCGGTCACCGAGCGCACCTGCGACTCGAGTGCCCGCAGCGCCATCTCGTATCGCCAGTAGACCCCCTCCTGGTTGGTGCCGCGTTCGTTGACGAAGCTGACGTCGCCGCAGACGTAGCCCACGGAGGGGTCGGCGAACGGCTCGACGAGCCGCGTGAGGGCCTCCGGGTTCCAGGTCACGTTGGCGTCGGAAAAGGCGACGATCTCACCGCGGGCCCCGGCCACAGCGGCGTCCTGGGCGCGGATCTTGCCCTCCCGCGGACGTTCGAGCACGACATCGGCGCCCGCCTCCCGGGCCCGCTCCGCGGTCGCATCCGGCGAGCCATCGCAGGTGATGATCACCTCGAGCAGCGCCGGGGGGTAGTCGAGCCCGCGGAGATTGGCCACTCGTGCGGCGATCACTGTCTCCTCGGCGTAGGCGGCGACGATCACCGATACGGAGGGCAGCGCGCCGGCCGGCTGTCCGGAGGCCGGCCGCCGCAGGCGCGCCAGCACCGCGAGCAGCAGGGCGTATCCGACATGCGTGTAGAGCAGCAGGCCGGAGGAGATCCAGAAGATGATCGCGAGCGCGGTCACGGCGGCGGATTGTGCAGCAACCGCCCCTCAACCGGTCAGATCTCGGTACAGGGCGAGTGTGGACAGCGCCGCCTCGCGCCAGGAGTAGCGGCCCACCGCGGCGGCCGCGGCACCGTGAGCGAGCCGCTCGCGGGCGGCCGGATCGGTCAGCAACCCGGTGAGCGCGTCGCGCAACGCGGCCGCATCGTCCGGCGTCACAAGGCGAACGGCCCCGGCCTCGGCGACCTCGCTGAAGCCGCCGATATCGCTCAGCACCACGGCCTTGCCGAAGGCCAGGGCGGTGGCCAGCACGCCGGACTGGTCGAAGCGCTCGGTGCGCGAGTACGGGAGCACGACGATGTCGGCTCGGCGCAGGAACGCCGGTAGCTCCTCGTCTGCAATGAAGCGCGGAACGAAGCGCACATCCGGCCCGGCGGCGGCGCGCAGCGGAGCGATGTCCATCCGCGGGCGTCCGACGATCCACAGCTCGGCATCGGTGATGCCCCGCCACGCGTCGAGCAGCACATCAAGGCCCTTGTAGGGGCGCAGCAGCCCGAAGAACAGGACCACCGGCCGCTCGACCGCGGCCAGCTCCGTCGGAAGCGGACGCTCCCGGGGCTGGCTGAGCAGGTGGGTGAAGGCGCCGTGCGGGATGACCCGAACCCGGTCGGGGTCGACGGCCAGTCCCTCGATCAGCTGACGGCGGCCGTACTCAGAGTGGACGACGATCGCGTCCACGCGCTCGTACAAGCGTCGCTGCGCGCCGGCCTGGCCGTGCCGGGCCTCGCGGGGGAGCAGATCATGTGCGGTCAGCACCACCGGCCCCGGCGGCAGCAGGTAGGCGTCGAGCCACTGCACGTCGAGCCACTGGAAGTGGGTTACGTCGCGCCTGGCGGCACCGCGGCGCAGGCGCACCATGTCGGGCACGTGCTCGCCAAGCTTCAGTATCCGGCGCCGGCGCGATCCGGCCGGGCCGCGAGCGTGGCGGTAGAAGTCCTCGCGCACGGTGTAGCCCACCGCCGCCGGCGCGGCACCGTAGGCGAAGCGGCTGGTGATCAGCTCGACCTCGGCGCCCTCCTCGGCAAGCGCCGAGCAGAGGGCGTGGTCATAGGGCCGCGTGAAGGCCGACGGATCGACCACCTGAACCCGCATGTGCTCAGGCCTCCGGGTCGTGGAGCGGGCGGCCGGTCAGCCGGGCCAGCCGGCGGGCCGTGGGCAGCGACTCCCCTCCGGCGAGCGCGTGCAACCGGGCACCGCGGTCGCGCTCGATCCGCAGCGCGGCGGGAGCGAGCGCGCGCAGCGGCGTCGACGCGGCCGGGCGACGAAGCAGATCGCTCGCCGCTCGTACGGGGTGGCGGGCGACGAGCAGCAGGGTCGCTCTGGCCCGCACGGCGGTGCCGTCGTCCTCGCGGTAGTCGATCTCGAGCGCTCCGCTGTCCTCGCCCCCGGCCCGCTCCGGTCGCGCGGCAGCTTCGACCCGTACTCCATCCAGCGTCGGCGCGAGCTCGACGAGCGGGTCGCCCACGACGGGGAAGCGGTCGGCCAGCACGATCACCCGGGCCGGGGCGTGCGCGGCTCCGTCGGCGGGGCGGTTGGACTGCAACAGCCCGCGCAGCTCCTCGAGCCCCAGCACGACGTCGAGCCCGACGTACCGCGCTCGCTCAAGCCGGCCCGTCCGCTGCCCATCCGCCGGAACCTCCACGTCCGGCGGCGTTCCCTCGCCAACCCGCGCACGGCGCGGAGCCGTCCTGTGCAGCGCCCGCGAGGCGGCGCGCCGGAGCCCCGGCTCCGGAGAGAAGCCCTCGTACCGGCGGCCCAGCCACGCGCGGCCGGCGGCGTAGCTGCGCCATTGGCGGCGAAGCTCGTGCACTGAGGCGCGGTAGTGGTGGCTGACCGAGGCCTCGGGCCGGAGCTCCAGGCGCCACCCGGCCCGCTGGAGGCGCCAGCTGAAATCGGTGTCCTCGGCCGCCCGCACGCCCTCGTAGAACCCGCCGAGCTGCGTGAACACCTCGCGGCGGACCAGCAGGTTGGCGGCCACCGCCCGCGGCATGAACGGGTGCGTGAGGTGGGCCTGCTGGCCCAGGAACCCGCGGGCCGCGCCGTAGCGCTCGGCCAGCGTGACGCCCTCAGCCGGCCGCACCTCGCCGGCCAGCGCGCCGACATCGGCCGGCACCGGCCACGCGAAGTAGTGATCGAGCAATCCCTCCGGGGCGACGCAGTCGGCGTCGAGGAAGAGGATCCAATCGGTGAGCGCATGAGCCGCGCCGGTATTGCGCGCGTGCGCGGGCGAACGCTCGCCGAGCGCCGGGACGACCTCAATGTTCTCCCGGGCGGGAACGGTGCCCGAGTTGTCGGCCACGATCAGCTGATCGCCGCGCCCGACCCGCAGTCCGGCGAGCATCTGGAGCGCTTCTTCGGCCTCATCGCGCGTGCCGGCGAACGGCATCACCACGCTGACCGCGGGACGGCTCATGCCGGCCCCCCAGCCGGGCGCGCGATCGTCGCCCTCGCCCGGGCGCCGAGCGTCCGCAGCTGATCGAGTTCCTTCGGATGGGCGAACCGGGTCAGGTGGAGCACGAGCGGAATCGCCGCGAACACCGCCACGCGGCTGATCAGGCCCGCAGCGCCGTGGGTGGGCAGCAGGAGGTCACCGGCCGCGGCAAAGCCCCCCATCACCACCGTGATCTGGATGAGGCGGCGCCACTCGAAGTCGACTGTGAAGGCATTGCGGGTGAGCAGGTGCATGACGCCCAGCATCACCACGTAGGCCCCGCACAGCGCGAGGCCGGCGCCCGCGATGCCAAGTGCCGGTACGAGCACCAGGATCAGCACCACGTTGGCGGCCAGTCCAGCCAGCGACGCCGGTAGGTTGCGCGTGGTCACCTTGGCCCGGCCGGCGATGACGAGGAACACCACCCATAGGCCGTACATGGCCCACCCCAGGGCCACCCAGGTCAGGGCCGTATAGGCGTGGTAGTAGGACGGGGCGGTCAGCAGGCGCACGATCCAGCGACCGAGCAGCGCCAGCCCCGCCACCGCCCACCCACTGACCAGCACGTAGTACGTGGTGACGAGCCCGTAGAGCTGCGACGCCTCACGGTCGTCGGTCACCGAGTAGGCAAGCGGCGGCCACGCGTATTGGAACGCGCGCACGATGAAGGCGACACCGCCGGCGAGCTTGACCGCGATCGAGTACAGGCCGGCCGATGCGGGGCTCCGGGCGTGGTAGACGTAGTAGCGGTCGACGATGCTCAGCGCGTAGACCGAGATCTCAGCCGGCATCGTCGGCAGCCCGAAGCGCAACAGCGAGCGGAGCCGTTCACCGGCGTGCGGCCGCGGTCGCAGCCGCTGGCGCATCGACCACCACAGACCCAGCAGGACGACGGTCGACGCGCCGTAGTTGCCCAGCAGCAACCCCCGGGCGCCCTTGTGCAAGCCGACGACGAGGACCAGCGATGCCGTCACGGTCAGCGCCACGTTGATCACCGACGCGACCGCGAAGGTGCGGATCCGCTCGTCGACCCGCAGCAGCCCGTAGGCCAGCTCAAGGTTGGTGAACGCCCACAGGCCAAGCACGGCAATCCGGAACGTTGTGACGTCCGTGTGGCCGAGGATCACGCGTGACAGCGGCGCCGCCGCCGCGGCCAGCACGAGCGCCGTGACCGTGCTGGTGATGAGGAGGAACCGGACAGCGCGGCGGGCAAGAGCATCGCGTCGCGCGCTGTCCTCGTCGATGAAGTAAAAGCGCAGGAACGCCTCGATGATCCCAAAGCGCACGAGGATGCTCACGAAGATGACGCCGTTGGCCAGTAGCTCGACCACGCCATAGCCGCTCGGCGTGATGTAGCGCGTGTACACCGGCAGCAGCAGCACGGCGATGAACTTCGAAACCACGTCCGCGACCTGATACGCCGCGAGCGCGTTGATCAGGCGCTTGAGGTAGCCGATCACGGCTGAAAACGGTACGGATGTCGCTACCCGGAGGCGGTCCCCTGGCCGCCCAGCACCTTCCACAGTCGCGCGATCAGCTCCTGCGTGTCAACGTCGTGGTGCAGGCTCGCGCCGAATCCGTCCAGCCCCACGTCGACCACGATCCCGTTGCCGAGGCGGTAGCCGACAATGCTCTGCGTGCTGTCGCTGGTCCCCGCCGCCGAGAGCTCCTGACCCGGTCCGTCGACCCGTGCGATGGTTGAGAAGGCGGGAAAGCCGGTGAGCGCTCCGGAGGTGGTGGTGAAGATGCCTAATCCGTCGCGCAGCACGGTGATCAGATCATGCGAGTGGGCCACCGGTGGCCCGGGACGGGCACCGAGCACGTCCGCCGAGGCGGGGGCGGAGGGATTGCTGGCCTGATCGCCGCTGACGTGCACGCCACGGAGCATCGAATCGCCGCCGATCGACAGCAGATGGCCGCCACCTGTCACGTAGGCGCGGAGCTCGGTGCCCAGCGATGGTGGCAGCCACCGCTCCGCGCCGGCCAGCACGACGCCGGCATGTCCCTTTAGCGCCGGACCGACGCCGTCGATCAGCCCGAGGTCGGTGGTCAGGTCGTAGTGCAGGTGCGCGCGGTCGAGGTAGGCCAGGAGCGCGGCTTCGTCGGCGAAGCCCGGTGGTAGCCCGCCCGCCAGCGGTCGGTTGAGGCTAATCGGGCCGCCCGCCTCGAGCGTGTTCGGAATGCCGTCGCCGTCGTCGTCGACGGCATTCAGACCCTGCCACGTGAGAGCCGGGAGCACGACCAGGATCCGCTCGCTGCCCGGCTGCGTCGCATGGGCCACGATCGGCACCGCCGTGCGGAACGGCCCCGAGTGCAGACCGAGGACGTACAACCCTGCCTTCGACGCGGGCAGATGCACCGTGACCGTGTATGCGCGGCCGGCGCCCCGGATCGTCCCGCGGCGCGCTCCCACCCGATGCAGCGTCCAGGTGTAGGGCCTTTGGCGCGAGTCGACGTACACCGAGGCGTCCGAGCCGGCGGCCACTGGATCGAGCGGCGGCTGTGCGGCGAGATAGCGGACCGTCACCCCGGCGTGCGGGGTTGTCCCGCGAGCCGGGGGTAGTTGCGCGGGGAAATGCCCCGTGTTGCAGGCCGCGTCGGTGACGTCGAGGCCGATCAGGTAGGTTCCGGCCGGCGCGGGCCGTCCGCCGATCCGGCCGTCCCACACGGCGCTCTGACCACGCCAGGGCGTGAGGAAGCTCTTGACCAGCCGCGGCGCACCGGGGAGATCGGTGCGGTAGATGCGCACCGTCCCACCGCGCTGCTCGTTGCCCCCGTAGTGGATCGTCACCGGCGTCCCTCGTTCGGGGATCAGTACCGGCGAGACCGCGCTCACCACTGGATGCGGGGGCGTGTTCATCACCTGAACCGGGGTCTTGGTGAGCTCGATCGTGCGGCCCTGGCCGAGCAGAGCGATGCGGAAGTAGTAGTTGCCGGAGGGGGCGACACGGCCATTGTCCTCGCGCCCGTCCCAGGGGAACTGACCGTCGGGTATGCGCACCCCGCGCCGCATATGACGGGATGAGGACAGCGTGCGCACGATCGTGCCGTCAGCCGCGACCACGTACACGGCCACGTCATCGGTGCGATGCAGTAGGTAGAACGAGAAGCGTGTGTGGCTGTGGAAGCCACCGCAAGCCGTGCTCCGGGGCGAGATCGCCGACGGGTATGGGTGAGGATTACCCGCGATCAGCGGGGTGGAGACTTTGAGGTGCTGGGTGACGAAGAACGCGCCCACGGTTGCGACGACCAGCGCCGCGAACACCACCGCGGGCAAGCGCCTCACAGCCTGACCACCGCCACGTTGGGCACCTCGAAGCTGTGGAAGGCATCGAGGCCGCGCGGGTCATCAAGGCACAGAGTCACCCGGATCGATCCGCCGTGACAGACGACGAGCGCCGGGAGCTGGCCGGTGGCATGGACGTCCTGCAGGGCGTCCAGCACCCGGTCCTGCTGATCCTGCAACGACTCGCCGCCGGGAAAGCGGAACGAGGCGCCGGCACGCCGCCAGGCGGCGTATCCCTCCGGGTTCTCGCGCTCGATGTCAATGAACCGTCGCCCCTCCCATTCACCGCGGTTGGCCTCGCGTAGCCGGGCATCGGGCGTCGGCTCCAGGCCGATCCGCTGGGCGACGATCGCAGCCGTCTCCAGGGCGCGGGACAGGTCCGAGCACCACAGCGATACGATCGGCTCGCCCTCGAGTCGGCCGCTCAGCTCGAGCGCCTGGGCACGACCGGTGTCGTTCAGCGGCGTGTCGGTGAACCCCTGGACACGGATCGGCTCGCGATTGTCGTCGGTCTCGCCGTGACGAGCCAGGAGGACTCCGCTCAGTCCGGCGGTGCGGTTCAGCGAGCCCGACTGCGCATCAGTCATCCCCAGCCACGACCGCGCCTGCTGCCGCCGTGTCAGAGCGGAGCCCGAGCCGCATCGTCTCGAGCGAGAGGACGTCCTCAGGAGGAATATTGCCGAGGTTGACGTTCACTCCGAAGCGGCGCACGAACCACACCTGCTGCTCCTTGCGCGGTGCCTCGAACAGGATCATCTCCGGGTCGACGGCATGGGCGATCTCGTCGATCAACCCCATCCGCACCTCGCCGTCGTGGCGGTAGATCCCGACATTGCCGCTCTCGCGTGCCTCGGCGATGACCTTCCACGCTCCTGCCTCGAGCTCCTTCTGGATCAGCTCGACCCATCGATAGGGAGCCATGATCCGCGTGTCGTCCTTGGACCCGACCTCGGAGAGGACGGTGAACTCATCGGCCAGCCGGGTGATGAGCCCGAGCTTCTCCTCGTGAGCAATGGTGATCGTCCCGTCGGAGATCTCGATGTGCTCGATCTGAAGCTCCCGCAGCCACTCGATGAGCCGCTCGAGCCGATCCTGTTCGATCGCCAGCTCGGTGAGCGTGCCGCCAAGCACGACCGGGATGCCCGCCTCGTGGTAGCACGCGAGCTTGGCCTCGAGATTGCCGGTGACCACCGCCGTGCCCCAGCCGAGCTTGACCAGGTCGACGAAGTCGCCGGCGACCTCGATCAGCCCGTCCGCCTCAGCGACCGAGAGACCGCGGTCGAGCACGTGGGTGATGCCTCGCTGCCGAGGCTTGTCACTTCGATCCGGAAGGTCGAGCAGGTCCATCATGGGGGCGCGCGTTCGGCTAGGGAGTGTTGTTGAGGTCCGAGCCGACCGTGACGATCACCGCCGACGTACACGGGGTCGGCGGTGGGCAGGCTACCGCCTGCGTGCTCTGATCGACCTGCTGGACGGCGGCCGGCCCCAGCTTGAGGGCGGTGGCGACGGCCAGCGCGTCGCGCCGGTGGCCAGGCAGGTAGCCGACAACGGTGGACGTCCGGGTCTGGTCGGCAGCGGTCGCGACCGCCCCCTGCTTGTAACCGGAGGTCATCAGCTTGACCGACACGCGGTGCGCAAGACCGGCGGTGGCGGTCCCGTTGAGGACCCCGACGGTCACCGACGCCGGATTGACCGCGGCCACCTTGACCGTCTTGCGCGGCTGGCTGCGCGGCGCGTTGCTGGCGGGAGTCGTGCTGCTGTTTGTCGAGCTCGAGCCACTGCCCGAGGAGGTCAGCACGAGAAGCGCCACAACGACGGCGGCGAGCGCCACGAGCGCGAGTAGTCCGACGATCACCTTGCGCCAGATCGATGGCCCCTCGGGCGGAGGGGCGCTGCGTGGCGGCGGCGGCGGCCGGCGGCCGGCCGGGCCGTTGGCGGACGGGCGCGGCTGAGGCCGCGGAGGCTGAGGCCGCGGAGGAGCCTGCACCGCGCTCGCTCCAGCGCCCACCGGCGTGGGAGCGGCCGGCTCGTGAGAGCCCCCGTTGGCGCCACCGGCGACGGTGGCGGGGGGCGGGGCGACGACCGCGGTGGCCGGGGCGACGGCCGCGGGGGGCGGGGCGACGACGGCGGTGGCCGGGCCTGACGCGCTACCGACTTCCTCAGCGGAATGATTTACGGCCACCGGGCGGGACGGGATCAGCCGCGTAGCGGCGCTGAGCGCAGGCGCGCCGACGCCCGCGGGGGCGCCTGCAAGAACGGGGACCGGAGCGGCGAACGGCCGACCCAGAGCGCCCCCGCCAGCTGCGCCGGCTGGGACGACGACGGGAGCCGGCCTGGAGGCGGGCTGAGCCTGCGCCGGCTGACCGGCCTGCGCTCCTTGTCCCGCGGCGACGACGCCACCCGCGGCAGCGGCGCCGGCCGCAGCGGCACCGGCAGCGGCAGCGGCGCCTGCGGCCTCGTCGCCGGGCGCTCGCCGGCTCAGCTGGGTGATCCGGGCCTCAAGTTGCTGGATGCGCTGGGCGGCCTCGTAGGCATGCTCGCGCAGCGACGCCGTCTCCCGTGCCTGGGCGAAATAGAGCAGCACAAGGATGGCCAAACCGATGATCGCGGCAAAGCCGGCGTCTGCGCCCACTGAGTTGATGAAGTTGTGGACTGAAAAGGCGAAGGGGATGGGACCCATGATCCGTGAGAAGTCTACGTGCCGATGCGGGCGCCTTGATCGTCGGCTCGCATCGCCCGATCGTTGGCGAGCCTGGCTACATGTTCGGCCAGTACCGCCGCATCCCCTTCGAGGACTTGCAAGTTGATGCGGGAGAACGTTTCCTCGACCCAGGCCGGATCAAGCCGCTCATGGGCCGCTTTGACGATCTTCTGCGCCGGCGTCGGCTGCGCCCGCTCGTAGGGGTTGAACAAGTCCTCGTGGAACTTCTCCCCCGGCCGCGCGCCGACGATCTCGATGGCGATGTCGCGCTCGGGCTCGAAGCCGGACAGGCGGATCATCGTCTCGGCCAGCTCGAGGATCCTCACCGGCTCGCCCATCTCGAGCACGAACACCTCGCCGCTGCCCTCGCTCAGTGAGCCGGCGCGGATGATCAGCTGCACGGCCTCCGGGATGGTCATGAAGTAGCGGCTCATCCGGGGATCGGTGACCGTCACCGGGCCGCCGGCGGCGATCTGGCGACGGAAGATCGGCACCACCGAGCCGGACGAGGCGAGCACGTTGCCGAAACGCACGGTGGCGAAGTTGGTCCGCACGTACTTGGTCGCCGCGGCCTCGACCGCCCACTCGGCCATCGCCTTGGATGCACCCATCACTGTGGCCGGCTTGACCGCCTTGTCGGTGGAGACGAGCACGAAGTTCTCGACGCCAAGCTCGCCGGCGATCCGCGCCACCAGGCGCGTGGCCAGCGCGTTGTTGCGCACCGCCTCCACCGGGTTGAGCTCCATCATCGTCACGTGCTTGTAGGCCGCGGCGTGGAACACCACCGCCGGCCGGTGTTCACTGAGCACCTCCCGCATGCGCTCCTCTTCCTTGCAGTCGGCCAGCACCGGCAGCGCGGTGCGAACATGGCGCTCCTCCTCGAGCTCGCGCAGGATCTCGAACAGGTTGTCCTCGGCATGGTCGACCAAGACCAGCCGTCGCGGGCCCACCCGGGCGATCTGGCGGCACAGCTCGCTGCCGATTGAGCCACCGGCACCCGTGACGAGCACGACCTGGTTGGAGAGGTACGAGCCAACCCGCTCGAGCTCCATGCGTACCGGCTCACGACCGAGAATGTCCTCGACCTGGACCTCGCGCAGCTGACGGGTCACGCGCAGCTGCCCGGATCCGTCCCTGAGCATCTCGAACACCGTCGGGGTGGTGCGCACTGGGATACCGCGCGCGCGGCAGGCGGTGACAACTCGGGCGCGGAGCGTGCCGGGGGCCGACGGAATGGCGATCACGACCTGATCGGGTTCGACCTCGTCGAGCACCCTGACGAGGTGCTCCGAGGAGGTAGTGCCGAGCACCCGGAGCCCGTGCTCGTCCTTGATTCCCTGCTTGCGCGGATCGTCGTCGATGAAGCCGACCGGTCGGAGCCGCAGTTGCGGGTTTCGGATCAGCTCGCGCGCCACGAGCCGTCCCCCGTCACCGCCGCCGATGATCAGCACATCCCGCGCGCCCTTGGCGACGCGGAAGCTCCGCACCCGGCCCTCGACCACGAGGTGGACGAGGAAGCGGGCGGCCACGAGCAGCGCCAGCGTCAGCAGCAGCTGCAGCGCGATCACCCCGGTCGGAAGGGTCACCGCGGTCGACTCCAGGCGGAAGGTGTTGTGCTTGACCACGATCTGCGGCGAGGTCTGGACCGGGTGCAGCAGCGTGATCGCGCCGACCACGACCAGCGTGGCGACGACAACGCCCTTGACGATCGCCTCGTACTCGCGCTGCCCCACGTAGGTCCAGAGCCGCTGATAGAGCCCGAACGCCGCCAGCACGACCAGCACCACGGGCACCACCCACCAGATGGTGGCGTCGAGCAGGTGGCTGTAGCGCGGCGGGACCGCGTCGTCAAACCTCAGCCGGAAGGCGAGGAAGTATGCGAGCGCGACCAGCAGCCCGTCGACCAGGAGGGGGGGCACCGAATGGCGGTGAACGGGAAAGGCCGCGGATCTGATCCGCCGGCGCATAGCCGGCAGGATTTTAGTGGCGGGGCCCCTTTATCGCGGCTAAGGGCGCGTTAGCAGCCTCCCGGGGGCTTCCGGAACCCTAGGTCGCCGCCGACATCAGCAGATCGGTCAGCACACGAGGGTCGCGGCGCACCCGCTCGCCCCCGCCCTCACCCGTCCGCTTCTCCAGCACCACCTCATCGGGGTTGCGCAGCAACCGCAGCCGTCCGTCGGCGATCAACCCCTCGTCGACGGCACCGAGGCGACCCTCGAACACAGTGAACACGGGTGTGCGGAGCGCCACCGCCTCCCGGTTCATCGTTCCGCCGGCCGAGACGACGAGGTCGGCGTAGGCGATCAGCGACTGCGCGTCGATGGCGCCGTCCGGCACGACTACGCCGCCCGACTGCTCGAGCTCGGCCCGCTGCTCGGGGGTGCGTGGCATCACGACGGTCTGGGTGCCGCGCAGGCGGTCGAGCACCGAGGCGAAGAGGTCGTTCTCGAAACGGTGGTACAGCGACACCGCCGGCGGTGTGCGCACCACGGCGATCGGCCGCGAACGGTCGAGCCCGAGCCCGGCCAGGACCGCATCGTCAGGCTCGAAATCCGACAGGTAGTACTCCTCCTTGAGGCCCTCGTACGTGCGGATCTTGCCGCGCGCGCCGTACCGGTAGAGCCGCTCCGGCGGGATCGCGGCCGGGACGACGACGGCCTGGACGAGACGGCAGTTGACGTTGTGCTGGACCGTGGCCCACTCGTAGTCGAAGGTCGTCGCGCAGGGGATCCGCAGCAGTGCGGCGGCGACGGTGATGTCGTTGGAGCCGTGACCGAGCGCGAGGTCGAAATGCCGGCGCGCCGCCCACCGCGTCAGAGCCACCGAGCGCGCCGCGAGTCCCCGGGCCTTCGCCGCGAGCCCGCCGCCGCGGTGGCGGCCGATCGCCGTGTGGGCGATCCCGAACCGCTCGCACAGCCCGAGTGTCTGGCCGAAGTCGCGCGCCGTCACCTGCACCTCGTGGCCGCGCGTCCGCAGATCATCGATGACGGGCCGCATCACCAGAACGTGCGGCGAATTGGTGAGGTCGATCCAGACCTTCACGACTGCGACGGAGCGGCCACGCTCGCCGCCGAGGCCACCGCGACCGCCACCTCGCGCGCCTTGGCGGCACTCAACACCGGGCTGATCGGCAGCGCCAGGTTGTGGCGCGCCACCTCCTCGGTGGCGGGGAGCTCGAGCCCGACGCCGACGTACGGGGCCATCGCTGGCTGGCGGTGCAGCGGCGTCCGGTAGTACGCCCTGGCCTGAATCCCAGCCTCGGACAGCCGCTCGAGCAGCGCGTCTGCCTGCGGATGGGTGACCACGTAGAGATGCCATGCCGGCAAGGCGCTCTCGGGGACGGCCGGCAGCCCAACGTGGTCTCCGAGTCCCGCGTCGGCGTATGCCGCTGCGGTGGCGCGTCGTCCCTCGGTCCACGCGTCGAGGTGCGGGAGCAGCACCCGAAGGATCGCCGCCTGGAGCTCGTCGAGGCGGGAGTTGTAGCCGACGTACTGAAAGCTCTGCTTGTCCCGCGAGCCGTGGAAGCGCAGCGCCCGGACCAGCTCGGCGACATCGTCGTCATCGGTGGCGACCGCGCCGCCGTCGCCAAAGCAGCCGAGGTTCTTCGACGGGTAGAACGAGAACGTTGCCACGTCGCCGAGCGCGCCGGCCCGCACGCCGTCAAGCGATGCACCGGCGGCCTGCGCGGCGTCCTCGAGCACCGGCAGCCCGAGCTCGCGCAGCTCCGGCACCGGCGCCGGGCACCCGAACAGGTCGACGGCAAGGATCGCCTTCGTCCGCGGCGTCAGCGCCGCCCGCACCGTATGCACGCTGACGTTGCGCGTGCCCGGGTCGATGTCGCAGAACGCCGGCGTCGCGCCCGCCAACACCACCGCCTCGGCGGAGGCATAGAAGGTCAACGACGGAACCACCACCTCATCACCAGGCTGCACCCCCAAGGCCCGCAGCCCGATGGTGATTGCGTCGGTCCCGTTGGCCACGCCGATGGCGTGTCGCACGCCGAGGTAGTCGGCGAATTCACGCTCGAAGGCCTGGACCTCCGGGCCGAGGATGTAGCTGCCGGCGCGCACGACATCGGCGACCCGCCGCTGGATCTCGTCCATCAGCGGGGCAAGCGGGGTGGCGGTGTCAAACAGGGGGACGGTCATCGGCCGCTAACCCTACCGGCAGCCGCCCGCTACGCTTGCGCACTTGCTAGAAGCAGCTTCCGTCACCGATTCGCTGGTCACGCTGGCGACTCACATCATCCGTGACCTCGGTTTGGCCGGCGTCGCGCTGCTCACGCTCACCTCGGCGGTGATCGGCCTACCAGGAACCGAGCCAACGATGCTGTTCGCCGGGTTCAACGTCTACGAGGGGAATCAGACCCTGCTCGGGATCATCGTCGCCGGCGTGATCGGCGATATGGCCGGCGCCTCGATCGCGTATGGAATCGGCCGCTTCGGCCGGGTTGAGCTGATCGAGCGACACGGCAACAAGCTGCACGTCAGCCAACGGCGACTCGAGCTCGCGCACCGATGGTTCGAACGTCACGGATCGCCGGTCATCTTCGTCTCGCGCCTGATCCCGGTCGTGCGCGCCGTGTTCCCCTATGCCGCAGGCGTCGCCGAGATGCCGTTCGGGCGCTTCTTCGCCTTCGCCACCCTCGGCTCGATCGTGTGGATCACCGGCCTGGGGATTCTCGGCCGGGCGGTCGGGAGCGACTGGCAGCACTGGCGTCACAACCTCGAGTACGTCGATTACCTGGGGCTGGCGATCGTGATCGGCCTGATCGTCTACCTCATCGTGCGCCGCAATCGCAGCAGGGGAGCAGAGCCGGCTGCGGATGTCGTCCGCAAGTAGACGGCAGCCGGGTCAGCTCCCACTGGGGCAGGCGCTGGCGCTCGGCGTCCTGCACGGACCCGCCGAGCTCTTGCCGATCTCGTCCTCGGGCCACATCGCGCTGATCCCCTGGCTACTCGGCTGGAGCTACGTCGAGCTCGACGCTGAGCTGCGCAAGTCCTTCGAGGTCGCGCTCCACGCCGGCACGGCCGCGGCGCTGCTGATCACTCTGCGACGCGAGGTCGATGAGGCGGTGCGGGGGCTGAACCTGCGCACGCTCGAGCTGATCGCGCTGTCCTTTGCGCCGCCCGCCGTGGTCGGATATCGGCTCGAGCGTCAGATCGAGGCGCGGCTCGGCACCCCCCCGACGATCATCGCCGGGCTGATCGCCGGCTCGGGGCTGATGGCCTGGGCCGACCGGGCGCCACAGACCCGGACCCATGAGGACGCCGGCGCCGCCGACGCGCTCTGGCTCGGTGTCGCGCAGGCCAGCGCGCTGATCCCCGGCGTCTCGCGCAACGGGGCCACGCTGGCCGCCGCGCGCCTGCGCCACTTCACCCGCGAGGACTCCAACCGCCTCTCCCGTCACGTTGCCCTGCCGGTGATCGCCGGTGCGACGCTGCTCAAGACCGTCCGGCTGCGGCGGCGGCGCCTGCCCCCGGGGATCCGGACGGCGCTGTGGGCGGGGGCCGGCGCGTCGTTCGCCTCGACGCTCGGCTCCACGTGGCTGATCCGGCAGGTCGAGCGCGACCGTTCGCTGCTGCCCTACGCCGTCTACCGCGTCGGCCTGGCCGCGGTGGCCGCCCGCCGGCTGAAGCGCTCCCCATCGCGGGCGGACGACGGTCCGGGCGATGCAGGAGAATGACCGGGTGAGCGGAGCGTACGCGTCAGCCGGCGTCGACACCTCCGAGGCCGATCGCGGCGTCGAGGCGCTGGTCGGGATCCTCCGCGCCGTCGACCCGGGCCGCCCCTCTCTCGCCGTGCCGCTGCCCGGCCATTACGCAAGCGTGTTGAGAATCACTCCGGAGCTGGGCATCGCGCTGGCCACCGACAGCGTCGGCTCCAAGGTGATCGTCGCCGAGCAGCTCGGTCGCTTCGACACGATCGGCATCGACTGTGTGGCGATGAACGTCAACGACCTCATCTGCGTCGGCGCCGAGCCGCTGGCCCTGCTCGATTACATCGCCGTGGAGCGGGCGGAGTCCGAGCAATTGCGCGGCCTCGCTGCCGGCCTCCGGGCGGGCGCCGAGCTGGCCGGGGTCGAGATCCCCGGTGGCGAGGTGTGTCAGCTGCCTGAGGTGATCCGCGGTCATCCCTCGCCCCTCGGCTTCGACCTCGTCGGCTCGGCTTTCGGCACCGTAGCGCTCGGCCGGATCCTCGACGGGCGTGGCTGCCGGCCGGGCGACGCGCTGATCGGCCTGCCGGCGTCGGGCGTGCACTCCAACGGCCTCACCCTCGCCCGGCGGGCGCTGCTCGACCAGGGCGGCCTCGCGCTCAGCGACGCTCCCGACGAGCTCGCCGGAGCCAGGGTCGGCGACGTGCTGATCGAGCCGACGGTGATCTACGTGCGCGCCGTGCTCGAGCTGCTGCGCAGCGGGCTCGGCGTCCACGGGCTCGCGCACATCACCGGCGGGGGCCTGCTCAATCTCCTGCGCATCGGGGACGGGATCGGTTACGAGATCGACGCGCCGCTGCCGGTGCTGCCAGTGTTCGCGCTGATCGCCCGGCTCGGTGAGGTCGCCGCCGCGGAGATGTGGGAGGTATTCAACATGGGCTGCGGGTTCTGCGCGATGGTCGCCGCCGAGGACGCCGAGGCTGCCGTCGCCACGCTCTCCGCGCACCACCCCGGCACCGCGGTGATCGGCCGGCTCACCGCCGAGGGCGGCCGGGTGTCGATCCCGCCCCTGCGCCTCGACGGCGACTCAGGCGGCCTGCGCGCCGCGGCCTGAGCGCCACCCGGCGAGCACCGAGGCGGCCAGCACCAGCAGCGAGATGTCGGCCGCCACCCGGAAGCGGCCGATGCCCCAGCCGAGCACGCTCACCAACACAACCATGACCACGGGGGCCAGCAGCAGCCAACGCCAGCGCCGCAACCGGATTAGCCCCACGACAGCGAGGACCAGCAACGGGTAGTAGACGACGAGCCCGACGATGTCCACCCAGCGCCGGCGTGATTCACGATTGCCCTGGCGCAGCGGCTGAAATAGGTTGAAGGTCCGCAGGACCCGCACCGCGGCGACGAGCGGGAACCGGCCGACGTGGTGACCGGCATAGGAGAAGGCCGCGGCGGTCGACGCATCACCGGTGAGCAGCTGCGACCGTGTGCGGGCGCGGGCCAGACAATCGAGGCTCCACCACCCGATGTCGTGGCCGTAGTAGGTGTCCGGGCAGTTGGCGCCGGCGATCAGCGTGTTGGCATCGGCGGCCAGCATCACGCGGTGAAACACGATGACGTTGCGTACCAGCCACGGCGCCAGCACGAGCACGACCGTCGCACTCAGTGCCGCCACCCGGCCAACCCGCCCGCGGCTCGCCCCCCACACCGCGGGCCAGCCGAGCAGCGGTACGAGCAGCAACCCCTCGCCGCGGGTCAGGGTTGCCAGCGCGATCACCGCGCCGAGCGCCACCGCCCACCGCAGCCCCCCGATGAGACGAGTTCGCATGGCCACGAGCAGCGCGGCGGCGACGAGGGCCACGAACAGCGGCTCGCTCATCACCAGACCGTCGGCGGTGATGAGCGGCGGGTAGACAGCGGCCAGGAGGGCGGCGATGAGCCCGGTCCGTGGGCCGGCCACGCGTGCGCCGAGCATCCCGATCAACACGGCGGCAACGCTGCCGATCACGCAACCGGCGATGCGGTGGGCGAGCAGCGTGTCGCCACCGAGCCGGGAGACGAGCGCGAGCGCGAGCGGGAACAGCGGCGGATGCTCAGCGGTCCGGTAGGCGTGGCCGAAGATGCCCCGGGAGAGGAAATGTCCGTGAGCGGCCAGGTTGGCGGCGCTGTGGTAGAAGCCGGCGTCACCCCCCACGCCCACCGGCGCCCGCGCGATCAAGAGCACGTAGATCAGCCGGACGGCGAGGGCGAGCAGGCCGCACAGGGCCAGCCGCCTCAGGCCACGCTCCACAGCTCCCCGCCGCCCACCCGCTCGGCCCGCACCCGCCATTCGGTGGCCAGCCGCCACAGCTCCGCCGGGGCGCGGGGTCCGGGAAGGTCGCAGACCGCTGCCACCTCGGCGGTAGACATCGCGCCGAACTGGCGCAGCGCCGCCTCCGGCGAGGGAGCAGGCGCGCCGGTCGCCACGGCTCCAGCGGCCAGTGCCGCCGCCTCGAGCTGCTCATAGGCGGCCCAACCGTAGACGCCGCGCACGCTCGCGTCGCCGTGAAACTCGAGCGAGGGCAGCGTCACCCGGTCCGTCCCGGACGCGTGATGCTCGGCGGCCACCGAGCGGGCGCGGTCGAGGTCGGCGCCGAACTTCTCCAGGATCGCGTGGGAGGACAGGTCGATCCGGAAGCGCTCGAGGTCGAGTCCGATCACCGCTCGGGCCTCCTCGACCAGCACCTCAGCGGCGTCGAGCTTGCGCCGCCTGGCGAGCAGACCCTCGCGCAAACGCCGGAGGTAGGGCCCCGGATCACCCTGCTCGGCGGCGGCCTCGACGGCGATACAGGCGGGATAGGAGCTGCGCGGCGGCCCCTCGAGCCACAGCCGCGGATCGACCGGCATCCCGCTCGCCCCGGAGGCCTCGAGCGCCTCGCGGACGAGCGGCGTGGGGTCCGCAAACTCGCGCACCAATCCGCACATGACATATCGGACACGTAGGCTCTCTCCGAAGACACGAAGGAGCTTGCGCAAGGATGGTTCGAGCCCCCATGACCATGGGCAGGCGGGATCTGTGTAGTAGGAGACCTCAATGACGGGCACGTGCCTCAAAATAGAGGGCATCCGATGAGCACGATCCTCGGCACGACGCTCAGTGGCCGCTATCGCTTAGAGGCTCGGATCGGCGCTGGCGGTATGTCGACCGTGTACCGAGCGCTCGACGAGACCCTCCAGCGGCAGGTGGCGATCAAGCTGATGAATCGCGAAGTCGCCACCGACTCCGACCAGCTCGAGCGCTTCCGCCGAGAGGCCCGGGCCGTCGCCCAGCTCTCCCATCCGCACATCGTCGGGGTGATCGATGCCGGGGATGACGAGAACCGGCCGTACATCGTCTTCGAGTACGTCGAGGGCGAGACGCTCAAGGAGCGCATCCGCCGGCTCGGTCGCCTGCCCATCGCCGAGTCCGTGGCCTACGCGATCGAGATCGCGCGGGCGCTCGGGGCCGCCCACGCCCGCCACATTGTGCACCGCGACGTCAAGCCGCAGAACGTGCTGATCGACGAGGAGGGCTCGGCCAAGGTCACCGACTTCGGCATCGCACGGACCCTCGACGAGGAGGGGCTGACCGCCGACGGGCGCGTGCTCGGCACCACCGACTACGTCTCCCCCGAGCAGGCGCTCGGCCAGCCGGTGACCGGTCAGTCCGATCTCTACTCGCTCGGGGTGGTGCTCTATGAGATGCTCACCGGCGAGGTGCCCTTCAAGGGCGACAGCCAGGTGGCGGTGGCAATGAAGCACGTGCGTGAGGAGATCCCGGACGTGCAGTCCAAGCGGCCCGAGGTTTCGGCCGCGCTCGCGGCGGTGGTCGACGGCGCGACGGCGAAGCGCCAGGACGAGCGCTACGCAAACGACGCCGAGCTGATCGCCGACCTCGAGGACGTGCTGGCGATCGAGACGGCACGGGCCGGCAGCGCCACCGGCGAGGTGACCACCGTTCTGCGCACCCTGCCGTCGGGCACGCAGCGGCGGGTTCCCTTCCGCGTGCGCCATCGCGTCGTCGCGGGTCTCGCGCTGCTGCTCGTGCTGGCGGCGACCGGCGTGGGGGTCGCGTGGCTGGCGACGCGGACCCACACCGGCACCGGGCAACCGGCTCAGCCCGCCCCGAGCCGCAAGCTGCAGGCCGTGGTCCTGTGTCAGTCGTGCGCTCACGGCTTCAATCCGCTCGGCAACCCGAGTGATGAGCATCCCGATGCCGACTTCGCCATCGACAACCAGCCGAACACATTCTGGAACACCCAGACCTACTACAGCGGCACCCTCAACAAGGCCGGCGTCGGCATCTATCTCGACGCCCGGCCGCAGACCACTGCGCGGGTGATCCGGATCACCACGGCGACGCCCGGATTCACCGCGACCGTGTACGGCCGCGTGACGACCCCGCCGCTGAAGTGGCCCGACCCGGGATGGACGGCGATCTCCGCGGCGACCAAGATCGGATCCCGCCAGGTCGTCCAGCTGTCCAGCGCCGCGACGCCGTACCGCTACTTCCTCATCTGGATCACCAGCCTTGGCAGCCACAGCACGCTGGCGATCGACGAGATCACCCTCTACCGGTAGCCGGTACCCGGGCTAGTGGCGGAGTCGCCGGTCTGCCTCGTGGCGCTCGACCGCCAAGCTCAGCAGCCGCTCGAGCAGCTTCGGGTAGGGCACGCCGCTGGCGGCGAACAGGCTGCCGAACACGCTCGTCTGGGTGAAGCCAGGGATGGTGTTCAGCTCGTTGACGAGAACCCGCTCACCCTCGACGAAGAAGTCGACGCGAGCCATCCCGCTGCAGCCGACGTGCCTGAAGGTGTCGACCGCGAGCTCCCGCACCCGCTCACGCGCGGCGTCGGGGATCCGGGGCGGCACGATCAGCCGCATGCCGCCGGGGGTGTACTTGGCCTCGTAGTCGTACCAGCCGCCCTCGCCCGCCGCAAGCAGGATCTCGCCGGGCTGGGAAGCCACGGGATCGGCGTTGCCGATCACCGAGCACTCCACCTCGATCCCGGCCGAGAAGGCCTCGGCGATGACAAGCGCATCGTGGGCGAACGCTCCCCCTAGGGCGTCGTGGAGCTCGTCCTCGGACGCCACCCGGGCGATGCCCACCGATGAGCCCAGCGAGTTGGGCTTGACGAACACGGGCAGGCCCAGCTCGCCCACGCGCGCGGCCTCGCGGGCGGGATCGGCCTCGTAGGACGCGGCGCGGATCGCCCGGTAGTCGACCTGGGGATAGCCCGCCTGCGCCAGCAGGTCCTTGAAGGTGACCTTGTCCATGCACACCGCCGAAGCCAGCACGCCGGCGCCGACGTAGGGCACGCCTAGGCATTCGAGCAGCCCCTGGACGGTTCCATCCTCGCCGAACGGCCCATGCAGCACCGGGAACACGACGTCTACCCCGGCGATGCCCTGCCCGGGCGTGAGCGCGAGGTGCTCCCCGTCCTCGCGCCAGACCCCGTCTCGACCGATGTCGATCCGCCGGACGTGGTGGCCCGCACTCTCGAGCCCGGACGAGACCGACGCGCACGACGCCAGCGACACGTCGTGCTCGGAGGACCGGCCGCCGCCGAGAACCGCGACCCGCAGGGGACTCATCCAGTGGTGGGGGTGGTCGGCGTCGTCGGGGTGGTGGGGGTGGTCGGCGTCGTCGGCGTCGGTGGCGCCTTGTAGTGACCGACCACGATCGTCACCGCGCTGCCCTTCTTGGCCGTGGTGTTCGGACCCGGACTCTGGGAGATGACGATGCCGTCCTGGTTCTGCTTGGTCACGTCCTGGTTCTGCTTGGTCACCGTGAAGCCCGCGCCGGTGAGCGCGTTGGACGCGGCATTGGCGGTGTCACCCCGAACGTCGGGAACCGAGGCGGTCGTCGGTGCGGTGGCGATGACCAGATTGACGGTCGAGCCCTTGGCGGCCGTGGAGCCCCCGGACGGGCTCTGGCTGATGACGTTTCCGGCGGTCACGGTGGTTGACTGCCGCGTGCTGCTGGTCACGTTGAAGCCGGCCGCGCGGAGCGTCGACGTGGCGGAGTCGCGCGACTGGCCGGTGACATCCGGCACCGGGATCTGGGCCTGGCCCGAGGAGATGAAGAGCGTGACCCCAGACCCCACGGGCACAGCAATGCCCGCCGCCGGGTCGGTGCGGGTGGCCTGGCCGGAGGCAACGTTGTCCGAGCTCTCGCTCTCGATTCGCCCGACCTTCAGATGGGCCTGCTGGATCGCCGTGATTGCCTGCGCCTGCGGCAGGCCCGTGACCGAGGGAACCCCGACCTGTCCGGGGCCCTGGGACACGGTGAGCGTGACCGTCGAGCCGTCGGCGGCCTTGGTCCCACCCAGTGGGCTCTGCCCGATCACGGTGTTGTTCGGATGCGGGTCCGAGCGGTACACGAGGTTGGGCGTGAACCCGGCGTTCTGCAACTGCGCCTGCGCGATGCTGACCTGTTCGCCGACCACGGTGGGGACGATCTTCTTCGGTGCGCGGGTGAGGAGGAACGCCGCGGCGCCGCCGCCGATCAGCAGCAGGATGATCAGCGCAATCAGCCACGGCACCCAGCGGCGGTCGCGGTCCTCCGGTGGCAGCGGCTCGTCGGCCATCGGGACGGGGTAGACGCCGGGGGCGGGCTCGAGCGGCTCGAGCGGGACGGGCGCGGCGGCGCCGGCCACGGCAAGTGCCGCCATGCTCGCGGTCCGCTGACCGGTGGTGCCCGACACGATCGACGCCCTCACCTGCTCGAGCGCGGTGATCATCTCATCGGCGTCGGCGGGACGGTCGGCCTGGTTCTTGTTCAGCGCCCACATGACCACCTGCTCGAGCTCCGGCGGGACCTGGGGATTCACCCGGGTCGGCGCGATCGGCGCCTCGGAAACGTGCTTGATGGCGATCGTCACCGCGGCCTCACCGTCGAAGGGCACCCGGCCGGTGAGCAGCTCGTAGAGCACGACCCCGATCGAGTAGATGTCCGAGCCCGGGCTGACCGCTTGGCCCTGAGCCTGCTCGGGCGAGAGGTACTGAGCGGTGCCCATGATCGAGCCGGTTTCGGTCATGTCCGACGCACCGGCACGGGCGATGCCGAAGTCGGTGACCTTGGCGTGGTCGGAGTCGTCGATGATGACGTTGTGCGGTTTGAGATCGCGGTGGATTACCCCGCGGCGATGGGCGAAGCGCGAGGCCTTGAGGATCTGGATGGTGATGTCGATCGCCCGCACCGGGTCCAGCGGGGCTTCCTCTCGGATCAGCTGCTTGAGCGAGCGACCCGGCAGGTACTCCATGGCGATGTAGTACGTGCCGTCGTAGTCGCCGCGGTCATAGACGCCGACCACGTTGGGGTGCTGCAGCCCGGCGGCGGCCTGGGCCTCGCGCCGGAAGCGCTCGACGAAGTCGGGATCCTCGGCGAAGCGGCGATGCAGCAGCTTCAGCGCGATCTTGCGTCCCAGCTGCTGGTCCTCGGCCAAGTAGACGTCGGCCATCCCGCCGGTCCCCAGCCGCGAGATGATCTTGTAGCGGCCGTCCACCATGGCCCCGTTGGCGAGATCGGCCATCAGTGACCCTCCGCCAGCAGGGTCTGAATCACGGCCTTGGCGATCGGTGCCGCCACCGTCCCGCCGAAGCCGCCCTGGGTGCGCTCGACGGTCACCGCGATGGCCACGCGCGGATTCTGGACCGGCGCAAACGCGATGAACCACGGCTGCGTGATGTTCGCGCCCGCGAGGCCGACCGACGCCGTGCCGGTTTTGCCGGCCACGCTGACGCCGGTCAGCTGCACGGCGGTACCCGTGCCTTCCTCCACCACTTTCGTCATCATCTGGGTCACCTGCGCAGCGGTCGAGGGCTTCATCACTTGGCTCATCACGGTGGGCTGGATCGTCTCCACGGTTCGCCCGTCCTGGTCAATGATCCGGCTGGTCAGCCGTGGCGTCATCAACTTCCCGTGGTTGGCCACCGCGGCGGCCACCATTGCCATCTGCAGCGGGGTCACCTGCAGACCGCCCTGCCCGATCCCGATCCGGCCGATGTCCTCGCGTGGGCTCCCAGGCGGATACGGATGTCCGGTGGGCGAGAACGGGCGGCTCGCGTTGAGCTCGTCCGGCGGATAATCCAGCGGCGGCTTGGAGTAGAAGCCGAACCGCTGCATGTACTTGGTCATCGTTGGCCGGCCGAGGCGCTCGGCCACCTGGGCCCAGACGGTGTTGACCGAGTACGTGAGCGCGGTGGTGAGGTCGATGTTGCCGAAGCTCTGGTTGTAGTCGTTGCTCAGCGGAACGCCGGAGATGGTCACCGGGGAGTTGCCGTTGACGGTCGAACTGGACGTGAACTGCCCGCTGTCGATGGCCGCCGTCGCCGTCACCACCTTGAACGTCGAGCCCGGCGGATATCCGGCCTGCGTGGAGCGGTTGAAGGTCGAGACGTTGGGTCCCGTGGCGTCGGGGTGGTTGTCGTCGTAGCCCGGGAGGGCCACCATCACCTTCACCGCCCCGGTGCGCGGGTCGAGCGCGACCACCGAGCCGGCCCGCCCGGCGAGCTGAGACAGTGCCACCTGCTGGGCCTTCGCGTCTAGCGTGGTGTCGACGTCGTCGCCCACGCGGCGCGGGGTGAGTTGGCCGAAGATCGAGTTCAGGCCGGTCTGCAGGCCCCGCAGAGCGTCCCCACGCGAGCGCTCGAGCCCGGCCGCCCGGCCCTGGGCGGCGATCGAGTAGCCGACCGCCTGGGCGAACAGCGACCCCGTCGGATAGGTGCGGCCCCAGGTCCTCCCAGGAGCGGGAACCGAGCGGGCGAGCACGGTGCCGTCGTCGGCGAGGATGCGGCCGCGCTTGATCCGCAGCTCGTCGAACAGGATGCGCTTGTTCAGCGGGTTGTTGTTCAGCGTGCTGGCTTCGAACACGGTCCAGCGCGAGGTCCACCCGATGAGCAGGGCGAACAGCACGACGACGAATCCGAACAGGCGAATGATTGGCGTGCTCACGTTGCCGGCCTCCGTGAGCGATCGGAGACGAGCAGCAGCAGCGCCAGCAGGACGAAGTTGGCGATGATCGAGGAGCCTCCGTAGGAGATGAACGGGAGCGTGACGCCGGTCAGCGGTATCACCCGGGTGACGCCTCCGACGATCACGAATACCTGGAGCGCGAACATCGAACTGAGCCCGACCGCGAGCAGGGTGGAGAACGAGTCGCGGGCCATCAGCGCCGTCTTGAAACCGCGCGCGACGAACAGCAGGTACGCGACGAGCACTGCGGCGGCGCCGAACAGCCCGAGTTCGTCGGTGATGACGGCATAGATCATGTCCGTCTGGGGCGCCGGTAGGAGGAAGTGCGGCGTTGTGTAGCCGGGAATGATGAGCGTGGCCTGGCCGAATCCCTGACCGAAGAATCCGCCCGCCGCCTGGGCGAAGAGCGAGTTGGCCAGCTGGTAGCTGCCCCCCACCCGGTTGTAGAGAAGCGGGTTGAACGGGTGCAGCCAGGCCTCGATCCGGTCGTGCACGTGGGGGACGTGGGTTCCGACGTACCATGCGCCGATGGCGAAGGCCAGCATGCCGACGACGACGAACGACAGCCGACTGGTGGCGACGTAGAGCATGGCCAGCAGGCCGCCGTAGAACATCAGGGAGGAGCCGATGTCGTGCAGCAGGAACATGATCACCATCGCCACGCCCCAGATCACCACGACCGGGCCGAAGTGCTTGATCGGCGGGATCGTCACGCCGAGGATCCGCCGCGCCCCCATCACCATCACCTGCCGGGTGTCACGCAGATAGCTGGCCAAGAAGATGACCAGGCCGATCTTGGCGAACTCGGCTGGCTGGAAGACGAACAGGCCTGGGATGCGCACGCCCAGGTAGGCGCCGTTGGCCTGGTAGCCGATCCCCGGAAAGCGTGGAAGCAGCAGCAGCGCGAGCGACGCGAAGACGATCGTGTAGCGGTAGCGCTCGAGCCTGCGGTAGTCGCGGAAGACGACGATCGTCACCGCGAAGAGCACGAGCCCGAGGACGAACCACTGGGCCTGCTGGCGCGCCAGCGTCGAATCGATCCGGTACACCATCACGATCCCGAAGCTGGCCAGCAGCGCCACCAGGGGGAACATGTAGGGATCGGCGTTCGGTAGGGTCATGCGGATGAAGATGTGCCCGGCGACGCACAGTCCGAGGAAGATCGCCCCGTAGGTCAGCGACACATTGGACAGCGCATTGGAGCGCTGGATGAACACTCCGGCGAATCCAGCGGTCACCAACAGCGAGGCCGGAATCAGGCCCATCAGCTCGCGGTTGCGTGCGCTCATTTGGAGAGCTGTCCGAGCTCCAGGCTGCGGACAAGGCTGGAAGCGTCGGCTTGCGAGCGGAGGTTGTGGCCCAGCATCGTCGCGCGACGATCCGCCGGGATCAGCGACGCCGGGACGCCGGAGACGTAGTAGGTCTCGTAGAGACGGACACCGGCCAGAAGGTCGTAGGGCAGCCCCCGGTAGATGGTCACGATTCCGTGCTGGTCGGTGCCGATGAAGTACAGCTCGCGGCTGGCCAGGTACCCGCCGGCGAGCAGTAGGCAGACGACGAGGAGGGCCGAGACCGCTGCCGCCAGCGGCTTCCCATAGCGCCGGGAGCGGCGACGTGGCGACTCCCCGTCCCCGTCCCCGCGCTCGCGGGCGACGGGTGGGCGCGGTGGTCGCGGGGGCAGCGCACGGGCGGCGGGGCGCTCAGCCGCTGCACCCGCGGCGGCTGCCCCGGCGCCGGACACCGCCGGTGGCGGGGAGGCCTGGTGCTTGGCTGCTGGCGCCGGTGGCGCCGGAACGCCGACCATCGTGGCCTGCTCGGGCTGGCCGTCGCCGACGTCCTCGAGGCGGAACAGGACCACCGTGATGTTGTCCCGGCCGCCGGCGGCGTTGGCGTCGTCGATGAGCCGATCGGCCGCGGTGCGCAGATCGGGCGCCGTGCTCAGGACCTCGCCGATGTGCTCCTCGGCGATCATCGAGGTGAGTCCGTCGCTGCACAGCAGGAGCACGTCGCCGGCGCGCACCGGGTAGGTCCACGTGTCGACGTCCACCGTCGGCTCGGGCCCGAGTGCCCGGGTGATGATCGAGCGCTGTGGGTGCTCTTCTGCCTGCTCCTCGGTGAGCTTGCCCTGGCGCACGAGCTCTCCGACCAGCGAGTGGTCGCTGGTGAGGCGCTGCAGCGCACCGTCACGGAACAGGTAGGCGCGGCTGTCGCCGACGTGAGCGATGGCCAGCTGGTCCTCGTCAAGCAGGGCGGCGGTGAGCGTGGTCCCCATGCCGGCCTGCTCGTGCTTGGTGACCGAGCGCTCATAGATGCGCCGGTTGGCCTCCTGAACCCGGCTGGCCAGCCGCTCCTCGGGGCTGCCGGAGTCCGGCAACCCCTGTTCGAAGACCTCCACCGCGATCTGCGACGCGACCTCTCCCGCCTGCGCGCCGCCCATCCCGTCGGCAACGACGAACAGCGGCGCGCGGGCGAAGGAGCTGTCCTCGTTGCCGCGGCGCTGACGCCCGGTGTCGGTCTTCTCGGTGGTTTCGGCTGCGCGAAGCATGGCTATCGGCAACTGTCGCTCATGGCTGGTAGGAGAACTCGCAATCGCCGATCCGGATGCGATCGCCGGGGTGCAGAGGCTGCGGGCCGGTCAGCGGCTCGTCGTTGAGGTAGGTGCCATTGGTCGACCCGAGGTCCTCGATGACCAACCCGTGTCCTTGGCGGGTGATGCGGGCGTGCCGCGAGGATGCGAACGGATCGTCGAGTCGGATCTCGACATCTCCGCGGCCGAGAGTAGCGCCGTCACCGAGATCGTAGGACGTTCCGGGCTCGTAGCCCAGGGCGCGTTCGACCCGTAAATGCGGCTCGGATTCATCCTCCGACCCGCCGAGGCCGTCGGCCGCCGCGTACATCCCGGTGGCATCGGAAACGGGCTCGTACTCACTGGCCGGAGCGGCGTTGGCCCGGCGCATGTCCTTCAGTGCGCTCCGGGCCACCCACAGGAGGAACAGATAGAGAACGGCGAGGAAGCCGAATTTCAATCCCACCGAGACGGGCTCCAGCATCGTCGCTACTCCAGCTCAAAGCGGATCGTCGAGGTTCCGAGCTCCACCTCATCGCCGGCTTTCAGGACTTCGGGCCGCTCGATCCGCGTCCCGTTCAGGCACGAGCCGTTGGTCGAGCCGAGGTCGGTCAGAACCCAGGATCCACCGCGCGGGCGGATCTCGGCGTGCTCGCGCGAGACATTGGGATCGCTGAGGACGATGTCGCACGTCCGGCTACGCCCGATCGTCACCCCGGTGGGCCCGACCACCAGCCGCTTGCCGTCGTAGAGCAGGAGCGCGTTCTGCTGGTGCACCCTGGCCCGCTCCTCCAGTGGCTCGGCGACCCTCCCCGCGGTGCTGTAGATCATCGTTCGGCCCGACTCCTCCTGGGCCACCGGCTCGGCCTGCTCGTGCTCGGGCTGCACGACCCGCGTCTGAATACCGAATTCGCCCAGCCCGAGTCGATCGTCGGTTTCGAACTCGATCACCGGCTTGGACAGCATGGCCAGGCGCTCGCGGCGGGCGTGCTCGAGCAGATACCCGGCCAGCTCCGTGGCCAGGGCATCTTCATAGGAGGCGAAGCGGTCGCGATCACGCGGCGAGAGAAACACTCGGTATTCGTTGGGAACGTAGGTCCGGTTGACCGACACCGACTTGTGCTCCTCCATCTCGCGGGCGAGCTTGCGCGCGATCTCCACCGGTCGCACCTCGGAGCGGAAGGCGCGGCTGAACGTGCCTTCAACGAGGCCGGCGATCTTGGTTTCGATGCTTCTGAGGACACTCATAACTGGCCCCGGGGGCCGAGCCCATGCTACGGAAGTTCTGGGCCTGGTCCGGTTGGACGGCTCCCCACTCGCAGCGCCCGTAACACCGGGGCCGAGAGCATCACCGCAGCAGCGGCCGCGGTGCCGAGCAGCGCTGTCGTGGACGTGGCCAAGCTCCTCGGGCCAGAAACGGCGTCCACGGCTGTCTGAGTGGCGGTGGCGGTCACGGCCGCCCACAGGAGCACCCTGATGGTATCGCTGAGCAGCGACCGGCCCCGCAGCAACCACGGGACGAACACGGCGGCCACCGCCCAGACCACACCCCCGACCAGAAGGCCGGAGGTGATGATCGGCGCGACCACGTCACGCAGCGCCACCGCCACCGATGTCGTCCAGGCCTGCGACGCCGGTTCGCCGGGTGTCGATCGCAGATAGAGGTCGACCCCGGCCAGCGGGGCGGCGAGCAGCAGCCACAACCACCCCACCGCCGCGATCACGGCCCGGTTCCACGATGTCCGACCAGCGCGGCCGGCCACCGCGGGCCACGCTCCGGCCAGTCCCATAAAGCCCAGCGCCGGTGCGCCGGCCCCGAGCGGCCAGGCGGTCGCGCGCAGCGGCGTCAGCATGATCGGCACCACTGAGGCTAAGACGAGGACGACCGCGCCGCCGAGGTGCTGCTGAATCGCGGCGGTCACCGCGAGCGTGGCGACCGTGAGGATCCATCCGATCCGCGGCAGCGCCATCACCAGCCCGCCGGCGATCAGCCCTGCCGCCACCGGGGCGAGCGGCGCGGGCGCAAGCAGGTGGGCGGCGAGCCAGCCGGCGAGCAGCGCGGCGCAGGCGCCGGCCAGGGCGCGCGCCGGCCACGGCGGCGGTGGGCTGCGCCGCTCGTTGCCGACGGGACTGTTGATGGGCTGAGTCGGCACCGCCCCGAGCGCAACCTGTGTGTCCGGGGCCGCAACCTCATCGGTCTCACCGCCGCGCGAGCGCGGCCACGACGCCGTCACTACTCCCGGCCGGTCGCTGAGCCCCGGGAGCGAGGCGAGCAGCGAGGCCCGCAGTTCCTCGAGCGTCCCCCGCTCTCGGGGGCGGGGCCGGAGCGCCAGATCAATGGCGCACCCGAGCTCGCGGGGAAGCTCGCGGCGCTGTCGGCGCAGCGGGGGCAGATGCGCGCCGAGCCGGCGCGCGCGGATCGCTCCGGTGCCGGTCCGCACCGGGTTGACGCCGGTGAGTGCCTCGTAGGTCATCAGGGCCAGGGCGTAGAGGTCGGCGGGGGCGCCCGCCTCGCGCCCCTCGGCCTGCTCCGGAGCCATGTAGGCCGCGGTGCCGACGACGTCGCCGGTCCGGGTGAGCGAATCGCCGCCGATCACCCGGGCGACCCCGAAATCGGTCAGCTTGGCCGGGTAGGCGGTGCTGCTCGGACGCCGTGGCACGAGCACGTTGGACGGCTTGACGTCCCGGTGCACGATTCCCTGCTCGTGGGCGTGGGCCAAGGCATCGCACAGTGAGATCGCGATCACCACGACGCCGTGATCGGAGAGGCGCCCCTCCTCCAGGACGCGGTCCAGGGTGGCGCCCCGGACGAGTTCGGAGACGAGGTAGGCACCGTCATCGTCCATCGCCGCCTCGTAGAGGGTGACGATCGCCGGATGGCTGAGGCGCGCGGCAGCTCGTGCCTCGCGCTCGAAGCGCGCGGCCATCACCCGCTCCCGGGGCACGATCTTGACTGCCACCTGGCGATCGAGCCGCTCGTCGTGGCCCATCCAGACCGTGCCGAATGCGCCGGCGCCCAGCCGCCGCTGCAACCGATAGCGATCCAGGACCAGCGATGTGGGCGTGCCGGGCGGCGGCGTCCGGGCTTGCGTCGTATTGGAGCGGGTGCGCGTGGTCTCGGTCGCGACCTGCCCGGCCGCGGGCAGCTGACTCGCGCTCATGCGTGCGTGTTTCCACGCGCAAGGCGGGGTCCCTGCGCCGCGAGTGCGACGATCTGGCCGCGTATCAGGTCATACTCAGCACTTCCGATCCCTCCAAGGAGCGTGAGTTGTCGTTCTTCGACGAGACGGACGAGCCTCGGGCAGCGCCGGAAGCACCGCGTAGACGCCGATCCGCCCCGAGCACCCGTCGTGGCCGAGGCGGGGACGGAGGCGGTCGCTCTCGGACAGGCGGGTCGGGCCGACGGCCGCCGGGCGACCAGCAGGCCATTCAGGTCCGTCGCCTGATCGCCGCCGTGGCAGTCGTGGTGATCTTGATCGTGGTCGTGCTTGGCGTGCGCAGCTGCCAGGTCAGCGCCCGTAACAGCTCGCTGAAGGACTACAACAACAGCGTCTCCTCGTTGATCCAGCAGTCCGACCAGACTGGGCAGCAGTTGTTCAGCCAGCTCTCCGGTGGCGGCGGGGGCAACCCGACCAGCCTCCAGAACCAGATCAACGAGACCCGGGTCAATGCCGACAACGAGCTGAACAAGGCCAAGAGCCTCGACGTGCCGGACGAGATGAAGCCCGCGCAACAGAACCTGCTGCTCACGCTGCAGATGCGCCGCGACGGGATCGCCAACGTCGCCTCGCAGATCCAGCCCGCGCTGGGCAATGCCACCAACCACGACGCGCTCAACGCAATCGCCACTGACATGGCCCGTTTCTATGCCTCGGATGTCGTCTACAAGGGCTACACCACCACCCTGATCGCCAGCGCTCTCCACTCGGCGGGAATCGGGGTTGGCGGCACCAACGGCGTGACGATCGAGGGCGGCCAGTTCCTGCCAGACATCGGCTGGCTGACCCCGTCGTTCATCGCTGGCAAGCTCGGCGCCCAGGCCACGAGCTCCGGGGGCAAGGTGGCACCCGGAACCCACGGCCACTCGCTCGACTCCGTGAGCGTCGCCGGCACCCAGCTGCAGTCCGGTTCGACGAACACCGTGGCGACCAGCCCGGCTCCGACGTTCACCCTGAACTTCACCAACAGCGGCCAGAACGACGAGCACAACGTCATCTGCAAGGTGACGGTGAGCGGAAGCAGCGGCGGCAGCGTGAGTGGTCAGCAGACGGTGCCGCTGACCACGGCCGGGCAGTCGAGCAGCTGCAACGTCCAGCTGAGCTCCTCGCCGGCCGCCGGCTCGGCCACGGTGACCGCAACCGTGAGCCCTGTTCCGGGCGAGAAGAACACCTCGAACAACACGCTGTCCTTCCCGGTCACCTTCCAGTAGGCCGGCCCGCGCCGCGGCGGCGGCCCCGTCGGCCGACCACGATCAATGGCCGGCCGGTGCCGACCGCGATCCGCCTATGCTTCCCCGGGTGCACGACCTCACCTCCACGGCCGGGATCGTCGCGATCGCCGCTGCCGCTGCCGCGGTCATCGCCCTCATCGCCTCCGCGATCCTCGCCCTGCGCCTCCGGCGCGTCCGGGCTGACCAGCGGGTCGTGCTCGGCGATCAGAACCGGGACCTGGTGGCTCACGCCGCGGCGCTGCACAGCCAGTTTCAGGCCCTGTCGGACTACGTTCAGGACGCCGCCGACCGCCTTGATGCCCGCATGAAGAGCGCCGAGGACCGGCTCGACCGCGCGGTGGCGTATCGCGCGCTCGTGCGCTACGACGCCTATGGGGAGATGTCGGGGCGCCAGTCGACCTCGATCGCCCTGCTCGATGCCCGCCGCTCGGGCGTGATCCTGTCCTCGATCCATCACCGCGATCAGGCCCGGCTCTACGCCAAGCAGATCCACGAGGGGCAGCCGGAGCTCGAGCTGTCGCCGGAGGAGGACGAGGCCATCAGGCTCGCGCTGGAGGGCGGCGAGACCGCCTGAGCGAGACGTGCGCGTCGGCTACTTCGGGCCCGAGGGCACCTTCACCCAGGAGGCGCTGATCCGAGCCACGGCCGGCGCCGACCTCGAGCTGGTGCCGTTCGCGACCATCTACGACACGGTGATGGCCGTGCATGCCGGCGTGGTCGAGCGCTCGCTGGTGCCGATCGAGAACTCGCTCGAGGGTTCGGTCAACGCCACCCTCGACACACTGGCGTTCGAGACCGAGGACGTGCAGATCGTCGGCGAGGTCGTGCACCCGGTCCGCCACTGCCTTGTTGCGCGGACCGAGCTCGAGCTCCCGGACATCGAGGCGGTCGTCTCGCATCCCCAGGCCACCGGTCAGTGCGCCCGCTTTATCCGCACGCGACTGAGCCGGGCCCGGGTGCTGGCCGGGGGCTCGACGGCCGACGCCGTGCGAATGGTGGCGGAGCACGACGGTCCGTGGGCGGCCTTGGGCACGAGGGTCGCCGCAGATCTGTACGGCTGCCAGGTGCTGCTCGACGGGGTCGAGGACGTGGCCGGCAACGAGACCCGCTTTGTCTGGCTCGGTCCCCTCGGCTCCCCGCCCGGCGGCCCGGGCTCCACCGCGCCGGCGCGCGGGCCCTGGAAGACGGCGATCGTGTTCTGGGGCGTCGGCTCAGAGGCCCCCGGCTGGCTGGTGAGCTGCCTGTCGGAGTTCGCCACGCGCGAGGTGAACCTGACCCGGATCGAGTCGCGGCCCCGCAAGCAGGGCCTCGGCCGGTACATGTTCTTCGCCGATCTCGAGGGGCGTGACAGCGAGCCCCATGTGGCCGAGGCACTCGAGGGGCTGCGCGGTCACGTCGAGGCACTGCGGGTGCTGGGGTCCTTCCCCTCGGCCTGATAAGCGCCAGTTCGCCAGCGGAGGGCGGCGCCCGAGCGTGTGCATGCAGGCGGCCGATTCCAGTCCGGACCCCAGTACACTTCGGTCCTCCGGATGGCCAGCCTGGTATCACACCCAGCACGGTCCGCGTCGCTTCCAGGGCACCAGCGACGCGGGCGTGAGGTTGGCCGGGTGCTCGTCCTCAACGCCACATATGAGCCGATCAACGTCTGCACGGTTCGGCGCGCGGTGGTGCTGCTGCTGAAGGCCAAGGCCGAGGTGATCGAACATGGCGACTGGGAGCTGCACTCCGCCACCAGCACATTGTCCCGCCCGGTGGTGATCCGCCTGGTGAGTTACGTCCGGATCCCTCGCGACACGCACCGGCGCAAGATCACCCGCCGGGCTGTGTTCGCGCGGGACGACTGGACCTGCCAGTACTGTGGCGCGCGTTCCAACCTCACGGTGGATCACGTTGTCCCGCGCTCCAAGGGCGGCAGTTCCACGTGGGAGAACATCGTCGCCTCGTGCGCGCCGTGCAATCGGCGCAAGGGCAACGCGCTGCCCCGGCAGGCCGGCATGGAGCTCCGCAAGGCGCCGCGCACGCCCAGCCCGCACGTGTTCATCCACGTCGCCAGCCCGACGATCCCGGCGGCGTGGCAGCAGTATCTCGTGGCGTAGGCCGTTACGCCACGTGCCGCTAGGCGGCGTAGCGCTGCGCGGACCTCGCTCGCGCCTTGGCGGCCTCCTCCTCGCGATTCTTGGGCGGCGCGGAGGTCCGTAGCTCGCTAAGTAGCTCGCTCGAGATCGCCGCCACGGCCTCGACGGCACGCTCGAAGGCGGCCTCGTTGGTGCGCGAGGGCTTGGTGAAGCCGCTGATCTTGCGCACGTACTGAAGCGCAGCGCCGCGCACCTCATCCTCGGTCGCGGGCGGCTCGAAGTTATAGAGGGTTCTGATGTTTCGGCACATGCCCAGAAGCGTAGACCCGGCAAGCCGATCTGTCGCCCCGAAACTGCGGGCGGCCCGGGGCGGCCCGGGCGGGTCTCCTACGCGCCCTGACCCCAGGCTGCGCGAAGGGCGCCGTCGACGCCGGCGCCCTTCGCTGAACTTCTCACTGGCCAAAGCCCCGATTGGCTGGTGCTGCCGGAGGGACCAATCCCGGCGTCCATCGAGGCGGTGTCTCGGGTTGGACTCCGCTAAGCGGGGTCAGCCTCCGACCTAGCGGCCGGACACCTCCAGGGTCCCGCAAGAACTGTCAGACAACTTCGGACCACCTCCTTTCTCTGGTAGGCCGAAGAATAGCGGAGCCTCGAGACGGGCTGTGCGGCTTGCGGCGGCTACTCGCCCCCGGGCGTTTCGTCGGTGGCGGACTCGCCTTGCACCCCGTCACCAACGTCGTTCGCCTCACCGCCGGTCACCGGCGGCGCGACGTCATCGGCGCTGATCACCGCTGCGGCGGTCGTCGCCTCTGACTCGGCCACCAGCGCCACAGCGCTGACCTGATCGTCGTCACGAATATTCATCACCCGCACGCCCTGCGAGGCGCGGCCGTATCGGTTGATGCCGCGCACCGACGTGCGCTGCACCATGCCGTTCTGGGAGATGAACACGAGCTCCTGATGCTCGCGGACGACCAGGGCGCCCGCGAGCTGACCCTTGTTCTCGGTCAGGGCAATCGTCTTGACGCCCATCGTCCCGCGGCCCTTAACGGGGTAGTCGGGGATCGGCGTCCGCTTGCCGTAGCCGTTCTCGGTGACCACGAGCAGCTCCTGATCGTCCCTGGCCACGTCCATGGCCAGCACCGAGTTGCCCTTCTGCGAGACGTTCATGCCGCGCACGCCGCTGGTGTCCCGGCCCATCGCGCGGACCTGGCTCTCGCTGAAGCGGGCGGCCTGGCCCGAGCGCGAGACCATGATCACGTCGTCGTGGCCGCTCGTCCGCCGCACGGCGATCAATTCGTCGTCGTCGCGGATGTTGATGGCGATGATGCCGTCGGCCTTGATCGGGGTGTTGTAGGCGCCGAACTCGGACTTCTTGATGATGCCCTTGCGGGTGGCGAAGACGAGATAGCGGCCCTCGTTGAAGTCGCGCGTCGAGAGCACCGACTGCACCCGCTCGCCCTCGCGCAGCGGCAGCAGGTTGACGAGCGCGCGCCCCTTGGTTGTGCGTGAGCCCTCGGGCAGTTCGTATACCTTCAACCGGTAGACCTTGCCGCGGTTGGTGAAGAACAGGAGGTAGTCGTGCGTCGAGCACACGAAGAGGTGCTCGATGTAGTCGTCCTCCTTCATGTCCATCCCGGTCACGCCGATGCCGCCACGCCGCTGCTGGCGGTAGGTCGAGAGCGGCAGCGCCTTGATGTAGCCGGAGTGGGTGATCGAGATCACCATCTGCTGGTCGGCGATGAGATCCTCGATGTCAATCTCGCCCTCGGCGTGGGTGATCTCGGTACGCCGCTCATCGCCGTAGGCGTCGACGATCTCCCGCAGCTCGTCTTTGATGATGGCGTACACCTTGTCCTCGTCCCCGAGGATCTCCCGCAGCTCCTTGATCCGCTCGGTGAGGTCGGCATGCTCCTGCTTGATCTTGTCCGCCTCCAACGCGGTGAGCCGGCTGAGGGTCAGCTGCAGGATGGCCTGGGCTTGGATCAGTGTCAGCTCGAAGCGCTCGACCAGTCCGGTGCGGGCGGTCTCGGGATCGCGCGAGCCGCGGATCAGGGCGATCACCTCATCGAGGTTGTCGAGCGCGATGAGCAGACCCTCGAGGACGTGAGCGCGCTCCTCCGCGCGACGCAGCTCGTACTTGGTCCGCCGCACGATGATCTCGCGCTGGTGATCGACATAGTGGCCGATGACCTCGCGGAGCGAGAGCGTCCGCGGGACGTTCTCAACCAGCGCCACCATGTTGACGCCAAACGTCGTCTGCATCGGAGTGTGCTTGTAGAGCTTGTTGAGGACGACCTTGGGGATCGCGTCGCGCTTGAGCTCGATCACGATCCGCATGCCGTGGCGGTCGGACTCGTCGCGCAGGTCGGTGATCTCCGGGATCTTCTTGTCGACGACAAGGTCACGGATCTTCAGGATCAGGCCGCCGTCGCCACCCTTGCGCACCTGGTAGGGGAGCTCGGTGACGATGATCGCCTCCTTGCCCTGGCCGATCGGCTCGATGTGGGCCTTGGCCTGCACGCGAATCCGGCCGCGGCCGGTGGCGTAGGCATCGCGGATGCCCTCGCGGCCGAGAATCGTGCCTGCGGTTGGGAAGTCCGGGCCCTTGATGTGCTTCATCAGGCCGTCGACGTCGATGCTCGGATCGTCGATGTACGCGATCGTGGCGTCGATCACCTCGCGCAGATTGTGCGGCGGGATGTTGGTGGCCATGCCGACCGCGATGCCGGATCCGCCGTTGATCAGCAAATTGGGGAAGCGCGAGGGCAGGACCACCGGCTCCTGGCGACTGCCGTCGTAGGTCTGGGTGAAATCGACCGTCTCGGCGTCGATGTCGCGCAGCATCTCCGTGGCCAGCCGGTCGAGGCGGGCCTCGGTATAGCGCATCGCCGCCGCCGAGTAGCCGTCGATGTTGCCGAAGTTGCCGTGGCCGTCGACAAGCGGGTAGCGCATCGAAAAGTCCTGGGCCAGACGGACGAGCGTGTCGTAGATCGCCGAGTCGCCATGCGGGTGGTACTTGCCCATCACCTCGCCGACGATCTGGGCGCACTTGACGTGCTTGCGGTTCGGCTGCAGGCCGAGCTCGTTCATCACGTACAGCACGCGCCTGTGGACGGGCTTCAGGCCGTCTCGGACGTCGGGCAGCGCGCGTCCGACGATGACCGACATGGCGTAGTCGAGATACGCCGAGCGCATCTCCTCCTCTAGACCGCGCGGCTCGATGTTCCCGCCGCCGATGGTGTCAATCGCAGACACGGCTCACCACCTACACGTCGAGGTTTGTCACTAGCCGGGCGTTCTCCTCGATGAACGCCCGCCGCGGCTCCACCTGGTCGCCCATCAGCATCGAGAACACCAGGTCGGCCGAGGCCGCGTCCTCCATCGTCACCTGCACGAGAGTGCGCGTGGCCGGGTCCATCGTCGTCTCCCGGAGCTCGTCGGCGTCCATCTCGCCGAGGCCCTTGAAGCGGTAGTAGTCGATGCCCCGCTGGGCGATCCCGAGGATCGCGGCGCGTAGATCCTCGAAGTTGGCCGCGTCGGTGCGGCTCTCACCGAGCCGGATCTCGAATGGGGGTGCGCCGGCCAATGCCTCGAGCTCGCGATGGACATCGGTCAGGCGGCGATACTCGGTCGCCTCGAGCGTGGCATGCCGGATGTGATGCGTGGTGGCCAGCCCGGTCTTGGTCTCGATCGTCCGTACCACGACCTCGTCCGCGCCCTCGGCCACGAGCTTGATCTCGTAGGCCTCGCCGTTCTGCCCGTCCTGGCCGATCTGCCGCAGCATCGACTCGACGTCGGTGATCTGCTGCTCGAGGAAGCGCGCCTGCTGCAGGAAGACCACGACGCCGTGGCCATGGGAGGCCCGCAGCGCGGCGGCCCATCCCTCGTACTGCTTGAGCAGCCGTGAGAAGCGCTTCCAGCGCGAGTCGGTGAGCTTGAACTGCTTGTTGTAGCGGTCGAAGACCTCGATCTTCTCGAACTTGTCACCGAGCAGGATGTCCTCCAGCTCAGTCTCGCGCTCGAGGTAGCGGTGCTTCTGGCCGCGCGTCAGGCGGTACAGCGGCGGCTTGGCGATGTACACGTACCCGGCCTCGATCAGCGGCTGCATCTCACGGAACAGCAGCGTCAGGGCCAGCGTGCGGATGTGCGCGCCGTCGACGTCGGCGTCGGTCAGCAGCACGATCTTGTGGTAGCGAGCCTTCTCGAGATCGAATTCGTCCCGGACGCCGGTGCCGATCGCCGTGATCAGCGCCTGGATCTCGGTGTTGGCCAGAACCTTGTCTATGCGGCTCTTCTCGACGTTGAGGATCTTGCCACGCAGCGGCAGGATCGCCTGCGTGTTGCGATCGCGGGCGCTGACGGCGGAGCCGCCAGCAGAGTCGCCCTCAACCACGAACAGCTCGGCCAGCGAGGGGTCCTTGACCGAGCAGTCGGCGAGCTTGCCGGGGAGGGTCGAGTTCTCGAGCGCCGACTTACGCCGGGTGAGATCTCGGGCCTTGCGCGCGGCGGCCCGCGCCTGAGCGGCGGATACCGCCTTGCGGATCACTGCGCGAGCATCCTGCGGGTTCTCTTCGAGGAACTCGGCGAGGCGGGCGTTGACGATCGAGTGCACAAAGCCCTGCATGCCCGGGTTGCCGAGCTTCGTCTTCGTCTGGCCCTCGAACTGCGGATCGCTGAGCTTGGCCGAGATCACCGCGGTCAGCCCCTCGCGGACGTCCTCTCCGGTGAGATTCTCGTCCTTCTCCTTGAGCTCGCCCTTGTCCCGCGCGTACTTGTTCAGCGCGCTTGTGAGGGCGGAGCGGAATCCCGAGAGATGCGAGCCGCCCTCGTGGGTGTGGATGTTGTTGGCGAAGGAGAACACCGACTCCTGGTAGGAACCGTTCCACTGCATCGCGACCTCGACCGCACCCTCGCTGCTCTCGCCGGAGAACGAGACGACCTTCTTGTGGATCGGCTCCTTGTTCTCATTGAGGTAGGCGACGAAGTCGACGATGCCGCCGTCATACTGGAACTCGGCTCGGTGGCCCTCGCCGCGCTCGTCGACCAGCTCGATGCGCAGGCCGCGAGTGAGGAAGGCCGTCTCCCGCATGCGCTCCTCGAGCGTCTTGAAGTCGAGCTCGAGCGACTCGAAGATGTCGGCGTCCGGCAGGAAGGTGATGGTCGTCCCCGTCTCCTTCGTGGCCGCGCCCTTCTCCAGCGGCTGCTGAGGCTTGCCGCGCTCGTACCACTGCGTCCAGCGATGGCCGTCGCGGCTGACCTCGACATCGAGGCGCTCGGAGAGCGCGTTGACGACCGAGACGCCGACGCCGTGCAGGCCGCCGGACACCTTGTAGCCGCCACCGTCACCGAACTTGCCGCCGGCGTGCAGGACGGTCAGCACGACCTCGATCGCAGGGCGCTGTTCCTTGGCCATGATCGCGACCGGGATGCCCCGCCCGTCATCGGTCACGGTGACGGAGTTGTCGGGATGGATCGTCACCGTGACGCTGCTGCAGTAACCCGCGAGCGCTTCGTCAACGGAGTTATCAACAACCTCGTAGACAAGATGGTGAAGGCCCCGCAGTCCCGTCGAGCCGATGTACATGCCCGGCCGCTTGCGGACTGCTTCCAAACCCTCAAGGACGGTGATGTCCTGGGCGTCGTAGCTGCTTTTGTTCTGCGGGCGCTCTGGAGCGCCATTGTCGTTCGTCAACGATCCTCCGATGACGTTGAGACGCCCCGGGAGCCGCGCAACGGAAGGCGCGCCGGGGCGTCGAAAGATGGTAGACACAAGAATAGCACAGCCACCCCCGGAAAACCTGCCCCACAGCTCTCGGATTTACCTGCAAATGTGGCAAAAACGCATCGCCGGTACGACACTTTGTGACGGCGTCCCGCGCCCGGACCGACGCCGGTCGCGTACGAGCCAATGAACAGCCCCGATCCCACCGCGCAGAGTCGCGCTCGTCGCGCGCTCGTCGAGCTCCGTTATCTCTCTGAGCTGCGGCTTCTGCCGCGAGCCGTGGGGCGGTTCTACTGGCGCGCGAGGCGCCTGGCCTGGAGCTCTTCGGACAGCTTCAGTCTGACTTCCAGCACCCGTCCCAAGGACCTGGCCATCCTGCTCTCCCTGGCCGCGCAAAGCATGACCGTCGTCGAGCTTGGCTCCGCCACGGGCTGGACGGCGATCGCGCTTGCACTCGCGGACCCGGCCCGGCGCGTGGTCAGCTACGACCCCGTTGTTCACCCGCAGCGCGCGCGGTATCTCGAACTCGCCCGCGCGGACGTGAGCGAGCGCATCGAGTTCATCACCGCGCCGGGCGCGAGCGGCCCGCCTCCGGGGGTCACGGCGGACCTCCTGTACATCGACAGCTCACACACCTACGAGGACACCGTGGCCGAGCTCGCGGCGTGGCTGCCGGTGATCCGGGCGGGCGGGCTCGCGGTCTTCGACGACTATCAACATCCCCACTTTCCCGGTGTCCGCGCGGCGGTCGAGGAGGCGGGGCTCAGCGGCCGAATGCAGGGCACTCTGTTCGTTCACCGCATACCGGGCGGCTAGCTAGCTAAGCTAGCTTGTAGGGCCGGGTCGCGCTGGGACGGCCGGGTTGCGGCGGAACGGGTGACTGCGCTGCGCCTTACCTGCGCCCGCCGGTGGCGGCGACGCAACGCAACCGGCTGAGCTCGGCCCCGTGCAGCGCCTCGTTCAGCCGCGCGAGGATGTTCGGGCCCATCAGGTCGAGCTCCTGCGCCCACACCGATGCCGAGCACGACACGGTGAGCACGCCGCCCCGCTCGGCGGTGGGAGCGGCCTCTCCCGCGATCGCCGCGCCGACCACCGTCGGCCACACTCGCTGAATATCGGCCAACAGTGTTTCCGGAGCCCAATCGTTGCGGACCTGATCGAGGGCCACTCCGATGCGACGAGGGCTGCGGCGGTAGCGCGTCATCCGCCGCTCAGGCCGCGAGCGCGTTCTGGAGAATGCGACCGGCCGCCACGGTGATCCTGCAGATGTCGGCCTCGCGGGAGCCCGGGACGTGCTCGACATCGGTGGTGGTGATGATCGACTGCCCGCCGCCCAAGCGCAGCAACCCGACGAGTGACCGACGACGGGTACCGTCGAGCTCGCTCATCACGTCGTCGAGCAACATCAGAGGAGCAGCGTCGCGGGTGGCGGCGATCGCCTCGCGCTCGGCCAGCAGGAGGGCCAGAAGCCCGAGGCGCTGCTGGCCCTGGGAGCCATAGGCGCGCAGCTCACGGCCCTCTCGCACGAGGGCGAGGTCGTCGCGATGGGGCCCGTGACCGGTGAAACCACGGTTGAGGTCGCCGGCCTGTCGGTCCGCGAGCTCGGCGGCCAGCTCGGCGGCGTCGCCCGCTTGCGACCGTGGGCGGTAGCTGATTGTGCTGTCCTCGCTCAACCCGAGCTCTCCGCCCAGGCGTCTGAACAGAGGCGCGAGGGCGTCAACCGCCGCGCGACGGTCGGCCATCAGGGCGATCCCGTGGTGGGCCAGCTGCTGGTCCCAGCTTCCGAGCGAACTCGGCGATGAGCGTCCCGCCCGGATCGCCGAGATGAGCGCGTTGCGCTGGCCGAGCGCCTGGGCGTAGGAGCGGCGAGTGATCGTTCGGGCCGGCCACATCGCGGAGACGAACTGGTCGAGATGCGAGCGCCGCAACGCCGGCGCACCCTTGACGAGCTCAAGTCGATCGGGCAGGAACACGCTGACCAACGGGCGCCCTGAGACGTCGAGCATCCGCTCCACCATGGCACCATCAACGCGCATCCGCTTGGGCTCGCCTGGAGCGAAGCCGACCGAGAGCTCGTGCCGGCCGTCGTCGGCCTCGGCGGTGAGCTCCACGCGGACGGCGGGTGCCCCGAAGCGGACCACCTCACGCTCGTTGTTTGTCCGACACGACCGCCCGGTGCAGGCGAAGTAGATCGCCTCAAGCAGATTCGTCTTGCCGGCGCCGTTAGGCCCGGAGACAACGGTCAGACCGCCGCCCAGCGCCGCTTGGGCATGTTCGTAGCCGCGGAAGTCGCGCAGACTGACTCCGACGACCCGCACGATGGCCTACACGTTGAGGCGAATGGGCATGATCAGGTACTGAAACCGGCTCTCGTCCGCCGCCTCGATGAGGCCGGGGCGGAGCGGGCTGATCAGCTTGAGCACCACGTCGCCCTCGCCGATCGCCTCGAGGCCCGCCCGCAGGAACTCCGGGTTGAAGCCGATCTCCAGCGGCTCCCCCTGGAAGGCGACGGGCAGCGATTCGAGCGCCTCACCGACGTCCGGCGTCTGGGCGGAGACAGTGAGCTCACCCGGAGCGAAGGCCAGTCTCAGTGGAGCATTCTTCTGGGCCAGGAGGCTGATGCGGCGCACCACCTCGGTGAACTCCTCACCGGCCAGTCGCAGCTCATGCTCAAAGCTCTCGGGCAGGAGCTGGCGATAATTGGGGAACTGGCCGTCGATCAGCCGTGAGGAGAGAATCACCCGCCCGAGCACAAACAGGACCTGGTTCTGGCGGACGCTCACACTGAGGGCGTCGTCATCGGCACCCGCCACGACGCGGGCGAGCTCCTGGAGCGCGCGGGCGGGGACATTGACTTCGAAAGCCGCGGAGAGAGGGGATTCAAGCTGCGTCTCCTTGACGCTCAGCCGGTAGGAGTCGGTGGCGACCATGCGGAGTTCGCGGTCGCTGGCCGAGACGAGAATCCCCGTCAGCACCGGGCGAGTCTCATCGCGCGAGGCCGAGCCGGCAACCTTCAACGCCGTTGCGACGAAGGCGTTCGCAGGTAGTGAGATCGCCGTCTCGGGGTCGGGCTGCGGGAAGGGTGGAAAGTCCTCGGTGCGCAGCGTGCGGATGTGGAAGGTGGCCTTGCCGGACACGAGCTCGACGTCCTGCTCGGCGGCCCGCAGCTGGAGTGAGACGGTGCCCCGCGGCAGCGACCGGACGACATCGACGAGCAGGCGGGCGGGGAGCACGACCACGCCCTCACGGGCCACGTCGGCCTCCAACGGCACCCGTAGTCCAACGTCCATGTCCGTCGCGCGGAGCTCGCACAGATCGGGGCCGGCGGCGAGCTGGACCCCGGATAGAGCCTGGATTGCACTGCGGGTCGAGGCAACCCTGGTGACAGTCTGAAGCTGTCCGAGCAGCGCGTCTCGCTCGAGGGAGATCTTCACGATGAATACCTCAGAAGGAAGGTAGAAGTCATAGGGCGAATAGAAGCTGTGGATAACTGCGGGTTTGGCCGCAGGTTGCGGAGAAGCTGTCTGTCGAGCAGGACAGGCAAGTGTGTCAGCAGTGCCGGTCGTCGGTCTCGCCGCGGATGAGGGCGGTGAGACGTTCGATGTCGTCAACAGTCTGTTGATCGTCGACCATTCGTTGCGCGACGCGCTTGCAGGCGTGGAGGACGGTGGCGTGGTTGCGTCCGCCGAAGGCCTGGCCGATGGCAGCGAGGGGTGTGTCGGTGAGGGTCCGCGAGAGGTAGAGCGCGACGTGACGGGGCCAGGAGACGCGGGCGGCCCGACCGGCAGAGAGTAGCTCGGGAAGTGAGATGTCGTAGTAGCGGGCCACCGCGGGCTGGATGCCGGCGATCGAGATGGTGGCGCCGGAGCGCTCGGGATGGATGCCGTCAAGCACGGCGCGGACAAGCTCGAGGCTGATCGGTTGGTTGGTGAGAGAGTGGTGAGCCACGACGCGGATCAGGGCGCCCTCGAGTGTCCGGACGTTGTCGGTGACGCGCTCGGCGATGAGCTCGAGGACGGCGGGGTCCGGTATCTGAACACCGTCGAGGGCGGCGCGCTTACGGAGAATGGCCACCCGCGTGGCGTGATCGGGCGGACGGAGCTCCGCCACGAGTCCCGATTCGAAGCGCTCGCGCAGGCGCTCCTCGACGGTGAGGAGCTGACGGGGCAGGCGATCGCAGGTGAGGACCAACTGCCGTCCGGTGTCGTACAGCGCGTTGAAGGTGTGGAAGAACTCCTCTTCGGTCTTGGCCTTGCTGGCTAGGAACTGAACGTCGTCGATGAGCAGGACGTCGGCGTCGCGGTAGGCCTGCTTGAAGCGATCGATGGAGCGCGAGGTGAGCGCGGTGATGAAGTGGTTGGTGAACGCTTCGACGGTCGCGTAGCGAACGGTCGCGCCACCACCGAAGGCGAGCACGTAGTTCCCGATCGCGTGGAGAAGGTGGGTCTTGCCTAGGCCCGGCGGGGCGTGGAGGAACAGCGGGTTGTAGGCCTGGCCGGGAAGCTCGGCCACGGCGAGCGAGGCGGCGTGGCCGAGCCGGTTGCCATCACCGATGATGAACTGGTTGAAGCTGTAGCGGGGGTTGAGAGCGCCGGCGCCCCGGAGTGGGGCGCGGTCGCCGCGACCGTCCGGAGTGGGGGTGTCGGCGGTATCTGATGCGGTGCCGGCGAAGGCGACATGGGCGGTCGCGCCGAGGACCGATCGGGTGGAGGCCTCGAGAACGGGGCCGAAGCGCTTGGAGACCCAGGCCTGGGTGGACGGCGGCGCCTCGAGCAGCAGCTGCGCGCCATCCCACGCTCGCACCTCGAGCGGGGCAATCCAGATGTCATAGGTGGACTCGCCGACCACTCTCCGCAGTTCGGCACGGATCTCGCGCCATGCGGAGGTCGGCTCGAGGTGCGCGGGCAACTCCAAGCGACTCCCTCCCCGGAGCGTCGCGTTTGACTATTTTCGAGGCCCGGACGCGGTCCGTCCGGAGCGGCGAATATACCAACGGGGCCTCGGCGTCTCGGGCCTTACGAGGGAGGTGTTGGCGCAAAGCGCGGGAAATTGCAAGACACCCGTCCAAAGGCGCCCGGACGAATCGTGAGGCGACGCACCGAGCGGGGTCGCTGGCGGCCTGCGACGCTCTGCGTATACTCAGCCGTCAACCCTTGTGAAGGGTCGTGAGTCATGAAACGCACCTACCAGCCGAAAAAGCGAAAGCGGGCCCGGACGCACGGCTTCCGTGCGCGCATGCAGACCCGGGCCGGGCGGCTGACCCTGAAGCGTCGTCGCGACAAGGGCCGCAAGCGCCTCACAGTCTGATGCAGCGGTCGGCCGGCTCACGGCCGCGCCCTGGACGGGGGCGTCTCTCGCGCAGCGCAGATTTCGACCGCGTTTTTCGCAGCGGCCGGTCCTACGGCGGTCGGGAGTTCGTCCTGTACGTGTTCCCGCGCGGCGAGGAGGGCGATCCGCGCCTGGGTCTGTCGGTATCGAGGAAGGTCGGTGGCGCCGTCGAACGCAACCGAGTCAAGCGCCTCCTCCGCGAGGCGTTTGCGGCCGAGAGCGGCCGACTGCCGTCCGGGATGGACGCAGTGATTGTCGCTAGACAGGAGGCTCGGGCTCTAGCTGAGCGTGAGGGCATCGCCGGAACAAGGCGCGCACTGGCGAATTTGATCGATCGAGCGGTGGCGAAGCACGGCGCCGGCGGCGCCCGCGCGGTAACCGCGGAGACGGAGTCCCCGCCCGGCAGCATGGCGGAAGCGTCGGACACCGGCGGGGAGTCGGCGGACGCGTCCGCCGACCCGCCTGTCGCGACCGTCGCGGAGGAAGTGGCGTGAGCGCGCTTCGATCGGTCTTGGTGGCGCCGATTCGGCTCTACCAGCGCCTGCTCTCACCAGCGTTCGGAGAGCGGTGCAAGTACTACCCGTCGTGTTCGGAGTACGCCGCGCAGGCGATTTCGAGATTCGGCATACTCCGCGGGCTTGTCCTGGCCGTCTGGCGGTTGCTGCGCTGCAACCCATGGAGCCATGGAGGCTTTGACCCCGTGGAGAATCAGGGGCTGTTCAAGCCAGGGACACCGGCGACAGGCGATTGACATGCTGCTCCCCGCAAACATCTTCCAACCGCTGATCGACGTCTTCCAATCGGTCCTGGTCTTCTTCCACGACTCGCTCGGCATTCAGTGGGGTTGGTCGATCGTGCTGCTGACGGTTCTGATCCGGGCGCTGCTGCTCCCGCTGACGCTCAAGCAGTTCCACTCCATGCAGCGCCTGCAGCGCCTGCAGCCGGAGTTGAAGGCGATCCAGGCCAAGTACAAGGACGACAAGCAGCGCCAGCAGCAGGAGTTGATGAAGTTCTACCGGGAGAACCAGGTGAACCCGCTGGGCTCGTGTCTGCCGCTGGTCGCGCAGTTGCCGGTGTTCATCTCGCTCTTCTACATGCTGCGCCAGAGCCTGCGGAAGGACATCTGCCCGGCGATCCAGCTCCGCTATCAGGCCCTGCACCACCTCTCACCCGCCCACACGCGCCCCTGCGGCCCGCATGGCGGCGCCAGCTTCCTCTTCATCCCGGATCTGACCAACCGGGCCTTCGGCGCGGTGTTGGTAATCCTGATCGTGCTCTACGTCGGCACCCAGCTGGCCTCGAGCCTGATGATGTCGAGCCCGACGATGGACAAGACGCAGCGTCAGATCATGCTGGTCATGCCGCTGTTCTTCGTGATCTTCATCTTCAGCTTCCCGGCCGGCGTCCTCGTCTACTGGATCACGACGAACACCTGGACGATCGGCCAGCAGTACATCGTGAAACGGAGGCTGGGGCCGGTCGGCCCGCCGGCGCTCGCCGGCGCAGGTGCGGCTGCCGTCGTCGACGGCAAGACAGCTGCGACGCGTGAATCGCCGGCATCCAGTGGTGGTGCCAACGGCAGCGGCAAGGAAGCCGGCTCCGGCGGCGGACTCGCCGGTCTCCTCCGCGGGCGCAAGAGCGGCGACGATGGCTCGGCCGCGGCCACCAAGGATCGGCCGAGGACCGCGCCGCCGCCCCCGCCGCGGAAGAAGAAGAAGCGCTCAGGACGTCGGAGGTAAACGATGGAGTCAGCCGTGAAGGAAGGCGCCGAGCGCGTCCGCGAGATGCTTGAGCGGATCGTCTCCGAGACGGGGATGGACGCGAGGATCGAGGTTCGCGAGGACGATGACGGCGTGCTGGCCGAGCTGCACGGAGACGATCTGGGCCTGCTGATCGGGCACCACGGTCAGACCCTCGACGCGATCCAGCATCTTGCCTACCGGATCGCCTTCCGCGGCTCCCATGAGCGCAAGCGGGTGGTTGTTGACGCAGCCGGCTACCGCGAGCGGCGGGCCGTCGCGCTGCGCGCCGCCGCCGACCAAGCGGCGGAGACTGCGGTGCACGATGGGCGTCCGGTGGCGCTTGAGGCGATGAGCGCGGTGGAGCGGAAGGTCGTCCACGAGCATCTGAAGTCGCGCCGCGACGTCGAGACCTACAGCGAGGGCCAGGAGCCCGCGCGTACGCTCGTCGTGGCGCCGCTCGTCGGCTGATGCGGTCGGGCTGATGGCCACTTCCTCACCGACCTGAGCGTTTCACGTTTTTCTTGACGGTGAAACAGGCGACGGCGCTCGGTAGCCTGTGGTCGTGACCGAGCTCAGTGACTTCGACCGCGGACTCATCGTCGGATTGCTCGTCGGCGAAGGCTCGTTCGGGGGCGACGGCAAACAGCCACAGGTCACGCTGCGGATGCACACCCGTCACGAGGCCCTGTTCCACTGGTTGGTGGCCCGGCTGCCCGATACCCGCCTGTATGGGCCCTACCACCACGGCGGCCGCTCCTACTACCAGTGGATGGCTCGTGGACGTGCGCTCGTTCACGACCTCCTCCCCTTGCTTGAGCAGGAGCTCCATCCAGACCTCGACGGACACGCTGACGAGCGCTTTCGCTTGATGTGCGAGCGCTATGCGGCGTACATCGCCCGGGAGCGCGCGTCGGAATGACCACTCACGACACCGGCCGGCGCGGGAGCGCGGCACGCCGCGAGGCCGAGGCCGGCCGCCGGCTGGGCGAGCTCACAGCGCGACCGACCCTCCCCGAGGCGGCCGTCGAGCAGCTGCGGATTCTCGTTGATCTGCTGTCCGGGGATTCATACGCGCCGACCAGCGTTCGCGACCGCGCCGCGGTGATCGACGATCACGTCGCCGACTCCCTCGTTGCGCTCGACCTCCCGGCGGTGCGCCGCGCCCGGGTCGTGGCCGATCTCGGCGCCGGCGCCGGCCTTCCGGGGCTGGCTCTGGCCGCTGCCCTCCCCGCGGCGAGCGTGTCGCTGGTCGAGAGCAGCCAGCGCAAGTGCGCCTTCATCACCCGTGCCATCGAGGCGTGCGGCCTGGCGAACGCGGCCGCCGTCTGCGCCCGAGCCGAAGCCTGGACCGAAGGTCGAGCCCGTCACGACCTCGTCACCGCGCGGGCTCTCGCGCCGCCGGCTGTCGTAGCCGAGTACGCGGCGCCGCTCCTGCGCATTGGCGGAATTGCCCTGCTATGGCGCGGAAATCGTGACCCTGAGGCTGAGAGCGCCGGGGACCTAGCGGCGGCGCAGCTCGGATTGGAGCCTGCTGCGATCATTCCCGTCCAGCCCTATCCGACGGCCAAGAATCGCCATCTCCACCTGATGGTGAAGGTTGCGCCGACACCGCCCCGGTTCCCCCGCCGCCCAGGGATTGCCCGCAAGCGACCGCTGGGGGACGGAGCCCGCCGAGTCTGACCGCTCGCCGCGCTAGCTTGATGGCTCGCATGCCCACCGTCTACGCGATTGCTAATCAGAAGGGCGGGGTCGGCAAAACGACGACGGCCGTCAACCTCGCCGCATGCGTCGCGGAGGCCGGCTACCACGCGCTCCTCGTCGACATTGACCCGCAGTGCAACGCCACGCTTGGGCTCGGCCTGCCCAAAGACGCGCCCCGGACCATCTACGACGTGCTCGTGGGCGACGCCACGATCGAGGACGTGATGCTTCCGAGCGAGATCGAGCACCTGTGGGTGGCGCCCGCCGGCCCCGATCTCGCGGGCGCGACCGTCGAGCTCCCACGCGCACCCGGCTCGGAGACCCGTCTGCGCGAGGCACTGGCTCCCGTCAGGGACCGGTTCGCGTTCACACTGCTCGACTGTCCTCCCTCCCTCGGCCCGCTGACCGTGAACGCGCTCGTCGCGGCTGACCGGGTGATCGTTCCCGTGCAGGCGGAGTACTTTGCGCTCGAGGGCTTGGCCGGCCTACTCGACACGCTCTCCCTCGTCCAACGCGAGCTGAACCCACGCCTGACCGTGGCGGGCATGCTGCTCACCATGCACGACGGCCGCACTCGCCTCGCTCAAGATGTCGAGCGCGAGGTGAGAGAGCACTTCCCCGAACTGGTGTTCGATACGGTGATCCCGCGGAACGTCAGGATCGGAGAGTCCCCGAGCTTCGGCAAGCCGGTCATCCATCACGATCCACATTGCGCCGGCGCCGACGCGTACTTCGAGCTGGCGAAGGAGGTCGCTGCCCGTGGCTGAGAAATCTAAGGGCATGGGGCGCGGCCTGGCCGCGATCCTCTCTGTTACGCCCAAGGACGGTCCGGAGGAGCTCCGCCAGCTCCCCGTTGAGCTGATCTCGCCCAACCCGAGCCAGCCGCGGCGGACGTTCGACGAGGAGTCCCTGGTGGCGCTGGCCGAGTCAATCCGTCTCCGGGGCGTGCTGCAACCCGTGCTGGTGCGCCCGGTCGCGGGCGGACGCTATGAGCTGATCGCCGGCGAGCGCCGGTGGCGGGCGGCCCGCTTGGCCGAGCTCGAGATGGTGCCGGCGCTGATCCGCAGCCACGACGACACGGACTCGCTCGAGGTCGCGCTGATCGAGAATATGGCCCGGGAGGACCTGAACCCGGTCGAGGAGGCCCGGGCGTGCGCCGCCTTGGTCGAGGAACTCGGCCTCACCCGAGAGGATGTCGGCCTCCGAGTGGGTCGCAGCCGCGTCGCGGTCTCCAACCTAATCCGCTTGCTCGATCTGCCCGACGAGGCGATCGAGCTGCTCGAGCGCGGCGAGCTCAGCGAGGGCCATGGCCGGGCGCTGCTGATGGTCGAGGATCACGCCGCGCGCCGGCACCTCGCCCGCGAGGCGGTGGCGTCGCGATGGTCGGTACGCGAGCTCGAGGCGCGCGCTCGCGCCGCCGCCGCGCCCTCGTCCGAGCGCCGGCCCCGGCGGCGGAGGACCCCGCTGCACCCAGACCAGCAGGCCGCGATCGAGCAGATCTCCGACGCCCTCGGCGAGGCCCTCGGCCGCGATATCGACGTCGCCGCTCGAGGCGCCGAGTACCGCGCGGAGATCACGTTCGCCTCCCTCGACGACGCGCTTGACCTTGCGCGCCGCCTGCGGGTCCGCTCCGTCGCCTGAAGGCTAGAATCCTCCCACGAAGGGCGATTAGCTCAGTCGGTTAGAGCGCTTCTCTGATAAGGAAGAGGTCCCAGGTTCGAGTCCTGGATCGCCCATTCGGGCTCGACGGAAGCCACCACGACCAATCCTACGGTGCCGTAGGTTGCGTCTAAGGGCCTGCGACTGCGCGTTGGCTAAAACTGGCTCGAGAGGGGTCCTGCGGTTTCGAATGTTCCGCGCATAACACATGCCACCGGGCTTGTGCGATAACGGGCGAAGGGGCGCCTCCATCCTTTCGGTTCCGATTGCGCAGATCGCGTTGCATGCCGCAAATAGCGGAAGTTTCCGCTCGGAGCCCTCCGCGCGTTTCGCTAACGTGCGCGCGCAGTTCACATAAGCGCCCAATCTCTTCACATAAGCGCCCAATCTTCGCTCACTCAAGGAGCGGAGACCGGGGGACCCACTTGCGGCTGCGGCCGCTGGGGCGAATCGTCGCCAGAGTGCGACGTAGTGTGATCGGTTCACACGAGCCCGACAGCTCACCTCGGAGGCGGTAAACCGAAAGGAGTACCGAGAGGTGCCTGTCTGCATCGATGATGGGCGGAGTTCGCCGGGCCGCGTCCTCGTAGTCGGTGAACGGGGGCTCTCGCCGACGCGTTTCCAGCGAATCCGATCGCTGACCGAGATCGGCCGTTGGTCCACACGCACTAACAAGCGCGCCGTGCTGGGCATCGCCGCCGCTCTCGCCGCCGCGGCTGGGCTCGGCGCTGCGGCGTCGCCGGCATCGGCTGCCGCGGTGTGTAACCGAGTCGCTTCGCCGTCCGGATCTGATCGCAACCGCGGGTCGGTGAGAGCGCCGTTCCGGACCGCGCGGAGGCTGGTCGATTCGCTGCGTCCGGGGCAGACCGGCTGCCTGCGTGGAGGGAGGTACGGTGGTCGGATGGCCGACACGATGTTCTCGACCCCGCGGATCACGGTGAGGTCCTATCCGGGGGAGCGGGCGACGATCGAGGGCTACCCGGCCGTCACAGGCCGAGGTGTCACGCTGTCGTCTCTGAACTTCGACCTCGACAAACGCGGCGACAAGTGGCCGGGCCTGTGTCAGGGCGCGATCAGTGGCGGGGCGGAGGTGACCTACGGGTTCAATATCGAGGCCAGCGATGTCACGCTGGAGCATTCCAACGTGTATGTCGACCCGTCGATCCCGCTGACTAATCGCGGGGATGGAATCGGCGTCGGCTGGAGCAATTGGACCTCAGGTGTGGTGATCCGCGACAACCGCATCCATGATGTGGGGTTCTGTCCCCTTGAGGAGCACGGGATCTACCTCAACAAGACGAGCGGCGTCCAGGTGTACGGCAACTGGATCTACAACATTCCGGCCGGTACCGGCATTCAGGTCTGGGACGGCCCGAGGGATGCGCACATCTATGCGAATGTGATCGACAGCGCGTCCTCGTGCATCGACGTCGGCGGGAACGGTCCGGTCACCACGGGCAACGTGATCGAGCACAACATCTGCGCGAACATGGTCGGACTCCAGGCGCCCTACATGAACTACTGCCAGAGTCTGGGGCCGGGCTGCACGGGCCCCCAGCGTGGGGCGCCGCTGTTTGACTACTGGGGCGGTACTCCGGGAGGGGGCAATCGCATGCAGAACAACCTCGCGTTCTGCGGGAGCACTGCCCATTGCTCGAGCTCTTACGGACAGTCGTCCGGGGTCGCGCTGTCGGGGAATTTCAGCGCCGACCCGCGGTTCGCTGATCCGAACTACCACAGCGATCATGACTACCGGGTGGCGGCAAGCTCCCCGGCCGCGTCGTGGGGACTGTGGAACGGAGACATTCGCGGCGCCTCCCGTGCCCACGCCCGTGCCCACGCCCGTGCCCACGCCCACGCCCGTGCTCGCGCTCACGCCCGTGCTCGCGCTCACGCCCGCGCCCACGGTCGCGCTCACGCCCGCGCCCACGCTCGTGCTCGTGCTCGTGCCCACGCTCACGCTCACGCTCCGACAGCCGCTTCAGGCCCCGCGGCGCCGGCCAGACTGAAGGCCGTGGCCGGGAATGGTCGGGTGACCCTGTCGTGGGCTGCCAACCCGGCTGGGGATCATGTCCTGCACTACAACGTCTACCGCACCGACCAGACCTTCTCGGGCCCGTGGGCCAGCCCCACGAGCACGACCTTCACCAACGCCAGTAACGTCGTCAACGGGACGGTCTACTGCTACCGGGTCAGTGCCACCAACAGCGCCGGCACGAGCGCCGAGACGGCTGCGGTATGCGCGAGGCCCCGGGCGCGAAGAAGGTGAGTCAGCGCCACCGGCGGAAACGATCGAGTCACCGCGCCGGCCCGACTCACCGCGGGCCGGCACAGCCCGGCGCCTCCCCAAGCGTGGCCTTCATCTTCAGCGGGCCGGTCACCCCGAATCCCTTGGACATACGGAACATCTGCGGTCAGCGGGTAGCGCCGACTTTCCCTGAGGCAGCCTGACCTGGTGAGGTCGCCGCGCCGTCGCCACTTTTCCCTCCGCGCCCCCGGGACCCGACATACTCTGGGCCTGTGAACGAGGTCATCCCCGGCATCCTGCATTGGCAGGCGCGCCACCCACACATCGGCGTCGACGTGAGCTCGTACCTGCTCACCGACAGCGGCACCGCACTTGATCCGATGTTGCCCGAGGGACAGGGCCCGGAGTGGCTCGGGCATGCTGTCACCCGTGTCGTGCTCACCGTCCGCCACCATCTCCGCAGCGCCGCCAGCTTCGGTGTCCCGATCTTTGTGCATCATGACGGGCTGCACGAGTTCGCCGGCCAGGACGTCGACGTCACCGGCTACGGCGCGGGGGATGAGATCGCGCCAGGCATCCGGGTGCTTGCGTTTGGCCGCATCTGCCCGGACGACGCTGTCCTGCACGTTGCCTTGGACAACGGGGTGCTGGCATTCGGCGATGGGCTGATCAACTACGACGGGCTCGGCCACCCACCGGATCAGTTCCTCGGCGACGACCCCGAGGCGATCAAGGCCGACATCGTTGAGGGGCTCGTGCCGCTGCTCGATGAGGACTTCGACACGCTCCTGTTCGCCCACGGAGAGCCGGTGGCGCGGGGCGGCAGGGAGATGCTCCGCGAGTTCGTCACCTCGCGCCGCGAGGCGCGCTAGCCGCACCTCATGCCGCGCGCCGGGGCCGACGCGCACGTCCCCGCGTCTCTGTTCGAGGAGGTCTGGCTGGAGGGTCGGTTGGAGGATCATCTCGACCTGGTCTACCGCGATGGAGCTCGGTCCGCCCGCCTGCTCACCGCCTCACACGCAGCGGCGCCGACGTACACGCAGCTCGCCGTCGCCCGCGCCGCCGGCCGGGTCAATCGTGCGACCGGCCGCGGAGGAGGCAGCACGGCCCCGGGACGCATGCTGCTGCGCATGGCCCCGGGCTCGATCGCCGCCCTCGCGGCGCGGCTCGCCGCCGGCAGCACCCTGATCAGCGCGACCAACGGGAAGACCACGACCGCGAGGATGCTCGCGTCGATTCTGCACGAGGATGGCCGCTCCGTGGTCCACAACCGGACCGGCGCCAACACACACTGGGGCATCGCGACCGCGCTCGCCGAGGCTCGCGGGGAGAGCGGCGTGTTCGAGGTGGATGAGGCCTGGCTGCCGCTGATCGCGGTGGAGATGAGGCCCCGCCTCGTGGTCCTTGGAAATCTCTTCCGTGACCGGCTCGACGGATACGGAGAACTCGAACGGCTGATTGGGCTGTGGCGGGGTGTCCTCAGCGGATCGGCGGCACCGCCGATGCTGGTGGCGAACTCCGACGACCCATTGATCAGTGGTGCCGGCGGTGTCCTCGGCGCGGGGTCGCCGCGGGCGCTGCAGTTCGGAATCGACGATCGCTCCGTGGGCGTCGATGCCCCGGGCCATCCGCATGAGGGGCGCACCTGCCTGCGCTGCGGCCGGCCGCTTCGCTACAGCCGAGCGTTCGTCGGGCACCTCGGGCACTACGCCTGCCCGCACTGCCGGGTGACGCGAACCCGTCCTGCGGTGAGCGCACTGGTCGTCCACGAGCGGGGGGTCGACCAGGTGGACGTGACGATCGCCCTGCCGCGAGCGCGGCTGGAGGTAAGGCTCGCCTCCGGTGGCCTGCACAGCGTCTACAACGCGCTGGCCGCGGCTGCTGCAGCGGTGCAGCTGGGCGTGGATCCGCAGACGATCCGCACCGGCCTCGAGGCGGCGCGGCCGGCCTTCGGCCGCGGTGAACGGCTCGAGCTGGACGGAAGGAGCATCCACCTGCTGCTGGTCAAGAACCCGGTCGGCGTCAACGAGACGCTGCGCCTCCTGAGTGCCAAGGCGCAGCGCGCACCGCTACACGTGTGGTTCGCGCTCAACGACGGCGAGGCTGACGGACGGGACGTGTCGTGGATCTGGGACGCCGACTTCGAGTCCCTGCGGGGCGCGGTCGGCGCCGCGACCTGCAGCGGCCGCCGCGCGGCGGCGCTCGCCCTGCGCCTGAAGTACGCGGGATGGACGTGTCCGATCGACGTGGACGAGCAGCTTGGGGCGTCGTTTGAACACGCGCTCGCTTGCTCCACGGACTCGCTGTTCATGCTGCCGACGTATTCCGCGCTGCTTGGACTGCGAGCGGTCCTGAACCGGAGAGGACTGCGCCTGACCGATTGGGGTGACGCAGCGCGGGTCGCGGTCTAACCGGATCGTCGATCCCCCGATCGACGAGCGAGCAGAGGATCTGCCGGGCCACCTCACGGTCGTCGAAGGGGATCGGGACGCCTCGCGGGTCCATGACCAGCTGCTGCAGCGCTCCCCGTCCCGGGATCACGACGATCTCTCGGGGCTCCGCCGTCCCCAGCGCGTGGTCGAGGGCCCGCCGACGGTCACGGATCACCGCGAGCTCGCTCGTGCCGGCACCTCTCGCTCCGCGCAGCAACTCCTGGAGTGCCGGCAGCGGCGCCACCCCGAGGTACCCCGACGTTGTGAGCACGAGCCGATCACTGTGAGCACGGGCCAGGCGTCCAAGTTCGCGTATCGCCGCGCCTGGCCGCGCCGAGACGCCGAGGACGACGGAGAGCCGGCTCGTCGGCTCTGCCGTACGGACCGTTCTCAGCAGCTGCTCGAGGCTGTCCGGCGTGTGCGCGAAGTCAACGATCACCGCAAACGGCTGCCCGACGTCAACGTGCTCCAGTCGTCCGGGCGGCCCTCCGTTGGCAGTGATTGCCGGGACCGAGTGGCAACGATCGATGCCGACGAGATCCCCTGCGGCCAACGCCGCAGCCACGTTCCGCGCGTTGTACGCGCCGGGCAGGCAGGTCTCGAGCTGGACATCGCCTGACGGCGTGGCCAGCCGCAGCCGGGCGCGGCGCAGCGACCACTGCGCGGCGGTGACCCGGTAGTCGGCGCCGGCCGAAAACCCGACCCTGACCACGGAACTACCGAGGTTGTCGAGCTCGTGGGCCAGGCGCTGGCCGAAGTCATCGTCAACGTCGACGACCGTGCGGCCGACCGCAATCCCATCCCGGATAAAGAGTCGCCGCTTGCACTCGCCGTAGCGCTCGAGGGTCCCGTGGCGGCCGAGATGCTCGGGCGTGAGGTTGGTGAAGACGGCGACCTCAGGCACCAGGCGATTGCAGTACTGGAGCTGGTAGCTCGACACTTCGCAGACCAGCCAGTCTGCGTCCGCCGCCGCAGACAGCGCCGGCCCGAACTGGGTGTTTCCGACCAAGCCGACACGCATGCCCGCCTGCGCGAGAACGGCGTGCACGAGGCCGGAGACGGTTGATTTCCCATTTGTGCCGGTCACGGCAACCAGCGGCGCGCGACTGAGCCGCCACCCCAGCTCGAGTTCATCGACCACCTCTCGCCCGGCCGCGAGAGCTCGCTGGATCACCGATGCCTGAGGTGACACGCCCGGGCTCTTGATCACGGTCATCGCTCGCTTGACGGTGCGCCGATCTGGGGGGCGGCCGAGTAGCACGCGGACCCCGCGTGCGCCGAGGTCCCTCTGAAGCCGCCGCAGCGCTCGACTGGTTCCCTGGTCCCACGCCGTGACGCTGTCTGGACCGGCTTCGCGGATCAGTGCAGCGACCGCCGCCGTGCCGGCCCGTCCGAGTCCGACGACCAGGAAGGGCCCCGCGGGTAGCGGCGGTCGCGGAACCCGGCCAAAGGCGATCGACTGCCAATCCGACGCCTGTGTCATTCCCGCCATCCTCGCGGTCCGAGGACCGTAGAGCAACCCGGTGACACGGTTGTCCCGTGCTCGCACGCCGAGTAGATTGACGAGCGGTGCGTGTGCTCCTCGGCTACGAGTCCTTCGTCAGCTTCGCGGGGACAGAGACCTACACCCTCACCGTGGCGCTCGAGTTGATCCAGCTTGGGCACGAGGTGACGATCTACTCGCCGCAGCATGGCGCGATGGCCGAGTATGCCGCCACTCAGGGGGTGCCGGTCGTCAGTCGGGGACAGCTCCCGCCTGCCTGCGAACTCGTGATTTGCTCGGACACTGCGACGTGCCACGAGCTCGCCGCTCAGTACCCCTCGGCGGTCCGACTGTTCGTCGCGCACTCCGCGGAAATCTCGTTGCAGGCGCCGTCGCGTCTGCGCGATGAGTGCCAGGCGGTCGTCGTCCTCAACGACCGCGTCCGACGAAGTGTCGAAGCCCGAGGCCTGCACGGCCAGGTCGTGAGATTGACGCAGCCGATCGACATGCTTCGGTTCCGCGATCTCTACCTCCGGCACGAGCGGGCGCATACCGCGATGGTGCTCAGCAATTACCTCAGCGGACCTCGAGCTGAGCTCATGGAGCGCGCGTGCCGGGACGCGGGACTGCGCCTGGAATGGGTCGGGTCGCCCTCGAGACCAACGCCCACCCCGGAGCTGTTCATCGCCGCGGCGGATCTCGTGATTGGGCTGGGCAGGAGCGTCCTCGAGGGAATGGCGAGCGGCCGTCCCGCCTACGTCTACGGTGTGGTTGGCGGCGACGGGTGGGTGACGCCCGAGCGGTATGCGGCGATGGAGGCGAACGGTTTCGCCGGTACGGCGTTCCCGGACCAGATCATTGATGCCGAGGCGCTCACGCGTGACCTTGACGATTGGCGTGCGTCGATGGGTGAGGTCGGTCGCGATCTCGTCTCGGCTCACCACGACGCGCGTGAGCACGCAATCGCGCTCGTGGAACTCGCTCACGAACTGGACGCCGCGCCGCCCCCCGAGCCCGACGTGTACAGGGAGCTTGCGTACCTCGTCCGTCTTGAGCACCGCACCAGCTCGCGGGCCGGATTATGGCTGAGCGAGGTCGAGCGCCTCATCGCTGTTGTAGCCGAGAGCGAGGCCCTCGCAGGCACGCTCCGGACCGAACTCGTCGAAGCGAATAGAGCGGCTGAGGCGGCCGCTGCCGAGCTGGCAACGCTGCGAAGCACCCGGCGGTACCGGCTGGCGAGCAGACTCGCCGCCCCGCTGGACGGCGTCCGCGCTCGCCTCGGGAGCGATCGGGCTCCTGTGGGCGGCGATCGCGCAGCGCCGCTCTGACAAGCTGCATGGGTGCCCTCGGTCACCGTCCGTCGCCTCCTCGTCCGCCTGCCGGCAGTCCTGCTGCCCCCAGCGGTCCTGCTGCTCGCCGGCTGCGGGAGCGCCGCACCCACACCGCCGGCAGACCCGGCGGTGGCGTCCTCGGCATCGATTCCCTCTCGCTCGACGACGGCGCCACCACCGACCGCCACCTCATCCTCGACCCCGAGGATCGTGCTTGCTGCCACGACGAGCTCGACCACCACTCGGTCGTCCCCGCGGCCTCAGGTTCCAAAGCCCCCGCTTGTCTGGGACCCGATCCCCTTCGGTGCCGCCCGCCGTGCGCAGATGGCTGCCTACGCCGAGCGCCACTACGGCCTTCATACCTATCGGCTGATCCACCCCCACGTGATCGTCATCCACTACACCGAGGGGCCCAGCTTCCAGTCCGCGTTCAATGCGTTCGCCCCCGATGTGCCCGATTCCGAGCTCCACGAGCTGCCGGGAACCTGCGCGCACTTCGTGATCGACAGCGCCGGCGTGATCCATCAGCTGGTGGCGCTCGACATCATGTGCCGGCACACTGTCGGCCTCAACTGGACGGCGATCGGGATCGAGCACGTTGGCTACAGCGATCAGCAGGTGCTCGGCGATCGCCGGCAGATGGTCGCAAGCCTGAAGCTGGTGCGGTGGCTCCGGTGCAGCTTCGGGATCTCGATCGCCAACGTGATTGGCCATAACGAGAGCCTGTCCAGCCCATATCACCATGAGCGCGTCGCGGCGCTGCGCACGCAGACGCACTCCGACTGGAACCGCTCCGACATGAACGTCTATCGCAGCCGTCTTGCGCGGATCGGATCCTGTCCGCGCGGGTAGCCAGAGCCCATCGCTGAGCGTCCGAGCCGCTCGATCCGCCCGACGGCTCGCGCGCGATGAAGGCGACCCTGACCAGACGGCGCTTCAGTGGGGGCCTACGCCGCGCGGCGCAGGCCCTCGAGCTCCGAGCTGCCGGCCAGGCGGCTCAGACCCCGAGACTCAAGCTCGCGCGCACGCTCGGCCGAGATGCCGAGCTCGCTTCCGACCTGCCGGAGAGTGCGAGGTTCATCGCCGGTGAGTCCGAATCGCAGCTGGATCACGTTGCGCTCAGCCTCGGGCAGCTGATCGACGATGAGGTTGACGCGATTGTCGCGATCTGACTCGACCAGCTCCTCGACCGGCTCCGGCCGCTCGCTGGCCAGCATGTCGCCCAGCGCCGTCTCGCCGTCGTCGCCGATCGGCTGATCGAGGCTCGTAAGCCCGCGGCTCAGCTCACGCAGTTCGACCACCTCGTCGACCGTCAGCTCGGCGACCGCCGCGATCTCCTCGTCGGTCGGCTCGCGCGAGAGCTTGGTGTTCAGCTCGCTCTCGATCTTGCGCACTTTGACCTGTCGCTGCGCGACGTGGACGGGCACGCGGATCGTCCGGCCGTGATTCTGCAGCCCGCGCTGGATCGCCTGGCGGATCCACAGCGTCCCGTAGGTCGAGAACTTAAAGCCACGCCGCCAGTCGAACTTCTCGACCGCGCGAATGAGGCCCAGCATTCCCTCCTGAACAAGATCCTCCATGGCCAGGCCGTGGCCCTGGTACCGGCGCGCCTGCGAAACGACGAGCCGCAGGTTGGCGTTGATCATGCTGTCCTTGGCGGCGAGGTCGCCGCGCTCGATCCGCTGGGCCAGTTCGACCTCCTCGGCTGCCGTCAGCAGCGGGTGAGTCCGCGCGCTGCGCAGAAACAGCTCGAGAGAGTCGGCGGCACCCGAGCTCAGCTCGGATGTGCCCCTGGCCTCGGCCAGCTCCGCACGACTCGCGGCGTGGGCGCCACGCCGCCGGATCTGGCGGCCGTTCCCACCCGTCGCGGCTGCCTTGCGGGCGCTCCGAACTCGGGGGCTCTCAGGTTTTTGGTGGCGATCGCTGCGCCCAGACGAGGCGGCCTCGCGATCACGCGTTTCAAGACTATTCAGCTCTAGCTCCGTAAGTCGCATGTTCGATAGGTATCGAATTATAACACTTGTACGACAAATGTCGAACCATTTGTCGGCTCGGGTCGGGGTGATGCGGTTGGAACACATCCGCCGCCCGGATGTACCGGCGGATGCGCGCCCCAGGGCCTTGATTTACCTCGACCTGCGCCCACCAAACCACGCCCAGCGAAGAAGTGCGCTGGCCGGATGTGTGAGGTGCGGCTGCCCGAGGGTCCCTGAGCGCGCTCTTTATGTACGTCTGGCGCGCCGTCTGGTTACGCCCCCCTGTCCCGCGCGCGCCGACAGAGCGCGGTCGCAGGCGGCCGTCCGAGCTTCGCGGGAGGCTCTACCGGGAACCCTATACTTGCCAGACCTCAGATTAGGGAGCGCGACTTGCAGGAGATGGTCATCTACGGTGTGAGCTTCGACATGGTCGGCAAGCAGCCGATCGTGCTGCTCAAGACCGTGGAGAGCAACAAGTTCCTGCCGATCTGGATCGGGCATCCGGAGGCAGCAGCCATCCTGATGAAGCTCCAGGGAGCCTCGACGCCGCGGCCGATGACCCATGACCTCGTGTCGGACATGCTCGGCGAACTCGAGGTCGAGTGCACCCGAGTCGCGGTGACCGAGCTGCGCGAGAACACCTTTTACGCCTCGATCAGCCTCCGGGCCGGCGGCCGCGAGCTGGAGATCGACTCGCGGCCCAGCGACGCGCTGGCGCTCGCGGTCCGGGCCGGCGCCCCGATCTTTGCCGCCGACGAAGTGATCGCCGAGTCGGCGATCGAGTTCGAGCATGAGGTTGAGGACACCGAGGAGGTCGTGGAAAAGTTCAAGGACTTCCTCGACCGCGTCACCCCGGAGGACTTTGCCGGGGAGTAGCGGTGCCGCCCCCGTTGGCGGGAGCGGTGGCCTCGACGGTGGGCTTGTGCGCCGAGCCTGAGCACCCGAGCGCCAGATCGACCTGCTGGTGATGGTGGATCAGCGCCGGCTCGTTGCGCCCGTAGACCACCTCGGGCATGAGGCCGGTGCGCAGCGAGCGGTGGATATCCTGCTGCTGGCCGAAGTCCTCCTCGAAGACGACCTTGGTGGTGAAGCGCACGTTGGCATCCCAGAAGGTCCGCTCCTCGTCGGTCGAGGGCGCACGGGGCACGTAGAAGCGGACAGTCACACGGGTGCGGTGGGGATCCTCGGGCTCGGGGTACATCTCCCAGAACTCGGCGTGTCCGCTCATCGGGAGGTTGATCGCCACGCTGGGAAACAGGATGTAGACGACCGAGGCGAACGGCCGCAGCTCCCACTCCGACTCGGGCCGCTCGAGCAGGCTGGCGACCTCCTTGCGCATCACCACTCCGCGCGTGTGGGGTCCGAAGTTATCGCCCACGAACGGCGTCGAGAGCATGTCCGGGGCGAGCGTGTTGCGGTGCAGCGAGAATACGTGGTAGCTCTCGAGAAAGGTGTCGTGGATCAGCTTCCAGTTGGCGTCGAACACGCCGCTGCGCTCGGCCAGAAGATTCCACCGCTCGAACCCGTAGTCGGCCAGCTCGGGGCCGAGCCCGGCCAGTTCGCCGGCCACGTCGATCGGCTCCGAGCCCCCGCCCAGGGTGGCCAGGATCATTCCGAAGCGCTCGGCCACCGGCACGGGGATCAGCCCGAACTCGCTGCGCTCGAGCTCGGCGAAGGCGTCGCGGGCCAGCGGCTGCCCGAGGAGATCGCCGCTGAGGTCATACGCCCATGAGTGGTAGGGGCACTTCAGCGCTCGGCCAGGGCGGCCGCGGCCGGTGAACACCCGCCCGCCCCGGTGGCGGCAGATGTTGAGAAAGGCGCGGACCTCGGCGTCCTCGCCGCGGATCAGCAGCAGCGGCACCCCGGCCACCTCCGTGGCCATCACGTCACCGGTATCCCGCACATCGGCGCTCAGCCCGACGACGAGCGGGTGCCCGCGGAACAGCGCCTCGGTCTCGGCCTGCAGCCGCTCGCGGGTTACATACACCGAGGACGGCTGGCGGAAGACGGCAGGCGCCATCGTCGTCGTGTGGGCCTCGCGCAGCGCGAAGAACCGCGTCAGGATCTCGCGCTGGGTCTCAAGCTTCATTGCTCCGCTCCGCCGCGCGCAGAATACGCTCAATCAGCTGATCGAAGGCAATTCCGGCTGCGTCTGCCGCCTGGGGCAGGAGACTCGTCTCCGTCAGGCCGGGGATCGAGTTCGCCTCGAGCACGTAGAGCTCGCCGGTCGCCTCCTCGAGCATCAGATCGACGCGGGAGAAGCCCGAGCAGCCGAGCAGCCGGTAGACCTCCTGGGCGAGGGTCGCCGCTCGCTCGGCCGCGCCGTCGCTGAGCTCCGCCGGGCACACGAACCGCGTGCGGCCGATCTCGTAGCGGCTCTCGAAGTCGTAGAAGTCCTCCTGTACGGGTACCGCCTCGACGATCGGAAGCGCACGCGGAGCTCCGTCCTCGTCGATGATCGAGACGGCAAGATCGCGACCGGCGACGTACCGCTCGAGCAGCACCTTGCGGTCGTAGGAGAACGCCGCGACCAGCGCGGCCGGAACGTCGCCGGGAGCGCGCGCGAATTTGATGCCGAGCGCGGATCCCTGGCCGGCGGGCTTGACCACGATCGGGAACTCCAACCGCTGCTCGATCGCCGGCAGCGCCTGGCCCGCGCCGAGCTCCCGGAACGCCGTCTCGTTGAAGGCGTAGAAGTCAGGGGTCGGAATGCCGCCGTCCCGCATCGCGTGCTTGGCCAGGACCTTGTCGGCGGCGCGGATGCAGGCCGAGACGCCCGAGCCGGTGTAGGGGATCCCCATCACCTCGAGCAGCTCCTGCACCGTTCCGTCCTCGCCGTCGCGTCCGTGCAGGGCGACGAAGGCCACATCGGGCGCGGCCCGGGTGAGGCGCTCGACCAGGTCGGCGCCGACATCGATCGGGATCACGCGGTGACCGAGGCGCTCGAGCGCGTCCTGAACCCTGGCCCCGGACTTCAGCGATACCTGGCGCTCGAGCGACCGGCCGCCCTTGAGCACCGCGACGTCACTCATCCGGCTCGCTTGCGAGGCAGTCTCAGGACTTTGGCGAGCTCAGGATTGGCGAGAGCCGCCTCGGCCGGCGAGGGCGGCCGCCGCGTATCAGCGGACCGCCCCGGCGAGCGCTTGCCACGCGACGACGATCCGCCGCCGGTGAGCGTGCTCCACAGCTCGACCTGTTCGCGCACGACCTCGCCGATGCGTCGCACGCCCTCGCGGATCTCGTCCTCGCTCACCCCGGAGAAGTTCAGCCGCATCTCCGATCCGCCGCGCCCGTCGGTGAAGGCGGCCCGGCCCGGCACGAATGCGACGTGCTCCTGGAGCGCCCGGGCCAGCAGGTCGGTCGTGTCGAGGTAGGAGGGCAGCGTCGCCCAGATGAACAGCCCGCCCTGCGGGTGGGTCCACTCGGCCTCGCGGGGAAGGTGCTCGGCCAGGGCGTCGAGCATCACGTCCCTACGCCGCCGGTAGATCTCGCTCAGCGAGCGCACGTAGTCCTCCCAGGCCCCGGAGTCGAAGTAGGCGGCGACGAAGTACTGGGAGATGGATGAGGAGCAGAGGTCGGCGGCCTGCTTGCCGATGTTCATCTTCTGCAGCACCGGCGCCGGCGCCACCGTCCAGCCGAGGCGGACGCCCGGCGAGAGGATCTTCGAGAAGGTGCCGGCGTAGATGACGAACTCGTCGTCGAGCGAGCGCAGCGTGGGCAGCGGATCGCCCTCGTAGCGCAGCAACCCGTAGGGGTTGTCCTCGAGCACGAGCAGCTCTCGCTCCGCGGCGATGCGCACCAATGCCCGACGGCGGGCCAGCGACAGCGTCACCCCGGCGGGATTGTGGAAGTTGGGCACCGTGTAGATGAACTTCGGGCGGCGGCCGGTCTGCTCGAGCTCATCGAGCGTCTGCTCGAGCTCGTCGATCCGCATGCCATCGCGGTCCATCGTCACCTGGACGACGTCGGCCTGGTAGGCGCAGAAGGTCGGCACCGCCCCCGGGTAGGTCGGCGCCTCGGCAACGACGACGTCCCCCGGATCGAGCAGCGTCTTGCAGACCAGGTCGATCACCTGCTGGCCGCCGGTGGTGACGAGCACCTCGTCGGGGTCGAGGTCGAGGCCCTCGGCTCGCATCACTTCGACGATGCAGCGCTTGATCTGCGACAGACCCTCCGTGGGCCCGTACTGGAGCGCGCGCGCGCAGGACTCGGCCGCGACCGTGCTCATCAGCGAGGCGTAGGAATCCGGCGGGAAGGTCGAGGTGTCGGGCAGGCCTCCGGCCAGCGAGATCACGTCCTCGCGCTCGGTCAAGGCCATCAGGTCCCGCATCGCCGAGGACTTCATCACCTTGGTCCGCTCGGCGAACAGCCCTGCATAGCGCTCGATGTCGCGAGCGGTGGATCGATGCCGTCGATCGCGTCGCCCCGACGCGTCAACACCGGAGCCACGGCTCATCGGTGCCTCTGCACTATCGTCACGACCGGTCACGGTACAGCACAGTGCATCTGCTCTTCGACATCTTCACAGGAATGGGGATCGCCGCCGCGGTGGGGATCCGGCCCTTCCTGCCCGCGCTCGCAGTTGGCGCGCTCGCGGATGCCGGCGTCGAGATCCACTTCAACGGCACTGACTACTCTTTCCTGCAAAGCACGGGTTTCCTGCTTGCCCTCGTCGTGGCCGCGTTCGTGCTGATGCTCGTGGAGCGGCGGGTCCCCGAGGAGCGTCTCGAGCGCGGCCCGGGCGCCGTGGCGCTGGCCCTGATTGCGCTCGTCCTCGCGGCGCTGCTGTTCGCGGCCTCGCTGGCCCGCGGCGGTTACGCGGCGTGGCCGGGCTACATCGCCGGGATCCTGTGCGCGCTGGTGGGGATCGCCGCCACGCGACCGCTGTTCGCACGCGTGCGCGCGCGCCTTGACTCCGAGGCCGCCGCCGCCGTTCCGCTGTACGCCGAGGGCATCGCCCTCCTCACCGCCGTCCTCTCGGTAGTGGCGCCGCCGCTCGGCTTGGTCGCGGTGGTGATGCTCGTCTGGGTGCTTCTCGCCGGACGCAGTCGGTCAGGTCAGAAGTACGCCGGGCTTCGGATCCTTCGGTGAGCGCTCCCTCGAAGCTGGTCCTCGCCGTCATCGATGCGCTCAAGCCGGAGATGCTCGAGCGGGCGATCGCCAGCGGGCGCGCGCCCGCCCTGGCCAGGATCCGCGAGCAGGGGGTCTATATCGATGACTGCGTGGCCGCCTTTCCCTCGGTGACCCCGGTGTGCGCCGCCTCGATCACCACCGGCGTCGGTCCCGACAGTCACCTGATCCCGAGCATGAACTGGTACCACCGCGAGGAGGCGCGCTACGTCGAGTACGGCTCGAGCTTCTCAGCCAGCCGCCAGTTCGGCGTCCTGCGGTCCCTCACCGACACCGTCTACCGGATGAACGCGGAGCACCTCTCAACCGAGGTCGAGACGGTGTTCGAGTCTCTCGACGACGCCGACGTGCGCACTGCCGGCACGACCTACCTCATCTACCGCGGGCGCTATCAGCACGAGGTGGCCCAGGAGACCGCCCTGGCCCGGATCGTCACCTCGACCCTGTTCCGCCGCACCATCGACGGGCCCCGGGAGCTGTTCTACGCCGACCTCTACGCCAGCCGCAAGACGGGCTGTCGCGGGCAGCTGGGCATGCCCGGCATCCGGGACCAGCACACCGGATGCGTCGGCGCCTACCTGGTTGAGAATGACCTCTTCGACTTCCTGCTGTTCTCGCTGCCCGACAACGACGCGTGGTCGCACAAGAACGGCCCCCACGCCCAGGTCACCTCGATCGCCGCCGCCGACCGCCAGCTCGAGCGGCTGATGCACGCCGCCGGTGGACCTGACGCCTTCCTCGACGACCACGCCGTGATCGTGTGCTCGGACCACTCTCAGGCCGCGGTTGAGGAGCGCATCCGCCTCGACCGCGCGTTCGCCGAGTTTGACGTCGCGACTCCGAGCCCCACCCGCTCGATCGCGGCCGAGGTCGCACTGAGTCCGGCTCAACGCTCGGCGATGATCTATGTGCTGGACGACGAGCGCCGCCAATCGGTGATGGATCGCGCCGTGGCGGTGGTCCGCGAGCTCGAGGGCGTCGACCTTGTTCTGTGGCTCGACCGCGACGGCGGTGAGGCGGTGGTGGCCAGCGAGCGCGGTGAGCTCCGGTTCACGGCGGGCGGGGAGCTCGAGGATCTGGGTGGAGCGCTGTGGAGCGTCGAAGGGGACCTGGCGGCACTCGGGGCCGAGGTACGCGACGGACGCCTCCTCACGTCCGAGTACCCGGACGCCTTTGCGCGGATCTGGTCCTCGCTGAACTGCCCGACCGCCGGCGACGTGCAGCTCTCTGCGGCGCCCGGATACGAGTTCGTGGACTGGGGCGGCGCCGATCACGTCGGGGGCGGCAGCCACGGCTCGCTGCACCGGTCGGATTCGCTCGGGGCGCTGTTGTGGTGCGGCACCGGACCGGGCTCCCGCGAGGCCCAGGAACAGTGGACGCTGCGTGACATCGGCCCGCTCGTCCGGCGTCACTTCGGTGTGTGAGTCCGCAATACCACCGGATTAGGAGGCCGTTAGCATGTCCGCGGTCTTACGGCCGCCAGACACAACGCCGATACATTCACCACATGCCCGATGACCTGACCCAGTCGGTCGAGCTCCCGTTCCGCGTCCGCTTCCGGCATGGCGTGCGCCAGACGGAGAACTGGCTCCAACTCGTGCGATTCGTCACCGTCGGCGCGAGCGGCTACGTTGTCAATCTCGCTGTTTTCGCTGCCTGCATCCACCTGCTGGGCATCGACTACCGGCTCTCGGCCGTGATCGCCTTCGTGGTCTCGGTGTTCAACAACTTCTGGCTCAATCGACACTGGACCTTCGACGCCACGCACCGCCATCCGATGTTCCAGGCCGCGCGATTCTTCGCCGTCTCGCTGCTGGCCTTCGCCTTCACCTACGTTGTGCTGATTGTCCTCGTCGACACCGTCGGAGTGAGCAAGGTCCCAGCGCAGGCGATCGCCATCGCGGCCGGCACGCCGCTGTCGTTCCTCGGGCAGAAGCTTTGGAGCTTCCGCGCGTAGCCGCTCGGCTCGCGACACTCCTCGCGCTCTCCGCAGCTCTCCTGACGGTGGTCACGGCGCCACCGGCCTTCGCGGTCGGGTCATCGACCACGGCCGGGTCATCGACCACGGTCACCGCCAGCGACCCCAACACGCCGGTCCTGGTGCCCTCCCAGGACACGCCCCCACACGGCTACCGCCTCAACGCGCGCCAGGTGCGGGCAATCGCCTCCCGCACCCCGGTAATCGTCGCCGAGCTGCGGCGCCATCCCCGGCTCATCCCCTACGAGTACACGAAGGGTCCGGGCCGGTGGCAGGTCAGCTGGTTCTCGTCGGGCCGCCACCAGAAGGAGATGGCCCAGGTCTACGTCGATGACGCGAGCGGCCGGGTCACCGAAGCCTGGACCGGATTCCAGGTCGCCTGGACGATGGCTCGCGGGTATCCGGGCGCCTTCGGCCGCCGGGTCAATGCGTGGTACGTCTGGCTGCCGTTGTGCTTGCTGTTCGCGCTGCCGTTCGTCCCCTGGCGCCGGCGCCCCGGACTGCTCCACCTCGACCTCGCCGTGCTGCTCGCCTTTTCGATCTCGCTCGCCTTCTTCAACCATGCCCGGATCGGACTCTCCGTGCCGCTGGTGTATCCGCTGCTGCTGTACCTGCTGGTGCGCATGCTGTTGCTGGCGGCAGGGCGGGGACGGCCGCGACGGCCCCTGCAGCTGCTCGTGCCGGCCTCGTGGCTCGCGGTGGGGGTCGTCTTCCTCGTCGGCTTTCGCATCGGCCTCGATGTCACCAACTCCAACGTCATCGACGTCGGCTACGCCGGTGTGATCGGCGCCGACAAGGTGATCCACGGCAAGCCGCTGTACGGCGGCTGGCCGCGTGACAACGCCAGTGGCGACACCTACGGGCCGGTCAACTACCTCGCCTATGTACCGTTCCGAGGGGTGTTCGGCTGGAGCGGGGTGTGGGACAGTCTGCCCGCGGCCCACGCGGCAGCGATCGTCTTTGACCTGCTGACGCTGATCGGCCTGGTGTTCCTGGGCCGGATGACCCGCGGGCCGACTGCCGGGATCGTGCTGGCCTACGCCTGGGCGTCGTATCCGTTCACGCTCTACGCGCTGACTTCCAACAGCAACGACACGCTCGTCGCGCTGCTGATCGTGCTCGCGCTGCTCGTAGCCCGCTGGACCCCTGCGCGCGGCGCCGCGACGGCGCTCGCCGGGCTGACCAAGTTCGCCCCGCTCGCCCTGGGCCCGCTGATGCTCCGCGGCACGGGCCCGTGGCCAGGTCTTCGACGGGTGGCCGGGTTTGTGGCCGCGTTCCTGGCCACGGTCGCGGTGGTGATGATCCCGGCGTTCGGGGATCTCCACGCCTTCTGGCGCGACACTATCTCCTACCAGGCCGGTCGCGGGTCCCCGTTCTCGGTCTGGGGGCTGTGGGGCGGCCTGAGCTTCGAGCAGCACGTCGTGCAAGGCGCGGCAGTGGCGCTGGCGCTCGTCGTCGCCTTCGTGCCGGTACGCCGCGGCATGCTCGAGCTCTCCGCGCTGGCCGCCGCGGTGATCATCGCGCTTCAGCTCGGGATCACCCACTGGTTCTACCTCTACATCCCGTGGTTCTTCCCGCTGGTGATGCTGGCCCTGGTCCTCGCTCACCCGCGTGGCGAGGAGTCCGCGCCGCGGGGTCGCGACGAGGCAGGCAGCCAGGGCGATACGACGGGGCCAGACGGGCGGCTCGGGGCGCTGGCGGCGACGGGTTAAGGTCGCGGCGGCACGCCACCGACCGCCCGAGCGCCTAAGCGCCCCCTCCCGCCGCCGGTTCGAGCAGCTGCTCGATCGACGCCGCCCGCATCGGCTCCTTCGCCCGGATCACCACCGCGTTCAGCCAGGGGTCCTCGCTCGAGGTCTCGAACCGGACCGGCATCTTCGTGACCATTGCCTCGAGCGCCTGCTCGCGCTTGACCCCGATCACGCCGCCCCGCGGCCCGGTCATGCCGACGTCGGTGATGTACGCGGTCCCGCCGGGCAGGACCCTCGCGTCGGCGGTGGGGACGTGCGTGTGGGTGCCCACGACGGCGGTCACGCGCCCGTCGAGGTGCCAGCCCATACCCACCTTCTCGCTGGTCGCCTCGGCGTGCACGTCGACGAGCAGATGGTCGACCTTGTCCTTGAGTGCGTGCAGCGCGGCGTCGACCTCGGAGAACGCCGGCCGCGCGGCGTTCATGAACAGGTTTCCCGACACCGAGACCACGCCGAGGCGGGTCCCCGAGCGCTCGACCACGCACCAGCCGTGGCCCGGCTGGCTGAGCAGGAAATTGGTCGGGCGGAGGATCGGATCGTGGGAGTCGAGGTAGGGGTAGATCTCGCGGTGCCGGTAGGTGTGGTTGCCGAGCGTGATCACGTCGACCCCGCCGGCGAACAGGTCATCGGCGTTCTTGGGGGTGATCCCGATCCCCCCGGCGGCGTTCTCGCCATTGACCACGACGAAGTCGAGCGACAGGCGCTCGCGCAGGGACGGCAGCACCGATAGCAGCGTCCGCCGCCCGATTCCGCCGACGACGTCGCCGACGAACATGATGGCGATCTCTTGGCTCATGTCTTTGTCGGTGCGCATACTTCCACCTGTATGCGTTTGAGGCTTCCCTGGCGAGAATCCCGACGACCCGCGTCGACCGGTGCCGGGGCGTCGACCGGTGCCCGGGCGTCGACCGGTGGCGGCGCGTCCACGGGCAACGGAGCGGCGCACGGCGAGAACGCCGACGGATCTGTCGCACCCCTGTCGGAGCCAGGCGCCCCAACGCCCCGCGAGTCCACCACCGACGCAGAGCGCCGCGCCACCGCCACCGAGACGCCGTCCCCGCACCTCGCGGCAGGGTCGGAGGCCGTCACCGAGGAGTCGCCTCCGACGCCACCAATGGTCCCACCCGTGATCGTCCCGCGGTGGGTGCAGCTTGTCCTGCTGCCGATCGCCCTACTGGGCTTCTGGGCCCTCGCCCGGGCGGCCGGGACGGTGCTGCTGGTCCTGATCGCGGCGAGCACCGTGGCGCTGATCCTCAATCCGGTGGTCCGGCAGATCGAGCGCTCGCGCGTGCCGCGGGGGTTGGCCATCCTCATCCTCTACCTGGGGATCGTGGCAGTCCTCGTCGGCGTCGGCATCCTGCTCTCGGATCCGATCAGCACCCAGGTGAGCCGCCTGCAGAAGGACGTGCCGCACCTGGTCAATTCGGCCAACCGCGATCTCGCCAACGTCCAGCACTGGCTCGACCGCCACGGCATACGCATCCACGTCCAGCAGCAGGGCCAGACGGCGCTGCAGACACTGCAGAAGGATGTGCTGAAGAGCTCGGGGAGCATCCTCTCCTTCTCCCGCGACCTGCTCTCCCAGGCGCTGACGGTGTCGTTCGATCTTGTGCTCGTGCTGGTGCTCTCGATCTACCTGCTCGTCTACGGCAAGGACATCGGCCGGCTCGTGCGGCGAGTGATGCCGCCGGGGGACGGCACCCCAGAGGACGACTTCCCAGGGCTCGTCCAGCAGGCTGTGTTCGGCTACGTACGGGGCCAGCTCCTGTTCAGCCTGATCATGGGCACGAGCGCCGCCGTTGGGCTGTGGATCTTCGGCGTCGTGGGGATCTTCCCCGACGGCGAGCACTACGCGGTGTTCTTCGGAGCCTTCTACGGCCTGATGGAGTTCATCCCCTACATCGGGCCGATCATCGGGCCCCTCCCGGCCGTGCTCGTGGCACTGTTCAACAACCCGGTCAGTGCGCTGTGGGTGATCCTCCTGTTCGTCGCGCTGCAGCAGCTCGAGGGCCACTTCGTCGCCCCGCAGGTATTCCGGATCTCGCTGCGCATCAACCCGATCCTGATCATCCTCGGCCTGCTGATCGGCTACCAGCTCTACGGGATCGCCGGCGCGCTGCTGGCGATGCCGGTCGCCGCCGTCATCCGCCAGACCGTCGTCTATCTGCGCCGTCACCTCGTGCTCGAGCCGTGGGTGGTGGCCGCTCCAGGCGCCGGGGTGCTCCCGCTCGGGCCCGATCACTGTCCGGACTGCGGCAGCCGGGCCTCGCCGAATGACGCCTTCTGCCGCAGCTGCGGCTCCTCGCTCGAGCCGCGGGTCAGAACTCCCAGGTAGCCTCCGCCCCCGTGCCGACCCCTGCCGCCACCGGCGACGGCAGCGCCACCCTGGCTGCTCGCTCGCTCACTAAGCGCTTCGGCTCACGGACGGCGCTCGGCGCGGTCAGCTTCGAGCTCACAGCCGGTGAGCTCGTGGCGATCATCGGCCCCAACGGCGCCGGCAAGACGACGCTGCTCTCGATCCTTGCCGGGGTCCAGACCCCAACCGAGGGCGAGTTGACCAGCGCCGGTGGTGAGGTCGGCTGGGTCCCGCAGCAGCCGGCGCTCTACGCCAAGTTGTCGGTGGCGGAGAACCTCCGGCTGTTCGCGCGGCTGGAGAAGCGTCCGGACCCGGAGAGCACGGTCGCGCGCATGCTCGAGCAGACCCACCTGCAGGACCGCGCCGACGAGGAGGTCGGGCGGCTGTCGGGAGGCAACCAGCAGCGCGTCAACATCGCCATCGGACTCCTGTCCGAGCCGACTGTGCTACTGCTCGACGAACCCTCGGCCTCGCTCGACCCCCGCCAGCGGGAGCGGCTCTGGGAGTTCATCGGTGGGCTCGCGGGCCAGGGCACGACGGTGATCTTCTCCACCCACAACGTCGCCGAGGTCGAGCGCTATGCCGATCGCGTCCTCGTGCTGGTCGACGGCGAGCTGCTGTTCACCGGCACGCCGGCCGGCCTCGAGCGCGAGGTCGGTGGCGACAGCCACGACTTCGAGGGCGCCTTCGTCCGCTTCCTGCACGCGCGCGGCCACTGACCATGCGCTGGTTGCTGGTCAAGGACCTCCAGATCCTGCGGCGCTCACCGCTGCTTGTCGGCTTGCTGATCGTGTATCCGATCGCGATCGCTCTGATGATCGGGTTCGCGCTGTCGAGCCCGCCCGGCAAGCCCAAAGTGGCCTTTTACAGCGAGGTCGCGCCGGGCACGGGGCACATCAGCTTCGGCAACCAGCAGATCAACGTCTCCACCTATGCCAGCCAGCTCTTCCAGTCGATCGACCCGATCCGGGTCCACTCACGCGAGGAGGCCATCGCCAAGGTGCGCAATGGCGAGGCGCTCGCGGCGCTGATCATTCCAAGTGACATCGCGACGCAGATCCAGAGCCTCGTGACCACCGGCGTCGGCAGCCCGACGGTCGAGCTGATCCTCAACTCCAAGGATCCGCTCGATCGGCAGTTCGTCGACCAGGCCATCAAAGCCCGCCTGAATGATGTCGAGCAGGCGGTGTCCAAGCAGGTCCTCCATGTTGCCGTGAGCGACCTGCAGCAGGTACTCAACGGCGGATCGATCCAGCTGCTGGGCCAGAACTTCCCCCTGCTCGGATTGCGCAACGCGCGGACGATCCTCCAGGGGACCTCCGCATCTCTGCCCCCTAACTCGCCGCTGCGGGCCGCGCTTCACCAGGTGATCAGCTTCGCCGACCTAGCGATCGAGGGCCTGGGCTTCGCCAGCCCGGTGCTCGGGTCGATCGGCACCCCGCTCAACGTTGACCAGACCGAATTGGCAGGCAACACGACCCCGACCGACGCCTACGCAGCAGCAATCGCGGTCGTCATCTCGCTGATGTTCGTCACGCTACTGCTGGCGGCCGGGATGCTGGCGCTCGAGCGCTCGGAGAACGCCTACGCGCGGCTGGTCCGCGGGCTCGTCTCGCCCGGCCGCGTTCTGAGCGAGAAGGTCGGATTGTCGGCAGGCTGCGGCGGCGTGGTGACGCTCGTGATGGCGATCTTCGTCGCCCTGTTCGTGCATTTGGACTGGGCCCGCTTCCCGTTGTGGGTCCTCGCACTGGCCGTCGCCGGCCTGGCCTTCGCTGCGCTCGGCACTGCACTCGGGGCGGTCGCCCGCGAACTCAATGCCGCTTCGCTGCTGGCCTTCCTGATCTCACTGCCGATCGCCTTCGTGGCGCTCGTGCCGGCGAGTGCCGTCTCCGGTGCGCTCAAAACGGTGCTGGATGCGATCTCCTTCGTGTTCCCCTTCCGCGCCGCGCTCCAGGCCGTCAGCAACGCGTTCAGCGGCGGCTCGCCCGGCATCGGCTGGCCGCTCGTTCACCTCGCGGTGCTGACCGTCGTCTTCTGGGCGCTCGGCCGCATCGCGCTGCTGCGCTTCGCCTGAGTGCCGCCGCTCAGTGCGGGCGGACGATGGCGCGGAACATCGCCACGCAGACGGCCGCGATGATGAGCGCGATGATCGGTAGGCCCCAACCGATCACGCCGGCCACCGCGAGCACCGCCCCGACGACGCCGACCGTGCCGGTGACACCGCCGGCCACGATCAGCCGGTAGGCCCGCTGCTCGCGGGCGCGCCGCGGGGTGTAGCTGTCACGCTTCTGGAGATCCGCCATAGCGGGAGCGTACCGCTCCGGGCGGAGCGCCTCGGATAGTCCCGTAACCTCCGCAGTGTGGCGACCGTGCACCACATCCTCTTCTACGACTACATCCCCGACATCGTCGAGCACCGTGGGCCCCACCGCGAAGCGCATCTGGCCCGGATTAGCGCCGAGCGCGAGGCCGGGCGGCTCGTCATGGCAGGCGCGCTTGGCGACCCACCCCACGGCGCCGCGATCGTGTTCAGGGACTGCGAGCCCGACACGATCGAGCGTTTCGCCGCGGCCGACCCCTACGTGGAGGCCGGTCTGGTCACCGCGTGGCGGATCGAGCGCTGGAACGTGGTCTGAGCGGCGTCGCCGGCCGGCAGCTGCCCGGGGGTATGCTGGTTCAGGAGATGGCTTTCCCGCAGACCCGCCTGCGCCGGCTGCGCCGGACCAGCGCCCTCCGGGGCCTCGTGCGCGAGACCCGGCTTGAGCCGGGTGACTTCGTTCTGCCGATGTTCGTCGCCCACGGCGTCGATCGCCGCGAACAAATCGAGGCGATGCCCGGCGTCGACAGGCTGTCGATCACCCACGCGGTCGAGGAGGCCGGACAGGCCGCGGGCCTGGGAATCCCGGCCGTGCTGCTGTTCGGCATCCCTGCGGCCAAGGACGAGGAGGGTTCCGGGGCCTGGGACGACGAGGGCGTCGTCCAACTGGCCACCCGAGCGATCAAGGAGGCCTTTCCGGACCTGCTCGTGATAACCGATCTGTGCCTGTGCGAGTACACGAGCCATGGCCACTGCGGCGTGGTGCGCTCGGACGGCGTGGTCGACAACGACGCCACGCTCGAGCTGCTCGCGCGGACCGCGATCTCCCAGGCGCGTGCCGGCGCCGACGTGATCGCGCCCAGCGACATGATGGACGGTCGCGTGGGAACGCTCCGGGCGGCGCTTGACGATGACAGCTTCAGCGACCTGCCGATCCTCGCCTACTCGGCCAAGTTCGCATCCGCCTTCTACGGCCCGTTCCGCGAGGCGGCGGGCTCGACGCCCACGTTTGGGGACCGACGCGGCTACCAGATGGATCCCGCCAACGGCGCTGAAGCGCTGCGGGAAGCCCGCCTCGACATCGAGGAGGGCGCCGACATCCTGATGGTCAAGCCGGCGCTGCCCTACCTGGACCTGATCCGGCAGATCAAGGATCAGACCGGGATGCCGCTGGCCGCCTACAACGTCAGCGGCGAATACGCGATGATCAAGGCCGCCGCGGCCGCCGGCTATCTGGATGAGCGTCCGGCGGTGCTCGAGGCTCTGACCGCGATTCGCCGCGCCGGCGCTGACATCGTCATCACCTACCACGCGAAGGAGGCCGCGAGATGGCTGCAGTAGGTTCGACCTCGCCGGCCGGCAAGCCGAGCTCCGCGCACGGCGCCAAGCTGCGCACCCGCAAGCACGGCGCGGCGATTCCACTGGATGACCTCGACCGCCGCCTGCTCAACCTGATGCAGGGCTCCTTCCCGATCGCCCCGCGGCCCTACCAGCACGTGGCCGCGGAGGCCGGCATCGCCGAGGAGGAGGCGATGGCTCGTGTCAGCCATCTCCTCGAGGAGCGGATCATCCGTCAGGTCACCCCGATCTTCGACACACGCGCGCTTGGGTATTCCTCGATGCTCGTGGCCGCCAAGGTCGATCCCGAGAACCCGTGGCGGGCCGCCAACGTGATCAACGCCCACCCCGGCGTCTCCCACAACTACCTGCGCAATCACGAGTTCAACATCTGGTTCACGATCGCCACCGAGCCCGACTCGCCGCTTGGGCTACAGCGCACGCTCGAGGTCCTTGGCGTGCTTGCCGGGGCCGAGTCGATCCGCCAGCTCCCGACGCTCAAACTGTTCAAGATCCGCATGGACCTCGAGATGGAGGGCGGCACGGCCGACCTGGCCACGGCCGCCGAGGCCGTCGAGCCGGCTGAGACCGAGCGGCAGCCCTATGACGAGTTCGACGTGGCGGTGATCCGGGCGCTTCAGGGCGACCTGCCGGTCGTCGCCGAGCCCTACGCGCCCGCGGCGCAGGCGCTCGGCATCGAGCAGGAGCGCCTGCTCGCGCACCTCGAGTCGATGAAGGAACGGCGCCTTCTGAGGCGGGTCGCGGCGATCCTGTTTCACCGCCGGGCCGGCTTCAGCGCCAACGGCATGGGGGTGTGGAAGGTTCCCGACGAGCAGATCATGGAGATCGGGCCGCGGATGGCCGCTTTCCGCGGGATCTCCCACTGCTACCAGCGCCCAACCTACGCAGACTGGCCGTATTCGGTCTTCACCATGGCCCACGGTCGCTCCAAGGAGGAGTGCGACGCGATCCTCGACTCGATCGCCGAGTCGACCGGGATCACCGAACGGTCGACGCTCTACTCCTCGACCGAGTTCAAGAAGATCCGGCTGCTCTACTTCACCGAGGACTTCCGTAGCTGGGAGCGCGAGCACGCGGGCGTGTGAGCACCACCGGCCTGCGCACCACTCGGTCTGAGGAGCTCTACCACCGCGCGCTGGAGCTGCTTCCCGGCGGGGTCAACTCGCCGGTGCGCGCGATGCGCTCGATCGGCCGGGACCCCATCTTCATCGCGCGGGCCCAGGGTGCGACGATCGTCGACGTCGACGGCAACGAGTACGTCGACTGGGTCGGCTCCTGGGGTCCGCTGATCGCCGGTCACGCCCATCCGGCGGTGATCGATGCGGTCGCGTCAGCCGCCTCGCAGGGGACCACGTTCGGCGCTCCGACCGAGGGCGAGGTGACGCTGGCGGCCGAGGTTGCCCGCCGGATCCCCTCCGCCCAGATGCTGAGGATGACCTCCTCGGGCACCGAGGCGGCGATGAGCGCGATCCGGCTGGCCCGTGCGGCGACCGGCCGCGAGAAGGTGCTCAAGTTCGCCGGGGCCTACCACGGTCACGTCGACGGTCTGCTGGCCGAGGCCGGGTCCGGCCTTGCCACCCAGGGCATCCCGGCCAGTCCGGGCGTGCCGGAGGCGGCCGCCGCCGCGACCGTGATCGTGCCGTGGAACGATCGTGAGGCGGTGCTCGAGGCCACCGAGCGGCACGAGCTGGCGGCCATCCTCGCCGAGCCGGTGCCGGCGAACATGGGCGTCGTTCCGGCCGAGGCGGGCTTCCTCGATTTCCTCCGCGAGCGCGCTGACCACACCGGCGCGCTGCTCGTCTTCGACGAGGTGATCAGCGGCTTCCGGGTTGGTCACGGCGGCGCGCAGGAGCTGCTCGACGTGATGCCGGACCTGACGATCCTCGGCAAGATCATCGGCGGCGGCCTGCCCGCGGCCGCTTACTGCGGCGCCGCCGTGCTGATGGAACAGATCGCCCCCGCCGGGCCGGTCTACCAAGCCGGCACGCTGTCCGGAAACCCCCTCGCCGTCGCCGCCGGCCTGGCCACGCTCGAGCTGCTCGACGCCCGGGCCTATCGGCGCCTCGCTGAGCTGACCGCCGCGCTCGCGGAGGGGCTGACCGCGGCTGCCCGTGGCGCCGGCGTCCCGATGCAGCTCCAGACCATGCCCGGCCTCCTGACCCCGTTCTTCTCCGAGCGTCCGGTGCGATCCTTTGCCGATGCGGCCGCCTGCGACCTCGAGGCGTACGCCACCTGGTGCCGCGGACTGCTGGCCCGCGGGGTGTACCCGCCCGCCTCGCAGTTCGAAGCCTGGTTCCCGTCGCTGGCTCACGACGAGCGCCACCTCACGCGGACGCTCACGGCCGCCGCGGCAGCCTTCACGGAGGTCGCCGGATGACCGACGCCGCGTGCGGCGCCCGGGTGCTCCACGCCGCCCTGACCGAGTCCGGCGGGACGATCGCGTCGACGCTCGTCGACGAATCGGAGCTGGCCGAGTTCGGGTCGGGGCCGGCGCAGCTGGCCGCCGCGGGCCCGCGGGCGGCCCGGCGAGCCCGCGAGTACGAGCTGCTCGTCGAGATGATCGATGAGGGTGCCCGCCTGCACTACGGCACGCCGCGGGTGCTGACCACCGACGATCCCGACCTCGCGCTGCTGCTGGGCGACCAGCTCTACGCGCTCGGACTTGACCGCCTGGCCGCGCTCGGTGACGTCGAGGCGACGGCCGAGCTCGCCGACCTGATCTCGCTGGTGGCTCAGGCCGGCTCGCGGTCCGATGCCGCACTCGCTGAGGCGATCTGGGAGGCCGGCGCCGTGGCGATCGGCTGGGGCACGAGCGACGATCTCGAAGCCGCCAAGGCGCTGGCCCGGCGTGCCGATCCCGGCGCCGGCGCCGCGCTTCGGGCTGCCGCGCACACCCGTCGCCAGGCATGATCCCCGCTCATGGTTCGATTTCGTGCCGTCTCGGCGCGATCACGCCACACCGGGGACACGATGGTTGTACCCTTCGTTCAGGTTCAGTTCACAAGGCGTTGATCTGGACTTCAACAAGTTGTGTAGGTAGCCCAATCCGTGCCTGATCGACACACGCAAGCAAAGTCCAAGTACACGATTGACCGCGGAATGCCCGGCGCCTTCGAGGGCGAGACGGTCACGCGCCGGCGGTTCATGAACGTCACGGCGAACGGCTTCGGCATCATCGCCGCCAGCGCCTTCCTGCTGCCGGCCCTCGGCTTCGCCATCGGCCCCATCTTCAGCCGTGAGGAGTGGGTGTGGCAGCCGATCGGCACCCCGGACGACTTCCGGTCCGACACCTACGTGACGAAGGTGATCACCGTCGAGCCGGCCATCGGCGAGGCCGGCAAGACGATCGCCTACGTCCGCGCCCGCAACCCCGCGATCGACACCGAGCATGCCGACCAGTACAACCAGTTCGTGGCGCTCTCCTCACGGTGCATGCACCTTGGGTGTCCGGTCCGATACACGCCCGCCGCCCAGCGGTTCATCTGCCCCTGCCACGGCGGCGTCTATGACTTCCGTGGCCTGGTCGCCGGCGGCCCGCCGGTCCGCCCGCTTGACCGCTTCTACACGCGCCTCAACAACGGCCTGGTTGAGCTCGGCCCCCGGTACTCGGTGAACTCCGAGCTCCAGCGCTTCTCCCCTCGGGATCCGGGCGAGCCGCTGGACGGGATCGGCCAGTTCCTCTATCCGGCCCGCTTCGACACTGCCACCAAGCCAGGGGGCTAGCCGCACATGCCGCCATTGCCCAAGACGCTCAAGCCCGCGCCGAAGCGGCCGGGTACCGGCAACGGAGCCATGAAACCCCACGAGGCCGCCGGCGAGGCCGGCATCACCGTCGTCGACTGGATCGACGAGCGCACGTCGCTCTCCCCCGGCATCCGCTGGCTGCTGTTCCGCAAGGTTCCTCGCGGCGTCAACTGGTTCTACACGCTGGGCTCGGCGACGATGTTCGCCTTCCTCTCGCAGGCCGTCACCGGCGTCTTCCTCGCCATGTACTACCGCCCGGACGCATCGGGTGGCGCCTATGAGTCGGTCCGCTACATCACCGATCAGGCCTTCCTCGGGCAGTTCGTGCGCGGAATGCACAAGTGGGGCTCCTCGGTGATGGTGATCCTGATCTTCCTGCACATGGCCCGGACGTTCTTCTTCGGCGCGTACAAGTATCCGCGCGAGCTGACCTGGGTGATCGGCGTGACCCTGCTGATCCTCACCATGGCGATGTCGTTCACCGGCTACCTGCTGCCGTTCGACCAGCGCGCCTACTGGGCCTCGGTCGTCGGCGTGAACATCAACGGCACGGGCCCGTTCATCGGCCCCTATCTGTCGGACTTCCTCCGCGCTGGACCGGAGTTCGGCGCCACCACGTTATCCCGCTTCTACGCCATCCACATGCTGCTGATCCCCGGCGCGATCGCCGCTTTGATCGGCGTCCACCTGTGGCTGGTCACGAAGCTGGGGATCTCCGCTCCGCCGTGGCTGAAGGTCGAGCCCGACTCGAGCCCCGCCTCCGAGCTGCAGCCCGACCGTGTCGAAGTCTGAGCGCGGCGGCGTGAGCGAGAGGCAGCGGACATGAACCAGGCCGAAAAGGAGCTCTACCTCCGCGATTACTCGATCCTGAAGAGCCAGGGGAAGCCCTTCTTCCCTTACATCGTCGCCAAGGACGCGGCGATGGCGGTAATCGTGATGATCGTGATCGTCTTCCTCTCGCTGATGTTCGGGGCCGAGCTCGGGCCGAAGGCGGATCCCACCACGACCACGTACGTGCCGCGCCCCGAGTGGTACTTCTTCTTCCTCTTCGAGGTGCTGCGCGTGATGAAGGCGGTGCCGAAGTTCACCCCCTTCGCCACGATCGGCGTGCCGACGCTGTGCATGATCATGCTGTTCCTGCTGCCGTTTTACGACCGCAGCCCGGAGCGGCGGATCGAGCGCCGGCCCGTCGCGCTGGCGGCGGGCCTGGTCACGATCCTGGCCATCGCCTACCTCACCTACGAGGGCGCCGCGACGGGCTCGCCCAATTCCGTCGACATGGCGCCGCCGGCCAACCTGACGGCTGCGGAGCTCCCGACGTTCCGCGCCGGCGAGCTGGTCGTCGGCCAGTCCGGCTGCCTGGCCTGCCACCTCATCGGGGAGAACGGCAACAACGGACCGGGGCCCCCGCTGACCCATGTCGGCTCGGTCCTGCGGCCCGGCGCGATCGCCCAGACGTTGCGTAACCCAACGGCGCCGATGCCGTCCTTCAAGGATCTGGCCATCAACAATCCGCAGAAGTTCAATAACCTGGTTACCTTCCTCTCAGAGCTGCGCTAGCCGCTGAGGTTGGCTGCTTGAAGGCGAACGCACACGCTGCGTCCGGGACCCTGGAGGAGCCTCAGGTTCGGGCGATGTTCGACCGGATCGCCGGGTTCTACGACCGCATGAACACGGTGATGACCGCCGGGCTACATCATGCCTGGCGGCGCCGCGCTGCCGACCTGGCGGCGCTGCCCCGGGGTGGTCGCGCGCTCGATGTCGCCACCGGCACGGGCGATCTGGCCTTCGAGCTCGCCGGCCGGGTTGGTACGCAGGGCCAAGTCGTGGCGACCGATTTCTCGGCTCGCATGCTCGACGTCGCGCGCGAGAAGGCGGCCGGCCGGACCGAGGCGCACGTGCGTTTCGAGCAGGCCAACGCGCTCGCGCTGCCGTACGCGGACGGCGAGTTCGACGCGTCCACGGTGGGCTTCGGCGCGCGTAACTTCTCCGACCTCGAACAGGGCCTGCGCGAGATGGCGCGGGTGGTGAAGCCGGGCGGGCACGTGGTCGTGCTTGAGATCACCACCCCCACGCGCCCGCCCCTGTCGACGTTCTTTGACCTGTGGTTCGACCGCGCCGTGCCGGCCCTCGGTCGGGTGGCCGGAGATCCGGACGCCTACAGCTATCTCCCCAACTCAGTCAAGCGCTTTCCCGGGCCGGGCGAGCTGGCGGCGCTCATGTCCCGCTGCGGGCTACAGAAGATCCGCTACCTGATCACCGCCGGCGGAATCATTGCGCTGCATTGCGGGGTGAGGGCATGAGCGTCGGCGCCGTGCAGGCTGTGGTCGATGCCGGCGGGGCCGAGGTCTCGCAGGTGATGGAGCGGGTCGAGGCGCGCATGGCCGAGCTGGTCCTTGGGCACGGGCCGCTGCTGGCCCAGTACGCCGGCGAGACGATCGCCGCCGGGGGCAAGCGCCTGCGGCCGCTGCTCGTGTGCCTGGCCGCGGGCGTGCCACCGCCGCGGAACGACGCGCTCGTGCGCGCGGCGGTCGCGGTCGAGCTCGTGCACGCCGCCACCTTGGTGCACGACGATGTCCTCGACGGTTCGCCGTTGCGGCGCGGCCGTCCGACCGTGTTCGCCGCCGATGGTCGTCTCACCGCCACCTCGATCGGGGATTTTCTCTTCTCGCGGGCCTTTGCCGAGCTCGCTGCGGGCGGGTCGCCGGCAGCGATCAGCACGCTCTCACGCGCCACGTCGCAGCTGGCTGCCGGTGAGCTCATGCAGCGCGCCGACGCCTGGAACCCAGACGTATCAGTCGGCCGCTACCTCGAACGCTGTCGTCTGAAGACCGCGGTCCTGTTCCGTGCCGCCTGCGAGCTGGGTGCCCAGGCCGGTGGACTGGAGCGCGCGCCGCTTGGCCCCTTCGGGGAGCAGATCGGCATCGCCTTCCAGATCCTCGACGACGTGCTCGACGTCTCCGGACCACCCGAGCGCACGGGCAAGCCCCGCGGCGCCGATCTGCTCGACGGCACGGTCACACTGCCGCTGCTCCTCGCCCGTAACCTCGACACCGAGCTGCGCGAAGTGGACCTGCGGGGGGTGCGCACGCCCGAGCAGGCGGCGGCCGTCTGCGACCGCATCGCCGCGACCGGGGCGCTCGAGACCTCGCGCCGGCGCGCGCTCGAGATGGTGGCCTCGGCGCGGTTGTTGCTCTCCAAGCTCAGCGAGCGGCAGCGAAGCGCGCTGGAACTCGTCGCAGCGGGCGTCGTCGACCGCTACACGTGAGGGCTGGCTAGAAGTCCTCGGGGAGGATCAGGTCGGCGTTGAGCGCGGCGGCGAAGCGGTCGAGCTCGTCGGCCATGTTCGCGGCCGTGAGGCGCTGGAGGTCGTCGAGCATGTCGGCGAGGCCGTCGTCGAGCCTCTCCTCGAGGCGCTCGACGTCCTCGCGCCCGTACAGGCCCTCCTCGGTCCAGCCGCAGTTGGGGCAGGCGAGAGTGAGCTGCCAGCAGTCCCGTGCCGTCTCCGACCAGGCGACGGGCTGGACCAGCTCGGAGGCGCATTTGCCGCAGACATGAAGGCCGCTGGGAGGCGCCGCCTCGCGCTCGGGGAAGCGGACCACTTCGATGCATCTCCCACTGGGGAGAACGATCCTTCGCACCGAGTGATGCTCGGGATTCTTATTCATCGCGCTGCCCCCGACATGAAGCTTCTATCGGCGTGCACGAAAGAGACCTTGAGCGCAAATCTGTGACTCGGAACCCCGGACGGCGCTACCCTTGCAGGCCCATATTCGAAGGGGTTGAGAATGTTCCGTAATCCCACCGCCGACCTGATCGTCGTTCTCCTGATCGTGCTGCTGATCTTCGGTCCTAAGCGCCTGCCCGGACTCGGACGGCAACTCGGTCACGGCCTCCGGGAGTTCAAGGAGTCGATCACCGGGGAGTCAAAGGACGAGCCGGAGGAGGAGCAGCCGGAGCTGACACAGGGTACGACCAGCTCGCTGCCCGGCGCGTCGCCCGATCACGACGCAGCGTCTGCCCGCGAGTCGGCAGAGATCGGCTCCGAGCCGCGCCGTTAACGCGGCGGAGCGGAGGCGCGGGGCATGTCCACGAAGGTTCTGAAGCCCATCGGGCATGAGGACCGGCTGAGTATCGTCGATCACCTCGACGAGCTCCGCTCGCGGCTGATCGTGTGCGGCATCGCGCTCGGCATCGCGTTCGCCTTCTGCTTCTGGCAGAACCAGGCCCTGCTCAACGTCCTCAACCGCGCGCTCCCGGCCTCGCCGAAGACGAGCGCCAACCACCTCTCAGGCCTGACCAAGGATCAGGTCAATGCGGCTCACGGTCTGGCCCAGGCGGCCGCCGCCGCCGCCGCACTGGCGGCCTCGAAGACCCAGTCGCCGGCCGACCGCCAGCACTTCGCCCAGCTCGCCCAGGGTGAGGCCGCGGCGGCCAATTCACTGCCCCGCTCGACGCCCCAGCGCCTGCCGATCACCATCGGAATCGGCGAGCCGTTCACCACCACGCTCACGGTGGCGGCGTACTTTGCGCTGCTGTTCGCGCTCCCCGTGCTGATCTACGAGGGGTACGCGTTCATCATCCCCGCGCTCAACCCCAAGGAGCGGCGGGTCGCCTTGCCGCTGATGATCTTCGCCCCGCTGCTGTTCATCACCGGTGTCCTCTTCGCCTACGAGGTGGTGCTGCCACCAGCGGTTCACTTCCTCCAGGGCTACAACAGCGAGCACTTCGACATCCTCGTCCAGGCCAAGACCTACTACCGGTTCGAGATGCTCACCATGCTCGGGATCGGGCTCGCCTTCCAGCTGCCGCTGGGCCTGCTCGCACTGGACATGGTCGGCGTCATCAACGCCGGGACGCTGACCAAGAACTGGCGTTACGCTACCGTGATCATGGCCGTGATTGCCGCGGCTATGCCTGGGGCGGACCCGGTCTCGACGGGACTGGAGATGCTCCCCCTCGTTTTGCTCTATCTCGCCAGTATCGTGTTGCTGAAGTTCGCCGATCGCCGAGCCGCCGCTCGGGAAGCCGCGGAATTGGCCGAGATGGGCGACGGATTCGACACCACCTAGGAGCCCATGCTTTTCGATCTTCGCGGTCGCGGCCGCCGCCGCACCGTTCAAGCCGTCTATCTGGGTCTTGCCCTGCTCATGGGTGGAGGCCTCGTGCTGTTTGGCGTCGGGGCCGGCAACGGATTTGGCGGCATCCTCAATGCCTTCACCGGAAACGGATCGGGCAGCGCGCAGACCCAGGTGGTCAGCGCCGAGGAGAAGGCCGCGCTGAAGGCCACGCGCGCCACCCCGACCGACCCCGCGGCCTGGGCCGCGCTGGTGCAGGCTCGCTGGACCTCCGCCGGCCAGGGCAGCAATTTCGACACCACCACCGGCACCTTCACCAACTCCGGAAAGCGCGAGCTCGCCGGCGCCACCCAGGCCTGGAACCAGTACCTCACCCTGACGAAGTCGCCGAACTCGGATCTCGCCGTTCTCGCCGCTCGTGCCTACACCGCCCTGGGCAACTATGCCCCGGCGGCCACGGCATGGGAGATCGTGGCCCGCGACAATCCCACCCAGCCGAAGGGCTTCGAATGCCTGGCCGCCACCGCGTACGCGGCCAAGCAGACCCGCAAGGGCGATCTCGCCGCCGCCAGGGCCGTGACGCTGGTCCCCAAGGTCCAGCAGCTCACGCTCAAGCAGGCGCTCACGCAGGCTAAGACCAATCCCCAGGTCGCGCAGAGCTGCTAACGCCAGCCGCCGGTGATCGGCCAGAGCCCGCCTCGCCCTCGCCGATCCTGGCCTATCCGCGAGCCGCCACGCTCGCTCAGGGCTGGCTAACATCGCCGTCGAGGGCCGTTAGCTCAACTGGTAGAGCAGGGGACTCTTAATCCCAAGGTTGGAGGTTCGAGTCCTCCACGGCCCACCTGACAGAACTCGCTGCAAAGCGGCCACTTTTCACCACCATCACGGCGTGGCCGAGCTGACCTGAAAAGCGCCGGTTGCAACCATCTTGCAACCCTCACTCGCCGAGGATGAGTGCGGCGACCTTCGCCGCCGCGTCCTCCTGCATCGTTGGGATGACGTGCGAATAGGTATCGAGCGTCATCCCGACCGTGGCATGGCCGAGGCGCTCTGAGACCACCTTGACGTGCACGCCGGCCTGGAGCGCCAGAGTGGCGTGGGTGTGCCGCAGATCATGCAGGCGGATGCGCGGCAGGCCGGCGGAGGCCGCGAGGCGCTCGAAGCGCTTCGACACCCAGTCCGGGTCGAGCTCGGAGCCGTCCTCGCGGCTGAACACGAGCCCGAGGTCCCGGTACGCCGGTCCCGCGGCTAGGCGCTCCGCGAGCTGGCGCCTGCGGTGGGTGCGCAACGCTTCAGCGGTTGCCCCGTCGAGTGCTACGGAGCGGCGAGACGCGCTGGTCTTCGGCTCCGACCAGAACGCCGTGCGGTTCTGGTCGCGTCCACGAACGCTCGCGAGGTTGCGTCGGATCGCGACTCGAGCGGCGTCGAGGTCGAGGTCATCCCACGACAGTCCGCACGCTTCGCCGCGGCGCGCTCCGGTCATCACGAGTAGCAGCCAGAGTCCGTAGAGGCGATCGCCTCGGACGTGCGCGAGAAAGGTCCGCACCTGCTCGGCGCTCCACACGTGCATTGCCTCACGGTTTCGGTCCTGTCGCGGCGGGTCGGCTCGGTGGGCAACGTTTCCGTTCGTGAGTCCCCAGCGGGAGGCATCGGAGAGCGCACGCCGGGCGATGGCATGGAGGTAGCGCACGGAGCGCCGTGAGAGCCCCTTACCGTCTCTGCGACCGTGGTCGAGCAAGTCGGCGTAGAGCGCCGTGAACAAGTCGCCTGAGAGCCGCTGAAGCGGCACAGAGCCAAGAGCAGGGATGACATGCCGTCGCACGTTGCGCTGGTAGGACTCGAACGTAGAGGGGCGCACGCGCGTGCGGATCGCTGGCAGCCAGCGGTCCTGTAAGAACTCGGCGAAGGTCAGCTTCGACGGCTCGACATGCTCGCCGCGCTGAAGCGATGAGAGGAGGCGGATCCGAGCATCCTCCGCTTCTCGCCTGGTTCTGTAGCCGGAGTGCCATTCCCGCCGACGCTTGCCTGCGGCGTCCCGCTCGCGCTCAATGACGACCGAGTAAGTGCGACCTCGCCTAATGATTGTGCCTCTCATGACGTACCCCCGAACTCGCCTGCTTTCCCTGGCGCCGCGGCCCCAAGCATCCCGCGCTCACGGGCGCGGGTGACCCAACGGGCAGCCGTCGCACGGCTGGCGTGCATGGTGTCAGCGACCGTCTGCGTTGGCGGGTCGCCACGCTGAACAGCGTCGCGGTACACCTTGGCGACGCGCCGCAGATGGTCGTCACTCACAGGGCGACCGCGCCGCGGCCGATCGGCGCCGTCGACATACCGCTGGTAGACGTCGAGTTCGCGCTTGCCCCGGCGCAACAACCCGTTGAGGACGGCCAATTGATCGATCGTGCCGCCGGCCCCCGGGTTCACTGCCACGGCTGCGCCGGCTACCGCCCGACGCACGAGCCGCGCGAGCGGCAGCCGCAGGTCGGCGCTCGTGAGCCGGTCGCCGCGAACCTCGACGGCGACGCAATGCGCCTGCCCTTGGTCATCGTGCACCTCGACGCACACGGACACCGAGTCGCTGTCCGCCCAGAATCGCCGCGGCACCGCGAAGCCCTCGCCGATCGGGATGTAGCGCAACGTGCCGTCCTTCTCGTACTCCGGCCGAATCTGCGCGAACGGTTCGTCTCCCATGCCACGGGACGCTACCAGACTGTGTCATTCTGCAGCAGGTCGAGACAGTCGTCCTGCCAAGCAGCTGTACTGTTCTCGCCATGCCCGAACCAACCTCCACCGCACCGGCAGCGGTGCTGACCATCCAAGAGACCGCGCGACTGTTGCGCATCAGTCGGCAGAGCGCCTACCAGGCTGTTCGGACCGGCGAGCTGCCGACGGTGAAGATCGGCCGACGCATTCTCGTGCCGCGCCATCGCCTCGAGGCGATGCTCGGCGACACAAGCGACGACCCAGCGGTCAACCGGGTCGATCGCAAAGACGCGAGTGACGGCTCGCATGATCCACTCTACACCTGACCGACACGCCCCGAACGCCGAGCGCGTCGCGTGCTTCGCGATGCTGTCAGGCGGTGGCCAGTCGCTCGAGCTCCTCCGCCGCGATCAGCACGGACGCTGGCTGAAGGACTTCGCCGACCCGCCGGCCCAGGCGGGCGAACTCGCAGGTCGACGGATTGTCGAGCGCCAAGACGTCTTCGTAGGGGTGCTTCCGCGGATGGGTCGCACGAGCGACGCCGAACGCCGCTACGTGCCGACAAACGTGCTCTGGGCTGACGTGACGCCGAGCGCGGTGCGCAAGCTCGAACTGTTCGAGCCAACGCCAACCGCCGTCGTGCGCAGCGATGGTGTCGATGGCAAGACGCCCAAGCTGCATGCCTATTGGCGTCTCCTGGCGCCGCTCGACGCCGACCGGTCCCGCGCCCCGGCGGTACTGCCAGCCCGCGGCGACCCTTGATCGCACGAAAGCTCAAGCTGCACGGTGATCTCATACTGGCCCTGGCGCTGCCCGCGGCGCTCAGGCTGCCACGGCGCCGCCAGCAAATCCCGAACAAGCACTGACCACCGCGGTCAACCGAGTCCGAGCGCTGTCGCTTTCGCGTGGTGCGCCGGACTGCTCTGGCGCCACGAGGAAAAGGAGGACCGGATGACGTAGGAGCGAGAAGTTCACGATGGCCTGCCGGTGTGAGTCCGGTCCGGGGGAGATGCCCGGGTCCCTGGTAGTGAAGCCCCCGTGCGTGATCGAGAGGTCGGGTACGAAGCGGGGTGGAGCGATCCCGCGGCCTGCCCAGGGCGGTGAACAAACCTCGCCACCCAGACGCTGATCGCCGCCTACGCCCAGAACAAGTCGATCTGCGACGAGAACTCCGCACGCGCCGCACTCGCCGAAATCTCGGCCGAATGACCGGCGAGCTGATCCCCGTGTTCGACCAGCAGCTCGCCGGCCAGCCCGCGACGCTGACGCTCGACCCGCCGGCGGACTGGCCCCAGCCGCCAGCCGCCGACGCCTTCCACGGGCTGGCCGGCGCGATCGTCGCCAAGATCGCGCCGCACACCGAATCAGACCCGATCGCGATTCTCACCCAGCTGCGGATCGCCTGCGGCGCGCTGATCGGCCGCCAGGCTCACTTCCAGGTCGAGGCGACACTGCATCACCCTAACGAGTTCGTCGTCCTGTCGAGGACAGCGCCAAGGCCAGGAAGGGATCCTCCTTCGATCACCTCGCCAGATTCCTATCCGATGTTGATCCCGGCTTTCAGTCGCGGCTGACGACCGGCCTGTCCTCCGGCGAGGGGCTGATCGGGGCGGTCCGCGACCCGCAAGGCTAGGATCCCGGCGCCACCGACAAGCGGCTGCTCGTCGTCGAGCCCGAGTTCGCCTCGGTGCTCAAGTCCACCGGCCGTGAGCTCTCCACCCTCTCGCCGACGCTGCGCTCAGCCTGGGACGGGAGACCGCTAGCGCTGCTGACACGCCCCGCGCCCGCGCGCGCCACCAGCGCGCACATCTCGATCACCGGGCACATCACCGACACCGAGCTGCGCCGACCCACCACCACTGTCGAGATCGCCAACGGGTTCCTGAACAGATTCATCTTCGCCGCGGTCAGGCGCGTGCGGCTGCTGCCAGAGGGCGGCGACCCCGACCCGCTGAAGGATCCGGCCTCGCTCGCTACCTCACCAGCGTGCTCAAGCACGCCCAGACCGCCGGACAACTCACGCTCAATCCCGACGCCCGCGAGCTCTGGTGGCAGCTCAAGCAGACCGTGAAGGTCAGCGAGTCATTGACCGAGAGGTTCCGCGTCTGTTAGGAGCGAAAGCGGCGATGCGGGGCTCAGGTATGACGCAGCCTGAGACCTGCCTCTCGCCAGCACCGGGTTTCGGCGCCGGCGCGCGGGATGCCGAATGGCGGGGGCTCGCCGGGCTCTTCGCTGCTGTCATACCGAGACTGCCGGCGCGGGAGCAAAGATGCCTGTGCGACAACGAACGCAGGGCGCGCCCTGAGGTCGTCACGAAGACCAGGCGCTGCTGCTCCACGCCCAATGCAGTAGTCAGGGCGTAGCTACTGCTTCGCGCCACGAGTAGGCACGCCACTGCACGTCACCGTGCTGCTGCCTGTGGGCGAATCCGATGGCGCGCCCCGGCGCCCAAAGGGCCCAGTCCGGACGACCGGAATGTCGCCAAAGGAGTCGTTCGCTCCCGGACCGTTTGGATCGCGAAAGGAGTCGTCGCGAGGTGCGCGGTTTTCGCCGGAAGGAGGGCTCGGCCGGCGGGGTGGAGAACGGCGGGTGTGCATAGGCAACTCGTCGGGCTGGCTTTGGAGCGTCGGCGCCCCATTGGCAGCCCGCTGCCCGGAGCGCGCTGCTGCTTGACGCCTGGACCGGTCATGTCGGCACGGCTACTGTTCCGCGCGAGCAGGGGCAGTCTGCCCGCGCTCGTCCGCCGCCTGGTGTGATGGGCTGTTCGGGCGTCGCGGGCCGCGCGGCGTCCCGGTCGCCGCGCCCAGGGCGCCGTCCAGAGAGCTGGGCACACCGAACGCGGCCTCGGCGCCGAGCGCGCGAGGGCTCTGCGACGAGATGGCGACCGATCCGGCCGGCCCCGGCCCGGTGGGTGTCGCTGATTCTGGTGTCGCTGCCAGTGGCGCACGCCGACCGGGTTTGTTGCGCTAGCCGAGGCCGGGATGTCGAGTCCACCGCAACCGCTGCTGCCTGCTCAGCTGCCGACGACGCGGATCCGTTCGTGCGAGCTAGGGCGGTGTTCGTCGGCCGCAGCGCGCTCGGCCGGGGACGCGTCTGCCGAGGCCGGCCGCGGTGTGCTGCGAATCAGCCCGGTGCTCAGCACGACGACGAGCGTGGCGAGCATTGCCGCCGAGATCAGCAGCAGCGCCAGCGTGTCGCTCGTCAGGTGCGCGACGGTGGCTGCGGTCGGGGCGCCGACCGCCTCGCCCACGGCCCAACCAAGGTTGAGCACCATCGTCGCGAGCGCGATCGCGACCCCGAGCCGCTCGGCCGTGTCCGTGATCACCGACATCGACGGGATCATTAGGCCGGTCGACGGCCCGCCGAGCGCGATCACCGTCAGGACCGCGAGGCCGAGCGCCGAGGCCGGAATCGGCAGAGCGGCGATCAGAAGCGCGGTCACCAACAGCCCGAGGGCGATCGGCAGTCTGGGGCCACGGCGGTCTACCAGCCGCCCGATCTGGGGCGAGGTGATGGTGGCGACGAGTGAGGCGAGCACGAACGTCACGCCGATCGCCACGCCCGATGCGCCGAGACGTGACAGGCGCAGCGGCAACAGCGTCGCCGTCGCCCCGATCATCGCGGCCTCGAGCACGATCAGCCAGACGCTCAGGATCAGCTGCGGGCTGCGGGCCAGCGCTCGCACCGGCGTGTGGCGCTCACGCTCGAGCGGCGGCGGTTCCGGGTGCTGGAGGGTCCAGGCGGCGAGCGCCAGCGAGACGGCGCCGACGCCGGCGAAGACGATCTCGGTCCCGACCGCAACCGCGAGCGTTCCCACGATCGGGCCGAGCAGCGTGCCGAAGATCGCGGCCGCCATCACCGAGCCGAGCACCTCGCCGCGGCGCTCGCGCCGCACGAGCGCGATCACCCAGGCGAGGCCGCCGCTCCATATGCAGCCGCATGCCGCGCCCTGGACGAACCGCAGGAGGTCGAGCGTCGCCATGTCGGTGGCGAACCCGAACGGGATGATCGAGACCGTGAACATCAGAAGACCGACGATCGTCGTGCGGCGAACGCCGGCACGCGTCGCGATCCAGCCGCCAAGCAGCGCGCCGGGGATCATGCCCGCGGGGTAGGAGGCCGCGAGCACCCCGATCGCCGGCTTGGAGGCGCCGAACTCGCGCGCGTAGTGGGGGAGAATCGGCGCGACGGTCGAGTACATCATCGCCTCGAAGCCGAGCAGGACGCTGATCACCAGCACGATCCGGCCCTCCGGGCCGCGAGCCTGCGACGCGACGCGGCCCGCGAGCGCGGTCACGTCCCTGTCACCAGGGCGGTCGCGAGCCGGCACAGGCGCAACGAGAGCTCACCGCGGTCGCCCGTGGCCAGCTGCTCGATCAACAGCCCGTCGGCGGCTGCGATCAAAAGCTCGGCGTCGGCGGCGGGAGCGGTCGAACCGGCGGCCTCGAGCAGACGGCCGACGGCCACGAGATAGGCGTCGGTCCAGCGGCGGACGACCGCCCGCAGCGGCGGGCGCCGCGCCGCCTCGAGCAACAGCGCGTACGTGGCGATCATCGAGCCCCGGCGAGCCGGCAGCGTCTCGTCGATCGGATCCAGCACCGCGGCGACGGCCAGTTCGAGCGGATCCGCGCCGTCGCCGGCAACGACCGAGAACTCGCGAAGGCGCGCGATATCGCGCTCGGCGGCGAGCTCGAGCGCCGCCGTCAGCAGGTGTTCCTTGGACTCGAAGTAGTAGGTGGTCGACGCCAGCGGCAGGTCGGCGACCTCAGCCACGCGGCGGTGCGTGACCGCGTCGGCCCCGACCTCGCCGACGATCTTGAGCACCGCTTCGAGCAGCGCCTCGCGCCGGGCGGCACCGCGCGGACGGGGCATACAGGCTTGCGTCGCCGCCTCAGGCATGACTGGTACAAATGTACCAGTTGGTAGTACAAACGTACCATGTCGGCGTCCGCCCTGTGCAGAGTCTCTTCGGCCGCTCCACGACCAAGGCCCGGCTGGTGAGGTCCAAAGGCTCGTCTCCCGTGATCGGAATGTCGCCGAAGCAGTCGCGTTTCGACTGCCTCCCCGACAGGCGAGCGATCGTCGGCGAGATGCGCGGTTTCCGCGCGAAGGTGTGAACACGAACGTTGAGGGAGGCTGGATGTAGAAGGCCAGATCACCGGATGCGGTGCTGTGCAGGAGATGGAGGAGCCCGGTCCTGGTGGCTGGGTGGCCCTCCGCGGTCGTCGTGCAGGCGGAGGCCGCAAACCACCCCGAGCTGCTGCGGTCAAGAGCCGTGGTGGTGAGCGTCGTGGGAAAAGGCGCGCCGTGAGCGCGCCAGGTGTGAGTCAAGAAGGCGAACGAGAGTGAACTGCTGATGAAGTGTCGAAAGGAAACAGTTGACGTCGAAACCGGGGGTTCTTTGCGGTCCCGGGATGAGTCTGGCGGGTGCCTGCCGACTGGCCAGACGGCGTCCGGCATAGAGGCGGCGCGAGCTTGGCTTGGGCTCTTGTGCGGAACGTGTGAACCTGCACCCCGATGGGGTGGCCGGCCAGTGGAGCGGTTGTGGCCTGCGGCTGGTCGTCTGGAGCGAGAACTCCGAGCGGCTGAAACCGCGAGGGGGAGAGTAGCGATGCGGGGTGCAGGGGCGGACCGTCTTGTAGTAGCTGTGAAGCCTGGTAATGCGGGTGGAGCGAAGGGGACGGGTCGTCCGGGCTTGCTGAACGGTCAACCGTCGTTGGCGGGAGGAGCCGGGTGAGCGAGCCGAAGCCGAAGTCGTTTGAGATCTCCAAGCGGGCCGTTTGGGAGGCCTACCGGAGGGTCAAGGCGAACAAGGGCGCGGCCGGTGTTGACGGCGAGTCGATCGCGGAGTTCGAGAGGGACCTTCACGGGAATCTCTACAAGCTCTGGAATCGGCTCTCATCCGGGAGCTATATGCCCCCGCCGGTCCGCGCGGTGGAGATACCGAAGAAGGACGGCAGCTCGAGAACGTTAGGGGTGCCGACTGTCGCGGACAGGATCGCCCAGACCGTCGTGCGCGGGTACCTGGAGCCCAGCGTGGAGCCCGTGTTCCACGAGGACTCCTATGGGTATCGGCCGGGTCGGTCGGCGCTGGACGCGGTCGGGGTCTGCCGGGAGCGCTGCTGGCGACAGGACTGGGTTTTGGACCTGGACCTGAAGTCGTTTTTCGACAGTGTTCCCCACGATCTCGTTCTGAAGGCGGTAGCTCACCACACCGATCAGCGCTGGGTCCTGATGTACGTGGAGAGGTGGCTCAAAGCGCCGCTGCAACGCGAGGACGGCAGCCTCATCGAGCGGGATCGTGGCACTCCTCAGGGGTCTTCGATGACCGCTCCCACGCAATCGCGAGCTTCGAGTTCGAGCGGTCGGTTCGGCGACCGTCGAGGAGGAATCGGCCGTGAGGCGTGGTATTCAAGTGGCTGATGGCCAGCCGCCGAGCGTATGCAGACGAGTACGCGGTTCGCGTGAACCGCGCGGTCGAGTTGCTGATCGATCGTTCGCTTGCGGATGCGGTGCGGGTGCTGCAGTCCGAGCACGGGTTGTCGGAGCGCCAAGCGCGTCGGTATGTGAACGCGGCGCGGGCGATGCCCGAGGGCGTGGTGGTGCCGGAGCGCACGGCGGTGTTCACGGTCCGGCTGGCTCCGTCGTTGATCGCCGGTCTGCGCGGTCGGGCGCGGTCGCGTGGGCTGACGTTGAGCGCGACGTTGGCCGAGGCGGTGCAGTGCTATCTCGGTCAGGACCGCGAGCGACATGGCGGCAAGGCGCGTTGAGATCGAGTTCGTTGGTGACCGGCTCGCCGGCGCGCGGCTGGCGCAGGCATACGCGGTTGCGGTGCCCGAGCGGCGCCGGGTGACGGGCAACGATGCGGAGGGACGATGAGCGAAGCGATCTCGCAGGCGAACGGGCGGCCGGGTCGGGTGGCGGCGATCTACGCCCGGGTGTCCTCGGAGCGCCAGCGCCAGGACGAGACGATCCAGAGCCAGACCGTCGGGCTGCGTGAGCTCGCCACCGAGCGCGGGCTGCTCGTCCCGGACGATCTCGTGTTCGAGGACGAGGGGTTCTCGGGCGCGACGCTGACCCGGCCGGCGCTCGAGCGGTTGCGCGATCGCGCCGCCGAGGGAGCGTTCGAGGTGCTGCTGTGTCACGCGCCGGATCGCCTCGCGCGCCGCTACGCCTATCAGGTGCTGCTGCTCGAAGAGTTCCAGCGTGTCGGCGTGGAGGTGTGCTTCGCGAAGGAGCCTGAGCGCGGCGCGACGCCCGAGGACGAGCTGCTGCGCCAGTTCCAGGGGATGATCGCCGAGTACGAGCGCGCGCAGATCCGGGAGCGCACCCGTCGCGGGAAGCTGCACCGCGCCCGGACCGGCCACCAGGCGGTGCTTTCGTGCGCGCCCTATGGCTACCGGTATGTCAAGAAGTCCGAGCACAGCGAGGGTTTCTGGGAGATCGACGAAGTCCAGGCGCAGGTCGTGCGCGAGGTGTTCGAGCGATACATCAACGACGATGTGTCGATCGGCGAGCTCGCCCGGTGGCTGACCGGGCGCGGCGTGCCGACCCGGACCGGCAAAGCGGTGTGGGACCGCTCGAGCGTGTGGGGGATGCTGCGCAACACCGCCTATCGCGGGGAGGCCGCGTTCGGGAAGACCAAGACGCTTGAGCGGCACGGCAAGCCGACGCGCACGACCCGCGCCCGAGGTGAGCGTCACGGTCGCCGCCCCGCGCGAGAGGACCAGCCGGCGGAGAGCTGGACGCTGATCGCGGTCCCGGCGATCGTCAGCGAGGAGACGTTCGAGCTCGCGCAAGCTCGCCTGTCCCAGAACGCGCACTTCGCCAAGCGCAACACCAAGAAGCCAACGCTGCTGCAAGGCATCCTCGTCTGCCGCGAGTGCGGCTACGGCTGCTACCGCTCCACGACCCGCACGACCAACAAGCGGATCTACTACTACCGGTGCATCGGCTCTGACAACTACCGCCACATCGGCGGTCGCGTCTGCCACAGCCGACCGATCCGCGCCGATGAGCTCGACGGACTCGTCTGGCAGGAGGTCCGTCGGCTGCTGGAAGACCCCGCGCTCGTGCGCGCGGAGATCGACCGCCGACTGCAGGCGCTGCGGACCGAGCACCCCGCCAGCCGACGCCGCGAAGCGCTCCAACGTGACATCACCCGCGCCGAAGGCTCGACCGCTCGCCTGATCGAGGCCTACCAAGAACAGCTGATCTCGCTGGAGGAGCTCCGCGCCCGCACGCCCGCGCTGCGCAAGCGACAGACCACCCTGCAAGCCCAGCTCGACAGCCTCGACGCCGAGCTGCACGACGCCGAAACCTACCTCCAGCTCGCCGACACCCTCGAACGCTTCCTCGACCGCCTCGCCAACGGGCTCGACCAGCTCACGCTCGCAGAACAGCAACGCATCCTGCGGCTCGTCGTCCGCGAAGTCCTGATCGGAGGCGACGACGACACAATCACCATCCGGCACACAATCCCCACCCCCACAGGCCCCAATGACCCAAGTTACCTTTTGCGTGGGAGCGGTCATTTCGCCCTTGCTCGCCAACATGTTCTTGCATTACGCGTTCGATGCGTGGATCGCCCGGGATTACCCGGGCGTGCGGTTCGAGCGCTACTGCGATGACGTGATTGTCCACGCCTCGAGCGAACGCCAGGCCCTGCAGCTGCGGGCCGCGATCGCTCGGCGGCTGGCGGAGTGCGGGCTTGAGCTCAACGAGCACAAGACTCGCATCGTGTACTGCAAGGATCGGACGCGACGCGGCTCCTATGAGCACGAGCGGTTCGACTTTCTCGGGTACACGTTCCGCCCGCGGCTGTCGGGAGGAAAGCTTGGCGGTCAGTTCGTCAACTTTCTCCCGGCAATCGGCGACGACGAACGCAAGCGCATCGGGCGGGTGATCCGCTCCTGGCGGTTGCATCGTTGGTCAGACAGCGCCCTCACCAACCTGGCGACGGCAATCAACGCCGAAGTCCAGGGATGGATCAACTACTTCGGGCGCTTCTACCGCTCGGAGTTGGTTCGGCTCCTCAGACGGATCAACGAATACCTCATTCGTTGGGCCCGCTGCAAATACAAGCGGCTGCGCCGCTACCCCGCCAAGGCACGCAGATTCCTGGCCGCCGTCTTCAGACGCGAGCCCGGCCTGTTCGCCCACTGGCGGTTCGGCGCGCGCCCCGACGGCTGGACGATGGGAGCCGGATGAGCTGAGAGGCTCACGTCCGGTTCTGCGAGCGCCGGGGGGTGCGATTCCCCCCGGCGACTCACCCGCGTCTGTCGACGGACCGCTGCCGAGCCCCCGCTGTGTTGGACGCGGGTCTTTCCGATCGCGAGCGGACGAGTGCTTGCCCCTCAGTGAGCAGCTACGGGCGCCTTCGGGGGATCGTGGCTGCTTTTGCCGGGCCAGCGGTCTCGCTCGGACCGAGGACACCGCGGGCGCGAGGATCGCGGCAAGCAAACCGAGCGCGCTGAGCGCCGCGTACTGGCGGCAGGTCGAGCGCGCGTCAGTCAGCTTCAGCTAGACGGTCGCCCAGCTGCCGCAAGCGACCACCACGACACTCACGGGCCGGGTGTGAGGTCGTCTGAAGGCCCGCGTGCACGCGCTCCGTGTTTCTATTTTGCGCGCGTGTAGTAGTCGGCGTTGATCTGTGTGAAGTGCTTCCACTCCTCGGGGAGCTGGTCCTCGGCGAAAATCGCGTCGACTGGACATGCCTCGACGCAGGCGTCGCAATCGATGCACTCCTCGGGGTCGATGTAGAGCTGGCGGTGCTCGGCGAAGTCGGGCTCTTGGTCGGTGGGGTGGATGCAGTCGACGGGGCAGACCTCAACGCAGGAGAGGTCCTTGATGTCGATGCAGGGCTCAGCGATCACGTACGTCATGCTCGTATTCTCCTCACGGTAGAGCGGGAGGATCACACTTCAACTCCCCTTCAAGTCAAACGACGACGACAACGCGCGCACTTGACTTGAACCCGGGTTGAAGCGCGACGCTGTGACGATGCTGTCGGACATGTTCGGGAGGTCCCATGCAGTTTCCGACGCGGATGGCTAGGTCGGCATCATCGCGCGATACACCTGGCGCGGCGTGGCCCGGAGGGCGCCGGCAGCCAGCGCCTCCCGCTGGGGCCGCAGGCGCGAGTGCAGCGGCGTCGCGGCCAGGTCGCGGGCCTGACGCGCCCGGGTCTCCAGTTGGTCTCTCCGAGGTTTCACGGAGGAAGAGCTGGCGGCGGCTCGCACTGCTGCACCGTTCACGATCTTGCCCGCCTCCGACCATTCGTCCGACGAGCGAGACGACCGAGGATGCGATCTACTCGCGCCTGTATGGCGCGCGCATCGTGCGCGCGACCCGGGCGCGGGCGGCTGCGAGGGAGGCCGACGATGGCCGCTGACGTGCGGGCTGCGCCCTGGGAGTTCGCGGATCGATGGGGATCGAGGGGACTCGACGGGAGCCGACTCCTATGAACGGAACGGCGTCGAGCGCGGAGTACCCTCGAGATGTGTCTTCGGCTGTCGTTGATGAACTACAGCGACCAGTGCGCGATCTGCGCCTCTCCGTGACTGATCGGTGCAATTTCCGGTGCGTGTATTGCATGCCGCGGGACGTGTTCGGTCCTGGCGCTCAGTTCTTGCCGCGGGCGGAGCTGCTCACGTTCGAGGAGCTGGAGCGGCTGGCCCGGATCTTCGTTTCCTGCGGCGTCAGCAAGCTGCGTATCACGGGCGGCGAGCCGCTGGTTCGACACCAGCTCGAGCGGCTCGTCGCGCTGCTGGCGAACATCGCGGGCGTCAGCGATATTGCGCTGACGACGAATGGTGCGCTGCTGTCGCGCAAGGCCAAGCTCCTCGCTGATGCGGGGCTTCGGCGGGTGACGGTGAGCTTGGACTCGCTAGACGACGAGGTGTTTCAAGCGATGAGCGATGTTCGCGTCCCCGTCGAGAGAGTCCTCGAGGGGATCGAGGCTGCTGTGGCAGCGGGACTTACGCCCGTCAAGGTCAACATGGTGGTCAAGCGTGGCGCCAACGACGACCACGTCCTGGCGATGGCCGAGCACTTCCGTCACTCCGGCCACATCCTGCGCTTCATCGAGTACATGGACGTCGGCAGCACAAACGGCTGGCGAGTTGACGACGTCGTCGCGGCGGAGCACATGGTCCGAGCCATTGATGCTCAGTGGCCGCTCGAGCCGCTGGCGCCCAACTATCCAGGCGAGGTCGCCAATCGATACCGCTATCGCGACGGGGCTGGCGAGATCGGGGTCATCGCTTCCGTGACACAGCCATTCTGTGGCGGCTGCACCCGGGCCCGTCTCTCCCCCGAGGGCCGTCTTTACACTTGCCTGTTCGCCGCGGGCGGATACGACCTTCGTTCGCTGGTTCGCGGCGACGCTACCGACGCGGACATCACTGATCGGGTCCGCTTGATCTGGGGTGCGCGCGCCGACCGTTACTCGGAACTGCGCACCGCGCACACCAGCCGCCGTGCGAAAGTCGAGATGTCGCGGATCGGCGGATGAGAACACGGCCGTCGGGGCGGCGCAGTGAGTCCGACCGGGCAACAGCCGCGAGACCCGCTCATGTCCATGGGCTTAGCAAGAACGCCAGGTCGGCAACGAACAGCAAAATCGTGATGTCGTTGAGCAACGCGGCATCAGCGAAGTCGGGCGCGAGTTGGACGATTCCCCAGAGCGCGAACGCGCTTACGAGAACCGAGCGCGTGACAAGTTCGCGCCGGTTCTGGTGATGTGCCAGCGCGTACGCGAGATAGGCGCCGGCCGCGAGAAAGAGGGTCACACCCTCGAGAGCCCGCACGTCGAAACCGGCGGCGGGCACGGCGCGAGCACCGACCGTCAGCAGTCCCGTCGTGACACTCGCGGCGATCACCGCGGCGGCGAGCCGCCCAAGCGCCGGTCGGCGGGCCCTCACCGACGGCGACCGAGGACCGATGCCGGGCTTGGGATCTCCGCTACGAGAGGCCGCGTCAGCCTCGGCCCGCGCCGATTCCTCGGCTTCAGACCGTTGCCGGTTGTTCCTCTTGCGCAACGTGGAACGACGAGCCGCAGCCACACGAGGACACGACGTTGGGGTTGTTGACCTGGAGCCCTTGCAAGGCGTCAACCCAATCGATAGTCGAACCGTCGAGGTAGGGCAGGCTCCGATTGTCGATCAGGATCCGCAGCCCGTGATCCTCGAACACAGCGTCGCCCTCGTGGGGATGGTCGAATGCCAGCCGATACTGAAAGCCCGAACACCCGCCGCGCTGTACTTCGACGCGCAGGCCCGCGGATGAGACGTCTGCCCCTTCCGGCAGCAACTCTCGGACCTTGGCGGCGCCCGCCTCAGTCAAGCTGACGCCCTTTGCGTGGTAGATGATCTCGGTGTTGCTCATGATGATCGAAGCCTCCATATTGAGCCCGGTTGACGCCAGTCCTGTCCGGGCGGATTCGACGGTTCTAACGCCGGACCCTGTGGGAGCCGGCGTTGAGTGGGCTGTCCGTTCGTCGCCCCAGTGGAGCGCTGTGCTTGGGGAGGCAGCGTGGCACTTCAAGCCAACTTGATGTCAAACGCAACCACTCGGACAACTAGCTTTCCTCCTGGCGATCTGCGGCGTCGGACAGCCTCGCTGGCCGCAAACGAGATGGCCAACGTTGGGTGCGGCCGGCGCGGACTGCGACCTACAGCCCTACGTTCCGCGCCGGCGGCCGAGCCTTTGCTCTGCGTGACGAGTCACCTGAGCGCGCGTCGTCGCGAAAGACGACGAGACGCGACGATGCGGCGCCCGCAGGGTCAAGGAGACGTAGTTCCCGATCGTCAAACAGGCCGCAGACGTCCACGGATTCGCAGTCACACTCGCTGCAGACTTCGAGCAGCCGGCGCACCGCAGTGGCCCGTTGGATCAGACCATCGACTTCTGGGAGTTTGCGCTGCGCCAGCCGTCGTAGGCGCTCGTGCGCGGGGCGATCACCGGATCCGAGCAGGTCGCGGATCTCCTCGAGCGTAAAGCCGACTCGCTGGGCCGCGTCGATCATGGCGAGCTGGCGCAGCACACTAGGCGAATACCGGCGCCTTCCGGACAGTCGCATTGGCTCGGGTAGCACGTCTTGAGCCTCGTAATATCGGATTCGCGACGTGCGCATCCCCGCGCGGCGTGCCACTTCGCCAATCGTCAGCTCGGCCGCAGCTTCGCTCATATCCTCCGGTTCGCCGGCAGCGGCCGGTGGAGCGACGGCGGCACCTGTCCGGTAGGACGGCCGGCGCGACACCGACGGCTGCCGGCGGTCGGTCGACGTGTCCTGCGCTGCGACAAGGATTCTCATTCGCTGGCCTTCGCTTGACTTCAAGTTGGGATGAACTTGCACACTACCAGCGTGCGCGATCGGTTGGCCCCGTCCCAGTTCTTTGCTCCTCAGCTCCTCTCGCCACCCGGGAGCGGGATAGAGACAGGCGGGGCGTCCCGGACCGTGGCCTCGTGAGCTGGATCAGGATTACGGCGGGGCCGCGCCGCAAGGCTTCGAGCGCTGGCCGACGTCCGCTCCGAGCCCGATTGGCTGGTCGCTCTCGAGCGGGGATGCGGCTCGTCATCACCGTGGGCGTCAAGCGCCGCGACACCAGCCTCAGCCTAACCGTGGATGCGCCACCCGAAGCCACCGCGGTCCGGGACGGCCTAGTCGCCTGCGGCCGCTCGTGACCGGCTGCGGCGTGGAAGCTGCGAGGGCACGCGGGCGGCCAGCCGCAGAGCGGGTCCCACGCGCCGTCGCTAATGAGCGCGAGGCCGCGTACATCAAACGGACGGAGAAGTCATGCCAACAGTGGTGAGCACCATGCTGCGAACCCTGACGACATGCTCGATGAACCGCAGACACTCATCCGGAACCCCTCCGGCGTGACAAGCGGCCGACGCGGCACCGTGATTGGTGGGCGGGTGCGTACGAGTCGTCCCGCCGCAGCCGGTCGTCACGAACCCCAGCAGCGCCAGCAGCGGAACGAGCTTCGCTCGCGAGCGCTCTCCGATCATCAGCGCGATTCTCGCAACACGCATTCCGTGTTCGAGACACGTTGCACGCTCTGATCGGCTGGCGCGGGCGTGGCCCCTCTTGCCGCTGGCTCGGCGAAACAGCCGAGATGCCTGCTTCGGGCGGCGCCGGCGCAGAAGCGGCCATCGCCCCCGGATCTTCAGGTGACCATCGACCAGCCTCACGTTGCGGGGGACTCCGCCTTCTGGGTCTTCGCCGGCGCCATCTCCACGCGCACGGCGGTAGGCTCGCGATAGCCGTGAGTTCTCCGTGCGTGCGTGCTGCTGTCGGAGCCGCAGTGCTCCTCACCGGGTGGGTCGCCTCCGCCTGTGGCTCGTCCAGCTCGCCGACGGCGCACACAAGGCCGGCAGTCACGAGCACGCGTACCACCTCGGCCTCGAGTACAGCTTCGTCCACGCATGCCCCTTCAACCGCGACCGCGCGCCGGCTTGAGGACGCGCTGCTCGCCAACCCCGGTCCCCCGAGACCAGCTTCCGCGACGTGCCGACCCGCGACCCTGGCCGAGCGCGCCACCGCGCCATTCGGCCAGACCTCGCTGCCGGTGTTCGTCTGCCTCGTCGCCGTCGACGGCCACCGGGACACATTCAACGTGCAGGTCCTCAACAACGGGTGCTACGTCGCGGAACGGACCCGTCCCGGACAGGCCATCTACGGCTGCGGCGCCCGGTCTGCTTCTTAGGGCCTTAAGCAACTTCCGGCGGTCGCTCTGAGCCATCACACCGCTATCCGTTGGCCAGGAATCATCATGCGTGGGTCGATGCACGCACCCAGCCAATGCGGTGCTCTGCGAAGCCGGTTGCATTGTCACCGGTCAGGCACTCTTGACAGGCTGCCGCTCTCAGGTCACCCATCCGAGACCCTCGGCGCCGTGCGCGGCCGTGGCGGCTCCGCCGCTGCACCGGTCGCACGCATCGGTGGCCGCTTCCGGGCGCGCGGCGGTCAAATCGGGCGTCACCGCTGAGTTAAGCGCACTTGAGGTGGGCCAGCAGCTCCGGTAGCTGGCGCATGTCCTGGAATACGGTCGTGCCGGGGCCAGCGAGCGCGTCGACGGGGGTCATTCCGCCGCCTGCGTACGCGAGTACCGACATTCCCGCCGCTCGCCCGGCCCGGACGCCGTAGCGGCTGTCCTCGACCACGACGCATCTGGACGGTTCAACGCTCATCCGGAGCGCAGCGTGCAGAAAGAGATCTGGTGCCGGCTTGCCGTTGTCGACCTCGCTGGCGCTAAAGATCCGCCCCTCGAAGCGCTCATACAGCCCGACCGTTCCGAGGTTGCGCCGCAGATGCTGATGTTCGCTGCTGGACGCGACGCACGTCGTGAGCGTGATCTGCTCGAGGGCTTCAACGATCCCGGCGACCGGTTCAAGCCCGGTTGCAAACTTCTCCCGGTACCGCTCGTCCCACTCTTCGATCCAGCCCACAGGCAGGTCATGTCCCAGCCAGCGCTCGATCTCGCTCAGCATGTTGGACGCCGATCGGCCCATGAACCGCTCGATCACCTCGGCCCGCGTCAACTGCCAGCCGAGCGCCGCCAGCATCTCCATGTCGAGAACGACCGCCAGCCGTTCGCTGTCGATCAAGACCCCGTCGCAATCGAAGATCACCATCTCGGGCATCCCCGCTCAGGCTGCCAGAACCCCCGGATCCGGGCGTCGGCCCGCCGAGGGCGCGTGCCGTCCCCCACTGCCCGATTCGCCGCTCAGGCGGTCGTCTTCGCGCGCTCGCGTCAGACGCCCCCTCCTCGCGCAATTCAGCCGCGCGATCCGCGCTGACCGCGTGACTGGGTGTGATGCGAGGCAGCCACCGGCCCGGGCAGCCGCAGGATGCTTGCTGGCTCGGCCTGGACCCGACGCTCGGCAAGCGGCGCCGACTGCCGCTCGTCCCACGAAAGCGAGCGAGGCTCAAGGGACGATCGAGACGCCTGGTCCTGGGGACCAACGGCGCTCCGGCCGCCGGTCAGCGCGCTCCTGCTCTCGTCCAATCTCGAGACTCGGGCGGCGCCCATCACAGCCGGCGGCGAGCTAACTTCTTGCGGCAATCCCATCGCCGCCAAACCAATTGCGCGGCGCGGGGTGGCGGGTCGACGAAACCGATCGTGCGGACCGCTGCAGCCGCACGCTCGAGATTGGGCGAAAGCAACGGCGAGCGTGGTGTCCTGATTCGCTTGCTGCTGCCTTGTACCCAAGGCGAGTGAGCTAACACTTCAGATTGCTTGCTCGCGGGCGTGCTTCGGCAAGCAAATGGTCCGGTGGCGAGCGACTGACAGGCTCGCCACTTACGGGTCCTGGGTCGCCTCGAGGGACAAGGGAGCGGGTTCGGGTTTCCGCTTGGGTTCGTCAGCGCGGGGTGGTCGACGCCGGCCGGAGCGTGCGAGCAGTCGGACCACGGGAGGGCTGGATGCGGCTTGGGTCGTTTGAGCCGCCCGTTGGCTATCTCGACGCCGCGCCACGGAGTCGATCGTTGGCGTCCAGATAGCCCGCCGTTGTGCGAACGGAACCCGGACCAGCTATTCGGACACGGGGGTGCTCGATAGGGGCTGATCGTTGCCACGACGGGCGTGCGCCTCGGTGGTGGATCCGTCTCCGGGCGCCTCGAGTCTCGGAAGCGATTCGCTCGTTGATCCCCAGCACCGCCGGCAGACCGCGGAGCAGCGGCTGCTTTTCGCGCAAGCCAGCACCTGCGCGGTTGGGGAGGTCGCTACCCGGCTTGGCGAGATACGGGCCACACACATAGGCCCGTTTCTCGCCAAGCTCCCTCGGGCAGTTCGGGACCGTTCGCGACCGGGGGCACTCAGCTCCGCGCCTCGCCCGCGACCGCGGGGGGATGGCCCGGCGGCGCGGCCGGCTCGGGCAAGGACAGCGTCCGTGGTCGCCCCGCGCCGAGCCCGAGCAGGAGCTGAGGGAGGATCATGACGAGCAACAGGATCACGACCGGCGTCCATGAATCGGTCAGCCCATGGATCGCCCCCACGGCGAGCGGGGCGATCGCGGCCAGAACGTAGCCGCCCGACTGGGCCATGGCCGAGAGAGCCTGGGTGGCTCTGACGCTCCCCCCGCGCAGCACGATCAGCATCAGCACGAGCGGAAAGGAAGCGTTCTGTCCCAGCCCGAGGAGGATCACCCAGAGGTAGGAGCCGGTGGTGGGCGCCACGAGGATGCCGATCCAGCCCAGGGCGCTCAGCAAACAGGAGGCGGCAACGAGAACGCGCTGGTCGCGGAGGCGGTACGCAAGGCTCGGAATCGTCAGCCCGGTGAAGACGCCGACGATCAGTGTCAAGCTGAGCAGCACGCCGGCATGCGCCTCGCTGTAGCCGTGACTGCGGAAGATGCTGGGAAGCCACGCCAGCGTGGCGTAGAACCCGCCCGACTGAACGGCGAAGAAGAGCGTTACCTGCCAGGCCAGCGGCTTGCGCAGGAGCACCCGGAGGTCACTGGGGCGCGGCTCACCGGGAACCGCTGGTGGTGAGGCGGTGCCGGTCGGTGACCATCTTCTGATCAGTGCCGGGAGCCACACCAGTGCCGCCACGCCGGCCGGCACGGCCCATACGCCCAGCCCCGGCCGCCAGCCGCCGCCGAGCGCGTTGGCCACGGGCACGCTGACCCCGGCCGCGAGGGCGGCGGACCCGATGAGGCACGCCGAGAACAGCGACATGGCGGTTCCGGCGTGGTCGGTGAAGTCGCGGCGGACGATCACTGGCATGAGCACGTTGCCGACGGCAATCGCAGATCCGGCGAGAGCCGTGCCGAGGAAGAGAAACCCGATGCCCGCGATAAGACGAAGCAATTCGCCGACGAGAAGCAGGCACATGGCTGCCGCCACCGCAGCGTGGACGCCGAGCCGCCTGGCCAGTGCCGGGGCGGCCAGCGCGACCAGGCCGAAGCAGAGGACGGGCAGGGTGGTCAATGCGCTCGCCCAGCCCGTGGTCAGGGAGTCCCCGACCTCGATCCGGTGCAGCAGGGGGCCGACGCTGGCCGCGGCGGGTCGAAGGTTGATCGCGACGAGCATCACCGCCAATACCAGCCCCGCCGAGGAGGAGGCGCGCTGCCCGGGCAGCTGTGGGCGAGTCACCTGAAACAACCTAACCCCCGCGCGACGCTGGGCCGTCCGGTCCCGGCCGAGCGGCGGGAAAACCCTCAGGTGAGCCGGGCTTCCCCGAGTCTCAGCGCCATGCTCGTCAGGCGAGGCTCGCAACACGAGGCGCACCGAACCAGCAGGATCGGACTGGCGTACACACCCGTCCGGTTTCGCGCAAGAGCTCGCAGGCGGCGATGGCACGACGCTCGTAATCCTGCAGGAGCAGCTGGCCGTCCGCCCGATGGGCGACCGTGAACCGGGCCCGGAGTCGCAGCAGACCGTCGGACCCGCCCGAGGGAAAACCCGCTCGGCCGAGCGGGAGTGTCCCGATGACGATCCCGCGAGGCGGCGAGATACTGCGGCTTCAAAATGGGTGAAATGGCGCAGCCGCGAGCCGTTGGCGCCCGGGTGCTGCGCCGCGAGGACGCGCGTCTGCTGCGAGGTGCGGGCAGGTTTGTCTCCGATGTCGCGCTCCCGGGACTGCTCCACGGCGCGTTTCTCCGCAGCCCCGCCGCCCACGCCCGCATCGTCGAGTGCGACGCCCGCGCGGCCCTGGCCGTGCCCGGCGTCGTCGCCGCCCTGACCGCGACCGATCTCGAGGGACTCGTCAGGCCGATGCGCGCGATCTCACGCGCTCCCAACTACCGCCCCTGCAACACGCCGGTGCTCGCGCAGGACAAGGTCCGGATGGTGGGCGAGCCGATCGCGCTGATCGTGGCCGAGAGTCGCTACAGCGCCGAGGACGGCGTGGCGGCCGTGGGCCTCGAGCTCGACCCGCTGCCGGCCCTGCTCTCGGTCGACGACGCGCTGGCTGAGGGTGCACCGGCCATCCACGACGAGGCACCGGAGAACCTGTTCAGCCATTTCGAGCAGACGATCGGCGACCTGGACGGCGTGTTTGGCACCGCCGAGGAGATCGTGGAGCTGCGGGTCGAGCAGCAGCGCTACTGCGCCGCCGCGCTCGAGGGGCGGGCGGTGACGGCGCTCTGCGAGCCGGCTACCGGGATGCTCACCGTGTGGCTCTCCAGCCAGGTCCCGCACATCGCGCGGACGGGATTGGCCCGGCACCTGAACCTGCCCGAGAACCACGTGCGGGTGATCGCGCCGGACATGGGAGGCGGCTTCGGACCGAAGTGCGTCCTCTACCAGGAGGAGCTCGCGGTGTGTGCCGCGGCCCGGCGCCTCGGCCGGCCGGTCAAGTGGACCTCGGACCGTGTCGAGGACCTCCAGGCCACGATCCACGGCCGTGAGCAGCGGATCGAGATCCAGGCCGCGGCGAGCGCCGACGGACGGGTGCGCGCGGTCCGGGCAGACGTTCGCGCCTCGAACGGCGCCTACGCCGTATGGCCGTACACGGCGGGCCTCGACTCGGGACAGGCGTCCGAGAATGTCACCGGCCCGTACACGATCCCGTGTTACGAGCGCCGCGTGCGGGCCGTGGTAACCAACAAGACGCCGATGGGCCCCTACCGCGGCGTCGGGAGGGTGCTGGCCGCGTTCTCGATCGAGCGGGTGATGGACGTGCTGGCAGCCAGGCTGGGACTCGATCCGCTGGAGATTCGTCGGCGCAACCTGGTCCGCGAGTTTCCCTACACCACGGCGACCGGTCTGCGCTTCGAGTCAGGTGACTACCTGCGGATGGTCGACACGCTCGAGGAGGCGATGGATTGGAAGCGGCTACGGGCCGAGAACGAGTCCCTCCGGGCGTCGGGGTGCTACCGCGGCGCGGGCGTGGCCTTCGCGGTCGAGCAGTCCGCCTATGGTGCCAAGGCGATGGGGTCGCGTCTCTTGGAGATGACATTCGGCTACGACACGTCGTCGGTCCGGTTCGAGCCCGACGGCCGGGTGCGGGTGGCGGTCGGCCTGCACAACCATGGCCAGGGCCACGAGACCACCATCGCCCAGATCGCCGCCGACCAGCTGGGCGTCGAGGTCGGCGACATCGACGTCGTTTACGGCGATACGGCGATCGTCCCCTACGGCCTCGGCACCTGGGCCAGCCGGAGCACGGTCTGCTGCGGCGGGGCGACGATCCTGGCCGCGCAGGATCTGCGGGTCAAGATAATCGAACTGGCCGCCGACATGCTTGAGGCGCGCCCCGACGACCTGGAAGTCGCACACGGGTTCGTCGGGCTGCGCGGAAGCCCGTCGCGGCGGGTATCGATCCCCGACGTGGCCAGGCGGGCGCTGCACGAGCCCCACCTGCTGCCCGAGGGAATCGAGCCGGGGCTCGAGGTCACGCGCCGTTTCATGCCGCCCGAGCCGGGATCGTTTGCCAGCGCGCTTCACGCCGCGCACGTGGAGCTCGACCCGGGCACCGGCGGGGTCCGCGTCCTCAACTACTGGGTAGTCGAGGACTGCGGGACCGTGGTCAACCCGATGATCGTCGACGGACAGGTCCACGGCGGCGTCGCCCAGGGCATCGGGGGAGCCCTACTCGAGCACCTGATCTACGACGAACGGGGCACGCTGGTGACGACCAGCCTGATGGACTACCTGATGCCCACAGCGGCCGAGATCCCGCCGATCCACGTGCTGCACGAGGAATCTCCGTCACCCAACGTTCCTGGCGGCTTCAAGGGAATGGGCGAGGGCGGTGCGGTCAACGCGCCGGTCGCGGTGGTGGCGGCGGTGAACGATGCGCTGGCACCCTTCGGGGTGGCCGCCAACCACACGCCTGTCACCCCGGAGTGGGTGCTCAGAGCGCTCGGGAGACTGCCCGCCGGAAACGACTCCGGCGAACCGATGGCCATGAACCAAGTGGAGGCAGAGCTGACGTGAAACCCCCGCTATTCGAGTACCACGATCCGAGTACGGTCGAAGGCGCACTCGACCTGCTCGCGGAGCACGGCGAGGACGCCAAGGTGTTGGCCGGGGGCCAGAGCCTCGTGCCGCTCCTGAACTTCCGCCTCGCCAGCCCCGATCACCTGATCGACCTGGGACACGTCCCCGCGCTGGCCTATGTGCGCCGGCGCGACGGCGTCCTGCGGATCGGAACGATGACCCGCCAGGCCACCCTCGAGGCCTCGCCGCTGGTGGCCGAGCACTGGCCGCTGCTCTTCGGGGCGCTCGGGTATGTCGCCCACGCGCAGATCCGCAACCGCGGGACGGTGGGCGGCTCGGTGGCCCACGCCGATCCGGCGGCCGAGCTTCCGGTGGCCTTCACGGTGCTCGACGCGACCTTCCACGTGCGCTCGCGCAACGGAACTCGCAGCGTGAGCTGCCGGGACTTCTTCATCACCCACCTGACCACGGCGCTCGAGCCCGAGGAGCTCCTGGTCGAGATCGAGGTCCCGCCGGTGCCGCCGGGAACCGGATGGGCGTTCACCGAATATGCGCGCCGGCACGGCGACTTCGCGCTCGGCGGCGCCGCGGCGCTGATCACGCTCGAGGACGGCGTCTGCCGCCGAGCCCGCCTGGGGCTGCTCGCCGCCGCCGACACGCCGCGCCGGGCCAAGGCCGCAGAGAAGATGCTCGAGGGGAGCCCCATCACCGGGGAGTCAAGCGCCGAGGCGGCCCGAGCCGCGGTGGCTGACATCAATCCCACCGGCGACATCCACGGCGGCAGCGAGTACCGCATGCACCTGATCGAGGGGATGGTCCGCCGGGCAATCGAACAGGCCTTAGAACGAGCCGGGAGGTGACCGCAATGCCACACACACGAGAGATAGTGGTCGAGATCAACGGCAAGGAATACCGGCGAGAGGTAGAGCCCCGGCTCCTGCTCTCGGACTTCATTCGCCACGAGGCGGGACTCACGGGAACCCACGTCGGCTGCGAGCACGGCGTGTGCGGAGCCTGCACGGTCCAGATGGATGGCGCGCCGGTCCGCTCGTGCCTTATGTTCGCCGTCCAGGCCCAAGGACACTCGCTCCGAACGGTGGAGGCGCTGAACGAGGGCATGAGTGGCGAGCTTCACCCGCTCCAGCAGGCGTTCCACGAGTGCCACGGGCTCCAGTGCGGCTTCTGCACCCCGGGCTTCCTGATGTCGATCGAGCCGTTTCTCGCGGAAGCGGCAGATTGGGACGAACGACAGATTAGGGAGGCGCTGGCAGGAAATCTGTGCCGCTGCACGGGCTACCAGAACATCGTCTCCTCGGTACAACTCGCGGCCGAGCGGATGCGCGCGGGCGAGCTGCAGCCTCCGGTCAGCAGACCGTCCGAGTCGCTGGCCGACGCCTGATGGACATCATCCGCAACGTCCGCCTGCGCGGTCGCGAGGGCACGGCAGACGTGGCCATCGAGGGTGAGCTGATCGCCGCTGTTGAGGCGTCGATCGAGGCCTCGGGCGAGCGGGAATACGACGGCGAGGGCAACCTGCTGCTGCCCGGCCTGATCAACGCCCATCAGCACCTCGACAAGACGATGCTGGGCGAGGTGATGCGCCCGAACCGGTCGCAGACCCTCCAGGAAGCCATCTACCTCACCTGGGACCACAAGCGCAGCTATACGACCGAGGAGATCGCTGCCCGCGCAGTCCCGGTCCTCGAGGCGGCGATCCGCACCGGGACGACCGCGATGCGGGCGTTCGCAGACGTGGACACGATCGGTGGCCTGGTGCCGGCGGAGGCCCTGCTTCAGCTCAAGCGCCGGTTTGCCGGGCTGATCACGATCGAGGTGGTCGCCTTCCCGCAGGAGGCGATCATCCGTCAGCCGGGGACCCGGGAGCTGATGGAGCAGGCAATGGGGCTCGGCGCGGACGTCGTCGGGGGGTTGCCCTGGTATGAGCGGCTCGACCGCCACGTCCACGAGCACATCGACTTCTGCCTCGAGCTGGCCCAGCGGGCCGGAAAGGACCTGCATGTGCTGGCCGACGACACCGACGATCCAACCTCACGCAGCCTCGAGTACCTGGCCGTCCGAACCATCGAAACCGGTTATCAGGGCCACGTCACGGCCAGCCACTGCGGCGCGCTGGCCGCCTACGACGACGCCCACGCTGCCCGGGTCATCGACACGGTGCGCGAGGCGGCCATCTCGATCTGCAGCAACGCTCAGATCAGCCTCGTGCTGGATGGCCGCGGCGACCGCGGCCTGATTCGCCGTGGGATCACCCGAGTGGGCGAGCTGCTGGAAGCCGGCGTCAACGTGATCACCGCGCAGGACGACGTCAACGACCCCTACTACCCGTTCGGCAGACCGGACCAGCTCGAGGTGGCGCAGTACATGGCCCACGTGGCGCAGCTGACCTACCCACCCCAGCTCGAGACCGTGCTCGACATGGTGACGGTCAACGCCGCCCGGGCCATGCGCCTCGAGCGCTACGGCACGGAGCCGGGCGACCGCGCCGATCTCGTGCTGGTCGATGCCCCCACGGTGCATGAGGCGCTGCGGCTGATCCCGCCGCGCCGGCTCGTGTTCCACGGCGGGCAGCTGGTGGCCGAGAGCCGGCTCGAGAGTGTGCTCCACGCACACCCGGCTGCCGTATCCACGGCTTGACCTTTGACCCGGAGACGCGGTCGCGGGTAGCCCTCACCCTGCGCCTCAGCCCGCGCCTCGGTCGAACACCACCCTGCCGCCCAGCAGGGTCATGTCGACCCGCATCCGCCGCAGGTCGGCGGCGGCGGCGGTGTGGGGGTCGCGCTCCAGCACGGCCAGGTCGGCGAGCTTGCCCGCCTCGAGCGATCCCTTCACGTCCCCCTCGCCTATCGCCTGTGCGGCGCCGAGCGTGTGCAGGCGCAGGGCCTCGTGGACGGTGATGGCCTGCTCGGGGTCGATCAGGTTGCCGGCGTAGGACTCGCGGGCGACACAGCACCACACCCCGAACAGGGGGCTGGTCTGCTCCCGCTCGGATCCGACCCATACGTCTGAGGAGGCCGACAGCGACCATCCGCTGTCGATCAGCGTGCGGAACGGGAAGCGCCCCCGGGCTCCGTACGCCCCAAGGTAGTCGACGAAGTAGTCGCCGAACGCGTAGAGGAAGACCGGCTGCGGGGCGGGCACGATTCCGGCCCGCGTCCACCAGTCGCTGGTGGAGGGGTCCGGCCTCAGATTGCCGGCGTGCTCGATGCGGATCGAGGCTCCGTCCGGTCGCTGCACGCCGCCGTGGCGCTCGATCATCTCGCACAGCCACTCCTGAGCCCGGTCGCCGTTGGCGTGGATAGCCAGCTGCATGCCGGCGTCATTGGTCAGCCCAACCGCGCGCTCGACCTCGGTTTCGCTCAGCGCGATCTGGCCGCAGTGGTGGTCGGGCACGTGCACGTATTCGGATTTGACCGCCGCGCTGGCCGCGGAGTAGCCGCCGTCGGCGAACAGCTTGATCCCGGCCACGCCGATCCGGTCGCCGGGCGCGGAGAGCGAGAAGTGGCTCTTCCAGTCGACGCCCGCCTCGATCGGCAGGGTTCCGGGCGACCATAGGTAGAGCCGCGTGCGGACGGGCAGGCAGTCGGCGAGCGCCAGCTCGTCCATGGCGGCGATTCCGTCCAGTGATTCGGAGATCTCGCCGATCGTCGTGACACCGTTGACGGTGAAGAGGTCGTGGAGCCCGGCGACCAGGGCGGCGCGGATCGAGTCGCGATCCTCGGCCGGAAAGGGCAGCAGGTTGTCCATCTCCTTGACCACGCCCGTCGGCTCGTGGTGGCAGGGGCAGAACTCCACCACCGGCCTGCCCGTCACGCTGTGCTCCGGCGCCACGTACTTGCCGTCGATCCCCGCCAACTCGAGCGCCGGTGAGTTGAGGATCGTCACGTGGCCTCCGGCTCGGACGGCGATGGGGACCTTCTTGGACACGCGGTCGAGGTCCTCCCGGGCGGGGAGGTGGCCCTCGCGGAGCTTGCGGTCGTAGAACAGGTTGGCCTGCCCGATCACCCACCCGGTTCGCTCGGCGTCGGGAAGCGCGTCGGCCAGGCGAGCCTGAAGGGCGGGGATGCTGGCGCACTCCGGCGCGCGCACATCGATGGTGCCGAAGGTGGCCCGGCACGCCACCTCAGAGTGGGCGTGGGGGTCGACGAAACCGGGGAGCACGGGGCGCTCGCCGACGTCGATGACATGCGTTTCCGGACCGCGCAGCGCATCCACCTGCGTGCGCGGAACGATCGTCTGGATCAGCCCGTCGGCGATCGCGATGCCGCCCGCCAGCCTCGTCTCCTCGGCAGACGACATCGGGTAGATGCGTTCCGAGACGACGATCACGTCGGGGGCGCTCACTCCATCCACACCTTTCCGACCTTGGCCAGATCGCCCTCGGGGAAGGTGACGAGGATCCGCACCCCATGCTCGCCCGTGCGGACGCTGTGCGGCACGCCGGCCGGCATGTAGGCGGCGGTGCCCGCCTCCACCCACTCACAGCGCTCGCCGATACGCAGCTCGCAGCGACCCTCGAGGACGAAATAGAGCTCGCCGACGTTCGGGTGGGCGTGTAGCGGGTGGTACTGGTCCGGGTCCATCCGGAAGACGCTCACGTAGAGGTCGGGGCTCCCGTTGATCTGGGCGGTGATCAGCTCTCGCGCCCAGCCCTGATCGCCCTGAACGGTCAGGCTGGCGATGGGGTTGTCCGCCACCGTCTCGACGTTGCGCATGACGATCTCGGCAGCCATCGCTCACGCTTCCCAGATCGAGGCCGCCGGCTCGGCGCTGAAGTGCGGCATCACCTCGTCGGCGAACAGCCGCATGCTTCCCATCACCTGCTCGTAGGTCAAAAGCGGAAGCGCCCAGTAGAAGGCCAGGTGGTGGACCTCTAGCTCACGCTCGAGGCGCTCGAGCTGTTCGGTGACGTGCTCAGGCGTGCCGACGAAGCACCACCCGTGCCGGTTGAGGAAGTCGAACCAGTCGTCGCTGCGGTCGGCGTCGGTCAGCTCCTCCTCGGGTCCGAGGAAGGCCTCGCGCCCCCGCCACGTAGCCGAGACCGCGCCGCCGGTTATGTGCTCCATCTCGAGATTGATCGAGAGGCGCATGACCGACTCGGCCTCCTCCATGCTCGGGGCGACGAACACGGGCCGCATGATCCCGAACCGCTCGGTGGCGTCGGCCGGTGCGGCCTCGCGATAGGCCCCGAGGGCGGCCCGTGTCGCCTCGAGGCCCTGGGCCCAGGTGAGCACGCCCAGCCCGTGCGCCGCGGCCTTGGCCACGGACGAGATGGTGTCGGCCATGACATAGGTGGGGATGGGCCGCTGGAGTGGCCTGGGCAAGACCTCGAGCGCGAGCAGCTCTCCCTCGGGCGAGTAGAAGCGGGAATCGAGCGCCTCGGGCGGGGCGGATTGGTCCTTCCAGCCCCGGAACGGGAAGGTGTAGAACTCGCCGTCGAACCGCAACGGCTCGTTTGACCAGGCGCGCTGGATGATCTCCAGGGATTCCCAGAACAGCGCCTGAAGGCGCTTCTGGTCGCGCCGGTCGGCGTCCGGATTGAAGTTCCCGGCGACCCGGTTGTTAAGCCCCCGCATGGTGCCGAAATCGACCCGGCCGCCGCTCATATGATCGAGCGTGGCGATGTCCTCGGCGACCCGGAGCGGATGATGGTCGGGCAGGCAAACCCCGCACTGGCCGAGTCGTAGCGAGGTAGTTTGGCCGGCGATGAACGCCCCCAGCAGCATCGGGTTGGTGGGAGTCGGGGCCAGCCAGCCGTCCCAGAAGAAGTGGTGCTCGGCGCACCACAGTCCGGTCATTCCGGCCGACTCCATGAACCGCGCGATCCCGCGCCATTCCTCGACCGGCGGATAGTTCGATATGTCCCCGGCGTGCACGACCAGCCCGCTGTCAAACCGCACCGTTCCTCCTGTCGATGTCGGGATCGGTCACCCAGTGAGGTGACGATTGCAGTGCGCCCAGCCCAATGCAATGATTCCTCACCTTGAAAATCGGTCGATTCATTGTGCTTATGCACATCAAGAGCCGCTCCTGTGCATGAGCACATCCCCAAGGCACCAGCACACGGGCACGAGGGGCCGGCGTGGGGCCTGACCGCGGTTCGCTCAGCTCTCGCGCTGCTTCCCGGGGCCGACGAGATAGCCGAGCGCTCGGTGGACTGGGTGCGCGAGCACGACCCCGAGTACACGGGGCTCGTCACGGTACCCGAGCTGCGGGAAGCCAGCCGCTCCTGCGTGCGCCTGGTTCTCTCACGGGTGGCGGGCGCGGCGCTCGATGACGAGCTGCGCGCGGCTCCCGAGCGGATCGGTCGCGGCCGGGCCGTTTCGTCGGCCCCGCTCGAGGCGGTGCTGCGGGCGCTGCGGATCGATTACCGGCTCGTCTGGGAGGCGATGCTCGACCTGGCGGCGACCCACGAGGACCTCGACGTGCTCGAGCTCCTGACCGATGGCGCCGCCCGGGTGTGGGATGTCATCGACGAGGTCTCCGTCGGGGTCGCAGAGGCGTACCGCGAGGTGGAAGCGGAGCTACAGCGCTCGAGCGAGGAGCAGGCGCGGAGCCTGATCGGCGCCCTGCTGCGCGGCACGGCCCCCCTGGGCTCCACGCTTCGCCGGGCGGCCATGCACATCGGCTTTGGCACGGGCGAGCACTTCGTTGTCTGCTCCGTTGCCGCGGCGGAATCGGCCATCATCTCCGAGGAGAGCCTGCGGCGTGCATTGGCCCGGGCGGGGATGCGCTCGGCGTGGTACAGCGAGTCCGGGAGTCACCTGGGGGTCGTCCAGATCAGCCAGGAGACTCCGGAGCAGGTGGGGGCTGCGCTGGCGACTATTACAGGGGTCAGGGCGGGGATCAGCTCGGTGGCGAATGGCCTGGGGGCGACGCGGGAGAACGTGTGGGAGGCCGAGGCGGCGCTGCGGGCCATCCCGCCTGGCCGGCCGGGGACGGCGATGATCAAGACCCATCTGCTGCCCAGCCTGGCCGGCGCCGCCCCCGACCTGGCCGCGCTCCTGTCCCGTCAGGTGCTCGGGCCGCTCTCGGTGCTGCGGCCTTCTGAGCGAGAGCGACTCCTGAGGACGGTTTCGGCCTACATCGCCGGGGGTGGTTCGATCGCCGGGACGGCGGACGAACTGCACTATCACCGCAATACGATCATCAACCACCTGCGACGGTTCGAGCGTCAGACGGGAAGGTCGCTGCATGAGCCACGGGATCTGGCCGAGATCGTGCTGGCGCTCGAGGCCCAGCGCCTCGGCGGCTAGGACCGACGGGCGCTCAGCGGCGTCCGCGTCGCAGGCCGAGGAGCGAGCGTCCGCGGCTGGCCACGGGTTCAGGCTCCAGGTCGGCGAGCGCTCCCTTGGCCGCCCCGCCGAGCCCGAGAAACACCTGTCCGAGGTCCTCGCGGGCCAGCAGATCGGGGGCTGAGCTCGATAGCGCCGTGGTGCCGTTGGCCAGTACGTAGCCCCAGTGGGAGATCTCCAGGGCCGCCCGCGCCTTCTGCTCGACGAGCAGGATCGAGGTTCCGGTTTGGGCCAGCCCCCTGATGTCTCCGGTCAGCAGCTCCCGGGAGAGATCGGGGGCCAGACCGGAGGTGGGCTCGTCGAGGAGGAGCACGCGTGGCCGGCTCATCAGGGCCCGTCCCACCGCCACCATCTTGCGTTCGCCGCCGCTCAGCTTCACTACGCGGCGCTTCATCAGCTTCTCCAGGGCCGGGAGGACGGCAACGACCCCCTCGATGCGTTCCTTGATCTCGTGGCGTTTCACGAGGTAGCCCCCCATCTCGAGGTTCTCGTGCACGGTCAGCGGATCGAACACGTCGTTGTTCTGGGGTACGTAACCGAGGCCCAATCTGGCCAGTCGATGCGTCCGTAAATTGGCGATCTCCTTGCCATCCAGCCTGACCGAGCCGCCCTGAACCCGCAGGAGTCCGGCGACCGCCTTGAGCATCGTGCTCTTGCCCGCCCCGTTGGGTCCGACCACTGTGACTATCTCACCGGTCCCCACCTGGGCGCTGACCCCGCGGATGATCGGCGGGCCGCCGTAGCCCGCGACGACCGTGTCGATGTCCAGAGCGACGGGTGGTCGCTCGCCTGAATCAGTCGCCGAGGTAGGCATCAAGTACGTCCTTGCGTGAGCGCAGCTCGGCCATTGTTCCAACCGCCAGGACCTTGCCGAGCGCCATCGCCACCACCGATTCGGACAGCCGCTCGACGACATCGAGCTCGTGCTCAACCAGGAGGAGCGTGACCCCGTCACCGACCAGACTGGTCAGGTCATCCTCGATCGAGCGAGCCAGGGTGGGATTGACGCCCGCCATCGGCTCGTCGAGGAGTACCAGCTTGGGCTGGGCCATCAGCGCGCGCATGATCTCCACCAGCCGCTTCTGGCCGCCGCTGAGGCTTCCGGCGTACTCGTCCTGCTTGGGCGACATGCCAAAACGCTCGAGCAGCCCCCGGGCCCGCACCACGAGCTCCCGCTCCTGCTCTCGCCAGTAGCGCTTGCCGAGCAGCAGCGTGCGCATCCTCTCGCCTCGCTGCTCGGGTGCCGCGACGAGCAGGTTCTCGAGCACGGTCAGCCGCCCGAACTCGCTCGAGAGCTGGTAGGTGCGCACGAGACCCCGCCGCGCGCGCTCGTGGGCAGGCAGGTGGGTGATGTCCTCGCCCTCGAAGATGACGCGCCCGCCCGCGGCGCGGACGGAACCGCCGATGATGCTGACGACGGTCGACTTGCCGGCTCCGTTGGGGCCGATGAGGCTGGTGATCGAGCCCCGCCTGACGGAGAAGCTTGCGCCGTCGACCGCCCACACGCCGCCGAAGTCACGTCGCAGATCCTCGACCACCAGGCAGGCGTCGCCCGCCGCCGCCGGCGACGGTGTGTGGGCTGGACCGACCGCGGTGCTCATCCGCCTTCGGCCACGTAGGTCCGATCGGGCACCGCCTCAGGTGGCGCCACGGTGGGCGGAGCCGCCGCGCGGGCAAAGCGGCGGCGACGCTCGGGAATCACGCCGCGGGGCCAGAACCAGAGGAAGCCGAGCGCGAGCAGCCCGATCGCGATCCACTGCAGCGCGTCGATCAATCCGGGGCGTCCGATCTGGGGCAGGTAGCGGGTGAGCTCGTTGAAGGCCACCGGCACGAGCAACGCTCCCAGCATGACGCCGGCGTTGTTGCCGGTGCCGCCGACGATGATCGCGGTGAAGAACACGAACGTCTCGACGTAGAGCCACGAGCCCGGGGACCAGGCGCCGATGAACTCAACGAGCACCGCCCCGCTGATCCCGGCGATCACGTTCCCCATCACGAAGATGAACAACCGCATACGCAGGACGTCCTTGCCGAGCGCCCGGGCCGCATCCTCGTTGTCGCGGATCGCGCGGAGCGTGCGTCCCAGCGGCGATGCGGTCACCCGGTGGACGAACAGGTAGACGATCACGCAGAAGACGGCCGTGACCCCGACATACAGCCACTGCCAATTGATCGAGTTCGGGTTGACCCAGCTCGACAGAGGCTGGGGGATGAGCGACAGACCCGCCGGGCCATTGAACAGGCCGGTGTCATTGGTGACGAACAGGGTGGCGCTGACCGAGAGGACGAGAAACACCATCGCCTGGTAGTCGGTCCGGAGTCTGCGCAGCGCGATCCCGCCCACGACGAGCGACAGGAGCCCGGAAACCACACCCGCGGCCAGGATCGGAATCGGGAACGGAAGGCTGGCGCCGATGATGTAGGACTGGAAGCCACCGTTGCCCGACGATGGCCCGAGGGTCAGCACCGCGGCGACATACGCGCCCAACGCCTGGAAGACGACGAAGGCGAAGTTGTAGACGCCGGCCACGCCGTACTGGAGATTGAGCCCCCAGACGGCCATGATGTCGACCCCGAGGTAGACGAGCAGCGTCGTGGCATAGAACGCCCAGCCGCTCATGCCGGCGCCTCACGCGAGGCCCCGGCGAACTGGGTGAGGATGCCGGTCGGACGAACCAGGAGCACGATCACAAGCACGACGAACGCCAAGAGCTCCTTGTAACTCGGCGAGACAAACGACGCCGAAACCTCCGTGACAAGCCCGAGGACCAACGCCCCGAGCATCGCCCCCGTTGGCCGGCCGACGCCCCCGAGCATCGCCGCGGCGATGATCACGACGAGGAACTCGCTGCCAGTGGTGCTCTGGAAGGCGGTTGTGTTGAGGACGAGCACCACGCCGGCCAGGCCGCAGAGCAGACCCGAGATCAACCAGGCCGCGTCAACCACGCGCTCGGTGGCGATCCCCGAGGCCTGGGCCAGGCTGCGGTTCGCCGCGGTGGCCCGCATGGCCTTGCCGAGCCGCGTCTGGTTGAGCAGCAGCTGGACGATGATCATGCTGGCGACGGCGATCGCCATGATCACCAGCTGTGAGGTGCTCAGATCGAAACCGAGCGGATGCACCGTCGCCCCGACGTTGAACTGGTAGGTGAAGAATGTGGCGCCGCCGATGGCCAGCAGCGCGTTCTGGATGATGACGCCCACCGAGAGGGTCACGATGACCATGCCGAACAGGCTCGTGCCGCGGCGCAGAAACGGCGTGTAGATCAACCGGTTGAGGAGCACGGAGCTGATCGCCCCAAACGCGGCGCCGGCGAGCAGCGACTCGGCGATGCTGCCTCCGTGATGGTTGACTACCCAGCCGATGTACGCTGAGGCGGTCATCAGGTCGCCGTAGGCCAGGTTGAGGATGTTGGTGATCCCGAACTGGAGCGTGAAGCCGACGGCGGCCAGGGCGAGGATCGATGCGGTGACCAGCCCGAAGCCGATCGAGGGAACGAACGTCGAGGCGAGGCTCAGCACGCGACGGCCCCGCGCGGTGATCGCGAGGTCCGAAGGATCATCTTGCGGCTTGCACCTGCTGCGCGGTGTAGGTGGCGATGGGCGTCAGCGCGGTGTCGGCCTTGACGATCTCGAACTGCCCCGGCGAGTTGCGCCACTTGTCGAACGTGATCGGTCCCACGGCGCCGACGTACTGGATCTGCTTGCCGGCGAGCAGCGCCTGCTTGCCTGCGGCGAAGGAATGCACGATGACGGCGCCCGGTTTCGGGGTCGTCACCTTGACGATGTACGGGGTGAACACCTGCGGGTTGGTGCTCTTGGCCATCACGGCGGCCAGCGCCATCAAGTTGACCGTGTCCCAGTAGGACATCGCGTATGAGTCGGTCTCCCATTGCGAGACCGGTTGAGGCACCTTCGTGGCGACGGCGGCCAGCTCCTTGCGCCATTGCTGATACGCGGCGCCGGTGAGCGGCGCGTACGGTTGTGCGCCGCCGTAGTAGTTCAACAGGTTGTTGGACCCGATCGCGCCGCCGACCGCCTTGAACCAGGGCGGCTGGTTGGTCCCATTCGTGCCGATGATCGGGATCAGGCGATAGAGCTGGCGCAGCTCAGCCAGGTAGGTGGCGGCGCTCTGCGGATCGGCCTCGGTGAAGACGACCTGCGGCTTGAAGGCAGCGGCCTGGAGGACCTCGGTGCGGTACGACGACTGATCCAGGGGAATCTTCTGGAGCATCATCGTCCCGCCGAGCTTCTTGAAGCCGGCCGCGGCGGTTGGAGCCGTGCCCTGCGAGCTGATATCGGCGCCGAACACGCCGACCGCGCGGGTGTAGCCCTTGTCGTGGGCGTAGAGCGCCATCGCGTAACCGACAGCATCGTCGGGCGCGGTGATGCGGAAGAAGTACTGGAAGTTGCTGTGGTCAAACGCCGCCTGACCGGTGTCGCCGACCATGGGGATGTGGGCCCGGTTGAACAGCGGCACCGTCGCGGTCGCCTCGTCCGAGCTCGGGCCGATAATGCCCTGGAGCCCGCCCGTCGTGGCGATCAGGCTCTCGGCCGCGGGGACCGCATCGGCCGGGTCGCCGCGGCTGTCGACGGCCTTGCAGGTCACGGTCTTGTGGTTGAGGATGCCGCCGGCAGCCTCAATCGCGGCCGCCGCCGGAATACAGCCCGCCATCTCCTCGGGCCCGAACGAGGCGTCAGGCCCGCTGAAGGGATTGAAGGCGGCGTAGACGAGCGTGCCCGTGCCCGTGTCCTTACCCGCCGCGCCTGAGGAAGAGCTGCTGCCGCAGCCGGCAACCGCAGCGGCGAGGGCGACGGCCGCGGCCAGCGCGGCAATGGTTCGTTTTTGGGCAGGCCCGTTCATCCTGATGACCCTGTGTGGTCGGGCAGGTTACCGCTGTAGGCCGACCTCGACCAGAGGGTTTCCGAGAATGGTTGCGCGGGATTCCCCGCCGCTCGCCCGCCGATCATTGGCCCCGGGGGCCCCAGCGGAAGCCTCCCGCCAGGCGGTAGGCGGCGTGCTGGGCCAGGCGACGACGCGGGGTACGCCAGCAGCGCAGCGAGTGATGACCCTCATGGCGCAGGCAAAGGTTGCACGAGGTGCAGTCGACGACTCCCGTGCGCCCGGCCACGATCTGCGCCGCCAGGTCGGGCTCGCGGATGTAGGGACGTGCCATGGCGATGAAGTCGGCGTCGCCCGAGCGCAGCACCGCGGCCATGGTCTCGGTGCGCCGCATGCCGCCGACCGCGACGACCGTCGTCTTCACGTGTTGGCGCAGCGCCCGGGCCCACGGCACGAAGTACGCCTCCTCCCCGGGCGGCGAGAGGATCCGGTGCGGGAGCAGGTCGTCCACGGCGCGCCGGCGATCGACGGCGACGTACTCGGCGCACGAATCGCTGGCGCGGAGCATCACCCCGCACGACACCTCGATGGCGTCGACCCCCTCTCTCACGATCCGCCCGGCCAGCTTGACCGCGTCCTCCACCGAAAGGCCACCGGGTGGCGCGTCGTGGAAGCCGAGCTTCATCGTCAGGGCCCGGTCGGAGGGCACGCTTGCTCGGACCGCGCGCACCACGGCCAGGAGGAACGCGGCCCGCCGGTCGGCGTCGCCTCCCCATTCATCCTGGCGGCGGTTGGTCAGTGGAGACAGGAACTCGCTGATCAGATAGCCATTGGCTCCGTGGATGTGGACGCCGTCGAAGCCCGCCGTGATGGCGCGGGCTGCGCCCAAGGCGAACGCATCTACGGCCTCGGCGATCTCCGTGGCCGAGGCGTCGGAGACCATCCGGCCGGTCAGCGTGTTGGGGACCGCCGAGGGGGCGAGCGGGGCCACTTGGGGAACGCGCGACTGGCTGCCCGCGTGGGCGATCTGAGCGAGGATCAGGCCGCCGCGGACGTGAACCGCGTCGGCGATCCGGCGCAGGCCGGGGATCAGCCGGTTACTGTAGACGCCGGCTTGGCGGCGCGCATATCTGCCGCGAGGGTGGCAGTACAGGTGTCCGGTGAAGATCGTCCCCACGCCCGCCCCGGCCAGGCGTGTGTACAGAGACACGAGACCCTCGGTGACCTCGCCATCGGAACCTGCCATCGTTTCCGAGGTTCCGGAGCGGACGAGCCGGTTGGCGGTTTGCAGGGGCCCGAGGCGCCCGGGCTCGAGCAGTGGCGCGTTCGCCGGGTCCAGGTGGGCGGTCACGCCGATGCGACCTAGCGACGGCGGCGGGTGAGCAAGACCACCAGCAGCAGCAGCAGCCCTCCGAGGAGAGCGAGCGCGCCGCGCCGGACGGCCGGCGTCCTGAACACCACCGACCCGAGGTCGAGTGCATCCTCCTCACCGGCACCAGGTGCCGGCGGCGGCGGAGCGGCAGCGGCACCCCCGGCCTGACCCGCTCGACCGTTGGCCGATCCCGAAGCCGGCGGCTCGGTCTCGCCGGTGAGCAGATAGGTCTCGAATCGCTTGGCGAAGTCGTCGAGCATCCGCCCCGCCACGTCCTGCATGATCGCGCGGCCGAATTGGGCCTGGCGGCCGGTGATCGCCAGGTCGGTCTCGGCGATCACGCGCGTGCCGCCGTCGGTGGGCTCGAGCCGGTTGCGGATCGTGGCTGACGCAGTCCCCTGGCCCTTGGTGTCGGTGGCCTGAACCGCGATGTCGGCCACGTGCTCGGCCTCGTCGGTGCGGGCGAGCCGGGCCGTGCCCTGGTAGTTGACCACCATCGGGCCCACCTTGATCCGCATCGTGCCCCGGTAGACCCCCTCATCGGAGGAGGGCTCGATCTTCGCGCCGGGGAGGAACCCGGCGACCCGCTCGATGTCCAGGAGCGTCTCCCAGGCCCGCTCGAGCGGAACGGCGACGGTGAATTCGTTGGTCAGCTTCAACGCCGGCGCAGCCTCCCCCAGATCGAACTTTGTCCAACATCATACCTTTGCGAGATGATGGGCGAGTCATGCGCCGGCGCTCCCCCCGATCGAAGATCTCGCGCTCCCCCCGATGGAAGATCATCTCGGGGTTGCCATGACCATCGGGGACCGCATGCTGCGCGTGGAGGATGGGCCGCTGCTGACCGGCACCGCGACCTTCCTCGATGACCTCGAGCCCGAGGGAACCCTGCACGCGCGTTTCCTGCGCAGCCCGGCCGCGCACGCCCAGATCGCGAGCCTCGATCTCGAGCGGGCGCGCGCGGCCGAGGGTGTGGTCGGTGCGTTCGCCCACGACGACCTCGGCCTGGCGCCGCTGCACCCCCCGGTCGAGAACGAGCTTGCGTTCAGCCCTCCGCGTCCCCTCCTGGCCTCCGAAGTGGTGCGCTTCGTGGGAGAGCCTGTCGCGGTGCTCGCCGCGGACACGCAGTACCGGGCCGAGGACGCCGTCGGGGCGATCGGGCTCGAGCTCCGGCCGCTGCCCGCGATGACCGACCCGCTCGACCCCGACCCGCCCATCCTGCTCCACGACCGGGAGCGCAACCTGCTGTTCGAGAGCCTGAGCGAGACCGGAGCGGTTGACGAGGCCTTTGCGGGCGCGGCGGTCGTATTGGAGCGAAGCTTCCGGAACCCCCGGTATTGCGCAACTCCGATCGAGCCGCGGGCGGCGCTCGCCGCTCCCGACGCCGACGGCGTTCGGGTATGGAGCTCGACGCAGGTGCCGTACGTGCTCTCGCGCATCACGGCCGAGCTCCTGCGCATGAGCCGCGAGCGCGTGCGCGTCACCACCCCTGACGTCGGCGGTGGGTTCGGGCAGAAGGCGCACGTGTACCCGGAGGAGATCCTGGTCGCCTGGCTGGCGCTCCGCCTGGGCGCGCCGGTCAAATGGGTCGAGGACCGCAACGAGAACCTGCTGGCGGCCAGCCACGCCCGGGATCAGTTCGTCACCGCCCGGCTCGCTGCGGACGCCGAGGGCCGACTCCTCGCCCTCGACGTGGACGTCACCTGCGATCAGGGCGCCTACGGGGTCTATCCGCACGGCCCGATGCTCGAGGCGCTGGGGACGCCGGCGATGATTCCTGGGCCCTACCGGCTGAGCCGCTACCGGGCGCGGAGCCGGTCGGTGCGGACCAACAAATGTCCGGAGGGCGCCTACCGCGGTGTGGGCCTGCCGGTCTCGGTGCTGGTCCACGAGCGGCTCATGGACGTGCTGGCCGGCGAGCTCGATCTGGACCGGAGCGAGGTCAGGCGCCGGAACCTGATCGCGCGCAACGAGCTGCCCTACACGACCGTCTCCCACCAGCGCTACGACAGCGGCGACTACGCACTGGCGCTCGAGCGCGCGCTTGAGGCGATCGGATATACGGATTTCCCTGCCGAGCAGGAACGCGCTCGTGCCCGGGGGCGGCTGATTGGGATTGGCCTCGCCTCCTACGTCGAGTACTCGGCGATGGGCTCGGCCGTGTTTCACGGGCGGGGGATGGTGGGAATCCCCGGCGTCGACCGGGCGTGGCTGACGCTCGAGGCGGACGGCAGGATCACGGTCACGACGACGCTGCCCTCAATCGGCCAGGGGCTGACCACGACGTTCGCCCAGCTCACCGCTGATGCCCTCGGAGTGGCGAGCGCATCGGTGCGCGTGCGCCAGCCGGATACCGCCTGGGGGCCTGGGGAGGGGACGGGCACTTTCGCCAGCCGCACGGCGGTCAGCGGGGGCGGCGCGATCAGGGCGGGAGCCGACGAGCTCATCCGGCGCCTGCTCGATGACGCGGCCGAGCGGCTCGAGGCGGCGATCGACGACCTCGAGCTGCGCGACGGTCATGTCGGGGTGAAGGGCTCTCCGAGCCGGCAGGTCGGCTTCGGCGAGCTGGCAGCAGCGGCCGAGGACGGGGACCGGTACCGCGTCGAGGGCGTCTTCGACCCGCCCACCACCACCTACCCGTACGCGGCCCACGCGTGTGTCGTCGACGTCGACCCGGAAAGCGGGGACGTCACCATCGCTCGCTACGTGGTGGCGGAGGACTGCGGCCGCATCATCAATCCGCTTGTCGTCGAGGGTCAGGCGCACGGCGCCGTGGCTCAGGGGATCGGTGGGGCGCTGTATGAATCGATCGTCTATGACAGCGAGGGTCAGCTGCTGACGGCATCGCTGATGGACTACCTGGTGCCCACCGCCGCCGAGCTCGTTTTCCTCGAGCTCGAGCATCTGGAGATTCCCGCTCCCGGCTCGCCCAATGGAGCCAAGGGTGTGGGCGAGGGCGGGACCCTGGCTCCGGCCGCGGCGCTGGCCAACGCGGTCTCGCACGCGCTCGGCGTCGAGATCAACGAACTCCCGTTGACCCCCGAGCGCGTTCGATCGGCGGTCGACCGGTCGCCTTTCCGCAGTCAATTGAATGTATTACGATGGACAAATCAGGCGCGTCCCTGAGGTGACATCTGCTGGTAAGACGAGGAGCGCGAGTTGGCCGCTGAGATGAGATTCGAGCACGAGTTCACCGTCGAGGTGCCGCTGGAGCAGGCATGGCGCATGCTGGCCGATGCCGATGCGCTGGCGGCGGCGCTGCCCAACGCCCAGCTGCGGGCGGTGGACGGCGTACACACCGGGCGCATCCAGTTCGACTCCGACCGCAATCTGTCGTGCGAGGCGACGATCTCCGCGGTCGACCAGGACGAGGACGAACACGTCGCGACCGTGTCGGTTCACGGCCGGCAGGTAGAGGGACCGGCGATCGGTTCGGTGATCCTGCGCAGCCGGCTGAGCGATCAGGGCTCGGCGACGGCAGTCAGCCTCACCGCCGAGGTGCTGACGACCGGGCACGAATCCGGCAATGGTTTTCAGGCGGGCGCCCAGAGGATGTTCGAGGCGGTGGCCGAGGGGCTCGAGCGCCGGGCCCGGGAGCGGCCGCCGGCCGTAGCCGCGCTTCCGCCCACGCCGGCGCCAGCGGATGTGCCCGCCTCGGCGCCGCTGGCGGCTCAGGGCTCGTGGCTGGAGCGCGTGAGCCCGCAGAAGCGGCTCGCCGCAGGCGCCGCCGGTCTTGTAATCACGGCGGCCTTGCTGCGGCGGATGCGCCGGGGTCGGCGTCGCCGGTTCTAGGAATTGGCCGTCATGGTCGCAGACGGGCCGGTCGCTGCCGGGGCGCACGTGGCCCCGGAAGGCACACCGGCCATCGGCCGTTCGCTGCTCCGTAAGGAGGACCGGCGGCTGCTCACGGGCACGAGCCGGTTCATCGATGACCTCAGGCGCCCGGGGGCGCTCCGCGCCCGCATCGTGCGCAGCCCCGAGGCCCACGCCCGGATTAGCTCGATCGACACTGGCCTGGCCAGGTCCTATCCCGGGGTGGTCGATGTGATCACCGCGGCCGATCTGCCCCCCGACCTGGGGCCGATCCCCATGCGCATGTACCCGCGCCCGGGGATGGAGCGCCTGCTCCAGCCGGTCCTGGCACGTGAGGTCGTGCGCTACATGGGCGAGCCGATCGCGGTCGTGGTCACCGACTCGAGCTATAGCGCCGAGGATGCGGCCGAGCTGATCGACGCCCGGTATGACCCGCTCGAACCGGTGCTCGACCCGCTGCTGGCTGTGCGGGACACCGCGGCCCGGCTGCACCCGGACGCGGGCTCCAACGTGGCCGCTGAATGGTCGATTGAGCAGGGCGACGTCACGGCCGCGTTCGCCGCGGCGGATCTGGTCGTCGAGGAGCAGCTCGAGTGCCAGCGCCATGGCGCGGTTCCGCTCGAGCCGCGCGGCCTGTGCGCCGAGGTGGACGCCGGCACGGGGCGGCTGACCGTGTGGGGGGCGGCCAAGGTCGTCCACACCAACCGGGGCATCCTGGCCGCCCTGCTGGGCTGGGAGGTGAGCCGGATCCGCTTCGTCGAGTTGGACGTGGGAGGCGGGTTCGGGGGGCGCGGCGAGTTCTACCCCGAGGACTTCCTGGTCCCCTTCTGCGCGATCCGCCTGGGCCGGCCGGTCGCCTGGACCGAGGATCGCGCCGAGAACCTCCAGGCGCTGAACCACTCACGCGAGCAGGTACACCAGATCGCGGTGGCGCTGAGCTCCGAGGGGAGGCTGTTGGCGCTGCGCGACAGCTTCGTACTGAACACCGGCGCCTACGTGCGGACCCACGGCAGCGTCGTCCCGAGCCTGACCGCCGCGTTGCTACCCGGCCCGTACCGGTGGAGCGCCTTCCAGGTCACCGTCCGGCAGGTCCTGACCAACAAGACCCCGGCCGGGACCTATCGTGCGCCGGGCCGGTACGAGGCCAACTTCGCGCGGGAGCGGATCATCGACATCGCCGCCCACCGCCTGGGACTCGATCCGGTGCAGCTGCGCCGCCGCAACGTGATCCGGTCGGACGATATGCCCTACGCCCGCGGCACCGAGGCCGACGGTCATCCGCTGACGTTCGACAGCGGCGATTACGACGGTCTGATCGACACGGCAGTTACGCATTTCGACCACGCGGCGATGAAGCGCTGGCGCCGTGCGCCCGCGTCGCCCCACCGGTGCCGCGGGCTCGGCGCCGCGATGTTCGTCGAGAAGAGCGGGATCGCTCGGTGGGAGTATGCACGGGTGGCGCTGTCGGACCGCGGCCAGGCGCGGGCCTTCGTGGGCTCGGCCTCGGTCGGGCAGGGCGTCGAGACGGTGCTGGCCCAGATCTGCGCCGACGCGCTGAGCGTCCCGTTCGACGCGGTCGAGGTCCTGCACGGCGACACCGACCGCGTGCCCAGAGGGATGGGAGCGTTCGGCAGCCGGGCCACGAGCCTCGGCGGGGCCGCGGTCATGCAGGCCGCCCAGGCACTGCGCGAGCGCATCATGCGCCAGGCGGCCGAGCAGCTCGAGGCGGCCGAGCGAGACCTGCGGCTCGATGGCGACTGCGTCATCGTGGCCGGATCGCCGGCGGCTCGGGTCCCCCTGGCCAGGCTCGTCGGCGGCCCAAGAGGTTGGCTCGAGGAGGAGGCGGTGTTCGAGTCCGAGCACATGAGCTTCCCCTACGGCCTGCATCTGGTGGCCGTCGAGGTCGATCTGGACACCGGCGGGGTTGACCTGAAGCGCTACGCGGTGGCCTACGACGTGGGAAGGGCGATCAACCCGCAGCTGGTCGAAGGACAGGTTGTCGGTGGCGCGGCCCAGGGCGTGGGCGGGGCGCTGTTTGAGGAGCTCGCCTACGACGAGAACGGCCAGCTCGTCAGCGGCTCGTTCATGGATTACCTCATCCCAACCGCGGGCGAGGTCCCCCGCGTCGAGGTGCTGATCACCGAGGACGCTCCGACCCCCCTGACCCCGCTGGGGGCCAAGGGAGCCGGTGAGGGCGGCACCGCGGCGGCCGGTGCCGCCATCGCCAACGCTGTATCCGACGCGCTCGGCGTCGAGGTGACGGCGTTGCCGCTGTCACCCGCTCGCATCACAAACCTGGCCCGCCGGCGCGGAGCGCGCAGCGGGAGAACTCCGCCGAGAGGAGACAACACATGAAGGTCGTCGATCTGACGCATCGGTTCTCGATCCACACCCCGGGCTGGGTCGGCTACCCGTCTCCGAAGCTCTCCTACTTTCAGCGGCACGCCACGCACGGGATCGTCTCCCAGTGGCTCGAGCTCCCGCTGCATTCGGGAACCCATTTCGACGGCCAGATGCACATCGTTTCCGGCGGTTCCGACATCGCGTCGCTGCCCCTCGACCGGCTCTGCCGGGAGGGCGTGATCGTCGACATCTCGGACGAGATGAGGGACTGGGCGGTAATCAAGCCCAAGCACATCACCGACCGGGTGGACGTACGCAAGGGCGACATCCTGATTTACCACACGGGTTGGCACCGCTACTTCAACGGCGGCGCCGAGGAGGACGAGGAGCGCTATTTCCTGCGCCACCCGGGGGGCGACCGGGAGTTCGCCGAGTGGCTCGTGGAGATGGAGTTTGCCTGGACCGGGTTCGACACCGGATCGGCCGACCACCCGATGAACACCTCGATTCGCTTCAAGCGTCCGGACGCCGCGCGGCGCTTTGAACGCGAGGAGGGGGTCAAGCTGGACGAGCGCTTTCCCGAGGACGACATCTTCGTCATGCACAAGGTGCCCTTCCCGGCCGGAGTGCTGCACGTGGAGAACATGGGGGGAGACATCGACCAGGTGCTGGGACGCCGGTGCCTGATCGGCGCCTTCCCGATCCCGATCGAGGGCGGCGAGGCCTCCCCGTGCCGCGTCGTCGCCTTCATCGACGAATGAGCGTGCGCGGAAGCTTCGAAAGTCTGCCGGCCGACCGGGTCTACGACGGCGTAACCCGGCGCAGCTTCAGCTCGGACCGGGCCACAGTCACGAGCTACACGTTCGCCGCCGGCGCGACGTTCCCGCGGCACCGCCACGCCCAGGAGCAGATCACGCTGATCCAGACCGGGAAGGTCGGGATGACCATTGGCGACCGCGTCGAGCACCTGTCGGCGGGCGACTGGTCGGTCATTGAGCCTGAGGTGGAGCACGGGATCACCGCCGGACCAGGCGGCGCCGTGGTCGTGGCGATCGTCGTTCCCCGACGTGAGGCGGACGACGCCTACACGATGGTCAGCTGATGGGCGCAGACGAGGAGATTCAGGTCGTGGAGCTCGAACAGGGTCCGCGGCTCGACATCGTTGAGGGGGAAGGTCATGCCCACGCGGTGATCTGGCCTGGCATGGGCGCCCAGTTGCGGTCGATCCACTGGATTGACCTGGCTCCGAGGGCCAGGACGATCCCGCTGCGTCACCCCGGCGAAGCCGTCTACTATGTCATGCGTGGAGGTGGCGAGGCCCTGGACGCGGGCGACGGCGAGGCGCAGCCGCTACGTCCCGGATCGATGGTGCACGTGGACCCCGAGACGACCTACATAGTCGTCGCCGGGGAGGAGGGAATGTCCCTCGTGGGCGGACCCTCCCCGCCGGATCCCGCGCTCTACGAGGGGATCGCCTAGCATGGCGATCCGCGTCTATCACTGCGATGAGGCGTCGGTCCGCCTGCCCATGATCGCTCGCGACGCCCGGCTCGTCGTCTGGCCCGGGGTCGGGGCGATCAGCGCGAACATGAACTACGTGATGATGGAAGCCGGCGAGGCAAACGTCCCCCACCGGCACCCCGTGTCCGAAGACACGATCGTGATCCTCGCCGGAAAGGGGACGATCGCCAACCTGGATTCGAGTACCACCCATCAGTTCGCCGGCGGTCGGGTCGTGCACGTGCCGGTCGGAGTGCAGCACCAGGTCAGAGCCGATCGCGGGAGCGCGGTCGAGAGCGTCGGGGGTCCGTGCCCGGCTGATCTGGCGGGTCTGCGCGCGGCGGGGGTCCTGGGTGAGGATCCAAGCCCGGGGGAGCCGGGCGCGTGAGCCGCGAGCTCACGATCGGCATCGCCCAGATCACCTCGGCCGCAGACCGCGCTGCTAGCCTCGAGCTGAGTCTCGAGGCGGCGGGCGAGCTGTTTGGACGCGGCGCCGGGCTCGTGGTTCTCCCCGAGGTGATCGTTCCCGGCTATCGACTCGAGCGCGAATACCTCGAGGCGGGCGCCGAGCCGCTGGATGGGCCGGTGACCCGGGCGTGGCACGAGCTGGCGGTCAAAGCCAACGGCTACCTGGCCGCCGGGTTCTGCGAGCGCGACGGCGAGCGGCTCTACAACACCGCGGTACTGATCGGTCCCGGCGGGATCGCGCTCCACTACCGCAAGCTGCACCGCTTCGCGGGCGAGAAGGAGGTCTTCACCCCAGGCGACCTTGGGCTCCCAGTCGCTCACACCGACGTCGGGGTGATCGGCCTGTGCGTATGCTACGACCTGCGTTTCGTCGAGACCGTGCGGATCCTTGCGCTTCAGGGGGCCGAGCTGGTCTGCGTACCCACGGCCTGGCTTCCCGGGTTTGACCAGCAGCGATGCGACCCCGAGGGCTACTGCCCGCAGGCCCGGGGCGCGGTGCTCCAGGCCAACCTGGATCAGGTGCACATCGCCTGCGCCTCTCAGGCCGGAGCCGCCCACGGCCTCGACTTCCTCGGCTCCTCGATCGTGTGCGACCCGTATGGAGCTGTGTCGCTCGGTCCGCTGACCGGGGACGAGCCTGAGCTGGCGCTCGTGACCATCGACCTCGATGCGGTGGCGCAGGCCCACGACCGGGGCGCGCTGATCAACCCGTTCGAGGACCGGCGCTCCGACGTCTACGGGCTCTCGGTCGCCGGGACGGTCCTATGAGTGGCCGAAAACCCTGCTCCGCGGAGGGATTCCCCCGATGACGCGCCCGAGCACCCCGGCATACGATCCGCCCAGGGCCTGAACATGGCAGCCACTACTCACGCCTACGTCGGTCGGTCGATCCCTCGCGTCGAGGACCTCAGGCTGCTGACCGGCGGCGGTCGCTACGGCGCCGACTTCGACCTCCCCGGCCAGCTGCACGCCCGGATCATCCGCAGCCAGGTGGCCCACGGGCGGATTCGGGCCATCGACACGTCGGCCGCCGCCGCCTGTCCCGGCGTCGCGGCGGTCCTCACGGCCGACGATCTTCCCGACGTGCGGATCCCGATTCGTCTGTTCGCCACCGAGAACGCCAACCGGGTGCTCCAGCCGCCGCTGGCCCGGGGCACGGTGAGGTACGTTGGCGATCCGATCGCGATCGTGCTCGCCTCCGATCCCTACGTGGCTGAGGATGCGGCCGAGGATGTCGTCGTCGACATCGACCCGCTGGAGGTCGTGCTCGACCCGCTCGAGGCTGCGTCGGAGAACCGCACGGCGATCCACGCCGAGCTCGGCGGCAACGTCATCGACCGGGTCGCGATCAGCCACGGCGACGGGATCGATCAGCTGTTCGACGAGGCCGCGGTGGTTCTGCGCCGGCAGTTCAGCGTCCAGCGCCACGGAGCGGTGCCGCTCGAACCGCGGTGCCTGCTCGCCGAGTATGACGGCGCGAGCTCGGAGCTAACCGTCTGGGGCGCCGCCAAGGTCAAGCACTTCAATCGGCGCATCCTGGCCACCCTCCTGGCCGTCGAGCCCGAGTCGATCCGCTGCATCGAGGGTGACGTCGGCGGCGGATTCGGGGCCCGGGGCGAGTTCTACCCCGAGGATTACCTGATCCCGTGGGCGGCGATCAAGCTTGGACGTCCAGTCAAATGGGTCGAGGACCGGCGCGAGAACCTGATCGCGCTGAATCACTCTCGCGAGCAGCGGTGGGACATCGAATACGCCGCCGCGGAGGACGGGACGCTGCTGGCCTTCCGCGCCCGCGCCTGCTTCAACCAGGGCGCCTACGCCCGGACCCACGGCAGCGTGCTCCTGCCCAAACTGATCCTGAACCACACTCCCGGACCCTACCGTTGGAGAGCCTATGAGGCCGAGGCCCTGTCGGTGCTCAGCAACAAGACCCCGGCCGGGACCTACCGCGGTCCGGGTCAGTACGAGCCGACCTTCGTGCGTGAGCGGATGGTCGACATGGTCGCCCGCGAGCTGAAGATGGACCCCGTCGAGCTGCGGCGGCAAAACCTCGTGAGCCGGGACGAGATGCCCTACGACACCGGGCTGCCCGACGTCGACACGGGCAAGCCGGTCCACTACGACGAGGGCGATTTCCCACGTGTCTTCGACTCGCTGCTCCAGCATGTCGACTACCCGGCGCTGCGCCGCGACACCGAGCGGCGCCGGCAGGGCGGCGAGCGGGTGGGTCTGGCGGCCACGATGTTCGTGGAAATGGGGAACCCCGGCATCTTCGAGCAGGCGCGCGTGGTGGCCGAGGAGGACGGGACGTTCACCGCGCACGTCGGCATCGCGTCGGTCGGCCAGGGGGTCGAGACGGTTCTCTCGCAGATCGCCGCCGAAGTGCTCGGCGTCGCCATCGAACGGGTCCGCGTCTCCTATCAGGACACCGCCGTCGTACCCGAGGGCCAGGGCGCGTTTTCGAGCCGGGCCACGGTGTGGGGAGGCTACGCCATCTCGGGTGCCGTGCGTGAGCTGCTCAGCCAAGCCCGCGCCGTGGCGGCGAGCCGGCTCGGGGCCGAGGCCGACCAGATCGAGTTCATCGAAGGAGCCGCCGAGCGGGGTGGCGAATCCATTCCGATCCGCGAGCTCGTCCGTGAGGCCCGGTTCCGCTACGAGCCGGGGGGCGGCTCGCACGTCCTGAGCGGGGCCAATGTCGGGCAGGTCAGGGTTGACCCGGTGTCCGGCGGCGTCGAGCTCCTGCGCTACGCAATCGCCTACGAGGTCGGGCGGGCGATCAATCCGCTGACCCTGGAGGGGCAGGTGAGGGGCGCGGCGGCCCAGGGAATGGGAGGCGCGCTCCTCGAGGACTTCGCCTACACGCCGGAGGGCCAGCCGCTGGCCAGCACGCTCATGGACTACATGCTGCCGACGGCGACCGAGGTCCCCGACATCGATGTGCTCCTGCTCGAGTACGGCGAGACCTCCGAAGAGGATCCGATCGCGGGGGCCAAGGGGGCCGGAGAGGGGGGCATCATCGCCACGGCGGCGACGATCACGGGGGCGGTGGCCGATGCCATCGGACCGGCGGCCTGGTCGCTGTCCACGCTCCCGCTGCGGCCCGAGGTGGTGCAGAGGCTGGCCTCTGGCCGCTAGTCGTCCATGCCCGTGATCGACGCCGTTTGGGAGCGGGGGTCGCGCTCGCTCCAGTCTCCCGCCGCCACGGCCGAGAGGAACTCCTCGACCGTCCGGTTGAAGATCGCCGGGTCTTCGAGGTTCATCGTGTGACCGGTGCGGGGCAGGACCGAGAGCCCGGAGGTTGGGATCGTCCGCTTGAGCATCAGGCTTGCCTCGAGGCAGCCGTCGTCCTCGTCTCCGGCGAGGACCAAGGTGGGGACCCGCATGGCTCCGAGCTCGTCGCCCATTGCGTAGAGCGAGGGACGACGGCTCTGAACGCCCAGCATCGTCAGCGCCGCGCCCTCGGAATTGTGCTCGGCGAGTTGCGCGACAAACGTTTTCCACGCCTCAGGGTTGCGGTTCTGGAGTTGGACCCGGGCTGGACCAACCGCGTAGCGGGGAGCCACCGCGGCCGCGCCCGCGCGGCGGAAGGCCTCGGCGATCGCCGCCGACTCATGGCGGAAGCGATCCTGCGCCTCGGGCGCGGCGCCGTAACCGCAGCCCGCGACGACCACCGAGAGGGTTCACTAGCTTCGTGCGGCTTTTTTCTTCATCCGCTGATTTCCTTTGGGTTGGTTCTGACCCAGCCCTGCCTCAGGCTGTGGAAAACCCAATCTCACCCCTTGGTTGGTTGTTGCTCAGTTATACCCCCAACTTGAGGCGGCGTCAACCCACCCCCGAAGCAGCCCGGAAAGAGTTTAAAGATAATCAGGACTCAGTCGCTCTTGCCCATCGACTCCAGATCGATCGACTTCCATTCGCCCTTGATAATGCCGGCGCGAATCTGCGCTGGAGTCTTCTTCAGCTTCGTCTGCTCATAGGCGTAGAACAACTCTTTCATGCAGATACCGCAATGTGCCCCATGGGTGCTCTCAAAACAGGTATGCAGACTGGTGTGGCCGATACGTTCACAATAGCAGTAGCACGGCATCTGATACAGAACATTGGGTATCTTGGCCGCCAGCTCATACGACTGCACCTGGTACGGATACTTGAAGGCCTCGCCCCACAACTGGTCTTTGGGCAGAATTGGCAACGTCTCTCCGGCACCCGGCGGATGGTCGTTGTACGCAGGGACGTGGTCTCCCTGCGCGAAGGAAACTACAGCAGCCAAAGCGATCAGCGCAACCAGGGCAGGCTTATTCGTCATGGGATCCTCGCAAACTCTGGTAGCCATTCTAGTGGAGCCGGCGAAATACCCAAAATCTGGACGTTTCCCTGTTCCGTCCCCGGTCACTATACTGGTAAGCAGTCCGTCTAACTATTGCCATGGATCCGGCTTCCGACCACGACTCGTCCGCTTTCCCCGCGCACCCGCGGCGCGCCAGCACCCTGCTGTCTGGGTGGCTGCGTGACGTACTCATCTCGCTCGCGGTTTCCGCGTTCTTCATCATCTTTCTCTATCAGCCGGTGAAGGTCGAAGGCACCAGCATGATGCCGACGCTCCAGGACCAGGAGCGCGTCTTCATCAACAAGTTCGTCTACAAGCTGGAGCCGATCGAGCGCGGCGACGTCATCGTCTTCCGTTATCCGCGCGATCCCGCCAAGAGCTACATCAAGCGCGTCATCGCCCTCGCCGGAGATCGGGTCCGCATCGAGGCTGGCGTGGTCTACGTCAACGGACATCGCCTGAGCGAGCCCTACGTACCCGAGCAATACGAGGATGTGCGCTCGTATCCCGAGTCCGTGGTACCGCCGCACTGCTACTTTGTGCTCGGCGACCATCGCAACCTCTCCAACGACAGCCGCGACTTCGGCCCGGTGGATGAAGACTTCATCTACGGCAAAGCCGTCTTCGGCTACTGGCCGTTTGCCCGGGTGGGCACGCTGCGCTAACCGGTCGCATTTCCACTCTGTCATCCTGAGCGGAGGCGGCTGCTCCAGCCGCCGGAGCCGAAGGACCCCTATTCCTGGCAGCGCTGTCATCCCGACCGGGGGCTTGAGCCCGAGCGGAGGGACCTGCTCTTGCTTTGTCATCCCGAGCACAGGCATTCCGGTAGAGCGGCGTGCCCGGGGTCCCCAGCGAGCGCCGTGGTTGCGCTTGCTGGGGTGGTCGAGCGCCACGTCCACGGCTCCCCTTTCCCCTGTCATCCCGAGCGGAGGCGTCCTCCCCCAGCGCTGTCATCCTGAGCGGAGGCGGCTGGTTTTGCCGCCGGAGTCGAAGGACCCCTATTCCCGGCAGCGCTGTCATCCCGACCGAGGGCTTCACCGGGGCCCCCGACAGGCGCCGGTTTTGCGCCTGTTGGGGGTGGGAGCCCGAATCGAGGGACCTGCTTTTGATCTGTCGTCCCGTTCATCTGTCGCGCAACCGCCATGTTGGTACGCCGGGGCATGTTTCTCCTGTCGCTACCGGCTTTGCCGCGGGCACGCTGTGCACGCTGGCGTATCTCCCTCAGGGCTTGCACTCCTTCCGCAGCAAGTCCGTCCGCGATCTCTCGCTGCTCATGCTGATCAGCCACGACGTCGGGCTGGTGCCGTGGGTGAGCTACGGATTCATGATCCACTCGCTACCCATCATCTTGCCGAATACTGTCACATTCTTCTTCAGCGCGCCTCTGCTGATGATGAAGCTGCGCTACCGGGAAGAGCGTTAAGGCTGCCAAGACCGGCCATCTGGCGCTGACTATTTGGCTGTTGACTGTTCACCAATTGATAATATTCAGCCACAATCCGCCGCTCTTCCCATTGCTTGGGGCACCCTCGCGATGGTCGCCTGGTCACCCGCCCGAGACCATCCAATGCCCGCCAAGGTCCGTTGTCTCAGTGCCACTTTTCCCGTATCTTTAAGAGGCATGGAAGTGCACTTCACCCCTGAGACGGAAAAGAAGCTCAAGGACCTCGCCGCGGAGGGCGGGCGTGGAACCGCCGACGAACTGGTGCAGGATGTCGTGGAAGGATACTTCGACGAGCTCGCCCAGACGCGCGAAATGCTCAATAGCCGTTATGACGACCTGAAAAGCGGCAGGGTGAAGCCCATTCCGGGCGACGAGGTTGAAGCTTACTTCCGCGAGAAGAGCGCCGCTGCCCGTCGCTCGCGACAACCCAGTTCATGACCGCATACGACTTCCACCCGGAAGCCCGTGCTGACCTCGACGAGATTTGGGAATTCAATCGCGCCGATAATCTCGACGCCGCCGACCGGGTGATTGCGGAAATCCTGTCCACCATTCGCGCCCTGATTCAGTTTCCCCGTCAGGGCCACAAACGCCCGGACCTGACTTCGCGGCCTTTGCGCTTCATCCGGGTACGTGAATATCTGATTGCCTATGCACCGGACGAAAAGCCCCTGTGGGTGGTGGCTGTGATGCATGGAAAGCGCAGCCCCCGCGTCATGGCAGCGATCCTGAGAAGCAGAGGGTAGAATTGTTCCCCGGTGAAGGTTGTGCCCACCCTGTCGCCAAAAGTGGGCGACAAGGGTAGGGCACCCCACTGGTAAGACGATGCGTAGTCTCAAACCGAAAGGGTCGGCCACCCACCAGCAAGTTCGTCCGCGATCTCTCGCTGCTCATGCTGATCAGTCTCAACCTGGGGGCTGGTGCTGTGGGTAGGCTACGGCTTCATGATCTCGTCGCTGCCCATCATCCTGCCGAATACTGTCACTTTCTTCCTCAGCGCGCCTCTGCTGATGATGAAGCTGCGCTACCGGGAAGGCATTAACGGCGCCAAGACCGGCCTAGGTCAGAACAAATGTAAGCTGGTGTACCTGGGTGGCGCGCGCCGCATCGTCAGAATTACTTGCCAACAACCCGAACTTCAACAACTGTCATCCTTCATCCCGGTGATTACGGTGTGACGTGCATTACAGGGTCCCGTGCCAACCCTATCTCGAGCCGGACGAGAAGGATGGATACCCCCAGATTGAGTACAGCACGGAACGCCACGAAGGGTGGCCATCCGCCTCCGGCTCTGAATTGACAACTTGAGCTTCTGCAGCGGAAAAATGCTTCAACGGTCATGAATAGGTGTACAGAACATCCCGTGATTTCAAGCCTAGCTTCAAGTCGTACGAGGAGAAGAGCCGGTGCGCCTGTTTGTCTCACACATTCACGAAGAAGCGCAGGTTGCTGTAGCTATAAAGGGCGAGCTTTTGGCCTGTTTTGGTAACCAAGTCGAAATATATCTGCGGAAGATATCCCTTTAGGCACCAATTGGTTAAACGAAATACAGACGGCTCTCGCTCAGGCCGGGATAGTCCTAGTTCTCTTTTCGCGCCTCTCGAGCACTCGTCCCTGGATCAACATCGAAGCTGGATATGGCGTCATGGCGGGGAAGCAAGTGTTGCCCCTATGTCACTCAGGTTTCGGAAGGTCTGATCTGCCAGTTATATACGGACTTCTTCAGTCGATCGATGTATCCAGATCGGAAGATGTAGGCAGGCTCCGTCGACCAGATCGCGAAAAATACTCCTGCAGGTAAGTTGCTAGAGGGGACCGATTGAAATGTATCGTCGGTGATCGCTCGAATTTCCGAAGCCTGTAGGAGGACACCGGCAATTCGTTCCGTCGGTGATGATCCTTCCTTTGCGGTCGTCGGGTCTAACAGAGGACTGTCCAAGAAGCAAGCCGATACGAACTTGAGGTTCGTGGGCAACCTAGCGCACCACCATGGTCCAGAATGGCTTTCGCGTTGCCTTCGGCAGGAGCCGACTCCTCGACAGTTTCGCAGCACGATTTGGAAGCCGAACGAAACAAGCTCTCGGTGGATGATCAGGTACTAAGTGAGTTCGCAAATGCTTCAGTATTGCAGAAAAACTCCGGCAAAGCCCCGCCAAATCCTGTTGTGATTCTTGGTTCGTTGCGAAGCAAGCGGGGACCGCGCTTGATCTTTCTTGAGTCTATCGGCCGTATCCCTGACGTTGTCATCGCGATTGGCGGGTCACCGACGGGAAGACTCCTGAGGAGATTGAGGGTGCACACGAAGTGGGAATACCGGTGCTGCCTCTTCGCTTCACCGGGGGTAACTCTGCGTAGCACAACACACGTTTTCGAGTGATCTGAGCCTAGAAATAGGCCGGTTACAAAACACCAAGCGAGACTACGCCTCGGCAGCTAACGATCTTTGCGAGCTAATCATTAAGCAGACGGGGATTGTACGTACATAATAAGTAGCCCAGCGGATGGTCTATCTATCGCGAGCGACCTTATGGACCAGCCATCTTGCTTGAGACACAATGAGAAACGAATTCCGGTCAGTTCAGGAGACGCGATGCACAGCAAGAGGATTACACACTTGGGATTCCTTGGCTCTGAGCTCTCATCCGCGATTGTGCTACAAACTCAATTAACCATGTCTCGACTGGCAACCGCCGAGCCGGGTTCTATAAAAGGGGATGTCAAGAGAAAACACTGATCCCTTCGCTGGAGAAGAGATCGTTTCTCTGACATCCAGCCCCTCTCGTCATCCTTGGCGGCAGAAGTCCGCAGTTCTCTGGTCGTTTTCATGCCCGCGCTACGACATCACTCCGGGTTCTGAAGGCTGCACAAGCCTGACGGTGGCCATTGGCCAACCATGGTTCTATCTGAGACTCGCGCCGCGGCGCGGCACTATGGCTTTGTTGGGTTGTCCGAGGGAGCATATGGTGCCCCGTGAGACTTGGCGCCAGCGGCGCACGCAGCCTAACCCGGCCAGGATACTTACCCTCGAACCCGAGCGCTCAGAACCCATCGACAGTCGCGGAAGTGACTCCGAGCTAGTCTTTCGGACCTGCGCGCTCAAGCGGCTTGTGGCTTCAGATATTCCGCGTCGAACGGTTCTCCTTTCTTCCAGACATGCAACGTGATGGCGGCGATCTTGCGCGCCAGAGTCAGCCTCGCCAGTTCGGGCTTCATCCCCTTTATCAGAAGGTTTTCGTAGAACGGGCGAAAGGGGCCCTGGCTGCCACTGGCACCGGTGGCCGCGCTCTTAAATAGGTTCTTCAAGTCATGGTTGTGGTTCAGGTTCAGCCCGCGGATGAACACCGGTTTTTTTCTGCGCTCCAGTTGGCCGTTTACCATCTGATAGTCGGCGCTGCTGCGCGTCTCCAACGCCAGCCCGCAGTAGGCCCAAAACTGCCGCTTGCTACGGAAGCGGTGCGGCGTCTGCACTCGCCCGATGAGCAGGGCGGCGCGTATCGGACCGAGCCACGGAATCGTGCGCAGCAACTTGGTCTCGTTATGCTTGCGACACTCCAGAATCAGATCGTGGCGGGCTTCGCGGCGCAACTGCTGGAGTAAATCCAGTTCCTGGTAGAGTCGCCGGGCGCGGCGCTGCAACCCGCTGTCGCTTAACTGCGCTAACCATTCTTCTCGATGCCGTGCTCCGTAGGGCTTCTGGCCGGCACAGGCAATGGCCTGGCTGCGGTAGAGCGCTTTCAACCGGCCCATAATGCGGGTGGTGTCCTCGGTCAGCGCCGCGTAACTACGTCCCAGATGCTTCACCGCAGCCGTGCTGTTCTGCCCGTGATAGACCGGCGACAACAGTCCGGCGCGCAGCAGTTCGGCCAGCTTGCGAGCATCCACGGTGTCGCTCTTGTTGCCTACCTTCAGCAGTGCGTTCTTGCGCGGATTGCACACCACCAGCTTGGTTACGCGCCGCACCAGCAGATCGTATAACCAGGCGGAATGAGTGCCCTCTTCGAAGGTCACATGCAAGGTCCCGCGCAAGCCGTGAAGAAAGTCGAGAATCGTAGCGGCGTGGGTGGCGATCACCGACTGCATTGCCAGCTTGCCGTCAGCGTCGAGCACCGCTACCGAGATGGTGCTCTGGTGGACATCGAGGCCGATATACTTGATGCTATCCATCGGGTGTTCCTTTCGTAAGGTTTGGTTTACTGCTTCCCACAGCAACCATAACCTACTTCGAAAGGGGCGCCCTTTTATAATGCGTGCCCCATCCTTTCGCCTCTTTTGCGAAAGGGT
>CAVYQU010000016.1:0-169380 GCA_963770805.1 uncultured Solirubrobacterales bacterium | reverse complement strand
GCGTCCGCCGGTGCTGGCGGCCGGCGAGCGCGTGGCCGATAGTCATCTCTGCCGAGCTCCCCCCCGTCGCCGCGGTGGTGACGTTGGACAGCGAGGCGTTCGGTGTGAGGCTGGTGGCAGTCGGAGGGCTAGGAGTCGACGATTGCTACCACCCGCGCGGGCGCAGCACTGGCCCTGACCAGGCGCAATGGAAAGCAGGCGACCGTGAAGCCGGTGGCGGGAAGCTGGCCGAGGTTCGCGAGGCGCTCGATCTGGCAGTAGGCGAGATCGACCTGATGGGCGGCCCAGAAGACGCCGGTTCGGCCGCTGGCACGAGCCTCCTCGGCCTGCATCCACAGCGGTCGATCCCAGCCCCAAGCATCGATGCCCATCACCCGGACACCGCGCTCGTACAGCCACCGCGTCGCGTCGGCCGTGACGCCCGGCCCCCGGCCCATGTAGTCCGGCTCCTCGATGAACGCGTCACGTCCGGTCCGGATCAGGACGATGTCGCGGTCCACGAGTCGGTGCCCGACGGCGCCGAGCGCTACCTCCAGATCGCCGACCTCGACCGCTTGGCCGTCGCCGCGATCGTGGAAGTCGAGCACGACGCCCGGTGCGAAGAACCACTCGAGCGGAAGCTGGTCGATCGTCTGCGCGGGCTCGCCCCGGATCGTGGAGTTGTAGTGGTAGGGAGCATCGACGTGGGTGGAGTTATGGGTGCCCAGGCGCGTGAACGTCTCAACAGCCCAACCCTCGCCGTCACGCAGCAGCTCCGGCCCGACAGCGAACATGTCACTGATCAGCTTCGCGCCGGCGACGTGGTCTGAGAATTCGATCTCGGTGCGGAGAAGATCCTGGGTCTCCGGCGGGCTCGGGACGATCGGTACCGACAGGTCGACGATCTCCATATCCGACATATCCTCCCAGAACGCCCGCGGAGACACGGCCGGCGCGCTCGCGGGTCTTATGGCTGAGTTTGTCCGACTGCAGCAGCCGCCGTCCGCGCTGGCCACATCGAAATGGTGGCTCCTTCTCTGGCAGACCGGTAGCGTCGCGCCCGACCCCGGCTTCGCTGCTTTGGCTGGCGGACCAGGCGGCTGCAACGGTCGAGAGCGCGCTCATGCAGCTCGTCCGGACCGGCACAGAGTTCCGCCCTAAGCTGCCTAGGCCGGCTGTCGGATCGCAAAGCGCCACTGGTCCACCCGCCTTCCTCGGTCGGTGCATAGGAGACGCCTGCTTCGTGGGACGCGTCGTCGACTAGGAGACCGCGACACAGTGGGACAAGAGCGATGATCCCGGGTGTTGGCGGTACGGCGGGCCGGGCCGAGCCCGTTCGTTCGAAGCGGAAGAGTCGGGCGGAGACCGGATGCGGCTCCCGAACTGGGCTACGTTCGGGAGAGAAGTCCCGGCCGGGTGCGGCGCTTAGCGCGCGTCGTGGGGTTCGGGTCAACCCCAGCTGGCGGCGAGGAGGTTCTCGAGGTCGAGCGCGCGCGGGAGTATCGAGCGGCCGCTGAGGATGCTCATGATGTCGCTGGCTGACACTCCGCGCTTCGCCAGGTCGGCGAGTACTTGTGGCAGCGCGGCGCTTACTTGGGTGGCGTCCAGGCGCGGATCAAATCTGATCGAGCGCAGAGTGTTCGCGAGCTGCCGCCCGGCTGCGCGCTGCCGGGTCAGCGAGGCGCGTATCCGCGGGAGCAGCCGCAGCTCCGCCGATCCGAGCCGCCGCGCTGCCTGTCGGTTGCCCGCATTGTCAGCGCCGCTCTCCCGGCCGACGTCGATGGCGAGCGCATTGATGAGGCTCTCTGTACCGTGCAGCGCAGTCAGCCAGTCCGTCGCGCTCGCCACCAGGCGGCGGCAGAAGGGTGTCGCTCCCCGGGGGGCAACGTTGCACGGCGGAAAGCGCGGCGCGGCGCCCAAGCTCGCCACGGGCGCCGGCCTGCGGTAGCCGGGAAGCGGGGGATCGTTGAATGCCTTTTCCAGCGCGGTGAGCGTGTTGATCATCGTCGTGAAGGTCTCGTTCACGATCGGCAGGAAGTACAGCTTGTAGAACAGGTTCGAGCCGTCGATGTACGCCTGCAAGGCCTGGGAAAGGGCGTCGAACCCGCTGGTGGGGACGTGCAGCAGGCTGAAGAAGAGCGGTGTCGAGTCGAGCAAAGAGAACTCGATGCTGTCGAACGCGAAGATCAGCATGTACTCGGGGATCACGCTCCTCCACGCGCGGCGAGCGAAGTCGCGCACCGCCTCGGGTGTGCTCGGGCCGGGGGCGCTGCAGACATCACCGCAGGTCCCGTTGATGATCGTCATCGTCCCCGACCACGACACCGACTGGGGATTGAACGAGGGAGCCGGGCCCGGCCCTCCGCCGACACGGGTTACCAGCGGCACGCCGAACGTCGATCGGATGAACGTCAACGATTCCGGACGGGTGCGAGCGAGCCCCGTGCCCTCGAGCAAGTACCCGCCGGACGCTGGGCAGGATCCCGCGGTCTGCAGCTCGCCTCCGTACTCCATTGGGCTCTTCGCGATGAACTGGATCTGATCTCCGGTCAGGCGATTGGCCAGGAAATCCGAATTGCTATGGAGCGAGCCGCTGCAGTTCTCCTCTGGAGACCGACTGCCGGTGATCGAACCTGTACCCGTTGCGTCCTGTTTCCACGGCCTGCCGCAGCCACCGCCCACGCACTCCGACCCGAACGCTTCGGGTATACGCCACACGATGGTCCATTGCGCCGTCAGGTCTAACCTGCCTCCGCCCGCGGTGACATTGCTCGCGAAGCCCGAGCCACTCCCCTTGAACACCACGTAGATCCATTGCGGTGCCGCAGCCGCTGCGGTCGAGACAGACGCGAACACGCCGACGGCGAGGCCGACCGCCGTCGCGCACCCGTCGGGTCGAGCTGTCCGTCGCACGAGAACGAACCGTTGTCGGATCACAGAGAAGCCGAGTGAAACCGGATGCCGTGACCGGATAGAGCGCGTCGGCGGGGCGCCCGTGGGGCCCCGTTTGCCCGCTGCCGACGGAGTAACGCGACCTCACGGCGCGTTCCGACTCCGTGCTGCCACGGGCGGAGCACGACCTTCCGTCGCTACTCGTTCATCACCGCGAAGCCGGAAGGGCAACCGCAAAGATGCGCTCGGGAGGATGGGCGAGTGCGGGTGCATCCTGAGCGATCAGCCGATCGCTCGCGTCCGCTGAGCACAGCCTCGCGACGTTGCTGCTTTCACCGGATCGGAGCAGAAGCGCAACCATTTGGTTTCGCTGCGGACGAGCTGCATGAGCGCGCTCTCGACCGTTGCATGCGCCTGGTCCGCCTGGGCGAAGCAGCGACGCCGGCGGCCGGCGCGGCACTACCGCTCGTCATTGAGAGGAGCCACGCCTTCGGCACGACCACTACAGGCGTTATCCAACAGCGCTGCCGCCCCAGCCGCGTGGCTGGATTTGCGCGGCGGCGGGAATCCGAGCTCACGATCGCATCCGTCGCTGCGCTGGCTTGCGGCCGGCTTCTGCTTTGGCGACATTTCGCATCCGTAGCCTTGGCGGGCTCGGCGCTACCGCCGGCCTGGGAGAGCAGCCACGCCGGCGTCAGGCGATGGCGTGGCTCCCTTTGTCCGCAACCAGCAGCGCGACCGCCAGCGGCGTGGTGGCTGCTTTGGTGCCTGCGGCGGCGTAGCGTCTGGCTAGCACCGGCTACCTCGAGTTCGGCCGTGTAGGCCCACCGGACCGCATGCGCCGTCCGCGCATGGCTCCTATGTCAAGCAGATGGTGATCGGGACGGTGTTGGGGTCGCGCAGGAGGTGGTAGACGCGGCGGACGAGGTGGCGTTTGAGGCTGCGGATCGCTTCTCGGTTGCTCTTCCCGTTGCGGCGTTGTTTGGCGAGGTAGACCGCGGTCCGCGGGTCGTGGAGGATCTTGGTGAGCGCGAGCATGTGGAAGGCGTGGTTGAGTTGACGGTTCCCGCCCGGGTCGAGGCGGTGACGGTCGGTCCGTCCGGATGAGACCGGGATCGGCGCGCATCCGGAGATCCGCGCGAGTTGCGCATCGCTGGTGAAGCGGTCGATGCCGGCGATCTCACCGATCAGCTTCGCGGCGATCAGCACGCCCAGGCCCTTCTCTGCAAGCAGCTGCGGCGCGACCTGTTTGACGAGGCCGGCGAGTTGCTCGTAGAGCTCGGTGATCGTCCGGGTCAGCTCCCGAACCCGGGCGATCATGTCGCGCGCGATCTGCACCTGGACGGTGGCCGCGGCGCGCCATAGACGCCGGGCGATCTTGGTCTGCCAGGCCGGGTGGATCAGCACGCGCTTGGGGATCTCCCACTCGGGCCAGAGGTCGTGCAGCTGCCAGCGCAGCTCGTTGATCAACCGCGTCCTCGTGTCGACGAGCCGCTCGCGATGCAACGCGAGCAGCCGGAGCTCGAGCTCGGTGCCGGCAAGCCTGGCCGTCGGCAGCGTCTCGACTCCCTCCCGCAGCGCGGCGCGTGCGATCGCGAGCGCGTCGATCGGATCGGACTTGCCGCGCTCACGCACCCCCTGTCGGGCGTCAGCCATCAACCTCGGCGGGAGCCTGACGACCGTCTCGCCGCGATCGATCAAGAACCGCTCCAACCCGCCGGATACGTGCCGGACGTCCTCGATCACCCACACCCGCTCGCCGTCCAGCTTGCGACCCCACTCCAACAGCTGACCGAACCCCTCACGCCGGGCAGCGACCGTCCGCTGCGCGACCTGCACCCCGAGCGGGTCGACCGCGACCCCCGTGTGCGTCTGCTTGTGCGGATCGACCCCGATCGTCACCATCATGTCCGTCCCTTCGTCGAATGACCCGATGAAGCGGACTCCCGGCGGACACTATTCAGTCGGGGCTCTGCCAAGCTCCTATCAAGTCACGCCAGGACGTCCTTGACGGCAACGGGCGACACCATGCGCGAAGGTCAGCCACACGGCGACCAAACGAGGGAGAGTCAGCCCGAAGCCGTCAAGGACAATCCACCACGCGCGCCAACAGCGCAACGCCTAGCCAGCTTCTCACTGAAAACGAGGTGAGGCGGCGACGCCGTCGTGATGCCCGCGGGCGCACATGAATGCGGGTTCCCGCTACTAGTGATCGGGCGCGCCTGGGTGCGACTACCGCTTCCCGGAGATGTTTGCGGCCCGATGGGCCTGCTCGCCGGTTACGTTCGGGGTGTCGACTCATCCGACATCCGATCGCAGCGCTGGCCGAACCAGCTCCGCCATCGCGGCGTTGAACTTGTCTGGCTCGTCAACAAACATCTCGTGGCTGGAGTGCTCGAACCAGACGAGTCTCTTCGAGGGCGCGGTCAGTGCTTCGATGTAAGCCACGCTGGTCTCGGGCGGAATCCAGTGATCGTTGCGCCCGAGGAAGAAGAACACGGGCATCTGCAACGCCGGCACCTGCTCGATCAGGTTCAGGCCCGAGATGTCCGCCCACATCGCATCCATCGTCCACCGGAAGCCACGCAGAGTGCTGGGCAGCTCGAAGATCGATGACTCCTGCCCGCCGAGCACGGCTCGTGCCACCTTCCAGAGCGCCCGAGGGCGCATTTGGCCTTCGAAGCGCGACACCAATGTGCGCTCCGTGAACACGGCCGCGGCGGGGTACGGCGGCGGGCCGATCGCCCGCAGTTTCCGCACTGCCTTGCGGTTGCCGATGCGTTGGGCTTCGGCGAGCGCCCAATCGTACGAGCCCGCCTCGGCCGCCGCCCAGTCGCCGATCTGCGCGCAGCCCACGTACGCCTCGACCTTCTCGGGGAACCGCGCGGCGTACAGCACCCCGAGCGCGGAACCCCAGGAGTGCCCGAAGATCGCCACCTTGGTCCTGCCGAGGCGCTGACAGACGCCGTCGACGAGCTCGTCGAGATCGGAGATGAACTGCTCGACCGTCATCGACGGTCGAGCGATACTGCGGTCAAACGACTTCCCGGCTCCGCGCTGATCCCAATAGACGGCGGTGAAGATCTTCTCGAGCGGCGCGTTGAAGTACCGGAAGAACCGCGTCTCGCTCCAGCCCGGCCCGCCGTACAGCAGGATCAACGCTGGGTTGGCGACGCTCTCGCCACGAATCATCACCCATTGATCGAGCCCCCCGAGTCGGCGATACGCCACCTCGGCGATGCTGCCGGGAGCGACCTCGCCGTGCGGCCCACGAAACGGCGGCGTCTTCCCCAGGCGCCTCACGCCCTCGCTCCTGTCTCGCTCGCCTCCTGAGATTTCAGGTGGGCGTCGAAGAACGAGACGATCCGGCGGCGTGCGTCCACGGCTGAGGGCTCGTCGTAGGCGATTCCGACGACCTTCAGCATCCGGAACAGGGTGTTGTGGTGGTCGTTGAGGAACGAGTGGCCGGCGTCGGGGTACTCCTTGACGTCGTGCTCGACGCGATTCGCGCCCAGCGCTCGCTCGAGCCGGGCTGCCGCGCCGCGCTGGGTTCGGTCCCGCGCGCCGTAGCTGCCGACGATCGGACAAGCTGAAGCCAACAGGCTCTCCGCGTCCTTCGGGGGCGCGCCGCCGTAGTTGACGCTTGAGGCGTGAAAGCCGTGGCCGGGGGCGAGCAGCAGCGCGAACCCGCCGCCCATGCAGAACCCGATCACGCCGATCTTGCCGGTGCACTCCTTGCGGTCGGCCAGCCAGGAGCGGACGGCCTCGAGGTCGTCGAATGACCTTCCCCGCCGCGCTCGCAGATCACCGATGGTGGCCACCAGACAGCGGATCGTCCCGCCCCAATGAAATAGGTCGGGCGCGACCGCCAGATACCCCTCGCTGGCCAGCCAGTCCGCCTGGCGCTTGAGATCGTCACTCATTCCCGCCGCGTCGTGGATCACGACGACGCCCGGCCACGGCCCGCCGCCGCTCGGCGTGGTGAGATACGCGGGCAGCTCGCCCCGCGGGGTGGCGATCCTCACCTCAGCCATCGCGTCCCGTCCCGGATCCAGGCGTTAGCTCGCGCAGCGACTCAGCGATCTTCTGTGCCCAGGCCTCGATCGCGCCCCAGTCGCGCCGGTCGCGCAGCTCGGGCGGAATGTTCTTGGCCATCCGCTTGCGGAGAAAGCCGGCGTCGTCGGAGATCCGACCCCCGAACACCACGTGCCCCTTAGCCTTGATTTCTGGCGCCAACTGCTCGACCCGCTTGGGCTTGGTCCACCGATCACGCTGCTCATCGGGGTCGTCCTTGTCCTCGCCGACCGGGCCGCTTGAGAACAGCCACACCTCGCGCTCCCCGAGCTCTGACCGTCGGCGAAGCAGCCGTATCGCGTCGCGGCGCCAGCGCGCCATGACGGCGCTGCCTAGCACCACCGCCCGGTAGGGCTCGAGCGAGCGAACCTCGTGCGCCCGCTTGACGTCCACCTCCAGCCCAGCCACTCGCAGCGTCGTGCCGATCGCCTGCGCGATCTCCGCCGTCGATCCGTACTTGCTGCCGTACGCAACGAGGACGCGCTCGCTCACGATCGATCGACCTCCGCTTCAAGGAGTCGCTTGAGGTTGCCCCAAATGCGCTGCTCCTGCCGGCGACCGATCACGCCGACGAGAGGCGCCATCAGCCTGAGCGCACCTCGCGGCCGCACATCCCACGACCAGCACATCCGGGTGCCACCGGGAACCGACTCGAACGTCAACGCGCCCTCGGTCTCCATCATCGACGAGCGCGTCACCGAAGCAAGCCGTGATGGCCGCTCGTAGCCAATGAACTCGACGATCATCGGTACCGTCCGACCCATCGTCTCAAGCTCGGTTCGAAACCGAGTCCCCGAACCGATCGGCCCCTCTGAGCTCTGCTCGGCGGAACGCATCCGCGGGTTGTAGCGCGGTTCATTTCGCTCATCGGCGACGAAGTCGAACACGTCCTCCACCGGCCGGTTGATGACGATCTCGCCCTCCACCCGCGCCATGTCAACCACATTGTCCCCCCAAGCCCGCCCCGCGACCCGGCCGACCCGCGTGTGGAAGCTCGTCGGGAGCAGGCCTCGAGGACCGGCCGTGGCGGGGGGGGTGTTTCGTGCCTTACACGACGATGACGATCTTTCCGTGGGGATGTCCCTCTCCCTGGTAGCGGAGGGCATCGGGGACATCACTCAACGAGTAGTGCCTGTCGATGACGGGCGCGACCTTTCCGGTCTCGACGAGCTCCTTGAGAACCGCGAGGTCCTCTTTGGTGTGCCGTGCCACGAACACGCGCATCCGCTGGCCCACGGCGGGGGACAGCAGCAGCGCCTTGCATTGGCGGCCGAGTCCGAACCAGCGTCCCATGTCCTTCACGCCGACTAGGACGTAGGTTCCTCGGGGAGTCAGCGCCCGTCTGCAGTCCGCTAGCGAGCGGTTCCCGACCAGATCGAGCATCACGTCGTAGCGGCCGGCGCTTTGGGTGAAGGCCTCGTTGGTGTAATCGATGACGTGATCCGCGCCCAGCGATCGGACCAGGTCGATGTTCGCGGTGCTGCAGACCGCGGTCACGTTCGCCCCGAACGACTTTGCGATCTGCACCGCGAACGTGCCGACGCCGCCCGACGCGCCGTTGATCAGCACCCTCTGCCCGGGCTGTACTCTGCCTTGATCGCGAACGGCGGCCAAGGCGGTGAACGCGGAATCGCCGACGGCCGCGGCTTGCTCGAGCGTGAGGTTGGCCGGCTTGGGGAGGAGGTTGTTCTCGGCGGTGCACGCGTATTCGGCGAACGCGCCCTTGCACCAGCCGAACACCTCATCGCCAGCACGAAACTGCTTGACGTTTCCCCCGACCGCCTCAACCTGCCCGGCGATGTCGAGTCCCGGTGTCCTGCGCCTCGGCCCCCTCAGCCCGAACACCAAGCGCATGACGTATGGCACGCCTCTCAGCAGATGCCAGTCGCCGGTATTGACCGCCGCTGCGCGCACGCGGACCAGCACCTCATCGTCCTTGACGCCCGGCTTGGCGATCTCCTCGAGCCGCAGGACGTCGGGTGAGCCGTACCGCGACTGAACGATCGCCTTCATCATGTCCTCCCGAGCCATCGCCGGACTCGCTGTCCCTCGTGGGTTCAGCCTGACCCTACCGCGAAGCCGCGTCGCACTCGATCGTGATCGGGCTTGCCGCTCACCTCGAACCCGATCACGCCACGCACCCGGTGCCTCGCGAAGCAAGATCGCGGAACGGCTGGCCCACCGGCGCCTGTTCTCGACCCGAAGCATCGTGAGCGGGTTCGGGACATCGCACCGAGAACCCGTCGCGCCATCACCATGGGATGGATCTTCAAGGGGGGTTACGCTCGTCGCTGGCGTGCTGACCGGCCGCGGTCTCGCTCGTCGGAGGCGACGGCTCGACCACCGTGACCGTCGCTTACGCTGACCCTCATGTGACGGTGAGCTCGCTGCTCGCTGCTGCCCGCAAGAAGTTCATCGCCTACCGGCTCTGCGCGGCGAGCCTCCACCAACGCGATACTGCTGTTGGCTGCGATAGCGATCTGATCACCTCCCACCAGCCAACCCAGGCCGACAGCACCGAGGTCCGAAACATGCCTGACCCGAAACCCGAGAAGGCACGACTCCCTCCGCGCTGGTTCATCCGGCTCTTCTGGAGCACCCATCGCCGCCTGTACCGCCTAACCGGTGGCCGACTCGGCCTGTGGCGACCGAAGCCCGGTGGTTGGGGCACCATGCGCCTTACCACCATCGGGCGACGGACGGGCTGCGCCCGCGCTGTGATCGTCGGCTACTTCGAAGACGGCCCAAACCTCGTCACCATGGCCATGAACGGCTGGGGCGACGCCGAACCGGCCTGGTGGCTAAACCTCCAAGCGCACCCGGACGTGACGGTCGACCTCGTCGACGGTCCTCGCCAGGTCACCGGCCGGGAGGCACAGGGCGACGAGCGAGAGCGTCTGTGGGCCCGATGGCGAGAGATCAACAAGAACCTCGATACATACGCCGCGCGCCGCTCGATGAAGACCGCGGTCGTCGTCCTTGAGCCGCGGCTCGAGTCGCACGAGAAGTCACCCGCGTCGCACATCCGGGTAGGTTGACGAGCTGGGGCGCGGCGGGCACGCGCCTTGACCCACGACCCGTAGCAAGGCCTGGTGGGACAGACGCGACGTCGGCGAGGACGATGTTGCTCGGGATGCCAAGCGGCCGCGACGTCGACGGCCCAGCCCGCCAAGACGGCTGGCCCGGCCGGGCAGACGGAGCCGCGGCGCACCCCGAGTCCCGCGCCAAGACCTATGAGGTCTCCGAGGCACTCGACGTCGTAGTTCCGGATCTCGCCAGGCTCGCGACCGACACAATCCCGTCCGCTCCGCGCCCACGCTGCCTTCCCTGCAGCCCGCGCATAGGGGGTCGCTCGAGGTCCGAACGAAGATACGTGTCCCGCCAGGACAGCAGGAGCGCAGCGGCCCGTTGGGAGTGAGGCGGGTCGAGGCCAGTCGGGCGATCTTCAGGGCATCGTGATGACGACTTTGCCCTTGCTGCCCCCGCCTTCGACGTGGGTGAGGGCTTGTCGCGCTTCGTCGAACGGGTACGTCCGGTCGACGATGGGACGGAGGGCTCCTGAGTCGATCAGCTTGGTGATTTCGTCGAGCTGGGCTCCGCTGGCGCGCATGAAGAGGAACGAGTACCGGACACCCTGGCGGCGTGCAGCTCGGCGCGTCTTGAAGCTGAGCAGGGCCATGACCGGCAGCAGCGGGAAACGCTTTCCGAGCTGGCGGGCGAAGTCCGGGTCGGGTGGTCCGGCGATGCCGATAGCGATGCCGCCTGGCTTGAGGATCCGTAGGGACTTCGCGAGTGTGTCGCCGCTTTGGGAGTCAAGGACGACGTCGTAGTCGTGGATGACCGTTTCGAAGTCCTGGGTGCGGTAGTCGATGACGATGTCGGCGCCGAGCTCGCGGACCCATTCGAGGTTGCCGGTGCCGGTGGCGGTGGCGACGGTCGCGCCGAGGTGCTTGGCGAGCTGGATCGCGTAGGTGCCCACGCCGCCGGAGCCGGCGTGGATCAGCACCTTCTGGCCGGGCTGTAGGTTTGCTTTCTCGACGAGCGCCTGCCACGCCGTCAGGGCGACCAGGGGAACGCCGGCGGCGTCGGCCATCGAGAGACTCGCGGGCTTGATCGCCAGGTCGTCCTCGTGCACGGCGATGCGCTGGGCGAAGGTGCCTATGCGACCGTCCCGCACTCGCGCGTAGATCTCGTCGCCGACGCTGACGCTCGTCACTGCAGAGCCGACGCGGCTGACGACGCCCGCGACATCGTGACCGAGGATGAACGGCGCCTTGTACGGTAGGAACACCTTGAACTCCCCGTCGCGGATCTTCGCGTCGAGGAGGTTCACGCCCGCGGCGTGGACTTCGACGAGGACGTCCCGGGCCCCGACGGTGGGCTCCGGTGCCTGGCCCGCCTGCATCGGGTGCTTGTACTTGGTAACGAGGTAGGCCTTCATGTCGGTTAGCCGCGCCGGCGGCGGAGGGTGTTGATGCCGTTGCTGCGCAGCGCTGAGAGCAGCGCGCGGCGCGTGCCGTAGGTCGGGTCGGGGTCCTTGCCCGCGCCGATGCGGTGCAGCTGGTGCTGCGTCCACCACAGCTCGGCGGCGGTGTCGAGCTTCTTGATGCCCAGTGGCTTGAGCTGGAACGAGGACTGCGCGGACCTCGGGTCGCGCGTGACGGCGGTCGGCAGTTCGGGTTCGAGCGCGAGCGGTCGGGCGAGCCGACGAGGTCGGTGGCGCCGGTCGTGATCGCTTCGGCCATTCCGGCTGCGGTGCGGAAGCCGCCGATGACCATGAGCGGGACGGTGGTGATCTCGCGGACGGCCTCGGCGAACTCGAGGAAGTACGCCTCGCGACGCCGGGTGCTGGCGGCGGCGCTGCCGGACATGGCGGGTGCCTCGATGCAGTTGCGGGCCGTGCGGCCGGTCGGGGGCAGATGCGATCGTCCCCGGGAAGGCACTGTTCCCGAGTCGGTTCCAGTCGTCGACCCTGAGACTCTCGTGGGCACGCCTCCGTTGGGATCCAGGGCAGCTCACGGTGTGGCTGAAGGCAAGTCGATTGGCGGGGTTCTGTTCGAGGCCGAGCAGTGGGTGCCCGGCGTCGTCGTCGGCTTGAGTGCGCTGGGCGACTACGTGACGATCAAGCTAGACGCGCCTGTCGGCGGTACCGAGGGCCATGGGCTCTTGCACCGCAAGTCGCGCGGGCAGGACATGGTCTCGATCGACGATCCCGCCCGAGTCAGGCCGATGACGCTCGCCGAGTCCCAGCCGGGCGGAGTTCTCCAAGAGATCGTCGAGCTCGTCCGGGCCGGGAAGACCGTGGAGGCGATCAAGCGATACCGGGCGCTGAACGGAGCCACGCTCGACGAAGCACGAGCCGCGATCGCCCGGCTCTAACGCTTTCGCCCGAGCGTGACGGCAGCCCGATTCCAGCTCGGACGGGGCGACCAGAAACGTCGCCATTGCGATGGCGCGCTGCACGGGCCGCGGGATCGCCATGCGATCGTCACCCCACTTGCGCCGCGTGACCGCTTGCGTGGCGGAGCGATCTCGCCGCTCGCGGCGCCCCCGCATGACCATTGCGTCGCCGTTGCGGTCGTCGGCGATCCGGCTGTCCTGCAACGAAAGCGCTCGTCCGAGAGAGCGCTCTCGCGCTTGGCTTAGCGGGTCTCGTACGAAAGCCGTTGATGGTCGTGCTGACGCCGAAGCGGGTCCCGCTCGGTCCGGTGGGCTCGGCGTCAGGCGAGGGAGCGGTCGAGCACCACCTCGCGCAGCAGCGCGTTCACCGCCGCCGGCGCCTCCATGTTGACCATGTGCCCGACGTCCGGAACCGTGAGTTTGCGCGCGCCGGGAATCCGGTCGGCCAGGACATCGGACATCTCGTGGAAACAGGGAACGTCCAGCGCGGCGATGACAACGGTCGTCGGCGCGGCGATCGTCTCCAGGACCTCGATGCAGTTCGGGTGCGGCGCGTGCGGGTCCGCGCTCGTCCAGTTCACGCCGGAGTAGTCGCCGACCATCTCCGCGAGCCGGCGCGCGAGGTCCGGCGTGCGCTGCGCGGGGACGAAGAAGTCGTGGCGAAGCCACGCCGCCTTCGCCTCGTCCAGACCGCCGCAACGGAGCCCTTCACCGATTGCCTGTATGCCGCGCTCGGAGTCCGGATCCCACGGCACGCCGTCGAGCACGGCGTCGAGCAGCACGAGCGCCTGCACGCGTCCGGGTGCAGCCAGCGTCGCCTCGACCACAAGGCGACCGCCCATCGAGAGCCCCACAAGCACCGCTGTGTCGATCTCGAGGTGGTCGAGCAGCCGCCACAGATCATCGGCGTGCGAGTACGGGGTGTCGGCGTCGCGTGTCGAGCGGCCGAATCCGCGGGCATCGTAGCGGACCACCCTGGCGATATCGTTGAGCGCAGGCACCTGGTCGTCCCACATGCGTGCGTCGAGCGCGAGCCCGTGCACGAGGACGACCGCAACGCCGTCGCCCTCGGCCTCGTAGCACAGCTCGCCGCCCGGCACCCGCAGGACCGCCACAACGCGATCGTACTCCGGGGGCCAATTGGAGACGAGCGGAATCGAACCCCCAACGCCGCCGTGCAACAGCAGGTCGCACAAGATGCTTCCCGCGGAGACCGCGCTGATCACCACAAGCAAGCCGCGCAGTCCTCGATGAACGCGATCATCGCGAGCTCCGTGACGCCCGCCCCGCCGGCGCGCGGTCCGTCGCCAAGGCGATCGTCCACGCTCACACCAGGTGAACGACGAAAGCGATCGTCGCATACCCACTCGCCGAGGTCCGCCTGTCGGCGATGGGCAGGAGTCTCGAGGGACGGGCTCAGCGTTTCCCTTCGATGGAAGGCACGGGCGGCGAGATCAACGCGCGAGGTGAGCGTATTCGTGTTTGTTCAGCGGTCAGACCGCTGTGAATCAGCAGTGCGGACATGCTCACAACCCCGTTGAGCGGGGTGCGGATCTCGTGGCTAATGTTCCACGAACTCAGACTTCAATCGCGACGCCGCGAGTGAGCCGGACCGGGTTCGACGGAAGCCTCCGTCAAACCCGGACTGGCTCAACGGCGCAGGTGGTCCAGTGTTCAGTATGCGCCCACAAACGGACTGGGGCCGCCCATTAGCGAGGGGCTGCCTAGCTCGGAGGCCAACGCCAAACTGCCGTTGTCTGCGCGGGGAGACGTGTCGGGGACGTTGCGAGCGCCACTCCGTCGCACCAAGAGCGGCCATCTAGTCGGGCCACGCGCCAGCGTGGCCGTTGGGCGGCGGAATGCAGAAAGTCGATAACCGTCGTATTGGCCTGGTTCTTGTCGATCTGGAGGTACCTGCGAAGGGTCGTCCGGACATCGCGGATTGGCATTGGCGCGGCGGGCGACCGTCACCACGTACTTTGTCGCGTGAGAAGACGGCGGCACAGGGACCGGTATTCGGAGTCGTTGGCGAGCGTCACATACGAGCAGCAATGCCGGGCCATGGTTCTCTCCGGACGCTCTTGTCGGTGACGCGCTCGAGCGATTCCCAGTGCCTCAGTCGGAGCCGTCGTGCAGGAGCGCCCCTGTGACCCTTGCCCGTGGCGAATCGGACGGCCATGTTGGACGCTTCTGACTAATTCTTTCATTCAGGGCTTTTGGCAGCCGCGCTTCTCGAAAGCGGTTGTCGTTGTGTACTGCGACCTCGGGAAGTACGGCCCCGTCACCCGGGCCTCGGTTCCCGGCGTCGTCACCTTCTGCGGGGACTGGGCCCAGTTCGGGTCCGCGGCCATGAACCGCATGTAGACGGTGTCGATGTAACTGCGCGCGGCCGGATCGGGATAGTTCTCGCCCTGCCCGAACGTGAGCCACCTGTACCCGCAGGCCGCGGTGGCGTTGCGGGGACGATTGGCTGGTTTGCTGATCACGAGCGTGTAGCGGCGGTCGCCTCGCAGCGGCACCTGCTGGTCGAACACGCAGTCGTATCCGAGGCCGGAGACCGGCGAGGAGCCGGTGCACACTGACCAGTACCGAACCTGAGAGCGGGTCGGACGCCACCTGAGACTTGCCGGGAACGTCGCCGGGAACGTCGGCATCTTGCCGGTGACGGTGATCACCGACCCGTATTTCAGGCTGACCGGGGCGAGCAGGTAGCGGGTATCCGGGTTGGACTGAAATCCGCCGTTATCGGTCGGAGGATAGGTCTGGCGGCGCTTGAACGGATTGGCGATGAACGCTCCGGCGACGCTGTAGGCGGCGTTCCAGAAGCGCTCCCACTTCGGCGGGTTGACGGCCGGCGCGTTGACGGGGTCCGACGAGGACGCGACCAGCTGCTTCCACTGGTCTGCCGGGAAGGTCGACGTGCTCTTGTCCTTGACCGGCTGGAGGATCTGGCACGCCGCTGAGCCCTGGAGTGTCCGGCCACCGGCCAGCGTGAGCGTCAGCTTCGGGAGACCGACGCCGCCCGTGCCGTCCAGCCCCCGGTCCGGGATGTAGTTGCGCAGGCTCATCCGTACGCGCACGGTGGGGTCGGTCGATTCTGTGTAGATCGTGTTCGGAGCGCGCACGCTCGGAACCGGGCCGGCGACGATATGCATCGTGTACGCGCGCCGGCGCACATCGCGTCGGTTGGCAGGCAGGAACGGATTGACCGAGCCGCGATCGGGTCCGATCTGGACATCGCGCAGATGGTCGCCCGGTCCGAGCTGTCCACCGCCGATCGCCCCGAACATCGTCCACGAGAAGTAACGCTCGTGCGGGAAGGTCCCGTGGAACGTGAGGCTCGCTCCGGCCGGCAGCAAATACTGCGCGACGAAGTACGTCGATCCGACATCCGGATAGAGATTCGGGTTCTGGATCGGTATCGCGCCGGGCAGATGTGCGTAGTCCGTGCCCTTCGGAGGCGCCCAGAAGCAATCATGGTTGTAGCGCTGGTTCGTCAGCACTGCGAGCTTGTGCGACAGGAACGTTGTGCCGGCCTGCGTCGCGGTCGCAGTCACGGCGAGCACGACAGCAGCGCAGGCTGCGGCGGCGCTCGCCCGGGTCCCAACGGAGCGGGTCCCCTCAGATGGCCGGTAATGTGACATCTCGCTCCTGCTCGACGTACGTGGTCATGCCGTGCGCGTTGCTCTACCGCACCGGGCAGCCGAGCTTCTCGAACGCCTGCTTGGTCTTGTAGTACCTGCCGGTCGGGAGGTAGCCGTCCAGCACGCTGCGCTCATCGCCGGGCGTTCTCGTGTCCTGAATGGCGTGGTGGAACGAGGGGGAGGGGAGCATGTTGCGGACCTGCATCCAGCCGAAGTCATGATCGCGGCCGCCGTCACCGCGCGGTGACCAGGCCATCCACGCCACTCCGCACCTCGCGGTGGCGTTGCGAGGACGGTCCGCGGCGCGGCTCGTCACGACGATGTACTGGCGGTGTGCGTGCAGCGGGATCTGCTCGTCGTACACACAGTCCATGACCCTGGTAGTCAGCACCGACTCGTCCATGCAGTACGACAGGTACCGCCACCTACTCGCGCTCCCCGCCACAACACCAACCTCCGAATACCACACCCCCGTCATTCCGGACCACCCAGACCGGCGGCACGACATCGACCGCACGATCACCGGCGCAGTCCCAAGCATCTGCATCACCTGACAATCCACAAATAGTGACCGGCTCTTGACATAGGAGCGCCGCCGGCCGTGTAGCCGGTGAAGCGCTCGTCGAGGACGTGGATGAGGCGGATCTTCGGGTGCCGCTCCAGCGCACGCTTGACCTCTGGCGCCGCGATCGCCCTGTAGTCGTCGGATTCGACCTCCCCGACCGCTTCGAGCCCGACGACACCGTCGGGAAGCCCCTCGATCAGCTCGATCATCTCCCTCAGCCTTCGAGTCCGGCCGATGCCTCCTCTAGGCCGGCTTTCAGCTCGTCGCGAGACGCCTTGTCGATCTGGGCGGTCGAGGTGCGGATCGCATTCGCGAGCGCGCCCGCGACAGCGTCGGCGCCGTCGTGCTCGTAGATCGCGATGATCCCGGCCGATCCGGGGGGAAGCGCGTCGTCCATCTTCTCGCCGATCCCAGCCTGCACGCGGTGGCGCGCGAACTTCCCGGCCAGCGCGCCGGCGGCCGCGCCGACCGCGGTCGCCGCCAGGAGCGGCGGGGCGAAGAGCCCGACGACAAGACCGACGCCGCCACCGACCTTGACGCCCTTGCGGCCGAGGTGGTCACCGGTCTCCTGGACCTTCACCTCGCCGTCGGCGTCCTTGGTGACGATCGCCACGCCGTCGGTGACGATCTTGTCGTCGCTCGCGAGCTTGACGTAGGCGTCGAAGTCCTTTTGCGCCAGGTCAGGGATCAGGTAGACCGCGATCAGGACGTCTAGTGGTTGGTCGTCACTCATGGCTGTTCCTCTCTCGCCTTCACCTCAGGCGCTCGCCGCGTGAACCGCCAGGGCCTGAGCCGCGTGCTCGTGCAGCGCCTTCACGTCCTCCTCGCTCATATGCGGGCCGATGTCGAAGACGACCTGCTTGATCTCGCCCGTGAAGGCGAACGGCGCCTCCTCGGCGTAGCTGCGGTCGACGACGAGGCCGTTGTCGCGACCGATGTCCATGCCCGAGTAGCCCGAGAAGCGGCCCGGGACGGTGTGCTCCATCCGTCCGCTCGCGACCGGCTCGCCGTTGACCAGCAGCGTCACCTCGCCGCCCGTCGCCGGCTTCGGGGCGTCGGCCGTGAAGATGAGCTCGACGTTGACCTCGCCGGTCGGCAGCGGCTGCTCGGCCGCCTGGGTGTATTCGAGCACGCCGAGCATCGAGTAGGTGTGCTTGAGCGTCCCGTCCTGCACGAACAGCGCGAACCCGCCAAGATGGTCGGCCTCGGCGACGATCACCCCCTCGGCTCCGCCCTCGGGGATAACCAGGTCGGCGCTGATCGTGTACGAGTGGTTGTAGATCCGCGGGATCATCCCGCTCGGGACGTTCTCGATGTCGCCGCGGAAGACGAACTTCGACTCCTCCGGGATCGGCGGGACCATCCCGAAGAAGGACGTCAGCCCGCCGAGCAGCGGCAGGACGTGGTTGCGCTCAGCCTCCGCCCAGAACAGCTCGCTGAGCTCCTGCACCTTCTCGGGATGGTCGGCCGCAACGTTCTTCGACTGCGTGAAGTCGTCCGGCAGGTAGTACAGCTCGGCAGGCTCGTCGTCCGGATTCCAGCCCGGGCCGAACGCTCGCAGCTTCTCCGGATCGAGGTCCCAAGGGATCCGCCGCAGCCGCTGTGCAAGAAGCCAGCCGTCCTTGTACATCCCGCGGTTGCCGAGGATCTCGTAGTACTGCTGCGTGTGCCGCTCCAGCGCCGCCGCGTCCGCGAACGAGTCGGCGAAGGTCACGCCGTCGAATGGCTGTTGCTCGACGCCGTCGATCGAGTCGGGCATCGGGATCCCGGCGAGGTCGAGGATCGTCGCGCCGACGTCAGTCACATGTGTGTAATGGCCGCGAACCGCGCCCGCGTCGCCGATACCGCTCGGCCAGTGCACGACGAGCGGGTTTCGCGTGCCGCCGAGGTGCGAGGCGACCTGTTTGCCCCAGTCAAACGGGGCGTTGCCGGCCCACGCCCACGCAGCTGAGTAATGCGGGGCGAGCTGCTCGCCGCCCCACGCCTCCAGGCCGCCGTGCTTGAACAGGAGCCCCATCTGCTGCTCGGGCGTCAACGGGATCCCGTTCAGCGTCGTCAGCTCGTTGAACGTGCCCGTGAGCGTGCCCTCCATGCTCGCGCCGTTATCCCCCCAGATCCAGATCACGACCGTGTTCTCGAGCTCGCCCATCTCCTCGACCGCGTCGATGATCCGCCCAACGTTCCAGTCGGCATTCTCCGAATAGCCGGCGTAGACCTCCATCTGACGGGCATAGAGCCGCTTGTGCGTCTCATCCAGCGAGTCCCACGTCGGAAACGCGTCATTGCGCGGCGGCAGCTCAGCATCGGCCGGGATGACCCCGAGCGCCTTCTGCCGCGCGAACGTCTCCTCCCGCATGACGTCCCATCCCTTGTCGAATTTCCCGCGGTACTTGTCCGACCACTTGCGCGGTACGTGGTGCGGCGCGTGGCTGCAGCCGGTTGCCACGTAGGCGAACCACGGCGTCTTCGGCTTCTCGGAGCGGACCCGGTGAAGCCAGTCGATCGTCTTCTCGGCGAGGTCGTCCTGGAAGTAGTACTGCTCGCCATCCTTAGCCTTCGGGGACGCCGACGATCTTCTGGTTCTCGGCGATCAACGGGTCGTACTGCCCTGCCTCGCCGCCAAGGAACCCCCAGAAGTAGTCGAATCCAAGCCGGGTCGGCCAGCGGTCAAACGGCCCCGAGAACCCCTGCTGGTTGTCCGGGGTCAGGTGCCACTTCCCGAATGCTCCCGTCAGGTAGCCGTTCTCCTGGAGGATGCGCGGAAACGGCGCGCAGTCGTGCGGGATGGTCGCGTTGTACCCCGGGAACGGGCCCGAGAACTCGCTCACCATGCCAAAGCCGACCCGGTGGTGGTTGCGCCCGGTCAGCAGCGCCGCCCTCGTCGGCGAACAGAGCGCCGTGACGTGGAAGCGGTTGTACCGCAGCCCGTGCTCCCCGAGCCGCGTGTAGTTCGGGGTCTGGATCGGACCGCCGAAGGTACTCGGGTTGCCGAAGCCGGCGTCGTCGATCAGGACGAGCAGCACATTCGGCGCACCCTCGGGCGGCTGAACGTGGCTCGCCTGCTTCCAGTCGGGCACCGAGCCCTCGAGCGTCCGCTTCGTCGCGCCCACGAACGGCGGCCGCCGGATCGGGAGGCTGACGCGGTCAATTCCTTCGTCCGGCATGGAGTCCACTCCTATCGTCTATCGGCACACAGACGTGCAGCACACCTTCGCACCGCCGCACACGCTAGACGCGGGCCGCGGCAAGGTCATCACCCGATCGGGATGAACGGCGCCGGCGCCTCGGCTGACACCAGAGTCGATACGAGACTCGCGGTCGCCGCACTCCGTTCCTCGAATCATGCCGCTCCTGCATTCGCCACCAGACGGGCATCCGTGGAGCGGCAGGCTGGTCCGCCGTTGCGCGGAAAGCGAGCAAGTCGCCGGCGAGTGCTTTCGTCATCTGGCCCACCACCGAGCGGACGATCCCAATGGCGACATTCCGGGCATCGCGATCGGCTCCATGCGCACCAGCCGCGTTCTCCGTCCCGGTAGGGAGCGCCGCGCACCCGAGACCCGAGATTGGCGAGGAGCAGCGAGGTCGTCGTTGTGCGCCGGCGGCCCTGCTTTGGCCGCGACGCGCGCTTTATCGCGGTTCTGGATTGGGCCGTGAGCGGCAGCGTGGTTGAGAGTGCCGGGATGGCGACGAACCGGCAGTCTCGCTCGGGGAATCCACCCTCCTCGCCGACATCGTCGACGGGCTGCAAGGCCCGGAGGCCCCGAGCACCGACGGCCGCGCCCTGGCGCAGCCGCAGGAACTCAGCCCAAGCCAGCTTCGCGTCCTGCGCTACCTGCCGACGAACCTCACACGACCCGAGATCGCGCTTGCGCTCTACATCTCCATCAACACGGTCAACACCCACATCCGCAACATCTACGCCAAGCTCGATGCGCGCGGTCGCCCGTCCGCGGTGTCGTCTACTTGCAGCGGTCTCTGCTCCCCGGACGCATAGCAACCGTATCCGACGGTACCCGTTAGTGAGTTGAGGAGCCGACAGCGAAGCGCCGACATTGCCTCGCCGGCTGGGGTAATGCCTGGTTTGGGCATTGCGGGTCGCCGTCGGTACCGCCGACATGTACAAATGCTCGTTGCATAGAACGAATCCGAGGGGCGGTTGCATGGAACACGTGTGATCGTTAGTGTGTGACGCTCCCGCGTGTCCGGGCGACACGAGCTCGATCGTAGCTCCGACGGGGAACGAAGGGGTGCACGATGAACGATATTGGGTCGGTGGGGAGGCTGTCCGCCGGCATGCGCTGGCGGGTCTCGACGTTCATCGTCGTGCTGTCGGTCTCCTTCTTCGTGTTCGCGGCCTCTTTCGCAGTGTTCGCGGCGCCTGCTCACGCCGTGCCCATCCGCTACATGGAGCAGGTGTACGGCGGAAACGCCTCGGGCAGCCTCGGCGGCGTGTCCTTCACCAATGCGGTCTTCGTCCTGACGTTCGACGGGGACACCGACAACGTCGTGCCCTACTCGATCCCGGGCGCCAGCGGCTACGAGATCGTGGCCGGGACGGCGGCCATCCAGATCTTCGACGCGGCGAGCCGCGCGCTCCTGGCTCAGGCGACCTTTCTGCCGTCTGCTGGCATCTACGTGAGCGTCGACAACACCAACAACGGCATCGGCTTCGGCTCGCACGGCGCGCTCCCGACGGCGGCCGGCTTCCCCGGAGAGCCCGTCTATCCAAGCGGTCTTCTTGCCCCGACAGGCGCGGTCACCTCCTACGATCTCAAGGGCTCCTTCGATGTTCTGGGCTTCGCCATCTCCTGCGTCGGATTCGGTGGGCCGACGGGGTGCAACGCCCCTTACGCGCTGCAGACCGACGCCGGCGGCCTTGTCCTCGACCACGTCAACATCTCGAGCGCCGAGTTCACCTCTTTCCTCCGGAACCCGATAGCAACCTTCTCGCAGTTCGACGTCCGGGCCGAGCTCGGGCCTCGCGAGCTCGAGGTCCGGGGGCGCTTTGCGCTCGGGTCGGGGAGCGACGGGATCAACCCCACGGCCGAGGCGGTGACTCTCGACGTCGGCGGGTACTCGGTCGCCATCCCGCCCGGATCGTTCCGTGCGACGCGAGCCGGCGCGTTCGTCTTCGAGGGCACGATCGGTGGCGCGAAGCTGAAGCTGCGGATCGCGCCCACCCGCGCTTCAGGCGGCTACCGGTTCACGGCCAGCGCCAGCGACGCGACCGTCCCGGCCACGGCCAATCCCGTGACGATCAGGCTCACGATAGGAAACGACAGCGGCGCCGCGACCATCAACGCGCACCTTCGGGACCGAGACCGAAGCCGTTGTCGGGATCGGGGGCCATTCCGGTGCCCTCGAGGCCGTGGGCCGCAGATCCGAGGGCGGAGATGAGCGAGGGTTCCTGGGCTTCGTCGGAGAGCAGTCGCCGCGGGTGAGATCCCCGCGCCCGCGACTCGCGGGCGCAGGCGGCGTCTGCAAATCGGTCGTGGGTGTTTCCCGCGGCGCCGGCGCGAGCGCCCTGGGCGGGGCAGCACGCCACGTCGGCGGCCTGCCCCCCTGTCCGGGGGTCGGCGCGAGGCCGCAGGCTCGGGCGAGGACGTCCTGTGCTGCTTGCAGGTCGGCGCGGCCGGTGTGCCCGACGTATGCCGGCCGCGACCCGCTTGGCTGTCAAAGTTCTCCACTACCTCACGCCCGCCGTTTGAGGTGTGAAGCCCGCGCCGCAGGCCCGGGCTTTCTGCGTCAAACGCCCGAGCCACACGCTCCAGCCCCTCCGGGGAATCGACCAGTTCACTCCAGCACCCTGGCGCGCGCGCCGTTACGAGGGAGCGCTGCTGCGTGCTCGCTGTCGGGCTTCGGCCGCGGCGGCCTCACCATGCCCTCACCTTCCCGGCCTCGACGGCGATCGCGTCCTGCTCACGGACCGGGCGAGCGCTCCGCACCGCGCCCCGGTCCGTGCGCCGGTCGTACGGGGTCTCGCGGATCGCGGCGATCCGCCGCCGGGTCTGCGCCCGGCCACGGTACTCCGTGTCGCTCAGGGGCGCTCGCCCAAAACCTACGCCTGGCTGCCCGAACACTTCCGCATTCACGAACAGGCAGAACTCTCGTCGGCTCCGAGTCGGGCGGGTCTTGCTTCTGCTCTCAGCCGGATGGGGCTGTGCGCCCTGCTTTCGTTCGATGAGGAGCATTACCGGCGAGGCGTCCGGAGTCTCGGATTGCGCGGTCAGCAGGGTGCGGTGTCGGCAAAGGCCCGGCGCTTCTGCTCCGCTGGAGAGGAGCGGCCATGACCACGCCAGATAAAAACCGCTCCGTTTTGATCGAAGCACCAATCTGGAGGATGGAGGCGAGAGGGCTAGCTCGCGGGTGCTAACAATCGTCCGCCGCGCACGACGTTTCGCACCTGTCTCCGAGCTGTAATTAATACGGCGGGCTTCAGCCCCCGCCGCCCGCGAACCACGCGGCGCGCTCGCTCGCGGAATGTGGATCGTCCTGAGATGCGACTGGCGGTGGCTTCGTCGCCGTCCCTGTCACCTTCGTCGGCGCCACGCCGACGCGCACAACGATCCAATCCCGGTCCCGTTGCGTGGCGATCCAGCTTGCACCCGGATCTGCGGCTCGCCTCCGCTCGACCTCGGCGACTGCCTCATCACGTGTCATTAGCTCAGGATAGCCCTATCGAGGTGCCGTCCTGCTCGATCTCGATCAACCCGTAAGCGTTGCGGGTTGCGCCGCTCGGTGGGTGCCTGGGCGGGCGGGTTTGTCGGCGCCGGTGATTACTGCGATTGTGCCGCCTGGTCGACGTGCGCCTGCAGCGCGTCGGCGGCCTCCGGCATGACGCGGAAGGACAGCGTTGGGCCGTCGTCGACCCACACCTCGACGACACCTTTGCGGCGGTGGCGCACGGTCGCGCCGACAATCTCGCGAAACTGAACCGAGTACAGCGTGACGACATCCTGACGGTCGCTGCGCACGCGCGATGCGGTCCAGCTCAGCGCGACCTGCGTGCACACCACCAGCTCTCGGCGAGGTGTCGTCAGCAACGGAGTCCCGTGAGGCGAAACGCGGGCCGCGGCTGGGTTCAGCCGGAAGCTCCCGCCGTTGGGGAACATGCCGGCAGTCTCGGCAAACGGATACGCGGCGCTGAAAGAGAACCCGTGACAGGTCCGGCAGAGGCCGAGCTCGGCATCGGGCGGCAGGAGCTCGCTCAGCACCTGCACCGCAGGGTTGTCCGGCGTCGCCCGATCGGCTGCGATGAACCCGAGCTGCACGAGCCTCGCGGCGATCGACAAGCGGCGTTCGGCAATAGCCTGATCGAAGTCGGCGTCGGAGACCGGCACGTCGTTCGCGACGGCCTGCTCGCCTCCTGCGGGAGCGATGTCACCCGGCTCGCCCGCGCCACGGCGGACGAGCTCGCTGAACTCCCGGTTCCGATCCCCGATCGACGTGAGCAGAGTGTATGCGCCACCCCTCCGCGGACCCACGAGCGGGGGTCAAGACGGCTATCTGCCGAGGATCGACGGCGGTATCGGCGGGAGCTAGCGCCTCAGGTCCCGAAACCAGGCAGCGTTCGGACACCGGCGAAGGCCGCTGTCTTGGGGCAGACGCGACGGCGCGGCCGCAACAACGCTGAGCTTCCTGTCGCTCCCGAGGATGCGGCAGAGACAGGTGTCAAATCGGCGCCGATACCGGTCGAGCCGAGCCCCGCTTTGCCTCTCCCGCAGTACTTCAAGCCGCTCCCGACAGAGACCTCTTAAGCGCGGAAAGGCGACCCCCGCGGCGCGTTCATCATTGAGCCGAGAGGCGCGACGCTCGTCCATTCCGGTGGCCAAGCCCGCCGACTTGGCCACGAATGGACGATCGGATCCGCCGAGCACCCTGATGCACGTCGCCCCGAGATGAGTCGTGCTGTTAGTGGCGGATCCGGTGCTGGGCGAGGTATCGGACGATGGTCGCTGCTACTTCCTTGGTCTTCTCGATGATCATCGCGTGGCCGGCGCCGGCCACGTCGTGGACCGTGACCCTCGGGCCATACTTCGCTCGCAGGCCGTGACCGACGGAGGGCGGGGCGACGATGTCGGACTTGCCCTGCACGATCAGCATCGGCCGGTTGCCTCCTCCTTCGAACTTGGAAAAGTCGACCCCGATGCCGCCGGCTAGCTCCGGCTGCCCGCCCACCGGATACCACCCGAGATACCACGGTTGCGGATCGCTGCGGGGTGCGAAGAAGATGTCCTTCGTCGTGTGGCGAATCTGCGCCGCGGTGGAATTCGGATCGGTGACCGTCTGTAGGCCTTTGAGCGCCTTCGGGCTCGGCGTGCCGCCGCCAGCTGCGCACAGGATGAGCGTCTGGACGAGCCCCGGGTGTTCGGTCGCGACCACGCGCGCGATCCGATTGCCGGCGGCATGGCCGAGCAGATGAACCTTCTGGAGCCTGAAATGACGGATCACCGCCAGCGTGTCGTCCGCGTAGGTGTGAAGCGTCGCGTGCTGAAGCGCCGACAGGGGAGCCCAGCTACGCCCGATCCCACGCGGGTCGATCGCGATCGCCCGGTAGCCCGCCACAGCCAGCAGCCGCGCCAAGGGGTCGAAGTCGAGTGCTCCGCGCGCGAGGGAGGGAAGGATCACGATCGTCTCACCCGACCCGACTGTGCGTGTGCCAAGGATCACCTCGCCCACGTTGACCGGGGTGTCCACGAACTGGAGTACTGAACGCGTTTCCCTGCCCAGCGTCGTTGCCGACCCGATCGCAGGGTCGCGGACCATGCCGGCCGCCGCAGCGGCTGAAACGCCGGCAAGAAACCGTCGACGGGTCGTACTCGGATCCTGTCGGTGTGTCGAATGAAGGCCGCTCGAGGGCTCCTCTCCGAGCGGGCTCGCATGGTCGGCGGGCTCGACGTGTCTGTCCGGCTGTCTCACAGTCGTCCTCGATTCTCCCCCGGCGTAGCCGTGGGTAGTGGGCATGCTCGTCCAGCATCCACTTGCCGTCATCCGCACTAGGTGCTGATCGGTCCTCGCGGCCAGTACGCACGAGGGTCAGTAGAACCGTCGGACGGGTCCGCGCCTGGTGGCGGCGGCTATTGCACTTTGCCCCGGGCGGAGACTGCCCAGATCGCCTCGAGATGACCGTTGCGTTGGGCGTGGAGCGCGTCGTGCAGGTTTACGGTCGTGTCGATGTGGGAGGGCAGCGGTGTCACCCGGTCCTCTATGCCCAACCTTAAGGCAAAGGCGATGAACGACCCGCATGAGCGCAATGATGGGCGACCCCGGCGCGCGGCCATCATGTACTCGCCGATGTCATCGAAGTCGTCTGCGGAGAGGTGGCGGCAGTTCTTCGTCCCGGCCTGCAGCTGCGCGATGAGATCTCCTCCCTGGCGCTGCTCGTCGGCGAGCGACGCTTGCGCTGCGGCGGGGATCAGCAGGAGCATGGAGAGCGCGAGGAGTGCGACGCGGATGCGCATGCCTTGACCGTATGTCCCCGGGCGTGTTGTGGCGACGGTTGTGTCGCGTAAAAGCCGAGGGACGGATGCACCAATCTTCGTACCGATCACGCGTGCGCCCCCGCGTGCGCCGCGTAGGCATGCGCGCGCCGCGGGCCGTGATCGGTCAGCGCGTACAAGACGACCTTGCCCGCGCGCCGCGACGTCGCCAGGCCTGCTTCGCGCAGGATGCCGAGGTGATAGGAGACCGCCTGCAACGGCCGCTCTGTCACCCACGCCAAATCGCACACGCACAGCTCGTCAGCCCGCGCGAGCGCATTCGCGATGATCACCCGGGTTGGGTCCCCCCAGCGCGCGGGCAGAACGCGCGATCTCAGCCGCGTCGCGATCGGACGGGCGCGCGCGGTGCAGCGCCTCCGCCTTTCTCGAGATCCAGGCACAGCAGATCGCAGCGATCCTCGCGCACCTCGATCATTCTGGTGCAGATCAGAACGACGTGCTAGAACCGACCACCCCGCGCACCGGCACGAAGACCGAGCCCGAGCGCGCAGACCCAACGATGTCCGGTACACAAACACGCATCGCGACGGCGCTTTCGACGCTCGTGCTGCTGCTCGCCGGCTGTGGATCCTCCGCCAAGCCGTCGACCAGCGCCACGTCACAGCCAAGCAGCAGCGCCGGGACGTCATCCACGACAGCCTCTCAATCGCCCCACTCGCGCTGACTGCGGCTAAGCACCCGCGCGGCAGCCAGTTCCCCTCGGCCACGGGCAAGACCCTCCAGCAGGTGGCTGACCTCGCTAACGCCCAGGCGCAACTCGGCGCCGCCACAGGAACCTTCACACCCGGCAACCGTCGGATCGCGTTCGGGATCAACACCTTCAACGGCGCGTTCATCTACGCACCCACCGCGCTCTACCTCGCAACCAGCCCAAGCTCGCCCGCGCAAGGACCGTTCCTCGGTCCAGCCGACCCGATGACCGTCGCGCCCCAGTACCGCAGCAACGAGAAAGAGGGCCCCGGCGGGCTGCAGGCGATCTACGCCGCAGCCGTGCCCCTACCCCACGCCGGCAAGTACACGCTCCTCGCGCTCATCCGCACCGCACAAGGATTGCTCGGCTCAGCCGGAGAGATCGCCGTCGCACGCTCATCCCCGATCCCAGACCAGGGACAACGAACGCCCGCGATCGCCACCGACACTCCCGCCTCGGTAGCCGGCAATACCGCGCTGCTGACCACGCGCACCCCGCCGGAGAACATGCACGCCGTCTCGTTGAAGAACGTACTCGGCAGACGACCGATCGCGCTCCTCTTCTCCACCCCACAACTGTGCCAGTCCAGAGTGTGCGGACCAGTGACCGACATCGCCGTGCAACTGCAGCGCGAGTACCGAAACCGCGTCACGTTCATCCACCAAGAGGTCTACGTCAACAACCAGCCCAACCAGGGCCTGCGCCCGCAGCTCAAGGCCTTTCACCTCCAGACCGAGCCGTGGCTCTTCACGATCAACCGCAAAGGCGTGATCGCCGCTCGCCTGGAAGGTGGATTCGGAGCCACCGGATTCCGGCGAGCGCTCGAAGCGGCCCTTCAATGAACGCCGCCTAGCGATCGCTCGTGATGCCGGCCCCGGCGCCCTCGGCTCGTCCGTGGTGACGAGTACCCGCGTCGCCATGAAGGCAGGGCTCGGGTACGACGACGCCCGAGACCCGGATCTCGCCAGATCCAGGGCTCGACGCGTCGTTCGGTCGGCCCGTGGATCCGGGAAGTCCGGGCCCCAGCGCTTCGTTCATCAGAACCCGAAGGTCGGCGATCACACGCTCACGGGAAGGCAGCTCTTTGCGGCCAGATTGCTCACGCAGCACGGCGCCAACAAAAGCGCGTCTAACACCAAGTGTGTTAGACGCCCATTTCCGCACCAAACCGCAGCACAAGAAAAGCTCGCGCTTTGCAGGCCTTTCGATAGCGGGGGCGGGATTCGAACCCGCGACCTTCGGGTTATGAGGCGCCTCGCTGGGGTTACCTAGGTGTCAATTTGCACGGTCTTCCTGATCTTGCCTGAGGTTGTGTGAGGCTCGATTTGCCCATCTTGTTAGACAGTTCGTTAGACGCTTCTCCTCCGCCGCGGGCTGATCCGATGGCCCGAGCACGATTACCCTCTGGCGCCGAACCAAGCCGCCCGAGATTCCTGCACTTAGCGGGGCGAGCTGTGCGCGAACGCTGCCTATGACCATCAGCGTAAGTTCGGCCGCGATGCTGTCGCACCGCCGGCTCGGCGCGAGGCCCGCAGCCGGCGATTCCGAAGCGGACGATCAACGCGTCCGATCTCGACTCGCCGTTACGGAAGCTCACGCAGGGGTGGATCCAGGGCGGCAGGCGGGCAGTCAAGAACGTTCTCGCGGAGGCCTCACCAACGCTCAGAGGTCACGCGACGGCCTCAAACGGAAGCGAACCCCAACGACTACAAACCCGGATGGGACGACGAGCGCCTGCGGGCGCGACGCTTTCCGCGAGCCACCGGCGAACTGTTAGTAGGGGATCTCGAGACCGCGGGCGGGCTTGAACGTTCGCTTCTCCGGATATACGCAGACATCGCCAGGGATCAGGTCGCCCATCGTCACGAGTTGCATTCCATCCTGGCCGACCTCGATCCGGTGGCCTACGCCAGCGTTCTCCCCGCACAGCCAGAACGACCCGGTCGCGCCGGTCCGGTGCGCCTGCCGCCGTGCTGGACGATCGGGATTGCCCGCGCGGTGCCAAGGCGATCGCCAGGTGCACGCCGGCGCGAAGGCGAATGCGATCGTCCGCGACATGCGCGGTTTCAGCGCGGAGCGGGGGCCTGCCGGCCGCTTCGAAGATGGGCCGTGCCAGCGTGACGGCAGGAGTCGGACGAGACGTCGATCGGCGTGCCGGACCCTCCAACGCAAGAAGCGGTCCTCAGACCGCGCTCGCCGAGTGTCTTTCGTTGCACCCGGCAAGAGCGAGGGCGGCCGTCCGGGTCGGGTCTGTAGCTGGGGCTGCCGCGGATGGCGAGCGGGGGCACGGCGGCACCGGGTCTAGCAACGGATCGTCGCTCGATTCGGGACCGGGGTCCTGACCCCCGGGTCGGCCCCCCGGGGTTTCGCTGCGACTATCGGCGTGACTTCGTAGGGCTTGCGGGCGGCCCGCCGAGCTCGGGCGCCTCGAGCGCGCTAGCTCCGGCCCGGTCGTTGCGGAAGGCCGGACGCGTCGAGCGTGGGCGGCAGGAACAGCGCGACGTACTCGCAGGTCACGCAGGCCCGGACGCCGACCGGGATCCCGTGGTGCTCCTCGAACCCCGTCTCGGTGCGTCGCGGGTAACCGGCACTCGGGATCACATACCAGCCGTCGTACGTCGTGCTGAGGCGCCCTGCACGGCACACCGGGCAAACCGGGTCGGATTCGGAGGGATCTTTCATGGTTCAGCGCTCCTCAGCGTTGCTGTGCGGGGATCCTCAGCGTACGGCCAGCGCGCGGACGGGCGCCTCGAGTGCTGCGAGACCCACCGTGCGCTAAGTAACTATCCGAGGAGTTTTCGGATAGCAGGAGTTATGTCTCCTTGAGGTGAAGAGGCAAGGCACGCCATCTCGCGAAAGGAGCGTGCCTTGCCAGCTGCCGAGAGTAGCCCTGCGCGTCGGTTGCCGACGATCTGGGAGATCCCGGACGAGTTGTGGGCGCGGATCGAGCCGGTCCTGCTGGAGCGCTATCCCGTTGCTGTGACCGGGCGTCCGCGGGCGAATCTGCGTCGGGTGCTGGACGGGATCATCGATCGGATGCGGTCTGGGGTGCAGTGGAACCAGCTGCCGCGCTGCTTCGGCGCGGACTCCACCGTGCACGGCTGGTTTCAGCGGTTCGCGGCCGACGGGGTGCTCCAGGAGATCTGGGCATGTCTGGTCGCCGAGTGCGACGAGCTGGGCGCCGTGTGCTGGGAGTGGCAAGCGGCTGACGGGGTGCTGGGCAAGAGCCGCTTCGCCGGTGGCGCGAGGGGCCCAAACCCAACTGATCGAGGGAAATCCGGGACCAAGAAGAGCGTGCTTGTCGAAGCCGACGGCGGGCCGCTGGGGGTGGTGATCGCCGGCGCCAACCGCAACGACTGCAAGCTGCTCGATCAGACGATCGCCGCGATCGTCGTGGAGCGCCCGGACCCCGCGCAGGTGATCCAGAACCTGTGCCTCGACAAGGGGTATGACAACCCATCCGGCGAGGCCGCCTGCCACGCCGCCGGCTACGTGCCGCACATCCGTCGCATCGGCGAGGAGAAGCTCGACAGCTCGGGCAACAAGACGCATCCCGCCCGCCGCTGGGTCCTCGAGCGCACAATCGCCTGGCTGAAGAAGTGCCGCGCGCTGCTGATCCGCTACGACAAAAAACCCACCAACTACCTCGGACTCATCCAACTCGCCCGCGCCCTGCTCCGGTACCGCCGCCGACACCAACTCCAACACAACGACCGAGTTAATGGATAGTTCCTAAGGACCACGTAGATGGCGACCGGTCCCATCCTGGCGGGCGCTGCTCGATCTCAGAGTCGCCACGGGCAGGGCGGCGCACTACTCCTCACCGAGAAAGCGGCGGTCACGCCAGACTGCCGGACCTCGTCCTTTCCGTAACTCTTGATCCGGACGGCGGGTCGCCTGCTCTCAATGGCAAAAGCGGTAGTCAGCGACGCCTACGATGGATGCTCCACGCCTCGCCCGGGCAACGCCCATTTCGCGCAATGCCAAAGCTCGGTCTCGCGCCCGCCAGTCCGGGGTCGGTGCCGGACCCCCTGGTTCGTCTGGGCGGCCGAGCGGGACAAGCTCGCGTTGGCCGGGCCGGGTGGCCGGTGCGATTCACACGTGAGCAGCGCCGACAGGCCGACAAGTCGTCGAGGGCGACTCGCTGGACGGGGTGCTGACCGTCCACTGGGGCGTCTGATGGCCGGCAGCTTTGGTGCTCGGCTGTTCGCGGTAGGCTGGCGTCCGGCATGCGTGCACGTCGCTCGTGTCTGTCGGTCCCTGGCTCCTCCCCCCCGATGTTGGCCAAAGCGAGGGGCCTGCCGGCGGACGAGGTCGTGATCGACTTGGAGGACGCGGTGGCCGCGTCGGCCAAGGACGAGGCGCGTGCCGCGGTGGTCAGCGCCCTCGCCGGCGGCCAACTGGATGGGCGGACGGTCGCCGTTCGCGTCAATGGCCTGGACACGCCGTGGTGTCAGCGGGACATCGTCGCGTTGGCCGATGGCCCGGCGGCCGGCGCTGTGACAACGCTCGTGGTCCCGAAGGTGCAGGCACCCGAGGACATCGTCTGGGTGGCGCGGTTGTTAGACATGATCGGCGCCGGCGCGCGGGCGATCCGCTTGCAGGCGCTGATCGAAACGGCGGCTGGGCTGAGCCAGGCTGGCGACATTGGGCAGGCCGGCCCTCGCCTAGAGGCGCTGATCCTCGGCTATGCGGACTTGCGCGCGTCGCTGGGCCGGCCCGCGAGCCATGAAGAGCCGCCTGACCGCTGGAGTTTCGCGCAGGAGGCGGTGCTGGTGGCGGCCCGGGCCGCCGGGCTGCAGGCCATCGACGGCCCGCACCTGCGGGTGGACGACGCCGCTGGCCTGTCGGCGTGGGCGGCACACGCCCGGGCGCTCGGCTACGACGGCAAGTGGGCGGTCCATCCGAGCCAGCTGGACACTCTTAACGCCACGTTCTCGCCGACCCCCGAGGAGGTCGAGCGCGCGCGCAGCATCATCTCGGCGCTTGAGATGGCCGAGGCGGACGCTGGCCGTGGCGCGGTGATGTTGGAAGGCGAGATGATCGATGAGGCTCTGCGTAAGCAGGCGCTGGAGGTCCTGGCGCGCGCTCGCGCAGCGGAGTTGCCCAGCGTGCCGGCACCGGCGGCCGGCGCATGACCACGGCAGGATCGGCGCCGCGGGTGCGCGTCGGCGGGCCGTGGTTCGAGGACTTCGCGGTCGGCCAGATATTCGACGACGCTCCCGCGCTCACGCTCAGCTCCGGCCATGCCGCCCTGCACCAGGCAATCGCCGGCGACCGGCTGCGGCTCGCGCTGGACGAGCCGTTGTGCCGCCTGGTGACCGGCCGAGACCGGCTGCTGGCGCACCCCAACCTGGTCTGCGACGTCGCCATCGGCCAGTCCACCGGGCCGACCCAGCGGGTGCGTGGCAACCTCTTCTACCGAGGGCTGGTGCTCCAGCGCCCTGTGTTCTTGGGCGACACGCTGGCCACGCGCACCGAGGTGGTGGCGCTCAAGCAGAATCGGCCTCGTGAGGGCGCACCGGCCACCGGGCTGGTGGTCCTGCGGATCCGCACCTGGGATCAGAACAACCAGCCAGTGCTTGACTTCTGGCGCTGCCCAATGCTCCCCTTGCGCGACGCCGACGCACGCACCGGCCATGCCGACGCGTTGGACGCCATTCCGGCAGAGCTGAATCGCGCCGCGGTGCGCGCGGCGGCGCCACCAGGTTGGCGCCTGGACGCGCTGCGGGCACGGGCCGGCGGCCCCGCGGCCGCGGACTTGGAGCCGGGCGCTGTCTTCGAGGTGGCCGGGGGCGAGACGGTGACCGCAGCCCCCGAATTGGCACGGCTGACGCTCAACGTGGCCACCGCGCACACCGATGCCACGGGCAGCGCTCACGGCCGGCGCCTCGTATACGGTGGGCACACCATCTCGATCGCGGCTGCACACGTGACGCGCGCGCTGCCACGGCTGGCCACGATCGTGGCCTGGGCTAGCTGCGATCATCTCGGTCCGGTCTTCGAGGGCGATGTGCTGCGCACAGAGGTGCACGTCGAGGGCGTCGAGCCGGCGGCCCACGGCGGGCTGGTTGACCTGCGGGCGTTGGTGTCGGCGCATCGCCCGGACGTCGAGGAGGCGCCCGTCCTAGACTGGCGCTTCGTGGCCCTGGTGGCCTGAGAGCCACGGGAGGAGGTCCGGAAATGAGCGGGATCTTGGAGGGCATGCGGATCGTTGAGGGCTCGGCCTTCGTGGCTGCCCCGCTGGGTGGGATGACGCTCGCCCAGCTCGGGGCCGACGTGATCCGCTTCGATCAGATCGGCGGCGGCTTAGACGGCGGGCGGTGGCCGATCACCAGGGAGGGGCGCAGTCTGTTCTGGGCTGGTCTGAACAAGGGCAAGCGGTCGATCCAGATCGACCTCACCTCACCGGCCGGGCGCGAGCTGGCGGCTGAGCTGATCGGCGCGCCCGGACCCGACACGGGTCTGTTCCTGACCAACTTCCCAGCCCGTGGGTGGCTGGCCTACGATGCGCTGGCCGCTCGCCGCCCCGATCTGATTATGGTCAACATCACGGGCAACGCGGACGGCTCCTCCGCCGTCGACTACACCGTCAACCCGGCCACAGGTTTCCCCTGGGCCACAGGCCCGCGCAACCTCGGTGTCCCGTTCAACCACCTGCTGCCCGCGTGGGACGCGATCACGGGCGCGCTGGCCACAACGTCGCTGCTGGCGGCCGAGCGCCACCGCACACGCACCGGCGCCGGCCAGTACGTGCGCCTGGCGCTGTCCGACGTGGCCTTCTGGATGGTCGGCAACCTCGGCAAGATCGCCGAGGTGGAGATCAACCGCCACGAGCGCGTCAAGGACGGCAACTACCTTTACGGCGCCTTTGGGCGCGACTTCCGCACCCGCGACGGGCGTCGCATCATGATCGTCGCGCTGACCGGCCGCCAGTGGCGTAGCCTCGTGGCGGCCACCGACCTGGGCGAGGCGTGCGCCAGCATCGAGAAGATGATGGACGTCGACCTGAGCGACGAGGGCGGACGCTTCACCGCGCGCGAGCTTATCGGGGCGACGCTCAGGCCGTGGGTGTTGTCACGCTCCATCGCCGAGGTGCGCGACATCTTCGACGCCCACGACGTCTGCTGGGGGCCCTACCAGACGTTCACCGAGCTCGTAGAGCAGGACCCGCGCTGCTCGCTCGCCAACCCGTTGTTCGCCCAGGTCGAGCAGCCGGGGATCGGCACCTACCTGATGCCGGGCTCGCCGCTGGTCTTCGGCGAGGCCGAGCGCTTGATGCCGCAGCGCGCGCCGACGTTGGGCGAGCACACCGAGGAGGTGCTGGCCGACGTGCTGGGCCTCTCCGACGCCGAGATCGGGCGGCTGCTGGGCGACGGCGTAGTGGCTCGCGCGACGGCGATCACGGCATAGCGCCCTGGCGAAAACAGGCGTTGTCAAGGGGCGTCCTTGAGGTTCGTCGTCGACGTGGCTGAATGCCGCTTTGCCACGCGAGCTCGCTGTGCAGATCGAGACTCGCGCACAGGACGACGACCAGCAATCTCATCGCTGTCAGGAGATTGCTGCTCGAGTCCGGCGATCTGCGGCCCCGCCGGCCCACAGCAACGCTACCGCCTGCACCGCAAATGAGCCACGTTTCGATTCCCTGGCTGCTGCTCAGCGCGACCGCTGCCGGCCAAACTGCAGCACGTCACCGGCGCCGTCTCTGGTGACTGCTCCGCGTGCGAAGGAGCGACCATCCCTGCGTCTCTCGGCGGCGCTGCTCGGCGAGGACTACACGACGCGACGCCGGCGAACGAGAGGACTGTCGGCGCCGGGTCGCGCGTCCCAGGCGAATCCGCTCGTCCGCCCTGGCGCCCGCCGGGTCCGGCCGCGGCCATCGAAAGGTCGCCGAAGCGATAGTGCGGACTGCCCCCGCGCGAGAACAAAGCGGTCGTGTCGAGCCCGGCGAGCAGACTCTCGGGATTGGGCGAGCTCGCGAGCAGAGGCCGAGGCGAATCGGCCTCGAGCCGCACGTGCGCTTTCTAGAGGAGGTTCGTGTCGATCGGACCTGTGGTGCTCGGACGAGGGGTCATCGAACTGCGGCGCGCTTGCTTTCATGATGCAGAGTTGCGGTGGGGAGCTCCGGGCACAGCTCAGCGGGCGGGCGCGTCTTCCGCCCGGAACAGAATTCGCGCACGGACCGGCGATCCAACCGCCGAGCCAGCACCGGTGGCGGGCGTCACCCGATCTTTGCTTCCGGGCTCGATGGCGGGGCTAGAGTTGGTGGGCGTCGCAGCGCCTGGCTCGACGGTTGCGATCGATAACCCCCGAGGGAGCGCCATGCCATTCGTCAAGGTTGGGACCGAGAACAGTGCCGACATCGAGATCCACTACAACGACCACGGCTCCGGCAAGCCGATCGTGTTGATCCACGGGTACCCGCTCGACGGGAACTCGTGGGAGCGCCAGGAGCGGGTGCTCCTCGAAAACGGCTACCGCTGCATCAGCTATGACCGCCGCGGCTTCGGCCAATCCACCCAACCCACCACGGGCTATGACTACGACACGTTCGCGGCCGATCTCAAGGCGCTGCTGGACCACCTCGCGCTCGATCAGGACGTCGTGCTCGCCGGCTTTTCGATGGGCACGGGTGAGGTGACGCGCTACCTGGGGACCTACGGCTCTGCCGGCGTCAGCAAGGCAGCCCTGTTTGGCGTGATCCCGCCGTTCCTGCTGCAGACTGAAGACAACCCCAAGGGCGTTCCGGGCGACGTCTTCGACGGGATCAAGCAGACGGTCCTCGCGGACCGCTACGCGTGGTTCGACGCGTTCTTCGCCAACTTCTACAACACCGACGTGCTCGCGCCCGAGCGCATCGGGGAGGCGGCGCTGCGGGCAAGCTTCCAAGTCGCAGCCGGCGCCTCACCCTACGCGTCCTATGCGTGTGTCGACACATGGCTGACCGACTTTCGCAGCGACCTGCCCAAGATCGACGTGCCAACGTTAGTGGTCCACGGCACCGCCGACCGGATCCTGCCTTTCGAGGCGACCGCCGCACGGCTGCGAGACGAAAAGCTGATCGCGAACCTCACCGTCGTCGAGGTCCACGACGGACCACACAACATCGGCTGGACCCATCCGCAGGAAACCAACACCGCGCTGATGGAGTTCCTCAGCAGTTGAGCAAGGCCGACGAGGCGCACGCAGATCGCGTCGCGTGCAACGCACCGACCCACCAGGCGCGGCCGTGACCAGCCCTCCTACCGGTGGCTCTCGTTGACAGCGACGAGCGCTTCGTCCGAATGCGCTTGCAGGACCGTGCCGGCCGTCGGTCGCTACGCACGACCGCCCGCTTCGCCCAATCTGCACTGTCCGACTGCACCATCCGTACGATCGCTCTTCGGCCTCCAGCCGATCCGGGACGCGTCATCGCCTTGGCGACGACGCGATGACCGGATCCGAGTCCGCTCCATGCGCGGCTCGACGGTCTCGGTCGGTGCCGCTGGGCGCGAGATTGGCGAACGCGAGGGCTCCGCGCACGGCGCGCGAGACACCTGCGTTGTGGTCGCGGCGGTAATCGACGACGGCGACCGCAGCCTCGGGGGCGGGTCCGACACGTCGACTTCCGGATTCTCCGGCGCGAGGAGAACTCTCCGCTCGACAGCACGTTGCTGGTCGTCGTCCAAAACTGGGTGGTTGCACTTCCCCGTGGCCTGATCAAGCGAGAGTCTCGCGAGCCGGTCTAGGTCACGCGACCAACCCTCCCGGATGCGCGCCGCAACCCTCTCCATCCGCGACTCGGCAGTGGGAGGCATCGCTCGTTGGGGCTTGTCCTCCCGCATGGGATGCGGTAAGTAAGCCGAGGCATGGCTGGATGCCGCCGAGGGCCGCTGTTGTTTGCACTCGCCGCGATTGCGATTTCGGCGTCCGCGGCGCTGACCGCCGCCGCGGCGTCCGCAAGCGCCAAGGCGGCCTCCGCGAGCGCAACCGGTCTACCGATGGTGCTGACGCCCGGCTCGAGGCAGCAATTCGCCCTGAGGCCCGCGGAGATCGACTACACGGGGGACGGAACCGGCGTCCTTGGCGGCTTCGATGGGACCGGCAGGTACCCCAGCTACGGCCACTTGAAGTGGTCGAGCTGGACGGGCACCGAGGCACTCGGCTCGGGAGCGGTGTGGATTGACGACTGCACTCCGAGCTGCGCCGCGGGGAAGTTCTCCCCGTGCGCGATTGCCGTGCGCGCGTTTGATCCGGCGGCGGGGCACTTCACCCGCCTACGGCTGCGCTACCGCTACCGCGGAGCGGAAGTCGTCGACACCCGTGGCGTGAGGATGGGCATCGGCGGTGCCTACGAGTATTTCATCGTCAGCGTCACCCGGAGGAAGCTGCGCCACAGTGGCGGATGGGCCGTCGGTGCCGCTTCTTCACGCGTACCCGAGCAGGCGCGATAGCGGTCGCTCTCCGGACTACCTCTCCGACGGGAAGCAGCTCCGTCGAGCCGACCCGAATCCAGAGCACCTCTGCATCGCCAGGGCCGCCTCTCTCGAGGAGACGAGCGCTTCGGCGGACGCGAGAGTCCGGTGCGCGCCAGCGATCGATCGGTTGCGTGCTCGTAGGCGCGGGCGAGCTATCTGATGCCGATGAGTAGCGCCATCTCGAGCCATTTCCAGTAGCAGTCGACGTCTGTAAACCCGAGCTCGCGTAGCCAGCGGAGCTGTGTTTCTACGTCGAGCAGGTTGTTCGTGGGGTCTTCGAAGTCCGGCGCGTAGCCGAGTGCCTGGTAGAAGGCGCTGTGTAGGCGCGGGGTCGGCGAGGCAACGTGTTCGAGGTTGCAGAACACCCCGCGCGGCTCGAGCCGGTCCAAGGCCTCCGCGTATAGCGTCCGTTTGCGCGCGTCGGTCACGTGGTGGATCGCGAAACAGGAGACGACGGCGTCGAAGGTACCAATGTCCGGCAGTGGTTCCGCGAGGTCGTGCCGGACGAGCTGGACGCCATGTTGGCCTGTGAAACGCTCGCGCGCTGCGTCGAGCATGGGCTCGGAGACGTCTAGCCCGATTGCCTCGCTGTCGGGTCGCTCACGCCGCAGCAAAGCAATCAGGCGGCCGTCGCCGGTGCCGAGGTCAAGGATCCGCCGCGCCTCCCGTGGTACGTGGTCGAGCAGCACTCTCTCACCCTCGTCGCGGTGCGGGAGCGTGTCCGCTCGGGCGAGGTATCCGAGCGCGTGCTCTGGCGTCGTCCAACTGCTCGCGTGACCGTCGCCCACACGGAGAATTATGGTTGATGGGGCGCGCAAGCGCTAGCCGCGTGCCGCCGGCCGGACGTCGTGGCGCTGTGCGCGGCGGTGGTTAGAGCTACGTGCGCCATGCCGGTTGGCTGGGGCACGTTGTCGCCGATCGCTTCGGCGGGGTCCCCGGATGCCGCGGCTCGTGCCAGACGCCCTAGTCGTCGAGGCCGAATACGCCGACTTCGACAACTACTGGCAGCCATTCCTCACCGGCACCGGCACCGGCACTGGCAGCGGCACCGGCCCCCGAGGCGCGTACTCGGGATCGCTCGACGCTCGCCACCGAGCGGCGCTGCACGGCAATGCTCCCGGAGACTCGGTGGTCCCAACGGGTCCGTCACGCTCGGCGCGCGCCTGGGGTGTTCGTGGCGTTGCCTGATCAATCTGCCCGCTGTCGTGTCATACACAGAGCAGCTGTCGCCGCCTAGCAGCCGCTAAGCAACGTCTGCTCTGCCGCGAGTTGCGACTCTCTTTGCTCGCCTTCGTGTCGCTGCCGAAATTGAGCAATTTCGGCAGCACGGTGCTGCCACACCAGGGCGGCTGCCCCATCGGCACAAACGCGATCACGTGCATAACGATGCCGGCGTCACTGCTCCTGGTGCAAAGCACTCACGCGCTCGCGTCGCGGACGACTGCCTTTGGTCCGCCACGCGCCTCGGCGGTCGACGCTCGGGAGACCCCCTCCGCGCGGACTACAGGGCAACTCGGCGTCGTCGGCGGCCCGCTTGAGACGCGCGCCCTGTGCGAGAACCAGGTGCAGCGGCGTTTGGGGGCGACACACCTGCTTATCTGAGCAGCGGCCCGGCGTCGAGCTTGGGCCTGGAGGTTTTGTCTGATGGCGTCGGTTCGTCGGTTCTCCCGGTCGGCGTGTTGTTGGAGTGTGCGCGCGGGCGCCCAGGCTTATCTCGGTCCGCGACCTGGGGTTGGCTCCCGGCCGGTGACGTGATGGTTGATGGGGTGTCGTTCCCGTTGCGGTGAAGCTTTGCGGCCGCTCGGTCTTTGCAGGCCGTCCACGCAGACGTGACGACAGCAGGATGTCGGGAGCTGGCCGCGGTGCATCGGTGATCGTAAGGAGACCAGGCGCGCACAAGGAGGCCGATGTCAGGCGGGCGCGAGCGCTTCGTCGCCGAGCTCGCGGAGGGTGTGGTAGCTGCGTTTGAGGAGCTTGCGCATCACGCTCAGCAGGGCGCGGTTGTCGCCTAGGCGCTCGGCGGTTTGCCGGTAGTAGGGGTAGTCGGGGCTGGTCTTGCGTCTCGCGGTTTGCGCGGCCTCGTAGAGCGCCCAGCGCAAGACGGGCGGTCCTTGCCGAGAGAGATGCCCGGGCGCGCGGCGTTTGTCGGAGGCGTGCACGGTGATGTCCAGACCGCCGTAACGGACCGCTTCGCGCGAGGATGAGAATCGGCGCGTGTCGCCGAGCTCGGCGAGGATCACGACGCTCCTCAGCGCACCGATCCCGTAGTGCGCCTGAATCGCCCGACAGCCGGCCTGGCGGCGCGCATAGGAGCGCACCTCTCGGTCGAGCGGCAGGATCTGAACGTCGACGGCGTCGATCATCGCCAGCGCGACCGCGATCTGCTCGCGCGCGCCGCCGCTCAGCGGCAGTTGCCCGATCGATGCGCGGTTCTCGCCGGTGAGGAGCCCGGCACGCTTCGGGAGCCCGTGGTGATAGAGGACAGCCTGCATCCGCTGCTGCCACTCGCCACGCTGATCGACGAGCGTGTGACGCAACCGGACCCTGGCGCGAAGGTCCAGTAGATGGTCGGGCGCGATCCAGCACTCCGGCAGCCGGCGGGCCATCAGCAGTTCCCGCAGATGCCGGGTGTCCGCCCGGTCGTTCTTCGCGTGCTGCTTGGTCCCGCGCGACGCGCTCGTCTGCGCCGGCTCCGCGAGATGAACCTCAGCACCGACCCGGCGCAACTCCTCGACCACGAACCGCCAGCCCGTCGTCGCCTCCAACGCCACCTCGAGCGTCAGACCCTCAAACCGATCCAGGAACCGGCGCACACCCTCGCGGTCCGCCGGCACGACCCGACCACGCGACACCTCGCCCGTGACGGTGTTCAACGTATGTCGTTCGACACGGAGGGTCGGCCACCTTCGCCGAGCGCTGCCGCGCCGTCACCGCCGTCGCTGCTCACGCCATCTTTGCCGTCGCCGCAGCTGTTGTCCGGCAGCGGGGTTGATGCTGTGTCCGTTCTTTCCGACCGCCGCGCGGGGCTCGAATCGACGTGACTAGGCTTGCATGATGAGCGAACACTTCGCGAGTGGTGTTGAGTTTCCGGCCGGGACTCGCACGGCGGTTGACGCCGCTGCGGCGATCGGCTGCGATGTTGGCCAGATCGTCAAGTCGCTCGTCTTCCAGCCTGGCGAGGCGGGGCCGGCGGTCCTTGTCCTGTGCGCCGGAGCGAACACGGTCGACGCCGAGCGGCTGGGACTGGTGAAGGCCGACGCGGATTTCGTGCGCGAGGTCACCGGCTACTCGATTGGTGGTGTTCCGCCCTGGGGCTGGATCGCTCCTCCCGCGCGCACGCTGATCGATCGGGACCTGCTCGGCTACGACGAGATCTGGGCGGCCGCCGGCACGCCGCGGAGCGTGTTCCCGCTGTCGCCGCCGGAACTGGTCGCGCGGACCGGCGGGGAGGTGGAGGTAATCTCCAAGACGTGGCCCAGCGGGTGGGAGGCCGCATGACGACGCCGCTCCCGCTCTCCCGACCGAACGAGCATCTTTCAGCTGGCCGCGATCGTCCCACTTTGCGCGGATACGAGGGCGCACGCATTATGCCTCGGGCCGAGCGGCGGCTTGCAACGCGAGTATGAGGAGAGGGTCCGCATCCGCACCATGCTCGAAGCCCTCTCGACGCTAGTTGGCGGAGGGCGTCTGATCTCGTGTGACGCCGAGCCGCTGAGCGGCCGCGGCGGCTGCCGCTCGGTTCGGGACCGCCAGCTTGCTGAGGATCCGCGATACGTGCACGCTCGCGGTCTTGTCGCTGATGTACAGTTCACCGCCGATCTCGCGGTTGGTCAGCCCGTCACCGAGCAGGGCCAGAACCTCGATCTCGCGCGGCGTGAGCTCGAGCTGCTGCAACTGAGCATCCGGCGCCGTGTGGAAACGGTCGCGAGGGCCGAGGTCGATCCGGGCACGGCGTGCCAGGGCTTCGAGTTCTTCTCGCAGGGGCCGCGCGCGGAGTTCGTCAGCGACCTCGTGCGCCGCTTGCACGAGCGCTGTCGCGCCGGGGCGGTCGCTGCCCGAGCCGAGCAGCGCCTCGGCTCCTCGCCACTGGGCGTAGGCGGCGTAGTACCGGTTCCCGCAGTGCTCCCATTGCCGCGCGGCGTCCGCCCACAGGGAAGCGTCGCCGACATGACCGATCCGTGACTGCTCGGCCGCGCAGCCGGCGCGGCTGGCGCGAACCAGCGGTGGCACGACGCCCGTGAGCTGTCCGATCAACCGATCCAGCCGCTCGAGCAGCTGCTCGGCTCTCTCGGCTTGCTGCTTGCCCGCCTGCTCGTTGCCGGGCGCGCGAGCGGCGAGGTCGGCGCATGCACGCGCTCCGAGGTCGTACACCCGCGCGGTGAAGAACAGCGACTCCCTGTCCCTCACCCGGTCCAGGCAATCCGATGTGAGCGCGGCGGCGGCTTTCGGATGGCGCGCCCACAGCTCGAGCGTGATCCGCGCGGCCGCGTGTGGCGCGAGCGCCATCGATCCGCTTGAACGGCGCATATGCGGCTCGGCCTGATCCAGCGCCCGCGCCGCGGCATCGAGTTCTCCCTGCTCGGCCCGGAGCAGCCCGAGGAATCGATAGGCCATTAGCGCGGTCACGCCGGTCGGAGATCGATCAACCACTTCATCCAGCAGCTCCTCGGCTTCGGTCCAGCGCCCGATTTGCATCAGGCGTCCGGCCACTTCGGCGCGAAGGAAATCGCCCCATTGGCGCTCGGCCCCGACCTCTCGTGCGGATTTGATCCCTTCCCGGGCCATGGCGATCGACTCCTCGACCTGTCCGGCCTCGTCGAGCGCGTCGCTGCCGTTCGTGTAGCTGCGCTGCATCTCCTCGACGAGGCGCAGGCGGCGGGCGATTGCCAACGCCTGTCTGGCGGCGGTCACCGCTCGGTCGAGATCGCCGACCGTGCTGAGGTTCCCGCACATCGTGTTGAGCACGTGCGCCTCCACCGCCTCGGCACCCACCGTGCGAGCGATCGCGAGCGCCTCTGCGCAGCGGGCACTCGATTCCTCGGGGCGGTTGCAGAGCATCAACACCTGTCCCTCGGCGGCCAACACCAGTGCTCGCTCCTCGGACGGCGGAGCTTCCGGCATCAGTTCGACTGCCCGGCGGTACGCGGGCAGTGCGTCCTGGTCGTGACCCGCGGTCCACAGGTATCGGCCGAGCCGCTCGTGTGCCAGCGCCGCCTGGACCGGCTCGGCGAGCTCATCGATTCGCGTGACCATCTCGCGCGCCAGAGCGATTGCTCGGTCTTCCTCCCCGGCGCGTAGCGCCGCGTCGGCCGCCCGCCGGAAGACTTCGAGCCGCTCGAAGGGGAGCTCGCCCGGCGCGGGATCGACGGCGTCCCAGATCTCGAGCGCGCGTTCGTAGTGCCGCCACGCCTCGCTGGACGCGTGCAGGTCCTCGGCCGCGACTCCGGCGCGGACTGACGTGGGCAGAGCTGCCGCCAGCTCGCCGGCCGCGTACCAGTGGTGGGCAAGCTCCGCAGCGACGGCCGACTTTGCTCCCGCGGAACCGGACTGGTCGCTGATCGCTCGGGCCAGCTTGAGATGCAGATTCTGTCGCTCGCCTGCTAGCAGGTCGGAATAGATCGCTTCTCTCACCAGCGCATGTCGGAACGAGTAGCCCGCAATGGAGGACTCAGGCGCGAGCAGGTAAGCCTCGACGGCATCGCGCAGGGCAGCATTGAGGTCGGCCTCGGACAGGTCGGCGGCCGCAGCGAGCAGTGCGTGATCGACCGTCCGCCCTGCCACGGCCGCGATCCGCAGCACGTCGCGAACGGGACTCGACTGTGCCTCGACACGCGCCAGCAGGATGTCACGCAGCGATGATGCGAGCGGCTCATTCGCCCCGGGCGATGACGCCAGAAGCTCCTCGGCGAAAAACGGATTTCCCTCCGAGCGCTCGAGCAGACGGTCGACTAACGAGGGCGGTGGCGTCTGATCGAGGATCGCGGTGACCTGCTCGCGCAGCTCGGCGGAGGTGAACGGTCCCAGCTCGATCCTGGTCGTCCTGTCGCTCCGCTCGAGCTCCAGCACGAACGGCCGGAACGGATGATGGCGCTGGAGTTCGTCGCTGCGGTAGCTGATGATCAACGCGACCCGTTCGCGCCGCGCCGCGCGGACAAGGAACGACAGGAAGTCACGCGTGGAACGATCGGCCCACTGGAAGTCCTCCACGACGAGAACCAGGGCACGCAGGCGCGCTGCGGAGGTCAGCAGCGCCACCAGGTGCTCGAACAGGCGCAGCTGCGACCCCGCTCCCGCCGGGTCGACCACACGGTCGCTGGTGCGGGAGCCGTCGGGCATCAGCCCCGCCAGCTGCTCGCGGCCGGGCGTGACCATCGCCTGAAGCTCGGCATCGTCCACGTGACTCGCCAGCGAGCGCAACGCCCCGACGACCGGCGCATACGGGAGCTCTCCCTCACCGAGCGGTAGGCACTCGCCCACGGCGACGGTCATCCCGTGGCGCTCGGCGTCACCGACGATTTCCGAGATCAGGCGGCTCTTCCCCATGCCCGCCTCTCCGGCGACGAGCACGACCGAGCCGACGCCTTCCCGGCTGCGCGCGAGCGCCGCCTCCAGCGCCGCCAACTCCATACGCCGCCCCACGAACCGCGGGCTTGAAACGCGCCCAACCATACGAACGATTATCCCGCCGGCGACCCTCGGCGGGTTAAGGCTCCGGGTCAGCCCGCTAAGGCGAAAGATCAGACGACTGCCCGATGGCAGCGAGGCGGCTTACGCCTAGCTTGGACGCATCGCCAAACCGCCTTGCCAGGAGAACCGATGAACCCCCAGCTCAACTACATCCTTGCCCAGGAACACATCGCCGATCTGCACCGCACCGCGACCCGAGAACGGCCCGAGCGCGACGCCCACACCAGGCGGGGCCACGCGCGACGCGCTGCGGTCCAGCCGCCTGAACGCGCACCCCGCACTTCACATCCAGCGGCCTCACCCACCAGGCCATGAACGGGCCGGGCCCCCTAGACGCACGCGCCCGGACACCAGGCGCCGTGAGCACCCCCACCCGCGCTGCCGACGCTATAGCGCTCGCAGACGGCACACGGCTAGGACTCAGGGCCCTCGGCCCTGACGATCGCGACCGCCTCGCGGCTCTGTTCGCCCGCCTCAGTCCGCAGTCGCGCTACCAGCGGTTCCTCTCGCCCAAGTCGGAGCTGACCCCTCGGGAGCTTTCCTACTTCACCGATATCGATCACGTCCACCATGTTGCGATCGCCGCGGTCGATGAGCGTGACGGCTCAATCGTGGGGGTCGGCCGGTACGTGGAAGGCGCGGGCCGAGCGGGGGTCGCAGAGATAGCAGTCGTGGTCGCCGACGAGCTGCACAGCATGGGCATCGGCACCGCCCTGGCCACTCGCACGGTGGAGCACGCCCGGGCACACGGCCTGACCCTCCTCACGGCCACGACGCTGTGGGAGAACCGACCGGCGCGCGCCCTCCTACGACGCCTCGGGTTCCGCGCCCACGCCAGCCAAGGCAACGTGATCGAGCTGCACCTTCGACTCGATTCGAACCACGCCGGCCACGTTCTCGCTCGCAGGGATTCCTCATGAGCGACCTACCCAGCGTGCCGCGACGCGGCCGTCGGAGAGTGCCTCTTGGTGGCAAGCTCTCATCTCCGGCGGCCTACATCCTGGTGGCGAGCATCATCGGCCTGACGCTGTTTGCCTCCGGCACACCCTCGCCCTTGTATGAGACCTACCGCGCGCTCTGGGGATTCTCCTCAGTGGTGCTGACACTGGTGTACGCGACCTACGCATTCGGGGTCCTCGCCTCGCTGCTGCTCGCCGGGGCGATCTCAGATCGGGTTGGCCGCCGGCCCGTCCTGATCGTCGCACTCGCGGCACTGATGCTGACGACAGCCGTCTGCGCAAGCTCCGCCCGGAACATTTCTGTCGCTCGACCTCTCACACATCGGCATCGATCAGCCGGGCGACGCCCCCCGCGCGCGACTTGAGCGGATCGGCGAGGCGCTCCCGGCCGGCGCCAGAGTGCAAATCGGGGCGGAGCAGGCCGACCGCGCCGACCGAATCTTCGAGCTCGTGGTTGCGGTCGCGCGAGCTGGCATGCCGATGTCCGCGACCGTGCAGGCGAACCTCAAGCGCGGCCCGATCGACGCCAGCCGGCTTGTAGAGGCCGGCGTGCCGATTCGGCTTGTGAAGGGCGCCTACGTCGAGGATCCCGCAATCGCGCACGCGTGGGGGGAGCCAACCGACCTCGCGTTCCTGGAGCTCGCGCACCAGCTCCACCGCGACGGCGCGCTGATTGCGCTTGGCACTCACGACCCGGTGCTCCGCGCGGCATTACTGCACGCGCTCCCGGATCTCGGCGTCGAGATGCTGCTCGGGGTCAGGTCCGAGGATGCCCACCAGCTGGTCGCGAGCAACGTTCCGGTCCGGATCTATGTCCCTTACGGCGAGGGCTGGTTTCGCTACGCCATGCGCCGCCTCGCCGAGTCCCGCGGAGGATAACCAGGCCCGTCTGCTGCTGGTCGTTGACCGCGATCGGGCCGTGCGATCAGACGGCCGCCTGTGACCAGGGACCGGGCGCCCTCGACCGACGTCGACGCGCTGTCGCTTCCCGTTCAGAAGAAGTGATCCGGCCAGCGTCGCGGATCCCGCGCGAACGAGGAGGCGGCACCTGCTGGGCTGGATGCCCGCGGCATCGCGTGAGCGGGTCTCGTCGCTCCGCGTTGTCGAGCCAGCGCGCCGTGTGTGGGTCGACGGTGTCAAGGCTGGCGTCTGAGTTCCGACGGCTACCGGACGCGTCGTCGAGGTTGCGTTGCTGCTGGTCGATCAGCTCGTAGGCGAGGATCGTTTCCAGGCTGCAATGCCGATGTCCCGAACGCTCGCGACTGATCGTGCTGTGCCAGCGTGTCTCGGTCGTTCCCATGGTCCCGATCGGCGACGATACCTCGGGCATCCGCCCAACGTTCGTGATCCCGGCTCCCGATGACAGCGAGACCCGAAAGCCCTACCACGTGACCGTCGCCTCTGCAGGCGGCGCGGGATCCGTGGCTCGCTCGGAGATCTGCTTTCCGTCGGGCGGCGAAACGATTGCCGCAACCTGGTACCGACCGGACGTGTTGACCGCTCCGGTCCCCTGCGTGGTGATGGGACACGGATTTACCCTCACCCGCCGCGACGGTGTCCCCGAATACGCCCAGCGCCTCGCGGCGGCCGGCTTCGCCGCGCTGGCGTTTGACTATCGCCACTGGGGCGACAGCACCGGTAACCCGCGAGGATGGATCTCCGTTCGCGAGCAGCTCGCCGACTGGCAAGCGGCAGTCCAGCACGCCGGCACACTGCAAGGAGTGGACGCCGACAGGATCGTCGTGTGGGGCTTTTCGATGGGAGGCGGGCACGCCCTGCTCACCGCCGCTCGCGACGACCGCATCGCCGCGGCCGTGGCACTCATGCCCAGCACCGATCCGTTAGCGGCACCGCCACCGCTTACGGTCGGCCTGCGGATGATCGGCTGCGCGCTACGTGAAGCGATCACCCGACGACCGGTGACGATGCCCGCGGCTGGCCCTCCGGGATCGTTTGCCGTGATCGCGGCCCCGGAGGCATTGCCCGGCTTCGAGCGGTTGACCTCAGGCCGGGACTGGCGAAACGAGGTCAATACCAGCTGGCTGCTGGCCGGCCGGCGCTGGCGCCCGGCCCGCGAGGCGGCGAACATCCGCGCCCCGGTCCTCCTGCAGCTCGGCGAAGGCGACGGCGCCGTCCCGCTTGCGGCAATCGAGCAGGCAGCCACGCACGCTCCACGTGCCGAGCTCAAGCGATACGACCTCGACCACTTCGAGTGCTTCCACACCGAGCACATCGACCAACTCGCCAGCGACCAAGTCGCTTTCCTCCGGCGTCAATTGCTGAGCCCCACCGGTACGACGACGCAGTCTTGAGCATCGGGCCCGCCCAGTCGCCCAGCTCCACGCGGAAAGCTACGCGCGCGCTCCGCGCGGCTGCAAGCTGCTCCACGAGCGGACGCCGGCGGCAGCAAGCGGCCTGGGCCAATCCTCAGCGCCGATCAGGCGGCCCGCGTCGCACCTAGGGCGGTCGCACGATTTCGCACCCACGGGGCTTGCGAGGACACCAACATCACGCCGGACCGCCCCGCCGGACCCGTGCAAACACGAACGCAGGGCTGGATGCCGGGTCCGGCGTGAACCCTGCTCGTCGCCAGATCCAGGGCTCGACGCGTCGTTCGGTCGGCCCGTGGATCCGGGAAGTCCGGGCCCCAGCGCTTCGTTCATCAGAACCCGAAGGTCGGCGATCACACGCTCACGGGAAGGCAGCTCTTTGCGACCAGATTGCTCACGCGAGCACGGCGCCAACAAAGGCGCGTCTAACAGCAAGTGTGTTAGACGCCCATTTCCGAACCAAACCGAGGCACAAGAAAAGCTCGCGCTTTGCAGGCCTTTTCGAGTAGCGGGGGCGGGATTCGAACCCGCGACCTTCGGGTTATGAGCCCGACGAGCTACCAGACTGCTCCACCCCGCGGTGTGCTCTGGATGATAGCCGACCGTTAGAGATCTGCGGAGGAAGCCGCTGTTCGCACGCGCGCGTGCGCGCTAACGCCCGCGGACCGCCGGTGTCGCGCGCGCGAAACGCCGGCGCAGATCCGCAAGGCCTTTTCACAGACTCGGCACGAATGCGTCTTGATCCGTCGCAGCCCGTGGGCGCATCCTGAAGCGCATGGCGAATCTGAAGCAGAAGATCGCGGCGGAGCGCAAGGTCCGAGCTCTGCTGGCGCAAGAGAACGTCCAGGCACCCGACCGGGTCGAGTACGGGTTCGCATGCATCCGGCTGTTCTGGGAGGCGTCGAAGGTGGTCCTGGTCGTGGATATCGAGGAGTTTGCAGAAGACCTGGGGAATGAACTATTGGATCTCGATCTCTTCCCGCGCGACGGGTGACGCACAGGATCGACAGGGCCAGGTACCCGGGTGGCCGGCTGCTCGACCACGTACAGCGGATGATGGCCCTGACCGCCGCCTCCAACTCGTAGCCCCAGTTGGTGGCGTGATGGCCGGCAAGAGACTCAAGACGACTGGCAAGGCCTTCGGCGACCGGTTGCTCGGCGACGGCGCCGGCCCGCTCCGGGCCGCAGTCGCGGCAGCAATCGGCAGCGCGACCGCCGCGCTGACCTTCCACCTGCTCCGCACCACGGAGGACGACTTCGTCCCGAGCGTCCGGCGGGCGGCCCAGACCAGGTGCAGTTGTATTGATTTAGCGGGTTCGGCAGGGGTTATGTAGCCCGTCACGACATCGGTGGCGGTGGTGTTGCCGTCGTCGCGTCGAGGGTTGTGGTGCTCCCGGGGGGTGGATGAGCTGGGGCGGTTGTTGGCGCGGGTGCTCGGTGCTCGGTGGCGGAGAACGAGCAGTTGTGGGGTGAGGTCGACGGGATAATGAGCGAGAACGAGCGGTTGCGGGTCAGGGTCGGGAAGCTGGAGGGCTTGTTGGAGGAGGCGCGCCGTGCGGGGGAGCGCCAGGCGGCGCCGTTCTCGCGCGGAGAGCCGAAGTCTGAGCCGGGTCGGCCGGGGCGGCGTTCAGAGAGGAGCACGGCCGACATGGGCATCGTGAGCCGCCCGGGGAGGTGGACGAGGAGCTCGACGCGCCGCTTGCGGCGCGGTGTGAGTGTCGCGGTGAGATCGAGCATGAGCGCACCGAGTAGCAGTATCAGGACGAGCTGCCCGTGCCGCGGCGATTGCGTCGCCGGTTCGCGGTGCGTGTCGGCAAGTGTCGGTGTTGCGGGCGTCGGCATCAGGGCCGTCGCCCCTTTCAGACCTCGGATGGGTTGGGGGCAGCCGGGTGCATGCTGGATCCGCGGGCGGTCGCGTTGGCGACCGAGCTCAACAAGGAGCTGGGGCTCTCACCGCAGAAGACCACGAAGGCGCTTGAGCTGCTCGGGGATCCAGGTCACAGCGGGTGGGGTGGTGCAGGCGATCGCCCGTCAGGCCCGCCGCCTGGAGCCGACCTATCGGGCGCTGATCGAGGGAGTCCGCTCAAGCCCGGCGGTTGCACCGGATGAGACCGGCTGGCGAATCAACAGTCAGAAAGCGTGGTTGTGGGCGTTCGCCGGCGAGAACGTGGCGCGCGTCCCGCATGCCGCCCGGCGGACCCTCAAGGACGCGCTCGCGCTCCGCGACCTGTGCGACCAGGACGTCATTGACGCCGGCGAGTTCGGGCTCCGGGTCACCGATTTCAACGAGCGGACCGACAAGCTGCTGAAGGTGCGCCCGAGTCATGGGCCGAACCGCCGGCTGCTCGCTCATCTTCAGACCGAGCACGAGCACATGTTCACGTTCCTGACCGAGCCCGGTGTGCAGGCGACGAACTGGCGGGCCGAGCAGGCGCTGCGCCCGGCGATCGCGAATCGCAAGAGCTGGGGCGGGAACCGTACCCACAACGGCGCGCGGACCCAGCAGATCACGATGACCGTGATCCGGACCGCCCGCCAACAAGGCATCGACCCTCCGATGACGGCTCGCCCAGCTGATCATCGGCGACGAGCAGCTCGCCGGCTGAGGACCGGGCTTCCTGCCCGGCCGAGCCGATTCGCGCCGCTCACGCTCAACTCCCCGGGTCGCTCCGCCCGAGGACCGTCCTACCGTTCGCCCCCAGTCGACCAGCGATCACAGGGAGCAGCCCCGATGAGCCACCCCACCCCCGCCCACAGCGTCATCGTGCAGATCAAGATCAAGCTGCTGGGAGTGAGCAAGCCGCCGGTCTGGCGACGAGTTCAGCTGCGCGCCGACACCCGCCTGGATCAGCTGCACGAGATTCTCCAAGCAGTGCTCGGCTGGGAGAACTACCACATGCACGTGTTCTCAATCGGCGAGGAGGAGTTCGGCGTCCCTGACCCCGAGCTCGGATTCAGCGACGAGCGCCAGGTCACGCTCGGCGAGCTGATCGACGTCGGCGCTCGCTTCCGTTACACCTACGACTTCGGCGACGACTGGCAGCACGAAATCCTCGTCGAAGACCTACTCGACCCCGAGCCCGGGACCCACTACCCGGTCCTTGTCACAGCGAAGGGAGCCTGCCCACCAGAGGACTGCGGCAGCGCCTGGGGATACGCGAACCTCAAGGACATCCTCGCCAACCCCAGCCACGACGAACACCAAGAAATGCTCGAGTGGCTCGGCCTCGACAACGCCAGCGACTTCGACCCCACTGCCGTTCCTACCGAGGACATCGACTACGAACTCGCGCTCAGCGGCGCAAGCCGCTGAGACCCCGGCCCGGCCCCACCCGCTAACTCAATACGTGCGGCTATTCATCGGGACGTCCCGGGTAGGTCGCGGGACATCCAACGCGGATCGCGAGAATGTCGTCCGGAGCCCCGTCAGATGAGGGGCTCCGGGCGCATCGCGGCTCCCACTTCGGACATCGTCACGGCGCGCGGACCGGTGAGCTCATAGTTGACACCTGACTCGTCTCGCTCGGTGGCACAACGGCCACCGCCCGAGCGACGTCGTCGACGGCGACGAGACCGATCCTTCCGCTGCCCACGGAACCGAACAAATGCCCGCCTGCTTGATGCCCTCCGCCTGGGATAAGAGGCTCGACTCCATCACCGAGTTTGGGGAAACCAGCGCCCAGCTCGGTCCTGATGCAATGATCGCATCGACGCTGGCCTCGTGCAGGACGTCAAGGGGATCGCCGTCATGGCGCACGGCGCCGTAGACCTTCACGACCTGCCGCACACCGGCCATTTGCGCCGCTTGGAGAGCGGTGCGCTCGCGAATCTCGATTCGGTCGTCTATCGGGGTGGCCAGGAAGACGACGTCCACGCCGTCGAACGCACCGGCCAGCCGCCGGCCGCATCCGCGGCCGCTGATCGGGCTACGGCGCGCCCATCGGGGGCCCACGCCGGCTTGGCCTCGCGGACGACCACTGGGCGCGCGGCCGGGCCGGGTCGCGCTGATGCGGTAGCCGCTCGAGCCTTGCTCAGGTTTCAAGGCCGGCCACCCACGACCCGGCCACCATCGTTCCGCATGCTTGAAGGCCCTCGTCGAGCACCACCATGTCGGCATCACGACCGGGCGCGATCGCGCCCTTGCGGTCCGCGATGCCGAGCACCCGCGCGGGGCTTTCCGAGGCCAGCGCCACCGCCGCGGCCACCTCGAGCCCGAGGACGCGGACCGCGCCCCGCACCGCCGCGTCCATGGTCAGCGTGCTGCCCGCGAGCGCCCCGTCGCCGCCCTCCACCTGCGCCACGCCGCCCACGACCTCCACCGGCCGGGCGCCGAGCCGATACATGCCGTCGGGCATTCCCGCCGCGGCGATCGCATCCGTGATGAGCCGCACGCCCGCCGCCCCCTTCGCCCGCACGGCGAGACGCAGCGCGGCCGGCGCCACGTGGACCCCGTCGGCAATCAGCTCGCAGCTCAGCTCGGGCTGGTCGAGCGCCGCCCCGATCAGGCCCGGCTCGCGATGGTGAAACCGGCGCATGGCGTTGAAGGCGTGGGTCACCGACGTCGCTCCGGCGTCGACGGCGGCGGTGGCCTGGGCGTCGGTCGCGTCGCTGTGGCCGAGCGAGGCGATCGCACCAGCCTGCACGATGGCGACGATCAGCTCGAGGGCGCCGGGGAGCTCTGGTGCCACCGTCACCATCCGCACCGTGCCTCCCGCGGCGGACAGCAGGCGAGAGAGCAGCTCGGGATCGGGCGCGCGGAACGTGGAGGGGTCGAGCGCGCCGGGCCACGCCGGGCTCAGGAAGGGGCCCTCGAGGTGCGCGCCGAGCACCGTGGCGCCGGAACCGCCCGCAGCACCCGAACCGCCCGCAGCACCCGAACCGCCCGCAGCGCCCGAACCGCCGGCAGCGCCCGGACCTCCGCCACCGGACGCCACCACCGCGATCGCCCTCAGCGCCGAGACGAGTTCCGCCTCCGCTGCAGGCAGGACAGTGGCCAGCAGCGCCGTCGTGCCACGGCCGGCATGGAACCGCGCGGCGGCGGCGATCTCGTCGGGATCCGAGGAGTCGAGCCGTGCTCCGGCCCCGCCATGGACGTGGGTGTCGATGAACCCGGGGGCCAGCCAGCGGTCGCCGAGGTCGAGGACCTCGCCCGACCCCCGACCGCCCGCGGCGCGCATCGATTTGATCCGCCCGCCCACAACGGTGACCTCGCCGGCCACGACCCCCGACGGCGTGATGATCCGAGCGGAGCGAAGGCGCAGGCCTACTGCCCCGCCGCCCGCCGGTAGCGGTGCACGGCCAGCGGCGCGAACACTGCGAGGATGACGATGATCCAGACGACCGACAGCCAGATGCTGTCGCCTGCCGGGATTCCCAGCCACAGCGAGCGCATCGCATTGACCACCTTGGTGAACGGGTTGATCCGCGCGAATGTCCGCAGGGGCTCGGGCATCGAAAAGACGGGCACGAAAGCCGAGGAGATGAAGGTGAGCGGGAACACGGCGATGAAGCCGGCCGAGTTGGCGGCCTCGGGCGAGGAGACGAGCAACCCGACCCAGGCGAACACCCAGGAGAAGGCATAGCCGAAGCAGAGCAGCAGCACGGCGCCGGCCACCACGTGAATCACGTCGCTGTGGAAGGAGAAGCCGATGATCACCCCGGTGATGACCAGGATCGTCATCGACAGAGCATTGGTGACGATGTCCGCGATCGTGCGGCCGGCGAGTACCGCGGGGCGAGCCATCGGCAGCGAGCGAAAGCGATCGATCAGGCCCTTGTGGACGTCCTCGTTGAGGCCGAGCGCGGTGACGAAGCCGCCGAAGGCGATGTTCTGGACGATGATCCCCGGGATCAGGAAGTCGACGTAGGCGAAGCCGGGAGTGCGGATCGCGCCGCCGAACACGTAGCGGAACAGGAGCACGAACATGATCGGCTGCACGGTGAAGGCCAGCAGCAGATCGGGGGCGCGGGGCAGGCGCACCAGGTTGCGCTCGGCGATGATCATCGTGTCGGTAACCAGGCGTCTCACGCTTCCTCCTCCTCTGTCGCGACGTCCTCCGCGGCGTGGCCGGTCAACGACAGGAACACGTCGTCGAGGGTCGGACGGCGGACGGCCAGGTCGTCCACTCCGACGCCGACGTGGCTCAGGCGCTGGACGGCGTCGACGATGCTCCCGCGGTGCTCGCGCAGGCTCAGGCGCACGAGTGTCCCCTCCGCGGTCGGCGGGTCGTCGGACAGCGGCGCGAGCGCGCGCAGGGCAACGTCGACGTCGGCAGCGTCGTCGAGGCGAACCTCAAGCCGCTCACCGCCGACCCGGTCCTTGAGCTGATCCGAGGTGCCCTGCGCGATCACCCGACCGTGGTCGATCACCGCGATCGTGTCGGCCAGGCGGTCGGCCTCGTCGAGGTACTGGGTGGTGAGAAGCACGGTGGTTCCGTCGGCGACGAGCCCCTCGATCACCGCCCACAGGCTGAGCCGGCTACGCGGGTCGAGGCCGGTGGTGGGCTCGTCGAGAAACAGCACCGCAGGCTTGGCCACGAGCGCGGCGGCGAGGTCGAGGCGGCGCCGCATCCCGCCCGAGTAGGTCTTGACCGGTCGTCCGGCCGCGTCGGTGAGGTCAAAGCGCTCCAGCAGCTCGACGGCGCGGGCCTTGGCCTGTGCCCGAGGGGCGCCGTAGAGCCGACCGACCATGGTGAGGTTCTCGAGCCCGGTGAGGTTCTCGTCGACAGCGGCGTACTGCCCGGCCAGCCCGATCCGCTCGCGCAACCGGACCGCGTCCCGGACGACATCGAAGCCGACGACCCGCGCCTCTCCCGCGTCGGGCTCGAGCAGCGTGGTCAGCACCCGCACGAGCGTGGTCTTGCCCGCGCCGTTGGGGCCGAGCAGCCCGAGCACCGTGCCGCTGGCCACCTCGAGCGAGACGCCGGCCAGCGCCTTCACCTCGCCGTAGGACTTCTCCACGCCGGTGACGCTGATCGCCGGGGTGCCGTCGTGAAGACGCGAATCGACGCGCTCAGCGGCCGACGCTGCCTCGGTGCCTCCGGAGCCCATGCTCTGGACAGTACGCACATCGCGCGACGGACTCCGTCCGACAGAGATGTCTGAGCTCCGGCCACATTCCGGAGTGACTGAATGACCGCAGAACTGCCGGGGTATTGCTCACTTTGAAGTCCGCAGCCGAGGCGGTCGGGGACCGGCACCGGCCCCCGACCCCTCAGTGCAGCGTGATGCGCCGCGTCACCACCCGGCGCCCGTACCGCAGCGTCACCGTGTAGTGCCCGCCCCGCAGCGCCCGGCCGACGGCAAGGCTGAGCTGGGCGGGCCCGCGCAGGTCGCTGGCGATCCCGCGAGCCCTGACCGAGCGCCCCTGCGACAGGGTGGCCTGGACCTCGCCGGCGATCGTCACGAGCGTGACGTTGACGAGCCGGCCGGTGCAGCGCCAGCGGGTGCAGCTGAGCACTTCGGTCTTCCCGGGACCGACCGGACCGAGGGTGATCCTCCCCCCCGGTCCCGGCAACATGTTGGGGCCGCCCTCCGGGGTGACGCGAGCGGTGAATCGCTCGAACGGCAGCACCGCTCCGAGCACCACGCGGTGCCGACCGGCGGGCAGGAACGTGCTCACGACCCGCCCGTCGCTGCCGTGCACCACCATGACGTAACGCCGCGCACCCGATGCCGCGCGCCAGCTCAGCACGGCCGTGCCACGCTGACGGACGAAGCGCAGGCCGCTCAGGCGCCCAGGCCGGATCGCCGCCGGGGCGGTGTAGTGACCCACGGTGACGGTCCGCAGCGGGCTGCCGTTCGATGTCCGCAGGTAGGCGACGATGGCGCGACGGCGTCCGATCGCGTCCTGCGGGATGAACGTGACCGTGCCCGAGGCGCCGCGGACGGTGCCGAGCACGTGGGTGCTGTCGCGACCGCGCTCGACGAACTGCACCTGGGTGCCGGGGACGTAGTTGCCGATCCGGTAGGCCAGCGCCCACGTCCGCCCGCGACGATGGCTGACGTGGACGGTGAAGCGGGCCGGCGGCACGTCCTGTGCGGCGGCGACGCCGGTGAGCGGCGCTGACTGAGCGGTCGGCTGGATGTTGTAGACGCCGCCCTGCGGATGGCGTAGGAACACGATCACGTGATGCCCGTCGGGGGCGATCGCGCTGAAGAACTCGCCGCCCGAGGTCGTGTAGTGACCCGGTGCCGTGGGCGTCGTGTACAGCTTGTGCCCGGGGGCGTAGAGCGTCACCGACGGGGTCCCGCGCGAGGCGATCAGCAGCTCCTGGCCGCTGGTGCCGCCGGGCAGGGTGATCGTCCCGCCACCCCGCGTGGCCGCGGCGGTGAGGCCGGGGATGCGGAGGTCGGCCGCGCTGCCCCCGCCGACGAAGCCACCGGTGTGCGGGGTGACCGGCTTCTCCTTGTACTGCTTGAGCTGGTCGTCGCAGTTGCTGAAGCCGAACACGCCGCCGCCGATGCTGCCGTCCGCGAACGCGTAGCGGCCCTGCACGCCGAAGCCGGAGATGTCGGCGCAGCCGGCGACGTACTGGTTGTTCACCAGCCCGGCGACCTCGGCGCTGATGATCCATAGCTTCAGCGCGACGCTGCCGTCGGCCTCCCAGCGGCCGCTGCTCGGCTCGTCCCAGAAGCCGATGTGACCGGTCACCTTGACGACCGGATCCTCGGAGCTGAACGGGAAGTGCAGGTCGATATCGAGCGCGGCGTCGGTGTAGCCGTCGGAGTAGACGTCGGCGGCCAGGGTGGCGATCTTGTCGTCCTGCAGCGAAAGCTGTCCCTGACCACCAAAGAAGCCGAGCTGGGTGTCGGTCGGCTCGGAGTACAGGAAGGCGAGGCTCAGCTCGAGCTGGGTGGCGATGCTGGCGCCGAGCTGCCCGCCGAACTCGAGCGGGTTGACGCCCACCGTCGCGCCGATCTGGTTGAGCAGAATCCCGGGGTAGATCGGTACGCCGGTGCCCGAGGGGGCGGTGAACACCATCGAGGCCTTGTGGAACTGGCCCTTCTGGAAGTCGAGCTCGCCGGCCAGGCTGGGCTGGCTGAGCGGGCCGAAGATGATCGTCCCCTTGGCCTGCCAGGTGTCGCGCTTGGAGGCGTCGGGGTCGCTGGGGAAGTAGTAGACGAACGACGCGTCCTTGACCTGGAAGATGTTGGCCAGGCCGGCCGCGGGGATCGCGAATTGGAGCGAGTTCAGGTTGATGCCGTTGACCGGGTCGGCAACCACCTCGAGCGAGCCGGTGGCCTCGAAGTTGACCGCCGAGAGGTCGAGGCCCACCTGGACGTCGAACAGCGACTGGCCCTTGTTGTTGAGGTAGACGTTGACCTGGCCGGTGAGCGGGAAGCCGCCGGGCAGCGTCGCGCACGCCGTGGTCGGGCCGGGCGAGGGCGGGCAGCACGTTGGGTCCTTGACCCCGGCCGTGCACTGCTTGCCCACGCCGAGGCTCATCAGCAGCGTCTTGGATTCGCTGTCGCCGGCGATCACCGCGCCCGGAGCGATGTGCCGCCCGTGGACGAGGACGATGTGCGGCGGCTGATAGGCCTGGAAGGTGAGGGTGATCGGGTTGGCGGTCAGGTCCAGGCCGCCGATGATCATGTCCCCGATCGGCGTGTTGAGCAGCTCCACGTTGGTCGGTGGCCCCGACAGGTGGGTGCCGTTGCCGATGCCGAGCAGCTTGAACGGCTCGATCTTGAAGATTCCCTCTCCCCCACCTTTGGGGACGAGCGTCATCCCGTTGAGGTCGAGCTGCTTGGTCTCGATCACATAGCCGCCGCCGGCCAGCGTCTGGATGCACTCGGCGACGATGTGGACGGCTCCGTTGTCATACGTCGGCTGGCACGCGCCCTGGCCGCCATCGGGGACGAACGCCACCTGTTGGAGGCCGACCTGGAGGCCGAAATGGCTCATCGACTGCTGGCCACCGGAGTTGGTCACCTTCAGCGTGACCGAGTGCAGGCCGGGCTTGAAGATGAAATGCGCGATCGGGTTGCTGCCCGTGCTTGTGGTGGTGCTGGTGTTGTCAAAGCCCCAGTCGTAGGACACGATCCGCCCGCGGCCAGGGGTCGAGGCCGCGCCGCTGAGCGTGACCAGGCCCCCGGCGAGCGGCTTCGGCGTCACGACCGCCCCGGAGGCGGTTGGATTGCCCGAGCCACCGCCACCACCGGAGACGGCAGCCGTGGTGTCGGCCGCGGTGCTGCGGCCGTTGACCTTGCTGATCGAAACGTGCACCGGGAAGCTGCCGCCCACACCCCAGGCGTGCGAGCCCGACACGGTGAACGTCCCCGACCCCGGCCCAGCGGCGACGGTCCCGAACGAGGTCGTGCCGTCGCCCCAGTTGATCGAAGCGGAGAAGTCGCCCGCGCCGGCGGTCGGGTCGCCGTCGGTGACCGTGGCCACCGGCCCCGAGAACGGCGTCTCGGCGGTGGCGCTGATCGGAGCGCCGTCGGCGCTGAGCGGCGCTCCGGCGTGGTCAAGGCTGAGATCGTCGATGCCGATCGTGGGCGCGGTGCCCTGGCTGGCGAACGAGCTCACCGTGCGCAGCACGAAGTAGCTGATCCGCGCCGGCACCGGCGAGCCGCTGCTCTGGTCGGCGATGATCTGGGTCCAGCCGCTGTCGGTGGCCGTTCCGGTCCCGCTCGCCACCACCGTGCCGGTGGTATCGAAGCCGATCAGCGTGACGTCGGACTGGACCCCGGAGATCAGGCGTACCTCGACCGACAGTGAGCCGCGCGGATAGCCGACCAGTTTGCCGAAGGTGCCCGGGTAGAACTGCGCCAGGCCGCCTGGGGGGGCCGCGTTGCAAGTGGCGAGATCGGCGTAGTTGTTGGGCGAGAGCGCGGTGCTCTGGTCAGCGACCACGGTCACCCCGCCGCAGTTCCCGGGGCCGGGGGAGAACGGGCTGGCCAGCGACGAGGAGGTCCCCAGCTCGACTCCCTGCGAGGCGTACTGATTCCCGACCGTCGCCGGGAGCGTCAGGTTGTCGAAGCCGATCGTGGTGTTCGACGTGGCCCGGGCGGGCGCCGCAACCAGCAATCCGACCAGCACCAGCAGCGTGACCAGCCCCCACATCCGCAGTCCGTCCCGCCTGAGCCGCGCGATCATGTCCGAGTCCTGTCGCTCTCGCGCACGCCCGGCCAGACGCCCTCGGCGATGAACTCGGTCCCACTCTCCCCGGGCACCGGGCGAGCCTACGTCCTGGCCACCCCGGGTGAAAGCGGGATAGCCCAATGTATGACCGCAGCGCGAACGTTGCCTCAGGAGATCCTCACCGGGGCTTTAGATGGCGGTGAGGCGGGATGGACAGGGTGGTTGGATGGCCCGATCCAGTATCCGGCGCGTGAGCGCCCCCGTGTCGCGACCACGCCGCGGCTTCATCGTCGTGGCCGCCTTGGCCGTCATCGTGGCGACAACGTTCGGGGTCATCTCCCAGAGCGACGCCGATGACGCCGTGGCGGCGTTCACGGTCCCGGCCGGGGCGGTGCGGGTCGACATCGGCTCGCGGGCGATCAGTCGCCCGGTCCCACCCGGCTTCATCGGGCTCTCGCTCGAGTATCCGGCCCCGCTCGATTACGCCGGTGGTGATCCGCAGGCGATCAACCCAGGGTTCATCCGGCTCGTGCACGGCCTCGCGCCGGGCCAGTCGCCGGTGATCCGCATCGGTGGCGACAGCACCGACTCGACCTGGTGGCCCGTTGCCGGAGTGGCCCGGCCGCCGGGGATCCGCTATTCGCTCACTCCCCGCTGGCTGGCGGTGACACACGCGCTCGCGGCGCACCTCGGCGCCCGGCTGATCCTCGGCATCACCTTCGAGGTCGATCGGGCTCGGCTGGCCGCAGCCGAGGCAAGCGCCCTGGAGCGCGGCATCGGGCGGCGCTACATCACTGGCTTCGAGCTCGGCAATGAGCCGGAGGTGTACGGCAACCTCGGCTGGTACAAGGACGCGGCGGGTGTCTGGATCCGGGGGCGCCGGCGCTCCTACGGCTTCCAGGCCTTCCTGCCCGACTACGGGCGCATCAGCGCCGCGCTGCCCGTCGGCGTGCCGCTAGTCGGCCCCGCCTCCGGGGGGTCGAAATGGCTCGCCGCCCTGCCGAGGTTCCTGGCCCGTTTTCCGCGCGTCGGCGTCGTCACCTATCACCGCTATCCGCTGCATCGATGCTTCGTGCCCAAGAGCTCGCCGACCTACCCGACGATCGCCAATCTGCTCGCCCCGGCGGCATCACTGGGGCCAGCGCAGAGCCTCGTGCAGGCGGTCACCGTCGCGCACGCTCACGGCGTGCCGTTTCGCTCCGACGAGCTCAACAGCGTGTCCTGCAGCGGCGCCCGTGGGGTGAGCGACGTCTTCGCCTCGGCCCTGTGGTCGACCGATGTGCTCTTCAACATGGCCAAGATCGGCGTGGACGGCGTCAACATCCACACCTTCCGCAAGGCGGTGTATGCGCCGTTTGCCTTCACGCGGGTCGCCGGGCGCTGGCGGGCCCAGGTGCGCCCGATGTATTACGGCCTCGCGCTGTTCGCCCGGGCGGCTCCGCCCGGCTCGCGACTCCTGCGCACGGGAGCGGCCGGTCCCACGACTCTGAGAACGTGGGCCACTCGCGCCCGAGACGGCACGGTACGAATCGTGCTGATCAACGACTCGCTCCGACGCGGGGAGACTGTCGCCGTCTCCCCCCCGGGCCGTACGCCGCCGGCAATCTTGGAACACCTCACCGCGCCGGGCGCGGCTGCCAAGCGTGGAATCGAGGTCACTCGGCTCACCGTCGGCCCGATCAGCCACCGCTACATCGTGCGGATGGGTCCGGCCAGCGGGGCGATGCTGACGGTGCCGGCGCGCTGATGCTGACCGTGCCGGCGCTCTGACGGGCCGGGTCAGTCGCCGCTGGCGCGCAGGACCGCGTCGACGAGACCCGGGAAGCGCTGATCGAGGTCCTGGCGGCGCAGCGAGTTGAGGCGCGTCGTCCCCTCGAGCCGCTGGTGAATCACGCCGGCCTCGCGGAGCACGCGGAAATGATGGGTGCAGGTGGACTTGACCACCGGCAGGTCGATGCTCTTGCACGAGCGCTCCTCGCTCTCGGCGAGAGCCGCGACGATGCGCAGACGGATCGGATCGCTGAGCGCGTGGAGGACAGCCGCCAGTTCGAGCGACTCACAGCCCGGATGGACCAGCGCCTCGGCACCGGCGGGAGTGCCGGCCTCGGTGGCCTCGGTGGCGGCCTGCGGTGAGGGGTTGGTCAACGCGCCCATAACATTGATTGTACGAAGGTCATCGAACCTTTGCTACTGTGTTCGACACTTATCGTACCAGCGAGCCAGAGGAGGCACATGGGATCCGAGGCTACCGATACGCACCGTCGTCATCTGCGCGCGACGCTCTTTCTTGCCTGCCTGGCGCAGTTCATGGTGATCCTCGATGTCTCCGTGGTCAACGTGGCGCTGCCGTCGATCCGCGGCGGGCTGCACTTCACCGAGGAGAACCTGCAATGGGTGGTCAATGCCTACACGGTCACCTTCGCCGGCTTCCTGCTACTGGGCGGCCGGGCGGCCGACCTGCTCGGCCGGAGGCGCGTGTTCGTCTCCGGACTGGTGCTGTTTGCGGTCGCCTCGCTGGCCGGCGGCCTGGCCGACAGCCAGGGCGTGCTGATCGCGGCGCGGGCGGTCCAGGGCCTCGGCGGCGCGATCATCGCCCCCGCGTCGCTGTCGATCCTCACCACCACCTTCACCGAGCCCGCCGCCCGTAACCGCGCGGTCGGCATCTGGGGTGCGATGGGCGGCGCGGGTGGCGCGGCCGGCGTCCTGCTCGGCGGCGTGATCACCGAGCTTCTCGGCTGGCGCTGGATCCTGTTCATCAACGTGCCGATCGGCCTGTTCGCCGCGCTGGCCACCCAGCGACTGGTCGCCGAGGGTCGCAACGAGGACCGGACACGCAACTTCGACCTGGCCGGCGCGGTCACCGCCACCGTAGGCCTGTCCGTGCTGGTGCTCGGCATCGTCCGCACCGACACCACCGGGTGGGGCTCGGTACAGACCCTGTCGATCATCGCCGCGGGCCTGGTGCTGCTGGCGGCGTTCATCGCCGTCGAGGGCCGCTTTGCCAGCTCGCCGCTGATGCCGCTGCGGATCTACCGCTCGCGGACCCTGAGCGCGGCCAACGTGATCGTGCTGCTGGTCGGCGGCGCCTCGTTCGGGATGTGGTTCTTCGTCTCGCTCTACCTGCAGCAGGTGCTCGGCTATTCGGCGATCCGGGCCGGCCTGGCGTTCCTGCCGATGACCATCTGCATCATCGTCGGCTCGACGCTGGCCTCGCGCCTGGCCACCCGTATGGGAGCCAAGCCGCTGCTCGTCGTCGGCATGCTGTCGCAGACGATCGGCCTGCTGCTGTTCACCGGCATCTCGGCGCACGGCACCTACCTCAGCAACATGCTCGCGCCGTCGCTGCTGGTCGCGATCGGCATCGGCCTGTCGTTTGTGCCGGCCACCATCTCCGCCGTGGCCGGGGTCGCGCCGCAGGAGGCCGGCCTCGCCTCCGGGCTGGTCAACACCTCGCGCATGTTCGGCGGCGCGCTTGGATTGGCCATCCTGGCGGCGATCGCCACCGCGCAGACCAATCGCGATCTGCACGCGGGCGGGATCACCGTCCACGCCGCGCTCACCGACGGCTTTCAGCTCGCGTTCGTGGTCGCCGCGGGATTCGCGCTCGTCGGGGCGCTGGTGGCGCTGTTCGGCCTGCCGCGCCTGCGGCCTCGGGCAGACGCCGAGCCGGCCCGGATGATGGCGGAGAGCGCGTGATAGCGGGCCGAGCTCGCCCTGACGCTGGGCCGGCCGGCGCCGCGGCACGCCGGAACGCGAGAATGCAGGCGTGCCCGTCGCCGTCGTCGATATCGGAACCAACTCGACCCGACTCCTGATCGCCCAGCGCGAGGGTGGCCGGGTCACCGCTGAGCTCGAGCGGCGGACCAAGGTCACTCGTCTCGGTCAGGGCGTGGACGCCGACGGACGGCTGCGCGAGGAGGCGATGGAGCGCGTCTACGCCACGCTCGAGGAGTACCGCGCACTGATCGACCAGCACGGTGCTGAGCGGGCGGTGGCGGTGCTGACCAGCGCCGTGCGCGACGCCGCCAACGGCCAGGAGTTTGCCGAGACGGTGCGGGAGCGGTTTGGGATCGAGCCGCACGTGCTGGCCGGCGAGCAGGAGGCGCAGCTGACGTTCCTCGGGGCGACGAGCGAGCGCGACCCCGACGATGACACGCCGATCCTCGTCGTCGACATCGGCGGCGGCTCGACCGAACTGGTGATCGGCGCCCATCGCCAGGCCGGATTTCACGTCTCCACCCAGGCCGGCGTGGTGCGCCAGAGCGAGCGGCACATCGCCGAGGACCCGCCGAGCCGCGGGGAGCTCGCCGCGGTCGCCGCCGACGTCCGCGCGATCATCCACGCGGCGGTCCCGGACGAGCAGCGCAGCGCGGTCAAGCACGGGATCGGTGTGGCGGGCACCGCGACATCGCTGGCGGCGATCGCGCAGCGGCTCGATCCCTACGACCCCGCGCGCGTGCACGGGTATGTCCTGACCGCGACCGAGCGCGACCGGCTGCGCGATCTGCTGGCCTCGCTGCCGCTGGCCGAGCGCCGAGCGCTGCCCGGCCTCGATCCGGCGCGGGCCCCGACGATCATCCCCGGCGTGGTGATCCTCGAGGAGGTGATGAGGATGTTCGGACTCGAGGAGATCGAGATCTCCGAGCACGACATTCTCCGCGGCGCGGCGCTCGGGCTCTGACGGGCCCGCGCCTGGTCACGCGCGCTGGGGTCGCCCGCGCACGATAGGACAGAAATCTGACGATCGGTGATCGCGGCCTTCCACCGTACGCCGAAATGTGAGATGCTCGCACCGTTCTTTCGCCGATCCGGCGGTCCACACGGCCACGGGAGCGGGCAGGGAGAGTACGCCGGTCGTCAGCTCGCGGCGGAGAGTCGCGGGCTGACGTCGGCGCACTCAGCGCAGACCGTCTCCGGCACGATGCCGGCGCGCATCAACAGCCCGAAGACGTTGCAGCCTACGCAGTAGCCGACGATCGACTCGAGACCGGCGGCGGGGAGGAAGAGGATCAGCACGACGTCGGCGGCGGAATCCAGGCCAAAGACCAGGGCCAGAATCAGCGCCGTCGTCGACATCACCGCACCCATGCCCTGGGCGAAGCGCTTCGGCGGTCCGGGCACCGGCTTCTTGACCCCGAGTCGCGGCGCGATCACATTCTGCGCCGTCCAGCCGAGCGGACTGAGCGTCGGTCCGGTGAGGACGCGAGCCCAGAAGCCGTAGGCGAGCGGAATCAGCAGCCAGTAGGCCCCGGTGAGGAGGACCACGATCACCATGACCAGCACGACGCCGGCCACCACGCGCGCTGCCTTCTCGTTGACGGGATTGGGGAACGCGAAGAGATCTCGCATGACAATGAAATTGTAGCTATCCCGGATCGCCTTTCTCGCCAATTGGATGCGAACGGCCCGCCGCGCCCGGAGGCCGTCCGGTGAACGCGGCCCGGTTGAACGTGACCTTCTGAGTTCGGGCCGATGGCGGTGGCCGTGGTGCCGGATTGAGGCGTGTCGGCCTCCGTTGGCGGCCGGGAAACGGACCAGAGCCGGCGTCCGGAGCCGATCTCCGAGGCAAAACTCAGGCCCAGCGCAAACCCCCGTTGCGTCCAGGGACTGTCCAGGGTTTTGAACAAATTCCTGCAAAAGCGCTCCTCCCGTACCCCGGCCAGGGGATGTCTAGTCATGCTTTGGCCCGAACTGGACGTATGTTCGATTGTTCTCTGGCTAGGCAGCCAGGAATATTCCGCGCGGGGTGCGGTTCGTTTAGGCGATCCAAGTCCCCAACATAGGTTCGGGCGAAGCCGCAGACATCGGCGCCTCCCGCCGCCCGAGCCACTCTAACCGGCCCTTTCTGGCACGTACCCCTGCCCGTCCCGATTGGGCCAAACCTGGATCGGAAGCCGCCCGCAGTGATGCGGGCGGTTTTCGTTCTACGCCAGATTCGCGCGCCGCGGGTACGCCACCGACGGATCAGTGAGCACGTTCACGAGCGCGGGCTTGCCGGCACTCAGCGCACGCTCGAGCGCCCCGCGCAGCTCACCCGGCTCACGCACGAGGTCGCCGTGGCCGCCGAGGGCGCTGACCACCTCGTCGTAGCGGGTCTCGGGCCGAAGCTCGGCGGCCACCGAGTAGCCGTAGAGGTACTCCATCGGGTGCTTCTCGAGCGCCCAGATGCCGTTGTTGCCCACCACGCCGACGACGTTGACGCCATGGCGCGCGAGCGTGTCGAACTCCATCCCGGAGAAGCCGAAGGCGCCGTCGCCGAGCAGCAGCACGACCTGGCGGTCCGGCCGGGCGAGCTTGGCCGCCAGCGCGTAGCCGGGGCCCGAGCCGAGGCATCCGAACGGACCCGGGTCAAGCCAGCACCCCGGCTTGAACGAGTCAACGACGCGGCCGGCGTAGGAGACGAAGTCGCCGCCGTCGCCGATCACGATCGCGTCGCGGTCGAGGACCTGGGCCAGCCCTGCGTAGACCCGCATCGGGTGCAGCGGCGCCCGCGAGTCGGCGAACTCCGCCGCCTCCCCCTCGCGCTTCTCGGTCTCGGCCTGGCGCAGCTCGCTCACCCAGCGCGACCGTACGGCGACCTCTCCCCCAGCCGCGCCGGTTCGGAGTCCTTCGAGGGTCGCGGGCAGGGCACCGTAGAGCTCGGCGGAGACCGGCCGCGGATGGTCGCGTTCGGGCTCGGCGGAACCGATCACGATGATCTCGGCGTCCGGGGCCATCGCGCCGCCGAAGCCGAGCCGGAAGTCGAGCGGAACGCCGATCACCACGGCCACGTCGGCCTCGCCGAGACCCTTGCTGCGCGAGCGGGAGAAGAACAGCTCGTGGTCGGCGGGCACGCACCCGCGGGCCAGCCCGTTGAGGAACACCGGGATCTGCTGCTCCTCGGCCAGCGCCAGCAGCTGCTGCTCGCCGCGGCCCCAGTAGAGTCCGGTGCCGGCCATGATCACCGGGCGGTCGGCGTCCCGCAGCAGCGCGGCGGCCTGTTCGATCGCGCGCGGGTCGGCGCCGGCGCCAAGCCACGGCTCCGGCAGCGCGGCCGGCGACTCGGGCTCGCCCGCCTCCATGAACACGTGGTCGAGCGGGAAGTCGACGAACGCCGGGCCCGAGTGCGGCGTCAGCGCGGTCCGCATCGCCTCGTCGGTGAGGGCGGGGATCTCCGCGGTCGTGTCCGGCGTCGCCGCGAACTTGACCAGCGGACGCACGAACGGGATGTGATCGATCTCCTGCAGCGAGCCCTGGCCCCAGCGACACTGCGGCGCGCGGCCGCCGAGGACAAGCACCGGCGAGTTGTTCTGGGCGGCCGAGGCGATCGCGCTCATGCCATTGGTGACGCCCGGTCCGGCGGTGAGGGCGCACACGCCGAGCTCACGCGTGACCTTCGCCCAGCCCTCGGCGGCGAAGGCCGCCGTCTGCTCGTGGCGGGTGTCGACGATGTCGATGCCCTCGGCCCGGCAACCGTCGTAGATCGAGAACAGATGGCCGCCGGAGAGGGTGAACAGCTTGCTGACGCCGTGGGCCTTCAGCAGGCGAGCGATCAGCCGTCCGCCGTGGAGTTCGGTGCCGGTTTCAGTCGCCACGGTCGGGCACGCTAACACGCCCGCGCACGTCCACGCCGAGCCGCAGCGCGTTGACGATCGCACCGCCGAGGATGATCACGGCAAGCATGTAGAACCAGGCCAGAACGATGAGCACAAAGACGATCGTGGTGCCGAAGCGGGCGATCGTCGAGATGCTCGACAGATACAGCGGGAACGCGTAGGACACGACGCCGATGGCCAGTGTGGCGAGGAGCGCGCCCGGCCACACCCCACGCCAGCTCACATGCCGGTTGGGGACCTGGGCGTAGATCAGTGCGAGACAGCCGAACAGGAGCGACACGCTGATGCCGAGGGAGATCCCGTAGACGAGGCCCGTCACCTTGGCGAGGTCGAAGGGCAGCCGCTGGGCGCCGGCCTGGAGGAAGCTCTGCACGATCGGCACCGCGACGGTGGCGACCATGAACAGGAGGACCACCAGGAGCATCGCGAAGCCAAAGCGCTTCTGATCGACCCAGCGCCGGGCCGGGCAGCCGTAGATGTAGCTGAAGGCGGTGTCGAGCGCGCCCCAGAACGAGGAGCCGAGCCACAGGCTGGCCACCAGCGCGAGCACGCCGGTGGTGGTGGTCGAGGAGGTGATCTGGTTCAGCAGCGAATTCAGCGTCTCCTCGGCGGCGCCGGGAAACACCTCGCGCAGATCGGTGATCACGCTGGCCTGAACGGCGCTGCTCTTGAGGACCTGGCCGGCGAGGAACAGCCCGAGCAGCGCGATCGGGATCACGCACACCAGCATGTTGTAGGCGAGCATTGCGGCCTGCCCGGTGATGTTGGCCTCCATCGCGGCGCGCCAGAAGCGACGCAGCCGGCCGGCCCCGGCCCGTGCGCGAGTCAATCGCCCACGGGTGCCGCGGCTCGCGTGCCTCCGGCCGCGCTCTCGCCGGGAAGGTCGGGCGGACGGACGGCGCGCTGCGCCTTCGGCGCCCACAGCCGCACCTCGACGCTCTTGCCCCGGAGCGGAACGGGCGGGCGCTCCTCGAGCTCCAACAGGGTGCGCAGCCGCTGGCGCGTCGCCTCGGTGATCAGCACGTCGTCGCCGGTCTCCCGGGTGGCGGCCTCGACCCGCGCCGCGGTGTTGACCGTGTCGCCGATCACGGTGAACTCGATGCGTCCGCCCCCGCCGACCGTGCCGACCACGACCCGGCCGGAGTTGACACCGACGCCGACGCGGACCCGCGAGCCGTAGCGGCGGAAGACCAGATCGACGATCTCGAGCGCCGCGGCCACGGCGCGGTCGGCGTGGTCCTCGAGCCGGTCGGGTGCCCCGAACACGGCCAGCAGGCCGTCGCCGATGAACTTGTTGGCGTGCCCGCCGTGGCGGAGGAGCACCGGAACGATCAGATCCCAGAACTCGTTGAGCATCGAGACGACCTCGCGCGGGCGGGCGCGCTCGGCGAACGCGGTGAAGTTGCGAATGTCGAGGAACAGGATCGAGACCTCGACCTCCTCCCCTTGCAGATCGGATCCCTCTCGCAGCACCCGGTCGGCGAGGGTGGGGTCGACGTAGGCGCCGAAGGCCTCGCGCAGCCGCTCGCGCTCGTCGAGCCCCTCGACCATCGAGTTGAAGGACTGGGCCAGCTTGCCGGTCTCGTCGGTGGCCACGACCGGCACGCGGGCGGAGAAATCACCCGCGCCCACCTTCTCGGTGGCCTTCTGCAGATCGCCCATCGCGCTGCCCAGCGAGCGGACGACGAGGATCACCAGCTCGAGCGAGATGGTGAATGACACCACCACGGCGATCACCCAGGAGAGGCCGAGATCGGACAGGCGCGCCTGGTGGCCCCCGGCGGACAGGCCGGCCACGACGACGCCGGTGATGATGTTGATGATCGGCGCCGCGGCGAACAGCCGCCACCGGATCGGCAGGCCCGGAGCGGTGATGGTGAAATCGGGCGGCAGCTCCTTGGCCAGGTCCTCGAGCACCGGACGCGTGACCGTCTCCATGGTGAAGTAGCGGACGATGATCTGGCACATCGGCACCACGGTCCCGACCGCGGCGAGCACGAAGAACGAGTACCACTGCAGCCCGAGTAGCCACGTGGTGAAGGCGATGAACGGCAGGTAGGTGAAGATGAACGGGTAGGTGCTCATCCTCCGCGTGTACTCGTACGGGAGCGTGGCCGCTGCCTGCCACGCGGCGACGACCGAGGTCTCGTCGTGCGCGCCCTGCTCCCACGCCCACACGGGGCGCCAGATGCGCCGGGTGAGCTTGATCGACACGAAGTTGTCGGCCGCGATCAGGGCCTGGGAGATCCCCACCAGCAGCCAGAACTTGCCCTGCGGCATCGGCTGGTAGAGGCTGAGCAGAGCCAGCCCGCCGAGACCGATGAGATGCGACAGCCCGAACTGCGCCCAGATCAGCGCGTAGGAATTGCGGCGGGCGATCGTACGGACGACTCGATCGACCGGATCGATCATGTGGAGAGTGTGACGGGCCGGCCCCCGGTACGCCAGGACCGTGGCCGCCTGGGCGCCCTCACCCGCCGGCGAGAGGCGCGGCTCCGCTTCGCCAACCGTGGCGATCAGCGCGTCGGCCTCCCCGATCGCTCGCTCCCCCTGGAACCAGCGACGGCCGGTGCGGCGAGTCTCTTGGGGCGTTCGAAATCGACCCTACCGCAGAACGCGAGCCGGCCCGCCGGGACGAACGCCGCGCCGGCTCCGAGCTCGGCGGCATCGGCAGCAGCCCGCAGCCCGGTCGGCACTCAAGACTGGCGCAAACCCACATCGAACTCGCTAAAGAACGGACAATGTGCCCACCCGGGTCTCGGATAGACTCGAAAACGCGCTGGTAGTTAGGACTCGGAACCACCGGAGGCCACCATTCCACAGGTACCCCCGCCCAAACGCCACCCCTACGATCAGTGGGCGCCGGACGCGCGAGCGCTCGATCTCGTTGGCGATAAATGGACGCTCTTGATCGTCCGTGACCTGGCGGCTGGGCCGCGCCGGTTCGTCGAGCTGCAACGGGTGTTGCCCGGCATCTCTACCGAGCAGCTTCGTTCCCGTCTCAACCGCATGGTCGCCGACGGCATGCTGACCCGCAAGCGCTACCGAGAGGTGCCGCCGCGGGTCGACTACGAGCTCACCGATCGCGCGTGTGAACTGATGCCGATCCTCGGTGAGCTCGCCCGCTGGGGCTACGCCTGGGCATGGAGCGCGCCTCGACCCTCCGAGGCGATCGACATCGGTGCGATCTTCCGGCTGGCGCCGGGCCTGCTCGCGCCGAGTTCCGATGTGAGTGGAACGGCCGAGTTCATCGTCTCGGACGCCGACCAGGTCAGCGGAGGGATCTACGCCGTCAGCGTGTCCGGCGGGGAGGTCACGATCGCCGAGCGTCCGGTCGAGCACCCCGCGGTGCGGATCGCTGGCCCGACCAGCGCCTGGGTGGCGGCGTTCGCACCGGGCCGCAATCGCAGCGGCCTCACCGTGACCGGCGACCGGGACCTTGCCGAGCAAGTGCTCGACGGGCTGCGGGCCGAGGCGGCGCGGGTCAGCGCCAGCGCTGTCGCCTGAGCGCCGCGCGCTCCGCAACGTATCGCCGGAGGCCTGTCGGCAGCGCGCGCGACCGACTCGAGTGGCGCGGCGGGGCAGATACCCGGGGCGGGACTTGAACCCGCAGAGCTCTTGCGAGCAGCGCTTTTTAAGAGCGCCGACTTTGCCAGTTTGTCTACCCGGGCGTGCGCGAGATCTTAAAGGCGTCTGCGCGCGTATTGGCGCAACTAAACCGCTGCTACGGTGTCCTTCTTCTTGAGAGGGCTCCTCTCGACGCGTCAGATGGAAGTCTCAGCGCTCAAATATTCCGGGGGGATAGGCCTCCACGCCCGCACGCCGCTGCTTCGCTTGCAGTCGGATGAGCGGCTGGTCGCGTTCGTCCGCCGGGGCAATCCGGGGGCGTTCGAGGCGCTCGTTTCCCGCTACGAGTGTCGGCTGCTGTCCTTCTGCCGGCACATGCTCGGCTCGCGCGAGGACGCAGAGGACGTGCTGCAGGAGGTGCTGGCCGCCGCCTACAACGCGATCCTCGCCGACACGCGTCCCATCAACGTCCGACCCTGGCTCTACCGGATCGCGCGCAACCGCAGCCTCAACCATCTGCGCCGCAGCCAGGCAATCGGCATGGACTCGATGGATGTGCACTTCTTCGAGAACGGCCAGACCACGGCGGACAAGGCTCACGACCGCGAGGAGTTCCGGCTGCTGGTCGGCGACATCCACGACCTGCCCGAGACGCAGCGCACCGCGCTCGTGTTGCGAGAGATGGATGCCCTCTCCTACGAGCAGATCGCCGAGGCGATGGAGACGACGGTGCCGAGCGTCAAGTCGCTGCTCGTGCGCGCGCGGGTCTCGCTTGCTGAGGCGGCGGAGTCCCGGCTGCTCAGCTGTGACGAGGTGCGGGTCGAGCTCGGCGAGGTCGCCGAGGGGCTGCGCCGACGGCCGAGTCCACTCGTGCGCCGCCACCTGAAAGCGTGCAAGCGCTGCTCGGTGTTCCGCACGCAGCTCAAGGAGACCAACCGCGCGCTCGCGGCGTTCCTGCCCATCGGACCGCTGGTCGTGCTCAAGAAGCTTGCTCTGACCCACGCCGGCCACTCGGCCAGCTCGGGTGCCACAGGCGCAGGCGCAACGACGGCGGCCGCCGGCTCGACCGCAGCAGCCGGCGGGACGCTGGTCGCGGGCGGCACGGCGGGCGGATTCGTCTCGGCCGGCATCGGCGCGATCGCCACCAAGGCGGCGGCTGGCCTCGCCGCGGCGGCTCTGGTCACCGCCGGAGCGATGGAGGTCGATCACTCCGCTCGACACCTTCACCACCACATCTCCGCGTCGGTCCCGGTGGTCACCGCTGCGGCACCGGCTGCTGCCCCCAGCCGGACCTGGGACATCTCGACGGCCGTCAGCGACCGTCGCCTCGGGGTTCTCCCCCGCCACGACGCTTCGCACAAGACCCCGCGCGTCGCAGTCGCGTCGAAGGCGGCGGCCAAGCCGGTTCTCGTGCGTGTCGACCGGGTGACCCGGACCGCCACCACGACGACGGCCGCGACCACCACCGCGACGACGGCGTCGGCGACGACCCCGGTGACGGCACCGCCGCCGCCCGGCCAGACGCTGACACAGACCGACCCGACCGTGCTCGCGCCGTCGCCGGCGACGACCACGGCGGCGACGACCACGACGACCACCACCACCACTGGCACGACCACGACAACCACGTCGAGCACCCTGCCGCCGGGCGACGTGACCACAGCCCCCACGGACAGCGCCGGCCCGGGCGTGACCGGGACCACACCTCCGTCCGGCGGCGCCGCGCCGGTCGCGAGCGGCGACCCCTCCGCAACGCCGCCCTCCGACACGGCGACCGGCCCGTGAGCATAGGATCCGCCTCAGCGGTGGCGGATCAGATCGACATCGACCACTTCGGGGCAGTTGACATGCGCGTCGGGCGCATCGTCGCCGTCGAGGAGTTCCCCGAGGCGCGCACGCCGTCCTGGAAGCTCACCATCGACTTCGGGCCGGAGGTCGGCATCAAGCGCTCCTCGGCCCAGATCACCAGCTACAGACGCGCCGAGCTCGAGGACACGCTGATCGTCGCGGTGGTGAACTTCCCGCCCCGGCGGATCGGCCCGTTCTCATCGGAGGTGCTGGTGCTCGGCGCACTCGACGAGACGAAGGGCGTCGTGCTGCTGCGGCCCGACCGCGGCGCCGAGCCGGGCTCGCGGATCGCGTAGCCCGGGGCCGGGTCAGGGTCCGGGCTCGCCGCCGATGATCAGGGTGCCCCGCGGTGTGCCGTCGATGTCGATCGCATACTGCCCGGCCCTCAGTCCCCGGATCAGTGTCGAGGCCCGCCCCCCGGCCGGCACGATGAGCGTGTGCGGGGTCGGGGTGTGGACCAACAGCTGGTGGGCCTGACCGTCCGCGTCGCTCACGGTGAGCTCGACGGCGAGAAAGGCCGGAGAGGAGACCGATGCCGGCGTCAGCCGCCCGCCCGGACCGATCGAGAAGGTCGCGGGCACGCGGACGTTGGTGGCCGGCGGCACCGGCTTGCGGCCGCCGGAGGGGGAGGCGCCGCCGGTGGGGGCGGTCGACGTGCCGCCCGAGGGCGCGGTGGACGTTCCGCTCGTGCTCGCGCCCACCGACGCGGAGCTCATGGCGGTGCTCGTGGCGGTCGAGAAGGTCGGGGAGGCGGCCGGCGAGCTTGACGAGGCCGCGCCGGCAGCGGACGAGCTCGAGTGCGACGAACTGCCGCATCCGGCGAGCAGCAGAACTGCCGCCAACCCGGCAATAATCCGTGGTTGACCGCTCACGGCTCGCAGCATAGATGTCGATGAAAGCCGGGAGAGATTGGAGGGCATGGTGGGGTGTTTCAACGAATTCTCCGCGCGTCGGATCGTCGAGTACGACGCGATGCGCCGTCGCCTGTGGAACGCCCGGACGCTCAGGCGCGGCGCCCCCGTGCGTTCAGCCGCCTTCGTACGCGCGCATCAGCCCGGCGAGGTGACGTTCCTCGCCGAACCGCTCCCGCGCGCTCCCCAGCGCCTGCTCGCCGCGTTCCCGGCGCATGCCCGGGTCCCGCCACAGGTCGGCGAGCGCCTGTGCCCATCGCTCCGGATCGACGCCGGCCACCGTGGCCCCCTCCCCGACCAGCTCGGGCAGGCCGCCGGTGGCGGCGGCCAGCACCGGGACGCCGGCGGCGAGCGCGTCGAGCGCCGCGTATGGGCACGGCTCCTCCCAGCGCGAGGGCAGCAGCACGACTCCAGCGCGCGTCCGTAGCTCGGCCAGTGCCTCCTCCGCGAGCCGCCCGGTGAAGCGCACCTCGGCGCCCGCGGCGAGGGCCCGAAGCCGGGGCGCGTCGGGGCCGTCGCCGGCGACCACCAGCGGCACGGCAGCGGCACGGCAGGCGGCGATCGCGGTGTCGACCCCCTTCTCCTCCACGAGACGCCCAGCCACAAGCGCGAACTCGCCCCGGTCAGCGCGCGATGCCGCCGTGAATCGCTCCTCGAGCATGCAGTTGTGCAGCGTCGCGGCGTGTGCGGGCGGTAGCCCGAGCCCGACCAGCCGCTGGCGCGTGGCCTCGCTGACGGCCAGGAATCGATCGACGTGCTCGAAGACCGGGCGCTGCTGCCGGTGCAGCCCAGCGGCGTAAACCGCCGCCTCGCCCAGCGACCCGCGACACCGCAGCCTCAGCCCCGGCCTCGTGTCCGCGCCGTGGCAGCGAAAGCAGCTCGCTCCGTCCCGGTAGCCGATGGCGATGGCGCAGAACAGCCGGAAGTTGTGGAGGTGGAGCACCACGCGCGCGCCGGCGTCCTGTCCCGCCGCCAGCGCCCGCCAGCCGAGGAGCGGGTTGATGTTGTGCGCGTGGACGACCTCGGCGGCGCTGCGGCGGACGGCGTCGGCCACCTGATCGGGCTCGATCCCGCCCCCGAGCAGCCCTCGCGCCGCGGACAGCCGCGAGGCCTCGGCGCTCGAGCGCTCAAGCAAGGTCACCTCGTGACCGTGGCGGCGAAGCAGCGTCATCGTGTCGGCGACCGCGCGCTCCTCGCCCCCCTGATGGCGGTAGCGGTTGTGGAGCAAGAGGACGCGCATGGTGGCGAGTGTGCCAACGTGCCCCGGCCATGGCCATCGCGCTGCTCACCAACTACCTCGCCGGATACCGGATCCCGCTCTACGAGCGCCTGGCCGAGAGCCAGGGTGTGGAGGTCCTCTGCTTCGGCGGCGGCGAGCGCTACGTGCCCGCGTGGTTCGCCGACCTCGACGCCCAGCTGGCCAGCGTGTCCTTCCCGGCCCGCCGGATCAGCGGCGCTCGGGCCGCCGCCGCGTTGGCCGGTCGCTACGAGGCGGTGATCGCGCCGTTCGCCGGCGGGGCGATCCTGCCGGCGGCCTACGCCGGGGCGCGTCTGCGGCGCCGGCCGTTCGTGCTGTGGGCCTCGGTGTGGTCGCAGCCGCGCTCTGGCGGCCATCTCCTGGCGCTGCCGGTGACGCGGCGGATCTACCGCCACGCCGACGCGGTCGTGGCCTACGGCGAGCACGTCCGGCGATTCGTGGCGCCAATGCGCGGCCACGACGATGACATCTTCATTGCACCGCAGTCGGTCGAGCCGGAGCTGTTCGCGCGGACGGTCGGGGCCGCGGAGATCGAGCGCTTCCGCCGGGAGCACGAGATCGGCGATGGTCCCCTGGCGCTGTACGTGGGGCGGCTCGTGCCGGAGAAGGGCGTCGATGTGCTGCTCGACGCCTGGCCGCGAGTCTCGCGCCCGGCCACCCTGGTCCTGATCGGCGATGGCCCGCTGGCCGAGCGCGCCGCGGGCGCTCCCGGAACACGGCCGCTCGGCCCCCTGCCCCGCGAGCAGCTCCCCGCCGCCTACGCCGCGGCTGAGCTCGGCCTACTCCCCTCGGTTCCCACGCCGCGCTTCCTCGAGCCATGGGGGCTGGTGTGCAACGAGGCGATGCACCAGGGCCGGCCGATGATCGCCTCACGCGCGGTCGGCGCCGTCGCCGGCGGGCTGGTGCGGGACGGCGAGAACGGCCTCGTCGTCCCGCCGGACGACGCGAGCGCACTCGTCGGCGCCATCGACACGCTTCTCGGCGATCCCGATCTCCGCCGCCGGCTCGGGACGGCCGCGCGCGCGGCCGTCTCGGCCTACACGTACGAAGCGATGGTCGAGGGCTTCGACCGCGCGCTGGCGGCGGCGTTCAGGAGGCGGCGCTGAGCGCGCCGTCGGCGCGCGCGAGCGCCATCAGACCCTCGCCCACGGGTCCGCCGAACATGCGGTGGTCGAGGCGCAGCAGCGGATTGACCACGTGCCGCCCGGTCCGCCCAGCGACGGGGGCGAAGCACGAGGCCATCGACTCGGGCGCGAAGCCAGCCCCGGCGAGCGTCCGGCGCAGCGTGCGCGGTCCGTAATAGACGCGATGGTCGGGATGCACCGACTCCCGGCCGGCGAGCGCGCGCAGTCCGAGCTTGGGGCTGCAGGCGTTGGGGACGGTGACGGACAGCAAGCCGCCGGGCCCGAGCAGCGTCCGGCAGCCGCGGAGAAAGGCGTCGGCGTCGGGGACGTGCTCGAGGACCTCGCCGGCGATCACCAGCTTGAAGCGCTCGCGCTCCTCGACGGGCCCGCCGGCGGTGATGTCGGCGAGCACGAAGCGCTCACCGGGGAGCGCCTGCCGCAGCAGCTCGAGCGCGTCGGCGTCGACATCGATGCCGGTCACCGGCGCCACCGCGACCAGGCGGGCGTGCAGCAGCGAGCCGTCGGCCAACAGCTCGGCCGTATAGGGACTGTCGGCGCAGCCAAGATGCGCCACCTGGCCGGGGGCGGCCTGGGCGCACAGACGCTCGAGCCAGGCCGCGCGGTCGGCCACCAGCGGCATCCGCAGCCGCTCGTCGCGATGCATCTGCTCCGAGCATGAGGCTGCTGCGCCCGGGCCGGGCGGCATCACTGCCCGACCGAGAACAGCGCCTCCAGGTCATGGCGCGAGTAGGCCTCGAAGGCGACCATGGTCTGGGTCCGCACCACACCGTCGAGCTGCGAGATCCGGCCCGTCACCACCTGCGCGAGCTCGTCGTGCTCGCGCAGGCGGAGGATGGCCACGAAGTCCCACTCGCCGGTGACCGAGTAGGCCTCGGCGACGCCGTCGATGCCGGCGAGCTCACCGCCGAGCGAGGCCAGAGCCGAACGTTCGGCGGCGAGGAGAACGATGGCGTGGGTCACGTCGAGTGCGTCTCCCCCGGCTCGAGCACGACCACCGAGGCAGCGCCGGAGGACTCGACGTCGGACTTGAACGCCTGCGCATCGGTCTCAATCGGCGGGAATGTGTTGTAGTGGCAGGGGATCACCGTCTTGGCCCCGACGAGCTGAGCCGCGTCGACGGCGTCGGTGCGGTCCATCGTGTAGTGGCCACCGATGCACATCAGGGCGATGTCGATCGGGGCGCGCTTGCCCACCAGCTGCAGATCGGAGAACAGGCAGGTGTCCCCGAGGTGGTAGACGATCGTGTCCTGGAAGTTGATCAGCAGCCCGGCGGGGGTGTTGACCGTGCCCTTCGGCGTGGTCGAGGTGTGCCACGCCGGGACCAGCTTGACCCAGCCCCAGTCGAACTTGACCGTCCCTCCGAGGTTGGGATCGCGGACGTCGATGCCCTCCTCGCCGAGCTCGCCGGCCAGCTCGACGATCGCCAGCGCCGGGGCGCCGGTGCGCTTGGCGATCGCGACGGTGTCGCCGATGTGATCGGAGTGCCCATGGGTGAGCAGGATGGTCGTGGCCGCGACGTCGTCGGCGGCGATCGCCGCCTTCGGATTGCCGGTCAGGAACGGGTCGATCAGGACGGTGGTGTTGCCGTCGGAGAGGGTGAAGCAGGCGTGGCCGAGAAAGCGCACATCGGTCATCGGGTCAGTCCTCCTGTTCTGTTGATTGCCCGGGAACTGCGATCCCGAGTTCGCGGGCGAGCTCGAAGCCGATCGCGACACCGACCAGCATCCCGAGCCGCGTTTCCTCCGCCAGGAGCGTACGTACCGCGCGGGCGCGCTCCTGGGGGTCCTCCCCTCCAACCGCTTCGCGGACCGCCTGGTCGTGGGCGAGATCGAACCAGCCGCCCTCCTTCAGCGCGGTGGCCAGCACCTGCTGGAGGGCAGGCGCGGCCCGGGCGACGACGTCCTGTGCCTCGCCCAGGCGCCCCGGATCGGTGATCGCGGCGATGGCAGCGTCGAGCTCGGCGTCGGTGTAGATCAGGTCCGGCACGCGGTTTGCGGGATCATAGGGCCGTGGCGGTTCCGCTGACCTCGCTCTCCCACGGCGCCGGCTGTGGCTGCAAGCTTCCCGCCCGTGAGATCGGCTCCGTGCTGGCCTCGCTGCCCGTCCCGCTCGACGATCCCAACGTGCTGGTCGGATTCGATACCGCCGACGATGCCGGGGTCTACCGGCTGCGCGACGACCTGGCCCTCGTCCACACCGTCGACTTCTTCACACCGATCGTCGATGACCCCTACGACTTCGGCCGAATCGCCGCCACCAACGCCCTCTCCGACGTCTACGCCATGGGCGCCACACCGCTGACCGCGCTCAACCTGGTCGCATATTCACTGCAGGGGCTGGGTGAGGAGCCGCTGCGGGAGATCCTCCGGGGCAGCCACGACGCCGCCCGGACGGCCGGGGTGGCGGTGCTCGGCGGGCACTCGATCGAGGACGCGGAACCGAAGTTCGGCCTGGCAGTGACCGGCACCGTGCACCCCGACGAGCTGCTGACGAACGCCGGCGGGCACGACGGCGACGCGCTCGTGCTCACCAAGCCGCTGGGCGCCGGCGCGGTGGCCACGGCGCTGAAGCGCGGGGTCGACGGGGTGCCGCTGGCGGAGGCGGTGGCGGTGATGACCACGCTCAATCGCGACGCCTCGCTGGCCGCTCGCCGAGCCGGCGCTCACGCGCTCACCGACGTCACCGGCTTCGGCCTGCTCGGGCACCTGCACGAGCTCGCGCTGGCCAGTGGGCTGTCCGCGGAGGTGTGGGCCGAGGAGGTGCCGGCGATCGAGGGCGTGCTCGAGCTGCTCGCCGACCCCGGGGAAAGGGCGGTGGCGGGCGGGACGCGGCGCAACCGCGACCACGCGGCCGAATTCGCGGGCATCGACGCCCGGGTGCCGCCGGCGCGTCGCTGGCTGCTCTGCGACGCGATGACCTCCGGCGGGCTGCTCGCCGCCGTGCCGCCCGAGCAAGCCGGATCGATGCCAGGTCGGCTCATCGGCCGGCTGACCGCAGGCCCGCCGGGCTCGATCGCCGTCGCCTAGCGAAGCGTGGAGCGGGCGAGCGGCAGCCCGACGAGCAGGCCGGCGACGATCCCGACGCCGACCGAAACCCAGCTGGCGGTACGGGCGGCGAGTGGCATCAGCACGAGCACCGCGGCGAACGCGGCCGTACCGAGCAGGTCGCCCTCGATCTCTCCCTTGGCCCGGAGGGTGAGCAGATCCGGGAGCGCCCAGGCGATCAGCATGGCCAGCGCCGCCCCACCCGCACCGACGACGATCGGGAACGGATAGGCCAGGGCGGTCAGCGCCGTCCCTCCCACCCCCGCGAGCAGGAACAGCAGCACGACCGGGACCGGGCCATGCCGGCGCTCGAGCAGCCACCCGTACAGGGCGATGCCGGCGAGCGAGACGAAGGCGTAGCCGGTGTTGTTGTAGATGAACGTCGCGGTGACGACGCGCCACCACGCGCCGGTCGGCTTGCCGACGACCGCGACCTGGCTGAAGTGGGCCACCGAGGTCCGCCAGAGCAGGCAGCCGAGCAGGCCGAGAACGACGAGCACGATTGTCGCGTACGGATGCGACTCGGCGCGGATTCCGGGGATCTCGCCGCGCCGCAGTCGGGGCAGCGCCGGGGTGGGCGGACGGCGCCGGCGGCGCTGCGCCACCCGGCCCTCGCGATCGAGCTTTGGGGCGCGCTTACGCAGCCGGTTGCCGCAGTACGGGCACTCCGTGATGTACGGGCTGACCTCTGATCCGCAGCTCTTGCAGATCACGAACAGATCGGGGCCGCCAGTGCTCACGCTCCGATTGTAGAGCGGCTGATCGTGCCGGAAACGGTTTTGAGTCCTACACAGCGGTTGCGGCGACGATCTCGGCCATCACCTCACGCAGGTCGTGGTTGGCTTCGTAGACCACAACCTGGCGAGCCGCACCGTTGCCGCGGGCCAGCAGATCCTCGACCGCGTCGAGGTCGCCGTCGGATCCGAGGTCCTGGCAGTGCTCGCGCATCCGGTCGATCAGCCGCCGCGCCAGCTCGCGCGTGGAGACCCGATGGGAGCGGGGCAGGTCGACGAGCTCGCCGTCGAGGCCGTGGCGTGCGGCCAGCCACTTGTTCTCGTCGAGCATCTCAAACGGGTAGCGGGAGAGCTTCTGGCCGGCCTCGTAATGCTCCGAGAGCTCGCGGACCAACGCCTGGACGAGCGCCGTGAGCCCGAGGGTGTGCTCGATGTGGGTCTGGGAGTCCATCACCCGGATCTCAACCGTGCCGAAATTGGGATGAGGGCGGACGTCGTGCCAGAGGTAGGTGTAGTCCTCGATCACCTTCGCCTCGACCATGAAGCCAATCCGGCGGGAGTAGTCCTCCCAGTCCTTGTACGTCGGCGGAATCCCCACCCGCGGGAAGGCGCGGAAGATCGGCGTCCGGGTCGAGGCCAGGCCAGTCAGGTCAGCGCGCCAGAACGGCGAGTTGGCCGACAGGCCGAGCAGTACCGGGACGTGCACCCGCATCCCGTTGGCCACGTGGACCGCCTTGTCGGGATCGTCGAGGCCGACGTGGACATGCATGCCGAAGATGAGTTCCTGGCGGGCGACGAAGCGCAGCGCGGAGATGAGGTCGCGGTACCGCGGCCGGGCGACGATCCGCTGGTCCTCCCACATCGCGAACGGGTGCGTTCCCGCCGAGCCGATGGCCAAGTCGCGGCCCGCCGCCTTCTCGATCACCTGCCGGCGCAGCGCCCGCAGCTGATCGCCGGCCTCGACCACAGTCCCGCACGGCTCGGTGGAGACCTCGAGCACCGACTCCATCAGCTCGGGCTTGATCTCCCCAGAGGGCGCCGGCTCGAGCATCGTCTCGATCGCGTTGACCAGTTCGAGCGACTGCGCGTCGAGGATCATCAACTCCTCCTCGATGCCGATCGTGAACGACGGGCCGGTGAAGTTGTGTTCCACGCGCGAGAGCCTATCGGCGGAGGTACACGGAGCCCCCTGCGGGCCTAGACTTGGGAGCACGTTTATCGAGCAAAGGACGGTTCCAATGCCCTTGGGCTATCAAGGAAAGCTCTACATCCTGGCTTTCGATCATCGAGGTTCATTCCAGAAGAAGATGTTCGGGATCGAGGGCGACCCGACGCCGGAGCAGACGGGGATCATCTCCGATGCCAAGCACCTGATCTTCGAGGGGATGCTCCAGGCAGTGAAGCGAGGCGCCGAGGCCGGCGCCGCCGGCGTCCTCGTCGACGAGCAGTTCGGCTCCGACATTCCCCAGCAGGCCCGCGAGAAGGGGCTGAAGCTGGCCATGCCGGTCGAGAAGTCCGGCCAGAACGAGTTCGACTTCGAGTACGGAGACGATTTCGCCGCCCACATCGAGAAGTACGACCCTGATTTCTCCAAGGTTCTCGTCCGCTACAACCCCGAGGACGACCCGACGTTGAACGAGCGCCAGCTCGGACGCCTGAAGAAGCTGGCCGACTGGCTCCACGGCAACGACCGCCGCTTCCTGTTCGAGCTGCTGGTGCCGGCCACCGATCAGCAGCTGGCCAGCGTCGACGGCGCCACGGACCGCTACGACGCCGAGCTGCGTCCGGAGCTGATGCGGCGGGCGATCGAGGAGATCCAGACCTTCGGCATCGAGGTCGACGTCTGGAAGATCGAGGGCGTCGACGAGCAGTCCGATGCGGCGATGCTGGCCGAGCAGACCCGCTCGGGCGAGGGACGCGAGGGCGTCACCTGTGTGCTGCTGGGCCGCGGGGCCTCGACCGAGAAGGTCGAGCAGTGGCTCGAGCAGGCGGCTCCGGTGGACGGCTTCATCGGTTTCGCCATCGGGCGCTCGATCTGGTGGGACGCGCTCAAGGGCTTCCTCAGCAAGGAGCTTGATCGTCCGGCGGCGGCGTCGCAGATCGCCGACAACTATCTGCACTTCGTCCGGGTGTACGAGGGCCAGCGGGTCCGATAGGCCTTCCGGGCGGCAGATCCGCTCCCGGCCCGCGGCCGGGCGGGTCTGCCCGACCCGGAGCCACGGGACCTAACCTCAGCCGTCCTCGGGTGGTACGCTCGTCGCCGTGGCGATGAAGATGCGCCAGAGCCTCGCGCAACTCGAGCAGGAGTTCCGGCACGAGACGCAACTTGATCGCAGCCGCAGAGAGAACCTGCGGCGCAACGCTGTGCACCGCTCGCGCAAGCGCACCCATCAGCGGGCACAGAAGCGCAGCTCTGTCCGGTTCTGGCTGCTCGTGCTGGCACTGGTCGCCACCGCGGTGATCGTCACCGCGGTGATGTTCGAGACGCTGTACGCCCTGCTCGGCTGATCCTCGGGGATTCGCGGGTTGTCCGCTTGGTGCCGTCAGCCAGTGACGCGCTCTCCAGCGCGCGCCTGGCGCTGCCTAGTTGCCGTCGCTGAGTCCGCGCAGCGCCGCGTCGATCTCCTCGCGAGCTCCCTTGCTCGTGGTTGCGGCGACCCGGTCCTGCTGGATCTCGAGGTAGACCTCTTTACGAAACACGGGAATGTCGCGCGGCGCCTGGATGCCGATCCGCACCTTCTCCCCCATGATCGCCAACACCGAAACCTCGATGTCGTCGCCGATCATGATGCTTTGGTTGGACTTCCGAGTGAGTACCAACATGGGAAAATGCCTCCCTGCTCGCCTGTGCTTGGCCGCAAAACCGCACCGTCCAATCCCGAACGGTCGATCCTGCCCAGGCGGAGAATAGCGTGCCCGCCGTTTGCATTTCAAACGGGACTGGACGCGGTCTGGACCGGACTGGACGCGGTCTGGACCGGTCTGGACCGGTCTGGACCGGACTGGACGCGGTCTGGCCGTCAGCTGTACTAGTCTGCGCGGCTCATGGCAAGGAGATCACTCCGTCCTGAGCTGAACCGCATCCGCGCCTGGGTCCGCCAGGGCCGTACCGACGCGTGGATCGCCCACCAGCTCGAAGTGACCGTTCAGCAGATACAGGCATTCAAACGTGAGCAGGGACTTGAGCCCGGCGGCGAAACCGAGGGGGCTGCCGTGGCGGACTTTGACGACGAGATCGATCTGCGCGCCGAGGACGACGCCCTGATCGCCGCCGAACTCGAGGCGGCCGAGGTGGAGAGCTTGAGCGACGACGAGGACGAGGACAACGAGGACGACGGCGACGATTCCGAGCGACCCGCTCGGCGACGCCGGGGCCGGCGCGGCGGACGTGGCGGCGGCCGCGGTAAGCGCAAGTCCGGGAGTCCGTTCGAGGCGACCTTCGACCACGGCGATGAGGGCTACGGCCTGTGGCTCGATCCCGCCGTGCAGGACGACCCCGTCTACGCCGAGTACTGGGCCGGCCACCGGCCGGTCGAGGTCACGATCGAGGAGGAGCGGATCGTGATTCGCCGGGCGGGCGGCGACGAAGGCGACGACGGCGAGTAGCCCGGTGGCGCGCTTCCGCGCCACCGCGCCACCGCTCCACCGCTCCCCGCTCCGTGGCCGTGCCACCGCCCTCAGTCGGCGTCGATCCGCCGTCCCCCGGCGTAGTCACTGGACTCACGCAGGTACCGAGCGAACGATGCCCCGGCGATTGTGGTGAGATCCCACGCCTCCGGCTCCCCGGGGGCGACCCGAGTGGCGATGTCGAAGCACCAGTCGGTCCCCCCGCGGAGATAGAGCTGGGCCAGCTCCTCGGCGGTGAACGGCCCGCCGAGGCGGCGCCTCAGCTCGTCGACCACCGCGTCTACGACGTGCTCGAGGACGCGGCGTACCGCAGGCGGACTGTGGATCAGGCGACGCTGGCCCTCGCGCCACAGCCCGATCACCTCCTCGAACGTGTCGCTCACAGCGGCCGGCGGTACGGCGAACACCGGTGCGCCGCCGGGGGCGGCGTCCGTGGCGGGCGGTACGCGGAAGCCGGCGTCAGTGGCCGGGCAGCCCGGTGACCACGTAGGGCCGCTCGCCGGGCCTGACCATGCCCAGTACACGCGCGTCGCGCTCGATCGTGGCCGGGTTGTTCAGCGAATTCTGCTCGCGGAGCAGGGCCGCGTTCTCGCGCGAGAGCTGCTGGACGATCCGCTGCTGCTGCTTGTCCTGCGCGCGGGTGGAGAGGTAGCGCAGCCCCTGCTGCATGTACACGCCCGCGACGGCGGTCAGGACGACCAGCAGACTGACTCGGCCGACGCGGTCCCAGCGCACCCGCAGCACGGCATTCCCCGCCTGCACGCGCCGCGGGCGCGAACGCGGCGCGCGGCCGGGCGAGCGGTCGCGGCGCGGGACGGCGGCAGTGGAGCGGGCGGAAGGCATCCCGTGAGCCCTTCGTTCGACACGGGCGTTCTCCTTCCTGCTGCAAGATCAGGACCGAAATACCCTTCGTCCTGCGTACTCGGCGTCGGGGCCGAGGGCCTCCTCGATCCGGAGCAGCTGGTTGTACTTGGCCACCCGATCGGTCCGCGAGGGCGCACCCGTCTTGATCTGGCCACAGCCGGTAGCGACCGCCAGATCGGCGATGGTCACGTCCTCGGTCTCGCCGGAGCGGTGCGAAATGACTGCGGTGTAGCCGTTCTCGCGCGCCATGCGGATCGCGGCCAGCGTCTCGGTGAGGGTGCCGATCTGGTTGACCTTGATGAGAATCGAATTGGCCACACCGTCGTCGATGCCGCGCTTGAGCCGCTCGGTATTGGTGACGAACAGGTCGTCGCCGACGAGCTGGGTGTGATCGCCGAGCCGCTCGGTCAGCATGCTCCAGCCCTCCCAGTCGTCTTCGGCCATACCGTCCTCGAGCGAGATGATCGGGTAGCGGTCGACGAGATCGGCCCAGTACCCGGTGAGGTCGGCCGCGCTGAGCGAGCGGCCCTCGCTCTCCAGCACGTAGACGCCGTCCTCGTAGAGCTCCGAGGTGGCGGGATCCATGGCGATCGCGACCTGGTCGCCGGGGACGTAGCCGGCGGCGCGGATGCCGGTGACCAGCATCTCCAGCGCCTCCTCGTTGGAGTTCAGGTCCGGCGCGAAGCCGCCCTCGTCGCCGACAGTGGTGGACAGGCCACGGTCGTGGAGGGTCTTCTTGAGGTGGTGGAAGACCTCGGAGCCCATCTGCAGCGACTCACCGAAGCTGCGGGCGCCGACCGGCACGATCATGAACTCTTGGAAATCCACCCGATTGTCAGCGTGGACGCCGCCGTTGAGCACGTTCATCATCGGCACCGGCAGCAGATGCGCCGTCTCGCCACCCAGGTAGCGCCACAGCGGCAGGCGCTCCTCCGCCGCCGAGGCGTGGGCGGCGGCCAGCGACACGGCCAGGATCGCGTTCGCGCCCAGCCGGGACTTGTTCGGGGTTCCGTCCAGCGCGATCAGCATCCGGTCCAGCGCTGCCTGGCTGGAGGCGTCGTGGCCCCGGACCGCGGTGGCGATCTCACCGTTGACGTTGTCGACGGCCTTGCCGACGCCCTTGCCCATCCAGTCCGCGCCGCCGTCGCGCAGCTCGGTGGCCTCGAATTCCCCGGTCGACGCACCCGAGGGGACCGCTGCCCGGCCCCAGGCGCCTGAGCGCACGCTCAGCTCGACCTCGACCGTCGGGTTGCCGCGGCTGTCCAGGATCTGTCGCGCATGCACGTCCTCGATCTGGCTCATGGATGGGTGAGGCCTCCTTCGTTCAGGCGCACGCAGGCGTACAGGGCAAGCTGCTCATCGGGGCCGAGATCGTTCCAGCTTCGTCCATCTGATGCGGCCAGCTCGCTCGCGGCGTTGACCCGGACCCGGAAGCGATCGGTGGCCGCACGGAGCGCCAGCTCAGGATCGACCTTCATCTTGCGGGCCACGTTGACCGCCGCGAACAGCACGTCGCCGAGCTCGTGGAAGCGCTCGTCGGCATCGCCGGCGCGCTCGAGTTCCTCCAGCTCGTCGCGCACGGATTGCAGCGGCGCCTCGACGCCGGGGAAGTCAAATCCGCTCGAGGCCGCGCGCCGCTGCACCTTGCGGGCGTAGAGCGGGCCGGGAAGGTTCTCGGGGACCTCGCCGAACAGGCCCTGCTCGCGGCCTTGCTCTCCCTGCTTGATCGTGTCCCAGTTGCGCAGCACCTCCCCCGCCGTCTCCGCCTCGACGTGACCGAACACGTGCGGGTGGCGGCGAATCAGCTTGTCCGTGCAGTGCTCGGCCACCAGGCCGAGATCACCGGCGCCGCGCTCCTCGAGCAGCAGCGAGAGAAAGTGGACCTGGAAGAGCACGTCACCGAGCTCGTCGAGCAGCTTTGCGTCGTCGCCGCGGTTGGCGGCGTCGGCAAGCTCGTAGGCCTCCTCGACCGTGTGCGGCACGATCGTGCGCTCGTCCTGCTCGCGGTCCCAGGGGCATTCGCGGCGCAGCACACGGGTGATCTCATCGAGGCGCGCGAGCGCCAGCTGGATCTCCGGAGCGCCGGAGGCCACGGGCTAGCCCGTCGTGCTGGTCGTCGGAGTCTGCGAGCCCGGCGTCGTGGAGGTCTTCGGCGCCGTGTAGCCAGAGCAGTCCGCCATCGAGTACTCGGAGCGGCACTTGGTCTTCGAGAGCCAGTTCTTCTTGGCCTGGGCGTCGACCGCGGTCTGCGCCGACTGCTGTAGCTGGCTCTGAAGGATCTGGCGGATCAGCGGGGTGGCCTTGGCCAGACTCTGCTGCGTTCCCGGCGTGATCTTGGTGACCTCGATGACGTAGTAGCCGAACGTGCCGTGGATCGGCCCGAGCACCTTGCCCTGGGGCGCGGAGAACGTGGCCGTGTCAAGCGCCTGCTCCTGCTGGCCCTTGGTAACGCCGTTCAGTTCGCCACCGTTGTTCTTGGTCGCGGTGTCGACGGAGTACTTCTTGGCCACGGCCGTCCAGCTCTGGCCGGAGGAGAGCGCCGCCTTGGCCGCGTTGGCCTGCTGGACCGTGTTCGTGCGCACGATCCGGATGTTGCGCGACTCCGGCGTGCCGAACTGTGAGGTGTGGCTCGAGTAGTAGGCCTGGACCTGTGCCGGCGTGACCGTGGCGGTGTGCTTGGCCAGCAGCTTGCGGAAGATCTGGTTGATCCGGACGCGGAAGACGATGTCCTGCAGCGTCTGGCCAGACTGCGACAGGAAGCTCTGAAACGCGGCGTCGGTGGGGAACTGCTGCTTCTTGGCGCTGTTGAACGCCTGCTGGACCTGGGCGTCGGTGACCTTGATGCCGAGGCGGGCGGCCTCGGCCTGGTACCAGTAGGCCTTGACCAGGAAGTCCAGGACCTGACCGCTCAGCGAGGTGAACAGCTGGCTGCAGTCGGCCCTGATCTGCTTGTCAGGCGTCTTGGCCAGCGTCGGGATCTCCTTGCGGACCTGGGCGATGCAGTTCTTGAAATCCGGAGGATCGTTGGGGACGATCACCGGCGCGCCTGGACTCTGCGAGGCGTTGCCCTTGGCGGCCACGTACATCCAGTGGTTGAAGGCTGCTGTGGTGATCGGGTTCCCAGACATGTCCGCCACCGAATCCCCGGGCACACCGCTCCCGCACGCGGAGAGGCTCACCGCGAGCACAAAAAAGGCGCCGAGCGCCAGGATGAACCTCAATCGTTTCATCGCCGCGCCGATGGTAGCGATACCGTCGCGGCGGCACGTATCCGAGCGCGTTCCCGACGCAAGCAGCGGCAAACCACACCACCATCCGTACTAACTACGTACAGGAGTCAGGCAACTGCGCGCATGACAGCCAGGAGATGGCCTGAAACGGTTGACGCTCGATTAATTTCACTGGACACGGTGCTTCCCGTCTGAAAGCGTACGACCCCGGGGTGAGCCGGCCAGCCCCTCTAAAGGCGGAACGCCTAGAACGAAGGAGGAGGAGCGAGATGTCGGACCCAGAGTATTTCGGCGATGCAATCGAGCGACTCGAGTGGGATGAGCGCAAGGAGGAGGAGACTCCTGTCAAGCGCTGGAGGCAGATCACGAGGCGCACGGCGCTGAGCGGTGGCGCCGCGGGAATCGCCGCCATGGTCCTCGAGGCGTGCGGCGGCTCGAGTTCGAGCACAAGCAGCGCGGCCTCCAGCTCAAGCGCCGCGTCGAGCATCTTCGGCGTGAGCGAGACGTACAAGTTCACATTCGTCAACCACGTCACGACCAACCCGTTCTTCACTCCGACGCAGAGCGGTGCAGCAGACGCCTGCAAGCTGCTCGGGTGCACGTATCAGTGGACCGGCTCGCAGACGAGCAACATCTCCGAGATGGTCAACGCGCTGAACAGCGCGGCCAGCGCGAAGGTCAACGGGATCGCGGTCTCGCTGATCGACCAGACGGCGTTCAACTCGCCGGTGCAGTCGGCGCTCAGCGCCGGTATCCCGGTCGTCGCGTACAACGCGGACGTGAAGACCAACCCGCGGCTGGCCTACATCGGCCAGGACCTGTACGTATCCGGTCAGGAGATGGGCACGCACATCGCGTCGCTGGTCCCCTCCGGCGACGTGGCGCTGTTCATCGCCACGCCGGGATCGCTCAACATCCAGCCGCGTATCGACGGCGCGCTGAACACGCTGAAGGCCCATCCGAACATCAAACCGCACGTGGTCGCGACCGGCGCGGCCGTACCGGCGGAGCTGACGACGATCCAGTCGTACGCGACCGGGCACGCCAGCACGAAGGGCTACTTCGCCGTCGACGCGGGAAGCACGCAGAGCCTCGCGCAGACGATCCAGAAGCAGGGCCTTCAGAGCAAGGGCGTCAAGGGCGGCGGGTATGACCTGACGCCCGTGACCCAGCAGCTCCTGGCCGGCGGCTTCATCCAGTTCACGATCGACCAGCAGCCCTACCTCCAGGGCTTCTTCCCGATCATCGAGATGTACCTGTACAACGCCTCCCAGACACTGACTGGTCTGGCCGACGTGAACACGGGACTCAAGTTCCTCGACAAGACGACCGTGGTCCCGTACAACAATACCAAGAGCCGCTACGAGGGCACCGGCACATCGGCGGGCGTCCAAAAGGCGTAGCAGGATCGCGGCAATGACGTCGCACAGCCACCGCTAGGCATGGCGGTTGCATCGGGCAGCAAGGCCGCTGCGGCTCCAGCTCCCGAAGGCCCGGTCCCGCGCCGGGCCTCGGGAGGCGGCGCCATGGGCCTGGTCAAGCGCTTCCTGACGCTGCGCGAGGGCAGCATCATCGTGGTCACGCTGATCACGCTGATCTACTTCGTGGCGACCACGAGCAACTTCGTCACGGTTGCGAACTTCAAGACCCTGCTGCCGTACTTCGCGCCGTACGCGATCCTGGCCGCCGGCGAGGTGTTCGTGATGATCCTCGGCGAGATCGACCTGTCGATCGGGGCGATCTACCTGATCTCGCCCTTCATCTGGCACGAGTTCCATCACGCCGGGATTCCGCTGTATCCGAGCATCATCCTGACGCTCGCGGTCGTGTGCGCGATCGGCGCGTTCAACGGAGTGATGGTCGCGATCGTCGGAATCTCCTCGTTCGTCGCCACGCTGGGCATGCTGTTCGTGCTCAGCGGGCTCACGCTCGTAATGTCGCACTCCACTCCGATCAACACGCCCGCCACGACGACGATCGGCCTGAACACATTCAACCAGATCTTCGGAGCCGGGACCTACTCGGAGCTGTTCTGGGCGCTCGGGATCGTCGCGGTCCTGCAGGTCGGGCTGTCGCTGACGCGCTGGGGCATCTTCACGGTCGCCACCGGCGGCAATCGCCTCGGCGCGGCCGAGGCGGGGATCCGCGTGCGCGCCGTGATCATCCGCAATTTCATCGTCTGCGCCGGGCTCGCGGGCTTCGTCGGGATCCTCGAGGCCGTGCGGGTCACGACCGCCACGCCAGACCCCTCGGGGTCCAACGACATCCTGTTCCAGGCGATTTCGGCCGCGGTGATCGGCGGGACGCTGCTGCAGGGAGGCTCCGGCACCGTCGTCGGCGCCCTGATCGGGGCGATCTTCCTCGGCATCCTTCATGATGGCCTGATCATCAAGGGAGTAAGCGCGAACTACGTCTTCCTGTACATCGGTCTCGCGATCCTGATCGCGATGACGATGAACGTCTTCGTCAACCGCGTGCGGACGGGGTCGGGCCGTGGCTGACCAGGCGGCATTCGCCGGCGAGCACATCGTCCCGCCGACCTCGGCGGAGGACGACGTCCTGCGGATCGAGCACGTCGCCAAGCACTTCGGCCCGATCACCGCGCTGCGCGACGTCAACCTGCACCTGCGCAAGGGCGAGGTGCTCGGGCTGCTCGGCGACAACGGAGCCGGGAAGTCGACGCTGATCAAGATCATCTGCGGCTTCCACAAGGCCGACAGCGGGTCGATGTGGGTCAAGGGCGAGCCCTACGCCCCGAAGAGCGTGCTCGACGCCCGCTCCCACGGGATCGACACCGTCTACCAGGACCTCGCGCTGGTCGACGAGTTGTCGGTCTACCACAACCTGTTCCTGCGCCGCGAGAAGCTGCACGAGCCGACTCCGTTCCTGGCGAACCTGAAGATGAAGCGCGAGGCGCGCACGGCGCTGGACGAGATCGGGATCAACATCCCGAGGCTCGACGTCCCGGTCGCCCGGCTCTCCGGCGGCCAGCGTCAGGCGATCGCGGTCGCGCGCACGGTCTCCAGCGACGCCGACATCCTGCTGCTCGACGAGCCGCTGGCGGCGATGGGGGCCAAAGAGGGCGCGATGATCCTCGACCTGATCGCGCGCGTGAAGGACGAGGGCAACGTCTCGATCATCATGATCCTCCACAACTACGTTCACGTCTTCGCGGCCTGCGACCGGGTCAGCCTGATCGCGGACGGCGTGATCGCGCTGGACAAGCCGACGAACGAGACCTCGGTCGAGGAGCTGAACGAGATCGTCGTGGAGGAGTACCGGCGCGCGCGCCTCGCGATGAAGGCCGGGAACGGCGCATCCGCCGAGGCTCAGGCCCAGGTCGGGCCCGAGGCCGGCGCCGACGGCGATGCCGGGCCGGCCGCAGGCGGCTCCGAGGCCGCCCCGCCGGCCGCCCCGTGAGCCGGGGCGCATACGCGATCGGCGTCGACTTCGGCACCGAGTCTGGACGTGCGCTGCTGCTCGACGCGCGTAGCGGCGAGGAGCTTGCCGTCAGCGTTGTTCCGTACCCCAGCGGCGTGATCGACCGTACGCTCCCGGACAGTGGCGAGCGGCTGCCGCCGGACTGGGCGCTGCAGGACCCCGATGACTGGGTCGCGGTGATCGAGCAGGCCCTGCCCGAGGTGCTCGCGAAGGCGGGCGTGCCGGCGGACGAGGTGGGCGGCATCGGCGTCGACTTCACCTCGTGCACGGTGCTCCCGGTGACGGCCGAAGGCGTCCCGCTGTGCACGCTCGAGCCATGGCGGACGCGCCGCCATGCCTGGCCGAAGCTGTGGAAGCACCACGCCGCGCAGCCGGTCGCCGACCGCCTGAACGGGGTGGCGCTCGAGCGAGGCGAGGACTTCCTGAACCGGTACGGCGGGCGGATCTCCTCCGAGTGGTACTTCCCCAAACTGATCGAGGTGTGGCTGGAGGACCGCGAGGTCTACGACGCGGCGGCCAGGTACATCGAGGCCACCGACTGGATCGTCTGGTGGTTGTGCGGGGTGGAGCGGCGCCAGAGCTGCACCGCCGGCTACAAGGCCCTCTGGTCGGCAGCCGAGGGCCTGCCGCCCGTCGCGTTCTTCGACGCCGCCTACCCAGGCTTCACCGAGCCGGCGGAGAAGCTCGGAACCGCGTTCGTCCCGCTGGGCACGCGAGCGGGCGCGCTCCGCGGCGAGCTCGCGGCGCGGCTTGGGCTTCCAGACACCGTCGCCGTTGCCGTCGGCAACGTCGACTCGTTCGTGTCGCTGCCGGGCGCGGGCGTCGAGCAGCCGGGCAGCTACGTGATGGTTGTCGGCACCTCGATTTGCGACATGGTCGTCCACCCGGAGGAGATCCGCCTGCCCGGCATCACCGGCGTGGTCCGGGACGGGATCCTGCCCGGGCTCTACGGCTACGAGGCCGGGCAGGTTGCCGTGGGCGACATGCTGGCGTGGTTCGTCGACACCTTCCACCCCGGCACGGATGCCTACGCCGCCCTGGAGCAGGCGGCGGCGGAGCTGAGACCGGGCGCGACGGGTCTGGTCGCGCTCGACTGGTGGAATGGCAACCGGACGATCCTGGCCGACGCGGATCTCACCGGCGTGATGTGCGGTCTGACCTTGCACAGCACCCAGGGGGAAATCTACCGTGCGCTGCTGGAGTCAATCGCCTTCGGCAACCGGAGGATCATGGAGAACTTCGAGGAACACGGGCTCGAGCTCTCGGAGATCGTCGCCTGCGGCGGCATCGCGCAGCGCAGCCCGTTGATGATGCAGCTGCTGGCCGACACGAGCGGGCGTACGGTGCGCGTGCCCGCGTCGGGCGAGATCCCGGCCCGCGGCGCCGCTCTGTTCGGCGCGCTGGCGGGGGGGGCCTACGATGACATCGGCGCCGCGATCGCCGCGACGCGACCGGCGACGGCGCGGACGTACGCCCCGGATCCTGCCGCCAAGCGAACCTACGACCAGGTGTACGCGATCTACCACGGCCTCCACGACATGCTTGGACGTTCACAGGTGGAGTTGCTGCACGGCCTCAAGCGCATCCGCACCACCGAGAGGAGAGCCTCATGAGCGAGCAACCACGAATCGGGCTCCTGGGGATCATGCAGGAGCTCTATGACGACATGATCCCGGGCATCACCGAGCATCAGGCGCAGTACGCCTCGCAGGTGGCCGAGGCGCTCTCCGGCGTTGCGCGCATGGTCTTCACCCGGCCGGCGCGCAACCGCCAGGACGTGGAGGAGATCTCGCGCGAGCTCGTCTCCGCCGGAGTGGACGGAATCGCCATCGTGATGCTGACCTACGGGCCGGCCATGCGCACCGTGCGCGCGCTGCTCGATATCCCGGTCCCGCTGCTCCTGGCCAACATCCAGCCCGAGCGGACGATCACCGCCGAATGGGACATGTCCGACCTCACCTACAACCAGGGAATCCACGGCGCTCAGGACCAAGCCAACGCGCTGGTGCGCACCGGCCTCCCGTTCTCTGTCCTCACCGGCGACTGGCGCGCTGAGCGTTTCACCGCCGCCTTTGCCGACTGGGCACGAGCGGCGCGCGCGGTCACGCGCCTGCGCCGAACCCGGATCGCGCTGCTCGGCTATCCGATGAACGGCATGGGCGACATCCTCTACGACCCCCCGGCGATGCTGCGCCGCATCGGCGCGATGGTCTTCAGCGAGGATCTCGGCGCCTTGCACGCGCGGGTGCAGGCCGTCGGCGAGGCGAAGATCGAGGCGGTACGCAAGCAGCACGGCGAGCGCTTCGCGGTGGCGGGCGACCTGCCCGGCGAGCGTCATGCCTACGCAATCCGGCTCGAGCTGGCGATCCGAGGGTTGCTCGAGGAGAAGGGCTACGACGGCTTCTCCTTCCACTTCGACTCGATCGGCGGCGACGGGCGCTTCGAGCAACTGCCGCTGCTGGCGGCGTCCGATCTGATGGCCGAGGGCTACGGCTACGCGGCCGAGGGCGACACCAACACCGCGATGCTGATGTGCGCCGCCCAGACGCTGATCGGCAACGCCCACTTCAGCGAGATGTACGCGATGGACTGGGAGCTGGACTCGGTGCTGATCAGCCACATGGGCGAGGGCAACTGGCGAGTGGCCCGACGGGACCGTCCCGTGCGGCTGATCGACCGCGAGCTGGGCATCGGCCGCCTCGACAACCCGCCGACCCCGGTGTTCTCGGCCGAGCCGGGACCGGCCACAACCGCGGCGCTGGTGCCGCTCGAGGGCGAGTTCTACCGGCTGGTCGTGGGACGAGGCGAGGTGTTGGACACCCCTGAGCTTCCGAACGTCGAGATGCACTACTTCCATTTCCGTCCCGAGCGGGGCATCGAGAACTTCATGGACGATTGGCTGCGCCTGGGCGCCCCGCATCACTTCGTCACCAACCTCGGTGAGCACACGGCCCGCTGGCGCCGGTTCGCTGAGCTGCTCGAGCTCGATTACGAGGAGATCTAGGTGGCGCGGCCCGGAGGTTCGGTGGACTCCTCGTGAACGGTGCCAGCCGGCTCGAGGCGCTGCGGGCGGAGGTGCTGATCGCGAACCGCGCCCTGCAGATCCACGGCCTGGTCACCCTCACCTGGGGCAACGTCAGCGGCATCGACCGCGAGAGCGGCCTGGTTGCGATCAAGCCAAGCGGCGTCGACTACGACACGATGAACGCGCAGGACATCGTCCTGGTTGACCTCGACGGCAATGTGGTGGAGGGAGATCGCCGCCCCTCGACCGACACGCCCACCCATCTCGCGCTGTACCGTCAGTTCACACAGATCGGTGGGATCGTGCACACGCACTCGACCTGGGCCACCGCCTGGGCCCAGGCCCAGCAGGAGATCCCACTACTCGGCACCACGCACGCCGACCTCAGCCCGCATCCGATCCCGCTCACGCGACCGCTCACCCACGCAGAGGTCGGCGCCGACTACGAGGGCGCGACAGGCCAGGTGCTGATCGAGGCGGTGGCCGCCCACGGGCCCGCGCAGATGCCGTGCGCGCTGGTGCGTGGTCACGGCCCGTTCAGCTGGGGAGCGGACACGGCGCGGGGCGATTGCCAATGCGGTCACGCTCGAGCAGGTGGCGAAGATGGCCCTGCTGGCGCGGACGCTCGCTCCCGACGGGGCGTCGTTACCGGACGCGGTGCGGGAGAAGCACTTCGAGCGCAAGCACGGACCCGGCGCCTACTACGGCCAGCCTTGACGGCCGCGAACGGCACGATAGAGGTGGTGCTCGGCGCCGACGCGCTCGCGCGGCTGGCCACGCGGGCCGGCGCCGATGGCTGGACGGACGCGCTGCTGGTGATGGACGCCAACACCCGAGAGGCCGCCGGCGCTCCCGTGGCGGCGGCCCTGAGCGGTGTGGGCGTGAATGTCAGGGAGTTCGTGTTCCCACAGCGGAGCGGTCTGCTACCGGGGCTCGAGGAGGTCAGGGCGGTGCGCGCGCGGGGCGGCGACCCCGTCCGGCTGGTGGCGGTCGGGTCCGGCGTGATCACCGACATCGTCCGCTACGCCGCCCACCTCGAGGGTCGCGGGTTCGTCAGCGTCCCCACCGCGGCATCGATGGACGGCTACACGTCGAGCCTCGCCGCGCTGGAGCTGACCGGCGTCAAGGTCACCTATCCGGCGCGCGCGCCGGAGGGAGTGTTCGCCGATCCCACCATCGCCGCCGCGGCACCGCGAGAGCTGACGCGAGCCGGGATCGGGGATCTGCTGGGAAAGGCCACCGCGCGCGTGGACTGGCTGGCGGCGCATCTGCTGCTCGGCGAGCCGTTCTCCGCTGAGGTGGACGGGCAGATGCAGGGACCTCTGCGCTTCGCGGCGGAGAACGCCGGACGCGTTGTGGAGGGCCAGGCCGAGGCGGTGGGGATGCTCATGCGCGGACTGGTGCAGTCCGGGATCGCGATGACCCAGGTCGGCAGCTCCCGCCCGGCCAGCGGCTGCGAACACCATGCCTCGCACTTCTGGGATCTGCTCGCCGCGCGCGGGCTGCGCTCGCACGAGCTGCACGGACTGCAAGTCGGCTACGCCACTCGGTTTGCGATGCGCCTCCAGCGCTTCGCATTCGGCGGCGCGGTGCGCGCGGTAAGACCCCAGGCTCCGGTCGCTGACCCACTCGGCGCGGCGGCCCGAGAGTGGCTCGGCCAGCCCACGCCCGACCTGGCGGAGGCGGTGGCAGAGAAGCAGCGGCTGCTGGCCCAGACACCGGCGAGCTGGCCCGCAGACGTGCAGGCATGGGAACGGGTCCGGGCCGGGATAGCGCCGGCCCTTGAGCTGTTCGACGCCGTCGAACGGGCGCTGGACACCACCGGCTTCCCCACCGGGCCGGGCTTCCTGGGCATCGACGCGCGGACGCTACGGGCCACCTTTCGCTACGCGACGCGGTTGCGTGCCCGCTACACGGTGATCGACTTCCTCGAGAGTCAGGGGATGCTGGAAGCCGCCATCGAGGTGGCGGTCACGCCCCGGGCGCGAATAGAACGCTCGATTTAATGCGGGCGCTCACCAGCGGTCGTGGACGTGGGGACGGATCAGCCGGTCATAGACATCGCGCGCCCCGGCCAGCTGATCCTCGCGCAAGGGCGCCAGCGCGGCGGCAGCAGCGTTCCCGCGGACCTGCTCGGGATTGCGCGCCCCCGGGATCACGGTGCTCACGCCGGGCTGATCGATCACCCAGCGCAGCGCGAACTGCGCCAACGTCGTCCCCTCGTCGAGCAGCCCCTTGAGCTCCCGCACCGCGGCCAGCCCAACCTCGAAGGGAACACCGGCGAACGTCTCGCCGACGTCGAAGGCCTCGCCGTGGCGGTTGTAGCTGCGGTGGTCGTCGGGCGCGAAGGTGGTGTGCTCGTCGTAGCGCCCGGAGAGCATTCCGGAGGCTAGGGGGACGCGGGCGATGATGCCCACTCCCGCTTCCTGCGCCCTGGGCAGGACCTGCTCCAGCGGCTTGCGCCGGAACAGGTTGAGGATGATCTGAACGCTGGCCACGTGTGGCCGGGCGATCGCCCGCAGCGCCTGAGCGCACGTCTCCACCGAGACCCCGTAGGCACGGATGCGCCCGTCGCTGACCATCTCGTCGAGCGCCGCGAACACGGCATCGTCCTCGTAGACCTCATCGGGCGGGCAGTGGAGCTGCACGAGGTCGACCTGCTCGACGCCCAAGTTCGCGCGCGAGCGGTCGTTCCAGGCCAGGAAGCTCGCGCGGTTGTAGTTCTCCGGGCGCTGCTCGACGCGGCGCCCCATCTTGGTGGCGATGAACAGCTCCGGGTGACGAGTGTGCAGCTCGCCGCAGAACTGCTCGCTGCGACCGTCGCCGTAGGCGTCGGCGGTGTCGAAGAAGGTGATCCCGGCGTCCACGGCCGCGTCGAGTGTGTCGTGGGCATCGACCGGGTCGACTGAGCCCCAATCGGCCCCCAGCTGCCAGGTGCCGAGCCCCACGACGCTGACCTCTCGCCCGAGCCGCTCGATCTTGCGCTTCTCCATCTGACAATCCTTGCAGGTCTCGCTCATGCCGCCTTGCGAGTCACGGCCAGCAGCACGTCGGCAGCCCGTACCACCGCCGGGAATCGCTGGGCCGGATCCTCCGGCACCCGCATCGAGAGCTGCGACTTCCCAGACTCGTACAGCGCCTCGGGGATCTCGGCCCGGATCTGTTTGGCCCGGACCGAGTCGAGCTCGATCGGCGTGACCGCGAGGCGGCCGCCGCGGAAGCTGACCGCCCGCGCGCCGGCCTGGCCGAGCTTGATCCTCGCCTGCTGGAGCGAGATCAGGTTGCGCAGCGGCTCGGGCAGCTCGCCGAAGCGGTCCTCGAGCTCGTCACGCAGCCCCATTAGATCGGCCACCTCGCGCGAGGCGGCGATGCGGCGGTGGATGTCGACCTTCGCCTGCTCATAAGGGATGTAGTCGGCCGGGACGTAGGCGTCGACGTTGACGTCGAGGCGCACCGGCTCCCACTCCTCGCCATCCGCGGAGGCGCCGTCGGCTTCGGCCGCCTCGACCGCCTCGTCGAGCATTTGCATGTAGAGCTCGAAGCCGAGCGCGGCCACGTGACCCGACTGCTCGTCGCCGAGCAGGTTGCCGGCGCCGCGGATCTCGAGGTCGCGCATGGCGATCTTGAACCCGGCGCCGAGCTCGGTGTAGTCGGACAGGGCCGAGAGCCGCTGGGCGGCGTCGGGGGTCAGGGCGGCAGCGCTCGGATACAGCAGGTACGCGTACGCGCGCTCGCGCGAGCGTCCCACCCGGCCGCGGATCTGGTAGAGCTGCGCCAGGCCGAAGGCGTCGGCACGCTCGACGATCAGGGTGTTGGCCTGGGGGATGTCGATGCCCGACTCGATGATGCTGGTGCAGACGAGCACATCGGCATCGCCGCGCAGGAAGCTCATCATCTTCTTCTCCAGCTGGCCCTCGTCCATCTGGCCGTGGGCGACCTCGAAGCGCATCGACGGGCACAGTCCGCGCAGGCGCTCGGTCGTCTCGTCGATCGTCTCGATCCGGTTGTGGAGAAAGAACGCCTGGCCGTGGCGCTCGTGCTCGCGGAGCAGCGCCTGCTTGACCAGCTCCTCGTCATACTCGCCGACATAGGTCTTGACCGGGCGCCGGCCCTCGGGCGGTGTCTCGATCACGCTGATGTCCCGCACTCCGGCCAGTGACATCTGCAGCGTGCGGGGGATCGGTGTGGCGCTCATCGCGATCACGTCGACCCGGAGCTTGAGCTGGCGCAGGAGCTCCTTCTGCTTGACGCCGAAGCGCTGCTCCTCGTCGACGATCAGCAATCCGAGGTCCTTGGCGCGGACGTCGCGGGAGAGCAGCCGGTGGGTGCCGATCAGGATGTCGACCTCCCCGCGGGTGAAGCGGGCGACCGTCTCGCGCTGCTCAGCCGGAGGACGGAAGCGAGAGACGTGTTCGATCGTCACCGGGTAGTCCTTCAGGCGCTCGGTGAAGGTGCCGTAATGCTGCTGGGCGAGGATCGTCGTCGGCACGAGGAGCATCACCTGCTTTCCGTCCTGGACGGACTTGAACCCCGCGCGGAGCGCGATCTCGGTCTTCCCGTAGCCGACGTCACCGCAGATCAGGCGGTCCATCGGCCGGGGCGCCTCCATGTCCGCCTTGACGAACTCGATCGCGTCGCGCTGGTCGGGAGTCTCGGTGTAGGGGAACGCGTCCTCGAACTCGCGCTGCCAGTCGCTGTCGGGCGGGAAGGCGTGGCCCTCGCGCCGCTTGCGCTCGGCGTAGAGGTTGAGCAGCTCGCCGGCCAGCTCCTGGGCGGCGCGGCGGGCGCGGGCCTTCATCGTCTCCCAGCGCGTGCCGCCGAGCTTGGACAGCGGCGGGTGTGCCCCGCCCGCGCCGACGTAGCGGCTGATCTTGGCCAGCTGGTCGACGGGCACGAACACGCGGTCCGAGCCCGCGTACTCGAGGTAGAGGTAGTCGCGCGTCACCCCGGCGACGGTCTTGGTGTCGAAGCCGGCGAAGCGGGCGACGCCATGGTCCTCGTGGACGACGATGTCGCCGCTGCGCAGATCGGCGAAGCTCCGTAGCACGCCGCGCCGGTGGCTCCGGTCCGGGCGCTCGGCGGCTCGGCGGCGACGGAATAACCGATGCTCGGGGATCACCGCGAGGTGGAACTGCGGCGCGATGAAGCCGGTTTGGAGCCGAGCTTCGGCGAAGGTCAGCTGGCCGGGACTCCGCTCGACCTCCTCTCCGGGGTCGAGCCAGTGGACCTTGAGGCGGCCGAGGTTGTAGGCGGCGCGCTCCCCCTCACCGCGGCGGGCGAAGGCAACGATCGTCCGGTACCCGGAACGAGCGAGCTTCTCGAGCTCGGGCTCAGCCTCCTTGATGCCGCGCGCGGCGATGTCTGCGGCCTGGGCGCGGAACGCGTAGCGCTGGTCCTGGTCGATGCTCGACAGCCGCACCCGCGCGCGGCCCTCGAGGTCGGAGCCGATCTCATCGGGGGCGACGTACAGGTGATGGGCGTCCTCGTCGTGGAAGGCGGCGCACACGTCCTGCCAGTGATCGGCGAGTGCGGGCGCCACGTCCTCCTCGCCGGCCACCAACACGGCAGCGTCGGGCGGGGCGAGGCGCAGGAACGGATGGAAGTCCTCCACGGGCAGCAGCTCGGCGATGTCGGGACGCTCGGACTCCCGCTCGAGCGCCGCGATCTCGGCCAGCTCACGGTGCTCCTCATCGAGCTCGGCCGCCGGAGCCACCTCGACCGTCTCGGCATCCCCCAGCGAGCGCTGGGTGAAGGTGGAGAACCACCTCACGGACTCGATCTCGTCCCCGAACAGATCGACTCGTACGGCCCGGTCCTCCGTGGCCGGGAACAGGTCGAGCAGACCACCGCGGATGGCGAACTGCCCGCGGTCCTCGACCTGATCAACGCGCTCGTAGCCCGCCGCCACGAGGTCGCGTGCGGTTTCTCCAAGGTCGAGCAGCTCGCCCCTGACGAGAGCGAAGCCGCGCGGGCGCAGCGAGGGATCGGGGACCTTCTCCGACAACGCCACCGCGCTGACCACGACCACGGGCGCCTGATCGGCGGGCTCGAGCAGCGCGTCAAGAGCGGCGATCCGCAGGCCAACCAGGTGCGGCGGCGGCGCGAGGTGCGACTCGTAGGTGACGCCGCGGCTCGGGTAGTAGCGCACGATCCGCGGGGCCAGCCACGCGCGCAGACCGCCGGCCAGGTCCCGGGCGGCGCGATCATCGCCGGCGACAACGATGGCCGGCCGGTCGGCCTCCATGTCGAGCAGCGCCGCGACCAGATACGGGCGGAGAGACTGCGAAACGAACGCGCGGCCGCCGTCGCGCTGCAGCGCGGCGGTCTGCGGATCGTCACCGGCATGGGAGAGGAGACTGCGGAGCATCGGGTTCCCCTCAGTCTAGGTCGCGGCGAGACCGTCCCGGAGAACGCGTTCGGCGGCGTCGGCGCCGGCTTCGATCAGCGCCCGGACCTCCTCGCGCGGTTCGCGGAAGCGGCCGAGCACGTAGGCGGCGACGCGGTCGGGGTCGGTGGTCGGCGGGCGCCCCACTCCCACCCGGACACGAGCGAAGTCGGCCGAACCCAGCCCCTGTTTGAGGGATTTCAGACCGTTGTGGCCAGCCAGGCCACCGCCAAGTCTGGTCCGGATCTCGCCGAAGGGAAGGTCGATCTCGTCGTGCAGGACCAGCACGTGGTCAAGCGGCACGCCGAGTGCGCCACGAGCCGGCCCGGCCGATTGGCCGGCGTCGTTCATGTAGGTCTGAGGCATGAGGATCGCCACCCGCGGTCCACCCGGACCGGTCCGCCCACCCGTGAGCAGGCCCCGATACTTGGACTTGAACCGCGGCAGCTCCCAGCGTCGGGCCAGCACTTCGGCGATCTCGAAGCCAATGTTGTGGCGGCTTCCCGCGTACTCGGAGCCCGGGTTGCCGAGCCCGACCAGCAGCCAGTCGACGGGAGCGCCGCGGCGACCCGGCAGTGGCACGTCGAGCCTCCGTTACTCGCCTGAGTCGGCGGAATCGCCGCCGCCGGCGCCATCCTCGGCGCCTGAGTCGGCCTCGCCCTCGGCCGGTGCCTCGCCCTCGCCGACGACCTCGGTCTCCGCTTCGATCTCCGTCTCGTCCTCGAGTTGGAGGCGAGGAGGGGTCAGCGTGGCGATCACCGTCTCGAGATCGTCGACCACGGTGACCGTGGCCGGCGTCTGGACCACCGCGAGCGTGACGGTGTCACCGATCTGCAGCTCTGAGACGTCGTGGTGGAGGGCGTCGGGGATGTCGGTGGGCAGAGCCTCGATCGTCACCTCGCGGGTGATCTGCTCGAGCACGCCGCCCTCCTTGACGCCCGGCGCGTCCTCGACGCCCGTTAACTCGAGCGTGACGACGGACTGAATCGCCTGGTCAAGCCGGACCCGCAGCAGATCGAGATGGGTGGTCTCGCCACTCACCGGGTGGCGGACGAGTTCCTTAACCACTACCGGTGAGCCCTTGGCCCCGGCGACGTGAAGGTCGAGCACCGCGCCGGCGCCAGCCAGCACGTGGCGCAGTTCGCGCGAGTCGACCGCAAAGGTGATCGGATCCTCGCCGCCTCCGTAGACGACGCCGGGCACCTTGCCCTCGCGTCGCAGCCGCCGGACAGCGCGGGAGTTGGAGACCTCGCGCAGGGCGACAGAAAGGGTCGTCTGATCGGTCGGAGCCATGGGCGGCAATCGATGGTAGCGAGGGCTCCCGCTTAAGGTCGTCCGCGCGCTAGGCTACCGGTATGTCGGGCGAGGCTCAGCTGCTGCTGATGATCGCCGGAGTTCACCTCCTAGGCCTGGCTTGCGTTGCCCTGTTGATTATTCCCGCGCTGCGTGATGGGCCGGAGCCCCCGCGGCCTGCCGACGGTGGGTCGGATGACGGTTGGGGCAATTACCCGCGCCAGCCGAAGAATCCCAGCGATGTACCCGGCGGCGGACTGCCGCTCCCGGACGCGGTTCCGGCCCGGATTCGCCTCCGCGGCCACGAGCGCCTGAGCGACCTGCTGCCACCGCGTGAGCGGCGCCCAGCGCGCGAGCCAGAGCGCCAGCCGGTGCGGGTCGAGCACTAGCCACGAGGTTGAACGCCGGGCCGGGGCCCTAGAAGTGGGCCGGGCAGTCCTGATCGCTCTTGATCCGTGGGCTGAGTTTGAGCAACTCGACCCGCAGGCCGCTGACGGCGTTGCCAGCTCGGTGCACGACGACGCATTGCACGATCGGCAGTGAACCCCCGACCACCCAGGCCACCCGGGCGGTGCCGGTCGTACTGACGACGTTAAACCCGGTCGAGGCCTGGATCTGGAGGACCTGGACCGTGCCCGGATGGCGCAGCGCGGCGCTGACCGCGACGGCGCGCTGGCGGCAGGCGGCGTCCTGAGCGCAGTTCTGGATCCGGGAGATCACGGAAGCGCTGTCGCCTCGGGCTTCGGCCGTGACGAGCCCGGTCAGCTCCGAGCGCTCGGCGTTGTCGGCGCTGTAGACCCGGGCGAGGATCGCGCTCATGGCCAGGAACGCGATCACCCCGAGGACGATCAGGACGATGTATAGACGGCGCATGGAGGCGCCAAGGTACTGCGTCTAGGAGTCACTCAGCTCGAGGAAGCGCTCGACCGAGGCCTCCTGATGGTCGAGACGCTCCGCCAGCGCCCGGGCGTGGTCGGCGGAGAGCTCGAGGAAGTCCTCGACGCAGCGGCCGGGATCGTCGGCCAGCGGGTAGACGCGGGTGAAGTCCTGCTGCGCGCAGGCGATCCCGAGCGGCGGCTTCCCTTCCGCCAGGGTGCGGGCGCTGCACACGGGCGTGACGACGAGATGGGAATCGCGTGCGACGAGCGCGGTGGGCAACAGCCGAGGTGCCGGCAGCCTGACCGAGAGCTGCACCGAGTGGTCGACGGTGACGCCGGCTCCGATCAGCTCGCTCAGCGGCTCCCGCCACACGTCGAGGACGACATCGGCGCCGACGAGGGCGTCGCGCAGCGCGGTGGCCTGCTCGAGGTAGAGCCGCTCGGCCGCCTCGCGGTCCTCGGCGTCGGCGAGATCGAGGTCGCACGGCACCCGCAGCAGCTCGTTGGCCGCCACCGTCGCGCCGGCGCCGCGACTGCCGCACGTGACGTAGGTCTGCAGGGTGCCCAGGTCGCGCCGGGCGTGAAAGATCACCGTGACCGCCTCGCTCAGCGGCAGCCCGTCCACTCGCAACGACACGGCGACGGCCGAGGCGTCGTCCAACAGGGCCCGGCGCAGCAGCTCCTCGGCTGCGCCATCCGGGGGTAGCGGATCGTCGTCGAGCATCCGTCTGCTCCTGTGAAGCGTTGGTTCACACGGTATTTACCCATAGGGACCGGCTGCCAGCAAATCGCCACCTGGACGATCGTCGGGTCGCGGGCCTATCCACGCGGTGGTCTGCGGCGCCGGAGGTGTCTCCGGGTTCCGGGCCGGGTAGGCTGCGCGTGACCATGAAACTCCTCTACAAGCCCTTCGCCCTCGTCGCCTCGTTCATCGCCGCCCGGTTGGGCCGCAACGCGTTCAAGGCGATGTGGTCGCACATCGACCAGGAGGCGCCACCGGAGCCGACCACCGAGGAGACCACCCTGCAGAAAGTGCTCGGCGCGGCGGTGCTCGAAGCGGCGATCATGGCCGGCGTTGCGGCGGCCGCAGACCGGGCGAGCGCGCGGACCTTCCACTACCTGACCGGGTTCTGGCCGGGGAAGAAGCGGCCGGCGGAGGCTGAGGAGGAGTAGGTCGCGGGCCGGCGGAGGCTGAGGAGGAGTAGGTCGCGGGCCGGCGGGGCCGTGGCGGCCCGGGCGTGGGCGGTTGGCACCGGCCGGGGCGTGAGCGATCGGCACGGGCGGCGCACCGCCGAGCGCAGGAGCGTTTTCGATCGAGCGCGCTGCCCTGCACCAGGCGCGCGCCCCAGCCCCGCCCGAGCTCCCTACTCCTCCCGCACCACGAACGGCTCGAGCCCCGCGCGGATCCAGTCAGGGATCGGCGTCTTCTGCAGGGTCGCGCGGTCGACCATGACGTGGCGCAACTCGCCGGTCACGAGCAGCTTCTCGCCGTGGTGGATGCGGTGGCGCGTGAGCAGGCTTGTGGTTCCCATTTTCCTGACGCCGACCTCGAGGGTCAGCTCCTGGTCGAAGGCGGCGCCGGCGTGGAAGCGGAGCTGGGCCTCGGCCACGACCATGTCGACGCCGTGGTCGAGCATGTTCACGTAGCCGCCGAGGGCGACCCGCCACAACTCGGTCATGTTCTCGTCGCAGTAGGCGAGGTAGTGGGCGTTGAAGACGACGCCCTGCATATCGCACTCGCCGTAGCGGGCGCGGATCTGGTGGACGACTGGTGCGGCCACGCCTCAGCCCCCACCTCGGAGCACGAACCCCCGCTCGGCCAGCTCGGCCAGCGCGTCCTCGAACACCGCGAAGTCCCGGCTTCTCAGCGCGTCGATCGGCCTCCCGAACGGGCCCGTCGCCCGGACCCAGCTCCGCAGCACGGCCGGCCCGGCCCGCTCGCCGGCCTCGTCGAGCAGGTTCAGCAGGATCGGCAGTTCGGATCGGTGCTCGATCTGGCCGGAGAGGAGGGTCAGCGGGTCGACATCCAGCACCGCGCAGAGCTCGTCCTCGCTCAGCCCGAGTAGCTCCATCAGTCGCAGCGCCCGCTCGGACTGCACGCGACGCCCGACCTGCGGATCGTCGCGCTCATCCATCGCGGGAGCCCAGAACGGCTGTGTGGATGTTCGCTGGCACCGGGTTGACCAACGCTAGCGACGGCCGGTCACCTTCGTCGCCCGGAAGCGCCGCCAGGCGTCGATCAATCGTCCAACCCGCCACGCCACGACGTTGCCTGGTTCAAGAAAGGCATGCCATATGCCGATCCATCCAGAGGGCCCGAGGGGCCGAACATGGGCAACACCTTCTTCCGAAATTTCAACCGGGTGGCTCTCCGTGGCCGCCTCTCGGTCCTCAAGAACCGCGAGGATGGCTTCACGCTGATCGAGATCATGGTCAGCGCATTGATCATCGTCCTGATCTCGGCCGGAGTGGCGCAGGCGCTGATCGCCAGCATCCACGTTAGCGGAAATCAGCGCTCTCGCTCGCAGGCCGACGAGGTTGCCCAGCAGGACCAGGAGCGCATGAAGGGGATGTCTGACCAGCAGCTCGGGGCACTCACTCAGATGCGGACGGTGACGCTGGACGGAAGGGTGTTTACGGTCAACTCCACCGCCCAGTTCCTGAACGTCACGGGCGGATCGAGCTGCAGCAACGGCGTCGCCGCGTACTACAAGCTGACGTCGAAGGTCGGGTGGACGGACGGGTCGCAGTCCCCGAGCGTCACCGAGGAGGCGATCATCACGCGGGCGGTCACCGGAGCCATCCTCCAGCAGGTCAAGGACCAGACGGGAACGGGCCTGTCCGGCGTGAACGTGACCGTGGACGGACAGAACACCAGCTACCACGACTCCGCCGCGACCGATTCGAGCGGTTGCACGATCATCACCGGGCTGCCGACGGACAGCTATGCGATCACCCTGGCCGCCGCCGGATACGTGGACAAGGACGGCAACGCGTCACCTCCGAATGCGTCGGCCGCGGTGAGCCTGAGCGCCGTCTCGACTCCGCCCGCGCTGCAGCTGGGACAGGCGGGCTCGGTTAACGTGCAGTTCCAGACCGGGGCAGCGACAACCTCGCCGTTGACGGTCCCCGGGTACGAGCTGTCGTACTTCGGCAGCCTCGGCGGCTCGCACATGACGGTCTTCAAGACGGTCGGCTCGGGGTCGTCGTCCGCCTCGTCGTTCACCGCATCCAACCTCTACCCGTTCTGGTCCAGTGCGAACGGATACGCGAACAACTACCAGCTGTGGGCGGGTAAGTGCGAGCAGGAGGAGCCGCTCCAGCCGCCCACCGGCACCAACGCGTCGACGGTGACACCGGGCAGCACGCTGAGCGCGACGGTCGTGGAACCCGCGATCGACGCCGCGATCAAGTACAACGGCGCGCTCATCACCCCGACCGACGTTCACATCGCCTTCACCGGCACGAGCGGCCCCGCCTGCTCGGACACGTGGAGCGTCTCGGCGGCGTCCTCCGAACAGGTCGGCGCAGTCACCTATGGCGTGTACCCGGCGCCGTTCGCCAGCACCGCCGCCCAGGGAACGGCCACGGCCAGCGCCACTGGGGACACCGGGACGCTCACCTTCTGCGCCGACTACAAGACGGGTCCGTCGTCGTGGAAGTCGGAAACGACATCGGCGATGACGACGACCAACTTCACGGCACCAAACGCCTCCCTGCAGTGGGATCTCAAGACGGATGGTGCCTCGAAGACGACCGCATGTCCGTGACAACACAGAGCAGATTCGTAATGGCGCGAGCCGAGGATGGCTTCACTCTGGTCGAGCTCCTGGTGGTGCTGATGGCCGGCATCGTGGTCATCTCGGCGCTGTTCACGATCCTCGACGTGACGCTTCACAGCACCACGCGCACGTTCACCAAGGTCGACGCGACACAGCGGGCGCGGGTCACGCTCGAGCGGATCGAGAACGAGCTGCACTCCGCCTGCCTAACGTCCGGTGTCACGCCGATCCAGGGCGGTGGCGCCAACGGCAGTCAGGACAGCAACGCCAACAATCTGGTGTTCGTCAGCCAGTACGGAACCTCCGCCAACCCGACACCTGTCGAGCACCGGATCAGCTTCAACGCCGCGGCCGGCACCCTGACCGATTACACGTATGCGCTGACCAGCGGCAGTTCGCCGAGCAATTGGGTGTTCTCCTCGACGCCCACGAGCCCATCCGGGACGCCGCTGCTGACCAACGTCTCGGCGAACGGCGCCATACCGGTGTTCCAGTACTTCGCCTACGAGCCCTACACCGACACGAACGGCAACCACGACATGATGCTGATGGACGGCAGCACCGCCGTTCCGGGAACGACCACGGTCTCGAACCCAGACCCGCTTTCGACCACGAACGGCCTCTCCACCTCGGATGCCGCCAGCACCGCGGAGGTCGTGATCAGCCTGGTGGTCGGTGGCAGCGGGGGATCGAACGAGAACACCAATCTGGCCGACACCCGGGATACCGCCAGCGACTCGGTGGTGTTGCGGTTGACCCCGCCCCCCAATCAGGTCGGCGGGACCTCGACCTTCGGACCGTGCGCATGACCACGACGGTTGCAGCCACACGGTGGATCGCACGGATCCGGTACCGGCTCGCCTCGGAGTCGGGCTTCACGATGATCGTCGCCATCGGCATCCTGGCGCTGACCAGCCTGATCGTCGCCGCCGTGTTGATCGCCGTCACCGACGACGTTCGCCTGAGCCAACGCGATCTCGACGCCAAGCGCGCCTACTACGCGGCGCGTGCCGGCGAGAACGCGTTCCTCTATCAGCTCAATCAGAACCCGAACTTCTGGGCCACCTGCTCGAACGACTCTCAGTTGACCCCCGCCGCCGTCCCCGGATCGACCACGGGCGAGCAGTACTCGTTCGTCCCGGTCTACAACCCAAGCTACAGCAACACCAACTGCTCGGGCAACCCGATTGCGGCGCTCATCGACGGCACGACCGGCACGCTGCGGATGGAGTTCACGGGATACTCGGGGCCACCCGACACGTCGGGTAAGCCGAGCGTGACGCGCACGCTCGTCACCAGCTTCCGCAAGCCCAGCCCGCTCGACTACCTCTGGTACACCGACCACGAGATGGAGGATCCGGCGCTCAACTCGAACTGTCTGAACGAGAAGTACTACTACCAGTACACGAGCTCCTCACCGCCGAGCGGCTGCCAGATCGTCTGGGTCAGCGGCGACACGATGAGCGGGCCGAGCTACACCAACGACCAGTACAACATCTGGACGAACAACTCGCCGACCTTCGGCCGGGCGGGCACCAGCGACCGGACCGAGAGCAACGCCCCGACGTCAACCGTCTGCGTGAGCAACAACTGTCAGAACGCGAATTTCCTCGGGGCCGGCGCGATTCCGGGAGCGAAGACCGTGTCACTGCCGCAGAGCGTCTCCAGCACCGCGCTCCTGTCCGACGCCCAGGCGCACGGTAACGTCTTCACAGGCACGACGACGATCGTGCTCAGCGGCACGTCGGCGACGATCAGCAACTGCCCCGGCACGACCTCGTCGGCGACGTGCACGAGCGGGTGGGTGAGCACAGTCGTCAGCCCGTATCCCTCGATCATCTACGTGCAGAGCGCCTCCGGCTGCCCGTCGACATACTCGCAGAACACGGCGTATGCGACCAACAACTCGGGGCACTATTACGGAGCCTGCGGCGACGTCTACCTGTATGGCAACTACACGGCGCCGCTCACGATCGTCTCCGACCACGACATCATCGTTGAGGCCAACGGGGGCGCCGGCAACGGCGTGACCACGACCGAGGGCGGCTCAGGCAATCCGACCGGCAGCGCCACCCTGGGCCTGGTCGCCGGGGACTTCGTGCGCGTGATGCACCCCGCCAACACCAAGACCGGCGCGCTGACGATCGATGCGGCCATCCTCACGCTTAGCCACTCGTTCATGGTCGATAACTACGGCACCGGGCAAACCCAGAGCCCGGCCCCCAACCTGACCGTTCACGGCGCGATCGCCCAGCGCTATCGCGGCATCGTGGGCCAGACGAGCGGTACGGGATACCTGAAGAACTACCACTACGACGATCGGCTCCACGTGCTCCTGCCGCCGTTCCTGTTTGACCTCTCCACCGCCGGCTGGCTGGTCTCGCGGGAGACGCTGTGCACGCCGAACAGCAACACGAGCGACACCACCAGCTGCGTCTACCAGGGCCCATGAGCGAGATCGGACAGCACAGCCGCCGGCGGTGCGCCCGTCGGTTGCGCCCGCCCGGCGCTTCTGGCTAGAACAGCTGGTTCTCGCCGCCGAACACGTCGCTCACCGAGCCGTCAGTGAAGATCTGGCGGATCGAGTTGGTGAGCAGGTCCGCGCAGGAGAGGACGCGGACGTTCTCAGGCGCGCGCGGCGGCAGCGGCAGCGTGTCGGTCACGACGATCTGCTCGAAGCGGGCCGCGGACAGGTTCTCCCAGGCATTGCCGGAGAACACGCCGTGGGTCGCCGCGGCGTACACGCGCCGGGCGCCGGCGTCGTAGACCGCCTCGGCGGCTGCCTTGAGCGTGCCGGCGGTGTCGATGATGTCGTCGACGATGACCGCAGTCTTGCCCTCGACCTCGCCGATCACGTAGTTGATCTCGGCGACCTGCTGGGCCGGGCGCTCCTTGTTGAGGATGGCCAGGTCGGCTCCGATCTTGGAGGCGAACTTCTTGTTCAGCTTCACGCGGCCGGCGTCCGGGGCGACGACGACCAGGTCCTCGAGACCTAGATCGGCGAAGTACTGCGTGAGCATGAACAGCGCCGTCATGTGATCGCACGGCTTCTGGAAGAAGCCCTGGATCTGGCCGGAATGAAGATCCATGGTGAGGATCCGGTCGATGCCCGCCGCCTCCAGCATGCGGGCGACCAGCCGCGCGCTGATCGGCTCACGCGGCGCCGACTTCTTGTCCTGGCGCGAGTAGCCGTACCACGGCGTCACGGCGATCACCCGGTGCGCCGAGCCGCCGACGGCCGCGTCGACCATCGTGGTCAGCTCCATCAGAGCGTCGTTGGTGCTCAGGCCCTCGGCCGGGTTGCCACAGATCGGCTGGACGATGAACACGTCCGCGCCGCGCACGGACTCTTCGTAGCGGCAGTAGACCTCGCCGTTGGCGAAGGTCTTCAGCGTCACGCCACTGAGCTGGACCGAGAGCTTGGAGGCGATCCGGGCCGCCAACTCGGGGTTGGCCCGGCCGCTGACGAGCATCAGACGCTTGTCGTAGCCAAGCCGCAGATCCGTCGCCGTCACGGGACGACTCTCCATCATGCTCATCTCGCCGGCGAGTGTACGCTCGTCCGTAGACGTGAGAGCCTCGGCGCTCACGTCTCCCCCGTCCGCTCGGCCTCCGCCCGCTTCCTGCGGCGTTCGGCATAGCCTTCGATGTTCTCCTGCCGGCAGCGAGCGACCCCGAGCGCGCCCGGTGGCACGTCCTGGCTGATCACCGAGCCGGCCGCCGTGTACGCGTCATCGCCGATCGTCACCGGAGCGATCAGGGTCGTGTCGACGCTCGTCTTGACGCGCGAGCCGATCGCCGTGCGGTGCTTGCGGTAGCCGTCGTAGTTGGCGGTGATCGTCGAGGCGCCGAGGTTCGTGCCCTCGCCGACCATCGCGTCGCCGATGTAGGACAGGTGCGGCACCTTGGAGCCGGCGCCGATGTCGGAATTCTTGATCTCCACGAAGGTCCCGGCCTTCGAGCGCTCTCGCATCACCGTGCCCGGCCGCAGGTAGGCGAAGGGCCCGACACTCGCCCCGTCCCCAACCTCGGCGTCGACGACGTAGGAATGCAGCAGCGTCACCTCATGACCGACGACGGCGTCGTGCAGCGTGCTGGCGGGTCCGACCGCACACCGGCCGCCGATCCGCGTGCGTCCGTGCAGGCTCGTGAACGGCGCGATCACCGTATCGACCCCGATCTCGACCTCGGCGTCGATCACCGTGGCGGCGGGATTGACGATCGTCACGCCGGCCAGCATGTGCCGCTCGTGGATCCGGCGCTGGGCGATCGCCCCCACCTCGGCGAGCGCCACCCGGTCGTTGATGCCCAGCAGCTCGGTGGCGTCCGCGAGCTCATGAGCAAGCACGGTGCGCTCGTGCGAGCGCAGCACCGGCAACACGTCGGGCAGGTAGTGCTCACCCTGGGCGTTGTGGGCGCGGACCTCCTCGAGTGCGACCAACAGCGCGGCCGCGTCGAAGGCGAAGATGCCGGTGTTGACCTCGCGGATGTGGAGCTCGAGCTCCGTCGCGTCGCCGGGGGCCTTCGTCTCCACCACGCGCTCGACCGTCCCGTCTGGTGCCCGCACCACCCGGCCATAGCCGCTGGGATCGTCGAGCACCGTGGTCAGCATCGTCGCAGCGGCACCCTGGTGGTGATGGGCCTCGGCGAGCTCGACCAGGGTCTCGGAGCGGATCAGGGGCACATCGCCGGCGAGGACGATCACGGGCGCATCGCCGGTGAGATGGGCCGCGGCGGCGCGGACCGCATCGGCGGTGCCGAGCGGCCGCTCCTGGACGGCCACGATCACGTCCTCGTCGAGCACGTCGGCAAGCGGACGATCCGCGCCGTCGACGACGACGATCGCGCCGGCGCCGGCCTGGCGCGCTGCCGCGACCGGCCACGCAACCATCGGCCGCCCGCAGAGCGGGTGCAGCAGCTTGGGGGTGGCGGAACGCATCCGCGTGCCCTGGCCCGCAGCAAGGATGACGACGACGGGTGCGGTCAAGACAGGAGGATCGTAGGGGATCGCCCCGACCGAACCACGACCGAGGCGCGGCCGATGCCCGTCAGGTAGATTCGCGCCCGACGAAGCTGCGTCGTCCGCTGGGGGGTCGTCCAACCGGCCAGGACACCGGGTTTTGGTCCCGGGAATCGGGGTTCGAGTCCTCGCCCCCCAGCTCTCGAGCCGGCGCAGGCTCAGCCGCGTGCGGCCCGCGCCGGGGCCAGCAGCCTGGCGATGCTCTCGGGCAGCAGCGGATCGGCGAGCGCCGCGCGGACGTCAGCAGGCCGTTGCAGCGCCCGCTCCGCCCGCAGCAGGCCAATCTCCAACCCCCCCTCCCGCGCCGCCGCGACGGCCGCGGCGGTCGTGTCGGGGTTGCGCCAGGCCCGCTCGGGCAACGCGAACAGCTCCGGAAGCGGCCGGGCGATGCCGACCAGGTAAAAGCCGCCGTCGATCGCCGGACCGAAGACGAGGTCGCAGCCGGAGCGCAGATCCTCGAACGCCGCTTCGCCGTGCCCGAGGCTCAGGACCGGCAGATCCGGCCACACGATCAGCAGCGGCGCCTGGCTGCGCGCGAACACCCGCCCGGCCGCGTCGGCGATCCGCCCGGAGATGCCGTCGCCGTTCTGAGGAAAAAGGGTCGCGTCGCGGCCGACGAGCGGGCGCAGCTCCGGGCCGGCGTCCGGCGGCTCATGGGCGACGTGAACGGCCCCGGGCGCCAGCTCGCTGGCCCAGCGCGCGGCGGCGGAGATCAGCTCAGCCTGCAGCGCGGCGCAGCCCTCGGGGCCGAGCAGCGGCTCGAGCGCGCGTCTCACCTCGCCGCGCCGGGGCGCGCGGGCGAGGATCAGCACCGAGGCTGCCGCACCGCTCATCGACCCCGAGCTCCCGGCCACGTTCATCCCTGCTCGAACCGGTACACGGTGCCCGTGGTCCGCGGAGCGGACTCTCCGAGCCTCGGCAGCGCGCCCCGCAGAACGTCGGCGAAGATGCCGGTGCTGCGGCCCATGAGCTCGATCAGTGTCGACACCGGCGTCGGCTCGCCGGCCCGGACCTCGTTGGCGTAGTCGGTGACGAAACCGATCAGGGCGTAGGGAAGCTCAAGCTCGCCGCACAGCACAGTCTCCGGACCGGCGGTTTGACTCACCGCGCCGACGCCGCAAGCGGCGAGCCGGGCGATCTCCGTCGGGGTGTTGAAGCGGGGACCATCGACATGACCGTAGGTCCCATGGCCGCGGCAGGGATGGCCCGTGTCCCGTGCCGCCGCGTGCAGGGCCTGCCGGAGCTCCTCCGCGTACGGGCCCCCATGAAGGATCCAGTGCCCGCGGGCCGGGTCACCCTGCTCGGTGAACACCGTGCACAGCGAGCCGTCGGGCAGGCGGTTGACCGGAAAGTGGAGGTCGTCGAACACCATCAGGCCGCCCAGCTCCAGCGACGGGTCGACGGCTCCGCAGGCGGTGGTGCCAATCGCCGCCGTGGCCCCGAGCTCCTTCAGCGCCCAGATGTTGGCGCGGTGGTTGACGTGGTTGGAGAGACGGGCGTGTCCGGGGCCGTGGCGCGAGAGGTGGAGGGCATCGACGCCGGCGTACCGACCGCGGGTGAGGGCGGCCCCGCCGAACGGGGTGGCGAACGTCAGCGGCTCGGGATCTTCGAATCCCGGAAGCGTGTTGGTGCCCGAGCCGGTGATGATGCCGATGGCCACGAGGCGCCGATCCTACTCAGCGGCGCCGCGAGCGCGCTACCGCGGAACCCGACCGCCCTCGGCTCCCGGCTCGCGCGCCGGCCCGCCCGGAGCGGCGATGCCGAGCACCCGCATCGCCTTCAGGCCGAGGGAGAGCTTCTCCCGCCCGTCGGTCGAGGAGACGTCGAGGCCGGTCAGCTCGCGCACGCGCTCGAACCGATAGCGGACGGTGTGGCGGTGGGTGATGAGACGGGCCGCCGTCGCATTGACGTTGGCGTCGCAGTCCAGGAAGGTCGACAGCGTGCCGAGCAGGTCGGTCTCGTACTGCTCGTCGTAGGCGACCAGCGGGCGCACGGTCTCCTTGTAGAAGCGCTTGAGCTCGGCCGGATCGCTCATGTGGGGCAGCAGCAGCTGGTAGGTCCCGGTCTGCTCGAACGCCAGCTCCGAGCGCTCGGGATCGCCCTCGACGACGTTGGCGGCCAGCAGCGCCTCGTTCGCCGCCCGCGGCAACGCCAGCGGGTCCTCACACCAGCGACTGCGCCCGATGGCGAACGCGAACCCGGCCAGCCCGGACTCGACCTCGCGGGTGATCGAGGCTCCGACCCGGCGGCCGGTCTCGCCGTCGGGATCGGGGACCAGCACCACGACCTCGGCCGGATCGTCCTCGGCCGGCGCGGGGATCGCGCCGGGGGCGATCGAGCGGGCGCCACGACCGGCCACGGCCAGCAGGCGGCGGCGCCAGTCGTCCTCGGTCGGGTTGCGCGGATGGGCGCGTACGACGATCACCGTGCCGCCGCCACCGAAGTCGCTTCCCAGCTCCTTGCCCCGGGCGACGAGGTCATCGTGCTCGGCGATCCGCCCGGCCAGCACGGCGCGCTGGAAGACCAGCGCGGCCTCCTCGGACGCCCGCTCCGGCGCCCGGACGCGCTCGACCTCGGAGGCGATTAGGGTCGTGACCAGGCGCAGCAGAGAGGCGTCGGCGCTTCGCTCGCGGCTGCGCATGCGCAACTGGCCGACGGTCGCGTCGGCGACCTTGAGCTCGATCGTCGTCACGTCGTCGGCGTCGCGCATCAGCGACCGCTCATCGGCCGGAGAGCGGGCAGCGACGGCCAGGATCGACGCTGAGCGATCGATGAGGATCAGGCTCGCGTCGAGCGCCCGGGCGGCGGCGCGGAGAATCTCGGGCAGGCCGGCGCCGGCCTCGACGGCATCGGTCATCGCGGCCAGCGCGCCGAGATCGGGAGCACGCGAGACCGCGGGCTCGCGGGGATGGGTGCCCTCGGCCACCTGACTCAGCCTCGCCGCGGCGCTCAGAAGACCCGCGGCCACTCGAACACGATCAGGGCACCGAGCAGCACGCCGACGCCCACCAGCGCGGCCAGCACGTACAGGGACAGGACCACCGCGGCCACCCGCTCGATCCCGCGCCGGTAGGCGCTGACGGCCGGCACCACGACGAGCGCGCAGAAGGCAGCGAGCCCGAACACGCCGAGGCAGGCCCCCACAAGATACGTGATCGCCTGGTTGGTCATGGCTCGTTCACCTTAGAGATTGTGCCGAATCTGGAAGATGGTGCTACAGCACACCCGGGGCACCGTGCTCTGGACCGACCGGAACCGTCGCCACCGCGCCGGGATAGCGTCCGCTGAGGCCCTGCGCCGCGGCCGCCGCCCGCTCGCCATGGTGCTCTCCCCAGAACAGCCCGGCGACGGTCGGCCCAGAGCCGCTGACAAGGCAGCGCTCAGCGCCGGCCTCCCGGGTCGCGTCGAGGGCGGGCTCGATCTCGGGACAGAGCGAGATCGCCGCCGGCTGAAGGTCGTTGACCAGCAACTCGTCCGGCGGCCGGGAATCGGGCCCGAGGGCGGTGAGCAGCTCGGCGAGGCGCTGCTCGAGCTCCTGCACCGACCGGGGCAGCCCAAGCCGGTCGGCCTCGCGATACACCGCGGCGGTGGCCAGCGCCGCGGGCAGCGGCACGATCACGAGCGCATGCGGCGCCAGAGGCGCGAGCGACTCGACGAGATCCCCGGCGCCGGTGCCGATGCTGACCCCGGGGGCGAGTTGACTCGGCACGTCGGCGCCGAGCTCGGCGGCCAGCGCGGCCACCTCCTCGGGCCGCCCCGGGGCGAGTTCGCAGGCCATCCTCAGCACGGCGGCGGCGTCGGCCGAGCCACCGCCCATGCCCCCCGCGATCGGGACGTGCTTGTCGATCTCCACCCTCAGGGGAGGCCCCTCCCACCCCCGCCGGCGCAGCGCGGTAAGCGCTTCGGCGGCCAGGTTGGGCCCCTCCACCCCCGCACAGACGACCTCGTCTTCAGCGTCCTCGGAGCGCTCGGTGAGCACGAGCTCGTCCGACAGCGACACCGACTCGAACACCGTCACCAGCTGATGGCGGCCGTCCGGGCGCTCGGGCCCGAGAAACAGGGACAGGTTGACCTTGCCCGGGGCGAGGGCGCGCAGCCTCATGGGTGGAGTTTCGCCGCCAGCACGATGAACTCCTGTGGCGTCAGCCGCTCGGCCCTCTCGTCGGCGGGATGGCCGAGCTCGATCAGCGCAGCGCGGGCCCGCTCGCGCACGTCGGGCACGTCGCGGCGCACGAGCGCAAGCGACCCGGCGAGCGCCTTGCGGCGATGGGCGAAGGCATCGTGGACGAGCCCGCGCACGTCCGGCGAGGCCCCCTCACCCCGGCGTCGCAGCCCGACCAGCACCGAATCGACGTTCGGCACCGGCCGGAACACCCGGCGCCCGACCGGTCGCAGCACCTCCACCTCACAGGCGATCTGGGCCAGCACCGAGGTGACCCCGTAGCTCGAGCCGCCGGGCGAGGAGGCGAGGCGCTCTCCGACTTCGCGCTGCACCATCACCACCCAGCTGGCGACGCTCGGCAGCTCGTCGACCGTGCGCAGGATCATCGTGGCGGCGATGCCGTAGGGGAGGTTGGCCACGACCTTGGTCGGGGCTGGCTCAAGCGCCGCGAGGTCAAGGCGCACAGCGTCGTCCATGTGCAGCGTGACGTCGGAAAACGGGGCCAGCCGCTCGCGCAGGTCCGCCTCGAGGCTGTGGTCGACCTCGACCACGTGAACGTGCGCGGCGACGGCGGCGAGCCGCTCGGAGAGCACCCCCAGACCGCCGCCGATCTCCAGCACCACGTCCTCCGAGCGCAGCCCGGCCAGACGCTCGATCACGTCGAGGATGTTGGAATCGACGAGGAAGTTCTGCCCGAGCTCCCGTGTGCGCACCCGCCGGCGGCGGCCGTCGCCGGGGCTCCGGCGCGCGCTCACCACCCGAAGACGGTCGCGGCGTTGCTCTGCACCGCGGCCTCGAGCTCGGCGTAGGCGACGCGCCGGTCGACCGCCAGGACCTGCGCGGTGTGCACGACGTTGGCCGGCTGGTTGGGCCGGCCTCGCTGGGGCTGGGGTGAGAGGTAGGGCGCGTCGGTCTCGACGAGGAGGCGCTCGGCCGGCACCCGCAGGGCGGCCTGCCGGAGTGCCGCGGCACTGGGATAGGTGACGTTGCCGGCAAACGAGAACCACCAGTCCTCGTGGGACAGGCAGCGGTCGATCTGGTCGGTCATCGAGAAGCAATGGAGGATCACGCGCAGGCCCCCGGCGACGCGCTCCAGCGTCCCGAGCGTCGGCTCGTCGGCGTGCCGCGTGTGGATCACCAGTGGCTTGCCGACCGCGCGGGCGAGCTCGATCTGGGCCTCGAAGGCGCGCTGTTGGTCTTCGCGCGGGGCGCCGTCGCGGTAGAAGTCCAGTCCGGTCTCGCCGATGGCCACGCACTTCTCGTGCGCGGCGAGCGCCTGCAGCTCGGCCAGATCGGCATCGTCGAAGCCGGCGGCGGCGTTGGGGTGACGACCGATCGCCGCGTACACCTGAGGGAAGTCCTCGGCCGCGGCCAGCGCGGCGCGGCAGGTGGCGCCGTCGATGCCGACGGTGAGGATCCTGGTCACCCCTGCCGCCTCGGCGGCGGCGACGAGATCGGCATCCGGCGGCTCGCACAGCTCGAGGTGCGTGTGGCTGTCGATCACGGCTGCTTGGGGAACAGCGGCTCGAGCTCCTGCACGTGCCACTCGCCGGGTCGGACCGAGAAGGCAGCGGAGTCGTAGCCGATCGCGGGGGCGCCGAGCGCGTCGAGCAGCCGCAAGGTGCTCGCGGGTATGTACGGGTGCAGCAGCACGCTCACCGCCCGCAGGCCCTCGGCCAGCGAGGCCAGGGTGCGGTCGAGCTCGGCGGCCTGGCCTGGATCCTTGGCCAGCTGCCACGGCGCCCGCTCCTCGACGTAGCGGTTGAGCCGCCGGACGCGCTGCCAGATGAGCTCGAGCGCCTGGGTGGCCTCGGCGCGATCGAGGACCTCGGCCACGCGCTCGGGCAGCTCGGCGAACTCGCCGGCGAGCGAGGGATCGACGTCCGAAGCCGGCAGGCTCCCGTCGCGGTAGCGGGAGATCATGGCGATCGTCCGGCTGGCCAGGTTGCCGTACTCGTTGGCCAGCTCGCTCTCATAGCGCGAGCGGACCGCGTCCATGCCGACGGCGCCGTCGCCGCCGAAGGCGACATCGCGCAGAAGGTAGAACCGCAGGGCGTCGGTGCCGTACTGATCCATCACCTCGAAGGGATCGAGCACGTTGCCCAGCGACTTGCTCATCTTGCGCCCGTCGGCGCCGAGCAGGAAGCCGTGGACGAAGACGTGCTCGGGTAGTGGGAGGTCGGCGGCCATCAGCAGCGCCGGCCAGAAGACGGTGTGGAACTTGAGGATGTCCTTGCCGATGATGTGGTAAGTGGCCGGCCAGAAGCGGTCGGTCAGGTCCTCCCCGGGCCGGGCGTAGCCGAGCGCCGTGTAGTAGTTGAGCAGCGCGTCGAACCACACGTAGAAGACGTGGCCCTCGTCCCAGGGAACCGGAACGCCCCACCGCAGCCGGGCGCGCGAGAGCGAGACGTCCTGCAGCCCCTGGGTGATGAACGTGCGCGCCTCGTTGTAATGGTGCGAGGGCATGACGAAGTCGGCCTGCTGGGCATAGAGCTGCTCTAGCCGCTCCTGGAAGCTCGACAGCGCGAAGAACCAGTTTTCCTCCTGATGGCGCTCGAGCACGATCTCGTGGATCGGGCAGCGGTTGCCCTCGAGGATCTCGTTCTCGACCTTGAAGTCGGCACAGCGTGGGCAGTACCAGCCCTCGTACAGCCCCTTGTAGGTGTGGCCGTTGTCGTGCACCCGCTGCAGCACCTGCTGCACCCGGGCCATATGCTCCTCATCGGAGGTGCGGATGAAGAAGTCGTTGGAGACGTTCAGCTGCGGGGCGAGCGCCTTGAAGCGCTCAGCGTTGCGGTCGGCCAGCTCCTTGGGCTCGAGTCCCTGGGCCCGGGCGGCGTCGGCCACGGGCTCGCCGTGCTCGTCGGTTCCCGTGAGGAAGAAGACGTCGTCGCCGCGCTGGCGCTTGTGCCGGGCGAGCACATCGGCGGCGATCGTCGTGTACGCGTGGCCCAGATGGGGCTGGGCGTTGACGTAGTAGATCGGGGTCGTGACGTAGAAGGACATCGTCGCTTGGTTGAAGGCTATCCGGCGGTCAGCGCGCGATAGAGCGCGTTGGCGCTGACTCCCGTGAGCTCGGCCACGACGCCCGCGGCCACCCGCGGCTTGGCCCCGGCCGCCACCAGCCGCTGCACCGCGTGCAGCGCCGGTCCGATGTCGGCCTCGGCCGCCGGCGCCGGCCCGATGACGAGCACCACCTCACCGCGCGGCGGCTCCTCGCCATAGCGCGCGGCAAGCTCGGCTGCGGTTCCGCGCACCACCTCCTCATGAACCTTGGTCAGTTCGCGGCACACGGCAACGGGACGCTCGGGGTCCAGGCCGGCCAGCTCGGCCAGCGTGGCGGCGACCCGTCGGGGTGACTCGAAGGCCACAACCGTCTCCGGGGCGGTGAACACCGGCTCGAGCTCGCTGCGCTTGCGGGGCAGGAAGCCGGCAAAGCGCCAGTGGTCGGCGGGCAGCGCGGAGGCGACGAGCGCGGCGAGGGCGGCCGACGGGCCGGGCAGCACCTCGACGGCCAGGCCCGCGGCCACACAGGCCTGAACGAGCACGAAGCCGGGGTCGGAGACCAGCGGCATGCCGGCGTCGGAGACGAGCGCGACGACCGAGCCGGCCTGCATCTGAGCCACCAGCTCCCGCGCCCGCTGGGCCTCGTTGTGCTCGTGGTAGCTGACGAGCTTGGCGCTGACGCCGTAGCGGTCGAGCAGCACGCGGGTGCGGCGGGTGTCCTCGCAGGCCACCACGTCGGCGTCGCGGAGCGCGGCGAGCACGCGCAGCGTGACGTCCTCGAGGTTGCCGATCGGCGTCGGGCAGACGACCAGTCGCCCGCTCACACCGGCCGCCCCTCGAGCCGGTCGAAGGCCAGCGCCCCGGCCCCAACCATCCCGGCCTCGACGCCAAAGTGCGCCGCGACGATCCGCACCTCGTCCCGGGATGGGGGCAGCGCGCGCTCCCGCACGAGCTGGCGGGCCGGCCCAAGCAGCAGATCGCCGGCGCCGATCACCCCTCCGCCGATGACCACCACCTCGGGGTTGAAGATGTTGACCAGGCTCGAGATCGCCACCCCGAGCCGCGAGCCGATCAGCTCGACGGCCGAGATCGCCGCCTCGTCGCCATCGTGGGCAAGCTCGGTGATCAGCGGCCCGGCGAGGGTGCGTCCGCCGGCCAGCGCCAGTCCAAGCCCCGACCCCGGCCGCTCCTGCGCAATTCGGAGCGCCTCGCGGGCCAGCGCCGCGCCCGAGGCCACCGCCTCGATGCACCCCCGGTTGGGGCAGTTGCCCTGGCACCGTGGGCCGTCCATGTCGACGACCATGTGGCCGAGCTCGGCGGCGGCGCCGACCGAGCCGCGGTAGAGCTCGCCGCGGAGAATCAGGCCGCCCCCAATCCCGGTGCCGATGGTCAGCATCACGGCCTCGCTGGTGCCGCGGGCCGCCCCGGCGCGATGCTCGGCCAGGATGGCCAGGTTCGCGTCGTTGTCGACGAACACGGGCAGCCCGAGGCGCTCAGCCATGATGTCGGCGAAGGGGACGTTCGCCAGGGGCAGGTGGACTGAGCGTACGCTCTGGCCGGTGCGGCGGTCCATCAGGCTGGGAATGCCGAAGCCCACGGCGGCGATCTCCGCCCCCGCAGCCTCGCGCGCCTCCTGGACCGCGTGGACGGCAGTGTCGAGCAGGGTAGCCTGGTCGAGACCCAGTACCGTTCGTTGGGCGCGGTGGTGGACGCCGAGTCGTCGGTCCACAGCGCCCGCCAGCAGCTTGGTCCCGCCCATGTCCACACCGATGGTGCGCCGGGCCGGCATGCCGTCACTATATGCAGTGCTCTATGCCAGACGATCCTCGAAACTCTGCGCCTCCCGAGGACCGGCCCTACCGGCTCTACCGCGACGGCGGCGAGGCCGGCGCCGGACCCAGTCCGCGTGGCTCACGCGGGAGCGGGGACGTGCCCTACACCGTGTACCGCGCCAAGCCGAAGGGCCTGCGCGCGCGGCTGCGCGGTGAAGAGGAGGCGGCCGATCTCGGCGGCTCGGGCGGCGGGCCCAAGGATGGCGGCGGCCGGCGGCGGTTCGGCGGCTCCGGCGCGCAGGGCGGCTGGGCCACCGCCCGGCGCGTGCTCAAGTACGTGGCCCTGGCGGTGGTGGCGTGGCTGCTGCTCTCGCTTGTGCTGTTTCTGATCAGCGCCCAGCAGGAGTCGGGCAACCTCCCGGCCTCCGCCTCCGCGGCGCTCAGCTCGGGCGGAAACATGCTCACCTCGACCGACACGGTGCTAATCATCGGCACCGACCAGCGGCCCGCCGGCTCCAAGGAGGCTGGGGCCAACACGCATGACGCCGGCAGCCGGTCGGACACCATCATGCTGTGGCGGATCGGCGGCGGCACCTCGCGGCGCCTGTCGATTCCCCGAGACACCGTGGCGGACATCCCGGGACACGGCGTGAGCAAGATCAACGCCGCCTACGCGTACGGCGGCCCGGCGCTGGCCATCAAGACGATCGAGCAGTTCACCGGCGTCCCGATCAACCACATCATCATCGTCAACCTGGCCGCCTTCCCCAAGTTCATCGACGCGATCGGCGGCATCGACGTCACCACCGGGCGCATCTGCTCGGACATCAGCGGCGGGACCAAGAACGGCGGCTTCTCGCTCTACCTCGCGCCGGGCACCCATCACCTCAACGGAATCCAGGCCCTGACCCTGGCCCGGACCCGGCACAACAAGTGCAACCCGGCCGAAAGCGACCTCACCCGCGTCCAGCACCAGCAGCAGATCCTCAACGCCGTCAAGGCGAAACTGCTCTCGCCGAGCTCGTTCTTCCACCTGCCCTGGGCCTCGTGGGACGCACCCAAGGTGCTGCGCACCGACATGGGTGGGTTCACACTCCTAAGCCTGTTCGCGGCGTCGGAGATCGGTGGTTCCGCGCCGGTGCAGGTGCTCAAGCCGACCGGCGCCACGACGCTCCCCGACGGGGAATCCGCGCTGACGGCGTCGCCGACCGACGTGCACGCCGCGGTGGCCAAGCTGATGAACGGCTGACGCGCCGGGGATCTACGAGCTGCTGCTCGACGACGAGCCGCCCGACGAAGAGCCACCCGACGAGGAGCCGCCGGACGACGAGCCGCCCGACGAGGAACCGCCCGACGAGGAACCGCCCGACGAGGAACCGCCCGAGGAGGAGCCGCCCGAGGAGGCCGCAGCGGCCGGCTTGGCGGCCTCGCTCTTCTTGTCCGAGCCACTGTCCCCGCCTGAGGTGGAGCTGCCGCTGCCGTTCTTCGAATCCCCGCCGGACTCCTTCATTTCCCGAGCCCGCTTGCGGGTGCCGTAATCGGTGTTGTAGAAGCCCGAGCCCTTGAAGTGGACTGCGACCGGGTGGAACACCCGCTGCACGGGGGCCGAACACGAGCTGCAGGTCTGCACCGGATCGTCGGACATGCGCTGCATGACCTCGAAGGTGTGCCCCTTTTCGCAGCGATATTCGTAGATCGGCATTGCTTCAGCAAGTATAGCGCTGACCCCTTGGCACTCTCAACGCGAGAGTGCTAGATCGGCCGGAAAATGCCTGCAAGGATGCGGGTTTGCCGACGGGCACGTGTCACTGCGCGTACCGAGCGCGAACATCGGTCGCACGAGCGGTGCGGATCGCAGCAACCAAGGTCTGCTCGGACCGGCCAAGCCCGGTGCCGCGGCGAGTATCCGGGCTAGGAACTGCTGCGCCGTGGAGTCATACGACCTCGACCAGCGGGAACAGGCAGCACGGTCGTGTGACCGAGTTAGGGAATGATCCTGAAGGCGATGCTGACGGTCCGGCCCGTCTGGCCGTGCGCCCGTGACGTCGCGTCGAGGCGGTATCTCCCTGGCGTGAGCTTGTGTCCGCGCAGGCCGGTGAAATGGAAGCTGTTGCGTCCGGCGTGGTCGGCGTGCGTGAAGCTGCCCAGCACTACGTTGCGGGTGCAGCGAGGTAGGGGCGTACCGCGGCTGCGCCGAGTCGGTTTCACACAGTGTTTGCGGTTGGTGACGCCGGGTGAGGCCCGCAGCACTGTGAACGTCGTGCGCGCTGCCTGCGTGTCGGTATAGCTGATGGTCGCGCCGACCGGTCTCGTGTGCTGTGGGCGACGCGGACCGAGACTGACCGCAAACGCCGACGAGGACATCCTTAAGGCGCCGAGCGCCGGCGGACCGCTCAGTCGTCCGGGCGTCGTGCCGGGCCGGCCGTCAGCCGTCGGTGGGATCTGACCCGTGGACGGCCCGGGGTGTCCGCCGGCCTTCGGCGGGATCTGACCCGGCGGGGTCATGGCAGCTGTCACCTCGGCTGGGGTGAGCGCGCGGCTCCAGACGCTGACCTCGTCGATGTTGCCAACGAAGTGGTAGTGCATGCCCGGGGTTGTCATCGTCGTACACCCCGGGTAGTCGCCGATGAACAGATCGTTGGAATCGGGAAGCTGGTACTCGAGCCGGCCGACGTACGGGGTCCCGGAACCGACCTCGCGGCCGTCGACGAACAGCCGGATGGTGGTGCCGTCGAACGTCCCGACCGCGAAGTGCCAGCTGCCGTCCCAGACGCGAGTGCCTGCGTCGGGAGAGCGCGCGTAGACGGTGCGGTTCTTGGCTACAACGAACTCGAGTCCTCCGTTCGGCCCTGAGTAGAGCCCGTACGACGGGGCGATGCAAGCGGTGGCGCCCTTGGCGAGCACGTAGCTGTAATCGCCGGGGCTACCCGCATGCTTGACCCAGGCGCTGACAGTAACCGCCGCGGTGGGCTCAAGCGACGGGCTGCCTGTGACCTGCACCCTGCCCGTGACACCGTCGAAGCTCAGAGCGGATCCAAGCCGGCCGGGGACCCACGTTGCACCTCCGAGCACCGTCCCGTTGTCTCCATGCCCCGAGCTATCAGCGGCAACCGTGCCGCTGCCCTCATCCAGGCGCCATCGCCCAACAAGTCCGGAGTCGGCGCCAGCCGACGATCCAGTCTGCGCCAGCACAAACAGCACCAGCGCGATCCCGACAAACTTGTTCACGACGATCCCTTCCTCAACGCGTGAAATGCACCGCTCGTTTAAGGAAGCAACGGCAGACAGTCGTTATTTCTGTTGCAGTCCCCGCATCCTCCCAGACTCGACTTCGCCGGGTCGGGCGGGTCCGCCGGGGGGTCAGCAGCCGACGTCCAAGCGCGTGCCCCCGGGAGCCAGACAGCCAATCTGGATCCGCGGCGGGCGGCCGGCGCGAACGGTGAAGATGTAGATCTTGCCGATCCAGTCCGTGCGGATCAGCGCGATCGTGAGCCGGGCTCCGACGTGCAGGCGTCGCGTGCGGAAGCTGCGCGTCAGGTCGATCGTCCGGGTGACCGGCGCCGAGCATCGATGCTTCTTCGTCGAGCGGCAGGACTTCGGCCGGGTGACGGGGATCGCGCGCTTGGCGAACGGGCAGCCCCGGCCCCTGCACGTCACGCGGATCGCTCCGCCGACGGGCATGCCCTGCACGACCAGCGCCAGCACCTTGGTGTACGAACGCGTGTAGCGGAAACTCCATTCCATCGTGGCGGTGATGGTCCCGAGCACCGGCACCGAGGGCTTGGAGACGGTGACCGGCTGCGCCGGCGAGGACGTCGAGCCACTGAAGCTGCGGTCGCCGCCGTACTTCGCGGTGATCCGATGCGCCCCGGCGTGTTTGTAGGTGACCTTGCACGCGGCGGTCGAGGCCTGGCTGCCCGCGACCAGCCTGACGCTCGCGCATGCCGCGATCGGCTTACCGCCGTCAAGGAACTGCACCGACCCAGACGGCATCGTCGGGCCCGTGAAACCCGGCGCGACGACGCTCGTATACATCACACTCCCCCCGACCTTCACACTCGACCCCGAGGCCGTGAGCGACGTCGACGTCGAGCCCCGGCGAACGACGACAGTGACGACCGGGCTGGTCGAGGCAGCGACGTTCGAGCCGACCGTCGGCTTGAACGCGGCCGTGAGCTGCACCGGCGACACCGGCGCCACGAACGACGCCCGACAGGTGACGACGCCGGTCTGCCCAGAGGCCACGAAGCCACCCGTCCCACAGCTCGCGACCGGCGTCTTGCCGAGGTAGAAGACAACCGAGCCCGAGGGACTCGTCGCATTCGTTATCGACGTCACAGTCGCGATCAACGTCACGGCTTGATTCGTCACCACCGAGCCCGGCAGCGCCGTCAGCGCGGTCGTGCTCCGGTTCGCCGTGTGGACGAAGATGACCGTCGCGGGAGACAGAGCAGTGGTGTGATCGGTCGCAGTGATCGTCGGTGACCCGGAGGTCGTGGAGCCGGTGATCGTCGCGGTATACGTGCCATCGCCATGCGCGGTGACCAGGCCGATCTTGTCGTGAGGGTCCGTCGAGGCGAAGGTGATCTTGGCGTGGCCGGGGACGCGGTGCCCAAGGGCGTCCCTGACGGTGGCAGTCGCCGTGGTCGTGGATTTGCCGTCGGCGAGGATCACCGCCGGATCCAAGACCAGCGTGAGCCGCACGGGGGCTCCGACCGTCTGAGACAGCGTCGCCGACCCGGAAACCGCGCCGTCGGTCGCGGTGATCGTCCGCTGGCCAACCGTCGTCGTACTCTGAATCGTCGCGCTATACGTGCCATCGCCATTATCAGCGGCCGGCACACTCCCCGCGTTCGAACTGAACGTCACCGACTCGCCCTTGAGCGGATGGTTGGCGCTGTCGGTGACCGTCGCCGTCGCCGTCGTCGTGCTCAAGCCGTCCGCAACGACCGAAATCGGCGAGAGCTTGACCGACACATGCGCCACCGGTCCGACCGTCTGAGACAGCGTCGCTGCCACCGACGTGATCGCGGCCGTCGTGTCGGTCGCAGTGACCGTCCTGGACCCCAGAGCCGTCGTGCTCGGGATCGAGACGCTGTACTGGCCGCTCCCGTTCCCGACAGGCGTGGCCGGGATCGGAGCACCCCCGTCCACCGAAAACGTCACCGTATCTCCGTCGACCGCCGCGCTGCCCGCATCGAGCACCGTCGCCGTGGCCGTCGTCGAGCTGCTCCCTCCGTCGGCGACAATCGAGGTCGGATTCAACGTAACGCTGATCTGGGTCGCCGGCCCCGCCGCCCGCACCGCCACCGCGAGCGGCCCCAACCCCACAGCAACCGCGACGGCCACCAACACGCCAGCGACCAGCCACCTGGAAACCCGGCTATGGCGCGAGCCGCAGCCGTCCGCTGTCCCCGAGGAATGTTGAGTCGATCTCAAATCAGGCCGCCAACGCCGAGAGCTGCGCAGGCTACATAACACTTGGCGACTCCGCTTGCAGCCCTCAGTCCCTTCGCGTGGTCACGCGGATGGAAACCGCCGAGGTAGCCCTCCCGGTAGCCGTCCCGTCATCCTCAGGCCGCGTTGGCGGCGAGCGACCGCCCAGGGCAGCGACTCGCAGGAGCGATTCGCATTGACCAGCGCGAACGGAGCGCGGACATCTCCGGTGCCGCAGAGCGTTCCCGAGCGTCACCCTCGAAACCACAATACCCGCAATAACAGGGGTCTATGGTCGAGTGGTGACGCTGTGAGGAAACTCCGCACCCTCAACGCGAGGGTGCCAAGGGCGGGGTGGCGCGAGCGCCAAGACGGTGAGGGCGCGCCCTCACGGGAGCGCCGGGCTCTGCTCGGTGATCGACTGACCCGCGGACTGGGCCTGCGAGGTGATCGAGCTGATCGTGCTGTTGGCGGAGTCGAGCGTCGAGGCGTCGACCTTGCCGCTCTTGATGCTGGACGCCGCGCCGTTCAACTTGTTCTGGATGGCGGTGATCGGCGCCACGAGCTTCGACAGCGTGGGATCGGCCTGGGCGTCGTGGAGGGCGAGTTTGAGCTCGTGCACGACGAAGGCGGTGGCCAGACCGGCCTTGATCAGCGTGACCTTGTGAATGAGCGGATGAGCGAAATACCCGGCCTTGAAGGGCTTATAGATCCAGCGGTGGAAGGCGCCGAACGCGAGGCCGGCGTGGAGGACGAACTTGGTCTTGGCCAGATGCACCTGGCCGGTGGTGCTCGCGCCCGAGGACGCGGCACCGCTGGTTGAGGAGCTGCCGCCGCTGGCTGAGGAGCTCGAGCTGCCGCACCCGGCCGCAAACAGGCCGACCAGTCCGAGGAGGCAGATCAGCGCGGCCAGACGGCGCAGGGTCGAGAGTCGTGGAGCCGGCTGGGTCGAAGTCATGTGGGCGATGAAATCAGGTCCGTCAGACGGCCGGCCACTGGCCACACCGACGCTCCGTGAGCTGACCGGCCGCGGCCCTCCCTACACGCCCAGTTCGGTGGCCCGACCTCCGGCGGCTAGCATGCGCGCTCCGATGGCTGATGGCCAGGTCACCATGGACAAGATCGTGTCGCTGTGCAAGCGGCGCGGCTTCGTGTTCCCGAGCAGCGAGATCTACGGGGGCCTTGGCTCCAGCTATGACTACGGCCACTACGGGGTCCTGCTCAAGAACAACGTCAAGGGCCAGTGGTGGCGCGCGATGCTCCAGGAGCGCGATGACATTGTCGCGCTCGACTCGGCGATCATCCAGCACCCCCGGACCTGGGAGGCCAGCGGGCACCTGGCGGGATTCACCGACCCGCTCGTCGACTGCCGGACGTGCAAGATGCGCTTCCGCGCCGATCACATCGACCAGGCCCAATGCGGCCGCAAGCCGTCCAAGCGCCCGGGTGAGACGCCCGACTGCGACCTCACCGAGGCCCGCGAGTTCAACCTCATGTTCGAGACCACGGTCGGTCCGGTCAAGGAGGCAGGGGCGACGGTCTATCTGCGCCCCGAGACCGCCCAGGGCATCTTCCTCAACTTCCGCCATTACCTGCAGTTCTCCCGCAAGCGGCCGCCGTTCGGCATCGCCCAGATCGGCAAGAGCTTCCGCAACGAGATCACGCCCGGGAACTTCATCTTCCGCACGCGCGAGTTCGAGCAGATGGAGATGGAGTTCTTCGTGCCTCCTGACGAAGCCGACCGGTGGTTCGAGCACTGGCTCGAGCAGCGCATCGACTGGTACACCCAGCTAGGCCTCCGGCCCGATCACCTGCGCCTGCGACCCCACGACCGAGACGAGCTCTCGCACTACTCGAGCGCGACCAGCGACATCGAATACCTGTTCCCGATCGGCTGGTCGGAGCTCGAGGGGATCGCGAACCGCGGCAACTTCGACCTCTCCCAGCACGCTGCCGCCTCCGGCCAGAAGCTCGAGTACGTCGACAGCGCGACCGGCGAGCGCTACATCCCCCACGTGATCGAGCCCGCCGCGGGCGCCGACCGGGCGCTCCTGGCCTTCCTGGTCGACGCCTACGACGAGGACGAGATCGACGGGGAGAAACGAACCGTGCTACGGCTGCACCCCCAGCTGGCCCCGGTCAAGGTGGCCGTGCTGCCACTGGTCAAGAAGGACGGGCAACCGGAGCTGGCCGGTGAGCTCTACCGGTCCCTGCGCGAGCGCTTCCAGGCCGAGTACGACGAAGGCGGGGCGATCGGGCGGCGCTACCGCCGTCAGGATGAGATCGGCACTCCGTGGGCGGTGACCGTAGATCACCAGTCGCTCGAGGACCGGACGGTGACGGTGCGCGACCGCGACAGCCTGGCGCAGGAGCGGGTGGCCATCGACGACCTTGGCGAGGAGATCGAGCGACGGCTCCGCGCGACGTGGACCTCACCCAAACTCGCCCGCTGATGCGCACTGATTCGAGACCGCCTCTAAGAGCGGTCTCACCCCAGGGGTAAGGGCAATCTCACCCGCCCCTTAGTTTGTTCTGACGCAGTTTTAAGGGGACTGTTCGGCGCGCGCGAGAGGCTGTGCGCTACATGGCCAGGTCCCACCCCACAGTTAACGCCCGCGACGCGGGCCTGCGCATGATCTCTCGCGCCAACCGCTGGCTGGTGGTCGGCGCGATTACGGCGTCCGGCGCGGTCTCGGTGGCCGCGGCCCGTGCCTTCCACGGACATTCCGGCTCCGCGAGCAGCATTTCGGCTGCGCCCGCCGCCGCTCCGCAGCCCACCGACGACAGCGGCAATTCCGGCGCGGCCATCCAGCAGCCGTCCCAGGCTCCGGCGCCGGCGGCGCCGAGTCAGGCCCCAGTCGTCTCCGGCGGATCCTGAGAAAGCGGACCAGCCATGATTCACACCCTCGCCGCGGTGACCAGCGGCAGCACCCGAGCGCTCTGGTACCTGACCCGTGGCACCGGCGTCGTCACGATGCTGTTGCTCACCGTCAGCGTCGTCCTCGGCGTGGCCAACGTCCATCGTACGGCCACTCCGCAGGTCCCGCGCTTCGTGCTGCAGCAGGTGCACCGCAACGCCTCGCTTCTGGCGCTCGTCTTCCTCTTCGTCCACGTCGCCACCTCGCTGATCGACGGCTTCGCGCCGATCCGGCTGATCGACGCCGTGATTCCCTTCGGCTCGCCGTACCGGCCGCTGTGGCTCGGGCTCGGCGCGCTGGCCTCGGACCTACTGATCGCCATCGCGGTGACCAGCCTGCTCCGGCGCCGGCTCGGCTACCCCGCGTGGCGGGCGACCCACTGGGCCGCCTACGCCTGCTGGCCGATCGCCCTGCTGCACGGCCTCGGCACCGGCAGCGACCCGAAGACCGGCTGGATGCTCGTCCTCACCGGCGCTTCCGTGGTCGCGGTGATCGTGGCGGTCATCTCGCGGGCGACGGCAGGCTGGCCCTCTCATCGCGGTGCACGGCTCTCGGCGCTCGGAGCCTCGGCCCTGGTGCCGCTCGGCCTCCTGGTCTGGCTTCCCAGCGGACCGCTGGCCGCGGGCTGGTCACGCCGCGCCGGCACCCCGCCCGCGCTGCTGCGCGCGATGAGCGCCGCCGGCTCGACGAGCGGCTCGGGCGCGTCCTCCGCTCCGGCCCCCGGAGGAGCCGCCGGCTTCACCGTGTCGACAAGCGGTACGGTTCGCCAGGGCAGCGCCGACGGCGGTCTCGTGGTCGTCGACATGATGCTGTCGATCCCCGGCCAGAGCCTTAACCGGCTGGCGATCCGCATCACCGGCCAACCAGCCAACGGTGGCGGCGTGGCCATGACCTCGAGCCGCGTGTACCTCGGCAGCGGCTCCGACCCGCACCGCTACCACGGCCACATCACAGCACTGAACGGAACCGACATCCAGGCGCTCGTGCGTGACGCGTCGGGCCACTTCCTCACGCTCCAGGCACAACTTCAAATCGATCAGAACAGCGGCGCCGCCACGGGCACCATCAGAGCCGTCCCCTCAGGAGGCAATTGATGGCACTCACGGATGACGCCCTGCTCCCCCGCCTGCTCGCCGGCTTCGGCGAGGAGCCGATGACCCAGCTGTCCGGGCACCTGAGCGTGCACGGCCCGCTCCCGGACCTTTCCACGCTGTCTCCCGAGGAACTGATGGACGAGGTCGAGGAATCGGGGCTGCGCGGCCATGGTGGTGCCTCGTTCCCGATGGCCAAGAAGATGCGCTCGGTGGCGGCGCGCCGCAAGCCGAAGGTCGTGCTGGCCAACGGCTCCGAGGGCGAGCCGGCCAGCCGCAAGGACCGCGTGCTGCTGCGCGAGCTTCCCCATCTCGTGCTCGACGGCGCCGCGGTCGCCGCACATGCGGTCGGCGCCCGGCAGGCCGTCATTGCCGTTTCCACCGCCGACGTCCGCAGCCTCCAGAGCCTCGAGGCAGCGATCGAGGAGCGCCAGCGCGAGGGATACCGCGACCCCTCCTTCGAGCTCTGCGAAGTGCCGGACCGCTATCTCTCCGGCCAGGAGTCGGCATTGGTCAACCTGATCAACGGCGGCGGCGTCCTGCCCACCTTCGGCCCGCGTCCCTTCCAGCGCGGTGTCGGCGGCCGGCCGACGCTCGTGCAGAACGTCGAGTCGCTGGCGCACCTCGCCCTGATCGCCCGCCACGGAGCCACCTGGTTCCGGGGGCTCGGCACCGCGCGTGATCCGGGCTCGGCCCTCGTCACCCTGTCCGGGGCCGTCGAGCGCCCGGGCGTCTACGAGATCGCCCACGGCACCGCGCTGGCCGAGCTGCTGCAGACCGCCGAAGTCTCCGAGCCACTGCGCGGCGTGCTGATCGGCGGCTACTTCGGATCGTGGCTGCGCGCCGACGAGGTCCCGGCGCTGCGGCTCTCGGCCGAGCAGCTGCGCCCGCACGGCGCGACCCTCGGCGCGGGCATCATCGTCGCGCTCGGCAGCTCCGCCTGCCCGGTCGCGGAGACGAGCCGGGTGGCCGATTTCTTCTCTGCCGAGAGCGCCGGGCAGTGCGGCCCTTGCGTCCACGGCCTCGCGGCGATCGCCGACACCGTGGCCGAGATCGCCAGCGGAACCGCCGACCGTATGGCCTGGCACGATGTCGAGCGATGGCTTGCCGAGATTCCGGGGCGGGGGGCGTGCCAGCACCCCGACGGCGCAACCCGCTTCGTGTCCAGCGCACTGCGGGTGTTCGGCGAGGAGTTCCGCCAGCACGCCGCCCACGGCCGCTGCGAGCGCTGCGACACCGCACCGGTGCTCCCGGTTCCGATGGCGGTGGCGTGAGCCGAGCTGGCGGGGGCCGGCCGATTCGCAGCATCGGGAGGGGGCTGCTGGCCGTCGTGGCCATGGCCCTGGCCGGCCCGGTGGCCGGGTGCGGCTCCTCCTCGGGATCCTCGAGCCGCGCGTCGGGCGCGAGCACGACACGCTCCGCTCGCAGCGATGCGAGCACCACGACGCGCACGACGACGAGTCGCCCGAAGCCGCCCCCCGGCCCCCCCCAGGTGCTCGGGGTGGCGCGAGCCAGCGGAGCGACGCCGTTCGTCCCCGCGGTCCGGGTCAGCGGGCACCCGGCGGTGTGGATCGCCCGGTCAGCGAGCGGAGTGGCGCTGCTGTCCTTCGATCAGTCACTGGTCACCCTCAACCTCCACTCCGGCACCGTCGATGCCGGCACCCTGGGCTGGCGCTTTGGACCGGCGATCGCCGGCGCGGAGCGCTCGCACGTCGTCGCGGCCTTCAACGGCGCGTTCAAGTTCTCCACCGGCGCGGGCGGCTTCTTCTCCTTTGGGCGCACCGGAGCCCCGCTGCAGGACGGCCTCGGCTCGATCGTCACCTACGACAACGGCACCACCGATGTCGGGGCCTGGCACCACGGGGTGCCGGCCCCCGGCCGCAAGGTGATAGCGGTGCGGCAGAACCTCAACCTGCTGATTGATAACGGCGTGCCCGCGGCTAACGTCGGCTGTGCCAGCTGCTGGGGCGCCGCTCTGGGTGGCGTCGCGGACCCGGCTCGGGGCGCGCTGGGAATCACGGCGCACGGGCGGCTGATCTGGGCCGGCGGCGAGCACCTGACCCCGAGCGATCTCGCCGGGGCGCTGCGCTCGGCGCGGGTCCTCCGCGCCGTCGAGCTCGACATCAACCCCGAGTGGGTGGCGGCCTACCTGTACGCCCACGGTCCGCATGGGGTACTCACCCCGGTGCAGGTGATGCCAGGACAGCCAGGGATCCCCGGGCAGTTCCTGGCGCCGTACAGCCGCGACTTCTTCACGGTCGCCGCTCGCTGACGGCGGTCAGACGTTCACGACGAGCTGGGCGCTGCCCGCGGCGTTGCCGCGGTCCGCAGCCGTCCGTGCGCGGATCAGGTAGCGGCCCGGGGCGAGGGCCGGCAACTGCACGGCGAACGCTCCGCGGCGCGCGGTGACGCGGCGGCGGCTCACGAGTGCGCGCCTGCCCGGACTCGTGCGGTAGAGCTCGACATTGACGGTGCCCTTGGCGGGGTGCACGGTGCCGCTGACCCGGGGCGAGGCGCCGAGCGCGAACCTGAGCGTGATCAGCGGTGCAATCGCCAGGTTGAGCAGTGCCGAGGTGCTCGCCGGCCGGGGTCGGTGCAGCGCTCGGACCTGCGCGTTGCGGAGGAGCGGGAGCGTGGCGCTGAACGAACCGTCGGCCACGGTCTGGACCGTGGCGATCGTCCGCGACCCGGAGCCGGTGAGGAGCTGCAGCTCGACCGGAGCCCCGGCGAGCGCGCCGTCCGCGATCAGGCTGAGGCGTCCCGTCACCGGCACCGATCCGGCGCGGCCCGCGGGGCCGGCGGCCAGGGTTACCTTGGCGCCACCGGCGGCGAGCGTCGCCACGCGCGGCCGCAGCGCCGGTAGGCGGGCATAGAGGGCGTCCCCGGGGCAGTCGGTGGAGTCGCCGTCGCGGTGACCAGCGATCCGTGGCAGCAGGACGTGGGCGCCGGGTGCAAACGGCGTGTAGAAGGCATCGGCGGGGTTCACCTCGACCCGCACGCGGCCGAGAACCGGGACGCCGTGCAGGGACAGCTTCCAGGCCAGCAGGCGCTGCAGCGCCCCCATCGCCGCCGGCGGGGGCACCGTCGAGACGAAGCTGCCGAGCATCGCCACCCCGGTCGAGACAGCGTTGTAGCCACCGGCCTGCGCACCGATCACCGCCTGGTCGATGCCGCCCTTGCGCGCCTCCCAGATCCGGCCGAAGGCGTCGATCACGAAGTTGTAACCGATGTCGTTCCACCCGCGGGTGTAACGGTGGAACTGATACATCGCCAGCATCATCGCCGGGACCTGCGCGGCGCTGTAGCCGTTGAGGTTCTCGGTGTGATGGACGAAGGCCAGCTTCACCTCGCCGTAGCTCGGCGCCACCGCGGGTGGCGCCTGCCCCTGGGCCCAGGCCTCGCGGGCGATGATCGCCGGCTGTCCGGCCGCGGTCTCAAGCACCGGTTGGGCGTGCGGAAACGCGATGGCCACGGCGGCCATGTCGGCGGCAGGGCCAAGGCTGACGAAGTGCACCCGCACCCCGCGCAGCGGCTCTGCGCTGCGCAGCTGCACGACGTCGGCCTCACCGCTCCACAGCGGCTCGCCGAACGAGCGCGCCGCCGTCACCGGCCGGTCGGGCCCGTGGCCGCCGACCGAGGCAAGCGCCCACCGGCTCCAGCGCCCGCCGTGGGTGCGGGCTCGCAGCCACACGTGCGGATGGCCGGGCGCGCCGCCGGTCGTCCACTCGAGCCCGACGAGCGCGAACCGCCGAGGCGCTGTGAGCACCGCCGACTCGCCGGCCAGGCGCCCCACCCACAAGCTGAACATCCGGTCGGCCACGGGCCGCGTGGACGCTCGCGCGGGGGCGCCCGGTGCAGTCACCAATGAGACGGCGCCCAGGGCCGCGGCTCGTTGCAGCATCGCTCGGCGGGTCAGGCCTGGCGACGGCTGCGGTGAGCTCATCGCCCTCGGCTGGTGCGACGGGACGGTGGTGGCCGCCGACGGACCGGACGCGATCCTGCCGGTCGCGCGCGCGCTCGGCGGGCATCGATGATGAAGCTGACAGCGCAGATGATGATCACCAGCAACGCCAGCATTCCCGCCACGGCGACGCCGGGGGTGACGATCAGCACAAACAGCGCGATGGCAACGGCAATCGCGGCGTCGACGGCGAGGATGCGTCGGTTCACAGCGGCAGCTTCCGGTACACCGGTCGCGGCACATGGCGCAGCACGGAGAAGACGTAGCGCAGCGTTCCGGGCACCCAGACGGTGTGGGCGCTGCCGGCGAGTCCCCTCGCGGTGGCCTCAGCCACCGCCTCTGCGGTGGTGGCGAACGGCGCGGGGTCGAGTCCCTCGGTCATCCGCGTCTTGACGAAGCCCGGGCGCACCACGAGCACGCGCGGGCCATCGCTCGCGGTGGCATCCGCCAGGCCCTGCGCGAGCGCATCGAAGCCCGCCTTGGCGGCTCCGTAGATGGCGTTGGCCGCCCGGGCGCGCTCGGCAGCGACACTCGAGAGGACCACAATCTCGCCGTGGCCCTGCTCGCGCAGGCGACGCATGGCCGCGATCAGCAGCGAGCCGCAACCGACGAAGTTGACCCGCATGACCTCTGCCGCCTTGTCGGGATCGGCATCGAGTCCCTCCTGGGCGCCGAGCACGCCGACGGCCAGCACGACGAGGTCAAAGCCGCCGGACCGCTCGAACGCGCTCGCCAGGACCTGGTCGTGGGAATCGAGATCCTCGGCGTCGAGCAGCCCGACCTCTCCGTCCTCGCACCCGGCCCGGGCCAGGGAGGCGAGCGATTCCTGCAGCCGCTCGCTGTCGCGGCCCAGCAGGTAGGGCCGGACGGGCCCATCGGCGGCCAGTCGCCGGACGATCGCCAGGCCGATCTCCGAGTTGCCGCCGAGCAGCAGCAACCGTTTGGCGGCGGTCGCGCCGGGCTGCTGCGGCGGGCGGCTCCCGCGGGAAGTGTTGGTGGTCAGGCCGGTCCGCACGCTGAGGTCAGATTGCCACACCCCGTCAGGATCGACGCGGTCGCGCGCCTCGCGCCATTCGGCGAGCCGCGGGTACATCGCCCTGAGCGCCTCCGGCCCCATGCGCGCGTCCTTGGAGAGGTAGACGCGGCCGCCCGCTTCGGCGACGAGCTCGTCGAGGTCGTCGAGCGTGCGATCGAGTCCGGGGGCGGCACGGGGCAGATCGAGGGCGAGCGTCCAGCCGCGCATCGGGAAGGACAGCGGCGCGTCATTGGCGGGACCGAAGTCCTTCAGCACCGCGAGGTAGCAGGGCACGTGCGCCCGGTGCAGCCGTTCAATCGCCTCCTCGAGCACGATCTCGCGCCCGGGCGGCACCACGAGCTGGTACTGGACGAATCCACGCGGGCCGTAGAGGCGGGGCCAGGCCGTGAGCGCATCGAGCGGGAACATGTGCGCGCCGAGGGGCTCGAACTGGCCGCGGGCCTGCTGCGGCGCAGCGCGGAAACGGAGCTCGTTGAAGGCCGTGATCGTCGCCGGGCGCAGCAGTCCGGCCGGAAAGCCTGCCGGGACGGTGGCCCGGGCGGGGACGGTGGCCGAGCCGCCGGTCGGGGCTGGCGGCGCGCCGGCCTCGCCGGCGGCGAGATGCTCAGCACGCGTGACGATGCCCCGTCCGCGGTGGCTACCGAGCAGGTCGAGCCAGGCCACGCGGTGAGGTCCTCCGGGGACCGACAGCGCCGCCAGAGCCTCCTCGAGATTCGCCACGCGATCGGTGTCGACCGTCAGCCACGGCCCGCTGACAGCGCGCAGCTTGACCCGCGCCCAGAGCACGATCCCGGTCAGGCCCATCCCGCCGAGAGTGGCCTCGAAGATGCCGTCGCCGGTGCCGGGCTCGAGCTCCAGCACCTCGCCGGAGGCGGTGAGAAGGCCGAGCGCGAGCACGTGGCTGCCGAAGGTGCCCGCAGTGCCGTGGTTCTTGCCGTGGATGTCGCTGGCGATCGCGCCACCGACACTCACGTGCTGGGTCCCGGGGACCACCGGCACCATCCAGCCCTGCGGGACGAGCGCATCGAGCAGCGCACCGATCGTCACCCCGGCCTGAGCGGTGACCGTTCCGGCTGCGGTATCGAGCTCGAACTGCTTCAGGGCGGTGGTCTCGATCACGAAGCCGCCCGTGCGCTGAGCGGCATCACCGTAGCTTCGTCCCATGCCGCGCGGAATCACGCCTCGCTCGGTCGCGGTCACCGAGGCAACCGCGGCCTGCAGCTGCTCGGAGGTGATGGGGCGCAGCAGCGAGACCGGGGAGCGACGGCTGGCACCCCAGCCGCTCAGCTCGGCGGGGGCGGCGGTCAGCGGGGCGGCTACTCGGGGCGCGGTTGCCTCAGCTTGCGGCATGAACACCGAGCGCGAACAGCACCAGCCAGGAGCCACCCGCGAGGATCAGCAGACGGTCGGAGAGCACCAGCTCCTCGGGCGCCTCGCCACCTCCGGCGCCGATCAGCGTGCCGTAGCGCATCAGGCACAGCGCGAAGGGGATGATGGTGAGCGGCCGCCAGGGGATCCCGTTGACGGTCGGAATCTGGAAGGCCCACACGCAGTAGGCGAACAGCGCGCCCGCTGCGCTACCGGCCAGGACGAGGCGCAGCGTCGAGGAGTTGTAGCGATGGAGCACCCGGCGCCGGCGCCCCTCCCCCTTGACCCCGGCGGCCTCGAGCCGCAGCAGCTCGGCATGGCGCTTGCCGGCGGCCACGAACAGGGCGGCGCAGGTCACCACGACCACGAACCAGCGCGACAGTGCCACCGGCGCGGCAACGCCACCAGCCACGGCGCGCAGCACAAAGCCGCCGGCGATGGCGAACAGGTCGAGGAGCATGATGTGGCGCCAGATCACTGTGTAGGTGAGCGTCAGCGCGATGTAGCCGGCGCCGACGGCGAGCAGCAGCGGTCGCACCGTGCCGCAGATGGCGAGGCCCCCGAGCATCAGGCCAAGGCCCATCGCCAGCGCAGTCCCGGCGCCGAGTTCGCCGGCAGCCACGGGACGGAAGCGCTTGCGGGGGTGGAGCCGGTCCTCCTCGGCGTCGCGCACATCGTTGATCGCGTAGATGCCCGAAGCGATCAGGCAGAAGGCGACGAAGGCGAGCATCACGTGCACCGGCACGTCGTCGTGACCAAGCGCGCCGGCCGCCCCGGCTGCGGCGATGACCAGGACGTTCTTCAGCCACTGGCGCGGCCGCATGGTCACGATCGCGGCCCTCAGGGGTCCACGTCGCTTGCGCACGGCACGGGCGGTGGGAGCGGCGGAGGCGTCGGCGGAGCCTCGGCCGGGTGCTGCATAGGCGCTGGCCGGGAGCGGCTCCGGCTGTGCGAACTCGCGCAGCCGGGGACCTCCAGAAACAGGTGGCATCGGGGCGACCCTATGATGGGAATCTGAACTCAACGTAAGGCTTTCGATGAGAGGGCTCTCAGTTTCTCTTTAGCCAAGAGCCCAATCATCCCTGCAACGTTGATGACCGAAATGCTCGCTCCGACAAGAGAACCACCCGAGCGTACGCCACCGCGTGCCACTTTTTCGTCCCGCCGCCCGCCCCGCGGCGGCGGACGACGCTGGCGGCGCGTCGCCCTGGCCGCTGCCGTGGTCTTGCTGATCCCGGCTTTGTTCTCATACGCCAAGGCGATGACCCAGGCCTCCAACGCGGGCTTCGGGATCCGCACGGTCGAGTGGCTGCGCGACAACGGCGCGCGCGGACTGGTCAACAAGGTCGAGTCGATCTACTACTCGCTCAACGGACCTTCGACGGGCGGCCCGGCGCTGAAGGCGCTGCCCAACCAGCCCGGCGTCGGCATCGCGGCCGCGCTGCGCCACAAGATTCCGATCTATCACCCGCCCGCGATCGTCCCGGTGATCCACCCCGCGCTGCGGGGCGAGGGACTATGGCGCGCGACGTGGTCGGGAGGCGGCACCCGTCCCCCGGTGCTCCTCACCAGCTTCCGGCCTGACCCGAACTATCCCCAGCTGGTCGCCGGGGTGGCTTGGATCGACAGCGGCGCCACCACGACGTGGCTGTACCCGGGCCGACTCGAGCCCGACGTGCCGCTCCCCTCCCGCGGGCCGATGGAGGTTCCCATGCGGCTGCGCTCGCGGCTGGTGGCGACGTTCAATTCCGGCTTCAAGCTGTCCGACTCGGGCGGCGGCTTCGCCGTCGGCGGCCACGCCTACGCGCCGCTCAAGGACGGCCTGGCCACCCTCGTGCGCTATCGCGACGGCCACCTCGACTTGATCGCCTGGCACGGCGGACCCAGCGTCCCAGCCAACGTCCAGTACGCCCGGCAGAACCTGCCGCTGATCGTCAACAACGGCCGCCCCAACCCCAACCTCTCCGACGGTCCTGAATGGGGCGCCACACTGGGCAACGCGATCCGCGTGTGGCGCTCGGCGGTGGGAGTGGACGCTCACGGCAACCTGATCTACGCTGCGGCCAACTACCAGACCGTCGGCTCACTGGCAGCGATCATGATCCGGGCCGGCGCCGTGCGTGCGATGGAGCTGGACATCAACTCCTACTGGACCAGCTTCATCTCCTATCGCTTCCCCGGCGCCCAAGGCCACGCCAACCTGCTCGCTGCCATGAATCGCCCGTCTGATCGCTATTTGAGCATCGAAGACCGCGATTTCTTTGCCGTATACACCCGCTGAGCCTCGTCTCTCACCGTCGCTGAGGACGGCCCGTGGGCGATGGGCGGCGAACGCGGTGGTGCTGGCGGTGGTGCTGGTGCTGGCGGGCTGTGGCAGCTCGAGCCGGCCGGACCCCGCGACGGTGGCGAGCGCGGCCAGCACCCCGAGCACCGTATCGACCACCGCAAGCGCCACCACCTCGGCGTCGAGGACCACCTCCTCGACCACCGCGCAGCGTCTGCCTCCACCACCGCACGCGCCCTTCGCCGTCGGCGAGCGGATCGTCACCATCGTCGATTACCGGCGCCTGGTGCGCTATCCGGGCGGCACCCCCCAGCCGCGCCGACTGGTCACGCTGGTCCGCTACCCCGCGGTCGGGCCCTCCCAGCGCACCGACCTCCTGGGCGCCCGCCCCGCACGCAGCGCGGGCCCGTTCCCGCTGCTCATCTTCGGACACGGGTACGCGGTAACCCCGTACGTATACGCGCCGCTGCTGCAGGCGTGGGCCCGGGCCGGCTACGTCGTCGCCGCCCCCATCTTCCCCCTCGAGAACGCGAATGCCCCCGGCGGCCCGAATGAGAACGACCTGGTCAACCAGCCGGCCGACATGAGCTATGAGATCACCAAGATGCTCACCGCCAGCCGCATCCGCGGTGGCTTCTTCCGGGGCCTCATCAACCAGCGCGAAGTGGCCGTTACGGGACAATCCGACGGCGGCGAGACGGCGCTGGCGGTGGCCTACGACCATCTCTTCCTCGACCGCCGGGTCCGCGCCGCGGCGATCCTGTCCGGGGCGGAGATCCCCGGCGTCGGCGGGTTCAGTTTCCCAGCGCCGAGCCCGCCGCTGCTGGCCGCCCAGGGCACCGCCGACACCGTTAATCCGCCGAGCTTCACCTTCGCCTTCTATGACATTGCGCCGCGGCCAAAGTACCTGCTGACCCTGTTCGGAGCCTCCCACCTGGGGCCCTACACCGGGGCACAGCCGTTCACCGCTGTCACCGAGCGCGTGACCACAGACTTCTTCGATCACTACCTGAAGGGGTGGCCGCGGGCACTGGCGCGGATGCGCCGGGCGGGCGACGTGCCCGGCGTGTCGTCGGTGCGCACCGGCTGACAGGGCGGCGCGGGCGCTAGTGCAGGCGGCCGCTGGCGGCGACGGTGAAGCCGCCGGGGGCCGGGGCAGCGGACAGCGAGGTCACCTCGACGTGGGGGTTGTTGAACAGGGTCACGGTGACCAGGCCGCCGAACGGGACGTCGGGCTGCACGAGCAGCCGGCCGTTGACCGGCGCCACCGTGGCGTCGGCGGTGGCCGTCACCCCGAGCAGTGATGCTGTACCCCGCAGCGTCAGCACGCCGCCGGCGCTGGCGAGCGGCTGAACGTTGTCGAGGAATGGCACGGCCGCGCGGAGGTCGGTCTCGGTCACCCGTGCGGTGCCGGTGAGCGTGTCACCGCGTTTGTGCAGCGCCGCGTCCCGCAGGGTGAGCAGGCCGGCGTGAACCTCGCTCGCCGACGCGTCGAGCGAGCCCGCGTCGCTGGTCCGTGCCAGCGCGCTGCCGAGGTCGCCGGTGCTCGAGTGGTAGCTCCCCATACGCACGACGACATGGTCGGCCTGGTGCCAGAGCAGCTCGATCGCGGGGAAGGCCTCGACCTTGACCTCGAGCACCGTACCCGAGTGGGCGAGGCCGTCGCGCAGCCGCTGCTCCGCGATGCCCGGCAGCACCACCTGCGCCACCACCAGGACGAGGAGCACGACGGCGGCAATACCGAGCGCGGCGAGGCGTCGCATGGCCGGGCAAGTTAGAGCGTGCCGGGTGGGCGGGCGACGCTCGGGTGGCGCGGGCGGAGTTGCGTCGCGCCCGGATAGGCGCGCTGACGGGGGTCTTGGGGGATCTCTGTCTTATAGGCACAGAAATCCCCCAAAGCCTCCCGGAGACCGACCGCTCCGGCGAGGAGAGACCGACGCGCGCTACCTCGGCGTCCCCCAGCGGGTGAACGTCGGCCACACGCCCACCACCCGACCGGACCGGACGGCGTGCACCGCACCGAAGTAGTCGATGCCGTCGCCGCCTTGGTTCGGCCAGCACAGCACGTAGTCGGACGTGCCGAGCTCGCCGCGGGGCGCGTAGACCATGCAGCGGCCGCCCTCGCGCTCGTCGTCGTTAACCTTGGCCGGGTAGGTGAACGCGGGCTGGATGCCCGCCTGGTCAGGCCATGTCGAGCCCTTGAGGAAGTACTCCTCGCCGGTGATCGGCGGGATCGGCACCTTGGTGAACAGCGTCGAGGGGTAGGGACCGACGTCCTTGAGCACCGGCGCTGCCTGGGCGAGGGCGGGGGCCAGGCCCTCGGTGTCGTAGCCATCCCGGAGGTAGCCGGCGTAGACGAACGCCGAGCCGGGACTGATCTCGTTGATCTCGGGCTTGCCCGACCAGTTGCGGTAGTTGGCGCTCCCGGGGCCGTTGCGGATCAGCGTGGCGGCGTCGTAGAGATCGCTTCCCTCCGCGTGCAGCTGCGCGAGGTACCCGCGGTAATACCCGCTGGCCTGCTCGGCGACGCTACGACGCCACTTCTCGTTGCTGCTGGCGGTCGCGTGGCCGTCGTAGCAGACCACGGCACGAAGTCGCAGGTGTCGGCGCTCGCGCCGAAGCAGCCTGATCGCGGCGCTGATCTCGGCCGGATGGTGAAAGCCACCGCGACCCTCGCCGGAGTCGAACTCGAGACCCACGCTCAGCGGCAGCGGCCGGCGCGTCGTCCGGGCCAGCTGGGCCATCGACTGGAGGATGTCGATCGAACTGGCGAGCAGCGTCAGATGGTGGCGTCGCTGTCCCCGGGGCGGAGCGGAGGTGAGGTAGGAGCGGAGCTCGCCGTGCGTAGGCGGATAGCCCATGAGCAGATCGGTGCCGGCGGGAGCAGCGCGCATGATCTGATCGACGGTGCGCAGATGGAAGACGAGGCCCTTCGGTTGGGGGAGCAGGCGCAGGATGTAGGCGCACAGCTGCGGGCACTGGAAGACCTTAAGCGCCGGGCGGACCGCCCACCGCCGGGCGCGGGCGAAGGACACGATCGTGCGCGCGTTCTGGTCCACGGCGGCAAGGTCGACAAACATGATCGGCTCCCCGGCACCGTGCTCGCGGGCCAGTCTGGCCAGCGTCGGCAGCGAGGTCGGGTGACCGCCCGAGCCGAGCGAGGCCGCGGTGGTGCGGGCATCGCTGAGCGGCTCGCTCAGGGCGCCCGCCGCCGGCGGAGGGAGGGCAACGGTCGCCGCAGCGACGCTTCCTGCGGCGACGCTGCCGGCAGCGGCAACGAACCGACGGCGCGTCACGCGGTCGGATCGCTCCGTGTCACTCATCGGATCTGGGTTGGCGGAGTGCTCAGAGGACCATGGTCTCGACCGCGGCCCGTCCGCGCCACCGTAATTCCTACGGCGCGCGCTCCCGGTTTCTCGCGGAGCGCCGAACCCGGGCGGAGCGCCTAGCTCAGGCGGAGCGCCTCGCCCGGGCGCAGCGCCTCGCCCGGGCGGAGCGCCTAGCTCAGGCGGAGCGCCTCGCCCGGGCGGAGCGCCTCGCCCGGCGGAGCGCCTAGCTCAGGAGCGCGCGCGCGGAGACGACGGCCAGCTCCATCACCGGCGCGATGTCGAACTCCGGCTCGCTAAGGGTGCGCAGCATGACGCCGTCCGCCAGCGCGAACAGGAACGACGCGAGGGCCTCGGGGTCGGCGCGCAGATGGAGCACGCCGGCGTCGGCCTTGGCCTGGAGCGCCTGGACCATGTGGAGCCGCATCCGGCGGCCGAGCTCGGCCAGCTCGACGGCGATCTCCTGATTCCGCTGGGCCAGGGTGAGCAGCTCGTAGAACATGACGGCGGCGGTCGGGCCCTCGCCGAGGAAGTCCTCGAAGCTGCGGACCAGCGCATCGAGCACGTCGACGGCGCTTCTGGCTCCGGCGACGGCCTCCTCGAGGCGCCCGATCCGGACATCGCACTCGCGCCGGACGACCTCGACGAGCAGACGCTCCTTGGTGCCGAAGTAGTAGTGGAGCAGCCCTCGGGAGACGCCGGCCTCGCGGGCCACGTGGTCGAAGGTGGCCCCCGCAATGCCGCGCGCTGCGACGCTGACGCGCATCGCCTCGACGATCCGGGCCGACTTGTCGCCCGGAAGCTCGCGCGGGGTGGGCTGCTGCTGTGCGGTCACCGCGGCCACGCGGCGCATTCTAGGACCGTGTGGGGGGCGAGGCCTAGACTCGCCCCCCGTGGCGCGGCAATCGGGACCACAGGCGGCACTCGGGCCCGCGGAGCTCGAGGCCGAGCTGCGGGCCGCCGGAATGCCCGAGCGAGCTGCGGGCAGCCGGCGCTACCTGAAGAGCGACCGAACCCACCTCGGCGCCGCCGTCCCGCAAGTCCGGTCGATCGTCCGCGGTTATGCGCGCGGCCGTCCCGACCTCGATGACAATGATCTGGACGACCTCGTGCGGACGCTGTGGGCCTCGGAGATCTACGACTGCTGCCTCAGCGCTGTGCTGCTCCTGGCTGCGTACCCGAGGCTGGTCACCGCCGGTGACCTGCCCCTGCTCAGAGACCTCGCTTCAGACGCGCGGACCTGGGCGCTGCTCGATCCGCTGGCCACCGAGGTGCTCGGCGAGCTTGTCCTGCGTGAGCCGGCGGCCGCGGAGCAGATCGATGGCTGGATCGCCGACGAGAGCTTCTGGGTGCGCCGCGCGGCGCTGCTCTCACAGCTGCGGCCGGCCACGCGCCACGGGGAGCTCGATCGCTTCTTCACCTACGCCGAGGCGCTCCTCGACGAGCGGGAGTTCTTCATCGCCAAGGCGATCGGCTGGGTGCTGCGCGAGGTGGCCAAGCGCCAGCCCGATGCCGTCTTCGCCTGGTTGGCCCCGCGCATCGATCGGGCTTGCGCCGTCACCGTCCGCGAGGCGGTGAAGCCGCTGACTCCGCGCCGCCGGGAGGAGCTGCGGGCCGCCCGCGCCGAGGCCAGGGCGACCGACCGGCCTGAGCCAGGGCAACCGACCGGCCCCAGAAGCGCCGAAGGCGCCCAGATGGGCGCCTTCGGACCGAATACGGTGGCGGGTCGTTCTAGGCCGCGGTGACGGGACTCGCCGGAGGGGTCGTGGTCACCCCGGGCGGCGGTGTGTACTCGAACTCCTCCTCCTTGCCGAACAGGGTGTCCAGCACCTTCGAGCGCAGCTTCTCGCTGCCGGCGAGAGCCACCGCGCCGCCGAGGCCGAGGATCAGGAGCTTGCGACCCAGGCGTTTGCCCTTCTTCGCCCGCTTCTTCGGCGCCTCGGCCAGCGCCACGGATGCATCCCGAAGGGATTCCGCCGCCTCGCGGAGCTCCTTCTGCAGCTTCTTGTCCTCGAGGAGAACCGTGTGGATCGCCTTGCCGTTGCTGAGGCGCTCGTATGCCTTGCGGCTGGACTCGATCGCCTTGTGCACGTTGTCGCGCAGGTCCGCGTCCTCGATCAGGCGGTGGATATACGGATTGGACTTCGCGATGTTCGCGACATGGGCGGCGTCGAATGCCACCGCCTTTCCCTTCTTGCGTCTTGATGCCATGAGTCTCCCTCGGTGCGTGGGGCGGTGTCAGGGTGAGAATACCCGGCAGATCATCGAAGGATCAGGAACTTAATCATCGTCGCGCTGCCTTGCCCGAGCGGACCGCGGTGAAATGCGGCGAAATGGGTGCCGAGGCCGAGCGCACGGCGACCGATCCGGCCCGAGAAGGCGACGGTATTCCGGCCCGCGGACACGCATCGATGGAGGCTTGGTGGCGAGCCTGTCCGCCGGTCAGTCCGCAATTAGCTCGAGGTCAGGGCGGGCGCGCGGCGGCGGGAGGCGCGCCGCTGGAGCACGATCTCCAGCACCTCGCCGACCTCGGAGACGAAGCGGAAGTCGAGGTCACGGCGCAGATGCTCGGGGATGTCCTCGATGTCCTGCTCGTTCGGCGCCGGCGCGATCACGCAGCGGATCCCGCTGCGCTGCGCGGCCAGCGCCTTCTCCTTGAGCCCGCCGATCGGCAGCACCTGCCCGGTCAGGGTGATCTCTCCGGTCATGGCAACGTCGCTGCGCACCGGCCGCCCGGACAGCAGTGATGCCAGCGCCGTGACCATCGTCACCCCGGCGCTCGGACCGTCCTTCGGCGTCGCCCCGGCAGGCACATGGATGTGGATGTCGTGGGTGGCGAACCAGTCCTCGGGCAGCTGCGGGACCAGCTCGGAGGCGTTGCTTCGCACGTATGAGAGGGCAGCCTGGGCTGACTCCTGCATCACTTCGCCAAGCTGGCCGGTGATCGTCAGCCGGCCCCGGCCGGGCATCGCCGTCGCCTCGACGAACAGCACCTCGCCACCGACCGGCGTCCATGCCAGCCCGGTCGCGACGCCGGGGAGCGAGGTGCGCCGGCGCGTCTCGTGGAAGAACCGCCGCTTCCCCAGCAACTCGCGCACCCGCGGCTCGGTGATCGTCACCTTGCGGATGACCGTGCCCTCCGCAACCCGCCGGGCGACCTTGCGCACGACCCTGCCGATCTCGCGCTCGAGCTGGCGCACGCCGGCCTCGCGCGTGTAGTCGGCGATGATCACCCGCACTGCCGCATCACTGAACGAGATCCTGCTCTTGCTGAGGCCGTTGCGCTCAATCTGGCGGGGGACGAGGTAGCGCTTTGCGATCTCCAGCTTCTCGGCCTCGGTGTAGCCGGCCAGCTGGATGACCTCCATGCGGTCGTGCAGCGGACCCGGGACCGTGTCGAGCGTGTTCGCGGTGGTCACGAACATCACGTGCGTGAGGTCGAACGGAAGGTCGAGGTAATGGTCGCGGAACGACTGGTTCTGCTCGGGATCGAGCACCTCGAGCATCGCGCTGGATGGATCGCCGCGGAAGTCGGCCCCCATCTTGTCGATCTCATCGATCATCAGCAGCGGGTTGTTGGCGCCGGCGTCGCGCAACGCACGGACGATCACGCCCGGCATCGCCCCGATGTAGGTGCGGCGGTGTCCGCGGATCTCGGCCTCGTCGCGGACCCCACCGACGCTGATGCGCTCGAACTTCCGCCCGAGAGCGCGGGCGATCGAGCGACCGAGTGACGTCTTGCCGACACCAGGAGGCCCGACGAAGCACAGAATGGACCCCCTCGCGTCGGGTTTCAGGGAGCGCACGGCCAGGAACTCAAGGATCCGGTCCTTGACCTGCTCGATGTCGTAGTGATCCTCGTCGAGCACCTTTCTGGCGTGGTCGAGGTCGAGGTTGTCCTCGGTCGACTTGTCCCAGGGCAGCGACGCGATCCACTCCAGATAGCCACGGATGACGCCGTACTCGGCCATCGCCGGTTGCAGCCGCTCGAGCCGGGCGAGCTCGCGGTCGACCTGCTTGCGTGCCTCTTCCGGCAGCTCGATCGCCGCCAGCTGCTCGCGCAGCTCGTTGACCTCGGCCTGCACCTCGTCGACCTCGCCGAGCTCCTCCTGGATCGCCTTGAGCTGCTGGCGCAGGAAGTACTCGCGCTGCCCCTTCTCCAGTTCGGACTGCACCTGCGATTGGATCTTGGAGCCGATTGCCACCACCTCGAGCTCACGGGCCAGGATCTCGGACAGCCGCCGCAGCCGGCGGCCCACGTCGAGCTCCTCGAGCAGTTCCTGCTTCTCCTCGGTCTTCAGTCGCAGCGCGCCGGCGATCAGGTGGCTGAGCGCGCTCGGGTCATCGACGTTGGCGACCATGATCTGGAGCTCCTCGGGCAGATACGGCACCTCCGCGACGATGTCAGTGAACGTCTGCTGGACGTTGCGCATGAGCGCCACGAGCTCCGGCGACTGCCGCACCACGTCCGGCGCCTCGACGACCTCCGCCACCAGGAACGGGTCCTCGGACACCCAGCGCTCGATCCGCACTCTCTGTTCACCCTGGATCAGCACTCGCAGGGTCCCGTCGGGCACGCGGATCATCCGCGCCACCACGCCGATCACCCCGACCGAGTAGAGATCGTCGGGCCCCGGGGTCTCGACCTCGGGATTGCGGCTCGCCATCATCACGACCGACCGGTCGCCCCGCAGAACGTCGTTGATCAGCTCAACGCTGCGCGACTGCCCGACGTTCAGCGGGATCAGCATGTCGGGGAAGGTCACGGTGTCCCGTAAGGGCAGGACGCCGACGCGCTCGGGAAGTTGCCGGGTGCCCCCCACCTCGACGTCCCGCGGGCCGCCGTCGGGGACACCGATCTCGATCACGACCGCGGCTCGCTGCTCTGGATCGGCACGCTGCGGTGCTGCGAGGGTGTCTGGGCCAGCGGAAGCTCGACGCGCAGCATGCCGTCCTTGTAGCGCGCCTTGGCTTCATCCGGCCAGACGTCCGCGCCAAGCTCGATCACGCGCCGGAAGCTGCCGCGCTCGATCTCGACCTGCTGGTAGACGTCTTCCTCCGCCGCCGGCGGCCCGCGGCGGCCCGAGATGATCAGCTTCCGACCCTGGATCTCGAGCTCGAGCTCGTCGCTGACAATGCCGGCCAACTCGGCGGTGACGATCGCGCAGGGCGGATCGGCGCTGTAGGCGATATCCACGGCGGGCGTGAAGCCGAACCGCCGCCGGCCGAGGTGGGTGCGCTCGAGCACGTCGCCGAACAGCTCGTCCATCTCACGGCGCATCCGCTCGAAGTTGGCGAACAGGTCTCGCTCGGACATCTCGCCTAAGGGTATCGGCCGCCCGCTCATCCGGAACGCGATCTCGCCCGCATGGGTGGACATCCGGGAAGTCACCTCAAGGGAGATCGCATGACCGACGTATCGACCGGCATCAGTCGTGGAAGGTTCCCGCGCAATACGGCCAAGGGAGGCCTCGTGCCGATGGGCAGCAGCGACGTCAGGACGCTGCAGGCGGCCTACATCGCCGAGAGCCTGGCCGTGGTCGTCTACGAGGCGATCCTGAACAACTTCTCCAGCTTCAGGCATCCGCGACTTGAGAACAAGGACTACTTCGTCGCCGCTCTGCGCAACGAGAAGGACCACAAGGACTTCCTCGCCGCCGCGCTGAAGAGCGCAACGCCGAAGAACCTGAAGTTCACGATCCCCGCCCACGTAACGCGGACCGGCCAGTCGCTGCTCAACACCGGGTGGCGCTCGAGACCGCGTTCGTCGAGGCCTACCTCGGCGCCGTACACACGCTGAGCTCGACGGACCTCAAGGTGATCGCCGCCAAGGTGGCCGCCAACGAGGCCTCGCACTTCAGCTTCTTCGACACGGCTGCCGGCGGCCACGACGTCCTGCCGTCCCTGCCCAAGACCGACACGATCCCCAACACGGTCAAGAAGCTGGAGCCGTTCCTCGCGCCGCCGCGCCGCTGCCGGGCCTTCGGGGCCTCTGGCGCCTCGGGGCCTCGGGGGCCCCTGGCGCCTTCGGGCCTCCGGGGCCTCCGGGGCCTCCGGGGCCTCCGGGGCCTCTGACAGTCTTGGCGGGTGGCGGTGGTCCACCTGCAGATGCCGCTGATCATCGCGGCCAGTTCGCGCCGGTTCGAGGTATCGGTCCTCATCTTTGGCCTGCTGCTCATCGCCGGCGCGCTCCTCTCCGGCGTAGCGAACCGGAGCTTCGTCTCGCTCACCTCGATGTTCGTGCTCGTCGGGTTCGTGCTCGGGCCCGGGGTCACCAAGCTGGTCGACCTGAGGGCGAGCTCGTCATTCGTGGGCGACCTGGCGATCGTCGCGCTGATCGTGATCCTGTTCCGCGACGGCCTCGAGGTCGAGGTCGAGATGCTCCAGGAGCACTGGCACCTGCCGCTGCGCAAGTTGGTGCTGGCGATGCCGCTGACCGCGCTGATCGTCGCCGCCGCCGCGCGGCTGTTCGTGGGGCTCTCCTGGACCGAGTCGCTGCTGCTCGGCGCCCTGCTCTCCCCCACCGACCCGGTGCTCTCCTCGAGCGTGGTCACCAATCCCCGCGTCCCCCGAATGATCCGTCACTCGCTCAACCTCGAGTCGGGGCTCAATGACGGGCTCGCGCTTCCGGCCGTCCTCGCCTTCGCCGCGGCGCTCAGCACCGGCGGACAGCACTTCGTGTGGTGGCGGTTCGTGCTCGAGGACCTGACCATCGGCTTTGCCACGGGTCTGCTGGTCGGCCTGGTCGCCTCACGGCTGATGCCGCGTGACCGCGGCCTCGGTCGCGGGATCCCTCCGCACCAGCGCTCGCTCTACGCCCTCGGTGTCGCCTTCGCCGCCTACGGCGTGGCGGTGCTGCCGCCGCGGGGCAACGGGCTGATCGCGGTGTTCATGGCCGCGATCACCCTGGGGATCCGGCGCCCGGACATCCGCAGCTATTTCGCCTCACAATCCGAGGATCTCGTCGAGATCGTCAAGCTCGGCATCTTCGTCGTGTTCGGATCACTGCTGACCCTGCACGGCCTGTTCGGCGACGGCTGGGCCGCCGCTGCGGTGGTGGTGGTCACGCTGCTCGTCGCCAGGCCGGTGGCGGTGTTCGCGGCGTTGGCAAGGACCCCGACCACGTTCGCCACCCGCGCATTCATGTCGTGGTTCGGGCCCAAGGGAGTGGCCACGATGACCTTCTCGCTGCTGGTTCTCAGCCAGCAGATCACGGCCGGCAAGGAGATCTTCAACCTCGCCGCGCTCACCGTGTTCTGCTCGATCATCGCCCACGGGCTGACCGACACGCTGGGAGTCGATTGGATCGCCCGCCGGTCGGAGAAGGACTCCTCCTCGCCGGCCTAGGACGTCACTGGCCGCAGCTCAGTGCTTGTCGGTATCGCTGCGCCGCGCCGGGTCCATGATCCACCCCATGAGGATGGCGAACAGGACGAAAGCGACGAATCCGCCGATCAGCGGCCAGAACATGCCCACAACATATCGGCCTCCGAGGCGTCATGCCTCACCGCCGCCTCCGGCCCCTCGCGCCGGGACCTACCGGTGCAGCGCGACCTGATCGCTGGCGGACGGGAACGCCCACGCCACCTGCATCCGGCGCTCCTGACGGAACACGAACCGCAATTGGCTCGGCGGCCGGAGCCCATCGGGATGTGCGGGCCGGAAGGTCGCGCAGGGGCCGGTTTCGGACACGGCACAGAGAAGGTTCTGCTGAAAGAAACAGTTCTCGCAGCTCGCTTTTCCGGCACCACCCGTGCGCGCAGATCCCATGCCTGACCTTACCCCGTTCGTGTAGAAGCTCAACCGACGACGGCTTCCATCAAACCGAATCTCGCCCCCCGCGCGCAACGTCGATTTCCGGAAAACGCAGCAACTTCAGGATCGGCGAAAAGTTGCCATCTAGCGGGTAGTTTGTCCCGCCGACTCAGAACGCCCCGCATTTTCCGTAGCTTTCTGCTCCACGTGTCCGTCGAGTCCGACAGCGCCGCGGCCGAGCCGCTGATCTCCCTCTCCGATTACGAGCGCGCGGCCGCGCGGCGGCTAGCCCCGGGCGCAGTGGCGTACTTCGCCGGGGGCGCCGGTGACGAGCTGACGCTCGACGACAACGTGGCCGCGTGGCGACGGCTGGCGCTGGTCCCGAAGACGCTGGTCGGTGTCCGCCACCGGAACCCGAGCGTCACCCTGCTCGGCCGCCGCCGGCCGCACCCGCTGGTGGTCGCGCCGATGGCGTTTCAGCGTCTGGCCCATCCCGACGGCGAACTGGGCACCGCCACGGGGGCCGCGGCCCGGGAGGCGGTCATGTGCCTCTCGACGCTCGCCACCACGGCGCCCGGCGCAATGGCCGAAGCGGTCCCCGAGGGGACGCGATGGTTCCAGCTCTATGTCTTCTCCGATCGCGGGGTGACCCGGGATCTCGTCGCCGCGGCGGTCGAGCACGGATATGAGGCGTTGATGGTCACCATCGACCTGCCGATCCTCGGCGTCCGCGAACGTGAGCTGCGATTGGGGATTCACGCGGCTGCCGAAGCGGTGACCAGCGCGCATGCCGCAGGGGCGCAGGGGACGCTTCAGCCAGCCGATTTCACCAGGCTGATCGACCCGGACCTGACCTGGACCGATATTGAGCAGTTCGCGCGGGAGTGTCCGCTTCCGGTCATCGTGAAGGGCATCCTCACTCCCGAGGACGCGCGCCACGCGATCGAGCACGGCGCTCGCGGGGTCGTGGTCTCCAACCATGGGGGCCGTCAGCTCGACACGGTCCTCTCCGGCGCGGATGCGCTTCCCGCGGTCGTCGAAGCGGTGGCCGGCGCCATCGACGTGCTTGTCGACGGCGGCATTCGCCGCGGGACCGACGTGGTGAAGGCGCTGGCGCTGGGCGCCGACGCGGTGATGGTCGGCCGGCCCCTCCTGTGGGGCCTGGCGATGGCTGGCGCCGCGGGAGCTGCTCGGGTCCTCGAGATCCTGCTCGAGGAGCTCGACGTGGCGCTAGCGCTGACCGGCGCCCCGCAGGCAGCGGAGCTCGATCACAGCTTCGTCACCCGGGCTCCCTGGGTAAACCCCCGGCCGTGAAGATTCTCGTCACCGGGATCACGGGATACGTCGGCTCGCGGATCGCGCCCCGACTGCTCCGCGACGGACACGAGGTGCTCGGCCTCTCCCGCCACGGCGGCCATGAGCAGGACGGTGTGCAGGTGCTGACCGGTGACGCCGTGACGGGGCGGGGGCTCGACCGCGCGCTGGACGGGGTCGAGACGGCGTACTTCCTGATCCACTCCATGGAACCGTCGTCGGGACCTGCCAACGGAACCTTCGGGGCCCTTGAGCGGGCCGCCGCCGAGAACTTCGCCCGTGCGGCGGCGGAGGCGGGAGTGCGGCGCATCATCTACCTGGGCGGGCTGCTGCCCGCCGCGGGCCCCCGCTCCGAGCACCTGGCCAGTCGCCTCGCGGTCGAGGAGATCCTGCTCGGGGCCTCGCCATGCTCGGTGGCGTTCCGCGCCTCGATCGTGATTGGTGCCCGCTCGCGCTCCTTCCGCTTCCTCGTCAGGCTCGTCGAGCGGATGCCGGTGCTCGCCGTTCCCGCCTGGCGGATTAACCGCACCGCCCCGATCGACGAGCGCGACGTCGTCGAGCTCCTGACTCGAGCCGCGAGCGCCGACGCCGTCTGCGGACGCTCACTCGACATCGCCGGCCCGGATGTCGTCAGCTACGGCGAGCTGATCGACCGTATCCGCCACCACATGCTGCTCCGACGCCCGACGATCTCGTTCCGGAAGCTCACCGTGACGCCGATCGCCAGCCGCGTCGCATCCGTAATCGCCGGCGAGCAGCCCGAGCTGATCGAGCCGCTGATGGAGAGCCTCGGCACCGACCTGCTGCCCCGCGATGCCCTCGCCGCGGAGCTGCTCGGGGTGCGGGTGCATCGACTCGACGCCGCGATCGAACGGTCGCTCCGCGACTGGGAAGCTGTCGAGCGGCTCGCCGCGAGATAGCACTCGTTACTGTGCCTGAGCAATGAGCACCGTGCACGCCAGTATCAGGATCGACGCTCCCCCGCAGGAGGTGTGGGACACGGTCATGGATCCCAACCGCCTGAAGGATTGGGTGACAATTCACCGCTCGGTGGGCAAGGTGTCGAAGAACCCTGCCAGTGAGGGGGCAACAATGGAGCAGACTCTGCACATGCGCGGAGTGTCGTTCCACGTGCACTGGACACTCGCGGAGGCCACGGCGCCGCGCGTCGCTGAATGGGACGGACGCGGCCCGGCCCGCTCAAAAGCCCGGATTCGCTACGAACTCTCATCTCAGGACGGCAACAACACCCTGTTCAAGTACACCAACGAATTCACCCCTCCGGGTGGGATGCTTGGCAGCGTGGCGAGCAGGGTGGTCGTGGGTGCTGCGTCGGAACGTGAGGCCAACCACTCACTCGCGCGCCTGAAGTCACTGCTTGAACGCAACTGACGCGCGAGCGACTTGCCTTGTGACAGCGCACGCCCGGTGGACGGTTGCTGTCTGTATTGTTGACCGACACATATCGCCCACTTCATGGAGGGAGACTCCAGTGGCAGACTTCGTCGACAGTACAGTGAAAGAAATCGACAGCCGCCTGCGCGAACTCAAGGAAGAGGTGTCGCGCCTCGAGGCGGCCCGCGCCGCACTTGTTGGATTGCGCCGAGGCCCCGGCCGTCCCCGCGGCGCAGGCACCGCTCGCGTCCGCACCGGGCGCCGTCCCGGCCGGCCGCGCGGTCGTCGCGGTGGCAACACACGCGCCAACCAGGCGCTCGAGCTGGTGCGCAACCAGCCCGGGATCACCATCCCGCAGATCGCCGAGGCGCTGAACATCGAGCCGAACTACCTGTACCGCGTGATGCCCAAGCTCGTCGACGACGGCCAGATCACCCGCGAGGGCCAGGGCTGGCATCCGGTGAGCGCCGCGAGCGAGTAGACGCTCACCTTCGCTTTCCCCGCGCCGGTCATCACATGAACGGACGCGGGGGAACTGGCTGTGTTGCGCTTCGCTTATCCGGGTGGCGCACAACAGAGTCAGATCAGGTTGAGCTGCATGACAGCGTCGCGCTCCTCCTTGAGCTCGTTGACCGTCGCATCGACGCGGGCGCGCGAGAACTGGTTGAGCTCAAGGCCCTGAACGATCTCGTAGGAACCCCCCGAGCAGGTGACCGGGAAGCTCGAGATGACACCTTCCTCGACGCCGTAGGAGCCGTCGGATGGAATCGCCATCGATACCCAATCGCCGGCCGGGGTGCCAAGCACCCAGTCGTGCACGTGGTCGATCGCCGCATTGGCTGCTGAAGCGGCGCTCGACGCGCCCCGCGCCTCGATGATGGCCGCGCCGCGCTTCTGGACGGTGGGGATGAAGTCATCCTCGAGCCAGCTCTGGTCGTTAACGGTTTCGGCGGCGTTCTGCCCGTTCACCTTGGCATGGAAGATATCCGGGTACTGAGTGGCGGAGTGATTGCCCCAGATCGTCATGTTGCTGATCTCAGACACCGTCACGCTGGCCTTGGCGGCGAGCTGGGCGATCGCCCGGTTGTGATCGAGCCGAGTCATCGCGGTGAACCGCTCGGCAGGGATGTCCGGGGCGTTGCTCTGCGCGATAAGCGAGTTCGTGTTGGCCGGGTTGCCGACCACGAGCACCTTGATGTCGGAGGCGGCGTGGCTGTTGAGAGCCTGGCCCTGGGGCTTGAAGATGCCGCCGTTGGCCTCGAGCAAGTCGGCCCGCTCCATGCCCTTGCTGCGGGGGCGCGCGCCCACCAGCAGAGCCACGTTGACCCCGTCAAACGCGGTGTCGGCGTCGTCGGAGATGTCGATCCCGCGCAGCAGCGGGAGTGCGCAGTCGTCAAGCTCCATCGCCGTGCCCTCAGCGGCCTTGACGGCAGCGGGAATCTCCAGCAGCGAAAGGTGCACCGGGGTGTCGGGTCCGAGCAACTGGCCGCTGGCAATGCGGAACAGGATGGCGTAGCCGATCTGCCCGGCGGCGCCGGTGACAGCTACTCGTACGGGGGTGTCACTCACGGATCGCTTCTCCTAGGTGTCGTCGAATGTCGGCATCGAATGTATACCCGCGGCTGAGCTGAGGTCGGCCTCACGACTACGTCGCTAGGGTGCTCGGACCATGAAGATCCTCTACACGCAGACCGACGAGGCCCCGGCCCTGGCGACCCAGTCGCTGCTACCGATCGTCCGCGCCTACGCTGGCGCCGCGGACATCGAAATCGAACTGCGCGACATCTCGCTGACGGGGCGGATCCTGGCTCGGTTCCCCGACCGCCTGCGCGAGGATCAGCGCATCGCCGACGCGCTGGCCGAGCTCGGAGAGCTGGCCAAGACGCCGGAGGCGAACATCATCAAGCTGCCCAACATCAGCGCCTCCGTGCCTCAGCTGAAGGCGGCGATCGCCGAGCTTCAGGAGCAGGGCTACGCGGTTCCCGACTATCCGGAGGACCCTCAGGACGACGAGCAGCGCGACGCCCGCGCCCGCTATGACCGGGTCAAGGGCAGCGCGGTCAACCCGGTGCTGCGCGAGGGCAACTCCGACCGCCGCGCGCCGTCCTCCGTCAAGCAGTACGCCCGCAACCACCCCCACTCGATGGGTGAGTGGTCTCGAGACTCACGCTCCCATGTGACCACGATGAGCGACGGCGACTTCCGCAGCACCGAGCGCTCGGTGACCGTTCAGCGCGAGGGCGTGGTGCGGATCGAGCACGTGGCGGAGGACGGCTCAGTCACCGTGCTCAAGGAGACCACCCCTGTGCTGGCGCGCGAGGTGCTCGACGCCTCGGTGATGCGGCGTGCTGCGCTCGATGAGTTCCTGGCCGAGCAGGTGAAGGACGCCGCCGCCGAGGGCGTGCTGTTCTCCGTGCACCTCAAGGCGACGATGATGAAGGTCTCCGACCCGATCATCTTCGGCCACGCCGTCCGCGCCTACTTCTCCGAGCTGTTCGAGGGCCACGGCGAGACGCTGCGGTCGCTCGGCGTCAATGCCAACGACGGGATGGCCGCACTGCTGCGGGCGATCGAGTCGCTGCCCGAGGATCAGCGCCACGAGATCGAGCAGACGATCGAGGCAGCTTACGCCGACGGCCCCGCGCTGGCCATGGTTGACTCGGACCGCGGCATCACCAACCTCCACGTCCCCAGCGACGTGATCATCGACGCGTCGATGCCGGCGGCGATCCGCACCTCGGGCCAGATGTGGAACGCGCAGGGCGAGCTCCAGGACACGAAGTTCGTGATCCCCGACCACTCCTACGCGCCGCTGTATGCGGCCACGGTCGACCACTGCCGTGAGCACGGCGCCTTCGATCCCACCACGATGGGTACCACCCCCAATGTCGGGCTGATGGCCCAGGCCGCCGAGGAGTATGGCTCGCACGACAAGACCTTTGAGGTTGTGGAACCGGGGCATGTGCGAGTGGTACGAACCGACGACCATGAAACGCTGTTGGAGCATGCCGTTTCCAATGGCGACATCTGGCGCATGTGCCAGACCAAGGACGCCGCCGTGCAGGACTGGGTCCGCCTCGCCGTCGGCCGGGCGCGCGAGACCGGCGCGCCCGCGGTGTTCTGGCTCGACGAGACCCGTGCGCATGACATCGAGCTGCTGCGCAAGGTGCGTCCGGCGCTCGAGCAGCTCGACACCGAAGGGCTGCGGATCGAGATCATGGACGTCGCGGACGCCGCCCGCTTCACGCTCGCGCGCGCCCGGACCGGCGCGGACACGATCTCGGTCACCGGCAACGTGCTCCGCGATTACCTCACCGACCTGTTCCCGATCCTCGAGCTCGGCACCAGCGCCAAGATGCAGTCGATCGTCCCGCTAATGAACGGCGGCGGCCTGTTCGAGACCGGGGCCGGCGGCTCGGCGCCCAAGCACGTACAGCAGTTCCTGAACGAGAACCACCTGCGCTGGGACTCGCTCGGGGAGTTCCTCGCCCTGCCGCCGTCGCTCGATCTGCTGGCCGACACCGACGATAAGCCCCGGGCCAAGGTGCTCGCGGCCACGCTGGACCGGGCGACCGGGCGCGTGCTCGAGGAGAACCGCTCACCGTCGCGGACGACGGGAGAGCTCGACAATCGCGGCAGCCACTTCTACCTCGCCCTGTATTGGGCCCAGGAGCTCGCGGCCCAGAGCGACGACGCGGCGCTCGCGGAGCGTTTCGCCCCGCTGGCCGAGCGGCTGGCCGAGCGCGAGCAGCAGATCGTCGCGGAGCTCGCCGCGGTCCAGGGCGAGCCGGTCGACATTGGTGGCTACTACCGCCCTGACCCTGAGCGGATGGCCGCGGCGATGCGGCCGAGCCGGACGTTCAACGAGACGCTGGACTCGCTGTAGGCGGGGCGCGGCCCGCCCACGCGCGTCGACAGCGCCAGGGCAGGGGCGTCTACAGCACCACGCCGTACACGTCTCCGAGCTTGGCCTTCAGGTAGGTGACGAACGGGCCCACCTCGATCGGGCCGCCAACCACCTTGTCCAGGAGCTCGCGGGTGGTGAACTTCGCCCCGTGGCGATGCACGTGCTCGCGCAGCCACTCGCGCAGGGCGGTCAGCTCGCCGCGGCCGATCTGCTCCTCGAGGTCCGGGAGGTCATCATGAGCTCGCTCCCACAGCTGCCCGGCGATCAGGTTCCCCAGCGCGTACGTGGGGAAGTAGCCGATCAGGCCGGCCGACCAGTGGACGTCCTGGAGGACGCCGTCGGCGTCGTCGGTGACCTCGAGCCCCACGTAGTCCCTGAACCGCGCGTTCCACGCCTCGGGCAGATCGTCGACCTCGATGCGCCCTTCGATCAGCTCCTGCTCGAGCTCGAAGCGCAACACGATGTGGAGCCCGTAGGTGGCCTCGTCCGCCTCGACGCGGATGAAGGAGGGCTCGATCCGGTTGACTGCCCGGTAGAGCGTGTCGGGCTCCAGCGCGTCGAGCGACCCGCCGAACAGCTCAGCCGCGCGCGGCGCCAGCACGGTCGAGAACGAGCGGCCCCGCCCGACCATGTTCTCCCACATCCGGCTCTGGGACTCGTGCATCCCCAGGGATTCGACGTGCCCGAGCGGCGTCCGCTGCAGCGCTGGGGCCACGCCGGCCTCGTAGAGCCCGTGTCCGCACTCGTGCATGGCACCGTAGAGACCAGAGGCGAAGTACCCCTCGTCCCAGCGTGTGGTGATGCGGACGTCGCTGGAGCCGAACGAGGTGGCGAACGGGTGGACGGCGTCGTCCATCCGCCAGGCCTCGGGATCGTAGCCCATCAGGCCGACCACCTCGGCCACCAGCTGCCGCTGCGCGGGGATCGGGAAGCTGCCATGCAGGCAGGAGACGTCGACCGCGTCTCGCCGCTGCGAGAGCGTGGCGATCAGCGGCACGAGCTCACGCCGGAGCTCGGCGAACACCCGCTCCACCTCGGAGGTTCGCATCCCGGGTTCGTAGTCGTCGAGCAGGGCGTCGTAAGCACATTCGAAGCCACCGAAGCCGTGAAAGCAGTCGACGTACTGGCGGGCCAGGGCGAGATTGCGGGCCAGATGCGGGGCGAAGGAGGCGAAGTGGGACTGCTCGCGGGCCTTGATCCAGGCCTCCTGGCCGAGGGAGGCGGCGCGAGCCAGCTCGCCGGCCAGGTCGCTCGGGACTCGCCGCGACTTCTCCCACCGGCGGCGGGTGAGACGCACGAGCGCGGCGTCATCGGAGTCGGGGTCGGCCTCGGAGGCGACCTTCTCGGCGGCGTCGAGCAGCTCCCCGGTGCGCGGCGAAATGAACTGCTCGTGGCTGAGCCGCTCGAGCGTGGCCAGCGCATCGGCGCGGGCGCCCGCGCCGCGCGGAGGCATCATCGTCTGCTGGTCCCAGCCGAGAACGCGGATCGAGTATCCGAGGTCCTCGATCTCAGCCAGGTGGTTTCGTAGTTCGGTCATGGCGTCTGTCATGCAGTTCCTCCCCTCGTGGGTGGCCCGTTTGCGCGCCCCGGACCCGTGAGGGCGGCTGTGACACCATTGCAGCATGTTGCGTCGATCTGGCTCGATCAAGCTGATGGACGCGTTCGGGATCCGGATCGGAGTCGACGCGGGCTGGTTCCTGACCCTGTTCCTGGTCATCCTATGGCTCTCGCCGTCGTTCCGCTCGGCGCTGGGCAGCTCGAGCGGCGTCGCATACCTGACCACGGTGATCAGCGCACTGCTGTTCTTCGCTTCGCTGATCGTGCACGAGCTGGGCCACGCGATCGCCGCCCGGCGGCAGGGCATCGAGGTCCGCAACATCCAGCTGTTCCTGTTCGGCGGCCTCACCCAGATGTCCCGCGATGCCGACTCGCCTGGAGAGGAGTTCAAGATCGCCGCGGCCGGCCCGCTGGCCACGCTGTTCATGGTGCTGCTGTTCGCCGGCATCGACCTGGCCATCGTCGGCCCGAGCCTGCTCTGGGACGCGATCCGGTTGACCCGCAATATCAGGCTGACCCCGGTGCTGCTGTCGCTGAGCTGGCTGCTGCTGATGAACGTGATCGTGCTCGTGTTCAACCTCGTCCCGGCCTTCCCGCTCGATGGCGGGCGCATCGCCCGCGCGGCGGTATGGCGCGTGACCGGGGACAAGCAGCGGGGCACCCGCTCGGCGGCCAAGCTCGGGCAGGCCTTTGCCGTGATCCTGGCCGGCATAGGCATCTGGCTGATGCTCACCGGGAGCGGCTTCGGCGGTCTGTGGCTGGTCCTGCTGGCCTTCCTGCTCGGCCAGTCGGCCCGAGGGGCGATCATGCAGACCGCCCTGACCGAGCGGATCGAGGGCGTCCGGGTGGCCGACATCATGGATCGACAGCCGGTGGCGATCCCCGCGGCGACGCCGGTCGGCCAGGCCCTCGACGAGTACTTTCACCGCTACGGCTGGTCGTGGTTCCCGGTGGTCGACGAGCGCGGGCACTTCCTTGGGATCGCCCGCCAGGAACGCGTGCAGACCACCCTCGACGGTGGGGAGGGCTGGCTGACGGTCGGCTCGGTGGTCGAATCCGGCGAGACGAATGACTGGCGCATCGACGAGGACCGGCCGCTGACCGAGCTGCTCTCCTCCGAGGCGCTCGGCCGGCTCGGCGCGCTGATGGCCGTCGATCGCGAGGGCGTGCTCCAGGGCGTGGTCACCGTCGACCAGGTCCGCAGGGCGATGCAGTCGGCGTTCGGCGCGCCCGGCTAGCCCGCGCGGTCCAAAAAGCGCCCACGATCGCTCCGCCATAGAATCGCTTTCGTGCCTTCTCATGACGTATTGATCATCGGTGCGGGGCTCGCTGGCCAGCGGGCCGCACTGGCAGCCGCCGAGGCCGGTGCCACCGTCGCGATCATCTCGAAGGTCCACCCGGTGCGCTCGCATTCGGTCGCCGCCGCCGGCGGCATCAACGCGGCGCTCAACCCTGAGGACACGTGGGAGTCCCATGCGTTCGATACGGTCAAGGGGTCGGACTATCTCGGCGACCAGGATGCGATCGAGGTCATGTGTCGCGAAGCCCCGGACGAGATCCTGTGGCTCGAACACAGCGGCGTGACCTTCCACCGCAACGAGACCGGCCATCTCGGCACGCGCGCCTTCGGCGGCGCCTCGGCGGCCCGGACCTACTACGTGGCCGACATCACCGGCCACGCGATCCTCCACGTGCTCTACGAGCAGTTGATGAAGCACGGCACCACGGTCGACCGCTACGAGGAGTGGTTCACCACCGACCTCCTTCAGGACGACCAGGGCCGTTGCGTGGGCGCCGTCTGCCGCAATCTCCGCGACGGTCGCCTCGAGGTCTTCAACGCCAAGGCGACGATTCTCGCATCCGGCGGTGCCGGCCAGGCCTACAAGCCGACCACCAATGGGCTGATCGTCACCGGCGATGGGATCGCCCAGGCGTACCGGATCGGCGCGGTACTGATGGACATGGAGATGATCCAGTACCACCCGACCACGCTCGCGGGCAACGGGCTGCTGATCACCGAGGGAGCCCGCGGCGAGGGGGCCTGGCTGCTCAACGCTGAGGGCGAGCGCTTCATGGAGCGCTACGCGCCCAACAAGCTCGAGCTCGCCTCCCGCGACGTCGTCTCTCGCGCGGAGCAGACGGAGATCAACGAGGGCCGCGGCTTCCCGGACGGGACGGTCGCGCTCGACGTGACCAAGGTCCCGCGGCGCCGGACGCTCGAGGCGCTGCGCGAGATCGTCAACATCGGCCGGGACTTCGCCGGCACCGACATCACCCGCGAGCCGATTCGGATCCGTCCTGGCCAGCACTACATCATGGGCGGCGTGAAGACCGACGTCGACGGGCTGACGACGATCCCCGGCCTGTACGCCGCCGGCGAGGTTGCCTGCGTCTCGGTGCACGGCGGCAACCGCCTCGGCGCCAACTCGCTGCTCGACACGCTGATCTTCGGCCGGCGCTCGGGCGAGCACGCCGCGCGCCAGGCGATCCAGATGCCGATGCCGACCACCGCGCCGTCCAAGCTCGCCGACACCGAGCGCAGCATCCAGGCCATCATCAATCGCGAGCCTGGGGGGCGCCGCGTGGCCTCGGTCAAGGACGAGCTCGGCGAGACCATGAACAAGTACGCGGCGGTGTTCCGCGACGCCGACGGCCTGGCCCAGGCCCTCGAGATCATCCGGCGCCTCAAGGAGGAGGCCCCCAGGACCTCGATCGACGACCGCGGGTCGATCTTCAACCAGGACGTGATCGGCGCGATCGAGCTCGGCTACATGCTGGACGCCGCCGAGGCGATCGTCGTCGCCGCCCAGGAGCGCAAGGAGTCACGCGGGGCCCAGTTCCGGACCGACTACCCGGAGCGCAATGACGCGGAGTGGCTCAAGCACATCGACGTCGCGATGAACGGCGCCGACGTGCCAAAGGTGAGCTACTCACCCGTCACGATCACCCGCTGGCAGCCCCAGGAAAGGACGTACTAGAGCCGATGCCCCAGTACACGCTGAAGATTCGCCGGTTTGACCCGCAGTCAGGCGAGGCGGCGTACTGGGATGAGCACACGGTCGAGATGCCCGAGACGCAGTCGGTGCTCGACGCGATCCTCCAGGTCCGCGACGAGACCGACGGCTCGATCGGCATCCGCTGCTCCTGCCAGCAGGCGATCTGCGGCTCGTGTGGCGTGCGCATGAACGGCAAGCCGGGCCTCGCCTGCAATACCCATCTCGGGGAGGCGGCGGAGCGGGGCCACGGCACCGGCTTCAACCGGGACTCCGAGCAGCACAACACGGTCATCTTGGTTGAGCCGATGGGCAACATGCCGGTGATCCGCGACCTGATCGTCGACATGGACGCGGTCCACTGGAAGAAGATCCAGCGGGTCACCCCGTGGCTTATCAACAAGGAGCCGGTGCCCGAGCGGGAATACATCGTCCCGCACGAGAACATGGTCGACGTCACCCAGACGATGGCCTGCATCCAGTGCGGCGCCTGCGTGTCCGACTGCCTTTCGATGGAGGTCGACCCACTGTTCGTCGGTCCGGCGGCGTCCGCCAAGGCCTACCGCTTTGTGGGCGACCCCCGCGACGCCGAGCACTTCGAGCGGCTCAAGGACCTCTCCGAGGATCCGCACGGGATCTACGACTGCACCCACTGCTTCAACTGCATCGATGCCTGCCCCAAGGGCGTGGATCCGATGAGCCAGATCATGCGCCTGCGGCGCAAGTCGGGATCCGATCACCACATCGAGGACAGCAACAACGGCTACCGGCACGAGCACGCCTTCGTCAAGAACATCCGCCGCAACGGGCTGCTGCACGAGGCCGATCTGCTGCCTGATTCCTACGGCGGCAAGTTCCACCCGCGGGCCGTGCCCGAGCTGCTGGGCTCGCTGCCGACCGCCTTCACCGCGCTGTCGCGCGGAAAGATGACTCCGAAGGCGGCCCTCGGACATCCCCACAAGGCCTCGAAGGAGCTCAAGCGGCTGTTCGACCAGATCGATGGCAAAGAGCAGCGCGTCGAACTGAACCTGTACGTCACCGGATACGAAGATGAGCCGGGGGACCCGGCCGCGAAGGGCGCGAGCGAAAGCGAGAATTCATGAAAGTCGCCTATTGGCCCGGCTGCGTGAGCCGTGGCTTCACGCCTGAGCTGCACGGATCGATGGCCAAGATCGCGCCGCTGCTCGACATCGAGCTGATCGAGCTCGACCGGGCCAACTGCTGCGGCGCTGGCGTGATCGCCGAGCACAACCAGGAACTGGCGGACACGCTCAATGCGCGGACCTTTGCCATGGCCCAGAACACCGATGGCGCGTTGATGATGAACATCTGCTCGACCTGCCAGGGCGCGCAGTCGGAGTGCCAGGAGCGACTCGACGCCAACACCGAGTACCGCGACCGGATCAACCAGAGCCTCTCCGAAGAGGGTCTGCGCTACGAGAAGGGCCTGACCAACAAGAACTTCCTCTGGATGCTCGTCGAGGAGATCGGCCTCGACGCGCTGAAGTCCAAGGTCACGCGGCCGCTCACCAATCTGAAGGTCGGACCCTTCTACGGCTGCTACATCGTCCGCCCGGCCAACAGGCTCGGCATCGACGAGGACCACCAGCGCGATCGCTACATGCAGTGGGTGATCGAGGCCCTGGGCGGCACGGTGATCGACTACGCCGGCATCTACAAGTGCTGCGGGTTCCCGATCATCACGATGAACAAGAAGAACTCGCTCACCCAGGCCGGCCGTCACCTCGGTGACGCGATCGACGCCGAGGCCGACTGCCTCGTGGTCCCCTGCCCCCTCTGCCACCTCAACCTCGACATGCAGCAGCCGGCCGCGTCGAAGGTCGTCGGCCGCGAGCTCGGCATGCCGGTGCTCCACCTGCCGCAGATCGTCGGGCTGGCGCTGGGCCTCTCGCCCAAGGAGCTGGGCATGAGCAAGCACATCATCAAGCCCACCTCGGTGATCGATTGGTCGACGTCGGTGGTCGCGGGCGCAGCCGCCTGATCGGGCCGCTGCGCCGGCTCTTCGGCCGCTCGCGACCGTCCAGGTCGACCGGGAGGGCCGGCGATGGACCCGGTTCCGGCGCCCGCTCGCGCGAGGACGCCACACGCCGGCTCGAGGCGGCACGGAGCCGGCTGAAGGCGACGATCCCGCCGCCGCCGGACTGAACGCTCACGGGCTCAAGAAGGACGTCGATCAGGGACCGCACGAGCGACTCAGATCCGGCTCTCCCCCAGCACGCGCCCCGGCAGGCGCCGCCGGCTACCAGGGCTGGCCGTACGTCTCGCCGAAGGCGAAGTCCTCGACCGGGTTGCGGGCGAGGCGCCGGGGCCAAGGGTCGGACCGGTAGCCGACCGAGATGTGCCCGGCCAGGGCAATGTCGTCGGGGATCCCGAGCAGCTGCTTGACCTCGGACTCGGCCGGCGTCAGCAGCGTCGTGAAGGCGGCGCCGAGTCCCTCGGCTCGCAGCCCGAGCAGGACGTTCTGAACGAACGGGTAGATTGACGCGCCCCCGACGATGCTCGGGCGTGGCAGCGACCTGTCGACGATGGCCAGCGCGTCGACCACGACGCAGGGGACGAGGTGGACCGGGACGCGATCGAACGTGTGGGCGAACTCGTCGGCGCCTGTCAGCATCCGCAGCCGGCCCGGAGAGAGCTCGGCGGCGCGGTCGGGGTCGTCGAGGATCGCCCGCATGCCGGTCTGCTCGGTGTAGGCCCGCCACGGCTGCTCGTAGAGCTCGCGCATCCGGGTGCGCTTGGCCGGGTCGGTGACGACGACGACACGCCACCCCTGGCGGTTGCCGCCGCTGGGGGCAAAGCGCGCGCTGTCGAGCACGCGATACAGCGTGTCCCGCGGCACCGGCTGATCGGTGAAGCGCCGTGTCGACGGCGCGCAGCGCATCAGCTCGTAGAGCTCGTCAGACAACCTCGGCGGCCTCCCGGCCGCCACCTCTCGCGGGGACGGCGCTCAGCAGCAGCTCGGCGATCTGCACCGCATTCGTGGCCGCGCCCTTGCGCAGGTTGTCGGAGACGATCCACATGCTGAGCGTGCGGGGGGCGGACTCGTCGCGGCGGATCCGTCCGACGAACACCTCGTCGCGGCCCTCGGCCCGCAACGGCGTGGGGACGTCCTCGAGCAGAATGCCCGGCGCGGCCGCGAGCAGCTCGCGCGCGGCCTCGGGCGCCAGCGGCTCGCGGGTCTGTACGTTGACCGACTCCGAATGGCCGACCCGGACCGGCACGCGCACGCAGGTGACCGCGACGCCGATCGACTCGTCCTCGAGGATCTTGCGCGTCTCGAACATCATCTTGCGCTCCTCGTCGGTGTGGTCGTCTCCCTCGGCGAACGAGCCCGCGGCGCCGATGACGTTGAAGGCGATCGGCTCCGGGTAGACGCGCGCCGGCGGCATCTCGGCCCCGCGCAGCGAGGCGTCGGCCTGGCCGTCGAGCTCGTCGATGGCCGCCTTGCCGGTGCCGGAGACCGACTGGTAGGTGGAGACGACGAGGCGCTCGATGCCGACCGCGCGATGGATCGGCGCCAGCGCCACCACCATCTGCATGGTCGAGCAGTTGGGGTTGGCGATCAGACCCCGGTGCCACTCCAGGGCGTGAGGGTTGACCTCAGCGACGACGAGCGGTACCTCGGGATCGCGGCGGAAGGCCGAGGAGTTGTCGATCACGGCCGCCCCGGCGCGAGCGAAGCGCGGACCCCATTCCCGCGCGACGGCGCCTCCAGCTGAGAACAGAGCGATGTCGAAACCCTCGATCGTCTCGGGCGCCAGCGGCAGCACGGTCCGTCCATGCAGCTCACGGCCCGCGGAGCGCTCGGAGGCGAAGGGCACGATCTCGCTGGCTGGGAACTCCCGCTCGGCGAGCAGCTCGAGCATTGTCCCGCCGACGACGCCGGTGGCGCCGACCACGGCAACGCGGGGACGCACGTTCATCGCGCCTCCTGGCCGAGCGGGCGCTCCTGCTGGATCGCCGAAGCGGAGAGCTCAAAGGCGCTGTGCAGCGCGCGGACCGCCTGCGGCACCGCTTCGGACCGGATGACGCAGGAGATCTTGATCGGGGAGGTCGAGATCATCTCGATGTTGATCTCCTCCTCGGCCAGGGTGTCGAACACCTTGGCAGCGACGCCGGGATGGGAGCGCATGCCGGCACCGACGATCGAGACCTTGCCGATCTGGCTGTCAGTGTCGACCCGGGCGATCCCGAGCTCCCGCGCCACCGGCTCGAGCGCCTCCTGGGCAGCCCGGAGATCCTCCGAGGAGACGGTGAAGGACACCTCGGCGTCCCGGCCCTCCTGCAACGGCTCGTTCTGGATGATGGTGTCGACGTTGCAGCCCGCGTCGGCGAGCGCGTTGAAGATCGCAGCCGCGGCTCCCGGGCGATCGGGCACGCCGAGCAGGCTGATCCTGGCCTCCTCGGTCGAGTGGGTGACGGCGGTGATGAGCGGGTGTTCCATGGTTTCGTCCTCTCCCAGGACAACGGTACCCGGACTGTCCTCGAAGCTCGAACGACAGTGCATCCGGACGCCGTGGGTACGGGCGTACTCGACTGAGCGCAGCTGGAGCACCTTGGCTCCGGAGGCCGCCATCTCGAGCATCTCCTCGAAGGAGACGTAGGGCAGCTTGCGGGCCTCGGGGACGATGCGGGGGTCGGCGGTAAAGACTCCGGCCACGTCGGTGTAGATCTCGCAAACGTCGGCGTTGATCGCCGCAGCGAGCGCGACCGCGGTGGTGTCGGAGCCACCGCGGCCGAGCGTGGTCACGTCGCGGCTCGTGGACACGCCCTGGAAGCCCGCCACGAGGACAATCAGATCGTCATCGAGGGCCTCCTGGATACGATTTGCGCGCACGTCCAGGATCCTTGCCTTCGTGTGGGAGGTGTCGGTGACGATTCCAGCCTGTGAGCCGGTCAGGGAGATGGCCCGGTGCCCGAGGTCATTGATGGCCATCGCGCATAGGGCGCAGGAAATCCGCTCCCCGGTGGACAGCAGCATGTCCAGCTCTCGGGGGTCGGGAATGGCTGAGACCTCCTCCGCCATGGCGATCAGCTCGTCGGTGGTCTTGCCACGGGCCGAGAGCACCGCGACAACGCGCCGCCCCGCCTCGCGTTGGGCGACGATCCGCCGCGCCGCGAGCTTGATCCGCTCGGCATCGGCGACCGATGTCCCGCCGAACTTCATGACCACGGTTCCGAGAGCTGCCATGAAGACTGAGGTTACGGGGTGAGCGCGTCAAGCTCTCCCCCGACCCGCCCCCGGCAGCGGCTGCGCGGCCGGCCGCTCGCGGCTCTCGGGGCGGTGGCCGTCGCGGTCGCTGTGGTCGTTGTGGCACTGGTCGCGGGATCGGGCGGGAACCGGCCCCGCTACGTGCCCACTGGCGGCGCCGGGGCGGCCACCGCACTGGCCCCCGCCACGCCCACGCAGCTCCCGCGCCCGTCGGCTCAGACCGGCTTTCGCCCGTCTCCGCAGGCCACGGCGCTGGCTGCCAGGCTGCCCCTCGCCGGCCAGGTGGCGCAGCTATTCCTGGTCAGCGTGGACGGAACCTCGCCCCGGGCCGCCGCCGCACTCGGCTCCCAGGATTGGGGCGGCGTCGTCCTCGACTCGACCAACTTCAGCACCGACAAGGGAGTCGGTCAGCTGGTCTCGGCGCTCACCGCCGGTGCCGCCGCCGCCGGCCACGAGCCGATGCTGGTAGCGGCGACTCAGGAGGGCGGCAGCCAGACGGCGCTGCCTGACCTTCCGCCCCAATCCGAGGCCCAGATCGGCGCCGATGGCAGCGCCGCCCTGGCCCAGTCCCAGGCCCAGCAGGCCGCCACTCGCCTGCGGGCGCTCGGCATCAACATGACGCTCGCCCCGCTCGCCGACGTCGACACGACTGACGGTGCGCTGACTGGACGGCTGTTCAGCACCGATCCGCGCGTGGTGGCCGGCTTCACGGCCGCCGCGGTCAGCGGCTACCGCACCGGCGGGATGATCTCGGCGGTCGGCCACTTCCCGGGATCGGGCGGCGCGTCGGCCGACCCCGATCAGATGACCGCGACGGTGGGTGGGACGCTCACCGCGCTCGAGGATCGCGACCTGGTGCCGTTTGCGGCCATCACCGGGGAGGCGCCGGTGATTCTCATGTCCAACGCCAGCTACGTCGCCTTTGACGGCGTGACCCCGGCGGGACTGCTCCCGTCCGCGGTGCGGCTCCTGCGCCAGACGTATGGTTTCCGCGGGGTGGTGATGAGCGACGACCTCGACGCCACGCTCCAGCCCACCGGCGAGAGCCCTGGGCAGGTCGCCCTTCAGGCGCTGCAGGCCGGCGACGATCTGCTCTACATCACGGGGCCGGCCGCGGAGCACCAGGCCGCGTACCAGGGCGTGTTGAGCGCCGCCCAATCCCAATCGACGGTTCGGGCGGCGGTGCATGAGGCGCTGCTGCGCGATCTGACCCTGAAAGCCCAGTACGGGGTGCTGAAGTAACTGCTCGCGGTCCCCTCAGACCGCGCGGCGACCGGCCAGCGCGCGACCGAGCGTGAGCTCGTCGGCGTACTCCAGATCGGCTCCGACCGGCAGGCCGCTGGCCAGCCGGGTGACCGAGACCCCGGGCTCGAGCTCCCCCAGTCCGGCGGCGATGTGCAGCGCCGTCGCCTCGCCGGTGGTGGTCGGATTCGTGGCGATCACCACCTCGCGGACGGTTCCGTCGCGCACGCGGTCGTAGAGCTCGGCGATCTTCAGGTCCTCGGGATCGATCCCGTCGATCGGTGACAGCGCCCCGCCGAGCACGTGGTAGCGACCGGAGAACTCGTGGGTACGCTCGATCGAGATCACGTCCGAAGGCTCCTCAACCACGCAGATCAGCTCGCGATCGCCAGCGAGGATTTCACGTGCCGGGACTCTTCCCGGCGCTCTGGATTTCCGTGAGCGGGGCCACGATCTCCCTCGCGATCGTCACCGTCCTCGGAGTGCCGCTCGCGTACCTCCTCGCGCCGATCCTCCGGGTCCGCTCTCGACGGTCGTCGGCCTGATCGTCCAAATCCCGCTGGCCCTTCCTCCGCTGATGAGCGGCATCGTGCTCGTCTATCTGATTGGCCCGTACACGTTCCTGGGACAGCTCTTCGGCCGGCACCTCACGCAGTCCTACGTCGGTGTCATCATCGCGATGTCCTTCGTCTCGATCGCCGTTCCTCATCGTCGCGTCACGCGCGGCCTTCGCGTCGCTCGATCGGGGAATGCTCGACGTCGCGTCGACGCTCGGTCACAGTGACGGGTCGCGCTTCCTCCGGGTCGCGGTACCGACGGCCGGACACGGGATACGGGCGGGCATGCTGTTGACCTGGTTGCGCGCGTTCGGCGAGTACGGGGCATGGCGTGATCCTGGCCCTAACCCGGCGTCGCTCCCGATCTACACCGAGAACCAGTTCAGCGGACGTGGACTACCCACGACGTTGGCGCCGACGGCGCTGGCGCTCGGCGTCGCCGTGGTCGTCGTACTCCTACAGCCGCGCTCATGTCCCGGCGACCGCCCATCGGCGTTCGCGCACCTCCGCACCCCAGGCGCCCGCGACGGTGACCACGCGACCCGTACGCTTCGACATCGATCATCACGTGGGTTCGTTCCACCTCGCGTTGGCCCATGACTCGACGTCGCCGCACCTGGGGATCCTGGGACCATCGGGTTCGGGCAGAACCGCGTTGTTACGGTGTCTGGCCGGACTGAATGGACCGAGCCCGGGACCCCGTGTGGTTCGGCGACGAGTTGGTGCAGTCGGTGCCGGTCGAGCGTCGAGGGGTTGGCTACGTCGCCCAAGGATTCTCCCTGTACCCGCGGATGACGGTCCGCCGACACATGGCCTTCGCGGGTGCCACTCCCGAACTGAGCGCGTATTGGATCGAGCACCTGCAACTGGGCGGACTCGAGGAGCGACTCCCCGCCGACCTCTCCGGGGGACAGCGTCAACGCGTCGGACTGGCCCAAGTGCTGTGTTCATCTCCCAAAGTGCTGTTGCTCGATGAACCGTTTTCGGCGCTCGACGTGCCAGTGCGCTGGGAACTTCGTCGCGAGCTCCGGCGCCTTCAGCAAGAGACCGGTCTCGCTACGGTCATCGTGACGCACGGACCCCAAGGGCGGCGTTCTTGTCGGACGAGTTGATCGTCTTGGCGAACGGCCACGTGCTGCAGTCTGGATCGAATCGCTCCGTCATCTCTCGACCGGCCTCCCCGGAGGTGGCGAAGTTGCTGGGGTTCGCGAACATGAATGTCGGAACGCTTCGGACGTCGAACTCCCTCGACGCCTGCGGGGCGATGGTGCGCGTGCCCGACAACGACTGCGAGGTGGGTGCCGCGGTGTGGTGGAGTATCGCGCCCGATCAGATGAGCGTGACGCCGCTAGACGATGACGGCGTCGGTGACGTCGGCGAGGCGTTGGTGGGCACGGTGCTCGACGTCGCGGACATGGGTTCGGGTTACGACATCTTCGTGGGACTCACTGACGGCGTCGAACTCTTGGCGCGCACGAGTGGCGCGCTCCCGGTCGCCGTCGGATCCCGTTGTCGGATCGAATACGTCAGCGCGGCGATTTCACTTTGGCCGAGTTCCGACGGCCGACCTCTCGGCGCCAACGTGACCCGCTAGCGACGCGCGGGCCTTCGTTCGTTGCTCGCCGGGCTGAGAACCGCTCGGGTATCTCCACGCTGACGTTCGTCGCCTTGATCACGGCGTCGACCACGACCCCCGGGGCGAGCTCGAGTTCGTCGGCGGCTTCGCGGGTGATGAGCGAGACGAAGCGATGGGGGCCCGCTTGAATCTCGATCTGCGCGACCACCTTGTCCTTCACCACCTTCGTGACGATGCCGACGAAGCGATTGCGGGCGGACTGCGCCCGAGGACTCTTGGGCTTGGCCGTCGCCGAGGTGCTGATGGCGACCTCGGCGAGGTCTTCGCCGTCGAAATAACGCCGGCCGTCGTCGGCGATCGTGGAGGGGAGACGTCCCGATTCGGCCCAACGTCGTATCGTGTCGGCACTGACGCCGTAATTCAGCTGCTTGCGTCGCGCGGTACGTTGCCATTGTCAAAGAATAGCCACGAGCTAATTCGACACTTGGGGGACGGCGCAGTCGCGATGACGCTATTTCACGGTTGGCGTTAGGCGCGTCGCTTCATCCGCCAATCATGGACATCGAGCGAGTTGGATGCAAGAAGCCGGGCTCGTTGATCGCGTGGCCGGGATATTTGTCCCATACGGCGCTTCGAAGCGCAAACTCGATTGCGGCGTCGTCGGCTCCCGCGCATCAGGTCGCGGAGCGAATGCTCGTCGTCCGAGAAGAGGCAATTGCGAATCGCGCCGTCGGCCGTGAGTCGGAGTCGGTTGCACGTGCCACAGAACGGCTGCGTAACACTGGAGATGAGTCCGATCTCGCCCCCGCCATCGACGAACCGGAATCGCTCGGCGGGCGCCGAACCTTCGTTGCCAACCGCCTCCAGCGGCCAGCGTGCTGAGATCTGTTCGAACGTCTCGCCGGCCACGAGCTGGGAGTTGTCCCACTGCCCCTGGGCGTCGAGCGGCATGAATTCGATGAATCGGACGATTCGGCCGGTGTCGCGCGCGAACTGTGCGAAGTCCAGGATCTCGTCGTCGTTTTGCCCCCGCAGGATGACGACGTTCGACTTCAGCGGCGCTAGCCCGCCGCTTCGGCGGCGTCCATCGCCCCGAGGACGGTGGTGAGGACGCCGCGACGGCGGATGGAGGTGAACCTCTCAGATTTCAAAGAATCGCAACTGATGTTGACTCTCTTTAGACCGGCGTACCTAGAGTTCAACGATCGGCGAGAGCAGCATGCCGTTCGTCGTCAGTGCCAGGTCTTCGAACCCAAGAGACGAGAACTGCCGGATCAGCGTAGGAAGGTCCCGCCGCACCAGCAGCGCGCCTCCGGTCAGGCGTAGCGCCGTGATGCCCAGGTCGCGCGCCACGCGCGCCACGCGCGCCATCTCTTCAAAGGTCAATAGCGCTGCTCGGGGTTGGAACGTCATGCCCACTTCGGGCATGCAGTACACGCGGCGGAGATTGCAACGATCAGTGACCGATATGCGAAGGTCGTTGTGTATCCGACCGTAGCGATCGACGAGGGGACCCGTCTCCGGCATCACGAGAGCTTCGCGTCGATCCCGCGACCCGCCGCCGAAGTCTCCTTCAACGT
>CAVYQU010000015.1:0-107367 GCA_963770805.1 uncultured Solirubrobacterales bacterium | reverse complement strand
GTCAGGCGCTGACCCGCTTGCGCGCCCGGGCGAGCTTCTGGCGGGCGGTGGCGTCGAGCTCCACCTTGCGCAGGCGCACGGCGCTCGGCGTCACCTCGACGCACTCGTCCTCACGCAAGAACTCGAGCGCCTGATCGAGCGAGAGCTGGTGCTTGGGCACGAGCCGCACGAGCTCATCGGCCGTCGAGGAACGCATGTTGGTCAGGTGCTTCTCCTTGCAGGCGTTGACGTCGAGGTCATCCTGACGGGCGTTCTCGCCGATGATCATGCCCTCGTACACCGGATCCCCCGGCTCGACGAACAGCGTGCCGCGCTCCTGGAGGTTGAACAACGCGAAGGCGGCCACCGTCCCCGAGCGGTCCGCGACCAGCGAGCCGGTCGGCCGGGTGCGCAGGTCCCCATGCCAGGGCTCCCAGCGATCGAACACGTGATGCAGCAGCCCGGTGCCGCGGGTCTCGGTGAGGAACTCGGTGCGAAATCCGATCAGCCCGCGTGCCGGGACCAGGTACTCCATGCGCACCCATCCTGTGCCGTGGTTGACCATCTGCTCCATCCGACCCTTGCGCAGGGCGAGCATCTGGGTGATGACGCCGACGTACTCGTCGGGGACGTCGACGCTCATCCGCTCGACCGGCTCGTGCGCCCTGCCGTCGATCTCACGGGTCACGACCTGGGGCTTGCCGACCGTCAGCTCAAAGCCCTCGCGTCGCATCAGCTCGACGAGGATCGCCAGGGCCAGCTCGCCGCGGCCCTGCACCTCCCATACCTCGGGCCGTTCGGTCGGATTGACGCGCAGCGAGACGTTGCCGATGAGCTCGCGCTCGAGCCGCGCCTTGACCTGGCTGGCGGTCAGCTTGTCGCCGTCGCCGCCGGAGAGGGGGGAGTCGTTGATGCCGATCGTCACGCTCAGCGACGGCTCGTCGACGGTGATCACCGGGAGCGGCCGGGGATCCTCGGCGTCGGCGAGCGTGTCGCCGATGGTGATCTCGGGGATCCCGGCGACGGAGATGATCTCGCCCGCGCTCGCCTCTTCGGCTTGCACCCGGTCGAGGGCCTCTGTGACGTACAGCTCGGTCACCCTGACCATCTCAATTCGACCGCCTGCGAGTTCGGCGCCAGCCGAACTCGCCACGCTCGGCTCTGCCGAGCGCGCCCAGGCGATCGTTTCCCCGCGGCGGATCGTTCCGTGCCGGACCCGGCAGATGGCGATCCGCCCGACGTAGGGGGAGGCATCGAGGTTGGTCACGTGCGCTTGGAGCGGACGACCGGGGTCGTGCTCGGGGGCCGGCACATGCTCGACGAGGAGGTCGAGCAGCGGCTTCAGGTCCGTTCCCGGCTGGTGCTGGTCGAGCGAGGCCCAGCCTGCCTTGGCGTTGGCGTAGACGATCGGGAACTCGATCTGCTCCTCGTCGGCGTCAAGATCGAGGAACAGCTCATAGACCTCGTCGATCACCTCGTCGATGCGGGCGTCGGGGCGGTCGACCTTGTTGATGACCAGGATCACCGGCAGCCGGGCCTCGAGCGTCTTGCGCAGGACGAACCGGGTCTGCGGGAGAGGCCCCTCGCTGGCATCGACGAGCAGCAGGACGGCGTCAACCATGGTCAGCCCGCGCTCGACCTCGCCGCCGAAATCGGCGTGACCGGGCGTATCGACGATGTTCAGCTTGATGTCGCCATAGCGCACGGCGGTGTTCTTGGCCAGGATGGTGATGCCCTTCTCGCGCTCAAGATCCATGGAGTCGAGCACGCGATCGGCCACGTCCTGGTTGCTGCGGAACGCGCCCGATTGCCACAGCAGGGCGTCGACCAGCGTCGTCTTGCCGTGGTCGACATGGGCGACGATGGCGATGTTGCGGATGTCCTCGCGGCGGGCCATGGGCGGCGTCCACGATAGACGGCCCCTCCGAGCCGAACCGAACCGGGCCGGAGGCGCCGGGGGGACTAGCCTACGGCACATGCACGTGGCGATTGCCGCAGCGCACGGGAAGATCGCTGGGGCGCTGGCGGCGCGACTGCTCGCCCTGGGCGAGCGCGTCACCGGGCTGCTGCGGCGGATGCTCGATGTCAACGGGGGCGAGGATCGGATCGAACCGGCGCTCGTCGCCATGCTGGAGTGAGCGAGCGCCCCACCCGCAGCGTCGGCGTGTCGGCCGTCGCGGCCGTCCTTGCGGCCACGGCTGCCCTGGCGCTGGCCGCCTGCGGCTCGAACTCGAGCTCCAGTGGCGCGACCGCCTCCACGGCCGCCGCCCCGGCCTCGCCGAGCACCGCGTCGAATTCTATCTCGACCGGCTCCCCCACCACGGTCGCGCCGATCACGCCGGTCGTCCATCATCACGTGCACCCGCGCCCACCCGACCCCGGCAAGCTGCCCCAGACCGCGGTGCTCCCCTTTGCCGACACCGCCGGCTTTCATCATGAAATGGCCGCGTTCTGGCGCGGCGTGCAGACCGGACGCACCGCCCCCGCGCTTCCGGCCTTCTTCCCCGAGTCAGCCTACGTTCAGCTCAAGACTCTGGGTGACCCCGCCGGCGACTGGCTGAACCGGCTCGTCGGCGACTACGGCCTCGATCTTGCCGCTGCCCACGCACTGCTCGGCTCCGACCCCCCTGGGGCGCAGCTCGTCACCGTCATCGTGGCTCGCGACTATGCGCACTGGGTGCCACCGGGGGTCTGCGACAACAGCGTCGGCTATTACGAGGTGCCGCACTCACGCGTCGTGTACCGCCTCGGGGGCGCCGAGAGGTCTTTCGGGATCGCCTCGATGATCTCGTGGCGCGGGGTCTGGTACATCGTGCACCTGGGCGCGGTGCTGAGAGACAGCGCCACAGGGGTGGTTGACGACCCGGAGGCGGGGTCGGGCGCGCCGACTGCGTCCTCGACGTGCTGAAGCGCCGGCAGTCGCTTGTCGTGGTCAGGCGGCGGCGCGCACGCGGTCGCGCCGAAGCGCTTCGCAGCGGTCACAGATGCAGTGACGGCCGTGAGCGGGGCAGACCTCGACCGTCGGCGTCTCAGGGACGCGGCGCGCCGGGCCTGTGAGCTCGACATCGGGTCCTGCCGAACCACCTGAGGTGGAGCCTTCACGCTGTGCGGGGGGAGTCCCGCGGAAGAGAGTTGACCAGGGCATCAGAACCTCGCTAGAGAACGATTAAGAACGACTTCGGCAGAACCAACTCTTCCTGGACCCCTCCTCACGAGCATAGCCTCTTCCCCCGACGGTTCGCGTTGCGTCCGCTCGATCCTGCTCCTCGCCGGGGTCATCGGTGCGTTGGCCGCCGCGCCGAACGGGGAAACTACCGACCGGCGCCGTTATCGTTGATATCCCCGCCCACGCGGTTAGGTGGCGCGGACCCGGGTAGGCGACAACCACCGACGATTGGAGGCGCTCGTGCCGAATCCATTGCAGGAACTGGCCGCTGCCGGCCAGAGCATCTGGAGCGATTACCTCGCGCGCGACTTCGTGCGCAACGGGGGTCTCGAGAAGCTCGTCGAGGCTGGGATCTCCGGGGTGACATCGAATCCGACCATCTTTCAGGGAGCGATCTCGAAGGGCAACGCCTACGACGATCAGCTGCGCGAGGTTCTCGCCCACGAGGACGACCTCAAGGAGGTCTTCCTGGCCCTCGCGATCGACGACATCCGCGACGCGTGCGACCTGCTTCGGCCGGTCTTCGATCGCGGCGACTCGACCCGCGACGGGTGGGTGTCGCTCGAGGTCGACCCGAACATGGCCTATGACCCAGCAGCCACCCTGCAGGAGGCGCGCCGGCTCAAGCGGACCGTCAAGCGGCCGAACCTGTTCGTGAAGATCCCCGGCACCGAGCCGGGCCTACAGGCGATCGAGGACGCGATCGCCGACGGGATTCCGATCAACGTCACGCTGCTGTTCTCGCTCGAGCGCCACCGCGAGGCGGCGCATGCGTACCTGCGCGGGCTGCGACGGCTGAAAGAGTCCGGCGGGGACCTCCGGAGTGTCGCGTCGGTCGCCTCGTTCTTCGTCTCCAGGGTGGACACCGAGGCCGACCGCCGGCTCGATGAGATCGGTGGCCATGACGAGCTCAAGGGCACCCTCGCCATCGCCAACGCCAAGCTCGCCTATCAGAGCTACAAGGAGATCTTCTCCGGCCCCGACTGGGAGGAACTCGAGCGGGAGGGAGCCTCACCGCAGCGGTGCCTGTGGGCGTCGACGTCGACGAAGAACCCCGCCTACCGGGACGTGCTCTACGTCGAGGAGCTGATCGGACCTCGCACGGTCAACACGATGCCGCGGGAGACGATCGATGCCTTCGCCGATCATGGCCGCGTTGAGGCCACCCTCGAGCGCGATGTCGACGAGGCGCGGCGGACGTTCGATCGCTTCCGGGAAGCCGGCGTCGATCTCGACGACGTGGTCGAGGTGCTCGAGCGCGAGGGCGTGGAGAAGTTCGCCAGGTCCTTCCGCGAGCTGCTCGACGGCGTCGCATCCAAGCGCGAGCGGATGGTGACGGCGTAGGTGGACAAGGTCGGCGACAAGGTCACCGACGCACGTCCGGCAAGGACTGGCCAGCGAAAAGATCAGGCGACGCGGCGGCGTCAGGCCGCCGCGGTTCGCCTTCTTTCGCTTCACGTGAAGATAATCTGCCCGCCGCCGGCCATGGCGTAGAACTCGCCGACGGTGATGATGTCCTTGACCTGGGGGACGAAGTCCTCCTGGCTCAGGTGGAACATGTCGACCGACGCCTTGCAGGCATAGAGCCCGGCGCCGGAATCGGCGATCAACTCGATGAACTCGGGGATCGGCGGGATATCGAGCTTCTCCATCTCCGCGGCCATCTTGCGGGTGACCAGGGCCGAGACGCCGGGGATGCCGCCGGCCCAGGTGGCCATGTGCAGCCCCGGGTTGCCCACGGTGGCCACCTTCACGTGCTCGCACTTCTCACGGTTGACCGCGTCGAGCCCGAAGAAGGTGAAGAACAGATTGGCCTCGATGCCCTCCATGCGGGCGCCGTTGGCCATGATCAGGCCCGGGTAGATCCCCTCGAGCGAGCCCTTGGAGACGACGATCGACACCTTCTTGAGGGTGTCCGGGACGACGGTGGGGGCCGCGGCCGGACCGGCGGCCGGTGAATCGATGAGGTCAGTCATGTCACTCTCCTCCTAGATGCAGCCGCGGGGCTTGGGGATTCCCGCGATCTTGGCTGCCAGCTTGGCCGGGCCGTGGGGGAACAGCTCGTAGAGCTCCTTGACGGGAACGCCGCTGAGCTTGCCGAGGCTGCGGATCGACGGCGCCGAGCCGGTCTCCAGATACGTCTTGCGCATGAAGTTGATGACGAGCCAGTGGCGGTCGGTCAGCGTGGCGATCCCGTTCTCCTCCGCAACCACGGCGGCCAGTTCGGGCGTCCACTGAGCCGGATCGGTGAAGAAGCCCTCGACGTCCCGCTCGACGGGCATGCCGGAGGCGGTGAGCGTGGTCATCTCGACCCTCCTTCATTCGAGGTCAGCCGTGTGTCTTTGCCGGCCAGCCGAAGCTGGGGGCTGATCCCGGGCAGATCGTGGCCGGGCAGGAGCATGTGCCAATAGATCCACTGGAAGGCCAGCTTGGCCATGTGGTTAAGCCGCGATTCCTTAAGCAACGGGAGCGGCCCCACGTGAGCCTCCGGGAAGCGGCCCGGCAGCGGCTCGACCTCGTAGTTGAAGTCGATCAGCAGGGCGCGGTGGAACCCGGTCTCCACAAAGCAGTTGGCGTGGCCGTCGAAGGAGCCCTCGAGCGGCTCGCCGATGAGGAGGCGCCGGACGTTCTCGACGAGCGTCTCACCCTCGAAATGGGTGACCGATCCCGCCTTGGAGGTCGGCAGGTTGGTCGCGTCGCCGATGGCGAAGACGTTCTGTGCGGCGTGCGCCTGGAGCGTGCCCCGGTCGGTGGTGATGAAGCCGAGCTCGTCGCCAAGCCCGGGGGAGCGGTCGACGAACGGCGCGCCGCCGTGGAGGGGGATGCTGACGAGCAGATCGAAGGCGAGCTCGCGGCCGTCGTAGCTGATCAGCCGCCCGCCGTCGCCGTCCACCTCACCGGTGGCGAACTCGGCCTCGAGCTTGATGTCCCTCTCGGCCAGGAGGCTGCCCAGCCGCGAGGAGGCGATCGGCTTGGTGAACGCGCCGTCGAGTGGAGTGGCGAACACCAGCTCGACGTCGTCGCGGACGCCGCGCTCGCATAGGAACCAGTCGGCGAGGAAGCAGAACTCCAGCGGGGCGACAGGACACTTGACCGGAAGGTCGATCATGTTGACCACCAACCGCCCGCGAGTGAACTGCTCGAGGGCGGCCCGCAGCGCGATGGCGCCCTCGAGCGTGTAGAAGGTGAAGACGTTCTCCTCCCAGCCGGGCCCCAACAGCCCCTCGGTCTCCTCGGGCAGCAGCACGGCGCCGGTGGCGATGACAAGGACGTCGTAGCCGAGCTGCTCACCATCGGTGAGCGCCACCGTGCTTTCCTCGGTCTGCACGCGGTCGACCTCGGCGAGACGGAAGTCGATGCCCTGGTGCAGCTGCTCGCTGCGGGAGCGAACGATGGAGTCGGCGTCGGCCAGGCCGAAGGGCACGAACAGCAGTCCGGGCTGGTAGAGGTGGCGGTCATCGCGGTCGACCACGGTGATCTGCGCGGTGTCGCCGAACATTCTGCGCAGGCGGTTCGCCACCAGGGTGCCGCCGGTGCCCCCGCCGAGGATCACGATGCGATGGCGCATGCCTCGATCATGCCCGCGGGTCGCTGGGCCGCCATCCGTCCAAAGCCGTAGCGGCGTGGAGGTGAACTACCACGGCGCACCTACACAACTGTGTATTTGTGCCGACCTCTCTTTGTCGTGGCCTCCCTCCCTCCCCTCCCGTCCCGCATCCGCTCTCCGAGCCGCTGATAGGAGCTCCGGGCCTTACTGCAGACCGCCGGCGCCGATCCCGTACTGCAGACCGCCGGCGCTGATCAGTAGTACGCCCCCGCGGGGCGGGTGGTCTCGCGCGGATGATTCTCTCCGCCGGCGGTGGCAGAGTTCTGTGCGTGCGCCGATCGCGTAAGACCGAGTGGAGCAAGCGCTCTCCTCCTCAGCGGATGTTCATCGTCCTCGTGGGCGCGGTGGAAATGGCCCTGATGGTGGCCGCCGAAGCTGACATCCAGCGGCGGCCGGCCAGCCAGATCAAGGGCTCGAAGCTGCGCTGGCGACTGATCTGCCTGATCAACGTCTTCGGGCCGCTCAGCTACTACCGCTGGGGACGGATCCGCAGCCTGTGAGCTCCACAGCCGGTCAGCCGTCCGCGCCCGAGGCCGCACCGGTTCTGCTCTGTTACGACGGCTCGGACGATGCCCGGTTGGCGATCGCCGCGGCCGGCGAGATGCTGGGCCCCCGCAGCGCCGTGGTTCTCGTCGTGTGGGAGCCGGTCGCGGTGTGGGAGCCCTATGACCCGGGCGCAATCCTCAGCGCGACCGTGTCGAAGCTCGCCTCGCGCGCGCTCGGGCTCGACGAGATCGGCGCCGACCTCGCCCGGGAGAAGCTCGATGAAGGGGTGGGCCTGGCACAGGCGGCCGGGTTCCGGACCACCGGTCGCACCCTCCGCGGCAAGCCCTGGCGGGTGATCTGTGACGTTGCCAGCGAGATCGGGGCCGACCCGATCGTGCTCGGCGCGCGCGGGCTCGGTCGGGTCGAATCAGTGCTGCTCGGCAGCGTGTCCACGGGCGTGGTCAATCACGCTCGCCGTCCGGTTCTCGTGGTGCCGGCTCACCGAGCACCGAGTCCCGGCTGACCCGCAGCGAGAACCCGCACAGCGCGAGCGCGCCGATCGACACGGCGCTGGCCAGCACCGAGGTGAGGAGCATGCCCGGGTTGGGCGGCGTCAGCACGAAGAAGCTGCGCGCGGCTGGGATGAGGAATGCGGCGACGTACAGCCCGGCCATGAGGGCACACATGCCGGCGACCAGGGCCGAGCGGCGGCGCGACCCACCCGCCTCGAGGGCCATGACCAGGTACAGGCCGCAGGCCACCAGCGTGGTCAGCGCCACCGTCCGGGCCTGGGGGACCGACAGGTCGAGGTCATGGATCGCGAACAGGTACCCGGCCACGACGCCGGTCCCGATCACCGTTCCGGCCGGGACCGCGAACGCGGCCACGCCGCGCACGAAGCGCTGCGGGCGCCACGGCCCGCTGCTCGGCGCCAGCGCGAGGAAGAACGTGGGGATTCCGATGGTGAGGCTGGCCGCCAGCGACAGGTGCCGGGGAAGCAGCGGGTACGCGTCGGAGCTCGTGCCGATGGTCAGGATCAGAAACGCGGCAAAGGCCGACTTGGTGACGTAGAGCTTGGTCACCCGCTGTAGGTTGCGCAGCGCCCGCCGGCCCTCGGCCACGAGCGGCGGCACCGTGGCGAAGTCGCCGGAGATAAGCACCAGGTCGGACACGCTGCGGGCCATCTGCGTGCCGCTGCCCTGGGCGATGGCCAGGCGCGAGGCCTTAAGCGCGGGGACGTCGTTGACGCCGTCGCCGACCATCGCCACATAGCGACCGGCCTCGGCCAGCGCCCGCACGATCGCCTGCTTGCCCTCGGGCGAGATGCGCCCGACCACGGTGGTCGAGAGCGCGAACTCGCGGCGCGCCTGCGGCTCCTCGGGGATGCTCGACCCCTCCTGGCTGCGCTCCACCGGGATCCCCACGTCGCGGGAGATCGCCGCCACCGTCTGCGGCGAGTCGCCGGAGAGGACCTTGACTTCGACGTTCTGCTCCTGCAGGAAGGCGATCGTGTCCCGCACGCCCGGGCGGAGCTCCTCGGCGAGGACGACGACGCCGAGCGGCTCGAGATCCGCCGGCGGGTCATCCGGCGCCTCGGCGGGCGGCGGCTGCGCGGTCCGCGCCACGGCGAGCACCCGTCGCCCCTGGCTCTGGGGCTCGCGAGCGAGCGCCGCGAGCTCACCGGCCGCGACGCGGTCGGGCGCGCCGAGGTAGACGGTCCCCGACTCGAGCGTCACCGCGCTGAAGCGGCGGCGGCTGGAGAACGGAATCTCGGCTAACGGCGTCGCGGGGTCCGACGGGTAGGCCTGGGCGATCGCCTCCAGGGTGATGTTGCGCACCGACGCCGCCACGGCGATCGCGGCCAGCGCCTCCGTCACGGTGGCCTCAGAAACTCCCGGCGCCGGCCGGATCTCCACCACGCGCAGGGCGGACTCCGTCAGGGTCCCGGTCTTGTCCACGCAGATGGTGTCGACGGACGCCAGCGACTCGATCGCGTTGAGCTGCTGGGCCAGCACGCCGCGACGGGCCATGCGTACCGCGGCCGCTGCGTAGGTGAGGCTGACCAGCACCATCAATCCCTCGGGAATCAGCGTGACGACGCCCGCCGCCGATGTGGCCACCGCCGTGTGCCGCGGCACGTGACGGTGATACAGCGAGTAGCCGAGCACCGCTCCCAGCCCCACGACCAGCACGACGAGCGCGTAGAGGAGACGGTTGATGGCCCGTTCCAGCGGCGAGCGAGGGTGGCGAAAGCTGCGGGCCTCGCCGGTGACGCGGGCGGCGAAGCTGTCGGCCCCGATCGCGGTCACCCGGTAACTGCCGCTGCCCTCGACCACGAACGCCCCCGACTGGACGTCCTCTCCCGGCAGCCGCCGGGCGGGCGCGGACTCGCCGGTCAGGACCGACTCGTCGAGCCGCAGATCGTTGGCAGTCAGCAGCACGCCGTCAGCGATCAACTGGTCTCCGGGAGCCAGCAGGACGAGATCGTCGATCACCACCTGCTCGAGTGGCACCGCGTGGACGGCGCCGTCGCGACGGACGTTGGCCCTCGGCGCGACCAGCAAGGACAGGCGGTCCAGTGCGCGCTTGGCGCGGACCTCCTGAGTGATGCCGATGGTGGAGTTGGCGACGATCACGCCAAGGAACAGGGCGTCCCGCGGATCTCCGAACACCAGCGTGACCCCGCCGAAGGTGGCCAGGATCAGGTTGAACACCGTGAAAACGTTGGCCCTAACGATGCTCGCGTAGGAGCGGCTCGAGCGGCTCTCCCGACGCGAGGGTGATCGTGCGAGCCGGCGTGCCGCCTCCTCCTCGCTGAGCCCGGCCGTGTCGCCCGCGGCCAGCGTCGCGCTCACGTCGCGCTCACGCCCCGGAGCGAAGCAGCAGATACACGCCGCCGCCGGTGTTCATCACAACCACGCGCCAGCTGCCACCACGCGGAACCCAGTCGATCCTCAGCGGTCCACCGCCTGAGGCCCGGGCGGCCCAGAAGCTCTGCGTCGCGGGCGGTGTACCCGGCGCGCTCCCGGAGTGCACCGTGAAGTCCTCACCGCGGGTGTCGAAGCCAGTGTGTTCGGCATAGGCGACTCTGGCAAGGTATCGCTCGACGGCGCCGGCCGGGCCAATTCCGACGAATATCGGGCGCCGGCTGCTCGCGCGGATGCGAACCGTGCCGAGCAGGTTACGGGCCACGAACGACTGGTTGGCCGTGCCGCCGCGGTAGCTCGCTGACACCAATGCATAGGTGCTTGTCGCGTAACGGGCCGGCGAGGTCATGAGGTAGCCGCTCGCGTCGCGCTGCGTCTGATCGAGCACGACCGCTCCATATCCGCCGCGGACGAGCAGCACAAGGCCGGCGACGATAACCATCAGCCCGATCAGCCCGAACGAGGTGAACCCGCCCCACGTCCGGCTCCAGCGGCTCCAGCCCGCGACACCGCCACCACCCATGAACACCCCGGCGATGATGTACTGCGGAATCCCGGCCAGCCACCAGCCGAGCAGCCGTACCCCGTGCCGCTGCTGCTCGGGATAGGGAGCCTCAAGCCGAGCCGGATAGTCGGGCACGTCAGCGAGTGTGAACGGTGGGTAGCGATCGGTTCCGTTGGCGCCGTAGGCGTAGAACGAGACTCGCCACGACCAGCGCATGACCCCGAGGTTGAGGTCGAACAACCGGCGCGGATAGCGGCCGCCGAACAGCATCACCCCGAAGGCGAAGATGGCACTGAAGACCAGGACCATCCACAGCAGCGCGAGCACGATGAAGTGGGGGAGGGCCAGCAGCCACTTGATCAGCCACAAACCCCGAGACGGTGAGTCGAGGCGCCCTTCGACGTGGACGGGATAGGGAGAGATCGTCGGTGACAGCGTGACGTTCAACGGGCTCATCTCGATTTCGGTTCTGCGCGCGGCACGCGAGGGGCGCACGGTCAAGCCTCGCGCCGCCGCTCCGCACACACATCCGCAGAAAGCCCGTGGCCGGAGCGCCGCGAACTACCGAGGGCCGCGACCCCGCCTGTCCCCCACGCGGACCGATCCGGGGGCGATTTCAGTCAGCGCGGCGCAGTTCCGTCAAGAAGCGTGGGCGGCGAGCAACGCCCGGCGGTCCAGTCTTCCGAGCGGCGTTGGGGCCGGGCGTCCGTGCGAGAGACTGTCGGGCGTGAGCGACGGGCTGATGCTGCTGGTGGTCGGCGCCCTGCTGGCTGCGGGGATCGCCGTCTCGATGCTCGCCGGCCGCCTGCGCGTTCCCGGCCTCGTGCTCGTGCTCGGTCTGGGGATGGCCATCGGGTCCGATGGGCTCGGCTGGATCACCTTCGCCGACTACCGGCTGGCCCGCACCGTTGGCATCGTGGCCTTGTCACTGATCCTGTTCGAGGGTGGGATCGCGGCCGGCTGGGGCGAGATCCGGCCGGTGATCGGCGAGGCGATCAGCCTGGCGTTCATCGGCACCATCGTGACAGCGTTCGTCACCGGCCTGGCCGCGGCCTGGTTGTTCGGCCGGGGCCTCGTCGACGGCCTGCTGCTCGGCTCGATCCTCGCCTCCACCGATGGTGCGGCGGTGTTCGCGGTCCTGCGCGGCTCGACCCTTCGCCGGCGGCTAGCCCGCGCGCTCGAGGGCGAGGCTGGCCTCAACGATCCCGTCGCCGTGCTGCTCGTGCTCGGATTCATGGCCTGGGCCACCGAGCCCCACTATGGGGTCCTCGACTTCGCCCTGCTGTTCGTCCGTCAGCTCGGGATCGGGCTGGCGGCGGGGTGCGTCGTCGCCGCGGGGGCGGTGGCCGCGCTCCGCCACCTGCGCCTGCCCACCGCCGGGCTGTACCCGGTCGCGTCGATCGCCGCCGCCTCACTGGCCTACGGCGTCGCCGCGGTCCCGGGCGGGTCAGGCTTCCTCGCCGTCTACGTCGTCGGGCTGGCGATCGGGAGCACGCCCTCACCCGCGCAGCGGACGATCGCGACGTTCCACGACGGTCTGGCCTGGGTGGCCCAGCTGACCCTGTTCCTGGTTCTCGGTCTGCTCGTGTTCCCCGCTGAGCTCGGCTCCGTCGCCGGCAAGGCCACCCTGCTCGCGGCGATCATGGCCCTCGTTGCCCGGCCGGTTGCGGTCGCGCTGGCAACCGTCTTCTCCCACTTCAGCGTCGCCGAGCGGGTGGTGCTCGGGTGGGCCGGCCTGCGGGGCGCAGTGCCCGTCGTGCTCGCCACCTTTCCGGTGATCAGCGGGGTCGCGCACAGTCGCGAGTTCTTCAACGTCGTGTTCTTCGTGGTGCTCGTCTCCACGGTGCTCCAGGGGACAACCTTCCAGTCGCTGGCCCGGCGGCTCGGGGTGACGACGAGCGAATCGGCGCTGCCGGCACCGCTGATCGAGCCCGGGGCAATCCGGCGGCTGGGGGCCGAGGTGGTGGAGTTCCTCGTGCACGACGGCGATGCCGTCGTCGGCCACCGCGTGCGAGAGCTCGGACTGCCCCGCGATGCGCTACTCAATCTGATCATCCGCGGGGATCAGGCGGTTCCTCCGCGCGGATCGACCCGGATCGACGCCGGCGACCGGCTCCACATCCTCGTGCGCCAGGAGGCGGCGGTGGAATCCCGGAAGCTGCTCGAACGCTGGCGCGACGGTCCTGTCGGGGCGATCAGCCACCGTCGCCCGGTTCCTCGGGCGACGGCGCCGATCTTCAGCAGCCGCCCGTGGCGCAGCGAGGACGGCGCCGCCGGCCACCCTCTCAGCGTCGCCGGGATCGAGGTGATCGATCAGCTGCGCACCCGGCGCGACTGCCCAGGTGCCCTCGTCTCCCTCGCCGACGGCCGCTACGCCTACACCGGACCGATCGTCGCCATCGGCTCCGCATCGCAGCTTCAGGACGCCGCCCGGCGCCGGCTGCACCACGCCGTCGAGGAGGCCGAGCAGGCGTGGTGGCGGGAGGTCATCGGCGCGCTCGCCACGCCGTAAGAGCTGCGCAGCGTACGGCGGACACGGAACTACCGGAAAGCAGGAGGAAGCGCGGCGCCGCATCGCGGCACCGTAACCTTCGCGCCTTCATGCCTGCGCCGACTCGCTCGCGTCGGGTGTCCGGCGAGCCTTATCGCCTCGTCGTGGCATCGCTTTCCGTGCTCTGCTACGTCCTCGCCTTCCTCCAGCGACCGGGGCGTACGTTCACCGACACGCGGATCGAACTCTCGGTCGATCCCGTCCACTTTCTCCACTCGGTCGCCTCGGTGTGGTCCTCGACCGAGGACCTGGGGCACGTCCAGAGCGGCCAGTTCGTTGGGTACCTGGCGCCGATGGCCCCCTGGTATGCGTTCGCCCACGCGATCGGCATGCCAACCTGGATCGCAGAACGAATTTGGCTCGGCTCCCTGCTGGCGCTCGCAGCCTGGGGGACAGTACGGCTGCTCGAGACGTTGCTGGATCAACGGGCTGGCCTGACGCACTTCGCCGCCGGCTTGTTATTCGTGGCCAATCCGTACGTGGTCGTCGCGATCGGGCGGGCGACGGTCGTGCTCCTCGCCTATGCAGCGTTGCCCTGGCTGCTGCTCTTCACCCATCGTGGCCTCCGGAACGCATGGTCGTGGCGAGCGCCGGCGGCCATCGGTCTCGTGTTCGCCCTCAGTGGCGGCGGTGTGAACGCCGCACTGTTGTTCTGGATCGCGATCGCCCCGATCGGGCTCGTGCTCTATGAGGTCGTCGTTCTCGGCTCGGCTACCTGGTCAAACGCTTTCAGGTTTTCGCTGCGGGCGGTCGTCTGCGTTGTTGTTGCGTCGCTGTGGTGGGTCGTGCCCGTTCTTCTCCAGACGCGATATGGCGCTGACTTCCTCAAGTTCACCGAACAGCCGTTCGCGATCTTCGCAACGCCGAGCCTCTCGGAGTCGCTCCGCCTGCTCGGATACTGGCTGGTCTACTTCGGCATCGGGCAGGGACCCTTCCATCCGGTTGTCGGGGCCGCGGGGGTGTACCTGTTCAATCCGCTGGTGATCGCGGCGACGTTCGCGGTTCCGCTGATTGCGTTTGCCGGCCTCCTGCGCACCCGTCACTGGATCTATGCCCCGTTCTTCGTGGTCTTGGCCATGGGCACGTTGATCATCATGTCGCTTGGCTTCCCGCCTGGAAGCCCGATGAACAGGATCCTCGCGACGGCGTATTTTCACGTCGGAGCGCTGCAGAGCCTCCGAACGACGTGGAAGGCGGCGCCGCTGCTTGCACTGCCGTTGGCCAGCCTGGGAGGCATGGCGGCCAACGCCATCGCCAGCGCGGCGCGGCCCCCCAACAGGCTGCGGATACGACGGCTCACGGTGCCGGTCTGGGCGCCCGTGGGACTCCTCGTGTTTCCCGTGCTGTGGGCGCTCCCCCTCTTCACAGGAACCGCCGTCGATGCCAACACCGTGTACGGCTCGGTCCCGAAGTACTGGCGCGCCGCAATCACCGATGCCGCGAAGGCGACGAATGCCAACCAGCGGATCATGATTCTCCCCGGAGAGCTGTTCGGCTGGTACCGCTGGGGAGGCACCACCGATTCGATCGCGCCGAGCCTGACAAGTAGGTCGGTCCTCGTGCGCGAGACGACGAGATACGCGGATCCGCGGGCGAGTCAGCTGCTGACGTCGATCGACGACCTTGTGCAGCAGGACCGCCTCGTCCCGGGGCAACTCAACCCGCTGCTCGGTCTGCTGGGCGTCAGATCCGTCCTCGTACCGACGGACGGCAATTTGCCCTACGACGGAGCTCTCGATCCGGCGCGCGTCGCCACGGCGCTTCGCGATCAACCCGAGTTCGCCCATCCCGTGCAGTCCTACGGCCGCCCGCGCGGTTTCGCACCGCCCGCTGGGCGCAGCGGCCCAGCGGTAGTCCTGCCGGACGTTCGCCGCTATGCCGTGGGGAGCGGCGCTCCCGGAATCGTGCGCGCGGCACCCATCGCGCATACGACGATTCTCGATGGTGACGGAAACGGCATTGCCGAGCTCGCGGCCGAGCGGGAACTGAATCCGAACCTGGCGATCGTCTATGCCGCTGATCTCGGTCGAAGGGAGACCGACCGGCTCGTCACGGTCGGCGCTCGCCTGGTCTTTACCGACAGCAACCGCCTGAGGATCGTCGGTCCAACGTCGCTGAGGACGAACGTCGGCCCAACGCTCGGGCCCGGCGATCCGATCGCGCCCGACACGCCCACGTACGACCTCTTCCCCCAGCGCGACCCTGCCTCGCGCACCGTAGCCAGCTACAGCGGGCTCGTATACCTTCGCACGCCCGGCCTCCATCCAAGCGCCGTATTCCTCCCCGAGAACGGCCCGTACGCCGCGCTCGACGGCCAGCTCAGCACCGCGTGGCTGGCCGACGCGCAGGCGCCACTCTCGAAGCGCTATCTCGAGCTGCGGCTGGCCTCCCCGCATCCGGTCGCATCGATCGACATCTATCCACTCCGTGAACAGCTGGGCGACACCACCGAGGTCGCTCTGTCGGTCAACGGCGGACCGGAGCGGCTCGTGCGGCTGTCGGCGGGTTGGAACAAGGTCCCGATCGGCGCGGCGCCTCTTCGTACGCTGCGCGTCAGGATCACCGGAGTGATTGGGCTCGGCACCGCGGGCGGGATTTCCGAGCTCCGCATCCCGGGAGTCAGGGCCAGTCAAGCATTGCGCCTCCCGACAATCCTGGCGACCGTGACCCGTGGCCTTGACCTCAGGCACAACACGCTCACCGTCCTGCTCGCTCGCACGACGGCAGATTTCCCCTACCGCGAACGGCCGCTTCCCGGCGATCTCCAGGCGCTCTCCGCCCTGCATGAGACCGACGCCGAGTCGGGCATCAAACGCATCGTGACCCTCCCGGTCGCGCGGGCGTTCGGGATCAGCGGCTGGGCCAGCGTGACGTCGTCGGCACCCGACCAGTCGCTTGATCGGCTCGTTGGCCTCCCCTCGGGGTGGACGTTCTCGTCGTCGAATCGGTTCGAGGGCGTTCCGCTGCGTCGCGCCTCCTCAGCCTTTGACCAGGACCCGCTCACCGCGTGGGTGGCCCCGTTCCTGAGCCGCTATGAGTTCCCCTGGATTCAGTGGTCGGCACCGAACGCGATGATGGTGCGACGTCTGCACCTCTCGCGCGGTCCCGCCGATTACGAGTTCCCTGCCCTGGTGCGCGTGTCCGCCCCAGGAGCGCAAGACCAGGATCTCGCCGTCAGCGCCGCGGGAGACGTAACACTTCCGCACCCGATCCGCACGCGGACGCTGCGCCTGCAAGTCCTATCGGTGCGCTTTCCGCTGGGTCAGTTCGAGTTCAGCCGCTTCCTCGACGCGGTCGCCATCGGCGAGATCAGCGTGCCTGGCCTCAATCCACCTGCGCCCCGCCGCACCGGAACGTTCGCAACGCCCTGCGGCGCGCTCACGATCGCGTCCGCGTCCGCGTCCGTTCGCCTCCAGGTGTACGGGCCGGTGTCTCAGCTCGACCGGGGGGACGCGTTGCCGGTGCGCGCGTGTGGCACGTCTCGTGCGCTGCCCCTGAGTGCCGGGCCCAACGCGATCGTCAGCGCCGCTGGGCCGGTCATGGCTCCGGACCACCTGGCACTGAATTCGCCCGCTCCGGCGCCGTTGCCCACACCACTCCCGAAACGCATCGGATCCTCGGGTATCGGGGGACAGGGCTGGCAGCGCGCCGTCCGTCCGGGGGTGAGCGGCCCGAGTTGGCTCGTGCTCGGGCAGGGGTATTCCAAGGGGTGGCGGGCCTGGTGCCGCAACTCCGCCGGCCACGAGTACGCGCTCGGAGCGCCGACCCCGATCGACGGATACGCCAACGGATGGATGATTGGTTCCGATTGCGTGTTGGCGAGGATGACGTTCACCCCCCAAAGCACGGCCAACCTCATGTACGCCATCTCGGCCGTCGCCTGCTTGGTTCTCCTCATTGCCGCGCTTGGGCTTGCGCCAGCCGTCATCCGGCGTCGCCAGGCACCGCGGCACGAGAGAGACCGAGGAATGCCCCCCGCGCTCCAGGTACGGTGGGCTGTCGTGGCAGAGCGCCCACAATCCGAGCGCATCGTCCGGTGGCGCTCGGCTCTCGCCATCGGCGCAGGCGCCGGCGCGCTCACGGGCCTGCTTTTCGCCGTACGGTTCGGCATGGTGGCGGCGCCACTGATCGTCTACATCCTCCGAGCGGGCGTGAGCCCTCGGCGATTGATCCGCCTGGCCGCGCTGGCGATCGCTGTGATCCCTGTTCTCTACATCGCCCGCCCTGCCCACAACTTCGGCGGATTCTCCTTCGACTATTCCGTCCATCAGATCCTTTCTCACTGGCTCGCCGCCGGCGCGCTGTGCTGTCTGATGGCGGCTGGCTTGCTGGACGCGAGAGCGATGCGGCGATTCCGATGCCGGCTCTCGACGCCTGGCGAAGTGGCCGTCGCGCACCAACGGGCTCGCGAGGGGCGTGATGCCATGTGGGACCTCGACTCCGATCTCACCATCCGACGCCGGTGACTGAGTCCATTCCGGTCAGCCTCCCAGCATCTCACGCCGACGCCGTGCATCGAGCCCAGGAGTCGTTGTCGCTCCTCGGCCATCCTGATCAGCGCTGGAGCATCACCCTGCACGCGCGGCTCACCAGTCCCGTGGACCGGGTGCAAGCGGCCGCGCGGCTTGCCGCGGAGCTCGCTGAGCGACCCGCACTGGGTCCCGTACCGGTGCCGGTGAGCATCGCTCCGAGCGAGCTCGAGTCGACGCTGCATGCGTTCGCCGAGCAACCGTACGCGTTCGGCGATTCCGCCCTGAGAGTGGCCCTCGTCGACCGACCGGAGCCCGGCGTTCTGCTGGCCGGCCATCACGGCGCCGTTGACGGGCTCGGCCTCATCGCGCTGCTCGCCCTCGTTCTCGGCAGACCCGTGAGAACGAACGCGCGTGGTGTCACGGTCGACGGATCGAACCCCGAGCAGTTTGTGGTATTCGCGGCCCGTCGTGTGATCGAAGCGCTGTTCTGGCCGCCGACGCGGATCGCCGGTCAACCAGCCGGCACGGCGGTCGGAGACTCTCTGGCCGAGTGCCCCGTGCGGCCGTTTGGCGGCGGGGCGTCGGGACTGACCGCCGCCGCCGTGCGCGGAGTCGCTCGCTGGAACGGAGATCATGGGGCGTCCGCGCGGCGAATCACCGTCGCGATCGGGGCCTCGCAACGCTCCGGCGCGGAGCCGACCCTGGAGCATCGCGCCGCCTGGATGCGAATCCGCGCCCGCAGCGGCGACGATCAGCAGATCGCGGCGATGGTGCGCGCTGCGCATCCACTTCCGGTGGGGCCGGCGCAGCACAATCTGGCCGGCATCGGCCGGCTCGCCTCGGGGCTGTTGTCACGACGCCTCGGCTCGACTCTCCTGGTCTCGAACCTCGGCGTCGTCAATGGGCCGCCTGAACTCGACGCTCTGTCGTTCTACCCCGTCACTCATGGTCACCGCGCCGTGGCGCTCGGCGCGGCCACAGTTGATGACCGGACGGTGCTCACGATGCGGTCGGAGGCCCGTGACTTTGACGCCACGTCGCTCGGGCGGCTGTTGAGCATCCTGGCCGGAGAGCTGCGTTCGCTGCCACCGACTTGATTGATGGGCGCGCAAGTGGGAGCAACACGACGGTTGCACAACTCCCGGAGCACTTGAAGTTCAGGACGATGTGGGATAGTCATGGCAACCACCAACATCGGACTCACAAGACATGGCGGATAAAACCAGGTGCGGCGCGAATCTGGGTGCCGTCCTCGGGAAGAGTCGAGAGGAGGACGGTTCCTGGCGCAACCTGCAGGGCGCGCGCGGGGGCGACATCGTAGAGATCGCCACCCGGTGTTGAGAATGTCGCGCCGGGTGCCAAACGAGTCACGATCTGGAGCCAGCTTAGGCGCAGTCGCCGTCGGTAGTAGTCATCGAGCGCGATCTCGCGCGGGAATTCCGTGACGAGTCGCAAAGGTCGTTGCAGCCGGACGTTGCGTTCGATTGCAACGACCTGGTCGATCGCGTCGCGCGCGGACGCATCGAACGACCAAGTCAGGGCGCTTGTGGTGTTCGCCACACGGAGTACGTTTGCGCTGGCGAGAGCCACGACTACACAGGTGAGACCGACGAGCGCCAGCCGAGCCGTTAGTTGCTCAAGCTGATCGCTGATGGCGTCCACCGCGAAGCCAAGCAAAGCGGAGAAGCCGATGACATAAGTTAACGCGCCGCGATCGAGTGGATAAAGGCTCCCGACGATGAGTCGCTCAATAGGCACCATCGCCACGGAGATGCCCAAGACAAGCGAGGCTAATTGCCAGCCATCCCACTGTCTGGTTCTCCGTGTCTGGACCGCTGCCCAAGCGCCAGCCAAAGTTGCGAGGCCGGCGACAGGCCAAGCGAGATCGAGGGCCCACGGCCTGAGCGGAACCGCGTAGCTGTAGACGTATCCCCAAGTCTGAATGAGCGTTCCGATCGTGTCGTGCACGAATCCAACGTGGCCGCCGTAGTAGAGCGCACCAGCTCGCTGCAGCCTCGTGACCTGGATCAAGCCGGGCAGCATGACGGCGACGATCGTGCACAGAATACCGGCGTAAATAGCCCGGTCGCGGGCACCGAGCGAGAGTTCGCCTCGCGCGATCGTCACGACGACGTTGACGAGCGCAGTTGCGACCAGCGCAAGTACGAAGTTCAGAACGCTGAAATTGCTATAGAACGCGAGCGCCCCCGTTGCACCGATAACTGCGAGCCGAATGATCTCGCGGGCGGCGGAGCGAGGCCGCTGAGCGACGAGGAGCGCAGCGAGCGCCGCCGCCGAAAACGCGAGGCTTAGCCCGTAGCCGCGCGCGAGCCCGAAGAATTCGAGCAAGAACGGGTTAGCCATGAGACCGGCGAAGCACACCGCCTTGGCGGCCGTTGCCCGGAGCTGGCTGACCAGGGCAACGCACGCCGCGCTGTAGATAGCGAACGACAACACGTTTGGCAATCGCAGCGCCCATTCGGCCTGCCCAAACAACGCTTGACTAACCCGCATGAGGAGAGTATTGAGCCACTGATTGTTAGCGGTAAGAGGGACGGGGTGGCCGTGAAGATAGCCATAGCTGATGGATTCATCCGACGTGAAGGCGAGGTCAACCGAGCGCAGCGCGATGTAGACCCAGACGATGGCAATCGCGAGCCCCATAGCCCCGTAGACGAGCCGATTTCGACGAACCTCCTGCCTGACCGACCGTCCCAGCGCTTTGAATCTAGTCTGTGCTACCGAGAGCGACCGGTCACCTGCTATCAGCGGCCGCACCTGTTCAGTGCCAGGTTTAGCGACAGGCGCGCAAGTGCCGCGCCCTGTGGCGTGGCGCCGGTGCCGGTGCCGGCAGCGTAAGCAGCCTGAGCGCGTGCCACGCATGTTGCTCTGTTCAACTCGGAGGAGATTCGAAACAGCTCCGCAAAGATCAGTACAGCGGACACCGCCACCACCGCCACGAGCGTCCATCCGATCCACGGTAACTGTCGCCAAGGGTTCCGTGGCCCGGGCTCCGCTGCCATCTCCTCGCCGCTGAGCGTCGACTTCCGGTCGGTCTCGTCCGCGTGCGGCTCCGACAAGAGCAAGTCGTCCTCCGCGGGCAGTCCCGCTTCTTGGTCATGCATCCGCAAGCGCTCCGCCTCGGGCTCTACCGCTCCGCGCCGTTCTTCCATCGTTCATCTCTCCGATCTGGCTCGTTGAGTCCGCCAGCGGCCACGCAACTGATCCCACAGGTTTTTCGCCCAGTCCCAGCCCCTCATCGCTCGAGGACCGCTCTCCAGGCTGATCGACGACCGCTCTGTATGCTGATCCTATACCCACCACTTGGTCGGTATAGCCTGTGGCATGGGTCGGGTGTCTCAGGGTGTCCTGACGAACTCTGTAGGCATGAACGAATTGGAGCTTCATCCTTCGATAACCAAAAGGAAGGAGGTCTCCTCGTGCAAGTGAGGGTCTCGGAACAGGTGGGCGCATGATGACGCCCTCGGAGGATGTCGGGATCGTCGTGGAACTTCGGCGGCGATCCTTACCGGTTGATGGTCAGACGGTAACGGGCTCGCGAGTCGCCTGACAGTCGCGGTTGTTGTTGGCAATGAGGAGGACGTGGCGTTCGATCGCGATGACGAGCTTGGCGGGGTCGCGGTAGCCGATGATCCGGCGGAACTGCTGCTCGGCTTGGAGGATGCCGCCGGCGGTCCAGCGCTTGCGCATGTCGCCGTGCTGTCAGCGTTTCACGTTGCGCTGCGTGTAGCGGACGATCTCGATGTAGGGTCGGAGGCGAGCCGCCCTGCCGCGCTCGCGCGCGGTGGTCTGCTCGCCTCCGCCCTCCGCCCTCCGCCCTCCGCACCGGACGTGCGTGTTCCCACGCATCCGGCGCTCCACAGGTTGGCCGCTGGTGATCAAGGTGCTGTTCCGGAAGGTAGTCGTTCCGCCTGCGTGGTCGCCCGAGGTAGTTCGAACGGTGCCCACGGCGTGGGTATATGGTGGCCCCTGTAGCGGTAGGGGGTAGGACCGCCATTCACAGTTCTACGAGATCCCGGATAACCTCCGCCCACGCTGCCGTGCGAGACTACGCGCGGATGGCTCATTGGGATCGCCTGTGGGGCAGATTGAGACCGCGCGAGGAGACGTTCGCCGTGTGGCTTGCCGCTCTCGGTCTGGTCGGATTGCTGTTGCGCGTGCTGTACGCGTTCACGCTCTCGCCGCCTCTGCCGGCAACCGGCGATGATGCCTTCTACTACTACACCTCGAACCTAATCGCGCAAGGGAACGGATATTCCGCTCCGGAGACCCTGCTATTCACCGGCCACCTAGTACCCACGGCGCTCCATCCGCCGCTGTGGCCGGCGGTGCTGGCTTTGTTCTCCCTGTTCACGGCGCCTGGAAGCGGAGTTGGAATGTTCGGCGGCTTCGCCCTGGACCTGCACGTGGTTGTCGGGTGTGCCTGTGGCGGCGTCGTGGTAGCGCTGGTCGGGCTGCTCGGACGCCGTATCGGTGGCTGGCGCGTTGGTCTTGTAGCCGCTGCACTCGCCGCTGTATATCCGCGATTCATCGTGCTGGACGGCTTCCTTTCTGGCGAAACGTTGTTCGGTGCTCTCATCGGCTTACTGCTCCTCGCGGCGTTCGACTTCTGCAAGCGGCCAACGCGACTCCGCGCACTCCTTCTCGGGGTACTTGTGGGGCTCGCGGCCCTTACGCGCGAAGAGGGACTGCTGTTCGTACCTGTGCTACTGATCCCGCTGGCCTGGCGGACGGGTACTGATCGGCGTTATCTCACGATCCTGGCCGTGCTTGGGACCGTCCTCGTAGTCGCACCATGGACGGCACGTAACTATGCCGTGTTCGGGCGCGCTGTGCCGGTAGCGAATTCCGGCGCGGTGATCGCTGGATCGAACTGCGCATCTGCGTATTACGGAAGCGACATCGGTTCTTGGCAGATCGGGTGCATTCAGCCCGGGCATCTGAGCGCCAATGAAGCACTCGTGTCAGACCGTGAGCGGGCGCAGGGAATCAGCTACGCCTCCCGTCACCCGGCGCGCGCCGTGCTGGTCGCGGCAGTGCGTCTCCTGCGCGTCTGGAGCCTATTTGCGCCGACCGACCAAGCCGTCGGGAACATCACGCTGCTCTGGATCGGCACTGGCCTCTACTACTGCCTGCTGGCGGCGGCCGGCTATGCACTCTGGGTGCGGTGGCGCCGGGGGCTTCCGATCATGATCCTTATCTCACCGGCGATCGTTGCCTCAATTGCGAGCATCCTCGGTGACGGTCCCGAGCGGCTTCGGTACGAAGCGGAGCTGCCGCTACTGGCGCTCGCGGCATGGACGGGCGTGAACCGGTCTCACTGGGTCGTCGACTCCGCGCGACGAATGCTTCGCCGCGCAGCCTCACGGGCGGGCCCGAAGGTTCGGACACGGTAACGGCGGCACCATGGTTTGTCGCCGCGGGAAGCAACTGATCAGGCGGACGGCTCTATTGGGAGCACTCGCTGCGACCATGCTCGCGGGGCTGGTCACGGCCGCGGGCGCGGCGGCGCGGTTCGGATCGGCGTTGCCCTCCCGCGCCTACGTCGTAGGCACTTTCGCCGATGGCCATCTGGAGCTGGACGTCAATGGAGTGCAGGTCGCAAGGAGGTGGGTCAGAGGGCGGCTCGACCACACGAGGCTACCGCTCGAGATCGGCTCGTTCCTCGGGGGTGCCGTGTGGGCAGGAGCGATCGACGAGGTGGCCATATACCGGAGGTCGTTGTCCGCCTCGACGATTGCCGCGCACTATCGCCTTGGGACCGACCTCCGGCCTGCAAACCCGAATGCGTACCGCGACTTAATCACTCACACCCCGGGGTTAGTGAGCTACTGGGCGCTCGATGACAGTGGCCGCGTAGCGGTCGATAGCTACGGCCATAACAACGGCGTGTATACGCTCGGCGTCACGGAGGGCCATCCCGGCCTGATCGCCGGTGAGCGCGGCGCGGCTGCGATGTTCAACGGCAGATCGGGCTCGGTCCGCGTAACGCAGTCGCGCTCGCTGAACTTTGAAAGAGGATTCACGCTGGAGGCGTGGGTGACAACCGCAGTCACCGGCGACAAGGCCATCGTCGCGCGCGCAGGCTCCTACTTCCTGAAGACCGATGCCCTCGGGCACTGGCGATTCGGCGTCTACATGGGCGGCAGGATCTTCTCGATTTACAGCGTCGTTGGTACGCATGGACCGCTAACGCCAACCAGAAGTCGGAACGTAGGCCAGGGCAGGGCGTCCCTGGATCCTGTGTGGCCGCTCATAATCGCCGCGATCGTTGCAGTGGTGCTTGTCGCTCGCCGGGGATATGGCGTGCGCTCTTCCGGGCCAGGGAAACAACCTACCCAACCCCACGCGCGCAAGTTTCCCCTCGTCGATTCGCTCCGAGCGTTGGCTGCGCTGGGGGTGCTGATGACTCACGCCAGCTGGTTCTCTGGTTTGAACTACCGAGCGTCTCCCGGCCGCTTCACACAGCGACTGGATGTGGGTGTTGCGCTCTTCTTCCTGATCTCGGGATTGCTGCTCTATCGCCCCTTCGTGCTCGCGAATTTGAAGAGAAGCTCAGCGCCCGCAAGTGGTCCATATGCCTGGCGGCGCTTTCTGCGCATCATGCCGGCTTACTGGTTGGCCCTAACCGTGACGGCCCTCACGGTCGGCACGGCGAAATACGCCCCGGCGGTCTTCACGGCTAGCGGGATCCCGAGGTACTACCTGCTCGCACAGGACTACTCGAGATCGTCGTTCGGCGGAGGACTCCTGCAGGCGTGGACGCTGCCGATCGAGGTTGCCTTTTACGCGTTCCTGCCTGTCTACGCCTGGCTGCAACGCCGCTCCGCAGGCAGAACCCACCGCATTGTGCGCACCGAAGCTGCGGGCCTGGTCCTATTGATCGTCGCGTCGGAGGTCTGGAAGTGGCTAGCGCTTTCCAGCGGCAGCCAGATCAGGGCGGTGCTCACCCCCGCGTTGGTGTCACTGCCCGGGTACCTCGACCAGTTTGCACTCGGCATGGCACTGGCCCTGCTCAGCGCGTGGATCGAGGTCCGCGGGCGCAACCCGCGCTGGGTGACCATCTTCGACCGGGCTCCCACGGTCGCGTGGGTGCTGGCTGGATTCGCCTTCTGGCTCGTCTCGAGCGCGGTCCTCCCATCGAAGCCATTCTCGCCCTGGTCGCCAGCTCAGTACCTCGAGCGGCAATGGCTATATGGCGTGGTGGCGCTGGGCCTGATTCTCCCCGCAGTCGTCGGCGATCAGCAGCGAGGACTCGCGCGGCGGTTCCTGAGGTTGCGCGCACTTGCCTGGCTCGGCTTGATCTCCTATGGCCTATACCTCTGGCAATTAACAATCATGGAGGCTATGCAACGCCTTGGGTTCACCACGCACGGGGACCTGTCGGCCTACGTGGCATGGCCAACCATCGCACTCGCGCTAACTGCGCTGGTCGCAGCGGCGAGCTACTACGCGTTGGAGCGTCCGGCGCTGAAGCTCAAGCGCCTGGTGGAGGTTGGTGGCGGCAAGGCTGGGTTGCGGGCGGACACCGTGGAAGCCTCAAGCGGCGCCCGTGGCACGGCTACAGCGATAAGCACAATTACGTCGGTTGCGCCGGAAGCAAACGAGTAGTTCTGCGGGCGCGGTTCGTCAATAAGGCCACTCTTCCGTAGGTCGCCCAATCAAGCGCAGCAGCCAGCGCGCCCGCGTGACGATCGCGAGCTTGATGGTCACGTTGCGGGCAAACCAGCCGAGCTCCGCGAGTTGTCGAGCCGCGTTTGTCACACGCTGCTGGTCGGAAAGCTCCGAACGCCGATACTGGAGCAGCGATCGCGAGCGACCCTCGTAGACGAACTGACGGCCGAAGGCGAGCAGGCGGACTACAGCGACCGTGACGCCGACGGACGAGAAACCATCGTGTATGAGCATCACGCCGCCGGGCTTGACCCGCGCGCCCCACCGCTTGATGTCCTCGCGCGCGGGCGCGTAGCGGTGGGCGCCATCGATGTACAGCAGGTCGATAGGATCGGTGACGACCGCGAGCGCCTGCGTCGAGGGCAACCGAACGTGCCGAACCCGGCCTGACACACCCGCCGATTCGAGGTTCGCACGGAAGGCGGCGATATCGCTCGCGCCGGCGACCGGGTCGTCGGCGATCTCGCGTGGCCCTCGGTCTCCGCCGGCGTGCGGGTCGATCGCGTGCAGTACGGAGCTCGCGGGAGCCGCCAGTGCAAGCACGATTGCCGAGCGGCCGCGGAAACTTCCGATCTCGACCATCGACGCCCCCGGCTCAAGCTCGCGCGCTCTCTCCCACAGCCGTTGCGCCTGGTCGTCGCTGAGCCAGCCCTCGACGCCGGCGACCGTCGCGAGTGCACCTCTGAACCCCTCGTCGGTGGATTCGTGCGGTAGTGGAGCCGGGGCCGCGGTGCTCATGGGATATGAGGCTAACCGCTCTGCGCTAACAGTCGAGGCTTCGTCGGTAGGCTTCGCTCCGCCATGACCACCGTTGCGCCCATGACTGAGCGGGTGTCATCCCGGTCCGCGCCGACCCGCCTCGACACGGTTGACGTCCGCTGGATGATCGGCCTTGGGGCGGTTGCGCTCATCGTTCGGCTGTGGTTTGTGCTCTCGGTGGGACAGACCACCTTCGCCTTCAACGATGCTGCGGTCTACAACACGATCGCAGTGAGTCTCGCTCACGGGCACGGTTTCCGCGGCATCTACGGCCAGCTGACCGCGCAGTGGCCTCCCGGCTATCCGTTCGTGCTGTCGCTCGCGTACCGCATCTTCGGCGCGCACCCCACGACCGGCGAGGTTCTCAACGCCGTGCTGGGCGCCGGCACCGTCCCGATCCTCTACTTCGCCGCGCGGCGGACGCTCGGCCGTGTCGAGGCGATCTTCGTCGGAGCGGGCATGACGCTGCTGCTGGGGCAGGTGTTTTGGGCCGACGTGTTGATCTCGGAGGCGCTGTACGCGTTCGTGCTTGCCATTCTGCTCGCGCTCCTCGCGGTGTTGCCATCGGCCCGTCCTCGCTCGGCGGTGCTCGTGGGGCTCGCACTCGGGGCGGCGACGCTCACGCGGGGCGAGGGCTTCCTGCTGCTCGCCGTGCCGCTGGCCATGTGGTGGCCCCAACTGCCACGACGGGTCCTCCTCAGGCAGGCGGCCATCCTCTGCGCGGTGATCCTCGCCTTCGTCGTGCCCTGGACGATCCGCAACGCGGAGGCGATGCACGCGTTCGTCCCGCTCAGCACCAATTTCTCCTCCACGTTCTGGTCGGGACATAACCCGAATGCAGACGGTGGGCCCAACTTCCCCTCCCAGGCGCTGCTCTCCCAGGTCACGGCGCCGGTCACGAGTCCCCAACGTGAGCTTCAGACGCAGAGTCTCCTGCGCAAGAAGGCGCTGTCGTGGATGGTCACGCACCCACTCGACGAGCTGCGGCTGATCCCGCTCAAGCTGATCGCCCTGAACGACAACGACGGTGAGGCGATCCCACTCTGGATCGACGCCCAGGCCAGCTCCAAGCATCCCGTGCTGACCAGAGCGGCTCAGAACCGGCTCCGCATCCTCGCCGACATCGGGGGCTACGCGCTCCTCACGGCCTTCCTGACCTCGCTGGTGGTGTTCGGCAAGGCGCTGTGGCGCCGACGGCCGCTCCTGCGCGGCGCACTCGCCTACTTCGCCGTCGCTCTCGTCATGTACGGCTTTGTCTTCTACGGCGGATTCCGATACCGAGCCGCGCTCGAGCCGCTGATGCTGTTGGTCGCCGCTCCCCTCGTCGCGCGCCTGTGGGCGCTGCGGCAGCAACGGCTGGCCTGAGCGTCGAGATCCAGATGGGCTAGCGCGGACCGTGCTCGCACACGACGACTCCGTGCGCGGTGCAGAGCAAGGAGTCATAGCGCGCGTCCCAGACCCGGCCCGGCTCGACCTCGTTCCAGATGTTCCGGGACGGTTGTCGACGCAGAGCGTGGAGTTGCGAGAGCTCGAGCTCCCCGCCGCGGATCGCCGCGTCGAGCGCGGTGTTGTAGCCGACCGGGACAGTCGCCAAGAGCGTTCCTCCCGGTGCGAGCAGGCCGGTGAGGTGCTCGAAGGCTGACGCGGCTGCGGCGGGCTCGCGGGGCTCCTCGTCCCAGCCGACGTGCTCGAGCGTCGATACGCTCACGATCAGGTCAAAGCCACGCTCGTCCTCGAAGCTGAGGATGTCGGCGTTGACGAGGCCAGGACCGCGCTCGTAACGGTCGACGACGACGTGTCCGGTCGTCCCGTAATGCCCAAGGACGTTTCCCACCTCCAACACTCGCCCGCCGCGAGCCTGCGCAACGGCTGACTGGGCGATCGGGACTTCCACCGCACGTTCGTTCAGCCACGTCCAGTTGTATCGGTGGGCGAGGTAGGGGTAGCGCGAGCCCCGGTACTCGAATGCTCCGCCAGTACCGCGCGCTGTCTTGGCCAGGCCGGTGGCGTACTGACCAAGCCAGCGAAGCATCTCGCCGGCGACCGGAACGGCGCCCTCCTCACGGGCCAGCTCGCGGGCCCGCTCACCGATGGATGCTGGGCGATAGGTACTGATCAGTGGCCGCACTTCTTCAGCGCAGTGCCGAGCGTGAAGCGAGCGAACTGCACATCCTGGACGGTGAGCCCCGGTCCCTGTACGGCGGCGTAGTTGGCCTGCGCCCGCTGGATGCACGTGTTGTTGTTCAGCTCCGAGGAGATGCGCAGCATCCCGGCGAAGAGCAACACCGCTGCGATCGCGGCCACCGCGACGAACGCCCATCCCATGACCATGAACGGTCGCCTCGGATCGCGCGGACGCTCGGCGGACGGCGCGTCGTCGCTCGCCGTTTCCGCTTCAGATCCGGCGTCGGCGTGTGCCGCGATCGTCTCCAGGGGCACGTCCTTCGCTCTCGGTTCGGACGCGTCCGCGGGCGTCAAGAGGTCATCCGCAGCAGGTCGTTCAGTGACCTGCGGTTCAGCGGATTCGGGCGGGCGGGGCGTGTACTGCTCGCTCATTGATCGTCTCCACAATCTCGCCTTTGGCGGCATTCGTCCCGGGCAGAGTACACGGGGGGGTCGATCAGGCGCCTCGTGCTGGCCGGGCTGGGGCCTGATCTCGTACTGTATCTATCCGTGGCGCCGCACCGGCCACTCCCGCACCGAGATCGGGTGCCCGATAGCTCCCGCGAGCGGGCGCCCCTCGCGCCGACTTCCGCCGGTAGCATGACCCGCCGTGAGGGCAGAGGAGCGGGTTGCCGGCAGGAACGCCGTGGAAGCCTGCACGCCTGCGCTGTTTTGATCCGGCGTCCGCGCCGCCGCACCGCGTTGCTCGGGGCAATCTCAGCCGCCCTGTCGGGCTTCACGATCACCCGCGAGACAGGTCCGCATGACGAGGGGCTGATGCTCCAGGCCGCGGCCCGCCTCGCCGCCGGCCAGCGTCCGTACCGCGATTTCCGGCTCAACTATCCACCGGCGCAGCCGCTGGTGCTCGCCGCGCTCCACAAGGCGATCGGGTCGTCGTTGCTCGGCTGGCGGGTGATGCGCCTTGGGGTGGATGCGACGACGAGCGTGCTGGCCTACCGACTTGCCCGCCGGCATGCCTCCGAGGAGCTCTCGCTGACCGCGTGGCTGGCGGCTGCAGGCGCGATGGCGTTCCCGTCCGGTGCAGGCCCGAACCCGCCGGCGCAGGCGCTGGCGTTCGCTGCCCTCCTGGCCGCCCCTGTGCGGCCGCGGCGGGCCGCGATGCTCGCGGGGGTCACCACCGCGTTCCGGATCGAGGTGGGCGCCGCCGCGACGGCCGGAGTGGCGCTGGCGGCGCCGCGGGGCCGGCGTCTGCCGGCTCTGGCGACCGCGGCTCTGACCTCAGGTGCGGCGCTCGGAGCATTCGTGGCCGGGGCCCCGCGCGAGATGTTCGAGGACACGCTCGGCTTCTTCGAGATCCAGGGCATGCAACGGCTGCCCTTCCCGCTCCACTTCCGAGGCCGCCGCAGGCCGAGCAAGCTGATCGAGTTCTACGCTCCGGCGATCTCGATGGCCGGGCTGGGCGCGTGGCTGACTGCCGTCGGCACTCAGCGACGGTCCCATCCGCGTGAGACGCTGGCGGTGGCCCCGCTGGCTGCCGTTGGCGCCGGGTATCTGCTGGCGCGTACGGACGAGTTCCATCTCGTCACGCTCATGGCCACGCTGCCGGTCATGCTCGCCACCGCCGCTGAGCACGAGCGCCGACCGCTCCACCGCTTCGCACTGCGGACCGCGTTGTGGCTGATCGTTGCCCACGGACTCGACCGCAAGGCCGGGATGGCGCTCCATCCTCCGCGCCTGGCTCGCGTGCCCGGGCGCGCCGGCCGGGGAGTCAACACGTCGCCGTGGGACGCCGAGGCGCTCGCCCAATTGATACCGGCGGTTCATCAACTGACGTCCCCGGGGGAGGCGATCTTCGTCGCCAACCCGCGGCACGATCTCGTGCGGGTCGGTAACCCTCTGCTGTACGCGCTGCTCGATCGGCCCAATGCCACCCGATACGACGTGATGCAGCCGGGCGTGGTGACCACCGAGAAGGTCCAACGCGAGATCGTCGATGCGCTCGCCGGCGTCCGGGTGATCGTCCGCTGGCTGAACCCGACGGCGTGCGACCCCGAGCCGAACGGTGCCGGCCACTCGAGTGGTGTGGAGATCCTCGACCGCCATCTCGCTCGTGAGTTTCGTGAGCACGCGCGGTACGGGGATTACGCGGTGCTGGTGCGGCGGGGCGCATAGACTTCCGCGGTGGCCTCGCTTTCGGTCGTCATCCCGACGTTCAACGAGGAAGACCAGATCGTCACCACCGTCGAAGCGGTGCGCGCGCGGCTGCGGGCGCGGGTCGGTGGGTGGGAAATCCTCATCGTTGATAACGCCAGCACGGACGCGACCGTCGAGCGCCTCGCGCCGCTCCTGGCCGACCCCCACATCCGTCTGCTTCGCAACGAGCGCAACCGGGGCAAGGGCTACTCGGTGCGCCGCGGGATGCTCGAGGCGCGCTGCGATCGCCGCCTGCTGTGCGACGCCGACTGCACAGCCTCGCTGGTGTCGCTGGAGCGGATGGAGGCGCGGCTCGCCTCAGCTGACATCGTCGCCGGCTCGCGCAATAGCGATGGCGCGTGGGTGGAGAGCTACCAGCCGCTGCACCGCCGCGCGGTCAGCATCGTCTTCATCCTCCTGTGCCGGCTGCTGATGTCCGAGCCCCTGAGCGACGTCTTCTGCGGCTTCAAGCTGTTCACGGACGAGGCCGCGCGGGACGCATTCGGCGAGGCCGAGATTGATGGGTGGGCGTTCGACGCGGAAGCCCTGGCGCTGGCCCGGGCCGCCGGCCACCGGGTGGTGCCGTGCGGAATCGTGTGGTGTAACCGCCACGACTCGCGGCTGTCGATTCTCCGGACCATCGTTCCGGCCCTGCGCGACCTGTGGCGGGCCCGCAGACGCGTGCGCGGTCGGGCGCTCAGTCCGGCCGCTCCGGGGATCTCCGCGCCGCGCGCGCTTCGCTGAGCGTTCGCGCCAGCGCGACCAGCAGCAGCACGACTGCAGCGACGGCCACCCAGTGGGCGGCGATGAGGTCGATCGCGTAGTTGAAGTCGTAGCCGCCGAGATTGCGGAACGGCTCGCTCAGATATATCGCGGGCACGACGGCGACGAGCAGGACGGCCGCAGCCAGGGTCAGCGCCCACGCGCCGATCCCGCGCCAACAGATGAGCGCGACGACCGGAGCGATGACGATTCCGGAGCGAATGCTGAAGACGAAGCCGAGCGCAACGCCGGCCGCGAGCCCGATCAGAGCGGCCCGGCGGACCGACATCCTTTCGGTCGGCTCCACCACGCGCAGCTCCCCGGTCGGCGCCGGCTCGCCGGTGGGAACCCGGCGCAGCAGCAGCAGCCCGGCGAGGACGAGCACAGCAAGGCCGGATAGCACGTAGAGCCACACCATCGCGCGCTGGGGCGCAAAGGTGAAGGAGACCCTCCGGCAGCTCGCCGGTGCGCGCCAGCCGTTGGCATAGCCGTCGATCACCGCCGGTGATCCGAGCGACCGTCCGTTGCAGCTCGCCCGCCAGCCGCGGTCATATGACTCGCCGAGCACGAGCCACGACGGTCCCCGCAGGGCGACCCGTACACCGGTCACCGAAGTCCGCCCCAGCCGGCCGCCGTCCAGCACCAGGCCTCCCGATGCCGGTGGGGCCACCGCCACGGGGGCGCGTGAACGGACCCTCAGCCAGTCGATTCGAAACACGCCCTGTGACGCGACCAGGAGCTGCGGCCCGGCCGGGAGCGCAAACGGGCTCCCGCACTGGCGTGCGCGCAGGGCCCCACCGTGATCGAGCGTCCCGATCGTGCCGAGCACGTGCATGGCGACGCGGACGCCCCCGACCTGAAACGACGCGATCCCGCAGCCGGCGACCAGAGGCCCATGTTGGGCGATCCGCATCCGGGGCACGCCCGCGCCGGCGATCTCCGCGATCCCCACCGCTCGCCGGGCGCGCGTTGCCGGCGGCGCGCCCGGCGGCACTCTCGTGGCCAGGACGGCCAGCCGGAATCGGCGTCCCCGGACAGGCGAGGGCAACCACACGGTCCCATGTGAACCGACCGGAATCGCTCGGCCCTGGACGCCGTCGACCGTCAGGGCCACCAGAGCTGGAACGCGGACCGCGAGCCGTGGCACCGCCAGCCGCAGCTGCCGCAGCGTGACCGCATGGGGGAGGCGCCACGAGATCCAGGGATGCCAGCCGGGCTCCAGCTCGCCCAGCCACGCGCTCGCCGCCGATCCATCGAACGCGCTCGAGGCCCTGAACTGACCCTCGTTGAGAAAGCGGCCGGACGAGTCTGCAACGACGGCTCCGCGGTATCCCGCCAGCCGATCGAGCGTGCTATCCGGGGCATCGGGCGAGGGCGACAGCCAGCCGTCCGCCGACCAGGATCGTGCACGCGGCGTCGTGAACAAGCGACGCAGCCCGGTCTCGCCGTCGCCGGCGTCGCGGATCGACTCGGCCTGCCAGGCGCCGTGCCCGCGCATCCGCTGCAGCGGGTCGTCGCCGGTCGTACGCTCGAACAGGTAGGTCAGGCCGACGTGCGCGAGGTTCCGTCCTGAGAGCGCGCCGCTGGCCAGCTGAGGCACCCGCAGGGCTTCGCTGACATGCAGGCCGGGCACGCGGACCTCGGCCAGCCCGCCGGCCCCTCCGGGAACCCGGGCTGGAATCTGGACCGCGGCGATTCGAACGCGGAGCGCGCTGACGTGGCGAAGTCCGAGCGTGAGATGGTTCCAGCCCGGGTGGATCGCGTACGTGCGGCCGGCGATCTCCACCGCGCGCACGATGCCGCGGGAGTCGTTCTCGGGCAGCAGGTCGATGGACGGCACGGCGCGCGGGGAGAGGAAGCCGACCTCCACCCATCGCCGCTGTGGATCGAGCGCACGGTCGGCGATCCATGCTGTCGCCGGGGAGCCGTCGAAGGCCGCGAACGGTCGGTGCTCGGGGAACAGCGAGAAGCCGGGCGAGTAGGGAGCCCGGATGTAGCGGACGCCACTGAGGACCGCGACGGTCTGGGCCGCCGTGCCACGCGCGGCGAACGGATTCAGCTGGGCGGCGTCGGCGGAGAACGGGTCATCGGCGGCGACCGTCGGCCCGAGGTTCTGAAACGGTTCGGAGTTAACAAACACCTGTCGGCGGTTCGAGTCGCTGATCACCACCTCCGCTCCGGGCAGCGCCATGCGCCGCAGCTCTCGGCTGGAGAGATCGCCGGCATAGAAGAGCGGATCCTGCGCGGGCAGGGCACCGAACGCCGCCAAACCAGCCAGGGCCTCGGCCGAGCCGTCGACGATTGTCGAGGGGGCGTACGGCGCCACCGAAACGATGCCCCGACTCGACGGCAGGTCGTAGCGCCTGAGCTGCGGCAGCGTCACCGGGGCACCGGTCGCGTCGGGAGGGGTGGGAAACGTGGTGCGTCGACCGTACGTCCGCGCCGGCCGGGTCAGTCCCTGTCCTGCCAGGAGCCTCGCCGCGAGCGTCGGATCCACTGATCCACTGCGCAGACGATCGTCGTCGCTCCCGGTCAGGACGGAACGGACTCCCATCAGCGACAGCAGCGGCCGCAGCTGACCCGGATACATCCGCTGCTGTTGCACGAGCCGATCGACCGTCCACAACAGGTCGGTCGCGTGCAGATCGGCGTTCGGCGTAATCGAACGCTGCGCGACCGGCCGCGAGCTGAGCACCGGAAGGATCGGATCGACGGTGCCGCCCCAGGTGTAAAACGAGAACAGTTGCCCGGGGAGGACAAGAGCGCGGCTGTTGACAGGAAGCGTGCGGTCCAGATCCGTGGCGGCACGCCGCCACGCCGCAGGGACACCGTGGCTGAGCAGGCCCACTGCGTTGCCGGAGGTCAGCGGCCAGGCCGCGACCGCCAGGCCGGCGATGAGTGCGCAGGCCAGCGCCGCGCGCGGCAGCCGCGAGGAGGCCAGGCGCCGCGAGGAGGCCAGGCGCCGCGACGCCTCCCCGGCGCCCGCGCCCAGCAGCACCGCCACCCCGAGGACGATCAGCGGCGCCGCTTTGTAGGACGTGCGAAGGAACTGCACGACGGTGGCTCGGTTGTAGACGAAATGCAGCCCCTGGCGCAGCGGTGTGCCCTCCGGGAACCCGGCTGCGACGATCACGACGCCCAGCAGCGCCATCGCCAGGAAGAACGGTCCGTAGCGCCAGCGCCGCGTCCACACGAACCCGGCAAGGGCGAGCGCCGGCATCAGCAGCGATGCCAGCAGCACGGGGCGCGTGAACAGCATCGTCGGGGCACTGTCGAGCAGAGGCAGCGGCCGTCCGGCAAAGCCGACCCCGGCGTAGCTGATCCAGTAGCCCATCCCGCGCAGCACCTCGGCGACGCTCGTCGTCTGCCAGATGGTTCCGGGCTGCTCGATGAACGGCAGGAAGTTGACGCCATACCCCCCTCCGATCAGCGCGCCACCGATCCACCACAACGATGCGCCGGCCGACGCGACCAGCGTACGCCAGGCAAAGCTGCCGGCGGAACGCCACGCGACCCCGGCCAGCCCCACCTCGTAGAGGACCAGCACCACGGGCCCGACGAGCACCCAGGCCACCGTCGCAGCATTCACACCACCGCCCATCGAGGCGACGATCAGGGCGAAGGCCGCCGGCCACCACCAGCTGCGTGGCCGGCGAACGCCGCGGTGCACCGCCAAGAGCAGCCACGGCAGCGCGGCGTACGCGGCCAGGAACACCGTCGTGCGGTTGCTCATCGTGACGACGTACGGATTGAGGATGTAGGCGACGCCGGCGACGACGTGCTCGATCCCGCGTTCCCGGGCCAGGAGCGCATCGAGCAGTCGCACCACCCCCCATGCCGCGAGGGCCAGGAGCGCGCCCAGCCAGAGCCGATCGACCAGCCACGCGGGAAGTCCCAACACCCGGCCCGCAGCGAACGCGGGTCCGGTCGGAAACAGGTAGCCGGTGTACTGGCCGCTCTGCACATGGCCGAGATCCGCGGTTGGGCTCCAGGCCGAGAGCACGCTGGCCAGGAACCTCACAGGGGAGACGTGGAGGTCGGCCTTTGTCTCGAAGCTGAGACGGCCCGGGGCCTGCGCCACGGCAACCGTGAAGGACAGCAGTGCGAGCCCGACCGGAATCGCTTTCTGTCGCCGGCGTCTGCTCACGCGCTGACGTCGCTTCTCCGGCTGCGCGCGCGACGCCTGCGCCCCGCGACGTCGCTGCCGGCGAGCGCCACCACGACGCACAACGCCACCGCACTGATGATCCATCCAAGCCGCCAGCTCGTCGGCGCGTAGCGCATCTCGATCGTGTGGGACCCGCGAGTCAGCCGCACCCCGCGGAGGAGGTAGTCCACTCGCTGGATGGGGACGCTGCGGCCGTCCACCGTGGCACTCCAGCCGGGGTAGGCCAGATCGTTGAGCACCACGAGCGCGGGAGCCGAGGCCCGAGCCCGTATCAGGACCCGCCCAGTCTGGTAATCCACGATCTGTGCCCCTCCGGCTGAGCCTCGCTGTGAGCTCGTCGGCACGCCCTCGATCGGGTGCTCCGCAACCGCCACGCGCGTGGGATCGAAGTTCGGGTCGGTGACGGCCGCCAGTGCGGCCTGATCGGAGCCGACCACGCGCACCGCGCCGACGAGCGCCGCCCGCGGCATCGCCCGCGCGTTGGCGTAAACACGCGCGTCGGGTCCGGCGTAGACGAGCCGGAGGCCGGGCGCATGGAGCACCGGGTCCGCGCGCGCCTGGATCACGTCGGCGACGCCGAGCAGGTCGAGGGTCCGCAGCGAGGCGGCGTTGATCGGTGCGAGCTGTGTGGGAGGTATCAGGAGCGCGGCGTTCGAGACGGACCTTCGCCACAGCGCGTCGTACCGCTTCTCGACCGGCAGGTCGTAGCCGCGGGCGTCATACAGCCCGTAGCGGATCGCTGTGTCGGGAGGAAGCGGAATCGCCCCGGTGGGCGACGATGCGCCGACGAAGCGGGCGGGGCGACGGGACTGGAGGTACCGGATTGCCCCCGTCGTGGGTTGGACTGCGTGGCTGATCGGAATCGCCGGATTTTCGCCCATGCCGGCGTAGAACAGGTCGGCGCAGACCAGGACCATCGCCAAAGCGCCGAACACCCGGGGTGCGATCCTGCGCCGCAGCGCGAGCGCGACGAGCACCCCCGCCGCCGCGGCGAACGCCACCCACGCGATCGCGCTGGCCATGCGAATCAGATCCACGGCGTCAGGCGATGTCGGCGCCGGCATTCCCGCGAAGCGCCCCGCCTCCTGCGCTGCCCGGACGATGAGGTCCAATGCGATCTCGTGCCGGGCGCCGAGGATCGCCAGCGGCACCACGACCACCACGGCCCAGGCGACCAATACGGTGTCGCGTCGCCGAGGCTCGGTGAGCGGTCCGCCTCGCATCAGCCCGTCGACCCCGTAGCCGGCGAGCAGGGCCAGGGCGAGCAGGTAGAAGATCACCAGCCGCGTGTTGTGGGCGATCGAGAAGCCGGGGATCAGCCTGAGCACGAAGGTGAATGGCTCGAGCCCGACGACGATCGCCAGCGCCAGCAGTCCGAGCACGGCGAAGAAGATGCGCTCGGCGTCGCGCCGTATCGCCAGCGCGCAGCCCGCGAGCAGCAGCGTCAGCGCGCCGGCATAGAAGGCACGCTGCACGAGGAAGCCGCTGAGCTCGGTCTGGGTCGGCCGGCCCCAGTAGTCGGGGAGCAGGATCGCCAGCAGATACTTGGCGGGAGTGACCGCGTACGGTTGGCTCCCGCGCTGCGCGAGATCGGCGGAGTGCAGGACAAGCTCGGCGAGTGGCAGCAGCACGAGCGCCGCCAACCCGGTGCCGAGGAGGATCGCCCCGGCGGCCGCGCCGGCAGACCGCAGCGCGGCGTGGCGCCCATGCGCACGCCACCGCTGGACGATCCTCAGGGCGAGGAACGCGACGGTGACCGCAAGCACGTGAAAGCTCGACTCTGGGTGGCCGCTCAGATACTGGAGCGCGACGAGGAGCGCGAGGCCCGATACAGCGAGTCGCGACGGACGGCGCGCGACGCGATCGGCGAGCAGCAGCATCCACGGAATGAACGACCAAACGCTGGACAGCGGCCATGGAAGCCACGCCACCATGAACAGACCGAAGGCGAACACGGTGCCGGCGAGCAACGCGCCGGTGAAGCCGATCCCGAGCGCCAGCCGCGCAAACAGGAACATCCCGAACGCGGCCACGAACAGCTTGAGCACGGCGCTGACCGTCAGCGAGCGCCAGAACGGAAGCACGTAGGAGGGGAGCGTGTAGAGCGAAAACGGGGCCGATTGGCCGTCCGCGAGCAGCGGCCGCCCGGCCATGATGTAGGGGTTCCACAGCGGCACCCGGGGAAAGGTGGCTGCCTCGTACTGCGTGATCGGCTCGAAGACCGTCGTGGGATCAACGAGCTCCGGGTTGGCGCCGAGCGCGTGGACCCCGACCGGAGCCGAGCCCTTCCACGGCGCGGCCGAGAACAGGTAATCCGAGGCCGCCAGGGTTCGTCCCGGCAGCAGCGCCGGACCGAGGAACGCGAGCGCCAGGACGAGGTACACCGTGGCCGCGGCCAGCGCCTCTCGGCGGCTCATGGCGGTGGCGCGGCCCGGATCACACCGTCACGATAGGCGTCCTACTCACCGTGAAACAGCGTCATCCGTCGCGAGTGCGGCGGGCGGGATCGTCGGGGCGGGGGCGACGGCCGGGCCCATGGCCGGGCCCACGTCAGCCGGCGCGCTATGGCGGACCACGTCGACCACCGGCGTGGCGGGGTCGGGCCAGTCCTCGCCGAGGTTCGCTGCCGTACGCATCACGGACAGCATCTCATCAGCCGACCGATCCCACATAAACGTCGCGGCCCGCTCGGCGGCCGCGCGGCCGAGCCGGTCTCGAAAACCCGGCGCGTCCATGATCTGTGCCACAAGCCCTCCCAGCTCGGATGGGTGATCGGCCAGCACGCCGGTGTGGCCATCGACGATCGCTTCGCCGAGGCCGCCGACGCGGAGCGCCACGCTCGGTGTCCCGCACGACGCCGCCTCCATCACGCACAGACCCCAACCTTCGGCGGAGGAGGTCGTGATGTTCAGCCAGGCGCGCGCGTAGAGGTTGCCTTTCTCCGCCTCCGGGACGAACCCGTGCATGACCACGCGATCCCTGAGGCCGCGGCGAGCGATCTCTGCCTCGAACGCGCTCCGATAGTCGCCGTCCCCCGCCACCTCGAGAATCGATCGGGGTGACCGCTCGAGCGCGTCGAGCAGCAACTCGAGGCGCTTATATCGCTTCAGCCGCCCAAAGTACAGCAGCGTCGGGCGGGCGGCCTTGGGCGTGTCGCTGATGAGCGGTTCAACGCCGAGGTAGACGACATGAATCGCCTCGGGGGCGACGCCGAGTTCGTTGATCATCTCGTGGCGCGCGGATTGAGAAATCGTGCAGAACACACTCCGGCGGTAGAGATAGCGGAGCGGCAACCGTTCGAGCAGGAGCGCGCCGATCCGTCCACGCCAGCCGAGTTCCGTCACGTAATGCTGCTGGTGGACGTGCTGCACGAACGCCACCGTCGGCCGGCGGTGGACGGGCCAGAGCGGCGTAAAGAACGCAATTCCATTGACGACCTCGAAGACAACGTCGACGTCGCGCCCGAGCCCACGCCAGCGGGCGAACGCCGCCAGCGGGAAGACGGTCAGGCGCGTTCCCATGCGATGGATCTCGAGCCGTTCGTGCGGTCGCTCGACGCGGGCCGCGCCTGGGTACGAGCCGGCAATCATCGTCACGTGATGGCCCGCCGCGACCCATCGCGTCACCAGCGCTCGCATCGTCGTCCCGGTGCCTCCCGCCTCGGGATGGGTCCAGTCGCGATCGCTGAGCACCAGAATCCTTAGCTTTAGCCCCACATGGGCAACTCTATTGAAACTTTGGGGTGTCGCGTCAACCCCGACCTGCGGCAGTGTCAGCCGGCCGGCTCGTGGCCGGGCCGCGGGCGGCGTCGGACCGTCCCGATCAGCTCCTTCAACAGACCCCATTCGCTCCGCGCAATCGCGAGGCCGTACACCGCCAGGAAGATGGCCAGCGCGAGCACGGCCTGGACGGCGCTGTGCGCCACGCCACCGGTGAGCAGGCGCCACGCCACCACGCTGGCGACGGCGAGCAGGAGCGCCTGGAGGGCGGGGCGGATGATGGGTATGTAGCGCACTCCCGGCAGCAGCCGGGCGACGAAATACCTCCGCACGGCGACCGCGAGCAACACGCCGAGGATCCGGCCGGCCACGAAGCCCCTGGCGCCGTCGATGAGCAGGCCGGGCACCGCGAGGGCGAGGAACGCCACCGCCTCCACAGTAGCCTCGATCGCGACCGGCTTGTTGTCTCCGTGGGCGCGGTAGAACGAGAACCAGTTGAAGCCCAACTGTCCCAGCGCGGTCGCCACCGCAAGTCCCTGGAGCAGCAATACGGCCGGGTGCCATCGTGGCCCGAGCACGAAACGCTGCAGGTCGGGCGCGAACAGGACCACCGCCCCGCTGAACGGCAGGACCCAAAGCAACGTGGCGCGGTTGGACTTGGTGAACAGCTCCTCGAGCTGACGCGTCTGCTCCTTGATCGCGCAGATGACGGGGTAGATCGAGGAGGTCACGATCTGGTCCGCGCGGTCGACGTAGCGAGTCAGGGCAATTGCCAGGGTGATGAACCCAGCCGCGGCGAGTCCTCCGTGCAGCTTGAACGCGAGGGTCTGACCTTGGGCGATCACCAGCGCCGCCACCGTGGTCACGAAGATGGGCGTCGAGAAGCGCACGTAGCGGGCGGCGGCATCGCGCCGGTAGCGAAGCTTCAACCGGTACGGGGACGCACGCAGGCCGACGGCGACCGCGATCAGGTAGCCGGTCGCCTGGCCGATGATGATGCTCCATACGCCGACACCGGCCAGCACGAGCGAGACCGTGATCACGAACGCGACGGCAGGCTGAACTGCCTGAAGCGAACGTTGGCGCGCGTATTCCATGCGACGAAAAAACACCCACAGCGGGGCTTGCATTGCGATGGCGACTGGCAGGTAGGCAAGGCTTGCGGTCAGCGCCAGCAGGCGGTCATCACGCCACAGGACTGCGACCACCGGGGCGATGACGACGATCGCCACGGCACACAGCACCGCCAGCCCGAGATCGAGCGTGAAGGCCATCTGAAATTCCTGCTCCTGGTCGATCTCCTCCTGCTGCACGAAGGCCTCATCAAGACCGACGCGTTTGAGCGCGATGACAGAGAGCGCGGCGGTCGAGGCGATCCCGTAGAGCCCGATCGATCGCGGACCGAGCACGCGCATGGCGATCAAGCCCTGGAGCACGACGAGCGCATCGATCAAGACGACGAACGACGCCGTGATCACCACTCCGCGCACCGTCCGGCGGCGGAGCTCACCTTGAGGGAAGGAGAAGCGCTCGCTCATAAGCCTCCGCGCACCACCGGCGATGCCCCGCAGGCCACGTTCATATCCCGTTCAGCCCAAACGTGCCAGTGCATCGCAACCTCCGTGGCTAGCACAGGGCCATCGTGGCAACCATCCGGATGACCTTATACCAGCGCCCGCATCGCTGGACGGCTCGTTCGGACAGCGGATTCATATACGGTCAGCGCATGGGCAGCCCGGAGGGCGACATCCATCGGCACGAGGCCGGGAGCACTTCACGTGTGCCGCGACTCGATACCGGAGCGCTCGCCGCGTGGACGCTTGGCTTCCTTCCGGTGCTCTATCTCGCCCTGCGCGGTGGTGGCTACGACGCGATCGTCCGTAGCGAAGTCGGATTAGCGGCATGCTGGATCGTGCTTGTGGGAGCACTCGCGGGGCTGCTGCCGCGTACCCCGCTGCGGGGGCTGGCCTGGACGTGCGTCGGGTTGCTGGCCGCGTTCGCGCTGTGGACCGGGCTGGCGGCAGGCTGGTCGAGCAGCGCCGAGCGGACGGTGACTGAGCTGGCTCGCACAGCCGCGTACCTGGGCTTCTTTCTGCTGGCTCTGTGCGTGGTTCGCACTCGCACGGTGCGTTCGCTGCTGGGCGGCGTCGCCGTCGCCTTCGCGGCGGTCAGCGTGCTGGCGGTGCTGTCCCGCCTGTATCCGGGCCGGTTCCCGAGCAATCAGGTCGCGGTCTTCTTTCCCGCCCAGACATCGCGGCTGAGCTACCCGCTCAACTACTGGAACGGGACCGGCAATTTTCTGGCCATCGGCGTGCCGCTCCTGCTGCTGCTGGCCACCGGTTCCCGGACGCTGGCCGGCCAGGCGTTGGGCGCGGCGGCGGTGCCCGTGGCCGTCCTCGGGGTGGTGCTCACCGCCTCGCGCGGGGCCGTGCTGACATCGATCGTCGGCATCGTCCTGTTCTTCATCCTTGCGCCGAACCGGCTTCCGAAGTTCGTGACGGGTCTCGTCGTCGCCGGGGGCTCGCTGGTCCTCATCACCGGATTGCTCCACCGTCACGCGCTACGCAACGCGCTCTCGACTCCGGCGGCCGTGTCACAGCGCCACCAGCTCGTATGGCTGCTGATCGTCGTGTGTGCGCTGGTCGCCGCAGCGCAGGTGGCGATTGCTCTCGCCACCCGATACGCGCAGCGGCGCGGATGGTTGAACTTCCCCCGTGGGCCGGTGTCGGCGGTCGCTGCCGGCGCGCTGGTGGTCGTCCTCGTGGTCGCGATCGTGGTCGGCGCTCCGGGCAAGCTCTCGCACCAGTGGGACACGTTCAAGAGCTCTGACGCCACTGCGGTCGTGTCGGGCAACGTCTACGCCCGCCTCGGCAACATCGGCGGTAGCCACCGCTACCAGTATTGGCAGGCGGCCGTGAAGGCGTGGAAGACCAAACCGGTGACCGGCATCGGTCCGGGAACGTTCGAGTTCTACTGGGCACAGCACGGTTCGATCTATGAGTTCGTTCGAAACGCTCATTCGCTGTATCTGGAGACGCTGGCCGAACTCGGGGTTGTCGGCTTCCTGTTCATCACCGGGCTGCTGTTGGTCGTGCTCGGCGCGGGAGCGTGGCGAGCACTGCGCGCGCCGGCGGTCGCCCGGGTCGGGCTGGCCGCGGCGACGGCGTCGTTCGCGGCCGTCATGGCAGCGGCCGCGTACGACTGGATGTGGCAATTCGCTGTGGTCGCGCTGGTCGCCCTGCTGCTGGCGGCGGGGATCCTCAGCTACCGGCGAGACGCGGACGTATCGCAGCCCGACGCCCCGCCGACGGCCGCGGCGCCCAGCCCGTCTCCCGGATCCGCGGGGCGGAGCAGGCTATTGCCTCGCGGGGTGCTCGCCGTCCTGGCCGCCGCGGCCTCGGTGGCGATCGCCATACCGTTCGCCGCCGTCGCAGCGCTTCGCTCAAGCCAATCTGAGGCCCGGGCCGGACGGCTCAGTGCTGCGCTCAGCGATGCCCTGACGGCCGAGAATCTGGAGCCGTATGCGGCCAGCCCGCGCGTCCAGCAGGCGTTGATCTACGAGCGGGCGGGGCAGCTTCAGCAGGCGCGGTCGGCGATCCAGGCCGCGGTGGTGCGGGAGCACCTCAACTGGCAGATCTGGCTCCTGCGCGCTCGCATCGATGCGGAAAGCGGACGGCCCGGGCAAGCCGTCTCCGACTACCGACGTGCACACCAGCTGAATCCGCTTTCCCCCGACACCGCTCTCTGAGCGGCGTAGTCTATGCATCGGATGAGAGTTTGCCTTGCGATCACGATGGCCCTGGCCACGCTCGCCTTCTCGGTCGACGCCTCGGCCGCAGTGACGTACGCGCCCCCCGGAAATGCCGGTGTCGATCAGTATTTCGACCCGCTGCCGGCCAGCGGCGGGACCGTCTCCGCTGGCGCCCCCGGAGGCGGTCAGGCCGGCTCGCTGGCACCGAGGATCCAGCGTCAGCTGGCCGCAAGCGGTGCGGCCGGCGCGGCGGTGGCCAAGCTCGCCTCCTCGCTGCCCGCCGGTGGCAGCCACGCCGGAAGCGGTCAGGCGACGCCTGGAGGCTCGCGGCACACGCACGCGGGCTCCGGGAGGATCAATCCGCCGCCGATCGAGCCTCAGCCCCTGGTCGCCTCCGGCCGGGGGTCCCTTTCTCAACTGCTCAGCGCGGCGGTCACCGGCACTGGCGCCGGAGGTACCGGAGTCCTGCTCCCGCTGGTGCTGGTCGGGACGCTCGTGATCGCCGTCGCCGGCGCGGTCAGACGCCGGAGCCGGCGGTCATAGGAACACACGCTCAGCGCAGGATGCCCCGCGAGATGATCAGTCGCTGGATGTCCGACGTCCCCTCCTCGATCTCCTCGAGCTTGGCGTCTCGCATCCATTTCTCGACCGGGTACTCGCGCGAGTAGCCCCAGCCACCCAGCGTCTGCACCGCGGCCCAGGTGCACCACATCGCGGTCTCCGAGGCGTGCAACTTCGCCATCGCGGCCTCGGTGGTGGCCGGCTGGCCCCGGTCGAGCATCGTCGCCGCGCGCCAGGTCAGCAGCCGGGAGGCGTCGACGCGGAGCGCCATGTCGGCCAGCCGGAAGGCGACTGCCTGGTGCTCGGAGATCGGCTTGCCGAACTGGACCCGCTCCTTGGCGTACTGCGTCGCGTAGTCGAGCGCCGCTCGCGCGAGTCCGGTCGCTGATGCGGCCAGCGTCACCCGCGACCGGTCGAATGTCTGCATCAGTCCGCGGAACCCGTCGCCCTCGTCGCCCAGCCGGCGGTCGTCGGCCACGAACACATCGTCGAGGAACAGCTCCGTGTTCGGGATCGCGCGCTGGCCCATCTTGCGGATCGGAGGCCCGCAGCTGAACCCCGAATCACCGGCCTCGACCACGAACGCGGTGACTCCGCGGTGGCCGCTGCCGGGGCGGGCGTTGGCAAACACCACGTAGAAGCGTGCCGAGCCACCGTTCGAGGTCCAGGCCTTCTGGCCGGACAGCACGTAGCCCCCGTCGACGCGGCGGGCGCTCGTCCGAATCGACGCCGCGTCAGAGCCGCTCTCAGGCTCGGTGATCGCGAGCGCCGTCAGCGGCGGCTCCGGCCCGGTCAGGGGCCGGAGCCAGCGTTCCTTCTGGTCCGCGTCCCCGAGGACGAGGATCGGCTCGGCGAAGAAGCCGTTCGAGGTGATCAGGTTTCCGATGCCCGCACATCCGTACGACAGCTCTTCCTGCACCAGGCAGGCGGTCAGGCAGTCGGTCAGCCCCTCGCCGCCGAGCTCCGCGGGCAGCATGAACGACGTCAGGCCAAGGCCCGCCGCCCTGCGCCACACCTCCCACGGGATCTCGAGGTCGGCCTCGTCGACCATCAGCGAGATCGGCCGGATCTCACGCGCGGCGAAATCTCGGCACACGCGCTCGATCTCGCGCTGCTCGGTGGTGAGCTCGATCATCGCCCGAACCGGCGGATCGCGTCGTCGGCCTCGGCGGTCTGGGCGAGCATCCCGTAGGCGATGCGCTCCAGCTCAAGGGCGACCGCCCGGGAGCCATCGACCATTGCATCGATCGCGCGTCCGGTGGTCGTGACGGCCAGGCGCGGGAGCGCCGCGAGCCGCCGGGCATGACCGAGGGCGCAGTCGAGCGCCGCGCCGGTTGCCACCACCTCGGTGAGGACGCCCAGCCGGTGGGCGTCCGGCGCATCGATCCGCTCGCGCAGCAGGATCAGCTCCTTGGCGCGGGCCGGGCCGACGGTGCGGACGAGACGGTAGGTGCCACCCGAGCTGGGGAGGATGCCCAGGGCGACCTCGGGTAGCCCGAACGTCGCCGTCTCGTCGGCGATCCGGAAATCGCAGGCGAGCGCAAGCTCAAATCCGGCGCCGAGGCAGTACCCGGAGATCGCGGCGAACGTCGGTTGCGCAAGATCCGCCACCCGCTCGACGAAGTCTCCGGTCCCCTCGTAGTAGGACATGATCGCCGCCGGGTCGAGCCCACTGAACTCCGTCACATCGGCTCCGGCGGAGAACACGCGCTCACCGCCGGTGATCACCACGCACGCAGAGTCACGCAGCTCGGGACGGGTGAGCGCATCGCACAGCTCCTGCTCCATCGCGGAGGAGATCGCGTTCAGCTTCTGCTCCCGACTCAGGGTGAGGATGCAGATCTCGCCCTCGCGCCGCACATCCACGAGGGTCATTGCGGTGGCTCCTCGGCGAGCCCCCACGCATCCGCACCTCCGTCGACGGCGATCGTGGTGCCGGTGATGTAGCCCCCGGCGGGGGTGGCGAGGAACGCGATCAGGCTCGCCACCTCCGCGGGCCTGCCGAGGCGGCCAAGGGGCACGCCGCGCCGCCAGGTCTCGACCGTGTCCTCGCCGTATCCGGCGAGGCCCTCGGTGAGGATCGTCCCGAGCGCCAGACACACCGTCCGAATGCGATGTCGGCTCCATTCGAGCGCCAGTCCCGCGGCCAGGTTGGCCACGGCGGCGCGAGCTGCGCAGGCATGTGCGAAGCCGGGCATGCCGCGCAGTGGCGAGAAGCCGACGAACACGACGAGTCCTCCTCTGCGGGGGATCATCGACCGGACCGCGACGGTCCGCGTCACGGTCCACGCCGCGTCCACAGCCAGCCGGTGTACCGCGCGCCAGCCGTTATCGGTGATCTCCTCTGCCGGCGCGCCGAACTGCCCGCCGGCGTTGTTGACGAGCACGTCGATTGCTCCGAAGCGATCAATCGCGGCGCTGACAACGTGCTCCACCTGTACCGAATCACGGACGTCGGCAGCGATCGGCAGGCACGTCGCCCCGGCGCGTTCGATCTCATCGGCCGTCGTCTGTAACGGGCCCTCGCGTCGGCCGCAGATGACGACCGTGGCGCCGGTCGCCGCGAGCTCGAGCGCGCTCGAGCGCCCGATGCCGGTTCCGCCACCCGTGATCAGCGCCACGAGGCCCTCGTTGGCGTCGCTTCGCAGCGGTGACCGCAACGCCACCGCATTCGCACCCAGTTCGGTTGGCATCCCTCTCGTGGGCGCAATATATGCGGCCGCCCGGCTACGGCGTGAAATCCCAGGTATCGAACGACTCCCGCGTCCAGAGGGCGCGTTCGTCGTCCGCGGGCGCCGCGAGCATCCGGGGCGTGAGGTTCCAGGCCATTGTCGCCCGTCTTGGCAGGGAGTAGGACGGCCATGTCGGTACGCCAGGGTCGTGGCCGGCGCTGGGGTCGCCGGAGCGTGCGAATGACAGCCACGCGTCCATGATCCGGTTCGACAGCCGTCGCCTCGCGGCGCGCTCGCGCGGATCATTGGTCGCGCTGTGCGGGATCGAGGTGAGGTCGAGGTTGCCGAACACGAAACCGAGCTCGATGCCGTGGATGGCGCCGAGGTTCTGTTGCGGTGGCAGGCCGCGGGCATAGGGGACGTGCCAGCGGAACCAGTACATGTAGTCGTGCGACTGCCAGCGCGCCTGAGCCTCCGCGAGGCGGATCTGAGGCACACGGAAGAGCTGGTCGGTGAGCATCGCGTGCGTGATCTCGCCTGCGCTGGCTCCGGGCCGATTGGCGCGGTAGTGCGCGATCATCGCCGCCTCCTGGGGCTGGAGCGCGGTCGGGAAGAACGGATTCGACGTCGGCGGGATGGAGTAGAGCGCCGGGTCGTAGAGGACCCAGTACTCGGTCTCGTTCTCGTTGGTCCCCGAGAGCAGCTCGATGTGCCGCGCGCTGCCGGCGGCCACGCGTGGGACAACCGGACCCGGAAGCAGGCGACCGTCGACGAACGGCGCGAAGTAGGTGTCGCCCGAGAACAGCGGCGCGCGCGCGTAGACGGCGTTCTGCAGGTTGAGGATCTGATCGACGCTCATCGTCTTCAGCTGCGCGATGCTGTGGATCCCGCCGGCCTGGAAGTGCCGTCGGGCGATCTCCTGCGCGTACGCGCGCGTGTGCACGAGGTAGCCGCTCCCGCTCTCCAGAATCGCGCGGTGGAAGTAGCGCTCCGGCCGGTTGATCGCGAGCAGCGCGCTCACGGAGATCCCGCCCGCCGACTCCCCGAACACCGTCACGTTGCGAGGGTCGCCACCGAACGCGCGGATGTTGTTCTGCACCCACTGCAGCGCCGCGAGCTGGTCGCGCAGGCCGTTGTTGCCAGAGCCGGCGTAGGACCGGTCGAGGCCGCCGAGCTCGAGCCAGCCCAGGATCCCGAGCCGGTAGTTGAGCGTCACGATCACCGCATTCCCGCGGGCTGCCAGCCGGGACCCGTTGTAGATCGGCTCGCTCGCCGAGCCGACCACGAATGCGCCGCCCGGGATGAACACCATCACCGGCCGCCGACGGCGATCCGGGCGAGGCGTCCAGACGTTGAGATACAGGCAGTTCTCGTTGCTGAAACGCTTCTGGGCGCTCGGGTACTCCTCGAGTTGATCGCGGTCCTGCGGGCAGACCGCACGCAGTCTCTTCGCCGCCAGTACGCCTCGCCAAGGACGCGGTGGGGCGGGAGGCCGAAACCGGAGCCCGCCGGTTGGCGGGGCGGCGTACGGGATCCCCTCAAACGCGCACACCCCGTTCTCCGTGCCGCCGGCGACGCGGCCGTCACGAATGCTCGCCGCGCACCGCTGCGCCGATGCTCGCGCCGCGGCGGATGCCGGCAGTGCGGCGGATGCTCGAGGTGCGGCGCTGACCGTGAACGCCGCCACGATCACTCCCACGTACCACCCTGCCGCGAGTGAGCGGCGGGTGCGTACGTGCCGGCCAAGCGAGAGCTGCACGTTGCGGACAGTGGCGGCGTGCCAGGTGCGAGTCATCCGTGAATCGCCGCACACGTTAAGCGGTTTCTGTGCGAGCCGCACTCGCGCCGATCAGCGGGCCCATTCAGGTGCTACCTCAGCGCCCAGCTGTAAACGCCGGCGTGGCTTCGTCACACCGCCTGCGTCCCCTCGAGGACGGCCTCTTCCAGCGTGCGCGGACCGAGTACGTCGCCGGCCCGGATGGCATTCGGGTGTCTCTGGAGTTCGGACCAGAGTGGGTCATCTGGCACCCGTCCCTGGGCCAGGACCAGCGTGTTGGCCGGCGGGAGCGCTCGCTCCCGTCCCGAGAACACCTGGCGCAGCCTGATCTCCCGGTCCGCGATGGCGAGCTCAGTCTGGTGAATGATGTCGACGCCGAGCTCGTCGAGCCGGGCCAGGTACAGGTTTCGCTGATACTGATGCAGCGTCTCCCCGGGATACGGCGCGGCGCAGGCGAGTGTGACGTCGATGCCCTCGCGCGCCAGCCGCTCGGTGGCGTCGAGACCATCCCAGCCCCCGCCCCAATCGAGGACAATGGCGGGTGCCGGAACGCCCGTGGGCTGCCCGATCACGTCCCAGGCCTGCATGGTGGTGAACGGCAACCCGTCGGGAAGTGAGGGCTCGAACGGACGCGCTCCGCTGGCCAGCACGACGAGCTCGAAGTCAGACGCCATGTCCGCGTCGGCCGAGACCCCGTGCTCGACGGTCACATGGGCGGCACGGAGGCGCGCCGCGGTCGAGCGGCGGTAACGGTCCCACAGCTCATGGTGTCCCGGGGCCATCCCGGCGAGGCGCAGTTGGCCGCCGATCTCGTGTGCGCGCTCGATCACCGTGACGCGGGCGCCCGCTGCGGCCGCCGCGAGGGCCGCGGCCAGGCCGGCAGGCCCGGCCCCGATGATGAGGACACGCTGCCCGGTCTCCGATCGGGCCGGCGGGAGCGTGCGTTCACGGCCGGTGCGCGGATTGACCGCGCAGCCGATCGGCACGCCGGCGTGGTAATGGCCGATACACGACTGATTGCAGCCGACGCATGCGATCACGTGATCGGAACGCCCTGCCGTCGCCTTCGCGATCAGCTCCGGATCGGCGATCAAGGCGCGCGTCATGCCCACCGCATCGGCGGCGCCGCCCGCGACGATCCGCTCGGCCGATGCGAGGTCGACCACGCGGGTGGTCGCGATGATGGGAATCTCCGAGACGGCAGAGCGGATGCGGGCCGCGGGCCCGGCGATCGCGTTCGCGGGTACCGGTGGCGGGGGAGCAATCCAGGTGGAGGCGGCGGGGTGGGCCGAGTTGCCCAGCACGAGCGAGATGAAGTCGACCAGCCCCGTGTCGTGAAGCGAGGCGGCGATCTCTGCACACAAGTCGACTCCCAATCCGCCGGGCACGAGCTCGTCGGCCGACAACCGCACGCCGACCGCGAGCTCCGCCCCGGCGGCCTCGCGTACGGCGGTGAGTGTCTCGTGAGCGAACCTCAGGCGCGCCGCGAGAGGGCCGTTGTAGCCATCGTCGCGGAGGTTGCTGAGCGGGGAGAGAAACTGCGCCGGCAGGTAGCCGTGTGCAATCGACACCTCGACCCCGTCGAGGCCGCCCTCGCGGGCGTTGACGGTGGCGGTTCGGTAGCCGTCGATCAGGTCGTCTATCTCGAGTGCGGTGAGCGCCCGCGGCTCGCACTTGAACCTGAGGCTGGGAACGGCCGAAGGCGCGACGGCGGGCGGCTTCGGAGCACTCGAGATCTGCTCGCGACCGCCGTGCAGCAGTTGCACCAGCACCCGCGCGCCGTGCGCGTGCAGCGCATCGCTGACGCGACGGTAGATCGGCACGATCTCGGGGAGGAAGCCGCCGACCGTATGCGCGGTGAGCAGGCCGCTCGGATGCATGGCGGTCGCCTCGAGGAAGATCGCTCCCACGCCGCCCCGCGCGCGTGCTTCGTGGTAGGCGAGGAAATCCTCGGTGGGAAGGTTGTCGTGTACGAGTCCCGTTTGGTGGGCCGTCGAGACGACGCGGTTGCGCAGCTCGATGGCGCCGAGCGCGATCGAGGACAGCAGCGTGGGGTAGGAGCGCGCCCCCAGGTCGCTTGTCAAGACGCTTCGGTGCGGCTGCGCTCGAGGGCCGTCGCGCGTATCTCGTTCCGGAGCGGCGGAATGTCCTCGGTGAGGCGGCGGAAGTCGCTGCCGTCGATCACGAGGCCTCGGTCGGTGAGGTCACGATCACACTGGCGCCTCGCCAACACGCCGCGCGTCCAGCGTCATCGAAAACGACGCCCGTCTCGCCAGACACGTCGCCTCCGGCATCCAGCCGCAGCGGGCGGGTGACGGTGGCGACCTGCGCCAGGTCGTCCGGCGAGAGCCCGGCGAACAGCGGCTTAGGTTCGATGTCCGCGCTCCTCATCTCGACGATCCTCTCCGGACAGCATGAAGGTAACGCCAGCCTATTTGTGGTCGCTCCCAAGAGCAAGCCACGAAAAAGTCTCGCACTGCGGCGTGAAGTGGAGCTAGGGGTGTCTGGGTTCAGGACATATGTCCCAGGTGATAGGTCTCTCATGAGTCGGGACATAGGTCACACCCCGTTGCAGGGTTGAGCAGAGTTCCGGCGGTCGTCGCGGAGGCGCGAGCGGAGCGAGTGCCGCAGCGGCGATCGCCGGGCGCGGCTTGTCCGGGGGTGGGCGGACAGTCGCGCGCATGTCCCGAGCTCGTGTTGCTGTTCTCCAAATCGTTTCCAAGCAGCTGACCGTCACCGCGGCTGCGGCCGAGTTCGGGATCTCCCGCCGGCATCTGCACCGCCTCCTCGTCCGTTACCGAGAGGGCGGCCTGGACGCCCTGGAGCCGCGGTCGCGCCGTCCGAAGACCACGCCGATCGCCACGCCTGAGACGGTTCGTCAGCGAGTGATCGAGCTGCGAGCGCGGCTCACCGCCGACGGACTTGATGCCGGCCCCGAAACGATCCGTTGGCACCTGGAGCGGGAAGGTCTCAGAGCGCCGTCGACCTCCACGATCCGGCGGGTCCTGCACGAGGTCGGGCTGATCAGCCCTGAGCCCAGAAAGCGCCCAAGGTCCTCCTACACGCGGTTTGAGATGGCGCAACCGAACGAGATGTGGCAATCGGACTTCATCCACTGGCGCCTCGCGGACGGGACCGACGTGGAGATCCTCAACTGGCTCGATGACCACTCCCGCTACCTGCTCTCCTGCACCGTCCATGAGCCCGTCACCGGCGATGACGTGGTGAGCGTGTTCCTAGGCGTCATCGAGGAATACGGCCCGCCGGCCAGCACCCTCACGGACAACGGCAGCGTCTACACCTCCCGCTTCACCGGCGGTCGCAACGCGTTCGAATACATCCTCCCGATCCTCGGCATCCGACAGAAGAACGGATCCCCCGGCCACCCCCAAACCCAAGGCAAGACCGAACGGTTCCACCAGACCTTGCAACGCTGGCTCAGGGCCCGGCCAACGGCGCGCAGCGTCGCCGAGCTGCAAGCCCAGCTGGACGAGTTCCGTGCGCATTACAACGAGCGGCGCCCTCATCGAGCCCTGCATCGCAGAACCCCGGACGACGCCTACCGCGCTACCCCGAAAGCCTCCCCGGCGAGCAACGGCCACCAGCCCGGTCATTACCGCCTGCGCTACGACCGGCTCGACACCAAAGGCAAGATGACCCTCCGCCGCGCCGGACGGATGCACCACCTCGGCATCGGCACCACCCACGCCCGCAAACGCGTCCTCGCGTTCGCCGACGACCACCACATCACCGTCGCCGAGCTCACCACCGGCGAAGTCCTCTCCATCCACCTGATCGAACCCGACAAGAGCTACTGGCGCAACCAAATGCGAGACCCCGGCCGATGGCCGAGCTCTCAAAAGTGAGACCTATGTCGCGACTCAGGTGAGACCTATGTCCCGACTCATCACAAAGTGGAGCTAGGGGGACTCGAACCCCCGACCTCCTGGGTGCGATCCAGGCGCTCTCCCAACTGAGCTATAGCCCCGCGCGGCGGCGATGCCGCCCGGTCCGATCAGAGTGTAGCCCCGTCTGGCCCCTCGCCGCCTCTGGTCCCCTGCTTGCGGACCCGGGGTTTTGCCCGCTCCGGCTCACGGCCGGACGGGGCAGGGTCGTGGGCTTTCGCGCGTGCGCAGGAGCTTCTTCATCCTCGTCGACGTGCTGCCGATGGCTGCGGTGGGGAGGAGATGGCCCTGATCCTTGCGCACACGGATCTCGAACGCTCGTACGCGATCGCCCAGGACCTGCGGACGGCCGTCGACGGACTCCGGATCTCTTGTGCTGACGGGCCGGGGCAGCTGCGCGTCACCGCCAGTCTCGAGGTCTCCGCCACGCTCGACGGAGACAAAGACCGGCTGATCGCGGACGCCGATGCGGCGCTCTCCAGGGCCAAGCGCCAGGGCAAGAATCGAGCCCTGCGAGGAGAGGCTCACATCGCGGACGTGGTCCCCGGCGAGTAGGCTTTCCTCATGGGTTTATTGGACGACGCAATTCGTGAGCACCTGGATCTGAAGCGCCGTCGCGGCGCCGATCCATCCGAGGTCGAGCGCGCCGAGCAGGAGGCTCTCGGGCCGGCTCGGCGGGGCCCTGAGGCACCGGAGTCAGCCGCCGCCGATGACGAGGCGCAGGAGGCATACGACCACGAGGACGAGGCCGACTGGGAAGCCGACGAGAAGGTCGCCGGGTCGGAGTCCGCAGCGCCCGGCGGGGAGGAGTACGACCCCTTCGCCGAGGAGGAGCCCGCCTCGCAGCGCAGCGCCCGCGAGGCTCCGGAGCCGGTGTCTTCGGAACCGGAGTCGCCCGAGTCCGAGTCGCCTGGCGGGAGCGCCCGCGGTCGCTTCCGCGACGAGGAGCCGTTCGCCGACGAGGAGCCGTTCGCCGGCGAGTCTCCCGCCGCCGACGAGCCGCAGCCTGGGCGATCCGCGCGAGCGCAGGGTTCCGAGCCCGAGCCGGCTGCCGACCGGCCTCCTCGCCCGCATCCCGCCACACGCTCGCGCTCCGGCTCGCCCGCCGACGGTGAGACGGTCGAGTACGACGCGCTGGCCGAGGATGAGGACGTCCTCGAGGAGACGCCTGAATTCCTCCAGGACACGCCCGACCATGATCGCCTGTGGTTCGAGCAGCGTCCGCCGCGCGATTTCGACTTCAACGAATGAAAACCCCGGAAACTGACCGCATTTAGCTCCATTGACGGGCGGGCGGTGGTGCGCTACACATAGTCAACTGATTCGGTTGACTTTCGGTGGTGAAAGGATCGGGAGTGCTCTTCAGACAGGTTCTCTACCGCGACCTCGGTTGTGCCTCGTACCTCCTTGGCGACGACGGCCAGGCCATCGTCGTCGATCCGCGGTGGGACATCGACGTCTACCTCGAGATCGCCGAGGTCGAGCGGCTGCAGATCACCTACGTGCTCGACACGCACGATCACGCCGACCACGTGTCCGGGCGATTGCGCCTGGCTGAGCTCACCGGCGCCCAGGCTCTCCGGGCCACCGTGCCGGGCAGCGGCGCGCCCGACGCGATCGAGCCGGAGGACGAGTTCGTCGTCGGTCGCCTCCGCGTGCGGGCGGTGCGCGCCGCCGGTCACCGTCCTGAGCACCTCGTCTTCGCCGTGGCCGATCTCGCCCGCGGGGAGGATGACTGGCTGCTGCTGACTGGGGACTCGCTGCTGGTCGGCGACCTCGCCCGCCCGGACCTCGCGGTCGCCGCGCGCGAGGGCGCCGAGTTGATGCACGGCAGCCTCGCGGCGATGCTCCAGCTCGGAGATCACATCGAGGTCTGGCCCGGGCATGTGGGCGGCTCTCTGTGCGGCGGCACGAATCTGAGCGGGAAGACGAGCTCGACGATCGGCTACGAGCGCCGGCACAACCCGCTGCTGATGATGGATCGGAAGCAGTTCGTGGACGCGCTCACCGGCGACCTGCCGCCGCGGCCGCCGAACGTCGAGCGCATCGTCGCGCTCAACAGCGGGGCGCTGCAGGAACCGGCGCCGGTGGCCGAGCTGAGTGGTCACGGCTTGCTGTCCGAACTCCGCTCCCGAGCGACGGTGATCGACGCCCGCACGCCGGCGCGGTTCGATGCCGGTCATCTCGCGGGCGCGGTGAACCTCCCCGTCCACTCGGCCGGCGCCGGCACCCGGGCGGGATGGTCGCTCGGCCTCGACGACCGGGTCGTGATCGTCGCCGACGTGCGTGATGAGGCGCGGGCGATGGTGATCGCGCTCCAGGCGGTCGGCCTGTGGAACGTGGCCGGATTCGCACTCGGCGATGAGAGCAGCTGGGCGGCGCGGGGCATGCCGGTGGCGCAGGCCGGAGCGTGGGACGTCGAGCGCCTCGCCCACGAGCTTCGGCGTGATGCCGTCACGCTGGTCGACGTGCGTGACGAGTCCGAGTGGATCGCCGGGCACGTGCCCGGCTCCCATCACCTGCCGCTGCACCGCATGGGCGAGCTCGAGCGCCTCCCGAACGGCGGGCGCACGACGGCGGTCGCCTGCATGGCCGGCGCCCGGGCGGCCTTTGCCGCGAGCATGTTGCGGCGAGCGGGCCGTCCGAATGTGGTCCGCGTCGGCGGCGGCGGCGTGCCCGACCTCGACGGACTTGGCATCAGCCTGACCCCGGGCGCTTGAGCGAGCCGCTCCTTCCGGCGCTCGTCGCCGGTGGCACCAGGCCGGCTCTGCGCTTTCCGGACGCCTCGCTCGACTACGGCGCCCTCGCCCGGTGCGCGGGATCGCTCGGCCGGCGGATCGCCGGATGCGAGCGGGTCGCCGTGTGGGCCGAGCCGCGGATCGAGACCTGCATAGCAATCGTGGCCGCGCTCGAGGCGGGTGTGCCGATCGCGCCGCTGAACCCGAGGTCCGGTCTGCGCGAGCTCGAGCATGTGCTCGGTGACAGCGCTCCGGATCTGCTGCTCGCGGCGGAGGGAACCGAGCTCCCGGAGCCGGCGAAGCGGGTGAGCGCTCTGGCGGTGGACTGCGCCGACCGGGAGGAGCCGGGTCCGCGGGCCGAGCATGATCCCGAGGATCCCGCGCTGATTATCTACACCTCGGGCACGACCGGCGCGCCCAAAGGTGCGGTGCTTCCGCGACGGGCGATCGCCAGCACCCTCGACGGACTCGCCGAGGCGTGGCTCTGGACCGAGACCGACGAGGTCGCGCACGCACTGCCGCTGTTCCATGTCCACGGTCTGGTGCTCGGCATCCTCGGGCCGCTGCGGCGCGGGGGCGCCGCTCGCCACCTCGGCCGCTTCTCGCCCGAGGCCGTTGCCGATGCGCTGGCAGGCGGGAGCACGATGCTGTTCGGCGTGCCGACGATGTACCGGCGGCTGGGGGAGGCGGCCGAGCACGACGCGCGGCTGTCCGGGGCGCTGCGCCGGGCACGGCTGCTGGGGTCGGGGTCAGCCGCGCTGCCGGTGGCCGAGCACGAGCGGCTCGAGCGCCTCACCGGCCGGCGCGTGCTCGAGCGCTACGGGCTGACCGAGACCCTGATCAATACCGCAGTGCCGATCGGCGGTCCGGGGCCGGCGGGCACGGTCGGGGCGCCGCTGGCCGGCGTGAGCCTGCGGCTCGTGGACGATGCCGGCGAGCCGATCTCTGGGGCCGATGCCGAGACGATCGGCGAGATCGAGATCCGCGGATCCAGCCTGTTTCTGGGCTACCGGAATCGCCCCGACGCCACCTTGGCGGCGTTCCACGACGGCTGGTTCCGTACGGGGGATCTCGGCACGCTCGACGACACCGGGGCGGTGCGCATCGTCGGCCGCCGCGCCACCGATCTGATCAAGAGCGGTGGCTTCAAGATCGGCGCCGGCGAGATCGAGAACGCCCTGCGTGAGCACCCCGCGGTCGATGACGTCGCCGTCACCGCGCAGCCGGACGACGACCTCGGCGAGGCGGTCGTGGCCTGGGTGGTGCTGCGCGACGGCGAGGCGGCCGACGCTCGGGAGCTGAGCGATCACGTCGCGTCGCTGCTGACACCGCACAAGCGACCGAGAGTCGTCCACTTCCTCGCCGAACTGCCGCGCAACGAGCTCGGAAAGGTGCAGAAGAACCGGTTGCCGACGGGCTGAGCCCGTGCTGGCGGGAGGTCCGGGCGATCCGCGCCGGCGTGGCTGCGAAAGCGAAGCTCACCTTCGCTTTCGCAGCCACCCTCTCGCCGGTCAGGCCGCTTGGCTCCCCGCCGCCTCGGCCCGCGTCCCGAGGTCGAGGCTGCCACCGACCTCGAGTGGGGTTGCGTGCACCCCCAGCTCGGCGGCGGCAGCGAGGAACAGCGACAGGGCCTCGGGCTCCGAGCGGTAGTAGGGATCGAGGTCGAACCCGTCGTAGTGAATCGGGATCGCCTGGCCGACGCGCGCCGAACGGGCGGCCACCGCCGCCTGCATCGGCGTCATCACCGCCGGCAGCGGGCTGCGTGGCCGCCGCCAGGGGAAGCTGACGGTCGGCCCGTTGATAGGCAGGAAGGCTGCATCGAACGGCCCCGCGTAGTCCGCGGCGCGCCACCACCACCCGTGGAACAGCGTGTCGCCGCAATGGAGGATCCGCTGGTCCTCGGCCGCCACCGCCCACGAGACCTGCGGGTCGCCGGTGCCATCGGCGGCGGGCAGGGCGGTGATCGTGAACGGACCGATGGTGACCCGCTCCCATGAACTCACCTCGACCAGCCTCAGTCCGGCCTCGGCGAGCTCGCCGGTGGCTTGGGCGATGCCGAGATCGCCGACCGGGTCGGCGATCGGCGAGGCCGGGACCAGCACCGGGGCATCGGCGGCGAGCGACCGCGCCAGTGCGCCCGCGTCGGCGTGGTCGCGGTGCAGGTGAGACAGCAGCGCCACCGCGGCGGGCGCGCCGGCGGCTGGATCGGCCACCGGCGGGTAGGCGACGCCGGCGGCAGCCTCCCCGACGGCCGCATACAGCGCGGCGGGATCGGCGAGCGGATCGATCAGCAGCCGCGAGCTCTCAGCTTCGAGTGAGACGCCGGCCCAACCCAACCACGTGCAACGCATCCTCAGGCTCCTCTCGGATCGTGAGGAGGAACCATACCAGACGATCGTTCGCTTTATGCCGAACGATCGTCAAGCAGTCGTGAGACCGCGCGTCGGGCGCGTTCGGGCGCATGCTCATCCCCCAGGAGCTGAATCGCCTGGTTGAGGCCCATGCAGATACCGTTGAGCTCGAACGCCAGCTGCTGTGGGTCGGTCGAGGCGGGCAGCTCGCGGGCACGGACAGCGACCTCGGCCTCGGCGCGGAGAACCTTCAGCCAGCGCGCATGCGCCCGCGCCACCGCGTCGTGGAGCGGTCCTCGCCGGGCGTCCCACTCCGTGGCTGCGGTGGTCATGAAGCACCCGCCCGGCAGCGCGCGCCGCTCGAGGTAGGCGATCCAGTTCTCGCACACGGCGGCCAGCCGCGCGCGACCCGCCGGAAGTCCGGCGGCCGGGTCCCAGACATTTTCCTGGAACATCTGCATCGCCCGCTCGAACGCGGCCAGCTGCAGCCCCTCCTTGGAGCGAAACGGACCCACGACGCCGGCCTTGCTGAGCCCGACCTCGTCAGCCAGGCGTCCGATGGTCAGGCCGTCAAGACCCTCGATCGACGCGCGGCGAACCGCATGGTCGAGGATCGTCTCCCGCGTCCGGAGGGCCTCCTCGGCACTGTGGCGAGGGCTCATACCCGGAGGATTTTACCTTACGACCGTACGCCATCCCACGGGAGCGCACGGACGTCGTCCCTCAGCCGGCGCGGGGCGAGGGAAGCGATTGGCCCCGTTAGACTCGAGCGCTGGATGGGGCCATAGCTCAGTTGGGAGAGCGCCTGCTTTGCAAGCAGGAGGTCGCCGGTTCGATCCCGGCTGGCTCCACTCCCTGGAAAGCCCTGCTAGACGGAAGGTTTTCCTATTAGCCGCCAACAGCGCGTAGACGCCGTAAACCATCTCTTGGCTGCGTCAGCAGTCTCGCCGCGCCGCCAAGCGTCCAGATCTGCGCCGGTAAACCAGCACTTGCAGCCGGGGCCGTCCTGCTCGAAGGGGATCGTTCGGTCGGTCGTGAGTTTGTGCAGGGCGCTGCGGGTGAGGCCGAGACTTGATTTGCAGGGCTTTTAGGGGCTTCTGGCCCTGAAGAGTCACGCGCCGGCGCAGGTTGTGGAAGGTCGGCCGGATAGTCCAGGTGCGTGAACGTCACCGTGGCGTCGTCACGCGCGCCGGCACTCCACACGATCACCGCAACGTCGGTTCTCGAGCCCTGCGCGCTTGACGGGACGTCGGCACCACTTGTCCCACCTCACGGTTGGTTGACCATGCGGAGCTTGCTCGATCGCGTCGAGCGCCCCAGCATCGAGGATGCGGGCGCGACTTATTGAGGTGGGGAGCAGGCTAGCGCCGCAACCGGCTCGCGCAGATGTACGCGACCGACGACGATGCCGCCGCGGGCCAGGTCGTCCCTCTCGCGCCATAGCTTCCGGCCGTCCCTATGTGCGACGACCACATTAGGCGGTGGAAGAGTCATCTTGTGACGTCACTGCGGCTCAGTGACTCTTCCAGAAAGAGTCTCTAACCCCCCCCGCATACCAGGAAGAGTCAGAAGAGTCATCAATCTGGAACCGGACTCTTGCCAGATGGCCCCTTCTGTGCGGAAGCTACATACCCGCGCGCACGAGGCTGCGTTCGATGCGACGGTCTAGCGGCTGATCATGCGAAAGCGTTGACGAGTTGCTCGTATGTCAGCGGATGTTCAGCCCGTGACTCAGGCAGGCGCAGCAGGACACCGGTCAGGGAATTCGAGGCGACGCCGCCTTCCGCTGATCATTGGTTTCTGCCCCGCCACCTGGCTGGCGCCGGCACCGTGGCGGAATCTCCAAGCCCTCACTCGCCCGGCCGCTCGCGGCCATGTTGCCTTCCGGTCGCCATCGAGGGTTGCCCTACGGGATGAGCCGCACCTCGACTGAGGTCAGTCGTCGCATGGCCGTCGCCGCGCGATGACCGCCCTTCGCCAGAGGATGCCGCGGGAGGATGACGAGATCGAATCCATGCCGCCCGGCCCACAGCGCGAGTGGCACAGCCAGCTGCCGGCGGGAGGACATGGGCTCGGGATGGCCGAGGAGGAGCTTGAACGCCGCCCGCGGCGCGGCCGCACCGAGAATCGCGTGCGCCTCCCGCAACTCGCGCCTCGCCACATCCCGTTGCGCGCCGTTGTGTACCTCCACGCTCGGCCCGCAGCAGCGCCTGCATTCTCGGGCCGCGACCGTGACCACCGTCAGCTCCGCATCCGTGTCGGCGATCATCTCACCGGCTTCTCGAAGCGCCTTGACGCCATTGGGACTGCGCTCGAACAGCACCAGAACCTGACGCCCGCGGCCCACTTCAGTATCCCCATCGGCGGTTAGGCCACTCGCTGCCGTTCGCATCACGAGCACCGATCCAGGACCGTCGCGCTTCCCGCTGCCAGCAGCGAATCGGTGATCCTTATCGCCCCCCGGAACCGAACAGAAATTGGGCGGAGCGCTTGTCGTCCTCGCACGCTGGACATGCACCAGTTTAGACCCGGCGGAGCCCGGGCGGATTCAGGCTGCTCGACGTCGACCGCGACACCCGAGAATCGGTGCCAGCCAGCTCGCTCCCTCAGCTGTGGCGATCCGTCCCCCGAACAACGCGGGGAGCCACGCGGCCTTGAGACTGCTGCATCTCGATCAAACCACCACTCATTGGTCACGGCGCTCATCGTGTGCGAGCATCGGACCGCAGATGGCGAACCCGAGGACCACACGAGTCAGTGCCAGGCAAAATACGTATACGGGGTACAGCATCTCCTGCGCCGCCGTATGGGCCGTCATCCTCGCCGTCGGGCAGCGCCGACTGGATCCTCCAACCCGGAACACGCTCTGGCTGGCCTGTGGTGGGTGGTGGAGCGGATGGACGTCGGCCACGATTGCCCGCGTCAGCTATCCGCCGCCGAAGCAGCTCAAGCCAGGGACGGAGAAAAGGCTCGGCGTCTTGTCGATACTGCTCATCGCGGTCGGACTCATCAGCGTCATCCGGTTGCTCGCTACTGGCAAGCGACCGGCGAGCAGCGCCACGGACACCTGACGCCGTTACGAGCTCTCCCGGCGCAGCGGGCGCGGGGCCAACTGGCTGCTCCTGTCGATCCAAAGGGCAGTGGCAGGCGAGGCGCACTGACTACCGTCCAGCTCTTGCCCCTAGGGTTCTCCTGCTTCGATAGCACCACGTCGCTGCTAGGAGCTGCCCCCTTCTTCCAACCGCACCAAACAGCTTGTGTGCCCTCGCTGCGCTTTGCTCGCGAGGGCGCACAAGCCAAAAACCCGTTCCCGCGGGTTCAACTCACCGAATCACGCCAAGCCTGCGCACGCTGCAACGCGGGCACGGCCGCCTGGATGTCCATCACCGGCGTGACCTCAAACTCGAAGAACGGCCCCCACGGGCTGATGCCCTCGATGATCGCCTCGACCGAGTCGGTTTCGACGATCGCGATGCCACCCTTTCCGTCACCCCGCGAATAGTTAGCCTTGAACTCGAACGGCGGGGACCAATTGGTAAACAACCGAAGCCCGCGCTTCTGCGTCTCCTCGGTGACGTTATCGCGCGTGGAATAGAGCACTCCGAACAGCATGGCGGCCTCCTGACCTTCGTTGACGGCGCTCCCGCGCGAGGCCAGCCTATACAGAATGGGTCAGAGCCATCCAGGGTACCGTCGAGCTTGACCCGTGGCAGCTCACGCCCGGTGGGTAGCCCGGAGCCGGCGCGCGGGTGCTGCCGGCCCAGTGCTCTGCCCACGAATGCCATCGCAGCAGGAGTCGGTAAAGCTGCCGCGCCGGCGGCCCCCGGCCACACACACTGCTCGGGCTCCAAGCGCTAGCCCAGCCCGCGTCTTGAATCGTGCTTGAGCTGGACGTGCTCGAGACCGCTGGATGTCGATATCCAAGCGACAGTCTGAACCGGACCCAAGCGACCTGCATGTCGCCAACGGCAAGACTGCTCGTTCGGGCTACAAGCGGCAGCGCATCGAGCCGGCCGTGATCGTGCTCAAAATGGTCGAGCTCGAGACTGCCGCTAATCGATCGTTCCGGGTGTCTCGAACGATGCGCGCTGACGTCCGCCTTCGGACGCGCGGCGTTTGCTCGATCTCGCTGGTTCGATGGTGTGCGCCTGGCCGGCTTCACCTACTTGGGGTGATGGCCATGTGACGCGGAGGTGGTTGGATCGGTGGGGCGGTCGTGGCACGGAGCCGAGAAGCTCCGGCCCAGACGGGAGCCCGGTGTGAGCAGCGATCTGGTCGATATCTTCCTGCTGTCTCTGGTGGCGATGTTCAACCCGACGCTGCTCGCGGCGGTGACGATCATGATGCTGATGCCAAACCCAAAGCGGCTGATGCTCGGCTACCTGCTCGGTGCCTACACGACCAGCATCACCTGCGGGTGCGTGATCGTGTTCGCGCTGGGCGGATCGAGCAGCGAGACGAGCAGCGCCAAGCACACGATCAGCCCGGCCGAGGACATCGTCGTCGGCATGCTCACCCTGGGGCTCGCGTGGGTGCTCCGCACCGGGCGTGACCAGCCGCTTCAGTCCCGCCGACGGGCCAAGAAGGAGGCCAAGCTGGCCGCCAAGCGCGAGGCCGGCAAACCGACCGAGTCGCTACCGCTGCGAATGCTGGGCAAAGGCGATCCGAAGGTGACCTTCCTCGTCGGAGCCGTGCTGAGCTTCCCCGGCGCCTCATTCCTCGCCGCGATGGATCACATCCACAAGCTAGACGCGGGAACCGCCGCCAGCGTGCTGCTGATCCTCTACTTCTGCCTGATGCAGCAGATCATTCTCGAGCTGCCCCTGCTCGGGTACGTATTCGCACCCGACAGCACAAAGGACAGAGTCGACCGCCTCAAAGCCTGGATGGCACGCCGAGGCCGCACCGCCGCCGTGATCGGCGCAGCCGTGATCGGCCTGTGGCTGGTCATCAGCGGCGTCATCGCACTGGTGTAAGGGGAGTTGGCCGCTAGCACCGCGTTACGCCGCACTCGACACCTCATCGAATGGACGTGCGGCCCAGATCGAGTAGTTCGAGCATCGCTGTGCGTTCGATCGAGGGGCTCTCCCTCGCGCGCAGACGTGCAATCGAGCACCCTTTGCCCGATTGCCCCGTCGGGCCACAAGCAGCAGCGAAGCGGCTGCGCCTGACCTTGCTCAGCGCGGGTCGGTGTGAGACTGCTGGTTCTCGATGTGCGACGCGAGGTCGCACGTTGTGAGTGAACTACACGATTGGAGGGTCAACCCGAATGTGATGTTGAGCGAGTAGTTCCAGGTCCGTGCTCGATGGCCTGTCCCCACCCCGGCGTGCGTCGTCGGCTCCTGGTCGGCGGGGTGCGAAGCCCGAGGGAAAGCCCGAGGGCGGCCCGTTCCATCCGGGCGGCCACAGGCGAGGGGAACGGCCGGACGGGTGAATTGCTTGAACCCTCGTTGATGCCTCGTCAAGCAGAGCCCCGACCAGATGGGATGCCGGTGCGGGGTGCAGGGACTAGCCGCTGGAAAGCGGCAGGCGCCGGTCAAGGAATCGACTTGGCCGGGAAGAGCACCGCCGTCCCCGGGGTAGAGAGGGCACCCACCCCGAGCTGCAGCTCACGCGTGCGGAACGCGGTAACCCGTCGAGGTCCGGACCGAGGTCCGGTAAGCCGACCGCAAGGAGGGCCCAACTCCCCGGCGGGAACAGGATGACCGAGAAGCGAATGCCGGCAGCCGAAAGGCAACGGGAAACCGGGACAGGATGGCCGCCTCCTCCAGGCGGTCGTTTCGGATAACCGGCCGGATACCGGGCCTGGTGCCCGGGCGCGAAAGCGCGCTGACGCGGTCAGGTGAGCCCAGTAGGAGAAGCTTGACGATGACGCCCCAACCAACGGACAAGTTAGACGCCACGGCATACGTCGCGGTGAACGGACCCGCGGACGATGCGCTCCTCAACAACGAGCGGATCGTACGGCCTCACGCCACCGGACTTACAGCGGCTTGCTTGAGCCGGGTGCTCGGAAACGGGCACGCCCTGGTTCTGAGGGGGGCCCGGCACAGCAATGTGTCGGGCCTACCCGTCCAAGGCGGGAGCGGCTCCGATTGGCCGGTGGCGGGGTGCTGGTTCGTCCGGAGCAGCAGCGCGTTAGATGGCGGCGGGCACGCGTGCGGCTCGGTGGGTGGCGTGGAAGGGCAGTGTTTCGTGGGTTCCGTCGCAGAACGGTTTTGTGGCGGAGTTGCCGCAGCGGCAGAGGTAGATTGTGCTCTGGTCGGAGATGTCGTATGCGGTTCCGGCGGCGTCGATGACGGTGACGGGGCCGGTGACCTGGTAGGGGCCGTTGTCGGTGGGTGTGATCGTGACGTTGGTCATCGGTTCCTCGTGTCGGGGCGTGGAGCAGGAGCGCGCCGGGCTGGTGGCGGGTGCGGGCGCGCTCCTGGTCGTGGTGGCTAGTGCCCGGGGGGCGGCCCGGGGGGTCCGAGGATCTCGAACCCGTTTCGCTTCGCGATCGGGATCAGCCGCCCGATGTCGGGCGGGCCTTCGGCCGGCGGCGGCAGCACGCGCTCGGGGGCCGGCTCGCCGACCTCGCGTTGGAATCCCTCGAACTGCATCGGCGCGAAGCCGACCAGCGCCCTCGCTCCACCGGCCTCCGCGTAGAACGTGTGCGGCACCCCCTTGGGGCCGAACGCGAACGAGCCGGCCGTCAGCGACAGTCGCGTGTCCGCGACCCAAAAGGTGAGCTCGCCCTCGAGGACGTAGAACCACTCGTCCTCCTCGGGATGGACGTGCCACGGCGAGCCGACGCCCGCCGGCACGAGGATCTCGGCCAAACCGTAGCGCCCGTCGGTGTCCTCGCGGCCGATCTTCAGCGTTTGCAGCATCCCGAGCAACCAGAACGCCTCACCCTCGTTGGCGGCTAGCGCGTACCCGGTCTCTGCTCGTCCTGGGGAGATGGTGGTCATCTCTCACTCCCTTTCCCCGGTGGGTGATATGATCAGCAACCGTCTATGAAGGAACAGTTGCACAGCGAACTATCTCAGGGAGAACGATCTTTGTCAAGCCCGTCGCCCGAACGGCGACGCGCCTGGCGGCTGTACTTCGAGAGCGCGCTCGCGTTGATCGACGTGCTCGACACCGAACTCGAGCACCAGACCGGCCTCGCGCTGCCCTGGTACGACGTCCTCGTCCAGCTCGAAGAATCCCCGCTAGGGATCCCGATGAGCGAGCTCGCGGAACGGATCCTCTACAGCAAGAGCGGCTTCACGCGCGTCGTCGACCGGATGGAGGCGGCGGGGCTCGTCCGCCGCGTCCGCCCCGAACACGACCGACGCTCGATCCTCATCGTGCTCACCGACAAGGGCACCGCCACGATGCAACACGCCCGCCGCTACCACCGAGACGGCATCGAACGCCACTTCTCCCAACACCTCACCGACACCGAGATCAAAACCCTCACCCACGCGTTCGAAAAGATCAGCACACACGCCCGACCGCTCCGCCCCGGCCGCATCCGCAGCTAGCCCACGGCCCAGCTCGCGAGAGGGCGATCGCAATCGCGCACCGAACACGACACTCTCCACCACGGCTCGCCAAGACAGCTCCTCTGGGCTACAAGCAGAAGCGCCATCGCGCCGGCCGCGATTGTTCGGTCTTGGCTGCATTCTTGGCTGCGCAAGGTGGCAGCAGACCGCAGCAAACGCCGTCGTCCTACCGTCCTCATCCCCGTGGCTAGGGGGTTTCCGCCCGGGCGGCAGCACCCCGCAACAGCTCGGGTGTGCTTTGCAAGCAGGAGGTCGCCGGTTCGATCCTGGCTGGCTCCACTGACGAATCGCCTGCAAATCGGCAGGTTGTGTTTGACGATCAGCCGTTCGTTGTTACGTCCAGGGCAGCCATGGAAGCGCAATGGAAGCCTCCGCACCCATCGGACTGGGTGGTTCCTCGCTGATCGGGATCGCGCGGCTCGGCGCCGTCGAGTTGCCGGTCAGCGAGAAGGTCTCTCTCTGATTCAGTGCTCGCCCTGATCCTGGACATCAAAGACTCCCCGGCGGGACGCGGGCTTGAATGCCCGCGTCCCAACGGGGAGTATCCGCGACCGCAGCCGTCTGGTCGCCCGCAGCCGTGGTCGCGTCGCGGTGCTCCGCAGGGTGCGTCGGAACCGGCTGGATGAGGCCCGCGACCAGCGTGTGGTGCGCAATCAACTCGCGTTAGATGTCCTCAGCCACGCACGCGGAGGCGACTGCCAGCTCGGCCGCGCTGTGTGCCGCCCACACGCCCATGTTGGCGCGCTCGGCGTCGATGGCTCCGCCGAACAGCGCTCTAATGCCGGCGGGTGCGCTCGTCCGGCGCGGCGCTCGCGCTCGCGGATCCCGGCGATCGAAAGGTCGCCATACGAGACGTCCCGTCTGGGACCGACGAGGTCGCGAAAGCGGTCGTTCGCGGATGCGCGGTCTCCGCAACGCAGGGAGGCGGGCACCTCGTGCCGATGCTTGTGGCGCACTGAGAGCGGACTCTGCCAGGCGGGTCGTGGGTGGTGCGGGCCTTGGGTGCTGCTTGTGGCGGGCGGGAGCGCTCCGGCCGTCGGTGGCCGATGGTGTCGCTGTTCGTGGCGGCGCGCTTGCTCGTCGGTGGGATTGGAGGTACAACACAGGCGTGGTTCGACGCTTTCTTGCGTTAGTGGCGCTGCTCGTCTTGTTCTGCGTGCCTGCTGCGGCTGACGCGGCGCAGAGTGACATTGCTCGGTACGTGCTGCCGCCCGGCAATTTCGGCGGCATTCCGACGGGCGCGCATTCGCTCGACCAGCTGCCTCTGTATTCGGGCCTGACCCCGTTGAGGCGGAACGTCTCGATGGGCGATGTCTTCCACTTCTACCTGCCGATGGACTTCCGCCCGATTGGCACCACGCAGAACGAGCCCGTTGGGCGCAGCGACGTGATGGTCACCTACGACGCGTACGGGATTCCGCATATCACGGGCAGGACGCGCGCCGGGATGATGTTCGGCGCGGGCTGGGTGATGGCCCGGGACCGCGGCCTGCTCTTGGGCTTCGGCCGTGACCCGGCACGGGCCGCCGTGGCCGACATTCCCGGTCTGGACGCCTTCTCGCTTGTCACGAGCGCTACCCCCTTTGCGCCGAGCGCGGAGACTGAGGCGCTCGTAACCCAGCAGCGCCAGGAGCTCGTCCGCGCCTACGGGGCGGAGGGGCGGCAGATGTTGCGCGACATGGCGGACTACACCGATGGGATCAATGCCTACTACCGGACCAATCACCTCGCGATACCGGGCGGCCGCCCGTTCGACGCCAACGACGTGATCGCAGTCACCGCGTTCATCGGCTCGATCTTCGGTAACGGCGGTGGTGTCGAGCACGAGAACTCCGACCTGCTCGCGCGGTTCGAGCGGAGGTTTGGCGTTCAGCGTGGTCATGCCATGTGGAGCGACGCGATGGAGGCCAACGACCCCGACGCGCCGGTCACGACGCACAAGTACTTCCCCTACCCGACGGTCACGGGCGGGAAGGTCCGCGGTTCGGTCGTCATCGATCCCGGATCGATCCAACTCGCCAAGGACCCTCGCACCGGCGCTGCTCGTGACATGGAGCCCGCTCGGCGCCACGCTTCGAACTGGCAGCTCGTGGCGCCGGGTCGCTCGGCGACCGGTCGGCCGCTGGGTGTCATGGGTCCGCAGCTCGGCTACTACTACCCGGAGATCGTCTATCAGGAGCACCTCCAGGGGCCTGGCATCAACGCGCAGGGGGTTGCTGCGTCTGGCATCGGCTTGTACCTCCTCATCGGGCGCACGCGGGACTACGCGTGGAGTCTGACCTCCGCCGGCAATGACAACCAGGATGTGTTCGCGGAGAAGCTCTGCGTTCCGGGCGGCGGCATCCCGACTCGCGACGCGCACGACTACCTGTTCCGCGGGCGGTGCCGGCCGATGCACATCTTCGATGCCGGCCGCCTCGGGGGGAAGAAGATCACGTTTCCGGTGACCGTCCACGGCCCGGTGATCGGGACCGCGACGGTGCACGGCTGGCCCTACGCGCTCGCCCGTAAGCGCTCGACCTACGGACAGGACGTGCTGTCGCTTGCGGCGCTCAAAGCGATGACTGAGGGGCGGGCGACGACGCCGCAGCTGTTCTGGAGGTTCGCCGACCGCTTCGGCTTCACATTCAACTGGGGGTACGTCTCTCGCACGGCGACATCGTTCTTCTCCTCGGGGCGGCTTCCGATCCGCGCGCGCGGGCTGGACCGGATGTTGCCGACGCTGGGGACGGGGACCTATGAGTGGCGCGGCTTCCTGCCCGAGCTGGCTCACCCGCACGACATCGCTGGCCCGAACAGCCTGCTGCTGAACTGGAACAACAAGGCCGCGCCAGGATGGATGCATGGCGACGACGCGCACTACGGATCGGTCCAGCACGTCGAGCTCTTCGGCCCCTGGCCGACGCATCCGCACCTCAACGACGTCGTGGGCGTGATGAACAAAGCGGCCACCCAGGACGCCACGGGCGCCCTGGTGTGGCCGGTCATCCGCGCCATGCTCAGCCGCGGTCGGGCGCCGGACGCCCAGACGGCACGAGCGGCGGCGCTGATCGATGACTGGGTCCGTCACGGAGCGCCCACGCTCGGCAGCCCGCCCGGCGGACCGATCCCCTACCCGGGCGCAGCGGTGTTGAATGCCGCCTGGCCGCACATCTTCGACGCCGTCATGCGCCCCCGACTCGGGAACCTACTCACGCCGTTCGTGGATCTCCTGGGTCCGGACCCCTCATATGTCGATAAGGACCTCAAGACGCAGCTCGGTCGCCATGTCCTTGCCCCCTACTCGGTTCGTTACTGCGGCCGCGGCAACGTACCCGCCTGCGCACGCTCTCTCTGGTTGGCGATCAAAGCCGGGCGAGCGGATCTGGTCAAGCAGCACGGCACCATCGAGTCATCCTGGCGCATCGACCAGGGATTGACCGGGTTCGTGCCCGGCCTCATCCCGACCACGTTCCCGACCACCAACCGACCCACCTACCAACAGGTCATCTCGCTAGCACCAAAACCGTAAAGCCGAGGACGCGGGAGCCACAGCCACGCGCCACGCCCTCGCCGTTCTCCTACGGGTCCTCGCGCCCCGCGCCGGCACACCCGGCGAGACACCACTCCGCGCCACCGCTGCACGCGCGAAACAGCGCTCAAACCCACGCGTTCGATGCCGCGTTCGCACAAGAGCCGGAGTCACGCCCGTCACTTCTGCCGAACCCGCTCGTCGCCAAACGCCGGGCCATCTCCCGCGGCGAACTCGGCCTTGGTGCCGTGAGCGGCGCGTAAGCATCGGAGAGGGCCCGACCTGTGCTTTTTGGGAGAGACAGAGCAGACGTCCGGATTGGTGACTGAGCGCTCGACGGCGACCGCATCTTCGGTGCCAGCGCGTCGTTTCGCGCGAACGCACAGGCCACACGGAGGTCCGCCAACTGGTCGGTGCCGGCTCTTCTGCATAGGTATGTCGCGAGGTGCGACCACATCCTGAGACTGTCAGTGGTTCGTGAAGGCGGCAGTGTCGAGAGGCCGCCGTCGAGAAATGGGTTTGAGTTAGGAGGGCCGCGCCCAGACGACGAGCCGATGAGCGAGATCCGCTGAGGAAGTGCCGAGCATGAGGATGAGGCGCGGATGCCCGGGTCGATGTCGTCCATCGACCCGACACCTGCATCGGCTTAATGGTCGCGGGCCGGAATCGGTTCAGCTAGCGCAGCGCGCCCGGGAGGCGCGTGGAACGGGTCGGCGAAGTACTGGGTCTCGTGCGTTACGAGACCGCCAGTGATCTCCATGACGCTGAGCGAGTATGTGGGAACGCCGTCATAGGTGATCACGCACTCGCTCACCCAAAGGTCGCCGCCGCCCAGGATCCGGCGGATAGTGAAGTGGCGTTCGGCCGGGTGCCCGCCGCGTTGCGCTTGGATCCTTGACCGGCCTCTGAAGCGCTCGCCGGACTGCGGGTAGTCCAGGATCGCGTCTGCAGCATAGATCGCGTGCTCAGCGTCGACGTCCCCGCTTTCGGAGGCCTCCCAATGCTGCTGGAGCCGAGCCCGGATATCGGTTTCATGCCCAATTGCGCTGTTCACCCGTTAGCCCCTCATGACCAGTAGGAATGTCGCTGGCTCGCACGACAGATGTTACCCGAGGGTTCTCGTGCAGCTTGGGACCTCGGTAGCGGTGCCAGATGGCGGTGACCCCATCGCGAGGACCGGAGAACTGGAAGCCTCGGCCCGTGATCTCGTGCCGTCGTCGAGTTCCGCCCGGGCTGCCAACCAGAGCGGACGAGGGCGGGAGGACCGCCACCTCAGGTTCTACGCCGCGCCGGACAACCCACCTCGTACTCGACGGCAAGCCGGTGAAGTACCGATGGCGCGAACGCATCCCTAACGCCGAGGTCATAGGCGGAATTCGATACGTCCGAAACAGCGTCCATCACCAGTGGAGCGACGCGGTCGTGCTCCGCCCGGGCGCCACGCTCCCGCGGAAGCTCCCTTTCCCGCTGAGCGAATGGGTCTGGCGGCCCGCCGACCAGCTTCCTCCGTCTCCGCCAGGCAAGAAACCGCACGCCGAGTCCGAGAAGTCCTACCGCGAGCAGATGGAGGGCCGCCCGGTCAGGCTTTACCTCGACGTCCTCGGCGGCGTCTTCTTGACGCTTCAACACCTACTCGAGCCGTACACAATCCGCGATGGCCCCAGTCGACGACTATCACCTTCCCGGGAACGAGGCGGGAGTCCCTCCCGACTGAGGAGTCGGCGCCGCGGGCGTCGGAAGGTCGCCGCACAGATCCTCACGGTTTACTCGGAGGGTCGGTCCCGTACGCAGTCGGCCAGCTCTGAGTTTGGCGAGGACCAGGGCGACCCTAGACGGGCGCGTGGCACCCGCATTCATGTTTGTGCTGGTCCGTCGAGGAATCGCGAGAGTATGTGTCGGTCTGCGCCAATGTCCGACCGAGGCTGCTGGGCCGATGAGTTTGGCGACCGGCCGTGGTCCTATTGTCGATAGCTATTGCGGAGGTGGTGATGGGCAACGTCTTCGTCCATACGATGATGTCGCTCGACGGGTTCATCGCGGGCCCAAACGACGACATGAGCTGGGTCTTTCGGCACGCCGGCGACATGCCCGGCGCGGTCGTGGACGAGGTCATCGCCAGGACTGGGGCGGTGCTGGCAGGCCGCCGCATCTACGAGGTCGGCCGGCGAGTGCAGCGACCCGAGGCGCGCGGGCTGTTCGACGGACGTTGGAGGGGTCCGCATTTCATCCTCACCCACGCGCCACCGACCGACGAGACCGACCCGTCCTACAGCTTCCTTTCCGGTGATGTCAGGGACGCGGTGGCGACCGCGCTGACGGCTGCCGGCTGCCGGCGGCCGCGACGTGCTCGTGCTCGGGGCAAACGTTGTTAATCAGTGCCTCGGGGTTGGGCTCGTCGATGAGATCCTCATGCACGTGGTGCCGGAGCTCGTCGGGGACGGGGTGCGGTTGTTCGATGCCTCGACGCTTCGTGCTTCGCTCAAGACGCTCGACGTGTCGGCATCCGGTCAAGTCGTGAACCTGCGATTGCGAGTTGATAGAGCGGTCGCGTGAGTACGCCTATGCCTGGGCAGTCTTCAGGAGTGTGGGGGAGTACGAAACAGGCACGGCCGCTCTGCCTTCACGGCAGCACACGCGCATCTGGCCGACGCCTCTGTGAGACGCGCTCCGCGCGGACAGCAGGGAGCGGTAACTACTCGGACTCCACCCGCTCGAGGTAGATGACTCGGTCCTCGATTTGTTCGCCGGCAATGGCCTCGACGGCGGCGACCAGCGGCCGCAGACCGGCGGGGCGCCGCGAGAAGCGGCTGGACAGTGCAACGAGCAGTCCGTTGTGGTGACCTCCGGCGGTACTGTGCTCGGCAGCGATTCGCGCGAAGTCGCCGACGTTTTCCGTGAGCACGGCGTATCCGCCGGCGACTGCGGCGCCGAACACGTCGGGATCGGTCGCGCCCGCGAGTCGAAGATTTGCAACGGTGGTCGCTTCGATCCCAGCGGCCCGAAGCGCTTCGGCGACGGTCGCCGTGTACATCTCGTCGACGAGGACTTTCACCGCGCTTCAGCGGCGGCGGTCTCGCTGCGATGAAGATCGATCCTGGCCTGGATCTCGTCCGGGTACGCGGCGCGATAGGCGAGCACGGCATCAGCCTGAGCTCGGGTGATGACGCCGTCGGCGGCGAGCTCGGTGGCTAGGTCCTTGACTGGCCCGAGGTCGTCGAGCCACATCGCGACCTCCCACACGTCAGGCCCGCCGATCAGTCCCGCCCGCCGCCCGGTTGGGCCGTCGCGGAACGTGATCATCGGGTGCTCGTCGCGACGGGCACCCTCCTCGGCGTAGCGGCGTAGGCGATCGGACAGGCTCTCGCCGGCGGCGCGGGCGCGGAGTCGCAGTCGTTCGGCGAGGCGGTCGTCGAGCCGGACTGACACATTCACGGACATGCCTACAGTGTTGCACGTTGTCAACAGTAGGAGGTGGAGTGATGGAATCCATCGCTCTCGACGCCGCCGGCCATCGCCGCTCGCCGGCCACGATGCCCGGCTACCACCAAGGCCGTCCGCCGCGCAACAAAGGCATGCGGTACCCGGCTGACCCGTCGACGATCGAGGAGATCGTCGCCGTCATGCGCGTCGCCGGCGACAGGCCGGACGGACTCCGGCTCCGGGCGCTGATCGTGCTGCTCTGGCGCGCCGGACTCAGGATCGGCGAAGCGCTCTTGCCGAAACTGATCTCGATCGATCACGCGGCGCGGTTCTTGTCAGGCGCGGCAAGGGAGGAAGCGCCGCGAGGTTGGGATGGACCGCTGGACCTGGCAGGCGCTCGCGCCATGGCTCGAGCTCCGCCCGAGCCTGCCGGTCGGAGCGCTGCTCCGTGATCCACGGTCCGACCGTTGGACGACCCTGGGAGGCTTCCGCCGCTCGCAAGCAGCTCAAGCGCGCCGCCACTGCCGCCCGCGTGCGGCGCCGGTTCGCTCCGCACCAGCTCCGCCACGCTCACGCGATCGAGATGACCCACGAGGGCACCCCGCTCGTGGTGATCCAGCGACAGCTCGTGCATGCCAACCTCGGCATCACGTCGATATACCTCCAAGGCATCGATAGCTCCGAGATCATCGACACCGTCCACGCCGGGCCAGCGCCGACGATCAGCGCGACCGCCGGACTGTCAAGGCGGTGATTCCCAGGCCGCCGGCACCGACCCATCCGGCGGCCATACCTTGGGTTGGCGATGAGCGGGTCGCACGCGAGGGCTGGGCTGGCACCTCCCTTCGTCCCCGGGCGCGTATTCGTCGCGGACGGCGCCGGCGTGGCTGCTGTTGTCCGGAAGGGGGCAGTCTCCGAGCCCGGGTTTGTTGTCGCCGACGCTGCTCCTTCTGCCTCAAGGCGACAGCGATGGTGCTCGACCTCCATCCGATCGGCAGCTCAAGCGCGCCCTCATTGTGCCTATGCACGGGACGCAACGCGTCCGGCCAAGTGGCGCTTCCGTGGGTCGTCGCCAAGCGAGCACGTCGTCGGCACCGCCTTAGTTAGGACGCCCGCGTTCATGAGAGAGCGGGGCGCGGAATGCCGGAAGCGGATCCCTATCCGGACGGATCGTCTGCGGTGAAGAACAGGATCCGGCAGGGACGTCGCGATCGCCTCGGAACACAGCGCCACGAGATCCTTGGGTGGCCCGAAGCCCGCGCCGATCCGACGTCGGGCACTCAGCGCCTGGTCTCGTACCTGGTCAGGACCACGCCGTCGGGAAACGTCCGGGTCTCCACCAGGGTCAGGTTCACCCAGTTGTCCAGGGCCGTAAAGAACGGCGTGCCGCCGCCCACCAGGACCGGATGGGTGACGATCGCGTACTCGTCGATCAGCCCGGCCCGCATGGCCGCTGCGGCGAGTGTGGCACCGCCGATGTCCATGGGGCCGCCATCCTCGGCCTTGAGCCGGGTGATCTCGGTGACCGCGCCGCCGGTGACCAGACGGGTGTTCCAGTCGACCGTGCTGGTCGTCGAGGAGAACACCACCTTCGGCATTTCCTGCCAGCGGCGGGCGAACTCGATCTCCGCCGGTGTGGCGCCGGGCTGCTGGTCGGCGGTCGGCCAGTAGGCGCTCATCGTCTCCCACAGTTTGCGCCCATACAGCGCCAGGCCCGTCGCCCCCACCCGGTCGGACCACCACTGGAACAGCTCGTCGCTCGGCACGCTCCAGCCGAGGTCGTCGCCGGGCGCGGCGATGTAGCCGTCCAGGGTCAGGTTCATGCCAAAGGTCAGTTTCCGCATGGCGTCAGCCTCCCGTGAGTCGGTTTTCGGCGTACAGACCAGCACGGCGCGGAAAAATCATCGGTCAGGCCCACCGAGGGCCGGTTGACCACCACGCCAAGCAGATGCTCCATACGGAAAGGAACCGGTGCCGGCACACCGTCGCGTGGAGCCCGTCCCGAGAGCACTGGCCGAGGGCGGTGTGCCGTAACACTGGTTCGGTGATGTGTGCCGGTGAGGGGACGACAACCGGGACCGCGCCACCCATGTGCAGGCGTAGGCGAGGGCCTCCCGGCCGGACTCAGGCGCTCCTGCCCGGGACCGATTGCCCAGCGCCACGCAATCCACCGGACCACCACGTGGTGCATAGGCATGACCTAATGCAGAGCAGGGGCGCCGACGGGACGGAGACCTAAGTCAACTCGCTTGCGCAATCGCCTGGAAGGAGAAGTCGCGTAGTCGTAACCGCCTCAGGCGTAGAGGGGGCACGCATCGGTCCGGCTACGCGAGGGCTGACGCAAACCTGCCTTGCTCCCTGACGGACATCTGCACCTCGACGTCAGATGCCTTGCTTTGCGCGGAGACGAGGGCGCGCGTAACAGAGCGAGCGGACCGAAGGGTCGATAGTGCGGCGGCCGCGAAGCGGCGCGTCTGGCGGAATCTGGTTGGATCGCTGGACCAGCACAGGCCAAACGAGGAGGTGGCATGAACATAGAGTTCCTCTCGACCGTGGCGGTGATCGCGCCCGATCCGCCCGCCAGCCGCAAGCTGTACGTCGAGACGCTTGGGCTGCCGCTCGAGGGCGACGGCGGCGACTATTACCACAGCGAGCAGATCGCGGGCTGCAAGTCCTTGGGGATCTGGCCGCTGTCCCAGGCCGCTGAGGCGTGCTTCGGGACGGCGCAGTGGCCGGTGGAGCGGGCGGTGCCGCAGGTCAGCATCGAGTTCGACGTCGCGGACGGCGCGGCGGTGGGCCCGGCGGCGCGGGAGCTCGAGCAAGCCGGCTACGAGCTGCTGCACGCTCCGCGCCGGGAGCCGTGGGGTCAGACGGTCGCAAGGCTTCAGTCGCCGGAGGGTGCGATCGTCGGGATCTCGTACGCGCCCGTGCTGCACCACGAGGACTGACTGAAGAACGCCACCTGCCCTATTGACGCGACGAGCATCTCGAACGCTCCGGGCTCGAGTCTCGAAAAGCGCGGGAAGCGCGCACGCGCGCCTCCGCGAATGAGCAACGTCGCTGCAGCGGTCGCCATCGGCGTGGACCGCGGAGTCGGCGGTCCACGCAGCCGAGCCATTCGCGGGCCTGGGCGCGCGTGACCGCTTCATCGCCGGCTCGGTCGTCTCGCCGTGGCTTCTCCAGCCTCGGCAGGGCGCGAAGCAGAAGCACACCGCCGAGGTCGACCTGATTGGTGGCTGCATGCTCAACTCTGGGAGGCTTCGGAGCGGGCGATGCTCAGTTCCCAGCCGGCGAACGCCAGGGTCGCCGCTGCGACCACCCCGAACGCGCTCGCCCATCCGTATGCCTTCCAGTTGCTGCCACCGAACGCGAGCGTGAGGATGCTGCAGCCAGCCGCGACGATGCCGCCGAGGATCCGCATGCGTGCGAAGGCGCGGAGGTGGCGGTACTCCCAGGGCGCGATGATGCGCCGCATGCCGGTCCGCGGTGGCGATGCCCACCATCCGCGAAAGCCTTTCGCAGCGACGTTGCGATTCGGTGCGTGCACCGGAACGACTCCAGTTGACTCTGTGGACGCGACGACGTAACTGACGGTAGAAGTGTCAACCGTCTGGCCGCAACCGGCATCCGCGCGCACGACGTAACAGCCACGGGCAAAGTACGTATCAACTCGCCCCTCGAGCCGGCGACGTTCATAGACGAGAACCAGAAGTACGCCAGGCCTGGCGGACACAGCTGCGTATCGCCGGCCCGGCCATCTCGGTGCGGCTGCTCCTCCTCCTCCCGAAGGACCACGGTGTCGGCACGACGGTGTAGGCGTCCAGCAGGAGCACTCGACCATCGCCACGCCGACCAGCCGAGGCCTGCATCCGTCACCCCGGCGGGTATCTCGGCCGTCGCGGCGGCGCTCCTGCTCAGCGCGGAAAGCGCGCATGGCCCGGGCGATTGCTCATAGGAGAACCTCGTCGCTCCCAGGAGGGACGATTCTCACTTGGCGACGAGGGGGCGCCGGCATCGTCCGTCGCCGGCACTGCGCAGGAACGTCGCGAGCGTCGAGCGTCTCGGTGCCGCGCGACTGCTTCGAGTGGAGGCTGTCTCGCAAATGGGGTTTGTCCGTCCGGGCGGGGTTCGGACACCCGCGCCGAATGGCGACTAATCACCGCTACCCACAACCTAGTGAAGCTCTGGCGACACGGACCCACACCCGTCCCGGGCTAGGACGGGGCCCGAGGGATCCCGGGGGCCCGGAGGGCTGAGCGGGGCACGCGAGGCCACTCCGCCACCGCGAACAACACGAATCACCACCCCTCAACAAGCGCACCGGGGCTCCACCAGTCCGATCCCCGCCCTTACCACACAGCCTCAGCTGAGACCAGGCACGCAGCCGCGGGACGAGCGCGTGGCCGAGGTTGTCCGGCAGCGGTAGCCATTGCGAGGCATGGGAACGCCGAATCGTGGCTCCTCCGCAGCAGACGGGACAGCGGGGCGGCGATGGGACCGCGCGGCTCCTGCTCCCAAGCGACACTCTGCGGAGTGGCCCGGTTTCGCACGGGAGAGAACTTGCGCGAGAACTTTGGTGCTCATAGTGTCCCTGTATGGGGGTTGTTGCCACAACTGTCAGCCTTGCGCTTGCCGATGTCTGGGAGCATCTCATCGCCGCCGTGCCAACCGGTTGGACGGAACGCGCGCCTGGTCTGATTGGGGGAGTGACGCTCGTCGCCGTGCCAACACTCAACGGTGTTTGGTCTTATGGACTCGACGCTGAGGCCTACGCGGCCTCAGCGCTTCTCGATCGAGTGGCAAACGCTGGCGTACCGCACTGCTTGCAGTTGCGTCCACGATGTTGCCGCGCGCTCAGAGAACTGGCCTGCGCGCGAGGCATGGCCCGGGAGGCAGACATTCCGTTGATGGTTCTCAACGACGGTAGTGCGTTGGATCGTGCGGAGGCCGGCGACCTGGCAATCAAGGTGCTTCCGCCCGCGCAGGCGGTGGTCCACGCCGAGGTAGCAGCGGCAGGCTTCGAGGCGCCACTTGAGGATTTCCGCAGGCTGATGACCCCGGCGGTGATGGGGAGATCCGGCGTGTGCTGTTACGTTGGCGAACTCGACGGGAGATCGGTCGCGACCGCCGTGAGCGTCAGGCTCGGTACGCACGCAGGGATCTTCAACGTCGCGACGCTGCCAGCGAATCAGCGTCGTGGGTACGGAGCGGCGATCACCGCCCGGGCGGTTCGGGATGCCTTTCGTAACGGCGCAGAGTGGGCATGGCTTCAATCTAGTCAGGCCGGGTATCGCGTCTATGAGCGACTGGGCTTCAGAGCTGTGGAGTCGTGGGAGTGCTGGATCGCCACCGGGTGAGGACGACCGGCCCGCGCTGACCTCGTCGGGGACGAAACGGATGCGACACGAGTTCCGTCACGGTGCGTGGCGGCCCTCGCGTGAATGCCGATCCTCTCCGGGCCGGATTCACCGGACTGCTGGATCGGGCCACGAGCAGCAGCAAAGCTCGTCGTGCTCAGCCTCGCCGTGCCCGACGAGCGTGAGACTGCCGCTTGCCGATCACGCGGCACTCTGGCGCCGCGCCGCTTTCCGCGCAAGCCGGGTCCGCCCGGCTTGTCGGCGGAAGCCCGTTGGCGCGCGAATGCAGGTGCCTTCCGGCGGTACCCGGCGGCGGAGGGGCGTCCAACAGCGGATGGTGAGGTGGGCCTGCTCCCGGCACACTACGATGGGCCTGTGAGCGGCCAGAAAGTGCCCGGTGGGGTGGTGCATAAACTGCCCGGGGACCTGCGTACGGCGCTGATCGCCAACGCCACGGCACTCGATGCCTGGAAGGACATCACGCCCTTAGCCCGCAACGAGTTCATCTGCTGGGTCGAGGATGCCAAGCAGGAGACCACGCGAGAGCGCCGCATTCGGCGCACCCAGGAGGAGCTGGAGGAGGGCCAGCGCCGGCCTTGCTGCTGGCCGGGGTGCAAGCACCGCGACCACACCGGCAGGTAGCGGCCCGCGTAGGACCATTCATCGCCTCGCCCGGGGCACGCAGGCTCAGCGGGTCTTGCCGGAGCGCTCGACGTTTCGCGCTCACTTCTGCTGGGTCCTGCGGGCAGCTGGAGCAGGAGTCCCGAGCCGGCTCCCCAAGCGGCGACGATGCAGAAGTCGTCGGCTGCGCTTCTCGGGAGCCTGCTTGCGCCTCTAAGCGAGTCGCGACTTCGACGCGAGGCGCGGCAATGACGCGCCAGCGAATGGGGTACCGGAGGCGGGTGGGAGGGTCGCTCTCGGTGGGTGAGCGACTATCGGGGTCGCGTCGAGAGGGGCTAATGTGCGGTTTGCCAGCGGCCACCGTGGCCACCGCGGCCACCTTCGGCTCCCGGAGCCCGTGAGGCGAGCTTCGACACCATGACCCCGCACAGCATGGGCAGCCACGGCGGACCCGCCGAGATCCTGAGCATCCTGGACGATCACGGCCAGCGCGCCTACCTGCACGACTGAGCCAGCACAGGCAGACCGACCCGGATCGGAGCGCGAAGCTGGCTCGTGGAGTCAGCTTCAGGCGTCGCTCAGAACAGTCGTTTCGCCCGGATTACCGCATCGACGCCGGTGCCCGCGGCGGCCCGCGGGCGGTCCTCGGCCACGAGGACTTCCCACTGGTGGGGATCGAGTGCGCTGACCGCGGCGTCAACCGAGACCTGCTGCTGACCAGCCGCGGGCGTGGCAGCTCCCGTGGCCGGGTCGACCGGGCGGTGCCCGACCAGGAACAGCGTTCCGCCTGGCGCGACCCCTGCTCCCATCCGCCGCACCATCTCCGGCACTGATCCCGCCACGTGGACGTAGAGGCAGGTGACGAGGTCGTAGCGATCTGGCTGGGCGGTCCAGTTCGCGAGATCGGCCTCGAGCCAATCCACGCGTGCGGCGATGTCCGCCCCGGCGGCCTCGGCCATAGCTCGGGCGTGGGCCAGGGCGGCCGCGGAGAAGTCAACCGCTGTGACCTGCCATCCGTGCGCGGCGAGCCACAGCGTGTCTGACCCGTGGCCGCAGCCCGCATCGAGGGCGAGCCCCGGGCGCGGGCCGTTGACCTCGGCGGTCAGGTGCGCGTTCGGAGGGCGACGCGCGACGTCGCCACCGTGCTCACGAAGGGCTCTTGACCAAAGCTGCTCCCAGAAGTCTCGGTCATAGCTCGGCGCGGTCACGATGTCGCCTCACTGAGGCTACCAAGCTCACCACAACCCGCAAACGATCGACCAACGAGAGCCGCCTTCCCCGAGAGCCCGTGGCCAAACTGCTGCTCGCACGCACACGCAGCACTCTCGCGGCGGTTCTGGCGAGGCCGCAAAGCTTCTGCTATCGGGACACAAGCGGCCACGACGTCGCGGCCTTGTGTCCTGTCGGTCGCGCTAGCAGCCCGGAGCCTAACGTCGAGCGGGCTGACGCGAAGGCGCGGCAGCGGCAGACGCAAAGCTGTCCGCGGGGCATGAGCTGCAACGTCGTGATAAGCCTCCTGTGACATGTCCCGATGGCACCGCGCCCGAAACAAACGTTGGACCGCCCTCAGTCGCGGGCATCTCGTTCGTTCACTATGCTCACTCGAGCAGGGGTCTTGATCGTGTCCTCGGCCGAGGGGTGCGGGCCGAGTCGGGCGAGGCTCGCGTGAGTCATTGGGTGTGCGCGCCGCTGTGATCTCTCCTGGGGAGAGCGGGGGTGCTCGACGTGTTGCGAGCCGCTCGCCTGCTCGGTGTAAGGCCGCAGGTCGGGGTCTGCTTGGGCCGAGCGCCCGCAGAGTCCCGACCGAGGGGGCGCGATGAGCCAGCGGCTGGGACGCGGGGGCGGGACCGGGCTGTTGCGGGATGGCGGCGGGCTTCTGCTTGCGGCCGAGCGCGCCGTCGATCTCGGTGCGCACATTCTGCGGCAGGGCCGTTCGCATCTCGGTGCGCTGATCGCCAAGGGTGATCGCGACTTTGCGACCAACGTCGACGTGCAGATCGAGTCGGCGATCAGGGCCTCGCTCGCGGGCGCGGCTCCGAACGTCCCGTTTCTGGGCGAGGAGCAGGGCGGGGGGAGCGCGGTTGGGCCGTTGTGGGTGCTGGATCCGATCGACGGCACGATCAACTTCGCGCGGGACAGTCCGCTGTGCACGATCTCCTTGTCACTCGTCGTAGCGGGACAGCCTGTCCTCGGGATCGTTGACGCGCCGCTGCTGCGCGAGCGGTTCGTCGCGCGGCAGGGGGGTGGGGCGTACTTGAACGGCGGGCGGATCGTGGTCGCCGAGGTGAGCGGTCTGCGCGAGGCGATCGTGGGCGTGGCGGACTTCAAGGTTGGTGCGGGGGCGGAGGATGAGAACCGCGTGCACCTGGCCGTCGTCGGACGGCTGGCCGGAGAGAGCCTGCGAGTGCGGATGCTCGGATCGGCGGCGCTCGATCTCGCTTGGCTGGCCGCGGGCCGGCTCAACGCCACGGTGATGCTGTCCAATCTTCCCTGGGACGTGACCGCGGGGCTGCTGCTTGTGCGCGAGGCCGGCGGGATGGTCTACGACTACGACGGCTCTGACCACGGCCCAGCGTCCCGGTACACGATCGCGTCTGTTCCGTCGCTGGCGAAACCGGTCCTGGGCATCGTCGCGGGAGCGATGTGAGGCGCCCGCCAACCATGCACGAGCGCGCCGAGGTGCACCGCGCTTCGACCGCGCCGTTGCCGGAGGCTGGGCAGATTGCGGTGTTCGCGCCCTCGCCGCTGTTGACGATCACAATCGAGCCCGGGGTCGGTCACCCGGAGGTGCATCTTCACGCCGGTGGGCAGGGCTTCTGGGTCGCGCGGCTAGCGGCGACGCTAGGGTCGGATGTGGTCCTGTGTTGCGCGCTGGGTGGCGAGCCTGGCCGCGTCCTGCACGGGCTAATCGAAGCCGAGCCGCTGGTGCTGCGAGCCGCGACGGACGCGGGGGCGAACGGCGTGTACATCCACGACCGGCGCGGTGGCACCCGGGTGGAGGTCGCCCGCGTGGAGAGCGAACCGCTGGCTCGGCATGTGTCAGACGAGCTGTACGGGATCGCGCTCGGCGCTGGACTCGACGCCGACCTCATGCTGATGACCGGCAGCGAGCCCGAGAACATCGTCGAGGCTGATCTGTATCGCCGGCTGGCCGGCGACCTGCGGGCCAATGGCAAGCCAGCGATCGCCGATCTAACGGGAGCGCCGCTACGCGCGGCGCTCGAAGGTGGCATCGAGTTGCTCAGGCTCAGCCAGGAAGAGCTTCTCCGGGACGGCTACGCGGCCAGCGACGCGCTGCCGGATCTGGTCGAGGGGGCGCACAGGCTGCATGCAGCCGGCGCACGACACGTGCTCGTCTCGCGCGCGGGCGCACCTGCCGTGTTGATCGGTCCTGGCGCAGACCCCGCCGAGCTTGAGCTCGCCGGTCCGGTGTTCGAGCCGCTTGACCAGCGCGGCACGGGCGACTCGATGTTCGCCGCCATCGGCGTTGGCCTCGCCCGGGGCATCGGTGTGATCGACGCGCTACGCCTCGGCACGGCGGCTGGCGCACTGAACGCCACCCGCCGCGGCCTCGGGACCGGCACGCGACAGGAGATCGAGCGGCTCGCCGCGCACGTCACCGTCCGCCCGATCCCGGCGGTCGTCGACGACAACACCACCCCTCTTGCCTGAGTGAGCCGCCCAATCCGGGCTCCGCACGGCGTGACCGGGCGTGGTCGAGCGCGGTTCGGCTGGGCTTCTTGCCGCCTATCGTCCCATCAGCCCGAGGAAGCTGCGCGCTCCGGGCGTCGAACCGATGATCTCAGCGTTGCGAGATGGACCAATCCGCGCTTTGCAGCCGTCCGCGAGCGCGGCGAAAGGCTCCGCGCGCTCCTCGAGGGGTCGCGGCGAGCCGTGCTGCGCTGGCCATCTTTGCGCTCGCGAACCACGGCGTCGCAACGTGCGGCTCGCCGCCACGCCTCTCGCGTGGATCGCCAAGAAGGCAGCCTTGGTCCAGATCGGTCCCCGACCGTGAGCGGATCGTGGAGATGAAGAAGCGCCCGCCGACCCTGCCATTCGCGCCCGCCCCGCGCCCGCCACGCTGCGAAGCTTCGATCGATGCCGCCCGTTGACGTGGAACTGCTGGAGGGACCCGCCGGAGCTGATCCTGCGCTCGAGCTCGCGCTACCAGAGGCCTTGCTAGCGATGGTCGCCGCAGGCCGCCGCGGGCCGGTACTCAGGTGCTATCGCCCGCCGCCGACCGTCGCCTTCGGACGCCGGGATGCTTTCCTCCCCGGATTCTCGCGGGCAGCCGCGGTAGCCGAGCGGCGAGGCTTCGCACCGGCGATTCGAGGCACGGGAGGCCGGGCAGCAGCCTACGATCAAGGCTGCTTGGTGTTTGACGAGATTGTGCCGGCGCGCGACTCGATGAGCGGCATCCGCGAGCGTTTCGCCGACGAGGCCGTGCGCAAGGCGCAAGCTCTCCGAAGCCTGGGTGTTGATGCGCGCGTGGGCGAGCTGCCCGGCGAGTACTGCCCGGGCGAGTTCAGCGTCAACGCTCGCGGTCAGACGAAGCTGATCGGCGCCGCGCAGCGGATCATCGGCGGCGCGTGGCTGTTCTCGACAGTCGTCGTCGTGCAGTCCGCAGGCGGGCTGCGGGCCGTGCTCGAGGACGTCTATGCCGAGCTCGGCCTCGAGTGGGACCCCGCCACCACTGGCTCAGTCGCGGACGAGGTACCCGGCATAAGCAGCGAGGATGTGCAGCGGGCGCTGCTCGGGGAGTACGCGCGGCGATATCGCCTCATCCCGGCGCCGCTCGGCGTGCAGCAGCTTGCGGTCGCCCGCGAGTTGTTGGGCCGCCACCGCGTGGACGTGTGATCGCGCGGCGTGCGCGCTAGGGGATCCCGGCGCGGTCGTACGGCTGGGCCGGCAAGGAATCCTGGACTCGACGGCTTCGCGGTCATAGACTGGCCAGGGTCACCGCGAACGGGCCGCCGGGGCCCGAAGGAGAGGATCGCGCTGTGGGCCCGAATCAGGATCAACTCCTCTGGATGTACGAGACGATGCTCGTTGTCCGGGACTTCGAGGAGAGGATGGTCAACATCTATCTCGAGGGCAAGCTTCCGCCGGCCATCCAGCACGGCCTGGCGTTCGACATCGCGGGCGGGCCGGTTCCAGGCGAGATGCACCTCGCGGCGGGTCAGGAGCCGGTGGCGGTCGGAGCGTGCGCTCATCTCCAGGACGAGGACACCGTCGTCGGCACGCACCGACCACATCACTTCGCGATCGCCAAGGGTGTGCCGCTGAACAGGCTCGCCGCGGAGCTGTTCGGCAAGGCGACCGGGCTAAGCCGCGGCAAGGGCGGGCACATGCACATCTTCGACCCGGAGCACAACTTCTCGTGCAGTGGGATCGAGGGGGCAAGCCTGCCACCGGCGACCGGCGCGGCGCTCGCCTACAAGAAGCTCGGTCGTGACTCCGTCGCGGTGGCGTTCTTCGGCGAGGGGGCGGCCAACCAGGGTACCTTCCACGAGGCGCTGAACTTGGCCGGGCTGTGGCAGCTGCCGACGGTGTTCATCTGCGAGGACAACCGGTGGGCGATCTCGGTCCCGAAGGAGAAGTCGACGGCGATCGCGTCGAACGCCGATCGTGCCGCGGCGTACGGCATGCCGGGCGTCTCGGTCGATCACAACGACGCGGTGCAAATGTTCAACGCCGCCGGCGAGGCGGTGGCCCGGGCGCGTCGCGGCGAGGGGCCGACACTGATCGAGGTGCAGACCGACCGCTACCTTGGCCACTTCCAGGGCGATGCGGAGGTCTACCGGCCGAACGGCGAGCCCGACGAGCTGCGCGGACATGATCCGATCCCGAAGCTTGCCGCCCAAATGCGAAGTAACGGCGTGCTCGACGACACGCTCGATGACGAGATCAAATCACGCGCCGCGCAGCGCGTGACTGACGCGTACGAGTTCGCACGCGAGAGCCCGCTGCCGGACCCGGCCGAGGCGCTCGAGCACGTCTTCGTCTAGAGAGGAGAAAACATGGCGGTTGCCACCAAGGAACGCACCCTGACCATGGCCCAGGCCATCTCCGAGGCGATCGGTCAGGAGATGGCGCGGGACGATCGCGTATTCGTGATGGGCGAGGACATAGGCAGCTACGGCGGCATATTCAGCGCCACCAGCGGTCTGCTGGACCGATTCGGTCCTGAGCGGATCATGGACACGCCGATCTCCGAGGCGGGCTTCATCGGCGCCGCGACCGGCGCGGCGGCGCAGGGCCTGCGGCCGATCGCGGAGCTGATGTTCGTCGACTTCTTCGGCGTGTGCATGGATCAGATCTACAACCACCTGGCGAAGAACACCTACATGTCGGACGGCAACGTGAAGCTGCCCGTGGTGATTACGACCGCGATCGGCGGCGGCTACAGCGATGCGGCTCAGCACTCGCAGTGCCTGTACGCGATCTTCGCGCACGTGCCGGGGCTCAAGGTGGTCGTGCCCTCCAACGCGTACGACGCCAAGGGTCTGATGATCCAGGCGATCCGCGACGACAATCCGGTCATGTTCTTCTTCCACAAGGGCATCATGGGCCTGCCGTGGATGTCGTACTTCGAGGGCTCAACTACGACCGTGCCAGACGAGGAGTACACGGTTCCGTTCGGGCAGGCCTTCGTCGCGCGGGAGGGCAGCGACGTCACGATCGTCACGCTCAGTCAGATGGTGCAGAAGGCGCTGGTCGCCGCCGCGGAACTCGAGGGCGACGGCGTCAGCGTCGAGGTGCTGGACCTGCGTACGCTCGTACCGCTCGATCGCGAGGCGGTGGCGGCATCCGTCGCTAAGACGGGGCGGCTGCTGATCGCGGACGAGGATTACCGCAGCTTCGGGCTCAGTGGCGAGATCTGCGCGATCGTGGCCGAGCGGCTCGACACCCTGAAGATGAAAGCCCCGGTGCGGCGGCTCGCGGTGCCGGATGTGCCGATCCCGTACAGCCGGCCGCTCGAGCGGCACGTGATCCCGCAGGTGGCGGGCATCGCATCCGCTGTCCGAGAGCTGGTGAACGCCAGCTCGTGATCGAGATCGCGGCGCCGGCGGAACCGTTCCAGGACGCCGGCGAGGGCGTAGAGGGCCTGCTCGAGGCCTGGCTCGTTGAGGAGAAAGATCGCGTAGCCGCCGGTCAGCCTGTGGCCGACGCGATTGTCGTGAAGACATCGTTTCAGATTTCGGCTCCATGCGACGGCACCGTCGCCGAGATCGTCGTGCGGCAGGGGGACACGTTTGCGCCGGGTGCGGTGCTGGCGATGGTTGCGGAGGATGCGGGGGTGGATGCGGAGGCGGCCACGGCCGCGGCCGCCTCCCTGGCGGCACGCCCCTCGGAGCGAGTCATCACGGCCGCCTTCGCGGGGGCGCCCGCGGCGGCAGCCGACTCGGATCCGTTGCGGCTGCCTCTCACCGGCGTGCGCGGCACTGTGGCGAGGGAGATGGCGCTCGCCTGGCAGCAGCCCCGTGTTGCGATCGGGGTCGAGGTGGAGATGAGCGCCACGCTGGCCCTGCTCCAAGATCAGCGCGACGATGGGAGCCGGCTCTCGCCGACACCCGCCGTGCTGCGCGGCGTCGCGCTCACCCTCCGCGAGCACCCCCGCCTCAACGCACGGGTCAGCGAGGACGCGGTCGAGCTGGCGCCCGATGTGAACCTCGGGCTGGCGGTGAGCCTCGACGAGGGTGTGATCGTCCCCGTGATCCGCAACGCCGACCACAAATCGCTCCTAGAGCTCGCCGCCGAGGCAGGCGAGCTGGCGCAGGCAGCGCGCGTCGGATCCCTGCCGGGGACCGCGCTGCGCGACGGGACATTCACCGTCTCCACGCTCGGCGCCACTGGAATCGACTGGTTTACGCCGATCCTCAACCCGCCCCAAGTCGCGATCCTCGGCGTCGGCCGTGTCACCGAGCGAGTGATCGCCCGCGACGGCGCCGCCGTGGTGGCGCCCGCGATGGCGCTGACCCTGATATTCGACCACCGCGCCGTCGACGGCCAGCCGGCTGCGCTGTTCCTCGCGGCTGTCCGGGACCGGCTGGAGCGCGGTGATCTATAAACGCCTGATCAGTATCTCCTGACGGCGTCCTCGGTGAGGTGGTCGACGCCCTGCTGCAGCGTGATCTCCCCATCTGGTCACCAGCTCGGACACGCGCACACTGCGATTCGTCCATGAGAACCGGGCGCGACGCGCGCGGCCGGATCGCCCCTGGGGTCATCACTACGAGGTCGCGACAGGACGGCTGCGTGAGGTAGCCTGAGCGCGGCGTAACAGTCGCTGCGGAACCGGCCGCTGTCATCGTCCAGCAACACAAGGAGCACAGATGAGCTTGCAGATTGGAGATACCGCCCCGGACTTCGAGGCCGAGAGCACGGAGGGCCCGATTCGCTTCCACGACTGGATCGGGGATTCGTGGGCCGTGCTGTTTTCGCACCCCAAGGACTTCACGCCGGTGTGCACGACCGAGCTTGGCTATATGGCGAAGATCAAGCCCGAGTTCGACCGTCTCGGCGTGAAGATCATCGGCCTGTCGGTCGACCCCACCGGCGACCACGAGCGGTGGGCCAAAGACATCGAGGAGACCCAGGGTTACGCGCCCAACTACCCGATCATCGGCGACGATGACTTCAAGGTCTCCAAGCTGTACGGGATGCTGGCCGCCGACACCTCTGGTGACGCAAAGACCCGGACCCCGGCTGATAACCAGACGGTCCGCAACGTGTTCGTGATCGGCCCGGACAAGAAGATCAAGCTGATCCTCGCCTACCCGATGACGACGGGGCGCAACTTCGACGAGGTCCTGCGCGTGATCGACTCGCTGCAGCTCACCGCCAAGCACAAGGTCGCGACGCCGGTCAACTGGCAGCCGGGTGAGGACGTGATCATCGCCGGCTCGGTATCCGACGATCAGGCGAAGGAGATCTTCGGCGAATGGGAGTCGCCGAAGCCTTACATCCGCATCGTTCCCCAACCCTGACCTCCGAGCCGCATACGCAGCCGACGCCCAAGGAGCGTGGCAGGGGTCAACTGCTCGTTCGCGGCCCGATGCTGTCGCTGCGCTACCCGGTGCCCGGAGGCGCATCGAGGTTGTTCGAACTAGCGAGCGATGCCCAGGTCACGAGGCTCTTCTCTTGGGGGGCCTACCGCCATGAGACCGGGTTGGAGGGAGCCGTTGGTCGGGGTACTGTTCGGTCCGCGCTTCGCGCGTCTGTCGGGCCGACGTCGTGGGCTACTGACCAGTGTGGCAAGGAGTCGATGGAGGTGCACGCATGAGGTTGCAGGAGGTGGACGTTCAGGCGTTGGATGCGGCGCGGCTTGAGTCGTTGATCGGGGCGGAGCGGATGACGCGCTTTGAGGAGGTCGCCGATGCTGCCCAAGCTCTGCTTGCAGGGCGTGCGGTGCTGAATGTCAACTCGACGGCAACGGGGGGTGGTGTGGCGGAGATGCTGCAAACGCTCCTGGCCTACGCCCGCGGGGCCGGCATCGATGCGCGCTGGCTGGTGATCGAGGGCGATCCTGAGTTCTTCGCGATCACCAAGCGGATTCATAACGGGCTCTACGGCTCTGCGGGGGATGGCGGCGCGCTCGGCACGGCTGAGAGGAGCCAGTACGAGCGGGTGCTGCGCCGGAACGCCGATGAGCTGCTCGCCCTGGTCCGGCCAGGTGATGTGGTGCTGATCCACGACCCGCAGCCCGCGGGCCTGGTGGAGGCGATCAAGCGCGTTGGCGCCTGGGTGGTGTGGCGCTGCCACGTCGGGCGGGATGAGCCGAACGAGTGGACGGAGCGTGCGTGGGAGTTCCTGCGACCGTACCTGCGGGAGGCGGACGCGTACGTGGTCTCGCGGTCGGTGTTTGCACCGCCGTGGGCGGAGCCTGGGAGAACGCATGTGATTGCGCCCTCGATCGATCCGTTCTCGGCCAAGAATGAGCCGATGGGCCGCCGGAACGTTCGTCTTGCGCTGAGCTATGTGGGGCTGCTCGATGGCGACGGCGATCCGCCCGTGGTTCCCTTCATGCGCCGTGACGGTTCGCCGGGGCGGATCAACCGTCACGTTGACATCGTGCAGAGTGGTCCTGCAGCGCACGTCGAGGTCCCGCTCGTGGTTCAGGTCTCGCGGTGGGATTCGATGAAGGACATGGCCGGCGTGATGGATGGCTTCGCCACGTACGTCGATTCCGCGTTGGGCGCGCATCTCGTGCTCGCCGGCCCCGCCGTGAGGGGAGTGGCGGACGATCCCGAAGCCGCGCAGGTGTTCGACGACTGCATCGAGCGCTGGCGCAAGCTCCCGCACGCGATCCGCGGCAGGGTCCATTTGGCTTGCGTGCCGTTGACCGACCCTGACGAGAACGCGGCGATTGTGAACGCATTGCAGCGGCACGCAAGTATCGTGGTCCAGAAGAGCCTGGCTGAGGGCTTCGGGTTGACCGTCGCCGAGGCGATGTGGAAGTCACGACCGATCGTCGCCAGCGCCGTCGGCGGCATTTGCGATCAGGTCACAGACGGAGAGCACGGACTGTTGATCGATGACCCACACGACCTTCCCGCGTTCGGCGCCGCCGTCGAGCGGTTGCTGCGTGATCCACAAGGAGCGGCGCGACTGGGCAGCAACGCGCGCACGCGCGCGGCGGCGGAGTTCCTCGGCGACCGTCACCTCGAACAGTACGGCCACTTGTTCGCCAGCCTGGGATAACAGCCCAGCATCGCTCGGACCAGACGCCTCGCCTCAGCCTTCTTCTTCATCTCGACCTTTCCTTCGGTTAGGAGTCCCGTTTCGACTCCATCCCCCACCCAAGGTAAGACCGAGACATCCATACTCTTACCCGACGTCACCCCCCGATAAGAGGCCCCGGAGCGCGCCACCGACGTCCCACCTCTCCAACATCGTTGATGCGCTCAACGAGCGCTTCGGGACAGACCTCACCGATGTCGACAAGCTGCTTCTCGACCAGTTCGAGGAGAGCTGGGTCGCAGATGGCGAGCTCTCAGCTCAGGCCCGGAAGAACACGATCGAGAACTTCCGCTTGGTCTTCGACCGAATGTTCCCGCAGACCATCAACACCCGCGTCGCTGCCAACGACGAGATCTACAAAAGGATCCTCGACGACGAAGACTTCCGCGAGACCATCGGAGAGTTCTATCTCCGCAAGGTCTACGAGCGCCTGCGCGAAGGGAGCCCGTGGGTTCGCCGAAGCCTCGGGCAGTCGCGCTTCCACGCGAGCGCGGGAGCCAGAAGCTGGACTACGCCCCGCTCCGGCGTCAACGTGGCGCTGAGGAGCCTCGGCTGGCGCCCGTTGGCTCGCCCGCGGCGGCGGGCGGTGCAGCTGGCCGCAAGGCATCAAGCGCGCGGGTTGCCCGCTCGTGCCCGGCGCGGATGAGCTCGGGCCAGCGACTGCGGTCGATGAAGATGTCGTAGAACGCGGGGCCGCGCAGGAGGCGGTGGTCGGCCGCGTCGATCACGGTGAGGCGGTCCCCGAGGGCACGGCCGGCGCGGTGCGCGAGTTCGAGCTGGAAGCCCTGCTCGGCTTGGCGGCTGGCGTTGAGGACGCCCATCCGAGTGTCCTTCCAGCCGCTGATGTCCTCGGGCTCGAGCTGCGGGGGGAGCATGAAGTTCACGCCGAAGACGTGGTCGAAACCGCCGTCCCTGAGGATCGGCTCCGCCGGGAAGAGGTCGATGATCCCGCCGTCGACGTAGAGATGGCCGTCGACCTCGACCGACTCGATGAACACGGGGAGGGCGATCGCGATACGCACCAGTCGCCCGATCGTCAGGTCCGGCTTGGACGCGCTGCCGAAATAGTCGACGGCGCCGCGGTCCATGTCGTAGACGATCGAGGTCAGGGGAATGCGAAACTCGCCAGCCGTGAGCGCCCCGAAGCGATCGTCAAACGTCCGCTCGATCGCCTCTCCCTTGGCCATACCGGTGAAGCCCTTCAGCGCCGAGACGACGTAGCGCGGGAATTTTGCCCACTGCACGTCAAGGTAGTCCTCCAGACGCCACGCGAGCGAGAACTCGGCCATCTGATCGGCGCTCAGCCCCGCCGCCCACATCGATCCCCAAATAGTCCCGCCCGAGCAAGCGGTGATCAGCACCGGCTCGATGCCGGCCTCCTCGAACGCCCGCCGCACGCCGATGAGCGACACGCATGCCCCGGCTCCACCGCCCACGATCAGCGCCACGCGCCGACCCTGGAAGGCGCTCACAGGACGCCGCCGGAACGGAGGCAGGACGTCTGCCGGCACGCCCCTAGGGCGATCCACGATCGGCAGCGGGAACAGCGCGCGCCGCGCGCGCAGCAGGAAACCCGGATCGATCGTCGCCTTGATCAGCTCGCTGCGCTCGCGCAGCCAACCGGCGCCCAGCAAGACGTTGTAGAGATCAAGGTCCGCTCGGCCAGCCATGACTCCATGATGCCCGCTGACCGCAACCCCCGCCACGGCAAAACGCCGCAAGAACTGGCGGGAAAAGCACTGACCCATAGCCGGCGATCACTGCTCGGACTGAGGAGGACCAGGTACTCGCGGTCGCTGCAGCCGAGATGACCGCTCTCGGCCGCGAGCAGGACTGCGTGCGCTTGCAGATTTGCTGACTTGCGACGATCCAGCAAGCGCCGAGACTGCTGGTCGCGACGCAAATAAGGTGTCGTCCCGGCACCACCGTGGAGCCGTGAGGCAGATCGAAAGCGGTCTGCTCGGCGCGACTGCTTTGGTGATCGCCAGATGTGTTTGGCTCTTTGGCCAGGATCGGCACGAGCTGCGGCGGCCCCAGAGGTTCGTGATCGCGAGCGCTAGGCTGACGAGGCGCGTGTCATGATCGACCGCGCGGGCTTGGTGCCCGCGGCCAGGGCCTTTCCGATCAGGTCGAGCGGCGGCGTCGGGACTGCGCTAGTCCGCGGTGCCAGCGGGTAGCGACGGGTAGTTCTCACGGTTTGCAGGGTTCGCGCGGTTGATGAGAATAGGGCAATGGAGAAGAGCGGCCCGTCGGTGAACGGTGGCGAGCATTGGATGGCGTTGGAGGGTGGCGTAAACGGCGCGCCCGACGGGGGGTCGTACGCGAGCCGTTTCGCTGCGATCGGATCCTCGGTTCCCGAGCCACGAGTGAGCAGCGCTGAGCTGATGGCGAGCACGAAGCATCGAACCCACATTGAGCTCGAGCGGCTCACTGGGATCCGTGAGCACCATGTCGTTGGCGAGGGCGAGGACTCGTACACCCTGGCGTTGGGCGCGGCGCGCGACGCCTTGGCGCACACGGACTGTGCTGCGGAGGATCTCGACGTGCTGATCGTGTCGAGCATCAGTCGTCACGTCGGGGGTCTACGGTTGCAGCTCGAGCCGCCGTTGAGTGTGTCACTTAAGGAAGCGCTCGGCGCTCGGCGCGCGATGAACTTTGACCTCGCGAACGCGTGTGCGGGGATGTTGACTGGCGTGTTCATTCTCAATGATCTGATCCGCCAAGGCCGTATTCGTCGTGGGATGGTCGTCAGCGGTGAGTACATCTCGGATCTGGGTCTTAATGCCGCGCGTGAGGTGCGCACGGTGATGAGCAAGCAGCTCGCGTCGCTGACGCTCGGTGACGCCGGGGCTGCGGCGATCCTTGAGCGGGCGCCTGAGGGCGCTCCCGGCATCGAGGTCGCTGGGTTCACGACGTTGTCCGAGCACAGCCGGCTGTGCGTGGCATTTCCGGCGAAGGTGGGGCGCGGGGAGTCTATGTACACCGATGCCCGGGCGATCCACAAGTTCGCGATCGAGGCCTTGCCGCCGCTGCTGCGCGAGGTGCTCGATGAGGCCGGCCTCGAGTTTGACGAGATCGACTATCTGATCCCGCATCAGACTTCTGCCAGGGCAATCAAGAAGGGGATGAAGGACGTCTCCGAGAGCTTGGGCGTGGCGGCAAAGCACGTGGTCGTGACCGTTGATGAGTTCGGAAACACGGCGTCGACGACGCATTTTGTCGCTCTGCGGAAGTACTTGAGGGAGGGCCGCTTCGGCAAGGAGGACAGGGTCTTGCTGCTCGCTCTTGCTTCGGGGCTCGAGGTGGGAGTCGTGATCTTCAAGGTCGATCAGCTGGTGGGGCGCTATGGGCACGATCATTGAGGCGACTGCCACCGCGACCGCGCACCGTCGGCCGTTCGCCCCCGGTGCGCTGAAGCTCGCCGACGCCGCAGCGCGGTTGTGCCTGGAGCGCGCGGATCGGACCGCCGCGGAGCTGGATTTGCTGATCAACGCGGGCGTGTACCACGACAAGATCCTGCAGGAGCCGGCGTTCGCGTCCATGATTCAGGAGGACATCGGCGCGAACCCGGACCAGCACACCGGCGCGGGTCACGGAACGTTCTCGTTCGACATCTCCAACGGGGCCTGTGGTCTCTTGACCGGCATTCACCTGGTTGATGGGCTGCTGGCGTCCGGGACGGTCGAGCTCGGGATGGTGGTCGCGAGCGACATGGACCCGGAACCGGGGGTCTCTGAAGGGTTCGGCTTTCCCGCGGTCGGCGGCGCGGTCCTGTTGAGCTCGGACGACTCCCGCGCCGGCTTCACGGCTTTTCAGTTCGCCACGTTCCCCGAGTTCGCGGATTTGTTCCAGAGCCATGTCGACTGGGAGGACGAGGCCCGGCGTGGGCTCCATCATGGCCGGAACATCCTGACCGTCGAGATCGCCGAGTCCTACGCCTCCCGGGCGCTTGAGTGCGCGGAGTCGACCGCCCGCGAATTGGTGGCGGCGCAGGCGCTCGATGTCGGCGAGGTCGACCTACTCGTCGCCACCGCATCGGTCCCGGGGTTCGCCGACGGATTGGCGAGGCGGCTGGGCGTGTCCACCGAGCGGGTCGCGTCGCCTTCGGATGGCTTCGCCGGCGCGCACACGGCGGCCCCCGCGGTGGCGCTCGAGTCAGTGCGGCTCGCGGCGGCGCGCACCGCGCTGTTCGTCTCCGCGGGCGCCGGAATCACGGTCGCTGTCGCGATCTACCGGGCCTGATCCAAGCGTGAGCCGCCGGCGCATTCAAGGCGCGGAGGTCGCCAGGCTACGGGCGTTGTTTACGCCCACCGACAGCGGCGCGCCCCGCATCGCTCCGGCCCGCCCGCACCAGCTACGCCCGCTGGCGAGGATCGTGGCCGAGCTCGCGGGGCGCGTCACCGGCAGTGGCCCCGCGAACATCTTCACGACGCTCGGTCAACACCCGCGCCTGTTCCGCGCCTGGCTGCGCTACTCGGCGCACCTGATGCCGTTCGGTCAGCTGCCGCGACGCGACACCGAGCTGGTTATCCTGCGAGTCGCCTGGCAGTGTCGCTCAGCGTACGAGTGGCACCAGCATGTGCCGATCGCCCTGCGCGTGGGGTTATCGCCAGACGAGGTCGCGGGCGTCGCCGACAGTCCTCCAGCGGACGGCTTCACGCAGCGTCAGCGAACGCTGCTGACGGTGAGCGACGAACTGCTCGTCCAGCGCGCACTCTCGGACGCCACCTGGAGCGCCGTGCAGGCGACTCTACGCGACCGCGAGGCGATCGAATTGTGCCTGCTGATCGGGCACTACCAGGGCCTGGCGTCCGCAATCGGCGGACTCGGAGTCCAGATCGAACACGTACCCGGCCGGCAGCGCTGACCCAGCCGAGATCTAGCCGTGGACGGCGCGTTACGGCTCGTAGTTCCTACGCACCGCAGCGCGATCATCCACCGATGGCAGACGGCGTCGCAGCGCGTATCGTGACTCCAAAGCGGACCGAGGAGCCGCGATGCCCAGCACCGATCAGCTAACGGCGCTTGACGCTACGTTCCTGGAGCTCGAGCAGGCCGATGACAGCGCGCTGATGCACATCGGCGGGGCGCTTGTGTTCGACCCGCTCCCCGGCGGCGGGACGCCGGCGGTCGCGGAGGTGCGCGAGCGCCTCGAGCAGCGCTTGGACGTACTGCCTCGCTACCGGCAAAAGCTCGGCGCGCCTCGCACCGGCGGACTCGCTTGGCCCTCGTGGGAGCACGATCAGCAGTTCGAGATCGAAGGTCACGTCCGTCATGCGACGCTCCCGTCGCCGGGTGACGAGCGCGAGTTCCTGGACTGGATCTCGGACTTCTACTCGCATCGCCTGGACCGCAGCCGGCCGCTGTGGGAGATGGCGCTGCTCGACGGTCTGGCGGACGGGCGGTGGGCGGTGGTGTGGAAAACGCATCACTGCCTGGTCGACGGCGTCGGCTCGGTCGACATCGTTCACCTGCTGCTCGACCCAGAGCCCGCGCCGCGCGAGCCCTCAGCGCCTCCCGCAGCGCGCGTGTCGGCCTCCGACAAGGCCGGGCACGGATGGCTCCCGCATCCACCCGAGCCTGTCCGTCAGACGGCCGGGGCGGGCCTCACGGCCGCTCGCGCTGGCGGGCACGCGCTGATGCATCCCCGGGAGGCGTTGGAGCGCTCGCGGGCGGTGATCGATCTGCTCGTCCGTGACGAGCTGATCGCGGCGCCGCGCTCGAGCCTGAACGTTCCGATCGGCGCGACACGCCGGATCGCGACCGTTCACGTCGGACTCCAGGAGCTACAGAAGGTCCGTTCCGCACTTGGCGGCAAGGTCAACGATGTCGTGCTGTGTGCGACCACCGGCGCGCTGCGCGAGTTGCTGCTCGCTCGCGGCGAGGATCCGCCGCGCCAGGGACTGCGCGCGATGGTGCCCGTGAACATCCGCCGCGAGGGAGACCACGGTGAGCTGGGCAACAGGGTCTCCTCGCTGTTCGTCGAGCTGCCGGTGGCCGAGGACGACCCGCTGCGCCGCTACGAGCAAGTCCGCGCCGCGGCCGAGCAGCGCAAGGCCGCCGGGCAAGCGCTCGCCGTCGGCGCGGTGACAGGGCTCACCGAGCTCGCGCCGCCCGTCCTGCACGCGGGCCTCGCGCGCTTGCTGAACGCGAAGCGACTGTTCAACATCACGATCACCAACGTCCCCGGACCGCCGAGCCGCCTGTACGCGCACGGCGCGCCGATGATCGACATCGTGCCGATCGTGCCGCTCGCGGCCGAGCACGCGCTCGGGATCGCCGCCATCTCCTACGCCGGCAGAGTGACGTTCGGGCTCTACGCCGATCGCGCCACCGTGCCCGACCTCGACGTACTCAGCGACGGCATCGTCACGTCCCTGCATGAGCTGGCGGCGCTGGCGCACGCGCCAGCGGCGGCACGTTAGCCGGCACACGCGCTCAGCCGCCCTCGACACGCCGCCTCAGCTCGCCGGGACGCCCGTCGACGAGGATCGCCCGCGTCGCCCACAGCACCGGCCCGCGGATCACCAGTCCCAGCACCCGGCCGGGATCCGCGTCGAACATGTAGCTCACGCGCGTGCGCCCGTTGCCAAGATCCTCGAGCTCCCAGACAGCCTCGACCGACTTCACATCGCCTTGCACCTGCGCCCACGACAGACGCGTCGGCCCCTCGTAGCGGATGCGGACACGCGAATTGACCCGCCTGATCTTGATGTCGACCACGCTATCGACGAGCGTCGGGCGACCATCCGCGTCGCGCTCGAGCGCGATCACCTCCTCAAGGCCGCCCTGCCACTCCGGTGCCGCGATCACGTCCTGAACCACCGCCCAGACCCCCTCGAGCGGAGCGTCAATCTCAGCGCTGGCGCTACCGCCCAGATGTCCCATCACAATCCTCCAAACTGCGCTAAAGGAAGCGACGCAAACCCTAACTCCTCCGCGCCGCTGGAGCCTAGGCTGGTGGCGGCTTCTCCTGCAAAGAAATGGCGATCACGACCTGACTCGACGGTTCTTCACCCGTGTGTCGTTGACCGGTGGAAGAGCTTCCCAGCCGCGTTGCTCTGCTTTCTCCTGGGCGTAGAAGAGCTGGGCGCCCGGCGAGCCGGCCAGTCTTCGCTCATCCCGACCGGGTTATCGCGGTGGAACCCGTACGCGGCGACGGACGAGGCGCACACGAACCGCCGAGCGCCCACCGCGGCGGCCGCCCGAAACGCGTTCAGAGTGCCCTCGAGGTTGAGCTGCCGACTCGTCCCAAGCGACGCCGCCCCGGTGATCATGGAAGCCAGATGGACAACCACCTCGGCGCCATGGAACGCCTCCTCCAGCGCGGCACGGTCGCGGACATCGCCCCGGCGACCTACGCGATCCTCGAGACCCGGGAATGCAGTGGTGGGACTTGGGACCTGTTCAAGTATCCGGGCGTCCGGTCGGACTCGGACATGTACGCCCTCGGCTACGCGTTCAGGCCGTGGGCCGAGGCGCGGGCACGGACACGGACACCTGGCCGTGACCGGTGCAGGCTCCGTCGCGGTTTGGTTCTACGGGCTTGGCGGCCTCGGCTCTACGGGACGAGCTTCCGCGCTGACCGGGACGGGCTGCGCTGCCGTCGGGCCTGCGGCCAGCGCCGCCGGCTCGATCTCCGCGGGCGCGACGTCCGGGACGAGGGGCTCGGACTGGACGCTCGGAGGTGGGCCCTGATCCACTACACGCAGCCGGTGCTGCACGACCTGCAGCTTCGGATCCGGATAACCGCTGACACGCTGCAGCCAAGCGCTCCAGGTGTCGCGATCGGCGATCCGGTACGCGTACCCGAGCTCGTCCGGGCTGCGGCGCCGCCCATCTGCGACCGGCGTCCAGTGCAGGAGTGTCATGGCGATCTGCGACCCGAACCCTGCCGCCAGGCGCAGCGCGTAGCGGACGGGGTACGCACCGCCTTTCGAGAGATTGAGGATCCCGAGCTCGGGGTCGGGATCGCGGAAGTTCGGCACCGCGGGGATGATTCCCGTTTCGAGCGCCTTGACCGCGAGGACGTCCTCAAGGCCGACCCCCATCGGATGACCTGTGAAGCCCTTGACGTTGGCGATCACGATCCGGTCGGCGTTCTCACCGAAGACCTGTCGCAGCGCATGGATCTCGGCGGCGGCGCTGCCGCCGCGGGCGGGCGTGTAGGTCTCGTGGGACACGAATACGGTCTCGCCCGCGATCTCCTCTCGGCCGACGCCGCGATCCTCCGCCTGGCGAACCAGCCGCTCCATGACAGAGCCGATGTGCTTGACGTCGAGCCGGGTGCCGTGGAATGCGGAATTCGCATCGACAGACGCGAGCACCTCGCAGATCGGCGTGAGGCCACGCTCGCGGGCTGCTGGTGCACTCTCCACCACGAGGCCGGCAGCACCCATGCCGATGATCATGCCGTGGCGCCGTTGGTCGAACGGCAGCGCCGCTTCCTCCACGACCTCGTCGGTCGCGGCCGCGCCGCTGGCCAGGAAACCCGCGCCGATCCAGCTCATCATCGTGTCGGAGGTGGGATCGTCGGCCGCCACGATCACGACCCGCCGGCAGCGACCGGCGCGAATCCAGTCCTCGGCCAGCGCGATCGCCTGAGTGGTGCTGGCGCAGGCGCTGTTGATCTGGGTGTTGGGCCCACGCGCCCCGACGATTTCGGCGAACTGCGAGTGGCCCATCGGCAGCAGGCGGAACAGCAGGCGGCGGTCCAGCGTGTACGGCTCCTCCTCGAGCTGGTGGCGGAGGTCGTGTATGCGGCGTTCCACCTCCGCGAGGACCACCGGATCGGTGCCTTCGTGGTCGAGCATCCTCGCGCGCAGTGACTCGAGCGCCACCATCCGCTCGCGGCGCATGTGGTCGGTCGTGTACCGCGACACCTCGTCGGCCATCTCCTCGAGCCCGGGGAAAGCGGACGCGTAGATCACGCCGGTGTCGTCGCGCAGCTCCTCAGGCAGCGACCAGCGGTCGGGAAGCTTCGTCCCCTTGGTCGTGGTCTTGTAGCGCAAGACGAGGGGAATGCCCGCGTCGCGAAGCGCGTCGATCCCGGCCGCGATCGCCAGTTGCGTGTCGCGACCGAGCGCCGCCAGCCTTTCATCCTCGACCCCGAACTCGTCCACCAGGTCAAAAGCGCCGGCGCGTGCCGCAAGCTTGATCACGGCGTCGAGGCGGTCGATCGTCTCGAACCTAGCGCCGGCTTCGCTCTTGACGAGGCGCGTGATGTGCTTGTCGAGCATCTCGCGCCGCAGACCCCCCGGGATCAGGTCGATCCCCTGCTCGCCATTCAGTAGCCGAGCGACGTTAGCGTCGTCGAACAGCCGCTCTGGCCCCGGCAGCCCGAGCGAGGCGCCGGTGATCACGACCGGCTCGGTCGCGGGCACGTGCTCCCCCCCGTCCCGGGCCAACAGCCTGCGTCCCCGTTCCAGGAACTCAGCGACCAGGCGCTCGAGATCGTCGTCCGTACGTTCCGGCGCCCCGTCGGCTGCCGGTGGCTTCGCGGCTGCTGCCGAGCGTGGTTGCGCGGTGGCGCCCGGTCGCAGATGTGCGGCCTCGCGTGTGATCGGCTCCCGGCCGGCACCCAATCCGGCGGCCCACAGGCCGCACAGGGCGTTGTTGAACGTAGCCACATCGCCCTGCTTGGGATGGTTGCTGGCGAGGCTGACAACCTTGTCGTCACCGAGCACATCCGAGGCGAAGCCCTGGAGCGCGCGCTTTGGGCCAACTTCGACGAAGACCCGCGCGCCCTCGTCATAGAGCGTATGTAGCCCCTTCACGAACTGCACTGGAGACGCGACCTGGCGAGAGAGCATGTCGAGCATCCGCTCCTCGACGCCCTCGCCGGCGGGGTAGAACTCGCCGTTGACGTTCGCGACGATCGGCAACCGCGGCGGACGCAGACCGAGACGCTGGAGCGTGGCGCGCACCGGGACGCTCCACGGTGCCACGATCTCGGTGTGGAAGGCGTGGCTGATCGGCAGCGGGATCGCCGTGTGCCCGCGTTCCTGCAGCGCTGCGACCGCCCGGCCGACAGCATCGGTGGCACCACCGATCACGACCTGATGCATCGAGTTGACATTTGCGAGCACGACGTAGCCGTCGATCGCCGCCACGATCTCCTGCACCTCCGCAAGCGGGGCCATCGCGGCGGCCATCGCGCCGGGGTCGTCGACCTGAAGACTTGCCAATTCGCGCCCCCGCGTACTAACGGCCTCAAGCGCGTCCTCGAACGAGAGCGCTCCGGCAGCGACCAACGCCCCGTACTCGCCGACCGAGTGGCCCATCACCATATCCGGGGCGATCCCGTACTCACCCAGCAGCCGCGTCAGCGCGGCGTCCACGGCGATCACGGCCGGCTGCAGGATCTCGATGCGGCGCAACTCCACCTCGGCCCGCGACATCGCGGCAGAATCGGCCGGATCCGCGAACACGATATCCGACAGGCGACGGCCCTCCAACAGCGGGAGCATGATCTCGTCGGCCTCGTCGAACAGATCCGCGACCGCCCGCTCGCGCGCGCGGAGGACGCCGAGCATGTTCGCATACTGGGAGCCCTGGCCCGTGTAGAGGAACGCGACCTTGCCGGGCGCACCACTGCCACGATGAATCCCGCGGGCCCGCAGCGCCGGCCACGCCGCGCCGCTGCCGGAGTTCATCACCTTCAGCGCAATCTCCGCCTTGCCCACCAGATCCGGTCCGTCGGCAAAGTCGATCGCGATCCGCTCAGGCGCACGCAGCGTCTCGGCGCCGGGAGGCATCGGCTCAAGGTGGCGTCCCAGACGCGCCTCGGCCAACGCGTTCTGAAGCTCGTTGGCGAGCTCCTCCTCGGTCGGGGCGCCCACCACCAGCGCCCCGCGCAGCGGTGCCTTGGCGCCCGACTCTCGGCCCGGGTTCGCTGGCGGCGTCGAGCGCGCCGCCGTTGCCTCGGGCTGCGCATGCGCTGGCGGCGGCTTGGCGCCCCTCGGCGCTGGCTCACCCGGCTTGCCCGGCGACGGCTCGGCCCTGACCAAAGCCGCGAAGCGACGGTCGTTGGTTATGCGGCGGTCGGGCATGTACTCCTCCATCACGATGTGGAAGTTGGTGCCGCCGAAACCGAACGCCGCAACGCGTGCCTGGCCAGCGGCGAGCTCCCAGTCGCGCAAGTCCGTGTTCACGGCGAAGGGTAACGCGGTCCAGTCCACGGTCCAGTCCAGATTGGGGTTGGGCCGCTAACCATCAGCGTCGTGGCTCGCGCCAGTCAGATGATCGCTTCCCGACGCGAACGAGCAGTGGGAGGGTGGGTTCTCGGCGCGGCCGGCTTCCAGCGCGTGCATATACAGCGGCCCGCCCCGCCGGTCCCCAGCCTGGCGCTCGGTGCGAGGCAGAACGCGAGCGCCCTGGTATCCGCGCCAACCAGGGAAGTCGCCAGCGAGGCGGAGGACCTGCCTGATCGACTCAGCGGGTCTTGGTCTGAGACGTCTGGGCTAGCGAGCTGGCGGACGGTCGAGATCATGGGACACGGGGCTTGTGGCGGTGAACTACCGAGTCGGCGGCGTGGTTCTGCCCGGATGCGCACCGGCTGGTGGGCTGCTGCGATTGTGCGATGTCCAGGATTTCCGATCGCCCGCGCGGGCCTGCTGCGGAGCGGGTGAGGGCTGCTGGGATCATGGCCGCGGTGTCCGCGTTTCCGATTCGTCGCTCGGTGGAGCAGCGGCGGGTTGTGCTGGTCGCAGCTGCGGCGATGTTCGTGGGAGTGGCGCTTTTGCGCCAGACCAGCTCGGACGCTGCAGACGTGGTCGCGCTGCTCGCCGTCGTTCCGATCGCGCTCGTGGCGCTCGAGTTCGGTCTGCTCGTCGGTGTCGGTGCCGCGACCCTGACGCTCGGGCTCGTTGGGGTGCTGGCGCTCGACGTGCATTCCGGCACGGTCGGCTTATACACGGCGGCCGTCGCCTACCTTGCGATCGGCGCGGTCGCGGGACGCTTTGGCGATCGGATGCGAGATGCCCAGGCGCGACAGCATCTGCTGCTGAAATCAGGTTTGGCGCTGGCCAATCTGGACGGTGCCGACGCCATTCCCGCGACGCTCGCGCGGCAAGCGCAGGAGGTGGGCTCGTCCGGGGGCGCTCGCGTCGAGCTGTATGGCGCGCCGCCTGTCGAGTCTGGCGTCATAGGTCAGGAGGGAGAGCAGGAGCGCATTCCGATCGAACTGCACGGCGTCCGGTACGGAACGCTCGTGCTGAGCGGGTCGCGACCGCTCACCGACGAGGATCGCGCGACCCTCGCGATCCTCGCACTGCAGGCCGCTGTGGCGGCGGAGAACCGGCGGCTGCTTGAGAGCGAGCGCGAGCGAGCGGTGATCCGCGCTGAGCTCCACGACGCTCGCCTTCACCTCGAGGAGCGGGGACGTCAGCTGCGTGAGCTCATCGCTCGCCTGGAAGCCGAACGCGGGGAGGTAGCGCGAGAACTCCACGAGGAGGCCGCGCAGGTGCTCGCGGCGGTTCTGCTCGGACTGGCAGCGATGGAACGAGAGGCTGGCCTCGGCATATCGGGGCCGAGACTGCAGGAGTTGCGCGCGAATGTCGATTCGACGCTGCAGTCGCTGCGCTCGCTCGCGGTCAGCCTGCAGCCGCCCGCACTCCGGCTGGGCCTGCAGGTGGCGCTCGAAGAACTCGGCGAAGGCGCTCGTGCGCGTGGCTTCGGGAGGGTCAGTGTCGAGCTGCAGAGCACGGAGAGCCTCAGTCCCGAGGTCGAGACGATGGTCTACCGGGTTGTCGAGGAGGCGCTAGAGGCGGTCGGCGCGGCACGCCGCGTGTCGGTGGGAGGCGGGGCAGAGGTCTACCGTGCAGCTTGTCCTCTTGCAGCTCAGGACGCGCGAGCCACTGCCGGCCCTTGACCCCGAACAGATCAGAGCACGGCGGCTTGCCCTGTAGCCGCCGCTGCAGCGACGCGTGAATCTCGTTCTTGGAACGCGTCCGCGAGCGCACCAGCTGCTCACGCCGCGCCAAGCGGCTGCGCAGGATCCGGCAGCGCTCATCCGGCATCCACACCACCTCAAGCTCACCGCGTCACAAGAGCCACGCCAGCGTGCGCACGTCCGCGCGGCCTCCCAACAACCCCCGGTCATCTCCGACGCGGTCAGGCGGCAGCAAGCTCTTCGCCAGCGTCTTGATTCCCTCCGGCGTCGGCGGCGCCGCTGCTGCCGGGTGAGGCTCCTGACGCCCAACAGACCCGATGACCGCCTCGCCTCATACGAAGGTCGCTCACGTGGTGGTTTGGTTCGTCGTTCTGGTGCTTGTCGTTGTGGTGCTCGTCTGTGGTGGCTGCACGTCGACCGAGGCTGATGCGTGGGCGCCGGTGGCGGGATTGGTGACGGTGACGTTGTAGGTTCCGAGCGGCGCGTTGCCGGCGGCGTTCGAGAACGTGTAGGTGCCGGTACCGTCAGCTCCGGCGGACATCGGGTAGTGCTCAACCACGCCGTCCGGTCGATTGACGGTGATCCCAAGGGCAGCTCCTGGGGCGAACCCGGACGCGGTGAGCGTCACGGTGGCGCCCTGGGTGACGGGGTTGGGCGACAGCGATACGGATGGGTTCTCGGCGGTCGTCGCGGGGGCCGACGGCTGGGTGGGCGTCGAGCCAGGACTGGTCGGCGTCGGCGTCGTCGGCTGCGGTTGTGTCGTTGTTCCCGTCGCCCCCGTGTACGGTCCGTCGTGGCCGTGCGCGCCTGGAGTCCGGGTGAACTCCATCCCGTTGGTCGGGTCGTACAGCGTGTACTGGTTGATGATCGTCGTTGACTGGTTGATGATCGTGATCTGCGTCGGGCTGAAGCCCCCCCACAGCGGTCCCGTATACACCGGTGTGGTGTAGAGCACGGGCGGGGTCAGCGGGTTGCCGCAGTAGCACTTGACGACTGGCTCGCCGTACTTGTTCACGAACACCGCTGTTCCGGCCTCCAATACCGACTGGATCGGATCGGCAACACCGTTGACGTACCCGTGATTCGTCACGCGCGTATCCGTGCGGAGGATCACGTCCGTCAACCCCGAGACGTAGGCGCGGATCTGGGTGGTCCGGATCCCGAGCGTCGCTGCCCACGCCGCGGCCTTAGCGGGACTCCGCTCCAGGAAGTCAACGAGCTTGCTGGCGTCGCACGTTGAGTAGTTCCGTGTCCCGCCATACAGTCCCGGAAGGGCGGCGCTGTAGCGAACCGGCCCGCCGCTCGAGCTGACAGCACCAGAAGGGGGCAGCACGCCGGGCGTGTCGCTCCCAACCTTCGGAGTGAACGGGTTCGCGCCAGACGTCGACACCGGTGCGGCAGCGACCTCGCTCGGTCCCTTCACGCCGGCGGCGGACGTCGAACCGCCACCACCGCCACAGCCGAGCACTCCGACCATCACGATCGACACACCCACCACGGCAACCGACGCGCGACCGTGTGCGCCCGTCACGGCAAAGAAAGAGGCTACGCGGCCCATGGCCATTGGATCCCCGGTTCGCGGCGACTATACGCCCACCGACAGACCGAAAGCAAGCGCAGCGTCTTGCGCCGCAACCTCCTAATGATCGCGGCAGGCTCGCCTCATCCCGGCAGAGCTCAACCAGGCTGCGTGAGACGCAGCGGGGCTCCGCGTGATCTAACCGGCGCTGCGCGACGGGTCCTCCGCCTGGGCGACCGCCTCCTGCGCGCTGAGCTCCATCATCTGTGCGGGCGGGTCCGGGACAGCGATCGTCGTGGTTACCTGGAGTCCGGAATCGACGTGGACCAGCTCGCCGGACTCGAGCAACCGCCAGCCGGGGCTGGAGTCCATGCGCTCGGAGGCGATCACCGTCGCTGGGAGGATCGAGAGCTCGCCGGAATGGACGCGCACGATTCCAGAGGCACTACGCTCGTCGAAGGCCGCGCCTGGGTCAAAGCCGCCGATCGAGCGCTCGAGGATCCAGAGCTCGTTCGTATCCGGGTAGCGAAGCGCCCACAGGTCGGTCGCGGTCGTGATCAGCATGTTGAGCGAATAGAGCGGGAACTCGACTGCGATCTCTTTCGCCGCCGCGGTGATCCCGGCGCTGACGTTGCCGTCGGCTTCGTCGATTCGCTTCGTAATCAGGGCGAAGTAGAGTTCCGAGTCCGTCGTGCCGTGGACGAGCTCGGTGTGGCGCCCGAGTCGGCGACGCAGGCCCGGGAGGTTACCCAAGACGCCGTTGTGGGCGAACAGCCGCCCATGCTGCTCGAACGGGTGCGTGTTATCCACGCGCGGTTCGCCGGCGGTTGCGTGGCGGATGTGGGCGAGGAAGGTACGCGAGCGGACTTCATGGGCACCCGCGATGAACGTGTCGCTGCGATTCGCGGCCACCGGTTTGCGGTAGACCGACGGCGCACCGTCCTCGCCAAAGGTTCCCAGCCCGACCCCATCTGGCTGACCCTCGCTCTGCAGCAGCAGGCTCGCGGGTGCGTCGAGCAGCCAGAAGGTTGCCTGGACCTCCCGCGTGCCGCCGCTCATACCGAAGAGCCTGCACAAGGCTTGAGTCTACGGCCAGGCCCGCGGGCGGAAGACAGCCGACGGGGGCGCAAGACCCAACCTCAGCTCTGGCTTGCCGATGCCACCCGCGGGCTCCGACTGCGCGGTCTCGTCCACCAGCCCGGCGAGCACCGCGTGCATAGCACCGCGCGCGAACGCGGCGCGCTGACGGACGGCGCCGTTGCCCTCGACCAGCACGCGCTCGATCTCATCAAGTGCTGATTCAGAGCCGAGATCGCGTGCGTAAGGCCTGGCGAGGTCGACCGCCTCGCGCGCGATCTGGGTCACGGGTCTCATAGCCCCTTCATGCCACAGCGTTGCGTCGAGCCCGTCGCGGGCTGCGCGGAAGCTTGATTGCATCAGCACCTCGCGCCGCTCCCACGGGCCAGGCTCCTCGACTGCTCTGCGCGCCAGCCCGTGTACCAGCGCCGCCAAACCCGCCGTGATGCTCAGCGACGATTGGCTGTCCATCGCCCTGACCTCTACCGTTCCCAGTGCGGGGTGCGGACGGATGTCCCACCAGAGGAACGTGTAGTCCCGCAGAGCGCCCGCCGCGGCGAGCGCCTCGACGAGCTCGGCGTACTCGTGGTAGGACCCGAACGCCGGCGGAATCTCAGAGCTTGGAAACGCCCGGAATACCTGGGCGCGGGCGCTCGCCAGGCCCGAGTCGCGGCCATGCCAGAACGGAGAGTTGGCCGCCAGCGCCTGCAGCAGCGGCAGGTACGCCCGCAGGCCGTTGCAGGCGAGGATGGCCGCTTCGGCGTCGGGCATGCCGACGTGCACCTGGAGCGCGCAGGTCGGCGTGCGCGCTTGCAGGCCCCGCATTTCCGCGGCGATCACGCGGTAGCGCTCCGCTGGAAAGTGCACGACGTCACCGAACGCGCCGTCCGGGTGCAGGCCGGCGCCGATCCCCGTCGCACCGACCGCGGTCAGGCGTCCGCGCAGACCGGCCAATGCGGCAACGGCGTCGGATGCGTTAGCGCAGACCGGCGACACCAGCTCGACCACGCCGGCATACGCTTCGGGATGTACCGCGCCGTCGACCGGCGCCACCGCGAGGCGGTCGAGCACTCCAACGGCAGAGTGGTCGAGCGCGTGGGTAACCGGATCGACAAGCAGCAGCTCGTCTTCGATGCCGAGCGAAAAATCCGCTCCGGACCCGAACTTGACCGCTGGGATCGCCGAGCTCATCTGAACCTAAGACACGGACCCATGACGAGGCCAGCAGTCATACCCAACCGCGCCCCGGTCTTCTTGGGTCCGCTGACCGCGACTGGCTCCTAAACACGTCCTCTCCCCGAGCCGGCCTGCGTGGCGCGAATACGCTTCAGCACCAGCGAGCCGAGTGGGCAACTGACCAGGCTACTCGGCGACGATATCACCTCCGCGAGCTCGTGTTCTTCGACGAGCTCTCGATCCGCGGGCGGGTCGAGCCGGTGAAGCCGTGGTCGGTGGCCGAGGGTGTCGCGGCCGTGACGCCGCAGCCCGTGCAGGCCTCGTCCACCGAGGGAGCAGAATAAAATAGGATGCCGACACGCCGAAAAGGACAAGGGAGGACGGGGATGAGCGCAGCAGGCCCACCGGTCGAGGTTCCGCCGGAGATCGTCGAATACCTGAGCGAACAGCGGACGCTGACGCTGGCCACCGTCTCCTCGAGCGGCGTGCCTCGCGCGAGCACCTTCCTGTACGTGAACGACGGGCCGACGCTGTACTTCTGGAGCCGGGCCGAGACGATCACCGCGCGTCACATCGACCAGAACCCCGTCGTCGCCTTCGCCATCGACGACTATTCCGAGGACCTCAACGCTACGCAGGGCCTGCAGGGCGTCGGCGAATGCCAGGTGATCCTCAGCGGTGAGCAGATCGCCCGCGTGGCGGACCTGTTCGGACAGCGGTTCCCCACGCTGTCGCCCGGATCGACGATGAGCATCTCGTTCTTCCGGATCGTGCCGACCGACCTGCAGCTGATCGACAACCGGGCGGCGACGCCGGCCGCGACGCGCGGCGACTCGAACGCGTTCGGTGCCGATTTCCACCGCGATCGGGCATTCAGCGTCGTGGCCAACCTGCCGACGCAGGACGCGGAGATGGTCACCGCGGGGCTGCAACCGATCACCGCCACCGCCGGCCAGACGATCGTTCGCCAGGGGGGACCGGCTGACAAGTTCCTGATCCTGCTCGAGGGAGAGGCCGAGGTGATTCGGGAGGTCGATGGACAGACCGAATCGGTGTCGCCGCTGAAGCCGGGGACGCTGTACGGCGAGGTCGCGATCATGCTCGACCTGCCCCGGTCGGCCAGCGTCAAGGCAAGGACCGACGTCAAGCTCCTCGCCCTCGAGAAGGAGGACTTCCGCGAGCTCGTGGCGGGGTCGCTCGGCCTGTCGGTCGACTTCGACGAGGTCATCCGCGGTCGCCTCGACAAGCTCGCCGGCTCCTAGCGGGTACCCGGACCGTGCCCGGCTTCGGCAGCAAAGAATTCCGCTCGACGGTGGGCAGCTTCGCGACCGGCGTGACCGTGATCACCACGCGCGGCGAGCAGCATCCCTACGGAATGACGGCCAACGCGTTCTCGTCGGTCTCGCTCGACCCGCCGCTCATCCTGGTCTGCGTCATCTCCCGCTCGGAGGGGATGAACCAGATCACGGCCAACGGCTGCTTTGCCGTGAACATCCTGGCGGCTGACCAGGAGCCGCTGTCTCGGTACTTTGCCTCGCGCGACCGGCCGAAGGGCCGCGACGCGTTTGTGGAGGTCCCCCACCGGACGGCGGAGACCGGATCGCCGATCCTGGACGGCGCAATTGGATACCTCGATTGCAACCTGCACGCGCAGTACGAGTCGGGCGACCACCACATCTTCATTGGTGAAGTGCTCGACATCGGCTACGACCCAGAGGGGCCGCCGCTGCTCTTCCACGGCGGCCGCTACCGCGACGTTCACGACATCTAGGAGCTGCGGGTCCGCGACGGACCCTTACTCCTCAGAGCGGATGCCGCGACTCCAGGCCGTCGCCGGACGTGCCTGGAGTTCGCCGTCCACCTCGATATCGACCCACTCGTTGAGGAAGCAGAGGCGATCGGCGATCCGCCGCGCCTCGTCGAACGGCTGTGCGTAAGCCCAGACGAGGTTCTCGACGATCTCGCCGCCGGCCAGTTGCACCGAGTAGTACCCGGCGGCGCCCTTGTAGCCGCAGCGCGTGACGGTGCCGACCGGGACGAGGTGCGCGTGGACGTCCTCGCGCGGCAGGTACCAGCGGGTCGGCAGATTCGACTCGAACAGCGCGATCGCGTTGCGGCTGTCGGCAAGCAACTCGCCGTCGAGCGAGATCCGCACGTGCCGCGAGCTGGGCAGGACGTCGAGCCGGTGATACGGATCGCGGGGGTGGACGAACATCTCCTCGTCCTCCTCGAACCAGCGGTCCACGCGGTTCCAGTAGAACGCAATCAGGCCGCCGAACCCCGGCGAGCCCGCGATCGGCTCGGGGTAGGTCCAGGCAGCGTTCTCGATCAGGCGGTCGCCTAGTTTGATCGAGTAGTAGCGCGCGTCCCCCTTCTTCGCGCAGTGGGTGCGGCGCTCGGAGGGCACAAGCACGTCCGCCCGGACGTCGTCGGGCGGGAAGTAGTAGACCGGTTGGAGGTTCGTCTCGGACATGATCGACGCGCGCACGCTGTCGGCGATCGTCACGTCGTCCACCATCACCCGGATCCGTTTCGCGGTCGGCTCGAGGTACACCGACCCACCGGCGGGCGGGTCGAAGTTGAACGCGCCAACCGGGGTCCGGCTCAGCGGACCCGTTCCCGTCATCAGTCCCATGCGCGTCCCATTTTAG
>CAVYQU010000014.1:0-192702 GCA_963770805.1 uncultured Solirubrobacterales bacterium | reverse complement strand
CTCCCGCCCAGCGCCCGTACCTCACGAACGACAGAAGCAGGTCACCGCCCGGCGCGCGGGCCCAGTCGCGCAAATCGCCACGAGCAGGCACGGCGAGAACGGTAACTGGGGGCACCTCGACGGTCTGGTTGGAGTGACCGGACGCAGCAGCGAACCGCACATCCCCGCGCCATGTAGGCCGTGGCCTCGCACAGTGTCCTCGGCCTTGCGTCGGCCGGCGTTGAGCCCGTTGGAGCGGAGCGCCGGGTCGCTACGCCCGCGGGCGGACGGTCCCAGCGTCTGCCATCCGTCCGATCTCGAAGCTCGCCGTCCCGGTCGTCACTACGGGGTCCTCGGCCGCGAAATCCCGCAGGGCCTGTTCGTCGTCCGTCTCGACGACCGCTAGGCCGTATGAGTCCTCGTCGGTGAGCACGGGCCCGAACGCCACCATGTCTCCGCGCTCAAGGTACGGCCGCCAATGCGCGCCGTGGCGGGCCATGATCTGCCGTTCTGCGTCGGTGAGCGTCTGGGCGAAGCGGGGACGGGGCGCCTTCAGGCGCAGCACGAACACGGGCATTGGATCACTTTAGGTCTTCAGTCGGCGGCACGGCGCTCCTATGCGCATCGAGCCCCCAAGGGTCTGCGCCGGAAGACCCTCTACGCCGGAGCGGTCAGCCGCGCCACCAGCCCTGAGTCGACGAGCGTTCTGTCTATAGGAGTCGTCTGATCCGCCGCGCCGAAATCGCGAGCAATCGCCGCCGAGCTTTCCGCGCGCTCCGAGACTCCGGACGCGTCGCCGCCAACGCTCCTCGTCGAACGAGAGCAGGGTGCTGGTGACGACACGGGGTGCCGCCGGATCCCACCCGGAGCAGAAGTGTGACGACCGGGCTACGGCGCCGTCGACAGTGCTGCCTGTTCGTGACACCAGGAGCGAAGCGCAGCGGCGTCAGGGCGTCATCTGGAGCGCGGCGCGAGTCGCGGTGACGAGGTCGTCGTGGTCGATGTCGGTGTGGACGGGGCGGGAAAGGTGTCCGCCGATCCCGACCGCCAGGGCGCCGGCGTCGAGCCGTGCGACGGTATCGCCGGGTGTGATGCCGCCGGTGGGAATTGCCTTGAGGTCCGGGAACGGTCCACGGAGCGCGCGTAGGTAGGTCGGGGTCACCGCGTTTGCCGGAAAGATCTTCGTCGCGTGGGCTCCGGCGTGTTGAGCGGCGAGTATCTCCGTCGGGGTCATGCACCCGGCGATGACAGTGCGATCGGTGGCGACCATGGATTGAACGAGCCCGGGTGGTGATGCGGGGCTGACCAGGAACGCGGCGCCGGACTCGGCCGCGGTCTGCGCCTGCTGGGCGCTGGTGACCGTTCCGCCGCCGAGAGTGATCTCAGGGTGCGCGTCGGCGATCGCACGTACGGCCTGCTCGACTGATGATGTGGTGAACGTCAGTTCGATCGCTTGGATGCCGGCCTCGGTCAGGGCCTCCGCGGTTCGGATTGCCGAGGCGGCATCTGGTGTGCGGACGACTGCGATGATCCGCGCGGCGGCTGTGCGCGTCGTGGGTGGCCGAGAGACACCGGCCCGCGATAAGCGTGTTGTCGAAGTCGGCGGGGATGAGGCAGCGGTAGGGGATGCCGTAGGTCTGCCCGGAGGGGGTGCCGGCAGGGCCGACGTATTCCCAGATGGTGCTGCCGCCGCCGTCGTGATCTTCGACGGGCGCACCGCAGCGGGCGATCGCGTCCTCGAAGTCTCGGGCGCCGAGAACGTCATCGCGGGTGAGGGTGTAGCGGCCGTGCAATCGTCGGGTTTCGCGCACGCCGATCGAGACGGCGGTGCCCAGTAGGTAGGCGTGCTCGTATCCGCGGACCTCGTTGACCAGGAAACGGACGTACTCGTTGGCCTGGCGGCGGCCTTCGCTCTCGGCCTGGGAGAGCGCGAAGGGGTCGGCGGCGGCGATGCCGCTTACGCGGGTCATGTTGCTGTGCACGACGCCGGGCAGCACGGTGCGGTGCGAGGAGCCCTCGCGTCGCGGCAGGTTTTACTCGCCGGAGTCGGCGGCCTGGGCCATGAGGCGGTGAAGCTCCTTGCTCGGTGTTTGGGTGATGTCAACACCCGCAAGCCGGAAGGTCGTGGTCAGCGGCTGCACCCGGTTTCCGCTGAGGGACGGTCCACGGCCGCGCCGGCCCGCCACGCCAGCTCGGCGTCGCCGCTGGCGTCGATGAACGCGCGCGCGGTCAGGCGTCGAGGGCCGGCCTTGGTGTCGACGACGACGCCGGTGATCCGCCGCCCGTCGGCGATGACGGCGGTCACGCCACCACCCTGGACATCGCCCCGGGGACGCCCCTCATCGTCGAATCACGCCTCGTCTACGACGCCAACCAGACGCCGATCGAACTGACCGAAACCCGCTACTCACCCACCCGCTACGTATTCGACATCGAACTGCGCCGCGCCCAAGACGAGCCAGCCTCACATCCCGGCAACAAATGAAGAGAAGACCCCGGTGCGCAAACCTTGCCGTCCAGCGTGCCGCTCTCGTGCGCGATCGGGTCCGCACATCCGACAAGCACGACCGCGTGCGTCGTCGCCATAGGAGGCATCCGGCTTGAGAGCGCCCAGATCGCAAAAGCGATCACCGGCCACATGCGCGCTTTATCAGCGCCTCGCAGGGCTCCGGTCACGTCGGCGCAGATGCTCGCGGACGAGCAAAATAGGTACTTCAGGGCCGCGCCCTCATCGCCGTTTGCGCCTAAGTAGAGCAAGGCCGCGAAGCCCCCCGCTCTCGGGATTCGCGTGAAGTGGACGGGCGGCTCAGGCGGCGGCTGGGGGAGCTCCCTACAGACCGGCGGCGTGGAACTGCCACTTCCATTCGGTGCGTTTGATCGGGTCGCTGTAATCGCCTGTCACTTGTGTGGCCTGGTCATTCGTCCTCGGGAAGGACCCGGTCGCGGTCGTATCCAGATCGTCGAACGCCTCACCGGCCGTGGTGCTGAGGCCCCCCAGGCAGGTGATCGGCACCGTGTATTTGACGGAGGCCGTATCGACGAGCGCGTCGTAGTAGCGGAAATCGCCTGCGATGTGCAGAAAGCCTCCCCATGGGGCCTTGCTGTCTGTCAATGACCCCGTCCCCGAGCAGAAGCTACCCGCGTACAACATGGTGCTGGTGATCGACCCTGTCGGGAGGTAGACGTACACCTCTTTGGAATGGTCGTAGTAGGAGAACCCGAAGTGGAAGGAGCTCTGGGAAGAGGTTGTTCTCGTGCCCGCTCCGGGCATCGTGAGGATGGTCTCGAAATACGGCACGTCCCACTGGCGGGCGATCACCTCGAAGCGCTCTCCCTTGAAGAAGTTGTTGTCCTTGTCGGACTCCTTGAACTTGTTGGTGAAGTTGGCGACGGCACCGAGCTGGGCGTGACCGAGCTTCGGCCTGGTGCCGACCATGTCCACGATGAAGAACCTCGAGTGGATCGAGCGCTTCAACCTCGGGACATGGATCTTCAGCTGAAAGTGTTGCCTGGCGCTGTCCTGGAAAAAGACGTCAAGCGTCGAGTCAGGCGCGACGGCTTGACCCTGGTTCCTGATCCCAACGCGGACCTGGATCGGCTCCATCACCCCGTCAGTACCGACGATCGCGTAGGCCGGGCTGCCAAAGTTCGCCACCAGCGAGGTGACCTTCAGATCGGGCCTCGGGACATGACGCTTCGCGGCGGCCGTCGCCGCGACCGGCGCCATGAGCATGACGACTGCCGAGAGCAACGCTGCGGCCGAGCCTCCAACGACTCGAGCGGTTCGAGTGCAAAGGCCCCATTGGACACCCGCGCATCCACCAGATCCCCCGCGAGCCCGGCTCCGATTGCGGCTCCTCATGACGCGACCCCCAGTCCGTGATGTGTGCAGGAGGGTACTACGTCGTGTCCTGATTTTGTGCTCTTGTTGGTAGCCGAGCTGGCGCGTCCGCACGCAATGCCCCGAGCGGCGAATCGGCACTAGGCCCTGCTGGCTCAGCGCCAGCCGATCGTCGCCGGGCGCGAGCAATCAAGGGCGCTCGGCAGCCTCATGCCTAAGATCCGGTAGGCGCTCGCGAGGAGGCTGGTGGCGCCGCATCGTCGAACACCTGTCCTGCATAGTGCAACGCGGCGCATATCCTGCTGACCGAGCCGCCGCGCTTTTCGGCGTCCCGCTCCCGTTCACTGGTGGGCTCGGCGCGACGTGCTCGTGCCGAGCATCTCTGCCCAGCGAGTCAAGTTGTGGTCCTACCCAGACCTCATGGGACTTCCGATTATCTACTGGTTGCGTCCGCGCCCGTGATTTCAAGCTCGACATGGGCTCCGGGCCCCCGCACTGGCCGCCACGTGCGCGAGGCGTTGCCTCGGCAGAGTTCGCCGAATCGGCGGACGGGCACACCGTCGGCGGCGCATGCGCTTTCGCGTGATCTCGAGAGTGGGACGCCACGCGGCCGCCGCGGAGTCGGCGGACCGCTGCTTGTCGCGGAAGCCGCAAGCATGTGATGACTGATGGGTGCAAGGCGGCGTGAGGTACGTTGGGTCCGGCGCGTGGGGTGGCCGTAGAATCGATTTGTACCGCCGAGATCGACGATGCGCGTGCGAATCGAGTCGGTTCTCGTGCGCGCGCTGGCGGGGTTGCCCGATGGATTGCTGCGCGTGATGGTCGGTCGGCCGGTGGTGATCGACGGCCAGGAGTTGCATGTCGAGGCGCAGCTGGGTCTGAAGCTTCTTGAGCTTGGCGGCTCGCCGCCACTTGAGACGCTAAGCGTGGCGGAAGCTCGCGCTCAGGTCGTCGCGGACGCGCTGGCGTTCGAGGGGCCAAAGTGCACGGTCAGCCATGTCGAGGAGATCACGGTCGATGGCGCGAACGGTCCGCTGGGGGCTCGTCTCTATGTACCGGTAAGCAATCCCCGAGATGGCGGCCTGCTTGTCTACTTCCACGGCGGTGGCTTCGTGGTGTGCGATCTCGAGACCCACGACAACACCTGCCGGTTCCTTGCCCGGCATGCCGGCGCAGCGGTGCTCTCGGTCGACTATCGGTGCGCGCCGGAGAGCCGCTTTCCCGCGGCGATCGACGATGCCGTTGCCGCGTTCAGCTTTGCTGTAGACAACGCCACCGAGTTCGGCGCGGATCCGGCTCGGGTGGCGGTCGGGGGCGACAGCGCCGGCGGGAACTTGGCGGCCGGGGTGGCTTGTCTTGCCGCCAGCCAGGGGGGTCCCGCACCCGCCTTTCAGCTGCTGTTCTACCCTTGGCTTGATCCGTCGCGCAAGCGCGCGTCCTACGATCTCTTCGGGGATGGCTTCTACCTCACCGAGCGCGAGCTCGACTGGTACAGGGGGCACTACGTAACGCAGGAGACTGACGCACTCGATCCCCGCTGCTCGCCGCTGCTGACCAACGAGTTGGTCGGAGTCGCCCCGGCGTACGTAGCCACGGCGGGCTTCGATCCGCTCCGCGACGAGGGCGAGGAGTATGGGGCCCGCCTGCAGGAAGCCGGCGTCGCGGTGGCGCTGCATCGCCATCCAGGACTGACCCACGCGTTGGTCAACGCCATGGCATCGGCCGCGTCGGACATGACGCGCTACTTGAAGCCGCCGGCGCCCTGCGCGTAGGACTCGCGGCGACGCGTCCCGCAACGACCCACGCCGACTAACCAACCAGTCAACGGTTCCGGCGGCAGTTCTGCTGTTGGGCCGGATACGGAAGCGCGCCCCGCTCACGCGGAGTGAGACGACTCGCAATCGTCGCCTATGCGATCGCGCCGGTCATCGGGCAGCCGGCGATCGCGTTCGTGGTGGAGCGATCGCCGGATCGCGAGCAATCGCAGCAGCTGAACAAGACGTCGACACTGCTCGCGTGCCGCAATGCGACGACTACGCCGGCAGGCGCTGCCGTTAGCCGAACCCTCCTCGCTCACGAATACAAGCGGACCCCTCCTGCGTCAGAACGGTCCGCTCAATCCGAGGTTCTGGATCGCCCCGAGCAGCGCGCCGGCGTTCGTTTGCTCTCTTGTCAAGCCGGTGTGAGGCGAGCGCTCAGCGCGGCGGCCTCAGCTTGCAAGTCAGCGGCTAGGGCATCGACGTCGGGCAGGATCGTTGGGTCGGCGACGAGCCCAAAGCTCAGCGTATTCGCATGCGATACGACGGCGACCCGCAGCGCGTGGAGCTCGCGGATCTCCGCCATCGAATAGAGCCCGCGTACCGGTGCCTCCAGCACGTAGATTGGCCGGTGGGGACCGGGAACGTTGGACACGTTCAATGCAAACGAGCGGGGATGAGTCAAGACGCGCTCTGCGAAGTGTCGGAGGCGGGGAACGCTCGCCAGCTCGCGCATCAGGGCATCGAGATGCTCGGCGTCATGGCCCTCCTTGCGGGCCACGGTGGCACGCCTGATTGCATCCAACCGCTCTAGCGGGTCGGCTGTTTCCAGCGGCAGATCTAGGCAGAAGAAGGAGTCGCGGTTCCCCGGCTGTGCTTGGCCACTCGATGTCAGCGACCAGTTGTGCAGGCTCACCGGGACCTTTACCCGGACCGACCCGAGGTGGCCGTGACGCGCCTCAAGCCAGCGCCGCAGGCCGCCTGCCACGACCGTGAGCACGGCATCGTTGACCGTCGCGTGGTTGGTGGCATGGGCCACCTGGCGCAGTCGGTCCAGTTCTGCCGTGGCGAAGGCCACCTCGCGTCGCGCGCTTATGTGCCCATCAAATGGCGATCGCAGCCACGGCTCCGGCGCCTCTCGCGCAGCAGTTCGCATGATCCCGAGCCGGTGGTGAGCAAGCGAGCGAGGATCCGCGGTCACGGGCGAGTGCTTGCGCGTGTGCGTGGCGGCCTTCGGCTCTTCCTGCCACAGCACTGAGCTGGCAATGCGCATCGCGGTCCATCCGTCCGCCAGGGCGTGGTGGATGCGCCAGATCAATGCCGACCCGCCTCCGGCCAGCCGCGGAACCACCTCGATGCGCCACAACGGCCGCGAGCGATCGAGGCGCTGCTCGAAGCTGCGTGCAACCGCGGCCGGCAACGCCGCCTCGTCACACGTGTCGGCGTGATCGCAGAGGAGCACATGAGCGCTCACGTCCACCTGCCGTTCCGATACCCAGCACGCCTCACCGTCGACCGTGCTCAAACGCATGCACAAGTCTGGCGTGCGATGAAGCCGAGCGGCGATCGAAGCGCGCAGGAGATCGAGATCGATGCTGCCGCCGAGCACGATCACCTTGCAGGTATGCCCCGCCACGGTCTCGTCCTCCAGCGCGAGGATGCTCAGATCCTCCGCGGATAGGCGCCGGACCACTCGATCCGTCGTTGGTCGGCCGGTGCCGTCGCTGGCCATCGCCGGCACCGCTCACGACCCCATTACACGCGTGCGCTCAGTCACAATTCGAATGGCTCCTTGTCAGAGGCTCGGGCGAACAGACGGGGGCCGGCAGTCGATGGCGTGATCGACAGAGGTCGATCCGATGTGCCCGATGCCCAGCGCACGGATGTGCGGCGAATTCGGCTCATGCGGTACATCCGAGAGCATCAAAGGTGGCTTCATGGGCGTATGCCCAGTATCCGAGACTCGTCTTGCGCGAGACTTCGACCACGGTGGCACGATCCACCAGTGCGGGCGACGCGAGCTTTTGCGCAAACCCGCTTATCGTTCCCGGTGAGACGCTCTCCACGCGAGCGAGATCGTGGCGACCGAGGCGAACGTGGGTTGGGACGTCGACATAGCCCCTCTCGACCCGGAAGCGGCAGTCTGGGCGATGCTCGAGGGAACCGATATAGAAGCTGCCTCCGCGGCGTACGCGCTCGCGCAGCAGGACAGCGGTACCCCAATCCCCCTCCGCGTTTGCGATGAACGGCGGCCGTCCAGGTGTTTGGGCATCGGCCACGCTCGGCGAGCTTCCTGAGCAGCACGGGGGGCGCGCCGCTGGCGGGACGGTGCCCGCCGAGTTGAACCACGTGCTTGCACCCGTGTGGGCGCAGCGGGATAGCTGGCTCCGCCGGCAGCAGGTTGATACGCCGCTCCAGTTCATCCAACGGCAGAGGATTCGGCACCTCGCGTGACCACATGACGGGAGCATCCCTCGATCGGGGGCCGGCCCGCGAGCCTTAAGGAGCGCGATCGTGGCGTCGCCGATGCAATCGTACGAGGCGAGGCGACCCGGGAACGAAAATCCGTTCGCTCGACGGCGGCAGCTCGATGTCGAAATCGACGAGAGGCATGGCCCGCCACCGAACCTGGGCATGGCCAGTCGGCATCCGCCACGCGAGTACGCGGCCGATTGGGCGCTAGCCGGGGCATGCGCACGAGCGTCCCCACCATCCGCGCGTACTCCCGGTTCTCGCTGGCGAGTGCTGAAGGGAAATATGATCGAACACGAGTCCGCCCGGAACCACGATCTGGCCGCTGTCAAGCCGGAAAGCGAGGTGTGTCGATGAACGAGAGCCCAGTACTCGTCCATGTGTGGGAGGTCGATCCCGCAGAGGAAGGCGTCGCTGTTGGGCATCTCAATGAGATGTTTGGCGAGATCGTCAAGGATCCGGGGTTCGTGTCGGCACGCGTTCTCGAGACCGCCGACCAAACCTCGATCGCGGCCATCGTGGAGATGCGAAGCGTGGAAGACCGCCAGCGTCTTGAACAGCTGCCCGACGTTCGCGAAACCCTTCACCACTTGCACGGCACGGCGAATATGGTCGTCAGGCTCTACCACGAGGTCGGTTCCTACAGCGCTTAACGGCCCGCACACGAGACGGCCGAACATACGATCGATGCTGTTTCCTTCGCTGGCTCACGGGACGGGGCGACGTCGGGACCTTGAACGTTAGGAGAAGCCACAAGTCCTACGGAGCCAGAACGGCTCCGGATCGCCATCGCTCGTTTCACGCCAGCGCAAGCACGGACTCTGCCGACGCCGGGGTCTCCGTTGCGCCCAACCTCCGGTCGAGGCGGCCGGGTCTCGCGGCGATTGCATTCATTATCTCGTCGCCTCGCATCGCGCGATCGGATTGGCGACGCTGCGAGCGTTCTGCGCTGTCCGCGTTGCGTTCGGCGGTGTCGCGAAGCTTGAGCCGGCTCTGGTTATCGTCGGAGTCTGATCGCGTTGAGGTCGCGCTCGCGTACCTCTTCGAGCCGGTCGAGTAGTCCGTCGATGTTGTCGTGCTCGGCGTGGAGGTAGCGGCCGGCGAGCGCGTCGTAGCGGCCGGTGGCGAGCCTCCGGACGAGCTCGGGAGCGAGCCCCGGCGGCGTCCACGGCGCGTCGTCCCCGAACGCGCCCGCGGTCAACTCCGTCTGCACGAGGCCGGGGCTGAAGAAGAAGACGGGGATCCGGCCGGCGAGTTCGTTTGCCAACATCTCGCCGTAGCGGCAGACGGCCGCCTTGCTCGGTGGGTACGCGGTGCGGTTGCCGCCCGCAAGGTAGGCCGCCCCGCTCCCGGTAATCATGATCCGGCCGCGGCCGCGCTCGAGCATCCCCGGGATCACCGCGCGGCAGCAGAGGTGCACGCCGAGGACGTTGACCTCGTACACGTGCCACCAGTCGTCGGGGTCGATCTCCCAGGACGGCCGCGGCTCATGACCCTCACTGATACCCGCGTTCGCGACCAGCAGGTCGAGCTCGCCCGCCTCGGCGACCGACCGCTCGACCGAGCCACGACCCGCGACGTCGACCTCCACCCACTCGCCGCCGATCTCACCCGCGACCGCCTCGACCTGCTCGCGGCTGCGCGCGCCCACGACAACATCCCAGCCGTCGCCCGCGAGCGCCCGCGCGATGCCCGCTCCGATGCCACGGCCCCCACCGGTAACGAGCGCTCTCATCGCACGCACCCTACCGCCACGCAACCATCGGCGTCCACGATGAGGAGCGAGACGGCCCAAACGGGTCGCTGCTCTCCCGATTGAAGCGTTCGCCGATGTCGCGATCTCCTCTTTCGACCAGGGCGCCCGTCCATACCGTAACCCTTTGTTGCCCGGCGACTGGCCCACGTGGAAACTGGCCATGGCGGCCGGCGAACGGCGGCGACCGGCACAATCAAACAGCGGTGCGGATTCCATCTGTCCTCCGTGGGACGACAACTGACCGTCGTATCGTCTCGCCGCTCACGACGCCCCAGCGCTGAACCCGCCCGGCCCAGCCCGGCCCGAGTCCCGACGGTGGCGCGGAATCCTCTGCCGAGCACGAACTTGGTCGGTTTCGCCGCCGAGAACGAAAACGCGCGCCTGGCGGATTCACAGGAAGGCGATCGTCCTGCCCGGTTCGGCGCTGCTACGTGCCGACGTGGCAGAGCCATCCGCGCCTGACCAGTCCTACCTCGCCCAAGCAGTCGCGCGCAGCAAAGAGGTCGAAGGACGAATGCGACCGGCCCTAGCGGCGACGCAAGCCTGTGGGCGGTCGGCCGCTCTGACCCTGAGCACGTGCGCTTGGCGCTGAAGGCGACCGCGCGCTAACGCGTTTTTGTGCCCCCGGCATCTCGATACGATCGTTCGAGGGTGCAGAGTGGACGCGACAGCGCAATGGTGCTGCGTCGTACTGCGGTGATCGCGGTGGCCCTCGGCGTGGTTTGTGCAGTCCTGGGGTGTGCGGCCAGCCCGCGCCACCTGAGCTCAGCGACGCACATCCCGGTCGCAGCGGACCGGCTGGCCGCACAGGATCCGCACGCCGCATCGCTGTCCTCGGGGGCGACGCGCCACTACGAGTACGTCTTCCCGGATGGAGCGATGTATGTGTATGACATCGACCATGGTCATCGGCTTGTGCAGCGGGTTCGCATGCCCGGAGTCAAGGGCGTTCGCGGGGTGGCGGCGAGTCCGCGCACGCACATGCTGTACATCAGCTATGGCGCGTTCGGCGGGCCGGGCACCACTGGCCGGTTGCTGGCGTACAACCTCCTCGCTGGCTCGGTGGTGTACAACCGGACTTACTCGCGGGGCATCGACAGCATGGCCATAGATCCAGCCGGGGCTCGGATCTACATGCCTGATGGTGAGGGGTCACGCGACGGTGTCTGGAGCGTGATCGCAGCGCGGTCAGGGAACGTAATCGGATCGATCAACGGAGGCAGGTCGCCTCATGAGACGATCGTCGGGCTGAGTGGCAAGCGTGTGTACCTCGGGGGTCGGAACTGGCCCTACCTTGAGGTGGCGAGCACCGCGACGGACCGCGTGTTCAAGCGCATTGGGCGGCTCAGGGCGGGAGTAAGGCCACTCACTATCAACGGGCGCGAAACGATCGCCTATACGACCGCAACTGGCTTGCTCGGCTTCCAGGTGAGCAGCATCAGAACCGGCCGTGTCCTCTTCACCATCGGATTCGGTCCCCGGTTCCCGCTGAAGTCGGCAACCTTCCCGTTCTCGGCACCGAGTCACGGGATCTCGGTCACTCCGAACGAACGGCAGCTGTGGGTACTCGACGCCCCGAACGACTATGTGCACGTCTTCGACGTAAGCCGAGTGCCGCTGCGCGGACCGAGGCGAATCGCGGACATCAGGCTTGCCCACTCAGTGACCGGGGATGGTTGGGTTCAGGTCAGCCGCAGCGGATGTTTTGTCTACGTCGGGGATTCGGGAGACGTGCTCAGCGCGCAGAGCTTCAGGCCCGTCGCTTACCTGCCCGCGCTCAGCAGCACCAAGCAGTCGCTCGAGATCGACTGGCGCAATGGGCTGCCGGTGGCTACGAGCACGCGCACCGGGCTTGGGTACGTGACGCGAGGGCCTGACCCCCCGCCTCCGACATGCAAGTGAGCCCGCACGGCACAGGATCCCAGTTCCCCAGCCCGAGTTGTCCCCTCGGGCTTACCCGTGACCAATAGTTACTGCAAAGGGCAAGCCTCCACTCCACGGCGGCGAGACTCTCCGTTTGCCCACGCGCATGCGTCGCCAGCCGGGCATCGGACGATTGCAATCGTCCCCGACCCGCCGGACGGCTCGCGACTGCATGGGCGACGCCACGATCGCGCGCCTTAAGGCTCGCGGGCCGCCCCCCACCCAACGCGCTCGCGCGCCCCAGCGCCGTCACAGACGCAATAGCGATCGCCAGCGTCGTTCTCGCTGTCCGCGCGAAAGGGCGGCCGGGCCGAGGGCTTGTCCGGGCTCGAGGTTCACTTCGCGAGAAGCCGCCGCCAGAGGGCGGCGAGCGCGGCGATTGCGTCCTGACGGTTTTCCGGCGTGTCGTTGCCGCTGCCGAATTTGTCGAGCAGGTATGCCCTGTGGGTTGCCATCAGTAGGAGCGCGAACTCGCGTGGGTTGGGCGGCGGGTCCGGAGCGTCGGCGACGAGCGTCTCCAATAGCCGGCGTGGACCGACGAGGGCGCGATCGAGCGCGGCAGCGACGTCTGGGTCGGCTGCGGCGGTGTCGATTGCGCGGAGCCACCTGCCGTTGTCCGCGTACAGCCCGACTAGGCCGGTGATCATGGTGTCTATTAGATCTTCGGGAGAGCCGTGGAGGACTTGGTCGACGAGCGGGTCCTCAGCATCGGGGAGCAACTCGGGGGCAAGCTGCGGCAGCCCCTCGAAGTGTCGGTAGAAGACGGTACGTGTGAGCCCCGCTCCGGCCATCACGTCGCCAACCGTCAGTGCGGCGAACGGACGGTCCAGCAGTAGTTCACGCGCCGCGGCCAGGATTCGGTGCCGGGCTTCGTTGGCCGGGACGCGCGGAGCTCGTTGCGACATTCTGTCGCAGACTATGCAACTATCTTGCGACACGATGTCGCAACCAGAGATGAGCTCTCAGATCGCGCTGCCAGACGGCCGCACTCTCTCCTACGTGCAGGCCGGCGCCGACGCCGGACCGGTGGTCACCGTTCTCGACGGTCCCTGCTCTCGTGGTCTCGGATGGGCTCTCGCGCCGACGGCGCGTGAGCTCGGCATCCGTCTGCTGATCCCGGACCGTCCCGGGATCCACGGCAGCGCCGCTAAGCCTGGGCGCACGATGGCTGACTGGCCAGCTGACCAGCTTGCGCTACTCGACGCACTTGACATCGAGCGTACCGGGGTCGTGACCCAATCAGGAGGTACGGGGTACGGCGTCGCAGTTGCGGCCTCGGCGCCGCGGCGGTTGACTGGGCTCGCGCTGCTGGGCGGACTCGCCCCGATGACCAGCCGGGAGGCTCGAATGGACGCCGGCAAGCAGCTGAGGACTGCTGTCTTTCTCGCGCGCAAGGCGCCGTTCGTGCTGAAAGCTGGTCTGAGGCAGACCTTCAAGAAGCTGCCGGACTCCGCGATCGCGCAGGTGCCCGCCGCCGATCGCCCGTTTCTCGGCGACCCGTTCATCCGCGACATCCACCTCCGCACGATGCGCGAGTTCTTGGGCAATCCCGACGCGGCGATCGAGGAGATCCGCCTTCTAGCCAGACCGTGGGGCATCGCCCCACCGCCAGCCGGCGTGATACCGACCGCATTGTGGACGGGCGAACTGGACGAAGCGCACCCGCCGGCTCACGCCCGCCGCGTGGCCGAACTGCTGAGCGGGGATCCACCGGTAACGGTCGTCCCGGGCGTCGGTACCTTCGGGCTCGGCCGAGTCTTCCCGGACGTGTTGCGGTTCGCTGTCGGTCGCTAACCGACCAGACCCGCATCTCGCCAATCTCGAGACTCCGGAGACAGAGCCGTGAAGCCCGGCGGCGATCCGCGACGGAGCCGACTAGCACAGCTAGTGTAGTGTCTCTGAAATAGCTTGACAGTGTGGTGGTGGTGAGGTAGCGTCCCGGGGGTGGCGTTGACGGCAGCCCGGGCGGAGGTCTCTGAGGAGCAGCGAGCTGTGCTGGTGCGGTGGGTGAGGGCGCATGGCACGCCGCAGAGCGTGGTGACGCGGGCGCGGATCATGTTGATGGCGTCTGACGGCCATTCCAATAGCGCGATCGCGCGTGAGTTGGATGTGAGTCGTCCGACGGTGATTTTGTGGCGGGAGCGGTTCGGGCAGGGCGGCCCGCAGGCGCTGACCGAGGTCAAGGAGGGGCGTGGGCGCAAACGGACGATCTCGGCGGCGAAGGTCAAGGAGATCGTGGTTGCGACGACGCAGACGACGCCGCCCGGCGAGACGCATTGGAGTTGCCGGTCGATGGCCAAGGCCCAGGGCGTGAGCCCCGCGACGGTGCAGCGGATCTGGGACGCCCACGGCCTCAAGCCCCATCGCGTCAGAGCGTTCAAGGTGTCCAACGATCCGTTGTTCACCGAGAAGCTGACCGATGTCGTCGGCTTGTATCTGAATCCCCCTGAGAAGGCGCTGGTGCTGTGCGTGGATGAGAAGAGCCAGATCCAGGCGCTCGATCGCACGCAGCCGAGCCTGCCGATGAAGCCCGGTCGGGCCGGCACGATGACCCACGACTACAAGCGCAACGGCACCACGACCCTGTTCGCCGCGCTGAACACGCTCGACGGGAGCGTGATCGGACAGTGCCTCCCGCGACACCGTCACCAAGAGTTCCTGAAGTTCCTGCGCACGATCGACCGCGAGTTCCCCGAGGTCGAACTGCACCTGATCGTCGACAACTACCGCACCCACAAGCACGACAACGTCAACGCCTGGCTCGAGAAGCACCCCCGGTTCCATCTGCACTTCACGCCGACCTCGAGCTCGTGGTTGAACCTCGTCGAGCGCTGGTTCCGAGAGCTGACCGACAAGGCGATCCGCCGCGGCGTGTTTTACAGCGTGCCTGATCTGATCGCCGCGATCGAGCGATACCTCCAAGCCCACAACGACGACCCCCAACCGTTCGTCTGGACCGCCTCGATCGATTCCATCCTCGACAAGGTCAGACGCTGTAAAGCCGTTTTAGAGACGGTGCACTAGCTGCGGCTATCCCGTCATCGCCGAGGAGCCGTCACTCTGGGGCGCCTCGATCGCAAGGCAGTCGCTGGCGAGCTGCTGTTCCGGGGCGAGCTCGCATTAGAGTTCTGCCGTGCCCGTCGTTCGCGAGCATATGTCGCGCAATCTGCTGAGCGTCGACCCCGGCGAGACGATCACCGAGGTCGCTCAGCGGATGGTCGAGCGCAACCTCGGAGCCGTGCTCGTGCTCGACGGCGGGCGGCTCGTAGGCATCATGACCGAGCGCGACCTCCTGCGAGCGGTCGCTCGTGGCCTGCACGGCGAGGCACTTGTCGCGGAGTACATGACCACGGACCCTGAGACCATCGCGCCCGACGACACGACGCAGTACGCCGCCGTTCTGATGATCCACGGCGGCTTCCGGCACCTGCCCGTGGTCGAAGGGGACGACGTCGTCGGGATTCTCTCGATCCGCGACCTCATGCGGATCGCGCTCGAGGACTCCGCACCCCGCGGCGTCTGAGCGACTGCTGCTCCACCGGCCGCCTCACGACGACCGGAAGCGGTCGCCGAAGGCTGAATTTCGCGCCAATCTCGAGACTTCCGAGCCACGCGTTCGAGCCACGCCGTGCCAGGCAAGGAGACTCGCTCACGCCGGCCATCCCGTCGTCGCCAAGGGAATAGCGCGACCCGCGCCAACCGGAGGGGCGAAGATGTCGTCCGGGCACCGTCCGGCGCGCTGGCGTTGTCGGAGATCGCCGCTCCTAGGCTGCGGCAAGTCGCCGCGCGGCGGCTTCGACGAAGCCGCCGGCGATACCGTTGCCGATGCCGACGAGCGGCAGAAACCGAGGCACATCGAGCGTGGCTCGAAGCTCGAGATCGATCTGCGTAGCGCCGTCTTCTCGCACGTGCCAGGTCACGTCGAACTTGTTCACCGACGGCTGATCGCTGATCCTCGCCAGCCTCACGGTTGCTGAGGGTTTGACCTCAATGGCGAGTACGAGGTCGAAATCCTTGACGACCGGACCCCAGGACAAGTGCAGCTTCGTCCGCACACGCCGTGGCTGGCCGGACCCGTCGCGCTCCAGGACGTCGACTTCGCGGACCGCTGCCGGATACCAGTCGGGATACCGGTCGACAGTCGCAAGCAGTCCGAAGCACTCTGCGGCAGACGCCGTCACCGTCCGTGACGCCGTCCCGTGGAGGTCCTTGAGCATGACCCCGCACTGTCCCAGACCTGTCAACGATCCAGGACCCGAAGAACACCCACACTGCGCCTCTTTCCGGGAGCCCGACCTCGCGCGAGCCTTCCTGTCTGAAAGGAGGCGTCCGACAGGACCCAGATGACCAGATGAGCACAAGTGCGTCACGCAGCCGTCTGGCCGGACGATTACCTGGTCGCCATAGGCATCGTGAGCTCTGCGACCGCGGGCCGTATAAAGCACTCTCAGCCGCGGCGTCTACGCGCGCCTGCTGATGGGCGATAGCACAAGCACGAGCCCCGGCGCCAGCAGCTTGCTTGGGGTGTACTGCTCGTCCTCACCCTGGCGGTTTGCGTCTCGACCTGGGAGTCGGCCAGGGGGTTAGCTGTGGGCGCCCCCCGAACTGACTGGAGCCGCCCCCGGCATTCATCGCTGCTGCGGCGTGGTCAAGCTCGCCGAAAGCGTGCGGGTCACGGAACGAAGCGCGGGGGAGAGATAATCGCCGCGTGTCGATCTTCCTCGCCCGGCCGGCGCGCCCCGTGGACGGTATCCCGCTGGCCGTCAAGGACCTATTCGACACGGCGGGGCTCGTCACAACGTACGGCTCGATCGTGTTCGCCGAGCACGTGCCCGAACGCACGGCGGGGGCGGTCGCTCGGCTCGAAGTGGCGGGTTACGCGATCGTGGGCAAGACGAATCTCCACGAGTTCGCATACGGGATCTCGTCGCAGAACCCGCATTTCGGCACGGTGCCAAATCCGATCGCTCCGGGCCGCTTAGCGGGCGGTTCGAGCGGTGGCTCCGCGGCGGCGCTTGCGGCCGGGCTCGCCGACGCCGCGCTGGGGACAGATTCGGGTGGTTCTATCCGGATCCCCGCCGCGTGGTGTGGCGTCGTTGGCTTCAAGCCGACCCACGGCGTCGTGCCGCTCGACGGTTGTTTCCCGCTCGCCCCGAGCTTCGACCACGCGGGCCCGATGGCTCGGTCGGTCTCGGACTGCACGTCGATGCTCACGACGCTCGTGCCCCACTTCCGAGCGCGCTCTCTCGAATCGCTCGACGAGTTGAGGGTCGGCATCGCGTGGACGGAGCTCGCCGATCCCCTCGTGCGCGCCCGTGTCGAGGAGGCCGGAGAATGCTTTCCGCGCGCTCGGCGGTTCGACCTTCCCCTGCCGGAGCGGGTCGGGAGCGTGTTCATGCGCGAGGTGGCCGAGGTCCACCGGGACCTGTTCCGCGAGCACGCCGCTCGCTACGGCGAGAACGTGCGTCTCAAGATAGAGCGCTGCCTGGCGGTCACCGACGACGAGCTCGACGAGGGGCTACGCGCCCGTGAGGCGTACCGCGAGCGGTGCGTCGAGCTGCTCCAGGGGGTCGATCTGCTGTTGACCCCGACGACCCCTTTCGTGGCTCCTCCCGCCGACGCGGACGAACTGACGATCCGGGACGCTGCGATCCGCTTCACGTACCCATTCAACGTGCTCGGATGGCCGGCGCTGGCGCTGCCGTGCGGACCGGCAGAGATGGGCCTTCCCGCGTCCGTCCAGCTCGTAGGGCGACCGGGCGACGACGCGCTCGTGCTCGCCGCGGGCGAGCAGCTCGAGCGTGCCGCATCTCGGCGAACTAGGCACAGCTAGGTGACGTGCCAGCACCGGCTCGAGTTCGCGCCAGCGTGTTTGGAGCACCGTCGCCCGTCGGGCGGCACTGCCGCGGCTGCCGTCGTTGAGGAAGCATTACGGCGCCGAGTGGATGTCGTCGACCCAGTGCACCTGTTGCGGGTTGGGCTCGACATCGACGAGGTCGAGATTCACGACAACCGGCTCTTGACCGGAGCGCGCCAGGACGCACGAGAGCGACTCCGACGCCTCGGCGTTGATCTCCTGGTGGGGAACGTATGGCGGGACGTAGATCAAGTCGCCCGGGCCGGCCTCGGCGACGTATTGCAAGCGCTCGCCCCAGCGCATCCGAGCGCGGCCGGACACGACATAGATGACGCTTTCGACCGGACCGTGGTGGTGCGCGCCGGTCTTGGCATCGGGCTCGATGATCACCGTGCCCGCCCACAGCTTCTCGGCGCCGGTGCGGGCGGTCGTAATCGCCGCCGCGCGCGTCATGCCGGGCGTCTGTGGCGTGTTGATGTCGAGCTCGTCTCTGCGAACGGCCCGGACACCGTTGGTGCGCCAGTCGGTCCCCACGCTAGGAGTATTTCACGGCCTCGACCAAGGCGTTGCCGAAGAAACGGGCTTCCGACGCCAGGCTCCCGGCCTGTGCTATCGCCCATCAGCACGCGCGCGTAGACGCGGCGGCGGACGAGTGCTTTGCTCGGCCCGCGGTCGCAGAGCTCACGATTGCAACGGCGACAGAACGATCGGCCGGATCCGGCTGCTCGCGCGGTCTGGCGCGCTTTCGAGTTCGCCCAGGAGGCGTGGCGCGGATCGTCGCCGATCGGCTCTTATGCGACGGTTTCGTCGGGCAGCCCCGGCGAGGTCGACGCGCGCGGCTCCGAACGCCGGGATAGCGGCTCCGGACCGGGGTAACCTGAGCGGTGTGGCGGCGCGTCTTGAGGTCGAGCTGTTGTGGTGGGAGGGATGTCCCTCGACCGGTCATGCGTGCGGGCTTGTGCGCGCTGCGCTCGATGAGCTCGGATTGGGATCCGTTGAGATCCGGATGGTTGAGATCGAGACCGATGCCGAGGCCCGCGAGCGGGCGTTCCGGGGCTCGCCGACGATCCTGATCAATGGCGTCGACCTCGTCGATCTCGCCGGAGGGGAGGACGCGAGCGCCGATCAGCCGGCGGCGCTGAGCTGCCGGCTGTACCGCCGGCGTGATGGGCGGATCTCGCCGACCCCGGACCCTGCCGATGTCCACGCTGCGCTCGCGCGGGCCGCGCGTGCGGTCACCGAGGAGCTCGCGTGAGTGCCGGCGGCCGGGGCCTGTCGCTCGGCGAGGTGGCGCCTGCGTACGAGCTGCCGGACACCGACGGGCGAAGCTGGTCGGTGTCCGGCACCGACTCGGCCGCGGCGACGGTGATCGTGTTCACCTGCAACCACTGCCCGTACGCCATCGCGTGGCACGACCGGATCCTCGACGCCGCCCGCGACTACGCCGACCGTGGCGTTCGCTTTCTCGCCATCAACGCCAACGACGCCGAGCGCTACCCCCGCGATTCTTACGCGAGCATGCAGCAGCGGGTTGCGCGCGAGGACTGGCCGCTTCCATACCTGCACGACGCGAGCCAGGAGGTGGCCCGCGCGTTCGGAGCCAAGACGACGCCCGATGTGTTTGTGCTCGACGCCGGCGGGGTGCTGCGATACCGGGGCGCGCCCGACGCGGACTACGACGATCCGAGCCTCAACGCCGCGTGGCTGCGTGACGCCCTCGACGCCGTGCTCGCAGGCCGCAAGCCCGCGCCCGCCGAGACCAAGCCGGTCGGCTGTTCGATCAAGTGGAGGTGAACCTCAGCCGAAGCTGGATTACGTCAAGCGCGGTTGACAGGCTGGATCTCTCCCACCCCGCTTCGGATCAGGCCCAGCCGAGTCGATCAGATCGGGCGCTCCCTCTCGTGGCCTGATCTCCCATTTGCTGGCAATCGGAAGAGCCCTCTGACGGACTCGAACCGTCGACCCCTTCCTTACCATGGAAGTGCTCTACCAGCTGAGCTAAGAGGGCGCTCCGCTTCAGCGTATCGCGTCTGCGGAGGAGGCGGCTAGCCTCCATAGGCGCTCTGCAGGAGCGACATCATTGCGCCGGCGGTGCCGGGACCGAGCGGCGTTCCGCTGCCGTCGCTGAAGCCGATCTCGATGTGCGGGCCGGTCGACATTCCGACGATTCCCGGGCCGATCGAGCTCATGACCTGGCCCGCGCTCACGTGCGTGCCGACGGGCAGCTGGCCTTGCGGGCCGGCATGGCCGTAGTAGACGTAGCTGTAGCCGGCGATCGGGCTATCGCAATGAAGCACCGGAGCCCAGGGTCCGAAGCCGCCGATTCCGTGCAGCACGATCGTTCCCGAGCAGACGGCGTACTCGGGCGTGTCGCCCGGCGCCGCCATGTCAACGCCGTCGTCGGGCGTCCAGGTCCCGGGCGGGGACACCGAGCCCTTGGGCAGCGGGAACGCGAACCCGCCCGCGCCGGACACCGGACCGCTCGGGAGGGAGCCGCCACCGCTCGTGGCGGAGCTCGCGCCGCTGGCCGCCGCGGCGGCCGCTGCGGCCCGTGCCGCCGCCGCGGCTTGGGCAGCCTGGAGCTGGGCCAGCTGATGCTCCAGACCGCCTACGCGGCCGCGGACGCTGGCGAGCTGACCCGCCGTCACGTCGCGCCGCTGGGCAACGGCGATCTGCTGGCGCACCAGGCTCACCCGCACCCCCGCGAGCGCGTTGCGCTGGGCCAGAACCTGCTCGGTGAGCGCCTGCTGGCGGACCTCGAGGGCTCCAAGCCGCGTGGCCTCGGCGGCCACCGCCCGCCGGGCGCGCTTGACCGCGGCGACGACCTTGACGCTCTGCTTGCGGATGCGCGTGGCGAAGGAGATCTGCTCGAGCAGGTCCTGGAAGCCCCGGGCCTCGAGCACGACGCTGACGAGATCAGGGCGGTCATTCTCGTAGTTGCTGACCAGTTGCTGGGAGAGCACGCCCTCAGCCTTGGTCTCGAAGGCGACGAGCTGGGCCAGCCGCGTGCGGGCGGCATCGAGCTCGGAGCGCAGCTTGAGCAGCTGGAGACGCCTGGCGTCGAGGTCGGCCTGGATCGACCCGAGCCGGTGCTCCAGCGAGTGGATGTTGGCGGTCAGCTGGGCGAGCTGTCCGGAGGCGGCGCTGACAGCACCGGCGAGGCCTGAGATCTGGCTCTGCCCCGAGCTGATCTGCTGCTGCAGCTGGCCGGTCGTAGCCGCGCTCGCGGCGCCCGAACGAACGAGGACGAGCGCCGCCGCGGCAGCGCACAGCACTGCGGCCAGGACGGCGCAGACGGCACGGTTGTATGGCCTCTGGAGGCTCGGCATACGTGGCGTTGGTGCATGCGCCGAGACGCGCGCGAACACCGGTTTGTCCCTGCACCGGGTGGGTTCAGGTTGTCGAGCACCGTAACAAACGGCCGTTCTTCGTGACGCGACACGAGGGCCCTTGCACGAAAAGATGCAGAGGGCAGGAACCTCGCCGTCGGCGTCGAGCCAGCGCCCCCCTCACCCGTCTCCTGCGGGCTGCCTCGGGCCCACCTGATCCGGGCCCGAGGACGAGGTGCTGATCGGCCCCCGCGCGTCGATCAACCGAAAACTAGCCAGTGGCGGGACCAGGATTCGAACCTGGGAAGGCGTAGCCATCTGATTTACAGTCAGACCCCTTTGACCGCTCGGGAATCCCGCCGGGAATCGACGATTCTAGGAGCTTGCCCTACGAGGCGTCCCGCAGGCGCTGCGCCTCGGGCAGCGCCTCGAGCTTCTTCAGCGTGTGGTTCTCGATCTGGCGAATGCGCTCGCGGGTGACGTTGAACGCACGCCCGACCTCCTCGAGCGTGTACGGGCGCTCGCCGGTCAGGCCGAAGCGCATCTCGATCACCTCGCGCTCGCGCTCGGGCAGCGCCGCGAGGGCGCGGCGGAGGTTCTCACGCCGCAGGTGCTCGGCCGCCAGCTCAAACGGCGACTCCGCGGTCTGATCCTCGACGAAGTCGCCAAGTTCGGACTCCTCCTCCTCGCCGATCGGCTTCTCGAGTGAGATCGGCTGCTGGGCCATGCGGAGGACGTCACGGACCTCGCGCACCGTCGTCTCGAGCTCGGCGGCGATCTCCTCGGGCGTGGGCTCGCGGCCGAGCTGCTGGACGAGCTGGCGCTCGACGTGCACGACCTTGTTGAGCTTCTCGACCATGTGCACCGGGATACGGATCGTCCGGCCCTTGTCGGCGATCGCGCGGGTCACCGCCTGACGGATCCACCAGGTGGCGTAGGTGGAAAACTTGTAGCCGCGGCGGTAGTCGAACTTCTCGACCGCGCGGATCAGGCCCATCGAGCCCTCCTGGATCAAATCGAGGAAGGTGAGCCCACGACCCAGATAGCTCTTGGCGATCGACACGACGAGGCGGAGATTGGCCTCGATCATCTGCTGCTTGGCGGCCATGTCGCCGCGCTCGATGCGGCGCGCGAGCGTCACCTCCTGCTCGGCGGTGAGCAGGTTCACACGGCCGATCGACCGCAGGTAGAGACGCAGCGAATCGAGGCTTGGCTCGACGGTGAGATCGACCTCCACCTTCTTGCGCTGATCAGGACGCGGCTCGGCGGCCTGGGCCGCGGTGGCCTCGACGCTGCCGGCCTCGGACTTGGCCAGCTTGCCGTCGGACTCGACCACCACGATGCCCTGCTCGTCGAGATACGCGTGGAGCTCCTGCACCTGCTCCTTGGTCACCTCGACTTCCTCGAGGCAGGCCTCGATCTGGGCGAACGTGAGGACGCCCCGCTCCTGTCCCTCGGCAATCAGAGGACGCAGCTCGTCGAGCTCCGCAATCGGAGCTTCGTCGCTCAGTAGAACTATTCCCTTATCGCTCACGGCCCCTGAGCTCCTTCAGACGCAGCCTCAAGACCCTCTCTCACCAGGGCCTCCCTCTCTCACAATCTCTCCCAACTGCAGGGCGAGTGATACCACAATCCCGCCGCTTGTCCAGCGCCCGCTGCGAGCCGAGCGTCACGCCTGTCTACTCTTTGTAGGCGGATGGCGTCACCGAGACCGACAACTTTGCCGACGATCGACGTCCAGTCGCAGCGCCCGGCGGTGCAGGTGAGCCTGTCCCGGGTCGGCGTGACCGGGGTGGAGAAGGTCATTCGCATTCGCCACAACGACAACGAGCAGCTGTTCTCGGCCCGCTTTGAGTGCGTGGTCGATCTCGGGGGCGCACAGAAGGGCGCGCACATGTCTCGCTTCGAGGAAGTGGTCAACGACGCGATCGGCGAGGTCGTCCTCGGCGAATCGACGTTCAAGGCCGAGACCCTGGCCGAGCACATCGCCCAGCTGGTGCGCGAGCGCCAGGGCGCGCGCCGCGCCGAGGTGAGCGTCGAGGCGCGTTTCCCCGAGCACAAGCCCGCCCCGGTGTCGGGGATTCAGACACAGGAGATCTACACCCTGCACGGCTCGGCGATCTGCACCGAGTACGGAACCCGGCGCCTGGTCGGCGTCACCGCCCAGGGCATGACCGCCTGCCCCTGCGCCCAGGAGCTTGTGGCCGCCTCCGCCCGGGAGCGGCTGGAGGGCGAGGGATTCGGCAGCGAGGAGATCGACCGGATCCTCGAGGCGGTGCCGGTGGCAACCCACAACCAGCGCGGACTCGGCACCCTGCACATCGGCTGCACCGAGCTGTGCAACGACGAGATCGACGCGCGCACGCTGCTCGACATCGTCGAGCAGTCGATGTCCTCGGAGATCTACGAGTTGATGAAACGCTCCGACGAGGCCCAGGTGGTCGAGAAGGCCCACCGGCGTCCGCGGTTCGTCGAGGACTGCGTGCGCGAGATGATCCGCGGCGTAGTCGAGGCCTTCCCGGAGCTCGACGACCGGGCGTTCGTTTCGGCGCGGCAGGAGAACCTGGAGACGATCCACCAGCACAACGTCGCGGCTGAGCGCTTCGGGATGATGGGCGAGATTCGCCGGGAACTGCGCGAGGGCGAGCCCTCAGCGGTTCATACGAGCCGTCGATCCTGGCTCGATACGACTCCGTAGGCCAAAGAAGTAATCGGCGCCGGAGAGCACGGTGATCACCACCGTCGCGTAGACGAGCAGGTCGAGCCACAGCGGCCGGCCGTGCACGGCGATCAGGGCCAGCACCATCGCCACCTGGGTCACCGTCTTCAGCTTGCCCCACACACTGGCCGGGATCACCACGCCCTGCTGCGTGCCCGCGGCCACGCGGAGCACGGTGACCGCGAACTCGCGGGCGATGATGACCATCGCCACCCAGGCCTGCAGGCGGCCGAGCGATACCAATGCGACGATCGCCGCGATGATCAGCAGCTTGTCGGCGATCGGATCCATCAGCTTGCCAAACGTGGTCACCCAGTTGCGTGAGCGTGCGAGGTAGCCGTCGATGGCGTCGGTCAGCGACGCGATCACGAACACGATCGCGGCGAGGAGGTCTCCGCCGCTGGTGTTCTCGAGCAACGCGACGACCAGCACCGGGACCAGCAGGATGCGGATCACGGTGAGGACGTTGGGGACGTTCAGTGGGACCATCGCCGCTGAAACGCTACCGGAGGACGACGGCTGGTCTGCGAGCGAGCGTGCGGCCCCGTCCGGAGCTTCGGTCACGTGACCCTGAGACCCGCCCCGCGCCCGTGAAGACGAGGCAGCGGTCATCATCTATGCGAGGCAGCGGTCATCATCTATGGCGTGCGCGCGATGGTCCTTCACGCCCCCCGGGAGCCGCTCGAGGAGCGAACGCTGCCCGATCCCCGGCCCGGGGCCGGAGAGCTGCTGCTGCGTGTCCGCGCCTGCGCGGTCTGCCGCACCGACCTCCATCTGCGCGACGGGGAGATCGACACCCCGAGGCTGCCGGTCGTTCTCGGCCACCAGATCGTCGCCCTCACCGACGACGGCCGCCGCGTCGGCGTGCCCTGGCTTGGATGGACCTGCGGCGTGTGCCGCTACTGCCGCTCGGGACGGGAGAACCTGTGCATCCGCGCACGGTTCACCGGGCGCGACATCGACGGCGGCTTCGCCGAGCTGACGGTCGCAGACCAACGCTTCTGCCTGCCGCTTCCCGATGGCCTCAGCGACGAGCAGGCCGCGCCGCTGTTGTGCGGAGGGCTGATCGGCTATCGCGCGCTGCGGCTGGCCGGCGACGCCCCACGGCTCGGTCTCTACGGATTCGGTTCCGCCGCCCACATGATCTGCCAGGTGGCCGTCCATCAGGGGCGCGAGGTGTACGCCTTCACCCGCGAGGGAGACGCGCGCACCCAGGCCTTCGCGCGGGAGCTGGGCGCCGTGTGGGCGGGTGGCAGCAGTCAGCGCCCGCCGGAGGAGCTCGACGCTGCGCTGATCTTCGCGCCGGCCGGCCAGCTGGTCCCGCAGGCGCTGACGGTGATGGCGCCGGGAGGCACGGTGGTGTGCGCCGGCATCCACATGAGCGACATACCGTCCTTCCCCTACGAGGATCTCTGGCACGAGCGGACGATCCGCTCCGTGGCCAATCTCACCCGTCAGGACGGGGCTGAGTTCCTTGCCATCGCGCCGCAGGTGCCTGTCCGCACGACGGTCACCACCTACCCGCTCGCGTCGGCCGAGCAGGCGCTCGAGGACCTGCGCGCGGGGCGCTTCGAGGGCACCGCGGTGCTGATTTCCTGAGGCTGGGGCTGGCCGCGGGCACGGCAAGCTAGGGTTAGGGCATGCCCCTCATTCCCATGGTGATTGAACGGACCGCGCGCGGCGAGCGCGAGTTCGATATCTACAGCCGGCTCCTCAACGAGCGCATCGTCTTCCTCGGGACGCCGATCGACGACACGGTGGCCAACCTCGTCGTCGCCCAGCTGCTGCATCTCGAGTCGCAGGATCCCGACAAGGACATCTCGATGTACATCAACAGCCCGGGTGGCTCGATCTACTCCGGCCTGGCGATCTACGACACGATGCAGTTCATCAAGCCCGAGATCCAGACAATCTGCGTCGGCATCGCGATGTCGATGGGCTCGCTGCTGCTCGCCGGAGGAGCCAAGGGCAAGCGCTTCTCGCTGCCCAACAGCCGCATCCTCATCCATCAGCCCTCAGCCGGGTTCGAGGGCCAGTCGACCGACATCGAGATCCACGCGCGGGAGATCCTCAACATCCGCCGCCGGACCGACGAGATCTACGCCCACCACACCGGGCAGACAGTTGAGCAGGTCCATCAGGACATGGAGCGCGACCGCTTCTTCAAGCCCACCGAGGCGGTTGAGTACGGACTGATCGACCGAGTGATCGACTCGCACTAGCCCGACGCGCCACTGCAACATCACCAGCCCGAGGAAACAGCCGACGCCGGGCTTGATGAACAGCCGCGTGACAAACCCGATCACGCACGCGGAACCGGTTCTATCCCACCGTCTGCTCGATTGTTCCCAGCCGCTCGATCTCGATCCGCACCACGTCGCCAGGACTGAGGAACTGCGGGGGGTCGAGACCCATGCCCACTCCGCTCGGCGTGCCCGTGAGGATCAGATCCCCGGGGCGCAGCGTGCACGTCTCGGCGATGAACTGAACGAGCTCCTCGCAGCCGAAGATGAGGTCGGCGGTGCTGCTGTCCTGCCGCAGCTCGCCGTTGACCCAGGTGCGCAGGCGCAGGTCGCCGGGATCGGGGATCTCGTCGGCAGTGGTGACCCATGGCCCGTACGGGCAGAAGGTGTCGGCCCCCTTGCCCCGCGTCCACTGCGCCTCACGGCGCTGGAGGTCGCGCGCGGTGACGTCGTTGGCCACGCAGTAGCCGGCGATCCGGTTTTCAGCGCCCATCACGATCGTCAGCTCGCCCTCGTAGTCGAGCCTCCGCACCACCGCGGGGCAGCGGATCGGGCCGCCGGGTGCAGCGGCCGACCCCGACACCTTGACGAACACGAGCGGCGCCGGCGGGCGCTCGCCGCCGGTCTCCTCGATGTGCCGGGCGTAGTTGAGCCCGATCGCGTAGATGGTGCCCGTCGGCTGCACCGGGGCCAACAGCGTCACCTCATCGAGCGACCAGTCATCCAGCCGCTGTTCGGGCATCGGCGCTCCTGCGAGCGCGGCGCGGACCGCCTCGGCGGGACCGAATGCCGCCACCCGGTTCCCGTCGACGCGCCCGGCCAGCGGCCCGTCGGCTCCCGGCGCGGTGAAGGCTGCCAATCTCATGGCGCTGGCAGCCTACCCGGATCGCCCGGGGCTCGGACGCCAACCCCCGTCAGACTCCGGGCACCGTCGGCTTGGATTCAGACGCCGGCCGCGGTAGTTTCGGCCTTCACGCCGCTCGACGCGAGCACATGGGTCACCGGCAGCCCGAGCGCACGCACTTTGCTGACGAGGTCGAGCTTCAACCAGCGCGAGACCCCGAGCGGAAGCGTCGAGATAATGATCTCGTCGTAGTGCCCGAGGTTGACGGCGTCGTGCACAGCCATCAGGGGCTCGGCATCGCCGACGCTGCCGGTGACCTCGCCGCCCGCTGCCTGGCTCAGCTTCGGCAGTGCTGCCGCCAGCACCCCGTCCGCCTCGTCGGCGCCGGCGTCCTGGGGATCGACGAAGCGATGCATGCCGTGGGCCTGGCGCGGCACCACGAGGTGGAAGCGAGCCGGTCCCTGCTGCGCGCGCCTCCTCACCGCATCGAGTAGCTGACCGGTCGCGGCAGTCTGGTGCGCGACAAGCAGTACGTGGGCCGGTTCAGACATGTGAATCACCTCCGGCTGAGGGTGCGCGTATTGGCTCTACGACGAGTATTCCACCGGGCTGGGGCCCCGGCAACTACGCCGCGCCGAGATGAGGCAGCCGCTGGTGGCGAGACGGCGGGTCGAGGACCAGCAGCTGCGGCACGCTGACCAGTTCGTAGCCGCGGCGGCGCAGCCCCCGCACGATCCGCGGCAGCGCCGCGACGGTCTGGCTGCGGTCACCGCCCCCGTCGTGGAGGATCACGATCGAGCCCGAATGCGCGGCCGTGAGGACGGAGGAGACGATCGCTTTCACCCCCGGCCGGCGCCAGTCGCCGGGGTCGACCGACCACAGCACCATCAGCATCCCCAGCCGCCGCAGGATCTGCGCGGTCGTCGCGTTGTGGGCGCCGTAGGGGGGACGGAACAGCGTTGGCGTCGGGGCGCCGAGCGCGCGCACGGCAGCGACCTGCTGCTCGATCTGTGCGTACTGAGCGCCGCGGCCGAGCCGGATCAGCCAGGCGTGGTTCTCGGTGTGATCACCGATCTGGAACCCGAGTCGGACCTCCTCGCGGAGCGCCTCAGAGAAGTAGCGGAGCTGCTGGCCGACCACGAAGAACGTCGCCGGCACGCGCAGACGCTCGAGCACCCGCAGGACCTCCGGCGTGTATGGGCTCGGACCGTCGTCGAAGGTGAGCGCGACCACCCGCCGGCGCCGGGAGCCCGCGGCGATCGTCGGCGCGTAGCGCAGGACGGCCGCGACCGCGCGGCGATCCCGCCGCCCCGCCTGGCGGCTCCCCGGCCGGTGGGCTCCCGGCGCTCCCGGAACGGGCTCGTCGTGGGTCTGAATCGGTGGTCCGGTGGCGTCGTGGCGGCTGCCGGTCGCGGCTGCCATCACCCCGGCCGCCACCGCAAGCCCGGCGAATAGAGCGACCGCCAACAGAAGCAGCGGCGCGCGAACCCGCCGCCGGCGACGACCGTGCAACGAGTAGCTCGAATCGCGACGGACGTAGCGGCGCTGCTGGCGCTTCCTCACCGCTCGCACCATACCGCCGGTGCGACGGGAAATTTGGCGATTCAGTTCAGCGCCGACGTTTAGCCCAGCTTGGCGGCCAGTGTCCTCGCGCCCATGTGGGCAATGGCCTGGATCGAGATCTGCGGATTGACCCCAGAGGCGCTGGGAAACGCCGAGCCGTCGAACACGTAGAGGTTGCGCACGTCCCAGGTCTGCCCATTCGGGTCGCAGGCCGAGGTCAGCGGCGATCCGCCCATCCGGGCCGAGCCCATGATGTGGAAGGAGCCCAGCGACACCTCCCCCGGTCCGTAGCCGGCGGCGTCCGCGTCGGCGAGGAACCGCCCACGTGAGCCGGACCGCCCCGGCTCATACGACACCCACCGCGTGTGAGAGGAGAAGATCCGCCGGGCACCCGCGGCCTCGAGGATCTGAGCGGCGCCGTCGATTCCCGTCCGCAGGTGTCCGGTGTCGAACTCCGAGAGCCGGTAGCGGACGATCGGCTCTCCGTCGCGCCCGACCCGCACCTCGCCGCCGTCGCGGTCGCGCAGCAGAACGCCGAGCGGGACGCTGTGTGACAGGCCCTCCATCAGTCCGAAGTGCTCGCGCGAACCTCGCCACGGGCTGAACGCGATGAACAGATGGGGGTGGTTGGCGGCGGTCTCGTACTTGAGCCCGTACCCGTCATGAAGGTCGCGGTGTTGGTCGGAGTAGAGCGCCTGCATCACCCCCTCCCACGGCTTGAGCTCCTCGTCGAAGACGCCGAACACGGCGCTCGCGGGGTGCAGCCGCAGGTGCTTGCCGATGCTCTCGTTGGCCAGTCCCGAGCGCTTGAGCAGGGCCGGGGTGTGGATCGCGCCGCACGCGGCGATCACCGCCCGGGATCGGATGGTGAGGCGGTGGCCCTCGGCGGTCCGGGCCACGATCCCTCGTGCGGCCCCGGCGTCGATCAGCACGCGCTCGACCCTGGTGCGCACGATCAGCCGGGTGCCGCCCTCGTAGGCGTCCTTGAGCCAGGTCTTGACCACCGACTGCTTGGCCCCCAGGCGACAGCCGAGCCCGCAGTACCCGCACTCCTTGCCCTGGGCGCAGTGCCGCACCCCCCGAGGCATCGCGTCGACGTGCCAGCCGAGCTTGACGCATCCCTCCTGGAGCTTCTGCTCGCGCGTGGAGGGTTCGTTGTGCTCCTGGTTGACCCCGAGCCGCTCGCACACGGCGTCGAGGCTCTCGGTGTACGTGGCGCCGGCGAACGCGGGCACGCCCTCCGCGGCCCATTCGGAGCGAACGTCGTCGGGGGTGCGGAACGAGGTCGAGTAGTTGACCACGGTGCCCCCGCCCAGGCACGAGCCGGCGAGCAGCGTGACGCTCTGATCGTGGGTGGCCTGGGGCGCGCCCATGTAGAAGCCGGTGAGCGCGGCCAGCTCGGAGCCGTCGAAGTCCTGATCGTCGTAGTAGCCACCAGACTCGACCACGATCACGTCGAGGCCGGCGGCCGCCAGCACCCCGGCGGCCGCTCCCCCACCGGCGCCGGAGCCGACGATCACCACATCGCACTCGAGGCGCTCGTCGCCGGCAATCGCGGTCGGGGTAAGCGCCTTCGGCGCCGCCCCTGCGAGCGTGCCGAGCGGACCGTCGTAGCCGATCGCGTCCCAGGCCCGGTTGCGAGTGCCCTCTGGCCCCGGCAGCATGTAGTAGAAGAGCAGCGCGCCCTTCCGTAGCGCCTGGAAGACCGCGCGGCGCTGCGGGAGCCGCGAATCGGCCCACGAGAGCAGGATGCGCTGTCGCTCCTCGAGCGGGAGCGAGCTGAAGCAATGGGCACCGGCACCCCCGAGCGCCCCGAGCGCGGGGCTGTCCCACAGCGACAGCAGCGCGGCCAGCTGCTTGCGCTCGGAGGCGCGAGGATTGAGCGCGGCCGCGGCGAGCACCGCATCAGCCACACCGAGCTCGCGAGCGGTGGGGGCGCCGTTGCCCGACGGGCAGAAGCTGTCACAGATGTCCTCGAGGGCGTGCTTCTGGCGGGATGTCACGTGCATGCGGCCAATCCTTTCATGTGAGCCGATAGCGGCCGTGGGCCACGACCACCGCCGCGCCGCCGACGAACACCGCCTCGATGTGCTCACGCGTCCCTTCGGCCCGCGCGAGCAGCCGCGAGGGCCGAGCGATCTCCGCGCCCTGGCCAATCTCGATCGTCCTCCCCGGGTCGATCACCCCGTGGCGGACCAGATGGACGGCCAGGGGGCCGGCCGCAGAGCCCGTGGCCGGATCCTCCGGCACCCCCAGCGAGGGCGCGAACATACGCGTCTTGACCTGGGTCCCCGAGCGGACGAAGCAGCTCACGCCGAATGTGCCCAGCCGCTGGAGCGCGACCATGTCCGGCACCACCGAGGCGACCGCCGCCTCGTCGCCCAGCGCAACATAGACGTGCACGGGGCCGTTGGTGTACGCCTCGACCGGTAGCTCGGAGCGATTGACCCCGAGCGCCGCGAGCAGCTCGTCCGCCCGGCCGAACGGCTCGACGCTCGGGACCGGCTGCCGCATCTCGCCGAAGCTGATCTCGCCGTCGGTGCGCGTGAGTGTCAGCTCGATCACGCCGGCGCGGGTGCGCAGCCGGATCCGCTCACCGCCCCGCTCGGCGCCGAGGATGAACGCCGTACCGAGCAGGGGGTGACCGGCGAAGGGAAGCTCAGCGGTCGGGGTGAAGATCCGCACCGCGGCATCGGCGCTGTCGTCGCAGGGAAACACGAACACCGTTTCGGAGAGGTTCATCTCTCGCGCGGTCCGCTGCATCTGGATGTCGGCCAATCCCCGGCCGTCCAGGAACACCGCCACCTGATTGCCCTCGAGCGGGGCGTCGGTGAAGACGTCGGCGATCGCGTACGCGCGCGTCACGCCCGCACCATCTCGAGCAGCGCGAGCACGGTCGTCCAGTTGCGCGAGGTGCCGTCCTTGAGGGCGCCGATCTTGAGCGCAAGCTTCGAGCGGCCGATGCCGTCGGGGTGGCTGGCATAGATCTCGCGGCCGATCGCCACCAGCCGCTCGCACTCGATGGCCGCGCTGCCGATCCGCTCGATCAGCTCGGGATCGGGCTCGGCGGAGAGGAAGGTGACCTGGTAACGCTTGGGATCATTGGCAGCCCCGTCGAGCGGGTCGCAGTCGACGACCTCGACGAGCTCCGCGGCGGTTCGGACGACGACGGCGACCTCGGCGCCGAATTCCGAGCTGATCACCTTCTCGCATGTGCGCGCGAGCGTCTCGGCGCCCAGCTGTGTGCGCAGGACGACGTTCCCGCTCTGCAGATAGGTGCCGACGCCGGTGAAGCCGGCCTCGGTCAGGGCCTCGCGCAGCGCCGGCATCGAGATGCGCTTGGTCGGCCCGAGGTTGATCCCGCGCAGCAGCACGACGTACGGCGCGCTCAGAACAGGACCTCCTGCCCGGGCGACTTGGAACCGTGCTGACGACCGCCGGGCTCGGGCTGGCCGAGTGCTCCGGCCAGGTCCCGGGCGATCGCCACCTCCGAGCGGGAGGCGACGAGCGGCGCCTCGATGCCCTCGACATGGACTAACGTGCGGCGGCCGTCGCCGCGATCTCCGCCCTCAAGCGGGACGAGCGCGTAGACGCGGTCCGCGCGGACGTACTTCCCGTATCCCAGCGCTACCAGCGGCGCGACGCGTGCCATCACCACAATCGTAAGGGCGCAGGAGGATCGGTGGTGGGTGCTCTGCCCGGAGCGATGCGGGAACGTGCAAGCGGGCCGGCGGCAGGCAGCCCAGAAGCAGACGACGACGTCTCGCCCGGACCGTTCGGGCGCGGCCACCAGCTGGCCGGCGCGGACAGCCGAAGGTGGGAAATCCGAGCCGGCGCGGCGGACCTGGGGAATCTGAGCCACCACCATGCGTGCCAGGATTCCCCACATCGGTTCAGGATCCGACTGCGGGCGCCGATACAGTCCCGAAATGCGCGGCCTGCACCGGGGCAGCGTAGCGCTGGGGGTGACGGTCGCTCTCGCGGCGCCACACGCAGCACTCGCCACCACGACCAGCCAATCCTTCACGACCGCCGGCGAGCACGCCTTCGTCGTACCTCCGGCGGTCACGAGCCTGCAGCTGATGCTCGTCGGCGGCAACGGCGGGACCGCCGCCCACGGCACCCTCGGGGGGGTGGGAGCGACCGAGATCGCCACCCTGGCGGTGACGCCGGGTGAGACGCTGTACGCCGAGGTCGGTGGCGATGGTGGCGCGGCAGATCTAACCGGACAGGGCCTCGGCGGGTTCAACGGTGGCGGGTACGGCGCGGAGACGATCGCCTTCATCGTTGGCCTTCCGGATGGCGGCGGAGGCGGGGGAGCGTCGGACGTTCGCACCATCCCCGGCTGTCCGACAGCGAACCCGGGCTGTCCGACGCTGACCTTCTCGCTCGCCTCTCGCCTCGTCGTGGCCGGCGGCGGCGGGGGTGGCGGCGGCACGGTCAACGCGGCCAACCTCGCTGCCGGCGGATACGGGGGCGCGGCGGATGCCGCGGGCGGCGACGGCGCATTTGATGGATACGGCGGTGACAACAATGGAACCGGCGGGGCGCGCGGCACCACGACCAACGGTGGCGGCGCCGGATCACCCGGAATGTCCACCGCCGGCACGCTCGGGGTGGGCGGCGATGGCGCCACCAGCTATGAAGGTGGCGCCGGCGGGGGTGGCGGCGGGGGAATCTACGGCGGCGGTGGCGGCGGCGGCGGCCTGTCCCACCAGGTGACGTCGACCGACCCGTACTACGGCTCGGGCGGAGGTGGCGGCGGCGGCGGTGCCTCCTCGATCCCGCCTGGCCAGCCCGGCGTCTCGAATCTTTCGCTGATCCCGACGGCGACCGGCGCCGAGCCGGAGGTCGTGTTCACCTGGGTCGACCCGCCGCCCACCACCCACACCGGCCCGGCCATCGCGGTGAGGCCCCGTGGGGCGACGCTCACCGGCTGGGTCAACCCGAACGGGTCGCAGCTCAGTGCCTGCGGCTTCGCCGTTGTTCCCGCCCCGGCCGCAGGCTCGTCGATCTCATGCGCCCAGCAGCTCGGCTCTGGCAACGCTCCGGTTGCCGTCACGGCCACCCTCGCCGGCCTCGCTCCCTCCAAGCGGTACATGGTGCAGCTGACCGCTGCCAGCGCTCAGGGCCAATCGTCCGGACCGCTTGTCACCTTCACCACCTGGCCTCTGGCCCCGGCAATCAGCAAGCTGAAGGTGGCGCGCCTCATCCATCGCGGCAAGGTTCGCCATCCGCGGCACGTGTCGTGCAGTCTTCGCCTATCGCAGCCATCGATGCTCACCATCACCTTCGCCCGAATCACGGGGCGGAGAACGACGCCCGTCGCGTTCACGCTCAAGCTCCTTGCCCACCAGGGCACCAACAAGTTGGCCTTCAGCAGCGGCCGGCTGGCGCCGGGGCGCTACCGGGTCACGGTCTCGGCCACCAACATCTACGGCGAGACCTCGGCGCCGCACCACGCGGCGTTCACGATCGCGCGTTGAGCCGCTCGACCGACCCCCCGCAGGCCGACCGACTCCGCGGACTACTCGCCGAGGATCAGCTCCAGCCGGCGCTCGAGCGCATCGCCGAGCACCTCGCGCACCTGACCCTGCTCGAAGCGCTCGACGAGCGCCGCGAGAAAGCCCTCGATCACCAGCCGCTTGGCCACGTCCTCGCGCAGGCCGCGCGAGCGCAGGTAGAACAGCTGCTCGGGGTCGACCTGGGCCACTGCGGCCGCGTGCGTGCAGCGGACGTCGTTGGCCTGGATCTCCAGCCCGGGGATTGCGTCGGCGTGGGCTCGCTTGGACAGCAGCAGGTTGCGCGACTCCTGGAAGGCGTCGGTCTTCTGGGCGCCCGGGTCGACGATGATGTTGCCCTTCCAGACCGCGCTCGAGCGACCGGTGAGGACGCCGCGGAAGGCCAGGTCGGAGGTGGTGTTCGGCGCCGCATGCTCCTGGGTGGTGTCGAAGTCGATGTGCTGGCGGGCGTGGCTGGCGTAGGCGCCAGTGACGCGAGCGTCGGCGCCCTCGCCGCCGAGGCGGGTCTCCATCCGCACCCGTCCCCGCGCCGAGCCGAACCCGAGCGCCACCCAATCCAGGCGGGCGTCGCGCGCCACCTCGGCGCGCTGGGCGCCGAAGATCCAGCTCGTCTCGGCCAGGTCCTGGCCGCAGACGTAGCGCAGCCGGGCGTTGTCCGAGACGACCAGTTCGGTGACGACGTTGAGGACGCCGTCGGCGTCGCCGGCGGCGGATAGGTACTGCTCCCACACCTCGGCCTCCGCTCCCTCCTCGAGCACGATCAGCGTGCGCTGGTGCAGCAGAGTGCCGGGCTCGGGCTGCACGGTGAGCAGCGGGATCGGATCCTCCACCACCACTCCCCGGGGTACGAACACGAATGAGCCGCTGCGGTAGGAGGCGTGATCGTTGAGCGTCACGAACACGTCGTCGGCCTGGACCACCGTGCCGAGATGGCGTTCGACGAGGTCGCGGTGCTCGACCATCGCCGCCGCGATCGTCGAGACGATCACGCCATCGGGCAGGCCTCCGTCACGTGGTTCGAGCGCGAACAGCGGCGCGACCGCGTCCGCGGGCGCGGGCTCCTCCTCGACCGTCCGGTAGGCGGCCAGGTCGAGCCCGGAGATGTCGGTGAACTCCCAGCCCGGCCGCCCCTTGAACTGCGGCAACTCGAGCGTCGCTGAATCAGCCAATCGAACCCTCCATCTGGAGCTCGATCAGCCGGTTCATCTCCACCGCGTACTCCATCGGGAGCTCCTTGGTGATCGGCTCGATGAAGCCGTTGACGATCAGCTTCGAGGCTTCGTCCTCCGGGATCCCGTGGGACATCAGGTAGAAGAGCTGATCCTCGCCGACCTTGGACACCGTGGCCTCGTGGCCGACGTTGACGTCGTCCTCGCCGATCCGGATCGTCGGGTAGGTGTCCGACCGGGATTCCTCGTCGAGCAGCAGGGCGTCGCAGACCACCTTCGAGCGGGCACCGTGGGCACCCTTGGCGATCTCGAGCAGGCCGCGGTAGGACCCGCGCCCGCCGTCCTTGCAGATCGACTTGGCGAAGATGTTCGAGGTCGTGTTCGGCGCAGCGTGGATGATCTTGCCGCCGGCATCCTGGTGCTGGCCCTTGCCCGCGAAGGCGATCGAGAGGATCTCCCCGTGGGCGCGCTCACCGAGCAGGTAGACGCTGGGGTACTTCATCGTCAGCTTGGAGCCGAGGTTGCAGTCGACCCACTCGACGGTGGCGTCCTCGTGGGCCACGGCGCGCTTGGTCACCAGGTTGAACACGTTCTGCGACCAGTTCTGCACGGTGGTGTAGCGGATGCGCGCGCCGGGCTTGGCAATCAGCTCGACGACGGCGGAGTGCAGCGAGCTCGACGAGTAGGTCGGCGCCGTGCAGCCCTCGACGTAGTGAACGTAGGAGCCCTCGTCGGCGATGATCAGCGTGCGCTCGAACTGGCCCATGGACTCGGTGTTGATGCGGAAGTACGCCTGCAGCGGCATCTCCACGTGGACGCCCGGCGGCACGTAGACGAAGGAGCCGCCTGACCACACCGCCGAGTTGAGCGCGGCGAGCTTGTTGTCGTTGGGCGGAATGATGGTGGCGAAGTACTCGCGCACGAGGTCCTCGTGCTCGCGCAAGCCGGTGTCCATGTCCTTGAAGATCACGCCCTGCTTCTCGAGGTCCTCGCGGACCTGGTGGTAGACGACCTCGGACTCGTACTGCGCGCCGACCCCGGAGAGGAACTTGCGCTCGGCCTCGGGGATCCCAAGCCGGTCGAACGTCCTCTTGACGTCCTCGGGCACGTCGTCCCAGGAACGCTCGGCCCGCTCGGAGGCGCGAACGAAGTAGTGGATGTCATCGAAGTCAACCTCAGCCAGCATCGGCGAGCCCCAGGTCGGCATCGGACGGGCGAGGAAGTGCTCGAGCGCCTTGGTCCGGAAGTCCCGCATCCACTGCGGCTCTGACTTGAACTCCGAGATCTTGGCCACCAGCTCCGGGGTCAGGCCCTTGGGCGCCTTGTAGAGGTAGTTCTCGGCGTCGTGGAAGCCGTAGCGTTCGGTGTAGTCGGCGTTGATGCCCCGCAGCTGATCGTTCTCGCTGAGCGGGGGCGTCGCGGGGTTCAGAGTCTCGGGAGTAGCCACTACTCCACCTCCAGCTTGATCGTCTCGTTTTCGATGAGCACCCTGAACGTCTCTACTGGGACGTACGCGGGCAGAGTCAACGGCTTGCCGGTCTTCAGATCGAACAGCGAGCCATGACGAGGGCACTCGATCGTGCAGGCATCCTGGTCCAGCTCACCCTCCACCAGCGGTCCATCGTCATGCGAGCAGCGGTCCTCGATCGCGTACACGGTCCCGGCGCAGTTGAAGATGCCGATCTCCAGATCCTCGTACTCGACCAGTCTCATCTGGCCGGGCTCAAGCTCGCTCCTGGGACACACTTCGATGACTTCGGGCACGACTCAAATCCTAGCGCAGGGATAGGATTTGGCGGGCGCCGAGGCAGATGGCCCTGCGCCGGGGCTTCCCGCTCCGGGCAATTCAGGTTCACGATTGTTTAGGCGACGGCGAGGAACAGCTCTTCGTCGACCTCGAGCTGCGCCCGGAGCTTCTGCTTGAGCCGCCCATGAATCTGACACACGCGGCTTTCGGTGACGCCGAGGACCTGTCCGATCTCCCGCAGGGTCAGGTTGTCCACGTACAGCAGCAATGCCACCACGCGATCACGCGCGGGGAGCTGGTCGAAGGCAAGGCGGAATCGGACCACGGCGTCGTCACGAGTGCTCCTGTACTCGGGGTCGGCATCGAGGTCGGAGCTCGCCAGGGTGTCCATCCGCTCGGTGGCCATCTCGTCATCGCCCGTGACGAGCACGTTGAGCGAGGCGACGTCCGAGCGGGCAATATCCCGCCGCCGCCGATCGAGCTCATCGACCGACACGGCGAGCGCGTCGCTGAGCTCCTGCCGGGTGGGCGGCCGGCCGTAGATCGCGCTGAAGCGATCGCTGACCTGGCTGATCTCGCGCTCCCACCGGCGCGTCGAGCGCGGCGCCCAGTCGCCCCGGCGCAGCTCGTCGAGCACCGCGCCGTGGATGCGTGTCCACATGAACTGCTGCAGGGTGGCGCCCCGTTCGGGGTCGTATCGGTCGATCGACTTGATCACCGCCTCGAGGCCGCAGGAGACGAAATCGTCGACCTCACACCGCGCGGGCACCTCGCGGATCTTGCGGTACACGATGTACTTGACCAGGGGGGCCAGCGTGAGGATCAGACGATCCCGCAGGCCCTCGTCCTGGGTCTCCCGGTACCGCAACCACAGTTGCTCAACTGCATCCCCCGCGTGGCCTGCGTCGCTGCTAGCCATCGGCTGTCCCTTAGTTCGTCTTTACCGAGCGAGGGAGCTATCGGTCGCCCAGGAGGGTTGCTGTACCCCGACACTCGTCCACGGACAGCGTCCAGATCTCGTCCGGAAAACCTCCCCAAATCTGACCTTGCTTCGCGGAAGCTGGCGAAAGCTCGTGCGGATCAGGCGGCGGCGCCGTCCGGGGCCTCGGGCTCCCATTCGACAGAATGGCCAAGCGAGGCGCTCTTGAGGACCTTAAGGGACAACAGCGCGCATTTCATCCGCGTGGCGGAGATGTCGATTCCGAGCAACTCGAGCACGAACTCGCGATCGAGAGAGAGAAGATCCTGCACCTTCATTCCCCTGACCTCGTCGGAAGCCATCGAGGCCGCCGCCTGCGAGATCGCGCAGCCGTGGCCGCGGAACCGGACGTCCTCGATCCGGCCCTCGCTGTCCACGGCCAGCTGCACGGTCAGCTCATCGCCGCACAGTGGGTTGAGGTCGTGGAACTCGAGGTCGATCCGCTCGAGCTCCGGAGCCGGAGGGCTCCAGTTGTGCGGATGCTTGTAGTGGTCGAGGATGTTCTCGCGGTAGAGATCGTCCATCACGGTTCAGGGTAGCGGCCGCCCGGCTCGCCTCGAGGCCCTAGAGCTGCAGCACCCGGCGCACTTCGCCGAGCCCGTCGAGCAGCGCCTCGACGTCGCCGGAGGAGTTGTGCACCGCGAACGACGCCCGCGTGGTCGCCGAGACGCCGAGCCTGCGCATCAGCGGCTGCGCGCAGTGATGGCCGGCGCGGACGCACACTCCGCGGCGGCCGAGGATCTCGCCGACGTCATGGGGATGGGCGCCCTCCACGGTGAAGGAGACGAGTGCCCCGCGTTCGGCCGCGGTCGCAGGTCCGTGAATCTCCAGCCCAGGCACCTCGGCCAGGCGCTCGAGCGTCTCCGCCACCAGCGCCTCCTCGTGGGCGCGGACCTGTTCCACACCGAGCGAGCGGATCCAATCGACGGCGGCACCGAGCCCGATCGCCTCCGCGATCTGCGAGGTGCCGGCCTCGAACTTCCACGGCAGATCCGTCCACGTCGATTCCGTGTCGCCGACGGTGCGGATCATGTGGCCCCCGCTGATGAACGGGGGCATCTCCTCGAGCAGCTCGCGCCGCCCATGCAGCACACCGATCCCGGTCGGCCCGTAGGCCTTGTGGCCGGTCCAGGCGTAGAAGTCCGCGTCGATGTCGGGCAGCGAGACGGGCAGCTGCGGCGCGGCCTGGCTGCCGTCGACGAGCACCACGGCGCCGGCCCGGTGGGCCCGGCGCACGATCTCGGCCACGGGGTTGATCGTGCCGACCACGTTGGAGACGTGCGCGAGGGTCAGCAGCTTGGGCTCGCGCCGCAGCAGTTGGTCGAGCGCATCGAGGTCGAGGTGGCCGTCGGGGAGCACGGGCACGTAGGCCAGCTCCGCCTCACGCTCCTGGCAGAGCACCTGCCAGGGCACGATGTTGGAGTGGTGCTCCATCTCGGTGAGCACGACGAGGTCGCCGCGCCCGACGTTCTCGCGGCCCCACGTGTAGGCGACGAGGTTGATCGCCGCGGTCGCGTTGGCGGCGAAGATCGTCTCCTGCGGAGTCGACCCGAGCCACTGGGCGATGCGCTGCCTCGCCCCCTCGTAGAGCTCCGTGGCCTCGACCGCGAGCGGGTACACGCCGCGATGGATCGACGCGCGCGAGTGCGTGTAGTAGTGGGTCATCGCGTCGATGACCGGCTGGGGGGTCTGCGATGTCGCGCTCGAGTCCAGGTAGACGAGCGGGTGACCGTCCCACTCCCGCCGCAGGACGGGGAACTCGGCGACGACGTCGCTCAGCTGGGCGGTGGTGATCGCCATCAGGCGGCGGCCCTGTCGATCTCCTCTGTGATCCAGCCGTAGCCCTTGGCCTCGAGCTCGTCGACCAGCTCGGGTCCGCCCTCGCGGACGATCCGGCCCTTGTACATGACGTGCACGTGGCTGGGCTGCACGAGATGGAGGATCCGCTGATAGTGGGTGATGATCAGCACGCCCATCTCCGGCCCGGCGACCGCGTTGACGCCGCCCGCCACCACCCGCAGGGCGTCGATGTCCAGACCGGAGTCGGTCTCGTCGAGAATCGCCATCTCAGGTCGCTGCAGCGCGAGCTGGAGGATCTCCATGCGCTTCTTCTCTCCGCCGGAGAAGCCCTCGTTCAGGTACCGGCTGGAGAACTCCTTGGGCACGTTGGTCAGCTTCATCGCCGCCTCGACGGTGGTGCGGAAGTCGCGCAGCGGGATCGGCTCCTCACCGCGGCACTCGCGATGGGCGTTGAGCACCGTGCGCAGGTACTTGGTCACGGTCACGCCGGGGACGGCCACCGGGTACTGGAAGGCCAAGAACAGCCCCATGCGGGCGCGCTCGTCGGGGTCGGCCTCGGTGATGTCCTCCCCGTCCAAGATGATCCGGCCCTCGGTCACCTCGAGGTTCGGGTGACCCATGATGACGTTGGCCAGCGTGGACTTGCCCGAGCCGTTGGGGCCCATGAGGGCGTGGATCTCGCCCTTGCCAACGGACAGGTCGAGGCCGCGGAGGATCTCCTTCTCCCCCGCGCGGACGTGAAGGTTGTGAATCTCTAGCTCTGACATCTCCAGCTTTCGTTCGTTGCTCTAGGCCGCGGAGACACCGAGCGACAACGGCTCGCTCAGCTCGCGCTCACCGCGGCGGGAGAACTCGACGAGGTCCGCCAGCGTAGTCGTCTGCAGCGAGCGGATGATGCCGCCCTGCACGCGGGTCCACAGTAGCTTGGTCGCGCACCCGCGCCCGGAATCCGGCTGGTGGGAGCAGAGCACGCGCTCGGTGTGATCGTGCACGAAGCACTCCATCGGCGCGATCGCGCCCTCGAGTGCCTGCACGACCTCGTCCATGGCGATCTCCTCCGCCGGCCGGGCCAGCCAGTAGCCGCCGTGGGCACCACGCGCGCTCATCACCAGGCCCGCCCTGCGCAGCCGCGCAACCACCTGCTCGAGGTAGGCCAGCGGCAAACCCTCGGCATCCGCGATCGCCTTGAGGCTGGTCGGATGCTCGGGCGCCTGCCGGCCCAACTCGACCATCAGGCGCACTCCGTATTCGGCTTTGGAGGAGAAGATCATCTGACTTCAAATCCTACCAGGCAGCTAGGTTATGTATCGGGCCCGCTCGCGCGGGCCCCGTGTTTTCTCCCGGGTTCGCCGTGGCTGGCATTAGGATCCCGCGCAATGGGATCGGGGGCAGCATGAGCGCTCGCGCGCGCGGAGGACTCCTCGCCGCCGTCCTGCTCGCGCTTGCCCTGCCCGCGCTCGCGGCGGCGCGGCCGCTGCCGAGCTATCACTCGCCCGGCTACGGCGGCACCAAGCGCTTCGCCCGGGTCGGCGCGGCGACCCTGCCCTCGATCACGCTCGGCACCGGGAAGTACCCCAACCTGCTCGTCGACCGCGCCGGCACCGCCCACATCGTCTACGCCGTCGACGGCGGCACGACGGCGCCGGACGCGATCGTCCTCTGCAACCTCCAGCGGGGGATCAAGCACTGCGCCCCCTCGGGCGCAGTGCCGACGCCCCAGGCCCCGAACCTGCCCGGCAACATCCCGAGCGGCAACCACGACACGCAGGGCCCGATCCCGCTGTCGATCGGCAACCAGCTGTTCATCGTCGACCGCCGCTTCCCCGATGTCTTCAACGCCCCGGGTGGCGGCACCTCGGACAGCAACGTGTTCGAGTGGAGCTCGAGCGACGGCGGCGCGACGGTCACCGGCCCGGGGACGATCGGCGACGACCAGATGGGCGGCGGCGCCCTCGTCTACGGCGATCCGAGCTTCCCGTCGCTCGGCACGATCAGCGCGACGCAGACCGGGGGCACGTTCTTCCAGGGCAGCCCGGCCGGGCAGTACACCACCGCCCAGGCTCAGCTCGGCACCGGCGACCAGGCGTATGACGGCGCTCTCGCCGTCGACGGCACCCGGCCGGTGGCGACGTTCGCCGACCTCAGCGGCAACGTGTTCGTGCGCGAGTGGTCGGGCCAGGGCGACGTCAACGATCCCGCGAACTGGTCGGAGGCCTCGTTCCACGGCTACTCGCCCCAGATCATCGGCGGCCCCGCGGGCGTGTTCGTGCTCTTCAGCGACAGCACGCTCGGGGGCGGCAACCTCCGGCTGCAGCGGATCGTCGGCGGCACGCCGTCCGGCGGCGCCGTGTTCCTCGGCCGCTCGCTCGCCCAGCCGGCAATTTCCGAGGACAGCACGGGGCGGATCGCCTTCGCCTACGTCGACGCGAGCGGGGTCGAGGTCCGCACCTCGCCCGACGGCGTCCACTTCACGACTGCCGAGCTGTCGGTCGGGCTGCCGAGCGGCACGACGATTGATCACCTCGTCGTCGCCGCCACCGCCGACGGCGGCGGCTTCACCGCGTTCATCCGCAGCCCGACCGGGGCCGAGGGCATTGGACCGGTGGTGGCCTCGGTCTTCGGCACCCAGCGCGCCACCGGCAAGCCCGGTCTCGGCCCGCTGCCCGGCGGCGGCATCGGCTCGAGCGTCGGCGACCAGCTCGCCACCTCGACGTGCACGACGGCCAAGTTCGGCGTCGTCGACGCCGAGATCCAGGCGGGCTGCTTCGCCCACGACCCGCAGGACCCCAACATGGACGTGTCGCTCGGCGAGGTCGACATCAACGGCCTGCGGATCATCCCCGACGTCGGCGTGCGCATCGGGATCGACCCCAAGCTCCACACGATCGACACGACCGGCACCGTCCGCGTCCTGCTGAGCGGCGGCGGCCTCGACGTGACCATCTGGCACGGCGAGATCCACGCCAAGATCCCGGTCGCGGCCCCCGGCTCTGACCTGTTCGACCTCCACGAGCTCACCGCGCCGGTCCTGGCCGGCTTCCCGATCAGCGGCGACGTCGACGCCAGGCTGATCAGCGGCGGGGTCGAGGTGCCCGTGGCGCTGAAACTGCCCGGCTACTTCGGCGGGGTCACCGGCAGCGCGACGCTCCAGGCGACGATCGCCGGCGGCCTGAAGCTGAGCTCGCTCGAGTTCACGATCGGCGACGCCAACTTCGGCGGCCTCGAGCTCAAGGACGTCGACGTCAGCTACACGCTCGCGGGCTCGGTGTGGAAGGGCACCGGCACGGTCAACGTGCCCGCGGGAGGGTCGGCGCTCAGCCTCTCGCTGTCGATCGAGTTCGCAGGCGGTAACTTCAAGAGCGGCTCGTTCGACGTCGGCCTGCCCTACCCGGGCGTGCCGTTCGACCTCAACGATCCCCCGCCCCAGCTGTTCCTCACCCATGGCGGCCTCGGGCTCGGACTGAGCCCGCCCTCGCTATCGGGCACGATCGGCTTCGGCATCTCACCGCTGTCGGCGCCGGGGGCCGGCGGGCGCCACGACTACGCCTTCAGCCTCGACGGCAAGCTGACCGGCGCGTTCGGCGACCCGGTCACCTTCACCGTGTCGGCCACCGGGTACCTGTACATCATGAAGATCGCCCAGGCCACGCTCACCTACAAGATCCCCGACCAGGTGACGCTCACCGGCACCGAGGACTACGACCTCGGGATGATCGAGTCCAAGGGCACGCTCGGCGCGATCATCGACCCCAGGAACAACGTCTTCGGGGGCCTCATCCACAGCGACGTCATCATCCACGTCTCCAAGCTCGGGCTGTCCTCGGTGCTGCCGGCCAACGTCCTCGACGGCGGCGACATCACCCTCCCCTCGGAGGCGATCGCGATCAACAACTCCGGTTTCGGCGTGTACATCCCGCCGCCGGGCGCCTTCGGCTTCTTCGGGACGATCGCATACCACTGGGGCGATCCGGCCCCGGTGCCCTACCCCTTCCAGGACGTCACCGGGCGCTTCACCACCGGCATCCCGCAGCCGGCTGCGGACGGCCGTCGCGGCCACACGGCGGCCGGGGCCGCATTCGGCGTCCCCGCAGGCGCCCCGACCGCGAGCCTCACGGTCAGCGGTGCCGGCGGCGCACCGGCCGTGGTGCTGGTCGCGCCGGGCGGCCGGACCATCAACCCGGCGAGCCGCATCGGCGGTGGCGCGACCGTCGTGGCCCTCGGCGACCGCAGCCAGAACGCCACGTACATCGGTATCCGCCATCCCGCCGCTGGTCGCTGGCAGGTCGAGCAGGCACCCGGCAGCCAGATCCCGATCACCGGGCTGAAGTACTCGATCGGCGAGCCATCGCCCTCGGTCAAGGGCACGGTGAGCGGGCGCGGCTTCCGCCGAGCGCTGCGTTACCGGGTCCGCGTGCCCGCCAACGTGACGGTGACCTTCGCTGAGCAGGCGCGCCGTCTGCTGCACGTGATCGGGCGGGCGCACGGCCGCTCGGGCACGATCACCTTCACGCCGGCATCGGCGCCGTCCGGCCGCCGTCAGCTCGTGGCGCTGATCTCCAACGGCGGTCTGCCCCACGGCAACCGGGTGATCGCCACCTACTCGGTGCCGCGCCCGCCGGCTCCGGGACGTGTCCGCCGGCTGCGGATCACGGCCGGCCGCCACGCGTTCGTGGTCAGCTTCTCCGCGGCTGCGCACGCCGCACGGACGCTGGTGATCATCTCCGCCAGTGACGGCCGGCGGCTGCAGCGGGTGCTCTCCCCCCGCGTGCATGGGCTCACCATCCCGGTGATCGGTTTCCGCGATCGCATCACCGTGACCGTCGCCGGGCTGGACCTCGCCGGCCACCGCGGGCCGTCCTCTCGGGCCTCGGCCGCGAGGAAGAACTAGGCCGCCCGGGTAGGGTGCTCGCATGACCAGCGCCGCACCGTCATTGGCCAGCCGCGCCGAGATCGCCGCTGTGGCGCGGCTCGGTCGGGCCGCCGGGCGGTTCGGAATCGACACTGAGTTCATGTCCGAGGGCCGCTACCGGGCGCTGTTGTGCCTGGTGCAGGTGGCCGTCGATGACCCCGACGCACCGGAGGAGCCGCGGATCATCCTGATCGATTCGCTCGACAAGGCCGATCCCTCGCCGCTGGCCGAGTTGCTAGCCGATCCCGAGATCGAGGTGGTGCTGCACGCCGGCCGCCAGGACGTGGCGATCCTGCGACGCGCCTGGAGCTGCACCGAGGTGACCAACATCTTCGACACCCAGCTGGCCGCCGGATTCGCCGGGGCCAGCGCCCAGGCCGGCTACGGCAACCTGCTCGACCTGGTCCTCGGCCGTCGCGTTGGCAAGACGGCGAGCTACACGCGCTGGGACGCCCGCCCGCTCACTCCCGAGCAGCTCAGCTACGCCGCCGAGGACGTCGCCCACCTGCTCGAGCTGGCCGACGCTCTTCAGGACCGGCTGCGGGAGCGCGATCGGCTCGAGTGGGCGCGAGAGGAGTGCCGCCGGCTCGAGTCGGTGACCGATGAGCGTGACCCCGAGACGGTGTGGGAGCGGCTTCCGCGCGTCAACCAGCTCGACCCCCGCGCCCGCGCCGTGGCCCGCGAGCTGGCCGCCTGGCGCGAGCGCACCGCGGCGCAGGAGGACCGCCCGGTGGGCTCGGTGCTGGCCGACCCGCCGCTCGTGGAGCTGGCCAAGCGCCAGCCCTCGGCCACGCGCGCGCTCGAGCAGATCCGCGGGATCCATGCCTCGACGGTACGACGGCGCGGCGCGGCGATCCTCGAGGCCATCGCCCGGGGCCGCGAAGCGCCACCGATCCCCCGCGAGGAGAGCCGCGGTCGCTCGGATCCGGGCGACTCCCCGCTGATCGCCCTTGCGGAGGCGCTGCTGCGCGCCCGGGCGCTGGAGGCGGGACTGGCCTACGAGCTGATCGCGTCCCGCCACGAGCTCGAGCAGATCGTCGCGGCCGCGAGGCGCTCGCAGCCCGAGCCCGATGTGCGCACGCTCAACGGGTGGCGACGGCAACTGGTCGGCGAGGATCTGCGCAACCTGCTCAACGGCAGCCGCGGCGTGTTCGTCGGAGCCGGCCGCCGGCTCGAGCTCGACACGCGCTGAGGTCTACGAGGCGCCGGCCTCGAGCAGCATCGAGAGCGCCGCGGTGTGCTCGAACATCGTCCGTGACAGCTCGAGCGCGACGTTGGGCGAGCGTTTGATCCACCCCAGGTCGATCCCCTTGAGGTCTCCCGACGCGGTCGCGTAGGTGACCCGCAGCCGATGCCCGGGGGAGTTGGCCGCTTCCTGCTCGCCGGTCTCCGCGTTGGCCGTCGACCAGCCCTCGCGCAGCAGCCGGTGACGCTCGGAGACCATCAGCGCATCAGAGCTGTGGTAGCCCCGGTCGACGACCACGAGCTCCCAGGCGCAATAGGCGTTCGCGCCGGGATCGCAGCGGCGTATCTGTGTGACGATGCGCGCCCCTGACACGAGTGGGAGCTGCTCGACGGAGGGCACGCGCTTCGTGCCGCTCTGCCCGCACCCGGAGACCAGCAGGATCATCGCCATCACGACCAGGCCGAGGGGCCATCTGGGGAACTTCGCCCGTTCCGTGTTGGGACAGCCTCTTAGTCTTGGCGCCGTCATGGAGAGCAGCGCAAGGGTAGCCGAGCCGTCTCGGGGCGCCGGGCAGCGGTGACCGCCGTGGGAGTCACCATCGCCCGCTACGCGCTCGGGGTCCTGGGCCTGCTGCTGCTCGTCGGCAGCGTGACGCTGGCCGCGGTGGCGCTTCGCCGCCGCTGGCTCGGCGACTGGGCCGGCGCGCCCGCCCGGCTGGCCGAGGCGGTGCTGGCGCTGGCGCTGCTGCAGACGCTGCTCGAGTTGGTCGGAGCGCTCGGGCTGCTGCGGCTGCTGCCGCTGCTGCTGGCGGCGGGCGCGGTCGGTGCCGCGGGGCTGTGGAAATGGCCTCGGACGGGAGCGCCAGCGGCCATGGAGCGCGCGCCAGCGTCCGTCGACCTCCGCTTCGCCGTTCCGGGGCTGATCGCCGCCGGCGCCGTGATGGCTGAGTGGCTGAGCACGACGCTCGAGTCCTACACCGTCGGCATCCGCACCTTCGACTCCATCTGGTACCACCTCCCCTGGGCGGCCTCGTTCGCGCAGAGCGGCCAGATCGTCTCGCTGCGGTTCACCGACGTCGAGTACCTGACCGCGTTCTATCCCGCCACGTCGGAGCTGTTGCACGGGACCGGGATCGTGCTGCTCTCGCGGGACACGCTCTCGCCGGGGCTGAACCTGATCTGGCTCGGGCTTGCGCTACTGGCCGCCTACTGCATCGGCCGGGCACGGAATGTCGGCTGGCTCTCGCTGCTCGGCGCCGCCACGGTGCTGGCCACGCCGGCGGTCACCTTCTCGCAGGCCGGGAGCGCGGCCAACGACATCGCCGGGGTGTTCTTCGTGCTCGCCGCCACGGCGCTGCTGCTCGCCGAGCCCGGCCGGCGACGATCGGTCGTGCTCGCCGGCCTCGCCGCGGGACTGGCGGCCTCGACCAAGCTGAGCATGGTGGCGCCGGTAACCACCCTCACGGTCCTGGCCGTGCTCGCCGCACCGCGCGGGCGGCGCGGCGGCGCGGCCGGCGCCTGGTTCGCCGCCGCGCTGCTCACCGGCGGATTCTGGTACCTGCGCAACCTGATCGCCGTCGGCAACCCCCTGCCCTGGGTGAGCCTGCCCGGCCTGGGCACACCGGCGCCGCCGCTGCAATCGGGGACGGGATTCTCAGTGGCTCATTACCTGTTCAGCGGCGGCGGCCTGTGGACACGGTTCTTCGAGCCGGGGCTCGCCGCCGGGTTCGGCCCCTGGTGGCTGATGCTGCTGCTGGCCGCGGCCGCGGGCGCGCTGGCCTGCCTGCTGAGCCGCGGCGACCGGACGGTACAGATCCTCGGCGCGGTGGCGCTCGTCGCGCTGGCGGCGGTCCTCATCACCCCGGAGACGGCCGCTGGTCCCGCTGGACGACCGGTGGGCTTCGGCTTCAACCTGCGCTACGCGGCGGCGCCATTGGTGCTCTCGGTGTCGGTGCTCCCGCTCGCCGCGCCGTTCCGTCACGGGGGCGCGCGCCTCGCCCTGCTCGTGGCCCTCGGCGCGCTGCTGGTGGCGACGCTGGCCCAGGCCCGGCTGTGGCCGGCCGGCCATACGCCGGCGGCGGCGATCGTGGCCGGCGTCGTGGTCGCCGCTGCGCTGGCTGGACTACTCGTCGGCGTGCCGCGGCCACGCGGCGGTCCGGCGCGGGTGTTCGCGGTGGCGCTCTCCGCGCTGGTGCTGGTGGCGGCGGCCGCCGCCGGCTACGCCGGCCAGCGCTCCTACCTGCGCGGGCGCTACGCATTTCATTACGGGGTCAGTTACCTTGCCCCGACGTGGGCGCTGTTCCGCCACATCCGCAATAGCCGGGTGGGAGTGGTGGGAACGTTCGGCGGGTTCGCCTCCTACCCGTACGCCGGCCTCGATGTCAGCAACCGCGTCATTTACATCGCCCGCCGCGGACCGCACGGGTCGTTCGTCTCGATCACCAGTTGCCCGCGCTGGCGCGCGGCGGTCAACGCTGGCCATTTCGACTATCTGATCACCACCCCCGGGCGCGATCCATGGCGGCCGAGGCACCTCCTGCCTTCGCCCGAGACGGCCTGGACCGCCGGCGACCCGGCTGCCCGTGTGATCTACCAACAGAGCGCCACCGGTCTGCCGATCACCGTGTTCCGGCTCACCGGCCGGCTGCTGGTCGCCGGCTGCCCGTGAGGTCGCAGGCTCCCGCCAGCTAATCTGCCCAGTCGATGTCCACCACCACCGAACACCTCGCCGACCCAGAGCTGCTCGAAACCGAGTGGGACCTCGCCCCGCTACTCAATGGCGACCGGGAGCACGGCGTCGACACGCTGATGGCCGAGGCGGCCCGACTCGCCGGCGAGTTCGCCGAGCGGTACGCCGGCCAAGTGGCGAACCTCTCCGCCGACGAGCTGCGCGCGGCGATGCAGACGCTCGAGACGGTCAACGAGCTGATCGGCAAGGCCGGGTCCTACGCCTCGCTGAGCTTCTCCACCGACACCGCCGATCCCGCCCGCGGCGCCCTGTGGCAGCAGGTCCAGGAGCAGGCCACCGCGATCGAAACCCAGCTGCTGTTCTTCGAGCTTGAATGGGCGGCGCTCGACGACGCCGGTGCCGAGGAGCTGCTGGCCGGCAAAGGACTCGACTTCTGCCGCCACTACCTGCGCAGCGCCCGCCGCTACCGCGAGCACCTGCTGACCGAGCCCGAGGAGAAGATTCTGGCCGAGAAGTCGATCTCGAGCGAGTCGGCCTGGAGCCGGCTGTTCGGCGAGCTCGTCTCGGCCCTGACGGTCACGCTCGACGGTGAGGAAAACTCGCTCGAGGTCGCGCTCAGCCGCCTGCAGGCCCCGGAGCGGGAGCTGCGCCGCGCCGCCGCCGAGGCGGTGACCGCCTCGCTCGACCCGGGGATCCGCACCCGCGCCTTCATCTACAACACGCTGGTCCATGACAAGGCGGTCGAGGACCGGCTGCGCCGTTACCCGCACTGGCTGGCCTCCCGCAATCTCGCCAACGAGGCATCTGATGAGTCGGTGATGGCACTGATCGAGGCCGTCCGCGGCCGCTACGACATCCCGCAACGGTGGTACCGGCTGAAGGCCAAGCTGCTCGGGGTGGAGCGGCTGGCCGATTACGACCGGGCGGCGCCGGTGCTCCCTGAGGACGTGACGTTCTCGTTCTCCGCCGCCCGGGACCTCGTGCTCGAGACCTACGACGCCTTCTCCCCCGACGCGGGCCGCGTCGTCCGCCGCTTTTTCGACGAGCGCTGGGTGGACGCGCCGGTCCGTCCGCACAAGCGCGGCGGCGCGTTCTGCGCCTACACCGTGCCCAGCGTACACCCGTACGTCCTGCTCAACTTCACGGCCCGCCGCCGCGACGTGCTCACCATGGCCCACGAGCTCGGGCACGGGCTGCACGCGGCGCTGGCCCAACCTCAGGGCGTCTTTCATCAGTCCACGCCGCTGACCCTGGCCGAGACCGCCTCGGTGTTCGGCGAGGCGCTGACCTTCGGCCGCATGCTCGACGCGGCCGGCGACGACGACGCGCGGCTGAGCCTGCTCGCCGACCGGATCGACGGGGCGATTGCCACCGTGTTCCGCCAGATGGCGATGAACCGCTTTGAGCACCTCGTCCACACGCGCCGGCGCAGCGAGGGCGAGCTCTCCGTCGATCGCATCAACGAGCTGTGGGTGGAGACCCAGGCCGAGCTGTTCGGCGACTCGGTCGAGATCACCGAGGGCTACCGGACTTGGTGGTCCTACGTTCCGCACTTCATCAACACCCCCGGCTACGTCTACGCGTACGCCTACGGGCAGCTGCTGGCGCTGTCGGTCTACCAGCGCTATCTCCAGGAGGGCACCTCATTCGTGCCGTCATATCTCGAGATGCTCTCGTCCGGCGGCTCACGCTCCCCCGAGCAGCTCGGCGGGATCGTCGGCATCGACCTCGCCGACCCGGGCTTCTGGGATTCCGGCCTGACGCTGGTCGAGGAGCAGCTGAAGGCCGCCGAGAACCTGGCGGCGCGACGGACCTAGCGGGTCGCGCGCCCGCCAGTCGGGCGCCGCGTGCGCGAACGCTCCTCCTGGCGCTCGACCACGTTGACGATCAGCTTCATCACCTGCTCGATGCCGGTCGCCTTGGCCGTGCCCTTCTCGAACGCCTCCCGCCAGTCGCTGACGTGACCCTTGGTGGCCAGCTCGTTGAACTGCGCGCGCGGGATCTCGATCCGCACCTTGGCATCGGGCGCGATGTCCTTGGTCACCTTCGGTCCGGGTAGTTCCACCCGGTAGAGCTGCGTGTCGCCGCGGCCGCGCAGCTCGAGCCCGGCGACGATCTTCAGCGGCGCCAGTGCCGGCACCTCCGCGAGGAACCGCCGCACCGCGGTCTCGATCAGGGTCCTGGTGTCCGACGGAGAGGACAGGCTCCTGAGTCTACGCACCTGTTGACTCCCGCGGCGCAAGGCGAGATCATCGCCCTCGGGTAACTAATAGGAGGGATCAATGTCGAGAGTGATGGCTGACTGCCGCCGTTGGCCGAGCGAGAGCAACTGCTCGCTGGTGATCATCGGTGAGGAGGACGAGGTCGTCCGCGCCTCCGCCGAGCATGCCGCGTCGGTGCACGGGCATGAGGACACCCCGGAGATGCGCGAGCAGCTGCGTGCTTTCCTCGAGCCGGCCGCGCAGTACACGCCGGGCCCGCGCGAACAGGAGCCGCTGCCGGGCTAGTCGATCCATAGGCGCGCGCGAGCGCGCCCCTCGCGAGCGCGCCCCTATGGATCGCGCCGGGACCGCCGCGGCGGCCTGCGTTGCGGCACCAGCGGCAACGTGAAGCGCTTGCCCGCGGTCGTGCGGTTGCCGTGGGATCGATGGCGAGCACCGAGAGCGAGTGAACGCCCGGCGCCAGCTTCGGCGTGCGGTGGGCGAAGTCTCAGAGCTTCAGCCGGTTGCGATCCGCCGCGCACAGCCGCAGAACCGGTTCGGTCGCGCGGAGGCCGAGGCTAAGCGAGGTGCAGACGGTGAGCGCGAGGAAGTCGAATCGGCAGCTGAACGTCGATTCTGGCTCCGAGGACACAAACGTGAAGCTGGGCCCAGGCGTGTTGGTGAACGACCCGGGTACCGCGCGAAAGTGCCTGTCAGGTGGCTAGATCTTGTGGCGCTGCAACAGCTTGCGGCCGATGACCATGCGCTGGATCTCGCTCGTGCCCTCGCCGATCAGCAGCAGCGGCGCATCACGGTAGATCCGCTCGATCTCATACTCCTTGGAGTAGCCGTAGCCACCATGGATGCGCAGGCACTCCTCGGCGCAGTAGCGCCCGGTCTCGGAGGCGAACAGCTTCGCCATCCCGGCCTCGATGTCAGAGCGCTCGCCGGCATCCTTGAGGCGCGCGGCGCGGACGGTGAGCAACCGGGCCGCATCGAGCTGGGTGGCCATGTCGGCGAGCTTGAACTGAATCGCCTGGTGCTGGGCGATCTGCTTGCCGAACGTCTTGCGCTCCTGGGAGTACTTGAGGGCGAGTTCGAGCGCGCGTTGGGCGAGGCCGACACCGCGGGCGGCAACGTTGACGCGTCCAAGCTCGAGGGCATCCATCATCTGCGGAAAGCCCTTGTTGAGCCCCTGATCCTCTCCTCCGAGAATGCTGTCGGCCGGCGTGCGGTAGCCGTCGAAGACCAGCTCGGTGGACTCGACGCCCTTGTAGCCCATCTTCTTGATCTGGGGCGGGACGTTGAATCCCTGGTAGGGGCCCGTGTTCTCCGCCACGCCGGGCTCCTTCTCGGCGATGAAGCAGGTTAGACCGCGGTGCTTGGGCTCGGCGTTCGGATCGGTCCGGACGAGCACGAACACGAGGCCCGCGCGCAGGCCGTTGGTAACCCACATCTTCGTGCCGTTGATCTCGTAGTCGCCGTCGGCGGTCTTCCTGGCGCTCGTCTTGATCGCGGCCACATCGGAGCCGAGCTCGGGCTCGGAGAGGGAGAACGCGGCCCGGAGCTCACCCGTGGCCATCTTCGGGAGGTACTTCTGCTTCTGCTCCTCGGTGCCGAACTTCATCAGCAGATAGGAGCCGATGAAGTGGGTGTTGACGATGCCCGAGATCGAGATCCAGCCGCGGCTGAGCTCCTCGACGATCATCGCGTAGGTGGTGAGGTCGAGCCCCATGCCGCCGTACTCCTCGGGGATCGTCACCCCGAACAGGCCGAGCTCCTTCATCTGCTCGACGATCGGCTCGGGGAACGCGTCCTCGTGGTCGTAGTGCTCGGCGTTGGGGATGATCTGCTCGTCCGCGAACTGGCGGACCATGTCGCAGATCGCCTTCTGCTCGTCGGTTTTCTCGGTGTAGGGGGTCGCGATGGCCATGTTTTTGAGGATACGCGGTTGGCGGAGGGGGGCGAGTTTGGGGGTCTTGGGAGATCTCTGTCTCATAGGCACAGAAATCCCCCAAGACTCCGCTATGGCGGCCCTCGCTCACCGCCAGCACGGCAACGTCGCGCGATGGCAACTGCTCTCGCTCAGCTTCGACGACAACGCGATCCGCCACCGCGTCACCACCGGCCGCCTCTTCCGCGTCCACCTCGGCGTTTACGCCGTCGGCCGCCCACCCAAGACCCCGCTCGAGCGCGCGGGCGCCGCCCTCCTGGCCTGCGGCGAGGGCGCCGCGCTGAGCCACCGGACCGGCGGGACGCTGTGGGGCTGGTGGAAGGAGTGGGAGACGCCCTTGCACACGATCGTCGTCGGCGACCGCCGGCCGCAGGGCATCCGCACCCACCGGGTCACCGGCCTCCAGGCCCGCGACCTCACCGTGCAGCTCGGCCTGCGCGTCACCAGCCCCGCCCGCACGCTGCTCGACTGTGCGCCGCTCGTCACCCCCGCGCACCTCACTCGCGCCGTCAACGACGCCCGCCTGGCGCGCCACCTGCGGATGCCAGCGCTCGCCGACGTCGTCGAGCGCTTCTCGCTCCACCCCGGCGCTCGCCTCCTGGCGCCGTTCCTCGACAACCTCGCCGCCACCGACGGCCCCACGCGGTCACAGTTCGAGGACGAATTCGTGGCCTTCTGCGCACGCCACCGATTGCCGCGGCCGCGCCTCGCCGCCGCCGTGGCGGGCCACGAGGTCGACGCGATGTTCGAGGCCGAGCGGCTGATCGTCGAGCTGGACAGCTGGGAGCACCACCACGGCCGCACCGCGTTCGAGACCGATCGGGCCCGCGACGCCGACACGCTCGCGGCGGGCTTCGCCACCGTGCGCGTCACGTGGGAGCGCATGCACGTCACGCCCGACGAGGAGGCCGAGCGCCTGCGGGCGATCCTGCGCACGCGCCGGGTGGCGGGCTCGAGGCGAGTCAGCCGGCGATGACGATCCCGAGCCACACGATCGCCAGCGACACCGCGAAGATGGCGGCGTCGAGGGCGTGCCACTGCGGCCGGCGCATGTGCGCGCCGATCAGCAGCCCGACGAGCACGACGAGCCCGAGCTTGACCTGCAGCGTCGAGTCGCTCCAGCGGTGCAGGTGGCTGGCCAGCGCAGCGCCGGTGATCACCAGCACAAGAACGGCGATCAGCGTGCCGATACCGAAGCGTCGGGCGGCGGCGAGCATCGGCCCCCGGTCGGGCACCCCGCGCATCGCCGGCACAACGACCGCGCCGAGCATCAGCTGGCCGCCGACGAAGAAAGCCATGGCCAGCAGGTGCAGCCACAGCATGCCGTTCCAGAAGGTCACGGCGCACGATCCTGCCACACTGCCGAGCCGCATGAACTTCGCTCGCGATCTGGTGCAGGCGGCCGCTCCCGACGGCCGCGCGATGGTGGAGCTGGCGCGCGACGGCCGGCGCCGCGAGTGGTCCTTCGGCGAGGTTGCGGACCGCTCGGCCCGGCTGGCCGGCACCCTCCAGCGCGCCGGGGTGCGCCGCGGGGACGTGGTGATGACGCTGATCGGGAATCGCTCCGAGTGGGTCTTCACGATGGTGGCCTGCTTCCGCATCGGGGCGGTCGTCCTGCCCTGCAACGAGCAGCTGCGGACCAATGACCTGCGCCTGCGCCTGGACGCCGCGCGCCCGGCCCTGATCGTGGTCGACGAGCGCGACCGCGCGGAGCTCGAGGCGGCGGCGCCGGCATGCCAGGTCCTCAGCATCCCCGATGATTCGCTGTACGCCGCCGACCCGGCGTCGGTGGCCGAGCTCGCCCCCGGAGACCCGTGTCTGATCACCTTCACTAGCGGCACCACCGGCGAGGCCAAGGGGATCGTCCACGGGCAGCGCTACCTCGGCGGCCAGCGGCTGCAGGCCGAGCACTGGCTGGGCGCCGAGCCCGGCGACCTGGTGTGGTGCACTGCCGCCAGCGGCTGGTCGAAGTCGGCGCGCAACGTGTTCATCGCGCCGTGGCTGCGGGGGGCGGCGGCGCTGCTGCACGATGCCCGCTTCGACCCTCGCCAGCGGCTGGAGATCCTCGCCGCCGAGGAGGTGTCGGTGCTGTGCATGGCCCCGACCGAGTACCGGGTGATCGCCAAGCGCACCGAGATCTCGCCGCTGCGCTCGCTGCGCGGGCTGGTGGCAGCCGGCGAGGCCCTCAACCCCGAGGTGCTGCGCGCTTTCCGCGAGGCCACGGGGATCGAGATCCGCGACGGCTACGGCCAGACCGAGACCGGCCAGCTGACCGGCATGCCGGTCGGGGTGACGGCGCGCCCCGGCTCGATGGGGCGCGCCCTGCCCGGCGTCGCCCTGCGCGTCGATGACGGCGAGCTCGTGCTCGAGGACCCGCGCACCGACCCGACGTTCTTCGTCGGCTACCTCGGTGGCGAAGCCGCGCCCGAGGGCGTGCCGTGGCGCACCGGCGACCGCGTCACCGAGGACAAGGAGGGCTTCCTCTACTTCGAGGGCCGCACCGATGACGTGATCATCTCGGCCGGCTACCGGATCGGGCCTTTCGAGGTCGAGTCCGCGCTCGTCTCCCACAGGGCCGTCGCCGAGGCGGCCGTCGTCGCCGCTCCCGACGAGGAGCGCGGCGCCGTCGTGCGCGCCGTGGTGGTCCTGCGCGACGGTTACACACCATCCCCGGAGCTCGCCACCGAGCTGCAGGATCACGTCAAGCGCCAGACGGCGCCGTACAAGTACCCGCGGGTGGTGGACTTCGCCCCCGAGCTGCCGAAGACGGCCAGCGGCAAGATCCAGCGCGCCCGGCTGCGCGCTCAGTAGCCGCTCTTCGACGACGACGCGGCGCTGACCGCGGCGCCGCCCGAGCCGCTCGACGCGTGGGGCGAGCCGACGGTCAGGACGCCCTGCATGCCGGCCGCGCGATGGCCGGGGATCGGGCAGAAGAACACGTAGCGGCCGGCCTTGGGCAGGTTCACCTTGAGCGTGGCCGTACCGCCCGGCGCGATGTCGGGGGTGCTGATGATCCCGCCCGGCGCCTGCACCGAGAGCGCGTGCACGACCGTGCCGGTGTTCTTGACCGTGATCGTGACCACGCCGGTGTGGGTGACCGACGGCGAGGCGGGCACGATCTTGAACTCGCTCTCGGTCATGCTCAGCGCGCTCCCGCTCCCGCTCCCGCTCCCGCTCCCCGCGGCGCCGGAGCTGCTGGTGGCGGCGGGGGCGGAGGACGTGGAGGCAGCGGTGATCGAGCTGCTGGTGCCGCTGCTGCTCGACGAGCCACAGCCCGTCAGCAGGGCGGCGACGGCGAGCGGGGTCAGGGAGGCGGCGACACGCATCCAGGGTCTCCTCGGTCGAATTGTCCTCGTTCGGACTTCCACGCGGGAGAAGGGTTCCTCGAGCAGGGCGAAAGGGTTCTCCAAGCCGACCGCTAGGCTGAGGGCCCATGAGCACACGACGTCCCGCGATCGGCATCTGCACCGCACTCGAGCGCGCCAACTACGGGGTCTGGGATCAGCCCGCGGCGCTGTCCCCGCTCAGCTACATCAGCGCGATCCAGCGCGCGGGCGGTCTGGCGATCATGATTCCCCCCGACGAGCAGCTCGTCGCCACCCCGGATGAGATGCTCGGGCGGATCGATGGGCTGATCCTCGCCGGAGGGGCCGACATCGATCCCTCCTGCTACGGCGCCGAGCGCCATCCCGAGACACGCCACACCGTCCCCGATCGCGATCGCATGGAGATCGCCCTGGCTCTGGGCGCGATCGAGCGCGACCTGCCGGTGCTCGGCATCTGCCGCGGCATGCAGCTGATCAACGTGGCCCTCGGCGGCACCCTGCACCAGCACCTCCCGGACTTGTTCGGCCATAACGAGCACCGCCGCCATCCAGGCACCTTCGACGGGGCAGAGCACGACGTCCGCCTCGAGCCCGGCTCGCTGGCGGCAGAGGCCGCCGGCGAGGAGGTGCACGTGACCAAGTCCCACCACCACCAGGGGGTCGACGCGATCGGCGAGGGCGTGCGGGTCACCGGCCACTCGATGCTCGACGACCTCGTCGAGGCGATCGAGCTGCCCTCGCAGAGCTTCGTGCTCGGCGTGCAGTGGCATCCGGAGGCCGACGAGCAGAGCCGCGTCGTGCGGACGCTGGTCGAAAGGGCCGCTCAGCCCGACAGCGCCACCACGGCGTCGATCTCGACCCTTGCTCCGCGCGGGAGCGCCGCGACGCCGATCGCCACGCGGGCGGGCGGGTCGGTCTCGAAGAATGAGCCGTAGACCTCGTTGACCTCGGTGAAGGTCCCCATGTCGGTCAGGTAGATCGTCATCTTGACCGCGTCGCCGAGCGACGTTCCGGCCGCGTCGCACACCGCGGCCAGGTTCTCCAGGCAGCGACCGGCCTGCTCGCCGGCGGTGGCCCCGGAGATGTCTCCGGTCGCCGGGTCGAGCGGGATCTGCCCCGAGCAGAACAGCAGGCCGCCGGCCTTCACCGCGTGGACGTAGGGGCCGATCGCCTCGGGGGCTCTGGGGGCGGTGACCGATTCGCGATGAGCTGCCATAAGACTCCTTCCCGTCGCTGCTGGCGAGTGTCGCCCGGTGCCGGTATCGGTGCGCCGGCGGCCGGGGCCGATGGCGAAGCGTATTCACCCGGGCGGCTCGCGGGTAGCCTGATGGCCAATGGCCAATCGCCTCGCGAGGGAGACCTCCCCCTATCTGCTGCAGCACAAGGACAACCCCGTCGACTGGTTTCCCTGGGGCGAGGAGGCGCTAGCCCGTGCTCGCGAGCGCGACGTGCCGATGCTCGTCTCGATCGGCTACTCGGCCTGCCACTGGTGCCATGTGATGGAGCGCGAGTCCTTCGAGGACCCGGAGATCGCCGCGCTGATGAACGAGCGCTTCGTCGCGATCAAGGTCGACCGCGAGGAGCGCCCGGACGTCGACGCGATCTGCATGGAGGCCTGCCAGGCGATGAACGGCCACGGCGGCTGGCCTTTGAACGCGTTCCTCACCCCCGAGCAGGTGCCGTTCTTCGCCGGGACCTACTTCCCGCCCGAGCCCCGGCACGGATCGCCGAGCTGGCGCATGGTGCTGGCCGCGGTCGCCGACGCCTGGGACCAGCGCCGCGAGGAGATCCGCACGCAGGGCGCCCGGATCGTCGAGTCGCTCGGCGCAAGCGCCCGGATCGAGCCCTCCGAGGAGCCCATCCGCTCCGAGCAGCTCGACGAGGCGCTCGAACGGCTGGCCGGCGCGTTTGACCGCACGAACGGCGGCTGGAGCAACGCACCGAAGTTCCCCCAGGCGCCACTGATCGAGCTGCTGTTGGCGCGCGGCGAGCGCGAGATGGCGCTGGCGACGCTACGGGCGATGGCTCGGGGAGGCATCTACGACCAGGTCGGGGGCGGGTTTTCCCGCTATGCCGTGGATGCGACCTGGACCGTGCCCCACTTCGAGAAGATGCTCTACGACAACGCGCTCCTGGCTCGCGCCTATCTCCATGGCTGGCAGGCGAGCGGCGAGCCGCTGCTGCGCCGGGTCTGCTGCGAGACCCTCGATTGGGCGCTCCGGGAGATGCGCGGCACCGAGGGCGGTTTCTGCGCCGCGCTCGACGCCGACTCCGAGGGCGTCGAGGGCAAGTTCTACGTATGGTCTCTGGCCGAGCTCCGCGCGGCGCTGGGCGAGCGCGCGGAAGCGGCGATCGCCTACTTCGGCGCCTCGGAGCAGGGCAACTTCGAGCGGGGGCGCAGCGTGCTCGAGGGGCGCGGGCCCGAGCCCGAGGAGCGCGAGGCGATCCGCAGCGAGCTGCTCGCGGCGCGGTCGGCCCGCGTCCGCCCGGGCCTCGACGACAAGCGGCTCACGGCATGGAACGCGCTGATGATCTCCGCGCTGGCCGAGACCGGGGCTGTGCTCGAGCGCGAGGACTACGTGCAGGCCGCGGCCGACTGCGCCGGCTTCGTGCTCGGCGAGCTCCGCGACGACGAGGGGCGCCTGTTGCGCACCTGGAAGGACGGGGAGGGACGGATCGGCGCCTACCTCGAGGACCACGCGTTCCTGCTCGAGGCGCTGATCACTTTGTATGAGTCGACGTTTGAGCCGCGCTGGTACCACGAGGCGGTGGCACTCGCCGACACGCTGATCGAGCGCTTCTCCGATCCCGAGCGCGGTGGCTTCTTCACCACCCCCTCCGACCACGAGTCGCAGCTGGCGCGGCGCAAGGACCTCGATGACGCGCCGATCCCCTCGGGCAACGCGGCGGCGGCGCTCGGGCTGCTGCGCCTGGCGCTGCTGTCCGGCGAGGGCACGTACGAGCGCTACGCCCTCGGCGTACTGCGCCTGCTCTACCCGATCGCCGTCCGCCACCCGCAGGGCTTCGGGCATCTCCTCGCCGCGGCGGACTTCTATCTCGCGCCGGTCCGCGAGGTGGCGATCGTCGGCGCGGGGTCCGAGGCCCTCGTGCGCGTCGTGCGTGGCGGCTACCGCCCCCACCTCGTGCTCGCCGGCGGTCCCGGCGACGGCGTGCCGCTGCTCGAGGGACGCCGGCCGGTGGACGGCCGCGCCGCCGCGTACGTGTGCGAGCACTTCATCTGCCAGGCGCCGGTCACCGAGCCCGAGGCGCTGGCAGCCGCCCTATAGGCAGGCCGGGTCGGCGCATGCGCCGACCCGCGGAGCCGCGCATGCGCGGCTCCGGGCAGGGGTGCATGCACCCCTGCCTACAGCACCGGCAGGTAGCGCTCGAGCTCCCAGGGGGTGACCTGGACGCGGTAGTCGTCCCACTCCTGGCGCTTGATCTCGACGTAGCGGTTGAACATGTGCTCGCCGAGGGTGCGCAGGACGAGCTCGGATTGCGCGGTCAGCTCGATCGCCTCCCCGAGCGTCTCGGGCAGCTGGTCGATGCCGAGCCGCCGGCGCTCATCGGGCGAGAGGTGGTAGAGGTTGCGGTCCATCGGGTCGGGCAGCTCGTAGCCGTGCTCGATCCCCTCGAGCCCCGCCTGGAGCAGGACGGCGAAGGTGAGATACGGGTTGCAGGCCGGATCGGGACAGCGGAGCTCCATCCGCGTCGTGCGTTCCTTGCCGGGGTGATAGAGCGGCACGCGGACGAGCGCCGAGCGGTTCCGGCGCGACCATGCCACGTACACCGGCGCCTCGTAGCCGGGGACCAGACGCTTGTAGGAGTTGACCCACTGGGCGAAGACCGAGCAGATCTCGCGCGCGTGGCGAAGCTGGCCGGCGATGAACGCCTTGCCGACGTCGGAGAGGAAGAACTCGTCGTCGGGATCGAAGAACGCGTTGCGCTCGCCGTCGAACAGCGACTGGTGGGTGTGCATTCCCGACCCGTTCTTGCCGAACAGCGGCTTGGGCATGAACGTCGCGTGCAGGCCGTACTTCATCGCGTATTCCTTGACCGTGATGCGGTAGGTCATGCAGTCGTCGGCCATCTTCAGCGCGTCGGCGAAGCGCATGTCGATCTCGTGCTGGCTGGGACCGACCTCGTGGTGGGTGTACTCGGTGTGGATCCCGAGCTGCTCGAGCGCCAGCACGGTCTCGCGGCGGAGGTCCGAGCCGGCGTCCAGGGTGGTGAGGTCGAAGTAGCCGCCTTCGTCGAGCACCTCGGTCGACTTGGCGTCGCGGAAGTAGAAGTACTCGAGCTCGGGCCCCACGTAGTAGTGGTCAAAGCCCATCGACTCGGCCCGCTGGAGCGCCCGGCGCAGCACGTAGCGCGGGTCACCTTCGTACGACGTGCGCTCGGGGGTCTGGATGTCGCAAAACATCCGCGCCACCCCCTGCTCCTCGGGCCGCCAGGGCAGGATCGCGAAGGTGCTCGGGTCCGGCATGGCGATCATGTCGGACTCCTCGATCGGGTTGAAACCGGTGATCGAGGAGCCGTCGAAGCCCATCCCGCCCTCGAACGCGTCCGCGAGCTCGGTGGCGTTGATCGAGAACGCCTTGAGCTGGCCGAGGATGTCGGTGAACCACAGCCGGATGAAGCGGATGTCACGCTCGGCGGCGAGCGCCATCACGTCATCGGCGGTCAGCGGGCGGGAATCGAAGGCACTCATCGAGCGGGGAACGTTACCCGGAGCCTCGGTCTGCGGGCCGGTGGACGCGCGCTCACTGCGCCTGCACGGCTCGACGCTGAGCTGGCGCCACGGCTGCGCTCAGCGAACCGCGAGCCTGCGCTAGGCGACGCGGCCGCCGAGCCAGCGCTTGGCCCAGCGCTGCAGCTCGGAGAGCGCCGGCTCGAGCTCGTGGCCCATCTCTGAGAGCTCGTACTCGACCCGCAGCGGCGGCCCGGGATGGACGGTGCGCTCCACGATCCCGCGGGCCTCGAGCTCCTTCATCCGCTCGGACAGCAGGCGGTCGGAGAGCTCGGGCACGGCGTGGGCGATCTCGGAGAACCGCAGCGCGCCGTCCATCAGCACCCGCAGGATCGCCCCCGTCCAGCGGCGGCCGATCAGCTCGACCGCCTCGTGGTAGTAGGGGCAGCAGCCGACCCGGCGAACCTCCGGGTCGGCTCCTACGGATTGCATATGGGCATCCATCGCGTGCGGCAGCTTACGCCGCCTGAAGTGCGCGTGATTGCTCGCTGGAGCCGTCGACGGGCACCTCACCGGCCACGTTGACCATCGCGCTGAAGCTCTCGAGCGCCACGGCGGCGATCGCCTCGAGGATCTGCTCGTCGTCCCAGCCGGCCTCGCGCGCCTCCTCATGGAGGTGCATCGGCGGCTTGCCGCCGTCGATGAGCGCCTCGAGGTAGCGCAGGAGCGCCGCCTCGCGCTCATCCTTGGAGGAGAACCGGCGGGCCAGTGCTACCTCGTCGAGGGCGAGCCCGGCGGCCCGAGCCGCCCGCGCGTGCATCGCCAGGCCCGGCTCGGAGTGATGATGCTCGGCCACCGCCAGCGCGATCCGCTCCAGCGTGGCCAGGCTCAACTTGCCGTGCCGCAGCTCAGAGCGGAAGCGTGCGTACGCGCGCAGCGCCGCCGGCGATCCGGCCAGGACGCCGAGGAAGTTGGGCAGCTGCCCACCGCTGGCCAGCGCGCCCCGCAGGACCGGGGCCGAACCTTCCGGTGCGGTCAGGTCGTCGTGGATCTGGAACCTGCTCATTGAAGTCTTCATAAGCCACCGCTTGCCCTGATTGTCGTAAGCCTGCAGGTCTCCCTTCACTTTCGAGACCTGCTTACGGTTGATAAGTCTATCTTGCCGCCTTCGTCCACACAAGGCTTCATCGGGCGGTCTCGACAGATGACGACTGCGGGGCGAGGCGGACCTCGACGACGCGGTGCCGCCTTATCTCCTTATACGTCGCCCGATAAACGTTTGATCATCGCGGCTTCTGAGGTGCGTAAGCCAGGCGGCGCGGGGCGCTGCGGCGTACGCGCCGCAGGCCAGGCGAGGCGCCGCTGGGCGGCGCGAGGGGGCTCTAGCGCGGGAGCTGGGCGAGCGAGTGCGCCGCGCTGAGGGCGTGATGCGAGAGCACGGCGCCGTGGGCACTGGTTGCGGCGGCAAGGATCATCAGCATGCCGAGCAGGACCGCCCACATCGCGGCGCGGTCGGGCCTGAAGCCCTCGCGTTCGTACGCCCGCTGCGCGCTGCGGCGCCGCTGGACGGTGGGGGCGTAGCGCTCGGCTGGGCGCCCCTGGATGGTGACGATGCGGCGACCGTCAGGGCTGCGCCTCGGCTCGGCCTCGACTTCGCGGACCGGCGCCTCATAGCGGTCGGCGATGTCGCGGCGGCGGTGGCGAGGGGCCGACGCGGCGGGTGCGGGCGCCGACGCGGCGGGCGCGGGTGCGATGGCGAGCTGGCGCACCGGCTCGGCGAACCGGGCGGCGGGACGCGCCGGCCCCGAGCGCCGACGGGCGGCGGCGGCGACGCGGGCGGAGGAGAAGTCAAAGTCGCCGATGGGCGTGACGGCTCGCAGGTGCGGGTCCCCGTGGGGCGCGGCGGCCCGAACGGGCCGGGGACCGCTGTAGCGCGACCGATCGCGAAGCGAAGACCGGCGATCGGTCTCTGTGTCGGTGAAATGGTCCTGCGGACCCCAATCCTCACCGCGCTCTGCTTCGCCCCATTGCGCTGAGGCACCTACATGCGGCATCGCCGTCCTCTTTCTGTGCTTGCGGGGTTAGCTGACGGGCTCGCGCCGAAAGAGCGGCGCTACGCGAGATGCGATTAGCCCCAACAACATGGGCCCCCCGCTTCCTTAGCCTCGCCCACGGGGCTCAGCGATTGCGGGAATTCAGCTGTACGGATTGGGGATCCTACCAACGCCTGCGGCGGGAGGACGCGCCGGCGGGCGGGCGTCCGCGCGCCTGCCGGAACTACTCGTTGCCGGCGACCCGGCCGACGAACGCCGCGACGTCCCGCGCGTCCCGGCCGCTGAGCACCTGAGCCGGCATCACACCCTGCCCGAGGCACTGCTGGTTGCTGTTCGGGGGCGCGGCCTGCAGGCAGCCGTTGTTGATCGTGTTCAGCACGAGCGACGCCGGTGGCTTGAGCTGATCGAGGTTGGGTCCGACCTTGCCGACGGCGTTCGCGGCGGCCAGGGTGTGGCACTGGGCGCAGTTCTGGCCGAACAGCGTGCGGGCGCGCTTCTCCGTCGGGGTCAGCCTGATCCCGCCGACCTGGCTGCTCGCGTTGGCGCGGTTGCCGACCAGGAACGTGAGGGGGATCACCACGCCGAAGCCGATGTAGATGACCGCGAAGATGACGCCTGCCGCCTTGCGCCCGCCGCGAGACTGGGTCGGGACCGTGGGCCGAGCGCCGCGCGTGCCGCCGCGGGCCGCGATGACGAACAACCCGCCGGCGAGCACGACCCAGAACGCGAGAAAGAGAATCGTGGCGAGCACGGCGCCGTGACCTTATCGCGCGCGGGCGTTGGACGGCTGTCTCAGCCGCCGCTGAGGGTCCGGAACGGGTAGAGCAGGGCGGCATCCACGAGCATCGCTGCGATCCACACCACCAGGATCAGGCGGGGGATGCGGCGGGCGGCGAGCAGCCGGGCCACGGCGATGTAGATCGCCGGCATCGCGACGACCATGTAGTAGAGGTAGGTGGTGCGGTTGTCGAGCAGGTGGAACAGCGCCGGCGGGACCCAGGTGGCGAGCACCCAGGCGATCACCAGCAGCGAGAGGTCGTCGCGGCGCCGGATCGCCCACCACAGGTTGAGCAGGATCGCCAGCCAGGCGGTGGCCAGCAGCACCCGCCCGATCTCGCCCCGGTACCAGAGGGTGGTGATCGATTTGGACACCACGCGGGTGGCAACGACCACCTTGTGGGAGGTGGGGCCGGCGCGCACCGTCCGGGTGACCGTCGTCCGGGTGGTGACGGTGTGCGAGACCTTGAAATAGGTGATCACCTTCTGGTCGAGCCAGAACTGGGTCGGAGCGGCGGCAATCCCGTGGGGGCCGCCGATGTCCTGCAGCCCGGCCGCGTAGCGCTGCATGAAGACGACGTGGTTGCAGGCGTCGGACCAGAGCAGCAGGTGATCGCACAGCGAGGACTGGTGGCGATCGACGGGATGGCCGTTGCTGTAGGGGGTGGCGACCTGGTCGAGCACGGCGAGCAGGGTGATGTAGGTCGCGCCGGCGATCACGGCCACGGCGAGCGGTCGGGCCATCCGGCGGGCGCAGGCGCGGAACGATCTCGGGGGGGCGAACGAGCGCATCAGCTCGAGCAGGAGCAGGACGATCACCGCGTAGACGGCGAACTCCTTGATGCAGCAGCCGACGCCGATGACGGCCGCGCCGACAAAGGGGCGCTTGTGCAGATAGAGCGTGACTCCAGCGAGCATGAACGGGACCACGAAGATGTCGAGCACCGCGATCCGCGAGTGCACGATCCACAGGTTGTCGGCCGCGGCCAGCAGCGCCGCGAGCACGGCCAGCCACGCACCCCCGCCGGCCGATCGCACGAGCCAGTACAGGAGCGGGATCGAGATCACACCGAACAGCAGCGCCATGATCCGCCAGCCCACGGCGTTGTCCCCCAGCAGCACCATGCCGCCGGCGATGATCATCTTGCCCAGCTGGGGATGCTCGGCGTTGGGGTCGGCGCCCAGCGGAGCGGTCCCGGCGTAGGTCTCGCCGGTCCGGTTCACCCTGCCCTCGATCGACCGGGCCGCCGGCACGTAGTAGCGCTCGTCGAACACATAGCCCTTCCCGGGCCCGGCGGCCGCGGGAATGTTCAGGTTGTACGCGCGCGCCACCGTGCCGAGCACGCAGATCACCGCGAGGGCGACGATCGGCGCCCGTCGATGGGCGGCGAGACGGCGGGCCCGAGCGGTTACTCGGCCGGCTGGGGCGGCAATTCGGCGGGCTGGGGCGGCGATTCGGCGGGCTGGGGCGGCGATTCGGCGGGCTGGGGCGATTCGGCGTGTCCGAGCGCCGAGCGCGCGCACGCAGACCGCCGGCCGCGAGCTCCGGATCAGTCCGACCGGATCGACTGCGCCGACACTGAGCACTCCCCATCCCTATCACGCTGGGAGGCGGCATGCGCTCATCGCGAGATTGCCTCCGCGGCGTCGATCATGCATCCGCTGGACCGGCCCTACCTCCTTCGGCCCGAGGCAAAGTTCATCACCGGTGGCGCCACCGCGCGGAAGTCCTCGGCCTCACCTCCTTCGCCTTGGCTCTGCTCCGCTCGCCCCTGACGGACCTGCTCGTCGAGCATCGAGAAGTCCTTGACCTCGGCCAGGATGCGGTCGGGGGCGGCGATCGGGTCGACGCGGTCGACGAGCACGTTGATCGCGCCGCCCGCCGCGGCGAAGCGCTCAAGCTTGCCCTTCACCATCATCAGTGGCTCGGTGCGCACGGTCAGGCGATGGCGCTCGTAGACCGGCGCGGGCACGACCAGATTGATCGTCCCGTGCTCGTCCTCGAGCAGCACGAACACCATCCCGTTCGCGGTGCCCGGGCGCTGGCGGGCGACGACCAGGCCACCGACCTGCACCCGGCTTCCGTGAGGAAGGGCCTCCAGATCCCGGCTGGTGACCGCTCCGGCGGGCAGGCGTGGCCGCAGCAGCGAGACCGGATGCGTGTGCACGGTCAGACCGGTCGTGCCGTAATCGGCCAGCATCGACTCCCAGGCCGAGACGTCCCGTAGCTCTGGCGGCGCGGGCAGGTCGAGCGGCAGCGCGAGCTGGGTTCCCCCCGGCACGCTCCGTCCCGGCGTCGCCACCCCCAGCTGCCACAGGGCAAGGCGCCGCGCTGAGTGAAGCGGCGCGCCGGCGTCGGCGACGGATGGACGTGGCACGAGGGAGTCACACGCCCCCGACCAGGCGAGCAGCTCAAGTGACGCCGAGGCGGTCCCCGACCGCGACGCGAGATCGGACAGGGCGCGAAAGCGCCCACCCTCGGCGCGGGCGGAGACGAGCTGCTTGACCTCCCGCTCACGCACTCCGCGGACGTAGCCGAGGCCGATGCGGACGCGGCCGTCCACCGACGCCATCTCGCACTCGGCGCCGCTCTCATTGACGTCCGGCGGCAGGACCTCGATGCCCCGCCGCTGCGCCTCGTGGACGAGAGCGTCGGGCGGATAGAAGCCCATCGGCTGCTCGTTGAGCAGCGAGCAGAGGAACTCCGGTCCGTAGTGCACGCGCAACCACGTCGACTGGTAGGCCAGCAGCCCAAAGGCGGCGCCGTGGGCCTTGGGAAAACCGAAGCCTGAGAACCCCTGCACCATCGAGAAGATGCGCTCTGCGGTGGCCTCGTCGACACCGTGCAGGCGCTGGGCACCCGCGACGAAGCGCCGGTGGTGAGCCTCAATGGCGGCCTCCGAGCGCTTCCGGCTCATCGCCCGGCGCAGGCCCTCCGCCTCGCCGGGCGAGAACCCAGCGAAGGCGATCGCGACCTCGAGGACCTGGTCCTGGAAGATGATCGTCCCGAGCGTCTCCTGCAGAACCGGCTCGAGAGACGGGTGCTCGTAGGGGACCTGGTAGGCGGGGTCCTCGCGCAGCCGCTGGCGACGCTCGATGTACGGGTTGACCGCACCGCCTTGGATCGGGCCGGGCCGGACGATGGCCACCTGGATCGTGATGTCCTGGAGGGTCTCCGGGCGCGTCCGGCGCAGCGACTGCATCTGGGCGCGGCTCTCGATCTGGAACACCCCGGTCGTGTCCGCCTCCTGGATGCAGCGGTAGGTATCGCTGTCGTCATAGGGAATCCGGGAGAGGTCGATCCGCTCACCGCGGGTGCGGGCGATCATCTCGACACAGCGCTCGACCGCAGAGAGCATCCCCAGGCCGAGCAGGTCGATCTTCAGAAAACCGGCATCGGCGCAGGAGTCCTTGTCCCACTGCGCGATCTGTCGTCCCTCCATCGCCGCCGGCACGATCGGGCAGCAGTCGACCAGGGGCCGCGTGGCCACGATCATTCCTCCCGAGTGCTGGGAGAGATGCCGGGGCAGCCCGTGCGCCTCGGCGGCCAGCCGCGCGAGCCAGGCCCAGCGACCCGTCGACCCGCGGCGCCCAGCCGGCGGCGCCGAGGTGCTCCCGCCCTCCGTGCCCGCCAGCCCAAAGGCGCTCTCGATGTCCCTGTCGACGTGGCGGGCGTCCCAGCCCTCGCTACCGCGGGCGACCCGCTCGATCTCCCCGAGCGGCAGCCCCAGCGCCTTGCCCAGCTCCCGGATCGCGCCCCGGGCGCGGTAAGTGGGGAACGCCGCCACCAGGGCCGAGCGGTCATGGCCGTAGCGCTCGTGGATGCGCGGGATCAGCACCTCGCGGATGTCACGGGGGAAATCCAGGTCGATGTCCGGCAACGCCGTCAGCTCCTCGTTGAGGAAGCGCCCGATCATCAGCTCATTGGCCACCGGGTCAACGTGCGAGAGGCCGGTGAGGTAGCAGACGATCGAGGAGACGCTCGAGCCGCGTCCGCGACCCGGCGGCAACAGCGCGCGGGCGGTGTCCGGGCCTCTCACCTCTGCCGCCACCTCCCTCGCGAGCTCGAGCAGGTCGTGGTGCAGGAGGAAGAAGCCAGGGAGGTTCAGCTTCTCGATAATCCGCAGCTCCTCCTGCAGCCGCGCCGCCGCCACGTCTAGGGCACAAGCGCCTCGCGCGGCGTACCGGTCCTCGAGCCGGTGCCGGCAGAGCTCGCCGAGCGTGTTCATCGCCGCCTCGTCATCGGCGCCCGGGTAGCGATAGCCGAGGTCGCTGCTCAGGTCGAAGCGGAGCTGGTCAGCCAGCCGCGCCGTCTCCGCCACCGCCTCGGGATGCTCGGGGAACCGCGCCGCCATCGCCTCGGGCGAGGCAAGCACATGGCTGAAGTTCCCGCGCCGGTGAGGCTCCGAGGCATCGAGGGTGAGGTGCAGACGCACCGCCACCAGCGTGTCCTGCAGGGGCGCCCGCGCCGGGGCGTGGGCATGAACGTTCCCGGTGGCCACGGCCGGAACGCCGAGGCGCTGCGCGAGACCGGCCACCCGCCGGTTGCGAGCACGGTCGTCGCGCAGGAAGGGACGCTGGAGCTCGATCCGCAACCGCTCGGGACCGAAAGCATCGAGCAGGCGTCGGAGGGTAAACTCGTCCTGGACCCCCCGCAGCGCGCAGCCACTCAGGCAGACCAGGCCCGGGGCGTGCTCGAGCACATCGGCTAGGGACACGAGGGCCTGCGACGGCGGTCCCGGCTTCTCTCGCGTGTGCGCGTGCGCGCGCGTCAGCAGCCGGCACAGGTTCGACCAGCCGGTGGCGTCCTGCACGAGCAGCGTCAGGTGCCGGCCGTCATCGAGGTCGATCTCCGCGCCATGGATCGGGCGCAATCCCAGCGCCCGTGCGGAGACGGCGAACTCCATCGATCCCGAGACCGTGTTGTGGTCGGTGAGGGCCAAGGTCCCGTAGCCGAGCTCGAAAGCAGCGGCGACAAGCTCGTCGGGCAGCGATGCCCCATCGAGGAATGAGAACGCGGAGTGGCAGTGGAGCTCGATGTAGCTCACGAACATATGTTCGCATCCGGGACGGACGTCCGGCGCTCGCGGCCCTCTCTTGACTTCTGATTAGTGACTGCTAAGCTATTTAGTAATTAGCAGTCACTAATCAGGAGAGGACTTCATGCCACTCACCACCACACGAGACCCAGGGCGCCGGGGCTGGACCCTGGCGATCGTCTCGCTCGGCCTGTTCATGGTCGTGCTCGACAACCTCGTGGTCAGCGTGGCGCTGCCCAGCATTCATCGCGAGCTTGGCGCGTCGATCCAGGCCCTCGAGTGGACGGTCAACGCGTATGTCCTCTCCTACGCGGTGCTGCTGCTGACCGGCGCCGCCCTCGGCGATCGCTTCGGCCGCAAGCGCATGTTCATCGCCGGAATCGCGCTGTTTACCCTTTCCTCGGCGGCCGCGGCACTCGCGCCGAGCATCGATCTGCTGATCGCCGCCCGGGCCACGCAGGGCGTCGGTGCCGCGATCGCGACGCCGCTGACGCTGACGCTGCTCGCCGACGCGTTTCCCCCCGCCCAGCGCGGAGTGGCGCTGGGGATCTGGTCGGGCGTGAGCGGGATCGCCGTCGCGCTCGGACCGCTGGTCGGCGGCGCCGTGATCCAGCTCAGCTCATGGCAGTGGATCTTCTGGATCAACGTGCCGATCGGTGTGCTGCTGGTGCCGTTCGCCGCAGCGCGGCTGACCGAGAGTCACGGGCCCGCTCGTCAGCTTGACCTGCGCGGTCTGATTCTCGCCTCCGCCGGCCTGTTCGGGATCGTCTACGGGCTGGTTCGGTCCCAGTCCCTGGGCTGGGGCCAGGCCGAGATCATCATCCCGATGGTCCTCGGCGGGGTGCTCGTGGTCGCCTTCATCGCCCAGGAGCTCCGCACGCCGGACCCGATGCTGCCGATGCGGTTCTTCGCCGATCGCGGCTTTGCGGTGACCAACGTCGTCTCGCTGGCCATGTACTTCGGCATGTTTGGGTCGATCTTCTTCCTCAGCCAGTTCCTCCAGAACGTCCTCCACAACAGTCCGCTGGAGGCCGGCGTGAAGCTACTGGTGTGGACCGGCGCGACGATGATCGTCTCGCCGCTGGCGGGGTATTTCTCCGAGCGGCTGGGAAGCCGGCTGTTCATGGTCGCCGGTCTCGGCCTCCAGGCCGTGGCGCTTGGCTGGCTGGCCTCGATCGCCTCGACGAGCACGAGCTACACGAGCATGCTGGCACCGTTCGTGCTCGCGGGGGCCGGCATGGCGCTGGTCTTCGCGCCCGCGGCCAACGCGGTCCTGTCCGCCGTACGGACCGACGAGGCCGGCCAGGCCTCGGGGGCCACGAACGCGATCCGCGAGCTCGGCGGGGTGCTGGGGATCGCGGTACTGGCGACGGTCTTCACCAGCTCCGGTAGCTATGCCTCGCCCGAGGCCTACGTGCAGGGGCTGACCCCGGCGCTGTGGGTCGGCGTGGCGGTGCTGGCGGCGGGCGCGCTGGTGGCGGCGGCACTGCCGTTCAGCACCCGCGCGGCCGCGCTCGAGCAGGCGGCCGGTGAGGGTGCCCGGACGACCGGAGAGCTCGCGCGTGCGGCCGCCTGAGCTTGGCGTAGGATCGGTCGCCAGATCGATGGCCGCGCCCTCGAGCCCCGAGACCACGACCCGCCAGCGCGTTCCGGCCGCCGAGCGCCGGAGCGCGCTGGTCGAAGCCGCTGTGCACGAGTTCGCGCGGAGCGGGCTTCACGGCACGCCGGTGGACCGGATCGCCCGGCGGGTCGGCGTGGCGCAGCCGTACGTGTTCAGCCTGTTCGCGAACAAGCGGGAGCTGTTCCTCGCCGCCGTCGAACGTGGCTTCGAGCGCGTCGGAGAAGCGTTCACCGAGGCAGCCGAGGCGTTCGATCCCGCGAAGGCGCTACCGGACACCGACGTGCTGACGGCGATGGGCACCGCCTACGTCGAGCTGCTCGAGTCACACCGGGACTACCTGATGCTCCAGCACCAGGCCTACGCCGCCTGCGACGACGAGCTGATACGCGAGCGCGTGCGCGCGTGTTACGCGCGGCTCGTGGCCCACGTCGAGCAGCTCTCCGGAGCCGAGTCCGAGCGGGTCGACGACTTCTTTCGCTATGGGATGTGGCTGAACGTGGCCGCCGCGATGGGCGTGGAGGACCTCTCCGCGGGCTGCGAGTGGCTGCGCGAGGAGCAGGAGGAACTCGACTAGCGGGCGTTCCGCGACTCGGGGTGGCGCGTCAGGCCGTCGTCGGGAATCCGCTCCCACGGAGCGGCGTACGCGACGAACTGGTGATAGCTCGGGGCGACCTGGGGGTCGCCGTCGACCGTGCCCGTGCGGTCAGCTCGTAGCGGACGGCACCGCACCCGCAGCCGCCGGTGAGGCGGAAGCTCATCGCTAGACCTGGACGAGGTCGCGGCCGGGCTCGATCTGCCAGCGCCGGGCCACCTCGTTCAGGCGTGGGTTCAGACCCCAACCGTCGGGGCGCCCCTCGCCCTCGTGAGCGGGGCTGGCGCCCTTCAGCGCCATGCAGCCAGTATTGTCGCCGAGGCGGCGAATCTCCGCGAGGTCCTCGGCGGTGAGGCGGCTCTCCGCCGCCAGCGAAGCGAGCTCGGAACGCTTGTCCTCCACCGGCCGGGCGTCCGGGCCGGCCTCCTGGACCAGCGTCGGCACGACGCATTCCACGGCCGGGTGCGACAGGTTCCACTGGCAGGCGAGCTGCAGCATGGTCAGCCCGGTGCGCTCGGCGATCGGCCGCATCGCGTCGATCCGCTCGCGACCCTGCTCGATCCAGCCGGCGGGGCGGAAGGCGCGGTGGTCGTGCTCGTGCATGGGCTGGCCGGGCAGGACGTCGTCGAAGAACAGGCCACCGTAGTCGACCACGCGGGTGATGACCTTGACGTTGCGGGCGGCGGCGGCGGCGAGGCAGAGCTCACCGGGCCACGGCTCGAGCGGGTTGAGAATGATCATTGCCCAGTCGATCATCGCGCCATACCGCTCAAGGCAGTCGATCAGGTCAAGCGTGAAGCCGTTGGCCGGTCCGGGGGCCACGCCGATCATCCGGGTGAGGCCGCGCTCGCGCAGCGCCGCCATGCCCTCCCACACGAGCTCATGCGTGTATCCGAGCTGGTCGGGATTGTGGAGCAGGAGGACATCGAAGCTGTCGATCCCGCACCGCTCCAGGCTGCGCTCGGTCGCCTCGGCGAGGTATGAGCCGTAGTGCGAGGGGCCGCGCAGGCGCGGGTCGGTGAAGCGGGGAAAGCCCTTGGGCCCGTCCCGCTGACCCTCGTAGAAGTCGTGCCCGACCGCGCCGATCACGCACATGCCATTGCGGTCGCGGTCGGCGATCGCCTGGCCGAGCATGCGATCGGCATCGCCGGTCCCGTAGACATCGGCGGTGATCACCGTGTGGATGTCCTCGTCGGGGGCGATGAGCGCGAGGAAGCGCCCGTCGTCAAGAGGCTGGCCGAAGCGCATGAAGCGCCCGCCGCTCCACGTGCCGACGGCGGCGATGCCCGGATCGCGGTGGTCGGAGTTCGCCAGATGGCCAACGCTGTCCGGGAGATCAGAGCGTGCCGAGGTCACGGTGATCAGTGTAGGCATTGATTCCGCTGCAGAACGTCCGCTACCGCTGTCGCCACCACCTCCCGCTCTGCAGGTCGTGAAAGACCACCTCATCGCGGCCGCAGCTGGTGACGACCTCCCAGTAGCGCCGGCGTAGGGGGCGCTCGATCCACCAGCGATCCTCGATCAGCCACGACTCGCGCACCGCCTCCACCGCTCTCCCCTCGACGAGCTCCGGTATGCCACCCTCGCCGGCCTGAACGGCCACGCGGCGAGGGATCGACAAGCGCCGCGGGCCGGTCATCGGCCCTCAAACGGCGCCAGCACGGCGCGCCGCTCAGGGAAGCGGGAACCAGGATCGACCTCGAGCACCCGCAGGGCAGCGTCGGGTCCCGCGGCGGCCCGAGCCTGGCGGATCGCCTCACGCAGGCGGGCGGCGCGCAGCGCAGCCGGGTTCTCGAACAGCGGCCGCTGATCGCTGCTCGGCGGCCCGAACCGCTCGACGGCAAGCCTCAGCCGCTCGGCGGGCGCCGGCATCATCGCCAAGCGAGGCACCAGCGCGAGGCGCATGCGCACCGGGTCTGACAGCGCCTCCCGGAAGACGACCTGATCACGCCACGTCCCCCCCTGCTCGACGAGGACCGCCGAGAGCACCACGGCTCGGAAGGTCCGGCCGTCGCGCTCGCCCCGAGCAAGGAGGCGATTGATCAGCAGCCAGAGCGCACGCTCGAGCTGCATGCCCGACGCTGCCTCGGGGAGATCGAGCGACTCCCGAAGGTACTCCGCAGCCGGCCGGGGACGGAGCGCCCCATCCCCTCCGCTGGCCAGCTCATGAGCCAGCAGCCCTGCCCGTCCGAAGCGATCGGCCAATGCCGCGGGTGGCATGGCGGCCAGCTCGCCGAGCGACTTGATTCCAAGACGCTCGAGGGCATCAGGGAGATTGGCGAGCATCGGCCGCGCGCGCAACAGGGCGACCGGCAGCGATGCGAGGTACTCGCGCGCCTTCGTCCGCGAGCCCGAGGCGGACATCGAGTTGACGCTGCCCGGGACGACCTCCGGCCGGCGGACCCGCGCCCGTGTCGCGGCGGCGACGGCAGCGAAGCGCGAGGGCGCCACACCGAAGCGCGCCGGCACCGCCAGCGCCCGGCGGGCCATCTTGAGGACTCCCTCGATCCCTCCGTGCAGTCGCAGCAGCCCTGCAGCGTCGAAGCACACCAATCCCGGTCGTTCCGGCTCGACCGCCGCACCGATCGACTCCAGTCGCACGAGCAGTCGCTCCCAGAAATCGGCCACGCCCGCCGGGTCCGGTGCTACCAGGGTTAACCGCGGGCAGCGGGCGAGCGCCTCCCCGAGCCGCATACCGGGGTGGACGCCGTAGGCCTCGGCTGCCAGCGACACCTCGCCGACCTGCTGAGCGCCTCCCGGCTCTGGACCCAGCGCCGTCGGCGCCTGGAGCAACTCGGCCCGATCACCGGCGGCGATGGTGAGCTGAAAGCGGGGTAGCAGGACGCACACGACCAGAGCCATTGAGAACGTATGTTCGCATTCCGACCGGATGGATGCCTCCCGATCAGGCTCGCAGGTAGTTCGCCCCGGACTCCACCCCAGTGGTACGGTGCGAACATGGCGCCACCCAGTCTCGGGGATATCGCGGTCAAGGGCGCCCAGACGATGCGGGCGTTCGGCCAGCGTATTCCCGGCGCGGGGGGAATCCTCGCCCGCTCGCTCAGCGACTCAGTCGACGGCCGCCTGGTGATGATCACCGGCGCCTCGTCGGGAATCGGCGAGGCCGCCGCGCTGGCCATCGGCGAGGCGGGAGGGACCGTCCTGCTCGTCGCGCGCACCCAGGAGAAGCTCGAGGACGTCGCCGCGGTGGTCGAGGCCCAGGGTGGCGTGGCCCATGTACATCCGTGCGACCTCAGCGACGTGGACGACATCGACCGTCTCGCGGCGGAGGTCCTCGAGCAGCACGGGCATGTCGACATCCTGGTCAACAACGCGGGCAAGTCGATCCGGCGCTCGGTCAGCCGCGCCTACGAGCGCTTCCACGACTACCAGCGCACGATGCAGCTCAACTACTTCGCGCCGGTCAAGCTGATCCTCGACCTGCTGCCGGAGATGCGCAGGCGCAACTCCGGCCACATCATCAACATCTCGACCATCGGCCTTCAGACCAATACGCCACGGTTCTCCGCCTATCTGGCCTCGAAGGCCGCGCTTGATGCCTTCTCGCGCTCGATTGCGGCGGAGATCATCGACGACGGTGTTCACATCACCACCGTCTACATGCCGCTCGTCCGCACGCCGATGATCGCCCCGACCAAGATCTATGACCACTTCCCCACGCTGAGCTCAGAGGAGGCAGCTGGCATGATCTGCGAGGCGATCCGCAAACGACCCAAGCGCATCGCCACCGCCCTGGGCAACCTCGGCCAGCTCAGCTACGCGATCGCGCCCGGCGCCCAGGACCTCGTGGTCAACCGCGCCTACAAGCTGTTCCCCGAGGGCGGCAGCGACGGCAAGAAGCCGGCGCTCGAGCAGGATTCGCCGCCCAGCACCGAGCAGCGGGCCTTCGCGCGGGCCACTCGCGGCGTCCACTGGTAGTGCGCGGCGCGGCGTGGCGCGCCGCAGCGGGCGAAGCCCGCGAGACGTGGGCCGCGGCGAGAAGAGCTAGACCGAGGTCCCGGCGTCCCGCATCAGCCGGCCGACGGGCACGGCTGAGAGATGATCGGCGGCGAGCTTTCCGTGCAGCTTCGCCAGCAGCCCCTCGAGCCCGCTGCCGCTCGAGACCGTCAGCTCGATCACCTCGCCGGGATGGAGGTGGCCGATCGCGTCGCCACTGTCCTCGAGCCGGACCGCGCCGGCGATCAGGCGCCCGCCAGCACCGTGGGCAAACAACCATTGACCCACGCTGGGGCCGCTGGAGGCATAGAGGAAGTGGTGGCGGAAGCCCATCGCGCGGAGGAGGCTGTGCAGCTGCTCGCGCGTATCCAGCCAGCGGACCAGACCGCCGGTGGGGAGGCGGGGCAGCGCCTGGTAGCCCTGCCCGAGCACCCGCATTTCGTACGGCGAGGGGACGTGAGCAACGGCGAAGGAGGCGTGGATCCCGCTGGCGGCGAGGGCGCTGGCCAGCGCCGGCAGCTGCGTACTCGGCGCATCGACCAGCACGCCGACCTCCGGCCGGCTCGTCGCGACCGTCGTCAGCGCGCGCATGTGCACGAAGTGAGAGACCAGCTTGTAGGAGGCGCCGGTGGTCAGCGCCCAGGCGAGCACCGTGACCAGCATGGCGCTACCGGCCGCGGCGCGAGCGGCCCGCATGCGCCAGGCCGGGAGCGGCTTGATCCGCCGCTCGTCGGACAGGATCAGCGACGCCGTCGAGGGCTGGCGGGCAAACGAGGTATCCGGCTCGGGACGCTTGACCAGCGCCCGATCCAGCGCAGGGACGATGTCGCTGCGGCGATGGGCGACCTGGGCGAGGTGGAAGCGGGTGAGGGCCTTCTCGGTGGCGCGGACGTGGCCGTAGCTGAAACCGTAGGAGATGACCGGGCAGCCGCGGATGATTGCCTCGAGGATGGTCAGCCCGCCGCTCGAATGCACGAGCGCGTCACTGGCCGCGAGGACGTCCCCCATGCGGTCGGTGAAGCCCATCAGCCGCAGCCGCGGCTCCTCGCCGAAGCGCTTGGCAATCTTGGCGCGCAGCTTGTCGTTGCGCCCGCACAGGCACAGGACGGTGGCGTCGGGGATCTCGAGCGCGGCCGCCGTAGCGCCGAGCAGATCGCCCACACCCCAGCCGCCGCCGGACACGGCGATCACCTTGCCGCCACCGGACAGGCCGAGGGCGCGGCGGGCATCGGCCCGCGTGCGCGCGGCCAGGAAGGCGGGTGAGGTGGGCGGCTTGGCCCACTTGACGCTGCCCTTACCGGCGATATGTTCGACCTCCTCGGCTGACTCCGGGTGGGTGATGAAGTGCCGGTCGATGCCCGGATGGGCCCAGAAGTGCAGTCCGGCGAGATCGGTGATCGACGAGTAACAGGGCACGTCGAGCTTGCCGCGCCTGCGCAGCTCGCCGAGCACGTTGGTGACGCCCGGATAGGTGGAGACGATCAGGTCCGGATCGTGCGCCCGGATCAGGCGCATCAGGCCGCGGCGTCCGAACGCCGTGAGCAGCCGGCCGGCGAGCCAGCGTGTCGGCGCGAAGTACATGAACAGCGCGTACTGGAAGTTGAACCACCACGGCACCACGTCGAACATGAAGCGCGAGTTCTCGCGCAGGACCTTGGTCAGCACGGGACCCATGGCCGGGAGCCCGTTGACGATCGACACCTGGGTGTCGGGGTCCTCGTCCTTGAGCTCGCGGGCGACGGCGCGAGCGGGGAGATCGTGGCCCTCGCCGATGTCGGCGGAGATGATCAGCACCTGGCGGGGCTTGGCCTCTGCGTCCGGCTCGCCGGCCGGGATCACCGCTGCCGCCTCGCTCTCGGCCGCCTTGGCGGCCTGGTCGCGGCGCCAGGCGACGTAGCGGCGGACACCCTCGTGGAACGGCGTTGCCGCGCTCCAGCCGAGCTCGGTGAGTGCGCGCCGGCTGGAGACCACCTTGCCGCCGAAGTCGCCGGGGCGGGCGGGCGTGGAGGCGATCTCGACGTTGCCGATCAGGTCCTGGACCGTCTCGGCGATCTGCTTGATGGTGACGTTCTCGTTGCTGGCCAGGTTGTAGACGCGGTTGGTGGCCACGTCCTCGAGCCCGCAGGCGACCCCCTCGGCGAGATCCTCGACGTAGACGAAGCGCCGCGACTGGCTGCCATCGCCAGCCAGCGTCAGCGGCTCGCCGGCGAACGCCTTGCTGACAAACGCGGGGATGACCGCCGCCTCGCGGGCCCGCGGGCCGTAGGGGATCCCGAAACGGAGGATCGTGTAATCGATCCCGTACAGCTCCTGGTACGCCTTGCAGTAGAGCTCGCCGGCTAGCTTCGTGCTCGTATAGAGGTGGCTGGGCGCCGGCAGCAGCGTCTCCTCGTCGACGTCCTCTTCGACGCAGTCCGAGTAGACCCAGATCGTGCTGGCGTAGACGATTCGCTTGACCCCGGCGCGGCGGGCAGCCTCGAGCACGACGACGGTGCCCCGGGCGTTGACCCGCTCGGCGTCCTCGGGCTCGGCGTGGACGTCGTTGACGTCGGCCACCGCGGCGAGGTGCGCAACGGCGTCGCAGCTGTGGAGCGCGCGCTCGAGTGCCTCGCGATCGGTGATCGAGCCCAGCACGGTGTCGACGGTGCCTGGCTCATGCCAGGGGGATGGGCGCAGGTCGTAGATGACCGGCTCGTAGCCGCGGGCCTTCAACTTGTCGACGACGTGCGATCCGATGAAGCCCGAACCACCCGTGACCAGGACTCGCATCAGTGCACTCCCGTGTCAGGGCGGTAGTACAGAGGCACACAGGAATGGTTGCGCGCGACCCAGTCGGAATTCGGCAGTTCAACGGCGTGGCCGAGGGTGCGGTGGCACGGCTCGTCGTAGACCCGGCCGGTGGAGCGCTCGAGCCAGTCGAACACGATGTATTTATACAGGCCCGACACCATGCCGTCGGGGAGTTCGAGGCGAGCCGGGTAACGCCCATCGAGCTGAGTGCGGGCGATCTCGTTCTTCCACCGCACGATCTCCGGAAGCCGCTCGATCTGTACGAGCCCGAGCGCGGCGGCGAACTCGCTCATTCGGTAGTTCAGCCCCTGCACCTCGTAGGTCGGCTTGCCATAGTTACGGAAGGCGCGTGTGTGCTCGATGACCTCGGGCCGCTTGGAGACCAGAACGCCCCCCTCGCCGGTGGAGATCGTCTTGGTGGCGTACAGCGAGTACACGCCGGCGTCGCCGTAGCTTCCTGCCTTGCCCCCGTTCCAGCTCGCGCCGTGCGCGTGGGCGCAGTCCTCGATCAGGAAGATCCCGTGCACGGCGCAGTAGTCGGCAATCCGCTCGGAGTCAAAGGCGATGTGTCCGCCAATGTGGACGAGGAAGGCCGCGCGGGGCTTGTGCTGCTCGGCCTTGGCCTCGAAGTCCTCGAAGGACATGCACAGGTCCTCGCGGTTGCAGTCGACGAACTGCACCTCGGCGCCGGCCCGGATCGCCGCCAGCGGGGTGGCCATGAAGGTGTTCGATGGGCACAGCACGGTCTCGCCGGCAACGCCGGCGAAGTGCAGAGCGGCCATCGCGCCCCCCGCCCAACTCGACGCCGACACCGCCGGAACCCCGTTCCAGGCTTCCCACGCCGACTCGAACCGCGCGACCATGTCGGCCTCCGACCACCGGTTGGAGTCGAGAACCTCGTCGATCAGGCTATGCAGGCGTGCACGATCGCGATGGTCAAAGCCGATCGCGAACTTCTCATAGCTCAGGGGTGCGGAAGCAGTGGTCATGATCTCGGGATGGCATCCGAGTGCGGCGGTCAACTCGCGATATGCGCCGGCCAGCGATACCGCCCCCGCGCGCAGCATGCCAAATCCTCGCAGGTTCGTCGTGTCACCGGCAAGCCTGTCAGACCGGTAAGACGGTAGCGATTTCACGCCGCTTCAGCTCTGCGAGGATCGGGGGCAGTGCCGCCACGGTCCGCTCATGGGAGCCTCGGGCGCTGTAGAAATCCGCGTCATGCAGGAGGATCACGTCGCGGGGACGAATGCCGGCGGTCACGCGGGCGACGATCCGACTGGGGGTCGTGTACTGGCGCCAATCCTTGCCCCACGTCGACCACAACAGGGGTTTCAACCCATCGGCCCGGACGGCGGCCAGCCCGGGGGGGCTGTAGATGCCGTACGGCGGGCGGTGGTAGCGTGGACGCCGGCCGGTCGCGGTGACGATCGTCTCCTCGCCACGGCGGATGTCGTCCTGTACTGCACGTGCCGTCAGCCGCGGCTGCAGCCGGTGGCGGTAGCCGTGCAGGGCCACGGCGTGCCCGCGCTCGAGGATCTCCGCGGCGAGCTCGGGGCGCCGCTCGACCTGCTCGCCGACGAGGAAGAACGTCGCCAGGGCACCGGCCCGCTCGAGGACGTCGAGGACCGCCGGGGTCCCCTCGGGGTGAGGGCCGTCATCGAAGGTGATCGCGACGCCGTCACCATCGGGCAGCGTGCATGCGAGGCCGAGCCGGCGAGCCGCGGAGGGGACCACCGGAGCGAGGGCATGGAGCACCATGGTCGACAATGATCGCCGAGCGGGGCCCGATCTCGACCGGTGGCTGGCCGATCCGGGGCTGAGGGTCGTGCATCGGCGCGAGAGTGAGGCCCCGTCCGGCCGCGTGTGGGCGGCGGCCCGGGAGGTGCGGCTGGCCGAGACCGGGCTGCTCGGGCACCTCGTGCGCTGGCGCATCCCCGGTACCGACCCGCAGCTCTCGTTTCTGGAGCTGTTCCGCACCCCTCCCTTCCTGGTTCTGGAGGAGGAGGAGACGATGCTCGTCTCCGGGCTGGTGGGCCGCATCTGGACACTGCGTCGGGACTATCCCCAACTGCGGAGCGTGGCGGAGTTCGAACGGTGGTCCGAGCGGGGCACGGCCCGGGTGGTGTTTGCCCACTGGGTGGCGCCCGCAGCGAAGGGGCGCAGCGTGCTCGTCTCCGAGACGCGGGTGCAGGCCCTCGGACGTCAAGGACGGCTGGGGGTGATGACAGTCCGGCCGCTGGTCAATCGATTCGGCCCGCTGGTCGGGAGTCATGGCCTCGAGGTGGCACTTCGGCGCGCCGAGCGCGGCTAGCATTCGCCTGCTCCTGCTCGGCGGGCCGTCGTACCTCACGAGTCCACGGCCCTCGGTGCGTAGCGGTGATGGAGCATCAGCGAATTGCCGTCGGGATCGGAGAAGAAGGCCATATGGCACACGCCGGTGTCGAACGTGTCCATGACGAACGTGACGCCCCGCGCCTCGAGCCGAGCCCGCGCCTCCGCGACGTCGTCGACGTGGAGCGCGAGTGCGTTGCGATAGGTGACGTGCTCGAGGCCCATCGCCTCGGCGTCCATGATGTTCAGGGTGAGGTTGTCGGTCTCGAACTCGGCGAAATGGCGCTCGGGCTTGTACACGGAGCGCCGCAGTCCCAGCATGTTTCCGTAGAAGTCGACCGCCGCCTCGAGGTCGTGGGTGGGGAGCGCGACGAAGTCAACGCCGGTGATCAGGGCTGAATCTGTGTTGGCCACTATGGTCTCTCCTGGATCGCTCTGCCTGTGTGCCAACACTGTGACACTCAGCAGCGGAATGTGGCGCCGGCTTATACCGTCTCGGGCAGTGAGCGACTTCGACGCCGAGGTGATCGTCCGGCGAACCCGGTTCGCCAGCGAGCACACCGGCTGGGCGGTGGTCGACGCGACCGACGCCGACGGCGACGCGGTCGTTCTCGTCGGACCGCTCATCCACCTGGAGGAGCGCGAGCGAGCCCGGGTGATCGGGACCTGGGTCGACGACCGCCGCTATGGCCTGCAGGTCAAGGTCTCGGAGGCGCGGCCCTTGGCGCCCGTCGATGAGCCGGCGGTGATCGCCTACCTGCGCCGCGTCCGCCACGTCGGCGCCAAGCGGGCCGCGGCGCTGGTCGAGCGCTACGGCGCCGCCGGCGCGATCGAGGCGATCGACCGCGACCCCGAGGGCGCCTTTGCCGCAGCGGGGCTGAGTCACGGGCGCGCACGCGAGGCGACGGGGTCATGGCATGAGCTGCGGGTCACGCGGCAGCTGCACCTGCTGCTGGCGCCGCACGGGCTCGGCTACCTGGTCAAGCGCATCCATGCCGAGCTCGGCCGCACCGCCCACCGGACGCTGCTCGAGCATCCGTACGAGTTGACCAGCGTCTTCGGGGTCGGGTTCGCCACGGCGGACCGGATCGCCCGCATGGCGGGCGCGCCGGTTGACGCCGAGGCCCGCGCCCGCGCCGCGGCGATCCATCTGCTCGCCGAGGCCGAACGCGGAGGTAGCACCTGCCTCCCACAGGACGGGCTGGCCGCCGGTGTGGCCGAGCTCTCGGGGGCGCGGATGCCGGCGGGACTGATCGAGCGCATGATCGACCGCACCGAGCTGATGGGCGAGGAGCGCTGGATCTACCGCGCGGGGACGGCGGAGCTCGAGTCCGAGCTGGCCGAGCGGATCGCCGACCTGGTCCTCAGCGCACCGTCGGAGCTTCTGCGCGAACCGGATGAGGACACGCTGCACGCCACGGCCCCGGAACTGACCGCCGAGCAGCGAGGCGCGGTGCTCGGGGCCTTCCGCCACCGGCTGTCAGTGCTCACCGGCGGGCCGGGTACCGGCAAGACCGCATCGATCCGCACGATCGCCGCGCTGGCCGTCGCCCAGGGCGCGCGGGTGCTGCTCGTGGCGCCGACCGGTCGCGCGGCGATCCGGATGACCGAAGCCAGCGGGGTCACGGCGCGCACCGTTCACTCCGCGCTGGGCTGGATTCCCGGCGAGGGGCCGACCCACGACGAGGACGATCCTGTCTCCTGCGCGCTGCTGATCCTCGACGAGTCCTCGATGGCCAACCTCGAGTTGCTGCTGACCCTGCTGCGCGCGGTCGGCCCGCGGACCAACGTCGTGCTCGTCGGCGATGCCGACCAGCTCGCGCCGGTGGGTGCGGGGAAGCCGTTCGCCGACCTGGTGGCCGGCGAGGTGGTGCCGACAACGCGGCTCACTCAGATCTTCCGCCAGGCCGCGGGAAGCATGATCGTCCAGGGCGCGCACGCCATCCGCCGCGGCGAGCCTCCGAGCTTTGCCCGGGGCGCCGAGATGCGCCATGACCTGTTCCTGATCGAGCGCAGCGACCCGCGGGCGGCACTGGGCGAGATCGTCTCGCTGGTCAGCCGGCGGCTGCCGGAGCACTACGACATCGACCCGGTCGCCGACATCCAGGTGTTCGCCCCGGTGTACCGCGGCGCGCTGGGCATCGACGCGCTCAACGAGGCGCTGCGCGCGGCGTTGAATCCCGACGGCGAGCAGGTCCGCGGCGGCCGGCTGCGCGTCGGCGACAAGCTGATGATGACCGGCCGCAACCTCCACGAGCTCGGCCTGATGAACGGCACGGTGCTGCGGCTGCTGGACGAGATCGGGGGTGAGGACGGCGAGGATGACGCCGCGCTGCTGCTCAGCGGCGAGGAGGCCGTCTTCCGGCTGCCGCCCGAGGAGATCGACCGCCTGCGGCTGGCCTATGCCTGCTCGGTGCATCGGGGACAGGGGATCGAGCTCCCGGTCGCCGTGATCGTCGCTCACCCCGCCGCCGGTGCCTTCTTCCTCCGCCGTGAGATGCTCTACACCGCGGTCACCCGGGCGAAGCTGGCCACCGTGATCGTCGGCACGCGCGAGGTCCTGGTTCGGGCAGCGCGCGCACCTGACACCGGCCGCCGCCACAGCCGGCTGGCCGAGCGGCTGCGCCACGCCATCTAGTGCCGGGACACCAGAGGGCCACCGTGCGCCGTCAGCGGCCCATCCGCGCGGCGGCCACCGCCGCCTGCCCGAAGGAGATCCCGCCGTCGCCGGGCGGCAGCCGCTCGGGGACCAGCACGCGCACGTCGGCCCCGACCAGCAACGACCCGGTGTGCTCGAGCAGGCGGCGGTTGGCGAACACGCCGCCGCCGAGCACCACCAGCGCGGCCCCCCGGTCGGAGGCCACGCGCAGGCACGCCTGTGCGGTCGCCGCCGCGACCGTGTTGTGGAAGCGGGCGGCCACCACGCTCGGGCTGACCCCGGCCGCGATCTCGGCGGCGACGGCCGCAACGCTCGCTCGCGGGTCGAGCTCCAGCCCATCGTCCGCCGGGCTCAGCGCGATCGCGTAGCGCCCCCGCTCCTGCGGATCGCAGAGCGCCTCGAGCTCGATCGCCGCCTGGCCCTCATAGTTGATCTCCGGCCGCACACCGCAGAGGGCGGCAACGGCGTCGAACAGGCGCCCCATGCTCGTGGTGGACGGCGACGCTAGCCCGCTCTCGGCCAGGCGCGCGACCCGCCGCCAGCGATCACCCGCGACGCGCTCCTCGAGCGCGACGGGCACCGCGGGTGGCCCGTTCTCTGTCGCGGCCAGCCACGCGCAGGCCATTCGCCACGGCTGGCGGATCGCGCGCTCGCCACCCGGCATCGGAACCGCATGCAGCCGGCCGACCCGCTCGAAACGCGCCCGGTCGCCGAACAGGATCTCTCCGCCCCACACCGTCCCGTCGGGGCCGTAGCCGGTGCCGTCGAAGATCGCTCCGACGGCAGGGCCCCATTCGTCGTGCTCGGCTAGAACGGCCGCAAGATGGGCGTGATGGTGCTGGACGCCGACCAGCTCGACACCCTCGCGCTCGAGCGCATACCGGGTGGACAGGTAGTCGGGATGGAGGTCGTGCGCGACCGTCTCGGGGGCGACGGCGAACAGCGCCTCGAGGTGCTCCACGCCCGCGACGAACGCGCTCAGGGTTTCGGCGTTCTGCAGATCGCCGATGTGATGCGAGACCCAGGCCCGTTTCCCGCGGGCGAGACAGAGGGTGTTCTTCAGCTCGGCGCCGCAGGCCAGCAGCGGCCTCACCTCGGCACCGTCCGGAGCGGCGCTCAGCGCGAGGCTGTGCGGCACGTAGCCGCGGGAGCGGCGCAGCAACATGGGCCGCGGCGACCCGCCGGCGCTCACCACCCTCGCCACTGAGTCGTCGGTGCGCGTCTGGATCGGGCGGTCGTGGGTGAGCAGCAGGTCACAGATCGGTGCGAGGCGGGCTCGGGCGTCCTCGTCGCGGAAGGCGATCGGCTCGTCGGACACGTTTCCGCTTGTCATCACCAGCGGCATGCCGGCGTCGGCCAAGAGCAGGTGGTGCAGCGGCGAGTAGGCCAGCATCACCCCGAGCTCGGGAGCTCCCGGCGCCACCGCCGCCGCCACCGGTGCCCCGGGCCGGCGCGGCGCGAGCACGATCGGCCGCTCGGGGGAGCTGAGCAGCGCCGCCGTCACCGCGTCGAGCTCCACGAGCCGGTCGGCGCTCTCGCGGTCGCCGGTCATCAGGGCGAATGGCTTGTCCTCACGGTGCTTGTGGCCGCGCAGCTGCGCTACCGCGTGCTCGTCGTCGGCCCTGCAGGCGAGGTGGTAGCCGCCGATCCCCTTGATCGCGACGATCTGGCCAGCGATGAGCGCGTCGACGGCGGCGCTGATCGCGTAGCGCTGTCCGGGGGCGGCCAACAGCCGACCCTCGGTCGTGATCAGCCGCACCACCGGCCCGCACTGCGGACAGGCATTGGGCTGAGCGTGGAAGCGGCGATCTCCGGGATCGTCGTACTCGGCCCGGCAGCGCTCGCACATGCGGAAACCGGCCATCGTGGTGAGGGGCCGGTCGTAGGGGATTCCGCGCACGATCGTGAAGCGCGGGCCGCAGTTGGTGCAGTTGATGAACGGATAGCGGAAGCGGCGATCGGCGGGGTCGAACAGCTCGCGCAGGCAGTCGGGACAGGTCGTGCTGTCGGGCGTGACCGGAGCGTCCGGGCTCACCCCGCGGGGACTGGCGACGATCGCGAACTCCGCGGGCGCCTCGAGCGGGCGCTCCCGCACCTCCGTGCGCTCGATCACCGCGAGCGGCGGCGCTTCGACGGGCAGGCGGCGGAGCAACTCCTCGATCGCGGCTCCCACTCCCTGAGCCTCGATCACCACGCCCCGCGCGTCATTGAACACGTGGCCACCGAGCCCGAGCTCGCGAGCCAGGCGGTAGACGTAGGGGCGGAAGCCGACCCCCTGCACGGTGCCCTCGACGCGCACGCCGACGCGTCGACGCGCCCCCTCCCCCGTCGCCTGCGCACGGGCAGGTGCCCGGTCGGCGGCCACCCCCGGTTCCGGGCTCACCCCACGAGTTCCCGGAGGACGTGGTAGGCGCTCGCCTGGGCTTCCTGAATCCGCGGGATGTGCTGCGAGCGGGTGATCACCACATACTCGGCCAGTCCCTCGGCGGCGATCCGGCCCCCGTCGTAGCCGACGAGGGCGATCGTCGTCAGCTCCTGGCGGCGGGCCTCCTCGAGCGCGGCGATCACGTTGCCGGAGCCGCCCGAGGTGGACAGGGCGAGAACGGCGTCGCCGGCCTGGCCATGGGCGATCAGCTGCCGCGTGAAGATCGACTCGGTGCCGATGTCGTTGGCGATCGCGGTGAGGATCCCCGGGTCCTCGGTGAGATCGATCGCCCGGTAGCCGACGCCGGCGCCGCGCAGCGGCGAGCGGAAGTCGGCCACCGCGTCCATCGCGTCGGTGGCCGAGCCACCATTGCCGAGGGCGAACAGCGTGCCGCCGCCCTGGAGGCACGCGCGCAATGCCGCGGCCGCCGCCGACAGGACGGGCCCGTTCTCACGCACGGTCTCGGCACGCAGGGCGCCGATCTCGTCCGCTTTCATCAGCACCGAGCGCCGTACATCGCCGAGCACCGCCTCGAGGTTGTTCTCCTGCTCACCGAGGAACGGATAGAGGAAGCTCGATGCGCCGGAGTCGTGCGTCGGCCGGGACGCCCGGCCGGCGAGCAGCCCGCGGTGCTCGAAGAACACGTGCACGAGCTCCCACAGGAGGTGGTAGAGGGTCTCGATCAGCTCCTGGGCGATCAGCGGGTTATCGGTCGGCGGCGAGAAGCACCACTCCGCGCCCGCCAGATCGAACGCGACCGTGAGACACCCGTGCTCGCGCGCGCGGCCGAGGGCCCGCGCCGTCTCTTCGTCGCCACCGAACGCAATCACGATGTCGCGTTCGCGCGCGAGGGAACCGAGCTGCCGGTCGATCTCGCCGCCCTCGGCGCACAGAGCAAGCGCAGGCAGCGCACGCTTGCCCACGATCACCGGATGCACGAACTCGACTGCGACGTGACGCGCGTCGGAGCGCGCCGCCGGGGCGCGGCCGAGCGCGATCAGCCTCCCTGCGCCCGCGAACCGCTCCGCCATCGCGTGGCACAGCGCGGCCAGGCGCTCGGCCTCGGCGGAGAAGAACGCCGCGCCGGCGCGGACACGCTCGTCGAGCAGGGGGTTGGGGTCGAGCGCCCCGGCGAGCGGGGCGTTGGTCACGCCAGCGCCTCCTCGCGCTGGGCGACGGAGAGCAGCCAGTCTCGCCAGGCCTCGATGCCCTCACCCGTGCGGGCGCTGACCAGCATCCGCCGCACCCCCGGATTGACCTGGTCGAGGTGATAGAGGAACTTGTCGAGGTCGAGGTCGAGATGCTCGAGCAAGTCGATCTTGTTGACAACGACCAGCTCGCAGGTACGGAACATGAGCGGGTACTTCATCGGCTTGTCCTCGCCCTCGGTCACCGAGCAGACCATCGCTCGGATGTCCTCGCCGACGCGGAACTCGGCCGGGCACACCAGGTTGCCCACGTTCTCGATGATCAGCAAATCTATGTCCGCCAGCGGCAGCGCGGGGAGGGCCGACCTCACCATGTTGGCGTCGAGATGGCATTCGCCGCCGAAGCCCGAGTCGGTGTTGAGCTGAGTCACCGGGACGTGCAGGGTGGCGAGCCGATCGGCGTCGAAGGAGCCCTGGACATCGCCCTCGAGCACCCCCACGCGCACCCCCGGCAACGGCTGCTCCAGGGCCCGCTCGAGCAGCGTGGTCTTGCCCGCACCGGGGGCGCTCATGAGATTGACCACCCGCACGCCGTGGCGGTCGAAGTCGTCGCGATTGGCGCGGGCGATGGTGTTGTTGGCGTCGAGGGCGTCCTCGACCACCCTCACTCTGGTCCGATGCATGCGGCCTCCTGTTCCTCGACTTCGATGTAGTCGACCTCGAGTTCCTCCCCTGCGGTCACCTCAACGCGGGCTGAGCCACAGTGAGGGCAGCGAAAGGCCGGGATCTCCGGCTCGGAGGCCTGCCCACAGTCCCGGCACCGCAACGCCACCGGCACCTCGGTCAGCTCGAGCCGGGCGTGCTCGCACGTCGTGTCTCGGGCCACGATCTCGAAGTAGAACAGCAGCGAGTCCGGGACCACCTGACGCAGATGGCCGGCCCGCACGCTGACCGCGGTCACGGGCCGGCCGCCGGCGTGCCTCAGCGCCGTCTCCACAACCGCCGTGGCGATCGACAGCTCATGCATCCCGCAGCTCGGCGATGGTCTCGAGCACCACGTCGGCGGCCCGGCCCAGCGCCCCGCTGACCGGCTCGCTCAGGCCGAGGCCGACGTCGTCGACTACCTCCGGCTCGCATGCGACCACGAGCACCCGCCCCGGCCACCCGCCGACGTGCTTGACGAAGCGCAGCACGGTCTGCGGATCCATGCCGTGGGGATCGAGCATCTGGCCATCCTCGATCTGGCCGTCGACGTCGGCGGGGTCGGCTTCCATCACGTACAGCGTTCCCGCCGGGCCGCCCTGGCGGCTGACGTCGATCAGGATCAGCGCGTCGTAGCCGCGCATCACCTCGTAGGCGAGATCGAGGCCACCGGAGCCGAAGTCGATGACGTGGACGCCATCCGGCAGTTCGCGTCCGGAGAGCAGCTTGGCTACCTCACCGCCGAAGCCGTCGTCGCGCATCCAGGCATTGCCGATCCCCGCGACGAGGATCTGCTTAGGGCGGGCAGCGGTCTCAGTCATGTCGTCTGCACCTCGTGAGCGAAGAAGAATAGGTAGCGGCCGGTCTCGCGCATCAGCTCCCGACCGGGATCATCGTCGACGGTAACCGCGATGTACACCCGGTCCTCGAGGTCGAGATAGATGCGCTCGATTGTCGCTGAGCGGCCGTCCAGCATCCGGTCGAGCGGATCGTGATCGGTGCCGGGCCGGAGCAGCACCTTCTCCCCGCGGATGAAGGTGGTCCCGTTCACGGTGGCCCGCTCCTCGCCCGGCACGTCGGCGCCGCCGGGGTCGAACGCTCGCGGGCCGCTAGCCACCGTCGACCTCGTGGAGCCGGCCGTGCAGCGCGATGATCTGCTCCGGGCTGACGGCCAGGGCACGCTCGAGCATTTCTCGCACGGCCGGGTCCTGGCTCGAGGCCTGCTCGCGCTCGTCGTCGCAGAGGGTGTGCACGTGCAGCAGCAGCGCCTCCTCGATCTCGGTGTTGTCGAACAGGTTGCCCTGGCTTGCCGGTGCGATTTCGGGGTGATCGGGGAGCACGATTGCGGCGCCGAGGATCGCGTCGTCGGATGCCGTAGCCAGCACCGGCCAAGTGTTGACGCTCTCGCGACCGCTGTCCAGCGGCGAGAGGAACCGGCCGGCAGAGAGCGTCACCACGATGTGGGTCGAGATCAACGAGTGCGCCAACGCGGTGGAGCGATCGACACCCGGAGCGACGGAACCGGTGTTGTGGACACACGCCCGCACCAGCGCGCGGCCGTCCTCAGCGAGGGGCTCGGAGCGGACGGTGAACCGGCCCCCGGGAAACGAGGCCGTGGCCCGGCTGCCGATCGTCACCGGGCCGAGCCCCCAGCGCCGCTCGGCGGCTTCGTGGCGCTCTCCGCCCGGCGCGAGGAACCGCAACTCAGCGCTCAGCTCCGCACCGGCGTCCGGCTCCGCGACGCATTCCAGGCGAGCGTGATCGAATGCTCCGGGGCACTCGGCGGCGTACGCTGGCGGATAGACGATTCCGAACGGCGTCGGCGTCGCGTTCTTCGTTGCGCCCGGTGTGTACGGATAGAGCGCGTACCCCTCGTACAGGAGCGAGCTCACCAACTCATCGAGCATCCGTTTCCCCTTCGGAGAGCAGCTCCTCCACACAGGTGTCGAAGCTCGGAAGCCCACGCGCGGCGCGGCGAGTGTTGAGCGTCTCGAGCGTCTCGTGCTTAAGGCGAATCCAACCGCCGCCGGGGTAGTGCTCGGCGATCATCGCCTGCCAGGCCGCGAGTGGCATCCGGAACTGCGCGGTTGCGCTCCACGGGACCGGCGTGACCTGAAGTCTCCCGCCCGTGCCGTGGTAGAAGACGCTTCCGCTGAAGTGGAAGCTGAGCGGAACCTCACCGCCGGGCAGCGCGAAGAAATACTTGGCGGCGGCAACCTCGAGGTCGTAGGTGCAGGGAAGCTCGAGCGCGAACGTGGCGGAGCCGACGAATGCCGGGACGATCGTCGAGACCCGCGCCCACGCGAGCCCCTGAGTCGAGGGCGTCCACGCCGCCGGCGGGCCGAACAGCTCCACCAGGCGCCCGCGCGTCGGCGCGTCATAACCGCGCCTGGCGGGGTCGATCATGACCTGCACCGAGAGGGCCACGGACTGGATCTCGTGTGCGGTCGGAACGGAGATGGTCGCGGAGAACACCATCGTCGGCGTCGCGGCGTAGGCGAGATGGGCCGCGCCGGTCACGGCAAACCCGGGCTCCAGGATCAGCGGCCCGGCGTCGTCTCCGGGCGCATGCGGCGCGGAGTCTCCGCGCGCACGCCGCGCCGCAGTCCTGGCAGCGTCAACGCTCACGAATCGCCCCCGTTGCTGACCACGGCGCGGGCCCGGAGGGCCTCGAAGAACGCCGGGACGGCCTGCTGGAGCGCGCCGCCTCCCGAGATCCCCTCCCAGCGAGACTTGATGAGCCCAACGAGCGCGTAACACTGATCGACCGGCGCGATCACGTACTGCGGTGGATCGGCGAGCCGGTTGACGAGGAGTGCCTCGCCGTCGGCGTCGAGCTCCGTCAGCACCGGGTTGCGTCCGACCAGCGCATCCCACGCATCCATTCCAAGCTCGGATTCGGTTGCACCGGCCGGGCTCGGGTAGAACGCCACGACGCCGCCGACGCTGCTGCGCATCAGAAACGCGAGACCGATCGGGATCTGGAACGAGCCCCACAGCTGCTCGTCGCAGTCGAAGCCCTCAAGCCAGAGCGTGCGCATCCCGGCGGGCCGGTAGTCGGCATCGCCGGAGTGCAGCGCCCAGCACGCCTCGCACGAGCAGACGATGCGCCGCTCGCTGAGATGGAGCAGGTGTCGGTGATCGTCGGGCACCGTCGCGTGGCAGATGTCGCAGCGCTCCTCCGCCGCGACCCGCGTGGCGCCGCCCGCATCCACTGAGCGTGTGGCCCCGGCCTGGGCCAGCGTCCGCATCCGCCCGACCATCTCGGCTCGCCGCCGCGCCGCGACCATCGCGTCCAGGCGGGCGCTCACACCGCCACCCGGACCCCGCCGTGCTCGAGCAGCGGAACGGGCGCGAGCTGAAGTGGCTCCACTCCCGCCGCTCTGCCGGCCCGCGGGAGGTCGAACTCGACGCCGCAACTGCCACAGCGGAGCATGTGCCCGTCGAGGACGCCGTCGCTCAGAGACTCGCCGCAGGAGGCGCATTCGTCGCGGTAGGCAAGCAGCGAGCCATCGACGTTGGCGACCATTAACGCGGCTCCGTCAGCCGATAGCGCCCGCAGCGCCCCAGGCTCGAGTCCCGCCAACTGCTCCAGAGGGACCCAGCGGGGCGGCGCGTCGGCCATCGGATCGGCCATCGGAAGCTCGAGCGACGACCCGGCCGTATGCACGACGGGTAGCTCGAATCCGCCTCCCGGCCGTTCTCCTCCATCACCCCCTGAACATCCAGCCCGGCGAGATCGGGCGCGTGCTCCTCGAGCGCCTGCTTGATCGCCAGCTCAAGCGTTGCTCGCGAGGCCGCGCAGCCGTTGCAGCTGCCCCGCAGCGCCAGCCGCGCCACCCCCTCATCGAGCGAGAGCAGTTCCACATCGCCGCCGTGCGACTCCATATACGGACGCACGGTGTCGAGTGCCTCCAGCACCCGCTCGTGGAGTGAGACCGGATAGAGGTCGTGAATCAGCAGTAGGCTGGCGACCGCCCCGTCCTCCGTGAGCTCTTCGAGGATCGACGGCCCCGCGTGGGGCGAGCGCCCAATCGCTTCCATGATCCGCTCGAGGCCATCGCCGTACATGGCGATGATCGCCGAGACGAGCTCCTGGGCCAGTTCACGGGCGCGTAGGTCCGGTAGTTCATCGACCGCCGCGCTGAGCGCCTGGACTCGGTCCAGCAGCTCGCCGGGGTGGGACCGTGCCTCCACGTCAGCTCAGGCCCGTCGGGGTATGGATCACCTTTCTCACGCGGCCCTGACCGGTGTACATGTGCACGCCGCACGGCAGGCACGGATCGAAGCTCCGCACGGCGCGCATGATGTCGATGCCCTTGAAGTTGTCCGGGCCGTTCTCCTCGAAGATTGGCGTGTTCTGGACGGCGTCCTCGTAGGGCCCCGGCGTTCCGTTGACGTCCCGCGGGCTCGCGTTCCACGGCGTTGGCGGGTAGGGCTGGTAGTTGGCGATCTTGCCCTCGCGGATCACCATGTGGTGCGAGAGCACGCCACGCGCCGCCTCGTGGAAGCCGCAGCTGATCGCTTCCTCGGGGACCTTGAACTCCTTCCAGCTCTTGGTTCGCCCGGCGCGGACCTCCTTGAGCGCTCGCTCCAGGCAGTGGAGCGCGACGAGCGCCGCGTAGGCCTGGTGATAGGAGCGCGCCCGGTCGCGTTCGACCGCGTTGGACTTCTCCGGCACCTTCCACTCGAGCTCCATCTCGGGCATCGCCGCCGACTTCGGCAGCACCATCTGGATCGAGTGGCCGGTGGCCTTCAGGTAGCCGAAGTCGACCAGGCCGGCTTTGGCGGTGCACCACTGACGCGCGAACGGGCCTCCACCGGTGTCGCAGCACACGTGGGTGTCGGTGCGCTTGTCGTAGATCCGCGGTGAGACGACCCAGCTGTACTTGTCGGCGAAGTCCCGCTTCTGCGGCTTGGGCAGGGTCTGCTTGTTCCAGGGATGGTTCTTGTCCACCGGGTTACCGAGCGGGTCACGGGAGACGAAGGTGGGCTCGTTGTCCCACGGATCGAAGTAGGAGCTTCCGAGCAGGATCCTGATCATCAGATTGATCTCAACCAGGTCCGTGGAGACCAGCTCGCCGTTGATCGCCACGCCGGGGGTGATGTAGCGCTTGCGACCCCACTCGGTCATCGACGGGTAGTTGTAGTCGACGTAGTCCGGGTCGTCGAAGCAGCCCCAGTTGACGAGATTCGTGTCCCGGTAGCCGACCATGTCGTAGCCGGGCAGCTCGGTAAGGAAGAAGTCGTACAGGTCGTCGTGCATCGGCACGGTGCGCTTGACGTAATCCATGTACCGCATGAGCCGCACGTAGTAGTCGGTCAGCGTCTGATGGGTGATGTCGGCGCTGCAACCCCCGGGCATGATCGTCGAGGGGTGGGTATGGCGGCCGCCGAACAGGCAGTACATCTCCCGCGTGTAGCGTGCCACCTGCAGCGTCTCGAGATAGAACGCACCGGTGAACGGGTTCAGCGCCCGCATGATGTCGGCGATCGTGTTGTAGCCGTGGACGTCCTTGTGTGGGGCTGAGGTGTTCTCGGCCCTGGCCAGCAGCGTCGGGTTGGTGTCCTTGACCATCTGCTCGCAGAAGTCAACGTTGGCCATGCAGTCGTTGAAGATCGCGTGGTCGAACATGTAGTCCGCCGATTCGGCCAGATTGAAGGCCAGGTCGCCAAGCGGCGGCGGCTTGACCGAATAGGCCATGTTCTGGTTCAAGCACGAGCACGTGCAGTGGTTGTCACCACAGATGCCGCAGATCCGGCTGGTGATGAAATGGGCATCGCGCGGATCGATCCCCTTCATGAAGATGTCGAAACCGCGGAAGACCATCGACGTGCTGTAGCACTTGAGCACCTGGCGGTTGGAGAAGTCGATCTCGGTGTGGATGCCGAGACTGCCGACGATCCGGGTGATCGGATCCCACGACATCTCCTTGACGATTACCTTGCGCTCGGCGGGGCTCTCTACTGTGGCCATCTCTCTCTCCTAGGGACACTCATCGGCGTGGTCGGTTCTCTCCCCGCTACCAGCGCTTCTGGTAGCCGGTGGTGAGGGCCGGTCCCCGGCGCCGCCATTCCGGCTCGATGTCGTACGTCTTGACGAGGTTGCGATGGCGGAAATAGCGGAACACCGGGCCGTAGGTGAAACGCTGGAAGTTGGCCGCGGCGGCGCCCCACGTGTCCTCGTCCATGAACGGCATGTACTTGTCGGGGAAGCCCGGCATCGTGCAGGCCATGCAGATGCCGCCGACGTTGGGGCAGCCGCCGATGCCATTCACCCAACCGCGCACGGGCACGTTGCACTTGACTACCGGCCCCTTGCAGCCGAGCTTGACCAGGCAGCGGTGATCGGAGCCGTACTCGGTGGCGAAGTTGCCCTGTTCGGTGAAGCCGGCGCGGTTGCAGCCCTCGCGGGTGGTCCGCTCGAACAGCCACTTCGGCCGCAGTTGCTCGTCGAGCTCCGGCGCCGGGGCCATTCCGGCGAGATGGAAGACGAGATACATCAGCACTTCGGTCATGTTGTCCGGCTGGGCCGGGCAGCCGGGGATGCAGACCACGGGCAGACCGGCCTTGGATCGCCACTTCCAGCCCAGATAGTCGGGCACCCCCATCGCCCCCGTCGGGTTGTTCTTCATCGCCGGGATGCCGCCGTAGGTCGCGCAGGTGCCGACCGCGACGACCGCCGCCGCCTTCGGAGCCAGCCGGTCGATCCACTCGTTGATCGTGATCGGCTGCCCGTTGGACTGGTTGACGCCGAAGCCGCTCCAGTGCCCCTCCCCGTTGATCTCCTCGTTGCCGATCGAGCCCTCGATCACGAGCACGAACGGGTCGAGTTTGCCCTCCTCGGCGTCGTACCACGCCTGGATGTACTCCTCGCCGACCTCGAAGGCGATGACCTGGTTGTGGATCACGACGCGAGGCATGCCCGGAATGACGCCCTGGATGATGTCCTCCAGGCTCGGGTTGGTCGCGCTGGTCATGGCCACGGAGTCGCCCTCGCAGGACAGACCGACTGTCATCCAGAGAACGTGCGCGGTCACCCTCTCGGTCTCCTGCTGCCCGGGTGCGTACTCGATCGCCATCGCTACTCCTCTCCTCGCCTCGGTAACCCTCCTCAGCAGATCCGCGGCAGCGGATCACCGACCAGCTGATCCATCACCCTCCTGCCTCCAAAGGCCGTGTCGACCATCACCATGCCCGGCGGCTCCTGCCGGACCTCGCCGATCACCGCGGCCTCCTCGCAACCACTCACTGTCCGCAGCGCCGCCAGCGCGGCCCCCGCCGCATCGGGGGCGACAAACGCCACCAGGCGTCCCTCGTTGGCCACGTACATCGGATCGATACCGAGCAGCTCCGCCGCCGCGGCGACCACCGGAGCCACAGGGACCTCGGACTCCTGGGCAAGCACAGCCACGCCCGCGGCGCGGGCGAGCTCGTTGAGCACCGAGGCCACGCCGCCACGGGTGGCGTCGCGCAGGCAGTGAAGCTGCTCTCCGGCCGCCCCGAGCAGCGCATCGGTGGCCGGCCACAGCGGGCAAGTATCGGACTCGATCTCGGCGTCGAGGTCGAACTGGTTGCGGGCCAGCATGATCGCCGTGCCGTGCTCTCCGATCGGACCCGACAGCAGGATCCGGTCGCCGGGCCGGATCGCCGACGGCGCCAGTCGGGCCCGCGGGTCGACGGCGCCGATGCCTGTCGTGCACAGATACATGCCGTCGGCCGCGCCGCGCTCAACCACCTTCGTGTCGCCGCCGACGATCTCCACCCCGGCCGTGCGCGCCGCCTCGGCGATGGCCTCGATCTCCGTACGCAGCACGTCGGCGTCGAGCCCCTCTTCGAGGATCATCGACACGGTGAGGGCGACCGCCTGCGCCCCGGCCATGGCGAGGTCGTTGACCGTGCCGTTGACGGCCAGCTCACCGATCGATCCTCCCGGGAAGCGCAGCGGGTTGACGACGAAGCTGTCGCTGGTCATGGCCAGCGCGGCTCCGCCGATCTCGATTGTGGCGGCATCGGCCAGCTCGGCGAGGGCCCCGGACCCGTTCGCGAAGGCCGGCACGAGGAGGCCCTCGATCAGCGTCTGCGTCGCCTTGCCACCCGCACCGTGGGCCAGCGTCACCTGCTCGTCGCGGAAGCGGGGGCGCTTGGAGCGTGCCGTCTCGATGATCGCGAGCACGCGCTGCTCGCGCCCGCCGGTCACCGACTCTGAAGGACTCACACCACCTCCCGCTCTCGGGCGAAGCGGCCGTAGTTGTAGTACGCCGCGCAGGCCCCCTCGGGCGAGACCATGCACGTCCCGATCGCGTGCTCGGGCGTGCAGGCGGTGCCGAAGACCTTGCATTCCCACGGCTTGATCACACCCTTGAGCACCTCTCCGCACTGACACGCCTTGGGGTCGGCGACCCGCACTCCGGGTGTGGCGAAGCGCTCCTCGGCGTCGAACTCGCGGTAGTCGCCGGACAGCCTCAGCGCGCTCTGGGAGATGAACCCGAGTCCGCGCCACTCGAAGTGCGGCCTCAGTTCGAATACCTCGGCCATGACCTCCAGAGCCCGCAGGTTGCCCTCCTGCGGCACCACGCGGGTGTACTGGTTCTCGACCTCGCAGCGCCGGCTGCGCAGTTGGCGCAGGATCATCAGGATCGACTGCAGGATGTCGAGCGGCTCAAAGCCGGAGATGACCACCGGACGGCCGTAGTCGGCGGGGATGAACTGCAGCGGCCGGGCGCCCACGACCGTGCACACGTGACCGGGGCCGATGAACCCGTCCAAGCGTAGGTCCGGGGACTCGAGCAGGGCGCGCAGCGGCGGCACGATCGTCACGTGGTTGCACATGCAGGAGAAGTTCCGCATGCCCTCGGCGCGGGCCCGTTTCAGCGTCAGCGCCGTCGAGGGAGCGGTGGTCTCAAAGCCGATGGCGAAGAAGACGATCTCCCGGTCAGGGTTCTCGCGGGCGATGCGCAGTGCGTCGAGCGGTGAGTAGACCATCCGCACGTCGGCCCCCTGGGCTTTGGCGTCAAGCAGCGTGTACTGCGATCCGGGAACCCGCAGCATGTCGCCGAAGCAGGTGAAGATCACGCCCTCCTGCCGCGCGATCGCGATCCCGTCATCGACTCGGCCCATTGGGATGACGCACACGGGGCAGCCTGGCCCGTGCACAAGCTCGACGCTGGGCGGAAGCAGATCGTCGATCCCGTACTTGTAGATCGAGTGGGTGTGCCCGCCGCACACCTCCATCACCTTGTAGTGGCGGTCCGGCTCGATCTCGGCCAGGATCTCGCCGGCCAGGACCCGGCCGAGCTGGGCGTCACGGAACTCGTCGACGTACTTCATCTCGCCGCGCCCGAGAGTTGGGCGATGGCCACGCCGGCGTGGACGAGCACCGAATCGCCCGACGCCACTCGCCCGATCAGGTCGACCGCGACGATGTGGCGGGTCTCGTCGGCGTCGGCGCACTCGGCCGAGTCGGCGCCGACCGCGATCACCCGCATCGGGATGCCGACGTCGCCGCAGGTGATGCAGTGCTCGGGAGCGGTCTCGCAAGCCGGCGCGAGCTCGCCGCTCATTCGATCACGCTCGCCTTCAGCTCCTCGAGCTCCTGTTCGTAGTCGGCGCCCATCTGCTCGAGCAGGCGCAGCGTGGCGTGGGCCTCCTGCTCGTCGACCTTCGAGAGGGCGAAGCCGACGTGGATCAGAACCCAGTCCCCCGGACGCGCGCCACCGGAGTCGTTGGCGAGCAGGCTGACGTTGATGTTTCGGCGCACGCCGACAACGTCGACCTTGGCGATCTGATTCTCCTCGTCCACCAACTCGATCACCTGCCCGGGGATCGCCAAGCACATCAGGCCTCTCCAATCCTGTCGGACGCGCGTCGCCGAGCAACGGGACGACCTGGCGCGCCGAATCACCGGTATACCACCGGCGCCGCGCCGTCGCCTCGCACTCGTAAGCGGAGTGACGGTAATCGTGCTTACCGGCAGGTCGAACTGCGACCCGCCACGAGCAGGTGGACGTAGACTGCCGTAGGGCCAGATAGGCCTGCCGAGAGGAGCGCTTCTCCTGATGGTCCAGAGTGGGAAGGCGAGCTGAGAACGGTCGACGACGAACGCGTGCATTCCAAGTGGCGCGGACGGAGCTCCTCGCGGGAGCGGCCGAGTTCGTATCGCTACCTGCTCGATCTCGACCCTGATCTGGCCGACGAGCTCGACGCTCGCCTGAGGATGGCGGCGCGGCCCGCGGTAACCGCGGTGACGTTTGACGTGGATGCGGGCGAGGTGAAGCTGGGGTCGTGGCTCAAGCTCGCCGGCGACGGCCCGGGCGTGCTCGTGCTCGACGGGGTCGTGGCGGTCAGTGTGCGCGTCGGGGACCGCACCGCTGCCGAGCTGGTCGGGACCGGCGACGTGCTCCAGGGCTTCGCGGACGAGCACGAGGAGCTGCTGTCCTGCGAGCTCGGGTGGCGCGCGCTGCTGCCGACGCGCTGCGCCGTGCTCGATCCGATGTTCCGCGAGCGCATCCGTCCCTGGCCCCAGATCTACGACGCCCTGCTCCGGCGCGCCACGCGTCGCTCCCGGCGGCTGAGCGTGCAGCGGGCGATCGCTTCCCAGCCGCGGCTCGACGTCCGTCTCTCGCTGCTGCTCTGGCACCTGGCGGGACGGTGGGGCAGGGTCGAGCCGGGCGGCATCCGCCTCCCGGTTCCACTCACCCACCAGCTGCTCGGTCGTCTGATCGGCGCCGAGCGCCCTTCGGTGTCACACGCGCTCGCACGGCTCGCCAATGCCGGCCTGGTGAGCGGACACGGCGACGAGTGGCATCTGCACGGCTCCCTGGATGATCAGCTGTCGCTGATGATCGAGCCCACCTCGCGCGTGAGCGAGCTGGTGACCGCGGTCAAGAATCGGAGCGCTTCGGGCCGAGGTTGACTCCTGGCGTAGGATCGTCCATCTATGCGACTGCGCCAGATGTTTGCCGCGGGCCTGCTCGTGGCTGGCGCGGCGCTCGTCCTGCCGGCGGCCGGCGTCGGGCACTCGCGCCACACCGGCAGCGGTCTCGAATCGGGATCGCGGTACCTCGCGCTCGGGGATTCGGTGACCTTCGGCTACCAGGAGCCGCAGGTGGTTCCGCCGCCCGACTATGGCAACGCCGCGAGCTTTCCGGGCTATCCGGAGCAGCTCGGCTCCGAGCTTCACGTCGTGGTGGCCAACGCTGCCTGTCCCGGTGAGACGAGCTCGAGCCTGATCAACCCGACGGCCGCAAGCAACGGCTGCGAGAACGTGCCCGGGCATCCGCATGTCGGCTACCGGGTGAGGTTTCCGCTGCACGTCCAGTACAAGGGCTCGCAGCTCGGCTACGCCCTCGCCTACCTGCACGCCCATCGTGACGTCCGGCTGGTATCTCTGATGATCGGCGCCAACGATTACTTCGTGTGCGTGGAGACCACGCGCGACCGCTGCAAAAGCCCGGCCGAGCAGCGTGCGGTGCTGAACAAGGTGGCGGCCAACATCAAGGTGATCCTCTCGGCCATTCGCAGCCGGGCGCACTACCGCGGGCAGCTGGCGATTGTCGACTACTACTCGATCGACTACGCCTCGCCGGCCAGCAACGCACAATCGCTCGCGCTCAACCGCACCCAGAACGCGGCCGCCAAGCCGTTTCACGTTGTCGTCGCCGATGGCTACGGCGAGTTCCTCACGGCGACGAGACGCTTCGGTGGAAGTCTGTGCAATGCCGGTCTGCTGACCCAGCTCGGGAGCCCCGGGACGTGCGGGATCCATCCGAGCTATGCCGGTCAGGCGTTGCTCGCACAGGCTCTCGTGCGGTCAATTCAGCTCGGCTGACCGGCTACCGTCCGGCGATGTAGGCCCGCGGTGGAACCCGGCGATAGAGGTTCCTGATCGCGTAGGGACCACGCACCTGACGGAAACGGCCGGCGAAGTAGAGGCGGAGCGATTTCGTCCACGGGACCCGCCGGTCGGTCGGGCACCCGCGTCCGGAGTCCGGCCCACACTGGAGCCAGATGAACTGCGCGTGAGCAAACACCGACTGCCAGAAGGCGCGCACCGCCGGGACCCGGGCCGCGCCGCTGACGCCGTTGTGCCCGGAGGAGAGAACGTAGTCGGTGCCGATCGGATCCACCATCGGCGAGCACCCCGGAACGGTGGATGTGAAGCGGTCGGAGACGAGTGCCAAGGCTGGGAGGTCGGCGAACACGCACGCCCCGTGGGGGATGATGTGCTGCGCACGGGCGCCGCGGTCGGGCATCACCGCACTGCTCAGGCGATCGAAGTCCACCGCGGCCATGGCGAGGACCGCCACCGCGATCAGCCCGGCGAGGATCGCGGGCAGGGCGCCTCCGACCGGCTGGGACCCGGCCGACCGGGTTCCCCAGGCCTCGAGCAGGCTTGTCGTCGAGAGCGCAAGGGCCAGGCCGAGAAACGGGGCGAAGAACCAGCCGTAGTGGGGGTAGTAGTCGGCGGGCCACAGGAACAGCGCGAGGGCCAACAGCGCGCTCAGCAGCGCGAACGCCTCGAGCGGAGCGGGTCCTCGCCGCCGGATCAGCGCCGCTCCGATGCTGCACAGCCCGATCACCGCGGCGATCAGCATCGCCGCGACGAACGCCACCGCCGGCCCGACGGAGTGGAAGTCGCCCAGCCCATCGAGGCTCCTCAGGCGTACCCACTCCGGCACGCCGACCTGGTCGACCCTCGACAGCTGGGCTACGATCACGTCGTGGTACAGCGCGTGCGGCGCGACGACCGCGAACGGCAGCACAGGCACGCAGAAACCACCGAGCAGGCCGAGGAGGTATCCCCACCGACCGCGCCGAGGCGCCCGCCAGCAGAGCAGCAGGAGGACCGCCGCGGGCAGCGCCGCCCACAGCTTGATCGCGGTGGCGAAGCCCAGCGCGACCCCGCCCCAGACCAGCGGGCCCGTCCGGGGTCGAATTCCGTCGCCGTCGAACACGGCCAGGGCGGCGATCAGGCAGAGCAGCACGACCCACGGCTCGAGCAGCAGCGTGTGCGAGGCATTGATCCCCGGCGGGTAGACGGCGAGGAACCCACAGGCGAGGGTCACCGCGAGCACTCCGCGGTGGCGGACCAGGAGCCCCGCCAGGGTGATGCTCGCCGTCGCCGCCAGCGCCGTGGCCACCCGCGCCAGGGCGAGTCCGGTGTCCGTGCCGGCCGCCTTGGCCAGCCAGGCCAGCGGGGTCATCAGCAGGATGATCCCCGGCGGGTGCACCATGGCGAAGTCCCGGTAGGGCAGAAAGCCCGAAACGAGCCGCACGGCCGCCCCAAAGTAGACGCCGTCGTCGTACTCGCTCACGCCGGTGAGGAACCCTGGGCGGGCGAGCTGGTACAGCCTCACGGCCAGCCCGAGCACCGTGGCCGCGATCAGCACGGCGTACGTCGGCGAGGTCGTCGATCCGCGGGTCAGAGCCAGCGTGATGCTAGCCCGCGATATGTCCCGGCGGGAAGGGTCGGCGGCTCAGCCGGGCGCCGGAACGGAGTCGGTGACGGCTTCCGTCTCCGACGCGCTGCGCACACCGACGTCCTCCATCGAGGTGCCGCGGCGTCCCTGGGCTTTGACGAGCAGCTTGAAATCGTGCGGTTGCGTGGCCAGGCGCACGGCCTCGTCCATCGAGACGGTCCCATTGCTCACTGCGTGGTACAGCGCCTGGTCGAAGGTCTGCATGCCGTAGAACTCGCCCTCGGCGATGATGTCGCGCAGATCGGTGTCGGTCTCCGGATCGAGGATCGTGTCGTGCACGCGGCCGGTCATCGTCAGCACCTCGCAGATCGGCACCCGCCCGTGAGCGTCGGCCCGAGGGGCGAGCCGCTGGGAGACGATGCCCTTAACCGTGCCGGCCAGCATCGCCCTGACGTGCTGATGCTCGTGGGGCGGGAAGAAGTCGATGATGCGGTTGATCGTCTCGGCCGCGTCGAGCGTGTGGAGGGTCGACATGACGAGGTGCCCGGTCTCGGCGGCGGCGAGGGCCGTCCGCACGGTCACCTCGTCGCGCATCTCGCCGATCATGATCACGTCGGGGTCCTGTCGTAGAACCCTGCGCAGCGCGGTCTGGAAGGAGAACGTGTCGGATCCGACCTCACGCTGATCGACCGCCCCGAGACCGTCACGGTGCAGATACTCGATCGGGTCCTCGATCGTGATGACGTGCTTACGCATCGTTGCGTTGATGTGCGCAACCATCGCCGCCAGCGTGGTCGACTTGCCCGAGCTCGTCGTGCCGGTGACGAGGATGATCCCCCGCTGCTCCTCGGCGAGCTGCCGGACGACATCCGGCAGGTTCAGCTCGGCGATCGAGCTGACCGCGTACGGGACAACCCTGAGCGCGATCGACACGGCGCCGCGCTGCATATAGGCGCTGACGCGGAACCGCGCGAGCTGGGGGACCGAGTAGGCAAAGTCGATCTCGTGGTCGATCTCGAAGTCCTTGATCTTCGAGTCCGGCAGCAGGTCGTGGAGGAGCTGCTCGAGCTGCCACGTCTGTAGCGGCGGGTGGTTCTCGTCCATCTCGTCGAGCAGGCCGTCGACTCGGACCAACGGGCGGTTGCCGGCCTTGAGGAGCACGTCGGAGCCGGCGAGCTCAACCATGCGCGTCAGGATCGCCGCCAGGTCGACTTGGTCCTCCACAGGATCACTGAACCTCATTACCTGGGTCATCGGCCGATTCGGCCGTGACTTGACCGGTATTCGCCGCCCAACCGCCGGCGCAGAATCCCCCGCAACCAGTCCGTAGTTTGTCCGGATCCCGACATGTCCACGGTGACTGGCCGGACTGTGCTCGTCGAACGTCCGCCGACCATGATTTACCGCAAGTTGGTGTGTAGGCAGCAGGTTTGGATGAGGCCTGCCCGCTGAGCCAGCACGACCGACCTTCGTCCCCACGAGGCGCCCGACCCCGGTTAGGCTTGCTGACGAGAACCGTCCCAGGAGGACTCGATGTACTCACCAATGCTGTTCCGAGACCGGCAGCGTCCGGCACAGGTAATCCTCGGCGGCGTTGTACCGGCTGTCATCGGCGCGCTCGCCGGTATTCTGGTCGGTGTGTCGAGCGCCGCCTACTGGGCGGTGGCGGTGCTGGCCGCGATCGGCGGCTTCGTGGCCGGGTTTGAGCATCTCGACGGCTGGGGCGGAGCCGACCGGGGCTTCTTCGGCGGATTGATCTACGGCGTCTCCCTGCTCGTCACCCACGCCATCGTGGGGACGGAGGCCAAGGTCTCGCTCGGCAGCTTCCCGCCGCTCCTGGCCGTGTTCACGGCGATCATCGGGATGCTGCTGAGCGCCGCCGGCGGCAGGCTTGCCCGCGCGCAGCGGGAGCGTGCCGGGATCGTCGTCGCCGACGAGAGTACCCACAGGTGAGTCGCCCGGCTGGCGTGGCTCAAGATCATCCGGGATCTGCCGACGAATGAGGGTGTGTTCGACATTGCGGATTCGGCATGGACGAAACGGCTGGCGCAGGTCTGCGACGACAGCCTCATCGCCCCGGCCTTCCAGCCCATCGTCGACATCTCCCGAGGGGTCGTCTGCGGCTATGAGGCGCTGTCACGGGTGCAACATCCAGCGTCGGCGTACGGTCCGCAGCAGTGGTTCGCTGCGGCGGCGCTGCACGGGTTCTCGAGCCGGCTGGAGGCGGTCGCCCTCGCGGTGATCCTCGGCCACCGCGATGCGCTCCCCGACAGCTGTTTCTTGTCGGTCAACCTGTCTCCGGATGCTGTCCAATCGGACGAGGTTCAGGTGGTCCTCGACCGGCTCGGCGATCTGTCCGGGCTCGTGGTGGAGATCACCGAGCAGACGCCGGTCGAGGACTACGCGGCGCTGAGCACCGTGCTGGGGGCGCTGCGGGAGCGCGGCGCGATGGTGGCGGTGGATGACACCGGCGCCGGCTATGCCAGCCTCAGCCACCTGCTGGCCCTGCGGCCGGAGTTCGTCAAGCTCGACCGCAGTCTCGTCGCCGGCGTCGACCGGGATCCGAACCGCGCCGCCGCGGTCCGCGCGATCGGCGCGTTCGCCGGCGAGCTGGACGCCTGGCTGGTTGCCGAGGGCGTCGAGCACGAGGAAGAGCTCGGGCGCCTGGTGGAGCTCGACGTGCCCCTCGTTCAGGGCTATTTGCTCGGGCGGCCCGACCCCCAGATGACCACGCCGTCCGAAGCGGCGACCCGCGCGCTACGCGCCCAGAGCCGGTCCGAATCGGTCGACCAGCTGAGCGCGATCGCGCGGCCGGCCCCGGTCGCTCGCGAGGAGCCCGCGGTGATCGCCGAGGCAACGATCCTGGTCGACAACGACGGCCGGCCTCACCGGGTTGTGGTGCCCGCCGGAGGTCGTCGCGCCGCACGTCACCCCGCGATGTGCGTCCGCGTCGGCGAGAGCATCCGCCACGTCGCCCTGCGCGCCGCAGCGCGCCAGAGCGAGGACCGCTACGGACCGGTATGCCTGTGTAACCGGCGGGGGGAGCCTCTCGGCCTCATCACCATCGAAGCGCTCCTCGAGGCCCTAGCCCGATGAGCGCGGTGATGCCACAACCGCTCGAGCTTGGCTCTAGCCTTGGGGGCTATGACCGTGCTCATGTACGGCGACACGCTGCGCTACCCGGCGATCCGCCACGAGGTGCCGATCGAGATCATGGACGAGCTGCTGTTCGTCGCGCGCGACGGCGAGTCACTCGTCCTCATCAGCTCGCTGGAGGCGAAGCGGGTGGCCACGGCGGTGCCGGGCGTGAAGCTGCTGCTCCTCGACGAACTCGGCTTCTTCGAGCTCGTGCGGGACGGAGTGCCTCGCAGTGAGGCCGAGCTGGCCACGGTCATCCGCGCACTGCGCACCTGGGACGTAGACAGCGTCGTGGCACCTCCGGACCTTCCGGTCGCGGTGGCGGACGCCATCCGCGCGGCGGGGATCGGGTTCGAGGTCGACGGTGCGGCGGTCGAGCGGCGACGGCGGGTCAAGAGCGCGGAGGAGCTGGCCGGCATCCGGCGCGCCCAGCGCGCGGCGGAGCAGGGGATGGCGGCGGGCGAGAGCTTGCTCCGGAACGCAACGGCGCGGAACAGACGGCTGTACCTCGGCGGCGAGGAGCTCACCGCAGAGCGGGTGCGTGCCGCGATCCGCGCGGCGTGTGCCGAGGCCGGCGCGCCGGCACCCTCGGACATCATGGTGGGGTCGCTGCTGTCCGGAGGCGGACACGATCCCGGCTCCGGCCCCCTCCCCGCCGGGCTGCCGATCGAGATCGATCTCTGGCCGCACGACGAGCTGAGCGGCTGTTGGGCGGACATGACGCGGACATTCGTGGCGGGACCGGTGAGCGATGAGGTCGCGGCGCTGCGTGACGCGGTCCGCGCCGCCCTCGAGGCGGCCCGCGGGGCCGCCCGCCCGGGTATCACGGGGCGGGCGCTCTACGATGCCGCCGCCGACGTAATCGAGGCCGCCGGCCATCCCACACAGCGAACGCGCGAGACGGGGCAGACCCTGACCCACGGCTTCTACTTCAGTCTCGGCCACGGTGTCGGACTCCAGGTCCACGAAGCACCGCTGCTCGGGCTGTCGGGGACCGAACCGCTGGTGGCGGGCGACGTGATCGCGATCGAGCCGGGGATCGAGGGCGTCGAGGGCATCGGCGGCGTCCGCTACGAGGATCTGCTGTTGATCACTGATGACGGCTGCGAGACCCTGACGCAGTACCCCTACGACCTCTGACGACGATCCGGACCGCCGGCTGCTGCTGCCATGCCCCGCGAGAGACGTCTGGTCTTCGGCGAGCCCCTCCGGTGCGCCTGCGGAGCGGTCATCCCGGCGCGGTATAACTTCACGGACAGGCACCCAGAGTCAGCGGAGGTCGCCCATGCCGTGGAAGAGACGCGTCCTCATTGTCGCCAACGTGACGGCGGACTCGGATGAGCTCATGGCCGCGCTCAGCGAGCGCGGCCAGCGCGAGCCGACGTTTCTGTACCTGATCGTGCCGGCCACTCCGGTCGGCGGCGGGCGGTCCGCCGCGCACGCGACGCTGGACGAGGCACTCGCGCGGCTGCGCGCCGCGGGCCTCGAGGCCGACGGCACCGTCGGGGCCGGCGATCCGATCGCGGCGATCACCGATGCGTGGGACCCGAAGCGCTACGACGAGATCGTTGTCTCCACATTGCCGATCGGGGTCTCCAAGTGGCTGCGCGCCGGGCTGCCACAGCGCGTCGAGCGGCTCACCGGAGCGCCGGTGACGCACGTCGTCTCTCACCCCCGGGTGCAGACGCCGCGGGGCGAGCCGGCGCCGGAGCATCACGACCGCGGCGTGCTGATGGGAACGCTGTCGGTGCTGGCATGCGGGTCCGCCCCACCCGAGCACGGTCGTCAGGCGCCCTAGCCGGCGCGTTCCAGGTCGCGTTGTCGGGGCCCTATCCGCGGAACGACAACTGGATCGCGAGCAGAGCGGCGATCGCCGCAGCGCACACCACGTGATCGCGACCGATCGACTGCGCGAGGGCGCTCTGCCGCTCAGGTGAGTCGGAGCGCGCGCCGAGTCGCACGGCGCAGGGCACGGTATGCAGCGCGGCGAGGAGGATCGGAACGGCCGCCAGCGGCAGAGAAAGCCACGCGACCCAACGCGGTCGATCGCCACGCACGACCTCAACGATGATCGACGCGAGGGTGCCCAGCATCACGGCGGCAACGAGGCGATTCATCGGCCGCGCCGTCGTCGTGACCCGCCAGTAGTAGCCGGCGATTGAAGCGAGCGCAGGCTCGGGGAGTTCGGCGGCGCGATGCCGCAGCGCCTGGACGTCGAACATCAGGTCGAACCACAGCACCGCGAGCAGGAAGCCCGCCCCAGCGGTGACGAACTCTGTCATCGGTTCCGTAGTCTCAACGGATACCCGGCGGGTCCGGGTCGGTCACGGTGTGTGGTCATGATGGATGCTTCGGTCACGCGTCGCCGGTTGATCGGCGGTGCCACGGCGGCGGGCGTGGCCACGACCCTACGGGCCGCGCCGGCTGCGGCGGTGTCAAGACGCTCGGTGCGAGCCGATGTGGCGATCGTCGGAGCAGGGTTGGCGGGCCTGACGGCGGCGCGAGCCCTCGTCCGCGCGGGCCACTCGGTGATGGTGATGGAGGCCGACGATCGAGTTGGCGGCCGAACGGAGAACCACTCCATCGGCGGCGGCAAGATCAGCGAGCTGATGGGCGAGTACGTGGGCCCGACTCAGGACCAGGTCGTGCGGCTCGGCCGTGAGCTGAAGATCGGCACCTTCAAGACCTACAATCAGGGACAGAACGTGTTGTTCCTCAACGGAGCGCGCACGACGTATCCGGCGTCGGTCGGGCTGCCGACAGCGCATCCCTTGTTCGATGAGATCATCGCGGTCCTGAGCGCGATCGACGCTCTGGTGGCGGAGGTCCCCGTGACCGCTCCGTGGACAGCGTCGCACGCTCCGGAGTGGGACCAGCAGACGCTCGAGACGTGGATGCGCGCGAACATCGCCTCGGCCGACGTGTACAAGCTGTTCCGTGCCGCCGTCAACGCAATCTGGGGCGCCGAGCCGCGCGACCTGTCGCTGCTCTACGCGCTCTGGTACGCCCGCGTGGCCGGGAACGAACGCAATCCTGGGAGCTTCGCTCGCCTGATCAGCACGGGTGGGGGTGCGCAGGAGGGCCGCTTCGTCGGAGGCTCGCAGCTGCTGTCGATCCGAATGGCGGCCCAGCTCGGCACGCGCGTCGTCGTCTCGTCCCCGGTGAGCGCGATTGCGCAGGACCGCAAAGGAGTGACCGTGGTGTCCAGCCGCGTCACGGTCCGCGCCCGGCGGACCATCGTGGCGATCCTTCCGGCGCTGACCGCCGGGATCTCCTTCGACCCACCGCTGCCGGGCCTGCGCGCGCAGCTGATCCAGCGGATGCCCCACGGCACGCTGGCCAAGGCCGAGGCAATTTACGACCGTCCGTTCTGGCGGACAGCGGGGCTCAGTGGGCAGGCCCTGTCTGATGTCGGTCCGGCGCGGACCACGTTCGACAACTCGCCGCCCGACGGCCGCCCCGGCGTGCTCTTCGGCTTCATCGGCGGCCACGACGCACGGCAGTGGATGCAGAAGTCGCCCGCCGCGCGCCGGGCGGCGGTCCTCGAGAACTTCGTCACCTATTTCGGCGAGCACGCGCGCCACCCACGGTCGTATATCGAGGACAACTCGGCGGCCGACGAGCGCTGGATCCGCGGCTGCCCCACGGTCAATCTTTCCCCCGGCGTCCTCTCCGACTTCGGACCGGCGATCCGGGCTCCCGTCGGCCGGGTGCACTGGTCGGGGAGCGAGACTTCCACGTTCTGGGCCGGCTACATGGACGGCGCGGTGCGCTCCGGCCAGCGGGCCGCCGCGGAGGTACTGGCAACCCTCTAGCCGGCGGGGCTCGTGCATGGGCCGTGGGGGCGCATGCCTGGGCTGCCTACACCTTGCCCGCCTAGCCCATCTAGCCCGCGGGGAGTCGCTGGTGCACGAGCCGCACCGCCATCGACCCTTCGCCGACCGCCGAGGCGACCCGTTTGACCGAGCCGGAGTGGACGTCGCCGACGGCGAAGATGCCAGGGGCGCTGGTCTCGAGGAAGAACGGGCGCTCCTCGCCGTACCCGCCGAGCTGGTCGGCTTCGACGTCGCGCCCGGTCAGCAGGAAGCAGTGCTCGTCCATCGCGACGTGACCGCGGAGCCAGTCGGTGTGGGGCTCGGCGCCGATGAAGACGAACAGCGCGCGGGCCTCCAGCTCGCGCCGCGCGCCGGTGCGCGTGTCCTTCACGACCACCGCCTCGAGGCCGGTGTCGCCCCTCAGCTCGGCGATCTCACCGCGGGTCACCACCTCAACCTGGGGGCGGCGCTCGATCTCATCGATGAGATAGCGCGACATCGACTTGCCGAGATCGTCCCCGCGGATCATCAGCCGGCAGCTCGCAGCATGCTCGGACAGGAACATCGCGGCCTGGCCTGCGGAGTTGCCGCCGCCGACGATCAGTACCGGGTCATCGGCGCACAGTTGCCCCTCGGCCTGGGTCGCTGCGTAATACACGCCGACGCCCTCGTACCGCTCGAGGTCGGGAACGTCGAGCTTGCGGTACTTGGCGCCGGTCGCGATGATCACCGTCCGGCCGTTGACCACCGAGTCGTCCGCGAGTTTGATCGCGAAGTGCCCGTCCTCGCTTGTGAGGCCGACCGCCTCGGCCGGCACCACCATCCGGGCCCCAAACCTCCGTGCCTGCAATGTGGCGCGCTCAGCGAGCTCGCTGCCCGAGATCCCGGTCGGGAAGCCAAGGTAGTTCTCGATCCGCGACGACGTGCTGGCCTGGCCTCCGAACGCGACCGCGTCGATCACCTGGGTGTCGAGACCCTCGGAGGCCCCGTACACGGCTGCCGCCAGACCGGCGGGTCCGGCGCCGACGATCACCACGTCGCACATCGCGGGCGGCGCGCCACGCGAGCCAAACCCGAGCATCTTTCCGATCTGTGCGTTGGTGGGATTTCGCAACACGCCGCGGCCGCCGATCACGACGGGCGTCTCCGACGCCTCGATCGCGAGGGCCCGCAGAAGCGCCTCCGCCTCCTCATCGTCCTCGACGTCCATCCACTGATAGGGCATGCGGTTGCGCGCGAGGAACTCCCGCACCCGCCGGGTCTCGCGCGAGTACCGCGAGCCGACGACCTTCACCCCGGCTCCGAGATCGATCAGGATCGTCCGGCGCGACATGAAGGCCCGCAGGATCACATTGCTCAGCTCGTCGTCGTCGGCAACGAGCTTCCGCAGGCGGTCGGCCGACACCTGGATCACCTCTCCGCTGTCCCGCACCACCGCGCTCAGGTAGGCGGGGGATCCGGTGAGCAGGTTGATCTCGCCGAGAAAGCGGTGCGGCCCGTGGACAGCGATCACGCGGTTCTCATGGCCGTAGCCCTGGACGATCGCCACCACCCCCGACTCCACGACGAAGAAGTCGTAGCCCGGATCCCCTTCCTGAAACAGCACCTGTCCGGTGAGGACCGTCCGGGTCTCTCCCACCTCTCGCAGCCGCCCGCGCAGGTCCGCGTCCAACCTCGGAAACGCCCCATTGCGGTCGGGCGGCTCCTCGACGCCCAGTCCCAACGGCTCGCTCAATGCGGTCCCTTTCGATCCATGACCCTCACATTGACGAAGCTGTCAAGTCGGCCTCATCCAGCCGCTTCCTCGCTCATGGCTCAGGCGACGGGATCCGCGGCTGGCGTGGCGACGGGCAACGGCAGCAACTCGGGTGCCTGATCGCGCCCGGCGTCGAGCGGCTGGCCGGCAAGCTGGCCCCCCGCGCAGTCGACGCACCGCACGGCTCGCCGCGGGTTGCGGATGCCGGTCAGACCGAGCAGCCCACCGAGCGCGACCAGAGTCGCGGAGATGCCGATCCCGACGTGGAACGCGTGAACCGACGCCGACTGAACGGCCAGCGACACGCGCGCTCCGGCGCGGGACGCATCGACGCGAGCGAGCGTCTGACCGCGGGCGCTGGCCACCGCCGAGCTCGCCGCCGGCGAGAGACTGGCGGCAGGAAGCTCCCGGTTCAGCGTCGCGGTGAACTGGGCCGAAATGACAGCGCCGATGGCTGCGATGGCGAGCAGCCCGGCGACCCGAGCGATCGCATTGTTGACTCCGGACGCGATCCCCGCGTTCGATTCGTCGGCATCGGAGAGGACCGCCGCGGTGAGCGGCGCGACCGTGCAGGAGAGGCCGATCGAGAAGATCAGCAGCGCGGGGAGCAGGTCGGTGAAGTAGTTCACGTGGGCGTGGAGGCCGAGCATCAACGCCAGGCCGACGGACGCGACGAGCGGGCCGAGTCCCATGAACAGCCGCGGCCCGAAGCGGTCCGCCAGCCTCCCCATCCGCTTGGACAGGAGGAACATCACGATCGTCGAGGGCATCATCGCGAATCCGGCCTGGAGCGCGCGGTAGCCGGCGACCTCCTGGAGGAACAGCACCATCAGGAAGAACGTGACCCCGAGTCCCCCGTACATGGCGAACGTCTCGACGTTGCCGACGGCGAAGTTGCGCCGATTGAACAGACCCAGCGGCAGCATCGGCGCGGCGGTGCGCCGCTCGTGCAGCACGAACAGCCCGAGCAACAGCGGCCCTCCCAACCCGGGGATCCAGACCTGGGGGCTGCTCCATCCAACGACCGGCTGGCGAATCAATGCCAGCACCGGCCCGGCCAGGCCGAAGAACGTCAGCGCCGCGCCGAGCCAATCCACGCGCCCGTGGCTCTCTGCCGGCGGGCGACGCGGCACCGCCACCGACACCAGCGCCAGTGTCGCCACAACGAATGGGATGTTCACGGCGAAGATCAACCGCCACGAGACCGCGTCGACAAGATAACCGCCCGCGAGCGGCCCGACGACGGTCGCGATCCCCGCCCACGCCGTCCACGAGCCGATCGCGGCGCCCCGCTCGTCAGGTCTGAACGCCGCCACGATCACCGCCAGGGCGCTCGGGGTCAACAGGGCTCCGAACGCACCCTGCAGCGCGCGACAGGCGATCAGCGCCTGGATGCTTGGCGCGATCGCGCAGAGCAGTGAGACGACCCCGAAGCCCGCGACCCCGAGCGAGAACACCCGTCGCTCGCCGAACACGTCCCCGAGCGAGCCGCCGACCAGAATCAGGGAGCCGAGGGCGAGCAGATAGGCGTTGGACACCCACTGCTGACCCGCCAGTCCGCCGCCGAGATCACTCCGGATCGCCGGCAGCGCGACGTTGACCGCGGTCGCGTCCAACCCCGCCACGAACGAGCCCATGATCGCCGCGACGAGGGCCAGTCGCTTGCTGCGGTCGGACACTCCCCTCCTCAGGTCGTCGTCGATCGAGCCGCCGCCGACTCGAGCACTTCGGGCGTCAGTTCGTCGAGTGACGCCAGGGTCACATCGGCGAGCGTGAGTGCGTCCTCTGTGGGTGGGAACTCACGATTGGGCAGGGCCACCAGCAGCATTCCGGCCCCGGCCGCGGCCCGCAAGCCGTTGCTGGAATCCTCGACCGCGGCGGCCTGGCCCGGCTCGACGCCGAGCTGTCCCGCCGCGGCACGGTAGATGTCGGGAGCCGGCTTGCCGTGCGGGACCTCTTCACCCGACACGGTGATGGCGAAGCAGTCGCTCAGGCCGCTCGCCGTCAGTACGGCATCGATCACCGGTCGGTTCGCCGAGGACGCCAGCCCAAGCGGCCACCGCACGGCGAGGCGCGTGACGGCCGCGACTGCACCGGGCAGCAGTGGCAGCTCTCGTTCGTAGCCGGCCAAAAGGCGCGCGACGACCCGGCCGCTGATCTCGTCGGGTGGGAGCGGAACGCCGAGTTCGTCGTGCAGATACCGCGACCACTCGGGCGCGCTCATCCCCATCATCGCCCGGGTTGCCGTCCGCAGCCACGTCCCCCCGGATTCCGCCACGACCGCGCGCCGGGCCGCATCCCATGCGTGCTCCGAGTCAATCAGGACGCCGTCGAGATCGAAGATCACGGCCTCGAGCTCGCGCCGCGGAGAGGGTGGCGAATCGGAGCGGTGTCGGTCTCTCGGTGCGGTCATGTGGCTGAAGCGAACGTAGCCCTTCGGCGCTTAACGTCGGGTCTAGGATGGTGCCAGCGGAAGGACAGGATCTCAGGAGCGTCGACTCGAAGGGTGGTCCAGACATGAACGCGCACGGCGACCGGGAGCCGGTTCGATTCCTCGTCTTCGCGGCGTCCCTGCGGGCGGGGTCGCTGAACTCACGGCTAGCCCAGCTGGCAGCGGAGACAGTCCAGGCCAACGAAGGCGACGTCGATCTCGCCAGGATGACCGAGTTCGCCGCTCCCAACTACGACGGGGACCTGCAGGCGGATGAGGGCTTCCCCGCTCCGGCCGAGGAGCTACGCGACCGCATCACGGCGAGCGACGCATTCGTGATCGTCAGCCCGGAATACAACTTCTCGATGCCGGGCGTGCTCAAGAACTCGATCGACTGGGTGTCGCGGTTCAGCCCGCAGCCGTTCAACGAGCGCCATGGGCTGCTGATGTCGGCTTCTCCGTCGATGGCTGGCGGCAATCGAGGGCTGTGGGCGCTGCGCGTTCCTCTGGAGCATCTCGGCTCGCGCGTGTATCCAGACATGTTCTCGCTGGCGCAAGCCCACCGAGCCTTCGACGCCGAGGGCCGCATCGCCGACTCGGAGCTGCAGGCTCGCTTCGATCACACCATCGTGGGCTTTATGGACCTGGTCGAGGCCTCCAAGCACTACCCGTGCGTGAAGACGAAGTGGGTCGAGTACCTGGGTGAGCATCCGGACCCGGTACTCGACCGAGTTGAATGACCCCGATCACCGGCTCTACGGAGCAAAGGAGCTCTGATGTCACCGATCTCTCGCGGCTTTCACGGACGTCGCCGGCCAGTCGCGGATCCGTCGCGGGTGCCTCCGGGCCAGCACGTGACCGACGACTTTCCGGTGCTCTCGGCCGGGCCGACCCCGCACACGCCGCCTGACGAGTGGAGCTTCACGATCCACGGCGCGATCGAGGAACCGGTGTCGTGGCCGTGGGAGGCGTTCCTCGCGCTGCCATCGGAGACGTTCACGGTCGACATCCACTGCGTGACGAAGTGGTCAAAGCTCGAGACGAGCTGGCGCGGGGTGTCCGTCGACACGCTGATCGAGGGCGTTGACACCGCGGCCGAGTACGTGACCGCCTGGTCGGACGGCGGCTACACGACGAACCTCACACTCGAGGATGTGCGGGACGGGAAGGCGTGGGTCGTGTACGAGTACGAGGGCGAGCCGCTCGACCCTGAGCATGGCGGCCCCGCGCGGTTGCTCGTTCCGCACCTGTACTTCTGGAAGAGCGCGAAGTGGGTGCGCGGACTGACGCTAACGCTCGATGATGAGCCTGGGTTCTGGGAAACCTACGGCTACCACAACCACGGTAACCCATGGCTCGAGCAGCGCTACCAGGGAGACTGACCTGGCAGCTCGGCACCGTGGTCGAGATCGTCGAGGAGACCGCTCGGTGCAGGAGCATCCTGCTCGAGCTTCCCGGCTGGCCCGGCCACCGCGCCGGCCAGCACGTCGACGTCCGACTCACCGCCGAGGACGGCTATCAGGCGCTGCGAAGTTACTCGATTGCCTCCGCGCCCGAGGACGGCCACGTCGCGCTCACCGTCGAGCGGCTCGAGGATGGCGAGGTCTCCCCCTACCTCGTTGACGAGCTGAGACCCGGCGACAAGCTCGAGCTGCGCGGCCCGATCGGCGGCTACTTCGTCTGGGAGGACCTCCGCGAGGGCCCGGTGCTACTCGTGGCGGGCGGCTCGGGCATCGTGCCCTTTCGCTCGATGTTGCGCCATCACGCCACCCGTGAGAGCGCGGCGGCGGTGAGGCTGCTCTATTCCGCTCGATCGCTGAGCGAGGTGATCTACTGTCAGGAGCTGGTGCGCTTTGCCGACAACGACAAGACCGACGTACAGGTCACGCTCACCCGCGAGTGGCCGGACGGGTGGAGCGGACGCCGAGGCAGGATCGACCAACCGCTGCTCGAGGAGCTCGCCTGGCGGCCGTCCGAGCAGCCGCTGATCTACATCTGCGGGCCGAGCGGCTTCGTCGAGGCGGCGGCCGGCTGGCTGGTGACGATCGGCCACGAGCCGAACCGGATCCGAACGGAACGATTCGGACCGAGCAGCGGCGGATAAGGAGCGACCGATGGAGGCAGTTGACGGAAACGCCATCGCTGGAGAGTTGTTTGCGCATTTCGGCACCGAGATGACTAATGCCGGCGGCTCCTGTCGATTTTGCGGCGCGGTCGCCCGGATCGCCGAGCTTGCGGTCTATACGCGGGCTCCCGGCGCGGTCGCCCGCTGCCGCTCCTGCGGCAACGTGGTGTTCGTGCTGGTCGATGCCCGCGGGGTCACCCGCATCGACATCGCTGGGTTCACGCTTCGCGATCGAGGGGTCGAGCGGTAGGCACGGTGGCGTGCAATGGCGCCCGGTGAGCCGAGCGGCGCGGCCGCTACGCCCCCCGGCCGACCCGCGGGGCGATGCCGGACGAGCTCAGCCCTCGGCATCTGGCGGTGCGCGTCGCTGAGATCGCCGCGGTTGTCGCGTTGGTCGCGCTCGCGATCAGCGCTGTGCCCGGACTCGACGAGGTGCGCACGCGCCTGCAGGACGCCGACCCGGTGTGGGTCGCGGCGCTCGCGGTGGCCGAGATCGGGTCGTGCGCGGGGTATTTGCTCGTGTTCCGCTCCACGTTCTGTTCGCAGATGGTGTGGGGGCTGAGCTATGACATCGCGATGGCGGAGCTGAAAGGAGATCGCATGCCCGAACAGACGACCGGGGCCGCCGCCGAGGCATCTGGCGTTCCCGCAGGATCAGGCCTCGACTCGCGTTTCCCAGGCAAATATCTGAGCCTGACCACCTACAAGCGCGACGGGAGTGCGGTGGCCACCCCAGTGTGGTTCGTGATCAACGACGGCCGCCTGCTGGTCCAGACCCGCGAGCAGTCGTTCAAGGTCGGGCGCATCCGCCGCAACCCGGCGGTGACGATCGCACCGTGCACCGCGAGGGGCCAGCTGCGCGGCGACCCGACGCAGGCCACCGCGGAGATCCTGCCCGACGGCGAGCTCGCGCACGTTGGTGAACTGATGGCGCGCAAGTACCGGGTCGATCGCATCCTCATCCTGCCGATCTACCGAGTGGTGCAACGGCTGCGGGGAGGGCACGATGGAGGCACCGAGATCGGGATCGCCATCACCCCGAGGTCGGCACCGGGAGCCGCACGAGGCGGGTGAGCAAGCTCCAGCGCCTTTCAGAGCCGCCTTGCTGAACAGCTAGTGGACGTCAACTCCCAGCTTGGCCGCTCGATCTCGCGTGGATGGTGAGCCCCCCAAAGGGCTGAGCGCACCGCGCGACTCGAGCAGGGCAATCACGCGCGCAACGGACTGCGACGGACGCTCTTCCGAAGTGCGTAGTCGCAATTCGGGCGACTCGGGAGGCTCGTAGGGGGCGGACACGCCCGTGAACCCGGCGAGTACCCCCCGGCGTGCGCGCGCGTACATGCCCTTGAGGTCGCGGTCCTCGCAGACGCTCGCCGGCGCATCCACGAAGACCTCGAGGAACGCGTCCCCGAGGATTTCCCGCGCGACTGAGCGGGCGCGCCGATACGGCGACACGAGCGCCACGATCGGAAGCGCTCCAGCCGCCAAAGCTGTCGCTGCCAATTCCGCAACCCGACGAGCGTGGTCATATCGATCGGTGGTCGAGAAGCTCAGATCAGCCGACACCGTCCGCCGGAGCTCGTCACCGTCCAAGACGACGACGTCACGGCCGCGACGGCGGATCTCGATCTCCGTGAGCGAGGCGATCGTGGACTTCCCAGCGCAGGGAAGCCCGGTGAGCCACACCACGGCACCCGCGGGGACCGGCTTGTCGCGCCGTCCGCATCCCATCCTCAAGAGCCCTCGAACGCGGACCCGCGGACCGGCGTTACGTGCCCGAGGGTGCTGATCGCAGGGTGAGCCCGGCCGGCAGGCCCGGAGGCGAACACGCCCAGCAGGTTCTCGGTTGTCCCCCGGTACACGCCGGTCCCGTACATCACGTTGGCGCCGAGGAAGGCGAGGTTCGTCCCGGCGTTGCGGGCGCGAGCCAGTGCCGACGGCATGACCGCCGAGTAGCACTCGTCATGGCCCAGCGAACTCACGGCGCGGGCGCCGGCGAGCACCCGGGGGTGTTGGTCGAGGTCCACATTCGGTTTCGTAGGCGAGCGGCCGCCCGGTCCGCACGGCGAATCGCTGTCCTGGGAAGACGCTCACAGTACCGGCGTCCCCTCGATCGTGTCCGGAGCGCCCTGGTCGCGGGCCGACCACCCCTCCGTGCCGCCACCAGCCGCGGCGCCGCAGCCCCGGGAACCGACCGAACGTGGCCGGCGAAGTAGGCGCGGATCGCCGGCCTCCACGGAATCCTTCGGCTTGTTGCATAGGCCCGGGAGACAACTTAGGAACCCTCTTATGCTGGGCTTGCCGTCACTTTGCCGACCGAAGGTAGGGTCGTGTCATCGGCTGCTGAGATCTCATCCGGCAACCGCCCACGGCAATTGGGCCACTCTCCCGACGACCCGCTGAGTGCCTGATTGCAAGTTGTGCCCCGCGCTGCCGACGTCATCCTCCCCGCACGTGACGTCGCTCGCGGGGCACAGCGCCGCGCGCCTCGGGGTAGGTGGCCGTGGTGCTCGCGGTCGCCAGGTTGCGCATAATCACGAGAGTCGTGCGGGGCCGCGTATCGCCGTCGCCGGTCGTGCCCCGGTTCATCCAGGCGACGCCACATTTCAGCGTGGCGTTCGTGGGCCGGCCGCGGGGGAGGCTCAGGCTCCTCGGCAGGTCCGGAATCAGCCTCGCCAGGGGAGTTCCCACTGGCCAGGCCCGGGATCGTGGGGGTTCGACCACGGTGACCGTGTAATTGCGGTGAACCGCGCTGCGATTGGCTCCGGGCAGGAAGGGATTCGTCGAGCCTGGATCAGGCTTGATCGCGTCGTCGTAGAGATACGAGCGAATGACGCCGTAGATCGAGGAGGCTGTGAACGAGAAGAACGTCATCGTGGATGGGCACCGCCGTAACCTACCCGAAGCCTTCGGCGTTCGGATTGTCAGGCCCCGGCGGGACGGGTCTCTCTCAGCAGTTCGCCCCGATCGAGCGGGAGGCCATGCCGCCCACCCGGGCGCGCAGTGAGTACCTGGTAGACGCTGATCTCGTCGGCCTCAAACCCCAGCGCAGACCCAAGCATGTAGAGCCTCCAGACCCGCTCGCGCGGGGACCCGACCTCGGCGATCGCCTCGTGCCGGTTGGCGGCCAGGTTGGCGACCCAACGGCGCAGAGTGAGCGCGTAATGCTCGCGCAGGGACTCAGCGTCCCGGATCTCGAGGCCGGCGGCGTGAACCGCGCTCATGATGTCGGTGACCGGATGCAGCTCGCCGTCGGGGAACACGTAGCGCGAGACGAATGCATCGGGCTCGGGCGCATGCGGAGCCAGCCGTGTGATGCCGTGGTTGAGGAACAGTCCGCCCGGTCGCAGCAGGTTCGCGACCGTGTGCGCGTAGCGGCTGAGCTCGGCGTGCCCGACATGTTCGTACATGCCGATGCTCGCGATCTTGTCGAACGGCCCATCGGCGACCTCGCGATAGTCCTGGACCCGGATCACGACGCGGTCCTGCAAGCCGGCCTCCGCGACTCGCGCGCGAGCGAGGTGCGCCTGCGCCTCGGACAGCGTCACGCCCACCGCCGTTACCCCGTACTGCGTGGCGGCATGGATCGCGAGCGAGCCCCAGCCGCATCCGATGTCGAGCAGCCGCTCGCCCTCGGCCAGCCGTAACTTGCGGCAGATCACGTCGAGCTTGCGCTCCTGGGCGACTTCCAGGGTGTCGTCCACATTGGCGAAGTAGGCGCACGAGTAGACCATCGTCGGCCCGAGCACCAGCCGGTAGAAGCGGTTCGACACGTCGTAGTGATGGCGTACTGCGTCGCGATCGCGGGCGAGCGAACGCCGCCGGCCTCTCACCCGCGCCTCGATCGCGGGGATCGGCGGGCGCCGAAGCATGGGCGCGCCGCAGACCCTGAGAGCCGTCAACCCAAGCCGAGCCAGATCGGCTGCGGAGAGCTCGATCCCGGTGAACGTTGACCGCCCGCGGAGCACAGCCTCGAGGTCGCCGTCGACGTCGACGTCGACGGACCCTTCGACCCACGCTCGCGCGAGCCCCAGCTGGCCGGGCGCATGGAGCAGGTGCGCGACCGCGGTCGGATCGCGCACCACGACGACCGCAGTCCCGTCGGAGGGCAGCTCGCTCCCGTCCCAGAATCGAATTGTCACCGGGGGCCGCGAGAGCCTCCCGTCACCCACCTCACCGAGCGCGCGGTGCGCCGCGGCCGCCACGCCTCGCAGCGGGTCCATCCTGACCGCGGCACCACGAAACGGCTCGCCTCGACCAGCTCCACGCCAGCCAGCCGGCGCTCTCGCCGTGCGGCCGTGCGACTGCACTCTCGCTCGGTCGGTCTCCATTGCCAATGTCTTGGACAGAAACGACGGTGGTCAGACAGCAGGATAGACAACCTGCGTGGCCTCGCGGAGTTCGCGCCGGCCCCGCGTGGCGCGGCGGCGTTCCTGCCGGCGCGTCGCCTCCCGTCAGAGCAGGCTGCGCGCGCACTGCTCGATCGAGTCCTCGACCGGTCGCGTCGTCCAGCCAAGGGTCGTGCGTGCCTTCTCGCTCGAGAACCAGGACCTCTTGCCCAGGTCGCCGACGACCGACCGGACGCCGCCGTCGAACAGAGCCATCGCACGGATCAGTAGGTTCGGGGCAACCCGGGTCGGGACCCGCTTCGCGGCCTCGCCGAGGCGCTGGCGGAGGACGGCTGCCACGTCCGACATCCACAGGAAGCGGTCGGTGGCGATGAAGCGCTCGCCCCCGGCCGCGGGATCGGTGAGGGTGCGAATGTGCAGATCGGCGACATCGCGCACGTCCACGAAGGTGAAGCCCAGATGCGGCACGGCCGGCATTCCGGATAGCAGCCGCTGAATTGCCTGCAGCGAGTAGGAGTGATCGTCGCTCAGCGCCGGGCCGATGATGGCGCCAGGGTTGATCGTGACCAGACGATCCTCCGCGCCGGCCGCGCGCACGAACTCCCACGCAGCCGCCTCGGCGAGCGTCTTCGAGCGGACGTAGGGCGTGCGCGAGCTGTCCTCGCCGTCAGTCCAATCGGCCTCGGTATACGGCGCGGTCTCCGAGCTCTGCCGATCGGACCGCACCGCCGCGATCGACGACGTCATGGCCACGCGCCCGACGCCGGCGTCCAGCGCGGCACGCAGCACCCGCAGCGCGCCGTCCCGTGCCGGGACGATCAGCTCGTCCGGATCCTTCGGCTGCACCGGCGGGAACGGAGACGCGACGTGCAGCACGAACCGACAGCCGGAGGCCGCGTCCGCCCACCCAGCATCAGAGGTGAGATCGGCGGCTAGCACTGTCAGCCGTGAGCTCGGATCGACCCCGGCTGCCGCGACCGCATCGCGCACCGCCCGCTCACGCGCCAGGTCACGAACCGTCGTCCGCACGTCGTACCCGCGCTCCAACAGAGACGCGATGCACCACCCACCGAGAAAGCCTGTCCCGCCGGTCACCAGAACCGCCCCACTCAAGTCGTCCATGCCAGCACCCTAACCGAAGCCGCCAGCGGGGAGCAGGTCATCCGGGCCTCCCGCAGATCACGGCGAGGCCGCGGCTTCAGCAGCCGGTCGCGGGCTGACGGAAGCCGACGAACGGGTTGAGGTGCCCCGTGAACGTGTAGCGCCGATGGTGAGGGCCGGCGTCGCCGTCAGACGGGGGTCAGCTCGGGCTCAGAGAGCAGGTCGTCCAGGTCGAGGTCGGCGAAGATCGGGGCAAGACCGCCACCTTCGGCTCGTGGCCATTGCTCGATCGGCCTGTCCCATGCCAACTCGAGATCGTTGCCATCAGGATCGGAGAGATAGACGGCCTCGTGGGAGCCGTGGTCAGACAGCTGCCGCAGCGGCACGCCGGCTTGCTGGAGGCGGCGAACGGCGTCGGCGAGCCCAGCCCGGGTGGGGTAATTGAGGGCGACGTGGTGCAGGCCGGCCACCCCGTCCGGCTGCGGTCCGCCCCCGGCCGACTTCCAGGTGTTGAAGCCGAGGTGGTGGTGGTAACCGCCGGCGGACACGAACAGGATGTCGCCTGTCGTGCCCCATCCGGCCACGTCACGTGCCTCGGCCACGACGTCGAAGCCGAGCACGCCGACATAGAAGTCGCGCACCCGGTCGATGTCGGCGGTTCGCAGGTGCACGTGGCCGATGCGCACACCCCGATCAATCGGGTTCGGCGCTGCCTGGATTGGGGTGATGTTGCCTTGGGTCATGGACGGACGGTACAGAGCGCAGGTGCTGGGTAGGCTCAATCCATGAGTCGCGAGGAGGCCGTCGCTCGCTGCGCCCAACTCAACCGAGAGTCACGCGACCCGTTCCTCGTTGTACAACCGGTCGGCGAATCCGCCCGCCGGATGCGCTCGTAGCCGCTGAACCTCTTGGGCGAACCGGTCTGGCATCGCCTCGAGCGGAGGCAGCGGTGAGCCGTAGCGCGCGGGCAGCAGCATCGGCGCCGCGAGCGCGGCGAACGTGAGATCGGCCGCGGTGAAGCGGTCGCCAAGGAGGAATCGACGCCCGTCGGACAGTCTCTCGCCGATCTGGTCGAACACCTCATTGATCCGAGCGAGAGCGGCGCGTGCGGCAACCGCGTCTACCCCGAGGTAGCGGCTGATCGCGACGCCGATGAGCGGGTCAGCGACTCGGAAGAACGCTTGCTCCCAGCGCGGGACGCCGGCCAGCACCCATTGCCCGAGCTGCCGGACCACGGGCAGGGTCTCGTGGTACATCCACAGCCGCCCGTCCGGTCCGAGACCGTGATCGAGAGACGCCTCGAGAGCCGCCGCCTCGGCCCCGATCGCGCCATCGGGATACAGCCGCATCCCGTCCGCGATGTGCGTGTCCGACCAGCGCAGGATCGACGTGGAATCTGCCAGGACATCCCCGGCATCGGTCACGAGCACAGGCACCGTTCTCCCGCCTCCCGCAAACCGGGCGGCGAAGACGTGGACCAACTGCAGGTGCCGCTGCTCGCGGTAATCGACGCCCGCGCGATCGAGCGCCCAGCGCGCCTTCTCGCAGAAGTGACTGATCGGGATCGTCACGAGACGGGCGCTCACGTCACGAGTCTTGCAGACGGACCGAACACTGCTCCGCGCGTCGACGAGTCGCGGAGCCGCTGCGGCTGGCCGGCGACGACACGCGCTCCTGCGAGACTCTGGCTGATGGGCGCGCGGTGCCGAACGTCGAGCCGGCTCGGGTCCGCCGCGGGTGTGGCGTGCCTGCTCTTGGTGTGTGCGGCGTGCGGCTCGTCGGATCGCTCACGGGCCGCCAGGACGCTGCAAGCGGCGTCGTCGCGGGCGGACACATCCTCGGTGCAGGTGACCTCCGTTTCCAGCCGCAGCGATGCAGCGACGGTCTCTGCGTCCGTCCCGGGCCCCACACCCAGGCGAGCGCGCCCGATCGCGATTCTTGCCGCGGCGCGTCGCCAGGGGTTGTTCGGCTGGGTTCCGGCCGTCGCGGTGCGCGGTCAGACGGCGGTGTGGGTCTCGCGGGTGAAGGCATATCACGAGGCCGGGTTCACGATCACGCTGCTTCGCTTCGACCAGGGGCTGGTCACGCTTGCACTTCACGCCGGCGGGTCGCAACCCGGCGGAGCCGGTTGGCGCTTCGGTGACCTGATCGGTCCGGCGGAAAGGCGGATCGTGGTTGCCGCGTTCAACAGCGCGTTTCAGGAGAGCTACGGCGCCGGGGGATTTGAGCAGGGCGGACGGGTCGGCTGGCGGCTGCGCCGCGGAGCGGCGTCAGTGGTCATCTATCGCGACGGGATCGCGGATATTGGCCGGTGGCAGCAGACGGTCCCGGCCAAGGGTCGCCCTGTCGACTCGGTCAGACAGAACCTCAACTTGCTGATAGACGCGGGACGGATCGCGCCGACGGTGGACGCGTGCATCAAGCTGTGCTGGGGCGACCCGTTGCACGAGCAGCCGATCGTGGCCCGCTCGGGATTGGGGGTCACCGCCGCTGGCGATCTCGTCTGGGCCGCCGGGCACAACCTTTCCGTGCGGGCTCTGGCAGAGGCGCTAGCCGGCAAAGGCGTCGTCCGCGCGATGGAGCTCGACATCAATCCCGCCTGGGTCGCGGGGTATCTCTACGAGCACCCCCAGCACAGCGCCGGTCCCCTGCCGATCCCGCTCGTGCCCGGTCAGAGGGGGATCCCCGGGCAGTTCCTCGCCCCGTACTATCGCGACTTCTTCACTGTCGTCACACGACCGCGCTGATGGCCGCGCGGAGATTGCTGCTGGCTCACCCGACGCTGCGCCGTCGGTGACCGATTTTTCACAGATGCCCCGATGCAGGGACTACGCTTCGCCGGCCGCGAGCATGCTGGCTGTGTCAGACCCAGTGCGCTCTGCCTGAGGCGGGGCCACCAAGCGAAAGGAAGCCTGCGATGAGCAACACGCGCGAGACGGCCAGTTACGACTACGTTGTTGTCGGCGGCGGTAACGCGGGAGCCGTCGTTGCTGCGCGACTGTCGGAGGACCCTTCGGTGAGCGTCTGCCTGATCGAGGCCGGGCCAACCGACGTGGGGAATGAAGATGTGCTGCTGCTGCGCAACTGGCTCTCAGTGCTTGAGAGCCCACTTGACCTTGGCTACACGACGACGCTGCAGCCGCGCGGTAACGCGCACATCGTGCACTCGCGGGCGTGCGTTTTGGGCGGCTGCTCTTCGCATAACACGATGATCTGGTTCAAGCCGCTTCCGGGCGACTGGCGGGATTGGGTGAAGCGCGGTGCCGCCGGCTGGGACGCGGATTCGATGGAGACCTACTACGAGCGGCTGTTGCCCAAGCACCAACTGGTCGCAGAGAAGGACCGCAATGCGCTGCTGCGTGACTGGGTGCCGTCAGCGGCTGCGGCCGCTGGCGTCCCAGCGAACCCCGACTGGAACGGCGCCCCGTTCAGCGACGGCGCCGGCTTCCTCGACGTCGGCTACGACCCCGACACCGGCGTCCGCTCCTCCTCGAGCGTTTCCTACCTGCACTCGCTGATGGACAAGCGCGACAACCTCACGATCATGCTCGAGACGTGGGTGCGGCGAGTCAATCTGGAGGCGGGACGGGCCGTTTCTGTGACCACCGACGGCGGGGTCGTTCGCGGGGAGCGCGAGATCATCGTCTGCGCAGGCGCGATTGACACGCCGCGGTTGCTGCTGCTGTCCGGGATCGGCGCTGCCGACGATCTGCGCGAGCTTGGGATCGAGGTGCAGCACCACCTGCCGGGCGTGGGTGAAAATCTGATCGACCACCCCGAGTCGATCATCATGTGGGAGATCGTTCGCCCGATGCCGCCGGGGACGACCATGGATGCCGATTGCGCTCTGTTCGTCAACAGGCTGGGCGGGGATGAGCGGCCCGACCTGATGTACCACACCTACCAGATCCCGTTCACGTTCAACACCGAGCGGCTGGGCTATCCAGTGCCCGAGCACGCGATGTGCATGACACCGAACATCCCTCGCTCGCGCTCGGTTGGTCGGATGTGGCTGCTGTCGAACAACCCCGCCATCAAGCCGGCGCTCGACTTCCGCTATTTCATGGACGAGGACGGCTACGACGAGCAGACGATCGTCGACGGGCTCAAGCTCGCCCGCGAGGTGGCAGCGACGGAGCCGTTCAAAAGTTGGATCAAGCGCGAGGTTGCGCCCGGGCCGAAGATCACGAGCGACGAAGAGCTCTCCCGCTACGGTCGCGCTGTCCACCACACCGTGTACCACCCGCTGGGCACCTGCAGGATGGGAGCCACGGACGACGAGATGGCGGTGGTCGACCCAGAGCTGCGGGTCCGTGGCATCGAGGGACTGACCGTCGCCGACGGCTCGATCTTCCCCAGCATGATCACCGTCAACCCGATGGCTTGCATCTACATGATCGGCGAGAAAGCAGCCGACCTGGTGCGCGCGCGCACGGCATGACGGAGCGCGCGACGTAGACCCGGTGCGACTCAGGCAGGCGCCGCAAGACACCGGTCAGGCCTGAGTGCCACGAGATCGAATCCATGCCGCCCGGCCCAGAGCGCGAGTGGCACAGCCAGCTGCCGCCTGGAGGACACGGGCTCGGGATGGCCGATGAGGAGCTTGAACGCCGTCCGCAGCGCGGCCGCGCCGATGGGGCATCTCTGGGTGTCCGGCTGGCCTGGCGCGGCGGGCTCGCGCGCTAGGCTACGTAGATGCCGAGGGGCTCTCAGCTCGCTGGATCTGATCCGTTTGTGCTCCTGTACGTGGCCTGCGTGTTCGCAGCAGCGCTATTCGTCCCGGCCCTCCTCTGCCGTTTCGTCTTTCCACAGGGGCCCTCCGATAATGACTCGGACGGCCGCGGGGGAAACGGCCCAGAGCAGCCGCCCGCCCCGCCCGCACCACCCCGGGGTGGCGTTCCGCTGGCCGATGCCGAGCCTGCCCACGTACGGCTCCGCGACCACGGCCGGCTGGCCGACCGCATTCCCGCCGGCGAGCGACGGCGGGGGCGGGAGCCTGACCCCGCCCCCGTGCGGACGTCTCAATCGGGAGAGACCGCGACCGGAAGTCGGCGTCGCACCTAGTGGTCTGCCCCGCGTCCGAGCGGCGCCCGCACGACTGCTGTTAGCCCGTTGAGACAGTCTCGGCTCTTACCGAAGTCTTCATGTGCTCCGACGGAGCTCAGACACCCGGCCAGCATCGTATGACCAGTCGAACCTACGCACCGAAGGAGGTGAACCACGATGGGAAGACTGAAACCTCTCCTGACCATGCTGGCCGTGACCGGAGCAATCGTGGGCGGCGGCGCTGCCATCGCAAGCGCAGCGACCACCACGAACTCCGCAACCGGCACCACGACAACTCCGTCACAAACCAACCACGCGGCGATCCCGCAGCACGGCAGCAGGTCGCACCACTGCCCGTAGTGACTACATGCAGTCCCGCACGTGAACTGCCTCGCCACGACCCGGTCCATCTCAGGCCGGGTCGTGCGGGTTCCGGGCACGAGTGCGCCTGCCGCCGTTTCACCAGTCGACGTTCCTGCTCAGCGTGCTTAAAGGTCGATCGATCGCCAGCACAACCAGGCAACATGGCCGGCAGGGACCGGTAGTGACGAGGCCCGCCACGGCCCCGACCGTGCCTCGGGCCAGAACATCGGTGAGCCGAGCCGTCGCGGGTCGTAGCGGACGGCGTCGCCGAGTGCTTTCGCGAGTGCCTCCTTGCTTGACCACAACGACGCCAGGTAGCGCCCGGGGTCGGCGTCGCCGACCCCGACGCGCTGCTCGGACGGAGTGAAGATCGACTCCAGAAAGGCTTGGTCGAACGGCTCGATCCGTTCGATGTCGATGCCGACCGGTTCGCTGTGCGAGGCTACTAACGCGTACGGGTAGCGGTACGAGCGCGACGTGTGGGCAGCGCCGGTCCTCGACGCTTGTGTCCGCGCCCATGCGCGCAGGCCGGGCTCATCGACCCCGGCCTCGAGCGCGTCGAACAGGATCACTTCGGGACCGCCGGCAGTGACCGGCACGCGGACCGGCTCGGTGACGATCACACGCTGACAACCGGGGAGCCGTGCCAGTTGGTGCCCGGCGGTAGCTCCTCGCCTCGAAGCACGACTGAGCGGCCGCCAACGCCCACTCCCGCGCCGAGCACGGTGTCGGGGAGAACGACGCTGTAGGGACCGAGCGAGGATCCCGGCTCCAGTGTCGCCGGCCCGATCCGCATCAATCGATCGTGGAACAGATGCGTCTCGACGCACGCGGCACGATTGACCACGCATCCGTCGCCGAGCTCGACGACGTCGAACTCGGTGATGTTCAGCGTCTCGAACCAGACATCGCGCCCGACCTTCACGCCCATCGCTCGCAGGTACACGGACATCAGTGGCGTGCCGATCGCCGCACCGAGCAGCCACGTGCGTGCGAGTTCCTCCTGCAGGGAGTTGATGATCTCATCCCGCCATACAAAGAACGACCAGAAGGTGTGCTCGCCGGCGCGGTAGCGACCCATGATCAGCCACTTGGCCGCAACCGTGAATGCCGCGGCACAGATCCCAGCGCCGAGCAGAATGATTGGCGTAGCTAGCGCCATTGCCGCGATCCCATGCGAGCCGCCGATCATCGCGATCGCGTAGAACACGAGCGCCGCGAGCGCAACCGAAACGGTCGCTGGGAGCAGGATCCGGATTAGCTCGATACAACCGCGGGCCACGAGCAGACGCCACGGCGGGCGGATCGTGCGCGCCGGGTCGGCCGGATCGGGCACGCGCGGCAGCTCAAGCGGCGGCGATCCGAACCAAGATGTCCCGTCCGGGGTGTTCTGCGGAGCGACCGTCATCACTCCGACAAGGCCGCCGGAGCCGAGCTTGGTGTTCCCCTGGAGGATCGCGCTGTTGCCGAGGAACGTGCCTCTCCCGACCTCGATCGGCGCGAGATGCAGCCAGCCTCCACGGGCACGCGTGCCGGCAAACACGACGTCGTCAGTCGCGAAGCTTTCCTCAGCGAACGACGTCATCCGGTTCAGGCCGACCACAGTCGACACCTCAGCTCGCTTGCCGATATTGATCCCCGCCAACCGCAGCCATTGGCGCGTGAAGACGCTCAGGTACAGCGGGCGCAAAACCCCCCGGGCGCCGGCCATCAGCGCTTCGCTGAACCACAGCGCCCATCCGGTGCGGCCCTCGTCCGCATACCAGCCGGGACTAGCCAGTGACCCGACGAACCGCACCAGGACCGCCACGAGCAACGCATACGTGAGCAGGAAGCTGCCGGCGATCACCGGAGCCTTGGTGAGCAGATCGATCGTCGCACTTTGGCCGGTGCGGCCCGCGCCGGACAGAAACAGAAGGATCAGGCCCGGAGCGGCCGCGGCCAGCGGCAGGATCGATTGCATGGCCAGGCCGACAACGAACATCGTCCGCCAGAAGCGCCTGTGCAGCGGCGGCTGTGGCGCGGTCCTTGGCCAGTCCTCGCCGGCATCTCCGATCCGGCTGGCGGGCGACCCCGACCACCGTTCGCCGGCCGGCACGCTGCCGATGATGAAGCTGCCGGGCTCGATCTCCGCGCCTGTGCCGATCTCGGCGTCAGGCGCCAACAGGGTCCGGGTCCCGACGCGTGCGCCGGCGCCGATCCGCAACTCGCCGACGACGAGCTCATCGCCCTCCAGCCACCAGCCGTGCAGGTCGACGTCGGGCTCAAGCGTCGCGCCGTCACCGACCGTGACCAGGCTGGTCACCGGCGGCAGCGTGCCAAGGCGAGCGCCTGCGCCGACCGGGTGACCGCACAGCCGCGCGTAACGCGCAGCGAACGGTGTACCCGCCAGGCTCTCAGAGCGGAACGCTTCGGCTAGCCGCTCCAGGAACCACAACCGGCACGTCAGCCAGCTGCGGCGCGGATAGCGGCCCGGCTTCAAGCTCGGCAGCAGCAGTCGCCGCGCGAGCACCACGATCGCGGCCCTCCCAAACGCGCTGAGGAACAGGACCCATCCGGCGACCAGCCAGCCCCAACCGATTGCGGGCCCGAGGTGGGCGCCGGACAACCGGTCGACGGTGAGGATCCCGAGCAGCCACGGCGGCGAAGACAGCACGACCAGCGCGAGGACACCGGCGAGCTGCACTGAACCCCACCGACGACCGTCGGTACTGTGGCTAAAGGTGCTCGCCTGTGCAGTCGCCCCGAGCTGGTCGAGTCGCGCCGCGAACTCACCCAGCCGGCGGAGCGCATAGACGTCTGCGACGGCAACCGACGGGTAACGCCCCCGCAACACCGACACCAACTTTGCTGCCGCGAGCGAGCTGCCGCCGAGTTCGAAGAAATCACTCTCGGCGGTCATCGGCAGCGGGCCGAGCTGATCGACCCATCGCGCTGCCAGCCATGCTTCCGTATCGCTGAGTGACGCCTGCGCGGCGCGATCGCCGCGACCGGCACGCGGCTCCGGGGGGGGCCACGGAAGCGCTTTACGATTCACCTTGCCTGAAGCGCTCATCGGAAGCGAGTCGAGCGCGATGACGAGCGGAACAACTCCCTCCGGGAGCCGCTCTGTCACGGCGCGTCTGACCTGCGCGGGATCGACGTCACCGACGACGTAGCCCACCAGTACCGAGTTCCCCGCCGCCGTCCTCTGGACCGTGGCCGCCGCGCCGAGGACGCCCGGCACCGAGCTCAGTTGCGCGTCTATCTCGCCGAGCTCCACACGACGTCCGCCGAGCTTGACCTGGTCATCGCGACGTCCGATGAACGCAAAACCGTCGATCGTTTCACGGACGATGTCACCGGTCCGGTACGCGCGCTCCCAACCGAGTGCTGGCAACTCTGCATAACGCTCCGAGTCGAGAGACGGGTCGATGTATCGGGCAAGACCGACGCCACCAATCGCGAGCTCACCTGGCTCGCCAAGCGGGACCGGATCACCTTGCTCATCGACGACCGCGACTTCCCAGCCGTGAAGCGGCCACCCGATCGTGACCGGCTCACCCGGGCGCAGCCGCGCAGCAGTCGCCACCACCGTCGCCTCCGTCGGACCGTATGTGTTCCACACCTCGCGCCCGTCGGAGAGGCGGCCCGCGAGCGCTTCCGGACACGCCTCACCTCCAAGGATCAACAGCCGGATGCCGGCGATGTCCGACTCGCTCCACATCGCCGCCAACGTCGGAACGGTCGAGATCACGCTCACCCCCCGGTGTGCCAGCCATGGCCCGAGGTCAGTCCCGGCACGCACCAGCGCTCGCGGGGCCGGCACCAGAGCGGCCCCGTTACGCCAGGCGAGCCACATCTCCTCGCAGCTGGCATCGAACCCGACCGATAGGCCGCCCAGCACCCGGTCCTCGTCCGAGACGCTCCACAGGAGCGCCTCGGCGTCGACAAACGCAGCCGCCGAGCGGTGCGACACCGCTACGCCCTTCGGCTGACCCGTCGATCCGGACGTGAAGATCACCCATGCGTAATCATCGACATCCGGCTCACGCTCCGCTCCACGCGGCTCAGCCAGTTCGGTGACCCGCAGGCCCTCGTCGATCACGGCGCAAGCGCCAGAGCTCTCCCAGATCGCGGCCGCGCGCGCCTGCGGGTCGTCCGCGTCGACGGGAACGTACGCCGCACCTGCATGCAGCGCGCCCAAGATCGCTGTGTAGAGCTGCGCCGTACCGCTCGGGACGTACACACCGACACGGTCTCCCGGGCCGATCCCGAGCGCTCGCAGCCGATCGCCAAGCACGCGGGCGGCGTCCGACAACTCAGCGTAGGTCAGCCGCTCGTCCGGGGCGTCAATCGCGGTGCGCTCGCGATATCGCATCGCGGTCGCGTTGAACACGTCGAGCAGCGTGCGCGGTGGCATCGCCGTCGTCGACGTCGTGGGTGGTCTCGTCGTCAGCGAAAGGTTCATAGATCAGGTCCTTTGCATTTCCCCTGGTGAGTGCTGCTGCCGCGTCTTGGGCGCGGACTTTCGCTGGTAAGGGTCTAAGGGCTGGTCAAGAGCGCGGTAAGAGACCGTTCAGAAGCGTCTTACCGGCCAGATCTGGCCCCGCCGCGCCGCCTAGCATGCTTGTTGCAATGCGGATCCTGGTGATCGAAGACGAGCGGACGCTCGCGGGCTTCATCGAGCAGAGCCTGCGCACCGAGGGCTACGCCGTAACGGTCGCTCACGACGGCGAGAGCGGTGAGGCAGCGGCGCTGACGGGCGACTACGCGCTCGTGCTGCTCGACCTGATGCTTCCCGGCAGGAGCGGACTGGAGGTGCTCGATGCGATCCGGGCGCAGACCCCCGACCTGCCGGTGATCGCGCTGACGGCGCGGGCGGCGATCGAGCACAAGGTCCAGGGGCTTGACCGAGGGGCGAACGACTACGTGACCAAGCCGTTTTCGTTCGATGAGCTACTCGCCCGGGTGCGCTCGCAGCTTCGGATGCCCGGCCAGCGCGAATCCTCGTTGCTCGAAACGGCCGAGATTCGTATGGACCTGCGAACGCGTCGCGTTGAGCGCAACGGGCACCCCGTACAGCTCACTGCACGGGAGTTCGAACTGTTGGCATACCTTCTCCGGCATCCCGACCAGGTGCTCTCACGCGAGCAGATTCTCAACGCGGTCTGGGGGTTTGACTTCGACCCGGGCACGAAGGTTCTTGAGGTCTACATCGGTTATCTACGGCGCAAGCTCTGCGAGGGCGGAGGATCCGATCCGATCGAGACCGTGCGCAACGTCGGCTACCGGTTGCGCGAGGCCGGTGCCTAGACGCTGGCTAGCGGGCGGGCTGCGCATGCAGCTGGCTTCCGCCATCGCGCTCGTGACAGCGCTCGGTATCGGCGCGAGCTTTCTCGCGCTGTACAGCGGTGTCGGGACGCGGCTGCAATCCCAGATCGACGCCGACCTGCGCACACAGCTCGCCGAGTGGAATCAGTTCCGGAGCCGCGCCGACGTGTCGACACCGGCTGCCTTCGAGCGCACAGCCAAGGCGTTCATCGCCACACAGCGCTACCACGCAGAGGCGCTGATCCTAGTCGTTCAGATCGATGGCGCCGCCACCGTCACCAACGATCCGAGACTGATCGCGCGCGAACAACAACGCGAGCAGAACGTGTCGGTGGCAACAGGGTTGCTGGTCGCCCCGACGGGAATGAGCACCCTGCCCGTGGCCGAGGCCGGGAGTATGCGCGTCCTCACCAGACCGGTCCACGACGCCGCACATCGCGTTGGTACGTTCCGCGTGGCCGACCCGCTTAGATCAGTTCAGCGAGCGCAGGCGAGTCTGCTGCGCACGTTTGCGTTCGTGGGTGCGCTCGCACTCCTACTCGCCGCCGCCGTGGGAGTTGTGCTCGCGACCTTGATCGCGGCGCCGGTGCGTCATATGGCGGAGGTTGCGGCTGCGGTCGATGCAGGCGACCTCTCGGCCCGCACCGGCCCAGTGGCCGCCGGTGGAGAGCTGCGGGTGCTGTCGGTGGCGTTCGACAACATGCTCGGACGTCTCGAGCGGACGTTCAAGCGACAGCGCGACTTCGTCTCAGATGCCTCCCACGAGCTGCGGACGCCACTGAGCGTGCTTCGTGCCCAGATCGAGCTGTTAGACCGCGAGCGAGAGCCGCACACCCGTCACCAAGCCACGGCAACGTTGCTGCGACGCCTTGACGAGCTGGATCGGCTCGTCGGCGACATGCTCACCCTGGCGAGCGCAGAGGCAGGCCAGCTGGTCGAGCCACAGCGCATCGACCTGAACGAGTACTTCGAGGACTTTCGCCGTGACCTCCCGCTGTTCGGAGACCGTGAGTTCAACGTGCAAGCGGTAGATGGAACGCTCGACGCAGACCCGGATCGACTGACGCAGGTCCTTCGTAATCTTGTGCGCAATGCCGTGGCACACACCACCCCAGGTGATCCGATTGAGGTGATCGCGCAGCCACGTGACGGCAGCTTGGAGATCTCCGTGACCGACAGCGGGCCCGGGATTCCGGCCGATCAACTCGAGGAGATCTTCGACCGCTTCCACAGGCTCGACGTAAGCCGGTCGCGGGACCACGGCGGCAGCGGCCTGGGACTAGCGATCGCACGCGCCCTCGTCGAAGCGCACGGCGGGACGATCCGAGCGGAGTCCACGGGTGGCCACGGAGCCACGTTCCGCCTCGAACTTCCGGGTTACCGGACGCCACGGACCGGTCCCCACCCTGTCTCACGCTGCTGAAGAAGTGCGAGGGGCGCGCGCTTGAAGCGAGTGCCTGCTGTTTGTGTTCTCACAAGGGTGGCATTCGCTACCACGGCGTGCTGCCCGACCACGTGTTCGTCGACCCGGTCGGATACGGGGACGAGCTACGGGCAGCTGCTGAACCAGCGCGCCCAGTACCCCACACCGCAACGCGAAACGACCCCCGCTGACAAGCGAAGGGGGTCACGGTGAAGCTTGCCACGGCCCGGCATGGCTACGGTCAATTTCCCCGATCGGCGCGATGAGCGGTTCCAGAGCCCGGCTTGCGTCGGCCGGTCTTCCGTCGTTCGGCAAGCTTTCCTCCGGACCGGCCGTGGAACCGCCCAGGCGAAGGGTTCTCTCCTCCTCATCTCGGAGCCAGCCTTGCACAAGCAAGGCGATAGCCACCCCGAAGGGTACGTCCCCTGCGCTCCACATAATGCCTGCGGCGATCTGCTGGTCCTGGAGGGCAGTGAGTAGATAAAGGCCGCGTAGAACGCGGTGTCCGATGCGAGCTCATGTGCGTTGCTTGAGCCACGCGCCAGTCCAGTCGCCTCCCAGCTGCAAGCCGCGACCGTGATAGCAGAACAAGCTCCGACTCAGGTGCTTGAGCAGAGCCAGGTAGACGAAGCGCGCTTGGTCCGAAGCGACAACCGCGGCGGCGTCGCGCAACGAGCGGCACGGAGCGGTGCGCGAGTGGCTCGAGCAGCGAGTGCGACGGCGAGTATCGGGCCTGCTCGTCCTGCGTCCGCGCTGGTGAGTCGCATGCCGGTGAGCACGTACACGGTGGCGCCGATGCGTGGCCCTGCGCGACCGCGCGCGAGTCCTCCCGGCGATACGGCTGGAGGCGACATCGGCGGCGGCCCCGGACGGGCTCGCAGACTTGAGGACGACCGTGGCCATTAGCCATATCGTCTTGGCACCCGTTCCGACGCTTGCACTCGGGGTTGCGCCGGCCGCCGAAAGGACCTGATCCTCAGCGACGAATTCCATGTCTGAGGTCTTCGACACGTTGACGCGCGCGTTGTAGCCCGACCCCGAGGTAAGGACGTCACCGAACCCCGAATCAACGTAGAGACCGAGGGCGAGGTCGTTGCCTGCGGTCGTTGCCGCGGTGGCACCGGAAGCGACTGTCCCGGCGGTCAGCGTCGTTCCGCTGGAGTGGGACATCTGATCGACGACCGACGGGCCAGAGACCGTCGAGAGGCCCGAATACTCGAGCACGGCGGCGCCCACATCTGCTTTGGAGGTCGAGTTTACGGTGATCGTCGGGCGGGTCCCCCCGCCGCCGTTGATCGGGGCGGTCCAGACGCCCATCTCCGTGCCGTCGGATGCCTTGTAATGCAAGAGCTCTACATATTGATTGCCGACAGAGTCGGTCACGGTTCCAGCGGTCGCACCGGCAGTACTCCAGACGCCCGTTTCAACCACGAGCCGGTCACCTGACGTGATGGTCGACGTTGGGGTGAGGGTCAGACTCGATGCGCCGGTTGCGTGGGCGGACGTCATCTGGATGAATGCCAGCGACGTTGCGGCCGCCGGCGTTACCGCGTTGGAGGACAAGGAGGGCGGACCGGTGCCAACGGCGTTGGTGGCGGTTACGGTGAATGTGTAAGTGGTGCCGTTGCTCAGTCCGGTGACGCTTGCGTTGGTCGGGGCCGGCGAGCCGGACACGGTCGTGGGTGTCTGTGCCACGGAGCCGACGTAGGGTGTGATTGTGTAGCTCGTGATCGCGCTTCCGCCATCGCTTGGCGCTGCCCACGAAACGGCTGCGCTGGCGTTCCCGGCAACGGCTGAGACGCCCGACGGGGCCGAAGGCGCGGTGGGCGGACTCGCAGCGATGTTGACGAACGACGCCACGGACGGAACACCGTTTGAGTTGACGATGAACAACATGTAGTTACCGGGGGGCGCCAGCGCCGCAGAGGCGGGGGCCTGGACGTTCAGCCCGCCGGATCCTTGCGTGAAGCTCAGCGGCACGAAATGCTGATCCATGTCGGATTGGTGTGTATCTGCCCCCAGCGACACGAGATTGACGGCGCTGATCGACGCCGCGTCCGGGGTAGACACGGGAATCGTCGAGCCGTACGTCGCGGTCGCCGGTGCCGAGGAGATGGTCGGGCGGGCTCCCTTGAAAAGGTACGGTGGAGAGTAGATCTGAGCCGAGTTCTGACCGGGATAGTTGGGGTTAGCGTGGCCGCTGCCCGCGACGAGCACGGTTCCGTCCGGCATCAAGATCGCCGTCGAGTGGTAGCCGCGCGTCACGCCGGTCGACGCGACGATCGACCAGGTACCCGTCGAGGGATTCCAGATCTCGCTCGGCAGCACCCCACCCGAGACCTCGGTCTGACCCGTCTGGCCCCAGGTCGTTTCGCCCCCAACGGCCAGGACCGTGCCGTCGGCGAGCATCGTCAGCGTGTGGTACACCCGGGCGTAGTTCATCGGCGTGGCCCGCGTCCACGTCGGTGTCTGGGCATTGAGGTCGATCACCGCCGTCGTCGCGTTTGCCGGAGATGAGCTGTCCTGCGTGTTCGTGCCGCCGCTATAGAGGATCTTGCCCGGCCGGTACATGACCGACGATCCGTTGGTTACACCGCTCGATCCACCGACCTCCGTCCAGGTCTGATTGGCCACGTTCAGGAAGAACGACTTGTCCTCGGAAGGCCCGATTGTGAACACGTCGCCGTTCGGTGCGAGGTATGAGAACGGGTATTCCTCCTCGTGGACTTGAGACGTGTTCACGTTCGGCAGCTCCGTCCAGGTATTGCTCGACGGGTCGTAGACCTCCGGCGTGTCGGCCCACGCACTTGCACTCGTCGAGTTCCCGCTGATTGCGATGTACCGGCCGTCGGGAAGTTCCGTTAGGTCCGGGTACCAGCGCGGGTGGTGCATGTCCGCTACGCGCGTCCACGTATTTGTCGAGGGATCGAAGATGTTTGTGTCGACGATGCCGAGGTTGTGCGTGCTGAGTCCGCCGTAACCACCGACCACCATTACTCTTCCATCAGGAAGCTCAGCCATGCCGGAGCAGAAGATGCTGTCGGGCGCCGTCTGTGTGGTGAAAGTCTGGGTGGTCGGATTCCAGACCTGCGTTGGCTCCGGCTGCTGCCAACCATCGAACTGGAGCACATTCCCGCTCTTCAGCAACACCGAGTGGATTGCCACCATCGGCCAGCTCATGACCGGGGACCACTGGCCACCGGTCGACGCCGCCGGCGTGACGGTGTTGGATGGCGCCGAAGCGGGGCCGGTCCCGACTGCGTTGCTCGCGGTGACGGTGAACGTGTACGCGGTCCCGTTTCTGAGTCCCGCGATGGTTGACGTGGTGGCTGGGGGCGATCCGGTCACGGTCGTCGAGGTTTGCGGGCTCGAGCCGACGTATGGGGTGACGGTGTAGCTGGTGATTGGGCTGCCGCCGTCGCTCGGCGCACTCCACGACACGGTTGCGCTCGTGTCCCCCGGAGTGGCGGTGACGCCCGTCGGCGCAGCAGGCGCCGTGGGCGGACCCGAGCTAGCCGCCTGGAGAATCACGGTCGCCATCAGCCATGTCGTATTCGCACCTGTGCCGACGGTTGACACGGCCGTCGCACCGGCGGTTGGGAGGCCCTGATCTTCGGTCAGCAACTCAATGTCAGAGGTCTTTGAGATGTTCGAGCGCTGGGACCAGCCCGAGCCGGCCGTCAGGCTGTCGCCGAAGCCCGAATCGACGTACAGCCCGATGGCGAGGTCGTTCCCCGCCGTTGTCGGCGCAGTCGCTCCGGAACTAACCGATGCCGCACCGCTCGTCTTGCCGCCGGCGTTCGCCATGCCGTCGAGGACCGAGGCGTCGGCCACATTCGACAGCCCCGAGTATTCCGACACGGCAGCGCCGACGTCCGCCTTGGACGTCGGCTTCACGGTGATCGTAGGACGGGTCCCGCCACCGGCGCTGATCGGGGCGGTCCACATGCTCATTTCGGTTCCGTCGGCGGCCTTGAACTGCAGCAGCTCGAGGTAAGTGTTCCCCGCAGAGTCGGAAACGCTGGCCGCCGTCGCCCCGGCGCTGCTCCAGATCCCGGTGACGACCACCAGGCGGTTCCCTGTGCTCACACTTGCGGTCGGCGTGAGCGTCACGCTGGTGGTGCTCGATGCGTGCGTGGCGGCCTGCTGAACGAACGCCGGCAAGGACCCTGCTGCGCCGGCGGACCCGGCAAGACAGCCAACCGCGATCACAACCGCCCACCCGAAGGCAACCGCCGACGCTAAGACAAGCACCGCCTTCCTTACCGCCTCGCGCGTGTGTATGCGCCAGATGCCGATACCTATACATACGCTCCGACCATGGCAAGACTTTTGATGGGGGTCTCGAGCGGCGGCGGGCGGAAGAACTCTCTAATCCTTGCTAATACTCTCTAATCTTGCTAATATCTAGCATCGGGCTCGTTTGACCTTGACCGGGCCCTCGACTCCTGGATAGCTGAGGGCGCGTTCGTGAGCGGGTCGTGAAACGCTTGATCGTCGTAGCGGACAACTCGTTGATCGTGGACGCGGTCAGGATCGGGCTCCGCGACACCGGGACGTTTGAGCTCCTGGGATATGTGGCCGGGCGCACGGCGTCGGCGAGCATCATCGCGGACGCCAACCCGGATGTTGTGTTGGTGGACGACACGGACCAGTCCGAGCAGGCGCTCGCGCTGATTCACGACCTCAAGGAGCGCCGCGAGCACATTGTCGTCATCGTCCTTACCGTCCGGATGTCGGGGCGATGGCTCGAGCGCGCGCTAGAAGCGGGCGCCAGCGGTGCGATCTCGAAAGCGATCCAGCCGGGCGCCCTCGCGACGCTCGTGCGCGAGGCGCTCAGCGGGCACATTGTGCACTCCCCTGCCAGCATCTCGGGTGGCGAACCCGGCGGCGTCCCGGGCGCACATCATTCGTCCCTGACGCGGCGCGAGCTGGAGGTGCTGCGACTGGTTGCCTCTGGAGCCACCAACAGGGAGATCGCAACCAAGCTGTGGGTCACCGAGCAGACGGTCAAGTTCCATCTCTCGAACATCTATCGCAAGCTGGAGGTGGGCAACCGGACCGAGGCCTCCCACTACGCACACGTGAACGGCCTGGTGATGGAGGCCGCGCAGGTCAAACCCGCCTCCTAGCGGGTGGTCGAGCGTCCTGCGAGGTCTGGTTCAAGCTCGATCCGAGCGCCGCCGCTCGCCAGCGAGGCATCGACCGCTTCGATCGTACGTACGACCTCCAGGCCGAGCTCAGCCGAGGAGCGCGGGGTCGTGCCGTCGATGACTGCGGAGCAGAAGTCTTCTAGCTCACGATAGATCGGCTCGGCGGCTTCGATGCGCGGCGAGACTATGTCGCCGGTGCGGTAGGTGAGCCTGAACTCGCCAAAGGTCACGGGGTCGTTCAGGATCGCGCCTGAGTCGAACACACGGACCGGCTCGTTGTGCGTGTCGTCGTAGACGATCATCTTGCGCGAACCGACGATCGTCGTCCTGCGGAGTTTGCTCGGCGCCAGCCATGACAACTCGACGTTCGCCACGGTGCCCGAGGCATATTCCAGGTCAATGAACATGACGTCGGGAATACCAGGGACGATGCAGCCGCGGGCAATGGCGCTCACGAGCGTTGGGGTCTGATCGAGCCAGTTGCGCAAGATCGAGAAATCGTGCGGGCCGAGATCCCAGGCCACGCTGAAGTCCGACTGGTGCAGACCCAGGTTGACTCGGCTACTCGAGATGAAGTAGATCTCGCCTAGCTCTCCGGCGTCGATCAGCGACTTGACCATCTCGATCGGGGGGCTGTAGATGAACGTGTGGCCCGGCATCAAGACCAGGCAGCGGTCTTCGGCGAGCCTGATCAGCGAGGCGGCCTCCACGGACGATGCTGCGAGCGGCTTCTCCACCATCACGTGCTTGTCGGCCCGCAGGGCGGCGGCAGCGAGCGCGTAATGCGTCGAGATCGGCGTCGCGACCAGGACGGCGTCGACCGATGGGTCGGCGAGAACGTCGTCGTAGCTGGTCGTTGCGTTCGCTGCTGGGAAGCGGCGAGCCATGCGCTCAAGGCGCTCCACGCATGTGTCGCACGCAGTCATGCTTCGCACACACTCGAGTTCCTGCAGGTTGCGCATAAGGTTGGGGCCCCAGTAGCCCAGTCCGACGACCGCGACGCTGAGTGTGCCGGGGCTTGTGACGCTTTGCGTCGGTACAGTCATGAGGTCGAGGTGCGTTGATGGAGCACCTGCAGGGGCGTACGCAGCAGCAGCCGCAAATCGAGCGCTAGCGACCAGCCAAGCGCGTAGGCGACATCCATCTCGAGCGCCTCGCGGTAGCTCGAGTTGGCTCTGGCGGTGACCTGCCACAGACCGGTGATGCCCTGCGGGACCGAGAAGCGCTCAAGGTGATGAGCCTCAAACTGCTTCGCTTCGTATGGGATGCACGGTCGGGGGCCGACGAGCGACATGTCGCCGACCAGCACGTTGAAGAGCTGAGGAAGCTCGTCGAGACTGGTGCTGCGTAGCCAGCGTCCGAAGTCGGTGACGGCATCACGACGCTCGAGCTTGTACAGGCCGTTCCCGTTCGCGACGGCGAGCGGTGACATCGTCTCACGGACGTAGGCCTCGTGCTGGGATTGGTCGGTGTCGATCTTCATCGTGCGGAACTTAAGCGCGGTGAATTCCCTCATCCCGATCCCAAGCCGGGTCTGCCTGAAAAGCACCGGGCCGTTGGATTCGAGCCGGATCCGGATCGCGATGTAGGCGAACAGCGGCGCGAGGACGATTAGTCCGAGCGTTGCGCCGACGATGTCGATGGCGCGCTTGATCGCACGCGACCCGGTGATCGCGCGAGTGGGCGGCACACCGAGCAGCGTCACTCCCTCGACGGTGTGTACGGTCACGCGCGGGCCGATGAGCTCAAATAAGCGCGGCAACAGGTCGATCTGGACGCTGGTGCCCTGCAGCCGGCGCAGCAGCTCGAGCAGCTCCGATACCGGCTCGCGCGAAAAGGCGATTACGACCCGCTCGACGTCCAGGCGCTCGATGATCTCCGGCAGTCGTTCCGGGCCGCCGAGGATCGCCAAGTGCTCGGGCAGGTCGGGCCGCCGTGGCTTCGGCTCTCGATCGACGAAGCCGACGATGTTGGCGCCGTACTCGGGATGTCGGACGAACTTGCGGGCGATCAACTGACCGATGTCGCCGGCTCCCACGATCACCGTGTTCTGCTGGAAGGCGCCGGAGCGCCGGCAGGCCATGCGGGCGATCGTGCGCGCCGACGGGAGGACGCAGACGGCCAGCAGCCAGAACGCGACCAAGCCGTCGACGCCCGGACCGGACCGGCCTGCAAGGCGCGAAGCCACGAACAGCAGCCAGACTCCTGTCGTGACGAGATAGAAGACGCCGGCGATGTCGTCGGTCGTCGAGTGATCGGCGCGCTCCGCGTCGCGGTCATAGAGCCCCTGCACCTTGGCCAGGAACATCCAGCAGGGAAGAGTGATGGCGAACACGGCCAACTCGCGGGCGGTCCCCAAAGTTCCATCGGCGCCGATCAGGGCTGCCGCGAGGTATGCCACTCCGAGGCCAAGCAGATCGGCCGCCAGCAGGGTCCGCGACACCAGACGGCGGCGATGCGCGGCTGGCCGGCGGTGGAGCAGAGCACGGGTCCGGTCGTCCATCGCCGCGATCAGGTCGATGCTGATTGCGTGGCGGGGCGCGGCCCGGGCGATAGGACCCATTCTGGGAGCATGCACCCGCACCGTCGGCACGCGAAAGACCAGGATCGACAAGACCGTTCCGCGGGTGGGGTGGCACCTGGACCTTTGTACAGAGACGCTCGCTGGGAGGCTCGTTAAGGTGCATCCAGAAGACATGAGCTTGGTGTGGTGGTGAAAGGTCGCCCGTGCGCGGGCGACCTGGCGGCGACGCACGGAGGCAACCGCATTCGACCTAGGAGGGACGTCGTGCAAAGGTCAATGGACGGTGGTTTCGCCGCAGAGCGTGGGCTAATGAAGCGGCTTGTGGTCGTGGCAGACAACTCGCTGATTGTGGAGGCGATCCGGATCGGATTGCGGCAATGCGGGACGTTCAGTTTGGGTCACGTCAATGCGCACCGCTGCTCGCTGCAAGCGATCCGCGACGCCAGACCGGACGTGCTCCTGATCGACGACATGGAGCGCTCCGACCAGGTGCTCGATCTGATCAAGGCGATCAGCTCAGAGGACGACCGTGTCGCGGTGATCGCTCTGACAGTCGACATGGATTCAGAGTGGCTGGATGAGCTGTTCGCCGCGGGCGCCCGGGGCGTGATTTCCAAGGGAACTCATCCAGCGGCGCTTGGCACATTGCTCCGGGAAACCGTCAACGGACACGTCGTGCATTTCTCCAAGCAGCCGGGCGCGACCGTACCGCGGCGCCCGCGGCGGGCCGAAGCCGACGACGCGTCGCTCACCGATCGCGAGCTCGAGGTGCTCAGGCTCGTGGCGGCCGGGTCCACCAACGGCGAGATTGCGCGGATCTTGTGGGTCACGGAGCAGACTGTGAAATTCCATCTGTCCAACGTGTACCGAAAGCTGGACGTCGGAAATCGCACCCAAGCGAGCCACTACGCGCACGTCAACGGCTTGGTGAACGGCAAGGCCGCGGTTGCTGCCCCCTAGGTCTCGACGTGACGAGCCACGCGACTGTGCCCGCGCGACGACCAGCAAGGCGGGGCGTCGGCCCATCGCACCTCACGGCCGCAACGGGCAGCGGATCGCGATGCTGCTGGAGAACAACCCGTATCCGCGGGACGTGCGCGTGCGCTGCGAGGCCGAGTCGCTAGTAGCGGCGGGCTACACGGTCGAGGTCAGTGCTCCCCGTGAGAAGGGACAGCCGGCGCACGAGCGACTAAATGGTGTGGACGTGCATCGATTTCGCGCGATCACGTGGCAGCGGAACGGTGCCGTGGCGATGCTGGTCGAGTACGCGGTCGCGATGATTGCACTCCATGCGGCCGCCGTCCGTGCGCTTATCAGAGGTGCGACCGTGCTGCACATTCATAACCCGCCGGACACACTGTTCTTGGCCGGCGGAATGTTCAGGCTCGCCGGCCGGCGGGTCGTCTTCGACCATCATGACCTTGGCCCTGAGCTAGTCGCGGCGAGGTTCGGTAGGGGAACGCTCGAACTGGCGGCCCGAGCAACCGAACGCCTGACGTTCGCGGTTTCCAGCCACGTTCTCGCCGCGAACGAATCTCATGCCGAGATCGCGCTTGAGCGCGGCGGAAAGGCCGCGAGAGACCTAACCATCGTGCGCAACGGCCCGCCGTCGAGTTGGACGCGGTTACCTCTGCACGTGCGGCAAGGCCGGTTGCCGATCGTTCGGCTCGCGTACCTTGGCACGATCGCCCAACAGGATGGGCTCGAGGGGCTAGCGGAGGTTCTGGCGTTGCTTCGCAACGTGACCCCAGCTGTCGAACCGCGACTGATGGTGATCGGCGACGGAGACGCCAAACCACAGTTCGAGACAGCGCTGAAGGCCTACGGGGTGTCCGCCAGTGTGACGATCACCGGTTGGTTGCCGCAGCAACGAGTGCCCGGGTTGCTGGAAGACGCCGACGTGTGCGTCGATCCCGCTGCAGCACTCGCTCTGAACCAGCGCTCAACCATGATCAAGGTTGCCGAGTACCTGGCTCTCGGCAAGCCGGTGGTCGCATATGACCTGCGCGAGACTCGTCGCACCGTTCAGGACGCGGCGATGCTCGTTCGGCCGGGAGACGCCCGAGCGTTCGCCGATGCAGTCGCGATGCTTGCCGCTGATCCAGCGCTCCGCTCGGATCTGGCACACCGCGCGCGCGAACGTGCCCGCGATCTGACCTGGGAGCGATCGGAAGCAGCGCTGTTGACCACGTATTCCAGCTTCGGACTCAACACGCCATCGACCGGCGGGCGGCCATGACTGGCTCAAAAACCGTGGCCAGCCGGGTAGCTCCAGAGTCGTTCGCCGGCACCCCCGTGTCCGAAGGCGGCGCGCTCTTGGTCTCATCTCGGCAGCTGACGCTGCTCGAGCACTTCCGGATTCCCTACGCAGTCGATATGGAGCTGAGGCGCGACGGTGTCGAGCAGTTGCGCGCGGCAGCGGGCGGCCCGACGCTCTTCTGGAAAGCAAGCTCGACGGGCCGAGCTGCCACTGCTGCGACAGTGCTCGGTGCCGATCGCACCACGCATGTACCCGTATTCGCGTTGCTGCTCGCGGATCCCGTCGTCGAGCCGTTGCTCGCCAGCCGCGGCGTCGGCTGGTGCCGCGTGCGCGCGCTGTCCGGGTCTGCCGGCGAGGAGCTCGGCTCGATCTGGCGCAGTCAGGACGGCAGCGTGTTTCTGCCATTTGACCCAGACGAGGTGATCCTCAACTACTGGAGCGAGCGATATCTAGGCGTTGGAGGCCGAACCGGGACTCGTGGTCTCAAGCGCATTGCGATGGCTTGCTACTACCGCGTTCGTCCTCTCCTCGCGCGGCCGCTCCAGATCTGGCTGCGACGCCAGTTTGCACGGCTTCAGGCCCGCTCGCAATTCCCGCGGTGGCCAATCGAGACGTGCTTGCACGACTTCTTCGACCTGATGCTTGCGATTGTGAACTCGATTGCCGGCGAGTCGCTGCCGTCGATCGCGCCTTGGCCCCAGCACTTCCGTTGGGCGCTCGTACTCACACACGATGTCGAACGCGCCGAGGGGTGGGCTGCGCTGAATCCCGTGCTCGCGCTCGAGCGCGCCCATGGAGTTCGATCCTCGTGGAACGTTGTGCCGCGGGGATGCTACGACGTCGACTCCAAACGCGTTCGGAAACTGGTGGACGACGGATTCGAGGTCGGGGTTCACGGCCTCCATCACGATGGACGCGACCTCGCGTCCTTGCCCGTATGGCACGCACGGCTGTCGCCGATACGTAGTGCCGCAGCGCGCTGGGGCGCCGTCGGGTTCCGCGCCCCGGCACTCCATCGCCGGTGGGACTGGATGCCCCTGCTCGAGCTCGACTACGACTCCTCAGTCCCGGACACCGACCCATTCGAGCCGCAGGCCGGGGGCTGCTGCACATGGCTGCCGTTCTTCAACTCGACGATCGTCGAGCTTCCGCTCACACTCACGCAGGACCACACCCTGTTCGTGATCCTCCGTGGCGACGGGGAGGCAGCCTGGTCGACGAAGGCTCGGTTCCTACGGTCGCGCGGCGGCATGGCGGTGCTCGACACGCATCCTGATTATCTGCTCGACAGGCGGATCCTCACCGCCTATGGCCGGTTCCTGGACCAGTTTGCATCGGATCCAACCGCATGGAAGGCGCTGCCGCGCGAGGTGAGCGCCTGGTGGCGCCGAAGGGCTGCATCCTCGCTCGAACGCGACGGACGGTCCTGGCGCGTGATCGGTCCGGCGAGCGACGAAGCCCGGATCGAGTTCCTCGGTGGATCGTGGTGAAAGCGACAACGACCGCGTCCGCATTAGTCGGTGTTTGGCCCGCCGCCGCCGCCCGTAGCCGGTCCCGTCTGCTTGACGCTGCAAGCCAACTGGTCGGCGTTCCGCTTGTACCGGTCGACGATCTCGACGGCGCCGATCGGGGACTCTCGGGACTGATCGTTCTTGCGTCCTCAGAGGAAGAGGATGCTCGCCGGTTGCGCACGGAGCTGCCCGCGCTTGTCCTGAGCGGTGGCGACGGCCCGCCGAGCCCCGGATCGATTTCGTTCACCACGAGCCGACACCTCGACCCGCGGCTCCGAGGCGGGACGGTAGCCGGGGAGTGGTCACCTCCAGGCGTCCGCGGGTTACACCAGTGCGAGGTTCTCGCGACGGCCGCAAAGACACCCGTCTGGGCACGCAGCCGCGAGCGTCTGCATCTGGAAGTCGTCTCGGTGAACGCTCCCGAGCTTGCGCGCGGGGAATCTCTTCGCGATCGTGTCACACCCGGCAAATGCCTCGCGATGCTCGCCCTGCTTCAGTTCCTCCGCTCGTTCGGTGGTCACGGATGGTCACCACCGGCGCCGCACGCCGCGTTCATCGTCGATGATCCCAACCTTCGTTGGCGTAGCTACGGCCATATCCACTTCAGCGAAGTCGTTTGCCATGCAGCGCTCCACAACTATCACGTCAGCTTCGCGACAATTCCACTCGATCTCCAGTACGTCGCTCCTCGCACGGTCAGATTGTTTCGCTCTGCTCCTGGCCGTGTTTCCCTCACGATGCACGGCAATAATCACACCCGGGATGAGCTGCGGTCGCCGGCGTCGGCGCAGGCAGCGGACAGGTTGCTCGCGCAGGCGGTCGGCCGCACCATGAGGTTCGAGGCTCGCACCGGCCTCGCCGTCAGCCGAGTGATGGTGCCGCCGCACGAGGCGTGTGCCGCACCGGTACTGATGCGGTTGCCGAAGTTTGGGTTTGAAGCTGTTGCCTCCAAAGCGACATGGCTTGCCGATCTCGCCCGCCACGGCCGTTACGCGGCGGGCGGCGATCCCGTCGCCGGCTTTGGACCCGCGGACGTCACTGACTTTGGCATGCCTGTCTTGATCCGACGCGACTTTTGCGCGCACGACGAGGCGATCCTCCGCCGCTTTCTCAACCAGCCGATCATCCTGTGCGGCCACGCACGAGACTTTCGCGACGGCCTCGGCTTTCTAGAGGCAGCTGCTCGCGTGATCAACCGTGTCCCGGGCGTCGTCTGGTCGGACATGTCCACACTGGCCCGCTCGTGTTACGTCACGCGGCACAGCGGCGACGAGCTACAGCTCGCATCCTTCGCACGGCGACTCAGCATGTCCGTACCAGCGGAGACTCGCGCCATTGTGGTGGAGCCCCTGGTCCGTGATCGGCGCGAGGATGACGACCTGCGTCGTACACACCGGGGAGCACCTCGTGACAGTATCGGACAAGACTCGATCTACGATCGTGCTCGATCCGCGCGAGCGCGCGGTTGACCTAGACATAGAGTTCGTCTCGGACTCGGGAGTCGACGCCTACCAAGTGACGGGGCGCCCGCGCGCCCGCGGAGCCATCTTGCGGCGCTTCGCGACCGAGACGCGCGATCGCGCGGCGCCCATGCTGGCGCGTCGGCGTAAGGGGTAGCGCGTCAGGGGTGTCCGAGCGTAATCGCGCTGGCTGGGGGGAGGTGATTGTGCGTCCCTGCGCGTTGCCGTAGAGATCTCTGTACCGCGGTGGCGCATCCGCCGCCAACACGCTGGCGACCGTCCGCCGACTGATCGCCAACCGCTTCGCGATCAGCCGCTGCGACACCCCATCCCTCGTCAGCGCCCTGATCTCAGCCCACTCCAACGCGCTCACCACCTCTCCCGGCCGTCTCTCGTCGACAACACCGACGAGCCTCAACGCTGGCTCGTCGCCACCGAAGTGGCGCACTTTTTCAATTCCCAGAGGTGGCGCACTATTGAACGCCTGGCGTCGGGACGGATCGCTCGGGGCAGGAGGCGACGCTCGCGCCCACGTGTTGGAGCCTCGCTCCACTAGCCAGTCGGCTAGGTCGGGGTGGGAAGACCGTTCAGAAGGGGGATGGCAGCCCCCGGGGGCAACCGTACCGTCTGTAGGCGTGACACCGAGTACGCATGTGGGCTCCGACCAAGTTGTCCAGCCCTACGCCAAACGGTCCCGACCGCCTTCTCCAATCGCGGGGTTTGGCAACCAGGATCGGTCGCGTCGGACACCAGTCCCGTCTTTGGTCGAGGCGGAAGGGATTGGGCGCCATGGGAACCGATGACAGCATCGCCGTAGCGTCGCTTCTTCCTGTCGTCCGTAGACGGTGGCGGATGATCCTCGGGTGCCTAGTGCTAGGGGCAGTGGCCGCCATCAGTTTTTCCGTGCACGAGCAGAAGCAATACACAGCCTCATCCGTGCTGCTCTTCCGCGATCCGGGTTTCGATCAACAGCTCTTTGGCAATCAGGTCTTCCTGCCCTCCACCGACCCCACAACCCAGGGCCCAACCAACCTCGAACTGGTTTCGCTGCCGGTTGTTGCCTCGCGTGCAGCGGCTGCTCTGCACCTCAGCACATCAGCGGTCAACTCCGCCGTTAGCGTGTCAGGCGTAGGTCAGGCGAACGTCGCCAAGATCAGCGCAACGGATCCGTTCCCCGCTCGGGCTGCGCAGATTGCGACCACCTATGCCGAACAGTACGTCCTTTTCCGTCAGCAGATGGACCGGGCGAAGATATCGGGAGCCCAGCGCCTCGTCGAGCGGCAGCTTCAGTCGATGACGCCGGCGCAGCGCGATAGGCCGAACGGTCAGGCGTTACAGAACCGCGCAAACGAGCTCTCGGAACTTGCGGCGCTGCAGACTGGCAACGCCGAGGTCGAGCAGCCGGCCACGATCCCAAAGTCCCCATCGTCGCCACGCACGATGCGAAACGGAATTCTGGGCGCCCTGCTGGGTCTGCTTGTGGGCATCGGCCTGGCCTTCGTCGCCGAGCGTGCCGATCGTCGGATCGCCGATTCCTCCGAGCTCGAGGACATCTACTGCCTGCCGGTCCTCGGCGCCGTGCCGACGAGCCTGGACGTGGCACGTGCTGAGATAGTGCCGCCGGCCGGCGTCGGCGCGGAAGCGTTCGGGCTGCTGAGGGCGCGTCTTCGCTACTTCAACGTGGATCGGGATCTCCGTTCTCTCCTCATAACCTCCTCCGTTCCGGAGGAAGGAAAGACCACAATCGCGATGAATCTCGCCATCGCCCAGGCGGCTCCCGGCCATGCCGAAGTGGCTCTGGTGGAAGCGGACCTTCGACGGCCCTCCCTTGCCGCTCGCCTTGGTATCGAGCGCGGTCCGGGACTCGCACAAATCCTCAGCAAGAACGCACCCCTTGACGCCGCAACCCGCCACGTTGCTGTCCCTCGAACTGCTGACGAACATGGAGCGACAGCCAGTCTCACGGTCATCACGGCAGGTGGCGTCCCTCCCAATCCAGCGGAGCTGCTCGAGAGTCGCGCGATGGTCGACCTGCTCAGCGCACTCCACGAGCGGTTCGACCTCGTCATCGTGGATACGCCACCGATCTCTATCGTCCCAGATGCGATTCCTCTGATTCGGCTGGTGACGGGCGTCCTCATCGTCAGCCGCATCGGCGTCACGACCCGTGACGCAGCTCGACAGCTCCGCGCACAGCTCAGCAGCCTGAACGCTCCCACGCTTGGCGTGATTTCCAACGGTGAGCCCGCCAACTCGTTCCCATACGCGCACTATCGACACTATTACCCTCCGAACTCCGCGCGCGCTGTCGCGCTCAACGGTACGCCGGCAGGCGCCGGGGACGTCCGCCCCCGGTAAAGACAGCTCGTGCCCGATTGGCTCTCCCGACGCCACCCGTTCTTCGCGTCCGGCGGCTCTTACCAAGCTGTACTGATCGCCGCGGGCGCCGGTCTGGCGCTCGCGTCCGCGTACGTCCTAGTGCACCGCAGCATCGCGCTCGCCATCGCGCTCGCGTTGCTGCCTTTGGCCGCGTTGCTACTTCGGCGTCCCTTCTGGCGGCTCGCCCTAGGCCTGATCTTGATCCTCACCGTCCCGAGTGGTGGGATCTCGCCGGACGGCACGCTTACCAGTACGCGGCGCTCCTAGCCGCCTGGAGTGCACTGTCCGGCCGACGCCTGCGCCTCACCTTCGCAGACTGCGCTCTGAGCATCTACATGGCGGTCGTAGTACTCGACTGGCTGCTCCAGTACGACCAACCACAGACGTGGCACATCGTGCTCACTGTGCTGACTGCAATTGGCTTCTACCTCGGTGCGCGAGCGGTTCCGCGTTCCACACGCATAAACGTGATGACGCTGACGCTCTTTGCGGGCACCGTTGGCGCCCTCACCGTCATCTACGAATAGTCGCGAGGCCACGCTCTATTCATCGACCCTACCAATACCACTGGAACAGCTCCACACATGACATCTTTCGACCAGGCGGCGTGTTTGGAAGCCCTCCTGGGGCGGCCACCGTCTTGGCCTTCGTGCTTCTGTTCGGCTTACCGCCCATTGCGGCACTTCGCGGAAGACTCAAAGTACTCGCTGTTATCTGCTGGTGCATATGCGGCTTGGCGATCGTCCTTACCTTCACGAGAGGAAATCTCATCGGGGTGGCGGCCGGCCTCATGCTCTTCCTTTGGCTAGTGCGGTCTCGTCTACTCCGCCCGGCGCGGGTCGTCGTGGCCGTACTTGCGCTAGCTGTGACTCTTCTCGCGGCGTTGCCGAGTCTCGAGCGCAACACAACCTTCCGGGAAGGAATAATCAGAACTGGGACCTTCAGCGCGCGCGAGGGTTACTGGCAGCTCGCACTTCCGGTTGCGTTTGCGAGTCCGCACAACCTCGTATTCGGAATCGGCACGGGCGTCCTTGAGACTCCGGCGCTCTACCAGCGTGCTCCGCTTCCATTTCTGATCGCGGCAACGCCGCAGGACTTCGAAGTGTCGCTCCACAACGAATACGTCGCAACCCTCGTAGAGCAGGGGACAGTCGGTCTGACAGCGCTCCTGATGCTGCTGCTCTCCGGGTTCATGCCGGCAGCTCGTGCTGCACGGGCCACGCGCGATGCGACGTTCGCCGCTCTCGCTGCGAGCATCCTCGCGCTGGCTATTGGCTCGACGGTGGTTGTGACGATATGGCATCAGCCCAGCTTGACCATGCTCATGGTGACAGTGGGACTGGCGGCAACGGCAGCCTCGGATTCGGCGACGAGCGCAGGCGGGGTGCGTACGAAATGGCGCCCGCACCGTGTCAGATGAAGTGAACTGCGGCGCCCCGCCGGCCAACGATGGTTTCGCCAAGACCTTAAGTCGCCTCGGGCCCGCCACCTTGCTCGTGCAGGTGGTCGGATTCGGCTCCTCGGTCGTGGTCGCCACCCAGCTAGGCGCGACACCGATGACAGATGCGTACTACCTCGCGCTCTCGGTGCCGTTCGTCGCTTACTCCATCCTTTTGGCCGCGGTCCGGCTAGGTGCCGTCCCGTCCCTGATGAGCGTTGCGGAGCAGGAATCGGCCGCCAACTTCGCCAAATCCTGCAGCGAGGTTGTGAGCGCAACCGTCGTTATTGCCGCGCTCCTCAGCGTGTGCGTAACCGCAGTCATGTTGTTAGCGCTGCCGGCTGCAGCTAGCCACCAGGCGCATTTGGCAGCGCTGACGCGTACCTACATGATCGAGCTGGCCCCGTACGCCGTCACGGGCGGCGCCTTGGGGGCGCTTGGAGCGATTCTTGCCGTGCGGAGGACCTTCGCCGTTCCTGCGTTGATGCTTGGATGTGAGCCCCTACTCAAGTGCGTATTGCTTGTTCTGTTTCCGCAGCTCGGCGCTCAGGCACTGGTGATCGGAAGCCTTGTCGGCAATCTGCTCGCTGCCATGGTCCTATGGGCACTTGTCCGAAGGCGCGGAATCGCCCTCCGCTTGGTCCGGTTTCGCTCCAGCTCGCTCGTGCGGAAAGTCTTCAGTCTCACCCTCCCCCTCGCCGTCGGTGAGTCCGTGCTGCAGCTCAATCCACTCATCGATCGCACGATTGCCGCGGGCCTCGGGCCGGGCAACGTCACCGCGTTCGAACTCGGCGTTCGGCTGTTCGCAGCGCCGGCGACCATTCTGGGTGCGACCCTGATCGCGCCCCTCGCGCCAGCGTGGTCGGCGCGGCTTGCCAAAGAGGGTTGGGCCCCGGTGGGACGGAGCTTCTCGCGGGTGGTGGCCGCCGTGGTGATCCTGGTGCCGCCTCTCGCCCTCGCTGGCTTCTTGGTGCGCCATGATCTCATCGCTCTGATCTACAGCAGCCATGCATACAACCCACTCGCGGTGTCCCGAACGGCCGACGTGTTTGGCGTCCTGCTCCTCGGTCTTGTGGCACAGATTCTCGTCGCGCCTCTCGCGACGTTGTTTCTCGTACAGGGTGACACTGTATTTCCGATGAAAGTTGCTATCGCGAACGCCGGCCTGAATGCGATCTTAGACCTGATCTTGCGAGGTCCGTTTGGTCTGCGCGGAATTGCGGCCAGTACCACCGTCACATATATGATCGTCTGTGCGCTTTATTGTCGGGAGGCGCATCGGCGGTGGGGATCGCTACACCTGCGGAGCCTCATTCGGCCTTTGCTGGTGTCTGGTGCCTCCGCGATCGCGCTCGCGGTGTCCTGCGCGATGGTCTTCGGACTGAGTGATTCGAGCACGTCTCGCTCCCAGCAGATTGAGGTCGCCGCGATGGTCCTCGGGATGGCCGCGCTGATTCACGCCTTGTGCGTCATGGTTGGTCGCGCGGGAGGTGCCGTCGGATTGCCAATGAAGTGGAGGTGGACGGCGCTGCCCGCGCTGAGACGTAAGGAGACTGTGCTTTGAGGTCAGGGACATGGGGGGCGGCCGAGCGCTTGCTCGCGCGTCGTCGGCCTCGCCACGATGTCGTGTTCTATACGCCCTGGATCGGTTCGATCCTCTCGACGCGGTCGTCGTTGCCGCCCGGCGGCACGGAGACCCAAGTGCTCGCGCTGGCGAGGGCTCTTGCTCGCCGAGGCGTTCGGGTCTCGATAGCGGTCTTCAGCGACGCGGCTGACGTACCGGCTGACGTGGACGGGGTCAGGATCACCGCTCGACCGCCACACGCGCCCGGCCGTGGAGTCATCGGCAAGCTCGTTGAGGCAAGCCGGATCTGGAGATGCCTATGGACCACTCGTTCGCGAACGATCGTGCATTACGGCGCCGGCCTCGAAGTTGGGATAATTGCGTTGTACGCATTGCTGGCTCGCCGCCGGCTGGTGTTTGCGAGCGCGAGCGACATCGACTTCGAGTATCGCAAACTGGAGCCAAGTCGGCGTTATTGCTTCGCCTACGAGTTCGGCGCGCGCCGTGCCCAGTCAATTGTGGTCCAAACCGAGGCGCAAGCTCAGCTGTGCCAGGCGGCGTTCGGTCGTCGGCCGGTGGTAATCAATAGCATCGCGCCGCTGGCTGAGGCGCAGGATGACCCACCTTTGGCCTTCCTTTGGGTCGGGCGCCTCGTGTCATATAAGCGCCCGCTCGAGTACGTCGCATTGGCGCGCGCGCTCCCCGAGGCAAGGTTCTGGATGGTGGGCGTACCGACTCACCACCATGAAAGTGATCGACTGGTCGTGGAGGCCGTGTCATCGCAGTCGCACGGCGTTCCGAACCTGGAGATACTGCCACCACGACCGCACAACGAGATTCAGACATTGATGGCAAGCGCTGTTGCGTCCGTGAGCACGTCTGATTTCGAAGGCATGCCGAATGTTCTCCTCGAGGCGTGGAGCAGGGGGGTACCGGCGCTTGTCTTATCCTATGACCCAGGCGGGGTCGTCAGCACCCACGACCTCGGTGGCTTCGCGCGTGGGTCGAGGGAGAGGCTTGTTGCGCTAGCCCACGAACTCTGGACGCGGCGCAACGATCGCGCGGACGTTTCCCGTCGCTGTCAAACGTACGTTCGTAACCACCACGCACCCGAGGTCATTGTTGACCAATGGATTCGCGTCCTGTCGTCCCCAGCCGGCAAGCCACGACGACCATAGCGACCGATACACCCGTGCGGCGAGCCGAATCCAGCCCAGAGCGACGCGGCATGAGCCTCTCGGCACCGTGGTAGTAGGCACGAAGGGGCGGCTAGGCCAAGGTCAGGTCCCCACGCGGCGCACACAGCAGCCCTTCGATATCGCACCCGCCGTTCAGCCGTGCAAGCACCTCCAAACACGCCGCGCTCTTGCGCAGCACGCTTGCCCGGTTGCGCGCGTAGCCCTCGTCTGTAGGTACCGTTCGACACACGACAAGGAGCCCGCCCTCGCGAATTCGGGCGAGAAGGCTATGCGCCATCGCGGTGAGTACGTCGTCACCGAAGTACTGGCGATTCATGATATTCGCCGCCCGACATACATCGAACTGCTCGACAAACGTGCCCCCATCCAAGATGTCGTCGCAGATGACTTGGATGGTGCGGTTGGCGGCGACGAGGCGGCTCACCAGGGCGACCCGCCTCACTCGGGCCCTGCCCTTTACGGGCTTCGCCTCATCAGGCGCAAACCGCAGCTTTCCGGCGAGTAGATACAGCACGCGTAGAAACGGGCTGAAGCATTTGGCGATGAATCTCATGAACCCGGACCGCACCAGGTACAGGGAGTAGCGCCCGACTTGAACGACCAGGGGGTGGCCGTCATCCTGCCACAGGGCGGCGACCGAGCGACCAAGGGTGAGAAGGATGGCGTCAACGGCGAGGTCGCCTGCCGTCATGCGGTGGGGAATCCCTGCGGCGTCGAGGTGCTGGCTCCATTCTGCGCTACTGACTCCAGACGAGACGGCAACGTCCATGACGGCAAGGCAGCGACCACGGGGCATCATTGCGGCGACCAGGTCGTTGAGGTCATCGAGCCGGTGCCGCATTGTCGTCTTGTAGGTACCGTTTGACAGCTGTAGCCGGCCAAAGAAGCATCGCTCCGCCGTCGTGAGATCCTCGGCAGTAAGGTTCCCAAAGTAGACGTCCAGCGGTCCGGGCCGCTCGAGCTTGCTTCTCAGGAGTGCGCTGACAGTGCCACGCGTCCTCGCAGCCGACCCGCAAGGCGAGTCGACGCGGCCGGCAGAGTCAACCTGTCCGACCACCACGCACATCTCAAGAGAAAAGGACGCTATGCCACTGCCCTGCGACAACATCGGGGGCGTGGTAGGTCTGGGTGTACGTCCGGCATCTTTGCGATAGATCATGGCGGTCGTTACGGCCGATCCATTGTTGGCGTGCAAGCTGAACCAGTCTTTGAAAGGAGCCGTTCGCGAAGCCGCCAAGACCATGCGTTTCCACCACCCCGTCCGGGTCGTGATTCAGCACCAGCGCCGGTACGCCCCTGCCCCACGCCTCCAATAGAACATTGGGCATTCCTTCGAAGTCCGCTGTGTTGACCGAGGCGACCGCATGCTCCATCACGGTTCCAAGCGCGGCACGAGGCCGCGGTCGCAGGAGCTGGAGGTTTGTGATGTCATGCGCTTGCTGGGCAACCTCCTCGGCGACGACGCGGTCCTCCTCGTTAGCCGTTGGTGGGGGAACGCCTACCATCCAGAACCTCGCCTCTGGACACGCCCGCGCGAGAGCGATGTACTCAAGCGGACGCTTGTAGCCGACCAGGCGACCAACCCACAGGAATGCGATCGGGGACCGGTCGCTCGGAGCGGCGAGCTCCGAGATGCTCTTGATCAGGGTCGGCGTACGACCCACCGTCGCCTGGCAAAGCCTGACCTGCTCCTCGGTCTGAACGACGATTGCATCGGCGAGACGCGCTCCGAGGTCGTAGAGCAACACGTGGAGACGACGCCTTTCGTGCTTCTGATACTCGAAGTCGGCGAGGCTGGCGGTCGCGAACACGAGGCGCCGGCGCGCTAGCCGCGCATATATAGCGATCAAGCCGAGTTCAAACCCGGCGGTGCGATACACGATCGTAGGCGAGGGCGCTCGCCATAGCGAGCGCCAGATCCAACAGACCTCGATGATTCGTTCTCTAACGCGGCGCGGCTTCCTGTAAGCCGGGCGCGCGACAATCTCGACGCCTTCCACTTGAGCCGGCAGCGCTGCTGAGCTTTCGAATGCGATGACCGCTACTCGCAAGCCGCGGCGAACGAGAGCCTGTGCGAGCACGAGGACCTGAGTCTCTGCCCCGCCGGGGTGCAGCGATCCCTTTGTCGTGAGCATTGAGCCAATCCAGGGCATGTAGAACACGACGTCGTGGTGCCGGCGGCCTCGCCGGCGTCGCGACAGCACCCCTGCGCTGTCAGCCCCGTCCGAGCCCGATCCGGGGTACGCAGTGCCATTTTGAGTTTCGGCAGGATCTGCGCTCAACTGTGTGACAGAAGGGGTTGCGGGCCTGCCGCCGTGGCGTGCTGCCAGTCAAGCTGGGCTCTCAAGCCGGCCTGAAAGGCCACCGACGGCTCAAAGCCCAGATCGCGTCGCGCGCGGCGGATGTCGGCCCCGGTGTTGCGGGCGTCGCCCAGTTGTTGGTGGCAGTACTTGAGCTCGAGCGGTCCGGCCAGCAACTCGCTGAGCGTTTCGAACACGCTGTTGAGCGATCGCTGTGACCCGCCACCGATGTTGTATACGGCACCTGGAACGCCATACCGCGCCGCGGCGACCGTACCGTTGACGGCATCACCGACAAACGTGAAGTCGCGGGTCTGGTTGCCGTCACCGAAGACCTCGAACGGCTCTCCAGAGAGGGCACACGCGATGAGCCGGTTGAAAGCCATGTCGGGCCGCTGTCGCGGGCCGTACACGGTGAAATACCGGAGGCACACCGCGGGCACGCCAAAGACGCGCCAGTAGATTCGCGCGAGATGTTCTGCGGCCACTTTGGTCACGCCGTATGGAGACACTGGGCGAGGAACCAGATCTTCGGAGGTCGGTAGGACCTCGGCATCGCCATAGACCGACGAGGTGGAAGCCAACACGAGCCGCTCTAGCGAAGCGCCTGCCGCCGCACGCAGCAGACGCTGGGTCACATTCACGTTCAACACGGTGTACCGCCGAAATTCGTCCCAGCTCGGCCGAACGCCGGGCTGCCCGGCGAGGTGAAAGACGACCGATATGTCATCTAAGAGTCGGCGCAAATCCAGTTGGAGGAGATCGCCCTCAATGAGAGTGCAGTCAGGGTGACCCGCAACATCGGCCACGTTCTGGCGCTTGAGCGCCGCCGCGTAATAGTTGGTGAACGAGTCGACGGCAGTCACCCGCCAGCCGAGACTGAGGCACCGCTCAGCTAGATGCGAGCCGATGAAGCCGGCGGCGCCCGTGATCAGAACCGATTTGGTCGGCATGCCCCTCTCGTTCTTTGCTGCTCCGATGGCTCTCAGAAGAGGAGAAGAACCTTACCGCCGACGGTGTGCTGCGAACCTCACTTCTCCTCGTTTGGGGAGGCCGGGCTGTCATATCGGGGAGTCCACGTTTCTGCGATGGCTCAGGTCAGCTCGTCGTAGATGCGCTCGAGTTCCGCGGTGCGTGCACGCAGGTCGAGCACAGCGGCTGCACGGTGAGCGGCTGCTTCGCCGAGCCGTCGACGAAGGGCTGCATTCGTGAGTAGACTGTCCAGCGCGTCGGCCAAACCGGACACGTCGTGCTCGTCGACCAGTAGGCCGTCACGACCGTCCTCGATGACTTCCGGGATGCCGCCATGCCGCGTGGCAACGACCGGAATGCCAGAGGCCATCGCCTCGACGATCGTCCCCGGTATGCCCTCTTTGGCGATGCCGACCGGAATGCTCGGATGAGCGAACAGATCGGCCTCGCGGTAATGCTTCACGAGCGCGTCGCTCGCGTACGGGACATGGCCCACGATGCTCACTCGGGACTGCCAACCGTACCTCTCAACGATGGCGCTGAGCCGCGCCCGCAGTGAGCCATCGCCGACGAACGTGACACTGAAGTCGTGCTTGCGTCGTGTATCGATGCGACGCAGGGCCTCAAGCAAGAGCTCGTGCCCCTTCCCCTCGACCAGGCGCGCGCAGATGAGTATGCTGAGCGGAGCGTCCCGCTGGTACACCCGCTCCGTCCACCGGAATCGCCGTGTATCTGACCCGTGGTAGTGCACCCGCACCTTAGCTTCTGGGCAGCCAATCGCCACCATGTCACGCCGCATGTCCTCGCTCATGGCGAGAAAGATGTCGAGGCGGTCAAGGATCGGTCGCAGATACCGGAGCCCCAGGCCCCGCGCCGCGTAGGGAAACGAGTTGACGTCGTATCCGTAGCCGGAAACGATGGAAGGCAAGCCGGTCCGCTTCTGCAGCCCGAGCAGAAACCGGGCGTCCGTCAGATAGTGGAAGTGCAGTAGCCGGACATCCTGCTCGCGCGCGTAACGCGCAAGCGCGGTCACGCCCTGGCGCAGCGGCACGCGCCCCGCCCGGTACGTCAGCGCGTCGAGACGAGCCAGCGGCCGTGGGAGCAGCTCTCCGGCGATCGCACCCTCTCCCAGCGGAGCATCGGCTTCGGGACGCCGGTGGTGGGCGAGGACGACCGGGCGATGTCGTCGCAGCGCAACTCGCTGGTTGTGCACAAAGGTCTCGCTCGGCGCTAGGTGGGCGCGCACCACGAATCCGACGGTCGGTCGCGCGCTCCTGCTTTCGGCAGGCGACGGGTGCATGGGCATCAGATGCGGTCGGTCCTCCCGGCAGCATGACACCTGTTCGTGCGGCCGCGCGGGAGCGGCAGCAGTTCACCTGCCGAAGGTCGAGTTGATCCCATCCGAAGATCGAGTTTCGGTGGTGTGCCGTTCACCATTGTCCGTGCGACGGCCATGATTACCCGACGGATGAGCACGCGAGACGCCCATGTGTGGGATCTGCGGATTCGCTTCGCGTGATCCGCGGGCCCTGCCGCTGGAGCCCGTGACGCTCCAGGTGATGTGCGACATCATGAGCCACCGGGGCCCCGACGACGGCGGCCAGCTGATCGAACCTGGCATTGCGCTGGGAATGCGCCGGCTCAGCATTCTCGACCTCGAGACCGGTGCACAGCCAATCTCCAACGAGGATCGGACCGTCTGGACGGTCTTCAACGGTGAGATCTACAACTTCCGGGAGCTGAGAGCGCAGCTCTCGCGTCGCCACCGCCTGTCCACGCGGGGTGACACGGAGACGATCGTCCACCTCTACGAGGAGCACGGGCCGCGATTTGTCGAGCATTTGGACGGAATATTCGGAATCGCCCTCTGGGATCGGTCACGTCGCCGTCTGGTCCTGTCACGCGATCGGATGGGCGTCAAGCCGCTGTACGCTGCCGAGACCCCGCACGGCCTTGCCTTCGCGTCCGAGATCAAGTGCCTGATCGCGGGAGGCATCCTTTCTCCCTCGCTGGATGCGCTTGGGGCTGAGCTGCTTCTCGCGTACGGGTATGTACCTGGACCCCGCACGCTGTTTGCCGGGGTTCGCAAGCTGCCGCCCGCGACGACGATCGTCTGGCAGGATGGGGAGATCATCGCCGACGAGCCCTACTGGCTCCCGGAGCTCGGCGCTCCCGGCCGTCGCCGTCGCCGCTGGAAGGATGATCAGGAGGAGCTGCTGGCGCTGCTCCGCAGAGCGGTGCGCAGTCAGCTGGTCAGCGACGTGCCGTTGGGCGTGATGCTGAGCGGGGGGCTTGATTCAAGCCTGATCACCGCGCTGATGACTGAGATGAGCGATCAACCGGTGAAGACGTTCTCAATCGGCTTCTCCAACCATCCACACTCCAACGAGCTGGCGGACGCCCGGCACGTTGCGAACGCGTTGGGAACGGACCATCACGAGCTGCTCACCGAGTCGCAGGAGCAACCCGAGCTGCTCGACGATGTGCTGTGGCACCTGGAGGAGCCAGTGGCTGACTTGTCTGCCTTCGGTTTTCTAATGATCAGTAGGCTTGCGCGCCAATCGGTGACGGTGGCGCTGTCGGGACAGGCCGCCGACGAGATCCTCGGTGGTTATCGCAAGCACCAGGTGGCGTACGGCTCTGAACTGCTGCGCCGGCTGCCATCTCGGGTCCGTGCGGCACTCGGGACCGCCACCCACATGCTTCCCCCTGACTCCACCGCTGCACGGGGCGTGCGAGCGCTCATCACCGATGATCCCGCAGACCGGCTGCTGGCCATGAGTCGCGTGCTACCGAGTTCTCAGCGAGAGACGCTCCTCGAGCCCGAGTTCCGGGTCCCGGTCGCGGAGTCGGAGATTTGCGACGTGATTACGCAGCATGTTCCCGACCGGGATCTGTCGCTCCTGACGGAAACGTTGTATCTCGATACTCGCCTCGCCCTTGCGGACGAGCTCTTCCTGTACTTCGACAAGATGTCGATGGCGACGTCACTGGAGGTCCGCGTTCCGTTTGCCGCTCCTGACCTCGTCTCATTTTGTCTGTCTCTGCCCGACCATCGGAGGATCTGGCTGCTGCGTCGGAAGGAACTGCTGCGTCGAGCGAGCAAGGGACTCGTCACGGAGCACGTACTGGCCAAGCGCAAGCAGGGATTCTTTCGGTCGTCGGTTGGACCATGGCTGAGGGACCATCGTGAATTCGTTCGCGAGATCCTGCTGGATGAGCGGACTCTGGCGCGGCGGCAGTTTCAGCCACGTGGCCTGAAATGTCTGATCGAGTGCGCCGGCGCTCGCGGGATCAAGCTCGACCAGCAGCTCCTGAGCGTGCTTCTGCTTGAACTGTGGCAGCGGATGTTCATCGACCGCGACGCGGCCGTGACGTGGCCGCGCAGGACCGCGATTGCGGCATGAACGTCCTACCGCACTTGCCGACGGTCGCTTAGGCCTGGATCTCGGACCGCTTCAGTGCGATCCCAACCAGCGCGCGCGTGTCGTCCGCTTCGGCGACGAACGACGCCTGCGCTGGAAGCGCGCGTACGAACGAGGCAAATGCAGGACTCTGATGGATATCGTCGGCGACGATTGCTCCGCCGTCTCGCAACGCGCCCCATGCCTGCCCGAGCTCGAAGCGGAGGTTGCGCTCCGTGTGGCTGCTGTCGTGGACAAACAGATCGATCGGTCCGACCTTCTCGAGCAGCTGAGGAAGACGCCGCCGACTCGTTCCGGCCACGTAGGTCCATCGCGCGCGGAGGTTATCCGGCACCGCGATCCCGATCTCGCTGTGCAGCGTCGGATCTGGAGCTGGAAGGTCGATACTCCAGAGATGCCCGGTGCCGGCGCGCTCCAAGGCCTCCAGGACCACCCGCGAGGTGATTCCGCGCGCAACACCCGTCTCGACGATGTTGTGCGGCCCGAGCTGGGTCGTCAGGCACCACACCGCCCGTGCCAGCGCCGGGTCGGCGTCGTCCCAACCGCCATAGGCGCCGCGGCCGAGTGCCAAACCTCGCACCCGCACCGACTCCGCGATCGTCGGCCAGAGCATCTCGAACTCGTTAGTCACGGCGCACGGCCAAGGTAGCCCGAGCTGCTCGTGGAGTCGACGGTGCCATTCCGAGTCCGCCGCGTACTCGTGCCCGGTGGGGCTACCCCTGGCTATCAGTCTCATTGCGCGAACGCGTACTCGATCGAGCCCGTCAGCGGGCTCACGTAAGGTGAGGCGAGCGGCTCCCGCAGCCCAGCGAAGCCTGGGAGGCAGTCGGGCGATGCGGGAGTCGACCCGGTCTATTTCTGGCGTCATCACTTCGGTCTCGCACGTTACGCGTTGGCAGTATCCAAGCCAATCCTGATCGACGGCAACTGACCTTTCGGACGGTTTTCAAAGTGCGGCTGGTTTGCGACGCTTGAGTCCATGATCGCGTTCATCGAGCGTCAGCTATGGGCGCCTGAGTTACGAGCGCGACTTCGCGTCGTAAGCCGAGATCACATCGTCTTGGGTGGGGTGCTGTTCACCGCCGCTGCGGTCGTTGCCCAGATGGCGACCCAGTCGATCGATTTCGGCGTGTACGGACTGCGTATCGCGGCCCTGGACTCGAACGTTCACGCCAGCATCTTTGGAATCGCGAGCCTCGTCGCCCAAGGCGCTGCCGCGGGCGCAATCGCCGTGCGCAGTATCGGTTCGCGTCGGCGTGGGCTGTGGGTGCTGCTGAGCGCACTGGTGAGTGCGCTCCTTGCCGTCCGGATATTCACGTCCTACGGAGGCGTGCTGTTGCTGCCACCCGTGGCGGTCGTGTTCATCCTGCTCTGGCAGTTGACCTCCGATGATCCGGCCCCCGCGCGCGCAATCGTCCGCGGAGCTCTCATCCTGCTCGCGTTCTCATTCCTCGTGCACCTGGTCGGCCCAAAGATCGTGACAGCGCTCGGCTATGGGGGCAACACGTGGCCGTACCAAGTGAAAGGGATCCTCAAGCACAGCACGGAGATGGCTGGCTGGATATTGGTGGCGACTGGGGTCGCCGCTGCAGCGCGCGTCAGCGCGTCGCTGTGAGAGCTCTCGCGCTTGTGTCGGAGCCAGCGGATACCGCGCTGGTCGCGATTCGATCCGAAGGCCTCAAGCCGCCCCTGTTCTGCGTGCACGCGCAGTCCGGCCACGTCCGCCTCTTCCGTAACCTTCTCCCGTACCTGGCTCCAGGTCAGCCGATCCAGGGCCTACAGGCCGTCCCGTGCGACGAGACGGAGGTCCCGTACCGGAGTTTTGAGGCGATGGCGGACCGTTACGCTCGCGAGATACGCGCGATTCACCCGGATGGGCCGTATTTGATCGTCGGGGAGTGTCTGGGCGGCGTGCTTGCCTATGAGCTCGCCCAGCAACTACGTGCGCAGGGCGAACACGTGCCTTTGCTTGCGCTAGTGGATGCCTATCCGCCGGGCGGCGCGCGGCTTCGCCCGACCGTACCGGAGTCCGGCTTTAGGACCATGCATCGGCTGCGGATCCTCGCCTTTCACGTCAGAACCCTGATGCGGAGCGATCTCGACGGGAAGGTCACTTATGTAACGGAGAGAGTCCGGCGGATTCTCGGTGAATTTAGGGTGAAGGTCTTCAGTGGTGCAACGGAGCCGTTCGCTCAGCGGGCGAGACGGAGCTTCCAAGAGGCATTCGACACCTACCAGCCGAGCCCGTATTCTGGGCGAGTCGTGTTGCTCCGCGCGGGGAAGCTTCCCTGGGGCCTCGAGCGCGATCCGGACCTCGGATGGGCCGACCTCGTCGCCGAGCTCGAGACGGTTGAGCTTCCAGGCTATTTCGCGACCAACCTTTCGGAGCCAGCGGTTCGACGGCTCGCCGAGAAGCTCGAGGAGCACCTCTGACTCCTCAAGCTCTACCTGTGGGCGCTCAGGCCGGACGATGAGCCGCGGGTGCCGCTGAGGAATCAAGGCTGGGCTTGCCCGACGCCCGCCGCGACGGCGACTTCACGATTGCCCGGGTCACCGCCTGACCCGCGTACCAGCCTCCCGACACGAAGCGCAAGATCGGACCGAAGCTCCAGGCTGCGGGCGCGCCGACGATGTGCAGGCCGGGCACTGACGTTTCGAGTCCGCGGCGCAACATCGGATAGCCGTCAACCCGGCGCAGAGCGCTGAGAATCTCGCTACTCAGGAACGTATAACGGGCGACGTCGACCCGGTAACCGGTGCCGAACATCAAGTGATCCACATTGCGCTTTGTGCCGTCAGAGAGGCTGAGCTGCAGGCCGTCTCCGCGGGGTTCGGCCGATTCCACCTCAGTATTGACGGTCACGGTGACGGCATTGAGTCGGACCCTCACAAAATGCGCGCAGGCAGGACGAATCGACCGGTACGCGATCCGCGTTTGCGACTTACGCGGGAGTCGACGGAAGAGGGCAGGTACGGCTACCAACCGGCTATACCAGAGCGGCCCGACATCAGTCGGCGCGTACACGATCGATCCGACTGGGCCCATGTAATGGATCGGCGCTCGGGCATGCAGGTATACGACCCCGGGACTGCGCACGAGCACCTCGACATCCGCGCCACGCTCTCGCGCGAGGGCAGCGCATTCCATCGCGCTCTGCCCGCCCCCGACTATCGCGAGGCGTCGACCCGCGAAGCTCGCCAGGTTGGAGTGGCGGCCCGAGTGCGATAGGAGCGCCGGTGGGAGGTCGCGGAACCGCGAGGGAATATGCGCAAACGGGGCGATTCCGGCCGCCACGACCACACGTCGCGCCGAGACGCGATCGCCGTCGTCGAGTTCGAGCTGAAAGCCGACGCGGTGACGGTCGATGCGAGCGACGATGCGGTCGTCCACGTCGGGTACCACGCTTCGTTGAACCCACAAGCCATAGTCGACGAATTCCGCCAACGGTACCGGGCGATCGACCTGCCGGCCGGTGTCGGCGGTGTATGCCTCAAGCGAGAGCGGTCCTGCGGGCTCGACCATGTTCGTCGCCCGGAGGTTCGAGCGCAACTTCATGCCCTCCGGCATCGCTCGCCAGAAGGACATTGGCTCGCCGAAGACCTGAGCGTGCACGCCTGCGCGACGCAGATGGACGGCTGCCGACAGGCCGTGCGGTCCGGCACCAACAACTGCAGCCTCCAGGTCGGTCACCAGTCTCTCCACGCGTCATTGATGTTCGTTGTGCAGGCGCACACAGCGGATACGGGCGCCGGCCGCCCGCGCAGCCCGATCCGTGAGCCCATCAGATCTAGCTGACTGAGTGACGCGGCCGGCCGCATTGGCTAAAACCCCCGCTTAGCGGCAAGGTATGGGAGCAGAGCGAGCTCGGCCAGACCGGGCAGGGGATCGTCACCGGCAAACACCGATTCGACGTTCGAGCTGCGCAGCGAGCCAACGTATGCGCGCCAATCCAGACGGTGGTGCGCGAGCTCGACGGCGGCGGTCGGCAAATCCGTCGCGAGCCGGATCCATGACACACCGGGGACGGCGCAGATGCCTTCGCGTGCCGGCAACGCCAGTTGGTCCGCGTAGAGAAGATACGGAAAGTCCACCCCGGCCCGAGCGCCGAGGCTGTGGTACCCCCACGTACGCGCGTTGACGTCGAGTAGCTTCGTGACGCCGTCCCGACGATCGTACTTGTATTCCAGCTCCACCAGTCCGTAGTAGTCGATCGTCTGCAGGAATCGCAGCGACAGGTCTTCCACAGCGGAATCCTCGACCGTCTCAACGAATGTGCTGGCGCGCCCAAACTCCGGAGGATGCTGGCGTAGCCGGCGCACTACCATGCTCGCTCGCGCGCGGCCGTTCTTGAAGAACGCGCAGTAAGCGAGCTGGCTCATTCCAGAGCCAGGGATCAGGTCTTGAACCATGACCTCTCCGGGCCCGACCAACGCAGCCGCCTCACGAAACCGACGCACAAGCTCCGCTCGCGTATCCGCCCGCCAGGCTTTGCATCTGGTCGCGTAGACGAAGCGCTCCTTGATCGCAGGCTTGATCACGAACGGCGGGTCGCCGTCGACCAACCCAAGATCCTCACAGCTCGAGACAAGCCACGTGCGTGGGGTTGGGATCCCCAGCTCGTCCGCCAGACGATACGTCGCGCGCTTGTCCCACGCCCATTTGACGACCTCCCAAGCACGCGTTGGGATCCTATATTGCCCGACAAGCCGATCGCGATGCCGGGACAGTGCAGCAACCGTCTCCTCCCGCGTCGGGTAGACGACCCAGCCGTCGAGTCCGTACCGTCTCCCAACCGCCAGGAGAGCCTCGACCGTCGCCTCCTCGCTGCGTAGATCACACACCTTGACGGTCTTTGCGACGTACCGAGAGTGTCGACTGATCGATCGCTCGTCATCGATGACGACGACGTCGATGCCACGCCGCCCAAGGCTACGAGCGATCCCGAGGCCTTGATAGTCACCGCCGACGACAACCGCGCCTGTTCCTCCCCCGCCATGCCAAGACGCGGGGCTGCGTACCGTGGCTGGGCGGTTCACCGTCGAAGCATCCCTGCCTGTTTCGCGACGTGCAAGGTGCCACTGCTCAAGACTCACCGCGAGGGCAGGGAGATGCGCTCAGCGCCTGGTCAGGACGCTAACCGAAAGGCTAGGACCACCTCCTGGGTCCCGGCTAGCTAGCCGATTCAGCGCCGCAATCGCGGGAAGTTTCTGTGAGGCGAGCGCGGTATCGCTCGGCTTGCTCCTGCGAAGCAACAGCGCCGGTACCGCGGGAGCGATCATTAGGGCGGCGCTGAGAGTCGCGGACAGTGCTGGGCGGCGCAGCACCGCGTCGACGACACGTACCCAGAATCCTCGCGCCGGGTCGCGCCCGACCCGGCCCGCCCAGCTCCTGGGCGCTCTCAGGGGACCAGGACGACCTTGCCGATGTTGCGCCGCTCGGCGATGAAGCGGTGGGCGTCGGGCGCCCGGTCGAACGGGAAGGCCTCGGCGACGACTGGCTTCAGCTCTCCCTTTCGGAGCGCCGGCATCAACGGCTCAATCACCCGGTCGAGGCTTCCCTCGGCGTCCCACCAAGAGAGCATGTTGAGGCCGAAGACGCCCTTGTTCTCGTTCATCACCCCTAGCCCCTTCCACCACGGCATCGACGAGAATGGGCTCTTGGCCAGGGTCCGCAGCGCGGTCGGGACGCTGCGCCTCTCGCCGGTCTGCACCTCCGAAGCCCCGTACATGATCAGCCGCCCCCCTTGGCGGAGCAACTGGTAATCCTTGCGGAAGCTCGATGGGCCAAGGGCGTCGAAGGCCACGTCGATCCCCTCGCCGCCGGTGATCCGGCGCACCTCCTCGGCGAAGTCCTGGCTGCGGTAGTCGATCGCATGGTCGACTCCCTGCTCGCGGATCGCGTCGTGCTTAGAGGCCGACGCGGTGCCGAACACCTCGGCGCCGATCCGCTTGGCGATCTGCGTTGCCGAGATCCCTACCCCGCCAGCCGCAGCGTGGATCAGGACCCGCTCGCCCTGCTTCACGCCTCCCATCACGACCAGACCCGCCTGGGCGGTCGCGTAGTTGACCGGGAAGGCGGCACCCTCCTCGAAGGAAAGCTGCTGCGGCAGCTCGTAGACCATGTTCTCGCGCACTGTGACCAGCTCGGCCTGGCCGTTGAAGCGCGTGCCTGCGAGTACCCGATCGCCCGGCTTAACCAACTCGACCCCGTCTCCCACCGACTCGACCTCGCCCGCCACCTCGTAGCCGACAACGCACGGCACCTTCGGCGAGTCCGGGTACAGACCGGTTCGGGCCAGCGTGTCGGCAAAGTTAATTCCCGCTGCCTTGACCGCGATTCGAACCTCACCCGGACCCACCGGCGGGTCGGGCCGCTCCTGGACCTGAAGGACCTCGGGTCCTCCGTGCTCGGTGATGACTACCGCCCGCATCGTGCGCGCACTCTATGCGAATCCATCGAGTAGCGCCTGGTGATATGGGGCCTGATCTGCGAGCCGAGGCCCAGCACGAAGCGCCCCCCGGACAGAACCTGCAGATCATTCGCCTGCAACGCGACCGTCATCGGATTGCGCGCCAACGCGACGACGACCGCGCACGCAACGAACGGATCGACCTGCGTCTCCGCCGCCCACCAACCGTCATAGCCCTCGCGTTCGGCCCAGACCGCGCTCTCACCAGCCTCAATCACCGTCGAGCGATATCCGCCCGCGTCAGCCTTCATCTCAATACGACCTTGGCAGCCCGAGCGAGTGCTGCGCGACGTAGTTGAGGATCATCTCAGCACTGACCGGCGCGACGCGCATGACTCGGACAGGCCACCACATGTCCGAGACGCCGTACTCGAGCGTTAGGCCGTTGCCGCCGTGGGTCTGAATCGCCTGGTCGACACAGTGGATGGCGGCCTCCGCGGCTGCGTACTTGGCCATGTTCGACGCTTCCCCGGCGCCGGGCGCGCCGGCGTCGAACAGTGCCGCCGCCTTCTCCGTCATCAAGTGGGCGAGCTCGAGCTCAATCTTCGCCTTGGCAAGCGGATGCGCGATGCCCTGGTGTGCACCGATCGGGACTCCCCAGACGTCGCGCTCGCGGGCGTAGGCGCATGCTTTCTCGAGCGCCCGCCGGCCGGTCCCGACCCCGATCGCCGCGGCGATGATTCGCTCGGGATTAAGGCCATCGAAGACCGCGGTCAGTCCGCCGGTCTCACCGCCGATCAGACGCTCGGGTTCGAGCGCGACGTCCTCGAAATACAGCTGCCACTGCTTGTCCGGGCCGATGTAGGGCATCGGAATCGCGTCGCGGCTGAAGCCCGGCGTGTCGACGTCGACAATGCACAGGCATGGCAGGCCGAGCGTCCCGCCAGCGTCGCGGAACCGCGCAATGACGAGCACGGCATCGGCATCCTCGACCGCGGAGATGAACACCTTCTGGCCCGTGAGCAAGTAACGATCGCCATCGCGGCGCACCTCCGTGCGCAGGTTGTGCGAATTGCTACCCGCGTCGGGCTCAGTGATCGCGAACGCCAGCTTGGTGGTTCCGGCGGCGATCCCGCGCAACCAGCGCTCGTTCTGCTCGTCGCTACCGTGCCGCGCGAGGATTGACCCGGCGATCGCCGAGGACACGACCAACATCAACGTCGGGACGCCCGCGGCGGCAACCTCTTCACCGACCACCGCGAGCCCGCGCATCCCGAGACCGCCACCACCCCACACCTGCGGGATGTTCGCACCGACGAAGCCCTTCTCCGCGAGCGCATTCCAGATCTCGGCCGGAGGCTCGCCACGCACGTATCTCTCACGCGCGTAGCCGTCGCCAAACGCCGCGCAGATGCCTCGCACCGATTCGCGGATCGAGAGCTCCTCGGCATTAGGAACAAGCGGAAGGCTCGCGATCGCAGCGGTGGTGTTCATCTCACGTCTCCTGGATCAACCATCAGTCGAACCTACCGCATCCGCAGCCACCCGGGTGGATCAGGGCTACGGCGCTGGTTGCTTGGAGCTACTGTGTTGTTCGTGCGTAGGCTCGGTGTTGTGACATTGGCGGCGTTCATGGTGCTGCAGTTGGCGGCGCAGGGTGCAGCGGGGGCGGGCGTGGACGTCGCAAGGGGTGGTTCGGCGCCGTTGCTTGCGTTCTCTGGGAATTTCGTTCGGGGCCGGACCGAGGCTCAATTGGTCGGGTCGTATCGGAGGCTGCGGGCGATGGGTGTTCGGGTGATCCGTTTGGATTTTCGCTGGGCGGCGATTGAGCGGATCGGCCAGCCGCTTCATCGGTACGACTGGCGGCAGCAGGACCGCGAGGTGCGCGCGATCCGCAGGGCGGGTCTGCAGGTTCTCGGCATCCTTGCCTACGGGAATCCGAACTACTCTCGCGCCGGGTGGCAGGCGTACGTGCACGGGCAGAAGCCCTCTGGCCCGTTCGGCGTTGGCGATCCGCAGTACTACCCGCCCGATAACCCGCGGACGTTTGCCCGGTTCGCGTCGGATGTCGCCCGCCGCTACCGCTCGGGCGTGATCGGGTGGGAGATCTGGAACGAGGAGAACGGCGGCTGGCGCTTCTGGGAGCCGAAGGAGAACCCGGCAGCCTATGGGCAGCTGCTGTGCACCGCCCGCAATGCACTGAAGAAGGTCGATCCTGGTGTTCCGGTGGCGTTCGGCGGCCTGTTCTTTCCCCCGCTGGGCGGCCTCGTTGGCACCGGCGGCGCGAAGTTCCTCGCGGAGGTGCTGCAGGTGGGCGGTGCGGCCGTGCGACCCTGCTTTGACGCGGTCGCGTATCACCCGTACCCGTACCCGTTCACCTCGCCCGAGGCGCAGGTCGGTGACCGTGGCTCGGTGATCGGCGCTGTCGATCAGCTGCGTGCGGTCCTGCGCCGCTACGGAGTCGGGCGCACGCCTTTGTGGAACACCGAGGTCGGCTGGCCGACGAATTTCCGCGGCAACGGCGTGACCGAGCGGCGACAGGCGAGCTACTCGGCGCGGCTAGAGCTGCTTTCCTGGGCGCGCGGCGTGCCGCTACTGACGTGGTACACGTGGGGCGACGCGCCCGACTCGGGTGGACGCAACCAGGAAGCGCACTTCGGCTTCTTCCGGGTCAGCGGCACACCGAAGCCGGCGTATCAAGCGCTGGTCGTGCTGCACCGGGAACTCGGTGGACAGGGCTGGCGCTTCCTGGCGGACCGGTCGAGGGCACTGCATCTACCGCGAGGGCGCCGGGGGGTCGGCGAGGGTTACGGGTTGGAGTTCTCAGGTCCCCACGGCCGTCACGTGCTTGCGCTTTGGTACGCGAACGAGCAGCCGCCGTCGAGCAGCAACCCGTTCGCCGCCGTGGAACCGGGCACGCCGGGGCAAACCATCACGGTGCAGTTGCGACTTCCCAGCTCGGCGACGGTCCTCGACATGTTTGGCCACCTGCGTCCGGCGCACCAGCTCGGGAGCACCATCCGCCTCAGTGTCGCGCAGGACCCCACATACCTCACCTGGCGAACACGCTGAAATCGCTTTCTTGTGCTTCGCTCCGAGGCGCGCTGGGCCAAGTCGAACCGCCTTGTTGGCGGATGCACCCGCAGGCTGTGCTATGCGCGAGGAGCAGGCGTCTGCGGCGATCGGTGACGACGCTCCACTGCTGGCCGAAGTCGAGCAGTTCATCACCGGACGGCGCCGCGCGCCGGCTCCCAATCCCAACCGGGTGCTCGCCACCGTGCTCTACACCGACATCGTCGGCTCCACGACCACCGCCGAGCGACTCGGCGACCGCGCCTGGCTCGAACTGCGAGACTGCCACGACGCGCTGGTCCGACGCGAGTTACGGCACCACGGCGGCACGGAGGTGAACACGACAGGGGATGGGTTCATCGCGACCTTCGCAAACCCGAGCAGCGCGATCCGTTCCGCCCGCGCGATCCGCGACCAGGTACCCGACCTTGGCCTCGAGATCCGCGCCGGCCTCCACACCGGAGAGCTCGAACGACATCGGAACGAGGTCGCGGGCCCGGCGCTCCATGTCGGCGCGCGCGTCTGCGCGCTCGCAGGGGCATCTGAGATCCTTGCCTCCAGCATTGTCCGCGACCTGGTTCTCGGTTCGGACTTCACATGTACCCATCCCGGACGCCAGCACCTCATGGGCTTCCAGGGCGATTGGACCGTCCTTTCTCTCGGCTCAGCGGCACGAACGCGTCGCCGCGGAGAGGGAACACACCCGTTCCCCGCTGAACGCCGCCGCGCTTCGAGCGACCGTCACACCTCCTCGTCCAAGGCAGTCAGACGACGAGGATGCTCGCCTCGGCCGAAGCGCAGACGGGCCCGCCGAGTCCGTTCTCGGCGAGCGCTGAACCCGGCTGGTGGGACAGTGCCCTGGGCGCGTCGCGCTCCTCGCTGCGGAGTGCGGTTGGGAACAGCGCCCGCAGATCCGTGGTGGCTGTGGTGATCGTTTGCGATGCTATGCCAATGCCACGGAGCGAGAGAATCTGTTCGTTGCGCTCGCGCGGGAGGCTTGTCGGTGTCGTGGCGATGATGGTGGTGCTGGTGTTGCCCAGCGTGGCGGTCGGGGGAAGGTCGCCAGCGCGGGACCTGCCGGCGAGAGCATCCGCGCCGCGGATCAGCGGAGCGTGCAGGTCTTGGCATGTGCGCACCCTTGTCCGCGGACAGGGCTGGCTCGAGGACCTGGAATTCGACGGACGCGGAGCGATCACGATCTCGGCGCTGACGAAAGGACGCATCCTGCGGCTGTCCAGAAGCGGTCATCTATCGACCGTGCTGAGGTCAATTTTCGCCCCCGGGGGAGAGCGCAGGCGTGGCCGCTACTTGTACTTCACGACTGGCGATACCGTGCCCGTGGCGCCGAACGGGACGATCGAGCGTCTTGACCTACGAACCGGCAAGCACTCCGCGTGGGCACGCGGTCTGACGATGCCCAACGCGCTCGTGTTCCTTCGCAACGGCGACGGCGTCGTCAGCCGCGATGTCGGGTCGGGGACAGGGCTCACTCGTGTGCCCGCCCTCGATCGACGCCATCCCGAAATCGAATGGGCTCGGCTCGATGACACGAACGGACTCGCGGTAGATCCATCCGGGCGCTGGCTGTACACCGACCGCACGTTCAGCAGCGACGGGGAAGTGGATCGCGTGTTGATCGCGAACCCCCGCCGGGTGCAGCTCGTCGGTCGCCTCGGCGCTGGGGTCGCGCCCGATGACATGACGCTCGACACATCCGGGAATCTCTACATCGCCGGATTCGGCAGCGGCAAGATCTACCGCCTCGACCCGCGCACCCACTCTTCGTGCGCCATCGCGACGGGGCTCACGCACCCCACATCAGCCCGGTTCGGCGGCGCTGGCTGGCCTGCCACCGATCTGTACGTCACGGACGCTGCCGGCCACCTCTCTGAGCTGTCGCCACCTGGCCGCGGCTCCTAGCGGCGACGCGGAAACAGCGATGCCTCTCCCTCCGGGCTACCGGTGTCCACGAGCGTCGACCGCGGAGATCGCGGCAGGATCCTCCCCGCGGTTACCCGCCGGCCATCCCGGACAGCACCACCGTTCCTCGCCCAGGCTGCTCCAGATCACGCGTAGCGCACGCAGAGCTCGCCGCTTCGCCAGCCCTAGCTCGCGCCGCTTGCGTATGCAGCGGCGCCTTCCCTCTTCGGCCCGAGGTTCGCCGCCGGCTCGCTCGACCTAGCGTTCATCGACCACGCCAAGGAGGCGTACCTTCCCGACCTCCAGCGGATCATTGCCCGGCCGCAATGGCAGCGGCCGCCCGCCTCATGATGCTGCCTCGGTGGCGGGGCGCACCTGGGCCTCCAGCACCTCGAGGAACCGAGGCTGCTGCTGCTTGGCCATGCCTCGGATCTTGACCCGGCCCTCCGGCACGCTGATCACGAAATATCGCCTCGCCCGTTCGACGATCTCCATCCCCTCGTAGGGGATCGACGCGTGATCACGAACTCCTCCGGTCACTCCGGTGCTGATCATGATCAGCCGCCGATTCGTGCAGGCGACTAGGACGTTCGTGGTCTTCCGAAGCTCTGAGACCGCGCTTGCCACCGTTCCCGGCACGAAGCGACCACCCTGGTGGTACTCGGGGTTGAGCGCCACCCCCGCTACAAGGAGCGACTCATCCGGCTCGGAGATCTCGGCCAGCTGGTCATAGGCCTTGCCGAACCGGCCCCAGCCGAACGGAAGCGCCTTCTTCTCGCGCTCGATCTCTTCAGCCGTGATGGCCACAGGAACCGATCCTCACGTTGACTCCCCAGATGCACCTTCCCACCCGTGTCGGCGATTGTCAACATATCACTGCCACCAACCCGGGGCCCTCGCACTCGCGGCGGACGACGACCAACGGTCTTGACGACGGGCACCTCGCCGCACCCTCGCGTCTCTTCCCGGTTGGACGAGCAGAGCAGGAGCGCCCATGCGGAACCTCCGGCACACCCGGTCGCTCGGCTTGAGCAACGCGACCGCGATCCGGTTGTGTTCGCACGTCCTGATCGGAGAAGATCTTGGCCGTGCGGCGCTTCGCGATTCTCAGCCTGGTGCTCCTTGCCGGATGCGGGACGAGCACCTTGGACCCCGCCAAGGAAGAAGACACAATCCGCAGCAACATCACCAGACTGGGCGCTCCGGTCCAGTCGGTGAATTGTCCGAGCGGCGTCAAGGTCGGGAAAGGGATCGTCACGTATTGCACCGCCACGCTCCAGAGCGGCGAAACGGTTCCGATCAAGGCGACGCAGATCGACAACAAGGGCAAGGTGCACTACCAGTCCACCACGATGTTCGCGACCGTGGTCGAGAACACGATTGAGGTGAGGCTCAGGCAGTTGGGTGTCTCGGCCACGGCCACCTGCCCGCGGCACGTCCCGTCCGTCGCCGGCAGCGGGTTCGCCTGCACCCTGCGCGATAACGCCGGACACACTGCGCATGTGCAGGTGACGATCGAGAACTCGACCGGCGCGTTCAAGCTGGGCCGAGTGCGCTGAGGACGAGGACACGCGTGCGCTCCGGCCGTGGCTTCCCGCCTCGCGCTGAGCGCGGGCCAGGGCGATTGCCGGTCTTCGATCGATGCGATAGCGGCATATAGGGCAGGTCCCTGTCAGAAGAGATGCGGCCCCTGCTCCCTGCGGTTGTGCTCTCGCGTGCCCCGACGGGAGCGCTGGAGATCTAGCGCGCGCGGATTCGGGCTGTAGTGGCTGGCAGTACTTTTGGCATCCCTCGAGTGCGCGGCCTCAGCATTGCCCCGCGATGGTGCAGGCCAGCTCGATGTACCGCAGCCGGTTGGGCGTGACGCCGACCCCGAACGATGAGAACCGCGTGTAATGGCGACCTCCGAACAGATCCCAGCCGGCCACGCCGGTCGAATTGTTCGCCTTCGCGGCTGGATACGCGCGCTTGACCGCGGCCCTTGTCGACCCGAGGCCGACGTTCTTACCGGTCTTCCACTTCGAGAGCTGCCCCGGCGTGAACTTCAGGTTGTTCCCGCTCGTCGCCGCGTTGATGTCGATCTGGATCACCTTGCCCTTGAAGAAGCTCACTGTCGCACGCTCGGCGCGTGACGGGTTCCCCGGACCTTGCCACGTGCACCGACCCGGTATGCAGCTCGTGCTTCCCCACTCGTGGAACACCTGTGTCTTGTTCATGCCGATCTTGACGCCGGCGATCGAAGTGCCCGGAACGATCAGTCTCGTCTTCGGGCTTGGCAACCGGGCCAACGCCACGGTCGGGCACGCCAGACATCCAATCGCGAAAACGCCGAAGACGATCGGCCTAAGTACCACCAGTGTTCGATTCATGCCACCCTCCACGTATAGCGTTCGAGCGCCATCCTCCCCGCAGCCCCGCCGGTGCGCATCGTAGACGACCAGCAAGGTCGCGACCAACATTTGCCCGCGGGCGCCACGGGGCGGCGCCACGGGTGGCACGGGTGCTGACCGCGCCTCGGCCGGCCAAGACGAGCCGATCCGCAGAACGCAACACGGTCGAGACCATGCTCGTGTGAGATCATCGGGGCGTGAGCACCTCTGAGCGGTCGGCTGTCCGGCTCGTAGCTGTCGATGACCTCGGCGACTCACAGGTCACCGTCGTAGAGGAAACGCCTCATGGCGCCATCGCCGTCGGCATCAGCGCGGGCAAGCCGTTCGCCGTGTCCAATCGCTGCCGCCACCTCTTCGCCTCGCTGGGCGGGGGGCGGGTCACGACCGAAGGTTGCCTTCAGTGCCCATGGCATGGGGCACGCTACGACCTCGAGACCGGCAAGATGGTGCGGGGTCCACAGGGCGCGTACAAGCCGCTGGCCGGAGTCATCAAGGCGACTACCGGCGCCATCGCGCTGAAAAGGTTCCCGGTTGAGCTGCGCGACGGGGCGATCTGGCTAATCGGTTGATCAGGACCCGCTCGTGGCCACGCGGTCAACACCCCCCGGCTACCTTCGCTCGCTAGTGGGTCTCCCAGGAACGATGCACCCGAAACGTCATGGGTCAGGCGGCGATCAGAAACGGCGTTCGGCCTTGAGCAGCCGCTGGTCGGGGTGTGGTCCGCTGCGGTAGTGGATGTGGTCAGCCATGGCCTTCTTGAACGTGTTCCAGTCAGGGTAGTCGGCTTGTTGACGACGAACTCGCCGATCGCCCAGAAGTGGCATTCGATCCGGTTCAGGAAGCTGGCGTCGGTCGGGGTGAACACCAGCTCGACGTGGTTCTCAGCCGCCCATTGGCGGATGTCGGGGGTCTAGACGGACGACGGCGCGGCCGGTCTCGCTCGTCGCGAGCAGCAGGTCGCTTGAGTCCTCAGTCGAGACACCTGCTCCGCTGTGGCCGGCGGTGCCGCTTTCGATGTTGGCGTGCTTGCTCGGGGCAAGTTGCGCGGTTAGCACTGCCAGTGCGGCGTCGTCTGTCGGCCGTTTACGGTTTTGGCGGCCGACCGCGCTTGGGCATGGGCCCGGCTTGTCGGGGCATCCGGCCGGCGTCATCGAGAGCGCGTCGCAGGAGCATCTCGATCTGGGCGTTGAGGCTGCGGAAGTCGGCAGCGGCCCACCGCGCCAGGGCGTCGTGGACCGCTGGGTCGATGCGCAGCAGCAGTTGCTTGCGCTCGGGGCTCACGTATAGAGCGTGCCGGTGTTGACGACCGGAGACGCAGGCTGGTCTGCGCACAGCACGACGAGCAGGTTGCTCACCATCGCCGCTTTGCGCTCCTCATCGAGCTCGACGATCCCGTGCTCATCCAGGCGGGCGAGCGCCATCTCGACCATCCCGACCGACCCCTCGACGATCCGTGAGCGTGCGGCGACGACGGCGTTCGCCTGCTGGCGGCGCAACATCGCCTGCGCGATCTCCGGGGCGTACGCGAGATGACTGATCCGAACCTCGACGATCTCCACGCCCGCGATCGTGACGCGCTGGGCGACCTCCTGGGCAAGCTCAGCGGCGACGAGGTCGACGTTGCCGCGCAACGAGGTGCCCTCACCTGTCGGGTCGTCATAGGGATGGGTCGTCGCGACGTGACGTAACGCCGACTCGGCCTGGACCTCAACGAAGTTGACGTAGTCATCGACGGCGTATGACGCCCGTGAGGTGTCGGCCACCTGCCAGACGACGATCGCGGCGATCTCGACCGGGTTGCCGTCGGCGTCGTTGACCTTCAGATGGTTGGTCTCGAAGTTGCGGACCCGGATGCTCAGGTTCCGGCGGTCCGCAAGCGGCACGATCCACGACAGGCCGGTACGACGTACGGTGCCGGCGTAGCTCCCGAAGAACCGCACGACCTTGGTGTGGCCGGGTTGCACCATGATCAGCGAGGACGCGATCAGCGCTCCGACCACGATCGGCACGGCCACGAGCGCCCCGGCCTTGTTCTGGACGAGCAGAATCGTGGCGGCGATACAGGCGGCGAGGACGAGCACGCCGAACCAGCCGCTGATCGACCAGGCCGGGCGCTCCTGGATATCGACACGAGTCCCCGAGTGCCCGACCGGAGTCGCCTCGGGCTGGCGATATTGCTGGATGTGACTCATGAATCCTCCTCGTTGAGTGACTGAAAGTAGTTACGCGGTCGGCGCCACCCGGCAGCGCGGACGCGAGCATCCGACTTGCCGCGCGCGAGGAGCCAGCGATCGGGGGCGCGAACCGCGATCACCGGCTCACGCTCAGCGCGCGTCAACCTGAGCCCTGCGGGCGACGACCGGCCCGGCAGGAATGCCAGCCAATCACCAACCGGCTGGCTCAGGCTCGGGGAGGTTGGGAGCGAGCGATAGTGAGCTCCCAGTAGCCAGCCCCGAGACTCAGCGTCCCGACAACCAGGAAGAAGGCTGCCCATCCGTAGGCGGCGTACGAGAGGCACACGAGGCCCAAGGTGACCCCGACGAGGCCACCGACAATACGCACGATCCCAAACGCGCGGACGTGGCGGTACTCCCATGGAAAGATCAGGCGTTGCATGCCCGATCGCGGCGGGGTTGCCCACCACTCGCGTAGACCTTTTCGAGCAGTGTTGTCGTTGGCTGCGTTCATCGGGATGCCTCCCTTGGGCTGTGGTGTCGGCCATCCGATCACCTACCAAATTGATATCACATTGATATCAAGTTTGTCAATGGTGGCAGTACTAATGGGCGTCCTCTTCGACGAACGCTAGAACGACGCGACCACACGCCAACCGCGCTACCGCTCCGATCGATCGATCAGTAAGAAAGTCAACCCTTTGGTGAGCACTTCTTCGAGGGTTCAGTCGGTCGGGGAGGGTTGGCTGAGGGCGGCAGATCGCCTCTTGTGAGCTCGGTTCGGTCGACATCGGTCGTGAACTGCGCGGATTTCGCTGATATTTGGGCAGGCGGGATTCTCGCCGGGCTTGTCGGCGTTGCGGTCACGGGTTAGGTTGTGTATGGGCGCGGGTGACTGACGAAGCGAAGTGCAGACGTCAGGAGCTTGTGGTCCGCCGCGCGGCTAGTCCTCTGTTGAGTGACGTATTGATGCGCGCTCCGGTGTCACGCTCGCGCCCACTTTCCGCGCCGGAGCTCCGGCTTGCTGGTCTGTGACCATCCGCTTGTAGGAGGCCTCCGCTTGTTCGGCGAGTTCGCGTTCGGCCTGACGGATCGCCAGGTTGGTCGACCACACTCCGGCTGCCGCTTGGTGTTCTTCTTGGCGCCAGCGGTGATCTCCAGGCGGCGGAGCTTCTTCTTGGTCAGGACACCGGATGAAGCTGCACCGTAACGCCAAGCTCAGCGTCAAGGGCCGCGACGAGCAGATGTAGGTCGTCTTGCGTGCTGCGGATCGGCTCGGCCAGCCGCCCACGCTGGGAGAGGATTCGCTGCGCCTACGAGCCCGAGTCTCGATGTCGGCCAACTCGGCGCCGGTCGGCTCGACCTCACCGGACAGCAGTTGGTCCCGGAGGACGGCGGCGCCGGCTTCGCCAGCAGCGAGGAGATCACCGCGTCGACCTCGCTCTCGCCCGGACGGCCAATCAACCTAGCCACGACCCCACCTGGCTCGTGCCGCGTTGGCGGCATGCGCGGACAGTGTTGACGCCTGATCTGGAATGTCAATGAGCCCAACGAGACGACCGAGCGCGATGCGTGTTGCCGCGCTCCCGTACCACAGGGACGGCGTCCCCTCGTCGAGGTCACCCGCCTGCGCCGTCGGCGAGGGCCAGCAAGCCAAGGTCCCTCTCGGACCATCATAATCGCTGGCCAGACCGTCGTGCAGCGCCCTGATGAGGTCAGTATTCGTCACGAGTTCACGCGGGCATGGGGGTGCGTGTGATCTGTTGCCCTGCGGTCCCCACGCTACTACGGTGTCATAGGCCGTTTCCCTCCCCGGCCCCAGATGGCCCTGTGAGCTTGGCCTGGGCGCCTGCGGCGGTTCGGAGGAGGATCGGGGCAGATATATCTCTGGCCTGTCCCATCGCGCGATGCAGCGCGGAATGATGACTCGCGCGGATGGGCATCAACGGGGCAAATACTCCGCAATTTGCCGATGTTGGGCGCGCAACCTCGGGCCGTGCTTGCGAACCTGCCTCGTTGAAGGGGCGCAGGCTTGACGGGGCGGCACCACGGGTGAGGCCGGATCGTGGTGTCGCCCCGAATCTGTGCTGACCGCTTTCATTTTGCTGGTCTTCGCCGGTCTCGCCGGAACGCGCTGGTCTCGCTCGCCTTGCTCGTGTTTGAGTTGCTTCTCAGGCATTGAAGATCCAGATGGAGAGCGGCATGAACTCGCGTTTCAATCTCGGCGGCTTTGCGTTGCAGCTCGGCGCCGGGCACCGCTTCGACCGCCTCGCCGGGATGTCCCAGACCGATCGGTGTCGGCTGGCGGACTTCCAAGACACCACCCGCGTACCGGGGTTGATCGAGTCGGAGTCGCAGAGATCGCAAACACATCAGGCGCCCGGATTTCGCGGACGCCATCGGCGCGCTTGACCGCGTTGATGATCAGGTTGCCGAACGAGAAACCGGCCACGCCGCTCTTGATGACGCGCCAGGCGGCGCCACCACGCGGGGTGGACTGGTCGACCCACCCGTCGACGATGACCTGGTTCCCGACGGCCTTGACTGAGGTCGGATTGATGTGGCCGATGATGTCCTCAGGATTGCCGGAGTGATTCCAGGCAAGCGGGATCAGTCTGTCCGTCGGGACCCATGCGCGTAGCGCCTTGACCAACACGCCCTGATCGGTGGTGGTTGTGGTGGCCGCTTTCAGAGTCAGGTGCTGCATCGTGTTCTCCCCCGAGCGGCTAGGGTGCTGCGCCGAGCTGTTTCGTCAGTGCGATCAGTTTCGTGGTGAAAGAGCGCCTCGACGCACTCGAGCTCGCCGGCGATCAGCACGACAAGTTCCCGGTAGCGGCGGCGGCGAAGCCGTGCGGCCTTGTAGACGACGTACAGCCAGTCGACGTGGTCAAGCCCGAGGTATTGCGCCAGGAACCGCGCCTGCTCCGCGTCCCGGCGCCGGCCAGTCGATCCGAGCCCAGAGCGGTGGCAGGCCAGGCACAGCGCAGCGACGTGGTGGGCCTCGTGCCGGCTCAGGAAACAGGTCGACGGCAGGCGCTCATGCCATCACTTCCCAAGGCCCATCCCGCGAAGGTGCGGCGGCAGCTCGCGCTCCAGGACCGGGAAAGCGGCCAGCCTGCTTGTATCGATGTGAACGATCCGCTCGTTGGCGCGTGTCGGCGCCGCGAGCGCGTGCGTGGTCCTCCGCAAAGAGGGAGAGCGTGATAGCTGATCCGCTCCTCGGCAGCACTCGCCGCCGCCCGGGGCAGGCGCGGGAAGGACCGAAGACGATCTACCCCGTGCCGTGAGCGGGCCACAACTGGAGCGGCTTCCCTGGGCGGCAGATCTACGGGTTCCACAGGAACGCGTGGCTGGCGCCGCTCGTCGTGTCGGCATCTCCGGTGATCTGCCCGCGCGCGTTGATCGCCGCTCCGCCGCTGTTGGTTCCGCCGAGCGTGCCCAGATCCTGCATGCCGCGGAACGCGGGCCACAGGAACGCATGCGTGGCGCCGCTGGTCGTGTCGGCAGATCCCGTGACCTGACCCCACGCGTTGATCGCGGTCGCTTTGCTGTTGGTTCCCCCGAGCGTGCCCAGGTCCCGCATGCCTCGGTGTGCGGGCCACAGGAACGCGTGCGTGGCGCCGCGCTTGGTGTCGGCGGATCCCGTGATCTGACCCCGGCCGTTGATCGCGGTCGCCGTGCTGTTGATCCCGCCGAGCGTGCCGAGATCCTGCATGCCACGGTGCGGTCTCCACAGAAACGCGTGCGTGGCGCCACTGGCCATATCGGAATACCCAATCACCTCGCCCTGCGCGTTGATCGCCACCCCGAAGCTGTTCGTCCCGCCCAGGGTGCCGAGATCCTGCATGCCACCGGATCTGGTCCACAGGAACGCATGCACGGTGCTGCCCCCGCCACCGAGCGAGGAGTAGCCGGTGACCTCGCCGCGATCGTTGATCGCCACGCCGCGCGCGCTATCTCCGCCGAGCGTGCCCAGATCCTGCATGGCACCCGACGGCGTGCTCCACAACCACGCATGAGTAACGGTCGGCGTCGTCGACACGTACCCGGTCACTTGCCCCCCCGCGTTGATCGCGTTCGCGGCCGACGCCCACCAGGCCGGAAACAAGAACAGATTCTGCAGGCCACCCGCTGGGCTCCACACCTGCGCGCCGCGCTCAGCCTCAAATACCTCGGTCACCGTCACCTCGCCTCGGTCGTTGATCGCAGTTGCTGAACTGCTGAACGCGACCGTGTCGCAGTAGCCAATCTTCTGCGTTCCACCCGACGATGTCCATCGGAACGCGGCATAGCACCACGGCGTGTCCGGTGGACTGGCGTTCGAGCCGCCCACCACCTGACCCCTATCGTTGATCGCAATACCGGTGCTTACGAACGGCGGTCCCCCCAGCGTGCCCAGATCAATCATCGACCCCTTGTGATGAGCCGAAGCAGGCCACGCCGAGGCCCCAGAAATCGCTGTTCCGGCGATTAGCGCCGCTAGCGCTGCAACCAGCAGAAGCTTGGTAGCAGGGCCACCCGATCGGTTCTGTCCACCCATCATCACCGCCCCCTTCAAACACGAGCAAGCCAAGCACAGTCTCAGACGACGCAAACGAACGTAATACGACGGACCGGGCTAATGCATCAGGCATAACTACTGATACATAACTCACGACGGCTATGGCGACAAATCAGGTCGGTCAGTGTTTGATCGTGAAGGTGCTTGATCGGATGGTCTGGCTGGTGTGACCGGTGCGGTCACGGGCGGTGAGCACCAGGCGGTAGCGGCCGGGCAGCAGCCTCTTGCCGGCCAGGCGTCCGGTGAATCGCAATCGGACGTTCCCCGCCGGGGAGGTCCATGACAGGGTTCCCTTGAGCATCGTCCAGCGCGTGCGGCCGTGAATGGTTTGCTGGCGCTCGACGCGGAACGTGACGGTCGCCGCCTTGGAGAGGCGGTAGGTCACCGCCACCCCGGCGCTGCCGCGAGCGATCAGTCCCGGGCCTGACCGTGCCGCGCGAAGCGCGTGGGCAATCTGCACGCTTGTCAGGTGTGGCGGGGTGACTTTGGGCGGCGCAGGGTGGGTCGGTGTGGCGCACACCGGGCTCGTTCTCGGACCCTCGCCGCTGCCGTTGGTGGCGGACACCTGGTAGCAGTACGGGCTGCCGTTGACCACGAGCACATCGACGTACGCGCTGCCGTTCACGGTCGTGGAGGCATCGCTGGACCCCGGACCGGTCTGGTGTGAAGTACGTGACCCTGTCGCTGGCCAGGTTCGGCCGCCAGGTCAGGATCACCGTTCCGTTCCCGGCCGCCACCCTCAGCCCCGTTGGCGAGGATGGTACTGGCGCCGGGGGCCCCGTCGGCTTCGCGCAGACCGGCGCCGACGTCGCGCTCTCCCCCGACGTGCTGCTCGCGCTGATCACGTAGCAGTACTGCCGTCCGTTCACCACGTTTGAGTTGTCCGAGGACAAGGTGGCCGTCGGGGTCGCCCACGGGCCCTGGACGGTCTGATCGGTGCGGTACACGTTGTAGTGCCTCACCGCGTCCCCAGCCGGGTTCGACTGCCAGCTCAGCGCCACCGATCCGTCCCTGGGGTCGCCGTCAAACCGGTGGGGATCGCGGCTACGGGCGCCCGCGGCCCGGTGGGCGTCGCGCACACCGGCGCGATCTTCACGCTCTCCCCGACCGCGTTGCTGGCGGTGATCTGATAGCAGTAGCGCGTCCCGTTGACGACGTACGAGTCGTTCGTGAGCGTCGTCCCGGTCGGACTGGCCCACGGCCCCTGGAACCACTGGTCGGTGCGATACACGTTGTAATGGCTGACTCCGTCCGCAGCCCGGTTCGGTTTCCACGTCCCCCGGTTCTGACCCCCATCGATCGCCCCCGGAACCGCTTCGATCCCGTAGGCGCCATTGTCGTCTGCGACGTTCGCGGTGAGGGTGTTGCCTGGGCGGGACTCCCGCGCCCGCTGTGACCCTCATGATCCTCCCAGCGAACCGTCCAGAGGACGGCATCAACGCGACCGTCCTTGATCGGAGAGTGTCGAGATCACGCGGAAGCGCAAGTGACGCGACTTTCCCGCTCAGTTGTGTTCGCGAGAGGCGTAACTTGTCGTAGCGCGTCGGGTGACGACGGCGCCAGCGCGGTCAGAGCAGCGTTCGCCAAGTGAACTCGGGCGAGTAGCCGAGCACGCTCTTGGCTTTTGTGATGTCGAGCAGCGTGTCCGTTCCCTCTATCTTCTCGGCAATTGGGACGCCAGGAAACACCTCCGCCATCAGATCTCGGCTCGGTCGCTTCATTACGGTGTCCGCAGCGGCGATGATGAAGTTGTCAGCTCCGCCGTTATCCGCTCCCAGGGCGAGTCGGACGCTCTGGGTGACATGGCTCTCGTCAACGTAGCCCCACAGATTCCACTTGCGCAGGTGCGGATCGTCCCAGAACGTCGGAAACTTCTCGTAATCCTCACGAACCATGATGTTGGAGAACCGCAGGCCGATGATCGGCATGCCGCTCCAGCGACTGAATTGTCGCGCCATCTCCTCCCCGAGTACCTTCGAGAGCGCGTAGCTGGACTGCGGATACACATGCGCTTCGTCGACTGGCGCGTAATCGGGCGGCCGCTCGAACGGCAGACCGAGTGTCGTCTCACTCGATGCCCAGACGACGCGCCGCAGACCCAGGCGAGCCGCCGCCGAGAAGACCGTATGGGTGCTCGTAATGTTGGTTCGAAAGACCTGATCCGGCGTTGCATGAACAGGCGAGGGGATCGCCGCCAGGTGCACAACCGCCTCGATGCCCGGCAACGTCTCGCCTCCGCTCAGCGCCTCCAGCGTCTGACCGAAATCGGTCACGTCAGCCGGCAGGTATGGCGCCAGACTCTCCGGCGCAAGCGAATTCGTCAACGGCAGGCGGTCGATGTTGAGGACATCGTGCCCGTGTTCGAGCAGGTCCCGGACGACTGCGCGACCAGCCTTGCCGCAGCCACCTGTCACAGCGATCCTCGTCACCCTTAGAGCTTTAGCAGAGCGTGCTCCGCATCGCTGCGCGGGTCCAGCAAACGCCCGCCGCGGTGTAGGCACCAAGCGGAGCCTGCACTTCCGCTTCCGCGTGGTTCCGGGTGGAACCGGCGATCTGCTGGCGTTCGGTCCATGTCGTGATTCGTAGCCCGGCGCTCGCCGGGATCATCGGCGCCGGGCGAGCCGGTCGAGATAGTCGCTCTGACGTCGAAGGAGGTCTCGAGCGAGTCTCGGGGGAGAGAAGCTTGCAGGCGGGTTGCCAGCGCGATACCCAGCGCTGAGCTGGCGCGCCTGAGCGCATCAAGTGCGGCGGCGTCTCCTTCTGCCGCTGCCGTGACAACATCAGGTGCCGTGAGCTCATCGTCGTGGAGGAGGGTTTGCGCACGCTCTCGGCCAACCTCAGAAGCCGTATCGAACGCCTATCGCAGCAGCTTCACGTCGTCCCATACTGCGCGATCGCCGGTGTCGCGCTCGATGGGTTCGCAGGCGCCATCGGTGCGGCCCTCTGGGCGAGCCCCCGGGTGGGGAGCGCCCAGACGTGCGATCCGGCGAAGGGCCGACCTCAGACACGACTAAAAGGAAGGATCGTCATGGGAACTCCATCGCCGCGTGACCAGACCCCGTTGCCTGCATGGGCGCAACGTCTGCTGGACAGGCATCCGGAAGCTGATCTGCCCACTCCCGAGGATCCGATGCCACTGTGGCTCGAGGAGGAGCTTCGTCGCGCCCCTCTATGGATGCACATCCGCGGCTCGGAAGCGGACCCCCGTTTCTCACCGCCGTATCACCTCATAGAGGACATTCGTGACGAGCCCGAGCTGCTGCGAGGAGCTCTCGGGCTGCGGGACCGGGTCGGCGGGCTGGTCGAGTCCTACTTGAGGCGCGGGATCGAGCATGTGATCTTCACCGGCGCTGGATCGGCGTACTACACATCCGTGCTCGCGGCGTTCGTCCTCGGCCAGATGGTCGATGGAATCGACGCCCAGGCCATCGAGTCGTGGGAGTTTCGTAACTACTTCAGGGCGAGCATCCCGCAAAGCTTGCTCGTCGCACAATCGGCGACCGGCGGAAGCTTCGAGGTCGTCGAAGCCGCTCGACACGCTCGCGAGCTCGGCATGGAGACGCTCGCGATCACCAACACACCGGACTCGCCGCTCGAGGGGGAGGTCGACGAGACCATCGTCTTCCCCGCGCCGCAGAAGACCGGGCCGGACGTTTCGGTGATCCCAACTCGGCTCATGCTGACCTACCTGCTCGCGTTCGCGTGGGCCAAGGAATGTCCGCGGCACGACGCCGACGTTGCAACGCTCGAGCGGCAGCTCACGGAGATCCCCGACATCGCGGACCGGATGATCTCCGGGTCGGACGCAGCCCTCACCGCGCTCGCGGAGCGCTATGCGACTCAAAACGCGCTCCTGATCGTGGGCGGGGGTCCGAACTGGTTCAGCGCTCTCGAGGCTGGGCTCAAGATCGAGGAGGAGTCCTCAACCCCCTGCCGCGCGTACACGCCCGGCGATTACCACCACATGGCGATCTCGCTGCTGCGGCCTGAGCGGCCCACGCTCGCCTTCGCAGTCGCGGGCCCCTCGTACGATCGAACGGTGACCTGCCTGAAGACGGCCCGGGCCGCCGGATCTCCAGCAATCGGAGTGATATTCGAAGACGACGACCGAGCGCGGAACGTGGCCGACGAGGTGATCGAAATCCCCGGGAGCGTCGACGAACTCCTGATCGCACCCTTGTCGACAATTCTCGGTCAACTCTACGGGCACAGCCTCGGGCTGGCCAAAGGGTTCAACCCCGACTGCCTCGGCACAAACGATCTTGACCATGCTCGCGCCTGGCTTGTGTCATTCCCATTCGGCTCCCATTGATCCGGGCCTCCGCCCGTCCGAGATCAGACGCCCGCGCTCCCGGGCCTCGCCTGAAGCATCACGCGACACTCTCGCCCCGCGCAGCTGCCGGCCGCCCCGATGGCGAACACCTGCACCACCTGTGCCCCACACTTCATTGGCGCCAGGGATCTCCCGCCAGCCTGGCTTCGAGAGGTCGAACGCGCGAAGCTGCGCCTCGATCAGGTCGCGCACCTTCGGATCTTGCTCGAGTCCGAGCCGCCCGCGGAGGCGGCGAACACGCGCGCCGGGGGTGGTCAGCCCGGGGGTCTTGGCCCTTTGTAACGGTACGGGGTGCCGTTCCGCGGTCGTCCGCGGTGTTACCCCCAGCGTTACCCCCGGGCGTACTCAATCGTCCCAATCCCCAGAGCCGACGCGGGGACTCGAACCCCGGACCCCTTCATTACGAGTGAAGTGCTCTACCAGCTGAGCTACGTCGGCGATGCAGCGCGCCTGAGTTTATCGGCGGGTCAGCGACCGTCGGTGAGCGGTCGGACGACGTCGAGCTCGCGGGCGGACTGCCGCACCTGCCAGTCCTCGGCGAGCATCGCCCAACGCTCGTGATCGCGCCAGCGACCGCCGATCTTCAGGTATCGCGGCGAGAATCCCTCGCGCCGGAAGCCGGCTCCCTGGGCCAGGGCGATCGATGCGCGGTTGCCGGGCTGGATGTTCGCCTCGATGCGATGAAGCCGGAGCGTCCCGAAGGCTCGGCGAAGCACGAGCTCGATCCCCGCTCGCATGTATCCCTGCCCCGCGAAGGGCTGACCCACGGCGTAACCGAGGTAGGCGCTTTCCAACGACCCCCGGGCGATCTGCGAGAGGTTGAAGAACCCGACGATGGCTCGGTCGTCGAACCGGCATACGAGCATCGCCTCGAAGTCGGCCCGGCGCGCATCGGCGAGATAGGCCGAGAAGCGCTCATGGTCGGTCGGCGCGCTGGCCCACGGCCGATGAAAGGCGCGGCTGGCGCGCATCAGGGCGATGAACTCGGTCTGATCGGCGCGAGTCGGCGCGCGAAGGTAGACGCGAGGCGAGTCGCTCACGAGCCCAGCACCCGCTCCAGACGGTAGGCCAGGGCCTCGCAGGCAAGCTCCTCGGTCACGTTGAGCTGAAAGCGCTGCCTGGTCTCCTCTACCAGCTCGATCGCCGCCCGCAGCTTCTGCGAATCGACCCGGTCGGTCGCGGCGAGCTCATTGATCCGGTCGGCGTGGCGGACCAGGTCCGGGGCCTCCCAGGCCAGGTAGGCGAGATCGGCGAACCACAGCGCGACCAGCTGGAGGCCGAGGTCGAGGGCGCCGGTCTCCACCCGGCGCCGCACTCGGCGGATCCGGTCAGCCCACTCGGTCTCCACCCGTTTGCGCTCCTTGCGCGGATAGAACTCGAGGTCCGCGACTTTTCGCCCCTCAAGCTCGGCGCTCGTCGCCTCCCCCCGCGTCCGGACCGCGGCCAGCAGCTGCACCCACGGCTTGTGCGCGCTCACCTCGCCGGCGATCACTGCCTGCGCGAGCCGCTCGGCGGCGACACGGAGGTCCGCCCCGTCCGCGCCGGCAAGCTCGCGAGCACGACCGGCATCGCCAAGGGACAGCCGGGCGCACGCGTCGGCGGTCTCGGACGGCACCCCGAGAGCCTCGATGTCGGCCGCCACCTCTGCCACCGGCGGCGCATCGAAGCGGACCAGCTGGCACCGCGAGCGAATCGTCGGCAGCACATCCGCGATCCTGTCAGTCAGGAGGATCAGATGAACGAACTCAGCCGGCTCCTCGAGCGTTTTGAGCATCCGGTTTGCCGCCTCGTCTCCGAGCTCGTCCACCCGTTCGATGACGAAGATCCGGCGGTTCGACTCAAACGGGGTCTTGCTTGCCGCGGCGATCACCGGCTCGGCGATGTCGCTGACCAGGATCTCGTGCGCGCCGCTGGGCGAGACCCAGGTCAGGTCCGGATGGGCACCCGACTGCACCCGAGCCCGCGCGCCCGCGGCGTCCGCAGATCCGTGCGCCAACAGCTCAGAGGCCACTGCCCGGGCCACCGCGCGCTTGCCGGCGCCGCCCGGGCCGTGGAAGAGATAAGCGTGCGACGGCTGGCCGCCGGGGCCGAGTGCCGGCCCGAGCACGGCGCGCGCATGAGGATGGCGGTCGAGTACAGGCAGCACGGTGCTTCGATCCTAGCCCCGATAGTGTCGGATCCGACCTCCATGGCCCGCGGACGACTGATCACGATCGAGGGAATCGACGGCGCCGGCAAGACGACTCTGGCCACCGCTCTGCACCGATCGCTCTCCTCACGCGAGGTCGAGGTGGAGTTGCTGCGCGAGCCGGGAGGCGTACGCGCCGCGGAACGAATCCGAGAATTGGTCAAAGATCCGGACCTGATCGTCGGTGCCCGGGCGGAGGCGCTCCTCTACGCCGCGGCACGCGCCCAGCTCGTCGAAGAAGCGCTGCTGCCGCACCTCGAGCGCGGTTCCTGGGTGCTGCTCGATCGCTTCGTCGACTCCTCGCTGGCCTATCAGGGCGGCGGCCGACAGCTCGGGATCGAGCGGGTGAGGGAGATCAACGCCTTCGCCACCGGCGGTCTGCTCCCCGACCGGACGCTCCTGCTGTGGGTCGATCCAGCCATAGGTCGCGCGCGTGCGCGCGGGCGCGGGAAAGCTCCAGATCGCCTCGAGCGAGAGCAAGATGCGTTCTACGACCGGGTGGCCTCCGCGTATCGGGAGCTCGCCGACGCGGACCCCTCCCGCTTTCGGCTCCTCGACGCGAGCCTTCCGCCCGAGCAGGTGCTCGACCTCGCCCTCAACGGTCTGTCCGACCTACTCTGAGTAGCCGTTCGGCCGCGCCTGCGCGAACGCCCACGCGTCGGCGACCATCGCGACCAGCTCCGGCTTGCGTGGCTCCCAGCCGAGCTCGGTGCGGATCTTCGCTGCCGCCGCGACGAGCATCGGCGGATCCCCCGGGCGGCGTGGTGCCTCCTCGACCGCGATCGCGGAGCCGGTGACCTGTTCGGCCGCTGCGATCACCTCCCGGACCGAGAAACCGTTGCCGTTACCGAGGTTGAAGATCCGGTGCTCGCCCGGACGAGCGCCGTCGAGCGCGAGCAGATGAGCAGTCGAGAGGTCCTCGATGTGGATGTAGTCTCGCACTGCGGTTCCGTCCGGGGTCGGGTAGTCGGTGCCGAAGATCTGAACCGCGGGGTTGATTCCCAGCGCCGTGCGCAGGATGTTGGGGATCAGGTGGGTCTCAGGATCATGGTCCTCACCCACACCCGCGCTGGCGCCGGCGACGTTGAAATAGCGCAGGCTGACCGCGCCGAGCCCGTGGCCGACGCAGAAGTCCCCGATCATGTGGTCGACGGCCAGCTTCGAGGCGCCGTAGGCGTTCTGCGGCCGTGGCGGCGCGGCCTCCGAGATCGGCACCTGGTCGGGCTGGCCGTACACCGCGCAGGTGGAGGAGAACACCAGTCGCGGGACGCCCGCCTCGATCATCGCCTCGAGCAGGTTGAGGGTGCCCCCGACGTTCGTGCGGTAATAGCGCTCGGGGTTGCTGACCGATTCGCCGACCAACGCCAGCGCCGCGAAATGCAGCACGGCGTCGAACCCCTCGCCGACCGCCTGGCTCACGCCCTCGGCATCGCTGAGGTCGACCAGTACAAGCCGCGCTTCGGGAGCCACCGCCGCCGGATGCCCGCGCTCGAGGTTGTCCAGCACCACCACGTCGTGGCCGGCCCCAATCAGCTGGCGCGTGACGATCGAGCCGATGTATCCCGCGCCACCGGTGACGAGCAGCTTCATCGCTGCGGGTCGGTCGGTGGGGAGCACGCCATGACGCGGGACATTAACCGACCTAGAATCGCCCGGACCGTGACCAACGCCTCGTCGTTCATCGAACTGGAGAGCTTTCGGCTGCTAGAGACCGGGGCCGACGTTGCGTTGCTGGTCCTGCGCGGGCGCATCAATGCGCAAGCCCCGGCGGCACGACCGGTGGGCCTGATCGTCCGCCGCGGAGTGCGAGAGCGGTGGCTGGCCGCGATGCCTGCGCCCGCCGGAACGGACGGCACGCTGAGCGCGGTGTTCTGGGCCCCCGTCACCGTGACGGAGGAAGAGCCGGTCTTCTCCCTGCAGCTCGATGACGGCTCCGTGCTCGAGCTTCCGGCGCCGCGACGTGCCAGCCAGCGCAGTCCATCTGAGGACGAGCTTGCGGAGTTGCGGGAGCGTCTCCTCGCCACCGACGCGCAGCTGGCCGAGGCGCGCAGCCTGGCCGGGACGATGGCCGCCGAGGTCGAGGAGGCTCAGACGCGCGCCGACGGACTCGCGGAGGTGGTCCGGGCCGAGACGGTTCGGCGAGAAGCCCTCCAGAAGCAGCTGATCGAGCAGCTGGCCACCGCTGAGGCAGCGAGGGCCGACGCGGAGGAGATGGTCGGCCGGCTCGAGCAGGAGCTGCTCGCGGCGCGGGAACACACCCGGCCGTAAGCCGGTCAGAAGCCGGGCGGCGACCCGCCCAGCCGCTAAAATATGGGGAGTCTCGGGGCCTCGTTTTCCGGGCGGCGGGGACCTCTCCACGAAGTCGTTCCGTCCGGTCGGTGCGCGAGGATTTGCTGTTATCCCCTCAGCCACCGCAGAGTTGGGGAAAAGCAGCGGAACGAGCGGAAAAACGAGAGGAGCAGGTCGGTATGGAGCACACCCCGCAAACCCAACTCACCCCTGATTTTCGGGCAGGTGAAGGCCTCTCGGTCCGTCGTTTCTTCACGATCCCGGGAGAGCGCCCGTTCGATGGAGTGGAGTGGGAGCTGCGGGATGCGCGCATCGGCCACGGCGACAAGATCTCGTTTGAGCAGCCCGAGGTCGAGTTCCCCAAGAGTTGGTCCCAGAACGCCACCAACATCGTCGCGCAGAAGTACTTCCGCGGCCAGTTCGGCTCGCCCGCCCGGGAGCGCTCGGTCAAGCAGATGATCGGCCGCGTCGCCGGCACGATCGCCAGCTGGGGTCGCGAGCGGGGCTACTTCGCCACCAGTGAGGATGCCGACACCTTCGAGGCCGAGCTGACCAGCACATCCTGCTGCACCAGATGGCGGCTTTCAATTCCCCGGTGTGGTTCAACGTCGGAATCATTACCCCGTCGGCGACCCGAAGACGCAGGCCAGCGCCTGCTTCATCCTCTCGGTTGAGGACAGCATGGAGACGAATTCCTCGACTGGAACACCAAGGAAGGAATCATCTTCCGCGGTGGTTCGGGCTCGGGGATCAACCTTTACGCATCCGGGGCTCGCGCGAGCCATTAACTCGCGGCGGCACCGCGTCTGGGCCGGTGTCCTTCATGCGAGGAGCCGACGCGTGGGCCGGATCGATCAAGTCCCCGCGGTGGCACGCGCCGGGCCGCCAAGATGGTGGTGCTCGACGTCGACCATCCCGATATCCGCGAGTTCATCTGGTGCAAGGCCAAGGAGGAGGACAAGGCCGCCGCGCTGCGAGACGCCGGGTTCGACATGTCGATCGACGGCGATGGCTTCCACTCGATCCAGTACCAAAACGCCAACAACTCGGTGCGCGTCAACGACGCCTTCATGCGGGCGGTCGAGAACGACGAGGACTGGAACCTGCTCTCACGGACCACCAGCGAGCCGGTTGACGAGCCGATCCCCGCGCGCGAGTTGATGCAGGAGATCGCCGAGGCCGCCTGGCGCTGTGCCGATCCCGGCGTCCAGTACGACACCACCATCAACCAGTGGCACACCTGCCCGAACTCCGGCCGGATCAATGCGTCGAACCCGTGCAGCGAGTACATGCACGTCGACGACTCGGCCTGCAACCTCGCCTCGCTCAACCTGATGAAGTTCCGCCGGGCCGACGGGACGTTCGATGTCCAATCCTTCGAGCACGCTGTCGACATCGTGTTCCTCGCTCAGGAGATCATCGTCTCGCCCTCGAGCTATCCGACCGAGCAGATCGCCCAGAACGCGCGCGCCTTCCGTCAGCTCGGACTCGGCTACGCGAATCTCGGCGCGTTCCTGATGGCCGATGGTGTGCCCTACGACTCCGACGCGGGGCGCGGCACGGCGGCGGCGATCACCTCGCTGATGACCGGGCGGGCCTATCTCGGCTCAGCCCGAATCGCCGCCCAGATGGGTCCGTACGATCGCTACGCCGAGAACCGCGACGCCCACAACGCCGTCATGAGACTGCACCGTGACGCCTCCTACGCGATCCCCGACTCGACCTGTGTCGACACGGCGCTGCTGCAGTCGGCTCGCACGAGTTGGGAGGAGGCCGTTGCCGCCGGCGAGCAATACGGCTACCGCAACGCGCAGGCCACTGTTCTGGCCCCCACCGGGACGATCAGCTTCCTGATGGACTGCGACACCACCGGCGTCGAGCCCGACTTCTCGCTCGTCAAGTTCAAGGAGCTCGTCGGCGGCGGTCAGATGACGATCGTCAACCGCACCGTTCCGCTGGCTCTGCAGACGCTCGGCTACAACGAGGCGCAGATCGAGCAGATCCTCGCCTACGTCAACGAGCACGGCACGATCATCGGCGCTCCGGAGCTGGCCGCCAAGCATCTGCCGGTGTTCGACGTCGCCGTCGGCGAGCGGGCGATCTCGCACATGGGTCACATCAAGATCATGGGCGCTGTCCAGCCGTTCATCTCCCGGCGCCATCTCCAAAACCGTGAATCTGCCCGAGGCCGCGACGGTCGAGGACATCGCCGACGCCTACCTTCAGGCCTGGCGTCTCGGCATAGAGGCGCTGGCCATCTATCGCGACGGCTCAAAGACGGCCCAGGCGCTACGCACCGACGCTCAGAAGGACGCGCCGGCCTCGGCGGCCAGCGAGCAGGACATCGCCGAGGCGGTGGCCGACGCGCTGGCCAAGGCTCCGCCCAAGCGGCGCCCGGATGCCGCGCGAGCGCCAGTCGATCACCCACAAGTTCTCGATCGGCGGCCATGAGGGCTACATCACCACCGGGATGTACGAGGACGGCTCGGTCGGCGAGATCTTCCTCACCGACATCGGCAAGGAGGGCTCGACGCTGCGCCGGGATGATGAACTCCTTCGCCACGGCGATCTCGATCTCGCTCCAGTACGGGGTGCCACTGAGAGCGCTGGTGCGCAAGTTCAGCTACATGCGCTTCGAGCCCGAGGGCATGACGTCGAACCCGGAGATCCCGTTCGCCAAGTCGATGCCCGACTACATCATGCGCTGGCTCGCGTCGCGGTTCCTCGACGTCGACCTGCAGGAGGAGCTCGGCATCCTCACTCCCGAGGTCAGGGCCCGGAAGGCCGCTCAGGACGCGATGGTTTCCCAGGCGGGGGACACCGCCGGCCCGATCCAGCCCGAGGCGGGCGTGGCGACGCCCACTGCGGAGGGCAACGGTGGCGCCTCGGTGGCGGCCACGTCAGCGCTCACCGATTCCCCGCCGGTCGTTCCCGGCGGTCTACGAGCCGGGGCCTCGACCTCGGGCCCGCGTGCCAGCAGTGCGGGGGGATGATGCAGCGGACGGGCAGCTGCTACACGTGCTCGAGTTGCGGCTTCAACACCGGCTGCGGATAGATGTAGAGGGTCATCGCGATGTCCCGGGTTAGGTCACGGGATGTCCAGAGTTTGGTCACCGAAATGTCCTGGGGCCCTGCCAGAGACGGCGGGGCTCCGGCGTTCGACCGTTTTCGCGCCCGATCATCCAGGCATCTCTGCAAGTGGCTATGCCGAGCGTGGTCGGGGGCCAGCTTGCCGCACTCGAGGACGCTGTCGAACTCAGCAACCCGATTCCTGCAGTCCTCGAAAGCGAAGAAGACTTCGCGGATTTCGCGAACGCCACCTTTGTGATGGCCGCCGAGGGCATCGTTTCCCTCCTCGACAAGGCGCTGTTTCGCGGCAACCACGGCGCTGGCGTCAGGTCCAAGCAGCTCGTCGAGAAGACCCACGCTCAACGGTATACGAGGACCTGCGACGCCGGCTCGGGACCGTGCGGTCTCACCGAGCGCTCGTCCGGCGTGTCCAGAAGCTCCTTGACCAGGACGTGCGGAAGGTCGTCATAACGACGATCCACAAATTCGGAGAGGCCAAGGGCGTACGCTCGCCTTCGTCGGTGTGCTGCCACTCGGGGAAGCGGACCTTCTCGACGATGTCGTCGATGTCGGCGACGACGCGCTCGACGATGATAGGCGTGTTTTCGTTCCTGGTGCCCTCGAACAGCTCGGTCAGGGCGGCCTTGCCGAGGTCGTGCTCCTCCTCGGGGACGACCTCGCGCTCCGCTGCGACCACTTCCTTGGCCAGCTCGGCGAGCTCTTTGAGGTATTCGAGGCTGAGCAGCACTCCCTGCTCGTGACGTTCGCGCAGTCGTTCTTAGGCGTTCGCCGAGCTCGACGAACTTCTTGTCGCCCGAGTGCTTTTTGATGCGCTGGACGAGCTTGATTTCAAGCTCTTTGGCCTTCTTTGTCCGGCTGCGGGTCCGAGAGTAGGTCTTCCAGCACGTCCGCGTCCATCACGAGCGTGTCGAGGTCGTCGCGCACAACCTCGACGTGTACGTTCAAACAGGCCCTGCGCCGCACGCTGCTCAAGTACAAGCTCCACCGCGAACAGCTCTTGGTCGACAAGGCGTACGGCTACATCAAGCAGTACTACTGAACTCGTCCTCGCTCATGACGGCGATTCGCTGACGCTGACGGCTGCCAGTCGAGGACGTCGGTGCGATGTCGATGAGCAGGGGATAGATGTTCCATGCTTCACCAGGGATGCAATCCGGGAGCGACTGCTGCTCTCGTAGACAGGGCCCCGGTCAACTCGACGGGCTTCGGCTGCCGTTTGCCGGCGCCATTGCGGCGCCGATCGGGCAGGAATCCGAGCGGCTGAACCGCGACTTCTGCTTTGCCCAGCAGAGCGTAACCAGTGCGCTGCCGTCGCTAATCCGCGCGCCGCATACTGCCGCTTCACCCCGGTCAAGCAGGCGCCTCATCGCGAAACCGCCCGAGTCTTCTCTGCGTTTCCGGACCGGCAGTGTCGCGCGGCCCGATCCGGTCGATCGAGGCTGCCGCAACTAGCCCGATCCACCACTCTGCCGAGCAGTCGGTGGCGTCGAGACTGCTCCTCATCCTCAAAGGCGGCACGCCGGGGCGCCGGTGCTGCATTGCCCGGGCGAACCAGCAGTCCGCGCTGATCGGCCCCGCGCTGCTCCTCGTCGTCCCTTCCGACGGCGTGCCGGACTTGACCGAGACAACTGCTCTCGCGCGGGAACGGTGTCGCTTAGATGCCATGCGCCACGCCCGCGTGCGCGCGAAAAGGATGTTCGCGCCGCTGTTCCGTGGTCCGGGCTCGAGGTCCGATACCCAGCTATGAGTATCGCTCCGCCAGCGTCACTCCGGTGCCTGCGCCGTTGACGAAGCCCCCGACCGCTGTGCACGCTGTGGTTGACGTGCACGAGACGGCCCCGAGCGAGTTGCTCGTCGCGCCGGCCGGGTAGGGGTAGGGCTGGATCGTCCAGCTGGTGCCGTCCCAGCGCTCCACGAGCATCACGTCGAAGCCGGCGGAGTTGCCGAAGAACCCGACGGCGGTGCAGGAGCTCGGCGAGGCGCACGACACGCCAGCGAACTGGACGCCCGTCGCGCCGGCGGGATAGAGGGTCCGCTGGATCGTCCAGCTGGTGCCGTTCCAGCCCTCCGCCAGCATCACTTCGATGCCGGTAACAATGCTGAAAAAGCCGGCGGCGGTGCAGGACCGCTGCGACGGGCACGACACGTCGACGAGCTGGACGTACGTCCAGGCGGCGGGGTTGGGGGTCCGCTGGATCGTCCATTTGGTGCCGTTCCAGCGCTCGGCGAGCGTCGCGCCGACGCCGGCGCCGTTGATGAAGAACCCGGTCGTGGTGCAGTACCTCAGCGACGAGCACGACACCCCGGAGAGAAAGCCGACTGTCGCGTGCGCAGGCTGGGGCGTCTGCTGGATCGACCATCTAATGCCGTTCCAGCGCTCCGCCAGCGGCACACCGGCCGTGCCGGCGCTATTGCCAGAGTGCCCGACCGCGGCGCAGGACCGCGGCGACGCGCACGACACACCACCCAAGTAGCTGACCCCGTAGCCCTTCGCTCCAGTGGGCTTGGGAGTTGGCTGGATCGACCATCTAATGCCGTTCCAGCGCTCCGCGAGCGGCACAGTGGTACCGGCGCGGTTGGTGACGCTGCCGACAGCGGTGCATGCCGTCCGCGATGCGCACGACACCCCAAAGAGCAGGCTGGCCGTCGCGCCAGGCAGGGTTGGGGCTCCGCTGGATCGACCAGTTGCTGCCGTTCCAGCGCTCCGCCAGCGTCACTCCGGCGCCGACACGGTTGGTGAAGTGCCCGACCGCCGTACAGGCCGTCCGCGACGAGCACGACACACCAGAAAGAACACTGTAGCTCGCGCCCGCCGGGTTCGGGGTCCGCTGGATCGACCAACCCGAGGCCACAGCCGCCTCAGCACTCGCCACACACAGCACCAGCGCCACGCACCCCACCATCGCACAAACGGCAACCCGCACCCACATCGCGACGCCACCCCGTCCACGCAATCCAGACGCGACGACCACCGCACGCGCTCGCCGCCTGCACCGACACGACACAACCGCTATAGCCTCGCCGGGGCCAGACAACACGCATCACCCATTCGTGGCGAACACAATCACGCCAGATCGTTCCGACTAATTGCGAGAAGGCAACCAGAGTCTAACCCGCCCCCGCCGGCGGCCTCGACATCAGTCGGGCATTCGCGAAAGTGCCCGGCCCGGGCCACACGCCGATCGCTGTGTCACAAAGGACGCGACGTGACACACCGTGCCTGCGCACTTTTCCTTCGCCCCATAGCGGAAGCCGCGATA
>CAVYQU010000013.1:0-302998 GCA_963770805.1 uncultured Solirubrobacterales bacterium | reverse complement strand
ATTCGAACCCTCGATGGACGAAACCGCCCATACCGGTTTTCGAGACCGGCGCATTCAACCGCTCTGCCACCTCTCCGGTGTAGGCGCGGGAAACGTTAGACGACGGGCCGTGACGGCGACGGGCCGGGCCGGAGCGGCCGCCGCCCCGCCGGCCACTACCGACGCCCAGCGAAGAACGCCCGCAACAGATCCCCGCAATCCTCGGCCAGCAGCCCGCCCTGCACCTGCGGGCGATGATTGAGCTGCGGCGTGTCGAGGACGTCGAGCACGCTCCCGGCCGCGCCGGCCTTGGGGTCCCAGGCGCCGAAGACGATCCGTGGTACGCGCGAGAGCACGATCGCGCCGGCGCACATGGCGCACGGCTCGAGCGTCACGTACATGACGCTCTCGAGGATCCGCCAGCTCCCGAGGGTCCGGGCGGCGTCGCGCAGGGCGATCATCTCCGCGTGGGCGGTGGGATCGGAGCGCAGCTCGCGCTCGTTGTGGCCCGAGCCGATCACCTCGCCGTCCTTGATGATCACGGCTCCGATGGGGACGTCGTCGTGCTCGAGGGCTCGGGTCGCTTCGCGGACGGCGAGGCGCATGAAGTATTCGTCGCGCGGGAAGAAGAGCGAGCTCACTATCCGCCACACACTCGCTAACGTTTCGGTAGGGAAACTTTTTGGCATCTCATGATGTCTTAAGCGTTGGCGACGTGCCCGCTATGGCAGGCCGGGGATCCGTCAGCCACCAATCCATGCTCATTCTTCGTCGTCTTTGCCCCGTCCCGCTCGTGCGCGCTGCTCTGGCCACGACGCTTTCGCTCGCCCTCGCGGCCGCGCTAGCGCTGGCGGGGACCGCGCACGGAGCCGATTTCGTGCCCGGGCGGGTGATCGTCGGCTATTCGGCGGCGCCGAACCCGGTCGTGAAGGCGAGCATCGCCCGCCGCATGGGGGTGCGGGTGCCCGACGCCGCCGCCGCTGGCCTGCCCCAGGCCGCCCCGGCGCCGGTGGTGAGCGAGCAGGTGCTGCAGCTGCCGCCTGGCGTGAGCGTCACCTCGGCGGTCGTCCGGCTACGCGGCCAGTCGGGCGTGGCCTACGCCGTCCCGGACTATGTCGCCCACGCCGCCGGGGCGTGGTTCCCCGACGATCGCGGCCGCTCCGACGTGGCGGGCGGCTGGCAGCGCATGCAGTGGAACTTCCTGGTCGGCGCGGGGGTCAACGCCCCGGCCGGCTGGGGCAACCTGCAGGCCGTCCACCGCCCCGGGGCTCGCGGTGTCGTGATCGCGGTGCTCGACACCGGGGTGGCGTACCGCAACTGGCATTCCTTCCTGCGTTCGCCCGACTTCGGCAACACCCGCTTCATCTCTCCCTATGACTTCGTCGCCGGCAACGCCTATCCGCTCGACCGCGACGGACACGGCACCCTCGTCGCAGGGCTGGTCGGCGAGTCGACCAACAACGGCATCGGCTTGACCGGCCTCGCCTACGGCGCCTCGATCATGCCGGTCCGGGTCCTCGGGCAGGATGGCAGCGGGGATGCGCCGACGATCGCCCGCGGGATCCGCTACGCGGTCAACCACGGGGCCCAGGTCATCAACCTGAGTCTCGAGTTCCCGCTCGACACCCTGCCTACCGACATCCCCGACATCCTTTCGGCGCTCCGTTTCGCCCATCAGCGGGGGGTCCTCGTGGTGGCCGCGGCGGGCAACGATCAGACCGAGCAGGTCGCCTATCCGGCGCGGGCCCCCGCGGTTGTCTCCGTCGGCGCCACCACCCGCGACCGCTGCTTGGCGTACTACTCAAACGACGGCTCGCGTCTGGACCTCGTCGCCCCCGGCGGGGACGGCGATGCGTCGCTCAACGAGCCGTCCTGCCATCCCGGCCGGTCACTGCCGGACATCTTCCAGATGACTTTCCTGGACTCCTCAAAGCTCCGCCGGTTCGGCTACCCGAACGGTTGGTACGGCACCTCGATGGCCTCGCCGGAGGTTGCCGCCGGCGCCGCCATGGTCATCGCCAGCGGCGTGCTCGGCCGCCGTCCCACTCCCGATCAGCTGCTCGCTCGCCTCAAGGCCACCGCGCAGCCCCTCGGCGGATCCAAGCCGAACGCCACGTACGGCTACGGCCTTCTCGACGTCGGCGCGGCGACCGCGCCCGCCCCGCACCTCGCGCACTCGCGCCTCGTCGCCGCCAAGCGGTAGCTACGTCGTCCGGACGATCAGCACCGAACAGGGCGCGTGGTGCGAGACCTTGTTCGGGACCGAGCCGAGCAGGAAGCGCTTGGCCCCGGTCATGCCCCGGTTGCCGACGACGATCAGGTCCGCGCGCTGCTCCTCGGCCACGTCGAGAATCGCGTCGGCCGCGTCCCCCTGCCGGGAGAAGATCTCGACGTCCTCGAGGCCGGCCGTGGCGGCGTCCTTACGCGCCTCTTCGAGCAGTCCGAGCACGTCCTCGCGCGGGTTGACCATCCACTGCAGGTCCTCCGGCACCTCGGTCTTCTCATCGCGCAGGCGCTGATTGGAGATCGGTTCGTACGCGCTGACGATCAGCAGCCGGGCGCCGAGCTCACGGGCAAGGTCGATCGCGTAATGGACCGCTGTCTTGGCGGTGCCGGACCCGTCGGTCCCGACGACGATCGAGGCGAACATCCGCGGCACTCTAGCTGGCGCCGGGCCCGCGGCGCCGAGGCTCAGGCGAGCCGCGTGATCGCGATCACCATCCCCACGAGCACGAAGACGACGATCGCCGCCTGAGTCCAAAACCAGAGCCGTGGCATCACCCCACACGGTAGCGAGCCGCGGGCCGGGCGGCCGCTACGATCGGCCAGGACCGGCGGCTGCGAGCGGCCAGGACCGACCGCTGCGAGCGGCCCTGTCCGGCCGCCGCGAGCTAGTGCAACTGGTTCGCCGTCAGCTCGTCGAGCAGGCCAGTCGCCCGCGGTTCGCGGCCGTCCTCGACCACGACCGCGCCGCCTGGCCAGTACGGATGCGGGGGTGTGGCGTGATGGACGAGCAGCGGCTCATAGAGCCAGGACCCGGTGTTGAGGATCTGCGGCGCGCCGGGGCCGCGGCCACGCCACTGCTCGGCGTCGTCGCCGGGCAGCGGACCGAGGCGGTGCACATGGCCGAAGATCACCCAGTCGGCGTCGACACTGAGTCGCTGCGCGACGCGCGCCAGCGCGGGAATGCTGGCCCGTCGCATCTGCAGCCCGAGCAGGGCCGAGGTGAGCGGTGAGATCCGGCGGTTGAGCAGGGTGCGGGAGACGCGCGGCATCGTCGAGGCGCGCACCAGCTCGGCCAGGTCGTCGAGCAGCGCCGCGAGTGGGCGCGGGAGCCAGCGCGCAGTGCCTCCGAGCGAGGGCCGCCGGGTGCGCTCGTAGTCGACCGGAACGGCGGTCTGGCGGGGCGCGCCGCGGAGCAGGCCGCGCGTGATTCCCACTGCCGACTCCGGCATCAGATGACGGTCGAGGTAGTGGCCGTGGGTTGCCCACACCCGGTCGGACAGCCACACCCCGGGATAGCGCACAGAGACCCGGGCGGGGGAGAGCCACGAGACCACGCGGGAGAGCACCAGGCTCGCGTCGGCCGGCAGCTGCGTCGATACCGTCAGCTCGGCGCCGTGCTCGCGCAACCACGGGCTGATTAGCGGCCGATCGTGGTTGCCGGGGACGAGGATCACCTCTCGGCCCGGTCCAAGGCGCCGGCCAAGAGCCCGCAGGATCGGCTCGGCCTCACTCATCGCCTGCTGGGAGCGACCCTCCATCAGCTCGACCGTGTCTCCGAGCAGCACGAGGCGCTGCACGTCGTCGACGGCGGCCAGCAGGCGAGCGAGCGCCTCGGGTCGGCGCAGGACGTCGTGCGCGAGCCGGGCCCCGAGGTGGAGGTCTGAGAGGACGAGCGTTCGCATCGGGCTGAGCACGATATCTGCGGTGACCGGAAACCCGGCCACCGCATGATCACAGTCAGCCGCGGGGCGGCGCCGACCGGTCAGACGGCGGCGGGAACGGCGAAGCGCAGCGGCACCGAGCGCGCGAGCACGAGCACCGGAGACGTGGCGTTCTCGATCGCGTTCTCCGCCTGCGCGGAGACCATCACCTGACCCGGCCTGGCCTCTGGACGGGAGCCGACGATCAGCAGATCGACGTCGCGCTCGGTGTCCGAGACGGTGGCGTCAATGCGCTCGGCGAGCTCCTCGGCGGTCTGCCGCACGGCGTCGTCGCCGAAGGCGAGCACGCCGATACGGTGAATCTGGGGCCGGCGGTCGGTGCGGTAATTGCCGGGCGCGATCGCCACGGCGGCGGTGCTGCCCTCGAGCAACGTTTGGGTCGAGTGCTGCGGCGCGACGTGGCCGGCCGCGGTGCGGTAGTCGGAGCCGAACACGACGACGTCGGCCTGCTCCTGCTCGGCCAGCCACTTCAGGCCATCGCCGGTGGAGGCGCTGACCACGACGCGCTGGCGCACGTCGGTATCGCCGAGCCAGCGGGCACCGCGGGCGAGCAGCGCCTCGGCCTCGTGCTCCTCGAGCTCCTCGCGGGCGCGCTCGGTCTGCGTCGTGTGGCGAACGTACGCGAGCGTCAACTCCGCGCCGGCGTCGCCGAGCACGCGACCGAGCATCAGGGCGTCGTGGTCGTTGAGCGTGTCGTCGTAGGAAATGATCGCGTGCGGAGCCATCGCTGTCCTCTTTCCGTGGGTGGTCTCCCGTGAATTCGACGCGAGAATGACAGCGACCTGCCATCAGCACCAGTGAAGTTGTTCATCACTAAGATAAGCAACACTTATGCTGCATCTCGGCCGTCTCAAGGTCCTCTCCGAGGTCGTGGCACGCGGCTCGTTCTCGGCCGCGGCCGAGGCGCTGTCCTACACCCAATCAGCGGTCTCGCAGTCGATCGCCCGGCTCGAGGCGGAGACCGGGACGGCGCTCGTCGTCCGTGACCGCCGCGGTGTGCGCCCGACCGCCGCCGGAGCGACGCTGGTCGAGCACGCCGAGGCGATCTTCGCTCAGGTAGAGGCCGCGGAGGCCGATCTCGATGCGGTCCTCGGGGTCCGGGGCGGACGCCTGCGGGTGGCCTCGTTCCCCTCGGCGGGCGCCACCCTGATGCCGCTGGCCGTGGCGCGGTTTCGCCGCAGCCACCCCGACGTGGCGCTGACGCTGGCCGAGGGTGAGCCGGAGGACATCGGACCACGCGTGCGGGCCGGTGAGTTCGATCTCGCGCTGCTGTTTGAGTTTCCCGGCGTGCGCGAGCGGCCGGGCGCGGGCCTGCGCAATGTCACGCTGCTCGAGGACCCGATGTTCGTGACGCTGCCGGCCGAGCACCCGCTGGCCGGAGCGCCCACCCTCACCTTGCCCGATCTCCGCGATCAGGACTGGGTGCAGACGTCGGCCCCGAGTCCGTGCGCCCGCCATGTGGTCCGCTCGTGCGTGGCGGCCGGGTTCGAACCGAACGTCACCTTCGAGAGCGACGACTACGAGACCGTCCAGGGGTTGGTCGCCGCCGGGGTGGGGGTGGCCCTGATCCCGCGGCTCGCGCTGACGCACGTCCATCCGGGGATCGTCGTGCGCGAGCTCTCGCCGCGCAGTCCGGCGCGCAAGATCGTGGCCGCGACGATGACCGGTCCGGGCGTGGCACCCGCGGCGAAGACGATGATCCGCGTGCTCGCCGACGTCGCCGCCGGTTATCAGCCGGCACTCGTGCTCACCCAGGCCGGCTGACGCCGCCGGCGACCATCACGAACCAGTCCCCTGCGTGGAGGACCGTGCCCCCACCGAGCTCGTCGAGCAGCGTCTCGGCGTCGAAATAGCGTTTGTAGACCTCAAAGCGCGAGCCGTCGCCGAGGACCCGCTCGCGGGCGATGGCCAGCATCCGCTCACTCTGATCGAGACCGGTCACCGAACCGCGCAGGTGGCGGGTGAGAAATCCGGTGCCGCAGGCGACGTCGAGCGCGGGTGTCGTAGTAGTCGCGCAGCCCTCAGCCTCCGACCAGCACTGCGCGGCGCGACGTCCACTCCTTGCTAATCTCGTGCAGCACGCCGAGCATCGCCTCGGCGGCGGGCGAGCGATACCCGGCGGGGAGCGCGGCACAGATCGGGCGGGTCGGGCCGGCCGGCTCGAGGTCGCGCACGACGACGTCCTCCCGCACGCCGCGGGTGACCATGTCGGGAATCAGGGCGACGCCGACGCCGGCCGCGACGAACCCGAGCATGGCCGGATAGTCGTCGTTCTGGAAGGCGATCTCTGGCTCGAAGCCGGCCTCGTGGCAGGCGCGCAGGAACACCCGGGAATCCGGGCACGTGTCGGTGGTGGCGAGCATCCACGGTTCGGAGGCGAAGTCCGCGAGCCGCAGCGGCGAGTGGTCGGCCAGCGGGTGTCCGCTCGGCATCGCGACGTACATCGGATCGTCGAAGAGGTGCACGAACTCGAGGCCGTTCGCCGCCTCGCCGGCCTCGGCGGCGAACGTCGCGGCGGTGGCGGCGGCACCGTCATGCGAGAGCGCGATGTCGATCTCGCCCGCGCGCAGCAGCGGCAGCGAGTCCTTGGGGTCGGCCATCACGATGCCGAGCTCGACCGCGGGATAGCTCTGGCGGAAACGGGCCACGGCGAGGGGGACGATCGAGGCGGCCGCGGAGGCGAACGAGGCGAGACGCAGCCGGCCGCCCTCGAGCCCGGCGAGCGCCCGCAGCTCGGCCTCGGCATCAGCGAGCTGGGCCAGGATCACCTCGGCGCGCCGCACCAGCGCCTGGCCGGCGTCGGTGAGCACAGCGCCCTGGGGGACGCGCCTGACGAGGAGCGTTCCGGCCTCCGCCTCGAGCGTCGAGATCTGACGTGATATTGCGGGCTGCGTGTAGCCGAGGTGGGCGGCGGCGGCGGAGAAGGACCCCGTCCGGGCCACCTCGCACAGAACCCTCAGGCGGCGCGAGTCGAGCATAACCAGACGTTATACCGCCTAACGCAAACCCCTATTTGCATTTATGGGCGTTGGAAGTCACATTCCTTCCATGCCCTCCGCCGTTTCCGATCCCGTCACGATCCGCTCCGCTTACGCCGACGACGCGGCGTCACTCGCGCGGCTGGCCGCGCTCGACAGCGCCGAGGTCCCGGCCGGGCCCATGCTGATCGCCGAGGTCGAGGGTGAGCTGCGGGCGGCGCTGTCCCTGCGGGATGGCGCGGCGCTCGCCGATCCGTTTGTCCCCACCGTCGCGCTGGTGCGCCTCCTGCGGCTGCGGGCGGAGCTGATGGGCGGGCGGCCGGATCAGCGGCACGCGCTGCGTCGGGCCATCCGACGCGCCGGGCGTCTGCGGCGGCACGGGTTCTGGCAGATCTCCCGCGTGTAGCTCGCACGCTCAGACGCGCGCCGCTCGCACCGCGACCAGGTCCGGGTGCTCGGCGACAGCCCGGCGCAGCGCCTCGTCGAAGCCGATCGGGATGACATCGAACAGCTCCATACCCGTGGGGTCGGTGACCACGGTGGGCACGGCCAGCCCCTCGATCAACGGGCGCGCGACGCCGGCGTCAACGGGTGTCACCAGCCCGATCCACAGCGACGACAGCCACGGCGTGAGCAGAGGCGCGGGAATCCGGGGCCGGGGGAGATGCCCAGCACGCGGGCCATGCTGTCGAGCATGTCTCCGTAGGAGAGCACGTCGGGGCCGCCGATCTGGATCTCCCGGCCGGTTGAGTCGGGCACCGACAGCGCCTGGGCGAGGTAGGCGATCGTGTCCTCGATGGCGATTGGCTGCGTGGCGTTCTTCAGCCACGCCGGGGCGATCATCGCCGGCCGCCGCTGGACCAGGTAGCGCAGGGTGCGGTAGGACTCGCTCCCGGCCCCGACCACCATCCCGGCTCGGAAATAGGTGAGCGATGGTCCGTGCTCGCGCAGGGTCAGCGCCGTCTGGGGCGGCTGCGCAGGTGCTTGGAGTGCGCACGCTCGCCGAGACCGCCGAGGTAGACGACGCGCTGCACTCCATCTTCACGGGCGGCCTGCGCGAACGCCATCGCTGCTCGTTGCTCGGTCTCGACGAAGTCGCCAGTGGTCCCGCGGCCCATCGAGTGGATCAGGTAGTAGGCGACGTCGATCTCGCGCCCGGCGGCTCGCAGACTCTCGGGCCGCGGTCACCAACCCCGAGCTGCTCGTCGTCCGCTTCCACGGCCGCTCGGACAGCACGTGGTCGGACACCTCGCGCTCGGCTGCCGAGCGGTTCCGCTATCTGTACTCGCGCAAGGAACTCGCCGAGCTGGTCGCGTCGTTGGCGGCAGCGGCCAAGACCGTCCGGGAGACCCACCTGCTGATGAACAACTGCTATCGCGACTACGCCGTGCGCAACGCCGTCGAGCTACGGGATCTGCTGACGGAGTACGCGCGCGGCTGACGCACCGTCCCGCGCCAGCGGCGCCGCTCGAGTGGCGGCGACCGCGGCGCAGCGGCGCGGGCTCCCACGTCCGCTCGGGCCTGATCGGCGTCGTGATCGCGATCCCGCGGCTCTCGCTGGTCGTCATCCTCGTCGAGGTCCCGGGAACGAGCCGAGTGAGGCCGGGCTTAACGGCCGAGCGTCCGCACCAGCTCGCGCGAGCGAGCTGGAAGCAGCGCGATGAGCTCGCGGACCTGAGCCAGCCCGGCTCGCAGCTCCGGATCTCCGACCTCCACCGGCAGCATCGAGTCCTGCAGTGTGGCCAGCGTCTCGTCGGCACCTCTCAGCGCCTCCGCCGCGTGCTCGATCGCGTGGCGCGGGTCGGTCGGCAGTCCGGGACCGGGCTGTGTGAACGCTCGCTCGGGGAGGTGATACTGGGTCGCGAAGCGGGCATGGGTCCGCTGCGCGCGACCATACGCCGACTGCGCAGGGCGGAACAACTGCTCCTCGAGACGGTCGGCGGTGTGCTCGTCCAGCCGCTCGTAGGCCTCGCCAAGCGCCACCAGCGCGACACCAATCTGATCGGCGGAGGTGGCCAGCTCATCCAGCACCTGTTGACGGCCGTCGGCGGCGGTATAGCTCACGGCACGATTATGAAGTGCTCGAGCAGATCGAACTCGCGCTGGGTGAGCTCTACCTTGCGGCCATCGACGCGGACCTCACGAGATCCCGGGCCAGGATGATCGGCCCCAGCGTGCTCACATCGTCGTGGTCGGCACGGTCGCCGGCCCGTCGCGGGACGGCCTTGATCCGGGCCACGCTTCTACGATGCGTGGCGTGCGCGCTGCGAAACCCTGGTCCACCGTGCTGCCGCTGCGCGGACGCGGCGGCGAGCCGGTGGACTTTGCCAGGACGCTGCTCTCCCACGGCGTTGCCGACCTGCCGCCGAACGTCATCGCCGCCGACGGCTCGTCACTGCAAACCGTCCTGCGAGCCGGCGGGAAACCCTGGCTCGTCCGCCTGACACCCACCACCGGCTCGCCGCCCCGGGCCCTGGCCGAGGCGCCGACCGGGGCGCCCGCGCCACCACCCGTGGTCCAGGCGCAGCTGCTGGCCACGCTCGGCCACATGCTGCGCCTCGATGAGGACCTCAGCCCTTTTTACCTCGCCGCGGGCAAGGACCCGCTGCTGGCCTGGGTGGTCACCGGTGCCGGGCGGATGCTCCGCAGCCCGACCGTCTTTGAGGACGTGGTGAAGACGATCTGCACCACCAACTGCACGTGGTCGGCGACCGAGCGGATGGTCGGGGCGCTGGTCGGCGAGCTCGGCGAGGCGGTCGACGGTCTCTCTGCGCGGCGCGCATTCCCGACCCCGGAGGCGCTCGCGGAGGCCGATGAGTCCTTCTACCGCGACCGGGCCAAGGCCGGATACCGCGGCGCCTATCTCAGGGCGCTGGCCGCGGACGTCGCCGAGGGCCGTCTGGACCTCGAGGCGCTCCTCGATCCGGCGCTCGACGATGAGGAGGTCGCCACCCGGCTGCTGGCCGTCGCCGGTGTCGGCCCCTATGCGGTGGCCCACGTGATGATGCTCCTCGGGCGGTATCAGCGGCTCATCCTCGACTCCTGGACGCGGCCCAAGTACCGCGTGGTCAGCGGCCGTCCGCGGCTGACCGACAAGGGGATCGAGCGCGCGTTTCGTCGTTACCGAGAGTTCGCCGGACTCGCGTTCTGGATGACCCTGACCGAGGACTGGATCGCCGCAGAGCAGGTCCCGCCGGGTTAGTCCGTCGGGTCCTCCGGCTCGTCGGAGCCGAAGCCGCGAACCACGCGAGTTGGTCTTCGTGCGGTTCGGTTATACGGTGCCGGTGCCGAGCAGCAGCTCGACCACCAACTGGTCAAGGTGCTCGACACCGTAGCCCTGCGCGGCCAGCGCATCGAGATCGTGCTCCTCGGCGAGTAGCGCCTTGGCGGCCGCGGACGAGTAGCTCTCGACCGTCGGCTCGGCCAGCTCATCCACCCGGGCTGCCTGGCGCGCGGCGGCGATCGCCTCGGAGGCCAGGAACTGGCGTGACTTCTCGGCCAGCGCGAGGTAGGTCCGCATGCAGCCGGCGGCGAACTTCCACACGCCCTCGGGATCCTCGCTGCGGTAGGCGTGGGCGTCGAAGTGGCGCACGCCGGTGTACCCGGATGTCTCGAGCAGATGCACGAGCAGGAACGCCTCCTTGAGGTCCTCGGCGCCGAAGCGGTAGTCCTGGTCAAAGCGCCCAATCCGCTGGCTGTTGAGGTCGATGTGGAACAGCTTTCCCGCCCACAGGGCCTGGGCGACACCGTGGACGAAGCTGAGACCGGCCATCGTCTCGTGGGCGACCTCGGGGTTGAGGCCGACCATCTCGGGGTGATCGAGCGTGGTGATGAAGTGCAGCGCGTGCCCGACCGTGGGCAGGAAGATGTCGCCGCGCGGCTCGTTGGGCTTGGGCTCGATCGCGAAGCGCAGGTTGTAGCCCTGGTCCCGCACGTACTCGGAGAGGAAGTTGATCGCCTCCCGGTAGCGCTCGAGCGCGTCGCCGACCCGCTTGCTGGCCGCGCTTTCGGCGCCCTCGCGCCCGCCCCAGAAGACGTAGACCTCCGCGCCGAGCTCGGCGCCGAGGTCGATCGCACGCATCGCCTTGGCCACTGCTGCGCGCCGCACCCCGCGGTCGTTGGAGGTGAAGGCGCCGTCCTTGAAGGCCGGATGCGCGAACAGGTTGGTGGTGGCCATGGTCACCCGCATGCCGGTGCGCTGCAGCGCGTCGGTGAACCGGGCCACGATCCGCTCGCGCTCGGCCGGCGAGGAGCCGAACGGGACGAGGTCGTTGTCGTGGAGGCTGACGCCGTAGGCGCCGAGGTCGGCGAGATGCTCGACCGAGTCAACGGGGTCAAGGGGCGGCCGGGTCGGCTCCCCGAACGGGTCACGGCCCGGGTTGCCCACCGTCCACAGCCCGAAGGTGAAGCGATGCTCAGGTCGCGGGGTCAGGTCCATCTCCCGGGCAGTCGCAGTCGCGGTCATCGGGGGGCCATCCTTTCGTCGGTGAGTTGCAGGTCCTCCTCCAAGCTTCTGTGGCGCGTGACGCCCAGGGTCCGGAGCTCGGCGTGGTAGAAGCGGCAGGCCTCGGTGGCGTCGAGATCGCCGTCGGCGAGGATGAACGCGTTCTCGGTGCCGGGGTTGGCGTGCAGCCGCGCGAGCTTGGCCTCGAGCGTCTTCACGACGACAGCACCACCGTTCCCATCGGGTCCGGCTCGCGGACATCGTCGCCGAGCGCGAGCTCGACCGGCAGCCGCGGCCAGCCGGCGGACACGCGGTCGGTCAGCTCCTCCCAGCTCGGCACACCGCTGACTGGGTCGAGCGCCTCGACGCTGCACGCTCCCACCGCGGTCGCCGTACTTGCCACGACTTCCGGGCCGGCGCCGCGCAGCAGTGCGGCCAGCAGGCCGGCGATTGTCGCGTCGCCCGATCCGGTCGTACCCCGGACCGTGTGCGGCGCGTAGCACGGCGAGAGCATTTCGCGATCGCCCCAGGCCTCGGCGGCCAGGTCCAGACGCGCGCAGAACTGCTCGATCCGCCGCGCGTCGCTGCTGGTGCGCAGATACAGGCCCTGGTCGCCGAGCTTGATCGCCGCCACCGCCGCTCCCATTTCGGTCAGCGCCTGCCCGAGCCCGGCCAGCCGCCGCCGATCCACCACAGCGGCGAGCCGCTCACCGGCCTGCAGTCGCGCGTGGGCAGGCCGGTCGAACATGAACAGCAGCTCATCGATGCTCGGCGCGAACACGTCGACGAATGGAAGCGTCTGCCGCAGCACCGCGGGCCAGTCGACCCGTCCCGCGTCGCTTTCGGGGTCGGGCTCGCAGAGGTCAAGTGACGTGGCCGCTCCGGCGTCCTGCACGCGCGCGAACATCGTCCGCAGCTCCGCACCGCTGTCCGCGTACATGCGGGGCATCAGGGGCGGATAGCCGAAGTGAAAGACACGGACCCCGGTCAGCTTTGCATACGGCACGTCGGCCGCCGAGAAGGTCTGATTGGCGCCGGGACAGTGCAGGAAGCTACGGTCGACGCCGGGTGGATTGATCACGATCGAGTAGCTCGTGGCCTCGCCGGAGGAGACGGTGATGCCGCGGGTCAGTCGCTCGTCGTGCGCAGCGAGTGCGTCGAGTACCGCGGTGCCGAACAGGTCGTCGCCGATCTTTGCGCACAGCCCGACCGCGACGCCGAGGCGGTGCAGCGCCACACCGACGTTAGCCACCGCGCCGCCGGTCGCCAACGCCGCCGGGCCGACCACGACCAGTCGCCCGGGATCGAGTTGCACCGGGCCGTAGAGGCGCGGGAACACGTCCAGCGCGACATGGCCCGCGATGACCACCTCGGGTGCGTCCAGGTCAGCTCCCATGGATAGCGGCGGAGAGGCGCCCATCAGCAGTGGACTCTACGGCCGGTTGGGGGCCGGCGCGAGCGGCCGCCCGGCGGCCTAGTAGCGTGGATGGCGTGGAACTCGTCCCGCCGCGAACCAACGTCGAGCTACGCCGGAACGGTGACGGGGAGAGCCTCGTGGTGCTCGCGTTCCGCTACGACGCCTCGATCGTGGCGGCGGTGCGGACGGTTCCCAACCGGCGCTTCGACTGGGACACCCACGAGTGGTCGGCGCCGGCGACCGACTGGGCCGGCGTGCGCATCGCCGAGATCCTCGAGCGCTTCCCCGAGCTCACGACCGATAGGGGGGTCGACGCCTGGCTGGCCGACATCCGCCGGAGGTGGGTCGGCTACGTGCGGACCGCGCGACACGATGGGCGGGGATGGTGGGCCTTGCACACGCTGGCCGGCGCGGTGCCGGCCGAGCTGCGCGACGGGTCGCTCGAGCACGACGGTCGGCTGCTGGTGCCGTTCACTCCTGCCGCGGCCGAGGCGCTGGCCGCGCTCGGGTCCGCGCGGCTCAGCGCCGCCGCCATGCGCTGCGTCGAGTTGGTCGAGTTCGGTGAGACGGTGCCGCCGGCGCGTCTGGTGCTGGCTCGTGGCGTCGACGGCGAGCGCCTGGCGCTCGAGGTGCTGTGGGACGCCGAGATCGCCGACGCGTTCGACCGGCTCCCGGGCGCGACCGGCAACGGGCTTCCGCTCGACCCCTGGCTGGCCGACGAGCTCGACGCTTTCGTCGCCCGCCACGAGGTGGGGGTGGCACCGATGGCCGCCGAGGTCCTCGAGCGGCTGCTGGCCGAGCGGCGCGAGGCGGCCGTCGCGATCCGCCGCTCGCGGGCCGATGTAGGGGAGCCGATCCCGGGGGTCGCCGCTCGGCTCGGTGGACGCCTGGCACCGTTTCAGTGGGCAGGCGTGGGCTACGTGCTCGAAGCCCGCCGCGCCTTCCTGGCCGACGAGCAGGGGCTCGGCAAGACCGTGCAGGCGCTGGTGGCGCTCGAGACGGACGACGCGTACCCGGCGTTGGTGGTCTGCCCAGCCTCGATGAAGCTGGGTTGGGAGCGGGAGGCTGCGCGCTGGCTCCCCCACCGGTCGACCGCGGTCGTGCAGGGGCGCGCGGCGTTGCCGCCGCCGAGCGACATCACCATCCTCAACTACGAGCTCGTGGCCGCCCACCGTGCCGGACTCGCTCGGCGTGGGCCACGCGCATTCGTGGTCGACGAGTCCCATTACTGCAAGAACCCGCGGGCCAAGCGCACGCACGCCGTGCGCCGGCTGGCCGAGTCCATCCCGGACGGTGGACTCAGACTCGCCCTGACGGGGACGCCGGTGCTCAACCACGCCGATGAGCTGATCGCCCAGCTGCGCATCATCGGCCGGCTCGAGCACTTCGGCTCGGGTGCCCAGTTCTCGCGGGAGTTCCGCGGCGCACTGAGCGAGGAGCGGTTGCACTGGCATCTGCGCCGCCGGTGCTTCGTGCGGCGGCTCAAGTCCGAGGTGCTGCCCCAGCTCCCCGCCAAGCGACGGGTGGTGGTCCCGATGGCGCTCACCAATCAGGACGAGTACCGCTTGGCCGAAGACGACGTGATCGCCTGGCTGCGCTCCCAGCCGCTCGACCTCTCCGAGCTCAACGCCCGCATCGCCGCGACGCTGCGCTCCGAGCGCCTGGCCCAGCTCACCGCGCTCCAGCGCCTGGCCGCACGCGGCAAGCTCGCCGCCGCGCTGGCCTGGATTGCTGACTTCCTCGCCTCCGGCGAGCCGCTGGTCGTATTCGCCCGCCACGTCGAGGTCCAGCGGGCGCTGCTCTGTCGCCATCCCGAAGCGGCCCACCTGCTCGGCGGGGACTCACTGGTCGCGCGTGAGCGCACGATCGCCGAGTTTCAGTCCGCCGGCGGCCCGTCGCTGATCGTCTGCGCCACGCGCGTGGCGGCACAAGGCATCACTCTGACTCGCGCCTCCAACGTCTGCTTTCTCGAGCTCGAGTGGACGCCGGCTATGCACGACCAGGCCGAGGACCGCTGCCACCGCATCGGCCAGCGCGACGCGGTCACCGCCTGGTACCTGCTGGCCGCCGAGACGATCGACGAGATGATGGTGCGGCTGATCGAGAGCAAGCGCCGCATCGTCTCCGCCGTCACCGACGGCGAGGAGGCGGCTGCCGACGGGCTGATCGACGGCGTCGTGCGCGAGCTGCGGGACGGCCGGCCCTTCCGGCACCTGCGCGCGGTCGGTTAGTAGCGCGCGCGCCGTTGCACTGTGCAGGCAGTCGAGCCCGAGCGGGCGCCAGCCGCGCGCGACCTGGCCTCAGCGCCGGTCCCCACGCGCTGAGCGGCCGTCAGCCCACCGCGCAGCGCGTAGACGGGAGGGAGGTGCGATGCCACGCTGAACCTGGTCTCAAACACGCGCCCGGCTGGTGCCCTCAGGCTGCGCCTGTGACACGCGTCCCGCGCTCGCCCCGGAGCGCAGCGGCCGCGTCGCTCAGTTCGGCGATCGCCGCAGTCCGACCCGTCGCGGTCACGAACCGGCAGGCGGCCTCGACCTTCGGCCCCATGCTGCCGGCCGCGAACTCGAGACCCCGCAGCTCGCTCACGGTCACGAGCGTAAGCGGCCGTGCGGCGTCGGTGCGCCAGCCTGCCTCGACGGAGGGAACGTCGGTGAGCAGCAGCAGCGCGTCCGCGTCGAGTTGCTCGGCGATCAACGCGGCGGCGAGGTCCTTGTCGATCACCGCCTCGCTTCCCGCGAGCGAACCGTCGGCCTCGCGCACCACCGGAATCCCGCCCCCGCCGACCCCGACGACGAGCACGCCGGCGTCGACGAGCAGGCGCAGCGTCGGCAGCTCGACGATCGAGCGCGGTTCCGGTGAGGGGACGACACGGCGGAAATGCGCGCCATCGGGGGCGATCGCCCACCCGTGCTCCGTGGCCAGCCGACGCGCAGTGGCCTCGTCGTAGATCGGGCCGATCGGCTTGCTCGGATGGGTGAACGCCGGGTCCCTGGCGTCGACGACAACCTGCGTGAGGAGCGTGGCAACGGGCCGATCACCCACCCGGTTGACGAGTTCCTGTTCGAGCAGGTAGCCGATCATCCCCTCGCTCTCGGCACCGAGCACGTCCAGCGGATACGGTGCCGTGTCATGGAGCGCTTGGCTCTGCAACGCGAGCAGGCCGATCTGCGGTCCGTTGCCGTGGGTGACCACGAGCTCGTGGTCGGCGGCAAGCTCCGCGATCGCCTCCGCCGCCGTGGCCACATTGGCCCGCAGCACCGCGGCGTCGGCGGGCTGACCGCGTCGCAGCAACGCGTTGCCGCCGAGTGCGGCGACGACTCTCACCGTCTAGTCACCGGGAGCGGAGGGCTGGGGCATGGCTGTCAGTTCTATCGCGGCGCCGGCGGATGGGGGAAGCGTCCAGAGCAGGCGAGACCAGGAGAGGTGGGCACATGCGCCGGGTGATCATCATGGGTGCAGGGGGCCGCGACTTCCACAATTTCAACGTCGTGTACCGCGGGAACCCCGATTCGACGGTGGTGGCGTTCACCGCGACGCAAATCCCGGGGATCGAGGATCGGGTGTACCCGCCCTCGCTGGCCGGCCCCACCTACCCGCAGGGCATTCCCGTGCGGCCCGAGTCCGAGCTCGTCGAGCTGATCGAATCGGACGAGGTTGACGAGGTCGTGTTCGCCTACTCCGACGTTCCCCACGAATACGTCATGCACGAGGCGTCACGGGTCCTGGCCGCCGGGGCCGACTTCACCCTGCTGGGGCCACGCTCGACGATGCTCCGCAGCCGCAAGCCGGTGGTCGCGGTATGCGCGGTGAGGACCGGGTCGGGTAAGAGCCAGACCAGTCGGCGCGTGGGGGAGGTACTCCACGAGGCCGGTCTGAAGGCGGCGCTGATCCGCCACCCGATGCCCTACGGCGATCTCGAGGCCATGCGCGTGCAGCGCTTCGCCACGCTCGCCGACATCGACCGCTCCGATCCGACGATCGAGGAGCGCGAGGAGTACGAGCGGGCGGTCGCCGACGGCCTCGTCGTCTACGCCGGTGTCGACTATGCGGCCATCCTCGAGCAGGCCGAGGCGGAGGCCGACGTGATCCTCTGGGACGGCGGCAACAACGACTTCTCGTTCTACCGCCCCGACCTCACGATCGTCGTCGTCGACCCGCTGCGTCCCGGACATGCGCTGACCCATCACCCCGGCGAGACGAATCTTCTGCTCGCCGACGTGGTGCTGATCAACAAGGTCGACAGCGCCTCGGCCGAGCAGCTCGACCAGGTCATGTCCGACGTGACGCGAGCCAACCCGGACGCCGCGGTCATCCGTGCGGCATCGCCGGTATCGCTGGGGGAGGGCCCGCCGCTCGAGGGCCGTCGCGTGCTGGTCGTCGAGGACGGGCCCACGATCACCCACGGCGGGATGCCGTTCGGCGCCGGAACGGTGGCGGCCGAGCGGGCCGGCGCGCGGGCGCAGGTCGATCCACGCTCCTCGGCGGTGGGGACGCTCGCGGAGACGTATCGCAAGTACCCCCACATCGGCGCCGTGCTGCCGGCGATGGGGTATTCGGCCGAACAGCTGGCCGACCTCGAGGCCACGATCAATGCCGTGGAGTGCGACGTGGTGGTTGCCGGGACGCCCGTCGACCTGGCCCGCCTGATCGACTCCAGCCACCCCATCCGTCAGGTCAGCTACGAGCTGGAGGAGCTCGGCGAGCCGACGGTCGCTCAGGTGCTCGCGCCCGTCATCGCCATGGCTCGCGGCGCATGAGGGCGGAGCTGCCGAGCTCGGCCCAGGTGGTCGTCGTCGGCGGGGGAATCGCCGGGTGCAGCGTCGCCTACCACCTGGCCAAGGCCGGATGGACCGACGTGGTGCTGGTCGAGAAGGGCGAGCTGACCAGCGGCTCGACCCATCACGCCGCAGGCCTCGTCACGCAGTTCAACCCCTCGGCGACGATGATGGAGTTCCGTCGCTACAGCGTCGCGCTCTACAACGAGCTCGGCGTGTTCAACCCGGTCGGCAGCGTTCGCATCGCCTCCAGCCCCGAGTCGTTGCGGGACCTGCAGCGCTCGGTCAGCCGAGCCGTAGCGCTCGGGCTCGACGCCGCCTTGATCGGTCCCAACGAGGTCCTCGAGCGACTGCCGTTCGCCTCGCCCGAGTCGTTATACGGCGGAGTGTGGATGGCGGGCGACGGCCACGTCGATCCACACATCGCCACGTATGCGGTCGCCGAAGCCGCCCGCCGCGAGGGCGCGCAGATCCATACCCGCACTCGCGTCACCGGGGTGACCCTTGGGCCTCGCCACGACGTGAGGCGGGTGCTCACCGACCGCGGCCCGATCGCCACCGAGCGGGTGGTCAACGCGGCCGGCGTCTGGGCCCCCCAGCTGGCCGAGATGGTCGGCGGGTGGCTGCCCTCGGTCCCGGTCGACCATCAGCACGTGCTAATGGCGGCGGTGCCGGGCGAGGAGGTCCCGCGGGCGAGCCCGTGCTTCCGGGACACCGACAATCTCGTCTACGGCAAGGACGAGGCCGGCGGCATGCTGATCGGTGGCTACGAGCAGAATCCCCGGGCGCGGTGGACCGACGGCGTGCCCTGGGAGCACGGCTCGAGTCCGGTGGAGTCCGACATCGACCGGTTCGCGCCGCTGCTCGAGGGAGCCATCCGCCGCTTTCCCTTCCTCGATCGCTCCGGCGTCATCCGCCTCCTCTGCCATCCAGACGCCATGACCCCGGACGGCAACCCGCTGCTCGGACCGATGCCCGGCGTTCCCGGCTTCTGGGTCGCCGCCGGGCTCTCGCTCAACGGGTTCGGTGGCTCAGGTGGGCTCGGGCGCGCGCTGGCGGAATGGATGAGCGACGGCGAGGCGCAGACCGACGTCAGCGCCTACCGCGCATGGCGCTTCGGCGCCGCCTATCGGGACCCGGCGTTCGCCACTGCGTGCGCGCGGGAGGTCTACCGCTACTACTATCGCCTGCGCTACCCGCTTGACGCCGACGAATGGGGACGCGGCCGGCGCGCCAGCCCGCTTCAGGTCCGCCTCCAGGAGCGCGGGGCCGTGTTCGGCACCAAGAACGGCTGGGAGCGAGCCGACCACTTCGAGCCGGGGCGGCGGTGGCGGCGCAGCGGCGCCGATCAGCGGGGGTTCGGCTGGACGCGGCCGCCGTGGTTCGCCCAGATCGGTGCCGAGCACGCCGCGTTCCGCGAGCGGGTCGGGATCATCGACATGACCTCGTTCGGGAAGCTCGAGCTGAGCGGTCCCGGCGCGCTGCCGCTGCTCGAGCGAGTCGCCGACAGCCGCATCGACCGCCTGGTCGGCAGCGTCATCTACACCCAGTTCCTCAGCCCGCGAGGCGGCATCCTCGCCGACGTCACCGTCACCCGGCTGGAATCTGACCGCTTTCGGGTCATCACCGGTGCCGGCACGGTCGATGCCGATCGCGGCTGGCTGGAGCTCTGCCGACGCGACGAGGACGGCCCGGCGGAGATCCGTGACCGCAGCGATGAGTTGGCGGTGGTCGGGATCTGGGGCCCGCGGGCCCGCGAGCTGCTCGCAGCCTGCACCGAGGACGACGTCTCCGACTCGGCCCTCCCGTTCCGCCGCGCGATCACGATCGACGTCGGCGGGGCCGAGGTCGTGGCCCAGCGGATCACCTACGTCGGCGAGCTCGGCTACGAGCTGTACGTCGCGCCGGAATGGGCCGTGCAGCTCTGGGACCGGCTGATCGAGGCGGGCCGGCCGCTCGGCATCAGCCCCGGGGGCTACCGAGCGCTTGAGTCGCTGCGGCTCGAGAAGGGCTACCGGTACCTCGGCACCGATCTCACCGCCGCCGACACGCCGTACGAAGCCGGCCTCGGGTTCTGCGTTGCCCTCGACAAGGGCGGGTTCAACGGCCGCGAGGCGCTCAGCTCACCGCAGGCGCAGACGCCGGCCAGCCGCCTGCGCACGCTGACCGTGGGGGAGGGCGAGTACCTCACCGCCTACGGTGGCGAGGGGGTGCGTCACAACGGAGAGGTCGTCGGGCGGATTCGCAGCTGCGGCTACGGCTACACCATCGGCCGGATGATCGCGCTGGCCTCGCTTCCCACCGAGCTGCCCAAGGGGACCAACGTCGCTGTCGACGTGTTTGGAGACCATGCGCCGGCACGAATCGAGCGCGACGCGTTGTATGACCCCGAGGGAGTGAGAACCCGTGGTTGATCCCCTCACCGACGGCGATCCCGAGCTCGCACGCGTGCTCGAGCAGGTGCCTGACCTCGCCGTGGCCGACCGGCGCGTGTCGGTGATCTCGGGCGGCATGACCAACCGCAACTACCGCGTGAGGACCGCCACCCGCGATTGTGTGGTCCGTGTCAGCGTGCGGGAAACGGGGCAGCTGGGGATCGACCGCGACAACGAGCACCACAACTCGGTGCTCGCGGCGTCGGCGGGCGTCGGTGCTCCGGTGGTGGCGCGCGTTCGCGATCCGGAGGCGCTGGTCGTCGAGTTCGTCGACGGGGCCACGCTCGAGCCGGCGGATTTCCGCGATTCGCGGCGCATCTCGTCCCTCGCCGGGGCGCTTCGCCGACTGCATGGCGCCGGACGCTTCGCCCGCGATTTCGACATGGTGCAGGTGCAGCGCCGATACCTGGAGATCGTGAACGGCCACGGCTATCCGCTGCCGGCCGACTACGCCACTTATGCCGAGCGGGCGCGGGAGCTCGGCGAGCGCCTCACAGCCACGCGCCGGCGCACCGCTCCATGTCACAACGATCTGATGCCGGGCAACTTCCTCGAACCGCGCGGCCCCGGCAGCGAGTTGTGGATCGTCGACTACGAGTACTCGGGTAACAACGATCCCCTCTACGACCTCGGTGACGCCATCAACGAGCTCGAGCTCGACCCCGGGCAGGCCGAGCAGCTCGTCCACGAGTACCACGGTGGGCGGCACCGCCGCGAGCTCGCCCGGGCCCGGCTGTGGTCGCTGATGTCGATGTACGGCTGGAGCCTGTGGGGCTCGATCCGGATCGGGACCACCGGCGATCCCGAGGTCCGCGACTGGGCCGCGGCGGTCTGGGAGCGTGCGGTGGCGGGGTTCGAGTCGCCTGAGTTCGAGCGTCTGCTCGCTGACGCCGGAAGGTAAGTCGTGCCGGGACGGGCCGTCGGTCCCCACGGGCACGAATGGCAGAATCAGGCGGCTCCTCGCCTGGCCTACCCGGCCGTGACCTCGCTCGAGAGCTCCGGCGTCCGGGCCAGGGTCTGGTAGACGACGCAGTAGCGCTCAGTCAGCTTGCGCAGCGTCTCGAGCTGATCGGCATCGGCGTCGCTCTTGAGCTCAAACGACAGCCTGACGGCCGAAAACCCGACCGGGGCCTCGCGTCCGACGGCCATCGTGCCGCGAAAATCGAGGTCGCCCTCGGCCGTGATCTGTCCGGAGGTCACGGGGATGCCGAGCGAGGCTGACACGGCCCGCAGGGTGACGCCGGCGCAGGCCACCAGCGCCTGGAGGAGCATGTCGCCGGAGCACAGCAGCGTGCCGTCGCCGCCGCTCGCGGGGTGGAGCCCCGCCCGGGCCAGCTCGCGCCCGGTCTGGACCGAGCACGAGACGCCATCGTCGAGCGATCCAGCGGCCGTGAGCGTGACCAGCGCCGTCTCCGGCTCGCTGGCGTAGCGCTCCTTTAGGGGAGTCTGCCGTGCCCGTAGCTCCTCGCGGTCCACGGGCAGAGCCTAATGGGCGCGTGTCGGCTCCGCGAGGGCGCCCTGGGCGAAGGAGGCGCCTTCGCTGATTGCCCTTTCGACTGCGCCCTGCTGCAGCGCGCTTCGTCCGCGCCTGGTGAGCGCGTAGTCGAGGCTGCCCATCGACGTGTGGAGCTGCGCGCGGATCAGCGAGGCGTGCTCCAATTCCTGCACGCCCTCGGCCACGAGCCTCAACAGGCGTTGGCGAAGCTGCTCGTCGGCGCTCTGGGTGGTGCCCCCGGGGGCGAACTCGAGCGCGATCTCTCCCACCGTGGTACCGGCATTGATGTTGGGACCACCGACGGTCACCGTCTGCTCCTTGTCCTCGCCGGGGCCGCTCGGCCCGAACCCATTGGCCATCACCTCGGCCGCCAGCTGCACCAGCGGCAACGCGTCCAGACGCTCGATCTCGGCCTGGAGTGCGGCGGCGTCGGGCTGGTCCTCGTCCTTATGGCCGAACAACGGTGACATCCGGTCTCCTCCGGTGGGGTGCGGTTCTCACGTTGGTGCGATGTGCTCAGTGTGCCGAGCATATGGCGTCTTCCGGTGGCGGAGAAAGCATCGACCGTTGACCTCCGAAACTTCTCTGACTAAAGTCAGAGAATGGATCGAGCGACCGTCGATCGGGTCCGGAGCTTCAACCGGTCGGTTACCCAACGCGTGGGCGCGCTCAATGGTCGCTTCCTTTCCCGCGACCGGCCGCTCGCCGAGTCGCGGCTGTTGTGGGAGATCGGGCTCGAAGGGTGCGAGGTGCGCTCGTTGCGCTCGCGTCTCGACCTCGACTCTGGCCACGCCAGCCGCCTCTTGCGCGCGCTGGAGGCAGACGGTCTGGTGGAGGTCCGATCGAGCTCGGCGGACCGGCGGATCCGAGTCGTTACGCTCACGAGGGCGGGACTCGCCGAGCGGGCGCTGCTCGATCAGCGCAGCGACGCACTGGCGACGTCGTTCCTCGCGCCGCTCAGCGTCAGCGACCGCCGCCGGCTCGTCGAGGCGATGGCCGAGGTCGAGCGGCTGCTCACCGCCGGGACGGTGGAGATACGTCCCGTCGATCCGGCGCTCCCGGAGGCACGAGCCTGCCTGCGCCGCTACTTCGCCGAGCTCAACCGCCGCTCTGGGTCGGGATTCGATCCGACCCAGGGCGTCTCGGCCGAGCCGCACGAACTGCGCCCGCCGGCCGGCCGGATGCTGCTCGCCTATCTGCGTGCCGAGCCGGTTGGTTGCGCCGCGGTCAAGTACCACGCCGCCGCGCCGGCGGAGATCAAGCGCATGTGGGTGGCCGAGACGGCGCGGGGGCTCGGGATCGGTCGGCGGCTGCTGCGCGAACTCGAGGCTCACGCGCGCGCCGCCGGGGCCACGGCGGCGCGGCTCGAAACCAATCGCACGCTCATCGAGGCGATCGCGCTGTACCGCTCAGCCGGCTATGCCGAAGTCGCGCCGTTCAACGACGAGCCATTCGCCGACCACTGGTTCGAGAAGCAGCTGAGGTGATCAGGCGGTCGGGGCGGGCACCTTGCCGCGCTGGATCCACGTCGACGTGCAGGGGATCTTGCTGATGTCACAGCGATCGACGTAGGCACGAGCGATCTCGGTGACCTCGGTCAGCAGGTCGTCTTGCAGCCGGATCGGGTTGAGCCCCAGGTTGACCAGCTGACCGTTCTCCACGTAGAGCTCGTTTTCCGCCGCCTCCTTGCGGGGATTCTCGACGTGATCGATCTCGGCTCCGGTCAGGCTCGAGACGAGCTTGGCGAGATCCTCGACGCGATGGCACTCGGTCATCTGGTTGAACACGCGCACGCGCTCGCCGTCCTCGGGCGCGTTCTCGATCGCCAGCTGGATACAGCGAACGGTGTCCTGGATGTGGATGAACGCACGCGTCTGGCCGCCTGTGCCGTGAACCGTGAGCGGGTAGCCGACCGCAGCCTGCATCAGGAAGCGGTTGAGGACCGTCCCGTAGTCGCCGTCGTAGTCGAAACGGTTGATCAGACGCTCATCCATGCGCGTCTCGGCCGTCTGCGTGCCCCAGACGATGCCCTGATGGAGGTCGGTCACCCGTGTGCCGTCGTTCTTGTTGTAGAACGCGAACAACAGCTGGTCCTGGGTCTTGGTCATGTGGTAGACGCTGCCCGGATTGACCGGATACAGGATCTCCTGCTCGACTTCGCCGCCATCGTCGTTCTCGAAGCGAACCCGGAGGTAGCCCTCGGGGATCTTCACGCCGGCCGTGCCGTAGCCGTACACGCCCATCGTTCCGAGGTGCACGACGTGAGCGTCGAGTTCGGCCTCGACGAGCGCGGCGAGCAGATTGTGGGTGGCGTTGACGTTGTTGGTGACGGTGTAACGCTTGTGCCACGAGCTTTTCATCGAGTACGGCGCGGCGCGCTGCTCGGCGAAGTGGACAACGGCCTCAGGCCGCCACTCGAGCAGGAGATCGAGCAGCTCCCGGTAGTTCACGGCCACGTTGAAGCGGTGAAACGCGATATCCCGGCCGGTGAGCTCGCGCCACGCCTCAAGCCGCGTGCCCAGCGGCCGGATCGGCGTCAGCGACTCGGCTTCGAGCTCGACATCCGCGTTTCGGCGAGCGAGGTTGTCCACGATCGCGACGTCATGTCCACGAGCGGAAAGGTGCAGGGACGTGGGCCAGCCACAGAAGCCGTCTCCACCGAGAATCAGGATGCGCACAGAGTCTCCTTGTCAAATACGTGTCGCTCGCGCCGGCATGCACACTGCGGCAAGGCTCGAGACCTGCGCGTCGCACGCGTCGGCAAGCTCATCGGCACCGCGTCGATGCATCGACGATGCCAGAGAGCGGCCAGGGTACGCCCCGGGCCATTTCCGAGGCTATTGTAGGCACCGCGGTCAACAAGCGCACCCTGCGGGGCGCTGCGCGAGGTGCCTAGGACTGGAGGTACTTGGCCTCGAGATCGCCGAAGAACGCCGTCGAGAGGCGCTCGAAGTCCTCGGCGGTGAGCTGGATCCGCTCGCCGATCTGCAGCTTCACCACGGACTGCCCGGGGACGTACTTGATCACGTTGTTCCCCCGCAGGATCCCGTCGTTGTTCATGAGGGAGTCGGCGATCATCTCGACCTCGTTGAGCGGGTTGCCGTCCTTGCCGGAGACCATGCGCACACGGTGCACGAAGTAGCGATCGAGCACGAGGGCCATGTTGTTGAAATACAGAACCTCGAAGTCCCCGAGGTCGGCCGGGGGCTCCGCCGCGTCGGTCGGCTTGCTCCCGTTCTCCCCAGCGAGCCTCCTATACGCGGCCAGTTGCTGCTGGACCGCGGCCCGGGCGTGGTCGATTTCTTCGGGGGTGTAGTTCTTGCGACCAAGCATTCTTGTGCTCCTTCGTTCGGGGTTGACAGAAGCTGAGGTCGCTTCTAGGACGAACGGCGGACGAGGAAATCGACATCTCCCCCGGGGCCGAGATTATCGGTCGCGCCTGCGCGAGTGGTCATACTGCTGCCGTGGGCGAGGTCGGCGACGAGGCGTTCTTTCACAGGCTCGAGCAGCATCGCGCTCGCGCGTTCACCCGGCTGATGCGTCACCTGCCCCGCGATCCTCGCTGCGCGATCTGCCAGGTGCCCTACGCAGGGTTTGGCGGACGGATCATGGGGCGGCTCGGCTTTGCCCCCTCGCGCAAGAACCCGCGCATGTGCAACACCTGCTTTGAGCTGGCACCGATGGGCGGGGTCGAGATGGAGGTCGGGATCCTGTTTGCCGACGTCCGCGGCTTCACATCGCTCGCCGAGCACAGCACGCCCGATGAGGCCGCGGCGCTGCTCAATCGGTTCTACGCGAGCTCAGTCGCGGTGATCTGCGAGCACGCCATCATCGACAAGCTCGTGGGTGATCAGGTGATGGCCCTGTACCTCCCGCGCGTCTTCCCGGGAGAGCCGCCCCAGCACATGGTGGCCGACGCGTGCGCGATCCTGGCCGCGGCCGGCTACGGCGAGGGACGGCCCTGGGTGAACATCGGGATCGGCCTCGACTTCGGAAGCGCGTACGTGGGCAACGTCGGCGCCGGCGAGGTCAAGGACTTCACCGCGATCGGCGACGTCGTCAACACCGCGGCACGGCTTCAGTCTGCGGCTGCAAGCGGTGAGATCGTGATGTCCAGACGAGTGTACGATCGCGCTGGCCAGCCGGCGGTCGGTGCCGTTTCCCGCGAGCTCTCGCTCAAGGGCAAGAGTGAGCTGGAGCTTGCGATGGTGGGCGGCATCGATCTCGCTCAGGCCTCAAGCAGGGTGAAGGCGACGGGGTAGAGTCTGCCGCCGTGACCCTAGTCGTGCTCACGGGAGCGACGCGAGGCATCGGCCGGGCCGCGGCGATCGAGCTTGCCGGCCGCGGGGCGGAGCTGGCGCTCGTCGGTCGCGAGGCCGAGCGGGTTGCAGCGGTGGCAGACGAGGCCGACGCCGCCGGCGGCGGCGCCCCTGTGCATCAGCATGTCGCCGACCTGGCGCTGATGCACGAGGTCCGGCGGCTCGCCGATGAGCTCCGCGCCCGCCACGAGCACATCGACGTCCTGGCCAACAACGCCGGTGCGCTGTTCGCCACGCGCAGGGAGACCTCAGAGGGCTTCGAGCAGACGTTCGCACTCAACCATCTCGCGCCGTTTCTGCTCACCAATCTGCTGCGGGACCGGCTTGTCGGCGGTCGCGTCGTGGGCACCGCGTCCGACGCGCACACGTCCGGGCGCCTCGATCTCGACGACCTGCAGTCGGAGAAGTCCTACGCGGCGATGCGCGTCTACGGCACCTCGAAGCTGTGCAACATCCTGTTCACGCGCGAGCTGGCCCGGTGCGCGCCCAAGCTGCACGCCAACTGCTTTCACCCCGGCACCGTGCGAACCGGCTTTGGCAAGAACGACAACGGGGTCTGGAAGGTGCTCACAACCCTCGGCGGTCCCTTCTTCCGCTCGCCTGGGCGGGGCGCGCGATCCCTGGTGTGGCTGGCCCTGTCCGACGACACCGCGTCGATGACCGGTCAGTACATCGAGGACGAGAAGGTCGTCGCCCCCAGCGCGCAGGCGCAGGACGACGCGCTGGCCGAGGGGCTCTGGGAGCGGAGCGCCGAACTTGTCGGCCTCCCCGCCGACGCGGTCACCTGAGCGGCTCCAGCGCTGGCGACTAGGGCGAGACCGACGTCTATGGGGCCAGGTGGCGATCGTGCTCGAACGCTCCGCGAGTCCCAGACCACGGCGCTGCGGCTCGAAGCTCACGGGGTAACCGCACGCGAGTGGGGCATCGCCGCCCCCGTCACCAGGACCGCAACGCGAGCCCGCAAGCGGGCATGGACGATGCCGCTGGCACGAGCGCCACGTGCGCGGTCCAGATACAGCGGGAGCGCGCCCGCGGCCTTGCTCATCCACGTCATCGGCACGCCGCCGAGCAGGTGGCGCCGTCCGTCAGCGTAGGCCTGAGCCGAACGGGGGTGGGTGTCGGCGAATCGCGCCTGCTCGCGCTCGAGCAGCAGTGCCAGACGCTGGCGGTCAATCGTTGCCCGTGGCTCTCCGTGCATGCGCGAAGCATGCCAACAAGCTCTCGCCTGGGCGAGCGCGACGGTGATGGCGTGGCGTCGCGAGGTCAGGTGTGGGCCGAGACGCCCTCGACCTTGCCAGCCGGTCCGCCGAGGTTGGCGATGAGCGCCGAGAAGGTCTTGCCGGTGGTGCTGGCGTTGCTGTCCGCGTCGTCGGTCGCGCTCCAGTCACCGGTCTTCATCGCCAGCGTCTTGGTGCTGTCTCCGGCTCCCCAGCCGACCTCGACTCCCGTCGGCCAGCCGGGGATGATTCTCGCCAGCGTCTGGCCGGCCGTGACGGTCTGCCCGACATGGAGGCCGGTGGCAGGGGTCACGCCCTCGGCGTAGTAGACGTAGCACCCGGCGTCGGCGCCCCGCAGCAGCCGGTACTCGATGAACGCGCCCGGCCACCCGGTCCCCGAGGTGCCGACATAGCTGATCCGCGCGGCGCCGATCGCCGAGAGGGTCCCGGTGCCGGCGTAGTCGACACCCTGGTCGATTCGCTCGCCCTTGACCGTGGCACCGGCCAGTGGGTTCGCGTAGCTCGTCGCGGTCGACACCGGCTGACACGTTGTGCTGCCCGGGGTCGCGGTCGCTGCCCGGCCCGCGATTCCGGCGCCGCCCGACGAGCGGGCGGTGGGCGTCCGGTGCGCCCTGGCGTGGATGTGCGTCGCCGAACCTCGGCCCCCGCGGTCCGCGAGCGCGCTCGGCAGCGTCACCACCAGGAGGATCAGCGTGAGAAGGCTCCCCGTGCTCAGGACGGGCCGGCGCTGGCGCACGGCCTGCGCCTGGGGGCGGGCACGGCCGCGCAACGGTCGAGGCTGTTCCCGCTCGGTCGACGAGCGAGTCGATTTCCCCCTGCGCGCGAGCGAGCGCTCGAGCGATTCTCGCCACGGATCAGCGTGGCCGAGGTCACGCACGGTCTCCACAGACTCTCCCTTTTCAGAAACTCGGAGCCTGCGGAGTTAGCTGACGGGCTCGCGCTACGCGCTACGCGGAGTGCATCCGCGATTCGCCCCGGCGACCACGTGGATCGCTCTGGGTCCCCCGCTCGCCGGCCACGGGTGGCTCGGCGACTCGGCTCACTATGTTCCCCCGCAACCTATCACGCCCGCCCACGGAAACTCGCCGGCACAGCCGTTGCGGTGTCGGGGCCGCCGGGGGAACGGCGAAGCAGGAACGGCAGGCCGATGCGACGCGCCGCGGGGACGTCGAGGATGCTCATCGCGAGTAGCGTGTCGGCGTCGAGCGGCCACAGCTCGTCGCGCACCCGCCGCCAGCTCGTTCACATCAGATGGATCCCGCCGGACGGTGCGCCGCACCCGGCCCGTTCAATCGCTGGACGGAGAACTGAGCCGCTTGGCGGCATCGTCGTCGCGCTGGTGGCGTCCCGAGATCTCATGGACGTAGGCGGCAATCACCCCGGCGGTGGTCAGCTTGACGCTGCGCGCAGTCGGTGCGGTGCTCTCCGGGTTCGTTCTCGTGTTGCTCATCTGAATCCCCCTAAGCCAGGACGAAGTTCGACAGTCGTCGTACCTTAGCATTGTTCGACGTTCGTCGTACTGACCGCCCGTTCCGTCGGGGGCTGGCCAGGTGATCCGGACCAGGGATAGATGACGGCCGCGCGCGCACCAGCGGCCGAATCGGCTCCAGACCTCGCAGCTCAGGCCCGAGTCAGGCCATGGGCCAGCCTGGCGTCACAGACTCAGTGCAGGATCTGGAGTGAGTTAGCGGCAGGACCGCTGCCGGCGTCATCGACGAAGTAGATCCCCGAGCGGGACGGCGTGATCGCGAGGCCGAACAGGTCGCCGGCTCCGTCGGCCACGAGCGTCTTCGAGGCTGCCGTCCGACCGGTCGGGGTCGTCTCGATGGCGTTGCCGTCACCGCCGTTCATCGTGATGACGTTGCCGTTGGCGGCGATCGCCAGCCCGAGTGGGTCGTTGAGCATGCCGCCGGCGGCCACCGTCCTGCCGCCACCACGGAGTGTGCCGGTGCGCCGCAGCGCATCGGAGATCGCGGCGATGCGGTTGTTGCTCGAGTCAGCGACGTACAGCGTGCCATTTGGCGCGAGGCCCACCCCGGTCGGCCCCACGACGAGTGCGTTCGGATCGGTGTGCTCCGTGAAGCCGCTTGCGATGACCCGGTTTGAGGTCACGACAGGGGCGTGCCCATCCCGGATGCGCAACCTGATTCTGATCACCGTTCCGCGCTGGACGTTGTGACCGTTCGCCGCCACGGTGCCGTTCAGCACGTTGGTGACGAACAGCACCGCCCGATCGCCCTCGTCGACCGCGGTCATGTCCCAGGGACCGTTGATGTCACCGCCGGCGATCGTCCGGACGACGTGACCGTGGGGGTTGAGAATCGTCAGCGCACCGGCGCGTGCTGCACTCGAGTTCCCGCCGGGCGCCGGCAGGCTGCCGACGATCACAAGACCGCTTCGCAGCACGGCGAGCGCGGTGGTGAGGCCGACGGCCGGGGTTGCCGTCGGTTGCGACACGACCGCAAACACATGCGCCGTGCCCTGGCGCGACACCTCCATGATGCTCGACCCGGTGCCCTGCTGGTTCTGGCCATTGTTGAAGTTGCTCACGAGCACGTCGCCGCGTACGAGACCCCCGACGCTGCGCGGAACGACCGCGACTCCGTAGGGGTTCTGGTCCCCCATGGCCGGGCCGCTCGCCGGGACCATCGAGGCGATGGTGTCGATCGTGGCGAAGCGGTCGAGAAACGCTTTGCCCTCGGCAGCCGCCGGCAGGGCTGCAGCGGCCGAGGCGATCGCGGTGAGTACGACGAGAAGGGTCGATTTCCGAGCAATCGTATGCACAGTTCACCTCTTGTGTGGGAGCGGCGGGCGCCGAGATGGCTCACCCCGGACAGACGCCGGCGGATGCCGGATCCTTCCCGCACCGGTCATACGGTTGTCGGAATGTGGGCAAGTGACGGGGCTCCCCGGCGGGTGCTCAGAACTCGCTCTCGCCGGCCAACTCCTCGAGTGAGGTGTCCAGATCGCTTAGCGCCTCCGCGGAAACCGGCTGGCGAGATCGGATCAGAGCCTGGACGTACTGGTTGACATCCCACACGTTGACGTTCATGCCTGCGACCACGCGCTGTTTGCTCAGCCAGAAGGCGACGAACTCGCCGCCGTCGCGATCACCGCGGAACACGACCTCGTCCCAGCTCGGGGCATGGCCCGAGTACTCCATGCCGACGTCGTACTGGTCGGAATAGAAGTATGGGATCCGGTCGTAGCTGACCGTCTCGCCGAGCATCGCCCGGGCGGCCGCGGGGCCTTGGTTGAGCGCGTTCGCCCAGTGCTCGACGCGCACCCGCCGCTCGTAGAACGGATGCCACGCGTTGGCGACGTCGCCGGCGGCGTAGACGTTCGGTGCCGAGGCCAGAAGCTGCTCGTCGACAGCGATCCCGTTGTCGACGGCGAGACCCGCCGCCCGCGCGAGCTCGTCACGGGGCGCCACGCCAACGCCGATCACCGCGAAGTCGAACTCAATCCGCCGGCCGTCGCCGAGCACCGCCCCCGTCACGGCGCCCTCACCTTCGAAGCTCTCCACGCCCTGCCCCAACGCGAGGTTGATCCCGTGCTGCGCGTGCACGTCGCGGTAGAAGGCGCCGATCTCCGTTCCGAAGATCCGCTCGTTGGGCAGCGCCAGCGGATCGATCAGCGTCACGTCGAGGCCACGCTGGCGCGCCGAGGCGGCGAACTCACTGCCGATCCAACCGGCGCCCACCACGGCGACGTGTCCGCCCCCGTCGAGGCGCTCTCGGAGCGCGTCACAGTCCGCCAGCGTCCGCAGGTAGTGAATGCCGTCGAGCTCGACGCCCGCGATCGGGATCCGCCGCGGCTCGGCGCCGGTCGCGAGGAGTGCCTTGTCGTAGGGCAATTTGTGCCCGTCATCGAGCGTGACGGTCGAGCCGGCAGGGTCGATCTCCGTCGCCGCCGTGCCGGTGATCAGCTCGATCTGGTGCTCCGCGTAAAACTCGGCGGGATGGACGTAGGCCTTCTCGCGCTCGGACTCCCCGCGCAGATAATCCTTGGTGAGCGGCGGCCGTTCATAGGGCCGCTCCGACTCGGCCCCGACGAGGACGACGCGCCCGTCGAAGCCCTGCTCGCGCAGTTCCTCGACAGCCTTGGCGCCGGCCAGGCTTGCGCCGACGACTACGAACGTCTGGTTGCTCATCTTGCTCGACCTCCCGGCATCCCGGCGGCATGACGGTGCACCCGTGGCACACCCGGTGCTCGAAACATAACTCGGATCAACCCCTACGCGACGACGGCGGCGATGGCTCGCTTCAGCACCGGTGAGAGCTGGTGCCACTCTCGGGGGGGACTCGCCCCGACGATCACGGCGCCCGAGCGCTTGGCCATAACCAGGCAGGCAAGCTCGATGTACTGCGCCCCGGTGGCGGTCGTGTATGAATCCTTCACGCACGCCCCGGACCCGGTCCGGAAGCGCAGGCCCGTGGCCACCGCCAGCGTGCGGACATTGCGGTCGTGCTCTTCGGCGTTGTGCCCGACGCGGAACCGCGCCCAGTGCGAGACGGTCTCGTCCTTCTGGCGCGGTGTCAGGTTGAGAAAGCCCACGAACCGGTGGCGGCGGTCGAACAGCGCGGCGCTTGCGGTCCCGCGGTCGCTGGCGATCCGCTGCCAGCCGGGCGGGTAGGCCATGGCCGCTCCACCGGGGATGCCGACGGTTGCCCAGCCGGCCGGCGGTGGCCTGCCCGGCAGCGTGAACCCGATCGTCTGCGACGGACTCACCGCGGCGTGCGCGGCCGAGCTCGTCGCCGAGCTGCCGCTTCCGCTCGCGGGGTCACCGGTGCTGCCGCAGCCAGTCAACGCGAGCGCGAGCGCCGCGAGACCGGCTGCGGTTGCCCTAGAGGTTGCCGTCTCCATCCGTGGGGCCGCCGTTGTTGTCGGCGTCCTGGTCTCCGGCTGTCGGGCCCTGGGGGATTCCTGCTCCGCTGGACACTGACGACGCGGATGATGCCGCCGACGTCGTCGAGCTGGCCGCCGGCGCACTGGATGACGAGGACGACGACGAACCGGCGCCGCAGCCCGCCACAAACAGTGCGATCGCGGCGAGCGCTGCGACCAGTGATCCGCGTTTCGTCTTGGATGCTGTCGTGATCATCTGAAACCTCGGTCGTGGTAGATGTTGGGTTCTCCTGCAGACAAGCTCACACGTTTCCGTCGCCGTCGGTGGGACCACCATTGTTGTCCGGGTCCGAGTCGCCGCCATTGTTCTGTGGAATTCCAGAACCGGCGGGAGGGGTCGCGGTCGTTGGTGGGGGGGAAGTGGCCGTCGGGGGCGGCGCGGGCATAGCCGGCACGTGCATCGTGGGCGCGGGGGTGCCGCTCGGCGCGGGCGCCGGCGTGCTCGCTGGCGCCGGGGTGCTTGTGGCCGTCTGAGTCTGCGTCGTCGCAGGGCCCTGAGCCGGGGTTGCGGCCGGCTTGGCCGGCGGAGGCGTGCGAACCACGAAGCTCGTGCTGGCGTGCACCGCACGGTCGCTCGCGAGCATCACCACGAGGTGATGGCCGCCGGGCCTGAGGTCCCTGTAGGTGACACGGCCCGACTCGAGCTTGGCCGCGCCGCCGTCGAGGACGAAGCGCAGCTGCGAGGATGAGCGACTCGCGCCGATCACCACCGCGTGCACCGTCACGGTCCGGCCGGTGTGCGCGCCGGCCCGAGGGGCGAGGATCCGCACGCGCGGCGCTGGAGCGGGCGCGCTCGCCAGGGTGGCCGACGACGCCGGTGTCGATGACCTCGTCGCGGTGCTTGAGGAACTGCTGCCACAGCCCGTCGCCGCGAGCGCGAGCAGCGCTGCGCCGAGCAGCCGCGTTCCGGTCCGCCGTGCGCTGATGTGATGTCCCATCCCAACCATCCTGTTCTCGCCGTCCTGTTGCTGCGGCCGTTCGTCCGGGTGGAGGGCGGCCGTGGCTACAAGGACGCCGGGATGCCGCGGTTACTTCCCGGGAGGCTCGTGCCGGGCCGGCACCATATGTGTAGTGATCCGCATAGCGCGGGGCTCCGTATCGGGACTGACCACACACAACCGGGATGGAGGACTCGCATGGTCAACGAGCACGAGGGCATAGGGACGGATCGCAGGCAGTTTCTCGGAAGGAGCGCAGCGGCCGGCGCGGGTGTCCTTGCCGGGGCGTCAGGCCTCGAGGCGCTGTTCCCGGCATTCGCCGCCGCGCGCCGGAAGGGTGGTGTCACCAAGGGTGACCTCGCGATCCTCGGCGCGGCTCAGATCGCCGAGGCGCTCGCGGTCACGACGTACACGAACATCATCGACACCGCGCCGTTCTTCTCCCGGCTCGCTTCAGATGATCAGGGCTATCTGAAGGCGGCCCGGCAAGAGGAGATGTCCCATTACCTGCTGGAGATGAGTGTCACCAAGAAGCCCTCACCGTTCACGAGGTTCTACTACCCGCCGAAGATGTTCTCCGATGCACAGACGACGCTTAACGTGTTGGTGACACTGGAGGACGCGTTCATCGCGGCGTACCTGGTCGGCGTGCGCAACTTCAGTTCGCCGGACCTCCGGGTCACGGCCGCGCGGATCATGGGGATCGAAAGCGACCACCGGACGCTTGCCCGCGTCGTTGCGCCCGACGTTGCCGCGCGGGATGGCGGGCCGGTCGAGAAGATCACCGGCATTCAGGGCAAGGCGGAGAGCGTCGACCCGCCGAACAACAACGGATACGAGCGCACGCTCCAGTGGAGGAACATCGGAAAGGCCGTGACCGCGCTGACGCCCTTCGCCGACAGGACGGTCGCCGGAAAGGCCGGGTTTGACACGAGCAAGGCGTACGCGTTCAAGCCGTTCACACCGACGCTCCCCGAACCCCTGGGCGAGTTCCACTCGTTCCTCGGCTGAGACGGAAGTGGAAGCGGGCGGCGGCGCGGGAGCCGCCGCCGGGCCGCCACCCTCACCAGAGTCCGGGGCAGAGACGCCAAGGCACGCGCACGCGGTACGCGGCGTAGGCGGGACTCTCGAGGTGCCGCTCCTCCGCGCGGATGCGCACGAGCTGCCATCCGACGCCGACCATGTCGACGACGACGTTCCAGATCGACAGGCTCTGCATCAGGTAACCGATACCGCCAACCAAGTAGGCGCTGTAGAGCGGGTGCCGAACCACCCCGTACGCCCCGACCGTGATCAGTCCCCGGTCGGCTGGGACGATCCCGTAGGAGCGCGCCAGCTTCGAGAAGGACCAGGCCCACAGCAACAGGCCGAGCACTTGGACCCAGAAGCCGACGGCGACGCCCAAAGCCAGGTGGTAGCCGTCAGGTCGAACGAGGAATGTTGTGAACCAGCCCGCGTAAGCGGCGATCCAGTCGAGCGCGCGCCTGCTCACCGTTCGGGGCGGGCGCCTGGTCAGGAACACGGCGGCGACCCACACCTGCTGGATCACGAACACCAATCCGATCAGTCGGCCCGTCCGCAGGAAGAACTCGAGGTTCGGGAGCAGCAGATACACGGCGAATGCCGCCCCGGCACAGTTGCCCGCCACCATGCCCAGCCACCGCGCTCGGCGCTGGTCGTCAGTCGCGCGCCCGGTCGCGGGCGCGCTGGTGTGCGTGAGCACTCGCACGTGGGGTTAGACGCCGCAGAGCTCTGCAACCTTCCGGAGCGTCATCGACTTTTCGCCCTTGTGCGGTTACGGTCACAGAATGCGCGTGGTCGTCCTCGGCGCCGGTTTCGGCGGTCTGGAGCTCACGACCAGGCTGTCGGAGCAATTCGGCGACCGGGTCGAGATGGTCCTGATCGATCAGAGCGATGCGTTTGTCTTCGGCTTCTCGAAACTCGACGTGATGTTCGGACGAGCGCGGCCTGCGGGAGTCCGCCACCTCTACCGCGACACCGTCAAGCCGGGGGTGACATTCGTGCAGGCCGTTGTGCGGTCGATCGACCCCTTGGCCAAACGCGTCGACACCGATGCGGGAACGTTTGCGGGCGACGTCCTCGTCGTGGCTCTCGGCGCAGATCTCGATCCGGCCGCCACACCGGGTCTGATCGAGGGTGGACACGAGTTCTACACGGTGGGCGGCGCGTTCGCAGCCCGCGACGTGCTGGCGGAGTTCGACGGCGGCCGGGTGATCATTGGCGTTCTGACGACGCCGTTCAAGTGCCCTCCGGCCCCGAGCGAGACGGCGCTGCTGCTGCACGAGAACCTGGCCGCACGCGGCTTGCGCGATCGCTCGGAGATTGCGCTGGTGGTCGATTTTCCGCGGCCGATTCCGCCCTCGCCACAGGCGTCCGCGGCGTTGCTCGAGACCTTCGCCGAGCGAGGAATCGCCTGGCACCCACGGCGGGAGGTATGCGAGTTGGATCCCGCTCGCCAGGTGGCGATTCTGCGTGACGGGGGAGAGATGCCCTACGACCTGTTCCTCGCCGTTCCCGTGCATCGCGCACCGGCCGTGGTCGTCGAGTCCGGGATGACGGTGGACGGCTGGATCCCGGTCGACCCGCTGACGCTCGAGACATCATTCCCGGACGTGTTCGCGCTCGGCGACGTGGCGGCGGTGGGGACGCCGCGGGCCGGCGTCTTCGCCGAGGGCCAGGCCGCGGTTGCGGCGGAGCGGATCGCCGGCCGCATCCGCGGTGAGGAGAGCTCGGCCGAGTACGGGGGTCGGGGGGTCTGCTACCTGGAGTTCGGGGGCGATCAGGTCGCCAAGGTCGATGTCACATTCTTCGGCGACAAGCGTGCCGGCGAGTTGATCGGCCCCTCCGAGGCGCTGGCTGCCGACAAGGTCCAGTTCGGCGCGAGCCGGATCAAGCGCTGGTTCGGGCGCGAGTGGACCGCCCCGGGGGCGAGCTTCGAGACCCCGACCGACCTGATTCACAATCGTGGTCTGATCGCCGATCCCGCGCAGTTCGCTGAGCAGAACGGCGCAGCGTCGTGGTTGTTCCTCTGCGGGCCGGAGTTCGCCGAGATGGACGGCGGAATGTCGTTCGCCAGCGCGCAAGACTCGGTGCCGCATGCGGCAAACGTCGTGTCGGATCCGCCTCGGGTGATGGACCTGGACCTCGCCCGCACGCAGCTCGCAGCTCTCGATGCGCTGCCTCGTCCCACCCTCGTGACGTGCCGGACGGGGACTCGGTCCTCCGCGCTGGTCTACCTGTACGCGGCGCTCAAAACAGGCGCCAGTGCTGATGAGGTCCTTGCCCGCGCCGAGGCTGACGATGCCCCGTTCATCCACGCCGAGGATCTCAAGGCGTGGGTCGAGCAGGGACTCGCCGAACTCAGCTGAGCGCCGGCCTACGCCGCGTGGAGAACTCGGCCTCGGCCTCGCCGAGCGGCGTCGCCGGCGCCGCCCCGTGCAGGTACTCCGCCGCGATTGCGCCCCAATCCGCGCCGGCCCGGAGCTGGCCCAGAACGACGCCCACGATCGCGTGCATCCGCCGGATCAGCATCGACTCGGGCGGCACGGTGAACTGGTTGACCTGGCTCCTGATCGCGGCGCGCTCCTCAAGGCCGGGACGCTCGCGCTCGCGCTGGCGCTGCGACTGATCGGATGAGAAGCGATGCTCCCCGGGAACGGCATACCATCGCGTCGCTGCGCGCATCAGGCGCAGCGCCAGGTCGGCGTCGACTGCATCCGCCCGACCTGCGGGGAGGTACCCGGCCGCGACCATGGCCTCCTTCAGCGCCGATGGGGCCTTGTCCCGGACCGCCAGAGCGATCGCCCGCTCCTGGGCGATGCGGGAGGCGTCGACGTCACGAACCAGGCCGAAGTCCAGGAAGCAGACGCGGCGGTCGGGACGAAGCAGGTAATTCCCTGGGTGAGGGTCGCCCAGGGCGACCCGGTCGCGATAGAGGAGTCCGAAGAAGAACCGGAAGACGATCTCGCCGTAGCGATCGCGCACAGGCTCCTCGGCTCGGCGCACGGCCTCGAAGCGCTCCCCCTCGACGTACTCGGACACGAGCAGGCGCCGGGTCGAGATGTCCAGGTACACGCGCGGCACGTGGATGAAGGGATGGCCGCGCATCAGCCGCTCGACGCGGCGCTGATTCTGGGCCTCGAGCTCGTAGTCGAGTTCCTCGCTGATCCGCTCGCGCATCTCGGCGGCCATGGCCTTCACATCGAGTCCCGGCGCGAGGCGCTTGACAAGCGGCAGGAGCATCATCGCGTTGCGCATGTCGGTCTCGACGGCCTCGGCGACCCCGGGGTACTGGATCTTGGCCACCACCTCGTCGCCGTCAACGGTCGTGGCGCGGTGGACCTGTCCGATCGATGCCGCCGCGAAGGCGCGCTCGTCGAACTCCGAGAAGACGCGGTTGAGCGGCACGCCGAGCTCCTGGCGCATCAGCTTCTCGAGGCGCGCGAACGGCACTGGGGGGACGTCATCGCGGAGGGTGGCGAGCTTGCGCTGCAGCTCGTCCTGCTGCTCCTGCTCGAGTCCGTCGAACTCGACCATCGAGATCATCTGGCCGACCTTCATCGCGGCGCCGCGCATCTGCGAGAGCTGCGTGACGAGTTGGTCGACGAGCGCGGCGGTGCGCTCGTTCTCGGCCGCCGCGGCACGTTCGGGCGTCCGGACCCGGTTGGCGGCCCGCATGCCGGCCCAGCGCACGCCCTGCCCGGTCACCAACCCGCCGACCCTGGCGGTCCGTGCCACGCGACCTGTCGGCAGCTTCCCCGCCTCGGGTGGAGCGTCCTCGGGCGGCGCGTCATCGGCGGGAACACTGGCCATCGACCGAGCCTAGCGGGAGGCCGGTCCGGGCCGGGGCGGATCACGCCGGCGCCGGCGCAGCAAGGACGCGGGAGGAACGAAGCGAGCGCCTTTACTTAAGTATTTACTTCTGCTATGCTAGCTCGCGTAATCAAACAGAGGAGTACAAGATGGATGCGAATCCAACCGCAACCACACCGCAGTACCAGCAGGTCACCGTCGACGTCCCTGAGGACCGGATCGCAGAGTTCCATGCGTTCTTTGCCCGCTTCCTCGCCGGCCGTCCAGGCCGGGGCCGCCGGGGTCGCCATGCCAGGCATCACCACGGCGTCCACGGGCGCCACTGCGCCGGGGGCCGCGGGCCCGCCGGCCATGGCGAAGTGACCGATCAGCCGGCCGGGACCACAGAGGTCTGATGGCGGACAAACAGGTGACGGTCGCTGTCCCCGAGGAGCGCGTGCCGGAGTTCTACTCGTGGTTCGCGGCCTTTTTGGCGGCCGAGCCTGGGAGCCCGCCTCCATCGGGGTGGAGTGGACGTCGCGGTCCGCGCGGACCGCTCCGCCACGGTGAGGCCCGCGCCTGGTCGGCAGATTCTGCCGACCAGGCCGCCTGGCTCTACGGCAAGCTCGCCCCGCCGGCGCGCCGGTTGTTCGACCTCGTGGCCGAAGCCCCAGGGGAGCGGTTCGGGGGCGAGGACATCGCCAAGCGCCTCGGGCTCGACAAGGGCGCCCATGGCGTCGCCGGCATTCTCGCCTGGCCAGGTCGTTACTGCCGCCATCTGGGACGCGTGCTTCCGATCGCCACCGAGGGGCGGGCCGACGGCGGCACCGACTACTACATGGAGCCCGACGTCGCCGCCCTGTTCGCCGCCGCGCGTGCGCAGCCGGCCGGGACGCGCGGGCGAGGACGCCATCGTCGACCCCCGAGATAGCCGCGATATGACAGCTACCATCGGCTGCGATGCGCTTCTGGCCACGGACGGTTGTCCTCTCAATCCTGCTCTCTTCGGTGCTGCCCGCGGGAGCGGGGGCGAGCGCGCCCGCGCGTGTGGCGCCGCCGACGCTTCGGTTCCTGCATGCAGGTCCGGTCGGCGGACCGGCCGGGGTGCACCAGATCGTCGATGGAGGCGGCCGACAGGTGCTCCTGCGCGGGGTCAACGTCGACGGCCTCGTCGACTACTTCCGGCCTGATCTGAAGGTCTCCTATCCGATCGCGCCGGCTCGCTACGCCGGCGGCGCATGCCCGCGGGATGATCCGAGCGTCGAGGGTGTCGTGACGTGTGAGCGGGACTTCATCCAGATGCGCGCGCTCGGCTACGACGCGATCCGGCTGAACCTCTCCTGGAGCCTGCTCGAGCCGGCGCCGGGGCGCATCGACCGTCGCTATCTCGACCGGATCGCGCAGGTCGTCGGCTGGGCGAGACGCGCCGGTATCTACGTGATTCTCGACATGCACCAGGATGCCTGGAGCAAGTTCCTCTACTCCACCCCGGCCGACCACTGCGCGGCTCCGTATCAACCGATCCGCGGGTATGACGGCGCCCCGCAGTGGGCAAGCGTCCACACCAAGCCTGTGTGCGCCCTGGGCGGCATCCGTGAGCTCGACCCGGCCGTCGAGGAGGACTTCGCCAAGCTGTTCCTGAACCGTCCGGCCCCCGACGGGGTCGGTCTGCGCGAGCACTTCACGGACGTGGTCGTCGCCCTGGCGAAGCGCTTTCGCAACGACCCGACAGTGGTCGGCTATGACCTGCTCAATGAGCCGACGTTCTACGCCGTCAAGGGAACCGATGCGTCTGTGCTGCTTCCCTTCTACGCCAAGGTGATCGCGGGCGTCGTGCACCGCGTACCCGGGTTCCGGCAGCTGTTCTTCATCGAGCCGGCCGCGACCCGCGACGTCACCGACCGCAGCGATATTACGGTCCGCTGGTTGCGCTACAGCAGCTACCGCAATGTCGTCTACGAGCCGCACGTGTACACGCGGACGTTCACGCCGCGCACTTTCCCGATGGACGGCGGTTACCGCAGCGCGATCAGCGATGCCCGCCATCTCGGGCTGCCGCTGTGGGTCGGCGAATTTGGCTGCAACCCGGCCGACACCGCGACCGTGCTCCGCGCCCACTACGCTCAGCAGGATGCGTTCGGGCTCGGCGGCGCGATGTGGTTGTGGAAGGAGAACGCCAACGACACCAATCCGTCCACGTTCTGGGGGGTCTACGGACCGCCGTTCGGCCCCGGCGTCCCGCAACGGTTGCGAATCCGGCTGACCGCCCGGGCGTATCCCCTGTACGTGGCGGGGAACCTGCGCCGTCTGAGTTACAACCCGGAGATCGGGCGGCTCATACTCACGGCCAGCTCATCCCGAGTGGCGCTCGGCGACGACGCGCACGCGACCGTCGTCTACCTCCCCGCGAGCGCACACGGCCGGATCCAGGTGAGCGGGGCGCGATGGGCCATCCTGGACCAGTCGGGCGCCCGATTCATCTACGTGTTTCCGAGGGGCGGGCCGTACTCGCTGTCGGCGTGACGTCGCGCGGCTGTCGGGCCGGCTTGGCACCGGCCGTCGCCGCGCGTGGCGCGCGGACGGACGACCGTCGATTTCGTTCCTCTCGAGCACCGTTGGAGCTTCCGAGGGCCGTTATCCCTCTCCTGAAGGGGAAACTGCGCTCTCGCCGCCGCGTGCCACCTTGAGAGGAACGTTCTCGATCGCGGCCGCGCCGGCCTCGCCCTGCGCGGCTCGCATCTCGTCCGCGGGAGTGGCGTGTGGTTCACCATGAGCCACGTCAGTCCGATAACCCGAGTGCATGACCTCCGCGCGCCGTTCTGTCATCGCCCTGGTGCTCATGGGCGTCGCCCTTATCGCGCTCGTGCTCGATGGCGTGAACAACGGCTGGGGCACATTCGGCGTCCTCGGCGTCGGCTGCTTCGTGCTGGCGATCATCGCCCAGCTTGTGGTGCTCCACAACGCCGGGTCCCACCGCTAGTTTTCACGTGCTCGCCGGCCAGTAGCTCTCCGCGCTGAGCCCGGGGCCGGTCACCCCGGCAGCGACGCGCCCTCCTCGGTGAACGGCGGCGCCGAGTACGCGGCTCCCGGCGTCGCACCGACCGCGAGCAGTTGCACCCCCTCATCGCCGGTGGTGATCTTCCGCTTCACGCCGGGGCCGACACGAGCGAACACGCCCGGCTCGAGTTGGTAGGTCTCGCCCTCGGCATGCAGCGTCGCCGTGCCGGACAGCGCGGTGTAGACCTCCTCCTGCCCGTCGCCCGCGTGGTCGTGCTCGGGGTAGTGCTCGAAATGCGGCGGGAAGTTCTCCACCTGCATCCCGAATGACGTCACGCCCAAGCCCGCGCGCACGCGGCAGAAGCCGCCACCGTTGGGGGAATCGAAGTCGTCGACGCGCTTGACTGAGACATCCAACATGGGCCACCTCCGGGCGACCGAGTGATTGCAGTTGTGGGCATGACGAACCGGGACCGCCCCGGGGGACAGGAGGGCGGAAATATTCCGGAGGCGCAGCCATCCAGCGCAACAGCGACGCAGACGACGTTGTCCCCGACTTGCCGCCGAGCGCCGGGGCCGCGCGCAGCCGGTAGCGGCCTGGATGGAGCGCGTGTCCGGCGAGGCGCCCGGTGAAATGGAACGAGTTCCGGCGGGGGATCCCTCGATCGCCGCCCGGCATGCCGACGAGATTCATGTGCTGGTGGTACCAGATCGTGACCGCCGGTTTGATCCGCCGCACGAACGCGATCGCGGCCCGGGTCTCAGGTTCCGAGGAGCGACGTGGGCCCGAGTAGTACGTTGGGTCGGAGATTGGGTGCCGGCGGAAGGGGAGTCGCGGTTGAGGTCGACTCCGGCAACCAGGCGACGATCGACCGCCCCTGGACCGATATCCCGATCACCACCCCGCTTGGCGGCGGCCGGGATCGCCGCGCTCAAGAAGCACCGCGCGGCCATGATCGCCGGCATTGTCAGCCGCATCGTTGGTCCGATGTGCGGGAGCCATTTCACGTCCACACTCTGGCGAATCCTACGGCGCTGTGGCGGACCCCGTGGCCGGCACGGCTACCCACCGGAGCGAGTCCCGACGGACGCGCCGGCGATCAGCCGAGCCGCCATTGAATCGGCCCAAGGCCGGGGAAGTGAAGCGCCTCGGCGGTGGCGCCGGTGAGGTCCCATTCGCGTCCGGCGATGTACGGCCCGCGATCGATCACCCGCACCCGCACGGCCCGGCCGCCGTAGACGAAGGTCACCACGGTGCCGCACGGCAGGGTCTTGTTGGCGACCCCCAGCTCTGGGACGTGGAGGACGCCGCCACAGGCGATCGGACGGCCATAGTCCGTGTACACCGAGGCGATGCTCACGTTGTACTGGCCCGGCGGGAGCTGCGATGGATCAAGCAGCACCCCGGCGAAGTTGAGGCGGTCCAGGTGGTAGCGCGCGACGGCGAGCTGGAAGCGGGCAATGGCGGCACGCACTTCGGCGTCGGTCGGGGCTCCCTTGGCCGGAGCGAGGGTGACGGTCGCCGGCCCGGTCGGACGCGGGTCGTGGGTCTGGACGGCCGGTTGCTCCACCGGACCTGCCGGGGTCGTGGTCGCGCCCACAGCTCCGGCGACCGGATCGATTGCCTGCGGATGGGCCTGCGGAAGCGCCGGCGACGTCGCGGTGACCGGGTCCTGCGTCGCCGTGTGCGGGGCGGCGGCGGATCCGCAGCCAACCATCGCCAACGCGGTCATCGCTGTCACAGCTCGTAGCCAGATCCGACAACGGTACCCGGGAGGGGGGCGGTTAGCGCCGGGTTCGTCACCATTAGCGCCGTGAATCCGGACGAGCTTCGGTCGTGTTGCCTGTCATTCTCCGGGGCCGAGGAGACGTTCCCCTTCGGCCCGGAGAACTCCGTCTTCAAGGTCGTCGGGAAGATCTTCGCGCTGTCCCGCCTGTCCGAGCACCCGCTTTGCGTCAGCCTCAAGTGCGAGCCCGCGCTCGCCGAGCAGCTGCGCCTAGTGCACCCGGCGGTGCGTCCGGGCTACCACTTGAACAAGCGTCACTGGAACACCGTCGTGATCGATGGTTCGCTGACGGACGAGCTCGTCGGCAACATGATCGAGGACTCCTACGACCTGGTCGTCAGCGTCCTCCCGCGGGCGCGTCGCCTCGCCCTCGGCTGGCGTGGCGGTGGCTGACTGTCACACCCGGCGCCCCGGCGCAGAGGCGCCGCGGGAGCAAGCCGCTTGCCGGCAGTTCGCCGGCATGCCTGTGGACGGCTTCGATGCCGACCGAGACCCCGCCCGATCACGAGGGCTGACGGTTGGGCTTTGACACCGCGGTGCGGGCCGGCTCGACGAGGACCTCCTGCAGTCGGCGGGCCGCGTCGAGATGATCGCCGGTCCAGATCACCCGCACGCCGGTCAGCGTGGCCTGGCCGTCTGGGTCACGCAGGTCGCGGGCGACCGCGTCGACAAGCTGCCCGTCCGCCACCTGGTCTGGAGCGAGAGGATTGGGAATATCCTCGCTCCCGGTGAGGCTGGCGGCGAAGTGGTCATACCAGTCGGACACGTTCGCCGCGGCGATCATCAGCTGGCGACGCGCCGCCGAGCGGTCGCCGCCCTGCGCACCGTCCCGGTTCCAGAGGTCGAGGACTGCGTCGGCGGCGAGGCGGACGCCGACGGTGCCGGTCACGAGCCCCGTGACCTCAGCGAGCGGCGCGGGCTTGGCGCCTCGCTCCGAGAGGTATCCGCGGTACGCGTCGTCCAGTCGGCGCGCTGCGGCGGCGGCACGGAGCGCCTGCTCGCGGGGCGCCGCCGGTCGCGGTCCAGAGGGATCGCAGCGCCCCACTCCGTAGGCGACCGCGTCGGCGAGATAGCGGGCACTATCGGCGTAGGCCGCGGCCAGTGCCCGGCCCAGTGCGGCCGCTGCGCCCCGGGGCCAGAACAGCAGGCCGACGGCCAGACTGACCGTGCCCCCGATCGCCACGTCCTCGGCTCGAACGAACCCGATCTTCCAGCCGGCGGGCGCGAGGATGTTGAACAGAATCAGCAGCGTCAGCGTGAACGCGGCCTGCCCGGCGGCGAAGGAGATCGTCGCCGGCGCCAGACCGGCGAACAGGATCGCGAACGGCAACAGGATCCAGAGCACCGTGCTGTCGGTCCCGCTCAGGTAGACGAGGACCCCACCGACGAGAAATCCGACGGCGGTTCCGGCCAGGGCCCGCACCAGGCTCTGGCCGGTGCTGAGGGCGTTTGAGCGGAGCACCGACAGCGTCCCGAACACGACCCAGAACCCGTGCTGAACGCCGCTGAGGTTGGCGACAAGGACAGCGAGGCCGAGGGCGACGGCGCCTCTCAAGCTGTTGTGCAGCCACAGCGACGTCCGCTCCAGGCGCGCCGCGGCGCGCTCGCGGGCTGAGCTGAGCGGTCCGTCGAACCCCTCGGGCTGGCGTCCGAGCAACCGATCTCTCCAGCTTCGTCGCGCAGCGGCTGCGGCAAACTCGGTGTTGGTCGCGATCTGGGCGACGACGAAGCTCAGCTCCTGCGCGCGGAAGCTCGGGTCGAGCGAGGAGACGACCTTTCGGGCTCGTTGCTCGCCGTTGGACTCGGCCGCCGTCTGCGCCGGGAGAAGCGTGATCGTCGCGTGCTCCAGATCGTCCAGCGCGGAACGCATCCGGTCGAGTGCGGTGGTAAGGCCGTCGGTGGCGACCTGCGGCGTCTCGAGCAGTTCCGCGGCGCCCTCGAGCACGTCTGCGGCGGCGATCTTCGCCGCACAGACCTGGGGAGTTCGGCGCGGCGGATGATGCACTGGCGCCGACCGCAGAACAAGGCTGGTGAGCCAACGAATCTCGTCCACCAGGCGGATCGCGGCGCGAGCGTCGGTGGTCAGTCCCGTCGGTCGATACGGGGTAGCGAGGAAGACGGTCTGCATCCGTTGCACCGCGTCGTCGGCGCGGGCAACGGCAGCGCGATGGGCTTGCTGGGCGTCAGCGGCGCCGCCGCTCATCACGTAGGCGACTTCCGCGCGCAGGCGATCTGCAAGCGCCCGGCAGGCCGCGATCACCGACGTGCGCACTGGGTTGCGCGTCGGGGCAGGCCACATCACGGAAATCGCCAGGAGTGATACCGCGGCAGCGAGCCCCCAGCCGGCCACTCGATCGGGAATGGAGCTAGCTGGACCGGACAGCGACACGGGCAGGATGAACGCCAGCAGCAGTGACGTGGTGGCGCCGGCGAGAACCGAGCTGACGACGCCGGCGAACAGCACGAGGAAGGCGACGACCGTCATCGCCATGGCTGCCACCCAAGCCGGGTGGGAGGCGAGCGTTCCGAGGCAGATCATGAGCGCGCAGGCGAGGCCGAGCGCTCCCTGGGCAAGGAGTCGATCCTTGATCGAGCCTGTGAAGTCGACCAGCAGCAGCATCGCGAACGAGCCGAAGGCCGCGAACGTGCCCACCATCGGGTTGCCGATCGCTTTGGCGCCGAGCGCGAAGAGCGCGGGCATGATCAGCGCCGTCCGCGCCGCCCGGCGCAGCGCTCCGTAGTCGGGGTCGTGCGCGCATAGCCACTCCCTGCCCGCCGACAGAGGCCGGATGAGCAGTCTCGCCATCACGTTCACCAATCCCGACCCATCTGCTTCTGTAATTGTGACGGCGGCGGCGCGGAGGACCGTGTCGTGGATGGTCACCGGATGTCCGTCGCGAGGGGTGATGCTGCGGTCAGGCGCCGCCGCGACGACGGTCTCCCATTGCCCCGGGTCAAGCCCGGCAGCGGGCTCAGAGGCCGTGTAGAACAGCTCGGGCACGTTGGGCCGCAGGCCGGGGATCTCGAGATTCGACGGATGATGCGACACCGACAGAGGACTGCCGCCGGGCGCCACGGACGCCGCTAGACATCCTCGCAGGCGGCGGGCTGCTCGCAGCTCGGCGTGGTAGCGGGCATGTGGACGCGGACCGGACTGACACAGTGCCGCGGGATGCGGTCCGCCCTATGGTGTGGCTCATGCGCGTGGCCGTCGGAGTGCCTGCTGAATCGGTGCTCGCCGCCCTGGTTGAGGCGGGTGCGACGCACGCGGTGATCGTGCCGGATACGAATCAGCGGACGGTCCTTGAGCTGCTCGACGAGCGCCGCGAGCTTCCGGTCGTTCGCTGTGCGGCCGAGGACGACGTGTTCGGCGTCTGCGCGGGCCTCTGGTTCGCCGGCCGGCGCCCGGTCGCGGTGATCCAGCAGCTGGGCATCTTCGCCGGCGTCAATGTGTTGCGCGGCATGGTGCACGACCAGCGTGTGCCGCTGGCCATCCTCGCCGGCATGTACGGCCGCGATGTCAACCTAGCCGTCGCCGACAACCCGGGCTCCGCCGTCCGGCTCTGCACCCCGCTGCTCGATGCGCTCGAGATCCCGTGGCGTCTGATCGAGTCCCCCGAGGACGGCGACTACATCAAGACCGACCTCGAGGACGCCCTCGCCGGGCGGCGTCCGAGAGCCGTGCTTCTGGGAGCACCGACGACGTGAGCGGCCCGACGATGCCGGTTCAGGAGGCCATCACGGCGCTTCACGCGGAGGCCGACGACGCGATCACGGTGTTGACCATGAGCGCCATCGCCTTTTGGCCCGAGGTGCGACCGCACGACTTCCGATTGCTCGGCGCGATGGGGGCGGCGGGATCGATCGGCCTCGGCCTCGCGCTCGGTGTGCCCGACCGGCCGGTGTGGGTGATCGACGGCGACGGATCGCTCCTCATGCAGCTTGCGGTCGTCGCCGCCGTCGCCGACGCCGCCCCGCGCAACCTCGTCCACGTCGTGATCGACAATGGCATCTACGCGATCTCGGGTGGTCAGCCCACGCCGGGGCCGCGCGACTGGGCCGGCCTGCTGCGCTCCGCAGGATACGCGACGGTCGACGTCTGCGACACGCCAAATGCGCTGCGCGCGGCGGTCCGCCGGCGGGACGGGGGCCCGCGCGCGCTTGTGGTCAGCTGCCTGCGCGAGCGCCCGGCATATCCGCCCGGCGCGCTAGCCGTAAAGTCCGCCGAGGAGGCGGCGCGGATCCGCGCCGCGCTGACCGCCGCGTAGGCCCGAGGGCCGTCTGAGCTGGTGGCACCGGCGGCGTGATCAGGTGTCTTCGCCGAGCAACTGCTGAGCGATGGTGGCTGTGTCGAAGTAGACGCGCTCGCAGATGATGCGGTCGGTGCCGGGGGCGAACTCGAAGATCGCGCACATGCGGCAGCGGAAGCTGCGTCCGGTCGGAGGGATGCCTCGCAGTTCTCCACGATGGGTGCCGAGAAGATCGAACTCGGCGATGATCGCGTCGTCGGCCACGCGGAGGTCGGCGTTCTCGTTGCGCTGGTCGGGAAACGCGTTGCGGGTCGTCGCGTAGTAGGACGCGACCTCCTCGGGTCCGTCGAAGATCTCGCCGGTCGGGACGATCTCGTACCGAGGGTGATCGAAGGTGGCCAACGTCACGTCGAAGTCGTGCGTGTTCTCGGACTCCATGTGCAGGCGGATGATCGCGAGGCGCAGCAAGTTCAGATCGGCACCGGGGGGAGAGTGGTCGGTCATCCAGCCGATCCTCTCAGGAACTGACTGGGGACGCTCGGATAGGGTCACGCGTGAGGATCCGCCTCGGATGAGCCGAGGCGGGAGAAACCGGCTGGCGTACCGGCCCGAGCCCGAGGAGGCCACGTTGGTCGCTCAAAACAGGATCTCGGCGGTCATCTGCTCGACCGACCTTGAACGCAGCCTCGAGTTCTACGAGCAGAAGGTCGGTCTGAACCTGTCTCCCGCGACCATTCCGAACCATCTGGTGTTCGAGGGCGGGGACGGCACGACGCTGCTGGTGTACGGGCGGCCGTCGCCCAATCTGGCCGACCACACGCAGGTGCGCTTCTGGTGCGAGAACGTCGTCGACGATGTACGCGAGCTCGTCGGACGCGGAGTGGAGTTCGACGTGGTCGAGTTCGGCGAATTCAAGATGGTCGACCACGTGCTCACGACGCCGGTCGGCAGCTCAGCTTGGTTCAAGGACCCGGACGGCAACACCATCGCGCTGTACCAGCCTGCCTAGCTGCGCTCGGGCGCCTGGTAGCCGATCCGGGCGCGGGCGAACCTGATCAGTTCCTGGCTGGTTGGCCGCTCGGCGCCGTTCTTCAGCGTGATGCACGCGCGGACGTCCTCGCCGTCGACGGGATCGTGGATTCCGATCACCTCGGCGCTGTCGACGCTGGGATGCTCGAGCAGAGCGCCCTCGACTTCCTGTGGGCAGATGGACTGACCGTCACGAGCCCAGTAATGCCGTAGGCCCCATCGATGACGGGTGAGCGCGAACAGGGCCGACGCAAGCATCGACAGCACCGTGGGGCGATCCTCGCGAAGGAGGGGAAGCAACTCGTCACCAACGAAGGTGCGGGCCACGATCGTGGTGGCGCCGACGCTCAGTGTGGGTGGGTCCCTTGGGCAGACCCGTACACTCCGAGGTGAAGAAGATCATCGCGGGGGCGCAGGGGGGACTGGCCGGGAGTGACGAACTGTGCGGTTCTCCTTCGGTGAGTTGCTCAAATGCCGGATCCGTTTCGCTTGATCGAGCCACCGCTGATCGTCGTCCCCGCGACGGCGACCCCCCCGCAGGAGATGAACAACGCGAGCAGCGCGATCGCGGCCCCGCAGACGGCCGGCGCCTCAGTCCGCCCCGGCCTGTGCTTCGGCGTGCTGAACGACGTCGCCGATCCGTGCCGTCATCGCGGGCCACAGCGCCCGCGGGAGATCGTGCCCCATCCCGTCGAAGATGATGAGCTCGGCATCCGGGATCGCGTCGGCGGTCGCCCGCCCCCCGCTCACGTCGACGAGTGGATCATCGGCACCGTGGAGCACCAAAGTGGGCACGTGTACCGACCGTAGACGAGCGGTCCTATCGCCCGAAGCGATGATCGCCAGCATTTGTCGGGCGACGCCGAGTGGGTCGTCGGCGCGGTCATAGGCAAGTCCCGCCCGCTCACGCAGGTCAGCCTCATCGAGCTCAAAGCCGGGCGAACCAATGACGCGGAAGATCGACACAGCTCGCTCGACGGCCTCTTGGCGGCTGGTGGCGGGCGGGGACAGCAGCGCACCGATCGCCTCCTGCCTCGCCTGACCCACCGTCGCGTCGCCCGTGGTGGACATGATCGACGTCAGCGACCGCACGCGGGTGGGATGCTCAATCGCGATCGTCTGCGCGATCATCCCGCCCATCGAAGCACCGACGATGTGCGCGCCGTCGATCTCGAGAGCATCGAGCAGACCCACACTGTCGCCCGCCATATCGGACAACGTGTACGACGCCGATGAGGAATCGCCTGACAGCGCCGCCATGACGTCTGGCACACGCGCGTCGTGCAGGTGCGTCGATAGGCCGACGTCTCGATTGTCGAACCGGATGACGTGCAGACCGCGGGCGACGAGTGCCGAGCAGAACTCCTCTGGCCAGCCAAGCATCTGCGTCGCCAAACCCATCACCAGCAGCACGGGCGGCGCGCCGCGATCGCCGAAACGCTCATACGCGATGTCGATCCCCGACCGGCTCGTGCCTCGGATGACCTCCGGGCTCATCGACCGAGCATCGCCGCGGTTGCGTCCACGAGCAGATCCTAAAGAAGACTTCCAAATCGCGGCACACGGCACAGCCCCTGCAGCCGTTCTTGGGCAAAAGGGATCGCGCAATCCGACCGGCCGGCAAGCGCCGAAGCGAGCGTCCGCTCGGGTGGCGACGGGCCACGTGAAGCGAGCGTCACGGCATCCGCGCGCGACCTGTCAAGGATGCCGGTTGAGAATTGACCCCTGTCAGATTGCCCGCGTCGTTCAGCCGGGGCAGGTCGCTGCCGCGTCCCTGCTTTGGCGCAACCGCCGGCCCTCACCGCGCGGGTCTTGAGGCGCGCGTAGTATCGGTCCATGCGCCGGTATCTGTTGCCGGCCGTGACGCTCGCGGTGCTGTTGGCGCCCGCTGGGGAGAGTTGCGCGGCCGTGTCGATCAGCCAGAGCCGAATCGTCGTGGGCGTGCGCGGAGCTGCGGCGATCGTCGATCGTGATCCGTTCGGGTTGCGGGTTATCGCCAGCGGTGCGCCGGTGCTGTCGGAGGTCGCGAACCGCGCGCCCGGACCGGCCGTCATGCCGCTGATGCTGGATCCGGTGCCACCTGGGACCGACGCTCAGCACAGCGATCAGCTGTACGCGCCGCTGTCGTTTCTCGTCGGTCGGCAGTCGATCACGCAGTACAGCGGGTCCGTCTGGGGCGGGAATCTGACGAGTGGGGTGTGGTCGGGGGTTCAGTACTCGGCGCGGTCGGTGATCGCGGCGCGCAGGATTGGCCCGGGGGTCGCGCTCACGGTCTCGACCGATGATCCCTCGGGGCGCACGTTACGGGTCGAGATCACGGCCGCCGGAGCGGGCCTGATCCGGGTCTCTGCGACGCCGCACCCTGCCACCGGTGTGGCAGTCATGAGCGACTCGTTCACCTCCTCGAGGCGTGAGGCCTTTTACGGATTCGGTGGCCGTCACAATGCGCTTAACCAGCGCGGCCGCGCCCTCTCGAGCTTCGTCGAGAAGGAGAACCTTCCGGGGCTCGGCACGCCGGGTACGCCGTCGGCCGTCCTCTTCCCCAATGGGCCTGCGGCCACCTTCTACCCGCAGGCACAGTTCATCTCCTCTCGCGGCTACGGGTTCCTGCTCCCCCAGCCCCAGCTCGCCTGGTTCAGACTCGACTCCGATCGTCAGACCGCCTGGAGCGTTGCCGCGTCGGCGCCGTCGCTGAGTTACGTCGTTGCGCCGGGAACGCCGAAGAAGGCGATCACGGCACTGACCGCCCTCAGCGGCCGCCAGCCAGCACCGCCGCCCTGGGCCCTGGGGCCAATGCTCGACCGCCTGGTCAAGAACACGGGCGAGACGCAACCGGACTACGAGTCGCACCTCAACCAGGACATCGCGGATATCGACCGCTACCACCTACCACTGACCGGGTACCGGATCGAAGGGTGGAGACTCCCCAACGCCAGCAACGATGGCCTCGTGCTGTACAACCCTCCGCTTGTCAGCTTCGCGATGCAGGCGAAGGTCATCGCGGAGTTGCGCGCTCGGCACATCCACCCACTCGCATACCTGCGGCCCTTCATCGCGCCTGGTTCAGCGCCGGACCGCGAAGGCTTGACCGTGCATCTCGCAAACGGTCAGACCGCGACGACCACCGGCACGCTCGGCCAGCACATCGCGGAGCTCGACTTCACCAACCCCGCCGCGGTGCGGTTCTGGACGCGAGAGGTCGCGAAGATGCTCAACCTCGGGTTTGACGGATTCTTGGCCGACTTCGGTGAGGAGGTCCTGTACAGCTGGCACTTCGCCGACGGGGAGACCGGCCGGACGATGCACAACCGCAACCCGATCCTCTACATGCGAGCGACTCGCCAAGCGATCGCAGCGTACGAGCGCTCGCACCCGCGGCGGAAGCTGTGGTTCTACTACGGCGGCGGGTATTCAGGCACTCCCGGTTCCGCAGCGTACGAGGGCGGAAACATCCCCGGCGATGAGGCGACCAACTGGGGTCAGGCCTCCGGCCTCGCGTCGCTTGCCCCGGACATGCTCAACCGGGCGATCGGCGGTGCGTACGGCTTCACCACCGACATCGGCGGCTATTACGATGTCACCACCCCGCCGACGACTAAGGCGCTGCTCCTGCGGTGGGCTGAATGGGCCGCGCTCAGCCCGATCTTCCGCCTCCACGGCTCCGGGCGCGCGGGAACGCACACACCGTGGTCCTACGACGCCCAGACCGTGACCGCCTACCGCGCCCTCTCGCTACTGCATGAGCAGGCTGCGCCGTTGATTATGCGCCTGTGGAAAGAGGCCGACAAAACCGGGATTCCCCCTACACGCCCGTTGTGGCTCGAGTTCCCAGGCGATTCAACGGCAGCGGCCCAGCAGCAGGAATGGACGCTGGGTGACGACGTGCTCGTCGCGCCGGTCGTGACCGAGGGGGCGACGAGCCGCACCGTGTACTTCCCCGCCGGATGCTGGCGAGATCCCCAGACCGGCCTCACGGAGCGAGGCCCGCGAAGCGTGACCGTCAGCGCGCCGCTCACGCGCCCGACGTACTTCTTCCGCTGCAAGACAACCCCATTCCGCTCCGCCTGACTTGATCAGCAGTTGACCCAGCCCCGGTGAGCGAGCCTGACAGCCGCTTCTGTGGGCCATCCATTTGTCCGCCTCCACCTGCAATGTCGCGCCCTCCGGCATGCCGCTGAGCTACCGCCCAGCGGACTTCGTCCGCGATCTGCGGGCGTTCAACGCGCTGCGAAAGAGCGTCGTGCCGCACGCGCTCCTGCTCGGACCGGGTGGCTTCTACAACAACGCCCGGAGCGAGACGCCGTACGGCAACACCGCTTTGGGGCCGCTCGCGAGTCAGGTGATGCCGGCCGTCCCGGGGATCTGCGACGCGCTGACATTCCACGGGTAGCCGGCAACCTCGACGCGCTGCGCCGGCGACGGCGGCGGTGTGCCTGCCGATCCGCTCGCGCCTGCGTACCTCGACGGGGTGCTCGGCGCCTACGACAGCCAAAGACCCTCGGGTGCCCTCCATGGCGCTGTCACTCGCGCATGGCAAATCGCCCACGAAGGTCTATCTCGTGACCGCACCGAGGCTGCTCGGCCGCCAAGTGCGCCTCAATTCAAGAACTCTGCCCGAGTTCACCTTCTTCGCGCCCTCGGAGTCGCGCATACTGCGGTCGTTTCGGCGCTGGTGCCGGTGTTGTTGGTGGCGCTGAGCTGGTAGCAGTAGACCGTGCCGTTGATGACGTTACTGATGTTGGTGAAGGTCGTGGTGGTGGGGCTGGCCCACGGTCCGGAGAAGGTCTGGTCGGTGCGGTAGACGTTGTAGTGCAGGACATGATCCCCGGCCGGGTTGGCAGCCCATGACAGGGTCACCCGGCCGTTCCCGGCCACGGCTTTCAGTCCGGCCGGCACCGCGGGACCCGGAGCGGTCGCAGGCGTCGGGGCAGGCGTCGGGGCAGGCGTTGGGGTCGGGGTCGATGTCGCGGTCGCGGTTGACGCCGGAGCCGCGGTCGCGGTCGAGGTCGAGGTCGAGGTCGCGGTTGACGTTGCGGTCGACGTCGAGCTCGAGGTCGTGGTCGTGGTGGTCGCCGTGGAGCTACTGCTCCCGAGGTCTCCGTCCCACAGGCCCCAGGACGCGGCCGGGGAGCTCGCCGCGACCCGGTAGTCGTGAGAGGTCTGGGCGTTGGGATCGACGAACTGAGGATCGGCGCTGAGGTTCCCGGCGAGCGCCACCCCCGACGCCTGCCCATAGGAGGTCGAGCAATGGGTGGTGCCGGCGCAGAACGCGAGGTTGTTCTGCATCGCGTTGCCAGCCCCGGGGGTGCCGGCGCCCCAGTAGTCAAACAGCGGCGCTCCAGGATCCGGTCCGGTGCACCCCGGACCCGGGCTCTGACAGTAGGTCGCGTAGGGCGCCTGAACGCCGACCATGTTCGAGCAGATGTTGTGCTGCGCCGTCGTGCCGGTCGTGTCGGTCGTGTTGGACCCAATATCGATGCACGACGACGTGGAATCGATCACGTTCGAGGAGATCTGCGTCCCGTGGGCGTGATCCCACACCTGAACGCCCGTCCCCGCCGGAATGCTGTAAATCCAGTTGCCGGACACCTGCGTGCCCGTCGCCTGGTCGATGTACACGCCATGCTCCTCCACCGGACAGAACCCCACATCATGGATCCGGTTATCCCGAATCACCACCCCGGAGATCGCGTTGCTCCACCCCACACCGAGCCCATCGCCACGATTCGTCAACGGAATCGACGGATCCACAAACACGTTGGAATGCTCCAACGTGACATTGCTGGCCTCGATATCGAACCCATAGGTCACCTGCGCCCCGCCACTGATCGAGCCCTGACACAACGCCGGCCATGGATCACCGGTCTTATCCAGGTCAAAGTTCAAATACGACAACGTCATACCGGCGCCCGACACATACGGAAAACCATCGACCGTCGCCTGCTCACCCGGATACGAGGTGATCGTGACCCCCGGCGTGGAGAAATTCGTCTCCGTGCCACGGCCCCCATACCGGCCCCCGCGCAGACACCCCGTCTGCCCCGAACTCAGCGAGCCAATCAACTTCTGCACCGTCAAAAACGGGCTCGACACCGTCCCGCCATTGCCATCCGAACCCGACGGCGACGCCACCCGATCACACACCACCGCCGCCGCTGAAGCCGGGGCAGCAGCTCCAAGCACGGCTATGGATCCGAGCACGGTCAGCGCCACCACGACACGCGCCGCCAGGGTTCGACATCTCAAGAACGACAGGGATGCCGCTGGCCGAGCCGATCGCGGCCGCCATCGTTGCTGGGAGCGGGTCAGCGATCGTTCCCAAGGCTCCACGGACGCGAGGTCGCAGCACAGCGAACCCCGCGCATCATCGATGCGCGTAGACAGCACTCGGTACTCCTTTCGGTTTACCGCCTCCGAGGTGAGCTGTCGGGCTCGTGTGAACCGATCACACTACGTCGCACTCTGGCGACGATTCGCCCCAGCGGCCGCAGCCGCAAGTGGGTCCCCCGGTCTCCGCTCCTTGAGTGAGCGGAGATTCGGCGTTATGTGAACCTCCGCGCGCTCCATACCGAACGCGCGGTGGGACGACGCAGCTGCAGATTTGAGGCTGCAACGGTCGGGCTCATGCGCTCTCATCGGCGCCGGACGGCCGTAACTTAACCCCTGGGCCCCGGAGGGGCGAAAGCGGCGGTGAACACTGCGACGCTGGGCGGTGACGGTTCGAACCGCCGACCTCCCGCTTGTACGGCAGTGCCGACGGAAACGACGGGTGACGACGCAAAACGCCTAATCACCCGTAAACACGAGCGATCCGAGGGGTTTGGCGACCCGATCCCCCATGGCTGCGGGAAGCGGTTCCCGGGACGCTTGGGGCGGACCAATGGGCTCGTGGAGCGGGCCAGCCGTCCGACCGTTCGCCTACGGTCATGCCGTTAGGAACGTCAGCTTTTGGTCGTTTTGATCAGGTCCGAGCAGAGATGAGAGGAGACAGGGCCATGCGCTGGGGCTTCGTGCGTATGTCGACGGACATGATGCGTGGACGAAACCGATGGGACCCCTTCGCTGCCAAGTCGTTGATCGGAGTGCTGACGGCGCTAATCGCAGCAACAGGGACCTTGTGGGCCTCGGCGGTGCCTGCTGCGGCAGCCCCACCGGGGTTGATGCTGGATCTGGGGACGCTCGGTGGAAGATTCAGCCAGGGGTTCGCGATCAACCGGGCGGGTCAGGTCACGGGGCTCGCCGAAAGGGCGGACCTTGCCGTTCACGCTTTCCGGTGGACTGCGTCCGGCGGCATGCAGGACCTCGGCACGCTGGGCGGCGCGTACAGCCAGGGGAACGCGATCAACGCGTGGGGTGTGGTCACGGGATACGCCTGGCCAGCGGACAGCAGTGACGAACACGCATTCCTGTGGACCCCATCCGGCGGGATGCATGATCTCGGCACGCTCGGGGGAGCGCACAGCGGCGGGCTCGCGATCAACGCTTGGGGTCAGGTCGCGGGATACGCTGACACCGCGAGCGGCCACCTTCACGCGTTCCGATGGACCGCGTCTCGCGGCATGCAGGATCTGGGCACGCTCGGCGGATCGCTCAGCTTCGCGACCGCGATCAACGCGTGGGGTGTGGTCACGGGGTACTCCGAGACGGCGGGCGACGTTGCCACTCACGCGTTTCGCTGGACCGCTTCGGGCGGCATGCAGGATCTGGGCGGGACGTCGAGTGGCGGGGACGCGGCAACGTACAGTGAGGGGGACGCGATCAACGCGGCGGGTCAGGTCGCGGGAACCGCCTCTCCACTTCACGCGTTCCGGTGGACCGCGTCTGGCGGCATGCAGAGTCTGGGCACGCTCGGCGGGCAGAGCTTCAGTAAGGCGATCAACGCGGCCGGTCAGGTCACGGGGTACTCCGGGCTAAACACGGCCCGGGGCGGCCCCGTTCACGCCTTCAGGTGGACGGCGTCGCGCGGCATGCAGGATCTGGGGACGATCGGCGGAACCAACAGTCGAGGCGCAGCGATCAACGACAGGGGTCAGATCACGGGTTCGTCGTCCACGGCGGGTGACCTTGCCACTCACGCGTTCCGGTGGACTGCAGCCGGCGGCATGCAGGATCTCGGCACGCTGGGCGGAACGAACAGCGACGGGGTCGCGATCAACGCGTGGGGTCAGGTCACGGGGTCCGCTGCCACGGCGGCCGAGGTTGACCACGCGTTCGTCTGGAGCCCGTGGATCTGGGCCCACGCGACTGCTCCAAATCGCGGCCCGCTCAGGGTAGATCGTCACCTGTCAGGTTCGCCGAGCCTTAGCTCGAAGCGGGGCCGGCCATGCGGCGGCTCGTCACGTCGGGAGCAGCGGATCTTGGCGGCTGAGCAGCAGCGCGTCCATGTCCGGGGCGCGCGATTCGGCGCGCGGCACGTTCTCGTCGTCGCTGACCGCCGTTACCTCCGCTGGAGGCCTCCGACGGCCTGCCAGTGGACAGGGCAGAGCTGAGACAGGCGATCTAGTCTGGACTAACCCGGGGTTGTGGCGACACCTGGATAGCTAGGCGCCGGGGAAGTTCTCCGTCCTGGTCGCGGGTGAACGGTTGAGAGATCATCAAGATATGCCGGTGGTGCTCACGCAGACACCGGCGGGCTCGCAGGGCGGCGATTGACAGGAATGGTTAGGGAATATAGGGTTATCGAGCTTTAGCGTGATCGGGCACCAGCCTGGGGCATGGCGAGATGGAGGCAAAGATGTCGGTGCAATTCAAGCCTGGGCGCGTGGCAATGACAGCATCCGTGCTGCTGGCGGTCGTCGTTCTGTTCTGCCCCTCGGCAGCCGGCGCGGCGGTGTTTTCGTTCTCAACCGGGAACCCGGATGGGAAAATGGCGATGGCCTCCAGGCCCGACTCGTCCGGCAAGCCGGAGATCGAGGCGGCGGACGATTTCGTGCTCTCCGCCCAAACCGCGATCACCCACGCGACGTTCGCGGGCCTCCTTCCCAAGTCGGGATCTGTTCAGGCCATAGATCTCGAGATCTACCGTGTGTTTCCTCTCGATTCGAATACTGCGCGCACCCCCCGAGTTCCCACCCGCGTGAACTCCCCGTCGGACGTCGACTTCCAGTCCCGAAGCTCCGCTTCAAATGGGCAGCTGAGATGGTCGACGGCGGTACTTGCCAGCTCCTTCACGGCCGCCAACAGCGTCTTGAGTGGCATCCATCCCGCACCCAGCCAGACGACTGGAGGGGAGGGGAAGGTGACCGGTCAGGAGGTCGTGTTCTCGGTGACGCTTACGAGTCCGTTTCAGCTCCCGGCAGGGCATTACTTCTTCGTGCCGCAGGTCCAGGTATCGGGACCGGCCTCCTCAAACTTCTACTGGCTGTCCGCGCCGAAGCCGATTGTCGCCCCGGGCACGCCATTCCCCACAGGCAGTACGGACTTGCAGGCCTGGATTCGTAACAGCGCACTCCAGCCGGACTGGCTGCGGGTCGGTACGGACATCGTCGGCGGCGTCCCCGCGCCGGCGTTCAATGCCGCGTTCTCCCTCAACAATGCGGCCTTGCCGATCGGGACGAGCACGCAGTCGTTGTCGTCGGGCATCGGTGTGCGTCTGACAGTGCGAGTACCGGCGAGCGGACGAGTGCAGGCATTCGATCCCCTTGTCGGAAAGCATGGCAAGAATGGTCACACGAAGGCCTGGTTCACGACCGTTACCGTGCGGGCAACCCATGGCGGCATTGTTCGCCTGACGGTGGTGCCAAACGCGACGGGCCGTAAGCAGCTCTCAAAGAAGGGGACGATTCACTTGCCGGTCGAGGTGACGTTTACTCCGCCCGGAGGGCAGCCGGCAGCGCGCACGATTTCAATCACCTGGCGTCGAAAGTAGCCGCGAGTATTCCTCGTTGCTCCGTGCTGACCGTCAGGCTGGCGTAGAGTCGCGGCGGCGGATCCGCCGAGGATTTCGCCCCGCTCCAACTTGAGCCGAGGACCTCGGCGTATGTGACCTGTGGCCAAGCCCGCTGAGGGTGAATGATTAGCCTTTGGAAGCGATTGGGGGTAATGTCTAGTTCGTGGGTACCGGGGGCGGGGCGCGCGGGCTCAGATTCCCGAGCGCCGATACAAGCACTGCCGAGAGCAACGGACGAGCAGCCTGGGTAGAGGCCAGGATCTCACGCTGGGGCGATAACGCTTGGTGGCAGGCGCAGATCGACACCGCCGTATCCGGCGGCGACCTCGTCATCTGCAACCTCAAGATCACGCTCGCACACCAGGAGCTGTCGCTGGCGCTGCGCCACATCACCGGGCCCACGAGCGGCGCGAACTTCCACACGTGGGCGGTATGGGGCTCGAAGAAGGCGGGGCATACGATCCGCCGTGAGGAGCTCCCGATCCTGAAGAGCGTGGCATGGGCCCTCGGGAGCATGCTCGGGGCGAGCACCAGCGTCGCGATCTCGCGCGGACGCCCTGGACGTCGCGCACTCTCATCGATCGCCGTGGGATCGGCCGCGGTCGCGACGCTGCAGCTGACGGTGCGCATGCTGGCCGCCCGGGCACGCCGCGAGATCTTCGGCGGGAATGTTACGGTGCTGACCGACATCGGTCGCCAAACGGCGCGATTTGTCAGCACGTTCCTGCGCCCCGAGGACCGTTCAGAGGAGCGTCTGCAGGAGTTCCTGACGCAGCTTCGGCGTGGTCACATTACAAACGGCGGCCAAGACCTCCTGATCGGCGCGTACCGGCACTACTACCTCGCCGCCGGTGAAAAGGATCCCGGCCGGCGGGATCAGTGCATGCTCTACGCGAACCTCCTGGCGATCCTCCATGAACATCACCGGTTGGACCCATATATCGATGCATCGGTGCCGCGTCCGCTCCGGCGGCTGGTAACCAGGCACCTCCTCGGGTTCACAGTGGGCACCGAGCCACTCAAGGTCAGTCGCGATGTCCCGCGCGTCGGATCAAGACGATTCCCGGAGACGCTCCGCGAGATCGACACGCCCGAGCTCGCGGACTTTCTATTCGGCGCGGAAGGGTGGGACCGCACCCCCGACACGCTGACCGGCAGCGCGGCGCGTGACTGGACCGAGCTCCAGGATCGTATGCACTTCATCGTCGATCTGTTTCGCAGCAGGCAGTCGGAGCCGGTGCTGTTCACACCCCCGTACTCAGACGAGCAGCGAGCCATGATCCTGGCCGGTCACGTGCCGAGCGGCCCGCTTTGAGCCGGCTCGTGGCAAGCAAGTCCATCGCTCTCAGTCCAACGCGCCGGCCGCGCTGCCGCTAGCCCCCAGGACGAGTCGGAGTTCATCCGCTGGTGTGACGCGCAGACGCTCGACGACCCGGCTGCCTGAGCGTCTGCTCCTTCGAGGAGGGCGCAAGGAATGGGACGCCCTCCGGTTCTTTGGGTGAGGCGGCCCGTCGTCGGCGTCATCGCTCCCGATTCGGCGCCGTGGGAGCCCGTCCGGGAGGGCGAAAGACGCCACCCGGATCGACCTCAACTAGGTCGGGTGGGTGAACGTGACCGCCTACCGCACGAAGTCGTCTTGGCTACGATTCGCCCCGATGCTCAACGGGGTTCGGGACCGTCTTAAGTCTTGGTGGGGACGGTCTGATTCAGAGCGTGGTGGCCCACCGCTGTTCCGAAGTCAACCAGGCGTTGAGCCCGAAAAGCCCGAGTCGCTTGCGGACAGTGCGGCCGATCCCACCGGAATCGTCCAGCATCCCGACGTCTACCCCTTCGCGGCGTACCTGGCGCGCATGTACGACTGCCGGACGGTGATCGATCTCGGGTGCGGACGGGCGACGGAGCTTGTCCCTCTGGCGGGAGAGTTCCAGCTTGTGGGAGTCGACCAAGCCCAGGTCCTCGAGGAGCCACGCCGTCGTCTCCCGCTCGGCAATTGGATCGAGTGGGATCTGGAACGCGATGCGCCGATCCCGCTGCCCGACGCCCGGGAGGGAAGTGCCGTCGTGTGCGCGGACGTGATTGGGCACCTGCGGGATCCCTTGCCGCTGCTGAAGAACCTGCGCTGGATCCTCGATGGTGCACCGTTTGCACTCCTGTCGATTCCGGAGCCCGACTTCGCTCGCCGGTGCGACCGCATCGACTCGGCCGACGACCCATCGAAGACGGGCGACTGGAACCTCGTTGAGCTAGAGCGACTCCTTGCCTCCGTCGGCCTCCGTGTCCCGTTCATCGGGTACACCGCGAGTCACGACAACGGGTCTCCGAAAGGAACGATCGTCGCCCTCCTCGAAAGCCCGACGGGCCCGATACCACCACGCGGCCCGGCGCCCGAAGGGTTTCGCGTCGTTGCCTTGATGCCCGTTTACAACGAGGCCGACGTCGTCGAGCACTCAATCGCGGCCCTCGTTTCCGAGGGAATCGAGGTTTACGTGATCGACAACTGGTCAACTGACGAGACGTCTTCGATTGCGGAACGGCTTGTCGGTCGAGGGGTCATCGGCGTCGAACGCTTTCCTCGCGAGAGGCCAACGGCGCGGATGGAATGGAGCTTGATTCTGCGCCGGATCGAGGAGTTGAGCGTTTCGCTCGATGCCGATTGGGTGGTGCACGTCGACGCCGATGAGCGACGACGCTCGCCTTGGCCGGGAGTCGGTCTTCGCGATGCCCTCTTCTACGTCGATCAATGTGGCTTCAACTGCGTTGACCACACGGTCTTGGTGTTCCATCCGACCGCTGACGTGTTTGTCGGTGGAGATGTGGAGGATGAATTCTGCTTCTTCGAGTTCGGGCAGCGACCGGGTCACTTCATGCAGCGGAAAGCATGGAAGAACACAGGCGCACGTCCCGTCCATGCGGAGTCAGGCGGGCATGACACGACATTCCCCGGACGACGCGTGTACCCATTCAAATTCTTGTTGAAGCACTATCCCATTCGCTCTCAAGCGCATGGGGAGCGCAAGGTGTTTCGAGAGAGGATCGAGCGCTTCGATCCGCGGGAGCGCGAAGCTGGCTGGCACACCCACTATGACCTTCTCGCAGAGGAGCCTCGCTTCGCGCGCGACGCGGCGAAGCTCCTGAGGTTTTCGACCAACCAGTTCCACCGCGAGTTTCTCGTAGAGCGTCTTTCGGGCATTGGCGTATCCCGACTCGTTACGTGATGCCCGCCCAGACCAAAGGTTCGATCTGCAAGGTCCGCAACGGCTACGGGATCCGCCGGCCCGAAGACGGGAGGCGACCCCAGGAGACCGGCTTGGGCGCCAACACCGAGACACGCGACTGGTTCGACGAGAACGTCAAGCCGCGACTGTCCCGCCGCGCCCCGAGCGCCGGGATCACCCAGCGCGGCCCGTATTGCCTGCGACACACGTTCGCCACTGAGGCGCTCGCTGCCGGGATGGGCATCTTCGAGTTGGCCCCGCTGATGGGATCGTCAGTGGCGGTGATCGACGAAACGCACGGCCACCTGGCTCGCGACTCCGAACAGCGCATCCGCGAGCGCTTGGAGGCGAGACCGATCGATCTGGCGCGCCGGACGAGTTCCCGCTTCCCGGGCATCCCGACGTCGCGACCGTGCTCGGCTACGCAAGCGAGGATGAGCTCTTCGAGCCGGCCTGCGGAGCGGTTCATGGAGTGGCTAGATGCCGAGGATCTGCTTCTTCTTCGCCACGAACTCGTCTTCGGTAATCATGCCTTGCTCCTTCAACGCTGCGTACTTCTGGATCTCCGCGGCGTCGTCGGGCGCGGCCGGCTCGGGCGGGGCTGCGGCAACTACCTGCTGTGGGGCGGGCGCTGCCTGCTGAGCCTGGAGGTCCGCGATCTGCGCGTTCTGGTCGGCTTCCTGCTGTGCGGCGGCCTGACTCCTCTGGGCACTCTTGGCGCCCATGTGAGCGGCCCCGCCCACCACGACCGCCGTCCCGATCAGTCCCGGACCTCTGCGTCCTCGTCCTCTCACTTTGAGTCCTCCTTGTCTGGGTTAGGCCGTGTCCTCTTCCAGCGCCCACTCGCGCGCTGCCTGAACGGTGTCGTGCGGGACGCGCTCGAACGCGACCAGCAGTCCACCCGCGTCGCGGATCGTCTGGGCGACCGTACGGGCCCACACGTTCTCCCAGACAAGGACTGCGGCCGAGGAGTCAGGATTGAGCTGCTCGCCGATGGCCAGGAGCTCCTCATCGTTGAAGAGTCCCTGGACTTCGATGTTCAGCGAGGTGAGCTTGTCCTGTACGTCTGGAGCGAGCTCGGTGGTCTCGAGTGTGAAGACCTCCCCGTTCTCGTCCTTGCCGACGAACGCCGCGTCGATGAGGCGAATCGTGCCCGCCTCAACGAGGTCGGCGAGTGCGGGCGCGATCTCGCCTTTGAACTGGTTGCCCGGAAACGCGAGCACCGCGTAGTCGACGGGTCCGATCTCCTCCATCCGTTCTCCGTTCCTCCTGCAGTCGATTGTCCTGCGGTCTCAACGTGGAGCAAGCTCCATTATCCCCACAACGCAAGCCCCATCTGCCTGAAATATGGTCTGGCAAGTGCGGCGATCGGTCTTGGCTTGGCGTCGAGCGCACGTGTCGGGGCTGAGCACTTAGCGCGCGGTGCGGCCGCTGGTTGACCTCCTACGCCCGTGGTGACCAGCGCTCGGCGAACGCGGTAAGCGCGACGATCGCGGCCTCGATGACTTCGTGATCAGCGTGCCAGGTACGGCGGAAGGCCATGTCGAGGGCACTGTCCCCGATCTCTACGAGCAGGTCGAAGATGACCTCTGGTGTTGCGGGGTCGATCAGCTCGACTGCGACGAGTGCCTCGCGCGCGCGGCGGGCGAGCATGCGGTTTCGGGCACGCACGATCTCGACGACCGGCGCCGAGATTCGGCCGCCGAACCAGAGCTTGACGTAGCTCGGGTGCTGCTCGTAGTAGGCGACGTGGACTTCGAGCTCGAGGCGCACGAACGACTCGATGGTGTTGCCGGTGAAGGCCTCCTCGGCCTGCTCGACGTGCTCATCGAGGTCGCTGAGCATGCGCTCGAGGACGGCGTCGAGGATCTCGTCGCGGTCGGCGAAGAAGCGGTAGAGCGATGCCGCCGCGATGCCGGCGCGCTCGGCGACCGCGCGTGTTGTCGCGGCATCGACGCCGGATTCGCCGACGATGGCCTCGGTCGCGTCGAGGATCCGCTGCACAGTGCGACGGCTGCGCGCCTGGCTCGGTACACGCCGGGTCCGGAGGGTGTCTGTCATGGATGCATCGCAGATGTCAAGCGGGTCGGTCAATTCTTCGCGTCGCGCTCAGCGGCCAAACCCGGCCGTTGACACATCGCCAGCGATGAAGTATAACACGACTCGTGTTCGTCTTTCCCTCTCCAACCCTATAAGAAACCGGGTGTCCCGTGAGCAGTGACATCAACCTCACAGGGAGCATCGCGGTCATTACCGGTGCGGGCTCCGGGATCGGCCGCTCGACGGCGCTCTTGCTCGCACGCCACGGCGCCAGGATCCACCTAGCCGATCTGAAGGCGGACACTGCCAAGACGGTCGCAGCTAAGATCGAGGCCGCAGGCGGGAGCGGTGCCTGCCACGCCGCTGACGTGTCAGACCCCGATGCCGTCGAGACGTTCGCCGAGGCCGTGTTCGCCGCCGAGGGCCACGTCGACGTCCTTCACAACAACGCCTGGCATCGGCCACGGCGGCAACATCGAGTCCACAACGATCGAGGACTGGCAGCGGGTCATCGGCGTGAACCTCCTGGGGGTGGCCTACGGCATTCAGGCGTTCGTTCCGCGGACGCTGAAGCAGGGCCGACCCGCGTCGGTCGTGAACACGGCCTCGCAGGCGGGCCTCTGGCCCTGATCGTTCCGGTGCCGCGGCGACAGGTCACGGCTCCCTATCTGCTTCACCGTCTCTCCCCGCGGCTGATCCAGCCGATCACGCGAAACCTGGACCGCATCGTGAGCAGGGGGTGAACTGATGAGACGTGCGCACAAGCCGACGGGCCCGGCGTTCGAGAGCGTGTACGAGTCGATGGCTCGCATGCGCGCGGTCGAGCAGGCGCAGATCCGCCTGTGGGACGAGGGGCTGGTGCCGGGTGAGCTTCATACCGGCATCGGTGAGGAGGGCATCGCCGCGGGCGTGCTGGCGAACCTCACTCCTGACGACGCGATCGCGCTCGACCACCGCCCGACACCCGCCCTGATCGGGCGAGGCGTCGACCCTGAGTCGCTGCTGCTCGAGATCATGGGCCATGAGGCGGGCATGAACCGCGGGCAGGGCGGGCACATGCACCTGTTCGCTCCCGAGCAGCGTGCGGCAGGCGACGGGATGGTCGGCTCCGCCGGCCCTCTCGCCTGCGGACTTGCGCTTGCGGCACGGCGCGAGCGACCCGGCAGCATCGCGGTCGCTTTCTTCGGCGAGGCGGCGGCGAACGAGGGGTACATGATGGAGGCCATGAACCTCGCGTCGGCCTGGAGGCTGCCGGTGCTGTTCGTCTGCAAGGACAACTCGTGGTCGATCACGACCCGCTCGAGCGAGGTCACAGGCGGGAAGCTCACGGACCGTGCGCGAGCGTTCGGGCTCGCGGCCGCGAAGGCCGACGGCGCGCGCGTCGACAAGGTGTACGCGACCGCAGCGCGCCTGGTTGCCCAGATCCGAGCCGGCAAGGGCCCGGCCTTCCTGCTCGCGACCTGCTACCGACCCGACGGGCACTTCACGACCGACGTGCTCGTTCGCCTCATTCGTGACCCTCGGCGTGAGGTCGGCGAGATCGCACCTCCATTGATCGCGGCGTTGCGGGCTCCCGGCGGCAGCACCAGCGACCGCGCCCTAGCTCTGCTGACGCTCACGAAACGGATTGGCGCGTTGGCGGTTCACCACGCACGCGGCGGACGTGACCCGCTCGCCAGCGCTCGACGCAGCATCGGCGCCGGGGCCGCCGCGCGGATCGACATGCGCGTCGAGCGCGAGATCGCGGCTGCCGAGCGCACAGCACGGGGTCGCGTGGGCGGCGACGGCCTCGGCCCCCGGGCTCGAGCCGGAGTCCACGCTGAACCCGAAGGCGGGCGAGAGTGGACCTTGAGCAATGGGGGGTGCACGATGACGACGATGACCTACGGGGACGCCGTCGACGCCGGCCTCGCCGCAGCAATGGAGCGCGACGAGCGCGTGCTTACGTTCGGCGAGGACGTGCGGCTGCTACGCCGCGCACTCCTCGTGCGCTTTGGGCCCGAACGTGTCCTCGACACGCCGATCAGCGAGGCCGCCTTCTTATACATGGGCCTGGGCGCCGCGATGGGAGGGCTGCGCCCGGTCGTCGAGGTGATGCTGGTGGACTTCCTCACTGCCGCGTGGTGTCCGCTGGTCAACGGAGTCGCGAAGTTCGAGGCGTTCTCAGGCGGGATTCAGCGCACGCCGATGGTGATCCGCGCCTCGATCGGGGGTGGGTACGGCGACGGCGGCCAGCATGAGCAGACCCTGTGGGGCAGCATCGCCGCGATCCCGGGCCTCAAGGTTGTCGTGCCGTCGACCCCAGCCGACGCTGCTGGTCTTATGCTCGCTGCTGTCGAGGATGATGGGCCGGTCGTCTACCTCGAGCACAAGCTCCTCGGCGAGGTCTGGCTCGACGTGCTCGCCGGCAGCCGTCGGGCCGCGGTCACGTTCGACATCCCGCACGACGGTGCATCCGGCGAGGTCTCGACGCCGATCACCGCGACTCCGATCGGGCAGGCGGCGCTGCGCCGCGATGGTGGGGATGTCGCAATCATCAGTATCGGCGTTGGAGTGCACCGCGCGCTCGAGGCCGCCGGGCAGCTCGCGGGGTCCGGCGTGCAGGCCGCCGTCCTCGACCTGCGGAGCGTCGCGCCCCTTGACCGAGTCGCCATCCTTGAGCTCGCAGAGCGCACGGGCCACGTCGTGGTTGTGGACGAGGACTACGTGCGTGGGGGCCTCACCGGTGAGATCGCCGCGGCGATCGCCGAGGAGCGCGTCGACGCGCGCTTTGATCGCGTCGCGGTCGAGCAGACCATCCCGTTCGCGCGCCACCTCGAGAGCGCGGTGCTCCCCGGTACCGGGCGCATCGTCGCGGCCGTGGAGCGTAGCCTCGAACTCGCCGGCAGCTCCGCATGAGCGAGGTTGCGATCATCACCGGCGCTGGGGCCGGCATCGGTCGACATTTCGCCACCGAGCTGCGCAGAAGGAGGCCGCAGATGCGCCTCGTTCTCGCCGATGTGAACGAGAAGGCGCTCAGAGAGGCGTTCTCGCCCGCGGAAAACACTGTGCTCCAGCCGCTGGATATCCGCTCCGTCGACGCGTGGCGTCGCGTGGTCGACAACGCCGTCGAGCGGTTCGGTCGGATTGATCAGTTGCACAACATCGCTGGCGTCGATCGCGTGGCGATGTTCACCGACCAGCCGCTTGAGAACATCGATCTGCTGGTTGACATCAACCTCAAGGGCACGCTCTACGGCATGCGGATCGTCGCCGAGCAGATGGTCGCGCAGGGGTCGGGGCACATCGTCAACGTCGCCTCGCTCGCCGGCGTGGCGCCGACCCCCGGCACCGCGATCTACTCAGCGACGAAGTTCGGGTTGCGTGGCGCGTCGATTGCGACCGCGGTCGAGCTACGCCCGCACGGGGTGTACGTGACCGTCGTGTGCCCCGACCTCGTCGCGACTGCGCTTTTCGACCAGCACGTCGAGGACGAGGACCCAGAGGCGGTCGCACTCATCTTCTCGGGATCCCGCGCCCTGACTACCGATGAGGTGAGTGAGGCGATCTTCCGAGCGCTGCGCGACCGTCCGCTCGAGATCGATGTCCCGTTCAGCCGCGGGCTGCTCGCAAAGCTCTCCAACGCCGCACCGTCCGTGCTGCTGCGGCTCTACGAGCCTCTGAAGCGCAAGGGCATGAGAGAGATCGAGCGCGCCCGCCGCGAGCGTGGCCTGGCATGAGCGCCCGGCCCTGCACCCCAATCAACCAGGTCTGCATCGTCGCGCGCGACGGCTCGCGAACCGCCCGCTGGTACACCCAGGGGCTCGGCATGTTGCCAGCCGGGGGCAACGTCTTCTTCGGCAAGCTCACTGAGCGCGTCCAGGCGGTTCCCAATCCGCTGCTGCGCGCATTCTGGGCGCTCGACCGCCAGGGCTTCTTCCAGGTCGAGATCTTCCAGTACCGCAAGCCGCGATCACGGCCGCGTCCGCTCGACTGGAGCCCAGCGGATTGGGGTTATTCGATGGTCGGCGTCCACGTGCGCGACTTCGACGAGGCGCTCGCCCGGCTTGCGGCGCTCGGCTCGCTGCCGTACACCGAGCCGCTCGGCCCGATCGGTGACCGGCGGGTCTGCGTGCCCGACCCCGACGGCAACCTCGTCGAGCTGCTCGAGCGCGACCCGCTCGCGCACGTCGCACCCCAACACCAGCGCCCCGACCTGGAGGCCACGGTGCGCTTCCTCACGGTCTCCGTACCGGATCTCGAGGCGTTCTGCGAGCGCGCCGAGCGCGGCCTCGGGCTCGTGCGCGAGGACCTCGAGCTACACGCTCCCGATCACGACCGGCTCTGGGCCCTCGAGGGCTCCAGCCGCCGCTCGATCGTGCTCCGCGGCGGAGGCGTCGCGCTCGACGTCGTGCAGTACAAGCAGCCGGAAGGCCGGTCCTGGCCCGACGGCTACCGCCTGTCCGACCTGGGCTACATGAACGTCGCCGTTGGCTTCCGGGACACCGCGAACTTCGATCGCCGGTTCGCCGAAGCCCAGGCAGCCGGTTGGACGCCTCACGGTAAGCCGCTCGAGATTGGGATCTTCAAGGTGATGTACGTCGACGATATCGACGGGTTCGACGTCGAGATTCTGCGGCCGCGAGCGTGGGCCGACCGGCTCACCGGGTTCGCGCCGAGCATGCCGTATGCCGTTGCCGAGCAGCACGTCGACGCTCCGCCGCAGGCAATCTGGGAACAGATCTCCGATCTGGCCGGAATGGAAGCTTGGTCCGGCCTGCCGGTCGAGATCGACGCGACGACAGCGGCCGGACTCGGAACCAGGCGCCGGCTGAAGATGTTCGGAAGGTGGGCGACCGAAGAGATCGTTGCCTGGGAGCCGCCCCGCCGCTACGGGTACCGCCTCCTGTCCGGTGCGCCGCTCGCCGACCACCACGGCGAGCTCAGCGTCTCGGAGGACGGCAGAGGCACCCGCGTCCGATGGGCTGTTCGGTTTCGGTCGCGTGTACCCCTCGCGGGCCCGCTCATCGCCGCCCGGCTGCGGAAGCGGCTCGCGCTCGCATTGGCTGGACTGGAACGCGCCGCGCGCAGCGGCCTGAACACGGGGCCGTGACGCCGAACCTGCACGTCGTCAAGGTGCGGCTGGGGCATCAGGACATCCGCACGACGATCAACACCTACGGCCACATGCTCCCGAACGTGGACGCCGTCCTGGCCGACGCGCAGGGGGAGATGTGGGACGCGACCGCGACCGAGCCCGCGAGCAACGTCGTCGCGTTGGACCGAGCGCATGAAGAAGAGGCCTCCAAGAGCTCGCAAAATGGTACAATTCTTGACCATGGGTGCTGGCTGACCCTGCAACAGCATCCAGCGGCAGTAGGTTCAGTTCCCTGCCGGACTCTCCGGTGCCTGCTGCCAAGTTGTGCCCCATGCTGCTGATGTCAGCGATGCCCCTACCTCCGGTGACATCACTCGTGGGGCACAGCGCTGGTGGCGTCCGGCCGCGAGCGCATAGCAACGTCGTCGCGTTTGACCTGGCCGAGATCATCCCCAATGACACCTCGGCGGCGCTCCTTGCGTCGTCGGCTACACCCTTGCCGCCGGAGGGCCTAAATGGGCAGCCGCCCCGCCGCCAGGCAGAATAAGGGCAACGCCAACACCCCCTTTCGCACCGCCCACCAAAAAAACCCCGCCTTCGCTTAGCGGGGCGTTTGCAGCGCGCCCGGAGAGATTCGAACCCCCGACCTTCGGTTCCGTAGACCGACGCTCTATCCAGCTGAGCTACGGGCGCTTAGTTGCTTTCTGCCTGCTAATCGGCACTTTGTCGCCTGATGGGCGAGTATGACAGAAGCCACTGACGAGGGCAGAAACCCGTCGATACCGGTGAATATGTGCCATTCAGAGGCCCGATGGCACAAATTCGCTCGGCGGCCACAGAGCAAGGATAACCGGGCCGGGAGGAGGCGGGGATCAGGGTATGGGCGCGGGTCGTTCGCCTGGTCAGAGCTCGGCGCAAGGCGGGGCGGCGGAGCCGTCGGATACGGGTGAGACGATCACCGCATGCAGCAGGTCGAGGAGGGCGTTGGTTGAACTACGCGCGCCGCCAGCAGTACCGGCGGCTGTCGAGAGCCGCTGTGGCGGCGATGGGTCAACAACGTCGCGTCGATGTTCAACGTGATCGTCTCCGGACGAGCGCCGGCATCCCACACCCGGCCGGGCGCGTGCCCGCGCTGCGCGGATCCGGCCGAGCAGCTGCCCATCGATCGACTTGATCACCCGATGCGTCGTGGTCTCCGACGCGCGCGCCGAACAGCCGCTCCTGACCCCGATACGCATCGAGATCGGTCACGCAATCACCGCCGTCGGCGAGCATCCCCGCCACGTCCCGCAGCACCCGCCCCAGATCGTGCACGGAGCGGCGCTCACGCGTCCCCGCCAACGCCCCCGACAACGCGGTCGTCAGCCCGACCCGATCGGCCAACTCCACCAACAAAGCGACGCCGGCGTGCGAGACAAGCCCCTCTCCGTCCGCCGGCACTTCTCTACCGTTCCCAAACGAGCCGCTGGCTTCACCGACTGGGTGTCCTCCTGAGTCGCGTGTCGAGACTTCAGCAATCCCGATTCTCACGGCCCGGGAGGACGTTCCCGCGATCGGACAACAGCCCGCTACTGGCGCTTCGAGGCTCTAGGCGCGCGGGAATGTGACGATGTCGAGGTCGGTGAATCCCTGGTGGCGGTGGTCGCCGGCCACGGACCGATCGATCGGCACCGGAGTTCCCGCCCGGTCGGCATCCAGAAAGGCCTGGAGCGACAGAGCTCGACCGTCGAGCCTGAACCGTGCAAGAACGAATGGCAGGCCGTCACTGTCCAGGATCGAGGGCCTTGTCATGAGTTGAAAGTGCAGGTGGGGCCCCGTCGTGTTCCCTGAGTTCCCGAGCCGACCCAGGATCTGCCCCGTTCGCACCCGCTCGCCTGCATGTACCCGCACGCTGCCGGGCTTCAGGTGGGCGTATGCGGCGAAGATGCCGGAGGCGAGCCTGATGATCACATGGTTGCCGTCCTGTGCTTCGGTGGCAACGGGAACTTTGTGGTTGGGGATCTGATCGGGGTAGCGATCGACGGCCTCCACCACCGTGCCGGTACCGACAGCCAGCACAGGCTGTCCGTAGCAGAAGTAGCTCGAGTTCCGGTCTGGGTTCCCGACATGAGTCCGGCGCTTTGCGTCGAGGAGAGCGGCGAAGTCGACCGCGAAGCGCTGGCCGTTGCGCAAGCGCCCGTTAACCGGCTGCATCGCTCGTCTATGAGGACCGACGACAGCTACCCACCGGCCGCCTCGCAGCGGCGGCGCGATCGCTGTGGGGGCTCGAGAGGCAATAGCGACACTCGCGCCGGTTTCAGTCATCGTCGAGGGGACCGGTAGCCCGGGCGGCAGCTTGATGGTGAGACGGTGCATGATCCGTCGCGGGAGCGCCTTCGTGTCGCGGAGCGTGAGATCGATCCACGCGATCCCGATCGTGAACGGTGGCAACCTGGTCGTGGACCCTGTGACGCCTTCCCAGCCCATCGCGGCGTGCAGCCGCCGACCGGACAGCCGATCGAGCTGAGCGCCACCCCCGCCCAGCACCTCGAGCGTGGCGACCGTTATCGGCACTGATACGGCGTTGGTCAACAGCAACTCATATTCCAAGTGCACGCGGCCATCGTCGCCCACGAACCAGCGCGGCGGCGACGGGACCGACTGGATCACGGGCGTCAGCACGCTCGCCGCGGCCGTGGCTCGCGGCGAGACTTCACGCTGAGACTCCCCCGCCGCGGTCCCGCTGCCGGCCGCGAGCGCAAGCAGCAACGCAACGCACAGCGGACCGAACCGGCCGCTAATCAAGCCGCGCGCAGCACTCATGGAACTGCCTCGACGCCAGGTGGTTCGCCGAACTGCGGGTCGAACGGCTGTCGGTCTGACGGGCATACCGTTCCCTTCGGTGGGGTGATGAGGTCGACGAGGTAGGCGGAGGTCAGCTGCTCAACGCAGTGGCTGGGGTCCGCTTCGCTGGTGTGGCCGTAGCCGTCGTGGGTGAGCAGGATGGCGTTGCCGAGCAGATCGGCGACGCGGCGGGCGTTGGTGTACGGCGTGGCCGGGTCAAACGTCGTACCGATGACCAGGACCGGATTCTCGGTGTGGGCGTTCCAGGGTCCGGTGTAGCGCTCGCTGCTGCGCGCGGGCCAGGAGGCGCACGGCGCCCAGTTGCTCCAGCCGACGAACGGGCCGCCCACATGGCTGACACGGGTCAGCCGAGCGATGACTTGCGGCCAGGCGCCTGGGCCCTGCCGGGCAGGGCTGTCGGTGCATGTGATCGCTGTCGGGGAGTCGCCGGCTGCCGATCGGGTGCCGGCGAGCACCGCGCGGGCCTGGGTGGCGAGCGCCGAACCGTCTCCGTTTGCGGCCTGCTCGAGATCTTGCGCCAGTTGCGGCCACGCGGCTGGATTCGTCAGCGATGCGAACAGGACGGCCGACAGGTCGCCGTAGCTCAATGCCCCCGGTGGCGATGCGGTGGGCGCTGCGATCGGCGCGCGCCGCAACCGCGCCAGCAGCCCCGCCACCCGCGGGGCCACGGCGCCCCGGCCGGCGAGCGCACAGCGGGCCGATCCGGCGCGCTGGCAGACCGACGCGAATGCAAGCAGCCCACGATCCATCGCCTCGACCGTGTTCGAGAACCGCGCCGCGGCGCCCTTGATCACGATTCGGGGATCCACCAGGCCATCGAGGGCCATCGCACGCACCCGACGGGGAAAGATGTTGGCGTAGGTCTCGCCGAGAAACGTGCCATACGACACGGCCCAGTAGGAGAGTTGACGGTCGCCCAGCAGCCGGCGCAGATAGTCAAGATCGCGGGCATCGTCGGTGGTCGAGACGTGGGCCAGCAAACGTCCGCCCAGCGCCCCGCAGCGCCGCGCGTACGCAACCGTCTTGGGCAGGTACGCGAGCGACTGCGCCCGCGTGGTCGGGATCGACAGTCCATCCCAGAACCTCTCCCGACGTCGCTGATCTGCAAAGCACCGCACCATCGGCTCGGCACCAGCGCCGCCACGCAGAGCCCAGCCGACGACGTCGAACCGCCCCTGCCCCAGCACGTCCAATCGCGCACCCTCACTCCTCACCAGCTCCACGCTCCCCGACGCACCGCCCCCGTTGACGAACATCGACCCGATCCGACGGTCGGGCCGGCTGGCGAGGTGCCGGATCACCGCGATCGTGATCTTCGGCCCGCTTGGACGCGCCCAATCCAACGGCACGCGCACGCGCGCGCAGCCCAGCCGCACGCCGCAGCGCTTCCAGTGGATCGACGACGCGAGGCCGGCGCGAGAGGGCCCCGACGTCAGCGCCTCGGCGGCTGCAGGACTCACGTCGAGCGCGACCAACCTGAGCGCGACCAGCGCCAACACCACCGGGCGCACGCGACTCAGAGGACGGTAGGCGGCTGGACCGCCTACCCCGCGCTGTCGCCTGATCCACGAGTGAGCGCAGGGTCCGCGTCGAAGGCCACGCTCGACGATCACGGACTTGGCTCGCCGGCGGGGGGTTCGCCGAATTTCGGGTCGAACGGCTGATGATTCGACTGGCAGACGGTCCCGCGCGGCGGGGTGACGAGGCCAACGAGGTAGCCGGTGATCGCGCGCTGCACGCACGCGCTGGGGTCGACGAGGCTGACGTGGCCGTAGCCCTCGTGGGTCAGGAGCACGGCGTTACCGAGTCGGCGTGCCGTGATTCGAGCGTTCGCGTAGGAGGTGTTCGGGTCATACCGCGTACCGACGACGAGGATCGGATTCTTGGTGCGGGCGTTCCAGGGTCCGGTGTAGCGATCGGCGCTGCGCGCACGCCACGCGGCGCACGGTGCCCACAGCCACCAACCGAGCACCGGGCCGTTGAAGCGGCTGATGCGAGTCAGGCGGCCGATGACCTGCGGCCACGCGCTCGTGGAGTGACGGGTCGGGCTGTCGGCGCACCCGATCGCGACAGGCGCCGGGGCGCTGCCCGCCGTGGGAGGGAACTGCCGAGCCCTGGTCAACAGCGCCGATCCGTCCCCGTTCACAGCTGCTTCAAGGTCCCGCGCGAAATCCGGCCAGGTGCCTGGGTTGCGCATCTCCGGGAAGAACGCGGTGATCAGGTCGCTGTAGGTGAGCCGCCCGGGTGGGGTGGCGGTTGGGGCCGGAATCGGCGCTCGCTTGACGCGTGTCAGCAGCGCGTTCACGCGCGCACTGACTGACCCGTGCCCGGCGAGCGCGCAGCGGACAGGCCCCGCTTGCTGGCAGAGCGCCTCGAACCGCTCGAACACCCTGTCGGTCGGCGTCACGGCATTCTCGAGAAACGACTCCTTGCTCCGCATATAGCTGACGGCATCGACGACCCCATCGAGGACCATCGCGCGGACCCGGTGCGGGAACATGTTCGCGTAGGTCTGACCGAGGAACGTCCCGTAGGACCAGCCGAGGTAGGTGAGCCGGCTCTGATGCAGCAGCACGCGCAGATAGTCGAGATCGCGCACCGTGTCCGCGGTGGAGATGTGGGCGAGCAGAGTGCCGCTGAGCTGAGCGCAACGCCGCGCATACTCGATCGCCTTGGCCAGGTAGCGGAGCGACGCCAGCACCGTGGTCGGGACCGTCAACCCGCCCCAGAAGCGCGTCGCGCTGAGCTCGTTGCGAAAGCAGCTCACGTGAGTACTGGCGCCAACGCCGCGCGGATCCCAGCTCACCACGTCGAACCGGCCCCCACCGGCCTCGTCAAGCAGCCTGGAGACAAACGGGTCCTTCACGTCGTGAACGCCCGATACGCCCGGACCCCCAGGGTTGAAGAACAGCGTTCCAGTCCGCTTCCCGGGCCGGCTCGCGCGATGCCGGATCACCGCCAGAGTGATCTTCGGCCCCGCTGGACGCGCCCAATCCAACGGCACCCGCACCCGCGCGCAATCCAGCCTCACCCCACAACTCCTCCAGCGGATCGACGACGCCGGGCCTGCCCGATCGGACCCTGACCTCGGCGGCTGGGCGACCGCAGCGCTGACGCCAACCGCGACCAACACGAGCGCACACAACGCCAACACCGCCAGACGGGCGAAACCCAGCCAACGGCCGGGCGCGTGAGCCGGGCGACGCACAACCCCAACGAAGGACGCCCGATTTGTCGGCGGCTCATCGATTGGCGCCGGCGTCGCGGTCGGTTGGACAGGCGTCATCTCTGCTCCTCACAGTGAGTCGTTGTCGCGGGGAGCGCTTCCGCCCGCCGTTCCGTCCGTAGGAAGCGGCACCGTCGGCGACCACTGGGTCGAGCAGGTTCCGGCCGCGGTCGCCGACGCTAGGCACTGCCCGTATCTCCACCCTTTGGAGGCGTGCTGCCTCTCCTATCCCGGTGCGCCCCGCGCTCCGAATAGCTCCAGCGCGTCGAGCCTGCAGACCAGGCTACCCGAACCGACCACAGCCGTGGGAACCTTCGATTTCACTCCTCGCATCGGCGGAAGGTCCCTCGAACCGTCCGACAGTCCAGGCGCGCGATCCCGGTCGATCAGCCCGCGGGATTCGTATCACGCTCGACGACAGCTGCGGCAGCTATTCGCCGGTGTCGAACCGCGCCACCGTGAACCCGATCAACGCCGGCACGTGGATGGCGAACACGACGAGCGACAGCGTCAGCACGATCAGCGCCCCGCCCCGCAGGTGGTTCTGCAGGAACGAGTACAGGATCATCCCCGCGATCACGGCGTAGGCAAGCAGCGCCCATTTGCCGACCTCAAAGAAGCGGTTCCAGGCGAAATCGCGCACGCGCCCGAGCAGCACCAGGTTCACGATCAGCAGAACCACCGACAGGCAAAGCAGGATGACCGCCGGCGCCAGCGGAACGTGCTGGGGGATGTGCGCGGCGAGGTAGATGCCTCCGATCACGATCAGCGCCAGCGAGATCATCGCCAACGGCGTGAACGGAGGGAGGCGCTCGTCGGCTGCCTGGGGAAGGCTCTCGGTGCTCATCCCGACGCGAGCTTGGTCATGATCACAAGCGTCGCGACCTGCATGATCCCGAGGATCCCGGCGCAGTAGATGAAGCGCTTCATCAGCTTCTCGATCACCGCGGGATTGGGCCGGCGCTTCTTCAGTTCCACGAGCACGGCGATGTTGGCCGGCTCGAGCAGCCCGAGCGCCAGCACCGACATCACTCCGACGATGATGAAGCTCGCCACCACCCAGCCGTGGTTGGCGTAGGAGCTGTCCACGGTGCCGAGCTTGTTGCCGAGCTGCCAGCCGGCGGCCAGCGTCATCGTGACCACCGTCGGCATGATCAGCACCATCTTCGGCATCAGCCGCGTCGTGAACTCAACGCGGGCAGGGATCGACATCCGGCCCATGATCGGGCCGAGGATCAGACCAAGGAACAGATCGATGACCGTCCAGGCGGCGCCGCCGGCGACGTGGAAGAACTGCAATGGCCAGGCCTTGTCCGAGGCGATCGCGACGATGAGTGCCACGAGCACGACCGCAACGATCGCAAGGCCTCGGCGCGGCACGATCTCAAAATCGGGGCGCTCAACCCCGGGGGGTGGCCCTACGTGCGCGGCCTCCGGAGTCGGAGTGACAACGTCGACCATGTGGACCGAAGTCTACCGGCACGGCCAGACCGGGGGCAACGGATTCGCGGGAACCCCGGTCCTCCGCATCAAGAGGGCAGGAATCGGCCGTCACGGTGCAAGAGCACGAGCAGGAATCCGTCTGCACCGCCACAAGACCGAGCCCGACATCGAATCCGAGACGCGGCCCTGCACCGAGTGCCTGAGCGACATCCCCCGCCACGGGTGCCGCTGCGTGTTCTGCACCGCAGCGCAAGAACCGCTCCCCGCCTGAGCAAACCCCGACAGAACCAGCCAGCAGGCCGCCGGTAAGGCTCAGCCGGCGGCCACGCGGTCGCGGCCGCCGCGCTTGGCCCGGTACAGGGCCTTGTCGGCGGCGATCAGCGCGCCGTCGTCGCTGCTCGTGCCCGCCGCGAGCAGATGCAGCCCGATGCTGATCGTCAAATCGACGTGCTGACCGGCCAGGGTGAGCGAGGTCTCGGCCACCGTGCGGCGGATCTCCTCAGCGATCTGCCCGGCCCGCTCTGGCTCGACGCCGAGCAAGATCGCCGCGAACTCGTCGCCGCCGATACGCGCCACCACATCCGAACTCCGCAGGCGGTCGCGGACCACTCGCGCCACGATCCGCAGCGCCATGTCACCCAGCTGATGGCCGTGCTGGTCGTTGATCGACTTGAAGCGATCCACGTCCATGACCAGCAGGCACGCCTGCTCGGCGTAGCGCCGGCAGCGCTCCACCTGGCGCTGGAGCTCGATCTCGAACCGCCGGCGGTTGAGCAGGTCGGTGAGCGGATCGCGCTCGGCGAGCTCGCGGAGGCGCGTCTCGAGCCGCTTGCGATCGGAGATGTCCTGCAGCTGCGAGATGAAGTGGACCGGCTCCCCGTCCGCGTTGCGGACCAGCGAGGCCGACAGCAGCACCCAGATGATGTGACCCTGGCCCGTGAAGTAGCGCTTCTCGAGGGTGTAGTTGTCGATCTCTCCGGCGAGCAGCTGATCGACGAGCTGCATGTCGGCATCGAGGTCCTCGGGATAGGTGATGTCCTGGAAGGAGAGGCTCATCAGCTCCGCCTCCGGGTAACCGAGCAGCTCCTGCAGCGCACGGTTGGCACGCAGCCAGCGGCCGTCGAGCCCGACCATGGCCATGCCGATCGGGGCGTCGGAGAAAGCGGTCTCGAAGCGGTTCGTGGCCTGGCGCAGCTCAGCCTCGATCCGCTTCTGTTCGCTGAGGTCGGTGCCGACCGCGCACAGGCCGTAGACGGTTCCGTCCGCGGCCCGTAGCGGTGATCGGCTCATCTTGAAGACGCCGGTCGTGCCATCGGCCAGGGGTGCCTCGCTCTCGCCCTCGACCACGATGCCCTCCCGGAGGACGCGCTCGTCGTCGGCGGCGTAGCGGGTGGCGAACTCCGGCGGGTAGATCTCCTGCACGGTCTTCCCGGCCGCGTGATCGCGGCTCACACCGATCGCCCGCTCATAGGCCTCGTTGATGACGAGAAAGCGGCCCTGGTCGTCCTTGACCGAAACCGGCTCGGCCAGCGAATCGAGGATGTCCTGCAACAAGTGTGTGGTCTGCGCGAGTTCTTCCTCAGCCAGCTTGCGAGCCGTGATGTCGATCGACACGCACAGGACTGCCTCGATCTCGCCGGCGGCGTCGCGTAGCGGCTCGAGCTGGATCCAGTACCACGCCTTCCCGTCAGCGGAGCGAAGCACCAGCGAGCGCTTCTCGCCCGTCAACGCAGCGTGGCACTCCGGGGCCAGGCGCTCATACGAAGGAGCAGGGAGTACGTCGGCCAGGGCCTGACCGACCATCAGCTCAGGGCGAAAACCGTGAGTCTCCAAAGCCCCACCCTCAGCGAGCAGCAGGCGCAGTTCTGGGTCGACGACGAGCAGCGACTGGTGCGGCAGGCTGCTCAGCACCCGCTGTCGGAGATCCTCGGTCCGTAGGGCCGAGTTCGGGGTGGGAACCAACTCCTCCATCTCGCTGCCAGCAGCATCGGCACACTGAGCCTCGGCATTGAGAGCCAAGCGCCGAGTTCCGCCGCAAATAGCGGGCACCACGACCCGTTACGATCGGCGGCATGCAGCGCCTCGACGTCCAGTTCCCCTCGGGTCAGGACACGTGCGCAGCGTGGCTCTATCTGCGCGACGGTGGCGGCCCGTTCCCGGCGGTGGTACTCGCGCACGGCTGGACCGGCGTGCGCGAGCAGCGGCTCGACGCCTACGCGGAGCGGTTTGCCGCGGCTGGGCTGGCCGCCCTGGTCTTCGACTATCGCCACTTCGGCGCCAGCACCGGGGAGCCACGGCAGCTGCTCGACATCAAGCGCCAGCTCGCGGATTGGACGGCAGCGATCGCCTTCGCCCGCTCACGCACCGAGATCGATCCCGAGCGCGTCGCCCTGTGGGGCACCTCGTTCTCCGGCGGTCACGTGACGGAGACCGCCGCGCGTGACCCGCGGATCCGCGCCGTCGTCGCCCAGGTGCCGTTCGCCGACGGACCGCGCAACCTGGCCCGCCTCGGTCTCGGGCTGGTGCTGCGGCTCACCGCGGCCGGTCTCCAGGATCAGATCGGCGCTCTGCGCGGCCGCGCCCCGCAGATGGTGCCGAGCGTCGGGCTGCCCGGCTCGGTGGCGGTGATGACGACGCCTGACGCCGACAAGGGCTTCCGCGCGATCGACCCGCCCGGGTCAACCTGGCGCAACGAGGCCGCCGCCCGCATCTCCCTGCGCGTGGGCAGCTATCGCCCCGGGAGCCGCGCCGGGCGGATCGCCGCCCCGATCCTGTTCGCCGTCGCCGAGGACGACGCCATCACCCCGCCGGCGTTCGCCAAGGCCGCGGCCGCCCGCGCCCCGCGCGCGGAGGTGCGGACATACCCGGGCGGCCACTTCGACATCTACGTCGGCGACATCTTCGAGTGCGCGGTGGCCGACCAAATCGACTTTCTCAGCCGCCACCTGCTGACGAAGTAGGCGCCGGCGGCCCGTCGAATCGCGCTGTCAGGATCCCGTTGTGGTTGGCGTCTTCTTGCTGGTGCTGGTGGTGTTGGTCTGGGCGCTCGTCGCGGGGCGGTTGGCGCAGCTCAGCGTCACGGCGGCGATGGCCGTCATGGTCGTGGGGATGCTGCTCTCAGCCTGATCACCGCGTGGCTGGTCGGCTTCGCGTTGTCCTCCCAGCGCGAGGCGTGGCTGCTGGCGCTCACGGTGGTTCGTCACCGAGCGGGCAGGAAGCGGAGAGGGCGGGATTCGACGAGAGCCGCGACAGGCAGACCGGGGGGTACGCGAGAAGGCCGCTGTTCACCGACAATGTGGCGGTGCGGATCGAACGCTCCCGAGAGAACGTGTTCACGGTCACAGCGACAAGCCAGGAGCTGTCGGCCCTGGTTGCAGGGGCGCGGATGGCGCTGGAGGCGATGCGCTCCGCGCCCGAGCCGCCGCCGCCCGAAGCGATCGAGATCTTGGGCCGGGTGCTGGCCGACTTTGACCACGCGCGGGAAAGACTTGGGCGTGAGCCGCCGGCGGGCGGCTGACCGCAGCGCGCGCAGGGCCAGCCGCACCGCACCGAATCAGGCCGGGGCGCCAGCCGCCATCTGCTCGCGAACGTGCGCGGTGACCTGGTCGAACTCGTCCGTGAACTCGTCGTAGTCGAACTGGAGCGTGTTGAGGTAGGTGCTCCAACCCATCGTGTTCTTGGCGATCAGTGCCGCCTCAGTGATTTCGTCCTCTGTCGCACCGAACAAGCGAGCTGCCTCCGTGTGGAAGTAGCAGCAGTAGCGACAGCGGGTGGCCCCCGACACCGCGAGCCCCATCAGCTCCTTGTACTTATTGGGGATCGCAGTCTGGTCGGAGAGCTCCAGCGATTTGAAGCTGGCCCACTCCGTCGGCAGCAAGTAATCAGGGACGCGCCTGAAGAACTCTGGCACGAGCCCCATGGTCGCTTCGATGTCGCGCTCGACACCATTCCGGTCCTCGATGATCATCCGATCATCCTCCTAACCCGCGTAGCGAAGAACCAGTCGGAGCCGTGGCGATCATGACCGCACACCTCCCTTCCTCGCCCGGCTCGAAGAACGGACAATGTCCCGCAGAAGTCTCTCGTTGCCGAGCTCCCACGTCAACCCCGCGGCCGCCGATTAGCGGCGATCGCGCTCGCTCTGTGGGGTCAGGAAGGGGCGCGCGGCGAGACGCCATCCCGCTGCAGGCGGAGTCTGCTGCCTCTCATTCCGTGAGGCGAGCGGCCATGGGATTGGTCCGCGTACCGTGCTGGCCCTGGTCCCCGGCGTCGTGGCCGTCCGATTGCGACTCCTGGGCTTCGGCGTCGGCGGTGGCCCACGCGAGCCGATCGATCAATTGCGCGATGTACTGGTCGCTGTCGAGGTTCTCCGCGACGATCCGCTCGCTTAGCGTCCATCGGCGGGGCTCACCTTCGGAGTTAACGGCCTGTACGGTGATCCTGGGCATCGTGCCCCTCCTTGAGACGTGTCGGGTTTGACGGTTCGTTACTGAGGACGCCTCGATGTCGGTTGCTGTGGTCATGTGAGCTCTCACTTCGGTGAGTGTTGGATGTCGTTCAGGGAAGCGGCAGGGCCGCCCAGAGAGAGGAGATGACCTGGGCGGCCCCCCACGGCTCCTTACAGCGCGATCACGAGCGACGGCCGGTCGCAGAGGCACGCGCCTCTACCGCGCTGAAAGAGTTGTCAGGTCGAACAGGGCCGAGATGACGAACAACATCGCGTGTCCGGCCACATGCGGAGTAGTACGGCGGCGGCCGCACTCCCGGTCTCGACGGACGCCGAGAGCTGAATGTGCACCGGAACACTCACGATGCCGCCACGTTAGCAGGCGACTCGATCAATTGTCAAGTAAGTCAATCAGCTTTATGATGTTTGTATTTCTGCATGTGCCGCGGAAGGAGTCGGAGATGCTGAGCGTCGGCGACGGGCTCGGCCACTTCGGTTGGAACGCATGGACACCAAGCCCCAAAGCCGAGACTGTGCCGACGGCCACGCACGCATGATTGCGGTCGATGTGCCGCTGACCGCGATCGCCCGCAGTGAGGACGAGTTGGTCGTGCGTGGGCCGTCACTGGCGCTGCGATATCCCAGTTCGCGCGACGCGCCGGCGCTGTTCGCGCTCGCCAGCGATCCCGACGTCACCCGGTTCTTCTCGTGGGGGCCGTACCGAAGCGAGCGTGAGGCGCACGCTTGGCTGACGACGCTGCCCGAGCGGCGCGCAAGTGGGATTGCGCTCGAGCTCGCCGTCGTCGACAACGCTGACAACGCAATCGGCATCACCCTTCCTTCGGAGCGCCACCAGCGCGACCGCCGCGCGGTTGTCGGCACCTGGCTCGGCCGCTCCTACTGGGGCACCGGCGCCAACCGTGAGACCAAGGCGCTGATCACGCATCTCGCCTTCGGGCTACTTGAGCTCGAGCGCCTGGGCGCCTACGCGGACGTTCGCAACACCCGCTCTCGGACGGCGCTCGAGCGAATCGGCTTCACGCGCGAGGGCATCCTGCACGGCTTTCATCGCCACGACGACGTCCAGCGCGACGTCGCGCTGTACTCGTTGATGCGAGAGCAGTGGACGCGCGGCGAGCTCGCGCAGCTGTCCGTGCGGATCAGCGGGACGCCGCCCAGAGCATTCGCCGTCACCTAGCCTAGCCGTCGATCCTCGAGCAAAGGACGCGCTGCTCATCGCGGCCCGGGACTGTAGCGGGCGGCGTTGCGCGTCGGCCGCCCGCTACCTTCCCCGGAATGGGTGATCAGCCGGTGATCTGGATGCCGCCGGCGGTGTGCACGCTCGTCTTCCCGCCGGTGGGTGTGTAGGCGATGGCGATGCGCACGATCACCTTGTGATGATGCTTGCGGACCAGCTTGCGCCCGCGTGAGGTCGGCTGGATCACCACGTGGACGCGACCGGCCGAGCCGACTGGCGGACCAGACGGCCGAACGCGAACCCGCCGCTGCCCACCGGGGGCAGCGCGGCGGCGATATTGGCCGTCGGAGCGGTCTCTAGCACCTCCACCCGTCCCGGTCCGGGCAGGGTGAGGCTCAGGGACACTGTGCCGGACTTCCGCGCCTTGACCCCGGTGATCGTGAAGCGGCTATTCGGCCGGACGGTGTAGTCGATGGTCTGGGTTGTGACCTGACCGTCGTCACTCACCGCCGAGACGGTGAACGTCTGGGGCCGGCGGTCTGCGTGTCGATCAGGGATCCGGAGGCGGCGTCGCCCGAGCAATCGGTGATCCCCGGTCCCCCGAGTGCCTCCTGGCAGCTGTAGAGCGCCTTCACTCGCTGGCCGAAGTCGAAGACCCGGCCTTCACGGGGCGAGCTGATCGTGATGGTCGGTGGCGCGATGACGGTGAGGGTCTCCGTGTCAGCGGTCCCGATGCCACCCTCTGTCGACGCCACCGGACCGGTGGTGTTGTGGTAGCTGCCCGCCCCCGACGCGGTCACGGCCACTGAGACCGTGCAGTTGGCTCCCCCGGCCAGCTTGCCCCCGGTGAGCGTGATCGTGTTCGACCCTGAGACCGCGGTCAGCACCCAGGCCGAGCCGCACGTGCCGCTCTGGCCGTTGGGGATGTCGACAACGACACCGGCGGGAAGGGTGTCGTTGAAACCGATGCCACTCAAGCTGGAGCTCGCGTTAGGGTTGGTGATGGTGACCGAGAGGGCGCTGGTGCCGCTGACGCCGATCGAACTCGGGGTGAAGGCGCTCGTGACCGTGGGCGGGTTGACCGCGGCTCCGGCCGAGCCCGGGCCGGCCAACACGGCGACCAGCGCGAGCGCGACCGAAACGGCCGCGGACCGGAGGAGGCGCCCGCCCTCCGCTCGCTCTTCGGTGATGAACATCGTGTCTCCGACTCACAGCAATCCCTTCGTTTTAAACTTAACTGAGTGTTTGGGTGAACTTTGCTGAACCACGTGTCCGCCCCATCCGAACCGGGATCGGCTCAGGCGGTGAGCAACGCCTCCGCGACGAACGACTTCCCCTTCGCCGCGTGGGCGAGTGGGGTGAAGCCGAAGAGGTCCTCGACCGCCCTCAGCAGTGAGTACGGGTCGTAGGTGGTGGAGATCACCTTCCCGCGCGCGGCGAAGCGTGAGAGCAGCTTCAGAAAGGCGTCCTCCCGGGTGACGCCGACGCCCTTGCCGTCCGGGCAGGTCGCGATGGCGGCGTCCGCGCAGACTCCCGGGGCGATGAAGGCGTAGCCCGGGGTCCGCTTCAGCGAGCCGAGGTCCCGCGGCAGCTCATCCAGAGTGACGTCGTTGTTGGCACAGCCGCCGAGGTCGAGCAGGGAATGGAAGTAGATGAACGGGTTGTGCCGCGTGTCGTACTGCGTTTCGGCTCCAGGCAGCGCTCCAGTGTCGACCGGGTGCCGTTCATCGCCAACCATCTGATGAGCAAGGACCCGAACGCGATCGGCTACCCACGCCTGGCCGCTGATCTTCCTTGGTTTCTCAATTGCTTTTATCGGGTATGCCCGCGGCATCGGGTATGTCCGCGGCCGGCCGTAGCGGACCCGCGTCCCGTGGCGCCCTCGGGCCCAGCCTCGGGTGGCCGACGATCGTCTCCGGTCCGCGCCATCAGCTTTCGACCGCTGCTCCCCATTGACGCAGGAGCGAAGCGACTCGCGCGCCCGCCGTTCGCCGCGTCGCTTGCGGCCGGGATCGATGTCGGCGCCGCCGGGATCCGTTGACGATGTGACCGGCGTCGGCTCACCGCCGCCTCGAGCCGCGGCACGATCAGGTCTGAGAGCAGGGCGGGCGCGGGTTCCCCCGTCGCCCACGCGGTGTTGCGGGCGACGGGGGTCCGATCGGGCGCGCCGATCGGGCGCGCTACCTGCCCCGCTGCCCCCTGACCAGCTTCCGATGCTTGGCCTTCGGCTTCGGCTTCGGCTTCGGCTTCGGCTTCGGATTAGGCACCACGTCGGGAACCTTTGGGCACGGCGTGGACAGATCGAGCCGGAACGGTCCGTCCTGCGCACCGGTCGAGTCGGTGACGACGACGTCGACGATTGCCTGCGGCTCGGCCAGCGTTCCTGGCTTGCCACCAACGGGCAGTGCCTTGCAGTACGGGTCCGACAGGTCAAAGGAGCCGGAGGCATAGTTGTACGCGCTCATCACCGCGCCAGCGGCGCCCCCATTGCAGTTGAAGCCATTGCTGGGCAGCGTCCCTTCGCAGGTCCACCCTTCCGTGGGGACCACGGTCCCGCCGTACGGAGCGAGCACGTCAGCCGAGGGCGAGAAGTCGTCGAGGTTTCCCTTATCACTCGCCCGCCGCTCGGCGATGATCGTGTAGCCCGAGATCCCCGTGTTGCAGTGGAAGCGGTAGTCGATCAGGTTGGGATCATCCGGCGTCGGTGACGTGTCCTTGGTCAGCGATCCCCCGCAGATGGTCGCCGACTGGGCAGTCGGCGCCGCAGCAGCGGCGGCGCCAGGGAGACACGCCGCCACGAGCGCCGCCGTGGCCACGACCACCGGCCAGGCGAGGAAGCGACGAGACGCCGCGAATGGGTGCTCGACACGAGCGCGGGCCAAGAGCCGGCCCTCAAGTGAATTCAGCAATGCTGACCTCCGCATGTTGTTCGAATTGCCAGCCGATTCACAACTCCGGCAGCGGCCAATTCACGGCACGGCCATCTTCCGGCTCAGCTATTGCTAAGTATTTTGATAGATTTAATGGAGTTTAGTTCCTGCAGTGATTTGGGTTTAGTCCCTGCAGTGAGGTGGTCGGCTCGAGATGAGTCTCAAGGCTCCGGCCTGTCGTGGGTTCTGCCGAGGCGGGGGTGCGGTTCTTCCGTCTGGCGACGGGGCTCATGGGGTGCTGTCCGCTGGGCCGAGTGTGCTCACCGCTTCGTCGACGCTGGGGAAGAGGCGCTCGGTGCCGATCCGTTCGAGCAGGCCGCTGCGGGCGAGGTTCTCGAGCATGTGGCGGCCCGCTCTGGCCAGGGCGAAGGCAACGTGTTGGCGGTCGAGTTCGTCGAGGACGTCCTTGAGGGTCCGCGTGCCCGTGTAGTCGATGTCGTGCATCCCCACGACGTCCAGCACGAGCACGTGTGGGCGGGTCGGCAGGTGGCTTAGGGCCTCATCGATCTGGGCGCGGAAATTGCCGGCGTTGGCGAAGTAGAGCGGCGAGGCGAACAGCACCACGAGCACGCCCGGCACTTCGATCGGGTGTTGGGCGGACTTGAGTGGCGCCCAGCTTGTGGTGTCGGGGATGCGGGCCATGATGTGTGCGTGGGGACGGGCGCTGAGGCGGGTGCGGTCCAGGATCGCGAGCCCCACCGCGACCCCGATGCCCTGCTCCACCCCGATCAGTGCCACCGTCAGTAGCGTGACCATGGCAAGGCCGAACTCCAACACGTCGAAACGGAATACCGCGGCGAGCTCGCGTCCGTGGAAGATGCGGATCGCGATGAAGATCAGGACGGCCGACAGGGCGGACAGTGGCACGTCTTTCAGCAGCGCAGTGGCGGGGATGAGCACTACCACTATCGCAGCGGCCCCGAGACCTGCGAGCTGTGTTCGTCCGCCTGCCGTCGCGACCGCAGCGGTGCGGGGAGGGCTGGCGTTGACGGGGAACGAGCCGGCGAGGCCGGCGAGCACGCTGCCGGCGCCCACCCCGAGGAAGTCGCGGTCCACGTCGACCTTGTACCCCTCGTGATCGGCGAACGCCCGGGTGGTGGCAGCCGACTGGGTGACCACGACCAGTGCGACCACTCCGGCAAGGGGCAGGACGCTCCGAACCGAGGGCCACGTCAGCGCTGAGAGCCCGAAGCTTGGCGCGCTGTGTGAGATGGTGCCGAGCACCGCGACGCCGTGCCCCTGCAGGTCGAAAGCGGCGACGAGGAGGGTCGAGCCGATGAGCCCCGCGAACGTCCCCGGGAGTCGCCGGTCTACCCGCCGGGCAACTGCGATGGTCAGGAACACGCCGATGCCGATGGCGAGCGTCCAGCCGTTGGTCTGGGGCAGGTGATGGATGAATGCGCTGAGGCGATGGAGCGTGGAGCCGCGGGTCGCCGGCAGGCCGAAGAGGTCGCTCAACTGGGAGACGATGATGATCACCGCCACCCCGGCGAGAAACCCGGTAATGATGGGGGCCGAGAGGAACTCGGCGAGCCACCCGAGACGCAGGATCCCCACCAGGGCGACAAGCACGCCCACGACTACGGCCAGCAACGCTACCAGCGCGACGTAGCGGGATGATCCGGGCACGGCCAGGTGTGTGACGGCGACAGCGAACAGCGGCGCGATGGTGGAGTCCGCGCCCACCGACATCTGCGGGTTGGAGCCCAACAGCGCGAACATGACGGTGCCGGCGACGAAGGCGTAGAGCCCTGTCACCGGCGGCATGCCCGCCAGCCGCGCGGTGGCGAGCTGCTCGGGAACGGCGATCGCCAGCAGCGCCAACGCGGCGAGCGCGTCCGCACCCAGCCAGCCACGTCGATAGCCGCGTAACGACGACAACACCCCTAGCGACGACAGCACGGTCAGCGGCGCGCCAGAACGTCCAGACGGCAGCGATGCAGTCACCGGCTGTTCGACCTCCGACAGGCACCCGCCAAGCACACGCCAGCATCGCGGGCCGGCCCGACCACCACCGCGCTCTCCGTCCCAGCGGCGAGGCTGGCAGCAACGCCGAGAGCGGCGCGACGCGGGACCCACCGGCCGACCCGCTCCGTTCTGTCCACGGCTCGCGGCGATCGCCCCGGCAGGCTGATAACCGCCGCTCGAGCACCGCGAGGATTCTTCATAGCTTGCCTGGCACAGGATCAGGTCTGGCAAGGCTAACCACAAGTCCTTCACAAGTCCTTTACAACTCTTCGCGGGGCCGCCCTTATCCTCCCCTGGGGCCGGTAGGAACACCGGGGTCGGCGCGCGTAGATAGTCGTCGCTCCAGCAGCCGTGTTCACTGGGAGCCCCGGATGGGTGTCTGCGCTCGGCGGTGTCCTGATCGTGCTCGCGCTCGTAACTGGCAGAGTCCTCCGCAGCCTTCGGCGCTCTCCTGCGCCCTACTGCGGCAGACGCGCTCGGCGAACCTCGGCGCGAATCGCCCGCACCGGCAGAGCGTAACCGGGCGCTGCCGTCGCTGATCCGCGCGCCGCATACTGCCGCTTCACCCCGGTCAAGCAGGCGCCTCATCGCGAAACCGCCAGAGTCTTCTCTGCGTTCCGAACCGGCAGTGTCGGGCTGCCCGATCAGGGGCTATCGAGAGTGCTGCAAGTAGCCCTTTGCGACACTCTGGCCGGACGCCCCTAGGGCGCCCCCGACTCCGGAGCGGCGGTTGTCTTGGTCCCGGTTATCGAGACGGTGGCTTTGCCGAGCCTCGTGGGGTCTATTAAGTTCGCGGGCTGTTCACATAGGCGCGTGGATCGGAGTAGGGTGGGGAAGTGAGCTGGCCCTGCGGCTAGCTTCCTCAGCCCAAGCCCGAACGCCACCGACTGCGCGAAAGCGCTGCGAGGCGAGGAGCGGGGGCTCACTGGTTGCGACTGCGGGGCCGGTCCACCTACTTCGACGGACGTCGGCGTGCCGGCTCGCGGCACCGTCGTCGATGGTGTCTGGTCGCCCGCGCGGCACGAGTCCGCTTGCGGCCGTGCGAATTTCGACGAGGGACGGAAGGGTGAGGACCATGACCAGCACCACACGCGAGGACGCAGCGCGCCGGCGTGGCGAGGTCGGTCGCGATCGCGTCGGCCGCCGGTTGTCGCCGGCGATCGAGGCCCGACGGCGCCTGAATGCCCAGCGACGGGGAACGGCCGGGACCAGCGCGAGCCACGCCGGTCCGCGCGATCCCCGCTACGACTACCTCACCCGCTCGCACGACTAGCGGACGAAAACCTTGGCGCGAGGAGAACCACGCATGAGTGATGCGTTTTCAGAGTATGTGGCGTTGCTCGATGACATCGAGCACATTCCAGTTGCCGCTACGGAGTCGCCGAGGCTCTCGCGCGAGGACCGCGCCGTCGTGACGGCAGGGATCCTGAAGCTCGTCCGCGACCGCGTCTTGCCGCAGTCGGACCTAGAGGCGGACAGGCGCGACGCCCTTCTGCCCGGCGGGGTCGCGGCCGTTGTGGGGCGTGGGGGAACGTCGCAGAGCACGCGGGATCACGATGCGATCGTCGAGCGGACCGACGCCCTCGCGCACGTCGATCTGCGGGACGCAGCCCAGGTGCAGAGGCTTCTATATCGGCTGCACGCGGCGATCGCCGGCCATTTCGGCGAGGCTGAGCTGACGGTCGCCGCGGCGTCCGAGAGTGAGCGCGACTACTTGACTCCTTTCGGTTGGTTTGGCTGAGGGTCCCCGAGTCGGCGCCCAAAGCAGAGTGCCCGCTTGATCGAGTACCAGCAGTCTCGAGCGCGACCAGCTTGAGCACGATCACACGGCTCTCACTCCTCAAATTGGGGGAGCCTGAGCGTGACTGTCGGAGCGCCGTGGTAGCAGGTGCCGGCCGACCGTCGGAGCGGACTGCTCCGTGTCGTCCGTTCCGGCGGCGCCGCCGTTGCCCGCAGATCTCTGCTGGATCGCCCCGCGCGAGCGGAAGTCTGAACATCGTCGACGGTGCCGCCTGCCGATAGCGGCCTGTGCCGGCAAACGTGCAAGTACGCCGCCGTGCTGCTCCGGTCGAACGCTGAGGCTCGCCGGTGCGCTCCCAGCGCCCGCAGACCAGATGGCTGCCACCGTCGCTACATACGCGAGGTCACGCGACGTGACTCAGTCGGAAGTCGGGGATAACCCGAAGCCAGTCTACGGATAGCGACCGATGCGCTTCTCACATCGGGGGGGCACGCTGGAGAGGGATCGCGGCGACGACTCTAGGAGGAGCTTCAGTGAGCGCGGGGAGTCCGATGTTGGGAGCGCGTCATCGATCTCGGTGGGTCCTCGCCGTCGGCCTGCTGATGGTCGTTGGGCTGCTCGGCATTTCGCTGTCGGCCATCCTTGGTGGCCACGCCCGGCGCGCAGCCGTGCCGATGGCGCGCATCAGCGTTCGTGGCCGCCGGCTGTACGCCGGCAGCACGCCATGGCGCGCGTGGGGGATGAATTGGGGCGTAGGGGACCACTCCCCGGTCCTCGAGTACTTCGACGACCCCACCTCGGCCAAGCTCGCCGGGCTCACTGCCGAGCTGCGCACAGCCCACCGTCTGGGCGCCAACAGCATGCGCATCTACCTGGAACTCGGACAGGTCATGCAGACTCCCGATCGGGCGCGCACCAACACGCTTGCCGCGCTGCGGAACTTGCTCAAGGCTGCCGAGAAGGAGCGCATTTACCTCGACATCACCGGCAACCTCGTGTGGCGCCCACAGCGCGTACCCGCCTGGTATGACCGACTTTCAGAACAGTCGCGCTGGCAGGTGCAGGCCAACTTCTGGCGGGCCGTTGCTCACACGGCCTCCAGCTCTCCTGCCGTCCTCTGCTACGAGCTGACCTCAGAGCCAATCGTTAGCGAGGGTCCTGGTTACTACCTGGGTGAGCTGGGCGGCTGGACGTTCGTGCAGAGTATTGCCGTCCGTCGGGGACGCAATGCCCGCACCTTGGCGCGCGCATGGACCCGACAACTTGCCGCCGCCGTACGCAGTCAGGACGACCGGCCCGTCACGATCGGGCTACTGTCCAGCCTTCACGGTGCTTTCGCCCCCGCGAACGTCGCTGATCTGCTTGACATGTTGGTGATGCACGAGTACCCGCAGCGGGGCAAGGCCGCCGACTCTTTGGCGCTTGTGCGGAGCTTCGCGGCCTTCAAGAAGCCAGTCCTCCTGGGCGAGACTTATCTTCTTCTGACCGATGAACCCACCCAGCGCGCGTTCCTGCTCGGCGCGAACCGCGATCTGGTCGGTGCGCTCGAATTTTTCGACGGGCGCAACCCCGATCACATGACCGTGTCAACCATCACAGACGCGGTCTATCAACGCTCCTTGCGTCAGTTCATTGCGCTGCGCGGCGCGCTGCTCAAGCCGCAGTAGTCCACCGGCGCGCGCACACGCCCCGAGGGTGGCGGCGCGGCCCGCTCAGCACTCTCGGTCGGTCGCATGGAGAGTCTCGGAAAGATCGACATTCAGCGGTCTCGACGGCGCTGCTCGGTTGAGGAACTGCGCGAGTTCCGGCTCGTGATCCGGGCGGTGCTACCGGACGGGTCATACGGTGGGTTTAGCTCGGCGATGTCGAACGCGACGATCCGGCCGCGGCGCGCCACCTCGGCGAGCACGGACCGCAACTGGCGGTAGCTCAACCCGTCGGGCTCTGGCAGCGTCGTCCTCGGCACGAGTGATAGGTCCAAGACGTCGAGATCGATCGAGACGTAGACCGCTGCGCTGTCGGCGACGAGATCGGGCACGACTGTGGCGGCTCCCCGCTCGATCAGGTCGAGCGTTGTCGCCCTCCGAACCCCAAGCTCATGCATCCCCTCGACCTCTGGGCGACGTTGCGCAGCCCAAGGGCGGTCACGCTGCGTACGGACGGCAACTCAGCGAGCCGCCGCAGCTGGCTGGCCCCGCCACGGGCAGGGCCAAGCGTTCACGTCCTCGGGGCGACAGAACCAAGCCGGACGGCGAGACACCGCGCGCCGCTGCATAGGCACACGCGCCCCGGCCGACGACGTCGAAGCGCAACAGTTCAAGTGCGTATCGAGGCGGCTAGATCGCGGCGGCGGGGGCGGCGAGTGCGCCTCGGGCCGTGGTTGAGGAGTCCGGTCGCTGACCGCCGCGCTATTTGTAGTTGTCGGTGTGGCAGGGTTTGCTGCCGCATACGTCGATGACGGCACCGTTTGGTGATAGGAAGGCCGCCTTTTGGTTGCGCGCGGCTATGGTGCTTCGGGGGAAGTAGTGTGGGTCTGCGCCGGCCCGGTTGGGGATGTTGAGTGGCGGTGCTGGCGGTGTCTGCGGTCCGCCGTCCCAGTAGACGATTGCTGATCCGTTCCACGGGAAGTGCGGGATCGTTGGGATGCCGAATAGCGGCGTCACGTCGAACGAACGACCGGGCTCAACGGCCGGCCGGTAGGCATACGCGCCGATCGTGCGGGCTTCGACGTCGCTCATCGCGTTCGCTACCTGGTGGTCGCCGACCGCGACGTGCATGAGCACGGTGTGCCGCGGCGTGTTGCGCGGGGGTTTGGTTGTGACATGACCGGCCCACCCGTCGGTTTCGCCCCGGTCCCAGAGCATCTGGACGATCGATAGCGCCAGCAGTCGCTGGCCCTCATTGGGATAGGCCGGGGCGAAGACGACGTTGTAGGTGTCAAAATCGGTGGATCGCGGCAGCAGCGTGGCGAAGTCCATCGTGGCGACACCAAGGACTGCGCGGGTCCAATCCGGGGCCACGGCCGTCGTCGCGCCGCCGACGATCGCGCCTTGCGAGTTGGAATCCCAGTAGAGGTGAGAGATGTCCAGCAGGGGCTGGCCACCGATGCCCTGGAAGGCGGGGTTGGCGGCCAAGCCGTGCGGATGGATCAGCAGCCGTCCGAGGTAGAGCGTGTTGAGGATGCCCTGCTGGAGGCGGTCGGGTATCGACGGGAACTTCGAGAGATCCTTGAGGGCAGCGATCGCGTTGGGGATGTCCTCCTTGGACATCCCGCTCCAGTCGGTCGCGCAGAAGGTGAAGTCGTGCTCGGCGCTCATCGCCGTGATGTTGTCCTCGTCGATCTGCGTGTGGTCACCGAGCAGTCCGTGGCCGTAGAGCGCGACCCGAGCGGGCGACGTGAAGGCCGCCCGGGGGATGTTGCACTGGAACACCGCCCGCTGGAAGTTGCCCGGAATCTGGGTCGGCAGGGCATCGCGCGCGCGGGAGGCGTAATGGAACCGCGCGCCCGGCGGGCAACCCATCCGGTTCAGGTAGCACGGCACCATGAACGTGCCGCTGACGCGTCTGGCGATGCGCGCGTCCTGGCCGATTGTGAAGTCCTGGACGCTGGTGATCGTGTACCTGGGCGGCCGGCCGGCGACGATCCCATCGGCCAGGTTGGTGTCGCCCAGCTGGGCGAAGGCGTCGTTGCGGATGTGCAGCAGCCGTGCGGTGAGCGACCGGTCGCTGGCGACGGTGAAATCCCACGTCAGGTACACGCTGCGCTGCGTGACCTTGGCCGTGCGCAGCGCGGCGCGCAACCTCGACGAGGTGGTCCGCCACAGGCCCCGCGGTGTGCGGTCAGACAGATTCCGCAGTACCACGACGTAGCGGCGCCCCGGAACGAGGTTCTTGGCCGGATGGATGATCAGATTGCGGCTCGCCGCGGCAGTCGCGTTGGCATCAAGCTCACCCCACACGATCTGACGCCGGCCCGTGGCCTCATCGAGCAGCAACAACGGTTGATTCGGCCGCATGTACCGGGCCAAGTCGTTAATCGGGACGATCCCCGAGCGCTTGAACGCAGCCTGACTACCCAAAGAGGCGACGTGGACAATGATCGGCTCGCCCGGACTGAAACCATCGTTGCGATTCAACTCCGTTGGGTCGATATGCACGCCCGAGCTGTTCGCCGGCATCTCGGCCAGGGAGAACGCCACCCGGCGCCCGGTCGGCGTCGACGCGTCCCGCTTCGTCAGCGCGAAGTCGTTGGGGAACGGCAGCAGGCAGCCCCTCGTGGGCACGCCGCTGCAGCGCGGCACAGCCCCAGCCGCCGAGACCATCCCGAGCGTGATCGCCACCACGAGCACAACGGCGCCGGTGAAACGACGGTACGACACCACATCAGGCCCCGCGACATAGCTGCATCGCGCCAGACTACGCAGCCAACCGCAGCGCGAACATCCGTAGATAACCGCCGGCGCACGCCGGACCTCTACCGATGCCCAGGACGACGGACAAACCAGCCTGACGGCGAGCGGCGCTTACACGGCGCGCGCGGGCTGGCGAAGCCTCCAAACCGCGCCTCCGATAGCGACCGGCGAAAGCGGCGGATTGGTGTTCAACCCGCCGCCACGACCGGCGACCGCCGGACCCTTAAGGCGCGCACGATCACCGTTCGAAGAGACGGTCGGCGGCAGACCGACAGGCAGGGTGCGTCACTGCTGGATCGCGCGGAGGATGTCCGCGACGGGCGGCATACTCTCGAACATTGCCAGGGCAGGAACAGCAAAGCGCGACCCACGAGCGTGGGCGCTGCTGATCTTTGGCGTGATCGCGACGGTGCTCGGGATGGTGGGCTACGCGCGTCCGTCATACGCCAGCGGCACGACCACCGACACGCGGCCGTGACCCACACGAGGGGCGCAAGAGGCCCGCTATCCGGTTGCATGCGTGCTGCTCTCGCGCGAGGGGCCCTGCGATGGGCCAGAGTGGCCAGTAAGTGGCCAGTCCTCCGCGGTCTTCTGCGCTCTCCTGCGCCCTACTGCGGCAGATGCCCTGGGCGAACCTCAGGCGCGAATCGCCCGTACCTAAGCGGATTTCCCTGTAGATAGAGCGGAGGGGGCGGGATTCGAACCCGCGGTCCGCTTGCACGGACTCTGGTTTTCAAGACCAGCGCATTCGACCACTCTGCCACCCCTCCGGCGGCTGCTGGCTGCGATGCTAGCCGGGGTCGCGCTCGAGATGCAGGGTCTACACTGCGGCGGACATCCGGGAGAGGTGGCCGAGTGGCTGAAGGCACTCGCCTGCTAAGCGAGTAAGGGGCGAAAGCTCTTTCGCGGGTTCGAATCCCGCCCTCTCCGTTCTCCGCCCGTGGCCCACGTGGGCGCCGGCGTTCAGCGGTATCTGAAGGTCAGGCGGATCGTCGTCGTGGCGCCGGCGGCGCTGATCGCCCTGACGACGACGGTCAGCGCGTGAACGGCGTGATGCCGCACCTTCCCGGCCATGATCCTGCTTAGGGACAGCGCGGGGCTTGAGAGGACCAGCTGGAGCCGCCGGCTCGGGGCCCGCAGGGTCAGCGTGAGCGAGTTCCCGCGGCGCCGCAGCACGAATCGGTGCCCGGCCAGTTTCAGGCCCCGGCCGAGTGCCCGCGCTGTGCCGGCCACGATCACCCCATGAGGCAGCGTGACCTGGAGCGCCTTGAGCGCCGGCGCGTTGGTCCCGGCGAGCAGAGTGAGCGCCAGCTTCGGCCTCCTCCCCAGGAACAGTGTGGCGTTGCTCACGCGTGGCGCGCCGGGATGGGCCACCGGTCCGCCACCGCCGCCACCCCACCACCGCGCCACCACCACCCGCGCCACCACCTGTCCCCGGCGCTGCGGCCGCGCAGTCGCCGTTCACCGCGTAGGTCGAGCCCGTGCTGAAGCACCAGCTCTTGGTAAACGGGTAGTCCTTGGCGGCTCGCGACGCCCCGGTGTCGGTGACCGTCCCGCTGACCGACACGTGGTAGGTCGTCTTCGAGGCCAGCGGGTGCAGCGGGAAGATCCCAAAGCCGCCGCTGAAATACGGTCCCTCGGCCGTGCCCCCGGAGGAGCCGCATCCGTTCGGTCCGCACTGGCTGACCACCACCGGCACGGCGTTGCCGGTGCCGTCGGGCGCGAGTGTCGCGGAGACGCCATGGGCGAAGACGATGCCGCCCCCGCCGGCATCCGCCCACGGCCCGTTGATCTCGACGTTCAGCAGCCAGCCCAGCGGGGCGCCATTCACCCCTGTCTCGGCCTCCGGATCCGGCCCCTCGTGCCCGGGGAAGGTCGTCGGCACGTTCACCTCGCCGTTGCCGGGCGAGGGATAGAGCGTCAACTGCGGCGTCGTCCGGCTGTTGTCGATCGCCGCCGGCGAGGCCGGCTCTCCCGAGCCGATGTTCTGATCCCACAGGCACACCCAGCTGGTGTATGCGCCGCCGCTTGAGAAAGTCGTCGAGTTGAAGCCGATCTGGCCGAGCCGGGGCTCGAGCAGCGCCGCACGGTGAAACACCGCGCCATCCCAGACCGCGGCCGGAAGCAGCGACGCGGCGGATAGGGGGGGACCCGTCCCGTAGAACTCGGCAAGCACGCTGTCAGGTCCGGCGGTGGCACCGAGGGGCGTGTACCCCGGCGCTGCGCTGTTCTCATAGTGAGTGAGCACCCCGTTCTGCTGCTCGTAGGCGTTGTGCAGCTGGCAGCCCTGGTTCCAATTGGGCACGGTGGCGGTCGCGACCGGAAGCTCTCCGAGGCTGGCTCTCCAGGTGTTCAGCGCCACCGCCGCCTGCGCCGGAGTGGGATCAGCCGTCGCGGCCGGCGCGAAGGCGAGGAGGAGCGACAGCACCAGCACGCTGAGAGCGGGCGCGGACCTCGTGACCCGACCGGTCCCCTTGATCACATCGCCGATCGTAGCTCGGCCCGCGGCCGAGATCGCGCGCTAGTCGCTAGTGCTTCTTCGTCGCGGTGCCGAAGACGTGATCCCAGAACGGCGCGCTCACGCCGTAGCCGGTGTCGTGGCTCTGGAAGTGGTGGCGCATGTGCAGCTCGCGCAGGCGCCGTCCCAGAGCGGTCTTGGGCCGGTGATGGTGCACGTGGTAGTGCAGCATGTCGTAAAACAGGTAGCCGGACAGGAAGCCGGCGCCGAAGACGAAGAATGCCGGGCTGCCGAGCACGAGGTAGAAGAGCCAGACGAACAGCGCCGCGAGCGGGATGCTGAGCGACGGCGGCATGACCAGCCGGAGGGGGTCGTTCGGGTGGTCGTGGTGGACGCCGTGGATGATGAAGTGCAGGCGGGCGCCGATGCCGTGCTCGGGCTCGAAGTGGAAGACCACCCGGTGCAGCCAGTACTCGGTCAGGGTCCAGAAGAAGTAGCCGCCGATCAGCCACAGCGGTGCAGCCCAGCCGACGCCGTTGGCGAAGCCCTCAATCACCAAAAAGATGATCGTCGGGATGAAGATGATCGGCGGGACGCTCGGGTGGACACGCGAAACCTTGTCGAGCAGGTTCGACTTGAACATCCGCGGCGACGCGCGGAGCACCTCGCTCCGGCTGAGGCCCTCGAGGTCATCGAAGTGACGTGTCCCCATCGCCACTGAATGATAGCTCGACCCTCGCCGGCAAACCCGCCCGGGTCGTCGTGTGGCGGGGCTCAGGCGTCGGCGAGTTCGGGCGCGCGAGCGTCCTGAGCGCTGTCGTCGCCCCAGCGGTCATCGGGCATGGCCATCACGATCTGGCTGATCGACACGGCCACGAAGCTCCGGTGCTCACGGATCGCGCCACTGTCGAGCGCCTCGATCTCGACATCGGTGAGCGGGATGAACGCCCGCTCGGCCGAGTTGAGGTAGTCGCTCAGCCGGCTCCGGTAGCCGTCGCGGGGCAGGCGCAGCACGCCGCTCAGCCTCCAGCGCGAAGTCTCGAGCACGATCCGCTCGTCTCGGTGTTCCATATTGGACAAGATATCTGGCTATGGGCGCTTCTCGCACCGGAATGGACGGATGACGCAGCCGCCGAAGGCACGGTGGTGGACGGTCCGACGGGCTCAGAACCGCAAGCCGGCCACCTACCGCTGCCCGCTGTGCGGCGGCCGTCTGCCCGCGCTCAGCGAGCACATGCTGATCACGCCCGAGGGTGACTCGAGCCGCCGGCGCCACGCCCATACCCGCTGCGTGGTGGCCGCCCGCAAGGCCGGCCGGCTGCCGACCCGCGAGGAGTTCCTGCGCACGCAGCCGCGGGCGCCCGGGCTCGGCGCTCGCGTCGCCGAGCGGGTGCGGGGGCTGCTGGGCCGCGGCTGATGGCGCGCGGGTCGCGCGCGGGATAGGGTTCGCCGCCATGGCTACACCACTGAAGCTGGGACTCAACGTCGGCTACTGGGCTGGCGGACCGCCACCCGGGGCCGCCGAATCGGTGCAGGAGGCCGAGCGCCTCGGTTTTGAGTCGATCTGGACTGCCGAGGCCTACGGCTCGGACGCGCTGATGCCGCTCGCCTGGTGGGGTTCGGCGACCGAGCGGCTCAAGCTCGGCACCGCGATCGTGCAGATCTCCGCCCGCACGCCCGCGGCGACGGCGATGGCGGCGATGACGCTCGACCACCTCTCCGGCGGCCGGCTGATCCTCGGGCTCGGCGTCTCCGGCCCTCAGGTCGTCGAGGGCTGGTACGGGCAGTCGTTCGCCAGGCCGCTGGCCCGCACGCGCGAATACATCGGGATCCTCCGCGACATCTGGGCCCGCCAGGGCCCGGTCACCAACGACGGTCCGCATTACCCGCTGCCGCTGCCCGACGGCACCGGCCTCGGCAAGCCGCTGAAGTCGAGCGTGCGACCATTGCGCGAGGACATCCCGATCTACCTCGCCGCCGAGGGGCCGAAGAACATCGCCTTGGCCGGCGAGCTGTGCGACGGCTGGCTGGCCCTGTTCTACTCGCCCCACCACGACGGCTTCTACCGCGAGGCGCTCGAGCAGGGCTTCGCGACGTCCGGGGCGCGGCGGAGCGAGGATGACTTCGAGGTCGCCGCGACCGTCCCACTGATCGTCACCGACGACGTCGAGTCGGCCGCCGACGCGCTGCGCCCGATGTATGCCCTCTACTTCGGTGGGATGGGCGCTCGCAACGCCAACTTCCACGCCAACGTGGCCATCCGCATGGGCTATGAGGCCGAGGTGGCGAAGATCCAGGACCTCTTCCTCTCCGGCCGCAAGGACGAGGCCGCGGCCGCGGTGCCGACGAAACTGCTCGAGCAGCTCACCCTGATCGGGCCGGCGGACAAGATCCGCCACGACCTCGAGGCGTGGCGCGAGTCGATCGTTACCACGATGCTGATCGGCGGCGACCCGCAGACGCTGCGGACCGCCGCCGAGATCGTCCTCGGCTGAGAACGAGGCTGTTCGGGTCGGCGCATGCGCCGACCCGCCCGGCGCGCATGCGCGCCGGGGGCGGGGCCGCATGCGGCCCCGCCTCACATGGCTAGGCGTCGTGGTAGAGCGCGAACTCCCAGGGATGGGGGCGGGTGCGGATCGCGTCGACCTCGGCGTGGCGCTTGTAGCGGATGTACGCGGCGATCAGCTCGGGGGTGAACACGTCGCCCTCGAGGAGGAAATCGTTGTCGGCCTCGAGCGCGTCGAGCGCGGCCTCGAGCGAGGTCGGCGTCGTGCCGATCCGGGCCAGCGTCTCGGCCGGCAGCTCGTAGATGTCGGCATCGAGCGGCTCGCCTGGGTCGAGCTCGCGCCGGATCCCGTCGAGGCCGGCCAGCATCATCGCGCTGAAGGCGAGATAGGGGTTGGCCGTGGGGTCGGGCGAGCGGAACTCGATCCGCTTGGTCTTCGGCCCCTCGTGGTACATCGGAATCCGCACGCAGGCGGAGCGGTTGCGGGCCGAATAGACGAGGTTGATCGGGGCCTCGTAGCCGGGCACGAGGCGCCGGTAGGAGTTGGTGGTCGGCGCACAGAAGGCGAGCAGCGCGGGGGCATGGGTGAGCAGCCCGGCGATGTAGCGCTGAGCCAGCTCTGAGAGGTGGGCGTAGCCGGTCGCCCCGTACATCAGCGATTCGCCGTTCTTCCACAGTGACATGTGCACGTGCATCCCTGAGCCGCTCTCCTCGAAGATCGGCTTGGGCATGAAGGTGGCCGTCTTGCCCGCCTTGGCCGCCTCGTTCTTGACCACGTACTTGTAGATCATCATCTGGTCGGCCATCTTCAACATCGGCTGAAAGCGCATGTCGATCTCGCCCTGGCCGCCCGAGGAGACCTCGTGGTGATGGAACTCGCAGCGGATCCCGAGCGACTCCATCGTTGCCACCATCTCACCGCGGAGGTTGGCCATCGAGTCGGCGGGGGGGACCGGGAAATAGCCCTCGCGCTGGCGCAGCTTGTAGGCGAGGTTGTGGCCGGCGCCCTCGCGGCCGGTGTTCCAGAAGCCCTCGATGGAGTCGACCTCGTAGAACGCGCGCTGCTCGACCTGCTCGTAAGCGATGTGGTCGAAGACGAAGAACTCGGCCTCGGGGCCGAAGAAGGCGACGTCGGCGATCCCGCTCTCGACCAGGTGGCGCTGGGCCTTCTGGGCGACGAAGCGCGGGTCGCGCGAGTACGTCTCGCCGAGCACCGGATCGGCGATCGAGCAGATCAGCGACAGCGTCGGCCGCGTGTAATAGGGATCGAGGAACGCGGTCGCGGGGTCCGGGATCAGCAGCATGTCCGACTCGTGGATCTCCTGGAAGCCGCGGATGGCCGAGCCATCGAAGCCCAGCCCGGCGTCGAAATCGCCGACGCTCAGGGACTTCAGCGGCAGCGTCATGTGCTGCCAGGTCCCGGGCAGGTCGATGAACTTGAGGTCGACCATCTCGACGTTGTGCTCGATCGCGTACTCGATCACGCCCTCGGGCGTGTCGAGCTCCGGTGGCTCCAGCACATCTCCGCCCTCGTAGACACCCATGGCTCTTAGTCTGTCTCCTTGACTCGCATGGATGGGGAGCCTACTCGCGCCGGGCGCGTCGTTTCTCAGCCGCGAGGATCTGATCCGCCTTCAGCCCGAGGCTCAGCCGCTCACGGCCGTCGGATTCATACGGCGAGAGGCCGGAGACCTCGTGCACGCGCGAAAGGCGGTAGCCGACGGTGTGGCGGTGCAGCTGCATCGCCTCGGCGGTCTCGGTCGTCGAGCCGTCGTGGGCGAGGAATGCCTTGAGCGTCCCCATCAGCTCGGTGTCATGCTCGGCGTCGTAGCCGGCGAGGGCCGAGATCGTGCGCTCGCGGAGCTGCTCGACCTCGCCGGGGTCGCGCAGCAGCACGCCGATCAGCAGCCGGTAGGTCTCCTCCTGCCCGGCCAGCAGGGCGTCGGGTGCGGCGGCGAGCTCGAGCAGGAGCTCGGCCTCGTGCAGCGCCTCGGGCAGCGCGGCGGCGCTGCGGCGGGGCGCCGAGCGGGTGGCCATCATCCCGCGCTCGGTCAGCTGGGCACAGACGTCCTGCGCCCGCGCCTGCGCACCGAGATCGAGATCGCCGGCGGCGCTGACCAGACCGAGCACGCGGCCGCCGCCGATGTCGGCCAGCAGGGCGCCGCCGACCTCGGGCAGGTGCTCGAGCTCGGCGGTGTGGGCCTGCGCGCAGATCGCCACCGCGCCCGAGCGCAGCTCGATCCCGGTGCGGCGCGCCTCGGCCAGCAGCGGCGGCAGGTCATCGGCACCGGCCCCCATCAGGGCCGAGATCAGTTCACGGCGGCTGCTCTCGGTGTCGCCGTCCTGGGTGTCGCGCAGCAGCGCCACCACGGCCGCGGCGGCCGCCGCCGCCTCGAGCCACACCCGCTCCTCGCTCGACAGGCCCCCGTCACCGAGCACGCCGACGACGCCGACCACCTGTTCGGTGATCCGCACCGGCGCGGTCTCGGTGAACGCCCTCGGAGCGCTCCGCGAGTCGCCGTCGGCGATCGTCCGGGCGTGGGCGGCGAGCTTGGCCACGGCATCGGCGCTCGCGGCGCCGGCCGGCCACAGCACCGGTGGGCCGAGCGCCGGCAGGACGATCGCCACCGGTCGCCCGAGCGCACTCGACGCGGCGTCGGCAACCCCCTGGAGGCTGTCGCCGGCGACAGCGCCCGAAACGAGGCGCAGCGGGGAGAGCCGGGAGGCGCCCTGAGGCGCCCCCCGGTACTCCACCGACTGTTGGTTGCTACCGCGCGGTTGAGCGCCGGGCATCGGTGCCGTCGAACGCTCCAGCTCTCGCGCGATGGCTCACGCCGCCGACGGCGCCGGAGCGCCGCCTCCCCCCGCGAGGCCCGGGACCCCGCCCGGGAAGCCGAGCGATGGCACGTCCGAGGGGTAGACCTCGTGACCGTGCTCGGCGACGTCGCCTATCTCCATGTTCTCCTCCGACATCCGCAGAGGCACGAACAGCTTGACGAGCCTGAGCAGGACGAACGTCCCGATCGCGGACCACACGACGACGAACAGCGCCGCCAGGGCCTGCCACTTGAGCAACGTGAAGCTGCCAGTGTCGATTAGACCGCCGGCGGCGATGCTCGGCGTCTTGCCCTGACCCGGGTACACGATCATGCTCGGGTCGGCGAAGATGCCCACCAGCAGGCCGCCGGCCAGGCCGGCGAAGCCGTGGGTGTAGATCACGCCGAGCGTGTCATCCACGTTGCGGAAGGGCCGCAAGCGGCTGAGGTAGTTCAGCGCGAAGTACACAAGCGTCGAGGCGATCACGCCCATCGCGATCGCTCCGTAGCCATTGACGTAACCGGCGGCCGGGGTGATCGCCACCAAGCCGGTGATCATCCCGTTGACGCCGGAGATCAGGCCCGGCTTGCGGCCGGTGAGGTAATCCCACAGGACCCAGACCAGGAACGCCACGGCAGTGCACAGGTTCGTGTTCAGCACCGCGGCCGAGGCCGAGGCACCCGCGAAGTACGGGTCACCGCCGTTGAAGCCGTTCCAGCCCAGCCACAGCAAACCGGCGCCGACCGCGACCATGGCCACGTTGTTCGGTGCGTCGATCTCGCGATCGCGCTGAAGCCTCGGGCCGATCACCGCGGCGGCGACGAAGCCGGAGATGCCGGCCGAGAGGTGGATCACGTACCCGCCGGAGTAGTCGACCGCGCCGTGCTGGGCGAAGAAGCCGCCACCCCAGATGCAGAACGCATCGACGGTGTAGACGATCGAGCTCCACAGCAGCACGAACGGGATCCAGGCCTTGAAGTTGACCCGGCCGAGGACGGAGCCCAGCATCAGGATCGGCGTGATGCCGGCGAATACGAACTGGAAGTACACGAGCGTCGATTGCGGGAATCTGAAGCTCGGTCCAGTGGTGGCTAACGGTATGCCCGCCTGCCCCTGCTCAGCCGCGTGGCCGAGGACGCTTCCGGGCTTCCCGATGAAGTTCCCGAAGAACCCCGAGTGGGATATCCCGTGAAAGGGCGAGCCGAAGCCCATTTTGAAGCCCCACAACACCCACAGTACGAGCACTGTGGCGAAGGCGGCGAAGGTCAACATCATGCTGTTGATCGACCAACGCTTCTGCATCACCCCGCCGTAGAGCACGACGAGGCCGGGCACGCTCATGAGGCCAACGAGCGTTGCCGCAGTCAGCTGCCACGCGTTGTCTCCTGGGCTCAGCCACGTTGGATAGGGGGTCCACATGTCGTTGGATCTCCTTGTCCTGAGGGACGGTCAGAGTTACTCCACCGCTGCCGCGGCGGACGGGCGTGATGAGCCCAAACTGCTCTTGGATCGTCTCGGGAGGGCGGTTTTCGGGCTATGTCCCCTCGTCCAGCGTTCAGACGAGGGCTCTGGACATTGGGATAAACGCCCTGCTCAGAGCGACACTGCGGCGTCCCGAGGGACGACAAGAACTGCGCTACGAGCGGAATTCAGCCGGGCGCGGGTGGCGCCGCTGAGCGTTATGCGGCCGGAGGGAGCCCCGGCTGCGGAGCCGACGACGATCAGGTCCGCGGCGCCCGCGCCATCGGCGCTGATGGTCGCGCCGAGCCTGTCGGCCAGCGCCTGTGCGCTCTGCTGCAGTGCCGGGTCCTGCTCGGCGCCGCCGACGGCGATCGTGCCGATCGTCGGTTCGCTGGCGGTGCGCAGGCCGGCAGGGGCCACGGCGATCGCCACCGGGCCGCCCTCGAGCAGGTTCTGCGCCGTGGTTCCCGGCTCGACGTGGCCGGGCGGGGTGCGGTAGTCCGAGCCGAACACCACCATCGAGGCGCCCTGCTCGGCGGCGAGCTGGGCCAGGCCGGCGCCGGTCGAGGCGCTGACCACGACGTGGCGGGGGACATCGGGATCGCCGAGCAGGTCAGCGCCCTGCTGCAGCCGGCGCTGGGCATCGTGCTGGGCGAGTTCCTCACGGCCCTGGTCGAACTCGCGGGAGTGGCGGACATAGGCGAGCGCCACCGTCGCGCCGCCCCGCGCGAGGGCCTGGCCCAGCGCGAGCGCGTCGTCGTCGTTGGGCGTGCCGTCATAGGAGATGATGATGTCGGTGCTCATAGGGTCCCGAATGCTGGGCGAGCGTCAGGGCGTGATCATTGGCCCATCGGCCAATGATCACGGCAAACCGCCTATCCAACTGGAAGATCCACGGGGGCGGTGTGCAACGATCGACGGTGTGGAGCAGCTGACGTGCGCCTGATCCCCGCCGCCAAGGCGCTGCTGGTCTTCGGGCTGGCGCTGCACCTGCGTCATCACTTCCACGGACCGGCGTTCGACTACGTCGGGCTCGCCATCGCCGCCGCCGCGAGCTGGATCGGCGTCCCGGGGCCCGGCGAGCCGGTGCTGATCGCTGCGGGGGTGTTCGCGGCGCGGCACAAGCTCGACATCGGCTCAGTCATCTTCGTCGCGTGGGTGGCCGCCACCGTGGGGGGCATCGCCGGATGGCTCATCGGCTGGGGCGCAGGCCGCGCGGTGCTGACCGCGCCCGGGCCGCTGCAGCGGATACGGGTCAAGACGGTGGTGCGCGGCGACGAGATCTTCGAGCGCGTGCCGGTGGTGGCCGTGCTGCTCGCGCCCTCCTGGATCGCCGGGATCAATCGCGCGCGGCCCCGGGTGTTCCTGCCCGTCAACGCGGCCAGCGCCCTGCTGTGGGCCGGCGGCATCGGTCTCGGCGCCTATTACATCGGTCCGCCTGTGATCGACGTGGTCAACGACGTCGGCTGGGTGATGGTCGTCGCCATCGTCGTGGTGGTGGTCGGCGTCGGGCTGCTCGAGCGCGAGCGCCGTCGCCGGCGGGATGCGCGGCAGACGCCCGCGTCCGCGGCGGTGAACGCCGAGCCGGAGTAGGCGGCCGGCCCGCGGCGCGAGTTGGCGGCGCCCCCAGCCCGGGCGGCTATAGCTGCGTCTGCGTCCAGTCGACGGTGTGGAAGGCGACGACCGGCGATCCGACGCTGAGCTGGATCACCGCGTGCGGGTTGAGCGGGATCAGGCGCACATCCTTCGTCCACTGCCTGCCGTTGACGTAGGCTGTCACCTTGCCCTGGGCCCCGGCGACGGTGGTGCCGTTCAGCGGCTGATGCCACTCGTCGAAGAAGTTGCCCAGCGTGTAGATGCGTTGGGTGGGCGACTCGATGTGGATGACGCCGTCGGGGGCGTGCGTGTGCAACCAGTAGATGCACTGTCCGCCCGCGGCCACGGGGCCCTCGGCGCTCCGCTGGACCGCCGAGCCCGGGATGCCGATGCCACCAGGGAGCGTGCGGGGCTGCCCATTGACGTACACCACCAGGTGCGCGTGCACGTGGTAGGCGAGCTGCTCGGTCGAGCCGCACTGGATGCCGTCGACGGTTCCGGTCTGGGTGGTGCCGGCCGAGCCGATCTCGGCGCCCTGCTCGATCGGGACGCCTTCAAAGCCGATCGCGGTGGCGCTCCCGGAGGAGCCGGAGGACGAGCCGCTCGCGCTGGCTGAGCTCGTGCTCGCGGAGCTGCTCGAGGAGCTGCTGCTGCCGCAGCCGGCGATCGCGATGGCGAGCGCGGCGAGGACGATGGCGGCGGGGAGCGCGACGGGATGGCGGCGTCCGGGCATCAGCTCGACACGGTACCGACTGGTAAGTTGAGCGCCGTCAATGGCGCAGGTCGCGATCCCGATGACCACCGCACTCGAGCTGCCGGGACTCAGCATCGAGGAGAACATCGGCGTGGTCTACGGCCTCGTCGTCCGGAGCATGGGCCTGGCGGGCGGGATGGCGGCGTCGTTCAAGGCGCTGCGCCGCGGGGAGGTCTCCCAGTACACGCAGCTGCTGGAGGATTCCCGCCGCCACGCGATCGACCGGATGGTCGAGAACGCGCAGCTGATGGGAGCCGATGCGGTGATCGCGGTGCGCTTCGACTCCTCGGAGATCGGCCAGCAGTTCACCGAGATCGTCGCCTACGGCACCGCGGTCAAGGTGCAGCCCGCGGGCTGACTCGTTTGGTGCGACTGAGCGATGCAGATCGGGAGCGGCTCTTCGACCTGCTGTCCGAGCACGCGGCGGAGGGCCGCCTGGATGTAGCCGAGCTCGAGCGCCGGGTTGCGGCGATCGCCGCCGCGCAGACAAGCGAGGACGCGGCCGCCGTGATAGCCGACCTTCCACCGCTGCCGCGTTCGTCCTCGCGTCAGGCGCCGCGGCGGCGGGGGACGGGGCACGGCGAGGCCGAGGCCCCCGAGCCCGGCTGGCAGCCGACGCCGGAGCGCTTCCGTGATCCGCGCTCAGGCCAGATCATGAGGGTGTGGGTGGACACCGAGGGCGCCCGGCACTACGTAGTCGACGGATAGCCCGCCGGCGCGATCTGGGCGTGCTGGACCGCAGCCTCGTGCGCGTGACCCTCGGTGGCGGTGAGGATCGTCGCACCGGCGGTCCCGCCGATGATCGAGCCGATGAGCAGCCCGGCGATGATGCCGCGTCGCGTGCTGATCATTGACTTTGCCTTTCCGTGCTGGCTTTCGGACACGAGATGAGCATGCCCGACGACCATCAGCCGAGTCTTTGATCACTGTCAAAGATTCATAAGGATCGCTGTAAAGAGTCCTTATTCGCGCGGAGGCGGCGCGGGTGGCGATCCAGAAGGACCGTACGCCGGCGTCCGCGCCACCGACCTAGCTCCGACCGCCCCCAAAGATCCGGAGCATGAACAGGAACACGTTGAAGATGTCGAGGAAGATCCCCGCGGCGATCGGGACCGAGCTCGCCATCTGGGCGCGGCGGAGGCGGTTGAAGTCGAAGATGGTGAAGCCGCCGAACACCACGAGCCCGAGAATGCAGTAGATGATGTTCCCGTTCGGAATGGCCACGAACAGGCCGATGATTCCGAACACGATCAGCCCCACCAGGGCCCAGAACAGCAACCGCGCCCAGCTCGACAGGTCGCGCCGAGTGGCGTAGCCGTAGGCGCCGAGCGCGCCGACGAAGCCCGCGGTCGCCCCGGCGGCCTGCCACAGCGCGGCCGGTTCGGCCTTGGCATAGGCGGCGATCACGGGTGCGATGGCGAGGCCGAGCAGCAGGCCCAGCCCGAACAGCAGCGCGATCGCCAACTGCTCGTGCCCCCGCGAGGAGGCTACATTGAGTCCAATCACGCAGGCGAAGACCCCGATGAACATGAAAAGGCCTGCTTTGCCAGTCAAATTGCGCCCGAGATAGGCACCGAGCGCCGTGAAGGCCACGGTCAGCGCGACCAGACCCATCACCTGTCCGAATACCTCATGGCTGCGCTCGCGCTCGACCGCGCGTGAGTCAAGGGCAAGCTCCGGGTATGTAGGCATTTCCAGCTAACTCCTCGTCATGATCGATCAATTGATGGAGACGGTAGTACATGCGGCACGGCCGCCAACAATCCTGCGTACGCTGAGCGCTGATCCGCGGCCTCGCGCGCTGCGAACACACTCTTGATGAGACGGACTGAGCCGAGGCTCCACCGATGAGGATCGCGATAGTCGGAGCCGGCGTGTCCGGCCTGGTCGTGGCGCACCTCCTGCACCGCGAGCACGACATCACTGTGTTCGAGGCCGGCGACTATGCGGGCGGCCACACCAACACCATCCGTGTCGACACGGCGAACGAAACGCACGAGGTCGACACGGGCTTCATCGTCTTCAACGACCGCAACTACCCCAACTTCGAGCGGCTGCTCGAGCGCTTGGGCGTGGCCTGGCAGCCGTCATCGATGACCTTCAGCGTCAGCGACGGACTGGGCGACTTCGAGTACAACGGCAGTTCGCCCAACGGCCTGTTCGCCAAGCGTGCGCACCTGGTGACGCCGTCGTTTCACCGCATGATCGCCGACCTGCACCGCTTCAACCGGGCGGCGCGGGACCTGCTGCACCTGACTCACACCGAGAGCCCGTCGCTGGGGCACTGGCTGGAGACCCACAACTTCTCCCGTCCGTTCATCGAGCGGTTGATCGTGCCTCAGGCCTCCGCGGTGTGGTCGGCCGACCCCCACCAGATGTGGAGCTTCCCCGCTCGCTTCCTGGCCGAGTTCTTCGATAACCACGGCATGCTCGGCGTCCGCGACCGGCCGCGGTGGCGCACCGTGCGCGGCGGGTCGGCGCGGTACGTCGAGGCGCTGATCGCGCCGTGGCGCGAGTGCCTGCGGCTCGAGGCACCGGTGCAGTCGATCGAGCGGAAAGAGCAGCACGTGCTCGTCAAGGCCCGGGGCGCTGAGGCCGAACGCTTCGACGAGGTGGTGCTGGCCACGCATTCCGACCAGGCGCTCGCGCTGCTCGGTGACGCGACCTCGGCCGAGCGCGAGATTCTCGGGGCGATTCCCTACCAGCCGAATGAGGCGGTGCTTCATACTGACATCCGCCTGCTCCCGCGCCGCCGGCGAGCCTGGGCGAGCTGGAACTACCACCTGCTCGAGCGACCGAGCGAGCGCACCACGGTCACCTATCACATGAACCGCCTGCAGTCGTTGCGCGCAGAGGAGGAGTTCTGCGTGACGCTCAACCGCACAGGTCAGATCGACCCTGACAAGGTGATCCGCACGATCGAGTACGCGCATCCTGTGTACACGAGCGAGGGTGTGCGGGCGCAGGCCCGAGTGGCCGAGATCAGCGGCCAGAACCGGACTCATTTCTGTGGCGCGTACTGGGGTTGGGGGTTCCACGAGGACGGCGTGCGCAGCGGCGTGCGTGTCGCCCAGCGACTCGGGGGGCGGCTGTGACGGGGGCCGCAAAGCCGGCCGCGGCGGCGACGAGCATGCCGGCGGCGCCCCACACCGTCACGGAGCGCACGACGAGCGCGCCGCCGGCGACGAGCGCCACGCCGGCCAGCGGCATCTACGAGGGGGCAATCCGCCACCGTCGCGTCGAGGTCCGCCGCCACGAGTTCCGCTACCGCCTGGCGCTCGCCTACGTCGACCTCGACGAGCTGCCCTCGCTGCTCGGCGGCGCGCTGCTGAACCCGCGGCCCGGGCTGATGCGTTTCCGCCGGCGCGACTATCTTGGCGATCCCGCTCGGCCGCTCGCCGTGGACGTCCGCGACGCGGTGCAGGCGCAGACCGGACATCGCCCCGACGGCCCGATCCGGCTGCTCACCCAGCTGCGCTCGTGGGGCCTGTGCTTCAACCCCGTCAGCTTCTACTACTGCTTCGACGCCTCCGGCGAGCGGCTCGAGCACGTGCTGGCCGAGGTCACGAACACTCCCTGGGGCGAGCGCCACGCGTACGTGCTGAGCGCGGGCGAGGACACCGACGGGCCGCTGCTCGGCACCTCGGCCAAGGAGCTGCACGTGTCGCCGTTCATGGCCATGGACCAGCACTACAGCTGGCGGGTGGCCGTGCCCGGGCGGCGCGTCGAGGTTCACATCGAGAACCACCACGGCGACCAGCTGGCCTTCGACGCGACACTGTCGATGCGCCGGCGCGAGCTGAGCCGCGCCTCGCTGCGGCGCAGCGCGCTGCGCTACCCCGCCGCCACGGTGCGGGTGCTGGCGCTGATCTACGCGCATGCGCTGAAGCTGAAGCTGAAGGGGATCCCGGTCCACTCCCACCCGCAGGCAGGCGCGGCATGATCGGCGCGCGGGCCCGCGAGTGGAGCGCTAACGAGTCTCCGGTCCTCGCCCGGGCGATCGTCAGGACGCTGCTCGGCCGCATCCAGGTAGGCACCCTCGTGGTGGTCGAGGGCGGCCGCCGGCGCGTGTACGGCAGCGGCGCGCCGGCGGCGAGCGTGTTCGTCCGCTCGCCCGCGGCCTGGCCGATGCTGCTGCGCGGAAGTCGTGGTCTCGCCGAGGCCTACGCGCAGGGGCTGTGGGACTCGCCTGACCTCGTCGCACTGATCCGCCTTGCCGCGCGCAACGTCCACGGGCTCGACCGCATGCGGGCGCACCTCGCGCCAGTGCGGACACCGCTCCAGTGCGCGCGCGGGATCATCCAGCAGAACACGCCCAACCGCAGCCGCCGGGACATCGCGGCGCATTACGACCTTGGCAACGAGCTGTTCAGCCACATGCTCGACCCGACGATGATGTACTCCTGCGCGCTGTTCGAGCGGCCGGGGATGACGCTCGAGGAGGCCTCGCGTGCCAAGCTCGAGCGCATCTGCGGAAAGCTCGACGTCGGCCCGGGCGACCGGGTGATCGAGATCGGGACCGGCTGGGGTGGCTTCGCCATGTACGCCGCGGCGACCCGGGGCTGCCACGTCACCACGACCACGCTCTCCTCCCAGCAGCGCGACTACGCCCTTGCGGAGATCGAGAAGGCTGGGCTCGGCGATCGGATCACCGTGCTGCGCGAGGACTACCGCGACCTGCGCGGCCGCTACGACAAGCTCGTCTCGATCGAGATGATCGAAGCCGTCGGCTGGCAGCACTTCGGCACCTTCTTCGCCCGCTGCTCAGAGCTGCTCGAGCCCGACGGCGCGATGTTCCTGCAGGCGATCGCGATGGACGACCGCGCCTACCACGTGGAGAAGGCCTCCAAGTCGTTCATCAACACCTACATCTTCCCCAACGGCTGCCTGCCCTCGCCGCAGGTGATCGCGCGCAGCGTGGCCCGCCGCACGGACATGCAGATGGTCGACCTCGAGGACCTCACGCCCCACTATGTCGAGACGCTGCGGCGATGGCGGGAGAACTTCGAGGCCAGCGCCCATGAGCTCAGGGGACTCGGCTACGACGAGCGCTTCCGGCGGCTGTGGACGCTGTACCTCGCCTACTGCGAGGCCGGCTTCGCCGAGCGCCGGATCACCGAGCTGCAGATCGTGCTGGCCAAGCCGCTGCGCCGCACGCGGACCGCCGACCCGATCGCGGGACGCTCGGCCTGGGCGCTGGACGACGCCGCGTCGGGCTGACAGCAACGGTCGCACCGTCGGGGCCCCGCGGCGGTGTGCCGGTAACACCGTCCTCTCACGCCGGTGGTCGCGGTCAGATACGGTGCGCTGATGCTTGGACTCCCGGCCGGCGTCACGGCGTGCCTGTTCGACCTCGACGGCGTACTCACCCAGACGGCGAAGGTCCACGCCGCGGCCTGGAAGCAGATGTTCGACGAGTATCTGAAGGCGCGCGCTGAACAACGCGGGGAGGAGTTCGCCCCCTTCGACAAGGTCGCCGACTACGACGAGTACGTCGACGGCAAGCCCCGTCCCGACGGCGTGCGGTCGTTCCTCGAGTCTCGCGGGATCACGCCCCCAGAGGGCGATCCGGATGACGATCCCGGCGCGGACACGATCGCCGGCCTCGGCAACCGCAAGAACGAGATCGTCCTAGAGATGATCCGCGAGGACGGCGTTCAGCCCTATGAGGGGTCGGTTCGCTACGTCAACGCCGCCCGCGAGGCCGGGCTCCGCCGCGCCGTGGTCTCCTCCTCGACCAACTGCCGCGACGTGCTCAAGGCCGCGGGCATCGACGATCTGTTCGAGACGATCATCGACGGCCTCGTGGCCACCGAGCAGCGCCTCCGGGGCAAGCCCGCGCCCGACACCTTCCTGGCCGGCGCCCGCGCGCTCGAGGTCGGGCCGGCGCAGGCTGCGGTGTTCGAGGACGCGCTCGCGGGCGTGGCCGCGGGCAAGGGGGGGAACTTCCGCACCGTGGTCGGAGTCGACCGCGTCGGGCAGGCCGAGGAGCTGGCCCGGCACGGCGCGACGATCGTCGTCAAGGACCTGGCGGAGCTGCTCGAGCAGTGATCGAAGGCCCCGCCTTCCCGGTCGAGCCCTGGTCGGTGCGCGAGACGCACCTCGATCTCGACCGGCTCGCGCAGACCGAGTCGATCTTCGCGCTCGGCAACGGCCATCTGGGCCTGCGCGGCAACCTCGACGAGGGGGAGCCGTTCGGCCTGCCCGGCACCTACCTGGCGGGCTTTCACGAGCTGCGGCCCCTGCCCTACGCCGAGGCCGGCTACGGCTATCCTGAATCCGGCCAGACGGTGGTCAACGTCACCAACGGCAAGGTGATGCGACTGCTCGTCGAGGACGAACCGCTCGATCTGCGCTACGGGACGCTCGAGGAGCACGAACGCGTGCTCGACCTGCGCGACGGCGTCCTTCGTCGCCGGATGCGCTGGGAGTCGCCCACCGACCGCCGGGTCCAGATCACCACCACGCGGCTGGTCTCCTTCACCCAGCGTGCGGTCGCGGCGATTCTCTACGAGGTCGAGCCGATCGACGAGAAGTTCCCCGTCGTCGTTCAGTCCGAGCTCGTGGCCAACGAGTCGCTGCCGTCCGCCGACGGCGATCCGCGCGCCGCCGCCGCTCTGGCCAAGCCGCTGCAGTCAGAGTCCTCGGAGTCGCGCGGGCACCAGGCGCTCATGGTGCACTGCACTCGCGCCACCCACCTACGGTTGGCCGCCGGGATGGACCACATCGTCGATGGCCCCGCAGGTACCGACACGGCGGTCGAGAGCTTCGACGACGTCTCGCGGCTGACCATCACCGCCGACATCGCCCCCGGCTCGCCGCTGCGGGTGGTCAAGTTCCTGGCCTACGGCTGGTCGGCCCAGCGCTCGGTGTCGGCGATCCGTGACCAGGTGGCCGCGGCCGCGGCCGGGGCCAGGCACGCCGGATGGGACGGGCTGCTGGCCGAGCAGCGGCAGTATCTCGACGACTTCTGGGAGCGCTCCGACGTTGAGCTCGAGGGCGACGCCGAGCTCCAACAGGCGCTGCGCTTCGGTCTGTTCCACATCCTCCAGGCCGCCGCTCGGGGGGAGCGGCGGGCGATCCCGGCCAAGGGGTTGACTGGGCCTGGCTACGACGGCCACACGTTCTGGGACACCGAGAGCTTCGTGCTGCCGGTCCTCACCTACACCGCGCCGCGCGCGGCGGTCGATGCGCTGGTCTGGCGCCACGGGACACTCGAGCTGGCCCAGACGCGGGCCAAGCAGCTCGGGCTGCGCGGCAGCGCCTTCCCGTGGCGGACGATCCACGGCGAGGAATGCTCGGGGTACTGGCCGGCCGGCACGGCGGCGTTTCACATCAATGCCGACATCGCCGACGCAGTCGAGCGCTACCGCGCCGCGACCGGCGACCGGGAGTTCGATCGCGGTCCCGGGCTCGAGCTGCTGGTCGAGACGGCACGGCTGTGGCGCTCGCTCGGCCACCACGACGTCGGCGGGCGCTTCCGCATCGACGGCGTCACCGGGCCCGACGAGTACAGCGCGATCGCTGACAACAACATCTACACGAACCTGATGGCCCAGCGGAACCTGCTGGCCGCCGCCCAGGCCGCCGAGCGCCATCCCCGGGAGGCCGACGCGCTGGGCGTCGACGACGAGGAGGCCGCGGCCTGGCGCGACGCCGCCCAGGCGATGGTGATCCCCTACGACGACGTCCTCGAGGTTCACTCCCAGGCCGAGGGCTTCACACATCATGCGACCTGGGACTTCGAGGCCAGCGGGCCGGAGGACTACCCGCTGCTCCTGCATTTCCCGTACTTCGACCTGTACCGCAAGCAGGTGGTCAAGCAAGCCGACCTGGTGCTGGCGATGTACTTCCGCGGCGACGCCTTCACCGCAGAGGAGAAGGCACGCAACTTCACCTACTACGAGCGGCTCACCGTCCGTGACTCCTCGCTCTCGGCCTGCTCCCAGGCGGTGATGGCCGCCGAGGTCGGGCACGTCGACCTGGCCTACGACTACTTCGCGGAGGCGGCATTGATGGACCTCGACGACCTCGAGCACAACACGCGTGATGGGGTCCACATCGCTTCGCTGGCCGGGACCTGGATCGCCGCGGTGGCCGGGTTCGGCGGGATGCGCGACCACGACGGCAAGCTCAGCTTTACGCCGTGCCTCCCCGGCGCGTTGACCCGGCTGTCATTCGGCCTTGCCTTCCAGGGTCGCCGGCTGCGCGTCGATGTCAGCCACGAGGAGGCGAGGTACACCGTGCTCGCGGGGCGTGCGCTTGAAATCACCCACCACGGACAGCGGCTGACCGTGCCGCACGGAGAGCCCGTGTCCCGGCCGATCCCGCCTGCGCCGTCGCTCGAGCGCCCGACGCAGCCCCGCGGTCGCGCGCCGAAGCGCCGTCACCCCTCCGCGTAGGGCGGTCTTCCCGACGGCCTCGTCGGGGAGAGGGAGCCCGGAAGCCGGGGGCGAGCCGTTGCACCTCGGCTTCCACGCGGTCGGCGAACAGAACGGTCTCGCGCTCATCCCAGCTGCCGGTCAGCTCGCGGGCGGCGTCGCGTCAGCGATTCGATACCTTGCTGCCCGTATGGGCGAGTTCGATGGCGGTCGGGACATGACGATCCGCGAGATCTCGGCGCGGACCGGCGTGCACGAGGGGACGCTGCGGATGTGGGAGACGCGCTACGGGTTCCCGGAGCCGCGGCGCCTGGTCAGCGGCCACCGGCGCTACGCGCCCTCGGACGTCGAGCGGGTGCGCACGGTCCTGCGCGGGCGCGAGGAGGGGATCTCGCTGCCGGCGGCGATCGAGCGCGCGCGGCGGATCGGGGACGAGCCACAGCCGTCGGTGTTCTCTGCGCTGCGTGCCGGCTTCCCCTACCTGCAACCGCAGCTGCTGCCCAAGCGGGCGCTGGCCTCGCTCAGCCGGGCGATCGAGGACGAGTGCTGCGCGCGGGCGCGGCGGCCGCTGCTGTTCGCCTGCTTTCAGCACGAGCGATTCTTCCGGCAGGCGGAGCTGCGTTGGCGCGAGCTAGCGCGGACCGCCGAGGCGGCCGTGGTGCTGGCCGACTTCGCCGGCACCAAGCGGACGAAGCTCGGACCGGTCGAGGTTGCGCTGCAGGCGCACGATCCGCTGCTGCGGGAATGGGTGATCGTCTGCGATGCCCCGGAGTTCACCGCGGGTCTCGTGGGCTGGGAGCGGTTGTCCGAGGGGAGCGGGGAGCGCCACTTCGAGACGGTGTGGACGGTCGAGCCCCCGGTCGTGCGGGAGGCGGCCCGGATCTGCTGCGGGCTGGCCGTCCGTGCTGCTCCGGAGCTGGCCGTCGATCTGAGCGAGCGGCTTGCCATGGCCGCCGCGCCCAGCGATCCTGAGGTCCGCGCCGCGGTCGAACTGACGACGCGGATGGTGACCTACGCGACGCGGTCTCATCGCCACCAGGCTCGCCGACACTCGTAGCGCTCGAGCGAGTCGCCGCGCTCGAGCGAGTCGCCGAGCAGACAGAGCGTGGCGTGCTGCTCGGGCTCGCCGCCAGGGCTACGGCGCATCGAGCTCCGCAGTTGCGCCCTCGAGGTTGCCCCAGCTCGTGGGGCGCGTCGGGGCGGCCGCATCGTCCAGTCGGGCGGAGTAGATCGACGGCGCCCCGAGCAGTCGCGCCACCACCGTCGCCTCCGTGATGGCCAGTAGCAGCGGCACCATCAGCGTGTCGGTGTGATGGGCGAGTTCGAGGATCAGCACGGTGGCCGCGAGCGGTCCCTGCATCGAGGCGGCCAGCACCGCGCCTCCGCCGATGAGGGCATAGGCGCCCTGCGGGGTGCCCGGCCACAGCAAGCCCCAGAAATGTCCCAGCAGTCCGCCAAACAGCACCCCGTAGGTCAGCGTCGGCGTGAACAGGCCACCCGGCGTGCGGCTCCCCAGGCAGGCGGCGGTGACCAGGGGCTTCAGCACCATCAGCACCGCCAGCAGCCCTACGCTGAGCGTCCCCGTGATGGCGAGCTCGACGGTGTCCTTGCCATTGCCGAGCAACTCGGGGTAGGCGATCGACAAGAAGCCGAGCGCGGTGAGGACCACGATCGGCGCGATCAGCCGCTGCGTGCCTCGCGGCCGCAGGCGGTGGACGCGGGCCACGAGCCGCACCCAGGCCACGGCGGCGAGGCCGGCGAGCGGCCCGATGATCGCCGCCCACGCGATCTGTCTCCCCGACACGCCGTACGACGGGATGAGGTAAGTCGGGCTGATCGGCAGCACGATCCAGGCCACCGCGGTGGCGATCAGGCTGGCGGCCAGCGCCGGGAGCACGAAGGGCAGGTTCACCGTGCCGAGCAACACCTCCAGTGCGAACAGCGCGCCGCCGAGTGGGACGTTGTAGACAGCGGCCATGCCCGCGCCAGCTCCGCAGGCCACGAGCAGCCGGCGTTGCCATCGTGGCACGCCCAATTGCTCGCACAGGCGGCTGGCGATCGACGCTCCGGCGAGCTGGGGCGCGGCCTCGCGTCCGAGCGAGGCGCCCATCGCGACGACGGTGATCGAGAGGACCCCGCGGCTGAGGCTGGGGGCGACGGCCATGCGGCCGTCCTCGAGCCACAGGGCCTCGGAGACCTCGCCGCCGCCGAACCCGCGGACGCGCCGCAGGACCAGCGCCCCGACGCCGGCCAGAACCCCGGCCGCGGCCAGCACGAGCACGCGATGCAGCGCGGAGGTCTGCTCGACAGCGTGCAGGAAGCTGCCCGAGTGATAGCCCCAGAACAGGTGCGCGATCGCGTCGAGCAGCAGCATCAGTGCACCGCCGGCCACCCCGGCCGCGAGTCCGATCGTGATGACCAGCAGCCAGAACGTCGGCGTGTAGCTGGCCACGATGCCTCGTCCAGGCACGTTGGGCTGCGGCGAGGCGAAGCGGGTGCTCATGCGCTACTCGAGGAGGTCGTCGGCGAGCTGTCTGGGGGAGTGGAATCGGAGCGCGCGCAATCCGGCCTCCAGGGCGCCCTGCACGTTCTCGGCTCGGTCGTCGATGAACAGGACCTCGTGCGGCTCGCGCCCGATCCGGCGCAGCGCGGCGTCGAAGGCCTCCGGGTCGGGCTTGGTCAGGCCGATGTCCGAGCTGAAGATGAGGTGGTCGAAGATCGCCATCTCGGTCTGGGAGATGACGGCCTCAGCCAGCTCTCGCGGCGCGTTGGAGAGCAGTGAGAGCTCGTGGCCGCGGCCGTGGAGGGCGCCGAGAACCTCGAGCGTCGCGGGGTTCAGATGGATCCAGCTAGCCACGTCGACGCGCAACAGCTCGGCGAACAGCTCGTCGTCGTCGAGCTCGGCCTCGGCGACGGTCGCCCAATACGCCTCGGCCGAGGCGCCGCGGTCATACGGCGGGCGGTGGCGCCAGTAGCGCTCCTCGAAGGTGACGGGGTCGAGGCCGAGCAGCCCGGCCATCGCCTCGATCGACTGCCGAGGCTGTGCCACGGTGATCACCTCGGCGTAATCGACCAGGAGCGTGCGGGGAAGTTCACCTGCGTTGCGCGATGCCATTTCAGGGCCCCATCTTGACTGCCCGAGGCGGCGGACGCCTGATCGCGCACCGGCCAGGTCGTCGAGCTGAGTCGGCTTCGCGGTCCTGCCATCATCAGGGCATGAGCGGTCAGGAGTTCGGCCTCGCCCTGTCGGTGTTCGTCGCCTGCGCCGTCGAGGCGGTCGAGGCACTGACGATCGTGCTTGCGGTCGGCGTTACCCGCAGTTGGCGATCGGCTTTCACCGGCGCCGGGGCGGCGGTGGCGCTGCTCGCCGTGGTCACCGCTGTGCTCGGCCCGACGCTGACCTCCCTGCCGATCAACGTCCTGCGCGTCGTCGTCGGGGGCCTGCTCCTCGTCTTCGGGCTGCAATGGCTGCGCAAGGCGATCCTGCGGGCCGCCGGCCTCAAGGCGCTCCACGATGAGGCTGAGGCCTTCGAGCACGAGCTCGTGGCGGCGCGGGCGGCAGGTGCGGTGCACGAGGGCCTCGATGCGTACACGTTCACGATCGCCTTCAAGGGAGTCTTCCTCGAGGGCCTTGAAGTGGTCTTCATCGTCATCACGTTCGGTGCCAATCAGCACCGCGTCGGACTCGCCGTAGTGGCGGCGGGCCTGGCCATCGCCGTCGTCGTGCTGGCCGGCGTGGCCGTCCATGCCCCGCTGACCCGGGTGCCGGAGAACCTGCTCAAGTTCGGCGTGGGCGTCATGCTCACGTCGTTCGGCCTGTTCTGGGGCGCGGAGGGTGCGGGCGCGGACTGGCCCGGGAGCGACGCTGCGCTCCTGGCGATCGTCCCCGCGGTGCTCGGGTTCGCCGTGATGCTCGTGGCGCTCCGCCGGCGCTCGGCTGTCGAGGCCGAGAGGCGCCTGGCCAATGAGCCGGCGCGGGCGTGAGGAAGACCGCGGCGAGATGAGCCGGATCGAGGCCTTCCTGCAGTTCCTGTGGGACTTCGTCGTCGGCGATGACTGGCGCATCGCCGTCGGCGTCGTCGCTGCGCTTTGGCTGACGGCGCTCGTCGCGGGGACGTCGGTCGCGGCCTGGTGGATCCTGCCGACGGCCGTCGCCGCCCTGCTCACCTACTCCGTGTGGAGAGCCGCGAAACGACGGTGACGACGCCGTGCCCGCCTCGGACGACGAACGCCCAGATGGGCCGCGCGGACGAATGGCACGCCGGTAGAATCTCCCCGTGACCCGAGGGCGGGGCCGGTCGAGGCTACGGGGCCCGGTCGACGCTACGGGGCCCGGTCGACGCTACGGGGCCCGGTCGACGCTACGGGGCCCGGACCGCGCCACGGGGCCCGGTCGACGCTACGGGGCCCGGACCGCGCCGGGTGGAGGTGATTGAGGCTCATCTGTGGGATGCGTTCGAGCACGCACCGATCGGGACCGCGCTGGTGGGGTTCGATTCGGATCTCAAGGGCCCTCGGCGTCGACGACGCCAAGGGGTATCACATCGGTAGACCCCAGACCGGTCGTCGAGGCCCTGGCGCAGTGACGACAACCGCCGGCGACCGCGTGTCAACGACCGACGCGGGCTCGTCAACGACCGACGCGGGCTCGTCAACGACCGACGCGGGCTCGTCAACGACCGACGCGGGCTCGTCGGCGGCTATTGAGTCTCGAGGATCTCGACTGATCCGGACCCCTCGAGCGGTCGATCGATGAAGAAGATCTCGAGCGTGAGGTCAGGGTCGACGTGCGCCTGGGAGAGGAACGCGAGCACCTTGCGGCCGGTGAGCTCCTCGATCGTGCCGGTGAAGCGCTTGGTCATGATGTGCTGGAAGTCGTGGCGCATGTCGACCACGCGCTGGGGCTGGCCGCTGTCCATGATCGTCTGCTCGAGCGGGGTGAAGCCGCTCCCGCGCATGACCACGACGATGATGTCGTCGAGCGCGTAGGTCTTGGCCTTCATCGGCCCACGGCCATAGTGTTCGCGGAGGATCGCGACGATCCGGGTCGAGATTGCCGCGAGCAGCTTCCCGCCAGAGAGCGGGACCGGATTCACTTCACCTGAAGATGCTTCCATCGGTCCGCCTCCGTGTCCGGCCGGGCCCGCGAGACCACCGCCGTCCGTCGTGTGCGCTGCGCGACCCGGTCGCGGGGTACGCGAGGACCCCTCACACCTTGTCGTCGGCCCAGCCTAGCGCGGAGGGCCTTGGTGTCAATCCGCCCGCGGTGTTGCCGGGTGCAGGCGGCAGGGGCTCGAGCACGAACACCTCGACCGACGATTCGCCCAGGGTGCTGGTGCCGCTGAGGAAATTCCGGACGGTCCGCCCGGTAACTCGCTCGACGACGGCGACGAGCTGCGGTTCCATCGCGCGCTGGAGCGCGTCGCGCTGCACCCGCACGAGCTCCTCGCGGCCCGCGGCGACGAGGTTGACCTCAGCCCTGGTCGCGCAGTCCTCGAGCAGGCACGTGACGACGTCCTGATGCACGAAAGCGCGTGACTTTGTGGCGCCGCGGCCCGTGAAGTCGGCGACCAGCTTGCCGATCTCGTTGGCGATCGCCGCGTTCAGCGGCCCTCCGGTCAACCTATCGTCCGAGGTGCTCATGCACATCCCGTTCTCCATCTCTCCTGGCGGAGACCACCGGCGGGCAGAGAGAGGGGGGCTCCGACGAAGGCTCGTGCCCGACCAGCGTATCGCCTCCGGGATCAGCGGACATGACTTGTCGCACCGGTGTGGGTACCCGTGTGCGCACCGCCGCCGGCCAACTCGCGCTGGAAGACCGCCTTTGCGAACCGCTCGAGGGCGTGCTGCCCCTCGGCCCACGTAGCCGCCCGCATCGCGGCGCGGTCTGCGGCCCTTCCGGGTGCAGGAGGCGATCATGCTGTTCGTCGCGCTGAGCTTCGTGCCGTTTGCGCTCGGCAGCACGCGCTATCGAGGAGCACGAGGACCGAGCGCCGGTCGCCTATCCCGAGGTGCACTACATCGCCCTGCCGCTGCACAGGCGCGGGCACGCGCGGGGCGACGCCGAGCTGATCAACCTGTGGGCCCGCGAGGCGCACGAGCTGGGCGCGGTGGGTCGCTGGACGGTCGCTCGGGCCGGCCCCGGCACCGGCATCGGAGTCGAGAACGTTCCTCTCGGCGCGCGATGTGAATCGAGAGGAACGTTTTGGCCGCATAGAGGGGTTGTCCGTTCCTCTCAGTCCGCGAGTCGCATCGAAAGTAACGTTCTCAACAGCTACCTCCGGTCACGGCCCGCGGCGGCGACACCCAGCAGCGCTACGACGGGCAACGATTGTGGTGCTCCTCAGCCAAAGCCGGCCCGATTGCGCCGCCGACGGCGCCGGTAAGGATCACGTGATCGAGCAGGCCCGCGTGATCGGTACGTTCGAGCAGTAGCGCGCACCAGGCCCGGCTCGCACCCAGGCCGCGACGACAATGTCCGTCGAACCCCGCGACCACCAGGAGACCCCAATGCTCAGAAACGGCTCCGCTCGCCCGCGAGCGAACCTTCGCACCCTCGCCTGGCGGGTCGGGCCGCCGGTTGCCGTCGCCGCGCTGGCCAGCTCCGCCTGGGCCTTCGGAGCGCTGGCGATCGCCAACCTCGCGGTCCGGCGCGCCGCCGTCGGGCAACTCCGAGTCAAGGAGCTGCACATCGGCCACCTCGTGGTCGAAGAGCTTGAGATCCGCGGTGACAGGCCGGGAGCGCCGTAGCCCGGCGCTCCCGGTATCGTCGCGTCGACGATGACCACGGCCGATGCGGGCGTGCGCTTCCCGGAGGATCTGACCACCGCGTGGCTGTCCGCGGTGCTCGGCCGCGCGCCGGTCGAGGGCTTCGAGGTGGAGCAGATCGGCACGGGGCAGATGAGCGACAGCTATCGGGTGCGCCTCGCCTACGGCGCCGCCGCCCGGGGCGCGCCGGCCACGGTTGTGGTCAAGCTGGCCGCCGCCGACGAGACGAGCCGAGCCACCGGCGCGGCGCTCGGGCTCTACGAGCGCGAGGTCCGCTTCTACGCCGAAGTCGCGCCGCTGGTCGGCGGTCCGCTCGCGCCGAGCTACGCCGCCTCCTTCGAACCGGCCGACAACACCTTCTGCCTCGTCCTCGGTGACGCCGGCCCGGCGCGCCAGGGGGACGAGATCACCGGCGCGAGCCTCCCCGATGCCGAGTTGGCCATCGATGCCCTGGCGGATCTGCATACGCCCGCGCTTGACCACGAAGCGCTAGAGGCTGCCACCTGGCTGAACCGCGACTCGCCGATCACCCAGGGGCTGCTCAAGCAGCTGCTGGCTGGATTCGTCGACCGCTACGCCGAGCGGATCGCCCCCGAGCACCGCTTCGTCTGCGAGCGGCTGGCCGACAGCTTCGACGCCTGGCTCGCGGCGTCCCGGGAGGGGCCGCAGGGACTCGTGCACGGCGACTACCGGCTCGACAACCTCCTGTTCGGCGAGGCAGGCGCCCCGCGGCCCGTGACCGTCGTCGACTGGCAGACGGTTGCCTGGGGCTCGCCGCTGACCGACCTCGCGTACTTCCTCGGCTGTGCCCTGACGACGGGGAATCGGCGCGCCTGGGGCGAGCAGTTGATCGCGCGCTACCAGGAGCGGCTCGGCGCGCGCGCGCCTGCGCTCGAGGACGTGCACGAGGGTGTCCGCCTGCAGTCTTTCTTCGGTGTGATGATGGCCATCATCTCGCCGATGCTCGTGGTCCAAACCGACCGCGGTGACGACATGTTCATGGCCGTGCTCGCCCGGCACGCCCAGCAGGTCCTCGATCTCGACGCGCTGTCGCTGCTGCCGGCCGCGGAGACGCAGGTCGCGCTGCGCCCCGAGGCTGAGGACGAGCCCGCTCACGCCCCCGGCGATGACCGCCTGTGGAACGAGAGCTGGTACTTCGACCTCGCCGACCGCGCGCGGGGAGTTGGCGCGTACGTGCGGCTCGGTGTGTATCCGAATCTCGGGCGGGCCTGGTATACGGCAATGATCTGCGGACCCGACCGGCCGACGGTCGCCGTCGTCGACTATCACGCTCCGCTGCCCGGACCGGAGCTGTCGGTGACCACGGAGCAGATCGACGCCGGCCAGCATCCCGAGGTCGCGCTCGAGCGCTATCGCGTGACGCTCACCGCGACCGGACAGGCGTACGACGACCCCGCGGCGCTGCTCCGCGGCGAGCCTGGGCGCGCGGTGCCGGTGTCGCTCGACCTCATGTGGGAAACCGACGGAACGCCATACCAGTACCGCATCACCACCCGCTACGAGATTCCGTGCCACGTGCGAGGTACGATCACCGTGGACGGAGAGTGCGCCACCATCGCGGCGCCCGGCCAGCGCGACCACTCCTGGGGAGTGCGCGACTGGTGGAGCATGGACTGGGTCTGGTCCGCGCTGCACCTCGAGGACGGCACCCGGCTGCACGCCCTCGATCTGCGGATCCCGGGGGCTCCGCGGATCGGCGTCGGCTACACGCAGTCCCCCGACGGTGAGGTGACCGAACTCGAGGCCGTGACGGCGGACGAGAACATCGCCGACGACGGCCTGCCGAGCTCGGCCACGCTCGCGTTGTCCCCCGGCGATCTGGCCATCGAGATCGAGCCGGTGGGGTTCGGGCCCCTGCGGCTCGCCGACGACGACGGGCGCGTTGCTCAGTTCCTGCGCGCGTGGTGCCGGATACGCACCGCCGACGGCCGCACGGGCGTCGGCTGGGTGGAGTGGAACCGAAACCTGCGCTGAGCCGTCCCGGCCACGACGCCTCCGTCGCCGACGCCAGAGATGCTCCCATCCGTTCGCTGCCTGCGGCCGCGGTCTCGAGCTCGGACTTGATTCGCCGGATCTCGGCCGGTTCCTCCGCGCCCGCCAAGACCAGCATGCCGCTCAGTTCGGTCGCCCGATGACATGAGCAGGGATATGCACGTTTGCGCCGAAAATTCGCCAGCGGCCAGACCGCCGCGGAACTGCAACCGGGAGCGGACAGATGCGTCGACGGCTTGTCGGGCTGGTTCTCGCCCTGTGTGGGCTTGGCGTCCTGGTGGCGGCCGCGGCGCAGGCATCGCTTGCCGGCGTGACGCTGAACGCGCCGTCGCAGCGAGGCGCGGCGACCGACGGTTCCGGGGATGTGCTCGTGGGCGTCGCCGAGCTCATGAATCCGGCCGAGGGCGCCACGTTCAACGGACCGGTGGCCGAGTTCCACGACGCCGTGACCTCCACGCCGGCAAGTGGCTTTCACGCCGCGATCAACTGGGGCGACGGAACCGTGACACCCGGGACGATCACCGGCGGCAACGGATCCTTCCTGGTCCGCGGCGTTCATGCCTATGCCGAGGAGGGCCTGTACCCGGTCACGGTCACCCTGGCCGGAAACCCGCCAAATCTGGCCAGCGCCAGCGCAGCGCGCACCTCGGTCGTCGCGGACGCGCCGCTGGACGGCGCGGGGGCGAGGATCGTCGCCCCGACGCGGCGGCGCTTCAGCGCCATCGTGGCGAAGTTCGCCGACGAAGATCCGGGCGGCGCGCCGGGTGACTACAGCGCCACGATCAACTGGGGCGACGGGCACAGCAGCCGCGGGGTGGTCCTCCGCTTGGGGGGCGGTGCGCGCTTCATCGTGGTCGGGAGCCACTTCTATTCTCGGGACGGCAGCCATTCGGTGACCACAGTGGTGACCGACATGGCGGGCAGCGCGGTGACGGTTATCTCACCGGCCTTCGCCGCGGCATCAGATCTCCGCCTCTCGCTCAAGGTCACCCGAAGAGGGAACTTGCTCGTCTACCGGCTCGCCGCCACGAACCGCGGGCCGTCGGTCGCGACCCCGGTTGTGCTGCGCGACAGGCTCCCGGCGGGGACCGTGTTCGCTCGGCTCAGGCGCGGGCGCTGGCGATGCGTCGCACCGCGCCGCGGTCACGCTGGCACGCTCATCTGCCGCATGGCCCGACTCCGCGTCGGGGGCACGGCATCGATGACGGTGACCGTGTCGCTGCGCCGCCGGCACGCTAAGCGGCTGACCGATTTCGCGGCCGTGAGCTCGGGGGGGTTCGATCCCAGACGCTCGAACAACAGGGCCAGAATCAGCTCCCGCATCGGCTGAGCTCGCAGACCCCCGGGAAGGATCACGCTGCAACCGGAGTCTCTTTTGACGACGGCCCGATCAGGGGCCACGGCGATCCGTCTACCAGGAGAGAGATCATGGTCGGTGGCAGTAGTCAGAAGTTCCGCGCGGGCGGTGCCCTCGCGCTGGTCGGGGTGGCGCTGGCCATCGCCGGATGCGGCAGCGGCAGCAGCTCGAGCTCGAGCGCGCCGGCGGCAACCGCCTCGAGTAGCGCGGCGAGCGCCCCGAGCACGGCCGCGAAGGCGGTCGCCATCAGCACCACCAAGGGCTCGGATGGCACGTACCTCACCGGTCCCTCAGGCCGGGCACTGTACATGTGGGTCGCCGACTCCGGCGGCAAGTCCGCCTGCTCCGGAGCCTGCGCCAAGACCTGGCCGCCGCTGATCGCCAGCAGCACGCCGACCGCCGTCGGCGCTGCGAACGCGGGGGATCTCGGCACCATCACGCGGGCCGACGGGACGAAGCAGGTCACGTACAGGGGCCATCCGCTCTACTTCTTTGTTGCCGACACGGGCGCGGGCGTGGTCAAGGGCCAGGGCAGCAACAGCTTCGGCGCCAAGTGGTGGCTCGTGGCTCCCTCCGGGGCGGCCATCACCACCACCGGCTCGACCACCGCGGCATCCTCGGGCAGCTCCGGCGGCAGCTCCTCGAGCGGCTCGTCGAGCAGCTCGGGCGGGGGCGCCTGGGGCTGATCTGGCGGGCCTTGGCTACTCCCCTCGCCGCGTCGGCGCCCGGGCGATCGAGGGCGCCCGGGCGATCGAGGGCGGTCGGGCGATCGAGGGCGGTCGGGCGATCGGACCGTGGAGCTTCGCCGCCGTCGCCGTGTGCTCATTCGGCGGTCCGCTCGCGCTCGCCGCGCTGAACGTCCCGGGTCTCATGGGCGACGCGGCCGACTCCGCGGGGCTCGCGGTGCTGGCGTCCGTCGGCGTGTTCATGGTGCCCCTGGGGATCTGGCTGCGCTACTCGCAGCACGTAGCCGGCTCGGGCGGGTTGTACGGCTTCGTCGAGGCGGCGGCGGGGCGCCGGGTGGCGCTGACCCAGGCGGCGATCTGGACCGTCAGCTACCTGCTCTACCTGAGCTACACGACGGTGCAGATCGTGTACGACCTGCTGCCGAAGGTGCTCCCCGGGGAGGCTCGCTACCAGTCACTGCTCGCGGTTCTGATCCCGGTGGCGCTTGCCGCCGTGATGGTCGCCGGCCGAGCCGTCACGCTGATCGTGCTCGGTGTGATGGCGGTCGGCCAGCTTGCCCTGGCCGGCGTCCTCGACTTGGTGACGATTGCCCACGTGTCACCGCCGGCGTCGACGTTCACCGCGGCTGCCCCGACCGGCTCGCTGGCCAAGGCGAGTGTGCAGACCTCGCTGCTCTACATCTGCGGGAGCCTGCCGCTGTTCCTCGGCGGTGAACTGGCCACGCCGGCGCGGACGATCCGCCGAGGGCTCGGCGGCGCACTCGCGCTGACGGCGGGGGTCGTCGCCCTCGCGGTGGCTCCGCTGGCCGCCGCGCCCGGCCTGTTGAACACGGACGTGCCGGGGGTTAGCCTGATGCAGCAGTTCACCGGCCCGCACCTTGCGCAGGCGATCGGCATCGGCGTCGCGGTGAGCATCGGCGGGGTGATGCTGTGCGAGTACCTCGCCCTGACCCGGCTCGCGCACGCGATCGGCCGCTGGCCGGTGCGCCCGGTCGCGGCCGTCGTCGGCGCCGCCATCGTGCTCGCCGCGCCGCTCAGCCTGATCGACCCGGCGGGGTTCTACAACGCGCTACTCGAGCCCTCGCTGGTCGCTCTGTGGCTGAGCCAGCTGATCGTGTTTCTCGTCTATCCGCGCTTCGCCCGCGCCCACGGGCAGCGCGCGCTGCCGGCGTGGGCCCTCAGCGTCGTGGCCAGCGGGCTGGCGGTGTACGGCATCTGGACGACGGTGATCGCGCCGGCCAGCTGACCCTCGCCACGGCGGCGTTGCCCGACCTCGCGGCTTGACTCCTCGGTCGCGGTCGGAGAGAGTGAGCATGAGCAGCGGCGCAGACAAGCTGGTCGCCGCACGCGGCGACTCCCGACGGGTTGGAGGGGACAGATGACGGATTCACTCGTTTCGGCTCCCGCAGTCGAAGAGCTTTCACAATCGTTCGGCGGCGAACTGCTCCGCGATGGCGACGAGGGCTACGAGCAGGCCAGGCAGGTGTGGAACGGATGCTTTGACCGTCGGCCGGCCCTCGTGGCCCGCTGCCACCATGTCGCCGACGTGCAGACCGCACTGGGCTTCGCCCGGGAGCACGGTCTTCGCATCGCGGTGCGGGGCGGAGGTCACTCGGCGCAGGGATACGGAACGTGGGACGACGCGGTGGTGATCGACCTCTCCCCGATGAGGGCAGTCGAAGTGAACACCGGTGCGCGCACGGCCCGCGCACAGGGCGGCGCCACGTGGGGCGATTTCGATCAGGCCACCCAGGAGCACGGGCTCGCCGTCACCGGCGGCCGCTTCTCGACCACGGGCATCGCAGGGTTGACGCTCGGCAGCGGAAGCGGCTGGCTCGAGCGTCGGTGCGGTCTGACCGCCGACAACCTGCTCGCTGCGGAGGTCGTGACGGCCGACGGCAGCGTGGTGACGGCCAGCGCAGACGAGAACCCGGAGTTGTTCTGGGGTCTGCGAGGCGGCGGCGGAAACTTCGGCGTCGTGACCTCGTTCACCTATCAGCTGCATCAGATCGGGCCGGTCATCTACGGCGGCATGATGGCCTGCCTGCCCGAGCGCGCCCCCGAGCTTCTCCGCTTCCTGAGCGAGTATATGAAGGACGCCCCGGACGATCTCGGACTCGGCGCCGCGTTCAACAGCGCCCCGCCCGAGCCGTTCGTCCCCGAGGAGATGCACGGCGCACCCATGGTGGGACTGATCGTGTGCTGGACCGGCGACATGGACGAGGGCGAGCGCGTGCTTGCGCCGATTCGCGACGCAGCCAAGCCGGTCATGGACATGGTCCAGCCGATCCCGTACACCGCGCTGCAGAGCATGCTCGACGGCGGCGGGCCACACGGGATCCGCGCGTACATGAAGGCGGAGTTCCTGCCCGAGCTGAACGAGCAGGTCATCGAGAAACTGGCTCGGCACGGGGCAACGCGCCCCGGTCCCATGGTCCAGCTACTGCTGGAGCCGCTGGGCGGCGCGATCAGCCGCTTCCGCGAGGGCGACTCGGCGCTCGGGCGGCGAGACGTCGCGTGGTGCTACCACGCGCTGGCGATGTGGATGGAACCCGATCAGGCCACGGAGGACGCGCACATCGGCTGGGCGCGGGAGCTGGCCGCCGATCTCGCGCCGAACACGACGAGCGGCGTGTATCTGAACTACACCTCCGATGAGGGCGAGGCGCGGGTGCGCGACATGTACGGCCCGGTGCGCTACGACAGGCTGGTGGCACTCAAGGACCGCTACGACCCGGACAACGTCTTCCGCATCAACCAGAACATCGGGCCGACGTCCGCGGCGTAGCCGCGTTGGCCTGACTCGTGAGGAGCGTGAAGCAGTCCTAGCCACGTCAGCCGGCGGGTTGGCGAGACCTGTTGCCGACCCGTCGGTCGAGGCGTAGGCTTGCCCGGCATGACCTCTTCGTGGCCACGGCTCAACTACGAGGAGTGGTCCGCAAGCTGCGACACGCTGCACGCGCACACGCAGGTCCTCGGGAAGCTCGCCGTCGCGCTTGCGCCGCCCGAGCCACAGCTTCTGCACGCGGCGCTGCGTCTCACCGCTCGGGGGTGGGAGACGCTCCCGCTCCCGTCTCCCGATGGCTCGGGGGCACTTGTCGCTGGTCTTGACCTGCGCGCCCACGCAGGATTCGTCGAGCACAGCGACGGAGGTGTCGCACGGATCGAACTCGGACCCGACCGAGCCGTTGGGGAGGTCACCCGCGAGCTTGTGGCCGCCTTCGCTCATCTCGGTGGCGCTGTCACGATCGACCCCACCCCGCAGGAGGTTCCGTGGAGCGTTCCGCTCGATGCCGACGCTGAGCACACGAGCTACGACCCCGCGCTGGTCGCGCGGTACTTCCTCGCGGCAAGCCGGGCCGCGCTCGTCCTCGCGGCGTTCCGCGCGCCGTACCGGGGGCGCTCGACGCCGGTCAACGCCTGGTGGGGGTCGTTCGACCTGGCCGTGAGTCTCTTCTCCGGTGTTCCGGCCGAGCCACCGGCCAACGATTTCATCATGCGCAACGCGATGGACGCACAGGAGGTCGCCATCGGCTGGTGGCCCGGTGACGCTCGCTATCCGAAGGCGGCGTTCTACGCCTACGCGCACCCCGCGCCCGAGGACGTCGGCGATGCCGCTCTCGAACCCGGGGCGGGTCGGTGGGACGCGTCGCTGGGGGAGTTCATTCTCGACTGGGACGACGTCTGCGCGAGTCCCGATCCGCACGCGGCCGGACTCGAGTTCGCGCGGACGGTGTTCCGTCACGCCTGTTCGGTGTGCGATTGGGATCCGGCGCTGGCGGCGAGTGCCGAGGGAACCCCACCGCCGGTCGTCTGAGCGCGCGATTGACAGCAGACTCGCGGCGCGATTAAGTGTGGTCCGCGAAGGGCGGCACCGCGGGCCGCATGACTCGATCCCGCTCGCCGGGCGCAGCCAGCCCCGGGCAACGCCGAGGGCGAGTGAATCAGGCGAGGCTGGTGAGGGCCCAGCCGGCCCAGGCCGCGCCGAGGATCAGCGCCAGGCCAGGCCAGACGTTGAACGCAAAGTGGCGGTGCCCGAGCAAGGCGGCCATGGCAGCCTTGCTGAAGGTGTTGGCAGTAAGGCCGGCGAGGACCGCGAGCGCGGCGATCTCGGTGCCGATGTGTCCCTGCTTTGCCAGCGTCGCGGCCGAGATGCCCGCCGACTGCGAGTCGGCGAGGCCGGCGCTGGTGGTTCCGATGACGAGACCCGCGCGGCCGAACGCGGCGGTGAGAAGGCCCGAGATGAACAGCACCGCGGTGACCGTCAGCGCGAGCACGAGGGCCACGCGCAGGTTGAACGCGCGGCCACGGTCGAAGTCCTCGCGGCCCTCGATCCGGGTGGCGCGCACGGCGAACAGCAGCGCGTAGCCCGCTGCGGCGAGCCCGGCAAGCAGGAGCGGCAGGGCGAGGCGTTTCAGCACCGGGACGCTGACCGCGCCGACCACGATCGCCAACAGGATGACGGTGGCCACTGAGGAGATCACCGCCGCGGCCGTCGCGCCGCGGCGCAGGGCCGGCTCCCTGACGGCCCGGGCGCCCATGATCCCGATCGTCGCCGTGCTCGACACGAAGCCGCCGAGCAGGCCGGCGAGCAACAAACCGTAGCGGGGGCCGATCGCCCGCAGCGCGATGTAGCCCAGGGCTTGCACGGCCATCACGATCACCACGAGCCGCCAGATCACCGCGGGGTTGAGCGACCCGTGAGGACCGAGGCTTCGGTCCGGCACCAGCGGAAGCACGATCAGCGCGCAGGCGGCGAACAGCAGCCCGTCGTGCAGCTCGCGCTCGGAGAGCGTGTCGCGCACGACGCCGTGGATCTGCTCGCGCCCGGCGAGCACGAGCGCCGTGGCCACGCCGAGCGCGGCGGCGGCGGCGGTCTCGCGCTGGGCGAGCGCGCCGAGCAGGAAGGCGACGACGAGCGCCACCTCGGTGGTCAGCCCCGGGTCGTCGTCGCGGCTGAGGGCATAGCCGATCACCGCGGCCAGGCCGACAAACCCGAGCGCCACCGCGGCGGTGACGGCCCCGCCAACCCGCCAGCTCACGCCGCCGGCCAACCCGACCAGGGCGAACGTGCGCACGCCCGCGGCAGCGCGTTCGGAGCCCTCTCCCTTGCGCCGCTCGCGCTCGACCCCGAGCAGCATCCCGATGCCGAGAGACACCGCGAGGGTCAGTACGGGCTCTGCCATCGCACCGTGCCCTAGCTCGCACCGCAGCCCAACGGGTTCCCGGCTTGCGCCTTCATCATGCGACCGTAGGGACCGGGGCCAGCCCGAGCATCCGCAGAAGCCACGTGCCCAGTTCCGTACGCGACCGCACTACCGGAAGCCGCGACCGGGGGGAGTCTGCCGCGGCCACCGGCCTGGATACGCCGCTCAGCGGGCTGGGGGCACCGGATGGTTCGAGCGGATCCGGTTGTCGGGATCGACCGACGCCTTGCAGGTGGCTGAGTGCCGGCGTCGGGACGAGCGCAATCGTGTCGGTGATCGGGCCGAGGCGCCGCAGCGGCTCGAGTAGGGCGTCGGCCACCGACGGCTCCCCGAGGGGCAACGCCTCGATGACCACGGGCGGCCTCGCCACGGTCAGGTCGCGCCAGGCGCGTAGGACCTCCCCGCCGCGCTCGATCGGGTACCCGAGGATTCCCGGCCGGCGCCGCCAGCCCCTACCGAGCCGCGGCCTCAACGACCTCGAGCCACACGACTCCGGCCTCGGCGCGGGTGACGCGCCGGTCGGGATCGATGGTGACGCTCCGCGAGATTCCAAGGCTGCCGCGCCTGGTCGTAGTGACCGTGAACTGGTAGCACGATCTTGCCGTTGAGCGCGGTGGCGGCGCGGCCTGGCCGGCTGGGAGAGCTGACGGAGGTCGACATGCGAGTCCTTTCCTGCTGTGGCGTGATGACGCCGCCAACGATCGCCACCACCGCGATCGCTCACATCGGCGCACTCGCCAGTCAGCTCGCCAGTACGTGCGACGAGCCCGGCCGCCGCGACGGCCGGGCTCGTGACGTGGCGCGGCCGACGCTCGCCGTCAGTTAGTCGACCCCGAGCCGCCCGAGCCGCCCGAGCCGCCCGAGCCGCCCGACCGACCCGACCCGTCCGACCCGTCCGAGCCACGGCTCGAGTCCTGGCCCTCCTGGTGCTGGGCCTTGCTATCGACGCAGTGCCCGAAGGCATCGCCGAGGTTGGTCGGCTCCTGGGGGTTGTAGAACTGGGCGAAGCTCTGGCCGCCGTGGGCGGCGGCGAAGCTCGGGTCGCTCGCCTCGAGGTGACACTGCAGCTCGGGACTGGGGTTCGTCGCCGTCCCGTGAGCCATCGCATCGACACAATTGCCGAAAGCGTCCCGGGCGCTGCTGGGATCGGTCGCCCAGAACTGACCGAAGCTCTCGCCGTTGTGAGCCGCGGCGAAGTTCGGGTCGCTCTGCTCGGCGGCGCAGACCTGCTCGGCGCTGACGTGCTGATCGCCGTGGCCGTCGCCCTGGTCGCCGCCCTGGTTGTCGGCGTTCTGCGCGCCCGTGTCGTTCGAGGACTGCTCGAGCGTATACGTGCCGTCGGGATTCGGCGAGACGATGAGCTCGACCGACTGCCCCTGGTGGAACAGGGTGATGTCGAAGGAAGCGGGCACCTCGACGGTGAGCGTGGAGCCGGACTCCTCGCTGTCATCGGCCGACACGGTCAGCGTGCGGAGCGTGGTGTCGACTCCCTGGACGGTCCCCTCGAGGTCCATCCCGTTGACATCCTGGCCGCTCGGCTGCACGCTGGCGGCGGCGAGCGAATTGCCGTCGACCGTCCCATCCACGGTGACGACCTCGCCGGCGGAGACCTGGCCGTCGGCCGCCGCCCGCGCATGGTGGGCACGAGTGCGGCGAGCGTGGACGAGCAGTGACACGCCCCGGGCCGAGACGACGAACAGGTGCCGGCGGGCGTTCACGTAGGTGACGGTGCCACGCACCCGCACACGGGCAACGTGTCGTCCGACCCGCACGCGCTGGAGGGCCCAGGTGCCGTTGTGCAGCAATCGCGCGGTCACGGTCACGCGACGGCCGAGGCGCAGCAGGACGCGCGCGTGAACGGCTCTCAAGCTGCCACCCTTCGTCGCAACGACAAAGCTGCGCGCGCGGGCGTTCTTGTGAACGACAACGCCGCTGAACGTCGCGGCCGATGCGCTACCGGCACACGCCAGCACGGCCAATGCCGCCGCCAGGGCAAGCACGGTATTTCCTCTGCGATGCATCCCTCGGTCCCTTCGTCGGTGGTTCACTTGCGGCGCTGCAATCCGTAGCCCACGCGTCGTCGTCCGAGATCGTCTCGTCCGACCGGCCGGCGCCGACGGGGATCAATCGGCTGCCGGTGTGGAGAACCCTCCGCCTCGAGCGTCGTTTCAACGGATGGTCGATGGGGCGTATCGGCGTCAAGCTCGCGTAAGGCGCGTCAAGCTCGCGTAAGGCCTCACCCAACGACTTACACGTGGCTAACCCAGATCTGCCAGGGTCTCAGCCTAATGCCCGGAGAGAACCCAGGCGGGGAGGCCACACTGTCACCCCCGCCGCGGTGGAGAGTGAGCCGTCGTAGCATCGGCACCGCGATCATCGGCGTGGCCGCCGTGGGACTGCTGTTGTGGGTCGCGCCGCCGGCCAGCGTGATCCACCAGATCGCAGACATGAACCCGACGTGGGTCCTCGTGGCCGTCGCGCTCGAGATCGGCTCGTGCCTGAGTTACGTGGTCGTCTTCCGGCGGTTCTTCCCCGAGCCTCCGCGCTCGGTCACCCGCCAGGTTGCCTGGATCGCCATGGGCGCCGGAGCGGTGTTGCCCGGCGGCAACATCTCCTCGGCCGCCGCCACGGGCTGGTTGTTGCACCGCCACGGCGTCGGGACCCGGCGGCTGCTCGAGCGCTGTGCCGGACTGCTCTGCCTGCTCACCGCCTTCGGATTCCTCGTCAACGGTCTGGCCGGTGTGCTCCTGCTCGTCGGCGTGCCCGGCGGACCGCACGACCTCCGCCATACCGGCGGCCCGATCCTCGTCTCGGTGGGCGTGCTGTCGGCGGCCGCGCTTGTGGCGCTCGTCGGGCGCCGCCTCGGTGACCGGGCGCCGCGCCCCCTCCGCGGGGTCGCGGCTGGGCTCGAGGGTGCGTGGGCGCAGGCGGGGACCGGCAACTGGCGGTTGCTCGGCGCGGCGGGATTCTTCTGCTTCGACCTGGCCGCGCTGTGGGCGGCCTGCGCCGCGACCGGGCATCCGCTCGGCCTCCCCGCCGTGGCGATTGGATACTGCATCGGCTACCTGGCCACGGCGATCCCGATGCCTGCGGGGCTCGGCGTCCTGGACTCCGGGCTCGCGGCGGCGCTGGTGCTCTACGGGATGCCGCCCGCGGCCTCGGTCTCTGCCGTGCTCGTCTACCACGCGATCGCCATCTGGGTGCCGGGCCTAGGTGGACTCGTGGCCTGGCTGCCCACGCGGCACGGCCGTGGGCGCGAGCGCATGGCTCGGCGGCTCGCCAGTCTGAGCCCGGCCCGCCTCACGCCCGTCGCCGACAGCGAGGGCTGACGCTCCGGGCTTGAGGGCCAGACGCCCTCAGGTCTCGATGCCGACCGGGTAATCGGCGAAGCGCGGTGCGCCCGGCTCGAGCTCCACCCGCGCGCCGTTGGCAGCGAAGCTGATCGCGTGGTACCAGCCGGCCAGCAGCAGTACGTCGAGCAGCTGCTTCTCGGCGCGATGGCAGGCCAGCGCTTCCCAGGTTCGCTCGTCGACGTCCCGCGCCGTCATGCAGTGCGTCCACGAACGCGATCAACGCCCCTTCAGCGGGATCCGCCCGAGTTCGTAGCTGCCCCAGTCCTGCATGCGCTACACGCTCACCGAGTCGGGCCGGAGCCTCGGCACTGCGATCGACTCGCTGAGCGCGTGGGCGCGTACATGGCGTGGATCAGCGTGAGGGCAGCTCGGCCAGCGCCGACTCGATCCGCTCCAGCGCCCAACCGAGCTCCTCGGAGGTGATCACCAGCGGCGGAGCGACCCGGACCGTCTGCTCGTGGGTGTCCTTGCACAGGACGCCCAGGTCCATCAGTCGCTCGCAGACGCCGCGTGCGGTCCCGAACGCCGGATCGATGTCGATCCCGATCCACAGCCCGATCTGGCGGACGGCCGTGACGGCGGGGAACGACCGCTCGCGCAGTGCTTGCGCTGCCTTCTCGCCCAGTTGCGCGGCGCGCGCGGCAAGCGAGCCGTCGGCCAGCAACCGCAGGACCTCGCGCGCCACGGCGCAGGCGAGCGGGTTGCCGCCGAACGTGCTGCCGTGCTGACCTGCGCTCAGCACGCCGAGCACCTCTTCACCGGCGACGACCGCCGACACAGGCGTGATGCCACCGCCGAGGGCCTTGCCGAGCAGGTACACGTCCGGCGTCACCCCGGCGTGCTCGCAGGCAAAGCGAGCGCCGGTGCGCCCGAGTCCGGTCTGGATCTCGTCGGCGATCAGCAGGATGCCACGCCGTTCGCAGATCTCGCGGACCGCGCTCAGGTAGCCGGCGGGGGGGAGGATCACGCCGGCCTCACCCTGCACCGGCTCCACGAGGAAGGCCACCGTGTCGTCGTCGACTGTATCCTCGAGCGCCGCCGCGTCACCGAACGGAATCGACACGAAGCCAGGGGCAAAGGGACCGAAGCCCTCGCGCGCGACGGGATCGCTTGAGAACGACACGATGGTCGTCGTGCGGCCGTGAAAGTTGCCGTCGCACACAACGATCCGCGCCCCATCGCGCGTCACCCCCTTGCGCTCATAGCCCCATTTTCGCGCCACCTTGATCGCCGTCTCGACCGCCTCGGCTCCTGTGTTCATGGGTAGCACCAGGTCCGAGCCGCAGAAGTCCGCGAGCTCCTCACAGAACGGGCCGAGCTGATCGTTGTGAAAGGCGCGGCTGGTCAGCGTCAGCCGCCCGAGCTGCTCGGTCGCCGCCGCGATCAGCCGCGGATGCCGATGGCCGAAGTTGAGGGCCGAATAGGCTGACAGGGCGTCGAGATACCGGCGCCCCTGAACGTCCTCGACCCACACCCCTTCCCCGCGGGCGATCACGACCGCGAGCGGGTGGTAGTTGCGTGCGCAGCGGGCCCGCTCGAGCTCTCGCAGGCGGTCAGTGAGCGTGCCAGCCTCCACAGTGCCTCCCGTTCTACCGCGCGCCAGACGGGCGTGGAATGGGAGTTCGCCGCATATCTGCCGCGGCATCTACCGAGCCGTGGCGCCGCCGGAGCCCTTTACCGAGCGCACATGCAGTTCTCAGCAAATCCACAGGTTCGCGGCCGATACTGGACGCGTGGACGAACGCGAGGAGCGCTGCCGCGTGCTCGTAGTCGACGACGAGCCGAATATCGTCGACGTGGTTTCGATGGCGTTGCGCTACCACGGGTTTGACGTCGAGGAGGCGCACACGGGGGCCGGAGCGCTGACCCAGACGCGCGAGTGGCGCCCGAACATCCTGGTGCTCGACGTGATGCTGCCAGACATCGACGGCTTCGAGGTGGCCCGCCGGCTCTCCGGCGAGCACGCTGACGTTCCGATCCTGTTTCTCACCGCCCGCGACGCGACCGCGGACAAGGTGCGGGGGCTGACGACCGGGGGCGGCGACTACGTCACCAAGCCGTTCAGCCTGGAGGAGCTGATTGCGCGCGTGCGCAATCTCCTGCGCCGTACCGGCGCGCTACACGAGGCCACAGGACGCCTCGTTTTCGCCGACCTCGAGCTCGACGAGGACACCCGTGAGGTATCCCGCGGCGGCCGGCCGATCGAGCTCACGGCCACCGAGTACCGCCTACTCCGCTACCTCATGCTCAATCCCCGGCGGGTGCTCACGCGCGCTCAGCTCCTCGATCACGTATGGAGCTATGACTACAACGGCGACGCGCGTGTGCTCGAGACCTACATGAGCTACCTGCGCAAGAAGGTCGATGCCGACGACGTGCCCCTGCTCCACACCGTCCGCGGCGTCGGTTACGCGCTGCGGCTGCCGAGGGAGTGACGGTGTCGCTGCGCGCGCGCCTGTTGATCAGTGTGCTCGCACTCGTGTCTGTGGCCCTGGTGGTGGCCGCGTTCGCGATCTACGCCGAGGAGCGCTCGTTCCTCTACGGGCGCCTCGACCAGAAGGCGATCGCCGCCGCGGCGCCGATCTCCTATGTGCTCGGGCTCGACGCGCGGCTGCTCGACCGCGCGCCGACGGGTGAGGATCGCGCTGGGGTCGGCCACGCGGAGCGCTCACCGCTCGGCAAGGGGCTGGCCGGCTTCGTGCCCTCGGGGACCTTTGGTGAGCTGGTGAACGCCCGCGGGCACGTGGTCCGTGGTCCGGTAATGGCCAGCTATGGCGAGCGGCCACTGCCGGGACCGGCCATCCCCGCCCGGGTAAGGCCTCCGCAAGCGGGAAGCGCGCCGGCCCTGTTCACCGTCAGCTCGCGGCTGGGTTCAAGCGTGCGCTACCGTGTCGCCGCGCTCGGACTGCAATCGAGTGGCGGCACGGTCATCGTGGCGGTTCCGCTCCGCGACGTCGACCAGACCCTCGACAGTCTGATCGTGGATGAGGTGCTGGTCGTGGCCAGCGTGATCGTGCTGCTGGTCGGGCTGGGCTGGATGGTGATCCGAATCGCGCTGCGGCCGCTCGACAAGATGGCGCGGACGGCCAGCGCCATCACTGACGGAGACCTGTCCCGGCGTGTGACCCCCGCCACGTCTCGCACCGAGATCGGTCGTCTCGGCCTCTCCCTGAACCGGATGCTGGTGCGGATCGAGGATGCGTTCGCCGACCGGGCCAGAAGCGAGGAGCGCCGGCGGCAGTTTCTCTCCGATGCCTCTCATGAGCTCCGCACTCCCCTGGCCTCGATTCGCGGCTACGCCGAGCTGTTCCGCCTCGGGCCGGCTCGCGATCCGGCCGCGCTCGAGCGAGCCATGGCCAGGATCGAGGCGGAGGCGGCGCGCATGGGCGTGCTCGTCGAGGAGCTGTTGCTGCTCGCTCGTCTCGACGAGCTGCCGGAGACGCGGCGCGCGCCGGTCGACCTCGCGGAGCTTGCCACGCAGGCCGCCGCCGACGCCCGCGCGATGGCCCCCGAGCGCACGATCACGCTCCACGCCGGCAGTCACTTAGAGGTGCTCGGCGATGTCCACGCCCTGCGCCAGGTGCTGGCCAACCTGATGGCCAACGCCGTCATCCACACCCGGGCGGACAGCGCCATCGAGGTGAGCGTGTACCGGGATCGTACGGAGGTCCTCGCGCAGGTGCGCGATCACGGGCCCGGGCTGCCCCCCGGCGCCGAGGAGCAGGTCTTCGAGCGATTCTGGCGGGCTGACGAAGGACGTACGCGAGGACCGGGAGGCTCCGGTCTCGGCCTATCGATTGTCCGCGAGATCGTCCAGGCGCACCACGGGACGGTCCGCGCGGAGAACCTTCCCGACGGGGGCGCCGCCTTCACGGTGAGACTGCCGGCCGCCCCGAGCGGGAACGGCTCTCGCCGGTCGGCTTCCGACCGAGGCCGAGCGACCGGCGCCCCGGCTCTCCGCTGAGTGCACCACGGCGGACTCAGCTGATTCTCAGCTTCTTCCCGGTTCCTGCTCAGCCGGAGCGGTCACAGTAACCCGGGATGCAGGACGGAGCACGTCATGCCTGGTTGCCTGCCGTGCGGCGCTCCGCAGCGGCCGGCACGGCGTTGGCCGGAGGGGCAGCAGTGGCCGGGGCCTCCACCCCGGCCAAACTGCTCGGTCTGGTGCTGCTGGCGCTCGCCGTTCCGCTGTGGCGCGGAAGTCGCGCGGCGGCGGGACTCGGATCGTCGGGCCTGCTTGTGCTCGCGGCGGTCACGGTGCTCGGAGGGGCGGACGCCGCTCGTCACGTCCATCCGCTCAGCCAGCTTGCCCATGCGACGCTCGGAGGGCTCGCACGGGCGTCGGCTGCGCCGCTGCGCCTGGGGAGCGCCTGGCTGCCGCTGGCCGATGTGCTGATCGGTGGGGTCCTCGCGGTGTGGCTGCTCGTCCTGCGCTCCCCGTCCCCGTCCCCGTCGCCGGCGTCGGCGGAGACCCGGCACGATCGCGACGGCGCGATGGCCGTTGCCCGCGAGATCGTCGAGCGCCACGGTGAGGATTCGATCGCGCCGTTCATCCTGCGCCCGGACAAGTCGTTCCATTTCACCGCCGGAAGCGTGCTCGCCTATCGCGTGTTCGGCGATACGGCCGTGGTCTCTGGCGACCCGGTCGGACCACCAGCGGCGGCGGGAGCGGTGCTGGCCAGCTTCCTGCGCGCGGCCCGCGAGCGCGGCTGGAAGGTGGTTCTCTACGGCGCCTCGACGCGCCATCTCGACACCTACCGCAGCGCCGGGCTGCGCGCCCTGTGCGTCGGTGAGGAGGCAATTGCCGATCCGGGCAGGTTCACCCTGGAGGGTCGGTCGGTCCGCAAGCTGCGGCAGTCGGTGAACCGCATCGAGCGCCGGGGCTGGTCGGTGACAGCGCGCGATGGGCGGGAGATCGACGTCAACACCGAGTCCGAGATCGACCGCCTCGAGGTGAAGTGGCGGGCGGCGAGGCCGCGACTGATCGGCTTCACCATGGGCATGGGCGCTCACGAGGGCGGCGTCCACGCCGGGGACCTCTACCTGCTCGCTCGCTCTCCGGAGGGACATCTGGCGGCGACGATGCGCTTCATCACTCACCGCGGCAAGCTCTCGCTCGACACGATGCGGCGAGTGGGGGAAACACCCAACGGACTCAACGAGGCCCTCGTCTGCCGGGCGCTCGAGGTCGCCCGCGCGCGGGGAGTCAAGGAGGTGAGCCTCAACTACGCCGGGCTTGCCCACCTGATCCGCCACGAGCCGCGTGGGAATCCGCTCACCCGGCGAGTGACGAATCTCGCGGTGGCTGCGCTCGGCCGCCGGTTCCAGATGGAGCGACTCGTGCGCTTCAACGAGAAGTTCACACCGGAATGGCGACCGCGCTACCTCGTCTATCAATCGCGGCGGGGACTGCCTCTGTCAGTGTTGCGCGTGCTGCAGGCCGAGGGTTACGTGCCGGCGCCGCGGCCGCGCCTCGCCCGGGCGGGACACACGTGGCCGACGCTCCCCCTGGCTCCGACCGAATCCGGCGTGCGCGGGCGATAGCCGATGGCTCGCCGACTGCGCCTGCGCCGCGCGATGGGCGCCATTGCCGTGCTCACCGTCACGGCTCTCGGGGTGCTCGGCGCCTACAGCTACGGGCAGGAGTACTCCCAGCACCGCGGTTTCATCAGCGTCGCGCAGCTGCCCCGAGCCGGCATCGGGCGCCTGCTGAACGTGAACTTCTACTCGCCGGCGCTGCACCGGCGAGCCTTCTACCTCGTCTATCTCCCTCCGGGGTACAACCCGGCCCACCGCTACCCCGTCTACTACCTGCTCCACGGCATGCCGGGGCGTCCCCAGGTGTACGTCAACATCGCCAACATGGACGTCCGGCTCGACAATCAGCTCAGCCAGGGCCACCTCCGGCCGATGATCCTCGTCTTCGCCGACGGCCGAATCGGAGGCAGTGTCTACTCCGACTCCGAGTGGGCCAACACCCCGGCCGGCAACTACGAGAGCTACGTGGTCGACGTGGTGCGCGACGTCGACCAACGCTTCGCCACAGTGGCCTCGCGCCAGGCCCGGGTCATCGCCGGCTTCTCGGCCGGCGCCTACGGCGCGATCAACATCGGCCTTCACCACCTTGGGCTGTTCGCGGGCATCCAGGCCTGGTCGGGGTACTTCACCCAGACCCGCAGCGGCGTATTCGCACACGCGAGCCGTGCCGCGCTCGCCTACAACAGCCCGCTCGACTACGTGCGGAGGCTCGGGACCGCCATCGCCGCCAATCCCCTCCGGGTGTACATGTTCGTCGGGCGCGCCGACGACGCCAGCCGCCAGATCGTGCCGATGGCTCGCGCGCTGAGCCGGGCAGGTACCCAGGTGAGCTACCGGATCTATTCCGGAGGTCACGACTGGGAGGTCTGGTGGCCGCGGCTGAACCAGATGCTGATCCTCGCCTCCCGTGACATGAGCAGCCCGTTGCCCGCGCCCCAACCGGTGCCCGTGCGTGCGGTGGCGGCCGCGGCCGGCATCCACCGCCGCACCGCAGCCCATCCGCGCAGGCGCCTTCCTCCACACGGTCGTGCCCACCGGTCCGCCACCCCCCTCGCCTTCCCCGCGCTGAGAGGCTCGCTTGCGGTTCCCGCCCGCCGACCGCCGCAGCGCTGGCGGGGGAGCCTGGTCGGCGGCCTGCTGCTGGCCATCATCTCGGCGGCGATGATCAACCTCGGCTTCCTGCTCCAGCATCGGGGGCTGGCCGGCCGAGTGGGCACCGGCGGCCGGGCTCTCATGGGCGCGCTGCGCAGCCCAGCCTGGCTCGGGGGTCAGGCGCTCGGTTGGGCCGGCTTCGCCCTGCAGATCCTCGCCGTGGCGCTGGCGCCGCTGTCGCTCGTACAGGCGTTCGCCGCGGGCGGACTGGCGATCTCGGTGCCGCTGGCCGCCGGTCTCTTTAATCAGCGCGTCTCGCGGCGCCAGCTGGCGGCTGTGGCAGTGACGGCGGCGAGCCTGGCCATCCTGCCGCTCGGACTGCCGCACTCGGTGGGGCGACTCCATACTGGCCTGCTGGTCTGGGCCGCCCTCGTCGCCCCCGCCGGCGCGGTGCTGCTCGGCCATCGCGGGAGCGCGCCGCTGCGCGCCGTCGCCGCGGGCATCTTCTACGGCGTCGCTGACGCGGCGATCAAGGCCGACGCGCTGGCCGTCGGCATCCACGGCGGTAGTGCGCTCGTATCGGGCTGGACGGTGCTGGCGGTCGTGGCCACGTTCGCGGGCTTCCTCGCCTTCCAGGCCGCGCTGCGGGACGGGAACGCCGTCAGCGCGATCTCGCTGATGACCGCACTCACCGCTCTCACTGCATTGGGCTTCGGCGTGTTCGCGTTCGGTGAGTCGCTGGGCACCACGACGGCCGTGACGGTCGCCCACCTGCTGGCGATCGGTCTCGTGCTCGCCTGCGTGCCGGTGCTGGGTGGCGCCCGGGACGCGGACGCCGGGGACGGAGAGCGCACGCCCCGGCTGCCGCCCCGCGGACTCGCACGGCGGGCGGCGCTCGTGGCCGGGGGCAGTGTGGCCGCGACGTCACTCCTCGTCCTTTCGGTGTTCGTGGGAATCGGCCTGCTGTACGGGTTGCGGACCCAGCACTGGTTCGGCGCCGGCCCCCGGATCGGCGACTCGCTGCCGCTTCTGCAGCTGGCCGGCTTCGACGGTCAGCCGCTGGCCCGCGTCGCGGTCGCGTGGCTGCTCGCCGGCATCTCGCTCGGGATTGCGCTGAGCGCGATCAAGCCGGTGCCGCGGGCGGCACTCGCCGGGATGCTCGGCCTGACCCTGCTGCTGTTCGCCTCCGACGCGTCGTATGCGCTGGCGCGCAACCTCCCGTTCGGCCCGGTGCTCTCCGGCCGAGCCCCAGGGCTCGGATGCTGGCTCGAGGGTCTGCTGCTGATGCTCGGCGCGGCGATTCCCGGATCGCTGGCCGGGCTCAGGCCGCGCGCGCTCCCGCGGGTGCACGGTGGCCGCCTCGTGCTGCCCGGACGAACTGCCTGAGGCCGTTCTGCCACAGGTCGCCGCGCTACGGTGATGGGATGAGGCGCGCGTTTCCCTTCGCCCTCGTGACGGCCATCCTGCTCCTCGCCGTCGGCGGCGTGGTGACGATCGCTCGGGTGCGCTCGGGCGGCGCGCGCGCCAAGGCACCCCGGACGGTGGCTCTCAGCTGCCGCTCTCCGTCGCTCGGGGGCACCCTCCCGGCCAAGGTGTATCTGCCGGCCAACTATGCAGGCGGTCACCGCTACCGCGTCATCTACTTCCTCCACGGCCTGCCGGCGGACCCTGACTCCTACATCTTCAACGACTTCGTCGCCGACGCCGCCGCGAGTGGGCCCGAGCAGGCGATCGTGGTGGCGCCACAGGGGGCCCGCTCACAGGGCAGCGACCGCGAGTACCTCGACCAGGGGCCGGACGAGAACTGGCCACGGGCGATCGCCAGCGATCTGACGCGCTGCGTCGAGGAGCGCTTCAGCACGATCGCGGGGCGCGCCGGCCGCACGCTCGTCGGTCTCTCCGCGGGTGGCTACGGTGCCTTCAACATCGGCCTGCGCAACCTGAGGACGTTCGGCGCCGTGGAGTCGTGGAGCGGGTATTTCGAGGCCACCGACCCGAGCGGCTGGCACATCCTCAACCTCGGATCGCCGCAGGCCAACGCCAGCGCGCGAGTGCCGCGCGGAACCGCGCTCGCGAGGGCGCTGGCCAGGTACCCCACCTTCATCGGCTTCTACGTCGGTCGCCAGGATGCCCGCTTCCTGGCCGACAACCGCGCCTTCAACAGCTCCCTCACGGCCGCGCACATCCGGCATCTGTTCCGCGTCTACCCCGGCGGCCATTCCGGCTCGCTGTGGGGCGCCCAGGCCGCGACCTGGCTTGGGTACGCGCTCCACGCGCTCGAGGCGGGTATCTGACCGGGCCCGTGGCCGCCTCCGGGCGTCATCGGCGCTGAGGATCGAGCCTCAGCATTCGTGTGCGGCGGCCGGCTCCTGATGCGCCTCGGCCCGAGGCGCGTCTGTCGCGGGAAGCGCTCGGCGATCGGGCACCGTCCGGCGACCTCGCAGGATCGCGGGGACCCGCCCGACCAGCCGCGAGGTGCGGTGATCTTCTCGCAGCGCTGCAGCTCTGCGTTCGTTGTCCGCGACCTCCCTCATCTGGGCGATGTGCTCCTGCGCCATGATGTGGTTGAGGCGGCCGGTCACGCGTCCTCCTTCGGAATCCGGCGGGCTCCTTCCGGCGTCGGGCGCGGTGTGACGGCGGCGCCGCACGGTCGGGGTCCCATCACCTGCGTCCACGCCTCTCGTGACGGGTGGGCGGTCGAGAGCGCCAGGACCCGCACGGTTGGCTGCACGTGTTCGCTCACGTCAGCCGCCAGCCCACGATCGGCCGCTCGATCCCGTGCAGCAGCAGTTCCCGCCCGGCTCCGAGATGGCGCGTCAGCTCGCTCTGGGCGGCGGCGCGCGTCGCCGAGCTGATCAATGCCTCATTCGGCGCGGCCTCACCGGCGAGCCGGGCGGCGACGTTGACCGCGCTGCCGAACCAATCGGAACCGCGCAGGACGGCGGTTCCGGTGTGTGCGCCGACGCGCACGGGCAGCAGGTCCGGGCGCGTTCCCACCTCCTTGATGGTGCGCGCCGCGAGGGCGACGGCCTGCGCCGGATCCGGCGTCCAGATCATCACCCCATCGCCCATCGACTTGACCTCCCAGGCGCGATGCTGACGAGACAGCGCCCGCATCGCGCGCTGGAATTCCTGGGCGACGCGTGCCGCCGCCTCGTCGCCGCGTCGTTCGGTCAGCGCCGTGAAGCCGGCCAGGTCGGCGAACATGAACGTCGGCTGCCAGTGCTGCCACATCCAGCGGCGGCGGCCCCGGCCCCGGACGACGTGCATGGCTGCTACGGCGCGCTCTCGCACATCCTCGAGAAGATGGCTACTCCGTGTCGGGGAGCGGCGCCGCAGCCCCTGAGCGGTCTCGGATCGATCCTCCATGACGCCCAAGACGCCGACGCGATGGCGTTCCTTCCAGCTCCGGTGCACGGCGGCCAACCCGGCGTCGCCGGGTTGGCCGTCCCGTCAGGCCACGGCGACGCCGTCGTTGTCAACGAGGGATCGGACGGCGTGGTCCGAGCGCTCGGCGACGCCAACGATCAACGGGCGCGCGAATCGCGGCACACCGTCAAGGCTGTCGCGCTCGAGCTGCCTGACCTCGAACCCGGCCCGGCGGATGCTGTCGAGCGTCGCGCGGTTGCAATGGCATCCGTGCGCCAGCTCCTCGCGCTGGTGGTCAGTTGACTGCCGAGAAACCTAGGACGGGGTCGGCGGACGTTCATGAGGCGTTTGCCTCATCTTTCGTCTCGAGCAGCGCCGGCGAGTGTGCGTGTTGAGGTTGTCGCGGCTGGTTCACGCCATGATTCGTGGGACGAACTCCTCCTCGGGCAGCAGCCCCTGCTGCATCGCGAAGAGGCTCGCCCGCGTCCGGGTCGACGCGTTGATCTTGGCGTAGATGTGCTCGACGTGATTGGCGACCGTCTTCGGCGAGATGACCAACCGCTCGGCGATCTGCTTGTTCGACAGTCCCCGCGCGAGGAGCCGCAGCACCTCGATCTCGCGCTGGGTCAAACCGGCGAGACCCTCGCGGCGACGTGGGACACGATGGCCGGCCGCACCGAGCACCGCCTCGACCGCGTCGGTGTCGAGGCGACCGGCTCTCACCTCGCGCCGAAGTTCGTCGGCAGCATCCGGCGGCGAGCGGGGCGGGCGGTAAGGCCGCGGCTCGCGCATCGCCTGGTACGCGTCGGCGGCGCCGAGGATCCTGGCCGGTCGTGAGATCCCCGTCCCGGCCAGGCCGCGCGGGTAGCCCGAGCCATCGAGCCGCTCACGGTGCTGGCCGGCGATCACGGCGAGCGGTGCGAGCGCCTCGGACTGGTGGAGCATCCGCTCGGTGATATGGGGATGGAGCTTGACCCGCTCCCACTCACCGGCCCCGAGCGGGCCGGGCTTGTCCCAGATCGAGTTGGAGACTCCGAGCCGACCGAGGCCGTGCACAAGGCCCGCGCGGCGGAGGACGCGGATCTCGGCCTCTGACAGGCCGAGTTGGGCACCGGCGGCCGCCGCAAGTTCCGCCACGGCCTGGGCGTGGCCGAGGGTGTAGGGCGACTTCAAGTCGACAAAGTTGGCCACCGCCGACAGGGCGGCGTCGAAGCGCTCCCCCGCGAGCACCACCGCCAGCGCCGGTTCACCCTCGATCACGGCCTCCCACGTCGCCACGGTGTCAAGACCGGTGAGAATCGTCTCCGCGTTCGTGTACAGCACCTCGGCGAGCATCGGATCGAACTGCTTGCCCTCCCGCCGGCGAGCCAGCGCTCTGGCGGCGTCGATACCTCCTACGCGGTAGGCGACCTCGACGAACTCGGCCAGTTGGGCAGTCCGCGCCGGGAGGGGGATCTGCTCGCCCCGCAGTTCGCCTGGCCAGCCGTGCCCGTCCCACTGCTCGTAGGCGGCGCCGAGCGCCTCGAGCACCTCCTCCCGGAGCCCGAGTTGCTCAGCCAGGCTCCTGGCCATCTTGGCGTGGTGGGCGATCATCCCGTCGACCTCGCGGTGGCCCGCCAGGGCGAACTCGAGTCCGACGCGGAACCGGTGGAGTGGGGGCTGTCCAGAACCGAGGCGGCGGATGCCCGCGGCCGCCGCCCGCAGGCTGCCGAGATCGTGGTCGTACTTCGTCGACTTCAGGGCGATGTCATCGCCAAACCATTTCGCCTGCTCGTGCGCGTCGGAATGGCAGCCGACGTTGATGAGAAGCGCTGTGTAATACGTGGTCGCGCGCGCCTGCTCGTCAAGTCCGAGCCGCTCGCTCAGCCGCAGTGCGATCAGGCACTGCCGCAGCACGTGCTCCATCGGCTGCCCAAAGCCGAGATCGATTCCGAGCGAGAGTGCCGCCACCAGCTCAGCCAGACGGACGTGCGCGCGATCGGTGTCGCCGGACACGAGCCGACCTTACCGCCGTTATCCGCGGCGGCGGGGGAATGAACGCGGCGCTGCGTACCCGGTGGCCGCCGTCGATGCCCCGGATCGGGGGGTCGATGTAGGGAATCTCCCCATACCGCCGCGGCGCCGGCTCCCGCAAGCTGCCGTCATGGCGACCTTCGTCCTCACCCATCGGCACACACCGGAGGAATGCGCAATCGCCATTGCCGCGTGGAAGGGCTTTTCCAGCCCCCTGCGCCACGGGCGGCCGCTGGGCTCCTGCGCCCTTGGTGGACATCGCCTGTGGTGGACCGTGGACGCGGTGGATGAGGATGCGGCGCTCTCGCTCCTCCCGCATTACGTCGCGCAGCGCACCGTGGCCGACCAGGTCCAGGAGGTGCCTCTGCCATGAGGCGAGCGCGGTCCGATGGAAGCGACATCGCGGAACCCATGGCCGAGGTGCACGGCGAGCGAGTGCGAAACCCGCGCCCGGGTTTTCTGAATCCTGAGCGGCTGGCCGACCATCTCGACCACCTGTACCGGGCGGCGTGGGCAATGTGCGGCTCGCCCCACGACGCAGAGGACCTCGTGCAGGAGACGCTGGTCAAGGTGCTGGGTCGGCCACGGTGGCTGCGCGACGGCAATGAGCGCGGTTATCTGCTGCGGGCGCTCAAGAACACCTACGCCAGCGGCTACCGCACCGCCGCGCGCCGGCCCGTCACCCGCCAGCTGCTCGAGCACGACGCGCCGCCATCGCTCGAGAGCCGCGCCAGCGCGCGCGAGATCATGGAGGCGATTGCCAGCGCGCCCACCCTGTACCGCGACGCGGTGATCGCCGTGGACGTGCTCGGCCTCTCTTATCAGGAGGCGGCGCAGTCGCTGCGCAGCCGCGAGGCGACGATCACGACGCGCCTTCACCGGGGACGCCAGCATGTGGCCCGCGCGCTGCAGGCCGGGACGGCGCCGGCCGCTCGCCCCGCTCGCTCGTGATGCTCGCGGCGAGGGCCGCGCGCGAGCGGACGCCGAGCTTGTCGTAGATACGGCTGAGGTGGCTCTCTACGGTCTTCTCGCTCACGAACAGGGCGCCCGCGATGTCGCGGTTGCGCTTGCCCTCGGACACCAGCGCCGCAACCTCCCGCTCGCGGGGGCTGAGGCTGTTCACGCCCGGGCGGCGGGCGAGGTCACGGGTGCGGCGCGGTCCTCGGCGGCCGAGGCGGCGCAGCTCATGGGCGGCCGCGTCCGCCTCGCGCATCGCGCCCAGTCCCGCGAGCGTACGCTCGGCCGCCTCGAGCTCGGCGATCCCGGTTTTGGAGTCGCCACTCCGGCCCAGCGCGGTTCCGACAAGCGTCCGGGCACGGGCGCCGAGCAGCGGATTGCCGGCGGATTCGGCCAAGGCGATCGCCGGCCGCGCGACCTCGATGGCGGCCCGGGCATCGCCGCTCGCGAGCAGGACCGAGGCGCGCGCGCACCACGCCGTGGCGGTCCGCTGCGGCAGCGCGGTCGCCGACGCGCTCGCCTCGGCCAGTGCCGCCGACTCGGCGGCCGCATCAAGATCACCAATCGCGAGCTGCGTCCGCACCAGTAGCTCCCAGCCATGGCCGCCGCGCAGGTCGAGCAGGCGCCTGTCCGCTCCCGCCTCGAAGGCCGCCAGCTCCACCGCGGCGCCGGCCGGATCCCCCGCCGCGTGCAGGGCCGCGGCAAGGTGTAGACGGGAGAGGCTCGAGAAGAACGTCTCGCCGAGGGAATCCGAGCGGGCCAACGCCTCGCGCGCGCTGGCCAGCGCGCGCTCCGTGTCCGCCGCAGCCGAGCACACGATCGCGTCCGCCCACAGTGCCCACACCGCGAACTGGTCGTTGCCGGTCAGCAGCGCGGCGTCGGTGGCCATCTCCGCGACGGCCATCGCGTCGCTGATGCGGCCCTTCATCAGCAGGGCGTTTGTCTCCATCACGAGCAGGCCGGGGATGTAGGGAGCCTGCCCGGTCATCCGGGCCAGCTGCAGGCCACGCCTCGCGCAGGCGAGGGCGTCATCGGTGCGCTCGAGCGCGGACGCCGCCTGCGCCACGTAACCGGCGGCGTCGATGTGCTCGGCCAGCCGTTCGTCTGGAACCGCACCCAGCGCGTCTGTCGCGGCTCGGAGATCGGCCAACCCCTCGGCGGGCCGGTTGAGCGATGTGCTGGCCAGGCTGCACAACGCTGCGGCCCAGCTCGAGAACAGCTCCTGCCCTTCGTCGACGGCTCGCTCGAGGACTCCTCGGGCAAAGCCGCGCATCTGGCTGAACTCCCCACGCCAGTAGTGGTCGAGGGCAAGCTCGAGGGTGAGGGCGAAAGCGCCCGAACTCTCGCCGGGGAGCGACTTGAGCGTCCGCGCCACGAGCGCTCGCGACTCGAGCGGGTGGCCGCCCATGCGCTTGGCGAACGCGATCCTGGCCACCAGCTCGGCGCGTTCGCCGACCCGAGTCAGGGGCAGTAGCCCGCTGACCTCGTCGAGCACCGCGAGCGCCTGGTCATAGGCCCCGGCGAAGGTCAGTGCGCTCGCGGCCTCGCCTAGCAGCGACAGGCGGCGCTCGGCGCCACCGCGCCCGGGGAGCAGGCGAGTGGCAGCCAGCAGCCATCGCCCGGCGGTCTCCGGTGCGCGTGGCGCTGCATCCCGGCCGGCCTGAACGAGAACTGCGATCGCCTCCTCGTCGCCGATGGTGGCGGAACTCTCGACATGGTGGGCGCGCGTGCTCGGCGGGGCGTGCGTCGCCGCGAGGGCGATGGCCGCCCGAGAATGAGCGCCGATGCGCCAACCTCGGGGCATCCCGTCGTAGACGGCTCGGCGCACGATCGGGTGCCGGAAGCGAAACCGCCTCGGCGCCACCGTGGGCCGGATGAAGTCAAACCGAATGAGCTCATCGATCGTCCCGAGAACCGCACTGACGGTTCGCTCCGCGATCGCTGCCACGAGCTCAGGCTCGAACGGCTCGCCCGCGACAGCCGCGGCTGCGAGCGCGATCCGGCCGTCGGCCGAAACCGCGACCAGCTCCTCCCGAATCGCTGCGAGCACCGCGCGAGGAACGGCTTCCGGTGGCCCGGAGGAACCAGGCGATGCCTCGGACCGTCCGCCGCCGCTCATGCGGGCCAGCTGCTCGATGTAGAACGGGTTACCACCGCTCTCCCGATAGACGAGCAGCCGCGTCGCATCGTCGAGCTCCTGCCCCATCAGCTGGACGGCGTCCTCCTGGGCGAGTGGGGTGAGGTGAATCCGTGTGCCCCGGCCCGACCGGGCCGGCGACTCGACGGCGGTGAGCAGGGCGACCGGCAGATGCCGGTAGGTGACAGCCGTGAGCAGCGGTCCCCGGAAGCGCCGAAGGAGATGGCTCAGCACCTCCACCGAGGCGGCATCGGCCCAGTGGACGTCGTCGAGTGCGAGCACCATCGGCTGGCGCCGGGTCAGGCGCTCGAGCACGGCTCGGATGGCGTAATGCACTCGGTAACGGTCGGTTCCCCGCCCGGGCGTGCCCGACACAGCATCGTCGCGCGGCAATGAGGGAAAGACCGAGGCGAGCTCGCTGACCACGTCCTCATCGAGCGCCCGGAGCAGCACCGGCTCCAACGAGCCGAGGTAGTCATTGAGCGCATCGACGATCAGCCCGAACGGGATGTCGCGCTCGAATTCCGCCGCACGGCCGTCGAGCACCAGATACCCGCGGGCCTCCCCGCGGCGGCACAGTTCGCCCAGCAGGCGTGACTTCCCGATTCCCGGCTCGCCGGCGATCTGCAGCGACCATGGCTCATCGCTCGCCAGGTGATCGAGCGCTTGATCGAGTTCACCAAGCTCACGGTCACGACCCACCAGCACGCGCGCCTGCTCTCGGTCCATTCCACTCCCCGGAAGTCGCAGCTCAGCCTACCGCGTGGTCCTGGGCGCGCTGGAAAGGATTCGCCGGATCCCATGTGGTTCCACGTTGAACACCTTCGGCGCCGGACCGTCATCGCCGGCGCTGTGGTCGGCACGGACTGGCTGCGGGTAAGGCGCGGGAGCCCGGGCTCGGGTGATGCCTGAGTGCTGGCTATGATCCGCCGCCAATGTGGGACCGGGGCAAGCGCTCACGCGCGCTCATCGTGCTATCCGCTGCGACGACGTCGTTCGTCCTCACGGCGTCGCCGGCTGCGTTCGGCGCGACCGCAACGCAGGCGTTCGCCCGGACGGGCGAGCAGTTCTTCATCGTTCCCGCCGGCGTCACGAGTGTGCATGTCCTGCTGACCGGAGCTCCGGGCGGTCATGGCTACAACGTGTTCGGCGACTTCGCATCAGGTGGCGCCGTCCGTCACCGCGGCCAACCCGCTTGATGCGGCTGCGTGCGCTGTCAAGAACCCGCTCGTATCGCGCCTGCTGGTCGCCGCCGGTGGCGGCGGTGGTGGCGGTGCGTCCTCCGCTCCGACCGCGTTTTTCGGTGGCGGAGGTGGTCCCGCCGCCGGCGGCGGGGGCGACGGCGACGCCGGCTCCGCGCCCGCGGGAGGGACTGGTGGTGGCGCGGGCACGGCCTCCGCAGGCGGCGTAGCCGGACAGTCCTCCGACTCCACTGCGGCCGTGGCGGGAACGCTCGGTCAGGGTGGCGCCGGCGGATGGGAGGTCGACTTCAGCTTCGGTGGTGGCGGCGGAGGCGGCGGAGGCGTCTTTGGCGAGGGAGGCGGCGGCGGAGGCAAATGCGTTCCGAACAGCACCAGCGTCTGCGGCGCAGGTGGCGGCGGAGGCGGCGGATCATCCGGCGTCCCGGCCGGGGTCGCGGGTGTGACCGGTCTGTCCGTGAGCGCCGCGGCTGCTGGTGCCACACCGTCGGCGAGCTTCAGCTGGACGCTTCCGGCGCCAACTGCCCTCACGGGGGCGGCCAGTCAGCTCGCGCCGACCAGGGTGACGCTGAACGGAACCGTTGATCCCAACGGCTCGGTGATCACCGGCTGTCACTTCACGCTGACGCCCAAGCCGCTGCTGGGAGCGAGCATCCCCTGCGCACAATCGCTGGGTGGAGGGGCGGTTCCCACCCTCGTCTCGGCGGCCGTGTCGGGCCTGACGCCGGCCACGACCTATGCGGTCACGCTGATGGCCGCCAGCGCGCAGGGCACAACGACCGGGCAACGGGTGTCCTTCACCACGCCGACCGCGGGAACCCGTTCGACGACGCTGCAGATCACCAAGGTGAGCGAGAGCCACAGTCGCTGGCGGCGCGGGTCGTCGCCCGCCGTGATCAGCCGCGCCCACGTCGCACCGATCGGCACGACGTTCGCCTTCACGCTCAATCAGAAGGCCACTGCTCGCGTGGCCTTCTCTCACGTTCTCGTCGGACAGCGCGGCGCCGGCCACCGCTGCGTGGCTCCGACCGTGCGCAATCGCCATGCGGCCACGTGCCAGCGGGTCGTCAGCGCCGGCTCGCTGTCCTTCGGCGCGCACGCCGGGGCGAACGCCGTGCGGTTCTTCGGACGGCTGGCGGACAGCGTCCTGGCGCGTGGCTCGTATGCGGTCGCGATCACCGCGACTGCCGCGGGGCGTCACGCCTCGGCATCGCTGCCGCGCTTCACGATCGTCGGCTGATGAGGCCCGGGTCTCGTCGACCCGGAGTCACTTCGCGCGAGCGCGCCCGTACCGCGCGACGAGCCGCTCGTAAGCCGAGAACGCGGGCTTGCGCCTGTAGCCGTCGGTGAGCAGGCCAGAGGTTTCGCCGAACGCCGGCGTTATCGAGAGGTTGTCGCGGAGGTTGAACCACCGGTAGTCGGTCACGTTGAAGGTGCCGGCGCCGCGCCTGATCGTCGTCACGATCTGCGTGAGCGCCGCGCGCTGCTTGTCGGGGGTGACGATGCCCGGTGTGGTGTCATAGCCGCTCTCGGTGATCCAGATCGGCACCTGTCGGCCAAGGCGCCCGAGCGGCATGAAGCAGCGGCGGACCGTTCCCATCATCTGCCGGGTGGCAGCAGGGATCGGCGTGGCCCGGCCCGGGTACAGCTCGGGGTAGTAATCCACGCCGACGAATCCAAGAGCGCTGCGGAACGCCGGGCCGCCGCTGCGCAGACCGGTGAACATCGCCGCGTCGATGACCGCATTGAATCGATAGGCGTAGGTGAAGCCAAACGTCAGGTGCGAGAACCCGCGCCGCTCCGCCTCCTGATGGGCGGTGATGATTCCCTGGATCAGCGCCTGTTCGGCGCGAGGGTAGACCCCGTCGGAGGTATTGGGGGAGATCGCGACGTTGATCTCGTTGGTGATGGTCATCGCAACCACATGACGATTGGGGCCGAAGACGTCGACGACGTGTCGTACGTACCGCTCCCAGGCGGCGATGTTGCCCACCTCACTGCCGGACGGGTGGTAGCGGACCTGAAGCTCGGTGTCGAAGCCATGCCGTGTGTAGCGGTCGATCGCCCGCTTGAACCGGAGAATGCCCGCCTCCCCGTCAGCTTCGAACAGTCGGCTGACGCGGAGGACGAGCTGCCGGCCTCGCGGGCGTAAGGCCCGCAGCGCCGCCGCCGTCCTGGCCTCGTTGACCGGCTTGACGGTGTTCTGCGTGCTGCCGACGCTTCCGGCCAGCTCGGGGTCGATGCCGAACCGCAGCGTCGCGGCCGGCCTCAGCGGACCATCGCCATAGTTGCCGGAGCAGGGAGTGGCGGGCGCGGTCGCCCCTCCGAGCCCCGCGTGGGCGAGCATGGCACAGATGCCCAAAAGCACCACCGCTGCAGCCGCCGCACCGGTGCGCATCGAGCGAGGACGGCGGTGACGCCGCGCGGCGCTCACGGCGCATTCCGCAGGGTGCGGATACCCCCGATGGTGCCGAGGTAAGCGGTCCCGTCCGGTCCGAGCGCAATGCCGGCATAGTTGTTGTTGGCCGTGATTCCGGTCCCGGCGACCTTGCGGAAGACCGTCCGGCCACTGCGGGCGCTGATCCCCACCCACGACCACACCTTCGACCCATCGGCAGCGAGCGTCTGCGTGTAGGTGTAGATCAGCTGCGTCGCGGTGGAGAGCTTGGGCACCACGGTGGGCGCCGAATCGGTTCGGTTGGTCCACACCGCGCGGCAGCCACCGCCCGCCCGCAGATCGATCCGCGCGAAGCCGGTGTCGGAGATGTTGCCCGCCTGCGGGCCGAAGGGATCCTGATAGCCGTAGTTGTTCTCGACGATGAGCGAGCGTCCCGACCCGATCAGCGAGTTCTCGGTGGCACTCTGACCCTTCTCGAACACCGGCACCCGGCAGACGGTCCGGCGCTGGTGTCCGCGCAGCCAGCGCGGGGTCCGATAGACGACCACGTTCATCGGGTCGGCGTTATCGGTGATCGCGACATACCCGCCGGGCAGGATCGTCGGCGTCGTGCCCGAGCCGGCGTCGACCTGGCTGGGCTTGTGGATCCCCGAGTTGCGGTAGGTGACGGCCCAGTCGATGTGGGGACGGTCGTCGCCGCCGGCCCTGAAGCGGTACATCCGCTTGTTGGACACGATGTACACGGCGTCGCGGTCGACGGTGAAGGAGTTCTCGATCTCCTCGCCGGTGCGGAGCACGCGGATGCGCCGGGTCCGTGTGTTCAGCACGCCGACCTTTCCGTCCTTCTTGGTCACGAACCAGATCCGGCCACGGAAGTCGGGCAGCGCCGAGGAGATGCGCTCGCCGCCCGTGACGGCCGAGGTCAGGTCGTAGTCGGCCACTCTGGTCACGGTGTGCCCGTCTGCACTGGGCGCCAGCACGAAGACGTGGTTGGTCTTGGTGGCGACCCAGATGCGGCCGCGGGGATCCAGGAAGAAGTAGCCGCCGCCGGTGAAGTCCTGGAACGCCTTCGTGCCCGGCGGCGACGGCCGGTTGGGCAGCACGTAGGACCCGAGCACCGCGAGGGTGCTCGGATTGATGACACGGAGCGTCGGAGGGGCCACCGCCGACGGGCAGACGGTGATGATGTGGTCGTGGCGGTCAAACGCCATCGCCGAGCAGAGGGACGGGGGCAGCGGCCCGAAGCCCGTGACCAGCGGGCCGGCGGCGGGTCCGCGGCGCGCGTAGGCGTCGGTCATCCACGTGTCGTTGTGGATGTTGCTGTCCGGGATCGGCGCGAGGTACGGGTTCTGCGGCGCGCTCGGGGCGGGAATCGGGGATGCCTCGATCGTCGCGACTGGAGCCGACGCCATCGCCGCCGCGGGAGCCACCGCCAGGAGCACCGCTGCCGTGAGCAGACTGCGCTTCATTCGTTCCTCCGTCTCGCGTTCTTCCCGTGTCCGTACCGGCCTGAACCCCACAACGGGCTCCGGCTGACGGTACCGCCTGGGATTCCCGTCTGTCGTGCGGGGAGACCAGGTCGTGCCGGCTTGCTCGCGCTCGAGCTGCCGCTGTCGGCGATGTCCTTCACCGCCAGCAGGTACAGCGGGGAGGGGAGGAACACCCGTCGAGAGCACCTCCGCGAGCGCTCAGAAGCGGCGTCGGGCCCGCCGCCGCGTACGGCGCCGCATGCCCATCACCGACACGGGGCTCAGCGGCCTCCCGATCGGATCGATGAACAGCGAGCACGCTCCGGAACTGGCGGGTAGCTCGCCTTCGAGGACGGTTGCGCTGTAGGTGATGTCCTTGCCGCTCAGCCGCGGGTTGGTGAGTGTGACCACCACATCCTCCGGGACCTCATCCCCCTCTTCCAGGAACGAGAGGACCGCGTTGGGCGGATCGTCGAGGAAGCTGTTCTCGCCGTGCCCCCAACCGTCCACGAACTGGGCGGCCTTGAGATGCCCGACGATTCGCGCGGGCCGGTCTGAGAACATCAGCGTCGAGGGCGCGAGACCATGCAGCGTGAACTCGCCGTCGGTGCTCGTGACCCCCTGGGCACTCTGGACGTACAGCGCCTCGACTTCATCAGGATGCGATTCGGGCTGGGATGACATCCATGCCTCCTTCGTCTGGGCTTGGGTGAGAACGATCGCGCCGTGACCATCCACGGTAACCATGACGCAGGGCCGCTTGAGCGGGTTCACCCGAATGGGATGAGGCGTCGCGGTCGCTCCCCTCTCTCTGTGAACAATGTCATTACTGCTTGACCAGGCCCGTGCCGCCGAGCACCGCCAGGGCGCCTCCGACCAACAGCAGAAGACCCGCCAGAACCACCGGCCAGCGGCGTTGCAGCCACGCCCCACCCTTCTGCAGCCACGGATCGGCGCGCTCGCCCGCGAGGACGAGGACCGCGATGATCGCCAACAGCGGCAGCACGAAGGCGACGTTGTAGAGAGCCACCAGTCCGATCTCCTGTGGAAGGGTGGCGGGGGCGGCCACGATCCCCGCGATCACCGCGAAATACGGGAGTGCCGTCGGAAGCTCGACCGCGGCGATCGACGCCCCCGCGAGGATGGCCGAGCTCCCCCCGCTGCTGCGCATCGGCAGCTCTCGGTGGGCCAGTTTCCCGCGCCCCACCCACAGGGCCGCAGCGACGAGAATCAGTAAGACACCGGCCACCACCTCGATCACGTGCCTGATCGTCCGCGCCGGATGGGGGATCAGTCCGATCAGTAACCGACCGGGGCCAATCGTCAGCACCAGGCCGGCGACGAAATCCACGCTGAACACGCCGATCGTGAACAGCAGCACACGCAGCACTCGCTTCTGACCCGTCGCCAGATAGAGCGCGGGGCCCACCGTGCTCGGATTGAGTGAGTCCGCCAGACCCACCGATACGACCACGCCGATCAGCCGCAGCATCGTCTCACCGCCGGGCTCGGTCCCGGTGGCCATGTTCCCGAGTTGGAATTCCACATCTCGCCGGCCGCGAGCTCATCGCGGCCCCACATGGGAGCGGGCACCGCCGACCGCGACGCCACGCGCCGCGCCGTTGCTGTCCGGGACGGCCGTCATCTCGATCACGAAGCGGTCCTCCGGTACGCGAACCTCGAGGGAGGTCGCATGCCGCGCGATGCTCGAGCCTTGAGACCACGGCCTCGAACACGCGGCCGTTGAGGCGCACCGAGTGCCCGCCGCGCCGAGCGGCAGCCAATACAGGTCGACGTCGGCAGGTTCCTTCGGCTCATTCACGGTTCGGTGTGGACGACGACGTCGACCATGTGGGGTTGGGCCTCGCGAATGTCGTCCTCGAGCCGGCTGGCGAGCTCGTGGGCGTCGTGGAGCGTCGTGTCCGCCCCCGCGACCACGGAGACGAACACAACGAGGCCGCGGTTGGTGTGCAGGAGGCGCAGCTCAAGCGGCGCGCGCCGCGTGCGGGCGATGACCAGCTGGGTGATGCGCTGCCGCTCGCTTTCGTCTGAGGTGCCGGTCTCGTCGCGGGCCACGAGTGGTCGCTCGAGCGGCTCGAGGTGCGTGTGCACGTCATCGACCCCCGCTTGCGCGCGCAGGACCGCCTCCACTCGCTCGGCGACGTCATGAGCCTCGGACAGGGGGACATCGGGCTCGAGCTTGAGATGGAGCGACACACTCTCGCTGTTCCCATGCCGGTAGATCGAGATGTCATGGACGTCGCGCACAAGGGGCTCGGCGAGCGCGGTCGCGAGGGCGACGTCGCGCAGTGCCAGTCCCTCGCGACGCGGCTCGAGGTGCACGACGACGTCGATGCCGGGTAGCGCGCGCCGGACCGCCGACTCGATGTGATCGGAGATGCCATGGCTCTCGACGGCCGCCTGGCCGGGCGGGACCGCCACGACGGCATCGGCGAAGTAATGGCCGCCGGATTCCCGGACGCGCAGGCGGCGCAGATCGATGTCGTCACCGAGGTCGCTGATGGCCGCATGGGCACGCGCGTGAGCTTCGGCAGGCGTGGTGTCCATCAGAACGCGAGAGTTCTCGACGATCAGCCGAGCAGCGGCCGCGAAGATGATCGCGGCGACGACCAGCGCAGCGATCGCGTCGCCCTGGTTGAAGCCCGCGCTCACCGCGAGCAGGCCTGCAAGCACCGCGAGCGACCCAGCCATGTCTCCGCCGAAATGAAACGCGTTGGAGCGCAGCACAGCGGACTTGTACTTCGCGGCTCCACGCAGAGAGATCAGCACGCGGCTCGCGTCGACGGCGAGCGCGACGAGAATCACCGCGTACACATACCAGTGCGGCTCGAACGGCTCCCCGCCACCGGTGAGCCGCCCGATCGCGGCAACCACCACGACGATGCCGCCGCCGATCAGGATCGCGGCCTCGCCGAGGGCGGCCAGGTTCTCCGCCCTGCGGTGCCCGTAGGGATGATTTGCATCGGCCGGCCGGCCACCCAAGCGAACGGCGAACAACGTCAGTACCGCAGCCACCACGTCACCGCTCGACTCGATGCCGGCCGACACCAGGCCGAGGCTGCCGGTCAGAAGGCCCGTGCCGAGCTTTAGGACCACCAGCGCCGCGGCCGCGAACACTGACACGAGCGCCGTGCGGCTCTGACCGGTCGCGTCGGCCGCGTCGGGGGCTCCGATCTCATCACGCGTTGGCAGCGGCTCGGTGGATGCCATCGCTGAAGGGTAGGTGCCGCTCACCCGTCGAGGACATCGAAGCCTTGGCGGCGTTCCCGCGGGAACGCCTCCGTGGACCGGCGAGGCCCGGCGGCGGAGCTTGGACTCCAGCGAGCGTCAGCGGATGCGCGGTCCTCGCGCCCGTCCTGCCACTCTGAGAAGCGGCAGCGCCCGCTCTAGCGATACCGGCGAGCGATTTCATCCGGTCCGGGTGATGGCACGGACCGAGGGCGCTGGCAATCTCGTTCCGGTAGTCGGAGTGGTGGGATCTGATGGCTCGGACGACAGCCCAGCAGGCTCAACCCAGCGAGGCCATGTCCTCGTTGTTCACCGCAGCGTTTGCACAGTCGAAGAACGCCATGGTTCTCGTCGACGGAGATCGGCGGCATGTGGACATGAACGCGGCCTACGTCAGCCTAATCGGCCACCCCCGCGAGCAGCTCCTGGGGCGGCCGATCTACTCGGTCATCGCCGGCGGCCCGCTGCTCACCTCGTCCGAGTGGCGTACCGCGCTGTCCGAAGGCCGGTTCGCCGGCGAGGCGGAGCTGCTGTGCGCCAACGGCAGTCACGTTGCCGTGCAGTACGCCGCCACGAGCGAAGTCGTGACGGGACGGTATCTGGTGCTGTTCGTCGCCCTGAGCACATCGCGCTGGGGCGGGCGCTTCCGCCGGAACGCTGAGGCCACCGGTACGCGGGTCGAGCTCTCCAGGCGCGAACGGGAAGTCGTTCGACTGGTGGCGCTGGGCAGGACCGGCCCGGAGATCGCCGACGAGCTCCAGATCGCTCACGACACGGTCCGCACTCACGTGCGGAACGCGATGCTCAAGCTCGATGCCCGCTCACGCGCGCATCTGGTCGCGAAGGCACTCGGCGAGGGCCACGTCCTCGCGCAGAGCGTTCAGGCGTGAGCCGCTGGTTCGTGGGTCGAGGAGGGGTACCGCGTCCTGCGTCCGTGCCAGAGGTCGAGCAACTTGCGCGGGCAGAGCTCCTCCTTGGGAACGACGGCAACCTCCCCGCCGCGCGGGGCGTACCCGCCTGGCGGTTCGATCGTACCGGCGGACATCAGGATGACCACCAGGTCCCGACGGCCCTCGACCATGATGGCCGCAGCATCGAAACCATTCATGCCTGGCAGCCCCACGTCGAGCAGCACAAGGTCGGGACGGAGCGAGGCCACCCCGGTGATCCCCTCCTCCGCCGATGCCGCCTCGCCGACTAGGGTGAAGTCCGGCGTCGCTGCGATCAGTTCACCGGCAACAGTACGAAACAAGTCGCTGTCGTCAACGCAAGAGGCAGTGACCGGCCGCCGAGCTACGTGATTCACTGGTTCTGCGCTCGCAGACTCGGCCACGCTGCGCTGAGAAACGCGGCCGTTAGGGCTTCGTCATGCTCCTCGTCGCGCTCGTTGATTTCGCGGAGGGCGCTGTGGCCGGCACGAACCAAGCCGCGCGGTAGTGGGTCGGGGATACTCGACGAACTCATGTCAACCATGGTCCCGACATGACGTAGCCCTGTCGATACTGCAGTTGCGCGATTGTCCGTAGTTTGCGCCGCGACATTGCACCGTCCTGCGGATGGCACCGCGACCGCCGCGGCGTACGGTCTAGAGGCAACTGTCCCCGTCGGGACACTTTTGTACGTACATAGCCCGTCCGGTAGTCGAGCGAGCTGAAAGGAGGTCCAGATGTCCGCCCTGAAGACAAATGGGGCGCGCGCTACTGCGCAGGACACTGCTCCGACGCTCGGGTACGAAAAGGAGGCTCCGCCGTACCGGGAGCCCTCGTACAAGGGCGCGGGCTGGATCCTGTTCGCGACGGTGATGTTCCTGATCGCCGCCTGCCTCAACGTGATTTGGGGCATCGCGGCCGTCTCGAGTTCGCACTTCTTTGTCGCGAACGCCCACTACATCATCAGTGACCTGAACACCTGGGGCTGGATCGTGATGGGGTTTGGCGCCCTGCAGGCGCTGGCCGCGCTGTCGATCTGGCGTGGAGGCGCGTTCGGGCGGTGGTTCGGAATCGCGGTGGCGGCGTTCGCCGCGCTGGCGGCAATGATGGCGATCCCGGCCTATCCGTTCTGGTCGCTGACGCTCGTCGCGATCGACGTGCTGGTCATCTACGGTCTCGCCGCCTACGGCGGCAAGCCGGACTTCACGCAGTAGCTGCGTGACGAGGAGCCGTTTGGGGCGGTCTCTGCACAGAGGCCGCCCATCGGCATGCCCGATTGGCCTTCCAGGCGAACCTCGATCGGCCGGCGATTCGGTAGATCCCACGCATGAGAAGTGCGGCTCTCGCCCGATTGTCCGAGGCGCGAGTTCGAGGATGCTTGAAGTCCACGACTCAGCTGGTTTCGACGGAGGTGCTCGTGTTCAAGACGATTGTGTGGGCCACAGACGGATCGGAGAACGCCAACAGCGCGCTCTCCGCGGCCAAGGAGCTCGTCGAGCATGCCGCCGCCACCGCCGAAGAATGAGCTGACGCCATCGACGGGCGAGCTCGTCGCGCTCGGGGCGCCGATCGTCCTGCGCGACGGTTCGCGCGTGCGGCTGCGTCAGGGCCACAGGTCCGACAAGGAGCTGCTGCTGCGCGGGTTCGCTCGCCTGAGCCCCGAGTCCCGGTACCGGCGGTTCCTGGCGTCGATGCCGGAGCTGACCGAGGCGACGGTGCGCTACCTGACCGAGATCGACCACCATGACCACGAGGCGATCGCCGCACTCGACGAGCGGTCCGGGGAGGGCATCGGGGTCGCGCGGTATGTCCGCAACCCCGAGCGCCCGGAGGTGGCCGAGGTCGCCGTGACCGTCATCGACGACTGGCAGGGGAGGGGCCTCGGCACCCTTCTGCTCGAGGTGCTCGGTGAGCGGGCCCGGGCAGAGGGCCTCACGAGCTTCACGGCGCTGATGCTCGCCACCAACCAGGAGATGATGGACGTGCTCGAGGGGCTCGGCCCCGTGCGGATCATCGACCGCGAGGCCGGCACGGTCGAGATCGAGATGCCGATCCCCAAGGTCGGGCTACCGCCGGCCCTCACCAAGCTGCTCCGGATCGCGGCTCGCAACCGGGTGGTGGTCCCGCTGGAGGACCGCCACAGTACCCCGCGTCTGTCCCCGCCGGGTGAGGCGGGACGTGCCGTCGCGGGTCCCGACTGATGTCAGATAGCGCGCTGGACGATCTCTTCCGCGATCGCGAGCGAAGAGGTCGCCGCCGGCGACGGCGCGTTGCGAACCCAGAGGACCGGCCCGTCGGTCCCAAGCCGAAAATCGTCCACGAGTGTGCCGTCGCGGTCGACGGCCTGTGCCCGGACGCCCGCTGGTGCCCTGATCGCGTCGCTCGCGCGGAGCTCTGGGACATACCGCTGCGCCTCGCGGATGAACGCGCGCTTTGACAACGTGCGGTACATCTCGGCCACGCCGACCCGCCAGTAGCGGCGGAAGAGCCGCGCGGCGCCGGGCCAGGCGAGCGCGTCCCACACGTCGCGGGCGAGGAAGGACCTCCGCTGGTACCCCTCGCGTGCCGAAGCAAGAATCGCGTTCGGACCGATCCACACCGAGCCGTCGATCTTGCGCGTGAGGTGGATCCCGAGGAACGGCAGCGCGGGGTTGGGCACCGGGTAGACCAGCCCTCGGACGAAATGGCGCCGCTCGGTGCGCAACTGCCAATACTCGCCCCGGAACGGCATGATGCGCGGCTCGGCCGGCTGGCGCGACGCGCGCGCGAGACGATCGGCGTAGAGCCCTGCGCACACGATTGCCCGATCCGCGCGGATGACGGTGCCGTCGGTGAGCTCTGTGTTGGCGGTCCCGTTCGCTCTGAGAACCCGGCCGACCTCGCGTCCGGTGATGATGCTCGCTCCCGCGGCTCTCGCGTCGTCGGCCATGGCCCGCGCCACCTCGGCGAAGTCGACGATCGCCGTCGCAGGGGAATGGAGCGCGGCGACCCCGGTCACATATGGCTCGACCGTGCGGATCTCCGACTCCCCGAGGCGCCTCAGACCAGGAACGCCGTTTGCGAGTGCTCGCTCCTCAAGCGCGTCAAATCGGGCCAGCTCGCGCTCGTCGGTCGCGGTCACAAGCTTCCCGCACTCGTCGTACTCGATCCCACGCTCGAGGCAGAACGCCTTGAGGAGCGACATTCCATGGACGCACAGCCGCGCCTTGAGAGATCCCGGCGCGTAGTAGAGCCCGGCGTGGACGACGCCCGAGTTGTGACTCGTCTGGTGCTGCGCCAACGCAGGCTCCTTTTCGAGCACCACGACCTCGGCATTCGGGACCTCGGTAGCGACCAGCCGAGCGGACGCCAGCCCGAGGATCCCGCCGCCGACGATAACGATCCGCATGCGTGAAGCCTAGACGGCGGTAAGCGTTGAGCACTCGCCGCCGGTCCACCCGTTGGCTCGAAGCCGCACTGGCAGCTGCGCGGGATGCCTCCTCAGAGCCCGGGTTGCGTTCAGATCATCCGGCGTTCTTCAGCTCCACGGCCACCAGATTCCACTGATCGCTGGTTGGCGCCGTGTCGTTGACGGTGACGACCGAACCTGCTGGTCCGGTAGGCGTATTGGTGTACTGGCTCCAGAACGTGTCGCCCGCGCCCGTGTTCAGCCACTGGTCGAGCAGGACCCAACCATTTGGCAATCCCCGCGCGATCGCGTTATCCCAGTCGTGGCCCACGGCGAACACGAGCGAGGTCGCCGCAGTTGTCGTGAGGCTCACGTTCGGCGCACCGCTGGCGGCTGAACCGGCAACGGAGGCCCCAACGCCGCTGACTCCCTCCATGGCGATGACGGTGAGGCTCTGGCCGAACCCCTTCGCAGACTCGGTCGAGGTGACGGCTGCGCTCGAGAGCACGCTCCGGGCCGTGGCCTGCCAAACCTCGGCGTCACCGGATTGCCCATTCGCGCGCTTGACAAGCGTCCAGGTCAGCCCGGCCCCGGTGACCGTCGTCTGCTGCTTTCCTGATCCCTTCGCTCCGTCGGCCGACACAAACGCGAGGAGGACCTCGCCTGCCGCCGCGGTGTGGAACGATGGCGTGGTCACCGTCGTGCTTCCGTGCACGTTGACGTCGGCCTGCATAACAAAGCACGTCATCGGCGGCGCAGGGTTCTGCACCGTGACCGTGACGTTGCCCGACGAGCCGATGTCGCCGGCGGTGTCGGTTGCCTGCGCCGAGAGTGTGTGCGTACCAGCGGTCGTCATGGTCGTGTCCCAATTGACGAAATATGGCGCGGACGCGACTGCGCTTCCGAGCGGTTTCCCGTCCAAGAAGAACTGCACGGAGGCGATCGCAAGGTTGCTCATTACCGTGGCGGACACTGGAACGGTGCCCGAAACCGTCCCGTTATTGAGCGGGTTCGTGATCAAAACGGTCGGGTTGTTTGGCGGCGGGGGAGGGCCGCCAGAGACCACGTTGACCGTGATCGCCGGAGCCGTCGCGACATTGCCGTTCGAGTCCGTCGCGCGAGCGCTCAAGGTGTGGGTTCCGAGCGAGGTGCTCCCGACGGTCCAGAGGAAGCTGTATGGAGCGGTCGTCACCGGACTACCCAGCGGCTGCCCATCGAGCAGGAACTGCACCGAGGACACAGTCGCCGGCGCGGTCGCAGAGGCAGAAGCCTGAAGCTGCACCGTCCCGGAGACATCTGCGCCGCTGGTGGGCGCCGTGATGCTGACGGTCGGCGGGGTGGTCCCCGGGTTGGTCTGCGAGATCACTGTGACCGAGTTCCCGCTTATCTGCAGCAGAGTGGCGACGGCGTCGTTGTTCGGGTTGCTCTCCGTGAGGACGTGTTGTGGATCCACTGTGCCCTGGAGGATGTATGTCCCGTCTGGGACGCCGGTCAGATCGATCGGCTGGCCAGCGTCGGTCTGGTCGTACTGGTCGCCCCACCCGACCGACCAGCCGAGCGGAGCGTTCGGGTTGGTGCAGTTGGACTGCGGTATGAACGTTTGATTCGGCGTGTTCGGAACCCCGCCAACGACCGTGTCCCCAGTGATGCAGTAGTCGGTCTTTGGGCTGGTAGCGACGGCGCTGCCAGCCGACCCGTCCGAGTTGACCGTGTTCAAAGTGAATTTCGTCAGCGGGAAGTTGTAGTCCGAGCCGGTTGCCGGGTTCCACACCCCTGTCGTCGCGACCGGCGCCCGGTGGTCGAATGTCCACACCCCGGGACTGGTGCTCTTGTATAACGCCTGCGTGAACGTTGCCGTGCCCGTGGACGCGTTGTAAGTGGGGTCGATCTCAAACGGACCCGTCCCGGCGTCCCAGGTGATGTGGGTGAACTGAAGCTGCCGGTGTCCGGTACTCGAGTTGGTACCGATCGAGATGTTGTTGGTCGGCACCTTGATCTGCATGTCTGGCAACGTGACGTTGCTCGCCTGCGTCGTGAACGTATTGTCGCCCGATGTCGCGGTGTTGCTGGCGCTGCCTGTCGACTGTACTTCGAAGTGGTAAGGGGTGTTCGGCGTCAGGTTTGTGATGGTCTGAGAGTGGCCCATGACCTGGGAGCTGTCGAGGGTCGTGCTTTGGCCGTAGCTGGCGGTCGGGCCAAAGAACACTTGCGAGCTCGAGGGAATATCCGTCGTCCAAGTGATCGTCGCCGAGGTGTCGGTGACGCCGCTGCTTGCCACGTTCAAGATCACGGGCGGGCTCGTAGACGCTGCGGGCGTCATCACCGCGAGCGCGCTTGTTGGATCCGAGACCAGCCCCTGGGTGTCGACCGCCTTGACCGTATAGCTGTATGTCGTGGACGGGCTCACGGTGTTGTCTGTGAAGCTTGTGCCGGTCGCTGTTCCCACGGAGATGCCGTCGCGGAGAACGGTGTAGCTGGCGATACCGACGCCGCTCGTGCTCGCCGTCCAGCTCAGAGAGACTTGATTGGAGGTGACGGCGGTGGCCTTGAGTCCCGTCGGTGCCGTTGGCGGCGTCGTGTCCGGTACCGCTGTGAGGATTTCGATGGCGGCGAAATCCCAGCGATCGGTCGTCGGTGCCGTGTCGTTGAGGGTGACGGAGCCGCCCGCCGTATTTCCGGCCGCCGCCTGGCTCTGCGTCCAATAGGTGTCGCCCACCGGCGCCAGATACTGGTCGAACAGGGACTGAGCAGTCCCGACAGTCCGCCCCGTTGCGTGGTCCCAGTCGTTACCGACACCCCAGACCCACGAGCCTGTCCGAGTGGCGGTGAGCGAGACAGACGGCGCACCTGTGGCCGCGCTGGCGCCGGCGACCGCACCATCCACGGCTGTATCGGCGCCGCGGAATGCCACGACATCGATGCTTCCCACGTACGATCCGGTGCTCCGAGTGGCCGCGACAGTGACGTTGGTAAGGACGGTTGGCGCCGCCGCTTCCCAGATCTCAGCGGTGCCAGGCTGGGAGTTCGTGCGTTCCCGCAGCTTCCACGTCAGCCCACCGCCGGTCACCGAGAAGCCCTGGGTGCCGCCCTGAGCAGGGCCATCGGACGTAATGAACGCCACGAGCAGGTCATTGGCGGCGGTGGTCGAGATCGCCCCGGAGGTGATCGTTGCCGATGGCGAGCTTTGGTGAGTCGTGACCGAGGCGTCGATCGCGAGGCCTGCGGCCTGCGCGCACTCTGCGACCCCGAGCCAGACGGCGCCGACGCAGAGCGCGAGACACACGTATCGAAAGCAACGCGATGCGCTCGGCGCGAGGGCCAACACGAGCGCACGGAGGCATGAACGCCGCGCAGTAACCGACATCTTCCGATCCCTTCAAGTTGCATCAGCCGGGCCAGCCCCCGAGCGGGGCGGCGCAACGGTGAGGGAGTGTATGCCCGGCCCGGGCCCGGCTGGAGTTTTCTGTTCCGCGCAGCGGCCGGTGCAGCCCGGCTCAGATGATGAGGGCAACGGCTGGCTCGAACCAGCGACCCTCGCGTGTGAAGTCAGCCCGCGAGCTTCGAGCTACCGCCCGAAATACGCCAGCCAGTCAAGGTGCTCGCGCCATATTGAGCGATCAGCCACACCGGCGTGGATGAGCAGGACGACCTCTCCGGACCCAGCCTCGTCATCGCCCGGTTGGGGTGGAGGTGAACGTCCAGCCGAGGTCGGGGAAGACGAGCGCACCGCGGGTGGCGTGGACGGGTGTGGCGGTGAAACGCGCGTCGTGGAGGTAGGTGTTGATGAAGTTGCGGGCGCTGGTCGGGAGGGTGTGGAGCTTGGCCAGCGTGGCCGGTGGCACCTCGATCGTGCCTTGCATCGCGCGTGGGTTGTTGTCGAGTCCGCGGGCCCGGGGGGTCAGGCGGATGCTGTCGAGGGTGTGGAGGATGAGGTCGAGATGCTCGCCCGAGGAAAACCGGATGCGCAGCGGTGCGGGTGTGCAGTAGGCGTTGAAGTTGGGGATCTCGCCCGTCCAGTCGCCGCCCTGTGGGGCGCGGGCGTAGGCTCGGTCCTCGCCCGGGCCGAGGGTCTTGTCAGAGTTGTCGCGGCGGCGGTTGTCGAGCAGGTGCCCTTGGAGCGGCTGGTCGGTGCGGTGAAAGCGCCATGCCTGGCTGTTGCGTTGCGTGATGTCCTTCTGCCAGAAGCCGGTGTGTCCGCGCGCGTTGAGTCCTTCGACGCGCAGGATCCGGTGTATGGCTCCGACGCTGATCTTCTCGATGCTGATCGCGCTGGTGATGCGGCCGGGGATCTTCGGTTGCTGGACCCACGCTGGCGAGGGGAGCTGGATCGCCGGCTTGCGTACGCGGCGCTGGTTGTCGTAGCTGTAGCGGAAGAAGGCGGGGTCGTTGCCGGCGATGTCGAAGTCGTAGAGCCGCGTGTACATGTCGCCGAAGCGGTCGATGATGAATATCGTCGAGCCGCTGGCCGAGAGGTTCACGGCGCGCAGGCGGCCGCGGTGGGGGCCGCACATCTCGTAGCTCATGTCGGCCGCGAGCCAAGGATCGTTGTAGGTGAGGCGTTGGCCGCCACCGTTGAGCATCCAGATGTGGGAGACCTTGTCGGCGCCGACGGGCTGGCGGTTGCCGGCGGTGTCGACCCAGAACCGGTCCTCGCGTGGCGAGATCACCGACCACGACCAGGCGATGATGCCGCGCGGAAGCTGGCGGCCCGGCCCGCGCCAGATGTTCGTCCAGCGCCGGGTCCAGTTGAAGTACCGGGGTTCGCGCAGCACATAGTCCATCGTGTACACGTGCCGCTGGCGGTCGAGCGCGATCATCTCGTCGTCGTCGGCGGAGATCGAGGCCACCTGACCGTCGAAGCAGGCCGGCAGCGGCAGCGCTTTCCACGGCTGGCGGATCCCCGTCACTTCGGCGTTTGACTTAAACCAGATCCGCCCGCGGCTGACGACGAAGTCATAGCGACGATTGAACGTCTGCGACGGCGTGCGCAAAAAGACCAGTGGCGGCAAGCCCCTCGGCGCGTCGGTCCGGTCCCCTGGCCGCAGCCCGTTACCGCGGTCCCGGGCGGTGTCAACCCACGTCTCCCGGGCCCCGGCCGTGCCACCGCCCAGCGATGCGCAACTCTGCTGGCGGGCGAGCGGGGAAACCGCCGCGTGCGCGAGCGCGGCCGCGACCCATACCGCGCACCCCACGGCGAGCAGCGCAACACAGCGACCCGCGCCGATCTCCGGCGTTCGCAGGCGGCCTGGCATCAAGCTCGCGAGTATAGGCCCCGCGACTGCGCCCCCCGGGCTCGAAGGGACAAGGGCGTGGAGCACTTCGACGTCGCCACTTGGAAGACGACAGCGGGGTATTCGAGTCGTTGGTCAGATCGCTGTGAGGGGGATGGCTCCGGCGTCGCGGATCGCCTTGGCGCTGGCGCCGTCGAGTTCAACGAGAGGGGTGTAGGCGATGGCCTCGGGGTCGATGCCGGTCGCCCGTGCGTCGGCTGGGTCGAGGCGTTCGATCACGTCCTTGGATGCGAGGATCGCGCCGTCCCTGGCGGCTGCCTCGATCCGTGCGCCCTCGTTCATCTCGTCGCCCAACGCGGTGACCTCGAGGCGTCCGCCGGTGGCGACCTGGCCGATCGTCAGCGTGGCGCCCCAGTGCACGCCAATGTTCAGCTTGACCAAGACGCCATCGGGTCCAAGTCGGGCGGCTCCGTCGCGGATGGCGCGGGCCGCCGCTATGGTTGCTCGCGCGGCTGCGGACTCCGAGCCGTCGAAGTCGCTGGCGAGGAAGAGTGCCGATCCGCCGTCCCCGGCGTGCTTGCCGACGATCCCTCGCGCGCGATGACCGACGAGTCGATGAGGTCCGTGAGATCACGGATCAGACCGAAGTACCCGCGCGAGGAAACGCGGCGTGACAGGTCGCCTGACGCTTCGAGGTCCGCAAACAGGATGCCCGCCGGCCGCCTGCGCGGTTCGCTGACGCGCTCCATCCGCTCGAACAGCCTCTGATCGCCGCGACTGAGGCGCTGTAGGAGGCTCTCGCGAATGGTTCCGCGATAGAGGTACAGCACGCCGATGAAACGCCCACCGTCGTCGTTGATCGGCATCTGAATCTGATGCTGGTCGCCGAGCATCGTCTGCCGGAACCGCAGCTCGGGCAGGAACGCCACCCTGTCGTGCCAGGCCGGAGGTACTGGGTCGGCCGGCTCGACACGCTGTGCCCACGGCACCAACGGACCGAACACCTCCTCCCAAGCATGCTCAGGACCGCGCCAACGATCACTTCCGATTTGCGCTAACGACGCATCGCGGCTGGCTTCCGAGCGAGAGTCGACCGGTCGCAGGCGGCGTTGTACGAGTCTGCGCCGAAGCCTCGGAGGCGCCTGCTCGCGGGCGATCGAGCGATCGCCTATCTGGGCGGTGGCTGCTTCTGACGGACTTGGTCGGGCGGGGGATAACACAGCTGCCTCGACCACAGCGCTGATCGGGACACGGCAATCATGGAAGCCGGGACGGGCGCCTTTGGCCTGTCCGGGACCGGAGCGGTGATCGCGTCGGTCGCTCAGCCTCCGCGCGCCGCGGTGGTGGTCATCGCGTCGACCGTCACTGGAGCACTCGTCGGATCCGGAGCGGGGTCGGTGGCTGCGGGCTCGCTGATCGGGGGGCTGTCAATGCCGACGTCGTTGGGCGTGGCGGTGGCAGCGTTGGTCGAGGTCGGGGCGGCCGCTGGGGGCGTCGCGGTGGCGGTGCTGGTCGAGGTCGGGGCGGCCGCTGGGGGCGTCGCGGTGGCGGTGCTGGTCGAGGTCGGGGCGGCCGCTGGGGGCGTCGCGGTGGCGGTGCTGGTCGAGGTCGGGGCGGCCGCTGGGGGCGTCGCGGTGGCGGTGCTGGTCGAGGTCGGGGCGGCCGCTGGGGGCGTCGCGGTGGCGGTGCTGGTCGAGGTCGGGGCGGCCGCTGGGGGCGTCGCGGTGGCAGCGTTGGTGGGGCTCGGATCGGCTGCTGGGGGCGTCGCGGTGGCGGTGCTGGTCGAGGTCGGGGCGGCCGCTGGGGGCGTCGCGGTGGCGGTGCTGGTCGAGGTCGGGGCGGCTGCTGGGGGCGTCGCGGTGGCGGTGCTGGCCGAGGTCGTCGGGGGCGTCGCGGTGGCGGTGCTGGCGGACGTAGTCGGGATCTGCAGGGAAGTGGCCGGCACTGGAACGGGGCGGAGTCCCAGGCTGCTGACATGGCTTGCGCCAGCCGCCCCGGTCGCAATCGCCGCAGCGGTAAGGATCTTTGCGACGACCCCCGTTACACCCAGCCCGCCGACCCCAACGGAGGCAGCGTACTCAGCGACGGCCGTGAGCCCGGTGGCGGCCGCCGCAACCGGGGCACCAACGACCACAGCGGTGCTGGCCGCCCCGGCGCCAGCGCCAGCGAGGCTGCCCGCTGCTCCGGCACTAGCGGCGACTACGCCAGCGCCGCCCCCGCTGGCGGCGGTCACGCCACCCGCGAGGACCGCACCGCCGCCACCCGCGACGACCGCACCGCCGCCACCCGCGACGACCGCACCGCCGCCACCCGCGACGACCGCACCGCCGCCACACGCACCTGCGCCGACCGCACCGCCGCCACACGCACCTGCGCCGACCGCACCGCTGCCACACGTACCAGCGCCGACCGCACCGCCGCCACACGTACCAGCGCCGAGCGCGGCCACACCACCACCGCGCAGCGCCGAGCCCAGCACTGCGCTCTTGAGCTCGCCGGTGAGCGCCACCGGCAGAATCAGCGCGAGGGCGGCCCGCTGACGGCGGAGCTCATGCTCAAACAATGCGCAACTCGGGCAGCGATCGATGTGGGCGCGGGTCATGCTTCGGGGCAGAACCCTGCCGTGCAACGTTGACAGCCGCTCGCGGATCTCCGCACACGGACGATTCCGAGCCTGCCGACTGCGCACGAGCGCCTCCCGCGCCTGAAAGATCAGCGCCTTCACCTTCTCCACGCGAACGCCAAGCACGGCAGCGATTTCCTTGTGCGAGTGATCGCCGAGCTCGAAGAGCACAAGCGCGGCACGCTGGTCAGCCGGCAACCGCTGCATGTCCTGCAGCATCTCCCGGAGATCCTCCCGCCGCTGGACTTGGTCTGTCAGGCCGTCCAAGAACGGTCGATCCACCGCGATCCCGTCGAGATCGACCGCATCGTGGCGGGTCCGCAACTCGGACAAGCACCGATTGCGAGCGATCGTGTATAGCCACGGCCGCAGCGAGATGCTGCTCTCCCCGCCACGCAACGCCCGATACGCAGAGACAAACGTGAGTTGCAGCGCGTCCTCGGCCGCCTCGCGGCTTCCGAGCATGTGTAGGCAGAACGCCAGCATTCCATGGGCGTATCGATCGTAAATCTGCTCAAAAGCGGCGTCGTCGCCGGCACGCACACGAGCCACGAGGGAATCGTCAGTCTGGCTGATGACAGACTCGCGATCCGCCACTCGGCGGGCGCCAACGAGTGCTAGGGACACCCCCATATGTGCAGTTTGCTCCACATGCCGTCGATAGTCCAGCCCAGTTGCTTGGCCAAAGCTGTGGGAGCTCTGCCTGCCGTGCCTCAGAGCGCGGCGCCAACCGCGCTCGGCTCGATGCCCTACCGATCGGTCAGCCGGCGTCCTGAGGGAATCTGTGCCCCCTCAGGACGCCCGCGCCCCCACGACCGTCATGGCACGACTCGGAAACGCGAGTACTCGAACTCTGCCTAAGTCTCGCTATCGTTGCCCCCACATATATCAACGCAAGTGCGGGTCGAAAGGTTGGTCCAACCACCTGCACCCCGACGGAACCCCGCCGATCAGCCACTCGCAGCAGCTCCAGCCCAGGAGCACGGGGCCTGTCGAAGATTCGCCAGAATGGCGCATCGATGGTAAGTTTCGTAGTCATGGCTTCTCGCCCCTCACGGGCCTGGGGTCTGGCATAGGTCGGTTTCCGCATGACTTGGGACGAGGACTCGTCCCAAGTGGTCAGGGGATTAGCCCCCATTTCCCTGACTCTCGGGGGGGCGAGATGGATCTCGACCCCCCGGGCCAATGTTGAATATCCGGGCTGAGGTCGGCGTCGATCAGCTCCCGCGTCGCTGTCTCTCCGGCGGGCTGCGCGGCGGCCTTGACAGGCACGTGGGTGGCGGTTAGCGTCGCGTGGCTGGGAATTACCTGGCATCCGGCCACGATCTCGGGCGCGGTCGAGCGGGAGCTATGCCGCGGCGCATGAGGAGGCGAAGCAGAGATGACGTCGCTGAAATCATCCAGTCGGCTCGGAGGCGGCTCGAAGGATGGAGCGCCACGCGCGATTGGGGATCGCATCGTGACCGCCACGGAAAGCAGGCGGCGGAGGGTGCTCAGACGCGTGGGCCTCGTTGGCGTCGTTACGTTGCTCGTGAGTGGCGGATCGGCTTTTGGGTTTCAGGCGTTGCCTCCTGGAGGGCAGGTGAACGATGATCTCGCGGCCGGGATCAATAAGGCCATCAGTGTCAGCGGCGGTGATCCGACGAATGCTGATGTGGTCGGTGGCGCGTTGGTCGCTGGCAAACCGGCTGTGCCTTGGGCGATCTTCCAGCAGCGAGAGGCGACCGGATCGCACGATCAGATCTTCTCCCGCTCGTTCGCCGCTGGCGCGTGGACAACGCGCGGGATCGGTACGGTCGGGGGCCGCTCCAGTGCGAGCCCGCAGTTCCGCGGGTCGCTCAACTTCGATCAGGGTCAGGATGGCGAGGTGCCGTCGATCGATTTCGCGGGCGCGGGCCGGACTGTGCCGTGGGCAACGTGGTATGAGAACACGACGGGGACGGGCTTCGCCAACAACAACGTCTTCGCCAGCCGGTTCGATAACACGGGCGACGCGAACCAGAACAAGTGGATCTTCGCCGGGCAGAACCGGGGAACGGGCGGGGGCAGCGTGGAGGTTCCGTCGTTGAACATCCACACCGACCAGGACGCGGAGAACCCGTCCGTGGCGGGTGGTTCCGCGGTCGACCCGACGAAGCCCGGACCGTGGGTCACCTGGCAGGAGACCACGACTCTTCCCACAAGCGGCCGCGATCAGATCTTTGTCGAACGGCCGATCGGGCCTGGGTCGACGAACTGCGACGGCGTCAAGCCGGCGGGCGTTGCGGTGGCTGGTCACGTGCCCGCGATCGGTGGTTTCTGCTGGCAGCAGACCGGCATCGCGCGGGTCGGTCCCGGAGGCGCGGATCCGAGCCTGAATGTCGACCCCACGCGCAACGGAATCGAACCGGACATCGCGTTCACCGGCGCCCGCGACAGCGTGCCATGGGTCGTCTGGTACGAGAAGGACAACACCTCACTCGGTGGCGGCCTGCGCAACAACGAGCTGGTGTTCGCGGCCAAGGGCGTCAGCGACGGCGTCGCCGCGAATGGCGGCTTTCACTGGGTAGTGGTCGGAAATCAGCTGAGCGCGCCGCTTGATACGAGTAGCTCGAACGGGTTTGGAACCTGTGCGAGTTCCGGGACCAGCGAGCAGCAATGCTCGCTGAACCACGACCCGACCAAGGACGCGGAGGACCCACAGGTCGCTGCTGGGACGATGACACCCGGTAACCCGACCGTGCCGTGGGTCGCCTGGGACGAGAATGTGTCGGGGGTCAACCATATCTTCGTTTCGCGCCTCGTGGGCGCGGGCAGCAGCGCCCATTTCCAGATCGCCAATAACGGCGCTCCGATCTCGAGCACCAACGGCGACACCCGCCCTGACATCACCTTCTCGGGCAACACGCCGTACGTGTCCTGGAGAGCGAACGTCGGCGGGGTGGTCATGGGATTCGTCGGCCACTTCATCACTCCGAGTAACCCAACGTTCGTTCTCGATGCATCCAACGTGCCATTGACGCCGACAGCGCAGGCCGATGTGAGGGAGCCGATCTCCTCGTCATGCACGGCAAATCCGTTCAACTCCGATGGCGCGTCCTGCCAGGGCGGAGCGCTGGGAACGCCGTTCTTCCTGTTCACGAACGGGACCAGCCCGCTCGGTCTGTTCGCGGGGGCCTACCAGCCGGGCACGGTGCTCACGGGCAACGCGTCCAGCGTTACCGCCTCGTCGGCCAGCGTCCAGGGCTCCGTAAACCCCCTCGGCGCCTCCGTCGCAGTCTCGTTCCAGTTCGGCACGACGACCGCCTACGGAAGGACGACCACCGCGCAGAAGACACCGCCGGACACGCACACGGATACCTTCACGGCAACGCTGAGCGGTCTTCCGGCTGGGACGACGATCCACTACCGCGCGGTGGCGTCGACGGACTTCGGAAGGTTCGTCGGTGCGGACCGGACGTTCGTGACGACCGGCGGCGGGGCATTCAACCCCACAGCAAAGCTGCTAGCGGGCGGCCGGAAGGTGCGCGCGAGCGGACCCGCAACCGTCTGCAAACGCGGACAAAAGCTGTTTCTGACGATCACCATCCAGCAAGGGAGGAACACTGCCACCGGCACGTGGAGCGAGCACAGCTGTACCGGCAAGGCACGGCAATGGCATCTCCTCCTCACCGTCAAGCGCGGCAAGAGGTTCCACACAGGGAAAGCGACCGGACTAGGAACCGGCAGAATCACCCTCCGCGGCAAGACCCAAAAAATCTCGCGCTGGAGCAGAAAGCTCAAACTCGTCTAACTCAATCCTAGTAGTCCGATTACCACCGGGCGTCGCCGGGCGCGTGCTTTGCTGGCATCAGCTCGAGGCGTGGGGCGCGGACTGGCCCGTTCCGAGTCGAGCGGTGATAACCGCGAGCTCGTCGAGGATCGTGCGGAGCTGGGCGTGCTTGTCGGTTCCGAGTCGGCCGGCGATCTCGTCTTCGATGTCGGTGATGATCGCGCCTGCAGCTGCGAGCAGTTGTTTCCCGCGCGGCGTCGTGTGGATGCGTTGCGCACGGTGGTCCTCGAGGTCGCGGACACGTTCGAGGTAGCCGCGCGCCCCGAGATGGTCGATCAAGGGTTTGACGGCCTGCTTGCTCATGTGGCCGTTGGCCGCGATGTCGATCGCGCGCATCCCGTCGGGGCCCGGCCATTGCAGCACGGCGAGGTCACGCGGGCGAACGTCTTCGAAGCCCGCGGCAACAAGCTCCTGGTGGATGTGAGCGCGGGTCGCCTGCCACGGGGTGCGCGGCAAGATGCCGAGCATCGGCGGGGGGCGGTCGCTTGACTAACTTGAGGATGTCTAGGGGGAGACCCAAATGCCCGTGATCCGCTTCGCCGATGCACCTCGGACTGAGAACGTTCAGGGCCGTCACGTGCGGCACAGCGCACCAAAGCTCGGCTCAAACGAGATCCTCATGGGCCGGACGACTAAGGACCCCGGTCCGTGCGAGCCCTACGTCCACAAGCACGACCACGAAGACGTCATCGTCATGCTCCGAGGCTCCTTCACGCTTCGCGTCAGCGAGGAGGAAGTCACCTTGGGCGAGGGAGACACGCTGATCATCCCGCCGGACACTGTTCACACGCCCGTCGCTGCCGGTCCGGACGGTTGCGAACTCATCGGAATGTCCGTCGCGGGCATACGAAGCTTCCAGCCCGATGGGACCGAGATAGGCGTCGGGTTCGAATCGCTCAAGAAGTAAGAGGACCACCGACGCCGCTGCCAGCAGCCCCGGGCCGCTTTGACGCCACCGGCTCCGCTTTGCCGGTGCTCGCGCTCTATCGGGCGGTCTCAGGCTGTCGCCGCACCACTCGAGAGAGTCAGCGATTCGCTGAGCAACGAGGTGAGGTGCGGAGATGCCGAGGGGTCACTATCTGACCGAGGCTGTGAAGGACGCGATCTGGGTGCTACGCGCGGAGGGGGTGAGCGAGGCCGAGATCAGTCGCCGGCTCGGTATGCCGAAGCGGACGGTGAGCAAGTACCTGCAGAGGATGGGAGGGATCCGGCCGAGGTCCCGTCGTCGGGCTGAGTGTTGCCTGACCCTCGGCTGAGCGTGAGGAGATCTCGCGCGGAATAGCCCGAGGAGATTCCGCCCGCGTGATCGGTCGTGTCCTGGGTCGCTCGCACACCACGATCTCCCGCGAGATCAACCGTTGCGGCGGCCGTGGGCGCTATCGCGCCCACGCGGGCGAGCGGGCGGCGTGGGAGCGGGCGCGACGCCCGCGACCAACGAAGCTCGAGCTCTGTCCCGTGCTGCGTGAGCTTGTCATCGAGCGGCTAGGGCAGGATCACTCCCCGCAACAGATCTCGGGCTGGCTGCGACTCTCACACCCCGACAATGACGAGATGCAGGTCTCGCACGAGACGAGCTACCGCGCGCTGTACGTCCAGGCGCGTGGGTCGCTGCGCGCGAGCTCACCCGGCATCTGCGAACCGGGCGTCAGAAGCGCTTCGCCCGGGCCCACTCGAACCGCGGCCAGGGCCCCGGCCGGATCGCCGGGATGGTGATGATCGCCGAGCGTCCGCCGGAGGTCTTCGACCGGGCCGTTCCCGGGGCACTGGGAGGGCGACTTGCTGATGGGAACCCGTGACTCGGCGATCGCGACCCTGGTCGAGCGCCAGACCCGCTATTGCCAGCTCGTCGCGCTGCCCGATGGAACCAACGCCGAGCCGGTCTGCGAGGCGCTCAGGGCGAGCATCGCGACGCTGCCCGTCCAGCTTCGCCGCTCGCTGACCTGGGACCAGGGCAAGGAGATGGCAGCGCACCGGCGATTCAGCGTCGAGACCGGCGTCGAGGTCTACTTCTGCGATCCCCGAAGTCCCTGGCAGCGAGGGTCGAACGAGAACACGAATGGCCTCCTGCGCCAGTACTTCCCGAAAGGCAAGAGCCTCGCCGGGGTGACCCAGGCAGAGCTCGACGAGGTCGCCCGCAAGCTCAACGACCGGCCCCGCCAGACGCTCGGCTTCCGAACCCCCGCCGAGAAACTCACCGAACTGATCGACGGGCTCCACACAGGCGCCCCCGGGCGCTGATCTCGCTTCGGCCTACGGCCTTCGCTCGACAGCGCCCGGGGTGGGATGAGACGATGCGCAACGTCAGGGGTGGTGCACTGACCGGTTGAGGCCAAGCGCCAATCCGGGCCTCTCAATGCCACGGGTGAGGGTCCCCTCTCGTCTCGGTGGACGCTCCGGCGGGGAGGTGGGAACGACCTACATCAGCCTGATCCTGGAGGTGTGTGCTCCGCTGCACCACATGATGGACCAGGTCGGGCATGAGGACTCGAGGACGACGCTCGAGATCTACGCCCACGTGCAGAAGCGGGTCAGCCGGCCGCAGGTGAAGCGTGCCTTCGAGGAGCTGCTCGCGAGGACCGATGTCGGCGAGCTCGGCGTTCCAGCCGAGGCTCGCGAGAAGATGTCCCCCCAACCGCCGAACGGGCGAAGTAAGCCCCCAGGCGGTCCGCCAGACTACCGCGTGGTCCACACACGCACCATCGACCCCCCGAGGATGACCTCAACCTCCCTCATCACACGCGACAAGCCCCGGATTTCCAGGGCCTTTCCGAATGGGCACGGGTGGTTTCGAACCACCGACCTCTCGCGTGTGAAGCGATACTGCAATGGGATGAACTGACAAGGAAACTCCTGTAAATCGGTGTGAAGCCGCACCAGAAGCGCCAAGTCCAAATTCGGCCTATTTGCGGAGAAATCGGCGCGGTTTAGTCCCGCGGATGCCCTCAGGGGACTATTCACACGTCGTGAACCGGTCGTCGCCGGTCGGCGCGCGACGACTCGCCCCCCGGCGCCCCGGCTTCGGGGCCACGGTGTCGTTCTTGGAAAGTGGGACGATCGGCGCGTGGCTCAACTCCAGCTTCTCTGCAGGAGCGCCGTGTGAACTACGCGCGCCGCCAGCAGCACCGACGCCTCTCGCATGCCGGCAAGGCGGCCGTCTGCGCCGCGGGGCTCGCGCTGCTCGGTCTCGGGGCCACCAGCGTCGGCGCCGGACTCCGGGCCGCGGTACTGGTCCTCGGCGCGAGCGGGCTGGGCATGTACGCGCGCCACTGGCTCTCGCTGGCGCGGCGCAGCCACATCGGAGCTCGCTCCGAGGACGCCGTGCAGCGTGCGCTCGCACCGCTGCACGCGGAGGGCCGGCGGCTGCGCCACTCTCTCTCATGGCGGGGCGAGGGGAGGTCGACTCCGTGGCGAGCGCGCCGACCGGGATCGCTATCGCGATCGAGACGAAGACGAGGACTTACGACGAGGACCATCTCGCGCGGGTGCGCGAGCAGGCGGTGTGGCTGTCGCGACGCTGGCGAAGATGGGTACGCGATGGCGCCCTTGCCGTCATGTGCCTTGTTCGTGCGCGCGGCGTTGAGCGGGTCGAGCACGGTGTCCTTGTAGTGTCCATCGACCGGTTGACGCACGTCCTTCGCGTCGCGGCGGGGATGGGGCCAGACGCGCGTTCAAGCGGATGACGGAGAGCCAGGCCACCGAGGCTCCGGCCGGCTCTACCCTGTCGTCATGGCGATCATCGGCTGCCCGACCTGCAATGCGCGCAATCGTGTCGGTCCGATCGCTCAGGGAGTCCCGCGATGCCCGCGGTGCAAGTCCACGCTGCCATGGGTCGTCGACGCCGAGACGAACACGTTCACGGCCGAGACGACCGCGTCGGTGCCTGTGGTGGTGGATTTCTGGGCGGCGTGGTGTGGGCCGTGTCGGATGATCTCGCCGGTGCTCGAGGACCTGGCCAAGCGTCACGCGGGGCACCTCAAGGTCGTCAAGGTCGACGTCGATGCGTATCCCGGACTCGCGAGCAGGTTTGGCGCGCAGTCGATCCCGTTGCTCGTCGTGATCCGGGATGGGAAAGAGGTCGACCGGGTTGTCGGCGCGCTGCCTCGGGCGGCTTTGGAGCAGCGGTTGGGGCCGGTGCTCGCCGCCTGAGTTCTTCATCCGGGGCGTGGCCGGGGAGCTGCCTTGGCGTCGCGTCCCCGCCGGCTGGGCTCCGGGCACACCGGCAGAGCAACGAGCCTTGCTCAGAAAGGCTCTCCCAAGGCAGGGCGGCGCGTTGTAGCGAGCGTCCGCGCCGACTCGGCAGCGGCCAGTACATGCGCGTGGGCGATTCCGATCGCGACACGACGCGGATCGGGCCCGATCGAGACGCCCCTTCGTCGCCAGAGGGATCGCGCGCCACGGCGCCGTCTCGGAGGCAAAAGCGATCGCCAGCGTGATATCGCTTTCCGCGCTGAGCGGGGCCCGTGGAGTCGCCGACGAGATGCTCGTGCGGCAACGAAGGCAGGTCTAAGTCAGCCGTCGCGAGCCGGCCCGAGCGTGGCTGCTTGACGCCTGGAGCGGCAGCGCAGGTGTCGACGCGGTCGTGACTCCTTTGGTGCTTGCAGCTGCCCGACCTTGAGTTTGCGCTGCCGAGCAGCGGTCGGTCCGTCTGAGATACGCAGCGTGCGCGCTTGTGGCGGTGGCTGTCGCACAAACCACTCCAGACGGAGGTCCATCAATTGGTCGTGGGATACCACCATGCCAGAGGTCACGCAGGTCTCCATCTGATGGGACAGCGGCCTCAATCAAGCCGATATTTCGCTGAGTCGTCCCACCACTCGCGGAGAGGTCGATTTGCGAGGGTTTACGCGACAGCCTCGGCGATAAGCGCGACACTCGCGAAGGGCCGATCGAGACCTGCCTTCGCTGTCGCGCGGGTCTCCAGGGCAGACGCGCATGCGTGGCTCCCTCTGTCCGATTGCGGCAGCGCGTGGCCTTCGACTGTGAGTCCCGATCTGGGCAGATCGGCAGGGCTGGCGGAGTGACCGCCTTCGTCGAGAACGGGCAGCGCTGCCTTGCATGCCGTGCACCGCGCCGCGATCGACAGCGGCAGCGGCGATGACGACGGCAAGGGTTGTGCCGCCGTTCCCAAGAGGGAGCGCGCTCGTGATCGGATCACAGGTGATCGGATCCCAGTTTGTGCTCCGACCAGGTTGCTTGCTCGGATCGTGCAAGCAGGCCGGCCTGGAGACTGCTGGTCTCGACGCCACGCAGCGGTCTCGGCGATGGACCGCGGCATGGTGCCGCGGTTCCTTACGAGCAGAACACTCGACATGTCTGCCGCCGAATCATCCACCATTTTCATCAGCGTGCGCGGGCCCGCCGGGCACAAGGACTAAGCCTGGCCCAAGATCTCGCGGCCACCGGCCGAGATCTAACCAGTCGACGACGCCCGCGCCGACCGCGGCGAGCGTCTCACCCAGCCGTTGCACAAGCGGACGCTTGGGGGCGGAACCTCTGCGGCGTTTGTGAGCAGCCGTTCCAGATTGATGTCGCGGACTGATGCCCTCGCGGCGGAGCGCTGAGCGAGGACGACCCGGCGAGAGGGGGATGTGGCAGGGCGCGGGACGGACACTCCCAATTGTGCGGCCTGCAGCCTCCGGATGAACGTCGAGCATCACATGCCGACAGTCCGCGCCTACTCATCGTGCTGCATTGAGGTCATAGCCCGGTTTGCGCGATGATCCGTCCGGAGTTGACCGCTTCGATGAGCCGCTGGTAGTCGCGCTCGTTCTGCTCTGCGTACGCAGTGGAGAACTCGAGGATCGCGCGGTCGAACTTCGGGCCGTTGCCGAGGTAGGAGCCGATCGCGATCCGGTCGCCGGTGCGCGCATGTGCGCGGGCGAGCGTCCAGCCGCACAGCTTCCCGTAGATCGCCATGCCCTCAGGGTCCATCTGGTCGATCTCGGCCGAGCCCTTCCAGTCTTTGAGCTGGCGGCCGTAGAAGTCACGGGGCTGCCCGTCGACCGGTGAGGAGTCGACGTGCAGCCAGCCGAGGAAGATGTCGCTGGTGGCCTGCATCAGCCGCTGGCCGGTCACTACGCGCAGGCCGTGGTTCTTGAACTTGCTCGGACCAAGGAACTCTTCCAGCACCGATGCCTCGGCCTCCTTCAGCTGCAGGAACAGCGGGTCATCGCCGTCGCGGCCGACCAGCAGCGCGATCCACGCTCGCGTGCCGACGCTCCCGACCCGGACCACCTTGCGCGCGAAATCGGTCAGATGAAACTGCTCAAGCAGCACCCGTCGGTCAGGCTCAAGCGAGTCGCGGTAACGCCGTACGAGCGCTCGCAGGGTCTCCAGCAGCTGGTCGCGCTCTCCCCCCGGCGCGAGCTGCGAGAGCGGCACGATCAGCGGCGATTGATCGACGATCTGCACCTGCCCGTCGACCACGCGTGTCAGCTTCGAGAACGCGGTCATGCTGTCGCGGGTGCGCGCTTTTGCAAGCTGCTTCTCGGCCCGCTTGACCGTCGTCGGCTTGAACTGCGCCGCCCGCTCCGCGAGCACGGACTCGATCTCCAGGTGCGCGTACCACGCCGCCAGGTTCTCCCTCCCGGCGAACTCCGCCGGCCGGAGATCCCCGGAGAGCGAACGCGGCCACAGCTTCCGGGCCAGCACGATATTGACTTCGGCAGCCATCAGGGTGATCTCGGCGGCAATCAGCAGCCAGGCAAGCATCCCGACGACAGCGGCAAACCCGCCGTAGGTCTGGCTGCTCCCCTGCAGTACCTGAGTGATGTAGACACCGCCGAGCGCCTGCAGCCGCAGCCAAACGGCCGTGGCGAGCACGGCTCCTGGCAGGACCTCGGGGATCGTCACGGCGGCCGTCGTGAGCAGCCGGGAACGACTCGACGAACACGAGAAGGTCGATCCCGGCCGCCGCGGTGATGCCCAGCAGCTTTGGGATCGCTGGTGTGATCGCGCCTGCAGCCGTAAGTCCGACAGCCGCGGTCGCAGCGACCGTGATGACGCCAAGCGAGAGAAGCACCAACAGGCCCCGCAACCTCGATTCCATAAACCCGTGTCGATCCGGCCGTGGGACCGCCCAGAGGTGATCGAGCGCGTTGCCCATGGCAAGCGTGACGCCGAGTCCGGTCCACACTGCACCCGCCAGCGCGACCGCGAGTGCCACGCTGCTGCCCGAGAGAGAGCCGACGTGACCGCTGATCTGCGGACCGATCACGGGCATCAGCCGTAACGTTGAGTCGAGAAACCTGCTTCTGGAAGGAGGGATCGCTTCGGAATGCGAAACCAAGAAGCGAGACGAACGCCAGCAGCAGCGAGAAAATGGAGAAGAACCCCCAGTAGCCCACCTGAACCCCAGCCCCGCAGCGTCATCCTCGATGAACTTCTTTGACCACCGCGACGGGGATAGCGACCGCGGCATGACGCGCCTGCCAGCCGTCAGATCGCTTGAGCACACCGGCCCGTTTCATGGGCGAGAGACCCGCGCACGGCTGCCCGGCTGATGCGTCCGGCACAGTGGGTTCCGGTTCGCTTGAATCACGTCAAGAGCCGGGTCGCTGAAGCGCGGTGGCGCTAGGAGGAACCGTGTGTGGCGATGTGGCTTACAGCGCGGATCGCGTCCCACGGGCTTTCCGGCAATGTGGCCGACGGGGAGGCGCCCGGATGTTGCGGGGCGATCCGCACGCGCAGCGCCTGTGGCCTGATACGGAAGCGCAACGGCGGGTCGAGCTTGAGCGCTTCGCCGTCGATGCCGGCCGCGACTGGCCCGTCGGAGCCGACCTCGAACGATGCCGCGGACCACTGCTGCACGCGCTTTGCGCCATCCCTGGCCGCGCCTGCTCCAATGACCGTGATGCCGAGCACGCCGCCGTCCAGGCGCGGCCGCGTGCCGGACGCGATCGCACGGCCGAGTCGGTACGGGTTGTTGGAGACGAGCACGACCGCGCTGGTCTTCTGCTCGCGGCCGTCGGCGCCGCTGAAGCGCAGATCGAGCGCGTCGCCGCCCGGGCCGAGCACCGTCGGCATCGTCTCGGCGATCGTTCGCAGCTTGGCGTCGCGGTAGCCCTCGCGCTGGACGGCTTCGGCGTAGACGCCGAGCGATACGTTGTTGACGAATACGCGGCCGTTGACCTCGGCGAGGTCGACGAGCCGCTCGCCCCCGCTGGTGAACGCGTCGAGAGCGCCGACGACGTCGTCGCGGTCGACGCCGAGATCGAGCGCGAAGTGGTTGCGCGTCCCGGCCGGCACGCACACGTACGGGAGTCCCTGTTCGGAGGCGATCGCGGCGACGATCGCCTGCGTGCCGTCGCCGCCCGCCACGCCGACGGCGTCCGCGCCGCTCTCAACGGCGTCGCGCACCAGTGTCGCGAGGTCATCGCCGAGGTGCAGCTCGATCGGCTCCACGCCGCGCGCGCGCGCCTCGCGCGCGACCTCGAAGCGCTCCGCCTTCCCGCCGCCCGATTTCGGGTTATAGAACAACACCGCTCGCTTCGGCGCAGCCGCGGCCGGGAGCCTCGCGTGGACGATGAACACCCTACGTGCGGCCGCGACCGACAGCACCAGCCCCGCCAGGATCAGTAGATCCTCGAGCACGTGGCCCTCGAGCGCAATCAGCACGACCGCGCCGGCGAGCAGCACGCCGGCAGCGACGGCGGCGGCGATTCGCGCAGCGCCTCGATGCATCAACGCCCACCACGCGGCTAACAAGGCGAGCACAACGCACGCGAGCACGGTCAGGCCGCGCGGGAATCTCTGGACGGCGACGACGACCGCCAACACGACAGACGCCGCCAACAGAACAAGCGACGCGACCGCAGCCAACTGCCGATTCATCGCGTCACCCATCCATGGACTCGCGTCGCGCATGACAGCGTCGAGGGGGCCGTCGGTTTCGAGGTCGGACGATGCATCGAGCTATCGCCGCAACAGCCCGGGTCCGCGACGCCGGTCACCCCGGTCATCTTGGCGGTCATCGCGGCGGTCACCCCGGTCGTCCTGGCGGTCATCGCGGCGGTCGCCACGGTCGTCGCGGCGGTCACCACGCCGCTCGCGCCCGCCGAGCAGGCCGGGTCGATCGCCTCTGTCTTTGAACAGTCCCATCGTTATGCTCCTTTCGTTCCGGCTTGGCGGTCCGCTTCGACCGCGGCGATGAGCGCTTGGGTCGGGATCCGGCCATTGCCCAAAAGCTCACCTCCCGATCTGCGCACCGCGGAGCCGAATGGCGCCGCCCACGTGTTCTCCCAGACCAGTACCGCGGCCGCACTGCCCGGCTCCAGTGATGCCCCGATGTCCTCGATGTCCTCCTCGGCGAGCAGAATCGCGAGGTCGCGCTCCAGTGCGCGCAACTCGCCGATCTCACTGTCGTCGGCATCGCGCAGCTCAGAGGCCTCCACCGAGCCGTCGTCGCCCTTCATGATCATCACCAGATCAAGCACCCGGATCGTGTTGCTGCTGATCAGCTTCTTCAGCTCGGACGCCATCTCGCCCGAGAAGTTCGCCTTCTCAGCCGGGAATCTCACCACGAGGTAGTCCACCGGCCCGAGCTCATCAACGTTGATGTCAGTCATGCCTTGCTCCAATCGTGTAGCTGCTTGTGTGTCGCCGGCCGGCTCCTAGATGTCGGCGTGGTGCTCATCGGTTGGCAGGCCGGCTTCTTTCCAGGCGGTGAACCCGCCGTCGAGGTTGGCGACGTGCTCGTAACCTAGCGTCTTGAGCGTCAGGCCGGCGAGCGCGGCGCGTGTGCCCGACCTGCAGTACACGATCACCAGGCGGGCCGGATCGAGCTCGGCGTTGTGTCGCGGGCTGGCGGGATCGGCGACGAACTCGAGCAGTCCCCTCGGGACCTGCACCGCGCCCTTGATGTGCTGCTCCCACTCCACCGGTTCCCGCACATCGAGGAGCATTGCCTTGCCGGAGCTCACGTCATCCGCGGCCTGCTTCGGGGAGACATGCTCGATGAGGGCATTGGCCTCGCCCACCATTGCTGCGGCTGTCTTGGTCATGGCTTTCTTTCCTTGCGGTAGGTGGTTTGCCCATCACCGGACCGGCGGCAATGGGCGCACCGTGCGGCATCAGGCCCGGTCGCCTGGATCGATCTCGTGGGCTACCCAAGGCGGGCCGAGCTTGGAGATGACGCGCGCGAGATGGGTCTTGACGGAGACCGCGCGGTTGTTGACGCCCGGAACGCCAACCCTCCTCCCGCGGGCGCGCTCTCAGCCTTCCGCTCGCTCGTTGCAAAAGATGCCCATCAGCCACTCAAGGCTCTCAGCCAGCCGGCGACGGCGCCTCCGAGTCGCCGATCACCGTGTCGGAAATTCGGACGCCGATGCCGTGCAACGCGATTGGCGAGGGGTCGGCGTCCATCGAGGCCCCCTGGGGTCGGCGATGCTTGTGAGCACCGCCGACTTCGAGCCTGCTGCTCCTGCTTCCTTGCAAACCGCCACAAACACGGCAACCGCCGTGGAATCACTCATCTGAGATGGATGCCAGTGTCAAGTGGTCGATCGAGATTTTGTTTGTTGGTGGTCATGGTGGTGGTGGGTGTTGCTGGGGTCGGGCGACCGGCGCGAGGTCAACGACGACTGTCACTCTGAGATACGCGGGTCGGGACCGCAGGACAGTGTCCGGTCGTGAGTTGCCTCGAGCTAGGGTCGCGAGTCGGGATCGCATAGATGAATCGAGGGTCTTCCGGGACGACACGCCGGTCGCTCGACCCCAGCACAGCGTGGGTTCGTTAGGCGGCAACGGCCTCCTGCTGGTCGCGGGTGGTCAGGGGCTGGTCGGTCATCGCGGCCCACAGGAACCCGGCGAGCTCGCGGGCGACAGCGACGGTCGCGACGGTCGAGCGTTTGCCGTGGTCGGTGAGGTGGCGGTAGCGCTGGTGCAAGCGGACCTGCGCTTGCCAGGCGCGCTCGTCCGGTCCGGGTCCGCGATCGGGTCGGCGGGGCGTGTGGCGGTAGGACCAGGCGGTCTCGATCAGCAGCCGGCGAGCGTGCGTGTTCCCGGCCTTGGTGATGTGCCCGCGGTGGCGCTGCTCGCCGCTGGAGTACTCCGACGGGACGATCCCAAGCCACGAGCACAGCTCGCGCGGGTGGCCGAAGCGGGCGAAGTCGCCGATCTCGGCGATCAGCCCGAGCGCGGTGCGGGTCGAGATTCCGCGGAAGCGGACGAGCACCGCGACCTGAGCCTGCCAGCGCTCGCCCTGCGCGGGGCGATCCGAGCAGCCTGGCGCGGGATCAGCACAGGCGCCGCGGCCAATCCGGACAGCAACGTGGATAGGCAGCTTGGCTGAAGGGTCAGATGGGGCACAGCCGGACGATAATCTGTTGGCCTGCGCATCCTCTCCAGCGAAATAGGTTGGTACGAAAAGTGAGGATCCTCGCCGTCGGCGACTCCTTTATGCCTCTCAGCTTCTTCAGGAAGGCATTTGAAACTCTGGAGGGCCACCACCAGATCGAGTACATCGAACTCAACGGCCCCGCGCCGTTCGTTCCCTCGACAGCCTCTGAGCAGCGGCTGCGCGAGTACCTCGGGTCTCCCGCAGAGGTCGCCGAACGGATGGGCGGAGTCCAAGTGCTCGCCGTTCACGCTGCGCCGGTGACCCAAGAACTGCTGGACGCGTCTAGCGAACTGCGACTGGTCTGCTGCGCTCGGGGCGGACCGGTCAACATCGACGTCGAGGCTCTGAGCGACCGTGGCGTGCCGCTGGTGAACACGCCCGGAAAGAACGCAGAGGCCGTCGCCGACCTCACAGTCGCGTTCCTCGTGATGCTCGCGCGCGGGTTGCCAAAGGCCATGCGCTTCGTTAACGAGGGCGGACACGTGAGCGACAACTGGGTGGGGGGGAGGTTCATGGGAAGCGATCTACGCGACCACCGGCTCGGGATCATCGGATATGGGAACGTCGGTAAGCGCGTCGCACGTCGTGCCGCGGCCTTCGGGATGGCGCTGTCGGTGTATGACCCCTACGTCGCGGTGGCCGACGTCGAACAGGTTCAAGCGATCGACGAGTTGCTCAGCCGCTCGGACTTCGTTTCCCTGCATGCGCGTGCAACCGCCGACAACGTGCACCTGATCGATCGCCATGCATTGGCGGCGATGAAGCCCGGCTCCTGCCTGATAAACACGGCCCGCGAATCCCTTGTGGATGAGGACGCCTTGGGCGCGGCGCTCGCCTCGGGGCACCTGGCAGGCGCCGCACTCGACGTGTTTCGTGAGGGCTCCTGGGACGGACGGTCGGCGCTGTTCCGCCACGAGAACGTCGTGCTGACCCCCCACATCGGTGGTGCGACATCGGAGACGCTCTTGCAGGGTGCACTCATGATCGCTGGGGAGATTGAGCGCTTCGCGGCGCACGAGCCACTCACCCACGTTGTCAGGGCGTCCCGCCCCACATGACCGACGGTCTCCTTCTCGCGATCGATGCCGGCACCGGCAGCTGCCGGGCGGTGCTCCTGTCCACTGAGGGCGCACAGGTGGCCATCGGCCAGCGTGAGTACTTACATCCTGGTGCATCGGGAGTGGAGGGATCGCAGGTATTTGACACCGACCATAACTGGACACTCATCTGCGAGTGCGTCCGCGAGGCGATCTCGGCGGCACCTGGTGGGGCAGCATCGATCACGGCGGTGAGCGCAAGCAGCATGCGTGAGGGGATGGTCCTCTACGACGCGCGCGGTCACGAGATCTGGGCCTGCCCGAACGCGGATTCGCGGGCTTCCGAGGAGGCAACCGAGCTGGTCCACTCGGGGGCTGCGCAGGAGATCTATGAGCATTCTGGCGACTGGGTATCGATCACCGCTCCCGCGCGATTTCTATGGATCGCTCGCCACCAACCGGACGTGTTCAGGTCGATCGCGCATGTGGGCATGTTGGGCGACTGGATCCTGACCAAGCTCTCGGGAGAGTTCGTCACGGATCCCTCGCTTGGATCGAGTTCTGGCATGTTCGAGCTAGCTGAGCGCGACTGGTCGGACAGAGTCCTCGAGCTCTGCGATCTCGATCGGTCTGTGTTTCCGAATGTCGTCGAGTCCGGCACAGTGATCGGCTCGGTGACGAGCAGTGCTGGCGAGGAGACCGGACTGCGGTGCGGAACGCCGGTGGTGACGGGCGGAGCCGACACGCAGCTTGCGTTGCTGGGACTCGGGGTCACCAATCCGGGGCGCTTCACCATCGTCGGTGGCAGCTTCTGGCAGCACACTCTCGTACTGGCCGAGCCGTTGATCGATCCGATGGGAAGGCTGCGGACACTCTGCCATACGGTTGCCGATCGCTGGATGATTGAAGGAATCGGCTTTTACTGCGGCATCGTAATGCGCTGGTTCAGAGACGCCTTCTGCGAGCTCGAGTGCGCCGAAGCGCAACGTGAAGGCAAAGATGTCTATGACCTGCTCGAGGCCAAGGCGGCAACGGTTCCGCCCGGCGCCAACGGAGTGTTCGGAACGTTCTCGAACATCATGCAGGCGACCCGGTGGGTGCACGCATCACCTGGATTCCTGGGCTTCGATGTCTCGGATCCCGCCAGGAGCGGCCGTGCGGAATGCTTTCGCGCCATCGAGGAGAGCGCGGCGTACGTCTCGCGCGGCCACCTTGAGATTGTGCAGGAGCTAGTCGGTCTCTCAGTCGATGATGTGATCCTCACCGGCGGCGCAGCCAAGGGATCGCTTTGGCCCCAGATCATCGCCGACACGCTGTCGCTGCCCGTGCGGATCCCGGGGGTTAAGGAGTCGACGGCCCTCGGCGCGGCTATCTACGCCGGCGTCGGCATCGGTCTATATGACGACGCGGGTGATACCGCAGAGCAGATCATGCGCTTTGAGCGCACCGTTGAGCCGCAGGCTGAAGCCGTTGCGGCCTACGATGAACTCTACGGTGCCTGGAGCGAGTTGTACCGTCGGTCGCTCGAGCTGTCCGAAGCCGGCTTGGTGCGTCCCCTCTGGCGCGCGGCCGGGACATGATGCGCGGAGGAGCCAACACTGATGCCAGAAGCCGACACCGGTAAAGAGAAGAACTTTCTCGAGGACGTCGCGGTCCCCAATGACGGATTCTTCCTCAAGGGAGCAAATGCCTACGACTGGGGAATGAAGAATCGACTCGCCCGGATCTTTCGACCCGACACCGGTCGTACGGTCATGCTGGCCATCGATCACGGGTACTTTCAAGGGCCGACGAGCGGCCTCGAGCGGGTGGACCTTGGCATCGTTCCGATCGTCCCACACGCTGATGCACTCATGCTGACCCGCGGCATCCTTCGCTCGACAATACCCGCGGGCCACCGGGGCGGGATCGTCATGCGCGCGAGCGGCGGCCCGAGCGTCCTCAAGGAGCTGTCCGACGAGCGAATTGCCGTCGACGTCGAAGATGCCCTACGGATGAATGTCCATGCACTTGCGGTGCAGGTCTTCATCGGCGGGGAGCACGAGACGCAATCCGTCCACAACATGACCCGCCTTGTCGATATGGGTTACAGGTACGGCATTCCGGTGCTCGCCGTCACCGCGGTCGGCAAAGATCTGGCAAGAGACGCTCGCTACCTGGGACTGGCAACGCGAATCTGCGCCGAGCTCGGCGCCCAGTTCGTCAAGACTTACTACTGCGCAGAGGGCTTCGAGCAAGTAACCGCGGGTTGCCCGGTTCCGATCGTGATGGCGGGAGGCAAGAAGCTACCGGAGCTCGACGCGCTCGAGATGGCCTACCGCGCTGTCCAACAAGGGGCCCTCGGAGTAGACATGGGTCGCAACATCTTCCAAAGCCATGCACCCGCGGCCATGCTCCGAGCGGTCGCGACGGTCGTGCACGAGGGCGCACAGCCACGGGAAGCGTATGCGCTGTTCGACGAGCTCGCGCGCAAGCCGACGGTCGCATGACTCACGGTCCAGTAAACTAACAGGTTAGTGGACACGGTGAACGGACCCGTCGGGATCATCACCGGCGCTTTATCCGGGATCGGGGCCGCGACCACACTGGAGTTCGCTCGGCTAGGCGCTTCGCTCGTCCTCGCCGACGTCGCGACACGGCCCGGCGAACAACTGGTCTCCAGGGTGGCGGAGCTGGGCGGGACCGCCACGGTGGCCGAAGTAGATGTCACCGACTATCAGGCCGTCGAGAGTCTCGTCGAACTGACAACCGCCGACCTCGGCCGGCTCGACTTTCTCGTCGCGAACGCCGGCATCGCAGAGCAAAGTCGGATCGCGAGCGGCGATCCTGCGCGCTGGGCCGCGGTCGTGCAGACGAACCTGCTCGGCACGATGCATTGCGTACGCGCGACACTGCCGGTGATGCGGCGCCAGGGCAACGGGCACATCTTGATCGTCGGGTCCACGTCGGGCCGGGAGCCGTACGTGGGCGAGCCCTCGTACCTCGCCAGCAAATACGGAGTTGTCGGTTTTGCGTACGCGCTGAGGATGGAGTGCGCCGAGTACGGTGTGCGTGTCACGGTGGTCGAGCCCGGGACCGTCGACACGCCGCTGACGCGAGGGCCTGCCAGCGTCAGAGCCCTTCTCGAGCGGATGCATCCACTAGCGCCGGAGGACGTCGCCCGAGCGCTCGTGTTCGCCTTTCAGCAGCCGCCGCACGTGGTGATCAGCGAACTCGTCATCCGGCCGCTTGACGAGGCGGTCAACGCGGACATGCCGGACACCGGCGAGCCCATCTAGCCGTCAGCCGACGGGCGGCTCGGGATATACGGCGGTCGGGTCCATGAAGTCGATCGCGTGGCCGCTGCCTGACTCGATCACGCACTTGAAGCCAGGTTCGGTGTCGAGGTAGTACCACTCGATGTGGTCGCCGATTCCGGCCTTGGCCGTGATCCCAAGGCCCATCGCAGCGAACTGATCGATCACCCGTTGGGACTCCTCGCGAAGTTTGAACATGACCGCGATTGAGCCGATCCCCTCGCCCTTGGTGTCGAGCATCCGCTGCCAGGGATTGTCTCCGCCCCGCGGCTCGATGAGCTCGAAGTTGAGATCGCCAACCTGGGTCTCCGCCCACCGGATATCGAAGTAGTCGACCGACTGGCCGTCGAGCTCGCAGTCGTGCATGATCGTCGTGCCGTCGGACTCGAAGATCTTCCACGGCCCCCAGCCGAAAGCCTCGTGGTAGGCGCGCATCCGCGCATCGAGATCGCGTACGACGACTGAGATCTGGGTGATCCCATAATCGAGGGTCGCGGGCTTCTCGGTCGGGGGCGCGTCCGGGGTCGGGTATACGTACGCCGGGCGGACGAAGTCGGCCGCGTGGCCGCTGCCGGACTCGATCAGGCAGCCGAACCGCTCCCGCGTGTCGAGGTAGTAGTACTCAATGTGGTCGCCGATGTTGGCCTTCATCGTCACCGGCATCCCGCGGGCGGCGAACTCGCGCTTGACGGCCTCGCCCTCCTCAAGTGTCTTGAACATCACGGCGATCGACGCGACGCCCTCACCGCGCTCGTCGATGAATTCTTTCCACAGGCTCGGGCCGTCGACAGGCTCGAGCAGTTCGAAGTTGAGGGAGCCGACCATCACCTCGGCGCCCTTCAGCGTGTAGTCGATGCGCTCGCCGCGCAGCTGGGTGTTGTGATGCATCGGCGGTTTGTGGTCGAACACGTCCCATCCCGACCAGCCGAACGCCCGCCAGTAGCGTTCCATCGTCTGCTCGAGGTCGCGCACGGCGAGCGAGACCTGCGTGATCGGATACTGAAGCCCGGCGAAGCCTTGCGGCAGATCGCTCGACGTAGTGTTCACGTCCGCTCCTCCGGTGGGTTGAGTTGTGATCGGCCCTGAGGGAGGGGCGGAGGCACGGCCACACCCTCGGTGCTCCAGTCGCTATACAGAGCCAGTGGGTACGACGCGGTGACGACCACACCCCGCGCGTACTCCACGACACGGCCGTCGGCGCTATAAGCCTTGGTCGCGATCTCGATCAGCGCCGACCCGGGCTTGACGTCAAGGTATTTCGCTTCGACCTTGGATGCCGTGGTGGCGATGATCTCGCCCTCGGCGCGCATCTCGAGGATCCCGTGCTCTGCGAGGATGCCCTCACTGGTCAGGTTTGGGTCATCCAGAGGTACCTCGGCGAGGAATCCGCAAAGCTCGTGAGGGTAATACTGGTCCAGCACGATGATTGGGATCTCATCCGCGTAGCGGATCGACTTGATGTGAAGCATCTCGCCTTCGACGAGCTCCTTCGCACGGTCGGCTATTTCGGCGCCGGCTTTCAGTCGCTCGACGCACAGAATCTTCTTCGACGGCGACAACCCACGTTGCGCGATGTCCTTGGTGAGGCTGTGCCACTGCTGCATACGCAGCACCATCAGGGGCTGACGAGCGAACGTGCCGCGACCGGGTCGGCGCACAACGAGCCCCTCGTTGGCGAGGTCGCTCATCGCTTGGCGGACTGTCGTCCGGCTGACGCCGAAGTGCGCCACCAGATCCTCCTCCGTGGGCATCGGCTCGTCGGCGCCCCACTCGCCAAGTCGGATCCTCTCGCGCAGCAGATTCCGGATCTGGAAGTAGAGCGGAACCCCCGTTTCCTCGCTGATCGTCGCGTCAGTCCAGCGGGTCTTCCCAGAGCTTGAACGGCGCCGCGTGAGTTGACTTTGGCCTACCGGCACAGCGGCCCCCCGTCGGTGGCGTGCGTGCGCATCACGTCAGCCCATATTTGTAGAAGAACCGTTCCTGGTCCTCGCCGTAGTTCGCCGATGCCCGGAAGTTGCGCACGCGGGTGCTGACGAGGTCGAGCCGTTGCGGGTACACGAGCGGGACCCAGAGCGCCTCGTCGCGGACGACGATTCTGCCGATCTGGCGGTAGATCGACGCGATAGCCGACGGGGTGGTCGCGCGATGTCCTTGCGTCGCCAGCTTGTCGAGCGTCGGCGACTTGACGTAGGAGTAGTTCGTCCCGCCCGAGATTCCGGCCGTGGTGAAGGAGGTGTCAACGATGTAGGAGCCATGCGGGTACAGCAGCTCGTACGCCCATATCATCATGCCCGCGGGAAGCGTGCCGGCGAGTGTCACGAACGCGTCGTACTCCATCGGGATGTAGTCGACATTGAGTCCGATCGCAGACAGGTCAGCTTGGATCACCTGCGCAACCGCTTCGAAGGGGAAGCGGTTCGAGCTCCACATCTTGACCCTGGCTCCGCTCGGTAGGTTGGCGCTTGCGAGCAGGCTCTTGGCCGCCGATGGGTTGTACGAGTACGCGACCCCGTCGTCGTAGTAGGGGCTCAGCGGGGAGAAGAAGGTCCCGTTCGCGACCGTGCCGAGCCCGTGCATCGCCTGGAGGATCCGCGGCTTGTTGATGGCCATCGCGATCGCCTTGCGCACGTTGATGTTCTTGAGCACGGGGTCTTTGAGGCTCAGGTTCAGCCAATAGCAGTTGTTCTGAGGCGTCTTGACGGCTTGGTGATCGCCCGTGTACTTGGGTGTGAGCACGTTGGCCACGGAACCCGACGGGACCGGGTCGTACATCATGTCATCCTGGTTGTCCTGAATCCGGAGCATGCCGAGTGAAGCGCCGATCCCGAGCCGCCATGTGACACCTGCATACTCGGGCACGCCCGGCTTCCAATAGCTCTTGTTCCGGTTCAGCGTGATCGCGCTCTCGCGGTTGGTGACGTCGACGGTGAACGGCCCGGTGCCGACAGGTGCCCAGTTGAACTTGCTGAACCCGATCTGCTCGACGAGCGCTTGCGGCACGGCGCCGGCCATGTAGTGCGAGTTGACATAGATGAAGGCACTGTCAGGGACCTCGAACTCGAACACGATGGTGTGCGGATCGGGAGTCGTGATCCCGCTAAGCGTCTTCGCCTTCTCGTTGAGGACGTTTGACATGCCGACGATCGGCAGCGACGTGAACAGAGGTCCGATCTCCGAGCCGAAGGACGGGATCACGAGGCGCTCGAACGAGTACTTGTAATCGGCGCTGGTCAGCGGCATGCCGTTGCTGAACTTGATCCCGGGCCGCAGCGTGAACGTGTAGCGCAGACTGTTGTTCTCGATCTTCGGAAAGCCCGTGGCGACAAGCGGCACGAGACTGCCGTTGCTGTATGGGTCGAGCGTGAGCAGCGACTCGAACAGCGAGTGCTGGCCGCAGGCGGCGGCCCCGTTCCACCACTTCTGGGCATCGAGTCCCGGGATCGTGGTGCTCATCGAGAATTTCAGGACAGCTTGCTTGTCGAGCTGAGCGCTGCTGGACGTCGCCCCGCTTGAACCGCACGCGCTCAACGCGGCACCCAGCCCGGCCGCTCCGAGACCGAATACGGCCCCCCGACCCAACAGCTCGCGTCGGGTCAGATCCCGAGAAATGGAACCGGCTGCCTTTTCCGGCTCGAACGCATCGACCATACGGGCCTCCCTCTCCAGTGGGAGCCCACGACGCCAACAGAATTGCGCGTGGACCCAGCAACGACCACTTCGAGGCTTCCTCCCGAGTCAGCACCGCAGCGTGGCGCCGCCGAACAATGTCGCAACAATACTATCTTTACTCTGACGCTGCAACAACGCGCCAAAACGCGGCGCGGTCGTCCTGCCCAAGATCTGCCGGCGTCGGTCGTCGCCACGACCCGCGGGGGGCGACTCGACGCGGCTCGTCTGTCACGCATACCGGACCCGCGGGTCGAGCAGCGCGTTGGCGACGTCGGCGATCAGGTTGAAGATCACGACCGCGGTCGTCGCGACGATGATCGTGCCGAGAACGAGCGGGATGTCGTTGGCACTGATCGCGTTCCAGGCCTGCTGTCCGATTCCCGGCCATCCGAACACCTGCTCGACCACCAAAACGCCGCCGAGAAAGATCCCGAAGTCGAGGCCGACCATTGTGATCGCCGGACCGATCGAGTTGCGGAAGACATGGCGCCTCATCACCGTCCACTCGGACAGTCCTTTCGCCCGGCTGTTGCGCACGAAATCCTCGCCGAGCACGTTGAGCACGGAGGAGCGAACCATCCGCGCGTACCAGGCGGCACCGGGCAGACCAAGCGCAAGCGCCGGCAACACGAGCGCGGGCAGCGAGGCCGTCGCCCCGAGCGGGAAGATCGGGATCTTGTAGGCAAACAGGTATAGGAGGACGAAGCCGAGGACAAACTGCGGCACCACGACGCCGAGCAACGAGCCCGTCAGCACGGCGCGATCCGCGGGCCCGTGCCACCTGATGGCGGCCAGGAACCCGAGGGGGAGCCCGACCGCGACCTCGATCAGCAGTCCCGCCGCGGCCAACTCGAGGGTCGCCGGCAGGCGCCCGAGCACGAGCGAGCGGACCGATTCGCCGGTCGAGAAGGAGTAGCCGAGGTTGCCGTGCAACAGCCGACCGAGGTACCGAACGTATTGCACGAAGATCGATTGGTCGAGTCCCAGCGTGCGGCGCGCGAGCTCGTATTCCTGGTGCGACGCTCGTATTCCCGCGTACAGGCGCGCCGGGTCGACCGGTGAGAGGAATGTCACGCCGAACGTGATGATCGTCATCGCAAAAACGACAACGATCGCCCACCCGAGCCTGCCGACGACGTACCGAGTCATTGAAGGCCTCGAGACCGCGTCTGACGGACGCCCCCCGACACCGCGCGCGCGCAGGTTCTCGCCCGGAGCGTGGCGGCGAACGCCAGTGACACACCCTTAACGCCGGCAACGCAGGTGTGACACCCCCTTTGCACCGGCCATGAATATCATAATGTCGCTACATTGGCAAGATGGGACGGCCCTGCCTCAGATCCGGGCTGCCACCCTGGTCGAAACACGATCCAGGTCTCAGCAGCCGTTGTCCGTCGCTCGCTCAGACGACGCCCAGTTCGCTCGGAGGTCAGCTGAGACCGAGATGCGCGGGCACCGGTTGTCAATGTAGTTACATTACGATAATGTGAGTCTGTGGAGGAGCCCCTCCCAGAACCCACGCCTTCCGGTGAGGCTCCGACGGTTGCGGACGCGGGCACCCAGCCCCAGCGGGCTACCACGCGTGGGTTGAGGGTAATCTCGCCATTCAATCCGGGGAATGGGGCTCGGAGCGTCGCCGCCACGGTTGCCGTCGAGTCGGCAACCGGTCCGGAATGGACCGGCGAGTCTGCTCCGGTCGGCGCCGAGCGCGGCTACTGGCGCACCGCCTGGTATGAGTTTCGGCACGACCGGCTGGGGATGATCGGTCTCGTGTTCGTGATCGTGCTGGTCCTGGGCGCGATCCTTGCACCGCTGATCGCGCCGTATGGGCCCAACGAGCAACTTCCGACCGGCCTAACACTGGCCGGAAACCCCCGCCCCCCGGGCGGCCAGTTCCTATTCGGGACCGATCCGCTCGGGCGTGACGAGTTTTCGCGACTGCTGTTCGGCGCCCGGATCTCGCTCGTCGTCGGACTCGGCTCGGCTGCCATCGGAGCCGTCATCGGTCTGTTGATCGGGGGCGTCGCCGGCCTGTTCGGTGGGTTCAGCGACAAGCTGCTGATGCGACTGGCGGACGTCATCCTCAGCTTCCCGATCCTGCTGCTCGCGACCGCGGTGCTGGCGGTAACGCAGCCGAACGTCGTGTCGATCAGCATCATCATCGGGATCGGCTTCGGTGCCTATCTGGGCCGTGTCGTGTACACGCAGGCGGTGACATTGCGTGAACGCGACTTCGTCCTAGCCGCGCAGACCGGGGGCGTGAGCCGCGGCCGCATCCTCGTGCGCCACATCCTGCCTCACGTGATGCCGAGTGTGATCGTGTTCAGCACCCTGGGAGTGGCGACCGCGATCATGCTCGAGGCGGCGCTCAGCTACGTCGGCCTCGGGATCCATCCACCGACGGCCTCGTGGGGGAACATGATCGCCGACGGGCAGAGCTACATGACGACCGACGTCTGGCTCGTCCTGCTCCCGGGGATCGCAATCATGTTCGCGATGCTCGGCTTCTCGCTCGTCGGTGACGGCCTGCGCGACGCACTCGACCCGACACTCGAGCGCACCGTCCAGGTGAAGCTCGGCGGCCTCGGATGACCCGTCAGACAGTCGACCGACCGACCACGGCGCCGCGCTGCACGTGACCGACATGGCGCCGGCAACGATCTCTGCCCCGGGCGAGCCGACAGCGCTCGTAGTGCAGCATCTTTCGACCGTGTACGGAACGTCGTACGGCCGGATCGTCGCGGTCCGCGATGTGTCGTTTGAGATCGAAGCCGGCGAAGCCGTCGGCATCGTGGGGGAGTCTGGCTCCGGCAAGACCGCAATTGCGCTCGCGCTGCTCGGGCTGCTGCCCCGTAACGGACGCATCGTGGACGGCGAGATCTCACTCGGTGGCATCTCACTCGTGAACGCGAGCCGCAAGCTCCTACGCGACGTCCGTGGGCGGCGGATCGCGATGGTCTTCCAAGACTCGATGACTTCGCTGGACCCTCTCATGCCGATCGGCAAGCAGATCTCCGAGGGCATGGTGGCGCACCTCAGAATGAGTGCCGCCGACGCGCGCAGGCGAGCAGTTGAGTTACTCGAGGAGGTCGGCGTACCCGACCCGGTGACCCGCCTCGGTCAGTATCCGCACCAGCTGAGCGGTGGGCTTCGCCAGCGTGTCGCGATCGCGGTCGCGATCGCCGCGAACCCTGATGTGCTTGTCGCCGACGAGCCGACAACGGCGCTCGACGTGACGATCCAGGCGCAGATTCTCGACCTGCTCGAACGCGAGCGCAAACGCCGCGGCATGGCACTGGTCCTGATCACCCACGATCTCGGCGTCGTCGCCAGCGTGACCGACCGAGTGATCGTCATGTACGCCGGGCGCGTGGTCGAGTCCGGCACCACCAAGGACATCTTCTCCGATCCCCGACACCCCTACACGCTCGGGCTGATGAACTCTATGCCGCGGCTCGATTCGCCGCTTGACGTTCGCCCGGCGACGATCCCCGGGTCACCGCCCACCGGCTATCAAGAGGTAGCCGGGTGTCCGTTCTCACCACGGTGCACATGGGTACGGCCCGCCTGTCGCACCAAGTACCCGCCTCTGGAGCGCGTCGCCGGAGGCGTGGGCACCCACGAAGCGGCGTGCCTGATCGACGTCCGAACGGAGGACCCAAGCGCATGAGCGCGGGAAACGGGGCGGCGCCGCTCGTCCAGGCCGACGATCTGGCCGTCACCTTCGAGCTGGCGGCACGCAGCTGGAAGTGGAAGCCGGAGGTGTTGCGCGCCGTCGACGGTGTCAGCCTGGAGATTCGCCGGAGGGAGTCACTCGCCCTCGTCGGCGAGTCGGGCTCGGGAAAGACGACGACGGGCAGGGCTCTGCTCGGGCTGTATCGGCCCGTCCGTGGCTCGGTCCGGTTCGATGGCGCCGAAGTGAGCAAACTGAAGGGCGCCGAGCTCAAGCGGTTCCGCGGCCGGGCGCAGATGATCTTCCAGGACCCTTACGCCTCGCTGAACCCACGCATGAAGGTCGGGGCGATCATCGCCGAGCCCCTGCAAACGCATGGCTACGGCTCGGCGCGCCAGCGCACTGACCGCGTCGCCGAGATGCTCGAGCTCGTCGGACTGCCACCCGACGCGGCCAACCGGTTTCCCTACGCGTTCTCAGGCGGACAGCGCCAGCGCGTTGGTATCGCGCGAGCGCTTGCGCTGCAGCCCGAGTTCGTCGTCGCCGACGAGCCGGTCAGCGCCCTCGACGTCTCCGTCCAGGCACAAATCCTCAACCTGCTCGCCGACCTGCGGGACGAGCTATCTCTGACTATGCTCTTCATCGCGCACAACCTCGCCGTGGTCCGTCACATCGCCACGCACGTTGCCGTCATGTACCTGGGTCAGCTAGTCGAGGTCGGCGCGCGTGACGAGGTGTTCTCGCGCCCCGCCCATCCGTACACCCGAGCGCTCTTGCGCGCGGTGCCCCCGCCGGACCCGGCGGCCGGCTGGAGTGGAGCGGACGTGTCGCTGCACGGCGACATTCCGAGCCCCGTCAGTCCGCCCACGGGGTGTCGTTTCCACACCCGCTGCCCGGAGGCCATCGACGTGTGTAGGCGCGTCGTGCCACCCCTCGAGACCTTTCCCTCAGGCCGGCAGGTGGCGTGCCATCTTGCCCGCGCCCCCAAGCTCGAGGAGCAGCCATCGGTGCCGGAGCGTGACGTAAACGGGACTGAGGATTCCCATGCGACGTAGTTCCAGCGCCGACACTGAACCCAGATGACGAAGGCGGTGCGAGGGTGGCTGTGACGAGCCCAGGCAAGACGAGGCGGATGCAGCGTGTGATGGATCCATCCGGACACACGGTGATCCTGCCACTGGACATTGTTGTGCCGGTCGGTCCCTTCGACGGTGCGCGCGACACGGGCGCACTCGTCGATATGGCCAGTGCCGTCGGGGTCGACGCAGTCATCCTCAGGTGGGGCGAGGCGAAGCGATTCGTGGACCGCCTCTCGGGCGATGTCGGTCTGATCGTGCGAGTGAGTGGGTCCACTGGTCTGCACAACACCAACCGGCCGCCGGTTGTCCTCAACACGGTGCTCGCCAGCGTGTCGATCGGCGCGGACGCGGTCTGCGTCGACGTCGAGCTGGGCGGAGATCGGGAGAACGAGTCACTGGCCGCGCTCGCGCGGCTGTGCGAGGACGCCGAGGCGCTCGGCGTCGTCGTCCTCGCGGAGGTCCACGTAGCCGGAGCTCCGGCCTCCGGTGGAACCAGTCGGCCGGAGGCGCTCGCATGGGGGACCCGCACCGCTCGCGAGGCTGGCGCCGACCTTGTGAAGGTCTCCGACCCCGGCTCGGCGGACGCCGTGGCGACCATTTGCGAACTGGCCGGGATCCCAATCGTGATCGCCGGCGGGGCTCCGCGCGATCCTCGGGAGGCGCTGCAGGCCGCGGACGAGGCGCTCCGCGCGGGCGCGGCGGGCACGGCGTTCGGACGCAACGTGATGGGGCACCGCTCGCCCCACGAAATGCAGCGCGCACTTATTGATCTCGTCCGCGGCCGGGACACCCTCGGGGACATCCTAGCCAGGCTCGGTACCACCGCACCCGCGATGCAGGATGGCGAGGCGCCCCACTGACGTGCTCGCTCCAGACCCGACACACGACACACCCCGACGCGCCCTCATCACCGGTGCCGGGGCGGGCATCGGCAAGGCCGCAGCGCTGCGCCTCGCAAGCGAGCGCACATCGGTCGCGCTTGTCGATGTTCGTGAACCCGAGCTCACCGCGACGGCGAACGAGGCACGCGGACACGGAGTCGACGTACTCGAGCTCGTCGCTGACGTAGCGGACGAAGCGGCCGTCGTGACCGCGCTCGACCAGGTGAGAGACGCTTGGGGCGGCCTCGACGCTGCTGTCGCGGCCGCGGGCATCTCGATGAGCACCACCGGCGACGCGCGCGTCGATCAGCTGGAGCTGGCGGTCTGGGAGAGAATCATCCGCACCAACCTGACCGGGATGTTCATCACCTGCAAGCACGCGGTGCGACTGATCGAGGCATCCGGAGGTGGGTCGATCGTGATCATTGGGTCGCCGACCGGGATGTACGGATTCGCGTATGGGGAGCATGCGTACAGCGCCTCCAAGGGCGGATGCCATGCACTCGCGCGCAGCATGGCAGGCGAGCTAGCCCCGCTCGGGATCCGTGTAAACGTCGTCGTGCCGGGATTCATCGACACGGCCATGAACGCCCACGTCATCGCCGATGCCGAGGCGCTCGCCGAGGCCGAGCGAATGATCCCTCTGGGCCGCATCGGCCAACCGGAGGAGGTCGCCGGCGTGGTTGCATGGCTGGCCTCACCCGACGCGAGCTACGCCACCGGCGGCTATTTCATGGTCGACGGAGGGCAGACATGCCTGTAGGGTCGGATCGGGCACTCGACGGTCCGTCGGCGGCGATCGGTGATGCCGAACGGGCGCGGCGAGCACTGGTACTGCCGGCGTTCCGCCACCACCGCACTTAGGGGGTCACAGATGAATGCTCAGGGCAAGTTGACGTCAGATGCCCGGCTGACGCCGGGCCAGATGATCGGATGTGCTCGAACCGAGCTGCCAACGCCGGCGCTCGTGCTCGACGTCGATCGGATGCGCGACAACATCGCCACGATGGCCTCGTCGACGAGCGGGCGGGCTGCCGTCCGCCCTCACTTCAAGGTGCACAAGTGCCTCGAGATCGCGCGCGAACAGGTGGCCGCCGGCGCGATCGGCATGACCGCCGCGACGGTGTGGGAGGCCCGGGCGCTCGTTCGTGGTGGCTTTGACGAGATCCTGATCGCCAACGAGGTCGTTGCCCCGGGCAAGGCGTCACTCGTCGCGCAGCTCGCCGGCGAGGCTCGGATCATAGTCGCGGTCGACGACCCAGATGCGGCCGCCCTGCTCTCGGCCGCGGCGTGTAGTGAGGGAACTGAGATCGGCGTGCTGGTCGAAGTCGACGTCGGCATGCATCGAGGCGGGGTACGGTCGATCGAGGAGGGGCGGGCGCTGGCCCAACGGCTGAGCGACCTGGCCGGGGTCAGGCTCCGCGGCGTTATGGGCTACGAGGGACACGTGGTAACCGAACCCGATCGCCAGCGACGCAGCGACGGCGCGCGCGCGGCAATGGATCTGCTCTCGCGCCATATCGATGCGCTGCGCGCCGACGGACGCGAGATCGAGATCGTGTCCGCGGGTGGCACGAACACGTACGACATGACGGGCGTCGATCCCAGAGTCACCGAGCTGCAGGCGGGGACCTACGCAGTCATGGACGCAGGCTACGCTCGCCTCGCCCCCGCATTCCACCCTGCGCTGACGGTTCTCGCCACGGCCGTGAGCCGGAAGGGATCGACCGCGGTCCTGGACTGTGGGACCAAGGCGATCGCCGGCGACGTGTCAGGTCCAGTGCCGACTGTCGGAAAGGTGCGGGAGCTGCACGAGGAGCACATGCTGCTCGATGTCGGCGAGGAGGACGCGAGCCCGACCGTTGGCGACGTGATCGAGGTGACCGTTGGCTACAGCGGCGGCACGATCAACCTCCACGACGTGTACTTCGTCGCCTCGGGCGCAGAGATCGTCGACGTATGGCAGATCAGGGCGCGAGGTCCTGGCTGGACCGGTGGCTTTGAGCGGCAGGCGCGCGACAGATGAATGGCCCGGCCTCCGAACGCCCGCTATCGCGGCACGAGCTCTGGTACGGACGGGACGAGGAGCCGCCCAAACGGGAGATCGTCCGGGCCGGTCAGCTGACGGTCGAGCTTGAGGGGTCGCAAATACGGACGGTCCGTTTTGGCGATGTCGAGATCCTGCGCGGCGTCTACATGGCGGTGCGCGACGAGCAGTGGGCGACGGTCCCCGGCAGCGTGTCCGGACTCGAGCTCCACCGCGGCGAGCGCGAGTTCGCGACCACTTTCGAGCTGAACCATCGGCAGCCTCCGCTGTCGTTCGACTGGAAGGGCAGGATCGAGGGCGACCGTTCCGGAACGATCACCTTCCAGCTTGACGGCGTGGCGCTGACGGCGTTCCGATACTGCAGGATCGGGTTCTGCCTGCTCCATCCGCCGTCGGAGTACGCCGGGCAGAGTTATCACGGCCGCTCACCCGATGGTGGGCTCGAGGGAACGTTGCCTCTGGCGATCGGGCCGCAGCGGTTCGAGGACGGCCTCGACTGGCCGCTGTTTGATTCCGTCAGCGAGCTCGATGTGTCGCTGGCGAGCGGCCTTCAGGTCCACATGCTGTTCGAGGGCGATCTGTTTGAGATGGAGGACCAGCGCAACTGGACCGACGCGTCTTTCAAGACATATTGCACGCCGTTGAACCTCGGCTATCCGTTCGACGCCTCGACCGGTCAGCGGTTCTCGCAGAAGGTGACGATTAACGTGTCCGGTCGGCCCGCGGGCACGAGCGCCGGCGCAGATTCTCCACGCGTTACGTTCGACATCGATGGCGGGAGGCCCCTGCCGCCGATTGGTCTGGGCCTGCCACGAGCGGCAGAGCGCCATTCCGCGGCGGAGACGGGGCTGCTGGCGCGCGCACATCCGAGCCATGTTCGCGTCGACCTCGTTCTCGCCCGCGACGATTGGATGTCGAAACTCGCCGCAGGCACCGACGCCGCCAGAGCGCTCGGCTGCCCGCTCGAGGTCGCCGCCTTCGCAGACAGCGACGGCCAGCTCGATCAACTCGTGACCGAGCTGGCGGCGCGGCCCCCAGCGCGCCTGTTTGTGTTCACCCGCGGCGAACAGGTGTCGACGCCGAAGATGGTGGCTCACGCGCGCCACGTGTGCGCCGAACGCGGTTTCGGACTGCCGGTGATCGGCGGCACCGACGGCTGGTTCGCCGAGCTTAACCGTGACCGTCCCAACACGAGCACGATGGACGGGCTCGTGTACTCGATCACCCCCCAGGTCCACACGTTCGACGAGCAGTCGATCGCGCAGTCGCTAGAGGCGCAACCTGACACGGTTAGAACCGCGATCGGCTTCGCGGATGGCCTGCCGATCCTGGTTGGTCCGGTCACCCTGCGTCCGCGCGATCCGATCGACGCTGAGCCTCCGAGTGACACTGTGAGCTCGCTGCCATTCTCGGTTGATCCCCGGCAATCGTCATTGTTTGCCGCGGCCTGGACGGTGGGCAGCATCTCGGCGCTCGCGCAGGCGGGGGCGGCGAGCCTCACGTACTACGAGACCGTGGGTTGCCGGGGCATCATCCCCGGCGACGGACCGATGCCCGCACGCGAGTTGTTCGCTGCAGCGCCTCCGGGTGGAGCGTACGCGGTGTTCCACGTGTTCGCCGACGTGCAGGAGCTTGGCCCGCAGACAAAGGTCCTACGGTGCGAGCCGCGGGAGCCTTCGGAGCTTGCCGCCTTGGCCCTCCGTACGGACGATCGCCTACGCATCCTGATCGCCAACCTCACGCCGGCGCCGCAGACGGTCGTGCTGGATCCCGTTCGGGCGGTGGAGATTGGAATCCGCGTGCTCGACGAAACGACTGCGCTCGAAGCGCTCGTCGATCCGCTCGCCTATAGGGAGCGGGGACCGACGCCCCTCACATCGACCGAACTCGCCGGGCACCTGGAACTGGCTCCATTCGCGGTGGCGCGGCTCGACGGTCGCGTGCCGGGCGGCTGACCGCGCGACGATGACCCGGCTGCTGGCGCTCGATCTCGGGACCACCTCGTTCAAGGCCGTTGTGTATGACGAGCACGGCCGCAACTTGCACGAACAACGCGCCGACCCCCCAGATCGCCGGATCGATCTCGCGGGCGTGCCCGTAGACATCTGGGAGGCGGAGGAGCTGTGGCTGACGGTCGCCGATCTCTGCCGGCGCGTGGTCGAGCCCTTCGCCGGCGTTCTGGATGCGCTCGCGATCGCACAGCTTGGACTGATCGGCGTGCCGCTTAACGACGCCAACGAGCCCCTGTTTCCACTTGTCACCTGGCTCGATCCATCGGCCGGCACGGCGAAGATCCTGAGCCGCAGCGGGCTGACCGACACGGAACTGTTCGCAATCGCGGGCAACCGCCTCAACTCGATCTACCCTCCTGCCTGGATTGGCTGGCTGTCCGAGCGCGAGCCACGCTTCGCCGAGGGCATGGTCCGCTGGGTGTTCGTCGGTGACTGGCTGGCATACCGACTCTCCGGCGTGCTCGCCACCGACTACTCGATTACCTCCCAGACTCTGACCCTCGATCAACGCGAGCTTGGCCTGCGCGACGACCTGCTCGATGCGTTCGGCCTACCCCGCGATCTCTTCCTCTCACCGAAACAGGCAGGGGTGGCGATCGGAGAGGTCACGACACAGGCCGCACGTGCCACCGGTATCAAGGCCGGGGTACCCGTCGTCCTCGGCGGCGCCGACTGGATGATCGGTGTCTTTGGCGCAGGCCTCACTGAGCCGGGCGACGTCGGCATCCTCACTGGCACATGGGAGCTCACCGCCGCGTGCCTGCGTGCCGCATGCGTCACGCCGACGGCGTGTGAAAGCGGGGCCATTTGCGATCCGCACGTCGCCCCGCGCCGCTGGGCGCTCCGGATCGAGGCGCTCTCGGGCGGCGTAACCGAATGGTGCCGGCGCGAACTTCAGGCAGGCGGTGGCGCTCCGATCGAGTGGGAAGAGATCATCGCGGCCTGCGCGACCGTGGCCCCGGGATCCGGCGGGCTCGTCTTCGTCCCGCACCTGTTCGGTTCCTACGGTCCGCACCACGATGAACTGGCACGCGGCGCGTTCGTCGGCCTGACCGGCTCGACAACGCGGGCGGCGATGACACGGGCCGTGTTAGAGGGGCTCAGCTACCAAACCCGCGCCTCGGTCGCCGCGCTGACGCACGCGACGGACGTGCAGGCGGGCCGCGTAGTGGTCATGGGTGGCGGCGTGAAGAACAGGCTTTGGCTGCAGACCCGCGCCGACGCGCTCGGGCGGGAGGTCGAGGTCGTCGACGATCCAGACGTCACTCCTCGTGGGGCCGCAATGCTTGCCGGATTGGGCATCGGGCTGTTCCGCGACTACGAGGAAGCCGTCGCGACCTTTGCGCCCCAGACCGTGCCGATCGAGCCCGATCCGCGACGGGCTGCACTGTATGAGCAGCTGTACGAATCCGTATACGTACCGCTGCAGATGTCACTCGAGACGGTCAACCACCGGCTTGCCCGTATAACGGAAATGGAAGGAAGGCTGTGACAGAACCGCGGTTGCACGTTGATCCGTCGGCGCCGACCAGCGAGCCGGGACGTCCCGGGATTCACCAGATTGCCTCGATTGTCACCGACCTCGACAGCAGCGCACGACACTTGCGCGAGACGATGGGATGGGGACCGTGGGATGTCTATGAATACGTTCCTGGTCGGCTGCACGAGCTCACCGTACGCGGTGCGCCAGCAGAGTTCACCTGGCTCGGTGCGGAGACGGAGATCTCGCCGGGGCTGTATGTCGAACTGCTACAGCCGACCTCGCCGACCGGCATCCTGCACGACTGGCTCACCACGCACGGAGAGGGCGTACATCACGTCGGCTATTGGGCGCCCAGTATTGAGGTGGCCGAGTCGCTCCTGGAGGAGCTGACCCAGGACGGCACTGAAATCCTGCTCAGCGCCTGGATCGATGACATGTACTTCTATTACCTGGATACGCGTCCGATGATCTACGAGGTGTTTGCCGGGGACCTGGCGTCTTTGCAGCCGATGCGGCGTATCGAGTGATGCCGTCCAAGCTCCACTCCAAACGCGCGGTCCGCGAAGCGGTCAGCCGCTCAGGACGAAGAACTTTCTCAGCGGCTCGGTGATCTCCCAGGTCGCCTGCGCCCCGCGTGGGAACGACGCGATGTCGCCTGGGCCAAGCATCGCCGAGTCGCCGGAGTCGAGCACGATCGTGACTCGGCCCTCGATCACGTGAAACGTCTCGTCGGTCTCAAAGGTGTAGCGGAAGCGCGACGGCTGCCCTACAAAGATGCCGGCCATCAGCGTCGCTTCGCCGCTCCCCGTGGTGCGCAGCCAGTGCACGCCGCCGCGCGGATCTCCATCGAGCACGTCGGGCAGGGGGAGTGGCTCAAACTCGGTCGGGGCATCAGTTGACTGCTTGATCTCGGTTGATTGCTTGACCTCGACGATCGACTGGAGCTACCAACTGCTCGACCCGCCCGAGCGCGACCTGTTCGCGAGGCTCAGCGTATTCGTCGGCGGCTTCACGCTCGAGAGCGCACAGGCCGCTTGCGACGGCGAATCAGACGTGCTCGAGGGCGTCTCATCGCTGATCGAGAAAAGCTTCGTCGTGGCGCAGGAGCGCCCGGATGTCGAGCCGCGCTTCCGGATGCTCGAAACCGTGCGCGCGTACGCGCGGGAACGACTCGAGCACAGCGGCACGCCGCGGCAGACCAAGCTTGCGATGGCGCACTACTTCGCCCAGCTGGCCGACCAGGCGGTCGACGGCCTGAGCGGCATCGAGCACAACCTCTGGCTCTCCAGGCTGGACGCGGAGGTCGACAACCTGCGTGCCGCGATGACGTGGGCCTTTGGACAGTGGCGAACCCGAGCTCTTCCTCCGCGTCGCCGTCCGCCCGTGGATCTACTGGTGGCAACGCGGCTACATCCCGGAAATGCGACCGCTCTACGAACGATGCCTTGAGAGCTACCCATCGCTTCAGCCTGAGAGCCGCGCCCGGCAGCTGTGGGGAGCCGGGTCCGCACGCGATATCACCGGAGACATCGAGGCGGCGATCCCACTCCTGCGAGAGCTGATCGAGCTCGAGCACGCCCGCGGCAACGAGCACGGCCTCGCGCTCGCCCAATGGCAATACTGCTCCCACAATCAAGCCGAGTCGGTGCCCGTCCTCCGCGCGATGCTGACCGAGGCGACCTCCACGCTGCTCCGACTCGGAGACCGGTGGGTAGCGTCGTTCGCACTCGGGGTCCTGGCCGTGCTTGCGTTGATCGAGGGCGAGCACAGCACGGCCGAACGACTTGGGCAGGAGGCACTCACGCACGCGCGCGCGATCGACACCGACTCCGCGATCGGCGTCGCGCAGACCGAGCTCGCCTACTGCGTGCTCGCCCGCGGAGACATCGGGCAGGCTCGAGCGAGGTTCGCCGACAGCGCCAAGGCGTACCACCGGGTCCAGGACCGCGCGGGACTCACCTACGCGCTCGAAGGGCTCGCCGCCGTCGCCCTCGGCCAAAGCAACCCCGAGCTTGCGGCCAGAGCAATCGGCGTGGTGGACACCACACGCGAGCATCTCGGCGTCGGCGTGTACCCGATCGTGCAACGCATCTTCAGAGGGCCGTTCGTGTCAGCTGTCCAACCCGCGCTCGGCTCCGATCAATTCGAAACTTCCCGGGCCGCAAGCGCGGAAACCGACCTAGACACGGCGATCGAGGAACTGCTCAAGCTCACCGCCTGATTAGACGTGCACGCAATGAGCGCTTCCCACACTCCCCACCGGCGGCGCTGATCTCAATGGCCACCAGCTGAGACATATACCGTGCAGACCGCGTGGCAGCTTCCGCATTTTCGTCCTCGATGCGGCCCTGACTCCCGGATCTGAGGAGCAGGGGCAGTACGAGCCGGATGTTTGTGGATACCTGCTTCCACGACCGTGCAGGCATCGGCACCGGGGCGGGAGCCCTCCCCCCCATGCGCGGAAAGCGTCGTTTGGCGGCGGGCGTCACCGCGACCCGGCGGCGCGTGGAGCGGTGGGATCTTGCCCAGCTAGATCCTGGTGCTCACGGGCGATGAAGTCCTCGATATCGGCTTGGTCCGCGCGCGCGCGCTCGGCGACCCGGAGGAGGTTGCTCATGGTTGCGACCTCCTCGATCTGCTCGCGGATGAACCACTGCACGAACTGCTCGGAGGTGTAGTCGCCCTCCTCGCGGGCGGTGGCCGCGAGAGCGTTGATCTGTTCGGACACGCGTCGCTCCTGCTCGAGCGCCAGCGCGATTGGCCCAACCACATCCTCGAACCGCGCACGTGGCGCCTCAACACCGGGGATCGTGACCTCGCCGTCCGTATCGAGCAGGAACTGGACCATCATCATCGCGTGGTCGCGCTCCTCCAGCGCCTGACGGTAGAAAAAGCCCGCCAGCTGCGGCAGCGCCTCGGAGTCGTAGTAGACAGCGCAAGCGACGTACTGCTGATGGGCGGCGAACTCGTTGGCGATCTGCTCATTGAGCTTGGCCGCGAAGGCGGGGGCGGGAGGCATGACCAAGATCCTACGAGGATCAGCGCATCGCGCACGATCCGGGAGTCGGCGAGCGGCGACCGTGAGCATCTCGCGCGGTCGCCGATACTCAAGGTGAATGAACTCGTCTGCGCCGGAGCCGGCGCCGCGGTCGAGGCGGATGAGCGGGCCCAACCGCGCGGCGCGGTCGCCCCGTCAGAGATTGCCATAGGCGAGACCTGCTTCCGTGTCAGCGAGATACTGAGCCGACGCCGACAAGCGCCCCGCTTAGCGCGGATAGGGGAACGGCATCAGACGAGCTCGAGTGTGAGGCCGGGCAGTTCGATGCTGGCGAGTTGAGTGCTCCATGTCTCACCTGGCGCGGCCGGGAGCAGGTCGGTCAGGGTCCCCGTCGTCACGACCTCTCCGGCATGTACTGGCTGAGCGCGCGGCTGTCGGGCCAGGACTTCGGTGAGGTGCGCGAACGCCAGCAGAGGGCTGTCGAGGACGTTCGCCCCGCCGCCGGTGGCGACGCATTCGCCGTCCCGGGCCAGCGCGACCGTGAAGGTGAGCAGCTTCGCCGCACAGTCCTCGATATCTGCGACTGGTACCGGGGTGCCGATCACGAGCGCGCCGTGGACTGCGTACGCGGCGATCGCATCGACTGCGTTGAACTTCCAGCCCGCAAAGGGGCGTTGGACGATCTCGAAACCCTGTGCGATCCAGTCGATCGATTCCAGGATCGCAGCTTCGTCCTGGCTGACTGGTGGGGTTCGCGCGAAGTGGAGTTGGATCTCGGGCTCGATCCGCGGCTGGATCAGGTGGCCGATCGCTACGCGAGCCGTGCCGTCGTTTGAGTTGAAGACGGTGAAGTCGTAGACGTAGCCCCAGATCGGCGCCCACACGCTGTACTGCGGCCAGATCGTGCGGTTGGTGAAGCCGATCTTGCGGCCGACCGGGGTCTCGCCGCGCTGCCGGCGGCGGCGATAGACCCGATCGCTGATCTCATATGCGGTGTCCTCGTCGAGCGTGTCGTGACGGTCGCTGAGCAGCGGGATCAGTCGCCGTGACTCGAACGCATCGAGAATGGTCTCCACGGCTTCGCTGATCGGGTCGTTCGCGCTGAGGCGGCGTCTGGAGTGGTTTGTGCGACAGCCTCCGCGCTTTGCGGAACCGGGACCGGATCTTGCGGCGAGTGGCGCGTGACGAGCAAGGGAGGTTTGGCGGCCGCGCCCGCGGCCATTTCGCGTGGTTGCCGCGGGTCCTGCTGGTCGTTCCGGGCATACGATGCGTGCGCGATGGAGGTTGTCACGCGGTATGCGCGTAGTGGTGATCTGCAGATCGCCTATCAGGTGGGCGGTGAGGGGCCGCTCGATGTGCTGGTCGTCCCGAGGTGGTTCTCGAACATTGAGCTCGACTGGGAACTGCCGCCCTCGGCGCGCTTTCTCACGCGGCTCGCGTCGTTTGCGCGGCTGATCCAGTTCGATCGACGCGGCGCGGGCATGTCCGGCGGGATCGCAGGGGCCACGCCGCTGGAGGAGCAGATCGATGATGTTCGTGCGGTGCTCGAGGCCGCGGGCTCTGAACGGCCGGCGTTGATTTCGTTTGCCGAGGGCTGCGCCTTGGCGGTGCTCTTTGCGGCGTCGCACCCTCAGCTTGTTGACGCGCTCGTGCTGATCACGCCGACGCCGCGCGTGGTCCGCGGGGCGGGTTATGAGTGGGCGCAGAGTGTCGAGGAGCGCGCTGCGATGGTTCAGGCGGTCGTTGAGCATTGGGGCAGCAGTTCACCGCGGCAGCCGTGGGGCGGGTTCGCCGGTCAGGACGAGCAGCGACGACGGCTCCTCGCGCGCCACCGGCGCCTGTCGATGACCCCCGATGCCGCCGCCGCGTCGCTGGCGATGGTCGGCGAGCTGGATGTGCGTGACGCGCTTTCCAGCGTGCAGTGTCCGACGTTGGTGCTGCAGCGAGCGAACGACGCATTCGTCGACGAGCGCCACTCGCGCTACGCCGCGGCCCACATCCCGGGCGCGCGATACGTCGAGGTCTCAGCACGTGGCCAGGCCGCGGATGAGATCGAGCAGTTCTTGACGGGGGTACGACGAGCGGTTCTCAGCGACCGCGTGCTGGCAACCGTCCTCTTCACCGACATCGTCGGTTCGACCGACCGCGCTGCCAAGCTGGGCGATAGCCGCTGGCGCGCGCTGCTCGAACGTCACGATGCGCTCGTACGCGAGCAGGTCGAGCGCCACCGGGGACGGCTTGTCAAGTCGCTCGGTGATGGGATGCTCGCCACCTTCGACGGCCCAAGCCGCGCGATCAGCACCGCCATCGCGATTCGTGACGGTGTCCGCCGGCTCGGCCTGGACGTTCGCGCCGGTCTGCACGCCGGCGAATGCGAGCTGCTGTCCGATAACGACATCGGCGGCCTCGCCGTTCACATCGCTGCGCGCATCAGCAACCTCGCCGGCGCGGGCGAGGTGCTGGTTAGCAGCACCGTCCGGGACCTCATCGTCGGCTCCGATCAGATCCTCACCGACCGAGGAGAGCACCAGCTCAAAGGCATCACCAGATCATGGCGTGTCTACGCGGTCCAGACCTAGCATCCGGACCCGACACTCGCCAGAGACGCGACCGACGGCACCGCCCCGAGCAAGCCGTCGCCCAGTTCCCTCCTCGCTGCGCTTAGGAGGTGACTCCCGACCGCTGACGAGATGCGCGTTCCTGGACGAGAGCAGGAGCGCGCTGACCGGCGGCCGGAGCGCCGTTGGTCCCCAGGACCAGGCGTCTCGATCGTCCCTTGAGCCTCGCCCGCTTTCGTGGGACGAGCGGCAGTCGGCGCCGCTTGCCGAGCGTCGGGTCCAGGCCGAGCCAGCAAGCATCCTGCGGCTGCCCGGACCGGTGGCTGCCTCGCATCACACCCAGTCACGCGGTCAGCGCGGATCGCGCGGCTGAATTGCGCGAGGAGGGGGCGTCTGACGCGAGCGCGCGAAGACGACCGCCTGAGCGGCGAATCGGGCAGTGGGGGACGGCACGCGCCCTCGGCGGGCCGACGCCCGGATCCGGGGGTTCTGGCAGCCTGAGCGGGGATGCCCGAGATGGTGATCTTCGATTGCGACGGGGTCTTGATCGACAGCGAACGGCTGGCGGTCGTTCTCGACATGGAGATGCTGGCGGCGCTCGGCTGGCAGTTGACGCGGGCCGAGGTGATCGAGCGGTTCATGGGCCGATCGGCGTCCAACATGCTGAGCGAGATCGAGCGCTGGCTGGGACATGACCTGCCTGTGGGCTGGATCGAAGAGTGGGACGAGCGGTACCGGGAGAAGTTTGCAACCGAGCTTGAACCGGTCGCCGGGATCGTTGAAGCCCTCGAGCAGATCACGCTCACGACGTGCGTCGCGTCCAGCAGCGAACATCAGCATCTGCGGCGCAACCTCGGAACGGTCGGGCTGTATGAGCGCTTCGAGGGGCGGATCTTTAGCGCCAGCGAGGTCGACAACGGCAAGCCGGCACCAGATCTCTTTCTGCACGCTGCGCTCCGGATGAGCGTTGAACCGTCCAGATGCGTCGTGGTCGAGGACAGCCGCTACGGCGTCCGGGCCGGGCGAGCGGCGGGAATGTCGGTACTCGCGTACGCAGGCGGCGGAATGACCCCCGTCGACGCGCTCGCTGGCCCCGGCACGACCGTATTCCAGGACATGCGCCAGCTACCGGAGCTGCTGGCCCACCTCAAGTGCGCTTAACTCAGCGGTGACGCCCGATTTGACCGCCGCGCGCCCGGAAGCGGCCACCGATGCGTGCGACCGGTGCAGCGGCGGAGCCGCCACGGCCGCGCACGGCGCCGAGGGTCTCGGATGGGTGACCTGAGAGCGGCAGCCTGTTCAAGAGTGCCTGACCGGTGACAATGCAACCGGCTTCGCAGAGCACCGCATTGGCTGGGTGCGTGCATCGACCCACGCATGATGATTCCTGGCCAACGGATAGCGGTGTGATGGCTCAGAGCGACCGCCGGAAGTTGCTTAAGGCCCTAAGAAGCAGACCGGGCGCCGCAGCCGTAGATGGCCTGTCCGGGACGGGTCCGTTCCGCGACGTAGCACCCGTTGTTGAGGACCTGCACGTTGAATGTGTCCCGGTGGCCGTCGACGGCGACGAGGCAGACGAACACCGGCAGCGAGGTCTGGCCGAATGGCGCGGTGGCGCGCTCGGCCAGGGTCGCGGGTCGGCACGTCGCGGAAGCTGGTCTCGGGGAACCGGGGTTGGCGAGCAGCGCGTCCTCAAGCCGGCGCGCGGTCGCGGTTGAAGGGGCATGCGTGGACGAAGCTGTACTCGAGGCCGAGGTGGTACGCGTGCTCGTGACTGCCGGCCTTGTGTGCGCCGTCGGCGAGCTGGACGAGCCACAGGCGGAGGCGACCCACCCGGTGAGGAGCACTGCGGCTCCGACAGCAGCACGCACGGACGGAGAACTCACGGCTATCGCGAGCCTACCGCCGTGCGCGTGGAGATGGCGCGGGCGAAGACCCAGAAGGCGGAGTCCCCCGCAACGTGAAGCTGGTCGATGGTCACCTGAAGATCCGGGGGCGATGGCCGCTTCTGCGCCGGCGCCGCCCGAAGCAGGCATCTCGGCTGTTTCGCCGAGCCAGCGGCAAGAGGGGCCACGCCCGCGCCAGCCGATCAGAGCGTGCAACGTGTCTCGAACACGGAATGCGTGTTGCGAGAATCGCGCTGATGATCGGAGAGCGCTCGCGAGCGAAGCTCGTTCCGCTGCTGGCGCTGCTGGCGCTGCTGGCGCTGCTGCCTCTGGGGTTCGTGACGACCGGCTGCGGCGGGACGACTCGTACGCACCCGCCCACCAATCACGGTGCCGCGTCGGCCGCTTGTCACGCTGGAGGGGTTCCGGATGAGTGTCTGCGGTTCATCGAGCATGTCGTCAGGGTTCGCAGCATGGTGCTCACCGCTCGCGTTGCGAAGCAGGTGGGAGCGAGTTGCGCCGGCGCCGGGCGGGAGACACGGCTAGAGGTGATCTGCCCGCCGTTGGTGCCAGTCGGTGGGGTTGTTAACAACCCGGAGCTCTATGGGCCGCAGATCGTCGACGGACGCAGCTATTCCGTGTCGATCAACAACGGGCAGAATCCAGGGCACATCCACTGGGAGTTCGGCGCGATCGCGGGTCCAGCGACGCGGCTCTGGGTGTTCGACCGGGCAAACTGGGACGCCCGGCCGCCGAAGCATCCAGCTCGTGTGATCGGCCACCGCCGGTATCTGGGGTATCTGATTACGCTGTACCGGTTTCCAGACAACGACGGCCAACTCGAGGGACACGATGCCGCGTTCGTCACCCAAAACGCCATTTCCTACTTCGTATCAATCCACGGGCACCGGGACGACGACGCCGACATCGCGATGCTCCTCGCGATACTGCTTCGATCGACGTAGGACCGCCTGCACTGACCGGGCCCGGACCAGCTGGAGCAGCCAGATACGGAGCCTGACCCCGCCCTAGCAGCCAGGCCGCGTCCGCTTCGCGCCGCGACCGCTCGTGACCGGTTCGCCGCTGACCCGGTTGTCTGGCGCGACGGCGTCAGACTGCTGGTGCCTGCGGAAGGGAGCTATCTCGGGCGACGGCCGCTCGTTGCTGGTTGCGGTGCGAGGCAGCCCCCGGCCCGGGCAGCCGCAGGATGCTTGCTGGCTCGCCTGGACCCGACGCTCGGCAAGCGGCGCCGACTGCCGCTCGCCGTGGTATAGGAGGCGTCGACGATCGCCCCCGCGTCGCTACCGCCCTGGAACGATCTCGATCGTGTCGAAGCTCCGCGAGCCGAGTACCGCGACCACGGCGAAGCAGGTGTATTGGCCCCCGTCCGCGAGCGACCCGCTCGTCGCCAGATGCAAGGCCCTTCGTCTGAAGCTGAACGCGATCGTGCGCGGCGACGGCGAGCCGGTCGACGCCGACTTGCGGAGCGTCGCCAAAGCAGAAGCCGGCCGCAAGCCGGCGGAGCGATGGATGCGATCGTGAGCTCGGGTTACCGCTGGCCCGCGAATCCAGCCACGCCGGGTGGGCGCAGGGGCGCTGCTGATGACGCATACAGCGGCAGCCGCAGCGCCGTGGTCCGCCTCGCACGGTACAGCAGCAGCTGGACGGTGGCGGGGTTCGGAGGTCTGAAGTTTCCGCGGGGGCTTCAGTCGCCCGACCGGCTGAGGCTTAGCGGTCGGAGCTCACTGGGAAACGGTGTTGGGCGTGCCAGCCGAGTAGCTCTTCGGTTGCGCCCGTGTCGAGCAGTACGTCCTCGCCAGGAGCAGCGGCGTGGAGAACGGCGAACTGGTACTCGCCGCTGATCGCGAGCTCGAGCAACGAGAGGAGATCGGGCACGGCAATGAACGTGTCGGCGATCCGCTCCGCTGCCCCGGGTGCCCGCGCCGCCTCCACGGTTTGGAATGCCCCGATCCGAATGGCTGCCGCCGACATCGGTCCGCGATGCGCGCACCAGAACGCGAGCGCTTCCACGAAGCATTTTGTAACTCCGTAGAGGTCCGATGGAGCGACCGGCTCGTCCACGGCGACCGGCCGGGTGGGGCTTGCGTACACCGCGTGCACGGATGAGGCGACGATCAGCCGTCGGCAGCCGGCTCGCATCGCGGCCGACGCAACGTTATAGGACGCTTGGATGTTGTCCGGCAGCAGGGTTTCCCATGAGGCGTCGTGGCGGGCCTCACCGGCGAGGTGCACGACGACGTCAACATCCGCGAACAGCCCAGAGGCCGCTGGTTGGGCCAAATCAAGCTCGATGATCGTCCCCAGTGCGCGCATAGTCCCGACGCCGCTGCCCGGCCGGTCAAGGAGCGTCAGCGAGTATCCGTGAGCTGCCAGCTGCTCAACCAGAGCCGTGCCGATACGCCCGTGCGCGCCGGTTACCGCGACCCTCCCTTGCTCACGCATCGTGCGCATGATGTCAGCTGGGCAGGAGCTACGAGCAGAGGACGTCGCGCCCCGGATCAGGCCGCAACGGGGTCGCAGTCACCCGGGTTGGCTGCCCCCTTCAGACCCGCAGGAGTTCGCCCCTGATGTCCATCTGCTCGATCCATTAGACAGCTGGCATCTGGCGAGCCGCCGCCACACTGTCACTCGCGGACAAAAGGGATCACGAAGCGAACGGGCTATCGGGTGACTCGTGCGTCGCCGAAGCGATGGCCGGCTCAGCGACGCCAGAGGACGAAAGCGATCGAGCAACTGGTGCGCCAGCGGTCGCGGCCCCGTCGGGTGGGGCGCCAGGGTAGTGCTGAGACGCGGGTGCGCTACCCTGAGAGCGTCAGATAGCGAGGGCAACCAGAGGGCGAGACCTTCACTTAACGTCCCCTTCCCGCGAAAGCCGCCTGATCTTCTGATGGCCGAGAGTCCACCCACGGGTGGGCTTTCCGCGTTAACGGGCGCCGCGATGGCGCTTGTTGCGTCGCGCCCGTCCATCGCGCACTCGACAAGCGCGAGGTGGTGGCAGAAGGCGGCGGGTCAGGGCAGAATATCGTTCAGCGTCGCCGTGAACCCCTCGCCCGACTCTTCGAGCTCGCCCTCGATGTGCAGGCGCGCCGGGCCAGTATCGGTCCATAGGTCGAGGAAGTAGGACCAGCCCGGCAGGTCCGGATCTTCGGACTTGACGATCGCCTCGACCTGGTAAGTCTCGCGCGGCGGCAGCACCAGCGCCTCAGGGCAGTCCTCCTCGACGCGACGGCGGAGGTCCTCGACGCTAAGCCGGCCGCCAGACGCGACGCGAAGCTCATCGTACTCGCCATCTACGATGAAGCCGACGATGTCCTGCAGTGCCCGATACATCGGCTCGGGCATCAGCTCGAGCGTTTCGACGATCTCTCCCGGTCCGCCCAACTCGTGGTTCGGCGTCAGGTCGAGCCGGCTGTAGAAGTAGTCCTCACACGCCGCGCGCGCTTGGCGGCGGATGCTCTTGGGCAATCCCGCGGCGCCGAGCGCAAAGCCCGCCGCATCAATCGCCTCCTCGAGCGTTCCGTGACGGCGCGTTAACTGCGCGGTGACCGCGCGACCGTGCTCCGTGTCGCGCGCAATCGATGAGCCGTCCAACAGAATCGAGGGAGCGTCGTGGCGGCTGTAGCCTGCGCAGGTCCGCACCGCAGAGTGAAGGACGATGAGGTGGTCGCCCATTACGTCGGTGCGAGGGTGGGCCGCCGTGCGTCATCCGGCTCGACCAGCTGCCGAACGCCTGGCGGTAGCGCTGTCACGACCACGCATCCTACGGATAGGAACGACCCAGCCGCGTCTGACGAGAACTCGACAAAGCCAAAGTCGCTCAGAACCGCCGCCCCACCGCGCCGCTGACGAGCATTCGTCGCCGAGGAGCCCACATTCCCACGAGGGCTATCGCGACAATCAAGATCTTGTCCCCTTGCTCGGTAGGCTGCGATCTCCGACTCGAAAGGCCCCCCATGACGTTTCCCGACGCGACTCCCAATCGCGGCCGCAGCTTGCGATCAACGATCTCGTCCAGCGGCGAGCTGCGGCTGGAAATAGCCGAGCGTGAGGTTCCCGAGCCTGGCGGCAGCGAGGTGGTTGTGGCCGTCGAAGCCTCGCCGATCAACCCCTCGGATCTCGGCGTGCTGCTGGGTGCGGTCGCCCCTGGCACGCTGCGGCCCGACGGGCCAGACCTCGTGGGGACCGTTCCCGAGGCCGCGCTGCCGCTATATCGCGACCGGCTGGACAAGCCGCTGCCCGTCGGTAACGAGGGCGCCGGCACCGTGATCGCGGCGGGCCCGGAAGCGGCCGCACTGATCGGTCGTCGCGTCGCGCTGTTCGGCGGGTCGATGTGGGCTGATTACCGGGTGGCCGACGCGGCAGCCGTTGTCGAGCTCCCCGACGACGTCAGTGCGGCAGAGGGCGCAGCGCTGTTCATTAACCCGCTCACCGCGCTCTCGATGGTCGAGACGATGCGCGCCGAGGGCCACAACGCCCTCGTTCACACCGCGGCCGCTTCCAACCTCGGGCAGATGCTCGTGCGGATTTGCACCGCCGACGGCATCGGCCTGGTCAACATCGTTCGCCGCGCCGAGCAGGCCCAGCTGTTGCGCAACCTCGGCGCAGTTCATGTCGTGGATTCCTCACAGCCGGACTTTGCCCCCCGGCTGACGGAGGCGATCCGCGCGACCGGCGCGACGATTGCCTTCGACGCGATCGGCGGCGGCTCGCTGGCCGGCGACATCCTCACCGCGATGGAACGCGCACAGCCGCCGCTCGCGTCGTACACGCCCTACGGAACCGCAGTGCACAAGCAGGTCTACATCTACGGGTCGCTCGACTTCTCACCCACCGTCATTGACCGCAAGTTCGGACTGACCTGGGGTGTTGGTGGATACCTCCTGACCAACGCGCTGGCCCGCTTGGGCGGCGAGGCTATCGGCCGGATGCGCGCCCGCGTTCTGGCCGAGGCCAAGACGACGTTCGCCTCGGGGTACGCGCAGACCATCGCGCTACGTGAGGTCCTGCAGCCCGAGGTCCTCGCCGTCTTCGCGCGCCGCGGCACTGGGGCGAAGTACCTCATCGACCCATCGAGCGACCGTTCAACCTGATGACTGCTCGCCAAACCACGGCGGCAGGAGTTCTGTCATCGGCCTGATGCACCGTTCCGGCAGCCGCACCGAGTCGAGCTGGGCGCCGGCGAATCTGACGGGCTCCGATAACCGACACAACGATGGGGGTGACGCTCCTTACCCGAGGTACGCAGGCGCCGACGCCCGGTGGAGTGCGGTCCTGCCTTCACGATTGCATCCGTCATCCACGCCAGCCGTTCCGGAGCGAGCGCTTCAGACGGTATGGAGGACCGGCTGGCTGGAGATCGATGGTGGTCGGTACCTCCGCGCCCGGCGGATCGTGTCAAGACCGACAAGCGCGACGCGATCCGGCTGGCGAGGTTGTTGGCGGCCGGCGAGCTTGTGCTGGTCACGATCCCGTCTGTCGAGCGTGAGCAGCTGCGCGATCTGGTGCGGTGCCGCGAGGACATTCGCGTGGACCTGGCGCGCGCCCGGCATCGGATCGGGGGGTTCGTGTTGCGCCGCGAGATCGACTGGGAGGGCCCAGGTGAGGCGTGGACGCGCACGCACCGCTCGTGGCTGACCTCGGTCCGGTTCGCCGACCACGCCTTCCAGGCAACGCTGGCCGACGATCTGCACGCCCATGATGTGCTGATCGCCCGCCGCGATCAGGTCGAAGCCGATCTCGCCCAGCTCGCCGGTCAGCGCGCCGTGCGTGCACACGGTCGCCAGGCTTCGGTGCCGACGCGGGATCGACACGCTCTCCGCGGTCGGGCTGTGCGCGGAGATCGGCGAATGGGAGCGCTTCGATCATCCCGACCAGCTCTCCGCCTCCCTCGGGATCGTCCCGTCAGAGCACACCACCGGCCAGCAACGCCGGCTCGGTCGATCACCAAGGCCGGCTCCACCCACGCCCGCCGACTCTTGGTCGAGGCCGCATACCACGACCGCCGCGGCCCCGCGGTCGGCGAGGCGCCAGGGCGCCGCCAACGCGGGCAACCACCCGAGATCATCACCATCTCCTGGAACGCGCAACGCCGGCACGAGCGCCCGCTGGCGCCAACTCACAGACGTCCGCCGCAAACCCGGCGGGATCGTCACGGTCGCGATCGCGCGCGAGCTCGCCGCCTCCTGCTGGGAGATCGCCACCTGCCCCACCACATCGCCGGCACCGACACCCACACCAACCACCCGCACGAGGCTCACCAACTCACGCTGAACCCCCCACAACCCGTTGCGGCTGGCGAGGCGGCCCGAGCATCCCCGCTCGCGCACACAACTCCGCGATACCTCGCCTGAGCACCCGCTCCCGGGCGGGCGCGCTCGACTGTAGACAGCGGACGTGCGACGAACAAAGGTCTTGGGGTACCCAGTCCCCGCATATCAGCATGACCGAACGTCGCGAACCCCGCGAACGCCCGGACCGCCTCACGAACCGCAACCACACCCCGCGCAGCACCAACCACACAATCGCCAACAACCCCTACCACTTGACAACCGCCCCCCCCATATCGGCGACACCTCGCTCGCCGATCGCCGGCGCCGGACGACCGGAACGCCACGCATTGAGCGTCAGCGCCGGCGAGGGTTGACGTGTGGCGGCTGATCACTGACGAGGAGCGGATCGCGGAGGGCGCGGCCGAGCTCGAGCGCCCCAGGAGCCTCCCGCGCCAGCGGCGCGGGAGGGCAAGGGCTCGTCGCCTCGTTCGTCGGGGGGGGCGCCGTTCCGCACGACTCCTTCTGGGCAGGGCGGGCGTGGCGATGGTCGCGGCTGGCGTCCTTTCGTAAGACAACGAGCAGCACTGACCGATGAGCGTCGGCTCGCTACTGCTTGCCACGAACGCCGGGCGCCGTGCACTGTGGGCGAGCTCCGACGGCGTCGGGCGTACCGGGCTGCCGGGCTGATACGTGGTTGTGGCGCCTTCGTCGCGCGTCCCGACGCGTCGCTCGCCGGATGCAGCGTCAGGCAGGACAGGCACCCGTCCGCCCGCCGGCGCGACCGCGATCATGTGCCTCATCTGCGCCGCCTTATGATGTCTGAAACGTCGCTGACAGCGGTGGAGAGCGGAGCATTGGGTTGACGGCGGGACTATCACCGGAACGCTGGATCTGACCGAGGAGAAGGCATGACCGCTAATCGCGCCGCTGTGCTGGCCAGGCCCGGCTCGATCGTGCTGGAGGAGCGCCCGGTACCCACGCCCGGTCCGCGCGAGGTGCTCGTTGAGGTGAGCGCTGTCGGCGTGTGCGGCTCCGACGTGCACTACTTCCAGCACGGGCGCATTGGACGCTACGTTGTCAGCGCCCCCCTGATCCTTGGCCATGAGTCTGCCGGCAGGGTGGCGGCCGTCGGGTCTGAGGTCACCAGGCATGCGGTAGGTGATCGCGTGACCGTGGAGCCTGGCGTGCCGTGCGGCAGCTGCCGCGAGTGCCGTGCGGGTCGCTACAACCTCTGCGCCGACGTGGTCTTTCTCGGGACTCCACCGGTCGACGGCGCGTTCACCGACTACTTTGCGATCCATGAGGACTTCGCGTTTGCCCTGCCCGACGAGCTTTCCGATGAGACGGGGGCGCTGATGGAGCCGCTCTCCGTCGGCATCTGGGCGTGCCGCAAGGCCGACGTGCGCGGTGGCGACCGCGTGCTGATCACGGGCGCTGGCCCGATCGGGCTGCTGGCCATGCAGGTCGCGCGCGCCTTCGGTGCCACCCACGTCGAGATCTCCGACGTCAACGAGCACCGCCTCGCGCTTGCCCGACGCACCGGCGTGACGCGCGCGCTTAGAGCAGGCGTGGACGAGCCCGCCGAAGCCGACGCGCTGATCGAATGCTCCGGCCACCCCGCCGCCCTGCAGACGGGCCTCGCGGCGCTGCGCCCCGCCGGCACCGCCGTCGCCGTCGGCATGCGGCCGGGGGGTACTGCCGAGGTGCCCCTCGCATTGATCCAGAACCGCGAGCTCTGGCTGACCGGCACCTTCCGCTACGCCAACACCTACCCCACAGCGATCGCCCTTGCTACGGCCGGACTGGTCGACCTCGAGGCCATCATCACCGGGAGCTACAGCCTGGAGGAAACCGAGCAGGCGCTGCGTGCAGGCCTCGACGATCCCCACAGCGTGAAGGCGATCGTCCACCCATGAGAACCCCGGCGCCTAACGACCCCGACCGGCCGGCGACGGTGCTCGACAGCTTCCGTCTCGACGGCAAGGTCGCCGTCGTCACAGGCGGTAACCGCGGCCTCGGATACGCCTTCGCTCGCGCGCTGTGCGAAGCAGGTGCGCGCGTGGCCATCGCGGCGCGTGACCACGCGCGATCCGAACGCGTCGCGAGCGAGCTGGGCGTGACCGCTGTCGCCACCGACGTCACAGACTCCGCAAGCGTCGCTGCCATGCTCGACACCGTGGCCGAGGAGCTCGGACCCGTCGACGTGCTGGTCAACAACGCTGGCGTGTGCTTCCATCGGCCGGCGGCGGACGTTCCCGACGACGAGTGGCGTGCGGTTTGGGCGGTCAACGTTGATGGGCTGTGGAACTGCAGCCGCATCGTCGGAACGCAGATGATCGGGCGCCGCTCCGGCGTCATCGTGAACATCGGGTCGATATCGGCGATGATCGTCAACCGCCCGCAGATGCAGCCGGCCTACAACGCCTCCAAGGCGGCGGTCCACCACCTCACAAGGTCGCTCGCCGCGGAGTGGGCGCCGTTTGGGGTCCGCGTCAACGCGCTCGCCCCGGGCTACGTGAAGACGGAGATGTCACCCGTCGACAACCCCGAGTTCCGGCGCTACTGGGTCGACGACGCGCCGATGGAGCGCTACGCGCTCCCGGAGGAGCTCGGGCCGTCGCTGCTGTACCTCGCTAGCGACGCGTCGAGCTTCGTCACCGGGTCGGTGCTCGTCGTCGATGGGGGCTACACGCTGTGGTAGAGAGCACGCGCACGGGCCGGCCCCACAGTGGCCCCGAGGTCTCCGGGCGAATCCGGGTCGTCTTACGCGCCGGGAGCTAGGCGCCCTTGCCCCGTTCATGGGTGTCGGCCCGATCCATCTCCGCAACCCGACGACGAGCAGCGAGGAGGTTGCAGCTGCACGCTCTCCGCTGAGTCCGAGCTTTGCGTGCTGCTTGAGAACCGCTAACAGCGCGAGCTGCGCAAGCGACAGCGGGCTAAGCCAGACCCAACGGGCCGGCAGCGACATAGAGAGTCAGCCCGCCGCCGACCCGAGGACCTACCTCACGCGTCGGACGTCACCGACCGGCGAAACGATGACACATGGGCGACATAGCGATCGCGTGGATCAGGCTCCGACAGCGGTGCAGCCGGAAACGCGCTGCTTACGTACGCGGCCGATTCTGCGCGTCGCCGTTCCAGCCCCGCAATCGGCGAGAAGCGCGCTCGGCCACGGATCTGGCGGACGACCGCTCGCTTTGGTCGACCCGTCGCCACGGTTCGCGCGATCGCTCGGCGACGATGCGCTCGTGCGCCCACCGAGCTCAGCCCTCGCAGGCGGCGCGATCGCTTCGGGCCACGCCGCCGGGCGCTGCGATGGCGAGACTGCCGGCGCCAAAGACCTGTGTTCATGCTGGCGCAAGCGAGCCCGCGTGGCTGCCTGTGTCCGCAACCGGCAGCGTGACCGCTGCCAGGCGGCTGCTGCTTTGGTGCTTACAACATCCGGGCATCTGGCTAGCACCGGGCGCCCCGAGTTCGGCCGCGGAGCGCTCGCGGACCCCGTGCGCGCTTTCCGCGCATAGGTGTGAACACGAACGTTGAGGGAGGCTGGATGTAGAAGGCCAGATCACCGGATGCGGTGCTGTGCAGGAGATGGAGGAGCCCGGTCCTGGTGGCTGGGTGGCCCTCCGCGGTCGTCGTGCAGGCGGAGGCCGCAAACCACCCCGAGCTGCTGCGGTCAAGAGCCGTGGTGGTGAGCGTCGTGGGAAAAGGCGCGCCGTGAGCGCGCCAGGTGTGAGTCAAGAAGGCGAACGAGAGTGAACTGCTGATGAAGTGTCGAAAGGAAACAGTTGACGTCGAAACCGGGGGTTCTTTGCGGTCCCGGGATGAGTCTGGCGGGTGCCTGCCGACTGGCCAGACGGCGTCCGGCATAGAGGCGGCGCGAGCTTGGCTTGGGCTCTTGTGCGGAACGTGTGAACCTGCACCCCGATGGGGTGGCCGGCCAGTGGAGCGGTTGTGGCCTGCGGCTGGTCGTCTGGAGCGAGAACTCCGAGCGGCTGAAACCGCGAGGGGGAGAGTAGCGATGCGGGGTGCAGGGGCGGACCGTCTTGTAGTAGCTGTGAAGCCTGGTAATGCGGGTGGAGCGAAGGGGACGGGTCGTCCGGGCTTGCTGAACGGTCAACCGTCGTTGGCGGGAGGAGCCGGGTGAGCGAGCCGAAGCCGAAGTCGTTTGAGATCTCCAAGCGGGCCGTTTGGGAGGCCTACCGGAGGGTCAAGGCGAACAAGGGCGCGGCCGGTGTTGACGGCGAGTCGATCGCGGAGTTCGAGAGGGACCTTCACGGGAATCTCTACAAGCTCTGGAATCGGCTCTCATCCGGGAGCTATATGCCCCCGCCGGTCCGCGCGGTGGAGATACCGAAGAAGGACGGCAGCTCGAGAACGTTAGGGGTGCCGACTGTCGCGGACAGGATCGCCCAGACCGTCGTGCGCGGGTACCTGGAGCCCAGCGTGGAGCCCGTGTTCCACGAGGACTCCTATGGGTATCGGCCGGGTCGGTCGGCGCTGGACGCGGTCGGGGTCTGCCGGGAGCGCTGCTGGCGACAGGACTGGGTTTTGGACCTGGACCTGAAGTCGTTTTTCGACAGTGTTCCCCACGATCTCGTTCTGAAGGCGGTAGCTCACCACACCGATCAGCGCTGGGTCCTGATGTACGTGGAGAGGTGGCTCAAAGCGCCGCTGCAACGCGAGGACGGCAGCCTCATCGAGCGGGATCGTGGCACTCCTCAGGGGTCTTCGATTTCGCCCTTGCTCGCCAACATGTTCTTGCATTACGCGTTCGATGCGTGGATCGCCCGGGATTACCCGGGCGTGCGGTTCGAGCGCTACTGCGATGACGTGATTGTCCACGCCTCGAGCGAACGCCAGGCCCTGCAGCTGCGGGCCGCGATCGCTCGGCGGCTGGCGGAGTGCGGGCTTGAGCTCAACGAGCACAAGACTCGCATCGTGTACTGCAAGGATCGGACGCGACGCGGCTCCTATGAGCACGAGCGGTTCGACTTTCTCGGGTACACGTTCCGCCCGCGGCTGTCGGGAGGAAAGCTTGGCGGTCAGTTCGTCAACTTTCTCCCGGCAATCGGCGACGACGAACGCAAGCGCATCGGGCGGGTGATCCGCTCCTGGCGGTTGCATCGTTGGTCAGACAGCGCCCTCACCAACCTGGCGACGGCAATCAACGCCGAAGTCCAGGGATGGATCAACTACTTCGGGCGCTTCTACCGCTCGGAGTTGGTTCGGCTCCTCAGACGGATCAACGAATACCTCATTCGTTGGGCCCGCTGCAAATACAAGCGGCTGCGCCGCTACCCCGCCAAGGCACGCAGATTCCTGGCCGCCGTCTTCAGACGCGAGCCCGGCCTGTTCGCCCACTGGCGGTTCGGCGCGCGCCCCGACGGCTGGACGATGGGAGCCGGATGAGCTGAGAGGCTCACGTCCGGTTCTGCGAGCGCCGGGGGGTGCGATTCCCCCCGGCGACTCACCCGAGTGCGGGCCGCGCAATTCGCGGACACCTGCTCTCGAAAAACGCGGGTCTCGGGGTCGGTCCGTTGGCGCCGAGCTCCCCGGCCTCCCATTCATGAAATTGCAGGTCTCCGGGGTCAACCGCACGACGGCGTGAGGGTCGGCGACGAGCCGGGCCTCGCTGGTGGCGAGAGGCGGGGAAGGAACGCGGGTGGGGGTGGCGGCGGAGTCCTCGTTTCCTACCAGTCGCGCATCTCGCCGTTTCGTAGCAACGGCGTAGGTTTGTGGTTTTGCTTTGCTGCGCAAAGGACTCAGTTTCCGAGTGAAGCGGATGTCATCTCCGTAGTAAGGGGCAGCCGCATCGCGGTGCGCAACGGATGTGCCGGTCGAGCTGTGCTGGGACGATCGCGCGAGATCGTTTAGGGGAGGCTGGCCGTGGCGTCGGCACAGACAACTCCAGAGGCAATGGGGGCGCTGGAGTTGCGTGGTCTTCGGCGTTCTTTCGGAGTGCTTGTGGCCGTCGATGGGCTGAGCTTCTCGGTTCCGGCAGGCAGCGTCTTCGGCTTTGTTGGTCGCAACGGTGCAGGCAAGACGACGACGATGCGGATCGTTGTGGCCTCTTGGCAGCGGATGCTGGAAGCGTGTCGTGGGGCGGTCGGCCGGTCGACGAGGGGGTCCGCGAGCGGATCGGCTACATGCCCGAGGAGCGCGGCCTGTATCCGAAGATGCGGCTCGGCGATCAGCTCGAGTACTTCGCGGTCCTGCATGGCGCGTCGCACGAGCAGGGGCGGGCGGCGGCCCGCTCGTGGCTGGATCGGCTTGGGCTCGGCGACCGCGAAGGCGCGCGTGTTGAGGCGCTGTCGCATGGCAATCAGCAGCGTGTTCAGCTCGCGGCGGCGTTGGTGCACCGTCCAGATCTGTTGATTCTGGATGAGCCGTTTGCGGGGCTTGACCCGATCGCTACCGACGTGATGTCAGAGGTGCTGCGCGAGCAGGCGGCGCGGGGCGTGCCGGTGCTGTTCTCCTCGCATCAGCTCGAGCTGGTCGAGGGCCTGTGCGAGTCGGTGGCGATCATCGATCAGGGCCGGCTGGTCGCGTGTGGGCCGGTCGATGAGCTGCGGGCCAGTGGCCCGCGTCTGGTCCGAGTCGAGGTCCGCGGCGCGACGCCGGGTTGGACCGATGCGCTCGGCGACGTCGAGCTGGTGGAACGCGTCGACGGCCGTGCGGTGTTCAGGCTCGATCGGTCGGCCGATCCCGAGCGGATCCTCGACGCAGCGCGCCGAGCCGGGTCGGTAACGCACTTTGCCGAGGTTCGGCCGTCGCTGACTGAGCTCTTCCGGGAGGTGGTCTCGGCATGAGCGCGCGACGGGCCGTATGGGAAGTCGCCAGGCGAGAGATCGTCGAGCGCTCGCGCTCACGTGTGCTTCAAGTGTCGCTGGTCGTGCTAATGATCGTCGCGGTTGGCGGCGCGATCGCCGCCGCGCGTCTGGGCGGCCACACCCCGACCGACAAGATCGGTCTGGTCGGCTCCCGCTCCGTTGCGCTAGAGCCCGCGATCGGGCTGGAAGCAAGAGCCGCCGGTCGGCAGGCGCGCCTGTATCAGCTGTCCAGCCCGGCGGCGGCCACCCGAGCGGTGCGAAACGGGACGGTCGCCGTCGCCCTGGTCGACGGAATCCGGATCTTGGTCAAGAGCTCGCGCAGCTCGGCCGCCGTGCGCGAGGCACGCAACGCGGTTGGTGCGCTGGCGGTGGTCGATCGGCTGCGCGCCTCGGGGCTCAGTCAGGCGCAGGCGCTGAGCGCGCTGTCGCCGCCAGCGGTTCGCATCGACGTGCTCGAACCGAACTTGCGCAACACGGCCGGCAACCGAACCCTGGTCGCCGTCGGCGTAATCGCCTTGTTCACCATGCTCATGTTCTTCGGCCAGGCGGTGGCCCAGGGGGTAACCGAGGAGAAGTCCTCACGCGTCGTCGAGCTGCTGCTCACAACGGTCTCTCCGCGGCGCCTGCTCGCGGGCAAGGTGCTGGGCATAGGCGCGCTGGGCCTATGTTTGATCCTGCTTCCGGGCGCCGCCGCGCTCGCTGCGGGAAGCCTCGCGGGCGGCGCGGGCCTGCCCTCCGCGGCGCCGAAGGCGATCGCTCTCGTGGTGCCTTGGTTCGTGCTGGGCTATTTGCTCTTCAGCGTGGCCTACGCAGCGGTCGGGGCGATGGTCTCCCGCCAAGAAGACCTGGCCACCGCGCAAATACCAATCTACATCGTGGCAATGGCCGGATTCCTGCTGGCAGACATCGTCGCGAACACCAGCCCCGACGGGGCGCTGGCACGGGTCGCGGCGTTCCTGCCTCCCTTCTCCACGATGGTCGCCCCCGCGCGCATGGTGGTCGGACACATGAGCTGGATCGCGCTTGCTGGCGCCATTGCGCTCGATCTCCTCGCCACCGCCGGCCTGATGCTGCTGGCCGCTCGCATCTACGAGCGGTCCATCCTGCACACCGGCGCCCGCGTCAAGCTCAGCCACGTACTGACAACGCGCTCACAACGGGCCATGCCAACAGACACGGGAACGATGGGGACCGAGCTCATGCACGCCTCTCTTGGCAAACAACCAACGCTCAGCACCCAAGGGCCGCGACTCGCCCCGATCGCAGATCTTGCCTTGCGCATCACCGGAGCCGTGATGGTCCTCGCCGGGGCAGCGATCGGATTCGGCAAGCCGCTCTCGATCGTGCTCATCGCACTCGGGGGGGTGCTGATTGCCGTGGACTACGGCCTCAAGCACTGGCCACACAAACCCGTCCACTAGAGGCGGCGTGGAGCTCCTCCCAGCACTCGCGTTGGCGGGACGAACTTCATCGGGACGTCACCTCCGCGAACAGAAGCGGTGTCGGACGCCGCGGGCCGTTGCCCGGCGCAAGACCGAGATCACCAAACCGCTGCCGGTGCAAGTGCCAAATCGCTCGCGAGAGCAGCCGTCCGGGATGCTTTCTCGGGAGATGATCGAGCCGGACGGGGAGCAGCAGTCCGCCCCGCTGATCGTGGGCCGCTCCTGTGCCGCGTTCCAGAAGTACCGCGAAATCATCAGAGCGGGCGAATTGCGGGACGCAGCCCGTCCGTGAGGCGAGACTCGCATCGGTGCTCGCGCAGGTATGTACCCTGCTGCGTCCCTGCTGCGTGCCGAGCGCGGTCGGCGCGGGTTTCGTGGCCGCATGTGGGTGGGAGGAGCCGTCTCACGCGGGCGCACGGGGGACTTGCCTGAGCGGCAATGCGGCAGTCCGCTCGGAGGCCCCAGCCGCGCTGCTCAGTGTGTTCTGCAGGCGGATGCAGACGCTGGGGTTGCGTGGCAAAGACTACGGGCGACTACTGAGGAGCGAGCATCGGTTTCACGGATGTCGGCGATGGCGTCGAACGGGAGGATCGTTCGGCACGCCCGGAACAGACTTGGGAGTTGGTATGGCGCGGGTTGAGGGCGAGATGATGATTCAGCGACCGGTTGAGGAGGTGTTCGACTTCGTCGCTGATGAACGCAACGAGCCGCGCTACAACCCGCACATGCTCCACGCCGCGCGGATCTCAGACGGGCCGATCGGCTTGGGGACGCGGTTCCGGGGTGAGCTCAAGACGATGGGGCGGACGATGCCGATGACCGTCGAGTTCACCGCGTACGAACGACCGTGGCGGCTCGCGTCGTCGACGCACTCGTCGATGATGGAGACCGAGGGTGCTCTGACCTTCGAGACGGTTCCCGGTGGCACCCGGCTGCGCTGGTCATGGGACGTGCGGCCGCGTGGCGTCCTCAGGTTGATGACTCCGATCGTCGGCACGATCGGTCGCCGCTCAGAGCGAAGCATCTGGGGCAACGTCAAGCGCTTGCTGGAGTCGCAGGCGACGGGAGCGTCGAGCGCCCCGATGCGAGCTTCGGGTAAGGGGACGAGGGCGAGGTGCGGCACACACTCGCGCGGTTTCGCGACCAGGGCTAAGCGCGTCTCCTGGGGAGCCACCGACGAGGAGCAACGGATGCAACTGCCGGGGGACGACCTCGTACCACAGCCGCTCGTGGAGACCACTCACGCGATAACCGTCGACGCGCCGCCCGAGCGCGTGTGGCCCTGGCTGGTGCAGATCGGCCAAGAGCGAGCCGGATTCTACTCCGACTCACGATTTTGGGACCGCTGCGTGGACTGGTACTACCGCCGGCTTTCCCGTGAGCAGCCCGGGAAGCCAGCGGTCGGCTACCGCGTCAAGGACTCAGAGCAGATCGTCACTTCGTGGCAGGAGCCGAGCGTGGGGGACATCATCGCCGACGGACCACCAGGAACCGCGTATTACGTGGTGCGCCACGTCGAACCGAACGAAGCGTTCGTGCTGTTCACCGACACCCACTTGCGCTACCTCCTCCCGGCACGCCTCCGAAACAACCCCCGGCTTGGTGTCTTCGGCGAGCTCAGCGACAGCCTCCTGCTGAGAGAGCCCGAGCCGGGCAAGACGCGAGTTGTCCGCCGTATGCGAATGCGGTGTGGGCCATGGCCCTTCGGCGCGCTCGCAGTGCCGATCGTCCTCATCTGGGGCGATGAGATCACCGCGCGCAACTTCCTGCGCGGAGTCAAGCGCCGGGCAGAACGAACCCGGTGGCCAGCTCGAACCCGATGAGTGCCTTCTGAGGGAACGACGGCCTCATCGGCAACCCCTCGCCCCAAGTGGACGGCGCAACGACTCACTCGCTGGCGCAGTGCTTGATAGAAGCTGTCCAGTCAGGCCGGCAGGCCGCGGGCGAGCCGCCGGCTGTTCTCGATCGGCGCAAGCCACGGCTGAGCCGAGCCGCACCAAACCTCAAGGGTGGGCGACAGCCACGAGGGGTCGTTGAGCGTTCCCGCCTTGATGACCGCGAGCTCCGGCTGCTCGGCCAACAGCGTGACGACGGGCGAACCGCACTGCGAGCAGAACTGGCGCTGACGTTCCTCGCCGGAATCGGCCCCCACGGTCACATACGTGGCGAGCGTGTCGCCCCCGACATGGAGCGTTGCGCGCGGGACGACGACGAAGACCGAGAAGGCCGAGCCTGTCTGGCGCTGGCAGTCCTTGCAGTGGCAGACGACCGTCACCAGGGGCTCACCGTCGCAGCGGTAGGTCAGGCGTCCGCACAGGCAACGCCCATCGAGTAGGCCGGACATCACGCTACGCAGGCTATCGACACTTCCACCGCGAAGACTGAGACCGCTCCTGCCTCCTCGCGGCCATGGAGAAGCACTGCTCGGACCGCAAGGCGGGTGCGGCCCCATAGGTGGCGACAAGGCGCCGCTGGGCGTTCCAGAGGACGCAGATTGCCAAATGCTTGTGGGTAGTTCGTCCTTGTTGACGTTCGGGATCGCCCGGATGGCGCTGGTGTTGGGGCGCGCGATCCTTGTAGTGTGACGAACGTCTTGGTCGCCTACGCTTCAAAGCGCGGCTCGACCGCGGAGATCGCGGAAGCGATCGCGGAGACTTTGCGGCAGTCCGGCCTGAGCGTCGACTGCATCGAGGCTGGGAAGGTCAGCAGCGTTGCGTCCTACGACGCGGTCGTGCTCGGCAGCGCCGTATACATCAAGCGTTGGCGCAGCGATGCCAAGCACTTTCTCCGCAAGCACGACAAGGAGCTGTCGCAGCGACCGTTCTGGGTGTTCAGCACGGGGCCGGTCGGAGACGCGAAGACCGAGGCCGACCCGTCCTGGCTGGAGCCGCCAAAGATAATCGAGCAGGCCGTGCGCCTCGGGGCGCGGGAACACGTCGTGTTCGGCGGCCGCTCACCGGTCGATCCCCGCGGGCCGATGGAGCACGCGATGGTCAAGAACACTCCGCCTGAGTACCGCGACCGGCACGACTGGGACGAGATTCGCGCGTGGGCCGCGGGCATCGCATCCGAGTTGGGTGCCGCGGTGCCCAGCCCGTAGCCGCGGCTTGGACGCGCGATGACGTCGATGAGACAAGAGCCGTTGGTGACGTCGGCCGACGAACCGCTGTTGCTCGACAGCTACCTCGGCGAGTACGACGTGGCGGAGGTTCACGACTGCATCGTGAACGGGGACGTGAAGGCGACCTGGGAGGCGATCAGGAATGCCGACCTCTCAAGCATCCCGGTGGTGCATTCGCTGCTCGTGCTCCGCAGCCTCCCCGGGCGCCTGAGGGCGATCAAAACCGGGCAGGCGGCACCCGCTCCCCCTCCGTTCAGCCTTGGTGACATGCCGCGGGTCGGCTTTCAGCTGCTCGCTGAGCGCCCTGCCGAGATCGCCTTTGGTTTCGTCGGTAAACCCTGGAAGATCGGTGCCGAACAGCCACTCGCGATCGAACGCGACGACTTCGCCGACTTTAGCGATCCCGGTTACGCCAAGGTCGCGTTCAGCATCCGGGCCCGGCCATACGGGATCCACCGAACGCTGATCACGACCGAAACACGTACCGCGACGACCGACGCCGCCACTCGACGCCGGTTCGTCGCCTACTGGAAGCTGATCGGTCCGTTCAGCGCCCTGATCCGGCGACTGATCCTTCGACAGGTCACCTCCCACGTCGAAACGCCCACCCCGACGACGTAACGTAACGCACCCAAGCCGCTGGACGGTCAGACGGCAGTGGCGAGGAACACGACCACACACACCGACACCATCGGCCGAGAGAAGCGCACGCACGAGGCGACCGCACACGCCGGCTCAGAAGCGACCTCCAGAACTTCGTGCGGCCCGACGCCGGCTCCTGCATCGCCGGTGAAGGACCAGAGTCGAAGCTCAGTGGCCCTCGTGAGAGCCACCAACAAGCAGTGCCCGTGTAGTGTCTCAACGCTCCTGCCTTGACCACAGAACGAGGAGCTGGGGGCGTCGGCGGCAGCCCGGCCTTGCGCGGGAAACAACTTCCTCATCGAACGGCGGGTCAGCGCCTCCCAGATCATTCCAGCCAATACTGGGCCTGCGGAATCAGCGGACTGGTGAGGCCTCTCGGCTAGCTCGACGAGACGGTCGTCAGACGGAAGACCGGATGGCGGGGCGCTTCGCCCGCAAACGCCTCAAGCGGTGAGGTCGGCGTGACATCGAAGAAGGGACGCACGACCCGTACCTGCTGCAGGTATCGGCGGAGGACCGGTGCCGCGGCGGTGGGAGCTACCTCTTCGATCTGAAGAGTCTCCGACCGGCCTCCCCGCCGCAGCCGGACTTGGCCAGCCGCGCGGGCGTTCCGGACCCAGCCAACCTCGCCGTAGGGCGCCACAAGCCACCGGTCCCCGTTCTCGATCAGGGTCACCGGGGTCTCATAGAGCTTGCCCGTCCTGCGACCGCGCACGGTGAGGACATAAGTGTGGGGCCCCGCCAGTCCGACTCGCGCGAGTGGCTTGACCACGACGTTCACGAGGCGGCGCGCCCCGCTCAATCGATACGTCTGGGCCATCAGCCGCAAAGCCTAGCTTGGCTGACCCGCCGGTATCCCAAAGCAGTGACCCCGACGGATCGAATCTCGACAGTCCTCCCTCGACCAGGAAAGAGCATGTTGCATGCGTACGCGGCGGTCCCGCAACGCGCGGCGAGGACGGTAGACCCCCACCGCGCCCGTGTCCCAGCGGTTGGCCGATGCGTGCGAAAGCGCCTGGGTCAGGCGCGCAACCAGGTGGCGGCGCTGCAGGCGGCGCCGCCAGACGACTATCCTGATCGCCGCGCCGCCGTCTACTGGGAGAAGCTTCGCTACCCGTTCCGCTGGACCGACATCCTCTCCACGCTGGACGCGATCACCCAAGTCGGCATCGGACGCGAGGATCAACAGGCGCGGGCGGCCTTTGAGTGGCTTGCACAGCGCCAGTAACCAGACGAACGATGGCGCTCGCCATACGAGACGGCCCGCGAGCCACACCTCCACCACTGGGTCAGCTTCGCGATCGCAAGGTTGTTCCGTCGCCTGGAACCCGCGTAGGCTGAGGAGATGGCTGAGGCCCCGAACATGCTCGTCGCCTATGCGACCGAGCACGGATCGACAAGGGGTATCGCCGAGCGAATCGGCAGCAGGCTCGCAGAAGCGGGAGCCGGTGTCGCGGTCCTGGCGGTCGACAACGTCGCCGACGTCGCGGAGTATGACTGGGTCGTCCTCGGCAGCGGCGTCTACAACCAGCGCTGGATTCCGAGCGCAACCCAATTCGCGCGCACCAACGGCGCTGCGCTCGCCGCCCAGCGAGTATGGCTGTTCAGCGTCGGATCGTTCGGGGACACACACCGCGCGATCGGCAGGCTGATGAGGCGCGAGCCCAGAGAGATCGGCGAGTTCCAAAACGCAATCCATCCGGAGGAATACAGGGTCTTCGCCGGTGCGATCGAGCGACACCAATGGCCGCTGCCCTCGCGGCTCTTCTTCCACGCGTTCGGCGGTCGCTTCGGCGACAACCGCAACTGGCCGGAGATCGATGCCTGGGCAAACAAAATCGCTCGGGTGCTCACAGAACCCTCACGGTGATCACCAGCCATGTCGCAGTACTTGCTCGCACTGACGAAGTCCGGCTCGCACGGCGAAGGTCCACACGCTCATGGGCGCCCAGGAGCCCGACCCTTGGCCCGAGTCTGTCTACCCTGCGCATCGGGAGCCGCGTCCCCGTGTCGTATGTCAGGCGGGTTCCTTTGCCCCATAGCAGCGATTGCTCGGGCTGTCAGGGCGCAGAGCGTTGTCCGCGCAGACGTGCATCCCCGACGGTGCGTGCATTTCGCACATGCTGGCGACTTCCCCGCTCCGCGCGGATCTCGGGCAAGTGCCCCGTCCCGGCGCCGGCCGCGATGTTGGGCCCGCCCCAAGAGGCGCCCTTTCCGCGCGTTGCGGGGCACTCAGGTCCGGTGCCGAGGTGCTCGTCGACCGAGCAGAGCAGGAGCGGTGAGAGTTGGGGTCCGGGCTACCGGAGCTGCTCAATAAGCGCGGCTGTTGCGTTGCCCTGCTGCTAAGTCGGCGAGACCGGGTATCGGCCGGCGAATGCCGAGTCGGCGCGACCTGACGACTGCGTGGGAAGCGCGAAGACCAGCGAGCCGAGCTCCGCGGAATGACCCCGGCAACGAGCTGGAATGTCGGTTCTGGCAGCGCGCTATGTCGAGCCTATGTGGCCGCTGCGGCGGAACCACAGATAGATGACGGCACTTGAGGCCACGAGGCTTCCAAGGCCATAGACGGCAAATACCCAGAATGACGTGATCCGCCCGATCAGCCACCCGAAGTTCATCCCGAAAAAACCGGTGATGAACGACAACGGCAGGAAGATCGTGGCGACGAGCGTGAGCTGCTTCATCGTCTCGTTTTGCCGCACGCTGATCTCGTTCTGCTGATTAGAGATCACGGCCATGTTCGCCTGCAGGACGGTGGCAAGCACGTCGCGTAAGGCGGCGACCTCCTCGTTGACGAGCTTGAGGTGATCGTTGACATCGCGAAAGAACTGGGATAGGTCTCCGCTCACCTCAAGGTAGCCGCCGCGTTCGAGCGCGTCGAGCGGCCCGAGCAGGGGGTGCACGGCGCGGTAGAAGTCGGTCGCCTCACGGCGCAGGAGGTAGATCCGCTCGGTGGGCGCCGCGGCGCCGGTGAACACGGTCGCCTCGACGTCCTCGACATCGCCCTCAAGGCCCTCGATGACGGGGACATAGTCGTCGACGATCGTGTCGAGGATCGCCCACAGGACCGCCATCGTGCCCCCCTTGAGCAGCTCGGGGCGGTCCTCGAGCCGCAACCGCGCGCCGTGCAGATCGCTCGCGACTCCTTGTCGCACGGTGATGACGAAACGCCGGGAAATGAACACCGACACTTCCCCAAACTCCACTTCCTCGCGGTCTTCGACGTAGCGAGCCGTGCGGAACACAGCAAACACGACGCCGCCATTCTCGTACTGCTCAATCTTCGGTCGCAGGTGGAAACTCTGGGCGTCCTCGATCGCGAGATCATGAAGCCCGAAGCGCTCCTGCACCCCGCCCAGCTCCGCCTTGTGGGGCTCGAACAGCCCCAGCCACACGAAGCCGTCATCCTCCAGGCAGATCTCCGCGGCACGATCCAGCCCAATCGGGCCCTCTTGCTGGCGCCGCCCATCGCGGTAATGGGCACAGTCGACGATCACGGTCTTCTCCTTGAATCGCAATCCTGCGGACGATGTCGATTCTGCCCCAATCCACCGTTGCCTGACATCGCGAGCGCCGCTACTGGGAGGCACGGTTCGTGTCCAACTCCGCTGCCGCTGTAGCCGCCGACGAGCAGCCGCGGACGTCGAATTGACCCTCGCCAGACTTCTCCAAAGGAACGAACTCCAGCGCGTCGACCGCGTTCGCGCTGAGTACCGCGATCCCAACGATGCAGGTGTCTCGCCAGCGCTTGACCCGCACCTCATTGTCGGCCAAACTCGAGACTCGCGGCGCCGATCCGAAACTGCCGGCGATCAGGCCCACCCGGCCATCCGATCGTCGCCGAAGGAGTCGCGCGATCGGAAGCACGTGTTGGATGAAAGCGATCGTTGGGATCCAGACCGACGGGACGCTCCGCAGGTATGAGCTTCACGACGAGACCAACGGTTTCGTGCAGTCCGTTGTCCCAAGGTTCCCGGGCGCGTTAGGGTCGGCGGTGTATGGCCGGAGACGCGTCAGACGATCGTGAGAAGGTGACCTTGCACATCAGGCGCCTCGATGGCGAGCGCCTCGTTCTCGACGGCTACGGCCTTGCGAACAGCTTCTTCCTAGGCGATCCCAGTTCGATCGCGCCGGGGTCCTACGACTCGTTGGCCGGGCACGGCGCGCGTGATCAGATCACGACCGCCGACGTCACCGCGATCAACACGACAATGCGGGCCAGAGGCAGTCACAAGAACTGGGAGGGGATAACCAATCGTGACCTCGACTGGCTCGCCGCTATTGATCCCGGGCTCGATCTCCTCGCTGACGATGATTTGTGGGAAGCGGCCGACGGCGCACAGCTCTCGGAGATCGCGCTGCGGGCGACCATTGGCCCAGGGCGCGGCCCGTCGGTCGCGACAAAAGTCTTGCATCTCAAGCGCCCGAATCTCTTTCCCGTCTTGGATGACTTCGTCGCGGTCATGCTCGGGATCAACATGCCCGGTGATGCAACCGCTGGCCGTCGCGTCGAGATCGCGGCGACACTCATGGCACACATCCGCGAGCAGGGTCGCGCCAACCTGCCGGAGCTCACCGCCGTTCAGGGGCGCCTGCGCGCACAGGGCATCAGCCGGCCGTTGGTGCGAATTTTCGACGCGATCGTGTGGTTCTCGCACCCTGCTTCCGGGGTCCCTGGCGCGACCCGTGAGATCACCGTCCGTGTCTCCTGAAGAACGGCCTCGCAGGCGGGACCGTTCCGCGCTCGGGCCGGCAGCCACCATCTGCGGTCTGGCCATTCCGTGGTCGCCGTTGCGCTCGTCAGCTCCAGGGAGGTCGCGACGATCGCTCTCGAGGAATGCAATCGTCGCGCCGTCGACCTGGGTCCGCAGAACCGGGCGGTGCAATTAGCCAGGATCCACCCGCTCCTCCTTCCGCGGAAGAGCACGGCCCTCGGAGCGACCACTCACCCCGATGGGTGCCGACGGCGGGGCCGGTCGCGCACCTGGCGACGAGCAGGCGATGATCTTCGATCCCCGAGGTACCTCCTTTGCTGCGGGACTTTGCTCCACGTCGCGGTCGCTGCTGCTGGCATTCGCGAGCACTCTCACGAGTGCGTTGGGAGGCCTTGACAGTTCTGCTTGTAGGGAGGACTGTGCGTTGTGCTACACGGAAGCCACGGACCGGGGCCCTAAGGCACTGGCCGGCAGGACCGACCAGACCTCAGCGAGCCCGGTTCTACGTCGATGTCGAAGCCACGCTCGCTCGCCTCGCAGCCCTTGACCTAGGCGAGATAGTTAGGCCACCCATCGCGACCAGTGGAGGCCGACATGAGCGCAACCCAGGGCAGTAGCGACGACGCGGGCGGGGCCGCGGCCGTCGCGAGCGTCGGCACGACTCTCGAGGTGATCGTCATTCCCGTCTCGGATGCCGATCGCGCAAAGGAGTTCTACGGACGCCTCGGGTGGAGGCTTGACGCCGACGTCGCCGCCGGTGGGGGCTTCCGCTTGATCCAGTTCACGCCCCCGGGCTCCGGGTGCTCGATCCAATTTGGGTCGAACCTGACCTCCGCCCCGCCCGGCTCGGCCCGGGGGTTGTACCTGATCGTCTCCGACGTCGAGGCGGTCCGCGACGGGCTCCTCGCCGAGGGCGTCGAGGTGAGCGAGGTGTTCCACGAGGGGGGACCAGGCGCGCGGTTCCATCCGGCCGGCGCGGACGATCGCGTCAGTGGCCCGGCGCTCGACCACAAGAGCTACGGGTCGTTCGCCTCGTTTAGCGATCCGGACGGCAATGGCTGGCTGCTCCAGGAAGTCACAGCGCGGCTCCCCGGTCGGGTTGACGCGTCGGCGACTTCGTTTGCCTCAGCCAGCGATCTGGCGCAGGCGCTGCGGCGCGCTGAGGCCGCGCATGGGGAGCACGAGGAGCGAATCGGTGCCGCGGATCCGAACTGGCCGGACTGGTACGCGCTCTACATGGTCCGCGAGCAGGCTGGCGAGGAGCTCCCGTCGTGACCACCCACTACGACGTCATCGTCCTGGGTGGCGGGGCGCCCGGGGAGCACTGCGCCGCCGCCATCGCGGAGGGCGGTCTGCGGGTTGCGGTCGTCGAGCGCGACCTCGTGGGTGGTCTGTGCACGTACTGGGCGTGCATCCCGTCGAAGTCGCTGCTGCGCCCGGGCGAGGCCGTGCACGACGCACGCGAGGCCGCGGCGGGCGCCGAGGTGGATGTGCAGGCGGCGCTTGATTGGCGCGATTTCATGGTCTCGAACTACTCCGACGCTACGGCTGCGAAGTGGCTGGCGGACCGAGGGATCGACTTGCTGCGCGGTACCGGTCGCCTCGCCGGGACGGGAGCGGTCGAGGTCGACGGCGTGCGCTACACCACCGACCACGTCGTCCTGGCCAACGGTGCCGACGCGTTCATTCCGCCGGTGCCAGGCCTGCGAGAGCTCGAGGGCGTCTGGGGCACGAACGAGGCGACCGGGATGAAGGCCGTGCCCAGACGGCTGCTCGTGCTCGGAGGTGGGCCCGCCGGTGTCGAACTCGCCCAGGTGGTCTGTCGTCTGGGCGGTGAGGTGGTGCTCGTCGAGGGGGCCGAGCGCGTGCTTGCGCGGGAGCCAACGCCCCTTGGCGTGGCGTTGGGCGAGGCGCTGCGTCGGGACGGAATCGAGCTCGTGCTCGGTATCCACGCGACGGCGGCATCTCGCGATGGCGAGGAGTTCGTCTTGCAACTGGAGGATGAACGGGAGCTGCGCGGTGATCACCTGCTGGTGGCGACCGGACGGCGTCCGCGTGTCGAGGGGATCGGTCTCGAGACGGTCGGCATCGATGCGGACGCCCACGGAGTCCTGGTCGACGCCCACATGCGTGCGGGCGACCGGCTGTGGGCGGTCGGCGACATCACCGGCATCTGGCAACTGACGCACGTCGGGGAGTACCAAGGCGAGGTCGTCGCGTCGAACATCCTTGGTGAACCACGCGAGGCCCACTACGAGGCGGTCCCGCGCGTCACCTACACCGATCCGCAGGCAGCCGCCGTCGGCGCTACCGAGGCCGAGTTCAGCGCCACCGCTCTGCTGTCGCAGGTCGCCAAGACCGCCACTTACACGCATGCGTACGCGAAGTCGAACGGGTTCCTGACGCTGCTGAGCGACGGCGAGCAGCTGACCGGCGCCTACGCGCTTGGCCCGGAGGCCGGCGAGTGGCTGCAGCAGGCGACGCTCGCGATCCGCGCCAGGGTCTCGCTCGACGTGCTGCGCGACACGATCCAGCCGTTCCCGAGCTTCTCGGAGATCCACGCCGCTGCGCTGAAAGCACTCCGGCTTCAGATTGCGGCGGCAGCGAGCACGGCCGGTGCAGGCTCGCGATGAGCCCGCCGGTCGCGATCATTACGGGCGCTTCCCAGGGCATTGGCGCCGGGCTGGTCGCCGGATACCGCAGTGCGGGTTATGCCGTCGTCGGAGTGGCACTGTCGTTCCCGTCAGCCGAGCAAGACGCGAGCGATTACATCCCGGTCGCCGGCAACATCGCAGATGGGCAAACCGCACGGCGCGCGGTCGACGAGGCTCGCGACCGGTTCGGGCGGATCGACACGCTGATCAACAACGCCGGCATCTACATCGGCAAGCCGTTCACAGAGTACATGTTCGATGAGTACGAGGCGATCACGGCCGTGAACCTCACCGGCTTCTTCCGCATCACCCAGCTGGCGATCGCGGAGATGGTCGCCAGGGGCAGCGGCCACGTCGTGAACGTCTCCACGAGCCTGGTCGATAACGCTGACAGCACGAGGCCGTCCGCGCTACCTGCCCTCACCAAGGGAGGACTTGTCGCGGCCAGCCGTTCGCTTGCGATCGAATACGCCTCGCGCGGCGTCCGAGTCAACGCGGTCTCGCTCGGGGTTGTCAAGACACCCGCCCACGACCCCGCGTCCTACGACGGGCTCGAGGCCCTCCACCCGCTAGGGCGCGTCGGCGAAGTCAGCGACGTCGTCGACGCGATCCTCTACCTCGAGCGAGCGACGTTCGTAACCGGCGAGACGCTGCACGTTGACGGCGGCCAGGCGGTCGGCCGGTAGCACCAATGAACCCTCACCTGACCGGAAAGGACGAGCTGGAGCAGCAACCCAATCACGATTCGGGCCGAGCGGCTCCGCATGAACGTGTGACGCCGGACAGCGAATCTCGCGAGATCGTCGGGCGCCTGCTGTCGGTCAACGTCGGCATGCCCAAGAACGTGGACTGGCGAGGAAAGACAGTTTACACCGGCGTCTTCAAGGACCCCGTGGTCGGCCCTCGCCGCGTCCGAGAGCTCAACGTCGAGGGTGACGGTCAGGGCGATCTCGCCGGGCACGGCGGGGAGCAGCGCGCAGTGTTCGTTTACCAGATCGACTCCTATCGGTACTGGGAGCGCGAGCTCGGGCGAAACGACTTCACTTGCGGCCAGTTCGGCGAGAACTTCACCGTGGAAGGACTCGCCGATGACGAGGTGTGCGTCGGCGATCGCTACCAGATCGGCGATGCCGTCTTCGAGGTCACGCAACCCCGGGTCACCTGCTACCGCGTCGGGATCCGCATGAACGACCCGCGCATCCCCGCGATGCTCGTCTCGCACCACCGCCCGGGCTTCTACTTCCGCGTGCTTGAAGAAGGCGACGTAGAAGCGGGAGACGAGATCATTATGCTCGCCTGTGGCCCTGAACAGATGCGGGTCGCGGAGGTCGACGCGCTGCTGTATCTCCCCGGGTACCCGCGCCAGCAGTTGCTGCGCGCGCTCCGGATCCCTGCCCTCAGCCCCGGCTGGCAGTCCTCGTTCCGAGCTTTACTCGAGAAAGAACCGGGCAGCGGCAACGCCGGTCTCACGGTAACCAGCCCGCCGCCCGCCTGGCCCGGCTTCCGTCAGATGACCGTCACCGCAATCACCCGCGAGAGCGACTCGGTGATCTCCATACGCGTCGAGGAGCCCGAGGGCGCGACACTCGCAGCCGCCCGCCCGGGTCAGTACCTCACGCTGCGGGTCCAGCCCGACGCGCAGCGGAGGTCGGTGCTCCGCAACTACTCCCTCTGCGGACCGCCCGACGCCGGCTACTACCGGATCGCCGTCAAGCGCGAACCCAACGGCGCCGCCAGCGGCTATCTGCACACCCGGCTCACCGTCGGCGACCAACTCGACATCGCAGCCCCGCGCGGCGCCTTCATCCTCGACCGGACGGATGCACCCGTGCTGCTGATCAGCGCCGGGATCGGCGCCACGCCAGTCCTCGCCATGCTTCACGCGCTAGCGGAGGAGCATTCCGATCGCGAGATCTGGGCGCTGCACTCCGCGCGCAGTAGCCGCGAGCACTCGTTTGCCGCCGAGGCCCGGGCTCTTCTCGCCTCGCTCCCGAACGCACGCACCCACGTGTACTACAGCCGTCCAGGTCCCGAAGACGTCGAAGGCCGCGACTTCGACGCCACCGGCCGTCTTACCGGAGCACAGCTCGCCGAACTTGAGCCCCCCCGCGATGGCCAGGCATACCTTTGCGGGCCCGCGCCTTTCATGGACGAGATCAGTGCCGCTCTGGCGGCGCTGGGGATCGACGCCTCCCACATCCACACCGAACCATTCGGCCCCGCACCGGGTGTGACCCCAGGCATCGCAGCAGCACCCGCGAGGGCGCCCCACCCACCCGCCGGCAAACCCGGAAACGGTCCCACGATCGAGTTCGCGCGCAGCGACCTCGCGATCCCATGGGACAACGACTACGGCAGCCTGCTCGAACTCGCCGAAGCATGCGACGTTCCCGTCCGCTGGTCGTGCCGGACCGGCGTCTGTCACACATGCGAGACCACCCTCATCGCCGGCGACGTCAAATACAGCCCCGACCCTGTCGAAGCCCCCGCAGACGGAAGCGCACTCATCTGCTGCTCACAGCCCTGCGACGACGTCGTGCTCGATCTGTGACCGGCATCAACGGAGCATGGCGCCACCGTGAGATACCGCTCGAGGACGGCGCCAAGGTGAGCAGCGACCGGCATCGGACCAAGGGGCACACAGGTGGGATGCGTGACGTAAGGCAGGACTATCGAGGCCGTTCCAACAACGGAGGTCATGATGAACAACATCGATGAGGAGCTGGTCTTGGCCCACTTCATCGTTTCAGACGATGTCGAGCGTTCCCGCCGCTTCTACACCGAAGTACTCGGCGGCAGGGTGGCCTTCTCCGGCCCCGGAGGGCTGACCTATGTCGCACTATCCAACAGCTGGATCATCATCAATGTCGGAGGTGGGCCGACGGACGACAAGCCGTCGGTCACCCTGGAGACGCCACGCGATCCCGACCGGGTCAGCAGCTTTCTCAATATCCGGGTCAAAGACATCGAGGCCGTGTACGCCGAATGGAGCGCCCGGGGTGCGAATTTCCTGACGCCACCGAAACAGCACCAGTACGAGATCCGTTGCTACATCCGCGATCCCGACGGTCATCTGATCGAAGTGGGGCAAACCACGGACCCAGATGGCGACTGGACGCCCGCTCACTGGCCATCGAGTACGCCCGCCGAGGAGTCCGAGTGAATATCGGCGCCGCAAGGCGCAGTCATTGATCGGTGGGGCTTGATCGCGTCGCCGAAGGGGCGACGCGAGCTCCGTGTCAGCTGAAATGCCCACGCCAACACGAAGGCAGGGCTCGTGGCGCCCGATGCAGGAGACCTCCTATTCGCCAGGTGCGCGACCGGCCCCGCCGTCGGCACCCATCGGGGTAAGTGGTCGCTCCGAGGGCCGTGCTCTTCCCCGGAAGGAGGAGCGGGTGCTTGCTCGATCCTGGCTAATTGCACCGCCCGGTTCTGCGGACCCAGGTCGACGGCGCGACGATTGCATTCCTCGAGAGCGATCGTCGCGACCTCCCTGGAGCTGACGAGCGCAACGGCGACGAAGTGATTACGCCGCCGCCGACCGCGGCACGATCGCTTCGACACGTTTGCGATGGCCCGCGTCCGGACCCGCTTTGGTGTCCGGGCGCGCCTGGCGCCGCAGAGGCCGGCGCTCCCCCAATGCGCGGACACGAGGGCGATCGGGCGCTCCCGGACCCCGATCACCCCCTCTAGGTTGGGTCGGCGGCGAGACGCCATGTCGGCCTTTCGGCCGGTGGTTTCCTCGCCGCCGCCCGCCGAACCGGACTTGCGACTTGTCACCGCATCCGGCTCTCCATGAGCACACGGAGTGGGGGTCTGGTTCATGCGAGCGCCTCTTGGACGCGTTCGAGCGGCAGCTGTTCCTGGAGGCTCGCGGCTTCTGCCCGCGGGCCGGTCAGGTCGGCTGTCGTCCACGGTGTGGGGATTCGCGCTCCCCGGTACCGGTAGCGCATGACGCGCGTGCGGGCCGGTTTGTAGAGCGTGAGCCCAGCAGCCTGGAACGTATGGTCGTCGTTGAGGTAGCGTCGTTTGATCTGCTTCCAGGTCATCCGCGGGTGCTTCTTTCGAAGCCAGCGCCCGACCCGCCACCAGACGTAGTAGCCCAGGTAGCCGAACGTGCGTTTTGCCGCGGCGTGCCGGTAGTAGTTCACCCAGCCGCGGACGACCGGGTTGAGCGCTGCGATCAACTCGGACAACGCCAGGTTGGTCGTGGAGCGTCCTGTCAGGGCCTTCACCTTGCGTTTGATCGAGGCCAGCGCCTCGTTCGTGACGAAGGTGTAGACGTGTGGCTTCTTTCCGTAGGCGCGGCGGATGATCCGCTGGCCGAGGAACACGAACCCCTCGTCGATGTGGGTGAGCGCGGTCTTCTCGGCCTTCAACTCCAGGCCAAGCGCCTCGACCCGCCCGGAGAGCTGCTCAAGCAGCGCCTTCGCTTGCGCGCGTGTTCCCATCACCATGAGAACGAGGTCGTCGGCGTACCGGACAAGCCGGTAGGTCGGGTGACCCTTGCGTCGCAGGTCTTGGCGTTTGCCGTCGTAGCTGCTCATCTCCTGCCAGTCCGCCTGGTATTGGCGGTCTAGCGCGGAGAGGGCGATGTTGGCGAGCAGTGGCGAGGCGATCCCGCCCTGCGGGGTGCCCGTCGGTGTTCGCTCGAGGCAGCCCGTCTCCGTCATCACGCCCGCCTTCAGGAACGACCGCACGAGCGCGAGCAGACGCTTATCGATGATCCTCCGCCTGACCTCATCAACGATGAGGCAGTGTGGAAGCTGATCGAAGCACGCCTCGATGTCCGTTTCCACGATCCACTCATAGGAGTGGATCGTGAAGAGGTAGATCTCGGCGATCGCGTCCTGCGCCCGGCGGCCGGGCCGGTAGGCGTAGCTCGACGGGTAGAAGCCCGATTCAAAGATCGGCTCCATGACGAGCTTGAGGGCCATCTGGACAACCCTGTCCTTGAGTGTTGGTATTCCTAGGCGACGCTTGCGGCCATCGCGTTTGGGTATCAACCGCTCCCGGACGGGCAGCGGCCGGAACGATCCCGACCTCAGCTCCCCCCGAAGTTCGGTGAGGAACTGCTCGACGCCACGCGCTTCGATGTGACGGCGAGTAGCGGCATCGACACCAGCGGTCCTTGACCCTCGGTTGCGACTCACCCGCGACCAGGCCACCACCAGCGTGGCCGGATCGCAGACCAGGTTCCACAAGTCGTGGAACCTGCGCTCGGCATCCGCAGATGCCCACTCGTGCAGCTTGCGCTGGAAGTGAAGTACCCGCCCCTGAGCAACATCGAGCTCGGGGAACGACGCGCCTGTGTTCACAGGCGACCTCCTTCCGTCCAACCATGCCGCGTACTCACTGGACCCCTTCGCCCTGTGGACGGCTTTCCCGCCCTCCGTGATGGGGCGTTACTCCCACGACTACTACGGGTCCTCCGCCACGCCCCGGCGGCAACAGCGGACGGTGCGCCTGCCCCAAGCCCCGAGGGCTTGGCGGGCACCGCCGGGACGCTTCCCACGTTCACCACTGACCGGTCGGCAGGGTCGGCGCCCAGCTCTACCCCGGGGGCATCGCCACGGGCTACCGCAACACGGCCCGCGGCCTCGACCGCCCGATCGAGAAACGGACGGGCGAGACGGTCCTGATCGCGTACCAGGACCGAGCGCCCCAGCAGCCCACAGCCGCCAGTTTCCAGGCTGCTGCCAAGTCTCGGGGCTTCTAACACTGGTTCGTCTCCTACGCCTTTCTGCCTTGCTACCGCACCCGACCCGCTGGCGGCGGGCCGTTGCTCGATCGTCAGGGGCTGCTCCCGCCCTCCACCACACCTCTGGTCTCGGACTGCCCCTCAGCTTCACCCGACCGTTACGGCGGCCAGGGGTGGGTCCTTTCATCCCACCCGGTCAAATGGCGCCTCGTGGCGCACGCGCGAGTTTGGCGAAACTCAGGTCCGGCCCGAGCGTGGCACGAGCCCTGCATCTATCGCGACAGAGGTCCCGACGCGGCATCGCACGTGGGGGTGGCTACCGCTCCCTGATTGCTCAGCGGCAGTCCGGCGGTGCGATCCCCGCGCGCCCTCCTCCCGCTCAGCAGCGTGCGCCCCGTCCGTGCTGACGTTGTCTTTGGGAAGGCCGTAGTCCAGCAGAAAGCCACCTGCTGGCCTGAGGTGGGGTCCTACTCCATTGCACTACTTGGTTGGAGGCGGGTCAGCCGTCAAGCGGCCAGACGCAACAGGCGCCAGGTGCCGGGAACGCCCTTGAGCTCGTGTGTGCCGCGCTCCTCGAACTCGAGGCCGGAGCCGACGACGAGCTCTCGGACCGTGCTCGAGACCAGCACGTCACCTGGGCCAGCTAGCGCCCCGATCCGCGCGGCGATGTGCACGGCGAGGCCATGGACATCCGCTTCTTCCCGCCTGATCTCGCCGGTGTGGAGTCCCGCGCGGATCGCGATGCCGATGCGTTCGAGTTCCCGTGCGAGTTCGTGCGCGCACCGAATCGCGCGCGCGGGTCCGTCGAAGGTGGCTAGGAACCCGTCGCCGAGCGACTTCACCTCCTCCCCGCGATAACGGCCGAGTGTCGTGCGCACGATCCGGTCGTGCGCGGCCCGCAGGTCGCTCCAGTCACGGTCGCCGAGTTCGGCCGCGCGTCGTGTCGAGTCCACGATGTCCGTGAACAGAACGGTCGCCAAAACCGTTTCGCTGTCGACGGTGCCGCGTTGGCCGGTCAGGAATTCCTCGATCTCGTCGAGCACCGCCTCTGTGTCCCCCGCGATGATGTGGTTGTCGCGCCCCTCAAGCTCGACAAAGCGTGCGCCGGCAATGCCTTGGGCTAGCTGCCTGCCGCGCTCGATCGGGACCAACGAATCGTCGCGGCGGTGGATCACGAGCGTGGGGACGCGGACGGACGGCAGGAGTTCGCGCAGATCGGTCGCGGCCGACAGTTGCAGCAGCCTGCGTGCCATTCCAGGGCTCGCCGCGTTGCGCTCAACGCGTCCCAGCCAACGCACGAACCGCGTGTCGTGAGCGAGCGAAGGGGTATACCGAGCGGCGATCTGACCCGTGCCCCAGGCACTGGTGATGATCTGCTCCCACTCCGGCAACCGGTTCGGATCCCAGAACGGAGAGCCCGTCGCGGCCGCACCGACAAGCACCAGCGCAGACAGTCGCTCGGGGTGCGTTGCGGCCGCGAAGATCGCCAGCCGACCGGCCTCCGTACCACCCACGAACGCCGGCCGATCGAAGCCAACGGCGTCGAGGACCGCGAGCATGTCATCTGTTTGCTGTTCGAGCGTGAGCGGGCCGGCGGCTGGATCAGACAACCCGGTCCCCCTCCGATCGAACGTCACCACCCGGGCAAAGCGAGCCAGCCGCTCGTAGACCCGCACAACGCGAGGCTCCTCCCAACCCAACTCCAGATGCGACGCCGCGCCACTCAACACGACCACCAGCTCGACCGGTCCCGGTCCGAACTCCTGGTAGGCGATACTCGCCCCGTCGCTCTCGACATAGCGCGTGTCGGGGGACTGCATAACGTGAAGCTAACGGCCGCCGATCATCGCGACAACCGCCAATAGCCGACCGGCAACTTCAGCGCCTGAATCTTGCCCGCAAGGCGGGAACCGCCGCGCGCTGCGCGTGACTCCGTTCGGAGCGCGTCGCAGTTCGAACACCAACGATCACCTGACTTGCACGAGCCCCCGCGCAGCCACCCCAGACGACTCCTGAGGAACGAAGGCACAATCCTCGGAACCAGCGGGTCGATCTTCTGGTCGCAGATGCCGATGCGGCACTGATCGGCAGCGTCAACGTGTCGTCGCGCGCGACACAAGTCAGGCCCGCTTTCGTCGCGTGACGTGCATCTCGCTCTCGCCGCCAGCGGTCTCGGAATGCGCGGACACGAGGGCTGGTGTGGCTCCTGGCACCGCGGCGCCGGCGCGAGACGCGCACCTGGCGAATGTCAGGGCACGGGCACCACGGCGGCGAGAGCCCTGCTCTTCGGTCGACGCCCTACTTCTGCAATCGCAGATTGGGGCAGCGCCCGACGGTGCGCTGTCTGCTCTTGAAGGTCGTCCCGAGCATCAGCGCCGCCGTTGCCGACGATCTCTGCCGGATCGCCGCGGACAAGCGAACGTTTGAATATCGCCAGCGGTGGCGCTCGGGTTCGTTCCAGACGAGAAGTGTGACGAGGCCCGGGACGGCTTCCTGAGCCTTCCGCAATTGTGTGGAAGCAGCACTTAGCCACCCGGTTGGGACCGACGCTCGTGTCCCTGGCGAAAGTTGCGCCCACGCGAGCCGACGACTCTTGGTTCACCAGGCGAATGTAGAGCCTTGCGATCGTCGTTAGCGATTGTTGAGCGCTAAGGCGCGTCGGCCCCGGGGGATGCGTGCGTCGCGGCGAACGGCGGTGTCAGCGGAGCGTCGCTTGGTGTGGGGTGCCGTCGTGGTTCCAGATGAGCAGGTTTCCGGAGAGCATCACGTTAGTTAGGGATTTGCCGGTGCTGGGCGGAGCGCTGTCGATCAGTTTAGTGCCTTGGTCGTCGTGCGCCCAGAGCTGCTCGCTGACGCAGGGAGTGGATACGGCGCAGGAGGAGGCGTCCACCACGGCTGTCGTCCAGGCTGTGGCGCCGGCGGTGGGATTGATCGAGGTAACGATGCGGCCGCGGTTGCTGACGGCTACGCAAAGCGAGGCCGATGGACACGCGACACCGACGAGGTCGAGGCCGTCATTGGCTTGAGTGATCGTCCAGGCACCTGCGCCGCCGGTCGGGTTGGTAGACGTGGCGATCCCGTTCAGCCCGACGCTGACGCACAGCGATATCGATGGACACGAGACCCGGGTGAGGAATCCGCCGTGTACGTCGGCCAGGGACCAAGCGGACGGTCCGCCGGTCGGGTTGGTCGACGTCAGGATGCGGCCCAAATCATCGCTCGCGACGCACAGCGACGCCGACGGGCACGAGATCCCGGTCAAGAAGTTCGTCGTGTCGACTTTGGCGAGCTGCCATGCCGCAGCGCCCCCTGTCGGGTTGGTCGAGGTGAGGACGCTGCCAGTGGCTCCGTCGACCGCGACACACAGTGACACCGACGGGCACGAGACACCAGAGAGATCGTGATTGCCGGGAAGCTTGGTTGTCGTCCAGGCGCTTGGGCTGCCGCTTGGGTCGGTGGAGGTGGTGATGCCGCCCTGGCCTACGCCCACGCACAGCGATACCGAAGGGCAGCCCACGTCGAACAGATTCGCTCCGGGGGGTCGCGTCGCCGTCCATGCACTCGAGCCACCGGTCGGATTGGTGCTCGTAACGATGTCGTACACGCCTACGGCGACACAGAAACTCGTGCTCGGGCAGGAGATCCCAGTCAGCCCTGCGTTTCCGTCGATGTTCGCGATCGTCCACGCGTTCCGCCCGCCCGTAGGATCGGTTGCGGTCACCGCGTTACCGGCTCCGTCGACGGCCACGCACAGCGACGCTGACGGGCACGCAATGTCGCTAAGCGGCGTGTAGGGCGTCGCAGGAGCCTCTGTCAGGTGCCAGGCAGCGAACCCGCTTGGGTTGAGCAGAAGCGAATCGATGCCCGACGAGAATGGCCCGCAGGCAGCGTTGAAGTACCTGTTGCCCGTGCCGGTACTCAGGTCGTAAACATTGATGCGGTAGTCGCAACTGAAGTCGTACTTACCGCCCGTGTCAATGAACTGAAGCGCCGCGTAGCGGCCGGCCAAGACGCCACGCGACAGGAACGGGCCCCCGGAATACTGGCTTACGTCTGCGGAAGCGAGCAGCCGCTCGCGGCCGACCGCACGCAAGCATCCATACCACGCGAAGTGTCCGAAATCCGCAACGCCACCCGTCGCGGTGAGGACGGCCTGCGCGCTGCTCGCGATCACCCTGGAGCCGCGCGGCGGCGTACACGGCGCAACAGTCGGTGGCTGCGCGCCCCAGACCGTCAGCGGCGTCAGCCGAAAACTTCCACCCCGACCTTTGGCAGGCCTCTTTCCTTGCCCCAGCGCGAGGCGGACGCCCGCTGCCGGCCGCTGGCGCGTAACGCGGTAGTTGGCGAACAGACCGCGTGCGCTGCCGGCCTTCAACGGCCCAAGATACGCCCTGAAATCCAACCGCTTCCTGCTCACCCAGCCGTACGCGCTGCTCACAGCGCCGCCGACGAACTTAGCGACAACGTATTTCGGCAAACGCCCAACCGGTACCGTGGGCCTGCGCGTATTACGCGACAGGTACAGCGTCACCACGGAGCCCCGCGGCACTCGCCTGCCAGCCGCCGGGACAACCCGCCCCACCCTCGGCGGCGCGAGCGAGTCAAACGACAACCCGCCCGGAACGCTCACCCGCAAGCCCGCCGCACGCAACCGATCGTAAGCAGCAAGAACGCCACCACCCACCCGTGGCACCATCACCGTCCCGCCAACCGCCCCTCGCTGCCCGCTCGCACCCGCAGCCCACCACCCCAGCGCAAACAAGACCGCGATCGCAAACCACCAACGCCACCCGCGCACCCCAAAGCAACCGGACCTCGACATCACACCACCATCAACGTAACCAAGGAACCAGAGTTTCGAAACCGCCAGCCAGGCACACCGGCATCGTCGCGACGCGATCCCAGACGTACATCAGCAGTTATCCGCCCTTCGCCCCGAGAACTACCGATCCAGGCTCCTCAAGTTGCGGAAACCTAGCCGAGCGAGAGCCAAACGCAACGCCGCCAGCCTTCGACGCACTGCTCCTTCCGCCTTCCGCCCGGGAATGCGGCAGTCCAATTGCTCAGTGCTGCTGAGGAACAGCACCAGCGCTCGACTCGGCTCCACCGCGCTGCTGCTTCGCGATTAAGCGGAACGACTCGTCGAGTTCGTAGTCAGTGCTGGATCGGACGAGACCCAGAAGCGCCGCCCTGCCGATCCGCGACCTGCCGGACCGCCGTGAGGATGCGGCAGCACTGGTGATCGGCCGCGCCCGCGGAGACCTCCTTTGACGCTCCGACGAGCATCTCGTCGCCGCTCGCGACGGCCTCCCTTTGCGCGGAAGGTGCGCCTCGGCGGGCGGCGCCGGCGCGGCGGCCGGCGTCTGAGGCGCGACGTACGCGCAAGCCGCGCATTGCAGGGAAGGTTGGCGGAGCAGCGAGATGCTCGCGCCGGAAGCAGAGCAGGGCGCTCGCGACGGTCACGGCCTGCTGGCTCGATCGACGCGCCGCCCGGATGGGCCACAGGGGTGATGGCCGGTCGCATCACTGGCCGTAGGGAGCCCGCCGTGCGGCGGGCTCCCGTACTGTCAGCCGTGTGCGTTCGTAGCGGGGCTGGGCTGGGCGGTGCCGTTCGACGGCGGTTGCACGTTGATGGGGATCAGCGCAGTGCGAGCGGGGCCGAGCGGGAGGTGGTGATGGTGGCGCCAACCTGCGGCACGACCTCCCACTGGCCGTTGACACACTTGATCGATCCGTTGGGGCCACTGATCACAGTGCCGTCGCGGTACCAGGTGTGCACGCCGTCGGCCCCTGGCCATGCGCAAGACATGCCGAATCCATGTCCTTCGATGATCTCCGCGCTGGCGGGCGAGGCGACGGTGGCGAGAGCGAGGCTGGCCGCGGCGATGGCGGCCAGAATTCGGGCACTGCGGACGCGTGAGGTCTTGCAGGTGTTGGGGTTGGCCATGCGGTGAATCAGGCTGAACATTGACTTCGCTCCTTCCGAGGGTGATTGCCACTCCATTGTCGATGTGACCGCCGCCCACGGATAGACACCCTAGGGTGGGGTTCATCTACCCCTACGCGACCCCCAGGCGACCGCGCCACCTCGGCCAATAGCAGTGCTGTGGGGGCTTCCACCACGTTGCCTAGTCGTGTCTACGCCGGATGGAGGCCGTGGGGTTCCTCGTCGAGGCCGTCGAGCCGCCGTCCTCGATGCCGAGAACGCACTTCACGCTGCAGCCCCTGTCCGCTGGACCCGTAGCGAGGTGAGCGTCCGCTTGGGCAGGTGATGTGAGAGCGAGCGTCACGGTTACCGTCGCGGGCGCTGACGTCGCATCGCCGGGAACGCGGGCACCGAGCCAGGCGCGTTCCGAGACGCTCGAGACCGACAGGAGGAAGCGTCAGAGTCCGCGGGCGGCTCAATACTGCTCGCGACGCGAGCGGAAGCGTCGGCATGACCGTGGCGGTGCCAAAGCAGGGCAGAGCCTGGCTCGCGGAGCTAGTCTCGCAAATCGCCAGATGGAGGGGAGCCGACGGACGTCAGCGGCTGCCGAGATCGGCCCTACCGCCACCACGCCCCCTGCGGTCGTCGCACGGCTCAGTCACCCGGGCTCACCGCATGAAGCTCAATGCGGTAGACGAGCGTGTCCTCCTCGATCGGTCCGGCGAGTCAGCTGACCCGCTTTCACCAAGCCGCGCGTTCCTTGCGGAGGCTCCGGAAAGACCCCTCCGCGCGGATAGCGAGCATCACGCCGGCGATCGCTTCTGCGTCTGAGACGGCCCTGCGGCGCACGAGCGCAATGGCGACGCCGGACTCGCGCCGATCGGGTTCGGTTGGTGCTGGGGTGGTCGATCGGGTGCGATGTGCGCGGGTTCTGGTGCCGCCTGCGCGGTCGGGTTCGCGCGCGTCGCTAGCCTGGCGTGGTCATGACTTGCTGGCTTTGTTGTCGGTCTGGCTGGCTTGGGAGCGCGTGAAGAAGATCGGATTTCTTTCCTTCGGTCATTGGAGCCCTAGCTCGCACTCGCGGACGCGCTCGGGCGCGGATGCGCTGTTGCAGTCGATTGAGCTTGCGGTCGTGGCGGAGGAGTTGGGCGCCGACGGCGCGTACTTTCGAGTTCACCATTTCGCGCGTCAGCTCGCCTCGCCGTTCCCGTTGCTGGCGGCGATCGGCGCGAGGACTTCGCGGATCGAGATCGGTACCGCCGTGATCGATATGCGCTACGAGAACCCGATGTATTTCGCGGAGGATGCTGGGGCGGCTGATCTGATCGCTGGTGGCCGGCTTCAGCTGGGGATCAGCCGGGGATCGCCCGAGCAGGTGATCGATGGCTGGCGGTACTTCGGCTACCAGCCTGCCGATGGCGATAGCGATGCCGAGATGGCGCGCAAGCACGCCGAGGTCGCGCTGGAGGTTCTCAGGGGCGACGGGTTCGCGCGGCCGAGCCCGCGGCCAATGTTCGCCAATCCGCCGGGGTTGTTGCGGATCGAGCCGCATTCAGCTGGTTTGGGAGAGCGGATCTGGTGGGGGTCGGGATCGAACGCGACCAGTGTCTGGGCGGCCCGGCTCGGGCTCAACCTACAAAGCTCGACGTTGAAGGACGACGAAACCGGCGAACCGCTGCACGTCCAACAGCGCAGGCAGATCGAGGCCTACCGCGAGGCGTGGAACGAGGCCGGGCATGACCGTCAGCCGCGGGTGTCCGTCAGCCGCAGCATCTTCGCGCTCACCACCGACACCGACCGCGCCTACTTCGCCGGCAACCGCGACTCCCAAGACCAGATCGGCATGATCGACGAGCACACGCGCGCGATTTTCGGCCGCTCCTACGCCGCCGAGCCTGACGTGCTCGTTGAGCAGCTTCGGATGGACGAGGCGATCCAGGCGGCGGACACGCTGCTGCTGACTGTGCCCAACCAGCTCGGCGTCGAATACAACGCTCATGTCATCGAGAACATCCTCACCTACGTCGCGCCGGCGCTGGGCTGGCGCTGACCCCCCTTGCGGTGCGGGACCCGATGGACGCTTCGCGCCCCTCGGGGCGGGCCTTGCAGACAAGCAACACAGTCGGGGTTGCCCGCCCGAGGATCGCGTTGATATGAGCCGAGACGCACCCGGACGCGGGGAAGCCCGCGCCGGACTCGGCCAAACTCACGTTGCGGTTAATCCCCACCCACACGACCCTGTCGACGCGGTCACGTCGCCGGATCGCTCGAGCGATCTCGCGCAGCGCCCAGACACCCGCGCGGCAAGCGCCATCAGCCTACGAGCCGAACCGCGGAACACGACCGCATCGGCGACACCTCGAGCGCCGAACCCGGCCTCCTCGGCTGCCGCGCCCGCACGAGTGCTTTGACAACGCGCCCGGGGGAGCGGCTGGCGAGCGCAATGGCGACGTTCCAATGTCTCAATCCGGCTCCGGCCGCACCCGCGCGGCGCCACTCCGTCCGTGGTCCGGAGCAGCGCGCGGCGAGACCCGCGTGGTCACCCCAAGGTCCTCGCATAGGGGCCTGACGCGCACCCGCAAGGCGCGGAATGCGCAGCGTCGACCGCAGTGTGCGCACCGCTCCGCTCGGGGCTAGGGATGCGTTGCCGCCTGTTGAGGCGCCACTACGATGGGTCGATCCGGCGTGGTGATGCCGAGACTGTCCTCAAGGGCCGCCGCGGCGTCGAGGTATAGATGTCTGCGGTAGCGAGGGCCGATCAGTTGCACCGACTGGGGGAGCTCGTCCGTGATGGCGACGGGAGTGCCACGGCTGGGAGGCCGAACGCGTTGACGGCGATCGTCATGCACAGGCCCTGGACGATTTCAGCCACTCGGCGGTGGTCCGGCCCTTGCCCGCTTCGAAGGGAACGTCGGCCATCTCGAGCAGAGCCGACCAGACGTGCTTTGTGTCGGGTGGCGTCGGTCGTGAGACGCCGCCACGCGGGCGAGCGACGCGGCCGATCCCGAGCGCCACCACGCGGTGTTCGGGAACGTGTCGCTGATCGCGCCGCCCGTTCGCTGGACGCGGTGCCGCTCAGCTCGCATTCGGGCCGCGTCCGCTCGGGGGTGACGAGCCGGTCTGGCGCTAGGTCTTAGCGCGTCGCGAGCGACAGAATGCGGACCGTCTCGCATGCATTGCGGGGTGCGATCACGCCCTGGACGATGGCCGTACCATTTCCCGCGATGAGCACGAGCGCCTACGCAGAGCGCCGGGCAGCGGCGTCGGCGCCGGCGCTGTTTGGCCGCGTGATGGGGCTCGTCGCCGTGACGGTTGGGTTCGCGACGTTGGGCGTTTGGCTCGGCCGAAACTCGGGCGGCGCGACGTGATTCATCTCCTGGCTGGTCGCGATCGCCTGCCTGTTCGGCCTCCACTTCGCCAACGCGCGCGGCAATACAGGACTCGCGTTGGTGTTGCTGTTCGCGTTCGGCCTGTTGATCGGCGTGAGCGTCTCGATGACTGTCAACTACTACTCCGCCGTCGATCCCACCGCCGTCCGCCAGGCGTTCGGGGCGACGGCGCTGTTCGTCGGAGTCCTCGGCTCAGGCGGGTACGCGGTGCGTCGCGACCTGTCGTTCCTCTATCGATTCGCGTTCTTTGGACTGCTGGCGCTGCTCCTGGCCGGGGTTGTGCTGATCTTCGTGCACATTTCGGCCGCTTACACGATCTGGTCGCTCGTCGGCCTGGCCGTCTTCGGGCTCTATACAGTCGCGGACTTCAACCGCCTGCGTCATGCCGGTTCCGACCAGGCGATCCCGCTCGCCGCGGGCATCTTTCTCGATGTCCTGAACATCTTCCTGTTCTTCCTGCAAATTTTCGGGCGCTCGAACTGACGCCGGCATCGTGACTTTTGTGCACGAGGGTGCGTGTGCTCATGTCAAGCCGACGCTCGGGATCAAACGGACGCCAGCCGTGGACGTACCCGATCTTTCGCGCCTGCGCCTGGTCAGGATCTGGTCAGCAGCCTCGACCAACGCTCATTGTGGTACCGCCCTGACTCGAGACATTTTCGCGAAGCGGTCGAACTCTGGTTTGCTTGTTTCCTCTGGCCTCCGATGGCAGGCAGGTGCGCAATCACGATGCCGCTGGCGTCCGTAGATCGGCTGGTACGAGTTCGTCCAACCTTGAGCGGCTGGCCGCCCGCTGTCCGGACGATTGCTTTCGACCTCCAGCCGACGTGAGGGGCGTGATCGCGTTGGCGACGAGGGAGGCGCCGGCATAGTCCGTCGTCGGTACTTCGCAGAAACGCCGGGTGCGTTGAGCGTCTGGGTGCTGCGCAACTGCTTTGAGCTGAGGGCAGCCGCGGGACGGGAGCCGAGCTTGTCTGACGAAACCGGCGGGGATCATCGGCCTCAACACGGCCGACGCCGAATGAGGCCGGTTCACGGAAGTGTGTGTGCGGCTGCGGATGATGGCGGTTGCGTGGCCCCCACAGACGTACCTGGCAATTCAGCTGTGCGGGCCTGGGCGATCAGGCGGTCAAGTGGCGCCCAGAACGTGCGTTGGGCGGCTGCAGTGGCTGACTTCGGTGCGGCGTGGGTGGCGGCGAGTTCGGGTGAGGAGCGGACGACCTGGTAGCGCTTGCGCGAACTGGGGTGGGTCGCGAGCCAGGTCCAGAATGCGTTGGCTCCGGCGCTGCCGGCCTCGGTGTCGGCGTCGCCGACTTGAATCAGCACCCGAACGGTCCGGTTGAGCGCGGATAACGGCGCGCCTGGGATCATGCCGCCGGGGAAGACAGCTTGCACTGCGCTTGGGAGCGGAAGCCGCCAGGCGGCCGCGTTCGCACTGTAGTAGAAGGCGAGGCTGGCACCGAAGGAGTAGCCGACGGCCACGATTGGCACCCTCGGTCGTCCCAGCAGCGCGTAGCCCGTATGGATCGCGTTGGCGAAGTCGTGTACGCGGGATGCGTCCTGGGTGTCACCGACCCCGAGCTGGTAGCGGGGGAAGATGATCGCGCTGCCGCCGGCGGCTAGATGGTCAAGCCAGGGCCGGAACTGGCGGACCCAGGAGTGGGCGGGCGAGGGAGGAGTGAGCTTCCAACCGTGCCCGAAGACGACGACGCTGTGCACCGGGCGGTCCGGCACTACGACCCACACTTCGCTTGCGCCGCGTCCGTCGGGTCCCTCGATGCGGTCCGCGCCGCGCCGCGTGCTCAGGTGCGCGGTGTGGACAGACGTGGGCGCCCGGAGCGGGGTCGTCGCCGAGCGCGTGGACGATGCCCCGGATGACCGCGGCCCGGAGCTGGGACGAAAAGCGACGATCGCGCCGACGACACCGACCAGGATCGCTCCGGTGACCAGACACCACGAGCGCAAAGATCCGAATCCGAGCATCAGGATCTGCTCCTGGACCCGGCGAGGATCGGGGGATACGTCACGGCGCTCTGTTTCCACACGGGCTGGATTTGATCGCCGGCGAGACGCACGGCGACGATTCCGTCCGTGCAGGGGATGTAGATCGTCCCCCGTGCATAGGCGTCGCCGCCGAATGCCGCGGCACAAAGGCTGCGGGAGGCGAGGGGATGACCGATGCCCCCCAGCTCACGCGTGCTCAGCAGATACCCGACCCCCGTCTTGCCGATGATGAACGCGCGCGAGCCGGGCAGCAGCACGGGCCCGGTCGAGCCGAGGTCGAGGTCAGCGCCGCTCAGCGCCGCCGCGTTGGACGGCGCGAAGAACCCACTCCGGCGCAGCGTCGGCGTGAGGCGGATGACGGCGTTGCCAAAGTCAAAGCTCGAGGTGGAGCTGCCATTGCCGGTCGCGACGTACAAGTTGCCGGCGCCATCTAGGGCCGGGCCCGACGGAGCCCAGATCCCGCCCTCGCGGCCGGCGGGCACGCGGTATCCGAGGAGCCCTCCCGTCGGGCCCGACGCAGGGGCGCCGAGCACCCAGCCGTGGTAGTCGCCGCAATCACCGTACAGCCCGCCGTACGCGACGTACACACGCGCGTGCGAGAGCGCCAGAGCGGCGCGCTGCTGGTGGGTGCGTGGGTCGGCGCCCGGCGGGTCGATCCGCCGTTGCCAGCGGACGGCGCCCGTGGCGAGGTCGAGCGCCACGAGACGGTGCTCGAAGCGCTGGAAGGTGACCACGTACACCACGCCGGAGGTAGGGTCAATCACCGGGGTGCTCGTGATCCCCGACACGTCGATGTTCCCGCACGGCAACTCGCCCCCGGACACCGGCGTGCCCAGGTGTGCCCGCCACGCCTCGCGGCCGGTGGTGGCATCAAACGCATAGACCGAATCGTTCTCAGTAGCGACAATCACCCGGCCGCCGGCCACGAGCGGCTCGGCATAGACCGCGCCATCTACCCCCGCGCTCCACACGCGGTGCACACGGCCAAGGGCGGGCCCGGCGGCGGCGACTCCGGCCCGTGCGGGCTGGCGGTGATAGGTAGGCCAGTCGGCCGCGTTACCCGCCGGTGAAACGGGGCTGCGGTTAATGCCGGGCGCCGGAGACGGCGCAGAGGCGGTCCGGGCGGCGCCGGTCGCCGGAGACGCCGTCGCGGAGCGGGCGGGGCGCGAGCCACCGCAGGCGACGACGACGATTGCCGCCACACCAGCGAGCGCCCAGACCACCAAGTGCCGCATAGGCCACATCCTAGGGAGGCCCGCTCGCCCCTCCTGAGGGGGCGAGCAGGCCCCCAGCACCGCCGCGCGGCGAGCCGGACACGGGCCGCCTTGATCGCTTCCTTCCCTGCAGCGTAGTCCGGCACAGCAAGACCGCGCGCTTACACGGATGACAAGCCGGTCTACGCGGTCTAGAACCAGCACACCGTTCGCCCCAGGCGGTGACGGAGCTGATGAACGCGTGAGCGTGGTGTTCGTGATACCGGTTAGCGCGGCTTTGGTCCAATGAATCGCATGTGCCAACAGAGGTGATCCCGCATGTCGATCGTTTCTCTTGATCGTCCCGCCCGCGACTGCTCCCCCCGCTTGGCGAATCTTGACGTCGAGCGCGCCAGATATCGGGTTGAGGTCCCGGAGCGCTTCAATGCCGTGTTGGACATCGTGGAGGCCTGGCCTCGCAGGACCCCGATGCGCTGGCGGTGCTGTCTGTGAACAGTTCGAGCGGGAGTGGGAACCCACCACCAGGCGGCCGGTGATGCTCTTCGGGAACAAAGACACAGAGCTGCCCGACTATGCGCGACGGCGTGCGATCGTCCTCGACATGGACGCGCTGGCCCCCGTCACCCCAGGAGCGATCCAGCAGCTCGCGCGTGACGTCGACCGGCTATATCGAACCGGCCAGGGCAATCTTCGACCTACAGTTGAGCGTTAGTGTTATCGAGCTTCCGCGTGTTGGCGAAGCGGTGGTGGCGAGCCAAGCAGCTCGGACTTGACGAGGACACGATCAACGACTACGAGTGGAGGCTCGGCTACCTGGAGCGGTTCTTCGGACGCTTTCGCATCGGCGAGATCTCGCCGCAGGTCGTCGACCGCTTCCGCGACGAGCTGCACGAGCAGGCCGAGACGATCCGCAAGGCCCAGGAGCGCGCCCGCACCGATAAGGGACGGCGGCCGCTGATGGAGACCGTCACCGACAAACACGGGCGAACCTATGAGCGGCGGCGCCGGCCGCTCTCGAATACGTCGATCAACGCGATGATCACGCTTCTCGGGCAGAGCCTCCAGCAGGCGGTGGACTACGAGCTGATCGATCGCAACCCCGTACGCGTCGGCGGCCGCTCGGCTCGCTTCCTCAAGCGGACGCGGCCGAAGCGGACCTTCCTGGAGGTCGACGAGTTCCACGCGCTGCTCGACGCCGCCGGCGAGCTCGAGACCGAGGCTCGCCGAGACTTCCAAGGCCTCGGACGCCGCGCGATGGTCGCGACGCTCGGCCTCGCCGGACTGCGAATCAGCGAGCTGATGGACCTGAAGGTCGCCCAGGTCGACCTCACCCGCGGACGGTTCAAGCTCGCCGACGCAAAGACCGAGGCCGGCGTGCGCGAGGTCGAGATCACGCTCTACCTCCGCGACGAGCTGCTCGAGTACGCGATGGACCGGCGCGCCCGCCGGGTTCCGCACGAGCCTTCCGATCACTTCTTCGGCACGAGCACCGGCCGCCGCCGCGACCCGGATCGATTCCGCGGCCGGATCCTCGCCCGCGCAGCCGAGCGCGCCAACGTGAACCGTCAGCAGAACGGCCTGCCGGCGTTGCCGGGGATCACGCCGCACTCGCTCCGGCGCACGTGGGCGACGTTCGCGGCGATGATCGGCCGTGACCCCAAGTGGATCGCCGCGCAGATCGGCCACGTCAGCCCGGCGTTCACGTTCTCGGTCTACCAGCAGGTCGCCACCCGTCGCTACGTCGACGAGCAGACCATCTGGGCGCTGATGCGATTCGCCGACGAGCCCGCCGAGCGCGCACCCAGCCGCCAGATCACGCGCGGCGATGGCCGCGGCGCGGAGGTCGAGAAGGGGGAGTTCGACCGGGCGATCGAGCGGCTCAAGGACGTCGCGTCAGATGCCGACGACTCCGGGGTTTAGTCCCGTGAATAGTCCCGCGGCCCGCAATCAGTCTCGAGAACCCTCAGCTCGTTATCGATGCTCTGCGAAAAGGTGCTCATTTACAGGACCTTCGTGATGGGCACGGCTGGGCTCGAACCAGCGACCTCTCGCGTGTGAAGTCTGGCGAGCCCGCTTCCGTCTACAGCGCAGCGTCTCGGTTTATGCCCATTTGCAGGATGTTTGCGCCGTTGGCGTTTTCGCTGTGCTGAGGGCTTCTGCGAGTTAACGCTTCCATGTTTGCTTCCAAGTCGCCGTACATGCCGGCGAGCCGGTCGCGCCTGGCGGAGCTGCGGCGGGCGGCGTCGTACGCGTGGACGTAGATCCGCTGAGTGGTCGAGACGTTCGCATGGCCGAGCCGCGCGCTGACCTCCTCAATGTCCCAGCCCGCGGCGATCAGCGCCGAGCCGTGTGAGTGGCGGAGGCTGTGGAAGGTGGGGGCGGGTTCAACGATCACGCCGTCACGCCCGACGGCCTCGAGCCCGGCTCGCTTCACGGCCCTGGACAGAACGCGACCACCGATGTTGCGGTGGTCGTGCGGGGTGCCGGCGCGGGTCACGAACACGAAGTCGTGCCGGCCGCTGCTGGCGGCGGCGAGGTTGGCGGCGCGGAGCTTCGAGGCGGTCGTCGGGGTGATCTCGAGGCAGCGGCGTGAACGGCTCGTCTTCAGCGGCGCTCGGCGTCCTTGGCGGTCGAGCTGCGACGTGAACGTGATCGTCTGCTCAGTGAGATCGACCTCGCCCCAGACGAGTCCGAGCGCTTCGGCCAAGCGGCAGCCCGTCTCGGCGGCGAGTTCGAACAGGAGCTTGTAAGGCTCGTCGATCTCGTCGAGCAGGCGGCGTAGCTCTGGTGGCGTGAGGACTCGCTTGGGCCGCTCGTCGTCGGAGCTCGGGCGCTCGACGCGATCGAGGACAGATACGGGGTTGACGCCGACGAGTCCGAGGTGGCGTGCCGAGTAGGTGAAGATGGAGGAGAGGACGGTCATCTGGCCCTTGATCGTCCAGCCTTTCAATCCCGACCGCTGCCGCTCGGCGATGAATGCAGCGACGTCGCTCGGCGTGATGTCGGTCATGCGGACGCCGCCGAACCGGCGACGCAGGTGTGCGAGGCTGGCGGCGTAGGCGCTGTGGGTCGCCGGCCGCAGTCTCGTGACCCGTGCTTCCCACCAGGCGGCGGCAGCGTCATCGAAGCGCAGGCGTGGATCGGCTCCGACTCTTTCGCCGCGGGCGCGGGCCGAGTGCGCGTCGGCAAGCGCCGCGCGTGCGGCGCGAATGCCACCCTCGACACGGCGCCAGCGCTGGCGCCCCTGGGCGTCGCGCCAGCCGATCTCATAGGTTGTGTGGCCGTCCGCGCCCGAGCGGGCATAGATGCCTGGTTCGACGCGCTGGCGGCGGCTGGTTTTGCCGGGCTCGCTCATGTGACCTCACGCTACGACTGCGAGCGGCGGAACAAGAAAGTGCTGGTAATCGTGAGATCGCGCCAGGTGGTGGAAGCGCGATCAGGCCCCGCCTTCCGCTGTCGGGCCTGTCAGACACCGAACAGCGCAAACAGGAGCTCGTCGACCTCGGCGGGCAACGCTGGCGGGTCCGTGGGCTCTTCGCAGCACGGCGGTTGGTCCGAGCGGCGCCGGCCGACCGCGGAGAGTCCGGGGAAGATCTCGGCGAGCGTTGTGCTCGGGTTCTCGGTCTCGGTGTGCTTGGCGACGGCGATGATCACGATCGTGGCGTCGGGTCGGTAGACCGTCGTCATCCGCCACGAGGCGTAAAGCGACCGCTGACACATCGGGTAGTCGCCACCCTCGACGTCCGCAAGCCGCTTCCCGCCGCCACGGCACCCCTCACCCTTCAGGGCCTCGACCGCGGCGTCGTAAACGCGGCGCTCGCGTTTGCTCATCGCAGCGACGACGCGACCGACACTCGGGACTCGCAGAACGGTGAACGGCACCTACGCAGGCTCGAGCTCGCCGCGCGCGAGCTCGTCCACACCGGCGGCGATCTCCGGTCGCTCACGCTCGGCGTGGTCGTGCACGACGTCGACGAGCGCACGAAGCCAATCCCGGTCCTGTCCGCGCCGGCGCAACTCGCCAACCGCGCGGTGCACACGGCGGAGGCTCGAGCGCTCGACCAACACGGGCTTGGAGTCCGGCACCGCGTCCAGGACAGTCCGGTCCAGCCACGCGCGGATCGTTGGCTCAGACACGCCGAGATACTCCGCGGCTTCGGCTACCGGTAGGCCACGTGCGTTCGGTACGGCTCGGTCGAGACGCTCGACGGCTTCCTCAAGGCGATGCAGTGCTACCGAGATGGCGTCCGAGTCGTTGTCCGCCGGCGGCGGCGCGGCTTCACGGAGCTCGTCGTGGATGTCTTGGAGCTCGACGACCGCATACGCGACCTGCTGCTGCTCTCGCTTGCCCATGTCCGAATGGTAGCAACGAGCTTGCCGTTTTGGGCTGGTTTTACGAAAGCCGTGCTGGTCCGATTCGGCCGGGGCGCGTAGCCTCTCGGGGATCAACGAGAGGCCAGTTTCGACGTCTAGCGCCTCGCCCCGTTCCAAGTGCAGCGCCGTGGAGCCACCGAGGGTACCTCGCTGAGGCTGCTGCAAAAGCACCAGAATAGGACATGACGCAAAAGTGTCGGTTGTAGCCCGAAGCAGCAGCGGAGCCGCGTCCTGCCTTTGCCCCTCCTATGTCAAGTGCGTGTCGCTATTTGCGGGTTTCAGCGAGTGCATCGCATGAGGATCGGGGCGGCGCCGGCGATGGTGCTGACGGGTCTTCTGGGCTGGGGCCGCGGCGGTAGCAGTGGTAGCGTCGGCGCTGGAGGTGCTGGCGTTTGGGTGGCGTAGAGCAGTCGCCAGATGTGGCGGGCGAGGTAGCGTTTGAGGCAGCGGAGCGCTTCCTTCTTGGTCTTGCCTTCTGAGTGTCGGCGGTCGAGGTAGGCGCGGGTGGCAGGGTCGGTGCGGGCGCGGGAGAGCGCGATGATGTGGATCGCGTGGTTGAGTTGGCGGTCGCCGCCGCGGTGCAGCCGGTGGCGTTTGGTGTTGCCGGAGCTGGCGGGGATCGGGGCGGTGCCAGTGCCCGCGTGGCGGGCGAAGCACGCGTCGGTCGGGAAGCGTTTGGCGCCGGCGGTGTGGCCGATGATGATCGCCGCGGTCACCGGTCCGCAGCCGTGCTCGGCGAGCAGCGCCGGGCAGTGAGTCTCGATCAGTGCTTTGAGCTCGGCTAGCAGCTCGTTTTCCTCGCGGTAGTTCTCGCAGACCCGTTTGAGGATCGCCTTGGCGACCCGCAGCTGCGGGCTGCGCGGCAAGCGTGCGAGCTGGCGGGCGACTCTGGCGCGGATCCGTGGGCCGAGCAGACCGGCCGGCTTGATCTGCGCCTCGATCTCCGGTGCGATCTGCACCAGATGCCAGCGCAACCGGTTGATCAGCCGCACACGCTCGCTGACGCGCTGGCGACGGTAGTCGTTGAGCACCCGGATCTCGTGCGCCTGCTCGTCCAGGAACGCGACCGGCAGCGTGTCGATCCCTTCCCTGAGGGCGCGGGCGATCGCGCTCGCGTCGATCGGATCGGACTTCCCCGGCTGGCGCGCCGCCCGCCGTGAGGTCTCCGTCAGGCCGGGCGCGACGCGGACGACGCGATCGCCGCTGGCGAGCAGTTCGCGCTCGAGACGTCCTGACACGCGCCGGCAGTCCTCCACCGCCCAGACCCGCTCGCTGTCCAGCGCCACCACGAACCGCAGCGCTTCCAACGTTCCATCTGCTGAAGCGGGGATCGTCAGCTGCCCTCGCTCGACACCGGTCCGCGCATCGAGCGCAACAAGCGTGTGCGATCGCTTGTGTGTGTCCACCCCGATCACGATCATCTGCACCGTCCCTTCGTTGGTTGTGGCCGACGGAGCGGATCTCCGGCGGACACACCTCAGTTGTGGCGATGCCAGCCTCCTATCAAGTCACGCCGGCGATCCTCGGCGGCGGCGGGCGACACGGCAAAAGCCAGTCAGACCCAGAACCGGTCGACAGGCGAAATTAAGAGTCAGCCCGCCGCCGTCCGAGAGCCAAACCGACGAGCCGGACGACACCGACCGCCGAGACCTCAGGTTCTCACTGAGGCGAATAGGAGGTGCGTCTGCGGATCTGGCGCTGAGACCCCCTTTGGGAAATGCGCGAGCATCCCGGTCGCGGTTGGGCCGGCAGGCGTCGTGGTCAGCCCGTTAGCCTTGCCGGCGCCTTTCCCTCCCACGCGTCGGTGAGCAGCTCCGCGAGTCCGTCTGCCGGAGCACGCTCCAGGTCGACCGCGACCGCCGCGAGTCGCTTGCCCCAGTAGCGCTCTGTGCACCACTCGGGATGGCGCTCGATCGCGGTCCGGATCCCGGGCTCGTCGACCATCACGTTCATCGTCCGCTCGTCCCACAGCGTCGCGAAGATCTTCCCGCCGACTCGAAACGATGGGCGGCCGTGATGGTCCTGCTCGACGGCTTCGGGCAGCCCAAGCGCAAGCTGACGGGCATGGTCAGGCGTCATGCGGGTTGTAGGTGCCGAACGACCACGCGTTGCCCTCGAGGTCGCGGGCGCCGTATTCGCGTGAACCGTACGGCTGGTCGGTGAGCTCGCGCGTGATCTCCGCTCCCGCCGCCTTCGCGCGCTCGTAGTGCTCGTCGGGATCCGGAACGCAGACATAGATCGAGTGGCGGCGGTCCGGCACTGCGCCCATGCCGTCGTCGTGACCGAACATGATCAGGCCGTCGTCGAGTCGCAGCTCGGCGTGGTGGATCGCTCCGTTCTGCGCCCGGTGGACGGCCTTCTCCTCAAAGCCGAAGGCCTCCTTGAGCCAGCTGAGCGCACGGTCGCAGTCGCCGTAACGGAGCGCGGGGAATATGTTCTGGGTTGGCATGGGGCTGCAGGCTATGCCTGCGAAGCGGAGCTGTCTTGGACAAATGGGACTCCGTCGCCAATCACGCCCCCGTTAGGCAGCAAGCGGGCGACAAAGTCGGTCGGCGTCGTGCCTGCCAGTTCGCGGAAGTCGCGGTTTAGATGTGCCTGGTCGTAGTAGCCCGCCTCGGCGGCGAGCCGCGACCACGCAGCCGGCTCCGTACGCGCGCGCTGGCACACCCGCGCGAACCTGATCTGGCGCGCGAGCGCCTTCGGTGGCAGCCCGACTTCGGCAGCGAAATGCCGGTTGAGATAGCGGCGACTACAGCCGAGCTCCGCCGCGAGCGCGTCGATTCGCGCATTGCCGCCCGTCTGATGCAGCAGAGCAACTGCGCGTTCGACGGCTGGCGTAGGGCTTGGTCCCACGGCGGCTCGCGCGAGCAGGAACCGTTCGATCAGGTCGAAACGCTCATGCCAGTCCAGCGTCTCGCGCAGCCGTTCGACAAGCTCACGGCCGAACAGATCTACCAGAGGAACGCACAACCCGGCGAGCTCTCCCAACGGCCGGCCGAGCACCGCGTACGCACCGAGCGGCGTCAGCTCGATGTCGAGCGAGGCATATCGTCGCCCGACCCCAACGATGGTGTAGGACTCCGTGAGCCCGCCGATCCAGGCATCCGGTAGAGACTCACCGTTGGCCGTGATCGCGCCCTCGAAGTCGACTATCAGCGTCACCGCCGGCCGCGGTGGCTCGAGCCAGCTTGCGAACGCTGGGCCCTCCTGCTCGGATCCGTACAGCGGGCGGTACAGGAGCGGCCGCAGCCGCGGGTCGGGCACGCGCAGGAATCGCGTATGCACGCAAGCCATGATAAGAGCTGCGGGTCCCCTGGTCGCCGCGCCGCGAACAACAGCCCAGAGAGCCCCGCTCCCCAGGTTACGCCCGAGGCGTTCGCGAGCTTTGAAACCGGCGAGCAACAACGCGCGGCGCGGGTCATCGGATCAGTCGCCACGGTTCGACGTGTTCCCAGGGTCCATGTGCGCAGTCTCCTCCATCGGCGGAGCCGCTGTCGTCTCGAGCCAGGACCTGGACCCCGGAAACGAGACAGCTGCATCGCGCCAGCCGCGACAGCGGCCAGGCTTGGTCGGCTGCCGCTCCCCGAGGGGCAGCAGTCCATACCGCTCGAGTTCGCGAGACGATGCAGCTCAGCACGCGCGCCGGTGTGCGACCAGGCACGACCGCAGGCGCTCTTGACGGACTCTCCCGGTGTGCGCCGCGGATGCCGGCCGTGCGCATCACCGCGATGATCTCCTCCACCCGCTTCTTGATGCTGCTGGGCGTCGCCGATCGCCGGCGACGCTGCCGGGCTATCGGCGCGGGTGCGTGCCGCGGATCCGTGCGCTGGTGGTGATCCTGTGGCGTGCCGGGCAAGCGGGGTTCGGGTGGTCAATCAGGGCGGCTGTGCGGACGGCGGGCGACCGGTACGCTCGTCGCGGTGCCCGCGCAAGGAGACCCGATAGCCCGAAACTGCGGACGGCGCGTTGGTGTGGCGGAGCGACTCGCGCCTCGCCTGGCGCGCCGGCTCGAATCGGCCGTGCGCCCCGAGGATGAGTGGCTGACCGCGAAGGGCGCAGCCAGGCATCTGGGTATCTCGGTGACCGCGCTCCACAAACTCACGTCGGCTCGAATGATCCCGTTCGAGCAGGACGGCCCCGGCTGCAAGCTCTGGTTCCGCCGCGCGGAGCTCGACGCGTGGCGCCGCTCCGGCGGCACTCGCGGACGCTAACGCTTCCAAAACGCTTCCAAATCGGCCGATCCAGTCCCTGACCGGTCCGTGTCCGCAAAACAAAATCCCGCCATAGCGGGGCTTTCTCGTGATGGGCACGGCTGGGCTCGAACCAGCGACCTCTCGCGTGTGAAGCGAGCGCTCTCCCACTGAGCTACGCGCCCGGAAGATGCAAGTTTACGGCTTGGCGACGTCAGAGCCGGACGAGGTTCTCGATGCTGAGCCCGCGCGTCACGCCGCGCAGGTCGATGAACAGCGCGGCGGCCTTGGCGAGAGCGCCGTGGTCGATGCCGGGATGGGCGGTCACGAGTACCACCGCGTCGGCGTCTGCGACGGCCACATCCAGGTCCTCGTTCTCGAGCGACAGTTGCGCGAGTGCCGGAACATAGGGATCGTGATAGTGCACGTCGGCGCCGCGGTTCGCTAGGACCTCCATGATCCGTAGCGCGGGTGACTCGCGGATATCGCCGACGCCGCCCTTGTAGCTGACGCCAAGAATCGCGATCCGTGATCCCTTCACGGGCTTGCTTGCGTGGTTGAGCGCGCCTTCGATGCGCTCGACGCAGTGGTAGGGCATCTGCTGGTTCATCTTGCCGGCGAGCTCTATGAACTCGGTCGACATGTGAAACTCGCGCGCTCGCCACGTGAGGTAGAAGGGGTCGACAGGGAGGCAATGGCCGCCCATCCCAGGTCCGGGCTCGAAGCGCATGAACCCATACGGCTTGGTCGCCGCGGCATCGACCACCTCCCAAATGTCGATGCCCATGCGATCCGAGAGGATCGCCAGCTCATTGACGAGCGCGATGTTGACCGAGCGGAAGATGTTCTCGAGCAGTTTCGTCATCTCCGCGGCTTCGGGGGTGCTGACGCGGACGATCTCGTCGCAGATCTTGCCGTACAGCGCTACAGCACGATCGGCACATTCCGGCGTCATACCGCCGATTACCTTTGGGGTGTTACGCAGGGTGTAGTCCGTCCGCCCGGGGTCGACGCGCTCCGGCGAGAAGGCGACGCTCAAGCCGGCGCCAACACGCAGCCCTGACTCTTCGAGCAGGGGTACGAGCTGCTCGCGCGTCGTACCGGGGTAGGTGGTCGACTCAAGCACGACCAGCTGGTCGCGCTGCAGCACATGCGCGAGCGAACGGGCAGCGGTGAGCAGCGGACCGAGATCCGGCTCTCGATTGCGGGTCAGCGGGGTCGGAACGCAGATGATGACAGCGTCGGTGCGGGCCAGCGGCGCATAGTGCGACGTCGCTTCTATCCCAGGCAGCACAGCCTGCAGCCGTTCGGAGGGAATGTCCTCGATATACGACTCGCCGGCCGCGATCGCATCCACCTTGCTGAGGTCGACGTCGACGGCCACCACAGGCTCGCCGGCTTCCGCGAAAGCCACCACGAGGGGCAGGCCGACGTATCCGAGTCCGATCACTCCAATGCTCATAGGCTCGGGAGAGCTTAACGAGCGAGGACGACGCGTCGAATGGCGGTGGTCGCGGCGCAAGCGTGCGATCCGCGCTGCGAGGTGTTATTTGGGCGTGCCGATGGCCTTCACGGACTTCTATCGCGTGCCAGGGCAACGCGAGTAGCGAGTGGCGACGACCGTTATGTCTGCATGCCCCTCAAGGGAGTGGTGGTCTTCGAGGACGCTCCGCATCGGCGTGGGTGCGTATGCGCGAAGAGCGAGTTGCCTGCGCTCGAGGATGTCGCGAACCGGCCGATCGCGCACCATGTACTGGACGCTCTGCTCGCCGTCGACATCGTGGAGATCGTCGTGGTCGGAACCGGGGATGCCCTCATCGAGGTGCAGGAGTCTTTGCGGCGCTATTCGCCCCAACCGGCTCGACTGGATTATGCCGTGTGCGGCGATCACTTCGGCCTCGGCGACGCGCTTCGGGCGGCGGCACCGTTGATCGGAAGCTCCGCCTGCGTCGTTCACGTCGCTGACGGCCTGCTCGGAGAGACGCTCGTTCCGTACATCAGGACGGTCAGCGAGGGCCCCACCGACCTCGCGGTGCTCGCTGCTGGTGATGAGCATGTCAACCTCCACTCCCTCGGCGCCAAATCCACACCCAACGACCTGGGCGGGGCAGGCGTTGGCGTCTTCGGTCCCGGGGCGGTCATGCAGGTCGTAGAGATGGAGTCGCAGGCGCCCGGGTCGGGATTCGATCTGGTAGTCGATCAACTCCGCGGTCAAGGCGGACGCGTGGAGATCTGTGCCGCTGAAGGTTGGAGGCGGAACTCCGGGAAGCCGGAGGACCTGTTGGATCTGAACAGGCTTGCCCTCGACGGACTCCGACTCCAGCTTGGTCCCGTGAACGGGAGGGCGAACCAAGTCGAGGGTCGCGTCCACATACACCCGACAGCGGAGGTGATCGCCAGCGTGATAATCGGTCCCGTAGTGGTGGCGGCCGGCGCCAGTATCGCCAACTCATACATCGGCCCGTACACGTCGATCGGCGCCGAGGCGAAAATTGAGGGAGCCGAGATCGAGCGCTCCATCATCTCTCCTGGCGCCAAGGTCATGCACGTGGGCGGCCGCCTCGTTTCAAGTCTCGTCGGGCGAGACGCCCGTGTCTTCAAGGATTTCTCGGTTCCGCGGGCAATGCGCCTGCGGGTCAGCGCGGGCGACGAAGTCGCGCTCGGCTAGCGAGCAGCTGGCCTTTGACGTCAAACCAAACGGCCCGGTCGGCGGGCCCGGAGTACGGTCGACCGCGGATACGATCAGATTCCGCCGCTGGCGAACGGAGGCCGAGAACGGCCTAGGACCACCGAGAGAGCCTCACGCTCAGAGCGCGCGCGCATAGCACAGCCTTCCCTGACTGAACCCGCGGCGCCGAATGCTGCGGCTCTCACGAGGTGATTGACGGCCACGGCGTGGCGCATCGTCCGGGCACCCCGGCGGCCGAAATGCTTTCGTGCGAACAGGATTCTTGAGTAGCTGAGCTGAGCCCGGAGATCCGGTGAATAGCTCTTGCTTGTGTGATGCGTGACCGCCATCACAGGAAGATGGCGGACATCCCAACCCGCTTGTCGACACCGGTAGCACCAGTCGGTTTCCTCAGAGTAGAGAAAGAAGCGCTCGTCAAGAGGCCCGACCCGCTCAATCACCTCTCCCCGAGCGATCAGGAAGGCGCCGCAGAGCCAGTCGGCGGAGCACTCTGAGTCGTAGCGGGCGGCGCGGGTTTCCACCTCACCCCACCGAACTACATTCGAGAGTCGCCGCGGCGCCACCGCCTCTCCGAGCATGCGAAGGGGCCGCGGATCGCGGCGGATCGAGTAATCCAGTGACCCGTCGGGCGCACGCTGGATGACACTGGCGATGCCGACATCCGGCCGTTCGTCGAGCGCCCGCACGAGCGCCTCGAACGTGCCACTTACGATCTCAATATCTGGATTGAGCAGCAGCACATAGCGTCCGCGGACCCGGCTCAAGGCATCATTGTTAGCCGCGGCGAAACCGGCGTTGGTCCCGCGGCGCACATCGACGTCGGGCCACTCGCGCTCGATCATATCGGCGATCGGCTCAACGGATCCGCTATCGACGACATGCCATTCCACGCTGATGTCGCCCGCCGCGGCGCGCCCTGAGCGCAGCGTCCGCAGGGCAAGCTCCGCCCGGTTGTGGGTCACGACGATGACGCTAAGGTCAGGCCGGTTGGCAGCTTCGCCCATCACGGAAACAACGCGGGCGGTGACCGGTTTCTCACCCTCGGGCTCGCGAGTTACGGCCGTGAGTCTGCGTTGTTGGATCAGAAGGACTTCTGACTATGGAACGTAGCTATGTGATCTACGGAGCGGTTCCGTGGGACGGCCCTTGGGCGGTCGACCAGAACGTTGCCCATGCCCTCGCTCGTCGCTATCCGGTGCTATACGTCGATCCCCCCTTGAGCCCTGCGAGTCCATTCCGATACGTCCCGAGAAGCGTTAGTTGGTCTCGGCTTGCAGCTGTCTTCGATCGACGGGTCCGAACCCGGGACGGTCTGCAGGTCTTCGGTCCTCTGGCACTCCCGCCGTTGCACGACCGCCGGATGCATTCCACGTCCCTCCCGCTTGTCCGCGAGCAGGTCAGGCGCGCCGTAAAGCGCGCGGGCCTGAGCAAACCGATCGTCGTGGCCTACAGGGCTCTTCATGACCTGGCGGGTGCGTGCGACGAGGCTCTCCGCGCAGCGGTCATCATGGATAACCTGCCCGCTGGCGCGGAGTTGCTGGGCCGGAACCGGGGCGATATCGAGCGCGAGGTCGCTGCCACGTGCGATGCGGCCGATCTTCTCTGCGTACCATCGCAGCCGGTCCAGAGTTTGCTGGCCCAACAGGGCTGGCGGAGCGAATTGCTGCCGTTCGGTTTCGCCTCTGACCTCGCGCCGCTGTACGACTCGGCGACCGAACCGCCGGAGTACCGCGCCCTTCCGCGGCCGTTGATCGGATACACCGGCGGGATCGATGATCGGCTCGACTTCGAGCTCATCCTCCGCCTCGCGGACCGGTTCCCCGAGGGCTCGCTCGTCTTTGTGGGGGCGATGAGTCCCCGCCTGTCGGCCAGTGCGCGCGCGGTCCTGCGCTCACGGGCGAACATCCATGTCCTAGGCGTCCGGCCGCGCGGGAGCCTCCCCGCCTACGTCCGATACCTCGATTGCGCGCTGCTCCCGTACATCAACTCGGAGTGGACCAGATATCAGTCACCCTTGAAGCTCTGGGAATACCTGTATGCGGGTGTCCCGATCGTTGGGACCGGCTCGGCCGAACTTCGGCGTTATAGGCCTCCGCTCGTGGAGTACGCCGAAACCAGCGAGCAGGCCGTCGCGCGGGTGGCCGAAGCTCTGAGGGCGGGCGACGAGGGCCGCGCGGTGCGGCGCGAATTCGCGCTCGCCAACACCTGGGACGCCCGAGTCGATGAGCTCGACTCGCTCGTTGACACGGCGCTGCAGCAACGCAGACCCGTCTCCCTGGCCGCCTGAACGGACGTGAGCTGAGCAGAGCAACCGCAGCCGGTACGCGGCTCGCCGGGCGCAGGACACAGTCGCGTCGGATCTGGTTCGCGGAGCCCCACCGGTCGCGATCGCCTACCCTGTGTCGCTCCGGGCCCGGGATGGCTAAGGCCTGCCCGGGGCGGAGCCGATGCTGACGGGACCGCCTGCAACCACGACGTAGGAGAAATCGCTAATGCGGCGCGCGCTGATGCTGTGCATCCTGTGTCTGCCCATGTTCGCCGGGGTCGCGTCAGGATCGATGGGCGCCCAGTCCCGTGCGGCTAAGCGTTCCTCCCCCGGGGCGCGCGTTCGGTTCTTGTTCGGCGATGCCGCCCTTGAGTCGGGCGTGGATCACGATGTGGCAGGTCAAGCCGAGGCATTCCCGTTCCGCAGTTCCACCTCCGGCGCGATGACCGCGATCAGTCTCTACGTCGATGCTCGTAGCCGCGCGAGAGCAATCATCGTGGGTCTTTACGCGAACAGTGGCACCCAACCAGGCCGGCGGCTTGCTTCGAGTGCGCTGCGGTCGCCGAAGCGAAGCACGTGGAACACCGTGAATGTGAAGTCCACCGCAGTCAGGGCGGGTCGCACCTACTGGGTGGCCGTGCTCGGGAGGAGTGGTGGGCTCTACTTCCGTGACCGAACCCGCGGGCGCTGTGCCAGTGATGGCTTCAGCCGAAGCCATCTCAGTTCGCTCCCGGCATCCTGGCGGAGAGGACCTCGATGGAACGCGTGCCCGATTTCTGCGTATGTCAGAGGGCATCGCTCGAACGCTGGTTCGTCCGGTCACCCGAAACCCACATCGGGGGGGCCAGGGCACGGCGGCGGGACCTCGGGGAGCGGAGGCGCCGGGACGAGTTGTGCTGGGCGGGCGGGGAGCGGTACGGTCAGCCAGGCTTCGCTTGATGCCTGCGGGTTTCCGTCGATGAACACCACGGGCCCGCCGGCCGGCACGCAGCTGACCAATTCGGGTGGCTTCACCGCCTCGACGCCTGGGGCGGTCTATAACGCCTTGAATGTGAGCGGCGGGATCTATATCGCGGCGAACAACGTCACGATCCAGAACAGTGTCGTCACCGAGGTCAACCCGGACAGCGCAGCGATTCAGGTCGCCAGCGGCGTGACGGGCGTCCACATCAACTACACCTCGATCCACGGGACCAATGCGGTGCAGTCGGGGTCGCTGGCGTTCGCGGTGTCCTACTTCGGGTCGGCGCTGAACGGCGTGACGCTGGACCACGACAACTTCTACAACGGCGATCGGATCCTCGCCGGATATGGAACGGTCACCAACTCCTACTGCCTCGGCGGTGCCCACTTCAACACCAGCTCCGGCAGCCTCGAGCACGACGAGTGCATCTACACCGACGGTGGCGCGCCTGGGATCCGCGCCATCCACGACACGCTGATCAACGCAAACCCAGATCAGACGGCCGCCATCTTCGTTGACAATCCCGATTTCGGGGGCGGTGGGACGAATGGCACCGTGGATGTCGAGAACTCCATCCTCGCCGGCGGCGACTACTGCCTCTACGGGGGTGCCGGGCGCAGCACCGCGCACACCGGCCCCGTCACCGTCATCAACAACCGGTTCACCCGCATCTTCTACGCGAACTGCGGTGACTACGGGCCCGATGTCCATTTTACGCGCGGCGTCACCACCTGGTCGGGGAACGTGTGGGACGACACCAGCCAGGCCATCCCGGGCCCCTGAGGGTCGCGATGAGAGGCACCTCAGTAGCCGAGCTTCGGCAGTGCCGCGGCCGCGAACTTGGCTCCTACATCACATGGAGCCAGGATGCTGAGAACTTGAGGCGCCGACAACAGCACGTACGTGACGGGTGATCCATACACTCCGCAGTACGCGGGCCGGTCGGCGATCGTAAAGCGAGACAGCTTGCGGATGTGCGGTCGCAGCTTTGAGAACACAGCCGACTCGACCGTCACGGTGACCTCGGCGTTCGCCCCCAACTCGTGGTACACACAGGTCGGACCCAGTGGCGCCAGTCGCGGGGCGCCGACGGGCCGGCCGGTGTACGCGCGCGCCTGTGACTGCGTGACGAGCGTGCACGGGTTGGCCTGACCCTTCGCGCCAGCACCGGCGTCGGCCGCGCTTGCCTTGCCCGCTGGGCGCACATCGCTGGCAGCGTGGCCGCCCGTACCAGGAGCTGGCCGGTGGACCGGGTTGCCCACGATGATCTTGATCGGCAAGGCTCCATGAGCGACCCTGGAACGCGCGCGCGAGAGCCCACTGCGTCGGTTGATCGTTGCCGTCGCCATCTCGCCTTGCGGCGATGCTCCGACTGACAGCACAGACTTCGGCGTCACGTTTGCCGTCGCTGCCGGACCGGCGGCATGGCCCCCGCCCGATGCGCCCGGCGCTGCCGGGGACGACGAGCCACAGCCGGCGATTGCAACAAGCACCAGCGAGACGGCTCCGGCTGCTGCCGCCGCCGACAAGGGTGAGCTCCGACGCGGCCGGGTCGGCGTGGGCCGGTCCGCCGACGCGGCCGCCTGATGTGGTGAACGTTTCATGAATCAATCCCTCTCAAATCGATTCTTGACCGAGTCACGAGCTCGGCTGGAACAGGACGTCGACCCAGTAATTGGTCGCGTTGTAGCTGCTCGACGGGAACGTGCTCGTGCTGCTGTACGCGTAGATACCATTCGCGGTCGTGCTCGAGTTTGCATCAGCCTGCAACGGTCCATTGTCGACGCCAGCGGCGAAACCGTTCGACGTTGCCGAGTAGTGGCCGTTCGGCGCGAGGTACCCGGCGACGTAGGTGGTGCCGGCGGTGACGGTCACGGGTGATGAGAATGTGAGCGTCTGCCAGCCGGAGGCCGTTTCGTTGGAGAACGTGCCTGAGGCCAAGAGCGTGCCACTGGACGACCAGAGGCTGCCCACGTGCGCACCGGTGTTCGTGGCCGCTTTGTAGAACCGTATCCCGGTGACGGTTCCGCCCGCGTTTGGGACGAATCTCACGCCGAGCTCGACACCCGTGGTGTCGCCGGAGTCGATGGTCGAAGGCGTTGAGAAGTCGAAGATCGTGTCCTCCGGCGTCACCGACGCTGAGGCTGTCGAGGGCGGACCTCCGCCACTTCCATTGGTGGCCGTCACCGTGAATGTGTAGGCCGTCCCGTTGGTCAGGCCGGGCACATTTGCGGAGGTGGCCGAGCCACTCGTCTGCACTGGCGTGCCTGCCGTCGAGCCGGCGTACGGGGTCACCGTGTACGACGTGATCGGACTACCGCCGTTGGTGGCCGGCGGCGTCCAGGTGACCTGCGTCTGGCTCGACGCCGGAGTCGCGACGACGTGCGTCGGCGGCCCGGGAACGCTGGACCCACCCGGTTGGAACAAGACGTCAACCCAGTAATTCGCGGCATTGAAGCTGGCCGACGGGAACGTGCTGGACGCACTGTAGGCATACACTCCGTTCGGGCTGGTTCCGTTGGCGAGCGCTGTCAGCGGTCCGTTGGTCACGCCGCCGGACGAGAAGGCTCCGCCTGAGAACGTGTAGTGGCCATTCGGGGCGAGATACCCGGCCACGTAGGTCGTTCCAGCCATCACGCCGACCGGCGAGGAGAAGGTCAGCGTCTGCCATCCCGAGGCCGTCTCGTTGGAAAACGTTCCTGAGGCGAGCAAGGTTCCGTCCGAGGACCACAGGCTTCCGACGTGGGTGCCGGTGTTTGTGGACGCCTTATAGAAGCGAACGCCGGTAACCGTGCCGCTGACGTTCGGCGAGAACTTCGCCCCGACCTCGACGCTCGAGGTGTCGCCGCCGTCAGGGGTCGACGGGGTCGCGAAGTCGAAGATCGTGTCCTCGGGAGTGACGGCCGGCGACGGTGACGACGCGGGACCCGTGCCGCTGGAATTCGTCGCCGTCACCGTGAAGGTGTACACGGTGCCATTTGTCAGTCCAGTCAGCGTCGCCGCCGTTAGCGATCCGTCGACCTGGACTGGCGTACCGGCTGTCCCACCGGCGTTCGGGGTGACCGTATAGGACGTGACCGTGCCCGACGGCGCCGTCCACGTCACCCTCGCCTGCCCGGATGCCGGGGTCGCCGACACGGCGGATGGAGCCGCCGGAACGCCCCCACCACCGCCGGAACCGCCGGGCTGGAAATCGACATCGACCCAATAATTGGTGGCGTTGTAGCTGCTCGACGGGAACGTGGAAGTGCCGCTGTACGCATACACTCCGTTGGCACTCGTGCCGTTGGCCAGGGCGGTCAGGGGTCCATTCGTTGCGCCAGTCGAGGCGAACCCGCCGGCTGCGTACGAGTAGTGGCCGTTCGGCGCGAGGTACCCGGCGACGTAGGTGGTGCCGGCGGTGACGGTCACGGGTGATGAGAATGTGAGCGTCTGCCAGCCGGAGGCCGTTTCGTTGGAGAACGTGCCTGAGGCCAAGAGCGTGCCACTGGACGACCAGAGGCTGCCCACGTGCGCCCCGGTGTTCGCGGCCGCCTTATAGAAGCGGACGCCGGTGACGACGCCGTTGACGCTGGGTGTGAACTTGACTCCCAGCTCGACGCTCGAGGGATCGCCGGAGTCGGGCGTCGAGGGGGTGACGAAGTCGAACACCGTGTCTTCCGGCGTCACCGCCGCCGAGGCAGCGGACGCGGCGCCCGTGCCATTGGCGTTGGTGGCGGTGACGCTGAAAACGTAGGCCGTGCCGTTGGTCAGCCCGCTCACGGTTGCCGACGTCGCGGGCGCGTTCACTTGGACCGGGTTGCCGGCCGTGCCGCCAGCGTAGGGCGTAACGGTGTATGAGGTGATCGGACTGCCGCCGGTGCTCGCCGGTGCCGTCCACGTCACCGCCGCTTGGCTCGATGCCGGGCGTGCCAACACGGCCGTTGGGGCCCCTGGCGCCGAATTGCCCGGCGTGACGGCATTTGACGGGGCAGACGCCGGACCAGAGCCGCTTGCGTTCGTCGCGGTGACCGTAAAGGTGTACGTACTGCCGTTGGTGAGGTTGGTAATCGTCGCGTTGGTCGCCGGCGGCGAGCCCGAAACGGTCGTGGTTGGCTGAGCCGTCGAGCCGAGGTATGGCGTGATGACATAGCTCGTCGGAGCTCCACCGGTCTGCGGGGCCTGCCAGCTCAGGCCTGCGGAGCCGTTGCCCCCCGTCGCACTCACGTTGTTTACCTGGCCCGGAGAACCGCTGGTCGGCATGAACACCGGATCGACCCAGTAGTTGGTGTCCTGGAAGGTGTTGGTCGGGAAGCTCAACGAGCCGCCGTACGCAAACCAGCCGTTGTTGACGCTCACCGACGCTGGAACCGAGTGCAGCGGCGCGCTGTTGAGCACGTTGCCGCCGGTTGGGGACGGAGTAAACCAGTAGTCGGCGTCAGCAGAATAATGGCCGGCGGGCGCATAATAGGCAGCGATGTACGTCGTGTTCGCGCTGATGGATACGGGACTGGAGAAGTTGACCTGCTGCCAACCCGACGTCGTCTCGCCGGTGAAGGTGGCCGATGCCAGGAGAGCACCGTTTGCGGTGTAGAGACCCCCCACGTGGGTGCCGGCGTTGGTCGACGCCTTGTAGAAACGGATGCCAGTGATGCTCCCCGCGGTGTCCGAGGTGAACGACATGCCGAGGGTGAGACCATTGCCGTCGCCTGAATCTGGCGTGCTGGGCGTCAGGCCCGAGCCCCAAAGAGAGCACGGACAGGTGACGGTCACGGTGATGCCTGACGGGTGTGATTCGATGTTGCCGCTGTCGTCGACGGCTCGGGACATGATTGTGGTCGACGGTGCGCTGCGGGCCGCCCACGTGTAAGACCACGTTACGTTCGCGGCATCGGCACCGTTGATGGTGGCGGGGTGCCAGGTGGAGCCACCGTCGGTGGAGACGTCCACCTCGCTCACGACACCGCCACCGGTGTCGGCTGCCGTCCCCGAGACGGTCACGGCACTGTTGTGCTGAAGATTGGCGCCGGCGGAGGGCGAGGTGATGCTCGACGTCGGTGGCGTCGTGTCGGTGGATGGGCCGGCTGTGACCATCCCGGACATGAGCGTTCCCGGTTGTGCCCCCATGTCGGCGAGGAGATTGATCGTTGCCTGCTGCATGCTCGGGTCGGGCGGGTCTTTGGGATCGGGGCCCCCGTTGCCAAAGGCGTTCGTGATATCCAGCCCCCATGACCACTGGACAGTGCCCGCGCCGAAGACCAGAGCGCCGCTCGGTGCTCGGTAGAGGCTGAGGTGATGGGTATCGGTGGCGTTGGGGTTGGTGGTGCTGCCGTAGTCGGTAAAGGCCTGGACCCCACTCATCTTGGTCGACGACATGTCGAACTCACCGGCGGGCCGGAACCCGTTGTCCTGATCGGTGTCCCACTCGTACCCGATTGTGTATTGGTCTGGGGCGAGTGCGGCGGTCTGGCCAGAACTCAGGTTGGCGACCGCCGTGTTCCGCCAGAAGCGGAGCTTGCTGAACGTCGAGGGCACCATCAGGGAGGTCGAGCCCGAGTTCACGAGGAACTGCTGCCCGGTGAGGGCGTTGGCCGGAGCGCCGCCGTCCGCCGGCGGACTGAACCTTGGGTCCGCCCAAGCTCCGGTCCAAGTTGGAGGGTCCTGGGGGTCGACCTGCGAGTTGTAGTGAGTTTCCTTGTACGTGGTCAACGTTCGGTAGGGCGAGTTCGAGCCGTCGATGCTCGGTCCCCAGCGCGTCTTCCAGAAGATCTCGTTTCCGCTGAAGAACGCCAGGCTGACGCCGGACGCCAGCGCCGATTGGACGTTCGAGCGCTCACCTGGCGACCAATACTCGTCGTGCCCGCTCGAGATGAACGCCTTGTGGTTCTTGAGCAATGGGCCGTTGGCATCCACGTCCGCCTGGCTTGTGTAACTGAGGTCATAGCCGTTTCGCTCGAGGAAGCGGATCAGCTGGTACTCCGCGTAGTACGGATCAGAGTTGCCGGAGTCGGTAGTGAGGTCGGCGTCGAACGGGCGGTTATAGGACACTGCAGCGGCGCCCTTGTAGGCAAGCGGGTTACCGGGCGGGCAGTCGACCGTGCAGGTGTACAGGCTGTTCCCGCCGTAGTTGTTGTACGCCTCCCAGGTGGCGTCGGACGTCTGGAGGACGAGGTCGGAGTGACTCGAGTCGTTGCGAACGACGAACATGATCTGGCTGTCGCCGCCTGGATCCGCGCTGTCATCGCGCACGAGGTGCGCTATGTAGAGACCGGAGACCGCGGTACTGGGAACCGTCCACGAAGCCGAGACTCCCCAGTTGCCGCAGTCGATCAATCCGGTCGGGGACTGCGCAAGGCACGCGGGCTGGGATTGCGGCAGCGTCGCTGTTGGCTTGAGGTTGGTGGCGATCAGCCGGGCGCCGTCTCCGCCGTAGTAGCCGAGCCGCAGGATGTCGATGTGATAGGCGGTTGACGGGGTCTTGATCTTGAAGTACTCGGTCTGGCCGACATTGACGCTCATGCTCGTCGCAAAGCCCTGGATCGTCGGGTCGCCTGCGCCCTGGACCGTCCAGTCGCTCGGGGGGTCGCCGGGCAGTGCGTTCTCGCACGCAACAGGGTTTGCGCAAGCCGCAGATGCCTTCGACGCCGCCAGACCGGAGCCGACAACCGCCAGGAGCAGTACGAGCAACGAGACGGCGACCCGGCGGCGGCCGGGGCTTGCCGCCCCGCGAAGCACGCTCGACGTGTGCAGCCCGGCGCCGCAGACGGCAAGCCTCGCAGGCGCGTCGGTCGTAGCGGTCTTCATGAAACTCACGGTTCTCTCCTAAGGCAGGCCCTGAAGGCGAGCTGTCCCAAAGCGACCTCGCATGCCGTTCCGTCGGACCGAATTCGGATCCCCCGGCGTCTCGACCCTTGTTCAACACCTAACGGGCGCGAGGCTTCAAAACTTTCTCATCCTTCACGAGTCGCTTATCAGTGCTCCGCGGACGATGACGCCCGCATCATGGCGCCGGGACGGCAGGAGCGTGGGGGCGCATCGCACTCGCCCCCGCCCCGGGCGAGAGTGGGGCCGATGGACCCTAGGAGAGTGGGACGCTCTGACTGGTGTCGTCCCAGACGTTCCCTGACCAGGTCACGCCGGATGACGGGAAGTGAGCGTGCGTGCCGAACTGGCCGCAGGCGGCGCTGTAGAGCCGGGAGAAACGGTTGCCGATGATCGTCTCGGGGCCTGTGTGCGCCGGATTCTCCCCGCCACCGTACAAGCAGTAGTCACCGCCGGCGAGGATTGAATCCTCAATGTCGACTGTGCCGTCAACGCCGCCCCCGCCCGACTGCGGGCCGTCCACGAATACGGCCGCGGTTTGGCTGTTGGGATTGAGAAGCGTGTCGTGGATCGCGCGAATCCCGGGTGCACTCCCGTCGGTGTAGATGCACTCATCGTGCTCGAGACCGCCGCTGCTGCTGAAGTTGGACCCGCCGAGGCAGTACGAGTTGGTCACGGTTCCATAGCCGGTGAGGATCCGGTCGCCGTTGTAGAAGCTGTCATGGTTCATGGTCAGGGAGTTCAGCGTCGAGCCGTAGTTCGCGACACCGAATGCGAGCGCGCCGGACTGGCCGGTGTTGGTTCCGTGGATCGATGTGTAGTTGATCTGCGTCCCGGTCACGCCGCGAGCGACCTGGATGGCGGCGTTGTTCGGGTCGACGTCGGTGATGTTGCTGTTCTCGATCGTGACGTTGTTGGCCGAGATGTGGATTGCGCCTCTGACGTTCAGGCCGCTGTACACCGCTCCCGGAGTGGAGGCGGTGAAGCCGCCGGAGTTGATCAATCGCGCCCCGGCAGACGGGCCCGTGGTGTTCGTCGACGGGGATCCGCACCTGTCCAGCGCGGCCTGGTCGACCCTGTGGCTGCCGGCGACCCCGACGCAGTTGCCGCCGCCGCGGGCCACAACGACGGACGCCGCCCCGCCGCCGGTCGCACGTCCGCCTGCACCGACTGGCGACGACGTGCCGCGAGGCGCCATTGGCCCGCCGCGGGCGATACCGGTGACGAAGGCCGATGCGGGGCTGAGGGGGTAGGAGGTGCCGGGCGAGTATTGCGACGGAAGCGAGGTCAAGCCGGTCCGCGTGTCGAAATAGCTACGGGCTGTGCCACCGGAGGTGTCAGGATAGTTGAGAGCTCCTCCGGCGCTGAGCATCGCGATCCAGTACCTCGCGCCTGATTTGATGAGCGTGCTCCGCACCGGTACGGCATTCCACGCTCCTGGCTTTGGCGGGGAGAGCGAACCCGAAGTCACGAGGCTTCCGGGCTTGCCGTCGGCGTCTGCGTAGAGGCCCAGGAACAGCTTGGTCGCAGTCGTGCCGGCATCGACGTGAAGCTCGATCCCTCTCGCTCTACCGTCCCGGGCTGCGGTGTACTGGAACGCCGCGGCGGAGCCACCGGCGGTGCTGTCTAAGTAATTCGCGACATCCTGGTTGCCGAGCAGGACCCGTGTGGAGGGGGTCCGCGGCGCGGTCGTCGACGATGCCGATGCGATGACGATCGCGAGCAGGATTGCGAAGAGCACGCCAACCCAAATCGGCGTTGCGGCTCTCCTCGGGGCGAGCAGCCCAGCGTTCTCTCGATGTCTCATGCGCGGAATTCAGAATTAACGGTCTGCGACGCACCTTTCTGTCGGCCGCTAGCTGTTGACTCCGTGGCTCCTCTCGTAAGTCCCGGCGTGTGGCGGTCGTTTCTTCGACGTGGCACCAAAACCGCCCCTGTTCAAGGTGATCGTGCCGTGCTACCAGTACGCCCACTTGCTCAAAGGCTGCGTCAGCAGCGTCCTGGAGCAGGAAGCCGTCGATGTTCGTGTTCTCGTCATCGATGACTGCTCCCCGGATGAGACTCCGTCGGTTGCCAAGAACCTCGTATCGGCGGACGAACGGGTGGCGTATCGACGCCACAGCGAGAATCAAGGCCTGATCGCGACCGCGAACGAGGGTCTGGAGTGGGCGTCAGACGGCGACTTCACGGTGCTTCTGTCGGCCGATGACATGCTCGTGGCTGGGGCGCTGCACCGGGCCGGCACTGTCATGGCCCGCCACCCTGAGGTTGGCTTGGTCTACGGGCGCAGCCTCTACGCGCACGAGGGACAGGAGCTGCCCGCGCCGCACGGCCGTTGGCGGGGCACCGATCTATGGTCTGGGGTTGAGTGGATCCGGATCCGGTGCCGCCTGGGTCATAACTGCATCTCGTCGCCGGAGGCGGTGGTGCGCACCGCTGTTCAACGCGCGGTGGGAGGCTACGACCCGCGGTGCTATCACACCAGCGATTTGCAGATGTGGCTTCGCATCGCCGCAGTGTCGAACGTTGCGTACATCAGAGGCATCGGCCAGGCGATCTATCGCATACAGCAGGATGGGATGTTCCGAAGCTCGGCGTCCCCAATCGTCGATCTCCGCGATCGACAGCTGGCGTTCGAGACCTTCTTCACTACGGTCGGAGCTCGGCTGCTCGAGGCGGACGAGCTTCACGACACAGCCCGGCGTGCCCTCGCGCGCGAGGCCCTTTGGCGGGCGAGCCGGGTGATCGATCGCGGTGCGACCACGGGTCGGGACGCGGTGACGGTCGACGAGCTCATCGATTTTGCGCGTCACGTATGGCCCGACGCGGCCCGGCTCCGAGAATGGCGCGGCCTTCAACTGCGTCGGGCAATCGGCCCCGGGCGCTCCGGCTGGTTCCCTCCGTTCCTGGTCTCAGGTGCGGCGCATCGGGTGCGGAGCCACGCTCTCAAGCTGCGCTGGACGCTCAGGGGAGTTTGACGGCGACCGAACGTTGGGGGTCAAGCTGCGAGGAGCGCGGCGTGCTCAGCCAGGCGGTCGATCACGTAGTCCTGTTGCTCGCGTGTGAGGTCAGGAAACAGCGGAAGCATCAGCACCTCGCGAGCGGCGGCGTCGGTGTGAGGGAGGTGCCCGGCGGCCTTCGAGTACGGGCTCTCGTGATGGATTGCCATGACTCCTCGGCGAGTCGGAATCCCGTCCGCCAGAAGTCGACGCATGAGGTTGGTCCGACTGATCGGTGCGTGCGGGGCTACTCGCACGCAATACGATTGCCACGTCCGAGCGGCGTACGACGGGTCGTACGGCGTCTCGAGTCCCGGGATCGCCGCGATGGCGGCGGTGTAGCGCTGTGCCAGGCGGCGGCGCTTGGCAAGTATCAGCTCGAGTGCCTCGAGCTGGCAGAGGCCCATGGCCGCCTGCATGTCGGTCATCCGGGCGTTGAATGCTCGCTCGGAGTAGGTTTCAAACACGACGTCGCGAGCGCCATGGCGAGCGAGATCGGACACGTCCATCGCGTGTGCGCGCAGGCGTCGGAGGCGCTCCGCCACGTCCGGATCCTCGACCGTGATCATGCCCCCCTCGCCCGTGGTGATCACCTTGCGTGGGTGAAACGAGAAGCATGCCAATGAGCTTAATGAGCCAACCGGCCGTCCCTTGTAGCTGGCGCCGATCGCGCAGGCCGCATCCTCGATGATTGCGACGCCGTACCTCTCGGAGAGGTCGAGGAAACGGTCCATGTCAGCCGGCAAACCGACCTGGTGGACCGGCATGATTGCCCGCGTCCGCGAGGTGATTGCCCGCTCAGCCGCATCCGGGTCGAGGTTGTACGTTCGCGGGTCGATGTCGGCAAACACCGGAGTTGCTCCACAGTGCCATACGGCGTTAGCGGTCGCGATGAAGGACAGGGAAGGAACGATGACCTCATCTCCGGGACCGATACCCGACGCGAACAGGGCGAGATGAAGGGCAGTCGTACAGCTCGTTGTGGCGACGGCCTCGGGAGCTCCAACCCGCTCCGCAAAGACTTTCTCGAAGTCTCGGACTCGCGGCCCCTGAGACACCCAGCCGGACGCGATGACCTCAGAGATGGCTGCGCTCTCCTTGCCCGTCAGAAACGGCCGCGCGAAGGGGACTTCCATCACGGTGCCACCGCTACGGCCGGCTGCGCGTCCAGCTCATTTTCTTGAAGCCACCACTCGACCAGTCTCGCGAGTCCCTCCTCGACCCCAACCTGGGCTACGAAGCCGAGTTGGTCACGAGCGCGGCTCGTGTCCGCGAGCCGGCGCGACACCTTGTTCACCGTCCGCTCCGGACCGAACTCCACACACAGATCCGACCCCATCACTTTGAGGAGCTTGGCGGCGAGCTCGGCCAGGCTGGTCTCGACGCCGCTGGCCACGTTGAAGACATCGTCGGTGACGCTCGATGCGGCGGCGAGAATGTTCGCGCGCGCGATGTCCTCGACGTAGACGAAGTCCATGGTCTGTGAGCCGTCGCCGAAGATCAGCGGGGGAAGGCCTTCAGCGATTCGTTCCATCCAACGCACGAGGACCTCCGTATAGAGCCCGTGAACGTCCATCCGGGCTCCGTACACGTTGAAGTAGCGCAACGCGACGTAATCGAGCCCCGACATCGCGTGGTAGCTCCGTAGAAGGCCTTCGTTGAAAGTCTTGGCGGCTCCGTACAGCGTGTCATTCGCGTACGGATGATGCCGCTCGGCGGTCGGAAAATCTTCGGCGAGTCCGTATACCGAAGCGGACGAAGCCGCGACGAGCTTCCTGACCCCTTCGCGCGCTGCTGCCTCGACCACATTGAACGTGCCGTCGACAAGCACTTCGAGCGCGAGACGCGGTTCCTCTGCGCACTGCGTGATGCGAATCGCGGCCTGATGGAAGACCACGTCAATCCCCGCCATGAGCCGAGCGACGAGCTCACGGTCACAGATGTCTCCCTCCACCACCCGGACCGGGCCAGTGGAGATGGCGCAGGCCAGATTGGACCGACGACCGCGGACGAGGTTGTCCAGGACGATGATCTCTTCGGCGCCACCCTGCACGAGCTGGTCCACGAGGTGGGAGCCGATCGTGCCGGCTCCACCGGTTACGAGTATGCGCTCGCCGCGCAGCGAATCGTGTGTCATGCCGAGTCAACGGTTGCCAAAGATGCGATCTTCCGCGGCGCGTTAGCCGGGACGGCCGGAAGTCTTGTGGTCGATGGGGCGTTGTTCGGGCGTGAAGCTGAGCACTCCGCCTTGCGCGCGCCACGTCGGCCCCTGAGCCCCGCACGTGCATGACATGACCGGAGAACCGCTTGGGACCGCGGCCGTATCCGACCCTCAGCGTTCGAGCGGGGAACTGCGGTCAGAGGGTAGGTCCGCCGACGAGCTTGCCCAGCTGACCGCCGGCGGTCTGCCCTGGATGACGATGTCGCGCGTCGGCAGCGAGATCGTGCTCATGTTGTCGATGGTGGTGCTGGCTCGCCTCGTCTCCCCGCAGGACTTCGGCGCGTTCGCGGTCGCTGTCGTCGTCGCTGGGCTGGCCATCGGGATACCGACGAACGGTGTGGGAGTCGCACTCGTACAGCGACAGGTCGTGACCCGGGAGCACCTGCAGGCCGCCTGTGCGCTGGCGTTGTTGATTGCCGCCGTCGTCGGCTGCGTGACGCTGCTCATCTCGTACGTCGTGATCGACCCGCTCATCGGCGCGCAAGCGGCAGACCTCGTACGACTGTCGTGCCCGATGTTCCTGCTGTATGCCGTGGGCACCGTATCGACGGCGCTGCTTCAGCGACGGCTCGACTTTCGCCGGCTCGCCATGATGGAGATATGCGGGAACGCCGCACGCGTGGTGGTGTCGGTGGGTGTAGCTCTCCTATTCGCCGGCCTTGGAGGGACGGCATTGGTGCTCGGGCTGCTCGCCGGCACGGCGGTCACCGGCGCCATCGCGATCACCGGCGCGCCACCGCCACTCCCGCGTCTTTCACGCGCGCCCTTACGAGACATCTCGGCATTCGGGTTGCCGGCGGCGCTCGCTGCGATTGCGTGGACCGGCTTCGTCAACGGCGATTACGTCGTGGTGGCCGCCAGGCTCGGCACGGCAGCAGCGGGTCAGTATTGGCGGGCCTACACACTCGCTGTCAGCTATCAGTCCAAGGTCAGCGTCCTCATGGGGACCGTCGCATTCCCGGTGCTGTCACGCTCGGCGACGACCGAGGATCTCCTCGCCCTGCGTGCTCGGATGGTTCGGGTGCTGGCCGTCGTGCTCTTCCCGCTTCTCGCCGGGCTGGCGATCACCGCTCCGATCGTTGTGCCGGCGGTGTACGGTCCGGCGTGGGGGGAGGCGGTCGTTCCGACACAGATCCTCTGCCTCGGTGGCGCGGCAACCCTGGTAATCGACGCCATCGGTGCGGTGCTGATGGCCACGGGCCGGGGTCGAGGCCTTCTCGGGTATGGCCTCGGACACTTCGTCGTCTACGTCGGCAGTGTTGTCGTGGCGTCCCAGTTCGGCCTCGTCGCTGTGGCAGTCGACGCATCGCTTGTCCATTCGGCCTTCGTGGTCGTGGCGTACTCAATGATCGCGCGCCGGACAGGACAGAATGCGCTGAGCGCGTTATGGCAGGACGTCGCCGCGGCGACGGTCTCGTGCCTGGCGATGGCAGTCGCGGCGGTGCCGGTCAGCCTCGCCGCCGGCTCCGCCAACCTTGGCGGCGGCGCAAGTTTTGGCGCCGTGTTTGTCACGAGCGCTTTCGCCTACCTGGTGACGTTGCGGATCGCCTTCCGGGAGGCATGGGTGGAACTCTCGGGCCTCGCCCGGCGTCTCGTGCCCGCTGGTGCCCTGCACAGGCGTGTGCGCTCCATCCGAGTGGCGGCCGGTCGGACTGCCGCCTGAGTAGCCGAATGGCCGCCGGGTCCGCGCGCCGCCGGGCAAAGTTCGCGCAATTCCCGGCGGCGGACGAACGTTGTTTGGTCGAAATGGATCGGATCCGAACAGGCATGCGACGGGCCTTCGCACCTGCACACCTTGGCCGCTGCGTGCAGCAGCCCCGCATCTGGAAGTACCGTGCGCTCTCGACATGCGAGCAGGTGGTCGGATCTCCGGTCGTGCTCCAACCGGTTCTTCTCGCCGGAGCCGGGGCGATCATCATCGGCCGAAACGTCGAGTTTGGCTGGCCGACATCGCCCGCGTTCTATTCGGGTTACGGCCATATCGAGGCGTATCTTCCGGGATCGCTGGTTGAGTTCGCGGACGGCGTTCAGGTCAACAACAACGCATTCATCAAGAGCGAGGGACCGGGTATCCGGATAGGTCGAGGCGCGTTGCTTGGATCGTTCGTGGAGATCTTCGATAGTGACTTTCACGACCTTCATCCCGATCGAAGACGAGGAGGTCGGCCCAAAATGGCGGCGGTCGAACTCGGGGAGAACGTGTTCATCGGAGAGGGGGCGAAGATCCTCAAGGGAGTCTCGATCGGCGCTCACTCAGTGATCGGGGCCGGGAGCGTCGTGACCGCCTCGATCCCGGAAGGCGTGGTCGCGGCGGGGAACCCGGCGCGAATGGTTCGCGAGCTGGTCGCAGACGAGCTGGCACGTGATCGCTCAGTGCGGTCCGGCGCCTGATCGCCATCCGGCGGTTTCTGTCTCTGTCCCAAGCCGACCGGAAGGATCTCGGCACCGTGCTCGTTTCTGTAGTAGAGCGGCGTCACTGCGCCGCGCGAGCCGTCGCCAGCACATCCAATCACGAGAACTGAGCGATGACCAGAAACAACCTTCAAGCCGTGGATCGGCTTCTGACCGACCGCCCCGCGTTCCACCTCGGTGGCGAACGGGTGTGGAACTCACTCCCGCAAACGCTGGGGGCAATCGGCCGGTCGGTCGAACCAGACCACGTGACGCTCGAGACTGGCGTCGGCGCCTCGACAGCGGTGTTCACAGCTTGCGGCGCCTATCACACCGCGATCAGCCCGGCCGCCGAGGAGCATCGCAGGGTCATCGACTACTGCCATCAGGTTGGGGTCGACACCGGCCGGCCGACGTTCGTCGACGGACTGTCCGACGATGTGCTGCCCTCGCTCCTCTCGCGTGAACGCACACTCGACGTGGCCTTCATCGACGAAGCGCATTCGTTTCCATTCCCCGAAGTCGACTGGTTCTACGTCACACGGTCGCTGAAGGGTCGGTGGCCGCCTGCTGATGGACGACATCCCCATTCCCGCCGTCAGCCCGCTCTTTCGCCATATGCAACTCGAGCATAACTGGCGGTTGGAGGGCCTCCTCGATAACCGCGCCGCGGCCTTCACGCTGCTCGCAACCCCCGAGGCAGAAGATTGGCCCGGCCAACGGTTCAATGCCGGCTATCCGGATTACGGCTACATCGACCTACCGACACGCCTCAAGCTCAAGGCGCGTTTTCCGCGTCGCGGCTCCGCGCTTGTATGGCCGAGCGGTGTCGGTCAGTCGGAAGGGCGTACCGAGGAGTGCTGAGCGGCCTGTCGGCGCGCGCGGCGCGCTGAGCTGAGCGCCCGCGCGGGCGCCGAACCGGCGGGCCTGCCTGCTTGTGCCGGCGGCGGCCTCCCCGAAGGGGGCCGTTCCGCAGAGGAGTCCTGACGCGTGCGGAGAGCCCGTTGACGAGCGCCGTCGCCGAACGTCGATCGCCGGACCCAGTTGTACGACCCGAGCAGGTTGTGCGCCTCGTGTAAGAGAGTGACGGGCGGCTCGTGGCGCGTCGCCGTGCATCGCGCCGTACGCCCAGCCGCCGAAGAGGGTGCGGATGAACGTTCGATTCTGCCGTTAGATCTGTGGGCGCTTGGCCCGAGAGCGGAAATGCCGGATGCCGAGCTGCCGCAGGCGACTGCGTAGATTTGGCGTCGTCGACGGCGATGTGGGGGGCAAACTCTGGTTTACAGCCCGCGGCGGCGCAGGACATACGGAACGGTTCTGAGCAGAACCTTCATGTCGACCCAGACCGACCAGTTAGCACAGTAGAGATAGTCGATCTTGACCATCTCGGGCAAGGGGATGCGTGAGGAGCCGAAGATCTGCCAGAGGCCGGTCATGCCCGGCCTCACCGCCAGTCGCCGTCGTTCCCATCCCTCGATCAGCGCGTCCTCGTCCGGCACGAGCGGTCGCGGCCCCACGAGGCTCATGTGGCCGATGATCACATTCAGAAGCTGCGGGAGCTCGTCAATTGATGTCTTGCGGAGGAAGCGCCCAACTCGGGTGATTCGAGGATCATCAGTGATCTTGAACAAGCCGCCCGTAGCTTCGTTCTGCTGCCGCAGCTGCTCCTTGAGCCCGTCGGCGTCGCAAATCATCGAGCGAAACTTGAATATGTCGAAACGGCTGCCTCCGCGTCCAATGCGTGCTTGCCGAAAGAGCACCGGACCAGGTGAATCGATGGCGATAGCAATCGCAAGCAGCAAGAGGAGCGGCGAAAGCAGCAGCAGAAGGCTCAACGCGACGACGAAGTCCATCGATCGCTTGAGAAATCGAGATGACTTCGTCAAACCATATTGGCGGACTCCGAGCAGCGTGATCCCGTCCACCTCATCGAATGTCGATGACGACCCCACCACCTCCAGCAGACGAGGCAACACACTGACCTTGACACCAAGTGCCTTCAGCAGTCGGATCGCGTGCAGAATTTCCTCTTGGTCGTGACCGTCGGGCGCGATGATGACACGCTCGGCCCGTTGGTCTGCGATGACACGGACCAGGGAGGCGACATCCCCGAGGTTTCCGGCGATCAATCCCTGGCTTCCGTCCCGAGCGTCCAGGGTGACCCGACCGACGACGGTCGCTTTCACTCCCGGAGAGCCGGCGAGCTTGCTCGCAGTGCGCTCGGCATCGGCCGCGTTCCCGAGCACGATGCAGCGCTCTTCAGGGGTGACCTTGAGAGCGAAGTACCGCGCAACCAAGCGACTGGTGGTAATGAAGACGAAACTGCCGACGGCCAATGTGAAGACCTGAGGACGGCTGAGGGAGCCGTTGAGGAGGAAGACTTGTGAGAGCCAGACCGCGAGTGCGTAGAAGACAGACAGATGGAGAATCGAAGGCAACTCGTCGATCGTTGTCTTCCGAAGTATGTGCTGGTCTCGGTCATAGAGCCCAATCGCCTTACTCGCCACGATGATGAGTGGCGCGACGAGCACGGCAGACAGCCGGAAGCCGGTCGTACCATGACCGAGGGTGACTGCAGCAAGGAGGAGTGCCGCATACGCGCCTGCCACGTCGGCGACGGCCAGTGTGCGTCGGAAGACGGCATCGCGGGAGTGGACCGCCCAGTAACGGTTGACGGCCGCCAGGTCGATGCCGTAGGACGTGTCTTCCCATACCGGGGAGATCGCGGCCTCCGAGAGTTCGGGGTCCACCGCTGTCGGACGGAAAGCGCGGTCGGTCAGGATCCGAGCGCGGATCCGATGGCGCTGAGGGCGAGCGCCGCTCGTCTCGGAGGCTTGGATCACCTCAAGGGCTTGATCTACTACCGCATCAGTCTTTGTAGCCGGTCGCACAGTGTTGCCCCCTGGCTCGAGCTATTTCGTAGAACCCACCTGGTTCTAAGAGAGCAACGCGCGACGTCGACGGATGCTTGCACGCTGCTCAAGCGCGCTTGTCATCTTGTGCTCCCAGCCAGGGGTGGGCGTGGCGCAGCTGGCTCCGGGATGCGTTTTGACATGATCGTCGCCCGCACGGCGTCCACGAGCGGGTCGCGGCGCACGGTCTCGCGGCCTCTGCGGGGCGGTGCGGAAGCAACGGCCGCTGGCAGATCAGATGCGGTCCAGGCGACGATGGCGGTACCCCGCTCGGCGAGCGCTTCAGCGAGTTCGGACTGGTGATCATCGACGGCCTCGTGATACCGCTTGAGACGGGGGAATATGACCGGGGTGTGGCCGGCGCGGATGGCACAGAGGATGCTTCCCACGCCCGCGTGGCTGATCACCACGTCTGCCATCTCGATCTTCTTAACGATCGTGGCGAAGGGCAAGAACGGATCGGCGCAAACACATTCCGGCGGTTCCGCTGGCCCGTGCTGGACGTACAGTTCCTCGCTCTGCAGAGCGGCCAGTGCTTCCATCATGCGATCGAAGCGGAAGTGACTGCTGCCGCAGGTGGCGAAGATCATACGAGGCTACCTGCGTACACCGCTCGCCTGGCGCGCTGGCTCTCGCGCCACTGAACGAAGAAGGCGTCAGCGAGCGGGTAGACAATGCGGCCGCTGAGCGACGGTCGTTTGACGCGCGTGAAGCTCTCGACGTAGATGAGCCGTTTCTGATGCAGGCGGCCCACCACGAAGAAGGGAATGGCCAAGGCGGCGCCGGTGGACAGGATCACGTCTGGGTCGTAGTCGCGAACCGTTCGCCACGCCACACCGAAGTTGCGCAGCAGGTTCCTCACGTTGCGCGCCGTAGGCCCGTTCGCGTATACGACGTCCTCCGCTACCAGCAGGCTGGTCGAGTCCGCCGCGGAGAGCGTGACCCAGCGTCGGTCGAGACCATGCCACGCATGCTCGAGAGCCAGCATCTGAAGCAGGTGTCCGCCCGGGTTGACAACCAGGAGGATTCGCTGCGGCGTCTCTTTCATCCGCGTGTCGCCTCTCGGAGGGAAACCAGCGCGATCCCGCGCTCAGCGGCCTGCGCGGCGATCAGGGGAATGGCGCGGGCTGTCGGCATGGCGCTCGATCGACGGCCATATCGAGCGGAATCGTGCAGGAGCAGGATCGCCCCGTCGTCGAGCTGCCCGGAAGCTATCTCGGCGATGCGACTGGCCGCGAGGTTCTCCCAATCACGGCCCCAGGCCGACCAGTACACCGGAGTCATGCCGAGCTCTTGGCACACCTCCGCTGCCGCTGGGGACATCCTTCCGAACGGAGGCCGGTACCAACGGCAACGTACGCCCAGCGTCTGTTCGATCGCCTCGAACCCCCGGATCAGGTCATCACGACTGCGCGCCGAAGCGATCTTGTCCTGGCGGTGGTGCTCGTATCCGTGCAGAGCGATTTCGTGGCCGCGCCGGCGAATGTCGTGAGCCAGCGAGACGTGAAGTCGGACTTGACTCCCGACCATGAAGAAGGTCGCGTGAGCGTTCGCTTGGTCGAGCGCGTCGAGAACAGCGGGCGTGGCGTTCTCATCGGGACCGTCGTCGAGTGTCACGACCGCCTGGCCGCGCGGCTCCACACGTTGTAGACCGGGACTACGTCGCCAGCGCCGAGCCCGGCCGGGATGCCACTCGTACATTCGCTCTCGCGCTGACCGAGGCAGGAGCAATCTGGCTCTCTTGGTGTGAGAAAGTGGTGTCATGCGTGGCGCGTCAACCTTTGTTGGAGAATCAACGGCGCGAACACCGGGATACTTCCTGAGCTTCGGGTCGGATCAGACCGGAGCCCTCGCCGACTCTTCAGCGACCGGCACGGGAGTCGTGCGTCGGGAGCCGGCCAGCTCGGATGTCCCGGCCATCCTCGGTCTCGTGCGCACCGACGGCGCCAGATAGCGACGAGAAACGGCCGGCGGTGGGGTGCCCCCAGCTCGTTGCACTTCCTTGCGTTGACTCACCGCAGCAGCTGCGATCAGACCGGCTGCGAATAGAAACGCATACGGCGCTTGTGGAAAACCGGTCGCGTCGAAGGTCGCGCTGACAACGCCGTAGGCCGCGCAACCGGCCGCGGCTGCCAGTGTGGGCGGCGCTCGCATGCCGCCGCATCTGATGACACCGTGCGCAGTCGTGAGGGCGGTGATGACGATGGCCAGGTATGCGAGCAGTCCGAGAAAGCCCACTTGGAACAGCTCGTCGAGGTACTCGTTGTCGAGGATTCGGTACCACCGGTAGTTGTCGGGATTGAGTGTTCCGTAGCCGCGCCCGACGACCAGGTTATTGAGGATGTCCGGCGCGACCGCCGAATAGTCGTTGATCCGACCGGCGGTGGAGTCCGAGCTCTTCGCGCTTCCGAGGATGCCGCTCAGCGTGCCGATCGTTCCAGGCGCGGCGAAATGGATGACCGGAATGAGAGCGATCAGCGCAATCGGAGCCAAGCGGAGGAGCTGGCGGTTGTAGGCCATCAATACGACAAACGCCGCGATCGGCGCGATGATCGCGGTCTTGCGAGCCGTCGCCATCTCGGCAGCGAGAATCAGTCCGATGGCCACCAGGTAGGCCGCGCGCTTATGGATCTGCCTGGTCTTGAGCAACGGCAGCACGGCGAACGGGAGGGCGATGGTCAGCATGCTCGTGACCGCGAGGCCGTGAGCAGTCGGACCGACGACCGTCGGTCTGCCGTAAGCGAGGTTGATCGCGGTGGGCGCCCGCGGGACGGTGGCGATCGGGCTCAGGAGCTTGGCCGACCAGACGTAAAACACGTTGTAGCCGGTGTGAGCCTCGTACAGAGTGCCGATCGCAGTCAGGCACGTGAGAACCAGTATGAGCCGGGCGTAGGCGGGGATCTCCGCCATTCGCACCGTGGACACAACCATGAAGAAGAAGATGATGTACCCAAGCATCTGGGCCAGGCGCTTCTCGGCGAAGGTGAGCTCGTTCAGCTGATAGATCCGGTCGATGTTCAGGACGATGCTGATCAGAGCGATCCCGGTGTAGATCAGGACGGCGCGCTCTAGGGGAGTCAGCCGGCGCCGATTCCGCTTTGTCTTTCCAGCCAGCGCCCGGCCGACCCACACGGCGATCATCGCCGCAAGCAGGACGCGGTCGGGTTTGGAATCCATGGGGAGATGGACCTTGAACGTGATGGCGTCAAACGGAACGAGGAACAGCATCACGAGGAACCCGGCGATCAGCCAGGGCATCGGTCGTTTTGTGCGTGGCCAGTTATCGCTCATGCGCGGGCGGAATCCCTCCTAGGGATCACGTACGTCCAGCGTCATCGCCGACGCCGGTTAGGAACCGAGCGGGACCCAGGCGCGGCGGCGGTTCTCGTCAGGGTCTTCCGTGCCGTTGCTCGGCGGTGCATCTGGTCGCCCGCGGTCGTGAACGTCGTCGTCAGGGCGCTCCTCGAACTCGCGCATCGCCGGAGGGAAGTCCACTTGCCGAGCAGCGGGCATGAAGTCCACGCCAGTCGAAGCAGCAGCCGCGTCCGGCGCGCGCCGCTCCTCTCGCGCGAGGCGCATGTGCGCACGGAGGTTGGTCGCGAACAGGACGAGCCCGCACCACAGCGCGAGGACGAAGACGAATATCAGGAAAGCGAGGGCCTTGCTGGCGCCTGGATCCACAACGCCCCCGGTCGCGCTTCCCAGCTGACGGATGTCGATCCGCTGACCTGCCGGCACCCCACTCTGGTTGTCAAGGTACGTGATGTATGCGGCGAACCCGCTGACCGCACCGTTGGCGAGCGCCATGGCCCTCTTGGTATCTGGGGCTTTTGCGTAGACGTCGACCGTCGGTAGCTGAGGGTTCTGAAGGAAGTTGAGCGTGTAGCGTGCGGGCGCAGATGTCAGCTGGGTGCCCTGGACTGCTGTCGGTGCGTGCGTCGCCTGCGTCCCGGTGAGTTCCGTTGGGCCGGATGCTGAGATCAGGTTGCCGGGAACGCCCGCAGCCTGCCCGATGTACTGCAGGGCTTGGGGAGTCGTCATCAGCCGAGCGAAGACAAACGCGCGAGCCGTATAGGGCGTCAGGTCTTTTTGGGCATCGCCGAGGGCAGAGCGGGGCGCATCCACGACGAGCTGCGTCGAGGCGGTCGCGTAGACCTTCGAGGGGAGCAAGGTCAGGCTGGCGACTGACGCGAGCAGCGCAATGACGGCGCCGACCGCGATCCAGACGCGGAGAGACCAAAGCTTGAGAAGCGTCTTTGCAAGTTCCATGGCTATTTCATCCCGTCGCGGTGGGCACGTCAGTGGGCTCCGACCAGGCTGGTCGCTTATCGGAGGAACGATCGGCGTCCACGGAGACTTTCGCGCTCCTTCGAACGGCGCGAATGTCCGCCGCAAGGCCTGAGACGAACAACATGCCGCCGCACCACAGGAGCAGGACCACCGTGAACGTGAAACCGCCGACATTCGCGAGTCCAGACTTACCGGCAGGTGAGACGCCGATGGGAACGAGTTGGGTGATGGCATAGGGATGTGCCGTGGGAGTTCCCGTGGTTCTCTCGAGGTCCGAGATGTAGTTGTTGAGGCCGGTTGCGGCTCCTGAGGCGAGGGCGTCTGCTTCCTCGGTCGTCGGAGCCTGGGTGGCAACGTCGATGACCGGCGCATAGTCTTCAACGTCGACCGTTATGCGGTAAGGCGCGTTCTCCATGATGATCTGAGTACCACGCTTCTCGCCGGTCGGCCATTGCTGTATGCGCTCAACGTCGGTCCACACCGGGGTATCAACGGCGATCCGGGAGGAGGGGAGCCCTGCCGCTCGTCCGATGTAGCCCCGGATCTGTGGACTGGCCATCATGTCCGCCAAGGCCTGGGCTCTCGGCACGGCGGAGTTCACGTACGGATCACGCGTCGGGCTGGACCTCAGCGAGTAGTGCTTTCCGACGAGCAGCTCCGTGCTCGCCGTTGCGTGAGCGAGCTGCTTGAGCTTGACGGAGGGGGGGAGGACGCCGATGGAAACGAAGCGAGAGGCCGTGACCACGATCGCTACCACAACTCCTGTGGCCAGCCACACGCGATGGCCCCACAGCTGCGCAAACCATCCTGAGGGGGCATCCATGCTCGTCGGATCAGTGCGAGAGGACGGCCTTCAAAGTGAGCGTTGTGCGCGTGCGCAGCTCACGACGGAGGTGTTGGCGGTAACCGTCGGCTTCGAATCTCGGTACTCGGCGAGCCGCTGCGTCGACGTAGCCGGCGAAATAGGCAAGGCCCGACACGACGCGGGGCGGCGACATCGCCACTTTGAAGGAGCGCGCGACGATCCACAAGGGAGGGTATCCCTCGACATACATGCAGCGCCCCAGCCGAAGATGGCCTCTGAGTCGCCCCTGAGCGCTGCCGACCGGGCGATGATGACGGGCAATAACGTCCGGGAACGACTGGGTCCGATAGCCGCTCATGCGGGCAAGCACCTCGTCTATTCCGTCCCAGCCGAGCATCTCGTGCACACCGCCGACAGCGTCGAAACACGCCTTGGAGTAGAGCTTGACTGCGCCACGGACGTGTCGAAGGTCCGAGTCTCCCCGCACCGTCCACGAGCCCATCCACCGCTCGGACAGGACGCCGCCTGCGATCCCGAGACGCGGGTCCTCGTGAAACCTCGCGAGTATGCGTTCGATGTAGTCGGGTGGCAGTTCGATATCGCCGTCGAGCTTGCCGAGGTGCGTGAAGCCGGAGCCCAAGCCGAGACCATGATTGAACGCGCGAGCCTCAGAGGCGTGAAGAAGCCGGTCCGCTCCTGCTGCGAGCGGTACACGTGGCGCTGAGGCAACGCGCATGAATGGGATGCCCCGAGCTACCTCCTCCAGCAGTTTCAGCGTCCCGTCGGTTGAACCATCGTCGACCACGATCCACTCGTCCGGGGGGCGAGTCTGAGCGGCCATGGCGACCGCCACCGCTTCGAGGTGGGCTGCCTCGTTGAAGACGGGTGAGATGATCAGGACACGCGGGTACGTCACGACAGTCGAACAACGCATCACCTCGTCCCGTTTCTTTCGCGACGGCGTGAGCATCAAGTTTGCGCCGCGGTCAGGCCGCCTCGTCTGCCTCCGGCGGCTCGTCACCTTCGGTACCGCGCAACGCTTGCGACCCCGACGCGCTGGCGCCCCCGATATCGAAGGCGCCGATGCTTCAGTGCCCGATCCGCGCTACGGACCCGCGATCGCCTGGTTGGTGTCGTCCCACACGTTCCCCGACCAGGTGGCGCCGGAACTGAAGTATGCGGCAGGGCCGAATTGGCCGCCCGTCGAGAAGAACAGACGCGAGAAGCGGTTGTTGATCATTGTCACGGGGCCATTGTGGGCTGTTGAATGTCCGCCACCGCCGTACATCTCGTAGTCGCCGCCGGCGAGGATGGAGTTCTCGACATCCACGGTGCCATTCGTCCCACCGCCCCCGAAATCGGGATTGTCAACGAAGATGGCGGCCGTCTGATCTGGGTTTGCGTTGATCAGCGTGTCGTGGATGGCGCGGATCCCAGGCGCGCCACCGTCGGTGTAGATGCACTCGTCGTGCTCGAGGCTGCCAGAGCTGGTGTTGAAGTGGGCACCGCCGAGGCAGTAGGAGTTGGTGACCGTTCCATATCCGGCGAGGATCCGATCGCCGTTGTAGAAGTTGTCGTGGTCCAGCGTCACGCCGTTCAGCGCCGACCCGAAGTAGGACACCGCGAACGCCAGCGACCCCGACTGCACCGCATCGGTCCCGTGGATCGAGGTGTAGTTGATGTGGACGCCCGTCACGCCGCTGGCGACCTGAATCGCTGCGCTGTCCGGGTTGACCTCGGTGACGACACTGTTCTGGATCGTGACGTTGTTCGCCGCGATATAGATCCCGCCGCTCACATTCAAGGCGTTATAGACCGCCCCAGGCGTCGACGCGGTGAAGCCACCCGAATTGGTCAGCTGCGTGCCGGCCGGCGGGCCCGTGGTGTTCATCGACGGAAACCCGCAGGCATCAAGCGAAACCTGGCTGACCGTACCGCTCCCCGCCCGCCCAGCACAACTCGTCCCGGCGCTGCTCGGTGCCGTGACGGTCCCGGTTTGGGCGGAGGTGGCTGAGGCGGTGCCGCCAGCGTTCGTGGCGGTCACGACCGAGCGTATGGTGTGGCCGATGTCGCCGCTTGCCAGCGTGTAGCTGCTGGCGGTCGCTCCGCTGATGTCCGTGCAGTTGTTGCCAGAGCTGTCGCACTGGCGCCACTGGTAGGCGTAGGAGGTGGGATTGCCGTTCCACGACCCGTTTGTGGCATTCAGCGCTTGGCCCTGGACGGCCGAGCCACTCACGGTCGGCAGCGCCGTATTCGATGGCGCGGTCGGCGCGGGAGCGGTGACGGTCCCGGTTTGGGCGGAGGTGGCTGAGGCGGTGCCGCCGGCGTTCGTGGCGGTCACGACCGAGCGCATGGTGTGGCCGATGTCGCCGCTTGCCAGCGTGTAGCTGCTGGCGGTCGCTCCGCTGATGTCCGTGCAGTTGTTGCCAGAGCTGTCGCACTGGCGCCACTGGTAGGCGTAGGACGAGGGGCTGCCGCTCCAGGACCCGTTGTCCGTTGAGAGGGCCTGCCCCTGAGTTGCAGTTCCGCTGAGCGCTGGTAGCACGGTGATGGACGGCGGTGTAGCCGTTGCCGGCGAAGCGAGTGGCGTCCCAGACACGTACGCGGAGACCATGCAGGTCCCCCACCATGTCCCGTTCATCCACGTCGCGGGAAGCGAGGTCAGCCTGGTCTGCGACGAGGTTGCGCTCACGCACGAGGTCGTTGAGAGATCACGATAATCAATCTGGCCGCCGGTTCCGAGGAGCGCCAGCCAATAAGGCTGACCGGAGGTGATCGAGGCGGAGCTGACGGGAATCGTGTTCCAAGCGCCGCGGACCGGGGAGGTGGTAACACCCCTGCTGAGCAGTGACGCTGCGCGGCCCGATGAATCGGAGTAGATCGCCACGGTCACCTTGGTCGCCTGGTTCGCCGCTGTCAGATACACGCTGAGCGAACGTGCGGTCCCGGAGGCCGCGGCCACGAACGGATACACCTCAGCTTGTCCGGCCTGGTCGGAGTCGGACCAGGACTCCAGGGCCTGATTTCCAAGCAGGAGTGAGCCGGTCGCTGACGCGACAGCAGCTTTGACCGTGCCCGTGGTCGCGCCCCACCTGACGGCAGGGGCCGTCATCAGGCGGTGTACAGCGGCCTTCCGGCGGTGCAAGGACTTATGGCGCCTATGGGCCCTGTGTCGCGCGGCGTGGTTACGGTGGGAGCGACTCGACGAAGCGGAACGGTTGGGCATCGCCAGCCCATAACCGCACGCGAGCAATGCGATAAAGGACATGCAGAGAAGGCATACGAACGACAAGCGTCGCATCAGGGGTCCCCTCCTTACTGACCGTCTCGACGCTGGGACTCGCTTTCGCGAACGGCCGTCAATGTTCTGGGGCACCCGGCGGCTGGATGTGCTGCCGGCGTAGGCGTCATGCCCCCGGCATCGGCTCCTCGAATCGCCGCCCTTGAGACAGCCGGCCAGCGGTGGCCGAACGTTTGGGGCGGGTCCGCGAGAAACGCGCGTAAGCTCGGTCTCATGCGCGGGGTGGACCACCCGATCCACGGCGACGCAGGACCGATCTACGATCCCGATTTCTATCGCTCAGAAGTGACTCGCCGGGCCGGCAGGAGCGGCTCGGCAGTCGCGCTGGCTGGAGTGTGCGCTTGGAAGCCCCGATTTACGGGACGTACATACCTACGGACATAACCGACTCGGATCCGTCGTGCCTCGGGCGGCAGTCGCCGAAGGCCGGGTGACGCACGGAGGCGGGCACCAGGACCGCGGCACCGTGGTCGCGGAGAGACGAGCTGATCGGTCGCCGCGCCGCCCGAGCCGGTCCGTCAGCTTCTTGGGTCGAGGTGCCTTACACTCCGCCGCGCGGCGGCCGCGTTGCCGCCGCGCGGCGGCCGCCGCAATCACGCGGCGACGAGGTGACCCGCGTCGCGCGTGAAGGGGGCGGACTCGAGGCGCTGCAGCTCCCGCTGGAGCGCGCGCCGGCCGCGGTGATGCAAGCCATGGATGGAGCCCTCACTCCGGCCCATACGGTCGGCGATCTCGCCCGGCGTAAGTCCGATGAGGTGGCGGAGGAGTACCACCTCGCGTTGCTCGACGGGCAGAGTCGCCAGCGCGGAACGGAAGGTCTCGGACCGATCGAGATCGATCCCCGAACTCGTGAGCGGATCGAGCACGTTGTCGGTGGGCGTGAGCCGGTTCGCACGAAGGTGGTCGATCGCGACGTTACGAGCGAGCCGGAGCAGCCATGCGAAGAAAGGCACGCCTCGATCGTCGTACTTGCCGATCGTTGTCATCAGCTTCGCGAAGACGTGCTGCGTGACATCCTCAGCTTCATGGTCATCGCGGACGATCGAGCGGACGTAGCCGTAGATGTTGTGGGAGTAGCTGACGTACAGGAAGCGAAGCGCCTCCTGATCGCCCTCCTTGGCCCGCGCGACGGCGAGCCGCGTCTTCTTACGGGTCTCCGGCGACTCATCGAGGGTCGCACGCGGTCGAAAGCCAGTCGTCCCCTGCGTTGCGGCAAAAGCTTCGCTGATCACATGCGTTCCTTCTCTTGAAGGTGGTCCTGGTCACGACCGGCGCTGCGAGTGCGCACACGCGCTGGTTCCCCCAAACGCGGGTGTTGCCCCTTAGTTCGCTGGTCCTCGAGGGAGACGGCGCCCTCACCGTTTCTCCCTGCTGCAGCGAGTATCGATCCGGCTTGGTGGACGGTCAATGACCGGACCGGCTCATTGCTCCGTTCAGGCTATTGAACGGCTGATAGGCGCATTTGACGTGCGCGCCTTGGCGTCCGCTCGGCCTGCTCTGCACAGCTTGGACGGAAGAATGTCTACACTAATGGACGTTAAACAGGTATCGTGCGACGTGCAGGCATAAGGCAACTACCCCGGGGGGCACCATGGGGCGCGAGCAGGCCGACGTAGGCAGGGATGCCTACGCAACGGCGAGTTGGAGAGGGCAATTGCACCAGCCTGGCGACGGCTCTGGAGTCGCGCTGTCCGTCGTTCGCGGGGTAGCGATCCGTCCGGTGGCCTCCGTCGGCGGCAGTCTGGCTGCAGGGCTGGAACGTGCAGCGATGCAGTTCTCGTGGACAGAGGCGGTGGCCCTCGCATCCCTCGCGATCCTCGGGCTCGAGTTCCTCAAGCCGCTTGCGTACCACCTCCCGGACCTCCGGGCCGCGACCGAAGGGGTGATCACACTCATGGTGATCACCGGCGCACTGATGATATCCGGACAGTTCGTCCATACGCGTCGGCGTCGAGACCTGAACCTCGTGACGGCGCTAGTCGCACTCGGCTTGCTCGAGTTCACCTCGGATGCGCTTCCCACGGCCCTCCAAATCCGTCCCTCCGCTCAGTCGGCAGCTGCATTGTTGGTGGGGCAGCTGCTCGTTGCGGCGGTGGTTTGCGCCGCGGCCCTGACGCCGTCCACCCAGTTGGTCACATCCGCAAGACAACCGATCCTCCGCGCGGTTGGATTCGGCATCGTCGGATTCGGCGCGGCTGAGCTTGCCGGCTTCATTCTGAATGGGACGCTGGTCGCAACGGCGCTCAACCCGCTGCCAGGGATCGGGCACGCACTGAGTCAGCCGTTGGCGACGGCTATTGTCATTGGCACGGCGATCCTGCTACTGGAAGCGGCCGGGTGCTTAACCTTTCGTGGCCGCGTCGAGGGCAAGGGCGCGTTGCCGATCCTTGGCGCCGCGGCAATCCTGCTCGCCGCTTCGCAGCTCTACTTCTTCGCGATCCCGTGGGTCCCGGCCGGGTGGATCACGCCTCGCGAGCTGATGCGCTTCGTCGCCGTCGCGTTGATCGTCCTGGCCGCGGTACGCGAGGAGCGCGATCTGCGCGGCGGGATAGCACGCGCCGCTGCGACCGCCGAGCGGCGACAAGTGGCAGGCGACCTGCACGACGGACTCGCGCAAGATCTAGCGTTGATCGCGGCCCACGGGGCGAAGATGACGAGCGATCTCGGAGCGGAACACCCTCTTACGCTTGCCGCCCGCCGCGCCCTTGCTGTTACACGACTCACAATCAGCGATCTGTGCGATTCGTCGTCCTGCAGTGTCCGCGAGGCGCTCGAGGCGCTGGCCCATGAGCTCGGCGGGCATTTTGGGATCGCGGTCGCAGTGGCCGTCGACGCCGACAGTCGCGCCGAATTGTCGCCGGAGGCTCGCGAGCACGTCTTGAGAATCGTGCGGGAGGCCGTCGCGAATGCCGCTCGGCATGGGCATGCGGAAAACGTGACCGTGAGCCTGGGGCGGTGCGACGGAGCATTCGTGCTGCGCGTGTGCGACGACGGCTCTGGAATCAGCAGCAGTTCGTCGAGCGCGCCACAGGAGGGATTTGGCCTTCGTTGCATTCGTGAACGGGCCGCGACTCTCGGAGGCCGGTTGACCACCGGCGGACCCGCCCACGGTGGGACGGAGCTCGAGGTCATCTTCCCATGACGCACCGGGTGAGAATGCTGTTGGCGGACCGCGCACCAACTCGGCTGGGGATTCGGATGGCGCTTCACGGTGAGGTCGAGATCTGCGCTGAGGCGGACAACGCCGAACAGGCGATCCGGGCGGCGATGCGCGAGCAACCCGACGTCTGTCTGATCGGTCGAGACCTGTCTGGGGATGGACTCGGGGCCGTGCGCGGGGTCTGTCGCGCTGCGCCACGGGCCGCGGTCGTGGTCTTGTCCGAGGTCCGAGACGTGGACGATTTGCTTGCGGCCGTCCGCGCGGGCGCGGTCGGGTACATACCCGAGGGTCTGGACGCCACCCGGCTCAGGAAGATCGTGGGGGCCGTCACCGCGAGCGAGGCGGTGGTTCCGCGAGCCATGGTCATGGAGTTGCTCATGGAGCTTCGAGGCGCCGGGAGCGGAGTCGAAGCCCTCACTCACCGGGAAGCCCAAGTGCTGGGGATGCTGCGACGCGGTCACACAACGGCAGCGATTGCTCGTCGGCTAAACGTCACGCCAGTGACGGTTCGGCGACACATCTCCGAACTCGTCCAGAAACTGGGTGTCCGGGATCGATCAGAGCTGATGCGCGTCGCCTGATTCGGGAATCTCCCATTGGCGGGAGAGTCTCGCCGGTCGCGCCGCAAAGAACGGTTGCGCCGCAGCGAACGGGTCGCGCACCAAGTCTGAACGGTGACGGGGCCATCCGGATCATTGCCGGTTGGGCGCCGGGGCGGCAGGATCTCTGGATGATCCGGACACCGCAATGCCTGACCCCGTGGAAGCCCGCCTAGCGCTCGCTCACTGCGACGCGGCTCTCGAGGCGAGCTGCGACGCGCTGATCGTATTGCAGGTCATCGATGCGCTCGCGATCAACCTGTCTGATGACGTGTCCGATATCAGGAACGCAGTCAGCGTGGCGATCGAATCGACGAGCCGGGCGATCAGCGAGCTGCGACGTGCGCGGACGGTGCGGAGGAACTCGATTACCGTTGGCTTCGTGTTGGCACGTGACGAACGCGGGGCCGGATCCAATTCGCCGCAGGAGGGTTAGCCCAGTCCGTGGCGGGTCGCGTAAATCGCGGCTAGCACTCGGCTCGGCAATCCGAGCTTGGAGAGAATGCTCGACACGTGATTCTTGGCAGTTCGTGGACTTATGTTGAGGCTCTCCGCAATGGCAGAATTCTCCAGCCCCCGGGCGATCAGGCGCAACACCTCAAGCTCCCGCGGTGAGAGTTCATCGAGCTGCGACCCCTCGGCGGCGGGGCCGCTTTCCGAGCGCCGCAGCTCCCCGAGCACGACCTCCGCTGCGCGTGGTGAAAGCCAGGCGGCCCCGTGCGTCGCGGCCCGGACTGCGGCTGTGATCTCGTGTACGGGCGTGTCCTTGGCCAGGAAGCCGCACGCACCCGCCCGCAGCGCGGTTGCCACGTCGTCCGCGTCCGACAGGACCGTGAGCGCCAGCACCCGTATGGCAGGATGCCGCTCAACGATCGCCCTCGTCGCCTCTGGACCATCGAGGTCCGGCATCCGGAGATCCATCAACACGACATCCGGACGCAGCTCAGCAGCCAACTTTATGCCGGCGCGGCCACCCGATGCCTGGCCAACGACCTCGATGTCCGGCTCCGCCGTGAGGAGCGACGAGAGGCCGGTCCGGAACAAGTCGTGGTCATCCACGACAAGTACCCGAACAACGGGTACTTCGCCTCGTCCATTCGTGCCACCCCCGTCATTTCTCGCCGCTCTCAAGACATGAGTGGCACGGTCCATAGGACTCTATCGGCGGTTCGTTCAAATCATTGAACGCTGCATGGGCACGGTGCCCTATTCCTTCGGGTTCTCCTAGCTGTCATACATTCTGCTCCTAAGGACGACAGGAGGGGCATCTCTTGGTGGAAGCAGCGGTCGCGCATCAGCGCGTCCGATTCGTCGCTCTCGATCGCCAGCACGGCCAACTCGAGGACGAGTTGCACGAGGCCTTCGCTCGGGTGCTCGGCGCGAGTGCGTTCACGCTGGGGAGTGAGCTTGAGCAGTTCGAGGATGCGTTCGCGGATTACTCGGGCGTTGAGCACTGCGTCGGGGTGGCGTCCGGAACCGCGGCTCTCGGTCTGACTCTGCGTGCGTACGGAATCGGCCCGGGCGACGAGGTGATCGTGCCCGCCCATACGTTCATCGCCTCGGCGCTCGCTGTCGTGCACGCGGGGGCGACACCCGTCCTATGTGATGTCGAGGAGGACACGGGTTTGCTCGATCCTGCCTCTGCCCGTGCTGCGATCGGGCCCCGGACAGCCGCGATTATCGCCGTTCACCTCTATGGGCAGACCTGCGATATGGACGCGATCGGTGCGGTCGCGCGGGGGAGCGGCCTGCTCGTGCTCGAGGATGCGGCGCAGGCGCACGGGGCGCGCTACCGGGGCCGTCCGGCTGGGTCGCTCGCCGACGCCGCCGCGTTCTCCTTCTACCCGAGCAAGAACCTAGGCGCGCTGGGTGATGGCGGAGCGGTGTGCACCGCGGATGAGGTGCTCGCCACCCGGTTACGACGCCTCCGTAACCTCGGTCAGCGCAGCAAGGGCGAGCACATCGAGATCGGTTTCAACGAGCGTCTTGATGGGCTCCAGGCGGCGCTCCTGCGCGTCAAGCTCGCGCATCTCGATCGCTGGAACGCCGCGCGGCGGCGGCACGCGGAGCAATACCGCGAACTGTTGCCGCGTTCGGCGCGGCTCCTGCCTGAGACGCAGGATCGATCGTGCGTGTACCACCTGTTTCCGGCGAGGTTCGAGGACCGCGACGCCGTGGCGGCACGGCTGCAGGCCTCGGGAATCGAGACCGGCATCCACTACGCGCCGGCGCTGCACGGACATCCCGTCTGGGGTCAGCAGATGCTGCGTCACGGCGCCCTCCCGCACGCAGAGGCCTGGGCGGCGCAGGAGCTGTCATTGCCGATGCATCCCGATCTCCTCCTGGAGGAGATCGAGCGGGTGGCGCAAGCCATCGACCTCGCCGTCCCCGTGCAAGCCGCCTAAGGAGGAGCGTACTTGGTCACGACAATCGGTTCTCGGAACGGTGAGGCGCCCATCGCCTCGAGCGGTCCGGTGGGCGTCGGCATCGTCGGGCTCGGGTACTGGGGCCCGAACCTCCTGCGTGTGGTCGCCGAGAACGAGGATGCAGACATCCGCTGGATCTGCGACCTCGACGCGGAGCGTCTCGCCCGGTACCGCCGGCGCCATCCCTCCGCGCGCGTGACCACGCAACTCGAGCGCGTCCTCGCCGATCCCGAGGTTGATGCGGTGATCGTCGCGACGCCCGTGCATACCCACTACGAACTGGCGCTCAAGGCGCTCCGCGCGGGCAAGCACGTGTTCGTGGAGAAGCCGCTGGCACCGTCGGGTGCGCTCGCCGACGATCTCGTGGACCAGGGGGTGGCGCGGGACCTGACGCTGATGTGCGGCCACACGTTCATCTACAGCCCACCCGTCCGTGCGGTCAAGCGAATGCTCGAGTCCGGCACGCTCGGCGACGTCTACTTCATCTCCTCGAGCCGGGTGAACCTCGGACTCCATCAGCGGGACGTGAGTGTGATCTGGGACCTAGGTCCGCACGACTTCTCGATCCTCCTCTACTGGCTGAGTGAGCTCCCCACAAGCGTTCGGGCGGTCGGTCGAGACTCCATCGTCAAGGGGATCGCAGATGTCGCGTTCGTCACCATGAGCTTCCCCTCAGGGGTTGTCGTGAACGTCGAGCTGAGCTGGCTGGCGCCGAGCAAGCTTCGTCGCACGGTGATCGTGGGCAGCGAACGCATGGTGATCTACGAAGATGGCGCGGCAGAACCCGTTCGCCTGTTCGACCGCGGTGTCGTCTACCGCGACCCGGAGACGTTCGGCGAGTACCACCTGTCCTACCGCAGCGGAGACATCCTCTCCCCCAAGATCGAGTCCCACGAGCCTCTGGGCCTGGAGCTCGGAGACTTTGTGACGGCGATCCTCCAGGGGAACCGAATGGAATTCCACACCGCACTCGCCCGCAGCGTGGTGCGCATCGTCGAGGCGGCCGACGAGTCGCTCAAGGCCGGCGGGCAAGAGATATTGCTCGACGCCTCTGGCGTCGCCGATCAGCTGGCAGCGCGCCGCGAGCTCGCCTTGGCCTGAGGCCGCTGAGCCGGCCGAGCAGATCCGATCATCCGAGGGGCCCCCGCGCTAGGATCATCGGCGGACCGTGCTAGGCGGGGTGCTAGCGGTGCCCTGTACCCGCAATCCGCTCTAGCGGGGCCGAATTCCCTCTCGAGGGGCTGCCGGCCCGAGGTCAGCGCCCTGTTTGTGGCGGTGATGGTTCGGTCCCGTCGCGATGAAGGCCCGTGAACCAGGTCAGATCCGGAAGGAAGCAGCCTTAAGCGGTCACCTCCAGGCGCAGCGGGAGCGCCGGGCCGGAGTCATCAAACGGCGGCCGCGCCTCGGACACGAGCCTCGACGGAGGGTGCACGGTCCGCTTTTCGCCCGGGCCTGCCGCTTCCCGCGGCGGGCTGATCGTCCTGGCGAAGCGGCCCGTCACCTGCGCCGGGAGCCCCACTAGACTCGATTCTCCGTGTCCACCGGACCCTCGCTCTACCGCCGCCACCGTCCCCGCACCTTCGCCGACGTCGTTGGTCAGGAGCACGTCGTGCGCACGCTGAAGAACGCGGTCAGCCAGGGCAAGGTCCACCACGCCTACCTGTTCGTCGGCTCGCGCGGCACCGGCAAGACGAGCATGGCCAAGATCCTCGCGGCGTGCCTGAACTGCGAGCAGGGGCCGACCGTCAGCCCGTGCGGGAAGTGTGAGTCCTGCCTCTCGATCCAGAACGCGACCTCCCTCGACGTGATCGAGATGGACGCCGCGTCGAACAACTCGGTTGACGACATCCGGGATCTGCGCGAGAAGGTCGCGTACGCGCCGGTATCGGGCCGTCACAAGGTGTACATCCTCGACGAGGCGCACATGCTCTCGCAGCAGGCGTGGAACGCCTTTCTCAAGACGCTCGAGGAGCCGCCGCCGCGGACGATCTTCGTGCTGGCCACCACCGAGGCGCAGAAGGTGCTGCCCACTGTCGTGGACCGCTGCCACCGCTTCGACTTCGGCCGGCCCTCGGCCGAGGACGTGGCCAAGGTGCTTCGCCGCGTGGCCGAGCAGGAGCAGATCGACATCGACAGCGCCGCCCTGGCTCTGATCGCGCGCCACGCCACCGGCAGCTTCCGCGACGCGCTGGGCACCCTCGAGCAGCTCGTGACGTACGCGGGCGACCAGCGGATCCAATCCGCCGACGTGCTCGCCGTGCTCGGCGTCGCCGACGCCGAGCAGCTGTTCGAGGCCGTGCAGGCGGTCGCGGAGCGAGATCCCGCCCAGGCGCTGCGCGCCGCTGCCCGCCTGGCCGAGTCCGGCCGTGACCCCGGTCAGGTCCTGAGGGATCTCGAGACCCACGCCCGCGAGCTGCTGACCGTTCAGGTTCTCGGCGACGTGCCGCCTGAGCTGCGAGTCACCCTGGATCGAGATCAGCGTTTGGCCGACCAGGCCCGCGCCCTCTCGGAGACCGACGCGGTCCGCCTGCTCGACCTCGTCGCCGATGCCCTCGAGGCGACCACGAACGGCGCCCAGGCCCGGATCCAGCTCGAGCTTGTCCTGATCAAGGCGGCGGCGCCGCAGGTCGATCCCTCGACCGCGGCCCTGCTGGCACGGATCGAGCGGCTCGAGGGGGCCCTGGCCGGGGGAGGACAGCTGCGCGCGGTGGCGACCGAGCGGGCGCCCGCGCCTGACGCTCCTCCCGCCGAGCCGCCGGCGCCCCAGGCCGCGACCCCTGCGTCCCCACCGGCGCCGCCGCACCCGGATCCGGCGGGCCTGGCGCTCACCCTCGACACGGTTGTCCAGTCCTGGCCGGCGGTAGTCGACGTCGTGCGTGGGGCCAACGCGATGGTCGCGGCGCTGCTCGCCGATGCGCGTCCCGTGGCGGTCCGCGAGCGCGAGCTCACGCTGGCCTTTCCGCCCGGCGCGGCGTTCCTCAAGCGCAAGGCCGAGCAGGAGGACCACCGCCGGGTGGCTGCCGAGGCGTTCCGGACGGTCACCGGGCAGGCCCGGGCGCTCCGCTACGAGCTCCGCGAGCTGGACGAGATGCCCGACGAACCGCCCGAGGCTGAGCACCTCTCCGGCGAGGAGCTGGTGCGGCGCTTCCTCGAGGAGTTCGACGCCGAGGAGCTATTGGACCACGAACCCGATGAACGGGAGGCGAAGACCTGATGCCACAGCCGAACATGAACCAGATGCTCAAGCAGGTTCAGAAGATGCAGCAGGACATGATGGCCGCGCAGGAGTCGCTGAAGGACGAGGTGGTCGAGGCCTCCGCCGGCGGCGGCATGGTCACCGTCCAGGCCACCGGCGATCTCACCATCAAGTCGATCACGATCGATCCGCAGGCCGTCGACCCCGACGACGTCGAGCTGCTTCAGGACATGGTTCTGGCCGCGGTCACCGAGGCGCTGCGCGCCGCCCAGGAGCTCGCCTCCACCCGGCTCGGCGGCATCACCGGCGGTCTCGGGGGACTCGGACTGCCCGGGCTCTAACCCGTTCGCCGCTCCCCGCCACAGCGTGTACGCACCTCCCGTCCAGCGTCTGATCACTGAGCTCTCGAAGCTTCCGGGGGTCGGTGGCCGGACCGCTCAGCGGCTGGCCTTTCACCTGCTGCGGGCGAGCGAGGACGACGCCTTCGCCCTCGCCGATGCCATCCGGGAGGTCAAGGAACGGATCGGCCTGTGCGAGGTCTGTTTCAACCTCGCTGACGGCCCGCGGTGCCGGATCTGTGCCGATGAG
>CAVYQU010000012.1:0-122924 GCA_963770805.1 uncultured Solirubrobacterales bacterium | reverse complement strand
CAGCGCCGCCGGAACATGGCTCGACGTCACCGACGAGCTGCTGATCGGCCGCCATGCCGACGGCCTCGGACGCCTCGGCAATGACGAGGAAATCTCGCGCTACCACGCCCGCGTGACCCTCCATGCCGGCGAGTTGTGCGCAGTCGAAGACCTCGGATCCACCAACGGCACGTTCGTCAACGGGTTGCGGATCTCGGTGCCGCAGACGCTCAAGCAGGGCGACACGATCGAGCTTGGAGGCAGCAAGTTGGTCGTTCGCGAGCTCCCCGCGCCGGCAGCGGCCGATCCGTCCGGCGATGCTCCTGCCGGGGCCGAGGGTCAAGCCACGGCGGAGCGCGCGGCGCCAGCTGCCGCTAAGCCGGAGCCCACGCCCGAACCGACAGTCCCGGAGCCGGCACCCGAGCCAGAACGTGAGGCGGAGCCGACGCCGCCGGCCGCCGTCCCGCGACTGTCGCTCCGGCTCGAGATCGATTTTGCCACCAACGAGGCATTGATCTCGCTCGGGGACGGCGCCGAACCCATGCGCATCGTGCTCGAGTCCGGCGCCTGGCGAATCGCGTAGGCGTTAGTCCCGGCGGACCCTTACTTCGCGGCCAGCAGGGCCGTGAGGAACAGCGCGACAGTAGCTAACGGACCGCGCCCCGCCGGGGGCGACACGCAGCCCGCTCGGTCTCGGTCTCCGGAGCGGGGCCGCTCGGGGCCGGGGCGCTGGCGAGGAGGTGCCGACCTACGCCGGAACGGGCAGAACGGCGCTGACGCAGGTCATCGCGCCGTGCGTCGAGGTCACCGACAGGGTTCCTCCCACCAGAAGCGCCCGTTCGCGCATCCCGAGAAGACCGAACCCTTCGTGAAGCTGGTCCGGCTCAAAGCCGCGGCCATCATCATCCACGCTGAGCTCGACGCGGTCCGGGAGCTGCTTGACCTGCAAGGTCACCCAGCGAGCGCCAGCATGTTTGACGACGTTGCTGAGCGCCTCCTGAACGATCCGGTAGGTCACGGTCTCGGTGTCGCGAGCCAGGCGCCGCTGTGGGTTGAGCTCCAGCTTGACCTCGACGGCGAATTCACCTATCGACGCCTGACGGTTGGCCAGCGACTCGATCGCCGGACCCAGTCCCAGATCGTCAAGTGCAGCGGGTCGCAACTCGGCGATCAGGTCGCGAAGCTTGCGCATCTCTCCGCCAACGTGCTCGTACGCAGTCTCCGCGGCGCGGTGTAGTGCGCCGAGGTCATCGCGCGCGAGACCCGCCGACAGGACCATGCGCACGCCGCTCAGCCCTTGCAAAGTCTCGTCGTGCAGCTCGCGTGCCCAGCGAGCGCGTGCCTGCTCGGCCGCCTCGAGGCTCAGGCGGAGACGCGCGGCGCCAACCGAGCGCGCAGTCGCGATGGCGGTGGCGGCGCTGGCCGCGACGGACATCAGCAGCTGCACGTCGCCGTCTGCGAACGGGCGCCCGTCGGCGCTATCGATTCCTGCCAGCACACCAAGCGTTTCTCCCCGGAAGACCAGCGGTACGAGGATGGCCGCGCTCGCGCCCGGCATCATTTGCTCGAGCTGGCGATGGTAATCGTCCGAGCTGACGCGACGAGGCCGCCCGCTGAGCAGCACCTCGCCGGCGAGCGAGCCGTGTACCGGTAGCCGCACGGGCGCGGCGTCGTGCTGCGCCCGTCCGCTGACCGCAGCCAGCTCGTCGCCCTCGGATAGGTACACGATCAGCTCTCGCGCAGCAACGATTTCCCTGGCGTGAGCGAGGATCAAAGAGAGCACACGCTCGAGATCGGTCTCGCCGCCCACGGCTCGCGCGATCTCCGCGAACGCCTCGAGCCGCTCGACGCTGCGACCCAGATGATGGTTTGCCCGCTCCAGCTCATCGGCGTACATCGTGAGGCGTCGTTGTGCATGCTGGCGTTCGGTGATGTCAGCGCGGAGCCGCTCGGAGAACCGTCCCACGATGACTCCGGTGACAAGCAGTGCGGCGATCCGCGAGCTGTATCCGAGCGCGCCCACGTGGAGGGTCTCGATCGCGGTCCAGGCGAGCACGAGCCCGAGCGCGGCGAAGGCTGCGAGCACGCCCACACGCGTGCCGAATTCGATCGCCAGCAGTGCTATCGGAATCACATAGAAGTTGGCGAGCAGGGCATCAGGGTCGTGGACGGCGAGGCGAGCCGCGAACGTCACGGCGAATAGAACGACGGCGGCTGAGACGACCGCGACGCGGCGAGCCGACGACGGCGACGGTGCGGTCATCTTCAGCTGCTCGATCACGCGGCGTTCGGCGGCCTCGACCTCGAATTGACGCGCCCTGGCGTTGGTGCTCATCGGTGGATCACCCCGTGCTCCAGTGCGTAGCGGACCAGCTCCGGCCGCCGGCTAAGACCCAGCTTGCTCTGCAGATTTGCGCGATGGCTCTCGACGGTGCGCGGGCTAATGTAGAGCTGTTTGGCAATCTCGCTGTTGGTATGCCCGAGCGCGAGCAGCCGCAGCCACTTGGTAGCCGCGTTCTTCCTCACCGTGGCGTCGCCGAACGATCCGGAGACTGCGATCGTGGTTGCGACTTGAGCGAGCTTCACACGCGATCAACCAGGTCCGCGCGCGGCTCGCGGCCGACGGCGTGGCGGCCCGGGGTGTCGCGTTCAGCTCGGTCAGTCTCGGCAGCGATCTTGTCCACATCGTCGAGCGGGAGCCTGTGGACCTGGTCCTGATCGAGGGTCGCCGGCGGCTGATCGGCGAAGGCGTCCCGCTCGGAGAGGTCAGCGTGCTGCTGGAGAAGACGGAGTGCGATGCGGCGGTCCTGGTGGCGCAGGAAGACGTCCCAATCAAAGTCGGACCGGAGGGGTCGGTGCTCGTACCGTTCGGCGGCGCCGAACACGACTGGCCCGCGCTTGAGTTGGGCTCATGGCTTGCCGCACGCACCGGCGCGCCGCTGAAGCTGCTGGGCGCAGCTGGGCAGACCGACGAGGGGAAGTCGGTCACCCGCATGCTCGCCGACGCCGGTCTGCTGGTACAGCAGGCAACCGGCATCGCGACCGAGCCGTTGGTCGTCGCGGGCGGTCGGAACGGCATCGTCGCGGCGGCAGCCGGCGCGGGTCTGCTCGTCATCGGCCTGTCTGATCGCTGGCGCCGCGAGGGCCTTGGCCCGACCCGATCGGAGATCGCGAAGGCCGCACCCGCGCCGGTGCTGTTCGTCCGCCGCGGGACACGGCCGGGCCTGTTCTCGCGAAGGAGCACGTGACCCAGTTCAAATGGTCGCTGGCCGGGACTCCCGCGGAACCGCTTGGTGATCTGGTCACGGCTAAGCCGAACCCTCCCGGGGGCCAAGGCTAAGCAGGGCCTTAGCTATAGATAGCTAGTCAACGCTTCCGAGTCGCAGGTTGGATGGGGTACAAAGGATCGTCCGATACTCCAGTTGGGCCCGCCACGCCTCACAGCACTCCAGAACTGGCCCCGCACACGCCTCCGAACGCTGAGCGATGCCCGAAAGTCGTGACACTCAGAGCAGCTCGCCACCTTGCGGTGCCGATGGCAGCGGCGGTGCAACCATGCACCGATATATCCGGTAGCAGGACGCGGAGCACCGGCTACCGAATGCGCCCGCGATTCAGTGACCGTTCGCTCACGCGTCGACGGTTAGGCGCGCGGATGCCGCGAACGGAGCCTGGGACGCGGCGGCGATGAGCTGCTCGCGCAGCCGGGAGGAACTGACCTTCATGCCATTCTCATCGCGGACGAACGAATGGACGTGGACGACGAGTCCGAGCGCTCGTAGGAAGGCGGGATCGCCTTCTCGATCGCGGCCGCAGGAGAAGTCCTCCCCAACGCAGAGAAGCTCGAGACCGAGCTCATCGACCAGCGCGCCGGCGAATCTCGCTGCCGGAACCTCAGCGAGCGCACGACCGAACGGCAGCACCACGACTCGATCGGCTCCAGCTGCCCGAAGGCGGGAGATCCGCTCGTCGATTGGGCAGAGATCGGGCAGCACAGCGCCATGGGCGAAGTAGCGCTCGGGACGCGGAGAGAACGTCACAGCAACCACATCTAGTCCTTTGCCCAGCGCAAGCCGACGGGTGGCGGCGACCAAGCTGCGATGGCCAGCGTGGACTCCATCGAAGGTTCCCATCGTCACGGCACACGGCGTTCGGTGGGCCTGAAGAATCTCACCGATTGCGTCCCAGCCCACGTCACCCGAGACGAGAGGCCAATCGCTCATAAGCACACTATCGCACAGGATCGATGACGGGCGCACACGATTCGTAACTAGTCGCTGAACCGAGCGTGCCAAGACCGTTCGAACGCCGAGTCCCAAGACGACCCCACGGCTCTCCTCTTCGTCACTGCCGGCGCGAACGACCCGGCAGCAGCGATCCGCCCGCCGCATCGACGGCTTGGCGGCCAAGCTCTCGCGACCGATCCGCGTGCCGCTTGATCGTTGCCTTAGCCATCTCGAGGTCGGCGGCTTCGTACGCGGCGGCGAGTCCACCTGGGACCGGTTCGCGCGCGTTCGGCCACTAACTCGCGAGCGCGCAACTCCCCAGGTCGGGGGCCCGCCGGCTCGGACCGGTCAGAGACGTTCTTCACTCGGCTGCGCGGGGGCGGAGCGCCATGCTCCGGCGTGGAACACCAACCGCACCGGCTCGGAGGCATCATCGAGATAAAGGCGCGCCTCGCGGGCAACGAAGTCAACCTCCAGCTGCAGCGATAGCGTTGGTGGCATCGGTGTCGCGCCGTGCTCGCCGGGCAGTTCCGACGGCACCGCGGCTGCGTCAATCGCGGGAGGCGCCTGCGCTCCCGGGGGGATCGTGGTCTGCGGTGCTGTCGCGCTGACTGTCTCTTGGAGCGCCGGAGTCGGCAGGCCCCCAACGACCAGCGTGGTCGCTCCGAGATCGATCTTGTCGCCCTCCGAGAGCTCTTGCTGCGCGGAAATCCGCAGCCCGTTCACGAACGTGCCGTTGGTTGAGCCCAGATCCTCGATCGTGCAGATTCCGCTTGCGTCCAACGTGACCCGTGCGTGAGACCGGGAGATCTCTTGATCGTCGGCGAGCTGGCCGGCCCCATCGGCATGCCGCCCTATGAGCAGCTCGTCCTCCACGAGAATCGACATTCCCGCTGCGTTGCCGGCGACCACATCCAGACGCGCGGCAAACGTACTCATGACGTGCCCACTTTACCGTTGCCGCGTCGGTCGCGTGGGAAGTGATCGCGACCCGGTGCCCCGCTTCGTTCGGCACACGCGGAAGGATCCTTACCTGCGTTGCCGTCGTCGCAGAATCCCGTTTCGCGTCGGACGATAGGCTGAGCGCGATGGATGCCGTCGTCACGGGAGCTTCGAGCGGTATCGGCAGAGCGGTCGCGCTGCGCCTCGATCGCGAGGGATGGCGCGTGTTCGCGGGGGTCCGCAAGCCGCAGGACGGCGAGGCGCTCACGAAGGCCGCCGAGAGCGGACGCCTCGTGCCGGTGATCATCGACGTCACCGACGCCGACGGGATCGCGTGTGCGCGTGACGCCGTGCGGGACGCGATCGGGCGGGGCGGCGGGCTACACGGGCTCGTCAACAACGCGGGAATCGGCGTCGGCGGTCCCGTCGAGTTCGTGACGCTCGACGAGTGGCGGCAGCAGCTGGAGGTCAGCGTCATCGGGCAGGTGGCGGTCACCCAGGCGTTCCTGCCGCTGCTGCGTGCGGGCAAGGGCAGGATCGTCAACATCGGCTCGATCGGCGGCCTCGTCTCGACCCCGTTCCTGGCGCCGTACTGCGCCTCGAAGTTTGCGATGGAGGCAATCACGGACGCACTGCGGATGGAGCTGCGCAAGTGGGGCATGTGGGTCGCCATCATCGAGCCGGGCTCGATCGACACGTCGATCTGGGCGAAGGCCGATGCGCAGTACGCGGAGGCCCTGGCGGCGCTTCCGCCTGAGGGACGCGAGCTGTACAGCCGCGACCTCGAAGCGTTTAGCAAGGCGTTTCAGAAGCTCGCCACACGCGCGCTGCCCCCCGACGCAGTCGCCGACGCGGCCCTGCATGCTCTGACCGCCAAGAAGCCAAAGCCGCGCTACGTGATCAGCCGCGACGCGAAGGTGCGGTTGGCGCTCAGCCGGATCCTCCCCGAGCGCGTCATGGACGCGGTCACCTCCCGGGTCCTGCACATCGGCAAGTGAGCCGGAGACCCGGGCCATGCCGGGCCGATCCCGCAGCCCGGGCCGTACACGATCGCCGAGCTCGGCGCTCGGTGACGAGCATGTCGACCGAGCGATCGCCAACACGACCGAGCTCACCGCCGGGAGCACGAACTTGCCATGCACGTCCGGGCCGCCCGCATTAATGGCGTCACCTCGGAGGAAACCGGCGAGGTCCTCCTCCACACCGCGGTGGACGCGCGCGTGCCCGCGGCGAACGCCGCCTTCACGGTTGCCCAGCGGCTACACAACGAGTCGTGAGCGCCCTGTTCTATGCGCCCCGGGTCGGGTCGCATGGCAGCCACCATATAGCGTTTTCCTCGCTCGCTCCAGAGCGCGGCCGTCGCACCGGCCGTCCGCGGACGCTCGCGGGTGTCCACTGGTTGATCGCTGTTCGGATGGGAGCGCAGAGCGCACACATGGCTGCGGGATTCGAGCTCGCTGCTGCGCGGCACGCCCGCGAGTACTGTGTCTGCTCGACCGCTCCGCAGCGTGCACAGCACGCCTCACGATGGCAAGCGGCAGGATGTGGCCGGTGAGAGTACGCGGGCGCGAGACACACGGCGCCGCGGCCACGACGGGTCGTGGCCGTAGGCTTGTCACGTGCCGATCGTGAACGTCGCCGAGTACGTGCTCGCCGCCGTGCGGGACCAGGGCGTGGATCACGTCTTCATGGACCCCGGTGCTCTCAACGACAGCTTCATGCTGCCGATGACCGGCACCGACGGGCTGCGCACGATCGTGGCTGCGTTCGAGGGCGGCGCGGCCTACATGGCCGACGGGTACGGCCGGGCGTCGGGCGGCCTCGGCGTGTGCTTCGGGATCGGCGGGCCGGGAGTGCTCAACATGACCACCGCTCTGGCCGCCGCCGCGGCCGATCGCAGCGCGCTGCTCGCCGTCAGTGGCGAGGTGGCGCGCTCGTGGGAGGGCCTGGGAGGCTTCCAAGACGCCTCGGGGGCAGCCATCGACGACATCGACGTGCTCAAGCCGGTGACCGGGCTGTCGGTGTCGCTCTCGTCCGCCGCGGTCGTGCCCCACCAGCTCCGTCACGCCGTGACCCATGCTATGGCCCGGCGCCGGCCGTCCCACCTATCGATCCCGGTCGATGTCCAGAAGGCGACGATCGAGTCCGGCTGGCGGCCGGTGCCCGATGCCGTGACCCACCCTCGCTTCGTCGACGATGCCGCGCTCGACCGCCTGGTCGCGCTGCTCTCGGGGCCCGATGCCGCCCGCAACGTCGTGTTCCTCGCCGGTCCCGGCGTCCTGCACGCCGGAGCCGCCGAGGCTCTGGCGGCGGTGGCCGAGCGATTCGACCTCCCGATGGCGACCACGTTGGCCGGAAAGGGGCTCGTCTCCGAGGACCATCCGTTGTCCCTCGGGGTGTTCGGCTACGGAGGGTCACGCTGGGCGCTGGACGCGGTGCGTGACGACGAGGTTGAGGTGCTCGTCGTCATCGGTTCGGGCCTGTCCCAGCGGGACACCATGCAGTGGGATCCGGCCATGCTGCCGTCACGGGCGTTGGCGCACGTGGAGACCGACCCGATGCTGATCGGGCGGACCTGGCCGAGCGAGGTCCCGGTGCTCGGCGACGCCGCCACCGTGCTCGAGCGGCTGGCTGGCCTCGACGGCGATCGGGCCGCCGGGCTTGACGAGGGACGCGAGGCCCGCCGGGCGTTCCTCGCCCGGATCCGCGCCGCCGGACCCCGCGTCTATCAGGAGGAGGACACCCGCAGCGACGCTGTGCCGATGCATCCGGCGCGCGTGGTCACCGAGCTGCGGGCCGCCTTCCCCGACGACGGTGTGCTGTGCGTCGACTCGGGTGCGCACCGGGCCTGGTTCGCCGAGTACTGGACGGTGCGTATGCCCGGCACACACTTCTCGCTCACCAACCTCGCGCCGATGGGCGGCGCCATTCCCCTCGGCATCGGCGCCAAGCTCGCCCGGCCCGACCAGCCCCTGATGGTCGCCACCGGCGACGGCTGCATGCTCATGCACGGCATGGAGCTCCACACCGCCGCGCGCGAGCACGTGCCGCTGATCGTGGCTGTGATGAACAACGGCGCCTACGGCAACATCTGGTACCGGGCGCATGCGCTCGGGCCCGGTCCGGAACGGCTCACCGAGATCCCCGTCATCGACTGGGTGGCCTTCGCGCACTCGCTCGGTGCCGACGGCGAGTCGGTCGAGCACCCGGACAAGATCGCGTCGGCGGTGGCGCGCGGGCTCGGGACCGAGGGCCCCTACCTCCTGGATCTGCGTATCGACAAGACGTACCCGACCCCCGTCGCGGCGTGGCGGGAGCGCCAGGCCGAATGGGAGGATCACGAGTGACGATGGCCGAGCTCCCGGACCCCACGGACGAGCTCACCGGAGACGACCGCATCACCTTCGATCAGATGGCGGCGGCTCGCTCGAGACGGTCGCGCAGAGCGCCATCAACCGGGTCGCCCGGTCGGAAGCTCCGTCACCTCGCAGCGTCGTGAGCGGTGTCGTCAGCAGGCCGGCGCCGAGCCGCGCAGCGGTGAAAGCCGACCGTGATGCCGATCGCCAGCAGGCAGCCGGGTACCGAACCCCCCACGTGTCGGGTCTTGTACTCCAGACGCTAAGCGCAGCGGCCGTCGTGGCCAATCGTGTGCGCATGGCCATCGCGACACACGCGTGACCCGGTATGAGTCTGGCGCTCGCAGCCCGTCCGGACGCACAGCTCTCACCGCATCAGCGCCTCGAGGTGCTGTTCGACCCTGGCTCGCTCCAGCTCATCCGCTCGGAGGTGCACTCGCGCGAGATGGGTGACAAGGCGCGGGCCGGCGACGGCGTCGTCGGCGGTACCGGGCTTGTCGACGGGCGACCGGTGTTCTGCTACGCCCAAGACTCGAGCTACGCGGGCGGCTCGCTCGGGGAGGCACACGCCCAGACCATCGTTCGCGTCATGGAGCTCGCCGGCCGCGGTCGAGCGCCCGTGGTCGGCTTCGTCTCCTCGGGCGGCGCGCGGATGCAGGAGGGGCTGGCGGCGCTCGGCGGTTATGGCCGCATCTTCCGCCAGATCGTCAGGCTGTCCGGCCAGGTCCCGCAGATATCAGTCATCACCGGCGTCTCGGCGGGTGGCGGCGCGTACTCGCCCGCTCTGACCGACTGGGTCGTGATGACCGAGGAGTCGAGCATGTTTCTCACCGGTCCGGCGGTCGTGCGCGATGCGCTCGGCGAGGACGTGAGCACCCGCGAGCTCGGCGGCTCACGGGTTCATCAGCGTAACGGCGTGTGCCACTTCGTTGCCCCAACTGACATCGAGGCGGCGCAGCTGGCCCGGGAACTTCTCGGTTATCTCCCTCACCATCGTGATGCGCCGGCAGGACACTCGTCACCGCGTCCGCCCACCGGCCGGGATCCCGGGGCATGCGTGCCGGCGCAGGCGCGGCGCGTGTACGACGTCCGCGACGTGATCCGTTGTCTCGCCGATGACGGCGAGCTGCTCGAGGCCTCCGCCGGCTGGGCGCGGAACCTGGTGACAGGACTCGCCCGGCTCGAGGGCCGCGTGGTCGGAGTGATCGCCAATCAGCCGCGGTACCTCGGGGGTGTGCTCGATGCCGCCGCCTCGCAGAAGGGCGCGCGTTTCGTCCAGAAGTGCAACGCATTCGGGATCCCGTTGCTGGTCCTCGTCGACACGCCCGGATTCATGCCCGGAACGCGACAGGAGTCGGCTGGCGTGATCCGCTTCGGCGCCACGCTCGTGCATGCCTTCGCCGAGGCGACCGTGCCCCGCGTGACCGTCATCCTGCGCAAGGCCTTCGGCGGCGCATTCATCACCATGAACTCAAGGGAGCTCGGTGCCGACTACGTGTTTGCATGGCCGCAGGCGGAGATCGGGGTGATGGGCGCTCAGCCGGCGGTGGGCATCATCCACCGTCGCGAGCTGGCGGCCGCCGAGGATCGCGACGGCGCGCGGAACCGTCTGGCGTCCGACTATGCGGAGGCCCAGCTTCGGCCACAGGTGGCTGCGCGGGCCGGCCATATCGACGAGCTGATCGCTCCCGCCGACACTCGGGCGCGGGTGGCCTGGGCGCTGCGCTCACTGAACGGCGTCACATGAGCTCCACGCGCGGCGAGGTGCTGCTCACGGGCGCAACCGGATTTGTCGGGATGGAGCTGCTGGCTCGGTACCTGGAACGAGGTGATCGCTCCGTCGTCGCGCTCGTGCGAGCCGGCAGCGACGAGGCGGCCCGCGCGCGGATCGAGGCGGTCTTGGACAACCTGTTCGGCGCTCGCGGGCGCACGTACATACGGCGGGTGCAGGCGGTTGCGGCGGATCTCGCCGCTCCCGACCTGGGGCTCGGCCGGGATCGCACCGAGGAGCTGGCGCGCCGGGTCTCGACGGTCGTGCACTCGGCGGCCTCCGTCTCCTTCACCTTGCCGCTCTGCGAGGCCCGGGGGATCAACCTCGAGGGGACGAAGCGGATGCTCGATTTCGGCGAACTCGCCGCCGCCCGCGGCGGCCTCGATCGCTACGGGCACGTATCGACCGCGTACGTCGCCGGTACCCACGAGGGTCGCTTCACCGAGTCTGATCTCGATCTCGGCCAGGGGTTCCACAACTCCTACGAACAATCCAAGTTCGAGGCCGAGCAGCTCGTCCGCACGCGCAGCGGACTGCCAACCGTCGTCCTGCGCCCGAGCATCGTGGTCGGTGATCGACGGAGTGGCTGGACGGCGGCGTTCAATGTCCTCTACTGGCCGCTGCGGGCCTTTGCCCGCGGTCTCTTCGCCGCGATCCCAGCCATCCCCTCGGCCCCAGTCGACGTCGTCTCGATCGACTACGTCGCTGACGCGATCCACGCGCTGTGTGAGGAGCTGGGAGAGGCTGGCGAAACCTACAACCTGACCGCCGGGGAGAACGCGAGCACCATCGGCGAGATCGCCGGCATCGCAAGTCGCTACTTTCGACGGCCGATACCGCGAGTGCTTGCGCCGAGCGAGTTTGTCGCCCTCGAGGCTGAGGGAAGCTCGGTGCAGCGCTCCGCACTCGAGGGCAGCCGAGCCTACTTCCCGTATTTCGCCATCGGCTCCGTGTTCGATGAGAGCCACGCCCGCGCGCAGCTCGGGCCGGCAGGAATCGATGTGTCGCCGCTGCACGACTACCTCGAGCGGCTTCTGGACTTCGCGACTCGCAGCCGCTGGGGCAAGCGCCCGATCGCTCGGGCCGAGGCGCTCGCGGGCTGATCGTCCCGAGCTGCTCATCCGGCAGTTACGATCCCTCCGTGGAATGCGCTTGCTCAACCCGCGCCTAGCGGCGGCCGGCCTGTGAGTACCGGCGAGGCCACCAGCGAGCGTGCCGGCGTCAACGTCGAGGCGCTCGAGTTGTTCGTCGAGGTGCTCTCGCAGGCCGAGGCGGTGTCCACCGGAGACGAGTTCTACGGCCGCCTGTGTCAAGCCGTCTGCCGGCTGGCCGGAATGCGCCGAGCGGTGATTTTCCGGTACGACACGGCTCGGCGGCGCGTGCGGGCGGCGGGCGCCCACGGCCTTGACCTTGGCCAGTTCGTCGGCGCACACGTCACGGTGGAGTCGGCGCCGATCGCTGCGCGCGCCCTCAGTGCGGACCGGGTGATCGACATCGCAGGTGATCTGAGCGGCCAGGTCCCCCACGAGTACGCCGCGCTCGTGGCCGAGCCCGCGCGACTCGTGTGCGCGCCCATGACGGCCGCCGGTCGAGCGGTCGGCGTGATCCTTGCCGACCGGCTGCTCTCGGCACCGCCGCTGGACGACGCCGACCGGCACGTTCTGTGGACCTTGGGCAAGGCGGCCGCGCTCGCGTCGGTTGCCCGCATCGTCGCGACTCAGGCCGAAAAGGCCTCGCAGCTCGAGCAGCGCATCGACCTCGCGCGCGAAATGCACGAAGGCGTGATCCAGCGCCTGTTCGGCGTCTCGATGGCTCTCGATGGCGAGGGGGACCTTCCCGCTGAGGCCCGGGCGCGCTGTGCCAGCGAGACGCAGGCGGCACTGGGCGACCTCCGCAGCGCGCTGCAACGTCCGCTCGGCCGGGCCCCGCGAGCCACCGGCACCACCCTCGTCGAGGAGGTGGAGCGACTCGCCCGCATGCACCCCGACCTTGGCGTGACCCTGGAACACGGCGGCGATGGCGACGTGCCCGCGGCCCTCGAGCCACTCGCGCAATCGGTGCTCGCCGAAGCAGTCCGCAACGCCCACAAGCATTCGCGTCCGAGCCGGGTGAGTGTGCGGGTGGGAAGTCTCGACGGTACGTTCGTGCTCGACATCGCCAACGACGGGATGCAGGGGAGACAACGTCGCGCCGGCATGGGCCTCAAGCTCGCCGCTCTCGAGGCCCTGCATAGCGGCGGCATCATCGAGTTCGGCGAGCGCGAAGCCGGCATCTGGCAGGTTCGCCTGGTCGTTCCGATCGATGGCTGAGACGGAGCGCAGCCCGGAGCGGCTGAGTGTGCTCGTCGTCGACGACCACGATGTCGTGCACTGGGGCTTTCGCCTGATGCTCAGCCAGCAGCCGTGGGTCGAGCGGTGCCTGAGCGCAATGACGGGGCCTGAAGCACTGAAGCTCGCCCGACGCTACCGACCCCATGTCGCGCTCATTGACCTGTTCATCGGCGAGGAGTCGGGGGCGGAGATCTGCGAACAGCTCCGCGCCGCGGAGCCGCGGACGCGCGTGCTGCTCATCTCGGGCGCCGGCGACATCTCGCCGCATGCCGCCCGCGCCGCGGGCGCATCGGGATTCGCGCACAAGGACTGGCCGGCTCGCCGGATCGCGGCTGCCGTGCGCGCTGTCGGACTTGGCAAGACGACCTTCGAATCTCACGAACGCCGCGCGACCCTCGGTCTCTCCGACCGCGAGCGCGCAGTGCTGTCGCTGATGGCCTCGGGCGCCACGAATCCCGAGATCGCCGAGGCGCTGCACCTGTCAAAGCACACGGTGAAAGAGCACACGAGCGCGGTGTATCGGAAGCTCGAGGTCCGCAATCGCACCGAGGCAGTGCAGAAGGCGCAGCGCCTCGGCCTGGCCGGGTAGGGCCGCTTTGGTCCGCTTGGGAGCGTGTCGATGTAGACACCTATGAGATCTCGCTGGTCCTCACGCTGGTCGGGCCGCGCTCGCGGTCTCGCCGCCGGAGTCGGCGTGGCACTGGCGATCGCCCTCCTCGTGCCGGTGTTGGGAGCCGGAGGGCGAGCCCGGTCGGCCGTCGGCGCCGGGGTGCCTCAGCCGCTGAGCTACACGGTCGATGCCGCCTGGGCCCCGTCGACGCGGGTGTTGACCGGCACGGAGACGATCTGGCTGCGTGACCGCGGCCCAGGGAACCTCCCGGTCGTGTGGCTGAGGCTGTATCCCAACGACTCGATCCCAGGGGAGGCGGACGGATGCCAGCAGCCGCGGATCAGGATCACGGTGACCTCCAGTGCAGAATCGAGCGCTACGCGGTCGCATGCTCTGCGGTGCGATTGCGGCTCGAGCGGGCGCTCGGCCCCGGCGAGGCCACTGTCGTGGGCCTGCGATTCACCACCCACGTATCGACCGACCAGGCTCAGTTCGGACGCAGCGCGGGCGTCGATCTGATCGGACGGGCAATGCCGCTGGTGGCGGTGCGTGCCAGGGAGGGCTGGCATCTGGATCCCGACACGGCGACCGGTGACCCGACGTACTCGCTCGCGGCGGTGTGGCGGACAACGGTGCGCGTGCCGGTGGCGCTGTCGGTGGCGAGCACGGGCGCAGAGCTGTCCGACACGATCGATGCCCGTTCCGGGATGCGGGCGTTTGTCGCCTTCTCGCCCCATGCCAGGGACTTCGGTCTGGCCATCGGACGAATGAGCCTCCGGGTCGCGTCGGCCGATGGCGTGCGGGTGCGCGTCTTCTACTCCTCGCGCCGCAGCCGTGCTTCCGCCGATGAAGCGCTCCGTGGTGCCGTCGCCGCACTGCGCAGATACACCGCGTGGTACGGCCCCTATGGAGCGCCGGAGCTCGACATCGTCCTCGCCGGGCTCGGTGCTGGCAGCCAGGAGTTTCCCGAGCTCGTCCTCAGCGACCCTGACCTCGGCACCGTCGCACATGAGGTCGCCCACCAGTGGTTCTACGGGATCGTCGGCGACGACCAGTACCGCGAACCGTGGCTTGATGAGGCGTTCGCGTCGTGGAACGAGGAGGAAACCGCCTGCTTGCATTGCTCCGCGCGGAGGTCGCGCGCTACCGGTACGGAGTTATCCACACCCGCGACTTCGTCGGCCTGCTCGCCAGCGTCGACCCCGCGGTCGGGCGACGCTGGACCCGCCTCGTCGGCCTACCACCTCCCGGTCGGTGATCCGTCGCCACCCGGGCCGAACCCGCGCGGCACCGTGCTCGAGGTCGGCTGGGCCGACGGCCGGACTCAGCCTCCGGACACCACGGCAAGCGGCGGTGTTGCCGGCTGCCGATCCCGGGTCCGCACCGCGATCCGCCCACCCCCGCCGGGGGCCCAGACAATGCCCCGGAACGCCCACGGTTCCCCGGGCGCGTCAGTCGGCAGCAGCCGCACCCGGTCGAGCAGCACGCGGAGCACGACATCCATCTCCATGTGGGCGAAGGTCGCCCCGATGCAGCGCCGAATCCCGCCGCCGAAGGGGATCCATGCGTACGTGTCCGGCACGGTGTCGAGAAACCGATCGGGGTCGAACCGCTCGGGGTGGGGGAACAGGGCCGGGTCGTAGTGGGTCAGGCAGGCCGCGAGCAGCAGCCGCGTGTCGACGGGAAGCCGGTAGCCGCCCAGCGTGAACGGCTCACGGGTGAGGCGGCCGGCGAAGGCGATCACCGGTCGCGTGCGCTGAACCTCGCGGATCGTCGCCTCGCGCAGCGCCTTGCCGCCGGCGTCGACCTCGGCGACGAGCCGTTCCAGGAGCTCGGGGTGGCGACGCAGGCGCTCGACTGCCCAGGCGAGGGTGTTGGCGGTGGTCTCGTGGCCGGCGACGAGCATCGTCACCAGCTCGTCGCGGATCTCGGCGTCGGTCATCGGCGAGCCGTCCTGATGCGTGGCCTGCACCATCAGCGCGAGCACGTCGGGGCGCGTGGCCAGCTCCGGGTCGACACGGGCGGCGGCGATCAGCTCGTCGAGGATGGTGTCGATGTCCGCACGCAGCCGCTGGAACCTCGGCCACGGTGACCACGGGCCGTAGTTGCGCCGCAACTCTGGCGCCAACGAGAGGCGCGCCCCCAGGGCGGTCCACTGCGGCATCACCCTCTCCAGGCTGCCGCGGCGACCGCCCTCGGCGCCGAAGACGGCGCGGAGGATCGCCCGCAGCGTGATCCGCTGCATCGACCGCGCGCTGGCGAACTCGACGTCTTGCGGCCACTGGTCGATCTCCTCGGCCGCGATCTCGGCGATCATCGGCTCATACGGCTTCATCCGTTGGCCCTTGAACGGCGGCAGCAGCAGCTTGCGCTGCTCCATGTGCTCGGCCTCGTCGATCCCCAGCAGCGAGTGAGGTCCGAGCAGGTCGCGCAACGGACTGCCGGTCCCGGCGTGCAGAACGGTCGGGTCGGCCCGGAACGCCTGTTTGATCAGGTCGGGGTCCGAGACGATGATCGCGTTGCCGAGCCCCAGCACGCGAACGGTCATGATCGGCCCGTACCGGCGTCGCGCCCGCTCGAGAAACGGTCGCTGGCGCGTGCGCATCGCCAAGGTCTGACGGGCGACCGGAGTTCGCGGGCCGTCGGGTAGGCCGTCGATCGGGTGGCTGCACGCGCTCATGTCGCTGTGGCCGACCAGCTTAGACTCGACCCGTCCCATCCTCGGTGTTCGCAGCCACGATGCGAACCCGGGTGACCGCCTGCCCCACATGTCGGCGAAGTAGTGGCGGATCGCCTCCAGCCTTCGGCGCGGAGCTCGTCGCGGAGGATCTCGACGATCGCGCGGCGGCTCGGGTAGGTTACTGAGGCTACGAGAGAAGAGGGCGATGACCGCGACGACAGCTGAGGGCTCCGGCACCTTCGGGGACCCCTGGATCCTCGCGACGCCTCCGGGAAGGTCCTCCTACGAGGCCTATCGAGACGAGGCCGCGGATCCGCCGGCACTCGTTGTCCGGGTCGGGTCGACTGAGCTTCGCTACCGCCTTCGCTGCATCGAGGACCTCCACGAGATGCTTCGGCGTCGCGGCGACTGGATGCCGCTCGGCAACGCCGACGAGCAGAAGCCGGCCGCCGAGGGAACGGTCGAGGCCTGGGGTCGGTCGGCGGACAACCCCGTCGGAGGCTGGTACGGCCTCAAGAAGGGGCTCCGCGGCCGCTTCGGCAACTATGTCCCGCCGGTCCTCGAACGGCTTGGCCTGGCTGAGGTCGAGCACAACGCGCGCAACAACCGCATGCGTGCGCTCTGAGCCTTCAGCTTCCCGACTACAACGCGAGCGTGGCCGCAGTCCCGGCCGCAAGCGGGAAGCGCACCCCCGGGCCCCGCGGAGGGATAGTGTGGCTCGGTGCGATGAAAGCTAATCGCTCGATCCCCACTGCACAGGTCATCCCGGTGTTGATCTATCCGGATGTCCGCGAGGCGGTGCGCTGGCTCGGGGACGCTTTCGGTTTCGTCGAGCGCGTGCGGATCGGCGAGAACCACCGCTCACAGCTCACCTGCGGCGAGGGTGCGGTGATCGTCGGCGACGTACGGGCCGACCGGCGGCCGCCCCGCCCGGGCGAGGCGACACACTCGGTGATGGTCCGCGTTGAGGATGCCACCGCCCACTGTGAGCGAGCGCGGGCAGCCGGTGCCCGGATCCTGATGGGACCCACGGACTTCGAATACGGCGAGCGCCAGTACACGGCCGAGGATCCGGCCGGCCATCAGTGGACCTTCTCGCAGACGCTGCGCGACGTCGCGCCTGAGGAATGGGGCGGCGAGTCGCGCGCGGACTGACCGCGGCACTGGAACAGGCCGCGGCCAACGGTCCCGCGTGGGCTTCAGGCGTTTTGTGAGAGCGCGCGGCCGACCCGTGCCGGTGAGCGTCGAGCGGCCTGCGGGGCGACGCGCGTGGGCTGCTGTGGTGTGGCGGTTCGCGCCCGATGATCGGCGATGATGCCGCGGCCGAGCAGGGCCAGCATGCCGATGATCACGAAGGCTGAGAAAGCGATGTTGAGGATCACGATGGCGGTCATTGGAGTCTCCCTCTGGTCGGTGTCGGTTGCTACGACAGTCATGGTGCGCCCCGAGGGAAAGACGACCGTCGGGCAAACGTCGTAGCAACGTAAGAACCGCCACGGGAGACTCCGCAGGCTCAGGTCTGGACGACCATCAGGACGTTACCGTCGGGATCGCGGAACCAGAACATCGGCGGCACGGGATCGCCCATGCGCGAGACCTCGGCGTCGACGTCGACGCCCAGCGACCGCAGGTGGGCGTGCGTGGCGTCGATGTCATCGGTGGTCAGGCTGATACCGGTCTGGATCCCGACCGGGTCGCTCTCCCGGGGCGGCGCGAGCGCGATTCCGGTCTCGCCGTTCGGCGGGTAGACCTCGACCCACCGGTAGCTGCCTCCGAACGGGATGTCGGTGCGCTTATCAAAGCCCAGCGACTCGTAGAACTCGATCGACCGATCCTGGTTGGGGGCGGGGATCATCACGAGATTGATGCCCCCGAGGCGGCTGGCTGTCGTGGTCACTTCGGTCCTCCTCTGAATAGTGGATACGACTATGACTCCCGAGCGGCCTGAGAGTCATCGTTCGCCGTGGCGGCGGCCGTGCGCGCTGTCTAGCGCCGGACACACCGCGAGCCCGCGGGCGGGCAAAGATTGTGAGAGTCGGTGCCCATCCGGTAGCGTAGGGAGCGTTGGCCGAAGCGTCTGCCAATGCGACAGCGGTTGAGGAGAGACACGAGTTCCGGGTCGACTAAGGAGGGTGTGAGATGCCTGTCTGGATCGGTGCGTCCACCGGTTGGGGCATAGGTCTGGCGCTGGGGGTCGTCGTCGTGCTGGTCGCGGCGACGATCGTCATCACGATCGTCGTGCTCGCTGCGCGGATCGCTGCGCAGGCGCGCACCGCGGTTGAGGGCGTCGAGAAGGTGCGGCAGCAGACCGACGCGCTGGAGGGAATCCCGCGGATCAACGATTCGGGAGTCCGGATCCTGCATTCGGCGCGCGCGCTGCGCAAGGTGGCCGTCGGGAAATGACCGTGTCCTTCGCTGCGCTCTCCAATCACGGCGCCTGGGGCATCGCCCTCGGCATCGGTCTCGTCGCCGCGCTGATCGTGGCCGCGCTGTTGATCATGCTGATTCGCTCCGTGACCAGCATCGACCGCTCCTCCGCGGCGTTGCTCGAGGTCGCCGGCCGGGTGGCGGGCAACACCTCCAACATCCCGCAGCTCCAGGCCACCGCCCCGGTGCTCGGGCAGATCGTCGATGAGGCGGTCGTCCAGGACAGCTACATGAACGCGCTGACCGACGGGTACGGTGGGAAATGAGCGAGACGACCCTGATCATCCTCAGCGTTCTGCTCGCCGTGGTCGTGGTGGCCGTCCTCGCCGCCGCGCTGATCCGGATCCGCAGCGGGCTCGAGTCGGCGGCGGCGAACCTGGCCACGCTCGCAAGCGCGCTGCAGACCGTCGAGTCCGAGCACCTGCGCCCGCTGGAGCCGGCCGTGCAGGCGATCAACGCGCAGTTCGACGTGATCCTCGGTGCGATGCCGGGGATCGCCGCCAAGGCCGCGATCGTGGCCGAGAGGAGGCCGAAATGATCCTCGAATGGATTGGTGACGCGATCCTGCTGTTGGTTGTGCTCCCCGTCGTGATCTACCTGCTGCGTGGGGTGCTGCAGGCGGCAAACCGGATCGTGCCGAGCATCCAGCAGATCGCCGGCGCGGCCCAGGCGGGGTCACAGGACCTGGATTCCGCTGCGCTGCTCCTGCGAACGCAGGAGCAGGTGAAGCAGACCGTCGACGTGGTTGCCAACTACGGCGGATCGCTCGACGTCATCGTGGACGACGCGTGATGGAGGTGCAGTGATGCCGGCAGCCGGTGTGGTCATGATCATCGCCGTCGTTCTGATCGTCCTTGCGCTCGTCTACTACCTCGTGGCGACGATCCTTGCGCTGCAGAAGATCACTGGGGGCCTCGATGAGGCGATCGCCGGAGTGACCGGGATCATCGAGAAGAGCGCTCCGGTCGACGGCGTCGTGAACTCAATCAACACCAACCTTGACGCCGGTGTCGACCTGCTCGAGGGCCTGTTGGTCAAGAAGGCGGGCCTCGCGGACGCCGTCGGCCTGATCGACGGCCTGTATCCCGGTGCGGCTTCGGCCGGACTGCGGAACTTCCCCGACAGCACCACGATCACGGCACCGCGGATCTCGGAGGTGTACACGAAGGGGACGCTGACGCTCGCGCGGCTCGGCCGCGAGGCGCCGATCGCCGCCGCCAGCCCGAACGGGCCGGCGCTCCGCGACGTCGAGCGCGGCAGCCTGATGGCCCGGCTGCTGTATCCGGAGGTCCGGCAATCGCATCCCAGCTCGCTCGACCGCTCGCCGGTCATCGGCACCGATGCACCGGTCCAGTACGAACCGACCGAGGAGCCAGGCGTCCGGCGAAGGATGCCGGCCTCCCAGCCCGGAGGTGGCCACTGATGCAGACACCTGCGCCGTGCGACTACGAGCGCGCGACCACCGTCGAGGGCGTGATCGCCTCGCTGCAGCGCGTGGGGTCGGGGGCGAGGATCATCGCCGGCGGCCACAGCCTCATCCCGATGATGAAGCTCCGGCTCGCCCAGCCCGAGTGCCTGATCGACATCAACGATCTGCAGGAGCTCGACTACATCCGTGAGCACGACGGCGAGATCAGGATCGGGGCGCTGACCCGTCACGCCCAGCTGCTCTCCTCCGAGTTGCTCGCCGAGCACTTCCCGGTGTTCCGCGACGCAGAGGAGGTGATCGCCGACCCCGTCGTGCGCAATCGCGGGACCATCGGGGGCTCGCTGTGCCAGGCGGACCCAGCCGAGGACCTGAGTGCGGTGTGTTCGGCGGTCAAGGCCACTGTGGTGATCCGCGGCACCGATGGCGAGCGCGTCGTCACCATGTCCGACTTTCACGTCGGCCCGTTCATGACCGCGGTGGGCGACGCAGAGCTTCTCACCGAGGTCCGGATCCCGCTCCGGCCGGGCGGTGGGAGTGCCCATGAGAAGGTGGAGCGCCGCGCCGGCGACTTTGCTATCGCGGCGGCCTCGGCGGCGGTGTGGCTCGACGGCGGCACGATCGTCGATGCCGGGATCGCCCTCAGCGCGGTCGGTCCGACGACGATCGACGCCTACCGGGCGGAGGAGATCCTGCGCGGCAAGCGGCCATCCGACGGGCTGCTCGCCGAGGCCGGTCAGATCGCCGCGGAGGAATGCTCGCCGATGGCCGATGGGCGCGGGCCAGCTGATTACAAACGCCACCTCGCCGGCGTCCTGACCAAACGCGCTCTCAGCCGGGCCAGCGCTCGCGCCATGCACCAGGAGGTGTGAACCGATCCATGCAACTGACCATCACCATCAATGGCGAACCGGTCACCCGCGACGTCGAGCCGCGCAAGCTGCTCGTCCATTACATCCGGGAGACGCCGGGACTGACCGGGACCCACTGGGGCTGCGATACATCGAACTGCGGAGCCTGCGTGGTGCTGATGGACGGCAAGCCGATCAAGTCGTGCACGACGCTGGCCGCGATGTGCGAGGGCCACGAGATCAGCACCGTTGAGTCACTGGAGCGGGACGGCCGGCTCGATCCGGTCCAGGAGGGCTTCCACGAGCTCCACGCGCTGCACTGCGGCTTCTGCACCCCGGGGATGCTGATGACCGCGCGCGCGCTGCTGAACGAGAACCCTGACCCGTCCGAGCAGGAGATTCGGACCGCGATCTCCGGAGGGATCTGTCGATGCACGGGCTACAAGAACATCGTCGCCGCGGTGCGATGGGCCGCCGAGCGTGAAGCGGCGAGTCGACAGGAGGTCTGACCATGGCCATCACGGAGAACCTGCCCAGCCCGAGCCAGGAGCGGCCGATCGGCTTCGGCCGGCTCAAGCGCAAGGAGGACGCGCGCTTCATCCGCGGCAAGGGGACCTATCTCGACGACATCAGCCTGCCCGGGATGCTGCACGGGGCGATCCTGCGCAGCCCGTATGCGCACGCGAAGATCGTCTCGATCGACACCTCGGCCGCGCTGGCCCATCCTGGTGTGGCAGCGGTCCTCACGGCTAAAGACCTCGAGACGCTCGGCCTGGCCTGGATGCCGACAATCTCCTACGACACCCAGGCGGTACTGGCCGGCGACAAGGTCCGCTTCCAGGGGCAGGAGGTGGCGTTCGTGATCGCCACCGACGAGTACATCGCGCGCGACGCGCTATCGCTGATCGAGGTCGAGTACGAGCCGCTGCCCGCGGTGGTCAACGCGCGCAAGGCGCTTGACCCCGACGCGCCGCTGATCCGCGACGACAAGGAGGGCCAGGCCGACAACCTGGCCAGCCCGCTGTGGGAGGCCGGGGACGAGGACGCCACCGACCGGGCCTTTGCGGAGGCCGACGTGATCGTCAAGCGCGACATCATCTACCCGCGCTGCCACCCCGCCCCGCTCGAGACCTGCGGGATGATCGCCGACTTCAATCCGGCGAGCGGGCAGCTCAACATCTACAACGGCAACCAGGCTCCGCACGCGCATCGGACGGTGTACGCGCATGTCGCCGGGCTCGCCGAGCACATGATCCGGATCCGCTGCAACGACATCGGCGGCGGCTTCGGCAACAAGGTGCCCGTGTATCCCGGCTATGTCTGCGCGATCGCCGGCTCGATCGTCGCCGGAGCCCCGGTGAAGTGGGTCGAGGACCGCTCTGAGAACCTGATGTCGACCGGCTTCGCGCGGGACTACGTTATGACGGCCGAGATGTGCGCTAAGGACGGTGTCATCACCGGCCTGCGGGTCGACGTGATCGCCGACCACGGCGCGTTCGACTCGACCGCGCAGCCGACGAAGTTCCCGGCCGGGTTCTTCCACATCGTCTGCGGCTCCTACGACCTTCAGGCCGCCCACGTCAAGGTCAAGGCGGTGTACACCAACAAGGCCCCGGGCGGGGTCGCATACCGCTGCTCGTTCCGGATCACCGAGGCGGTATATCTGGTCGAGCGGATGGTGAACGCCCTCGCGATGGAGATCGGCGTGGATCAGGTCGAGCTGCGGATGCGCAGCTTCATCAAGCCGGAACAGTTCCCCTACGAGACGACGACCGGCTGGACCTATGACTCGGGCAACTACGCGCAGACGATGCGCGTGGCCATGGACATGGCCGGCTACGAGGACCTGCTCCGCGAGCAGCGGGAGAAACGCGCTCGCGGCGAGCTGATGGGCATCGGCGTCTCGTTCTTCACCGAGGGTGTCGGGGCCGGCCCCCGTAAGCACATGGACATCCTTGGCCTGTCGATGAACGACGGTGCCGATCTGCGGGTGCACCCGTCGGGCAAGGCGGTTGTCAGCATCAGCGCTCAGACGCAGGGCCAGGGCCATGAGACGACGTTCGCGCAGATCGTCGCCGAGGAGCTCGGGATCCCACCCGAGGACGTGGAGGTGCGCCACGGCGACACCGACAAGTCGCCCTACGGACTGGGCACCTACGGGAGCCGCTCGACTCCGGTGTCCGGCGCCGCGGTCGCGGTCGTCTCGCGCAAGGTCCGCGACAAGGCGCGTCAGATCGCGGCGACGATGCTCGAGACGCGGCCCGAGGACCTCGCCTGGGAGAAGGGCCGCTGGTACGTCAAGGGAGATCCGGAGGAGGGGGCGCTGATCGAGGAGATCGCCGTGCGTGCCTACAGCGGCGAGCCGATGCCCGCTGGCATGGAGGGCGGCCTCGACGCCCAGGTCATCTACGACCCGCCGAATCTCACCTATCCCTATGGCGCCTACATCGCAGTCGTCGATATCGACCCCGAGACCGCGTTCGTGAAGGTCCGCCGATTCATCGCCGTCGACGACTGCGGCGTGCGGATCAACCCGATGATCGTCGACGGTCAGATTCACGGTGGGCTGGCCGAGGGCATCGGGATCGCGTTGATGGAGGTGATCACCTTCGACGAGGAGGGCAACTGCCTCAACGGCTCGTTCATGGACTACCTGATCCCGACGGCGCTGGAGTGCCCGGACTTCGAGCTCGGCGCGACGGTGACGCCCTGCCCGCATCACCCGCTCGGAGCCAAGGGCGTCGGCGAGTCGCCGAACGTGGGCTCGCCACCCGCGATCGTCAACGCGGTGATCGACGCGCTGCACGAGTCTCACGGCGTCACCCATGTCGACATGCCGTGCACGCCGGCGCGCGTGTGGGCCGCGATGCAGGGGAGGCCCGAGCCGCCGCAATGATGTCGGGCGCCCTCAGGGATCGAGCGAGGGAGCTCACCAAGGCCGGCTCCGCGTTCGTGATCGCGACCGTGGTGCGGGTCGAGCGCCCGACCAGTGTCGAGCCGGGGGACGTCGCTCTCGTCCGTGACGACGGAACGATCGAGGGCTTTGTCGGCGGAGTCTGCGCGCAGCACAGCGTGCGCGTGTACTCGCTGAAGGCGCTCGAGACCGGTCAGCCCCTGCTGCTGCGGATCCTGCCCGATGCCGACGTGCCAGAGGACAGCGCCGGCGAGGAGGACCCGGCGCTGACGGAGGTCCTGTCCTACGAGGAAGGGACGGTGACAGTCCAGAATCCCTGCCTCTCCGGAGGGGCGATCGAGGCCTTTCTCGAGCCGGTGTTGCCGGCGCCCCGGGTGCTCGTGGCGGGCGACTCGCCGATCGTCGCCGCCCTGGCGCGAATCGGGCCCGAGGTCGGGCTCGACTTCATCACGGCCGGCGCCGGGACGGGGGAGAGCATCCCCGCCGCGGGCGATCTGGCGCTGGTCGTCGCCGCGCACGGTCGCGACGAGCTCCCGATCCTCAGAGCAGGCATGGAAGCCAACCTGCCGTACGTGGGTCTGGTCGCATCGCACAAGCGCGGTGCGGCGGTCCTTGAGCAGCTGCGCTCCGAAGGGGTCGCCGACGAGCTCGTGGCCACGGTCGAGACGCCGGCCGGACTCAACATCGGCGCCCGGAGCGCGGGCGAGATCGCGGTCTCGATCCTGGCTCGGATCATCGAGGTGCGCCGGCGGCTTCCTGAGGCGGCGATGCTCCCGGCACGGGAGGATCGCCCACTGACCGCCGTCGACCCTATCTGCGGCATGACCATTGTGGTCGCCGAGGACACCCCGTCACTCGTCCGCGCTGGCGGCACGGTCTACTTCTGCTGCATGGGCTGCAAGCTGAAGTTTGAAGACGGGGATTCGCGTCGTGAAGCCCCAGGGATGTGATGACTCCAAATCCTGCCGGCGAAGTGACGCATCTCGTCCCCGACATCGAGACGCTGGGCCAGCGGCTCGCCGTCGTCGACTACCTGGTCGACGAGGGGCTGGCAACCTCCATGTTCCTGGCCCTCAGTCTGCCGCAGCCGCTGCTGCTCGAGGGCGAGGCGGGGGTGGGCAAGACGGAGGCGGCCAAGGCGCTCGCCGCCGTGCTCGACACGCCGTTGATCCGCCTGCAGTGCTACGACGGGATCGACGCCGCCGAGGCGCTCTACGAGTGGAACTACCCCCGCCAGCTGCTCAGCATTCGGCTCGCCGAGGCCAGCGGAACGCACCTGCGCGAGGAGGACCTGTTCGGCGTTGACTACCTGATCCGCCGCCCGCTGCTGCGAGCCCTCGAGCATCCCGGGCCGCGGCCGGCGGTGCTCCTGATCGACGAGATCGACCGCGCCGATGACGACTTCGAGGCGTTCCTGCTCGAGCTGCTGGCCGAGGCGACGGTCACCATCCCCGAGCTCGGCGTTGTCCGGGCGACCCACCCTCCGGTGATCGTGCTGACCTCCAACCGCACGCGGGACCTGCACGATGCGGTGAAGCGACGCTGCCTGTACCACTGGATCGAGTACCCAGGCCCAGAGCGGGAGGTTGAGATCATCCGGCGCCGGGTCAAGGGGGCATCGGCGACGCTCGCCGTGCAGGTCGCCGATGCCGTGGCGCGGATGCGCGACAGCGACGTGCAGAAGCCACCCGGCGTCGCCGAGGCGATCGACTGGCTGGCCGCCCTCGAGGTGCTCGGCGTGGAGCGGCTCGACCCGGCCGCGATCGACCGCACCCTCGGCTCGGTGCTCAAGTACACCGAGGACCAGGAGCTGATCCGGGCCGCCGGACTCGAGCAGCTGGTGAGCAGCGGTGGCTGAGGGCCAGCCGTTCCGGGTGGAGACGGTTCACCTTGACGCGCCCGCGCTGGCCGGCGCGTTCAGCCGGCGACTGCGCGACGCCGGGGTGCCAAGCTCGGTCGATCGCTCGGTCCACTTCGCCCGCGCGCTGGAGCTCGTCGTGCCGGTCAGCCGACGGCGCCTGTACTGGACTGCGCGAGCGGTGTTCGTCTCCGAGCGCTCGCAGGTCCAGGCCTTCGATGCCGTGTTCGCCGCCGTCTTCGGGGGCGGCCCGGCGTCCACCGGCGAGCTCCAGGAGGCGCCGCTCGACACCGCCGCAGCCCCGTCAGACATCCGACCGAGCTTGGAGCGCCCGGAGACGCCCCCCGGCGCTGCCGCCGGCGAGGAGCGGGAGGTCGTCGCCGCTGCGCCGCGGCCGTCGCATGACGAGGACGCGCAGCCCGCCGAGGAGGCCCCGGTGCCCCAGGCACCGAGCGACGAGGAGCTGTTGCGCGGCAAGCGCTTTGACACCCTGGCCCCCGAAGAGCTGGCCGCCCTCTACCGGTTGATGTCAGAGCTCGAGATCGCCCCGCCGCTGCGCCGGACGCGCCGGACGCGGCGCGATCGCCACGGCGAGCGGATCGACCTCCGCCGCACGCTTCGCGGCAGCCTGCGCACCGGCGGTCATCCCGTCCACCTCGCCCGCCGGCGCCGGCGCACGATGCGACGACGGCTGGTTCTGCTGTGTGACATCTCGGGGTCGATGGAGCCCTACGCCCGCGCCTATCTGCAGTTTCTCACCTGCGCAGTCGGCGGCCGAGGTCACGGATCGGAGGCGTTCGTGTTCGCGACCCGGCTCACCCGCCTGACCCGTGCGCTGACATCACGCAATCCCGAGCGCGCGATCCAGCGAGCCGCTGCCGCCGCGCCCGATTGGTCGAGCGGCACGCGCATCGGAGAGGCGCTGGGGGCGTTCAACGACCGCCATGGCCGGCGCGGCATGGCTCGCGGCGCGGTGGTCGTGATCATCTCCGACGGCTGGGAGCGGGGTGATCCGACGCTCGTCGGACGCGAGATGGAGCGCCTCGGGCGGCTCGCCTATCGGATCGTGTGGGTCAACCCGCGAGTCAGCGCCCCCGGCTTTTCTCCGCGCGCCGGCGGGATGGCGGCCGCGCTCCCACATTGCCAGGCTCTGGTCAGCGGGCACAGCCTCGATGCCCTGGACGAGGTGGTCGAGGCGATCGGCGGGCAGCACTCGGACACCGTCGAGGCCGCGGTCAGCCCCGAGCCCGAGGAGGAGCCGTGGGGGAGCGCGGTCCCAGTTCAGGGCAGCTCCGTCGCGATGCCGAGCGGCTACGGGCCGAGCCGGGGCCGGACAACTCCCGGGTGGGGAACATGACCGAGCCCGCCAAGACGTGCATCTATCCCGGTTGTGAGCGCCCCGCCGTTCCCCCGCATCCTCTTGGCGGACCGCAGCCGAGCTTCTGCGACCGGGAGGACCACAACGCCTTGACCGCACACCAGGAACGCCAGCGCATCGCGCGCGAACGCGTCGACGAACAGGAGGTTCAGGATGACCGATGAGGCCTACCGCGCCGTGTTCCTGCGCATCCACCCAACCGGCAAGATGGTGCTGAGCTTGACCATCGAGTCAGACGGCAAGGAGGCGCAGTACGCCCAGCAGGTCGCCGACGAGCTCGGCGTTCCGGCACTCGACGTCAAGGTGGTGCCCGCTGATGAGAACCGCTTCGGCTCCGGACACGGTTTCAACACGAGCCCGTCGGGTGGGACCGCGGCGGCGATCAGCAGCGCCACAGCGAAGATTCGCGCCAAGGCCCAGCTGCTCGCGGGCATGGCGCTCGAGACGCCGGCCGAGCAGCTGCGCTGGGACAACGGCTCGTTTGCGACCTTGACCCAGCCTGAGCAGTCGCGGACCATCGCCGACATCGCGCTGTACGCCCACGGCACCGGTGCGCTGCCGCCCGGGGTCGAGGGTGGACTCGATGCTCAGACCGTCTACCGGGACTAGCTGGTGCCCCGATTGGCGACACCAGGAAGGCGGCGACGTGAATCAGCCCGACGGCAGCTGCACGTCGACCTCGACCGTCACCTCGTCGAGCACCTTCAGCGTGCCGAACAGCGCCGAGTAGGGCTTGATGCCCCAGCCGGACTGCTTCACGGTGGCGCTGCCGGTCAGCCGATCCCCGGCGGTCAACAGCTCGAATGCGAGCGGATGGCGATGTCCGGCCAACTCGAGCTCGCCGGTGACGCGCAGACGCTCGCTTCCGGCCCCGCCGTCGACCGCCGTCGAGCGGAATGCGATCGAGGCCCCTCGCAGCACCTCCTGATCGATCGTCTGGTTGATCCCGGCCTTGTCGTCTTCTCCGAGCGAGGTCATGCCGCCCGTGCCCTCGCGCACCTGCAGCGACCCGGCGTCGGCCGTCAACTCGATTCGCGTCGACTCGCCGCTCTCGCCCACCGTGAGGGTGGCCGTCCACTCCGTGACCTCGATCAACAGGTTGTGCCCCGCCTTGGCGGCGGCGCCCCCCTTCCTGGTCCTGACCGCCAGCGTGCCGCCGCTGGGGCCGAGTTTGTAGTTGCCGACGGTGAGTGCCATACCGACACTGTTTCACAGACAAGGAGACGTCCGCATCCATGGTTCACCTAGACCATCCCTTCTCGACCACGAAGCCGACGGAGGAGACCTGGGCGGCGATCCTCGACCTTGACCGGCTGATCCCCTGCGTTGAGGGCGGCAGCGTGATCGAGCGGACCGGGCCCGAGTCGGCCAAGGCCCAGATCAAGGTCAAGATGGGTGCCATGTCGCTGACCTTCGTCGGCACGGTCGAGGTCGCCGAGCAGGATCCCGACGCCCACCGGGCGTTGCTGAAGGTCAAGTCACGGGAGGCCGGGGGCCAGGGCCACGCCAACGCCGACGTCGAGCTCGCGCTCGCCGACGGGGGCGGCACGATCCACACCGCGGCGCAGATCACCGGCAAGGCGGCCTCGATGGGCGAGGGGGTGATGGTCGCGGTGCTCGATGCGCTGATCAACGACTTCACCCGCAAGCTCGCGACCCTGTGAGCGAGCACGCGATCAAGACCATGCGCCGCCCCCGGGAGGGCGAGGTCCCGCGGGACGGCGGGACGGCGGTGCAGCAACAACCGGACAAGCCGGTGTTCCGCGGCAACGGGCCGTACGACTACGTGTGCGTCGACTGCGGCAACGTGCTCGCGGCGGGGATGCCCGCCGAGTACATGAATCGGAAGGTGCGCGTGCGCTGCGCCCGCTGTCACACCGTGAACGTCGCGGTCGAGGAGGAGGGCGTCGACTACTCCAAGGGCTTCGGGCGGCGGCCGGGGTGACCGCCGGGGGTCGGCAGGTCGTGTCCGGACAGGAGTCGCGGTGAACCCGTTCGTGACCGGGCTCGTGCTCGGCGCCGGAGGCTCGAGACGCCTCGGGCAGCCGAAGCAGTTGCTCGCCTATGGCGCGTCGACGCTGCTCGGCCACGTGCTTGGGACGGCACGTCGCTGCCCCTTCGACCAGCTCCTGTGCGTCGTCGGGGCCGAGTCAGACGACGTCCGGGCCGCGGTTGATTTCACCGAGGTGGAGGTCGTCGAGAATCGCCACTTCGGCGAGGGATGCTCGTCCTCGATTGCGGCCGCGCTCCGCGCAGTGGACTCACGCAGCGAGGTCCTCGTGCTCATGCTCGGCGATCAGCCGGGGGTGAGCGAGGGCACAGTCGCGACGTTGCTCGCGGGCCGCGGCAGTGCCGCGCTCGCCGCTTGCGCCTATGCCGACGGCCGCGGCCATCCGCTCGCGCTCTCCTGTGAGGTGTTCGAGGAGCTTGCCGCGCTGCACGGCGACAAGGCGGTGTGGAAGCTGCTCGACCGTCGCGCCGCTGAGGTCGTCGACGTGCCGGTCGGCGGACCGATCCCCCGGGACGTCGACACCTGGGAGGACTACATCGAGGTGCTGTCCGCAGCAGGCCAGCGGGTGAACTCCATCGAGCGCCCCACTGGGCGAAAGCCGAGCCGGGCGTAGAGCTGCTTGGGCCGGTCCTCGTCGTCGGCGGTGATCCACAGGTCCTCGACGCCCGCCGCCGCGACGATCGTCGCCCGCGTGAGCGCCGTGCCCAGCCCGCGTCCGCGATGGCTCTGCGCCACGTAGACCTGGCTGATCTCGGCTCCCCGGGGGCCGCGCTCGAGCTGTGTGAAGGCGATCGGCTCGCCGTCGGCCAGCAGCCCGAACACCACGGTGCCGCGGGCCATGGCGATCTCCCGCGCGGCGGCGTGATAGCCGTTGGACTCGACGCCGTCGTAGTCCTCATCGTGCCAGGCGAAGCGCAGGTGCGAGACCGCGTCGTAGGGGACCTCCTCGATCGTCACCTCGGGGCCAGTTTCGGCCGGGACCGAACCCGAGTGGTGCATCCACACCAGGCGGCTCGACCGCCACCCGGCGGCGTCGAAATCGGCCCGCAGCGGCTCTGCCGCCTCTGCCAGGTCGAAGTCCATCCGGCGGTGCGCGAGCCCGGCGAGCGCCTCATCGGCGAAGGTCATCAGCTGCGCCACGCTCATGCCCGGGTCGTCCTCGACGCGCACGAGGTTGTAGGCGTAATAGGACGGATACGGCGTGGCTCGCAGCACCGTGCCGTGCGGCCATGGCCAGCTCACATCGCACACCGCCTCGGTCGCGGCGTGGTTCCAGGTGCGGGCGCGCGCCCGGAGCTCGTCGACTGAGGTTTCACTCCCTGCCACAGCGACAGGCTACGTCAACGCCGTCACGTCGGCCGGTGGTGTTTCCTTGTGCTGTGCACGAGACCGTGGCCGACATCGCCGGGCTCCAGGAGCTGCTCGACCGCAGCTATGTCGCCGCCGGCGCGCACCTGCTGAGCATCCATACGCCCGAGCGCCGGCTGGGCGCGGAGCAGGTCGTCGAGCGGCTGCAGGGGATGTGCCTGCTCGCGCTGGCCACCGTGACCGCGGACTGCCGCCCCCTCGTCGCGCCGGTGGACGGCGTGTTCTACCGCGGAGCGTTTCACTTCGGATCCGCGCCGACTTCCGCGCGCTTTCGCCACATCGCCAAGCGCCCGCAGGTCAGTGCCACTCACCTCCCCGGGGAGGACCTGGCGGTCACCGTGCATGGCCGTGCCGTGTCGGTCGACGTCGGCGAGCCGGAGAGCGCCGGCTTGCGCGAAGCGCTGCTTGAGGTTTACGTCCCGCGCTACGGCGCCGAGTGGGAGGAGTTTCTCGACTCCGGCCCCGTGTACGCGCGCATCGAGGCGGAGCGGATGTTCGCCTTCGCGCTCGAACCCGGCTCGGGCTAGCTGAGCCTCGGGGAGCCGCCGGCTGAGCGGTGCTCAGCCGGCGTGGACCTGCTGGCGCAGCGCCTTGCGGTCGATCTTGCCCACCGCCGTGAGCGGCACCGAGTCGACGATGTGCACCTCGCGCGGGTACTTGTAACCGCCGATGTGCTCGCGCGTCCACGCGATCAGCTCGCGTTCGGAGAGCTCGGCCCCGTCGCGTAGCGAGACAAAGGCCACCACCTCCTCGCCGTGGCGCGGGTCGGCCCGGCCGACCACAGCCGCGAGGGAGACCGCGGGGTGTTCGACGATCGCGTCCTCGACGTCCCGGGGGTAGACGTTGAATCCTCCACGGATGATCAGATCCTTCTTGCGGTCGACGATGAACAGGTAGCCCTGCTCGTCGCGGTAGCCAAGATCACCGGTGTGCAGCCAGCCGTCCCGCAGCGTCTCGGCGGTGGCCTCCGGGGAGTTCCAGTAGCCGCCCATGACGCCGGCCGAGCGGCAGCAGACCTCGCCGACCTTGCCCACCGGGAGCTCGGTCCCCATCTCGTCGACGATCCGCACCTCGGTGCCGGGCACGGGAAGCCCGACCGATCCGGCCCGCTCCTGGCCGGGCGGAGTGGTGGAGATCAGGGCTGCGCTCTCGGTCAGCCCGTAGCCCTGGCGGATCGAGACCGTCGGCACGCGGCTCACGAACTCCGCCTCGACCTCGGGGGCAAGCGGCGCGCCACCTGAGCTCAGGTAGCGCAGCGAGGAGAGGTCGTGGTCCTCGAGCGGCTGGGAGAGCAGGATCTGCAGCATCGACGGCACGACCGCGCTCAGCTGGAGCTTGTGCTCCTCGATCAGGCTGAGGAAGGCCTGGGGATCGAACCAGCGCAGCAGCACGGAGACGCCCTGCTCGGGATTGTGCAGGCCGGCGATGGTGATCAGGATCCCGTAGGAGTGCGAGAGCGGCAGCGTGGCCAGGGCTCGGTTGAGTCCCGAGATGTGGGCGGCGGCGTGGGCGGCCCGGCCGGAGAAGTAGAGGTTCTTGTGGGAGAGCATCACGCCCTTGGCCCGGCCTGTGGTACCCCCGGTGTAGAGGAGGGCGGCCAGCTCGTCGTCCGCACACGGGACGATGGGCGCCGGCTCGGCCTGCTCGAGGTCGTGCAGAGCGACGATCCCCTCTGGCGGCTCGCCCGTGCAGATCACGTGGCGCACGCTCTCCAGGCCCCCAGTCGCCTCCCGTACCTTCTCGAGGAACTCCGGGGAGGTCACGACCACGCTGGCCCCGGCGTCGGCGATCACATGGCGCAGCTCCTCGGCCGGGAGCAGGAAGGTGGCCGGGGTGACAACGGCGCCGGCTCGCCACAGCGCGTTGTAGGTCACGCCGACGTCGGGCGAGTTGGCCATCGTCACGATCACCCGCTCGCCCGGCGCGATGCCCAGCTCGATCAGGCCACCGGCGATCCGCCGTCCGCGCTCGAACAGCTCACCGGAGCTGTGCCAGCGGCCCTCGAACAGCAGCGACGGATAGTCGCCGCGGCGCTCGAACGACTGCTCGGACAGTGTGGCCAGGTTGTGTCCGCTTGCCCTCGTCACGGCCGCAACGATACGGATCCAGATGGCGGCTCGGACGCCACGGGACCAGCCCGCCTGTCAGGATCCGCGCCTGACGGCTGGCCCGAGTGAAGAGAGGACGTGACTGAATTGAGCTACAGGACGATCATCTGGGAGCAGGACGGAGGCGTCGGGCGTCTGACCCTGAACCGGCCCCAGACGCTGAACGCTTGGACGGCCGAGTTCGGTGGCGAGCTGCGCGAAGTCGTGCGCGCCGAGGCCGCCGACCCCTCGGTTCGAGCGGTGCTGATCACGGGCGCGGGCCGCGGCTTCTCCTCCGGCGCCGACCTGAAGGCCGGTTTCGAGCCCGCCGCCGACGGCATGCCCGACATCGAGACCGAGCTCAACGAGGTCTATCACCCGGTGATCACCGGGCTGCGGCGGCTGCCCAAGCCGGTGGTGTCCGCCGTCAACGGCCCGGCGGTCGGCATCGGCTGCTCGCTGGCCCTGGCCTGCGATCTGATCCTGGCCGCCGAGTCGGCTTACTTCGGTCTGGCCTTCGTGAACATCGGGCTGATGCCCGATGGTGGCTCGACAGCGCTCGTCCCGGCCGCGGTCGGCAAGGCGCGCGCTTTCCAGATGGCTCTGCTCGGCGAGCGCGTGTCGGCGCGGACCGCGCTCGAATGGGGGCTGGTCAACGCCGTCCATCCCGACGACAAGCTCATCCCCGAGGCCGAGGCTCTGTGCGCCCGGCTCGCCGAGGGCCCGACCCAGTCCTACGCGAGCTCCAAGCAGGCGCTCAACCAGTTCATCTACGGCGACCTCGATCAGCAGCTGAAGCTCGAGGCCGTGCTCCAGCATCGCTTGGGGCGCAGCCACGACTTCATGGAGGGCGCGGCCGCGTTCGTGGCCAAGCGTCCGGCGGCGTTCACCGGCGCCTGATTCGCGGCCGGGCGAGTTCTCACCGTCCGCCCGGCGTGGGAGACCGCGGCTGCTATCACAGAAGCATGCCCTCACTTCCCACTCGCCCGCTCGGCGACTCCCCGCTTCAGACGTCGGTCGTCGGCCTGGGCTGCAACAACTTTGGCCGCCGGATCGACGTGTCAGCCACCCGGGCGGTGGTCGACACCGCCCTTGATCTCGGTGTCAGGTTCTTCGACACGGCCGACGTCTACGGCCGTGGTCAGAGCGAGGAGTTCCTCGGCGAGGTACTCCAGGGCCGTCGTGACCAGGTCGTGCTGGCCACCAAGTTCGGCATGGACATGGGCGACCGCCGCGGCCCACGCGGCTCGCGCGAGTACATCCGCCAGGCGGTCGAAGCGTCGCTGCGGCGACTGCGCACAGACGTGATCGACCTGTACTGGTACCACCAGCCGGACGGCCGGACACTGATCGCCGAGACGCTCGAGACGCTCGACGAGCTTGTGCGCGCAGGCACCGTGCGAGCGATCGGGGCCTCCAACTTCAGCGCCGCGCAGCTCGAGGAGTCGGACGCCGTCTCCCGCGAGCACGGCTGGGCGCGGTTCGAAGCCGTACAGAACGAGTACAGCCTGCTCGTCCGCGAGGCCGAGCGCGAAGTGCTTCCCGCCTGCGAGCGCCTGGGCATCAGCTTCGTCCCGTTCTTCCCCCTGGCCTCCGGGCTGCTGACCGGAAAGTACCGTCGTGGCGAAGCGCCACCGGCTGGGACGAGGTTGGCAAGCCGCAACCAGATTGCCTCGGAGGAGCAGTTCGATCTGATCGAGGCGCTCGAGGGCTACGCGCGCGAGCGCGACCTGACGCTCGTGCAGGTCGCGATCGGTGCCCTCGTCGCTCGCCCACAGGTCTGCTCGGTGATCGCTGGCGCGACCAAGCCCGAGCAGGTGGAGAGCAATGCCGCGGCGGCACGCTGGACCCCCCGTGCCGAGGACATCCAGGCGCTCGACGCCCTGCTTGCCACCGCGGTCTGAGCTCGGCCCGGGCTCCAGGCAAGGCTAGGGCCGCGCCGGCGCTTCGAGGTTGAGCGCCACCGCGTCGCGACCGTGAGACTTAGCCGCGTACAGCGCGCGGTCGGCCTCGAGCGCGGTGAGCCGCGCGTCGCCCGTGAAGGCCGCGCCGCCGACGCTGACCGTCACCCGCATCCGGCGGCACCGTTCGCGCACGCCGGCGCTCAGGCGCGCGGCGATGGCCTGAGAAGCCGGCTCGCCGCCGCAGAGCAGGACGCCGAACTCGTCGCCCCCGAGCCTGGCCACCAGGTCGCCTGGCCGGAGCGCCGAGACGATCCCCCGCCCGACGTCCGCGAGCAGCTGGTCGCCGACCTCGTGGCCGTACACGTCGTTGATCGTCTTGAAGTCGTCGATGTCGACCACGAGCAGCGTGGCACTCTCTCCGCTGGACGCGATCTGCTGGAAGCGGTCGTCGAACGCGCGACGGTTGGGCAGCCCGGTGAGCGGATCCTCCAACGCCTGGAAGCGGTACTCGTGCGCCCGAAGCGCGTGGACGCGTGCCAGCTCGGCCAGGTCCCGGGCCACCTCGCCGTAGCGATCCGGTGTGACCGGCTCCGTCATGCCGGCGTCCTCGATGGGCAGGCGCCGGACGGTCAGCTGCGGCATCCTCGGCCGATCGTTCACCAGCCGCTCCGCTCTGGTCACGGCCTCCTCGACCGAGTGCACCACCGGAAAGCCGAGCCGCCGCCAGCGGGCGCTGATGCCCTGGCCGCCGACCATGAACAGCGTCTGCGGGCGGACGTCCTGGATCGCCTGGACCGTCCGCTCGAGCGCGTCGTCGTGACCCTTCATTGTCATCGAGAGCGCGACCACGGCCGGGTCATGCCGCTCGACGCTGCGGGCCAGCGCGTCGACGGGCACGTCGGTCCCGAGATGGATCACCTCGTAGCCACTCCCCTCGAAGACATCGGCCACAAGCCGCGGAGCGAGTCCGTGCCCCTCGCCCTCGACCCCTGCCACCACGATGCGCTCGCGGCAGCGCGGTCGCGCCGTGAGGATCTCCGGATAGAAGCCGGCGACCGCGCGATGACACACCGCCGTGGCCAGATGTTCGTCCGCCACCGTGAGCTCATCGGCCTGCCAGAGCTCGCCGATCCGGTGCATGGCCGGTGTGACCACCCTGGCCAGCACGGCGGAGGCCGTGATCCCGGCCTCTCTGCCGTCGCGGAGGATCTCCGTGGCCAGCGAGGGGTCCTCGGCGCGCAGCGCCGCGGTGAAGCGGGTCGTCAACCGCCGGGCGAGGGCGTCGAGGCTGCGGCGATGGGGCATGCGCTGCGCGGTGGCCCACGACGCGCGACCTCCAAGCCACCGGGCTGCGTCGGTCTCCTCGGTGCGGCTCAGCGGATACGCGCAGAACAGGGCGACATCGTGCTCCGGGGCGAGCCGGTTCCACAGATCCTCGATCTCGATTGCTGCTGTGATCGCTCCCTGTCGCCACAGCACGGAGACGAGGTCGCCGTAGATCTGGGGCGGCAGCGGCGACCGCGGGAGGCCGGCGAGCACCTCGCCCATGGCGTCGCGGAACCGCCCCGCGTCCGGCATGCCGGCGACCATGAACCGTTCGAGCATCTCCTCGGCATCGAGCAGAGCGAGGCGTCCATCGCGCCGCGCCGTTTCGACCTCGGTGCCCGCAGCCCCCAGCGCCGCGAGCAGCTCAGCCCGATGCGATTCGGTGGCCAGCACCACCGCATTCGCGCCCCGCGACAGTCCGTCGTGGAGGAACAACGCGGCGGGACGCGCCACCCGCCCGAAGCTCTCGTGGAACTCGACCAGGCGGGTCTGTGCGCTCCCGGGCAGCGCTGCGGAGCCCTCGCCCAGCGCACACCGGAGGCGTTGAGGGAACTGCGCCATCAGTAGATCATCGGCACCCGGCGCAGGAACTTAAGCGTTCAGCCTCGAACATTCGTCGAGATCGCCGCGCAGAGCTCAAGGCCCCGGGCTCGCCGAGGCGAGGGGCGCCAGCGCCGCGCTCGGCGTTCTGACCGAGACGAAGTACTGCTCTCATGCTCTTGCGCGCGCCGGTCGATAGCCCACCCACGGGGCCCACGAGGGCCGCTCTCGTCCCGTCCAGCCCATGGCCCACCTTCCGAGCTCTCCGACCGCGACCTTCAGAGGCCGCTTCACCGAGCGCCGTGCCACACGCTTGCTGTGGCGTGCGGGCTTCGGGCCGACCCCGGGGCAGGCGCGGAAGCTCGCCGCCCTGGGGCTCGATGGAGCGGTCGCCTCGCTCACCCGGCCACGCGGGCGCGCGGTGCTGCACGGTGCGCGTCCGCATGTCGGTGGGGGCCAGCCGCTTGACCCGTTCAACGTGTGGGGGCACGACCATCTCTGGTGGCTTGATCGGATGGTGCGCTCCGATCAGCAGCTGATCGAGCGGATGACGCTGATCTGGCACAGCTGGTTCGCCACCTCGCTCGAGGCTTCGAGCGCCCAGCTGATCATCGGCCAGAACCAGATGATGCGCGCCCGCGCGCTGGGCAATTTCCATGATCTGCTGCTCGAGGTGACGAAGGACCCGGCGATGCTGCTGTGGCTCTCGGGCACCTCCAATACGAAGTACAGCCCGAACGAGAACTACGGTCGCGAGGTGATGGAGCTGTTCACGCTCGGTGCCGACCGCGGCGCCTACGTGCAGCGGGACGTGCATGAGCAGGCGCGTGCCCTCACCGGCTTCGCCAATGATTGGAGCAACTCGGGACCGTCCAATTTCCGCTTTGAGCCGAGCCTCCACGACCCCGGCGTCAAGCGCATCTTCGGGCACCGCGGCCGCTTCAACTGGCGCGATACGTGTCGGCTCTGCGTCGAGCACCCGCTGCATTCATCGTTTCTCGTCACGAAGCTGTGGGGCTACTTCGTGGGCGCGCCGATCCCGGCCGGGACGCGGCGCGCGCTTGAGCGCGCGTACGTGCGCAGCGGCTTTCAGATCCGACCGCTGGTCGAGGCCATCCTCCGCCATCCGCTGTTCTATGAAGGCCCGCACATGGTCCTGCCGCCCGTCGTGTTCTGCGCTGGGCTGCTGCGGGCACAGCGTCGCACCATCGATACCGACGCCTGGGCATGGATCTGCGAGCAGGCCGGGCAGCGGCTGTTCGTGCCCCCGAACGTGGCCGGCTGGGACTACAGCCATTGGCTCGACACCTCACGCTGGGCCAGCCGCTTCACCCTGGTCACCTACGCGCTCCAGGGCCGGGTCCTCAACCCTGACGCGAAGAGCTATCCGGTCAGCGAGACGCCCGAGCAGGCGCTCAGGTCGGCGCTGGGGTACTGGCACAACCCGTCGCTGTCCGCGCAGACGCACGCCAATCTGCTCGCCTTCAGCCGGCGCGCCCAGCGCGGGATCACCGCCGACTGGGAGCAGGTGACCTACCGGATCCTGCGCCAGAACGCGCTCCGCGCCCTGATTCCGACCACGCCGGACTGGCAGACCTGCTGATGCCCCCGATCAAGCGCACGTGCTGCGAGGGCTTCTCGCGTTCGGAGGCGATCCGCCGCGCACTGGCCGCGGGGGCCCCGGGCCCCGCCCGCGAGTGGGACACACGGATGCCACTCCCCGCCGGCAGCGGCATGGACCGGCGCCGCTTTCTGGTCGGCGCCGCCGGCGGACTGCTCTCGGTGTACGGCGCCGACCGTCTCGGTCTCAGCTCGCGGCTGCTCGGCGACGGGATCGCGGAGGCGGCCAGCGTGCAGGGACCCTCCAGCCCGGTGCTGGTCTCGATCTTCCTCGCCGGGGGGATCGACGCCCTGTCGCTGCTGGCACCAACCGAGGATCCGCTCTATCGCAAGCTCCGGCCCAAGCTCGCGCTGCCGCCGGGCGCCGGGACCCCGTTCTCCGAGGACGGCCGGCTGCGCTGGCATCCGGCCGCCGCCCCGCTCGCCCGGCTGCACGACGCAGGCAAGGTCACCGTGGTTCCGGGCATCGGCTACACGAGCCCGGACATGTCGCACTTCACCTCGCGCCATTACTGGGAGGTGGGGGCGACCGAGACGGCGCTCGTGACCGGCTGGCTGGGGCGCTATCTCGACGTGGTCGGCAGCCCCACCAATCCGCTGCAGGGGCTCTCGCTGGACGGCGAGATGAACCCCACCCTCGCCACCGCAACCAATCCGGTCGCCGCGATTTCCAAGCCGGAGGACTTCTCCCTGTGGCTCGACGGCGTCTGGGGCGAGGTCTTCAGCTGGACGCTTGAAGCGGCCTCGGGGCTGGGCGAGGCCCAGCGGCGCGCGGCGGATCCGGCCATCGCCCAGGTGGCCGAGGCAGCCTCCGAGGTGGGGATCGTGAGGCGGGCCCTGGCGCCGTTCCGCGACAGCAACGGGAACGCCGCCTACCGCAGCCCCGTCACCTACCCCAAGGCCGCCGACACCGATTTCCCTCAGCGCCTGGCCGGGCTGGCGGCGATGATCGCCGCCGGCCTGCCGCTGCGCTGCGTGGCGCTCACCTCGGACACCCAGTTCGACACGCACTCCGCGCAGCCGGCCACCTTCCAGTCCGGGCTCTCGGTGATCGCCGACGCCATCGCCGCCTTCCAGGCCGATCTCGAGCGCCGCGGCATCGCCGACCGGGTCCTCGTGCAGCTGTGGTCGGAGTTCGGGCGCCGCGCGCAGGAGAACGGTTCGGCCGGCACCGACCACGGCGCCGCCGGCGTGTCGATGCTGATCGGGACACGGGCCGGCGGGCGGATGATCGGCGAGTGGCCCGGGCTGTCCAATCTCGACAGCGACGGGAACCTCCGTGAGACCGTCGACTTCCGCGGCGTGTACTGCTCGCTGCTCGAGCAATGGTTCGGCCACGACGCCGCCGCCGCGATCCCCCAGGCCCGCACCTTCACCCGCTACGGGCTGCTGAAGTGACCCGCGCGATCCGGCTGATGCTCGCGCTCGCCGCCCTCCTGGCGCTCAGCCCGATCGTGCAGGCGGGGGCGTCCGGGCGCCCGGCGGCCCACATGCTGGTATATGCCCAGGAGTGGTCGCTGTGGGCCTCGCGGGGCTCGGTGCCCGCCGGCCGGGTGAGTGTGCAGCTGTGGAATCGGGGTCAGGATGCTCACGATCTGAGGGTGCGCCACGTCGACCGTCACGGTCACATGAGCGGAGCGATCCAGGGGACCGCTGTCACCGGCTCAGGCAGCGTGAGCCAGGCCAGCTGGCGCCTGCGACCGGGCCGCTACGAGCTCTATTGCTCGCTGCCCGAGCATCGTCAACGCGGGATGTACGCGCTGCTGATCGTGCGCTGAGCGCCCGCCAGTCTGACCGGAATCGTGCTCGGCGAGGCTGTGGTCAGCCTCGGCACCGCGGTCGGCCGCCGCGGGTGCTCAGCAGGCGGCGTCGGCCATGGCCGGCTCCGGTGACCGGGCCGACTCAGGCCCACCGTCCCGCGCCGGCGATCGGGCCGGCTCGCGCGCTCCCTCCATCTCGGGCCCGCGATTGACGACGCCACCGAGGAACAGCGCCCCCACCAGCGAGGCCAGGGCGGCGAAGGTCGCACCGGCAATGAAGGCCACGTGATAGCCGCCGGTCAGCGCCACAGCGCGGTCGTGACCCCCGGCCAGCAACTGGCCGGTCCGCGACGCGGCAACACTGGCCAGCACGGCGAGCCCGAGGCCCCCGCCCATCATGAACGAGGTGTTGACAATGCCCGAGGCGAGGCCGGCGTCCCGCTGCTCGACGTCGCTCATCGCCGCCAGCAGCATCGGGTTGAGCGCCATGCCGGCTCCGAACCCGAGCAGGATCATGCTCGGCAGCACGTTGGCGGCAAAGCTGCCGTGAACCGGGGCGCGAGCCAGCAGGACGAGGCCGAGCGCGGCGAGAGCGAGCCCTCCGGACAGTGGCCGCCGGATGCCGAATCGCATCACGAGCCTGGCCGACAGCCCGAGCGAGAACGCTCCCATGATCAGGTTCGACGGCAGGAAGGCCAATCCCACCTCGAGCGGCGAGTAGCCCAGCACGAGCTGCAGGTACAACGCCGAGAGGAAGAACCAGGCGAACATCGCCGCCGCCCACAGCACGCCGACCACGTTGGACGCCGCCAGTCGGCGCCGGCGCAGCAGCCCGAGCGGGACCAGCGGCGAGTCGATCCGCGCCTCGAGGGCCGCGAACGCGCCCAGCAGTGCTGCCGCGGCGCCCAGCAGCCCGAGGGTCCGCGCCGAGGTCCAGCCCGCCTGGTTGCCGCCGACGATCGCGTACACGGCCAGCATCAGGGCGGTGGTGATCAGCGCGGCGCCGCCCACGTCGAGTCGCGGCCGGGCCTCGGCGCGCGTCCCGGCTGGGAGCACACGCCGCGCGAGCAGGCACACCGCCACGCCGATCGGCACGTTGACGAGGAAGATCCAGTGCCAGTTCAGGAGCCCCGTCAGTACGCCCCCGAGCAGCACGCCGATGCTGCCGCCGCCCGCGGCGACGAAGCCGAACACCCCCATCGCGCGGGCACGTTCGGCCGGCTCGACGAACAGCGACATCATCAGCGACAGCGACACGGCCGAGACGACGGCGCCACCGAGCCCCTGGACGGCGCGGGCCGCGACCAACAACGCCTGTGAGTCCGACAGTCCGCAGGCGAGTGAGGCGGCGGTGAACAGGATCACCCCGCCGATGAACAGTGGGCGGTGGCCGAACAGGTCGCCGAGCCGTCCGCCGAGGAGCAGGAAGCCGCCGAAGGTCAGCATGTACGCATTGACCACCCAGGCCAGGGACGTCGGTGAGAACCCGAGGTCGGCGCGGATCGACGGGAGCGCCACGTTGACGATCGTCGTATCGAGGACGATCATCAGCGATCCCAGGCAGAGGACGATCAGGGCGATCCAGCGCGGCTGCAGGTTGAGTCTCACGTCTTGGTGCCTCCTTGGTCGGCGGCTGCGGTTCATGTATGCGGTGGGACTGCGCCGGGCACTGAAAGTCATCGCTCCCAGATGATTTTTGTCCCGTCCGGGCGTCCACAGGTCAATGGCCGTCCCCACGGGGGATACCTGCTGCTTCGCGATCCGCGCTCCGCTCTTGCGCTGCGACCTTCCCGGCCTGCGCGCTCGCATCTGCCGGCTGCTCACCGAAACCCATCCCGGGCCGGTCCTCTGTGACGTCTCCGGTGTGGCTGCCGACGCGGTCGCGGTCGATGCGCTGGCGCGCCTGCAGCTCGCCGCCTCGCGCTATGGCTGCTGCATCTGGTTGGCCGGCGCCGGGCCCGAGCTTCGCGGGCTTCTGGCCCTGTCCGGGCTGGCCGAGGTCTTCCCGGACGCGCCCTAGGCGCGCGGCTCGAGATGGAGCGGTAGGCCGACGCGCGGGAACAGCCGCTCGGTGTCCAGGAAGAAGGTCATCTCGACGATGCCGCCCGGGCCGAGTTCGAGGATCTGAAGCGCCCACGGATCGTGGCCCTCGCCTGACTTGCTGACGCGATACTGCCCGAACGCGACCGCAGAATTGGCCACCTCAACCGGCAGCAGCCGCGAGCCCTTGCAGTCGATGCCCGGACCCTCCCACCAGGTGAGGATGTCCTCACGACCCTGGAGCCACATATCGAAGGGCGGCATCGACTGGGTGGCGTCCTCCTGGATCAGAGCGCTCAGCGCATCCATGTCGTATCGCTCGAAGGCGTCGACGTACCGGGACACGAGCTCCTGCTGCTCGGCGTCGAGGCGTGGCGCCGGATCCTCGGTGCTGGCGCCGCTCGCGCTCAGCGTCGCCCGAGCCCGCTGCAGCGCGCTGTTGACCGAGGCCACGCTCGTGTCGAGCAGCTCGGCGACCTCGCTGGCCTGCCAGCGCAGGACCTCGCACAGGATCAGGGCCGCCCGCTGGCGGGGCGGCAGGTGCTGCAGCGCGGCCAGGAACGCGAGCTTCATCGTCTCCCGGGCCTGGGCCACATCGGCGGGGTCGCCGGCCTCGTCCAGCATCCCCTTCGGCATCGGCTCGATCCAGGTCGATTCGGGCAGGGTGTTGAGGTGCGTGGGGTCAGGGGCCGAGGCGGGGCCGAAGTCCATCGGCAGTGCGCGGCGCTGGCGCCCGCCGAGCATGTCCATGCACACGTTGGTGGCGATCCGGTACAGCCACGAGCGCAGAGCCGAGCGGCCCTCGAAGCGGCCGAGCGCCCGCCAGGCGCGCAACAGCGTCTCCTGGACGGCGTCCTCGGCCTCAAACGGCGAGCCGAGCATCCGGTAGCAGTAGCCGGTCAGCTCCCGGCGATGGTCTTCGAGCGCTTCAAACCGTGGCCGCGCCCCTGCGAGCGTTGAGTCCATGTTGGGGATCGTACGCCACCGCCAGGGCCATGCAACTCGCCAGCTATACTAATGCTTGCCAGCAAGCAAGTATCTACTCGACAGCGACTCGATCACACTTCCGCCCTCACCTCCCGGCCCGACGCTCGACGTTGACACCGCCGCCCGGCTGCGCGCGGTGATCGGTCGTCTGTCGCGGCGGTTGAGGCCGACGACGGCGGGCGTCGCGGCCGGGCTGACGCCCTCCCGGGTGTCGGTTCTGCTCCATGTTGTCCGCGAGGGTTCGCAGCGACTCGCCGAGCTGGCCGCGGTGGAGGGGATCAACCCCACAATGCTCTCGCGGATCGTCGGCCACCTCGTCGAGGCCGGGCTGCTCGAGCGGGTGAGCGACGAGGGCGATCGGCGGTCGGCCTGGGTCAAGGCCACGCCGGCGGGACGGCGGCTGGCCGAGCGCATGCGCCGCGAGCGCACCGACGCGGTGAACCTCGCTCTGCAGGAGCTCGCCGACGGTGACGTCGCCCGGCTGCAGGAGGCGCTGCCCGCGCTCGAGGCGCTCGCCGAGCAGCTGCAGGGGCCTCACCGGTGACCCGGGTCAAGCGCATCGGCGCCAGCACCTTCGCGGCCCTCGCGGTCCCGAACTACCGCCGGTATGTCAGCGGCCAGGCGATCTCCCTGACCGGCACCTGGATGCAGATGACCGCGCAGTCGTGGCTGGTCCTGACGCTGACCCACTCCGCCGCCGCGCTCGGGGTGATCGTGGCGCTGCAGACGATCCCGGTGCTGCTGCTCGCACCTTACGGCGGCGTGATCGCCGACCGGGTCGACAAGCGCCGGCTGATGATCGCGCTGCAGAGCGCGATGGGTGCGCAGGCGCTGATCCTCGGCCTGCTCACCGTGACCGGCGTCGTCCGGGTGTGGGAGATCGGCGTGCTGGCGGTTCTGCTCGGGCTCAACAACGCCTTCGAGAATCCCTCCCGTCAGTCGTTCATGCTCGAGATGGTCGGCCCCGAGCACCTGCGCAACGCCGTCAGCCTCAACTCGGTGCTGGTCAACGTAGCGCGCACGATCGGCCCTGCGGTCGCCGGCGTGATGATCGCCACCGTCGGCACCGGAGTCTGCTTCCTGCTCAACGCCGGCAGCTTCGTGGCCGTGGTCGCCTCGCTGGCCACGATGGACCGTTCGGCGCTCCGCCCGACCGACCCGGCCCCCCGCGCCCGGGGACAGCTGCGGGAGGGGCTCCGCTACGTCGGCCGCACCCCAGAGCTGGCGATTCCCCTGCTGATGATGGGCGCCGTCGGCTGCCTCACGTACGAGTTCCAGGTCTCACTGCCGGTGATGGCGAGCCGGGGCCTCGGCGTCGGCGCCGGAGGCTACGGTGTGATGACGGCAGCAATGGGCGTCGGCGCCGTGGTCGGCGGCCTGCTCGTCGCCTACCGTGGGCGCACCGGGCTCGGGCCGCTGGTGCTTGCCGCCGGCGCCTTCGGCCTGACCATGACGGCGGCCACCCTCGCGCCGAGCCTGCCGGTGGAGATGCTCGCCCTGGGCCTGGTCGGCGGGACCAGCATCGCCTTCATGTCGACCGGCAACTCGACTCTCCAGCTCACCTCCGACCCGTCGATGCGCGGTCGGGTGATGGCGTTGTGGTTCGTGGCCTTCCAGGGCTCGACACCGATCGGGGGGCCGGTGATCGGCGTGGTCGTGGAAGCGTTCGGCGCCCGCGCGGGCCTCGGCGTCGGGGCGTTCACCTGCTTCGTCGTCGCTCTGGCCGGTCTGATCGCCGCCCGGCGGCTGCTCGCCGGCTCGCCGCGCGGCCGCCTACGTACCGGCATGGCCATCGGCAGCTGAGCGCGGCCGCTCGCCCGCCGCACCTGGGCGTCGGAGCAGCTCAGATCGCCCGCGCGCGGAAGCCGAGATCGAGCAGCTGCCTGGCCTGATCGGGCGCGTCGGCCGAGTGGAGCAGGATCACGCCAAGCCAGCGCCGACCCCGCCGCGCAGTGGCCACGAGACATGGCCCGGCGGCCACCGTATAGCCGGTCTTGACGCCGTCGGTGCCCGGGTAGCCGAGGCGCAGGAGCGGATTGTTGTTGTACAGGAAGAGCTTCCCGCCCTTGATCGGCAGCGACAGCACCGCGCTCGAGCTGGCCACGATCCGGGCCAGCCGCGGCTGCTCGAGCACCGCATCGGCCACCACGGCGAGGTCGGCTGCGCACGAGTAGTTGCCCCGGTCGAGGATCCCCGAGACACTGGTGTAGTGCGTGCAGCGCAGCCCAAGGCTCGCGGCGCGCTGATTCATCATCGCGACAAAGCCGGTCTGGCTGCCGGCCACCTTCTCGGCGAGGGCAATGGCTGCGTCGTTGCCGGAGGGGAGCATCAGCCCGTAGAGCAGCGTCTCCACCGGGACACGCTTGCCGAGCGGCAGCAGCCCCACGCCGGAACCCGAGTACGTGAGGGCGGTGCGCGTGATCATCACCGGCGCCTGCGGCGGCTCGTGCGCGACGACGACGAGCGCGGTCATCATCTTGGTCAGGCTGGCGATCGGCAGTCGCGCACCCGCGTCGCGAGCCCACAGCACCCGGCCACTTTGAACGTCGAACAGCATCGCGCTGCCGACCGGGAGCTTCAGCCGCGCCTGGAGCATGACCGCGGCGTCGGTCCGGCCATAGCGGGTCAGAGGGTGCCCCGAGGCGCGGGGCGCCAGCCGTGCGGTCTTTGCGGCGCGGTGCTCGGCCCGCGGTCGCCCCGACTGCGATGAGCTGGAGGCCATGAACACGAGGAGCGCGACGAGGCCGACCGCCACGGCCAGGGCTAGGCGCAGTCGTCGCCGGCGGACGAGCCGGCGGTGTTCGGCCTCGCGCCGCGGCCGCCTCGGGCGGCCTTCTTGGAGCACGCTGCGCTGGCTCACTGCTGTGGAGGTTCCCGCAAGGCCCCCACTATGCCAACCGCGAACAACACCAGCACGAACACCGCAAGCACGCCGATCACCGTGACTCCGTAGTGGACAAAGTCGAGCACCGTCAGCGCCCCAAGGGCGGCGATGAACAACAGCGCGATCGCAAGGACGACCAGGCGCACGCGCTTAGAACGCCGGCGTTGGCGGCGGGACCACTCGCCGTCGCCGCGCCAGCAGGCGGATGGTCAGGACGCCGAAGATGAAGCCGCCGACGTGAGCAAAGTAGGCCACCCCGCCGCCTCCGCCCGCCGGGTTGGTCAGGTTGGCCGCCCCGAACGCGGCCTGCTCGGCGAACCAGATGATCAGCAGCACGAGGGCCGGTAGCTCGATCACCGTGAAGAACAGGATGAGGAACACGAACGTCAGCACCCGCGCCCGCGGGAACAGGATGATGTAGCCGCCGAGCACGCCGGCGATCGCTCCCGACGCGCCAATCGTTGGCGCCGTCGAGTTGGGGTCGATGGCCACCTGCAGCGCCAGTGCCGCGATCCCGCCGAGCAGGTAGAAGGCGATGAACTTGACCGGTCCCATCGCGTCCTCGACGTTGTTGCCGAAGATCCACAGGAACAACATGTTCCCCGCGAGGTGCAGGATCGAACCATGCATGAACATCGAGGTGAAGACCGTTTCCCAGGTGGGGATCGCCCCGACCGGCGTACCGGTCACCCCGACCTGCCCCTGACAGGCGACGGCGGCGCCCGACAGCGTCGGGACGATCCCGCAGTGCAACCCGGGGTGGGTGAGGGCGTAGGGGATGGCGCCGTACTTGACCACCTCCTGCGTGTCTGGTCCACCGAACAGCGAGCCCCCGTGGCTGATGGCCAGCAGGTAGACGATCACGTTGATCGCGATCAACGTGACGGTGACCACCGGGAATCGCTCGGTCGGGACGTTGTCCTTGATCGGGAGCACGCGGGGTCAGGCTAGAGCGTGGGCCCCCGCGAGAGGGCACGGCGAGCGCGTCGGCCGGAGCCGGCCCGCCGGGGCGAGCTAGGGCTGGCCCACCGGGGCGGCGACGGTGGCGATCCTCCACGGCTGCGCGGCGTCGCCCTCGAGCGCCAGCGTCCACTTTTCGGTGAACCGCGTGGCCCGTGCCTGGTTGCCGGCGACGACGGCCGCGGTGTCGCGATCCTCGAGGTAGCGGCGCCCCTCGAGATCGACCTCGAGGGTCATCGTCGGTGGCGTGGCGGCGGCGTCGAGGGCGAGGATCCGGATCTGCCGCACCGTCGGCCCGCGGACGACCAGACGCGTGCGCTTGGTCGGGTCGCCGGGATGGAGCATCTCACGGGCGGCAGCCGGCCGCGCGAGCGCCAGCAGGGCATCGTCGGCGCCGTCGATCGCCTCAGCCCAGGCGGCGACGGCCCGCCGCGCGGCGATCTCGAGCACATCGGGCGAGAAGCGCCCGTCGGCGAGGCTCAGGTCGAGGGCCGCGGCCCGGGCGTCGCCGGAGAAGTCGAGATCGGCGACCTCGGCGATGCTCACGCCTTCAGGCACCGCGTCCGCCACCGCCCCCTGCACGAGCGCCTCATCGCGCATGGCGGTCTCGTCTGACCACGGCGTCGCGATCAGCTCGTTCTGCAACGCATGGGCCCCTTCGGCTCCCTGCTCAATCGAGAGCAGGATCCAGTGGCCGCCGCGGCGCCCAAGCGTCCAGAACTCGCGCACCCTAACCGTCTCGGTGAAGCGTCCGGCGCGCTTGATTCGCGTCCCGTAGGCGTCCTCGACGTAGTCCCGCATCCGCGCCTCGATGCGCACCACCACACGGTCGGTCTCGCTGTCATCCCGGTGGGTGAGCGACACGTACTCAACCTTCGGCGGCTCGATCAGAGCCACGCGGTTGCGCCAGCCGCGGCGGGCGAAGTCATCAAGCCGGCGCTCCCACTCGGCGAGCAAGCTGGGGGCCACGAGCGCGCGAAGCCGGACGCGGTCATTGGCATCCCAGGCCGACTGCACGTCGGTGAACAGCTGGACAGCCGCCGGGCGGACGCTGTCGGGTGCGAAAGCCGGATCCTCCTCGGCCGCCTCGGCGGCGGCAAGCTCGACCCGGCGCTCCCGGGCGGCCACCCGCCGGCGAGCGGCTCGGCCGGTGTTCTCACGCTCTCGCCAGGCGGCCTGGGTTCTCGGCGCCAAGCGGGTGATGATCAGGTAGACGATGACCACGCCGACCAGCACCAGCAGCCCGAGACCGTGACCCAGGAGCGCGATACGGAACAGGATCTCGATGAGGATGAAGAGGCCGGCGCCGCCGCCACGGCCACCGCCGCCACCGCCGCCGCCACCGCCCCAATCCGGACGAGCCACCACCGGCGGCGGCCAGCGCAGCCGGGGCGGCGATCAGGGCGAGCGCAAGCACGACCGCGGCGGCGAGCAGGAACGCGAGCCGCCGGCGGGTCATATCGCCTTCGCCTCCGCCAGCGGTCCCGTGCCCGGCTCGCGCTGCGGCACGTGCTGATCGGCGTGATAGCTGCTGCGCACGAGCGGGCCTGCGGCGACGTGCTCGAACCCCATCGCGCAGGCCGTCTCCTCGAGCAGCTTGAACTCGTCGGGGTGCCAGTAGCGAACGATCGGCAGGTGCTGCTCGGTCGGGCGCAGGTATTGTCCGACGGTGAGCACCTGAACATGGTGCTCGCGCAGGGTTCCGAGCGCGTCGACCATCTCCTCGAAGGTCTCTCCCAGCCCGACCATCAGCCCAGACTTCGTCGTCACCTCACCGCCGCTGATCTCCTTGGCGTTGCGCAGCACCCGGCAGGACCGCTCCCACTTGGAGCCACGCCGGGCGACGGGATACAGACGCGGGACCACCTCGACGTTGTGATTGAAGACGTCGGGCCGCTCGGCGATCACCTTGGCCAGCGGCATCTCCTCGCCGCGGAAGTCCGGGGTCAGCACCTCGACCTTGCAGCGCGGGGCCTGCCGGCGGATCTGGCGGATAACGCCGACGAAGGCGCTGGAGCCGAGGTCGGGAAGGTCGTCGCGATCGACGCTGGTGATGACTGCGTGTCGCAGCCCCATGCGGGCCACGCTGCGGGCCACCCGGGCCGGCTCGAGCGGATCGTTCCACGTCGGCTTGCCGGTCTTGACGTTGCAGAAGCCACAGCGTCGGGTGCAGGTGTCACCGAGGATCATGAACGTCGCGGTCCCGCGTTGCCAGCATTCGCCGATGTTGGGGCACGCGGCCTCCTGGCAGACCGTGTGCAGTTGCTCGGTGTCGATCAGCGTCTGCAGCTCGCGATAGCGCGGGCCACCTGGCGCCGGCACCTTGAACCACGGCGGCTTACGGCCGCGGTGCGGCTGCACCTCCTGCGCGCCGAGCACGGTGAGGACGTCAGCGATGCCGCCTGGATTGGAGCGTGATCGCGTAGCGCTCATAGCTACCTAGAGGCTAGCGGGCGGGGGCAAGCGGCTGGCCCGCCCACGCGTTCGGGTCACCCGCCCCGCGCAGTCGTCACAGTGTTGGCACAGGGCGCCACCCACAGGTGACGATTTCTCGGTCACGATCGCCGGATGTCCAAGGGTAGGCGGGAAACGACGCGTATGTTGGCGTTAGCCGCCCGGGCTGGCGTGAAGGAAGGGGTGACCGCGCTTGCTGTCGCTCAGCATGGGGTGGTGGCGCTCGATCAGCTGCTCGGGCTGGGGTGGGCCGCGTCGACAGTCCGGAGCCGTGCCGCCCGCGGGCATCTGTATCGGGTCCACCGAGGCGTCTACTCCGTCATCCCGCCGGAGCTACTGCGGCGAGAGGGGCGGTTCTCGGCGGCGGTGCTGGCCGCCGGCCCGGAAGCCGCCTTGTCGCATCGCTCGGCGGGGGCGTGGCTGGCGGTGCGGAGCAGCGATCGCCCGCGGGTCGAGGTCTTGGTGCCCGGCCGGTCGCGGCGGCAGATCTCCGGGATCGAGATCCATCGCTCGGTGACCCTCAGCGACGCGGATGTGACGGTGATCCGCGGTATCCGGTGCACGACAGCGGCACGGACGCTGCTGGATCTCGCCGGGGTGCTCGATCGCCGGGGGCTAGAAAGAGCAGTCGACCAGGCCGAGATCCTCGAACTGTTCGACCTCACGGCACTTCACGAGCAGCTGCGACGCAACCCAGGCCGTCGCGGCGCGCGCCGGCTTGGGGAGCTGCTGACCGCTCATCAGCCCGCCACGACGACCCGCAGCGAGCTCGAGGAACGCTTCCTGGCGCTGATCAGGAGGGCCGGCCTCCCGGTGCCCGAGGTCAACGCGTGGGTGGTGCTGCCCGATAGTGAGCCGGCGGTCTGTGCCGACTTCGTCTGGCGCGCACAGCGCCTGATCATCGAAACCGACGGACTGCGCACCCACGACACGCGGCACGCGTTCGAGCACAACCGCCGCACCGACCAGCGGCTCACCCTCTGCGGTTGGCGGGTCGTGCGCGTCACCTGGCGCCAGCTGAGGCAGGAACCGGCCCGCGTCGAGCAGATGATGAGAGCGTTGCTGGCGCAGTGACCCCGGCGGACTCAACCGGAGTGGCGACCCCGGCGGACTCGAGCGCAACAGCCCGCTCGAGCCGCTCGCGGCTGACGAGCCGTTGCCGGCGCCCAAGCGCCTGCGCCAGCTGCCACGCCGCGCGCTTACGGAAGCAGGGAAGCTGGCCGGCGGCCCGCCCGGTCTCCTTGATCAGCGAGGTCATCCGCACGCCGTCGAGGCCGCATGGCACGATCCACGAGAACGGCTGGAGGTCGTTCTCCACGTTGACGGCGAAGCCGTGGGTGGTGACCCCGCGCTGGACGTGGACGCCGATCGACGCGATCTTGCGCTCCTGCACCCACACGCCGGTGAAGTCAGGGCCGTCGTCGAAGCGCGCCCGCGCCTGCACCCCCTCCTCGGCGAGCGCGGCGACCAGCGCCTGTTCGAGGGTGCGCACGTAGGCCACGACGTCGGTCACCGCGACGATCGGGTAGCCGACGAGCTGCCCGGGGCCGTGATAGGTGATCTTGCCGCCGCGGTCGGTCTCGACGATCTCGATCCCCTGCATCCAGTACCAGTCCTCGCCCATCGGGAGCTCGCCCGCGCTCGAGCGCCTCCCGCGCGTGTACACCGGCCAGTGCTGCAGGGTGAGCAGCACATCGGGGATCGCCTCTCGCTGGCGCGCGGCCCGCACGCGTTCCTGCAGGCCGAGCGCCTCGCGATGGTCGAGCGTGCCGAGATGGCACACCCACAGCTCGGGATGACTCATGTCTTCATCCTAGGGCGACTCCAGGTGCCGCTTGACCGCGGCCAGGAACTGAGCCGACAGGGCGCCGTCGAGCGCGCGGTGATCCCAGCTCAGCCCGAGGATCGTCATCGGCCGGATCGCGATCACGTCGTTGCCGTCGGCGTCGCTCATCACCACGGGCCGCTTGACCACGGCCTCGAGGTCGAGGATCGCTACCTGCGGCTGGTTGATGATCGGCGTGGCCATGATCGAGCCGTACTGGCCCGGGTTGGTGATGGTGAACGTGCCGCCCCGGACCTCGTCCGGGGACAGCTCGCGGGAGCGCGCCCGCCGGGCGAGATCCTTGACCCGCGCCGCGAGTCCCTCCTCGGAGAGCTCGTGGGCGCGGTGGATGACCGGCACGATCAGCCCGTCCTCGCCGAGCGACACTGCGATCCCGAGGTTGACGTCGCTGTGGCGGGTGTAGCGCTCGTCCTCAAGCGACGCGTTGAGCGCGGGGAACTCGCGCAGGGCGGCGATGCAGGCGCGAGCGACAAAGGCCAGCGCCGTCACCCCCAGGTGCGCCCGCTCCCGCTCCACGCGGCTCATATCGACCTCGATCCAGGTGGTGCACGTCGCGGCGGTGTCGAGCGAGCGCTTCATGTGCTCGCCGATCTGGCGCCGAATCCGGGAGAGCTGGCCACCCGCGGCGCCGCCTGCGCCGGTCCCAGCCACCGCGCCGACCGCCCCGCCCGACGGCGCCGGTGCCACCGGCTCCGGCCGGTACGGGCTCTCGATGTGCAGCGGCGGCTCGGCCGCCGCCTCGGCGGCGCGGTTGCCGTTGCCCTCGGCAAACGCGAGCACGTCCTGCTTGCGCACACGACCGTCCCGCCCGGTACCCGGGACCTGGGAGAGGTCGATGTCGTGCTCGGCGGCGATCCGCTGCACGACCGGGGAATAGCGGCCGTGGCGAGACCGAGCTGGCCGCTCGGCACCGACCATCCGCGCGAGCACCGTCCCCACCGGCACGGTGTTCCCGACGGAGACGAGGATCTCGGCGATCACGCCGGCGGCGGGGGCCGGGACCTCGGTGTCGATCTTGTCAGTGGAGATCTCGCAGACCGCTTCGTCGGCCTTCACGCGGTCTCCGACCTCAACCCGCCATTCGACGATCGTGCCCTCGGCCACCGACACCCCCATCTGGGGCATCGTCACGTCGATCAGTGTGGCTGCCTCAGTAGGCGAGGAGCTCACGGCAAGCCTCCTTCACACGCTCGACGCCGGGCAGGACAGCCTGCTCGAGCAGGGGAGAGAACGGGATCGGGACGTCGGGGGTGGCGATTCGCAGCACCGGGCCGTCGAGGTCCTCGAAGCCGCGCTCGGCGATCAGCGCCGACACCTCGGCCCCGGCGGCGCAGGTCGAGTTGGCCTCGTCGAGGACCACCACCTTCGAGCAGCGCGCCACCGAGTCGAGGACCGCCTCGTCGTCGAGCGGCACCAGCGAACGCAGGTCGAGCACCTCGACCGACGCGCCGTCGAGATCATCGGTGGCCTCGAGGGCGACGTGCACCATGGCGCCGTAGGCGATCACCACCAGGTCGCTGCCGGGCCGGGCGACGCGCGCCCGGAACGGCGTCTCGAAGATGCCGTCGGGCACCTCGCCCTTGACCCGGCGGTACAGGTGCTTGTGCTCCATGAAGCACACCGGGTTGGGATCGTGGATGGCGGCGTGCAGCAGGCCCTTGGCGTCCTCCGCCGTCGCCGGCGCCACCACCTTGATGCCCGGCGAGTGCATGAACAGCGCCTCCGGGTTCTGGGAGTGGAACGGGCCGCCGGAGAAGCCGCCGCCCGAGGGCAACCGCACGGTGATCGGGACGGCCAGGCCCTGGCGGTAGTGCATCTTCCCGGCGACGTTGACCAGCTGATCGAAGCCGCAGGAGATGAAGTCGGCGAACTGCATCTCACACACCGGCCGCAACCCGACCACGGCGGCGCCGACGGCACAACCGACGATCGCCGACTCGGCCAGCGGCGTGTCCATCACCCGGTCGGTGCCGAACTCCTCGACGAAGCCGTCGGTCACCTTGAAGGCTCCGCCGAACACGCCGATGTCCTCGCCCATCATGAGCACCCGCTCATCGCTGCGCAGTTCGTCGCGCAGGCCGGCGGAGATCGCCTGCAGGTAGGTCATCGTGCTCATCGCCCGGCCCCCTCACGGAATCCGCTCCAGCGCGCAACACCGTCGCCGAGTGGCTCGGCCTCCCCGTCGCAGAACACGCCGTCGGTGGCGGTCGCGGGATCGGGCATCGGCGACGCGAGCGCTTCGTCGGTGGCCGCGTCGATCTCGGTGGCGATCTCCGCCCGCAGGGCGTCGACGTCGACGCCGAGCTCGCGCAGGCGCACCTCCTGGCGCTCGACCGGGTCGCGCTGCTTCCACTCCTCGACGAGCTTGGCCGGCACGTACTTCATGTCGTCGTGGGCGGCGTGGCCGTGCATCCGCATCGTCACCGCCTCGATCAGCGTCGGCCCCTCGCCGGCGAGAGCACGGGCCCGGGCGGCGGCGGTGGCCGCGAACATGGCCTCGGCATCGTTGCCATCGACGGTCACGCCGACGAACCCGTACGCCGCCGCTCGTTGCACCGGGTCAACGGCGAACTGCTTGTCCAGCGGGGTCGAGTAGGCGTACTGGTTGTTCTCGAGCACGAAGATGACCGGCAGCCGCTGGACGCCGGCCCAGTTCATCGCCTCGTGAAAGTCCCCGCGCGAGGTCGAACCATCACCGAACCAGGTGATCGCGCACCGACGCTCGCCCCGCAGCTTGAACGCCATCGCCATGCCGGTGGCCACGAGCATCATGTCGGGGAGCATCGAGACCATCCCGACGCAACCGAGCTCGCGGTCGCCGAAGTGGACGTTGCCGTCGCGACCGCGCGTGACACCGGCGTCGCGGCCCAGGTACTGGGCTAGGATCCGGGCCGGGGTGACGCCGCGGATCACGTGCGCGGCGAGGTCCCGGTGCAGGATGCACAGCCGGTCCTCCGGGGCCATGGCAAATGCCGCCCCGGCGGAGACGGCCTCCTGGCCGTAACCGTCGTAGAAGGAGCCAGGGACCTTGCCCTGGCGGTACAGGCTCATCGCCCGTTCCTCGAGTCCGCGCATCATGAGCATCGCCCGTAGCAGCCAGATGCGGTCCTCGAGGTCGAGATGCGCCGCAATCGGGGTGTCGCTGCGCGCGGCGGGCGGGGCCGTGTCAGTCGCCATCTATGTAATCCCTTTCCTCCGCGGGCCGGTCCGGGATCTCCGCCCAGCCCAGTGTTCAGAAGCCTGCCCGGGATCTCCGGTGAGGCCACTCAATCGGGGGCCGAGCTTACTCCTCCCGGCGGCTGGGCCGGGGAGGTGGGGCTGTGCCGCGCCTCTAATCTGTTTGCCATGGATCGTGGTTCGCTCGCCCGCATGCGCTGGCGGCGTCGCGGCGCCTGGCTGTGGCCCGCGTTCATCGCCGCGATCGTGTTCGACGCCGCGATCGGTCACACGCTGCCGCCCGCCGGGGAGACGCAGACCGTGGTCGGCGCGGCGTTGCTGGGTGGCTTCCTCAACGTCGCCGTCGTGATCCTGCTCAGCCGCCCGATCGGCTACCTGCTGCGGCAGCGTCGCCCCGACCTCCCGCAAATCGTGGCCCGCGATTACGGCGGGACCGTCGCCGTCGCCGCGGTCTCGATGGTGTTGCTCATCGCCGGCCTGGTCCATCACCCGACGGTGGTCGCCGAGCAGCAGGCGATGTGGGACGCGATCGTGCGGGCGCAGGCGTACATCGGCGACCGTGCGCCCGCGGAGTACCGCCGCAACCTCACCACCGTTGACACCGTGGTGATTCAGCCCCGGAGCATGTACCGCATCTGTGTCAACAGTGCCGTGCGGCCGCGCACTTACTGCGTGATCGTGCGGCGGTGGATGCCGCTCGGACAGAGCGTCAGGTTCGACGGTCACGAGTCGAACGCCATCTTCGACGCCGGCACCGGATAGCCGCTTGGCGGCGCCCGCACCCCGCGGACGTGGACGGGGTAGAAGAGCATCAGCACGCCCGCCCAGTTCGTCACATAGCCGATCGCGCCGGTGAAGAAGGGGACGGTGATCAGAGCCAGCAGGCTGTTGCTCAAGGTCGGCCAACGCGATCCCAGGTACGCTTGCCCGCGCGTGAGCACCCGATTCGTCGCCCTGATCACCGGAGCCTCCGCCGGCATCGGCGAGGCCGCCGCCCGCCGGCTGGCCCGTGAGCCCGGCGCGGAGCTGATCCTGGTCGCCCGGCGCGAGCAGCGTCTGAGCGACCTGGCCCAAAAGCTCGGTGGCGCCACCGTGATCGCCACCGATCTCACCGACCCGGACGCGCCGGAACGGGTGCGTGAGGTGGTCGCGCGGGAACACGGGCAGCTCAACCTCCTGGTCAACAATGCCGGCGCCGCCTGGCGGGGCGAGTTCGGCGACACCGGCTGGGCCGGCATCGAGCGGCACATGAAGCTCAACTTCGAGGCGCCGGTGCGCCTGACCGAGGCCCTGCTGCCGCTGCTGAGAGAGACCGCCACAACGCGGGCGGGCGAGCAGGCCGACTTGGCAGCCGCCGGACAGCGAGCCGGGACGGCGAGCCGCCGAGCCGCCGAGACGCCGGTATCGATCGTCAACGTGGCCAGCACCGCGGGTCGGGTCGCGCGACCGAAGTCGGGCGCGTACTCGGCGAGCAAGTTCGCGCTGATCGGCTGGAGCGATGCGCTCCACGGCGAGGAGCGCCCCCGCGGGGTGCATGTCGGCCTCGTCCTCCCGGGCTTCATCAGGACCGAGGGTTTCCCGGCCGCCGAGTTGCTGGCCAACCCGGCCACGCGGTGGATCGTCTCCACGCCGGAACGGGTCGCCGAGGCGATTGTGGAAGTCGGACCGGGAGCCAAGGCCGAGCGCTATGTGCCGCGGCCCTACGGCCTCGCCGCGGCGCTGCGGATGCTCGCGCCGGCGCTGGTGCGCCGGGCCACCGCGGGCGGCGCCCTGACGACCGCCACCGGGTCCGGCGAGTAAGCTACAGCGCTGTAGTAGCGCGAATCCAGGAGAACGTCAGATGAACTCGAGCAGCTGCCGGGTCGCCGTACTCGGCGGCGTCCGGATTCCCTTCGCGCGGCAGGACGGACCATACGCGCGGGCGTCCAATCAGGACATGCTCACCGCGTCCCTCGACGCCCTCGTCGACGCGTTTGGGCTTGAGGACGAGACCCTGGGCGAGGTCGCCGCGGGCGCTGTGCTCAAGCACAGCCGCGACTTCAGCCTCACCCGCGAGTGCGTGCTCGGCTCGCGGCTGGCGCCCGAGACGCCCGCCTACGACGTCCAGCAGGCCTGCGCCACGGGTCTCGAGGCGATGATCCTCGTGGCCAACAAGATCGCGCTCGGCCAGATCGATGCCGGCGTGGCCGGCGGCGTCGACACCACCTCAGATGCGCCGATCGCGGTCAATGAGGATCTCCGCAACGTACTGCTCGAGGCCAACCGGGCGAAGAGCAACACCGCCAGGCTCCGCGCGCTGGCCAAGATCCGCCCGCAGCAGATCGTCCCGGCGATTCCCCGCAACGAGGAGCCGCGCACCGGACTCTCGATGGGCGAGCACGCGGCGATCACCGCCCGCGAGTGGGGCATCGCGCGCGAGGAGCAGGACGAGCTCGCCGTGCGCAGCCACCACAACCTCGCCGCCGCCTACGACACGGGCTTTCTCGACGACCTCGTGATCCCGTTCCTCGGCCTCGAGCGCGATCAGAACCTGCGGCCGGACTCGAGCCTCGAGAAGCTGGCCAAGCTGCGCCCCGTGTTCGGCGGAGACGAGGGCACGATGACCGCGGGCAACTCGACGCCGCTGAGCGACGGGTCCTCGGCGGTACTGCTGGCCAGCGAGGAGTGGGCAGCCGGCCACGGCATCCCCGTCCAGGCCTACATCACCGAGGCCCAGACCGCCGCCGTCGACTACGTGCACAAGCGCGAGGGGCTGCTGATGGCGCCGGCCTACGCGATGCCGAAGATGCTCGAGCGGGCCGGGCTGAGCCTGCAGGAGTTCGACTTCTGCGAGATCCACGAGGCCTTCGCGGCCCAGGTGCTGTGCACCCTGAAGGCCTGGGAGGACCCGGTCTTCTGCCGCGAGCGCCTCGGCCTCGAGGAGCCGCTCGGTTCCATCGATCGGGACCGGCTCAACGTCCACGGCGGCTCGCTCGGCGCTGGCCATCCGTTCGGGGCCACCGGCGGGCGCATCGTCGCCAACCTGGCCAAGATGCTCGCCCGGAAGGGCAGTGGCCGGGGCCTCATCTCGATCTGCGCCGCCGGCGGCCTCGGTGTCACCGCGATCATGGAGGCGGCATAGATGACCGACCGCTACCAGCAGCTCATCAGCACTCCGATCGGGCAGATCGTCTCCAAGCAGGTCGGGCTCCCGCAGCCGGTGCGGCTCGAGCGCTACGAGTCCGGTCAGCCAGTGATCTCGGGCCCGGTGCTCTTCGGGGCCGCCGCCGGTGGCCGGCTCGCCTCCGAGGTGACCAGGGTCCTCGTGGCGACCCGAGCCGAGGTCCACACCCCGATGGACCAGCAGGTCCGCACCGCGGCCGCGGACGCCGGGCTCGACGCCAAGCTGTTCAACGCCGAGGCGGCGCCGCCCGAGGACACGTTCAAGGCGCTCGTCCTCGACGCCACCGGGATCGACTCGAGTGAGCAGCTGCGCGAGGCGTTCGAGTTCCTCCATCCCACGATCCGGCGGGTGCGGCGCTGCGGACGCGTGATCATCCTGGCCACCCCCCCCGAGGACTGCGCGGCGCCGCCGGCGGCCATCGCCCAGCGGGCGCTCGAGGGGCTGGTGCGCGCGATCGGCAAGGAACTGCGCGAGGGCGCCACGGCCCAGCTGGTCTACGTCGCGCCCGAGGCGGAGCGGCGTATCGAGTCGACGCTGCGCTTCTTCCTCTCGCCCAAGTCGGCGTACGTCTCCGGGCAGGTCGTGCGGATCAGCGCCTCCGGTCCGGATGTGGAGGAGTTCGATCCCGACCGTCCGCTGAGCGGCAAGGTGGCGCTCGTCACCGGCGCCTCGCGTGGGATCGGCGAGGCGATCGTCGAGGTTTTGGCCCGCGACGGCGCGCACGTGGTCGGGCTCGACATTCCGGCCCTGGCCTCGGACCTCGAGGTCGTCACCGGGCGGATCGGCGGCTCCTCGTTGATTGCCGACGTCACCGACGAGGCCGCGCCCGCCGACATCGCCTCCCACCTGCAGGAGCAAACTGGCGGCGTCGACATCGTCATTCACAACGCCGGCATCACCCGGGACAAGACCCTCGGGCGGATGACTGCGCAACAGTGGGACGGCGTGCTCGGGGTTAACCTCATCGCGCCGCAGCGCATCGACCGTGAGCTGTTCCAGCGCAACGTGATCCGGGAGAACGGGCGGATCGTCTGCGTTTCCTCGATCAGCGGCATCGCAGGCAACGCCGGACAGACCAACTACGCGACCTCGAAGGCCGGGGTGATCGGCGTGATCGAGGCGTGGGCGCCGGCGGTGGCCGAGCGGGGGGTCACGATCAACGCGGTCGCGCCCGGCTTCATCGAGACGCAGATGACCGCGGCGATGCCGATTGCCACCCGCGAGGTCGGTCGGCGGATGAACAGCCTGGCCCAGGGCGGGCTGCCGGTGGACGTCGCCGAGACGATCGCCTGGTACGCGAGTCCAGGGTCCTCGGGCGTGCTCGGCAACGTCGTCCGCGTCTGCGGCCAGAGCCTGCTGGGGGCCTAGCCATGGAGGTTCGCGAGCTGCGCTCCTCACCCGGCATGCTGCCGCTGTTCGCCCGCGCCGGTGCCGCGATGATCCCCGGCGCCTCGCACCTGCCGGGGGTCGGCGGCGGCGGCCACGACGTGCCCGAGCTAACGCTAGAGCTGGCCGACGTCGCGGTCGACCGTGACCGGCTGGCCGCCTATGACCGGGTGTGCGGCTTCCGGGTCAGCGACACGCTGCCGGCGACCTACCCGCACATGCTGGCCTTCCCGCTGCACCTGGCGCTGATGACCGACGGCAGCTTTCCGTTTCCGGCCATCGGCCTCGTCCACATCTACAACCGGATCGTTCGGCACCGGCCGCTGCGCAGCAACGAGCGCGTGTCCCTGCGGGTGTGGGCCTCGCCGCTGCAGCCCCATCCGCGCGGCAGCCAGTTCTCGATCCACAGCGAGGCTCGCGTGGCTGAGGAGCTGGTGTGGGAGGAGGTCTCGACCAACCTGCGCCGCGGCGCCCCCGGGGCCGCGGACGACGCCCCCTCACCCGAGGTCCCCTCCGCGGAGGACCTGCCGGCCGGCGCCACCTGGTCGCTCCCCGGCGACCTCGGCCGCCGCTACGGCTCGGTGTCCGGCGACATAAACCCGATCCATGTTCACGCGCTGAGCGCGCGGCTGTTCGGCTTTCCGGCCGCGATCGCCCACGGGATGTGGACAAAGGCCCGGTGCCTCGCCGCGCTCGAGCCGCGCCTGCCGGCGGCGTTCACCGTCGAGGTGGCGTTCAAACGGCCGATCCTGCTCCCGGCGCGGGTTGAGTTCTCCCAGGAGAGCAGGGACGGGGAGACCCGGTTCGGGGTGCGTGACGCCAGGACGGGCACGCCGCACCTCGATGGCCGGTTGAGCGGTTAGTCCTCGGCGATCTCGTCGAACAGCGTGCGCAGGCGCTCGAGCACGGCGGTGGCCGCGCGCAGCTCGGCGTCGGAGAACTCGTCCAGCGCGGCGCGCCAGCGCGGATCAAACCGCGCCCGGCGCTCCTCGACAAGCGCCTGACCGTGCTCGGTCAGCGAGACGCGCACCACCCGCCGGTCACGCTCGGAGCGCACGCGCTGGACGAGGCCGGCGCTGTCGAGGCCGTCGAGCATCTCGGTGGTGGCGGCGGGGGAGAGGTCGGCGGCGTGCGCGAGCTCACTGGAGGGCATCGACTCGTTTTCGCGGAGGCTGAAGAGGAGGCTGTACTGGGCGTCGGAAAGCTCGCCGGGGCGCCGTCGCTCGCGGCCGCGCAGGCGGCGCACGGCGGCGTTGGCGCCCTTGAACGCGCGACCGAGCTCGGTTTGTGTGTCGAGCTCGGTCGTGGGCGGGGTGCTCATGCCGCCACCGGCTCCGACAGCGCCTCGGCAGCGGCGGCGTCCTCGGCGGGCGCGGCCGCCGAGGCCCGCGCGGCGCGCTCGGCCCGCAGCAGGATGATGCAGGGGATGACGGCCAGTGCGGTGAGGGCGGTCGAGGCCCAGAACGCGGTGCCGTAGGCCGCCGCCGCATCGGCGACGCTGTGGGCGCCGATCAGTGCGCGCTGGAGCACCACCGCGAGCACCGCCGTGCCGATCGACCCGCCGACGCGCTGCAGCACGTTGAGCTGCGGCGTGGCATCCGAGAGCTCGGAGCGCTTGAGCGAGGCGAAGGCCGCGGTCATCGCGGGCATGAAGCCGAAGCCGATGCCGATGCCGCGCACGAACATCGAGAACTCTAGCCAGGTGATCGAGGTGTGGGCTCCGATCAGGGCAAACGGAATCGAGGCGACCGTGGTGAGCGCGACGCCGAACAGGGCCAGCGGCCCACCGCCGAGGCGGTCGGTGAGCCGGCCGGCCAGCGGCATGGCCAGCGCAGCGCCGAGGCCCTGCGGGGCGGTCAGCAGTCCGGTTTGCAGGACGCTCTCGTGGCGGATCTCCTGCCAGTAGATCGGCAGCAGCACCATGCCGCCGAACAGCGCCGCAGCGAGGCAGAACATGGCCACCGAGGCTGAGGAGAAGGTGGGGCGGCGATAGAGGCGGACGTCGAGCAGGGGTCGCTTCGCTCGCAGGGCGTGCAGGACGAACGCGGTGATCAACGCCAGTCCGCCGAGGCACGGAAACACCACTCTGGTGGCGGTGAAGCTGCCGGTGGTTCCGATCTCGGCCAGGCCGTAGGTGAGCAGCGGTAGGCCGGTCGCCATCAGAGCGAGGCCGACGACGTCGAGGCTGTCCCGGACGGTGGCCTTGACGTTCGGGAGGATCCGCATCGCCGCGATCACGGCGGCGACCCCGATCGGGAGGTTGAGGAAGAAGATCCACCGCCAGCTCGCGTTGTCGAGGATCAGGCCGCCGAGCGTCGGGCCGAGAATCGGCGCGAGCATCGCCGGGACCGCAATGATCCCCATCACGCGACCCATCCGCTTGGGTCCGGCCGCCTCGGCCATCATCAGCTGGCCGATGGGCAGGATCATCCCGCCGCCCACGCCCTGGAGCACCCGGAAGACGACGAGTTCGGTCGTCGAGGTGGCCAGGCCGCAGAGGGCTGAGCCGGCAGTGAACAGGATCACCGAGACGATGTAGACCCGTTTGGCGCCGAACCGCCGCGCCGCCCAGCCGCTCACCGGGATGACCGCAGCCAGGGCGAGCATGTAGCCGGTCACCACCCACTGGATCTGGGCGATCGTCGAGTGCAGCTCGCGGCCCAGCGTGGCCAGCGCGACGTTGACGATCGTCGTGTCGAGGATCGACATGATCGAGCCGACGATCACGACGGCGCTGATGCGCCACACGAAGGGGTCGATGCGGTCGGTGTCCTGGCTGACGGTGGTCGCGCCGCTCATGGGCTTGCCAATAATAGTACGGAACCGAAAGATTCGGGGCCGAAGCAATCGAGCGGGCGGGCGGCGAGCACACGGCAGTAGCCCGCCACGGGCCGCGGCACGCTCGGGCGCCACGCCCCGCGACCGGCCCCCGCCGTCTATCGTCCACCGCAGACATGACCAGCTTTGCTGACCTCGGGCTCGCGCCCGACCTCCTCGAGGCGCTCCACGACGTCGGCTATGAGTCCCCGAGCCCGATCCAGGAGCAGGCGATCCCGCTGTTGCTCGAGGGCCTCGACGTCATCGGGCAGGCCCAGACCGGCTCGGGCAAGACCGCCGCCTTCGGGCTGCCGATGATCCAGTTTGTCGACCCCTCCGACCACGAGGTGCAGGCGATCGTGCTCACCCCGACGCGCGAGCTGTGCATCCAGGTCACCCAGGCGTTGCGCGCCTACGGCAAGCGCAAGGGCGTCGACGTCGTGGCGGTGTTCGGCGGCGCCCCGATCCGGGGTCAGCAGGCCCAGCTGCGCGCGGGCGGCCACATCGTCGTTGGCACCGTCGGCCGGGTGAAGGACCTCATCTCCCGGCACTCGCTGATGCTCACCTCGTGCCGCTACGTCGTACTTGACGAGGCCGACGAGATGCTCGATCTCGGTTTTCTCGAGGACGTTGAGCGCATCCTCTCGCTCACGCCCTCGAGCCGGCAGACGGCGCTGTTCTCGGCCACGATGCCGCCGGAGATCCGCCGGCTCGCCGACCAGTACCTGTACGACCCCGAGATCGTCAAGGTCCAGGCGGCGACCCTCACCGTCGACACCGTCGAGCAGTTCGCGCTTGAGGTCAAGCCGCGTGAGAAGGCCGATGAGCTCGTCAAGGTGCTCGCCGCCGAGCGCCCCGAGCAGGCGATCATCTTCGTGCGTACGAAGATCCGCTGCGACCAGCTCTACCGGACGCTGCGCGACCGCGGAATGGGCGTCAAGGCGCTGCACGGCGACATGAGCCAGGGGTCACGCGACGGGGTGATGATCTCGTTCAAGGACGGACGGCTGCCGCTGCTCGTGGCCACAGACGTGGCCTCGCGCGGACTCGACATCTCCGGCGTCTCCCACGTCATCAACTTCGACGTCCCCACCTCACCCGACGTCTACGTCCACCGGATCGGGCGCACGGGGCGGGTCGGGCGCAGCGGGCGCGCCATCACCTTCTACGAGCCGCGCCAGAAGCGCGAGGTCGCCGCGATCGAGAAGCACGCCGGCGTCACCCTCTCGCCGTGGGTCGAGGACGCGCACGTCGCCCCGACGGCGGTCAAGCCGAAGCCCCGCCGGCACTCCAAGCCGCACGTGTCGGCGAACGGGGACGGCCCCGCGCGCAAGCTCATCGTGTCCGGTGGCCGCGCGGCCGGGCTCGAGCCCTCCGACATCATCCACGCCATCACCTCGGCGACAGGTCTCGACGGCGAGGCCGTCCGCAACGTCCGGGTGCTCGAGCGCTTCGCCTTCGTCGAGGTCCCCGAGCAGGAGGCCGACGACGTGGTCGAGAAGGTTGCCGGCACCAGCGTGCGGGGACACGAGCTGCGGCTCGAGCCGGCACGTCAGTAGCCTCAGGTGCATGTCCACAGCCCGCATGAACACCACCATGGGGACGATCGACCTCGAGCTGTTCGACGAGGACGCACCCAAGACGGTCGAGAACTTCCGCAAGCTCTCCTCGGAGAACTTCTACGACGGCATCATCTTCCACCGTGTCATCCCCGACTTCATGATTCAGGGCGGCTGCCCGCAGGGGACGGGCACCGGGGGACCTGGCTACACGTTCGAGGACGAGTTCAACCAGAACAAGATCGTGCGGGGCGCGCTGGCGATGGCCAACGCGGGCCCTAACACCAACGGCTCGCAGTTCTTCATCGTCACCACCGACGCCGCTGCATGGCTCGACGGCAAGCACACCGTGTTCGGCCGGGTCACCGCAGGGATGGAGGCGGTCGACGCGATCGAGGGCCTACCGACCGACGGGCGCGACCGGCCGTTGGACCCGCCGAAGATCGAGTCGATCGAGCTCGATCCGGCATAGGACCCTCCGCCGGCGACCGGGCCTCACCATCGGCGCGACTGGCCATCGCCACGCTCCAAATTTGGACGCGTTGGCAATCGCCGCGGGGGTACATTCTGAAACGTGGCGGGAAGCGACGACACCCGACTTTGGCATCCGTTTGCCGACATGGCAGCGGTCCGCGGCCACGAGTTGGTGATCGTGGGCGGCGAGGACGTCTGGGTCTGGGACGACTCTGGCCGGCGCTACCTCGACGCCACGGCGAGTCTCTGGTACGCCAACGTCGGCCACGGCCGGCGCGAGATCGCCAAGGCCATCACCGCCCAGCTGTCACAGCTTGAGGCGTACTCCGCGTTCGGAGACTTCGCCAATCCGCCCGCACTCGAGCTGGCCGAGGCACTGGCCGAGCGCGCGCCGATGGACTCCCGGATCTTCCTGGTCTCCGGCGGAGGCGACGCGATCGACACCGCCGCCAAGCTCGCACGGCGCTACTGGGCCGCGGAGGGCCACGCCGACCGCACGCTGATCCTGACCCGCACCTCGGCCTACCACGGCACGCACGGCTTCGGCACCTCGATCGGCGGAATCGAGGCGAATCGGATCGGGTTCGGGCCGATGCTCGACTCCGAACAGGTTCCGCACGATTCGCTCGAGGCGATGCAGGCCGCGGTCGACCGCATCGGCGCCGCCCGCGTGGCGGCGATCTTCGTCGAGCCCGTGATCGGCGCCGGCGGGTTGTATCCGCCGGTCGACGGCTACATCGAGGGCGTCGCCGACCTGTGCCGACGGAGCGGCATCCTGCTGGTGATCGACTCGGTGATCTGCGGGTTCGGCCGGCTCGGCGGGTGGTTCGGGACCGAGCGGTGGGGCATCGAGCCGGACATGATCACCTTCGCCAAGGGCGTGACCAGCGGCTATCTGCCGCTCGGTGGCGTCGTCATCTCCGAGCGCGTGGCCGAGCCGTTCTGGAGCGAGCCGGGCGGTCCGATCTTCCGCCACGGCCCCACCTACGCCGCGCATGCGACGTGCTGCGCGGCGGCGTTGGCCAACATCGATCTGCTTGAACGCGACGGATTGGTGGCCCGCGGTGCCGAGAACGAGCGGGCGCTGCTCGATGCCCTGCTGCCGCTCGCCGAGCACGAGTCGGTGGCCGAGGTGCGCGGCGGTGTCGGCACGTTGGCCGCGGTCGAGCTCGGCGCCGACGTGCTTGCCGAGGACCCGGGAGCGCTCGCCAAGCTGGTGAGCGGAGCGCGCGGCGCCGGCGTCCTAGTCCGGCCGCTCGGACGCGCCATCGCCGTCTCGCCGCCGCTGACCGCCGACGAGAGTCACTTCGGCATGATCGCCGAGGGCATCGCCGAGGGCCTGAAGGCCCTGAGCGTGGCACGGGTCTGAGGGTTGGCCAGCCGGCCAACCCTCCGCTAGCCTTCGCCGCGGCGTTCCAACAAGGCACGAAGGAGAGACCATGGCAAGCGTCGAGCAGCAGACGCCGAGGAGAACCAACGGCGGGTCGGCAGCGGCCACCATTTCGGTCGAGAATCCGGCCACCGGCAAGGTGATCGGAACCATTCCGGTGCTCGGCGCCGATGAGCTCGCGACGCTGGCCCTGCAGGGCCGAGCCGCGCAACCGGCGTGGGCCGCGGCAGGCTTCGAGGCGCGCGGCAAGGTGCTGCGACGGGCGCAGAAATGGATGCTCGACAACGCCGACCGCGTCATCGACGTCGTCGTCTCGGAAAGCGGCAAGACCCATGAGGACGCGCAGCTGGCCGACCTCGGGTACACCGTCAGCGCACTCGGCTTCTGGGCCAAGGAAGCGCCGAAGTACCTCGCCGACGAGCGGGTGCCGTCGTGGAACAACCCGGTGGCGGCGGGGAAGAAGCTCATCATCACCTATGCCCCCGTCGGGCTTGTCGGGGTGATCGGGCCGTGGAACTACCCGATCGCCAATTCGTTTGGCGACTGCATCCCGGCGCTCGCCGCCGGCAATAGCGTGATCCTCAAGCCGAGCGAGGTGACCCCGCTCAGCTCGTTGCTGATGGCACAGATGATGCGCGAGTGTGGCCTGCCCGAGCACGTCTTCCAGGTCGCCACCGGCGACGGCTCCACCGGCGCGGCGCTCATCGGCCTCGTCGACACGGTCATGTTCACGGGCTCGAGCCGTACCGGGACGGCCGTGATGAAGGCCGCGGCCGACGCCCTCATTCCCTGTTACCTCGAGCTCGGCGGCAAGGACCCGATGATTGTCTGCGCTGACGCCGACGTCGAGCGGGCCGCCAACGCCGCTGCGTTCTACTCGATGAACAACGGCGGCCAGGTCTGCATCTCGGTCGAGCGCGCCTACGTCGAGGAGCCTGTGTACGACGAGTTCGTCAGCCGGGTGACCGAGAACATCAGGAGCCTGCGCCAGGGCGAGCCGGCGGGCGTCGGCAGCGTCGACATCGGGGCGGTCACGTTCCCGCCGCAGATCGACATCGTGGATGAGCACGTGAAGGACGCCGTCGAGAAGGGGGCCAAGATCCTCGTCGGCGGTCACAGGCGCGAGGGCGCCGGCCGCTTCTTCGAGCCCACGGTGCTGGTGGACGTCGATCACAGCATGCGCTGCATGCGCGAGGAGACGTTCGGTCCGACGCTGCCGATCATGAAGATCAACAGCGTCGAGGAGGGCGTCCGCCTGGCCAACGACTCCGATTACGGGCTGCAGGCCAGCGTGTGGACCGGCGACGTCACCCGCGGCGAGGAGCTGGCCCGCCAGATTCATGCCGGGGTGGTGTGCGTCAACGATGCCCAGGTCAACTACACGGCGCTGAATCTGCCGATGGGCGGCTGGAAGGCCTCGGGACTGGGTACGCGTCACGGCGCCAACGGCATCCGCAAGTACACGAAGATCCAATCGCTGCTCGTCACCCGTCGCGCGCTCAAGCGCGAGCCGTTCATGTTCCCCTACCGGGCCAAGCGCACGATGCTGTTGCGCCGCCTCTTCCGGGTCATGTACGGCCGCGGCTCAAGAGATTGACACCGCGCAGACCGAGCGCGAGTTTCCCGTAGGTGCTCGCGCTCGGTCTCGCGCTGGGCGCCTCGATGTGCTGGGGCGTCTCTGATTTCCTCGGCGGCCTGCAGTCGCGTCGCCTGCCGCTGCTAGCTGTCCTCCTGGTCAGCCAGGTCGTCAGCCTGGCCGGGCTCGTCATCGTGCTGGGCGTGCGGGCGGTGCCGCCCGCGGATCTGGTGAAGCTCCTGCCGGCTGCCGCGGCCGGCATCGCCGGCGTGGCCGGGCTGGCCGCGTTCTACCGCGCCTTGGCGATCGGGACGATGAGCATCGTCGCGCCGATCGCTGCCACCGGGGTGTGCATTCCGGTCATCGTCGGCATCGCCGGAGGCGAGCGGCCGGCGGCGATCCAGCTCGCGGGGATCGTCGCGGCGAGCGTGGGAGTGATCCTGGCCACCCGTGAAGCCGACCAGGGCGAGCACCAGGCTCGGATGACGCGCGCGAGCATCCTGCTGGCGCTGGCGGCGGCGGTCGGGTTCGGCAGCTTCGCGGTCGGGATCCGCGCGAGTGCCCGTTCGGACATTCTCTGGACGGTGCTGGCCGAGCGCACGGCGGGGGTGGCGGCCATCACCATTGCCGCTGCGGTCGTGTGGCGCAGGAGCCCTGCGCCACCGCCGATACCCCGTTCCCTGCGCGTGATGGCGCCGGTGATCCTGCTCGGCGTGCTCGATCTGTGCGGCGTCGGCTTGTACGCGCTGGCCAGCACCCACGGTCTGCTCAGCATCGTCGCCGTCGCCGCCTCGCTCTACCCGCTGGCCACGGTGTTGCTGGCGCGGTCGCTCCTCGGTGAGCGGGTGCAGCGGATCCAGGAGGTGGGGATCGCCGCAGCGGTCGTCGGGGTGGCGCTGATCGCGGGGGGGTGAGGGCGGGCGTGCGCGCCTCGGCCCAGCGCGCGCTGCTTCCGCCGCGCCCGAGTCGCCTCCCCGACGGAATTGTGACTCTACTACCGTACCATCACAACAACGAATTATGTTATGACCGCTCCGCTTTCCGCTCTCTGCGCTGGTCCCCCCGCTGAGGCGTGTTGCGCCCCGTCGGCGGGTCTTGACCCCTCGCTGGACGCTGAGCGCGTTGCGACTCTCGCCAAGGCGCTGGCCGAACCCGTGCGCGTGCAAGTCCTGGACGTGCTCCGCCGCAGCGACGAAGAGGTTTGCCAGTGCGAACTCATCGCGCTGTTCGACATCAAGCAGTCCCTGCTGTCCCACCACATGCGCAAGCTCGTTGACGCCGGGGTGGTCTCGGTCGAGCGTCGGCACAAGTGGGCCTACTACACCGTCAACGCCGACGCTCTGAAGGAGCTAACCGCATGGCTGAGCTGACCGCTGACCCCGCCGCCACGCCCACGCCCGCCTCCTCGTGTTGCGGCTCTGAGGCGCAGTCGAGCTGTTGCGAGCCCTCCGAGAAGGCCGCGTGCTGCGGCGAGAGCGTCACGAGTGGGAGCTGCGGCTGCTCAGCCAGCCAGACGGAGGATGCGGCGGACATCCGCGAGACGGTGCGCGAGAGGTACGCGGCGGCCGCGCGGGCGGTCGCCGAGCAGCAGGCCTCCGCTTCGTGCTGCGCGCCCATCCTCCTGACCGATGCGGATGAGACGCTGGTGTTCGGAGCCGGGCTGTACGACGAGGCGGAGAGCGACGCGGCGACCGCGACTGCCGTCGCCGCGTCGCTCGGCTGCGGGGTTCCGACCGCGGTCGCGGACCTGCACGAGGGCCAGACCGTGCTTGACCTCGGCGCGGGCGCGGGCGCGGATGTCCTCATCTCCGCCCGGCGGGTCGGGCCGAGCGGGAAGGCGATTGGCCTCGACATGACCGACGAGATGCTCGACCTCGCGCGTGCGAACGCCGCCGAGGCGGGCGTGGAGAACGTCGAGTTCGTCAAGGGCTTCATCGAGGACATCCCGCTGGTCGACGGCTCGGTGGACGTCATCGTCTCCAACTGCGTCCTGAACCTCTCCGGCGATAAGCGCAAGGTCCTCGCCGAGGCCGCCCGGGTGCTCAAGCCCGGAGGGCGCTTCGCTGTCTCTGACGTCGTCGCCAGCCCGGACATGGACGACGCGACTCGCGCGGACATGGCCGCGTACACCGGCTGCATCGCCGGAGCGCTGACTGAGGATGAGTTCCGTGACGGGCTTGCCGCCGCCGGGTTCACCGACGTCGAAATCCGCCCGACCCACCAGGTTCACGAGTTCGCGAGCTCGGCCATCATCCGCGCCCGCAAGCCCGAGCTTCTCGCGTCACACACCCCGACAACGGCGTCCTCACCGGCCATGTCCAGCCTCGACAGCGCTTAGGACACGTCGGGTCAGCGACTGAGACAGGCCGGCAGCTGCAGCGCCTGCCAGGCCCCGTCGGCCTCCATCCGCAGCGGCGCCAGCTTCTGGCCGAGCGCCTTGGTCGCGGTGACGGGATTGTCGCCGCGCTGGATCGTCGCTTCCGCGCGCTGGAGGGCGGCGAGCAGCTGGGCCAGGGCCGCGGTCGCCGTCGCGTAGACCGGGGTGAGGTCCTGCGTGGGGTGCAGGGCACGCAGCTGCACGAGCTCGGGCTTCATCACCGCGATGCCCTTCTCGAGGAAGCCGGTCATCTCCGTCGGAGAGCTCGGCGTGGCGGCCCGATCGGTCTGACTCTCGGCCAGGTTGCACAGGCGAGTGGCCTGGCTGCGCAACTGGTCGTTGCTCAGCGATGAGCCGCCGCAGCCTCCGACCATCACCGCGGCGAGCGCGGCGAGGGCCGCGCGGCGGCTCATCGCAGCGACACCTCGAGCAGCCGCTCGAGCTCAGGGATCGTCTCCGCAGCGTCGGTGTGGTGGACGATGGCCATGCCGAGCTCGGTGGCGGGTTCGAGATTGAAGTGCAGATCGTCGACGAACACGCAGGCCTCGGCAGCCACGCCGATGCGCTGGGCGCCGAGCTCGTAGATCGCGGGAGCCGGCTTGCGCATGCCCTCCTCGCCGGAGATGACGACGCCGTCGAACAGCTCCGCCAGGCGCACGCGGTCGTAGCGGCGGGTTCCCCATGAATTCGAGATGAGTCCCGTGCGGATGCCCTGCCGGCGGGCGCTGAGCACCGCCTCGAGCATCTGCTCGTCCGGCCCGGAACCGGCCATCAACCGATCGATGAGCGATGGCGCCTGGACCCCGAGCATGTCCGCGAACCGGTGCTCGAACTCCTCCTCCTCGATCCGCCCCGTTTCCAGCTCGATCAGCAGTTCCCGGGCCGCGGGATCGTGGCGGAAGCGGCGTCCGATTTCCCGGGGGTCGAGCCTCTCCTGGTCACAGAACGCCTGGAAGGAGTCGAACAGGTTGCTTGTCAGCACGCCGCCGTAATCGACCAGCAGCCCGGTGTAGCGGCGACCGCCCTCAGAACCCATGGCGGGTGACCTCGAGCGCGCGCTGGGCCAGTTCGACGACCCCTTCGCCAAACGTCTTGAGGTACGGATCATCGGTCGAGCCGGCGACCGCCCGCTTGTAGTTGCCCTCCATGAACACGATCGCCTTCCAGAGCGCCAGGGTGACGTACCAGTCGAGCGAGCTCATTGAGCGCCCTGAGCGCTCCTCGTAGCGCGCGATCAGATCCTGGCGGGTGGGGAACCCCGGCCGGGTCGTCACGCTCTGGAGGTTGAAGCGGCCGACGCGGTCGCCCGACTGGGTCCAGTGGATCATCATGTATCCGAGATCGGCGAGCGGATCGCCGATCGTGGCCATCTCCCAGTCCAGGATTGCCAGCAGCTGTGCCGGCGCGTACGCCCCGAACATCGTGTTCCCCAGGCGGTAGTCGCCGTGGACGATCGTCGCCGGTGGAGACTCGGGGAGGTTCGCGGCCAGCCAGCCCCCGACCTGCTCGACCTCGGGCAGCTCGCGTGTGCGGTTGTGCTCCCAAAGTCCGGTGAATCGGCGAAGCTGGCGCTCCAGATATCCGGTCGGCTTGCCGAAGCCCTCCAGCCCGGCCGCCGCCCAGTCCACCGCGTGTAGCTCGACCAGTCCGTCGATCAGTTGGTCGGCGATCCGCGCGCGCTCGGATTCGGTGTCGAGCAGAGCCGGGATCTCGGTGGTGATGACCTCGCCGATGACCATCTCCATCACGTAGAAGGGCGCGCCGATCACGCCGATGTCGTCACACACGGCGAGCACTTGCGGCGTCCGCACGGGGGTCGGCTCGAGCGCCCGCAGGAGCCTTGCCTCGCGCAGTACGTCATGCGCGCTCGGCGGCAGCGGACCACGCGGCGGCCGGCGCAGGATCACTCCGGTCGAGAGAGCGAAGGTGACGTTGGAATGGCCGTCGCCGACCGGAGCCGCATCGAGGTCGGTGGGCGCGCTCAGCCCGTGCTGGCGCAGGAACTCGATCAGCGTGTCCAGCACGAGCAGCGGCTCACGTTCATTCCGCGCGCCGTCGGCGTGCGTGCGGACGACGTCGTCGGGAGCAAGCGTCACGCTCATCGTGGGCACGGAGGGTACCGCCGCGGGCTTGCCAGCGTGGGAACGGCAGGGCAACATGGCCGCGTGGCCGCATGGCCGCATGGTCCGCTCACCGGTCACCGCCGGTCCGTCGTGCTGGCGCCATCGGTCTGGCCTGTGCGGTGGTCATGGCGCTCCTGCCCGCTGCGCTGGTCGCGGCAGCCCGGAGCACGATCGAAACGTCCAATCGCCGGGCAGGGAACCGCGAGGCAGTGCGCCTGCTGTCCACGCTCACGCTCCCGCGTGCGGCGATCAGGCTGGCCGGGGAGCCGGCCGGGGATCACGGCGCGCTCGGCTATCCGGGCTCCGCACTGCCGGCCTCGGATGTGGTCGATCTCCCTGCCTGGTGGGCGTCGGGAGGGAACGCGACCGCGATGATGGACGCCATCACCGCCCATGCGCCGGCGGGCTCGACGCTGATCTCCTCGCGATTCGTCACCGGACCCGGCTCCACGGTTTCCTCGGCAACCTTCTCCTGGCCCGTCGTCGGCTCGGCACTCGGGGCCCGCCAGTTGACCGTCGCGATCACCACCCTCGCCGACGGGGAGACGGGGCTGCGGGCCGATGCCCAGGTGGCATGGATCGTTCCGCGCTCGGGCCGGATCCTGGCACGGGCCGCCGAGGACGCGACCGTGACTGAGCCGATGACGTCATGCGATCCGCTGCGCTTCAGTATCCGGGGCTGGTCGCAGACGCCGCTGCTTCGGGGCGCGGCGTTCCTCGGCGCCGTTGGCCGCCTGCTCGGGCACTTGCTCAGTGTTCCCGCCGCGAGCTGACCGGCGGACACGGCCGCAGCCGTGCGCAGCGCAACGCTGGGCTGCTACGCCGCGGCAGGCGTCCCGCCGCCGACAACGCGGTCGAAACGCCAGCCACGGAGCTGGTCGCGGCTGCCGGCAAGGCCGACTACAGCCGCTCCGGTGCGCTGCTCGATGACGTGCAGCAGCTTGGCCAGACGGTCACGGATCAGCCGTCCCGACTCCGATTCGTCCGAAGCCCACTCGCGGTTCTGATCCTCGACCAACAGGGTCACGCGGTCCGGATGGCGCCGCGCGATCTCGGCCACCAGCTCGTCCTCTACGGAGGACGGTCCAACGATGGCAAGTAGGTCACTCATGGAATCGATCCTCTTCCTGCTGGCTAAAGCGCTACTGAACCTGGTCGAACAATTCGGTACGTACGAGCGCCGCGCACTACGCTCGTGGTGGAGATGCCTGAGCTACCCGAGGTCGAGATCACCGCGCGGCTGGTCGGGTCGGCGATTGCCGGCGCGACCGTCGAATCTGCAAGCTCCCCCGGCATCAACGCGCTGAAGACCTTCGACCCGCCATTGACCGCGCTCGAGGGTCGCACCGTGGCCGGCGTGCGCCGCCGGGGGAAGCTGTTCCTCATCGAGTTCGACGCCGGGCGCGGCGACGCGGCGGCTGCGGGGGAGGAGCTCACCGCGCTGGTCCACCTGATGTCGGCCGGCCGGCTGCAGCTGTTCGACATGCGGGCCTCGCTGCGGGACCGCACCTCTCGCTTCCTGTTGCGCCTGGACGACGGACGGGAGCTGCGGCTGCGCGAGTTCGGGACGCGCCAGCGCGCCTGGGTCAAGCTTCTGCGCTCGGCCGGCATCGCCAAGGAGGAGACAATCGCCGCCCTCGGACCCGAGGCTTGGCCGGACCCGCCGCCGTTCGGGCCGCTACTCGATGCTCCCCGGCCGCTGTACGCGCTGATGCGCGATCAGCACGTGATCGCCGGCATCGGACGCTCCTGGGTCGACGAGATCCTCCACGCGGCGATGATCTCGCCGTTCAAGCGCGGCTCCGACCTCGAGGCCGACGAGGCCGAGCGCCTGCGCGAGGCGACCGTCCGCCGCCTCGGCGAGGTGATCGCGCAGTACGAGGAGACAATCACCCTTCCGATTCCCGACAAGCTCCCGATGCCGCTCACCGTCCACCGCCGCAATGGCCAGCCGTGCCCGCGCTGCGGCGGTCAACTCGAGGCGGTGTTCTACGAGGACTACGTCATGTGCTACTGCCCGACGTGCCAGACCGAAGGCAGGCTGCTCAAGGACCGCCGGCTCTCCCGCCTGCTGAAATAGCGCCCATGACACCTCAGGTTGGCGACCAAGCGCCCGATTTCACGCTCCCTGATCAGGACGGCAATCCCGTCGCGCTCTCCGCTCTGCGAGGCCGGAAGGTCGTGGTCTACTTCTATCCCAAGGCGGACACACCGGGCTGCACGACGCAGGCCTGCGGCGTCCGTGACCATCGCGCCGACTATGAGCACGCCGACGCCGTGGTGCTTGGTATCTCTCCGGACCCGGTGAAGCGGATCGCGAAGTTCGACGAGAAGTACACGCTCGGCTTCCCGCTCCTCGGTGATGAGGACCACTCGGTCGCGGAGGCCTACGGCGTCTGGGTCGAGAAGTCGATGTACGGACGCACGTACATGGGGATGGAGCGCTCGACGTTCGTCATCGACGCCGACGGCGTCATCACGCACGTGTTCCGCAAGGTCACGCCCAAGGAGCACGACGAGCTCGTGCTCAGGGCCCTGAGCCGTTCCGCCTGATATGGAGGGCTGGTTGTCAAGGGGGGCGTCACGAAGTTCTCGCTTCCGCGGTCGGTTCTGAGGGGGTGTGGTCGGCTGGGTGGGTGGCGGTCCGGCGTGCTGTGCGCGACGCGTGTCAGACTGATATGCGCGGGTTTGGGTGTACCGCAGGACCTGGTTCGTCGTGGGGAGCCGCTGTCTAACATCGGGCGTGGCCAGCGGGCCCGCACGGGCGGCTGGTTGCTCATAGGCGGATCGCGGGTTCCCCGCGCGTTGCCGGGCCGCCACCGACCCAGCCGACGGGATCTGTCGTGGAGCTCCGCGAGGTGTCACTCGATCTGGGTGATCGCCCACACGAACCCGGCGAGCTCGCGTGCGACGGCGGTCGCGGTGATCGTTCGGCGCTTCCCGCGGGCATCGAGGCGGGTCCAGGTGCGGTGCAGCCGCTGCTGCGCTGACCAGGCGACTGCGATCGCCTCCGCGGGCTGGCTGTCCTGGCGCTCGGTCAGCGCCTTCCCGACGCTCGGGCAGGGGCGGTAGTGCCACGCGGCCTCGACCAGCAGACGCCGCGCGTGCTCGGATCCGGTCTTCGTGATCGACCCGAGCCGACGTTGCTGACCGGTCGTGTTCTCGCACGGCACCAACCCGAGGTAGCTCATCAGCTGCTCGGCGCGGGCGAACCGCTCGAAGTCGCCGATCTCGGCGCACAACCCGACCGCGGTCAGCGTGTCAACGCCACGAAGACACCGCAGCCGCCCGACCTGCACGCTCCATGGCGAGCTCGGCAGCAACGCGACGATCTCGCGCTCCAGCCGGTCGCGTCTGTGAGCGAGCGCATCGATCGCACCACGACAATCCAGCAGCGCCGCCTGCGCCGCCGGCCACTCCAACACGATCCCGTTCAGCCATTGACGGTGACGGTCGGTCCACGCGTGCCCATCATCGAACCGGATCCCGTGTCGGAGCAGCAGCTTGGAAAGCCGATGACGAGAGCGCATCAGATCCATCCGGACCGCCTCCCGCGCACGCACAAGATCTCTGAGCGCCTCCTCCTCATCGCCCGGAACACGCACCGGGTGCAACTTCCCCGCCAACAACAACCGCGCCAAGTGCTCCGCGTCCCGACGATCAGTCTTCACCCTGTCCCCCGACGCACGCGGGATCTTCGACGGCGCCGCCACGACACACTCCACACGACGCTTGATCAGATCCCGCGCGAGCCCGTACCCCGTCGGCCCGGCCTCATACGCCGCGCGGACTGGTCTCGGCAGCCCGGCGCAGAACCCGGCCGCGCCAGCGCTATCGCCGTCCATCACGAACGTCTTAAGCTCACCGGTCTGAGCATCGAGCACCGCCGCGACGATCTTTGTCGCGTGCACGTCCAAGCCGACCAGGCTTCTAGCCTTCGCCATGGCTGGTTCCTCCAATATGCGGTTGTGGGCCGCCGCGCGGGTACCAGCCGCGCGGCATGACCATCACCCCCACACACGCGTGGGGGGACCGGCCCCTTCTACCGCTCGGGCCGGACGGACGGTCAATCCATATTGTCTAACGGCGTAGAGAAGGCTCCCCGCCGCGAGGGGCCTGTGTGCTGCTGATGCTGCGGTGAGCTACGCCGCTTGGGCGCCGACCTCCGCCTCGAACGGCGAGCACGAGCTCGGTGATCGGACCCCATTCGCTTCCGCAGGTCCGAGGCGCTCACGCCGGCTTTTTCGATACGTCGTGCATCGCCAGCGATCAGATGGTCAGGGGCGACCGCGTAGTACAGGAGCGTGGCGACTTCGAGTGGGTGCGGGATGAACGGCGTCCCGTCGGCTCGCCGCTGGCCGGCGTGCATGTGCCTGGCATAGGCCACAGCCGCCTGCGTCTGCGGAAGCCCCTCGGCAAAGCTCGGCGTGGGGTGCCGGACCGCTAAGACCTCCGCGAGGCTAGGTAGCCGCGCAAACTGCGACTCGCCTCCACCGCGCCCAGTCCCCCCAACCGTTCCACGAGCCTGCGTGGCCGCTCCGGGGCGCGACCTGTCCGGAGTGACAGCGCGGGTGGCCACATGGATCGTTACGCACCTTCTCAGCGAGACCGTCGATCATCCGCGCTGAGCGCGCTCAGATCCCGATCCCGTGCCAATCAGGCGGCGCCAACGACTAGCGACACACCAAGGCTTGGGACTGCCGCAATCAGCGCTGAGCGCGCACTCGTACCTCGCCGGTAGTCACGTCGGGGGCACCCTCGACGAGGTGGGCAGCCCTCTCCACGATCCAATGTTGCGCCTGCAAGACCGAGGCTTCGACGGCCTCCTCGGTTTCACAGAGTGTGATCGACGTGACGGTGCCATCACCGCCATCAATGACGTAACGGCCGACGAATCCCTCGATGGACCTCGCGCGCTCGACGAACTCCTCCTGGACGCTCTCGACGAGGGCCTCCACGTCCACGACCCGGTACCTACGTACCGACGCCTGCATTACACCAGCTCCTTTCGGGCGTCCCGCTGGTGGACTGGGCTAGTCCAGTAGGCCGAGGTACGGGGCCAGCTTCGGGTCCTTCAGGGTCCGCCGGATATGGGTGATGACTCGGGTCAGAAGTGTCATGGCGGTCTTGAAGCCGGGAAGCCGGGAAGCCGGGGACGGACCTCTCGAGCCGGTCGCGCCATGGACGGTATGTCTCGCCCCAGATGCGCCTGTTACGCAGTCGTGAACCAACCAATTCGCAACGAAAGCCGCTGTCTGCGCGAATGCGCCCGCGGCTGCTTGAGACGACGGACGGGCGAGCAGGCGGGACCTGAGATCGCCCGCGCGCCGCCGCTCGCCGCCCGGGCGAGGAGGATGGGCCTCACCCAAGACGGCGTCATCACCGACTGTTTCGTAAGGTCAAGCCCAAGGAGCACGACGAGCTCGTGCTCGGCGCGCGGGGCCACGCCGCCTAGCGGCAAACGAAGGCCCCCCGCCGGGTGCGCGAGGGGCCGTGGGGACAGCGGTGAGGACTACCAGCTGCCGGCGGCGCAGCCACCCGGATCGCCCGAACCAGTGCCGGGGGAGGAGCAGGTGCGGCTGATGGCACCGTTGGTGTTGACGATGGTGAACGCGTCATTGGTCACCGCCGCCGTCGCCACAACCGTGTACCCCGATGCACTACCGGTCGCGCTGCTCAGGTACGCCTGACGGTTCGTGCTCAAGGTATTGATCGACTTCTCGACCGCCGACAAATTGGCCGGGGCCGTCACGCTGGCATAGCTGCCGTTGTTGTCGGTCGCGATGGTCTCCATCGTCGTCTGAGCCGTCCGCGCCAGCTCCTTCGCCGACGCATCATTGGCTTTCCCCTTCTGATTGAGGAACGACGGGATCGCGATCGCGGCAAGAATGCCGATGATCAAGATCACTACGAGGAGCTCGATCAGAGTAAAACCCGTCTCCTCCTCAGCGGTGCGGCGCAACTTGTAGAGCATGAATCCACCTGGTGAGCGGATTGGGTCGTGCCAGACCCCTCGGATCGCTCCGCCATCTCGGCTGCACGTGGCGCACGGCGGTGGCATCCGACCTCGGTGGTTCCTGCCTGACGAGTGGGTTGTGGACTCTGACAAGGGTTCATCGGCTTATCCGGTCAAACGGCTTAGCCTGTCGATGCTCGGTCGGCGCGTTTTCGAGAGTGGCGTGCGCTCCGGGCCGGGCATGAGCAGGTCCATGACTGCGCAGCAAGCGCCTCCGACCGCATGTTCGATTTCGAGGGCGCACGCCGTCAGAGCGCGGATGGCCTGACGATACGAACCTCCACGTAGCAACCAAACAAAGTCATCCTCGGGGCCCTCGCGGGACGAGGAGGTGTCGCATGAGTGCTGGCAGCTTGACTCCGGTGAAGAGCCGGCTGATTCGGCCGCTGATCCTTGCGGGCGTCAGTACAACCTGCGCGGTGTCCGCTGTCCCAGCGCAGGCCGCGCCCCCCGGTTCGCAGCCGCGGCCGCATGGGGTTTCGCACAGTCACCCGGCCACGCGCCCGTCGCCCACGCAAGCGGCCACAAGGTCGGCTGAGCGGCCTCAGCGAACGCGCGAACCAATCCGCGCGAGACGCCAGAGCTGGCTGTCCTACCCGTCCCAGGGAATCGTGCGAGTGACGCCGCGCGTCGCTGACACCCACGAGCGGGCTACGGCGACATCTTGAGGAGTCGCGTCCTTCGGACAGACGAGGCGAGAGCGGCCCGTGGCGGCGTCCGTCCCTTCCATGCCCCACCCGCAGGCGAGGTACGACGAGATCACGATCGGATCGAGGATCTAGGGGGCGGGACGGCCATCACCGTCCCGGTAGACCTTCACGAGGAATGCCGTCGCCTCCGGCGTCAGTTCCCCCGCAGCCGCGCCGTAGCGCACGCATGCCTTCGCCGCATACGCGAGCTTCAGGGCGACGCGGAGGTCGTGCTGGAACTTGGGGTTCCTGTAGTCGCAATCGTACGAGGCCAGAGGTGGGCCGCTCCTCGGGTCCTGCCGCGCTCGGTGTTCGGTCCGTACACGTACACCACCCCGCTCAGGTCGGAGACGTCCACGTCGAGGTCGCTCGCGCAGGCAGCGTCCCACCCGCGGCCGGGGAGGTCATCGCGCGGTACTACGGACCCCCGCTCCGGGAATCCCGCCCATTGGCCCTGATCCCACCTCGACTCGTCCGGACCGCTCGACGGAGAACTTGCGTGTCCCTCACCGCCGGCCGGCCGTTGAGAGCCTCGCGAGGGGCGCCGGGCTACTGAAGCCCCTCGCGCGCCTCGCGCACGAGGGTGACCGCCTCGGGGAAGATCACGGCCATGACCGCGCGGAGCTGCTCCGCCTGCTGCTCGGTCGTGCCCTGGATGTTCACCCGATTCATTGCCGCGACCGTGAGGTCGACGGCCAGCTTGATCGCGTTGTCAGCCCAGGCAAGCCGCTGAGCCCCCTGCATCTGCTCGGCAAACTCGCCGAGTCGCCGCTGGAACTCATCTGGGTCGCCGAACAGGCCGCCGAAACCGCTTCCCTCCATACCCCTATCGTACAGCGCCGATCGCCGTACACTCGGCCGATGGCGGGATCCACCCCCAACCCCGTGCTCCGCGGCCGGATCGAGCTGGCGATCAGGCTGCTCTCGCCGGTCCTCGACCTCGTGATCGTGGTCGGCGACCGCGTTTCGCGGCTGCTCGAGCCCGAGGATCTCGCATACATCACCGCGCGCATGCCCCATGAGGGTGGGTCGGCGCCCCGCGGCCTCCGTGATCGCGGGCCGCGCTCAGAACGCAGCCACGGCTAGCATTGGCAACCCCCGTGAGTGTCGTCGACGATCAGTTGCTCTACGAATCCCGCGTGCGCACACGCCAGGCGGTGCTAGCCGCTGTGGCCGGCCTACTGCTCGTGCTCGCCGCGGCCATCCAGCTGACCGGCCCGCACACGAAGGTCAACGAGCTGACTCTCGATCTGATCACCGCTCATAAGCGGTTCCCAATCGATCTCATCGGCGCCATCGTCAACGGCATCGGTCTCGCCGCTGTCGCCGCCACGCTCAGCTTCCTGTTCGTGATCACGCGCGCCCGCAACCCCGATTTCCGTTCCTTCGTCCGCATCCTGGCGATCACCGGCGCTGTCGCCGCGGCGATCACCGGCATCGCCTACGCCGCGGTGATCGCGGGCAAGGCCGACCAGTTTGTCTCACACGGCTCCCAGACCTACATGCAGGCCAACGCGTTGACCAGCGGCACCGCGCTGCTGGCCCTGCCGTTCATCGGTCAGGCAGCCGCGCTGATCCTGGCAGTCGGCTTCGTGATGGTCGCGCTCAATGCGATGCGGGTCGGTCTGCTCACCCGCTTCATGGGTTACCTCGGGGTCTTCGCCGGGATCCTCGTCCTGTTCCCGATCGGCTCACCCGTGCCGGTCGTGCAGGGCTTCTGGCTGTTCGCGCTCGCCTATCTGTTCAGCGGTCGCTGGCCGAGCGGTGTGCCGGCGGCGTGGCGGAGCGGCAAGGCCGAGCGCTGGCCCTCGACGGCGGAGGTGCGGGAGCAGCGGGCGCGGGCGGCCGGAGGCCGAGCCGGGGGCGGTGGAGGCAGTCGGGCGAAGCCCACGCCGAAGGCCGATCAGGAGCCGGTGGCCACGCAGACGACGCCGGCCCGGACCCGGTCGGGCACGCCCAAGCGCAAGCGCAAGCGGCGCCATTAGTTCACGCAAAGAACCAACGAGCCATCCCGCTCGTTGGGCCTCCTCGGGGCGTCCAACATCCGTCCGCGATCCTCATCGCGCCGACGCACGGTGCCGACACAGAGCCTGCAGCACCCAGTCCAAGCGTTTTCCGCCGTACCTTTGCGCGTGGCTTTACCGGCTCGCCCCGATGGAGCCTGATACGCGCCACGGTGGTCAAGCGGCCCCGGCCGAGACCGCCCTGGCTCCCGACCACGCCGGGGGCCAGGGCTGCGGGGCGTTCGCGGCGGTGATCATCTCGACGTTCGAACGCACGATTGCGCCCATGTTCCCGCTCCGGCGGACGTGAGCCCGGGCTGTACGTAGAGCGTGCTCTTGCAGTAGAACTAGGGAGAGATAGTCAGACGCCGCACATGCGGCAGGGCAAGCGCCGGCGGACCCGCCGGCGCCGCCGCCTACCGGTGTGAGACGCCAGTCCGTATTTGAGGAAGGGAGATTCGACATGGCAGACACCGCAACGACTCCGCCCGGCGGGCAGACACTGGAGGACAAGCTCGAGTCGATGCTCGAGACCGAGAAGTTCCCGCCGCCGGAGGAGTTCCGGGCGCAGGCACTGCTGACTGATCCGGGCATCTACGAGGAGGCCGACAAGGAGTGGCAGGGCTGGTGGGTCAAGCAGGCGCGTGAGCTGCACTGGTTCACGGACTTCAGCAACGTCCTCGACGACTCCAACCCGCCGTTCTACAAGTGGTTCACCGACGGCACGATCAACGCCTCCTACAACTGCCTGGATCGCCATGTCGAGGCCGGCAATGGGGATCGTGTCGCCTTCCACTGGCGCGGCGAGGAGGGCGAGGAGCGTGACCTCACCTACGCCGACCTGCATCGGGACGTGCAGCGCTTCGCCAATGCGCTGAAGGATCTCGGCATCGAGAAGGGCGACATCGTCGGGATCTATCTACCGATGATTCCCGAGGTCGTCGTGGCCATGCTGGCCTGCGCACGCATCGGGGCGCCGCACAACGTCGTATTCGGTGGCTTCTCAACTGACTCGGTCAAGGAGCGGATGGAGTTCTCGGAGGCCAAGGCGCTGATCACCGTCGACGGCGCTCGCCGCAAGGGCAAGACCGCGCCGATCAAGCAGCAGGTCGACGCGGTGATGGGCGACCTGAAGACCCTCGAGCACATCATCGTCGTGCAGCACACCGAGACCGACTTGGAGATGCAGGACGGGCGCGACGTCTGGTACCACGAGGTGGTCGAGAAGGCTTCCGACGAATGCCCGGCCGAGGAGCTCGACGCCGAGCACCCGCTGTTCGTCCTCTACACGAGCGGCTCGACGGCCAAGCCGAAGGGCGTGCTGCACACCACCGGTGGCTATCTCACCGGCGCGTCCTGCACGCACCGCTACGTGTTCGACCTCAAGCCCGAGAAGGACATCTACTGGTGCTCGGCCGACGTCGGATGGATCACCGGCCACTCCTACATCGTCTACGGGCCAATGGCGAACGGGGCGACGAGCGTCATGTACGAGGGCGCGCCGGACTACCCGCACAAGGGCATCTGGTGGGAGCTCTGCGAGCGCTACAAGGTGACGCAGTTCTACACCGCCCCGACGGCGATCCGGGCCTGCATCAAGTGGGGCGTCGAGCATGTGGAGAAGTTCGATCTCTCCAGCTTGCGACTGCTCGGCACGGTCGGCGAGCCGATCAACCCGAAGGCGTGGCTCTGGTACCACGCGGTGGTCGGCGGCGAGCGCTGTCCGATCGTCGACACCTGGTGGCAGACCGAGACGGGCGCGATCATGATCACCCCGCTCCCGGGCCTCGTCGAGACTAAGCCGGGCTCTGCAACGCGCCCGTTCCCCGGCGTGGCCGCAGAGGTGGTCGACGAGCGCGAGGGCAAGCCGATCGCCGACGGTCAGGGTCTGCTCGTGCTCAGGCGCCCGTGGCCGTCGATGCTTCGCACGCTGTACAAGGAGGACGATCGGTTCGTCGAGACCTACTTCTCGCGCTTCGGCAAGGAGACCTACCTGGTCGGCGACGCCGCGCGCAAAGACAAGGACGGGTATTTCTGGATCATCGGCCGGATCGACGACGTGGTGAATGTCTCCGGGCATCGCCTGTCCACCGCCGAGGTGGAGTCGGCGATCGTCTCCCACCAGAAGGTGGCCGAGGCGGCAGTGATCGGTCAATCCGACGAGGACACCGGCCAGGCGATCTGCGCCTTCGTGACCCTCCAGGGCACGCTTGAGGGCTCCGATGCGTTGATCGAGGACATCCGCGGCCACGTGGCCGAGCGAATCGGCAAGTTCGCGCGGCCCAAGCGGATCATCTGGGCTGACGACCTGCCGAAGACCCGTTCGGGCAAGATCATGCGCCGCCTGCTGCGCGACATCGCAGAGGGCCGGGCGCTGGGCGACGTGACGACGTTGCGCGACCCCGATGTGATGTCGCAGCTCGAGGACAAGATCAAGGAGGAGCAGACCGAGGCGTAGGGGGGAGCGTGTGCGGGCACCATTGGGGTGCCCGCTGTGCGGTCGGTGGCGGTGCCCGCCCGCCGTGCGGTCGGTGGCGATGCCCGCCTGCCCGGCGCTCTCGGCGCTCAGCCCGCTCCGGTGGTGGGGAAGCATCGCGGTTGCGGCGTGTAGGGCGGGCTGCATGCCGCCGGCGTCTATGACCCGCCGGGCCCGCCTCAGGGCGGCAAAACATCACGCCGTCGCGACCGCCACAGCCAGCCCCGTCCCGAGCGGGGCGCCTGGCGCCGAAGTGCATGCAGACTCGCCCTGGAGACTGCTCCCACCTCCCGCCGTCTTCGCTTGCGCGCTCCCGGCCGAGCGACGATGATCGGACGACGACCAAAATGAGAGGAGCCCCGTGACTGATACCGAGCAAGGCCGCGCGTCCTCCTACGAGGAGGCCTGCGAGCAGCACAGCTGGCACGTTCCCGAGTGGTACAACATCGCGGCGGACGTCTGTGATCGCCATCCCGCCGAGAAGCTGGCGATGATCCACGAGGACTTCACCGGGCAGGTGCGCGAGGTGCGCTGGGGCGAGCTCCAGGAGAAGTCAAACCGCTTCGCCAATGTGCTGGTCGCCAACGGTGTGGTGCCGGGCGACCGCGTGGCCATGCTGCTGCTGCCGACGCCGGAGACCGCGGCCGCGTTCTTCGGGACCTGGAAGGCCGGCGCCATCCTGCTGTCGATGTCGGTGCTCTACGGCGACGAGGGCATCCGCCACCGGGTGACCGACTCGCAGGCCAAGGTGCTCGTCACCAACCAGGCCAACGCGGACCGCATCGAGCGCGAGCTGGTCGAGTGCCTGCTGATCCTCGACGACGACCTGCTGGCCGGCGGCGGCCCGAGCTTCGAGCGCGTCGACACCTCCTCGGAGGACCCCGCCCAGCTCTACTACACCTCCGGGACCACGGGTCTGGCCAAGGGCATCGTCCACGCCCACCGCTACATCCTTGCCCACGAGGAGTTCGTCTACTGCCACGACGTACGAGACGGCGAGCTGTTCCACGGCATGGGGGAATGGGCGTGGGCGGCGGGGATCTGTCCGCTGATCGGCCCGTGGCGCCTTGGCGCTGTGCAGGCCGTCTACCAGCGCGAGGGCGGCTTTGACCCGGCCAGGCAACTCGACTTCCTCTCGCGCCATGGCGTGACGAACGTGTTCGCCACGCCGACCGCGATCCGCTCGATGATGTCGATCGGCGATGCGCGCACGCGTTTTCCACAGCGGTTTCGCATCGTCTGCTCGGCCGGCGAGCCCCTCAACCCCGAGGCGATCCGCTGGTTCCGCGATCAGTACGACGTGACCGTGCTCGACTACTACGGCCTCAGCGAGTCCTACCCGCTGTGCGGCAACTACCCGTTCATGGAGGTGCGCGAGGGTTCGATGGGTCGCCCGGTGCCCGGCTGGGACGTGGCGATCCTCGACGAGGACGAGCGGCCGGTCGCGGCCGGCGAGCGCGGCGAGATCTGCCTGCGGGCGCGCAGCAACCCCCATTATCCGCTCGGCTACTGGAACCGGCCCGAGGACTCGAAGGAGGTGTTCGGTGGCGAGTGGTTCCACACCAAGGACGCGGCCAGCGCCGACCGCGACGGCTACTACTGGTACGAGGGCCGGGCCGACGACGTGATCATCTCAGCCGGTTACCGAATTGGCCCGTTCGAGGTCGAGTCGGCCTGCCTCGAGCATCCCGCGGTGGCCGAGGCGGCGGTCGTGGCGTCTCCCGATGCGCGGCGCGGCAACGTGGTCAAGGCGTTCGTGGTCCTCGCCCCGGGCTATGAGCCCTCCGACGAGGTGGCTGATGAGATCAAGCACTACGTCCGCGACCATCACTCGGCCTACGCCTATCCGCGGATGGTCGAGTTCGTGCCCGACCTGCCGAAGACGCTGACCGGGAAGATCCGCCGCATTGAGCTGCGTCAGCGCGAGCAGGGCCGCGCCCGCGCATGAGTACCGGTCCCGCAGACATCGAGGCGTGGTGGGCGGCGGGGGAGATCCTCCCGCTGCCGGTCGGCGACGTGGAGCGCAGCGTGTTCGTCCGCCGGATGGGGTCGGGATCGCCGCTGACGCTGCTGCACGGCTTCCCGAGCTCCTCCCACGACTTCGCCCGCATTGCCCCGGCACTGGCAGCGGAGCACTCGATGTTCACCTGCGACTTCCTCGGCTTCGGAGCCTCGGAGAAGCCGGCCGAGCATGACTACTCGATCCATCTGCAGGCCGACCTCGTGCAGGCGTTGTGGGAGCGGGAGGGCGTCACCGAGACGGCGCTCGTCGCCCACGACTACGCCGTCTCGGTGACGCAGGAGCTGCTGGCTCGCCGCCGGGAGGGATCGCTGGGAACCGACCTCACCCGCGTGCACTTCCTCAACGGCGGCCTCTACCCCGACCTGCACCGGGCCGAGCCCGCCCAGCTCGCGCTGCTTGATCCCGAGCAGGGCCCGGAGCTGAGCGCCGCGCTCAACCTCGAGCTCTTGAGCGCCGTGCTCGAGCCGACATTCGCCCCCGGCTTCCCGGTGGCGGGAGCGGCGGAGGACATGTGGCGGGGGCTCGAGCGCGACGGCGGCGCGAGGATCCTCTATCGACTGATCCGCTACATCGAGAACCGCCGCGAGCACGAAGCGCGGTGGGTGGGGGCGCTCGAGCAGACCGACGTCCCGATTGCCTTCATCTGGGGGATGCTCGACCCCATCTCCGGGGCGCACGTGGCCGAGCGGCTCGCCGACCGTCTTCCCTCCGCACCGCTGCGCGCCCTGCGAGACGTGGCCCACTGGCCGCCGCTCGAGGCCCCGGACCGGGTAACCGCTGCGATCCTCGACTAGAGCGCCTCCGAGAGAGCGTCTACGACCCGGCGCCGGCCCGCGCGCTCGAGCGCATCTCGGAGAGGATGCGCTCGAGGCGCGGCTCGGTCTCGCGGTCGACGTGCGACATCGCGCCGGCCACGGCCGGGTGCATGGCGGCGATCTGGGCGTGCATCTCGTGTGCCACCGCGCGGTAGCTCGGATGACCTTCGCGCCCGGAGCGCAGCTCGATTAGCTGCATCGCCTCGCGGGCGTTGAGATCGAGGATGAAGCGGATGCGGTAACCGAGGCAGAGCGCGTACGGAGCCGCCCGCGGCAGCCTGCGCTCCACCAGGCGCTCGTAGGCCCGCCGTGAGACGTCGAGCGCCCGCCGGTACTCCTCGCCGCAGCCGGCCACCTCGACCTGCTCGGGGACACCGGCACCGAGGTCGGGCGACAGCGGCTGCCACTGGACGGTCAGCATCCGGTGGCGCTGCAGATCCCGGAAGGCGCCGTAGTCGGCGACGATCTCGAACCGGTAACGGAGTGCCTCGAAGCCGCGGCCCGGGCGGTGGCGGCGGTTGGCACGTGCCCCGACCAGGTCGCTCAGCAGCGCGGTGCGCTCGTCGGCGTCGAGGTTCGCCAGCCTGTCGCGGATCGACGCCTGCGAGGCGCTCGTCGACTCGAACAGGAGCGCCGTGAGCAGATCGTCCTCCTCACCGTCATGACGGACCAGCCGCACCGACGGTCCCGCCGAGCCGTCATGTTCGATCCCCAGCCGCCGGGCCCAGCGCTCGCCGGCCCGCGCGCGCGACTCGAGGTAGTCCATCCACTCGCCGCCACGCTCGGGGCGCTCGACGCGGGAGACGAAGCTCGGCATCACCGACTTGATCTCCGTCAGGATCATCCGGCCGTAGGTGCGCGCCTCCGGCAGGGGATGGGCGAGCAGGTGGAGGATCAGCTGCTCGTAGGTCTGGCCGCTGGCGAAGATCCCCATATGCGAGAGCGAGCTCGCCGGCAGCAGGCCGCGGAGGAGATCGAGTGCCTTGGCGGTGATTGCCCGGGCGTGGGCCGCCGGGGCCTCGCCGTCGGCGATCGGGAACTCACCCTCGGCCCAGGCGCGCAGCCGCGGGAGCGACGCGGCGTAGATCGAGAACAGGGTGTCCATCGCCTGTTCATATTCGGGTCCGAGCACGGGGTCGCGGTAGTAGCGGAAGCCGCCCGGCGGCGCGGGCATCGGCGCGTCGTAGGCGATGTAGCGCGTGGACTGCTCGAGGTAGGCGCCGAGCCGCGGGCGCTGGAGGATCTTGGTGAGGACGTTCGACACCCACTCACAGGCGACGTGGGCGCCTCCGAGCTGCGCCACCGAGTCATCGCCGTAGCCGAGGAAGATCCGCTCGTAGAGCTTGGCGGCGCGCCCGCCCTCGTGGCCGTCCCAGCCGACCGGCCGCGCGCGGAGATCCTCGGCGAACTCGTCGAGGAACAGCCGGCGGAGCGTTCCCGGATAGCGGGAGTAGCGGGCGAACAGCGCTCCCTTCACCGTCTCGGGCAGGTTCACGAGCGCAAAGACGGGCCCCTCGAGGTTAGTGAAATGGGACGAGAGGAGCGCTCGCTCGTCCGTGCTGAAGCTCTCGGTGGGGTACTCCACGGACGGTGGACTGTAGCGCCGCGCGCGGATTCGACCCGGACTGCTCAGCCGGCGTTCTTGGGGTTCCCCGTGGCCTGCGAGCCCTCGCCCGCGCCGCCGGGGCGCCTGGACCAAGCGGCACCCAGGGAATTAGAACAGGCCGCCGAGCGCCCGTCCCGCGTGCGCAGCCAGCGAGAACAGCGGCGAGGGGAAGATGCCGAAGAACACGCAGGCGGCGGCGAAGACGACCGCCACCGCGGTGGCCTCGGGGGAGGGGTTCCCGGGCGTGCCTCGCCATGCCCCGACGGCGCCTGAGCCGCCGTCGGCAGCCTCGGAGCTCCCGGCGGCCACCGGGGCGGGCCAGGCCTCGCCGTCGGTCTCGGGGGAGCCGCCGGCGATCGGGGCCAGCGCCGGCGCGCTGCCGGGTGAGGGAGCGGTCGTCGACTCCGGCGTCATCCACATCGTGGCGATCACCCGCAGGTAGTAGCCGAGCGAGATCATGGAGCCGATCACCAGCACGATGCCCAGCCACGTGTAGTCGCCGTTCACCATGGCGTTGATGAGCTGGAACTTGCCGATGAAGCCGACCGTGCCGGGGATGCCGGCCAGCGCCAGCATCGAGATGGTCAGCGGCCAGGCGAGCCACGGCCGGCGTGCCCCAAGACCGGCCAGCGCGCTGATGTCGTCCCCGGCCGGGCCCTCGCGCTCCACGGCGACGATCACGGCGAAGGCGCTGAGGTTCATGAACGTGTACGCGATCAGGTAGAGCACGGTGGCCTCCACGCCGAGGCGGCTGCCGACGACGACGCCGCCGAGCATGTAGCCGGCCTGGGCGACGCCGGAGTAGCCGAGCATGCGCTTGAGCGAGGACTGGCCGAGCGCGCCGACGTTGCCGACGATGATGGTGATCGCGGCGATCGCGGCGATCGCCGGGGCCCACGTGTCCTGGACGCCGATCGCGGCGACGTCGAAGAAGCGCAGGAACACTCCGAGCGCGGCGGCCTTGGTGGCGGTGGCCATGAATCCGGTGATCGGGGTCGGGGCGCCCTCGTACACATCGGGCGTCCACTGATGGAACGGGGCCACGGAGGCCTTGAAGGCGAACCCGACGATGACGAGCGCCAGCCCGGTCAGCAGCAGCGGGTCGCCGAGGATGCCGCCGGCCAGCGGTCCTGCGCTCAGCGCGCGAGCGATGCCGCTGAAGTCGGTCGAGCCGGTCGCACCGTAGACCATGGCCAGGCCGTAGACGAGGGTGGCCGAGCCGACCGAGCCGATGATCAGGTACTTCAGCCCGGACTCGAGTGATCCCTCGCGCCGGTACTCCGAGGCGCACAACACATACAGCGGGATCGACAGCAGCTCGAGGCCGAGGAACAGCGTGACGAGGTTCTGCGACGCGACCAGGACCGCCATGCCCATGATGCTGAACAGCAGCAGCGCGTAATACTCGCCGTGGCCGGCCAAGTCCGCAGCGTGGCCGCGCCACGAGAGGATCACCGTGGCGATGCCCGAGGTGGCGAAGATCAGGTCGAGGATCAACGCCAGGTCGTCCACCCGCAGGGCGCCGGAGATGATCGAGACCGGATGGTGGAGGCGGGAGATGGCCAGCCCGATCGTCGCCGCCAGCGCGATCAGGGCCAGGGTCGGCGTCACGCGCTCGCGCACGAAGCGCCCGGGCAGCAGCCCGACGAGCAGGACGACCAGGGCACCGACGGCCAGGGCGAGGATCGGCGAGAGGCCCGCCCAGTCGATGTGGGGGCCCTTGATGTGAGTGACCGCAAGCGGCGCATGGCCGATCAAGACGTTCACGGCGCCGTGCTCGCCTCCAGCGGGCTCCGGCCCGTGTTGACGATGGCGACGGTGGCCTTGACGGTCGGCTCGGTTCGCTTTAGGACGAACTGCGGGTACAGCGCCAGAGCGAGGATGATGAGCACCAGCGGGACGACCGCCACGGCGTCGGCAAGCCCGATCTCCCGTGAGGTGACACCCGGGCGGACGCGATTGTGCATCGAGCGGATGAACACCCGCAGCGCGTAGACGGCGGCGCCGACCACGCCGAGAAAGGCGATCGAGGCGATGGCGAGCTTGGACTGGAAGACGCCGAGCAGGATCAGGAACTCACCGGCGAAGTTCGAGGAGCCGGGGATCGCCAGCGTGGCAAAGGCGACGATCAAGAACAGCGCGGCCAGGACGGGCGCGCGGAAGGCGATGCCGCCCATGTCGCGCAGCATCTCCGAGCCGCCGGCACGGGCCGCCAGCGCTGCGACGATGAAGAACAGCGGTGCGGTGATCAGGGCGTGGTTGACCATCTGCAGCAGCGCTCCCTGGGTGCCCGTGGAGCGCAGGGAGAAGATCCCCAGCGTGATGAAGCCGAGCTGCGCGACGCTCGAGTAGGCCACGACCATGCGGGCGTCAGGCGTGGTGAAGGCCACCGAAGTCGCCCACAGGATCGACAGCAGCGCGATCAGCAGCATCAGCGTCTGGAAGTGCACCGAGGCGTAGGGGAAGAGCGGCAGAACAACCCGGAGGAAGCCGTAGGCGGCGACCTTGGAGAGGATGCCCGAGAACACCGCCACCACCGGGATCGGCATCGCCTTGTAGCCGTCAGGCAGCCATCCGTGGAAGGGGACGAGTGGCATCTTGACCAGGAACGCGGCGGCGAAGCAGAGGAAGATCCACTCCTGCGAGGAGTGCGACAGCGGGAGGCGCTGCAGCGCCGAGATCACGAACGTGATCGAGGTGCCGTGCTCACTCGAGGCCAGCGCGCCGGTGGCGATCGCCGCGACGAGCATGAAGAACGAGCCGATCAGCGTGTAGACGACCAGCTTGGTCGTGGCACGCACGCGATCGCCGGTGCCCCACATCCCGACGAGGAAGTAGAACGGGATCAGCATCAGGTCGAAGAAGGCCACGAACAGGGCCAGATCCTGGACGCAGAAGGCGCCGAGCACCGCGCTCTGGGCAAGGCCGAGCTGGAAGTAGAACTGTCGCGGCCGGTCCCATTCCCGGAACGCCGCGTAGATGAGCGCGGCGCTGAACAGGACTGTGGTGATGAGGATCAAGGCGACGTTGAGCCCGTCGATGCCGAGCTTGTAGTGAATCCCCAGAGCGGAGATCCAGGTGCGGTCGGTGACGAACTGGAGGCCGACGTGGTGCAGCTTGAACCGGGCCACAAACGAGATCGCCACCCCGAGCGTGACCAGGCTGCCTCCGGCCGCGACCCGCCCCACCCATTCGCGTGGGAGCAGACAGGCGATCAGCGCGATCGCCAGCGGGAGCCAGATGAGGATCGACAGCGTCATCTAGGTGCTCGCGATCAGGAAATAGAGGGACACGGCGAACAGGCCGACGACGATCGCGGCGGCGTAGTAGCGCAGGAAGCCGGTCTGCGCCCGGCGGACCACGGCCGAACAGGCTCGGACGATGCCGACGGTGCCGCCAGTGACGGCGCCGGCGATGACGCCGCGCTCCAGCACCGATTCGGCAAAGCGGCCGAACCACTGCGACGGGCGGACGACGACGAAGTCGATCAGCTCATCGAAGTACCACTTGTTGACCAGGAACGTGTGAACCGCCGAGAACCGCTCCTGCAGGCGGGGCGCAGTGCCGGGCTTGACCACCCAGATCCGGTAGGCCACCGCGATGCTGAGCACGGCGATGGCAGCGCCGATGATCAGGCCGATCCACGACGGTTGGGTCGGCACCTCGGCGTGGGCGAAGTGGGAGTCGGCGAAGGTCGGCCGTAGGAAGATGGTGACCTCGTCATCGACGCCGGGGATCTGCAGGGCACCGGCGACGATGGCCATCAGGGCGAGCGCGCCCATCGCCACCTTCATCGGCCACTCGCGCTCGGCGATGAAGTGACCGGGCCCCGGGAAGCCGACGTCGGTGTCCTCCTCCTCGCCGGTCATCGGGTTGCGCGGCACGTCGGCGTGGTGCAGATGGCCATGCTCGAGCTCCCGCGCCTCGGGCACGGGGTCGCCCCAGAAGGCGCGGAAGATCATCCGGAAGGTGTAGATGCCGGTGAGCAGAGCGCCGGCGTAGCCGACGATGCCGAGGATGAGGAACCCGCCGCCACGGTGGTCGAGGAACCCGATGATGTCGTCCTTGGACAGCCAGCCGGAGAACGGCGGCAGGCCGGCCAGGGCGAGGCCGCCGATGATGAAGCAGGCGAAGGTGAACGGCATCGCCTTGCGGAAGCCGCCCATCCGGTCCAGCGACTGAACGCCGGCCATGGCGCCGATCAGCGAGCCGGCGGCCATGAACAGCAGCGCCTTGAAGAAGGCGTGGGTCATGAGGTGAAAGAGGCCCGCGGAGTACGCGCCGACCGAGACGCCCATCACCATATAGCCGATCTGGGACATCGTCGAGTAGGCGATCACGCGCTTGAGGTCGGTGACGACGATCGCGATCGTGCCGGCGAGCAGCAGCGTGAGGCCGCCCACGATCGCGCCCACGTCAGCCGCGGTCGGAGCGAACTCGAACAGGATATGCATCCGCGTGATCAGGTAGACGCCGGCGGTGACCATCGTGGCGGCGTGGATCAGCGCCGAGACCGGCGTCGGGCCCTCCATCGCGTCCGGGAGCCACGTGTGCAGCGGGACCTGCGCGGACTTGGCAAAGGCGCTGACGAGCAGGAGCAGAGAGCCCGCCACCAGGTCGGGGTTGTTGTGGGTGAACACGTGGGGCACCGCATGGAATGTCTTGACGAGATCGACGGTCCCGGTGTGGCGGAAGATGAAAAAGGTGCCGAGGACGAGGCCGACGTCGCCGATCACGTTGATGACGAAGGCCTTGGTGCCCGCGCGGGTGGCCGTCGTGCGGCGATACCAGAAGGAGATGAGCAGGTACGAGGCGGCGCCCACGAACGCCCAGCCGATGATCAGCTGCACGAAGTTGCCGGCAGTCACGAGCAGCAACATCGAGAACACGAAGTAGTTGAGGTAGGCGAAGTAGCGCCGGAAGCCGCGGTCGGAGTCCAGATAGGAGATTGAGTAGAGGTGGATCAGCATCGAGACGCCGGAGACGGTCAGGGCCATGAACACCGAGAGCGGATCGACGAGGATCGAGATCTTCGCGTCGACGCCGGCCGTGCTGGCGTAGTTCCACAGGCTCGAGGTGAGCACGCGGCGGGAGGGGCTGAGGCTGAGCAGCGATACGAGCGCCGCCACGCTGAAGGCGAATGACAGACCGATGGCCAGGGTTCCGATCACGCCCGCCGCGCGGCCTGGGAGCACTCGCCAGCCGAGGCTGATGATCAGCATCCCGACGAGCGGGCAGAGCAGGACCAGCCACATGAATGTCGTCGCGCCCATCTGTCAACTCACCCGCTCAGCTCGTGCAGCTCGTCGACGTCGATCGGGAGGCGACGCCGGTAGATGGCGACGATCAGCCCGAGGCCGACGGTGACCTCGCATGCGGCGACGACCATCACGATGAGGGCGAAGATCTGACCGGCCTCGCCGCCGTGCATCCGCGCGAACGCGATCAGCGCGAGGTTGGCGGCGTTGAGCATCAGCTCCAGGCACAGGAGGATGACCAGCGGGTTGCGGCGGGTGAGCACGCCGCCGGCGCCGATGCAGAAGATCAGCACGGACACGACCAGGTACCAGCCGATCGCCACGGCCTACCACCCGCCCTGCCGGTCGGCAGGCGCCTCAGCGGCGGGACTGCCGGCCGCGCCAACCCCCTGCACCTCGGGCTCGAGGTCCGCCTCGGCCGCCTCGACGGCGTGGCGCACGCCGGCCGCCTCGGCCATTGTCCCGGTGTAGGCGGGACGCCGGGTGCGGATCGTCAGCTCTTGGCGCTCCTCGGCGTCGTACCCGAGGCCGCGGCGCCGGCGGGCCAGCACCACGGCGCCGATCGCCGCCACCATCAGCAGCAGCGAGGCGACCTCGAATGGGAACAGGTACGTGGTGAGGAACAGCGTGCCGATGTGGCGTGGCGTCCCGAAGCCGAGTACGTAAGGCGCTCCCCTGGTGGAGATGCCCCGCAGAGCCGAGCCGAGCATGGCGATGCACAGCTCGATGGCCAGGCCGAGCGCGAACACCGGCCCGAGAAAGCGCAGCGCGGTGCCGCCGGGAAGCTCCTCGTCGCCGCCGCCGACGTAGGCGACAACGAACACGTAGAGCACCATGACCGCCCCGGCGTAGACGATGACCTGGGCCGCGGCCACGAACTCGGCCCGTAGGAGCAGGAACAGCGCGGCCAGCGAGATCAGGTGCACGACCAGCGAGAGCACGCTGTAGAACGGGTTGCGCAAGAGCACGACACCGATCGCGCCGGCGATCGCGCCGATCGCGGCCAGAAAGAAGAGGACCGCGCTCACTCACCCTCCCGGCGCAGCGGCGTGCGCTCGATCGCCTCGGCGAGCAGCATCTCCTTGGTGAAGATCAGATCCGAACGCGTGTAGTCGGACATCTCGTAGTCGTGGCCCATGGTGATCGCGTCGAAGGGGCAGGCGACCTCGCAATAGCCGCAGAAGATGCAGCGGCTGAGGTTGATCTCGTACACCGCGGCGTAGCGCTCGCCGGCCGAGACGCGGTTCTCCGGCGTGTTCTCGGCCGCGACGACGCGGATGCAGTCCGACGGGCAGGCGGCCGCGCACAGCGAACAGCCCACGCACTTCTCCAGGCCGGTGTCCTCGAAGCGGTGCAGCTTGTGGCGGCCGCGGAAGCGCGGGTAGACCGGCGTCTTCTCCTCGGGGTACTGGATCGTCACCGGGCCCTCGACGAGCCGGCCGAAGGTCGTCTTCAGCCCCCGCAGCGTCTCCCCGAAGGCGCGGTAGGCGCCGGACAGCGCGCCTGGGGCCGGCGCGCGGATGACCTCGATCACATCATTGCCAGGGTCGTAGCTCATGAGACCACCAGGATCGCGGTGAGTGTGAGGTTGAGCGTCGCCAGCGGGAGTAGAATCTTCCACCCGAACGACATCAGCTGGTCGTAGCGCAGGCGCGGCAGCGTCGCGCGGATCCAGATGAAGAAGGTGATGAAGATCATCATCTTGGCGATGACGACGAGCGGCTGGGCCCAGCCGGGTGTGTGAATCCCGAAGGGCAGCAGCCAGCCACCGAGGAACATCGTCGTGGCGATGCCCGACACGACGATCATGTTCATGTACTCCGAGAACAGGTAGGCGACGAACGGCGTGCCGCCGTACTCGGTGAAGTACCCGGCGACCAGCTCGGCGTCGGCCTCGACGAGGTCGAACGGCGCGCGGTTGGTCTCGGCGAACGAGGCGGCCATGAAGATGAGGAAGCCGACGAACTGCGGGACGATGTACCACATGCCCGCCTGTGCGTGGACGATGCCGGTGAGCGACAGCGTCCCCGCGGTCATTACCACGCCGACGAGCGCAAGCCCCTGCGAGACCTCGTAGGAGATCAGCTGCGCGGCGCCGCGCATCGCGCCGAGGAACGAGTACTTCGATCCCGAGGCCCAGCCGCCGAGCATGATCCCGTAGAAGGAGATGCCGGCCAGTGCGAACACGTACAGCGGCCCAATCGTGACATCGATGCCGTACAGCCCGACCGGCTTGCCGAAGATCCGCTGCACGTCGCCGAACGGCACCAGCGCGAGGGCCGTGACGGCGGTGAGGATGGCGATGATCGGGGCGATCCGGAACAGGTAGCCGACCGATGTCGTCGGCCGCGATGGCTCCTTCATGGCGAACTTGACGATCTCTGCCAGTGGCTGCATGAGGCCGAAGGGGCCGACTCGGTTGGGGCCGTAGCGGGCCTGGAAGCGGCCGAGCAGCTTGCGCTCGTACACCGTCAGCACCGGCAGGATCGCGAACACGATGCCGAAGATCACCAGTGCCTTGATGATCTGGATCCACCAGGGCTCGAAGTAGTAGACGGCGCCGAACTCGGTCATGGCTTACACACCTCGACGAGCGGCTCGGTGAGCACGTTGGCGGAGTCGCTGGCGATGCCGTCGGCCAGGAACGCGCTGCCTACCGGCACCCCAGAGCGGACGTGTGCGGTGGCGCTGAGTCGGGTGCCGTTCTGGGCGACGTCGACCGTTTCGCCGCCGGTGATGCCGAGCCTCAGAGCGTCTTCGGGCGAGAGCTCGAGGTGCTGGCGTGCGATCGTGTAGTGCAGCGCGGGGGAGATCTCGACCTCCGGTGCGGCCCAGATCGGGCGATACGTGCCGAGCCGTAGGTGGCCGTTCGCCTGCGGTTGGGCGGTCGCGCTGGAGCCTGAGTGCGACGCTGCGGGCGGCGAACTCGCAAGGCTGGGAGCGTCTGGTTCCCAGCCCGCCTCCTCGCGTGCGGGCCAGCGCACGCCACGCCCGCCGATCTCCTCGAGCGTGAGTCCCGCGTAGAACGGGACGGCCGCGACGATCTCCTGGAAGACCATGCCGCTGGTCAGCACACGCTGATCGTGTCCGGCGCGCCGCGAGACCTCGGCGATCACCGACCAGCCGGCGCGGACGTCATGCGGGTGGGCGATCGCCGTGCGCAGGCGCTGGAGCCGTCCGTCCGGGTGGACCACGGTGCCCTCCTTCTCGGCGTACGACTCGGCCGGGAAGATGACGTTGGCGTGCTCGGCCAGGCCCTCGGTCAGCACCGAGGCGTGGGCCACGACGAGCGCGGCGCCGGCCAGCGCGCGCTCCCACAGGCCGCGGTCGGGCAGGTCCCGTACCGGGTCGGTCTGCAGCAGGTAGAGCGCAGTCAGTTCGCCGTCGGCGGCCGCCTCGGCGATCGCAGCCGCGCTGCGCCCATCGCTCCCGAGCTCGGCGTAGCCGGGGCCGGCGTTGGCCAACGCACCGACCTCGCGCAGCCCACGTCCGTTGCTGCCGGCCGGCACCTCGAGCACGCCGGCGCCCTCACGGGCGGAGAGGCCGAGGCTCTCGGCGATCCGCAGCAGTCCGGGCAGCGCGTCGGCGCCGAGATGCTCGCCCCACAGGATCACCACGTCCTCGCCGCCGTCGCGCAGCAGTGTGGCCAGCGCTCGAATCTCTTCGGTCACAGCCGCGCCGGTCTCGCCGCTCACCGCGGCGGCGAGCGCGTCCACGAACGCGGCCTCCCCGCCGGGGGGGTAGCGCAGTACCGCGTGGGCGCCCTGATCGAGCGCGCTCGGCCGGGCGGTGGCGATCGCCAGTTGCACGCCGCGGCGGCGGACGCCCTTGCGGATCCGCAGGTCGAGGATCGGCGAGTCGTCGAGCGGCTCGCAGCCGAGCACGAGCACGGTGTGGGCGAACTCGAGGTCGGGCACGGTGGCCTGCAGGGCAGGGGCGGCGAGGGCGCGGGCCAGCGGCAGCGGAACCTCTTCGCCGCCGCGCGAATCGATGTCGCCGGAATCGAGCCCCTCGCGCAGCAGTCGCTGGAGCAGGAAGCCCTCCTCGTTGGTGGCTTGGCCGCCGACCAGCGCGCCAACCCGGCCCTTATGGCGGGCGAGCCCGGCCGCGGCCTCGAGCGCCCGCTCCCAGGAGACCTCGCGCAGGGCCCCGCCGTCACGGACCAGCGGCGCGGTGATCCGCTCGTCGACGTGGATCGCCTGGTAGGCGAAGCGGCCCTTGTCGCACAGCCAGCCGTCGTCGACCTCGTCGTGATCGCGGCCGAGGACGCGCAGCACCTTGTCGTCACGCACCGTGAAGGTGACGTTGCACTGCGACGGGCACAGCGTGCAGATACCGCCGGCGCCCTCGATGTCCCACGGCCGGGCTCGGAAGCGGTATGGCTGGGAGGTCAGAGCGCCCACAGGGCATAGCTCGATGATGTTGCCGCTGAACGGAGCCACGTACGGGTGGCCGTCGTGGGTGGACACGAACGTGTGCGAGCCGCGCTCGGCGAAGATCAGCTGGTAATCCTCGGCCACCTCCTGGGAGAAGCGCACGCAGCGGTAGCAGAGGATGCAGCGCTCGCGGTCGATGGCCACGAGCGGGCTCAGGGCGAGGGGCTTCTCGAAGTGGCGCTTGGGCTCGATGAACCGCGAGCGTCCGAGCCCCCAGCCGAAGGTGATGTCCTGGAGCGGGCACTCACCGCCCTTGTCGCACACCGGGCAGTCGAGCGGGTGGTTGACGAGCAGGAACTCGACGATCGCGTTCTGCGCGTGGCGGACCCGGTCGGTCTGCGTGTGGACCACCATGCCGTCCTTGACCGGCGTCGAGCACGAGGTCTGGAGCTTGGGGATGCCCTCGATCTCGACCAGGCACATGCGGCAAGCCCCGACCGGGTCGCCGAGCTTCGACTCGTAGCAGAAGTAGGGAATCTCGATGTCGTTCGACTTGGCAGCGTCAACGAGCAGCGCGCCTTCAGGCGCGCGGCATTCTCTGCCGTCGATCGTCAGTTGAATCGTCTTGTGCTCGGGGCGTGGCATGGATGGCTACGGCGGGGTCAGGCGGCGGGATATTGTCGCTAGTGAACGGGGAGGGGGCCGGCATGCTCAGCCGCGACCCCGATGGGGACCACATCCTCGAGTGTCCCCGCACCGGCGCGAGCGCGCGCCGCCTCGATCTCAGCCTCGAGCTCGCCGCGGAACTTCGCGACGATCGAGCCGACCGGCATGGCCATGGCGTCGCCGAGGACGCACAGGCAGTTGCCGATGATCTGCTCCTGGACCGAGGCCATGATGTCGAGGTCCATCGGTGTGGCCTCACCGGATCCGATCCGCTCGAGCATCTTCTGGGTCCAGTTCGTCCCCTCGCGGCACGGGACGCACTTGCCGCAGGACTCGTGGGCATAGAACTTGGCCAGCTTGTAGGCGACCTCAAGCACCGTGTGCGAGTCGTCGACGACGATGATTGCGCCGGAGCCGAGCATCGACCCGGCCTTGGCCAGCGTGTCGAAGTCGTAGGGCAGGTCGAGGTCGTCCTTGGTGAGCACCGGCGAGCTCGATCCTCCGGGGAACCACAGCTTCACCTCGCGACCGTCGAAGGTCCCTCCGGCCAGCTCGTAAATGATCTCCCGCGACGGCGTGCCGAGCTCGATCTCGTAGTTGCCCGGCCGCTGCACGTCGCCGGAGATGGACACGAGCTTGGTCCCGGTCGAGGTCTCGGTCCCGAGCGTGGCGTACTCGGCGCCGCTCATCCGGATGATGGCCGGAACGGTGCTGAGCGTCTCGACGTTGTTGATCAGCGTCGGACCGTGGTACAGGCCCTCGATGGCCGGGAACGGCGGCTTCAGCCGCGGGTTGCCGCGCTTGCCCTCGAGCGAGTCGAGCAGTCCGGTCTCCTCGCCGCAGATGTAGGCACCGGCGCCGCGCTGGAGGACGAGGCTCATCGAGTGGTCAGAGCCGAGGATGCGATCGCCAAGCAGCCCGGCGGCGGCAGCCTCGGCGATCGCCGCCTCGAGGATCTCGGCCTGCAGCTCGTACTCGCCGCGGATGTAGATGAACGCGCGGCTGATCTCCGTGGCATAGGCGGAGATCACGATGCCCTCGATCAGCATGTGCGGGCTCTTCTGCATCAGCTCGCGGTCTTTGAAGGTCCCCGGCTCGGACTCGTCGGCATTGCAGACCAAGTACTTGTCCATGTGGCCGTGGGGGAGGAACGAGGCCTTCTTGCCCATCTGGAAGCCGGCACCTCCGCGACCCCGGATGCCGGAGTCCATGATGTTGCTCAGGACCTCGTCGCGCGGCATCCCCAGCGCCTTGCGCAGCGCCTCGTAGCCGCCGCGACGCTCGTAGACCTTGAGCGTGTTCAGGCCCGGCTCGTCAATTCCCTCGAACAGGATCTTCGTCACTGGTCTGACTCCTCGGCGGCTTCGTCGACGGGGATCTCGATCGGCGCGGACGGTCCGGGGCGGTCGAGGCGCTCGCCCTGGTCGGGCAGCCCGGCGGTGTCAGCGCGCGGCGGCTCGCTCGACGTGGTGAAGTCGTCCTCGCCGTCGGCGACGCCGGGATCGGCGCAGCCGCGGTAGCGCAGCTGCTTGTGCTCGAGCACGGGCCGACCGGCGGCCAGGTCCTCGACGATGCGCGCGGCGTCCTCGGTGCTCAAGGGGCCGACGTACTCGCCGTTGACCGAGGCCATCGGGGCGATGTCGCACGCGCCGAGGCACTCGAACGAGCGGACGTTGACCTCGGTGCTGTTCTCCGCGGCGACCAGCATGGCCTCGAAGAACTCGTCGGCGCCGCGCAGCGAGCAGGAGATATTCGTGCACACGAAGACGTCGTTGGGTGCCTTCGGCGTGGTCGAGAACATGTCGTAGAACGTGGCCACCGAGGTCAGGTAGGCCGGCGTCACCTGCATGACCGCCGCCACCTGCTCGATCGACTCGGGCGAGCACCAGCCGTAGATCGACTGGGCGGCGTGGAGGGCGGGGATCACTGCCGAGCGGCGGTCGGGGTACCTGCTCATGGCGGCGACGATCGCGTCGCCGAGCTCCTCGGGAACCGGAGTGGTGGCCGGGTCGGGCACCGTCGCCGGCGGCTTGGTGAGGTCAACTGACTCGTCCCAGCCCGGGACGCGCGAGCCGTGGCCGAAGCGGAGGACGGGGGCGTCGGTCCGACGGCGGGTGGCGGGGCCGGCGGCGCCCTCCGTGCTCTCGGGGTCGCGGCGAGGGTCGCCGAGCGGAGCGCTCACGCTCATCGGTCGATCCCTCCGAGAATGGGGTCGAGCATGGCCAGCGTCGCGATCAGGTCGGCGATGTAGCTGTCACGCACCATCGGCGCGAGCGCCTGGAGGTTGACGAAGCTGGGGTCGCGCATGTGCACACGCGCCGGCTTCGCCGAGCCGTCGGCGCGCACGAAGCAGCCGAGCTCGCCGCGGGGGCTCTCGATCGGGTAGTAGACCTCACCCGGCGGGACGCGGAAGCCCTCGGTAACCAGCTTGAAATGATGGATCAGCGCCTCCATGCTGGTGGCCAGCTCGTGGCGGGGAGGCAGGGCGACTTTGCGGTCGGTGGTGATGTGGGGTCCCCCGGGCAGGCCGTCGAGCGCCTGCTCGATGATCTTCACCGACTCGTAGATCTCAGCGTGGCGGACGCGGTAGCGGTCGTAGTTGTCCCCGACGGTCCCCACCGGGATCTTGAAGTCGAAATGGTCATAGCTCGAGTAGGGGTGAGCCTTGCGCAGGTCCCAGGGATTGCCCGTCGCCCGCAGCAGCGGCCCGGTCACGCCGAGGCCGAGCAACGTCTTCTCGTCGACCACCCCGATGCCCCGCAGCCGCTCGAGCACGATCTCGTTCTTCTCCAGCAGGGCGGCGTACTGGTCCGCGCGGTTGGGCATCTCCTTGATGAACGCGCGCAGCTTGGGTTCAAAGCCGGCGGGGATGTCCTCGAATACCCCGCCGACCTGGAAGTAGCGCGTGTGCATCCGCTGCCCGGAGGACATCTCGAACAGGTCAAGGATCTTCTCGCGCTCGCGGAAGCAGTACCAGAACATGGAGATCGCGCCCAGATCCAGCGCGCTGGTCCCAAGCCAGACCATGTGAGAGGCGATGCGGTTGAGCTCGAGGTGAATCACCCGCAGGTACTGGGCCCGGGGCGGCACCTCGACGCCGAGCAGCGTCTCCACAGCTCCGCAGAAGGCCAGAGCGTTGAAGTAGTAAGAGAGGTAGTCCATCCGCTCGACGACGGGGATGACCTTCCAGTACGCCTTGTCCTCGGCGGTTTTCTCGATGCCGGTGTGGACGTACCCGATGATCGGCTTGATGTCTCGCACGACCTCGCCCTCGAGCGTGGCCAGCAGGCGCAGCACGCCGTGGGTGGCGGGATGGTGCGGCCCGATGTTGAGCGTCAGCAGCTCGTGGCTCTCGTCCTCGCCCGCGGGCTCGGAGGCCAGCGTGATCGACTCCTCGCGCTTGCGGTAATCGCTGCTTATTGCCATTTGCCGTAGCTGTTCTCTTCGTTGTACGTGAACAGCACCGGCTCGCCGCCAATCGGAAAGTCGCGGCGCTGGGGGAAGCCCTCGTAGTCCTCGGGCATCAGGATCCGGCGGAGGTCGTGATGCCCGTCGAAGATCACCCCGAACATGTCGAACACCTCGCGCTCGGGAAACTCGGCGCCGGGGTAGAGCTCAACGACGGTGTCGATATGCGGCGCCTCGGTGGGCAGGCGGACCTTGACGGTGATGCGGTCAACGTTGGTCATGTCGAGCAGCTCGTAGAGCACGCCAAGGCGGGGCTCCTCGGGGTAGTAGTCGACGCCGTGGAGGCTGGCCAGGAAGCAGTAGCCGCGGACCCTGAGCCGCTCGAGGGTCGCCTTGATGCTGGCCGGGTTGACCAGCAGCACGGCACGATCGTGCTGGAAGGTGGTGCCCAGGATCGAGTCTGCATCGGCCTCGCGCAGCTCCTGGGCGGTCAGTTCCAGACCGGTGGCGTCAGGCACCCGCGGTATCCCCAGGCCGGAACACGTTGACCTCAGCGCCGTCCATGTCCGCCTGACCTGGAAGCAGCTCCTCCGTGCCCACCGCTGCGTACCGCTCGCGCCAGCCCTCCCGCGTGTTGCCCTGGATCTTGTCGCGCAACCTGAGAATTCCGTGCATCAGCGCCTCGGGTCGCGGCGGGCAGCCCGGAACGTGCACATCGACGGGCATGAACTTGTCCGCCGGCACCAGCGCGTAGTTGTTGAACACCCCCGTCGATGAGCAGCAGGCGCCCATCGAGATCGCCCAGCGGGGCTCGAGCATCTGGTCGTAGAGCCGCCGGATGACCGGCGCCATCTTGATCGATACGCGGCCCGAGAGGATGATCAGGTCAGCCTGCCGAGGCGAGGCGCGCAACGCCTCAAAGCCGAAGCGGGCGACGTCCATGCGGGCGCCGACGATCGCCATCATCTCGATCGCGCAGCAGGCCAGGCCGAAGGTCAGTGGGTAGATCGAGTTGCCCTGCGCCCAGGCCACCGCCTTGTCAACGGTGGTGGTGAGGACCCGCTCTTGGACGTAGCGCTCGAGATCCTCGTCGGTCATATCGCCGCGGAGCATGTCCCGCGCCTGCAGCTGGCGAACGCGGAAGTCCGTCGGGTCGGTGGCGCCCGCCGGTGCCGGCCCGGTCAGGGGCGACCGCTTTACTTCCACTCGAGTGCCCCCCGCCGCCAGACGTAGACGAAGGCGATCATCAGCAACACGACGAATACGACTGTCTCGGTCATCGCGAACGTTCCGAAGGCCCGCAGCTGCACGGCGATCGGGTACAGGAAGATGACCTCGATGTCGAACAGGATGAACAGCATCGCCACGAGGTAGAAACTGATCCCGAAGCGGAAGCCACGCTGGATCTCCGACGGCAGGCCGCACTCGTACGGCGACACCTTGGAGCGGTTGGGCCGACTCTTGCCCACCCACACGTTGAGCATCGAGAACAGCAGTCCGACCAAACTACCGAGGACGAGAAAGACGATCGCTGGCAGGTAGGTACGGAGCACGAGACCGGGTTATAGCACCGGAGCGAAGGAGCTTGTAACAAAGTGTTACTTAGTGCGAAATGCGGCTATCTAGCCGAGGTACCCAACCGATGAAGAGTGTGCACATCGTTGTGGGCGTCATCGCCATCATCCTCAACGCCGCGGCGTGTCTCTACGGGGCGTGGTGTTGGTGGCGAGCGGAGCCGAGTCCGTCGTTCTGGCGGCTGCTCCGCGCTGCCCAGGCCGCAATCGTCCTGCAGGCGGCCATCGGCGGTGTGCTCGTGGCGACGGGCCACAAGCCCAAGAGCATCCACCTCATCTACGGCCTGCTCCCGATCGCCGTCTCGTTCATCGGCGAACAGCTCCGAATCGCCTCGGCCCAGACGGTTCTCGATCAGCGCGGACTCGAGTCGGCGGTGGCCGTCGGCGAGCTCCCCGCCGACGAGCAGCGCAGCGTGGTCGTGGCCATCGTCCAGCGCGAGATCGGCGTGATGACGCTCGCGGCATTGGTGATCGTGGTGCTGCTGGCGCGGGCGGCGGCGGTGGCGGGGTAGGGGCGCGGCCGGCGCGCGCGGCGGCGGTGGCGGCGGGGTAGGGGCGCGGCCGGCGCAGGCGGCGGCGGTGGCGGCTCGGGCGGCCGCCCGGCCGCGATCATCGCCCCGGCGGGAACTCCAGAACATGCTCGCAGTTCCTGGACGCGCTGGAGGCTGTGGACCACGCCCGGCGGGACAAGGAGAACACAGTCCCGGGAGGTCGCGCGGGCGGAGCCTGTTGTTCCCGCCCGTAACCCGAAACCTCCCGTGCCGGCCCCCTCCCCTACCGGCCCGCCTATCCCTCGGCCAGCGGCACCGTGTGGTATCGCCCGGCGTACCACAGCAGCGGCGATCCCTCGCCGAGGCCCATCGCCACGACCTCGCCGATGCCGATGGTGTGATCGCCGCCGGCGATCAGCTCGCGCAGCTCGCAGGCCGCCCACGCGATCGAGCCATCGATGATCGGCACGCCAGCCTCCATCCGGTGCTCGACGCCGTCGAGCTTCTCGGACTCGGGCAGCTTGGAGGCGAACACACGGGCGATGTCCTCCTGATCGGCGGCGAGCACGTTGACGCCGAAGCGGCCGAACTCGCGCACGAGCGGCAGCGTGCGGGCCTGGTTCTCGAAGCACACCAGGGCCAGAAGCGGTTCGAGCGACAGCGAGCACAGTGCGTTCGCGGTCATGCCTCCGTGACCGCCGGGCCCGGCGCTCGTGATCACCGCCACGCCGGTGGCGAAGCGGCCGAAGCCCTCGCGGAACAGCTCTGGGTCGACGTTGGGTGCCATCGCCGCTCGTTATACCGGTCGGGCGCGCGCACGTCCGGCGCGCCGGCGCGCGCCAACGCACGCGGATCTCGCCACCGCGCGCGCCAACGCACGGTCCGCGCACCACCGTACGCGCCAACGCACGGTCCGCGCGCCAACGCACGCGCCGCGCGCAAGAAGACCGGCCCCGACGCCGGCCCCTGTGGTTGCCGCCGTAGGAGGACGATCGCGCGCTTGGTTGTGAAAAGTGCGAACGTCTCGTGGCCGACGCCGGGGCTGGCGGAAAGGTTCGGCACCGACGCCGAGCCTCCTGCTCACCTCGTGACGGTGAGCGTTCCGTAGAGGCCGAGCGGGGTGTCGTCGAGCAACGCGGAGGCCATCAGGTACTTCCCCGGCGCCAGGAACACGTCGAGGATGGCCGACCCTCCCGGCGGGATCGGCCGGGTCACGGCGACTTGATGCCCGGCCTGCGAGATCTCGAGGTTGTGGGTCAACCGGCCGTAGTTGTGAGCTTCGAGTACCACCACCCCCATCGGCACGCGGACGTCCTGCGGCGTGAGTCGGTATTCGGTCAATGCCACCCGTACGGGCTGGGTGCTCGCGAGCGTCAGGGTGTGGCGGCAGCCGGCGAGGAGCAGCGCGCTCGCGGCGACCGTCACCCAGAGCGCCCGGGCCGCGGCGCGGGGCGGGGACATGGGGCGATCCTAGTCAGCGAGGCGCCCTGAGAAGCTCGCCCCGCGGTCGAGAGCAGTCGTCCCCAGGCCCGGGGAGGCTCGTCCCCGCTCTGGGTTCCGTATGATCCCGGCCCGCATGAATCGGCCGGTCAGGGTGACTCTCATTGTGAGCGCGATGCTCGCCGTTGCGGCACTCATCTCCGCCTGTGGAACCGAGCGGATCACCGCATCGAAGTCCGACGCGACCGTCTACGCCGGAGCCGTGATCTTCTCCCAGCGCTGCGCGGGGTGCCACACACTGTCCTATGCGGGCACCCACGGCTCGGGCGCCAACCCCCGCTCGCGCCTGATCACCAATGGCCCGAACTTCAATGTCCGCTGCGAGCGGCCGATCACCCGCGTGCTGTACGCGATCGAGAACGGTGGCTTCTCCGGAGCGGTCATGCCGCAGAACATCGTCGTCGGCCCGGAAGCGCGGGCCGTGGCCAGGTTCGTCGCCACCTACGCGGGACGCCAGGCGGCCCTAACGCCGGGGACGGTGCCGTGTCAGGCACAGCCGATCGGCGTCCTCCCGCCGCCGCCCGGCACCGCGGCCGCTCTGGCGGCGTCGGGGGGCGCGACCGTGGCCAGCTCGACGGGCACCAGCTCGACGTCGAGCGGCGCGGCCCGGGCCAAGAAGTCAGCCAAGAAGTCCAAGCCCTAGTGACCCCAGGAGGGGCCCGGTTCTCGACGTACGACTGATCCGCCGCGACCCGGACGCCGTCCGGACGGCCCTCCGCCGCCGCGGGCCCGAGGTCGCCGCGGCGGTCGACCGTCTGCTCGAGCTCGACAACCGCTGGCGCGCGCTCACGACCGAGCTCGAGGAGATCCGGGCTGAGCAGAACCGGGCCAGCCGGGGTCGCAAGGGCCCGCCGACGCCGGAGGAGCGCGAGCAGCTGGGGGAGCTCGCCGCGCGCGGCCGGGCGCTCAGTGACGAGGAGGCGAGCGTTCGCGCCCAGCGCGACGGAGAGCTCGCAGCGCTGCCCAACTTGCCCGCCGACGACGCTCCCGACGAGGACACCGTCCTGCGCGAGGTGGGCGAGGCCGGGGCCACCGGCTGTGACCATCTCGAGCTGGCCGGGGACCGCATCGACATGGAGCGCGGCGCTCGGCTCTCCGGTTCGCGCTTCGCCTATCTCCGCGGCGATCTCGTCATGCTCGAGTTCGCGCTCGTTCAGTACGCGCTCACCAAGCTGCGCGGCGAGGGCTTCGAGCCGGTCGTTCCGCCGGTGCTGGTCCGCGGGCAGGCGCTGTACGGCACCGGGTTCCTGCCGGACACCGAGCAGCAGATCTACACCCTGCCAGACGATGACCTATACCTCGTTGGCACGTCCGAGGTGCCGCTGGCCTCCCTGCACCGTGATGAGATTCTCTTTGCCGAGGAGCTGCCCCGGCGCTACGCCGGGTTCTCAACCTGCTTCCGTCGCGAGGCCGGCGCCGCGGGCAAGGACACGCGAGGGATCTTCCGTGTCCATCAGTTCGACAAGGTCGAGATGTTCTGCTTCGTCGACCCGGGCGCCTCGACGGCTGAACATGAGCGGCTGCTGGCGATCGAGGAGTCGATCCTGCAGCAACTCGAGCTTCCCTACCGCGTGGTGGCCATCGCCATCGGCGATCTGGGCGCATCGGCCGCCAAGAAGTACGACTGTGAAGCCTGGCTGCCGGGCCAGGGTCGCTACCGCGAGCTGACCTCGTGCTCGAACACCACCGACTACCAGGCGCGCCGGCTCGACATTCGCTACCGCGCGGCCGACGGGCGGCCGGCGCAGGTGCACACCCTCAACGGCACCGCGGTGGCCGTCGGCCGCACGATCATCGCGCTGCTCGAGAACGGCCAACAGCCCGACGGATCCGTGCAGCTACCCGCGGTGCTGACCAGGTTCGGGGCGCCCGACGTGCTCCCGCCCGCGTAGGTGCGGCGAAGCTAGTCCCGGTCGGAGTCGACCGCGCGCAGCCGGGGCGCGGTCGAGTCCTCGAGCACGATCAGCGCCGCCCGCGGGGGGCCGCAGGGTGCGATCCGGGCCCGCATCCGCACGCCGAACGTGTTCCATGGCCGGACGACGCCACGGCCCGGCGCGTCGCTGCCGCCGACGGCCTCGACGATCGATCCGGCGAACGCCCCCCGGCCCGACGCCTCGGCATCGGCCGGCACCAGAAGCTCGGAGAGCGGACGGTTGACGGCCTCATCCTCGGACATCGAGAGAAGCTTCTCGGCCCCGCGCGAGAGACCCTGGACGTGCAGTGAGCTGTCGACGACCAGGAACGCATCGTGGCGAGCGGGGACAACGTCGGCTCGTGTCTCCAACAGCAGTCCGAGATTGCACGAGCTGCACACGCGGCGGCTGGGCGGAGGCGGCTGGTCGCCGGCCGGTGCGGCGCAATGACCGCAGAACCACACCCACGGCGCCGTGTCGTCGAGCGCGCCCGGGACGAGGGTCAGCGCGGGGCGCTGGCCGGGGGGGTTCACGACCCTGTCCTCCTGATCGGGTGCATTGACGATGGAGTCACGGCGAGCGCCCAGATTACGCCGATGTCAACAAATTGCATGCGATTTTGGCCAAGGTGTACAAGAGCAGGCCGCCAAACCGTGCGGCCCGACCGCGGTTCGAGGATGACCGCGATGGGCAATGCGCATAGCGGAGAGGGGGGGATTCGAACCCGGCACCCAGCGTCCCCCAGCGTCCCGGGGCGGTGCAATATGCGGCGTTTGCAGGGGCGATCGTCCCCCACCGTCCCCGAGCGGTGAGGCGGGAAGGGTCACGCAAGGGGTCACGCGCGCGCGTAGGATGCCCGCCACATCGGCGCTGCCGTCAAACCCGCGAAGAGCAAGCGCCAGGGCCGCGGACTGGCAACCAAGATGGGGTCTGAACCCTATACCGGCGCAAAGCGTGTGCCCCGACAATGCTGTGGACTTCTGAACGACAGCATCGGGCGAGGGGTCCGTGATCGGATTGGGTCAGGCTTGGCGGGGTGCCCTCGGGGAGGGGGCGCCCCGCGGCCATTCCGACCTCGTGCGCTCGACTTGAGTCGTCCAGCGAGCGGAGTGAGGACATCGCCCCGCCGCGTCGAACACTCCTCACGGGGACGGGCCGCTGCGCGGTTGCGGGGGTCTTCATCATCTGCGGCCCCCAATCTCAGGCGACGCGCTCGGCTCGTCCCCATGAGATGGCGTGAGATAGGTAAGGCGGCACCGCGACACCACAGGCGAGGGGCTCAGCGGCGCCGCCGCAGGATGGGACCCTTCACAAGACATAACGCGGCCGCGGCGTGAAGGTTGGCGATTGGTCGCCGATAGCTACCGAAACGCTCTCGCGCGAGCGGGCTCTCGCCGGGCTCCGAGCCCCTCGCATAGCCTGTAGTTATCAGCGGAGAGGGGGGGATTCGAACCCCCGAACGAGGTTAACCCCCGTTACGCGATTTCCAGTCGCGCCCGTTCAACCGCTCCGGCACCTCTCCGGGAGGAGCCCGGGTAGCGTAGCGAGAGCGCCTGGCGCTCAGATCTGCCAGTCGCCGCCTTGGAGCAGCGGCACCTCGCGTCCGTCGCTCGTCAGCCCGGTGACCGCGACCTCATCGCTGCCGATCATGAAGTCGACGTGGATCTCGCTGGCGTTGATCCGCTCGCGGTCGTCCTCATCGACGGCGAAGGCGAACCCCTGGCCGAGCGCGAGGTGACTGGCTGCGTTCTCGTCGAGCAGGGTGTCGTAGAAGACGGTGTCCAGCGGCCCGATCCGGCCGTGGCGGTCGACGAGGGCCACCTCCCCGAGGCGGGGCGCGCCGGCGTCACGCTCGGTGAGGCTGCGCAACGTGGCGGCCCCCTGATCGGCCTCGATCTCCACCGCGCGGCCGCTCTCGAAGCGGACGCGGAGCCCGCCCACCATGGCACCCGAGAGCAGCAGTGGCTTGGTCGCGGTCACGACACCCTCGGTCCGTTCCGGGTCTGGGGTCGTGAACACCTCCTCGGTGGGGAGGTTCGGCGCGTGCGTGACGCCATCGATAGTCGACATCCTCGCGGCATGCCAGTGGCTGCTCGGCAAGAGGCCGACCGTCAGATCGGTCCCCGGACCCTCGAACCGAAGGCGATCGAGCGCCAGTGCGTCGAGCTTCTCCACCACCGCCACAAGCTGGTCGAGGCGCTCCGTCCAGGCGGCGACCGGATCCTCGGCGTCGAGCCGGCAGACGTGGGCGATCGCCTCCCAGAGTCGATGGAGCGCAGCCTCTCCTTCGAGATCGGGGTAGATCATCTCCGCCCAGTCCACCGTCGGGCACGGGCCGATCGTCCAGTTCGTGGTTCGGTCGTTGAGGACCTTGCCGCCCTCGCGCAGCCGGGGCAGCATGTCGCGACCGACGAGCTCCGGATCGAGGTCGTCCATCAGGTGCGGCGCGACCAGTCCGCTGAGCGAGACCCTCGCGCAGTGATGCTCGCCGATGGCCAGCAGGCGCTCCCCGTACCACGGAGGGACGAATCCGAGCGTGTCGGGATCGGCGTACAGCACCCGCGCCCGCTTGAAGTGCGGGTCGAAAAAGGAGAGGTCGACGAACTTCGCCCCGCGCCGGTAGGCCGCCTCTGCCACCGCCCGGGCCAGCGTCTCCTGACCCGGCTCGGCGCTGATCGTGACGATCTGCCCCTGCTGGACGTTGGCGCCGAACTGCACGATCAGCTCGGCCAGCCGCTCGACACGATCGGTGGCGGTCATCGTTGCTTCCGGGGGATGAGAATTCCCGGATTGAGGATGCCGGCCGGGTCGAGCTGTGCCTTGACCGCCTGCAGCGCCCGCACGGCCAGCTCACCGACCTCGCGCTCGTAGAACTCTCTGTGGTCGCGACCAACGCCGTGGTGGTGGGAGATCGTCCCGCCGGCGGCCAGGATCGCCTCGCCGACGGCGGTCTTAGCCGCGTGCCATTGACTCACGGGGTCCGGTCCGGCGGCGCAGCCGATGGTGAAGTAGAGCGATGCTCCCGCCACATACTGGTGGGAGAGGTGGCAGAGGATCACCGGGGGAGTCCCCTGGGCGGTGAGCGATTCGCGCAGCGCGTCGGAGACCGCGTGGTACAGGTTCGGTAGGCGCGACCAGAACGTCGCCGTCTCGAGCGTCTCGACCAGGGCGCCCGCGTCCAGCAGCGCGTCGCGCAGGTACGGGCCACGGTAGCGGTCCTCCGCCCACGACTCGCCGGCCCCCGGCGCCGGCTCTCCGCCGTGCTCGCGAATGATCCGCTCGCTCTGCGCACGTCGCGCGTCCACCTCGTCGGCCGGGCCCTCGTAACCGGTGATGGCCAGGCATCCTCCGCCCGGCTCGGACTGGCCGATCTCGGTCGGGCGGGCGAGATTGAGCGCCGTCTCGGCCTCGTCGGAGAGGCGCAAGACTGTCGGGCCGCGGCCACGCTGGGTGAGCTCGCGCAGCGCGCTGGTCCCCTCGGCGAAGGACGGAAAGCGCCATCCCTCGTACACGCGACGCTCGGGAGCCGGATACAGCTGCAGGGTGAGTGAGGTGATCACGCCGAATGACCCCTCGGAGCCGAGGATGAGCTGGCGCAGGTCGGGCCCCGCGGCAGAACGCGGCGCACGGCCGAGCTCGAGCGAGCCCTGGGGTGTGGCCACGCGCAGGCCGAGCACCAGGTCGTCGAAGCGACCGTAGCCAGCTGAGGCCTGGCCGCTCGAGCGGGCGGCGGCATACCCACCGAGCGTCGCGTATTCGAATGACTGGGGGAAGTGCCCGATCGTGAAGCCGTACGGCGCCAGCAGCGCTTCGGCCTCCGGCCCGCGTAGGCCCGGCTCGAGCACGGCCAGCCGAGACTCCTCGTCCACGCTGAGCAGCGCATTGAGTCGCCGCACGTCAAGCGCTGCGACCCCGGCGAAGCTCTCGGCCTCCGGCTCCAAGGCCCCCGTCACCGAGGTTCCGCCGCCGAACGGGACGACCGCGATCCGCCGTTCCGAGCAGAGCCGCAACACCGCGACCACCTCGTCGTGGCTCGCCGGCAGGAGGACGACGTCGGGGCTGTCACCGACGTGTCCCTGGCGCAGGCGCAGGAGGTCGGGCATCGACTTGCCCCTCAGGTGGCGCGCGCGGCTGTCAGCGTCGGCCCGGACGTTCGTCGCGCCGAGCAATTGGACAAGCGCATCGACGTCGATCGCCGGAATTCGGCCGGGCGGAAGCTCGAGCGCCGCGATCGAGGCGGGATGTCCGGGACCGGCCCGCACGCCGAGTCCGTCACGAAGCAGCGCCAGCACGGCGTCGGTGAGCTCCGGAACCTGCTCCGGGTCACCCCATCCCCACCACGAGAGCTCGGGCGAGGGCTCGCTGGGCCGTGCGGTTGTCATCCGGCCGCACGGTATCCGGTCTCCACGCGGGCTCGCGTCGCCGCAGTCAACGCCGCCACCAGCGCCGTCGCTTGCGGTGGCGGCGTAGACGGCGGGGCTCGACCTTGTCGAGCAGGCGTGGCGGTCGCCGGGACTCGAGCTGTCGCCGGGCCAGGAGACCACCGCCGAGGCCGAGCGCGGTCAGCGCGGCGGCGATCGTGCCCGGCGCCGCCCGCAGGCGGCCGTAGCTGTCCTGAACGGCCGGCCACACGCGACGGTCGATCAGCTCGGAGACCGCATCCGCGCTCTCGGGCGTGTCCTCGGGCGTGACCGCGGGAAGAAACGCGATCTGGACCCGGCGCACTCGCGGAAACGCTCCACGCCACAGGTGCGCGGTGCCGGTGATCGCCGTCGGCACGATCGGCGCGCCGGTCTCCAGCGCGAGCCGGCCGGCGCCGTGGTGGGGGGCCCCGAGAGCGTCGGGCTCCTCCACACGCGTGCCCTCGGGGAACAGAACCACCACCTCACCGTTGGCGAGCAGCGACCGCGCGGTCCGCAGCGCCTGCGCGTCGGACTGTCCACGCCGCACCGGGAAGGCCCCCAGGCGGGAGAACAGCCAGCCGAGCGGGCCCTTGAACAGCTCGACCTTGGCCATGTAGCGGACGCGACGGCGCGTCACGATGCCAATGAAGAACGGGTCGAGGAAGTTCTTGTGATTCGGCGCGAGGATCGCCGGCCCCTCATCGGGAACATGATCGAGTCCGGCGACGCGAATCCGGAACCACAGGCGCAGGAAGCCGCGGGCCAGCACCCTGATGACCGCGTACAGCGGCCGGGAGAGCGCCTGTTCGTAGGCCCGCGAGGCGTCGGGTTCGGGCTCACCTGAGGCATCCATCCACGTGCAGCGTAGCCCCGCTGTCACGCCCCGACATATCCTTGCGCCGTGCCCGAGAGCGCAGGCAGAGGCATGGCGGCGCGGGCTGGGCTCGCGGTCCTTCAGGGTGCTCGCCACGCCGGCCGGCTTGCCCGGGGCGAGATGGTCAAGCGCGTCGGGGGGCCGGCCCGGGCGCGGGTGATCTTCCTGTTCGGGGCCGTGCTCGCGCTCAACAGCGCCGACATCGCCACCGTCGGCTCGGTCGCGCCACAGCTTGAGCGGGCCCTGCACATCGGCAACACCAAGATTGGCTTGCTGAGCTCGGTGTCGCTGCTCATCGGCGCCGTCGCCACGATCCCCGTCGGCCTACTCGTCGATCGCACCAAGCGCGTTCCGCTGCTGGCGATCACCATCGTGCTCTGGAGCCTGGCCTCGCTGATGAGCGCGTTTGCCGGCAGCTACTCGAGCCTGCTGCTCTCGCGGTTGCTCCTCGGGGCGGTGACGGCCAGCGCCGGGCCGGCGATCGCCTCGCTGACCGGTGACTACTTCCCCGCGCGAGAACGTGGACGGGTCTACTCCTACATCCTCGGGGGCGAGATCGCGGGAACCGCGGCAGGCTTCATCATCAGCGGCAGCGTGGCCAGCCTGCTCTCCTGGCGCGCGGCCTTCGTGCTGTTGTCGATTCCGGGCTTCTTCCTCGCGCGGGCGTTGTGGCGCACCGTGCCGGAGCCGCTACGGGGCGGCCAAAGCAGGCTCGAGGCAGGAACGACCGACCTCGACGCGATGGTGGCCGAGGCCGCGTCGCGCCCTGCGGCTTCGGCGGAGGAGGAGGGCGCGGTTGCCCGGGAGGACGAGCTGGCGCATCAAGCCGTGTTGGCGCGTGGAGTCGCCGCCGATCCCCGGCTCGTGTTGAAGGAGGACCCGCGCTCGCTGGGGCTGGGCGCAGCGGTTCGCTACATCCTCTCGATTCCCACCAACGTGCTGCTGATCATCGGCTCCTCTCTGGGGTACTTCTACTTCGCCGGGCTGCAGACGTTCGCGATCCTGTTCGTCCGCGGCCGTTACCACGCCAGTCAGGCCACGGCCGAGCTCGTGCTCGCGATGCTCGTGATCGGCGCACTTGCCGGGACGCTGATCAGCGGCCGGCTCACCGATGCGCTGGTCCGGCGCGGCGCGCTCGAGGCCCGGGTCTGGGTGCCCGCAGTGTCCTACGTGGGCGCCGCAATCCTGCTCGTCCCAGGCGTGCTGGGATCGAACCTGACCCCCGCGCTGTGGTTCGACGTCGGCGGCGCGGCGCTGCTCTCGGCTGCCAATCCGCCACTCGACGCCGCCCGCCTGGACATCATGCCCGCCGGCCTGTGGGGCCGTGCCGAGAGCGTCCGCACCGTTCTGCGCTCTCTCACTCAGGCACTCGCACCGCTGCTGTTCGGCGGTCTGGCCGACCTGATCGCGGGCATCGCAACTGAGCAGGCGCCGGTGGGCACGCACCCGGGCATCGTCTCGCCGGGAGCGGCGCGAGGGCTCGAGATCACCTTCCTGATCATGCTCGGAACGCTGGTCGCGGCCGGCGTGTTCCTGTTCCGGGCGACCCGGACCTACCCGCGGGACGTGGCCAGTGCCGCCGCCTCCAACCAGGGCGCGGGACCGGTGACCGCGCCAGTGCCTCGTGAGGCGGCCGGGTCGTAAGCCGCCCCGGCTGGCTCGGCGCCAGCCCAGGCGCGCCCTCGTCGCCTCTTCGTCATCATGCGCGGGCATGCCGGACCTGAGCTATCCCGCCGCGTCCGCCGAGCTCGGCGCGTACCTGGCCCAGCCTCGCGGCGCTGGACCGTTCCCCGGCGTGGTGGTGATCCAGGATGCGCTGGGCTTGAGCGACGACATCCGGGAGCAGGCCGACCGGCTCGCCGCGGCCGGATACCTCGCTTTCGCCCCGGACCTGTACTCAGGCCGGGGGATGCGCTGCGTGCTGGCAACGCTCCAGGCGTCGCGCTGCGGACGCGGTGCGGCGTACGATGACATCGACGCCGCGCGTCGCTGGCTCGAGCAGCGCGCTGACTGCACCGGCCGGATCGGCATCATCGGCTTCTGCATGGGCGGCGGCTTCGCGCTGTTGAGCGCAGCCAAGTTCGACTTCGCCGCGGCCTCCGTCAACTACGGCGAGGTACCGTCGGATGCTGCCGAGCGCCTCGCGGGCGCGTGCCCGGTCGTGGCCAGCTACGGCCGGCGCGACCGCGCTCTGCAGGGGCGGGCGCAGCGGCTCGAGCGCGCACTGACCGAGCTCGGCATCGAGCACGACGTCAAGGAGTACCCCGACGCCGGCCACAGCTTCATGAACCGCATCAACACCGGTCCACTCTTCGGGCCCGTCGTTCACTTCGTCGGCTTCGACTACCACCATCCCTCGGCCGAGGACTCCTGGCGGCGCATCCTCGGCTTCCTCGATCAGTACCTCGGCGGTTGAGCCGCGGCGGATAGGGCGGCTGACGCCGGCCCGGCCGGCGCTCCCTCAGCGCACCGGAACGCTCGACAACGGCGTGGACGCCGGGTTACGATGGGCTCACTTGGGCGGGGCAGCGGAAGGGTTGGGTAGTGCGGGTCGGTCCGAGTCGCTGACCAGAATGGCCGCGATGTTCGACAATCCCGGCATTGCGGTCTACGGCGCAATTGCCGTGGCGGCACTGTTGGCGGCCGAGAGCCCGAGGCGGGAGACGTACGCGAGGACCGTCGCAGCGGTGGTCCTCACCCTGCTGCTCTACTGGCTCGCCCACTCCTACTCGGAGTTGATCGGCGGACGCCTGGAAACTGGGGAACGGCTGACGTTCAAGATGGTCGGCACGGCCATGGCGCGGAACCTCGCGCTGCTCACCGGTGCGGCCATCCCGCTGATCCCGCTCGTCGTCTGGTGGGTCACCGGAGGGTCGCTGAGCGGCGCCGTGGTGGCGGCGGAATGGACCGCGGCCGGAATGATCGTGATCATCGAGCTCTTAGCGGGACTACGCGGGCATCTAACGGGGCGTGAGCTGGTCGGGCAGGTGGCGCTCGGGGCGCTGCTCGGCCTAATGGTGGCCGCGCTCCGCGTGATTTTGCACTGAATTCGTGTACAAGACTGCGCTGTCGGCTGCGACGACCTGCACAGTAAACGCCGCACTGTGTGAGTAACCGCACAATGAGCCCGGTGACTGTGTGATCAGCCGCACAATCATTGCCCGGTTTTGTCACGGTCACCTGCTAGCTTCGCCGGCTGTCAGTACACCGCCGAATCCCTGACCGCTGACTAACCCTTCGCGGCGGGGAACGGGGGAACCGCCCGGTGGCTTCGGCCACCCGGGGCTAATCGCCGCATGAAGCGGTGGCGCGCACTCTTTCTCGCGCGAGCCCGTCAGCTAACCCCGTAGGCAAGAGAAAGGAGGCTCCATGCCCTCGATGAAATCGCGACGGATCCTGCTCACGTCGGACGTGGTTCGCCGCGCCGGTCGCAAGACCGCCGGTGCTGCGGTCGTCGCGGCGAGTGCAGGTGCGCTCACCGCGGTGACCGCCGCCGACGCGTCAGCACAGTCCCCGTTCCTCACCCAGGGCAGCCGTGGCCCCGCGGTCGCCCGGGTCCAGCGAGCGCTCCACATCGGCGCCAACGGCCGTTTCACCAGGGGCACCCGCCATGCGGTCATTGCCTTCCAGCGCCGTGACGGGCTGCTGGTCGACGGCATCGTCGGCCCGCAGACCTGGGACGCGCTGTTCGGGATCACGCCGACGTCGACGCCGAGCACCGCGAGTTCGACGAGCACCGGCACCAGCTCGCACTCGTCCTCCGGCGGCTACTCGATTCCCTCCGGGATCGTCCAGTGCGAGTCGGGCGGCAACTACTCGGCCGTCAACCCGTCAAGCGGCGCCGGCGGCGCCTACCAGATCCTGCCGTCGACGTGGCAGGCCTACGGTGGCCAGGGGCTGCCTCAGAACGCCTCGCCGGCTGAGCAGAACCGCATCGCGGCTGAGATCTACGCCCGCCAGGGGCGCTCAGCCTGGTCCTGCTGAGCTGACCTCCCGCATCCCGGCGGGGGGCCGCAGCGGACGCGGTCCCCGCCGGCATCCGCGGTGATCCTCAGCGTCGAACGCATCGACGGGCTGCGCACGGCGCTCTCGATCCTGGCGATCTTCGCCCTGGTAGCGCTGCTCTTCAGCGGCGGGACCCCCGCCGAAGCGGCCGCCGCCGCGACCGCAAACGAGCCCCGCCCCGTCAGCAAAGGAGGCCCCGCCCCGTCAGCAAAGGAGGCCCGCCCCGTCAGGGGAGCCCGCATCCGTCGCGGCGACCTGACCCGCGGACGGTCCTACTCCTCAGCGGCTTCGGCGTCGAGCTCGTCCTCGAGCGCGACGATGACGATTCCCAGCGCCTTGGTGATCTTGAGCGCGGCGGACGCGGTCTTGGCCGTGCCGACGATCGGCGCGACAGCGATGAGGATGTCCTGGACCTGCTCGAGCGTCACGCCGGCGTCCATCGCGGTGCCGACGTGCATGAGATAAGACGCCGCCGGCGCGTCGACGGCGACCAGCGCGGCGATCCGCGCGGTGAGAAGCGAGTTGGCGTCCAGCCCGCAGCGCTCGACCGATTCGGCGGTGATGGCGGCGAGGGTGTCGAGCACGGGGCTCTCTGATGTGGCAGACATGTGACTCCTTTGAGTTGTGGGCAGGCTCGAGCTCGACTATCGCGACCGACTGGCGGCGACACATCACCCAATGCGGATGAAGTAGGCCGAGCAGCGCGCCGGCAATCTCGCGCTTGGGCGCGGTGCCGGCGTGCAGGATGACACGTCGCCCGCCTCGACGGTCAGCGCTTCTCCGTCCGCAGCTCGGCATCGTCGATCCGTCCGGCCGCGTGCTTGTCACGATCCGTGAGCAGCGAACCTCGCGCGCGTTCCGTCAGGGCTGCGAGGCGGGCGGACCGGAGGTGCCTGGGGGAGCCGGCCCGTTGCCGGGCGGCTGACCACGACCGCGTCCGAGCAGGTACATCGCGGCGGCGATGGCCGCACCGGCGAGGACGATCAGCAGCCAGCCCCACCAAGGCAGACCGCTCCCGGAGCCGCTCCCGGTCGTCGAGGTGGGCGTGACATGCACGCTGCTCGTCTGGTTCGTGACCGTCGTGTGGGCCGGAGTCGTGTCGGTGACCGTGCTCGTCGTGGTTTCCGTCTTGGTCCCGGAATGCGTGACCGTCGAGGTGTGTTTGACGGTCGACGTCTCGGTGACCGTGCTCGTCTTCGTCACCGTCGTGGTCTTGGTGGGCTCCGTCGTCGTCGTGGACCGGTTGGTCGTCGTCGTCTGGGCCGCCTCGGTGGCCGTGGTGAGCGACGGGGACGTCTCTGTGGTCGTGGCCGGCGCCGCCTCCGTGGCCGCGGCGACCGTCGGGGAAGCCTTCGTCTCGGTCGAGGCCCCGGCCCCGACCTGGCTGGCCGCTGAGGACACCGCCTGCTGCGCCTGCGTGCTGGCGCTGCTCACCGCGCTCGATCCGCATGCGGTCAGCGCCCATGCCAACGTCGCGCCGGATATCAGCGCCAGAGCGAGCCGCGATACGAGGCGGAGGGTCATCGCTCCCGGCGCCGGTGCTCAGTTGAGCCAGTGGTAGGCGTGCTCGCCATACCGACCCGAGTGTCATCGGGGGTGCGGGACTGCGCAAGGAGGTGCATACCCGTCCGTGATCGGTGTGCGCCCCCCACCGATCGCGTCTCAGCGGAGAGGGAGGGATTCGAACCCTCGATGGACGAAACCGCCCGTACCGGTTTTCGAGACCGGCGCAGATTGGAGAGCGTCCGCGTAGACGACCAATCTGGTTGACATTCACGCATTGGTCCTCCACTCCGGCGCGTTCTTGATCGCTTCGGTAGTCGAGCGCGGCATCGAGCAGCGCGCTCACCGCTCCGCCTCCTGGCGATAGAGGACGGCCTCGGCCGCCTGGGCTTTGTCCGGCCGGTCAAAGCACGCCCTGCACAGGCTGTGGGCGATCGTCGCCTCGGCCGGACTATTCGGAATGAACAGCGCGCTACAGGCCGCCCTGCCGCCGCACAGCAGACACGGCTACAGCAGCGCGAGCGCAAGCGCCGAGCGCAGCCTCCGATCCTGCTCGGCGGCGTTCACCGCGCTGCCCCTGCGGCAGACGGGTAGCCAAGCGTCCGGCCTGACGGTACGATAGTCATCGGGTTAGTGGACATTTCTGTCCTTTCTGCCGGGCGGGGTTGGCATCCGCCCGGCGTCGTGATGTGACCTAGGGGTTCAGCTGCCGGGCGCTAGTACTCACCCCCTTTCTGCGCCCGGCGGCTGATCGCGGTTTTGAGCGCGAAAGAAGGGCGAGCCGCCAAAGCGGTCTCGCCCTTGTGTGCGTTGAATCAGGAAATTGTGTGGGTCCGGTTCGCCGTCCGGACCGGCGCGCGTGCTGCGGCCGGAACGCCGGCGCGGTGGCCGGCGGACGCGTAGCCCCGTCCGTGCGCGGAACCGCGGAGCCAGGTGCCGGCGGCAAGGCGGCCGGAGGAGGGCGCGGTAGGTGCGAACGCGACGGAGGATCTCGGGCGGCGGTGCTCGGGCACGTTGACTACGGTCAGAGTCCTGTTCTCGAGCACCGGGACGTCCTTGTAAGCGAGCTTGAGCAGGAACTCGACAAGTCCGGCGGCGAGGTCGGGGTCGAGCGGGGGCGGGTTCCCTGCCGCGAATTGCTCGTTGATCTCACGCCCCTCCGCCGCCATGTCGTTCATGTCCTTCATGTCAGGCAACGCGCTTCGCCACATGCTCAACATCGCGGGCGGCGATGTGCTGGCGGATCGAGAGACGGATCAGCTCTGACACCGACGTCCGTTCCTGCCACGCCGTTTCCCGTACGACGTCGGCCTCGGCCGCAGTGAATTTGGCGCCCAACATGGTGTCGTACCGTTCACGATCCAAGATGTTGTGACGTTCACGATGTTTGACTGTATTGGACAGGCTTACCGGATAATTCAGTCATAACAAGCGACAAGAGTGACACGTCATCTTGTGTCGCCTGGAATCTGTCACCCCGACAAGATCATCGAAGCGTAGTGTGCTCCACCGTACGCGGCCCGTCAGTGCCCCGTGCCGCTCGAGCACCGCCCCTAGACCAGAAACGCCCCCAGGACGTAAATCCCGGAGGCGTTCTGCAGTGCCTCGTGGCTGTGAGTCCGCGAAGCCACCTACCAATAGCCCAACACCGGGCAGCATAACGTCGCTACCTGGCCTCGCGCGGATCAACGTCCGTCCCCAAAACGACGAGGGCCGCCCTCGCGGACGGCCCTCAAGGTGCTTCGGAAGTACGAAACGATCAGACGAGGCTCGCAACCGCATCAGCCGAGGCGACGGCTACCCACGATCTGCAAGGCGCGTCTGGATCCAACCTCTCCTCGGCCCGCAAGATAGGGATCACTCCGGACGTGAGAACGGACGGCCGGTCATGCCTTGTGAAGATCGGCCTTCTATGCGCTGATTCACCCGGCGGTCTTCGGCGTTCGCTGCCGTTCGCCGCGACCCTCCCCCTTGCCGATGGCCGAATGTCCTCATTTGGCTGGCGTAAGTCGAGAGCATCCGATGTGCAGGGCATCGTCGAAGGCGCAGGTGAACTCGGGCAGGCAGGGGGTGCAGGCGAAGGGGCATCCGCGGACGATGGCGGGTTGGCCGGCGTAGACCGGGTCGGCGCAGTGGTGGCACTGGCCGATTTGGTGTGAGGTCTCGGGTTGTGCTGGTTGGAGACCCATCGCCGCTCATTCGTTTTCGACTTCTGCACGCAATGTCCTCGATTGGCTGGGTCCGGCGCCACCGTCCGCCAGTGTCGCCTGAGACGGGTCGGCAGTCTCGTCGTCCGATCCGCACACGAACATCCGTTCGTGCCCGAGTACACCTTCGCGCTCACCGAGCACGACCCGGAGCGGCCGTGGATGGTCGTCGGGCAAGAGCGACGCGGCGTCGCGCTGGACGACGGGGCGAACTTCTTCGCGTGGACCGCAGAGCGGTGGCCCGCGCCGCGGTGGGCGGTGGGGCTTGACCCGTGGCAAGACGGCCCGGGTGGCCGGGGAGTCGGCCGAGCGGATCGAGCGCGCGATGACGGCGGCGTAGTAGTAGTCCCCAGCCGCAAGAACGGACAAGGGGCGAACTAGCGCCGAGTCGTCAGAGCCGCTGCGTCAGCGCTATCTGATCGACGATCATCTGTCACGACTGTCCGCTGTTGATCGTCTCCCGATAGCGGCGGGCCGCGCCATCATTGCGAGTGATGGCGGTCGGGGTGGCAGAGTTGGACCAGCACCCAACCCCATCGGAAGGAGCCCGGAATGGGCAACAGCAACGGCATCTACGACGAGCTCGAAAGGGCGGACGAGGCACTCAACAGGGCCGACGAGGCACTCGACAGGTATCGGTTTCTAGCGCTCCTCGACGCCGCTGAGCGGAGGGCACGGATACGCGGGGAGGAACTGCCGCCGCGGTCGATTGCCAGGGCCGCCGCGCACGACGAGCACACCGCGCTCGCCCCGCGCTCTCCGGACCACCAAGTCTCGTACGCCCTCGCGATCGCGATCACCGACGCGTTTTGGGCGGCGCACCCAGAGGCCGTCGGCGTGCCCTGGGACCTAGAGGAGGCCACGTCTGCGGTATTCCGGGACTGCTTTCCGTGTGTCGAGCACACGAGGCAGTTGGTACGCGAGCGCCTGGACCTCGCGTTCCGCACGTGGGCAGAAGGGGACCTGGACATTCTCCGCCCCTGCGCCAGCGTCTAGAAGCCGCCGACGGCCCTGACCCGCCTCTACCCCCGACCATCGCCTCCGGCGGCCTCCGGGCTGCTTGGGGGAACGCGAGAGGTGCTTCCCCGACGAGTCTCGCCCCGCGCCCGGTCGCGCCCCGTTCACTCGCGATCCGTTGGCGGGCGGCGAGCGTCGAGCCGAGCGGCAGCGGGTCCATCCGACTGAGCAGGATCGCCTCCGCGCCGAGCAAGTCCCCGATGGGGTAGCGGGTGGACTGTCCATGTTCGAGCAGCCCGAGGTACGGGCCGTAGACTGGTGGTGCTGGCGGCCTGCGGAACGGGGCTTTTGGTGTTGGTGTCGCGCGGGCGGCCCGTGTGGTTCGACTTGAATCTCTGGCGCTCCCGCGAGGGGTGCTGCCATACAGAGCGGAGGGCGCTGTGAGGCGTTTGATTGGTCTAGTCGCTGCCGGGATGGCGGTCGTGTTGTGCGGTGCGGGGTCGGCGATGGCGGCGAGCACGTACACGTTGTGCTCGACGGGGGCGGGCAAGCCCGTGGTGTCCCCGGCCAAGACGGGCAGGTGCGGGGCGGGGGGCAAGGCGACGGTGCTGGCAAGCGGCGCGTCGCGCTCCTGCTCGGCGCGGTCAATCCGGGAGAACGGACCCGGCGGGCGCCAACGCGGCTCGGTTGGCGCCGTCTCGGCGTGGCCTGGCAGCTCGCGGCGGACCTTCTCCACGTAGCTATGGCTGCAACCCACCCGCCGCGCGATCTCACGACCACTGAGAGGCGGAACCAGCCGCAACAGCCGCACGATCTCCTCATGGCGGCGCACGGCATCCCCGACGGACTCAACTCTCACCGGCCACCTCCTCCCGGCTCCGGCTCCCGAAAAATGAGGCTCTGGCTCTGCCTCCTCCAAGGAAACCATGACTGCTGGCGGGTCATCGCTAGCGGCCTAGACATTTCGACGGGGCGCGATAGGTCGGGCAGCCGCCGCCGGGGGCAGGGCAGCAGGACGGCGTCCGTGAATCCCCGTCACGACGAGTCCCTCCGCGCGGCAGTAGGCTTCGCGGACGGTGACTGGTATGGAAGCTGGACCGCCTGCTCGTCTCGAGCACATCAGCAGCGCCAGGCTGGTCTGGGGCGACGCGATGATCGCGTCCAAGCTGCTGAACGAGGCACGCCACCGCTTCATGGCCGCGGTGTTGGGGGTCACCCGGGGTGAGTCGAAGTTGAATGACTCGAACATCGTCACGCTGCTCGCGTTCGCCGCCTTCGCGAGGGCGCTCCGCAGTACCGCCGCCGCGCCGCGCGAGCAGGTGCGCAAGGCCCGGTCGAGCCCGAACCGCGTTGGCGACACGATGATCGGTGCCGTCGTGGCGCGGGAGACGCTCGACGGCATCGCAGGCCATGCGTCCCGGGACACGTCCTCCGCCGTCGCGCTGATCGCGTTCGCCGTGGTGGCGCACTCCTCCCGTCCCGCAGTTGAGCGGTCGCTCCACGCAGTGAGACAAGCCCAGATGCACCTCAGAGCCGAGAGGCGCAGAGTGTGGGCTGAAGTGCGTCGGTGGGGGATCTGACGGCGTGGTCGTCCGCGGGTAGACGGTCATCCATCCGTCCCCCGGTCGCTGTCGCGATCCTTGCGGCAGTCACCGTCTTGCCGCTGGTCATCGGTCGCCGCCGGCGCGTCACCGCTCGGCGTGATCCACGTCACCTTCACCTCGGCCGGGATCTGACCCGTGCTCCATCCGCGCCGCATCTTGCCGGTCGCGCCGGTGCGGATCTCACGAACGGCGCGCGCCATCAGGTGCCGTCCCCAGGGCGCCGTGCACGGTCGCCGTCGCCGGCCTCGAGGTCCAGCAGCCGCAGATACCAGCGCGTCCCGATGCGCACAATCGAGCTTCGCGAACGGTCCTCGGCAGCCGCGGCGCGCTCGACCTCCGCCGCGAGCTCGAGCGGCATCCTGATCGACACCACGACGCCTGGTTCCATCGTCATGCACAATCCTACATCACTGTAGCTTCAGCTCTTTGGCTGTTCAGTCTTGGGCACTCGGGCGCTACGGAAGAATGCTGCTTGTAGCCCAAAGCGGACGCCTGAGTCCGATCGTGCTGAGGGCTGCTACGCGTGAAATCGCACGACTGCAGCGCGGACCGCACTGCTTGGCGTTTGCCGCACGACGGGCACACAGCTAGGCTTGGCCGCTAGCCCAGTCGACTGGAGAAGAGGCCCCCATGGCAGAGCTTGTCGGGAAGCGTTTCGAAAGCCCGGATGAGGTTCGGGAGTTCACCGATGGGAAGGGTCGCGTAGAGCTCGTGGACCTGAACGGGCACGCGGTCGGCCTGGGCACGTTCGAAGCTGGTTGGCGCTGGTCAGAGAACGTGAAGCCGCTCGCGGGAACCGACTCGTGCCAGGTCGATCACATCGGCTACGTCCTGCAAGGCCGCATGGCGCTGAAGATGGATGATGGAACTGAACGCGAGTTTGGTCCCGGCGATACTTTCCACATGCCGCCCGGGCACGATGCGTGGATCGTCGGCAACGAAAAATGCGTGCTCCTCGACTTCGGTGGCCTGAAGGGCTACGCCACGGGAGGCTGACCTCACACGACAGCAGCGCGAGTCAGCCAGTCGGGGCATCGACTCGACGCGTTCAGCTCGCTACCGCTTACAGCCCAATCCAGCGGTCTGCCCCAGAACGAGGCGCCTGTGGGAAGTGCGGTGGCCGACGCTCCAGAGAGTTATGCTGCCTCGCGCATGAACGCTTCCGAGGGGCCAGTGCTGATCGCGTTCGACGGATCGGCTGCGGCACGCCAAGGCGTGGCCGCTGCAGCCAAGCTGCTGGCCCCACGCCGGGCGGTCGTCGTCACCGTGTGGGAGGAGGGTCTCGCCTACGCAACAGCGTCCCCGCTGGACGGGGGGATGAGCGGGACCCCGATCACCGACCCTGTGACGGCGCAGGATCTCGACCGCAGCATTCACGAGCAGGCCGAGCGCGTTTCACGCGACGGGGCCGACCTCGCGCGGTCGCTTGGACTCGATGCCGAGCCGCTCCCAGTGGCCGATGCCGGCGGCGTAGCTCACACGATTCTGGACCTCGCAGGTGAGCTCCATGCAGCGGCCATCGTGATCGGCTCCCGCGGCCTAAGCGGTCTGCGGGCAAGACTGGAAGGCAGTACGTCCAAGGGTGTCGTAAAGCGAGCATCGTGCCCCGTGATCCTCGTACACGAGGCCGAGCAGGGCGAGCAGTGAACGCTTGCGCTCCATCCGCTGGCGGCGCTCCCATTGGCCGGAAATGTCTATCCCGGTCTCTGGCCCAATAGTGGCCCAAACGTCGCTGAGAGCACTTCCCGCAACCATTGGCGATCGGGCCTCCAAACCGCCCGGATCAGACCCTTGGTCTGGGCGGTTGCCTCCAACCGGCTTGACGACGCCATAGTGGCGGCATCCTACTGACGCCCGTCCGCCAGTCGTGCGCCAGTCAGGTCGCTTCGGGAGCGATTTTCTGCGGTCTACTGCGGTGCTCGACGAGCGTGGTTGAGCGGTGGTGGCGGCGAACAAAAGCCCCGCAAGACGTGACTGTTC
>CAVYQU010000011.1:0-921382 GCA_963770805.1 uncultured Solirubrobacterales bacterium | reverse complement strand
GCCCCGCCTAGGCGGGGCTTTTAGTGCCCACCACCCCCCTCCGCGGATGGCTGCGCATGTCCAGGCGGTCGCCGCCCATCAGCTCCACGAGCGCCGGCGGGACTAAGGCTGCGGTCCGCGTGACGCCGGTACGCAGCGAGAGTCGCGCGAAGGAGGTCGCCGAGCTCCTCCGCGTGTTCGCCAACGTCGAACACGACCGCCACGAAGCGCGCTTCCACGGGGGGTTGCGCGCCATCCCCTCAGCTACCTCAGTTACCGAGATCACGCCCGTTCCTGGGCGAATCCGATAGTGCGCACGGACGGGCCGGGACGATCGCGATGTGGCCAACGGAGTCGTCCCCGATCAGCCGCGGTCACTTTTCCTGTTGGGCGGGTGGGAGCATCCAGTCGAGCCGTGACGGCCCATGCGTGGTTTCAGGGTCACCGAGGGCTCCAGATCTGAATGGTGTTCAGCGGGCGGATTGTCGGCGGGGCGTCAGGCTCCGGGATCGGGAAGATTTGCGATGCCGTGTCCGAGAGGCACCGAGCGCTGATCGAGAATCTGCATCGCGGGCGGCATGAGCCTTCGGGGGTCCGCGGTCTGAGAGGATCTCGTGCATGACGATTGCTACCGGTACCGCTCGCCTGCTCAATCCGGCGACCTACGATGGATCACAGTTCGATCCCGGGACGCAGCGCGTGCTGCGCACCACGATCGATTGGTTCGAGGCAAAAGGGAAGGCTCGGCTGCTCGCCGAGAGCCGCACCGATGTGTGGTACTCGGATTTCGTCGAGTTCCTGGCCCGCGAGGGTGTGTTTGCGATGTTGCTTACCCCGGTGCGCGACGCTGACGATGCGGCCGACAAGCGTTGGGACACGGCGCGCAACGCTGTGTTCAACGAGATTCTTGGGTTCTACGGGCTGCCGTACTGGTATGCATGGCAGGTCACGATCCTTGGCCTCGGGCCGATCTGGCAGAGCGAGAATGACGCCGTCCGAGCTCGCGCGGCTCGACTGCTGAACGAGGGCGCGGTGTTCGCCTTTGGCCTGTCAGAGCGCGAGCACGGTGCTGACATCTACGCGACGGACATGATCCTCACGCCGGACGGCGACGGTGGCTTCCGCGCGAGCGGCGGGAAGTACTACATCGGCAACGGCAATGTTGCAGGCATGGTTTCCGTGTTCGGGCGCCGGAGTGACGTCGAGGGGCCGGACGGGTACGTGTTCTTCGCGGCCGACAGTTCCCACCCGGCTTACAAGTTGATCAAGAACGTCGTGCACGGTCAGCTTTATGTGAGCGCGTTTGACCTCGACGAATACCCAGTGAGCGCGGAGGACGTGCTCCACGTCGGCCCAGCGGCGTTTGAGGCCGCGTTGAACACGATCAACGTCGGCAAGTTCAATCTCGGCTTCTGCGCGATTGGGATGGCTGAGCACTCGTTCTACGAGACGGTCACGCAGGCCGAGAGCCGGATCCTGTTCGGCAAGCGGGTGACCGAGTTCGGTCAGGTCCGGCGGATCCTGTGCGAGTCCTATGCGCGGCTGCTTGCCGCCAAGCTCTACGGCTCGCGGGCGGTGGATTATGTCCGCAGTGCGTCCCGCGAGGATCGCCGGTACCTGCTGTTCACGCCGATCAACAAGATGCAGGTGACGATGGAGAGCGAGCGGATCGTCCGACTGCTCGCTGAGGTGATCTCGGCCAAGGGGTTCGAGCGCGACAGCTATTTCGAGCTGGCCAAGACCGGCATCGATGGTCTTCCGAAGCTCGAGGGAACCGTTCACGTCAACCGTGCACTGACGCTCAAGTTCCTGCCCCAGTATCTCTTCGGGAGCGCCGAGCTGAATGCGCCGCCAGTTCGGAAGGACGCGGCAGACGACGCCTTCCTGTTCGATCAGGGGCCGACCCGGGGCCTCGGGAAGATCGAGTTCCCTGACTGGCGGCCAGTGTTCGATGTGTTCGCCGTTGTTCCGAACGTTGACGTTTTCCGCGAGCAGGCGGACGCGCTCGTTGACCTGCTCCAAGAAGCACAGCTGACGCCCGAGCAGATGAGCGATGACCTGGACTTTCAGCAATCGCTGTCACAGCTGTTCACGTTGATCCCTTATGCCCAACTGATCCTCGAGCAGAGCCAGATCGATGAGATCCCTGCGGACATCGTCGACCTTGTGTTCGAGACGCTGGTGCGAGACTTCAGCGCGACGGCGATCGAGTTGCACGGCAAGGACTCATCGACCGAAGCGCAGCAAGCGTGGGCGCTGGCCAGCGTACGCAAGCCGGTGATCGACTCTGAGCGCGGTGACCGCGTCTACAGCGAAGTGCGGGCGCTCGCCGGCGCGTATGTGATGCCCCACTAGTCGTGCCAAGCAGAACAGCCTCCGAGCGCAGAAAGACTGCAGCTCGACCGTTGGCGGAGCGGTACAGCACGACCCGGAGATCGCCGTCCTGATACGCGGCCGAGTAGTAGTTTCCACGGTGCTTGACAACGCGCCAGAAGCCCCAGCCGAGGGGTCCGATCGCCTTGGGCATCGACCACGTCCTGCCATTCACCGAGTGCATCTCCACGGAGATCGAGCCGGCGCCCGCATCGCGCAGCGCAAAGCCCGGCAGCCGCGTGATCGCTTTGATGTACAGCTGCTGACCGACCGCGTAGAAGCACGGGTCGCGGATGTCACGCCCAGACGGAGCGGGGATGATCGCCTGGAGCCGGAAGCTCTTGCCGCTGTCCTGGGAGCGGTAGACACGCAGCGAGCTGTTGGGGCCCAGTACTTGGCTGCCCGCCGTGCGATGGACGAGGTAGATGGCTCCTCTCCACCTCGTGAGGTCGGTGTTCTCGTTGTGTCGGCAGACGCCCGTGCGGCAGTCCTGATTCGCCGGGTTTCCCGGGACGATGATCCTCGCACCGATCAGCCACCACGGCGTAGCGGCGGCGCGAGCCGCTGACGCGAACGGGCGCGCTGTCGTGGTGGCGCCCCCGGCGGCAGCACTCGCCACGCTGAGGAACCCGATCACGACCCCCAGACATGCGAGTCCACGTCTCATCGGCGGCAAAGCTAGGCCACGGCGACGATGCGCGCATCGGGAATAGGCCGCGAGACGACAGGAGAGCATTACCCACAGCGACGGTCGCAGACGCGGCGCGTCAGTCGCGGTCTCAACTGCAACGGCTACAAAGCGGGCGTGTCTGCCATGCGCAATCCGCCGGACGTTCGCGAGTTCCCGGTGCACCCCATCATCAAGCCCGAGTTGCTCGGAGAACGAGAGCGGCGATCGCCGTGCGAGAGCCGCGATCGACCTCACCGCTGCCGCATCGATCAGTGGCTGGCTTGTGAATCCCTGGGCGTAGAGGGGTGCTCACGAGCACGCAAAAAGAGGCTGGCCGTCACTCAGGCCTGGGGCTCCGGCGCACGCTGTCGCACGGGCTCTAACTACCGCACCAAGCCTCGCCGGCGTCGGCCCGGCGGCAGAAGGATTCTCATCCTTCATTGGGTGACGGCGCAAGGGCCGTCCGGGACGCTGTCGGACAAATGGGTGCCAGAGTCAGCGCGCGGGAGATGGCGCCGTCATCACCGTGGATGCTCACGTCGGGGGGGCGGGGGTGCGAGTTCTCATGTGCCAGCGCCAGAGCTCGTCCGATCCCCACACCAGGACCGGGAAGCACGCCAGGATCAGCAGGTCCTCGGGCGGTAGCGCGGTGGTGCTGAAGATCGCTTGGAGGGGTGGCAGGTAGATGATCGTGGCCGCGAACAGGATCGCGAACGCAACTCCGCGGAGTAGGTAGGGGTTCGAGAAGACGCCGACCTCGCGGAGGGAGGCGTGGCTTGTGCGCATCGCGACGGCGGCGCCCATCTGGCAGGCGACGATTCCGGCCCAGGTCATTGTGGTCGCGCGGAGATAGGCCTCGTGCAGTGGGGTTCCGGCCCCCGTTGGGTCGTTCGGTGACCAGCCGGCAGAAAGCAGCACGAAGAAGAAGCCTCCCATGACCAGCAGCGCCTCGAGGGTCCCGAGCCTTAGCCAGGCGCGGGCGAGCATCGCGCGGCTGATGATCCCGGCCTCGCGTGGCCGCGGGGCGCGATCCATCGTTCCCGGCTCTGCCGGCTCGCGGCCAAGCGCCAGCGCGGGAAACGTGTCGGTGCCGAGGTCGATCGCGAGGATCTGCAGCGCGGTCAAGGGCAGCGGGATCGCCCCGCCGGCCAGGGCGTAGAGGACGAACGGGACGATCTCCGGGATCGCGTGGACGAAGATGTAGGTGATGAACTTGCGGATGTTGTCGTAGACGACGCGGCCCTCTTCGACGGCGGCGACGATCGAGCTGAAGTTGTCGTCGGTGAGCACCATCGTCGCGGCCTCCCGCGCGACATCGGTGCCGGACGCGCCCATCGCCACGCCGATGTCGGCACGGCGCAGCGCCGGCGCGTCGTTGACGCCGTCGCCGGTCATCGCGACCGTGTGCCCCTCGGCTCGGAGCGCGTCGACGATGTGGAGCTTGGTTTCCGGATTCGAGCGCGCGACGATCAACTCACGCGCTTCGTCCAGCAGCCGGTCGCGATCGTCTTGGGGCATCGCATCGATCTCCGCGCCGCTGACGATGATCGGCTCGCCGGTGGCGATGCCGACCTGCGTGGCGATCGCGCCCGCGGTCAAACCGTGGTCGCCGGTCACGACGATGATCCTGATGCCGGCGTGGCGGCACCGCGCGACCGCGTCCGCCACCTCCGGCCGGGGCGGGTCTGCCAGCGCGGCCAGTCCCACGAAGGTGAGATGGGACTCGACCAGCTCACGCGTGCCGTCCTCGATCTGGGCAACCCGGCGCTGTGCGAAGCCAAGCACCCGTAGGCCCTGCTCGGCGTAGTGCCTGAACGTGTCACCCACCCGCGCGCGGTCGGCGTCGGTGATCGGATGGTCGCCGTGCCCGTTCCGGATCAGCACACACCGTTCGAGCAACTCCAGCGGAGCGCCCTTGGCGTGGTACCACAGCTCGCCCCCCGGCTCCTCGTCGAGCGTCGTCATCCGCTTCAGGTGCGGGTCAAAGTGAAACACTCGTTTGCGACGCCGGTCGCGTTCCCGCTCTGCGCCGATGACGTCCTCGCCGAGCTCCGCTGCGGCGAGGAGCAGTGCGCTCTCGCTCGGGTCGCCGCCACGCACCCAGTGGTCGCCCCCGCGGTCCAGCCGGGCGTTGTTGCAGCGCACCGCGGTTCGCAAAAGCGCGGAGAAGTGTTCCGGGAGCACCGCCGGAGCTGCGGTGGCGAGGTCGAGCTCCTCGCCGGCTGACCAGAGCAGCCGGACGCTCATTTCTCCTTCGGTCAGGGTGCCGGTCTTATCCGTGCAGATCACGTCGGTGGAACCGAGCGTCTCCACCGCCGTCAGCCGCTTGACCAACGCCCGCCGGGCCGCCATCCGCCGTACCCCACCCGCGAGCGCGAGCGTGATCGTCGGCAAGAGCCCCTCCGGCACATTGGCGACCAGCAGCCCAATCGCGAACGTGGTGGCGGCGGCCAGCGACAGGCCGGCCAGCGTCGTGCCGGCGACAAAGAACACCACCGCAGCGCTCACCCCGATCGCCGCGATCATCCACGCCACGCGATTGACCTGGCGCTGGAGCGGACTGATCTCGGGCTTGACCCGTTGCGAGAGCGCAGCGATCCGCCCGAGCTGGGTCGCCATCCCGGTCGCGTAGACGACCGCCTCCGCCTCACCGCCCGTGCACAGCGTACCCGCGAACACGAGATCCTCCGATTCGAGCACCGCCGCGGTCCGGGCCACAGCTGCCGCGCTACGGATCACCGGCTCAGACTCACCCGTCAACGGCGCCATGTCGAGCTCCACCGATCCCTGCGTCAGGCGTGCGTCAACCGACAACCGGTCGCCCTCGGCCAGCAGCACCACGTCACCAGGAACCAACTCCCCCGCGGCCACCTCCGACTCCGCCCCGTCCCGTCGCACCCGCGCCTTGACCGGCAGCAGCTCCCGCAGAGCCTCCGTGGCGCGCTCAGCCTGCAACTCCTGCGCATACGCCAGCGCCGCGTTGAGCAGGATCACCGCAACGATGGCCAGGCTCAACGTCTCGCTGCCGCTCACCGCGGCAAGCGCGGCAGCCATCCACAGCAACAGCGCCAACGGGTGCACAAGCTGGCGGCTCAGCTCGCGGAGCCGGCTTCGCTGCGCCGCTCTCGAGATCTCGTTGAGCCCGAACTGCGCCAGACGCCGCTGCGCCTCTCGCGAGGAAAGGCCACCGGATCGCGTCCCCAGGTGCGCCAGCAGGAGCTCGATCCGCTCCTGAGGGTCAACCGAACCGTTGACACCGAGGACCCCTCGCTGTGACGAGGCCGATGGCGTCATGTGCCGCGATTCGAGACGATCTCCGCCCCGGGCCAGCGGTCGAGGCCTACCGCGTCTTGCGCACGATCGCGCTCAACCAGCCAGATCAGCTCACCGACGGCACGCTGTAGGTCCTCGGTCAGCGGACCGGGCCGACGCTTCTCGAAGAAGGCGAGCAGGCCGCCGTAATACCAGAGCTGATCGCCAGCGGTCTTCTGCGTGAACTGATCCCACAGCGCGTGGCCCTCCTCACGATAATCCCGGACGATCGAGCGGGCGTTATGGACCTTGTCGGCCAGCGCGACACGCAAGATCGCGTCGTCGGTCACCGCAGGCAGATGCGCCAGATACGGGTTCTCGGTGCCGGCGCGGCGCTCGCGACCGTGAACACGCTCGGCCAGCGAGACCGCGGCAAGGAAGCGCTCAGTCAGCGCGGGAGGCGCGCTGAGGCGCGGTTCAGCGTTTCGTGTGGACATAGTCCGAAGCTCGGAGCCGTGGCAGCAGCGGTCGTTTCTTGCGGTGATGCCGTTCCATGCGCCGCAGGATGTCATCGAGCACGGAGATCGCCTCCAGGATCCGAGGCCCCTTGTTCAGCATCACGCACTCCGCCTGCACGCCCATCGCGGCGTCGGTGATCTCCGCCCGTGACGGTCGCCCGGTCTTGGCCAGACGATCGAGCACCTGCGTGGCCCAGATCACGGGGAGATGCGCCGCTTGACACAGCCACAGAATCTCCTCCTGGACCTCGGCGAGGCGCTGGTAGCCGCACTCGACCGCGAGATCGCCCCGAGCGATCATCACGCCTGCAGCCCGGTCGCCTCCAAGCGCCGCGAGCAGCATCCCCGGCAGGTGCTCAAACGCGCGCCGAGTCTCGATCTTCAGGATCATCAGCCGCAGATACTCGCCCTTGTTGTCCCGGGTCGGCTGGGGTGCCAGCGGCCCGGTACGGAGCTTCGGCCCGGGGAGGTCAACCACCACGCGGGCTCGCCGCCCGGTCTGCTCCTCAGCGTGGCGCAGGTTATCCCGCATCGCGCGCCACGCGGGCGCTCCGTCACGGGCGCAGTTGATCCTCGTACCGTCCATCCCCGCCACCAGCATCCGGTGCACCAACGCCGGATCGCCCGCCGCCTCGGACGGCATCGTGACCATGATTCGCGTCGGCCGGCCAGGCGGGGCTCGCCCCAGCAGCGCCCCGGTCCTGAGCGCCAGCAACTCACGGCTGTGCGAAAAATCGATCGGTGCCAGGCCGGGTGGCGATGCCGGCGAATGCAGCGCGAGCGTGCTCAGCGCCTGGAGAACGGCGTCCACGCTGGCCTGGACGTGACCCTCGCTGCCACCCAACGAGGACAGCCCGAGCGCGATCAGCGGGTCCTGAAGATCACTCCGGTCGTGCCCGCGCAAGGCCAAGTACTGCAGCAGGTTGCGCGCGCTCCCGTCCCGATCCGCGTCGCGCCCCTCCACCCACGGACGCCAGCCCCTCGCCACCTGCAGCAGCTCCTCGCGGATCGCCGACAGGTGCTCGATCAACTCGGCCTGGTCGCCAGCGGAGACCGATCGCCCCCTCCCCGCGTGGCCTTGCTCACCCTCGTACAGCATCTGGTCCCTCGCCATCAAGGAACCTCCAATCAATCGCGAATCACGCAGAGTGAACCCCATCGTGGCCCGCCTGAAGCAGCCCGACATCAGGGGAAACCACGCGGCCCGATCCGTGCGGTAACCACTCGGTAACAACTCAGCCCCCGATCACCCCACGGGGGAGGACGGACGAGAGGCCAGCCCATATGGACGCATCGCCTCGAACGCCCATCGTCGAGTAGCGACGCTGTGGGCCAACCCCTCGGAACGGTGCCCGCTTCCTGCCGCGGGGAGCAGCAGGCCCGCCGGCTTCTCGCGCGGGTATTCGCGCTGACCGCGCGGCTGGTGCGCATGGAGCCGGATCGCGACGCCCGGAATGTCGCCGAAGCGCTCGCATCTCGACTGCCTCGCGCACAGGTGAGAGCGACCATGGGTGAGATGTGCGGTTTCTCAGGCTGAGTGACGGTTCACAGGCACGCAAGGCGGCTGGGCTATTCGGCTAGTGGCGGGTGCGGATGCCGCGGCTCGTACAGTGCCATCTCTCCACCTCCCGGGAGCCTGAATGCCGTCGTCAGCCCCCACCGCTCTTCGGCGATGCCGCGGGTGAACTCGACGCCCTTGCGCTGCAACTCCTCGACGGTGGCGTGCACGTCATCGCACATCAGGTACAGCTCATGATGCGGATGCTCGTCGGTCGGATGCGCAGCCAGCTCGGCCGGCGGGAGAGCAAAGATCAGCCACCCTTCGCCGGCATCGATGCGTGGAAGCCCGAGCATGTCGGCAAAGAACTCACGAGTAGCGGCGGCATCCCCACTGAAGATGATCGCGTGGACACCCGTAATCACGACCGAGCAGCCTAGACCCAACACCGTGCCGAGTGCGACACCAAGGAGCATGCCCACGCCGAACTGAAGGCAAGTCTCCGACCATAAACGCCGCGAGCACCCGAGTTTTGCCACCGGCGGGTCTATCCGTCGGCGTGGCCGCGCGGAGCAAAGCCTCCCCCTCCCGCCCGCGCGTTGCAGGGCTGACGCCGATGGCGGCAGGAATCCTGCGTGAGGCCCCAAAGCACGTCCCATGCCGGCTGTCGGTCCTCAGGGTCCGCGCTATCCCACTCCGGACATTGTCGCGGCCCCAACGCCGATTAGCATGAGCCCAGCGATCAGCGGCGCCTTGCGACCCGCGACCAGCCGGCCAGCGGACCATCCGAACCGGGACCCGCCGCCGATGCAGATCAGCGAGAACGCCCCCGCGAACAACGTCGTGGCCACTGGCGAGACACCAGCGATACCCGCCCCGACGCCCGACGCCACGTTGTTGAGCGACAGCGCGACACCGAGCGCAAGAGTCTCCCGCCAGGAGAGCCCGTTCGGGTCGCGGCGAGCCGAACGGCGAGTGTCCGGCACACCCGCACCGGCGAGAGGACGCCCTCCATGACGTGAGGCGATGATCGTCCAAACGCCGATCGCGATGATGATCAATGAGCCGACAGCCGACGCCACCGAGGGTGACATCGTGCGCGCGACGACCCGGCCGGATGTCATCGCCACCGCTGTCCCAGCCATCGTCACGGCAGCGATGACCACGTTCGGTGCGAGCGCGACCGTCCTGTCGCGCATGCCAAGCGCAAACCCGACCGCGAGGTTGTCAAGGTTCGAGACCGCTGCGATCAGGACTGCCGTAAGCCAAATCACGCGCCAACCATACGCCGCAAAGCGCGCGCAGGGACCGGAGCGGTGGGCCGCTGCGACATGCGGTGGTTTGCGGAGCGTTGTTGGCGCTGATCTGGCAACAAGCCGCGTGCAGGGCGATCTGTCAGTTGCTGCTGTGATCGTCCGCCGGCTCGATGGCTTCGATGTGCGTGGCTGGGCGACGGTTCGGGGTTGGGCAGCTTGTTAGGTGAGTGGTTCTGCGGGGAAGCGGACTCCGAAGCGCTTGATGAGATCGGGCACGCTGTCGGGGTTCATCTCGAGCGCGAAGCGCTGACAGAGCTCCCCGAGCTGCTCGGGGCCGGCTTGTGCGACGCCACCGAGGTCGACGAGCTCCGCGAAGAAGCGTTCGAATCCTGCGGGGGAGATGATCTCGAGGATTCTGCAGGGCTCGTCGCCGGCGTTCCAGAACGTGTGCCACTGTCCGCGCGGTTTGTGGACGAGATCGCCCGGGCCCGCTTCGAGGTGCTCATCACCCAGTAGTGCGCCCATGCGCCCCTCGACGACGAAGCTGTACTCGTCCTCGTTGTGGTGGCGGTGTAGGGGTGCGGCGAGTGCTCGTGCGGACATGGGGTGCTCGACGAGGGAGAAGCGATCACCGGCTTCGGCACCGTCGATCACGAAGCGCACTCCGATGCTTCCAAGAAAGCCTGCCTTCCCGCCGGTGGGTGCGACGACCTTCGCTGCGGTAACGCTCACGGCCCCTCATTTCATTGGACAGCTATGTCGCGGTAAATCTACGGGAATCAGACGCGTCTGTCAAACTTTCACGGAACGCCTATGACCGACGAAACGCGTCCTTACCGAATGAAGGTGCGCGCCGAGTTGCAGGAGCGCACCCGTCAGCGCATCACCGAAAGCGCCATGGAGCTCCACGGCACGCTCGGCCCCTCGCGGACGTCGCTGAGCGCCGTCGCCAAGCACGCAGGCGTCCGCCGCTCAACGCTGTACCGCCATTTTCCGGACGAGGCCGCTCTATTCGTGGCCTGCTCGGCTCACTGGATATCTCAGCATCCACTGCCCGACCTGGAGGCATGGTCGGACGTGAGCGATCCCGGGCAACGGTTGCGCACAGCGCTCACCGAGATCTATGCCTACTACGCCGAAACCGAGCCAATGCTCACCAACCTCCAGCGCGACCTCGACGTCGTGGACGCTGTACGCCAGCAGTTCACGCACTTTCTGGACTACATGGACGCGGCCCGTGAGACGCTGATGGTGGGCAGACGGGAACGCGGGCGCCGCGCGCAAACAGTGCGCGCCGCAGTCGGCCATGGGCTCGCCTTCACGACCTGGCGGTCGCTAGTGCGCGAACAAGGGTGCGAAGCGCCGGAGGCAGTCGACATCATGTGCCGGCTGGTCGGCTCTTGCACACGGACCAGCCCCTAGGACCTGGCTGAGTACCCCAATCACGACAAAGCGGGTCGTGCCGTCGCGCGAGCGTTATGACCTCCTCCTCGCCTGAGCGCGCAGCGCTTGACGCGGAGTCCGGGTCGACCGCCGGATCGAGTCAGCCCGAGGCGCGCGCTGCTAACCGGCTTCGCGCGAGCTGCAAGCGGCTGAGCGGCGACTCGGCGCTCCCGAACTTGCGGCGAAGCGGCCACTACTAGGCCGCCGTGACCCCGTGAGGCGTAATCCAGCACTGCTCGGCGGCTCGCCGGCGCGTGCTTGTCGGCGCCGGTGAGAAACTGACCCCCCTTCGCTGGTGAGGAATTGACCCCGGCCCCGGGCGGTGGCGGAGGCGTCCGGAGTGATCGTGAGCCTGGCTAGGTCATGTTGATCGAGGGCCAGGAGGAGGCGTGCTGGAACGTGGAGCTGTGGGCGGAGCTGCGCCGGGAGCAGCTGTGCACGGGACGAGCGTGACGCAGAACGTGACGCAGGTTCCGCAGGGTGCGTCACTCGAACCCCCCTGATGCGTAGCCGCGTGCGGCATGTCGTAGCCAACGGCGCAAAACGATCGAAAGCGATCGATACCTGCGCAACTGTGGCAATGCAGCCGTGTTGTTACGTGGCTCCGGGGGGAAACTCGTTCTCCCCACGACCCATGATGGAGAGCGCACAGTGCGTAGACGAGTAGGAGCAGTAGCAGCAGCTATCGGATTGGTCGCCGCGATCGGAGTCACGGGCTCTGCGATGGCCGCCAAGACCACCAAAACCAGGGCATACACGGAGAACCTTTTGGGAGCGCAGATCCTCTCGAAAGGCACTGCCTTCCAATCGGTGTACAAGGTCACAGGCAGCAACGGGAACGGAGCGGCGGTGCAGGTCGGCAACGTCAAGGGCACGACCTTCCCGATCAGCGGCAGCGATAGGACCACCACCTACTACGCGAACGGAGCCTCGAAGACGGTGGACACGTGGAAGCTGGGCGCGCCGAATTCCAAGGGGATCAGCTCGCTCACCGGATCGGGCAAGTGCGTGGCGGGGGGAACCGGCGTCCACAAGAACGAGAAGTGCAGCTACACGTTCAAGGGCACCTACAACACGACGAGCACCGTTACCGCGCTCAAACTCACTGGGACTGAGACGCGCTAACCGCTTTCGGCTTGGGGTCCGGTCGCATGGCTGGACCCCAAGCCGAGCGACACCCCGGCGACGACAGCTAGCCGCGCGTCTCCGCCTCGAGCGCCCGATGACAGTCGCGGCACACCGCCATCAGCGACTGCACGCGGTTGTCCTCGAGCCCATTGAGGTGATGGACCTCCTCGGCGACCCGCTCGCCACAGCTCTCGCATATGAACCCTGCTTCGCTCATCACCGCGAGCCGCCGCCGCATCCAACCTCGTCGCCGGTGAGGACGTGGACTTCAGCCACCTGCAAGCCCTTAGTGACGCCGACGACGGCGCTGGCGCTTCTCGAGCCGCCGATGTCGACCCCGAGCACCACCGGAGCGTCCCTCGGCGCCAAGTCGCCCGCACCGGCGCTCCAAGCGCCCACCGGTAGCCACGAGCCTTCGGAGACACCCCAGCGGCAGGCATGGAACTGCGCGAAACGCGATCGGCGTCACCCGCTCGGCCTGCTCACGCAGCGAGCCGGTCGAGATGTAGCGGGCGGGATTGCAGGCCTTGATCCCGCGGAAGTCGGTCAGCTCCCGATCCTCCGCAAGGCTCCGTTCCAGCCACCGCATCCCCGGCGCCAGCGCGTCGATCACCGCCCCCTTGCGGATCACCTTGCCCGCCATCACCCTGGCCCTGAGACGGCCCAGCGCACTGTCGAGCCGTGCCGCAGCGGTGCTGATCGCCAGGAACCGCGCATCCGGGCTCTTCACCAAGCCGGTCAGCATCGCCTCGAGCAGCTCGTCGCCGCGTCAGGCCCAGATCTCATCGCCGATGTAGAGGCTCGAGGACAGACCGTGGACCCGTGCGCCCTCGCTCACGACGACGCGAAGCAGGCGCAGGCCTTCCTCATCCTCGTGCCGTAGCTCGAGATGTCGCACGATGAGCTGATCCTCGAGCGCCGGATGCAGTGCGAAGCCGCGCATCCTCTCGAAGCAGATGCGGGCCTGATCCTGATCGCCTAAGTGAACGCGGGCGATCCGCCTCTCGTGCGGCTCCAATGCCTCATCAACCACCTCGCAGAACGAGATGAGGCCCCGATGGCCGGGACGCGCCGAGGCCTCAAGCGGATCGGCGGCGATCACCGCCATCTCACCCGATTAGGCCGCGTCCGCCCGGCATCTTTGTGCATTCCGGTATCCAGCTGTTTCCGGATACGACCTCGAAAAAGAACCGGGGCTCCGACCAAGAAATGACTGCATATCGACGTTGTTTGTTTGGTATCCCCTCCCGATCAGCGAGCGCGCAGCGCCAACAGCGGGCCGAAAGGAACCGCCACTGCGCGCTCGCCGGGAGCACCCGACCACGCGTTTCATGCGGTGCCAGCGGTGAGCCTCACGATCGCGGTCGGGTGTGGTGCGACGAGGCTGACTCGCATCTTGCCGCGCACCTCGGTCTCGTCGCTGTTGAACAGCCGACTGCGGTCGACCTCGACGGTGGCATCTTGGCGGCGCACGATCGCGAGTTGGCTCGGGCCGTAGAGGTAGGCGGTGCCGGCGAACCGTGTTGAGGTGCAGAACGTCGGCAGGTCGGGGGGTGGTTGCGCCGTCTGCCCGGTCGTGTCTTGCGGCGACTCGAACGCGGTCTGGACTTGGGGATTCGACGGGGCCACCCGTGCCGCCCAGTCCTCGGCCTCGACGCGGGTGATCGACCGCGGGGAACGGTGGCCGAACTCATCCCGGAACGCCTGACGCTGCACGGGTTTGTCGAACAGGCGCATCGATAGGTCGGTTGGACTTAGTGGACTGCCAGCGCTCGTGAGTGAGCGCGCTTCGCCGATCGGCGTATCGCGGATGTTGTCGACCCCGGCCGTGGCTGCCCGCGTCGAGGTCGATGTCCTCCCAGTCGAGCGCCATCAGCAGCGAGTCGAGCGCCGCCCTGGCACCGGCGGCCAGCTCACTGCGCCGACCCTGACCGCCTACTGGAAGGAGGTCCGTGCCCGCGCCCGGCTTGACCACGACTTCTACGTCGCGACGAAGCACTACGGCGTCTGGTACATGAAGGTGATCCTCGGCCTACGGGACGCGGCGATCGCGGCCCAGGCGGGCTGGTCGGAGGCCGCGATCACCAAGATGGTCCAGACCTACGCTCACGCCGTCGATGAGCGCCGCCTCGACGAAATCGACGCGGCGTTTGTCCGTGACGCAGAACGTGACGCCTAGCCCGCGTAAACGTAATGTCTGCGCGGGTCTGAACCAGTATCGCCCACTACGGTAGTTACAGGGGATTCGGGGGTTGGGGTGTCGGAGGCGGCTGGTCCTCAATCGACGGTGACGACTCCGTGTCGGCGACAGCGCGACGCTGACGGCCCTGGCCGCTCAGCGTCTGCGTTCGGGGCACAGGGGAGACAGCCCTCGACAGCTGTGCGACGTGGGGCGTTCGCCCCAGGTGAGTCACGGCTCCGGTGCCTATCGTCGCCGACATGGACGCGAGGGATCGAGATGCGAAGACGAATCGAATGGGCCAAATGGCCGATGCGGCGTCGGCGCGACGCGCGAGATCATCGGTCGGGATGCCACGCGATCATGAGGTCGGATCGGTGTTCGTAGTGAGGGGCGTTGAGACCGCTTGGTGGCAGGCTGAGCCGGCTCTTGCACCGTTGGTTAGTCACCACACCCCTGAGGAGGGTCAGATGTCTCAATCACATGAGGACGTAGTCGCCGGCCTGTATGCGGCGTTCGGGCGCGGGGACGTGCCCGCGGTGTTGTCGGGAATCGATCAGGAGATCGAGTGGCGCTCGCCGGAGAACCTGCCACATGGAGGTGTCTTCCGTGGTCGCGAGGAGGTGGGTCGTTTCTTTGAGGGGATCGGCGAGCACTGGGAGAGCTTGCAGGTCGAGCTCGAGGGCCTGTTCTCCGGCGGCGATCGTGTCGTGACGCTCGTGCGTGCACATGGTCGGCTGCGTGCAACCGGCGAGGAGTTCGAGTACACGGCAGCGCCCGTGTGGACGCTGGGCGGGGACACGCCGGCGCGGTTCGACGAGTACGTCAACGCGCCAGTCTCGTTGCCCGCCGCCCATGTGCCGGCGCGCTGACACAGGTCGAGAGACCCGGAGAGGAGATCATGATGCGTAGGTTCGTCGCCACGGTTGCAGTGGTATGTGGTGTCGGGCTGCTCGTAGCCCCGTTCGCGTTGTCGTTGTTCGACCGGGCGCCGGCCGGGGAGCGGATCACGAACAGGTTCCGTGAGACGATGTCGACCCGGGGGCTGCACGATCTGGCGAGCAATTTCGGGACGATGGGCGCGCTGGTGGACCAGTTCGTCCATCAGACCTCGCCCCAGCTCGCGCGCGATCTGCACATGAGCACCAGCGAGTACGACACGTATGTCGAGCGCCGGTTCCCGGCGGTCGCGGCCGGTGTGAGCGGGATCCCGCCACTGGTCGCGTTCGTGACCCCGGTCGCCGCTCAGCTCGAGGCGCTGCACCCACAATTCGCCTCGGTCGACTCGCTGCCGTTCCTGGGGCTGCCGCTGACGACGGTCCCATGGATCCTGCTCGCGATCGGCGGCGGCCTGATCGGCCTCGGACTGGCTGTATTGCGTACCCGCGGCAGGACCCCGCTGCTCATCGCGGCGGCGGTCGGCACGGCGATGCTGGTCCTTCCGATCGCGCTCTCCTACCCGCAGAAGGCCTCTGACGCGACGAAGGTCGCCGCGGTCGGACGGGTCGCGCTCTCACGCCAGGCGGCGACCGGCGCGCAGACCGCGAACCGGGCGCGAGCCCGTATTGCGGGGGCATGACCTCGATCGCGACCTGCTCATCGATCTCGACGCCGGCGTCACGCAGCGCCCGCTCCAATCGATCGACCCGCAACAGCACGCGGCCGTATGAGCCCAGCAGCGACACAAACGCGATCGATGCCGCACCTGTCACTGCGACGAGTGCAACACCAGCGACAGCCGCCACCAGGGCCGCGTCGTGGAGCCGCCCGATCCATGCAACCGCGCTCGGACCGGGGGCATTCGCCAGCACGAAAACGGCTACTGCCGCGAGTACCGCATTTCGCACGAGCGTCTTCGGGCCGGCCGGGGCCGAGCGCAGCTGCCCGAAGCAGTGGCAGTCGGGGGCACGTCCGCGCGCGATGCTCGCAGCGATCGCGACCGAGAATATGAGCAGCAGACCAACCGCGACCGCCGCGCCGGCTCGAGCAGTCGCAGCGGGGAGTAGCAGCACCGCCGCGACCAGCTCCGCGGCCGGGATGACGAGCGCGAGTGGGCCGGCTGCGATCTCCGGCGCTCCAAACGCGACCACCGCTTCCCGGGTTCCGCGCCGGTCCCACAGCTTCGCCGCCCCAGCGACCGCGAACACGGCGCTCAGCAGCAGGCAAGCGATCAATACGAGCGAGCTGGTCATGTCAATTGAACGTGACGGTGTGGAAGCACTGGCCGTCGAAGCAGTAGTCGTTCCCCTTGCACGGCGGATTGCAGTCGCTGCAGTTCGGGGTGTCTGCGGGACAGCAGCGGTCACCCACTGCGATACGTCCGGGACCACAGCACACCAAGACTGATCCTGCGGCGACCATGTTGCTCGGCGAGCAGCACACGAGCCTCCCGGATTGCTGAGCACACTTCTTCCCTTTCGGACAGCACCCGGCCCCGCAGCAATCGTGCCCCTTCGGACAGCAGTGATCGCCGCAGCAATGTTCCTTCTTCGCGTCACAGCACCCTTTGCCGCAGCAGCTGTGGCCCTTGTTGCAGCAATGATCCTCGTAACAGCAATGCTGCCCGTTCTTGCAGCACTTGCCGTTGCAGCACGGCTCGCCGTGATCGCAGCAGTTGAAATCTCCGCACTCCTTGGTCTTCGGCGGGCATTTCTTGCACTTGCCCTTGTGACAACGCAGACCTGGCTTGCAGCACTTGCCGTCGCAGCAGGCCTGATTCGGGTTACAGCAGTCGACGGTCGTGCGGCCCTGGCACGCCCGTTGGCGTGGCGCACAGCAGTACTCGATATCCGGGTTTGCGCATACCGTGTTCGGGTCGCAGCAGATCGTCCCGCACGGAGCGCTGTGGGGGGCGCAGCAGCCGCCGCTGGGATTTATCGTGTACCCCTTCGGGCAGCAGCCGCCACGCGGATGACACTGCTCACCGGGATTGCAACAGGTCTCCGGGCTGTTCGGACCGCCCGGGCAATAGGTCGTGCCAGTCCCACAGCAGGCCTGGGTGGCCGGATTGCCGCAGAACGTATCTCTCGGGCAGCACCGCGGACCGCACGGCGTTTGGAACGACGCACAGGTGGTGCTGCCCATGATCCGCGGGCCGCGGGCCGCGGGCAAAACCCCGCGCCCGCGAGGGCCTGAGCACGCCTGGAGCGGCCGCCGCAAAGAATGCGCTGCCGAGCACCTTCAGAGCGCGTGATCGCGTCATCGGCTCGTCCGCGAGCGCGCGCGCCAGATCGTCCAGGAACACGCTCATCTGTGCCGCGGCGCGCCAGCGTCGACGGCAGCATTCCCGCCCACCGCGAGTGGTGCCGACCCCAACTTCATCGCGCCGGGCAGTCTACTCGCGGCAGGTCGGAATTTTGGGATTCCTTACCCGCCGGCCGTCGCTCGCGACGCGCGCCGGGCGAAGCCGGCGGCCTGAACGAGACGACTCCCCGGTCGCCGAAGCGGTCGCCTGCTTGCGTACCGGCTGGAGCGCGAATGCGATCGTGCGAGTCATCTTCGGGAGGCCAGGCGGGACCGCAGGTCGTATTTTGGAGGAGGATGGCCGACCGCAGGGACGTCGACTTCACCTACTCGCTGACCGACCGGATTATCCGACTCAGCCTCGGTGAGCTGCCCGATTTCAGCGGCGCGATGTTCGACGGGGACTTCTCGCTCAGCCTCGAGCAGGCGCAGCGGCGCAAGCACGACTATGTGGCCGAACAGGTGGGAATCGGGCCGGGCCGGCGCCTGCTCGACCTGGGTTGCGGCTGGGGCCCGTTGCTGGCCTATGCCCGGGCGCGCGGTGGGGTCGCGGTGGGGGTGACGCTGTCCTCGGCGCAACTGACGGCCTGCCGCCGGCACGGGCTCGAGGTCTACCTCGAGGACGCGCGTGAGATCGACCGGGAACGCTTCGGCACGTTCGACGCCGTCGCGAGCCTCGGCGCGTTTGAGCATTTCTGCTCCCCGGACGATTACCAGGCGGGACGTCAGGAGGAGATCTACCGCGACCTGTTCGCCCGAGTCTCGAGCGTGCTGCCACCCGGTGGCCGCTTCTACCTGCAGACGATGGTCTTCGGCCGCAACATGATCCCCGCCTCGCGGATCGACCTGGAGGCGCTCCGAGCGGTCCCGCCGCGGGACTCCGACGAGTGGTACATCGCGCTGCTGGGCCGCCAGTTCCCCGGCTCCTGGCTACCGTTCGGTCAGGAGCAGGTCGTCGGGTGCGCCGAGCCGCACTTCCGGCTGGTCTCGAGCATCAGCGGCCGGCTCGACTACATCGAAACGATCAACCGGTGGAACGCGCGGATCGGGGCGCCGAGCTTCAGAAAGACGCTGCTCAAGCTCCGGCTGCTGCCGCGCTGGCTCACCAGCGCCGACTTCCGCCTCGCGTTCACCTCCGGTGTGAGCGCCAACCAGATCTGCTTCGAGCGCGAGCTGCTCGACCACTATCGCCTCGTGTTTGAAAACAGACAGTGAGGCACAACGGTAGGGGCCCCGCGGCCACACTGCGCGAGGCGAGCGTGCGGCGCTGGCCGCGGCTCTTCGAAACGGCCGCTCGCTCCCATGGGCAAGTAGCGACGGCCGCGCGGCGATGAGAGCGAGCCGTGTATCCGGTCATCTCGCTGCGAACACGGGCTCGGTAGCGCGCCGAGGCGTCCGGGCCAGCACTACGGGAGCGATGCTTCCCAGCGCGAGACGGTGTACGGGACGCCGGCGGGTCCTCCGACCATGAGGATTGCCGTGTCGTCGGCGGTTGCCCGGGCGGCGCGGAGCAACGCCGGATCGCGCACGAAGACGATCGTCCCGGCCGGCGCGTCGATCTCCTCGCCGTCAACCGTGAAGACCGCATGTCCGGTCATCACGGCGAAGAGCTCCTGGTGGCCGTTCGTTTGGTTCTCCTCGTCGTCGGCCTCGTGATGCTCTTCGGTCATCTCGTCGCCGGCGTTCCCGGTCGCGGCGTTGACACCGAACGCCTGGACGTCGAAATGGCGACGGACGAGATGGAACGCGCAGTCGTTGATGTCCGGGTTCCCGGGGTCGACCCGGGCCAGGGTGTCCACGTCGGCCAAGCGGACGGAGCCGTACGGTGCGGTGCGGGGATCGCTCATGGTGCCGATCCTCCCACAGTCGCGCTCACCGGCGCGCAGCTCGCTCTTCTGCCGTAGGCGACGACACGCGTAGGGCAAGGTCGCTCGCGGCCAGGCGATGGTCGCCGGCGAAGTAACCGCCTGTCTGAGCGCATCCGCGACCCTGCGGCCACGTGCGGTCGCCGGCGTCGATGCCCGAGGTTAGGCTCACACCCACAATGGCGGAAAGGAGGCTCGAGGTCGTGCGAGCTACGCCGGACCGAGTCGGTGCGCTCGCCCCAGTTTTCGGCCGGGCATTCGTCGAAGAGCCGATGACCTTGTGGTCATTGGGCGAGCGCGGTGACGTCGAGGCGCGGCTGACGAGCGCCTTTTCGTGCTTTCTCGAGCAGGTGCTCGGTCTGGGGCTGGTGTGGGAGACCACCGGCGGCAGGGGTGCCGCTGTGTGGGTTCCACCCGACCGGTTCGAGGGCTGGGCGGTGCACCCGTGGAGTCATCCGCAGATCATCGCCGTGGCTGAAGACGGCCGGCGCTATGGGGCGTTCTGGGACTGGGTGGGCTGTCATCACCCGGCCCAGCCAATGTGGCTTTTGGACTCGATCGCGGTGGAGCCGGCGGCGCAAGGTCGGGGACTTGGCCTAGCGCTGGTCGCCGCCGGGCTCGCATTGGCCAGCGCGGACGGGATCAGCGCGTTTCTCTCGACAGGAACCGAGCGAAACGTCGAGATCTATGGGCGATGCGGCTTTCGTCTGGCGGAGGTGGCCGACGCGCCCGAGGGCGGCCCCACGATCTATTTCATGCGATGGGACCCGTAGCCCCGAGCCCACCGAACCAATCGCGACGGGACAGCGCCGCCTTCGCCGCTGTTGTGGCCACGCTGCCGTCTGACGGCTGCACCGGCGGGATCTAGCCACGAGACCACTGAAACTCTGTTCAAAGCGCCCGAGCTCGGGGAGGACCTGCTCGCCGAAGAGCCGAACCTGCTCTTCCAGTTCGGGTAGGCCCTCTACTTCGATCCCGGCCCAAGCCTTCAAGGTGAAGGGGTCGGCGAATGACACCAGCGCATGGTTGAGGCCCGCGGGAAGGTATGTGCCCCTCAGCCACGACACCCAATCCTCAGGCGTACCGGCGACCATGATCAGGTCGGCGACCTCCTCTGGCGTGGCCTCGAGCGCGCGTTGAACGTCGCCCGTCGCGAAGGCCTCGCTGACCGGCGCGACTTGGTCTGGCTCGATTCCGTGTCGCTGCAGAAGCGCCGGCGGCATCGACGGGATGTAGAACGCCGCCATGACCCGCCCGGCGCGACGCGCCACCTCGCCGTCAGGCGCGATCGCGCCGAGCAGGGAATCGCCGAGATCGAGACCCTCCAGACGCCGATCGGCGCGCTCGACCCCCGCCCGAAAGTGCTCGACCGCATAGTCCAGCGCCTGCGAGGAGTACGCGCACGCCGTATGCAGTCCGTCGACGATCTCGCCGGCCAGCTCCATCGACGTGGGACCACCCATCGCGCCGATCTTCAGTGGCAAACGCTCCTGAACGGGCCGAGCCGCGGTCGTGACTCCGGAGTAGCTGTAGAAATCGCCCTCGAAGTCGATCGAACCCTCGTCGAGGAAGGTGCGCATGATGTGGTGGGCCTCGCGCAAACGAGCGATCGGCCGTGTCCCGCGCCACTCGACGCCGTATTGCTCGAGCATCGCGATGTTGCCGATTCCGATACACAACCTCGGCCCGACCATCGCTCAGCTCGTCGAGCGTGGCTGCGAGCTGAGCCACGTAGGTCGGCTCCCGCATGTAGATCGGCGCGACGCAGGGGCCGAGTCGAATCCGCTCGGTGCGCTGGGCGAGGGCCGCGAATAGCAGCCATGCATCCTTGTGGTAGATCTCGTCGGCGCTGTAGCAGCCGTGGTAGCCGAGCCGATCTGCGAGCGCGGCCGCTTCCAAGAGTTCAGACGCCGGCTGCTCGGGAAGCATCTGGAGGCTGAGCAACATGCGTTCCAACCTACACCTGGGCGTTTGAGCACGGGGGTGCCGTGTTGACCATCAACGGCGGCAGCGCCAACCCTGAGGCAGTGGGACGGTGCTGCTGGAGCCGCCGCCCCGTGACCACGCGCTCGGCGCTTGCCAGCGACCTGCGTTCCGGCTAACGCTGGACTCGATCAGGTCGGCGCGACCGGCGGCGGTGATCACGCTGGCGGCGTGCGCGCTATCCGTCGTCATGTCTGCCAGCGACGATGAGCCCAGCGTGCCAGCCAGGGGCGCGGCCCCCGCGCGGCGGATGGATTGAGTGAGCGTCTAGCCCGCTCCGCGCGATGACCCACGCGATCACCGAGTTTGAGTTCCACATCTCGCCTGCCCCGAGCTCATCGCGACCCCAGACTGGCGTGGGCACCTTCGAGACCTGGTCGAGGATCCGCCGCGCGTGGGCTTCGTCACTCGCGAGGCGCCGCGGGCTTTCCACGGCCTCCGCGACGTCCGGAATGTGTCCGTCGCGCCACAGGCGGATCTCGTAGCGGAAGATGCGAAATCGGCCTGCCCGCCGGCTGCCGACGGCGCCTTCGGCGACGACGCCCCGCTCCTTGCCGCTCCAGTCGTGGACCGGTGCCTGCTCGATGACGAACCTGCTCTCTTGGGCTTTGACTTGCAGCGCGGAGTGGTACAGGTCGCATGCCGGACGCCGCTCGAGTCGCGCCGCCAGCGCCTCGTAGACGCGACCGTTGAGCCTGACGAAGTGCCCGCCGGCGCCCAGCGGCAACCAGTAGAGGTCAACTGCGGCCGTGGCTCGACCCGAATCGCTAGTGAGCGGGTCTCCGAGGGTCCCCACGTCGCGAGTATCGCAGCGGCCCTGCGCCCTGAGCTAACCCGCATCGTGGCACCCGGGACCGCGTTCGCGCACAAGGCGCCGCGGTCGCGCCGCAGGCCCGTCGTGCCATCGGTCGAACCGTACGCTTTCCTGAGGAAGGTAGGCTGCTCGGGATGTCGGAATTCGAGTTCGCCGAGGACTTCCTGCCGGTCTACGACGTTTCCGATGCGGTCGCAGTGGTGGTTGCCGCCGAGAGGGAGGTCGCTTGGCAGGCACTGCTCGATGTCGACCTGCTGAAGCTGGGGCGCGAGGCGCCGCTGGTCGGGATGCTCGGCGCTCTGCGGATGCTGCCGGAGGTTGTCGGTCACCTGCTCCATGGCGAGCGGCCGGCGGAGCCGCCGGAGTCGATGCGGCTGCGTGATCTGTCATCGATCCCGATGTACGAGGGCGGGTGGATCCTGCTCGGCGAGCGCTCGGGGGAGGAGATCGCACTGGGCCTCGTCGGCAAGTTCTGGCGGCCGGTGATCGAGTTCGCCCAGATCAGCACCACGGCCGAGTTCCGCGAGTTCGATCAGCCGGGGTTCGCGAAAACCGTCTATGACCTCTCCGCGCGCGAGCTCGATGCAAACAGGACACTCCTCTCCGGCCTGATGCGTACCGCCACCACCGACGAGCACGCGCGCCGGTGGTTTCGCCGCTACTGGAGCTTCGGCGTTGGCACAGGCGCCCACATCCTCGTCGGCTCACTGCTGGAATCGGCACGCCGGGCGGCTGAGGGCGACGCGGCGGGGTAACCGCGCCGCATGGACGGCGTCGTGGGCCCGGGCGTGATGGTCGCCCCGGTGTAAGGAGGCGCGGATCCCGCGCGTTGGAGCGGTGACGCAAGAGCCGTTCTGATGATCGCCCTAACGCGAAGGCGAGACCCGGTGGCCAGTTGAGCGGTGGGCGCGAGGCGACCGCTTGCTGTTTCACGGCACTCGGCCGTACGCGGCCCCGCAAGCTTGCGCCGATCAGAACTCGCCGGGAAACCCCTTCAGTTCGGCGACGGTGATCTCGGGCTCGCCCTGTGCACCCATCTGGACCATCACCTCCTGGATCTCCGGAGAGGAGATGAAGGCTTCGAATTGCTGGGCCGTCTCCCACTCGTCGACGACCACAACCTCGCCGTTGCCGACCGCGAAGCGGTGCGCCAGGCAACCTTCAGCTCTTGCTCGCTCCGTCAACTGCTCGACAAGCTGGCCATTCGCGGCCATAAAAGCCTCGAATTGAGCCGTGTCGCCGACGACCCGCTGGACGATTAGAACGCTCAAGTGACCTCACCTCGAATGTCTCGAGCGTCCGCATCGGTCGGCGGACGCGTTGGGGCTCAATCTAACCGCATACCCGACGTCCTGCTTGCTTGCCGGAGAAGTCGTCCCCCAGGGATTCGACACCGCTTTTGCCGACATAGCGATCGCCGGATCCCTGGTCGAGAGCGAGACCGCCCGCGTGCTGGTGCTGAGCACCCCGGCCGGTCTGGAGCGACTCGTCCGCGGCGGGTCCCTCCCCGCACCCGCTACCACGCTCCCACCGGCAGCCGCACCAAGACCGAGCCCCGAGCGCCTCGAACAAATCTTCCACGCTCACGGCCAAGTCAATCTCGGCCAGTCGCTCGCGCCGGCGGGTTCCTAACAGGAGCACGAATGAGCGACTACACGCCCATCCATCTCAGACCTTTGGCCGGGCTCGGCCCGCGACGAGTGGTCGGACGATCGGCGGCATCCCGCGCCATGACGCTTCGCGTACATCGTCGAGTTGCAGCTCGCACTCTTTGATCAGCTCGACGGTTGCGCGGTTGCAGCGGCAGCCCTCCGCGAAGCGACGCCAGGGCTCGGCGAGGCGGTCCTGCCAGGAGGCGAGTATTGGCGAGTCCGAGCGAACGTGCTCGAGGAACAGCAACTGACCGTGGGGGCGGAGCACGCGCCTGACCTCCCGTAGCGCGAGATCCGGCGCCTCGATCGTGCACAGCACGAGCGTTGAGACGACGGTATCGATCGAGCCGTCAGCGAACGGCAGCCGCTCAGCAGGAGCATCGAGCACACGCGCCGAGCCTCCGGCGCGACGGAGCTTCTGCTCCAACCGGGCGCGCATCGCCGGTTCGGGCTCGGTCAGGATCAGCTCGCCGAGGTCGTCGGGATAGTGCGCGAGGTTCAACCCGGTGCCACTCCCAAGCTCCACTGTCAGACCATGTGCCTGCCGGAGCAGCTCCCTGCGGTGAGCGCGCATTCCCACCCGCTCGCCGACCCACAGCACCGGGTCGTACAGAACCGCAAACGCCCGCGCCCACAGATCCGAACGTTCCAACCGTGCCGTCTCAATTGTGCCAGTGCTCATGACGGCGACCATACGTGGGCACCGAGCGCCGCGCATCGCACGATCGGGCCATCTTCACCCAATGGCCCGTCCGGGTGATCGGTCTTCAGATCAGCCCGAGCCGCGCCGCCTCGGCGACCGCGGCCGTGCGAGAGCCGCGCCTGAGCTTGTGCCTGATGTTCGCGACGTGGCGGTGCACCGTGTGTTCGCTGAGCACGAGCTGCTCAGCGATCTCCCGTTCACTCAACCCGCTCGCCACAAGCGTCAGCACCTCACGCTCACGTCGCGACAGCAGCACCTCAGCCGGCTCGCCGACAAGGTGCGCCGGTCCTTCCTCCGGAGCAAGGAACGAGCGCAACGCGCGTACAACGGACTCAGCATCGCCGGCCCACGGGAGATGCGCGCTCCCCTCCAGCGGTATCAGCGACGCGCCCGGGATCGCCGCGGCCAACGCCCGCCCCTGCTCATACGGAATCGCGCGATCGGCGCGTCGATGAACCACCAGCGTCGGTGCGCGCACCCGCTCGAGCTCCGCCCGCACATTGAGCCGATAGACCAGCTCGAGCAGCGACGCCGCGGTCTCGGCGCTCGCCGCCTCCCGCTGAAGCCGCGCGAACCGCTCCCGCTCGGCGACGCCCGCATCAGGGAGGAAGATGTCCGCGAGCACGCGCGCCCCCAACCCCCAATGCGAGCGCACCGCCCCGACGATCGCCTCGCGTGCCTCAGACGCGACGATCGAGCGCCCATCGAGATATGCGCCGTACAGCAGCAGACGCTCCACGCGCTGCGGAAACCGAGCGGCGAACGCAACCGCGGCGCAACCGCCGGACGACCCACCGACCAACGTGACCCGCTCCAGCGAGAGCTCGTCCAGCACGGCGCCCAGCAGCGCGACCTCGACCTCCAGCGTCAGGTCCGCGTCGCGGACCTCCCGGTCGGACATCCCGACCCCTGGATGGTCATAACGCACGAGCGTGCGGCCCGCGCCCACTGATTCCCAGAACGACCGAAACGCCTCATCCCGCCAGTCGAGCTCCAAGTGACTCACCCACCACGCCGGCGCGACCAGCGGCGGCCCAACCCCGTTCACCGCAAACGCGACACGGCCACCGCGAAACCGCAAGAACCGGATCTTCACCTCACTCATCATCAGCCGGCCAACGACGCTACAACAACCCCTGACACTGGTCGAATGCCCTCTCTGTGCGGAACTCGCGCTTCCCGAGGCGACCAGCCGCCGGACGGAACGATCGCCAAGCGCCGTTTGCTGGCTCGTTACGGGTGTTTGAGTCTCGGGAGTTCGCCGTCGCGGGCACGATCAGCCGGAACTCGCTCCCGTGACCGGGCGTACTCTCAAGCTCGATGTGACCTGCCAGGCTCCGAGCTCCGCGGGATGCGATCCTAGTCCAAGTCCCGAGCCGCCGGTGGCGCGATCACGCGTACTGTCCACGCGGTAGAGGCGCTCGAAGATGCGTCTCTGGTGCTCGGGCGGAATCCCCACGCCATTGTCGCGAACGCTTAGTACCAGCTTGTCCCGGTGCTGGCGCAGGCGAAGCTCGACCTGACCACCTGCGGGCGTGTAGCGGATAGCGTTCGACAGCGCCTTGCCTCGTCACGCTGTGGGGTTCCTGTGCCGCTCCGTCGGCAAGCGCGAGAGCGAAGCCTGAGACTGCGTTCACTGGCGTGGCGATCTCACGCGCCACGTCGGCGAGGAACTGGCGCTGGCCGCGATCGGCCCGCTCGAGCCGGGCCGATGATCTGACCGCATCAAACTACCCCCGCCGAACACCCCGATCGACCCGTCGAGACCCGCCGCCCCGATTGGCGCCGTGGGTGAGCGTCACGGTGTACGGCGCCGCGCTCATCCGGATGATCACGAGCTTCGTCCCAGGCCGCAACGGCGTGAGCACGGAGGAGGCACAGGCCTGGGCGGCCGAGCAGCGGGAACTCGGAGAACGTGGCGAGCTCTACGTCGCCTGCCTCCAGTTCTGCTTCACCGCGACACGGCCCGGTTAGGGCTCACGGAGCCTGTGCTGCGCCACCCCGGACAACTCGAGCTCTAGTGCTTTCGGGCCGGGTCGCTGTCTGGCAGCACGTCGCATGCCCAATCGGACCGTTTCCAGTCCGGAATGGGTGTTTCCAGGTCGGCACGCGGGACGAATCGGGATCGTTCGACGAGCGCCATCCGGTGGATGTATCGCGGGCAGTTCGGAAATACGTGAGTTGCCCGGACCCGGACGATGAACTGCGCACCGGGGTACTGGTCGAGCAGTTCGTCTGATTCGTCGATGCTCGCGGTGCCGTTGAGTCGCAGTCGTGACGGCCGCGCCGCGACGAAGTCGATGAACAGCATTCCGATGTGCGGGTTCTCGAGCAGGTTGCCCATTGACAGGTACATCCCGTTGCCGTCGTAGTTAGGGAACACGACCGTGTGCTCGTCGAGCACTCGGACGAAGCCCGGGTCGCCGCCTTTGTACGAGCATTGGGGCCGACCCTCGGCGTCGGCTGTGGCGAGGAAGAACATGTCCATCCGCTCGATAAACGCGCGGTCCTCGGCATCGATCACCGGGCGTGAGAGGAATTTCTCGTCGAGGCGATCGGCGAGCCGCCGCGTATCGAAGCGGTCCTGCAGTCTGCGGGACCCCTCGTGGTATGGCGAGCTCATTCCGGCGGCTCCTCGATGTCGGCCGGCTCGTGCGAGAGGACGTCCTCCCGGCTGTAATGCCCGACCGAGTCAAACCACCGTTTTGCGTGAAGACCGCGGCGCAGGTCGCAGTCGGCGACGACCATTCCCTCCTCGTCGTATAAAGGCCCAGCGATCACCTCGCCCGACGTGGGCTCGATCACGGCCGCGCCGCCGCGACCGAACACCTCCTTGTCGGAGGGGAGCGGCACAGGGAAGTCGTCTGGGAACCCGGCGGCAGGAATGAATTGCGGCACGGACACGACGAACGCTCCGGATTCGATCGCGATATGGCGCATCGACGCCAGCCAACTGTCGCTGTCATCCGCGGTCGGCGCAACCCAGATCTGGGGACCGCCGCGGTACACCGCGTAGCGCGCCAGCGGCATTCGGTTTTCCCAGCAGATCAGCCCACCAACCCGCGCGTCAGCGACGTTGACAACGGCGAGATCGTCGCCGGCGCCGATCCCGTGGAAGAGCCGCTCATGCTGGGTCGGCATCAGCTTGCGGTGGCGCGCCAGCACGCCCGACGATCCCAGGTAGACGACCGTGTTGTAGAGCGTCCCCGGGCGCTCAGACTCCCGCTCGTTGACACCGATCACGCAATACAACTCACGCTCGCGGCAGACGGCGACCAGCCGATCCAGCAGTGGCCCGGGCACGTCGACCGAGTTTGCCCACAAGCGCTCCCACAACTCATCCCATCCCCCGAAACCCGCCGCTCCCCGCGCCCACGCGTTGGACGGGTACACGGGGATGAAGCATTCCGGCAGCACCGCGAGCTGCACCCCCCGATCCGCAGCCTCGTGTAATAGCCGCTCCGCCTTGTCCACGCATCCCTCGGCGTCGAGAACCACCGGCATCGACTGGATCGCCGCGACACGCACGGTAGGGAACGCCGTCACCGTCGAACACCGACGCGGGTTCTGGTCGTCATGCCCACTCCATTGGCTTGTACCCGCTGGTTGTCGGCGCCGAGACGATCAGCACGGAGGCGGGCTGCGAGTGGTGGTTGCGGACCGTCCGGCGGTGGGCCGGGTCGAGCCGCGCGAACGTGCCAGCCGGCGCGGAGTGCTCCCCGCCGTCGATCACCAACGTCGGCGAGCCCGAGATCACAAAGAACAGCTCCTCTTGGTCGCGTCCTGTCTCATCGTGCTCCGGGATCGAGGCACCCGGCGGGATCTCGACCAGGTTGACGCCGAACGCCTGGCAGTCCAGCGAGCGGCGCACCAGCGTCCAGTTGCCGCTCCGTTCAAGCTCCTCGCGGTGCGCGATCGTGTAGCCGTCTCCGCGCTCCATTCCTTTTCACCCTCCTGCATAGTCGAATGTTGAGCCGTAGCCGCACACGCCGCGGTAGTCGAACGCGAACGCGCCGTCCTCAACCACGAGCTCGTCCGCGACCAGCTCCTCGCCTGCTCGCTCATGGCCAGGAATCACACACGTCACCGTCTCGCCGCCGTCGTAGCGATCGCGGATTCGGACGCTCACGCGGTCGCGTATCCGCAACCGCTGGCGCCGCCGCGTGTGATCGACCGCGATCTCAACCGCTCGCACTGCGACAAGCTCACTCGCCTTCCAAGCCCACGGGAAATGACGCTCCGCGTCGCCGCCGAGACGACCAGTGAAGATTCCCTCAAGCGCGGCGCGCCGATCTCTTGACGCCCCCGCATCCAGGTACAGCACCCACGTCCACGGCGACCCCGGCTCATCGTCGCTGTAGCGGCAGGCCATCGCAACCGGGAGCCCGGAGACGTCGGTTCGGTCCACGGCACCATCCTCGATCAGCCACGACAACACCCCCATACAGACGCCATGCGTCGAGCGCCCACCCGCTACGCCGTCGATCCGGCGGCACGGACAGATCGCATCGCAGTTGCACGACTCGAAGTAGGTGCCGCGGATCCGCCAGCCCATCGCCTCGCCTCTCTGCATCTGCGCCTGAGCATTTCTGCTGGCTCACCGATTCCAGTACGAGCGACACTACTTGCTTACGTGTCGCCTGACAACGCGCCGACCCCAAAGCCTCGTACTAGGTTCTCGCCTTGGGACCACCCGACCAACGCCGCAGACAACCTGCCGCTCGCTTGTGCTTTCGCCCTGAGCGGATCTCGGTGTCGTCGCGACGCGCACTGCTGGTGGGGCGTTCGCCGTGACGCCGCTGATCGAACGCAGCTCGGCGGCCTCCAGCGGCGTCGTTACGGCATCGCGTTCATGGCGTGCATGGCGCCATGGGAGCCGCTCGGGACGACCAGTCCGGGGAGGTCATGTGGCGCTGCCAGGACCGCGATGGCGAGCGCGAGCAGAACGGCGGCTGAGCCCCACGTCGCGGCACGGCGCCACGGAACTGTCTTCTCGAATGCGATCAGTGCGGCGACGAACGCCATCCACGTGAGACTCATGATCCCGAGGGCGAACAGCGCGGCCATCAGTGCCCAACAGCAACCCAAGCACCAGCCGGCATGTCTCGAGCCCATCTCCAGGGCCCCGAGCCGCCCGTCGCGCCACGTACCGAGCAGGAATCCGAGCGGGCTGCGGCACTTCGCGAGGCACACGTCCTTCAGTGGCGTTATCTCGTAGAGAGCGGCGAGGGCCAACACCCCTGCCGCGAACCACCGTCCACCGGAGTGCCAGGCCAGGTCGCCGCCGAACAGACTCCGTCCGAGGCGAAACAAGCCATACGCGCCGAGGCCCGCGGTGCCCCACACGAGCAAGTAGCCCCCGGCGAATAGCAGCGGGCGGTCCAGTCCCCGTCGGCGTGTCATCGTGCCGTACAGCGCAACCGTCGGCGCGAGAGACGGGAACATCATCGCCGCCATCATCACCACCCAGACCCCCAAGAACCAGCCGAGAGCCCCGAGATCGGTCCCCGGCCCGCCGTCCATCCCCGCCATCCGATCCGCCGTCGACCACCACGCGAGCGCAGCCAATCCCAACAACACCGCGACGAGACCCAGCCGCGCGCGAACAGCAGCGAACGCGGCAGCGAGCTCGCCGCGTTCCGTGTTCTCACCGGCGACCGCGGCCGATGCCGCCATGCTCACGCCGCCCAGGAAAACCGCGACGTCGAGAAAGCTGCGGTCCCCTCGTACTGGATCCCGAACGCGTCAATCTTCGAACGCGTCGCGTGAGCCACAGTCAGCTCAGATCCGGCTGGATGGAAGATCCCGGTGAGCCTCGCGGGCTCCCCCGTCTGCACGCCGAACGGCACCACGTCCTCGATCTCGAAATCCACGGCATCCCCAATCCGGACCGAATGCCGCAAGCCGCTCTCGCGCACCTCGATCGGCGCCCGCTCAACTCCGAGGTTCTCTCCCACCAGCGGCCCTAGCGCCTCCATCGGACCGCCCAGCGCCCCTGAGAACACTCCGCCAAGCTTCTCCGCCTGCTCGTCCGACGCCGCGGCATCGATAAAGACACCAAGGCGCCAATGGCCCTCACTCATCACCTTCGGGGTGTCCGCGACAGCCGCGACCGTCAGACCACCCACGTCCGTCCCGTCCACCTCGCCATCCTTCACGTTGAACACCAGCGTGACCCGGCAACGCTCATGCGTCGCGCCAAGCGCCAGCGACGCCGTGCACGGACACACCACGTCGCACGAGCACGTCTCGAAATAGGACCCTTCGAGATTCCAGGACATACCGCCTCCTCAGGGGCCGATAACGATGCAACCCGAGTCTCCTCCAAAGGGGATCCGCCGTCAACCGCACCACCCACAAGCAGAACCACGACCCTCAGTCCGCTCTCTCGGGCACAGCGGAGCCTCCACTTCCGACAAGCCGCCGTACCCGCGGCGCTCCTCGCCAGCTGAGGGTGTCGTACTCGGGAGGCCTGAATTCGACCAGGGCCCCGCAATCGCACTGGGATAGGCGACGTCGCTCGGGGTCACGCGGAGGCGAGCGCTTCGAGCTCCCGCACGGCGAGATCGGCGCGGGCGGTTCGCTCGATCGCCGAGGAGAGCTCGCGTGCGCGGTCGCGGTAGGTGGGATCGTGGAGCAGCCGCTCGATTGCGTGCGCGATGTCGGGTGCCTCGGCGCGCGCATCGAGGACGATGCCGGCGCCTCGCGCAACGACGCGCTGCGCGACGGCGTGTTGGTCGCGGCCCATCGGCATCAGGATTAGCGGCACGCCGTGGGCGAGCGAGGCCATCACGGTTCCGTGTCCGGCATGGGTCACCGCGGCGGCAGCGGCGGGCAGCACGGCGGGGTGCGGCAGGTGGTCGTAGGCGGTGACGTTGGCGGCGAGTGCGAGGTCTGCTCCCTGCATCGCGGGTCCGAGCGTGAGCACCGCGCGCACCGGGAGCCCGGCAACGGCGTCGGCGACCCGTTGGAGCACCCCGGCTTGGTCCATGTAGCCCGTCGAGACACTGATCAGGAGGATGGCGCCCGTGCCCGAGAGTTTGAGCGGCGGGACGGTCACCTCGGGCGGCGGCCCGACGTAGCGGACGTTCGCGGGGAGCGGGACGCCGTCGTCGGCGAGCTCCTTGATGCTGAGGATCAGCACGCGGTCGAGCGCCGCCGCCTGGTCCGGGACCGACGCGATCGGCTCGAGGCCGACGGACGCCCGCGCCTGGTTGAGGGCGTCGAGGCCGACGTCCCAGAACGCGCGCGAGGTGTCCCGAGCGCGGACTCGTTCGCGGGGGCGTACACGGTCGTGTAGAGCTCGACGGACGGCACGCTCGCAGCCTCCGCGCCCGCCATCGCAGCGAACAGCGGGCCTTCGCAGACCACCACGTCGGCGCCGATCGCAGCGGTCTGGTCGACGACAGTCCGCGCCTGCCGCGACGCACCGCCGAGCCAGATGTGGTCCCTGGCCCAGCGCACCTCCTCTGCGGGGTAGTCGGTGCGCGAGTCGTAGTGGCTCATCGCCTTGTCGGGCACGAACTTGCAGCCGATCGTCCGCATCCGCGCTTCGATCGTCGTCGGCCCGAGCACGGTCACCTCGTGACCGCGAGCGATCAAGCGCGCGATCAGGCGCGCCACGACCGGGGTCGCGCCCGCCGATTCCCACAACGCGAACAGAAATCGCAGGTGCCGGCCGGCAAGCCTGTCGCTGGCGCGCGCAGTCATCCCCGCCACGCCGCGGTCGGCCGCCACGCCGCGGTCGGCTTGAGCGAGCTGCTGTTCTCCCACATTCGAGCCCTCCTCTCTGAGCCGCGCGCTCGTAAGGCGACCCGGCCCGCTCGTCAGCGATGAACTGGCCGAGCTCGGGCTCCTCCTCGTCGGCGACCGGCTTCTCGAGGGAGACCGGAGCCTGCGCCGAGCGCTTGATCGACTCGACCTCCTCGCGTTCTCGCGCGATCGGACCTCTCGCCACGGACCGCCACTACCGGCCGTCCGTCGCCAGGGTCTACCTCGGAAGCGCGTAGCCGCGCTCTGCTTTTCGGACCTCGCCCGCCGCTGCCATCTTGCTCAGCGTGCTGCCAACCGTCCCGGTGGAGATCCCGGTTTCCTTGGCGATCTCCGACGCGGTCCTGGGACCAGACTTCAGCGACGCCAAGATCAGCGCCTTGTTCTGACCGCGAGGCGCCCGCACAGCGTTCCTCCCCGCCGCAGCGGCGGTCTTGCGACGTGGCGCTGCCGCGCGCGTCGGTCGGCGGGCAGCAGGCCGCGCGCGATGGCCCTGCTCGGCGGTTGCGGCGCGCGCGCCCGACCCGCCCGGCAGCCGGCGCTCAATCTCATTCGCCACCGAGCGCAACTCGGTGACCGTACTCCGTGCCGCCCGCACCGCCTTCTTGCTCGCGCCCTCACCGATCTCACTGAGCGTCCGGGCGACCTGCTTGCGGACACCCACGCGGCGCAGGCGCTCGAACAGGTCACTGTCGTTCTTAGCCATTCTCTTCTCCTCGTCGCTCTCACGGCCAATCGCCGCGCGGCAACCCTACCGCGTGCCACCGCGCGCCCTGCAAGACCGATGTCGACGCGCCGCAAACGCACGACTCCGCCGAGAAGAGCGCCCGCGACAGGCGACGTTCGGATCGACGCCGTCACATGACACCACTTCCCCGGCCGGAAAGCAATCGCTTCCTAGCAACAGCGATCACTCAACGTTCCGAATGCGGACCGCTGTCGTTGTCGCATACCGAGCGCGAGCCTCGGGGCACGCCGCCGCCACGGGGGGCGGGCGGCGTGAGAAGCTGCGCCACATGTACGGGACACAGATGGCTGGAGAGATGGCCGAGCAGCCGGCCCGGCTGCGGCACTTGATCGGGCGCTTGGAGGAGATTGGCGAGCGGGTTCGCGCCGTCGCGCCGGTCCCGCTGAACGGCATCACGCCGGCATGCGCGCTCTGGCCTTCGCCGGCGGGTTGTCGCCTGCCGCGGTCCTCGAGGGCCCGAACACGATCGTGCTCGAGGACATGCGCGAACTCCCGACGCTCCTCGCCCGGTGCAGCGGCACAGCGGTGAGGAGCCTGTGAGACTCCGCGACGGGGCCGAGTCGTCCGAGCAGCCGCGGGCCGTGATCCCGGGTGATCTGGCTACTCGTCCGTGTCGTGCGCGCCCACCCCCGCGGGCTCGCGAGGTTTCAGATGGGCGTCGAAGAACGAGGCGATGCGCCGGCGCGCGTCCTGGGCGGAGGGCTGGTGGTAGCCGATCCGGATGACCTTCATCATCCTCGACAGCGCGTCGCGGTGGTCGTTGAGGAACGCGTGCACGGCGTCGGGATGCTCCTTGGCGTCCTTGGGGACCACGCCGTAGTTGACGCTCGAGGCTTGAAAACCGTGGCCGGGGGCGAGCAGGAGTGCGAAGCCGCCGCCCATGCAGAAGCCGATCACGCCGATCCTGCCGGTGCAATCTTGGCGCGCGGCCAGCCAGGCGCGGACGGCTTCGACGTCCTCATATGCCCTTCCCTGCCGTGCGCGCAGGTCGCGGATGATCGAGCGCACACAGGCCATCTTCCTGCCCCAAGACAGCAGGTCGGGTGCCACCGCCAGGAACCCCTCGCGCGCCAGCCAGTCGGCCTGGTTACGCAGATCCGGCGTCATGCCGCTGACGTCGTGGATCACCACCACGCCCGGCCCTGGCCCACTACCGCTCGGAGCGGCGAGGTAGGCGGGCAGCTCGCCTCGCGCAGTGGTGATCCTCACGTCTCCCATCGCGATCTAGGGCTGGCCTCGAGCACGAGCGCGTTGTAGCGCGGCTCGTTGTGCTCATCGGCGACGCAGTCGAACACCTCCTCAACCGGTCGGCGAATGATGATCTCGCCCTCCACCCCTCACCTCGTCCGCGACCAGCGTCACCAAGTTTCCCAGCGCGAGGTTCACGTCGTAGACATGGAGCCCCCACGTCGGGCCCTGAAGCTGGGTGACCGTCGGCCTGTGATCCTGCGAACGCCCGATTCGGGTCACCTGCAGCCAGCTCGCGCCGGCGCGGGACATGCAGCGGGCCGTGTACTCCTCCGGGAAGGACACCCACGGCGTCCGTGTCGTCTTCAGGTCCGAGCTCAAGGCGAGCTGACCTGTCATCGAAGCCGCCGGGACCATCGACGACGTTCGGAAGTAGGGAATCAACGTGCCGTATCCGCCCTTCGGAGCGGCGGGGTTGACACACATGATCTGCAGGCCCTTTGCCGTGGCCGGCCCGAACGGGTTCAGGCCAGTGCCGACCCGGCCGAACTTGCTGTCGGGTGGTGGCGTCTTATCAAAGCTCGAATAGGCGACCACGCAGCCGGTTTCCCGGGTCGAGCGGCACTCGGGAATGTGCATGAAGTCACCGCCGAGCGTGCGACCGCGGGCTACCGTGACGTTCCCGCCCAAGATCAACGCCGACACGAGTAAGCGACGAACCGCGGGCTTGGGATCGACCTCCTGCCTGAGCAACCCGATCAACATCGACGCGCCCTGCGAGTGTCCGATGAAGACGATCCCCCGACCGTGGTTGTAGTGGGCTAGGTAGTCGCGGAACGCCGCCAGAACCCCCTGGTAAGCGATGACTGCCCCCGCAGCGGTGATCCCACCCGGCGTGAGCACCGCCTTGAGCGTGAGCTGCGGGTACATCGGCGCATACACGTGGCACACCGCCGAGAAGCGCGACGCCTGTGCGATCGCGACTTGGCGCTCCTGTGGTTCGATCTGCAGGTTGGCGTTGGTCGTGGTCTGCGGGCTCACCGTGGGGTAGACGTAGAAGCAATCGATCGCCGGTCGCTTGGCGATGGCTTGACGCTGAACCTTCGACGCTCTGGCAGGTCCGATTACCGTTGCGGTCAGCGAAGCCGTGCATGGATCGTGCGCGAGTCCCGGCCGGCACAGCCATGTCGTAGCGTGGCGATCAGAGGCTCCCGCCCCCGTCACGGGTCTCGCTGCCGGCATGGCTCGCTTGACGCTGCCGACGGCGTTTGTGCAGACAGCGATTGCAACCACCGCCCCGATCGCACAGAGCGCACATGGCCCTCTCATTCCTCAAGGGTAAAGCGACATCACCCTCCGTCATCGGTACAACACCGCAGGTGTACCGCGTCCCGGTGTCGGCCCGGGACGGAACGGGAAGAGGCTCGTCCTGACCCGCGAGCAGATGTCTGAGAACGGGGGCTTCTACTGCTGCAAAACCGTTAGGCCTGCAGACTGAATGGCGGGTAGCGGTCGGTGATGAGAAGGAAGGCGTAGGCCACCACGCGGTTGTGCCAGCGGATCACGCCTTCGATGTACGCGAACACGGAGGGCGGATAGCGACCGGTGAAAAGGATCGCGAACCAGGCGAAGATGGCGGCGAGGAACGCGCCGATCGTGAGGAAGAACAGCACGACGTAATGGGGGATCGCCAGCAGCCACTTGACGAGCGGTAGCCCGCGGCTGAGGTCGTTCTCGGCGTCGGGGTACGGGAAGTTCAGGTGGACGGCCTGCTCCTCGTCGGTGGAGGGGTAGCGGTCGTCCATCAACGCGAAGTAGACGGCGATCCGGTTGGTGAAGCGGGTCAGCTGCAGGTTCCAGTCGTACCACCAGCGCGGGTACTTCTTGCGGAACAGCAGCATCAGCACCACTGGGATGACGAGGATTCCGATTCCTCCGCCGCCGTAGCGCACGCCTTGGCCTCCCGCTTGGGAGCCGAAGCTGCCGCCCTCGATTGTTGCGGCGAGGATCGCGATCGGGATGATCGCGAAGATCCGAAAGGCCGTGCTGATGCGGTTGAGGCTGCGGTCCGGGTAGTCGACCGAGAACGTGAGCGGGTAGTCGTGGCCGCCGCCTGGCGGCACCCCATCGCCCGGCGCAGGTGCGGGCATGTGCCCTGAGCTTTCCATGCCCGGGCTTTCGGTGCTGCCGTTGGATTTCCTGCCGTCGGACTTGTCCAGCCGGCCCGTCGTAGATGTCTCGGCGTTGCGAGGCTGCCCACCACTCATCCCAGCGTCGCCCTTGCGCATCGCCTCCTCGGTGTCGACCATTGACACCACCAGCGAATCGAGATCCACTTGAGGTCAGGCGACACGTGGGGTTGAAGCCGTGCCGGCACTGAGGCATGATGCCGCGGTGCGTCTCTTCTGGTCCGTTTCTGCCTTCGGAAGCCGGAAACACAGCGATGCCGTTTGGGACCGGCGCAGTCTCTGCATCAGGGTGAATCGACGCAAGTCGCGGGCGGTTTCGCGCTACTCTCACTGCGATTTGGGCCTCTCGTTCAGGAGGGCAATCGTTACTTTGGCGCTCGCGCTGGCCTTCCTGGGGCTGGTCTCGACCGCTGCGGCCAAGTCAGTCAGCGACCGTCCGCTGGTCCTCGACGCCTATTCGCCTGCGCACAAGGGCTCTACCCCGCCGGTCTCGAGCCTCTCGAAGCTGGCCCGCCAGCGCCTGTATGTCGCCACCGTACGGGGCTCGGTCAGCTTTTACGAGTCCCTCGACTACGTCGCGATCCAGGCCCCCTGGAAGGTTATGTGCGGAGCGCCCGAGCGAGCGCCGATGTTCGGCTCCGCCGGTGGATCGGGCCGGGTCAGCGATGACGCCGAGTTCATCTTCGCGCTGCCCCTGGCCGGCCGATCCTGTGCCAGGACGAAGCTCCCGATGCCGTACGCGAATTTCCAGGCGAACGTCGGGCAGGGCTGGATGCATCCGAGCGTGGTGAGCCGCCAGACCTTGGTAAAGCCCAGCCGGTCCCACACGTATGAGTTTGCCCTCACCGGCGCCGGCAAGCCGGTCTCGTTCCGCCTGATCGACACCGACACCCGCGACGACTACGGCAGCTTCCGCATCTACCTCCGCGAGGCCGTGACCGGAGACTGCGCGGGCCGTGGGCATGGGGCGTTCGGCCTCAGCCTCTTGGCTTGTCTGGCGGCGACCGCTCACAGCCCGCCGCGCCCACGCCTGCCGGCCGTCCCGAACGTCCTGGCTCTCGATCAGACGCCAGTGGCCCGAGTGCTCCGCAGCTCGGACGTGCCAGCCGTCAACCAGGAGGTTCCCTCCGGTGCGCTTACGGCGTCCCAGTTCGCGACGCTTGACACCTCGATCCGCTCGGCCGCCAGCGCGGAGACGAAGCTCCTACAGAGCGACGGGTTCCGCTCGGCTGCGATCAGCCAGTTCGCCGCGCCCGGATTACCCAGCCTCAAGTCCACAGCCGTGGAGCTGAGCTCCCCGCAGCAGGCGCTGGCCGCTCTCCAGGGAGAGGTCGCGCTCGCCCCCCGCGTCCAGGCACCCCCGGGCACGACGGTCGCCGCCAGCCTCGACACCAACCTTGCACAGTGCTACATCGTCACCTTCACGCCGACCGCCGGCGGCATCGGCGGGCTCGAGCTCCTGGTCAGGACCGGGGACTACGTCTACACGCTGCGAGCCGTGGCGAAGCCCGACACCGTCTCGCGCCCGGCCGAGGAGCAGCTCCTACGCGTGCTCCTCGCGCGCGGCTGAACGGCAGGACACCAGTCCGCCGCGCCCACGGCGGAGGCTCTACGTCTGCCCCACGACCTCGCATACGTCGACGCTGACGAACGTCGCCGGAGCGGCGGGCATCTCGCGCAGGCGGTTGAACGTCGCCTCGGCAAATCGAGCATTCTCCTCCGTGTCAAACAGCCAGAAGGAGTGCTGGATGAGTTCGCCGTCGAGCGCCCTCGCCCAGTAGGCCCCGCCCGATCCAGCCATGCCGTGAACCATCGGCACGCCGTGCTCGGCAATCATGGAACGAGTCTCCTCCTCGTGGCCCGGCTTGATCTTCACACGTCCGATGACCGCGTACATTAGGTCCCCAATCGTCGGTATTCCGCCGGTTCGATGCTAACCCAGCGGCGCGCGGCCCAGGCTGAGAGTCCGCGTCTCAGTTACGGCGTTCCCATCTGTCGACGTTCCCATCTGTCGATCGAGAAAGGGATCGTCCGCGCAGCCCGGTGCGAGGGGCAGCTTTCGTCTAGCGGAGTGACCGTTGGCGAGGCGTCAGGTCAGGTTGATCGTGCCCAGCCACGGTGCCCAGGCGTTGGTTGCGCTCACCAGCCGCATGCCCACGTCAAGACCGGGGTCGACGCCGAGGTCCCAGCACCAGTCGTCAAACGCGTGATAAGGCAGGATCACACCGTACGGACCGGCCCAATACGCTCCGTCGTCCGCTTCGGCGTAGAACGTCGAGTATTCATTGGTTGTCCACAGCACAACCGCTGACTGGCCAGGCTCGATCCGGTACCAGCCCCGGGAAGCCCAATCGCTCCCGTCATCACAGCCGGGGCTGTAGTAACCCACAGCGAGGTACAGCCCCGACGAGTACTGATTGCTGTACTGCAACCACATCTCGACCCCCTCATTCCTGTTCGAATCGGGCACGCAGGCGAGCTGCGAGCGATTCCCTGGGCACGGGGCGGCTGGGTTTGGGCGGCGGAACCGCCCCGGATCGAGCCGGTGCCTCGTCGGCTGTCTCCTCGACGAACCCAGAGCTGTGCTCAGCGAAAACCCGATCCTCGGCCGGAAGACCAGCCGGGCGGAACGCAACCGTCCGCTCGAGCTCCGGCTCCGGGTTGCGCTCAGACAAAGCCAACCTCCTATTGGTCACGGCACGTGATCGCGCCTGGGCACCCAGCATAGTCCCGGTGCGAGGAGAAGTAACCGAGCGCCCCGCAAATGAACGAGCTCCGGGCTCGCTCTGCTGCTGTTGGCGATCTGGGGCGTTCAAGATGCCGAGGCGCAGTGCGGATGCGGTGCCCAAGATCTGGATCCGGCCGACCCGTTCAGGCCGAGGCGAGCCTACGGCCGCGGGGCCGAGATCGATGCACGCTGATTCGTGATCGCGGGCGATTCTGGCCTGGGATGATCGACCGCTACGATGGTCGCCGCTCGGTTCTGGTTGTCGTCGTGGCATGGAGAAGATGAGATGTTCCGTCAGGTCCTGGTCGGGGTCGATGAGCGGACTGGTGGGCGCGATGCAATCGCCCTCGCGAAGCATCTGGTCGCTGAGGACGGCGAGTTGATGCTGGCCCACGTGCAATCCGAGGCGCCGCCCCGCGGCTCAGGCGAGGTGTTGGACGCAGCTGAGGGCGAGCCATCCCGTGATCTTCTGGAGAAGGCGCGCATGGAGGCGGGTGTTCGGGCGTCACTTGTGTGGACGGAATCGCGCTCGGTAGGTCGGGGGTTGCACGAGTTGGCAGAGCGTCATGACGCCGAGCTGGTTGTTGTCGGGTCGCGCGGGACGAGTCTGCACGGCCGCGTTACGGTCAGCGATCACACGCTTGGTGCGCTGAACGGCGCTCCGTGCGCGGTCGCGATCGCGCCCGCCGGTTACGGTCTGCGCCCGGCGATGATGCGGAAGATCGGGGTCGGCTACGACGGCTCACCAGAGAGCAGGTACGCGCTGGCTGTCGCGCGCGAACTCGCGACTGAGCGCGGGGGGACGGTGTCGGCGTTCAAGGCGGTTACGGCACTGCTTGACCCCGCCACACTCAGCGCGCTTGATCGGCTCGTTGAGAACGCGCGCGAACAGATCGCAATGCTCGGCGACGTCGAAGCGCACGCAGCGTACGGCGACCCGGCGGAGGAACTGGCGCTCTACGGCGTTTCCGTCGACCTGCTCGTTGTCGGCTCGCGCGGATATGGACCGCTCGGGCGCTTCGTGCATGGAAGCACGTCCCAGCGCCTGGTCCTCTCAGCGAGGTGCCCGGTTGTCGTGCTCAGGCGCGCTGGCGCCGACCTGACGCATTCGGGCGGAGCGAACCCGGACATCGCGCCTTCCGAACCGGCAGACGGTTAGGGTACACCTCCTGGCAGCAGGATGATCGGTTGCGGCTGGCTCGTCATGCCGCGACGTTCGTCGCCGCGGCCAGGGGCTGCAACTCGGCCTCGGCGTGCGATCCGGCCCTTGGCCACCCCGAGCGCCGAGGACGAACTCGCGCACGCGCGGTTTCCGTGCGCGACCGCACGCCACTCGGACCCACAGGCCGGGTCGCTCGCAGCAGCCAACTACGGAGATTGGGTGGTGGGGATTGCGGATGAGACGACGGCCGGTTGGGGGGACACTGACCACGACAAGGAGTATGTGATGAGCACGACGGTTCAGTCGCGTCGCAGCGAGTTCCGTCCGACCGCGATCTCGTCACCGACGATCGGTCCGGCAAGAACTGATCGCGGAGCTCGCGTCGCCCGGAGGTGCAGTGCCTGCGATCGGGATCACCGAGGTCCTGCCCGCGGCCCTGTTCGATGTCGGCGCCGATGCGGCGAGTGGGGATGGGATCGAGACGTCCCGCGTGAGTCGTTGGACTCAAGAACACGTGATTGGAGGACATGATGATCACACTTCATGAGGCTGCAGATGAGTTCCTGTCACAGCGCCGGATCGCGGTGGCGGGTGTGTCGCGCGACAGCAAGCAGCCGGCCAACCTGATCTACCGCCGACTTCGAGACACCGGTCACGAGACCTTCGCTGTCAACCCCGGTGCCGAGGAACTCGAGGGCGATCGCTGTTACGCCAGTGTGCGGACGATCCCCGACGGGGTTGATGGGGTCGTGATCGTCACCCCCGCTGATCAGGCCTTGCGCGTGGCCGAGGATTGCGTCGCGGCGCATGTGCCGCGGGTGTGGCTGCATCGTGGCATCGGCCGTGGCAGCAGCTCGTCGGACACTGTGCGGTTCTGCCGCGAGAACAACATCAGCGTGATTCCGGGTGGGTGCCCGAATATGTTCGGCGCCACCTCCGATCCGGGCCACAGATGCATGTGCGCGATGTTGCGGATGACCGGCAAGATCCCACGCAAGCTCGAGTACACGGCGGTGACGGGCTCGGTCGATGCCACGGATTTCCTCGCACGACCTCGATGACCAGTTCGGTGTTGTGGTGAAACTCCGTGATCCCCTGCGAGGACACCTTGGCCGTTCCCATCACCTTGCCGTCGACGGAGATTGGCAGGCGCCTCTGGTTGTTCCCCTCAAGGACGCGGTTCGGCTGAAGCAGGACTCTTCTAAGAACCGCGATGGCGATCAACGGTCGGTCTTGGGGTCGACGCTGTTGCTCTTGTCGAGGCTGGGGCCCCTGTCCACGCTCGAGGTCTTGTCGACCTTCGTGTCACGGCTCGTGCCGTCCTTCGAACCCCGCTTGTCCGGACTCGCCGGATCGCGCTGGGCAACCTTCGCGTGAGCCGGGTGCGACGCGGCCATCGCGACCGCCGGAGCGGCAACGGCACCGATCCCGAGTCCTGCGATCGCGGTCATCGCCGCGAGCTGCTTGTTTCGGAAATTGATCATCGTCTTCTCCTTGGTTTGAACGGTGGCGCGATCAACTGCAAGCCAAGGTAATCCCCCCAGATGAGATGACCATGAGACCGCACCCCCAGCATGAGAACACGATGAGAGCCGGCCTCGACGCACTCACCGCGAGTCAGGGCGGACGGTGTGCTGGCCCGCCCTGACCCGCACCAGTGAGGGCATATTGGACACGCCTCGTGTCGCCACCGTGCTGGTCAGGAGACCCCGGTATGCGGAAGCTGGCACATGCCAGGCTTGGGCGCAGTGCGAGCGTCGGCGCAGACCCGTCTCAGCGACGCCGGCTGGGCGAAAGCACGAGTGCCATGTCAGACCAAGCGATCGCGCCCCACGAAGCTCACCCGAGCCCGTGGGGCGGCTGCGCGGGCTTGAGAGGCGGCTGAGCGGGCGCGAGGGGCGGCAGGGTCAACACGCTGACCAGGCCGGCGTGATCGGAGTCCCAGAAGCCGTTGACCGGCTTCAGCCCCGTGACTGATGAGCGTACGAGCGTGATCTTCCTCGGCGCGTTGGTCATCACGTGGTCGACCTTGTGGTCAAAGTCGCTGAGCTTGCCGCCGCCGGACGTCGTGAGTACGTCGCCTTTCAGGCAGCAGCCGAGCGGATGGCTCGTGCTGCGCTCGGCGAAGCCGGCGCGCAGCAGCGCCTCGTAGGCGAGCGCGTCACCGGGCAGGATCTGGGTCTTCTTGTCAGAGTTCAGGTCGCCGACCAGGATCACCGGCAGCCTGCCGGTCGCCGGGCCGCCACGCTTAACCAGCTCCTTGGCCTGCGCCTCACGGATTTTGCCGTTGCCGACATCGGCGCCCGTGTTGGTGTGGTTGCTCGGCTGGTTGTCGAACGCCTCGAGATGCGTATCGACGAAACGGAACCTGGCCGCCCCCGGCACCTGCACATCGACGCTCGTCCAGCCACGCGTGACGTTGACCGCGACGCCGCCCGGCCGCACCTGTAGCTGCGTGGCGAAGTGCCCACCGCGGGCGTTGGACGTTCTCACACGCCCCACGCGGGCGAGGATCACGTCGCGCATCGTCAGCCGACCGTTGATCTCGCTGCCGAGCGAGCACCCCGGCGCTGCGGTCGCCGCGTTGCCGTCGGTGTTGGCGTACACCTCGAAATCGAACTCCGGCTCGGAGATCACCACCCGGTAGCGTTGCTTGCCGCGGTTGAGCTGGTTCAGCAGCAGCTTCACATAGTCGTAGCGCACGTGTGTCGCCTTCGGCGGAAGCGGGCTCTCGGTACACGGCCCCGTCCGCCACAGCGCCGCTTCCTGAAGCCCGACCAGATCCGGGTTCTTGGTCAGGATCTCTGCCGCAAGCCCCTTCGCTCGGACCGGAAAGTTGTTCTGGTCGACCTGATGAAGAATCGTCCCCGCCGTGTCCACCAACCCCTGGAAGCTTGTGGCCCGGACCCCCAGCTCGAGGTTCGCCCCCAGATTCAGGTTGCGGCTCATGACCGTGACCGTCACCGGCTTCGCCGCCGCTGCAGCCGGAACAGCACAGACGGCCACACAGACCGCAACCACGAGAGCGACGCGTCCGTGCACCCGATTACCGGTCCTGCGACGGATGAAGCGAACCACCATCACGACAGAGAATAACCACACTCAGCCCGGCCACCACCCCCGACGGCCCGAGGGCGGAAGCGAGCCCACGTCTCCCCGGCGCGCCGCCCGCCCCCGTCGGAGGTTGTCCGCAAAGCTGCGAGAGGTTGGCGTTCCGGCGGGAACGCCCAACCGGCTCGGCAGACGGGTCGATGCGGTGGCGGGACCGATCCAGTGGCTGCGGAGTTTGCGCAGGAGGCGAGTCGCTGCCGCTAGAGCCAGCGATTCAGGTAAGGCTACCTGCCGTTCCGAAGGACCGCTTTGGAAACCACACGCAGGACCGGGCTCGACGGATGGCACGCCAGCAGAATCGCCGAGGGCAGCCACAACAGCGTCGACAGCGCCGGCGAGAGCGCGCCGAGCGCGCCGAGCATCATCGAACCAGCCGCGGACGCAAACAACAACGGTCGAACCAGGCTCATGGGCTGTTTGTCGGCAGCAGCCCGACCGAACTGAAGGCTCGACCACGACCCGCTGGTGATCTCGAGCGTCGGCCGCTTCAACGGCGGCGGTGGCGGTGGCGGACTGGACGTCGGCGATAACGTTGGCCGCTGACCTGGTTCAGCGGTGGGTTGTTCAGTCGTGAGGACGGCCAGCGGCCGTCCTCACGACTGGCGGACCACGGTCATAGCGCCTCGATCCGCGCGGGGACGTGCTTGTGCCAGGGAGTGCCGGCGAACTCGTCCCGCCAGTCCGACGAGGTCAGCGAATTGGGCGCGACCCCAGGAATGAGAGTCTTGCCATCGGCGTCGGTGAAATCGAGCCCGAAGCCGTTCGGAAGCGACGCATGGCCCTCGAGCATCGTATCGCTGACCTCGACCGTCGTCTCGGCGCTGCCGCGTGCCGTTGTGATCCGCGCGCGGCCGCCGTCGAGCAGGCCGATCCGCGACGCGTCCTCGGGGCTGACACGCAGCGCGCCGTCGGTGTCTCGCTTACGCCATCCGGGGTCCCGGAAGATATCGTTGGCCGTAAAGGAGCGGCGCTCTCCAACGGACAGCACGATCGGCAGCCGGTCGCTGGTCCGCACGACGGGCCCACTGTCGAGCGAATGGAGCTCGGCGAGCATCTCGGGCAGCTCAAGCGAGATCCGCCTGTCGGCACGGCTGATGCGCGCGAAGTCGTCGCCGTATTCGTCGCGCGTGAAGACCACGCCGGAAGGCGACTCGAGGATCGCGTCGAACAGCTCGTTGCCGTCAGCATGTCCCGCACGGCGGACAGCGTCCGGGTAACTCATCGCGCAGCGATGCGCCAGCCCCCACAGGGCCGCCGCGTCCGCGAGGCCAGCGGGGAGCACCGGGCCGAGCGTCTCGTACAGGACGTACGGCGCCAGGCTTGAGAGCATCGGGTTCTCCGTGGTCGCGCGCGCGAAGGCTTGCGCGTAGGCCTCCCTGCTCTCGCTGGCAGCGGCACGGAGCGGGGCAAGCTCGGTTTCTCCGATCAGCCCCAGACCGCGAACGAGGCGAGCCCAGATCTCGGCCTCCGGGAGGGTCCCGGGGAGCGGCTCCAGCAGCCGGCGGCGCAGGTGAAACGTGTTGTCTGGGAACTCGAAATTGAAGAACGTCGCTTCGGCCTTCTCGAACTGGCTCGCCGCCGGAAGCACGTAATGGGCGTGCCGGGCAGTCTCAGTCGTCGCCACGTCGATCACGACGAGCAACTCGAGTGCCTCGAAAGCCTCCCGAAAACGCTCCGAGTCGGCAAGCGAGTGGGCGGGGTTAGCGCTCTCGACAATCATCGCTCGGAAGCGCTTGGGATGATCGGTGAGGATCTCGTCCGGGATCACGTTGCACGGCACGAGCCCGGCCAGGATCGGTGCGCCAGTCACGGGCGTGCGCCGCACCCGCGGGTCGCGGAACAGATTCACGAACGACGTGTGCAGGTGCATCCCGCCTGGATTGCCGAAGTTCCCGGTCAGGATCCACAGCATCCGGTTGATGTAGGAACACAACGTGCTGTTGGGCGCCTGCTGGATCCCGAGATCCTCGAAGACGGACACGCTCTCGGCGCTTGCGATCCTCCCCGCCGCCGCTCGAATCAGCGCCTCGTCGACCCCGCAGTAGCGCGCAAAGCGAGCAACGTCGACGTTGCCGAACGCCTCCAGCACTGCTTCCGCGCCGCTCGCATGCGACGCGAGGAAGTCGTGATCGATCAGCCCTTCCTGCACCAGCGTGCCGACCATCGCCGCCAAACACCAGGCGTCCGTTCCCGGGCGGACGCGCAGGTGGAAGTCGGCGAGCCTCGCCGTGTCGCTCAGCACCGGGTCGATCACGATCATCGAGCGCTCTGGGTCCTTGGAGATCTCGCGCAGCACGACGCGCGCACGCGGAAAGCTCTGCGACATCCAAGGGTTCTTGCCGATGAACACGGCCACCTCGGCATGCTCGAACTCGCCGCGCGTGTGAGCCCCGCAGAGAGCGTGCTCAACCCACGCCTCGCCGGTCTTCTCCTGCGCCAGCGCGCTTGAGCGGTAGCGCGAGCCGAGCGCGCGCAGAAAAGCGCCGCTGTAGCTGCCGCCGAGATGATTGCCCTGGCCGCCACCGCCGTAGTACAAGATCGACTCTCCGCCGTGCGTGTCGCGAATGTCGGTAAACCGTTTGACGATCTGCTTGATCGCGGAGTCCCAGCCGATCTCCTCGTAGCTCCCGTCCGTTCTGCGCCTCATCGGAGAAGTCAGGCGGTGGGGCCCGTTCTGGTAGTGGTCCAACCTCATCGCCTTGTTACACGTATAGCCTTGGCTCCCTGGGTGTGCCTTATCCCCGCGGATGCGCGCCAGCCGGCGCCCATCCAGCTGGACCTCGACGCCGCAGTTGCACTCGCACAGGATGCAGGCCGTCGCTTCCCATCGCGCCTCGTCGATCGTCATGTCCCTCCTCCCGGATCGGCGAGCTCCGCGTTCAGCCGCTGGCGCAGCTCGCGGCGGACGCTGTCCAGCGGCGCGAGACTGCGATAGGTCCGGCTGAGGATCAGACCGCCCTCGAACGCGGCGATCACCAACGTGCCCAGCTCGTTGGCCCGGGTCGCTTCGATCCCCGATGCTTCGAGCCCCCGGGCGAGCGCGCTCCGCCAGCGCTCGAACGCCGCGAGCGCTGCGTCTCGAAGGTCGGGACCATCTTCCGGGGACTCGACCGCCACCGCGACCACCGGGCAGCCGGCACGAAAGTCGCTCGCCACGAGACTTGCGCGATATTCGTCGAACAGTGTCTCGATCGCCACCAGCGGGCCATCGCCGCTATCTCGCTCGAGCCGTCGCGCTACTCCCTAACCAATAGCGCGGTGCTGACGATCATCCGCTCGCGCGGCCCAGATTTGAGCTTCGCCACGGTTATGGAGTATGTCATAGAGCTGCCACGACCTCGGAGCAGCTCGCGTGACACACGGCCGTTCGACATGAACTACCAGAGCCGCTGGTACGAGCCGGTGAACCGGGGGGCAATCGTGCCGTTACGGATCACCGGTCCCGGGTTCAGCGTGGGGCCCTTCTCGGCCCGCTTCAGCCCACGTCCAGCGGTGCCGATCCCGATGGTGTGACCCAAGCACCGTTGTCTGTATCCCCGCCACACGAGCGCGATCGCGACGGAGGGGTCGTGCCGCCGTTACCGCCCTTGGGCCGACCAGTGCGCCGCCGCGCCGGGGTGCCCGCCCTGCTCGTGGTCGGCGTGGCGCTCGTCGGCGCCCTGGTGATGCTGCACGATGACGTGACGTACTACCGAGTGACGTCCGGGTCGATGCAGCCCACCGTGGCGATCGGCAGCCGGGTCGCGGTGAAGGCCGGCCTGCCGCTCGAGCCCGGTGTCGTGGTGGCCCTCCACGCCCCTCAGGGAGCCGAGCACACGCCACCGGTCTGCGGCGCGACCGGGCAGGGGGCCGGCACTCAGCAGCCCTGCGGCCTGGCCACGCCCCAATCGACGAACGCCACCCTGGTCAAACGGATCGTCGCCGGGCCGGGCGATCTGGTGTCCCTCGAGGGAGGCCGGGCCGTCGTCAACGGGGTCGCGAGGACCGAGCCGTTCGTCGCGTCGTGCCAGGATGACCCGAACTGCACTTTCCCCGTGCCCGTGCGCGTCCCGCCCGGGCAGTACTTCGTGCTCGGCGACAATCGCCAAGCGTCAGACGACAGCCGCTTCTGGGGGCCGGTCCCGGCCAGCTGGATCGTCGGCGTCGTCGTCCGCTGCGGCCCGCTGCAGACGGCGTGCCAGGCGCTGCGCTGAGCCCGTCCAGGCAACGAGCGCCTCGCGCCGGTGCTCGATGTCACGGCGGATCGAGGATTCTCACCAGCCCGACCCGGAATCCGTACGAGGTTCGAGCGACATCGAGATCTTGTCACCGGCGAGCATGTGACTTACGCTGCGCTGGAACGTCAGATGGAGGTACCCATGTACGCGAGGGTCACCACGTTTCCGGGCCTGGCACCGGAGCGCATCAAGGCCACACTGCAGGAGTTCACCGAGCATCATCTCCCCAAGCTCGAGCAGCAGCCGGGCTACCGAGGAGTGTGGGCAGGGGTCGACTTCACCGGGGGTCGAGCGATTGCCGTCACCTACTGGGAATCGAGCGACGCGATGCATGCCAGCGACTCGCTGGTCGGCGAGATGAGAGCGGCCGCCGTCACGAAGGCGGGCGTCGACCGCAACCGTCCGCCGATCACGGATCGCTACGAAGTCGTTCTCGACAAGCAGGCGCTCAGCGCCTAGGCCCGAGGCTGCGGGCTCCCGTCGGTGCGTGGAACCCGCGACCTCGTGTCCGGTCAGTTCTGAGCGTTGCCCGTGAATCCGCCGATGAGGCCGGTGTAGTGACGAAGCAGTCGTGCGCGGACGAGCCGTGACCCGACGGCCAGTTGTCCGCGTTCCTGCGGGCCCGCGACGCGGCGGATAGGGTTGGCCGATGCGCTCGGGACGAGACTCCATTCCCGATGGTGCAGCGTGAGTGGGCTGCTCGACGAAGTGATGGCGAGGCACGGAGGTCTCGAGCGCTGGGATTCTGTGCGCGCGATCACGGCCTACGGCACCTTCGGCGGCCTCCTGCGTACCCGCCTGCCCGGGAACAAGATGAGCGACGTGATCGTCCGCGTGGAGACCGACGAGCAGCGCACGGTGTTCGATCGCTTCCCTGCGGATAACCGACGGGCGGTCTTCGACCGGGGCGAGGTGCGGATCGAAACCGACGAGGGGCAGGTGCTCGAGGCTCGCAACGATCCTCGGCCCCTCTTCCGCGGTGCCAGCGGGCTGCGCCGCAACGTTCGCTGGGACGCGCTTGATGCCACCTACTTCGCCGGCTACGCGTGGTGGAACTACCTCACGACGCCGTTGCTCCTGACTCGCGATCACATGACTGTCCGCGAGGGCGAGCGGTGGCGCGAGGGCAACGAGCAATGGCGACGCCTGGAGGTCACGTTCCCGCCCGAGCTGCACACCCACTGCCGGCGACAGACCTTCTACGTGGACGCCTCGGGACTGATCCGGCGACACGACTACGTCGCCGAGCCGATCGGGCGCTGGGCGCGCGCCGCACACTACTGCGACACGCCTACGACGGTCGACGGGCTCGTGTTCCCGACTCGCCGGCGGGTGCGTCCCCGCGCCCCGGGCGGCCGCTCGTTCCCCGGTCCGACCCTTGTCGCGCTCGACATCGAGCGGCTCGACGTCGAGGTCTGATCCTCAGCTGGTACGGCAGCACGGGCTGCCCGCTCGCGGGAAGCCCGCCGCAAGCGCGACCGCTGACGGCTGTGGCTTCGACTATGCCGCCGGGTCAGGAATCATGGGCTCGCCCGTTATCGGCGCCGCGGCGGCGAGCCGAACCGATCGATGCGACGCCGTCTCGCGCGCGCCGGCGAACGTGACCAGCTTCCCGGTCTCGTCGTCCCACAACTTGAGTCGGGCGGCGCTGAGGGCGTCGCGCAGCGACAGGACCGGAACCTGCTCGAAGATCGGGTTCTCATCGTGGGCGCGCTGGAGGTTGTAGTTCGGAATCCGCGCGTTCAAATGGTGCACGTGATGGAGGCCGATGTTGCCGGTGAAGAACTGCAGGATCTTCGGCAGCTTCAGGTAGGAGCTCCCCCGCAGCGCAGCATCGGTGTAATCCCACTGCTCGCTGGACTGCCAGTAGGCGTCCTCAAACTGGTGCTGGACGTAGAAGAGCCAGATTCCGGACGAGCCGGCGAGCAGCGCCGGGAGCATCCAGATCAGCAGGAAGGTCTGCCAGCCGATCCACCAGCACAGCGCGGCGATGACGACGAGCAGCACGGCATCGAGCGTGAGCACGCTGTGGCGCATCCGCGGACGCTGGGCGCGCGTGGCAATCCTCGGCCCGATCATCATGGCGATTACCGGACCCAGCCCGAACATCACGGCCGGGTGGCGGATCAGGCGATAGGCGAATTGGCCGCGGCTGCTCCGTGCCTCGTATTCGGCCACGGTCAGCGTGATGATGTCCCCGACCCCGCGGCGCTCCAGGTCGCCGGATGTGGCGTGATGGACCGCGTGATCGTGACGCCAGCGCTCGTACGGCGAGAGGACGAGCAGACCGGTCAACCGCCCGACGTACCGATTGGCGCGCTTGGACGGGAACAGCGAGCCGTGCGCGCAATCGTGAAAGACGACGAACGTCCGCACCAGGAAGCCGGCCGTCGGGAGCACGAGCGCCAGCACCAACAGGTACGAGACGTCGAGAGCGAAGTACATGAGGACCGAGAGCGCCAGGTACGGCACCACCGACGTCATAAGGTCAAGCACGCTCCGCCAGAGGCTGGGCTGTGCGTATTGGGCGAGCGCCTGGCGTCCTCGCCGAGAATCCGTTGGGTGAAGCATGGCCGCTCCGATGCAGGGTTGACGTTGCAGAGCGCAACCCCCCCACACGCGGTCCGCGACCACAGTTAGCGTGAGCTTGCTTCTCTCTTGTCCGAAGCCATCCTCCGCAACCGTGCGGTCCCGACGGATGGCCTCGCCGGCAAGCGAGCTTAGCTGATCGCTCGGCCCGTGCCTCTTTCACGGGGGGGGTGGCCGTGCGAGTAGAGTGGGCTCGTGGCCCCGCCCAACGACGTCGAGTTGCTGCGCGCGGACGCGCGCTACTACCGCGACCGAGTCGCGCTTCTGCGCGCCAAGCTCTATCGCTGGGGCCTCGGTTCCAACGCCCGGTTGGAGGAACTCGAGCGCGAGTTGGAGCACGCGGAGCAGCGCCTACGCGAGCGCCACGCGCCCGAGGTGCGGTGACCTAGCTGCTACGTTGGTGTGTGCGGTCGGCGACGTCGGCCGCGAGGCAGCTTGCTTGGGTCCCGCGTTGCAGCGGTTCGGGTCAGCCATCGCCTTCCCGAATCGTCCGCGGCCCCAGCGCCGCCCAAGGAGTACCACATGTCAGAGCAGTCGTTTGCTGATCTCGGCGTTTCGCGCGCCGTCGTCAACGCCCTCGCCGGACAGGGCTTCACCAATCCGTTCGCCATCCAGCGCGAGGTGATCGCCAAGATCCTGGACGGTCGCGACGTCCTCGCAAAATCGCCGACCGGGTCAGGCAAGACGCTGGCCTTCGGCATCCCGCTCGTCGACCGCGTCAAGGCCGATGGCCCGAGGCCGGCCGCGCTCGTGCTCGCGCCGACGCGCGAGCTCGCCACACAGATCGTGGCCGACCTTCGCCCAGTCGCCCATTCCCGCGCGCTCCGTGTCACCGCGGTGTACGGCGGCGTGGGTCTCGTCAAGCAGATGCAGGACGCTCCCCGCTCGCACGTGCTGGTGGCGACGCCCGGGCGCCTCGAGGACCTTCTCGCCCGCGGTGCATTCAGCCTCGGCAAGCTCCAGATGCTCGTGCTCGATGAGGCCGACCGCATGCTTGACATGGGCTTTCGCCCGGCGATCGACAGGATCGTCGCACTGTGCCCCGAGCGACGCCAGACTCTGTTCTTCTCCGCCACGCTCGACGGGGAGGCCGGCCGAGTGGCCGAGCGATACACCCGTAACGCTGCGGTCCATGCACACGGCCCAAGTGCTCGCCGGGCGAGTGCCGACATCGAGCACCGGTTCGTCACGGTGACGCACGAGGACCGCATCGACGCGCTCGTGGCCGAGCTGCAACGCGACCGCGAGCTGACGTTGGTGTTCGTTCGCACCAAGCACGGCGCCGATCGGCTGGTCAAGCGGCTCGCGACGCGCGGCGTACCGGCGGTGGCGATGCACGGCAACAAGTCGCAGCGCCAGCGCGAACAGGCCCTGGCACGCTTCGAGTCCGGCGCGGTCGACACGCTCGTCGCCACCGACGTCGCCGCCCGCGGCATCGACGTGAGCGGCATCTCCCACGTGATCAACTTCGACCCACCCGCGGATGGTGAGACCTACGTCCACCGCATCGGGCGGACAGGGCGCGCGGGCGCCACGGGCATCGGCATCACACTCGTGGCACCGACCGAGCGTCAAGACGTCGGACGACTGGCGACGACACTCGGACTCGACCACGGCCTTGGCACCGCCGGCGCGGAGCGGCGAACGCACCCTGCGGCGCCCGCCAGCCGCTCCCCCAGTCGGCCGCCACGTCGCTCGCGCCGCCGCCAGGCTCGGGCGCGGTCCGGAGCACGCGCGGCGTAACCCGCCATCTCGGCGGTGCCGACCCAACGCCGCCCGATGCTCGTGATTTTGGTCCGTTGAGGGGGTAGATCGTCGGAGGCCCGCGACAGTAGACTCAGGCCACCAGGTTGGGCGTCCGCTCAACGAAAAGAAGTGTTCCGCGTCACCGCAGTCGCTGTTTAGCGTCCTCCGAGTTTCGCTGTGCACATATCCGGAGGACAGAAGAATGGCTACAGGAACCGTCAAGTGGTTCAGCGACGAGAAGGGCTTTGGGTTCATCACGCCCGATGATTCCGGCAAGGACCTGTTCGTTCACCACAGCGCGATCCAGGGCAGCGGCTTCAAGTCGCTGACCGAGGGCGCGAAGGTGAGCTACGACGCCGAGCAGGGCCCCAAGGGCCCCGCGGCGGCCAACGTCCAGACGCTCTAGACGTCCGACTGAACGGGCGCGGCGAGGGACCACCCTCGTCGCGCTTAAGTCGCACCAACTCGCCGGCTCAGGGCCGCCGGCGGCGCCGACTCTGTGCCGACGGCACGAACCAGGACCACGTGATCCGGGTTGATCCCGAGCTCCTGGCCCGTATCGACATCGACCATCCACGCGAGCTCCATGAGCGAGCCGCGCGCCGCGTCAAGGATCAGGCGCTCCACGTCCTTCGGGTTCCCCTCCACCCGGTAGCGATCACCGCTGCTGACGGTTATCTCAGATGTGTTTGTCACGGGCAACAACGGCTCCTCGATCGACTCTGAAATCGGCGACGCACCCGGCGCCGCCCACGTCCCAGCCGTAGGACCGGATTCTGCTGACTGCCGCCTGAGTCGTCCGGAGACTAACGGTTCGACCCGGCGCCACGGCGCGACAGCACGGGGATGCGGGCGCCGATCAGTCGCCGCGCGGGTGCTACCGTAGAACGACGGGTGGCACGGCCATCCGTGAGGTTCTCCTCGCCGACGCAGCGAATCTCGCCCCGACCTACACGCGCCGGCGATGGAGGGAGACAGATGCTCCCAGCAGGCCTCGAAAACGGTGCACTTCGATGAAGACGAGTCGGGAGAAGGCCGAGGAGAAGCGCCAAGCCAAGCTCGAATACGTTCGCGAGCAGCTCGACAGCGGCTCACTGGTGATCCGCCAGATGACGGACGAGGAGCGCCGGCGGTACCCACCCCGCGCGCCCGCGCCGAAACGATTTGACCGACGATGAGCATGCGTGACCGTGAGCGGCTGATCGCGCGGATCCGCCACCTGCGCCGCGTCTCCGCGGCAGCGGATTCACGGTCGGTGGCCCCCGCGCCTGCTCACGATCCCGCCCGGATTGACAACCTCGAGACCCGGCTGGCCCACCTCGAGCGGCTTGTCGAGGGGCTGCAGGATTCCGTGTATCGCGAGTCCGAGCGCACCAGCAAGCGGATCACCGAATTGGAGGCTCGCATCGAGCCGGGAGTGCTCGGGGCAGCGCTCAGCCAGGATGCCCGCGATCGCGGGTTGTGACCATCCAAGCCATGGCCGCCGCCACGCTCCCTCCGCTCCCCAAGCCGCGCCTACGCGGGGTGCTGCACCAGTGGGCGTTCGCGGTGTCTCTGATCGCCGGCGCAGCGCTGCTGCTTGAGGCCGGATCGGCCCGCGCGCGGATCGCCGTGGCGATCTACGCTGGCAGCGTCGCCGCGTTGTTCGGCACCAGCGCGCTGTATCACCGGGTCCAGTGGAACTCGCGGAGCGCCCGCCGCTGGATGCGCCGACTCGACCACACGATGATCTTCGTGCTGATCGCCGGCAGCTACACGCCGTTCGCGCTGCTGGTGCTGCATGGAACCCTCGGGGCGATCATCCTCGTCACCGCATGGTCGGCGGCGCTGGCCGGGGCGGTGTTCAAGCTGAGCTGGATCGACGCGCCGGGCTGGCTGATCGCCGGTACCTACGTCGCGATCGGATGGATCGCGGTGGTGGCGGCACCCGAGCTCGTCAACCGTCTCGGCGTCGTGGCCGTCGTCGCTCTGGCCCTCGGGGGCGTCCTTTACAGCATCGGTGCGGTGATCTACGCCCTCAAACGACCCGATCCCGCGCCGGCCGTGTTCGGCTACCACGAGGTGTTCCACCTGCTGGTGATCCTCGCCGCCGCCCTCCAGTACGCCGTCGTGGCGTTCTGGGTTCTATAGGCGTTTAGCGGCTGCCGGCCGGTCTGCTGTCTGGGCTGACCAGCGCCCCCGGCGGAAGGACGAACCGAAGCGGCGGCCGCGCTCCTCCCCTGCCGTCGTCGAGCCGCCCCCCGTGCAGCCCGCGCCGCGGGGCAGCCGACGCACTCGTCTCGGGCTTGCCATCGCGGGCGGCGATCCATTCCATCACTGCCGGGAAGTCCGCGCCCTCGGCGAGAATCGCGGCGCGCTCGATGACGTGGCCGCCGGAACGGTGAGGACGAGCCAAGCGCGTCATCAGGGCGAGAATCGCAGCATCATCCATTCGTGACCCCGTTTCGCGAGGCCGGGTTCGCGGACGCGGCGGTCACAGATGCGTTTCCGGACGCGGCAGCGCTACCGCCTGCGCGTGGCGGCCATCGCCGTCATCGAGCCACGTATCGGCGTTCAGGAGATCTTGGGCGAGCGGCGCGGCGGCGCGTCGCCCGGCGAGCTCGTCGATGCGATCGGCGAGCTGCTGATGCGCACCGGACTTCGCAGCGTCGGCGGCGAAGTCGAGGGATCCGACCGATCGGAAGCCGACCAGCTCAGAGAGGTTGACGACCGGTTCCAGCAGCGAACCGCAATCGGGACAAAGTTCGCCTACCAGTTCCTGAGGGCTTCCCTCAGCGTGGAGGCGGACCCTGCACGCAGTGCACTTGTAATGGGGCATGGAACCCCTTTCAGATCGGTGACCAACCCGACTATACCGGAAGTGCATATCTAGAAATAGTAGTCTCTGATGATGGCCGTCGATGAACCGCCCACGTGGTCGTTTCTGACCAACCACGCCCGGGTGCTGCTCCGCATCGCGCAGGATCCGGAGATCCGGCTGCGTGAACTGGGTGACAGCGTCGGGATCACCGAACGAGCTGCCCATCGCATCGTCACCGAGCTTGCGTCTGCCGGCTACATCTCGCGCAAGCGCAACGGCCGCCGCAACCGCTACACCATCCACGCGCACCTCACGATCCCCGACCGACTTGCTCGGGAGCAGAAGGTGGGCGACCTTCTGGCCGTCCTCAGCGGACACGGCTCGTGGAGCGAGGGAGACGCACAGCCTCCTCCCGTCGTAACCCGAGCTGACGCCCCCTGACCCGGAGATCAGGCGTAGCTCGCGAAGTCGGCGGGACGCTTCTCCGAGAAGGCCCGCGCCCCCTCCTTGCCCTCGTCGCTGTCGACGAACAGCTCGAGCGCGCCGGTCGTGACGTTGGCCAGCCCGGCCTGGTGCTCGGTGTCGGTGTTGAACGAATGCTTGACGAAGCGGATCGCGGTCGGACTCATGGCCGCGATCTCGCCCGCCCAGCGCTTCGCCTCGGCCAACGCCTCGCCGGCCGGGACGACCGCGTTGACGAGCCCCCATCGCTCGGCGGTGCCGGCGTCGTACTGGCGGCACAGATACCAGATCTCCCGGGCGCGTTTCTCACCGATGATGCGCGCAAGGTAGGTCGTGCCGAACCCGGCATCAAACGACCCCACGCGGGGACCCGCCTGACCAAAGCGGGCCGTCTCGCTGGCGATGGTCATGTCGCACAGCACGTGGAGCACATGGCCCCCGCCGATGGCCAGGCCGTTGACGGCGGCGATCACCGGCTTGGGAATGTCACGGATGAGCCGGTGGAAGTGGTCGAGCTCGAACCAGCCGCTGTCCGTCGGCCCGTAGTCGCCGGTTTCGGCGCGCTGCTTGACATCGCCACCGGCGCAGAACGCCTTGTCGCCGGCGCCGGTGAGGATCACCGCACGGACCGAGGAATCGCCCCAGGCCATTCGCATGGCGGCGATCAGCTCGTCAACCGTGCGCCCACGGAAGGCGTTGTAGCGCTCGGGCCGGTTGATCATGATCACCGCGGCGGGGCCGTCGACCTCGTAGCGGATGTCCTCGAACGCAGCTGTCATGGCGCTTCTCCTCGGGATCGGTGACGTGGACGCCGGGGCTCGCCGGCGGCCCCCGCGCACTCTAGGAGGTGGTTGCGACGAGCCTCGGCGTCCCGCGAGCGCGCCGGCGTCCCGCGAGCGCGCCGGCGTCCCGCGAGCGCGGGCGAGGACGAGGTCCTCGAGATCGCCGAGCCCCGTTAACGAGTTCCGTGGTTCTCCGCAATCAGCGTGCACGGGGTTTCGGATGACGTACCTGCAGGCGCTGCGTAGGGTGGAATCCTGCCTGGGCGCATGGACGCGTCCAGGCACTGTCTGACCGCCGTCTCAGCGCCCGCGCAGGTCCTGGAGGTTGCCGACGAGGATGGCAAACGCGGCTGCGGCCACGAGCAGCGACACAGCGGTCCGCCAGTGCGAGAGCATCAGCAGCACGAAGCCGATCGTGAGCGCGATCCCGACAGCGAGCAGCAGGACGCTGGCCAGAAAAGAGAGAAGTCGCCGGCGGGCGATCGCCTCGACGCCGGCGAACAGCACGAACAGCACGACGATGGTCGAGAGGAAGGCCAGCGGCGAGGCGATCAAGACCACGATCACGGATGCGAGCACAAGCGGGGTGCTGAACGCGGCCCACAGCCGAAGAAACCGCGTGCGGCGCTGCTGCTCTTCGACGCGTGGCTTGTGGGGCCTGCGGACGTGCGCCTGCGGAGCCTCTTCCGGAACGTAGCCGTGGAGAGTGTCGAGGTGGGCGCGGCGTTCCTCGGCCAGGTCGGCCCGGCGGGCGATGGTCCGGTTGAGCTCGGCCTCGCGTGTGGCGACCTCCGCCCGTCGCGCCTCCACGAGTCCCTGGGCGTACTCGTGGGTGCCCAGTGACCGGGCCTCGGCGCGCAGCCCGCGCAGCGCCTCGCGCTCGGCTCCGATCGAGGCGTCGAGCTCGCAGACCTCCTGCTCGAGCGCCGTTACCCGCTGCTGGAGCGCTTCGGCGAACTGCTCATCATGCGGCGCGACCTTCTGCAGCCCCGCCCACCCGAGCGGGTTGCACCACGAGACCCGCACGGTTCCGTCGCGCTCGTAGCGCGGCCCGGACGGCGCGCGCTCGCCACCAAAGCGGTCCCGAGTATCGAGCCCCCACAGGCCGCGGTAATGCAGGGCCCAGGACGTGTCCTCGTCGATCACCACGGGGTCCCACTCGTGCTCGTGGCCCGGACCGATGACGACGCCGTCGCCCCGGGCGTAATCGACGAACGGGATCCCGAACCCGGACTCGTCCCCGGTGTAGTGTCGCCACGGCGCCAACAGCCGGCGGGCGCGGCGCAGGAAGCGCACCAGGGAACGCACCGGCGGCGGGTCGACCGAGACGACGTAGTCGCCCGGGATGAACGCGCCGGAGTGGGAACCGGCCCCGGCGAAGACGACCGGCCGGTCGCCCTCGCGCCGCAGCTCGGGATCGTCCCACCGCCGTCGGAGATCGTCGCCGTGATAGTCGTGGGAGGAGAACGCCACCCAGGCGGGCCGGGGCGGCTCCCCGTCTTCCGAATCGGCGAGATACACGGTGACCATCTCCCAGTCGGCCTCGTGATCGTTGATGCCGGCGAACGTCGAGCGCCAGTCGTTCATGGCGTAGAAGAACCAGTACTGCAGACAGATGTAGCCCCCCTCGCGCACGACCCGGCCATAGTAGGTGTAGTGCTCGGAATCGAGTCGCTCCCGGTAGGTCGTCTCGGCAGCAGCGGCAAGGCCCGCGGGCACCTTCCCGCGCACGAGCAGTGATCCGCGCAGCGCGGCATCGATCAGGCGGCCGAATACGCCGGTGGTGGTGAACCGCCCGAACGCGCTGAGCTGCTCGCGCGGTATCCGCCTCCAGGCCAGATACTCCTTGCGATTGAGCGGCCGCTCGACGAACCGCATGAAGAGCGGGCGATCGCGATGGGTGACCCCTTCCTGTGAGAGGCGCTCGAGAGTCATCTCGCCCGGCGGCACGAGCAGCGTGTGCTTTCCGCCGTGCACGCCGGACCAAAGTCCACACTGCGCGACGTAGGGGCCGACCGCGGTGGGCAGGAACAACTCGCCGCGCGTGTAGCACACGACGGGCTCATGAGCCCGCAGCAGCGCCAGGTCCGCGTCCGTGCCCGGCACCGCTCAGCCCAGCCTCGTCATGCCGCGGACGATCAGCGCGAGGCTGATCACAGCGACGACGCCCGCGATCACATTCACCTTGTTCACCCTCATCCAGGCCGCAAAGCGATCGACGCGAGCTGCCGTCCGCTCCGGGCTGATCGCGTAGCTCGCGATCGGCACCTCGATCAGCACGAACTTGACCAGGTTGAAGGCGACGAGCAGCACCACCACCCCGATCGTCCCATAGCCCGCCCTCACCATATGGCCGATGGCGAGTACGTCGAACGGCCCCGGGATGCCGAGAACCGCGCCGACCGCAACGGCGACGGGGAGCGAGCCACGCCGCAGCGCCTGCTCGGCCTTCGATTTCACCCGCGCTCCCGAGCCCGTCACACGCTGCACGGTCGCCGGCATACGGCCGGCGACCGGCGCGCCCTCAGCCTCCACGGCGTCGCGCTGCTCGCCGCGGCGCCGAGACCGCCTGGGCAGATCGCCCGCCAGCAGCACTCGACCCCACTCGGTCGCGATGAGCGCCGCGAGGAGCAGGCCGCTCACGCCGACGACGAGGTAGGTCGAGGCCCCGAGACGGCTCGAGCTCGTGCCCGCCAGGCTGCCCCGTGAATTGAACACGGCGTACACCGCCACGCCACAGCCGACGCTCATGGCGAGTGCGCCCGCGTAGCACCCCCACAACAAGTGCCGGGCTCCGGGTCGGGTGAGGATCACCACAACCACGGCGAGCAGCTGCGGGTAGACCGCCGCAGCGAGAGCAAGGGCAAGGACCGTTCCCATCGCGCAGGAGCTTGGCGGATCGCGCCCCGGAAGGTGTGGAGGTCAGGCGCGCCGGTGTCCTTGCGGATCAAATGCCGGACAGCGCGCGGACCTCGCCAGAGGCAACAGCGTCAGCGAGCCGGTGATGGTCACGTTCGTTCTGGTCGGCGTAGGCGCTCGAGAACCGGGCCATCGCGCGGTCGAACTGATCGCCCTTACCGAGATAGCCGGCGATGGCGAGCCGGTCGCCAGAACGCGCATGCGCTCGCGCCATCGACCAGCCGCAGGCGCGCGTGTAGGCGTGAAGGCCGGAGTAGCCCATCCGCGTGAGATCCATCGACGCCTTCCAGTCCCACAGCTGGCGAACGTAGAAGTCATGCTCTTGGCCGTCGAGGCCGACACTGCGCTGCCAGCTCAGGAACACGTCGCTGGCCGCCTGGTCCATCCGCTGGCCTCGGACGACGCGCTCGCCGTGATTCTTGAACTCGCTGACTCCGAGATAGGGCTCGAGCACCGAGGCCTGGGCCTCCTTGGCCTGGAGGACCAGCGCATCCTCACCGTCGCGGGCGATGAACAGGAACACCCAGGCCCGCGTGCCGACACTTCCGACGCCCACCACCTTGCGCGCCAGATCCATGAACCGGTAGGTGTCGAACAGGAACCGCCGGTCGTCGTCGAGGTTGGCCGCGTAGCTCGCGATCAGCCCGTTGATGTACTCGGCTTGGTTCTGCCGGCCGGCGGACTGCAACAGCTCCCGGCCGGGCACCAACAACGGGGGCACACTGCGGAAGCGCAACTGACCGTCGACGTACTCAGTCAGCTTCTTGACCGCGCGCAGGCTGGTCTTGCGCCGAGCCTTGACGAACGGCGCGGCGAAGCGGATCCGGCCCTGCTTGCCAAGCTGCCCGCCGAACCGGCTCACGAGCTCGCTGGCGTTGATCCGCTCGTACCACACGTCGAGGTGGCTCATGTTGGCGAAGCCGCGCATCGCGGTTCGGTACTCGCGGACGCAGTCGGTGACGATCCGCTCGCGGCGGTTGGCGGAGAGCCCGACGTCACGGGCCGCGATCTCGGCGCTGGCCGCCAGCCGCTTCACGTCCCATTCCCAGGGTCCAGGCAATGTCTCATCGAAGTCGTTGGGACCGAAGATGAGGCGACGGTCCGGCGCGGCGAAGCCGCCGAAGTTCGAGATGTGGGCGTCGCCACAGGCCTGCACGACGATCCCCGAGTTCGGCGTGGACGCGAGATCGGCGGCCATCACCGCCGCCGCGCCGCGATAGAAGGTGAAGGGCGAGTCGAGCATCCGCCCGTAACGGATCGGGATTAGCTCCTGCACGCGCGTCGCCGCCTGCGCCTGGAGTACGGCGATCGGATCGGGCCGGTCAGCGTCGGGAGCCCAGTCCCCGTGGGCCGAGCGGGGCACCTGCTGGCGCGCCGCGCGACCGCGCTCGCGGGACCCCCCCGACTCGAGTCGCGCGCGGGCCATCGGCGTGGCGGCACGAGCACGCGTTCGCCGTCGTGTCCCGACTGATGATGATGAACGCTTGGCGGTGCTCATGAGGCGGACATAGAAAGCATCTCAATGCTGCAAGCCTCCGCGGCGAAAACCTCACCCGAAGCGGATGACGGAGATGCGCCAGCGCGTAGTTCCCACGGGTGCGGATCCGTGCGCTGCCCGGAAGCCCACGCGCCCGCGGGCCCGTACCGTGCGGCCTGCTCGTGCCGGCGAGTCGGGGCTCGGCTGCCCCGACTGGCCGGCCTGCCATGGACGGCTCTTATCCGGCGGCCATCACGCGATGATCGAGGAGATCCACCGCTGGGTGGCGACCGTGCTGATCGTTGGCCTCGCCGGTCTGGCCGTGCTCGTGATGCGCAGGTGCCGCGGAGAGCGCCGCGTGACCCGGCCGATGCTGCTCGTGCTCGGCCTGCTCATGGTCCAGGTCGTGCTCGGCGGCGTCACCGTGCTGCTCAAGAACGTCTCCTGGACGGTGGTGCTCCACTACGGCGCAGCCGGACTGCTGGTGGCGTCGATCGCGTTGCTCGCCGTCCGTCTGGCCTTCCCCACCGACGAAGCCGCCCCGCGCGACTCCTTCTCGCGGCTGGTCAGCTGGTTCGTCTGGCTGAGCTTCGGCCTGCTCCTGGCCGGCTCGACCGTGGCCAACACCGACTCGCACACCTCGTGCGGGACCGGTTTCCCGCTGTGCAACGGCTCGCTGGCCCCATCGTTGAACCATCACGTTGTGATCAACCTCACCCACCGAGGCTGGGCGGGAGCGATGCTCGTCCTCGCGGTGGTGGTGCTCGTGCGCAGCCGCCGCGACCGAGCCTGCCAACCTGCGATCATCCGTGCCGCCGCCGTCGTCACCGCGCTGTACGTACTGCAGGCCGCCGCCGGAGCCGTGGTCGTCGCGGTTGGGGACAACACGGCGATCGAGGTCCTGCACTCATCGATCGGCTCCTTCACCTGGCTGGCGCTGGCCACCCTGCTGGCGCTGACCCGGACGCTTCCCCTCGTGCCGCTCGCGGCGGGGCACACTGCCCTCGCCACGTCCGTTCGCCACGCCGATGCCACCGCGGCCACACCCGCTTGAGGTGCCGCCACAGTCGATGGCACCGGATGCCGGCGCTCGAGGCGAGCACTCCGCGCACTGCGCGGTTGCCCGGTCGTGATCAGCGCCGGGGCCTCCAGGTGCACTCGATCGCTTACACCTTCGGTAGCTCGGTCACGTCCTGCAGCGTGCCGTAGTAGCACCCGGGTTGTTCGGGGTCGGCGTAGCCGAGCACCCACACCGACTTCTCGTTCCCGTGCTCGTCGATGATGCGGTGACCGTGGCGCCACCCCACCCCGCCGCCGAACGTATGGGCGAGGGCGGCGGCCACGCGCCGGCGGTCATCGGGATGGACGTACTTGAGACTCTCGGCGCCGCTCGCCGCGCCGTGCGCGGGGTCGCGTCCGTAGATCTCGAACATCTCGGGGGACCAGGTGACGACATCCACCCGCGGATCCCATGTCCACAGCCCGAGCTTGGCCACGCGCTGGGCCCGCTCGAGCCGGGCCAGCCGACGCTCGCGCTCGCGCTCCCGCTCGCGGTGCTCGGTGATGTCGAGCGCGACGCTCGTCACTCCGACGAGCTCGCCGTCCACTCGCCAGGGCGCGCCGCGGAGCAGCACGTCCACGAAAGAGCCGTCCTTGCGCCGGCGACGGAACTCGCGCGGATGGGTGAGCGCGCCGACGAGAAGGCGCGGGAGGCCCTCTCGCAGCTCCTCCGTGCTGATCGTCAGCTCGTCGATGTTGCGGCCAACGGCCTCCTCCGCACTCCAGCCGTAGATCCGCCGCGCGCCTTCGTTCCAATGATGCACGCGGCCGTCGAAATCGATCGAGATGATCGCTTGCTGTCCGTCGAGATCGGCGGCCTGGGCGCGACGCTCAAGCTCGCGCTCCTCCTCCCTGCGCTCGGTGATGTCCCGAGCCACGCAGGAGAGCCCGGTCACCGCTCCGCCCGGGGCACGGATCGGATAGATCGTCGCCCCGACCGTCAGCAGGGTCCCGTCGCGGTGAAGCGCCGCCGTCTCCACCCGCACCTTCTCGCCCCGCCCGACCGCGGCGACGAGCTCGGGACTGACCGGAGCGTCCGGTGGGGCGAGAATGCTCAGCGACCGCCCGATGACCTCGGTCACGCCATGGCCGAACAGCGTCTCGGCACCGGGGTTCCAGCTCTCGATCGTACCGTCGGCGGCGAGGCCGATGACGGCATCCGGGCACGCCGCCAACCGCGCGATCTCTCGCTCGGCGCGCCCGCGTTCGGACGCGTTGCTGAGCACGCCGGCGACGATCGGCTGATCGCCTCCGGCCCGGACACCCCGGGACACGTCGATCGGGAACTCGCTTCCGTCCGCGTACAGCCCGGTCAGCTCACCCACGTTGCCAATTGCATCCGCGTTGCCCCGGGCCAGGAGATCTGCCAGCCGCCGGCGCACGTGATCGCGGTGGCGTTCGGGTAACAGCAGCTCGATCGGCGACCCCACCAGTTCGTGCAGTTCGCGGCCGAACATGCGAGCCAGGGCCGGGTTGGCATAGACGATGGCGCCGCTGGCGTCGACGGCGACCAGGGCGTCGGAGGCGCTCTCGGCCACCGTGGCGATGACTCGTCGAATCACATCGCTCCGCGTGCGCCCCGGTCCATCCATGACTCTCCTCGGACGACGATCACCGCGGTCACCAGGGCCGGCGCCGCGGCGCCAGCTTCGACGCACACTAGTCCTGATTCGTGTCAGTCGACATCAGTGGTTCACCGCAACGGCCGGTGATTTACCCGCAGAGGCGAGGCAACGCGGCGGCCCTTATAGGTCACAGCCGAAGTAGACCTCAGCGCGGCAGAGAACTCATCGGCCGGGCGTCACGGCCCGCTGGAGGCAGTGAAGGTGACTGTGGAGGAGAACGAATCGGACCCGGAGCTGCCGATCAGCTGGTTGGCCGGCACCGACAGCCCGAAGGTGACGCTCACGTTTGCCGCGCCCCCGCCGGTGCCGGTGCCGGCGTTGAAGATCTTGGTCGCGGTGCCGCCGCTGGTACCGATCGCGCTCGTCGGGTAGCTCACCGCGTTGACCGGCAGCACGCAGGTGCCGGTGGTGGCGGCGGCGCTGCCGGCCGTGATCCGCGGGTTGGAGAGGGAATGGCCGGCGCCGTCGGTGAACGGCGTCGCGTAGGCGCTGATGCTCCACCCCGACAGCGACCCCGTCTCGTCGTCCGCGGTCACGGTGGTGGTGGCGGTGGTCGTCTGGTCCTGGCCGTTGAGGGCGACCGGCGCGAAGCTCATCGAGCTCGGCGGCGTGACCCCGAGCGTGCCGCCGGAGCACGTGTACTCGTCGATGGTGCCCCCGGTGCCGACAGCGAAGCCCTGATAGAAGCCGGCGGGGAAGGAGATAGCGTTCAGGGTGTTACTCGTGCCCGAGGACTGGGTCGACCAGGTCGAACCGTTCGTGGTGGCCACCACCACCCCACCGGCCCCCGGAGCGGAGCAGGCGGTCGTGCTCGAGCAAGCCATGCCGTTGAGGATGCTTGTCGTACCCGAGGTCTGGGTCGACCAGGTCGACCCGTTGGAGGTGGCCACGATCACCCCGCCCGCGCCCGCGGCGAAGCAGACGGTGGCGCTTGGGCAGGAGATCGCGTCCAGGGTGCTCGCGGAGCCCGACGTCTGCGACGACCAGGCAGTGCCTCCGTTGATCGTGGCCACGATCGTCCCGCCCGCGCCGGCGGCGAAGCACGTGTTCGCGCTCGGACACGAGATGCCGTTCAGCGCGTTGCTCGTGCCCGAGGTCTGCGCCGACCACGTGGACCCGTTGGTCGTGTGGATGATCGTGCCGCCCGCGCCGACGGCGAAGCAGGTCGTCGTGTTCGGGCAGGAGATGGCGTTCAGGCCGTTGGTGGTACCGGACGTCTGCGCGGACCAGGTCGAGCCGTCGGTCGTGCGGATGATCGTGCCGCTTGCTCCGGCCGCGACGCAGGTCGTGGTGGCCGGACATGAGATCCCACTGAGCGCGTTCGTGGTGCCGGAGGTCTGCGCCGACCACGTAGACGCGTTCGTCGTCGACAGCACCACACCGGATGCGCCGGTCGCGAAGCAGGCGATCGATGTCGGACAGGAGACGGCGCTCAGACTCTGCGCCGTGGGCGGGTTCTGAGTCGTCCAGCTCGTCCCGGTCGAGGTTCGGAGGATGACCCCTCCATCGCCGCCGACGAAGCAGCTGGTGGCGCTCGAACAGGCGATGGCGCTCAGCGTCCCCGGAGCACCGGAGGCCCGCGCCGCCCAGGTCGAGCCGTTGGTGGTAGCGAGGATCGTGCCGCTGGCCCCGACGGCGAAGCACGCCGTTGTGCTTGCGCAGACAATCCCGCCGAGCGCGTTTGTCGTGCCGGAGGTCTGAGCGGACCAGGCCGTGCCGTTGCTGGTGTGAATGATGGTCCCTGCCGCACCGGCGGCAAAGCAATTGGTGGTGCTGGCGCACGAGATGCCGTTCAAGGCGTTGGTGGTTCCGGAGGTCTGGGTGCTCCAGGTGGTGCCGTTCGTGGTCTTCCGCAAGGTCCCACTGGCGCCGCCAACAAAGCACGTTGTGGTGCTGGGGCACGCGACGCCGCCGAGCGCATTGGTCGTCCCCGAGGTCTGGCTCGCCCATGTTGTGCCGTTCGTGGTGCGCACGATCGTTCCGGACGCCCCGACGGCGACACAGGTCGTCGTGCTCGGACACGCGATGCCGTTCAGCGCATTCGTCGTCCCCGACGTCTGTGCCGTCCACGTGGAGCCCCCGTTGGTGGTGGCGATGATGGTTCCACTTGCGCCGACGGCGAAGCACACGGTCGCGCTCGGGCACGAGCTCGCGTTCAGGGAGTTGCTGGTGCCGGAGGTCTGCGCTGACCAGGTCGCGCCGTCGGTGGTGGCGTGAATGCTCCCCCCCGCCCCGACGACAACGCAGGCCGTGCTGCTGGCACAGGCGACGCCGCTGAGGTTCGTGTACCAGGTCTGCGGCGACCACACCTCGGCGCCGGCCGGCGCGGTGGTGGTGGCCAGCACGACACCGGCCATCCACACGACGAGCGCGATCCGGCGAAGCGTCGTCACCGATCCGCTCCTCGTCGTTCCCCGTCTGGCCCGGATGGTCAAGCCGAAGCTGTGCGGCGAGGGCGACCTCGACGCCGGTCGAAGAGGCGCATTCCAAAGGCCATGGCCGCGGCCAGCGGGAGGCTGACCAGTGCAAGTATCGCCACCGGGAGCGCCGCACTCGCCGTCTTGGCCTCCGGGCTCTGCGGGGCCGCGCCGCCGGATGTTCCGGTCATCGCGCGACCAGCATGGACAACCCGTCGCAGCTTCGCGGTGCGCCCGCACTGGGTTGCCTTGGCCGAGAGGCGATACTGCCCCGAGGCCAGAGAGGCCGGCCACGGCAGCGGATAAGGGATCGTGTCCCCGGGCAGGACGGTGTCGAGCCTCCGGGTCACCGAGCGTGCGCGGCCTGCGCCCTGAAGCGAGACGGTCAGCCGCGGCTTGCACATCAACCGTCCGACGTCGCCGAGGCGGATCACGACCGAGGCGAAGCGCGTGCCGGCCAGCGGCGCAAGCGTGGCTGACAGCAGCCGCACGTGCTTGTGTGCGGGCCCGGGCACGCGCACCAAGACGCCGACGACGACGCGAAAGATCTCGGTCACCGAGAACCGGCCTGGGGAGCGAGACGGCCTCGCGTCCTCAAAGGCAATCCCGGCCAGGTGGTCACCGGGGGCTGCACTCGCCGGCACGCGCACCTGGAACGTCGCGTACCGCTGGCTGTGGGCAGGAAGCGTGAGGGACCTGGTCTGGGCGTGAAACCACCGCCCGGCCCGGCGCAGCCTGACGCCGGCGTTGCCGTAGACCGCACCGGACGTGGCGCCCGTGAGTCCGTCGACGACATTGACCTTGAGCCGGATCGGGGCCGACCCGGTGTTCTGAAGGACGACCCGCCCTCGGAAGCTGTGACCGCGCGCGACCACGGGCTTGAAGTAGGCCCGCGTGGCCGGATCGGCAGGGTTGAAGGTCGCCGGCCGGGCGCTGAAGCCACCGAGCGACGCGGCCGAGCAGGTCGACGCCCATCCTGCACTCGCCGCCAACGACAGGGCGGCGAGTGCAGGGGCGATTCGACGTGCGCTGGGCACAGTCATTACGGGCCGCTGACCAGCGAGAGGGTCCACGTCGAGGTGTAGCTACCGGCGAAGCTGTTGGCGGGAATCGACAGCTTCCAGGTCGGCGTCACCGTCTGGTTACCCATTCCGGTGCTGGCCGCGGCGTTGAACAGCTTCGTCGCGGTTGGGGCGGTCGTTGCGGCGGGCAGCGAGTACGGGTAGGTCACGCTGTTCGTGGCCGTGGTGCACGTCACACTGGCGTCACACGCAACCGTGGGTCCGGCGGCGACGGTGGTCGCCGTGGTCGGGAGCGTACGAGCACCGGCTGTGAACGTGGTCGAGGTGCCGGTGATGTTCCAGCCGGCACCAGCGCCGGTGGAATCGCCGACGTCCAGCGCCTGGGTACTGGTCGGCGCCAGATCGGACCCGTTGAGGGTGGCGCTGAAGCTGACTGCCGGCGGAGCCGACACGAAGGCCAGCGAGCCGGCCGTCAGCGTGGCAGTGGCTGACGTAGCACCCGCGGGTGCCGCGTAAGCGCCCCCCAAAGCGACTACGGCCGACGTCGCCATCACCACGGTGATGACTCGAAGGCCGAGGAACCTTGTGAGCGGATTGTGCATGGGCATTCCCCCTTCTGTAGGTGGAAGCACCGATCAGACACATGTGCCCAACCGCCGGACCCGGGGGGAAGACTTGGCGAGACTCAAGGGTCCCGTGCCGGTTCGTGCTTCTCGTTCGCCCCGTTATTCGACGCGCAGGGAATTCCCTTGAGGGATGCACAACCTTCCTGCAGCAACGTGGGGCTTCCCTGTGCTCAAGCCAATTTGCCGTTTTTCCCGCGATCAGCCCGTTTGGACAGTCAGAGCAGGCTCGCGTTGTACTTTCCTGTCATGGCTCCGCGAACACGCATCGTCTCTTTCGGGATTTCCGGGCTGCTCGTGGTGGCCGGCGCCCTATGCGGCGCGCTGGTTCCCGGATTGGCCGGCCAGCTGCTCACGTTTGTGCTGATTTCGCTCGGGCTCGGCGCCGCCGTTCTGTTGCTGTTCCTCGAGGTCGGCCTCAGCGAGGACCGCGAGCGCGCCCGCGAGGAGGCGCGGCGGCGCGAGCACGACCGGCGTCGCCGGGAGGCTCGCCTTCGCTCCCGGCCCGGGACGCGGCCGTGGCCGCGGCGGCGAGGCTGAGCCAGATGCGGGACCCCCTCTCGGCATCACCCAGGCGCGGAGTGGAGGGAGCGCAGCCGCTGCTCGAGCGGGAAGACAGCCTCGATGTCCTCGGGCACGCGCTGGACGCGGTGCGGTTGGACGGCATCGGCCAGGTGCTGCTCCTGACGGGCGAGGCCGGGGTGGGCAAAACGTCGCTGCTGCGCCTGTTCTGCGAGCAGCGCGACGGCAGCATCCGCGTCCTGTGGGGCCGGTGCGAGCCTGTGCGGACCCCTCGTGCGCTGGCACCGCTGCTCGACATCGCCGAGCTCACCGGCGGCGAGCTGCAGGATCTGCTCACCGCCGGCGCTCGACCACACGAGGTCGTGCTCGGCCTGCTGCGTGAGTTGCGAGCGCGAGGTCCCGCCGTACTCGTGCTCGAGGATCTCCACTGGGCGGACGAGGCGACGCTCGATCTGCTCACCCTGCTCGCTGGCCGCATCGCCGCCGCACCCGCTCTCGTGCTGGCCAGCTACCGGGCGGATGAGCTCGGCGGCTCGGAGCGACTCCGTCTGATCCTCGGCGAGCTGACACCGCCACCCGATCGGCTGACCCTCAGTCCGCTCTCCCCCGCTGCCGTTGCCACACTCGCCGGGTCGACGAGGATCGATGTCGCCGAGCTTCACCGCACGACCGCCGGCAACCCGTTCTTCGTCACCGAGGTGCTGTCGGCGGGCGGAGACGAGATCCCCGAGTCGGTGCGTGACGCCGTGCTCGCCCGGGTGGCGCACCTGTCCCGACCGGCGCAGCGGCTGCTCGAGGCGGTCGCGGTGGTGCCTGGGCAGATGGAGCTGTGGTTGCTCGAGGCGGTCTCCGGCTCGCAGCTCGAGGCGGTCTCCGGCTCGCAGCTCGAGGCGCTCGAGGAGTGCCTCGCCTCGGGAATTCTCACCCCGGGGCGCCGAGACGTCAGCTTCCGCCACGAGCTCGCGCGCCTGGCGGCCGAAGAGGCGATCGCGCCGCATCGCCGGATCGCCCTGCACCGCGCCGTCCTCGACGCGCTCGCGGGCCGTGCCGGCCCGGAGCCTGACCTTGCCCGGCTCGCGTATCACGCCGAGGCGGCCGGCGACGACGAGCAAGTGCTGAGGTGGGCACCCCCCGCGGCCGAGCGGGCGGCACGTTCCGGAGCCCACCGCGAGGCGGCAGCACAGTACGCCCGCGCGCTCCGAGTCGGTCACGGGCTCTCCCTTGCGGACCGCGCCCGCCTCCTGGCCGGCCGCGCTCACGAGTGCTACATGACGGCGCAGTTCGAGGCCGCGATCGTCGCGCAGCGCGAGGCCCTCGACGTCCAGCGCCGGCTCGGCGATCCGCTGGGCGAGGGCGATGCGTTGCGCGCGCTCTCGCGGCTGCTGTTCTTCTCCGGTCAGGCCGCCGAGGGCGAGCTGCTCGCGCGTGAAGCGGTGTTGGTGCTGGAGTCAGCGCCGGCGGGGCACGAGCTGGCCATGGCCTACGGCAACCTCTCCCAACGCCGGATGGTGCTGGAGGACGAGGAGGGCGCGGTCGCCTGGGGCAATCGCGCCCTGACCCTTGCGGGCGAGCTCGACGACGCCGAGGCGACGGTGTACGCCCTTATCAACGTCGGTGCGGCGGAGTTCCAGGCCGGCTCAGATACGGGTCGGGAGAAGCTGCAGCAGGCCGTGTCGCTCGCCCGGCGGGACGGTCTCGAGGAGTACGCCGGCCGGGCGCTGATGCTGCTCACGCTGTGTCCGCTGCGCAACGCACGACTCGAGCTCACCGATGAGAGCCTGCAGACCGGGCTTGAGTACTGTGGCGAGCGTGGCCTCGATACGTGGCGGCTCTATCTGCTGTCGCTCCGCAGCCGGCTGGAGCTGATCCGGGGGCAGTGGGATCGGAGTGCGGAGTCGGCGGAACTCGTTCTCCGCGATCCGCGGAGTGCCCCGTGGGCGACCGCCGCGGCGCTGTGCGTGGTGGGAACGCTGCGGGCGCGCCGGGGTGAGGAGGACCCACTCGCGCCGCTCGACGATGCGCAGGCGCTCGTTCGGGAGACCGAAGAGGTCGACCGCATCGCCCACGTGGCCGCCGCCCGTGCCGAGGCGGCATGGCTGCAGGGAAACGACCCCGCCGTCGCGGACGCCACCGGGGCGGCGCTGACCATGGCGCTCGAGCGGCGCGTACCGATGGCCGTCGGCGAGCTGGCGTACTGGCGCTGGCAGGCCGGCCACCGGGATGACCTCCCCAGCGACCTGGTTCCCGAACCCTACCGGTCGTCGATCGCCGGGGACTGGGCCGCCGCCGGCGAACAGTGGCGGGCGATCGGTGCGCCCTACCATGCCGCCCTCGCCGAGGCGGCCGCCGACGACCCGGCCGTGCTGCGGCGAGCGATCGAGGAGCTCCAGCAGATGGGTGCCCGCCCGGCCGCGACGGTCATCGCCCGCCGCCTGCGCGAGCAGGGCGTCCGCGGCATCCCCCGCGGCCCGCGGCGGGAGACCCGCCAGAACCCGAGCGGGCTGACCCCGCGGGAGCTCGAGGTCCTGGCACTCGTGGCCGAGGGACTCCGTAACACGCAGATCGCTCAGCGCCTCGTGGTCTCCGAGAAGACCGTCGACCACCACGTCTCCGCGATCCTGCGCAAGCTCGACGTCCACAGCCGCGGGGAGGCCGCCGCGCAGGCCCACCGGCTGGGATTACTCCGAGAGCTCTAGGAGGGCTGCCGCCACCAGCGCCTCTGCCGTCCACACGATGGCCCCGCCAGTCCGCGTCCGTACGGACAACCTCGTCGCGGGCGCTCAACGGACCCGGGCGATGCGGCGGCGACGGACGACGATCACGCCGGTTCCGGCGCCGATCAGCGCAACCGCGGCTCCGCCGCCGAGCCCCGCGTCGGCCAAGTTGATGCTGCTGTCCTGGGCGGTCGCGGGCGCCGGCGCGGGTGCGGCCGTGGCGGCCCCTGGTGTGGCGGACGGCAGCGGATCGAGATTGAACCTGGCGCTCGCCGCCGACGGCACGGCGGCTGTGGCAACGGCGACAACGGCGATCAGCTTACTGCGGGTGAGCCTGAGCATGTGAACCCCTCCATGCGGTCGTGATTGACGCAACGGAAGCTATGCCGACACGCCGGCGAGCGCATCGGGACCCCTCCCCATGTTTGGCTGCTCAGATACCTATCTTGAGGGCCCGGTTTGTGCGCGCTCGGGCGTCCGGATACCCGCCGAGAATTCCTACATGCGCAGCTCGCTGATCGAGAACGCGGCGCCGGCCGGGTCGGCGAGGACGGCGCTGCTGAAGCCCGGAATGTCGAAGGGCGGCGTGATCACCTGTCCGCCCAGCTCCTCTGCCCGCATGGCGGCGCCGTCGGTGTCCGCAACCCAGAAATCGACGCTCCAGTGCGGCGGGCCCTCCGGACCGCCCTCGAGCATCACGGCGACGGAGTCCCGGGGCACCGGCTGCTTCGGCTCGCCGCCGACGTAGCCGGGCACCCGGCACAGCGTCACCCCCGCTCCGCCCATGTCCAGTGAGTCGAAGGTCCAGCCGAAGAACCGCTCTGTAGAAGTCGCGTGCCCGCGAGGGTTCGGTGGTGTGCAGGCGGCTCATCGCCCACGCCGACGGCTCGTTGATCACCTGCGCCCCCCGACGGTCGGAGCCCTCCCAGAGGCAGATGACCGCGCTCGAGGGGTCGCGCAGCACGGCCAGCATGCCGGCCGGCGAGGCGTCGATCGGCCCCGAGAGCACCTCGGCGGCGTGCTGTGGCACAGCCGCCCGCTGGCGCCGGCGCTGCGCTCCGGAGAGCTCCGACTCGAGGGCGAACAGCGGGTGGCCGAGCGCTTCCTGCAGCTCTTCCCGCTGCCCGAGTCCGCGGCGGGAGCCGGACCGCGTCAGCCGACACCGTGATGCGCCGCGTACGCGTACGGGTGATGGAAGACGTCGAGCGGGTGCTCTCCGTCACCGACCTCGATGCTGAAGAAGTCGCCCGCACGCAGGTCGCTGACGGTCACCCACAGGCTCTCGTCGGGCTGACGCCAGAGCAACCTGACCTGGATTCCTTGATTGATACGGCTGTTCAGCTCGCGAACGGCGGTAAGACTTTCGGCGGTCATGACGGTCCCTCTCAGACGTGCGTGCCAACCGGGAGAAAGTCTTCCAGCGCGCGCCTCGCCTGACATCGTGGAAAGACGCCCGGATCCGGTTCGGTCAGCGGCGGATCGGCCGTCGTGGATTCACCGCAACCGGATGGAGGCGAACCCGTGTCGAGGTGTGACTCGTCGGCGCCGACGTCGAGGGCCCGCAGCCGGCGTCGGCCCTGCTCACTCGCCGATGATGCGGCCGTCAACGATCCGCACCACGCGATCGGCGCGCTCCGCCACCGCGTCGTCATGGCTGACCACCAGCACCGTCATCCCGTGGCGAGACCTCAGCGCCTCGAGAAGGTCAAGCGCGCGGTCGGCGCTGGCCGAGTCAAGCGATCCTGTCGGCTCGTCGGCGAGGAGCAGCCGCGGATGATTGGCCACGGCGCGGGCCAGGGCCGCGGCCTGCCGCTGGCCTCCCGAGAGCTCGGAGGGCAGGTGCGTGGCCCGATCGGCGAGCCCGACCTCCGACAGCAGCTCGAGACTGCGCTCGTGCCGCTCGGAGCGCGCCACGCCGGTGGCCAGCAGCGCCGCCTCGATGTTGCTCTGCGCGCTCAGATAGGGCAGCAGCAGGTTGTCCTGAAACACGAACCCAACGACCTCACGCCGAAAATGAACCGCGTGACGCGGCTCGGGCACGGCTTCGCCCGCGACGATGATCCGGCCCGAATCTGGACGGTCGAGGCTGCCGATCAGGTTGAGCAGCGTACTCTTGCCCGATCCCGACGGACCGGTGATGGTGACGAACTCGGAGGGGACGACACGGAGCGACACGCCACGGAGCGCGTGGATCGCGCCGTAGGACTTGGTCACCTCCTCGACCGACACCTCCGCGCCCCCGCCGCCGGAGTCGGCCCGCTGCGGCACGGCCGGGCTACCCCCTCGCTGGCCTGCCAGGGGCCTCACGGCGTGACGGTGATCGGCCAGTCGAGCGTGATCGAGCCCGCGCTGGTGTGCACCACTGCCTGCACGGCAAGGGGCTGACCGACGGCCTGAGCGGGGAAGGTGAGCGAGTCGTGCCAACGGCCGGCGACGAGGGTCTTGGTGGGAGGGGTGTCGTGCCCGACCACCTGTCCGCCGAAGGCGAATTCGATGTCGACGGTGCCGTTCAGCGGATGGCCGGCCGCGTCGGTCACCTTGACCGAGTAGGCCCATGGATGCCCCACCTTGGGTGCGTGGTTGACGCCGTGGATCGCGCCGCGGACCGGTCCGGTGGTGACGGCTGGGCCGCCGCTCGCCGCGGTGCTCGTGCTGGTGGAGCTGGTGGTCGTGCTCGATGGGGAACTGCCGCCGCACGCGCCGAGAACGAGAATCAGCGCGACCGCGCCGCCCACTGCCCCGGCCTTGGTCCGGTACATACGAGGTGACATGACCAGCACGCTAGGCGCAGCTTGACAGCTCCGGCATCCGCGCTGGACCGTCGCGCTTGGGGCGCGAACTACTGACTGTGCACTCCCCCGCGTGGCAATCACGGACCGACCCGCGGAAATGCACGGATGCGCGGACCAGCGAGGCGAGCAAATCTATGGCCATGGCAACCGAACATCTTCAGGTCGTTCATGTCGACCACTCCGATCGCGGGTGCTGGGAGGTGGCGCTTCCCGGCCAGGAGGCGCATATCGCGTGCCCTACCCCCGAGCATGCTCGCCGCGTCGCGCTTCTCTACGCGGCCCAGCGCCGTCCCTGCGAGCTGGTGATGCGCGACGCAGATCATCGCGTCGTCCTACGCGAACTCATCTCCTCCGAGGAAGAGGTCTCCTAGATGGCCATCGTCATTTGTTACGACGGGTCGGAAAGCGCCAAGCACGCCGTCGCCGTCGCCCACAAAACGCTCGGCCACCTGCCGGCGATCCTGCTCCACGTGTGGAGTCCGCCGGCGATGCTTCTCGCCGACTCGTTTGGCACCCACGGAACTCCGCCCGGAGAGTCCATGGCTCGGCTCGAGCAGGCCACGCTGGACCGCGCCGAGGAGATCGGGCATGAGGGTCACCGTCTCGCCCGCAAGCTCGGCTTCGCCGTCGAGGTCCGACTCGAGCGCAACGAGGACTCGATCTGGAAGACTGTGCTCGATGTCGCCGATGAGGTCAACGCCGACCTGATCGTGATGGGCACGCGCGGCTCGACAACGATGGAGACGGCGCTGCTGGGAAGTGTGTCCCACATGGTGGTGCACTACTCCAAGCGGCCCGTGCTCGTGGTGCCCGAACACTCCGGGTAGGAGCCGGCTGGTGCTGGCCCTGATCGCCTCGAACATGAGTCGGCGACGGGCGCGCACCGTCATCACCGCGGCGGGCATCGCCGTCGGCGTCGCTGCGATCGTCGCTCTGCTGGCGCTGTCGGCGGGACTCAACAGCACCGCCGGTCAACTGGTTCATCTCGGGCGGGCCGATTTGGGTCTGTTCCAGCGCGACGCCGGCGATCCGACTTCATCGGTGCTGCCGATGTCGCTTCTGGCCAAGATCCGCAGCCAGCCGGAGATCATCGACGCGACGCCGCTGCAGTTGGTCGTCGGCGCCGTGTCCGGCGCGCCCTCGGCGATCGTCTTCGGCATCGAACCACAGGGCTTCGTGGCCCGCCGCCTCGTCTTTACCACCGGGAGCGGTCCCGCTCCCGGGCGGGTGATCCTCGGAGATCAGCTCGCCCGCCATCTGCGCAAGGGGCCCGGCGACACGATCCGCGTGGCAGGCCGGACATTCGCCATCTCCGGGATCTACCACGCTGGCATCGCCTTCCAGGACTCCGGGATGATCTCGACCTTGCGCGACGCACAGACGCTCGCGGGGCGCACGCCGCAGGAGACGACGACGTTTGCGGTGAGGATCGCGCCGCAGCTGACTCCCGCCGCCGCCGAGCGCCGCCTGCAGAAGGTCTTCCCCGGCCTCGCGGCGATTTCGGATCCGAGCGAGGCGATCCGCGCCGGGGTGAACACAGTCCTGATCTCGAAGGCGGTGCTGCTGATTGTCGTGCTGGCGCTGATCATCGGCGCCCTGGCCGTGGCCAACACGATGCTCGCAGCCGTGCTCGAGCGCCGCCGTGAGCTTGCCCTGCTGGCCACGATCGGCTGGAGCGGACGGCAGCTCGCCGCGCTTGTCCTCGGCGAGGCGGTCGCCGTGAGCGTGCTAGGGACGTTGATCGGGCTCGTGCTCGGGTTGCTGGCCAGCGGCCTGCTGCCCGCCGCGCTCGGGCTCGGCGGCTTTATCTCGCCCCAGCTCACCGCCTGGGGCCTCGGTCGGGCGGCGCTGATCGGCGTGACCATCGGCGTGCTCGGAGCCGTCTATCCGGTCTGGCGCGCCTCGCGGATCTCGTCGGCCGGCGAGCTCGCACCGGCCTGAGCAACGCGCGCTCTGCCCGACAGCGGTCGTCCTACAATCGTCCACCGGCCTCCCGCGACGGGTGGCTTATGGGGCAATCGTTCGGAGGTCAGACGTGAGGACCAACAGGTGGTGGGGCATGACCGCGACGTGCGTCGCGCTCGTCGCGCTTGCTGGGAGCGGAGCTCCGGCGGCAGTCGCAGCCCCAGCCCACGACGCGCCGGCCGCCGGCGGGGCGTCCTCATCTCTGCCGCCGGCGCCGGTCAAATTCCGGGTGACGCTGCGGCTGAGCGGCGGCTACCGCTACCGCTACACGGCTCCGACTCGCTTGGACGTACGCGAGCTCACGTTTGCCTCGAACCCGGTGATCAGCTACGACGTCTTCCTCTATCCCGCCGGGGCACCGCCCTCCTACCTGCGGACGGTGAGCGGGGTACAGCGCAGCCTCACCTCGGGAATGCGCGGCCATTGGCGGGTCGCGGTCACTGGCCACGGGGCCTGCCAGGCCGCCGGCACACTTGTCGACAGCAGCAGCGGCACGGTTCCGCTGCTGGCCACCGGCAGCTACCGCCGTCACGCCTACCGGCTCACCCTGGAGGCAGCTCCAGGCATCGATCCGTTCGCCTTCCAGGGCACCCACGAGGGCTCCGACCCGTGCGCGACCAGCGACCCGTGGCGGGACTGGGTGCTCGCGCTCGGGCACCCAAGGAATGGCGGCGCCACGACCTTCCACGCGGTGGCGAGCTTCAGCCAGCGCCAGTTACGGGCGGCGCAGAGCGGTCGGCGGGCGAACATCCCCGTCCACCTCCTCCCCGGCGGCCGGCTTGCTTCCAGCGACTGCGGGACGGTGCTGAGCCTGGGTATCAGCTGCCGTCAATCACTGGACTGGAGCGGGCGCGTGTCGGTGGGCCGGGCCCGTTAGCGCTCGGTGGACGGGGTGGCGACTAAGCCGCCACCCGCCGCCGCTCGGCAAACTCGACCAGCTCGGACAAGATCCCGGCCAGCTCGAGCGAAAGGTCCTCGTCGTTCAGGGCTCCATCGGACGCAAAGGCCTCGCCCGCTCCCCCGACCGGAAGCTCCCGGTCGACCACTCGGGCGCCTGCCGTGCTGAGCACCTTGCGCAGCTCGGCCTGGGCCCACACGGCACCGAACATCCCGGTGCTGGCGCCGATCACCGCCACCGGCTTGTTGCGCAGCACCGGATCCGAAGCGGGACGCGAGGCCCAGTCGATGGCGTTCTTGAGCCAGCCGGGAATCGAGGCGTTGTACTCAGGGGTTGCGAACAGCACCGCGTCGGCTTCGGCGAGCGCCCGCCGCCACCGCTCCACGGCGACATTGGGCTCCGACTCGTCGTCCTCGTCAAACGGCGGCAGCCCCTTGAGCCCGTCGAACTCGACCAACTCCACCTCGGGCGGCAGCAGCTCGGCTGCCGCCCAAAGCAGTTGACGGTTGTAGGAGGCGCGCCGGAGCGCGCCCGCGACGCCCAGAACGCGCATTTGGTCAGCCCTCGATGAGCTCGAGCTCGACGGTCAGCTTCACGTCATCGGCGACGGCGAAGCCGCCCTTCGGCAGCGGCGCGTTCCAGTTGAGGCCGTACTGGGTGCGATCGATGACCGCGTCCAGGGTGATGCCCACCTTGTTGACGTCACCGAAGGTGACGGCCGGGCCGGCGACCGTGCCACGCGCCTCGATGCGGTGCGTGATGCCCTTGATGGTCAGCTCGCCGTCGACGATCAGCTCCTCGCCCTCGCGGCGCAGGCTGTCGGAGGTGAAGGTGATCTCCGGGTACTGCTCGATGTCGAAGAAATCCGGTGAGCCGAGGTGGCCCTGCAGATTCTCGTCCTTGACGACGATCGAGCCGGCATCGACGCTGCCCTCGAGCCGGGCCGAGCCCTCGGTCACCGTGAGGGTGGCGTCGAACCTCTCAAAGCGGCCGCGGAACGTGGCGACGACCATGTGCTTGACCGCAAAGCTGGCCGAGGAATGCGTGGGGTCGAGAGTCCAGGTGCCGACGGGAAGGCCGGTGGCGCTGGTGGCGGACTGAGTGACTGACATGGAAGCTCCTTGGTGGGAATGGTGGACGCTTTTGGACCGTGGTCCGATTTGGATAGTTGAGCACTCTACCATATGTGGACCATGGTCCTCTTGAATCTCTCCTTCACGTCCGCCGTCCGGCGCCCGTAGGATGCGGCGGTGCCCGCTCCGCCCGCCTCATTCGAGCTCCCGGTAATCGCCGGACAGCGTGCCGAACGTGCGGACGCCGCGCGCAACCGCGAGGCCATCCTGTGCGCGGCGCGGCGGTTGTTGCGCGACCAGGGCGCCGCCTCGATCACCATGGACCGTCTGGCCTGCGAGGCGGGCGTCGGCAAAGGCACGCTGTTCCGGCGCTTCGGCGACCGCGCCGGCCTGTTTCACGCGCTGCTCGACGACAGCGAGCGCCGGCTGCAGAACGCATTCATCGGCGGTCCGCCGCCGCTCGGTCCGGGCGCGCCGCCCGTGGACCGGCTCGTGGCCTTCGGCCAGGCGCTGCTCGAGCTGACCGCCGAGCGTGGAGACCTGCTGCTGGCTGCCGAGCCGGCCGAGCCGATGATGCGCTACCGCTCTCCGGTGTTCGCCGCCTACCGGGCCCATCTCACCGCGCTGCTCGACGAGCTCTGCCCCGAGCACTCCTCCTACCTCGCCGATGTGCTGCTCGCCGCGCTGGCCCCCGAGCTGATCATGCACCAGCTACGCGCCGGCATGACACTCGAGGCACTTCAGAAGGCCTGGGAGGAGCTCGTCATCCGGGTCGCGGCGTGAGCCTGTCGCGCTGCGGTTGATCCGTCAACTATAATCCCGGTATGGACACGATCGCCCCCGCCCGACTGGGCGGATCCGAGCTCGAAGCGTGGCGTAGCTACCTGCAAAGCCACGCCACGATCGTCCGCGGGCTGGACGCGGCGCTGATGGCCGAGCACGGCCTCACGACCCGCGACTATGAGGTTCTGCTGTACCTGGCTCAGGCGCCGGACCGCCGGCTGCCCATGTCCGCCCTCGCCGAGAGCACGATGCTCACCCGCTCGGGCATCACCCGCCTGGTCGACGGGCTCGTGGCCGCCGGGCTGATCGAGCGCGTCGCCTGCAACAGCGATGCCCGCGTGTCCTACGCCAGGCTCACCGACGAGGGGCACGAGAAGCTGCGCCGCGCGGGCTGCAGCCACGTGGCCAGCATCCGCAGGCTGTTTCTCGAGCACTTCTCTCCCGCCGAGATGGATGTGCTCGCGGACCTGCTGAGCCGTCTGCCGGGAGCCACCCCGGGCGGCACCTGCACGGTGGAGTAAGCAGATGGCAGGACCGGACGCAGTCGTGCAGACGACCTCGATTCACCCCGAAACGCAGATCGGCGCCGTGGATCTGACCGTCTCGAACCTCGAGCGTTCGCGCCGGTTCTACGAGGCCGCGATCGGCCTGCGCTGCGTCGACCTCGAGGACGGCGGCATCGCGCTGCATGCCGGAGGCGTCGGCCCCGCGCTGGTCACGCTCCACGGCGACCAGACTGCCTCCGCGCTCAACCGTCGCGCCACGGGCCTCTACCACCTGGCCATCCTGCTCCCGAGCCGGGTCGAGCTGGCCTACGCTCTCGCCCGGCTGGCCGAACAGCAACAGCCCCTCGATGGCGCTTCGGATCATCTCGTCAGCGAGGCGCTCTACCTCTCGGACCCCGACGGCAACGGGATTGAGATCTACCGTGACCGTCCGAGCGCGGAGTGGTCGCGCTCCGGCGGCCAGATCGAGATGGCCACGCTCCCGCTCGATCTCAGGTCGATCCTCGCCGAGCTGCCCGAGCGTTGGGACGGCGACCACCCCGCCCCCGCCGCGACGACCATCGGCCACGTCCACCTCCAGGTCTCCGATCTCAAGAGCGCGGAGTGGTTCTACTCCGGCGTGCTCGGCTTCGACGTGACCGTGCGCGGATATCCGGGGGCGCTGTTCATCTCGGCCGGCGGCTATCACCACCACATCGGGCTCAACACGTGGCACAGCGCCGGCGCATCTCCCCCCGTCCCCGGCTCGGTCGGGCTGCGCCACTTCGATGTCGTCCTTCCGGACGGCGAGGAGCTCAAGCGGGTCCTCGAGCGGGTGCGCGCAGCGGGCCTGCCGGTCGAGATGGCCCGCAGCGACGGCGACAGGCGCAGCGGCGTGCTCGTGCGTGATCCCGCCGGCAACGGCCTGCGCCTGCGCGCCGCGTAGCCAACGCCAGCCGGCCGAGGGGGGCTCACATCGGCGGCGGTCGCGTCATCGTCGAAGTTCACCACCTCGTGGGGTGGTGAAGCTCTCCTCCGGCACACCGCTGCCGCTACCCTTGGCTGCCCCGGCGACGTGGCGGAGTGGCTACGCAGCGGCCTGCAAAGCCGTCTACACCGGTTCGATTCCGGTCGTCGCCTCTAGGGCTTTTCCGAGCGCTTCCGCGACCCCTAGAACATTCGGTCGGGTTCTGATCCCAAGCTAGCCGAGCGCCTGGGCACTCCATCTCACGTGCGCGGCGGCGCAGTTGGTGCCGAACGCGCTTGGACCGCCCCTCGACAGCTGGCCGGCGGCTGTGCGCCCGCTGATATGCCCGGACACCGCAGAGGACGCCCCGGTGTTGAGCTGGCCCGACGCAGAGAAATTCCCGGATGTGATCGACGCGCTCCCGAGAATGATCGTGTTCGAGTGCGTCTGGTTGTCCGAGCAGACGGCCCGCCAAGCGAATTGGATCGACTCGACCGACGTGGGCGTCACGGTGAAGGAGATCGGTAAGCCTTGGCTCGTCGTGCCAACGAAATCACGCGGCAAGGAGGTGACCTCTGCGGAGGGGGCTGCGGGCGACGAATCAACGGTCCGTGTCACGGTCTTGGTCGACCCGCCGCAGCCGGCCACCGTGAGGATCGAAAGCAGCAATGCCGCCGCCATTCCTGCTCCCGGCCTGCGAGGTGTGCTGTCGGATCTCGGCGCACGCCCACGTTCATCAATCTTGTCGAGCATCGACCTTGGTTATCGACCTCTCTAAACCGCCGCTTGAGCACGGCCGGTTGTCCGGGCGCCTGCCGGTCCACGGTTTCGGCGTTTGTCGCCCGGGCGGCTCACGCGCTCGAACCGGCAAGGCTCCGCAAGGGCTCCCCAAACGCTCAGGCGGCCGCGCTGCGGATGCTCACGACCTTTCGCCGTCCGGGCCGGCTGCGTCCGCACTCCAGAGCCGGAGAGCTTCGCCCGCAGTACGATGTGCCCGGCTACCCGTCACGATCGCGTGCCGGGACTGAAACGGGGCAGATCTGGTGAGCGACACGGTAGTTTCGGCCGACGGACTTGACGCGAACCGCAGCGGGCAGCTCACGGTCGAGCAGCAACACCGTCTCCGGGACGGGCTCGACAGGAAGCACAGCGGCTTGACCGGACTCATTGGTCGCGCCGCGGACCCGCTGGTCAAAGACCTCAAGGCCGGACGCGTCGACAACAGCGAGGGTGCGGCGACGAAGAGCACGCAGACGATGGGCTATGGGGTGGGCAGTGCCGGGGTCGTGTACCGGATACAAGTCGCCAATCGGGAGCGCGGCACCCAAGAGCTTCGCTCGCCCAAGGACATCTACGACGTCGCGCCCGATGCGGGCATGGTGCGGCTCTGTTACCTTCCCCGCAGTCGGTGGGTCGTCAACCTCGAGCGCCTCCCGGGTCCACCCGTGCACAGCATCACCGGCGAGGAGGGCGCCAGACAGGCCCTGCCCGGGTGGGCAGCAGCCCGCCAAGCTCACGACAAGGCGTTCCCGGCGCCGGCGGCCGACCACCGCGTCACGGTCGAGTCCGGGCTAGCGGCATGAGCGGGCCTGGTGCAGCGCCCGCCGTCAGGCGGCCCACCCCGGAGATGCTCATCGATGTGGATCGGCTCCTCAGGGCCTACTACGACGAGCATCCGGATCCGTCGGATCCGGCGCAGGCGGTGTCGTTCGGAACGTCGGGACACCGGGGCACCTCGCTGGCGGGGACGTTCACCGAGTCTCACATCGTTGCGATCTCGGGGGCGATCGCACGCTACCGGGCTGCGCAGGGGATCACCGGTCCTCTGTTCCTGGGGCGCGACACGCACGCGCTGTCGGCGCCGGCATTCGGCACCGCGGTCGAGGTGCTCGTCGCGAACGGGGTCGAGGTCGCGGTCGATTCCGAGGACGGATATACGCCGACGCCAGCGATCTCACACGCGATCCTGACGCACAACGCGCGCGGCGGGGCGCAGGCGGACGGGATCGTGATCACGCCGTCGCACAACCCGCCCGAGGACGGCGGCTTCAAGTACAACCCTCCGCACGGCGGCCCGGCCGACACCGACGTCACGCGGGAGATCCAGGACGCGGCGAACGAACTGCTGCGGGCGGGGCTGCGCGGGGTCGAGCGCCTGCCACTCGAGCAGGCGATCAAGCGCGCGCGCCGCTACGACTTCCGCGCCACCTACGTCGGCGACTTGGCCGCGGTGATCGACGTTGAGGAGATCGCGGGCGCCGGGATCCGGCTCGGGGTCGATCCGCTGGGCGGCGCGAGCGTTGCCTACTGGGAGATGGTCGCTGACCGCTACCGGCTCGACCTCGAGGTCGTCAACGACCGGATCGACCCGACGTTCTCGTTCATGCCGCTCGACCACGACGGCAAGATCCGGATGGACTGCTCCTCGCCGGACGCGATGGCGGGGCTGATCTCGCTCAAGGACAGGTTCGACGTGGCGTTCGCCAACGACCCGGACGCCGACCGCCACGGGATCGTCACCCGCGAGGCGGGGCTGCTGAACCCCAACCACTTCCTCGCGGCGTCGCTCGCCTATCTGTTCGGCGGCGCCCGCCACGCCTGGCCGGACAGCGCCGGCGTCGGCAAGACGATGGTGTCGAGCAGCATCATCGACCGCGTCGTCGCCGGGCTGGGGCGCCGGCTCGAGGAGGTCCCGGTCGGCTTTAAGTGGTTCGTCGCCGGCCTGCTCGACGGGACGCTGGCGTTCGGGGGCGAGGAGAGCGCCGGCGCGAGCTTCCTGCGCCGCAACGGCGGCCCGTGGAGCACGGACAAGGACGGGCTGATCATGTGCCTGCTCGCGGCCGAGATGACGGCCCGCACCGGCAAGGACCCGGCGCGGCTCTACGCGGAGCTGACCGAGCGCTACGGCGCGCCGGCTTACCGTCGCGTCGACGCCCCCGCGACGCCGGAGCAGAAACGCCTCCTCGGCGGCCTCTCACCGGACGACGTGACCGCCAGCGAGCTCGCCGGCGAGCCGATCAGGGACGTGCTGACCGCGGCACCGTCGGGCGCTCCGCTCGGCGGCGTGAAGGTCGTGACCGACAACGGCTGGTTCGCGGCGCGACCCTCAGGGACCGAGAATGTGTACAAGCTTTACGCCGAGAGCTTCAAGAGCGAGCAACACCTCGAGCGGATCCTCGACGAGGCGCAGGCTGTCGTCGACGCCGCCCTGGGAGGCTGAGATGGCGTCTAAGCTCATCCACTCCATGGTCGGGAACCGGTAGGACGGGGACGGAGCCCGTCGGCGGCCCTCCCCCTGATCGGAGAGTCCGCCCATTGAGGTTCTCCGAATCAAGGTCATGAACAGCACCGAATCAACCGAACTGGCGGGAACACGGTCAATGAGCACTGACGTCGAAGCGGCCGGCCCGGTTCTAACCATCCCGGATGCGCCGCTGGCCTTCCACGTGATGGCGAAGCCGACGGGGGCGATCTGCAATCTGGATTGTGAGTATTGCTTCTTTCTCTCCAAGGAGATGCTGTATCCGGGCAGCCGTTTCCGGATGGCTGAGGAGCTGCAGGAGGCCTATATCCGTCAGCTGTTCGAGGGTCATGAGCGGGCTCCGGAGGTGGTCGTGGCGTGGCAGGGTGGTGAGCCGACGATCATGGGGTTGGAGTTCTTTCGCCGCTCGATCGAGCTGCAGCAGAAGTACGCGAAGGCGGGGCAGCGGATCCTGAACACGATCCAGACGAACGGGACGCTGCTGACCGCGGAGTGGGGGGCGTTTTTGAAGGAGCACGGGTTTCTGGTCGGGATCTCGATCGACGGCCCGCGGGAGATTCACGACACCTACCGGGTCAGCAAGGGCGGCAAGCCGACGTTCGACCGGGTGATCCGCGGGCTCGAGCACCTCAAGGCGCACGGGGTCGATTGGAACGTGTTGACCACGTTGCACGCGGCCAACGGCGACCAGGGTCGCCGGGTCTACCGGTTCCTGCGCGACGAGCTCGAAGCGACGTTCATTCAGTTCATCCCGATCATCGAGCGCGCGACCCCGGAGACGCTGGAAGTTGCGGACTCCGGCTGGGGTGGGCATGTGCAGGGACGGCCGCTGTACACGCAGACCGGCGAGCTGGTGACCCACCGGTCGATCGGCGCGGAGCAGTACGGCCGGTTCATGATCGATGTGTTCGAGGAGTGGGTCCGGCGCGACATCGGCCGGGTGTACGTGCAGATGTTCGACACCGCACTGGCCAACTGGTGCGGGGAACCGGGTGGCATGTGCGTTCATGCCGAGACGTGCGGGCTGCAGCTCGCGCTTGAGCACACCGGCGATCTGTACTGCTGTGATCACTTCGTCGAACCCGACTTCCTGCTTGGCAACATCACCGAGACACCGATGCAGCAGCTCGTCGCGTCCGCGCGGCAGACCACGTTCGGTCAGGACAAGCGCACCACCCTGACCCAGTATTGCCTGGACTGCGATGTGCGGTTCGCGTGCAACGGCGGCTGCCCCAAGGACCGCTTCGCGACCTCACCCTACGGCGAGAGCGGACAGCACTACCTCTGCCCCAGCTACAAGACCTTCTTTCACCACGTCGATCGACCGATGCGCATCATGGCCGACCTGCTAGCGAGCAACCGCGCGCCAGCCGAGCTGATGCAGATCTACGCCGCAGAAGACGCCCACCGCGGCCGCAACGAGCCCTGCACCTGCGGCAGCGGGCGCAAATGGAAGCACTGCCACGGCCTCATCTCCTGAGCATTCTGCGGGGAGTTCGACGTGGCGTGGTGGACGTCAGCCTCGTGGGGCTGACTCGGTCGCCGGCTTCGCGCCGGCGGCGGGAGGCTTGCGTCCACGGTTCGCCACTGCCATGAGTAGAGCCGAGTCCGAATCTGATGGTGGCGGCGGCGCGTTTACGATCGGCGTGTTCGGGACGGACCTCAAGAGCGGTCCGATCGACCGGCTCGATACGTGTGGAGCGAGCGTGAACTCGCAGGCCACCTGCTACATCGCTGCGAGCTCGCTGCGGGTCCTGGCTGGAAAGACGGTCGGCTGGACGTACAGCCGGGACGGTACTCAGAAGCCAACGATCACCGCAAGCCGCACGCTGTATTGAGCGTTCGCCCTTGGGCGAAGCGCGACTTCTTCAACCGCCGATTGGGCAGCAATCGGCAGGACGTGACGATCGACGAGGCTGTCTCGCAATACGATGTGCCTCTCGCTGACGAGCGCTTCTACCCGGTCGTGGCGGCCTGCCCGATGAAGATGCAGCTCGTCGTGCCAATGTCCTGACCCGTCGTCCAGGCGGTCGCGACGTGATCGAGCACGCCGTCGTTATAGGCCGCCTGCCAGGTGATGCTCTGGGGGGTCGTGTTTGCGTGTGGCTCCTCGAAGAAGCCTCCGTCTGCAAGCCCATTCGTCGTGGTGACGTTCGTCGTGCCGCCGAAGTTCGAGACCCAGTCGATCAAGTTGACACTGCTGACGTTGGACACGTAGCGAATCTTGGGAACGCCGCCGGCGGCGCATGTGCCCTCGATCTGACCGAAGCCGAGGCTAAGAAAGGCGAAGGGAGCCGATCCTGCCGGGAGCGACACCCGGCGGAACACCATCGAACCTCGCCCCTGGAGGTACTGATTGGCCGGAAGCCCGCCCAGCTTCCCCGAATCGGCCGCCGTACCGTTGGCCGCCAAGAACGTGTGCGGCGCGATGTCGGAGGCGGTCAGCGAACCGTCCGCAACCTTCGCTGAGGTCACGGCGTTGTTTGCGAGCTTCGAGCTGGTCACCGCGTTGCCGGCGAGCTTCGCTGAGGTCACGGCATTATTAGCTTCGCGCTAGTCACCGCTTGGTTAGCGACCTTGCCAGTGCCCACCGCTCCGTCTCTGAGCTTGGCGCTGGTGATGGCACCGTTCTTGATCTGTGATGTTCCGATCTGGTTTACGGCGACAGCGGTGCCGCCCAACGCCACGAACAAGGCGATCACGGATACCACGAGCGACGCGTGAGGCGAGTTGATCCTGCGCATGCTGTCCTCCTCCGAAGTTGGGTTCTGGGAAGTGTCCGCACTTCAGCCCCGATCGTCGAGCCGCCGCTGAGCACGCCGCACCGTCTCAAGCTCGTCCTACGACGTCCCGTGCCGTCCCTTACTGAGCTCCAAGCTTGCTTGTGATTGTCGTGCTTGCTGCCTTGGCGCTCTGGATGTCGGTTACCAGGCTGGCGCTGGCCTGCTCAGCGGCAGAGCTACTGTGGGTCGCGGCGGCCGCGACGATCGCGTTCAAATCCGCTTCGACGCGGCCGGCGGCGCCAGTCACCGTGTTGAAGGTCACGGCCAGGTTCGCGGGGGGCTTCAGCGTCTGGAGCTGGCTGAGCGCGTTCTGCCAGCGGCTGGCCAGATTCTGGAACGCCGCGTGGATCTGAGCGTCCGTTTGCTTCGGGGCCTGCTGAATGGCCGCCCCGATCGCCTGCGAGCTCTGCTTCAGCTGATTCGCCGCAGACTCGTAGCCTGTCTTGAACGTCGCGGTCTGGTCCGCGGACGACGAAGACGAGCTTCCACCGCACCCGGCGACAAGCAGCGCGAGCATCACCAGAAACGCCGTACCCGACTTGACAGCACTTTGCATCCTCTGCTCCTCACCCACACCCCCCCGGTGCTCCCACGTTCGCCCGGCAGTCTATCCTCCTGTTCGAACGTCAAGGCGCCAGCCGGCTGCTGACCGCTTTGATCGTGATCGTCTGCGAGCACGAGTTGGTCAGCGAGCATCCGGCGTGCCCGTTGGGCACCACGAGCTTCGCGCTGGCTACCGTGCGGTAAACGTGGCCGAGGTAGGCCGGCCGGTTGCGGATCATCCGCAGGGGATTCTGGTTGGTCGGTCCGGCGGCGAACTTCGAGCCGCTGATCCTGTACCACGTGTGGCCGTCCTGGCTGAGTACCTGGTCGTAAATGGTCAGCATCTTGGTGCCGACCCCGCCGGCACAGCTCGTCCCACCGCCGTAGTCCTGAGTCCACCCGCTCGAGCGGGAGTGGAAGGTCGGCCCGTAGGCGGTTACCGAGCACGGGTAGCTCTGCGCGTGCACCGTCATCGGCGGATAGCCGAAGCCGCCGGGCCACCAGCCGTTGTAGCCCGAGTTCCAGGTCGGTGCGATCTGCGCGCCGATGGCGGTGGCGGTGAGGGCAAGCACCGTTGCGGTGAGGATGAGGGGTCTTCGAACCATGGAATCCTTCTTTCGGTCGGCTCTTACCCAGCACAAGGTTCCCACCGCATTGCTGGCGCCACAACGGTACCTCATCCGGATGCCGAGTCTTCAGCCACGACCAGCACCACGAGGGAGTGCAGGCGATTCGGCGGACCAGCAGCTCAGGAGGCGCTACGACCGTCGCGCGGGTTCTGCGCCTTCGAGCAGCACCTCGACGCCCGGATCCGGCGCGCCCAGCGGCTCGGACGGGCTGACAAGCGTGAGCGACACCGGTTTGTCGGCCGGGGGTGGTCCGGGCGCCAGCCTCTCGAAACGGGTGCGATCGAATTCCAGATCCGTGTTCGTCGCCGCTGCCGGCGTCGCCAGGTGAAAGCCCTGCCCAAGCTCGCAGCCGATCGCCCGTACGCGTGCGAGCTGCCCCGGCGTCTCGATTCCCTCGGCCACGATTCGGAGATCGAGCCGATGGCCCAGTTCCACGATCCCCTGAGTGAGCGCAAAATTAGTCGGGTTGTGGGTGATGTGCTCGATGAACGGACGCGGAATCTTGAGGCTGTCGAACGGCAGCTGGCTGAGGCGGCTGAGCGAGGAGTAGCCGGTGCCGAAGTCGTCCAGGGCCAGCCGCACGCCGAGCTTCTTCAGCGCGTGGATGATCTCCGGGCCGGTGTGACTGTCCCGCATGACCGTGCTCTCAGTGATCTCGAGCACGAGCTCCTCGCCGGCCATCCCGGACGTCTCAAGCGCCGTGGCGACGTCGGTGAGGATCCCGTAGTCGTTGAGGTTTACAAACGATAGGTTGACCGCAACGTGAAGCTGGTCGGGCCACCGCCGCCGCCACGCGGCGGCCTGCCTGCAGGCCTCATCGAGCAGCCAGCGGGTCAGCGGCACGATCAGCCCGGTCTGCTCGGCGAGCTCGATGAACATGCTGGGAAGCAGCAGACCGCGGGTCGGGTGCTCCCACCGCATCAGCGCTTCGTATCCGTTCAGCTCGCCGTCGGCGAGCCGAAACAGCGGCTGGTAGTGGAGCACGAACTCGTTGCGCTCCATCGCCCGGCGGAGGTCTGCGTCCATCTCCAGTTGCTCGAGCGCCGTGGTGTGCATGACCGGGCGGTAGAGCTGCACCTGTCCCTTACCGGCACGCTTGGCCTCGTACAACGCCAGATCAGCGTCCCGGAGGATCTCCTGCGCGCTCTTCGCGGTGCTGCTTGCGGCGATACCGATACTCGCGCCTGGGGTGACCGCGCGGGCGTGGAGCTCGATCGGCGCCGCGAGCTCCCGCAGAATGCGATCGGCGACGCGCGGCGCGCGGCCGCTTGCGCCGACACCCTGGAGCAGCACGGCGAACTCATCGCCACCCATGCGCGCGACGGTGTCGCCGGATCGCACGCAGCGGTTGAGACGCGAGGCGATCTCGCTCAGAAACCGGTCGCCGGCAGCGTGACCGAGGCTGTCGTTCACGGTCTTGAAGTTGTCGAGATCGATGAACAGAACGGCCAGCGAGCCGCCCGCTCGGCCGAGTGCTCGCTCGAGCGCCTCCTCGAATCTCGCCCGGTTGGCCAGGCCGGTGAGGGGGTCCTGAAAGGCGCGCTTGCGTAGTTCCTCGCTGAGGTTCCGGCGCTCGGTGATGTCGCGGCTGGTCAGCACGATCCCGGTCACCTTCGGGTCCTCGAGCAGGTTGTTGCACACGGTCTCCAACCAGCGCACCGAACCGTCCGCGTGTCGCCACCTGCACTCGACGGGCGCGCTCACGCCATTGCCTGTCCGGACCGCCTGCAGCCTGTCCGCCATCAGTGAAGCGTCCTTCGGATCGAGCAGATGAGCCACCTGCGTGCCGACCTGGACCTCCGCTTCAAAGCCGAGCATGCGTGCGAAGGCAGGGCTCTGGTAGATCAGGCGGCCGTCGTGATCGACGACGGTGATCAGGTCCAGTGAGCTGTCGATCAGCGCCCGCATCCTCGCATCCGCGCTGCTGAGGCCGCGGAGCATCCCGACGCCCGCAAGTAGGAGCAGCGCGCTGAACGCGAGTGCGATCAGTGCCGCGGGCTCGCGGCTCGTCGCGGAGAGGGGGGCCGGGTCGGCAACCAGGAGGGTCTGGAAATGGCCATTCGCAGCCTGAAACCCCTCAGCCGCGTGCTGGCGCGCTAGCCTCGCCCGCGCGCCGGAGAGCAGCCGGCCACGCGGGCTGCGGATTTCTGGCCACGCCAGGTGCTGCCATCGGGCGGCGAGGGCCTGCTGGGCACTCACGCTGGCGGCGAGTGTCCGGTCAGCGCCAATTTCCGCCCGGATGGAAACGATGGCCCGATCGATCAGGGAACGGCCGGCCCAGACCGGCCCAAGGAACCGGCGCTCGCCGGTCGCCTCAAAGCCGCGCATGCCCGCCTCTTGGTCGAGCATCGCGGTCAGCGCGCTCTGGCCCGCACGGCTCGCGATCAGCGTCGACTGACGCTCGACGGTATCGCTCCCGAAGCTCGAGGTGAGCACCTGTATCCAGAGACCGGTGAGCGCGAGCACGGCGACGACGAGCAGCCACCTCCGTGGTCGGGCGCGTAAGCCGCCGCGCGGCCACGCAGCTTCAGGGTCGAGGATCTGCCCGCCGACGGCGAACTTGCTCCGGCGTCGGGACGCCAGCCGGTCTTCATGCGATATGCGGAACTTCGGCACGTCTACCCCGCGTGTGACGGAACCGGCGGCCGAGCTATCTCACTGCGCGTGAGACCTCTAGCTTTGCGTCCCCCGCTCACGCAGGGTTTGCCAACTTATCGGTAGGTTTTGTTTCTCTGCCCCCGGATTGATCGGACTGGCACGCGCACATCGGCCAACCGCCGGGGCAAACTCGACGAATGTGCGAGCCTGAGCTCGGGGTTGAGGAAACGCTGAGCCCGCCGCGCGAGGCCGTGCAGCAGGCGGTTAGCGGACGGACGCCACCCAGGCCGGCTGACAGCTTCGAAGCTCAGCCGCCGATGCGGATCAGTTTCTTGTTGACGAACTCGTCGGCGCCGAAGCGACCGAGCTCGCGGCCAAACCCGGAGCGCTTGACCCCGCCGAAGGGCAGTTCGGCGCCCTCGGCACCAACCGCGTTGATGAACACCATGCCCGTGTCGAGCTTGTCAGCGACCCGCAGGGCCTGCTCGCGATCGTTGGTCATTACGTACGAGCCGAGGCCGTACGGAGTGTCGTTGGCCAGCTGGATCGCCTCGTCCTCCGAGCTGACGCGGTAGACGGAGGCGACCGGCCCGAAGAACTCCTCGCGGTACGCGTCGTTGTCGGGCTTGATGTCGGTCAGCACCGTGGTGGCGAAGAAGTTGCCCTCGTGGGTGCCGCCGGCCACCAGCGTCGCGCCCTGATCGAGCGCGCGGCTCACCTGATCCTCGAGCCGCTCGGTTGCCGTCGCCGAGGACAGCGGGCCGATCGTCGTTTCGGCCGAATTCGGATCGCCCGGCTCGACCGCGGTCAAGGCGCTGGTGAACTTCTCCAGGAACGGCTCATACAGCTCATCGATGACGACGAAGCGCTTGGCAGCATTGCACGCCTGCCCGGTGTTCTCGAGCCGCGCCGCGACGGCCGATTCCACCGCCGCATCAAGATCGTCGGCGCCCAGCAGGATGAACGGGTCCGAACCGCCGAGCTCGAGCACCACCTTCTTGAGGTGATGTCCGGCGATCTCGGCGACGGCGGCTCCCGCCCGCTCCGATCCCGTCAGCGACACGCCACGCACGCGGGGGTCAGCGATCACGGTCCCGATCTGCTCGTTGGTGGCGTAGATGTTGATGTAGGCGCCAGCCGGGAAGCCGGCGTCGTTGAAGATCTGCGCGATCGCCTCCGCCGACTCCGGACACTGGGGCGCGTGCTTGAGCAGAATCGTGTTGCCAATCACCAGGTTGGGACCGGCGAACCGCGCCACCTGGTAGTACGGGTAGTTCCACGGCATGATCCCGAGCAGCACGCCGAGCGAGCTACGGCGCACGAATGCCGAGCCATCGCCCTCGAGCAGCGTAATCGGCTCATCGGCCATCAGCTGCTCCGCGTTGTCGGCGTAGAAGTCGTAGATCGCAGTGCAGAAGTCGACCTCGCCCAGAGCCTGCTCGATCGGCTTGCCCATCTCGCCCACGATGATGTCGGCCAGCCGCTGGCGGCGCTCGGTGTGCAGCTCGCCGACCCGACGGACGAGCGCCGCGCGCTCCTGCACGGTGGTCGAATCCGACGAACCGCGATGCGTCTCATCGGCCCTGGCGATCGCGGCTTGTAGGTCACCGTCGCCGATCGTCGGGTAGGTCTTGACCGTCTCTCCAGTTGCCGGGTTTACGACTGCGTAACCGCTCATGCATTCCTCCTTGATCGGGCTAAGACGCGCTCCCTTCAGAGGGCCCGCGCGATACCGGACGCCAGCTGCCAGAGCATGCTAGATCACTGGTGCCTTGCCTTTCCGTTGACAGCGGCCTGCGTGGCCAAGCAGGTTCGCCCGGACCGAGCTCCCGCTCGAATCGCCAAACGGCGCGCGAATCGCCAAACGCCACGCCGGTGGCACGCAAGGAGGCACGCGTGCGGTTCCACGTGATGTGGGATTTCATCGACCCGACCGAGGAGGGCGACGAGTGATAGCCGCTCGCCGGGGAGAGGCGAATCGCTCGTAGGTGCCGCTACTTCCGCTTGACGGTGATGGTGTACGCGTGGACGAGCCGCCTGCCGGTCGGGCTGACGACCGTGATCGTCACCCGCAGTCGCCGCGAGGCACCGTGGCGGAGGCTGCGGAGGCTGCGGAGCCCGGCCGCCGTCAGCGAGCAGGCGATTCGTTTCTTGCGGTGGGCCGCGATGGTGAAGAACGAGCGCGCGATCACTGTCGGCCCGCGAGCGGTGGGCCGACGCGCGGCCGCGGGGGCGCCGTCGGCGGCGCAGCGAACGCACCGCGAGCTCGCGAGCGGGGTCACCGACAGCTCGCCCATGCAGGCGACGCGCTGGGCGCAGCTCAGCGTCGTCGTCAGTTTGCTGGTCTTGGCGCTCGCGCGGGCGGGAATGTCGAGCGTGGCGAGAGACTGAAGATACGGCAGCACCAGCCGCTGCGCGATCGCCGACCGGTGCGGACACCCGGACCGGCTCTGATCGGAGTACTCCTGGGCGAACACGACGGCGGATACCGCGCGGTCGGTGGCGCCGGCAAAATCTCTGACATCGAGGACGACACCGACCGGATCACGAGCGAAGTAGGTGAATCCGGCCGGATCACCGGGGTAGGCCGGGAGGTTGGGACGGTTCCACGTGAACGTCACGTTGATGTTTGAAGTCGGGTATGTCGCATAGGTCCGGCTAAAGATCTCGTCGGCGCTCATCGCGCCGCCGAGCAGTGCGAACCCGTTCCCGAAGGCGCCGTTGCGCGCATCGCCCTCCGTCAGAGCGCCTACGTCCTCCAGGCTGACCAAGCTGATCTTGTAAGCGGCGATCCCGTCCGGGGACACCGACGAGCTGCCGTCGATGTGGACCGTGAGACCCGTGCAGGTCGGGTTCGGCTCGACGCTCAGCCTGGCCGTGATGACGCCGATCTTGATCGGCCCGGTGAGCGCGGATTCGGCCACCGTCGTGCCGTCGGCGCCGGTTGCGCTCACGCGGACCTTGATCGTCGAGCCGATGTCCCCGTGGGTGAGCGTGTAGCTCGCCGCCGTCGCGCCCGTGATGACCGCACAGCTGTTGGCGGTTGAGCAGCGGAACCACTGGTAGGCGAAGGAGCTGACGCCGCCCGTCCACAGCCCAGGATCGGCCGTCAGCGTCTCGAACTGGCGGGGAGTCCCCGAGATCGACGGCAGGCGGCTGTTCACCGGTCCTCCGACATAGTCGATCGTCGCCTGGATCGGGACGATCTGCCCGTTGTCCGCGTCCACCCCGGTGGCGCTCGTCACCGTCACCGGATCGCTGGTGGCCAGCGCGCGCCACGTCGTCCCGGTTCCGTTGGTCGGAGCCAGCACCCGGAGCTTGAAGTGGGTGCCGTTGTCGATGCCAGCGCTCAGGAAGCTCCACGACGTAATCGTCCCGGCCCGCGGCGCTGTGAGCACGTAGCCGCCGCCGGAATCGCCCTGGAAAACGGGCGAGTCCTGGACGTTGGTCACCAGACTCATTCCGGCTGGGACCAACGGGTTCTCTCCCACGGTCGTCGTCGCCGCCGACGCCCCGCCGGCGCCCACGAGCAGCGCCAGCGCGCCGAGTGTCGCAAGCCGCACGACGCGCATGCGAAACGTCGAAGCCGAGACCCCCCCGGTCGGAAAGGCTGTGTCGTCCGTGCACTGTGAAGGCGCGATCCCACTCGGGCGGCCTAATGCCTGAAAGCCCGTTCAGCTATTCTTGTGACCGTGGCACACGGCGCAAACGAGCACGAGCCCTCAGAGCTCGACCCCGAGTTCACGCGAGCGGTTGCCGAGACGATGCAGGCGCTGGCCACCCCAAGTCGTCTGCTCATCCTGGGCCGCCTGCACGCGGGTCCGTGCCCTGTGAACGAGCTCGCGGCGGAGGTCGGGATGGAGCCCTCGGCGGTCTCGCATCAGCTCCGTGTCCTGCGCCATCTCGGGCTCGTCGTGGGCCGACGCGACGGCCGTCAGGTCGTCTACGACCTGTACGACGATCACGTGGGCGAACTGCTCGAGCAGGCGATCTCCCACGTCGAGCATTTGCGCTTGGGACGCAGCCGCGCCGCGGCCGGGCACCAGCTTCAGGGGGCGTAGATGGCCCACTCCCCGCACGCCCGCGCCGCCGACCGCGTCCGCTCCGGAGCCGTTGACCACGAGCACCGCGGTCGCGCACGTGACCACGGCCACGGGCACGGCGAGCACAGGCGCGAGCCTCACGGCCACTCTCACGGCCTCGTCGATGACTCGATCAAACGCTCCCGCGAAGGCGTGCGCGCCGTGCTCATCTCCCTGGGGGTGCTCGGCGTGGCCGCGGCGGCGCAGACACTCATCTTCGTGCTCTCGGGCTCGGTCGCGCTGCTCGCCGACCTGATCCACAACGTCGGCGACGCGCTCACCGCGGTCCCGCTCGGCATCGCCTTTGTGATGCGCTCGCGAGAGGCCGAGCGGATCGCCGGGCTATTCGTCGTGGCTGCCATCTTCATCAGCGCGTGCGTGGCCGGAGTTGAAGCGGTGCTGCGGCTCTTCCACCCGAGTCCACCCACGCACCTGTGGGCGCTGGCCGCCGCCGGCGCGATCGGATATCTCGGCAATTTCATCGCCGCCAAGGTCCGGACCCGCGCGGGTCATCGCCTTGACAGTGCCGCGCTGATCGCCGACGGCAACCACGCCCGCGCGGACGCGTACGTGTCCCTGGCGGTGATCGCGTCGGCCGCGGTCGTGGCCATCGGCGCCCCCATCGCCGATCCGCTGATCGGCCTGGCCATCACCGTGATCATCCTGCGCATCACCTGGCAGTCGTGGGTGACCGTCAGAGGCGGCGACCACCACCATCACTGATATGACGGCCGTGCAGGTGTCCGAAGCACGGATCGGGCCCCGTAGCGGCTGCGGATGCCCTCAACCGCAGGGCGCGATGAGATTGAGGGGTATGGATGCGGCTCAGACATCCGCGCTGGCGGCGTCCGGCACCCCACGTCCCTCCGCCGGTGGCGGGTGCGCTGTTCCAGGAGGTGATCGACCTGGCGGTGATCGTCAACGCGCTGCGGGCGCTGCGCTGAGGCGTTGAGCGCCGCGAGCGGAGCTACTCGCGCTCAGCCCAGTAGGCCTCCGCTTCGGCCTCCATCTTGTCCAGGCGGGTGTAGTAGTCGGGGAACTCGTTGAGGTGCGCGCGGGCGATCTTGCCGGTGGTGATCTCGTCGTCGTCGCTGACGTTGGTCTCGGGGTCCTGGGTTCCATGCTCGAGCTCGACCTCGAGCCCCCTCCGGAACTGGTCGACGTCGAAACGCGAGCTGCTCCATTCGATGCCGACTCGCTCGCCGATCGCGCGCGCCTGCTCAGTTGAGAACTTCGGGTGTTGTGGCATGAACACAGTGTCGCGGAAGTGCGGTCACGCCAGCAGGCCGTGGCCGATGGAGCGGCTCCGCGATGGCCCGGGAGGGCAGGCGAAGATCGCGCTGCCGATGTGGATCGTGAAGGCGCTGAGCGCGTCGCCGGTCGACAGCCTGCGCTGCAGGGCAATGAACTGCGCCGGGTTGCGGACGAAGGCCACGAACAGCAGACCGCCGTCGAGCTCGCCGCCGGCGCGATCGGCGCCCCCGCCCGTCGACCCGCGTGTGAAGGAATAGCTGCGACGCAGGATCTCGATGCCGTGGTTGGCCTCGGAGCCAGCCACGCGAATGTGGGCGTCGCTCGGGATGACGAGATTCCCCCGGCGATCGGTCGCACGCAGGTTGACCGTGTCGTGCTCGCGCCGGCCGCCGAGGGGCGCTCCGCTCTGCTTGTGCCGGCCGATCGTCTGATCCTGCTCCTCGCTGCTGAGGGCATCCCAGCTCGACAGGTCGAACTCGATCTGACGCACGATCAGAAAGGCGCCCCCCGCCATCCACGCGGGACCGTCCCCGGGCTGAACCCACACGTACCGGTCCATGACCGTAGGATCGGTCGGGTCGAGATTGTTGGTGCCGTCCTTGAATCCGAGCAGGTTGCGGGGCGTCTGGGCGATGTCCAGCGCCGCGGACAGCGCGCGGAATCCGCTGAGCGACCAGCGCAGCCGTGCTCGCTCGCCGGCGATCCGGACCAGGACGTGCAGGGCGTGGAAGGCCACCTGCGGGTCGTTGGCGCAGGCTTGGACGCAGAGATCGCCGCCGGAACGGCCCGGGTCGAGGTCCTCGCCGGCGAACGCCGGGAGGGAACGGAGCGCGTCCGGCCGGCGGTTGCCGAGACCGAGCCGATCGCGACCCTGGGCGCCGAACATCGGGCCGAGGCCGAAGGTCAGGGTCAGCTGCGCTGGTGAGAGGCCTGCCGCTTCGCCCGGGTCGCGGCCGGCCGCTCCTGCGGCGGTGACCGTGTGGCCCGCGGCAAGGACAGCCCCCGCCGAGCTCCAGTCGCCGAGCAGATCGTGGACCCCGCGACGCGTTGGCGCGGTCAGATCAAAGGCGGCGAACTGGACGTGGGCCTGCGGATGGGTGGCGATGCCGGCCTGGTGCTCGCCGTAGAACGGGACATCCCCCTGACCCGGGCCCGCCGGGAGCGCCGTCGACTTCGTTTGGGACGATGCCCGTTCCAGCCCGGCGCCGAGACCGAGTCCCGCCGCGCCGGCGAAGATCGCCCGCCGCGTCACCTGGAAGCGCGGCGAACCCCCACCTTGTTCAGGCGAGGGTTCGCTTTCGCTGGTAGACCGAGGCGTCATGCCACCGGCATACGGTTTGGGTCGCAGGGAACGGCGGCGGTCAGGCGGCCACCGTCACAACGCCGCGCATGTACCCGTCGTGGGACATCGCCCATGGGTCGCAGGGCACCGCGCACCACCACTGATACTTGCCGGCCTTCGTCGGAGCCGTGAAGGTGAAGGTCATCGTCCGCGGGGCGCTCATCGAGCCACCACCGGGGATGATCGCGTTGACGTTCATCGCCGGCGAGGTGAAGGTGTGAGGGCCACCGTCGTAGTTGACGACAGTCACCTTGACCGTCGCGCCGGCCCGGACCGTGAAGTCGGCCGGCAGGAAGGCGTCGTGCCACTGCTTGTCCGGTCCCATCCGCCCGTGCTCGTCGTCGGCCTTGACCTGGATCGTCATGGCCTGGGGCGGGACGGCGGCCGTCTGGGTGGCCGCTGCGGCACCAGCCGCTGGGCTCACCATCGTGGTGGTGGTCTTGCTGCTCGATGACAGCGCAACGGCCGAGACCACAATGGCCATGAGCGAAAGCAGGCCGGTGAGCCCGACGGCGACCATCATCCACTCGTGCCAAGCACGCTCTTTGCGCTCGGCGGCCGACTGTTGCTCATCCTGGGGGCTACTCATCGCATGTGTCTCCTGAGTAAGAGTCGATGTTCGCCAGGCACGGTATGGATCGATCGGACCGCCGCCATCCGTACCCGGCTGCCCAATCGATGCTCGAGACAACGGACCCCCAGTAGGTCCTTTTCCGCAATCGGGCCAGGTTCCGTGGGGCGCCGCGAGGGCGATTCAGGGGTTCATACGGTCGTTGACCACGACCGAAACGGGACGCCCGGCGACCGGGATCGCCTCAAGGCGCAGCTGCCAGACCCCAGGCATGCCGAGCACCGGCTCGCCGGCGGAGTAGCGGCCGTTGCCGTCGGCGGTCAGCTGCGTCCGCAGCCCCGCCCACATGTTCATCGCCGGCATCGAGAAGCTGACCGTGACTCGGGCGCCATTCATGGGCAGCCCGTCGTCGGCGAGGACCGCCGTGAGTCGGTCACGCTGGCCGGCCCGATTGGGGGTGAGCCGCACGACGATCGCCTGCCCGCCGACGTTGAGCCGCCGCTCGACCCGGCCCGGCCCGACCGACGCGGCCGGGAGGATCGCCGGGCGCCGCAGTTGGCGCAGGAGCGTGCCCCGGTTCTGAGAGCCGGCGGCGGCGGCGAGGCCGACGACGGCCAGGAGGGCCACGATGATGACCGCGGCCGCCCACACTAGGCGGTTGCTCAGAGCTAGGCGCACAGCCGCCAGTTCATCGTGTCGGGAGCCTCGCCACATCGGGGTCGAGACCCGTGTCTGGATGGCGTTAACTACGGTACGAGCACCGTAGGCCGTGCGACTGAGGAGAGTCCTGATGGACGGGATCAGCCTTCGGCGAGTCGCCGCGCTGGCATGACGGGCGGCTGTGGTTCTGCGACTGGGGTGCCGAGATGGGGCGCGCCAGCGCCACCGGTCAGCTCCCGATCACCGAGGCGACGGCGCCGCACCAGGTCGCCCGACGGGGCCGGCGCGTGTCGTCTTGGCGGGTTCAGGGGTTGGGATACGGCTCGAGCGCGGGCTCGTCGACGTCGCTGACGCCGATGCGCCGGGCGGCGGACTGGCCGCTTGAGCCCACCGGCAAGTGGGTGCCGGCGGCAGCGAGGCCGACTCGCGGCATGTTTCCGTAGATGCACTCGGACTGACCGGCGCGGATCCGATAGGTCTCGTGCCAGATCCCGGCGTCGCCGGAGCCGCGGACGGCCTGGTTGAAGAACCGCCACGCCGGCAGGTGAGGCTCCTGCTGCGCGCGGGCGAAGCGTGCCAGGTCCTCGAAGCTCCGCCAGTATTGGACCACGGCCGGACCGTGGATCCATGCGTTGTGCCACTGCAGGAGGCCGGCCTCGGGATGCTGGTCGAGCCAGCGGAGCATCCGCGGCATGGCTGTGGCCACCGGGAACCACTGGCGAACCCTCAGGGGGCGGTTCACCCGCATCCCGATCAGGAAGAGCACGAAGTCCTCTGGCATCTCGGCCGTGAAACGTCCGGGATAGACCTTGGCCCGCATCACCTGCACGAGCCTAGTGGAAGCGGCCGCTCAGTTGGCGGCGACTTGGAAGGCAACCTCGTCGGGGTAGCACCACAACCAGTCCTCTCCCGGCTCGAGCGAGCGGATCACCGGGTGCCCGGTCGCATTGTGGTGCGCCGTTGCGTGGCGGTTGGGGCTGTCGTCGCAGCACCCGACCGCACCGCATTCGGTGCAGCGGCGCAGATGCACCCATGTCGAGCCCATCGCGATGCACTCCGGGCAGCCCTCCACCCCTTCGCGCCCCTCGAGGTGCTCGATCGTGTCGAGGTGTGAACAGATCGGCTGGCTCATCGGTCGTCTCCTGCCGACCAAGGCTATCGACCGGACCGCGCGGGCGCCCTCAGCTGCCGCCGGGACGCAGATGCCGGCCGCGCAGTCCGCACCCGGCGGACCCGGCCCGGACCTGAGCCGGCGAGGGCGGGTCGGCGGCCAGCAGTTCGGGGACCGTGACCGATCGCAGATGGTGGCGGCTGAGCGCCGGTAACAAGGTGCTCAGCGCCCGGATCGTCTGACCCCGGTTTTCGTGCATGAGGATGATCGCGCCGGGGCGCAGGCCGGCCTCGACGTTGGCGATGATCCCGGCCCAGTTGGCGCCGACCGAGTCCCGGGAATCCACGTTCCACAGGATGTCGAGCAGGCCGAGCCGGCGGGCGATCGCGTCGACTGTGGGGTCCCGAAGCTCATACGGAGGCCGGAAGAGATGGACGCCGATCCCGGCCGCCCCACCGATCGCCCGAGCGGCGCCGCCGATCTCGGCGAGCACCTCGGCCGGCGCGAGCGCGGTCAATTCTGGATGGGTGTAGGTGTGATCGCCGAGTGCGGCGACGGCCAGTTCCCGACGGACCGTTCCGGGGAAGCGGGCGATGTTGCGTCCGACGATGAAGAACGTGGCGTGCTCACCGGCCCGGCGCAGTTTGCGCAGCGCGTAGTGGGTGTAGGGGCCGGGGCCGTCGTCGAAGGTGAAGGCGACCGCATTGCCGCGGTGACCGGCACAGTAGATCGGCAACCCGAGCGCCACGAGGCGACGGATCTCCCCCAGTCCGGTCGTCCCGGCGCCGGGGAGGCCACGCGTGCCGCCGCCTGCCTGCCGAGCAGGCTTGACCGGGCCACTGACGGGAAGTGGCGTGATCGACAGGGCGATCGGCCGCGGCCGTCCGATGGTACCGCTTCCGCTGTGAGCCCCGATGACGATCGCCGACGCCGCAATCGCGAGCAGGCCGACGAGCGCGGTTTCCCAGCGCCACGGCGGCCGGTGGCGCCGCGAGCGTCCCGGCCTGACGTGTGGCGGAGGTCTGCGCACCCGCGCCCCAGACTAGACCCTCATGGTGTCGGAGGGGCCGCAATCGAGAAGGGACGTTGACGCTTCGACGCGGGGCCGCTGAGCATGTCGGGCCATGTACGCTGAGCTGGGACCCGGCCCGCCAGCTCGCGCTGGCCGGCGGGGCCGAGTACACGAGCGCGTGCCGCTGCCGCTCCTGCCGGGCCGCCTGCGATTCCTTCCGCGCACGGCCGCGGCCTGAGGGGCCCCAGGGCTATACTCCGCTGCTCTCGCGGCTGTAGCTCAGTTGGCTAGAGCGTCTGCTTGCCATGCAGAAGGTCGAGGGTTCGAGTCCCTTCAGCCGCTCTCAGAAAAGCCCCGCTCAAGCTCAAATGCTCAAATGGGGCTTTCTGTTTACTCAGCTACCGACGCGTGGGCGCCGCAACGTCGTATTTGGAAGCCTTTTGGAGGCGTCAACTTCAGCGAAGTTGGCCGCAGCTCGCGTTTGCGGGACGGGTAATCGCCGATCGTTGGATCGTCTGTGACCGATTCGACGAGCCGTGCGATGCGGGCTCCGAACCGGTGGAGTTCGGCAGCGGTCGTCGTGGTCTTCTCGAGGAGGTCATGGAGTAGCCCGGCGGCGATGACCTCGTCGGGTTGGCCGTCGGCGCGTAGCAGACGTCCGACCTCGATTGGATGGGCGATGAACGGCGCGTGGTCAATCTCCCGGCGCTGACCGGCGTGGCGAGCTCGGGCGAACCTCAACGCGGCCTGTGCCATCGGCAGCCCGGCGAACTGGCCCGCCGCAGTCGCCGACTCGTCTCGTACCGATTGCTCGAGCTCGCCGCCACCCACGACCACCTGCGCATATCGCGACCTCAGCCCACCCTCTGTCCAACGCTATGCCGCCCGTGCCCACAGGGCTCCTGACATTGCTTAGTCGTCGATCTCCTCCCAGACCGATTGCTCGTCGTGCTCCTCCCAGTCGACGCCCGGCACCGCGACGGCCCAGCTTGTCCATGTTCCGATCGGTCGGGCCGGGGCGGTCCTGACTCTGGCGCGGACGGCCATGCCGGGCGTGAGCTCGACGGGTGAGCGCAGCGGCGCGGTCGTCATTCCCCAGTGCGTTGGTGGATCGCCGGGTCCCACGGAGAGCGAGACGCAGGGCGCGAGCTCGGCGCTGAACCAGAGTGCCAGTGCGTTGGCGGTTCCCCGGTCGCGGACCTGCAGCAGCGTCTCGGCTTCGTGAGGCGCTTGCGCCTGTTCGAGCGAGATCAGGTCTGCCTTCGTCGTCCACAACCGACCCGGCTCGGAGCGCCTGTCGCCCGCCGCAAGGTGACGGAAGGTGCCGGAATAGGAGATCTCGTTGACCGTCATTTCGACCAGTCCCTCGAGCCTGAGGCCGTACGGGTTGCCCTGCAGGAATTCCACCGTCTCGCCGAGATAGCGGTCGTGCACCAGCGCGGCCCGCGCCGTGACCGAGCGGGGGACCATGACTCCGCCCGGCTTGAGCCAGCGGTCACGGGCGGCGATGACCGGAGCCAGCATCCCTTCGTCGATCCCGAACCCTCCGAGCCACTCCGAGACGATCAGGTCGACACGTTCCGGAAGCTCGACGTCCATGACGTCGCCGTGGATCACCTGGACGATCTCCCCAACCCCGTTCGCGGCGGCCAGCTGCTGCGCCAGGACGGCGACCGTCGTCCGCTCCACCGCGTAGACGCGCGCGGCTCCTGCTCGCGCCGCGAACATGCTCAGGATGCCGCTTCCCGCCCCGACGTCGAGAACGATGTCCCCGGGGCGCACCACCGAGTTGATCGCACGCCGGAAGGCCTCGGTGCGAACGCGGTCGCAGATCATCGTCCGGTGCACCTCGATCTCCGCGTACATCGGGTCCGGCGGGTTCCTGATCGGCGTCCGCACGTGCGTACTATAGGGTCGCTCGCCGGTATCCTCGGTTCGGACACCGGCAGCCAGGTTGTGGTCGGCCGAACGAACGGGAAGGAGTTCTCCATGGGATTCAGGCGACGGACACGGCGCCGGGCGCTCATCGCCGGAGGGATCGCCGGAGGAGCGATTGCTCACCATCGAGCAGGTAGCGATGAGGAGGAGCAGCAGCCCGAGCAGGCGCCTGCTGAGGACCAACAGGACCAAGCGCAACCGGCGCCGCCTCCGGCGGACCCGGCCGACGAGCTCGAGCACCTCGCACAGTTGCACGACTCGGGGGCGCTGACCGACGACGAGTTCGCGGCGGCCAAGGCGAAGATCCTCGGGTCCTAAACGCGGCTCGGATCCTCAGAAGACATCGAACAGATCGTTACGACGGGAACAGGAGGCTGCAATGAGTGAATCGCGCAAGGACGTGCTGCTGAAGGCGCTCGAAGCCGAGGCCGGCGTGGCATCGGTCGATCCCGGCACCCTGTTCACCGACGACGTCGTCGGATGGTCGCCGTACGTGAGCGTGTCAGGGCTGACGGCCGTCGCCGAGCTCGCCGCCCAACGTGAAACGGCGTTCTCCAACGTCGTCATCATGTTCCGGGGACTCGACGAAGTGGGCAATAAGGCGTTCGCGGAATGGGTGATCGAAGCCGATCACACCGGGCCGCTCGTGCTCGGCGAGGATGCGGTGTTGGAAGCGACGGGACGGCGGATCCAGTTGGCCGGCGCCACGGTGGCCGACTTCCGCGACGGGAAGATCCGGTCGTTCCGGACGTACTTCGACGACGTCTCACTGATCGAGCAGCTCGCCGCCTGACGAGCCGATCGCGGTGGAGTTCCACGTCGAGGACAATCCGGATCCTCTCGACATCGAGGTCCTCGAAACGCAGATCCGTCGTGAGGCGTCCGCCGCCATGGGACTCAGTGACGAGGTCGAGCTGGCGATCTTCGTGCGCGACGTCGGCAGGGTCGTGGCCGGCATCAGCGGATGGACCTGGGGCGACTGCTGCGAGCTACAGAGCCTCTGGGTAAAGCCAAGCCTCCGAGGGCGCGGCCTCGCGACGCGGCTGATCGCCGCCGCCGAGACCGAGGCAGCGGCGCGCGGATGCTCACAGACCGTCCACTTCACCTACGACTTTCAGGCTCGCGGCCTCTATGAGCGAAACGGCTACGAACTGGTGGGCAGAGTCGAGAACTTCCCATCAGGAACAGACGTCCTCTGGTACCGCAAGCTCCTGAGCCGTGAGGTTCCCGCGGAGCCGGCGCGATTGGTCGTAGCTCGTGAATCCGAGGAAGACCATTAGCCCGAGCGGCTCGTGATCCGCTCCACCCAGGCTTGGTAGAACGTTCCCTGCTTCGCCACCACGGGGGCATTGATGTCATCGACCTCCCCTCCGCCGAGGCTCACGCGCGCGCGGCGATGAACTTCGCGCCCGGCGACGTCACCGCCGTCTTGGTCAACATCCTGATCGAGCGCGGCCAGCTCGCCGAGGCCGCCGAGGTCGTCGACGAGGATCCGTCTGATCCCCAGGCCGATCACCTCATGCTCCAGCCCGTGATCGCGGCGCGAGGACGCCTGGCGATCGCGCAAGGAAGACCCGGCGACGCGGTCAGCGGCCTGCTCGCGGCCGGCGGATGGTTGGATCGCTGGCCCGTCCAGAACCCGAGCGCGGCGCTCCACCCCTGCGGCCGCCCTCCCGCAGCCGGAGGAGCGTGAGCGCGCCAGGCAACTCGCCAGCGACGAAGTCGATCAGGCCCGCAGCTTTGCGCAGCCCCGCTCGCTAGGCATCATCCTGGCCGCCGAAGGACAAACCACCGCCGAAATCGCCCGAGCCCTATTCATGACCACCAAAACAGTCGAGCCGCACCTCAGCCACTCCCACCAAAAAAACACAGCATTTCACTCCCGAAACCAACTCGCCACAGCCCTCGCGACAACGAACAGCGAGCAGTTCCTCCTCGCCACCCGGGCATAGGGCACTTTGACCCTACACTCGGGAGCCGGGGTAGATCCGGCACTCTGCCGTAGGCGGCTCAAGCCTCGGGATACTCTCTATCCGCGCAAGAGGTCGCAGCAGGAAGGCAGCAGAGCAAGATCCGACGGTGCTGTTTCTTTCGGGATCCCAATAGATTCGGCGGTTAGGCCATAGGAGGCAGCAGACCTGCAGCAGCCGTTGTGGGCTTGCCATGCAGAAGGTCGAGGGTTCGATTCCGGGCTGTATGCCCCAGCCGGGGCCCGCACGGGAGGTCACGCGATGCTGGTCGGCAGGAGCGGTGACCGCAAGCCGAGCCCGATGATGAGCGCCGGCGGCGGACAGCAGAACGGCCCGTAGTTCGCCGGACCTGTTCCCGGGGGTCCCACGGATGACGCCGGCTCGGTGGACCGCGATCGTGGAGGCGTGACGAAGGTCCTGGTCCGTAGCTGGATGAGGAGAGAAATGGTTGTGTCATGGGCGCGCGCGCGTAGCATCTTGCGGGTTGTATTCGTTGCGGTACTCGGCGCCCTGACGTTGGGCGCCGTGGTCGCCCAGGCGCGTGCAACCGTCACGCAGCCGAGTCAACCGGTATCGGGGCCGGGCGGCAGCGCGTACGCCCACGCCGGCGTCCGCGTGACCGCCGGCGGCAGCGGGGCCGTCGCCTGGTACGTCTTCGAGCCGACGAGGCCCCAGCCGGTCTCGGCGCCACTCGTGATCGTGACGCATGGCTACGGCGAGTATTCCGGGTACGGGACGATGTCGGCGCTTATCCGGCACACCGTGGGGATGGGCAACGTCGTCATCTACACGCGGTGGCAGACCGGGATCGCGACGCCGTGTCCGGGACCTTTCAACATCGAGCCGTGCATGTCCTCGGAGGCGGCCGGCATCCGAGGCGCTCTTGCGTTCCTGAAGAACCACCCGAGCCGGGTGCAGCCGCAGCTTGAGCGGACGAGCTACTTCGGGTTCTCGTTCGGAGGCATCATCACCGCCAACCTCACCAACCGCTATCAGAAACTGGGGCTTCCCAAGCCCCGAGCGGTCTTCCTCGACGACCCGCACGACGGCGCGCTCACCGGGCTCGGTGAGCCGGCGCTCGACGACTCGCTGGCTGGGATCCCATCCTCGACGCTGGTCGAGTGCCACGCAGGCGCCGAGGGCGTCTTCAGCGAGCCCAGCCAGGGCGGAGTGGCGGGCAGCTGCAACGCCGTCTTCCCGAAGCTGACCTCGGTGCCGGCAAAGAACAAGAACCTCGTGCTCACCTCTCGCGACGCCCACGGCGCTCCGGCGCTTGCCGCCATCCACGGCGTATGCGCCGCCGGCTCACAGCCGGGCGCCAGCTATGACCCCCCGAACGCGTATGACTGGGGCTTCTGCTGGAAGGTGTTCGATGCCCTCCGCAGCTGCGCCTACGCCACGGTCAACTGCCGGTATGCCCTGGGGGACACGCCCGAGCACCGATACATCGGGACCTGGAGCGACGGCGTGCCGATCATCGGACTGAAGATCCAGAACGCGGCGCCGATCGGCCCGCAGCCGGTGCCCGCTCGGCAGCCGGCGCCGAAGACCAGGCCGACGATCGACCGGCCGCCCGACGCGAGGTTCACCGGGGTGGTCCTACGCGGCGGCAGGCTCGTCAGGCTGCGCGGCACCGCGTCCGACGACCACGGTCTCACCCAGGTCGCAGTCGCGCTCGTCCGAACCAGCGGCCGGCGGTGCTCGCAGATGACACCCGCGGGGCGCTTCATCGCCGCACCGAGCTGCGCGCGGCCGACATCGTTCCTGCCGGCCAGCGGGACCACGCAATGGTCGCTGCGGCCGCCCCGCCCGCTGCCGCGCGGCGACTACCGAGCCTTCGTCCTCGTCACCGACTCCGCCGGCCAGCAACCGCCTCGCACCCCGAGCACGCGCCTGCACATCCAGTAGGGAAGCCCAACCGGGTGCCATTCCATCCAGTCAACCGGCAATCGAGATGAACGAGAACACGCCTGCTGACCGCGGGAGACAGAGAGAACCAGGACGCGGAACATCTTCGCCACGCTGCGCGGCCGCAGCCGCGCGCGCGACGGCTCCTACTGCGGCATCGGGACCTTCCTCAATCAACCTCTCATCCCGTCGATCGCCACCATCACCGGCCTGTGGTCGCTGTGGGCACCGTCCTTCGGCTCCAAATGCGATCGACTTCACGCGGATGCGCAACGAGGTGATCGCCCAGGGCGACGTCATCCGCCAACTCGACAGCGTCCCTCGCGCGACGATCGCCGGCAGATTCACCTCCGAGCGCCAGCTGCGCGTCCAGGGCCGCGTGAACACGTGCTCGCTCGCGCTCTCGCCCGCGGTGGCGCCCGCTCAACTAGCGCGCTAACGCCTTGGCAACGCGCCCGAGGTGTCCACTCGGAGCCGGGCTCGGACCGAGACGACATCCCGGGCGCCCTGGTCGCCAGTGAGGGTGAAGTCGGCGCCCTCCGATTTGCTGATCGGGGTTCGCCACCTGCCGTTGACCTGCGCCAGCGCGACGTTGTTCCACGCGTTCGGTAGCGGCGCGCCAGCACTTCGGGACAGGAACGGGCTGAGGTCTGTGGACTGACATGCAGGCGGACCAGATTTGTACCCCACGATTCCGCTCGCGGCCGACAGCGGGATGCTCGCCCAAGCCTTCAGCGTTTCGAACTCGGTCAGGGTCGATGACGGGCCCGGACGGGCGGTCGGCACGAGATCGATGAAGCCGCCCGGCTTGACCGGGATCCGTCCGGGCCCGAGGGTGCACTGGAACTGACTCGAGCCGCCCGGGGGATTGTTTTCGACCAGCGCAGTGCCGCTCAGGGTAAGACGCATCGGCGTCTCGCTGACCTGCCCACTCGACGAGATGCGCTCGCTGAGGACCTCGTCCCACTTGATGTCCGTGTGCTGGAGATGCGCGGCTTGGACTCGCCCGCTGCCGGGTTGTCCTGGAAGTCGTCCGTGTAGCTGCCCGAGTACTCGATCCGGAACCCAAGCACATTACCGCCGGGCTTCGGCTTGGGCTTGGCCTTCGGGCCGCAGTCGAGGCCGGCGATCTGCTCACCGATCCGCTCGAGGAATCCGTCGAGGTCGTCAAACGTCAAGACGTCGTCGCGGGCGGTGATGCGCTTCACGATCCCACCCGTCCTACCGTCCCTGATCGTGACGTCGGCAACGACGGCGCCGGTTCCGTTGAGCGACACCTTGCCGCCGATCACGAAGTCCGGCTTGACCGGATTGACCTCGATTTTGTAGGCCGTGCGGCCCTCGTCGGAAAGCCTCTGCTCGGTCGCGATCCCATCGAGCGCCGTCTTGCTCCCCGCCACGACCTTGCCCCCGCGGCGACGGCACGCCTCGAACGCCCCCGGTCGATCTGCGAGTTGGCGCGACCGCCCGGCAGCAGCCCGGTATCGGGCGTCACCTCGAGCGGCATGTCGCGCACCGCGATCACGCCATTCCCGATCGCGGCGGCCGTCACCGCGCGAGCATGTACGACCCCGCGCACGCGCATGAGCTGGCGCTTCGCCACGTAGGTCCGGCCGTGCACCGAGTCCGAGACCTCGGTCAGCACGAGATAGACGCCCGGACCGAGCTCCATCGTCCAGCGCCCGGCCTTCGGCGTGACGGCCCCGGCGATCGTTGCATCGCGCATCGAGAACGCCTCGACAGTGACGATCACCCCTCTGCCCGGAGACAGCGCGCGCCCCCGCCCTCACCCCACGAGCTCAGCCACGTCGGCCATCGCCGCCAGCTCGCGAGCACGGGCGGGATCAAGACGCCCCGCACCGGCAACCTCGGCGTTGGCGGCACCCGCTCCGAGCCCGGCCGCAGCTGCGGCCGCCCACGCTTTCCCGTCGGCCAGCGCCACCACCATGCCGGCCAGAAACGCGTCGCCGCTGCCCACCGGGTAGCGGCCGCGAGCGGAGCTCGAACCGGTGATTGCCCGCCCGTCGGGATCGACCATCACCATCCCCGCTTCGCCGAGCGTGATCGCCACCGCGTGACCGTCGCCGCCGGCCCGGTCCCGGATCGTCCGCGCCGCCGCCAGCGCGCGGTCACGGTCGGCCACGGGCTCCTCGAGGAGCTCCGAAGCTTCGTAGGCGTTGATCTTGACCAGCGCCGGCCCGGCCTCCAAGGCCGCCGCCAGCCACAGTCCCCGCGAGTCGACCACAGCAGGCACGCCGGCCGCGGCAGCCCGGGCGATTAGCTGGGCGTAGCCCTCGACCGGCGTCTCGGGCGGCAGCGATCCGCACAGCGCCAGCCACCGGGCGGAGTTCAGCAGCGACGCGACGATTCCCACCAGATCCGACCAGGCCTGGGCGGTGCCGGGCGTGCCGGGCTCGTAGAACTCGGTGAGAACACTGGTGGCCCGGTCGGCCACCGACAGGCACGAGCGGGTCTCGCCGGGGCCCCAGGCGAACCGTGCCAGCACGCCCTCGCGGGTCAGCGCCTCGCTGATCCAGCGGCCGGCGTGACCGGCCAGGATCCCGGTGGCAGTCGCGGGGGAACCGAGCACCGCGCTCACCCGGGCGACGTGCAGGCCCTTGCCGCCGGGCAGGACCACGAGCGAGCTTGGGCGGTGGATCTCACCGGCCGCCAGCGCCTCGACCTCGATCAGCCGGTCGACCGACGGGTTCCCCGCCACGCAGACGATCACGCGGTCCCCTCGACCTCCCCGAGAGCGCGGAACGCCTCGGCAAGCGTCGGCTGGGCGGGAGTCCCACCGGTGGCCCGGGTGGACAGCGCACCGCAGGCGCACCCGAGCGCGAGGGCCCGCTCCACCGACTGGCCGTCGAGCAGTGCGGCGAGCACACCGGCGTCGAATGAGTCTCCCGCGCCCACGGCGTCGACCGCCGCACCGATGACCGGGGCCCGGACGCTCACCGGATCGACCCCGGCCCGGGCGGCGAGCGCTCCGTCGGCCCCGAGCTTGACGGCGACGAGTGGTCCGCTGGCGGCGAGCCGTTGCGCCGCTTCGCACGGATCGCCGCCACCGGCGATCCGGACCGCTTCGACGCGATTGGGCAGTAAGACGTCGACTTCTGGAAGCAACTCCCGCAGGCCCCCGTCCCAGCGCTCGCTCGGGTCCCAGTTGGGATCCACCGAGGTCGAGCCGCCGCGACGGCGGACCTCGGCCAGCACCGTGCCGAGGCCCGGGGTCAGCGCGGTCTGCAGGAAGAACGAGGCGACATGAACGTGGCGGGCCCGCGCGAGCAGGGCGGGGTCGACGGCCCGGGGTTCGAGCGCCGCGACCGCTCCCGGGAAGGTCAGGATCGCCCGGTCCTGATCGCGGGACAGAATCACGCTGAGGCCGGTGCGGGCGGCCGGGTCGACGACGAGCCCGGCGGTCTCGACGTTTCGCTCGCGCAGCGACTGGACCATGTAGCGACCGAACTCATCATCGCCGAGCACCCCAGCAATCGCGGTCCGCAGCCCAAGCCGGGCCGCGCCACAGGCGGTTATCGCCCCCGAGCCGCCGATCGTGAGATCGGCCGAATCGACCACTCGCTCGGCCTGCCCGAAGGCCGGCTCCACCGAGCCCCCGCGGAGGATCAGGTCGGGGTTGCAGTCCCCGAGGACGAGCAGGTCGAGGTCAGCGTCCGGCACGACCCGCGGGGGCGCACGGCCGGTAGGTTTTGCCGCCGAGGTCGACATCGAACAGCGCGCCGGTGATCCCCGCGGCGAGGTCGCCTGCGCAGAACCTGGCGGTCGTCTCGCCGTCTTGGGTGTACTCGGCGTTGAGTACGGGCTTGCCCGCGCGGAGGTATGGCGTCGCGTCGCCGCCCAAGCCGGCGCACGGGTCGCGGTAGTGGTTGCACTCCTCGATGATCATCCCGTCGAAGCGCTTGACGTTGGCTGTGGCGTTGGCCGGATCGTTCTTCTGGAACACGGCGAGCCCGTGGGCGTGGGCGTCGAAGGCCAGCCAGCGCTCGAAGCCGGCCGAGTCGGATCGGGTCAGGTGCCAGCCGCCACCCGGCCTGCCGGTGTCGCCGCGGTTGGTGTACCCGTCGAGGTCGTCTGGCTCGACCGCATCGTGTCCCTCGCGCCGGCACCAGCCGAAGCGCTTGTCCAACGCCGCCGCGATGTCGACGGCCGCGCCGCTCAGCGTCGAGGGGTGCCCGGCCACGTAATCGCGAAAGCCGGCAATGTTGAACCACCACTCGTCGGGGTACCCCTGCATCCCGTAGCGGTGGGCAGCGTGGCCGTAGTCGGCGGGGGCGAAGTTCGCGTCGTCGGGGAAACCGGCCTGGTAAGCGCCCACCTCGACGTAGCAGATGCTGTACTTGCCGAATCGGTGCAGCGCCGCCACCACCGGCGAGCGCCCGGTGGGGATGCCAGCTCCCGCACGGTTGGAATCCTGGAACAGGTCGGTGTCCCAGATGGTGGCTGACCCCGGCTTGGGATAGGGGGCGCTGATCCTCGGCAGGCCAGCCAGCCCCGGCGCGGGGGGTCCGATCTCCCAGTACCACTGGTTCTGTCCAGCCGGAGGTCGCTTGTACCCCCGCGCCCCGGCCGGCGTGGCGGCCAGCAGCCCGGCGAGGGCGGCCACCGCGATGGCCGGGGCGATCCGACTCCACGCATGGACTCGCCCGATGCCATTGTTCACCGGATTGCCTGCCCTGAGTTCGCATCGAACAGATGCACCTCGGCTGGGTCGGCGCCGAGACGGATCACGCTGCCCTCAGCGGGGCGATCCCGTGGCGCCAGCCGCGCCACCGCCGCGGCACGGTCGCCGTTGCTGGCCAGCAGCAACGACTCGCCCTCCTCGGGGGTGTCGTTGGCCAGCTCGGCAGCGACCGATCCGTGGACGATCACCTCGTCGCCCATCGGCTCGACCACCGAGACGTGGAAGTCCAGGCACGGCATCCCGTCCACGGCAGGGTGCAGCGACTCCGGCCGCACGCCCACGATCAGCTCGCGATCCGCCAGGCCAGCACGCTCAAAGGCAAAGTCCCCGGCGCTGACGCGGCCGCCGCGGACCCGGCCTCGGAGCAGGTTCATCGGCGGGCTGCCGATGAACCCGGCGACGAACATGTTGTCCGGCCGGTCGTAGACCTCCTGGGGCGGCCCGAGTTGCTGGAGGCATCCGTCGGCGAGGACGGCGATCCGGTCGCCGAGGGTCATCGCCTCGACCTGGTCGTGAGTGACGTAGACGGTGGTTACGTCGAGGCGGGCGTGTAGGCGCTTGAGCGCGGCACGCATTTGGACGCGGAGCTTTGCGTCGAGGTTTGAGAGCGGCTCATCGAGCAGGAAGACCTCCGGTTCGCGAACCAGCGCTCGGCCCATCGCCACCCGTTGGCGCTGCCCGCCCGAGAGTTGAGCCGGCCGCCGCCGCAGCAATCCCGCCAGGCCGAGCATCTCGGCGACCTCGTGGACCCGTCGAGCGATCTCGCGCTTGGGCATCCGGCGCTGGCGCAGCGGGTAGGCGAGGTTGCGCGCCACCGTCATGTGCGGGTAGAGCGCGTAGTTCTGAAAGACCATCGCGATGTCACGGTCGCGGGCCGGGACGTCGTTGACAACACGGTCGCCAATCCGGATTGTGCCCGAGCTTGGCGTCTCCAGGCCAGCGATCATGCGCAGCGCGGTGGTCTTCCCGCAGCCCGAGGAGCCGACCAGGATCATGAACTCGCCGTCGGCGATCTCCAGCGACAGTCCGTCCACGGCCACCGTGCCACCGGGGAACGTCTTCGTCACCTGTTCGAGCGTGACCCCAGGCATCACTTGATCCCGGTGAACGCGATCGAGCGGATGAACCAGCGCTGGGCGAGCAGGAACACTGCCAGCATTGGGATCTGGCTCATCACGGTGCCGGCCATGAGAAGGTTCCACTCGGTGCCGTGGGCGCCCTGGAGCGTAGAAAGTCCGAGCTGCAGGGGCGCGTGGCTGGCGGTGCCGATGATGATCAGCGGCCACAGGAAGTCATTCCAGGACCACAGGAACTGGATGATGGCCAGCGTGGCCAGCGCCGGCATCGAGAGCGGCAGGACAATCTTGACGAGGATCCCGAGGCGTGAGGTGCCGTCGATCCGCGCCGCCTCCTCGAGCTCGATCGGCAGCGTGCGGAAGAACTGGCGCAACAGAAAGATCCCGAAGGCGCTGCACAGGTTGGGCATGATCAGCCCGCCGACGGTGTCGACCATGCCAAGCTTCTTGACGATCAAGAACGTCGGGATCAGCAGGACCTGGAAGGGCACCATCAGCGTTGCCAGCAGCACCACGAACAGCACGTTGCGACCGAAGAACCGGATCCGCGCGAAGGCGTACGCGGCCAGGCTGCAGAACACGAGGTTCCCGGCCACGGTGGCCAGCGAATACAGGGCGCTGTTGATGAAGAAGTGACCGAACGGCACGGCGTGCCACGTCGCCGGGTAATTGCCGAAATGCAGCCCCGAGGGGAGCAGCACGGGTGGGAAGCTGCTCGCCTCCGGTTTGGTCTCTAGCGACAGGATCACCATCCAGACGAGCGGGACGAGCATGATCGCGGCCACCGGGGCCAGGAACAGATGCCACGGGCTGAAGGGCAGGCGCCGGCGTGCCCGGCCCGGCGTGTCGCGCAGCGGCGGGAACCGATCGACGGTGGCTACCGGCTCGACGGCGATCCCGGCCTCCTCACGAGCTGTAGTAGACGCGGCGGCGCCCGATCCACAGCTGCACCACGGTGACGATCAGGATCGCCACGAACAGCACGTAGGCGATCGCCGCTCCGTAGCCGCCGTTGAAGAACTGGAAGGCCTGCTGGTACAGGTAGTAGACGATGACCGTCGTCGATCCGAGCGGGCCGCCGCGCGTGGTCACGTAGATCTCGTCGAACAGCTGCAGGGCGTTGATTGTCGACCACACGACGAGGAACAGCGTCGCCGGTCCGAGTAGCGGGACGACGATGCTGCGAAACGTACTGAAGCGGCTGGCGCCGTCCATCTCGGCGGCTTCCAGCAGGTCGGCCGGAATGCCCTGCAGGGCGGCCAGGTAGATGATCACGTCGAAGCCGAGCCAGCCCCACACGGTCATCGCCACGATGCACCAGAGGGCCTGGTTCGGATCCTGGAGGAACTGCTGCTGGGGCAAGCCGACCACGTGCAGGAGGTAGTTGACCAGACCGAAGGTCGGGTCAAGTAGCCACAGGAAGATGATCCCGGTGGCCACCGTCGAGGTCACCAGCGGCACGAACACGGCGAGCCGGTAGAAGCGGATGCCGCGGATCCGTCGGTTCAGCGCGACCGCGAGACCTAGCGCGCCGAACACCGAGATCGGCACGAACACGACGGTGTAGAGCAACGTGTGGCCGATCGCCGAGCGAAACTGGGGATCCTTGGCCAGCGCCCGGTAGTTAGCCAGCCCGACATAGTGAGCGGGGGCGATCAGGTTGTTGGCCTGGAGCGAGAGCAGTAGCGACCAGCCAATCGGGATCAGCGCAAAGACCGCGATCAGGATCACAGCCGGAGCCACGAAGGCCCACCCGGCCACATTCTCTGAGCGAGCCAGCCGCGTCAGCAGACCGGGACGCTCGTTGCCGACGGACCGGGCTGTGCTTGCGGGCACGCTCATCGGACGTCGCCGGCCTGCTTATCCCGGTGCAGCGAGCACGCTGTTGACCTGCTGGGCGGCCTGCTGGAGGGCTTGTTGCGGTTGGGCCTTGCCGAGCAGGACGGCTTGGACGGCCTGCCCGATGGCGGTGGAGATCTTCGGGTAGGTGGTGGTGACCGGCCGAGCCTGCGTGGCGTTGCCCAGGTTCTTGACCCACAGCGCGATGCCCGGGTACTTGTTGACGAACTGCTGGTAGCCAGGCAGCCGGCTCACCGAGGCGCGAATCGGCAGATCCCCGGTCATCTCCGCCCATTTCAGGTCGATGGCCGGCGAGGTGAGCCACTTCAGGAACTGCCAGGCCGCCTGCGTGCGGGCCGAGCCGTTGTTGAACACGACCCAGTTGTCGGGGCCCGAGATGGTCTGGTGGTTGAGATCGGCGGGGAGGATTTGGACGCCGTAGGAAACCTTGGCGGCGGTGATTTGCGACAGGTCCCATGGACCGGTCCAAAGCATGCCGATGTGTCCGGAGTTGAACACCGGGAGATAGTTTCCACTGCCGTTGTCGAGGTATATCGAATTGCGCTGGGCCAGCGTCTGCAGCAGAGTCAGCGCCTTGACCCCGGCAGGCGAGTCGAACGCCGCGTGCTTGCCGTCGGGCGAGAGAATCGAGCCGCCGGCCTGCCAGAGCAGCGCCCAGTAACGCCACACGGTGTCCTCGCTGGCGTCGTTGACGTAGGCCCAGCCGAACTGCTTCTTGGCCGGGTCGGTGAGCTTCACAGCCGCGTTCTCGAAGTCCGTCCACGTCCAGTTCGCAGTGGGGGCTGAGAGGCCGGCCTGAGCAAACAGCTTCTTGTTGTAGACGAGGGCGAGGTTGTCGACCAGCGCAGGGACGCCCACGATCTTGCCGTTGACCGTGGCCACCTGGCGTCCGACGCTCCAGAAATCGTTCCAGTTGAAGCTCGGATCGGCGGCAATCCTGGAGTTGAGACTGACAACGCCGGGGTTGGTGGCGATGTTGGGCGCCCACGAGCCGTATAGATAGGAGATGTCGGGGGGCTTGCCACCGGCGATTGCGGCCAGGACCTTCTGCAGCGCGTAGTCGGAGTTGCCGTAGGACTGCACCGAGACGGTGATGTTTGGGTGGGTGGCGTTGAACTCGCCCACCAGGTTCTTGATCGCCACGGCCTCGGTCTCTGTGTACCCCTCCCACATCACGATGTTCACGTGACCGTGGTCGGACGAGGTCGAGCTGCTGCCCGATCCACCGCAGGCGCTCACCGCCAGGGCCGCTGCGATCAGGATCAGGGTGAGGGTGAGGGTGAGGGTGAGGGATTTCATCGTTTCCTCCATGGGTCCTCAGCGCAGGACGACGGACCTCGTCAGGTGCTGGGGGCGGTCGGGGTCGAGACCTCGAACTTCGGCGAGTGCCACTGCGGCCCGCTGCAGGTTGACCAGCTCGGCCATCGGATCGATCTCGCTTTGCACCACCGTCGCTCCGGTGGACCGGATGTCCGCGACCAGTTCGGACTGGGCCTGCCCCAGGAACCACACCAGGGTTGCCGGCCCGGCGACGCTGATTGGGCCGTGGCGGTATTCCATCGCAGGATAGGACTCAGACCAGGCCCGGCCGGCTTCCCGGAACTTCAGCGCCGCCTCGGCAGCCAGGCCGATCGTCCAGCCGTGGCCGAGGATGACGACCTGCTCGAACTCCGATGGGTCGACAGGCAGCGGTTGGGCGAGCGCGGCGCGGGCGTCGGCGGTGACCGGATCGAGATCGGCTCCGAAGTGAGCGCGCAACAGCGCCAGCGCCGTGGTGGCAAACCGGGTCTGCACGATCGAGATTTCGTCTGCGAAGTCCAACAGCACCGCGTCGGTCGCGCCCCGCACCACCGGACTCCCGTCCACGGCTGAGATGGCCACTGTGGCCGTCCCGGGGATCAGCGCGGCGAGGGTGCGTACGACCTCCGTGGTCGTCCCGGACCGCGACAGAGCGATCACCCGGTCGTAACGCCGCGAGGTCGGCGTTTCGGAAGCCACGAACGCATCCGTTTCGCCGAGGCCGGCTGCCTCACGCAGGTGGGCGACGGCCTGGGCGATGAAGTAGGACGTGCCGCAGCCGATCACCGCCAACCGTTCGCCCGCAGCCGGGAGCTTGGCGCTGACCGAGGGCAGGAGCTCGGCGGCGCGCTGCCACATCGCAGGTTGGCTTCCGATCTCCGACGCCGTGACGCTCATTTATGAGGAAGATATGTCCAACCCGAACAGAATGCAACAGCTCGTGCCGTAGATTTTGCTCGATTGCCCCCGCGCACGTAGACTTTCGCTCATGCAGCAGGCGGAGCGCCTCGGCGCGATCATGGAGCGGCTCTCGCTCGACGGCAGCGTCAACGTGGTCGAGATCGCCCGCGCGCTCGAGGTCTCGGCGGCCACGGTGCGCCGTGATCTGCGCCTGCTCGAGGACCAGCGGCTGCTCGGCCGCATCCACGGAGGCGCCATACCGCAGGGCGTGCTCTACGAGCTGCCGCTGCGCTACAAGAGCACCCGGCAGCCAGAGCAGAAGCTCCGGATCGCACGCGAGGCGGCCACCCGTGTGCGCGACGGCTGGGCGATCGGCCTGACCGGAGGAACCACGACCACCGAGGTGGCGCGGGCGTTGGTCGACCGGCCTCGCCTCACCGTGGTCACGAACGCCCTCAACATCGCCTCCGAAATCGCCGTGCGGCCGAACCTCAAGCTGGTGGTGACCGGAGGCGTGGCTCGGGCCGAGTCCTACGAACTGGTCGGCCCAATCGCCGAGGCCAGTCTCGAGGGATTGAACCTCGACATGGTGTTCCTCGCCGTGGACGGGATCTCCCCCGACGCGGGTCTCACCACCCACCACGAGATCGAGGCGGGCACCAACCGGGCACTGATCATGCGCGCCAGCCGGGTGACCGTCGTGGCCGACAGCTCCAAGCTCGGCAAGGTGGCCTTCGCCCGCATCTGCAAGCTCGGCGACATCGACGAGCTGATCACTGACGACGGCGCCGACCGCGCCGCTGTGGCCGCGCTGGAAGATCGCGGCGTGGCTGTTACGGCCGTCTGAGCCGCCCGACCCGAGCCCGGATTCCGGCGGGCATCAGCTCTCCATGGGCCTCGATCAGCTCGTCGACCATCGAGCCGATCGCGTCCAGGGTGAGCGTGGCGCCAGCGTTCGGGTCGAGCATCACGGCCTGGTACACGTGGTCGCGGCGCTCCTCGAGCACAGCGCGAACGGTGAGCTCGGCAACGTTGACGAACGTCCGGTTCATGGCCGCGCATTGCGGGGGCAGCGTCCCGATCCGCTGTGGATGCACCCCTTCGGCATCGACCCGGCAGGGCACCTCGACGCAGCAGCCGGGCGGCAGACCGTCAATCAGGCCATCGTTGCGGACGTTGCCGTATTCGAGCCTGGGCTCGCCGGTCACCAGCGAGTGGATGTACCGCGGTGCCAGCTCGCCCTCGCGGGTCAGGGGCAGCGTTTCGCCGGCGGCCAGACGACGCCGGATGTCCTCGTATTCCTCGAGGTTCTCACGCGAGCGGCGCAGGTACTCGCCTACCGGGATGCGGTAGCGCTCGAGCTGGTCGTCGTGACGCATGAACCATGGCACGTACTCGGCGCTGTGCTCGCTGGACTCGGTCGGGAAGTAGCCGAGCCGCCGATAGAGCTCGATCCGCACCCGCCGACCCAGGCCATCGGGGTCGCGCTCGATCGCCTCGTCGAGGCGGCCGTAGAGGTCCTCGCCGTGATGCTCAAAGCGCAGCACGAACGCCTGATGGTTGAGGCCGGCGGTGAGAAAGTCGATCTCCTGTACCGGCACTCCGACCATCTCGGCCAGCTGCTCGTGGGTGTTCTGCACCGAATGACACAGCCCGACCACGTGGGGGTGGCTGCTGCCCTCCCAGACCGCCCACGGGAGCATGGCCATCGGGTTGGCGTAGTTGAGCAGGAGGCCCCGCGGGCAGAGCTCGGCCATGTCGTTGGCGATAGCCAGCAAGACGGGGATCGTCCTCAGACCGCGGAACACACCGCCGACCCCCAGGGTGTCGCCGATCGTCTGGCGCAGACCGTACCGAGCCGGGATCTCGAAGTCGCGCAGGGTGGCGTTGAACCCACCGACCTGGATCTCGTTGACGACGAAGTCCGCCCCGTCGAGCGCCGCACGGCGATCAAGATGGGCCTCGATGCGCAGCTGCGCACCGGCGGTCTGGTTGATCGACTGGGCAATCCGTTCGGCCGTGCCCAGGCGCTCGGCGTCGATGTCGTGCAGGACGATCGTCGCACCTTGGAGCTCGGGGAAATCGATCAGGTCCGAGAGGAGGACACGGGTGAACTCAACGCTGCCGGCGCCGATCAGGGTGATCCGAGGCATGTCCGAGATTGTTCCACTTGAGCTGGAATCGCGCAAGAACGTGCAGGTTGTACGCACGTCTCAGCGCCGGGGAGCATCATCCGCCCGTTTGACGCCGGGATGCCCGGTGCTCAACCAGGCCAACGCCTCCTAAAGGCGGCCATCGCGTCGCGTTCGATGACCCGTACGAGCGGCGGGCCGATCATAGAATCGCGTGGGTGGATGCCAGTCGGTCGGATGGAATCGCATTTCGCGAGCTTGGCACCGGGAATCCGGTGGTCCTCATCAACGGCTACGCGGCGACGAAAGACGACTGGGACCCGACGTTTGTGCAAGGGCTTAGCAGTGGCTCCCGGGTCGTGTGTCCGGACAATCGGGGAATGGGGGAGTCGCCGCCGGTTCTGGGCGAGCTCACGGTGCGCGACATGGCCACCGACGTGATCAGACTGATGGACGCGCTCGAGATCGAGCGGGGCGGTGTGATCGGCTGGTCGATGGGCGGTTTCGTCGCCCAGGAGCTTGCGGCGCGGGTCCCCGAACGTGTCGACAGGCTCGTCTTGCTCTCGACCGACCACGGCGGCCTCGGTGCGGTGAGAGCCGATCCTGAGACGTGGGCCCGCTTGATCGACCACGATGGCACGCCCCGCGAGCAGGCCACGCGGATTCTCTCGCTCCTGTTTCCGCCCGAGCTCGCCAGCGCCATCGACGCGGAGTTCGGCGAGCTTGTCGCCCAGGCCCGGGCGGCGTTGTCCCCGGCGGCCCTCGATGCTCAGGAGGGGGCCATTGGTGTGTGGCACGCCGAGCCTGCTGGTGACCGCCTCGCGGCGATCACCGCCCCCGCGCTGATCGCGTCCGGCGCAGAGGACGTCGTGATCCCGGCGGCCAACACCGATCTGCTCGCGGAGGTGCTGGCCGGCTCTCGGCGCGAGGTCTTTGATGGCTGCGGCCACGCGTTCATGGCCCAGGAGCCGGCGAAGCTGGCTGACCTGATCAACGCCTGGCTCGGACGCTGAACCGCGCGGGAGAACCGCAACAGATCGTCCCCGAGGGACCGCGATTAGGCCGGTCAGTCGTCGGGGAGGCGGGCGGCGAGGGGTGTCCTTGCTGAGGTCCGCCACCCCCAGCACCTCGCCGCCCACCATCCCCGACCCTGGATCTAGCCTGATGGACCTACTGCCCGATCAACGGTGAGCACGATCACCGTCTTGCGCGGCAGTTCGCCTCACCAGACCCGGAGCCCGACTCATCCGGGAGCGGGCGTTCGACGCCGCGCGGGCGATGTCCTGGAGAGTGCCCGACTAAGCGCCGAGGCGGCAGCTGGACTGCCTCCCGGCCGAAGTGTTAGGAGCACGCCTGGCTGCAAGACAACTAGGTGCCCCTCCTGATGCGATGCGCGCGGTGCCGCCATATGGTCCTGCCAAGCAAACCCAAAGGAGGAAGCAGATGGACACGGCATTCGGCATCCTGCTGTTCGTGCTGGTTTACGGGCCCGTCGCGTACATGATCTACGACGAGGTGACGGGACAAAGGTCCCGCGTTCGGTCGCTGGGCCTTCGCCGAGTACGACTGTCGCGGAGACGCCAGCGACTCGAGCTCGTCAGCGGCTCTCGCCGCTAGAGGCGTCGCCGCTAGCGGCGTAGGCTGTGGGTACGTTGCCGGCATCCGGCTTGGCTACGACGGCAAGCTGCTCGATCTACCCGCGGCGCATGAGGCGCCCGACCGCGGCCATCATCTCTTCGGTCTTAGAGTCACGCTCGTCGTCCTCGGCGCCCATGACGCAATGGTGAGCGTGGCCGTCGAGCAGCCCGAGCGCGACCTTGTCCAGGGCCGCCTGGACCGCTGATATCTGGGTGAGGATGTCGATGCAGTAGCGATCGTCGTCGACCATCCGCTGGATGCCGCCGACCTGGCCCTCGATCCGGCGCAGGCGCTTGAGCAGCTGGTCCTTGGAGGCCGAGTAGCCGCGTGTGGATGTGGCTTCAGGGCTCATGCGCACAGCATATCAGATACCCCCATGGGGTATCTGATATGTTCTGGCGATGAGCTCCGTGCTCGACGTCATCTGGCATGCCGTGCGCGACGCCTTCCTGATGGGGTGGGAGGTGTGGTGGGCGTTGGTGTTCGGCTTCTTCATCTCCGCCGTCGTGCAGGCGTGGGTCCCGCGCGAGCGCATCGAGAACGCGATGTCCGGGAGCGGCGTGAGGCCGGTCGCCGTTGCGGCGGGCCTGGGAGCCGCGTCCTCGTCGTGCTCCTACGCGGCCATCGCGATCGCCAAGAGCCTGTTCCAGAAGGGCGCCTCCGCGGCATCGTCGCTGGCATTCCAGTTCGCGTCGACCAACCTGGTGTGGGAGCTCGGCCTGGTGACATGGGTCCTCATCGGCTGGCAGTTCACGTTGGCCGAGTATCTCGGCGGCATCGTGATGATCGTCCTGATGGCGCTGCTGCTCCGCGCCTTCGTCTCCCGCGGCCTTGAGGAGCAGGCCCGCGCGCACGCCCGGCAGGCCGACATCGGCCACCAGCATCACGCGGCCGGCGAGAGCATGAGCTGGCGCCAGCGGCTGACGAGTGCCTCCGCATGGTCAGATGTCGCCCACAACTTCCGCGGCGACTGGCAGATGCTGTGGAAGGAGATCACCATCGGCTTCCTGCTCGCCGGCTTCGTCGCCCAACTCGGCAACGACGTCTTCAACAGCCTCTTCCTCAACGGCTCTCCGCAGCTTGTGCAGACGGTATGGGGTGCGTTCATAGGACCCGTCATCGCCGTGCTGAGCTTCGTCTGCTCGGTCGGCAACGTGCCCCTGGCGGCCGTGCTGTGGAGCGGCGGCATCAGCTTCGCCGGCGTGATGGCCTTCATCTTCGCCGACCTCATCGTCCTGCCCATCCTGGCGATCTACCGCAAGTACTATGGGACCGAGTTCACCGTCCGCATCACCGCCCTGATGTTCGTGACCATGGTTGCGGCGGCGCTCATCATCGACGCTGCGTTCAGCGCCCTCGGCCTCATCCCGAGTGGCCCCCGCCCCACCCGCACCGACATCTTCGGGTCGATCGCGGTCAACTACAAGCTGGTCCTCAACCTCGCCGGGCTGGCCGTATTTGCGACGCTGTTCTGGCTCACGGCTCGCCGGGGCGCGACCGACCCGGTGTGCGGGATGAAGGTCGACCGCGCCAAGGCCGTCACCATGAACGTTGACGGACAGACGTTCTGCTTCTGCTCCGAACACTGCCTGCACGCGTTCGAGGCCGATCCGAGCCGCCGCGTGCCCGCGCTGTGAGGCCGAACGCCGGGGTGGCGGCGAGTTAGCTGCTGACGGCGAGGATGATCTTTCCCCGGATGTGCCCGGACTCACTGAGCTCGTGTGCGCGGCGAACATCGGCGAGGGGAAGCGTCTCAGCGATTTCGACGCGCACGTCACCGGCCGCCACAAGCTCGGCAATCTCGGCGAGCTGTCCCGAGCTCGGGCTCATGATGAGCAGCTCGGCGCGCACTCCGCGTGCTGTCGCCGCCTCCTCCGGTGGGGCCCCGGCGATGGTGACGATGATTCCTCCCTGGCGCACGGTGGCCACGAGCGACTGCGTCGTCTCGCCACCGACGGTGTCGAAGGCGACGTCGACGTCGCTGACGGCCTCCGCGACGTCCTGCTCGGTGTAGTCGACGTACTCGCCCGCGCCGAGACCGAGGACGAAGTCGCGGTTGCGCGAGGACCCGGTCCCGATCACGCGGGCGCCGGCGTGCACCGCAAACTGAACTGCAAAATGGCCCACGCCGCCCGCAGCGCCGGCGATCAATCCCGTCTGCCCGCGTTGCAGCGCGCCCCGGTCGAACAGCGCCTGCCATGCGGTGAGCCCGGCCACGGGAATCCCAGCCGCCTGCGCATGGCTGACGCCGGCGGGTTTGCGCGCGACCAGACCGGCGGGGGTTGTCGCGAACGCCGCATAGCCGCCGCTCACCGCCACGCCGAATACCTCGTCCCCCTCAGCAAAGGCCTCGGCCCGCGAGACCTCGACCACGCCCGACACATCGCTGCCGAGGATCGCCGGTAGATCCTTAGGCGCGAGCCCCTGACGATACTTCCAATCGACCGGATTCACTGAGGCGGCGAGGACTCTGATCAATACCTCCCCGTCGCCGGGCTCAGGCCGCTCGACCTCCTCCAAGCGCAGGACATCCGGGCTTCCCGTCTCGTGCATTACCACCGCGTGCATACCGCCTCCAACCTCAGCGCTGACGTGTCGAACCAATCTAGCCAAGGGCCCCAACCGGCCGGCACCGGGGCCGGCTTTCAGGGATGCTCTGCGCCTGACGTGTTCGCACTGTCGCCGCGCAAGCAAAGCAAAGGAGCTGTCGATGACTGGAAAGGCCGACTTCACCGAGCAGGAGTGGGACGCGATACTCGGCGGGCCGCCGAGCGCGGGGATCATCGTGGCGATGGCGCAGCGCGGTGGCACCTTCCGCGAGACGTTTGCGATCGGGAAGGCGTACGCCGAGGCCCGCGAGCAGCACGGCGCGAGCCAGCTCCTCGATGAGATCGTCGCGGCGAAGCCCGAGATCGACCACACGCGCTACAGCTCGATGGACGAGCTCAAGCAGCACGGCCTGCAGCATCTGGGGAGCGCGATCGAAGTGCTCGAGCGCAAGGCGACGCCCCAGGAGGTCGTGGACTACCGGCACTTCGTTCTGATGCTCGCTGACAAGGTGGCCAACGCCCACCGCGAGGACGGGGGTGCGGTCAGCGAGCCCGAGAGCGCGGCGATCAAGGAGATCTCAGCGACCCTCGGCCAGCCCGCGGACTAGCGCCGAACGCCTCGCCCGGGCGCTCAGCCCCTCCCCTCTCGCTGCTCCTCCGCGAACGGGTCTGGCGCCGCGCCCTTGGGGGCCTGCGCCTCGAGCATCTGCTTGACCTCGAGCAGTTCCTGATGCTTGCGTTTGCTGACGCGCGGGAACTGCGGGTCGATGTCCATCAGCGTGTGCACGAGCACCGAGGCGGTACTGATTCGGCCGAACCACTTGCGATCGGCTGGGATCACGTGCCAGGGCGCCCACTCCGTGCTCGTGTGCGAGAGCATCTCTGAGAACGCCTCCTGATAGTCGCCCCAGCGCTTGCGCTCGGTGACGTCCCCGGTGGAGAACTTCCAGTTGTGATCGGGCAGGTCCAGCCGCCGCAGGAAGCGGACCCGCTGTTCCTCCCGAGACAGGTTGAGGAAGAGCTTCACGATGCGGATGCCGTTGTCGGTCAGGTACCGCTCCCAATCGTTGATCTCCCGGTACCGCCGCGTCCACACATCCCCCCGCTTGGCCGCGTCGGGGAGCTTCTGGCGGTCGAGGTTCTCGGGATGCACCCGGACCACGAGCACCTCCTCGTAATGAGAGCGGTTGAAGATGCCGATCTCGCCGCGGGCCGGAAGCCGCTGGGCGTAGCGCCAGAGGAAGTCATGATCGAGCTCCTCGGCCGAGGGGACCTTGAAGCCGTGGACGGCGACGCCCTGCGGGTTGACACCGCTCATCACGTGACGGATCGTGCCGTCCTTGCCGGCGGCGTCGAGCGCCTGGAGGACAACGAGGACCCCCCATGTGTCCTGAGCAGCCAGCCGAGCCTGGTACTCGGAGAGCAGACGCACGCCCTCGGCCAACAACGCTTTGCCTTCCTTCTTCTTCTTCACCCCGGCCTTGAAGGCAGGGTCGTAATCCTTCGAGAGCTTCACGGTCGAGCCCGGTGTGACCCGGAACGGGGCGATGAACTCCTCCAGGCGCTTACGGCGTTTGTCCGCCATCAGATGCTCCGAATCTCGATCTTTCCTTGACTTCCCGCACGATGGCGCGACCGGCGAGGGCGGACATCACCCCGAACAGGTGAGGCGGACCGAACGTGTGTGCGCCGTCTGCGAGAATGGATGACATGCGACACGGCTTGCTGACCACCGACGATCAGCTGTTGACCCAGCTGCAGGCGCCGCCCGATCTCGACGACGGTATTCAGTCGCTCGGGTATTGGCGAGAGCGGAGCCGACGGCTTCCGTGGTACCAGCTGAGCGCGCGGCGGGAAGCGGCATCGATGACCGTCCGCTGGGAGCAGCGCGTTGGCGCGGCGCTCCTCGCCCAGCGCGGCGCCCCGGCCGCAGTCCGGCTGTCCGCCGGTCTGCTCGTGGCCCGGACTCGCCTCTGGCGCTGGGGCCGCAGGGCCCGGATGGCCGTCGTGGCGGCCGCAGCGGTGGCCTTGACCCTCGTGGCCATCCCCGCCGTCGCCGCCCTGGCCTTCCTGCTGCACGCTCTGTGATCGACGCCCACGAGGCGCGGTCGATGCGCTCCTCTCAGCGCTCGTGTGCGCTCGTTCGACCCACCCCGCCTGGGGCGCGCTCTGGACCGAGTCCGATCCTCTCGGCGGCCGGCTTCAGTCCGATGAGCACGCCAACCCATGCCGCGCCGAGCAGCCATCCGGCGACGACGTCGGTCGTCCAGTGCACCCCCAGGTACACCCGCGACCAGCCGATCCCGGCGGTGAGGACCGCGGCGAGCACCGCGAGCGGCACTCGAGCCCGCGGTGCCCACAATGCGCCGACGATGGCCAGGCCGAGCAGCGCCGCCACCGACTGCGTCGCGTGGCCTGAGGGGAACGAGGCCCCACTCGCGCTCGTCAGCCAGATGTCCATCGGCGGGCGATGCCGGTCGACCACCGGCTTGACGATGCTGTAAAGGACGATCCCACCACCCCAGGCGAGGAACAGGAACGCCGCCGACACGCGGCGCCGGCGCACGAGGAGCGCGAGGATGACGAGCACCGCCAGCGGGGCCAAGACCTTCTGACTCCCCACCGTGGAGAGCCACCGGGCCAGCGTCGTCCACCCGTGAGCTCGGTGCGTGACCACCCAGGAGGTGATCGACTGGTCGAACGAGGTTGAGCCGTTCGGGCGCTCGGCCAGCCCGAGCAGCGCACCAACGGCGATCGCACACCCGAGCAGCGAAGCGAACGACGCCAGCACCACCGCAAGCAGCCTCGCCGGCGTGGTGATGCGTCTCGCCGACCAGCGCACCCCAGAGACGCTACCCGGCCCCGAGCCGGATTGGCCCGCTGGCTCCCACGTCATCGGTAGTTCCCCCGGGAAGCGATGTGGGCGCCTGCGGATGATCGGCCCTCAGCGCGGCCGTAAGGTCGCTGGGCCCGATGCGGTCTCAGCGCACCTCCTCGTCCACCCCACGCCGCCGGCGCCGGTTGCCGGTGTTCGCCGTCCTGCTCGCTGCGATGCTGGTCGCCTCGATGCTGGGGGTGCCCGGATCCGGCGCCACCTCGAAGGCGCCGCGGACGGTGCACCTGCGTGGCACGGCCTACGAGTTCAACAACGTCACCACTCTGCTCGCCGGGGCGACGATCCGCGTGGCCGAGTTCCCGCAGCTGAAGGCGGTCGTGCGGCACAACGGGACGTATGACCTGGTCGTGCCCGACCACGCCCGGGTGACGCCCTACATCGTCGCGACGGGCTACCACACGATCTACCTCCAGACCTTCACCACGGACGGCCAGGACCTGGCCAACGTCAACTTCCAAACCCCGGCGGACGGGGTCTACTCCGGTCTTGTCTTGCTGCTGCACGTGCCGGTCGACGCGCGCGGCAATCCCCGCGCCTGCGCCATCGTCTCCACCTTCAGCACCCGGAACGTGCGCGACCTCAGCTTCCAGGCGTTCATCGCCTACGGAGCGCACGGAGTCGCCGGCGCGACGGCGACCGCCGCCCCCGCGCTCCCGGCCCCGGTCTACTTCAACACGGCCGTCATCCCGGATCCCGCTCAGAAGGCCTCCTCACAGGATGGCGGGGTGGTCTGGACCGGCGTGCCCTCAGGGGTCTACACCATCACCGCCCATCACCCGTCGAGCCGCTTCGCGAGCTTCGTCGCGAGTTGCCGTCCCGGACGCATCATCAACGCGAATCCTCCCTGGGGCCTGCATCAGCTGGGCCTCCCCAACCCGGCGCGGATCTCCGCAAGCTGGTCCCGGCAACATGGCGGGCTCGTGCTCGGAAAGCTGACCGCCCGCGGGCTGCCGACGGCGTCCGTCGTCCGCGTCCGCTGTGCGGGCAGGCGGTGCCCGTTCTCAACCCGCATCCTGAGGCCGACGGGCGTGACGGTGGATATCCGAGCGGCTCTAGGGACCGGGCCGGTGCGGCTCCGGCCCGGCCAGCAGATCGAGGTGACCATCACCGCCCACGCCTACGACGGCGCGGTCGTACGGTGGACGATCGCCTCGAGTGGCCTGCCCAGGCCGGCGCGACTGTGCGTTCCGCTCGGGAACACGCAGCCGCAGCGGCACTGCTGAGATCAGCTCAGCCGACCCGGTGGAGCTTCACGGTCCACTCGATCGTGCTGTGCGCCCTCGTCGCGGGTCTCTGCGCGATGGGTCGTGGCGTGGGGCCGCCGCTGCCGCCGCCACTGCCGAAGGGCTGATTGGAGTTCAATCGCGTCAGTCAGCCGATCGCCAGCAGCCGGCCGTTGCGGTCAGCCGCCGGAGCGGCGAGGAATCGCGCGACGAGGCGGTGATACTCGGGCACAGGAAGGAGGAAGGAGTCGTGGCCCCAGGGCGAGTGAATCTCGATGTGCTCGCTGTGCGCGCCGCGACGCCGGAGCTCGGCGGCAAGGTGCGCCGAGTGTTCGCTACCGAACCGCCAGTCGGTGTCAAAGGAGATGAGCAGAAAGCGGGACGTGAGGGCTGTCGCATCCGCGCCGGTTTCCGCAAACGGCTCGAAGTAGTCCATGCAGCGGCTGAGGTACAGGTAGGTCAGCGGGTCGAAGCGCCGCAGGAAGCTCTGGCCCTGGTGGGTGAGATAGTGCTCGACCTCGAAGTCGTCGGCGAAGCTCATCGGAGCGCTGTCGTCGCGCCGGGCGCGGTCGAACTTGCGCCGCATCGATTCCTCGGATAGGTAGGTGATGTGCGCCATCATGCGAGCCACGGCCAGTCCGTGCACCGGCTCCCGCTCAGGATCCGTGTACGCGGATCCGGCGAAGTCCGGATCCCCCACGATGGCGGCCCGGGCGACGGCCGAGAAGGCGATGTTCTGCGCGCTCAGACGCGCGCTGCAGCAGACCAGCGCCGCCCGCTCGATCTGGGCCGGGTGGTCGATCGCCCATTGCAGTGCCTGCATCCCACCCAGCGATCCACCGATTGCCGTGTGGACGTGAGCGATGCCCAGCCGCTCCAGCAGCCGCCGGTGCACGCGGGTCAGATCCCTCACGGTGAACAGGGGGAAGCTCAGGCCGTAGGGCCGCTCCGTGCTCGGGTCGACGCTCGCGGGTCCGGTCGTCCCCTGGCAGCCGCCGAGCAGATTCGGGCAGATGACGAAGAAGCGCTCGGTGTCGATCGGCCGTCCGGGACCGATCAGGTTGTCCCACCAGCCGCGCCGATCAGGATCGCCGTGGTGGCCCGCGGCGTGCGCGTCGCCGGTCAGGGCGTGACAGACGAACACCACGTTGGCCCGATCGGCATCGAGCCGCCCGTAGGTTTCGTACGCGACCTCCACCGGAGCGAGCGTGGCGCCGGATTCCAACCGCAGCGGCTCGTCCAGGTCGAACAGGACGAGCCGCTGGGTATCGACGCGGCCAAGGCCGCCGGCACTCACGCTCCCTCGGCTCATGCCTCCGCGAGCGCGCGCGTCACCGCAAGCGCCCGGTCGAGATCCTCGACGATGTCGTCGATGTGCTCGAGCCCGACGCTCAGCCGTACCGTCTCCTGGGTCACTCCGGCGGCGGCCAACTCCGCCTCGCTCAGCTGCGAGTGCGTCGTGGACGCGTTGTGGATGGCCAGCGACTTGGCGTCGCCGATATTGGCCAGGTGGCTGAACAACTCGAGGTGCTCGATGAACGCCCGGCCGGCCGACGCACCACCGCGGACACCGAAGGTGACGAGCCCTCCGTAGCCGCCGCGCAGCACGCGGTCGGCGACCTCGCGGTACGGGCTCGAGTCGAGACCCGGGTAGTAGACCCAATCGACCTCGGGATGATTCTCGAGATGACGGGCGACGGCGAGCCCGTTGTCGTTGTGGCGCTCCAGCCGCAGAGGAAGGGTCTCGATGCCCTGCAGGAACAGGAAGGCGTTGAACGGCGACAGTGCGGCACCCGTATTGCGCAGCAGCACCGTCCGCGCCCGGCCGACGTACGCGGCCGGACCGAGTGCGTCGGTCCACACCACACCGTGGTAGGAGGGGTCGGGCGCCGTCAGCCCGGAGAACCGGTCCCCGTGGGCGGCCCAGTCGAAGTTCCCGCTGTCGACCAGCGCCCCGCCGATCGATGTGCCGTGTCCGCCGATGAGCTTTGTCAGCGAGTGCACGGCCACGTCGGCCCCCTGCTCGAACACCCGCGCGCCGAGGGGGGTCGGCACCGTGTTGTCCAGGATCAGCGGCAGCCCGCGGGCGTGAGCGGCGGCCGCCCACTGCTCGACGTCGAGCACATTGAGACGGGGGTTGCCGACCGTCTCGGCGAAGACCAGCCGGGTCTTGTCGTCGGCCAGGCGCGCCACAGCGCTGGGATCATCGGCATCGGCCCAGCGCACCTCGATCCCGTATTGCGGGAGGGTGTGGGCGAACAGGTTGTACGTGCCGCCGTAGAGCTGCGACACGGAGATGATGTTCTCGCCGGCCCGAGCGATGTTCAGCACCGAGTAGGTGACCGCGGCCTGGCCCGAGGCCGTCACCAGGGCGGCTACGCCGCCTTCAAGCGCTGCCAGCCGCTGCTCGAGCACGTCCCAGGTCGGGTTCATGATCCGGGTGTAGATGTTTCCCGGCACGGCGAGTGCGAACAGGTCGGCCGCGTGCTGGGTGTCGTCGAACACGTAGGACGAGGTCTGGTAGATCGGCACGGCGCGCGCGTTGGTGGCGCTGTCCGGCGCCTGTCCTCCATGGAGGGCGAGCGTCTCCGGCCTGAGCGAGTTAGTCATGGCTGCGGCTCCTATCGGGCAGATGCGTGAAGTCGGGGTCGAACTTCCGTATTTATCATAAAGCCGAGTGCATTTATGAGCTTTATGTGTGCCGTAGAGAGGGGTGCTGACCCCCACGTCGCCGCCGAGCATGAAGCCGGTCGCGGGGGTTGCACCCGGCTGGGCGCGGTGAGATAGTGGCGCCGTCAGGCCCGGCTCGGGGGCCGGGCCGCGAGAGGAAGGAGTCGGCATGGCCGACCGTGTTCTGTTCCTCGGTTGGGGCACTCCGGTTCGTGGGCGCGAGGAGCGCGGCCTCGAGGTGTTCAACGAGGCCGTGGGGCTCTACGGACGGATGCAGCAGGACGGACGCATCGAAGGGTTTGATGTCGTCCTGCTCGAGCCGAACGGCGGACTCAACGGCTACATGCAGCTCCGCGGCAGCGCCGAGCAGATCGCGGCGGTGCGGGCGGACGACGAGTTCCGGCGCATCACGGTCGACGCATCCCTGGTGGTGGACGAACTGCGCCTGGTCGACGGCTTCTGCAACGAAGGCATCGCCCAGGAGCTCTCCATCTACCAGGAGGGGATCGCGAAGGTCCCGCAACGGGCCTGATCGTCGCGATCGCGTCCCGGGCGTCCCGCACCTCACGTGGGGCGCCCGCGGGGCTTCGCTACTGCGTCGCGGCGTCGATGAACGTGCTGACATCCGACCCTGGGTCGATCATCCAGCCTCCGGCCACCGTTGATCGCGCCATGAATCACGACGAGCTTCGCCACCACATCGACTGGATCTCAACGCCCGGACGGCGGCATCTCCGCGGTCTGCAGCTGCGCATCGTCTCCTCGTGCTGGCCCGGCGGTTCGGCGGACCGGACCGACCGCAGCGCGCTCGAGTGGCTGCGGCGGTGGCGCCCCGAGCGCGCGGGCGTCGTGCTCCCGCGGTGCTCCTGCGCCGGCGGTCACTGCGCCGTCTGTAACTGAGCTCTCGAACCCGGGCACCGGTGAACGGGCACCCGCGGCGGGGAAACGCGCGGGTGCCCGCTCGGGCCTGGACCGGAGTTCTCTCTAGCAGTAGGGCGGGTACATGCACGACGTCGTGCTCGACGAGTGCGTGCTGCCTGAACTTGTCGTCGTCGTCGTGGTGGTCGTGGACTTTGCGTTCGAGGCCTTGATCACGTGCCAAGTACCTCCGAACGTCTGGAGCGCCTCGCCATTGGCGACGTGGCGCTCGGTATCGCCAGAGAAGCGGTACAGCGGGTGGCCGGCGAGCGTCACCTGCCAGAAGCCGTTGCGTCGCCAGGTGCCAAGCTTGCCGTTGATGCCGGCGGACTTGCTCAGCTTCTTCGGCGAGGCGACCGTGACCGGAGGCCAGAACTGGAAGCAGCCGTTGCCCTTCGTGCACTCCGGGTGACGCTTACTGTCACCGGTCAAGTCGTAGACGGCCAGGCCGCGCGGGTTGACCACGATGTTCTCCGTCACCCGCTTGCCGGTGGCGGCGCTCATCACGGTGGCGTTCTTGGCCACGCTCAGCGTGAACGTGCGGCCCAGGGCCACGCCCACCAGCGCAGCCACGACAAAGCCGGCGGTGGCCACCAGCACCATGCTCAGCGATCGCGGCCGACTCAGCCGGAAGCGCTTGCGAAATCGGGGCATCTCTCTCCTCTGGGTCGCGTGCGTTCGTTGATAGGGACGCCGTGCGGCGCCGATACCTTCCCGGCTGCGGTCATACCAGGAGACCACGAGCGGCGGCGGGCGCCCCCGGCTGCCGCTCTTCCGTCCCGCCGCGGGGTTGACAACGCCGGAGGAGTGGCAGAGGGTTGGCTTTCTTTCTCGTGGGCAACAGATGGAGGGACCCGATGGCAGCTGGCCTGATTCTGGAATTCGACGGTGTCGGCCTGGAGGAGTACGAGGCCGTGAACCGGCACCTCGGCATCGATATGAACAGCGGCCAGGGTGACTGGCCCGCGGGGCTGCTGTTCCACGCTGGCGGCGCCAAGCCCGGAGGGTGGGTCGTCTTCGAGGTGTGGGAGTCCCAGGACGCCCAGGCCGCGTTCATGAACGACCGGCTTGGCCACGCCCTCGCAGCCGGCGGTATCAGCGGACCTCCAAGCCGAGTCGAGTGGCTTGACCTGGCCGCGCACCACACCCCGGGCGGCTGAACGGGCGCGCCTCGTGGGCACGTGGGGAATCTGAGTTACGCCATCCCCAACCACAATTCTCCACCTCCGCGATAGCGGCGTGAGCGGCGGTCAGCCAACGACCGCGACCGGGCCGACTGTCGGGCGGGTACAGCCCCTGCTCCAGCCGTGGGGACTCGTCCCCCCTCCCGAGGCACTCGACCTCGGCCGGACCACCGTTATGATCCACCTGCCATCGCAGTGAACGAATTTGTAGAAAGCATTCGTGTCGCAGAATCTCGTTGAGCTGATCCGCCGCCACCACGCGCTCGATGCGCCGAGCGCACTCGACGTGCTGAAGGCGGCCGTCGAGGACCACGGCGAGGTGACCGACGACGACCGCCGTGTTGCAGCTGAGGTCTCCGGCCTGCCCGAGGCGGCCGTGTACGGGGTTTCGACGTTCTACGACGACCTGCTCGCCCCGCGCGGCGCGCGTCACGTCCGGGTCTGCACCGGCACCGCCTGCTTCGTAGCCACCGGCGGTGCGCACGTTGATGAGGTGAAGGAAGGCCTCGGACTGGACTTCGGCGGGTGCCGCCCGGACGGCACGGTCTCTCTCGCTGAAACCGTCTGCCTGGGCTTCTGCCACTCCTCGCCGGCGATCCGGGATGGTGAGATGATCGATGCCGGCGCAGGGGCGGTGGCGCGGACGCTCGCCGGCGACTCACAGGCCGCGCCGGAGCCCGACTGGGAGAGCCTGCTCGAGGAGCCGGTGCTCATCCGGCCCGGTGACTGGTCCGGTCTGCAGCGGGCGCTGAGCGAGCTCGGAGCCGAGCGTTTGCTCGAGCAGGTCGAGGCCGCCCAGGTGCGCGGGCGCGGCGGCGCCGGCTTCCCGGCCGGGACCAAGTGGCGCTTCACGCGCGCGGCCACGGGCGAGGAAAAGTTCATCGTGGCCAACGGCGACGAGGGCGACCCCGGCTCATACATCGACAAGTACCTGATGGAGCGCAATCCGGCCCGGGTGATCGAGGGCATGGCGCTGGCCGGCTTTGCCGTCGGCGCCTCGCACGGATTCATCCTCACCCGCTCGGAGTATCCGCTGTCCAAGCCGCTGCTCGAGGCCGAGATCGAGCGCGCGCACGCCGACGGCTGGCTCGGAGACGACATCCTCGGCAGCGGCTTTCACTTCGACATCACGGTGGTCGAGGGCGCCGGCTCGTATGTGGTCGGCGAGGAGACGGCGCTGCTGGCCTGCCTGCAGGGGCTTCGCGGGACGGTCTCGGCCCGGCCGCCGTTCCCCGCCGAGCGCGGCGTGCACGGCCGGCCCACCGTGGTCAACAACATCGAGACGCTGACCAACATCCCGTTCATTGCCGCTCGCGGCGCGGAGGCCTACCACGCGCTCAGCCCGGACAGCGAGACGGCGGGCAGCAAGCTCGTGTGTTTCAACGAGCGCTTCGCACACCCGACGGTGTTCGAAGTGCCGTTCGGAATGTCGGTGCGCGAGTTGTGCGAGCAAGTGGCCGGTGGCCTGCGGGACGATCACCGCATCAGGGCGGTCCAGATCGGCGGCCCGCTTGGCGGCATCCTTCCCGCCGATCGCCTCGGCACGGCGTTCGACTTCGACGCGCTGGCCGCGGAGGGGTGCATGGTCGGGCACGGGAGCATCCTCGCCTTCGACGAGCGGACCAACATGCGTGACGTGGCCACCCACCTGCTCCGCTTCGGCGCCCATGAGAGCTGCGGAAAGTGCTTCCCGTGCCGGATCGGGCTGCAGCGCGCTCACGACATGTTCGCCGCAGAGGCGCCCGTGGACCGCGCGCGCTTCGAGGCGCTACTCGAGGCGCTCGAGCTCGGCAGCCTCTGCGCGCACGGAGGCGGCATCCCCGCGCCGCTGCGTAGCCTTCTCGCCCACTTCCCCGAGGAGCTGGGACTGCAATGACGCAGGTCGAGGTCGACGGGACCGCCGTCGAGTTGCCGGCCGGCGCCACGCTGCTGGACGCGGTGCGTACGGCGGGCTCGTGGGTGCCGACGCTGTGCTTCGATGAGCGGCAGGCCCCGTTCGGCGCCTGCCGCGTCTGCCTGGTGGCGGTCGAGGGATCGCCCAAGCCGCTGCCGGCGTGCACCACGCCGGCGCGCGACGGGATGAAGATCGACACCGGTGATCCGGCCTCCCGGCGCGTGGCCGAAGCGGTGGTGGAGCTGGTGCTCTCGGAGCTCCCGGTGCCACCGGCGCCGCACACCGAGCTGGCTCAGATCGCCGGGCGCCTCGAGGTCGGCGAGCCACGCTGGCCGGGCCGCACCCATCTGCCCGACCACGATCTGCGCCACCCGTACCTGGCCTTCCAGCATGAGCTGTGCATCTCGTGCGGCCGCTGCGTGCGGGCGTGTGACGAGGTCCAGGGAGCCTTCGCGCTGACCGCGACCGGTCGCGGCTTCCAGGCCAACGTTACCGCGGGGCTGGACAGCGGCTTCGCCGAGTCGAGCTGCGTCTCGTGCGGGGCGTGCGCCGACACCTGCCCGACCGACGCGATCACGGAAATGACGCTCCTTACTGGAGCGAACGGAGGCGCAGCCGCAGGGCGGGAGCAACCGGGACCACGCTTGCGCAAGGGACTACGATCCTCGGAGAGATGATGAGCATGGGAACTGAGCGATTCGATCGAACTGTCACCACGACCTGCGGGTACTGCGGCGTGGGCTGCCGGCTGGAGGCCAACGTCACAATGGGACGGATCGCGTCGATTGACCCTGCCCTGGACGGCCCCGCCAACGAGGGCCACACCTGCCTGAAGGGCCGCTTCGCCCACCAGTTCACGCGCTCGCGAGATCGGCTCACCTCGCCGCTGATCCGGGAGGGCGACGGTTTCCGGGTGGCGAGCTGGGAGGAGGCGCTTGGCCGAATCGTCTCCGAGCTTCAGCGGATCAAGCACGCGCACGGCCCCGACGCAATCGCCGGCCTGGCTTCGTCCCGCGCCACCAACGAGGACTGCTACGCGATGTCACGGATGATGCGCGCGGCGATCGGGACCAACAACATTGACAACTGCTCGCGCGTGTGCCACTCCCCCACGTCGTTCGCGCTACGCCGCTCGTTCGGCCTGTCCGGTGCCACCGGCTCGTTCACAGACATCGACCACGCTCAGGCGGCGATCCTGATCGGCGTGAACCCGACCCAAGGTCATCCGGTGGTCGGAGCGAGGATCAAGCAGGCGGCGCTGCGCGGCGCGCAGCTGATCACCATCGATCCCCGCCGGATCGAGCTCGCCGACTACGGGGTCCTGCACCTGGCCAACCGCCCCGGCACCAATGCCGCAGTCGTCCTCGGCCTCTGCCACGTGGTCCGCCGCGACGGGTTGACCGACGAGGCGTTCATCGGCGAGCGCACCGAGGGCTACGAGGCGCTCGAGGAACTGCTCGAGCTGTACGACCCGCACTCGGTCGAGAACATCGCCGGCGTCCCGGCGGCCGACCTCGAGCGCGCCGCCCACATCTACGGCGAGGCCTCAACCGGGTCGATCCTCTGGGGCCTCGGCGTGACCGAGCACAAGTACGGCTCGGAGGTCGTCCGGCTGCTCTGCAACCTGGCGATGATGACCGGCAAGGTGGGTGAGCGCGGTTCAGCGCTGCTGCCGCTGCGCGGCCAGAACAATGTCCAGGGCTCCTCCGACATGGGGGCGCTACCCGATACCTACACCGCCTACCGGCCGGTGAGCGACGAACAGGTCGCCCAGTCCTTCGAGGAGGCATGGGGTGTCCCCCTGTCCCGCGAGAAGGGCTTCACGATCCCACAGATGTTCGACGCGGCGATCGACGGCCGGCTGAAGGCGATGTACATCTTCGGCGAGGACGTCGCCCAGACCGATCCCGACACCGCGCACGTCTCCGAGGCGCTCGAGAACCTCGAGTTCCTCGTCTGCCAGGAGATCTTCGAGAACGAGACGACGAAGTACGCCGACGTGATCCTGCCCGCCTCGGCGTTCCTGGAGAAGTGCGGCACCTTCGTCAACGCCGAGCGGCGCTTCCAGGCCGTTGAGGCGGCGATCGATCCGCCGGGCGGCGCCCGTACCGACTTCGACATCATCACCACCGTTTCGCGCATGCTCGGCCACGAGATGGACTGGGAGACCCCGTGGGACGCGCTCGACGAGATCGCGCGGTTGACCCCGCAGTACGCCGGCGTCAGCCGTGAGCGCCTCGGCCGCAGCGGCCTGCAGTGGCCGGTCCGTCCCGACGGCACCGATTCGCCGACGCTCTACGACACCACCTTCGACCTCCCGGGCGGCCGCGGCCGCTTCGCCGCGCTGCCGTACAAGGTCCCGGGCGACGCACCGGACAGCGAGTTCCCGCTCGTGCTGGTCACGGGACGCGTGCTCCAGCACTACAACGCAGGCACGATGACCCGGCGGACGCACAACGTCGAGCTCGTCGATCGCGACTGGCTGGAGATTCACCCCGTCGACGCCGAGCGGCTGTGGATCTCCGACGGCGAGAAGGTGTCCGTGCGCAGCCGGGTCGGCCAGACCGAGTTGCACGCTCGCGTCACCGAGCGGATTGAGCCCGGGCACGTATTCACGTCGTTCCACTTCCCCGAGGCCCGTACGAACCTGCTCGTCGGTCAGTCGGCCGACATCAACACCTCGTGCCCTGAGTACAAGGTCGTCGCGGTCGACGTCCGGCCGATGGCCGAGCAGCCGGCGTTCACGCCGGTGCTCACACCGGTCAGCTAGCGGCGGTCAGCCGGCGCGGTTCCAGATCAGCGTCGTGGTCGCGCCCGCCGGCACGCGGTAGACGAGCGAGCGGCCGCGCCAGACGACCGCGAACGGGATCGTCCGGCTCGAGTTGTTGTAGGCCACCAGCACCCGCGAACCGTCGGGGTTGACGAAGGCGGCGTCGTCGAGTCCGGCCGTAACGCCGTAGGTGCCCCCGTGCGCGAAGTAGCTGACGAAGTGCTCGGAGGCGACGCGGCGGGCACCTGCCTGCACGAATCGTCCCACCTGACCGAGCTGATAGTAGGGCAGGTTGTACGTGACCTTGTGGCTGCTCTCGTCGATGGTGACGATGCCGGCGCACGGCCGGCAACCGCTGTTGGGTGGCTGCACCGGCCCGCCGGTTGGATCGAGCGCCAGGTTCCACAGCGCGACCACGCTGGCCCAGTCGCGCAGCGAGCCGATCACCACCTCAGGGACCGGGTACGGCGTGAGCTCCGTCGCGCACTCGCTGACCACGATGTCGATCGTGGGGGCGAGCGCATGCAGCGCCGCGAGCGCGTCAGGCGTCCCCGAGTAGCAGTGCTGGGTGATGCCACCCAGCACCGAGCGGGCCGGGCTCGAGAGCAGTTCGTTGGGATAGAACGCGGTGCCGAAGGCGGTATCCGCGCCGTAGATCCGCGTGCGCAGATGGGCCGCGCGCAGAGCCGGCGCGAGGTCGTGGAGGACGAAGTCGGCCTCGGCCGGCTCGGGCAGGTTCATTGACGGGTAGCTGGCCGCCGCCCGAGGCTCGTTCTCCGGCGCGACCCCGGTGATCGACAGTCCGCGGTGCGCGTAGGCCTGGACGAACTTGACGAAGTAGTTGGCGAAGGCCCGGTAGGCGCCGGGCAACAGCGATCCCGCGTACCCGAGGTCGCTGAAGGCGTGATTGGCCTTCATCCATGGCGGCGCGCTCCACGGGTTGGCCAGGATCTCCACGTGCCTGTTGATGCTCCGCATCTGGCGCAGGGTGGGGACGATGTACGCGTCATCGTGGGCGACGGAGAAGTGCCGCAGTTGCGGGTCGCTCCGACCGGCGGGCAGATCGTCGTAGGAGTAAGGACGGCCATGGACGGTGAAATCCGAGGCGGCCATCGGCAGTCGCACGAAGCCCAAATGGATTCCCCCGGTGCCGAACAGGTTTTGCATCAGGCCGTTCCGCGTCGCCGCGCCCAGCTCGTTGTGGATCAGCCATGCCGAGCTGTCGGTCATCGCGCCCCCGACCCCGACCACCCGCTGGTAGCCGGTGCGGTCGTTGACGTGGATCACCTTGATGCCCGCGGGCTGCTTCGCGCGCTCAAACCACACCTCGGGCACGCGGGTGAGGCGTTGCTTCAAATCCCTGGTGGTCTGGAAGACCTGGACGTCCCACGGGCTCGGCGCGAGCCCGGCCGAGCGTGCGGGTGCCGGCTGGAGCAACACGGCGGCAACGACGGCCGGTAGCCACGCCGCTGCCCGGGCGAAGCCCGCCCGGCGTGTTCCTGCGCGCATGTTTCGTCGTTCAGCCATCCAAACGCCGCTCACGATCATTCGCCCCCCACCCCCGAGATGAGTCTTCCCCCGGTGGCAACCGGGGCACTGTAGCGCAGGGGGTCCCGGGCGACCCGGGCTGGGCGACCGCTTTCAGGCGACGGCGGCGACGCCCCACCGCGAGCGCGCCATGTGGGCGAAGTCGGGGCGGGTCATCGGCCCCTCGGGCCGCCGCACGAGCGCCGGATGGCCCTCGGGAAGGTCACGTAGGCGGGCGCGAACCTCCGGCTCGCGAAGATGGCGGGCCACGGTCTGGGTGGCGGTCTCGATCACACGGTGGCGGCGCTTCGCGCTCATCAGGTTGGAGCCCATGGCGTCGAGATCCTGAACGGTAGGCTGCACGAGCACGACCTCGGTCCCGGCGGCGATTAGCCGCTTGGCCTCGCTACCCAGACGGCGGCCCGAGGCTTGCCGCATCACTGCGGCGGCGCGGTCGCCGACCGTGCGCGATGACGGGGCGTGCAGGGACGAGGTCGGATTGAGGCAGATGACGAGATCGAGCTCGCAGTCGGCGAGCACGTCGAGGTTGGACGTCGAGCGCACTCCCCCGTCGACGTACCGGCGCCCGTTGATGCGTACCGGCTTGTAGAAACCGGGGATCGCGCAGGAGGCGGCGACCGCGTCGGGCAGCGCGGCGGGCGGTGAGCCCCCGCGACCGAAGGCCACGCGGCTGCCGGTCTCGTAGTCACAGGCCATGATCCACAGGTTGGGATGCGGCGCCCACGGATCGGTGGTGACGCGACGCACCGTCTCCTTGAGCGGCTCGGAGGAGACGAGGCCCTGGGGCAGCCAGCCGGCCAGCACCGCCGCTGGCGAGTATCGGTACGGACGGGCCAGCGAGGCGACGGCCAGACGCCAGGATCCGGGCCCGAGGGCCGGGAGGCCGCGATGCAGGCGGTACACCGCTCCGCCCGCGCGGGTGACCTTCGCGCCGTCGTCCTCCTCCCCGGCGGCGAGTTCCTCGTCCTCGTCCTCGCCGGCGCTGTGGGCGAGCATGAACCATGGCGGCACCCCGGCGGCGACGAAGGCGCCGACCATCGAACCGGCCGATGTCCCGACGATGTGCTCGGCGCTGCCCGGGTCCCAGCCCGTCTCCTCGGCGAGGGCGTGCAGGCCCCCCACGAGCCACGAGCCCCCGAGTACGCCACCGGCACCCAGCACGAGTCCTACGCGCACGATGTCCCCCTCTCGATCCTCATCACCCGCGCCTCACGAAGGAGGCGGTTCCTCGGGGACGGGTTCTTCTGACTCCGGTTCTGCCGCCGGCGGCGCATCGGCCACTGCGGCCTTGAGCACTGCGACCTGCTCCGCGGTCAGCGCACGGTCGTACGGGTGGCCGCTGTAGTCGGCGAACGCCTCGAGCATTGCCCGGGCGTTCTCGGACGAGGCCAGCAGAATCACGGCCGAGGAGCCGTGGGGCACGTGTACGCGGATCTGCTCGTACAGCTCCCCGTGGGGCTCCTCGTGGTGGGTGGCCTCGGTCAGACCGCCGATCGAGCCCCCAGCCACGAGTCCGGCTGCGAAGCCCGGCGGCCCGAAGACCGCCCCGATGACCGCTCCGGTCAAGGCTCCGATCACCGTGTCGCGCCCGATGACATCGCCGTCGTCCTCGACGTCGAGGTAACGCCCGGCGAACGTCCCGTGAACGGTGATCCGCCGGCGGCCGCGGTGGATTAGGGCCAACTCGCGCAGCCACTCGGCACCCTCGCAGGACTCCCTCATCTGCGCAAAGGCCTGCTCAGCCCCGCGGGGCCGGGCGAAGGTGACCATCGCAAGGTGGAGGCTCGCCGGCTCGCTGGTTGTGCTCGCGCTCACGGTGACTCCACCGTAGCCCTGGCCGCCCCGACCGCCATCCGGAGACGCCTCGGACGGGACTCCGTAGGAACTGCCTACGGGCCGCGGGCGGCGCCTACGGGGCTCCGGCGCCCTGCCGCTCGGCCTCGATCAGGTAGGCCACGGCGTCGTCGAGGGTCTGCAGGCGTGGATAGTCGCGTTCGGGGATCTCGATCCCGGTCTGCTCGTTGATGGCGACGATCACGTTGAGGAAGTCCATCGAATCGATATCCAGCTGCTCGACGAGGTCGGCGCTGGGATCGATGCTCGCCGGATCGGTGTCCGGGGCGATCTCGGTCAGGGCTCCGATCACGATCGTGCGCAACTGCTGCTCGTTCATAGCTCCTCCGGTTTCTGTAGGCGCTGGGCAATCGCGGCGAGCAGCCGGCCACCGGCGTGGCCGTCGCTGGCCCGGTGGTCGGCAGCGAGCGTCGCCGTGACGACGGGGCGCACGCCGAGCATTCCGTCCTCCGCCCACGGCCGCTCGCGGACGGCACCGAAGCCGACCAGGGCGACCTGCGGCGGGTAGATCACCCCGTGCACCAGGTCGACGCCCCGATCGCCGAGATTGCTCACGGTGATGGTCGGATCGGACATCTCGGAGCTGCGCAGCCGCCCGGTCCGCGCACGCTGGACGAGGTCACGGACGCCGGCCATGATCTCGTCGAGACTCTTCTCGTCGGCGTCGTGGATCGCCGGCGCGACAAGGCCACCCCCGCGCAACGACACCGCCACGCCGAGATGGACCCCGGTCCCCGGCTGGAAGGCGCCGTCGAGCCAGAACCCGTTCAGGTCGTGCATCTGGCTCACCGCCCGCGCCGTCGCGCCCAGCAGCAGCGCCGAGGACAGCAGCCGCTCGGCCACCGGCCGGCGGAGGTTCTGCTCCCGCAGCCAGTCCAGCGCGCGGCTCATGTCGATCTGCAGCTCGAGGTAGTAGTGCGGGATCTCCCGCTTGGACCTGGCCATCAGCGCCGCGATCGCCTGGCGCATCGCGGCCTGGCGGTCGGGGATCTCCGCAGGTGCGGCTGGGCGCTCGGTCGCTGCCGGCGCGGGTCCGTCCTCCGTCAGCGCCTGTGCGGACGCGCGTTCGGCCGGCGCCGGCATCGGCACCGCCACGCTCGCCGCGCCCTGGGCCCGCTCCACGTCGGCTTTGCGGATCACGCCGTCTGGGCCGGTCCCCCTGACGGTGGTCAGGTCGATGCCGAGCTCTCCGGCCATGCGGCGCGCGATCGGCGAGACCCGCAGGCGGCCCGCCCGCGGGGCTGCCGGCGCGGTCGGTGGCGCGCCCGGCGCCACGGTGATGGCCGGCGCGGTCTGGGCGGGTTCGGGCTGGGGCGCGGCCGCGGCGGGTTCGGGCTGGGGCGCGGCCGCGGCGGGTTCGGGCTGGGGCGCGGCCGCGGCGGCGCCATTGCCGGACATCGGCTGGACTGTGGCCAGAGCGGTACCGACCGGAACCCGGGCGCCTTCACCGACCAGCAGCTCGCCGATCACCCCGTCCGCGAATATCTCCACCTCGATCTCGGCCTTGCTCGTGTCGACGAGCGCGACGATATCGCCGCGCTTGACCACGTCGCCGGGCTTGACGTACCACTCCAGCAGGGTCCCGGACTCCATGTCCGCGCCCAGCGAGGGCATGACGAACTCAGCCATCGCCACTCGCATCCACCATTCGGCGCACCGCGGCCACCACCGCCTCGGGCTGGGGCAGTGCCGCCTGCTCGAGGTGATGCGGATAGGGCATGGGCACCTCCGCCGAGCAGACCCGGGCCACCGGGTTGTCGAGTTCGTAGAACGCCTGCTCCATGATCCGCGCACTCAGCTCGGCCGCGAGGCTGCCCGTTCGCCAGCCCTCATCGACGATCACCGCGCGATGGGTGCGCGCCACCGAGGCGATCATCGCCGCATCGTCGAGCGGGCGCAGCACCCGCAGATCGATGACCTCGGCCTCGATCCCGGCTTCGGCGAGCTGCTCGGCGGCGGCTAGCGCCGTGCGCACGGTCCCGCCGTAGGCGATCAGCGTGACGTCGTCGCCCGAGCGGCGAATCGCCGCGCGCTCGATGTCGACGGCGGATCCGTCTGCGCGCAGCTCGCCCTCGAGGTTGTAGAGCGAGCCGTGTTCGAAGATCAGCACCGGGTTGGGGTCGGCGAGGGCGGTGGGAAGCATCCAGCGGGCGTCGGCGACCGTCGCCGGCGCGAGCAGCTTCAGCCCCGGAATGTGCGCGAGCCAGCCCTCGAGGCTGTGCGAGTGCTGCGCCGCCACCTGCCGGCCCGCTCCGGTGGTCATCCGGATCACCAGCGGAATCGCGAACTGTCCCCCGGACATGTGCGAGATCGTGGCAGCGTTGTTCATGATCTGATCGAGCGCGAGCAGGCAGAAGTTAATCGTCATCACCTCGACGATCGGGCGCATCCCCCCCATCGCGGCGCCGATGCCCGCCCCAACGAACGCAGACTCTGACAGTGGGGTGTCCCGGATCCGCTCGGGCCCGAACTCGGCCAACAGGCCCTTGCTGACGCCGAAGCACCCCCCGTAGGCGCCGACGTCCTCGCCCATCAGGAACACCCGGGGGTCAGCGCTCATCGCCTCACGGATCGCCTCACGCATCGCCTCGCGATAGGTGATGGTGCCGGTGGCGGGAGCCACCGTCATGCCGCCTCCCCCTCCGAGTACACGAACCGCTCGAGCTCCTCGACGGGCTCGAAGCTGCCGGCCTCGGCGAACTCGATCGCCGCCGCGATCTCCTGTGCGACCTGCTCCTCCAGTCCGGCGAGGTCCTCGTCGGAGAGCAGCCCCGCCTCTCGCAGCTGAGCGCTCAGCGCCGGGATCGGGTCGTGCTCCTTGTAGCGCTCGATCTCCTGCTTGTCCCGATAGAGGTCGGGGTCGTACATCGAGTGCGCGCGGAAGCGGTAGGTCCGCAGCTCGAGGAAGCACGGCCGCTCGCCGTCACGGACCTCGGCCGCTGCGCGGCGAGCGGACTCCTCGACCGCGAGCACGTCCATGCCGTTGACCGACCACGCTGTCATCTCGTAGCTGGCCGCCTTCAGGGCCAGGTCGGTTTCGGACTCGTAGCGCTCGATCGCCGTCCCCATGGCGAAGCGGTTGTTCTCGCACAGGAACAGCACCGGCAGGCCCCACAGGGCAGCGAGATTCATGCATTCGTGGAACTCGCCCTCGGCCACCGCCCCGTCACCGAAGAAGCATGCCGTCACCCGGCGGCGACCCTGGAGCTTGTCGGCCAGCGCCAGGCCGACGGCCAGCGGCAGGCCGCCGCCGACGATCGCATTGCCGCCGTAGAAGCGGGTGGCGGCATCGAATAGGTGCATCGAGCCGCCGCGCCCGCGCGAGCAGCCCTCGGCCTTCCCGTACATCTCGGCCATCACCGCACCGGCCGAGACGCCGCGGACGATCGCGTGGCCGTGCTCTCGATAGGTGGCGACGACGGCGTCCTCGGGAGTGAGCGCCTCCATCGAGCCCACCGCGACCGCCTCCTCCCCGATATAGAGGTGCATGAAGCCGCGGATCTTCGTCGCGCTGTAGAGCTCGACGCATTTCTCCTCGAAGCGCCGCACGCGCAGCATCTGGTGGAGGAGATGCAGCCCATGCTCACGATCGACCGGCGTGTTCATGCCGTCGGCTCCAGCGTGGAGACGTCCCCCTCGGGTAGGCCGAGCTCGCGAGCCTTGAGCAGGCGCCGCATGATCTTGCCGCTGCGGTTGCGCGGCACGGCGTCGACGAACTCGATCTCCCGCGGCGCCACCGCGGTGCCGAGCCGCCGCCGGGAGAAGGCCAGTAGCTCGCGGCGGAGCGCGTCATCGGGGTCGTAGCCGGGCTGCAGCACGACAAAGGCCTTGACGATCATCTTGGCCACCGGGTCGGGCTTGCCGATCACGCCGGCCTCGGCCACCGCCGGATGCTCGAGCAGCGCGCTCTCGACCTCGAAAGGGCCGATCAAGTGACCGGCCGACTTGATCACGTCGTCGCCGCGCGCGATGAACCAGAAGTAGCCATCCTCGTCGCGCCGGACCAGGTCGCCGGTCCGGTACCACCCGCCGGCGAAGCACTTCTCGTAGCGCTCGGGCTCTCCGAGGTAGCCGCGGAACATCGACGGCCAGCCGGGCCTCAGAACCAGCTCGCCCTGCTGGTCCGGTTCCTCGACGAGCTCGAGCGTGCCATCGGCGGCGAGGATCGGCTCACCGTCCTCGTCGCGGCGCCCGACCGCCGCCTCGATGCCCGGCAGCGGCCGGCCCATCGAGCCGGGGCGGACATCCATCGAGCGATAGTTGGCGATCATGATCCCGCCGGTCTCGGTCTGCCACCAGTTGTCGTGGATCGGCATGCCGAAGGCCTCCTGCCCCCATCGGACCACCTCGGGATTGAGCGGCTCACCGACGCTGGCGATGAAACGCAGCGTGCCGAGGTCGTACTCGTGCGCGACCTCTGCTCCCGCCCGTTTGAGCATTCGCAGCGCCGTCGGGGCCGTGTACCACACGGTGACACGCTCGTTCTGGAGGATCCCGTACCAGCGATCGACGGCCAGCTCGGCCTCGTCGACGATGCAGGTCGCGCCGAGGGTGAGCGGGGCGATGATCCCGTACGAGGTGCCCGTCACCCACCCGGGATCGGCCGTGCACCAGAACACGTCGCCGGCCCGGAGGTCGAGCACGGCGCGCGCCGTCTCGCGGTGGGCCACCACCGCCTCGTGCACGTGCACCGCGCCCTTGGGGGTGCCCGTGGTGCCGCTGGTGAAGTGCAACAGCGCCATGTCCTCGGGCTGGGTCGGCACGGTCTCGAAGTCCTCGTCCGCCTCACTCATCAGCGCGCGTAGATCGCTCACGTCGGGGATCTCGGCGATCTCCTCCTCGTCGCCGACGAGCATGACGTGCGCAAGGCCGGGCAGACGCTCGCGCAACTCGGCCACCTTGCGGCGATACAGCGTGGTGGTGGTGACGAGCACGCGACCGTCACCGAGCCGCAGCCGCTGCTCGATCGGCTCGGGGCCGAAGGCGGAGAACAGCGGGCAGAACACGCTTCCGTGCTTGAGCGTGCCGAGCGCGGTGATGTACAGCTCTGGGATCCGGCCGGCGAGCACGAACACGCGCTCACCCCGCCCCACCGCGAGCCCATCGAGCACGCGGGCGAAGCGGTTGGTGGCGCGGGCGAGCTCGGCGTAGGTCAGCTCGCTCGGCTCGCCGCGACGATGGAGAAAGCGCAGCGCCGTGGCCATGGCCAGTTCGCCCTCCGCGTGGCGATCGACGGCCTCATAGGCGATGTTCAGCCCCCCGCCCGGAAGCCCTGCCAGCTCGCGCCGTGCCGCGGTCCAGGAGAACTCAGCCCGCCCCAGCTGATAGTCGAGCAGGTTGGGAAGCGGATCATCCGGCTGTCCCTTGTGGATCACCGCCACCGGACCGGAGAGCGCGGTCATTGGCGAGTGTCGTGGAGGGCCTTGCGCAATCGCTCCGAACTGCGCTCCCACTTGCGCTCGAGCTCGGCCAACCGCCGCTCGACGGCCAGGTGATTTTCCTCGTCATGGCGATGCAGCCGCCCTCGATAGGCGGCGAGGCGGGTCCACGCCTGGCGCTCTTCCTCCTCGAGGACCTCCACCGAAGTCATCGTCGGCATACGGCTCTCCTTCCACCTCGGGTCGTCTTGCGGCGAACCTAGGCGAGTGGCGGTCCGACGGCATCCGCGTCCTCCCCGATCGGACTCCGGTGTTCCCCGCAATCGCACGGCACGATGCCCCGGATGAACGCCGACGGGCGCGGTGCCAGTCTCAGTCTGTGCCCGGTCGCAGCATCCGCGTCGCCCGCATCGCCGGGATTCCGGTGGGCATCAGCCCGCTGTGGCTGATCATCGTCGGCCTGATCACGTGGTCGCTGGGATCGAGCTACTACCCGGCCGTAATCCACGGCATCACCCCGCTGGCGTCCTACGCGCTCGGACTGGCCAGCGCACTGCTGCTGTTCGCGAGCATCCTGGCCCACGAGTTCGGGCACGCGCTCGTGGCTCGCCGGAGAGGGATCGAGGTCGAGGAAATTGACCTGTGGCTACTCGGCGGCGTCGCACGCATGAGCGGCCGGCCTCACAGCGCCGAAGATGAGCTCAGCTTCGCGCTGGCGGGCCCGGCGGTCACCGCCGCCGTCTCGGCGCTGTTCGGCGTCGCCGCGGTGGCGCTGTCCGGCTCACCGCGTTCAGCGCTGCGTGCGGTCGTCGACTATCAGCTCGAGATCAATCTGCTGATTCTGGCGTTCAACCTGCTTCCGGCCTTCCCGCTCGACGGCGGCCGGGTCGCCCGGGCGCTGCTGTGGCGACGGAGCGGGGACATCCGCCGGGCCACTGACACCGCCGCGGCGGTGGGTCGCGGGTTCGGATACCTGCTCATGGCACTGGCCCTGTTGCTGTGGCTGAACGGCTACCTCGGCGGACTCTGGCTCGCTGTGATCGGCTTCTTCCTCATCACCGCGGCGAGCGCCGAGCGGTTGCAGGAGCAGATCGTCGCGTTGTTCAGCGGCGTACCGGTGACCGAGCTGATGACCCATCCGGTCGTCAGCGTCCCGGTCGGCGTCACGCTCTCTGAAGCCCAGCAGCAGTTCACCCGCTTCCGCTACACCGCCTTTCCCGTCGTCGACCTGGAGGAGCACGTACTCGGCCTCCTGACGATCGACCAGCTCGAGTCGACTCCGCGCTCGGAGCGCTACGCGACGCTCGTCGGTACGCGCACCGACCGCGACCCGGGGCTCCGGGTCGGCGAGCGGGAGGACGTCGAGCATCTGCTCGAGAGCCCGGCCTTCCAGCGGGTCGGCCGTGCGGCGGTGGTGGATCGCACCGGACGGCCGGTCGGGATCGTCTCGGTGACCGACCTGCAACGGGCGATCCGCGCCGCGCAGCTCGGGGCCAGCGGATGATCCTGATCGCCTACGACGGGTCCGCCGACGCTCAGGCCGCGGTCGACTACGCCGCCGCGCTGCTCCACGGCGAGACGGCGACCGTGCTCACGGTCTGGGAACCGTTCGTCGAGCGAGCGACCAGCAGCGGCGCCAGCATCGGGCTGGCCCCCGAACTGGTCGACTACGGGAAGATCGACAGCGCCTATGAGGAGAGCGCCCACCAGCGGGCCACCGAGGGGGCCGAGCGCGCCATCCGCGGCGGACTGAACGCCCAACCGCGGATCCGCTCGCGGACCGGGTCGGTCTCAGCCGCCATCCTCGCCGAGGCCGAGGAGGTGGATGCCCGCGCGATCGTGATCGGCAGCCGCGGGCTGAGCGGACTCAAGTCGGTGCTGCTCGGGAGCGTCTCTCACGCCGTGATTCATCACGCCCACCGGCCAGTGATCCTCGTCCCCTCGCCGCGCGCGGCCACCGAGCGGCGCCGCCACCACTGACACGCCGGCCTGAGGTTGCGCCATCGGCGCGCGCGGATAGACTCGCAGCGCCGCCAACCACGAGGGGGAAACCCGATGGAGCACGAGCACACGCAGCACGTCGCAGCACCCGCGGACCACGTGTACGCCGCGCTGGCCGACGTTGACAACTTGCCTCGCTACGTACCTCAGCTGACCAACGCGAGCCGCGGCGAGGGCGACAAGGTCACCATCGAGGCCCGCTACGAGGGGCACACGCAGCAGGGCGAGGCGTGGTTTCGAGCCGACGCGTCCGAGCGCCGCATCGAGTGGGGCGCCCCGGACAGCGAATATCGCGGCTGGCTGCAGGTGACCCCGGACGAGGACGGCTCGCGTCTGACGCTGTTCCTGGCCACCTCACGCGGGAACGCGCCCGACAACGAGGTGATGGGCACGCTCGACGCGATCCGCCGCCTCGTCGAAGCCGATTCCTAGCCGCTCAGCGGATCTGCATGCCCGATTCCATGTCTTCCATCTGGTTACGGGTCCGCAGATTCGTGGTACCCGCAAGGCCTCCGGCGCAGTCAGCGGAGGCCGTGGTAGCGGGCGCGGCGATCGGGGTATCGTGCAGTCATGCCCTCAGACGATGATCTCTTTGGTGCCGAGCACGTCCGCGTCTACCGCGAGACCGACGGCAAGCACGGCTACCATTGGCGCGGCACGACGATCCTGCTCCTGAGCACCACCGGCCGCAACTCAGGCGAGGAGCGGACGACCCCGCTCATCCACCGCACCGACGGCGACCGCTGGGTGGTCATTGCCTCCAAGGGAGGCGCCCCCGAGCACCCTGGCTGGTATGAGAACCTCAGGGCCGACCCCGAGGCGCACATCCAGGTCAAGGCGGAGCGAGTACCGGTGCGGGCCACCACCGCGGAGGGCGAGGAGCGCAAGCGGCTGTGGGCGGCGATGACCGAGGTGTGGCCGGCCTACAACGGGTACCAGCAGAAGACCTCGCGCGAGATCCCCGTCGTCGTGCTCACCCGCCGCTGAGCCGGCCCGCTGTCGGTCACCACGCCGGCCTGCAGCAGCCCGTTCATCCCCAGCATGCCGTTCGCCTCGCCCGGCCCTCCGTCGCGATAATCGCCCGATGGACTTCGCGCAGCCACTCCGGGAAGAGGACGTCGACCCAGATCCCCACCGCCAATTCGAGATCTGGTTCGCCCAGACCGGCGAGGCGGGTGAGCGTGCCCCGGAGGCGGCCGCGCTGGCCACCGCGTCGGCCGATGGCGCCCCATCGGTGCGGATGGTGCTGGTCAAGGGCTACGGCGCGGAGGGCTTCGTCTTCTACACCAACTACGAGAGCCGCAAGGGCCGAGAGCTGGCCGCAAACCCCCGCGCGGCGCTGATGTTCCACTGGGACCTGCTCGGCCGGTCGGTGAGGATCGAGGGGCCGGTGACCCGCCTTTCGCCCGCCGAGTCCGCGGCATATGTCCGCAGCCGGCCCCGCGGCAGTCAGCTGAGCGCCCTTGCCTCACCCCAGAGCCAGGTCGTGGACAGCCGCGCGAGGCTCGAGCGTCGGGTCGCCGAGCTCACCACCGCTCACGAGGGCGGCGAGCCGCCGGTGCCCGAGCACTGGGGCGGCTTTCGGCTCCGGCCAAGCTCGGTCGAGTTCTGGCAGCACCGCCAGGACCGCCTCCACGACCGCCTGCTCTATACGCCCGCCGGGGGCGGCGGCTGGACGATCCAGCGCCTCGCCCCCTGACGACGCCGCGCTACCCCGCTCGCTCGGCCGAGGCCAGGCCGCGACGGGCGAACACCGCGAACACCACGACTCCGACGGCCAGCAGGGCGAAGGCCAGCCCGGTCCGGAACGGCGAGCCGGCCAGGAGGCCGCGCCCGGCCTCGAGCGCCAGCGTCGCCGGGTTGAACCGGGCGACGGCGTGGATCCAGCCGGTGAGCAGTGACAGCGGCACGAACACCGGCGCCAGGAACAGCGCCACGAACACCGGCATCTGGATCAGCGCTCCCGCCTGCTCGGTGCGCAGGAACATGGCCACCCCGCAGGCCCACAGCGCCGCGACGAGGTTCATGCCGATGCCGAGGCCGACCAGCCCGACGAGCTCGATCCCGTTGCCGTCGACGTTCATCCCCGCGATCAGCGCGGCGACGGTGATCACCGACCCGGTGAGGCACCACCGCAGCAGGGCCCCGACCGTGTAGCCGGCGATGATCCCGGTGCGCTGTGGCGCGCTGAGCAGCAGGCGCCGTGCAAAGCCGGAGTCGAAGTCCCGCGCGACGGCAAACCCCGTGAACACCCCGCCGAACGCCGCCGACTGCAGAAACACGAAGACGAACTGAAACGACGTGTAGCCCGGCCGGTAATGGAAATTCGGCACATCGCCGATGCGCGACAGACCTCCGGCGAAGGCGACGAGGAAGAACAGCGGGAAGATGATCGAGGGCAGGAGGATCGCCGGGCTGACCACCATGTTGTGGATCGCCCGCCAGCCCACCCCCCGGGTGACGTAGAGAAAACGCCTCATGTGCGCACCATCGCCGTCTTCATGGCCATGCTGGCCAGCCCGAGAGTGAGCACCATCAGGGCGGTGGCGATGCCGAACCCGAGCACCAGCGCCCGTGCGTCCCAGCCGATGATGATCAGGCTGCGGATCCCCTCGATCAGGTAGGACACCGGGTTGTAGGTGGCGACGGTGCGGAACCAGTCGGTCTTGATCAGGCCGCGCGGCAGGCTCGAGGAGCTGAGGAAGACCGTCACAAACAGCAGCGGGAAGATGGCCTGCACCGCCTCGCCGCTGCCGAAGCGCAGGGCCAGGAAGGCCCCGAGGCCGGCGAAGCCGAAGGCGATCAGGGTCGAGAGGGCCAGCAGCACCAGTGCGCCGCCGACCCCGCTCACGATCGTCACGCCGGTCGCCAGCCCGACGAGCAGGTAGATCACTGACTGCACGACGGCCACGACGAACGCTCCGCCGAGCTGACCGACGAGCATCGCGGTACCCCGCAGCGGAGTCAGTGCCAGGCGATTGAAGAAGCCGGTTTCGATGTCCCGGGCGAGGTCGGTCCCCGCGGTGATGGCGACGAACAGCGCCCCCTGGATGAACGGGACCGCCAGCGCGAAATCGCGGTAGCTGCTGCTTGGGAAGCCCGGAATCTTGGTCGCAGCGCTGAGCGCGCTGCCGTTGATCGCGAACAGGATCAGGGGGAACAACAGCGGGAACAGCAGCAGGGCGCGTTGGCGCAGCGTGCGGATGACCGAGCGCCGCGCGATCGCGCCGACCTGCTCGAACAGTCCCGGATGGGCGAGCGCGTCAGCGCCCACGCCGCCGCCTCCGAGGCGCACCCTCGGCCGGCGGCTCGTCGGCCGGGGCTGTCTCGGCGCCCTCGAGCTTACGCCCGGTCTTGGCCAGGAACACATCGTCGAGCGAGGGCTGATGGAGCTGCAGCGACGCGACGTGGAGATTGGCCTGGTCGAGCACGCGCACGATCTCCGCCAGCTGTGCCTCGCCTCCGGGCAGCTGCACGGTCACGCTCCCGCGGCCGTTCCGGTGCATCTCGCCGTACGGAACGAGCAGCTTGGCGAGGCGGTCGCCGACCGATTCATCGTCGGGGGTCACCTCAACGCTGGGACTGCCGATCTCGGCCTTCAGCTGAGTCGGCGTGCCCTCGGCGACGATCGTGCCGCGGTCGATGATGCCGACGCGATCGGCGAGCACATCGGCCTCTTCCAGGTACTGCGTGGTGAGGAACACGGTCATGCCCTCGTCGCGGGCCAGGCGCGCCACCTCCTCCCACAGCGCGCTGCGGCTCTGCGGATCGAGGCCTGTGGTCGGCTCGTCGAGGAAGAGGATCCTGGGATCGTGAACGAGCGCGAGGGCGAGGTCGAGCCGCCGCTTCATTCCGCCCGAGTAGCCACCGACGCGCCGCCCGGCCGCCTCGGTGAGACCGACCCGCTCAAGCAGCAGGTCAGCCCGTCGGTTGCGCTCCGCCCTGGCGATGCCCTGCAGGGTGGCCTGGAGCAGCAGGTGCTCGCGGCCGGTGAGGATCGGGTCGAGCGCCGCCTCCTGGAGCGCAGCGCCGATCGAGGCCCGCACCTGCGCACCCTGCCGCACGATGTCGTAGCCGCCGACGCTGGCCCGGCCGCTCGTCGGGGGCAGCAGCGTCGTCAGCATCAGCACAGTGGTCGACTTGCCGGCGCCGTTGGGCCCGAGAAAGCCGTAGATCTCGCCGGGCGCCACAGCAATGTCGATGCCGTCGACGGCGCGGGGTCCTTTCTTGAACTCCCGCACCAGCTGTTCGGTCTCGATTGCCGGTTGGGTGGTGCTCACTGCGGGCAGCTTAGCAAAAGCTTGATGCTGTCAACTATTGGAGCGGATAACTACTTCCTGGGTAGGGTCGCCTTCCCTCCCACCTCGCGATCGGCTGTACTACCACTCACATGACACTTTTGAACAACTACATCGACGGCGAATGGACGCCGGCCAGTGCCGCCACCGGCACGCTCGACGTGACCAACCCGGCCACCGGCGAGACCTTGGCCGAGGTGCCCCTGTCCGGGGCCGCCGACCTCGACCGCGCGGTCCGTGCCGCGCGGGACGCCCTCCCCGAATGGCGCTCGGTCAGCACCATCGAGCGGGCCCGCCGCCTATTCGAGCTGCGCCAGCGCCTCGTCGCTCGCCGCGAGGACCTCGCCCGCTCCGTCACCGCGGAGATGGGCAAGACGATCGCCGACGCGCGGGCCGAGGTGGCCCGGATGATCGAGATGGTCGAGGCGGCGTGCGCCATCCCCACCACAATGCAGGGTCGGATCCTCGAGGACGTCGCCCGCAACATCGACGCGGAGACCATCCGCCAGCCCGTCGGCGTGTGTGCGGCGATCGTCCCCTTCAACTTCCCGGCGATGGTGCCGTTCTGGTTCCTCCCCTTCGCCATCGCCTGCGGCAACACGTTTATCCTCAAGCCCTCCGAGCAGGTCCCGCTCACCCAGCAGATGGCCTTCGGCGAGATCGATGCGCTCGGCCTGCCGCCCGGCACGGTCAACCTCGTCAACGGCGGTCGCGGGGTCGTCGAGGGGATGCTCGCGCATCCCGGGATCGACGCCATCTCGTTTGTCGGCTCGGCTCCGGTGGCCCGAATCGTCTACGAGCAGGCCGCGCGCTCGGGCAAGCGGGTCCAGGCGCTCGGTGGGGCCAAGAACCACATGGTGGTGATGCCCGACGCGGTGATCGACAAGACCGTGCAAGGGATTCTCGGCTCGGCGTTCGGCGCCGCCGGCCAGCGCTGCATGGCGGGCTCGGTGATCGTCACCGTCGGGGACGCCCACGATCAGCTGATGCCGGCGCTGGTGCAGGCCACCCGGGCCCTGCGCGTCGGCGACGGCCTCGACGAGTCAAGTGACGTCGGTCCGGTCATCTCCGGCACCGCGCGCGCCCGGATCTGTGACTGGATCGAGCGCGGAGAGCGGGACGGGGCACGGGTGGTCGTCGACGGCCGCCGCCCGGCCGGTACCGATCCGGCCGGCACGTTCGTGGGCCCGACGATCCTCGACGGGGTGGAGCCGGAGATGGACATCGCCCGCGAGGAGGTGTTCGGACCCGTGCTGTGCGTGATCAACGCGCCGACGCTCGATGAGGGGATCGGCGTCGTCAACGGAAGCCGCTTCGGCAACGGCGCCTCGATCTTCACCGAGTCGGCGGCGTCGGTCCGCCGCTTCCGCCATGAGGCCCAGGCCGGGATGATCGGCGTGAACATCGGTGTCGCCGCCCCGGTGGCCTTCTTCCCGTTCTCGGGCTGGAAGGACTCCTTCCTCGGCGACCTGCACGCTCACGGACCCGATGCGGTCGACTTCTACACGCGCAAGAAGACGGTCACCAGCCGCTACTTCTCAAGCGGTCAGGGAAGCGGGAGCTACTTCGTCGAGCGGTGAGGACGGCGCCGCTCGAGGTCCCGGACCAGGACCGCCCGAGCTCTCCGGGCTCGACCCGGCCCTCGCGGTGCGCGCGTGCCACCCGGGGGGCGCCACCCGTGCCTTCCGGCCACCCCACCCGAGCCGTGACTACCGCAGCAGCCCCTCGCCCACGTACCCCCCGACTCGCGCGCCGGGCGGGCAGGCGAAGATCGCGCTGCCGACGTGCTCGATGTGCACGCTGAGCGCGTCACCGTTCGCCAGTCGGCGCTGGATCGGGATGAACTGCTTGCGCGGGTCGCGCTGGAAGCAGATGAAGAACAGGCCGCCGGCCGCGGTCCCGGCGCCGGCGTCGATGCCGTCGACGTATGAGTAGCCGCGGCGCAGCATCCGCTCGGACCGGTTGTAGCTTGGGGCGGCGAGGCGGATGTGTGCGTCGTGCGGGATCACCGGCGAGGCCTTGGAGCCGGCGTCGAGCCGCACGGGATCGTGCTCACTCACCCCGCCGAGGGGCGCGCCGGAGAGCTTGTGCCGCCCGAAGGTGAGCTCCTGCTGGCGCAGGCCGATCTCATCCCAGCGGCCGAACAGCATCTTGATCCGCCTCGCGACCATGTAGGAGCCGCCGCTCATCCATGCCGGCGACTCGGGACGCTCGGTCCACACATAGCGGGCGAGGGCGCCGCCGTCCTCGGTGAGGATATTGTTGGTGCCGTCCTTGAACCCCATCAGGTTGCGAGGCGTCTGCTGGGCGCGGCTGTTGGAGGTCTTGCCGAAGCCGGCCAGCGCCCAGTGGGGTTCGGCGGTCGGCGTCGCGATACGAATCAGGTTGTGGACGGCGTGGAACGCGACCTGCGGATCGTCGGCACAGACCTGGATCGCGATGTCACCGCCGCAGATCCCGCGCTGCAGCGCGTCGCCGGCGAACCCCGGCAAATCGACGAGCGGAGAGGGGCGCATCCTGTGGAGGCCGAACCTCCCACGCGCGAACAGCGCCGGCCCGAAGCCGAAGGTGATGGTCAGCCGTGAGCGATCCAGCCCGACACCCTCGCCGGTGTCAACCGGCGGCGCGTCGCCGGTCTGCAGCGGGCCCACGGGCCGGCCGTTGGTCAGCTTCGCGGCGGCTGACGAGAGCTCGGCCATGAGCGCCCTCAGATCGCTGCGCGAGGTGGAGGCGAGATTGAGCGTCGCGAACTGGAGATGCTCCTGCGTCGCGGTGGCGATGCCCGCCTGATGGCGTCCGTAGAACGGGACCGGCGTGGACGCGGCGGATCCGGAGGCAGCGGCCGCCGGGGCAGCCGCGACCGGAGCCCCAGCGCCGAGGCCGGCGCCGACGCCGGCCAGGCCGACCTGGGAGAGGAATGTCCGTCGGGTTGAGCGCGCACTCACGGGCCTGATCGTAACCAGGGAGGCGAGATACGCGGCCGCGAACCGGGACACGATGGGCGCGGGGAGGTGGCGAACGCGGCGGCGTCGACCGGCTCAGGCGAGCGCTAGGCTGCGCGGATGCCGGAGGCCGCTTCCGTCGCTCGGCCCGAGACGGTGCGTCTGCAGCTCAGCGGGATAACCCTGAGCGCCCTGGCCTGGGGTCCCGACGGCGGGCCGCTCGCGCTCTGCCTGCACGGCTATCCCGACCGTCCCACGACGTGGCGGCACCTCGCGCCCTACCTGGCCGAGCGGGGCTGGCGGGTGATCGCCCCCTCTCTCCGGGGCTACGCCCCCAGCGATCTGGCGCCGGATGGCAATTATCAGGTCGGAGCGCTGGTGTCCGATGCTGCCGCCATCCACCGCCAGCTCGGCGACGAGCGCGCGGTGCTGATCGGTCACGACTGGGGTGCGGTCACCGCCTACACGCTCGGTGCCTGGGCACCGGAGCTGTTCACCAAGATGGTCACGATCGCGATCCCACCGGTGCGCGTGCCCGCCACGCCGGCCGAGGTGATCGGCGATCTGCCCGTGCTCGCGCGGCAGCTGCGAATGAGCTGGTACATGTTCTTCCAGCTCCTGCCGGGCATCTCCGAGCGCGCGCTGCCATGGCTCGTCCCGAGGCTGTGGGCGGCATGGTCTCCGGGCTATGACGCCGCCGAGGACGTCGCCGCGGCGCTGAGCGGACTGAGCGGGGCGCGCCGCGCCACCGCGGCGTTGCGCTATTACCGCGCGTTGTTCTTGCCCTGGATGCGTGGACGCGGCTACGCCTCCGAGCAGGCCCGCCTGCTGGCGAGGCCGAAGGTGCCGGTGCTCTACCTCCACGGTGATCGCGACGGCTGCATCCAGGTGGCGCTGGCGCGCCGCGGCGCGCTGCTGCTGCCGGCGGGCAGTGAGTTCGATCTCGTCGCCGACGCCGGCCACTTCCTCCACCTCGAGCGTCCCGACCACGCCAACCGGCGCATCGCCGAGTTCATTGGGCCCGCGCAGGGGGCGGCGAACGACTCCCCTTCCTGAGAAATTTGGGGGGTGCCGGCGGGCGGGCGCGCCAGGCGAGGCTGCCCACTCGGGGAACGCGCCAGCACGCCCCGGTGACAGCATCGGGCGGCCACCGGGACGTGGCAACGAACGGACGCAAATATGCACGCTTGGCCACGGGCAGGCTGCGCGAAATGCACCGGGCGCTCAAGGTCCGGGCACGTTGTGCCGACAGGGGGGTGCCGAGCCGTCAGCGCCACAAGGGGGTCCCCAGACGGGATCGCTAGCGTTCCGGTGGCGATGGCCGATCCTCACCCGCCCAAGCCCGAGCCCTCTGACGACGCGATCGCAATCTGGCGCCAGCCCGTGCGCGGCGGGTATCCAGACCCGGCCCTGGCCGAGAAGACCGCCGCTGAAGCGCTGCAGGAGCAGATCTCCGGCCGCACGCCGCGGCCGCCGATTTCGCGGCTGACCGGCATGAGGCTGGTGGAGATCGGCGACGGCACGGCGATGTTCGAGATGCCCCTCTCACCCTGGCTGGGCTCCCCGCAGGGCGCGATCTCCCTCGGCCCGCTCACCATGCCCGCCGACGGCGCAGTGGCGTGCGCGATCCTGACCCAACTCCCGCCGCGCACGAACCTGAGCACGAGCGAGTTGTCCCTTCGCCTGCTGGCGCCGGTCAAGCCAGGCGGCCTCGTGCGGGCGCGGGGGAAGGTGGTGCAGCGGCGAAACACGCTGGCCCTCGCCGAGGTCGCCGTGACCGACGAACGGGATCGGCTCCTCGCCCACGGGAGCTCGCTGTGCCTGATGACGCCGCTGGTGCGATCGCTGCCGTCGCCCCCACCGACCCCACGCGCCGCTGCGGAACCCGACGACGACTCCCCCGATCCCTACCTGCGGCCCGCCTCCGGGGCGAGTCTCGACCCCGAGGTGTGGCAGCACCGCAGTGGGCTCGAGGTGCTGCGCGACCAGCTCACGGGACGGCTTCCGGCACCGCCGATCCATCACCTCACGGGACTCAGCCTGGCCGACGTCGCCGCCGACGAAGTGTCGTTGACGATGCCGGCCAGCGAGTGGTTCTGCGCTCCACCGCGGGGTCGGGTTCAGGGCGGCGCGGTCGCGCTGCTCGCCGAGGCGGCCCTCACGTGCGCGATCCAGGCCCGACTGCCGGCAGGCACGACGGCGGTCCCGATCGACCTCAAGGTCAACTATCTGCGCCCGCTGGCGGCCAACGGGCGGGTCGCGCTGGGCCGGGGCTGGTCGGCGCACGTCGGCCGGAGGGTGGCGGTGGCCCAGGGCGAGGTGCTCGATGCCGACGCCCGGACGGTCGCGGTGGCCACTGGGTCGGCGATGCTGAGCAGCCGACGACTCGGCTCGTGAGCATCGGTCACGGTCGCGCGGTCGCGCGTAGCAGTGCCCGTCGTGGCCCGGCCTTTAGTCTATGACGATGCGTACCTCAACCGTGACGCTCATCCCGAGGAGGAGTCACGGCTCCTGCCGCGTCCCTCCGGCGCGGACCCGCTGAGCTCGAGCGACTCGAGCTCGAGCGGCGGCCCGAAGTTGATCCGCATCTGCGCCCCTCCACCGGCGGCGTTGGAGGCCTCGACAAAGCCGCCATGGGCCTCGGCAGCCTGGCGGACGATGGCCAGGCCGAGCCCGGAGCCCGGTTTGGAGCGGGCTTCCTTGGCCCGGTGGAAGCGGTCGAACACGAACGGGAGATCCTCGACGCGGAAGCCGGGGCCGTGATCGCGGACGGTCAGGGTTCCATCACGCAGGCCCACCTCGATCACGCCGCCCGCGGGGCTCCACTTGCTGGCGTTGTCGAGCAGGTTGGCCACCGCCCGGGCGATCCGACCACCCTCGCCGGCGACCAGCGTCGGAGCGAGCGTGGCCTCAACGGTCAGATGCGGCGAGCGTCTCCGCGTGCGCTCGACCGCCTCGGACACGACTGAATCGAGCCGGACCTCGCCCATCGCGCCGCTGGGCTTCGAGCCCCGGGCCAGCTCGACGACGTCCGATACCAGCGCGGTGAGCTCGTCGAGCTCCTCGATCATGTCGGCGCGCAGGGCAGCACGATCCTCGCTGGAGAGCCGGGCCTCGTCGCGGAGCAGCTGGAGGTTCGCGCGCACCGAGGCGATCGGGGTGCGCAGTTCGTGGGAGGCATCGGCGACGAGGTTGCGCTGGGATTGAATCGAGCGCTCGAGCGCATCGAGGGTGGCGTTGAACGTCCTCCCGAGCCGGGCGAGCTCGTCGTCGCCCTCGACATCGAGCCGCTCGTGCTCGAGGCGCTCGGGATTGGCGGCGATCGACTCCGTCTGCCGGGTGAATCGCGCGATCGGCGCCAGTGCCGTGCGCGCCACCAGCAGACCGAGCACCGCAGCCAGGGCGACGCCGGCCGCGGCGATGAGGACCAGCAGGAGCAGCTGCGAGTGCAGCGCCTTGTCGACGGCGTCAAGCGGCAGCGCCACCTGCAGCGCGCCCCGGCCGGGTAGGCCACTGACCAGCTCCCGCAGATGGTGACCGGAGACCTCAACATCGCTGAAGAAGCTGCCGCTGCCGCGGGCCGCCAAGGTGCGTACCTCCTCGCTGACCGGAAGCGCTGTGCCGCCGCCCTGCTCGCAGGCACGGCCGCTGCGGGAGACGAACTGGCGCAGGCCGGCCGCTCCGCCGAAGCCGGGACTGCTGGCGAGATCGAGGCCCAGCCCGAGGTCGCAGTCGCCGCCCGACGCGCCGTTGGTGATCGGTGGGCCGTTGCCGCCGAATGGCCCGCCATTCCCCCCGCCGCCGCCCTCGGCCCGGCCGACGATCGGCGCCGCAAGGCCATGCAGCTGCTGGTCGACCTGGCCGCGGAGCCCCGAGCGGGTGCCGGCGTAGGCCGAGACCGCGACGGCAACAACAGCCAGCGCGACGGCCACGCCGGCGGCGAGTCCCAGCCGGGCTCGCAGGCTCATGCGCCTCACGGTTCCGGCTCGGGGTCCCGCAGCGCGTAGCCGACGCCGCGGACCGTGTGAATCACCGGCCCGGCGCCGGCATCCTCGAGCTTGCGGCGCAGGTAGCCGATGTACACGCGCAGCGCGTTGGAGGTCGGGCCGAAGTCGTACCCCCACACCCGGTCGTAGATGAGGCTGTGCGGCAGCACGCGGCGTGGGTTGAGCATCAGCAGCTCGAGCAGCTGATACTCGGTGCGGGTGAGCTCGACGAAGTTGTCGCCCACGCTGGCCCCGTGGCGGGCTGGATCGAGCCGCAGATTCCCAAACGACAGGCCGCCCTGGGCGTCGGTGTCGCCGCCGGCGCGCCGGAGCAGGGCCCGAAGGCGCGCCTGCAGCTCGTCGATGTCGAACGGCTTGACGAGATAGTCGTCGGCGCCCGCGTCGAGACCGTCGATGCGGTCGGAGACGGCGTCGCGCGCGGTGAGCATCAGCACCGGCACCCGGTTGCCCTCGCGGCGGAGCAGGCGGCACACCTCGAGGCCGTCGATATCCGGCAGTCCGATGTCGAGGACCACGGCGTCGGGGGTCGCGCGGGCGACCTCGGACAGGGCGGTGGCGCCCGACTCGGCCAAGTGCACGTCGTAACCGGCCAGCGACAGCGTGCGGCGCAGCACCTCGCGCAGGGCACGGTCATCATCGACGACAAGGAGTCTCATGGAGTCATTGTCGTCGTTGGCCCGGTCGCGTGCGAGTGGCTCCTACGCTGCTCTTAGCTCGCGCAGCACCGTCCCGAGGATGCCGTTGACGAAGCCGGGGGCGTCGGCGCCGCAGAACCGCTTGGCCGTTTCGACCGCCTCGTTGATCGCGCCCTCGGGCGGCATCGCCTGCTCGCCGGGGATCTCATCGGGATGCAGCAGCTCGAGCATGCCCACCCGGAGGATCGAGCGCTCGAGTGGCGCGATGCGCTCGAGCGTCCAGCCCTGGGCGTGCTGCCGGATCAGCTCGTCGAGCTCGGGCTGGTGCTCGAGGACGAGCTGGGCGAGCTGGCGCGTGAACGCGTGGGTGTCACGGGGAAAGGTGTCCTCGAGCGGGCGGCCGAGCAGATCACTCTGATAGAGCGCCCACACCGCGGCGCGGCGCTGCTCGGTTCTACGCACGCGACACGTACTCGCCCGAGCGCGTGTCCACCCTCACGGCGTCCCCAATCTCCACGAACAGCGGCACCTGGATGCGGGCGCCGGTCTCGAGCGTGGCCGGTTTCGTTCCTCCGCCCGAGGCGGTGTCGCCGCGCAGCCCGGGCTCGGTCTCGGTGACCGTGAGGTCGATCGCGCTCGGCAGCTGGACGTCGGCGGGCTCCTCGTCGATGTAGAGCAGCTCGACCTCGTCGGACTCCTTCATCCATTGCAGCGCCTCGCTGATTGCCGACTCCGGGATGGTGAGCTGCTCGTAGCTCTCGCTGTCCATGAAGTGGGCATCGGTGCCGTCGCGGTAGAGGAACTGCATTCGCCGCACCTCGGTGCGCACGGCGCGGAACTTCTCGCCCGCGCGGAAGGTGCGGTCGATCACCGCCCCGTCACTCGCACGGCGCAGCTTGGTACGCACGAACGCCCCACCCTTTCCGGGCTTGACGTGCTGGAACTCGAGGATCTTGAAGACGGTGCCCTCGACGTCGATGTGGTTGCCGTTGCGGAACTGGTTGGTGCTGATGGACATCTGGTCCTATTCTTGCGCGCGCGGACGGTTGCTGCGGGGAAGTATGAAGCGGCTGTGGCCTTCGTCCGGGTAGCGACTTCCACTGGAGAGCCGGTAAGCCGCTCGGCGCTGACACAGCTCAGCCGACGGTGCGCAGGTCCTTGGGGATTGACGTGAGGACCTCGCAGCCCTGCTCGGTCACCGCGACCAGATCCTCGATCCGGACCCCGAGACGGTCCGGGAGGTACACCCCGGGCTCGACGGTGACGACGTTGCCGGCCACGAGCGTCTCCTCGGAGCGCTGCGAGAGTCGCGGGGCTTCGTGAACCTCGAGCCCGACGCCGTGGCCGAGGCTGTGGCCGAACTCCTCGCCGCGCCCCCCGCTCTCAATGACCCCTCGCGCCAAGCCGTCCACCTCCCGCGCCTTCGCGCCGGCGTGGATCGCCTCAAGGCCGGCCAGCTGGGCTGAGCGGACGAGCGCGTAGGTCTCCTTGGCCTCCTCGTCGAGCTCGCCGGTGGCCACGGTGCGGGTGCAGTCCGAGCAGTAGCCGTCGAGCATGGCGCCCCAGTCGATGACCACGAGCTGGCCCGGTTCGATCACCACGTCACGCGGCTGGGCGTGTGGGAGTGCGCCGTGCCCGGCCGCGGCGACGATCGGCTCGAAGCTCGCCCGCTGAGCGCCAAGTTCGCGCATGCCCAGCTCGAGCGCGAGGGCAGCCTCGCGCTCGCTGCGGCCGACCAGCCCCTGAGCGAGCAGCAGCTCGAGCGCCTCATCAGCCAACTGCGCGGCGGCGCGGATGCGCTCGATCTCCCCAGGATCCTTGACCGCCCGCAGGCCCTCGATCACGCCGCCCGCGGGGACGAGCTCGGCCCGGTCGGGCAGCCGCTCGCGCAGCCGAGTGTGGCTGCGCACCGACAGATGCTGATCCTCGAACCCGAGCCGCAGCGGGTGCGGCGCGAGCGCGGTGCCAACCGCCTCGAGCAGATCCTGGGCGACGCGGTGGCGCTCGAAGGACGGGTCGACCTCCTCCGCGGCCTGCTCGACATAGCGGAAGTCGGTGAGGAAGGTGCGCTGCGCGGGACCGACGATCGCCAGGCCGTTGCTGCCGCTGTAGCCGGTGAGATAGCGGACGTTGACGAGGTCGGTGACCAGGATCGCGTCGATCCCCGCCTCCGGCAGCGCCGCGACGAGTCGCTCCAAGCGCTCCTTCATTCGGTCAGCTCCCCGATCAGCAGTTCCAGCGCGTCCCGGTAGCCGGCCGGGCCCTTTCCCGCCACCCTGCCGACGCACAGCTCGCGGATGACCGAGTGGCGGCGCCACTCCTCGCGCGAGTCGACGTCGGAGAGATGCACTTCGACCGCCGGGAGGCGGGTCAACTCGAGCGCGTCGCGGATCGCCCACGAGTAGTGGGTCCAGGCGCCGGGGTTGAGGATGATCGCGTCGGCCATGCCCTCGAGCCGGTGGAGATGCTCGACGAAATCGCCCTCGTGGTTGGACTGGAAGAAGCGCGTCTCGAGTCCGAGCTCGTGCGCGTCGGTGGCGATCCGCAGCTCAAGCGCCTCGAGGCCCTCGCCGCCGTACAGCTCTGCGTCGCGCCGGCCGAGCTGATCGAGGTTGACACCATGCATGATCTCGATGCGGTTGCGCACGGTCATGCCGATAACTCTCGCACCGAGGCGATCAGATCGCGAGCCCCAACCGTGCAGCCCGGACGTGGCGCGCCTGGACTGTCGAGCAGCACGAACGGCACCGGCCCTGCCCCCAGCCGCTTCTTGTCGCGCGTGGTGGCCATCACGACCGCGTCCGGATCGACATCGTCCATTCGCGTCGGTAGCCCCCGCGCGGCGAGCAGCTCGAGCACCTCGTGGCGCAGATCCTCCTGGGCCGAGAGCCGCAGCACGGCGAGCAACCCGAGGCCGACGGCCTCGCCGTGGCGGTAGCGGGCGTAGCCGGTCGAGGTCTCGATCGCATGGGCCACAGTGTGGCCGAGGTTGAGCACCTGGCGCAGTCCGGCGTCGCGCTCGTCCTCGGCGACGATCCGCAGCTTGGTCCGGGCACAGGCGGTGATCACCCGCCGGTCGTCGGGCGCCGCCCCCGCGCGCACGAGCTCCCACAGCTCACCACCGGCGATCAGCGCCGTCTTGACGACCTCGGCGTAGCCCGCCGCCAGCTCCGCGGCCGGAAGCGTCTCAAGCGCGGCCGTGTCGGCGATCACCGCGGCAGGCTGGTGGTAGACGCCGACATAGTTCTTGGCCTCGGGCAGATCGACCCCCGTTTTGCCGCCGTAGGCCGAGTCGACCTGGGCGACCAGCGTCGTCGGAACCTGGACATAGCGCACGCCGCGCTGGTAGGTAGCGGCGCAGAAGCCCGCCAAGTCGCCGACCACGCCGCCGCCGAGAGCGAGGACGAGGTCCTCACGGGTCATGCCCGCGCGCGCCAGCTCCGTCCAGACGATCTCGGCATGGGCGACGGTCTTCGACTGTTCGCCGGGCATGATCGAGACGCGGCCGTCGAGCGGCTCGAGCAGACCGGCGTAGAGCTGGCCCACCTGGCCGTCGGTGACCAGAAAGCGGCGACCGGCCACCGTCGCCGGCCAGAAGCGCTGCTCGAGCAGACCCGGCCCGAGATAGGCGGGATAGTCGCCGGAGGCACTCTGGGCCCAGAGCATCGTCGCCCCGGTGGGCAGGCCGGGCAGCGCGGCCAGCACCGGGGCCATCGTGTGGGAGCGCCGGGCGGGGACGACCACCTCGGCGAGCTCGGCGTACACTGGCTCGCGCTCGGCGTGCAGGCGAGAGAACACCTCGCGGTCCCGCGCCAGCGGTCGCCCGCTGCCCTGGACGCGCGCCCAGGCCGTGTCGAGGTCCACGTCGAGCCAGATCACGAGGCGCCGCGAGAGGGCCTCGCGCACCTTGGGCGAGCCGATCGCGCCGCCGCCCAGCGACAACACGACCTCGGGGCGTCCGCTCAGCAGCTCGAGCGTGACCTCCTCCTCACAGGCGCGGAAGGCGGCCTCCCCGTCGGCGGCGAAGATCTCGCCCACCGGCTTGCCCGCCCGGCGCTCGATCACCGCATCGACGTCGATGGCCTCCCAGCCGAGGGCCTCGGCGGCGCTGAGGGCCGCGGTCGACTTTCCGGCCCCCATGAAACCGATGCAGACGATCGGCCCGGCGGGCGGCGAGCTCAGTGCGCCCGCCATCTGATGCGGCGCTCGTAGGCGGCGAGGGCCGCCCGGACGTCGTCGATGTGGTCGCCGCCGAACTTCTCCCGGTAGGCGTCCGCGAGGACGAAGGCGACCATCGCCTCGCCGACCACACCGGCCGCCGGCACCGTGCAGGAGTCGGTGCGCTCGCGCAGCGCCTCGGCGGGCTCGTGCGTGGCGATGTCGACTGAGCGGAGCGGCTTGGTCAGGGTCGGCAGCGGTTTCATCGAGCCGCGGACGACGAGCGGATCGCCGGTCGTCATGCCCCCCTCGAGCCCGCCGGCCCGGTTCGTCCGGCGGTAGTAGCCGCGTTCATCGTCGTAGAAGATCTCGTCGTGGGCCTGCGAGCCGGGCAGACCGGCGACCTCGTAGCCGTCTCCGATGGCCACCGCCTTCATCGCCTGGATCGAGAGGATCGCCTGGCCGAGGCGACCGTCGAGGCGCTCAACCCAGGAGACGTGTGAGCCGAGCCCCGGGACAAGGCCGAACGCCCGCACCTCGAACACTCCGCCCAGCGACTCGTTGGCCTTCCGCAGCCGGTTGATCTCGGCCACCATCTCCCGGCCGGTCTCAGCATCGAGGCAGCGGACCGGCGACTTGTCGACAGCGGCGAAGTCCTCCGGGGTGAGGTCGTCACGGCGCGGCGCGGTGACCCCGGTGATCTGGATGACGTGCGAGAAGATCTCCACCCCGAGCGAGCGCAGGAACGCCTTGGCCAGGGCGCCGCCGGCCACCCGCGCGGCCGTCTCCCGGGCGCTCGCGCGCTCGAGGATGTCGCGCACGTCGCTGAGGCCGTACTTCTGGGTCCCGACCAGGTCGGCGTGACCGGGTCGCGGCAGATGGACCTCGGCCACCTCACCCTCGACGGGCCAGGGGTTCATCCGCTCCTCCCAGTTGGCGTAGTCGCGGTTGGTCACCTGCAGCGCGATCGGACCGCCGAGCGTGCGGCCGTGCCGGACCCCGCCGGTGACCTCGGCCTGGTCGCGCTCGATCTTCATGCGACCGCCTCGGCCGTGACCGAGCTGCCGGCGGGCGAGGTCGAGGTTGATCGCCTCCTGCTCGAGCGCCAGCCCGGCCGGGAGGCCCTCGAGGATGCAGGTCAGTCCGGGTCCGTGGGACTCACCCGCGGTGATCAGCTTCAGCGCCATGGGCGCCCAAGGTTACGGGCCGAGTCGCCCTTGGGGCGACTCGACTTGGGGTAATCGCCCGCTGGGCGATTACCCCGGCCTTTAGTACTTGCCGGCGGCGTCGACCGAGAGGTGGTCACCGCCGACGCCGACGAGCGCGAGGCGCACCGTGACGGTGACGTGACGCAGCCGCCCGAGCTTCGCGGCGAGCGAGCGCGAGAGCCGCAGGTGCAGCCGCATCGAGCCGCTCTTGAGGCGCGAGATGGTGCCGCGGCCGATCACGACCGTTGACTGGCGGCCGGTCTTGATGTGAGCCCGCTGGGCCGCCTTGCGGGAGATGACCAGACTGGCCAGGCCGGCCGCCGGCTCGTTGGAGCTGACCAGCATGTACACGCCGGTGTGCAGCATCGAGCGCATGCCCTGAGGCAGCAGCTGCAGGTGCACGCGGAGCCCGGTGGTCTTGCCCTTGGTCGGCGGCGGTGACGTGCTGCTCCCGCCCAGGACGCTGATCTGCTGGATGAGGTTTGTCGTGTTCCCGCCGCGGTCGGTGACGGTCAGCTTGACCGAGTAGGTGCCGCCGTGTGTATAGGTGTGCTCAACGCTCGGGCCGATCGCGCCGGTGCCGTCGCCGAAGCTCCACACATAGTTGGCCCTCGGCACGATCAGCGACGAGATGGTGGTCGAGCCGTCGAACTGGACGAGGTCGCCCGGATTGACCACGCTGGGCACGACGAAGGCCGGGGCGAGCGCCACCGACGGGGTGCACCGCAAAGCGTTGGGGTCGGTCTCAATCACGCCGGCGTTGTTGAACTCACGCTGGAGGAAGTAGCTGCCGGAACCCACGGTCACCTGGTCCAGGTTGTTGCCGTAGGGGATGCAGCCGTTGTCGTTGATCTCCGAGCCGTCGAGCGCGAACCATCCGTTCATCGCCGGGTTGACGATCGCCGCGAGCTGTCCCTGGCTGAGCGGGCTGACCAGCCGCATGCCGACGTTGCGCGCGAGGACGTCGGGGGGCGGATTGGCTCCTGGGGACGGCACGCTCGGGTCGTCACAAGCGGTGGAGGCCGTCCACGGCTGCACGACGTACGAAACCTCGGTGCCGCCGACGTTCACCCGCGAGTGGTACGAGCAGAACTGGGCCGTCGAGCTGCCATTGGCCGAGCAGAGTGTGCCGGCGCCATCGAGGCAGACCTTGACGCCGGGCGGGGTCATCAGCATGACCAACGGCGTGTAGCCGGCCTTGGTGCGACCGATCTCGTTGGTCTGGGGGATCATGTTGCTCAGCTCGGTCTTGATCTGCGCATCGGTGAGGCAGACGTCGTTCGGCGCGGTGACGATCGAGCCGTCCGGCCCTTCGCTGAAGCTGTTCTGGCCACTGGGGGCGCATCCCGACGCCGGGTAGCTGTGGCCTGGTCCGGTACCCGTCGCGTCACCGAACCGGCACGAGGCGCCGCCAACGCTGCCGTAGTCGATGCACGCCCCACCGAACAGCGAGGCGTACTTCGCCCGGCCGCCGGTGTCGCTGTACTGCCCGGTCACGGCGTACGGCGAGGTCAGCTTGCCGCTGCCGCCGGCCACGTCACCGAGGAACTGCTCGACGTAGTTGCGCGTCGTCTGCCAGTCCCGGCGGAGCGGATCCCAGGTCAGGGCGAAGGTCTCGTTGCTGTGGATCACGGAGCCGCCATGGGCGCAGAGCCCGCTATCCGGCAGCGTCAGATCGGGGCTGAGTGCGGGATCGAGGCACGGGGCCGACGAGGTGACGACGGGGATGGTGGCGGTGCTGAGGCTGCCGCGCGTCCCGGGCACCATCGCGACGCCGAAGTAGCCGCTCTGAGAGGCGCCGTTGTAGGCGACGCTCGGGGAGCCGATCGCGTTCATGTCGACGACGACCGCCTGGGCGCTGCCGGCCGCGATGAGCGAGGCCGCGACGGTGAGAACGATGGCCAAGAGTTGACGGCGCATCAGTTACCTCCCACCGAGAGATTGCGCAGGTCGACGACGGCCCCGATGCTCGGCTCATACGGGAACAGCGCCAGCGAGGCCGAGGTCGAGTGGTTGATGATGACGCGTCCGGCAGGCGATGCCTGGCGGCGAGCCCGCTGGGCCGCGGCGACGGAGGCGTGCTGAGCGGCGGAGATTCCGGTGACGGCAAAGGACGCCACGGTCTGGACGCCGCTGGTCAGGCGGACACCGAGATTCTCGATCTGTTCCTGGCCGAGGGAGAGGATCTCGCAATCGATCGGCCCGGGGGTGCACGTGCCCGGCCCGCTGACGACAGCGCGGGGCTGCACCGCGAACAGCACGCGCTTGCCACCCTGGAGCACGCCGAGCTCGACGAGCAGCGGCTGGCGGGTGCCCGGCAGGACGGTGAGGCGCTCGAGCGGGTCGATTGTGTTGAGGCCGCCGGAGGAGGTGGTGATGGCGAGGCTCACCTCGTAGGACTGGGTCGGCGTGAGCCCCGAGGGCGACGGCTTGGGCGGCCCGACCGGGATGACCGGCTTGGTGGTGCCCGAGCCCGAGCCACCCGACGCGCTGCTCGAACCGGAGCTCGAGCCGGAGCCCGACGAGGTCGTCGAGGATGTCGAGCCGGTGCCGGACGATCCCGACGAGGAGGCGGTTGAGCTGGCGGTGGCCTTCGAGGCCGTGACGGTCGTGGATTGGGTGCTCGTGTTCCCGATCTGCGTGAACGGGTTGCGCGAGGGGCCCCGGAGAGGGCGCTGTGGCGCGGCGGTGACGTTAACCGCGGGCAGCGCGGTGGCCAGCGAGGGCGGCGGCACGTTCGCGGCCGAGCCCGTCGCCGCGGCCGGCGGCGTCGACGAGGAGCCGCTCGTGCTGAGCAGCACCGGGATCGCGATCAGCGCGACCACAAGCAGGCCGACCACAGGCAGCAGCCGCCGCTCACGGAGATCGTTCAGGACGGACTTGATCGCGGTCATCGTGCTGAGGGGGTCGCAACGGCCGCCGGCGCGACCGTCGAGGAGGAACCGGACGTGGAGACAGACTGGGCGGAGCTGGGGCCTGCCGCGGTGCCGCCGTTGGTCACGCCCTGCGACGGCGGCACGATGAACGTCGTGGCCGCCACCGAGGCGGTGATCTGCGGGAAGCCGGCCGGGCCCGGGCCGAGGCTGATCGCGTTCAGGGTCATCAGCCGCCCGCTGACCGCGACGTTTCTGTTGGTGGCGGTCACGAAGCGCTCGAGCCGGCCGAAGAAGTCCGACAGGTGGAAGAAATTGCCCTGGAAGGTGAAGGTGAACGGCTCGACAGGGAAGCCGGCCGGTCCCACCGCGGCGCCCGGCGGGAGCGAGGCGGTCACCGACTGGGCGGCCGACGCCGACGTTGTCGAGGTGGGGGTCGGGGCCGGGGTCGCCGTCGTGCTTCCGGACGGGTTCAGCGTCAGCGAGCGGAAGTCGACGCCGGAGGCGCTGGCGGCGCCCTGGACCTGGACGATCAGCGAAGGCACGTTGTCGTCGGCGGGGACGGCCTCGCCGAGTCGCACGAGGGTCGTGTAGCTGCGGGAGTAGGTCGTGCGCGCGAGCTCGCCCGCGACCACCTGCGCGCGTGCGGCGCTGAGCTGCGACTGCTCGGTCGTGATTTGGGCGGCCAGCTTGCTGGCCTGGCTGCGCTTGGGCTGGATGAGCAGCAGCCACGCGCCCGCAATCGCAGCGATCACGCAGACAGCGGCCAGGATGTTTCGATCGCGGGGGGTCATTTGGTGGAGGAGGTCGTCGTCGTGGCGGGAGTGGTCGTGGTGGACGACGTCGTCGTGCTCACCGGCTGGGCGCCCGCGGCCGTGGTGGCCGGAACCTGGGGCAGCGGGCTGAAGAACACGACCAGGTCGAAGCTCGGGGCGTTGTTGCCGCAGCCGTTGACCCCGGCGCCCGAGCTGCTGCTCACGGTTCCGATGGACTGGCCGCCGGACTTCACCGAGTCGGCGAGCGTGACCCGGGTCACGCCCGGCATCACCCGCAGGCGCGACATCAGTCGCGCGACGTCGTCCTGGGTCTTGGTGCAGCCCCGCATCTCGAACGCGGGCACGGAGATCGCGCTGCGTAGGCCGGAGGTCGAGGCGCCGCTGCCCGCGACTCCGCCGGCGCCGGAGACGGTGACCCCCGGAGCGACGGTGCCGAGCAGTGACTGAAGCGAGGTGTTGGCGGGCACGACCTTGGAGAGATCGGCCAGCGCTGCGTGCCAGTTGAACCGTGTCTGGGCGATCACGCGGACGGTTGCGGCCCGGGCCTGGGCCAGCTGTACGAACTGCGCATAGCTGCCCAGCCGCGCGACCTGTGCCTGCTCCTGGACCACCTGCTGCTGGAGGCTGGCGACGGTGGCCTGGCGCTCGGAGACGGTGTTGCTGGTCAGCACGTAGACCGTGACGAGCGCCACCGCCACGGCCAGCGCGAAAATGACGGCGAAGGCCGGCGTTGCCAGCGCGCGGGGTGAGCTCGATCTGATCCGCCGGCTGTCAGACGGGATGAGGTTGACAGCCTTCATGCTGGAATCTCCTCGACCGCGAGGCCGGCGGCGACGGCGAGCTTGCCGGCCTCGACGCCACCGAAGCCTCCAGGCTTGGCCTCCTGCACGGTGCCGACCTCGAGCGGCGGCGCGATCTCCTCGCCGAGTTGCTCGGCGAAGCCGGGGATCTCGACCGCCGGTCCGGTCATCACCGCATGGGCCACCGGAGCGGCGCCCTCCTGCATGACGTGAAAGTCGAGTGAGTTGCGGACGTCGTCGGCGATCCGCCGTACGCCGTCGGTGAGCACGCTGCGCGCCTCGGTGACGATGTCGGGGTCACCGTCGAGCTCATCGACCGGCGTGATCAGGCCGACGTGGCGCAGCCAGCCGTGCGAGTGCTCGAGCGTCAGCCCCCGGCGCTCGGCCAGCTCGGAGGCCATGGCCTCGCTGCCGTGGGTGATCACACGCGTGAAGACGCAGGTGAGCCCGTCGGCAATTGCCAGGTTGGTCAGGCCGCCGACGCTGATGTACAGGCTCGCGCCTTCGACATCGGGGCGATGGAGGGCGCGGATCATCGCGAAGGCGGACAGATCGATGCCCTGCGGCCGCAGCCCGGCGCGCCGCGTGGCCTCGAGCAGCCGCGCGATCATGTCGCGCCGTGCCGCGACGATGACGACGCGTGTGCGGGGCCCCTCGGCCGTCTCCACGAGGCCCAATGAGTGATGCTCAAGGACAGCCTGGTCGAGCGGCATCGGGACGTGCTCCTGGGCCTGGAAGCGGACGGCCGAATCGATCTCCTTGGCGTCCTGCAGCGGCGGCAGGTCAACCATGCGCATGACGATCCGCTGGTTGGCCACCCCGATCCGCACGCGGCGGGAAAGCTTGTTCTCGGCGAACATCGTCTTGAGCACGTCGGCGAGCGTCTCGACGTCGACCACCTCGCCGTCGCGCACGACGCCGGGGGCCAGTGACACGGCAGCCGCCCGCTCGACAGCGGTGCTCCCCTGCACGGCCTCGACGGCGGCGACGTAACCCGGCTCGATGTCGAGACCGACGATTGTTTTACCTGCGCTGTATCGCATGAGACTCACCGTCTTGATCGGCTAATGGGGCCGAGGAGTTGAGGGTCTGTCCAAAAATCTGTGGACAGCCGGCGTGCTCATCGGGTCGCGGCGGGCCGAGCGCGCAGGAGCGCAGGCTCCGTCTCGGGGCGCTCGGAAAACCCCCGCTGTGCGGGACGTTCGACCAGGTACCAGCTGAGCGCCCCGAGCAGCACGCCACCGGCCAGGACGAGCATCAGCAGCTCGACGGCCGGAAGCACCGAGATCCTGTCGGGAGGGGTGGAGATCGGTCAGTTCAGGGCCTCGGCGGTCGGCACCCCGCCACCGGCAGCCCCGCCGCGGTGTCCTCGCGGGGTCGCTGCGGGCGCCGAGGATCGACAGCGTCGGCGGCGCTGGCGACGCGAGCGCGACCGCCACCCAGGCCGCGACGGGGAGGAACAGCAGCCCATGGCCAACAGGTCGTACGAGCCACGCGGGCTGCGTAGCCGTAGGCGCTGAGCGCTCCGCCCCCGACCCGCAGAAGCACGGTCGGGAGCCCGAACGGCGGGCGGGGGGTTGCCGGCCGCGAGCCGATACCTCGACGCGAGCGTGCTCACTGCGCTGCCCGGGGGTCAGCGCCTCCCCCACGATCCGTGAGCGCGTGAAGAAGCTCACGCCGTCGAGGCGCGAGTCGACGGCCGAGACGACGAACCGGTCCGGGTGGGCGCAGGTGAGGATCGCCGAGACCTCGACTGGCCGCCCGCTCCCGGAGGAGCGCATCAGGCCCCAACGGAATGCAGATACCAGTGGACGACCGTCGGACCGATGAACAGCGCGACGATGCCCCCAAGGGCGAGGAACGGACCGAACGGAACTGCGGTCTTGCGTCCCTTCGCGGTTCCCACTCGAGCCATCACGGCGATCCCCACAAGCGTCCCGGCCAACACGCCGACGAGGAGCGCCACGGCGACCGAGCGGCCGAGGAACAGGCCGAGCACCGCGGCCAGCTTGACGTCGCCCATCCCCATCCCGCGCGGATAGGCCAGCGCGAAGATGAGCAGGAAGCCGCCTGCGGCGGCCCCGGCAATCAGCTGCTCGGGCACCGCAGAGGGCCGCAGGATCAGCCCGGTGGCAAGCGCCGCCACCGCCGCCGGCAGGGTGATCCTGTTGGGAATGATCTTGTAGTCGAAGTCGATCAGCGCCACCGGCACCAGCACGGCGACGAGCTCGAGCCCGAGGACCGTTTCGTAGGCCGAGGACTTGGTGAGCACGACGAGCACGGCCAGCACCGCGCACACCGCCTCGATGAGTGGATAGCGGGCGGAGATGTGCGTGCCGCAGTTGCGGCAGCGCCCCCGCAGCATCAGCCAGCCAATGACGGGGATGTTGTCGTAGGGCTTGATCGCGGCGCCGCAGCCCGGACAATGCGAGCCGGGCTTCACCAGGGACTCACTCCGCGGAAGGCGGTAGGCGACCACGCTGAGGAACGACCCGATGATCGCGCCGAGCGTCCCGGCGAAGGCAGCTGAAAGTCCGATCGGCATGGTCGACGTATCGGCAGCCACGATCGGTGTCATTACCGCCCGCGGGCGCGTGTCATGCGCGGGGGCTACCAGCTCCCGCCCGTGCACCCGCCGGGGCTGACGCCGGCCGAACCGAGGGCGCAGCTGTGGGTGACTGTCCCGCCGCTGCTGGTGATCGTATACGTATCCCCCGTCACCGCCGCGGTCGCCGTGACCGTGTACCCGGTCACACTGCCGGTGGCGGTGCTCAGGTACGCCTGCCCGTTGTTGGAGGTGTTGATCGTTTTCTCGAGCGCCGAGAGGTCAGTCGGCGCCGCGATGCCGGCGTAGCTTCCGCCATGGTCGACGGCATAGCTCTCGATCGTCGTCTGGGCGGTCCGAGCCAGCTCCTTCGCCGACGCATCCTGGGCCTTGCTCTTCTGATTCAGGAACAGCGGGATCGCGATCGCGGCCAGGACGCCGATGATCAGGATCACGACAAGGAGCTCGATCAGCGTGAAGCCCGTCGCCTCCTCGACACGTCGGCGCAGCTTGTGGCGCATGGTTCCTCCTGAAAGCGTCGGTTGGGTCATCTCTCACCTCTGGCGCTGGACGCCGCGAGCGATGCCGGGGCACCGCGTTCCGTGGCTTCCCTCACACGGACCGAGATCCGAGTGAGGGAAGCCGGCGAGGCGGCCGAGCGGCCGCCTCGCCGGGACGGATTGCCGCGACCTGGGCCTACCAGGTGTTGTTGACGCAGCCACCGGGGCTGCCGCCACCAGAACCGACAGCGCAGGTGCGGGTGATCGCGCCGTTGGCGTTGGTGATCGTGTATTTATCACCGGTCACGGCGGCGGTCGCGGTGACCGTGTACCCGGTCGTGGAACCGCTCGCCGCGGTCAGCTCAGCCTGGGTCGGGTCGGTGATGTTGATCGTCTTCTCAATCCCGTTCAGGACCGCCGTCGACGTGCCGGTGTAGTCGCCGTTGTGATCGGTCGCGTAGGTCTCCATCGTCGTCTGAGCCGTCCGCGCCAGCTCCTTCGCCGACGCATCATTGGCCTTCCCCTTCTGATTGAGGAACGACGGGATCGCGATCGCGGCCAGAATGCCGATGATCAAGATCACCACAAGGAGCTCGATCAGGGTAAAACCCTTCTCCTCCTCAGCACGACGACGCAACTTATGAAGCATGATTCCTCCTACGGAGTGGATTAGGTCGTCGCCAGACCCCCAGGTCCCCAAACGCCATCGCAGCACCGACAGCACGAGCATTGATGGCAGCCCGACTTCCTCGCGTCCGACATTGAGGTCCGTGGCTTTGCGCCCCGCCCTTACGGACGGTTTGCCCTTGGCACCCTTTGACTCTGGCAAGCAGGGCATCGGCGTCCGCGGCGGACGGGTTTAGTCATGGTTAAGCAATTCCTACGTCTGTCTAGCCACGAGGCCGTGGGCACCCGGTCACTCGTGCGTTATGGGCCGGACGCACGCGAGGCGGCCCGGAGGCCGCCTCGCACAAACGCTCGTGGTGTCGGTGAGGACTACCAGGTGTTGTTGACACAACCACCGGGGCTGCCGCCACCAGAACCGACAGCGCAGGTGCGGGTGATCGCGCCGTTGGCGTTGGTGATCGTGTAGGTATCACCGGTCACGGCGGCGGTCGCGGTGACCGTGTACCCGGTCGTGGAACCGCTCGCCGCGGTCAGCTCAGCCTGGGTCGGGTCGGTGATGTTGATCGTCTTCTCAATCCCGTTCAGGACCGCCGTCGACGTGCCGGTGTAGTCGCCGTTGTGATCGGTCGCGTAGGTCTCCATCGTCGTCTGAGCCGTCCGCGCCAGCTCCTTCGCCGACGCATCATTGGCCTTCCCCTTCTGATTGAGGAACGACGGGATCGCGATCGCGGCCAGAATGCCGATGATCAAGATCACCACAAGGAGCTCGATCAGGGTAAAACCCTTCTCCTCCTCAGCACGACGACGCAACTTATGAAGCATGATTCCTCCTACGGAGTGGATTAGGTCCCTTGCGAGCCTCCTCGGACTACCCCTAGGCGACAGATCGCTGCGCCGTGGTGGCACCCGACTTCCGGGTCAATCCCTTTGTGAGGTCCGCGGTACCTGGAGCCCCGCCCTGCCGGACGGCGTGCTCGTGATATTGAGGACTCTGACAGGCACCGCATCGGCTCTTCGTGAGGACGGGTTTAGCCCGGAACACTCGTGGTCGAACGTGTGGCCAGTGGTGCCGTGCGGCGCGGATCTCCCTGCTCCCGCTCGAGTTCCTGCGGGTCATTGGATGCGGCGAGGCGGCCCGGAGGCCGCCTCGCACAAACGCTCGTGGTGTCGGTGAGGACTACCAGGTGTTGTTGACACAACCACCGGGGCTGCCGCCACCAGAACCGACAGCGCAGGTGCGGGTGATCGCGCCGTTGGCGTTGGTGATCGTGTAGGTATCACCGGTCACGGCGGCGGTCGCGGTGACCGTGTACCCGGTCGTGGAACCGCTCGCCGCGGTCAGCTCAGCCTGGGTCGGGTCGGTGATGTTGATCGTCTTCTCAATCCCGTTCAGGACCGCCGTCGACGTGCCGGTGTAGTCGCCGTTGTGATCGGTCGCGTAGGTCTCCATCGTCGTCTGAGCCGTCCGCGCCAGCTCCTTCGCCGACGCATCATTGGCCTTCCCCTTCTGATTGAGGAACGACGGGATCGCGATCGCGGCCAGAATGCCGATGATCAAGATCACCACAAGGAGCTCGATCAGGGTAAAACCCTTCTCCTCCTCAGCACGACGACGCAACTTATGAAGCATGGATCCTCCTCGGATCGTTGATTGGGTCAGCCAGACCGCCAGGCCCCCAAAAAACGCCATCGCAGCACCGACAGCACGAGCATTGATGGCAGCCCGACTTCCTCACATCCAGCATTGAGGTCCGTAGCTTTTGCGCCCCGCTCTCACGAACGGATCGCCTTTGGCACCCTTTGACTCTGGCACCCCATGTATCGACTGAGCGCGCCAGTTCGTTGACCGGAACGGACGTTTGTCCGAGTTCGGGTGCGCCGTGTATTTCCGGGCGCTTTCAGTCCCGCAACGGCTGCAGGCCGTTGCCTGCGGTGGCGGTCTGGTGGGCGCCGGGAGGAGTCGGCGCGGTCAGTCGGGCCGCTCGGCCGGCTCGTCCTGCGCGTCGCGGCCGGGATGGAAGCGGCCGTCGCCACCGCACCACGGGCAGGTCACGGTATGGGGCTCACCGCCGAGGCCCGATTGGAGCTTGCCCGTACCGCGGCACGGCGTGCATTCGGCCCGGCCCGCGTCGGACGTGCCGGTGCTCATCGCTTCACCGCCACCAGGATGCCGTCTCCCACCGGGGTCACGGTGCCGCTCAGCTGCTCGTCGGCGAGCAGGCGTGCATTGATCTCGCGGGCGGTGGCGATCTGATCGTCGGTCCAGTGGCCGTCCGAGCGCCCCTCGGCGACTGTGCCGGACATCAGGACGTTGTCGACGGCCAGGACTCCCCCGGACCCGAGCAGCGGCAGCACGAGCTCCAGGTAGTCACCGTATTGCGCCTTGACCCCGTCGACGAAGGCCAAGTCGAACGGGCCCTCGAGCCCGGCCAGGCCGGTCCGTGCGTCCTCGAGGCGCAGGTCGGCCCGGTCGAGCATCCCGGCCCGCTCGAGGTATCGCCTCGCCGCCCGGTGGCGCTCGGGGTCGACCTCGAAGGACACAATCTGGCCGCGGGGCCGGAGGGCCCGGGCGATGTACAGGGTCGAGACGCCGATCGCCGTTCCCACCTCCACCGCTCTGCTCGCCCCGCGGGCAAGGGCCAGCACGTGCAGCAGCGCGCCCGCCTCGGGCACGACCACGGGGATGCCGTCGCGCGCGGCCTGGGCCTCCATCTCGGCGAGAACGGGGTCGGGGGCGGCGCGCAGGCCGGCCAGGTATGAGCTGACAGCTTCGGTGACGATCACGCGACTTAGGGTACTCGGGGCTGCCGGGCCGCAGCCGCCGGGACGAGGCGCGCGCTACCTGATGCTGTTGTAGATGCTGAACAGCGGCAGGTACATCGAGATGACGATCACGCCGACGATGCCGCCGACGAGGATGATCATCACGGGCTCCATGATCGAGGTCAGCGCCTTGACCGCGGCTGAGACCTCGTCGTCGTAGAAGTCGGCGATCTTCGTCAGCATCGTATCGAGCGCGCCTGTCTCCTCGCCGACGCCGACCATGTGGGCGACCATCGGGGGGAAGGCGGGTGACTTGCGCAGCGGCTCTGCGATCGTCCCGCCGGCCTTGACCGAGGCAATCACCTCGGTCATCGACTTCTCGACCACGTGGTTGCCGGCGGTCTTGCCGGTGATCTCGATGGCCTGGATGATCGGGACGCCGGCGGCGCTCAGCGAGGAGAGCGTGCGCGACCAGCGGGCGAGCGCGACCTTCTGCACCACGTCACCGATCTTCATCGGGATCCGCAGCTTGAAGGCGTCCCAGTGCTCGCGCCCCCACTTCGACCGCTTCAGATACACGAAGCCCCCGACGAGGGCAATGAGTCCGATCAGCAGGATGTACCACTGCTTCGTGAGCAGATGGGAAAACGAGACCATGAACTGGGTCAGCACGGGCAGCTTGCCCGGGAACTGCTTGAACACGCCCTCGAAGACCGGGATCAGGAAGGCGACGAGGGCAAGCAGGACGGTGAAGGCGAAGGTGATGACGAGCGTCGGGTAGATCATCGCGGCGCGGATCTGGCGCCTCAGCGCGGCGTCCTTCTCGAGCTGGTCGGCGACCCGCAGCAGGCACTCCTCGAGCACACCGCCGGTCTCCCCAGCCCTCACCATCGCCACATAGAGCGGGCTGAACACCTTGGGATGGCGCTCGAGGGCGTCGGAGAACAGCAAACCGGCCTCGACGTCGTGGCGGACGACCACGAGCGTCTCCTTGAGCAACTTGGACTGGGTCTGGCTTTCGAGCACGTACAGCGCCCGGAGGATCGACATTCCCGAGGTGACCATCGTGGCCAGCTGGCGAGAGGCAACCGCGAGATCCTTGGCCTTGACCCGGTTGAACAGGTCAATGTTGAGCTCTTTCGAGCGGTACTTGTTGGCGATGTCGATGACGACGAGCCCGCGCGCCTTGAGCTGATCGGCGACGTCCTGCTTGGAGACAGCCTCGACCTCGCCCTCGGCTGGGACGCCGGCGAGGTCCATCGCCTTGAAGACGTACATCGCCATGGCTTACGCCGCCATCTGTGCCGAGCCGCCGACACCGCCGATCAGGCGGCGGAACTCCTCCGGCGAGTGGGCGCGGGACTCGGCCAGCTGCCGGTTGATCTTGCCGGCGCGGACGAGCTGCGCCAGCGAGGCGTCCATCGTCTGCATGCCGTGAGCCCCGCCGGTCTGGAGGACCGAGTAGATCTGGTGGCTCTTGGACTCGCGAATCAGGTTGCGCACCGCCGGCGTCGGGATCAGCACCTCGGTCGCGACGCAGCGCCCGGCGCCGTCGGCGGTGGGCAGCAGCGTCTGGGTCATGATGCCCTGCAGGGCGACCGAGAGCTGCGCCCGGACCTGGCCCTGCTGGGCGGAGGGGAACACGTCGATGATGCGGTCGATCGTCTGCGGCGTGTCCTGCGTGTGCAGCGTGGCGAAGACGAGGTGGCCGGTCTCAGCCGCGGTGATGGCGGTCCCGATCGTCTCGAGATCGCGCATCTCGCCGACGAGGATCACGTCGGGATCCTGGCGCAGGGCGGCCTTGAGGGCATGGGCGAAGCTGACGGCATCGGACCCCAGCTCGCGCTGGTTGACGATGCACTTCTTGTGGCGGTGCAGGAACTCGATGGGGTCCTCGATCGTCATGATGTGCTCCTCCCGGGTCTCGTTGATCACGTTGACCAACGAGGCCAGGGTGGTCGACTTGCCCGAACCGGTCGGGCCCGTGACCAGCACCAGCCCGCGCGGCTTCTTGGCGAACTCGGCCACGGCCGGCGGCAGGCCGAGCGTCTCCAGGGGGACGATCTCAAACGGGATCAGGCGGAAGGCAGCGCCGACCGAGGCGCGCTGGAAATACGCGTTGACACGGAAGCGCGCCGCGCCGGGGATCTGGTATGCGAAGTCGATCTGCCAGTCGTTCTCCAGGCGCTGGCGCTGGCCATTGGACAGGATCGAGTAGATGATCTCCCGCGTGTCCGTCGGAGTCAGCGACGGATAGCCCTCGAGCGCGGTGAGGCGGCCGCGGACGCGAACCATCGGCGGCGATCCAGCTGTGATGTGGAGGTCCGAGGCTCGACGGTCAATGACCTCGAGCAGGACGTCGGCGAAATCGAGATCCATACGATGAGAGGTATCGGCAGATCAGCCCGATCCCGTAACCCTTGCGATTTCGGCCATGGACGTCAGTCCGGCCTTGACCTTGTCCAGGCCGTCCTCACGCAGCCGGCGCATGCCCTCCCGCACCGCCACGGTGGCGATCTGGTCGGCTGACGCCCGCTCGAGGGTGAGGTGGCCGATCTCCTTGGACATCTGCATGACCTCGTACAGGCCGATCCGTCCGCGATAGCCCATCTGACCGCAGCGACCGCAGCCCACGGGCTCGTAGGCCTCGATGTCGAACTGAGCGTTGTAACCGTGATCCCGGAGGACCGAGGCGGGAACGATGGTGCGCTTCTTGCATTGCGGGCACAGGGTCCGAGCCAGCCGCTGGGCGACCACGCATTCGATCGCAGAGGCGACGAGGAACGGCTCGATTCCCATCTCGATCAGCCGGGTGATCGCCGAGGCGGCATCGTTGGTGTGCAGCGTCGAGAGCACCATGTGACCGGTGAGCGCGCCCTCCACGGCGATCTGCGCGGTCTCCCGGTCGCGGATTTCGCCCACCATGAGGATGTCGGGGTCGGCGCGCATCATCGACCGCAGTCCCGTGGCGAAGGTCAGCCCCGCCTTGTTGTTCACCTGGACCTGGGTGATCCCCTTGATCTGGTACTCGACCGGATCCTCGATCGTGATGATGTTCTTCTCCGGCGTGTTGAGCTCGATCAGGGCCCCGTAGAGAGAGGTCGACTTGCCCGAGCCCGTCGGGCCGGTGACCAGCACCGAGCCGTGCGCCTGGTTGAACGCCCGGCGGAATCGGTTCATTTCGTGCTCCTGGAAGCCGAGCTTGTCGAGCTCGAGCGCGATCGCCTCCTTGTCGAGGATGCGCAGCACGACCGACTCGCCCATCACGCTCGGGATCGTGACCACGCGGACGTCGACGTGCCGTCCCTCGACGGTCAGGCCGACGCGTCCGTCCTGAGGGATCCGCCGCTCGGCGATATCGAGGTCACTCATGATCTTGATGCGGGAGACCACGCCCGCGACCATCCGTCGCGGCACGCTCATCTCGTCGGTGAGGACGCCGTCGACGCGCATCCGCACGCGCATCTCCCGGCCCGGCCGACCTTGATCATCGGGTTGGGGCTCGAAGTGGATGTCGGAAGCTCCCCGCTCGGCCGCCTGGGCGATGATCGAGTGGACGAGCTTGATGACCGGCGCGTCCTCGGCGGACTCGCGGAGGTCGACGATCTCGACCGGGTCGCTCCCGTCCTCCCCCTCCTGCACCGCCTCCTGCACCGCATCCTCGAAGCGGTTCATGCGCCCGATCAGCGCGGAGATGTCGTCGACGGAGGCGACGGCCGGCTTGACGTCGAGCCGGGTCATCAGCGCGATGTCGTCGATGGCCAGAACGTTGGCCGGATCGGCCATGGCCACGATCAGGGTCCGCTCGTCCTCGTAGGTCACGGGCACGGCGCCATAGCGCCGCGCGGAGGAGGCGCTGAGCAGGTTGAGCGCGCCCATGTCGACGTGGAACACGCCGAGGTCGAGGTGGTCGAGGCCGTGGCGCTCGGCGATCGCCCGCGACAGCTGCTCCGCGGTGATCGTCTTCTCCTCGAGGAGGATGCGTTCGGGCGGCATGCCGCCGAGGCGGGCCTCCTCGATCGCTCGTGCCACCCGCCGCTCGTCGGCGAAGCCGAGCTCGACCAGCACATCGGTGAGGAACTTGCCCGATCCGCCGCGGTGCCGCGGTGGCGTGACGCCGGGCCGCGAATCGGCCGAGAGCGCCTCGCCCTCGTGCTCGTCTGGGTTGATTGCGCGGAGGTGGGGCGCCTGGTCAGTCATCGGGGCCGGGCAATGCTGCCTTCATGGCCTCGACAGGGGCGATACGCCCAGTGAAGCATTCGAAGCTCAGCGCTCCCTGCCCGACGAGCAGCTCGAATCCATCCACGACCCTGATGCCCCGCTCATGCGCCTCAGCTGCAAGTTCCGTCCTTGACGAATCTCTGTACACGAAATCCACCACGCATTCGTATCCATAAAGCTCATCGGCAGTCAGGGGCAGCTGCTTGAACGTATCCCCCATTCCGTCGAGTCCCGTGGACGTGCAGTGGACAAGGAGGTCGGCCGGCTCGGCGCCGGACACCGGCCGGGCGGCGAGATCGTGCGCGAGCTCACGCGCCCGCTCCGCGGTGCGGTTCCACACGCGCACCTCGGCCGCGCCCGCGTCGAGCAGCGCCCACACCGCCGCCCGCGCGCTGCCACCCGCCCCGAGCACGAGCGCGGTGCGGCCCGCGGGCGAGAACGGGAGCGCGCCGATCAGGCCCGGTGCGTCGGTGTTGTCGGCCTCGATGCGGCCGCGCTCGTCAAAGATCAGCGTGTTGGCGGCGCCGATCGCCTCCGCCCGCGGACTGCGGCGGTCGGCCACGGCCAGGGCCGCGGCCTTATGGGGGATCGTCACGTTGGCACCGCGGAACCCGGCCGCGCCGAGCGCCGTCACCGTCTCGGCGAACAGCTCCGGCGGCACCGGGAGCAGCTGGTAGCGCCAATCGAGCAGGCCGACGGCCCGCAGGGCCGCGTTCTGCATCAGGGGTGAGCGGCTGTGCGCCACCGGCCAGCCGAGCACACCGAGCCGTGTCTGCGCCGTGGCCGCCCCGCCCACTAGCAGTGCACCGGGGAGCCGCCGCGTCGGGCCCTGGCCGCCTGGTACTGGTTGGCGTAGTTGAGGAACTGCTGATAGCTCGAGGTGAAGACCTGCTCGCCGTTGCCGCAGGGCTTGACCACGAAGTAGAGGTAGTTGGTGGCGGCCGGGTGGGCGGCGGCGTTGATCGACGCCATGCCCGGATTGCTGATCGGCGTGGGCGGCAGCCCCTTGTTGATGCGGGTGTTGTACGGCGAGGGCGAGTTCAGCTCGGACACGGTGAGCGGCCGGGTGTAGTTGCCCGTCGCGTAGCGGGTGGTCGCATCGATCTGCAGCGGCATCGCGTCCCTGAGGCGGTTGTAGATGACCGAGGCGATGAGCGGACGGTCGTGCGCGGTCTGGGCCTCGGCCTCGACCATCGAGGCGATGATGAGAACGTCGTACGGGGTCAGGTGCTTGCTCCGCGCGTAGCCGAGGTTGACCCCGGCGAAGCGGCTGCGGAACGTCCGCAGCTGATCGGCGACGAGATCGCCGATGCGGATCGGGTCCCGAAGCTGGTACGTCGAGGGGAACAGGAAGCCCTCCAGTGACGGGGTGCCGGCCGGTGCGCCGTACTGGCGCGGGTTGAGCAGTGGCGAACGGCGGGTGGTGGCGAGGTAGCTGCCGTGGAAGCCCTGACTGCGCAGGAGCGCGTTGATCTCGCGGCGGGTGCGGCCCTCGCTGATGGTCAGCTCGCTCACCTTGGCCGCCGGGGGCGGCGTGGTGAGGAGTGTGAGCGCGTCGCCGTACGTCATGTCCTGCTGCATGTGGTAGGTGCCGGAGCGCAGATCGCTGCGCTCCCCGGCGAGGGTGGCCCGCACCTCGAAGAAGAAGGCCGAGGAGACGACCCCGTCACGGGCCAGCAGGTCGCCGACCTGGCTGGCGCTCGAGTGCGGCGGCACGACGACGGTCACCCGCCCGTGGCCCGCGCCGTGAAAGGGCTGGAAGAGCTGGTCGAGGAACCACAGCACGGCGAGCGCCACGATGATCGCCACGGCGGCACCGATCCGGCCCCGCCAGGCCCGCGTGCGGCGGCGACCGTCGCCCCGCGGTGGCCGCTGCGTCCGTCGTGCAGGACGGACGGGACGGTCGGTGCGGCCGCGCTGGAGCCCACTGACGCGCCGGGTGCCGGCCGGCACCTCGGCGTCCTCGTCGTCCTCGTCGTCCTCGTCATCATGAGGGTCACACGCGTCCTCGCGACGGTCGTACTCGTCGCCCCCGTGCTCGTCGAACGGGCCGCCGTGGCTCTCGGCCTTTGCGTGTGTCTGGGTGGCCGGCGGCGCCGCGACGACCTGGCCCAGCGGTTCGGAGTCGACAGGCGGCGGCGAGGCCGGTGGTGGCGCAGCACCCTGGGCGGGAGCGGCAGGCTGTGCCGACGAAGACGGTTGCGCCGCGCCTGACGGCGACGCCGGGGCTGGAGGCGGGACCGGAGGCGAGGCCGCATGTCCTTGACGCTCGGCGCGTTGGCGCTCGCGCTCGAGCCGAGCGGCCTCCCGCTCCTGCGCACTACGACCCGGGCTCACGACGCGTCCGCCCCAGCCGTCCGTGCCTCCAGCCAGCTCTCCAGCAGGTGAGCGGCGGCGCGGGAGTCCTCGCTGGCGTGGCCGCCGGTGCGCGCGGCCAGAGCGGTGGTGAAGCGTTCGTCGTAGAGCTCGACCGGGACGCTCAGCCGGCCGGCGAGCGCATCGGCAAAAGCGCGGGTCTCCTCGGTCTGGGCCGAGTCCGAACCGGACAGCGACAGCGGCAGCCCGACGACGACGCGCTCAGCGCCGAGCCGGTCGACCAGCGCCCCCAGGCGTGCGATTCCACGTCTTGACTTCGGTGAGAGCACTGGATCGATCGGTGTCGCGAGTACGCCCGTGGGGTCGCTGATTGCGCATCCGCATCGCGCGCTGCCGTAGTCGAGCGCGAGCACCCGCATGACCTTACCGGTTCAGCGCCGCCTCGATCGCCACTCGCGCGGCGTCGATCGCCTGAGGAAGCTTGGCCGGCTCGCGTCCACCGGCCCGCGCCAGGGTGTCGCGCCCACCGCCCCCACCGCCGACGACGGTGGCCGCGGCCTTGATGACCTCGCCCGCGCGGACCCCGCGCTCGACGAGTGCCGGGGCGACCGAGGCCACGAGATCGACCCGGTCCTCCCCAGCGTTGCCGAGGACGATGGCCGCGTCACCGAGCTTGGCCTTGAGCCGGTCGGCGAGATCGAGCAGCGCCTTGCCGTCGCTGACCTGCACCGCGGCGGTGAGCACCTGGGCGCCGTCGATCTGGGCCGCCGACGCCAGCAGCGCGTCCACGTCGACCGCGGCGCCACCGCCCTGGCGCGCCTCACGCTCGAGCGTGCGCACGCGCCCGCGCAGCTCGTTCACCGCCTCGGGTACCCGCTCAGGCGGCACGCGCAGAGACGCCGCCGCCGCTCTCAGAGCGTGATCGTGGGCGAGCATCAGCTCGGCCGCCGCGGGCCCGGTGATCGCTTCGATCCGCCGCACATTGGCCGCGCTCGAGGTCTCGCTGAGAATCTTGAACACGCCCAGCTCCGAGGTCGAGCGGACGTGCGTGCCGCCGCACAGCTCGCGGGAGAACGACCCGTTCCCGACCTCGACCATGCGGACGATGTCACCGTACTTCTCCCCGAACAGCGCCGTCGCGCCCAACCGCTTGGCTTCGTCCAGGGTCGTGGTGATGGCCCGCACCGAGTGGCTCTCGGCGATCCAGCCGTTCACCGCATCCTCGATCGCCGCCAGGTCCTCGTCATTCAACGCGCTGCCATGGGTGAAATCGAAGCGCAGCTTGTCCGGCCCAACATACGAGCCCGCCTGGTGGACGTGCCCGCCCAGGCGCGTGCGCAGAGCGGCGTGGAGCAGGTGGGTCGCGGTGTGGTTGCACTGGGTGGCGTGGCGGGTGGGCCAGTCGACCTCGGCATGCACGCGCGTGCCCGGCTGGAGGATGCCCCGCTCGGGGGCGAGGGCCAGCACTTGATCGTCACCGAGCCGCAAGACATCCTCGACGCGGGCACGACACTCGCCGTCGAAGCACTCCACGAACCCTGAGTCGGCGATCTGGCCGCCGCCGGTGGCGTAGAACGGCGACTCGACAAGCTTGGCCAGGATGCGCCCGTTCTCGCTCGCCACCGCGCCAACCGTGGTCTCACGCGAGGTGGTCTCGTAGCCCACGAAATCGGTGGTGAAGCCCGCCTCGCCGGCGAACGCCGTCGCCAGCTCCCGCAGCTGCTCGCCGACCCGGGTACGGCCGGACCCCGCGCGGGCGCGCACCCGCTGATCCTCCATCAGCGCCTCGAATCCGTCCTCGTCGACGCCGAGACCGTGCTCGGCCACCAACTCGAGGGTAAGGTCGATGGGGAAGCCGTAGGTGTCGTGGAGCATGAACGCCTCGCTGCCCGCGATACCCTCGGCACCGGACTCCTTGGCCCGGGCGATCAGCTCCTCGAGCAGCCGGCTGCCCTGGGCCAGGGTCCGCCCGAAGCTCTCCTCCTCGGACTCGAGCCACTTGGCGACCGACTCGCGGTGCTCGTGCAGCTCGGGGTACTCGGAGGCCATCAGCTCGGTGACCCGACGGGCGTAGAGCCGCAGGAAGCCGGGCTCGAGCTCGAGCGTGCGCCGCCCCTGGAGAATCGCGCGGCGCATGACGCGCCGCAGGACGTAGCCGCGGTCCTCGTTGGAGGGCACGACGCCGTCGGCGATCAGGAAGGTCATCGCGCGGGTGTGGTCGGCGAGCATCCGCAGCGCTCGATCGGTGGCGAACTCCTCTCCGTAGGGCTGGCCGGACAGCTCCTCGCCGAGCGCGATCAGCGGCGCGAACTGGTCGGTCTCGAACACCGTCTCCTTGTTCTGGAGGATCGCGGCGAGGCGGTTGAGCCCGAGGCCGGTGTCGATGTTCTTGGCCGGAAGCGGGGTCAGGACCCCTTCGGGGTTCTGGTCGTACTGCATGAAGACGAGGTTCCAGTACTCCATGAAGCGCTCGTTGTCGCCGCCCGGGAGGTCACTGACCTTCCCGAAATCGAGCCCGCGATCGAGGTACAGCTCAGAGCACGGTCCGCACGGCCCGGTCGGACCCATCTGCCAGAAGTTCTCCGAGCGGGGGCACTCGACGATTCGCTCGCGCGGGACGCCCACCGCCAGCCACGCCTCGATGGCCTCCTGATCCGGTCCGAGGCCGAGCTCATCGTCGCCGGCGAACACGGTGATCCAGATGTCCTCCTCGCGGAAGCCGAAGCCCTCACGAGACAGGTCCCAGGCGAAGCGGACCGCGCCGTCCTTGAAATAGTCCCCGAACGAGAAGTTGCCCAGCATCTCGAAGAACGTGAGATGCCGGGTGGTCGTTCCGATGATCTCGATGTCCGGAGTGCGGAAGGTCTTCTGACACGTGGTCACCCGGGGGTGCGGGGGCCGTTCCTTGCCGAGGAAGTAGGGCTTGAGCGGGACCATGCCGGCGATCGTGAACAGCACCGACGGGTCGTGCTCGGCCGGGATCAGCGAAGACGACGGCAGCCGCCGGTGGTCGCGCTCCTCGAAGAAGCTGGTGAACCTGCGCCGGATTTCGTCCGAAGTCATGGGACTTGGAGTGTAGGCAGGAGGATCGAACAAGCGCCCATCGCCTGCGCTGCGCTTCAAGGCGCCATCGCGGGGGTCCGAAAGGATCACGATGACCCGCGTCCGCCGCCATTCGCTCACCCTCGCCGCGATCCTGCTCTCCCTGCTGGTGCCCGCGGCGGCCCGAGCGAACGCGCCATACGACCGCAACGGCTTCCGTCTGCAGTCGGCAACGATGACCGTGCAGGAGAACGCCGGGGCCGCGGTGGTGACGATCCTGCGCAACAACACCTCTCCCGAGGCCCAGATCCGGTACATCGCCGTCGGGATCACGGCCCGGGCCGATGTCGATTACCGCCCGGTGAAGACGATGATCGACTTCCAGCCCGGCCAGGCGAGCGCGACGTTCCGGGTGCCGATCATCGATCACGGCGTGCCGGTCCTCCCAAAGACGATCAAGATCTCCCTCTTCGGGCCGCACCCGCTCGGCTTGGCCAACCCGCACGTCGGGATTCTCACGATCCTCGGCGACGACCTGCCGCTCAGCCGCGATCCGCGCAACCCGCTCGCGCTACCGGCACCCCCGCCCCCGACCAACCCGCTGGCCGGCGCGCACTTCTTCGTCGACTACAAATGGGGCAACGCCGCCCGGATCGCCAGCGCCTGGAGGCGCAGCAAGCCGGGGGCCGCGAGCGCGCTTGACGTGATCGCCAACGAGCCCGGTGCCGCCCGCTTCGGCGGCTGGAACGGGCCGTGGCCGGGAGAGGGCGTCTCCGGCTACCTTGCGCGCGCGTCGGTCGAAGAGCCCGGAACAGTGCCGATGCTGATGACCTATCGGATCCTCGGCGGCCACTGCGGGCACTGGGCCGACTCACCGTCTCGTCAGCTCGCCTATCACAACTGGATCAGCAGCTTCGCCCGCGGCGTCAGCGGCTACCGGGCGGTGCTGTTCCTGGAGATGGACGGCCTGATCACCACCGGGTGCCTGAGCCGTCACGGCGTCGACGTGCGCATGAACGAGCTGCGCGATGCCATCAAGATCCTCACCGCTCACTGCCCGCGGCTGGTCGTGTACCTCGACGCCGGCGCCGCCGACGCGGTCCCAGCGGGCCGCATCGCTTACCTGCTCAGGCGTGCCGGCGTCGGCAAGATCCAGGGCTTCTTCCTCAACTCAACCCACTTCGACTGGACCTCGAAGGAGATCCGCTTCGGTGAGCAGATCTCGCGCATGACCGCCGGCAAGCACTTCGTGGTCAACACCGGCGAGAACGGGCAGGGGCCGCTGAAGCCACCGGACCCGGTTCACCAGGGCAACGAGGTGCTCTGCAATCCGCCCCGCCGCGGTCTCGGGCCCAAGCCGACCACCAACACGGGCTACCCGAACGTGGACGCGTTCGCGTGGATGAGCAACCCAGGCGAGTCCGGAGGCGCGTGCGTTCCCGGCGCCCCGCCGACCGGCGTCTACTGGCCCGCCTACGCGTTGATGCTGATCCACAACGCGAACTTCCGCGTGCGCTGAGCGCGCTCCGGGATTGATGGGGACGTGTCTGCGGGTGACCGCGCTCAGCGGCCGCGGGTGATCGTGCCCCAGCCGACGACGCGCTCGCCATCCATCAGGCAGGCCAGCTGCCCCGGCGCCACACCGCGGACCGGCTGCTCGAGCGCCAGCCTGGTCGAGCGGTGCGTCCCCGGGGCGCAGGCATCGAGCATCCGCGCCGGCACCGGGGCCGAGCGGTAGCGGAGCTTGACCCGGTCCACGCGCTCGGAGGGACGGTGCAGACGGACGCCGCGCAACTCCACCGCGTCGGTCTCGAGCGCCGCGAGAGGGCCGACGGTGACCACGTTGCCCGTGGCGTCCTTGTTGAGCACGTAGAGCGGAGAGCCGCCGGCGACGCCCAGGCCGCGTCGCTGTCCGACCGTGAAGCGGTGCTGCCCATCGTGGTGGGCGAGCACCGTCCCGTGCTCATCGACGATCGGCCCCCGGCGGGAACGGATCTGACCATGGCGGGCGAGGAAGCGCGCTCGATCGGTCCCGGCCAGGAAGCACAGATCCTGGCTGTCGGACTTGCCGGCGACGGGCAGGCCGGCTTCAGCGGCAAGCGCCCGCACCTGCGGCTTGGTGAGCGCCCCGAGGGGAAAGCGCATCCGTGCCAGCGAGCTCGGTGCGAGCGCAGCCAGCATGTAGGTCTGGTCCTTGGCGGGGTCGGCCGCGGCGCGCAGCAGCGGCCCGGCGGGATCCGCGTCTTCGTCCGTCCGGGCGTAGTGGCCGGTGGCGAGATGACTCGAGCCCAGACGATCGGCGAAGGCGATCATCGCGTCGAGGCGGACGTGGCCGTTGCAGCCGACGCACGGATTCGGCGTCTCACCCCGCCCGTACCCGGCGATGAACGGGACCACGACGCCGGTCCGAAACTCCTCGCGCAGGTCGAGGGTGAAGTGCGGCAGCCCCATCGCGTGGGCCAGCGAGCGCGCCTGCGCGACCGCCGAGGCCGAGCAGCAGCTGCTCTCGGCGTCGTTCTCCGGATCCGACCACAGCTCGAGCGTGACCGCGACCGTCTCGCCCGCCTCGCCGCACAGCAGCGCCGCCACGGCGCTGTCGACGCCACCGCTCATGGCCACCAGCGTCCGCCCGGCCGGCGGTGGGCTCAGCTGGGCGCGCGCCCGCGCGGCCTGGCCGAGGGCCCGGGCCACCGCGTCGGCGGCAAGCTCGGCGGCGTGCAGCTTGCCGGGGCTGAGGCCGCCGAGCTCCGCGGCGATCTGGCCTGGCCCGATGCGCGCGGCATCGAGGATCGAACGTCCGCGGACGGCCGCCACCGCGGCACTGCCGGCGGCGTTCGCCGAGCCGCAGCCGTGGACGTCATAGCCGGCGTCGAGCACCCGCTCATGGTTGACGCTGAGCGAGAACCGAATCGTGTCGCAGCACGAGCCACCGCCGGCGGTGACGGTGAAGTCGTCGGCGGGAACCCGGCCGCGGCCCTGGGGAGAGGTCAGATGATGCTCAAGGGCGACGGAATCCACTGCAGGCGAGCATAGACTCGCCGGGCGAAATCAATGGACGACGAGCGCGTCGTCGATCCGCTGGGAGATCTCGTAGTCGGTGGTGTAGCCGACGATTGTCGAGGCTCCCCGGGCCCGATCGATGACCACCAGCGTGGGCGACTGGTTGACCTGAACCTGCGCGGTAATCGTGGTGTAGAGGCTGAGCTCAGCCAGCGGGATGGCTTCGGTCACCACCGCTCCGTGATGCGTGGGCACGAGGTGGAGCTCCGCCTTGACCGCGCGGTCGTCGGTGGCGGCGGGGTTGTAGAAGAGCAGGGCAAGGACCTTGTGCTGACGCAGAGCGCGCTGCACAACCGCGTAGCGCTGGGCCGCCGTTTGGACGACGACGACGTGCACGTGATGGGCGCGGGCGTGCGTTGCGCTCTGCTGCACCGTCGCCTGGCGGTGGACCTGCACGGTCGCGCCGGCCTGCGAGGCGGCCTGCGCGGTCGTGCTCGTCGGGGCAGCCGCGCTCGCCTGTGCCGTGGAGTGTGTGGGCGCGGAGGCCGAGGTGGCAGCCACCGAGGCGGTCTGGGGAACGGTCCCACCATGCGCCGCGCTGGCTGCGTTGGCCGTCGCCACGGCGCCGTGAGCGGCCTGGATCGCCGAGCTGTAGGCGCCGAGGCCGGACGAGCTGGCAGAGCTCGACGAACTCGGCTTGAGCGCCACCACCCAGAGGGCGAAGAAGGCGACGGTGCCGAGCAGAAGTGCGATGAGCGGACGCGAGACGTGGTCCATCACTCACCTTGTCGGCAGCAAGTGCCGCAATCATGAGCGTTGTTCTGGACGGCGCGGACGCCTGCGCGATCAGGAGAGCTTGAGGCCGAGTTCGCGCAGCTGGGCCGGATCGACCGGCGCCGGGGCTCCGGTGAGCGGATCGGCGCCGCTCGCGGCCTTGGGAAAGGCGATCACGTCGCGGATCGAGTCGGTCCCGGCCAGAGCGGCAACGATCCGGTCGATGCCCATGGCGATGCCGCCGTGCGGTGGAGCGCCGTAGCGCAGCGCGTCGAGCAGGAAGCCGAATCGGGCCTGGGCCTCCTCGGGCCCAATGCCCAGCAGCTCAAACACGCGCTCCTGGATCTCACGTCGGTGGATGCGGATCGAACCGCCGCCGATCTCCTCTCCGTCGAGCACGAGGTCGTAGGCACGCGAGCCGAGACTTTGAGGATGATCGAGGTCCCCCACCGGGGCGGTGAACGGGTGATGGGCGGCATCCCACCGCTGGGCCTCGGCATCCCAGAAGAAGGCGGGAAACTCGACCACCCAGAGGACGTCATGACGATCCTCGGGGATGAGCTGGAAACGGCGGCCGAGTTCCATCCGCAGCGCGCTGAGAGCCTGACCGGCGGTGGTGATCTCATCGGCCACGATCAGCAGCAGGTCCCCGGCGCTCGCGCCGAGTCGCTCGCTGACGCCGGCGATCTCACTCTCGGAGAGAAATTTGACGATCGGCGAGCGCCAGCCGCCGTCGGGCTGGACGAACGCCCACACAAGACCCTTGGCCCCGTGCTGCTTGGCCAGCTCGGTGAGGGCGTCGAGCTCTGAGCGCGGCAGGTCGCGCGCGCCGGCGTTGATACCGCGGACGACCCCGCCAGAGGACAGCGCGGAGGAGAAGACCTTGAACTCCGAGCGTCCGAGCACCTCGCCGAGATCGTGGAGCTCGAGTCCGAAGCGCGTGTCGGGCCGGTCGATCCCGTAGCGCGAGACAGCCTCGGCGAAGGTCATCCGCGGCCATGGCGGCGGCGGCACGTCGAACCCCTCGCGCCCGAAGATCTCACCCATGACCGCCTCCATGACGTCGATCACGTCGTCCTCCTCGACGAAGGACATCTCGAGGTCGAGCTGGGTGAACTCCGGCTGGCGATCCGCGCGAGTGTCCTCGTCGCGGAAGCAGCGGGCGATCTGGTAGTAGCGCTCGCAGCCGCCGATCATCAGCAGCTGCTTGAACAGCTGTGGGGATTGGGGAAGCGCGTAGAACGACCCCGGCTGCACGCGCGCGGGCACGAGGTAGTCACGGGCGCCCTCGGGGGTTGAGCGGGTCAGGTACGGCGTCTCGATCTCGAGGAAGTCGCGCTCGCCCAGGACCTCGCGCATGGTCGAGATGACGCGGTGGCGCAGGGCGATGGCCGTCTGCATCTCGGGACGTCGCAGGTCGAGCGCGCGGTGGCGCAGGCGCAGGGCCTCGTCGACCGAAGCGCCGTCCTCGAGCTGAAACGGGGGCGTGTCGGCGTCGGCGAGGATCTCGAGCTCGCTCACCGCCAGCTCGATCTCTCCGGTGTGGAGGTTGGGGTTGACGTTGGCGGGCTCGCGCCTGACGACGGAGCCGGTGACGCTGACCACGTCCTCGGAGCGCAGGGCATGGGCCTCGTGGTGGGCGGCCGGAGCGCTGTCGGGATGAAAGACGAGCTGCACGATCCCGGAGCGATCGCGCAGGTCGATGAAGATCAGGCCGCCGTGGTCGCGGCGCCGGTGGACCCAGCCGGAGACGTGGGCCTGCGTTCCGGCCCGCTCGGCGGTGAGCGCTCCGCACCAGGTGTCGCGGTAGCCGTTGGGCCTCGGGGCATGCCTCACAGCCTCGATCCTCGCAGGATCGCCGGGATCACGGCCTCTTGGGAGAGCTCGCGCTGCTCTCCGCTTTCCATCTCCTTGAGCGTCGCGCGTCCTTCGTCCTCGACGATCGCCACGTAGCGGGCGCCGGCGCGGTCGGCCTGCTTGAGCTGTCCCTTCAGCGAACGCCCGGCCAGCTCGAGCTGCGCCGAGAGGCCGGCGCTGCGGGCCTCGTGGGAGAGTTCGAAGGCGCGGCGCATGGTCTCGGCGCCGGCGTGGGCGTGGGCGTGGGCAACGTAGAGGTCTAGCAGCTCGGGCGCGAGCGGGAGTTCGCCGGCTCCCATCAACATGCGCTCGACGCCGGCCGCCCAGCCGGAGGCGGGGATCGGCTTGCCGCCGAGCTGCTCGATCAACCGGTCGTAGCGGCCGCCGCCGGCCACCCCGGACTGTGCCCCGAGCGCGTCGCTGCTGAACTCGAACAGCGTGCGCGTGTAGTAGTCGAGGCCGCGGACCAGCGTGGGGTCGATCTCGTAGCGGAGGCCGGCGTCGTCGAGCAGCATCCGCACCTGGGCGAAGTGCTCGGCGTCGTCCTCGGAGATGCAGTCGAGCAGCTTCGGTGCGCCTCGCATGATCTGCTGGGTCGAGGGGTCGCTCGAATCGAACGCCCGCAGCGGGTTGAGGTCGATCCGGTCGCGGACCTCGGCCGACAGGCCGTCCTCGTGGGCACGCAGGTACGCCGTCAACTGCTGCCGGTACTCGAGCCGTGCCTCGGGGGTACCGAGGCTGGTGAGGCGCAGCCGCAGGTCCCGGACGGACAGCGCCTCGAGCAGCTCAGCCAGCAGGACGATCAGCTCTGCGTCGGCGTCAGGTCCGGCCGCACCGATCAGCTCGGCTCCAACCTGCCAGAACTGGCGATACCGGCCACGCTGCGGCGCCTCACTGCGGAAGAAGCTCGACAGGTACCAGAGCTTCACCGGCTGCGGCAGCTTGTGCATCCCGTGCTCGATGTAGGCGCGGCAGACGGGAGCGGTGCCCTCGGGTCGCAGCGTCAGCGAGCGGCCGCCGCCGTCGTCGAAGGTGTACATCTCCTTCTGCACGATGTCGGTCGCCTCCCCCACGCCACGTGCGAACAGCTCGGTGGCCTCGAACACCGGCGTCTCGATCTGGCGATACCCGGCGGCCCCGAGGATCCGCCGCGTGTGGGACTCGAGCACCTCTCGGCGCGCGGCCTCCTCGGGCAGCACGTCATAGGTCCCGCGTGGCGCCTGGATGTGAGTCACCGTGGCGTCTCCCGGCTTGGGAGCGTCACTGCTCGGCGAGCTCGCGCAGGAACGGGTTGCTCGCCCGCTCACGCCCGAGCGTGGTGGTGCCCATGTGCCCCGGGTACACCGTGGTCTCGGCGCCGTAGGCCTCGAACAGCGACTCGATCGAGGCCAGAAGCGTCGGCCAGTCGCCGCCGGGCAGGTCAACCCGGCCGACCGAGCCCTGGAAGAGGACGTCACCGGAGAACAGGGCGTCCTCGCCGCGGACCGCGTAGGTGACGTGCCCAGGGCTGTGCCCAGGTGTGAAGATCACGTCGATCGTCAGCCCGGCCAGCTCCAGTGTCTCTCCGCCGGCCACGGTCTCGTCGGCGTCGTAGCTCTCGAATGGGCCGAACCCGGGCCACGGGACGTAATCCATGATGTTGGCCAGCACCTGGCGCTCGAGCTCAGGGCAGTAGACCGGCGCGGCGGTGGCGCGGGCCAGCGGCGCAACCGCGCCGACGTGGTCGAAGTGCGTGTGGGTGAGCAGGATCGCCGCGACGCTCGTAATGCCGAGCGCCTCGAGGGCGTCAAGCAGGCGCTCGGCCTCCTCGCCGGGGTCGACGACAATCGCCGTGGCCGCGTCCTTCTCGCGGACGATGAAGCAGTTCTCCTGCACCGGGCCGACAGTGAACATCCGCACGTCGATCATCGGCCCCTCGCCTTACGCCGCTGCCGGCGGTCATAGAGGAACTTCTCGAGGAAGTAGCCCGCGGGCACGTACAGGATCAGCGCAAACACGGAGAACAGCAGCGCCGCCTGCAAGCGGTTATGACCCTTGGTGGTCAGGAAGAGGAACAGGAACATGAGCACCGCGGCGAAGCCCGCCTTGGTCAGCGATGACTTCCACGTCGGCGGGGTGTCCAGCCGCTTCTCGCGCGTAGTCGCTCGCGTCTGTTTCTTCCGTTCGTCGGCCGACGGCGGCCGGCCGGTGCGGCCGCGCGTCTCGATCGTGCCGGCGGCGTTACCCCGGTGCTTGCTGCGGCGCTTGCGCTTGGTCTGGGCCATCTTCTCCGTGGAGCTTAGAACGTGGCTCAGCGCGGATGTAACCCGGCGTCCGCGAGCGCGTCCTCGAGGATCCTCCGGCCGCGGACCGGGACGTCTTCCGGAAAGCCCTCGAACGCCGCCCGCGGAGGGAGTCCGACCACCTCGGCGCCCTGCACGGGCGCGTGCGCGGCGACGGCGGCGACGACGTCGGCGAGGGTCACGGCACGATGGTCCTCGACATTGGTCGACACCTGGGCCATCCCGCTCTGCCGCAGCCACAGGCCGATGGCCCGGAGACCGGGCCGGCCGTCGGGACCGGACTCGCGGATCCGGGCCGCGATCGCCCGCGCGTCCTCGAGCGTGGCGGGCGGGGCGAGCTCGACGTTGAAGGCAAGCAGCGGCGGACGGGCGGCGACCAGCGTGGCCCCGGCGGTGCGGTGCAGCCGCCGCGGCCCAAAGTCGGGCGTCAGCTGGCCGTCCTCGATCCGCCGGCCGAGCTCGGCGGGCCCTCCACGACGGAGCTCGGCGCGCGTCCGGCCCTGCGCCAGCGCGCCGTAGAGGAACACCGGCAGCCCGAGCTCCTCGGCGAGCAGGTCGGCGAGGACCAGCGCCTCAGCGCAGGCCGCGCCGCGATCGTCGGGCTCGAGGTAGACGATCGGTGCCACGTCGACGGCGCCGACGCGGGGATGGAGCCCGTGGTGCCCGCGCAGGTCGACCTGCGCGACGGCCTCGCGGGCGCCGCCGACCACGGTGCGGGCCAGTTCTCCGGGCCGCCCGGCGACCGTGAACACGCTGCGGTGATGGTCGGCGTCGCGATGTACGTCGAGCAGACCCTCGCCAAAGGCTTCGGCGACCGCGTCGATCACGGCGACGTCGCGCCCCTCGGACACGTTCGGGACCGACAGCAGGATGCTCAAGCCGGCGCCTACCCCTGCTCGCCGCCGGTCGCGAGGACCCAGCGCCCCGCATCCAGGACCGTCGTCGAGCCGATCTGGAGCGAGGCGTCGGTGATGACCACGTCGAGGTGGATCGGCACCGACACCGTGCCACCGATGCCCTGGCTGGCCCCGAAGGCGATGTGGACCGTGCCGAGGATCTTCTCGTCCTCCAGGACGTTGCCGGTCAGGGCGGCGGCGTCATTGGTGCCGATACCGAGCTCAGCCAGGTTGCTGCCGAGCTCACCGTGAGCGTGGAGCAACGCGATGAACTCAGGCCCCTTGCCCTCCCGCGCGTCAACGATGCGCCCACCGGTCAAGGTGAGGACGCCGGGAGGGTCGCTCAGCCCCAGGGGCGCGAGGCTCGAGGCGACAATCGTGCCCTCGCCGCCCATCGGGGCGATGAACCCTTCGCCGCACGGCAAGTTGCCAAACGCACCCGCGGCGGTGAGATCGCCGTCGTCGGCGATGCCCTCGCGCCTGGAGAGGTTGAGCGTGACATCGGTGCCGCGGGGGCAGGTGACATGTGCGCTGTCGGCCTGGGTGAGCAGCGCGGCTATCGCCCGCGAGCGGGCAGCCATCAACTCGAAGTTCACCGACATGGCGCGGCCGAGCATCTCCGCGGTGACTCCCGGCATGGTGGCGCCGCGCACGCCGGCGTCACTGGCCCGCTTGCGGGCGATCGTGTGGCTGAGCGAACGGGAGGTCGGCGCGATGTAGACATCGCTGGCACTGAGTGCGGCGGCGACGGCGCGGGGAGGTTCGGTGCCGTCGGTGGCGCGCTCGTCCATGATCGCCAGGACGGCGTCGCCCCCGGCGGCGGCGGCTTCGGCGCGCAACGCCTCGCCGATCGCCCGAGTGGCCGGGTCGGCGATCACGAGCACTTCTTCGCCGGCCCGAACGCGCAGGCACTCGCGCACGACTGTGCTGGCGGCGGGGCCGATCTCGGACATGGCGGGATCATAGGCGGGGCCGTAGAATCGCCGCGTGGATCGGGGTCGGCTCACCAGCTTGTGGGACGGCGCGCGCGCGTGGTCGTGCGCGGCCTGCTTGGCGTGCGTCGGCGTTGTCCTCGCGGCGTTGTCGATCCTGGCCGCATCGGCAGGGGCGGCGACCTTCGGCGTCCCGCTGGGAACGGCACCGTTCAATGTCGCGCCGAACTACCCATATGACTGCTCAGTGGTCGTCCTGCCTTTCGTGGGACCGACCACCCTGGCTAACCCGAGCGGCACGGCGCCGGCCGGCAGTTGCATCTGGATCCATGTCCCCAGCCCGGGGGAAACCGCCGCCGCCGGCGGGCGCAACATCTCGCTCGAGCCGCCCGGAACCGGGACGGTGACGAGGATCAGCGTCGGTGTCGGCGCGACCAGCGGGCCGATGCGGGCGGTGGTGATGCGGGCCCTTTACTCGAACACGCTCACCCCGGGCCATCCGAACGACGCCTGCTGCACGCCGGTGGCCTACGGCCCGGTGTTCACGCCGCGACCGAACGCGATCACCACCATCAACGTCAACCTGCCGGTCCGCGAGGACCCGACCCCGCCGCCGGAGGACATCACCACGATCGCCGACTTCGACACCGTCGGCCTGGCCGTGCTCGCGCCGGGCGTGCCGGTGCCCCTCTACTACACCGGGGATCCGAGCCAGCCGGCCGACTTCGTCTGGAACACCTCGTCTCCCAGCACAGTCGTCCCCGGCGTCAGCTCTGATCCCGGCGGCTTCTTCGTGGCCATGAACGGCACCTGGATCGGGTCCAACCCAGTCGGGCTCGGCGCCGGGACGGCTCCCGTGCGCGGCAACAACGCCACGGTCACGCTCCGCTGCCTGCTCATCGCGCGCTGCACCGGCCGGCTGCTGCTGCAGAGCGGCCGGCTGGCGGGCGCGCCCGCGCTCGACGTCCGCGGGGGCGGTGGCGGTGGCGGTGGCATCGGCGCGATCGCCGTCGCGGCGACCACCTACGGCAGCACCAGCTTCCGCATCGCCGGCCGTCACCGCGCGTCGGTGCGCGTCCGGCTCTCCCCCGCCGGCCGCCGGCTGCTGGGGCGCCGCCGCTCGGCGACCGTGTGGGCCAACATGATCATCACCGGCGGCCGCTCATATAGCTCGCGGCTGACGTTGCGCAGGTGAGGGCCCCCGGGGCGCGCGTTAGACTGCCCCCTCCTCGCCGGAGTAGCTCAGTCGGTTAGAGCAGCGGAATCATAATCCGCGTGTCGGGGGTTCGAGTCCCTCCTCCGGCATGGCGCTCGTTGCGGCGTCAGACGCCGTAATACGCCGCCACAGCGGGATATTCGCCCGCTATCGACCCGAAATGGGCCGACAGGTGGCGACACATGTTTGCAGGGGGTTTGCCTCTGCCCTTGCCGGTTTGGGAGGCAAATAGGAGACAGCCTCCGGCGGGATGGGAGGCAAAGGCACGCGTTGGCGGCCGGCTGCCGCGAGCGGATTCGCCCCGAACGAAGAAGCGCACCACCGGTAGCCGCCGGTGATGCGCTGAAGCTCTCCCCCGAGTGTCTAGGCCGGAGTCGGAGCCGTGGGCCAGGATAGTCCTCGCGGCGGGCCCGAGGCCGATGGCGCCGGCGCAGCCGGCGCTCTCGTCACTACTAGGGATAAGTCCGATGCAGGGCAGCCCTGGGGGTGTGAGAGGCCGTCCAAGACTCTGATGTGGCAGGACTCAAAGGGGCGGCTGTTCCCGGTGAGATGCGGTGCCTCCAATAAGTGCTGGTACTGCGCATACCTGGCAGCGGTTGAGAACGCGGTCGTCGTGCGTCTCGACGCTGAGGTCGACGCCCCGAACGTGGGCCTCACCCTCACGACGGTGGATCCACACCACCATCTGGACCGATTCCGTCGCGACGTGGAGCAGGTGTTCCGCTTCATCCGACGGGCGCTCGGCGCCGACGTCGGCTACCTGGGCTTCATGGAGTGGACCACCGGTCGGGGGACCAACTCCGGAGGCCACCGCCGGGTACATCAGCATGCGCTGCTCAAGCGGGCGGACGCTGCGGCGGCTACCGCCCTTGAGCCTGATCTCGCGGAGCTGTGGAAGTCACGCACCGGTGCAAGCCGGGTCGAGCTGCGCGAGCTGCGCACACCCGCGGGCGCGATCGCCTACCTGGTCCATCACCACCACAAACGCGATCAGGCCCCACCACCTGCGTTCCGCGGCCGGCGCCTACGCCCGTCGAAGAACTACTACTCACGGCCGATCGTCGAACTACGCGAGGAAGCCAAGATGCTGCTCCGGGACAAGCGGACCGAGAGCGCGGTCAGGCGAGCGATGGATTACGACCTCCTCGCGAACGCGCTCGGCGAGGACGAAGCGAACGCGCTCCTCGAGCAAGCGATCGACCAAGCGCGGGCAGAGGCCGCTGACGGCATCGGGCTTGTCCGCACCCAGCGCGTCCCCGAGACTTTCGGGCCCGACGGGTTACCCGCAAGCTGGACCGTCGAGGTTCTCGGCCCGCGCGAAGTAGACGTGATGGATGCGGCCTGAGCAGGCCTGCGGCCGGACTTGCCGATGATTGTGGGCGCGGGCTTGCTCGTTATTGGCGGGCCATGTGCACCTTCAGCTCGGCTTCGGGATCCTGGATCAGCTCGCCGCTGAGGTCGACGGTCACCGTGTGCAGCGTCCCGGTGAAGCGGAACGGGGTCTTGTAGTCGTCGGTCACGGTTGATCCCGGGTCCGAGCCGCAGGTCAGGGCGCCCGGATTGAACAGGAATGGCGTCGTGTAGGCGACGTCCATGTCGCCGGCGAGGTTGCCGTCGATGTAGAGCTGGAAGCGGCCGGGCATCCCGTGGCCGTGCGCGGGGTCGGGCTGTCCTGTTGGCTCGAACTCGTAGCGCAGGTCGTGTTTGCCCGGTGTGACCTCGACGTCGGAGGCGAGGTGGATGAGCTCGCGTCCGACCCAGTTGTGGGTGTAATGCAGGCGGCGGTCCTTGACGTAGAAGGTGTAGCCGCCGGCGGAGGTGCCCTGGCAGATCAGCACCCCCTCGGCCCCGGTAGGCGGGATCTCGACGTCGGCGGTGATGCTGTGCGGGCGGTTGAGCACCCGCGGCCCGGCGAAGAACGGGACCGATTGCGTGTTCGGGTAGAACACGAACGAGTCCCGTGGCGCGGCCACGAGCGGTTTCTCGACCGCCATGCGTGCGACGCCGCTGGCGTCGACGGGCATCACGTCGTACTTGCCGGCCTCGACATACCACGTCGCGATCAGGGCGATCAGCCGGTCGCGGTGCTCGGCGGCGAGGTCGTGGTTCTCGGCGGGGTCCTCGGCGACGTGGTAGAGCTCCCAGCCCTGCGCGTCCAGCTCCGCGAGCTTCTCGGCCGAGATCGGCTCGCCGAACCCCATGCCGGCCTCCGCGAACGAGGGCCCCGGCCACGGGCACACGGCCCGCCACCCGTCGTGGTAGATCGACCGGTGTCCCATCATCTCGAAGTACTGGGTTCTGCGCCGGCTGTCCGCCGACGCATCGTCGAAGGTGTGCGCGAAGCTGACCCCGTGCAGGGGTGACTGCGGGACGCCGCGGATCGTCGGGGGCGGCTCGATCCCGAGCACGTCGAGCACGGTCGGGACCATGTCGATGATGTGCGCGTACTGCTCGCGCGCCTCGCCGCGGCCCGTGATCTTCTTCGGCCAGCTGACGATGAACGGGTCGCAGGTCCCGCCTCGGTAGGTCTCGCGCTTCCAGCGCCGAAACGGGGTGTTGCCGGCGAACGTCCATCCCCACGGGTAGTGGTTGAAGTGCTTCGGCCCGCCGATCTCGTCGATCGCTGCGAGGCTCTCCTCGAACGGCTCCTGCGCGTTGTTGAAGAACTGCGCCTCGTTCGTCGTGCCGGTCGGCCCGCCCTCGGCGCTCGCGCCGTTGTCCGAGATCACCATGATCAGCGTGTTCTCAAGCTCCCCGATGCTCTCCAGGTGATCGAGCAGCCGCCCGATGTGATGGTCGGTGTGGGTCAGGAACCCGGCGAACACCTCCATCATCCGTGCGTACAACCGTCGCTGATCGTCGCTGAGCGACTCCCACGGCGGCACATCGGGGTCATGGCGGGAGAGCTCCGCGTGCTGGGGAATGATCCCGAGCTCCTTCTGGCGCGCGAACACCTTCTCGCGGTAGGCGTCCCAGCCGTCGTCGAATGCGTCCTTGTAGCGGTCGGCCCACTCCTTGGGCACGTGGTGCGGGGCGTGTGTCGCACCGGTGCAGTAGTGCAGATAGAACGGCTTGTCGGGATCGACCTGCTTGGCGTCTGCGATGAACTGGATCGCCCTGTCGGCCAGATCCTCGTTGAGGGTGTAGCCCTCCTCGGCGCTCTTCGGCGGCTCGACCTGATGGTTGTCGTAGATCAGGTCCGGGTCCCACTGGCTCGTGTCGCCGCCGAGGAATCCGTAGAAACGCTCAAACCCGCGGCCCAGCGGCCAGCGCTCATACGGTCCGGCGGCCGTCTCCTGGCTTGAGGGCATCAGATGCCACTTGCCGACCATGTACGTGCTGTAGCCGTGCTCCAGCAGCATCTCGGACAGGAACCCGTTCTCGAACGGGATCAGGCCGTTGTAGCCCGGATAGCCCGTGGCCATCTCGGTGATGCACGCCATCCCGTTGCTGTGATGGTTGCGACCCGTGATCACGCACGACCGGCTCGGCGAGCACAGCGCCGTCGTATGCATGTTGTTGTAAAGCAGCCCCCGCGCGGCCAGTCGGTCCAGGTTCGGCGTCGCGATCGGACTGCCGTAGCACCCGAGGTGCCCGAATCCCGTGTCGTCGAGCACGATGAACAGCACATTCGGCGCCCCCTTCGGCGCTCGCACAGGAGCCGGCCACGCCGGCGTCGACTCATCGGCCGTCCGGCCAATGACCCCCGGGAAGGACGCACCAGCTGGGTACTCATTCAACGGCATCTCGACACTCCTGTTCGCGAACTTGGAATCGCATCCTCGCCGCGATGAGCCCCCCGCGGATCACCCAGAACGGATGATCCCGTGACCTCGGGCTCGCGGGACAACGGCGGAGTCCGACGCGCCCGTGGACCGCGCTTAGGTCGCCAGCATCGCGACCGACCCGAACCAAAGGCCGAGCTCGGCAGCGCCCGGCGGGGGTGCTTCCCCAGGCTGGAGGATCACACGCAGGATCAGGACGACGCTCCCGACCGCCAGCCCAACCACGACCCCAAGAGCGATGCCCCGGACGCCCAGACCGGCCTGTTGCGCCGCGACGCCTCCCCAGAACCCCAGCGAGAGCGCCCCTACCCAGATCACCACCTGGATCGCGTCGCCCATGCTGAGCCCGACCAGCGACAGCACCAGGAGCAGGACGATCTGTGGCGCGGCAACCAGCAGGAACCACGACTCATGTCCCAGCGTCCTGAGCAGCTCGCCAGTGGTGGGACGACGGCCGAGATCGGCCTGACTGGACAGGCTTGCTGCGAAGACGTGCCCGATGACCATCGCAATGACCGGGCCGAGAATGACCGCGACCGCGTCCAACAGCTTGAGGTTCGCCCAGCCGTCATAGACCACGAGCACCGACGTCACCGCGATCGTCCCGTACACGGCTTTGCCGATGACCCCAGGACGGCCTGCCGCACGCAACGCGCCGCTGCTCGCGTCGGACGCGTGCTGCGGGAGGGATTTGGTCGAGTCGCGCATGAATTCTGGAGTCCGTCGGGTGACGCGCCAAGGCGCCGCGACACAGCACAGACTCCCGTGCTGCTAAGTGGCCCGCATCGCCCAGATCAGATGACGCATCTGCGCTCCCGGCGAGTGAGCGGGATCTCGCGCACTCCCGGACCTCGCGCAGCACGGCCGGCGCGGCCGACTGGGCGCTAGCCCGCCGGCCGGCCGGCCGGGCGTCGCACAGGACCGCCGAGACGCGGCCCCCCTTCCCCAGCCGCCGTGCGGGCGCGCTTGACGCGCCCGACCCCGGGCCGACCGGCTCCGACCTGCTCGATGACGCGGTTCCGTCCGAGGCACAGGTCATGATGCCGGCAGTTGACGACCGTTGACGACGTAATACGCGAAGGAGGCTCCGCATGTCACGCAAGAAGATCAGCGCCCCAATGCAAGTCATCGCGCTCCGGCTCACAACCGAGGAGAAGGCGCGTCTTGAGCAGATCGCCGAGGAGCGGCGCGTCACGCTGTCGTGGGTGCTTCGGGAGGCGGCACGGCTGTATGCCGACGATGCCGTCAGCTGGATCAAGGAGCAAAAGGCCGAGGAGGGCACGGATGATGGGCTCGTCCCCTCTGTCTGATGATCCGCATCAGGTCATCAGCTTCCCATCGCGCCCGGGGCGCGAGCCCTGGTGGCCTAAGAAAAAGCTGGCCGAGTACCTGGACGTGTCCGAGCGGACGATCGAGCGTTGGACCGCTGAAGGGATGCCATGCCTAAAAGGCCCCCGGACCGTGCGCTACCGGCCGTCTGAAGTGGAAGACTGGCTGGCGGGAGCCGAGGCGTGAACCTTCGCAAGCGCGGCCGACGCTACGCCGTCGAGGTCTACGACCCCGCTGTTGCCAGCCGTAAACGCTACGTGGGCACGTTCGAGACCGAGCGGGAAGCCAAAGAAGCGGGCCGCGCGGCGGAGGCTGACGTCGCTCGTCGTCGTGGCCGGCGCGGCGATGAAACCGTCGCTGGGTGGGCCGCGCGGTGGCTGGACCTCAAGCCTCGGCAGAAGGAGTCGACGAACATCGGCTACCGCGAGCAGGTCCGCGCCTTCGCGGAACGCCACGGCACCCTCCGGCTCCGCGACGTTGACGTTGAGCTCGCGCTCGAATGGCTCGGGGAGAAGCGTTGGACACACGGAGGTCTCCGCGCGATGTTCACCGACGCACGCCACGCCGGCCTCATCGACGACAACCCGTTCTCAGGACTGCGGCTCCGAGGAAGCGGTGGCCGGAAGAACCTGGACGTTCTGCGAGAAGCCGAGGTCCACCGGCTGTGCGACTGCGCGCTCGAGGTCTGGGACGCCGAGGTTGGCCTCACGATGCGCGCGCTTATCAGCGTGGCGGCGTTCGTCGGCATGCGTCCCGCAGAGATCTACGGCCTCCGTTGGGCGGACATCGATCTTCGCGCAGAGGAGGTGCACGTCGAGCGCCAGTACTCGCCCCGGACACGCAGCTTCGAACTGCCCAAGAACGGGCTCACACGCACGGTCGTCCTGACTGTGCCGGCCAAGGCAACGCTCCTCGACCTACCTCGACCCGTCAACGCCCAGGAGCTGATCTTTCGCAGCAGCCGCGGCAAGCCGATCACCGGCAGGACGCAGCACTACTACTGGCACCCGATCCGGTGCCGGTTCGGACGACCGTCGATGGATCTCTACGAGCTGCGGCACTTTTGCGCCGCGTGGCTTTTCAACGACCACCAGCTCCCCGCCCAGGACGTCGCGCACCAGCTCGGGCACACCGACGGCGGCGCCCTCGTCCAGCGTCTATACGGTCATCCCTCAGAAGCCCTGGCGCGCGAACGGATCAGGCGCGCGGTAGGAGGCAACGTCACGCCGCTGCGCTCCGTTTCGGAGGCAGAAGCGAGGCAAGGGCAATGATGATCGCCCGCCACACCGGGGAATGTCGGGCGAGTGGGCTACATCTCCGGCATTTGCTTTTCCCTGCAAACGGGCATCTTTTTGATTGCGATCCTAGCTTACGAAACGTCAGGCTCCCCAAGGTGCGAAGGGCTCCCCGGCTTCGTTGGGGAGCCCTTGTTGGGGGTGAGCTGAGGTCAGGCTGCCGGGCGGATCGGCACGACAGCGCCGAGCTGCTCGTCACGAGAGCGCCGAGGCGCTTTGCCGCGTCGGGCTGCGGAGCGTAGTGGACGTACTTCCGCGTCGTTGCGATGTCGGCGTGGCCCATCCACGTCTGCACGTCGGTGATCGGGAACGCGCGCACCGCCATCGTGCCGAACGAGTGGCGGAGGTCGTGGAATCTCAGCGCCCTGAGTCCGGCCGCGCGCTGCGCGACTTTGTAGCGCCGATACAGGGCGGAGCGGTCGATCCACTTGCCGACGACGTTGACGAACACGAGGTCGTCATCGCTCGCGAAGAACTCTCGCCTGCGCAGTGCGGCCAGCACGTTCGCGACCTGCGGCATCAGCGGGACCGAGCGGACCTTGTAGGACTTCGGCAGCTGCTATCGCACGGCCAGTGCCTACGGCGTTGCCTCTTTCAGCAGGCGGCGCAGTTCGTCAAAGCTCCCCGACCTGGGCGGTCACGGCGACCAAGAATCGGTCGCCGTAGACGCCAAGCGAGTGGGGGCCGATCGAAACGACCCAGCCGTGCACCGGTCGCCAGTCCACAGGTGTCACGTCGGTCATCGCAACCGCCATTGTGTTGAGCACCATCTGAAATCGCCGCAGCAAACGAGCCGATCAGCTCGGCCGCTTCTGGCAGCTCGAGCAACAAGCCCCCGATCTTGTGTTCCGCGATGCGCCAGTCAGGTCCGAATCTGCCCGCCACGTACACACCTTCACGTGAAAGCAGCTCGTCAAACTCGCTCATTGGTCGGCGCTCCCTTCAAACGATGCTCGAAACGGTGCGGAGCTAGCGTCTCCGGTCGCGTCGCCGCTCGCGCCGTCGCACCCCGCACACCGATACGGGCGAGAGCGGCCGCCCGAATGGGTCGATGAACAGCGTGACGGGCCCAGTCTGCGTGGGAACCGTCCCCTCGAGCGTCTTTATGGAGTAGGAGAGATGCCCGTTCTCCAGACGCGGTTGTTCGATCACGACGACCGCGTCTTCGGGCGCTTGATCGCCGGGCTCGAGGAACGAGAGCACCGCGTTGGGTGGGTCTTCCTCGAAGCTGTTGTCCCCCTCGCCCCAGAGGTCGACGAAGTCGGCGGTGGCCATGTGTCCCACGATCCGTTTGGGCCGATCAGAGAAGTAGAGCGTCGATGGTGTGACCTCCTGCAATGTCAGGGTCGTCCCGTCGCTCGTGATGCCCTGCGCGGTCTGCACGAACATCGACTCCTCGGCCTCGAGCTCCTCGATCATCTGCTTGTCGGTCATCTGAACCTTCCTCCTTCTCTCTCAGCGGATCTGGGGCGAAGGACCCCTAACACCGGTGGCGCAAGCTGCTGCGGGTGGCCGCGTCGTGCCATTCGCAGACCGCTGCTCCCGTCGTCTCGTCCGACTTCGCCATGTTCGAATCCTTCAAATCGGAATCGAAATCAGCAGCGATTCCGTGACGCTAGCCCGCCGCTGGTCTGCGTCATCACCCGCAACGGGTGATGAGACAGGCAAAGCGCTCTCCAACTTCGAAGTTGCACAGCCACGAGACCGGTACCGCCCCCTCGACCAGCGGCTGCGCCGAGCGGACTCAGATGGCGATGAGTCGCCGGGATACGCCTCGCCGGCCGGCTCCGGCGAGTATCGGTTCACGTCGCGTTCCCCCATCGGTTGGTCGATTGTCGCGGCCCCAGCGCGTCGCCGCACGCAGCAGTTCCGGGCCGACAGTCCGTGGGATCCGGCGGTTGTGGTGCGGGCGGTCGCGGAGCGGGTCCTCAATCACGAAGCGTCCCTCCGGCACGCGCACTGCCGAGCGCCCGGCGAGCGCTGCCCGCAGGCCGCCGCCCAGCTACTCGCGGCGATGACCGCTGACGAACCCGCCCCACGGATGCTCCGGGCGCGAGCCTCGTGAGGAAACGCGCCGACGGCGGTAAGTCCCAGTCGAGCTCAATGTTCGAGAACCACCTCGGCACGACCAGTACATCGAGCGGCCCGTTACCAGCGACCTGGTAGGCGATCTGCACATCACGGCTACGCGCGTACCGCGTGACAACTTCCATCGCTGACCATCGTATGCCCACAACCAGCGTGCGGCAGCCCCCCACCGAGACCACAGAGAGGCGGGCCCGTTGCGTAGCGGCTATCCGCGGGTCCGACCAGAGTCCGGCCGCGCCCGGACGTCAGGACTCTGGTCAAAGCGACACTGTGGGGATGTCATTGGGTCGCCTGTATCCGCAAGCCGATGAGCGGACGGTCACGAGGGTCCTCTAGCGCTAGGCCGTTCCTGATGGCGTCGTTGCGTCTCACGACCCGAACGTCAAGCGAGACGGCCCTTTCGTGGAAACCGCGAGTGCGGTCTATCGTCCGGCCCATTCGCCCAGGCCCGTGTGATCGCTCGGGATGAGCGGCTTGTCGGCGCGAGCTTTGATCTCCTGCACTGCCCATGAGTTCCCGTCCGGATCACTGAAACCGAAGAACGTGCCACCGTCGGCCTCAGCCATCACCATCAAGTCGCTGACCTCGACGCTGCGATCCAAGAGCGCTTGGCGAGCCGCCGCAGCGTTGGAGACCACTAGCTGGAGCGCTTTCATCGAACCAGGCTCCATCTGGTTCTGCGACGGCAGATCCCCGAACACGATCGAGCAGCCAGAGCCCGGCGGGGTCAACTGGGCCACATGCATGTGCTCGTTGCGCGTTTCATGGTCAAGGTGGAAGCCCACCTGGTCGCGGTAGAAGGCGATAGAACGGTTGATGTCGCTCACGGGAAGGACAACAACTTCAAGGGTCCAGTCCATCAGGCGCTCCATTTTCGTCGGGCAGGCGGTCTGCATATAAGACAATTGCGGGCGGGGCGAAATCATCGGTCGTGCCGACGGCGTCGTCAGTCGCCGTCACAGGTGTCCGCCGCGGGAAGCTCAGCGCACAGGAGCGCGCACCTCCTCCGGCGGGCGATCAGGGCGAAGCGAGTCGCGCTGTCCCGTTAGCTGAGGGGGAACTCGTAGTAGTCCTCGGTGGTCGTTTGGTTGAACCCGAGGGAGGTGTAGAGGCCGAGCGCGTGGTCGTTTTCGACCGCGACCTCAAGGCCGATGCGGCGGATGCCTTCGTCTCGGAGCTCGCGGCACACCCTCCGAAGAGCGTCCCGTCCGATGCCGCGGCCCTGCCAGGCGGGGTCCACGGCGAACCCGTAGATGCCGGCGGTGTCATCGTCGCGCGTCACTCGGATTGTGCCGACGGCCGCGCCTTCGAGCTCCACCAACACCGTGCGCGCCGAGTCCTCTGCCAAGCGGTCTGCGAGATCGATCGGGGGTTCGCCGAACGCGGCAGCGAGCAATCGAGAGAGCTCGGATGCATCTGCCAGCGTCGCCGTTCGCAACGTGAGCCTCGGGTCGGTTGGTCCCTAGTCGGTGCTTGGAGGAGAACCAGAGCGTGTTCGGAGTGTTCGAGCACCGCGGCTCGGTTTTTGGGCGAACTCTCGCCCGACGATAGACCCGCGGGGAGTCACGAGCAGCGCCCGCTGGTACCCGCGCTCGCGACAGATCGGCAGTGCGGCGTCAAGGAGCTCCGTCGCGATCCCGCGACGTCGGGCGGCTGGATCGACCATGCCGGCGATCTCGACGGTCGGTGCTTCGAAGGAAGAGAGACCCAGGAACCCGAGCAGCCGGTCTTCCTCCCACCACAGCACGTCCTCGACGTCTTGGCCCGCGCGAGTCCTGAGCACGCGCCACTCCAGCTTCAGCCGACCACCGTCGGCCGCAAGAACCCGCACCTCCAACTCGGCCAACTCGCGCAAATCACCAGGAGATAGACCGCGAGCGAGCTCAATCATGCGTCGCCAACATAAACCCTCGGTCCTTCGACCAGCTACTGCCGTAGCGTCCGACGCGTCTCAATTCGGAACGCTGAGCGGTTACTGCACGGCACGCGAGCGGTCACGCCACGCCGCGCACGCTGCGAGACGTGCGAGACCACGCACGTGCTGTCGCCGGCGTGGTCGGTCCCCCCCGGCGCGATGGGTCGGGGGTGATCGGCGAAGCGCTCCGTTTGGCTGCCGGAGGCGCGGGGCACCGTGTGATCGCCCGCCGGCTCGGCCGGCCGGCGGGCACGGTCCGCGGTTGGCTGCGCGCCGCCAGGAGCCGGGCGGGGAGCCTGCGGGCGTACGCGACGCGATGGACATTCACGCTGGACCCCGAGATGTGTGCCGTCGCGCCAGCCGGGAGCGAGCTCGGCGACGCGGTCGAGGCGATCATGCTCGCCGTCCGCGCATGGGTGCTGCGATTCGGGCGCGCGCACACCAGCCCGTGGGAGCGGGCCGTGTGCCTGACCGACGGGCTACTCGCAAGCCAGCCGGCGCTCCCGCCGTAGCCGTTCCGCATGGTCGTGCCTGCGGCACGACCTCATCGCCATCAAGCTGCGCACGGCGGCTGCGGGTCAAGCGCCGCAACAGCGCTCCACGTCCCTCACGCGCGCCTCGTCGGCGCTTGACGCCAGCCGACGGCGCAGCTACCCCGGGCGACGGCGGCTTCGAACGTTTCGACGTCCGCCACTCGCGACTTACTTCTTCTTTCGTACCCCACCCCCGGTCCCCATCGAAGTCGGCGCGGGCGTGCCGAAAGTGAACGGCGCGCAACAACAGCTACGCAGCCGGATCCGCCTCAGCCTGACTGCTGATGTGCTGAAGTGGCTCGGGTGCCCAAGCCAGAGCTCGAGTTCTTCGACCCAGAGACGCTCCCTTGGCGCGCTGTGGCGGGTGAGTCCGGCGTTTCGGAGCGAGTACTTGCCGAAGATCCGGCTACCGGACTACTGACGCGACTTGTTCGCTGGGATCGTGGCATCAGTACTTCAAGTCCCGGGCCGGTCGCGCACGCATATTTCGAGGAAGTGTTGATTCTCTCGGGGTCGCTGCACGATCTCAGACTCAATCAGACCTTCGGCGCCGGCTACTACGCCTGCCGGCCACCCGGCATGGTCCATGGTCCGTGGCGAACGGCCGAGGGCTGCACAATGCTCGAGACGCGCTACGAGCCGCATCCTTCGAACGATGTGGAGCTGCAGCAGTCGCACTGCTCCGCGACCATCTCATGAACCGGAAGAGCGTCTCCGGTACGTCGACCCCTCTCGCCGCCTGCCGGTTTGATCGGATAGGGCCAGCGATCGAGCCGCGACAGCGGGTCGCTGCCAAGTCGGGCCTCGCCTGGAGAGGGATCGCGCCCCGGACCCCCCGAGCTGGTCCTGGCCGTCGACGGGCCCGAGCATTCCGGAGCCGGCCCGATCGGGTCCGGGACCACGTCCGGAACCGAACGTGCTGCGAACACAGCACCGTCGACTTAGACGACTGCGTTCACGCGACAATAGGCGCGAACCTTGCGGTGGCTAGCGAGCGCCTTCGGGCCCCGATGCCTGTGCACCGCCCCAGCCCGACATGCGTCCACTGAACGGTCGCGCGAGTCGCGCTTGCCGCGCGTGGCAGGTCTCGGGCGCGATTGAGGGCTGAGTACCGCGCCAAGATGAGAGCAGGTCTCGACGCCGACCCCTCGGGATCTCGCCATCGCGGGACGTTCGGTCGGCCGAACGTGAGACGCTCGAGTCGCTGGACGGATACGGCAGTCTCGAAGCGCTCGGGGGGCGCCTAGTAGTGGTCGTCCAACCCGGACGTCTCCGTCAGTCCAGCACGGTGCTGGCTTACAAGTGCGACGCGGGTGCGACACGTCGTCCGGGTCGATGTTCGCCGGCTGTAGCATCACCGCTGCGACGCACAGGCGGTCGCCCGCTCGAGCAGCGCGGCTCGCTGCCGCGAGTTCGGTGTGAGCAGCGCGGCCCGCTCGAACTCGGCCCGCGCCTCATCGACGCGGCCCAGTTTCTCGAGCAGATCGGCGCGCACGCTCGGCAGCAGGTGATAGCTGTCCAGGGCGGGCTCCTCCCGAAGGCGGTCCACGATCTCGAGCGCCGCCTGCGGGCCGAACGCCATCCCGACGGCCACGGCGCGGTTGAGCTCGACGACGGGCGAGGGCATCAGTTGGGCCAACCCGTCGTAGAGGGCTACGATCCGTTCCCAATCCGTGTCCTCGGCCGCGCGGGCGCGCGCGTGGCACGCGGCGATGCCGGCCTGCAGCGAGTACGGTCCGATCGGGCCGCTGGTGGCGTATGCGCGCTCGAGCGCCGCCAGCCCGCGGCCCACGAGAAGCCAGTCCCAGCGCGCGCGGTCCTGGTCCAGGAGCAGCACCTGATCACCCGAAGGCGAGATCCGCGCTCGCGTCCGGGACGCCTGCAGCTCCATCAGCGCTACGAGCCCGTGGACCTCCGCCTCACGCGGGAGCAGCTCGGCCAGGATGCGCCCGAGCCGCAGCGCTTCCTCCATCAGCTCGGGCCGAATCAGCCGCTCGCCCGCGGTGGCCGAGTAGCCCTCGTTGAAGATCAGATAGACGACCTCGAGCACCGAGGCCAGCCGTTCGCGCAGCTCCCGGCGCACCGGCACCGCAAACGGCACACGCGCCGCCGACAGCGTGCGTTTCGCCCGCACGATCCGCTGCGCCACGGCCGACTCGGACGTCAGGTACGCACGAGCTATCTCCCTCGTCGTCAGCCCGCAGAGGAGCCGCAGCGTAAGCGCCACTCGCGCATCGGTCGAGAGGACCGGATGACAGGCGGTGAAGATGAGCCGCAGGAGGTCGTCGTCGAACGGGTCATCCGCCGCGGCCGCAAGGTCGTCGTCCGCCGGCCCACGCAGTTCCGCGGCGTGCCCGAGCTCCTCGGTCTTGCGCCGGTGGACCTCCGCGCGGCGCAGCCGGTCGATGCCACGATGCTTGGCGGTGGCCATGAGCCAGGCGCCCGGGTTGTCCGGGACGCCCGACTCGGGCCACTGCTCCAGCGCAGCGACCAACGCCTCCTGGGCAAGATCCTCGGCGAGCGCGACATCGCGCACCAGGCTGGCGATGCCGGCGATCAGCCGCGCCGACTCGATCCGCCAGACGGCCTCGATGGTCCGCGTGACGTCCGGGCTCGCCACGGCCGGGGCTACACGCCCGCCTCCGTCTGCGCGCGCAGCCGCGCCTCCCTCTCACGCAGCTCCGGCGTGAACTCCTCCCCGAAGTCGTCGGCCTCGAACACCGGACGGATCTCCACGACTCCATGCTCGCCCGTAGGGTTCGGGATCCGCTTGACCCACTCGATCGCCTCGTCCACCGACTTCACCTGCCACAGCCAGTAGCCGCCAAGGAGCTCCTTGGTCTCGGCGAACGGGCCGTCGATCACCTTACGCTCGCTGCCCGAGAACTCGACGCGCGCGCCACTCGAGCTGGGGTGAAGGCCCTCCCCGGCGAGCATCACCCCCGCCTTGACGAGCTCCTCGTTGAAGGCCGTCATCTCCTCGAGCAGCTCCTGGCTTGGCATCTCGCCCGACTCGCTCTCCTCCGTCGCTTTGATGAGCACCATCACTCGCATTCGCCATCCCTCCTATCGATTGGGTTGCTTCTACCTCTGCGTCGAGCGAGCGAGGCAGAAATCGACACACCCCTAGAACTCGTTGCGGTCTCCTGTCGGCCCCGGCGGTTGCCGCTGCTCGGCAGCCGCCGCCCGTGACCGCGCGAGCCCTCGGCAGACGCCAGCACCGATCGTAAACGGCGCCGACATGCACTTCTTCAGACAGAGCGAGCGTCCTGACCGCTGGCCCACACGACATTGGGGCGCAGTAACGAGGGGTGCCGACGGGCTGGTGGTCGCCATCACCGCGGGTCGGCCGTCGACCGATGAATCGGCGGGCATGCGAAGGTCTTAAGCCACCATGACCGACACGACCCCCCTCATCACCGGTGTGGACTTCGTCTGCATCCCGGCGCAGGACTTCGATGCGATGACCGCCTTCTATGGCGAGACGCTCGGCCTGCCGTTCGTCAAACGCTACGGGAGCCGGCCGGGCGCCGAGTACCAGGCCGGCAACCTCACGCTTGCCATCATGCGCACCGAAGAGTTCGGCGGCACGTTCTCGCCTAATGCGATGCCGATCGCTCTGCACGTCGACGACGTCGCGGTCGCGCGGGAACGGCTTGAGGCAAAGGGCGTGCGTTTCGTCAGCGACACATTTGACTCAGGCGTCTGCTGGCAGGCGATCTGCCTGGACCCTGACGGCAACCCGCTGTCGCTGCACCACCGCTACGCGGCGAAGGACCAACGCCCCGCCGCCCCGTAGCCGGTTCCGGTGGAGGGAGACTCGGCTTCGGCGGCACGCGTTCGTCTCCGACCGGAGATGAGGACTCCAGCTTCGAACAAACAGAGCCGCAACGACCACCTTGGCCCACCGTACGCGCGCCGACGAATGCGGGTCTCGCCACCATCGACGACCACCGTCTCGCCCCTCGCCAAACTCGGGTTCGCGGTGGCCGCCTGCAGGGTCTACTCCGCCTCGCCGGATCTGGCATCGCGGAGGTACGCCTGATCCTTGGGTCGATTCGCTGCGCGCTTCGATGCGTGGATGTCTTCGAGTGATGCGACCAGAGCCGTGATGGCGGTGCCGGCGACGCGCCTGAAGGCCGCGCCACGCGCAAGGTCGCGATAGCCGCCGGGGAAGCCGCTGGGCGTGAAGCTCAAATCGAGCTGGCCGTGGCGCGTCACAAGATTCCAGACGCTCGCTGCCAGCAAGCTCCGTGGGGTGAAGTAGTCCGGCAACGGCACCCACGCGGTCGTGTCCGCCGGATTGGTAACGAGCCGACAGTCGAGTCCGTTCAGAGCTGCTGCGAGCCGCTCGAGGTTCGCCTGGTCAGCGTCCGGTGTCACATCGACGTCCTGGGTATCGAACCGCCGGCCGTGGGACTGGATCGCGGCTCCTCCGATCAGCACGAACGCCACGTCGTGGCGAATCAGCTCCTGCAGCAGCGCCTCGCGCTCCGGGTCAGTCGCGGGTGCTACGCCACCGGGGTCTGGCGCATCACCCACGCCTCGATCTTCTCCTCGGCCGTTCGGTCATCCTGTTGCCGCTCATCTCCCTGCGCGCGCTCGGCGTCGAGCACCGCCTGATAGGCGAGGGCCTCGCGTCGCGCGGCGGGGGCCCCGGAGGCCTCGGCGATGCGCAGCAGGTCGAGCAACCCAGCGACGCGCACGTTGGAGCTCCCGACCTTCATGGCTTCCGCCCCGCGGGCGAGGTCACCGAAGCCGAACGTCCCCGCCGGCGTTTCGTCGACGATCAGCCGCACTCCGCCAGCCAGCGCGTAACCGTCCTCCACTTCGCGGGCGCCGAGCGACACCACGACTGCGTCGATGTCCGCTGGACGGCCGCACAGCTCGATAACCGGTGCCGTCAGCACGAGTGGCCAGCCATGCAACGCGCCAGCGACCTCGCCGATCACGATCACCGACGGACCGGCGGCGGCGAGCAGCTCGAGCGCGTCGCCGACATCGGGCGCTCCCGCCGGAGTCAGCCGCCGAACTCGCTCGATCGGCGGCAGCTCGAGCTGCATCGCGATCTGCGGCCAGCACGACCGATCCTCGACCGCGAGGTGCGCGTCGAGCTGCAGCCCGCAGGCGCTCGCCACCGGCCCCAGATCCTCGATCGAGACCTGACGATCCCCGCGCTCCCACCGCGCGATCGTCGCCTGCCGGCACCCCAGCCGCTCAGCCAGCTCCCGCTGAGTCAGTCCGACGCGCCGCCTCGCCATCAGAACGTAGTCTCCACCGCGCATACCAAAATGGTATCAAGCCAGTGGCAGCCCTCTCGGAGCCGTCCAGAGGGCTCCCCAAAGGTCCCCGAAACTACCGACAACTCAGCGAATTCAGCGCACGTCGGGAAGCGGAAAACCCCGTATTTGCAGGGGGAGAACTCGATCTGAGAGCATCATAATCCGCGTGTCGGGAGTTCGAATCCCTCCTCCGGCATCACGTCGTTTGCAGCGATCAGGTCCATGGCTGCGTTGGCTGTGCTGATGGGAGCGCTCAGGGAGCGCTCCTCCGCGGCGCGTCGTCGACGCCGGCTGTTGGGACGGGGCCGAGAGCTTGCCAAGCTCGCTCCAGGGTGCCGTAGCGGCGTCGCAGCGTGCGGGCGGTTGGTCCCCGCCAGCTGGGCGTGCGTAGGTCGGCGAGCGCTGGCGCTCGACCGGTACGCGTCCAGAAACTGGCGAGCGCCGCGCGGATCGTCTCGTCACTCCAACGCTGGAAGCGCACCGACGCGCCCGCGTCAACGAGCGCGGCGTTCCAAGGGTTGCGGTAATCGTCGTATGCGTCGCAGACGACGGCGGCGCTTGGCCAGCGTGGGCTCTCTGCTTCCCATACGCCGGGATGCGAGCGCGTGGGGGTCCACTCGTGATAGCTCGGGGGGCGTCCGTGTTCGGCTGTCCAGGCGCGGATCGCGCCGCGCACGGTGTCCCGGGTCCAGGCGCTTTGGATCGTCGGCACGTGCGCTGCGCAGGCGATGCAGCGCTGCGCGCGTGGACTCGTGACCGGCCCGCCGCATTGCTTGCAGGTGCCTGCATGTAGGTAGTTGTGCACGGTTGAGATCGAGACCCGGAGCTGGTCGGCGATCCCGCGAATCAGGTGTCCGTCAGCGCGCAGTCGGCACGCGACCTCGACCCGCTCAGCGACGCTCTCATCGAAATCCGAAGCGTGTTCGATCAGGCCGGCGGTTTGTAGCGCTTTGTTCCAGGAGCCGAAATGCGCGGCGACGCAGGAGCTGCTCGGCCAGTACGGATGCTCGCGCATCCATTTGCGCTGACCGGCCTCGGCGATGTGCGGCTGTTGGCCGCACCACTCCTGACGGCGTGGAGGACGCCCTGTCTCGGTAGTCCAGTCCCTGAGCGCCCGGAGGATCGCTTCGTCATTCCACCGTCCCGGGGTGCCCGGGTGCGCCATCGGCTCATACCGCTGCGCGCGTCGGCCCAGGCCCGTCCGGCTCGAGCTGCTGGCGGGAGCCGGACGGGTGGTTGCCATCGTTGGCCGGTCGCGTCGGTTAGAGGGCCGTGACGACGGACTTCGTCTCGAGGTAGTTGTTCAGGACTTGGGAGCCCATCTCGCGACCCCATCCTGATTCCTTGTAGCCGCCGAACGGCATCGCGGCGTCGAACACGTGATACGTGTTGATCCACTCCGTTCCCGCGCGCAGCCGCTTGGCCGTGCGATGCGCCTTGGAAATATCGCGGGTGAACACCCCGGCGGCGAGGCCGTAGTTGGTGTCGTTGGCGACGGGGACGATCTCGTCCGGTGAGTCGAACGGGATCGCGCACACGACGGGTCCGAAGATCTCCTCGCGTACGACCTTCATGTCGTTGCTGGTGTTGGTGAGGATCGTTGGCTGTACGAAGTAGCCGCGGTCGCCCATCCGACCGCCGCCGACGACCGCCTCGGCGCCGTCCGTGCGCCCGGAGTCGAGGTAGCCGAGCACCTTCGCGAACTGCTCGTCTGAGATCAGCGGACCCATTTGCGCCTCCGGGTCGGTTCCCGGCGCGAGCTTGATCTGCTTCGCCGCGTCGGCTACCCCGGCCACGACGTCGTCGAAGATCTGCCTTTGCACGTACAGCCGCGAACCGGCATTGCAGCACTGCCCGTGGTTGAAGAAGATCCCGTTCGCCGCGCCAACGATCGCGCCCTCGAGATCCGCGTCGGCGTAAACCACGTTCGGCGACTTGCCCCCGAGCTCGAGCGAGACCTTCTTCAGGTTCCCGGCGGACGCCTTGACGATCAGCTTGCCGACCTCTGTCGAGCCGGTGAACGCGACCTTGTCGACATCGTCGTGCGCGGCGAGTGCCGCACCGGCGTCGCCGAAGCCGGTGACGATGTTCACCACGCCGTCCGGCAGTCCGGCTTCCTGCAGGAGCTCCCCGAGCCGCACAGCCGAGAGCGGGGTCTGCTCGGCGGGCTTGAGCACGACCGTGCAGCCACATGCGAGCACTGGGCCGAGCTTCCAGGCCGCCATCAGCAGCGGGAAGTTCCACGGGATGATCTGACCGACCACCCCGACCGGCTCGCGCAGCGTGTACGCCAGGTACTCCCCCGGCGCCGGCAGCGCCGAGATCGGCACCGTCGTCCCCTCGATCTTCGTCGGCCAGCCCGCCATGTAGCGGAACAGGTCGGCGGCCAGCGGCACATCGGCCGCCCGCGCGACCGAGTACGGCTTGCCGTTGTCAAGGGACTCGAGCATCGCGAGCTCGTCCGCGTGCTCCTCGATCAGCTCCGAGATGCGCCAGATCAGCCGCCCGCGGTCAGATGCGTTCATCCGCCGCCACGGGGAGTCATCGTCAAACGCTCGGCGGGCGGCTGCAACTGCCCGGTCGATGTCCTCGGCCTGCCCGTGCGCGACCTCGGCTAGCACCTCCTCGGTGGCTGGGTTGAGCGTCTCGAACGTCTGCCCGGACGCCGCCTCGACCCAATCGCCGTCGATCAACAGCTTGTGCGATGAGCGCACGAAGCTGTCGGCCTGCTGCGTGCACAGCGCGCGAGCTTCGAAAGCTTCGCCGAGCGCCTCACGCTCGCGGTCGCGGAAGCCCGCGGGTTCGACCAGACGCTCCTGCGATGGCGACTTGAGAACGCCGCCGCCGCGGTCCGCTTCATCGACACGATCGCGAACCAGACGAACTGAGCGACAACCCGCACCCCCACCGATGCCACCTATCTGGCGGAAGGGCGCCTTCCTGCCCGGTCGCCGATCCGCGGCAGGAGAATCGACTGTCGCCGCCCCGCTTGCTCGATCCACGCAGCCGCGGACGCGGAGGCCGTCGATTGGTGCCCTGGGCACGTCGCCGAGCCTGCCTGGCGGAGCCTGACCTAAAGCAATTCGTTAGCTGGCTCCGCTTGACGCGCGGAGACCGAGGCGCGAAAGTGCGATCTAGGAGCAGCGGACGCCGTGCAGATGACCGACCGTCCGAACTTGCTGGCATATGTCCAAGGTCGCAGCCCTGCAATCCGCGAGCCGCTCTCGCCTGATGGCGAGACACGCCGGCGCGCCCCTCATCGACGCCGACTGGATGCCGGCGTGCAGCACGGCGATGGTTCCCCGGTCGGGACTGGAGGCGTGGTGATCGATTCGGCCGTCGTCAACGCCACGCGGGATGTGGCAGTGCAGTGGCTTCGGGAAGCCCGGAGGTTTGTGCAGGCGATGCTGGTCGAGGTCGAGGGTTCCGCGCCCTTGCCGGCTGGCGCGATGCTGATCGTCGACGAGCGCGGGAACATCGAGGGCTCGATCACCGGTGGATGCGTCGAGAGCGCTGTCGTGCAGGAGGCGGAGGAGATCCTGGCCGGCGGCCCGGGAGCGAAGCTCCTCACTTACGGCATCTCTGATGAGCTCGCCGGGACGGTCGGACTGATGTGCGGTGGCGTCGTGCATGTTTTCCTCGACGAGCTGACTGGAGACGCTCGGGACGTTGAGCTGACCGCGCTCGAGGCTCACGCGGAAGGAACTGCCGCCGCCGTTGCGACGCTGCTCGAGGGTCCGAGCGCCGGCGCTCGGCTGGCGGTCATTGATGAGCGGACAGTCGGATCGCTGAAGGCGTCCGCGCTGCTTGATCGCAATGCGTCCCGCGAGGCACGGGGTCTGCTGGACGAAGGGAAGACGACCGTGAGGCGGTTCGCCGCCGACGGGGCGACGCTTGGCAGTGAGCTCGGCGTCCACATACGCTCCTACGCCCCGCCTCCGCAGATGTTCATCATCGGCGCGATCGACTTCTCGGCCGCGCTGGCTCCGTTTGCCACCCAGATCGGCTACGAGGTGACGATCTGCGACGCCCGCGAGCGCTTCACTCGTTCGCCCAGATTCTCATCTGCGGCTCGCGTCAGCGTTGGATGGCCGCAGGAGGTGTTGCGCGACGTCGTGCTCGGGCCTCGCGACGCAGTGCTCGTGTTCACGCACGATCCCAAGTTCGACGAGCCGGCACTGATCGCCGCGCTGCGGACGAACGCGGGCTACATCGGCGCCCTGGGCAGCCGCAAGACGACGATCGATCGCGAACGCCGGCTGCGGCGCGCCGGCGCCGACGACGCGGACATCGCCCGGATCCACGCTCCGTGCGGCTTGGACATCGGCAGCCGGACGGCGGAGGAGACAGCGGTCTCGGTGCTGGCTGAGATCATTGCCTCCCGCGCCGATCGCGCGGCGGTGCCGCTACGCGAGACGACGGGTCCGATCCACGCCCGCGACCACGCGTTGTCGGTGGGAAGTCAGCGCCGCCCGGGAGGCCTCGCCCGCCCTCACGAGTCAGGGTTAGAGTCTGCTCAGAGTGCAAACTAGGTCCGCTCGCCGGGTCGCCGATCGGGGCACGCAAGTGCAAAGGGGTCGCGCCGCGCGACCGTCAAATCGCGGGCCATTGGAGACCGGTGCGGACGATGGAACGTGCGTCGTTCTCATTCCACGCTGATCGGTTGCGAGACGAGAGCGTCACATGCTGTCAGCCGGTGTGGTGGTTGGTGGTGGTGTGCTTGGGTGAAACACGCGGACGTCGGCGGGCGCGGCTCGCAGACCGACGGTCGAGCCTTCTTCGATGGCGGGATGGCCCTTCTCTTGGGATTGGGTCTGGATCGTGAAGCGGGTGAGGCGGATGAGGAGCCCGCCACGGTCGTGCCGCACGCTGACCACGCTGTCGCTGAGTGTGCTTGATTCGGGGTCGGCGAGCTCGAGCTCCCAGGGGTGGACGGCGATTTGCACTGGGCCTTCGGCTGTTGTGGAGCTCGCCAGTTCGCCTCCGCCGCTGAGGCTCACGGTTGATCCAGATAGCGCGGGCGCGGCGGATCCCTTCAGGACGTTGGCGCCGGTGAGTGCGGCCACCGTGACGCTGGCGGGGCTGCGGAGCAGCTCGGTGGGCGTTGCGAGTTGCACCAGGCGACCGTTGTCGATCACTCCGATGCGCTGGGCAAGGACGGCGGCGTCGTCAAACGCGTGGGTCACGAACAGTGTGGGGAGCTGTAGCTTGGCGAGAATGTCGGCGAGCTCGTCGCGTACTTGGTGGCGCGTGATCGCGTCGAGGGCACCGAATGGCTCGTCCAGGAGCAATGCTCGGGGCTCGCGTGCGAGCGCCCGTGCAAGGGCCACCCGTTGACGCTCGCCACCTGAGAGCTGCCGCGGTCGAGCGCGAGCGAGGTGCCCGATCCCGACACGCTCGAGCAGGTCTGGACGGTCCCGCTTGCCGGCGAAGCGCACGTTCCCGGCGACCGTGAGGTGCGGGAACAGCCCATAATCCTGTGGCAGGTAGCCCACGCGACGTCGTTCTGGGCCGAGGTTGATGCTCCGTTCCGCGTCGAACCAGACTTCGCTTCCAAGCGCGACTCGTCCCGCGTGTGGGCGTTCCAGGCCGGCGACAGTTTTCAGTAGCGAGGTCTTGCCGGCACCGGAGGGCCCGACGAGCGCGATCGTTTCAGCGCCGACGCTCAGCGCCGCGCGAAGATCGAACGCTCGCCGAGCGAGGGCGATGTCGATGTCGAGGAGGTCCATGAGCGAACGAGCAGCTTCGAGGTGAGCAGGATCGCAGCGCTCACGATTATGAGCAGCACGCCAATCGAGACGGCCTGATCGAGGTTGGCGTCGAATAGGGAGTACACGGCGAGGGGCAGCGTCTGGGTAGTGCCTTGGAAGCTGCCTGCGAACAGGATCGTCGCGCCGAACTCGCCGATCCCGCGGGCGAACGCGACCGCCGCGGCAGCACCGAGCCCGCCGCCGCCGAGCGGTATCGCAACGCGCAGCATCCGGCGGACCGGCCCTGCGCCAAGCGTCCCGGCAACGTCGAGCAGTGTTTGGTCAACGGCCTCGAATGCGGCGATCGCCCCGCGAAGGTAGAACGGGCTGGCGACAAACAGGATCGCGATCACCACGGCCGCCTGGGTGAACGCGAGATCGATGCCGAGCACGGTGAGCGTATGCCCGAGCAGCCCCAGGCGACCGAACGCCACCAGCAGCGCGAGTCCCGCGACGGCGGGCGGCATCACCAAAGGCAGCTCGACGAGCGTGATCAGGCCGCTTCGCCCGCGAAAGTGCCGTCGGGCGAGAATGTAGGCAAACGGAGTGCCGAACCCGATCATCAGGGCGAACGCGATCAGGTTCGTCTTGACCGACACGATGATCGCGTCGGTCGCGACCTTCGCCCCGAAGCCGTTGACCAGCTCGTGCACCGGCTGGTAGGTGAACAGCGCAACGATCGGCAGCATTAGGAACGTCATCACCACGGCGATCACGACCGCGGCGCCGACAGCCACGGCGAAGCGCCCGAGCGCGGGGAGCCACGCTCGGGCGTCGTTGCCGTCGGTCGGTGTGCCGCGGTGAGCGGCGGCGCTCACGGCTTGCCGAAACCGGCGGCCTGAAGCGTCGCCTGGCCCTGCGGCGAGAGCACCTTCTGCACGAACGCGTTGGCGGCGGACTGGTTCTTGCCAGCCTTAACCACGGCGATCACGTCTTTGGTTTTCGGCTTCGCCCCCGCCGGAAGGTTCACCACCTCGACCTTGCCACCCGCCGCCTTGGCGTCGGTGATGTAGACGAAACCGGCGTCAGCCTGACCGGTCGCGACGTCCGCCACGGTCTGGGTCACGTCCGTCGTCTCGCTGACCACGTTCTTCATCGCCGCGGTCGTGATGCCAAGGTTCTTGAACGCGGTGCGGGCATAGTCCCCGCACGGCACCGTGGCGCTGCAAATGACGAGCTTGACCCCCGGCTTGGTGATGTCGTTGACCGACGTGATGTGAGCTGGATTGTCCTTCGGCACGATCAGCACAAGCGTGTTGGTCGCGAACTCGACGGGCTTGTCGACCAGTCCCTTGGCGTACAGCGCCGCCGGCTGCTTGGGGCTCGCCGCGGCGAACACGTCGGCTGGGGCGCCCTGCTCGATCTGCGTCGCAAGCGCTCCGGAACCGCCGAACGTGTACTTCGCGCTCGGGTCGATCATCGGGAACACCTTCGTCAGCGACGCCGCCGCAAACACCGTCGGTGTCGAGCCGCCGGACGCCGCTGTCGTCGACGCAGATGTCGTCGCCGGCGCCGAGGTCGTCGTGCTCGAACTGCTGCTCCCGCAGCCCACCGCAGCAACCGAGATCCCGATCGCCGCGAGCACCGCGGCAGCACGTCTGGCCGGATTTGCGCTCAACACTGGGACGCCTCCTCGATTCTCGACCTCTGGGCTTCCTACGACAGAATCCGGGCAGCCTACTAGAATCCTGGCGGTGTCGCATGAGTCTTCCCTGCGTGAGCGTCGACTGGAATGCGGACTTACACAAACCGAGTTAGCTACTCGGGCAGGCGTGAGCCGCCAACTTGTCGCGGCGGTCGAGGCCGGTCGCAACAAGCCCGCGGTAGATGCCGCAATCGGCCTTGCGCGAGCCTTGGCGACGAGCGTCGAGGAGCTCTTCGCCGATCGACCACCCGACGTAGTCGCAGCGCTCGGCAGTCGTTTGCGCGACGGCGCGGCCGTCCGCGTGGGCCGGGTCGCTGACCAGCTCGTCGCCGCCGAGCTCGCCGATCACGGCATCGCGGGGGCGACGTGGGCGAAACCCGACGGCGTGCTGGACGGCGGCAAGCTGCGGCTGTTTCCCGGCGCGAGCCCGGCGGGCGTGGTCATCGCGGGATGCGACCCCGCATTGGGTGTGGCTGAGGCGATGCTCGACGGCCTCGGGCCACGGAGCCTGCTCGCCATATCCGCATCGACCGGGACCGCCCTTCGCGCGCTACAGCAAGGCGGTGTACACGCGGCGGTTGTGCACGGTCTCCCACACGAGCTTCCCGAGCCGCCCATCCCGGTCGTGCGCTGGCACCTCGCGCGCTGGCAAGTGGGGCTCGCCGTGTCACCCAAGGTCCACGGTCGCTCGGTCGAGACTGTATTGCGCAGCAACGTGCCAATTGCACAGCGCGACCCGGCGGCCGCCAGTCAGCAGGCATTCGAACGCGCCCGCGTCGCAGCGGGAATCGGACCGCTCCCACCTGGACCACACGCGACCGGGCACCTCGACGCCGCCCGCATCGCGTCTACCCTCGACGGCGCCGCGGTCACCACCGAAGGAGCCGCCCAAAGCTTCGACCTGCGCTTCCTCGGCCTGGAAGACCACGCCGTAGAGGTCTGGGTCGCGGAACGATGGATCGAGCACCCCGGCATAACCGCGCTCGGAGAAGTCCTCGCGACAAGAGCCTTCACCGAACGTGTCGCGCACTTCGGCGGCTACGATCTAACCCACTGCGGCGAGCCCATCGGAACGTCGTAAACGAGCACCGCGATGCTCCCGTCCAACCCGCGCCACCGCGACTCCGAGCCAACGGGCGCTCCGAGCCCCGGGGTGCTGTTTGCTAAATCACCCCAATGCGAGGAGCAGAAGATGAAGGTCAGCGCCAGGAATCAGCTCGCCGGTACCGTCGTCTCGATCAACAAGGGCGAAGCGATCGCCAACGTCGAACTCAACGTCGCAGGTCAACGGCTCGTAGCCTCGATCACCGTCGAGGCAGTCAAGGAGCTCGGCCTCGAAACGGGTAAAGAAGTCGTTGCCGTGATCAAGGCATCCGACGTGATGATCGGGATCAGCTGATCCCCCGAGCTCCCTTCTGCGCCGGCCAATTCAGAACCGGTCGCCGAACTCACGAGCCCGAGCCAGAACGCCGCGGAAACTCCCCGTCGGGCAACGCCAGGCTTACGGCAGACCGGCGAGGGATTCGGAAGCCCCGCAGACTGGCCAGAGCGGGTCTGGTCGCTCACGCTGATCGGCCACCTACTCGCCAAACTCGCGTCGCATGCCGGCGCTCGGAGCGCGCCCACGACGCCGACGACGCCAGGTAGAGGAAGCCGCGCGGGGCTTTAGCAGCCCTCGTCACTCACCTGGGTGCAGTCGGCAGCGATGTGCTCGACGGCTTGGGCGAGGAGCCCGTTGAGAGTTGCCCGCTCGGAGTGTGTCAATGTGGCGAGGACGTCGTCGTCGATCCGGTACAGCGCGCGGTCGAGGTCCGCGAGCAGTTGGTTGCCCTGCGCAGACAGCGCGATGATCGCGCGGCGGCGGTCGGCTCGGTCGCGGCGGCGCTCGATCAGGCCGGCGTCTTCGAGGCGGTTCAGGATCGCGATCAGATTGGTGGCATCAATGCCGAGGAGCTCGACGAGCGTCTGCTGGGCGGATGGCCCTCGCTCGCGGAGGTGCTGAAGCGCGTGCAACTCGCGAGGCCGCAGCCCTAGCGGCTCAACGGCCTGCTCGATGCGCCGGCGCATTCCTCGCGCGAGCTGGGAGATCAGCACGCTCGACGCGGCGCTAGCGCGAACGTCAGATCTGGCCACGCTCATCGGCTGAGTGTAGAGCGAGCGTGCCGATCTCTTGTGAGATACAAACCATTAGTATGCTGGCATCTAAATCCCGATCGCGAGGAGCCGCGAGCATGGCGTTCACTCTCCCAGACCCCGGCCCGCCGAATCTCGAGTTCGAGCGCCCAGCCGACCGCCCCCATCTTGAACGAACCGCAGCTGCGCTCATCGATCGTGGCTTCAAGGTCCAGATCGCGAACGCTGCAGAGCACGCGCGGGAACTCGTGCTTGGAGCGATCCCCGAAGGCTCGGAGGTCCACATCGCCCTCTCGGAGACCATGCGCGAGCTCGGGGTCGCAAGAGAGATCGACGAATCCGGCCGCTACGACTCGATCCGCGCCCGTCTGAGCGCTCTCGACCGCGAGACGCAGGGCCGCGAGATGCGCAAGCTCGGCGCCGCGCCGGACTTCATCATCGGCAGCGCACACGCGATCACCGACGACGGCCAGATCGTCGTCGGCTCCGGCTCGGGCAGCCAGCTCGGCGCGTACGCCTATGCCGGCGGGAACGTGATCCTCGCCGTCGGCCACCAGAAACTCGTCGCAGACCTTGACGAGGGCCTTCGCCGCGTGCGCGAATACAGCCTGCCGAGGGAATACGCGCGCATGCAAAGCGTTGGCTACCCGGGAAGTCTCCTCGCCAAGACGCTGATCATCCACAACGAACCGTCGGCTCGCATCACCGTGATCCTCGTCCCCGAGACACTCGGCTTCTAACCGCGTCGTCGGTTCGCAAGGAGCGCAAGCTCGCGCGCTGCATGTTCCGACAACAGCTCGCGTCGCGAGCAGCGCGCGGCACCGCCCGTCCAAAGCGCTGATACCCGCCGGACGCGATAGCGCACCACCGTCTGAGGCGGACGGCTAGGGACGATCCCTTCGTCTAAAGGAGTCGTCCGGTCCCCCGTCGACGGGACAAGTAAAGCAATAGCCGCCGAGACGCGCATTGCCTCGCTCAGCAGGGAGACCGCCCGGAGGTGAGAGATGCTGGTGCCGTCGCATTAGCGGGACTGCGGGCCAGCGCGCTGCGAGTCGTCGGCAGCTAGGCGAGACCGTGCTGGTAGGCGTACCGGACGGCTTGGGCGCGGTCGCGGGCGCCGGTCTTGTAGAAGATTCGGTTGACATGGGTCTTGACTGTCGCGTTGCTGAGCACGAGCCCGTCGGCGATCTCGCTGTTTGAAAGGCCGGCAGCGATCAGCTTGAGCACCTCGACCTCGCGTGGCGTGAGCTCGTCCGGGAGCGCGGTGGGAGGCGCTTGCGGTGAGCCTGACGGCGTTTGGGGAGCCCGATCGAGGACGGCGGTCACGAGTCGCTGCTGGATGGCGGGGTCGAGGTGGGTTTGGCCGGCGGCGAGTGCTCTGATCGCGTGTTCGATCTCCTCGGCGGTCGCGTCCTTGGTCAGGTATCCGCGTGCGCCGGCCTGGAGTGCAGGGAACAGAAACTCGTCGTCTGCGTAGGTCGTGAGCACGAGCACCCGCGTGTCTGGGAGCGACGTGAGGATCTCGCGCGTGGCCTCCGCGCCTTCCAGCCGCGGCATCCGTAGGTCCATCAGCACGATATCCGGCCGCTCGGTGCGTGCGCGCTCGACCGCCTCGACTCCATCGGCCGCGGTAGCAACGATCTCCACATCGTCGATGAGGCCCAGGAGCATCGCCAATCCGTCCCGGACAACGGGCTGGTCATCCGCGATCAGAACACGGATGGTCACACCGGAACCTCAATCTCGACCCGCCAGCCGCCGGCAGTCGGGCCAGCCGACATCGCGCCGCCGGCCCGCTCGATCCGCTCTCGCAGACCATCCAGCCCGCGGCCACCGCCCATCCCTTCGCGTCGCGGAGCAGCCGAGACGCCGTTGTCGACCGACAGCCTGGTGCGGTCGTTCTCGTAACGCACGGTGACAGTGGTGCAGGAGCCGGGCGCATATCGGGCAACGTTCGTCAGCGCCTCCTGCGCGCCGCGATAGAGCGCAAGGCTTGGATTGGCCGGCAGCGTTCGTGCTTCGCCCTCGATCCGGAGTGTCACGTCGAGATTCATGTCAGTCTTGTAGCTCTCGATCAGCCCCGGAAGCTCGGCCACGGTCGGCAGCACATCCCCCCGCAGCGCGCCGACCGCCTGGCGGGCGTTCGCCAGACCGGACTTGACGAGCTCGCTCGCGCGGTCGATCGCGTCGCTCAGAACCGGGCTGGCCTGCTCGTGGTCGGCGAGCTTCCGCGCTCCCTGAAGCTGGATCGCGGCGCCGGAGAGAGAATGCGCGAGCACATCGTGCAGCTCGCTCGCGATTCGGCTGCGCTCGGCGCCAGCCGCCGCGCGCGCCTGCTCATCGCGAGCATCTTCAAGCTGGGCGAGCAACAGCTCCGTCTGATCCTGGCTCTCCCGCGAACGCTTCAAGAACAGCGCGACCACCCCCAGCAACACCGTCACCAACATCGCCGCCGCCACAGGCGAGGAGGAACTCCCAGCGATAGCCATAACGGCTCCGAGTCCAACCGTCACCAGGCCGCCGGCCACCACCCCGGCGTTCAACGGCAGCCGTGTGATCGCCAAGAACACCGCTACCCCGGCCGCGACGCCAGTGGCGCCGCTCAGCTGCAGCCCGGCGATCGCGATGCCAGCGGCGCCCATCGCGGCGATGAAAGCGCCCTGGAGCTCGAGCGGGCGCTCAGGGAAGCTGTCGCGGATCGCGACCAGGAGTGCCGCAGCGAAGACGATCAGCGAGAGCGTGACCGCCAGCGCCTTGCCATGCAGTCCAGGAACGGGATGGCTGTTGGCGCTCCCGAGCACCACGACGAAGATCACCGCCCAGCCAAGCGGACGCAGCGAGTGACGCTGACGATGCAGGCGTTCCTGGGACCGGGTCTGAGCCTCGGCGACCCGCTCGCTGTCCGGCGCTGGCTGTGAATTGGTCACCGCAGTGCGGACGATAGAACGCGATCCGGCCCGCGCGGGACGGGCCGGAGACGATGAGCTTGAAGCACTGGTGTTCACGCCGTGGCCGGGATCCCGGCGGTCGCGGCCTGAACTGCGTGGCGGCCGCGGAGCTGCACGATCGCGATCCGCGTGCTGACCTCGAGCAATGCCATCAGCACCAGCGCGACGGGCCAGGCAGCGGCGCTGATCTGGTGCGCGTAGCTGAAGCTCGCGACCGCGTGGTGCGCGCCGTGCGAGAGCGCGAACGCGAACACCATCCGCGAGCCAATCCCGGAAATCAAGAGCGCACCGGCGATCCAGCCGACCCGGGCGACCGCGAGACCATTCTCGCCGGCACGGACCTGCGTCGCGAAGCCGCTGGCGACGCCGAGCGCGAGACCGATCGTCCCGAGCGCGCCGATCAGGACAAGGTCGTTGCCGACAGTCGGGATCGACCGCACGTACAGATGCGCGACGTAGGCGACGATCGCCAGCGGAATGATCACGCTGCGCCGGTCGAGCTCCCGCTCACGAGCCTGACGGAACACGATCAGAACGAACACTGCGTTGATGAGGAAATCGGTAGTTCTCATGGCGGCCATGATCTGCTTCTCACGGCCGCCTGTCGTCGGCCCGCGGGTTGAACCGAAGGTTGATTTCCCATCTCAACCCGAGGGTTGACCACGTCGCCGAACCAGGACGAAATCCCACCGGCCGGCTACCGAGAGTTGCGTGTGATCGGAAACGCAGGGGCGACCGTCCCCTTCGCATGGAAAGCGGCGGTTCGGCGTGAGACACTGGACCTGCCGATGCCCGGCCGCGGAATTCAGCACATCGACCTCGCCGTCACCGACGTCGATCGTTCGCTCGCCTTCTACATGGACCTCTTGGGACCGCTGGGTTTGACGGAGTTAGAGCGCTATCCGACTTACCGGGGCACCGAGGAGGTCGTCTATCTGAGCTTCGGAGACGAATCGCTCGGCCTTCGTCCCGCCGACGGTGGCATCCATCGCTACTACGACGTCGGGCTCGAACACTTAGCGTTCGAGGTCGACACCAGCGAAGAGGTGGACGCGGCGCATGAGCGGTGTCTAAGGCGGGGCGATCGGATCCACTGCCCGCCGGAGGAGGACAGCGACATCTCGGGCTACTACGCATTCTTCGTCTTCGATCCGGATGGATTCCGCATCGAGGTCTTCTCGCCCGGGCCGGAGTGGTCCTCGCGCATTCACACGCCTTCCCAGACCAGTGGCCAACCGAACCCCCTCCAAGGAGGGACAACGCGATGAGTGACAGCGCCGAGACCGCGATCCTCGCGGGAGGCTGCTTCTGGCCCGCGCAGGAACTACTGCGCCACCGTGAAGGAGTCATCTCCACCCGGGTCGGATACACCGGCGGGGAGAACGACAACCCGACCGACGAGAACCATCCCGGGCACGCAGAGGCTGTCGAGATCGTCTTCGACCCCGAGCGGATCTCCTACCGGGAACTTCTCGAGTTCTTCTTCCAGATCCACCGACCCGACCTTGGCGAACACCGCGTCGGCTCCAGCTATCGCTCGGAGATCTTCTATACGACCGACGAGCAGCGCCAGGTCGCCGAGGACACGATCGCCGACCTCGACGCCGCAGGCATCTGGCCCGGCAAGGTCGTGACCGAGGTCAGCGAGGCCTGCCCCTTCTGGGAGGCCGAGGCCGAAGATCAGGACTACCTCCAGCACTACCCTGACGGCTACACCTTCTTCCCGCGGCCCGGGACGGAAGCTGCCAACCGCGAGACCGCCGCTTAACTCAGCCGGAAAGGACCGGAAAGGACCGCCTCCACGCTGTGGTGATGGACCGACCGCTGCGTTCGATGCGAAGCGGCCACCACCTGGGTGCCGTCGCCGCTCACAACGGCGGCCGCAACCGGAGGAAGGGAGCCACGCGAGCGCCCTCGCCGATTCGCACCCGTGCGGCCGGTCCCGATCGTCCGGCACGCCGCCGGGCCGAGAGGGGCAGTCTGATCGAGACTGCCCCGTGGGCGACGAAGCAGAAGCCAGAGCGCAGGGTTGCACGGCCGGGGGGCGAGCTTGTCGCGCGTTCGGATGTCGATCTCGAGCGTCTGGATCGCTAGCAGCGACTTACGTTCTGGGACTGTCGTGGATCGACCACGCCCGACGTTCACAGCCCGGTCTCGGCGACCAGCCTTCCGCTCGCCGCTGCCCTCTGGAGCGCCCCGTAGTCGCGCTCGTTTTGGTCAGCGTAAGCGACGGCGAAACGAGAGATGGCCTGGTCGAAGGCGTCCGAGCTCCCGAGGTAGGCCGCGATTGCGATGCGATCGCCCGTTCGTGCGTGAGCGCGGCCAAGCGTCCAGCCGCACATCTGCGCCCACAGCGCCATGCCCGCCGCGGTCATCCCAGCGATATCTGCGGACCCTTTCCAGTCCTTACGCTGCCGAATGTAGAAATCAAGCTCGCGGCCTTGCCACGCGAAGCCTCCCAACCAAGGAAGATGTCGCTCGCTTCCTGAATCAGGCGCTGGCCGGCCACGACCCTCTCGCCGTGGTGCGAGAAGCCGCTCTTGGCCACGAAATCCGCGAGCACCGACGCCTGAGCCTCCTTGACCTGCAAGAAGAGCGGCGAGCCACGACCATCGAGCAGCAGCAAGATCCAGGCCTCGGTCCCGACGCTGCCGACACCAACCACCTTGCGAGCCAGATGCGAGAGCCGGTACTGCTCGAGCAGGTGTTGCTGATTCGGCAGCAGCGTTCGTCGATAGGACTCGATCATCGTCTGCAATGCCTCAGATGCGACCCCTGCATCCACCCCAACCACGAGTTCCTCGACCGGCACGATCAGGGGAGGGTCGCTGACGATCCTGCACTCTCCGTCGACGATGCACGCGAGCTTGTCAAACGCTTGAAGGTTGTCGTGTGCGCGAGCCTTTGCGATCGCACGCCAAACGCTCGGCGTCTTCTTGCGGTCAAGGAGCGACCGAAAGCGAGGCGACATCTCGTCGATGTCAAGGTGCTGGTACCAGACTTCGAGCATTGACATTCGCGATAGCTCGCGCATGGCTTGGCGGTACGAGCGAACTGCGCCGCGCACGATTCGCGACCGATCCGCTCCTCCGAACTCGCTCTCACGACCGGCCACCTCCAGACTCGCGGCGAGTCGCTTCACGTCCCACTCCCAAGGACCGCGAGTGGTCTCATCGAAATCGTTGATGTCGAAGACGAGGCGGCGCTCGGGCGAGCCGAAGATGCCGAAGTTGGACAGGTGGGCGTCACCACAGAGTTGGACCTCCAGCCCCGAGCTCGGCGTCGCGGCGAGGTCAGCGGCCATCGGCAGCGCGGCGCCTCGAAAGTACGAGAAAGGCGAGACCAGCATTCGCCCATGTCGGATCGGGATGAGATCTGCAACACGGGTCGTCGCTTGCCGCTCGAGCAGTTCGACAGGATCGGTTCTCCCAGCGAACGGCTCCCAGCTCCCGTGACACGAGCGTGGAACCTCTTTACGAGCCCGCTTACCGTCGGCTGCTCGTTCGGCGGGCGAGAGGTAACTTCGACCATGCGGCGCGGCCCGTGCATTGGCCTTTGGCCGCCGGCGCACGGCGCCTCCGCCCGCGACCCCAACCTGTTTCTCAGTCATGGCCACTCGCGCTCCCATCCTACCCCAGTGCAGGTGATCCTCCGGCCTTCGGTCGCCAGGATCCCCGCCTTGTCACTACGGGCACCCAGCAACCGAAAACCACTCGGTGGACGAAGCGAAGGTCCACTTCATCCAGATCGGAGAGCCGGAGCCGCACCCAAGGCGAACGCAGGCTCCAGAGTTAGACGACAACCCAGCGGCCGACAAACTCGACCCGAGTGTTGGTCATGCTCGGGCGGCAGCACTCTCGATCAGGCTATTGAGTGTGAGCAGTTCCGGCCGTGCTCAAGCCAACGGCGTCAGTGCTGGTCTCACGAAGTAAGAGCAACTGGCCGTCGCCACACGCCCGCCTGGAGGCTGCTGCTTCCAGACAGAACCGGTCACGCATCACCAGGCTTCCGGCGTGGCTGCTCGGTCGCCAAGGGAGCCGTCCGCTCCGACGCGGCTCGATAACGAACGGAATCGTCCGCTCGCAACGATCGGACGCACGCTGCTGGGCGATTCCAGAGGTGGGTGGCGGACGCGGTTGTTCGAGTCCGGCGCCACGGAGCGGGCGTGCTGCCGGTGGAGCGGATGGTCGTGGACGCAGCGTCCGGACAGAACCGTTCGAGACGCATTCTCATGCGCGACGAGCGAGAAGGTTCGTCGGTCGGCCGGGTTCACGACAGGGCCGGTCCAAACAAGCTCCATCCAGGAGATGGGGAACGGTGGTGCCGAAGATGGGCAGTTCTCCCGATGCTCGAGCCGTGGTCCGGCCGTACCGTGCGACACACGCCACTACCACCTCTCACCGAAGGAGCCGGGCATGTTCACCACACCCGTCAAGCGCATCGTCGTCACCGCGACCGCCGTATTCGTCACCGCCGCTGCGCCTTCAGCCGCGCTCGCTGACTTCAGCTTCCACAAGTACGTCGACAAGTCGAGCCCCACCATCTACCAAAACGCCGGCGGCGGTACGTCCGCTGGCACCACGCCGCCCGCCAAGTGATCGACTTCACGACGCTGCCACCGACTGAGCAGCGATGCCGTGGGTGTCCCACCTCTCCTCCGCCGGCTCTGGACTAAACCGCCCATACCGCCTATCGGAGCCCGCAACCGGCGACCAGGGGGCGAGCGCGCTCGCCGGCCGCCGCAGACGCGGCGTGGCCCTGGCCAGCTTGCGGCATCGCCCCACAGGCATGCGTCGTCGACGGCGAAGTCGGACGGCCCACCCTGGATGCCTGGCTCAGAAGCTGGGCTGGAGGCCGTGGTTGGCGGGGATCATCGGTGCTGGCCGCTCGTGCACGGTGTGGACGATCTCGGTGTTGTCGATTCCGCGTAGGTACACGGAGGTGATCGCGAGATCCGCATGCCCGAGCTGCCTTGGATGACGACGACCGGTACGCCTTCTCGGGACATCTCGACGGCGTGGACATGGCGGAGCTGGTGAGGGGCGAAGCGTCGGCGTGGTGGATGACCCGTCGTCGAAACGCACGTATCGCCTCGCTGTTGTCGGGCACCGCGTAGTGGTTGTAGTGCCCGTGCAGGAACCGCTCGGCGTCCTCACGATGCTGGAAGCCCGCCAGAAAGTCGTCGGCGAACCGCACGAGAACAACGTCCCCGCACGCGTTGCGGCGCCGCGACTGGTCGGCCCATCGGTCGAACACGTAGTGCAGGAAAACGTGTGAGAGCAGCGGCGATATGACCGCTTCACCCAGCTCTGATCGAGCTGGGTGAAGAAGTCGCGGATGTCCGCGTCGAGCACCCCGTTCACCCTCTTTGGGCATCATCAACCACCCAGCGGGCGACCACGAAATCTCCCGGTTCTCGCGCATGGAGCTCGTCGTACGTGCCTGGGATCTCCGACCGCGCAGGGCCCACCAGCACCTCGCGAATAACGCCGCCAGCAATCTTGCCTCCCGCCCAATGAGAAACCGTCGGCACCCTGAACTTCGATGGAGCTTCGCGGCTCAATAACCCCGCCCGCACCCCCCTGTCAACGCTTCGCTGCGCCCCCACGGAACGCCAACACATGACCCGGGGCCACCGTGACCCCCGACGTCCTCGATGCAGAGCGTTCTCATCTCCTTCTCCATGCCGGTTCATCCCAGCGCTTTCCCCAGCGATCCATCCCAACCTCGCGGCGCTTGCCACCCTTTACCGCGACGCACCACAACAGCACCGCGCGCCGGCTCGAGATCGGTCTCGACCAACGAGAGCGCTCGGCGAACTCGCAGCTCGACCCCCGGCTCTCGAGGGCGTCTTCCCGGGCCATTCGTTGCCGTCGGGATCCCCTGCGGGTCGCGCCGCTATTCGGCTAGCGTCTCGCCGGAGCCGCCCAGGTCCTCGGGGAAGTCCTTGAGCTTGGGCAGGCCATCTTTCATGGGCAGCACCGTCGACTCGTAGTTGACGTGCAATCCAGGTGTAAACGGAAACGAGGGAATCGTTGCCGCGTAGACATCGACCAGACCCCACTGCGGGTGCCGTGTCAGCAAATGGCCGCCGCAGACCTTGCACCACTGGCGATAGCTCCGCTCGTTCTTGTGGTACTCGCCGATTTGGTCTTCTCCCTGAGTCACCTTGACCGCCTCGGGCTCCCAGAGCGTGAATGCGTTGACCGGGCCGGCGGACCAGCTCCTGCAGGAGGCGCAGTGGCAGTAGCCAGCGCCCACCGGATCGCCCGTAACGACAATCTTGACGGCACCGCAGTAGCACTGCCCGTCGAAGGTCTTCTCATCCTGGCTCATAATTCTCTCTCTCGCTCTCGAATATGGCGACGTCCGATGCCTCGATGGCCCGGCTCGCGATCCCTGCACGCGAGACCCTAACACCGTGAGGAATGAGAATCGCCGCGTCGGCCCCGTAGCTATCAGCAAGCCGGACGGGGACGCCACCGGCGGGTTCATCAGACGTGCATCGGGCTACGAGCGACAGCGCATCCCCGGGCTGTGATCGTGCTCAAGCTGGTCGCGCTCGAGACTGCTGGAACTCGCAAAGCGGCGTCTCGCCATATCGGTCAGGGTGGACCCGGAAGCGCGCTCGTCCGGCCCCGAGGCCCCACCTCGACGTGGTTCCAGTTCTACCGGGTGCGATCATCTCGGCTGTGGAGCCCTATGGTCGGATCATGTGGATCGAGTCCAAGGAGAACGGGCTGTCGGGCCCAGCCAGGATCGGACGTGTGCTGCAGGGAGAGGACGAACCCTTCGCTACGGAGGCAAGACGTTCATTCGTTGAGGGGTAGCGGCTTCAAGGCCAACTATCGGGACGCGGAGACCGGTGAGCAGTACTGGACCTCGGGGCGCCGTAAGGACGGCAGGGACGCGCTCTACTCCACGACGGTCGAGATCGGCGACGACGTGCGCGAGGAATACTGGCGCACGATCCGGGGCCGGCCAGACCTGGCGCACGTCACCTCGCGGGCTCGTCGCGCCGGGGCGCATTTCCGAACGCTCGCTCAGGGGAGAGCACTGTCGCCTGGGCAAGCGTTCAGGAATATCTCCCGAAGAGGGTGTTCCCGGAGGCAGGGGTGAAGTCCCTGCCTCCGGACCCCAGTCTCCTGTGGTCGCTACGGGTTCCTGCCGTCGGACCCCATCACCGGTCGTTCTACGTGTTCACCAGCGGCGGGGTGACCGGCGGCGGGGTGACCGGCGGGCGGACGCTGACCACCCGGAAGACCGGCGTCGGCGCGGGCGACAGCGCCGTGCACCTCCTTCCCACCACCTGGAGCGTGCCGAGCAGCCTCACCCGGTCGCCGGAGGCGAAGCCGGTCGTGCCGCCGCGGAAGCGGACGCGAAGGTCGGCGTTGGTGAACGTGTAAGTCACGGTCGTGCCCACGTCCTGCTGCGCCCGGTGATTCGCTCGGGTGACATCGACCACGAGCGTGCCGCTCCACGTGCCGTCCGAGTGCTGGGTCAGCGTCGACGCCGTCGCGGCGTCAACCGTGCCCGCCTCCACGTACGCGACGTTGTGCGGCACGCACCGGTGCGAATCGGGCGGATGGTCAACCCGACCGTGATGCTTGAACGGGCCAGGATGCGCCGCGGCCGGCACCGCAACGGCAAGTGCGCCGGCGGCTGCGGCGAGTGCCCCGACCCTCAGATTAACTGTCATTCGGCCTCCTTGCAGAATGGGATGACTGGGGACTGCCCCCGATCCCTTACTGTGCGTCCCCGCCGTTCAGCGGGTGCGCTCTCTCGCTGGCTTAGCGCATCGGCATAACCGACGCCGGGATCAATCCCGCCGCCCTGGCGATCGACAAAAGATCGGGTTTTGCGCGCTTTTGGGCGGTTTTGGGCTCAGCTCACGACAGCGAGCCCGGGCCTGCGCGACCTCCATATCTATCTGTATGGACCCCCGTCTATGCGCAGCAGCGCATAGACGGGGTCACTCCACCGGGTGGTAGTTGCAGCCTGTGACGCGTAGTTGTCTGCAGGCCCTGTTCCGGCTTTCACGGATGTGGCCAAGCTGGCGGGGTGGCACCTTGGTGGTCGGAGGATGCTCGGGTGTCTGTCCACCTTCCCTCAGTACATCGGCGTCGTTTGAATCGCCCTCATCGGCGGGTGCTGTGGCTGGTGCTCGGGGTGTTCGTCCTGGCGGCCGGTGTCGGGGTTGTGATCGCGATTGATCGAATTGCGATCTCGGGCGGCTCGCAGATTGCCTACGCGCCGCGTCCCTACGCGCCGCGAGGTCCCTACCCGCAGCGACTACTGGACAGGCTGGTCAGCGGACGCGGCTGGATCGCGCCTGGGGCGACGGCGTATGTCGCTGGCCCGAAGGGGGTCTGGGTTGGCTCGGCGGGTCTAGCGAACGTGCAGATGGGGACGTCGACGCAGCCGGATGCGCGCCTGCGCCTCAACAGCGTGGGCAAGACGTGGACTGCGACGCTGATCCTGAAGCTCGTCGGCGAGGGGCGGATGAAGCTCGACGACACCGTCTCGCACTGGCTGCCAGGACTCCTGCCCTACGGCAACCAGATCACCGTCGAGCAGCTGCTGAGCATGACGAGCGGCATGATCGACACCAACGACTTCGACGCCAACATCAGCAAGATCAAGATCAAGGATCCGGCGCTGCGCGAGCGGGTGCTGGCGGCCTTCCGTCGCGCCCGGACCGATCCCACGTACCCGCCCACACAGGTGTGGATCGAGGCCGCTGCGGGGGAGCCGCTGCTCTACCAGCCCGGGAGCACCTGGCACTACTCGAACATCGGCTACATGGTCCTCGGGCTGATCGCGGCCCGCGTCGGCGGCGTGGACCTCGCCACGCTCTTCCGCACGCAGATCATCGATCCACTGCAACTGCAGAGCGCACGCTATGACCCGGCGCCGAACATCAGCGGCCCGCACGCCCACGGCTACTCGCTCTCCACCGGCGGCAAGCTCGTGGACGCCACGGGCTGGACGGGAGGCCTCGCAGCGAACGGCGGGATCGTCTCCAGCGCCGCCGACGAGGCGCACTTCCTGCAGGCCTTGATGCGCGCGCACGTCCTGCGGCACGCGCAGCTCACGGCGCTCGAAACCCCATACGCACAGGGCGGCGCTGGGCTCGGCAACGCGAGCTACGGCCTCGGCGTCGTGATCCAGCAGGACGGCTGCGCCACGCCCGGCCTCGCCTACGGCCACAACGGCGGGGGCGACGGCTACATGTCCTCCGTGCAGGTCTCGCCCGATGGCAGCCGCGTGGCGGTCGTGCTCGTCAACGGCTACGGCGCGAGCAACGCGGCCCAGGACCAAGGGAGCGCGACACTGTTCAACACGATGCAGCGCCTCTACTGCTCAGCCCCGTAAGGCTGCCGGCTCGCGCGAATAGCGGCAGTCTCCATCGGGTTCGGTGGCGTCTGCATCGGGCTAGAACCGACACGCGCGGCGAACTGCGACGCGGTCAAGCCTGCTGGTGTGCCCAATGGAACCGGACACGTTCCGGCGATCGGCGGTTTCTGCTGGCAGCAGACCGGCGTGCCGCGCGTGGGCCCGAGCACCGCCGATCCAAGCCTCAACGTCGACCCAACCCGCGACGGCGTCGAGCCGGACATCGCGTTCACGGGCAAGAACGCAAACAACGTTCAGGATGGCGTGCCATGGGTGGTGTGGTACGAGACCGGGAACACCTCCAGTGGGATCAGCGGCCTGAGCCACAACAACGAGCTGGTGTTCGCGGCTAAGGGCATCGGGGACGGCGTGGCGGCGAACGGTGGCTTTCACTGGGTCGCCGTCGGCAGTCAGCTGAGCGCGACGCTCGACGCGACTGGCACGAACCACTTCGGCACGTGCGCCGCGTCGAATCAAAACGAGGAACAGTGCTCGCTCAACAAAAACGTGAACGCTGACGCGGAGGATCCGCGTGTCACCGCCGGCACGACGAACTCCGCCAATCCCACTGTCCCGTGGGTGGCCTGGGACGAGACGCTGAGCGGCGTCAAGCAGATCTTCGTCTCGAGGCTCATCGGCGGGACCCATTTCGAGCTCGCCAATAACGGCCAGCCGGTATCTCTGGGCGCGAACAACTCGACGCGCCCCGACATCACGTTCTCGGGGAACACCCCGTACGTCTCGTGGCGGGAGGACATCGGCGGCGGCGTGGTGAAGGGATTCTTCGGCCACTTCGTTAACGCCGCGAACCCGACGTTCGTGCTCGACGAGAGCGATGTGCCGCTGACGCCAACCGCGCAAGCGGATGTCCGCGAGCCGATCTCCTCGGCCTGCACGGCCGATCCGTTCAACAACGACGGCCAGGCCTGTCAGGGCGCAGCGGTCGGGACGCCGTTCTTCCTGTTCACCAACGGCACGAGTCCGCGTGCACTGTTCGCGGACGCATATCAGTCGAGCGCGCCGACGACCGGTGCGTCCAGGTCGATCACGGCCCACGCGGCGACGGTCGCCGGCAGTGTGATTCCGAACGGTGCTCCGGTGAAGGTCTCGTTCCAATTCGGGACGACGACAAACTACGGTGGCACCGTCGTCGCCGGCAAGACGGGCCCGGACAACACGGCGGACGCGTTCAGCACGCAGCTGACCGGACTGCCAGCCGGGACGATCATCCACTACCGGGCTGTCGCCACGAGCGACTTCGCCCCCCCGCAGTTCGGCGCCGACCAGGTGCTGAAGACGACGCCCCTCCCGGGTCCTGGTCGTACGTCGGTCGGCCATGCCAACGTCAACGGCACGACAGCAGGCGTCCGTGTGTCCTGCTCGGGAGCGACGGGAGTGACCTGCAAGCTCTCGTTCAGGATGACGGTCACCGAGAAGATCCGCGGGGGCAAGGTGATCGCGGTCACGGCCCGCAAGAAGCCCAAGACGCGGAAGGTCGTGGTCACGGTGGGCTCGGCGAGCGGCGTGACGCTTCGCAACGGCCAGTCGAAGATCGTGAAGATCTCGCTGAACGGAACTGGTCAGCGCCTCCTCGCAAGCCGCCGCACGCTGAATGTGACGCTGGACGTCACCCAGACTCTCGGCGGCGGGCGCTCGAGGACGGTCACCCAGACCGTCACGTTCAAGGCGCCCAAGCGGCGCCGTCGGCACTAAAGGCGTCCGCGGAGGAGGTTGAACGGTTGACGAGCTGGCGAACTAAAGCGTTCGCCAGCTCGTGACCAACCTGCTCGGAATGACGTCTCGGGACAAGACCCGCGCCGATCGCGCCGGACGCCGTGGCGGCGAGAATGTGGCGGTGCGGATCGACCGCTCCCGAGAGAACGTGTTCACGGTCACAGCGACAAGCCAGGAGCTGTCGGCCCTGGTTGCAGGAGTGCGGATGGCGCTGGATGCGATGCGCTCCGTGCCCGAGCCGCCGCCGCCCGAAGCGATCGATTTCTTGGGCCGGGTGCTGGCCGACTTCGACCACGCGCGGGAAGACTTAGGCGCGAGCCGCCGGCGGGCGGCTGACCGCAGCGCGCGCAGGGGCCAGCCGCAGTGCGATGCGAGCGTGCGTCCACCGTTGACGGGGAGCACCTGCTGGGCGGTAGGAAAGGTCAGCCGCCGACGGCGCCGCGCATGCTTTCCGTTGATTGGGAGGGTGCCGCACCCGCAGGCGTTATGGCTCGTTCGGACGAAAGCAGGCGCGAAGCGCTGCCGAGATCAGACGAAGGCTGCCGCAGTGACCATGCCCCATGATCCGCGCCCGTACTCGAAGCCGTGCGACTGCTAGATATCCCGCCATGGCCCTGCTTTGCTCGCAGCTCTATGCGAGCGGGTGACTGTCGTCGCTGACGTGATCGAGATGGTCCCGGTGCTGGGGATGGTCGGTCGCGTCAGCACGGGGATGATCGTCCCCGCTCGTCGACGCTACGCCGCGTTTGCATATTTGTTTCGGGCGTCAGTCGTCGTGATTTCCGAGGGGGCGTATGATCGGTCGTGTAAGCGGTCCCACAGTCGTGCGGTCGGCAGATCGTGGGAGGGGCTGCTTGGCGAAGAGCGGAACGGTTTGGCGGTCACAGGTTGGCCTGAGGGCTTTGGTCCGTGGATCTGTTGGGGCTTTCTGAGCCAAGGAGTTCGCGGATGCAACGATCAGGTGCCGATCCCCGGCCGCCGCCACGTGTGAGCACGGGGGTTTTGGCCGCGGGTGCGATCCATTTGAACTGCTCTCGCTGCGGGTTGACGATTACGCCCAGGGCAGATGGGTTGGCGGTCGAGCACTACCCGCGTTGTATGACGCACCGTCGCGCAGTCGTGAGGATGTTCGCTTCGACGCTGCCGACTGACGAGCTTTATGCCTACGACTCCAGCCCGGCACTCGACCGGTCCGACGCCGCCGGAGCGCTGCGAACCGAGCGCGCAGCGTCGGGGAACGAGCCGGCTGTTGACGAGCTCCGGTGGCACCGTGGGCGCAAGGCGCGGCTGGCGCCGGATGGCCGTTCGGCGGCGTGATGGCGGCACCCGCAGTCAACACGGGAGCACTGGGTTCAGCGCTTGGCCAGACGTCCCGGTCGGTTGATGTCGAGTTGTTGCGGCGGGTGATCGCGGTTGGCCGCGGGGTGTTGTCTGAGCTTGATCAAGAGGCGCTGCTTGACCGGGTGCTGGAGACCGCGCGGGAGATCACGGGTGCGCGCTACGCCGCTCTCGGGGTCTTGGACGAGTCCCGGTGTGAGCTCGAGCGGTTCGTTGTGCGCGGGATCGACAAGACGGACCAGCACGCGATCGGAGAGCTTCCCCGCGGACGTGGCGTCCTCGGCGAGCTGATCGCGTCGCCATCGCCGCTGCGGCTGGCCAATGTCGGGCAGCATCCGCACTCCTACGGGTTTCCCGCGGGCCATCCGGAGATGAGCACGTTTCTGGGGGTGCCGATCCTGGTTCGCGGGCAGGCGTGGGGGAACCTCTACCTGACCGAGAAGGACGGCGGCGAGTTCGATCACGCCGACGAGGAAGTGGTCCTAATGCTGGCCGATTGGGCGGGGATCGCGATCGAGCACGCACGCTTGTATGAGTCTGCGCAGCGGCGCGGTGCCGAGCTCGAGCGCGCCGCGCTTGGCTTGGAGGCCGCGCGAGCCATCGCGCTCGCGGTCGGCGGGACGACCGATCTGAGTCGCGTGCTCGAGCTGATCGTCAAGCGTGGCCGGGCGCTGGTTGACGCGGGGAGCTTGTTGATCCTCCTGGCCGAGGGCGAGGAGCTGGTGGTGGTCGCGAGCGCGGGCGAGGTCGAGAACGCGAACGGCCGGCGGATTCCACGGCAGGGCTCGACCTCGGGGGCGGTGCTTCGCCGCCGCCGGCCCGAGCGGATCGTGGAGGTACACCCGCGTTTGCGGATCGCGCCGGAACTCCTCGGGGTCGAGGACACGCATGCGGGGCTGATCGTCCCGCTGGTCTACCGCAACGGGGAGCTCGGGGTGCTGATCGCGTTTGGTCACGGCTCCGCGGCCACGTTCGGCGACGACGACGAGCAGGCACTGTGCGCGTTCGCTGCGAGCGCAGCGACCGCTGTCGCGACCGCCCAGACTGTCGCCGCGGACCGTCTGCGCGAGGTGCTCGCCGCAGCGGAGAGCGAGCGGCGTCACTGGGCGCGCGAGCTTCACGACCAGACGCTGCAGTCACTTGGTGGGCTGCGAGTGCTGCTCGCCACCGCCCGGCGAAAGGACAATCTCGGTTCCTGGCAGCACGCCGGTGACAAGGCGATCGAGGAGATCGAGGGCGAGATCGGAAACCTCCGGGCGATCATCCACGATCTGCGCCCGGCGGCGCTCGACGACCTTGGGCTCGCCGCGGCACTCCGCGGACTCGCCCAGCACCGGACCGACGAGACTCTCCGCGTGCAGTGCGAGCTGACGCCGCCCGAGCCAGCACTCGGCGCCGAGCTTGAGACAACCGTCTACCGGCTCGCGCAGGAGGCGCTGACCAACGTCGCCAAGCACGCAAACGCCAAGACCGCACACGTGACGATCGTCGTTACTCAAGACGAGATAACGCTGCGAATCCAGGACGACGGGGTCGGGTTCGACACAGCCCGGCACACCGCCGGCTACGGGATGGCCGGTATGCGCGAGCGAGTCGGTCTCGCCCACGGGACGCTGAGAACCGAGTCCACAGACGCTGGCACGACCGTGCTGGCCAAGATCCCACTGACAAGCGCAAGCTCCGTCGCGCGGACGGGCTGATCACCCGCGACCGAGCAACCCGTGACGCAACGCGTACCGCGCCAGCTCGGCGCGAGAAGCCAGCCCCAGCGTGCGATGAATCTCGGCGCGGCACGCCTCGACCGCCGCCACGGAAAGCTCAAGCTCTCGCCCGACCGCGTCCTCGCTATAACCGCGGGCAAGCAGGCGCAGCACCGCGCGGTCGGACTCCCCAAGCTCGCGCGGATCGGCACGCCCCTGCGCGCGGAGGCGCTCGGCCACCCGCGGTGACACGTAGCACTCGCCACGCGCAGCAGCGACGACAGCATCGACGAGCTCGGCATCGGCCGTGTCCTTGAGCACATAGCCCGACGCCCCAGCGCCGATCGCTTCACTCGCGTAGCTGGTGTCGTCGGCCATCGCGACCACCAGGACGCTCGTAGCCGGCGCCTCGGCCCGCAGTCGTCGGATCGAACCTGGACTCGCACCATCGGGCAGTTGCCGGTCAAGCACCAGGACATCCACGCGACCGTGACCAAGCAGACCAAGGGCACCCACCGCATCGCTCGCCTCGCCGACCAACTCCACGGCCGCGCTCCCCGCCAGCAGGGCGCTCACGGCGCTGCGGACGAAGTCGTGCCCGACCGCGAGCACGACCTGGACCCGTAGAGCAGCGCCGTCACCGACCGAATCACGAACGAGTCTCGAACGGCGATGGGGTGCCTCGTTATCGACCATATGACATTACGACCCAACGCCCGTATCACATCATCCGCCATCAACCACAGACCCGACCCGGGGTTAACCACGCTCGGTGTCAAGCGACATCCGGGGGATGGCAGCACGCTTAGACGCGATGTCTCGCCGACCGTCGACATCGATCGGGACGACCAAGCCTCCTACGCATCACCTAGGGCCGCGCGCGCCACGGACGCCGCTTGCGCAATCGCGTGATCTCGACACTCTCATCGGGGATCGGTGGCTCCCGCCGGAGACCGCCCAGCGCCGTGGCGACAGCAGAGCTCGCCGCCGAACTCTGGGACCGCACCACCGCCTGGGTCACCAGCGCCGTGTCAGATTGATCAATGAGAAGCATGCGCGTTGGCTGCTCGGCTTAGGCTCCCCGTCTGGTCGCTGGCCAGGTACTGACGCAGCCCCGGGTTGGTTGTACCGGAGCGTGACGATTCAGCCGAGCGCGTTGCGGTTACACACCGACACCGCCGCACACACCTACACGGAGCGGGACGAGCCCGTCGGCCGCCTCGCCTCCGCGCCACGCGGGTCGTGGCTGGAGTCCCAGGACCGCGTTTACGCGCTGTGTCCCGACGTGGCGAGCTCTGGAGCTGCACGACGGCGTGCCTGCGGAGCGCGGTGGGCTTGTCGTGATCACACCCGCTGAGTTTGTCCGAGGCCCTCTAACTCCTCGAGCATTCTCAACGCGCGTGTGCAGTTCGTAGACCCGAGCGCCGGGCGCGGTAGCCGCTGCTCATCGATGTGTTCGAGCGGCTAAGAGCGAGAACTCGCGCTACCGGTAGTTCTTCATGAACCTCCGCGGTCAAGCCCGCGCCACGCTCGCGTACTTCACCGAAGTCGACCACTCAGACCGAGAAGCGATCATCACGATTGAGCCGACACCAGGCCAAGCGCTCGGTGTCGCGCGCTGGTGCGCGCGACCCGGGGGTCAGTGCTCGTGCCTCACCCGTCACGTTGGGGGCGACGCGCACGTCTCGGCAGCCGCGCCTGGACCGTCGCGGCCGACAGATCACGATAACCGCAGGACGGATAGCGGCGACCTATCGCTACCGACCCCGTTGGGCGGCACGCCCCACGAGCATCTATGCCGTGTCCACGATCGCCTGGTGCAGGTCAAGCCACTCGATTGCTTGGTCTCGTAGCTTGAATTTTTGGATCTTGCCGGTGACGGTCATCGGGAATTCTTCCACGGGCATCACGTAGCGCGGGATCTTGAAATGCGCGATCTTGCCGCGACAGAACTCCCGCACCGCTTCGGCATCGACCGTGCCGGGCGTGCGTTCGATCACAAACGCTGCGATTTCCTCGCCATAGCGCGCGTCTGGTATTCCGACCACCTGCACGTCTTTGATCTCCGGGTAGGTGTAGAGGAACTCCTCGATCTCGCGCGGATAGATGTTCTCCCCGCCGCGAATGATCATGTCCTTGGAGCGGCCAACGATGTTGATGTAGCCGTCCCGGTCCATCGTCGCCAGATCGCCGGTATGCATCCAGCCGCCCGGGTCGATCGCGTTGGTCGTCTGCTCGGGGTCGTTCCAGTAACCGAGCATGATGCTGTAGCCCCGGGTGCACAGCTCCCCAGAGACGCCGCGCTCCACGCACAATCCGCTGGTAGGGTCGATGATCTTGATCTCGACATGCGGGTGCACCCGCCCGACCGTGGAAGTCCGGTGATCGATGTCATCGTCGGCGCTCGTTTGGGTCGACACCGGCGAGGTCTCGGTCATGCCGTAACAAATCGTGACCTCAGCCATGTGCATACGGTCGATCACGTTGCGCATCACCTCGACCGGACAGGGAGACCCAGCCATGATCCCGGTCCGCAGCGATGTGAGATCGAACTCGTCAAACTCCGGCAGGTCGAGCTCGGCGATGAACATCGTCGGCACGCCGTAAAGCGAGGTGCAGCGCTCATCCTGAACGGCTTCAAGCGTCGCGCGCGGCTCGAATGACGGCGCCGGTATCACCATGCACGCCGCGTGCGTCGTGCACGCGAGATTGCCGAGCACCATCCCGAAGCAGTGGTAGAACGGCACCGGGATGCAGACCCTATCCTCGGGTGTGTAGCGGCATGTCTCGCCGATGAAGAAGCCATTGTTGAGGATGTTGTGATGAGTGAGCGTCGCTCCCTTCGGGAACCCGGTCGTGCCGCTCGTGTACTGGATATTGATGGGATCGTCGAACTGCAGCCCCGACGGCAGCGCGATCTCACCGTCGCCCGCTGCCAGCAGCTCGTCCCAATCACCTGTATCCAGGAACACCGTGCGCTCGAGCGCGGGGCATCGTGGAGCAACCTCCGTGACCATCGCCACGTAGTCCGAGCTCTTAAACGCACGCGCGGAGATCAGCAAGCGACAGCCGGACTGGCCCAGGACGAACTCGAGCTCGGAGGTCCGGTACGCCGGATTGACGTTTACCAGGATCACCCCCGCCTTGGCCGAGGCATACTGGACCAATAGCCACTCGGCGCAGTTGGGGGCCCAGACCCCCATGCGATCTCCAGGCCGCAGCCCAGCCCCTACCAGGGCGCGCGCGACCCGGTCCACACGGGCACCGAACTCGGCGTACGTCCACCGAACATCCTGAGGGCACACGACCACCGCGTCCCGCTCCGGATAGGACGCGACGATCCGATCGAAGTTCGCGCCGATCGTCTCGCCGATCATCGGCGTCAACGAAGCTCCGTGTATGTAGGAGACGGCGTTCGACATTGGCTCTCACCCTCCTCAGGTCAAGTCAATGCCACGGTACGCGCATCCCGGCACTACGCCATCGGCAAGCTGCCGCCATCCCGTACCGGAATCGCCGTAACCGCAATCCGTAGTGCACCACGCCGACGCTGCCAAATGGTCGCTATCGCCCACGGCCACCAACGAATCACCCAGCACGACGCGCTGTCGCATAGACGTGTCGCCCCTGTCGCGACCCGCAACCACCGCGGCGCGGGCCCGTCCGCAAACCAGACTCTCTGAAGCGGAGCAGCTGCTTGTAGACCGGATGATCGGCGACCACCACACAGGACAGGCACCGGGCTGATCGAGGACCGCACTGGCCCCGCCACGTCTGGCTCTCCCGTTGCACGACCCGCGATAAGGGAAGCCCGGTGGTCCGGCGCCGAGTCCTGCTCCCACTGATGAAGGCACTAGCCGCAGTCCAGCTCTGCACCCGCTTGCCGGCGCGCGATGCGGCGGGTGCCAGGAACCGGGGCGAAGGTCAAAGCGGGAGGTGCGGTCAGCCTCGAGCAGACTGTTGCTGCGGACGAGCAGGAAGTGTCCCGACGCGGCTCTCGACGGACTTACCGCCTCCACCCGGCAACGCAGTAGTGCAACCGTCGCGGCGCATTTCAGGAATAGGAGTACTACGGTCACGACCGACGGCGACGCTGTCGCTCAGCCAGGCCGAGCGACACTCCTTCGGGCAGCGTCTGTTGGCCGTGCTGGTCGAGCTCAGCAAGCGTTCGACGGGGCAATGCAGGAGTGTCCCGAGGCTTCGGTTGCGATTAGACCGGCCCTGCAACTCGCCTCCAAGGCCGGGGGTCGGGACACCCGGACGTCGAACGCGCATCCCCGGCGGTGGGCCCGCAGTGGCATCAGCACCGCCGCGGAGTGCGTGCCTTGCGATCCACCCGACCGGAAAGTGCCTGGGCGCCGGGCTATACGCTGCCCCTGCCATGGGCTGGCTTTTCCCTTCGCTTCGCGGCTATCACGGTTCATGGTTGCCGGGCGATCTGCTGGCTGGGCTGACGGTGTGGGCGGTGTTGGTGCCCGAGGCGCTGGCGTATGCGTCGATTGCGGGGGTGTCCCCGGTGGTTGGCCTGTATGCCGCGCCGGGCGCGCTGATTCTCTACGCGGCGCTCGGTAGCTCGCGTCAGCTGGTCGTGGGTCCGATGGCGGCGGCAGCGTTGCTGTCGGCGGCGACGGTCGGGGCGCTGGTTCCCGTTGGCGGTGGTCGCTTCGCGGCGTTGTCGGCCGCGCTGGCGATCACGGTTGGGCTGCTGGCGTTGGTCGCCGGGCTGTTGCGATTGGGGTTCTTGGCGAACTTCATCTCCGAGCCCGTGCTGAAGGGGTTCATCATCGGCCTGGCGTTGACGATCATCGTCCGCCAACTCCCCAAGCTCTTGGGTATCAAGCAAGGGAGCGGCGATTTCTTCGCGCAGCTCTGGAACGTCATTACGCACCTCGGCGATACGCAGGGGCTGACGTTGCTGGTTGGGGTGCTGTCGCTGGTGGTGATCATCGGTTTGCGGCGGGTGGCGCCCCGCGTTCCAGGCTCGCTGGTCGCCGTGGTGCTCGGGATCGCCGCGGTGAAGCTGTTCAACCTCAATGATCACGGTGTCGAGATCGTCGGCTCGATCAAGAGCGGACTGCCGTCGTTCGGGGTACCCGGTGTGCACGCGAGTGACGTCGGTGCGCTCGCGGCCGGGGGCGTCGGGGTGATGCTCGTGTGCTTCGCCGAAGGCCTCGCTGCCGCGAAGACGTATGCAGCCCGCGAGCATCAGCAGATCGACGCCAACCGCGAGTTGCTGGGCCTCGGCGCCGCCAACCTCGGATCCGCGGTCTCGAGCGGGATCGTCGTCGCCGGAAGTCTGTCCAAGACCGCGGTCAACGTCACGGGGGGTGCGCGCACTCAGCTCGCGGGCCTGATCGTGGCTGCGCTGACGATCGTCACGCTGCTGGCCCTGACCGGGCTATTCGAGAATCTGCCCGTGGCGACGCTCGCGGCGATCGTGATCGCGGCCGTGGTCGAGCTGGTCGACGTCCGGGCGCTCATCACGCTGTATCGCGCCTCCAGCAGCCGGCTCGGCCGCGAGTTCGGACTCGTCGCGCGGCCTGACTTCACCGCCGCGATCGCCGCGCTGCTCGGCGTCATGGTCTTCGACACGCTCCCCGGCCTGTTCATTGGGATTACCGTCTCGCTGCTGTTGCTGATCTACCGCGCCTCCCGGCCCTATGTCGCGACCCTCGGCAGGACCCCCGGAACCGATGGGCAGTACCGCGATATCGATCGCCACCCCGACGCCCGAACCTCAGAGCACGTCGCGGTGCTCCGCGTCGAGAGCGGCCTGTACTTTGCCAACGCCGACGCCGTCCGTACCCGGATCCTGCAAGCCGCAGCCCCCGACAACATCCGCGCGATCGTGCTCGACGCCGAAAGCATCCCGTTCATCGACGTCACCGCCTCCCGCATGCTCGCCGACCTCACCGACGAGCTACACGATCGGGACGTCCGACTGCTCATCGCCCGCGAGATCGGTCAGGTCCGCGACGTCGTACGCCATGTCGTCGCCACCGCCGCACTCACGAACATCTACCGGAGCGTCCAAGCGGCAGTGGATGCGGTGACACCGTGACGCACGGCCATGCCCAGCGACGCGACCCGTCGGCAGGCGACCGGCGCCACCAGCGGATCGCGAGACGCGCGTTCGGGCGCGACTGCGAGCGCGCGATCTGACGAGCGAACCGGGAAAGCTCGTCGCTGAAGCGAGTGTCCGCGACTGTGCCGGTCACGCGACGCTGACCAGGGCAGCATCGCGCCCTTGACCGCCTCGACCTGCGCCCTCGTCGGCGCCTTCAGCTCGGGGACCGGCGTCATCCCGACCGCGTACAGCACATAGGCCGCGTTGATCGTCCCCAGCGCTCCGCTCCCGGCGCTCGCGACTGAGATCGCCCTCCAGGCCACCTGTCGCCCGCGACCGTCGGGGAGCGTCAAGTACTCACGTGCGTGTGTCAGTCGCGGCCCGCTCGTCGCCGTGACGAGCCCGCTCCGATGCGCTCGTCGTCCGCTAGTCGTGCGACTGGGTGAGGTAGTCGTAGCGGGGATCGCGCGGACCGGCGTGGCTCGCGCTGGTCCCGGCCGACCCCCGTCGCTGGGCATCCAGGCGCCGTCGGGCCTCGATCGCCGGCGACAGCCGGCGGCCGACGCCATCGCGACCGACCTCGCCACGCCGGCGCGCTGCCTCGTCGCGCTTGGTGCTGGTCATGGTCCTCACCCTTCCGTCCCTCGTCGAAATTCGCACGGCCGCAAGCGGACTCCCGCGCGGGCGATCAGACACCATCGACGACGGTGCCGCGAGCCGGCACGCCGACGTCCGTCGAAGTAGGGGGACCGGCCCCGCAGTCGCAACCAGTGAGCCCCCGCTCCTCGCCTCGCAGCGCTTTCGCGCAGTCGGTGGCTTTCGGGCTTGGGCTGAGGATGCTGGCCGCAGGGCCAGCTCACTCCCCACCCTACTCCGATCCACGCGCCTGTGTGAGCGGCCCGCGAACTTAATAGACCCAGATCGTGGACACGAGCGGAGGGCGGAGCCTCGAACCCCGGGCGGAAGTGCTGGCTTCGCGGATCTTGCCGCCCTCGTCCTCGAACACTCGGGCGACCTTGACGCCGATCAGACGCCGGGTCCTCGTCCTGAAGGAGCAGTGATCTACACCCTTCTGAACCGACCCGCGGGGGTCTTCGTGGTCCATCTACCTGAGTCGGACGAGGCGACTGCAGTTGAGTCCGTGACGGCGTAACCCACGCGCCGAGACGCTGGCGCGCATCCGTCTCCACGCGACCCGTGCGAGCAGATCCCGCTCGGAGGAGCGCTCGTAGGTCTGTAGCCGTACCCTCGGACTCGCGGTTGCCGTCGGATCCGTATCAGGCCGAGAGCGGGTCCCCGCCGTTCAGAAAGCGGTACAGCCGAGGCTGGCGTTCGGACGGCCAGTCCTTCGCGTGGAGCAGCTTGTAAGGCGCCGGCGTGGTGCGGGCCGGTCCCTGCTTGTTCCCGGTTCGTTGCTGCTGGTCGATCGCGCGTAGGTAGTGCCTGTTGAGTAGATGCCCCCACGCCGCGGGGCGCTCATATCGGGGACCGTCGATCTCCACGCCCCACCGCGCCGGGTTGGGTGCGAGCATCCCGAGCCTGGCGACGAGGTCGTACTGGTTGCCGAAGCTCTCGATCCACGGCTGACGCGCGGCGGCATCGACGTAGCGCATCTTCGTCGCGCAGTTGGCGAAGCAATACAGCTCGAGCTTTTCGATCTCGTCCCGCGTGAGCTCGTCGAAGTCCTCGAGGTCGAGGTTGACCTTTGCCTTACGGACCTCCCTGCGCACGGCATCGCGGTCGCGCGAGACCGCCGAGCGACGCCTCCCTGGCCGGTAGATCATCTTCATCAGTCGAAGGACTACGGAGGCAATGATCGTGCCCTGCGAATGCGCGACGACGACGATACGCTCGCGCTCTGAGTCCTTCACGGCGTCGTAGATCGCGGGGAACGCCACAGTCGCAGCCTCGCCATTCCGACCGAACGCCTTCTCGACCGCGCACTCCGCGAGATCCTCGATCGCACCGTCGGTCGAGTTCTGGATCACCGCGATCGGACGGTGGAACAAATCGGCGAGGTACGCCGCGTTTAGTTGGGCGACGCCGTCGTCGGTCAAGATCCCGTTCACGAACAACCACTTCTCGCGCGGGTGGGAGGTCCAGCCGCCGTACTGGTCGGCGTGCTGGATGACCCGAGTCGGATGGAAGAAGAACGGTGCCAGCGGCGCCGGGAACCAATCTGGCGCCGTCAGCGGCGCGGATGGCACGAAGACATCGGCCACGTACTGCAGCGTCTGCAGCACATCGAACGAGTAGAGGAGTCGGTATTCGGAGTACCGCACCGGCCACAACGAACCGGGCCAACCGAGCACCGATGGGATCAGCAGCGGACCAGGCAGCTTTACCTCCGCGCCCCACAACATTCCGATGAGGTCCCTGAGCTCTCGCTCACGCGCTGCCGTCATGAGGGCTGGCACTGTCGCATCCGCGGCGGCCGCGACCTCCGCTTGCGAGTAAGACCCGTCGCTCAGCGTCGTCGTCGGTTCCAGCCATCCCCGTAGCGATCTTCCCCATCGTCGTAGGCGGTCCGCAGACGAGGGGCCGGGAGCGCGCGCCGTCCGCACCGTTCAGTAACCGGCGGCCACTATGGAGACGCGGAGCGCCCCTGTCAAGCCGAGCCCCGCTTGCCACCGCGGGCGCCCGCCGTTGTGGCGCCGTATCGCTGGAGACCCTCCGGTCGCGCTCGTACACGCCCGACGCCAGCGACCTTCAGTCACGGAACGCGAGGCCAAGGAAGCGGGACGGACCGCAGAGGCCGAGGTCGCGTGTCGTCGCAGCCGACGGGGCGACGAGACGGTCGCTGGATGGGCGGGACGCTGGCTCGACCTGAAGCCACGACAGAAGGAATCGACCAACATCGGCTATCGCGAACAGGTTCGCCCCGCTCGCGGAGCGCCACAGGCGAGTCCGGTGATGATGCAACCCGAACGCCAGCATGTGCGTCAAGATCCCCCCGGCGCCGTCGTTGAACGGTGCAGCAGTAATCACCGCATCCGGCAGCGGCTCGCCGTCACACCGCCACGGTCCCCGTGTCCCATTCAGGATCTCCGTTCTTCTCGTTTCAACGTTCCAGACCGGCCTCCGCGACTCTCATCGAGGGTGAGGCCATTTTTCACGTCGCAGCTGCAGAACCGCGTCGCAGCGGACCGGCGGGCTGTCGCTCTGAACCGAACAGCAGCTCACGGCGTCAGCGCAGCGGTGACCAGCGCCGTGTCCTCGGAACTGCGGACGAAGCACACCTTCCCGTCACGGAACTTCCAATAGTGGTGGAGGTTCATCGCGACGTCCTTGCCCGTCGCGGTGACGGTGAACGCGTAGCGGATGAACACCATGACGTCACCGTCGTCGTTGGTCGCGAAGCTGAGCGCTTGGAACTCCGTGACGGGGCCGGTCTGCCCGATGCCCTCGAAGAAGCTGCGGACCCCGGCCTTGCCGTGCTTGGGTCCGTACCACGGCGCGGACGCGATCGCGGCGTCGGTTGACCAGTCCACGTCGTCGGTCACGAGCTCAAGGATGGCCTCCACATCCCCTCGACCGAACGCGTCGTACATGGCCTTGATCGTCTCGATGTTCCGCTCAGCACCCATTCCTAGCTCCTGTTCTCTCATCGTGAAGCCGACACACGCGAGTCTGACCCGCCGCCGTCCGGACCGCATCGGGCGAACGCCCCATCCAGCCAGAATGTCCAGTCAGTCGATCCCCGGCAGTCTCGGGCCTGCCCAGCTTGAGCGCGATCATCGCGCTCGCGCGGTGCGCTGTCGCTTGAAGCCCGATGCACCACTCTGATCAAACTGAACCTGGCTGCTGCCTCCACGCCGGACGAACGCCGGGTGGGGGTCTGCTGGCTGGCGCGTGGGCCTAGCGTTGGGCGTGGTTGCGGTTTAGGATCGCTGTGTCGTGTAAGCGAGGGTGAGTTGGGCGTGTCAGAGTTGCCAGAGGTGGTCTCGGAGAGTCGTGGTGCGGGGTCTGTCCCGGGGTCGGGTCCTGGGGTGCGGAGGTTGTTGGTGATTGGGCTGGTCGGGGCTGGGGTCGCGCTGGCGCTGGGGATCTACGGGGCGGCTCACAGCCCGTCGTCTGATGTCTCGATCACGCTCGGGTTCACGAGCACGATCACGATGAAGGTGTGGCTCACGACGGTCGTGCTGTGGTTTGCGGTGATCCAGGTTCTGTCGGCGCTGTGGATGTATGGCCGGTTGCCGTTGGGGGCGGCGCCGTCGTGGCTCGGTGGGGTGCACCGGATCTCGGGCCGGCTCGCGTTTCTGGTCAGCTTGCCGGTCGCCTACGCGTGTCTGTACGAGCTCGGTTTTCAGCACTCCAGCACGCGGGTGCTGCTGCATTCGATGCTCGGGTGTCTGTTCTATGGGGCGTTCGCTGCGAAGGTGCTGATCGTTCGCTCGCGCACCCTTCCCGGCAGCGCTGTGCCGGTGGCGGGGGGTGTGGTGTTCGTGCTGCTGGTCTATATCTGGATGCTGACGGTGGGCTGGTATGTCGATCAATCGGGGTTTCCCGCGCCCTGATGTTGCGGCTGCTTGATCGTGTCCTGGCCGGAGTCAGCTGGATCGCGGTGGCGCTCGTGATCGTGCTGCTGTTCGCCGGGTCCAGCCTGATCGGCAAGACCTCTGGCGCGGCGTACACCACCCCTGGCGCGGCGCACACCACCTCCGGTGCGGCGCACACCACCTCCGGCGCGGCCGGTCGGTCCTCCGGGTCCGTCGTGTTCGCGAGCGCCGGGTGCGGGAACTGCCACACGCTCAAGGCTGCGGGCGCAAGCGGCGCGCTCGGCCCCAACCTCGATCAGCTACAACCCACCGCCGCCGCCGTCAGCCACAGGGTGCGGACCGGTGGCGGCGGCATGCCCTCGTTCACCGGCCAGCTCAGCGACGCCCAAATCACGGCCGTGGCCACCTACGTCTCAACCGTCGCAGGCCACTAACACCACAACACGCTGCCGCCACAGCACCGGCATCCGGTGCAGGATGCAGCCGCAAGACCGACCCGATTTGCCGTACCACGTCACTAGAACTCGACCGCGATCGGCCTGTTGGAGGAAGTAGCGGCGGCATTGGGGCGCGCGAGCTTGGTGGCGGTTGCGGCCGGCTCTCAGGCCTCGGTTCGTGTCGGCTTGCGCTGTGGGGTCTCGCCGACGGCGATGGGTTTGACGTCGGGTTGCGTGCGCGCGGTCGAGCCTTCGATGTTGATGTGAGGCATCCGGGCGTCAAGCCCACGCGGTAGGCGCCACGTGGTTGGGCCGAGTAGTTCGAGCGTGGCCGGGAGCAGGGCGCAGCGCACGACGAGCGCATCAAGCAACACGGCCACGGCGAGCACGAAGCCGAACTCCTTGAGGGTGCGCTGGTTACCAAGCGTGAACGAGAGAAAGACGCAGACCATGATTGCGGCGGCCGCGCTGATCACGCGTCCGGTTAGGGCGATGCCATCGACCACGGCGGCAGACGCGTCCCCCCGGCGTACCCACTGCTCGCGCACGCGGGAGACGAGAAACACCTCGTAGTCCATCGAGAGTCCGAACACCACCGCGAACATGATCACCGGCACCCATGGCTCGATCGGTGCCTTCTGCACCCCGAGCACGCCGGCGAGGAATCCGTCTTGGAAGACGGCGACGGTCACGCCGAGCGCGGCGCCGATGGTAAGCAGGTTCATGATCGCGGCCTGGAGCGGGATCACCAGCGAACGGAAGATGACGAGCAGGAGCAGCGCTGAGAGCAGGATCACGATCCCGAAGAACAGCGGCAGCTTGCTTGACAGCACATGGGAGAAGTCCGTCGAGCCCGCGGTGAACCCGCCGACCAGGACCGACACGCCGGTCCGGTGCTTGAACGCCGGCAGCACGCCGCTGCGCAAGTGATTGACCAGGTCTGTGGTCGTCGGAGATTGTGGAGCCGAGTCGGGATAGACCTGGATCACGGCAATGTGGCCCGAGGGGCCCATCTGGGGCTGCGCGACGGCGACGACATGGGGAGTGGCGCGCATCGCCGCCCGCAGCGCCGGCAGCGAAGATGTCTGCCCGCGTGCGCGCAGTTGCGCAACGAGCAGTAGTGGCCCGTTGAATCCCGCGCCGAAGCCTTCGGCGAGAAGATCGAAAGCGTGGCGCGAGCTGACGTTGGCCGGATCGTTGCCTGCGTCGCTGCTGTCTAGTCGCATGGCGAATACCGGAACCAGCAGCGCGAGCATCAGCGCCAGCGACACGATCGCGAGCGGCCACGGCCGCGCCCGGACTAACTCACTCCACCGCCGCCACGCCGAGGCGGCCGAGGCTGCGGGCTCTGCGCCGGCGCCGTCGGTGCCCGGCGCCGGCGGCTCGCGACGCCGGCCGCGGCGCTTGCGTCGGGAGCGCACGAGCCGGGGGCCGAAGCGCGAAAGCAGTGCGGGAAGCAGCGTCAGCGAGGCGACGAGCACCAGCAGCACAGCGAGCACGGACGCAATGGCTAGCCCGTACATGAAGGCGACGCCGGTGGCGAACATGCCAAGTAGCGCGATCACCACAGTCGCGCCGGCGAGCAGGATTGCCCGCCCCGAAGTGTCCATCGCCTCGACGACCGACTGCTCCACGTCGCCGGAGATCAGGTACCTCTCGCGAAAGCGGGTGACGATGAACAGCGCATAGTCAATCCCGACTCCCAGGCCGATCATCAGCGCCAACTGCGGTGAGATGTTCGACATGTTCGTGAGGTGGGTAGCCAGGCCGATCAGTGCGACGCCAGTGATCAACCCCAGACCGGCTGTGACCAGCGGCATTCCCGCCGCGGCGAGCGAGCCGAACGTGATCAGCAGAATCAGCAGCGCTGCGAGCACGCCGACTTCCGTGGCGGGACCGACGCTGAAGCCCTCGGCGTTCTCGATCACCTGACCGCCCGCCGCGACCTGAAGGCCGGGCACGTGCACCCCGGCAACACCAGCCAGCACTGCCTTGCCGGTGTTGTTAGGCAGCTCGTTGGCGGGCTTGTCGTAGTTGATCGTCACGAACGCCGTCCTGCGGTTCGGCGAGACCTGCACGGCTCCCCTAGGGCCGTACGGACTGACGACAGTCGCGACATGTGGGAGCGCGCTCACCCGCGCCAGCAGCGGCGTGATCGCACCGCGCACGGCGGGCGCATCGACCGTCCCCCGCGAGACGTGAACGACGATCGTGTCGACATCGCCGCTCTGGGTCCGAAACTCCCGCTTGAGCAGATCGAGCGCCCGCTGCGATTCGGTCCCGGGCAGACCGAACACGGTCACGTAATTCGACCCGATTGCCTGGGCGACGAGGGTCGCAAGGATCGCCACAGCCACCCACACCACGACCACCCGGCGGCGATGAGCGATACACCAGCGAGCGAGACCCAGCATCACTACTTTCCGGCTGACGAGACGCGACGATTGTTCAGCACAAACCCCTCCTGACCCCGAGGAAGCCGGGTGTGCGACGGAACCGCGTTTGGCGCCGACACTCGGCTCCTCGAGGTCGCTCCGCTCATGAGCAACACCATCCCCGAGCACGGCCGACGACCGAGCTGAGGACCGCTGTCGCCCGATGGTACTCGGCCATGGAGCTGCGCCTCATGTCACTTTGCCGCCACGACATTGATCGCCGTGCCTGCGGGTCGCCGCTCACCGGGCTTGATGCTCTGCGACGCGGCCGTCCCAGCATCGTTCCTGGCGCTTGCGCCGCACGACGTTCCCCAGCATGCAATGACCATGAGTGAGCGCCATCCGGGCGCGCGCAAGCCTCTCGCAGCGTACGAGGCAGCCGCTCGGATTCGGCCCAAGAGCACGTGCGGCGCTCGGTCTCGGCCGACACCTCCTGTCCACGGCACCGCGCGCGCGTGCATCCGGCCCCGCGGTTGGCGAGTCTTGCAGGGCGCGCGGTGGCACGCGGTAGGGTTGCCGCGCGGCGATTGGCCGTGAGAGCGACGAGGAGAAGAGAATGGCTAAGAACGACAGTGACCTGTTCGAGCGCCTGCGCCGCGTGGGTGTCCGCAAGCAGGTCGCCCGGACGCTCAGTGAGATCGGTGAGGGCGCGAGCAAGAAGGCGGTGCGGGCGGCACGGAGTACGGTCACCGAGTTGCGCTCGGTGGCGAATGAGATTGAGCGCCGGCTGCCGGGCGGGTCGGGCGCGCGCGCCGCAACCGCCGAGCAGGGCCGTCGCGCGCGGCCTGCTGCCCGCCGACCGACGCGCGCGGCAGCGCCACGTCGCAAGACCGCCGCTGCGGCGGGGAGGAACGCTGTGCGCGCGCCTCGCGGTCAGAACAAGGCGCTGATCTTGGCGTCGCTGAAGTCTGGTCCCAGGACCGCGTCGGAGATCGCCAAGGAAACCGGGATCTCCACCGGGACGGTTGGCAGCACGCTGAGCAAGATGGCAGCGGCGGGCGAGGTCCGAAAAGCAGAGCGCGGCTACGCGCTTCCGAGGTAGACCCTGGCGACGGACGGCCGGTAGTGGCGGTCCGTGGCGAGAGGTCCGATCGCGCGAGAACGCATGGCGCCATGCCGCGGCGCTGGCGCACCGCCGTTGCGATAATCGGGACGGCTCGAGATGACATCCTCTGCTTCCGCACGAGTGCTGATCGTGGCGCATCGCACGGCGTCAACGCCGCTGTTACTGAACGCCGTCCGAGCGCGCGCGGCCCGCTCTTCCTGCTCGTTCACGCTGCTCGTGCCGCGGCCTTACTGGGATCCGGACACCGACGAGGCGGCGGCGACGTTGGAGCTCGCGATCCCACTGCTTGAGGAGTCGGCGGGAGGTCGTGTCGACGCAGTCATCGGCGACGCCGACCCGTTCGTCGCCGTCCGCGATGCGGTGACGAGTATCGGCATCGACGAGATAATCATCTCGACGCTGCCGGCGCGGGTTTCGCACTGGCTGCGGCGAGACCTGCCCCACCGAGTGGAGCACTTCGGGCTGCCGGTCACTGTCGTGACTGCGCAACAGTCGGAACGCGCGGTCTCCGAGCGCGACTGAGCGATCGAACCAACACTCTCCCAGGTCGATGTCGAAATGCTGCATTCACCGAAAGCGAGAGCGCTCGGAGTCGACTGACCGCGGTGCTCAGTGCTTGCTCGGGATTTGCCGGCGGCGCCGTGGCAGCCTGAGCGCCGTCGGAAGGGCCAGGGCCAGCATGAGGTCACCGTGGAGCTTGAGTTTGCGTGCGATCAAGAGTCGCTGCGGGCTGGCAGTACCGCCGGCCAGACGCAGGAACGCCACCGGTTCAAGCTCGAGCGTTACCGCTGGCCTTTTACTCGATCTCCTGGCCCGGCCGCCGGCGAGCGCGAGCCGGTAGCGGTCGACTCCCCCATCTCGCCGTCCAGTGATCCTGAATTCCACGACCGCATTGACGCGCGTATCGGGCTGCGCGCGCTGACGGATCGTGCGGAAGATCAGCCACAACAGGACGCCGCCAAGCCGGCTGCGGATGACCGCCTGGAGTCTCTGATCTGAGGTCCGTCTCACCCACCAAGCAAGTGCCTCGGCCTTGAGGTCGGCAAACCAGCGCTTGCGAGGAAGCCGCTCGCCGGCGTTCATCACCATGTCCCCGCCCGCCGACGGTACGCGGGATGCCCGTCGGCGAACGCCGGCAGGCGACCATGGGGCGATCTCTCGAACGACAGGTCAACGAACCGGGCTAAGCGGCTCAGACGGCCGCGAATGACGTTGATCACGTGCATCACCACAGCCATGATCGCCGAGATCGTGGCGACAAGGCGCCCTGACGCTTGACGCGAATAGCGGCAATCGTCGGCGTGAACAGCGGCGGCTGACGACGCGACGGGGTTCCTCAGGCGGCGCTTCGACCGCTAGCGCCCGCCCGGCCCGAGCGCCGACTCCGCGCGTGATTGCTCGATGCCGTCGATGCGAATGACCTTCTCGCGGTGGTGCTCGCCGCGGATGATCGTCACGTGCGACGCGGGGACGCCAAGCCGCTCGGCCAGGAGCCGGCACACCGCCCGGTTCGCACGGCCCTCGAGCGCCGGTGCGGTCACCCGCATGACGAGCACGCCGCCGCGCAGGCCAACGATCTCGTTGCGGCGTGCGCGCGCCTGGACGCGAATGGAGAGGGTTGCCGTGAGCACGCGGTTCCCGGGCCGGTCAGGATCCGGTCGCGGGCCGCGCCGCATCGCGGCCCGGCTCGAACAGCCCGAAATCAATCACGGCGTCGACGCCGGTGACCATGTAGCGGATGCTCACGGTGGCCATGATCCTCCTTGGTCCTCTGTCGCCCAAGTGTCACGCTCAACCACGGTCCGTTCACCCGCCGGTAATGGTCGCGTGGGATCATGGTTGTCGATGGCTTTTGTGGTAAAGCACGCGAGGGACGGACATGTCGGCGCCACATCCTCGACGCCGAGCTCTCGTGTGATGATCCTGTTCGAGCGGGGCCGCGCCGGCGTGGCCGCACTCGAGGCGGCCGCCGCGCTCGCCCCACCACCGGATTGCGAGCTTACGGTGGTCGTGACGGCGCCGCAGGCCCCCCAGCCGCGGTGCTGTGGCCCGTCGCCACAGGACTTCAACTGCGCGGTGCGCGAGGAGGCCGAGACCGACATCGATGAGGCAGCCCGGCTCCTGGGAGACCGTGCCTACGGCACTGTCTTCAGGCTGCTCGTCGAGGGTCACGACCCGCCGCTCGCGAAGTGGGCGGCAGATCGGGAATTCGATCTCGCGCTTCTGCCCGGTCGCCGCCGTCCATTCGGCTCAGGCCGTCACCCGGCCAGGCGAGCGCTCCGATCGGTGCCGGGCCTGACCGTGCGCGTCGTCGATGCGCCGAGGCGACGGCGCTCGGTCACCCACGGCTGATGATCCACTCGAAGGCCCGGGCGATGGGCTGGGCCATCTGCGGCGAGAGCCGGTGCAGCAGGTACGGCACGGTGACCTGTCGGCGCGGTACAGGGACGATCAGCCGGTGGTTGGCGATGGTCCGCAACACCGCCTCGGCGACCTCATCGGGGGACGCTCCGCGCGTCGCGTAGTACTGCGTCGCCCGATCGTGCATGGCTGCCACGTCGCCACGCATAATCCCGGTGGCCACGATCGGCGTGTTGATGATGCCCGGGCAGATCGCGCTGACGTGGATCCCTCTGCCGGAGAGCTCGGCGTTGAGCGCTTCGGTAAGACCGACGACGCCGAACTTGGAGGCGACGTACGGTGCCATCTTGGCCGTCGGCACGATCCCCGCCATCGATGCGGTGTTGATCACCGACGCCGGCCGGCCCTGGGCCAGCATCCGCGGGACGAAGGCCTGGACGCCGTAGGCGACACCAAGCAGGTTGACGCCGATGACGCGCTGCCAGTCCTCGACCGTCGTCGCCTCGATGTTGCCGCCGTGGCCGATGCCGGCGTTGTTGTGCAGGATGTCGACGCCCCGCTCGGCGGCGTACACGACCTCGGCGCAGGCCTCGACCGCGGCCGGATCGGCCACGTCGAGGGTGTGTGCGACCGCGGCGCCGCCCGCGGCCTGGATCTCGGCGGCGACCTGCTCGGCGGCGGAGCTGTTGACGTCGGCGACGTGCACCCTCGCGCCGTGACGCGCAAGGATCCGGGCGCTGGCGCGGCCGATCCCGGATCCCGCGCCGGTGACGACGGCGACTCTTCCGATCAGGTCGATGGGCTGGCCCATATCGTCTCCCTGTGTGGTGGTCAGGCCTGTACGGGCTGGGGAACCGCCGGCACGTCGCTCGCCTCGGCCTCGGGCCCGTTGTAGACCTCGAAGAAGCGAGCCAGCATCTCGGCGGGCACGCTGAGGTTGGCATCGTGGTCGGTGCGCAGGCAGATCAGGCGCGGACCCTCGTACTCCCGGGCCCGGCGTAGCGCTCCGTCGAGATCCTCGATCCGGTCGACGTACTCGCCGTGGCAGCCAAGGCCCTGGGCCACAAGGTCCCAGCGAATCTCGCCCTGGGCGGTGCCGAAGGTGGTGCCGTAGAGCTCGAGCTCGTTCGGCTCCTCCATCGTCCAGGTCCCCTCGGCAAAGACGATCACCGTGAGGGGCAGCCCCTCGCGCGCGGCCGTCTGCATCTCCATCACGTTGAACCCGGCCGCGCCGTCTCCGGTGATGCACACGACCTCGCGCTCGGGTGCCGCGAGCTTGCACCCGATCGCCGACGGGATGCCGGTGCCGAGCATTCCGAGCTCGAGGATCGAGTGATACGAGTGGGGACGTGTCGGCGGGAGCAGCGAGTAGGCCCACAGCGCCGTGTTGCCACCGTCGACGGTGTACACGGCGTCGGAGCCGAACGCCGCGCCGATCGCGCCGATCGCGTGGGCGGGATGGATGCCGGGGCCGGCCCATTCCATGATCGGCGCTGCCTGCTGCATCCGTACCTGCTGATCAAGCTCGCGGTAGCGCGCGAGGTCTGAGCCGTCGCGCGCGGGGAGGGTCATCGCGCGCAAGCGCGCGACGATCGCTTCCAGCGCGACCTTGGCGTCGGCGAGGATGCCGAGGCTGAGCGGCCGCGTGACGCCGAAATGGCGCGGATCGACGTCGATCTGGATCAGCTCCTGCCCGTCCGGGTCGCCCCAGTAGCTGTCGTAGGGGACGTCCAGGTTGCCGACCCGCGATCCGACGACGAGCAGCACGTCGGCTTCGCCGCGGACGAGGTCCCCGGCGGGCCCGAAACCGAACACGTAATTGGGGTGGTCACTGGGCACGCTCGCGCGTCCGGCCATCGAGTGCATGACCGGGCAGCCGAGCAACTCCGCGATCTCCAGCGCCTCGGCCTGCGCGCCGGCGCGGTCGACGCCGCAGCCGGCGATGACGACGGGGCGACGGGCGCCGACGAGCAACGCGGCCGCCTCGTCGATCTGTGCCTCGGACGGCTGCGGGCTGCCCGTTCGGGAGGCCGCCGGTGGCCGGATCGGCGCACTTTCGGCCTCGCCGGTCGCGTACAGAATCGGCGCGGGGAGCTCGATCTGCACCGGGCCGGGGCGCCCATTCCACATCTCGCGGAAGGCGAGGCGCATCACTTCGGGGATCCGGCTCCACTCGAAGATCGGCCCGCCCCACTTCACCGCTGGGCGGAACAGATCGAGCTGGTCCTGGCCCTGGAAGGTCGACGGGGGCGAGGGATAGACGATGCCGAGACGGTGCTGGGAAGTGATGGCCAGCACCGGCACGCCCTCGTGCAGCGCCGTGATCAATCCGGGGAGCAGGTTCGAGGAGCCGGGACCGGGGTTGCCGACCACCGCGGCAACCTTGCCGGTGGTCTTGTAGAGGCCCTCGGCCATATGGACGGCGGCGGCCTCGTGGCGGACCGGCACCAGTCTGATGCCATGTGCCTCGAGCTCGGCGAACAGGGGGTCGATCTCGGGCGAGGGCAACCCGAACAAGAACTCGATGCCCTCTGCCTGCAGGGCGCGGGCCAACAGCGTGCCACCGGTGATCTCAGTCATGTCTGCTCCTATCAGAGGATCCGTCACTGCCACTGCGTGAGGACGCCTGTCCTCGGGGATGAGAGGTCCAGCGCTCGGCGAACGCGCTCAGGGCGATCAGGCCCGTTTCGATCACCTCGCGGTCGGCGCTCGTGCTGCCGCGGAACGCCACCTCGAGCGTGCGGTCGCCGTACTCAACGACCAAGTCGAAGACCACCGCGGGCGTATCCGGGTCGACGAGTCCAGCCGCGCTCAGAATCCGCTGCGACCGACGCGCGAGGGCGCGGTTGCGCCCCCGGACGAGCTCCACCACCACCGGCGAGACGCGGCCGGCGAACCACAGTCGCGCGAGGCTCGGGTGCTGCTCGAAGTAGCCGACGTGCAGATCGAGTTCGAGGCGCAGGAACTCGTCGACCGATCCGCCGTCGAAGCGCTCCTCGGCCGCGACCGCCTGGGCATCGAGATCCTGCAGCATGGCCTCGAGCAGGGCGTCGAGGATCTCATCGCGGTCGGCGAAGAAGCGGTAGAGCGACGGTGCGGTCACGCCGGCGCGCTCGGAGATCGCGCGGGTGGTGGCCCCATCGACACCCTCGTCGCCCACGATCGCCTCAGTCGCCGCGAGGATCTTGTTCACCGTGTGTCGGCTGCGCTCCTGGGTCGGACGGCGCCGGACGCGCGTGAGCTCGCTCATTCCGTCACCACCGGCCGGACGGGACGCGCCCCAGGCGGCGGTGACGCCGCGGGCGCAGTTGACTTGAGGCGGCCGAGCACAGCGGCTACTATAACATGAATCGCGTTATAATTGTTCGTCCGGAAGGACCCATGGCTGAGCCGATCCTCCCTACCTCCGAGCAGAGCAGACTGCTCGCCGAGCTGCCGCCCGACCAACCCGTCGTGATGGTCAACCTCCTGCGGTTCAAGTAGCCCGATGGCGCGGCCCGCTACCAGCGCTATGCACGCGAGGTCGCTCCGCACCTTGACGCCGTCGGAGCCCGCCCGCTCGACGCGCGCGTTCCCCGAGATCGCCGGGCCCGGGCGACAGCGCTCCTCGGCGCGAGTGCGTACTAAGTGCTGACGCGCGTCGGGGTTCCGGACGATTGCCCGATCATGCCGGGGGCCCGTAGCGTCAGATCACCATGATTCTCCCGCTCGCCACCCACACCGATTTCACCAACGAGGCCCTGCGCCAGGTCCGCAACCCGCACCTGTTCAAGTGGTACGCCGTCGCGCTGCTGGCTTTTGTGATCTACGCCTATGCCGTTGAGGTCGAGCGCGGGCGATGGGATGTGATCGCCGCCGGACTTGCCGTGTGGCTGGCGGACTGGTTCAACGAGATCGTCAACGGCCTCGTTCTCCACGCGAGCGGGCGGGCGGCGCTGTGGACGACGACCGGCCCAACCGCCTATCAGTTCCTCATCGGGCTCAACGTGGAGATCACGTTCATGTTCGCGCTGGCCGGGATCGTCTACGCGAAGCTCCTGCCCGCCGACCGCTCCGTCCGCATCCTCGGGATGCCGAACCGCCTGGCGATCGCGCTCGGGCTCTCGGTCGTCAGCGTGGCGGTTGAGCTGTTCCTGCACGCGACGGGCACCTTCCACTGGGAGTACTGGTGGTGGAACACCCCGTTCGTGCTGCTGATCGTGATCTTTGGCTACCTGTGGTTCTACCTGTTCGCAGCGTGGGTCTTCGATGCGTCGCCGCGCAAGCGCTGGACGCGCCTCGGCGCGCTGGCTGCGATCGACGTGGCCATGGGCCTCGTGTTCGGCGTCGCGCTGGGCTGGTTGTAGGGCTCCGGGTCCGGTCCGGGTCAGCCGAGACGCGCGGGTCAATAGGATCGACCCGACCCTGGACCGATCCTGAAGGAGAGAGCTGATGGCCGCGAGCAACCGCCGTCTGGTGTTGGCAGAACGTCCGACCGGCAACGTGCAGGACAGCACCGTGCGGCTCGAGCAGGCCGACGCGCCCGAGCCTGGCCCCGGCCAGGCGCTGGTGCGCAACCGGTTCCTGTCCATCGACCCGACGATCCGGACCTGGATGGACGACTCCCCCGGCTACCTGCCTCCCATCGGCATCGGCGAGGTGGTGCGCAGCGGCGGCGTGGCCGAGGTCGTGAACTCCAACAGCGATCGTTACTCGCCCGGCGATCTCGTGTTCGGCCTGACCGGCTGGCAGGACTACACGCTCGCCGACGAGGCGGTGAACACGATGCAGGTGCTGCCGCCGGGGACCGACCCGACAGCGGCCCTGAGTGTGTTCGGGACGACCGGGATGACGGCCTACTTCGGGCTCCTCGACGTGGGAAGGATCGTCGAGGGCGACACGGTCGTGATCTCGGGCGCGGCCGGAGCGACCGGCTCGACGGTCGGCCAGATCGCCCGTGTCAAGGGCGCCGGCCGGGTGGTGGGCATCGCCGGAAGCGCAGAGAAGTGCGGTTGGCTCGTGGACGAGCTGGGCTTCGACGGCGCGGTCAACTACAAGACCGACGATGTCGCCGCGCGCCTGCGCGAGCTGTGCCCGGGCGGCATCGATCTCTACTTCGACAACGTCGGCGGTGAGCTGCTCGACATCTGCCTGGCTCAGCTCGCGCTGCATGGCCGCATCGTGCTCTGCGGCGCAATCGCCACCTACAACTCGGACACCATCACCGGCCCGCGCAACTACCGCAACCTGATCGTCCGCCGCGGCCGGATGCAGGGCTTCATCATCCTCGACTACTTCGACCGCTTCCCGGCTGCCCAGGCCGAGATGGCCGGCTGGGTGGCCGCGGGCAAGGTCAAGTTCGCCACCCACGTCGTCGACGGTCTCGAGAACGCGCCGTACGCGCTCAACCTCCTGTTCACCGGCGGCAACACCGGCAAGGTGATCGTCCAGGTCGAGTAGCGCCCGCGCGGAGGCGTCCGGGGTCAGGTGACCTCGCGCAGCCGCCCGCTCTCGACCTCGTAGATGAAGCCGCGGACCGAGTCCTTGCGCGGAATGAACGGCGAGGCCTTGATCCGTGCGATCGATTGGCGCACGTCCGCCTCGAGGTCGGAGAACGCCTCGGCGGCCCACTCGGGCTTGATACCGGTCTCGTCCTGGATCGAGCTCCGGAACTCGTCGTCGGAGAAGGTGAGCATCCCGCAGTCGGTGTGGTGGATGAGGATGATCTCCTCGGTGCCGAGCAGCCGCTGCGAGATGGCCAGCGAGCGGATCTCGTCATCGGTGACGACGCCGCCCGCGTTGCGGATGACGTGTGCGTCGCCCTCCTGCAGCCCGAGCGCGCCGTAGACGTTCAGACGCGCATCCATGCAGGCGACCACGGCGACCCGCTTGCCCGGAGGGAGCGGCAGGTCCCCACTGTCGAACGAGGCGACATACGCGTCATTGTTGGCCAGCAGCTCATCGGTCGTGGTCATGCGTGCTCCTCTCGGGGTCGTGGCTGTGGGCTCAGCGCAGGGAGGCCTCGGCCCGCAGCTCTTCTTCATAGGACTGGGCCACGCGTTCGAGCTCGCCACCGGCGCCGACGCGGTAGGCGCCGGTGCGGCGCAGCGGTGGCGAGTAGGCGTGGATGGTCACCGCCGGGCCGACGCCGGCATGCAAGACGCGGTGGATCGCCGACGGCGGGACCAAGAATGTCGAGCCCGGACCCAGCACGTGGCTCTGCGGATCCCCCGCAAGTCGCATCCGATCCTCGCGCACACACCCGTCGATTACAACGATCGCCGCTGCCGAGTCGTCGTGATCGTGGAAGCCGGTGTCCTGGTCCTCGCTCCAGCAGATCAGCCAGGCGTTGACGTCCTCGTCATCCCAGATCCGCTCGTAGACGCGCACGTCACTGGCGTGCCGAACCGCGTCCTGCCACAGCTCCGGGGTCGCCGCGAGCCGCCGGACGAAGTCCTCGAGTGCTGGCTCCGACATGCTCACGACGCGGCTCCGATGGCCGCGAACAACGTCGCCGCGTTGCGCTGCAGGACCGCTTCGCGCCCGGTGACGACAGGGTCGATGACCGGACGGTCGGACCCGTAGAGCAGCTGGCCCTCCCCCACCCGGCGAGCCATCGCCTCGACGGCGGCGGGCCCGTAGCTCGACGTCTCGTAGTACGTGTTGGGGTCGCGCAGCTCGAGCGCCGGTCCACCCCGCGCCGTGAGCCGCTCGCTGAGCAGCGGCGCGCCACCGGCCAGGATCGTGAAGATGATCAGGAGATCGGGGTGCTTACGCCGGCCGAACGCCGCGAAGGTGAACCACGCGGCCTGCATCTGGGCGACGTACTCGGTCAGCGCCGGAAACCACAGCGGCTCACCGAGGGACGACTCGCCCGGCCACTGGCCCGGAGCTCGGCCCGGATGGACGAACAGCGGTACGCCCCGCGCCGCCGCGCGCTCGAGAACCGGGCCGATGAGCTCCAGGCGGTCGGGACCGACCAGCGCGCCCGCCGGCAGCGAGACGCCGACGGAGCCGCGTGCGAGCACGTCGTCGACGTCGCGCGGCTCGGGACGCTCAAGCGCCACCGGACCCCAGGCCGCGAACTGGCCGGGGAGCGCAGCGACGCCCTGCAAATGCGCGTCGATCAGCTCGAGCGCGCTGTCTCGCGGCAGCGCCTCGATGCCGATCGGGCTCGAGATCGCGATCAGCGCACGCTCGACGTGGTCGCGCCGCAGCAGGGCCTCGCGCCGTTCCGGCGTCTCCGCCGCCTCGTCGATCAGGTAAGGCTGCTCGCCCAGGCTGTGGAGCGTGGTGAGACCGTCGCTGCGCCGGACGAGCGGGAGTGCATCGCGCTCCGCCAGGGCATCCAGCAGCGGCGTGGTCCAGAGATGCTGATGGACGTCGATGCTCGTCACACCCCGAATGGTACACAATCTCCATCAACTCGATTGACAAAGATATGTTTTGTCCGTCCCGCCGATCCCAGCACCCGGTGCGCGGGCGGGAACGACGAGCCATAGCACCAGCGCCGTGCCGGTGCGCGCGCCCGGTTACGAGCGTGACTGCGGCCGGGGACGGCGCGGCTGCGGCTCGGAATCCGCGTCGCCGGTGACGTCCGGACCATTGCCATCGGCGCTCAGCTTTGCGTGGCCGGCCTCGGTGAGGTCGTAGAGCCACTCCCGATCCTCGACGTCGTAGCGGCTGCGCTCGATCAGGCCGCCGCGCACCGCCGCTGCCCACGCGTCCTGGACCGCGTCCTCCTCGCTGAACAGCTCCCAGGCCACGAGATCAGCGCTGGCCCCGCGGAGCTCGGCCACCGTCGTCAAGAGCGTCTCGAGGTCGATCTGGGTGGCCGGCGCCCCGATCGCTCCGGGTGGCCCCGTGACCACCTCGGGCGGCAGTGGCTCGGCGTTCACCGTGGGCCTGAGCGGCGTCCCATCGGCGGCGAACTGGCCGAGGTTCTCGTCCCGGATGGCGTAGCCGTTGCCCCCGGAGTGCTTGACCTCGTACAGCGCGGCGTCCGCGCGCTCGAACAGTGTCGGCAACTCAACCCCGTCGGGGGCGATCGGCGTGATCCCGATGCTGAGCGTGATCCTCACCGTCGCACCCGGACCGGACTCCTGTGACGCGGCGCGCAGCAGCGCCTGCGCCACGGTCGCCGCCTGCGCGGGGCCGGCATCCGGCAGCAGGACGGCAAACTCGTCGCCCCCGATCCGCGCGATCACGTCGCTGGTGCGCAGATGCGTGCGCAGCAACGTCGCCGTGGTGATGATCGCGTTATCGCCGGCGAGGTGTCCGGCGAGGTCATTGATCGACTTGAGCCGGTCGACGTCGACGAGCAGCAGCGAGCCGCGCTGGCGGTAGCGCTCGGCGCGAGAGAGGTGGCGAGTCAGTTCGGCCGCGAAGCGACGGCGGTTGAACAGCTCGGTGAGCGGATCGGAGTCGGCCAGCCGCCGCAGCTCGCTTTCCCGGGCCCGACGATCGCTGGCGTCCTCGAGCATCGCCACCGCGTAGACGGAATCCGCCGCGAGGCCGTGTACGGGCCGGACGTTCAGCTCGGTCCACACGTCGATGCCGTCGTCGGCGCGCAGTCGCAGCTCCTGGCGGAGATGGCGGGTCACACCGGCGAGCAGTAGGTCGAGCTGCGAGGTGCTCCAGCCGCGATCATCGGGATGGACGAATTCGGGCAGGGGGCGGCCGACGAGCTCGTGCTCGCGGCGGCCGAGCAGCCGGCAGGCCGGACCGTTTGCCCCGCGGATCCGCGCGCCCTCCCCGAGCAGCACGAAACCGAAGTTGCCGGCCTCGATCGCGCCTGCGAGCACCTCGTTCCACCGGTTTTCGGGCAGAACGTCGTCGCCGGCCCCGTCGTGCTCAGGAGTCAGGCCCGAGGCCGTGCCGCCAGGACCGCCGTCTTGCCCTTCGTTCATACCTCGTTCTTGAGTGTCCGCCATCGCGATGTGATCCACAAGAGCATCGTCAACCTCGCCGGCTTGGTTTAGTCGGGCAGCGACCGTTTCTGCGGTCTTAAGGCGGTACGAGGTACGTAGGAAGCCCTGATGATCGCGGGCACCTTCCGCTCTAGCGTGGTGGGAGAGGCTGGCCGAGTGCCGCCCAGATCCGCGAAGACGAGGAGAAACGCCATGAGTGCTGGCTCGACTTCAGTCCAGGCCGCTCGTCCTGTGCGCAGCTTTGGCGAGCTGGGCAAAGGCGACGTGGATTTCGCCGGCGGCAAGGGCGCCAACCTCGGCGAGCTCGCCCGCGCCGGCCTGCCGGTGCCGCCGGGCTTCGTGATCGGTGCCCCCGCCTACGCCGCGTTCTGCGAGGCGGGCGGACTGCGAGCACGCGTCGCCGCGACGCTCGCCGACCTCGACGTCGACGACACCACCGCATTGGCCGAGCGCTCGGCCGAGGTGCGCGCCATGGTCCTCGCCGAGCCGCTCCCGCCGTGGCTGGAACATGACGTCCGTGCGGCGTACGCCTCGCTGTCCGATGAGGACACGCCGATCGCCGTGGCCGTGCGCTCCTCGGCGACGGCCGAGGACACCGAGTCGGCCTCGTTCGCCGGCATGAACGAGACGTTCCTCAACATCCGCGGCAGCGACGAGCTGATCGATGCCGTGCGGCGCTGCTGGGCGTCGCTGTTCGGCGGACGGACGATCTTCTACCGCGCCAAGCGGGGCTTCTCCCAGGCCGACATGGACATCGCCGTCGTGGTCCAGCGTCAGATTGAGTCCACGTGCTCCGGCGTGATGTTCACCATCGACCCCTCGACCGGGCGCGCGGACTGGATCGTCATCGAGGGCTCGTTCGGACTCGGCGAGGCGGTGGTCTCGGGCAGCGTCTCGCCCGATCGGTACGTGGTCGAGAAGCAGACGATGGCCATCCTCCGTCGCGAGGTCCGCGCCAAGGAGCTGACCATCGAACCGGCGCCCGGCGGTGGGACGACGGTGCGGCAGCTCTCGGGCGCCGAGGCGGTGAGGGCGGTCCTCGCCGACGCCGATGTGGAGCAGCTCGCCGGACTGGCCGTGCGGATCGAGCGCCACTATGGCGCCCCGCAGGACACCGAGTGGGCGTTCGACGCCGACGGACAGGTATGGATGCTGCAATCCCGGCCGGTGACCTCAGCGGGTGGCGACGGAGCCGCCGCCGCGGGCGAGTCCTCCGGCAACGGCGCGACGGCCACGCCGCTCGTCCGTGGGCTCGGCGCGGCGCCCGGAAGCGGGAGCGGCCCCGTCCGCGTCATCACCGCACTGGCCGACGCCTCGCGCCTGGTCGACGGCGACGTGCTCGTCACTCACATGACCTCGCCCGACTGGGTGCCGCTGATGCGACGCGCCGCCGCGATCGTCACCGACTCCGGTGGGATGACCTGTCATGCGGCGATCGTCTCCCGCGAGCTCGGCGTCCCCTGCGTCGTCGGCACCGCCGAGGCGACCCACAAGCTGCGCGACGGGGAGCTGGTCACCGTCGACGCCACTCACGGTGTCGTCTTCCACGGCGCCGTCTCCGTCGCGGCGGCCACGCCGGCCGCGAACGGACGCGCGGGCACCGTCACGGCGGCGCCGGTGATCGGGACCAAGCTGCTGGTCAACCTGTCCGAGCCCTCCCAGGTGGAGCGAGCCGCGGCGCTCAATGTCGATGGCGTCGGCCTGCTCCGAGCCGAGCTGATGGTGATCGAGGCGCTCGGCGGCGCCCATCCGAAGCTGCTGATCGAGCAGGGCCGCTCGGAGGAGTTCATCGATCGGATGGCCTCCGCGTTGTCCACCTTCGCGGCGGGCTTCGCGCCCCGTCCGGTCACCTACCGCACGATCGACTTCCGCACCAACGAGTTCCGCGGGCTCGAGGGCGGCGATCGGTTCGAGCCCGAGGAGTCCAATCCGATGATCGGCTATCGGGGCGCGCTGCGCTACACGCACGAGCCCGAGGTCTTCCGCATCGAGCTCGAGGCGGTGCGCCGGGTCTGGGACGCCGGCCACGCCAACTTCCATGTGATGCTCCCGTTTGTCCGCACCGCCTGGGAGCTCGAGGCCTGCCGGGTGCTCATGGCCGAGTCGGGGCTCCTGGCTCGCCGTGGCTTCGAGCTGTGGGTGATGGCAGAGGTGCCCTCGGTGCTGTTCAACCTCGAGCGCTACGCCGCACTGGGCATCGCCGGTATCTCGATCGGCTCCAACGACCTCACCCAGCTGATGCTGGGCGCGGACCGCGACTCCGAGGTGGTGGCCGAGGTGTTCGATGAGCGTGATCCCGCGGTCGCCGACTACCTCCGGCAGCTGATCCCGCGCGCCCGCGGCCTGGGACTCCAAACGTCGATCTGTGGCCAGGCACCGTCGGTCTACCCCGAGTACGCCGAGCTGCTGGTGCGCTGCGGGATCGACGCGATCTCGGTGAACATGGACGTCGTCGACCGCACCCGCCGGCTGATCGGCGCCGCAGAGACGCGACTCATGCTCGAGTCGCTGCGCAAGCGCCATGGGAGCCCACGATGACGATCGAGAAGCACTCCCCACAGGGCGTTGCGCGCTCGAATGTCGCCGCCATCACCGACTATCTGGAGGGCGCTCACGTACCCTTCGAGGTGCTGGAGCACGAGCCGACGCTGAGCGCGGCCGCCGAGGCGAGGACGACCGGGTTCCCTCCCGACCAGGTCGCCAAGACGGTCGTCCTCCATGATGGGAGCGTCTACGTCATCGCGGCGATCCCCTCGTCTCAGCGGCTCGATCTGCACAAGCTGCGGTTACTGCTCGGAGCCAGCCGGCAGTTGCAGCTGGCCAGCGAGCAGCAGATCGCCCATGACTTCCCCGCGCTCGAGGTGGGCTCGATCCCCCCGTTCGGTCCGATGGTCCCGGCCGCTGAGGTGATCGACCGGGCCCTCCTGCAGCCCGAGCGGATTCTCTGCCCCGCCGGCGACCACCGACACTCGGTGCTCGTCGACCCGCGCGACGTTGTGCGGATGACCGCGGCGAAGACCGCGCGCATCTGCCAGGACTAGGCAATCAACGCGGAGGTGACACTCATGGCCACGAAGCATTCATCCACCAGCGCGCGTGTCGGAGACTGGGTGCAGGCCCGCGGTCTTCCCGGCTACCCCTCGCGCCAGGGTCAGATCATCGAGCTCCTCGGAGCGGACGGACACGAGCACTTCCGGGTCCGCTGGGACGAGAAGCACGAATCGATCCTGTACCCGTCTGACGGCGTGATCATCCTGCACCACGGGGACGGGCATGCGGCCGGCGTGGCTCGGCCCCACTGACGTACTCAGCGCGGGTGCATCGTGCGCCAGGTCACATCGCCAGGTAGCGTGTGGCGAAATGAGCACTACCGACGCGCCGCGGCGCTTCGAGTTCCGCTTCGCCAATTCCTACCGCACCGCCGCCCAGCTGTTCGGCATCACGCCGCAGCACACCGGAGTGACGGTCAGTGACGACACGCTCGAGGCGCGCTACGGGCCCTGGAAGGCGAAGGTGCCGCTGAGCAACATCATCGCCGTCGATGTGACCGGCCCGTACTGGTTCATCAAGACCGCCGGCCCGCCCCGGCTGGGCATCACCGATCGGGGGCTGACCTTCGCCAGCAACGGCGATCGCGGGGTTTTGATCACGTTCAAGGAACCGATCCGCGTGATGGGCGGCCTGCGCCACCCGGAGCTGACGGTGACCGTCGCCAACCCTGACGAGCTCGCTCGGCTGTTGCGCGAGCGCATCGGGCACTGAGCCGGCGACCGCGGTTTGCCAGTATTGCCCGCGGCAGGCCGAGCACGACAAGGATGAGGTGATGATGCGAAGCCGAGCTGTCACGTTCGCAGCCACAACCGTTCCGTCCCCGCCACGCGCCCGCGTTCTGGCCGTCGCGCTGGTGCTCGCCGGCCTGTTCGCCGCCGCCGCGGCGCACGCGGTCGCCGCCCGGTCGAGCTCCGTGGCCCGCCGGATCGTCGTGTCCGGCGTGCGCACCAAGCGCTACTGCGAGCTGCTGCTCGTGCACAACTCCTCTCGCGGCCTCCTCGCCGACGTCTACAACACCTTCGGGCACAACACGTGCCCCGAGTCCCGCTGGCGGGCGCTCGACATGACGGCGATCGCGCACGCCAATCACGACATCGTCGCGCTGCGCAACGGACCCCGCTTCTGGCTGATGGACCAGATCCAGAAGGTCCAGCAGGGACGCGAGGTGATCAAGGACTTCGGCGGCCTGCGGATGACCGAGGAGGCCACCGTCTCCGTCGGCCAGCTCCGCGCCACCCCGTTCACCGTGCATCGCGTCGACCGGTCCACCGAGTTCGACTACAAGCGCGGCAGCACGGTCTACGAGCTCCTCGCGCCCCACGGTGCGCAGTGGGTGATGCAGTCCTGGAGCGAGCAGGTCGACTCGTCCCTGACGCCGTCAGGCCTTGCGCATCTTGCCCCGCGGCTCACGCTCCCGGCGGGCTGGCACTACCGGGTCCGGAAGCTCTCGCGCCCGGTGCGGATCGTCACCGTGCGCACGGCGGCGCAGGTGCTGCAGGACAACTTCGACAACACGTATTCGCGCGTGCGCTGAGCGGCGCGGCCGCTCACGCCGCGCCGCTCAGCGGTCGCTTACGGAGTCCTGATCGTGCGCGACGTGCCGAGAACCTTCCCGGCCGCATTGAGCGCCTCCACCGCCCCGTAGGGACCTTGCCGGATCCCGATCGCGGTCTCGAAGCCGGTGCGCCGCGCGAGGCCGGACGGGCTGAGGGCCGCCGGGCTGCTGCCGCTCAGCACCCGCCAGGCGGCGACCTGCGTGGCGCCGTTCCAGCTCGCGTACAACGTCGGTCGCGGCCCACCCGTGTAGCCGATGTCCGGCGCGGTCGCTGGGAGCCCAGTCCACGGGAAGCGGTACACGCGGTAGTTCGCGTCGGCGCCCACGAAGTGGCCGTCGAAGACGATCCGGCCGTGCGGGTCGAACTCGGTGAAGTAGCCCTGCTGACCCCAGCCGAGGAAGTTCTCGCCTCCGGTCAGCTGTTGGTAATCGCCCTCGTAGTTGGCCAGCAGCCGCGGCGAGTGGGACAGCACCGCCACGCGCCGCGCGGTCCTGGTCTTGAAGTCGAGGAACAGCTTCAGGCCACCGGAGTTCGGATGAATTGCCGGCGGGCCGGCCCCGTTGTCGAACATCGTGATGAACATGTCGTTGTTCGAGCGCACGCGCACGTCGTGCTGGAAGGCGAACGAGGCGCCGGGGCCCATCCTGAAGCTGGAGTGCTTGCCCCCGAGCCGCCAGATGACCCGCCCGGAGGCACGATCGACCTTGTACGCGGTCCAGGTGTTGCGGCCCGAGATGATCAGGTTGCCGTCGCGGTCGGGCTCGACCGAATTGGCGTGGAAGTAGTCAAACGCCGATCCGTCAGTGGGAACCGCGACCTCCGAGTCGGCGAGAGCGACGTGATCGAGGCTGTCCCATTGGAATTCGACCAGCCCGGTCGGTATGTCGATCTCCTGCACCACCGCGTCGAGCACCTTCTGGCGCCTCCGGACCTTTCCCGATGTGGGGGTCCACCACACCGGGTAGTAGGCGATGATCAAAGCGGTTCCCTGGGGCGTGATCCGGAACTCGTGCAGGTCCGCGCTCAGCCCGTTGGCCGCCCGCACAACGCCGATCTGGCGGTAGGAGGCGTCGTCGATCACGTCCGTGCCGACCCCGACCCCGACGGAGATGACGCCCTGCCACCAGGTGAGGACGGGCCGGCCGCCCAGGCTCTGAACGCGCACGTCGCTGGCCAGGATCCCCGCCGGGAGCGGCTTGAACCAGACGAGCTTGCCATCGGGCCCGAGGATCATCGGCCCGGTCTGCACCGGTCCCTGCTGCGGGCTGAGGAAGATGTCGCCTGGCGCGGCAGACGGACTGCGCTTGTCGATGACTGCGGCGGCGGGAACGAGGTCCGGCCGCGAGTGAAACCGCTGCACGTCGCCAGGCACGCGCTTCGCGTTGGGGATAGGGCTCCCACGAAACGCCCCGGCCGGACTGGCGACCGTGAACTGGACCGCGCCATGGCTCGCGCCGAGCACCGCAAAGGGTTCGCGCACAGTCACCTTCTCGCCGGGCGTGAACGGCCGCTCGGGCAGGAAGCTGCCGCCGCGGCCATCGGAATCGGCCCGGACCGTGCCCGCGTGAGTGCCGCTGCGCGAGCCGGTCACCACGACCCCGGTGATCGCGCCGGGCCGGAGTCCGCGAAAGGTGATCTGGGTCGCCGGAGCGGCAAACCGGGCCCCAGGCACCGGGAAGACGCTCACCACGGCCAGGGCGGATGACGGGATGACCCACGGCGCCAGTGCGACGAGCGCGCCGAGCAGGATGCGACTGCGCACAGCCCTCATGTTCATGTGTGGTCCCCTCTCTCCAGAAGCCGACAGTGGTCCCGTGCCGCCCTAAGCGGCCACGGCGAGCCTAGATGGTTGATTCCGAATCTACTGATTCGGAATCAACCATCTAGTCCCTTTAGACCCGCTTGACGACCTCGTCGAGCGGACGGCGGTCGGCCCGGCTCAGCCACTCCTTGGGCGGCCGCTCCTCGGGGTTGTGGGGGCGGGCCGGATAGCCGAACGTCAGCACGATCAGCGGCCGCTCGTCCTCCTCAAGACCGAGCAGGCGTCCGATCGCCTCCGCGTCGGGCATGCCGTTGGGACACGAGCCGACCCCCTCGCTCCACCCCGCCAGCATCATGTTCTGCGCCGCCCGCCCGGCGTCGAAACTCACCGGCCCACGTCCACGAACGGCGATCGCGATGACGAACCCGGCTCCGCGCACGTTCTCCGGGGCATACACCCCTTGGGCGAGGCGCTCGCGCACCTCGGCGTCGACGACCACGATGAACCGCCACGGCTGCTTGTTCATCGAGCTGCCGCTGATCCTGCCCGCCTCGAGAATTCGCCGCTGCGCATCGGCGGCCACCGGCCGAGGGGCGTAATGGCGCACCTCGCGACGGCTCACGATGGTGAGAAAGGTGTCCACCGGTCAAGCGTACGCCACGCGCACACGAGGCGACCGCGAGGACCGGGAGGAGCGCCCGCGGCTTTCGCTGCAGCACCGGCGCGGTGGCCAGTCGAGCTTGCCGTAGGGCCAATCGCCGGCTCTCGTTGAAGGCCGTGATCGACGGGCGGCTCGGTCACCATCATGTGTCAAGAGAACGGCGGGCGCCGATCGGCCCAGGGCTGGGCGGCCTCGATCTGGCCGGCCAGCGAATAGAGCACGTCCTCGGCTCCGATCCGCCCGATGAGCTGCACGCTTAGGGGCAGACCGTCGGCGCCGGTGCCCGCGGGAACCGACATCGCCGGCTGACCGGTGAGGTTGAAGATCGGCGTGAACGGCGTGAACCGGCCGGCGATGTCGATCGCCAGCGGGGCCGGCTTGCCGAAGCCCCCTTCGGCGGCGATCGCCGTCTTCGCCAGGCCGGGCGTCACGAGCACGTCGGCCTCATCCCAGAGGGAGAGGATCCGCGCGGTGGTGGCCGGACGCTTGTGGAGCAGCGCCTGCTTGCGGCCCGGAGGCACCAGGTAGCGGCCCATGCCGGCCATCTGCTTGGTGAGCGACTCGAACGCGGAGCGGTCGGGGAAGGTGAGCGACTCTTCGTAGATCCCGCGCACCCAGGTCTGCAGGAACTCGAGCTGAGCGAGGCCGTAGGCGGGGTCGCGCTCGACGACGTCGTGACCCAATCCCTCCAGCACCTTCGCCGTGCGCTCCCACGCCGCGCGCTGATCGGCGGACACGCGTCCCACCAGACCCGGCGGGACCTTGCGGGAGATGGCGATACGCAGCCGTTCCGGCGGACGGCCGGCCGCCTCGACGTAGCTCCCCGTGAACGGCGGCGCCTGGTGGAGATCGCCAGACGTGGCGCCCTGCATCACGTCGAGCATCAGGGCACTGTCCCTGACGGTGCGCGCCAGGCCGCCGAACACGCTCAGCCCAAGCCAGCCCTCCCCGGCGGGCATGGACGAGACCCGGCCCCGGGTCGACTTCATGCCCACCAGCCCACAGCAGGCGGCGGGAATCCGGATCGAGCCACCGCCGTCGGACCCAGTCGCGCACGGCACCAGCCCGGAGGCCACCGCCGCCGCCGACCCGCCAGAGGACCCGCCGGTCGTCCGGCTCAGGTCCCACGGGTTGCGGGTGATGCCGTTGGCCTCGGTCGCCGTCCAGGGGAAGATCGTCAGCTCGGGCACGTTGGTGATCCCGATCGGGATCGCGCCGGCCGCGCGCAGGCGCCGCACCGCCTCACCGTCGGCCGGCGCCGGCGGCCCGTAGCCCCGCGATCCACGCGTGGTCGCCTGCCCGGCCACCGGAATGTCGTCCTTGATGGCGATCGGAACCCCGGCCAGCGGGCCATCGCCCACGTCCTCGGCCGCGGCCAGCGCCTCCTCGGCCATCGTCACCCGGAACGCGTTCAGGCGCGGATTGAGCGCCTCGATCCGGCGCAGGCACAGTTCGACGAGCTCGCGCGGCTGCAGTTCGCGACGGCGGACCAGGTCGGCCAGCGCGGCCGGCCCCTCGAAGATGAGCTGATCCGCGGCGGCGAGCGTCACGGCCATAGCTTCGCAGCCTGGAAGGTGCCAGCGCAAGGTCAAGCAGCGTCCACGGCTGCCCGAATGGTGCCCGCCCTACGGCGCGAGCGCCAGCAGCAATTCCCGAATCGCTCCCGGATAGCGGTAGCTGATGCCCCCGTGGGTGCCGTCGAACAGCTCGAGCGAGTGCTCGACGCCCAGCTTCTCGAGCTCCTGGGCGAAGGCCTGCGCCCCGAGGTCAAGGAACCATTCGTCGCTGCGCCCGGCATCGAGATAGATCCGGCGCATGCTCCGCAGCGCCTCCGCGTAGTGCGGGGCCATGCGGACGGGGTCGAGCGCGAGCCACTCGGCCCAGATCTCGTCGATCACCCGCCCGGTGGCGATGTCGAACGGCAGCCGCACGGCGCCGGGGCGCGACGGATCCGGGGTATAGGCCGCGGCGTAGGCGTAGAGCGAGAACGCCGCCCCATACTTCCCCCAGTCGAAGTGATCCGCCTGGGCCACCCGCTCCAGCAGAACCTCGATCGACCCGTCGAAGTGATCGCGCAGCGCCCGGGCGACGACGGGGAAGTCGCGGAGGTAGCAGCACTCGAACAGAGCGTCGCCGGCATGGGAGGCGAGCGCCCCGAACACATCCGGCCGCAGCATCGGCACCACCATCGCTCCGTAACCGCCCGACGACTTGCCAGCGATCCCGCGGTGCTGGCGGTCGGCCAGCGTCGGGTAGCGACCGTCGACGAAGGCGACAACGTCGTCGCACAGATAGTCGAGGTAGCGCCCGGTGGCGCTCGAGTTGAGGAACTGAGACCCGCCCAGCGATGTCCAGGCATCGACAAAGACGACGATCGCCTCGGGACAGTCGCCGGCGCTGAACATCGCGTCGAGCCGCTCGACGCTGTTGGGCTCGAACGCGGTGCGGCCGAGCCAGTCGTCGACCTGGCCGCTGTAGCCCTGGATCAGGTACACCGACGGCACCGCCTCGCGGTGGGCGCCGGAGACGAGCCCAGGCGAGCGGTAGACGAACAGCGGCCGCTGCGCCGGGTCGCCCAGCTGGTTGTCCGATAGCGCATCGGACTCGATCACCAGCTGATCGAGGACACCCTTCAGCGGGCGTGCCCAAGGGGGTCCCGGGGGCCCTTGCACCTCTCGCGCACTCACCGGCCGGACCGTAGCGGAGCGGAGCCTGCAATGAACCCCCCGGTTAGGGGTCAGGGGCGGGGGTATAGTCGATTTCCGGACCCGTATTTGGGCCGAGGACTGCCCCGGGATGTGGGATGACTGACCAACTGAAGAGACCCAGCTCAAACGGCGCGGGAGCCGACATCGACGCAGTCGAGACCAGCGAGTGGCTCGAGGCGGTCGATGCCGTCGTCGCCCACGACGGCCCGGACCGCGCACGCCAGCTGCTGACCCGCGTCGTCGAGCGCGCGCAGCACGCCGGCACCGGCCCGATCGCCTCCCTCAACACGCCCTACGTCAACACGATCCCGCCCGAACGGGAGGCGCAGCTCCCCGGCGACCCCGCGGTCGAGCGTCGGCTGCGCTCGATCATCCGCTGGAACGCGATGGCGATGGTCATCCGCGCCAACAAGACCTCGTCCGAGCTCGGCGGCCACATCGCCAGCTACCAGTCGCTGGCCACCCTCTACGAGGTCGGCTTCAACCATTTCTGGCACGGCGCGCGTGACGGAGCGCCGGGTGACCTCGTGTACTTCCAGGGCCACTCGTCGCCGGGCAACTACGCCCGCGCGTACCTCGAGGGCCGCCTCACCGAGGAACAGCTCGATGGCTTCCGCCAGGAGGTCTCGCAGCCCGGCGGCCTGAGCTCCTACCCGCACCCATGGCTGATGCCCGACTTCTGGCAGTTCCCCACCGTGTCGCTGGGCATCGGGGCGATCACCTCGATCTACCAGGCGCGGTTCATGCACTACCTGCAGGCGCGCTCGCTGGCCGAGACCGACGGACGCAAGGTGTGGGCGTTCCTCGGCGACGGCGAGATGGACGAGCCCGAGACGATGGGCGCGATCGGCCTCGCCGGTCGTGAGCATCTGGACAACCTGATCTGGGTGGTCAACTGCAATCTGCAGCGTCTCGACGGGCCGGTCCGCGGCAACGGCAAGATCATCCAGGAGCTCGAGGCCGACTTCCGCGGCGCGGGCTGGAACGTGATCAAGGTGATCTGGGGCTCGCGCTGGGATCCGCTGCTCGCCGCCGACACCGACGACCGGCTCGTGCGCGTGATGCAGGAGTGCGTCGACGGCGACTACCAGACGTTCAAGTCGCGCGACGGCGCCTACGTGCGCGAGCATTTCTTCGGCCGCGATCCGGTCCTGCTCGAGCGCGTGAGTCACATGTCCGATGAGGAGATCTGGCTGCTCAACCGCGGCGGTCACGATCAGCAGAAGGTGTACGCCGCCTACCACGCCGCCGCCGCGCACCGCGGCCAGCCGACGGTGATCCTGGCCAAGACGATCAAGGGCTACGGCATGGGCGGCTCCGGCGAGGGACAGATGATCACCCACCAGGCCAAGAAGATGACCGAGGACGCGCTGCTGCAGTTCCGCGACCGCTTCGAGCTTCCGCTCACCAACGAGCAGGTGGGCGCCGCCGAGTACTACAAGCCACCGGCCGACGCCCCCGAGATGGTCTATCTGCGCCAATGCCGTGAGGCGCTCGGGGGTTCGCTGCCCGCGCGCCGGCGGACGGCCGAGCCGCTGGCGGTGCCCGAGCTCTCGCTGTTCGAATCGCAGCTACAGGGCACCGGCGACCGCGAGATCTCGACGACGATGGCCTTCGTCCGCGTGCTCGCGGCGCTCCTGCGGGACAAGCAGATCGGCCCGCACGTGGTGCCGATCGTGCCCGACGAGTCGCGGACCTTCGGCATGGAGGGCCTGTTCCGGCAGGTTGGCATTTACTCCCCCGTCGGCCAGCTCTACCAGCCCCAGGACTCGGCCCAGCTCATGTTCTACAAGGAGGACCAGCACGGCCAGATCCTCGAGGAGGGGATCACCGAGGCCGGCTCGATCTCCTCGTTCATCGCCGCGGGCACCTCCTACAGCGCCCATGCCACGCAGATGATCCCGTTCTACATCTACTACTCGATGTTCGGCTACCAGCGGGTCGGCGACCTCGTGTGGGCGGCGGCCGACAGCCGCACCCGGGGCTTCATGCTCGGCGGGACCGCGGGGCGCACCACGCTCAACGGCGAGGGACTCCAGCACGAGGACGGCCACAGCCACGTGCTGTTCTCGGTGGTGCCCAGCTGCCGCGCCTATGACCCCGCGTTCGGCTACGAGCTCGCGGTGATCATTCAGGACGGCCTGCGACGGATGGTCGGCGAGCAGGAGGACGTCTTCTACTACCTCACGCTGATGAACGAGAACTACCACCACCCGCCGATGCCGGAGGGGGCGCAGGACGGGATCCTGCGCGGGATGTACCGGCTGCGGGCCGGCTCGGGTTCGGGTCCACGCGTGCAGCTGCTCGGCTCGGGCGCGATCCTCGGCGAGGTGATCGTCGCCGGCGAGCTGCTCGAGGCGGAGTTCGGCGTCGCGGCCGATGTCTGGAGCGTCACTTCGTTCACCGAGCTGCGCCGCGACGGGATCGAGGTCGAGCGCTGGAACCTGCTCCATCCGCTCGCCTCGGAGCCGCGGCGGGCCTACGCGTCTGACTGCCTCGACGGCGGCGGCCCAGTCGTCGCCGCGACCGACTACATCCGCGCCTTCGCCGACCAGATCCGCCAGTGGGTTCCCGCGTCCTACCGAGTGCTCGGCACCGACGGCTTCGGCCGCAGCGACTTCCGCCGGGCGCTGCGGCGGTTCTTCGAGGTGGACCGCTACTACGTCGCCGTCGCGGCGCTCAAGGAGCTCGCCGACGCCGGCGAGGTGAAGCCCGAACTGGTGGCGCAGGCGATCGAGAAGTTCGACATCGACCCCGAGGCACCGCTGCCCACGACGGTATGAGCGCGACCGAGATCATCCCGGTGGAGGTCCCGGACATCGGCGACTTCCAGGACGTGCCGGTGATCGAGATCCTCGTCAAGCCGGGCGCCACCGTTGCCGCCGATGACCCGCTGCTGACGCTGGAGTCCGACAAGGCGACGATGGACGTGCCGGCGCCGTTCGCCGGCGTGGTGCGCGAGCTGCACGTCAAGGTCGGCGACCGGGTCTCGCAGGGCACCGAGCTGCTGACCATCGAGCCGCAGGGCGAGGCACCGGTGTCGGGGCCACGGGCCTCGGCGATCGCCTCCGAGGGCGTCCCGGTCGAATCGGCGGCGCCTGAGGCGGTCGCGAGCGCGCTGCAGGCCGAGCCTCCCACGGCCGAGCCGGCGCCGGCGATGGCTCCCGCCAACGGCGGCGGACCGGTCTACGCGAGCCCGTCGGTGCGTCGCCTGGCCCGTGAGCGCGGCGTCGATCTCGCGGCGGTGAGCGGCAGCGGACGCAAGGGACGGATCACGGTCGACGATGTCGAGAGGTTTGGTTCAGGGGGCCCGGCTACGGCTCCGCCGGCCGGGCCTGGGTTGGGCCTGGACCTGCCGCCGTGGCCGCAGGTGGACTTCGAGCGCTACGGCCCGGTGGAGCGCGTCGAGCGTACGCGGATCCAGCGCATCTCGGCACCCAACCTGGCCCGCAACTGGGTGATGATCCCCCACGTCACCCACCACGACGAGGCGGACATCACCGACCTCGAGGCTTGGCGCAAACAGCTCAACTCCGAGCAGGACCTGAAGGTGACGATGGTGGCCTTCCTCGTTGTGGCCAGCGTCGCCGTGCTCAAGGAGTTCCCGGAGTTCAACTCCTCGCTGGACGGCGAGCAGCTCGTGCTCAAGCGCTACTACAACATCGGCTTCGCGGCCGACACGCCGCAGGGCCTCGTCGTGCCGGTGATCCGCAACGCCGACCAGCTGGGCCTGCTCGAGGTGGCAGCGGCGTTGACCGAGCTCTCGGGCAAGGCCCGCGCCGGCAAGCTCTCGCCGGCCGAGATGAGCGGCGGCACGTTCTCGATCTCCTCGCTGGGCGGGATCGGAGGGACTTCATTCACGCCGATCGTCAACGCGCCCGAGGTGGCCATCCTCGGCGTCACCCGCTCGGCGATGAAGCCGGTCTGGGACGGCTCCGCGTTTGTCCCGCGGCTGATGGTGCCGCTGTCGCTGTCCTACGACCACAGGGTCATCGACGGCGCCGCCGCGGCTCGCTTTGTCGCCTCTCTGGTCAAGGTGCTCTCCGACCTCCGGCGGGCGCTGCTGTGAGCACGATCGAGGTGCCGGTCCCCGACATCGGGGACTTTGCCGACGTGCCGGTGATCGAGATCCACGTGAGCGCCGGCGAGGAGGTCGCGCTCGAGGATCCCCTGGTCACCCTCGAGTCCGACAAGGCCACGATGGACGTCCCCGCCCCGTTTGCCGGCACGGTGTCGCAGCTGCGGGTGTCGATCGGCGACCGCGTGTCGGAGGGAAGCGTGCTGCTCGTGCTCCAGACCGACGGGGCCGAACCCGCGGCGAGCACGACCGCTCCCGCCGCTGCGGCCGCCACCCCTTCCCCCGCTGGGGCGGCCGCCACCCCTCCCCCCTCCCTCGACGGCGACGGCGAGCACGACGCCGAGGTCGTCGTCATCGGCTCCGGTCCCGGCGGCTACAACGCCGCCTTCCGCGCCGCCGACCTCGGGCTTCGCACCATCCTGATCGAGCGCCACGAGTCGCTGGGGGGCGTGTGCCTGAACGTCGGCTGCATTCCTTCCAAGGCCCTGCTCCACGCGGCCCGTGTGATTGCCGAGGTGGAGGAGATGGCCACCCACGGCGTCTTCTTCGGCGAGCCGGAGGTGGACATCGAGGCGCTGCTGGCCTGGAAGGAGTCGGTGGTCGGCAAGCTGACCGGAGGCCTGACCGGGCTGGCGCGCCAGCGCAAGGTCGAGGTCGTCCGCGGCGAGGCGCGGTTCGGCGGACCCCACTCGGTCGTCGTCGGCGACCGGACGATCACCTTCGACCACTGCGTGATCGCGGCCGGGTCCTCGGCGGTGCGGCTCCCGATGCTCCCGGACGACGAGCGCGTGATCGACTCGACAGGCGCGCTCTCGCCGGCTTCGATCCCCGAGCGGCTGCTGGTCATCGGCGGCGGCATCATCGGTCTGGAGATGGCCACGGTGTACGACGCCCTCGGCGCCCGGGTCACCGTCGTCGAGCTGCTGGACCAGCTCATTCCCGGCTGTGACCCGGACCTGGTCAAGCCGCTCCACCGCCGCGTAACGAGCCGGTACGAGGCGGTGATGACCGGGGTCGAAGTCGCCTCGGCGGCCGCGCGCGAGGAGGGGATCGCCGTCGACTTCTCCAGCGGAGCATCTGGCGTGTACGACCGGGTGCTGGCGGCCGTCGGCCGCCGCCCGAACGGCCTCGCGCTCGGTCTCGACGCTGCCGGGGTGACGGTAGACGAGCGCGGATTCATTCCCGTGGACGCCCAGTTGCGGACCAACGTGCCATGGATCCACGCCATCGGTGACATCGTCGGTGGCCCGATGCTGGCTCACAAGGCCGCCCACGAGGGCAAGACGGCCGCCGAGGTGATCGCCGGTGTGCCCGGCGCCGCGTTCGACGCCCGCACGATCCCCTCGGTCGCCTACACCGACCCCGAGGTGGCCTGGATGGGATTGACCGAGACCGACGCGCGCGTGGCTGGGACCGAGTACGAGAAGGCCGTGTTCCCCTGGGCCGCCTCCGGCCGGGCGCTGTCGCTGGGCCGCGAGGACGGGCTCACCAAGCTGTTGCTCGAGCCCGGCACCCGCCGGGTGCTGGGCGCGGGAATGGTCGGCGTGAACGCCGGCGAGCTCGTCGCCGAGACCGTCCATTCGCTCGAGATGGGCGCCGACGCCGAGGACCTGGCCCTCACCGTGCATCCCCACCCCACACTGTCGGAGACGGTCGGCTTCGCCGCCGAGATGGGGCTCGGGACGATCACCGACCTGCTGGCCCATCGGCGCTGAGCACCTCGACGCCACCGCGGCCCAACGCCCCCGCTGCCCGCGCCGCGTGCGCCTTAACGCCGCCGCAGCAGGCGCCGGAGGGCCAGGAGCCCGGCGACCGCCGCCGCGACCTCCATCGCAAAGCGCGCCGGCCCTCCCCGCCGCTCCACCAGGCTCGGCTTGGGGTGTGGATGGACCGCCGGCATCGGGAACTCCTCGGCGGCGAGAACGTCGTGCGGCTCCGCGTCGCCGTGCGGGTCCTTGGGCAGGACGACCGGACCGTGCTGATGCAGCTCGTGCAGGTCGGGATCGGGGCCCGGCACCCCGTACTGCTCCGCGGCAAGGATGTCATGGGCGGGTTCGAGCTCGGGGTCCGGCGCGGGGACGGCGAAGGCCTCGGCGGCCAGGACGTCGTGGGCGGACTGTTCGCTGTTGTCGTGGTGCTGGGTGTCGGTCACCACGCGTATGTTCCCAGATCACGGCCTCAGCCTCAGCCCGGCGCCACGGCCAGATCTCGGCCCGAGGCCACGGGCGCCTCCGATCAGATCGAGGCCTCGCGCTCACCGCGCCCCAAATCCGGGCGTCGCTTTCGCCGCGCCACCGGCAGTCGCCCGCCTCCCGTCACCGAGTTGCGGGGTATCCGGACGCATAATCTCAGTGTCCTACACTAAGATCATTGCTCCACAGGGGCCCCGGCGGGGGTCCGGTGTGGTACCCTACTTATTCGAAGTAAGCACCTACCGAAAGTGAAGCTTGGATGTCCCGTCTTCTTCTCGTTCCGCTGGATGACGCAGTCGTCTTCCCCGGCATGTCGCTGACCCTTTCGGTCGATGCCGGCGAGGAGACGAGAGTCCTGCTCGTGCCCAACCACGAGCACGAGTTTGCCGCGGTCGGCACCGTTGCCGACGTGTCCGACCACGTCCGACTCCCCGGTGGCGGTCACGCCGTCGCCCTCACCGGCGTTCACCGCGGCATCGCCGGCGCAGCCCACACGATGCCCGACGGACGCCTGTTCGTCGAGGTCGAGGAGCGCCCTGACGACGTGCCCGTCGACGGCCGCACCCGCACCCTCGAGCGCGAGTATCGCGCCACGGTCGAGGAGATCCTCGAGCTGCGTGGCGATGACGGCCGCATTGCCGCATTCCTGCGCAGCATCATCGAGCCCGGCCCGCTCGCCGACACCAGCGGCTACTCGCCCGACCTCAACTACGAACAGAAGGTCAAGCTGCTCCAGACCATCGATGTCACCGAGCGGCTTGAGCTTGCGCTCGGCTATCAGCGTGAGCGACTGGCTGAGCTTCAGGTCCGCAAGCGCATCCGCGAAGACGTCGAGTCCGGAGCGGAGAAGCAGCAGCGCGAGTACTTCCTGCGCAAGCAGATGGAGTCGATCCGCAAGGAGCTCGGCGACGACGACGCCTCGATCATCGAGGAGTACCGCACGAAGATCGAGGAGTCGGGCATGCCCGACTCCGTCCGCGAGCAGGCCGAGAAGGAGCTCGGACGCCTTGAGCGGGTCGGCGAGCAGAGCGCGGAGTCCAGCGTGATCCGGACCTACCTCGACTGGCTGATCGCGGTGCCGTGGAGCGAGCGCTCCGACGAGCGGCTCGATCCCCGGCATGCCCGTGAGGTCCTCGACAACGACCACGCCGGCCTCGAAGACGTCAAGGACCGGATCGTGGAGTACATCGCGGTCAAGAAGCTCCGCCAGGAGCGTGGGATCACCGAGGACAAGCGTTCCGGCGCGATCCTCACCCTGATCGGGCCGCCCGGCACTGGCAAGACCTCGATCGGTGAGTCGATCGCCCGCGCCACCGGACGGGAGTTCGTCCGTATGTCGCTCGGTGGTGTCCGCGATGAGGCAGAGATCCGCGGCCACCGGCGCACCTACATCGGCGCCCTGCCGGGCCGCTTGGTGCGTGCCCTGCGCGATGCCGGGACGATGAACCCGGTGATCATGCTCGACGAGGTCGACAAGGTCGGCGCCGACTGGCGAGGCGACCCGAGTTCGGCCCTGCTCGAGGTGCTTGACCCGGCGCAGAACCACAGCTTCCGCGACCACTACCTCGACGTCGAGCTCGACCTCAGTGGCGTGCTGTTCATCGCCACCGCCAACCTGGCCGACACGATCCCCGGGCCGCTGCTTGACCGCATGGAGGTGATCCGCTTCGACGGATACACCACCTCCGAGAAGGCGGCGATTGCCCGTGGTTATCTGTGGCCACGCCAGCTCGAGCGCAACGGGCTGCGGCCCGAGGAGGTCGAGATCTCCGACGAGCTGCTGAAGACGATCACCACTGAGTACACGCGGGAGGCCGGCGTCCGCCAGCTCGAGCGTGACCTCGGCACGCTGCTGCGCAAGACCGCGACGAAGATCGCTGGCGAGCAGGTGGCGACCCCGGTGACGATCGATCTCGACGCGGTCCGAGATGCCCTCGGCCGGCAGCGCCACTTCCAGGAGTCGGCGATCCGCACGGCCGTGCCTGGTGTCGCCACCGGACTCGCGGTGACCGGCGCCGGCGGCGACGTGCTGTTCGTCGAGGCCACGGCGATGCAGGGCAAGCCCGGCCTGACGCTCACGGGCCAGCTCGGAGATGTCATGAAGGAGTCGGCGCAGATCGCTCTCTCCTACGTGCGCGGCCACGCCGAGGATCTCGGCATCGACCCGCACGCGTTCGACGAGCGCTCGTTCCACGTCCACGTGCCGGCCGGCGCGATCCCCAAGGACGGGCCGAGCGCGGGCGTGACCATGGTCACCGCTCTGGCATCGCTGCTCAGTGCGCGGCCGGTGCGCCACACCGTGGGCATGACCGGTGAGGTCACGCTGCAGGGCCGCGTGCTGCCGATCGGCGGCGTCAAGCAGAAGGTTCTGGCCGCCCACGCGGCCGGGCTGACCGATGTCGTGCTCCCCGAGCGCAACCGTGGAGACCTCGACGACGTCCCGCAGGAGGTCCGCGACGCGATGACGTTCCACTTCGCGATGACCATCGACGAGGTCCTCGGCATCGCCCTCGAGCCGGCCCCCGCGGCGGCAACTGCCTAATTCACTCGGGTGGCGGTGGCTCGCGGCGCGACCGCGAGCCGCCGCCCGCTCAGGACAGCCGGTAGCTGTCGATCGAGATGAAGAAGCTGTGGCCGCTGCTGGAGCTCGTGCAGGTCATGCCACTCGTCCGGCTCTCGCACCGGAACTGCCCCACCACTGTGTCGGACCCGTAGGGCAGCTCTGCCGCCGAGGGGTCCATCGTCGTGTCACCCGCGCAGACCAGCTGTCCGGCACTTGAGCCGTTGAGCTCGACGCCCTGACCGAAGTCGACGACGTTGGGGCAGCTCGCCGGCCGCGGTGGCGGTGACCACGTGCGGTGGGCGATATCGCAGCGCGCCGTGCCGGAGATGATCATGCAACCGATGTTCCCCGATGGGGAGCGGAAGGTCGCGAGATGCACGACCGGTGCCACGCCCGTCGCGGTGGTCGATGTGGTCGAGGCCGTGCTCGCGCTCGAGGACTGGGTGGCCGGCGTGCTCGCACTCGACGTCGCGGCCGTCGCCGTCGACGTCGTAACGGTAACCGTCTTCGTCTGCGTACCGCAGGCGGCGAGTGCCACCGCGACCACGGTCAAGCTGAGTGCCCGAATGCCCCACACGTCGCCGCGCAGCCTATCTGGTTTGACCTCCGGCACAGCCGCCCAATCGCACCGGTGGCCAACCTTCGGAGGGCAGTTCTGCCGCCGCGGCGAGGCCACCGCAGTGGTTCGCCCCATCGCGGTGGGGTAGGTTCCAGTCATGAGCTCCATCACCGCCACAGAAGAGCAGCGCATCGTTGACCAGGTCCCCAAGCAGCTGTACATCGGGGGGGAGTGGCGCGACGGCGCAAAGGGAACCCTGTCCGTCGAGGACCCCTCCACCGGCGAATCGCTGTGCGAGGTCGCCGACGCCTCGGCCGGGGACGCCAAGGCCGCGCTCGACGCCGCGGTCGCCGCCGGGCCCGAGTGGAGCCGGCACGCTCCGCGCGAGCGCGGCGAGATTCTGCGCCGCGCGTTTGAGGAACTGATCGAGCGCCAGGACGAACTGGCCGTGCTGATGACGCTTGAGATGGGCAAGCCGCTCAACGAGTCCCAGGCCGAGATCGCCTACGCCGCTGAGTTCCTGCGCTGGTTTTCCGAGGAGGCGGTGCGGATCGAGGGTCGCTACGCCGTCGGCCCGACCGGCGCGGGGCGCGTGCTGACCATGAAGCAGCCGGTTGGCGCGTGCCTGCTGATCACGCCGTGGAACTTCCCGATGGCGATGGGAACCCGCAAGATCGGCCCGGCGGTCGCCGCCGGCTGCACGACGGTGGTCAAGCCGGCGCAGCAGACGCCGCTGTCGATGCTGATGCTGGTCAAGATCCTCGAGGACGCCGGCCTGCCGAAGGGCGTGCTCAACCTGGTCACGGCCTCTTCCTCGGGCGAGACGATGGGACCGCTGATCGCCGACCCGCGGCTGCGCAAGCTGTCCTTCACCGGGTCCACCGAGGTCGGCCGCACGTTGATGGGGCAGGCGTCGGACAACCTGCTGCGCCTGTCGATGGAGCTGGGCGGCAACGCGCCCTTCATCGTCTTCGACGACGCCGACGTCGACGCGGCCGTGCAGGGCGCCCTGATTGCCAAGATGCGCAACATCGGTGAGGCCTGCACCGCGGCCAACCGTTTCCATGTCGCCGACGCGGTGGCCGAGCAGTTCGCCGAGAAGCTGGCCAGCGGCATGGGCAAGATGAAGGTCGGGCGCGGCACCGAGGAGGGTGTCCAGGTCGGGCCGCTGATCGACGACGCCCAGCGCTCGAAGGTGCGCGAGCTCGTCGAGGACGCCGTCGGCCGCGGCGCCACCGCGATCGTCGGCGGCCACGCCCGCGCCGGTGCCGGCTACTTCTTCGACCCCACCGTGCTCACCGACGTGCCCGACGACGCCAGCCTGCTCCGCGAGGAGATCTTCGGGCCGGTCGCGCCGATCAAGGGCTTCTCCGATGAGGACGAAGCGATCGCCGCGGCCAACGACACTGAGTTCGGCCTCGTCGCCTACGTGTTCACACGCGACCTCAAGCGGGCCCTACGCGTCATCGAGGGCCTCGAGACCGGGATGGTCGGCCTCAACCAGGGCATAGTCTCGAACGCCTCCGCCCCATTCGGCGGCATCAAGCACTCCGGCTTCGGCCGTGAGGGCGGGCACGAGGGCATCGAGGAGTACCTGGAGACGAAGTACGTCGCCGTGAATCTGTAGGCGGGAGTACGGGAGCGCCGCGAAGTCGGACACGAGTATCTCGACGCTGAGTACGTCGCGGTCAATCGCCCGGAGGGTTAGGCCGTAAGGGGTTTTGAAACCGAACACCCCTTGAACGCAGCCATATTTCCAACTCGTGCAAGGGCGCGATCGGGGGTGCCGCAGGTGGTTCGATCGAGACTGCTGCAAATAGCCCAAAGCAGAGGCGGCGCGCCCAAGCCGGGCACCGGCGCGAGGGCTTGACTCAGGAAGGTCTAGCGGCATAAAGTTGATGGCGGGGCGCAAGCTCAAACAGCACAGAGGGGGTCTGCGGTGGCCGTTCAAGATCGGGGCGAGCGCGCCGCCGGCGCGAGGTTTCCAACGCCTGGCGAGAAGAGGGCAGCGTCTTGGGCTGGATGGTTCATGGCGATCACATTCGTCGCATCAATCCCGGCGGTGCTTCTGTACCACCCGGTCCTTCACGACCACAACTACATCCTGGGGGCGGGGCACGACACGCGCATCGAGTTTGGGGCTGTTCTCGAGGTCTTCTTGATGATCTCGAATATCGGCGTGGCGGTCGTGATGTACCCGATCCTCAGGCGCGAGAGCGAGCGCCTCGCGCTTGGCTACGTCGCGTCGCGAATCGTCGAGTCGACCATGATCGGCGTTGGCATCCTCAGCCTCCTAGCGGTCCTGACGCTGCGCCACGACTTGGCGTCAACGATTGGCGCGAATAGCGGATCGCTTGTGATCACCGGCCGAGCCCTCGTCGCGATCCATAACTGGACGTTCCTGGCTGGCCCGGGATTATGTGTCGGCGTCAACGACGTCCTGTTGGGCTATCTGATGTACAGCACCGCCCTGATGCCGCCGCGCCTCGCGCTGTTCGGCCTAATCGGCGGCCCGCTGATCTTCGCTTCGAAGATCGCCATTGTGTTCGGCGCCTGGAGCATAACCAGCTCCACAGCAGGCATCTTCGCGATTCCCGTGATCGTCTTCGAGGCTTCGTTTGCGATCTACCTGATCGTCAAGGGGTTCAGGCCGTCCCGAGTCCTCTCCGGACAGCCAGCAACATAGGGCCGGGACGCCATGGGCGGACAAGATGAAGCGAACGCGTGTTTCGCTGTCGGGCGTGCTGCTTTGATCGACCGATGTCGCTCCTATGTCAATGGCTTGTCGCTATTTGCGGGAATCCGGATGTGGGTGTGATTATCTGGCGCAGGGCATGAGGCCGGGGGCGGTGCCGATGATCGGGCCTGGGGCGGTGTTGGTCGTGTTGGTGTTGGTGTTGTTGTTCGAGCGAGGGTCTTGGACGGGTGCGGGGGCGCGGAGGAGTTTCCAGACGCGGCGGGTGAGATGGCGTTTGACGCAGCGGAGCGCTTCTTTGCGTGATTTGCCCTCGGCTTGCTTGCGTGCGAGGTAGGCGGCGGTCTCGGGGCACCAGTTGGCTTTGTTGACAGCAAGGCGGTGAAGCGCGCAGTTGAGCTGGCGGTTGCCGCCGCGGTCGAGGCGGTGTCGTTGGATGTTGCCCGAGGAGGCAGGGATCGGGGCGCTGCCGCCAGTACGGGCGAGCTTGGCGTCGGTGCGGAATCGGTCGGCGCCGGCGATCTCGCCGATCAGCTTGGCGGCGGTCAGCGGACCGCAGCCTCGCTCGGCGAGCAACTGCGGCGCGTAGCCCTCAACGAGCACGGCGAGCTCCCGCTCGAGTTCGCGGATCCGCTTCGTGCTCGCGGTAATCTGGCGAACGAGCTCGCGCGCGATCCGCACTCGGGTGGTCTGCTGGGAGCGGGCGAGACGGCGGGAGGCCTTGCCCAACCATTTGGCGGTGTCGAGCGCACCGTGCGGGATCTCGAGCTCGGGCCAGAGGTCGTGCAGATGCCAGCGCAGCCGCTGCTGATCCTGTCCGCGAGCGGCGACAAGATCCTCGCGATGGTCGACCAGCAGGCGAATATCCATGGCGGCGCCGTCGAGGTGCGCTCCGGGGAGCTTGTCGATTCCTTCCTTGAGCGCGGCACGCGCGACGCTGAACGCATCGATCGAGTCAGACTTGCCGCGCTCCCGTGCTGACCGCCTGGCCCCGGCCATGTGCTTCGGGGCGACACGCACGATCTGCTCGCCTCGGGCGACCAAGAATCGCTCGAACGCGCCCGAGACGTGCCGGCAGTCCTCGATCGCCCACACTCGCTCCGGGTCGAGCGCTCGCGCCCACCGCAGCAGCTTGCCAAACGCGCCCTTGCGCGCAGGCGCGGTCAGCTCCCCGCGTGCTGCGGCGGTGAACGCGTCGACCGCGCCGCAGGTATGCGTCTTCTTGTGCGTGTCCGTCCCGATCACGATCATGCAGGCCGTCCCTTCGGTTGAGTTGACGAAGCGGACTTCCGGCGGACACGTCTCACTCCGGGCAGCTGCCAGGCTCCTATCAGGTCACGCCGGTGGTCCTCGGGCGGCGACGGGCGACACGACATCCGGTAGGTCAGACCACTGGTCGACAGAAAGTCAATGAGTCAGCCCGCCGCCAGCCCGGGAACCAACCGGAGCGGTCGGACGTCACCGCACCCAGAACTTTCTCAGTAAGCACTCCTATGGTCGGCGTTCCAGCTAACGGGTACGAGGTCGACGGCAGAATCATGCACAAGGGTCTAAGTGCGCAGCTGCGTGGTGGTCAAACCACCGCTCCGGAAGGGAGATTGGGGGGCGGCGGACACCGACTCAAGCCGAACAGGATTGCCACGCGCTGGTTTACGTATCTCCGTCCGCATCGGCCGGCATCTCACCGAACAGGTGGTCTGAGATGAACTCGTTGGCTGTCGTCCGGCTGAGCTCGCGGAGGCCGTCTGGGCCGAGCTGGCGTCGTGCTTCGTCTGCGGAGATGTTTGGGAAGAACTCCTCGAAGGCCTCCCCCGACGAGTAAATCCTGCTCCCATGCCTCTCGGAGGCGGAGAAGATCGTGAACAGCCCGAACACCTCGAAGGTGACGGCGTCGATCGCGATGCCGTTCTCGGTGGCCAGGAAGTCGATCAGCCGCTCAAGTCCTGGATCGCGGGCGGTACCGACGACGAGGCCAGCGACCTCCCGAGGGGAGGCGTCGTCATCGCTGGATACGGCCGCGCCGAGCCGCTCAGACGCATGAGGATTGGGATGCTCTGCGAGATATGCCTCGGCGACTGACCTCAGGCACTCCGTTGGCAGCCTGCGCACTGAGGCCACGTAATCGAGCGCCTGGGCAATCACGTCCCGGTAGAGCTTGCCGGCCTTGATCTCGACGACTATCCACCTGCCGCTCGGATCAAGCCCCAACAGATCCAGCCTGCCTCCAGCGATCCCTACCTGCCTCCCGACGATCACGACACCGTCGAAGGCAAGTTCCGGGTCCTCCACGATCCAGTCTTAAAGCGCGCGTTCGAGGGGGATACTCGACCGCTTGATCCGCGCGGGTCGGGCTCGCCAACCCGCCAAGCTGCTAACGGCACGTCAGAACGAGTGGCTGTTGAACTGGGCGCGCGAGGATGAGGATCGGGTCCGCGCCGTTCTTTCAGGGTCCTTGGATGATGATCGGGATGCCCAGTCTCGATTTGACGTATTTGCAGCCCAGCGGAGGACGCGGAACGATCTGGGGTGGTCCCACGCAATCGAGCGGCGGTCCTTGCATTCGGTTCGCTCTTCAATTGCGCGGTAGATCCGCTGGCTCTGCCGCTCGTGCGGACGCGTGTGTTTGAAAGGGCCGAGCGCGCTGTCGGGACGCCGGCCGAGCATTATGAATCTGCGACAGAGGATTATCGGCACCATCTGGCGTTCGAGCGCGAGACCGAGGATCGGCTACGTGCGGAGGGTGTCCCGGTGAGGGACGCGTTGGATGTGCAGAGCCTGCTGTTCCTGGCTTCGTTTCCCGAAGACGCTGCTCCGGAGGTGGAGGAGTCTTGGGAATAGCCATGACATGAAGCCGGGGACGCCCGGCGGCGGGGACTGTCTCTGCGAGCCGAATGCGAAACTGAGCGTGCTTGCTCATCGACGGACGGGAGGAAGCGACGGCATTCTCGGCGAGTGTCGCTTTCGGCGAACGCTGCCACCGTCGCAGCGCCGCTGATCTGGGCGTCCACCATGAGGCGCTGCGTAAGCGCGTGCGTCAGGCGGAGGCCGATAACGGATCGCGCCCGAACATGTTGAGCACCGAGGAGCGTGAGGAGATCCGCAAGCTGCGTCGTGAGGTGCACGATCTGCGTCGCGCGAACGAGATCCTCAAATCGGCCTCGGTGTTTTTTGCCAAGGAGCTCGACCAGGACCGAACGAGGTGAGCGCGTATGTCGATTCCCATCGCGACCGCTTCGGGGTCGAGCCCATCTGTGAGACCTTGGGCGTGTCGGCGTCTGCGTACTACGAGCGTGCCAGCGGCGAGCGGTCCGCTCGCACGGTGGAGGACGAGCGGCTGCTCGGCGTGATCCGCCACACGCACGCGGAGAACTACTTCGCGTACGGGTATCGGCGGATGTGGAAGGCGCTGGGGCGTGCCGGTGAGCCAGTCGCGCGCTGTCAGGTGCAGCGGTTGATGGCCGTGAACGGGATCGTCGGTGCGAAGCGGCGTGGGAAGCCGTGGCGGACCACTCGGGCAGACCCGAGCGCCTCGAGGGCTGATGATCTCGTCAGGCGCGACTTCGCCGCCAGCGCCCCGAACCGGCTCTGGGTGGGCGATTTCACGTATCTGCGCTGCTGGGAGGGGGTGCTGTACTTCAGCTTCGTCATCGACGTGTTCAGCCGGATGATCGTCGGCTGGCAGCTGGCTCAGAACATGCGCACCACGCTGGTGCTCGACGCGCTGCGGATGGCGCTCGGGCTCCGCGCTCCCGGCGCTGACTTTCAGCTGGTGGCCCATACCGACGCCGGCTCGCAATACACCAGTATTGACTACACGCAGGTTCTTGACGACCACGAGGTGCTCGCGTCGATCGGCACCGTCGGCGATGCACTGGACACGCGGCGCCGCGGCTTAGGGCGACGCTGGCTTCTGGCGGCCGGCGCTTCTTACGCAGAGCCGAGTTCACGCGGATGCGCGGGTTCCGGTGGTGATCCCGTGCAGTCGTCGTGCGGCGGGGCGTGGGCCTTTGTGTGCACGGGAGGGTGCAGGTGTCGTGAGATCTGGTGTGGCTGCCGATGCCTCGGTTGCAGGCGCCTTCTCAGCGCTCGAGAATCCGCCCGAGGCAGCGCTCCCGCAAGGCAGCCATGTTCTCGGCCACTCGGCCCATGCCCACCGCCCGGCACCTCCACGCTCAATTTCTTGTCTCCGTCTGTGCGGTCGCGCTCGCGCTGGCCGGGCTGCTCGGTGCGCCGGCGTCGGCGCGAGCCAGCACGTCGGTGTTGTCGCCTTCGCCGGTCTCGTGGGACTTCGGTAACGATGACGTTCACAGCGGCGGCGGCCCCAACCAGACCTTCACGTTCACCAACAACACTGCCGGCAACGTGAACATCGCCGGTCTCACAGTTGTCGGCCCCGACGCCACAGACTTTCAACTGAACTTCAACACGTGCCCCGGGGCATTCCTGCCGCCAACGAGTGCCTGCAGTGTTCAGGTGACCTTCAACGCGACCGGCACGGGCCCGAAGACCGCATCGTTGGAGCTCAACGACGACTCCGGCACGCTCGATGTTCCGCTCACGGGGACGGGCATCACGGGGACCCTCACGGCCACTCCGAACCCGCTGACCTTCGCGCCCCAGCCGTACTTCAACGGTGGCCAGCAGCAGGGCATCAACATCCAGAACTCCAACGACGCTGGCACTCAGACCACGTCGGCGACGATCACGGGCCCCGACGCCTCCCGCTTCTACATCGCCTGGGGCCAGAACTGCACCAACCAGCAGTACGGGCCCGGCAATGGGTGCGGGATGGGCGTCGGGTTCAACCCTCCCAATGGTCCGGGCACCTTCCACGCCCAACTGGAAATCAGCAGCGACAGCCTCAGCAGCCCGCTCATCATCCCGCTGGACGCCACAGCACTGAGCGGCCCGCACGCTGTCATCAGCCCCTCGCAGACCGACTTCGGCGACATCGCCATCGGCAAGAGCGCCTCTCAGACGATCACCGTCGCAAACAACGGGGACTCGCCACTGCAGATCCAAGAGGCCTTTATGGTCACCGGCACCCCCTTGGTCTTCCCGATCACCGCCGACGGGTGCTCCGGGCAAGTCGTCAACCAGGGCTCCTTCTGCCAGTTCACCGTGCACTTTCAGCCGAGCACCGATGGCTCTCGCGACGGCTCGGTCATCATCATCACCAACACGCCCGGTCCGGTGATGCCGATCGGATTCACCGGCACGGGCGTGCCCAGCCCGAACGGCACCGCCGTCATCACCGGCAATCCGGCCGCTGCCAGCAGGTTGACCTGCAACCCGGTCGGCTACCCGAGCGCGACCGTCTACTCCTACCAATGGCTGCGCAACGGTCAACCACTCCCCGCCGCCAAAGCGGCGACGTATACGCCGAGCGACGGAGACGTGGGCTTCCAGCTCGCATGCCGGTTGACCGCCACGAACACTGTGGGCGCCCAGACGGTCACCAGCCCGCCGACGGGACCGATCGCGGCGATGGATCTCAGTCGCCTCGCGGGGTCATTCGTCGACAGGGGCACGTGCCGAACGATCAACACCGCCCGGCAGTTCCACGCCGGTAGCAATCTGGTCATCGTGAGCTACCCACGGCCCAGCCTCCTATGGGCGCCCCTGACCCTGACCGCACGACACACACTCGAGGCCAGCATCGACGGGCAAGCCGTCGGCAGCGGCCACCGAGTCACAATCAGCCCCCGCACCCTCGACGGCTACACCGACGGCGCGCACACGCTCACGGTCACGACCCACGGACACAGTCACCAGACGCCGCTGATGCTCGCCACTTGCCCGCTCGCCGTCCGCGTCGACGGCGGCCCCGGCCAGAGCGCACTGATCTCGCTCGCCTCCCGCACCGCAATGAACACCGCCACCATCACCCTACCCAGCGGCCTCTACCTACACGTCACCGCACGCAAGCTCGGACAGTTCAGCTACCGACAGGCCGGGTACCCCGCGCGCACCTTCGACATCGTCGGCGCTCACACCACCGCCAACAACGTCACCGTGAGCATCACCCGCCACACCATCCGGATCACCAACCTTCCAGCCCGCACCGGCGTCATCCGCCTCACCACCCGCACCGGCATACTCACCGGCAGCGGCGGAACCGCCCACGCTACCGCCACACTCGCCAGCACACCAGGGCAACAGACCACCAGCGTACCCGCCACCTGGCTGCACTAAGCAGCCGCACCGATTACGCCCGCAGCAGCGCGGCCAACACCGCGGCGCCGCACACCCGACTCGGCAGCAACAGCCGCACCCACAGTCTCGCTGGCAGCGTCGCTGATGCTCCGGACGAGAAACCAGGCGGCTCAACTGACGAACGACACGCTGGTGCTTCCGAACGGATCCGAGGATTTGGCCAACGGCCCCGGCTCAGCCACCGGTACCCCACCCGAAACCCCGCGGCGCTTGTGATGCAGTAGCTCGGCACCCGGGAGCGCCGGAGGTCCCGGGTGCCGCAGCGTCCTTGATGCGAACCTAAATGCCGGCATGGTGTTCGGTGGTCGGCAGTCCGGCGTCCTTCCAGGCGGTGAACCCGCCCTTCATGTTCGCGACATTCCCGAAGCCGAGGCTCTTCAGCGTTGCGGCGGCGAGCGCGGCGCGTGAGCCTGAGTTGCAGTAGACGATTACCCTGCGTGCGGGGTCGAGTTCGGGCCTGTGCTTGGGGCTGGCAGGGTCGGCGACGAACTCCAACAGTCCTCGCGGAACCTGGACGGCCCCTTCGATGTGATGCTCCCACTCGACGGGCTCGCGCACGTCGAGGAGCACGGGATTGCCGCCCATCAGTTCCTCTTGAGCCTGCTGGGGGGTGAGGATGTCGATGGTGGCGTTGGCCTTGGCGACCAGTTCCGCCGCAGTCGTAGTCATGACTACTCCTTTCCGTGGGCCGCCGCGGATGCCGAGCCGAGGCCCAACTCAGATTCGTTTCCGACCTTAGCGCCAGGCCAGCCGTAATGGCGTCTTGGTACGAGCAAGTCGAGTTCCTCCGCGCCGAGCTCGAGACAGCCGAGAACCACGAGCAGCTCGTGCGCCTCGGCAGTGGTAAACGCGAGGTCCGCTCCACGGACCTCGACGAGTTCGCCGGGCCCGCAGCCGCGCGAGCCTCAGCGCCGGATCCACCCGTGCGAGCAGGACTATGCGCGCGTTCGGGGGAAGGCGCGCGATGGCAGAGTCGATCGACGACAGGGCTTCGTTGCTCGTCACCGATTCCAGGTTGTCGAGCACGACGACCAACTCGCTCCCCAGCGCGGCGGCGCCGTTCATAAGCTCGTCGATGCCGACCCGGGCGGAGCCGCGACAAGTGTCACTGAGGCTGTGCGGCCGGCGTCGAACGCGCGGCCAGTGCGCGGTCGATCCACCACGCCGTGACGCACGCTTGGCACCGCAAGCTTGGCCTCGACCAGCAGGGGAGGCGTCTCCGGACTTGGCCGGTACCGGGATTTTGCCGCCATATTTCGCATACCAAATCGTACGTTCGAGCATTGCAGGGTCCCATCTCCTCACCCACAACGGGTGAGCACCGGCTACGAAGGGGATCAGCACCCACGGACAGGCAGCGCCGTGGCGCTGATTGCGCAGCAGTCGAGGCAGCCGGGTGTCGGCGCTCCTTGCTCCTGCAGGATCGGGCACGTAGAGCCGCACCGATCATGAACCTGCATTGCGTGGGTCAGGGCATTGCCGGGATCGTGAACGACTCGACCGCGTGGTAGGTCCTGGTCGACCCGCGCGGCTTGAAGCCCAGGATGTAGCGGCCGTCGATCGCTCCGTGTGGGCCGCTGAGGAGTTGGTGGCCCGCTCGGGTCGGCACGATCGTCAATGTGACCGGTCGCCCGCTCCGCGTGACGTGTGCTGTGGCGCGGGCAAGCAGAACGCTCGGGACGGCCGCGATGTGGGCCTTCTGGGGCTGAATGACCGTGCCGCTCACATCGAGGCTGAGCTCGCCGGGTCCGAGGCCCGGGACAACCACGGTCTGAGGGTCGCCGCTGGCGCCGACCGGCGGCCCGCCGGGTGGCCCCTGAGCCTCGAGGCCGAAAAAGCCCTCGCTGGCCAGTAGCGAGACGAGCTTGTTGCGCTCGCCCGGCGTGGAGTCGGGCAGGGTCGTGCTGTAGATCCGGTCGAACGTGACGGTTGAATCGACCGTGACCCTTGCGTCGTCGACCGCGGGGCCGGTGAACCCGGGCCGGCTTGCGCGAGCGGCGACCGTCGCGTTCTCGAAGCGCCGAGTCCACGGCTTCTTGCTGATCGTCGAGTAGCGGATGGCCGCAGACGCACCGAAGGCGTCGATGATCTTCCGCGTCGGTTTGAGCAGCGCGAAGACCGTGGCGCTCGGATCGGTGATCGTCCAGTCGAGGAAGCTGCCGTGGTAGGCCGACCGACAGTCGGCCGTTCCGCTCACGTGAAAGGGCGGCGCGTCGTTGCTCGGCTGGGATCCGTAGTCCGGCAGCGACCAGGACACGATGATCTGCGGGTTGTGCTTGACGAGCACCGGCTCGATGTACGCCCCGCCGGACACGGCCTCGACCGGCGTCGAATCCGAGTAGATCGCACACGACGTCGTTGCCCTGAACGGCCCACCCGTAACGCCGGATCCCTGCACGTCTACCGACCGCTTGGTTCCGCGCGCGAGGATGTACCGCGTCAGCGTGCGGGTGAACGAATGATCAGGATGCACCATGATCGTCTCGTAGTCGTATGTCACCCACGCGTACCGCTGCGTCTCTTCGAGACCATCGGGCTTGCCCGGCGCGGCCACGAACGTGTCGGTGAACTGATAGCTACCCTTGTACGCCGTGAGGTACTGATAGCCAACGACCCCGTTGGCCAGCGCAGCACTCGGAGCGAACACCGCGGCAAGCAGCGCCACGCTGAATCCGGTCAACCACCGAACGGCACCGGAACGGGTGGGCCCCATCATTGGGCTGACGCTACCACTCCAGACCCCGCTCCGGACTTCGGGCGCCCACCCGCGCGCTGCATGCGTATGCGGCGCATGGGAGTTCAGTGGACTCAGCAACAGTCCGGCAGGCGTTCCGGACCACCAGCTTCGGAAGGCCCGATCCGGTCGGCCGATACTGCCGCAAATAGCCCGAGGGACCTATCGGTGTCGGCTGATGGAGACGGCCGCAAGTCATCCCGGGCGGAAGCGCCGAGACTCGCGCCGATTCCTCGACGAGCTCGAGGGCGCGCGCCTCACCGGCACGCCTGGGCTGCGGCGACTTGCCGAGTCGCAGTCCCGGTGCAGGGGTCGACCCGCTCAGAGTGCTCGGACGACTGAGCCGTTGTGCAGCGTCACGATCGTGGCCGTGGCGAACCACGCCGGCGCGGCGGAGGACATCTCCGGCCAGTTGTCTGTCGTGTCCTGCCAATGCCTGGCGATCCCGGCTGGTGACGCGTAGCGCTCATCGATCACGAAGGTCGTGTTGCCGGTCGGCTCGGAGCTCGGGTCCATCGGGTTCGACAGTTCCGGGCCCTTGGAGACGCTGTAGTCCAGCAGCGCGACGTCGCCCTCGCGGGGATGTCCCTTCATAAACTCACCATGGCTCGCGAAGATGCGATCACCTTCGGCCACTTCATCAGGCCCGACCGTAAACATGATGATGAGGTGCGACTCTCCCACGTGCGACATGCTGGCGCCTTTCACTCGTGCGTTGGGTGCAGCAACGCGCTGCCCCGGCGAGGAAAGAAGGCTTAGCGTCGCAAGGCCACAAGCGCGTGGCTGCCCGAGAAGCGATTTGCGCGACTTACCCGCAGAGAGCACAACCCTACCGCGTCACAGCGCTGGTAGACGCTGAATCCCTTGAATCCATTTGGGGCTTGCAGCTGGCGGCCACCGACGCGCCGACGCGGAGTCGTTAGGCATCTTCGCCATGCCGGCCGTCGCCAGCATCGGCGACAGCCCGTTGGATGTCGGGGAGCACTACGGAACCGTGATGACGGGGCGATGTGCGCCAACGATCCTCCCATCCAGGGAACCTACGAGGGTTCAAGAGCCGCGGCCGAACACGCTCACGCCGCCCGGTCCCCGTCCGCGCTGGCGTCCAAGTCATGCGCGTTGAGGCGCTCGAACTGTCCGAGTGCGTGACGGCCGCGTCCCGGCGCACAGCCGTCTCGCACAGTACTTGTCCGGAGGAGGTGCCTAGGCGCGGCGCCGCAGCCTCGCCCGGAGGTTGGCGAGCTTCAAAGCAGCGCCAGTACCCGGCCGACCTGGATGCGTCCGGATCCAGGTAAACGCAGAGCGGCTCGTAAACGCATGTCCGGAAAGCCACGCCAGGTCTATTCGTTCGGCGAGCGGCGGGTCGTTTGATGGGTACGCACCGGCTCCGGACGAGGGGATCCGGAGCCGGGTCGATTGCGCTCGAGCCAACGTTGCTAGCCGACGGCGCCGATCTGCTGCAGCAAGCTCGTCAGGTCGAAGTAGTGATGCGCCTCGCGGATGCGCTCCCCTTCGATCTCGAACACCTGGGCGGCTTTGAGGTTGATCCGACGATTGGAAGGTGCGATGTCGCCGGTGGGCATGTGGAGCGGCCCCGACTGGGTGCCCTCCCACGTGATTTCCAGCATGACGGTGCCGTTGTCCGCCATCGCCCGCTCGATCCGCCCCGTGGCATCTGGGAACGCTTCCTTCCAACCGCGGTTGGCTTCCACGATCGCTTCCTGGCCTTCCAGATGGCGATGGGTCGCCAGTTCGTCATATACGCACTTGTCGGCGAACGTTGCTGCCAACCGTTTCCAGTCGCCGGCGTTGAACGCTTCAATATTTGCGCGGGCTACATCGGTGGAGGTCATTCGTATTCTCCTGTGTTGTGCGCTGTTGTCGCTCGTGTTGTGTGCTGTTGTCGCTCCCGATCGAAGCCCAGCGGACGGGAACCGCCCCCAGAAACGACCCTGGGCTGGCGCCTAGGCTGACCTTGTCCGACTTTCTGGTAATCAACCCCGGCCTTATGAGGCGTGACTCGGATCGGCGCGCGCGTTATGCGGCACGACAACTCTGTGACGGGCAAACGTTGCTGCTTTACCCCCGCCGAGTGCGACCAATCGGCCGTTGCAAGCGCTATGGCTCTGCGCAGGCTGCCTGGCTGCGCCACCTGCGGGCGGAGTAGCCGGACGCCACAGATTCGACCCTACTCCGATCCTGACCAATTACAAGCCCTCCCAAGAACCCGTCGATCTCCCCGAGCCTGAGCGATCGTTCGAGAGTGTCTCTGGGTGCGCGACGAGCCGCCACCCCAATTACCTCGAACGGCTCCCTCTCGAATCGAGTCGACACTCTGCCGCCGCGCCAACGGGTGCGCTGCTTCGCACCAGCAGGAGCGACGCGGAGTTCCCTTGTGGTGTGGCCGGTGCCGCACTGCGTCCTCTTCGCCATCGTTGACGAAGTAGTGAGGCGTGCCGGCGGGGATCGTGATCGCCTCGCCCGGACCGAGCCGCTGCTCCCGACCATTCACGGAGAAGCGCAGCGTGCCCGTGACTACCTCGGCTCGGCTCTCCTGGCGGGGGTGGACGTGCTCAGGCTCCTCTACGCCGGTCGGCGGGTTGACGGTTTCGATCTGCAGGAGCGCCCCGTCCGTATCGGTGCTCGTCTGGAGGAAGCGCATGCGCTGGCCGGTGCGCGGATTGCGGATCTCCTCTTCGGCTCGTCCCATTATTGCTCCTTGATCGGCTAGGCTGGAGTAGAAAGTTAGGCTACCTAAGCTTAGGCTACCGAAGCTTCTTGTCAACTTCCCCACCGCACCGCCTCCACATCGGTCAGCTGCTGACGCAGCTCACCCGTCTGTTCCAGACTGAGCTGTTCACCGGCCTGGTCGCCGCCGGTCTCGCGGACGCGCGGGTGCCGCACACCCATGTGACCGCCTACATCAAGGCTGAGGGATCACGTCTCACTGAGCTCGCCGCAGAGGCACGAATGACCCTCCCGGCCATGTCCGAGCTCGTCGACGACCTGCAACGGCTCGGGATCGTCGAGCGGCGCCCGGACCCCAGCGACGGGCGGGCGAAGCTCGTCTGCCTCACCGACGCTGGCTGGGAGGCAATGCGTACAGCCCGCCACGTCATCGCCGAGATCGAAACGAACTACGCCCAGCTCGTCGGGGGTGAGCGCTTCGAGGCGGCCGCCCAGACCCTCGACGCGCTCCTGCGGGCACTCGCCTCACGCCAAGCGGAGTGAGCCACCGCGCAAACGCGTGGCGAATCGAAGCGTTGAGACTTCAGCCGCGCCGAGTGAGGCGCCGACAGCGGCGTGAAATCGAACGCCAGTGCGCGTGTCTGAGCGCGGTCAAGAGACGTCCGGCCTCGTCGAGCACCGCATCCTCGCCGGTCACGATCCGAACATCTCATCCGGAACGGGTGATGCATCAGACGGGGGCTCAAGCGACCCTCAGAGTGCTCCCGTCGGCACGTTTGGACCTGTGATCTTAGGAGGACGTAATGGGCATCCCATTCAAGGGTGTTATCAACATCGACATCCGCGACTCGGTACCGGACTGGGCCCCGTTCGAGGCGCCGAAGGCTCCCGAGGGGGCGCCGAACGTTCTGTACATCGTGCTCGACGACGTGGGCTTCTCGGTGTTGAGCAGCTACGGCGGTCCGGTGCCGACGCCGAACATCGACCGGATCGTCGCGGACGGGGTGCGCTATACGCAGATGCACACGACTGCGTTGTGCTCGCCGACGCGCTCGTGCCTGCTGACGGGTCGCAATCACACGCGCAATAGCATGGCGTGCATCACTGAGGCGGCGATCGGGTTCCCGTGCGCGAGCGGGGTGATCCCGCCGGAGAATGGGCAGATCCAGGAGATCCTCGGGGAGGCGGGCTGGAACACGTACATGGTCGGGAAGTGGCATCTGTGCCCGGAGTCGGAGATGAACCTCGCGTCCTCGCGGCGGAACTGGCCGACCGGCCGCGGCTTTGAGCGCTTCTACGGGTTCCTCGGGGCGGAGACGAACCAGTGGTATCCGGACCTTGTCTACGACAGCCATCTCGTCGATCCGCCGCGCTCACCTGCCGAGGGCTACCACTTGACGGTGGATTTGACCGACAAGGCGTTGGAGTTCATCAAGGACGCGAAGGTGGTCGCGCCGGAGAAGCCGTTCTTCCTGTATTACGCGCCGGGTGCGTGTCATGCGCCTCATCACGTTCCGAGGGAGTGGATCGAGAAGTTCAAGGGCCAGTTCGACATGGGCTATGAGGCGATCCGCGAGCAGACGCTCGCCCGCCAGAAGGAGCTGGGGATCGTCCCGCCTGACACCGAGCTGCCGCCGATCAACCCGATCGCCGACCAGACCGGGCCGGACGGGCAACCGTTCCCGCCGTTGGACCTGACGAGGCCGTGGGACTCGCTGACAGCCGACGAGCAGCGGCTGTTCTGCCGGATGGCCGAGGTGTATGCCGGGTTCATGGCGCACGCCGATGACCAGATCGGCCGGCTGCTGGACTATCTGGAGGAGACCGAGCAGCGCGAGAACACGCTGATCTTGTTGATCTCCGACAACGGCGCGAGCGGCGAGGGCGGACCGAACGGGTCGGTGAACGAGAACAACATCGCGAACGGCATCCCGGACTCGATGGAGCAGAACCTCGCGATGCTCGACGAGCTCGGCGGAACCAAGACCTACAACCACTACCCGAACGGCTGGGCGATGGCGTTCAACACGCCGTTCAAGATGTGGAAGCGCTACGAATTCAACGGCGGCACAAGTGACCCGTGCATCATCTCGTGGCCGAAGGGGATGAAGGCGAAGGGCGAGATCCGCGAGCAGTACCACCACGCGATCGATCTCGTCCCGACGATCCTCGATTGTCTGGGCGTCGAGCCGCCTGAGACGATCGGCGGTCATGTCCAGAGCGCCTTCGACGGCGTCAGCATGCGCTACAGCTTCGACCAGGGGTCGCTTCCGACCGCGCGCGCGACGCAGTTCTACTCGATGCTCGGCTCGCGGGCGATCTGGCACGATGGCTGGAAGGCCGTCACTAAGCACCCCACGATCAGCGGCTGGAGCCACTTCGGCAGCGACACATGGGAGCTGTACCACACCGACGTCGACCGCTCCGAGCTGCACAACCTCGCCGATCAGGAACCCGAACGGCTCAACGAGATGATCAGCCTGTGGTACGCCGAAGCCGGTCGCAACGGGGCGTTCCCGCTCGATGACCGCTCAGCCCTCGAAATCCTGACGACCCCACGTCCGCTTCTGACCCCGGCGCGCAACCGCTACGTCTACTACCCGGACTTGGCAGAGGTGCCGGAGTCACAAGCGGTCAACGTCCGCAACCGTTCCTACGGGATCGGCGCGCTCGTCGACATTCCGGCCCCGGGCGCTGAGGGCGTGCTGTTCGCCCACGGCTCCCGGTTCGGCGGGCACGCTCTTTACATCAAGAACAACCGCCTGCATTACGACTACAACTGGGTCGGGCACTTCGATCAGAAGATCGTCGGCAGTGAAGACGTGCCGGTCGGCAAGAACCTGATCCTGGCCGCCAACTTCGTCAAGGACGGCGAGGACCCGCCCGGCGTCTCTACCGGGATCCTAACCCTCTACCACGGGGAGACGAAGGTCGGCGAGGAGCGGATCAAGACCCAGCCCGGCAAGTTCTCGATCGCCGGCGAAGGCCTCTGCGTCGGACGCGACAGCAGCGAACCGGTCACCTCAGACTACCCAGGCCCTCACCCGCACGAGTTCACCGGCGGCACCATCAACCGCGTCGCGGTCGACGTCAGCGGCGAGCCGTACATCGACCTCGAACGCGAAGCCGCGGCGATGCTCGCCCGCGAATGACGTCCGATCGACACGCGGCCGCGGATTTGTCAGCCGTGCCGGCGGCGTCCGTAGAGTACCTTGAGCGTCCGTGCTAACAGCCGGGTCGTCCGCGCTCGGTAGGGGTAGGTGTGGATGTCGTGGCTGAGGTGCACGCGGGAGATGAGCAGCGATTGTTGGCGGCAGTATTTGCGGATGCCGCCGGGGCCGTGGCGGTAGCCGACGCCTGAACCGGGCTTTGCGCCGCCCATCGGCAGCTCGAGTGCGGTGTAGTTCACGACCGCGTCGTTGATGGTGACGGCACCGGCGTTCACGCGGCGGGCGACTGCTTCGCCGTGCTCGATGTCGCGTGAGAAGACAGCGGCGCCGAGCCCGTAATCGGAGTCGTTGGCGAGGCGAATGGCTTCCTCGGCGTCGGCGACCTTCATGATCGGGAGTGTTGGTCCAAAGGTCTCCTCGCGCATGCAATCCATCTCGTGGGTGACGTCGACGAGCACGGTCGGCTCGTACCAGTAGCCGGCCTCGCCGGCGTGGCCGCGGTGCCCGCCGACGAGAACCCTCGCGCCCTTGGCCTGAGCGTCCTTGATGTGGCGTTCGACGGTCTCGACCTGGGAGGGGAGGGTCAGCGACCCGACGTCCACGCTTCCGGGTCCGGCGGGCGGTCCCTGGCGGATGGCGTTCACGTGCTCGACCACCTTGTTGACGAACGCGTCGTACACGGGTGCCTCGACGTAGCAGCGCTCGAGCGAGATGCATGTCTGGCCGCCGTTGAACATTGAGTAGTAGGCGGCGTGGTTCGCCGCCCTGTCGATGTCGGCGTCGGCGAGCACGATCATCGGGTCCTTGCCGCCGAGCTCGAGCGAGGCGGGGATCAGCCGCTCTGCGGCCCGGATCGCGACCCTGCGGCCGGTCTCGGTCGAGCCGGTGAACATCACCATGTCGACGGCGTCGATCAGCGCATCACCGACCTCTCCGCCGTGGCCAGTGACGACCTGGAAGACGTGATCGGGCAGGCCACACGCGGCCAACCCTTCGGCCAGCAGCAGTGACGTCAGCGGGGTCACGGTGGCGGGCTTGAGCAGGACGCTGTTGCCGGCGGCCAGCGCGGGGATGCAGTCGCCGAAGCAGTTCGTCAACGGGTAGTTCCACGGTCCGATCACCCCCACAAGGCCGAACGGCCGGTAGCGCAGCACGAGCCGCTTCCCGAGCACGAACACTGACGAGGAGCGGACCCGCTCGTCGGCGAGGTACTTCGGCGCGTTCTTGGCCCAGAAACCGAGCGACGTCGCCCCGTAGCTGAGCTCCGCGAGCTGCGCGTCCTCGTACGCCTTGCCGGTCTCCGAGCAGATGGTCTCGATCACACGATCAGCGTTGTCCATGATCCACTTCTGCATCCGTTCCAACACGCGGCCTCGGCCGTCGTAGCCAAGTTCCTCCCACGCCGGCTGGGCCGTCCGCCCGCGTCGTGCCACCTCGGCTACGTCCGCAGCCTTCATCGCCGGAACGTGGCCGATGGTCTCGCCGGTTGCCGGGTTCTCGACGGGAATCTCCCGCTCCTCGGTGCCGGTGGCGGCGGGCGTGTTGACCGCCTTCTCGTCAGTCGTGGCCATCGTCGGTTCTCCTTCGTTTCTGGTCTGGTCGCTCTGAGCGCACGACGATGACTCGGGTCACGTCTTCGCGGCTACGCCGCGCTGGCCGTCGGTGGCCGCCAGCTCAGCCGGGCTGCCGTTGGGCGGGATGTGGGTCATGGCGCGCTCGGCCATCGCGGTGATCGTGAGCGCTGGGTTGGCGCCGACGTTGGCCGGGATGGCGGCGCCGTCGCAGACGAGCAGGTTCTCGTAGCCAAATACTCGGTGGTGGTCGTCGACCACACCGGTCTGCGGGTCGGTGCCGATGACGGCCCCACCGAGGATGTGGGCGGTCAGCGGGATCGAGAAGATCGCCTCGGTGAACACCGCCTGGGCCGTCCCGCCGAGCTTGGCCTGCATCCACTCAGCGGCGCGGTAGGCGGCGGGGATCTTGTCGGGGTTGGGATGATCGGGATCCTGCTCCGTGGTGAGCACGACGTTGCCATTGGGCCAGCGGCGCTTGACCTTCAAGCGCATCGCGTTATCGAGCGTCTGCATCACCAGCAGGATCACCGTCCGGCCCGACCAGGCGCGCACCCGCATCGCCCCCAGCGCCCGTCGCGGGTGGCGCAGCATGTTGAGCACGAGTTGCAGCGGCTGGTCCCGGCGCGTTCCGGCCTCGGTCATCAATGAGAACAGCAGCGACTGGGAATCCGCACCCTCGCCGTAGGTGACCGGCTCGATGTGCGTGTCGCGGTCGGGATAGATGCTTGACGTGATCGCCACCCCGGCTGTGAAATCGCGCGCGTCATCGGGAGCGGTAACAGCAAGGATCGACTCGCTGTTCGTACGCACCAGGTACCCGAGGCGATCTGAGACGCGCGGCAGCGACCCGCGCAGCTTGCAGCTGAACAGGAGCCTGTTCGTGCCCAGAGGTCCGGCCGCGACCACGACCCCGCGGGCGCTCAACTGCTGCCGGTCGCGAAGCCCCCAGGCCCCCGAGCGCTCGTGCGTGACCGCGTAGCCGCCCGAGCCGTCGAGCGCGCCCCGCGGGCGGATGTCGACGACGGTGCGCTCCGGCAGGATCTCGACGCCCCGGCGCTCGGCGAAGTAGAGATAGTTCTTGACCAGCGTGTTCTTGGCGTTGTAACGGCACCCCACCATGCACGAGCCACACCGCATGCAGCCCGCCCGCTCGGGGCCCTCCCCGCCGAAATAGGGGTCGGGCACCGTCGCGCCAGGCTCGCCAAGGAGCACCCCCACCCGCGTCTTGGCGTAGGTGTCGCCGAACCCCCGCTCCTGCGCGTACTCCTTGAGCAGCAGATCCGCTGCCGAGTCCTCGTCGTAGGTCGTCACACCCAGCATCCGCTCGGCCTCGTCGTAATGCGGGCGCAGCTCGGTCTCCCAGTCACCCAGGTCGACCCACTGCCGGTCGCGGTAGAACGCCGGCCGCGCGCGATACAACGTATTCGCATACCCCAGCGAGCCACCCCCCACCCCACAGCCAGAAGCGACGAAGCTGTCCCTGAAGATCGTGAGCCGCAGAATCCCCTTCAACCCCAGCTTGGGCATCCAGTAGTAGCGCGCCAACTCCCACGTCGTCTTCGCGAAGTCCTCATCGCGATAACGCCGGCCACACTCGAGCACGCCGACGCGGTAGCCCCGCTCCGCCAACCGCAAAGCCGAGACGCTCCCCCCAAACCCAGAGCCGATCACCAGCCAGTCGTAGTCAAAGTGATCGTTGTGCACCGTTGCACCCCTTCCAGACGCGACCTCAACCAGCAACGCCACAACGACGGCCGATGCGGGACTTGGTCATTCTTGATGGCTCTCCTCGAGGCACGGACAGGCGCGTCGCCCATTGACTCAGCCCGATTGTCCCTCCGGCCAAGAGCCGTTCCATCGGTATGAACCCGCAGTAATTGCCGGGAACCACGAATCCAACCGTTCGCTGGGCTTTGGGCGCGTCCGCGCAGCTCAAGCGCTGCCCAGCCAGCCGACGGGACGCGCGTGGCTCCCACGAGACGATCGCAGCGCTCCTGCTGATTGGGCACTACCAACCACAGCGCTCTCAACCCGGACAACCGTCTTGCGCTATCGCAGCAGGTCTGCGGAACGCACGCAGTCGCATGGCCCGTGCTGCGACCGACGGCTCCGTTCACGCGGAGCGAGAGCGGCGGGCCGGCTCAGGACAGCTGAGCGCCGGTCAGCCCTGGTTCTTCTTGCGCATCCAGCGAGCCATCAGGCGCTGCAGACCCATTCCGATCTTCTCGCCGACACTGCCTTCCGGGGGCGCGGCGCCGAGCTGGCGGGCGAGACCGAGGTTGTCCCACTCGGTCCAGGCCTCGACTACCTTGCCATCCTGCCACCGGTCGATGCTGATACCGGTCACCGACGCCCGGGCGCCAGTCGGCGCGAGGCCCTCGAGCTTGCCGCGGTGTGTCCCCTCGCTGTGCCAGCGCAGCACGACCTTGTCGCCCGCCGCGATCACGTCGTCGACGGTGACCCTCACGTCGGGGAATGCCGCGCGGTACATGCTCGCCGTGCGCCTGAGCACCTCGGGCCCTCGGAGGCCACGCATCTGAGCCGGCCTTGACGGGTCATGGTCAACCGCGTCCGCCGCGACGAGCTGATCGAGCAGGTCGAATTTGCCCTCGTTGAAGCTCTCCTCAAAAAGCCGGCGTGAAGCGGCGGAGAGGTCGCCTGGGCCCGTGGTCGCCGCAGCCTCGCCGGCACCGGTCGTGAGATCGCTGGACATGTCTGCCCACCTTCCGTCGTGATTGTTGGAGCGAGCCTACGCCCGTCGTCCGAGCCCGGTCAAGGCCAACGGACCCGCTTCCACCATGCGCGAGGACCGGCGGCTGGTTCCCTCACGCGCGAAAGCAGCACTGACGACCCGTCCCGGTGCCTGAGACCCCTCCTCTTCCGCGCAATCCGGGTGCGCGAGTGGAAACGCCAGGAGGCCCGACTCGGGTCGATGCAGGTCTTTGGCTGAAGCGGCCGCCAGTCCGCTCCCCTCGCCACTCGGGGTTTCCCGGCTACTCCTCAGTGGGCGACACGGATGATCGTGGCGCAGCTCGGGCGTAAGCTCGCACCGAACCACTCAGAACCAGGAGGCCACGTCATGGGCGCAAAGACCGATCAGACCGTCGGCCGCGCAAAGCAGGCCGTCGGCGCCGTGACCGGCGATGAGGAGATCAAGCGCGAAGGGCAGCGCCAAGAGGACAAGGGCAAGCTCAAGGGCAAGCTCGACTCAGCCTTCGACAAGGCGCAGCATGCGCTCAAGGACCTGAGGCACAAGGTCGACAGGAAGTGAAACGACCGTGCGTGCTCGCGGGGAGCGCTGTCGGCCCTGTGACGGGCTGTCAGCGGCGATCGCTCGCGCAGCCTTGCGCTGGGCGCACCGCGGTCCCGCAGGTTCCGCGATCGCACCATCGGAGCCGTCGGCCCTGCAGCGTCCGGGAAAGGCGGATCTAATGGGCGACGCCGTACTCATACCAGCGGCCGTAGCAACGGGAGTCGTCGTAATCGTCGTCGCGATCGCAGTCGTGCTCGTGGTGCTGATCGTCGCCGTGTCGATGCGCGGCCGTCAGAAGCGAGGGGCGACGCGGCGTGCTGAAGACCGGCAAGAACTAGCTGGGGCCAACGAGCGGGCAGCGCGCGCAGAACGGGATCGAGACATCGCGGAAGAGCAGGCTCAGCAGCAAAACGATCGAGATCGTTAGCCCTCCCGCTCGACTGCGAACGCGTCCATGGGCTGCGAGTCGCCTGATCCGGATGAGTGGCAAACGCACGGATCAGCCGCCTGACTGCTCCTGCACCCCCGCAATCCGGCACTCACCCCGAGCCGCCCGCTCTTGAAGACAGGCCGCTCAGAACGGCTCAGGTTGGTGAAAGGCCTGGCGACTCGCGCCGGGGCGGTTGCGCGGGGTCGTAGCCGGCCGGGCCGCTTCGTCGCACCAGGTAGATCGCTACGGCGAGCGCAAGTGCAAGGACGCCTAGAAGTCCGAGCTCAAGTAGCTGGTTGGTGAGCGCACGGCCGCCGGGTGTCTGGCGCTCCAACTCGGCCGTGACGATCAGGATCCGCCGTACGACGGCAATGAGACCGACGAACAAGAAGGGCTCGACCACGATCTCCCCGCGCAGCACAACAAAGCGCAGGGTGTGCAGCAGCTCGGCCACGATCAGCGTCAGCAGAATGCGATCGAGCAGAACGACCCCGATATTCACCGCGCTCTGATGCGTACGGATCGAGGTGATAAGCCCACTGATGGTTCCCACCACGACCAGCACGGCCGCAGCAAGCAGCAGCAGGCCAACGATGATGTAGAGCGCCTCTTCGATCCAGGCGAGCGCCGTGCGAACTGCGGTCGTGAAGCGTGGCTCCGACCCGGCCTGATCCGGCGGTTCGCTCATCCGCGACGATCAGCCCCTCGCAACTCGACGCTCACAGAGGACACGATCTCACATACCCCGCCGCCGGGTACGGGTCCGTTAGCGCGCGGGTCCGCCGCGAGCATGACCGGCGCTCGATCCTCATCGTCCTCACCGCCCAGGGCACCGAAGCGATGCACCGCGCCCGCCGCTACCACCGAGACGGAATCGAACGACACTTCTTCCAGCACCTCACCGACAACGAGATCAAAGTCCTGACCCGCGCCCTTGAGAAGGTCAGCACACACGCCCGCCCGCTCCGCCCGGCCGCATCCGCGGCTAATCCTCCGCTGACCCCAAAGCCCACACTCGTGAGATCCGAGCCCAGCACGCTAGGCCGCCTTGATCTGACTGGGCGAGCCGCTCATCTGGGCGCTCGGAGCGACGGGCGTCGGCGCCCTCACGCGGATCCTCGTCTTCCTCATCCTCGCCATCGCCGTGGAGCTCGTGCTCACGGCATGCTCGCCATCGCGCCCGGGCTGCGATGAGCACCCGCTCAGCCGATCAGCGGCAGCGCGCGCGCCTCGTCGAGCTCGCGCAGCGCGTCCTGCATCCGCCCCGTGACGAGCTCGTAGCCCTCGTCGGGATCGCCGCAGGCGCCGCCGAGCTTCTCGCGCAGGTCGATCGGCGGGAGCACCTCGATCGAGATCTTCGCCGGCAGCGGAAGGCGTCCCGGGAGGTCGAGCACCGTGACGCCCCACGGCGGGGCGATCTGGACCGGCGCGACGTCGAGCCGCAGCAGCCGGTGGAGGTGCAGCAGTCGCGCGATGTGCTCGCCCTGGCCGAGGAACAGCGCCGTCTCCTGGCCGCCGATCGAAACGACCGGGACGATTCGCACACCGTGCTTGAGCGCGAGCCGCACGAAGCCGGTCCGGTGGGCGAAGTCGATCTCGGCGGAATGCCAACTGGCCCGGTAGGTCTCGTGGTCGCCGCCCGGATAGACGAGCAGCGCGGCGCCGCGCGCGAGCGCGCGCCGCATGTTCTCCGGCGAAGCCGGCACCGTCCCGTACGGCGTGAGCATGGCCCGGATGCCAGGCACCTTGAACACGAGGTCGTGCGCGAGCTGGAAGAACTCGCGCTCGGGGCCGAAATGGTCGTAAAACGCCTGCGAGAAGATGAACGTGTCGGCGATGAGCGTGCCGCCCGAGTGGTTGCCGACGAGCAGCACCGGCCCGCGCGGCGGGATGTTCTCCAGCCCGCGCACTTCGGCGCGGAACCAGACGTCCGCCATGACGCGCAGCGCGGGGAGCGTGCGCGCGATGTACTCGGGGTCACGCAGCTCGAACGGGTCGGCCGCCGGTGGCCGGCGCGCGAGATGGCGCGGATCGGCGGCGTGAGCGACGTCGACCGATATGGCGCGGAGCATCCGCGCGTCCGCGGGGACGGCGCCCAGCATCCGGCGCAGCCCGCTGCCACGGCGATCGCGCACGACGACGGGAAGCACGCGACGCTGCTCGTGCCTTTCCGTGGTCTGTGGCATGGAACGCCTCCTTGGTCGCCTCCGACCCTACGGCCGGGGCCCGCGCCGCGCATCGGTACGGAGTACGGAGTGCGCGTCAGTACGCTGGCGATCGCGCTCGCCAGCTAGCGCGATACGCGACCCTAAATGTGCGCGGGCACCATAGGGCCGGGCTGGCGCACGCCGAGCGAGGGCGAATCGGAAGTCCCGGCGGGGGCCGGCACCGTCCTCAGGGTGCCCGCCGGACCACTACCTCCATCCTGCTGAGCGCCTGCAGCACTTTCCTGACGCGGCGGTAGGGGCGGGTGTAGTGGATGAGGGTGTCGAGTGGATACCAGGCCCCGACCCAGGCGATCACCACGGCTAGGCCATCACCGAAGATCTTGATGAGTTGAGGCGCCGAGCTCTGCGTCACGATGGCGGACACCGAGAGTCCGACGACGAAGAGGATCGTGCCGAGGCCGAGCGCCCGCCACGCATCGTGGCGGAAAGCACGCAGATCGTTGTCGGTCTCGCGGAGCCGCAGTTCGCAGTAGGCCGTGATTGCCCGCCTGAGCTGTTGTTCGAGGCCGGGCTCAAGCTCGGACGCCGGCAACATGATCGAGGCACTGGTCACGGTGCCGAGCCTCCTCGCGCCAAGCTCGTTGAGAAGCTCGTCGATCCCGGAGCGGAGGCGCAGCGGCGAGCTTTCCAGCGGATCGTATCCATGCGGCTCGAACAGTTCCTGAACCGATCGGAGGCGGATGGCGATGTCGCCGCCACGGAGCCTCGGATCGGCTGTCGAGCTCATCGCGTGCGGACTCTAGTGCGCGGTCGCTCGTCCGAGGCGAGACCTATCTCCTCGGCTCACGTCGAACGTCTATGGCCTTCGGAAACGAACGAACGAAACTCGAACGGCAGCCCATCGGAGCTCAGCGGACCAGGGCCGTTCAGAACCGCGAAGTGAAGGTGCGGTGCGTCCGAGTTGCCCACCGCATGACGCGGCCGCCGCTGGTGAGACGTTCCCGCGGGAACGCCGGTCGTGATCGTGCTCAAGCCGGTCGCGCTCGAGAGACGATCCTGATGGCCGCCCCGGCGATCTTCACGTAGAGGTCATCTTTGAGCAGGTAAAGGCTGTAGATGCCGGGCCGGACAGGCCATGTGCCGACCGAGCCGGCCTGGGCCGTCTTCGCGTCTAGGGTCACTCGGCCGTCGACGATGGCATGCGTGTACGTCCAGGCCCCATACCCGGCGACGGCAGGGTCGGCCCCACGCTTGTAGATGGCGATCCAGTCCCAGCGCTCTCCCGGCGCGTTCTCGATGCGGGCCACGATCGGCTCGCCCACTCGGTAAACCAGCTTCGACGTCACGATCGTCGGCGGCACCCCCGGTTCGAGCAGCCAGAAGGGATAGCGCGCAAGGACGCGTCCCGCGCCGTCTACGAGAAGGGCTGCGTACCCTCCCGGTCTCAACCCGCGCGTAGGGAAACGGTGGATGCCGTCGGATACCCGTCTCGGGATCGGTTCCACCACGATTGCAGCGCGGGGCGCAGCGAAGCTGCCGCGCACGATAACGAGACGGCCGGCCTGCCCCGTGGCGCGGTGGAAGCGGATCGTCACTGGCCGGTTTATGGTGATCGCGCGACTATTGACCGTGACCAGCGTCGGTGGCGCCCCCGGCTGCACGTCAAAGGTGGATACCACGAGCCGGTGGTCAGAAGGCCAGGGCGCGAAGGCGGCGTGGATGCCAGGGGCGCCGGGCTCGCCAATGATCGCGCTGGCCGTAGCGCGGGCCGCGCCAGCCGCGTAGACAAAGTCGATCCGGTCGGCCGGCTCTTTCGGACCGGGGTTCCAGACGCCCGGGATCGTGCGCCTGGTCGGCCACGTCAGGCCCGGCACCGAGGCGATATCCGGGTATATGGCGCGGAACGAGTCGACGAAGCCGGCGTGCTCGACGACAAGTGACGCCGGCCAGGGCACTGCATATCTGATCTGGAAGCGCGCGTGCACCATCGTCGGCGTCCAATCCCGCCACGAGGGCGAGTTGAAGTCACCCGTTAGGAACACCGGGATGCGGTGCGAGAGCAGAGTCCGCGCTGCCGCGAGCGAGGGGCGCAGCGGCGGTACGCGGAGCCGGTTCTCGAGCGCCAGCACCCGCGAAAGCGATTTGCCGTCCCGCACCCAGTAAGGCCCATACGGATCCGACGGCAGGTGGACATTCTCCATCGCCACGACGCCTCCCGACCGTAACTGAACGAACGTGTACACGCCGTTGCCGCCAGGCGGGTCAATCAACGGAAATCGGGAAACGATCTGCATCCGGACGTCGTAGTAGCGCCAGCCGAGCGCCTTTGCGATCTGCGGGATCTCGCCACCGCCCTCCTCGATCCCGACCACGTCGGCATTGCTTCGGCGGATCGCGGACGCCACGTACGCGGCCCGAATCTTTGGGTACTCATCCGCGATATCGCAGTTGAGCTGCCCCACGCGCAGCTGCACAGGCGCGACAGACGCGCCCGTGGTCCCCAGCCCGGCGGGCGTGGGGTGTGGGTCTGCGGCTGGGCTGCGCATGCGGGCGGCCGTAGTGCGTGGAGCAGCGGTGGCGGTACCCAGCAAGGCGGACAGCACCCCGACCGTGGCGATGAGCCTCAAACACCGCCGCATACGGACCATCGCTGCATCCTAAGCCGTTTCAGGGGATCAGTGGTCGAAAAGATCAGAGGCCTCTCCTCTGAGCGAGCCTCACCGGCCTGCTGTACCGGCACGGCCTGAGGAGCCACCGTGATCACCACCGTGGTTGTCTTGGTGGCTTGACGACGTCGAGGCATCGGTTGAGGCTCGTGAGCAACTGTTCCGGCTGCGGCGGACGCGTGGCGATGACGCGGGAGCGGCGACGGTGGCGATCCAGCTTGCCTGGGACCATACGATCGGGCGTTGGCGGCTTCGCTCCACGGGGTTCGGTCAGCACGTTCGCCGGCGTGGTGGTGGTGATCTTCGCTTTCGCAGGGGGGGAAGATCGTGACGATCGCCGCAGCGGAATCGGCCGACCCCGGCAATGCGGTGGCCAGGGCGGTCAACAGCGTCGTCGCACGTGTACTGGTCTTCTACGTCGCCTCGATCGCCCTGATCGTGGCGATCGTTCCGTGGACGAGCGTGAAGGTCGGCGTGTCGCCATTCTCGGTGGCACTCGACCGGGTCGGCATTCCAGGGTCGGGCGACGTCATGGCTGCAGTCATCCTCACCGCCGTCCTCTCGTGCCTCAACTCCGGGCTCTACACCGGATCGCGGATGCTGTTCGCGCTTTCGGTTGGGGTTGAGTCGCGAGGCGTCCGAGCGGCTCAAGCTGCGCATGTGGCTGTTCCCGTGGTTGAGTGCCGCGGCCATAATCGTGATGGCCGACGCGCTCATATCGATGGCGTTCATACCCGCCGTGCGCGCCCAGCTACTCCTGCGGCGCTCGTGACCGTGGACGTGCTCGGCGAGCGAAACCGCGGCAAGGAAGCGTTCGGTCAGCGAGGGAGGCTCACTGGCGGGCGAGCTAGCGTTTCGTGTGGACATAGTCCGAAGCTCGGAGCCGTGGCAGCAGCGGTCGTTTCTTGTCGTGATGCCGTTCCATGCGCCGCAGGATGTCATCGAGCACCGCGATCGCCTCCAGGATCCGAGGCCCCTTGTTCAGCATCACGCACTCGGCCTGCACGCCCATCGCCGCGTCCGTGATCTCCGCCCGTGACGGCCGGCCGGTCTTGGCCAGACGATCGAGCACCTGCGTGGCCCAGATCACGGGGAGATGCGCCGCTTGACACAGCCACAGAATCTCCTCCTGGACCTCGGCGAGGCGCTGGTAGCCGCACTCGACCGCGAGATCGCCCCGAGCGATCATCACGCCTGCAGCCCGGTCGCCTCCAAGCGCCGCGAGCAGCATCCCGGGCAGGTGCTCAAACGCGCGCCGAGTCTCGATCTTCAGGATCATCAGCCGCAGATAGTCGCCCTTGTTGTCCCGGGTCGGCTGGGGTGCCAGCGGCCCGGTACGGAGCTTCGGCCCGGGGAGGTCAACCACCACGCGGGCTCGCCGCCCGGTCTGCTCCTCAAGCATTTCGCCCTGCCGGCTGTTCGCCACGACGGACGGGCTGCGCCGGACTCCGCCTGATGCCTGGATGCTCGCGGTGACCGAGCGGGGGCGAGCTGACGGAGGAAGACCGCAACCGTCGTCGAAGAGACAATCCGTCCAAAACGTCCGCATTACTCGCGATCCGGGGGTAACATCGCCCCGGACCAATCGCTCCGTACGTGGGCGGGAAGAAACGGGGGCACCATGAGACTCAGTGTTGTCACAATCGCCGTTGTCGCTGTGGCCGCGCTCGCCGCGGGCTGCGGCAGTTCGAGCTCGTCGGCAACGTCCGCCGCTTCTTCAAGCGCGTCGTCAATCAGCAACTCGGTGTCGAGCGCCGTGAGCAGCGCGGTGTCGAACGCCTCGAGCAACGCAGCGTCGGCGGCGGGTGCGTCGCCAACGTTCGCCAACACCGGGAACTGCCAGCAGCTCGCCGGCATCGGAGCCAAGTTCGCCCAGGCAATTCAGGCCAGCACCAGTGGCGGCAAGCTCAACCTGCAGACGGCTGTCAGCGCGTATCAGTCCCTGGCCAGCGCGGCCCCCTCGGCGATCCGTCCCGACCTCCAGCTCTTGGCGCAGACGTTCTCGAGCTTCGCCTCCGCCCTCTCGAAGGTGGGCTACACGCCGGGCCAGGTCCCAACGGCGTCGCAGATTGCCGGCATCGAGGCCGCAGGTCAGCTCTTCAACCAGGCCAAGCTCCAAGCAGCCGAGCAGCATCTCTCGGCCTGGGCGCACCAGAACTGCGGCTAGTCGCCGGTGACATCTCGGCCACCCGCTCCACGGCTCGACTGATCCGCGGCGGGAACCGGGACTGCTGGGAACGAGACTAAATCTCATTCCCGTGATATCGTTGGATCTGCGAGGTCGTCGCTCGCCTAACCAGCCTTGATATGCCAGGAGGGCGCGTCGTGCTTCGAGTGCCGTTGCGTGTTGTGCCGCTGCTTGTCTGGTCCGCCGTTCTCCTCACGGCTTGTGGTGGCGGGGCTGCGGGTTCGGCCGGCGGTTCGTCGTCGCGGAAGCTGCAGGTGGTCGCCGCGGAGAACTTCTGGGGCAGCATCGCCGCGCAACTAGGGGGTGAGAAGGTGGCGGTGCAGAGCATCATCGTGAACCCGAACACCGATCCGCATTCGTATGAGCCTACGGCGTCGGACGGAGTCGCGTTGGCGAAGTCTCAGCTGGCGATCGTGAACGGGATCGGGTATGACGCGTGGGCGTCAAAGCTGGTCGCCGCGAACCCCTCGAGCTCGCGGAAGGTCCTCAACGTCGGGGATCTGCTCGGGCTGGTGGAGGGCGATAACCCGCATCAGTGGTACTCGCCGTCGTCCGTGCGCCGGGTGATCGATCAGATCGTCGCCGACTACAAACAGCTCGACCCGAAGGACAGCGCGTATTTCGACCATCAGCGCTCTCTGTTCGAGACCCAGAGCCTGGGCGAGTATGACCGGTTGATCGCGGCGATCCGCGCGAGCTACGCCGGAGTGCCGGTGGGCTACAGCGAGAGCATCTTCCAGCCGCTCGGTCAGGCGCTTGGTCTGAAGCTGCTGACGCCGTACAGCTTTGCGAAGGCGATCGCTGAGGGCACCGAGGTGAGCGCGACCGACAAGCAGACGGTCGACACCCAGGCGCAGGACCGTCTGATCAAGGCGTGGGTCTATAACAGCCAGAACGCGACCCCGGACGTCCAGCGTGTCAACCAGCTCGCCCGGGCAGCACATATTCCGATCACGACGATCACCGAAACGCTCTCACCGGCCTCGGCTACCTTCGAGCAATGGCAAGTCGCGGAGCTGCAGAACCTCCAGCAGGCGCTTCACCAGGCGACCGGCAAGTGAGCCCCCCGCCCACGATCGACGCGGCGCCCGTCTCCCAAGAGGGGAAACCCGGCCCACCGAGGCCCCCTGTGCCGGTGGTGCGCCTGCAGGGTGCGCAGGCCCGGATCGGTGGACACACGGTCTGGAGCGATGTGGACTTCGCGATCGAGGAAGGAGAGTTCGCCGCGATCCTCGGACCGAACGGTTCAGGAAAGACGACCCTGCTCCGAGTGCTGCTCGGCGAGCTCCCGCTCGCGTCCGGCACCGCGTCGATACTCGGACGCGCACCAGGCGAGGCCAGCCGGCAGATCGGCTACCTGCCCCAACGCCGCCACTTCGACGCGAGCACCAGGATCCGCGGCATCGACCTGGTGAGGCTCGGACTGGACGGCGCCCGCTGGGGACTGCCGGTACGGAGCTCCTGGCGAGAACGGGTCGAGGAGGTGATCGCGCTGGTCGGCGCCGGCGAGTACGCGAGCCGCCCGATCGGCCGGCTGTCCGGCGGCGAGCAACAGCGGCTGCTGATCGCGCAAGCGCTGATCAGCCACCCAAGAGTGTTGATCCTCGATGAGCCGCTGGACAGCCTCGACCTACCCAACCAGACCGCGGTGGCGGCGCTGCTGGCGCGCATCTCCCGCCAGCAGCGCGTCACCGTGCTGCTGGTCGCCCACGATGTCAACCCGCTGCTCACCTACCTCGACCGCGTCGTCTACCTCGGAGCCGGGCACGCAGCCGTCGGAACACCGCGCGAGGTGATCACCGCAAACACGTTGAGCCGCCTCTACGGGGTCCCGATCGAGGTGCTGCAAGCCGCCGACGGACGCCTCGTTGTGGTCGGCCTGCCGGAGGCGCCCGCGTATCACAGCGACCGGCACGAGCACCACGAACATGGCTAGCCACCTACCGATCGCCGCGCTGTCGGTCGATCTGATCTCGGACTTCCGGCAGCTGACCGCCTACCCATTCATGGTCAATGCGCTTGAGGCCGGGACAATCGTGGCGATCATGGCCGGCGTGGTCGGCTGGTTCATGGTGCTCCGGCGCGAGAGCTTCGCAGGGCACACTCTGTCGGTAATGGCGTTCCCCGGAGCGACCTTTGCGCTGCTGCTCGGGCTGTCCGCAGCCGTCGGCTACTACACGTTCTGCGGCGCCTGCGCACTGGTGATCGCCGCGGCCGCCGGCGCCGGCACGCGACATCGCGGCGATGAATCCGCCGTCACCGGAGCCGTCCAGGCGTTCGGGCTGGCCTGCGGCTTCCTGTTCCTCAGCCTCTACCAGGGAGTCCTGGCCGGCTATGAGAACCTGCTGTTCGGCGACTTCCTCGGGATCACACGCGGGCAGATCCTCACGCTCGCGATCGTCTGCGTCCTCATCCTGGGGTTCTTCGGAGTCGTCGGACGCCCTCTGCTGTTCGCCTCCGTCGACGGGCCGGTCGCGCGCGCCAGTGGTGTCCCGGTCCGCGTGCTCTCGCTCGCGTTCATGCTCGCGCTCGGACTGACCGTCGCGGCGACTGCGCAGATCACCGGCGCGCTGCTGGTGTTCGCGCTGCTCGTCGCACCGGCCGCGACCGCGCAGCTGATCACCCCGCGGATCGGTGCGAGTCTCGTCCTGACGGTGCTGCTCGGTGCGGCGATCACCTGGGTCGGGCTGGCGCTCGCCTACTTCTACAACTATCCCGTCGGGTTCTACATCACGGCGATCGCGTTCTCCGTCTACCTCGTCGCCCGGCTCGCTCGCGCGGCGATCGATCATCCCACCCTGCTGCACGGCCGCCCCCACGCGGCGGCACCCGTCTGATGTTCGCGCACGAGTTCGTCCGCAACGCGTTCCTGGCCGGCACCGCGATCGCGCTCGCAAGCGGACTGATCGGCTACTTTGTTGTGCTCCGCGCTCAGGTATTCGCCGGCGACGCGCTCGCCCACGTAGCGTTCACCGGCGCGCTCGCAGCGGCCGCCGCCGGTGTCGACATTCGCATCGGGCTGTTCGCCGCCACGATCCTGATCGCTCTGCTGCTCGGGTCGCTCGGCGATCGCTCGCACGCTGACGACGTCACGATCGGAATTACGTTCGCCGCGATCCTCGGGCTCGGCGTGTACTTCCTCGCTCTGTTCAGCTCCGGATCCGGCGGCGGCAACGGCCTGCTCGGGGCCCGCACCCTGTTCGGATCGATCTTCGGGCTCGGCGCCACCGACGCGCTGATCGCCGCCCTGATCGCCGCCGGCATCATCGCCGTCCTACTCGCGATCGCGCGGCCGCTGCTGTTCGCGAGCGTCGACCCAGCCGTCGCCGCCGCCCGCGGCGTGCCCGTCCGCGCGCTCGGGCTGCTGCTCCTTGCGCTCCTCGGCGCTACCACCGCCGAGGCGACCCAGGCGATCGGCGCGCTGCTGCTGCTCGGCCTGCTCGCCGCACCCGCCGGCGCCGCCCAGCGGATCACCGCCAACCCCTACCACGCGCTCGGACTGTCCGCCGCCATCGCCGTGCTCTCCACCTGGACCGGGCTGACGCTCAGCTACGAGATCCCGAATCTGCCGCCGAGCTCGGCGATCATCGCCGTCGCCACCGGCATTTACCTCCTCGCATTCCTGACCACCAGCGATCTGCGCCACGCAAGGACGCGCGGACTCCTGACCGCGATCCGCGAGACCGAGAATTAGACTGAGACCATGGCTCACAAGGACACCCAGACCTGGGCTGAGCACGCGCAAACCGTCGTCGCCCACGCCAAACACCACACCGGCGCCGCCCGGCAAGCGCTGCTCGACCTGCTCGACACCCAAGCCTGCGCCCTCTCAGCCATCGAGATCGAAGACGCGCTCCGCAAACGCCAGCGGCCGATCGGCCGCGCCAGCATCTACCGCATACTCGACGAACTCGAACGCCTGCACCTCGTCCAGAAACTCCAAATCGGACAGGCGATGGCCCGCTACGAACCGATCCGCACCGGCGACGGACACCACCACCACCTCGTCTGCGACACTTGCGGGACGGTCACGCCCTTCACCGACCCCGAGCTCGAGACCACCATCCAGAACTTGAGCCGCCGGGTCCCGATGCGCGTCGCCGAACACGAAATCGTCCTCCATGGCGCCTGTGACGACTGCACCGACTAACGCCGGCCGGCTCGTCCGCGCAAGCCGCATTCGGCTTCTCTCCGCTCACGCTCAGCGGATCCGCACCCGCCCAGCACCACAGCCGGCCACCTGCACTCACGCAGCCAGCTAAACCCGTGGCCCACGCACCCCGATTCCTCGCCCTCCAGCACATCGCCTGCGAGCCCCCCGGGGCGTTCGAGGACGAGCTGCTGGCCTGGGGGTGCGAGCTCGAACGGGTTGAGATCGACGCCGGCGAGCCCCTGCCCGACCATCGCCGGTTCGCCGGGATCATCGTCATGGGCGGCCCGATGGGCGCCTACGAGGACGACCGGCTGTCCTGGCTGACGGACGAGAAGCGGCTGATCGCGCAGGCCGTCGAGGAAGACATGCCGCTCTGGGGCGTGTGCCTCGGCTCACAGCTGCTGGCGACGAGCCTCGGGGCGGAGGTCGGCCCGGGCCCCGAGGCCGAGGTCGGCGTGCTCAGCGTCCAACGGACCCCCGCCGGGGCGGAGGATCCGGTGTTCTCGCTCGCCCCCGACGAGTTTCACGCGCTGCAGTGGCACGGGGACACGTTCGCGCTGCCGGCGGGCGCGGTGCAGTTGGCCCGTTCCGAGGCTTACGAACAGCAGGCCTTCCGCGTGGGGCGGGCGTACGGGCTGCAGTTCCACCTCGAGGTGGGCGTGCCGCTGGCCACCGAGTGGGGCGCGGTCCCCGCTTACGCCGCAAGCCTCGAGGAGCTGATGGGGCCAGGCGCGCTCCCGACCCTTCTGGAACGGATCCGCTCACGCGAGCAGGAGATGACCGGCCTCGCACGGCGGCTGTTCGCGGCCTGGCTCGAGCGCGTGGTTCAGATCAGTCCGGCTTCGCTTCCCACCTAACCTCGCGGCCCCCGCGCCGCACAGGACGGGAGCTCACCCGTCACGGTCACCGCCTCGAAGCGCTCGCCGCACGCCTCGCAGTGGAAGTCGTAGAGCGGCATCGGGAGAAATATAGGCGCCTGGCAGTGGAAGGAATCACCGGGTCGGTTGAACGCTGCGGTAACGTCCGTCGGGTGAGGAGGGGGCTAGCTCGGATCACGATCGCATTCTGGGCCTGTGTGCTGGGGTCAGGGGTGCTTCTGCCGAAACTCGCCGGCGCGAGTTTTCACGGGCGCAACGGCCGGATCGCTTGGTCGTCGTTCGTCAGTGACGGGAAGTCGGGTGGCGTGGCTGCGATCGCTACCTTCTCGGCGAGAGGTGGCGGGATTCATCGGATCAACTCCTGCAGCGACGTCGACAGCTTCGGGGATCCGATCTACTGTCAAGACTGGGACCGCATCAGCTACTCGCCCGACGGACGGCGGCTTATGTGGGATATGACCGCGAGGGCGGGGAACGAGGTGATCGTGCTCGCCAATGCCAGCGGCGGGGCTCCCCATGTCATCGATCACGGCCCGTCCGAGAGTGATTTCCAGCCGACCTTCTCTCCGAACGGCCACCGGATCGTCTACGTGCGTGGCGCGATCGGCTCCGAGGGGCAGATCGTCACCAGCAACCTCGCCGGTGGCGATGTCCACGTCGTCACCACGACGATCACCGGCTTCAGCCCGGTGTGGACTCCGAACGGACAGAAGATCGTATTCGTGCACAACACGGACATCTGGACGATCGGCGTCGACGGCCGCGGGCTGAGGCGACTGATCCGCGGCGGTCAGGATCCGGACATCTCGCCAAATGGCCGCGAGATCGTCTACCTCAACAACGGTGGGTTCATCCAGACGTTTGGCAGCATCTACCTCGCCCGCGCCGATGGCAGCCATCGCCACAGCGTGTCGACCACGGGGAACTGCTGCAGACTTGTCCAGTCGGTGGCGTTCTCGCCCGATGGCAAGCGACTCGCGGTCGGATTGCTCTCGAACGACTCGGCGGAGACTCTCAGGTTGCTGACGCTCCCGGTCACCGGCGGTCGCCCAAAACAGATCTACTCGAGGTCGAGCGACTTCAACGGCGGATTCACGAACAGCCTGAGCTGGCAGCCGCTTCCCTGAAGGTCGCGCGGGCCCTCAGTGGATGTGCGCCGGCAGCACGTGAAGGCGCCCGGCCGCCGAGAGCACAGAGCCCGACAGGCCCAACGATGCCCACGATCATCAGGATTACTCCGACAGTGTGGATGTTGAACCCGTGCGCGGGCGCTGTACCCTGACTGGCAGCGAATGGCCTACGCTGAGCAGAGCCCGCGGATGAGGGGACCCATCAACGAGCACGCGTCCGCTCTCGCCTATGAGTGGCGGCGCCTGACTCGCGCTGCCACGGCCGTGGCGCTGCTCACCGCGCCCGCCTTCTTCCTCGTCCTCTACGAGAGCAACCGCCTCAGTTTTTGGTGGTCGCTGATCATCACCTTCATCGCCGTGATCGGCTTCCGCGGATTGGTCGAGGTGATCGTTCGGAAGCTGATCCCGTGGCCGAGCCTGTACGGGGCCAACGCGAGCCTCAAGGAGGACGACCTGGTCGGCCGGCGGCGCTACTGGTATTGGCGGACCAAGTTCCGCCGGTTGCCGGTCCTGATCGGGATCATCTTCCTGCTGCTGTGCCTGTGTCAGTTGCTGTTCGCCTTCGCTGGCGTCAGTGCGCCGTTCTTCCACCCGTTCGAGGGCCTGCGAGAGATTTTCCCCCCGGACACCCTGCCGCAGCTGGCGCTGGTGTTCATCCAGCTGCCGCTGCTGCTGTTCATCAATGTCTTCATCCTGTTCGGACCGTTCCTGTTCATGGCCGTCCGCGGGATCCGCAGCTACGAGCCCGGCGATGCCAGCTGGGGCGTGAAGATCGACGATGTGCGCGGGCAGGCCGAGGCCAAGCAGGAGATCACCCGCGTGATCACGTTGTGGCAGTCGGGCGAGGAGTTCGAGCAGGCCGGCGGCAAGCGGGAGCGCGGCCTGCTGTTCTTGGGAGCCCCCGGCACGGGCAAGACGATGATCTCAAAGGCCATCGCCACCGGCTTCAACTGCCCGTTCGTGACCATTCCGGGCTCGGGGTTCGCCCAGATGTTCATCGGAATGGACGCGCTCGTCGTCCAGTACATGGCCCACAAGGCCCGCAAGCTGGCTCGCAAGTGGGGCGGCCAGTGCATCGTCTTCATCGACGAGATCGACGCGGTGGGGATGCGGCGGCAGGCGCTGCAGGGCGAGGCCGGTGGCATGAGGGGCGCGATGCCGGCCACGATCCACGACTTCAACTTCTACGGCCCAAACGGCTCGCTCACTCCTACCGGCGATCTGGTGATCGAGAGCCGAGCCTGGCGCGAGCAGCTGTTCGCCCAACGCGAGCAACCGCTGCCCTCGGGCTACGGGACCTTCGCCCAGGCGGTCCGGGGGCGGCTCGAGCGCTACCTCCCCGGCATGGGCGGCATGGGCTACAGCGGCCAAGCCCTCAATCAGCTGCTGGTGGTGATGGACGGCATCGACGAACCACCCGTGGTGCGGAAGTTCATGACCAATCGCTTGAACACCTTCCTCGACGCGATCTTCATCGTCCCGCGGCGAATCGGCAAGCTGTCGCTGCGGCTGCCGACGCCCCCGCCCCGCAGCGAGCAGATCTATTTCATTGGGGCGTGCAACGTCCCGATCCAGGTGCTCGATCCGGCGCTCACCCGCCCGGGACGGATGGGCCGCCACATCTGGTTCCGCACGCCGACCAAGGACGACCGCAAGGACATCTTCGATCTCTACCTGGAGAAGGTCGACCACGAGCCCGACCTCGACACCGATCATCGCCGGGACGAGTTGGCCCGGATCACCAACGGCTACTCCCCCTCGATGATCGAGCAGTGCTGCTCGATGGCGCTGACCATCGCCCACGCTGAGGGCCGGCGCGTGTTCGGCTGGCCGGACATCGTCGAGGCGATGACCACGGTCGAGGCGGGCACGGCCCAGAACATCGAGTACGTGCCCGATGAGACGCGCGCCGTGGCGATCCACGAGGCCGGGCACGCCGCCGCCGGCCACGTGTACCTGGGCGAGGACATCCTCTCCACACGGCTGTCGATCCGCAAGCGCGGCAGCTCGCTGGGCCACTACCAAGGGATGGAGAAGGACGAGCGCTTCTCGCACTTCCGCAGCCGGGTGATGGGCAGCCTGATCATGATCCTCGGCGCGATGGCGGCTGAGCACGTCTTCTACGGCGAGAACTCGCAGGGCGTCAGCGGCGACGTCCAGAGCGCCACGGCCACCGCGGCCGCGATGGTCGGGATGTGGGGCATGGGCGCCGACCCTGTGCACATCGGCGGAAGCGCCCAGCCGACCGAGGACCTCGAGCATGTGCTGAAGCGCCTCGAGCGGATCGGCTCCACGATCATGAACCGGGCCGGCGGCGGCCCGATGGTTCAAGACCCGGTGGCGGCCGTCCTCGGCGACGCGACCAAGCGGCGCGCCGCAGCGCAGATCCTCGGCCAGGCCTATGTGACCGCGTACGCGCTCATGTCCGAGAACCAGGCCGGGGTGCAGCAAATCGCCGAGAGCCTGATCGACCGCAAGGAGCTGCACGGCGACGAGGTGACCGACCTGCTCGCCGGCGTTGGGCTGCAACGGCCCGACATCGACCTGATGGATGACCGCACGTGGCCGAACGTATGAACGGTGAGCGTCAGATCGTGAAGGCCAGCGAGGAGCATGCGGCCAAGGCGGGTATCCGCGCACCGGCGGTCCGCGCGTCCGAGCACTCCGCGCGTCCTGAGAGCTCCCCGCACGCGCACAAGTTCCACGTGGTTACCGGCGCGCTCGTGGGGATCGCCGTCGCGGCGGTCGTCATCGCCGTCGCGGCGCTCGCCGCCGGGCGTTCCAGTGGCGTCGGCGCCAAGTGGTCGAGCTGGTCGCCCACGGACGGCGGGACGCTCGGGGCGCGGGAGATCGCCGACCACCTCGCGCCGCTCTACCGCATCTCCGGGGTCGATCAGCTCGACATCGTCACGCTGGTCAACGTCAACAACAACGCGGCCACGAGCGCGGCGGCGTCGTCCGGGACAACATCCTCGTCGTCCTCGAGCGGCGGCGGGCTCCAGGTCGCGGTGCGCACCGATCCCTCCACGAGCTCGGTCTCGCTGCTCAGTGGCAACACGATCGCCTACAACCTGTGTGGGATCGGCACGACCAACTGCGCGATCGGCACCGGGACCCCGAGCCCCGACCGCCTTCTGCTGCTGCGCCGCGAGGCCCTGGAGCTCGCCCTGTACACGTTCAAGTACATCGGCGGGGTGCAGAACGTCGTGGCCATCCTACCCCCCGGACACACGATGCAGGGCTGCAGCGGGATCTGCCCCAAGCCGCACGCGAAGGTGGCCAGCAAGCCGGTCAACCTGGCGCTGCTGTTCGTCCACGACGAGCTGAAGCCGTGGCTCTCCCAGCCGCTCAGTAGCACCTTCCCGGAGCAGTTCCCGCCCACCGTGCCCCAGCTGAGCGTGTGGAAGCAGACCCCCGAGGCCAGCCTGGTGGCACAGATCACCTCGCGCGGGCTGTTCGCCGAGCATCTGGTCCAGGCTCAGGACGGCAGCAACCTGATCGTCCTCGACCCGCAGCCGCCGCAGTAGCTCAGCCGTCTGACCGGGGCTCGAAGCCCTCGGGCCGGGGCTCGAAGGCCTCGGGCCGGGGCTCGAAGCCCGGGCAGCGGAGCACGGGCAGCCGCGGGTAGCGCGGGAAACGCTCGGGCTCGTCGCGCGAGCGGCGGCACAGCGAGAACACCGAGCCGCGGGTCGTCGGGACCAGCTGCTGGTGGGCGCAGCGGTCGCAGAGGCCGGCGAGGGGCCGCTCAGGCGCTGCTCCTGCCCCCCAACCGGCGCGTGTTCTCATTCCCGCGTCAATTCTTCCACCTTCTGGACCATCGAAGCAAACGGGTGCCCGGTCACTTCGCCAAGCGCAACCTCACAGGTGCGGTTGCTCGAGAGGCAGGCGTCGAAGCGCTGGCCGCCGAGCTCGTGCGCCAAGTCCCGCAGCGCCGAGGCCGGCAGCTCAGGGTGAAGCCAGCCGCGATCACCAGCCATCCCGCAACAGCCGGTCGATGCGGGCACGGTCACGTCCTCGGCGATCGCCTCGGCGATGGCCACAAGTTTCGCCGACAGCCCCAGGTGACGCACGGAGCAGGTCTGGTGCACGACGGCGCGGTCCACCCGGCGCCGCAGCGAGAGCCGCTCGAGCAGATGGTCGTGAACCCACTCGATCGAGTCCATGATCCGAACGCCCTCGGGCACCACCTCGGAGATGAGGCCGTGGGTGCACGAGCTCGCGTCGATGACCACCGGGAGCGCCCCATCCCCGCTCCAGCGCCGCAGCGCCGCGGCGGCCTGCTGCGCCACGAGGCGATGACCGCTGGCGAAGCCCTTCGAGCTCCATGGCGTCCCGCAGCACTGACCCCGCACGTCCGGTGGGATCCAGACCGGCAGCCCCGCCCGGCGGGAGATCGCCACCAGCGCCTCGGGCACGGTCGGAGCCTGAGTGCCGCGGTCGCCACCGAAGATGCGATTGATGCAGGCCGGCATGTACACCGCGGCGGCCCCCTCGCGGACGGTGAACGGGAGCTCGGCCGGGGCCGCCTTCGGCAGGCCGGGACGCAGCGGCAGGTGGGCGCCGGCCCAGGCGGCTCGCTCGGCCAGTCCGGCGTGGCGGGCCACGGTGGCGCCGAGCCGCTCGGCGCGTGCGCCGTGCTCGCGCTGGCGGAACTGCTTGATCAGCGTGCCGGTGTCGATGCCCACCGGGCAGGCGTGCCGGCACGAGCCGTCGGCGGCGCAGGTGTCGATTCCATCGTGCTGGTACTGCGCGAGCAGCGTCTCGAGCACCGTCGAGCCCGCGGGCTGGCGGGCCATCTCGCGCCGCAGCGCGATGCGCTGGCGCGGCGTCGTCGTGGTGTTGCGCGACGGGCAGACCGGCTCGCAGAAGCCGCACTCGATGCACTTGGTGACCGCCTCCTCGATCTCGGGCGTCGACTTGAGATGTCGCAGGTGCACGCCTGGGTCGCGGTTGAGCACCACTCCGGGAGCGAGGATCCCGTCGGGATCGGCCAGCGCCTTGATGCGCCACATCATCTCGGTCGCCTTGCTCCCCCACTCGCGCTCGACGAACGGCGCCATGTTGGTACCGGTGCCGTGCTCGGCCTTCAGCGAGCCGTCGTACTGATCGACGATCAGCTCGACAAGCTCGTGCATGAAGGCGTCGTAGCGTTCGAGGTCGGCCGGCTCGCCGAAGTTTGGGGTGAGCAGGAAGTGGAGGTTGCCGGCCGAGGCGTGACCGGCCAGCCCCTGCAAGAAGCCGTGCTTGCCCAGCAGCGCCTGGAGGTCCTTGACCGCCTCGGCCACCCGCTCGGGCGGCACGCAGACGTCCTCGATGATCAGCGAGACGCCGGGCGGGCGCAGCGCCGCCAGCAGTCCCTGCATCCCCTCGCGCACGCGCCACAGCATCTCGATCTGCTCGGGCTTGCGCGAGAAGCTGGGAGGATCGAGGAGCGGCCGACCCTCGAGGATCCTCAGCGCGGCACGTTCGGGATCATCGAGCTCGGCCGGGTCCTCGGCCCGGAACTCCACCAGCAGCGCGGCCGACTCGGGCGGTAGCGTCTTCCAGCGCTCCGGCGTGCCGGGCATGTTGAATGCCGCGGCGATCAACGTCGGGGCGACCATCAGCTCGGTGGCCGTGGCCCCAGCCTGCACGAGCTCGGGCACGGCTGCCGCGGCGGCGTCGATGTTCTCGAACAGGACGAGGGAGACCGAGGGGTGGCGCCCGAGCGGCACGGTCTCGAACACGGCCTCGGCCACGAAGGCGAGCGTGCCCTCGGAGCCGACGACGAGCCGGCGGAAGATCTCCAGTGGCGTGTCGGCGTCGAGCAGCGCGCACAGGCGGTAGCCGGTCGTGTTCTTGATCTCGAACTTGCGCGCGACCCGTTCGGCCAGGGCCGCGTCGCCGCGGAGCTCGTCGCGCAGCGCCTCGAGGCCGGCGGCCAGCTTCGGCGCCGCCGCCGCGAACCTGGCCTCGGCGTCCGCCGCGGCGGTGTCGATCACGGCGCCCGTAGCCAACACGAGCGTCATCGAGCGCACCGTCCGGTAGGAGTCGGCCCACACGCCGCAGCGCATCCCGCCCGAGTTGTTGGCGATCACCCCGCCGACGCAGGCGATGTCGGTGCTGGCCGGATCGGGGCCGAGCTTGCGCCCATGGCGCGCGAGCATCCGGTTCACGTGCCCGAGCACCATGCCGGGCTGGACACGCACGCGGGCCCCGCCGTCCTCGATCCGAGCGCGCTGCCAGTGGCGGCGGACGTCGACGAGGATCGAGTCCGTCTGCGACTGGCCGTTCAGCGAGGTGCCCCCGGCGCGGAACACCAGCGGCGTACCGCCGGCCCGGGCCGCGGCCAGCAGCTTGACCAGGTCGCCCACGTCGCGGGGCATGACGACGGCCTGGGGGATCAGCCGGTAGGGGCTGGCGTCGGAGGCGTAGCTGACGAGGTCGAGGGCGCGCGAGAGCACGCGGTCGGCGCCGAGCGCAGCGGTCAGATCCTCGAGCAGCGGCTCGGGGGTGCCTCCAGCCACCCAGTCGGGGGCCCGGTCGTCGCTCGGCTGAGGCTCAGCCGGGGCGAGGCGGCTGACATCGGGTGTGATCAGGCGCATCGGGGTTCCCGTTCCTAGTCCAGCCACATTCCCGAGGACACCCGGGCCTGAATCAGCCGTGGGCCGTCGTCGACGGGGATGTCATCGCGCAGCGCCGCGGTGAGCTCGTCGCGGCCGTCGACGTCGCGCGCCGTCATGCCGTAGCCCCGGGCGATCGCGGCGACGTCGAGACCCGGCAGCTCGAGCCCTGGTGCCCCGGTGACGTTCTCGAGCATCGAGAACCACTTGAGGATCATGTACTCCTCGTTGCGGAGCACGAGGAAGGTGACCGGGACCTTGTAGGTGACCGCACTCCACAGCGCGGTGATCCCGTACTGCGCCGAGCCCTCGCCGAGGATGCAGACGACGGGACGCTCGGGCTGGGCGAGCTGCACTCCCACCGCCGCGGAGATCCCGAAGCCGAGGCCGCCGCTGGCGCCGAAGAAGTAGCTGCCGGGCCGCGAGAGCCGGAGCCGGTTGCGAAGCGCCAACGTACTCGAGGGGGTCTCGACCACCGCGACGCCGTCAGCGGGCCAGGCGTCGGCCAGCGCTGCCATCGCCTGCGAGCCGCTGATCGGTTCGGTGGCGGCCGGCTCCTCGGGCGCGGGGCGCGGGTGGGGCGCGTGGCGCTCGGACTCGCCGACCATCGCGGCGAGTTCCTTCAGGGCGAGGGCGACGTCGCCGACGATCGCGTCGCCCATCGGCGCGCGAGCGGCCTCGTTGGGGTCGCTGGTGATCTGGATCAGCGAGGCTCCGGCCGGCAGGAGGGCCCCGGGAATGTAGGGGTAGTAGGGGAACACCGAGGAGCCGACCACAAGGATCAGGTCGTGTCCCTCAAGCGTCTCCGAGACGGCAGCGATGGCCGGCGGCAGCACGCCGATGAAATTGGGGTGGTTCTCCGGGAACCCGATCCGCCCGCCGCCGGGCGCCGGGGTCGCCCACACCGGGAGGCGCTGCTTCTCAGCGAGCGTGATCGCGTCGGGCCAGCCGCCGGAGGCGTCGATGTCGGGGCCGGCCACCATCACGGGGTGACGGGCAGAGCGCAGCAGCGAGGCGAGCTGCGAGAGCTCTGAGGGGTCGGGGACGCTGCGTCCGTTGGTCTGCCGGCGGGTGGCTTGCAGCGTCCGGTCCTCGTCGGCCTCGGCGTTCCAGTCGTCCATCGGGATGGAGACGAACGCCGGGCCGTTGGGCGGCAGCGTGGCGTGATGAATGGCCCGGGCGATCGCCGCGGGCACATCCTGGGCCCGGGGTGGCTCGTGGCTCCATTTGACGTAGGGCTGCGGGCCGTAGGTCGCGTCACGGTTGGTGAGGTTGGCCTCCATGGTCACCTGCGCCCGGACCTGCTGCCCCGCGGTGATGACGAGCGGAGACTTGTTCGCCTGGGCGTTGGAGATGCCCCCGACTGCATTGCCGACCCCGGGCGCGGTGTGGAGGTTGACGTGGGTGGGGTGACCGCTGGCCTGGGCAAAGCCGTCGGCCATGCCCATCACCACTAACTCCTGAAGGCCGAGGACGTAGTTGAAGTCCTCGGGGAAGTCGGCCAGCATCGGCAACTCGGTGGAGCCGGGATTCCCGAAGATCGTGGTCATCCCGTGGGCGCGGAACAGCTCGAAGGTCGCTTCACGGACGGTTGGCATCGGGCGGGGTCTCCTCGGAGTCGGGGGCGAGCGGGGTGAACGCTACCTGTGGGCGCTCGAGGCCGGGCCTCGGAACCGCTGGGTCAGCTGGGCCTGCTGGTCGGGGTCGAGATTTCGCGGGGTGCCCAGCGCCACCGCGCGCCAGTGCAGCGCGCACAGCCACTCGAGCAGGTACGCGGACTCCACGCCCGCGTCGAGGTCCTCACCGTGGGTGACCGCTCCGTGGTTGGCCATCAGCGCCGCGTCGCGGTCGACGAGCGCATCGACGGTGAGGGCGGCGAGCTCGTCTGAGCCGAACCTGGCATACGGAGCGACACGGATCGCTCCGCCGAGCCGAACCTGCGTGTAGTGGACGACCGGAAGCTCATCGAGCACGCACGCCACCGCCGTGGCGTACGGGGGATGGCAATGCACCACCGCTCCGGACGAGAAGCGGCGGTAGATGCCGAGGTGCAAGGCGAGCTCCGAGCTCGGCGCCCCGGCGCCCTCGCGCACTCGGCCATCGAGGTCGACAACGGTGACCTGATCGGGCTCGAGCCCGTCCAGCGCTGAGCCGGCGGCGGAGATCGCCACCAGCTCCCCGGCCCGGACCGAGATGTTGCCCGATGTCCCCGGCACCAGCCCCCCGCCAGCCAGTTTCCGCGCGGCCGCAGCCACGTCGTGTCGCTGCTCGTCGAGTACCTCGCGGGCCTCAGAGGGATTGGTCACCCTTCTGCGGCGGCGTCAGGCGACGGCGGCGACAGGCGCCTCGTCGGAGTACGTCTCGCCGCGCTCGGCCTTCTCGACCAGCGACGCGGGCGGGTCGAAGCGCTCGCCGTAGCGGTCGGCCAGCTCGCGGGCGCGGGCGGCAAACGCAGACGGGCCGCCACCGTGCTCGGGGTGCTGGTAGCCGTTGATGTACTGCAGTACGCCACCGGTCCAGCCCGGGAAGCCGATTCCCAGGATCGAGCCGATGTTGGCGTCAGCGGAGGACTCGATCACGCCCTCGTCGAGGCACTTGACGGACTCGATCGCCTCGGCGAACAGCATCCGCTCCTCGAGGTCCGGCAGCGAGATCTGCGACGGATCATCGACGGGCGGGAAGGCGTCACGCAGACCCGTCCACAGCCCGACGCGCTTGCCGTCTGCGTACTCGTAGAAGCCACGCCCCTCGAGCTTGCCCGGCCGGTCGAACTCGTCGAGCATGCGATCGATCACCTGCTCGGACGGGTGGCCGTCCCAGCCGCTCGAAGCGGAGTCGGCGGCCTCCTTGGCCGCGTTGCGGATCTTGCGCATGAGCTTGAGGTTCAGCTCGTCGGAGAGCTGCAGTACCGGCGCTGGATACCCCGCCTGCGAGGACGCCTGTTCGATCGTGGGAGCGGGAACGCCCTCGACGAGCATGGCGATGCCCTCGTTGATGAACGTGCCGATCACGCGGCTGGTGAAGAAGCCGCGGCTGTCATTGACGACGATCGGCGTCTTCTTGATCAGCTTGGCCACGTCGAGCGCGCGATACAGCGTCTCGTCGGAGGTCTTCTCGCCCTTGATGATCTCCAGCAGCGGCATCTTGTCCACCGGGCTGAAGAAGTGCAGGCCGATGAAGTCCGCCGGGCGGCTCACGTGCTCCGACAGCCCGGTGATCGGCAGCGTCGAGGTGTTCGAGCCCAGCAGCGCATCGGGCGCCAGGTGCGGCTCGATCTCGCCGAACACCTGAGCCTTGACGTTCGGGTCCTCGAACACCGCCTCGATCACCAGCTCGGCGCCGGCGGCGTCGGCCGGGTCGACGCTCGGCTTGATCAGCGCCAGCAGCGCGTCGGCCTTCTCCTGGGTGGAGCGGCCACGGCTGATGGCCTTCTCGAGCAGCTTCTCCGAGTAGGTCTTGCCGCGCTGGGCCGCCTCCAACGAGACGTCCTTGAGCACGACCTCGATGCCCGCCTTGGCGCACACGTAGGCGATCGCTGCGCCCATCATGCCGGCGCCGAGAACGACCATCTTCTTGGGCTGGAACGGCTCGATGCCCTCGGGCCGGCCACGATCGCCGCTGACCCGCTGCATGTCGAAGAAGAACGCCTGGATCATGTTCTTGGACACCTGTCCGGTGACCAGGTCCACGAAGTACCGGCCCTCGATCTCGATCGCGTTGTCGAAGTCGACCTGGGCCCCCTCGACCGCCGCGGCCATGATGTGGTGCGGGGCAGGGTAGTTGGCGCCCTTCAGCTGCTTGCGCAGGTTGGCCGGGAACGCGGGCAGGTTCTGCGCCAGCTTCGGGTTCGACGGCACGCCGCCGGGGATCTTGTAGCCCTTGACGTCCCAGGGCTGGACGGCCTCGGGGTTGGATTTGATCCAAGCCTTGGCGGCGGGGACAAGCTCCTCCGGAGTGGCGACCACCTCGTCGACGATGCCGAGCTCCTTGGCTTTGTCAGGCCGCAGACGCTGGCCCTGCAGCAGCAACTGCATGAGCGCGTCGACGATGCCGAGCATCCGCACCGTACGCACGACGCCGCCGGCCCCGGGGAGCAGTCCGAGCTGGACCTCGGGGAAGCCGAGTTGGACCTTGGGGCTGTCGAGCGCGACGCGGTGATGGCAGGCCAGGCAGATCTCGAGGCCGCCGCCGAGCGCCGCGCCGTTGATGGCGGCAGCGACCGGCTTGCCGAGCTGCTCGAGCCGGCGCAGCTGGCGCTTGATGTCCCGGATCTCCTCGCTGATCTGAGCGGCGTGCTCCTTGGTGGCCAGCCGCAGATCGTTGAGGTCACCCCCGGCGAAGAAGGTCTTCTTGCCCGAGGTGATGACGACGCCGGTGATCTCGTCGTTCTCGGCCTCGAGGCGATCCACGGCGGCCGCCATCGAAGCCTTATAGGCCGCGTTCATGGTGTTCGCGGACTGGCTGGGATCGTCCAGGGTGAGGACGACGATGCCGTCCTCGTCCTCCTCCCAGCGAATCGTGTTGGGGGTGTCAGCCATGCTCAGATCGCCTCCACGACAGTCGCGATGCCCATGCCGCCGCCGACGCAAAGCGTCGCGAGGCCGTACCTGCCACCAGTGCGGTGCAGTTCGTCGATCAGCGTCCCAAGGATCATCGCTCCGGTGGCGCCGAGGGGATGGCCCATGGCGATCGCGCCGCCGTTGACATTGACCTTGTCCATCGAGAGGCCCATGTCCTTCACGAAGCGCAGCACGACCGCGGCGAAGGCCTCGTTGATCTCGACGAGGTCGAGGTCATCGACGGTGAGGCCGGCCTTGGCCAGTGCCTTGCGGCTGGCCGGCGCCGGGCCGGTGAGCATGATCGTGGGATCTGCGCCGGACACCGCCGTGGCGAGGACGCGGCCGCGGGCCGCGAGGCCGAGCTCGCTGCCGGTGTGCTCGTTGCCGATCAGCATCAGCGAGGCACCGTCGACGATGCCGCTCGAGTTGCCGGGCGTGTGCACGTGGTTGATCTTCTCGACCCAGTGGTACTTCTGGAGTGCGACGGCGTCGAAGCCGCCCATCTCGCCCATCACCTGGAAGGAGGGCTTGAGGCCGGACAGCGTCTCGACCGTCGTGCCGGGGCGGATGAACTCGTCTTGATCGAGGACGACGTTCTCGTTGATGTCGAGCACTGGAATCACCGAACTGCTGAAGCGACCCTGCTCCTGAGCAGCCGCCGCACGTGACTGTGACTGCGCGGCGTAGGCGTCGACGTCCTCGCGGCTGAACTCCTCGACGGTGGCGATCAGGTCGGCGCTGATGCCCTGCGGGATGAAGGAGGTGTCGTAGTTGGTCTCGGGGTCCATCGCCCAGGCGCCGCCGTCGGAGCCCATCGGGACGCGGGACATGGACTCGACACCGCCGGCAAGGACAAGGTCCTCCCAGCCGGAGGCGACCTTCTGGGCGGCGATGTTCACGGCCTCGAGGCCGGAAGCGCAGAAACGGTTGAGCTGGACGCCGGCGACGGTGTCGGGCAGGCCGGCCTTGATCGCGGCCGTCTTGGCGATGTCCGCGCCCTGGTCACCGACCGGGGAGACGCAGCCGAGGACGACGTCGTCGACCTTCTGGGGGTCAAGCGACTCGTTGCGCACGAGCATCTCGTGCATCAGCCCGACGACCAGATCGACGGGCTTGACCGTGTGGAGCGAACCGTTGACCTTGCCCTTGCCCCTGGGCGTACGAATCGCATCGAATATCAGTGCTTCGCTGTTGCTCATGCTCGCGCTCCTCAGAAATGGGGATACACCTCGCCCGCAGGCCGGGCGAGGCCGCCAGCGTGGCCCGTGCGGCCAGCGGCATGCCGCCCGTGGGCCTGGGCGGATCGTAGCAATCTGTTGGCAGAGTGCTAACAAGGGCCCGGAGGAGGCGGGCCTCGGGTCCCCCCCCGGCGGTGGGCGCCGGGAGGCGAGGGCCGGCGACGCACCGAAACGCCGGGGGCACTATACTTTATGAAGCATGACGACTTTCAGGCGACTGCTCGGCTTCCTCCGACCGTATCGCCTGCCGGTTGCCGCCTCGTTCGGGCTGGCGTTCGGCGCGATGGGGATGACCGTTCTCATCCCCTACCTCACCGGCCGCGCGATCGACTCGATCCGCATCCATCACCAGCACACCCTGGTGATGTGGGCGATCGCGATCGGGATCGCCGGCCTGGGACGCCTCGTCTTCAGCGTAGCTCGCCGCCTGGTCGCCGGCAGGGTTTCGCTGGGCGTCGAGTTCGACCTGCGCAACATGCTCTACGGCCGCCTACAGGAGCTCGAGCTGTCGTTCTTCGACCGCCAGCAGACCGGCCAGCTGATGTCGCGGGCAACGGTCGATCTGCAGGCCGTCCGCTTCTTCCTGGGCTACGGGCTGATCTTCATCGCCCAGTCACTCCTGACGATCGTGCTGGCCGGGATCGCCATGTTCGCCCTGCAGCCGGGCCTGGCGGCGCTGGCGCTCGCTCCGGTCCCGTTCGTGGTGCTGATCGCGCAGCGCTACGGCAAGCGCTCACGGCCGGCCTTGCAGGAGGCGCAGCAGCGGATCGCCGAGCTCACCGCCGACGCGGACGAGAACATCGGCGGCGTCCGCGTCGTCAAGGCGTTCGCCCAGGAGGAGCGGCAGCTCGATCGCTTCCGTCACTCGATCCAGCGCGTCTTCGACCAGCAGATGGTCGCGACCCGGATCCAGGCCTTCTACGGGCCGATGATCTCGTTCCTGCCGAACCTCGGGCTGGCGCTCATCCTGCTCGTCGGCGGCCGCCAGGTGATCGATCACACGCTCACGCTCGGCGCGTTCACGGCGTTCTACGCGTACCTGCTGATGCTGATCTCGCCGATGCGGACGCTCGGCTACATGCTGGGCGCCGCTCAGCGGGCCACCGCATCGGGCGCGCGGATCTTCCAGGTGCTCGACCGCGCCCCGAGGATCACCAGTCCGCACGACGCCCCCGCCCTACCCGACGGTCCCGGCCGGGTCGTGCTCCACGACGCCGGTCTGACCTTCGAGGGTTCGCCGCGGCCGGCGCTCAGCGACATCAATTTCGAGGTCGAGGCCGGGCGGACCCTCGCGCTGGTCGGCGCCATGGGATCGGGCAAGAGCGCGCTCGTGTCGCTGCTGCCCAGGCTCTACGACGTCAACACGGGCAGCGTCTCGATCGACGGCGCCGACGTCCGGTCGGTCGACCTCGTCAGCCTCCGGCACGCGATCGCCGTCGTCAATGACGACCCCTTCCTGTTCTCTGCCACCGTCCACGACAACATCGCCTATGCGCGGCCGGACGCCACCCGCGCCGAGGTCGAACGGGCCGCGCGTGCCGCTCAGGCCGCGAGCTTCATCGAGGACCTGCCGCAGGGCTACGACACGCGGATCGGGGAGCGCGGGCTCACCGTCTCCGGCGGCCAGCGGCAGCGGATCGCGATCGCCCGGGCGATCCTGGCCGACCCGCGGATTCTCATCCTCGACGACGCGACCTCCTCGGTCGACGCGTCCACGGAGCAGGAGATCAAGCTGGCCCTGCGCGAAGTGATGGCCGGGCGCACCACGATCATCATCGCCCACCGCCTCTCGACGATCGCGCTGGCCGACGAGATCCTCGTGCTCGAGGACGGCCGCGTCGCGGCGCAGGGCACGCATGAGCAGCTGCTGAGCGAATCGGACCTGTATCGCGAGATCGTCGAGAAGGGCATGCCCGATCAGGTGTTCTTGACCGAGGCACCGCTCGAGCGGGAGGTGGCGGGACTATGAGCGCGATCAGCGCCCGCTCAAGCGACATCCGCCGCCGCCTGGCCGAGACCAGCGGGCGCGGCCGCAAGCTCCGCGGTCTCGCCGAGCTGCTCGCCCCCTACCGCTGGCGCGTACTGGCGATGTTCATCTCACTCGTGCTGGCCACCGCGGCGGCGCTCGCCCCGGCTCCGCTCGCGGCGCTGGCCATCGACCAGGGCATCAAGCGTCACGACGTCCAGACCCTGAACCTCGTCGTCGCCGCGTTCCTGGCCTCGGCGGTGCTGTACGCAGTTGCCTCCTGGGCGCAGACATACCTCGTCGGCTGGGTCGGCCAACGGGCGCTGCAGGACCTGCGCGCGCGACTGTTCGCACACCTGCAGTCGCTGTCGATCAGCTTCTACTCCCGCAACCGCGCGGGCGTGATCATCTCGCGGCTCACCAACGACGTCGAGGCGCTCGACCAGCTCGTCGAGGACGGGATGGCGACGCTGTTCCAGTCCGGGCTGACCCTTATCGGCGTGGTCGTGATCCTGTTCGTGATGGACCCCCACCTCGCGCTGCTCACCTTCCTCGCCCTGCCACTGCTGGCAATCGGCGGCGTGCTCTTCCGGATCGCCTCGGCGGACGCCTATCGCCTGACCCGCGAGAAGATCGCGTCGATCACCGGCTACCTGCAGGAGACGCTGTCCGGGATTCGGGTCGTCCGGGCGTTCGGTCAGGAGCCACGCCATCTGGCGCGCTTCCACGAGCTCAACGAGGACAACCGCGAGGCGAACATGAAGACGGTGCGCCTGAACGCGGCCTACTTCCCCGCCGTGGAGTTGCTGTCCGCCCTCGTCACGGTCGAGATCCTTGTCGTGGGTGGCATCGAGGCAATCAACGGTCACACGTCGACGGGCATCGTGTTCGCGTTCATCGCCGCGCTCAACAACTTCTTCGACCCGATCCAGCAGCTCTCGCAGCTTTACACCACCTACCAGTCGGGCATGGCGGCGCTCGACAAGATCTTTGAGCTGCTGGACGAGAAGCCCGACCTCGTGGACGCGCCCGACGCCGTCGAGCTGTCGCAGATCCGGGGCGAGCTGCGCTTTGACGAGGTCTCCTTCCGCTACGGCAACGAGGAGGACGACGCCTGGGCGCTGCGCGACCTTGACCTGGTGATCCCGCCGGGGCAGACGGTGGCCCTTGTCGGCTCGACAGGAGCCGGCAAGTCGACGTTCGCCAAGCTCGTGGCCCGGTTCTACGACCCCACCGATGGCAGTGTGCTCGTAGACGGTCACGACCTTCGGCACGTGGCAGCCAGGTCGCTGCGCTCGCAGATGGGGATCGTGCCCCAGGAGGGCTTCCTGTTCAGCGGGACGGTGCGCGAGAACATCGCCTTCGGCCGGCCCGACGCCAGCGACGAGGAAATCGCCGCCGCGTCCCGCGCGGTCGGCGCCGCCGCTTTCATCGAGGCGCTCGAGCACGGCTACGACACCCAGGTCGGTGAGCGCGGGGTGCAGCTCTCGGCTGGCCAGCGACAGCTGTTGGCCTTCGCCCGAGCGCTCGTCGCGGACCCGCGGATCCTCGTCCTCGACGAGGCGACCTCGAACGTCGACGTGCACACCGAGACCCTGATCGAGGAGGGCCTGCGCCGGCTCGTCGCGGGCCGCACCGCGATCGTTATCGCCCACCGGCTGTCAACGATCCGCCACGCCGGGCGAATCATCGTGCTCGAGCACGGACGGGTGATCGAGCAGGGCACGCACGATGAGCTGCTCGAGGAGCACGGCCGCTACTGGCAGCTGTATCGCGACTGGGCCGAGCAGGCCGCCGCCTAGATGTCGATCACCGTCACACGTTTGACGACGACGCCCGTAAAGGGAACGCACCTGCACGAGGTGGAGGAGCTCGACCTTCGTCGCGCCGGCGCGGAGGGCGACCGTCGCTTCATCATCATCGACGAGCGCAACCGCACGCTCAACAGCAAGCTGCTCGGCGAGCTCAACACCGTGAGGGCCGAGTTCTCGCCCGACTCACGGCGGCTGGCCCTGAGCTTCCCCGACGGAACCGTCGTCGATGCCGAGGCCGAGCTCGGTAAGCCGCTCACCGCGCGGTTCTCCTCCGCCACGCGCGAGGGTCGTCTGGTCGATGGACCGTTCGCGCGGGCCCTGAGCGACTTCGTGGGCCAGCCGCTGCGACTGCTCGAGTCGCCCGGCGCGATCGACCGCGGGGAGCACGGCGCCGCCACGCTGATCTCCCGTGCGTCGCTGTCGCGCCTCGCCCAGGAGGCAGGGGAGGACGACGTCGACCCGCGGCGTTTCCGGATGACGATCGAGGTCGACGGCATCGGCCCGCATGAGGAGGACGGTTGGGTCGGGCGGACCGTGAGCGTCGGCGAGGCCTCGTTGCGCTTCCACGGCCACGTCGGACGGTGCCTGATCACGAGCCGCGACCCGGACACCGGCGAGATCGACCTGCCGACGCTCGACATCCTCGGTGCTTACCGGCGCAACCTCGGCACGACCGAGCCGCTTCCGTTCGGCGTCCACGGCGAGGTGGTTCGGGAAGGCCGCGTCCGCGTCGGCGACCGGGTCGAGCCCGCGCAGGCGCCGGGCGGCGGCTAGGCTTCCGCTCCACGTGAGCGAGCAGCGCGTCCAGATCGAGGTCGACGACCACGTCGCCGTGGTCACCCTCACCCGGCCCGAGAAGCACAACGCCCTCGACGTGCCGATGTTCGAGGGCATCATCGAGGCGGCCGAGCGGCTGATGGGCGAGCCTGGCGTCCGTGCCGTCGTGCTTCATGGCGCCGGTCCGAGCTTCTGCTCCGGTCTCGACGTCATGGGCGTGTTGGGCTCCGAGCAGGGGACCAACGGCCTCACCGACCCGCTCCGCGGCGAGGTGCCCAACTGGTTCCAGCGCGCCGCCTACGACTGGGTCCGCGTGCCGGTGCCGGTGATCGCGGCGATCCACGGCAACTGCCTTGGCGGCGGGCTACAGATCGCACTCGCCGCCGACATCCGGCTGGCCACCGCCGACGCGCGCCTCTCGGTGATGGAGATCAAGTGGGGACTGATCCCGGACATGTCGATCACTCGGACCCTCCCCCGGCTCGTCGGTATCGATGTGGCCAAGGAGCTGACCTACACCGGCCGCGTGCTGAGCGGCGTCGAGGCCGACGAGCTCGACGTCGTCACCCGGGTCGAGGCCGACCCACTTGCCGCGGCGCGAGCGCTTGCCGCCGAGATCGCCGGCAAGTCGCCCGACGCGGTGCGAGGCGCCAAGCGGCTGTTCGACGAGGCGTGGACGGGCGATGCCCAGGAGACGCTGGCGCTTGAGGCAAAGCTGCAGCTCGGGCTGATCGGCTCGCCCAACCAGATTGCCGCTGTGACCGCCGGGGTCACGAAGCAGCCGGCCGAGTTCGTCGACCCGAGCTGAGGCCGGGCGAGGGCGGCTCAGGCCGAGTCGACGTGCAACTGGGGAACAGGGACTCGAACCCCAACTTCGACGTCCAGAGCGTCGCGTGCTGCCATTACACCATTCCCCAGAGACTCGAGGTAGACCTCTGATCGGTGCCTGAGTATAGGTCAGTTCCGTCCGCACCGAATGCGAACATATGTTCGTGTCATCAACGCGTGAAGCCATCCGTAGGCTGCATGAGGCAGGTATCGGCAACCTGAGATTGCCCGCCGGTTGGACCTCGCAGTGACGACCGTCAGCTACCACGTCGCCCGCCTCGCCGTCGCTCCGGCCGAGCCGGGTCCGCTACCAACCGAGGAGGTCAGTCCGCGGCTCAAGGAGAGCCGTTGCGAGCGGTGCGGGCTCGCTGAGTGGCGCGGCCGGCCACTGACCGTCGCCCTGCACCACATCAACGGTGACCGGCACGACAATCGTCTGGAGAACCTTCAGCTCCTGTGCCGGAACTGCCACAGCCAGACCGACAACTTCGCGGGTCGGAATGGCCGCGGACGCAACGAGTAGAGCTGAGCTAGTGTGCTCTGGCACTGCGCCTCCTCGGCCTCCCCATCGAAGCCCCCCACGTCGTGGTGAACCGGATCGTCACCGACCTCGGCGCGGTGGCGCGGGTAGCCCGCTCGGCGCCGGCACAGCTCGATCGGATCCTCGAGCTCGGCGAGGAGATCGCGGCGATCGGACGACAGGTGCTCGAGATCGCCGAGCGGCTCGATATGCGGGCGCAGGCGTTCATGACCCTCGGCGAGCGGCTGGATCGTCGCGCGGCGGAGCTGGTCGAGCTCGGTCTCGAGATGCGCGACCTCGGCGGGCGGATCGATTATCGCGGTGGCGAGATCGTCGACCGGGCGGGCGAGGTGATCGAGACCGGCGCGGAGCTGATCGCGGTGATGCCGACGTTCGAGCGGGCGCTCGAGATGGCGACGCCGCTGGAGGGCGCGATCGACCGCTTCGGCCGGCTGGTGGACCGGCTGCCGGGCGGGGGCGGTACGCGGCGGACACGGTCCGGGGCGCCCGACCCGGCGTCCGATGCGCCGCCACAACCCTCGGACGGGTCACCACGCCCCGCCGAGCCGCCACCTCGTCCGTCGGGGGCGTTCGGGGCGCCACCGCGGCCGGAGCCGCGCCCGCCCGACGAACGCAACTAGAGCTCGGCCAGGTCGGTCGAGAGATCGGCGAGCATGTCAGCCCGGCCGCCGAGCTCGGTGCCATCGGAGATCAGCCGGCGGGCATGCGCGAGATCAGACGACCGGTCGACCGACAGCGCGGCGGCGACGCGGCCGTCCTTGAGGTACCAGATGCTGAACCTTCCCTCGGGCAACGACCCGCGGACGAGCTCGCGGTCCCAGTCCGCCGCCGGGCCGACGTACTCGAGCGAGGCCCAGTCGGAGAGGTCGGAGAAGAAGTAGGGCACAACGTCGTAGCGCGCGTCGCGGCCGACCATGTTCAGCGCCGCGTACTTTCCCTGGCTGAACGCCACGTCCCAGTGCTCGATGCGCAGCGGGCACCCGCCGTGGACGACGCTGTCGTACTCCGCCACGTCGCCGGCGGCGAAGATCCCCGGCACCGAGGTTTCGAGGCGGGAGCTGACCTTGATCCCGCCGCTCTCCCCCAGCTTCAGTCCGGCGGCGCGGGCGAGCATCACATCGGGCTTCGCCCCGGTGCCGAGCACCACGGCGTCGGCCTCCAGCTCGAGCCCGGACTTGGTCACCACCTTGGTGACCCGCCCGTCAGCCCCCTCGAAGCGGTCGAGCTCCTGGCCGCCGTGGACGGTGATCCCATGCTCCCCGAGTCGGTCCTGGAAGAAGCGGCCAGCCTGCTCGCCGAAGCCGCGGCTGAGAACGACCGGCTCGATCATGACCATCGTGCAGGTGGAGCCGAGCTCGGTGAGCGACGCCGCGACCTCACTGGCGATGTAGGAGCCGCCGATCAGCACCACCCGCTTCCCGGCCGCGTCGGAGCGGATGGTGTCGCTGTTGCCGAGCGTCCGTAGGTAGTGGATCCCGTCGAGCTCGCAGCCCGGCACGTTCAGCCGGCTCACGTTGGCGCCCGTCGCCAGCAGTGCCTTGGAGAAGCTGATGACCTGCTTGTTCGACAGCGTGGCCGTCCGGTCTTCGGTGTCGAGCTTCATCGCCGAGACGCGCGTGAGCACATCGATCTGCTGCTCGAGGAAGAACTCGGCGGGGCGGAACAGCGTCTCTCCGCGCGACTCCTTGCCCTGCAGGTAGCCCTTCGAGCACGGCGGCCGGTTGTAGGGCAGATCGGGCTCTCTGCCCACGAGCAGGATCGACCCTTCGGCGCCCGATTCCCGCAGCCAGCGGGCGCAGTTTCCCGCGGCCAGTCCGCCGCCGATCAGCAGGAAGTCGACGTGACGGTCGGCCACCGGGGGCTCAGCCGCCGGCACCGTTCGGGGCGAACTGCGGGGTGATATCGCCCTCGAGGCCGGGGTCGAGGATCAGCAGCACCTGGTCGCCGGCCTGGATCACCGAGTCGGCCTTGGGGACGAAGCCGGCGCCGCCGCGCAGCACCGAGATGATCAGTGAGCCGTCCGGAAGGTTGACGTCCTGCACCCGGCAGCCGGCGGCAGGCGCCCCATGCCCCACCTCGAGCTCGATGATCTCAAGGTGCTCCTCCTCGAGCGCGAGCAGCTGGATGAGCCCGTACTCGGGCACCTCATGCTCGATCAGCCGGAGGATCAGGTCGGTGGCGGACACGGCCGGCTGGATCCCCAGCAGCTTGAAGTGCTGGAGGTTGCGCGGATTGTTGACGCGGGCGACGATGCGCTGGCAGCCGTAGCGCTCCTTGGCCACCTGGCAGATGAGGATGTTGTCCTCGTCGTCGCCGGTGACCGCGATGACGAGGTCTGCGCGCTGGATGCCGGCGCGCTCGAGCACCCACAGCTCGGTTGCGTCGCCGTACTGGACGGCGTGCTCGAGCTCCTCGGCCACGACGCGGTAGCGGCCGTGGTCGGACTCGATCAGCGTCACCTCGCGATCCTTGGCGATCAGCTCGCGCGCGAGGTTCCAGCCCACCTTGCCGGCGCCGGCGATGATCACGTAGACGGCTTCGGCAGACATGGCTATGCCAGCACCAGGCGCTCGGCCTGATCGATCGCCTGCTGAGTCGGACAGATGGTGAGCAGCCCCTGCTCCGCGTACCACGCCGCCCGTCCGGGATCGGCCACCCGGACGACGACGCGCGGGACGTTGAAGCGCCGCTGGGCGATCTGCGCGATCACCAGGTTGGTGTTGTCGCCGCTGGTGGCGGCCAGGAATACGTCGGCCTGCTCGATCCCGGCCTCGATCAGCCCGTCGATCTCCAGGGCGGTGCCGACTGTGAACCTTCCGCCGGAGTCCTCCCACGTCACGGTCTGGTCCTTGTCGAGCCGCTCATGGGACAGCGGGTCGCTGTCCATGACGGAAACCTCATGTCCTGCGTCGAGCGCTCGCTTGGCGACCGCCGACCCGACTCGACCTGAACCAACGATCAGGATGAACATGGGCTGGACTCTAGACGGCTGCGCGCTCGTGTGCAGGCGTGGCCGCCCTGGGCCCGTGGCCCGATCGCGCACGAGGACCGCGGAGTTGGGTGCGCCGTCCGGGGGACTCGCGCGGGCCGCGCAGGCAGCTCATCCACCCATTGTGAGCCCGTCCCCCAGATGGGGTGCCAAACGGAGCTACGTGATGAGCGGGATGATCAACAAGGCCACGATGTTGGCGACCTTGATCATCGGGTTGATCGCTGGGCCGGCGGTGTCCTTGTACGGATCGCCGACCGTGTCGCCGGTGACGGCAGCGGCGTGGGCCTCGGAGCCCTTGCCGCCGAAGGCGCCGTCCTCGATCAGCTTCTTGGCGTTGTCCCAGGCACCGCCGCCCGAGGTCATCGAGATGGCCATGAACAGGCCGACCACGATCACGCCCATCAGCAGACCGCCAAGGGCCTCGACACTGATCAGGCCGACGATCAGCGGGATGAGGATCGGGATCAGCGACGGGAGGATCATCTCGCGCTGGGCGGCTCGGGTCACCAGGGCGACCGCGGCACCGTACTCGGGCTGATCGGTTCCCTCCATGATCCCCGGCTTCTCGCGGAACTGGCGCCGGACCTCCTCGACCACGGCACCGCCGGCGCGCCCGACGGCCTCCATGGCCAGTGACGCGAACAGGTAGACCATCATGCCGCCGAGCAGCAGCCCGATCAGCACGGGCGGGTAACCGATGGCGAAGTCGTACGCCTTCGGCAACTCGCGCTGGAACGCATTGAAGAGGACCAGTGCGGCGAGTGCGGCCGAGCCGATCGCGTATCCCTTCGTCACGGCCTTGGTGGTGTTGCCGACCGCGTCGAGCGGATCGGTGACGTTGCGCACCTCTTCCGGCAGGTCCGCCATCTCGGCGATGCCGCCGGCATTGTCGGTGATCGGGCCGAAGGCGTCGAGAGCGACGATCAGCCCGGTCAGCGACAGCTGCGCCATCACCGCCACGCCGATGCCGTAGATCCCGTCGCTGCCGCCGCCGGCCAGCTTCCAGGCGCCGAGGATGCCGAGGGCGATCACGATCGCCGGCGGCGCCGTCGACTGAAAGCCCTGGGCGAGGCCCTGGATGATGTTCGTGGCGTGGCCGGTCTGTGACGCGCGCGCGGTGCTCTTCACCGGCGCGAACCGCGTCGAGGTGAAGTAGTCGGTGATCACGAACAGGAACGCCGTGACGGCGATTCCGATCAGCGCGCACAGGTAGAACTTCCACCAGTGCGGGGCGGCCGTCGGATGGACGGCCACCGCCGTGATCGACCCCTGGCCGCCGGTCACCGACGCGGCGTGCACCGTGACGGCCTTCAGGGTGAGGTTCTTCATCATCCAGTAGGTGATCGGGAGGAAGGCCAGCGCGGCCAGGCCTCCGGACAGGACCAGGCCCTGGTAGAGCGCGCGCTCGACGTTGCCGCTCTTGGACCGGACGGCGAAGGTGCCGATGATCGAGGCGATGATCGACACGGCACCGAGCACGAGGGGGTAGAGGGCGACCGCGGACTGCTGGCGGAACAGAAGCACGCCGAGCAGCATCACGGCCACCGCGGTGACCGCGTAGGTCTCGAACAGGTCCGCGGCCATGCCGGCGCAGTCGCCGACGTTGTCGCCGACGTTGTCCGCGATCACCGCCGGGTTGCGCGGATCGTCCTCGGGGATGCCGGCCTCGATCTTGCCGACCAGGTCGGCGCCCACGTCGGCCGCCTTGGTGAAGATGCCGCCGCCCAGTCGGGCGAAGACCGAGATCAGCGAGCCACCGAAGCCGAGGCCGATCAGGGCGTCGACCGCATGGCGAGAGCTCTCGCCGAGGATCCAGGTGAGGATGCCGTAGTAGCCGGCAACGCCGAGCAGGGCGAGGCCGACCACCAGCAGACCGGTAACCGCGCCGCCGCGGAAGGCCACGGCGAGGGCGGGAGAGATACCGCCACGGGCGGACTCGGCCACGCGCGCGTTGGCGCGCACCGAAACGTTCATGCCGATGTAGCCGGCGGAGGCCGAGAGGACACCGCCGATCAGGAAGCCGATCGCCACCCGGATGTTCTGCAGCGGGATCAGAACGATGAACAGGATCACGCCGACCCCCGCGATCGTCGTGTACTGCCGGTTGAGGTAGGCGGTGGCGCCCTCCTGGACGGCGGCCGAGATCGCGCGCATGCGCTCGTTGCCGGCGGGCAGCGCGAGCAGCGCCCTCGAGGTGACGGCCCCGTACACGAGCGCGCAGCCCGCGCACACGAGCGCAACAAGGACGCCGTGTTGCGTCAGAAAGCTAGTCAAGAAGGATCCTCCGGAAGCTCTGGGAATCGAAAGGAGGCGCGCGACGCGCAGCCAAACAACGGCAATGGGCCGCCACCCGGTGCATCGAGCGGAGGCCCATGAATTGACGAGCCGAGTCTAGCGGGAGCGGCGGCGAAACGCTCTGCGGCGGGGCTTTACTGCCCCGGGACCCAGAGACGCCCGCTGCGCTGCGCCGGTCCCGGCTGACCCTCGCCAGGCTGGGTCTCGCCACCTGGCTGCGGCTCGCCGCCGGGGTGCGTCCCACCGGGTGACGCGGCGCCCGGGTCCCCGGGGTGCGGGCCACCCGGGCCCGGCCGTGGCGGGGCACCCGGACTGCCCGGCGGCGGCGGGGCACCGGCCGCTGCCGGCTGGGCCTCGCCGGCCCGCCCGCTGCCACCGATCCTCACAAACGCCATCTGTAGCTGCGACAGGGCGTCGCGGATCGGCCGCGCCTGCGCCGGCGCGGCCTGCTCGACGACCGGCAGGAGACCACGCACGCCCTCGATCGCGAGCCGGACCTGCTCGAGGTCGCGCTCGCTCTCGGTGCCCGGGGTCAGGCCCGTGCGCCGCATGCCAAGGTTGATCAGCGTCACCACGTGCTCGAGCAGCACCTGTTCGACTCGGATCTTCTTGATCTCGGCCTCATAGGCAGCGCGCAGCTCCTCCTCGGTGGGCTGGCCGCCGGCGGCCGACGGGTCTCCCGGACTGCTCATCTTCTTACCTCCGCACCTCGCTGAGAGCTTGCAGAATACGTTTCGCGAGTGTCATCGACCACGGTGGCGTAGATCTCGCTGATCGGCAGCCCCGCCTCCACCATCCGGCGCTGGCGCTGGGCCCCATTGAGGTCCGGCAGCGAGACCTCGATCCCCAGCTCGGCCCGGACGGGTGCCGACCATTGCAGAAGCCGCTCGAGTCCCGCGGCCGCGGGCAACGGCTCGCCGGTCTCGAGGTCGAGCATCTCACCGTCGAGGCCGTAGCGGATCGCCCGCCACATGTTCTCCTCGATCAGGCGGCCGGGAAGGTCGGTGAACGGGACCCCCTCGTCGAGGTCACGCGCGGCCTGGGCCACGCAGGCCACGATCAGCCCGGCCACCCCCTCGGATTCGGCGGCCGTGGCCTGGGCATCGCAGATCCGCACCTCGACGGTGCCGAAGTAGAAATGGGGTCGCACCGACCACCACACCTGCGTGTATTCGACGATTGAGCGGGTCCGGATGAGGAAATCGATGTACTGGGCGAGGGCGTCCCAGCTGCCGAACGGATCGGGGATCCCGCAGCGGGGGAAGCTCCGGGTGAACGTCTGGGTGCGTGCGCTGTGCAGGCCCGAGTCACGACCGTCGAGGAAGGGCGAGTCGGCGGAGATCGCCAGCAGCAGCGGCAGCACCGGTCGGAGCCGGTCGCAGATCAGCACGGCTCGGTCGGCGCCCCGTATCCCGACGTGGACGTGCAGCGAGAAGGTGTTGTTGCGCCAGGCCACGTACTTGAGACCCTCTTCGACCCGGCGATAGTGCTCGGTCTGGATGATCTTCTGCTCGCGGTAGTCCGACCACGGGTGCGTTGCCGTGGAGCCGAGACCGACCCCGAGTCGATCGGCCAGTGCGAACAGGCGGCGGCGATGATCGCGCTGCGCCAGCACGGCCGCGGCGAAGTCATCGCCGCGCCCCGAGCGGATCTCGATTTCCGAGGAGATCAGCTCTCCGGCGATCGAGCCGGACAGCACCTCGTCATCGGCGGCGGCAGCGATGACCTCCTCGAACCGGGGGGTGAGGCCGAGGTCGGCCGGATCGAGCAGGGCGAACTCCTCCTCGAGGCCGACGGTGAAGTCGGTCGAAGCTTCGAAGGCCGCGTGCGCGGCTGTGAGGTCGAGGTCCACGGTCGCGGAACCTTAGGTCAGGTAGAAGTAGAGCGCGTAGAGCAGGTCGACAGCGGGGCTCGAGGTGTGGACGGTGACCTCTGGCGGGACCTGGAGCAGCGCGTCGGAGTAGTTGAAGATGATCTTCACTCCGGCGTCGACGAGATCGTTGGCCACACGCTGGGCGGCGCCCGAGGGCACCGCGAGTACGGCCACGACGATGTCCTGGTCCTCGATCACCTCGCGCAGCTCGCTGTTGTGGCGAACGGTCAGGCTGCCGATCTCGGTGCCGACCTTGTCCTCATCGACGTCGAACACGGCCACGACACGGAAGCCGTGGTCGCCGAAGATGTCCGATGTGGCGATGGCGATGCCGAGATGGCCGGCGCCGAACAGCGCGATGTTGTGCTGCCCGGAGGTGCGCAGGATCTTGCGGATCTGTGTCACCAGCGACTCGACGTTGTAGCCCACGCCCCGCTTGCCGAACTTGCCGAATCCGGACAGGTCGCGACGGATCTGGGTCGAGTTCACGTGCGTGTAGTCGGCCAGCTCCTGAGAGGAGATGGTCTCCTTGCCCATCTTGCGGGCCTGCGTGAGAACCTGCAGGTAGCGCGACAGACGGGCCGCCACGCCGAGCGAGAGCTTCTCCCCAGGCTTATCGACGTCCAGCTGAGCGCTTTCGGTACCGCGGCCGACCGTGTAGCTCATCCGACGCGCAACTCTACAGGTGGGCCTTTGAAGGCCGGGACTTGGAGAGCATCGCCTCGAGGCGGGCCTCGTCGACGAAGAACTCGAACTCCGGCACCCCATCCACCTCGACCACGGGAATCCGCTCGAGATACCGGCGATGGAGCTCGGGGTCCTGCTCGATGTCCAGTTCGACGAGGGTGAACGGACGACGGTCACGGACACGGAGCAGCAGCTCGCGCGCGTCGTCGCACAAGCAGCAGCCGGGCCGGCCGTACAGCGTCACGACGGCGCTCACGCGGCCAGCGCCCGTTCCCCGCTCGCGTAGACATCGAGCCTGAGATACTCCGGGAACGCCTGCGCCCGGACGTAGCGAGCGGCGCTGGCGATCATCGCGGCGTTGTCGGTGCATAGCTCGCGCGGGGGGATGTCGACCTCGACCCCGATCCGGCTCAGTCGCTCACGCAGCGGCGAGTTCGCGGCCACGCCGCCGCCGATGGCCAGGCGCTCGAGCCCGGTCTGCAGCAAGGCCCGCTCGACACGCAGGGCGAGCGATTCGACGATCGCGTGCTGATAGGAGGCGGCCAGGTCGGCGGCTCGGCGCTCGCTCTCCTCGGGCCCGAGCTCTCGCGTGCGGTAGAGCAGCGCGGTCTTGAGCCCGGCGAAGGAGAAATCGAGGCCGGGCAAGCGAGCGGCGACCGGGAACGAGAATGCCTCGGCATCGCCCTCGGAGGCCAGGCGCTCGAGCGCGGCGCCGCCCGGATAGCCGAGGCCGAGCATCCGCGCTCCCTTGTCGAACGCCTCGCCGGCGGCATCGTCGAGCGTCTGGCCGAGCACCTCGAAGGCGGGACCGTGGTCGCGGACCCGGGCCAGCAGTGTGTGACCGCCGCTGGCGATCAGGCTGACGAACGGCGGCTCGAACGGCTCGGGGGAAAGGAAGCTGGCGGCGACATGGCCATGGAGGTGGTCCACCGCGGCGAGCGGCAACCGGTGGGCCGCCGCGAGCGCCTTGGCCGTGGACACGCCGACGAGCAGCGCGCCGACGAGGCCCGGCCCGCTCGTCACGGCAACCAAGCTCACCTCCGGCAGCGAGGTGCCGGCCTGCCTGAGAGCCTCGTCGAGCACGGCTCCGATCAGCTCCAGGTGGTGACGGGAGGCGACCTCCGGCACGACACCGCCGTACCGGTCGTGGATCCCCTGAGAGGAGATCACGTTGGAACGGATCTCGCCGGAGGCGCCCACCACCGCGGCGCACGTGTCGTCGCAGCTCGTCTCCAGCGCCAGGATCACGGCGTCCTGCGCCATCAGCCGTGCGCTCCGGAGTCCGAGGCGATCTCGGTGGTCCGCCACATGATCATCGCGTCCTCGCCGGTGTCCACGTAGTAGCGCGGCCGCGTGCCGACCGAGCGGAAGCCGAACCGTTCGTAGAGGGCGATCGCCGGAGCATTCGAGGTGCGAACCTCGAGCGTGTACGCCTCGTCCTCCCCAGCCCGCGCGATCATCGCCTGGAGCAGCGCCGCGCCAAGGCCGCGGCGCCGCGTCGAGGGGTCCACTGCGATGTTCATCAGGTGAAAGACCTGGTCGTAGCGAGAGCAGACCAGGTATCCGACCACCTTCTCACGCCGCGCGCGGGCGGGCCGGTTGCCATCCCCGGCCACGGCCCTCGCCGGCTCAGCGCGCTCGACCGCGGTCAGGCAGACGCCCGAGGGCTTGGAGAGCTCGAGCACGAACATCGCCAGCGACCACGGAGTCGGGAACGAGCGACGCTCGATCGCGATGACCTGGGGGAGGTCCGAGTAGGACAGCGAGCGGATCGTGGCGTTCTTGGTGGTCATGAGTCTCGAGCGGTGCGGCGGGTGATCTCGGCGTCAGGAAGGCGGAGGTAGTGCGGAAGGACCTCGTCCGGGGTGCTCGCGGGCAGGCTCTGAGCGAGGCGGCAGTGGCTGACCGCGGTGACCCTGTGGAGCTGCGAATCGGGCGGCGGTACGGAGGCCCCCGAGCCCTCGAGAACGTCCCGGAATTTTACCGCGCCGTCACCGATCGCCAGCGAGCCCGGGGGAATGCGCGCCGCGAGTCGCTCGGGGGTCAGCGCCTCCGGCGGCCAGAGTTGCTTGCCGAGAACCGGCGTGGCGTCGACTGTCGGCGCGGCGTCGTGGCCTCGCAGGTCCCACGGCGAGGCCCACGCGGCGGCGAAGGCCTCGCCGCGGCGGGCATCGAGCACGGCGACGACGGCATCGCGCTTCGGTCCGCTGCGGCGAGCCTCGAGGGCCAGCGACTCGAGCGTGGAGACCGCGACGAGCGGAAGTCCATGGGCCTGCGCGAGCGCCCGCGCCGTGGCGATTCCGATTCGCAGGCCGGTGAACGTGCCAGGGCCCACCCCGACGGCAATGCGATCGAGCGCCGTCCAGGACGTGCCGGTTCGCTCCAGCAGGTCGACGATCTGTGCCATCAACTCGGTGACGTGCGCGGGACGCTCACAAGCCGCCCGATCGTGTCGGGCCTCGGCGAGGATCCCGCCCGCGGAGAAGTCGCATAGCGCGGTCACGGTGGCCGGCGTGGCGGTGTCGAAGGCGAGGATCCTCACCGGATCTCCACCCGGCGGCGGTCGCCGCCGGCATGCTCGAGCTTGACGCGGAGGGCGATCCGGGCGAGCGCGGCGATCTCCCGCTCCGCCCCGCCAGGCCATTCAACGAAGACGATCGCCTCCGGCCGCAGGTAGTCGGCGAGCAGATCCGGATCCTCGGCGCCGAGGTCGGCGATCCGGTACAGGTCGAGATGAGAGACGGGGACCGGCCCTCGATAGCGCTGCCCGATCGTGAAGGTGGGACTTGTCACCTGCGCCGTGACGCCGAGCGCGCCGCAGGCGCCGCGGATGAACGTCGTCTTCCCCGCCCCCAGCTCGCCCTCGACGAGCACCACGTCACCTGGCCGCAGGCCCTCGGCGAGCTCGCCGGCGATCGCCTCGGTCTCCGCCGGTCCGGTCGTCTCCTGCACGCGCGGCATGAGCGCGAGAGTGGGCGCCTACTCGGGCCGCGGCGTCCGGCCCCGAAGCAGCCCGCCGGAGGCAAGCATCACCGCCGCCAACCCGAGCTGCAGGACCAGATCGTCGCCCGTGTGCGGCAGACCCGAGGCGGACCCGGGCGAAGAGCTTGTCGTAGCCGGGACCGGCGCCGGCGCGCTCTTCGGCAGGGCCACCGGCGGCGTCGCGGTCAGCCTCGAGGCTGCCTGAGCCACGCCCGGCGAGGCGAGCAGCGCGAGGATGACCAAGAAGATCACCGTGGATCGAAGGAGCGACATCGGTGGAGCGGAACTGTAGAGAAGGAGACGGTGAGCGGCCCCCCGCTCGATCCACGGCAGCTCGATTGACTGCTCGGTTCGGTACCTTCGTTGGCTGCATGTCCACGCAGGTGACCGAGAACGGCGGCGGCCGCATCGCCGCACTCAAGCGTCGGTACGAGCCGAAGATCGCCGGTCTGCGCCAGTCTGACACCGCCAAGGCGAGCGGACTCGCGCTAGCCATGATCGTCAACAACTTCGTGGCGCTCATCTCGACGTTCGTGTTCGCGCGGCTGCTCGACGACTACGGCTCGCTCGGGGCGCTGGTCAGCTACGTGCTGATCCTGGCCGTCGTGGGGCAGGCGATGCAGGTGGCCACCGCGCGCGAGGGCGTGCTTGGAAACCTCGGGGTCGGAACGGATCTGCTCGCCACGGTGAGGTCGTGGACCCGGACGATGGTGTGGGTCACTGCGGTGCTGACCGTGGTCTCGATCCTGTTCCAGAGCCAGATCGCCGCCGCCGTCGGCGTCAAGCAGTACAGCTGGGCGGCAGCCGCCGGGATCCCGGCCGGATGCGTGTGGCTCGAGCTCTCGCTGCTGCGCGGCATCCTCCAGGGCGTCGGCGACTATCGATCGGTCGGGATCAGCCTCGTAGCCGAGCAGGCGGTGCGTCTGATCAGCGGTGCCATTCTCGCCGCGACCTGGCTCGGGGTCACCGGCGCCTACCTGGGGTCGCTGATCTCGTTCGTGGTCATGTCCGTGTACTGCTGGCGAAAGATCACCCTCCACGTCGGGAACCCGCGGGAAGCCCACGGCACGAGTCGCATCGACCTGTGGACGCACGTCAAGCGCGCCTGGGCGCCGATCGCCGGCCTGTCGGTGTTCGCCATCCTGCTGAACATCGACCTGATCGCGGCCAAGCACCAGTTCGACAAGAACACCGCCAGCGCGTACGCCGCCACGGCGGTGGCCGCCAAGGTGCTGGTGTGGGTCGCCGTCGGGGCCGGTTTCTATCTCGTCCCCGAGGTCTCACGTCGACGTGCGGCCGGCGAGGACACCCGCCCCGTGCTGATGCGTGCATTGGCCATCATCGGCGTGTGTGCGATTCCCGTGCTGCTGATCTTCGCCGGCGTCCCCCACCTGCTGCTGAGCGTGGCCTTCGGCGCCAAGCGAGCAACGGCGTCCGACTCGCTGGTGGTGCTCGGCGTGGCCTTCGCCGTGCTGGCGGCGACCTATCTGGCGATCCAGTATCTGCTGGCGCTGAAGCGAACGTGGTTCCTGGTCCCGCTGGGACTAGTCGCACTCGCCGAGCCGTTCATTCTCGTGCAGGGCCCCAAGCAGCCCTCGGGCTTTGCCGCCACCGTGCTGGCCGTGCAGGCTGTGGGCGCGGTCGTGGCCTTCGGCTTCGCTTTGCGCCGGGACTCTCCAGCCGCGGCCACGGCGAAGCCCGAGCTCGCCTGAGCCGACCTACTGCGACGCTGATCCGCGTAACGCCCGCCCCGACGCTCAGAACAGTCCGAGTTGGGCCGCGGGCTCGGCCAGGAGCTCCTCGACCTCGGGGATCGGCTCCGGCGGGGCCGGCTGCGGGGGTGGTCCGAGCTCCAGCAGACCGGGGATGCGCTGAAAATCCTCCCGCAGCGTCTGCTGCATGCTGGGCGTGTAGAGCGCCGCGGCGGGATGGTAGAGCGGGTACAGGCGCACTGCGCGCGAGCCGATTACGAACTCCTCCTCGCGGCCGTGGAGGCGCGAGATCCCGGTGCTGTCGCCGCGCAGCAGCTTGGTCGAAAAGTTACCCAGCGTGCAGATGACGGTCGGCTCGATCAGATCGACCTGGCGTCGGAGGTAGTCCTGACAGGACTCGATCTCGTTGGGATGGGGATCGCGGTTCTGGGGCGGGCGGCATTTGAGCACGTTGGCGATGAACACGCTGCCGCGCTGGAGGCCGATCTCGCCGAGCAGCTTGTCGAGCAGCTTCCCCGCCTGCCCGACGAACGGCAGGCCCATCCGATCCTCGTTGGCTCCCGGCGCCTCGCCGACGAACATCAGGTCGGCGTCGGCGTTGCCGGCGCCGAACACGACGTTCGTCCGGGTCTGGTGCAAGGGGCAGCGAGTGCACCCGCGGGCCTCCTCGTAGACGGCCTTGAGCAACTCGCGACGCTCGGTGGCGCTCCTCACGTCCTCGATGCTAGAGGCGGCGGCTGACAGCGTCCTGCCCGACGAACGGGATGAGCGGAGCTTTTCCCGCAATCACCTGGTTTTTCCAGCACGCAGCTTCAGATGTGCCCCAATGAGTGCTTGGGGGTATTATTCCTGACGAGGCCGTCACGTTTATGCGGACCTCGCCGCAGGGCCAGTGCCGTCGCCACCGACCGGTATCTCCGATGCGAGAACTGGAACGGGAACCTTCCGCTGACACCCCCTTCTGTAGCCGCCTCGCGATCGTAGGTCGGGGTCACCTCGGGCGTGCGCTCGCGGAGTCGTTGGCCCAAGCCGCGGATTCGTCCTCTGTCCGCTCGGGTGGCAGGACGTTCGAGGTGATCGGGCCGCTCGGACGAGGGGCCGCCGGAGCCGGAGCCGACGCCGTGCTGCTGTGCGTACCCGACAGAGAGATCGAGGCGGCCGCGGCGCGGATCGCGCCCGGGCGGCTGGTCGGTCACTGCTCGGGCGCCACCCCGCTCGACGCGCTGGCCCCCCACGAGGGCTTCTCGATGCATCCGCTCATGACCGTCACCGCCGCGGGGGCACGTTTCAGCGGTGCCGGGGCTACGATCGCCGGCAGCACGCCGCGTGCCCTGCGCGTGGCCGGAGACTTGGCGGGGGCGCTCGGACTTGAGGCGATCCAGATCGCCGAGCCCGATCGCGCCGTCTACCACGCCGCCGCGTCGATGGCCTCGAACTTCCTCATCACCGTGGAGGCCGCCGCCGAGCGCCTGGCCGCCGAGGCGGGCGTGCCGCGGGCGCTGCTCGTCCCGCTGGTCCGCGCGACGGTCGACAACTGGGCGCACGTAGGTGCCTCGCGGGCGCTCACGGGTCCGGTGGCACGGGGGGATGAGCAGACCGTCATCCGTCAGCGAGAGGCGATTGAGGCGCACGCCCCCGAGCTGCTGAGTCTGTTCGATGCCCTCGTGGAGGCCACGCGCGAGCTCGCAGGCCGCGAGGCACCGGTTCTGACGGGACGGGCGGGATGAAGACCCTACGGCGAGTCGCCGACCTGCGCATCGAACTGGCCGAGTACCGGCGCACCGGCCACTCGATCGGCCTGGTCCCGACGATGGGCGCCTTCCACGAGGGCCATCTGTCGCTGATCCGGCGCGCACGCAGCGAATGCGACGTCGTCGTCGTCTCGCTCTTCGTCAACCCGACCCAGTTCAACGAGGCGACCGACCTGTCCGCGTATCCGCGCGACGAGGGCCGGGACGGCGCGCTGGCGGCCGAGCTCGGCGTCGACTGCCTGTTCGCGCCCTCGGTCGAGGAGGTCTATCCGAGCGGATTCGCCACCACCGTCTCGGTCCGCGGTCTCACCGAGCGCCTCGAGGGTGAGCACCGCGGCCGCGCCCATTTCGACGGGGTCACCACCGTGGTGAGCAAGCTCTTCAACATGGTCATGCCCGAGGTGGCGTATTTCGGCCAGAAGGACGCCCAGCAGGCAGCGGTGATCCGGCGCCTCGTCCGCGATCTCGACCTCCCGGTGCGGATCGGGCTCTGCCCCACCGTCCGCGAGGCGGATGGGCTGGCCATGTCCAGCCGCAACGTCCATCTCTCCCCAGGCGACCGGCGGCGGGCAACGGCGCTGCACCGGGGGCTGATGGCCGCCGAGCGCGCGCTCGCCGACGGGAGCCGCGAGCCGTCCACGCTGATAGCGACGGCTCGCACCGAACTCGCGGCCGAGGGAATCGAACCTGAGTATCTCGAGGTGGTCGACGCCGACACGCTGGCGCCGGTGACCTCGGTTCACGGCGACGTGCTGATGCTGGTCGCAGCCAGACTCGGCTCGACGCGACTGATCGACAACCACCTGCTCTCACCCACGCGGCCGGGATCCGGCTCGGGGTGTGGTTCGCCGCGCTTTGCGCGGCGTGGAGCCCGGCTGGCAACTGCGGCGAGCAGTCATGAACGCGGGAGACCCTGACATGCAGCGAACAATGTTGAAATCGAAGATCCATCGAGCGACGGTCACCGATTGCGACCTGCACTATGTGGGTTCGATCACGATCGACCCGGAACTGCTCGAGGCAGCTGACATCCGCGAGTTCGAGCAGGTCACTGTTGTCGACGTCGACAACAGTGCCCGCTTCGAGACCTACACGATCGCCGGCGAGGCCGGCTCCGGAGAGATGAAGATCAACGGCGCGGCCGCCCGCTTGGTGCACCGCGGCGACACGATCATCGTCATCTCCTATGCCGGCTACGACCCCGACGAACTCGAGAACTACCACCCGCGCGTCGTCCACGTGGATGCGCGCAACCACATCCTGCAAGTCGACAGCGAGGTGGCGACCCTGCTCGGGGCGCCAACCGCCGCCTGAAGGAGACGAGCACATGTCCGCCACCCCCCACATCCCGATCCCGGGCAGCCTCGACGCGCCGCTGCCGATGACCCTGCCGCGACTGGCCGAGAAGAAGCGGCTCGATGAGCCGATTGTGATGGTCACGGCCTACGACTACCCGTCAGCCCAGGTCGCCGAGGCGGCCGGGGTCGACGTCGTGCTCGTCGGCGACTCGGGCGCGATGACCGTGCTCGGCTACCCCTCGACGGTTCCGGTCTCGACCGATGAGATGCTGATGCTGGCCTCGGCCGTGCGCCGTGGCTGCTCGACGCCGCTGCTCGTCGGCGACCTGCCGTTCGGCTCCTACGAGGGCTCGGACGAGCAGGCGATCGCCACCGCTCAGCGATTCATCAAGGAAGCGGGCTGCGATGCGGTGAAGCTCGAGCGCGGCGGGACCAGCGTCCAGCGCGCGAAGGCGATCGTCGACGCCGGGATCCCGGTGATGGGTCACGTGGGCCTCACCCCGCAGACCGCCACCGCCCTCGGCGGCTATAAGGCGCAGGGCCGAAGCGCCGAGCGGGCGTTCCAGGTGGCTCGCGACGCGATCGCGCTGCAGGTGGCGGGCTGTTTCTCGATCGTGTTCGAAGCGATTCCCGCCGCTGTGACCGACCTGCTCATCGGGCAGCTCGAGATCCCGGTGATCGGCATCGGCGCCGGTCCAGGGGCCGACGGCCAGGTCCTCGTCTTCCACGACCTGCTCGGAATCTACGACGGGCACGCGCCCCGGTTCGCCAAGCGCTACGGCGAGATCAAGGCGCAGATGGTCGCCGGGGTGGCCGAGTACGCGGCCGATGTGCGCGGCGGCACCTTCCCCGGGCCGGAGCACGTGTACTCGATCGACGCCGATGAGCTCGAGCAGTTCCGAGCCGGGTTGGAGGCCGCGCGGCCCGTCAGCTGAATACCATCCCGGACATGGCGCGCCTCGCGCACGTGTTCGCTCCCCGCGACCGGATCTACTTCGAGCTCTTCGAGGAAGCGGGCAAGAACGTCCTGAAGGCCTCCGACCTACTCGACCGCCTGCTGTCGAACTATCCGGACAGCAAGGACCTGGCAGGCGAGATCGGCGAATGTGAGCACGAGGGTGACCGGATCACCCACGACATCATCGACCGGCTGAACCACACGTTCGTCACGCCGATCGACCGCGAGGACATCCTCTCGCTCGCCTCGGCCCTCGACGACATCGTCGATTTCACCGAAGAGGTGTCCGACTACCTCGGCCTGTACAAGATCGAGGCGCCGATGGATCAGTCGATCCGCCTGGCCCGCGTGCTGCGGGCCGCGTGCGTGCAGATCGCCGAGGCCATCCCTCGGCTCCGAGGCTTCCGGGACATCTCTCAGCAGACGGTGGAGATCAACCGTCTCGAGAACGAGGGCGATCGAATCACCCGGGAGGCCGTCGCGTCGCTGTTCGACGGCGGGATCGACCCGATGGTGGTGATCCGCTGGAAGGACCTGTTCGAGCGCCTCGAGGAGGCGATCGACGCCGCCGAGCGCGTCGCCAACATCCTCGAGGGCATCGTCATTAAGAACTCGTAGATCAGCCGTACTCGACCGTCCGCAGCACCTTGGCCGGGGCGCCGGCGGCGATCGAGAAGGGCGGGATATCCCGGGTCACCACCGAGTTGGCGCCGATCACGCTCCGCTCCCCGATGGTGACGCCCGTGGTGATGACGACGTTCGCACCGCACCACACGTTGTCGCCGATCCTGGTCGGGCCTTTGGAGGTGAACCCCTGCCAGGTGACCGGCTGCTCGCGGTCGTCGAAGCGATGGCTCGAATCGGTGATGAAGCAGCCATTGGCGAACATGCAGTGATCGCCGATCTCGACGAGCTCGGCTGAGGCGACCATCACGCCGAGGTTGAGGAAGCTGCCGCGACCGATGCGGACGCGCGCCGGAGCCGGCGCGGTGATCCACACGCCGGGTTCGAACAGCGTGCCCTCACCCACGTCGAGCCGCCCGTCGCGCAACGCCTCGAGCACGTTGCCGTGGACGGGCCAGCGGACGAAGGCACCGCGACGCATGAAATGCCAGTGAATCTGGGCCCGGTTCCAGGGCAGCGAGTTGCGCTCGTACCACCGCCACTTTTGAACCCAGACGCGAAGCTGGGCGGCGCTCACCGCGTCGGACACGGCGCTGATTGTCGCAGCCGCCCTTCCCGTGCGGCAGCTCGCCCCGGGCCTTGCCGCATCACCGGACACCCGCAGGAGCCCAGCGTCGGCCGGACGCTCGTGAGCGCGGATCGATACCTTCGTGCCCGTGAATTATGTGGACCGAGACGCGCCGCGGCGGCAGCGCGCCTTCGAACGGGAGCTCGAGCGGCGCCGGCGGCGACGGATAGTGACCGCCGCGCTGATCGCTGCGGGCTTGATCGTCGTCATCGTCGTGGCGGTCGCCATGGGCACCCTCGGCTCCGGTAGCTCGGGCGGCGGATCGGGCGCGGGCCGCGCGCTCGCCGCCAAGCACGCGGTGAAGAGCGCGGGCGGCACCGGGAAGTCGGCGGCACGGGCCGCGGCACGCGGCACGGGGGCCCCGGGGATCGCCGCGGTGCCGATTCTCATGTACCACGTGATCAACGTGCCCCCCGCGGGGGCCGCCTTCCCGGGCCTGTACGTCCCCGCCCCCGAGTTCGCCGCGCAGATGCGCGCGCTGAAGTCGGCCGGCTGGCATGCCGTGACAATGGATCAGCTGGAGGCGTACTGGACGCGCGGGGTTCCTCTCGGACCGGGAAAGCCGATCGTTCTCAGCTTCGACAACGGCTACGCCACCCAGTACACGAACGCGTTTCCGATGCTTCAGCGACTGGGCTGGGTGGGCGTCGAGAACATTCAGCTCACCGGCCTGCCAATCTCACAGGGCGGCCTCGCCGACTTCCAGGTGCGCGGCCTGATCAAGGCAGGCTGGGAGCTCGACACCCAGGGGATCAGCCATGCCGACCTGATCCGGCTCGACACTGCCGAACTGCACGATCAGGTGGTCAGCGCCCGGCAGACACTCCGCCGCCGCTACGGCGTCCCGGTCAACTGGTTCTGCTATCCGTCGGGCCACTACGACGCCACGGTGATCGCTGAGGTCAAGGCTGCCGGCTATACGGGCTCGACCACCGTGGTGCCGGGCTGGGCGAGTCCGCAGAGCAACCGCTTCGCGCTGCCCCGGCTGCGCGTGCTCGGCGGGACGAGTCCGTCGGCCCTGCTGGCGGAGATCGCCGCGGCCGAGCAGAGCATTCAGACGCCGTCCTCCTACGGCGGTGCGTGACCGGACTGAGGCCGCAGCGGCTACGCGGCCGCAGCGGCTACGCGGCCGCGCCGGCTACGCGGCCGCGGCGGTCTTCCGCCGCCGGGGACGTGGCTCGGTCGAGCGCGATGAGCGCGCGGAGGCGGCGGGCAGCATCTGACTGAGAAAGCGGCCGGTGTCCGAGGCCGCCGACCTGGCGACCTGCTCCGGCGTCCCCGCGCTGATGACTCGGCCGCCCTCTTCGCCGCCCTCGGGGCCGAGGTCGATGATCCGGTCGGCGACCTTGATGACATCGAGGTTGTGCTCGATCACCACGACCGAGTTGCCGGCGTCGACGAGCCGCGCGAGCACCTCGAGCAGGCGCTGGATGTCAGCCAGGTGCAGGCCGGTGGTGGGCTCATCGAGGATGTAGATCGTGCGGCCGGTGGCCACCTTGGCCAGCTCGGCGGCGAGCTTGACCCGCTGCGCCTCCCCGCCGGACAACGTCGTCGCCGGCTGGCCCAGGCGCATGTAGCCGAGGCCGACGTCGTTGAGGGTCTGCACTCGCCTGCGGATCTTGGGGATGTGCTCGAAGAACTCGAGCGCCTCCTCGATCGGCATCTCGAGCACGTCGGCGATCGTCTTGCCCTTGAAGCGCACCTCGAGCGTCTCGCGGTTGTAGCGCTTGCCGTGGCACTGCTCGCAGGGCACGTAGACGTCGGGCAGGAAGTGCATCTCGATCTTGATCTGACCGTCGCCCCGGCAGACCTCGCAGCGGCCGCCCTTCACGTTGAACGAGAACCGCCCGGGCTTGTAGCCCCGCGCGCGGGCCTCCTGGGTCTTCGAGAACAGGTCCCGAATCTGGTCGAACAACCCGATGTAGGTGGCTGGATTGGACCGCGGCGTCCGGCCGATCGGCGACTGGTCGACCGAGATGATCTTGTCGAGCTGCTCGAGCCCGGTGATCCGGCGGTGCACGCCGGCCCGTTGCTTGGTCCGGTGCAGCTTATTGGAGACGGCCTTGTAGAGCACCTCGTTGATCAGCGTCGACTTGCCCGAGCCCGATACGCCGGTGACGCAGCACAAGACCCCGAGCGGAACCTTCACGTCGATCTTCTTCAGGTTGTGCTGGGAGGCGCCCTCGATGCCGATGTAGCCCGATGGCCTGCGACGCCGCTTCGGCATCTCGATCACCCTGGTCCCAGCCAGGAACTGCCCGGTCAGGGACTCGGGCACCCCGGCCACGTCCTCCGGCGTGCCCTCGGCGACCACGTAGCCACCGTGCTCGCCGGCCCCGGGCCCCATGTCCACGAGATGGTCGGCGGCCCGCATCGTGCCCTCGTCGTGCTCGACCACGAGCACGGTGTTGCCGAGGTCGCGGAGCCGCTCCAGCGTGGCGATCAGCCGCTCGTTGTCCCGCTGGTGGAGCCCGATCGACGGCTCGTCGAGGATGTAGAGCACGCCCACGAGCGAGGAGCCGATCTGGGTGGCCAGCCTGATCCGCTGTGCCTCGCCCCCCGACAGGGTCGACGCAGCTCGCTCCATCGAGAGATAGCCGACGCCGACGTTCTCAAGGAACTGCAGGCGTTCCTCGATCTCGCGCAGGATCAGCCGGGCGATCCGGCGGTCGTGCTCGGTGAGCTCGAGGCTGCGGACCCAGCTGAGCGCCCGGTGGGCCGAGAGCGCGGTGAATGAGTGGATCGCCGTGCCGGCCACCAGCACCGCCCGTGACTCGGGCCGCAGCCGCGCCCCCCTGCACTCCGGGCAGGGGCGCAGGGTCATGTACTCCTCGATCCGCTCGCGCGAGAACTCGGATTCGGTCTCCTTGTAGCGACGCTCGAGGTTGGGCACGATCCCCTCGAAGTGCGTCGCATAGGTGCGCCGGCGGCCGAAGCGGTTGCGATAGGAGACCTGGACCCGATCGCCGTTGGTCCCGAATAGGAAGAACTCCTGTTGCTCGGCAGGCAGATCCTGCCACGGGGTCTCGAGATCGACCTCGTAGCGCTCGGCGATCGCCTGAGTGAGCTGGTCGTAGTAGTCCGACGCGCTCACCGACCATGGCGCGATCGCCCCTTCCCCGATCGAGAGGGTGGGGTCGGGAACCACGAGGTCGGGGTCGATCTCCATCTGCGACCCGAGACCGGTGCAGCGCGGGCAGGCGCCATGGGGAGAGTTGAAGCTGAAGATCCGCGGCTCGAGCTCGACCAGGCTGGGACCGTGCACCGGGCAGGCGAACTTTTCCGAGAAGGTAAGTGTCCGGCTCTCGTCGACAAGCTCGATCTCGAGCAGCCCATCGGCCAGCGCGACCGCGGTCTCGATCGAATCGGCCAGCCGCTTACGCAGCTCTCCCTTCATCACGAGCCGGTCAACGACCACGGCGATGTCGTGCTTGTACTTCTTGTCGAGCACGATGTCCTCGTCGAGCCTCCGCAGCTCGCCGTCGACCTTGACCCGGCCGAAGCCCTCGGCCCGCAACTCCTCCAGCTGCTTGCCGTATTCGCCCTTGCGCCCGCGGACGATCGGTGCGAGGACCATGAAGCGCGTGCTCTCAGGCAGCTCCATCACCTGGTCGATGATCTGCTCGGCCGACTGGCCGCTGATCGGCCGGCCGCAGACATGGCAATGCGGATGCCCGATCCGCGCCCACAGCAGTCGAAGATAGTCGTAGATCTCGGTGACCGTGCCCACGGTGGAGCGGGGGTTGCGCGAGGTCGTCTTCTGATCGATCGAGATCGCCGGGGAGAGCCCCTCGATCGAGTCGACGTCGGGCTTGTCCATCTGACCGAGGAACTGCCGCGCATACGCGGACAGCGACTCGACGTAGCGCCGCTGCCCCTCGGCGTAGATCGTGTCGAACGCGAGCGAGGACTTTCCCGACCCGGAAAGGCCTGTGATCACGGTCAGCGATCCCCGTGGGATCGCCACAGTGATGTCCTTTAGGTTGTGCTCCCGGGCACCCGAGACGACGAGTCGATCCACCGCCTCGAGTCTAGTGGACCGAACGGATGTTCGGGTGTCATAAGAATGCCCGTTCGGCGCCGTCAGCCCCCGACGCTCGAGTACACCTCGTCGAGCAGACGGGCGCGGTCGCTGAGCTCGAAGTTCTCGGCCAGATACCGGTCGGTCTCCTCCCGCGGAGTGCCGTTGAGAGCCATGTTGAGCGCGATCAGCCGGGCACCCTCGGTGTCATCGGAGCCCGCCTGCGCCCCGCGGGCGGCCACGGGGACCTCAGAGGAGCGAACAGCGGTTCCGGCGCCGTTGGCAGGCTCCTCTTCGACGACCTCGGTGACCTCGATCGCCTCGATCTCCTCGATCCCCGGGTCGGCCTCGGCGATGTCCTCGGGCTCGGGCGCCAGCTGCGGCTCCGCCGCCGATGCCCGGGGCGCGGAGCTCTCGGGCTCGAAGCGCGGGCGCACCGCGACGGAGTCGCTGACCTCGTTGAGATTGCCCTCGAGCAGCTGCAGGTCGGCGTTGAGGCGGTTGGCCCCAGTGCGCAGGGCCTCGATCAGGGCGCCGAGCTCGCTCTCCATCGCGTCGAGACGCTGCAGCATCGAGGTCGTCGACTCGGAGACCCGGCCGACGTACTCGCGGGCCTGCGAGCTCGCCTGCTCCCGCGTCGCACGGGCCTCGTCGCTGGCCTCGGCGCGGATGTCCCGGGCCTCGTCCTCGGCCTGGCGCTGAATCTCGGCGGCGCTGCTCTCGGCCGCCTCGACGATCGACCGGACCTGCTCGCTAGCCGACGAGGCGAGCGTCTCAGAGCGCCGCCGCGCCGAGCGCTTGAGCTCGTCGATCTCGTCCGCCAGCGCATGGAGGTGCGCGTCGACCGCCTCGGGATCGTAGCCCCGACGGCCGATCGGGAAGTCCTTCTTCTCAATGCTCTGTCGTTCCAACGCCACGCCAACCAACCTCTCAAGTCAAGGGTCTTCGCCAGCAGTCGGAGCGTATCGGTCCGGCGGTCGTCTCGCCGCCGCGCCTACCCAGCCGCGACGGCTTGGTCAAGCTCCCGCCTCAGATCCCGGATCTCATCGCGCAACTTGGCCGCGTACTCGAAGCGTAGATCCTCGGCCGCGGTCAGCATCTCCTCCTCCAAGGCGACGATCGTCTTCTCGATCTCCGCCGGCGGCATCGCGGAGGCCGAGCGCTGACGCCGGCGCCGCGACCGCGGAACCTTCGAATCGGACTGGAGGAACTCGGCGATGTCGGAGATGCCCTTAACGATGGTCTCGGGGGTGATCCCGTGCTCCTCGTTGTACTCCCGCTGGATCGTCCGGCGCCGGTCGGTCTCGCCGATCGCAGCGCGCATCGCCGCAGTCTCCCTATCGGCGTACATCAGCACCGTGCCCTCGATGTTGCGGGCCGCACGACCGATCGTCTGGATCAGCGAGGTCTCGCCGCGGAGGAAGCCCTCCTTGTCGGCGTCGAGGATGGCCACCAGCGAGACCTCGGGCAGGTCGAGTCCCTCGCGCAGGAGGTTGACCCCGACGAGAATGTCGAACTCGCCAAGGCGCAACTCGCGAATGATCTGGATCCGCTCGAGCGTGTCGACCTCGGAGTGCAGGTAGCGGACGCGGAACCCCATCTCCAGCAGGTAGTCGGTGAGATCCTCGGCCATCTTCTTGGTCAGCGTGGTGACGAGCGTCCGCTCGTCGCGGTCGACCCGAACCCGGATCTCGTTCATCAGATCGTCGATCTGGTTGCGGGTCTCCCGCACCTCGACATCGGGGTCGATGATCCCCGTCGGCCGGACGATCTGCTCGACTATCCGCGGCGAGTGGGTGCGCTCGTACTCGCCGGGGGTGGCCGAGACGAAGACCAGCTGCGGCGTGATCGAGAGGAACTCCTGGAAGGTCTGAGGCCGGTTGTCGAGCGCGCTCGGCAACCGGAACCCGTAGTCGACGAGGGTCTGCTTACGTGACCGGTCGCCCTCGTACATACCCCCGATCTGGGGCACGGTCTGATGAGACTCGTCGACGAAGCAGACGAAGTCCTCGGGGAAGTAGTCGAGCAGGCAGTACGGCCGGTCGCCGGGGCGGCGGCCGTCGAGGATCCGCGAGTAGTTCTCGATGCCCGAGCAGAATCCCATCTCCCGCAGCATCTCCATGTCATACTGCGTGCGCTGGCGCAGGCGGTGGGACTCGAGCAGCTTGCCCTCGGCCTCAAGCTGGGTGCAACGCTCGTTCAGCTCGCGCCCGATCTCGGCCACCGCGTCCTCGATCATGCCCTCGCGCACGTTGTAATGGGAGGCGGGCCAGATGCCGACGTGCTCGAGGTCGTCCTCGATCACCTCGCCGGTGAGCGGATCGAAGTGCTGCAGGTGCTCGACCTCGTCGCCGAACAGCACGATCCGGTAGGCGGTCTCGGCGTAGGCGGGGAAGATCTCGAGCGTCTCACCGCGAACCCGGAAGGTCCCGCGCGCGAGCGCCGTGTCATTGCGGGTGTACTGGATCGAGACGAGCTTGCGCAGCAGCCGCTCGCGGTCGACGAACTCGCCCTTGCGCAGCGTCTGCAGGTTCTCGTCGTAGACCTCGGGCGAGCCGAGGCCGTAGATGCAGGAGACGCTGGCCACGATCACGACATCGCGCCGGGCGAACAACGCCGCCGTAGCCGAGTGCCGGAGCCGATCGATCTCCTGGTTGATCGCCGAGTCCTTCTCGATGTACAGGTCCTTGCTCGGGACGTAGGCCTCGGGCTGGTAGTAGTCGTAGTAAGAGACGAAGTACTCGACCGAGTTGCGCGGGAAATAGGTGCGGAACTCGTTGCAGAGCTGTGCGGCGAGCGTCTTGTTGTGGGCGATGATCAACGCCGGCTTATTGACCGCCTCGATCGTCGCCGCCATCGTCATCGTCTTGCCGGTGCCAGTCGCCCCAAGCAGGGTCATGTAGCGCTCGCCGACGGTGATCCCCTCGGCCAGCGACGCGATCGCCGCCGGCTGGTCGGCGGTCGGCGAGTAGGCGGCGTCCAGTTCGAACTTCGGCATGGCTCGGACCGTCCAGCGTAGCGGCCCATCGGGACAGGATCTGTCCTCAGATGATCGGGCGGCTGAACGCGTGCCAACCCGGTGCGGCGCTCAGCCGTAACCGAGCTGCGAGCCGTAGGTCTGGCGGTAGTCCTGCCGGGCCTGCAGCACCTTGCGTACGTAGGCCTGGGTCTCCGGGAACGGTATGTCCGCAATGAGAAACGCGCGTCCCCCCTCCCGCGCCTGGGCGATCCAGCGGTTGACGTTCGCCTCGCCGCCGTTGTAGGCCGCCAGAGCGAGCACGAGGTTGCCGTGGTACTCGTCGAGCAGGTAGCGCAGGTAGTAGCTGCCATAGGCGATGTTGACCTGCGGGGTGCCGAGATCGGAGGTGGTGAAGGTGGTCGCTCCCGAGCGCCGGGCGAGGAATTCCGCCGTCTGGGGCAGGATCTGCATCAGCCCCTGGGCGCCGGCCGACGAGGGCCGGGGATCGAACTTCGTCTCGGCGTAGATGACCGCTGCGATCAGCGCCGGGTCGAGGCGCTTGGCGGCGGCCTGTTGCCGGATGATGTCCTGGTGGGACAGCGGCAGGGTGAGGTCATCAACCGCCCTGCGGAACAGGGGCATGGCGAGCACGACCGCGACGACCGCGAGCGCGATCCCGGTGGCGACGAACAGCCATCGGCGGCGACGTGCCGCATGACGGCGCCGGGCCGCACGCCGGGCAGCCTCCCCGCGACTGCTGAACGTGGCACTGGGAGGGGTCATGGAGCCAGCATGTCAAGAACTGACGACAGCTTGGCTAATAGGTCAGAGATGTCGCCGTCATTTTCGACCACGTATGTCGCTCGCTGCGCCTTTTCAGGCTGCGAGAGCTGCCGTGCGGCCCGCTCGTCGACCGCGTGATGACCGCGGGCGGAGGCGCGGCCCACTCGCAGCTCCTCGTCGGTGACGACAGCGATGGTTGCGTCGAACGCGCCCTGCATCCCGGATTCGAACAGCAGTGGAACCTCGACCACGGCCGCGCGCGGCGGCGGCGAGCGCTGGTCGAGCTCCTCGCGCCACTGAACCATGCGGGCACCGACCCGAGGCCACAGCAGCTCCTCCAGCCATCGCCGGTCCTCAGGCGTCGCGAACGCGCGCTTGGCCAGCTCGCCCCTGTCGACGTGACCGTTCGGCGCCACCTCGGCGCCGAAGTGCTCGACCACGGCGGCCCGGACCTCGTCGGACTCGTAGAGGTCGTGCACGACCTGATCGGTCGAGAGCACCTCGGCTCCGAGCTCGTGCAGCGCGGCGAGCGCCGTCGACTTTCCGGCGCCGATACCGCCCGTGAGCCCGACGAATGGGATCACTTCGGGGACGCTTTGGTCAGGTTTGGGGCTGCTCGGAGGGCGAGGCGTCGCTCGCCGGCTCCTGCGCAGTCTCGGCACCGGCCGCGGGCTCCTCGGCCTGGGGCTCGGCTGCGGGCTCCTCGGTGCTCGCCTCAGCCTCAGCCTCAGCCTCAGCCTCAGCCTCAGCGGGCGGCTCCGCGGCCGTCAGCGCCTCAGCCTCGGCTGACGGCTCCTCGGCCATTGCGGCCTCGGCCTGCGGGGCGCCTTGGCCGGCTCCCTCGGGGGCGAACACGTCCTCGGAGAGCCCGAGCTCGGGGACATCGTCGAGGTCGGTCGCGTCGCCCTCGGCGGGCGGCACGATCGGCCGGACCGGAAGCACCTGGCCCTCGACCCGCTTGATCGACAGCGACAGCCGGCGGCGCTCGGAGTCGATCTCGAGGATCTTCACCCGCACCGGGTCGCCCGGCTGGATGATCTCCCGCGGGTTCTCGACGTGGTGCTGCGCGAGCTCGGAGATGTGCACAAGCCCCTCAACACCGTCGAGGATCTCCACGAACGCGCCGAAGGTGACGACCTTGGTCACCGTGCCCTCGAGCTCGTCACCGATGTTGTACGTGTCGACGACGCGCTGCCACGGATCCTCCTGCGTCTGCTTGAGACCCAGCGAGATGCGCTGCCGGTCGCGATCGATGTCGAGCACCTTGACGCTCACGGTGTCGCCGATCGACAGGATCTCCGAGGGGTGGTTGACGTGAGACCACGACAGCTCGGAGATGTGGATCAGGCCGTCGATCCCATCGAGGTCGACGAACGCGCCGAAGTCGACGATGTTGGAGATCTTGCCCTCGACCACCTGGCCGGGCTGGAGCCGATCAAGGATCCGCTCGCGGTCCTCCTTGCGCTGCTCCTCAAGCACCGCGCGGCGAGAGAGCACAACGTTGTTGCGCGAGCGGTTGAGCTCGATCACCTTGCACTCGATCATCGTGCTCATGTACTCGTCGAGATTGGGGACGCGACGGATGTCAACCAGCGAGGCGGGCAGGAAGCCGCGGACGCCGAGGTCGATGATGAGCCCGCCCTTGACAACCTCGATCACCGCACCCTCGACCGGTTCGCCGGAGTCGGCGGCGGCCTCGATGCGGCGCCAGGCCTTCTCGAATCGGGCGCGCTTCTTGGAGAGGATCAGGCGCCCGTCCTGGTCCTCCTTGGTGAGCACGAGCGCGTCGACCTCTTCACCGAGCGAGACCTCCTCGCCGGGGTCGACGGATTTGCGAATCGAAAGCTCGCTGGCGGGGATGACCCCTTCGGACTTGTAACCGATATCGACGAGGACTTCGTCGTTGTCGATGCGGACGACGTGGCCGGTGACGACATCGCCCTCCTGGAAGGGATGGAGCGTGGCGTCGTAGTTGGGAACGATCTGCCCGTCGATCTCGAGCAGCAGGCCGTTGGAACCTTCTACGACCTTGGCGTTCGGCTGATCGGCGGGGGCCGTCAAGGTGGTTGTCGAGGACATTCCCACGGAGGATAGCCGTCCTGCGGTTCGGCGTCGGCTCCGTATCATCAGGCCCCGTATGCCCACCCGAGCCACCAAGCGAGGCCACGAGCGCACGCCGATCGACCGCGACTGCGACGTGCTCATCTGTGGCGCCAGCTTTGCCGGTCTCGCGGTCGCGCGCGAGCTCGCGGCCAGCGGCGCCGACGTGATGATCATCGACCGGTACGAGATCGGCGAGCGCCAGACCTCTGCCTGCGGGATTCCGACCGCGTGGCTCGAGGCGATGGGGTTGCAGGAGGCCCGCCAGCAAACGTTCGGCGAGCTGGTCATTCACAGCCCCCACGCGACTGCACGCTACGACCTGCCGTGGACCTTCTCGACCTTCGACTACCGGACGCTGTGCGGGCTGCTGGCTGAGCAGGGCGACTTCGAGTTCGAAACCGCCAAGGTCGAGCGCCGGGAGGGATTCACCGTCCACACCGACCGCGGTGAGGTCCGCGCGCCGCTGATCGTGGATGCGCTCGGCTGGCGCCGGATCCTCGGCGTGGGCGACAACATCCAGCCCCCAGACGCACTCCTCTCGCGCGGGCTCGAGGTTCACCCGTTCGGCACCGGCCAGGACCTCGAGGTATGGATCGATCGCTCCTACGTGCCGGCCGGCTACGGCTGGTCGTTTCCCGCTGACGGCGAGCTGCGCATCGGCGTCGGGTCGTTCGACCCGCGCTTCCACGTCAAGGGGCCGACCGTGCGCCTCGCCACCGACCTGCATGCCGACACCGTGCGCTTCCAGGGCAACTGGATTCCCCACGCCTTGCGCGACGCGACCGAGGACGGCGTCTTCTTCGTCGGGGACTCGGCGGGTCACTGCCTGCCGCTGACCGCAGAGGGAATCCGGACGGCGCTCTACTTCGGGCTCGCGTGCGGACGGGAGCTGCGGGCGGTGGTCGAGGGCCATCAGGACCGTGCCCAGGCGCTGCGCCGCTACCACGAGTTCTCCGCCAGCCACGCCACGCCGTTCCGCTGGATGCTGCGGGTGCAGCGGCTGATCCCGCGGATCGCGCCGCGGGTGCTCGCCGGTGGGCTGAAGGCGATGGAGACGCGCCGCCTCGTCCACTGGTCCTTCAACCATTACCTCGCCGTCGCCCACCCGGACTTCGCCGCGGCCGGGGTGCCCCGCCGGCCGGCGCTCAGCGCGGCCTAGACGGTTTCAGCTCGCGCCGACGGGCGCGTCAACGCGGCGTCGCAGTCACCACGACCCTCTTGGCAGCATAGGCACGGTTGCCGGCTCGGTCGGTGATGCGCAGCACGACCCGGTAGGTGCCCGCCCTCCGGAAGGCGTGGTTGACGATCCGGCGGTTGGCGTGGCCGTCGCCGAAGAACCAGTCCCAGTTGGCGATCGATCCGTCGGGATCGCGGCCGTGGCCGACGAAACGGGCGTTTGTCCGGGCGGCGACGCGGGCCGGCGCGTCGAGCGAGATCTGATCGGCCTCGTCGCCGGCCCGACAGCCGCGGTCCTCGTTGCTCCACTCCTCCTGGAGGTAATAGTGCCCGCCGGCGATCGACTGATCCCACAGCCCGTTCCCGGAGCCTCCGAGGACCGGACCGTAGTTGGAGATGCACAGATCACCGTTCTCGTTGCCGGTGCTGAGGTCGATCCAGGCGGTCCCATACGGATCGGTGATGGTCTCGTTGTTCTCGTGGCTGATCGTCGAAACCGTCGGGTCGGCGGTGCTCCCGTTCGGGCGCGGGTTGCCGGACTGGCAATGTCCGTCGACGGCGTTGTAGGGAACGACCGCGTAGACAATCGCGTCGTCGGAGCTGGAGGAGTGATAGCCGCAGTAGCTGCCGTCCGCACTCCCGCCCAGCGCGCAGCTGTCAGGCCCGGGGCCCGTGCAGCTGCCCATTCCGCTTGGCGTGACGAGGATGTACAGATCTCGGTCGGTGGTCGGGAGGCGATGGACGCCCACCACGTGCTGGATCTCCGCCAGGAGTTGCTGGTCGCTGAGGCACACGCCCCAGCCGGGGCCGGTGGGAGGCTCGCTGCAGCCGTTCTGGGGCAGCCGGTCGGTGGCCATGACGGTCCCACCGTAGGTCGAGTCGTAGGCCGCGGGGCCGGCGGAGTCACGGTACTGGCCGCTCAGCGAATAGACGTTCGTCGGCTTGCGGCTGTCCGCGGCAACCCGCTTCAGAAAGGTGACGATCGTCGACACGTAGCCGGGGTCGTAGCCAAGCCCAGAGCCGGCTGGCTGCCAGAAGATCAGGTGGGTGCGGTTGGAGTGCATCACCGTGCCGCCGCCGTAGGGGAGCGCGCTCGCCGCGCGGGCGATCGGCGCGCTGTGCACGTGGCCGCCGGTGGGGATGTCGGGCACCACGCCGCCGAACACCTTGTGGTGAACGCTGATGGCGCCGGCAGCGGGGATCGCGGCAGCGGCCAGCGCCAGGCCGAGCGTCAGCGCGAGCAGGAGCCGCCGCGCGGTGCGCGGTCCCGGAGTGAGCGGCCGAGACCTCACTTGGCGGCCAGCCAGTCCGGCCCGATGCCGGCCTCGACGGCCAGCGGAGGATCCATCTCAAACGCGCCCGGCATCTGCGCACAGGCGATCTGCTTGACCGCCTCGGCCTCCTCGGCGGGCCCCTCGAACAGCAGCTCATCGTGGATCTGGAGGATCAGCCGCGACTGCAGTCCCGCCTCGGCGAGGGCGTGATCGGTCTGCACCATCGCCACCTTCATGATGTCCGCGGCGGTGCCCTGGATCACCATGTTGACGGCGAAGCGCTCCCCCTGCTTGCGGATCTCCCAGCGGCGGGCCCGGAGCTCCGGCACCTGGCGGCGGCGGCCGAACAGTGTCGAGACGTAGCCGTGCTCGGCGCCCTGCTCGATCGTCTCCTCGATGAATCGTCCGACGGCCGGGAATCCCGCCAGGTAGCGCTGGATGAACTCGTCGGCCTCCGATTGGGGGATGTCGAGTCGGTCGGCCATCCCGTAGGCCGAGAGGCCGTAGACGATGCCGTAGTTGATCATCTTGGACTTGGATCGCATGGCTGGATCAATTTGCTCCGGTGTCACCCCAAACACGCGACAAGCCGTAGCGGTGTGCACATCCTCCCCACGACGAAAGATTTCTTTCAGGACCTCCTCGCCGGCGATGTGCGCGAGCAGCCGCAGCTCGACCTGAGAATAGTCGGCCGAAACGAGCAGATTCCCCGGTTCGGCCACGAAACAGGAACGGATCTCCCGCCCGAGCTCACTGCGGATGGGGATGTTCTGGAGGTTGGGGTTGATCGAGGACAGCCGACCCGTTGTGGCGGCCGTCTGGTTGAAGGTGGTGTGGATGCGGCCGTCGGCGGCGATCAGGGCCGGTAGCGCGTCGAGATAGGTCTGGGCCAGCTTGGTCAGCTCGCGCCACCGCTCGATCTTCGGGATCACCTCGTGTTCGTGGCGGATGGCCTGGAGCACGCGGGCATCGGTCGAGTACCCGGTCTTCCCGCGCCGCTTGCGGGAGAGGCCAAGCTTCCCGAACAGGATCTCTTCGAGCTGCCTGGGCGAGCCGAGGGTGAATTCCTCGCCAGCCAGCTCGTAGATCTCACGCTCGAGGCCGTCGGCCTCCGCCTTGACCCGGCCCGAGATCTCGGCCAGACGATCGGTATCGAGCTTGAGACCGGCGAGCTCCATCTGCCGCAGCACCCGCACGAGCGGCAGTTCGACCTCCTTCATCAGCTCGGTGAGGCCGCGCCCGTGGATCTCCCCGCGTTGCCATGCTGCCAGCGCGTGGACCAGCAGTGCGTCGATGGCGGCGTCGTCCTCGACGGCTGCGGCCAGCCCGCGCTCCTCGCACAGTTCGCGGAAGGGATAACCCCGCCGGGCGGGCTCGAGCAGATAGGCGCCGATCTCGGTGTCGTGAGCCACGTTCTCTGGCACCCGGCCGAGTGACTTGACGTCATGCGCGATGACCGGGCGCGTTCCGACCGCGGCCACCAGCGCCTCGGTGCTCTCGCAGTCGCCGGCCAGCACATCCTTGGCGCCGTCGGAGTAGGCACCGAAACGGAGCGCGCCGCCGGCGGCGAACAGGGCACCCTCGGGCGCCTCGGGCAGGTGCGTGGCCAGCGCGACCTCGGTGTGCGGTAGCCGGGCAACGTCGTCGAGCGTGGCGGTCTTGAGCCTGGCGGTGATCGCCTGCTCGGCGGCCGGGGCGGGTGCGGCCGCGCCGGGCGAGCCCAGTGCCTCCTCGAGCCGGCGCAGAGGCTCGCGCAGCTCGAACTCCCGGAACACATCGCGCAACCGCGAGCGGTCGGGCTCGGCGGCGACGAACTCGGCGATGTCGAGCTCGAGCGGGATGTCGCGCTTGGCGGTGGCGAGCTGCTTGGAGATGCGGGCGTCGTCGGCGTGCTCGGTGAGGTTCTGCTTGCGCTTGGCCCCGCTGATGTCGTCGATGTGCTCGAGCACGCTCTCCAGCGAGCCGAACCGCTGGAGGAGCTCCGCCGCGGTCTTGTCGCCGATGCCAGGGACGCCGGGGATGTTGTCGCTCGTGTCGCCCTTCAGACCGATGAAGTCGGGGACCAGCTCCGGAGGGATGCCGTAGCGGTCCACAACCCCCTCGCGGTCATAGACGCGGGTGTCAGTGATGCCGCGGGAGGTGGTCATGATCCGGATTCCGTCGTCGACGAGCTGGTAGGCGTCCCGATCCCCGGTGACGACCATCACCGGAACCGGCGGGTCGGAGTGGCGGGCCCGCTCGGCGATCGAGGCAATCACGTCGTCGGCCTCGTAGCCCTCGACGCTGAGGTTGCGGTAGCCGAAGGCCTCGACGAGTGGGGCGAGGTGCGGCCATTGCTCCTTGAGCAGGTCGGGACGGGTCGTGCGCTGGGCCTTGTACTCCGGATAGATGTCCCTGCGCCCGGTATGGCCGGCGTCCCAGACCACGACCGTGGCCTTGGGCCCGTAGTCGGTGAGGATCTTCACGAGCATCGACGCGAAGCCGAAGATCGCGTTGGTCGGCACTCCGGTGGAGGTGGCGATCGACTCCGGCAGCGCGAAGAAGGCGCGGTACGCGAGGCTGTTGCCGTCGATCAGAAATAGCTCGTCAGGCACGGTATGTCAGGCTATCTGGCGACGTGGCCACAACACCGAGCGCCCAATACAGCCTGACTCTGCGGGTCGAGATCGATCATCGCCCCGGCATGTTGGGGAAGGTGGCCAGTGCGATAGGCGCGGCTGGAGGCACGATTGGGGCGGTCGACCTGGTGCAGACCGAGGACCGGCACACGGTGCGCGACATCACCGTGGAAACCGCCGGCAGCGAGGACTGGCCGCGGCTGACCGACGCCGTGAACGCCGTCGAGGGTGCGCGCGTGCTCGACACCACCGACCGGACCTTCATGCTCCATGTCGGCGGGAAGATCGAGATGCAGAACAAGAGCCCGCTGAAGACGCGGGACGATCTGTCGATGGCCTACACGCCCGGCGTGGCGCGCGTGTGCAGCGCGATCTACAACGACCCGGATAAGGCTTTCCAGTACACGATCAAGCGCAACACCGTCGCCGTGGTGTCCGACGGGAGCGCGGTGCTGGGCCTGGGCAACATCGGTCCGCGCGCCGCGATGCCGGTGATGGAGGGCAAGGCGATGCTGTTCAAGGAGTTCGCCGGCGTCGACGCCTTCCCGATCTGCCTGGACACGCAGAACGTCGATGGGATCGTCGGCGTCGTCGAGGCGATCGCGCCCGGGTTCGGCGGCATCAACCTCGAGGACATCTCCGCCCCGCGCTGCTTCGAGGTCGAGGACCGGCTCAAGGCCTCGCTCGATATCCCGGTCTTCCACGACGATCAGCACGGCACAGCCGTCGTCGTGCTGGCGGCGCTGCTCAACGCTCTGACGCTGACCGGCCAGCGCATCGAGGCCATTCGCATCGTGATCGTGGGACTCGGCGCGGCCGGGGTCGCGGTGACCAAGATCCTTCAGTCCGCCGGCGCCCGCCACATCACGTGCTGCGACTCACGGGGGACGGTGCACGTCGAGCGCGCCGACTATCTCGACGGCTCGATGCCGGCGGTTAAGCGTGCGCTGGCTGAGAGCACCAACCTCGAGCGCCGCGCCGGCGGTCCCACCGAGGCGCTCGAGGGAGCGGACCTGTTCATCGGCCTCTCCGGGGCGCGGATCCTGCCCGGCAGCGCGCTGGCGGTGATGAACCCGGACCCGATCGTCTTCGCGATGGCTAACCCCGACCCTGAGATCTCCCCCGAGGACGCCGCCCAGTACGCGCGGGTGGTGGCGACGGGTCGCTCGGACTACCCCAACCAGATCAACAACGTGCTGTGCTTCCCCGGCATGTTCCGGGGCGCGCTCGACGTCCGCGCGACCCAGATCACCGAAAGCATGAAGACCGCCGCGGCGCGGGCGATAGCCGACATCGTCGCCCCCGAGGAGCTGCGCGAGGACTACATCATCCCCTCGGTGTTCAACCGCGAGGTCGCCGCCACCGTGTCGGCCGCCGTCGCGTCCGAGGCGCGGCAGAGCGGTGCGGCGGAGGCCGAGGCCGAGATGGGCTTCGGCGCCACCGACGAGTTTCGGGTGGTTCCGGGGCGGTAGGGCTTTGTGACGCGTTTGTGACGCCGGGTGGCGTCCGTGTGGCGCGACGGTCAAATCTCTGCAAGAACGGCGCTCCGGAAGGGCGCAAAGCCGGCGGCTCGACGCGGCCGTCGGAGCTGGGCGAGCGTGCGCGCCGACCTCCTCCCGACCGCGGCAACCACCGTCCGCCTCAGGCCGAGGAGCGCTTCCTCGAGCTGATCAGGCTGCCGAGCTGCCGGTTCCGCACCGAACGACCGCACCCACGGCTTCGTCGACCGTGTCTCGCCGGGGGTGGAAGTCGACGGCTACCGATTCCACTCGAGCCGCAGCGCCTTCGAGCGCGACCGGCGCAAGGACGCGATCCTGAGCGCAGCCGGATGGCACGTGCTGCGGGTGACCTGGCGGCAGATGGAGCGGGAGCCGCTGGCCGTGATCGCGCGCTCGCCCAGGCGCTCACAAGAGCACGAACGTGAGCCGGACGCGAAGGCGACCGCGACCTACTCCGACGGCGTGCGCGGCCTGCGGCGCGGCAGCGGCCCATCAACCTTCCAGGCCGAGCCCGGCCGACCCGGGAGCAGCAGCGCAACGACGAGCCCAACCGCCGAGAGCAGCAGCCCAAACCCTGCCCGAGCTCGCCGGCGTCAGCCCCGAGATCGAGCGCAGCGTGGTCGACTTCCCCGCTCCGTTGGATCCGATCAGGGTGACGATCTCGCCTGGCTCCACAGTCAGCGACACTCCCTTGAGAGCCTCGATCGCCCCGTAATGGGTGTGCATGTCGTCGACCTCGAGCAGTGCCATCGACCGATCAGTCCTGCTTCCCAAGGTAGGCCTCGATCACCCGGGAATCGGCACGGACCTCCGCGGGCTTGCCCTCAGCGATCTTGTTGCCGTGATCCAGCACCGTGATCCGCTCGGACACGTCCATGATCACCTTCATGTCGTGCTCGATCAGCAGGATTGTCAGCGCTCGCTCGTCGCGGATCTTGCGCATGAAGCTCGTCAGCTCGGCCGACTCGCGCGGATTCATGCCGGCGGTCGGTTCGTCGAGCAGCAGCAGCTTCGGGGCCGATGCGAGCGCGCGCGCGATCTCAACGCGACGCTGGTCGCCATAGGAGAGATTGCGCGCGAGCTGCCTGCTCCCGACGTTTCGACGGTCATGCCACCGGCTCCTTCATCTCGGTCTCGCCGATCCCCGCGGTTAGCTCAAGCCGGCGTCGCCGCTCGGGCACGAGTCCCTGCGGACGCAGGACCATCACAAGCACGAGCAGGAAGCCGAAGATCGAGACCTGGAGCTCGGTGAGACTGAAGTTGAGTCCGAGCTTGCTGGGCAGGTGGTTGAACACGTCGGGGATCAGGTAATAGTTGATGTTCGTCAGCAGCAGCGCCCCGACCACCGCGCCCCAGATCGAGCCGAGACCGCCGACAATGATCATCGCCAGTACGAAGATCGAGAACCCGAACTGGAACTGACCGGGATCGATCAGCGTTGTGTAAGCGCCCAAGAAGGCGCCGGCAATGCCGCCAAATGCGGCACCCATCGCATACGCGGAGAGCTTCGTCCGCACGAGCGGGATCCCCATCGAAACGGCGGCGACCTCGTCCTCGCGGAGCGCGACCCAGGCTCGACCCAACCGTGAGTCGCGCACCCGAGTGTTGACGAACAGTGTCAGCAGCACGAGCGCATAGATCGTCCAGTACCAGGGTCTCAAGTGCAGCTGGTCGAACGTCCCGACCCCTGGCAGGTACGGCGCGTCGACGCCACTGATGCCGAGGTTGCCGGCGGTCAGCGGCATCCCGAAGATCTTGATGTCGCCCCCGTTGACCGCGAACACGCGGATGATCTCACCAAACGCGAGCGTCACGATCGCGATGTAGTCCCCGCGCAGGCGGAGCGTCGGCAGCCCGATCAGCGTTCCTGCGCTCGACGTGACGACCGCGGCCAAGAGGAGGACCAGCACAAAGTTGACGTGGATCCCCGGGATCGTCGAGGCGATGTGGTTGACGCCCACGTGAACATCGGCTTTGAAAAAGAAATCGGACCCGAACCACCCGAGGCAGTACGCCCCGAGCGCGAAGAACGCGACGTACCCGAGGTCGAGCAGACCGGCGAAGCCGACCACGACGTTCAGTCCGAGGGCGAACACGACGTACGCGAGCGCGAGGATCTCGGTGTTGATGAAGGCGCTCGTTTGCGAGAAGAACAGCGGAAGCAGGACCCCGGCGAGAATGACTACCGCCGCCAGCGCCCGCGGCCACCACGGCCAGGCGCGGTCGAGCGCCTCGCGCCACTCCCGCAGCTGGGCGCGCAGCTCGCTCATCCCGCTTCCCTGGTCTCCTCGCCGAGCAGGCCCTGAGGGCGTAGCACCATGATCACGATCAGGAACCCGAACACGATTGCCGGCGTCCACTCAGGCCCGATGCGCGCGTCTGAGATCTGCTGGATGCAGCCGATGATGACGCCCCCGAGCATCGCCCCGCGGACGTTTCCGATCCCGCCCATCACCGCGGCCGTGAATGCGATCAGTCCCGCTTCGAAACCTTGGAAGTACCAGATCGTTGTTTCGTACAGCGCATAGATCAAGCCGGCGGCGCCGGCGAGCATCCCTCCGAGCAGGAACGTGAGCGAGATGGTGGTATCAATGTTGATCCCCATCAACCGCGCCGCCTCTGGATCCTGGGCGGTCGCGCGCATCGCCTTCCCGGCCCGCGTGCGCGCGATGAACCAGGTCAGCAGCAGCACAAGCGGTATCGTCGTCAGGATCGCCAGGACGTCCGCCCGCCGCACGACGACCGCGGAGATCCGGAACACCGCCTCGTCCTGGTGGATCAGGTCCGCAACGCCGGCGGGCGAGCCGCCGATCCACAATAGCCCGACGTTCTGGAGGATGAACGAGAACCCGACCGCTGTGATCAGCGGCGCGAGCTTGGGCGAGTTGCGCAGCGGTCGGTAGCCGACCCGCTCGATCAGCACGTTGAGCGAGCCGCACACAAACATCGAGACGACCAGCGTCAGCAGCAGGCCAAGCACGAGACCGAGTGGGCCTGTCGCCAGCCCGAGTCCGATCGAGGCCCAGAACCCGGCTGCGGTCATCGAGCCGATCATGAACACGTCGCCGTGGGCGAAGTTGATCAGCTCGATGATCCCGTAGACGAGTGTGTAGCCGATCGCGATCAGCGCCCAGATCGACCCGTTGGAGAGCCCTGCCACGAGGTTGTTGGCCAGATAGGTGAGGTCGTGCGAAACGGTGGCGTGGCCGTGCGCGTAGCCGGGATAGCCGGAGGTCAGGTCATGGATCGCGTAGAAGACCGGCAGCGCCAGCAGCGCCACGATCAGCCCCCAGCGGCCGAAGAATCGGCGGAGCGGGCGCCAGCGCCGTGGGGACGGCAGCCAGCGGGGACTGTCGCGACGCAAGGGTGTTGGCTTCCACGGTGGGAAAGCGTGGAAGGCGGGGCCGTCTCAGGTGACCCCGCTTCAGTCGCTTAGCTTGCCGACGGAGTGACCGTCCGCTCGAACAGCGGATGTCCCGTCGCCGCCGACCTTGTAGAGCCCGTACGAGGTCAACGTGGTATCGCCGTTCGAGTCGAACCCGAAGGTGCCCATCACCGAGTGGACCTTGTTCGCGAACAGCGCCGTCAGCACGGCAGTACTTGTCGTTGCCCTTCGAGCCGAGTCCGGCGATCGTCTTCAGCGCGAGTCTGCATCGCCACGTAGCCGTAGATCGCATACGGATCGGGGTCTGCGACGTCCCGTAGGCCTTCTTGTAGGCCGCAGGAACGCCTTGCCGCCGGGATACGCGTTCAGGTCCTGCGTGGCGACCGTGCACTGGATCTTCGGATCGATGCTGGCCGGCATGCCGTGCTGTGAGGCCGCGGTGTACGAGCTGGTGCAGATGCCGTCGCCGCCGTAGATCTTGGCGTTCGGCAGGGCCGCCTTGACGTCCTTGGTGATCTGCACCGCGCCGTTGGAGACGATCCCGGCGAAGTAGAAGCAGTCTGCTCCCTGTCCCTTGATCGTACTGGGCGTAGGAACGGAAGTTCGGCGCCGTCGGATCGATGCCGGTATTGCTGACGATCTTCACTCCGTACTTGCCCTTCTCCCGCTCGAGCAGCGAGGCGAGGCCGGCGCCGTACGCCTCCTTGTCGTTGGCCACCGCGACCTTCGTGCAGCCGTCGTGCTTCATCGTGATCAGCCCGGCCGCCGCCTGAATCGTGTCGCGCGGCACGATCCGCACGTACGTTCGCTTGCCCGTCGGGTAGTACTTCTGCGGCTCGCCCGGCGCGCTGCCCGGCTCGTTGGTGGTCAGACCGACGTACGTGTTGGCCGGGCTGAGCTGCGGGCATTCCCGCCTGGTTGAGGATCGGGATCGTGACCTTGCTCGCGGCCGAGTTGAACTCGCCGATGTAGAAGACGGCCTTCGGGTCCGTGGCCACCTTGCGTGCGTTGGCCTGCCGTCTGGGTCACGATCCCAGCTTGTCGCGCCGGGTCGCAGTCGAGTCGTCCAGCGACTGGTAGTTGACGGTGAATGTGCCGGCCTTACCGTCGGCCTCAGACAGCGCGAGCTTCATGCCGTTGACCAACGGGTCCGTCTGCGCGCTCACCGCGCCCTGCAACGGAAGGCTCGAATAGATGTCGATGGTGTTGCCACCGCTGCTCGAGCTGCTTGCACCGCTGCTGCTGGTGCTGCTACTGCTGCTGCCACACGCCGCGAGCACCAGCACGGACGATGCAAGGACGCAGCCCGTCGTGGCTTTGCCGAGAAAACTCATGCTCCTCCTCTTGCCGGTCGATGCCCTGCTCTCGATCGGCGCAGCCTAGTAGGGGCTTCGGACCTCAGCAAGCCCCACCCCCTGGCCTCCTAACCAAACGAAAACCCCCGGAGGCCGTCTAGCCCCCGACGACCGTCCATAGAGACAAGCGCCCGCCGGAAATCCTGTACACGCCGAAGCGTCGCAGGCTGATGTCACCCGAGCGGGTGATGCTGTACGTGCCGATCACGCTGCCGCGCCGCTGGGCGTGGAAGATCGCCGCCACGACCTGGGAGCGACGCGCCTCGCGACGGCCGCCATGGGTGGCGCGGCGGATCGCGTCGAGCATCAGACCCATCGCCTCGTAGCCGAGGATCGCGAAGGGGCCGGCCGGACCGAACGTGCGCCCGTACGCGGCATAGAACGCGCTCGCCGCGGGCGGGTATGCGCCTTGCGTGAGCGCCGGCACGGTGATCAACATGCGGCCGTTCAGCGCGGCCGGGAGGCCGCCGCGGCGGGGATCGGTGAAGCTCGGATCAGCGAGTCCCGCGGTGCCGAACAGTGGCGCCCGGGGCATCGCCGCGGCAAGCTGGCGGGTGAGGAGCACGGCACTCGGGCCGGCGAGCGCACTGATCAGCACGCAGTCGGCGCCGCTTTGGGCCACGCTCGTGGCCAGGGGGGTGTAATCGGCGGCACCAGGCTGGAAGGCCTGCACAGCGAGCACCCCGAGGCCGGCGTTCTGCGCCGCCACGCCGAAGCTGTTGGCCGCCGACTCGCCGTCGAACTCCCCATCGTCGAGCACGTACGTGCGGCGACAACCGGCGCTGCGCTGCACCTGGACCTGAGCGGTGCCCTGGAGAGCGTCGGTCGAGACGACCCGGGCGAACGTGCGGACGCCCGTGGGGTAGTACTTCGTCGGCTCCCCGGGAGCTGCGCCGGGACCGTCCGTCGTCAGTCCGACCGCGGTGCTGCCGGGGCTGATCTGCGGGATCCCGACTCGGTTGAGCAGCGGAATCGAGACGGCGCTGGCGCCCGAGTTGAACTCCCCGAGGTAGCCGATCGTTGAGGCGTCGCCGCTGGCCAGGCGCGCGTTGGCGGTCGTCTGACCTGGGTCCCACTCACCGCTCTGGGCGGTTGCGTCGTCAAGCTGGCGCAACAGCACCCGGTAGCGACCGATGCGTCCACCTGCCTGCGCCAGGGCGAGCTCCGCCCCCTGCACCACCGAGCGGCCCTCCTCCTGGGAGTATCCCTGCAGGGGGGCGCTCAGGTAGATGCTCAGGGTGCTGCCGGGGATCCGGTCGCCGGCCAGCGTGGTGGAACCGTCGGAGCTGAGCCCGAGGATCACCACGACGAGCACCACCACGGCGCCCGCCGCCAGAGCTAGGTTCCTCAGGCGCACGTCCCGCAGGGGGGTGGCTCACCCCTGAGCCTGGATGAACGGAACCAGCTGGCCGCCTCGCAGCCGAGAGAAGACGAACGGGGCGATGCTGGTGTCCCCGTTGGCGTTGATCGAGTAGGTGCCGAGTGCCGAGTCACGGTTCTTGATCGCGAAGAAGTCCTTCACGATCGTGCTGCGGTTGTTGGCCGCGGATCCGGCCTGCTTGAGCATGTCGAGCACGGCGCTCATCGCCTCGTAGCCGAACACCGCCTCGGGGGCGGGCTTGTGGTGGTAGCTGGCGAGGAACGCCGTTTCGAAGGCCTGGCCGGCCGAGTTCAGGTTCGCGGGTAGAAAGCCGGGCTGCGAGACATACAGCTGCGCATTGGGAGTGGTTATCGCGCCAGCCAGGTCGGTTCCGGCCATCGCCGAGGGTGCGAACAGCTTGATGCGCGGGTTGCTGCCCAGGGCGGCATTGAAGGCCGTGGCCGCCGCCTTGGCGTCGGTGGGAGCGGCGCCGTAGAAGACCGCTTCGGCGCCGCTGCTGCTCGAGGTGACGGTGATCGACGGCGCCGCCGCGTCACGGACCGCGAGCGCCACGGCCCGCCCGTAGGGGCTGCCGTCATCCGCGACGTCGAGCCGGCTGACGCCGAGGGATTTCATCTCCTGGATCGTCGCCTTGGCTTCCGGCACGGTGGTCGGGACGACCCGCGCGAACGTGCGACCGTAGGTCTTCAGCGACTCGTAGTAATTCCCGGGCGAGCCAGGAACCGCGCTCGTTGACTGGGTCAGCTCGACGGCGGTGTCGGTCGGGGAGACCTGCAGCAGGTCCTGGGCGTTGGTGATTCCGAGGCTGTCAGCCGAATCCCCGGGGGCGACCTCGCCGAGATAGGCAATCGCGCTCGTGTCCTGGATCGCCGTGCGGGCGCTGCTGGACAGCTTGGGGTTGGACAGGACCCTCACCTTCACCGAGTAGGCCGTCACCTCGCTGGACTTCTGCGAGAAGGCCAACTGCTCGGCCGCGAGCACGTCCTGACCGGGGGCGCCGGCCGCGGCCGCCGGGGCGCTGAGGTAGATGGTCAGGTTCGTGCCCGCGGCGGTGACGCTGCTGTTGCCCGTGCCCGCGCCCGCGCAGCCGCCGAGGCCCACCACGAGCAGCGCCACCGACAGACCCGAGCGGGCGCGGCGACGCAGCGGCCGGGCGGGACGACCACGTGCAGGGAACCGCGTGCGGCTCGCGGCGAGCACACTGGAGCGCATGGACTGCTCCGCTAGTCCCGCCGGCCCGGCAGGTACGGGAGAACCCGGCGGGCGGCGAGCGCGACCAGCACCATCACCACGGCGATCAGGATCGCGTCGAATCCCGAGATGTTCAGTGCCCACAGGATGATCCACAGGCACAGCCCGGCGGTCGCGGTGAGAATCAGCCCCATCGGCGGGGAATGCTAGCCGAGTGGCTGGTTTGAAAGCGCCTCGGAAAACTCGGCCACGAGCCCGCGCACCGCGGCGGCGGGATCCTCGGCCTCCGCCGCAGCGCGGACCAGTCGGCTGCCGATGATGATCCCGTCGGCCCCAGCCGCGGCCGCGGCGGCCGCTTGTTCCGGGGTCCCGATCCCGAAGCCGACGGCCACCGGCACCGACGTGCTCGCCGCCGCCCGGCCGATCACCGCCCCGATGGCGTCGTCGAGCGCGGTGCGCTCGCCGGTGGTGCCGGTCACCGACACGGTGTAGAGGAACCCGCGCGCGCGGCCTCCGATCCGGGCCAACCGCTCGTCGGGGGTGGTCGGCGCCACGAGCGGCACGAGCGCGAGCCCGCGCGCGTCGCACGCCTCGAGCGTGGCCTCCGCCTCCTCCATCGGAAGGTCGGGAACGATCAGGCCGCTGGCGCCGGCGGCAAGGACGGCATCGAGGAAGCGCTCGGCGCCGCGAGCGAGGATCACGTTGGCGTAGCACATGATCACCACCGGAACGTGCCCAGCCAGCGTCCCGGCCACGTCGAGCACGTCGGGCAGGGTCGCGCCGGCCCTCAGCGCGGCCGTCGCCGCGGCGTGGATCACCGGGCCGTCGGCGAGCGGGTCTGAGAACGGGACCCCGAGCTCGATCAGGTCAGCGCCGGCCTCGGCGTATGCCAGCCCGATCCGCCGGGAGGTCTCGAGGTCGGGAAACCCGCCCATCATGTAGGGCATCAGCGCGGCGGCGCGCCCATCCGCCCGCGCCGAGGCGAACGCCTCGGCGATCCGCTCGATTCCGCTCATCGGCGCTTCAGCTGCTCCAGCGCCTCGGCCAGGTCCTTGTCGCCACGGCCCGAGAGGCAGACGAGGTCGAGCTCGCTCGGTCCCGCGGCGAGCGTCCAGGCGATCGCGTGAGAGCTCTCGAGCGCGGGGATGATGCCCTCGAGGCGGGCCGTCCGCGCGAACGCCTCGAGGGCCTCGGCGTCGGTCACCGCCTCATACCGCGCGCGGCCGGACTCCCGCAGCCAAGCGTGCTCGGGCCCGGTGCCGGGATAGTCGAGCCCGGCGGAGATCGAGTGTGCCTCGAGGATCTGGCCATCCTCGTCCTGCATGACCGCCGAGAACGCGCCGTGGAGCACGCCGGGGATGCCCCCGGCGGTCAGCGGCGCGCCATGGCGGCCGGTGTCGATGCCTTCGCCCGCGGCCTCGACGCCGATCAGCTCGACCGCCTTGTCGTCGAGGAATCCGGCGAACATCCCGATCGAGTTGGAGCCGCCGCCGACGCAGGCGACCACGCGCTGGGGCAGGCGGCCGGTGCGCTCGAGGACCTGGGCGCGGGACTCGTCGCCGATCACCCGCTGCAGGTCCCGAACCAGGGCCGGATATGGCGCCGGCCCGACGCAGGAGCCGATGATGTAGTGCGTGGTCTCGACGTTGCTGACCCAGTCGCGGATCGCCGCCGACACCGCCTCCTTGAGCGTGCGAGCGCCCGCCTCCACCGGCGCCACGGTGGCGCCGAGGAGCTCCATGCGCTCGACGTTCGGCTTCTGGCGGCGCATGTCCTCGGTGCCCATGTAGACGACGCACTCGAGGTCGAGCAGCGCGCACGCGGTCGCCGAGGCGACCCCGTGCTGCCCGGCGCCGGTCTCGGCGATGATCCGCCGCTTGCCCATGCGGCGCGCGAGCAGGGCCTGGCCGAGGGCGTTGTTGATCTTGTGCGCGCCGGTGTGGTTGAGGTCCTCGCGCTTGAGGTAGATCGGGTGGCCGGCCGCCTCGCTCAGCCGGGTGGCGTGGTAGAGCGGCGAGGGGCGACCGACGTAGTCGCGCAGGAGCGCATCGAGCTCGGCGTGGAAGCCGGGGTCCTCGCGGGCCGCCGTCCAAGCCGCCTCGAGCTCGGCCAGCGCGGGCATCAGCGTCTCCGGGACGTACTGGCCGCCGTAGGGGCCGAAGCGATGCTCGACCGTGCTCATGCGACGTCCGATGCGAGCGCGGTGGCCCGGACGGCGGCGGCGAAGGCCTCGAGCTTGCGAGCGTCCTTCATCCCGGGCGCCGCCTCGACCCCGCTGGCCACGTCGACCGCGAAGGGCTCGACGGCGTGGATCGCCTCGGCGACGTTCTCGGGTGTCAGGCCGCCGGAGAGGATCACCGGCGCGGGCGCGTGGTGACTGCGGGCGAGCTCCCAGGCGAACGCCTCACCCGTGCCTCCGGGCACCCCGGGGACGAAGCTGTCGAGCAGATGGAAGTCGGTATGGAACGAGCTGAGCGCCTGGATATCCGCCCCACTGCGTACCCGGGTTGCCTTGATCACCTTGCACCCGGTCCGCCGAGCCGCCTCGGCGCAGAAGCGCGGGCCCTCGTCGCCGTGGAGCTGGAGCATGGTCAGCCCGGTCTCCTCGACCGCGGCCGCGAGCTCTTCCAGGGTCGGATTGACGAACACGCCGGCGACCTCGACCTGCCGGCGCACCGCGGCGGCGATCTCGGCGGCCGCCTCGAGCGGGGCGTGCCGAGGTGACCGGGGCCAGAAGATCAGCCCGATCGCCCAGGCCCCGACGGCGATGGCCCGCTCGGCGTCCTCGAGCCGGGTGATGCCGCAGAACTTGATCTTGGGGGCGGACACGCTCACCCCCACATCGTAGGGCGGTGCCCGCGGGGCTCGCGCGACGGCGGCGCGCGGCTACGGCAGCGGCTGCGCCGAGCGGCTGCCCAGCAGCACGTGGATGCGCAGCCTGCGGCCGGCCCGGGAGAGCTGCAGCGCCAGCGGATGGCCGGGCGCCTGGGCGCCGACGATCCGGTCGATCGCGGTCATCGAGGTGACGTGCTGGCCGCCCACCACGGTGATGAGGTCCCCGGGCCGCAGGCCTGCATCGGCCGCCGGCCCCCCGGCATCCACGCTCTGCAGGGCCACGCCGGCCCCGGCCGAGACGCCGTTGACGCCGAGGTAGGCCATCTTCACCGCGAAGCCACCCTCGAGCCGGGGCAGGAACTCCTTGGCGGTGTTGATGGGAACGGCAAAGCCGATCCCGACGCTGCCGGTGCCGCCGTCGCCGCCGGCGGTCTCGATCTGCGAGTTGATTCCGATCACGCGGCCGGTCGCGTCGAGCAGCGGACCGCCGGAGTTGCCCGGGTTGATCGGGGCGTCGGTCTGGATGACGTTGTCGATGCTGAACCCGTTCGGGGCCTGGATCTGACGCTGGAGGGCCGAGACGATGCCGCTGGTGAGCGTCCGATCGAGGCCAAACGGATTACCGATGGCCAGGGTCGGATCACCGACCCGGACGGTGGTCGAGTCGCCGAGCGTGAGCGGCTGCACCGCCGGGATCCCGTCGAGGTTCACCTTCAGCAGCGCGAGGTCGTTGTTCTGGTCCTCCGCCACGACCGCGGCCCGGCGAACGACGTTGTCCTCAAACTCGACCACCACGCCGGTGTTGCGATCGGCCCCCTCGACGACGTGGTAGTTGGTGAGCAGGAAGCCCCGGCGGTCGATCAGGAATCCCGATCCGGTGGAGGTGCTCTGCTCGCGCTGGGGAAACAGGTTGAACGGGTCCTCGACCTGCTGGACGACGAGCGCCTTGACGAAGACGACACCGGGAGCGTCGCGGACGTAGATCGCGTGCGGAGTGAGCTCCGAGGTGTCCTGCGACGCCGGCGAGGCGGCGATGGGCGCCTCCTCGACGATCGTGCGCGTGGTCCGATGGCCGACCATCCCCAGAGCGAGGAACGTGCCGGCCACGACCAGGCCGCCGACGGTCGACGACGCGAGATGAGAGCGTACGGACGCCTTCATCGGCCTCAGTGTGTCCGCGCCGCTGAAGTCAGCCTAAATGCGGACCGCGGTCAGCGCTCGGCACGCCGCCTCGATATCGGGAGAACGCATGAGCGCCTCGCCGATCAACGCCGCGTCGATCCCGGCCCGGCCCAGCTCGACGAGCTGCTCGGGGCGGCTGAAGCCCGACTCGGCCACCACGGTGGCGCCGGGCGGCATCGCCGGCAGGAGGGCGAAGGTGCGGGCCGTGTCGACCTCGAGCGTGGTGAGGTCGCGATTGTTGATCCCGATCAGCTCCGCCCCCGCCGACGCGGCGAGCATGAGCTCGCGACTGTCGTGCACCTCGACGAGCGCGTCGAGGTCGAGCCCGGCCGCCCGCTCCAGCAGCCTCGAGAGCTCCGCCGGCGCCAGCGCGGCGACAATCAGCAGCACGGCGTCGGCTCCGAAGGCCGCAGCCTCCAGCAGCTGGTACTCGTCGACCACGAAGTCCTTGCGCAGGAGCGGTAGCGCGGTGGCGTCCCGAGCGCGCCGGAGATCGTCGAGCGAGCCCCCGAAATTGGGGCCCTCGGTGAGGATCGAGAGCGCGGCGGCCCCCGCTCGCTCGTAGGCGGCGACGACCTCGGGCAATTCCACGCCCTCGCGGATCAGGCCGGCCGAGGGTGAGCGGCGCTTGTGCTCGGCGATCACCGACAGGCCGGGGCGCCGCAGCGCGGCCAGCAGCCCCCGCCGGTCACCCGCCTGCAGGCGGCGCTCGGCGAGCTGCTGCAGCTCGACCCTCGGGCGCTCCTGCTTGCGGCGCTCGAGCTCGATGCGCGTCGTGGCCAGGATCGGCTCGAGGCGGTTCACCGTCCCGCCAGCTCCTGGGTGCGGGCGACGAACCGGTGCAGTGACGCGTCCGCGGCTCCGGAATCGAGGGCGCGCTGCGCGCCGAGCACCCCCTCGGCCAGCGAATCCGCCGCTCCCCCGGCGTAGATAGCGGCACCGGCGTTGAGCACGGCGAGGTCGCGCGCAGGCCCCGGCTCGCCGGCGAAGATGCGGCGGGTGATCTGGGCGTTCTCCTCGGGGTCGCCGCCGGGCACGCGGTCGGCGTCGGCGCGCTCAAGCCCGACCTCCTCCGGAGCGACGGTGTAGCGGAGGATCTCGCCGCCCCGCACCTCGACGACCCGGGTGGGGGCGGAGATGCTGAGCTCGTCAATCCCGTCCTCGCTGGATACGAGCAGCGCATGCTCGGTCCCCAGTGTGTCGAGCGCTCCGGCCATGACCTCCAGGTAATCGGGGTCCGAGACGCCAATCAGCTGGCGGGTCGCACCTGCCGGATTGGTCAACGGACCGAGGAAGTTGAAGATGGTCCGCACCGCGAGCTCGCGGCGGACGGGCACGACAAAGCGGGTGGCCTGGTGGTGGGCGGGGGCGAACATGAAGCCGAAGCCGACGTCCTCGATGCACGCGCCCACCGCGGCGGGCGTGAGGTCGATCCGCGCCCCGAGCGCCTCCAGCACGTCAGCGGAGCCGGACAGGCCGGTGGCGGAGCGATTGCCGTGCTTGGCCACCGTGCAGCCGGCGCCGGCGGCGATCAGCGCCGCGGTGGTGGAGACGTTGAACGTGCGCCGTCCGCCGCCCGTCCCAGCGGTGTCGAGCAGCGCCCCGCGCGTGACCGAGACCCGCGCGGCCAGGGCCCGCATGGCCTGCGCCAGGCCCGCCAGCTCCGGCACGGTCTCCCCCTTCGTGCGCAGAGCGATCAGGAAGGCGGCGATCTGGATCTCCGAGGCGTTGCCGGCCATGATTTCCGAGAGCACTGCGGCGGTGTCCTCGCGGGTGAGGTCGCGGCCGGAGGCCAGCTCGTCGATCGAGCGCGTGATCAGGTTGGGCTGGTCGCTCATCGGACGCGGGTGAGGAAGTTGCCGAGCAGCTCGCGCCCCTGCTCGGTCAGCACCGACTCGGGGTGGAACTGCACGCCTTCGAGCGGCAGCTCGCGGTGGCGGACCGCCATCACGACCCCGCCGCCCTCGGCGCTCTGCTCGAGCACCTCGGGGAGCGCCGGGTCGGCGACCAGCGAGTGGTAGCGGCCGACCTCCAGCGGCTCGTGGAGGCCGTGGAAGATGGTGCGGCCGTCGTGATGGACCTTGGTCGTCTTGCCGTGCACGGGCTCGTGCTGGACGACTCGCCCGCCCCAGGCCTGCACGAGCGCCTGGTGGCCGAGGCACACCCCGAGGGTGGGGATCTTGGCCAGGGGGAAGCGCTTGACCGCCTCCAGCGAGATGCCGGCCTCGTTGGGCGTGCACGGCCCGGGCGAGATGATCACCCGGTCATAGCCGCGGACGAGCAGCTCCTCGACGGTGGCGTGGTCGTTGCGTACGACCTCGATCTCGGCGCCGAGCTCGCCCAGGTACTGGACGAGGTTGTAGGTGAAGCTGTCGTAATTGTCGAGAACGAGTACGCGCACGGCCGCGGAACGATAGGCGTCCACAGCGGAGTCAGGCCCATTCCGGCTGCTCGACGGCCAGCTCGACGGCCCGCAGCACCGCCTGGGACTTGGCCTCGGACTCCCGGAATTCGTAGGCCGGGACGGCATCCGCCACGGTGCCGCCCCCGGCTTGGACGTGAGCCACGCCGTCCTTGACCACGACGGTGCGGATGTGGATGCAGGTGTCGAGATCGCCGGCGTAGCTGACGTAGCCGATGGCGCCGCCGTAGCCCCCCCGCTTGACCGGCTCGAGCTCATCGATGATCTGCATCGCCCGAACCTTCGGCGCCCCGGACAGCGTCCCGGCGGGCAGCACGGAGCGCAACGCGTCGAGCGCTCCGACATCCTCGCGCAGGCGCCCGGAGACGCTGGAGACGATGTGCATCACGTGGCTGTAGTTCTCGACAGTCATGAAGTTCTCGACCTCGACACTGCCGAACTCGCACACGCGGCCGAGGTCGTTGCGCCCGAGGTCGACGAGCATGACGTGCTCGGCGCGCTCCTTGGGATCGGCCAGCAGCTCCTCGGCGATCCGCCGGTCCTCCTCGGCGCTGACGCCGCGAGGACGGGTGCCGGCGATCGGGCGGGTCGACACCGAGCGGCCACTGACCGTGATCAGCGGCTCAGGGCTGGCACCGGCCAGCTCGAAGTCGCCAAAATCGAGGAAGTACATGTACGGGCTGGGGTTGACCGCCCGCAGGCCGCGGTAGATCGAGAACGCCTCGACCGGAGCGCGAGCCGACCAGCGCTGTGAGGGCACGACCTGGTAGGCGTCGCCGGCGTAGATGTACTCGATGATCCGTCGCACCATTCCCTCGAACTGCTCGCGGGTCATGTTCGATGTGAACACCGGGGGCTGGCGAGCGCTCGCCGGCGGTCGGACCGGGCGTGGCACCGGCCCGTCCAGTCGCCAGCGCACCTCGGCGATCGTGTCGAGCGCGCGCCGGTAGGACTGCTCGAGATCGCCCTCGGCGTAGGCGTTGGCCAGCACGCTGACACTGCGCTTGAGGTGGTCGAAGACAACAAGCGCGTCGGTGAGCATCAGGGCCAGGTCGGGCAGTCCCAGCGGATCGGGGTTCGGCGGCCCCAGCGGCTCGACGGTGCGAACGAGGTCGTAGGCGAACATCCCCACCGCGCCGCCGGCGAACGGTGGCAGATCGGCCACCGGGGCCACGCGGAAGCGACCGAGCTCGGCGGCGGTGAGCGCGTACGGATCCCCCGGCTCGCCGAGTGACCAGCGCAGCACCTTGCGCGGGCGGAAGCCGATGAACGAGTAGCGACCGACGCGACCCTGGTCGGCGGACTCGAGCAGGAAGGCCGGACCCTGGTCACGGAGTTTCAGGAAGGCGGAGACGGGGGTCTGCAGGTCGTCGATGAACGTCTGCTGGAGCGGGATCAGGTTGTACTCGCGGGCCAGGCTCCGCACGGCCTCGAGCGTCGGGGCGGCCCCGGCTGTCTCAGCCCCGGCGACGGCCATCCAGCACCCGCTCGGCGTCGGCGAGGGAGAGCCCGCGTGCCGCCAGCAGCACCGCGAGGTGGTAGAGCACGTCGGCGGCCTCCTCGCTCACGCGCTCGTCACTCTCCTCGCGCGCGGCCCGGACCACCTCCTCGGCCTCCTCCTGGACCTTCTCGCCGATGTGCCCGGGGTCGGCCAGCAGCGTCGCGGTGTAGGAGCCCTCGGGCCGGGTGGCCGCGCGCGCCGCGATCGTCCGCTCGAGCGCGGGGAGCGCCTCATGCGGCGCCGCGGACTCGAGGTCGCCGCGGTAGAAACATGTGCGCTCGCCGGTGTGGCAGGCTGGGCCGTCCGGCTCGACGAGGGCGAGCAGCGCATCGCCGTCACAGTCGTAGCGGAGTCCCAACAGCCGCTGCGTGTTTCCCGAGCTCGCGCCCTTGTGCCAGAGCTTCTGGCGCGAGCGGCTGAAGAAGTGCATCTCACCCGTCTCGCGGGTGCGGCGCAGCGCCTCGGCGTTCATATAGGCCAGCGTCAGCACCTCGCCGCTGCGCCCGTCCTGGACCACGCAGGGCACCAGCCCGCGCTCGTCGAAAGCGATCTGTGAGTCGTCCACCGCGCGCACGATTCTAGGCTGCGCCGAACGGCTCGCACGCGCCGCGCTCGCTCAGCGCACGCACCGCGCTGGCGCGACACACTGGGCCGATGACTCCTGACGAGGCGCCGGACCCGTTGCCCCCTCCCCTCATCGCCGTCTTCGACGGCCACAACGACGCGATCACGTGCGCGGACCGCGACCGGTTCGCCGCCGGCCGCGACGGTGGCCATCTCGACCTCCCACGGATGCTCGCCGGCGGGATCCGCGGCGGGATCTTCTCCGTCTTCTCACCCTCGCCGGACGCTCGCGAGGCGCTCGTCCCCCGCGACGACGGCGTGATCGAGGTCGAGCTCTCACCCCCGCTGGCTCAGGCGGAGGCCTCGGGCCACGCCACCTCGGCCGCCGGTGCGCTGATGGCGCTCGAGCGGGCCGGAGTCCTACGGCTGGCACGGACCGCAGAGGACCTTGACGCGGCCTACGCCGACCCCCATTCGCCCCCGGTCGCGGTGCTGCACCTCGAGGGAGCCGAGGCGATCGATCCCGAGCTGGAGGCGCTCGAGCTGTGGTACGCCGCCGGGCTGCGGTCGCTCGGGCCGGTGTGGAGCCGGTCGAACGTGTTCGCACGCGGAGTGCCGTTCATCTCCCCCTCCTCGCCGGACACCGGCCCCGGCCTCACCTCCGCGGGGCGGCGACTCGTGGAGCGCTGCGCGGAGCTCGGCATCCTCGTCGACCTCAGCCATCTCAACGAGGCCGGCTTCTGGGACATGGCCGCGCTCGGTCCGGGGCCGCTGGTGGCCTCACATTCGGCCGCGCATGCGCTCTGCCCCACCTCCCGCAATCTCACCGATGCGCAGCTCGACGCGCTCGGCGCCAGTGGTGGGCTCGTCGGGATCGTGTTCGCGTGCCCGTTCCTGCGGGCCGATTTCGCCGAGGACCCCGACACCCCGGTACGGCTGATCGCCGAGCATGCCCGCCACGTGGCCGAAAGGATCGGAACCGAGCATGTCGCGCTCGGGTCCGACTTCGACGGCGCCCCGATTCCAGCCGGGGTGGGTGACGCGGCCGGGATGCCGCACGTACTCGCGGCGCTGGGCGACGTCGGCTTTGCGCCAGACGAGGTCCGCGCGATCGCGTGGAGCAACTGGCGGCGGGTGCTCGGGGCCTGGTGGGGGAGTAGCGCCTAAGGCGCTACTCCCTTGGATGGATGGCGATTCACTTCGGGACGTCCGAAGTGAATCGCCATTCATCCGGCCCGGGCGAGGCGAATGACGCCCGGCGCTACTCGATCCCCAACCGGTCGAGCACCCGCTCGTCGCCGCGCCAGTGCCGGCGGACTCGCACCGAGAGCTCGAGGTGGACGCGCTCACCGAGCTCGCGCTCGATCGCCCGCCGCGCCGCGGCCCCGATCGCCTTGATCATGCGACCGCCGGCGCCGATGAGGATGCCCTTCTGCGAGTCGGTCTCGACGAGGATCACGGCCTCGATCCGGGCCAGGTCGGCGCGGCGGCGGTCGATCTCCTCGATCTCCACCTCGACGGCGTGCGGGACCTCCTCGCGGGTGCGGGAGAGCACCTGCTCGCGCACCAGCTCGGCGACCATCACCGACTCGGTCTGGTCGGAGTGCTGGCGGGCGGCGAAGTAGAAGGGTCCGGGCGGCAGCAGGGAGATCAGGTGCTCGGTCAACTGCGGCATCCCTGATCCCTTCCGCGCCGACACGGGGAAGACCTCGTCGCCCACCCCGAGCTCGGCCGCCGCCTGCAGACTCGCAGCCGTCCGAGCCCGGTCGGTGCGGTCGACCTTGTTGACCGCGAGCACCACGGGCACCGGCGAGGAGCTGAGCAGGCCGGCGATGAAGCGATCACCCGGACCGATCCCCTGCTCGGCGTTGACCACGAACAGGCAGCCGTCGGCCTCCTCGAGCTCGCGCTCGACCCGCCGTTGCATCCGCTCGGTGAGCGCGTCACGGGGACGCTGCACGCCCGGCAGGTCGACGAGCACGAGCTGCCAGTCCGGCCCGGTGGCCACTCCACGGATGGCCCGCCGCGTCGTCTGAGGTTTGTCGGAAACGATCGCCACCTTGGCGCCGACGATCGCATTGGCCAGCGTCGATTTACCGACGTTGGGGCGGCCGGCCACCGCGATGAACCCTGACCGCGTCGAAATGGGATCCCCGGCGCTCACGCGCTCACCTCACCCACCGCATCAGCTCGGCCTGGAGCGCGAGCATCTCGCCGTTGTCGGTCTCGTGGTCCATGCCACTGAGATGGAGCGCGCCGTGCAGCACCGCCTCACGCAGGTCCTCAGTGTGCTCCGGGCAGATGACGATGTCCCCGAGCTCTCGCGGCCCGGCCGGCTCGCCGTCCTCGTCGACGCCGAAGGAGAGGACGTCGGTGGGCTCGTCGATGCGGCGGAACTCGAGGTTGAGCTCGCGGATCCGATCCTCGTCGACGAACTCGATCGCCACGTGGCCGTCCTCGATCTCCGCTGAGGAGAAGGCAAGCATGCAGAGCTCCTCGACCTCGACGGCGGTCGGCCCGGCGGGACCGAGCGCATCGACGCCAATCACCTCGATGTCGAGCACGAAACCGACGTCACGCCCGCTTGCGGGGGCGCAGCTCGGGCGCCAACCGCTGGGCGTGCTCGGTGTAGGCCGCGACGATCCTGCGCACGAGCTTGTGGCGGACGACGTCCTCCTCCCCGAAGCGGACGAAGTCGATCCCCTCCACTCCGTCGAGGATCTCCGAAACGATCACCAGGCCTGAGTCATGTTCGCGCGGGAGGTCGATCTGGGTGATGTCGCCGGTGACGACCATCTTGGAGTTGAAGCCCAGACGGGTGAGGAACATCTTCATCTGCTCAGGGCTGGTGTTCTGGGCCTCGTCGAGGATGATGAAGCTGTCGTTGAGTGTGCGGCCGCGCATGAAGGCCAGCGGTGCGACCTCGATGGCTCCCCGCTCCAGGTGCTGGGCCACCCGCTCGGGCTCGAGCATGTCGTGCAGCGCGTCGAACAACGGCCGCAGGTAGGGGTCGACCTTGGCCATCAGGTCGCCGGGCAGGAAGCCGAGCCGCTCGCCGGCCTCGACGGCCGGCCGCGTGAGGATGATCCGATTGACCTCGCGCCGGCTGAGCGCCGCGGCAGCGAGGGCGACGGCGAGGAAGGTCTTGCCGGTGCCGGCGGGGCCGATGCCGAAGGTGACGGTGTTGTGGCGGATCGAGTCGACGTAGCGCTTCTGGTTCACCGTCTTGGGGGCCACCTTTGTGGCGCGGTGGCGCCAGACGACGTCCTCGAGAATCTGGGCAGGCGACTCGTGCTCGTCGAGCGCGCGCGCCACGGCCTCGATCGTCCCCGGCGCGATCTCATGGCCCTGGGCGATCAGCTCCGAGAGCTCGCGGACCACGGAGGCGGCGGACTCGACAGCCGCCTCGTCTCCTTCGAGCGTGAGCAGGTTGCCCCGGAGGTGCACGTCGCAGTCGAGATGGCCCTCAAGCGTGCGTAGGATCGAATCCTGCGCGCCGGCCAGGTCCGCGGCGACCCCGTTCTCTAGCTCGATCTGGCGGCGCACCGTCTGGCTAGGCCCCCAGCGCCTCGCGCACCTGGGCCGAGGCCCGTTTGCCGTCGACCCGGCCTCCGGCTCTCGCCATCACGGCCTTCATCACCTGGCCCACGGCCTGTGGTCCACTGGCGCCCGTTTGCTCGATCGCGTCGGAGACGATCGTCGCGAGCTCGGCGTCGTCGAGCTCGGCGGGAAGGTAGGACTCGATGATCCGCGCCTCGGACTCCTCCTGCTCGGCGAGCTCCGGGCGGCCACCCTCGCGGAACTGCTCGGCCGCCTCGAGGCGGCGCTTACGCTCCCGGCGGAGCACACTCACCTCATCGTGGCGCCCCTCCTTCGCCTCCTTCTGCAACTCGGAGAGAACCAGCCGCAGGGCGCTGACGCGCTCACGCTCGCCGGCTTTCATTGCGGTGGTCATGTCCGATCGGACCTGATCGATGACGGTCACTTGCTGACAAGGATAGCCGCGGCCGCCCCGGAACCCCGAGGGTCACACGGGCTCACGCGAGGGCGAGACGGCAGCGGATCCCGTCGGCGTGGAGCTCATCGCAGATCACGTCGACCAGCTCGCCGCGCGTGCCCGCACCGGCGTCGAGATAGCAGCGGGTGTAGTCCGCGGTGTAGCCCGAGCATTGGCTCTGCGCGACCTTGTCCAGCAGCACGCGCTCGCCGCCGCCCAGCTTGGCCACGCGGTGATGGCGCGAGCGCACCTCGGAGTGCCCGCGCAGGGCGCGCGAGCGCCGCTTCTTCTCCTCCGCGGGCACGCGATCGCCGAGCCCGGCGGCGACGGTGCCCGGCCGCGGGGAGTAGGAGAACGCGTGCACCCGGGTGATCTCGGCGTCGTCGAGCAGCCTCAGCGTCCGCGTAAACGCGTCGTCGTCCTCGACCGGGAACCCGACGATCACGTCGGTGGTGAGGTTGATGTCTGGGATCTCCTCCCGCAGCGCCCGCACATGGGACAGATACTCGATGGCCGTGTAATGACGGCCCATCGCCTCGAGCACGCGATCGTCTCCAGACTGCATGGGAACGTGGAGATGGGGACAGATCCGCGGCTCGCGGGCCAGCGCGCGGACCAGTGAGTCCTTGACGTGGATCACCTCGACGCTCGAGAGCCTCACCCGCTCCACACCCGGGACCCGGGCCACCTCCTCCATCAGCTCCCCGAGCTCGAGACCGCTGTCGGGGTCGCGGTAGTCGCCGACGCTGATGCCGGTCATGACCATCTCAGGCTGCCCCTGGACGACGCGGCGACGCACCTCCTCGAGCACCGCCCCGGCTGAGCGCGAGCGGGCCGCGCCCCGTACGGTCGGGATGATGCAGTACGCGCAGTGGCCGTCGCAGCCGTCCTGGATCTTGACGAAGCCACGCGTGCGCGCGGCGGGCGCATGGCCGCGGACCAGCAGATCGTGCTCGAGATCGGCGCAGGCGCCGACGGACCCGGCGATGTCCGCGGCCACGTCGTCGGCCGTCCCGACGAACGGCCTGACGCGGCTGTCGATGTCGCCGAACCGGGCCGGGTCGAGATTGACCGCGCAGCCGGCCACATACACGTGCTCGGCGGCGCGCAGCGAGCGCCGGACCGACTGCCGCGATTTGGCCTCGGCCTCGGCGGTGATGCAGCACGTGTTGATCACGTGCAGGTCGGCGTTCGCCTCATCGACCTCGATGTGACCGGCGGCGAGCAGCGCCGAGCGGGCCAGCATCGCGTCGGCCTGGGAGACCTTGCAGCCGAGGAACTTGACCGCGAATGAGGTCACTGGGCCGGACGGTAGCGCCTCAGCGCCGCCGCGCGACCTTCAGAGCACCCCCGACGATGTCGAGCAACAGGCCACCGGGGGTTACGCCGATCGCAAGCGGGTTGGGCAACCGGAACCCTCGAGCAGCAGCGCCGCCCACTCGCCCCCCGTCCTGCGCGCACGCTCGTGCAGCCCGAGAGGGGCGAACGCGCCCACGACGTCGTCGGCCTCGTGGCTCAGCAGTCCGCTGGCGATCACTCGGCGTGGACGCGCGGCGTCCTCGCGCACGCGCGCCGCCCACCTCCGCAGGAGCGGCCCGAGGAGGTTGGCGGCTACCGTCGCTGCCACGACGACCGGGTCGGCGCGGAGGTCGTGGCGTTCCGCCGTGAGGGTCACGCCGTTCTCGCGGGCATTGACGAGCGTCGCCTCCACCGCGGCGGGGTCGTTGTCCAGCGCAGTGACCGGGCCCCAGCCGAGCTTGGCGGCGGCGATGGCCAGCACCCCCGAGCCGCAGCCCAGGTCGAGCAGCGGTCCCTCTGGCTCGAGCTCGAGCAACAGCTCGAGACACAGCCGGGTGGTGGCGTGGGAGCCGGTGCCGAACGCCTGCCCGGGATCGATCACCACCTCGACCGGGGTCTCGCCCGGCGGCTCCCACGGCGGACGGACGGTGAGGCGCCCGTCGAGCACGAGGGGCCGGTGGAACTCGCGCCACCGCTGCGCCCAATCGTCGGCGACCTCGGTGGTGCTGATCTGGATCAAGGCGCCCCCCGCGGCGGCCTCGAGGTCGGGCAGCGCGGGTAGCTCCCCTGGAGCGCCGTAGACGGCGTACTCGATCACGCCATCGCCGACCGCCACCTCTTCGACCCCGCTCGGCGCCAGCTCGAGCAGCTCGGCGAGCACCAGCTCGGCCTGGTCGCGCGCGACCCGGATCGCGAGGCGGATCACGGCGCGAGCGGAATCGCGGGGCGGATCAACCGCCGAAGGCGCGCTTGAGCTTGGCGAACACGCCCTCGTCGGTGCGCAGGTTGTGCTCGGTCATCGAGTCGGCCAGCCGGTGCAGGAGCTCCCGCTGCTCGTGCTTGAGATGGCGGGGGATGACGACATTGACGACGACGCGCAGATCACCGGACCGCCGTCCCCGCAGCGACGGCATTCCCGCCCCGCGGATCCGCAGCGTCTCGTGCGGCTGGGTGCCCGCCGGGATCTCGAGCTCGACCGAGCCCTCGACGGTGGGCACCTCGACGGTGGTCCCCAGCGCCGCCAGCGGCGCCGCGACGTCGATCGCGGTGACGAGATCGTCGCCGTCACGGAGGAACCGCGGGTCCTCCCGGATGCTCACCAGGACGTAGAGGTCGCCGGGTGGGCCGCCGCGCTCGCCGGCGTGGCCGCGGCCGGCAATGCGAATCCGCTGGCCGTCGGAGATGCCGGCCGGGATGTCCACGGCGATCTTCGTCGGCTGCACCTGGCGCCCCCGTCCCTGGCACACGTGGCACGGATCGCGGGGCACGCGACCGTCCCCGTGACAGACGTCGCAGACGGTGGCGCGGACGACCTGGCCGAAGGGCGTGCGCGAGACGGCGCGGAGCTGGCCGGTGCCCTGGCAGCGCGAGCAGGTCTCGATCGGCGTGCGGGGCTCGGCCCCGTTGCCGCGGCAGTTCTCGCAGACGCTGACCGCCTCGTACTCAAGCTCGACCGCCGTCCCCCGAGCGGCGTGGGCAAGGTCGATCTCGGCGCTCACGCCGATGTCGGCGCCCTGTGCGGGACCGGTGGTCCGGCCCCCTCCGAACGCGCCGCCGAAGGCGCCGCCGCCGAAGAACGCCTCGAAGATGTCCGACATCGAGCCGAAGGACTCGAAGTTCGGGGAGTAGCCGCCGCTGCGCAGGCCATCGTGCCCGTAGCGGTCGTAGGTGGCGCGACGCTCGGGGTCGGAGAGGACCTCGTAGGCCTCGGCGGCCTCCTTGAACTTGTCCTCGGCCTGAGGATCCTCGGCGTTGACGTCGGGGTGCAGTTCCCGCGCGAGGCGGCGGAAGGCCTTCTTGATCTCAGCGTCCCCAGCATCGCGGGACACCCCGAGCACGTCGTAGTAGTCGCGCGGCATATCCCTAGCGCTCGTCATAGACGTCCACGATGAAGCTGGACAACTGGGCGGCCGCCTCCCTGACGGCGCGGATGGCCTGACCGTAGTCCATCCGCAGCGGCCCGATCACCGACACCGCGCCGAGGCTGCGCTGGGGCAGTCCGTAGCCGGCCGCGACCAGGGCCAGTGAGCGCAGGGCGGGCGCGTCGTTCTCGGCGCCGATGCGGACCAGCACGTCGCGCTCGGGGAGCGCCGAGCGCAGCACCCCGAGCAGGGTGACTCGGCGCTCGAGCATGTCCATCAGCGCGTTCAGCTCGCCGACGTCGCCGAAGCGCTCGCCGCGGAGCAGGCGTCCGGCACCCTCGACGTAGAGGGTCTCCGGCGCGCCCTCCTCGAGCGCCGTGAACACCGGTGCGATGGCGTCGAGAAACGCCGACTCGGTGCCGGACAGCGAGGGGTCATGCAGACGCTGGTGGAGCATCCGGGCACCGAGGCCGAGCCCGACCAGCCGCTCGTTGAGATAGCTTGCCGCCCAGTCGGCCAGCCCGGAATCCACCGGCCGGGAGAAGGTGAACATGCGCTTGGTCACGCCGCCGGTGGAGGTGATCACCACCACCATCATCACCTGTGGCTGCAGCAGCAGCACCTCGATGTGACGGATAGTCGAGGTCTCGATCGGCGGCGCGGTGACGATGGCCAGCAGGTTGGTGACCTGCGACAGCGTCTCGCTGGTCACACGCATCGCCTCGTCGAGTTCACGGCGCACAAGCGACAGGGACAGCGACGGCGCACCCTGTTCGGCGGGCAGCAGTCGATCGACGAAGTAGCGGTAGCCGGCCTCCGTGGGCACCCGACCGGCCGAGGTGTGCGGATGAGCCAGAAGCCCGAGTTCCTCGAGGCTGGCTAGCTCGTGGCGGATCGTCGACGGACCCCACTCGACCTCGGCGGACAGCACCTTGGACCCCACGGGCGATCCGGCCTCGAGGTACTCCTCGACGACCTTGCGCAGCACCAGTTCCTGCCGATCGGTCAGCACCGTGCTGATTGTAGGTCGGGCGCTGGCCGTGGTTTGTGCCCGCGGGATCAGGTGGAAGGAATCGGGGAGCGCGCCGTCGCCGAGCGGCCGGAGACCTGCGCGAAGTAGGTCGCCCCGCTCAGTTGCGAACCTCAGCGACGGCGTTGCGGATGATCCGTTTCCCAGCCTGCGTGGCCTCGGACTCGACCGTGGCGAGGCCGTCATCGACCTCGCGGACGGTGCCGTGCACGACGATCTCCTCGCCGAGCTGGCCCATGCCCCGGAACTGCACCGAGAGCCGCGCGAGTGTCTCGGGTCCGCCGGCCGCCTCAGTGTGGGCCCGGGCGACCTGGGCCATCGTCCACAGACCGTGCAGGATGCGACCGGGGAGGCCGACGCTGCGGGCGAACTCCTCGTCGATGTGGATCGGGTTAAAGTCGCCGGAGGCGCCGGCGTAGCGGACGGTGACGTACGGGTCCGGCGTCACCCTCAGCTCGATCTCCTGTCGTGGCGCGAGGCTCATTCTCCCCCCCTGACGATGTTGGTCCAGGTACCCGTGCAGACGGTCTCGCCGCGCTGGTTCTCGGACACCGATTCGTAGACGTAGAACTCCATGCCCTGGCGCTCGGAGATGTCCTTGATCGTGGCAACGGTGGTGATCTCGTCGCCGGCGACGACAACAGGGCCCCAGCGGAACTCCTGGGCGCCGTGGACCATCATGGCGAAGTTCATGCCCACCTCGGGGTCGAACAGCGCCGGGATCACCGACCGTCCGGCGTAGACGACGGCGAACATCGGCGGCGCCACCACATCGGCGTACCCGGCCGCTCGCGCCGCCTCGACGTCGTTATGGAGCGGGGTGGTCTCCCCGACTGCTGCGGCGTATTCGCGGACCTTCTCCCGGCCGACGGCATAGACGACGGGGTCGTAGCTCTTCCCGATGGCAGCACGGTTGATCGGCACCGCGCGGCAGTGTAATGGCCTAGATGATCACCGGGACGGCGCCACCGTCAACTGACCAGGCGGCACCGGCCACGTAGGACGCGCGCTCTGAGCAGAGGAACGCGATCACCGCGGCGATCTCCTGCTCGGTGCCCATCCTCCCGAGTGGCACTCTCGACGCCGTAGCCTCAAGCATCTCCTCGCGGCTGATTCCCCGCGCCCGGGCGCCCTGGTCGGCCAATCCGCCGGTGCCCATCCACAGCTCACTGCTCACCGGCCCGGGAGCGACGGCGTTGACTAGGACCCCCGTGGAGGCGTACTGATCCGCGAACGCTCGTGACAGGGAGAGCTCAGCCGCCTTGGTGACTGAGTAGGCGGCGTTGGTCGAGGACGGTCGCTTTCCCGACGAGGAGCACACGTTGACGATCCGGCCCCAGCCGCGCTCGGCCATTGCCGGCGCAGCCGCTCGCATCAGGTGCATCGGAGCCATGACGTGGAGCGCCCACTGCTCCTGCCAGTCGGCATCGGTCAGCTCCGCGAGCGGCTTGACCTCCGAGGTGCCGGCGTTGTTGACGAGCACGTCGAGGCATCCAAACCGCTCAGTGCATGCCGCAAGCACAGCCTCTCCGGCATCGGCGTCGGTGACGTCCTTGACCAGGACCTCGGCGCGAGCGCCGGCGGCCCGGCACTCGTCGGCGACGGCGAGCAGGCTCTCCTCGCGCCGCCCCACGAGCAGGACGGCGGCATCCTCGTCGGCGAGCGCGCGCGCCGTCGCGGCTCCGATCCCCCGCGACGCTCCGCTGATCACGCAGGCACGGCCGCTCAGAGCGAAATCCATCCACGGGATTCTCACACGAGGCCTCGAGGAAGGTCTAGGTCTGAGCCGCGCCCTTGTGGCAGCGCCTGGATGAGCGCTAGCCTTGGCGAGACCAGCCACCATGGACGCACCGTAGGAGAATGGGCCATGCCCAGACGGTCAACCCTCAGAGCATCAGATGCCGAACGCGAGCAGATCGCCGAGCGGCTGCGACATGCCGCCGCGGAGGGCCGGCTGCTGACCGAGGAGCTCGAGGAGCGCCTCGGGCGGGTGTTCGCCGCCCGCACCTACGGCGAACTCGATGGCGTGGTTGCCGATCTGCCCAACCGGGAGCTCTCCCGACACCGAGGATCGCGCGCGCTGGGCGCGGTGCGGGATGTGCCGCTGCCGGCGCTCGTGGTGCTGATCCCGGTCGTCATGGCCGTGGTGCTCGCCGCCGTCGTGATCGTCACCACGCTGTTCGCCGCCTGGGCGCTGATGATTGCGGTGGCCTGGCTGGCCTTCGGCCGGCGCGCCGCCATGCTCGGCGTCCGCCCGCGCCGCTCGCTGCACGCGCATCCGCGCTGGCGAGCCTGAGGGCCTAGCCCTTCTCGCCGAGCTCGAGGACGGCGAGGAACGCCTCCTGGGGCACCTCGATCCGCCCGACCTGCTTCATCCGCTGCTTGCCCTTCTTCTGCTGCTCGAGCAGCTTGCGCTTGCGGGTGATGTCGCCGCCGTAGCACTTGGCGATCACGTCTTTGCGATAGGCCTTGATCGTCTCGCGGGCGACGATGCGCGATCCGATGGCGGCCTGGATTGGGACGTCGTACTGCTGGCGCGGGATCTTCTCGCGCAGCTTCTCGGTCAGGGTCCGCCCTGCCTCGTAGGCCTTGGAGCGATGCACGAGCATCGAGAGGGCGTCGATCGGGTCGCCGGCGAGGAGGATGTCGAGCTTGACCAGGTCCGATTCCCGCAGTCCGATCAGGTCGTAGTCGAGCGACGCGTACCCCCGTGTGCGGGACTTGAGCTGATCGAAGAAATCGAGCACGATCTCGGCCAGCGGCAGGTCATAGGTCATCTGGACCCGCTCGGCGGAGAGGTAGTGCATCCCCGAGTGCTCGCCGCGGCGCTCCTGGCACAGCTCCATAATCGGCCCCACGAACTCCTTCGGGGTGAGGATCGAGGCGCGGATGTACGGCTCGCGGACTTCCTCGACGCGTGAGGGGTCGGGCATGTCGTTGGGCGAGTGGACGGGGATCACCTCGCCGTCGGTGAGCGTCACCTCGTATTCGACGCTCGGCATCGTGGCCAGGAGCTCGAGGTCGTACTCGCGCTCGAGCCGCTCGCGCACGATGTCCATGTGCAGGAGTCCGAGGAACCCGGCGCGGAAACCAAAACCGAGGGCCACAGATGTTTCGGGCTCCCAGCTGAGCGCGGCGTCATTGAGGGTGAGCTTCTCCAGCGCGTCGCGCAGGTCCGGGTATTCGTCGGAGTCGATCGGGAACAGCCCGCAGAACACCATCGGCTTGACCTCGCGGTAGCCGGGCAGCGGCTCGGCGGCCGGGTTGCCCGTGAGCGTGAGCGTGTCGCCGACCCGCAGCTTGGTGACGTCCTTGATCCCGGTGATCAGGTATCCCACCTCGCCCGCCGAGAGCTGCTTGGCCGAGGTCATCTTCGGGGTGAAGAAGCCGATGTCGTCGATCTCGGCCTCGGTGCCGGCCTGCATCGCGCGGATCGGCTGGCCCTTGGTGAAGGTGCCGTCCACCACCCGGATGTAAGCGATCACGCCGCGGTACTGATCGAACTCCGAGTCGAAGATAAGCGCCCGCGGCGGCTTGCCGGGATCGCCCTGCGGGGGTGGCACTCGCGCAATCAGCTCGTCGAGCACCTCGGTGATGCCCTCCCCGGTCTTGGCACTGATCCGCCTCACCTGGTCGGCCGGCTCCCCGAGCAGGTCGGCGACCTCCTCGGCGACGCGCTCGGGCTCCGCCCCGGGGAGGTCGACCTTGTTCAGGCACGGGATCAGCTCGAGTCCGGACTCGACCGCCAGGTAGGTGTTCGCCACTGTCTGGGCCTCCACACCCTGAGAGGCGTCGACCACGAGCAGCGCCCCCTCGCACGCGGCGAGCGAGCGGGACACCTCGTAAGTGAAGTCCACGTGGCCGGGCGTGTCGATCAGCTGGAGCTGGTAGGTCTGGCCGTCGTGGGGCGACTCGTAGAAGACACGCACCGCCTGGGCCTTGATCGTGATCCCGCGCTCGCGCTCGAGGTCCATCGAGTCGAGCAGCTGCGCGCGCATCGCGCGGGGATCGACGGTGTGGGTGAGCTCGAGGATCCGGTCGGCAAGCGTCGACTTGCCATGGTCGATGTGGGCGATGATCGAGAAGTTGCGGATGTGAGCCTGGTCGGCCATCACCTTCAAGGGTATTCGGCACCGGGCGCGCGGCCCTGTCCGTCAGACGACCGGGCGCCCGGCAGCGGGGTCCCTCAGACGGCCCCACGCCCGCGCAGCCGCTCCATCACCAGCGCCTCGATCTGCCGCGCCTCGGGGATCCGCATGCTCAACACCAGGCGCCCGTACAGGATCAGCCCTACGCCGATCGCTCCGCCGACGGAGATGAGCTGCGCCAGCAGTGACAGCCCCAGGAGGCTCTCGAGGCCCTTCCACACGAGCCACGAGACGGCGGCGAGCAACGTCGACGCGACGAGGACCCGGGCGGTGATCATCAGCGTCTGGTGGCCCTCGAGGCGTCCGTTGAACCCGGCCCGCAGGCGCCTGATCTGGAGCGCGGTCATCACCGCATTGGCCGCGGCGGTGCCGATCACCAGCCCCGCGATGCCCAGCGGCTTGTACAGGGCGACGCTGACGATCACGTCGACGACCATGTTGATCGCGGCCAGCCCGGTGGGGATCCAGGGGCGCTTGACGGCGAAGAACGTCCGCGTCAACAGCAGGTTGACGCCGCCGAAGGGGAGGCTGAAGGCGAACCAGAACAGCGCGATCGAGACGAGGTGGGTCGAGTGCGGGCCGAAATGGCCACGCTGGAAGACGAGGCGCGTGATCGGCGTGGCGAGGACCATCATCAACGCCGCGGCGGGGATCAGCAGGAGGTTGATCTGACGCATGCCGTTGCCCACGGCGCGCCGCATCCCGGCGACGTCCCGGCGGGCCGCCTGGCGGCTGAGCGTCGGGAACAGGACCGTCGCCACGGCCACGCTGAACATGCCCTGGGGGAGCATGTAGATGCGAAAGGCGTTGTCGATCGCGCGCGGCGCCTGGGGCGAGACGAGCGTGCCGAACACCGAGTTCAGCAGCTGGTCCATGTTGACGATGCCGAGACCGATGGTGACCGGGAGCATCAGCATGAACACCTGCTTGACCCGGGGATCGCGCCAGTCCATCGAGAACTGCAGGCGGAAGTCGATCCGCCGGAGCGCCGAGGCCACCATCAGGAGCTGCACGACCGTGGCCACCAGCCAGGCGACAGCATAGGCGTAGATGTGCTTGCCGGCCGGGAACTGGCCGTAGAGCACGACCAGCAGGACAAGGATGACGAGGTTCCACACCGCCGGCGCGATGGCGGGGATCGTGAACTCGTCATAGGACTGGAGGATGCCCACCAGCAGCCCGGTGAGGCCGAGTAGCAGCACGACGGGAAACAGCACCTGAGCGAGGCCGGCGGTGAGCGCGTTCAGCGAGGGCGTGAAGGTGCTCCCCGTGAACAGCGGCATGATCGAGCCGGCCAGCAGGATCCCCACCGCCGTCAGCGCACCCAGCGCGATCAGGATGATCCAGAACAGCGTCGAGGCGAGCTTGAACGCCTCGCGCCGACGGCCCTGCTGCAGCAGATCGGTGAACACCGGCACGAACGCCGCCGACAGCGCCGCCTGCGCGAACAGGTTGGACATCAGGTTCGGGATCTGCGACGCGATCGTGAACGCCGATGCCGCGCCACTGGTGCCGAAGTAGCTCGCGGCGACGATCTCGCGCGCCAATCCGGCCACGCGCGAGAACCCTGTCCCGATGGCGAAGATCGCCGTGTTGACGCTCAGACGGCGCCGCGGCGTCGTGGGCCTGGCGGCGATCGTCTCGTCTGTCACAGGGCCACCACGGCCCGCTATAGTACGGCCGTGCCGCGGTGAGTCGACCGCGGCTTCTTCCTGCTTTCCAATGGCCAACATCCACTCACAGAAGAAGCGAATCCTCCGCTCCGAGCGTGAGCGCCTGGAGAACCGCCGCTACACGTCGAAGATCAAGACGTACTTCCACCGTCTCGAGCGCGCTGTCGCCGGTGGCGACACCGACGCCGCCGAGGCGGAGCACCGTGTGCTCGTGCAGACGATCGACAAAGCCGTCAAGCGCGGGGCGATCCATCGCAACAACGGTGCGCGCAAGAAATCTCGCGCGTCCCGCCTGCGTCGCGGCGAAACCGCCTAAGGCAGCCGGAAGGCGGGTACACCCGCAGACATGGCTCCTGCGACGCAGATCAGTCCGGCCGGTCGGGCGTCGATTGCCTTCGAACTCGAGCGCTTCGCGCACTCCGGTGAGCGACTCGAGGTAAGCGGCCGCTGGCTTGGCGTGCGCGGGCGCCGCTTCATGCGCCCGACGCTAACCCTGCGCGGACCCGACGGCGAGAGCCGGGCGCTGGCCGACCTCGAGCACAAGCCGTGGGCCGCCGAGGACGGCGAGACGTGGCAGGCCGCCTTCCCGAACCCCTTCGGGAGCCACACCGCTGAGGTTGTGGAGATGTCGGTGGCACCCGACATTATCCTCGTCCTCCCCGCCCCCGACGTCGGCAGACCAGGCCGGCGCCCCGCGCGGCCTCGGCGTCGCTCCGGCGGCCGCCAGCCCGCGGTCAAGGAACCCGACAGCGCGGTCACAGAGCCCAGGGGCGACGAGTCCGTGGCATTGCGCCGCGAGCTCGACGGGCTGCGGACCCGGAGCCGGGAGCAGCTCGAGCGCATCGCCCGGCTGGAGACGGAGTTGGCCGTGGCCAAGGAGGCCGGGGTCGAGGCTGCCGCGGCCGTCGCCCGACGGGACGCCGCCGTCAAGAAGCTCGACGCGCTGCTGGCCGAGCACGACGCTCTCGCGGCCGCGCGGGATGGCGTCGTCGCGGAGCGTGATGGCGTCGTCGCGGAGCGTGATGGCCTCGCGAGCGAGCGGGACTCGCTGCTCGTCGAGCGCGACAAGCTGCTCGAGGATCGCGAGGCGGCCGCCACCGCGTGGAAGGGCTCCGGTCAGGAGCTCGAGGCCGCGCTCCAGGATCTCGCGGCGACGCGTCATGACCTCACGACGACGCAGCATGCGCTCGATGGAACGCAAGCCACGCTGGAGGAGGCCATCCGCGCGCGCCACGTCGCCGAAGCCGACGCCACTATCGCCCGGCGCGAGCGAGATGAAGTCCTGAACTCCCCGGAGAACCTGCCGCTCCCCACTCCGCCGGTGCTCGTCCGCTCCTCCTTCCGCCGCAGCCGCCTGGGCTCCGGAGCAACCCAGGGCAGCGACGGCGCGTGGCTCACCCGCGCGATCGCGGTCGGCGTGGTCATCGTCGTGCTGCTCGCGCTGCTGCTCGTTCTGCGCGGGCTCTGACGGCTCCCCGGGCAGCCGGCCGCCGGTGCCGCCGACTCGCTTCTCGCTCAGACGGCGATCCGCTGGATCGCCCGGAGCGCTGCGGTGTCTTCGCTCGCGCCGCCGGGCCCCCCACCCCGCGAAGCGAGCTCGAGGTCGGCGATCTCCTCGATCGCCCGGCGCAGTTTCTCCGCGCCACTGCGCTGCGCGTCGGCGATCAGCCGGTCGGCGGCGCGTGAGGGGATGCGCAGGCCCCGTTTGATCTGAGCCGCGGGCTGACCGGCGTCGAGCGCACAGGCGATCTCGTGGGCCAGTCGGATGCGCTGGCTCATCCAGTAGAGCAGCCCTGGCACCCGCTCGCCCTGCTCTCGGAGGGAGAGATAGAGCTGCATGGCAGCCGGCGCCTCGCCTCCGACCAGGGCGTCGGCGAGCGACCAGGCGCGCCGTTCGGCCGAGGCGGCGGTCAGCTCCTCGATCTCGGTGGCGCCGAGGCGAGCACCCGGCTCGGCGCCCAAGGCCAGCTTCTCGAGCTCTCGCTGCAGCCGCTGCTGACGCTCGCCGACGTGCTGGACGAGCGCGCGCGCGGCGTCGGGCTCGAGCGTGAGCTGCAGCTCACCGGCGCGGGCGATGACCCATTTCGGAAGCTCCCACGGTTTGAGGCTCTCCTCGGCCTTGATGTCCCCACCGGCTTTGCGGACCGCATCGTGGAGACGATTTGGCGCCTTGGAGCGGCCTTCCTCGCGGGCGAAGAAGGCCACCGTCGTGTCCGGTGGCAGGTTGGCCAGGGACTCCTCGAGCGAGTCGAGCTCCTTGTCCTTCCACCGCTCCACTCCCTCGACGACAATGAACCGGCGCCCGAGGGCGAAGGTCATCGCGTTCAGTGCCTGGGCGACGTTCTCCGGCGTGGCCGTGTCGCCCTCGAACACCTCCACCCCCTGCGCCCCGCTTTCCTGCTCGGCGACGGCGCGCAGCCGGCTGCGCCGCTCGCCAATTCGCCCGTGGTCGTCGCCGTGGATGAGGTACGCGGGCTTGAAGGTGGCCATCGCCGGTGAGTCTAGAGTGACGAGCAGTTCGAGCCGCTGAGCGCGCTCAGCGGCTGAGCCCTGCCAAGGCGAGCGCCCGGGCGACGGCCTGCCCGGGCGACTCGACGGCCTCGATGCCGTCGATCGGCCACGTCCCGAGACCGATCACCGGCGTCCCCGTCTTCAGGGCGAGCGCGATCTCCGACAGCGTGCCGTGCGCGCCGCCGACGGCGACCACCGCGTCGCTGGCCCGGATGATGAGGCCATTGCGAAGCTCGCCGAGCCCGGTGGCGATCGCCACCGACACCCATCGGTTGGCCTGCGCCCGGTGGCTCCCGGGAAGCAGTCCGACGGTCAGTCCACCCGCCTCGGCCGCTCCGCGGGAGGCGGCCTCCATGACGCCGCCGAGCCCGCCGGTGAGCACCGTCGCGCCGGCGATCGCCAACTCGCGGCCGACCGCTTGGGAGCGCTCGAGCTCGAGTGCTGACGCATGGCTCGGGCCGACGACCGCGACGTACGGGTCGGCCGGCACAACTCAGCGCGCGACGACGTTCACGAGCTTGTCGGGCACGACGACGACCTTTACGACCTGCTGGCCGTCGAGATGTGCCCTCACCCCAGCGGCGGCCAGGCAGAGCTGCTCGAGCTCCTCGCGCGGGGCGCCGCTGGGGGCCGAGACGCGATCGCGCACCTTGCCGTTGACCTGGCAGACCAGCTCGAACGTGTCGGCCTGGAGCATCGCCGGATCGGCGTCCGGCCACGGCTCCTCCCAGACCCGGCGGCCGGTCAGCTGCTCGTAGACCTCCGCGCCGAGGTGCGGGGCGAAGGGGAACATCAGTGACGCCGCCGTCGCGGTGGCGAAGCGCCGGGCCTCGGGCTCGGGCGCGAGCCTCGGGTTGTAGATCTCGTTGACCAGCTCCATGACCGCCGCGATCGCGGTGTTGAACCCGAAGCGCCCGATCATGTCCCGGGTGACCTTGTCGATTGCCCAGTTGGCCTTGCGCACGAGCGTCAGCGAGTCGCCCCGCGGGTCGACAGGCGCCTCGGCAGGGCCGCTCGGCTGCTCGGCGAGTTCCTGGCCCAGCCGCCAGAGGCGAGAGAGGAACTTGTGCACACCGGCCAGGGAGGCCTCCGACCACGCGGCGTCCTGGTCGGGGGGACCGATGAAGAGGACATAGCAGCGCGCGGCGTCGGCGCCGTAGCGATCGACGATCGGCATCGGGCTGACCACGTTGCCCCGAGACTTGGACATCTTCTGCCCGTCAGGGCCGAGGATCATGCCCTGGGTGAACAGGGCCTGGAAGGGCTCCTGGACGTCGAGCAGCTCCATGTCGGCCAGCGCCTTGACGAAGAATCGCGCGTACATCAGGTGCAGGATCGCGTGCTCGACCCCGCCGATGTACTGGTCGACCGGCATCCAGCGCCGCAGCACCGACCGATCCCAGGCTGCCTCGTCGTTGCGCGCGTCGCAGTAGCGCAGGAAGTACCAGCTCGAGTCGACGAAGGTGTCCATCGTGTCGGTCTCGCGCCGGGCCGGGCCATCGCACCGGGGACAGGTCGTGTTCACCCAGTCCTCCGCCGTGGCCAGCGGCGAGCGGCCCTTGGGCTGGTAGTCCTCGACGTCCGGCAGCTCCACCGGCAGATCGGACTCGGGCAAGGGGACGATGCCGCACTGATCGCAATAGACGACAGGGATCGGACAGCCCCAGTAGCGCTGGCGGGACACGAGCCAGTCGCGCAGGCGAAAGCTGACGGCGGCGAACCCGCGGCCCCCGCGGTCGAGCCAGTCGACGATCGCCTCGTAGGCCTCGCGGTTGTGCAAGCCATCGAACTCGCCGGAGTTCAGCATCGGGCCGTCGCCGGTGTACGGCAGCTCCTCGTCGCCGCCCACCACGCGGCGGATCGGCAGGCCATAGGCGAGAGCGAAGGCGTGGTCGCGCTCGTCGTGGGCGGGCACGGCCATGATCGCGCCGGTCCCGTACTCCATCAGCACATAGTCGGCGACGTACATCGGGATCTGCTCGCCGTTGACCGGGTTGGTGACGGTCCGGCCGAGCGCGACCCCGGTCTTCGGCTTATCGGCCGCGCCGCGGTCCTCGGCCGACTCGGTCAGCGTCCGGTTGACGTAGCGATGGACGTCCTCCTCGTGCTCGGTCCCGGCCGCCAGCCGGAACACGTCGGGGTGCTCGGGGGCCATCACGAAGAAGGTGGCGCCGAACAGCGTGTCGGGGCGGGTGGTGAACACCGGATAGTCGATGCCGAGCTCCTCGCACCGGAACACGACCTCGGCCCCGCTGCTGCGGCCGATCCAGTTGCGCTGCATCGACTTAACGTGCTCGGGCCATGTGATCCCGTCCAGGTCGTCGAGCAGTCGGTCGGCGTACTCGGTGATCCGGAAGAACCACTGCTCGAGCTGGCGCAGCTCGACCTCGTGGCCGCAGCGCTCGCAGCGCCCGTCGATGACCTGCTCGTTGGCGAGCACGGTGGCGTCGTTGGGGCACCACTTGACCGCCGCCTCCTTGCGGTAGGCGAGGCCGTGCTCAAGCAGCTTGACGAAGATCCACTGGGTCCAGCGGTAGTAACTCGGCTCGTGCGTGGCCAGCTCGCGCGACCAGTCGATCGAGATTCCCCAGTCGCGGAACGCCTGCTGGAAGGCGGCGATCGACTCGTCGGTGGACCGGCGTGGATGGACACCGGTGCGGATCGCGTAGTTCTCGGCCGGCAGCCCGAACGCGTCATAGCCCATCGGGTGCAGCACCTCACGGCCGGTGCGGCGGTGGAAATGCGCGATCGCGTCGCCGAGCGCGTAGTTCTTCAGGTGTCCGATGTGCGGCTCGCCACTCGGATACGGCAGCATCTCGAGGACGTAGGACCTCTCGCGGCGATCGCGGTCGGCGCCGGGTCCGTCAGGCCGGTTCGGGACCTCCCACGTGTGCTCGCGCGCCCATAGCTCCTGCCACTTGGGCTCGATCTGCTTGGGGTCGTAACGCTCGGATGCCATGGCGTATTCATGAGGTTACTTGCGGCGAGCGGGTGCGCGTCGGCGGTGGCTTTCTTGCGGAGGGGCGGGCTCCGCGGATCTACCATGCGCGCGTGGACGATCAGCCACATCGACCCGCGGGGAACGAACAGCCGCACGCCCCCTCGGGGGCCGGTCAGCCGCACGCCCCCGCTGAGGCTGTCTCGGCCGCGGAGCGTGTGGCCTCGATCGTCGCCGCCGCCGAGCTCACCGCCGAGCGCCTACGCGAGGAGGCCGAGCGGCGCCTGCGCGACCGCATCGCCGAGGCCGACCGCGCGGCCGACAATCGCGTGCGGGCGGCCGAGGAGGAGGCCGCCGACATTGCGCGCGACGCCCAGGCCGAGGCAGCCCGCGTGCTCGCCGCGGCGCGGAACGAGGGCGAGGCGGCGAAGACCGCCGCCACCAGCGAGGCGCTGACGATCGTGGCCAAGGCGCAGGAGAACGCCGCTCAGACCATCTCCGAGGCCACCGCTGAGGCGGCGAAGGTGCGCGAGGACGCCGAGCAGCGCGCCCGTGAGCTCCTGCGCGAGGCCCGGACCGCGGCCAGCGATGTGCACACCGAGGGTCTCGAGCTGGTCGGCAACCTGCGCCAGATGGGCGACTCGCTGCGCTCGAACGCCGAGCGGCTCCTGCGCGACGTCCAGACGATCCACTCGCGGATGGTGGCCGAGATCGACCGGGTCGACCGGGCGGTCGGGCTGACCGGGACGGGCTCCCGAATTGCCGACGGCGAGCGCCGGTCCTCGGGGCGGGCGGACCGGGGGTCTGGGGCCCGACGCGGCGGCGCGGGCGGGGACGAGCTCGACGTGCCGGAGTTCATTCCGCCGGGGTAGGTTCCGTCCGAGCGTGCGAAGACGGCGGCGAGGTTCTTGTGCATCTCGGCACATGCTCGCTGGGCGCACCGGGAGTGAGCCCGGCGCGTGACGGCCAGCGCGCTTGTACTACCCTTGCGGAGGACTTCGATCTTCCCGGGGCTATAGCTCAGTTGGGAGAGCGCGTGACTGGCAGTCACGAGGTCGCCGGTTCGAGCCCGGCTAGCTCCATCGACGTACCGCAGGCGCCGACGCTCGGAGTAACAGTCGTTCCCTGCAACCCGCTTCGCGACGGTTCGGAGAATGGATTGATCGCGTTGCGGCGGGCGGCTCAGCCGCCCTGCTTGGCAGCCTCGATCGCCGCCGGCGGATCGAGCGCGCGGTTCTCGCGGGCGAGCTCGAGTGCGCGGTCGGCGAGCTCGGCGGCCTCGGCGCCACCGACGGTCTCGTCGCGCAGGGCGAGGGCGAGCAGCACCTGTCGCATCAGCTCGGGGTTCTGGAGGTCCGGCGGCGGCCCGGCCGGAGGCAGGGCGCGCGTAGTCACCAGCAGGCTCGAGACACTGACCCCGCCGCCGAACAGACGGCCCGGGTGCTTGTCGGGGATCGTCGCGACGACCCCGCCGGTGGCCGGGTTGACGAGGGAGATCCTGGAGCGCAGGCCGGCGCGCTCGAGGGCGAGCCGGTAGCCCGACAGGCGCAGATATCCGAGCTGCGCCGCGAGCTGCGTGTAGGCCAGCACATCGCTCTCCTCGCGCAGTCGGCTCTGGTGCAGTGAGATCTGCGTGCCAGCGTCAGGCAGGGTGGGATCCGGATCCGGAGCGACGAGCAGGAAGGCCTGGGGCCCGAGGCGGCCGGCCCCGACCCCGGCCACCTCCGCCAGCAGCTGGTAGCCGCCGAGTCCGAGAGCGCCGACGATTCCCGACGGGAGCGGGTGGGCGGAGAGATGACCGGGTTCGAATGACATCCGCGCGTCCTAGTTGTCGAGCAGGCCGCCGACGATCCCGCCGAATAGGTTTCCGCCCTCGCGCTGGGAATTGCCGGCCGACCCCTCCTGGACCGGCGGGTGGAAGTACGCGCTCTGGAGGCAGACCCGTCCCGGGCCGGTGAAGCGGTTGAACACGAGGTTGCCCCCGCCGCTCAGCAACCCCGTCTTGAAGCCGTAGAGCTCCTGGGTCATCTGCACCGTGTGATCGCGATAGACCCAGCCGCCCGGCTCGATGTCGATCGTCTCGCCGGCCTCGAGCACCTTCTCGAACAGGTTCCCGTAGCCGTGGATCCACACCACGCCCTCGTGATCGCCGGCGAAGAAGTGATCGACGAAGAAGCCGCCGCCGTAGAGCATGTTCGAGAAGCCCTTGATGCGGGCGTAGTCGTACTGCACCCCGCCGGTCGCGGCCAGGAACTGATGCTCGCGGACGACGATGCCCTCACCGCCCTGCAGATGAATGGCGGCGATGTGACCTGGCGCGTCGCGGCTGAAGGCGATCTCGCCGGTCGACTGCGCCTCGAGCAGCAGCAGCGGCATGCCGCCGAACGCACGCCGCTTCAGCCCCTTCTTCAGCGGATGCAGGCCGATCTGCATCGCCGGGTACTTCCACAGCAGAACGTGGTGCTCGAAGTACACCGGTACCTGGCCGTCGAGCATCATGTGCAGGGCGGGGACGAGCTCGCCCTCGAGTCGATAGCGGACGCCCGGCGCTGTGCCTTCGGGAATCTGTGTCGGGAGTATCTGTGGCGCGGTCGGCACGGGCTCTCCTGTTCCTCGCTGTGGTTGATGTTCGAGCTTGCCCCGGGGCGGATTCACCCACTGCCCAATCAGGTCGGCACCGTATCGCGTGGACGTGAGCTTTGCGCGGGACGCATCACCATCGCAAGCCCGCCCTCCGGACTCAGCGTCGGCAGTTTGCCGATGCGCAGCTCATAGCCCGGCGCCAGTTCGCAGGTGAAGCGCTGCAGCAACAGCGTGGCCGCCGCCTTGACCACGAGCTGCCCGAAGCGCTTGCCGATGCAGATTCGCTGCCCGCCCCCGAACGGGATATAGGCGCCGGACGCCAGCCGGCGGCGATTCTCGGGCGTGAACCGCTCGGGGATGAACGCCTCCGGGTTGGGAAACACCTCGGGCAGGCGGTGGCTCACCCACGAGGAGTGGATGATGTGCACCCCGGCGGGAATCCGGTAGCCGCCGAACTCGAACGGGCGCACGCTCATCCGCGGCCCGAACCACACCGGCGGGTAGAGACGGAGGGTCTCGTCGAGCGCCATCGACAGGTACGGCAGGTCGTCGATCAGCTCCTGTGCGGTCGGAGGCCGCCCGGCCAGCACGCGCTCCTCCTCCTCGCGCACGCGCTCCAGTGCACCAGGGTTGCGGGCCAGCTCGTAGAGCAGGAAGGACAGCGTCGAGGAGGTCGTGTCATGGCCCCCGAACAGCAGATGCATGATCTGGTCACGAAGCTCCTCCGGCGTGAAGCCCTCGCCGTCCTCGTCGCGCGCCCCGAGCAGCATCGACAGCGCGTCGTCGCCCGTGACTCCGGCGCGGCGGCGGCGCTCGATCTCCCCCAGGATGATCGCGTCAAGGCGCCGGCGGGACTCCTGCAACCGCGCCCACGGCGTGCGCGGACCGCGCAGGAGCATCATCCAGCTCTCGGTGTCGTAGAACGAGAGCGCGTCCTCGAACCGTGCAGCTGCGTCGTGACCGATGCCGCCCTCGCGCGGGTCGAGCCCCAGCAGCGCGCGCATCGCGATGCTCATGGCCAGATCGCGGCCCCACTCATACACGTCCACCCGGTCGCCGGCCCGCCACCCCTCGAGGGCGCCGGTGGTCTCGTCGACCATGATCTCCACCGCGCTGTCGAGCTGCCGGCGGTGGAAGGCGGGCATCATGATCCGCCGCGCCCGGTCGTGGTAGGCCCCGTCGGTGGTGATCAGCCCGTCGCCGATGAGCGGGGTGAGCTGTTCGCCGAACATCCCCTTGCGCCAGCTGAAGTTCTCCGCGCCGGAAACGGTGACGAAGTGGTTGGCCTCTTCTCCGATCATGGCCACGATCGGCCGGTGCAGCGAGCGGAAGCTGAACACCGGCCCGAAGCGGTGCTGATACTCGAGCAGCATCTGCAGCGTGTGGCGCTGGAAGCGGTTCGTGCGCCGCAGGCTGAAGCCGAGCTCGCCCGGAGGCAGAGGGTCGCGAATCCTGGCTTCCGCTCTGAGGTCTTGCAGCACCCGGATCAGATCGGGCGGACGCTCGGGCGCCGGCGCTCTCACGTCGGCAACCATAGGCTTCAGCGCGGAGCCCTGTCAACGATAATCGTCGCCGTGCCCACCATCTACATCACCGGCCACCGCAATCCGGACACGGACTCGATCGCCGCGTCGATCGGCTATGCCGAGCTGAAGTCGCGGCTGGACCTGGCCAACTCCTACGTCCCGGTCCGACTGGGCGAGCTGAATGCGCAGACCCGCTGGGTGCTGGAACGCAGCGGCGCACCCGAGCCGCGCTTCCTCCCCCACATCATGCTCCGGGCCCGCGACCTGATGCAGCCGCGGTTCCCGATCATGGACCAACACCAGCCGATCCGCGAGGCCGGGCTGGCGATGGCGCACGCCGGCCTCGATCTGGTCCCGATCGTCGACGACGACGGCGTGCTGGCCGGCGTGGTGACCGAGCGGGCCCTGGCCCGGCGGTTCATCCGCGAAACGCGGCAGACATCGACCCTCGAGGAGACCTCGACCCGCATCGGCGCCGTCGTCGAGGTGCTCGAGGGGGAGCTGGTCACCGGCGAGGACCGCGAGTTGGCCGGGCGGGTGTGGGTCCAATCGATGGACGTGCACAGCAACAGCGGCATCTCCGACGGCGACATCGTGGTGGTCGGCAACCGCGCCGAGGCGCAGCGGCTCGCGCTGGAGCGCGGCGCGGCGCTCGTGGTCATCTCCAACGGCGCCGAGCCCGATGACGAGGTCAAGGCGCTGGCGCGCGAGCGCGGCGCGGCGATCGTCGTCTCGCCGCTCGACACCTACGTCTCGGCGCGGATGATCACCCTGGCCGCCCCCTGTCGGGCATTCGTGGAGAAGGACCCGCTCACCATCAGCACCGAGTACCTGATCGACGACGCCGCAGAGCAGATCAAGGAGATCCACTACGGCGCGGCCGTCGTCGTCGACGCGCAGCGCCGACCCGTGGGCCTCGTGACCCGGTCGGACCTGGTCGGGCCGGACCGCCGCCGGGTGATCCTCGTCGATCACGCCGAGCAGAGCCAGAGCGTGCCCGGGGTGGAGCAGGCCGAGATCGTGGAGATCCTCGACCACCATCACATCGGGTCGATCGAGACCCGGATCCCGGTGACCGCGACCTTCGATCCGGTGGGCTCGACGGCGACGCTGGTCGTCGAGCGATTCCGCCACAACGGCATGGAGCCGAGCCCGGCCACCGCAACCCTGCTACTCGGAGCCGTCCTCTCGGACACGGTGATCCTCAACTCACCCACCACCACGGAGCGCGATCACTCGGTGGTCGATTACCTCGAGCGGGCTCTCAGCGTGGACGCTGAGCAGTTCGGGCGCGAGATGTTCGAGGCCACCGCCGACGTCTCAGACGTCAGCGCCGAGGAGATCATCGGGCGCGATGCCAAGCAGTACGAGATCTCCAGCGGGCAGACGATCTGCATCGCCCAGATCGAGGTCGTCGACCGCAGCCTGCTCGAGCGCAAGGACGAACTGCTCGAGGCGATGTGGCGCGAGCGGGAGCGCCGCGATCTCCACCTCTACGCGCTGATGATCACCGACATCCTCACCAAGGGGACCGACCTGCTCGTGGCCGGCGACGTTCTGATGGTCGCCCGGTGTTTCGACGCCGCCACGCAGGACAGCACTGTGGAGCTGCCCGGCGTGATGAGCCGCAAGAAGGAAGTGGCGCCGAAGCTGCTGGCGGCGCTCTAAGCTCTGCGCTAAGACGCCGTCTGGCCGGCCGCGACGTCAAGCTCGCAGACCGGCGCCTCGCCCCAGAGCTGCTCGAGCCTGTAGTACTCCCGCGTCTCGGGCGTGAACACGTGCACGACCACGTCGAGGTAGTCCATCAGGATCCAGCGGCCGTGCGTCAGCCCCTCGACCCGCCCTGGGAGCAGATCATGGTCCTTCTTCATGCCAGCATGGATCGCGTCATGGATCGCCTTGGTCTGGCGGTCAGAGCGTCCGGTGCAGATGACGAAGTAGTCGGTGTAGCCGATGATCCCGCGCAGGTCCAGCTGGACGATGTCCTGCGCCTTGCGATCGGCGGCGTACTCCAGAACCGCTTCGGCAATCTCTTCGGGTGTCATGTGTGGGTCAGACCTCCGTACAACCCGTGCTCGATGATGTAGTCAGCCACTGCGTCGGGGACGAGATACCTGATCGGCTCCCCGGCGTGGGCGCGGGCGCGCACCATGGTTGAGGAGATGTCGATCCGCGGCATGCGGAAGAACTCCGCTCGCTCGCCACCCCGCAGCGCCTGAAGCGCCGACTGGACCGAGGAGCGTGAGACTCCGTGACGTTTGGCCACCGCCGGCCGCGCCAGCGCCAGCACCCGTTCCGGATCGTGCCAACTGGGCAGACCGGCCGCCACGTCGCCGCCGACGATCAGGAACAACTCGGTGTCTGGCGTTTGAGAATGCAGCTCCTTAAGGGTATCGACCGTGTACGACGGCCCCTCCCGCCTCATCTCGAGGTCCGATACGTCAAGGCGCGCGTCGCCGGCCGCGGCCAGTCGGCAGAGCTCGAGGCGGTGCCCCGGCCCGGGCTCGTCGTCGAGCGCCTTGTGGGGCGGGATGCGTGCCGGCACGAGCATAACGGCGTCGAGGCCGAGCTGAAGATGCGCCTCCTGGGCGCAGATCAGGTGACCGAGGTGAGGCGGATTGAACGTCCCGCCGAAGATGCCGAGCCGCACGCGGACCTAGACGTGGCGGCGGCTCACGGCCGGATATGGCCCGAGCCCTGCACCAGATACTTGAACGTGCACAGCTCGCGCAGGCCGATTGGGCCCCGCGCGTGGAGCTTCTGCGTGGAATTGCCGATCTCGGCCCCCATGCCGAACTCACCGCCGTCAGTGAAGCGCGTCGAGGCGTTCACGTACACGCAGGCGGCGTCGACCTGGAGCTGGAACGCCCGCGCCGACTCGGTGTCCCGGGTGACCATCGCCTCGGAATGCCCGCTTCCGTGCCGGTTGATGTGCTCGATCGCCGACTCGGTCGAGTCGACCACGCCGACGGCCAGTTCGAGGGCGAGGTATTCGGTGTCCCAGTCCCGCTCGCCGGCCGCGTCCATGACGACGCCCGGAGCTGCCGCCCGGGCTCGCTCGTCCCCATGCAGGACGACACCGGCCTCGGACAATGCCCGCGCCACGCCGGGCAGGAAGGCCGCGGCGACGGCCTCGTGGACGAGCAGCGTCTCGGCGGCATTGCAGACGCCGGGCCGCTGTAGCTTCGCGTTGAGAGCGATCGCCTGGGCGGCCGCGAGATCCGCGCTGGCATCGACGTAGACGTGGCAGTTGCCGGAGGCGGCGTAGATCACCGGCACCGTCGCGACGTCCTTCAGGGCGTGCTTCAGACCCTCGCCGCCACGTGGGATGATCAGGTCGACGACCCCGGTCTGGGTGGCGAGCTCGGCCAGTTCCTCACGGCCGCCGCCGGCGACGAGCGACAGCGCTCCGGCGGGTAACCCCGCGGCACTCGCGGCCTCAGCGGCGACCCCGGCCAGCACGGCATTGGAGTGCGCGGCGGAGCTCGAGCCGCGGAGCACGATCGCGTTGCCCGACTTCAGGCATAGCGCCGCCGCATCGATGGTGACGTTGGGCCGGGCTTCGTAGACGACTGCGATCACCCCGAGCGGCACGCGAACCTTGCGGACGTCGAGCCCGTTCGGGAGCCGCTGGCCGTCGATCACCTCCCCCACCGGATCCGGCAGGGCGGCAATGCTGCGCACACCGGCGGCCATCGCGGCCACGCGTCCCTCGTCAAGCGCAAGCCGGTCCATCAGGGCCGGGATCAGCCCCGACTCACGCCCAGCTTCGAGATCTCGGGCGTTGGCCTCGAGAATCTCCGCAGTGCGCTCGATGAGCGCCGCCGCGATCGCTTCCAGGGCGCGGTCCTTGCTCCCCGAGTCGAGCGTCGCGAGCACGCGCGCTGCCGATTGCGCCGCGAGGCAGAGATCCTTGACCGATGTGGCTGTGGTCGCCATGTTCGGCACAGGTTACGCGAGCACGAAATAGTCGCGGTGAACCGCCTCATCGCTGGCCCGCGGGAGGCGCCGCCGGACGTCGGCCGACTTGAGGCCAAGGACCCCGCGCAGCTCGCCGGCGGCGTAGTTGCAGATGCCCTTGCCGACCGCCGCCCCGTCGTGAATCACCTCCACCGCGTCACCGGCGTCGAACTCGCCGCTCACGTCGACGATGCCCACCGGAAGCAGGCTGGTGCCGCCCTCGCGCAGCGCCCGGGCCGCCCCGGCGTCGACGTACACGCGTCCTCGGACCGGCTTGGCGTATTTCAGCCACAGCTTGAAGCTCGAGAAGCGCCCCTCGCGTGGGGCGAAGCGCGTGCCCACGGGCGCGCCTGCGGCCGCCGCGAGGATCGTCCCGGGACGCAGCCCGCCGGCGATGACCGTCGCGATCCCGGCCGCGGTGGCCATCTCCGCCGCCACCACCTTCGAGCGCATCCCGCCGGAGCCGAGCGGCGAGGTCGCATGCCCGATGTCCAGGCCCTCAAGCTCGTCGAACTCGGCCACCTCATGGACGAGCACGGCCGCGGGTTCGTGTCGCGGGTCGGCGGTGAACACTCCGTCGGCGTCGGTCAGCAGCAGCAGCAGCTCGGCCCCAAGCAGGATCGCGACCTGCGCCGCCAGGAAGTCGTTGTTGCCGAATGAGATCTCGTCAGTGGTGGTGGTGTCGTTCTCATTGATGATCGGGATGACCCGCCACTCGAGCAGCTTGCGCAGGGTCTGGCGGGCGTTGAGGTAGTGGGTGCGCGCGCTCATATCGAAGAAGGTGAGGAGCACCTGCGCGGTGGGCACGCCACGCGCCTTCATCAGGCCGTCGTAGACCTGGTAGAGCTTGCCCTGGCCGACCGCGCTGGCCGCCTGGAGCTCGTCCATCGCCCGGGGCCGGAGCGGGATATCCATCACCCCCATGCCGCGGGCGATCGCGCCGCTCGTGACCACGATCACCGGCCGCTCGGAGCGGTGCAGCTCCGCCAGCTCATCGCAGATCCGCCCGAGCACATCTGACCGCACCTCGCCACGGTCGTCGGCGACGATGCTCGAGCCCAACTTGACGACAAGGGGATCCATCCCCGGCAGAGGTTAGGCGGCCGCCGGTCCTTCCGGTGGCGTGGCTACCGCCGGCGGGAATCCGACGTTTTGGCACCACTTCCCGGTGCAACGAGCGTCGGAGCGGAACAGGGCCGGCGCTATGGCCAGACGCCGAAGCGACCGGAGGTGGGGTCACCGAACCGGCGACCACCGAAGCGAACCGGAGGGGGTGTCACCGAACCGGCGACACCCCCTCCGCGCTCATGACTAGAGCCTGGCGCCGCGGCGACGGGTCTTGCGACCCGGGCACCACGGGTTGGCCGGCACGCCGGCGCAGGGATTGGCCATCGACTTCAGCCCCGTGGGGAGGGGGTGCATGACCACCCGCTGCTTACGCGGATACTGCCCGCTCGGGCAGGCCGGCGGCTGCCCTGCGACCAGCGAGACCTGCGCGTCGCAGAGCACCTCTTGGAGGAACTGCGGGTTCGTGGTGGTTCCGGCCGCCAGGGGCGACCCGTTGCACGTCGGGTGAGCCGCCTGGGCGGCCTTGGCGTCGGCACTCAGCCCGGCCGGGTTCGTGTTGCCGCGATAGCAGTCGGTGGGATGTCCGCTCTCCAGGTTGACCTGGGCAAACTCACCGTTGCTGGGGTGACCGAAGAACCCGTTGTGGACGAACGTGTTGCGGATGATCGCGTCGCCCCATTCGTCGAACAGGCAGTCGCCGAACGGCGTGCCCCGGGTGCCGCCGGTGCACGGTGGGCCGCTGTCGGTGTAAGGCACGAGGATGATGCCCCACGCCCCGTTGTTGACGAAGCGGTTGTGCATGATCGTGTCGTTGCGTCCGCCGGACACCGACATGCCGGTGCCGTTCGGGCCGGCCGCCGCCGAGCCCAGCGCCGGGGTGTTGGGGTTGTTGTTGTCGTGGACGTAGTTGTTCATGAACACCCAGCACGACGTGGTGTGGGTGATCGGGCTGATCCCGCCGTGCGGACAGGACCCGTCCTGCGGCGGCGGGTTGTCGCCATTCTGACTGTTGGTGTCGAACCCGTCCTGATTGTGGTCGAACTCGGAGTTCTTGATGATCAGGCTGCCGCCGGAGTTCGAACCCGAATAGCCGAGCACGCTGTACTGCGAATGGGCGTGATCGAGGACCTGGTTGCACTGCTGCCGGCAGGCCCCGATGTAGTAGCCCGAGTCGTTGAAGTTGCTCGTATAGGTGTTGGCCCAGACGCCGCCGTCCCAGTTGCTCGAGAAGATCCCGTACTGAGCAGCGGTGTCCTCGCCCTTGAAGTAGGTGCTCGTGGCGTTGAGGTAGGAGCCGAGATAGCCCCAGCCGCCGATCTGGCCACTGCCGTCGCCACCGTTCCACCAGATCTCGTTGCCGGTGGAGCCGGAGCCATGCAGGTAGTTGCAGGCAGTCAGGTTCTGCACCCACACATCGGGCGCCTTCCACACCATGATCCCGTTGAGCCCCAGCGGCGAGTCGCCTGCCTTCAGCCCGGCGGGACCGAACTCCTGGTCACCGGCGGCGCGACTGCACGGCCGGGAGCCGGGCTTGGTGCCGTCGACGATCACGGTGTTGCGGTTCATCCCGCGCAGGCGCAGGCGAGCCTTGGTGATCAGCACGCCAGTGGGATGATCGGGGACGCCCGACGGTGTCAGCCCGGAGTGCTCCTTGTAGTCACCGGGACCGACCAGGATCCAGTCCCCGGGATGTGCGGCGTTGACCGCCGCTTGGATCGACCGGTATTGGCCCCTTTTACCGTGGTAGGACCCGACCAGCAGCACCTTCGCGTCCGCCGTCGATGCGGCCAAGGCGGCAAGCATCAAAGCGACCGCCATTCCAACACGACGCATGAAGAACTCCTCTCTCGTTGCTCGTCCGGCCTAGGCCGTCGGGCCTCCCTCCTTCGGCGGCGGCAATCCTACACGCCCGGGTCAAGGTCGAACGCGACCCCCGCGATCTCGACCTCGTCTCCCGGCTCGAAACCCTCCGCCTCGAGGGCCCGGATCACTCCGATCCCGCGCAGCCGGCGCTCGAGATGCGCGAGTGCGTCCTCATTGTCGAGGTCGTAGCGCAACAGCAGCCGCTCGATCCCGGGGCCGCTGACCCGGAAGCTGCCCGCGCCGAGCCGGGTCACCTCGAAGGAGCGCTCGACCGCCGGCCGGAACACCCGGTGCTCGGCCAGGTCCTCGATGGCGGCACTCGACCCGGACGCGGAGACCACAGCCGACTCCGGCTCCGTCGCGCTGGAGACGGGGACACGGCGCACGAGCTCCACGGCCAGGTCGTCGAGTCCTGTCCGGGTCACTGAGGAGGTGAGGATGACCGGGACTTCGGGGCCGAGCCGGCTCCGCCACTCGGCCGCCGCCGCGGCTGCGCGCTTGGGATCAACGAGGTCGACCTTGGAGAGTGCGAGCAGCCGAGGGAGGGTGGCCAGCCGCGGGTCGTGCAACGCGAGCTCGCGCTCGACCGTGGCGTGGTTGGCGACGGGGTCCGAACCGTCGAGCGGGTTGACGTCGAGCACGTGGACGAGCAGGCGGGTGCGTTCGACGTGGGCGAGAAACTCGTGCCCGAGGCCGGCGCCGCCGCTGGCCCCCCCGATCAGCCCGGGAATGTCGGCGATCACCAGCTGGCGGTCATCGAGCTGCAGCGTGCCGAGCACCGGCGCCAGCGTCGTGAACGGATAGTTGGCCACCTTGGGCTGGGCGCGGGTGATGCGCGCGAGCAGCGAGGACTTGCCGGCGTTGGGCACGCCGATGAGTCCCACGTCCGCGAGCAGCTTCAGCTGCAGCGTCAACCAGCTTTCCTCACCCGGCAGGCCGCGCTCGGCGAATCGGGGCGTCTGATGCGTGGGACCGGCGAAGCGCTTGTTGCCGCGGCCGCCGCTGCCCCCTCGCGCGACGACCGCCCGCTGGCCGGGACGGACCAGGTCATGGCGGGTGCCGTCGCGCTCGACCAGCACCTCCGTGCCTGGAGGCACCGCGATCTCGAGCACAGCTCCGTCGGCTCCGTGCCGGAGCGAGCCCTGTCCGTGGCCGCCGCGGCGGGCCCTGAAGTGCGACCGCCGCCGGAAGCTCTCGAGGTCGCGCAGCGAGTCGTCACAGATCAGCACCACGTCGCCACCGTGGCCACCGTCGCCGCCGTCGGGCCCGCCCTTGGGGACGTGGGCCTCGCGGCGGAAGCTGAGGCAGCCGTCACCGCCGCCGCCGGCGTGAACGTGGATGCGCGCGCGATCCTCCATGCGATGATCCTGGCATGTCCGATCCTGTGTTCCTGATCACGGGCGCCTCGAGCGGCATCGGCGCCGCCACGGCTCGCCACGCCGCCGAGGCCGGCTATCGCCTCGTGCTCGCCGCCCGCTCCGCCGATCGCCTGACCGAGCTCGCAACCGACCTGGGGGGAGATGGCCGAGCCTTGGCCATCGCCTGCGACGTCACCGAGTGGGAGCAGCAGCAGGCTATGGCCGCCGCGGCGCTCGAGCGCTTCGGCCGCCTCGACGTCGCCTTCGCCAACGCCGGCTTCGGGGCCACACGCGGCTTCCTCGAGGAGTCTCCCGAGCATTGGCGCTCGATGGTCCTCACCAACGTGTACGGCGCGGCGCTGACGATCCGGGCGACTCTGTCAGCGCTGCGGGAGTCCCGTGGTCACCTGCTGCTCACCGGTTCCGTGGCCGGGCGCCGCGCGCTCCCCGGCTCGCTCTACTCGGCCACCAAGTGGGCGGTGACGGCAATGGGCGAGGCCGCGCGACAGGAACTCGACGGCAGCGGCGTACGGGTCACCCTGATCGAGCCCGGAGCGGTGGACACGCCGTTCTTCGACAACCCGGTGAGCAACGCGCTGCAACCCGACGACGTCGCCCGGGCGGTGATGTTCGCCGTCTGCCAGCCCCCGCACGTCGACGTGAACGAGATCCTCGTCCGCCCGACCGCGCAATCCGGCTGACCGCGAGCCCGGCGCGGCCCGGCTCGGATCGCACCCCAGGGAGCCGGCCAAGGAGCTGGCGGTCGGGCCGGCGGCTACGAGACGCGCTACAGAGGCTTGTAGGTCCGGCACGGCTCGCCGCGCAGTCCCGGGCACGGCGGCAATCCGGTCGGCGCGCGCACGGACGGCACGACGGGCAGGATCAGCCGCGAGGGCATGCGCGCGGAGTGCGCCAGGGTGACCTCTGCGGTGCCGGCCGGCACCGTGTCGGCAAAGCCCCAGATCGGCTGATCGCCGCCGGGGGCGGAGATGATGATGCGGATCCGCGATCCGGCGCGGTAGACGTGGCCCTCGTAATAGAGCGGCACGGTGACGAGGGCGAAACGGCCTCGGGGCATCGGCGCGGCGTCGCGGCGGCGATAGCTCGGAACCGGGTCGAGCAGCGTGCTCTTGGCCGGGTCGAGCTTGCGGTCGCTGGCCCGGATCCAGCCGCCCTGCACGAAGGTCTCCTTGCCGTCGGGCCGGACCTCGGTCACCGTCACCTGCAGGTCGACGTCGGGGGTCGAGGACTTGACCCACAACTGCACCGCGCCGGGACCGATGACGGCGGTCTGGCTCGCGAGGCTTGGGGTCATGTAAGCGAGCGCCGTGCCGACCGGGTTCTGGGTCCAGTTGTAGGGAGGTGTGGCCGTCCAGAGGCCGTTCGTGCCGCCGCCCGTATCACCGGTGAAATCGGTGGGAGGACGGGCGCTGACGTCGGCGGTGAAGGAATCGGAGCCCTGGCCCGGAGCGGCGCCGAGTGTGCCGCCGGTGCCGAGGTACCATGAGCGCGCAAGCGTCCCGGGCACCGGAAAGCGCGGGAACGAGAGCGCGAATCCCGGCACGGGATTCCCCGGGGTCGCTCCGGCGCCGTTATCGAACAGGATGCGAACCGGCGGGATCTGCTCAAAGGCCACGAGCGCCGCTGAGTAGCTGCCGGCGGACTGGATCGGGTCGCTCGGCAGGGTCACGCCGTTGACGCCCATGACGGCGTTGAACAGGACCGGCGCCTCGGCGCGAACCGTCGCGGACAGATGGGGAGCCTGGCGAGCGACGAACAGCTCGAGGAAGTCGTACCAGCGCGTGAAGGTGGACGGGTCGAGCGAGTCGGTGTGCACGCCGTTGGTGAAGGTGAACCATTTCCGCGCCGTGCCGGTAAACCGCGACGCCAGCTCGGGGCAGTGACCGCCGGTCTGCTCGTCGGTCCACTGGCACGCAAGATAGGTCGGCACCGTGATGCGGTGCACGAACGTGACCGGGGCCAGCGGATCGGCCACCGAGGGGACGTAGTAGCGGTTCGCCCGGGTTTTGGCCAGCAGGTCGACCGCCTCGTCGTGCAGGGCCTGGTTGGCGCGGCACACCGTGTCACCGCTCCGGATCTTCGCCAACGCCCACGCCTGGCCACCGGTGGCCGAGGCGGGCCTGGCGTCGTGGACGCGATCCATGGCCCAGGACAGCGCGAAGCCGGTGTTGAGGATCCCGCCGGGGTACAGCGTGGTCATCGTGCTGTCGATCACCGACAGCGGCGTGATTGCGGCGAGGCTCGGCGGGCGGGTGGCGGCCACGAACAACTGGCTGATCCCGCCGTAAGAGATGCCGAGCATCCCGACCTTGTGATGCATGACCCACGGCTGGCGGGCGACAGTCTCGATCACGTCGTATCCGTCGAGGCCCTGGAGCGGCTCAAAGTAGTCAAACGCCCCGCCCGAGCAGCCGGTGCCGCGCATGTTCACGTCGACGACGGCGAAGCCGAGCAGTGTGGCCACGGCGCTGATGCCGCTCTGGGCGCCGGCAGGGTCGGCGTAGCCGTAGCCGGCGTACTCGATCAGCGTCGGATAGGGCCCCCTGCCGCCGGGCAGCCGCACGTCGATGGCCAGCTTCGTGCCGTCACGTGTGGTCAGGTATCCGTAGCCCGAGGTGGGGATGCGCTGGGAGTAGATGCGCGTGCTCGGCGGCGCCGAGCGATCGCCGAGCACCGCGAACGGCGCCGAGACGGCGCCCTCACCCTTGACGCGGTAGCCGCCGCCGGGGGTGATGTCGCGGAACAGCAGCGCCCCGTAAGGGTCGACCCGCCGGGCGGCGACCGACCGGCCGCGCGCATTGACGAGGCGCAGCTGCGCAGCCGGTCGCGCCCCGGTGACGTCGACCTGCTGGACGCTCCCGCGGACGGTGAAGGGTACCGAGGCCTGAGCCAGGGCCGGGAGCGCGACGAGCAGCGCGCAGGCCGCAATCGCGGCCACACATGTCCTCCTCACAGGCCCCCGGGCTAGCACGGGGCCACCCTAACCGGATTCAGTCCTCCGCGCCAGGGACGACGGAGATAACCCGTCCGCGCCGGCCGCGGGTGAACTGCACGGTGCCCGCCGAGCGAGCGTAGATGGTGTCGTCCTTGCCGATTCCGACGCCGTCGCCGGGCTTGAAGCGGGTGCCCCGCTGGCGCACGATGATCTCGCCGCCGGTCACCGACTGGCCGGCGAACAGCTTGACGCCAAGACGCTTGGCGTTCGAGTCGCGGCCGTTGCGGGAGGAACCGAGTCCCTTCTTATGCGCCATCGCCTGCCTCCGAAGTCTCGTTGTCGGATGCCGGCGCCTGAGCGGCCACGGGCGCGGGAGATTCGGCCACCGCTGCCTTGCGGCCGCGACCACCGGCCAGTTTGAGCGAGGTGATCTCGATCCGAGTCAGCTCCTGACGGTGCCCGGTACGGCGCTTGTAGCCGCGCTTGGGCTTGAACTTGACCACCCGCAGCTTCGGGCCGCGCTCATGGGCCAGCACGCGTGCTTCGACGGTCACACCCTGGCCGCCCTCGACGACGGTATCGCCGTCGACGTAGAGGAGCGGCTGCAGCCTGACGGTGCTGCCGTCGTCCACCGGCAGGCGCTCGACCAACAGAGACTGGCCCTGCTTGACGCGGTACTGCTTTCCGCCTGTTTTCACGACTGCATACATGCGTTCAATCCGAAGTGGTGCTGGTGGAAGTCGACTCGGCCTTTCCGCCGGAACGGCGCCGTCCGCCTCTGCGGCCACGGCGCCGAGGCTTTGATTCTAGGACATCCTCCTCTTCATCCGAGGCTGAGCCCTTCGAGCTGTCTCCGCCACCGTTCGCGTCGGCATCGACGAGCGTAGCGGTCGCGGCCGTACGGCCGACCTCCTCGATCCGCACGAGGCGCTTCTCACCCACGAATCGGGTCGCACCGCGCACGGAGATGATGTAGCCGTCGACCTTGGCCACGGCGTCGCCGGGGCTGTACATGTGCGGCTCGACGATCTCCACGTGAACCTCCTCGCCCTCGCGGAACGGGAGCGCCCGCTCGAGTACCTGCTCGCGGTCCCCCTCGAGAAGGACGGCAAAGTGATCGAGCGGCAGTCCCTCGGAGCCCTCGAAGTGAAACCACTTGCCGGTCTCCTCCTCGATGGCGCGCAGCGTCCGCGCGTCGTTGCCGGTGAACTCCTGGCTGACCCGCGGGTTCATCTGGATCAGCAGCGCATCGGCCTTGCTCTCCTTGGCCAGGTCACGCATGCGCCGCTCGAACTCGATGGCGATCGTCTCCTCGGACTTGATCACCCCCTCGCCGTCGCAGGTCGGGCACGGCCGAGTCATGATCTCGCGCACGCCGTCGGTGACGTTCTGACGCGTCATCTCGACGAGGCCCAGGGGCGAGATCTCGACCACGAACGTCTTCGTCCGGTCCTCGTCCAACGCCTTGCGCAGGGTCTTCAGCACGGCATCGCGGTTGCGGGCGCGGGCCATGTCGATGAAGTCGATGACGATGATGCCGCCGATGTCACGCAAGCGCAGCTGGCGGACCACCTCGTCGGCGGCCTCAAGGTTGGTCTTGGTGATCGTGTCCTCGAGCCGGGCGCCCTTGCCCCGGCCGATGAAGCTGCCGGAGTTGACGTCGATGACGGTGAGCGCCTCGGCGTAGTCGATCATCAGGTAGCCGCCGCTGGGCAGATCGACGCGGCGGGAGAGGGTCGAGTCGAGCACCTTCTCGACGCCGAACGCCTCGAATAGCGGCTTGTCCTCCTCCCACAGCTCGACATGCTCGACGAGCTCGGGGGCGGTGCGGGTGAAGAACGAGACGAGGCGATGGTGCTGCTTGGGGTCATCGACGATCGCCCGCTCGAACTCCTTTGAGTAGATGTCGCGGACGACGCGGACCGAGAGGTCGGCCTCCTGGAAGACGAGCGCCGGGGCGGCGGTGTCGGCGACCCGCTTCTGCAGCACCTCGCCCAGCTTGAACAGGTACAGCAGCTCGCGCTCGAGGTCAGCGCGCTTGGCCCCCTGCGCCGCGGTGCGAATGATCGCGCCGGCGCCCCCCAGATCGAGCTTGGCCGCCTCCTTGCGCAGCCGCTCGCGCTCCTTGTCGTCGAGCCTCCGGGAGACGCCGACGCCCTCGCCGAATGGCGCGAGGACCATGTAGCGGCCCGCGATGGTGAGGTCCATCGACAGGCGGGCGCCCTTGGTCTTCAGCGGGTCCTTGACGACCTGGACGACGACCTCCTGCCCTGGCTTGAGCATGTCGGTGATCTGCCGGCTGTCGCGGCCGCCGCCGCGGCCACGCCGCGGGGCCTCCACGCCGGGGAGCACGATCTCGTCGACGTGCAGGAACCCGTTCTTCTCCAGGCCGATGTCGACGAACGCCGCCTCGAGGCCGGCGAGCACGTTGTCGACCCGGCCCTTGTAGATGTTGCCGACGATCGACCGAGCGCCGCGGCGCTCGAGATAGAGCTCGGCCACCTGGTAGCCGGCGGCCGGCTTGGACGTCTTACGCCGGCGGCGGGACCCGCCTGCGACGGGTCTGCGATCGGCGACCGTGCCGGTCGCCTCGAGCATCGCCACGCGGGTCTCCCCACGGTCGACGCTGACCAATACTTGCTTCTTCAATTCGGTTCAGTCCTTTGGTGATTGGCGCCCGGCCGCGATGTCGCCGGCGGGGCGAAATGGAGCACGCCCATGGTCCGCAACGGTGCGGACGGGGCGAAGTTGGGTGGTGCCTCGCTGCGCCGCGGTGGGCGGCGGAGGCGGCGGTGGATGGTGCGCGGCGCGCGTGGTGGCGGCGAGGCATCAGGAGATCAACGCCCTGCCCTTCGCGGCCGATGCCGTCCGTGCCTGGATGTAGATCGATTGCAGCAGCCCGAGGGCGATGAAGGTGACCAGCACCGAGGAGCCGCCGTAGCTCATCAGGGGTAAGGGCACCCCGGTGATCGGCATGATGCCGATGGTCATACCCACGTTGACGAACACTTGGAACATCAGCATCCCGAGGATGCCTGCGGCAATCAACGTCCCGTAGAGATTCTTCGCCATGGTCAGCACCCGTAAGGCCCGCCAGATCAGCAGCGCGTAGAGCGACAGCACCAGCGCGGCGCCGGCGAAGCCGTACGTCTCCCCAACCACGGCGAAGATGAAGTCCGTCTGATTCTCGGGGAGGAAGTGCAGGCTCGTCTGGGTCGCGTTCGCCGCCCCGCGCCCGATCTTCTGCCCGGAGCCGATCGCGATCTCCGATTGCAGGATGTTGTAGGTCTGGTTCTGCGGGTCACGCGAGGGATTGAGGAACCCGGTGAGCCGTTGCACCTGGTAGGGCTTGAGCACGTGGACGCCGATCGCCGGGCCGACGGCCAGCACCAGCGTCACCGCGATGGCGAAGGTGGCGACGAGCGCAGTGAGCTGCTTCCACGAGGTGCCGGCGAAGAACAGGATCATGAACGCGACGACGACGTACACCATCCCCGTGCCCAGGTCGGGCTGGGCGATCACGATCATCGCCGGCAGCAGCGCCAGCAGCATGATCCGCGCCGTCGTGCTGCGTTCGTGCAGGCGCCGCGAGCGATCGACTGCGTACGCCGCCAGCGCGGTGATGAGCAGCACCTTGCCGAACTCCGAGGGCTGAACCTGGAAGAACGGGAACGGGATCCAGCGATGGGCGCCGAGGATCGCCGGCGTGCCGAAGACGACGATGTTCAGCGCGATGATCAGCCCGTAGAGGCCGTGCTTGTACTCGCGCAGGCGGGAGTAGTCGAACCGGGTGAGCAGGAGCGCGATCACGAGCCCGATCGCCACGTAGATCCCCTGCCGCTCGACGTAGTAGAGCGGTTGGCCGGGCTTGGAGTTGCGCGTGGCGCCGCGGAGGGTGATGAGCGAGCAGGCGACGAGACCGAACGTGGCCAGCGTCATCAGCGGATCAAAGCGCAGCGCCACCCGAGGCCGGGCCACGGCCTCGGGTGACTCGACGGAGTGGATCGGTGTGACGCTCATAGGGTCCTGGACTGGCCGGCGACGAACTGGCCGCGCTTGCTGAAGAACCATTGGGACAGGATCTGGCGCGCGGCGGGGGCGGCCGCGGCGGCGCCGAAGCCGCCCTGCTCAACCGTCACCACCACAACGATCGGACGATGCGGGTCGGGCACGAAGCACACGTACCACGACTGATCCGCCTGATTGTTGTGCTGGGCGGTTCCGGTCTTACCGTACACCGGATATTGGTTCTGTGGCCAGCCGGTGAACACGTCCGCGGAGGTTCCTCCCGGCTGGGAGGCGGCGAGGTGCAGGCCGGTGCGGATCGCGTCGAGGTTGACCGGGTTGATCGAGACGTGACGGGCCGGCGCCGGATCGATGCGCTGCAGCACGGTCCCGTCGGGGGCGTCGACCTCGAGCCCGACATGGGGACGGACGACGGTGCCGCCATTCTCGATCGTCGAGTAGGCGACGCCCAGCTGCAGGGGTGTCGCCTCGAGGTCGCCCTGACCGACGGCCAGGTTCTCGTTGTCGCCGACCGACCACGGGCGGCCGTCGGCGATCCCGCAGCTGGGGATGTGGCGCTTGTGCTCGCATCTGATCTCGAGCTGGTCACGGAGCTGACGCCAGCGCGGGGTGGGCAAGATGCCGCCGTTCTCCCCGCCGAGGTCGATGCCGGTGGGGTGTCCCATCCCATAGGCCCGCGCCCATTGCTGCAGCGCTCCGCCGTTGGGCCGGGGGCTGTTCATCAGCCGGCCGAGGTTGTAGAAGAAGTTGTCGGAGGAGACCTGGATCGCTTGGGTGATGTCGAGGACCCCGTAAGAGGCATGACCGGCGTTGTGACGCACGTCACCGGCACCGTTGGAGTACACGCCGGTGTCGTCGTAGCTCTGGCCGAGGGTCCACGCGCCGCTCTGCAGCGCCGCCGTCGCCGTGATCCCCTTGAAGGTCGAGCCGGTGGGATACGAGCTCTGGATCGCCCGGTTGAACAGCGGATATCCGCTGCTGACGTTGTTGAGCTGCGAGTAGACGCTCTGCGACACGGGCTTGGTGAAGATGCTCGGGTTGAACGTGGGCAGCGAGCCCATCGCCAGCACCTCGCCGTTGGTCGGGTTCAGCGCCACGAAGGCGCCGGCGGTCGCGGGCGGATTGCTGTTGATCGCCTGTTGCAGCGCCTGCTCTCCGGCTTTCTGCAGGCCGAGATCGAGTGAGAGCTTCAGCGTGTGGCCGGCCACCGGCTTGTTTTGCGCCAGGTAGCCCTTGAAGCGGCCAAGCGCATCGACCTGCACCCGGTCGGCTCCGTCGGTGCCGCGCAGGTAGCGGTCGTAATACCACTCGAGCCCGGACTGGCCGACGATCGCGTTCTGGGAGACGCCGCGGTAGCGGGCCGCGTGGACCTCGGTGGCGTTGATCGGGCCGACGGTGCCGAACAGCTGCGCCGCGGTGTCGCCGAGCGGATAGGAGCGCAACCAGACCTGCTCGACGTTGACCCCGGGGAACTGGTCGGCTCGTTCGGCCAGGTAGTAGTGGACGAACGCGCTCACGTCGGTCTTCAGCGTCACGTTGGCGTAGGGCAGCAGCGCCTGCTGCTGGGCGACGTCGCAGTCGATCGGTGCCATCCGCAGGACTCCGTGTCCGGCCACGAGGCAGCGCCTGGGGCGCGTGCCGAGGCCGAGGATGCCGGCCAGCCGGTGGTAGAGCGCCTCGCGCCGGATCGGGTTCCTGGGCAGATCAGGCGGCGACAGCTGGACGGCGATCCCCGGCTTGCTGTCGACGAGAATGTTGCCGCTGCGGTCGAGGATCTGGCCGCGGGGCGCAGGGATCGCGATGTCGCGGACCCGGTTTACGCTGGCCTGGGCCAGATACTGGTCGCCGGAGAGCACCTGCAGGAACCACAGGCGGAAGAAGATGATCGCGAACATGGCCAGCGCGAAGGTGCCGATCACGGCCACGCGCAGGGCGAGCTGCGGCGTCAGCGGGGGGCGACGGTCTTCCGGCAGCTGAATCATCGCGAGGCCGAGCGCGGAATCTGCCCGAGGCGATCAGACGGCCGCTGCAGCGGGCTGAGACCTCCGGTGGTGTAGGCCCGGCGGCGGCGGCGACGCGGGTCCTCGGGCAGGGCGGGACGGACGATTCGCCGCACGATCGCGTATACCGGCAGGGCGATCAGGGTGTTGACGAGCACCGTCACGAATATCTGCTGCAGCAACAGGAGGCTGACCGGCGCGTCGACCCCGAGCAGGAACTGGATGAGCGCCATGCCGATGCCGGCGAAGGCCGTGGCGGCGGCCCCGATCGCCAGCGGCACGAGCCCGTGAGAGGGATCACGCAGCTCACGCAGCCGACCCGACCAGTAGCCGATCGCGATGTACAGCAGCGAGGTGACACCGAGGGTCTGCACGAACACCATGTCGACGAGCAGACCGATGCCGAAGCCGGTGATGGCGCCGAGCGTGGACCCGGTCAGCAGTCCGACCGACATCACCACCAGCGGGGTGAGGTCGGCGCTAATGCCAAAGATGGTGACCTGCGAGACGGCGGCCTGCTGGATCACCACGGTGAAGAAGGCGAGCAGGACGAGCCGCAGGGGAAGTCTCAGCGACTCGTTCATCCGCCGCCCACTTGGGCCCGCTGGCTGCCGGGGTGCGGCCGGGTGAGGACCTGCACGAGATCCACGTGTCGCAGGTCCGCGGCGGGATCGACCTGCACCTGCCCGTTGTTGAGCAGGTCGTTCTGGGAGGCACTGGAGACCTGGCCGATGGGAATCCCCGGCGGGTACAGCGAATCGAGCGGGCCGGACTTCCACCCGGCCGTGACCACCTGCTGACCGACCGAGACCGGGGCCCGGCGCGGGAGGTATTGGAGCAGGAGCTGATTCGGACTACCGATCGCGGGGACGAGCACGCCGCTGTCGCCGTACTGGTCCTGGACCTGGGCGGTGACGGCCGAGGAGTGGTCGGTGATCAGGGTGATGATGGCGAAGGTCGCGCCGACGCTCGAGACGCGACCGACGAGGGCGCCGTCGCCGACCACCGGGTCGTTGACGTGCACGCCGTCGTCGGCCCCCTTATCGACCTCGATCGTCAAGTACCAGAGGATCGGGTCCCGGGAGATCACATGGGCGGCCACCGGTTGGTAGGCGCTGATCCCGATGCTGTTGTCGAGCCCCACCTCTTTGGTGAGCTGGGTGTCGTTGATCGCCTTCGCCTGCGCCAGGGCGAGCTCCGCCCGCAGGGTCTGGACCTCCTTGCGGAGCTGGTCGCGCTGAGACTTGGCGTGGAAGGTGTCCGAGAACCAGCCCGCAATGTCACGGACCGGCTTGAGCGCCTTGCTGGCGCCCTCCTGGATCGGCGAGAGGACCTCGACGATCCCGCGCTGCACGCTGTGTAGCGGGCTGCTCGGCGATTCGCCGAAGTACGCCGTCAGCAGGATCAGGGAAACGACGACGAGCAGTGCGAGGACTGCGCGGCGCCGCCGGACTTGCTTGTCATGCACGGTATGCCTGTCTCCAAAGTTTCTCTCCGCATCCGGTCGCCCCGATCGACGAACCTAATAGCGGCGGCGGCGGTTGCGTGAATTCTTGCTCGAACGGTGGATCGCCTCGAACTCCTCCAGCGACCTCCCCGAACCCACCGCGACGCACGTTAGCGGCGACTCGGCGAGATGGGCCGGCATCTGCGTCTCGTGACGCAGACGCTCTTCTATGCCCTGTAGCAGCGAACCGCCTCCGGCCAACATAATGCCACGATCCATGATGTCGGAGGCCAGCTCGGGTGGAGTGCGGTCCAGCGTCTCCTTCACCGCATCGATGATCTGCGACACGGGCTCTTCGAGCGCACCCCGGATCTCCTCGCTGGTGAGAACGACGGTCTTGGGCAGCCCGGAGACCATGTCGCGGCCCCGGATCTCCGCCTGGACCTCCTCGGGGAGCGGGTAGGCGGAGCCGATCTCGAGCTTGACCTCCTCAGCCGTCTGCTGGCCGATGAGCAGCTTGTACTCCCGCTTGACGTAGTTGATGATCGCCTCGTCGAGCTCGTCGCCGCCGACCCGGATCGACTGCGAGACGACGATCCCCCCGAGTGAGATCACGGCGACCTCGCTGGTCCCGCCACCGATGTCGACCACCATCGAGCCGGTGGGCTCCCCGACGGGCAGTCCAGCGCCGATCGCCGCGGCCATCGGCTCCTCGATCAGGTAGGCCTGGCGAGCGCCGGCGCTCAGGCAGGCCTCCTCGACCGCGCGCTTCTCCACACCGGTCACGCCGGAGGGGACGCAGACAACGACCCGGGGATGGGCCCAGCGGTTCTGGTGCACCTTCTGGATGAAGTGGCGGAGCATCTCCTCCGTCACTTCGAAGTCGGCGATCACCCCGTCCTTCAAAGGCCGGATGGCCGAGATCGTGCCGGGCGTGCGGCCGAGCATGCGCTTGGCCTCAATCCCCACGGCGTGGACCTCGCCGGTGCGTGAGTCGACGGCGACCACGCTCGGCTCCGAGAGCACGATGCCGCGCCCGCGCACGTACACGAGGGTATTGGCGGTCCCGAGATCGACCGCCATGTCGCGGCCACCGAAACCGGTTAAGTACGTGAAGAAACCCATATAGATCGAGAGATACGGCGAAAGCGTCGAACGGGGCGGCGACTACGAAAGGCCGCGCCGAAGCTGCCAGTTCCGCCCACCGCTGAGTGTATCGAACACCCGTCAGTCTGCAGTCCCGCGAAATCGGCCCCAGGGGGCAAAAATCGCTGGAAAAGAGCTAAATGGGGAATAAATACCGGCGTGCAATCGTGCTGTCACGCCGGATCGCGGGGTGGCCCGCCAACCCGCTCTGCGAGGCGGGACGCCCCTACGCCCAGACGAACGGCGGATAGTCCTCGGTCATGAAGTAGTGGAAGACGTTCGTCCGCAGTCCCCAGCGCAGCGCCACCGTGACGAAGTTGAACAGGCCCTCGGGGTAGCCGCCGGTGACGAGGATCGCGAACCAGGCGATGAACACGCAGACGTAGGCACCGAGACCGATGATGGCGGCGCCGATCGCGATCGGGATGACGAGCAGCCAATTGACGAACGGGCGCCAGCGAGCGACGTGCGTCGGAAAGTCGACCAGGACCCGTACCGGGTAGTTCGGGTCGTCCTCGAGGCTGAACGGCGGATAGGCGTCGGTCATGTAGCAGAGGTAGGCCCCAACCCGCAGCCCCCAGCGCAGGACGCCGACCATGAAGTTGAACATGCCCTCGGGATAGTTGCCGGTGATGAGCACCGCAAAGGCGGACAGGATGAGGACCACGTAGGCACCGATCCCCAGGAAGAACAGAGCGATGAAGTGCGGGATCGCCAACAGCCACTTGACGAAGATCAGCAGGCGGCTGAGCCGCTGCGGCTGGTCGATCTCCAGCCGCGCGGGATACGCGGGGTTCGGCGGGATCATGGTTTCTAGCCCTCCTCGGATTCGTCCCGGACGGGCGCAAACGTAGCCGATTCGGCGGACGGCGCTCGCCTCTTTGGTCCGCGGCGCCGGTTGCCGCGCCGGCGCCGTCAGTCCGCCCGGAACCCGAGCAGGCCCGGCTCGAGCTCGAGCAGCGCCGTCACCGGCAGACCGACGACGTTGAGGTAATCGCCGTCGATTGCCGCCACGAGCGCGGCGCCGCGGCCCTGGATGGCGTAGGCCCCGGCCCGGTCACGCCACTCATTGCTGTCAAGGTACCAGCGGAGCAGCGTGTCGCTGAGGAGGCGAAACCGGACCGAGGTGCGGGCGACCGCCGTCCGCGCGCCCGGGCCGCCACCGCCGCCCGCCTCGCCCTGGGCGACCGCCGTCCGCCCGCCCCGAGCGCCCGAGCCGCCACCGATCAGGCACACCCCGCTGATCACGGTGTGACGCGTCCCGGACAGGGCCAGCAGCGTGGCCCGCGCCTGCTCGGGGTCCTCCGGCTTGCCGTAGATTCGGTCGCCTGAGAAGACGACCGTGTCCACGCCGAGGACGAGCGCGTCGGGCGCGCGGGCGGCGATCGCCTGGGCCTTGCGACAGGCGTTCTCGACCACGACCTCCTCGGGCGGCCCGCCGGCCAGCTCCTCCACCTCAGGGACGGCGATCGAGAATGCGACGCCCAGCTGTTCGAGGATCGCCTTGCGCTGCGGTGAGCGCGAGGCGAGGATCAGCGCCGGGCGCGGAGCCGTCCCCACCCCCGCGGCCACGGCGTCAGCCGAGATCGGGGAAGAACAGCGTCACCTCTCGCACCGCGGACTCGGGGGAGTCGGAGCCGTGGACCATGTTCTGGCCGACCTCGGTGGCGAAGTCGCCCCGGATCGAGCCCGTCGTGGCCTGCAGGGGATTGGTGGCGCCGATGACCTGCCGGGCGGCTTCGATCGCATGGTCGCCCTCGAGCACCATGGCCACCAGCGGGGCCGAGGTGATGAAGGTGACCAGCTCGTCGAAGAACGGCTTGCCCTCATGCTCGGCGTAGTGCTGCTGGGCGAGCTCGACGGTCATGGTCATCTGCGTCAGCGCGGCGAGGCGCAGGCCCTTACGCTCAAAGCGGGAGATGATCTCGCCGGTGAGGTTGCGCGCAAAAGCATCGGGCTTGACAAGGATGAGCGTTCGCTCCACACGAGCCTCCGGATAGGTTCAGGGTCGCAGCCGTCAGGGCGCCGACGGACCGGCTTCGCCGGCGGTGGTGCCGGCGATCGGCTGCTCGGACGTGCTCTCACGGCGACGGCGGGTTCGCCGGGCGGCAGTGGGCACCGCCCCGACCTCTGCCTCGCAGTACGGGCAGACCTTCCACGCCGGATCGAGCGGGCGACCGCAGGTGTTGCACGGATCCTTCAGCTTGCGCATGCAGTTCGGGCAGCGCAGGAAGTCCCGCTCGACCTCGTAGTCGCAGTGCGGGCAGAGATGGTATCCGACCTCAGCCAGCTTGGCCTCTGCCGCCTGCATCTCGAGCTCGCGCTCGCGCACGTCGTCGAGGTACTCCGGCGGTCGGACGATTATGTAGACGATCGTCCCCACGAAGGGGAACAGAGAGGCCGCCGTCGCGCACCCGACCAGCATCGGATCAGCGATCCGCCGACGTGCGTCGGCGTAGGTCCAGTAGACGAGGGCCAGCCAGATGACGACGAGGAACAGGACAACCAGTGAGACGACCAAGCTGATCGTGCTGTTCTTGATCCCGAAGACGCCGAGTTCAAAGAGCATTGAGGTGGCGAGTGTAGTGGGCGCGCCAGTCGGACAGCGTCAGAGGAACACGCGACCAAACAGATAACCGATACCGAAAAAGACCAAAACGACCACCGCGACGATCAACGCCACGAGGCCGATCATGGTCAGGAAACTTGGTTCTTCGTCGCGATCGTTCACAGCATCGAGGCCCGCCGGCGCCCTTGCGGAGCCAGCAGATCGGCGACGAGATAGATCGAGCCGGTGGCCACCACCAAGCCCGACGGACCCGCAAGCTCGCGCGCTCGCGCCAGGGCGGCGCGGGGAGTGGGCACGATCTCGGCTGGCGGCCCGCTGAGCTGGCGAGCCAGCGACTTCAAGGTCGGCGGCGGCAAGGCCCGCGGATTCCGGCTGCTGGTGAGGACGAGCCGGTCGCAGCTGGGCATCAGCGCCGCGAGCATGCCGGCGGCGTCCTTGTCGTCGAGCACCGAGACCACGGCAACGACGCGATCGTGGCTGCGGGCCAGATCCGGGAGTGACTCGGCCAGCGCCGCCATGCCGTCAGGATTGTGGGCGCCGTCGAGCAGGGTCAGCGGGTTCTCCCCCACGACCTGGAGCCGGCCGGGGACCCGCACCTCGGCGGCTGCCGCGGTGACCGCCTGCGGGTCGAGGTCGCCGAGGTAGGCGCGGGCCGCCGTCTGCGCGAGGGCGAAGTTGCGCCGCTGGAAGAGCCCGAGCGCCCCGACCGGCACCCCGGGGTCGCTGTCGGCGCGGATTACTCCCGCGCCGCGCTCAGCCGCGACCGATTCGGCAAGCGTGGCGGCATCGGGATGGAGGCCGGCGCCGAGGACCAGCGTCGCTCCCGACTGCACGACGTCGAGCTTCTCCACGGCGATGTCGGCCACAGTCGGACCGAGCCAGCGGGTGTGCTCGAGGCCGACGCTCGTCAGCACCTGCACCTTGGAGGGGATGACGTTGGTCGCGTCGTAGCGGCCGCCGAGGCCGGCCTCGATCACGGCGACCTCGGCCCCCCGCGCCGCCAGCTCCGAGTACGCCGCCGCGGTCAGGGCCTCAAACTGCGTCACGCGGTCCTCGCCGCCGAGTGAGCGGTCGACCAGCTCGGCGGCGCGCGCCGCGCGGGCCACCGCGCCGGCGAAGGCATTCGGCTCGAGGTCGGTGTCGTCGATCCGGATCCGCTCGGCGAAGGAGACGAGATGCGGTGAGAGGTACGCGCCCGTCCGCAGCCCGTGGTGGGCGAGGATCGCCGCGATCATGCGCACCGTCGAGGACTTGCCGTTCGTCCCCACCACGTGGATCGACTCAAACTGCCGTTCGGGGTGTCCGAGCGCCGTCATCAGGCGGCGCATGCGATCGAGGCCGAAGCGCATGCCGAACAGTTCGAGTGAGAGCAGATACGCCTCTGCTTCCTCGGGCGTCACAGCGCCTCCATCTCCGCCTGGAGGCGGGCCAGCTTCTCGCGCTCGGCCGCGACCACGGGTTCGGGCGCCTTGTTGACAAAGCCGGGATTGGCGAGCTTGCGCTCGGCCCGCTCGATCTCCGCCTCGAGTTTGGCCCGGGCGGCATCGCGCCGGGACTGCGCGGCGCCGAGATCGAGCGCCTCGCTGGAGAGAATCTCGACCGCTCCGCCGGGCACCGGGACTGAGGCCACCGGGTCGCCGCCGTTGGTGGTGAACGACACCCGGGCCAGCCGCGCGATCTGCTCGGCGGTCTCGTCGTAGCCCTCGGCGCTCAGCCGGGCGGGGAGGCTCGCGCCGGCCTTGACCCCGGCGGTGTTCCGCCACGCCCGCAGCGCCTGCACCGCGTCGATCATGCGCCCGAGTGCCTCCTCGGCGCTCTCGTCGATCGGGTCCTGCTCGCCCGTGTTCACACGGGACGCGAGCAGACCCTCGGCGCCCGGGACGTACTGGTAGATCTCCTCGGTGACGAACGGAATGATCGGATGGGCCAGGGCCAGGGTCTCGGTGAGCACGTGCAGTAGCGTCGCCGCAAGCTCCGGGTCGCCGTCGCGGAGCCGCGGCTTGATCAGCTCGAGATACCAGTCGCACAGCTCGCCATAGACGAACTCGTAGAGGCCGAGCGCCGCGCGCGAGAACTCAAACTGCGCAAAGCGCTCCGCGACCTCCCGGCGTGCTCGGGCCAGACGGGTGAGGATCCACCGATCCTCGACTGTGCGCGGCGAGATCGCCCTCCGGGCGTTCTCGCCGACCCCGAGCAGGATCAGCCGCGAGGCGTTCCACAGCTTGTTGGTCAGCTGCAGGCCCTGAGCGACCTTGTCCTCGCTGAACTTGACGTCCTGCCCCGAGGACATCGCGAGCAGGCCCCAGCGCACGGCATCGGCGCCGTAGGGAGGAAACTCTCCGGGTTCATCACCGAACACCGGCGGCCGCGGACCCCCATCGATCAGGTCCAACGGATCGATCCCGGTGCCGAGTGACTTTGACATGCGCCGGCCATCGGGCGCCTGGATGATCGAGTGCACGTAGACGTCGGAGAACGGAGCCTTGCCGGTGAACTCGAGGCCCATCATCACCATCCGCGCCACCCACAGGAAGATGATGTCGCGGGCCGTCGAGAGCACGTCCGTGGGATAGAACGCCCGCAGCTCAGGGGTGTCGGCGGGCCAGCCGAGCGTGGCGAACGGCCACAGGGCACTCGAGAACCACGTGTCGAGCACGTCGGGGTCGCGCTCCCAACCCTCTCCCTCCGGTCCTGAGGTGCCGACGTAGGTCTCGGTGCCGCGGTACCAGACCGGGATCTGATGGCCCCACCACAGCTGCCGGGAGATGCACCACGGGCGGATGTTCTCGAGCCAGTCGAGGTACCGGCGGCGCTCCGAGTCCGGATGGATCCGGACCTGACCCTCAGCCACCGCCTCCATCGCCGGCCCGGCCAGCTCGTCCATGCGCATGAACCACTGCAGCGAGACGAGGGGCTCGATCCGTCGGCCCGAGCGGTGAGAGAAGGGCACGGTGTGCACGAGCGACTCGGTCTGGGCGACGAGGCCCTGCTCGCGCAGCTCGGCGACCACCGCCCGCTGGGCATCCTCGACCGACAGCCCGACGAAGCGTTCGGGTGCCTCTCCGCTGATGCGACCGTCCTCGCCGATCACGCTCAGCTGCTGGAGGCCATGGCGGCGCCCGATCTCGAAGTCGTTGGGATCGTGGCCGGGGGTGATCTTGAGCGCGCCGGTGCCGAACTCTGGCTTCACATACTCGTCGGCGATGATCTTCAGCTTGCGCCCGACGAGCGGCAGCACGGCGAACTCGCCGATCAGCCGGCGGTAGCGCTCGTCGTCGGGATGCACGGCGATCGCCGTGTCGGCGAGCATCGTCTCCGGCCGGACCGTGGCCACGGTGATCGCGCCGCTGCCCGAGGCCAGCGGGTAATCGATGTAGAAGAGGGTGTCGGTGACCTCCTGGTCCTCGACCTCGAGGTCGGAGATCGCCGAGCGGCTGCCGGGATCCCAGTTGACCAGGTACCGGTCGCGGTAGATGTAGCCCTTGCGGTAGAGGGAGACGAACACTTCGAGCACGGCGGCGGCGTAAGCCTCGTCGAGCGTGAAGCGCTCCTGCTCGTAGTCGCACGAAGCACCGAGACGCTTGAGCTGGTCGATGATCGCGCCACCGTACTGGTCGCGCCAGCGCCACACGCGCTCGATGAATGCGCCGCGTCCGATCTGCTCGCGGCTCGCTCCCTCCTGCTCGAGCAGGCGCTCGACCTGGGTCTGGGTGGCGATGCCGGCGTGGTCGGTGCCGAGGATCCACTTGGTCCGTTGTCCCTGCATCCGGTGGTGGCGGATGAGGCAGTCCTGGATCGAGTTGTTGAGCGCATGGCCCATGTGCAGCACCCCGGTCACGTTCGGCGGCGGGATGGCGATCGAGTAGTTCTCCTCGGGATCACCCTCCGGCTCGGGGTGAACCAGTCCGGAGCTGAGCCAGCGCTCCGCGATCCGCGGCTCGACCTCGGCCGGGTCGTAGCGGGTGTTGGACTCGAGGTCGGACATGGGGAGATGAGTCTAGGGCTGGGGTGAGCTTCTCCGCAGCCGCGGCTCCTGGCCGACCCGACATCACTGAGGACTCGAAAGGCCCCGTCCGTCGGGGTCTTTCGAGTTTCCGGCGGCCCGAAGGCCACCGCTAGGCCGCCGCCTCACCCTCCTCGTCGGGTGCAGCGACGGTGACGAGCGTCGGCGAGGTGCCCTTGTCGATCGTCTCGCGGGTGACCACGCACTTCTCCACATCGCGGCGCGAGGGCAGCTCGAACTGAACCTCGAGCAGCACTTCCTCGATGATCGAGCGCAGCCCGCGGGCGCCGGTCTCGCGCTCCAGTGCCTTGTCGGCGATCGAGGACAACGCCTCGTCGGCGAAGACCAGCTCAATACCGTCGAAGTGGAAGAACCGCTGGAACTGCTTGACGAGAGCGTTGCGCGGCTCGGTGAGGATCTGCATCAGCTCGTCGCGAGAAAGCTGATGGATCGCCGACATCACCGGCAGCCGGCCGATGAACTCTGGGATCAGCCCGTACTGGATCAGATCCTCGGGCAGGCAGTGCTCGAAGATCTCGCCGGTGTCGCGCTGCTCCTTGGACTGGATCGCGGCGCCGAAGCCGACCCCCTGATGGCCGATCCGCCGCTCGATCACGCGATCGAGGTTGGCGAACGCACCGCCGCAGATGAACAGCACGTTCGTGGTGTCGATCGAGAGGAACTCCTGATGGGGGTGCTTGCGGCCGCCCTGCGGCGGGACCGAGGCGGTCGTCCCCTCGAGGATCTTCAGCAGCGCCTGCTGCACGCCCTCCCCCGACACGTCGCGAGTGATCGACGGGTTGTCGGCCTTGCGGGCGATCTTGTCGACCTCGTCGATGTAAATGATGCCGGTCTCGGCCTTCTTGACGTCATAGTCGGCGGCCTGGATCAGCTTCAGGAGGATGTTCTCGACGTCCTCGCCGACGTACCCGGCCTCGGTGAGCGCGGTGGCGTCCGCGATCGCGAAGGGCACGTTGAGGATCTTTGCCAGCGTCTGGGCCAGCAACGTCTTGCCGCACCCGGTCGGCCCGAGCAGCAGGATGTTCGACTTCTGCAGCTCGATGTCGTTCTCATCGGACTGCATCATCTGAACGCGCTTGTAGTGGTTGTAGACGGCGACCGAGAGCGAGCGCTTGGCCTGCTCCTGTCCGACCACGTATTCGTTCAGGACGTCGTAGATCTCCCGCGGCTTCGGCAGACTCTCGATGTCGAAGCTCGGCGGGGCGGTGAGCTCCTCATCGATGATCTCGTTGCAGAGATCGATGCACTCGTCGCAGATGTAGACGCCTGGACCGGCGATCAGCTTCTTAACCTGGCGCTGTGACTTGCCGCAGAAGCTGCAGAGAAGCTGTTCGTTGGAGTCGGTGGGACGTGCCATGCGATTCCTCTCTCCCCAGTCCGGCCTAGCGCCCGAGCCCCAAGTCTAACCCCTCAATGCTGGGAGATGACGCGGTCGATGATTCCGTACTCCCTGGCTTCCTCTGAGCTCATGAAGTAGTCGCGCTCGGTATCCGAGCGCACCTTCTCGAGATCCTGTCCGGTGTGCTGAGCGATGATCTCATCAAGTCGTCGGCGGACGTCGATGATCTCTTTAGCGTGGATCTCGATATCTGTAGCTTGGCCCTGGAAACTGGACGAAACCTGATGGATGAGGATCTTCGCGTTGGGGAGGGCCATGCGCTTGCCGTGCGCTCCACCGGCGAGCAGCAGCGCGCCCATTGACATCGCGATGCCGACGCAGATCGTCTGCACGTCGGGCTTGATGAACTGCATCGTGTCGTAGATGGCCAGGCCGGCGTAGACCGATCCGCCCGGCGAGTTGATGTAGACCGAGATGTCCTTGTCGGGATCCTCGGACTCGAGATGCAGCAGCTGCGCGACGATCAGGTTGGCGATCTGGTCGTCCACGGGCGTGCCCAGGAAGATGATGCGCTCGTTGAGCAGGCGGCTATAGATGTCGAAGGCGCGCTCCCCGCGGGAAGTCTGCTCAACCACCATCGGTACCAATGGGCTCATGGTCCTCGCTTCTTTTGCTTGCACGCCCGGATTCCTGCCGAATGTAGCAACCGGTCAGAACCGGCCGTTCCGCATGAACTACGGGCCGAGCGAGCGGTGGAGAACGGCGTCATGCTCCGCATTACCTCCCCGCGCGCGGAGGTACCTCAGCCAGAGCTGATGCTCAGGAATCAGGCGTCCAGAGCTGACCCGCGGCCTCCCCGGGCGTCTCCTGCCCCGGGGTCCAGAGCCTCTCGCGAGCCTTCGCCTGCTCGACGCTGATCGTCTTCGCCTCATTGACCAGGAGTTCGATGGCCTGACGCGTGGCGACATCCTCGCGCAGGCGGTCGAGGCGCCCGTTCTTGTCGAGTTCGTCGTAGAGCTCGCGCGTGGTGGTCCCGCGGCTCTCGGCCAGCGGCTCGAGGGCCTCGACGAGCTGCTCCTCGGTCGGTTCGATCTTCTCGGCCTCGACGATCGCGGCCAAGACCGCCTCGCGCCGCAGGGCAGCGGCGGCATCCGGCTCGGCGTCGTGCGCGAGCGTCTCCTCGTCCTTGCCGGAGATCTGGAGGTAGGCCTCCTTGGAGATGCCCTGGCGAGCCAGAGCCGACATCGTCTGCTCGAGCAGCTCATGGGCGCGCGCGTGGATGAGCTTGTCCGGCAGCTCGACCGTGGCCTCGCTCGTCGCCGCCTCGAGCACGGCCTCCTCGAACTCGCGCTCGATCGCCTTGCTGTCGGCCTCGGCCAGACGCGAGGCGATATCCTCGCGCAGCTCGGCGAGGCTGTCGAATCCCGCGGCTTCGGACGCGAACTCGTCGTCGACCTCCGGCAGGCGCTTGGCCTTGACCTCCTTGACGGCGACGTCGAAGACCGCCTCGTGGCCGCTGAGCTCGCCCGGGTAATCATCGGGGAAGGTCACCTCGACGGTCCGCTCATCGCCGGCCGACGCGCCGACGAGCTGCTCCTCGAAGCCGGGGATCAGCCGCCCCGAGCCGAGCTCGAGCAGCTGGTCGCGGCCCTCGCCGCCCTGGAACGGCTCGCCGTCGATCCGACCGAGGTAGTCGATAACCACGTGGTTCCCGCTCTCGGCGGGTGCCTCGACCGTCTCGAGGGTGGCGAACCGATCGCGCAGGCGCTCGAGCTCCGCGTCGACCGCGCTGTCGTCCACCTCCGGCTCGCGGCGGCCGATCTCAAGGCCCTTGTAGGTCCCGAGCTGCGCCTTCGGGCGCACGGCGATCTCGATCGTGAAGGCCAGCGGCTGCCCCGCGGCGGGAAGGTCTCCGACGTCGAGCTCCGGCTCACCCACCGGAGCGATTCCGGACTGATCGATCGCATCGACGTACCAGTTGCCCAGCGAGCTGCGCAGAGCCTCGTCGAGCACGGCATCGCGGCCGAGCCGCCGGATGACCACAGGCGGGGGCACCTTGCCCTTGCGGAAACCGGGAATCCGCAGCTGACGACCGAGGGTCTTCGCTGCCTGCTGAAGGCGACGCTCGACCTCCTCAGCTGGGACTTCGGCGTCCACGCGGACGCGCGATTCCGGCAGCTCGGTGACGCTGGTCTTGACGGAGGCAGGCGAGGCCATGGCCCAGACGATAGCTTCCGGCGATGCACTGGAGGATCGCCGCACGCCTGCTCACCGGACCACTGGCGTTCTTCGTGGCCGGCGCAATCGACCTCGCCGCGTTCAGCGGCGCCGTGCTGCGCGAGAGCCTCCGCCGTCGTCTCCGCCCCCGCGGACGCTGACCCGCCGGTCAGGACCGGGGACCGCCGCGGACAAGGTTGCGCACCTCCCGCAGCGCGACCGGCAACGTCGTGGTGTCGTAGATGCGGGAGGAGCGAACGTCCGCAAGCATGCCGAGACAGCGCTCGATCGCGGCGCCGTTGCGCTCTGACCAGGCGTCGATCGCCTCGTCGGCTCCGACGTCGGCGGCGGCCGCCGCGAGCACCTCCTGGGTGAGCGCCCGGTGCAGTGAGTTGAGGTCGTCGCGCAGCGCAGCGCGGGCCAGCGCCTGCCACCGGTTCTGCCGCGACAGCGCGAGGACCCGGTCGTGGAGCCAGTTGAGCTCCAGCCTGGATCCGAGGCGGAAGTAGAGCGCCATCACCGTCTCCGGCGGGCGGCCGGTCTCGGCGGCCACCTCGACGATGTCGAACGTCGCCAGCAGCGCCGGCAGCCCGGCCACCCGGCGCGCGAGCGGCTCAGGAACCTCGGCGTCGAGCAGCTCCTCCACCCGCTTCTCATAACGGTCACGGTGCTCGCCGTCGAGGACTCCGGGCTGAGCCTCGGCCACCATCCCAGCCCCGCCGGCGTAGTGCTCTGTGCTCCGCGCGATGTCGATCGCGTTCGGCATCGCCCGGACGAGCCACCGGGTTGCGCGCTCGACCAGCCGCCGTCCCTCGATCAGCATGTCGAGCTGCACGTGCGCGTCGACCTGGTTGTCGCGCGCCTCGACCTCGGACCAGAACGAGCGCATGTCGAACACCTCGCGCGCGACCGCATAGCCGCGGGCGAATATGGGCATGCTCGCCCCGGTCTCCTCCTGCAGGCGGAAGGCGAACGTCGTGCCGGCACGGTCGACGAGCTGGTTGGCCACGACGGTGGCGATGATCTCCCGGCGCAGCCGGTGGCTGCGCATCTGGCGGCTGAAGCGCTCAGGCAACGGGGGCGGGAAGTATCGCTCGAGGTCGTGGGCCAGATGCTGGTCCTCGGGCAGGTCGGACTCGAGCAGCTGCGTGTAGAGATGGATCTTGCAGTAGGCCATCACCACGGCGAGCTCGGGCGCGGTCAGCCCCTGGTGCTCGCCGCGACGCTCGGCCAGAGCCTCCTCGCTGGGGAGGAACTCGAGCTCGCGGTTGAGGCTCGCCACCTGCTCGAGGCTGCGGATCAGCCGGGCGTGGACATCGATCATCAAGGTCGACTGGGCGAGGGCGAGGCTCATCGCCTGGGTCTGCGTGTAGCTCGCGTACAGCACCTGCTCGGCGACCGCGTCGGTCATCTCGAACATTAGCTCGTTGCGCTGCTTCTCGGTCATGTCTCCGCACGCGACCTCGGCGTCGAGCAGGATCTTGATGTTGACCTCATGATCAGAGCAGTTGACCCCGGCGACGTTGTCGATCGCGTCGGTGTCGATGCGGCCGCCCCCGAGCGCGAACTCGACCCGCCCGCGCTGCGTGAAGCCGAGGTTTCCGCCCTCGCCGACCACCCTGCATCGGAGCTCGTTGCCGTCGACCCGGACCTGGTCGTTGCCCTTGTCCCCCGCGTCGGCGTGGCTCTCGGACGCCGCCTTGACGTAGGTGCCGATGCCCCCGTTCCACAGCAGGTCGACCGGGGCCCGGAGGATCACCCGAATGAGATCGTTGGGGGCGAGCTCCTCGCTGTCGGTCCCCAGCACCGCCCGGACCTCCGCCGACAGGGGGATCGACTTGGCGCTGCGGGGATACACCCCGCCGCCGGGCGAGATGACGCTCTCGTCGTAGTCGGCCCAGGTCGATCGCGTCTGCTCGAACAGCCGCCGTCGCTCCTCAAAGCTGCGCTCCGGGTCGGGGTTGGGGTCGAGGAACACATGCAGGTGATTGAACGCCGCCACCAGCTTGGTGTGGCGCGAGAGCAGCATCCCGTTGCCGAACACGTCGCCGGACATGTCCCCGATCCCAACCGTGGTGAAGTCGGTGCTCTGCACGTCGTTGCCGAGCTCGCGGAAGTGGCGCTTGACCGATTCCCACGCGCCCCGTGCGGTGATTCCCATCTGCTTGTGGTCATAGCCGCGGGAGCCACCCGAGGCGAAGGCGTCACCGAGCCAGAAGCCGTAGTCGGCGGAGACCTCGTTGGCGATGTCCGAGAACGAGGCGGTGCCCTTGTCGGCCGCCACGACCAGGTAGGGATCGTCTTCGTCGTAGCGCACGACCCGGTCCGGCGGCTCGACCTCGCCGGCGACGATGTTGTCCGTGAGATCGAGCAGGCCGGCGAGGAAGATCCGGTAGCAGGCGATGCCCTCCTCCGTCAGCGCCTGGCGCGCTCCCCGGACCGGCGGGCGCTTGACCACGAACCCGCCCTTGGCGCCGACGGGAACGATCAGCGCGTTCTTGACCATCTGGGCCTTCATCAGCCCCAGCACCTCGGTCCGGAAGTCCTCGGGCCGGTCGGACCATCTCAGCCCGCCACGGGCGACTCGGCCGCCGCGCAGATGCACGCCCTCGACACGCGGCGAGTAGACGTAGATCTCAAATCGCGGTCGCGGCAGCGGCAGTACCGGCACGAGTGAGGGATCGAGCTTGAACGACAGATGCCCCGGTGCTTCGCCGGAGGCCAGCCGGCGGAAGTAGTTGGTCCGCAACATCGCGCTGAGCACGGTGAGGAAGCTGCGCAGGATGCGGTCCTCGTCGAGGCTCTCGACGGCATCGATCGCCTGCTCGATCCGGCCGACCAGCCGCTCGGCCTCCTGATGATCGCGGCGGTCGGGATCGAACCGGACGGTGAACAGCGCCACCAGCAGAGCGACGACGTCGGGATGGCCGAGCAGCGTGCGCTGCATGTAGCTGTAGGAGAACGGGATCCCGCCCTGGCGCAAGTACTTGGCGATCGCCCTGACGATGGTGATCTCACGGCCGTGGAGCCCGGCGCGGAGGACGAGCCCGTTCAGCCGGTCGTCCTCGAGCGTGCCACGCCGGACATCGAGGAACGCCTCCTGAAAGCGCTCGCGGACGCGATCCACGTCCTCGGCCGAGCACTGCAGCCCGAAGTCGTAGATCCACACCGGATCTGCGTCGGCCGGCGTGATCTCATACGGGCGCTCGTCGATCACCTTGGCGCCCATGTGCTCGAAAGTGGGAAGCACATCGGAGAGCAGGACGTCGTCGGCGCTGTGCAGCTTGCAGCGGACGGTTCCCGTGGCGGCCTCAAGCTGCTGGTAGAGGCTCATGATCGGCTCGTGCTGCTCCCGGATCCGCTCGAGCTTGGCGATGTCGGCCACAGCGGCCCGGGCCACCCAGTCGTCACGGTAGGCCGGCGGGAAGGCCTGCTGGTAGCGGCGCATCAGGCGGCTGGCCTCGGTCTCGTCGTACTCGTCGGCCAGCGCCTCACGGAGATCGTCGCTCCAGGCCCGGGTCGCCTGGACCATCGTCGCCTCGATCTCGGCGACGTCGTAGTCGCGCAGCGGGTGGTCCTCGCAGTGCACGATGTAGTGCACGCGCGCGAGCACGGACTCGGAGAGCTGCAGCGTCCAGTCGACGTGCGTCCCGCCAAACGCCTTCATCAGGATCCGTGCCACCCGCTCGCGGTTGTCGGTGTTGAAGCGGTCGCGCGGAATGCAGACGAGGCAGTCCATGAACCGGCCGAGGGGGTCACGGCGAACGAACAGTCGCAGGCGCTGACGCTCACCGAGGCTGAGGATCCCGATCGACACCTCGAAGAGCTCGTCGGGGGTGATCTGCAACAGCGAGTCGCGGGGGTAGGATTCGATGATCTCGGCGAGCGCCTTGGCGTCGTGGCTGTCGGGCTCGAACCCGGCGCGGCCGAGGACACGCCGCAGCTTTCCGCGCAGCAGGGGGATGTCGCGCACGCTGGCCCGGTATGCGGAGGTTGTGTACAGCCCGAGGAAACGCCGCTCCCCGGTCACCTGGCGGTCTGGGCCGAACGTCTTGACCCCCACGTAGTCGAGGTAGGACGGGCGATGGACGGTGGCGCGCGAGTTGGCCTTCGTGAGCACCAGCGGGTGAGGTGAGCGCGCGAGCGTCTCGGCCTTGTCACGCAACCGGGTGTGCGGCGTGGCCGGCGGCCCGCGCAGGATGCCCAGGCCGGTGTCGGGAACCGCCTCGAGGGCGACCTCGTCACCATCGCTGCGCAGCTCGTACTCGCGGTAGCCGAGATAGGTGAAGTGGCCGTCGGCCAGCCACCTGAGAAACTCCTGTCTCTCCTTGACCTCGTTGGCCTCGATCGGCGGCGGATGCTCGTCCAGCTCGGCTGCCGCGGACAGGCAGCGCCCGCGCATCGGCTGCCAGTCGGCCACGACGACGCTGACCTCACCCACCACACCCTCCACGTCCGCTCGCAGTTGCTCGAGCGCCGCTTCGTCGGATTCCCTGGTCACCTCGGCGTGGAGCACCGACTCGGCCGTCGCGCCCGGCCCATCAGCGCCCGGCTCGAGGATCTCGATCAGCGATCCCTGCTCGTCGCGACGGACGCGCATGACGGGGTGGATGACGAGATCGATCGTGTGGCCACGCCGCGCCAGGGCCATGGTCACCGAGTCGACGAGGAACGGCATGTCGTCGGTGACCAGCTCGACCACGGTGTGCGACGAATGCCAGCCGTGGCGATCGACTTCGGGGTTGTAGACCCTCAGCCTCATCTCCCCAGGCTTGCGCGCCTGCGCGAGGTTCCAGTGGGCGAGCGCTGCGCCGTAGAGGTCGAGCGGCCGCCGCCCGGCGAGGTCGTCAGGGGCGACCCAGTGGTAGTACTGGCGAACGAAGCGCTCGCACTGTGCGGCTTGGATCTCCGGTAGGCGCTCACGGACACGCGCACAGACCGCCGCGATCTGTTCCGTCTCGAGGTCCGCCGCCTTCACCGCCATCTCGGAACTTGCCGCCTCTCCTGCGTCGTCGCTCGGCGCTTTCAGCGAATCGCAGCCTACTACCCGACTCGTGGGCTCAGGCAGCCGTGACGCCCGATGAGGCACCGTCCGTCCGTCACTGATGCGAACATATGTTCGTGACAAGCGACGGCAATCCCTACTCCCGGTTCAAGCGCGCGCTGGAGACGGGGAACGCCGCGTTGGTGACGGCGGCCGCGCTCGAGCTGCCGCGGATCGCGCTCGACGACGCGCTGCGAATCTGCCTTGTGCTCCGAGGCGGGGATTCCTCGCGCTATGAGCGGGCGGCCGTGCGGTGGCTGGGACGCTTCGCGCTCGAGGCCCGTCACGCGACGATCGAAGACCTGCGACTGGCTGCGGACGCGCTCGATGCGCTGCCTCGCCAGCCGGCCGAGGCGATGGAGCGCTTGCAGCGCCTCTGCGTCACTCGGGGGCTGGGTTAGTTTCCCCTTCGGGGTGTCCGAAATACCGCAACGGTGCGATTGAACCCGGGGGCATGCTCGGCGACGATTTCGAGCGGGCTTGAAGGCACGGACGCCGACTTGTTCAACCAGCCGCAGCGTCCAGCGCTTGCCCCCGCACGGACGGGCGCTGCGGCTGGTCCCCCTCTCGCGCCGGTCGTGCGAGCGGCGGCGCGCCAGGGCGAGCGCCTCAGCCCGGTTCGGTCCACCGCGTGCCGAAATACCCGGATTCTTCGGCCGCGGTAATCGAGCCGCGCGCGGTCAGCCGATGAGCCGCACGCTGAGCCAGAGCGCGACTGCGCCAAGGACCAGCCCCGGGTGTCCAACGCTCTGCTGCACGGCCAGGGCAAGATCGAGCTGCGCGGCCGGGAGGGCGCGAGGCCGTCGCGGGGCCGACTCGCGCCGCGACTGAGCGGGCCGCTGCGTGGACGGTTGAGAGCGAACTCTGGTCAGGCCGAGAACAGTACGCGCGGCGAGGCCGGCGCCGGCGCACCAGCGATCGTCATCACCCAGCCCGGCTCGGCGTGCCACCAGCCGCTCGTCGACGGCGCGTCGCACCAGTCGATGCGCACCGCCCTCCAGCCGGCCATGTCGGGCCCACCGGCGTCGCTCGTGCGCACGACCGCCTGGCGGACATCGAGGCGCAGGCCCGCGCGGCGAACCTTGGCGGCCGCCTCCTTCGCCGTCCAGATCAGGTTGGCCAGAAGGGCTCGCTCGGCCGGGGCGCAGTCCGCCATCAGTCTCTGCTCGGAGGCCGCGAACCACTCGCGGATGAAGGCAGCGCTGCGCGCCTCGATCACTTCGAGGTCGCAGCCGACCAGGCAGGGTGCAGCGATGACGGCGGCGAGCGCACGGCCTCCGCGATGGCTGATCGAGACCGAAAGCGGGACCCTGGCCCCGTCGAGCAACGCCTCGGGTGCACCGTCCGGCGCGCCCAGGATCTGCACCCGCGCCGGCGGGACCTCCAGCCACGCACCGACCGCCGCCTTCGCGGTCCAGCGGCCCAGACGCCAATCGGCGCGCCGGCGCTCGACGCGGAGTCCCGCCAGCACGCGCCGTTCGTCCTCACCGAGCCACTCCTCGCCGTCGGGGACGTCAGCGAGGGACTGGGTGAGCCACCCGGGCGGGTGCATCGCTCTCGGTCGTCGCGATGGCCCGTGGATCGGCGCGCCGGATGCCGCGCTCGACGGCGTCGATCAGGAACCCGCGCAGCGCCGCCAGTCCGACGATGCCGCTCACAGACCCCACACGAACCGCCCGCTCGACACTGTGGATGGCGTCGAATCGTTCGGCGAAGGCGCCCCGCTCCCGGGCCAGCACGTCATTCCAGACCTGGTTGCGCTCGGCGCGGAGCGCCTGCCGCTCGGCCCCCTCGGCCGCAGCGATCCGCTCGTCGAGCGCGATGATCGGCTCGTTCTCGCGGGCGGCCGTCTCAACCTCGCGAGCGAAGACCACCGCCGCGGCCGGAGCCCCGCCGATCACCGAGGCGCGAGCACCCTCGAGAGCGACGGCCTCGAGGTTGGGATTGAGCTTCTGCGAGAACACCACGAACGCGCCGCCGTGATAGCGCGAGACGACGCAGAACACGATCGGTCCGTCGAAGTTCACCACCGCACGCCCGATCTCGGCGCCGAACTCCAGCTGCCATTCCCGCATCGACTCCGGCGATCCGTCGAAGCCGGCCAGATTGGCCAGCACGACCACGGGCCGGCGTCCGCCCGCGGCGTTGATCGCCCGGGCGATCTTCTTCGCCGAGCGGGGGAACAGGGTGCCCGAGGTCCATTGCTCGGGGCCGTCGGCGGGCAGCGGGCCATGCCGGGGCAGCGGGCGCGACTCGATCCCGATCAGCGATACCGGCCAGCCGCCGAGATGCGCGTCCCACACCACGCCGATCTCGGCGGCGTGCATGCGACCCCAGCGCTCGAGCGGCGAATGGTCGCTGTCGATCACCGCCCGCATCACCGAGCGGATGTCGAAGGGCTTCTTGCGTCCGGGGTTCGTGATGTCGGAGAAGACGTCGGCGATGCGCTCGAGCCCGGAGCCGAGGTCGTGGTGCTTGGCCTCCCCCACATCGCGGCTCCGCGGGTCGGAGGTCGCTGCCGGCCGTGGGAAACGCTCGTCCGGCGAGACGTAGGTGTGCTCGTAGTAGGCGAGCAGCAGGCGGCAGGCGCCCGCGAGGTCGCGCGCCCAGTATTGCGCCTGACCGTTGGGACCCATGATCCGCTCGTAGCCGCCAATGCCGAAGTTGTCCTCGGCGGAGACACCGCCGGAGTGGTCGAGAGCCTGCTTGCCGGTCAGCACCATCGCGCTCTCCGGCGTCATGATCAGCGCTCCGCGGGTATGCATCAGCATCGTCGCCTCCGCGTTCCAGTACGGCTGGGCGCCGACATTGATGCCGGCGACGACGACGTTGATCTCCCCGCCGCCCTGCGTGAACAGGATGATCCGCCTCAGCACGGCGGCGATCCAATCCATCGCCTCGGTTCCGCAGTCCATGGCGATCTTTGCTCCCGCCGATAGCGCGAACCATTCGACCGGGACGCCGAGTTCCTCCGCCAGGTCGATCGCCGCGATGATGCGGCGGCACTCTGGCTCGGCCAGCGACCCGAGCGCTTTGGTCGGATCGCCGAGCAGCATCACGCGCAGCATCCCCTCGGGGTAGCGGGCGGTGAAGTTGCGAACAACGCCAACGACGATCCCGCTCGGATTCGTGGCCGGCGGACGATCGACCGGCGCCAGCGCTCCCGCCTCGGTCAGCTCGTGCTCGATGAACTCGCCCGGCGGCTGACCCGGGGTGGCGGTGACCGGGGCCACGAGCTTGACGATCTCGGCCGGATGGAGCGTGCCGCGGCGCCTCGCCGAGATCACGCGCCGCGCGCCCTCATCGAGGGTCTGGATCGGCTGGCTGGGCGCGTCGTCGACCTCGACCCGGACCTCGTGGGGCGTCGGGATGAAGAACCGCACCACGCGCCGGCGAACCTCGCCATCAGGCTCGCGCAGGAGCCCCTGCAACAGCACGGTCTCGATTCCCAGGCCGGTGGTCAGCGGTAGCAGCCGGCCGATGAACCGCCGGAGCTCGTCTGGATCCGGCTCCATCACTGGCCACACGTGGAGTAGCACCCGGTTCCACAACAGTCGCCGGCTGAGCGGCCGGTGGGCCTGGAAGCCGCGGATCGTCCCAAACGCCTGCACGAGCATCTGCTCGAGCTCGGGCAGGCCGACCACCTCGCCCCGTTCGTCGTAGACGCGGGTGAAATCTCGCACCTCACCGAGCACGAATAGCCGTTCGTCCTTGGGGTTTGCTCGCGCCACCCCCCGGAAGGCATAGATGTCCTCGGGCGAGGGCAGCCGCTCGAGCTCGAACTCTTCGAGCCGCCACACCTGAAGGCGATGGCCCATCATCGGGTGCAGTCCGCGGAGCACCATGTCCTCGCGCAGCCCCTCCGGCCCAGGACGGAACGTGTGCAGGTCGATGGCCGTCATCCCCCGGCCGCGGCGGGGCTCGGAGACCGCCACGACGATCCGGTGCAGGGCCGGCGGAGTCTCGAGCTCCGCCAGGGCGGTCTGGAGCTCGTCGGCCAGTGCGACCCGCAACGGCGCCTGCTGGGGATGCTCGGCGTAGAGATCGAGCACGGCCAGGTCGCCTGCGGGGAGACTCGCTGCGTGCTCGGCGAAGGCACGGGCGGCGTCGACGACCTCGTCGAGCTCGACGTAGGCGGCCACGAGGTGCCGGAGGCGCCCCCGAAAGCGGTAGCGCCCACACACGACGCGGTGTCCGCCGAGGGAGACCTGCTCGAACCCCTCCAGAGAGCGGACGCGGTAGTAGCGCCGCGCCATCGCCTCGACGAGGAGGTCGCGGACTGGCGGGCTCGTCGCGCTCATGGCCGTCGTGAGTCGGGTCGACAGGGGGCGCGGACAGTCGACGATCGCGGCGATTCGCTCGTCGCGATCCGCGCGCGCGGGGTCGGTGATTAGCGCGACGACGTGCTGCTCCATCTCGGCGTACACGCGCTCGGTGGCAGCGGCGATCACGGGTTCGTCGAAGTAGCGCAGCCGGACCTCGCGGGCCAGCTCGGCGACGATGGGATCGCGCCCGTCCATCGCCACGACGAGGCGGTCTAGCGCTTGGCGGAAATCGTCGCCGACGTGTCCCGCCAGCTGTTCGGCCTCCTCGAGCCTTCGGTCGAGGGTGGCCAGGATCGCCCGGCGAGCGGTCTCGGCTCGTTGCTGGGAGAGAAACAGCCGGTAGCAGGCGTCCTCCAGGGCGGGGGTGCGCTCGAGGCTGTCGATCCCGTAATGGCCCAGTGCCCGGCGAAGCTGGGCCACGAACTGCTCGGGGAGACCCTCGGCCTCGGCATCGAGCGATCGCAACCAGGCGTACAGGTGCTCCTGGGAACCCTGCAGCATCTCCGGCTCCTCATCCTCGTCACGATAGATCGGGCTGGAGAGCACGCGCAGGTCGGCGAACATCGCCAGCAGCCGGTGCTCCCCGGGAACGAGCGCAGGGTCGCACGACAGAAGATCGGCACAGAGACCGTGCAGGTCGCTGATCGCGGCGTCCACCTCGGTCGCGCTGATGTCGTAGCCCCGCACGAGCCACTCCATCCGAAGGAGGTTCTGATGGCAGCGGTCCGCCGGCTCGGCTGCGGCGCTCGCTGCGGCGAGCGAGTCGAAGGACACCCGGGTTCCGGACGCCTGTACCTCACCGTCCAGAGGTTCGAGCGCGATGAGGGGCGCCTGCGCCGCGACGTGGACGTTCTCGCTGGCCAGCACGCGCTTGACGCGACCGCGGAACGGTGCCACGAGCGAGGACTCGGTCTTCATCGCCTCGACGACCGCCACCACGTCACCCGCATCGACGACGTCCCCCTCGCTGACCGGGAGTGACACCACCACTGCGGGTGACAGGTTGCGAATCACGCCTCCGTCGTCGCGCGAGATGCGGTGCGGGAGGCCCCCAACCTCGACAAGCACGTCGTCGCCCTGCCGCGAGGTGACGGTCCGCAGGCTCTTATCGCCGATCTTCAGCCGTCGCTCGTGCGGGCCGACGCGCCGAGTCACCGCGACGATCTCCTCGCCGTCAACCGTGACCCGGTAACTGTCCGGGGCGATCTGCGCGACGGTCAACCGGTAGGGCTGTCCACGCAGACGTAGCTCGTAGCTGCGCGAGAGCTCGCCGCTCGCCTGCGGACGACCACGACGAGCGTAGGCGTAGAACCGCGCGCGATCGGCGGCGACGTCGGCATCGGCAAGCTCGATGGCGGCCTGCGCGAGAGCCACATCGCCGTACCGAGCCGTGGTCCCCCCGCCGCTCAGATAGAGCCCGTCGAGCCACGTCGTGTCCACCTCGCCTGACAGGACCTCGGGACGGTCGAGGAGCTCCAGTAGGAACCCCTGGTTCGAGGTGCCACCGTCGACGACGACGATCGTATCCGCAAGCGCACGGTGCAAGCGCGCGAGTGCCTCGCGGCGGTCGCAACCCCACGCGATCACCTTGCCGATCATCGAGTCGAAGTCGGGCGGGATCACGTCGCCTTCGGCGACGCCGGTGTCGACTCGGATGCCGGGACCGGTGGGAAGGCGCAGCAGCTCCAGGCGACCGGGAGCCGGGGCGAATCCGAGCGCGGGGTCCTCGGCGTTGAGCCTCGCCTCGATCGCGTGTCCGGACGGAACCGGAGGCTCGCCGTCGAGACGTCCGCCTGCGGCGACATGCAGTTGCAGCTTGACCAGATCGAGGCCGGTGACCGCCTCGGTCACCGGATGCTCGACCTGCAGGCGCGCGTTGACCTCCATGAAGGAGAAGCTCTGCTGCCCCGGCTCGTAGAGGAACTCGACGGTGCCGGCGCTGCGGTATCCGGCCTCGATCGCCAGCCGCTGGGCGGCGGTCATCACCTCACGTTCCTGTTCGGCCGTGAGCGCGGGGCTGGCCGACTCCTCGAGCACCTTCTGATGGCGCCGCTGATAGGAGCAGTCGCGCACGCCGACCGCCCAGGCAGTGCCCTGACCGTCGGCGATGATCTGGACTTCGATGTGCCGGGCTGGCGTGATCAGCTTCTCGATCAGCAGCTTCCCGTCGCCGAACGCCTGGATCGCTTCGGCGCGCGCACTGTCGAATGCCGTTGCGAGCCCGCTCGCGTCATCAACGCGGCGGATACCGCGACCACCCCCGCCAGCGGCGGCCTTGACCATCACCGGGTAGCCGATCCGCGCCGCGTGCGCCAGCGCATCCTCCGTCGTGGCCACTGGGCCGCCGCTCCACGGCGCCACCGGCACTCCCACCGCCTGAGCGAGCAGCTTGGCTCCGATCTTGTCGCCGACGGCGCGCATCACCGCCGGGTCGGGTCCGACGAACACGATGCCGAGGCGGGCGCACAGCTCGGCGAACTCGGGCTGCTCGGCCACGAACCCCCACCCCACCCACGCCACGTCCGCCCGGGCAGCGACAAGCGCCCGCTCAAGCGCCTCGTGGTCGAGGTAGCCGATGTGATGGCCATCGGCTCCGCCCGACGGATCGAGAGGCACGGCTTCGTCGGCGTTGCGGACGAACATCGCGTCGCGCTCGGCCTCCGTGTACAGCGCGATCAGCGTGATCGGCTCGTCCCGCTGCTGGTTGAGCTCGCGGACCGCGTGGATCACTCGCATCGCGGGCTCGCCGCGATTGACGATCGCCAGGCGTGAGAAAGCAGCCCCCATCATCGCGCAGCTCAACCGATGTCCATCGCGGCCCGGATCGGCGCGAGTGCGTCCGCCGCGACCTCGCCCGGCAGCTCGATCGTGCGGTAACCCTCGAGCCGCACGCGCACGCGCCCCGCGTCGTCGACGATCTCGGCATCAACGCCACCGTCGCCCGGGCTGACCACCGCCCACAGGCGTCCCGGATTCTTCCGCGACGCGAACTGCACCACACGGTCAACGTGCGTCGGCAGCGCCATCCGGCCCGCGGTGCCGAGCTCCCACACCCCGGCGGTCTGGAAGCACAGCTCGATCAGCCGGGGCGCCAGCTCGGTTGGCTGAGTGGCTGGATCGTGGTCGTCGGGCAGCTCCGCGGCGAGCTTGCCGATGACGTGGCCGTCGTCACGCCACGCGCGTTCGAGCACCTGGTAGGCGGGACCGTGGAAGTAAACCCCGTAGACGGCGTCCCGGCCCACGCCGCGCCCGTCGGTGCCCTCCGGCTCGGGCAACGCGTGCGCCTTCGGCGCTGCCGGCGCCTTCCGCGCGAGCCGCGCCCGCCCGACGAAATGCCGCGTCTGTTGCTCGCCGCGGCCGGGGAGGTCACGCCGGCCGATCAGCTCGCACTGGGCCTCGAGCGTGCCCTCACCGCCGTCGCGCAGCGACGCTCGCAGGATCACAGTGCGCGGCTCATCGCGGAAGAACTTGAACGGCGCCAGGAGCTCGACATCGGTCAATTCGACGACGTGGAAGTCCGGGAGCAGCGAACGCGCGGCCTCGGCGAACCCCTCCAAGCCCATTACGCCCGGAAGGACCGCCGTGCCGTCGATCCGGTGATGGTCGAGGAACGCTTGGCGGGTCGGATCGAGCTCGGTGACTACCGTCACCATCCCCTCCGAGCTGAAGCCCGCCACCCGGCCGGTCATTGGCCCGCCATTCTCAGCAAGCGCGGCGGTAGCCCGGTCAACGTCGAGGCCGCCAGTGGCATGGCGCTCCTGCGCCAGCAGCCCCAGCGACCCGGCCTCGAGCAGCTCGCCACCTGGACCGGCGGCGGTCAGCTCACGGCGGACGACCGGAACCCCGACAGCCGGCGGAAGCATCTCGATACCCGCGGCCTCCATCACCTTCGGGATCGAGCCCCGGCTGGCCATGCCGATGCTCGCCCATGCGGTCCAGTCGATTGCGATTCCACGCGTGGCGCCGGACCGTCGGAGGTTCGAGACGCTCTTGCAGAGCAGGTCGTTGGCCGCCGAGTAGTCCGTCTGACCGGCATTGCCGAAACGGCCGGCGATCGAGCTGAACGCCACCACCGCTCCGGGGACGCTGTCTCCCAGCCCCGCCATCAGGTTGAGCCAACCGTGGGCCTTGACATCGAAGACGAGGTCGTACTCGGTCTGGGGCTTGTCGAGAAGGTTGTGGCTGATGTCGATTCCCGCTCCATGGACGACCACATCGATGCGCCCACGGTCGGCGAGTGCCCGCTGGACGGCGGCGGTGACCTGGTCGGTGTCGCACAGGTCGACCTGATGCCAATGCGCGGATCCGCCGGCGCGCTCGATAGCCGTGATCGCGTCGAGCGCCGCCTTCTCTCGTTCGATTCGCGCGAGCTCACGCTCGACCGACTTCGGTGTCGGTCTGTCCCCGCGTTCGCGGATGCGGTCGGCCAGCTCGCGCCCCAGGCCGTCGCGGTCGTCGATGAAACGGGCCAGGTCGGGGTCCGCCGAGTCCGGTGCCGGCACGAGGTCGAGCAGATGGAACGTCCCTCCCGACGCCGAGGCGAGGTCGCCGATGATGGCCGAGACAATGCTTCCCGCTGCACCCGTAACGAGAAACACGGTGTCCCTGCCCGGCTCGCGCGCCGGATCGTGCTCGACCGGCCGCTCGACCAGCGCGACCGACCAGCGGACACCGCCGGCATACCCGATCTCCACAGCCCCAGGATCGCTCTGCAGCTCGGCCACCAACGCGTCGGCCACGGTTGCGGCATCGCCCCCGTCGCCGTCACCGAAGTCGACGACCTTGATGAGAGCATTGGCACGCTCGCGGTCCAACGCCTTGGTGAAGCCGGTAACGGCTCCTCCGAGGACACCCGTCGCACCCTCGGCGTCGTAGCCGTGCCGGCCACCGAGGCGCGTCGCGCTGAGGAGGAACTCCACCTCGCTGAGCACGCGCATCGCGGCCGCGAGCAGCTTCACTCGGATGTGAAGGGCCTGCCGGCGCGCCGGTGCGTCAAGAGCGTCGATCGGACCCTCGGCGTCGAGGGCCGGGAGCCAGTAGACGCCCTGGATCGGCCCGGCGGTCTGCCACGCGGCGATCTGCGCCTCGATCTCGTCGACGTCGGGAGCACCCTCGATCGTCAGAACCTCGGCACCGAGCGCGCTGAGCCGGGTCGTGAGAGCATCGGCCACTTCACTCCGGTCGGGCATCACGACAATCCGGCTGCCCTCGCCGACCGTGACGCCGGTCGGCAGGCAACAGTCGAGCGGGGGCCGGACGACGGGGACCGGGACGCGGCGCGGGAAGCCGTCGCTGCCCTCGCCGGCGTCGCGCGGCTGCAGCGGTGGCAGTGGTGCCGGCTTGGGCGCGGACGTGGGTGTTGCGGTGCGCTCGCGCACGAACCCCACCACATGATCCAACGTCGGATAGTCACGCAACCTCAACGCGTCATCGCGCTCGATCCCCCACGCCTCACGAATCGTCGCGAACACCTCCGCCTGCTTGACCGTGTCAATCCCCAGATCCGCCTCCAGATCAAGATCCATATCCAACAAATCCGTCGGATAACCCGTCTGCTCAGCCACGATCGCCAACACCCGAGCCTCGACACCATCGCCAGCGACCGTCGCCTCCTCCACCGCCGGCGCCTCAGCCACCGGCGCCTCCACCACCGGCGCCTCCACCACCGGCGCCTCAGCCACGGGCGCCTCAACACTCGGGACCGGCATCCCCGTCCGCTCGCGCACGAACCCCACCACATGATCCAACGTCGGATAGTCACGCAACCTCAACGCGTCATCGCGCTCGATCCCCCACGCCTCACGAATCGTCGCGAACACCTCCGCCTGCTTGACCGTGTCAATCCCCAGATCCGCCTCCAGATCAAGATCCATATCCAACAAATCCGTCGGATAACCCGTCTGCTCAGCCACGATCGCCAACACCCGAGCCTCGACACCATCGCCAGCGACCGTCGCCTCCTCCACCGCCGGCGCCTCAGCCACCGGCGCCTCCACCACCGGCGCCTCCACCACCGGCGCCTCAGCCACGGGCGCCTCAACACTCGGGACCGGCATCCCCGTCCGCTCGCGCACGAACCCCACCACATGATCCAACGTCGGATAGTCACGCAACCTCAACGCGTCATCGCGCTCGATCCCCCACGCCTCACGAATCGTCGCGAACACCTCCGCCTGCTTGACCGTGTCAATCCCCAGATCCGCCTCCAGATCAAGATCCATATCCAACAAATCCGTCGGATAACCCGTCTGCTCAGCCACGATCGCCAACACCCGAGCCTCGACACCATCGGTCATCGGCGGGGACGCGACGACCACCGGCTCAGGCGCAGGCTCGGGCCCGGGCTCGGCCTCGACCACCGGCTCGACCACCGCCACCGCTGCCGGCGCCCGCGCCGCCACGACCACCGGCTCCACCCGTGCGGGCTCGGACGCCACCGCCTGGACCGCTGGGCCGGCATCGACCACCCGCAGCCTGTGCTGGACGACCTCGAGCTTCGGGTCCTCATAGCCACTCATGCGTCGCAGCCACGCGCGTGACGCGCCGTGGTCGGCGATGCGGTACTCGTAGCCAAGGTGGTCCACCGCCCGCCGGCGGCCGTCGGCGGTGGGAGTCCAGCGGAGCATCAGCATCGCGATCTGCGACCCGAACCCCGCCGCGAGCCGCAACGCGTACCGCACCGGGTAGGCCCCACCGCGACTGAGGTTGAGCACGCCGAGCTCGGGATCTGGCTCTCGGAAGTTCGGCACCGGCGGGACGACACCCGTCTCGAGCGCCTTCACCGCCATCACATCCTCGAGGCCCACGCCCATCGGATGGCCGGTGAACCCCTTGACGTTTGCGATGAGCACGCGATCGGCGTTCTCGCCGAAGACCTGGCGCAGCGCGTGGATCTCGGCGGCGGCGCTGCCGCCGCGGGCCGGCGTGTACGTCTCGTGGGAGACGAACACCGTCTCGCGCGCGATGTCCTCGCGCCGAACGCCGTGGCGCTCGGTCTGGCGGAGCAGGGTTTCCATCACCGACCCTATGTGCCGGACGTCGAGACGCGTGCCGTGGAAGGCCGAATTGGCAGTGACCGAACCGAGGACCTCGCAGATCGGAGTGAGCCCACGTTCCCGCGCGGCAGCCGCGCTCTCCACCATGAGCGCTGCGGCTCCCATGCCGATGAGCATGCCGTGGCGCCGCTGATCGAACGGGAGGGCCGCGTCCTCGACAACCTCGTCGGTGGCGGCGGCCCCGGATGCGAGGAAGCCGGCGCCGATCCACGGCAGCATCGTGTCGGATGTTGCGTCGTCGGCCGCGATGATCAGCACTCGAATGCAGCGACCCCGCTTGATCCAGTCTTCGGCCAGGGCGACAGCCTGGGTCGTGCTCGCGCAGGCGGCGTTGATCTGCGTGTTCGGCCCGCGCGCTCCGATCAGCTCGGCGAGCTGCGAATGGCCCATCGAGAGGATGCGGAAGATGAACCGGCGATCGAAGGTGTACGGCTCCTGCTCGAGCAGCGCTCCCAACTCGTGGATCCGCCGCTCGACCTCGGCGAGCACCAGCGGGTCGGTGCCGTCGTGATCGAGCATGCGCGCGCGCAACGACTCGAGGGCCGCCAGGCGCTCACGCCGCATGCGATCGGTGGTGTAGCGCGACACCTCCTGGGTCATCTCCTCCAGCCCAGGGAAGGCCGAGGCGAAGATCACGCCGGTCTCGTCGCGCAGCGAGTCGGGGAGGGACCAGCCGTCCGGGAGCTGGGTGCCGGTGGTGGTGGTCTTGTAGCGCATCACAAGAGGGATGCCGGCGTCTCGCAGGGCGTCGATCCCGGCCGCAATCGCCATCTGTGTGTCGTGACCGAGGGCCGCCATCCGGTCGCCGTCCACCCCGAACTCCTCGGCGAGATCGAACAGTCCGGCCCGCGCCGCGAGCTTGATCACTGCGTCGAGGCGGTCGATTGTCTCGAACGTGGCCCCGCCTTCCTCGCTTTTGACCAGGCGCGTGATGTGCTTGTCAAGCATCTCGCGGCGCATGCGACCGGGGATCACGTCGATGCCCTGCTTGCCGTCGAGCAACCGTGCGAGATTGGCGTCGTCGAACAGTCGTTCGGCCCCGGGGAGCCCGAGCGCCGCTCCGGTGATGACCACCGGCTCGTCTTCGGCGGGCTCATCGGCTGTCTGCTGCTCGTCCGGCGAGGGTGCCGCCACCGGCGGCACGGATGGCCGCTGAGCGATGACGTCGGGGCGCGGTTGCGCGGTCGCGCCGGCTCTGAGCTGCGCCGACTCGAGCGTGGCCGGCTCGCGGCCGGCACTGAGGCCCGCGGCCCACAGTCCGCACAGCGCGTTGTTGAACGACGGCACGTCGCCCTGCTTGGGGTGATTCGTGGCCAGGCTGACGACGACATCATCACCGAGCACGTCGGAGGCGAAGCCCTGCAGGGCCCGCTTGGGACCGACCTCGACGAACACCCGCGCGCCGTTGTCGAACAGCGTGTGCAGTCCCTCGACGAACTGGACCGGCGACGCGACCTGGCGGGCGAGGATGTCGAGCATCTGCTCCTCGACGCCGTCCCCGGTGGGATACAGCCGGCCGTCGACGTTGGCGACGATCGGCAACTCCGGCCGGCGCAGCCCCAGGCGCTTGAGCGTCACCCGCAGCGGGTCGCTCGCGCCGGCGACGATCTCGGTGTGGAACGCGTGGCTGACCGGCAACGGGACCGCGGTATGCCCCCGTTCCTGCAGCGCGGCGACGGCCCGCTGGACGGCGTCGGTCGAGCCGCCGAGCACGACTTGATTCTGCGAGTTGATGTTGGCCAGGACCACATAGCCGTCGATCGCAGCCACGAGCTCTTCCACCTCGGCCAGCGGCGCCATGACCGCGGCCATGGCGCCGGGATCGTCAACCGTCAAGCTCGCCATCTCATGCCCGCGCGCGCTGACGGCCTCAAGTGCGGCGTGGAATGACAGCGCGCCGGCGGCGACCAGCGCGCCGTACTCGCCCAGCGAGTGTCCCATCACCAGATCGGGCGCGATCCCGTACTGCGCGAGCAGGCGCGTGAGCGCGATGTCGACCGTGAGCACCGCCGGTTGAGTGATCTCCGTGCGGCGGAGCTCCGCCTCGGCTTTCGCAACGGCCTCCGCGTCGGCGGGATCCGGGAAGATGACGTCGGTCAGGCGACGTCCCTCGAGCAGCGGCGCCATGATCTCGTCGGCCTCGTCGAAGAGGTCGGCGACCACCCATTCCCGGGTCCGAAGGTCGGCGAGCATGTTCGCGTACTGCGACCCCTGGCCCGTGTACAGGAACGCCACCTTGCCGGGCTGGCCGCTGCCGCGGTGGATCCCGCGCGCCCGCAGCGCCGGCCACGCCGCAGGAGCGTCGTCCGGCAGCAGCCGCAGCGCCAGCTCGGCCTTGCGGATGAGGTCCTCTCCGTCGGCGTAGTCGATGGCGAGCCGCTCGGGGGCACGAAGCGCGTCCGCGCTTGGCGGCGTCGGATCGAGATGCCGGCCAAGACGAGCTTCCGCGAGTGCGGTGCGCAGCTCATTGGCGAGCTCCCCGGCGCTCGCGCCCCCGAGGACAAGCGCTCCCCGAAGCGGAGCCTTGCCGGGCGCCGACGGCGACGGCGGCTCACCCCCGACCTCGACCGGGACGGCGATGGACGCGCGACGACCGTTGCCGGCGGGGCGATCGGGCACGTACTCCTCCATCACGATGTGGAAGTTGGTGCCGCCGAAGCCGAAGGCGCTGACGCCCGCTACGCGCGTCTGGTCGTGGGCGACCTCCCAGTCCCGCAGCTCCGTGTTGACCGCGAACGGCGACCCGCTCCAGTCGAGATTTGGGTTTGGGCGCTCGAAGTTGAGGCTTGGTGGCAGCATCTTCTCGTGGAGCGCGAAGGTGGTCTTCAGCATCCCGGCGGCGCCGGCCGCCGCCTTCAGGTGACCGATGTTCGACTTGACGGACCCGAGCGCGATCGATCCCGACCCCAGCTCCGCCCCGGAGAAGGCCTCCATCAGCGCGTTCAACTCGACCGCGTCACCGACCCGCGTCGACGTGCCGTGGCCCTCGATCAGTGAGCACTCGGCCGGTGTCAGACCGGCGTTGTGCCATGCGCGCTGAACGGCGAGGCGCTGGCCGACCGGGTTCGGCGCAGTGATCCCTTTCCCCTTGCCGTCACTGGCGCTACCCACGCCGCGGACGACGGCATAGATCCGGTCCCCATCGCGCACCGCGTCAGCGAGCCGCTTGACGACGAACAGGGCGGCGCCCTCGCCCATGACGAACCCGTCGGCACCGTCTGAGTACGGGCGCGTCCCGGTCGGGGACAGCGCACCGATCGCGCAGAACTTGACGAACGTGTGCGGCGCCATGTTGCGGTCGACCCCGCCGGTGATCGCTACATCGAACTCATGCGCTAGCAGTCCGTCGATCGTGGCATCCATCGCGGCGAGCGCCGACGCGCAGGCCGCGTCGGTGGTGAAGTTGGGGCCGTGCAGGTTGAACAGGTTGGCCACGCGCCCAGCGATGCAGTTACCGAGCTCCCCGGGCATCGTGTCCTCGGTGATGTCCGGAAGCCAGTCTTCGAAGCGACTGCGCAGATCACGTTCGATCCTCGCCCGTACGTCGGCGGGAAGCGCGGCGAAGCTCGGCGCGCTCTCGAGCTCGCGCGCCACCTCCGGGAAGACGATCCGCAGCGCGGTCAGGTAGTGCTTCTCGCCGGACATCGCGTTGCCGATGATCACGGCTGTGCGGTCGCGGTCGAGCGGCCGCTCCGGCCAGCCGGCGTCGGCGAGCGCCATGCGGGTACACGCGACCGCCCATTTGTGCGCGTCGTCCATCGCGTCGCTGACCTTGGGCGGAATCGGAAGTTTCCAGCCGAGCGGATTCCATTCCCAGTCGCGCACCCAGCCGCCGATCTTCGAGTACGTCCGCTCGGGCGCCTTGGGATCAGCGTCGTAGTACAGCGCGGGGTCCCATCGCCGCGCGTCGACGTCACTGATCGAATAGACGCCGGCGCTGACGTTCGCCCAGAACGTCTTGGCATCGGGCGCATCGGGGAGGATCGCTCCCACGCCCACGATCGCGGCTGAGTTATCGAGTTGATCGGACATGTCAGATCGGCTTTCTTTCTCGTAGTCACTCCGAGTCATGGGCGCATCCGCCCGTAGACCGCCTCCGTGACCGCAGCCAGGTCGACGAGCAGCCCGCCCTGGGCGCGGTAGATCGCCGCCAGATCGACCTTCTGCCCGAAGCCGGTGAGCCCGCCCCCGTTGGCGCCGGCGACGAGGCGGATCGACTCCGTGGCGGTGGCCAGGGCGACCGTCCGCGCGTTCACGCGGCTCATCGCGGCAAGCGGCTCGGCGCGCAGGCGCTTCGAGGCCTTGGCGTGCAGTTGCTTGCTGGCCGCGCGGTGCGCGCGCCGCGCCAGCGCCGCCGCGCCCTCGGCCCGCGCGATCAGCGCACCGAGCTGCATGAGCACGTGCTGGTTGCGGGTCATCTTCTCCACCCTGCAGCGCTCGAGCAGCTCGGCGAGCGCGTGAAGGGCGAGCGCGGCGACATCCGCGCCGACCGCGGGCTCCTCGCCGTGGAGCGCCTCGAGTTCGCGCGCCTTGGCGTGGTAGTACTCCCCGCCTGACTTGAGGTGCTCCTGCCAGCGACCGCGCGCGATCGTGATCTCCATGATCTCCGAGGTGCCCTCATAGATCCTGGTGATGCGCACGTCCCGCTTGATCTTCTCCACCATGTAGTCGTGCGTGTAGCCGTATCCGCCGTGGGCCTGGATGGCAGCATCGGCGGCGGCGTCGCCGGCCTCCGTGGCCAGGTACTTGGCCACCGCGCCCTCAATGTTCAGCGAGCCCTCCCCCGCGTCGAGACGCTCCGCGGTCTCCTCGATCGCCGCCCGCGAGGCCTCGAGCGCGATCGCGTGCGGAACGATCAGCTTGTGGGTGTAGCCCGGCTTCTCGCTGAGCGGCCCGCCGGCCTGGATGCGCGTGCGCGAGTACGGGATCGCGCGATCGAGCGCCGACCAGCCCGCCCCGAGCCCGAACGCGGCGACCATCAGTCGCGTGTATCCGAACACCTGCTGGGCCTGCACCAGCCCGTGGCCCTCGACGCCTCCGATCAGCTGGTCGGCATCGACGTAGACGTCCTGGAGGAACAGCGCGGCTGTGTTGCTGAGACGGATGCCGTGCTTGTCCTCGTGATGGCCGTGGGTGAACCCCTCGGCCCCCGCCTCGACGACAAACCAGCTCGGCCCGCCGGGGGTCATGGCCAGGATGGTGTACAGGTCGGCCACCCCCCCGTTGCTGATCCACTGCTTGGCGCCGGTGATGCGGTATCCGGTGACCGACCCATTGTCACCGACCGGCTCGGCCACGGTTTTGAGCGCCCCGAGGTCGCTGCCGGCCTCCGGCTCCGTCGCGCCGTAGGCGAACAGCAGTCCTTCCTTGGCGATCCGGCTCATGTACAGCTGCTTCTGCGCCTCGGTCCCGCCGACCCTGATCGGGTCGCTCCCCAGAAACGTCGCCAGCTCCGAGGTCGCGAGCCCGAGGTCGATCGCGGCCATCCGCTCACAGATGCGATACACGTCAAACGCCCCGCCGCCCATTCCCCCGTACTCGAAGGGCACGAACAGCAGTTGGATCCCGAGCTCGTCACCGGACGACATGCGCCGGACCAGCTCCTCGGGGAACTCGTCGCGTTCGTCGAGCTCGATCAGCAGCGAATCTGGAAGCTCGCGGGAGGCGAACTCGTCAATTGACCGGAGCGCGATCTTGAGCGTGTCTGGGGTGAGCTCGTTGGCCATATGGCCTCTCCTCTTCCTCAGGGCGGACGAAAGGCAGCGTCCCACATGGCCGCTCCGCTGCCATCGGCCGCCCGCCCCACACCAGAGGGGCGAAACTACGGACGCGCGTGGTGGTTTGTCCTCGCCCCTGAGACCGCGGCTCTGCCATCTGACAGATATGCGTCCGGTCTGATTGGCCGAGCGCCTCAGGCCTTCGGAGGACTACTGACTCAATGGGCGTTTTCCGCTCCCGAGGCCGCGGTTCCGCACGGAAGCGCTGCGGAGGAACTGGCATTACGTTGGCCACTACGACGGTCGAGCCCGCGCCGTCCCAGCCCAACCCCCTGAGGAGGGAGGCCTCTCACCATGAACATCGCCGTGGCATTGCGACTGATGCCGAACCTCGGCGACGAACTCGAGATCGACGACGACGGCGTGGACATCGACCGCGAGATCGTCGAGATGGTGGTCAACGAGTTCGACGATCAGGCACTCGAGGAGGCCGTGCTCATCAAGGAGGCCGCCGGGGCCACCGTCACGGCACTGGCCCTACAGGCCGACGGTGCCGAGCAGGCGCTGCGCGTGGCGTACGCCCGAGGAGCCGACCGGGTGGTGCTCCTCGACGCCGGTGAGATCGATCCCTACGACACTGGCACGGCGGCGCGCGCGTTCGCGCAGGCGCTGCGCGAGCTGGGGCCCGACCTCGTGCTCACCGGAGTCCAGACGCCCTACGACGTCTTCGGCCAGACCGCGCCCTGCCTGGCCGCTGAGCTCGGCTGGCCGCAGGCGAATGTCGTCGTGTCGACCACGGTGGTCGACGGAACCGCGCGCGTCGTGCAGGAGTACGCCGGCGGGCGGCTGGCGGTTCTCGCCCTCCGGCTTCCCGCGGTCGTCGGCGTGCAGTCGGCCAGCGCGCCACCGCGCTATGTCTCGATGGCCCGCCTCCGCCAGGCGATGGCCGAGGCCTCCGCGCAGACCATGTCGGTGAGCGTCGAGCCTGCGAGCCGATCTGCGATCATTGCGCTCGCCCGCCCGGAGGCGACCTCCGGGGCGACGATGATCGAGGGCGATGCTTCCGAGGTGGCAGCGAAACTTGCCGCCGTACTCCGCGACCGAGGAGCTCTGATCAGCTGATGGGCGAGGTACTCGTATACGTGGAGCAGTCGTCGGTCCGCGACGGCCGCGGCAACAAGCTCCTCGGCTGGGCGCGACCGCTGGCTGACGCGGCCGGGGGCGCACTGGTCGCCCTGGTGGCCGGCGCCGAACATGCGGCGACCGATGGGCTGGCCGCTGCCGACGTGGTGCTGGAGGTCACGCACCCGGCGCTATCGCCCTACCTCCCTGAGGCCCACCACGCGATCCTCGTCGAGGCGATCAAGGCCCGGAATCCGGACGTCGTCGTGCTCGAGAACACCACCGCGGGCTACGACCTCGCGGCGGCCGCGGCGGCGAGCTGCGCGCTGCCGCTCGTCGCCTATTGCCTTGGGGTGACGGCCGACGGAGCGCAGGCCACGTCGACCAGCGCCATCTACGGTGGACAGCTGCTGGCCACCGCCCGCACCGCCCTCCCGGCCGTGTTCAGCGTGCAGTCGACCGCGTTGCGCGAGGGGCCGAGCACCCCCGGACGCGGCGAGCACGCCGAGTTGCCGGCCCCGGCATCGCTCGATCAGCTGAAAACCAGCTTCCTCGAGGCGGTCGTGCCCGACGACCAGGGCGTCGACCTCACGAAGGCCGAGCGGATCGTCTGCGTCGGGAGGGGCATCGGCGGTGCCGACAACATCCCGATCGCCGAGGATCTCGCGGCGGCGCTCGACGCCGAGATCGCCGCGTCTCGCCCGGTCATCGATTCCGGCTGGCTCCCCAAGGTCCGACAGATCGGAAAGTCGGGGGCCACGGTGACGCCCAAGCTGTACCTCTCGCTCGGCGTCTCAGGGGCACCCGAGCACGTCGAGGGCATGGAGGGGGCAGAACTGATCGTGGCGGTCAACAAGGATCCGAGCGCGGCCATCTTCAAGGTGGCGCACTATGGCGTCGTCGGGGATCTGTTCGACGTCGCGGAGGAACTCACGGAGCTGCTTGGGTGAACGCATGAGCCACGTGCTGTTCCCCATCCTCTGGGTAGCGGCGCTGGCCATCTTCATCGGGATGCTCGCTTCCAGAGCGCGGCTGCTGACCGCGGCTCGGGGCGCTGGACGCCTCGATCGCCTGCCCGAGCGGATCAGGCGCATGACCGTCGACGGCATCGGGCAGCGGAAGTTCCTCGTCGGAGAGCAGCCATCCGGGATCATGCACGCGCTGATCTTCTGGGGCTTCGTGTTGTTGATGCTCCAGGTGGTGACGCTGTTCGGCCGGGCCTTTGACAGCGGCTGGAACATCCCCGGCTTCGGACCCGATCAGCTGCTCGGGCCACCCTTCTTCATCGCGCGGGACGTGCTCGAGGCCACGGTGATCGTCGGCGCCAGTTACATGCTCTACCGGCGGCTGATCGCGCACACCCCGAGGCTGTTCGGAACCGCGCGCGGTGAGCGGCGCTACCACGACGCGCCGCACTGGGAGGCCAACCTGATCCTCGTCTTCATCCTGTTGATCATGCTCGGCGGACTGCTCTACGACGCCGGCAACCTCGTGGCCTACAACATCCACGGCAACGAACGTGACTTCGCGCCCCTCACGGCCGGCGCGGCGGCCGCGATGGGGAATCTGAGCCGATCGACGGCGCACACGATCAGCGAGGTCGGCTGGTGGATCCACTGCCTGACGATCCTCGTCTTCCTCAACCTGCTCCCGCTCTCCAAGCACTTCCACATCCTCACCGCGCTCCCCAACGTCTTCTTCGCTCAGCTTCCGCCGCGGGAGGTGCCGCGGCCCCTCGCGATCACGCACGTGCCGGCGACCGGGGTCGCCGCGCTCGGGCCGCCGGCGAAGGACCTCGTCGGAGTCGCGTCGCTGGCCGACCTGAACCGGAAGCAGGTGCTCGACACGTTCACCTGTACCGAGTGCGGGCGATGCACGGCCGTGTGCCCCGCGGCGGCCAGCGGCAGCATGCTGGCCCCGCGCCAACTCATCCTCGACCTCCGCGACCGCCTCTACCAGCATCCGGAAGAGCAGCGCGATCGCAACGGCGCCGAACCGCTGGTCAGCGATGAGGTGCTGTGGGCGTGCACGACCTGCATGGCCTGCGTGGAGGCGTGCCCGGTCGGGATCGAGCACGTGCCGACGATCGTCGACATGCGGCGCAACCTCGTCGACCAGGGCCGCATGGATCCGCTGCTCCAGCAGACGCTCGAGAAGTACGCCAAGCAGGGCAACTCCTACGGGAAGTCGTCGCGGATGCGGGCCCGCTGGGCAAGGCCGCTCGAGTTCACGATCCCCGATGCGCGCAGGGAGTCGGTCGAGTACCTATGGTTCGTCGGCGACTTCGCCTCGTTCGACGAACGCGTGCAGCAGGCCTCGCAGGCGGTGGCGCGGATCCTCCACGACGCCGGCGTTTCGTTTGGGTTGCTCTACGACGGCGAGCGCAACGCCGGCAATGACGTGCGGCGGGTCGGTGAGGAGGGCCTGTTCGAGCTCTTGGTGGAACAGAACATGGCCGCGCTCGCCGAGGCGCACTACGAGGCGATCTTCACCACCGACCCACATTCGCTCAACACGCTGCGCAACGAGTATCCGCAGTACGGACTCGACAAGCCCGTGTACCACTACACGGAGCTTCTCGCCGACCTGGTCGCGCGGGGCGTGGTCAGACTGAGAACCCCGCTGAGTGGCACGCGGGTCACCTACCACGATCCCTGCTACCTCGCGCGGTACAACCGGATCACCGAGGCGCCGCGAATCCTGATCGAGGCGACGGGCGCGGAGCTCGTCGAGATGCCTCGCCACGGCACCAACACGTTCTGCTGTGGAGCCGGTGGCGGTCGCATCTGGATGTCAGACGACGCCTCGATGCAGGAACGCCCCAGCGAGCAGCGGATCCGGGAAGCTCAGACGCTGGGCGAACTCGACTACTTCCTCGTCAGCTGTCCCAAGGATCTGGCCATGTACTCCGATGCCGCCAGGACCGTGGGTACAGGCTTCGTCGTGGCCGAGCTGACGACGCTGATCGAGCGCGCTCTCGGGAAAGCCGAAGCGATCGCGAACCCAGATTCCTGAGAACCGACGTGAATCGGGCGCGCACCGAAGCGAGCTATCTCGACAAAACCTCGCCATCGCTTGAGCAAACACACCGTTTCTGGACGTATGTTCGATTCAGCCGCGTGACGGCCTGACGATAGAACCCCACAAGTCGTTACGTGAACAGAGCCGTCCTCAGGTCTCGGAGGACGAGGAGGTGCGTCATATGAGTGGTGTCAACTCGAGCTCAGCAAGGCACCGGTTGGCCCGGATGCTGATGGTCGCGAGTGTCAGTGTGACGTGTGCGGCATCGGCCCTTCCCGCGCAGGCCGCCAAGCCGGTGTCGCAGCCGGCGTCGCCCACTGGCTCGAGCCACGTGCCCATCGCCCACGCAGCCGGCCATAAGGTCGGCTGAGCGCTCGCGCAACAGGGCACCGCGTGATGCGGCCGAACCGATTCCGTCGCCGTAGCGACCAGCCCGCCGTCCCGCGGTCGTTCGTCCTCTACACCACGCTGACGGCGGCCGCCGCGGTCCTCGCCTTCGCAGCGATGGCGCGGCGGATGGACTGGAGGATCGATGCGCCGGGGCTGTTAGGCCTGTTGTCGTTGTTCGTACTCGCTGGCGAGCTGCTGCCGATCCCCGTGCCGCGGCGGCACGGACTCGCGAAGGTGACGATCTCGACCGCCTTTGCGTTCGCGATCCTGCTTCGCTTCGGCCCGGGGCCGGCCACGCTGGCGTATGTCGCCAGCGTCGTGATCGCTGACGTGGTCGAGCGTGTTGCACCGATCAAGATCGTGTTCAACGCTTCGCAGTATGCGCTGGCCATGATCGCTGCGGGCGGCGTCCTCGCCCTCACCGCAGCGACGCCACCGCTGAGGGACATCTCCGGCGGGGACGTGGCCGGCGTGCTGGCGGCCGGTGTCGCCTTCTTTGCCGTCAATCACGCGCTCGCCTGTGTCGGCGCCGCCCTGCTGGCGGGGTTGCCGATTCCGGGCTACATCCGCGATGACCTCAACTTCCAGGCCTGGACCGCAGGGTGCCTGCTCGCCTTCGCGCCCGCCATCGTCGCGTCCTCTCATGCCCTGGCGCTCGTTCCGGTCTGCTTCCTTCCCATGCTCGCCGTGTACGTCGGCGGACGGCAGGCGGCGGTGAACAGCCATCGCGCCTACCACGACGCCCTCACCGAGCTGCCCAACCGGGCGCTGTTGGCCGAGACGCTCGAGGCCACGCTGACGGTCGTCGAGCGGGAGCACGAGCCGCTGTCGGTGATGCTGCTCGATGTTGACGACTTCAAGGCGATCAACGACACGCTCGGACACGAGTTCGGCGATGTCGTGCTCAAGCGGATCGCGCAGCGTCTCACCGACGCCGCCGGCCGCGAGACCACGCTCGCGCGACTCGGTGGCGATGAATTCGCCGTGGTGCTCCAGGGCGGCGCGGCGGAAGCCGAGGGGTCCGCCCAACGGCTGCTGTCCGCGCTCGAGCGTCCGATGGACGTCGACTCGCTGGCGATCCAGCTCGCGGCCAGCGTCGGCATCGCCTGCTTCCCACAGCACGGACGGACCGTCCGCGAGCTGCTGCGCCACGCGGATGTGGCGCTCTCCCGCGCCAAGGCATCCGACGTGTCGTACGAAACCTATGCCGAGGAGTACGACGAGTACAGCATCGATCGGCTTGCGCTCGCCGCCCAGCTGCGTCGCGGGATCGATCGCGGCGAGCTGACCGTGCACTATCAGCCGAAGGCACCGCTGCGCGGTGGGGCGACCTCAGCCGTTGAAGCGCTCGTGCGCTGGAACCATCCCCAGCTCGGCTGCATCGGCCCCGACGGCTTCATCCCGCTCGCCGAGCAGACCGGCGTCATCAAGCCGCTTACCGAGCGGGTGTTCGAGACCGCCCTCCGTCAGTGCGAGCAGTGGCGTCTCGAGGGACTCGTGGTGACGGTGTCGGTCAATGTGTCAACCCGCAATCTCCTCGACCACGACCTCCCGTCCATCATCCGCGCGCTGCTGACCCGATTCAAGCTGCCGGCATCCGCGCTGCAGCTCGAGATCACCGAGAGCCGGATCGTCGCCGACCTCAAGCGCGCGCGGGCGACCCTCGACGAGGTGCGGCAGCTGGGGGTCAAGATCGCCATCGACGACTTCGGCACCGGCTTCTCATCGCTGTCGCAGCTCCAGCAGCTGCCGATCGACGAGATCAAGATCGACAAGTCGTTCGTCACCGGCATGGAGACCAACCGCAGCGACGCCGTGCTTGTGCGTTCGATCATCGAGCTCGGGCGCAATCTCGGACTCCGCGTCACCGCTGAGGGCGTCGAGAACGAGAACGTCAGGCGGGAGCTCGGCAAGCTGGGCTGCGATTACGCCCAGGGATTCCACATCGGCCGGCCGACGCCTGCGGACCAATGCCGCCGGGCTCTCGAGGCTACCGAGCCGGCTCGCGCCGTCCCGCTCGCCGCCGCCGGCCCGCGCCCGCTGTAAGCGACATGACCCGCTCCACGGCGCGCACGGGTCACCCCCATGGCTCAGCCGACCGCGTTGACCTCAGGCGAGCGAGTCCATGATGTGAGGCACCGCTTGCTCAATCGACAGCACCACCTTGGTGTCGTACTCGACCCATTCCGTGTAGTTGAGGATGTTTCGGTACGCAGTCTCGACGTCGTCATTGTCTGAGATCACCAGGCCGTGGCTGCCGTCGGCGGCCACGTAGTGCGCGATGGTGCCGGGTCCCGCGCCCCTCTCGGCAAACACGCCCATCAGCTTCCTCGTCTCGTCCTTGGTGAGGAACGGTTTGAGCCGGTACGTCGTGACGAAAATCATGGGTGCGTCCCTCTCCTCGTGTGTGAGCGATGGCCAACCCTATGCCAAAGAGCTTGGCCTGTGCGAAAAGGCATGACCCCCAGCTCCGGGTAAGCCAACGGGGACCTCGCCCCGAGGTCCCCGTGGCTTCTTCCCCGGTTGTGCGCCCCCGACCAAGCGAGAACGTCCATGATCCCAAGCAGACGCTAGAACAACGAGGATCCGAGCCGAGAGTTTCGGTGTTGGTGCCGGCAGATGTCGTCGGGATCCCAGCTCGGGCTTGGCAGCGTGCCGGTGGCGAGCGCCGGAATCCAACCGGTGTAGAGGACCATCCACACCGCGCGACCGGACCGCCGGCGCGAATCGCCCACGACCCTCGGGGCAACGTTCGCCTGTTGACCACCGGTCGGGTATCGTCGGCGCCGGTTGGCCAGCCACCTGAAGCTCTATCCCGACGTTCCCGCCAAGCGCAGGTCGACGATCCTGCGGGACCTCGTGCTGCTCGGCCTCGTTGTGGTCTTCGCGTGGATGGGCTTCAAGGTGCACGACGCGGTCAACAGCCTGGCGGTGCTCGGCTCCGGCGTGAAGGATGCCGGTCTCTCGGTTCAGAGCGGCTTCAACTCCGCGGCCGGGGCGGTGGGAGGCATTCCGCTCGTCGGCGGCAAGCTCTCCGACGCGCTCCAGAGCGCCGGCCAGGGCAGCGGAGGCAACGTGGCGGCGTTCGGGCAATCGGGAGTAGACAAGACGCACGAGCTGGCCCTGCTGCTCGGGGTGATCGTGTTCGCGCTCCCGACGGTGATCGTGCTCGTGATCATGGTGCCACCCCGCGTCCGCCAGATCCGGCAGTTGGGAGCTGCGAACGCCGCCCTCGTCGACATGCATGACCCCGAGCGGCGTCGGCTGCTCGCGATGCGTGCCGCATTCGGGCTCTCCTACCTGACGCTCCTCAGCTACACGCATGACCCGCTCGGCGACCTCGCCGCGGGACGTTACGACCCGCTCGTCACCGCCGCGCTCGATGACGTAGGCATCCGACGGCCGCTGGGCGGCCCGCAAACCGCAACGCCCGCTCCGCCAGTCTGAGGGATTCCGCACGGCTCGTGACCTCAGGGACTCGCCCCGCGAGGATGGAGCGTCTATGCGGCGGCGCCGGCGGCACCCGCTCGCAGTACGCCGCCAGCGGCCATCTGATCCAAGGCGACATCACCACCAGCCCGCAAGCGACGTCCTTCGGCTGTCTGGTGGCTCAATTCATGGCTGCGCGAGCCGAGCTGCGACTCCGACGCGCTCGCCGCGGCAGGCGGGCTTGTCGACGCAGTGGAACCCGGCCCATGGCGTCCCGGCCGGTGCGAACGCGTGGTTGACTCGGTCATGTACCCGCTGAAATCTACGTTCGGGTTTGTCCTTGTGCTTCCGAGGTAGGCGATCGCGATGTGCCCGGTGCCGGTCGCGGTGATCGCGATGTGGAGTGCCTGGCGGACGGAGGTCGTATACACGCCCTGCACGCTCGTGCGGGCGATCATCCGCCGTTGTCGCGATCGATCGCATCCGGGACCGATCCCGACGCGCGTCTTCCTGGCCACCCGCCCGGCTGATACCTCGATCGTCACAGTGGCTGCAAACAGCGCGGTCAGCGCCGCGATGATCGTGATGGCGATCCGTTATTTGCGAAGCCATAGTCACGATGACGCTGCACATGTCGTTCCCCAAACGGAGCAGCCATCGCCCTCGCGCGACCAGGTCTACCGCCGAGCGGCGACCTTGTTCAAGAACGACACGAGGTCGCTGAAGAAGACGTTGCGGGGGTAGGCGGCCGCCGGATCGTTGTGCGCGTACGTGCCGTGGCGGTTGACCAGCATCAGGTTGGCAGCCGGGATGTGTGATTGTCTGGCCAGCGCCTTCGCGGCGTCGAGGATCGCCTGCCCGCCATAGGCGCCGAACGCGTAGATCAGCAGGCGCTTCGGCAGCCGGCGGCCCATCGTCGCCTTCACGTCAAGGACACGCTGCGCTGGATTTGCGATCCCGTTGCCGATCGCTCCCGTGTCGTCGGTCAGGCGCTGCGGGAAATACCACTCGGTGCCGTCGGCGTTCGTGACCCCGATACCTGAGAGCATCGTCGCGTAGCGCTGGAGCGGCGTGATCGCGCCCGCACGGCTCCAGCCAGCCGGGCTGACGCTCGTGTCAAGCTGGCCGACGTGCGCCTGGGCGGCGAAGCTCAGCTTGGACGTCTTGACGTCGATGTCGTATCCGAACAACGCCAGGTTCGTCACCGGAATCGAAGGCTTCAGGGCGGCCGGCAGCGGCGCAAAGGACTGGCCCAGCGCCGGCGCGTTCGGATCGATCAACGCGCCGAGCGAGCCGGTAGAAGAGAACAGGCCAAGGTAGGGCGCCGCAATGTTGCTGAACGCCAACCACGGCGAGCTCGTCTTCAACGTCTGCAGCTCATGGACCGCCTGCTGCGCGGTCACCGGGCTGGTATGGCTGCCACCGTCGTCGTAGACGAGGCCGGCGAGATCAGCGGCGCCCGGCCGACCGTTGAAGCTCCAGGTCGCGTAGGCCGTTGTTACCGAGCCCCCGAGGGAGTGGCCGCCGAGCACGACCTTGCCGCCCAGCTTCTTCGCCGCCTCGATCACCCGGTGCAGGTCCTCAACCGCGACGTTCAAACCCCACTGGCGCCCGAACCCCACGCTCGAATCCGGAATCCGCTGCAGATGCCTCTTGATGCTCGGGTCGGTGAGCCAACCCAGGTAGTAATTGAAGACCTGGTGGTTACTGGCCTTCCCCGCCTTGGCCAAATTGAAGACAGACTGGTCCTCGAGCAGGTTCTGCCTACGCTCCACCGACCACACCTGCCACCCCTTGAGCTTGGAGACGATCCACTCCGCCAGTGGCACGAAGTAGGCGCTCCCGGCGGAGGTTCCCGGCTCGAACACCAAGACGTTCTTCGCAGACCGTGGCCCCACCTTGATCACGCCGACCTTGTCGTACTTGGCCGGAGTCCCGGGCGCGCGAAAGCCGGACATCCACGTCACGTTCAACGGCCTCCCACACGCGGCGCTCGCCGCCCAGCCCGGACAACAGAAGAACGCGACCCCCACGAGCACAAGCCATTTCCGCCCGACGTTCCTCAATTCCATTTCCCTTTCATACCGGAGACGCGGCACAACATGCGCCGCTGGCCCATATGTTGATCCCAACACCACGCGGGCCACGAAGTTGCGCTTCTTAGCTAAAGACTCCGAGACTCGCGACCGGATCAGACCTGCGTTCCCTCAAGAAGAGAGTAGGGTTGCTGGCAGACGGTCGCTGACCACCGACCTGCCGTCGTCATGACTCGCCGACGATCCGCCTCCGTCTAACGGGCCGCAGACATCGCGAGGACCAAGGCCCGTTTCCAGCCACGGGATTCATGTCCACGGGACCCAGTGCCCGAGGGACTGACGCCCAAACAAGGAGTGATCGGGATGAGTGCAACAGCGACGCCCATTGGCGCCACCGCGCCGCCGGTCTCGTACCCGCAGCCGGGGACTGGACGCCAGGCAAGGATGGGGGTCGCCCCGCGCTATTGCGCCGAGCGCGAGGCCAAGCATCTGGCGGCCGTGGCGAGAACGTTGCAGTGGGCGGATGATTCCGCCGGGCGCGGAGACCTCTTCGACGCCATCGCGTGGCTCGGAACGCTCGAGGCGATCGGAGACAAGCTTCCGGACGTCTACGAGATCAGGCGTGATTCTTGGTGTGCTCAGCTAAGGCGGACCTGAACGGTCGACAAAACCCACCGGGGGAACAGGGCGGCGTGAAGCTCTGCGCAGAACCCCGGTCGCACCTTCCTGGGGGTCTTAGACGATTGTGGCTTCCGCGGCGGGTCGACGCGTCGAACGCGCCGCCCGACCTGTGGTAGGGCGCTGAAGGCGCTGGTCAGATTCCGGGTGCTGGTCCCCGGCGAGCCGGTGCCGAAGCGCGGCGGGTGGAGGGGAACGCGGACGTTCCTCCCGCCAGAGTCGCTAGCCGTCGCGCTCGGATTCGCGGCGGCGGACCTCGTGGCCAAGGATAAGCCGGGCGTCGTCGAACCCACCGTAGGTGATCCATCGTCCGAACTCGAACAGGAGCCGAGCGTGGAGGGGGCAGAGTCCGGCGTCCCGGCCTCGCTGGATGACGTCGGGGTGACGGCACGTCGGGTCGATGCAGCGGAGTCGTTCGAGCATGACCGGAACGCTACGCCCACCAGCGGCAGACTCCCGTTCGGCACGCCGCCGCCCTGGGCGAATAACGACACCGCGCCATCGGGCCGCGCGCTGTTCGACCTGCAGTTGCCGTGATGACCACGACCGGGCGGACGACCGACAAGGTCGGCGAGAACCCGGTCAAGCGCGTCGAGAAGCCGGCGCTCGCCGAGCGTTCCGTCCGTTGGCACCGGCCGAGATCGAGCAGACTGCGCGCGACTACCTGACGCTCACGCCACCGCGGCGAAGTCCCGCTCGATCTCGCCGTCGACGGTGCGCTGGAAGCAGACGAGCAGCTCCTCATCGAGCACGGCGGCGATCTTCTGCAGCGTCGCGAGGCCAGGCGTGTGCGCTCCACTCTCGAGACGCGAGATCGCCGTGTGAGACGTGCCGGCGGCGGTTGCGACCTCCTGCTGCGTTAGCCCCAGCTCGAAGCGTCGCTCACGAAGGTGCGCAGCGATGGGGTTCGTCTTGCGCAGCGCGCGGATCCGCACGTACTCGTCGCGCGCCGCGCGGTACTCCTCGCTGCGCGCGGCACGCTCGCCCGCCGCCCGCGCCGCGGGGCGTCCAACCGGGCTGTTGTTGCTCTTGGACACCTACAAGCAGCTTATCAATTCTGGTAAGTCACTTGTCGCGTGTGGTCGACGGCGCATCAGCTGATCGGATGCTCCGGCAGCGGGGCGGACGCCTCCTTTTCGTTCAGGTACTCCGCGACCTACTAGTCGTCGATCTTGGCACGTTACGCGCGTCCGCGAGGGAGATTCAACCTTGCAGTGCGCGGTCCTTGCGGCTTCCCACTGCGGCGGAAGGAACGGGTTAGGGCAGCGATTGCGGGCGGGAACGACTCGCTCCCGTAGCGTCTGCAGCGCGCGCGGCCCAGGACTTCATACCTAGCTCTCGGTAGATGTCGCGTGCCTCGTCGAGGAGCGCGAGAGCCCGCTCGTCGTCGCCAACCGCGCCGCGGCGCAGCAGCATCGTGGCGAGATTGTGCTGGGTGTGCGCGCGCCAGAGGCGCGCTTTCATCTTCCGCTCGGTCTCGATCGCGCACGCGAAATGCCGCTCGGCAGCGTCAAAGCGCTCGAGGACGCTCGCAACGACACCGAGCGCTCGGGCCACGGAGCCGAAGGTGGCCTCGACCGGGGCCACTGTGTACAGACCCTCGTAGGGCGCGAGCAGCGCGTGGAGTCTCGCCGCGGCATCCTGGTCTTCGACGATCGCGCATACGTCGGCGAGCAGGGTCATGCTGAGGAGCCACTCGGCGTCGACGTACTCGTTGCCGAGGTCGTGTGTCATCAGTTCGTCGAGCGCGGCGCTGACGTCGTGCTTGCGGCCGAGCTCGCCGTAAGTGTGCGCGAGCGCGCAGCGGAAACGAAGGAGCGGCGGGTACTCGTGCACGGACCGCTTGATCGTGTCCTCGAATTCCGCGAGCCGGCCCTGGGCGCGCCGAAGGACGAACAGCGCGAACCTCTCGCTGACAACTGCGTTCCAACTCTGCGAACGCCTGCCTAGCGCCATCGTGTCGGAGATCAGCTGTTCGGCGTCCGCCAGTCGCCCCTCCATGAGTGCGAGCATCGTCTGATCGGTGCCGAGGACCCAGCGCTGGGCCGGCTGGCCCAGCTCGTCCGCGAGTGACGCGATCGCGTCCAGTTCGACGTCGATACCGACTCGGTCCGCAAGTGTCCAGAAACCGTTCAGCTGGTATTGGTGGCCGATGAGCGCGCGCTCCTTGTCGCCCGTCCGCTCTCCCAGCTTGACCAGCATCGCGCCCGGTTCGATACCGCCGCCCGCGGTATCGGGGCCCTCGACAGCGGTCCAGTGGCCCTCGAGCGCGAACGCGAGCGTCTCCGGGTCGTCGAGCCGCCTCGCGATCTGCACCGCCTCCTCGGCTATCCGAACCCTGCGGGCGCGCGACGGTTCGTCGCGGATCGCCGTCGCGAGGCGGGCGAGCAGCTTCACGCGATCGGCGCTGTCGGCCGCGCCGATCGCTGCAAGCGCGCGCTCGAGGAGCGGCACGAGGAAGGGGTCGGTGCTCGCACGCGACCACGCGAACCGTCCGCCGTACTCGAACGCCGCACGAGCGAGCCGGTCCGTCTTGCCGGTCCGCTCGGCGAGTGCCGCCGCCCGCCGGAGCACCTCCCTGGCTTCTTGGCCGCGGCCGGCGCGGCTCAGCGCCTCGCCGAGCGAGAGCAGGAGCTCACAGGCCCTGTCGGCGTCGCCCGATCCTGTCGCGTCGAGCACGTCGAGCGCCGCCTTGTAGTGGCGGACCGCCTCCTCGTGAGCGAGCTGTGAAGCCGCCCGGTCGCCTGCCCGCTGGGCGTACTCGATCGCCTTGTCGCGGACCGGCCTCCCGCCGGCGAGGAAGTGGCGGGCAACCTCGGCCAGATGCGGCTCCCGATTCTCGGAGTAGAGCATCTCGAGGGCCGCTCCGATCGCATGGTGCAGGCGCACCCGCCGCGGCGCCGGGATGCTCTCGTAGAGAGCATCCCGGACGAGAATGTGCGAGAAGCGAAGTCGCCCAGGTGCGTTGGGCAAGCCGGCCAGCAGTCGCGCTGAGGCCGCCTCCTCGAGCGCACCGTAGACCTCGTCCTCCCTCGCGCCGCTAACCGCTTCCACGACGGCGGGATCGAACTCTCGACCGATCACTGACGCAAACGTGAGCGTCTCCCGGCACGACGCCGACTGCCGCTCGAGTCGCCTCGCGACTGCTTCCATCACTGTTTCCGGGATCGGCAGAGTTGCGTTGGCGTCCCCGCCGGAGGCCTCGGACCCGAGCAGGCGCCCGATTTCCGTCGCGAAGAACGGATTGCCTTCAGTCTCCGCGTGCACCTGTGCTGCGAGCTCGTCCGCGGGCGTCCGTCCGATCGTCGCCTCGAGCAGCCGGGACGTCGCGCTCGCGCTCAGCCCCTTCAGGGCGATCCGTCTCGTCGCCGGCTCGCGCGTGAGCTCGGTCAGCGTCGCGGCGAGTCCCGTCCCGATCTCAGTGTCCCGGCAGCAACCCACGATCAGGATCGCTGAGCCGGCGAGCTGGCCGACGATAAAACGGAGCAGGAGCAGCGACGGCTCATCCGCCGCGTGCAGGTCATCCAGGACGATGGTCAGCGGCCTGGACGACGCACAGTCCCGAAGGAAAGCCGACACCGACGCGAGCAGGCGGAACCGGGCACCTTCGCCGTGCGGATCGGGAGAGAGGGTAAGGTCGGGCAGCCGTTCGCCAAGCTCGGGGACAAGCCTCACGAGTTCGGCGCCGTCTTTCGCCAGCTGACGGCGCAGCCTTTCTGGCTCCACCTCGCGCGTCAGGCCCCGCAGCGCCTGCGTCCACGGCCAGTACGCGGGTGCGCCGCCCGCCTCCCAGCAGCGGCCGATCAGCACCCGGACTCCCCGTGCTTCGGCCTGCGCGATCAGCTCCTCGGCCAGGCGGCTCTTGCCAATCCCGGGTTCCCCGACCAGCAGGACCAGCCGCCCACGGCCAGCGCACGCATCGTCAAGACTGGTGATCAACTCGCTCAACTCGCGCTCACGGCCGACGAACGGGATTGTCGGTGCCTGCGCTGGCGGCTTGGTCGCCGCGCTCTCGGCACCGGCGAGGGCCAGCGCTGGGTCCTGCGCGAGGATCGCCCGCTCGAGGTCGCGCAGGCGCTCGCCGGGCTCGATGCCAAGCTCCTCCACCAGTTTGCGTCTTGCATCCTGGTAGGCCTGCAACGCCTCAGCCTGCCGGTCGCAGCGATATAGCGCGAGCATCAGCTGCGACCGCAGCCGCTCTCGGTACGGGTGCTCCGCGATCAGCGCACCGAGCTCGCCGACCACCCCGGCATGGCCGCCCAGAGCGAGCCTCGCCTCGACGAGCTCCTCCAGCGCGCCCACTCGCAGCTCATCCAGACGGGCGCTCTCGGCCTGCGCGAACCGCTCGGAGGCTAACTCGGCAAGCGGCGGACCGCGCCACAGCGACATGGCGGCCTCCAGCAACGACGTGGCACGTTCAAAGCGACCCGCCGCCAGCTCGCCCCGAGCCTCGGCGATCAACCGTGCGAACCGACGTGAGTCGACGCTGTCGCGATTGACCCTGAGCTCGTAACCGTGTTTCCGAGTGACGACCAGATCGCCGTCACCTGCCCCCGGCCGCTCAAGCGCCCTTCGAAGACGCGAGATATGCACTTGCACGGTCTTGGCGGCGGTCGCGGGCGGACGCTCCCCCCACAACTCATCGATCAGCCGCTCGGTGCTCAGCGTCTCGTTGGCGTGAATCACCAACAGCGCCAGCAGCGCCTTCTGCTTGGCACCCCTAACCGCGACACGATCCTCTTCATCGAAAACTTCGAGCGGTCCCAGGATGCGGAATTCCATGCGCGTGCCGGCCCTCTGCTGCCGCAAACGTACCCGCCCGCGTTCACCTGCGCAAACGGCCGCTCGCCGCGCTGTTACCGCGCTGCAGCCGCGCAGTAACCGCCCGCTCGCATCATCCGCAGGCACAGTTCGCCGATCCGATCGCACCGGGCGATCGGCAACCACAAGCGAGGAGTGGAGATGATCCGCCAACACCACCTCATCAGAGGCACAGTCGCACTAGCGGCCGCGCTCACGGCAAGCCTTGGCCCGACCGCATCAGCCCGACCGCATCAGCCGCCCGCCGCCTGGGCCGACCCGGCGCCGCTCGCGAAGGCCGAAGCGACGATCGCCGCCAACAGCCAATCGAGCACAGCGGTCCGACCCAACCCCGACGAGCAGACAATGACAGGCGCCACCGCCAACCCTGGACCGTGCTCGGAGGTGTGCTCCGGCGGAGCCGGGAGCTACGGATCGGCCAGCCAGCGTTCCTGGACGCCGGCTCGATCCGGCGCGGCGCTTCCACACGATTCCCGGCCGCGGTGGGCGGCGGTCCCCAGCCTCTACAGCACCGCCATCACCCCGCCCACGGTCGTTCCCGTCGTCACCCACAACAGCGGCTTTCACTGGGGCGACGCCGGGATCGGAGCTGGCGGCATGCTCGCACTGACCCTGATCGGACTTGGCGGAGCCGTCACCCTAACCCACCGCCGTCGCATCCACGACGCGCACGCGAGCTAACCGCGCAAGTGGCCGAGGAAGCGAGAGAGGGCGTCTGCGGGCGCCCTCTCACACCTGCGCGAGGCTCGAGGAACGCTTTCGAGCGCCGGACCTCCGACCTCGCAGCACAACCGCGCAACACGTCGAGGGCACAAGACGAAAACACCGACCGCCCGAGCACGAGCGACGATCCTCCCCTGTTCGACGCTCCCTGCGACCAGAAGCAGATGTAGCAAGCCATCTGCCGGGGGCGCTGCGATGGCGACGCAGCGTCTTGGACGCCGGCCCCGCGGCGCCGATGATCGCGTGGTTCGATACCTGGATGCAGCGAGCCCCGTCGCGCGATTGAGTTGGACTGCGAGCCGCGGCGAGTGGTCGCTGTTCTGGCGCGACCGCAACCACCGTTGGCATCGCTACCCGTACGCGGAACCGGTGCTGATGGGTACCTCAGGCTGGAGAGTGAACGAGGAGCAGCGCGTGGGCCGGTCGGCGCGTTGCTTCGTAGAGGTGGGGGACGTCGGTCGGGAACGAGGCGTAGTCGCCAGCTCCGAGCTCTGTGATCCGCTCAGTCGGTCCTGCGATCAGCTTGCCTTGGACCACGTAGAGGTGCGCCCGCGAGCCCGCTGCTTGGGCATCCCGCTTATGCGCCTGACCTTGCGCCAGACGCATCTCGGACAGCTCGAGGGGCCCGCCGGGCGCAATCTCGTCTAGTAGCCGCCGAGGGAATCGGTCCTGTTGCGCTGGCTGGCTTTGAGTGGCGCGGACCACGCGGATTCAAAGAAGCGCTACGGCGAGCGACCGATACCGCCTTTCAGCTCGGCGTGTATGGGGTTCCGACCATCGCGATCGACGACGAGCTGTTCTGGGGCGACGACCGGCTCGAGGACGCCGCCGCTCATCTGCTCCGTACAAGCGAGCCGTCTCGCAACGCTCAAGACGACCCCATCTCAAGGGCCTGAACGGGCGCTCCCGCCTCGAAAGAAACGCGGAGCGGCAATCTCAAGCTGGCCGTCCGGCGCCACCGCGACTGAGCAAATGGGGCACGGAAGGCCCCAGAACCCTGATGGCGCAGTGCTTGATAGAAGCTGTCCAGTCAGGCCGGCAGGCCGCGGGCGAGCCGCCGGCTGTTCTCGATGGGCGCAAGCCACGGCTGAGCCGAGCCGCACCAAACCTCAAGGGTGGGCGACAGCCACGAGGGGTCGTTGAGCGTTCCCGCCTTGATGACCGCGAGCTCCGGCTGCTCGGTCAACAGCGTGACGACGGGCGAACCGCACTGCGAGCAGAACTGGCGCTGACGTTCCTCGCCGGAGTCGGCCCCCACGGTCACATACGTGGCGAGCGTGTCGCCCCCGACATGGAGCGTTGCGCGCGGGACGACGACGAAGATCGAGAAGGCCGAGCCTGTCTGGCGCTGGCAGTCCTTGCAGTGGCAGACGACCGTCACCAGGGGCTCACCGTCGCAGCGGTAGGTCAGGCGTCCGCACAGGCAACGCCCATCGAGTAGGCCGGACATCACGCTGCGCAGGCTATCGACACTTCCACCGCGAAGATTGAGACCGCTCCTGCCTCCTCGCGGCCATGGAGAAGCACTCGCCGACTGATGACGCTCCCCGCTCGGACGAGCAGCAGGCGCACGAGCGTGACGCCGAGCAACTGATGCTCCAGCAGGTACCGGAACACCTCGCACACGCGAAGTACCGCGCCGACAGCGAAGCAGTTATGCGCAGCTGCGCATAACTGCATCTATGCGCGGCTTCCGGTTATGTTGAGCTGTGCCTGGCCTGATGCGTGTTTTGCCTGCTGAGGGCTGATTCTGGTGGCGAGCCGCTGAACATAATCGTCCGCGGCTGATCGACGCTTCCCGTTTTCGGTTTGTTCGATCCGAAGGGGAGCAGCGATGGGTAGCGGACATGTGTCGTGGTGCAGGGTGCGGGGGCCGTTGGCGCCGTGGGCGGCTGGGTTTGAGCGGTGGTTGGCGGCGCGCGGGTACGCGCGGTTGTCGGTGCGTAAGCGGGTGTGTCAGCTGGCGCGGCTGAGCTGCTGGCTTGAGCGCGAGGGGCTGGCTGTGCGGGAGTTGAACGAGCAGCGTGCCGAGCTGTTCTTGGCGGCGCGACGGGAGGCTGGGTACGTCACGTGGGTGACGTCGCGGTGCATGGAGCTGCCGCTTGTGTATCTGCGCGAGGTCGGGGTCGTGCCGCCAGCGGCGGCTGTCGTGAGCGAGGGACCGTGGACGGGAGTGCTCGCGGGGTATCGCGACTACCTGGTGCAGGAGCGTGGGTTAGCGTCGTTGACGGTCGCTGGCTATGAGCGGGTCGCGCGCTTGTTCCTGGAGCAGCAGCATCCGGGCCGGCTTGAGTCGTTGACGGCTGCGGACGTGAGCGGGTTCTTGGCGCGGGAGTGCCTGCGGCGGAGCGCTCGGGAGCTGGTGGCCGGGTTGCGGCCGTTGCTGCGCTATCTGCACGTGGCGGGGCTGATCGACGCGCCGCTGATGTGGGCGGTGCCAGGTGTCGCGGATCTCCGAGATCGCTCGCTGCCGCGCGGGGTCGAGCCGCAGGTCGTGAGCGGCCTGCTGGCCTGCTGCGACCGGCGCCGAACGGTCGGGCGGCGGGATTACGCGATCTTGTTGTTGCTGGTCCGGCTCGGGTTGCGCGCCGGGGAGGTCGCCGCGATGCAGCTTGAGGATCTCGACTGGAGGGCGGGAGAGATCCTCGTGCGTGGGAAGGGCGACCGGTACGACAGGCTGCCGTTGCCGGTCGATGTCGGCCAGGCGCTGGTCTCGTATCTGCAGCGTCGCGGCGCGAGCGAGTTCCGGGCGGTGTTCTTACGAATGCACGCGCCCGCGGGCGCGCTCACCCGCGTGGGGGTGTGCGGCGTCGTTCACGACGCTTGCGTTCGGGCTGGGGTAGCGCCGGTCGGCGCGCACCGGCTCCGGCACACGGCGGCGACGGCGATGCTCAGGGAGGGTGCGACCTTGGCGGAGATCGCGCAGGTGCTGCGCCACCGGGAGATCAAGACAACCGCGAGCTACGCCAAGGTCGATCGGACCAGACTCAGGCCGCTCGCGATGCCGTGGCCGGGAGGTGCGTCATGACCGATCTACGCGCGGCCGCGCACGACTACCTGGCCGTCCGCCGACGGCTCGGCTTCGAGCTCAAGCACCCAGGCCGGACGCTTGAGGACTTCGTCGAGTTCATGGACCGCGCCGGCGCGGAGCGCATCACGACCGAGCTTGCATTGATGTGGGCGACATCGGTGCAGGCGCACCCGCACCGCTGGCGCCGAAGGTTGGGCGTGGTGCGCGGCTTTGCTCGCTACCTGAGCACGATCGATCCCGCGACCGAGATCCCACCCGAGGACCTGCTGCCAGCCACCCTGCCGCGCGTCGCTCCGTACCTGTACTCACCGGCCGAGATCCAGGCACTGATGGCCGCAGCGCGGGCACTGTCGCCGCGGTTGCGCGCGGCGACGATCGAGACAGTGATCGGGCTGCTGGCCGTCAGTGGCCTGCGCCCCGGCGAGGCGCTCGGACTTGACCGAGCCGACGTGGAGCTGTCTGACGGTCTGTTGCACGTGCGCGCGGCCAAGCAGAACAAGCATCGCGAGGTGCCGCTGCACGACACCACCACGATCGCGCTGCGCGAGTACGGCCGCCTGCGTGACCGCCACCTGCCCATATCCAGCTCGCCGGCGTTCTTCGTCTCGCCGCAGGGGTCGCGACTGACCGCTGGCACGTTCAACAAAGCGTTCGCGAAACTGATCGGGCAGGTCGGGCTGGAGGGGCGCGGCGAGCGGACCCGTCCCCGGGCGCATGACATCAGGCACTCGTTCGCTGTCCGCACGCTGATCGGCTGGTATCAGGCCGGCGAGAACGTCGACGCGAAGTTGCCGCTGCTCTCGACGTTCCTCGGGCACGTCGACCCCGCCTCAACCTACTGGTATCTGCAAGCGTCACCAGAGCTGCTCGCGCTCGCGCGCGACCAGCTCGAACGCGCCGCTGGAGAGCGGTCATGAGCCTGCTCGCGCCGACGCTCCAAGCGTTCTTCACCGACCGGCTGATCACTCAACGGGACGTGAGTCCGAGAACCGTCGCCGCCTACCGCGACACGTTCCGGCTGCTGCTCGCGTTCGTCGAGCAACAGACCGGCAAGCAGCCATACCAACTGGACCTCGCCGACCTCGACGCGCCGCTGATCGGCGCATTCCTGACCCACCTCGAGCAGGACCGCCACAACACGCCCCGGACCCGCAACGCCCGCCTCGCGGCGATCCATTCGTTCTACCGATACGCCGCGCTGCGCCACCCCGAGCACCTCGCCACGATCGCCAGGATCATGGCGATCCCGACCAAACGCCACCAGCGCAACGACCTCACCTACCTCACCAAACCAGAGATCGAAGCGCTCCTACAAGCGCCCGACCAGGCCGCCTGGCTCGGCCGACGCGACCACACCCTGCTGCTGACGATGATCACCACCGGCGTCCGCGTCTCCGAACTGATCGCCATCAACATCAGCGACGTGACCCTGACACCCGGCGCGCAGCACCTCAAAGTCCACGGCAAAGGCCGCAAGAACCGCACCACGCCACTGAAAGCCGAGACCACCACCGCGCTCCGCGCGTGGCTGCACGAACGCGCCGGCGCGCCCCACGAGCCGCTGTTCCCCACCCGACAAGGACATCACATGCATCGACAAACCGTCGCGCTGCTCGTGACCAAACACGCCCGCGCCGCGGCAGCCCGCTGCCCATCCCTCGCGACCAAACGCGTCAGCCCTCACACCCTCCGACACACCAACGCGATGCTCCTCCAAGCCGAACGCGTCGACATCGCCACGATCGCGCTCTGGCTCGGCCACGAGAGCATCAAGACCACCTACGTCTACCAGCATGCCGACAACCAGCTCAAACAAGAAGCGATCGACCGCACCGCCACGATCGGCACCCCACCCGGCCGATACCAGCCGCCCGACAGCCTCATCGCCTTCCTCGAAGCACTCTGATTATGCGCAGCAGCCCACCACGACAACCCACCGCTCAGCAGGCAAAACGCGCGCGAGCGAGCCACCGCTCACCATAATCGGAAGCCGCGCATAGAAGCAGGTCTTGACGGCGGCGGGTCGCCGAGCTTCGGCACTGCGGCCACAGAGAAAGCCCCGCTAACCGCAGCCTTTTCGCGAAGGTGAGCGAGGGGACTCGAACCCCCGACCGCCTGGACCACAAATAGGCGCTGGTGTGTTTTTGGCCCGGCGTGATTTGCCAGCATTTACGCTGCAAAAATGTCATTTCTGAGTTACTTCTAGTTGCTCAGAGTTGACGCGACTTCCGGCCGAAGTGGTACAACGCGTGGTACAACGAGATGGCGGCTTCCGAAGCAAAGCGAACAGCAGTGACGCGCACGCAGCGCGGCGCCCGCTACGGCGCCGGAACGCTCGTGAGCCGTGCCGGGCCAAACGGCGACACCTGGATCGCGAAGTGGCGTGATGGCGGCCGTCAGGTGCAGCGCGGGCTCGGATTCGTCCACTGCAAGCGCCACCCCGATGGCCTGACCCGTGCCGAGGCCGAAGTGGCGCTCGGAAAGCTCCGCGAACAGGTGGCGATCGAGCGCGCCGACGAACGTGCGGCGGACTCGAAACGGGCCGCGGAGGAGCGCCGTCGACCGCTCGCCCAGGTCGGCGAGGCGCTGATCGCGGCCAAACGCGCGGCGGGGCGCAAGCCCTCGACGATCGAGGCCTACTCCTACTGGCTCCGGATCCACATCGTCGACTACTTCGGCCCGATGCCCGTCGGCGAGATCAGCCGCGAGGACGTCCGTGGCTTCGCGGCGGCGCTGGAGCGCAAGGGCCTCGCGCCAAAGTCCCGGGCGAACGCGCTCGGGACGCTCCACTCACTGATTGAGTTCGCGATCGACGAGGGCTGGATGGTCGGCGAGAACCCCGTCAAGCGCGTCGAGAAGCCGGCGCTCTCCGAGACCGATCCCGATGTCCACTTCCTGGAGACCGAGGAGGTTGAGGCGCTCCTGCGTGCCGTGCCGGACGACCCGTTGGGGCGGGTCGAGCGCGTGATGTACCTGACCGCGGCGATGACCGGAATGCGCCAGGGCGAGCTGTTCGCGCTGCGCTGGCGTGACGTCGACTGGAGCGCGCGGCGGATCCGCGTGCGACGCAACTTCGTTCGTGGCGAGTTCGGTACGCCCAAATCGAAGCGCTCCTCCCGCAGCGTCCCGCTTGCGAGCCGCGTGGCCACCGAGCTGGAGCTCTTGTCCCAGGATTCGCGGTGGAAGAGTGACGACGGCCTCGTGTTCGCTCACCCGGAGACCGGCAAACCAATCGACCGCTCGAAGCTGCTCAAGCGCTTCAAGGCCGCGCTCACCCGTGCACATGTTCGCGCCGTTCGCTTCCACGACCTGAGACACACCTTCGGAACGCGCATGGCCGCACAGGGAATGCCGATGCGCGTCCTCCAGGAGCTGATGGGCCACCGCGACTTCAAGACGACGCTGATCTACGCCGACTACGCGCCAAGCGAGCGCGAGGCCGAGTGGGTCGAGCAGGCATTCCGCCCGGTAGCGCCGCCCGCGATCGAGCCAGCGCCCAGATGAGCACTGCCGACCTCGATCTCCTCGCTCACCACGTCGCCGAGCCGGTTGAGCTGTTCCGCATCGTGAAGGGCTCGACCCGCGGCGCGCCGGCCGTGCTCGATTCGCTGCGCTCGAACTACGAGCGTGACGCTCCGCCGCGGGGCGTCGAGCGCGAATCGGTGCTGATCCATCTCGGCCTGTCGATGTTCGTGACAGTCGACGCGGCGGCGGACCGGGCGACAAGATGGCCGGCCCTTGGAACGCACATTGCGCGCCTGCGGCTCGAGCCAGGCCACGGCTTTCACTTTGCCGAGACGGGAGCACGGGTTCATCGCACCGTTTGGGGTCGTCCCCTGCAGTTGCTCGCTTGCGTGGCCGATATCCTGCCTGTAGGAGCGCTCTGATGAACTACTCCCTGTTCGCAAGCACCGGCAACATGATCGACTCGTTCGATGACGAGGCGGACGCTCGCGCCGCACTCCAACGCATCGTCGAGCTCGAGCCCGAGTCGGCAGACGAGATCGCGCTGTTTATCTCCGACGAAGATGGAACTGTGGTCGAAGGACCGATCCACGCAGTGCCAGCCGCCGTTCGCTGATCGCGGCTGATCTACGCCGTCGGCCGGGCCTCAGGACTGCGTGCCCCGCGGCCGCGACGTCGTCCGCCGGGCGATCCACGCCTCGGTGTTCCTCCGGCCGATACCGCACCTCACGCGGGCCGATCCGCACGGTGGGGATCTCCCCCCGCCGACTCATTGACCACACGCGCGTCTTGGGCACCGCGAGCAGCTCCGCGACCTGTCCAGCAGTCATCAAACGCGCGGACACTGCGGAGTAGGAAGCGAGATCAGGATGCATCGGCGGGAACTGGGACGATCCGTTGCGGTTTCCGCAGCGGTCAAACCTGCGGCTGTCAGCTATGATAATGCAATTGTGTTGATTGCACCAGATGCTTTTCGGGGTGGTTTGTTTGGCGGAGGATGATCGGCCAGACTGGGACGATCCTTGGCTGACGCCGATCGAGATCGCCAAGGAGATTCGCGTCAACGCGGCGACGATCAGGCTCTGGATCTCCAAGGGATTGCTGCCGGCCACCCGGGCCGGGCAGCGCAAGCTGCTCGTCCGGCGCTCGGATGTCATGCGGCTGCTGGCCGAGAACAGCACCGCAGGGGGTGCACAGCCCTACCGTAGGCCACAGCACCCGCGTTACGCCGGCGTGCACGACCCCGGCGCGCCCATCAAAGGCGGCTGGTCGACGAACAGCCTGTTCGCCCGCGAAGGCGATCCTGAGGAGCTGCTTGCCGCTGCTCAGGCGCTGCAGGAGGCCGACCGTGTCTGGGACGAGGCACAGGCTGCCAGCGACAATCCTCCCCCGGATCCGGGGTTCGGCTCGCGCGTGCGGGCGTTGGCGGAGGCGTGCGAGCAACAGGCCAGATCGCTGAAGGACGCGGCGGACGTGCCGGGCTTGGTCTGGACCCCGGAGCCTGACGCTCGCGAAATGGTCCTCTCCTATGAGCTGCGCCCCGGGGCCAACCGCCCCGGGCCGGCCCGTCTCTGGCAACGGTTTGACTCGGCGGTCCAACTGCTGGGCATCGCCAAAGAGGGCATGACGATGAGCCTCGTCGCTGCCGGCTACGCCGAGGTGGCGGCCGTGATGCACGAGATCGCCGACGCGCTCGAAGCCGAGGCCAAGCGCAGGCAGCGACGCAAGAGCGCATGACCGTCGCCGGGCACTGCACGCCGCACGCGTCTGCTGGCGCGCGGCTCGCGCGCGAGGGCGGTCAAAGGCCGGAGGCGGGCTCGGGCCGGTCCGCGGGGTGGTCCGGAGTTTGCGGATCGGGCCGGTCTGGTCTGCGGACCATCAGCGACCGCCGTCCGCCCCGCCAAGACTGGGATCGATCACACCCCTGGGGCTCTTTGTGGCAGCTGACTACCCGCCCTCCACGTATTCGTTCGGGTAGTCAGCTGCCAGTCGAGACCAGGGATTGTGTGTCCGTGCGTGCGGGGCGGACGGCAGGCGGTGAGCAGGATCGTCAGGTGGCCGGGGTGTGATGGGCAGGCGGGTGGTGGCTTCAGGTCCTGGGACGCTGCGGGTGGGGCGGTTCATTGGAAGGCTGGGAGTCGTGTCGCTCCCAGCGGTACAGGCAGGGCTTGATCTCGATGAGCGAGTCGTTCGGCGGCATGTTGCGAAGCTCGAGGCGGCGGGCTGGCTCGGCCGTGCGCCATGGGTCTGGGGCGAAGGCGGTCGCCTGGCTGACGAGCCTCGGCGTCGAGGGCGCGGGCCTCGGCGGCGTGCGAGCCGTCAAGGCGCCACCGGCGCCGACGACGGTCGCGCACGGCGTCCTCGTCGGCTGGTCAGCCGCGCGCGCCGAGAAGCGCGGCCGCGTGTGGAGGTCGGTACGCGAGCTCGCGCTCGACCCCGAGCACTGGGCGGTGCGGATACGCTGCGAGCGCGGGTCCACCAAGCAGCTGCCCGACCTCGCGGTTTGGCTCTCGAGCTCCGGGCCGCCCATCGCCCTGATCGCTGAGAGCGGCGGTCGCCGCGAGGATCGCCAGAAATGGATCCTCGAAGGGTGGCGCGACGCGCTCTACGCCGGCCAGTACTCCGCAGTCCTCTATGACTGCGCGAATGAGTCCGTCGCCCGCTGGATCCACCGCCTGGCCAAGAAGGCTCGGCTCGCGCGTTCGGAGTTCAACGCAGTCGTCCAGCCACGCGCGGACGAGATCGCGGGCCTGTCACCCGCCGCCGACGACGTCGATGTGCCGCCCGATCGCAGCGCCGACGGCGAGCCGTCCTCTGCCCGTGAAGTCCCGATCGAACCGGCTCAGGGGCCCGAGCCTCCTTCGCCGATTCACCCAGCGCAAGTAGCAGCCGCAGCGGAGCCACGCCCCGAGACACCAGAGGAGGCCGCAGAGCGCGAGCGTCGCTATCGCGAAATCTTCGGCATCCCCGAGCCGAAGCCGCGCCGGCGCTGGCGACGCTGAACTCGGCGCCGCCGCGCTCCACCGGCGATCGGGGTGACCTCGTCCTGCCCGGTTCCGCTGACATCCATGCCAGCGGGCGACATCCTCTTCGCGCGTGCTCGGCCGTGACCGAGCGGCTCACGCACTCAATATCTTCCTCTTCTGAACCTCGAACTCCGCGTCGGTCAACACGCCCGCGGCACGCAGCTCGCCGAGCTGCGTGAGCTGCGCGAGCTTATCCGTCATGTCCGGCGACGCCTGACCGGGCACCGCGGACGCTACCGCCGCCGGCGCAGGTTGGGCCACGGCCCCCGGCGCAGGTTGCGCGACCGCAGCTGCCGGGCCAGGATGGGCATATGCGGCCGCGTGCTGCTCCTGGCGCGCGAGCACGCGCTCGTGGATCACATCGGCGGTCTTCACCGCAACCGCCGCCTTCAAGCCCGTCTTCAACAGTCCCATGAGGTGTCCTTTCTTGCGGTTCAGGAGGGGTCGGTCTCATCCAGCACGGCGATCAGGTCGCCGGCCGGGATCCGCCCGGCGCCGACGAGCCGCGCGCTGCTGCGGTCGAGCGCGGTCCACATCGGGACCGCCCAGACGTTCTCGTAGACGAGGATTCCGGCAAGGCTTTCCGGTCCGATCGCCGCGGCAACCTCGTCGATGTCTGATTGATCGAGCAGGCCGGAGGACGTGCCCCACAGCCGTTGATCGAGCGCCTCGGAATGCTCCACGTCAGCCACATCGACCGTTGAGACTTTCCCGTCGGCGTCCTTGGCGATGAACAGCAGGTCGAGGACACGAACCACCTCGTGGTCGACGAGGTCCATCAACAGCCGGAACCCCTCACCAGTGACCTTTCCGCCAGGCCATTCCACCGCGAGGTAGTCAATCGGCCCCAGAATCGTGTCTCCCATTTATCCTCCAATGTCGCTTGTTCTCAAATGCTCGGCGGCTCCGTCAGACGGCCTCAAGGTTGGAGAGCAGCCGATCCTGCGCATCGATCCACGCAGCCGCGAGCACCTCACCGTGCGATTGCTGAACGGCATCCCTGAGGGGAATCGCCCAGCGATGCTCGATCAGCGCGACAACGCACATTACGCCCACCAGGATCACAACCGACCAGGTGCTTGCGTCGCCGAGGAATGCACGCAGTTCAGATACGCCGCGACCAAGCAGGCGATACGCGCCCGCCGAGCGAGCGAGCGAGCGAGCGAACATGCGTACCGGCTCCAGCCGCTGAACGCTGCTCCCTTCTGCGGCTGGCTCGACAACGGCCGAGCAGCTCAAGCGGCTCACGGAACTGGGTGACCGCGGCGAGATCACCGCCGACGAATACCAGACCGCGAGGGCGCAGCCACTGTGCCAGTCGCTCAGATGTACGCCTCTCGATCCGTCCGCAGGAGCTTCCCAATCGGAGAGGCCATGGCCGAGAGGTTTCGCGCCCTCAAGTGGTACAACGAAGTGGTACAACGGCCCCGCCGCCGGGCTCGACCCCACGCCAAGGCCAAAGGAAAGCCCCGCTAATCGGAGCATTTCACAAGGGGTGAGCGAGGGGACTCGAACCCCCGACCGCCTGGACCACAACCAGGAGCTCTACCAGCTGAGCTACGCCCACCGCGGAGGCTTTGGAATCTAGCAGCGGTTCGGCGGTCGCGGTGATCGGCGTAACGGTCGCCGCACGCCCCACCGACCCTCCTGCGCGCGCTTTGTGGCCGACACGACGATGCCGTAGCGGCCGGGGCCGGCGCCGATGGCGACCGGGCAGCGCCCGCCTCCGGCACGAGTTCCTCCCCGCGGCGCGCATCGGCCCGGCACCCGCCGGCGAAGGCTCGAGTAGCAGCCTGTAGGCTCACCCGCTGTGGGGCGGCAACTGACGCGCAGGCCTGGACTGAGAGCGATGGATGGGCGAACGCCCCCGGCAGGACTCGAACCTGCGACCCACGGCTTAGAAGGCCGGCGCTCTATCCAGCTGAGCTACGGGGGCTCTGTGCCTCCGGGACTGTAAAGGGGCGAGTGGCTAGGTTTCTCCTCCGGCGAGCGTGGGCGGCGGCCGGATTCCTGCTGCTGCTCAGCAGCCTGGCGGCGGTCGGCAGCGCCGGCGGCGCAACCGTCCGGTCAGGTCCGCGCTGTCTCGTTCCAGACTATGGCGCGCCACTAGACTCGATCTGGCGACCCGACATGTCCGCGGCGATCGGCTACAACGACCACCGCGCCGGCGACATCGCCTTCGCCGTTCTCACTGACAGCCGTTTCTACGGCTACCGGCCCGACCACGTCGAGTGGTCGGCGAGCGTGGTCAAGGCGATGCTGATGGTCGCCTATCTCGATCGCCGCTCGGTAGCCGGGCGCAATCTGGGCGGCTACGACCGCTCGCTGCTCGTGCCGATGATCACCCGGTCGGACAACAATGCCGCCGACGCGGTGGACGCGATCGTCGGTTACGCCGGATTGCGGGGACTCGCCGATCGTGTGGGCATGACCCGCTTCGCGAACGCCTCACCGTGGGGTGAGACACACATCACCGCACGCGACCAGACCAGGTTCTTCCTGCATATCGACCGCTATGTGGTCAGGCGGCATCGGGCGTTTGCCATGCGCCTGCTGGCGTCCGTGATCCCACCGCAGCGTTGGGGCATCGGCACCGTCGCGCCACGAGGCTGGAAGCTCTACTTCAAGGGTGGGTGGGGCTACGGCACCGGCCTGCTCGACCACCAGGTCGTCCTGCTCGTCCGCGGCTGCGCACGGATCTCGCTCGCGGTGCTGACCATGTACGACGGCTCCCATGCCTACGGCAAGGAGACGCTCCGGGCGATCTTCGCGCGGCTGCTCCGCGGTCTGCCGGGACCACCGCCGACCGGCTGGCGGCGCGGCCCCTCCCACCCCGATCAGGTCCTGCCCCCCACGTGCCTGCCGGCGGCTACCGTTCGGTGCCGTCCGCCCGCGGGCACCGCCACTACTCGGCAGAGGTGGCGCGCTGGGCGACGAAGGTCGAGGAGGCCGACGGCTACATCCTGGTCTGCGCCGAGTACAACCACGGCTACCCGGCGCTGCTCAAGAACGCTCTCGACCAGGCCTTTCCGGAGTTCAACCGCAAAGCGGCCGCATTCGTCGGTTACGGCAATGTCGGCGGCGCCCGGGCGATCGAGCAGCTGCGACTGGTCTGCGTGGAACTGGAGATGGCGCCGCTCCGTCACGCCGTCCACATCCTGCCCGACGTGATGCGACCGGTCCGCATGGCCGAGAACCGCTTCGACGTCGAGATGTTCGCTTCGCTCGACGAGCGCCACGACACCCTCGGCACCGACCTGCGGTGGTGGGCCGAGGCGCTGCGCGCGGCCCGGCGAGCGGCGCTCGACGTTCCTCCCGCATAGCGGGAGTTACTCGGCGTCTCCACGGCGGCATTCCGTATCCAGCCTCGCGGGTCGCGGCTTATCACGGGCCAGCCGGGGGCGTGCGATGCTCGGCCAAAGGTTTCGGGCGCTCCAGCCCGTTGACTGGTATATGGGCTACCTTGGGCCATGGCCAGTGGAGGCCAGCGTTTCGTGATGCTGAGAGGCGGACGCAGTGACCATGGAGCGCGGCTTGGGCGCTGGTACAAGCTAGGGGCGATTCTGGCGGGGTCGTTCTGCGTCGCGTGGGTTCTACCTCTGATCGGGGCGGCGTCCGCAGCGAGTGGCGGTCCTTGTGGGCCGCCCGTGACCAACATGATCGCGTGTGAGAACAGCCTTCCGGGAGACCCGCCGTCCGATTGGCAGATCAACGGCAGCGGTGATCCTTCGATCCAGGGCTTCGCCACGTCCATGAGCGTGAACGCCGGACAGACCGAGTCCTTCAAGATCAACACGCCGTCTACGGCCTACCACATCGACATCCTGCGTCTTGGCTACTACCAGGGCTTGGGCGCCCGCAAGGTCGCGTCGAATCTGCAGCCGACCGCACTCCTGCCGCAGGCACAACCGAACTGCCTGACGGACTCGACGACCGGACTGATCGACTGCGGCAATTGGGGAGTCTCGGCATCCTGGACCGTTCCCGCCAACGCCGTCTCGGGCGTCTATATCGCGCATCTCGTCCGTGACGATCCAGCAGATCCGGGTGGTGGCAGCCAGATCCTGTTCGTCGTGCGCAACGATTTGAGCCACTCGGACATCCTGCTTCAGACCTCCGATGCGACCTGGGAGGCCTACAACGACTATGGCGGGAACAGCCTTTACACCTGCACGGTGGACTGTCCGTCGGGCAACCCGCTGGCGTACAAGGGAGCCGACGCGGTGTCTTACAACCGTCCGTTCGACGGCACCCTCGCGATCGACGGCGGCCGCTCAGATCCGTACTACGCCGAGTATCAGATGATCCGCTTCCTTGAGGAGAACGGATACGACGTCAGCTATGTGAGTTCAGGGGACGTCGACCGGGCTGGATCCCTGCTCTTGCACCACAAGCTCTTCATCTCCAGCGGCCATGATGAGTACTGGTCTGCGGGTCAGCGCGCGAGCGTGGTGGCGGCACGCGATGCGGGAGTCAACCTGGCGTTCTTCAGCGGCAATGAGATGTTTTGGAAGACTCGCTGGGCTCCGAGCCAAGATGGTTCCAACACCGCATATCGCACGCTTGTGACGTACAAGGAGACGCACTTCAACTCACCCGTCGACCCCCAGGACCCGCCGACCTGGACCGGCACGTGGGCCGATCCCCGCTTCAGCCCGCCCGCGGACGGGGGTGTGCCGGCCAACGGTCTGACCGGGCAGGAGTTCCTGGTCAACTCAGGAACCGCCGACATCACCGTCCCCTACCAGTACAGCAAGCTAAGGATATGGCGCAACACCGCCGTCGCGGACCTGAGCCCAGGACAGAGCCGGACCCTGGCAGCCGGCACGGGAACGCTTGGCTATGAGTGGGACGTCGACGCCGACAACGGCTTTCGACCACCCGGGGAGTTCGACCTCTCCTCGACGACGGTGAGCGGAGTCCAGCCATTCACTGATTATGGGAGCCTCACGGGCACCGGTACCGAGACACATCACCTCACGCTGTACAAGGCGCCCAGCGGTGCGCTCGTGTTCGGTGCCGGCACGGTCCAGTGGGCCTGGGGCTTGGACGACACGAACGCGTGGGGCTCAAGCGGCCCCCCCGGCGGCAGCACCCCTGATCCGACCATGCAACAGGCGACGGTCAACCTGTTCGCGGACATGGGTGTCCAGCCGACTACGCTCATCTCGGGGCTGACACCGGCGACACGGTCGACCGACACCGCGCCGCCTACGTCGAAGATCACGTCGCCCACTGCTGGATCAAGCTTCCAGGATGGAAGCGCGGTCACGGTCAGTGGCACTGCGACCGACCCCGGCGGCGGCGGGGCCGTGGCCGGTGTAGTGGTCTCAACCAACGGAGGCGGCACATGGCATCCAGCAACATTGACCACCCCCGACGGCCCGACCGTCGGCTGGTCCTACAGCTGGATCGCTGAGGGGAATCCAGCGACGACGATCATGTCGCGCGCCATCGACGATAGTGGCAATATCGAGTCGCCGTCGCCAGGCGTTACCGTCAGCGTCGCCTGCCCGTGTTCGCTGTGGGGAGTTGGCACCCCCGGTGGTGCCACAGATTCGGCGGACAACAACGCAGTCACGGTCGGCATGAAGTTCAAATCCGACGTCTACGGGACTGTCACCGCGCTCCGGTTCTACAAGGTCGCGGCCAATACCGGTACCCACGTAGGCAGCCTGTGGACCGCTAACGGGACGCTGCTCGCCTCCGCGACGTTCACCAACGAGACCGCCTCAGGCTGGCAGCAGGTGGCGTTGTCCAACCCGGTCACGATCATGCCTAACACCACCTACGTGGTGTCCTACAACGCCCCCAACGGCCACTACGCATACACAGAAAACTACTTCTATCCCGAACCGTCTCCCGGACCCATTGGCGGTGGCAGCACCAATAACCCGCCGTTGCACGCCATTCCCAGCAACACCAGCGGCAACGGCGTATGGGTGTACGGCGCCGCCAACGCGTTCCCGACCAACAGCGACGTGTCAGCCGAGAACTACTGGGTCGACGTCGAGTTCTCGCCCGCAACCCCCACGCTGACGGTGACGCCCACCGGTACGGGGTCAGGGAAGGTGACGAGCTCATCGTCGGGGATCGATTGCGGGACCACATGCTCGGGGAGCTTCACGTCCGGCAGTACGGTGACGCTGACCGAGAGCCCGGCGTCGGGTTCGACGTTCGCGGGCTGGTCGGGTGGTGGCTGCTCGGGCACGGCCAGGACCTGCCAGGTGACGATGAGCTCCGATCAGGCCGTGACGGCAACGTTCAACACCTCGCCGCCACCGAGCTTCACGTTGACGGTCGCGAAGGCTGGGTCGGGGTCGGGGACGGTCACCAGCGGCGACGGGCAGATCGATTGCGGGACCACATGCTCGGGGAGCTTCACGTCCGGCAGTACGGTGACGCTGACCGAGAGCCCGGCGTCGGGTTCGACGTTCGCGGGCTGGTCGGGCGCCCGCTGCTCGAGCACGGCCAGGACCTGCCAGGTGACGATGAGCTCCGATCAGGCCGTGACGGCAACGTTCAACACCTCGCCGCCACCGAGCTTCACGTTGACGGTCGCGAAGGCTGGGTCGGGGTCGGGGACGGTCACCAGCGGCGACGGGCAGATCGATTGCGGGACCACATGCTCGGGGAGCTTCACGTCCGGCAGTACGGTGACGCTGACCGAGAGCCCGGCGTCGGGTTCGACGTTCGCGGGCTGGTCGGGCGCCCGCTGCTCGAGCACTGGCGCGTGCACGGTCAGCATCAGCGCCGATACTCAGGTGCGCGCCACCTTCATCCCCGGGCCTCTGCTGTCGACGCTGGGCGTCTCGCCAGGCCAGTTTGCGCTCACCGGCCGCTTCGTCACTGGACGGTGTGTGGCCGCTACCGTCGGAAACCGCAAGAGCCGAGTCTGCGTCCGGGCGATCGCGCTGCGCGTCAGCTACAAGCTCACGATCGCGGGGCGGGTGACCTTCACGGTCAAGCAAGAGCTCGCCGGTCGGCTGACGAAGGGACGCTGCGTGCCGGTCAGCCGGACAAACCAGAAGCAGCACCGCTGCGCACGCCTGGTGCCGCTTGGCGGAAGTTTCGTCCGAACGAGCGCTGCCGGCACCACTACCTTTACCTTCAATGGGCAACTCGCAGGGCGCAAGCTAGCGCCCGGCTCCTACCAATTGACGGCGAGCCCGACAGCAACCGGCCACACCGGCACCCCTCAGAGCATCCGCTTCCAGCTCGTGCGCTGAATCATCGTTCCGCCCTCGGGCGGAGCTCGGCTAGGTCCCGCCGCCTTGTGGCTGCGGTACGGCCCTCAGTCCTGGTTCTCTGGCATGTGTACGGCCTTGGAACGCGCCGACGGCCCCTGAGGCCGCGATGGCCGCACTTCCCGCAATTGCCATTCCCACCCAAGGCCACCAGCCGAGCGGAGGCGTCCAGGTTGCGTGAGCCATGAACCATGTGTACGACTGGCGCGCGGCGGCTGCGCGCGCGCTCGTCCACCATGCAACAAGCTGTACGGCCGCGACCGAGGCGACGGCGGCTGCAAGCAGCCACTTCGATGTGCGTGCGGGCATGCGATCGCTCGTGCGAGAAATGACCTCTCCGGCCACCAAGGGTGTTAGCGCGAGTAACGGCAGCATGTACCGCCCCTGAAGGGGGAACTCACTGAAGCGGTAGACCCACGCGTAGAACAAGACGGGCATGACGAGGCCGAGCACGGTCACCGCTGTAACGAGGATGCGCTCGCGGCGGTTGCCGAGCAGCAGGGCTCCGATCAGGATCGTGGCCACCAGCAGCAACCAGACCGAATAGAAGACTGACGGCATCGGAACGGTGTGCCAGCCAAACACGCCTACCGCATCGCGAGGTAGTCTGCGGAGTTGTGCGATACCCAGACGCAGGCCGTATGCGACAGGCGCAACCTGAAATGTTGAGTGCGAAAAGCCGGAGATCGCTGCCCAGCTTACGTCGAGGCCAAGCGCCGCTATCAACATCAAAGTAACGGTTCCGCTGCGGCGACGGCTGCGGGCGAGCACCTCTCTGATCTGCGTCCGTCCTAACAGCGCCGCCAGCACCGCAAGGTCGATCACAACGAAGATCGGCCCGAGCTGCCAGGCGAGCGCGGTCACCGCGCCGCTGCAAGCGAGGAGAACCCAGGTCCAGGCAGGAGAATTCTCGCGTTCGCGCACGATCCTCAACCCGGCTGACGCGAACGCGATCCCCGCGGTGGCCTCCAGTCCGGTGGGGTTGATGACGGAGCTTACGAACAGGACCATCGGGGTGATGGCGACGAGCGGCCCCAAGAGCGACCAACCACTGCCGCTCCACAGCGCGGCAATCGCGAGCAGGATGAACGCTAGGCAAGCAGAGGCCGACAGCGCACGCGACAGCCACAGCCCGCTACTCCAACCACTCGCTGAGCTGAGCGCTACCGCAGGCAGGAGATAGGGCAGCGGAGGATAGTCACCTGTATACGTGGCTTCCATACATGATCCACTCCCGATATTGGGCTTTCCATTCAGACACAGCATCGGCTGCGCCACAGCACCGGCGGGTGCTAGATGGGATGGAACACGCGGCGAGAGTCGGGCTGGGACGAGGACGCCGCGTGCGTCTTGTCCCTGCCACGCGAGCTGGGCTGGTGTGACGGCTGGTGTGGCATCCGGTCTGTAGTACGGAACCTTGGGGCCGAGGAGGTTTCCGTTAGCGATGCTCAGCGCACGCAGGTAATGCGCGTTCTCGTCGGGCGCTCCAAACGGCCTGGTCGCCGCAACCCACGCCGCTGTTAGCAGTGCCAATCCCAAGCCGACCAAAACGGGTATCAGTCGCAACCGTATGCCCACATCCGTTCCACCCGCGGTGCGTCCTCTTCTTCGCGCATCCTTATGCATGTTCGCGACGAGGTTAACTCCGTGCCGCGAGCGCCGGCTTCATGCCAGGGACTGCTGCTCGTCGAGTGCGAACGCGGCGGCGAGAATCTCCGCCTCGCGGGGGCCCGGCGAACAGTCGGCGTGATGTGTTCTGACGGACGCGGATGCGCTGCGCGGTCCGGTCGACGTCCCGCCAGCGCAGCGCCACGAGCTCGCCCTTCCGCAGCCCCGGTCATCGGTGCGGCCAGGAACATCGCGCGGTCGAGCCGTCGTACTTGCCCGGCCCCACGCTCGCCACGAGCGCGTGAACCTCGGCGAGGGTCAAGAACCTGATCTCCCTGTGCTCCGGCACCGCCGGGGCCGCGACGTTCGAACCCCATTGGAGCCTTGACGTGTGGAGGGAGACGCGAGAACCCCCGTGGGCACGGGGGTTCTCGCTTATCGGGGCGCCCGGATTTGAACCGGGGACCTCCGCCACCCAAAGGCGGCGCGCTACCAGGCTGCGCCACGCCCCGATGCCGCAGCGAGTCTAGCCGGGAGCCTTCGCCGACGGTCCGGGTGCCGAAGCGCCCGGACCGTCGCACGCTCCGGCAGCACGACCGCCCGCCGTCGTTGGCCGCGTCGTTGGAGTAGCCTCCGCCGCCGCGATGGCCAATGTCGAGCCGCTTCACGCTCTCCACTACGACCTCGCCCGCACCGGGGGACTGCAGCCGGTGCTCGCGCCGCCGTACGACGTGATCGACGCCGAGCAGCGGGCGGCGCTCGAGGCGCGCTCGCCCTACAACGCCGTGCGCATCGACCTCCCGGAGGGCGACGGCGACCCGTACGCGGAGGCCGCACGGCTGCTCGACGCCTGGCGTGCCAACGGGTCCGTGCTCCTGGATCAGCAGCCGGCGGTCTGGCCGCTGGAGCAGGACTACACCGGTCCGGACGGGCGGGCGCGGACGCGCCGCGGGTTCCTCGCGCGCGTGCGCGTCTCGGACTACGGTGCCGGGCGCATCCGCCCGCACGAGCGCACGCACCCCGGGCCGAAGGAGGACCGGCTGAAGCTCACGCGCGCGACAAAGGCCAACCTGTCGCCGATCTTCTCGCTGTTCTCCGACCCCGCGGGGGCGGCCTGGGCGGCACTGTCCCCGCGCACCGAGCCGCCGCCCTGGGGCCAGAGCACCGACGACGACGGCACCATCAACCGGCTGTGGCGCGTGACCGACGAGCGCGCGATCGAGGCCGTCCGGCGTGCGCTTGCCCCCGCGGAGCTGCTGATCGCCGACGGTCACCACCGCTACGAGACGGCTCGCGCGTACGCCGATGAGATCGGCGGTGAGGGCCCTCATCGCTACGTGCTGATGTGCCTCGTCGCCCTCGAGGACCCGGGGCTCACCGTGTTCCCCACCCACCGGCTGGTGCGAGGTCTGACCCCCGACCAGCACGAGGGGTTGGCGCAGGCGATTCGGCGCGACTTCGACGTGCGCGAGCTCGCCGACACCTCCGAGCTCGCGCCGCCGTCCGGCGACGAGGTCCGAATCGGCTACATCGACGCTCAGTTCCGGCGTCCGTTCATGCTGACCCTGAAAGATCCGGCGATCGCCGACGCCGCCCTCCCCGACCACGCGGCGCCCTACCGCCGGCTTGACACGGCCGTGCTCGAAGCGCTGATCCTCAGGGGCGCCCTGGGGATGACCGAGCTGGACATCGACCACCTTCACGGCCTCGTCTACGCCCGCGATGACGAGCAGGCGCTCGAGCTGGTGCAGGACGGCCGCTGCGATGCGGCCTTCTTCATGGCGCCGACCCCGGTGACCCGAGTGCAGGAGGTGGCCGCGGCCGGCGAGAGCATGCCGCCGAAGTCGACCTACTTCTTCCCCAAGGTCCCGACCGGGCTGCTGTTCAACCCGCTGGCCGAGTAGCGGCACGGCCGGCGCTACGATGCCGTGCCAGTGGTAGGCCCGGCTGACGAGAGAGGATCGATCGAGGCCGTCGCCCGGCGCGAGGGCCCGAACTCGTTCAAGCAGCAGATCGAGGCCCGAGGACATCGGTTCATCGCCGACGAGCCGGAGGCGCTCGGTGGAGGCGACGAGGGTCCGACCCCGCAGGAGCTGCTTGCCGCCAGCCTGGCCTCGTGCATCGCCGTCACGCTGGAGATGTACGCCCAGCGCAAGGGGTGGGAGCTCGAGACGGTTGAGGTGCACGCCCGCTATGCCCGAGCCGAGCCGGGCGCGCCGACGCGGTTCGAGATCGCGTTGACGCTGCCGGCCAGCCTCACCGATGAGCAGCGCGATCGCTTGCAGGTGATCGCCGGAAAGTGTCCGGTCCACCGGATCCTCGAGGGCGAGGTGACCTTCGAGCAGCGGCTCGAGCTGGCCACGCCGCCCGGAGCTTGAGCGAGCGGACCGCCGCGATGTCCACCGTCGACGAAGCGCTGCGAGCCGAGCTGCAGCGCGTGTTGCTCTCTCCCGAGGAGGCGGTGCGGCTCGATGTCCGCGGTCGCACCGACGCCGCGGTGCTCGTGCCGCTCTACGTGCACGATGGCGAAACCCACGCGGTGTTCACCAAGCGCCGCGAGGACCTTCGCCGCCACGCGGGCGAGATCTCGTTCCCCGGCGGCCGGCACGAGCCGGGCATCGAGGACCTGCGCCAGACGGCCGTGCGTGAGGCCCACGAGGAGATCGGCCTTCCCCCCGAGGCGGTCGAGGTCGTCGGCGCTCTGCAGCCCGTCCCGACGATCGCCACCGGCTACGCGGTGTACCCGTTCGTCGGTCTCATCGACCCGGGGCGGGAGTGGACCCTGAGCCCGCGCGAGGTGGCGGAAGTGATCGAGCTATCCCTGACAGACCTCCTCGCCGGCTATGGCCGGCGCCGTCTCGTGCGGCGAGGCCTCCCGATCCGCACCGACACTTATCTCGTCGGCGAGCACCTGATCTGGGGCGCGACGGCGCGCATTCTCGCCGACCTGTTCGATCGGCTCGGGCCGCTGCTGGCCGCCGGCAAGGTCGGCTAGCAGCAGCACCCGAGCCGCCGGCTCAGCCCTTCTCGATCGGCACGTTGACCAGGTTGCCCCACTCCGTCCACGAGCCATCGTAGTTCTTGACGTCGCCCTCGCCGAGCAGCTCGTGCAGGACGAACCAGGTGTGGGCGGAGCGCTCGCCGATCCGGCAGTAGGCGATGATCGGATCGCCGCTCAGCACGCCCTTGCCTCCGTAGAGCTCGCGCAAATCGTCAGCGCTCTTGAAGGTGCCGTCCTCGCGCACCGCCTGCGCCCACGGGATCGAGGCCGCGCCCGGGATGTGGCCGGAGCGCTGGGCGCCCTCGTTCTCGTAGCCCGGCATCGCGATCAGCTCGCCGGAGTACTCCTGCGGAGAGCGGACGTCGACGAGCTTGTGCGAGTCCCCGAGCGCGGACAGCACTTCGTCGCGCTTGGCCCGGATCGTGTCGTCGCCGGGCCTGGCGGTGAACGTCGCCGCCGAGTGGTTCGGCTCCTCGGTGGTGGTCGGCCGGCTCTCGGAGATCCAGCGCTCGCGCGGACCGTTGAGCAGCTTGACGTTGTTGTGCCCGTAGTACTTCAGGTACCAGTACGTGTAGGCGGCGAACCAGTTGTTGCGGTCGCCGTAGAGGATGACCAGGTGGTCGTTGGAGATGCCCCTGCGTCCGAACAGCTCGCCGAAGTCCTCGGGGCCGAGGAAGTCGCGCTTGACTTGGTCCTGCAGGTCCTCGCGCCAGTCGAAGCCGATGGCGCCGGGAATGTGAGCCTCGCGGTACAGCGCGGGGTTCTCGTCCACCTCGACGATCCGGATCGAGTCGTCATCGAGATGCTGCTCGAGCCACTCCGGCTCCACCAGCACGTCCTTCGCATAATCAGCCATGCTTGCCTCGCTTGAAGTCGATCGGTATAACCAATTTCCAGTCGTCTTTTGGCTATTTTCTACTTGGGGCGGAGTCTAGCGCGAGATACGCGCCCGGCCAGAATCTCCACTAGATCAGTTGAGTTTGCGTAGACCTTACCGCGAGCGAGCGTCCAGCACCCCGGAGACTGCCCCTGCCGCGGCGGCGAGCCACGCCTCGGGAGCCCCGGGGTCGGCGCCCAACAGGACGTAGGGGATCCGCGAGTCCTCGCAGGTTCGCCGGACGGTCTCGCCCCCACTCCGGAGGATCGCCGAGTCGACGCTCCCGGCCGCCTCATAAACGATCCCGCGCACGGTGGTGTCGAGCATGCGGGAGAGGAGCATCTCGAGCCGCGTGCCGTGCAGCGCCGCCACGGCCTCCGCGTGGCCCCCGGCGGAGCCGAGCAGTACGCAGGCCACGCTCGCGTGATCGAATGCGGGCGCGATCGTGGCCACGCGATCGGGATCGCCAAGAAACGGTTCAGCGCCGGCCGCCTCAATATCCGGCAGTCGGCGGGGATCGCGGGTGGTCCCGCGGACGGCATGGCCCTCGCCCACGAGCGTCCGGGTGAGCATCTGGCCTCGGCAGCCGCAGCCGATGATCAGGCACCGAGCCAACGTCGATCAGCCGTCGCGAGGCCGGTTAGCTCGCGCTCCCCGTGCCGGGTCCGAATTCCTCGCGCGCCTGCTCGGCGGTGCGCTCCGGGAGCCCGCGGGCGCGGCGGCGAGCATTGGTGGCTTCGAGCAGCTCGTCGAGCTCACGCTCGGCGGCGAGCTCCTCGCGCCGGCGCCGTTGCTCGCCTAAGTCGTCCATCACCCGCAGCTCGAGGTCGTGAACGGTCATCTCCGCCTCTCCTCGAGCCCTGCGACGGGCGTTGTGGGCGTCGAGCATCTGGTGGAGATCCTCCGCCTCGAGCTCCTCCCGAGACTCGGTGATCTCGCGCGCGGATCGCAGCCCCACCTGCTCGAGACCCGAACCGGGGTAGTACTTGCCCAGCAGCCAAATCCACAGGACCAGCGCAGCCAGCCCACCCAGCAGCACGATCGCGAAGGGATCCACTGGCATGGAGTCTACCCCGACTCTGGCGCGGTCGACCCGGACGCGGCGGCGCTCAGGCCGCGACGCGCCACAGCCGCCAGTGGCCGGGCACGCCCTTGAGCTCACGCTCGCCACGGTCGGCGAACTCCAGCCCGGAGCCGACGACCAGGTCCTTGACCGTGCCGGAGACCAGCACCTCGCCGGCCTCGGCGCAGGCCACCACGCGCGCCGCGATGTGCACGGCGATCCCGCCCACGTCGTCCCCGATCAGCTCGATCTCGCCCGTGTGCAGGCCACAGCGCACGTCGAGCCCGTAATCCGCGCCGGCCACGTCCCGGATCGCCCGCGCGCAGCGAATCGCCCGCGCCGGCCCGTCGAAGGTGGCCAGGAAGCCGTCGCCGAGCTTCTTCACCGCGCGCCCCCGGAACCGCGAGAGCTCGCGCCCCACGGCCGACTCAAGGGATTCCAGCATCGTCCGCCAGCGGCGATCGCCCATCTCGGCCGCGCGGCGGGTCGAGTCGACGATGTCGCCGAACATCACCGTGGCAAGGATCCGCTCGGCCTCCGGCCCCCGACGGGCACCGGTGAGGAACTCCTCCACCTCATCGATCTCACTCGCGCGCCCGCTGGCGAACGGCAGCGACTCGTTCCCCGGCAGCTCGATGTAGCGAGCGCCTGGGATGTGCTCGGCGAGATACCGCGAGTGGCGGACGTCGATGAATGGGTCGCCGGCGCGATGCAGGACCAGGGTCGGAACCTGGATGCTGGGGAGCACCGCTCGCACGTCGACCTGCGCGTTCATCCGCATGAACTTGGCCGCCGTGCCCGGACTGGCCGACAGCCGCTCGAGGCGGCCGTACCACGCTCGCAGACGGGAGTTGTCGGCGGAGCTCGGCGAGACCGCAAGGATGCGGGAGCCGTCGCCCCACGCAAGCAGGCCACCGTCACGGAGGTGCGCCTCGCGCTCCTCGGGCCGCAACGCCCAGTCGTAGTCGGGGGCCCACGACATCCGCGGTTGCGCCTCGTAGAGGATCAGGGCCGTGGCCCGCTCCGGGTGGGTGGCAGCGAACAGGATCGCCATCGCGCCGCCTTCGAGCAACGCGAACACCGCCGCTCGCTCGGACCCGGCGGCGTCCATCACCGCCACAACGTCGTCCATCTGCTCCTCGAGCGTCGGGGCGCGGGCCACGGGGTCCGAGAGCCCGGAGCCCCGCCGGTCGAACATGATCAAGCGCGAGAACGAGGCGAGCCGCTCGAAATAGCGGGCGACGATCGGCTCCTCCCAGTAGTGCTCGACCTGAGAGATCCAGCTGGGCACGAACACGAGGTCAATCGGCCCGTCGCCGATCACCTGGTAGGCAATGTGGAGCTCGCCGCTGCGGGCGTAACGCGTCTCTGGCGCCATCGGCAGACGCAGCCTACCCCCCTCCTGTAGCGTGGCGAGGATGGACTTCGACCTCAACGACGAGCAGCGCCTGATCCAGGAGACGGCGCGTGCCTTCACCGACAACGAGATCATCGCTCAGGCGCGCGAGAACGACCGCAACGAGCACTTCGATCTCGAGCTTGTGCGCAAGATCGCCGACCAGGGCTACCTGGGGGCGATCGTCCCTCGCGAGTACGGCGGAGCCGGACTGGACTACGTCACCTACAGCCTGATCGTCGAGGAGATCGGTCGCGGCGACTCCGCGATGCGGACCGTCGTCTCGGTCCAGACCTCGCTGGTCTGCTCGTCGCTCCTGCGGTGGGGAACCGAGGAACAGAAGCAGCACTATCTGCCCAAGCTGTGCGCCGGCGAGTGGCTCGGCTGCTTCGGGCTGACCGAGCCCGACACCGGATCCGATGCGGCCAATCAGCGGACCCGCGCGCGTAAGACCGGTTCTGGGTGGGTGATCAACGGCGCCAAGATGTGGATCTCGATGGGAAACCACGCCAAGGTGGCGCTGATCTTCGCCCAGACCGACCCCGAGAAAGCGCACCGCGGGCTCGCCTGCTTCCTTGTCGACACCAACCAGGCCGGCTTCCAGCCGCAGGCCATCCACCACAAGATGGGCCTGCACGGCTCCGACACGGCGTCGATCTCGCTCGACGATGTCGAGGTCAGCGACGACGCTCTGCTCGGCGAGGTCGGCGACGGCTTCAAGGTGGCGATGAGCGCCCTGGACTCGGGCCGCTACAGCGTCGCGGCCGGCTGCGTGGGCATCTGCCAGGGCTGCGTCGAGGCCTCGGTCAGCTACGCCAAGGAGCGGACCCAGTTCAAGCGCCCGATCGCCAGCTTCCAGCTCGTGCAGGGGATGCTGGCCGACATGAAGGTGCAGACCGACGCCGCGCGGATGCTCGTCTGGCGGGCCGGCTTCCTCAAGGACTCCGGGCGCCCGAACACCACTGAAACCTCGATCGCCAAGCTCTACGCCACCGAGGCGGCCGTCGAGTGCGCCAACACGGCCATTCAGGTCCACGGCGGCTCGGGCTACGTCGATGACCATCCGGTCGAGCGCTACTTCCGCGACGTCCGCGTCACCACCCTGTACGAGGGCACCTCGCAGATCCAGAAGCTCATCATCGGACGGGCCCTCACCGGCATCAACGCGCTGGTGCCGAGCTAGGACCCCGCCGCACGGATGGCCTGCGCTCGAGTTCCCCAGACGATTGGCGTCGCCGGGGCCGGCACCATGGGCGCAGGCATCGCGCAGCTCGCCTGCCTCACCGGCGCCCGCACGCTGCTACACGATCCTGTGGCCGACGCGCTCGAAAGAGGGCTCGAGTCGATCCGCCGGCACCTCCGGCGCGGCGTCGAGCGAGGCCGCCTCACCGAGGAGCAGGCGCAAGCCGCCGAGCGCGCCCTCGAGCCAGCGCCGGCGCTCGAGGACCTGGCGCCTTCCGAGCTGGTGATCGAGGCTGCCCCCGAGTCCCTGGAGATCAAACAGGCGCTGTTTGGCCGGCTCGCCGGGGGAACCGTCTCCCAGGAGTGCGTGCTGGCCACCAACACCTCCTCGCTGCTGGTCACGGCCGTCGCGGCCGGCCTCCCCCACCCCGAGCGGGTGGTCGGGATGCACTTCTTCAACCCGGCGCCGGTGATGCGCCTGCTCGAGGTCGTGGCCGGGGCCGACAGCTCTTCGGCGGCGCTCGAGCTCGCCCGCGCGGCCGGCGAGGCGATGGGCAAGGTGGTCATCGACGCCCACGACGGGCCGGGCTTCCTCGTCAACCGCTGCAACCGTCCGTTCGGGCTCGAGGCGCTGCGGCTGCTGCAGGAGCGGGTCGCCCCACTCGAGGAGATCGACCGGATCTGCCGGCTCGGTGGCGGCTTCCGCATGGGGCCGTTCGAGATGATGGACCTGGTCGGTGTGGACACCGGTCTCGCGGTCTCACGGTCCTTCTACGAGCAGAGCTTTGGCGAGCCGCGGTGGCGGCCGTCACCGATCACCGTGCGGACCGTCGCCTCCGGGCGCCTCGGGCGCAAGTCAGGACGCGGCTACTACGACTACAGCGGCGGACCCGGCAGTCACCGCGACCCCGACCCCGAGCCGATCGCGGCCGGCGGCGGGAGCGGACTTGTCGTGTTGGCCGGCGACGGCAACCTGGCCGACGAGCTGGCCGACTCGGCGGAGGCGGCCGGCTGGGAGGTGGCCGATCCCCATGCGGCCGAGGGCGGACCCGTCCCCGAGCTGATCCTCGATCTGAGCGGCGGGATCCCGCAGGACGCGCCGCTCCAGGGCGGGCCGCAGGCGATCTGCTGCGATGCCGGATCGCTGGGGGCGCTGGACCCCGGCGGTGGAGCCGTCGGCTTCCACGCGCTGTCGCCGTTCGCCGAGACGGGCCTGGTCGAGCTGACGCGCGGACCCGACAGCAGCCCGACCGCCGCCGAGGCCACCGAGCGGTTCTTCACCACCCTGGGCAAGCGCGTGGCGTGGGTGGCCGATGCGCCCGGCCTGGTCCTGGGCCGGATCGTCTGTCAGGTGATCAACGAGGCGGCCTTCGCCCTGGGCGAGGGCATCGGCAGCGCCGAGGACATCGACGCCGGCATGGTGCACGGCCTCAACTACCCGCGCGGAATCCTCCGCTGGGCCGACGCGATCGGTCTCGATCACGTCCTCGGCGTGCTCGATGCGCTCAGCGAGGAGCGCCGGGAGGAGCGCTTCCGACCCGCGCCGGCGCTGTCCGCGCGCGTCTGGTCGGGCCGGCTCGGGATCCAGACCGGTGAGGGCTTCTTCCGCTATGAGGAGGAGGCATGAGAGCGGTCACCTTCCACGGCGCCGGCGACGTGCGCGTCGAGGAGCGGCCGGTGCCGGAGCTGGCGGCGCCGACCGACGCGGTGATCGAGATCGCGGCCAGCGGCATCTGCGGGTCAGACCTGCATATCTACCACGGCCGGGTGAAGATCGAGCCCGGCTTCACAATCGGACACGAGTTCGTGGGCACCGTGCGGGCCACCGGTGACGCCGTCGCTCGGGTGCGGCCCGGTGATCGCGTGCTCGGCTGCTACCACACGGCCTGCGGCACCTGCTTCTACTGCCTCAAGGGCGTCTACCACAAGTGCGACGCGATGCGGACCTTCGGCCACGGCGCGCTGCTCGGCTCGCTGCCGGGGACCCAAGCCGAGCAAGCACTCGTGCCGATGGCCGACCTCACGCTGCGGGTGGTGCCGGAGACCGTCACCGACGATGTGGCGCTGTTCGCCGGCGACGTGATGGGCACCGGCTACCACGCCGTCACCGAGGGTGGCGTGAGCCCCGGCGACACGGTCGCGGTGCTCGGGCTCGGCCCTGTCGGCCTGTGCGCGGTCCAGGTGGCGATGGCCGCGGGCGCCAGCGCGGTCTTCGCCATCGACACCGTGGCGCAGCGGCTCGACATGGCCCGCCAGTTCGGCGCCACCGCCGTCCACCTCACCGAGGAGAGCCCCCGCGACGTCATCCGCGCGGCGACCGGCGGGCGCGGGGTCGATGCAGCGATCGACGCCGTTGGCCATCTCGACGCCCTCGACCTCGGATTCCGCCTCGCGCGCAAGGCGGGCACTGTCGTAGCGATCGGGGTGTACGCCGAGTCGGGCCAGATCAACATGGGCCTGATGTGGCTCAAGGCGCTGACCCTGAAGACCGGCCACGCCAACGTCATCGGCCATGTCGACCGCGTGCTGGCCATGCTCGCCGTGGGCAGGCTCGACCCGAGCCCGCTGGTCACGCACCACCTCGGACTCGACGACGCCCCGGACGCCTACGCGCTGTACGATCGCCGCGAGGCCCTCAAGATCGTACTCTCGCCATAGCGCGCGCATGAGCCTCGGCCCCGCAGCGTAGAAAGGTGTCCCGGGATGGCTCCGGACGCCGACGTGCCATCTCTCACCAGCTTCTAGACGCATGTCTGAGTAAACGTGCGTGACGTTGGCGCTTCGGAGGGTGTCCTCCCGATGGAGACACATGGCACGCCTTCGCCTCACGATGATCATCCTCGCCGCGCTCGCCGCCCTCGCGCCCGCGTCGGTGGCCGGCGCGCGGACAGCGCACGCCGGCCGTGCCACGGCCACGTGCGCAAACGCGGATGTGCAAGCCGCGCGTGCCTCGCGCCAGGCGATGCGCAACGCGGTGGTGTGTCTGATCAACCAGCAGCGAGCCCGCCATCACCTGCTCGCTCTGCACGCCAGCCCGCGGCTCGATCGGTCGGCCCAGGACTGGACCAACCGGATGGTGAGCACCGGCGTGTTCTCGCACGGCCTCAATTTCGCCGGCCGGATCAGCGCCACCGGCTATGACTGGTCCGCGGCAGGCGAGAACATCGCCACCGGCTTCCGCACTCCACGCGAGGTGGTCAGCGGCTGGATGGCCAGCACCGGCCACTGCCAGAACATCCTCGATCCCACGTACGACAACGTCGGGACCGGGGTGAGCTCGCGCCGGCTCGGACGGTACGGCTCGTCGACCTGGACCCAGGACTTCGGGCTGTGGATGGGTCATGCAGCGCCGTCGGGCAACTACGGGCCCGCGCGCGGCTGCCCGTATCGCATCTGAGCGACCCGCGGCTGCTGGTTACGAGGAGGTGCGTGCCGCGGCGGCGATGTCGGCGCTCGGACCCGGATCGATTTCAGCCCTCTGGCCCTCGCGGGCGATGTCGGCAGCCGCAGCCGCGGGAAACTCGGTGTCGCGCAGGTACCACTCAGCGTCGAGCGCCGCCTGGCACCCCGACCCGGCGGCGGTGATCGCCTGCCGGTAGGTGTGGTCGACGAGATCGCCGGCCGCGAAGACGCCGGGCAGGCTGGTGAGGGTCGAGCGCCGCTGGGTGACCACGTAGCCGTCATCGTCGATGTCCACCTGCCCCTGCACCAGTTGCGACTGGGGCTCGTGGCCGATGGCGATGAAGGCTCCGGTGATCTCGACCGCGCGCGTGGAGCCCTCGACGGTGTTGCGCAGCCTGGCGACCGACAGCGAGCCGCCCTCGCCGGCCACGAATTCGTCGATCGTGTACGGCGTGAGCCACTCGATGTTGGCAATCGAGCGCGCCCGCTCGAGCATGATCTTCGAGGCCCGGAACTCGTCGCGACGGTGGACGATGGCCACCCGGGAGGCGAACTTGGAGAGGAACATCGCCTCCTCCATCGCGGAGTCGCCGCCGCCGACGATGACCGTCGGGGCGTCCCGGAAGAAGGCGGCGTCGCAGGTGGCGCAATAGCTCACGCCGCGACCGGACAGCTCCGCCTCACCGGGCACGCCGAGCTTTCGGTGCTGGGCGCCCATGGCCAGGATCACGGTGCGCGCGAGGTGGAGGTCGTCGCCGACCCACACCTTGTGGGGCTCGCCGTCGTTGGAGAGCTCGACCGAGGTCACATCGTCGGTCTCCAGCCGGGCGCCGAAGCGCTCGGCCTGGTCACGCATCCGCTGCATCAGCTCCGGGCCGACGATTCCCTCAGGAAAGCCTGAGTAGTTCTCGACATCGGTCGTCTGCTGGAGCAGCCCGCCCCAGGCGAACCCCTCGACCACCAGCGGCGCGAGGTTCGCGCGCGCCGTGTACAGGGCGGCCGTATACCCGGCCGGCCCGCTCCCGACGATGACGACGTTCTCGATCTGCTGCTCAGTCACTTCATTAAGTATAGCTTGGCGTGCGAGCCGTGCGCCACCGCTGAACGGTCTTGCGCAGCTGGAGGTAGGCGATCGCTCCCGGGATCGTGGGCAGCCAGAAGGCGATCCCACGGTAGGCGAGGACCGAGACGACCGAGATCTCCACCGGCACCCCGAACGCCGTAAAGGCGCCGATCATGCCGCCGTCCACGCCGCCGATGCCTCCCGGCAGCGGCAGGGTGTTCCCCAACATGCCGACGAAGTAGGCCATCACGATCACCGCCTGCGGGGGCGCGGAACCGAAGGCGTGGAAACAGGCCCAGAGGACGGCGATGTCGAACCCCCACCAGGCCAGAGCGCCAAGCAGCATTGGGTCGCGCGTGCGCACGAGCGAGATCGCGGTCCGCACGCCGGTGGCGGCGGTGGCCGGGGCGGCGGCGGCCCGCCGGATGAACCGGGACACGCGCCCATCGCCGCGCGCCCAGCGGGCGACGAGGCGCTCGAAGTCCAGCGGCAGCAGCGCCACCGACAGGAACACGACGATGACGCCGGCGCCGAAGATCGCCGGCACGACGGTGATCGCGAACGGCGCCGGGCCGGGGAACAGCCCGACGTAGAGACCGAGACCGACCACCACCAGGGACATCATGTAGACGCCGTAGAGCAGCGATAGGAAGGCGATCATGCGGGCGGCAACCGTCCGCGGGCCGAGCCCTGAGCGGGTCAGCGCCCACACGGTGAGGGCGATGCCGCCCGCGCCCGCGGAGGCGAACAGCCGAGTGGCCGCGAGCCCGGCCATGGTGATCTGGTAGCTCTCGCGCCAGTCGATGCGGGACCGGCCGCGGACGAACACGGCCCGGAACAGGGCCACGTATCCGCCGAACGAGCAGATCTCGAGCACCAGCCCGAGCGCCAGCCACCAGCCGTTCCCGTCCTGGATCCGGTTCCAGGTCTCGCGCAGGCCGAGTAGTCGCGGAAGGACGAAATAGAGGAAGGCCACGGTGGAGACGACGAACAGCACCGAGAGGAAGAGCCGGCGGCGCGTGAGACGGACGCGCGGCATCTCCTCCGGGGCTTGCTCGGCAGCGGCGGCCAAGTTCTCGTCGTCGGTCTCGTCGGCGTCCGCCCCCGGCCGAACCGCGGCCACGGATGGACCCATTCGCGCCGGCGCCCGTTGCTGGATGGGGGCGTCACCGGCCATCCGGGGCTACCCCGTGGCCGCCCGCGCTTCGAGCGCCTGAACCAGCCGCGAGACGGCGCGCACCAGCGGCGCCGCCCGCGGAGCCCCGAGTCGCACGCTCTCGGCGAGCGCGGCGCCGGCCAGGAGGTCGGCCACGTAGTGCTCGCCGAGGTAGACGAGGGCCAGGCCGAGCAGCCCCGCGTAGGCGGAGCCGACGGCTCCCGCGACCGGACCGACCTCGGTCAGAAGGTGCGCGGCCATCAGCGACGTGGCGAAATGCAGCGACGGCATGGCGGCAAGCGGATTTCCTCCCAGGGCATCGTAAAGGTCGGTCCAGCGGTCACCCCAGAACTGCTCCCCGTACTCAATCATCATCCGGCCCACGTGACCAGGCTTTTCGTCCGCGGTGTCGCTCGCGCACACTGCGAGCTCATCATGCTCCGCGGCCCACCACGGCGGCGCGGTGGGAATCGCCCAGTAGAAGACCGCCCCGAGGTCGAACACCGCGTACATCCGCGCCGCGGAGGACGGGAAGCGCTCGGGCCTGCGCAGAAGTATGTAGGCCACGCTCCCGTGCGGGACCATGAACCAGACCCAGTGGCACCACACCAGCAGCCGCTCGACCCGGTTGATCCGTCCCACGGCGGAGAATGCCCGCTGCAGGCGCAACGTCGGCGGCACCCCGAGCCCGATGGCCCGGTCGATCGCCACCGGGTAGCGGACCCGCACGCGCTCGGCGAGCCGGGCGGGATCGTCGTTCGGCATCTCGTAAGCGGCCAGGTAGGCCCACATGTTCAGCACGCCCAGCGCGATGTCCCGCGATCGGCTCCGGCGGACGACGACGCAGAGAGCCAGTGGCGCGGCCGCGCCGGCGCCAACGACGACGGCCGGCGGCAGCTTCAGCCGCCGGCGCAGGACAGGCGCAGCGACCCCCGTTATGACGAGGGCCCATGCCGCTGCTCGGATGCCCCTCGACACGCGCAAGAGCCGCCAGTATAGGTTCGCGGCACGGAATCGCCCTGGCCCGCGGCTCGTCCCCAGCGCGGCCCCTGCCCCGCACCCCGGGCCCTGCGGGGCACGGTGCTCCCCCGTGGCCCCCGTGGATAGAATCCCGGCCCCTTGCGACTCGCTGCCTCCGCCGACAAGTCCCATCGCCGGCGCCGCTCCCTGGCGCTTGTCGCCTCAGCGTGCATGCTGACGCTCTCCGGATCGCTGCTCATGGCCCCAAGCGCGTTGGCCAACTGCTGCACTCCGAAGTCTGGTGGATCGCCCAATGCCGACCAGATCCACAGCCTGTACGTGATCATCCTGATCCTGGCGGCGATCGTGTTCTTGATCGTCGAGGGCGCGCTCGTCTACTCGGTCTACAAGTTCCGGGCCAAGAAGAGCCCGGTGGCGGCCCAGATCCACGGCAACACCCGGCTGGAGCTCGGCTGGACCGTCGGCGCGGCGCTGATCCTCATCGTCATCACCGTGGTGACGTTCGTGAAGCTGCCGAGCATCGTCAACCCGCCCAACTCGGACGCCAACGGCGCGGTGCTGTCCGCCTCGCTCAATTCCCCAACCCCGCCCAACGGCAAGACCCTGACCATCTGCGTCCAGGGCAGGCAGTACATCTGGCGCTACGTCTACGGCGCGGGCTGCGACAACGACGCCTTCACCGCAAAGCTTCCCTACTCGTACACCCAGATGGTGGCGCCGTCGAACACCACCGTCAGGCTGGTGATCCAGGCCACCGACGTGATCCACTCCTGGTGGGTGCCCTCCCTGGGCGGCAAGGTCGACGCGGTGCCGGGCTACACCACCTACACGTGGTTCAAGGCGCCGCATCCGGCAACGTACCGCGGCCAGTGCGCACAGCTCTGTGGCCGCGGGCACGCAGCGATGGTCGCCTACGTGAAGGTTGTGACGCCCGCCCAGTACTCCGCGTGGCTACAGCAGCAGTCCCAGCTCATCTCCACAGCCAACTCGCAGGTCACGCAGCTGCGAGCGATCCTCACCGCGAACGGAAACCTCTAGGAGCCTGATACCGATGTCCGCCACCGATCTCGCCTCCCGCCCGGTTCCGCAGCTCATCTCCCACGAGGTCGCGCAGCCGCGGGCGCGCCAGGGCTGGATCGACTGGGTGACCACCACCGACCACAAGAAGATCGGAATCATGTACCTGGTCACCACCTTCGTGTTCTTCTTCCTGGGTGGCATCGAAGCTCTGCTGATGCGGACGCAGCTCGGGGTCCCGAACAACACGCTGCTCAGCGCCGAGCACTACAACCAGTTGCTGACCATGCACGGGACGACGATGGTGTTCCTGTTCGTCGTGCCGGTGATGGCGGGCTTCGGCAACTACTTCGTCCCGCTGATGATCGGCGCGCGCGACATGGCCTTCCCCCGCCTCAACGCGCTGTCCTTCTGGCTGCTGCTGTTCGGCGGGATCGTCTTCTACGCCACCATCTTCTGGCATCCGCCCGAGGCCGGCTGGTGGAGCTACCCGCCGCTTTCTAGTATTCAGTACTCGCCCAGCGCCGGCCAGGACGCCTGGATCTTCCTCGTCCACATCACCGGCATCTCCTCGCTCGTCGGCGCGATCAACTTCTACGCCACGATCGTCAACATGCGGGCTCCGGGCATGAGCTGGGGCCGGCTGCCGCTGTTCGTGTGGTCGATCCTGATCTACGCGATCCTGCTGATCGTCGCGCTGCCGGTGGTCGCCGCCGCGGTCACAATGCTGCTCACCGACCGCCACTTCGGCACCCACTTCTTCGATCCCACCAACCACGGCTCGCCGGTGCTCTGGCAGCACCTGTTCTGGTTCTTCGGCCACCCCGAGGTCTACATCATGATCCTGCCGGGCTTCGGGATCATCTCGGAGGTCATCCCGGTCTTCTCGCGCAAGCCGGTGTTCGGCTACAAGGCGATCGCGGCCTCGACCGCGGTGATCGCGTTCCTCGCCACCCTTGTGTGGGCGCACCACATGTTCGTCTCCCCGGTGCCGATCGTCGTCCTGGGCTTCTTCATGCTCAGCTCGTTCCTGATCGGCGTGCCGACGGGAGTGAAGATCTTCAACTGGATCGCTACCTTATGGCGAGGATCGATCGTTCCCACGGCCTCATTGCACTTTGCCGTGGGCTTCATCGCCATCTTCATCCTCGGCGGGATCACCGGCATCTTCCTGGCCACGTTCCCGGTCGACTGGCAGCTGAACGACACCTACTTCGTCGTCGCCCACTTCCACTACGTGCTCATGGGCGGAGCCGTGTTCACGATCTTCTGCGGGCTCTACTACTGGTTCCCGAAGATGACCGGACGGATGCTCAACGAGAAGCTGGGCAAGTGGTCGTTCTGGATCATGTTCATCGGCTTCAACATGACCTTCTTCGTCCAGCATGCGCTCGGCCTGTCCGGCATGCCCCGGCGGATCTACACCTACCAGCCAGGTCTCGGATGGTCGACCTACAACTTGATCTCCACGATCGGATCGTTCATCCTCGGCGTAGGGATCTTGCTGACCGTCGTCAACGTCGCGCTCAACTACAAGCGCGGCAAGCTGGCCGGTCCTGACCCGTGGAAGGGGAACACACTCGAGTGGTTCACGACCTCACCGCCACCGGTCAACAACTTCGACCAGATTCCACGCGTGCGCTCGGTCGAGCCGATGCGCGACATCCGCCGTCAGATCGAGCGCCAGACCGGCGTGACGCAGAAGACCGGCGGCAGCGAGCGCTACGCCAGGGTCTGAGCGCGCGGTGAGCGCCCGGACCGCCAGTGCCGTCACGGCCGAGGGTCTCTATCGTCCCCGGCAGGTAGCTGCTGACCTCGTCGAGCTGACGAAGCCGAAGGTCCAGTCGCTGCTGCTGTTCACGACGGTGATGACGATGGAGGTGGCCGGCGATCCGTCGGTGTCGAAGATCGCGCTCACCTGTCTGGGCGGCTACTTGTCGGCGGGCGGGGCCGGCGCGGTCAACCATTACTACGACCGCGACATCGACGCGCAGATGAGCCGCACGGCGTCGCGTCCGATCCCGGCCGGACGGATCTCCCCCCGCTTCGCTCTCATCTACGGAATCACGCTGGCGGGGCTGTCGTTCGTGCTGCTGTCGCTCGCCGTCAACGTCCTGGCGGCTTTGCTCGCGCTCAGCGGCTTCGTCGGCTACGTCGGGGTCTACACGGTGTGGCTGAAGCGCCGCACGCCCCACAACATCGTGATCGGCGGCGCGGCCGGCGCCGTCCCGCCGCTCGTGGCCTGGGCGGCGGTGCGGGGATCGCTGTCCTGGACGGCGGTCTACCTGTTCGCGATCGTCTTCTACTGGACGCCGCCGCACTTTTGGGCCCTCAGCCTGCTGATGAAGGACGAGTACGCGAAGGTCGGCGTGCCGATGATGCCGGTGGTGCGCGGCGAGCGCGAGACCCGCCGCCAGGTCGTGCTCTACACGCTGCTGCTGTACGCGGTCACCCAGCTGCCCTTCTGCGCCGGCGAGTTCGGCGGGATCTACCTCGCCGCCTCGATGGCCCTCGGTATCGCGTTCATCGCCGGGTCCGTGCTGCTCTATCGCCGCGCCGATCGCCGCACCGCACTGCGGCTCTACCTGTTCTCGCTGATGTACCTTGCCCTGCTGTTCGGCGCGATGGTCGCCGACGTAAAGCTGTAGATTTCCCCCAGGAGCCCCCCATGGACCGCAAGCTCGCCCGCAAGAACATCCGCTCAGGCCTGATCGCCGGCGCCGCCTGCATCTTCATGTTCGGCATCACCTTCGTGGCCGCCGCTATCTACGTCCACGCGTGAGCCAGATCGAGAAGGAGGCTCCCGCGGTCGGCGAGGAGATTCATCTCCCCGGCCCGACGCTGATCCCCTTCTTCTGCGCGATCGGCATCACCCTCGCGGTGATCGGCACCACGATCTCGATCTACTTCTCGATCGTCGGCGTGATCATCTTCGCGGTCACCGTGGTGCGCTGGATCCGCGACACGCGGCGTGACGTCGCTGAGCTCCCCGAAGAGCACCACTAGCCCGCTTCGCACGGCGGGTGCGCGAGAGGTTGCACTTATGCATGCTCGGGCCGGCATCCCGCGCCAGGCGCGAGAGGCGCCGTGCTCGCCGGACCTACGCCTCAGCGACCGCCGGCACCTCGCACGTCGCCCCGTCGTTGGTCCAGCACCGGACGATGTCCCGCATCGAGAGGACGCCGACGAGATCGACGCCGTCGACCACGACCAGATGCCGGAAACCGCCGCGCACCATCACCGCGGCAGCCTGCTCCAGCGACCAGTCCGGAGCGGCTAACTTCAGCCGGGCGGTCAGGTGCTCGGCAACCCGTTCCTGGTCGGGATCCTTGCCGTGACCGATCGCGCGGAGGATGTCGCGCTCGGTGATCACACCGGGTCCCTGCCCGTCGGGATCCACCACCACCGCGGCGCCGACGTTCCGGCGGCACATCGCCTCCGAGGCCTCGCGCAGCGTATGCCCGGGACCCACCGTCAGCACGACTTCCGACATCCCCTCTCTTACAAACATGGTCTCTCCAGATAGTTTGCAACGATTGCCGCAATCATAGTGGGAGTGCACGTTCTGGCAATGGCCCGACGCGGGATTCGCTAGCCCTCAGAGCCGGTTTTCCACACGTTCTGAGCGGCGTGGGCACTGCCGACCGGCGCCGACCTCGCGCCACCGCGCCGTTTGTCGGCGAGAATGCATAGGATGCGCCCCCGAGAGATGAGTGAGGGCCACGCGTCAGGAGCCGATAGGTGAGCAGGCGGCCGCTTGTGCAGATGCTGGTGATGGGCGGCATCGTCGCGGTGATCGGGATCGTCATCGCCCTGATCCTTCCGTGGTTCCCGACCGACGCCTCGACCCAGGCCAGCAACATCCACACGCTGTACGACGTGCTCCTGATCGTGTCGGTGCCGATCGCCGTGCTCGTTCTGACTGTCGTCCTGTACTCGGTGTGGAAGTTCCGCATGCGCCCCGGCGAGGAGCTCAAGGACGGCCCTCCGATCCACGGCAACACCCGGCTCGAGGTCGTCTGGACCGCCGTGCCCGCCGTCCTGATCGTCGGGCTCGTGGCCTACGCCTACACCGTTCTTCACTCCAACGAGGCCGTCAAACGCGCGGCGATGGTCATCAACGTGACCGAGCGCCAGTTCGCCTTCGAGTTTTCCTACCCGCGCGCCGACGGCAAGACGGTCGTGTCGCCGACGCTCTACATGGCCAAGGGCCGGCCGGTCGTCTTCAAGCTCCGCTCGCTCGACGTGATCCATAGCTTCTTTGTGCCCGACTTCTCCGAGAAGCTCGACGCCGTGCCCGGCATCACGACGACGCTCAGGGTCACCGCGACCCGGCTCGGGACCTATCCCGTCGAATGCACCGAGTTGTGCGGCGCCGGCCATGCGCTGATGCGCTCGGCGGTCCACGTCGTCAGCCCTGTGGCCATGCAGACCTGGCTCCAATCGCAGCCGGCCAATGCTCCGCCGCCGGTCGGGACGCCTCCGGCCAACGCCGCGGAGCCCGGAGAGCCGGGCGCCGGCGCAGCGGCGGCCACCGGCGCCTCGAGCGCTTCCACTGGCTCGGCCTTGAGCTCCGCCGCGACGCTCAGCCCAGCTGCCGCGGCCGGAAAGGCGGTCTTCACCGGGGCAGCCGGCTGCGGGACCTGCCACACGCTCGCGGCCGCCGGCACGACCGGAACGGTCGGCCCCAACCTCGGCACCGCCGTGGTGGCGAGCGCTAAGAAGCGCGGCCTGCCGCTCGAGCCGTTCATCCACGAATCGATCGTGAAGCCAAACGCCTTCATCGCTCCCGGCTACCAGGCCGGCATCATGCCGCAGACGTTTGCCCAGAGCCTCACGGCGACGCAGATCCAGGATCTCGTCGCCTTCATCGCCGGGGCAACCAAGTGAGGGGTACTCTGAACATGGTGGTTCGAGAGCGTCAGACTCGCGAGGGGAAGGAGATCCGCTGATGACCCTCTCTGCCAAGCTGCGAGCGCCGGGGTGGTACCGAGCTGCGCTCTTCGACGTCATCGGATTCGCGTTCGCCTTCGGTCTCGTGGTGCTGGTGCGAACGCTGATGCACGAGCATCCGGTCATCGACGGCGCCGCGATCACCACCGTCGCCCTGATCGCGGTGCCGCTGTTCTTCCTCGTCGGTCTCGGCGCCGCTGACTATTGGTTCTACTGGGCCGCCGGCCGCCGGACCCGGGCCGAGGATCACTCCGCGCACGGCGCCTACAGCTGGCGGGACTACTTCCGCATCAACACCGACCACAAGGTGATCGGGATCCAGTACACGGTCACGTCGTTCTTCTTCCTGCTCGTTGGCGGCCTGCTGGCCATGCTGATCCGGGCCGAGCTCGCCCAGCCGGGCATGCAGTTCGTGACCCCCCAGGAATACAACGGTCTGTTCTCGGTCCACGCGACGCTGCTGATCTTCCTGTTCGTGATCCCGGTCTTCGCCGGGCTGGCCAACTTCGTGCTCCCGCTGATGATCGGCGCGCCGGACATGGCCTTCCCCCGCCTGAACGCCCTGTCGTTCTGGCTCCTGCCGATGGCCGGGCTGATGATGCTGTTCAGCTTCCTGGCTCCGGGCGGCTCCTTCGCGTCCGGGTGGACGGCGTATGCGCCCCTGTCCACGACAATGCCGCTAGGTCAGTTGTTCTTCACCATCGCGGTGCAGTTGGCGGGGGCCTCGTCGATCGCGACCGCCCTGAACTTCCTGGTCACGATCATCACCATGCGTGCGCCCGGGATGAGCTTCTTCCGGATGCCGCTGCTGGTCTGGGCGAACTTCTCCACGTCCCTGCTGGTGGTGATCGCCACCCCGTTCATCGCCGCCTCACAGTTCATGGTCCTGCTCGACCGGGCGCTCGGCTTCCAGTTCTTCAACGCCTTCGTGGGTGCCGGCCGCAACGGCAACGTGATCATGTACCAGCACATCTTCTGGTTCTACTCGCACCCAGCGGTGTACATCATGATGCTGCCCGGGTTCGGGATCATCTCCGAGGTCCTGGCGGTGAAGTCGCGCAAACCGATCTTCGGCTACCGGATGATGGCCTTCTCGCTGCTGGCCATCGTGGTGCTCGGGTTCACCGTGTGGGCCCACCACATGTTCGTCTCCGGCATGCAGCCGTGGATCCGGATCCCGATGATGATCACCACGGCGATCATCGCCATCCCGACGGGGATCAAGATCTTCTCGTGGCTGGCCACCCTGTGGCGAGGCGTGCTGCACCTGGACACGCCGATGCTGTTCGCGCTCGGCTTCCTCACCATGTTCACGCTGGGCGGGATCAGCGGCGTGATGCTGGCGATGATCCCCTTCGACATCCACGTCTCCCAGACGTACTTCATCGTCGCCCACATCCACTACGTGCTGTTCGGCGGTTCGCTGTTCACGATCTTCGCCGGGGTCTACTACTGGTTCCCGAAGATGACCGGGCGGATGTTCGACGATCGCCTGGGCAAGCTGCATTTCTGGATCACGTTCATCTTCTTCAACCTCACCTTCGCCCCGATGCACCTCATCGGGATCCAGGGCATGCCGCGGCGCGTCGCCGACTACGCCCAGAAGTTCGCCGCCTGGAACCTGTTCATCTCGCTCTCGAGCTTCGTTCTCGGCCTGAGCACCCTGATCTTCCTCTACAACATGGTGGCCAGCTGGCGAGGCGGCCCGCGGGCCGCGGCCAACCCGTGGCGCGGGCTTACGCTCGAGTGGCAGGTCTCCTCGCCCCCGCCGGTGTTCAACTTCGATGCGGTCCCGACCGTCGTCGGAGGACCGTATGAGTACGGCGTGCCCGGGGCGGTGCACGGCATCTTCAAGTCCCCGGCCGAGGCGGCCCGGACCGTCCCGGCCGGCAGCGTCTCGACGCCGCCCAGCCAGGAGAGTCACGAATGAGCACCATTCTCGTCGTCGCCAACGAGACGCTCGGCGGCCAGTCGCTGATCGACGCGGTCCGCTCCCGCGTCCAAGAGGGCGGCGCGCGCTTCGTCCTCGTCGTTCCGCAGACCCGGCCCAAGGCCGGCCTGGTGATCTACGCCGATGCCGTCTTCGACGCTGCCCAGGCCCGCGTCGACCTGGCGCTCCGCTTCGTACACGCCGAGGGCATCAAGGCCATCGGCGAAGTCGGTGATCCCGATGCGTACACCGCCACGATGGACGCCGTGCGCGAGTACCGGCCGGACGAGATCATCATCTCCACCTATCCGGAGACGCGCTCGGGCTGGCTGCGGCGGGACCTGATCGAGCGCGTCAGGGACGCTTCCGGAACTCCGGTCGAGCACGTGGTCGCCGATCCCGACACCGAGGGCCTGCCCTTCCACGTCACGCTGGCCGTGGCCAACCGGACGGCCACCGGCGACGAGCTGCTCGACGCGCTCAAGGCCAAGGCCCAGGGCGAGTCTCCCGGAAGCCGCCTGTTCCTCATCATCGTGCCCCAGGAGGGCGGCGACGGGCACGCCTCGCGCCGGGCCCGCACGCGTTTGAAGCTCGTGCTCGACCGCCTCGAGGATGCGGGGCTGTTCGCGGCCGGGATGATCGGCGACCCCGATCCGTACACGGCGGTGATGAACGCGCTGCAGTATTTCAGGGTCGATGACATCGTCATCTCCACCTTTGCCGAGACGAAGTCAGGCTGGCTGCGCGCTGATCTGATCGAGCGCGTCCGCCGCGTCAGCGGAAAGCCGGTCGAGCACGTCGTCCACCACGAAGCTGAAACCGCCACCGCCTAGGAGCGCCTGGATGGAAGCCGCAGCGATCGCCCACGTCGAGCACCACGGTCCCCCTCCGGCCCACCGTTCCTCGCGGGCCGAGCCGGCCACCCTGGGGATGCTGCTCTTCATCATCTCCGAGGTGATGATCTTCGGCGCGTTCTTCACCGCCTACTTCTTCATCCGGGTGGTCAGCCACGACCCGTGGCCGGCGGCGAGCACGATCTTTCCCGAGTCCGTCGCGGGCATCAATACCGCGATCCTCATCTCCTCTTCGCTGACCCTGCATTGGGCTCTGGTCTCGGTCAAGACCGGGAACCGCTTTGGCCTGAAGGCCGGCATGCTCAGCACCTTCCTGCTCGGCCTGACCTTCCTCACCGTGCAGATCAACGAGTACGTCCACGTCGGCTTTGCCCCGCATGACTCGGCCCAGGCGAGCGTCTTCTATTCGCTCACCGGCCTGCACGGGGCCCACGTCTTCATCGGGCTGTGCCTGCTGCTGATGATCACCGTGCGGGCGTTCCGGGGCCATTACTCCGCCGAGGAGCACCGCGGCATGGAGGTGCCCGGGATCTACTGGCACTTCGTCGACATCATGTGGATCATCGTGTACACGAGCGTGTACGTGATCTAGGGGGCTCGACGATGGAGAATCCGCTGCGCTCGGAGGCCGGGATGTTCCGGGTGCTCACCTGGTGTCTCGTCATCGCCGCGGTGGTCGTGGTGGGCGTTCTTCTCGCCCGGGCGCTGTAGGCGTCACCATTAGGGGGTGAGTTACCCGCTGCCCATCGCCGGCGCCGGCCCGGCGGGAACGCTCCTCCTGCCGCTTGTGGCGCTGCTGTTCTGGTTCCCCTACCGGGCCAGGGTGAAGACGCTGGCGACGGAGCGGCGCGCTGTCCCCACGTGGCGCCAGGCCTGCTACGCCGCGGGCCTGATCGTCCTGGCCATCGCCCTGAGCCCGCCGGTCGACACGCTGGCCGATCAGCTGCTGGTCGTGCACATGGTCGAGCACCTGATGATCGGCGACTTCGCCGCTCTGCTGATCGTGCTCGGCTTCACCGGGCCGCTGCTCGCCCCGTTGCTGCGGATGCGCTACATCGGCCGCCTGCGGGTGCTCGCCCATCCGGTGGTGGCGGTGTCCCTGTGGGCGCTCAACTTCTACGTCTGGCACCTGCCGGCGCTCTACGAGGCGGCGCTGCGCCACGACCCGATCCACGCCCTCCAGCACGCGTGCTTCCTGTTCTTCGGGATGGCCATGTGGATGGGCCTGCTCGGACCGCTGCCCAAGCCCCAGTGGTTCGGCAATGGCGCGCGGCTGGTCTACATCATCGCCGTGCGTCTGCTCGGAACGGTCCTGGCCAACGCCATGATCTTCTCGGGAACGGTGTTCTACCCCTACTACCGCCCCGGAGACGCACACTGGCACATCAGCCCGATGGCCGACCAGATCAGCGCGGCGGGGGTGATGATGGTCGAGGAGAGCCTGCTCACCATCGGGCTGTTCTGCTGGCTGTTCCTCAAGGTGGCCCGGGAGGGGGAGGAACGCCAGGAGCTGCTGGACTTTGCGGCCGCCCAGGGCGTCGAGCTCGACGAGCAGCGCGCCGCCCGGGCCGTGGCGGCCGGTCGCACCGAAGAGCTGCGCGAGCGTCTGCGGACGCGCGCGGCCGCTACTTGATTGTGAGCGTGCCCTTCATGCCGGCGGCCGCGTGGCCGTCGACCGAGCAGTAGAAGGTGTACGAGCCCGGAGGCAGGTTCACCGAGACCGTCGAGACGCCGCCGTTGCTGACCACCGGGCCAACCTGGCTGACGCCGCCGCCCCGGACGGCGATGTCGTGCGGTACCGAGGACGTGTTCTTCATGCGCAGAGTGACCTTGCCGGCCTTGCCAGTGGCGCTGGAGGCGAGATATTTCAGCTGGCCGGTCGGGTCGGCGTCGATCTGAATCACACCGTTTTGCTCGACGGCCGGCTTCTGCGCCACGGTCTGCACGGCCGTGGCCAGCGCCCCGGTGTCCTGGCCGGGCTTCGCCGCCACCGCGGCCACGTAGCCGGCGACGTCGGCGGCGTGCTGGCCGGCGTAGAGCTTGGCCGGCATCGCGCCGCCCTCGCTCGGATACTGGATCCAATAGTCGACGAGGCCTCGGATGTCGCTGCTGCGCATTCCGTCGGCGCGTGCCTGGCGGAAGGCATCATCGAGATTCGGCCCAACCTGGCCTTGGGTGCCGGCGTGGCTGAGGGTGTGGCAGGCCCCGCACTTCTGCACGAACAGCTGCTTACCCTGGATCAGATTAGCCGTCGGATGCTTGACCGCGCAGCCCGCGAATCCGACCAGCATCAGGGTGCCGCCGACGATCGCGGCGGTGGCCCGGCGGAGGCGTGCGAATACCCTCTCCATACGCTGCGGGCGGCACTCTATCCAAGCGCTCGGCGTGGTGGAGCCAGGCCCGCGTCGCGGCTGCGATCGGTCCCAGCCCGGCGGCTCGGGACGCCTGGCGGCGATCCGGTGCGAGATGCCCCGCTCGACCATCGGCGGAGCTTGCGACGGGAGGCGCTGTTACCATCATCGATGATGAGGACGCGCCAGAAGTACCGCATGCGGACGCCCTCCACCGGTCGGGAAGTCATCATCGAGGCCGAGCCTGGAGTCGAGTACGTCGATCGCGACACCGGAGAGGATCTCGAGGTGGTCGCTCAGCTGCTCCCGCTCGCCCCCACCGCGTCTGAGCTCCCTTGGGCAGTCGAGAGCCTGCGGTTCTGCAACTGGTGCGATCAGCTCTCGCAGAAGGACCTGAACGACTGCCCCAACTGCGGTCGGCGCATGGCCCCTCTCGAGTCCTGAGGTCTGCTGGCATGGTCGGTCATTCCCGTCTTGCATGCATCTTCCTGGCCGGGGCAGCCCTGTCGGTTGGCGTCTCAGCCTGCGGCGGTGGCGGCTCCTCGACGAACAGCGCCGGGGCCCCGTCCCTGACCGTCCCCACGGGCGCGATCGCCAGCGCCTCCACGACATCCTCGTCGACCACCACTCCGACGACGTCCTCGACCAGCAGCGCGGCAGCCGCCGGCGCATCCACGGGCGCCTCCTCCCCGGCCTCTAGCGGCGCCCCCGCGGCCGCAGGCGGCGCAACCGCGGCCTCGGGCAGCGGCTCGACCGGGAGCTCGGGCTCCGCCGGCTCGGGCGGGACGAGCGCGAGTGGCGGCTCGGGCACGAGCTCGGGTGGCACGAGCGGCTCCGGAACGAGCGGCAGTGGCTCGGGCTCGAACAGCGGCGGCGCCGGACTCGGCTCCGCGTTCTGCCAGCAGAACCCCGGCGCCTGCTGAGCGCCGCGGCACCCTGAGACGGGGCCGCGGCAGTCAGCGAAACGATCTACTTAGTCGGGCGGTCCGGCGCGTGAACGTAGTTCTTGGTCTGGGCCGCGTTGGTGACCTCGGTGGCGCTGTACTCGACCCGGGTGCCGGGGTAATCGCACCCGTAGCGCGCGGTGGCGCCGATGGTGAGCTGAGCCATTTCCGTGGGCGCGGCGTTATTGCAGCCCGTGGTCCGGCTCTGGCGATAGGCGAAGTTCTTCGCCCCGAGGTTGAACGACAGTACGGGAGCCCACGTGGGAACGGTTAGCGCCACCACGTAGCCGGGCCGTACCTCGAGCGAGCGGTCCAGCGGGAACTGAACCACCTGGCCGAGGTACGGGATCAGGTGGACAGCCGGGCTCTCGCCGGTCACAGCCCACTTGTGCTGACTCGCCTTCCCGACGGGACGCAGGACCGTCACCGAAGCCAGCGGCACGCCGCCGTAGGAGCTATCCAGGAAGTGGATGTCCTGCTTGGCCCGTGTGCGATTGGAGTCAAGGCGGGAGAGACCCAGCGTGAACGCGACGATCCGGCCGGCCTTCGTGACCTTGGTCGGATAGGCGATTCCGTCGCGGATGGTCTCCAGCGCGGTCACCTGGGTGAGGATGATTGTGCAGTTCGCAGGCTTCACAGTGGGCGGGCACGAAGGCGCGACAAGCGCCGAGCGAGGCGCACCGAGCTCGATCACCTGCGCTTGGGCTACCGCCGGAGCGAGCACCGAGAGGAGCCCGAACGCGGCCAAAATGGCCATTTGGGAGCGTTTCATATCTCCCATTGAACACGAACGAGCGCCCGCAGTTGCGGCGCGGCCGGCACCTTGCATCGGCCGCGCACCAGGTCAGCAGCGCGAATACCGGCCCGAGGCCGGTCGCGGACTAGAGCTTCGTGACGTTGACCGCCTTCGGACCCTTCGGTCCGGCCTCCTCTTCGTAGGAGACCTTCGCGCCCTCAGCCAGCGACCGATAGCCGTCGCCGCCGATACCCGAAAAATGGACGAAAAGGTCTCGGCCGCCGTCGTCAGGCGTGATGAACCCAAAACCCTTGTCGTCGCTGAACCACTTGACGGTTCCCGTTGCCATGAACTCCCCTTCGCGCTACTGGCGTTCGTACACGCCGAGGCCCGTATGGCCCCGACTGAACGGGGAAAACCTACCACGGCCGGGGGCGCGACGGGAAACCTTGCGGGCGTGCAGGAACGGTGCTGAGCGCCCGCGCCGCGCTCAGCGGCCGGAGAACGTCGCGTGTCCTGGCCCCTGCTCTAGGAAGGTCCGCACGGCCCCCTGGAGGTCCTCGGTTTCGAACAGCTCACCGGCCACGCGCGCCACCCGGTCGTTGGCCAGCTCCACGCCGCCCTCACGGTAGTCGCGGATCACCCGCTTGGTCGCCGCGTGGGCCCGCGTCGGCCCCGTGGCAAGCCGCGCCGTGAAGGCGCGTGCGGCAGTGTCGAACCCCTCCGCCGGCAGTACCCTGTTGACCACGTTCCAGCGCTCCAGAGTGGCCGCGTCGTAGGGCTCCCCCGTCATCACCAGCTCGCGGGCGCGGCCGCTCCCGGCTCGTTCGGCGAGCCGCTGGGTGCCCCCCATCGCCGGCGTAAGCCCAACCACGATCTCGACCAGGCCGAACTTCGCCGCCTCCGAGGCCAGGATCAGATCGCAGGCCAGCGCGAGCTCGAAGGCCCAGGTCAGGCACAACGAGTGGGCGGCGAACACCGTCGGGCAGGGCAGCAGGTCGACGCGCCGGGCGATCAAGACCATCCGCTCCAAGGCCAGCTGTGCCGACTCCGCCCCGGACTGCGCGGCGAACAGCTGCACATCGACGCCCGCGCTCACCACACGTCCCTCGGCACGGAACATGACCGCGCGCGGAGCGGAGCGCTCGAGCGCGTCGAGCGATGCCTCGAGGCGGGCCCCGAGCGCCTCGTCGTAGAGGTTGAGCGGTGGCGAATCGAAGGTGACGACGGCGACGCCGTCAGCGTCCTGCTCGAGCCGTACCGGGGCGCTCGCGCTCATCGGAGCTCGTCGGCCACTGCGGCGATCTGCTCTGGATCGCCGGGCGCCGGGGTCCATGGAAGCCGCATCAGATCTCCCTCGTAGCGGGGAATCAAGTGAATGTGGAAATGAAAGACGGTCTGCCAGGCGGCAGCGCCGCAGGAATTGATCAGGTTGACGCCATCGGCGTCGAGGCGCTCTTTCACCCGGCCGGCCAGCCTCTGGGCCGCGCGAACGGTGGCGGCGAGGTCGTCATCGTCGATCTCGAGCAGGTCAGAGGCATGTCGCCTCGGTACGACGAGCGCGTGACCGCGCGTGGCCGGGGCGATGTCCATGAAGGCCACCGTGTCCTCGTCCTGATCGATGATCCTCGCGGGCAGCTCGCCGGCGATGATCTTGCAGAAGATGCAGTCTGGATCGCTCACGGTCCGCCAGCCTAGCGATCCGGGCCGCGTTGCCCGTCCAGCAGCTCTCGCGCGCGCTCGATTGCCTGCTCGGCGGTGACGATCTCCCCGGCGAAGTTCGCCTCCTCGAGCTGCGCCAGGAGCCGGCCGAGCTCGGGCCCGGGGACGATGCCCACGGCCTCAGCCAGCTGATCACCGCGCACCGGCGGCCGGGGCCGCTCGGCCCGCCAGGCCAGCGCCTCCGGCAGCAGGCTGCGGGCCAGCTCGAGGTGGTGCTCGATCGCCGCCTCGGAGCCGGTGCCTCGCGTGGCGAGGCGGTCGGCGACGGAGAGCAGCGTGACATCGGCCTCGACCGGCTCACAGGTCCGCAGATAGCGGTAGATCGCCCGCCGGCTGAGGGGCATCTCGTGAACGAGGAAGCCGAGCCTGAGGTGGTTGCGCACGAGGCCGGCCACGTGTACGGCGAGCCGCTCGCTGGCCCGCAACCGGCCGAGGACGTCCGTGGCGACCGCGGCGCCGGCCTCATCGTGGCCCATGAAGGTGACCCGACCCTCGGCCGTCACCGCCCGCGTCTGCGGCTTGGCGACATCGTGCAGCAGCGCCCCGAAGCGCAGCGCCTGGCCGCGGGTGAGGGCGTTGGCCAGCGGCTCCTGCAGCAGCGCGGTCACCTGCGGCCCGGTGGCCCCGAACACGCGCTCGGGATCGCGTTCGAGCGCGATCGTCTCGGCCAGCACGGCGCGCGTGTGGTCGTGGACGTCGAGGTGGTGGTACTTGCTCTGCTCCACCCCGCGCAAAGCGAGAAGCTCGGGCAGCACCGCCGCCGTCACCCCGAGGTCGTCCATCAGGCCGAGGCCCTCGAGGGCGAGATCGGTCGAGATCAGGCGGCTCAGCTCGGCGAACACGCGCTCGGAGGAGACGCCCGCGAGCCCGTCGGCCTGCTGCCGGGCGGCGGCGCTCGTCTCGGGGTCCACGGCGAAGTCAAGCTCGCAGGCGATCCGCGCCAGTCGCAGCGTCCGCAGCGGGTCCTCGGCGAAGGCGGACGGCGCGACCATCCGCAGCCGCCGCGCGGCCAGATCATCGACACCCCCGAAGGGGTCGACGAGCTCGCCGCCGTCGAGCGGCTCGGCGATCGCGTTGATGGTGAGGTCCCGGGCGCCCAGATCATCCTCGATGCTGGCGCCGGCCAATGGCAGGATGTCGACCTGCCAGCGATGGTCGTGCTCCACCACCCGCCATCCCCCGAAGGCACCGGAGAGGTTGAACGGGTGGGCGCGGGCGGCTCGGGCCAGTGCGCGGGCCAGCTTCTCCGGGGAGCCGGCCGTGGTGATGTCGTAGTCGACGGTCGATCTGCCGAGCAGGCGATCGCGCAGCGCCCCGCCCACCAGCCACACGTCGGATTCGGCCGCCCCGCGCAGCACCGCGAGCGGCTCCGACATGCTCATGGTCGCTCCCCGTCGCGATGATGCGCCCGCGGCACGCGAGCCGAGATGCCGCAGAGGATCTCGTAGTTGATCGTTCCGATGCGCCGGGCAAGGTCCTCGGCCGTCTGACGCTCCTCGCCGCTGCGGCCGATCAGGGTCGCCGTCATCCCCACCTCGACCTCGGTGTCCGGGCCGACATCGACGGTGATGTTGTCCATGCTGACCGCGCCCACGAGCGGGTAGCGCCGACCGGCGATCAGCACGTCGCAGTTGTTGGTCAGCGCGCGCCGCACTCCGTCGCCGTAGCCGAGCGGGATCGTCGCGATCGTCGTGTCGCTCTCGGCCACGAACCGCCGACCATACCCTGCGCTCTGGCCGACGCCGGCCGGCTTCACCGCCGACACGTAGGAAATCAGCTCGAGCGCCGGCTCGAGCTCGTGGTCGGCGGGATCCTCGTTCATCGGATCGCCGCCGTACACGGCGATCCCGCAGCGGACCATGTCGAAGTGGCTGGCCGGCTCACGCAGGGTGGCGGCGCTGTTGGCCGCGTGCACGGTCACGTCGGGGGCCCGGCGGCGAATCTCCTCCGCGAACGGGCGGAACACCTCGATCTGGTGGGCGAGGAACTCCGGGTCCTCGTCGGCGGTGGCGAAATGGGTCATCGCCCCGGCCAGCGTCAGCCCGGGCGCCCCTCGCAGCACCTCCTCGGCGACCGCGAGTGCGTGGCTGCGGTCGCGCGTGCCGAGCCGCCCCATGCCGGTGTCGAGCTTGACGTGCAGGCGCACGGGCTCGCCGCGCGTCCGCGCGCCGACAAGATCCACGAAGGCCTCGCTCCACACGACCAGGTCGGCCCGGGCCTCGATCGCCGGCGCCAGTTCCTGCTCGCTCACCGCCCCCATCACCACCACCGGAACCTCGATCCCGGCTCCGCGCAGCTCCGCGGCCTCCCCGGCGGTGGCCACGGCCAGCCACCGCGCCCCGCCGGCCAGGGCGGCGCGGGCCGCGGGCACGGCCCCATGGCCGTAGCCGTCGGCCTTGACGACGGCGCACAGCTCCGCACTGTGCAGCTCGCGGCGCAGCCGAACGACATTGCGCTCGATCGCCGCGAGGTTGACGCGGGCGAGCGCACGCACCGGCATGGTTGAGACAGCCTCCTCCGCTAGCGCGCCAGGGCCTCGAGGACCTCGACGCGCGTGACCATCCCGACGAGCTTGCGCTCGTCGTCGACAACCGGGAGCCGGTCGTGCTTGTGCTCCGCAATCAACCGGGCCGCGTGACGCACGGAGTCCTCCGGGACGACGGTGATCGGGTCGCGGGTCATCATGTCCGCCACGGTGGCGGCAAAGGCACGCCGGAGCCGCTCCTCGTAATGCTTGGTCGACTCGAGGTAGATGACTCCGCCCCACAGGTCGATGTGGTGGGGCAGCCGCAGGTCGGCATCCTCGTCGCGGATCACCAGATCGTCCTCGGTGACGATCCCTACCAGCCGGTCGGAATGGTCGACCACCGGGACCCCGGCGAGCTCCTGCTGGCGCATGAGCCGCAGCAGGTCCTCGATCTCGTCCTCCGGATGCACGGCGGTGACGTCGCGCTTCATGATGTCGGCAACACTGTCGATCGGTTCAGCGTAGTGATCTCGGGGGGGCGGATGCGTCCCGGGCGCTCGCGCCAACCGGCGCGAGCGCCCGCGGAAGCAGGTCGATGACATCATGCGCGACAACGCCCTCGGTGCCGATCAGGCTCGCGGCGAGGCGCCCGGCCGCGGCATGGAGGAAGACCCCGGCGCACGCGGCGTGAAACGGGTCCATCGCCTTCGCCATATAGGCTCCGATTACCCCGGAGAGCACGTCCCCGGTGCCCGCGGTGGCCAGGGCCGGAGCGCCACCACGGTTGACGGCCACTCGCCCGTTGGGGTCGGCGACCAGCGTGTCGTCGCCCTTGAGGACGATGACCGCGCCAGCCGTGGCCGCCGCGCTGCGCGCGGCCTGTAGCCGACGGGCCTGGATCTCCCGGCTCTCCTGATCGAGCAGCCGGCCCAGCTCGCCGGCATGCGGCGTGAGAACCGTGGGTGCGGAGCGGGCCGCGAGCGCCTCGAGCCGCCCGGCGTAGGCGTTCAGCCCGTCGGCATCGAGCAGCAGCGGCACCTCGGCCCGCTGCGCGATCGCGCGCGTGAAGGCGACGGTCCCGTCCTCGCGCCCGATGCCGGGGCCGAGCACGAGCGCCTGCACGCGCTCGCTGCGGCCGATCGTCGTCTCCACGCCGGCCTCGGTGAGATGCCCCTGGTCGTCGGGCAGCGGAATGGTCATGACCTCGAGCAGCCGGGTCTCGAAGATCAGGTTGAGCGACTCCGGCACGCACGCCGTGACGTAGCCCGCTCCGGCCCGGGCCGCGGCCTCGGCGGCCATGCACGGGGCGCCGGTGAGCCCGACCGAGCCGCCACACACAAGCACGCTTCCGGCGGCGAACTTGGTCGAGTCAGTGCCTCGTCGGGGAACCGCGTCGGTGACGGCGTCGCCGATCAGGCCGATGGAAGCCTCTGCCGGGCCGTCGGCCGGAATGCCGATGTCGACCACGCGGACGTCCCCCGCGCAGCCCTTGCCGGGCGCGATCCACAACCCCGGCTTGCCAGCGTGAAAGGTGGCGGTGGCCCGCGCTCGGACAGCCTCCCCGGCGATCTCCCCGGTCGAGGCGTCGACGCCGCTGGGGACGTCGCAGGCCACCACCGTGGCGGTGTCCGTGCGGGCGTTGATGGCCCGGATCGCCCCGAGGGCGGGCTCACGCGGGGTGCCGAAGAAGCCGGTGCCGAGGATCGCGTCGACGATGCCGGCGGCGCCGTCGAGCGCGGCGGCCGAGAAGGGCTGCGGGGCGTCGCCGATCAGCCGCCGCAGGTTGGTCTCGGCGTCTCCGCGGAGCTCGCCGGCCTCGCCGAGCGACAGCACCCGGACGTCGCGGCCCCATTCGCGCAGCAGGCGCGCGGTGACCAGGCCGTCCCCGCCGTTGTTGCCCTTGCCGCAGACGACGGCCACCTCACCGGTGGGGACGAGCTCGAGCACCAACTCGGCCAGTCCGGTGCCCGCGCGCTCCATCAGCTCGACACCGGCAATGCCCCGCCCCTCGATCGCCCAGCTGTCGAGGGCGCGCTGGGCGGCAGCGTCGGGAAGCGGCTCGAGCCAGTCGGGAAGCGTCACGCAGCGATGGCCACGGCGGCGGCCTGGTGGTGGGTGTGGGTGAGTGCAACGTTGATCTGCACGCCGAGCTCGCGGGCCCGCTCCGCCGCCGCGCCGTGGAGGCAGACCGAGGGCGGGCCGCCGCCGCCGATCACCTCGACGTCGCGGAAGCTCCAGGCCTCGAGCCCCAGGGCCTTGGCCACCGCCTCCTTGCAGCAGAAACGCGCGGCCAGATGGGTGGCCGGACGGGCCCGGCTCGCCGCGTACTCCCGCTCGCCATCGGTGAACAGCCGATCCGCCAATCGCGGACGACGTTCAAGTGCGCGCTCGAGCCGGTCGATCTCGAGCAGGTCGATGCCGATCCGCGGCGCTCCGCCGCTCGGCGGCGCTCCGCCGCTCGGCGGTGGTCCGCCGCTCGGCGGTGGTCCGCCGCTCACTCGACGGTCACCGTCTTGGCCAGGTTCCGCGGCTGGTCGACGTTCAGGCCGCGGCTGCGGGCGATGAAGTAGGCCAGAAGCTGCAGCGGGATCACGGCCAGCAGCGGCGCGAGCATCCAGTCGGTGGCTGGTACCCGGATCACCTCGTCGGCGTGCTCGGCGATTCGCTCGTTGCCGGCGCTGACCACCGCGATCACCCGCGCGCCGCGAGCCCGCACCTCCTGGATGTTCGAGACCACCTTCTCGAGCACCGGCGAGTCGGTGGCGACGACCACGACCGGCGTGCTCTCATCCAGCAGCGCGATCGGCCCGTGCTTCATCTCGCCGGCGGCATAAGCGTCGGTGGCGATGTAGGAGATCTCCTTGAGCTTGAGCGCCCCCTCGAGGGCCACCGGAAGCCCGACGTGGCGGCCGAGGTAGAGGAAGAAATCCGCGTCGTGATTGTGCTCGGCGATCCGCTCGATGCCGGCCGTGCCCGCTTCGAGCATCTCGGCGATCAGGTGCGGCAGGCGCTTGAGCTCGGCGATCGCCGCGGTCAGCCGGGCGGGCTCCAGGCCGTCGCGCAACTCGGCCAGGCGCAGCGCCAGCAGGTACATCGCCGCGACCTGGCTGACGAACGTCTTCGTGGCGGCAACTCCGATCTCGAGGCCGGCGCGGGTATAGAGGACGCCGTCGGCCTCCCGGGTGGCCTGCGAGCCCATGATGTTGGTGACGGCGAGCACGGCGGCTCCCCGCGCCCGGGCCGTGCGCATCGCCGCCAGGGTGTCGGCGGTCTCCCCAGACTGGGAGATGCCGACGACGAGATCGCCGCGGCCGACCACCGGGTTGCGGTAGCGGTACTCGGAGGCGATGTCCACCTCGACGGGCACCCTGGCCCACTCCTCGATCGCGTAGCGGCCGATCAATCCCGCGTGGAAGGAGGTTCCGCAGGCAACGATCACGACGCGGCGGATCGAGCGCAGCAGCTCATCGTCGATCGCCCCGAGGTCGCCGAGGTCGATCCCATCCTCGCGCGCCGCGCGTTCGCCGATCGTCTCCGCCACTGCGTCGGCCTGCTCGTGGATCTCCTTGAGCATGAACGTCTCATAGCCCTGCTTCTCGGCCGTCTCGGTGTCCCAGTCGATCTCCACGACCTCGCGGTCAAGCATCTCTCCTTCGGCGGTCATGAACCCGACGCCCTCGGGCCGCAGGATGACGATCTCGTCGTCGCCGATGTACTGGATCTGGCGAGTCTCGCGCAGGAACGCGGGTATCGCCGAGGCGATGAACTGCTCTCCGTCGCCGCGGCCGACGATCAGCGGGCACTCCTTGCGCGCCCCCACCAGCAGGCCCGGCTCGTCGGCGCTCATGGCCACGAACGCGTAATGGCCGCGCAGCTGGGCGTACGCCATGCGGACGCCCTCGAGCAGGCCGCCCGAAACGTGACGGGCGACGAGGTGGGCGATCACCTCGGCGTCGGTCTCGGAGGTGAAACGAGCGCCCTCGGCTACGAGTTCGTCCTTGAGCGCCAGGTAGTTCTCGACGATCCCGTTGACAACGATGTGGACGCGGTCGGTGTTGTCGAAATGCGGATGGGCGTTCTCCTCGGTCACCCGGCCGTGCGTGGCCCAGCGCGTGTGGCCGATGCCGGTTCCCGGCACCGGGGCCTCCGCCACGGCGACCGCCGCGGAGCCGGTTCGTGGCGCGTCCGCGCCGTCGCTGGCGCCGGGCTCCTCTCCCCGAGCCTCGATGGCGCAGCGCAGTGCCCTGAGGTTCCCGACCGCCCGCACGGCGTCGATCGTGCCGTCCTTGAGCACCGAGATCCCGGCGCTGTCATAGCCGCGGTATTCGAGCTTTTCCAAGCCGGCGAGCAGCAATGGCCGCGCCTGCCGTGGACCTACATAGCCGACGATGCCGCACATGCGCCTGTGGAGCTCCTGAGATCGGGGGTTGCTGGTCGCGCCGCAGCGGCGGCCCGCGTCCACCGGTCGGTCCCGCCGGAGAACGAGCTGATGATGGTAGAGCGTGCCCGGGACGACTGCTACCGCGACACTAGACTTCCGCCGCGATGTCCAGCTGGATCCTCCGTGCCGGATGCTGCGCGCGCTGACCGTCCCCCGCCTGCGGCTCGTCCCCGATCCGCTCCGGCGGATCCGCGTGCCGCGCGATCTCGCCCCGGTCACCACCGTCGCTGTGGAGCGGGATCCCGAACCGGTCGGGCTCTCAACCGCTTCGGTCGAGCGCATCTGGTCGGCGGCCGCGCACCTGTACCGCTCCGGGGTGCATCCGGCACTGCAGCTGTGCGTGCGCCGCAACGGCCGCGTCGTCATCGACCGAGCCCTCGGCCACGCTCGGGGCAACGGGCCACACGACGGCCCCGAAGTCGAGAAGGTCCTCGCCACGCCCGAGACGCCGTTCTGCGTGTTCTCCACCTCCAAGGGGATCACCGCGATGCTGATCCACGTCCTCCAAGAGCGCGGACTGCTGGAGATCCACGACCGCGTGGCCGATTACATCCCCGAGTACGCCGTCCACGGAAAGGACCACACGACGATCGCCCACGTACTCGCACACCGGGCCGGCATCCCGACCCTCCCTCCCGGCATGCTCGACCTTGACCACCTCGGGGATCGCGAACATCTCGTCCGTGCCGTCTCAGAGGCCAAGCCGTTCGTCCGGCCGGGCACGCTCCTGGCCTACCACGCGGTCACCGGCGGCTTCGTGCTCGGCGAGATCATCCAGCGCGTGACGGGGAGGCCGATGCGGGAGGTGCTGGCCGAGGAGATCCTCGACCCGCTCGGGTTCCGCTGGGGCAGCTATGGCGTCCGGCCCGGGGACGTGGACCGGGTCGGGCTCGACTACGTCACCGGACCGCCGCTGCTCCCACCGCTCTCGAACCTGGCGGCCCGCGTGCTCGGCTACCCGCTCGAGCGGGTCGTGGAGCTGTCGGGCGACCCGCGCTTCCGCACCGCGGTGATCCCGAGCGCGAACGTGATCACCACCGCCAATGAGCTCTCACGTTTCTTTGAGGTGTTCCGATGCGGCGGCGAGCTCGACGGGGTGCGGGTGGCGCGACCGGAGACCGTGCGCCGGGCGCTGCTCGAGCAGTCGCGCCTCGAGATCGACCTGTCGCTCGGATTCCCGATGCGCTACAGCTACGGGCTGATGCTCGGAGCCAAGGTGCTGAGCCTGTACGGCCTCGACACCGATGCGGCGTTCGGCCATCTCGGGCTGAGCAACATCGTCGGCTGGGCGGACCCCGAGCGGGGGCTATCGGCCGCCCTCATCACTAGCGGGAAGGCGCTCGTCTATCCAGAGCTGCCGCGCTTCTACGCCGTCATGCAGCGGATCGCCTCGATCGTGCCGAAGGTGCCCGACGACGAGCGGATGCTCTGAGAAGCGTCAGCTCTCGAGGACTTCTTCGACCACGCCGACCAGGCGCGCACATACGGCGTCGGTCTCCTCGGGGCTCGGAGCCTCGACCATCACCCGGACGAGCGGCTCGGTCCCCGAGGCCCGCACCAGCACCCGGCCGCGGCCGGTGAGGCTCGACTGCTCGCGGTCGATCGCCTCGGCGACCGAGGGATGATCCATCGCCGCGGTGAGCGCGGCGCGGTCTCGGGCGCGGATGTTGATCAGCTGCTGGGGGAGCTTTTCCATCGCGTCGCGCTGGGCGAGATCGAGGCCGCCGAGGGCCTCGAGCGTGAGCAGGGCGCTCGCGATGCCGTCACCGGAGGGGCCGAAGCCCAGGTCGATGATGTGACCGGACTGCTCTCCCCCGAGCGCCCAGCCGCGCCGGCGCAGCTCGTCGAGCACGTAGCGGTCGCCGACCGACGTGGTGGCGACGCTCAGTCCGGCGGCGTCCATCGCGGTGTGGAAGCCGTAGTTGGTCATCACCGTCACCGCGACGCCGTTGCCGGGCAGGCGGCCGACGGAGCGCAGGTGGATCGCCGCCATTGCGACCAGCTCGTCGCCGTCGACCACGACCCCGTCGCGATCGACGGCGAGGACCCGATCGCCGTCGCCGTCGAAGGCGAAGCCGACGTCGAAGCCGCCGCTGTTGATCGTCTCGATGATCATGTCGAGATGGGTCGACCCGCAGCCGTCGTTGATGTTGCGGCCGTCCGGCTGGTCGGCCAGCAGCTCGACCTCGGCCCCGAGCCGGCGGAAGATTTCCGGAGCGGCTCGATATGTGGCCCCGTTGGCGCAGTCGAGCAGCACGCGCCGGCCGGAGAGATTGAGCTCGGCGAAGCGGGTGTGGAGCTCGCGGAGATAGTCCTCGAGGGCGCCGTGGAGCCGCCGCACACGTCCGATGCTGGCCGGCACCGTCGCCGGGAGCTCGAGCTCGTCCTCGATCCGGTGCTCGGTCTCGTCGTCGAGCTTGAAGCCGTCGGCGCCGAACAGCTTGATGCCGTTGTCCTCGTAGGGGTTGTGAGAGGCGGAGATCACCGCCGCCAGCTGCAGCCCGTGGCGGCGGACGAGGAGCGGCGCGGCGGGCGTGGGCAGCACGCCCGCCAGGAGCGCGTCGCCCCCGGCGGCGGTGACGCCGGCGGCGATGGCCGACTCGAGCATCTCGCCGGACTCGCGGGTGTCGCGGACGATCAGGACCTGCGGCCGTGCCTCAGGCGCACGGGTGACCGCGGTGCGCGCCAGCGCCAAGGCCAACTCCGCGCTGAGGAACTCTCCCGCGCGGCCTCGGACACCGTCCGTGCCGAACAGCTTGCGCGCCATGACGAAGCGTCAGCGCTTGGAGAACTGCGGCCGCTTGCGGGCCTTCTTCAGGCCGGCCTTCTTGCGCTCCTTGACCCGCGGGTCGCGGGTGAGGAAGCCGCGGCGCTTCAGTTCTCCGCGGAGGTTCGGATCGGCGACGATCAGGGCGCGTGAGATCCCGTGCCTGAGTGCTCCGGCCTGGGAGGCCACGCCCCCGCCGTGCATCCGGGCCACGACGTCCATCCGGGCCTCGTAGCCGACAGCCTCCAGCGGCTGACGGATCATCCGCTGCAGCGTTTCGCGGGGGAAGAAATCGTCGAGCGTCTTGCCGTTGATCGAGTATGTCCCCGACCCCGGCTTGAGGATGACCCGCGCGACAGCGGTCTTGCGCTTGCCGGTCGCCGTGTAGCGAGCGCCGGCAGCCAGGTTGATGGCCGCGTCGGCGATCGGCCGGGACTCCTCCTGGTCGGACTCCTGGGCCCGCGCAGCGGCGGCCTCGGCCTCGGCCTCGGCGGCGGCCTGAGCCTCGGCATCGAGGAACTGCTCGCCCTCGGGGACGATGTCCGGAATCAGGTCGGCGCCGGGAATCTCAGGCTTGTGCCGGGGCGCGAGCTCGTCTTCCTCGTCCGACTCAGCGGCCGCGGGAGTCGCGGGCGCGGGAGTGTCGGCCGGCTCGGCGGCCTCCGCAGCGGGCTCGGCGGCCAACGCGGCGGCGGGCTCCGGCGCCTCGGCGGCGGGCTCTGGCGCAGCCTCGGCGGGCTCCGGCGCCTCGGCGGCGGGCTCCGGCGGCGCCTCGGCGGGCGCCGGGGCCTCCTCAGCAGCCGCCTCCTCGGGGGCGGCGGGCCCCTTGGGGGCAGCCGCCTCTTCGGGAGCGGCCGCCTCCTCAGCTGCGGGCGGCTCGGGGGTGGCGGAAGCCTCGGGCTCGGACGTGGCGGCTTCGTCGGCGCGCGGCTCGTCCTCGGGTGTTTGCGCTTCGGTCACTGCTGGATCTCCATCGGTTGCGGCTGCTGGGCGGCGTGGGGATGCTCGGGCCCGGCGTACACCTTGAGCTTGGTCAGCTGCTTGCGGGCGAGCCGGTTGCGGGGCAGCATGCCTTTGACGGCAAGCCGGATGACCTCTTCCGGGCGACGGTCGAGCATCTCAGCGAGGCTGCGGGACTTCAGTCCCCCCGGATAGCCGGAGTGACGGTAGTAGCGCTTGTCCTCGAGCTTCTTGCCGGTCACGGCGATCTTCTCGGCGTTGACGACGACCACGAAGTCACCCGTGTCCACGTGCGGGGTGTAGGTCGGCTTGCGCTTGCCGCGCAGCGCGTCGGCGATCTGCGTCGCGAGTCTCCCCAGCGTCTGCCCGGAGGCATCGACGACGACCCAGTTGCGTTCTCGATTGGCGGGTGTGGCTACGTAGGTCTTCATGGCATGCAACAGCCGCGCTGGTTGGCGCGGCTCGCGGCCAATGATAGCCACAACGCGCCGAGGCGTCAGTCGGGCGCGGCGATCTGCACCTTTGTCCGCAATAGAGGACGAAAGTGCCGACTCCCGTCAGGCTATTCCCACTCGATCGTGCCCGGCGGCTTGCTGGTGATGTCGAGCACCACGCGGCCGACGGGCCGGATCTCGTTGATCATGCGGGAGGCGATCTGCTCGAGCAGGTCGTAGGGGAGGCGGGCCCAGTCGGCGGTCATCGCGTCGTCGCTGGTGACGGCCCTGATCACGATCACGTTGCCGTAGGTACGTGTGTCGCCTTGCACGCCGACGGTGTGGATGTCAGGGAGGACGCAGAAGGATTGCCAGAGCTCGCGGTACAGGCCGGCCCTCCGGATCTCGTCCTGGAGGATGGCGTCGGCCTCCCGCAACACCTCCAGCCGCTCGCGGGTGGCCTCGCCGCCGACGATACGGATGGCAAGGCCGGGGCCGGGGAACGGCTGACGCCAGACCAGTCGCTCGGGGAGGCCGAGCTCGGCGCCCACCGCTCGCACCTCGTCCTTGAACAGCGCTCGCAGTGGCTCGACCAGCTCGAACTCGAGGTCGTCGGGCAGGCCGCCGACGTTGTGATGGGATTTGATCGTCGCTGCCCCGGTGCCGCCACCGGACTCGATCACGTCGGAGTACAGCGTCCCCTGGACGAGGAAGTTGACGTCCTCGAGCTTGGCCGCCTCCTCCTCGAAAACCCGGATGAACTCGGCGCCGATACGCTTGCGCTTCTCCTCCGGGTCGCTGACGCCGATGAGGCGGGCCAGGAAGCGCTCCTCGGCGTCGACGGCGACCAGCGGGACGCGGAAGTGGTCGCGGAAGGCCGAGATCACCTGTGCACCCTCGTTCCTGCGCATCAGGCCGTGGTCGACGAACACGCAGGTCAGCCGGTCGCCGATCGCCCGATGGACGAGCAGCGCGGCAACGCTGGAGTCCACCCCCCCGGACAGGCCACAGATCGCGCGTCCGTCCCCGACCTGGGCGCGGATCCGCTCGATCTGCTCCTCGATCACCGAACTGGCGCTCCACGTGCGCTCGCAGCCGCACACGTCCTGGAGGAAGTTGGTCAGGACCTGCTGTCCATACGGGGTGTGCACGACCTCGGGGTGGAACTGGATCCCGTAGATGCCACGGTCGACGGCCTCGAAGGCGGCCACCGGCGAGGCTGTCGAAGAGGCGAGCGCGATGAACCCGGGCGGCGGCGCGAACACCGTGTCGCGATGTGACATCCAGCAGGTCTGCTCATGAGGGGTGCCGGCCAGCAGCCGGCCGGTCTGTCCCACGGTGAGCTGCGAGCGTCCGAACTCCCCCACCTCGGCGCCCTCGACCCGGCCACCGAGCTCGCGGGCGATGAGCTGCATGCCGTAACAGATGCCGAGCACCGGAATCCCGAGCTCGAGCAGCTCGGGGTCGAGCGGGGGTGCCCCCTCGGCATAGACCGAGGCGGGACCGCCGGAGAGGATCACGCCCTTGGGACGGCGGCGCGCGACCTCCGCCGGGCCGACGTGGTGGGGAAGCAGCTCAGAGAACACCCCGCACTCGCGGACGCGGCGGGCGATCAGCTGCGAGTACTGGCCGCCGTAGTCGAGGACGACGACCTCTTCGGTCGCGGCCGCGGGCACGTGCTCATCCGCCGGACCCGAACCCGGCGAGACGTCGACTGAAGGCGCGGCGCTAGTCGGCGACACCGACCGTCGCGGCCTTGCCACTCGAGCCCATGCCGACGCCCTGCTCGCGTTGGAGGTGCTTGCCCTCCGTCTGCAGCGCCGGTGCAACCAGCAGCTCGGCGCGGTTGAACTCGGCGATGTCGCGATAGCCGCAGGTCGCCATCGAGGTGCGCAGGGCACCCATCAGGTTGAAGGTCCCGTCGTTCTCACGCGCCGGTCCCTTGATGATCTCCTCGAGCGTGCCGTTCGGCGTGGTGGCGACGCGAGTGCCGCGCGGAAGCGTCGGGTGGAAGGTGGCCATGCCCCAGTTGTAACCGTGGCCGGGCGCCTCGTAGGCCCGCGCCAGCGCGGACCCGAGCATCACGGCGTCGGCGCCGCAGGCGATTGCCTTGGCGATGTCGCCCCCGTTGCGCATGCCGCCGTCGGCGATGACCTTGACGTACTCGCCGGTCTCCAGCATGTGCTGGGAGCGCGCGGCCGCCACGTCGGCGATGGCCGTGGCCTGCGGAACGCCGATCCCGAGCACACCTCGGGTCGTGCAGATCGCACCGGGGCCGACGCCGACCAGCACGCCGGCGGCGCCGGTGCGCATCAGGTGCAGCCCGGTGTGGTAGGAGGCGCAACCGCCGACGACGACCGGGGTCGGCGCCAGTTCGCGGATGAATTCCTTGAGGTTGAGCGGCGGGCGGCTCTCGTCCTGGGAGACGTGCTCGGCGGAGACGACGGTGCCCTGGATGACGAGGATGTCGAGGCCCGCCTCGAGGGCGACCTCGTAGTAGGTCCTGACCTTCTGCGGAGTGAGCGAGGCCGCCGCCACCGCACCGGACTCCTTGATCTCCCGGATCCGCCGCGCGATCAGCTCCGGCTTGACCGGCTCGCGGTAGATGTCCTGCATCTCCCGCGTCGCGATGTCGCGCGAGAAGCTGGCGATCCGCTGCATCTCAGCGTCGGCGTCTTCGTAGCGGCAGTAGATGCCCTCGAGGTTGAGTACGGCGAGCCCGCCGAGGTGGCCGATCTCACCGGCGCTCTGCGGCGACACGACCCCGTCGAGGGCGGCGGCGAGCAGCGGCAGCTCGAACCGGTACGGCCCGAGCGTCCACGAGATGTCGACGTCGTCGGGATCCCGCGTCCGCCGCGAGGGGACGATCGCGATGTCGTCAAACCCGTAGGCCCGGCGCGCCTTCTTTCCGCGTCCGATCTCGACTTCCATTACGGCATCGTAGAACGGTTCGCGGATGGGACTGACGAGCGTCGGCGAGGACGCGAAATCGTCATGAGATGGGCGGCCACCATCGGGAAATTGATGCTAGCAGCGGGGCGGGCGAACGCCGCCTCGAGCGGTGGCCAGAAACCCGCATTTTCGGGAGGCGGCGGCGGCGCGCGGCGCGGCTGGCGGCAGTGGCAGCTCAGCTGATCTCCGCGCCGACTTCGACGCGCTGGGCGTTGACCTCTGGCAGCAACCGCTCGACGCGGGCCGGATCGATGATTCCGGCGCCGAAGTGCTGGGTCGACTCGGCGCCGCAGGCCACGCCGAAGCGGAGGCAGTCGACCGGCGTGCGGCCGGCGTAGCGCGAGGCGACGTAGCCGGCGAGGAAGGCGTCGCCCGAGCCGATGCTCGAGCGGGCCTCCTGCTCCTCCACCCGGACGCGGTAAAGCGCCGTGCCGCCGTCCTCGTGCAGCGAGGCGTAGCAGCCGTCGGGCACCGTCATCAGCGACTCGCCGGCGCCCAGGCGGGTCATCTCGACGACCGCCTGGGCGCGATCGCCGAGGTCGTTGAACTCATGGCCGACCAGCTCCTCGGCCTCGAGCTCGTTCGGGGAGACGACGTCGGGCTCGGCGCGCATCGCCAGTCGCAGCGGCTCGCCCTCGGTGTCGATCATCGCGCACACGCCGAGGCGGCGGACGTCACGGATGAGGCCGGCGTAGATCTCGGGATCGACGCCGCGCGGGAGCGTGCCGGCGAACACGCAGATGCTCGCTCCCTTGGCGAGGTAGAGCAGCTTCTCGCGGAACAGCTCGAGCTCCTGGGCGGAGACCCGCGGACCGCGCTCGTTGATCTCGGTGTGCAAGCCGGTGGTCGGGTCGAGCACGGCCGTGTTGGTCCGGGACTCCTCGCGGATGCGAACGAAGCCGTTGAGGATCGCCTCGTCGTTTAGGGCGTCGATGATCCGGTTGCCGGTCGATCCCCCGGCCAGACCGGTGGCGATCACCGGCTGCCCGAGTCGCTTGATGGCACGGGCGACGTTGACACCCTTGCCGCCCGCCATCGTCGTCTGGTCGACGGTCCGGTGCCGGCGGCCCGGTGTGAAGTTCGGAACCTCGAGCGTCTTGTCGAGCGCTGCGTTGAGCGTGACGGTGATGATCATGCTCTCTCCAAATGCTCCGCGTTCGGTCCGCGCGATCGCCAGTGCCTCACGGTGGCCAGTGCGACGGCGAGCAGAAGCAGCGCGGCGAGCATCATTAGCGTAGTCGCTCGGGTCAGGAAGCGGGCGGCGAGAGTCAACGGACTCACCGCCGGCAGCCGCTGCGCAAGCAGCAGAGGGATCCGGGTGAGCACGCGCCCGCCGGCACTCACAACCGCGGTCCCGACCACGGCGTGGCGCTTCATCGGCCCCGCGAGCTGGGCCGGGACATGCACGCGAACGCGTACGGCGTCACGGCGTCGCACGACGGTGGTGAAGCCGCGCTCGGCGATCACTGATGCGTGCACCCCGGGACGATCGCGGACGGTCGGTCGCGCGAGCACCTCGCCGGCCTTCACCGGGGTGACGAGATGGAAGGAGCTGAAGCCGTAGCCGAGGAGCGCCAGCGTGTTCGCGTCCCGTGAGCCCTCGCTCGATGTTCCCAGAACGGCGCTGATCAGGGGCATCCCGCCTCTGATTCCGGACCCGACGAGCACAAAACCGGCCGCGGCGGTGTGACCAGTCTTGACGCCGGTGATCCACGGGTAGCGACCAACGAGGTCGTTGCGGTTGACCACGTACCGCCGATGCGAGCCGGTCCGAAGCACCGTGGAGTGCAGGTCCACCGCGCGGGCAAAGAACGGTTGATGGATGAGCAGATAGCTGACCAGCCGGACGAGGTCGGTGGCGCTTGAGTAGTTGCCGGGTGTGTCGAGCCCGCTCGGAGTCGAGTAGTGAGTACGGGTGAGGCCGAGCTGGCGTGCGCGCGCGTTCATCATCCCGATGAACCGCCCCACAGACCGTCCCCCGACGTTGTAGGCCAGGTCCTCGGCGGCGTCGTCGGCGCTCGGCAGGAGCATGGCCAGCATCAGGTCGTGCACGCTCATCCGTTCGCCGGGGACGAGCCCGATCTGGGAGTCGACCGCCGCCGGGTAGTAGTCGTTCTGGGTGAAGGTCCGGCTGAGCCGATGGACGTGTTCGAGGGTCACGAGCGCGGTCATCAGCTTCGTCGTGCTGGCGATGGCCACGCGGACGTCGGGGGCGATTCCGAACAGCCGCTGCCCGGTGCTCTGCTCGATCAGCACGGCCGCTCGCACCGAGAGACGCGGGGCGGCGACCGCGCGGCCGGCCAACCCGCAGCTCAGCGCGCCCACGAGAACGATGACCGCGATGACGGCGGACCGCCGGTGGGCCCGCGCCGCACTGACCGCCGCCCGTCCGCGCGCACTCGCTGCGACCACCCCCGCCCACCGGAGGATGCCGACCCGCTGGACGTGCAGAACACCGATCAACGCCTCAGCCTCAGCCGCTGCGCGGCCTGCAAGCTGTTCGGGTCGATGTTGGGGTTGAGTGCCTCAATCGTGCCGACCGACACGCCGGTCTTGTGGGAGATCGCGGTCAGGTTGTCGCCGGGACGCACGACGTAGAACCGAGCGGTGGCGCGTCGCCGACGCTGCGGAGTGAACAGCGTGGAGGGCGCGTCGGAGGTGGTGGCGTGCTTCGGATTCAACCCCGTGTGAATCACTAGGTAGGTGCAGGCGATCACCGCGACGAGCGCGATCGGCGCCAGGTAGCGCGCTCGACTCCGTCCCACCATCGCCCGGCGATCATACAAGTGAGGTAAAGGGGGCCGACATAAGTGAGGTAACGGGGGCCGACATGTTTGGTCATCCGGCCAGCGTCCAGGCGAGCTCCTGCAAACTCGCTGCTTCTGCCCGCGCCGCGTCGGCGGGATCGCCGCCATGGCGCTGATGGGCGGCCACGATTCCGCGCGAGACGGTGATCAAGCCGCCGGCCGGGCCGGGCGTGAAGGCGGCGGCCAGATCCTCGACGCGACCTCCCTGGGCGCCCACTCCCGGCAGCAGGAATACCGCGGCCGGCATCAGCTCGCGCAGGCGCCCGAGCCGATCCGGGGCCGTCGCGCCCACGACCGCGCCGACCGCGGACAGGCCGTGCTCGCCGGTGGCCTCGCGGCCGAGCTCGGCGACGATCCCTGCGACCCGTTCGCTGACCGATCCGCCGTCGGCCAGCGCCCGGTCCTGGATGTCGGCGGCGCCCGGATTGGACGTGCGCACGAGGACGAACAGGCCGGCGGCCGCCGCCTGCGCCGCCGCGCACAGCGGCATCAGCGAGTCGGCGCCGAGCAGCGGATTGGCGGTCAGCGCGTCGACCCCGAGACCGTCGACGGGGCCGAACGGAGTCGGCGTCCGGCCGAAGAAGGCCTGCGCGTAGGCGACCGCAGACACATCGATGTCTCCGCGCTTGGCGTCGGCGATGACGAGCAGCCCGTGGTCCCGCGAGCGCTGGCAGACATCCTCGAGCGCGACCCAGCCCGCGGCTCCGAGGCGCTCGAAGCAGGCGACCTGCAGCTTGACGGCGACGCAATGCTCGCCGGCGGACTCGATCGCCAGCCCGCAATGGATGGCGACGGCCCGGGCAGCGCGTGCGGCGGGCGGGGCGGACGAATCGCCGGCCCCGCCCGCGAGCTCAATCGCGCGCGGCCACAGCTTGGCTGGATCGGGGTCGAGCCCGAGCACCAGCTGAGAACCACGTTCAGCGACTCGGCTCGCGAGCCGGTCACCGAAGTTCGGCGGCGGAGCTGCCGGAGTGGGAGCGCCGAGAGCCGCGGAAGATGCCTCCGCGGCACCTTCTGCGGTCACGGACGGCCGTCCGCGACCGCGAGTTCCTTCTTCACTCGAGAGGATCTACTTGATCGCCTTCTTGAGCCCGGCGCCAGCCGTGAACTTCGGCACGCGCGACGCAGCGATCTGGATCTTCTCGCCGGTGGCGGGGTTGCGCCCCTCGCGAGCACTGCGGTGAGACACGCTGAACTTCCCGAAGCCCGAGAAGGTGATGTCACTGCCACGCTTGAGAGCGTCCTCAATTGTCTGCAGGACTGCATCGACGGCGTCTCCGGCATCTTTTTTGCTCAACCCGGCGCGATCAGCGACCTGGTCGACAAATTCTGACTTCGTCACTTGCTCCCTCCTTCAAGGTGGTAGGAATGTTCGAAGCTAACACGGTCCGCGGACGGGCACGTGCCCGATCCCACGCGGATCACGACATTCTCTCCACCCGAGGATCGCCCTCACGCACCCGCCCCGGGCGATTGTTCGCAAATTGCGCGCTGCTCGGACCCCGGCCAGTACCCAGATCCACCTGATGCCCACGCCGGGCGCGCAGCCCGAGGCGGGCGTTCGTTCGCGATCCAGCCGGGAATCTCGTCGAAGTGATGGCCTGGGCACCAGGCGTCAGCGATTGACGCGAGAATGCCCGCCGTGGACCTCGCACGTATCGGCTGGCTGGCGACGGTGATCGCCTGCCTCATCGCAGTCCTGATCCTGGTGCTCCAGGGCTACTACGGCTATGCCGGGGTCACATTCGCGGTCGCCGTCTCGGCCGCGATCAACCTCGGCTGACGGCGGCGGCCGCCGGCCCGAGGCGACTCCCCTCAGCCGGCTACCAGCCACTCGGCGAGCGCGCGCAGGGCACGGCCGCGATGGCTGATCGCGTCCTTCTCGGCCTCAGAGAGCTCGGCCATGGTCCGATGTTGCCCGTCGTCGTCGGGGATGAACGCGGGGTCGTAGCCGAACCCGCGCGAGCCGCGCCGCTCCGTGGCCATCGACCCGCTGCACTCCCCGCAGAAGACTCGCTCCTCGCCGTCCGGGGTGACGTATGCCAGCGCGCACACGTAGCGCAGTCGACTGCCGGCCGGCGCCTCGCGCATCAGCTTGTCGAGGTTCTGCTCATCGGTCGCCTGGTCCCCGGCGTACCGCGCCGAGCGCACCCCGGGCCGGCCACCGAGCGCCTCGGCCTCGATCCCAGAGTCGTCGGCGATCGCCGGTCGTCCGGCGGCTCGCGCCGCCGCCCGGGCCTTCGGCAGCGCGTTCTCGGCGTACGTCCCGCCGACCTCCTGTGGGAGCTCGACGTGCCCGGGCAGCTCCTCGACCTCGATGTCGAACGGAGCGAGCACGCGGCCGACCTCCGTGACCTTGTGCGGGTTGCGAGTGGAGAGCACGAGCGGTGCCCTCGGCGCGGATGCGGTGCTCACGCCGGGCTACCTCGCTCCGGCTGCGACCGCCTCGTCCTGGAGGACGCGCAACTCCTCGATCCCCTTGCCGGCGAGCGCCAGCAGCTCGTCGAGGTGGGCCCGCGACAGCGGCGTCCGCTCGGCGGTCGCCTGGACCTCGACGAGGCCGCCGTCACCGGTCATGACGACGTTCGTGTCGACCTCGGCCGTCGAGTCCTCGGAGTAGTCGAGGTCGAGCAGCGGCACCCCGCCGACGATTCCGCAGGAGATCGCCGCGACGGTCCCGCTCAGCGGCGAGCGGTCGAGCAGGCCCTGCGCGATCAATCGCTGACAGGCCAGGCGCAGCGCGACGAGGCCGCCGGTGATCGACGCGCAGCGGGTGCCGCCATCCGCCTGCAGGACGTCACAGTCGACGTAAATCGTGCGCTCGCCGAGGGCAGCGAAGTCGACCACCCCGCGCAGCGAGCGACCGATGAGGCGCTGGATCTCGACCGTGCGGCCATCGAGCCGGCCCTTGGTCGCATCCCGCTGCTTGCGCTCGCCGGTCGAGGCGGGAAGCATCCCGTACTCCGCGGTTACCCAGCCGCGGCCGGAGCCGCTCAGCCACCGCGGCACGCTCTCCTGCACCGACGCGGTGCAGATCACGCGCGTCTCGCCGGCGGAGATCAGCGCGGAGCCGGTGGCGGTCCGGACGAACCCGGGCTCGATCACGGTCGGGCGCATGCCGTCGGGGGCGCGGCCGTAGCTGCGCTGCGCGGTCGTCTCGGTCATACCGCCACCCGCGGCGTCAGCTCGACCGAGCGGACCTCGCCGAGCGGCATCTGCAGGAAGCGCGTGCCGAGAATGCGGAACGACTCGGCGTCTCCGGTGCAGTGGAAGCGGTACGTGCCCTCCCCCTCCCGGGGATTGAGCAGCTCGCGGGAGGCGAGCGCGCGCTCGACGCTGCGGGCGACGCCTGCGCCGGCCGAGACGAGCTCGACGCCGCGACCGAGCGAGCGCTGGAGGATCGGCTCACACAGCGGGTAATGGGTCGAGCCGAGGATCACCGTGTCGACCCGAGCCTCGCGCAGCGGAGCGCAGTAGCGACGGATGGTCTCCACCACCTGCTCGTCGAAGGGGAAGCCGCCCTGGATGATCGGGGCGAGGTCAGGACAGGGCACGCTCTCGAGGTGCACATGAGGGTCGGCGGCGGTCACGGCTCGCTCGTACGCTCCGCTCGAGACCGTGGCTGGGGTGGCGAGCAGGCCGATGCGCCCGGTGTGGCTGGCCACGACGGCGAGCTGCGCGGCCGGCCGCAGAACACCGATGACGTCGACGTCCTGACCGGTCTGCTGCAGATGCTGCTCGAGCGTCTCGAGGGCGGCCGCGCTGGCTGAGTTGCAAGCCACGACGAGCAGCTTGGCGCCGTGCTCGAGCAGGTGGTCGGCGATCTCGACGGCGAACGCGCGAAGGTCGTCCTGCGTCCGGTCGCCGTACGGAAAGCGGGCTGTGTCGCCGAGGTACAGGTAGTCCTCGGTCGGCAGCGAGACGAGCATCTCGTGCAGGACGGTGAGGCCACCGACCCCGGAGTCGAACACCGCGATGGGCTGCGTGGGGGACAGAGACATGTGCTCAGAGATGGTGGCAGAGGCAAAGGCGTCCCGGTCGAGCACCCGTCCCCGCGGCAGTTCACAGGCCCCCGCGGCGTTAGGCTCGGCGGCCGGATGCGGGCCCTGATCGTCACGAACATGTACCCCAGCCCCTCTCACCCGGGGGTGGGGAGCTTCGTGCGAGATCAGGTTCGCGCGCTGCGGGCGCTCGGGGAAGCGGAGATCGAGCTGTTCTCGTTCGATCCGGGGGGCCCGGCGCGGTACCTCGGGGCGACGCGGGCCCTCCGTCGGCGGTATCGGGGCGAGCGCTTCGACATCGTGCACGCCCACTTCGGGCTGACGGTGTGGCCGGCTCTCGCGGTGCCGGCGGACCGGCACGTGCTGACGATGCATGGGACCGATCTGACCAACCGGCGCTCGCGCGCCGTCACGCTGGCGGGGCTGCGCTTCGTCGATCTGGCCGCCGCGGTGTCCGCGCCGCTGGCCGCCGAAGTGCCGCGGTGGGCGACCCGTCACGAGGTCGCGGTGTTGCCCTGTGGCGTCGACACCGAGCGCTTTCACCCGATCGGCCGCCGCGAGGCGAGGGTGGCGCTGGGCCTCGAGCTCGACCGTCCGTATCTGCTGTTCCCCGCGGATCCCGCCCGGAGCGAGAAGCGCTACGAGCGCGCGGCGGCGGTGGCGGAGGGGACGAGACTTCTCACTCTCGGACAGGTCGATCCCGACCAGGTCCCGCTGTGGGTCAACGCCGCCAACGCGGTGATCGTGCCCTCGGAGCGCGAGAGCTTCGGCCTCGCGGTACTCGAGGCCCTGGCCTGTGACGTCCCGGTTCTGGCCACCCCGGTGGGCGTCGCGGCGCAAGCGATCGGCGACACCGAAGGAGCGCTCTGCGCCCCCTTCGAGGCGACGCGGTGGCGGCAGGCCCTCGCGCCGCACCTCGCCGACGCGGACCCGCGGATCGCCGGCCGCGCGCGCGCCGAGGCGTTCTCGGCACGCGAGATGGCGTCGCGGGTGCTGGCGGCGTGGCGGCGTCTGCTGGGCCCCGGCTCAGGCTAGGCCCGGCCAGAGCGGACTCAGCCGTTCTCGGGCCGCCGCGACGAGCGGCGCGACCCCGCGGAGCTCCTCCGCCCCAGATCCGTTCAGCGGGGCGGCCAGTGCCTCGAGCGTGGCCAGGACCGAGCGGGCCAGCGCTCCGAGCGCATAGCCGCCCTCGAGGACGCAGCCGAGCGGGATGGCGAGCTCCTCGCAGGCCCGGCGCACGGTCCGGGTCATGGCGGCAAAGCCGGACTCGGTGACCAGGCACTCGGCCAAGGGGTCCTCCGCATGGGCGTCGTACCCCGCGGAGATCAGCACGAGCTGGGGCTGGTAGGCCCGCAGCAGGGGCACGACGAGATGCTCGACCAGTGAGAGGTAGAGCTCGTCACCGGAGTGCGGCGGAACCGGGAGGTTGACCGTAAACCCGAGGCCCGCGCCCCTGCCGAGATCGCCCGCCACACCCGTGCCGGGGTACAGCGGGGACTGGTGGATCGAGACGAACAGCACCTCGTCGGTGGCGTGGAAGATGTCGCTGGTGCCGTTGCCGTGGTGCACGTCCCAGTCGAAGATCATCACGCGTTCGAGGCCCTTCCGCTCGACGGCGTAGCGGGCCGCGACGGCGATGTTGTTGAACAGGCAGAAGCCCATCGCACGCGCCTCCGAGGCGTGGTGACCGGGTGGGCGATGGGCGGAGAAGCCCACCGGAGCCTGGCCGCTGAGCAGCAGATCGACCAGTTGCACCGCCCCCCCGGCGGCGTGCGCGGCGGCGTTGAACGAGCCGGTACTCATCACCGTGTCGAGGTCGAGCTGACCGCCACCGCGGCTGGAGACCTTCTCGATCGCGGCGACGTACTCCGGCGGATGGACGGAGCTGAGAACCGACGGCTCGACCGGCGCCGAGCACAGGCGCTCGAACCCCGCCCAGCCGCGCTTGTCGAGCTCTCGGCGAATCGCCTCGATCCGCGCCGGCCGCTCGGGGTGAGCGCCCGTCTCGTGCTCCAAGGAGGAGGGGTGCTCGATGAAGATAGGCTCTCCGGCCATCGGCAGTACCGTACCTGGACATGGCCGGGATTCGAACGACCGAGCTGTGTGTCGTGGGCGCCGGTGCTGCCGGGCTGTACACCGCCCTGACCGCCGCACGCTGTGGAGCCCGAGTCACGCTTGTCTCGGCGACGCCGCTGGCCGGCTCCTCGAGCTACTGGGCCCAGGGCGGCCTGGCGGCGGCGATGTCCGAGGACGACAGCCCCGAGCTGCATCTCGAGGACACGATCAGGGCGGGGCGCGGAACCGTCCGCGTGTCGGCGGCCCGCGTGCTGTGCGAGGAGGCGCCGCTGGCGGTCTCCGATCTGGCGCGCCTCGGGGTGCGATTCGACGCCGACCGGGCCGGACGCCTGGCGCTCGGGCTCGAGGGTGGTCACAGCGCGCGGCGGGTCGTGCACGCCGGCGGTGCAGCCACCGGCCGGCGACTGATCCGCCAGTTGAGTGCGCTGGTGGCCGAGGACGCAGCGATCGAGGTGCTCGAGGGCCACCGGGTGGTGGCGGTGCTCACCGACGGCACCCGGTGCATCGGCGCGCAGCTTGCCGGCGGCGACGCGCTTGCGAGCCCCGCCACCGTGCTCGCCACCGGCGGCGCGGCGGCGCTGTGGGCCCGCACCACCAATCCGGCCGGCGCGACCGGCGGCGGGCTGCTGCTGGCCCACCGGGCCGGCGCGATGCTCGCCGACCTCGAGATGATGCAGTTCCACCCCACTGCGGTCGCGGCGCCCAACGGGGCTGACGGCTTCCTCGTCACCGAGGCGGTGCGCGGTGAGGGGGCGATACTGCTCAACGCGCGGGGCGAGCGCTTCGTCGACGAGCTGCTCCCGCGCGACGAGGTCGCCCGGGCGGTGCAGCGGCAGATGCTGAGCAGCGGCAGCGCATCGGTGGGCCTCGACATGCGCACGATCGATCCGGCCCTGTTCCCCAACGTCGTCACCGCCCTGCGCGATGCCGGCATCGACCCGGAGCGCGAGCTCGTTCCCGTCGCCCCGGCGGCGCACTACATGATGGGCGGGATCGCCACCGACCTCAACGGCACCTCGACGCTGCCCGGCCTGTACGCGGTCGGCGAATGCTCATGCACCGGGCTGCACGGCGCCAACCGGCTGGCCTCGAACTCGCTGACGGAGTGTTTCGTGTTCGGAGCTCGAGCGGCCGAGGCGGCCCTCGAGCAACCGGACGCCGATAGGGCCGCCGTCCGCGCCGCGCTGCTTCCGTCCTCGCCACCGCCGCCGCTCACCGAGGAGAGCCGCACCGCGCTCTGGCGGCAGGCCGGCCTCGAGCGGGACGCCGAGGGCCTCAGGGAGCTCAGCGGCGACGATCACCCACTCGTACGATTGATCGCCCTCAGCGCGCTCGTCCGCGAGGAGAGCCGCGGCGCTCACCGCCGCCGCGACTTCCCCGAGATCGATCCCGGGCTCGACGGAACCCACGTGACGGTCGACCGTGACGAGTCGGCCTTGATCAGCCCCTGGGCCTAACTCGCCGGATTCCCGCTTAACGCGCAGTTAATCTTGAACCGATCGCGCTTCACACGTTCGGGGAATACTCACCAGCGCCAAGAGATCGCGCCCGGCAGAGAGCCGAAAGGATGTAGAGAGCCCGCGATGTACCGGTTTAGCCGTGCTATCTACCGGGAGCTAGCTGCCGAGATCGTGGAGGACCCTCACGGCCTCTGCCCTCATGCGAACCACGAGCGGGTGCTCCGAGCGTGTGAGGCAGCAGTCGAGCGACTGGCCACCGATCGTCACTACTTCGCGCGTCCGGTACGAACGTTGTTCTGCGATATCCGCGCGTATTTCCCGATGACCGCGCAGCCGCGGGTGCTGCGCGTGATCGAGCGCTACCTCGGTTTTGCCGACGAGTTCCTCTCCCGTCAGCCGCAGAACGGCTTCGATATGTACGGGAACCCGCTGCAGTGCCGCGCGAGCACGCGCAAGGGCACCCCGTGCCAGCGGATGCCGCTGCCCCGCAACGGGTACTGCCCCTCGCATCAGCATCTGGCGGAGACTGAGGAGGTCGAGACGCCGCTGGCGGCCTGACGCAGCCGCCACAGCTCCGGGTCCCGCGCGAGCGCCGGGGCACGGACTGACCACCGTCTCGCACGTCGGCCGTGGTGAGACGGGTTCTTAGTAACGTCGCGACCAATGCTCCTCGGCGTCGATGTCGGCGGAACCTTCACGGACGCGGTGCTGGCCGTCGACGGGCGGATCGTCACCGCCAAGACCCCGAGCACCCCCGAGGACCAGTCCGTCGGGGTGATCGCGGCCGTCCGGGCCGTGTTACGCCGGGCCGGCAGGCCGGCGAACGAGGTGCGGAGCCTCGCCCACGGCATGACCGTGGCCACCAACGCGCTGCTCGAGGGCCGCGGCGCACGGACCGCGCTGATCGCAACCGAGGGCTTCACCGATCTGGTCGAACTCGGCCGCCAGAATCGCGCCGAGCTGTACCGGCTGTGCGCGCGCCGTCCGAGCCCGCTGGTGCCTCCCGAATTGCGGTTTCCCGCACCCGAGCGAATGGCGCCAGACGGCCCGATCCGCGACCTTGACCCCGCCGAGGCCCACCAACTCGCCCGCAACGTGGCGACGCACGCGCCCGAGAGCGTCGCGGTCGTGCTCCTGCACTCCTACCGCCATCCCGAGCACGAGCTGGCCGTGCAGGCGGCGCTGCGGGACGCGCTCCCGGACCTGCACATCTCCCTGTCCCACGAGGTCGTCGGGACCTTCCGCGAATACGAGCGCGCGGCCACGACCGAGGTCGACGCCGCCCTCTCCCCCCTGCTCGGCCACTACCTGCGTCGCCTCCGTGACCGCGCCGGAACCGAGTGGCTCCCCGAGCCGGCGATCATGCAGTCCAGCGGCGGCCTGATCGACCTCGACGCCGCTGCCGCTCACGCCGTGCTCACCGTCCTCTCCGGCCCCGCCGGCGGCGCCGCGGGGGCCGCGTTTGCGGCCGGTGCCGCGGGCGCTCCCAACGCGCTGTGCTTCGATATGGGCGGCACCTCCTGCGACGTCTGTGTGATCGACCATGGCACCGTCCAGGAACGCGGCACGGCGGAGGTCGCCGGTCGCCCGCTCGCCCTGCCAATGCTGGCCATCCACACCGTCGGCGCCGGGGGCGGCTCGATCGCCTGGCGGGATGCCGGGGGCGCGCTGCGCGTCGGACCGCGTTCCGCCGGAGCAGTTCCCGGACCCGCCTGTTACGGGCAGGGCGGCACCGAGCCCACCGTGACCGATGCCAACCTGGTGCTCGGCTATCTCGGGGCCGATGAGCCGCTGGCCGGCGGCGTGCGGCTCGACCGCGACGCAGCGGTGGCAGCGGTGGGGCAACTCGCCGCCGAGCTCGACCTCGAGCCGCTGGACTGCGCGCAGGGAATCATCCGCATCGCCAACGCGGAGATGGTGCGGGCACTGAGGGTGGTGACGGTGCAACGGGGCATCGACCCGCGGGGGTACGCACTGCTGGCGTTCGGGGGCGCCGGACCCCTGCACGCCACCGCGATCGCCGAGGAGCTCGGAATCGGCACGATCATCTGCCCGCGGGCCTCTGGCGTGCTCGCCGCCCTCGGGCTGGTGATCTCACCCCGCCGGCGCGACGTGCAACGCAGCGTACTGCTGCGCGGAGCCGACCTCACCCGCGAGGCGGTGGCCGAGATCGTCGCCAGCCTCGGCGCACGGGCCCGAGGGCAGCTCGGCGAACCCGAGGCCGCGCTCCAGGCCACCTACGAGCTGCGCTACCAGGGGCAGTCGTTCGAGCTGGCGATCCGGGCGGGCACGACACCCGAGCCGACCGAGCTGCGAGCCGCCTTCGAGTCCGTTCACGAGGAGCGCTACGGTTACGCCGACCCGTACGGCGTCCTCGAGTTGGTCACCGTCCGCGTCAGCGCGACGGTGGCGGGCCCGACGATCTCGCTGACCGCCGGAACCGCCGGCGGTGAGACCGCGGCCGTCTCGCGGCGGGCCTACCTGACCGGCGAGGAGGCCACGATCGAGGTCCTCCGCGGCGAGCTCGCGCCCGGGACGCAGCTTCCGTCCCCGGGCGTGGTCGAGCTCGAGGAGAGCACGGTGCTGGTCACGCCTGGCTGGTCGGCAGAGGTGCACGACAGCGGGGCGATTCGCCTGACGCGCGGGCCGGACGCCGGAGACCGCACATGATCGATCCGGTCGAGCTCCAGGTCATCACCGGCGCTCTGCATGCGATCTGCGAGGAGATGGGCGCGGTGCTGATCCGCTCTGCGCACTCGGCCAACATCAAGGAGCGCCGGGACGCCTCGACGGCACTGTTCTCCGCCGCGGGCGAGATGGTCATGCAGGCCGAGCACATCCCCGTCCACCTCGGCGCGATGCCGGCCGCGGTCGCGGCGGTGCTCGAGTGCGAGCACGCCCCAGGACGCTCGTGGGTGCTCAACGACCCCTATCGCGGCGGCACCCACCTCCCCGACATCACCGTGATCACTCCCGTATTCGGCTCACAGCCGGGCGGCGGCCCGATCGCCTTTGCGGCCAACCGCGCTCACCACGCCGACGTCGGGGGCTCGACCCCGGGCTCGATGCCGGCCGACAGCCGCACACTGGCCGATGAGGGCGTGGTCATCGCACCGCAGATCCTCGATGGGGAGCTGATCGCCAGCCTCAGCGCCCAGATGCGCCAGCCGTCCCAGCGCCGAGCGGATCTGCGCGCGCAATTGGCCGCCAACCGCGTCGGCGTCCGCCGTCTGTGGGAGCTGTGCGCCCGGGTGAGCGAGGACCGTCTCGGGGCCGCGTTCGCCGAGGTGCTCGACTATTCCGAGCGGCGCACTCGGGCATGCATCGCCGCGCTCCCCGACGGTGACCGTGAGGGGCGTGATGTGCTCGAGGCCCGGGAGGGTGACCTCGAGATCGTCCTCCGGGCGACGGTGAGCGGGGAGCGGCTCACGCTTGATTTCAGCGGCAGCGCCGCCCAACACGAGGGCAATCTCAACTGTCCGCTGGCGGTGACCCGCTCAGCCTGTTACTTCGCCCTCCGGGTGCTCACCGACCCCGACATCCCGCCCACCGCCGGCGCCTACCGCCCGATCGACGTGATCGCCCCGGAGGGCTCGCTGCTCAACGCCAGGCCGCCGGCGGCGGTGGTCGGCGGCAACGTCGAGACCTCCTCGCGAGTTGCCGATGTCGTGCTCGCCGCCTTCGGCCGGGCGTCAGGGCAGGGGACGATGAACAACCTCACCCTGGGCACCGAGGAGATCGTCTATTACGAGACGATCGGCGGCGGTCAGGGGGCGTGCCCCGACGCCGACGGCCCCAGCGGCATCCACGTGGCGATGTCCAACACCCTGAACACGCCCGTGGAGGCCCTCGAGCTCGAGTTCCCGCTGCGCATGGTCCGTTATGAGCTGCGCCGGGGCAGCGGCGGCCGCGGCGAGTACCACGGCGGCGATGGCGTGATCCGGGAGCTCGAGGCGCTCAAGGAGCTGCGGTTCTCGCTGCTGACCGAGCGCCGCCGCCACGCCCCGCCCGGCAGCGCGGGCGGCGCTCCAGGCGCGCCGGGGCACAACCTGCTCGACGGCCGCGAGCTCCCGGCCAAGGTCTCGGGGACGTTGTCGGCGGGTCAGCGCTTGCGGATCGAGACCCCTGGGGGTGGCGGTCACGGCAAACCGTCATCATCCGCGGCATGAGCGGCGGCGTCGCATTCCTCGGGCTCGGGATCATGGGATCGCGGATGGCCGCGAACGTGGCCGCGGCTGGGTACGACCTGACCGTCTGGAACCGGAGCCCCGCGAAGGCCAAGGAGTTCGCCTCGCGCCACCCCGGGGTCACCGTCGCCGCCACCCCCGCCCAGGCCACCGCCGGATGCGACTTCGTGCTCACCATGGTCGTCGACGCTGCCCAGGTCGAGCAGGTGCTGCTCGGCGAGGAGGGTTCCGCTCGCGGTGCCCGCAGCGGAACCCTGTGCATCGACTGCTCGACGATCGGACCTGCCGCCACGGTTGCGACAGCGGAGCGCCTGCTGGAGCGCGGCGTCCGGATGGTCGACGCCCCGGTCACCGGCTCCGCGCCGCGGGCCGAGAACGGCACGCTGACGATCATGGCAGGCGGCAGCAAACCGGACTTCGCCGCCGCCAAGCCGCTGCTCGAGGCGATGGGGAGCCTGATCGTGCACGCCGGCCCCCTCGGTCACGGTCAGATGGTCAAGCTGATCAACAACGCCGTGGCCGCGGTCAACGCCGCCACCGTGGGGCAGGCGCTGGTTGTCGGCGCTCGCGCGGGGGTCGACCTCGATGCCCTCGTGACGGTGATGCAGGCCGGATCGGGCGCCTCGACGATGCTCGAGCTGAAGGCAGGTCCGATGCGCGAACACGACTACACGACCCTGTTCAAGCTCGACCACATGCTCAAGGACGTGCGGCTGTGCCTGGAGGAGGGCCAGGCCGTGGGAGCGCCGTTCCCATTTGCGGCGCTGACCCGGGAGATCCTGTCCGCCGCCAGCGGGCTCGGGTACGGCGATGACGACTTCGCCGCCTTGGTCGAGGTGCTCGAGGGAGCCTCCGGAACGAAGCTATAGCGGTGTAGCTAACGGATTCCCTTCATTTGCAGGGACATTTTGCATTTCCGAAGTCGTCACGTAGAATGAGCCGTCCCCGCTGCCGCCGTTGCACTTGCTGCGCGCCGGGGACCTGATTCGTTAAGCCCCCGTCTCCCCCCCACACCGAATACATGCCGATTGCTTTCAAAGAATGGGCCGTGACCGTGCGGGCTCTCGCCGAAGGCGAGCAGCTCCTCACACTCCGCAAAGGCGGAATTCGCGAGCCCGACAAGCATTTCAAGCTCGATTACGAGCGTTTCTTCCTCTACCCCACGTTCGACCATCAGCGCTCGGACCTGGTGCGTGAGTCGCACCGTCCCGAGCTCGCCCGCGCTCTCGAAGAGGGCGTCTGGAGCGACGGCGAGCCGCCGCACGGCGCGCTCCTGCGCGACGGCGATATCGCCCAGCCCGACCGGGTGCGGATCCGCGCCTGGGCCGAGGTTGCGGCTCACTTCACCGTCACCGATCGTCGCGCCGTCGACGCGCTGTCGCCGTTCTACGTCTGGACGCCCGACTACGCCGAGAAGCGGCTGGCCTGGAAGCGTCGCCATCCCCTGCACGTGATCCTGCTGCGTACCTATCGGATCCCGCGCCCCGTCACCGTCAAGGTGCGTGACGAGTACTCCGGCTGCCGATCCTGGATTGAGCTGACGCGCGACCTCCCGTTCGAGGGCACGCCGGTTCTTTCCGACGACGAGTTCGAGCGGGCCGCGGAGGAGATCGCCTCGATCGCCTCCGACCGCCAGCCGGTACTGGTCTGAGGCACGAGCGAGCATCCGGCGGCCGGTGCGCTCGCCGGATCTGGCGCAATGGCCTGGGTCGAGTCTGTCTCGCTCTCGTTTCGTGCGAGGCATGATGAGGCCGATGCGGACGGTGCGGACCGCACGCTCGGTTCGCTCGAGCGAACCCGCGAGCGGCTGGACGCGCTGTTCCCGCACACGGTCGCCGACCTCACCGTCGTGCTGCACCGCGACAGCCTGTCGCTGACGCTGTCCAACCCTCTGCTTCCGCTTCAGCGTCTGGCCACCGCGCCGGCCGCCCGCCGCTACGTCGCCGGTTGGGCGGGTGGAGAGGAACTCCACGTGCTCGTGCCCTCCGCCCTGCGCGAGCGCGCCTCGAACGTCCCGGGCTCGGCCGAGATGCTCGAGCTCACAGCGGCCGCGCTCTACGCCCGGCGTGTGATCGTGGAGAACAATCGCGATCTGCCGCGGCGATGGCCGGCGACCGTGATCGCCCAGACCAGGTGGGCCTGGCTGCTCGAGGGCTCCGCGCGCTGGTTCGCCGGCCAGACCGATCACGCCCGCCCTGCCATCGCCCGACGGATGCGGGAGGGCGGCCGGCCGAGCTTCCCGCCCGGGATCCGCGACGCGACCCTGCTCGGCGGCACAGTGATCGATCTGCTGGTCCGCGAGGAGGGTGAGCGGGCCGCGGCTCAGTTCGCCACGCGGCTGCACCCGCAGGGCTCGCGCGCCGCGCTGAGCAAGGCGTTCGGCGACCGCCCACTGGTCCACACCGAGGGCGCCTGGCGCTCGCACCTGTCGCGGCTGGCCAGCGCCAGGTCGGCTCAGTCCCCGCGGAGATAGGCACCCGCGGCGCAGCGCGAGCTGATCCGCGATGCGACTAATGCACGGCCTGGCTGAGCAGCCACACGATCAACACCCCGACCGCGAGCGCGATCAGCAACCCCGCCGCCAGGCGTCCGGGCGCGATCACCGGCCCGCTGCGCTCGGACGAGATCAGCTCGGCTTGGAGCAACACCTCTCGCGCCGCCGCCACTCCCGACTGCGGGACCATAACATCACGCGGGCCGGCGGCGAGGAAGTCGGGCACATCAAAGCCGGCGCTGCGCCGCAGCAGGCTGGGAACCCCCTCCTCGAGCAGCATGCCCTGGATGAACTCGCCCTCAGCCTGGTTGCGCGCCCCGGCCACCCGCACCAAGGGTCCCTCGGCGAGCTGTGGCTTGACCTTGCGCGCGCGCTGGTGGCGCTCAGAGACGGAGGCCGGCGGCTCCTGCTCGAGGATCAGCGGCGTTCCGCACCGGGGACAGAACCGCTCCTCGGGCCCCTGCACCGCACCGCAGCTGGGACAGCGAAGCTCTGCGCCGGCCGAGGGCAACTTAGGCGACGGTGAGCTCGGCCTCGCTCACCCTGCCGTCCTCAATGCGCCAGGTGCGCACCTCGACCTCGTCGCCGGCGACGCCGACGATGATCCACAGAACCCCTGGCCAGGCCTTGGAGAAGTTGACATCGGTCTGCGAGGGCCGGGGCTCGCTGCGGGTATGGGAATGGTAGATCGCGCCGAGCTCAAGGTCGGAATCCTCGATCTCCGTGTAGATCTCGTACTGCTCCCGACCATCGATGACGAACCGGAATGGACTCGCCTCGACATTCGTCGTGCGGTAGACCCGCACGACCTCGGAGTCCCGGGAGGCGACCATCCCGCAGCACTCGTTCGGCGCCTGCTCGCGCGCGTGGGCGATCATCTCGTCGTAGTGCTCGCGTGAGATCCGCATCGGTGGCGAGGCTACCAGCAGCCCTATTTGCGGCCCTGGACGAAGGCGTCGGGAACGGTCCTGGAAAAGCCCGCGTCGCGTGGGTGGAGGATCTCCGCGACGAGGGTGAAGTGCTGGGCCTCGCTGGCCAGGATTTCGGCTGCCAGCGTCTGCAGCCGCGGCTCGCTCAGCTTCGACATAGCGCCGAAGTACGCGCCCTCGGCGACGCTCTCGACCTGGGTCAGAAGCTGGAGCGCCTGCTTCTCGGTCTCAAGGCCGGTCACGCTGATCGAGATGTGGTGGCGCGCAAGCTGAGCGTCGAGCTGCGCCGGGCCGGCCGGAGGCGCCGGCGGCGCTCCGCCGAACACCGCCAGCTCGGCGGCCAGGGTCGCGGCATGGGCATGCTCCTGCCGGAGCACGGTTCGGGCCAGCCGCCGCGCACGCGGCGTCAGCCGGCCGCCGGCGAGGACCCGTCCGTAGACCGCCGCGATCAGCTGCTCGACCTTCAGGAGCCCGGCCAGGAGCTCCTGGTCGGTCGGCGCGCTCGGTGCCGTGGCCGCCCTCGCCGGCGTGGCGTGCGCCACCCCGAGGCCGACCGCGATGAGGGCTCCGGACAGCAGGCCCCGCCGGGTCCGCTCACCGTTGAAACCCAGCGGAGGATCATCCGGCGCCGGTGACAAGGGGGCCTCTGAGGGGCGGGACGCCGAGCGTCTGGCGCAGAACGGCGACATGCTGGGCGTCGTTGGCCAGGATCGCCGCAACCGCCGCCCGCACCTGGCCGGGCGCGAGACGCGGGATTGCGGCGAGATACCCGTTGATCTGCTCGAGCTCGAGCCCGAGCAGCAGGTGCAGCACGTCGCTCTGCCGGCTTGGGTGCCCGAGGTCATAGCTGGCGGCGGGCTTCACTGGCTTTCCGCCGGCCTGCTTCACCAGCCCGAACAGCTCGCCGGCATGGCTGAGCTCCTGGTCCAGAAAGTGCTTGGCCGCGCTGTGCGCCGTTCCGGCCAGCAGCGGGATGCCGGCCGTGTACGCCGCGATCGCCTCATTCGTGAGGTCGAGTGCGCCGTTGAGCGTGTGAATATCCTCGGCCCGCGCGACCGGCGGGATCCGATGGACCTTGGGACGGCGTGAGGTGCGCCCGCAGCCCGATACCGCGCCGCCGGCGGCAAGGAGCGTCGCTCCGGAGGCGCCGAGAAGTCCGCGCCTCGTCGCGCGCGGCGCCGTGTTCACCACCAGACGGTGGCGTCCAAATTCTCGATCTCCTCCGCGGGCCGGGTGTAGATCCCGGAGGAGAGGTACTTCCAGCCGTCGTCGGCGACGATGAAGACGACGTTGCCCTCGTCGAGCTCGCCGGCGATGCGCACCGCAATCCGCGCGATCGCGCCCGAGGACACGCCGGCGAAGATGCGCTCCTCGTCGAGGAGCTTGCGGGTGAAGACGATCGCGTCGGTGTTGGTGACGAAGATCTTGCGGTCCAGCAGCGACAGATCGATGATCGGCGGGATGAAGCCGTCCTCGAGGCTGCGCAGGCCCTGCACGGGCTCGCCCTGCATCGGCTCGGCGGCGACGATCTTGACCTGATCGCCGAGCTCCTCCTTGAGCCGGCGCCCGTTGCCCATCAGCGTTCCGCCGGTGCCGAGGCCGGCCACGAAGGCGGCGACCTCGTCGAGCTCCTCAAGGATCTCCAGCGCGGTGCCGTTGTAATGGGCGAGCGGGTTGGCCTGGTTGCCGTACTGGTAGGGCATGTAGTACGAGGCGTCCGACTGCGCCATGTCGAGAGCCAGCTCGACCGCGCCGTTGGATCCCTTCGCGCCCTCGGAGTAGACGATCTCGGCGCCGTACATCCGCAGCAGCTGAGTGCGCTCGGGTGTGACGTTCTCCGGCATCACGACCTTGAGCGGGTAGCCCTTGCGCCCGCAGATCATCGCCAGCGAGATCCCCGTGTTGCCTGAGGTCGGCTCGAGGATCGTCTGTCCGGGCTGGATCAGATGCCGCTCCTCAGCGTCCTCAATCAGCGAGCGTGCGACGCGATCCTTGACCGAGCCGGTCGGGTTGTGAGACTCGAGTTTGGCCCAGATCCGCACGCCGGGCTTGGGGCTGAGGCGCCTGAGCTCGACCAGCGGCGTGTGACCGATCGCCTGGACGATGTCTCCGTAACGGCCCCCGCAGGGCTTGTTCTGAAGGCGCTCGACCGCCATTGCTTTACGAAGTGTAGCGTGGAGAGACGGCCCGGCCGCTCAGCCCGCGCCACCCGCCATCGCAGGCAGGATGACGAGCGTGTCGCTCTCGCCGACCGCCGTGTCGAGTCCGTCGAGGACGCGCACGTCCTCGTCATTGAGATAGACGTTGACGTAGCGGTTCAGTCCGCCGTCGGGGGCGAACAGCTGCGTCTGGGTTTCAGGGTGCTGCTCGGCGACGGCGCCGAGAATCTCGCCGACCGACGCGCCCCGCGCGGTCAGCTCCTTCTCGCCGCCGACGGCAGGGCGAAGCACCGGAGGTATGCGCACGGTGGCCATCTCGGGAACCCTAGTGCGCGCCGGCGCAGAACGCTTCGTAGTCTGGGAAGAAGCCCATCTCCTCGTCGGAGATCGCGTCGGGCTCGCGCGAGCAGATCGGGCACTCGGGATCGCGACGGACCTTGACCTCGGTGAAGCGGGCGGAGAGCGCGTCGTACATGAGCAGCCGGCCGATGAGCACGTCGCCCTCGCCCAGGATCAGTTTGATCACCTCGGTGGCCTGGAGCAGGCCCATCGTGCCCGGCAGCACGCCGAGGACGCCGTTGGCGCCGCACGAGGGGGCCAGCTCGGCCGGCGGCGGCACCGGGAAGAGGCAGCGGTAGCACGGACCGTCGTAGGGCCTGAAGACCGACAGCTGACCCTCGAAGCCGAGGATCGCGGCCGAGACGACCGGAATGCCAAGCCGCACCGAGGCGTCGTTGAGCAGGTACCGGGTCGGGAAGTTGTCCAGGCCGTCGACCACCACGTCGTAGCCGGGCAGGATGTCCATGATGTTCTCGGGCCCCAGCCGCAGGGCGTACTTGTTGACGTGCACGTCGGGGTTGAGCGCGCGGATCGTCTCCTCGGCGGAATCGACCTTCGGCACGCCGATCCGCTCGCTGGAGTGGATCACCTGGCGCTGCAGATTCGAGAGGTCGACGGTGTCGTTGTCGACGATGCCGAGCGTTCCGACGCCGGCGGCGGCCAGGTAGAGCGCGGTGGGAGATCCGAGCCCGCCGGCGCCCAGGAGGAGGACCTTGGCGTCGAGCAGCTTCTGCTGGCCCTCGATCCCGACCTCCGGGAGGAGCAGGTGGCGGGAGTAGCGCTCGCGCTGCTCGGCAGTGAGCGTCCGCGGCGCCTCGACCTCATAGCCGCGGTCCTTCCACAACGTGAAGCCGCCGGTCATGTGCTCGACGTTCGTGTAGCCGAGATCCTCGATCAGCGTGCGAGCCGCCCAGGCCGAGCGGTTGGCGGACTGGCAGTAGAGGATCACGTGCTGGTCGCGATCCGGTGCGGCGCCTTCGATTCTCGTCTCGAGGTAACTCTTGGGCACATGCTTGGCACCGGGGATGTGACCGGCTGACCATTCCTCGGCTTCGCGAACATCGACGACGACGGCGCCGTTGGAGACCTGCTCGCGCACGGTCGCCGGATCGACCTCGGCGATCCGAGTCTTGATCTGGCGGAGAACCTCAGCTCCGGACGGGCTCATCGTAAAACTCCTAAAAGCGGTCAGAATTCAATGCTTCCCAAAGTATAGCGAGGGTTTTCACGGCTGGCGAGATGGAGGGCGGGGACCGAAATGGCTGCGGGGCGCCCCTCCCGGGGCGCCCCGCCAAGCCTGACCCAATCCAAATCGCGGGCCCCTCGCCCGATGCTGTCGTTGAGAAGTCCAGAGGGGCTCGCAACAGGATTATCGGTCATGCGCGTTTGCGCCGATATCGGGTTTAGACCCCATCTTGGTTGCAGACGCTCCATTTCCCTCTTCCGGCCCCATGGACGACATGAAGTCGCGACCTCTCCTGGCTCAGGTTCTGGCAGTGAACCTGCTCCTTATCGCGGTGACGGTGCTCGTCGCGACGATCGCCGTGGACGTCCAGCCCGCGAACGTGATCCGCGGCCGGGAGGTGCTCGTGCTCGGCCTGGCCGTCGTGGCCACGCTCCTCGGCAACTGGCTGCTGTTGCGGCGCCGGTTCGCCCCGCTCGACCAGATGATCTCGGCAATGGAGCAGATTGACCTGGCCAACCCGCATCCCGTGCCGCTATCCCGACACCGGGGCGACAGCATCGAGGTGCTCAGGCTCGAGAACGCGTTCAGCCGGATGATCTCGCGGCTCGAGATCGAGCGGCGCGAGGCCGGGCGCGCGGCGATCCGTGCCCAGGAGCGCGAGCGCCGGCGGATCGCCCAGGATCTTCACGACGAGGTCAACCAGGCGCTCACCGCGGTCTCGCTCCGGCTCCAGGCCTCGATCGAGCACGCGCCGCCCAACCTCAAGCGCGAGCTGACCGAGACGAAGCGGCTCTCCACCCGAGCGATGGAGGAGCTGCTGGCCTTGGCGCGCCAGTTGCGCCCCGCCCTGCTCGACGACCATGGGCTGATCCCGGCTCTGCACAGTCAGGTCCGGGACTTCGCCGAGCAGACCAAGATCAACGCAACCTTCAACGCTCGCGGGCCGCACCCGAGATTGAGCCCCGAGCAGCAGCTGGTGATCTATCGGGTCACCCAGGAGAGCCTGTCCAACATCGTCCAGCACGCCGAGGCCAGCGTCGTCGAGGTGGAGCTGTCGTTCATCGGCCGCACGGTGTTGCGGATCAGCGACGACGGCCGGGGGTTCAGCAACCCCCGGGCCGGAGGGCTGGGCCTGACCGGCATGCGCGAGCGCGCGCTGCTCGCGGGCGGCCGGTTGGTGATCTGGTCCGCAGACGGAGAAGGTACGAGAGTGGAGTTGACCATCGAATGACCGCACTGAGAATCCTTGTCGCCGATGACCACGGCATCGTCCGGTCGGGCATCCGCCTGCTGCTCGAACGCCAGCATGACCTCGAGGTCGTCGCGGAGGCCGAGGACGGCATCGAGGCCGTCCAGCAGGCCCTCGCGTCGCGGCCGAACCTCTGCATCCTCGATGTGAGCATGCCGCGGATGACCGGCCTGCAGGCCGCGCGGGAGATCCGCTCGCACCTGCCCGACGCGCGCGTGCTGATCCTCTCGATGCACGACGACGAGCACTACCTGTTCGAGGCCCTCAAGGCGGGCGCGTCGGGGTACGTGCTGAAGCGGGAGGCCGACCAGGATCTCGTCGGCGCGGTTCGCGCGGTGGGGCGCGGCGAGGCCTTCCTCACCAACGCGGCCGAGCGCTCGATCATCCGCCAGTGGATGGCCGACGGCTCGAATGGGCCGACGATCCCGCTCACCGGCCGCGAGGAGGAGGTGGTCAAGCTGATCGCCGAGGCGTACACCAATGCCCAGATCGCCGAGATCCTCCACCTTTCGGAGAAGACCGTCGAGTCGCACCGCGGCAACGTGCTGCGCAAGCTGGGCATGCGCGACCGCGTCGAGCTGGTTCGCTACGCGATCCGGCGGGGGTTGGTCGAGCCGTAAGGCGGTGGCGGTGGGGGTGGCGGTGGGGGTGGCGTGGATCCCACCCACGCCAGCGCTTCCCTACCATCGCCGCCCGATGCGCGCCCCAGTGGATCACATCCAGGCTCCGCCGTTTCCGCTTAAGCTGACTTGGATCAACACCGGCATGATCCGGATGGACCAGCAGCGCGGGCGGCCGGTGTTGGTCGAGTTCTGGGACTTCTGCCGGGCGAACTCAATGCGCACGCTGCCCTACCTCCGGGCGTGGCACGAGCGCTACGAGCCGTTCGGGCTGCGGGTGATCGGAGTGCACGCCTCCGGCTTCCCGCCCTCGAGCGACCCCGAGGCGGTGGGCAGCGCCGTGGCACGGCTGAATATCCCCTACCCCGTCGTCGTGGACGCCGAGTTCGAGATCTGGAAGCTCTATGGGATCCAGGGCTGGCCGTCGCGCTACCTGTTCAACCAGGAGGGCATCCTGTTCGACTACCACGTCGGTGAGGGCGGCTACGAGGACACCGAACGGGCGGTCCAGGAGCTGCTGGGCATCGAGCGGGATACGGTGGCGCCGGTCCGGCCCGAGGACGTCCCCGGTGCGCTGCTCGAGCCCCAGAGCCAGGACGTCCCCGGTCCCTACAGCGGCCCCTACCGGGCGGGCGGCGTATGGGCGGTGCTCGACGGCGAGGGCACCGTGACCGTCAACGGGCGCACCGTCACCGTCGATCACCCCGGCTGCTACGAGCTCATCGCCCATGAGCGCAGCATCACCGGCGAGCTCGAACTCGAGCTCGGTGACGGCGTCAAGTGCTACGGGGTCTGCTTCACCCCGGGCCTCGCCGGCTGACCGTCGAGCAGGTTCACCAGCTCTGGAGGACCGCTCGCGCCGAGGCGCACGGAGAACCCGGGCCGGTACGGGCTCTCGCCTGGGCGGGGCCCGAGGAACGACGGCTCATCGACCCAGCTGCCGGAGTTGAGCAGCTGGGCGCCGGTGCAGGCGCGCCACTCTGCCGGGTCATCCGCCGGCAGCGGACCGGCCCGATGCGTGTGGCCGAAGATCACGTACTTGGCGTCGACCTCCAGACGGCTCAGCACCTGTCCCACGGCGACAAGCGCTGAACGCGTCAGCGCGGCGCCCGAGAGGTCGGTGCGCAGCGGCCCGAGGCCGGCGCGGTTGAGGGCGTCGATGCCGACCGGAAACGCGGCACCGGCCGCGGCACGCATCAGCCTGCGCCGCCAGCCGCCGCGGTGTCCGCCGGCCAGCGCCCGCCACGCCCGCGCGGAGGCGCCGTGCGAGCTGCGGCCGACGGCGGTGTCGCCGTGCTGGGCCATCGCATACAGCCAGGCGTAGATCGGGGCCAGGATGGCCTCGTAGCGCTCGGTCGCGTCGTCGCCGGCCGGGGTGTCGCCGAGGAGGCGCGCCATCGCACCCGCGCCGAGCCGCTCGAACATCGGGACGGTCGTGTGCCGATCCGCGTAGTGCCCGTGCATCGCGTAGACGTCGCCGCGCAGCCAGACGCCGGGATAGGCGACCGACAGCTCATGGGGCGCCAGCCAGCCGGCCGCACTCGCCAGCATCTCGCCCTCGTGCCAGTCGACCGCTCTCTGGAGCCCGAGCGGCGGTGGCGGGACGTCGCGGGCACGACGCTCGAGCCAGGCCCCGAGCAGCTGATGATCGTGGTTGCCGGGCACCAGCACGACGGTGCCCTCGGCCGGGAGCGCCGCGGCGATCGCCTCGAGCACCGGGCGGGCCACCGCCAGGGCGTCGCGGGCCGGCCCCTGGCGGAGCTCGATCACATCGCCGAGCAGCACGAGCCGGTCGACATGTCCGAGAGCGTCGAGCAGCGGCCCGAGCACAGCGCGCTCGCGGAGCAGGGCGCGCCCCTTGCGCGCCCCGAGGTGCAGGTCGGAGACGACCAGCGTGCGCAGCCGCGGGAGTCCTGTCTAGGCCGAGGCGCCCGCCATGGCCTGGCGGATGACCTTGGGGAGCATGAAGCGGACGTCTTCCTGGATGACCTCGAGCTCCCGCACGTCCTTGGTGCCGCGCTCCCAGAAGAAGGCCACGAGCCGCTGGACGAGCTCCTCGGGCGCGCTGGCCCCCGAGGTGATGCCGACCACGCGCTTGCCGGTCAGCCACTCCTCCTGGACCTGTGCCTCGTTGTCGATCAGGTGCGACTCGGCGCCGTGTTCGCGCGCCACCTCGACCAACCGGTTGGAGTTGGACGAGTTGCGCGAACCGATGACCAGCACGAGATCGCACTGACGAGCGAGCTGCTTGACAGCTGCCTGGCGATTGGTGGTGGCGTAACAGATGTCGTCGGTGCGAGGCCCGGTGATCGCCGGAAAGCGCTCACGCAACCGCGCGATGATGGCGCGGGTCTCGTCGACCGACAGGGTCGTCTGGGAGATGTAGGCGACCTTGCGCGGGTCCTCGACCTCGAGCCGGTCGACATCCGCTTCGTTCTCGATCAGCACGATGTGCGCCGGCGCCTCGCCCATTGTGCCCTCGACCTCCTCGTGGCCGGCATGGCCGACGAGGACGATCGTGTAGCCGTCGGCGGCGAACTTCTTGGCTTCGACGTGCACCTTGGTCACCAGCGGGCAGGTGGCGTCAATCGTGTGCAGGCTGCGCTCGGCGGCGTTGGCGTGGACGCTGGGCGCAACGCCATGGGCGGAGAAGACCACGGTGGCGCCCTCCGGCACCTCCGTCTCGGATTCGACGAACACGGCTCCGCGGGCGCGCAGTTGTTCGACCACGTGCTTGTTGTGGACGATCTCCTTGCGGACGTAGACCGGAGCCCCGTACAGCTCGAGGGCCCGCTCGACCGTCTGCACGGCACGGTCGACGCCCGCGCAATACCCGCGCGGTGCGGCCAGCAGCAGCGTGTCCGGCGCTTCACCCATGAGCCACAGTGTAGGAGGTGTCAGCCAGCGCCCGGCGGGCGTTTCACCTAGTCGTTGGCAGTGACCGTCTCCAGCAGTTCGGCGAACTGCCGTCGCGCCGCGTCGCGGCGGCTCGGGACGTGCTCGGTGGGCACGCCGTCGGCCGGTGCCTCGTAGCCGCGCAGCACCTGGCGAGCGACCGAGGAGCGGTGGACCTCGTCGGGGCCGTCGTAGATGCGGGCGGCGCGGGCGAAGCGATACATCGCCTCGAGCGGCAGATCGGTCGAGTAGCCGAGCGCGCCGTGCGCCTGGAGCGAGCGATCGATGACCTCGTGGAGCACCTGGGCGCCGAAGTACTTGATCATGGCGATGTCCTGACGCGCCGCGAGCACGCCCTCGGTATCCATCTTCCAGGCCGCGTGGAGCGTCATCAGCCGCGCCGCCTGCATCTCGGCCGCCGAGTCGGCGATCCAGTTCTGGACGCTCTGGTGCTTCGAGAGCGTCGAACCGTGGGCGTGGCGGTAGAGCGAGCGCTCGCAGAGCATGTCGAAGGCGCGCCGCCCGACCCCGAGCCAGCGCATGCAGTGGTGGATGCGCCCCGGGTAGAGCCGTTGCTGGGCGATGAGGAAGCCCGCCCCCTGCGCGCCGAGCAGAGCACCGGCCGGCACCCGCACGTCCTCGTAGAGGATCTCGGCGTGGTTGCCGTACAGCCCGAAGCTGTCGTACGGATGCTCCATCGTGGCGACGTCCCGGACGATGTTGACTCCGGGCGTGTCGGCGTCGACGATGAACATCGAGGCTTGCTGGTGAGGCCGCGCCTCGGGGTCGGTGACGGCCATCACGATGAGGAAGTCGGCGATCGAGCCGTTGGAGGAGAACCACTTGTGGCCGTTGATGACCCAGTGCTCGCCGTCCCGGACCGCCGCGGTCTTCAGCAGCGTCGGGTCAGAGCCGGCCGTGTGCGGTTCGGTCATGCTGAAGGCGGACTTCACCTCGCCGGCGAGCAGCGGGTGCAGGTAGCGGTCCTTCTGCTCCGGGGTGCCGGCCAGCGCGAGGATCTCGGAGTTGCCCGAATCCGGCGCCGCGTTGCCGAACACGAGCGGCGCGATCGGCGTGGTGCCGAGGATCTCGTGCATGAGCCCGAGCTTGACCTGGCCGTACCCCTGCCCACCGAGCTCAGGCTCGAGGTGCGCCGCCCACAGCCCCTGGGCCCTCACCTCCTCCTGCAGCGGACGGACGGCGGCCATCAATCCCTCCCACCCGAGCTCGCCGAGCAGCGTTTCGAGCGGCCAGATGTTCGCACGGACGAAGTCCGCCATCCAGTCGAGCTTGGCCTGGAAGTCAGGGTCAGTTGAGAAGTCCCACGGCATGGCCGGACCGTATCGTGCCCTCGGCGGCGGGTCCAGCCAGGTCCATGATTAAAGGGGGGGTAGGCTGTAGGCCACGCCGATGACTCAGCAACATCTCGACCGCCTGACCTCGATCGATGCCTCGTTCCTGCACCAGGAGGGCTCCGCGTCGCACATGCACATCGGCGGGGTGCTGATCTTCGACGGACCGCCGCCGCGCTTCCAGGACTACCTGGACCACGTGCGCGGCCGCTTGCATCTCGTCCCCCGGTATCGCCAGAAGCTGAGCACGCCACCGCTCGAGACCGGACGGCCGCTGTGGGTTGATGACCCGAGCTTCAATCTCGAATACCACGTCCGTCACGCCGCGCTGCCCTCGCCGGGGAGCGAGCAGCAGCTCCTGCGGCTCGTGGCGCGAATCGACTCCCAGCAGCTCGACCGCTCCAAGCCGCTGTGGGAGAGCTGGCTGGTCGAGGGTCTCGAGAGCGATCGCTTCGCGCTGATCTTCAAGACCCATCATGCTCTCGTCGACGGGGTCTCCGGCGTCGACCTCGCCACCGTGCTGTTCGACCTCGAGCGGGAGCCGGCGCCTCCCAGCGCCGAGCTCGAGCCGTGGCAGCCGAAGCCCGAGCCCTCGGCAGCGGAGCTCGTCGCGGCGGGGGTCCGAGGCGCGGTCAACGCGACCGCGGAGATCGTGTCCCGAGCAATCGGCGCCGCGACGCGGCCCGGCACCTCATTCGCCGTCATCCGTGACGCCGCCGAAGGCCTCGGCGAGATCGTCTGGGCCGGCCTCAACCCGGCGCCCGAGACACCGCTTAACGTCGAGATCGGCCCCCATCGTCGATTCGCCGTCGTCCGTCAGGAGCTCGCGGACTACAAGGAGGTCAAGAACGCGCTGGGGGGCACGGTGAACGATGTGGTGCTGACCGTCGTCTCGGGTGCGCTGGCCGACTGGCTGCACGCGCGCGGGATCCGGACCGAGGGTCTCGAGATGCGGGCGCTCGTCCCCGTCTCCGTCCGCACCGAGGAGCAGCGCGGGTCGCTGGGGAATCAGCTCACGGCGATGCGCGCGCCGCTGCCGGTGTACATCTCCGAGCCGGTGGCGCGGCTGCGCGTCGTCAAGAAGGCGATGGACGGCCTGAAGGAGTCAAAGCAGGCGGTCGGAGCGGCAACGCTCGCCGCCGTGAACAACCTCGCGCCGCCGACGATCCTCGCCCAGGCCTCGCGGCTCAACTTCTCGACGCGCCTGTTCAACCTGCTCGTGACCAACATCCCGGGGCCGCAGCTGCCGCTCTACGTGCTCGGCCGCGAGCTGCGCGACCTGTTCCCCCTCGCGTTCCTGCCCGAGAACCACGCCCTCGCCGTCGCGATCATGTCCTACAACGGCCGGGTCGAGTACGGACTGCTCGGGGATTACGACGCGCTGCCGGACATCGACGTGATCGCCGACGGGATCGACGCGGCACTGCAGGAGTTGCTCACCGCCGCGCGCGGTGAGTCGGCGGCACCCTCGCGGCGGCGCAGCGAGCCGGCGACCCGCAGCGGGAGCCCGGCCCCGATCGTGCCGACGACGCGAGCCCGGTCGAAGCGGGGCCCGTCGGCGGACATGCGCGCCAAGCGGACACGAGGCTCGCATCCGCAGCGCAAGCGCTCGGAGGACTGAGCCCCCCATCGAGAGACGGCGTCGGATCGTCACCCCCGCAAACTTGCCGTCGTCGGGTGGCCCGAGTACCGTTCTGAGGGCATGGACAGCGACCTGATCAAGCCTGGCGAGACGGCGTATCGGCTCGAGCTCACCGCGGCTCAACTCAAGATCGTCCACACGGCGCTGAAGTCGCTGTTCGACGATCTCGGCCACGAGGAGCGCGACGTCAAGCAGATCGTCGCGTCGGTGTTGGCCAAGCTCCCCGGCGAGCACGAGATTCGCGCCATCGACCTCGACCGCGAGCTTGGCGGAGCGGGCGAGCTCGGTAGCGCGGCCGCCAAAGGCTGAACCGCCCCGGCCCCGCGTGCGCGGGATGCTCGCGGTGGTGCTCAGAGACGCGGGCTCAGAAGCCGAGAGCGAACTTGGCGTCTTCGCTCATGCGCTCAGGAGTCCACGGCGGTGAGAAGGTCATCGTTGGCTGCACGTCGACCACACCGTCGAGCTCACCGACGAACTCCGCGATCTGCTCGGAGACCTGGGGCCCGATCGGACATCCGGGACTCGTGAGGGTGTAGATCACCTTGACGGTGCCGGGGTCCTCGACCGCCACGTCGTAGATCAATCCAAGCTCCACGAAATCGAGCCCGAGCTCGGGGTCGATGACATCGCGGAGCGCCTCGGTCACATCTTCCACGCTGACCATCGACCCGAGTCTAGACGACGCTTCCGCTTCACACTGGAACCGTCTGCCTGAATTCGGTAAGTTGCATCCCATCGTCGATTTCGATCAAGAGCCCCCCACCCTGCGATGCAGTGGTGACGAGGACAGAACGACGCAGGGGCTTCGGCGACAGGCGCTGATTCGTGCGCTGCGCGCTCAGGGCGACGTCGTCGTCGACCTGAGCGGGCTGGCCTTCGCCGACACCTCGCTGATGCTCGATCTGGCGATGCTCTCGCGGCGGCTGCGGGCTCGCGGCCGGGCGATCCTGCTACACCGGCCACAGCCTCAGGTTCGCAGCCTGATCGAGATGGTGGGGCTCGATCGACTGCCCGGCGTCCGGTTCGACGGAACCTCGCCTGCGCTGGCCTAGCGCGCCGCGTCGCCGGCGCGAGCCCCGCACCTCAGTAGCCTTGAGGTATGTGGCTAGCCCTCCTCATCGCCTGGCCGATCGCCGAGATCTTCGTGGCGATCCAGGTCGCCGGCATGATCGGCGTCCCGGCGACGATCCTGTTGCTGATCCTGGCCGTGCCGGCCGGGTGGTGGGCGCTGCGCTCGCAGGGCTCGGCGGCATGGGAGCGCCTGCGGACCGCGGTGGCCGAACGCCGCGCGCCGGCCCGCGAGGTGCTCGACGGGATGCTCATCCTGCTCGGTGGGCTGCTGCTCATGGTCCCCGGCTTCATCACCGATGTATTCGGACTGGCGCTGCTGATTCCACCGACGCGGGGCATCCTGCGCCCGCTCGTCCTCCGCGGTCTCCAGAGCAGGATCGTCGTGCGCAGCGCCCGTGGCGGCCGCCGCCCCTATGACGTCGACGCGACCGCGCGCGACGTCGAGCAGCCCCGGCTGCGCCCATGAGCCCAGTCACCGAGCAGCAACTGCGAACGGTGACGTTCGCCGGCTCGCCGGGCGGCATCTGGGGTGCCGCCTGTGCCGGAGAGGGATCATTTCTGGCCGTGGGCGAGGGACCGGCGGTGCTGGTCTTTCCGGGCTCTGGAGCCGAGCTCACCGGAAGCTCGCCCAACGAGCCGTGGAGGGTGAGCGCCCCCGGCGCCCAGCTGACCATCGACGGACTCGGCGACCCGGTCGCCTCCGCGTCGCCGGAGGGCTTCGATCAGCTGTGCCGGGTTCAGGGTCGCATCGCCGTCGGTGACGAGGAGCGTGAGCTCGACGCGCTCGGGCGGCGCTCGGTCCGCGCCGCTGTGGCCGTCACCGAACTGGACTCTCTCCGCGACGTCTCCGCCTACTTCGAGCCCGCGGAGGGGATCGCCCTCACCGCTCTGCGGCCGCGGCGCCGGCGCGGCCATGATCACGACGTCGTGCTGGCCGCGGTGCTCGAGGATGGAGGCGGGAGCGAGGTCGAGGATCCGCGACTGTCGACCACCTACACGGCCACCGGCGACCCCTGGCGCGTCGGCCTCGAACTGTGGCTCGCCGGTGAAGACGAGGCGACCCAGTATCCGGTCCGCGCGGCCGGCGAGGCCGTGGCGGCGGGCGCACGGGAGACGGTTGGTGATCTCGAGCTGTATGCAGGGCCGCTGCTGTGGCACAGCCGCGGGCGTGAGGGCGGCGGGGTATACCTGCTGATGCGTACGCGATGAACCGGTTCGACGCAGTGGTCAGCGACTTCGGTGGCGTCCTGACGTCGCCGCTGCTCGGGTCGTTCTTGAAATTCCAGGAGGCCTCGGGGATCTCGCTGGAGCAGCTCGGCCAGGCGATGGGCGCCGTGGCGGTGCGGGAGGGGGCCAATCCGCTGTTCGAGCTGGAAACCGGACGGATGAGCGAGGTCGCCTTCTTGAGTGCGCTCGAGCAGGAGCTGACCCGCCTGGTCGGCCGGGAGGTGACCCTGCACGGGTTCAGCGAGCGCTACTTCGAGCACCTCCACCCCAACGACTCGATGATCGAGTACATGCGCGAGCTGCGGGCCCGTGGCTACCGGATGGCCATCTGCACCAACAACGTCCGGGAATGGGAGCCCCTGTGGCGAGCCAAGCTCCCTGTCGACGAGATCTTCGATCTGGTCATCGACTCGGCGTTCGTCGGCTCGCGCAAGCCCGAGCCGCGGATCTACGAGTTGACGCTCGAGGGTCTCGGGGTGCAGGCCGGCCGGGCCCTGTTCGTCGACGACATCGAGATCAACTGTGACGCGGCGCGCGGGCTGGGCATGGACGCCGTGTGGTTTCAGAGCACCGAGCAGGCGATCGCGGAGATCGAACGGGCACTCGCCGGCGAGTGAGCGGGGCCGTGCCGCGGCCCACGCGACGCGCGCTCAGTTGTCAGCGCCGAGGCGATCCCAGCAGTAGAGCTCGAGACACTCCTGGGCGAGGCTGACGCACCGCTCCTCGGAGAGCCACGGAAGCACCGTGTCGAACGCCTGGTCCTCCCCGACGCCGGCCTCGAACGCCTCCTCGCCACGGAACCCGGCGGCGATCTTCAGCGCCTCGCGGCGGTTCTCGCCAAGCGAGGGGAATACGTTGACCAGGAACTCCTTGTTCGGCAGGGGGTGTCCCACCTCGAGCGAGGCATGCCACGCCGCCAGCATCGAGAGGTCGTGTTCATCGAGATCGGCGACCGCCTTGGCGTAATGCGAGTCGAGGTCCGACTCCGGGATCTCATCAACCCACGCACGCACCACCTCACCGAGGATCTGCCGCCGCGCCTCCCGTCCGACGGAGTCGGCGATGACACGGATAGCGTTCTGCGGTTCGATGAAGCAGAGTGACATTACGACTCCGGCTCGTGTGATCGGACGTCGCAGAAGGTAAGAGGTCGATCGGACGGAGCCGATCGGCGCGACGGGTCAGAGATCGAGCGCTGAGCGCGTGCTCTGGTGGATCTCGCCGTCCGGCTCGAAATCCGGTGGCAGGCCGGAGCCGCAACGGGTTCCCCGCCCCCAGTTGAACAGACCCAGATCGAGAGCCTCCAGCGGCAGGCCGGCTGCCTCCGCGAGCTGGGCGGCGCGGCGCTCGAGCAGCAGCGTGTCGCCGATTCCGAACGCGCGCTTGGCGGCCACCGTGACGTCGTTCTCGCCACCGAGCTTGACGGCTCCGGCCCGGAGCTCGTAGACCCCGAGGACGCCCAGGGTCACGAGCAGATCGAACCGGGCGTCACGGGTCAGTCCGGGCAGGGCCAGCCGCTCGAAGATGCGGTCAAAGCGGCGCTCCGGCGTCCACACCTGCACACCGGAGAAGGCGGCGGCCTGGGAGCCGCTGCGGGCCACCCACGCGCGGTAGGCCTCGAGCGTGCGGGTGCCGTGAACCGGGTCGCAGGCGCCGCGGGGGCCGGTCACCACACCGTCTCCGAGTTGCAGGACCGGGCCGGCCCAGGGAGTCCGGACGGCGGTGATGCCGGCGAACGGATCGTCGTCGAGCGGGCCGAGATAGGCGATGAGGAAGGCAAGCCACGTGCGTTCCTCTGTATCGCTCTCCGCCGCCGCGACCTCCGCATAGCACCCAGGCGGATCGTTCTCGAGCACGCTCAGCCGCGTGGCGGCAAATGCAAGCTCGGCCGCCAGGCGCGCGGCCTCCGCGGAGGACTTCAGGCCCGGCACCAGCCCTGAGTGGTAGCCGTCGTCGGCGCCGCGTTCGAGCTTGCGCACGGTCAGGCGGCCGGGGGCAGCCGGGGACCGCGCCGCCGAGGCTCGGCTGCGCGACGGGCGAGGCGAGCTCGGCCGCGGCAACGTCGAGCGGGGGGCGCTCGAGGAGACGATCGGGCGGGCCTCGACCGACTGCTCGCGGGCACAAATCGAGCAGTTCTGGATGAGGCGGTTATGGCGGCAGAAGGTCGGCATTCCGTTCTCTCATCGTGACACGGGTTTGCCCCCCAGCGGGGGACGGACTGTTAAGGCCGAGCGGCTGGGCTATCGCGCGCAGCGTCCGAGCCGCACGATCCCGCCGAGGAACAGGTCGGTGGCGAAGCGCGCGGCCCCGTCGACATCGGGCGGATCGCGCTCGGCCATCCGCACGCCGAGTTCGAGCGCCACACCGGCCATGGCGCCGGTCATGTAGCGCGCATCGAGCGGGGGGACGTCGCCGCGCATGATCGCCAGCTGAAGGTCCTCCAACAGATCGTCGACGCCAGCGCCGAGGAGCGGATCTCCGAACAACGCTCGGATCGGACCGGCGTTGCGCTGCATCAGCTCGAACAGCAGCCGATCCTCGACCAGGAACTGAAACCAGGTGCGATAGGCGTCGCCGACGAACGCCTCCAGCGTGGGCGCATCCGCTCGCACGGCGCGCAACCGCCGCCGCACCTCCTGGGCGCTCTCGTCGATCACCGCCCGGAACACCGACTCCTTGTCCGCGAAGTAGTTGTAGAACGTGCCCGAGGCAAGCTCGGTGCGCCGGATGATGTCCCGCACACCGGCGGCGTCGTAGCCCTGCTCGGCGAACACCTCACGGGCGGCCTCGAGAATCGCCGCCCGGTTGTGGGCCTTGTTCTGCGCACGCTTGCCCGCGAGGGCGCTCGGCGGGGTCATGCCGCGGCGGGCGCCTCCCGCCCTGCGCGCGGGGTCACCGGAAGCGAGAACCCGGCCGCCCGGGCCCGCGCCGAGCCGGCGGTCAGCTCCTTGCGCAGCTCATACAGATAGTTGTCGAAGTCGACCTGCATGGTGTGGCGCTTTGAGGCGACGTAGCGCTTGAACATGCGCTCTCGGTCGCGCTGGACGTCGGCCTCCATCTGCTGACGCGACGGGAGGCGATACTCCCCGCGCAGGTAGGCGGCGATCCACCGGCCCTGGGCCTCGGCCAGGGGCATCGTCGCGCCGAGCGGCTGCAGCAGTGCAATGAAGGCGAGGTTGTTGATCTCCGGCCGGAATACGCGCCGGTAGAGCGGCAGATCGTTGTCCGGCGCGGAGATGAAGTCCTCGTCGAAGAACGGGAACGTCACCTTGTAGCCCGTGCACCAGACGATGAGGTCGATCGGCTCCGCGGTCCCGTCGGCGAAGCGGACGCTGTCCCCCTCGAGGGCTGCGACGTTCGGCTTCCAGGTCATCTCGCCGTGGGCGATCCGGTTGAGGAAGTCGGCGGAGATCGTCGGATGCGCCTCGCCGATCCGGTGGTCGGGCTCAGGCAGGCCGTAGTCGGAGACGTTCCCCACGCCGACTCGGTACAGGGTCTGGAGGATCCCACGGCGGAACGCGAACGGCAGCATTCCCGTGAACTTGTTGACCCCGATCTGGTCCAGCGGCCGGCCGAACAGGTACTTGGGCAGAATGTAAGCACCGCGCCGCGATGAGATGAGAGTCTTGTGGGCCACGAAGCTCGACTCGACGGCGATGTCCATCGCGCTGTTGCCCATGCCCACGACAAGGACGTTCTTGTCGGCGAAGTCGGTGTTGTCGATGTAGTAGTGGGAGTGCATCTCGGTCCCGTTGAACTCCCCGGGGAAGGGCGGCTCCGGCCAGCGCGGGTCCCAGTGGTGGCCGTTGGCGACGAGCAGGCAGTCGTAGCGGCGGCTCTCCCCGGTGTCGAGACTGATCGTCCAGACGCCGTGCTCGTCCCGCTCGGCGTGCTCCACCCCGGTCTCGAAGGTGATCTTCTCCCGCAGCCCAAAGTGGTCGACGTAGTCGTCGAAGTAGGCCGCGATCTGGGAGTGGTGAGGAAAGTCCGGATAGCTCGTGGGCATTGGGTAATCCGAGTACTCCATCCGCTGCCGCGAGGTGTTGATGTGCAACGAGCGGTAGGACGAGGACATCCCGTTCTTGTTGCCGAAGACCCAGTTCCCGCCCACCCGGTCGGACTTCTCGAAGCAGTCGAAGGGGACCCCCCGCTCGTGCAGCGCCTTGGCGGCGGCGATACCGGATGAACCCGCGCCGATCACGCAGGCCGATGGCAGGTTGGTCATGTAGTGACTCCCCTCGCGTTTGGGCACCACGCCGCGCGGTCCACGGCGGCTGCCGGGAGCGTAATGAAACGTGACAGGGGCGTCAAGTTTTCGCTGGGCGATGGTCACGAGTCCTCGGCTCCGCCCTGCTAACCGACGGCGGCGGGCTCCGGGTAGCGCTCATCCTGTCCCTCGCGGCTCGCCTCCATGCGCCGGTGCTCACGCCCGCGCTGGATCACCTCGCGGAAGCTACGGAAACGGAAGATGAGCACGAGCGCGGCGAATCCGAGGGCCGAGCTGAGCACCGCGGTGGCGATCTGCTGCCCGACCGAAAAGGCCGCGATGTACGGGCTGCGGGCGAAGATCGTGAGCAGCAGTGCCTGCTGGACGCCAGCCCCGCCGGGAGTGAACGGAAACACGGAGGCCACGACCTGCACGCCGAGGACGAGCAGGGCGTTGCGGACCGATCCGCCGATGTGGAAGGCATCAAGCAGCGCCCAGTAGGCCGCGAAGCGCAGGATCCAGCTCACGAACTGCCAGCTGGCCATCTTGTCCAGGTACAGGCGGCGATCGCGAAGGATGGTGAAGCCCTGCCGCACCCGCGCCCAGAAGGCCCGCACGCGCGCCGACAGCAGCGCGAAGGCGATCAGGAACAGGCCGCCCAGCGCGGTGAGGAAGAACAGCGTGAAGCGCATGTTGGAGGCGAAGAAGCTGATGTCGAACGCCGGCAGCCTGGAGAAGTCCGGTGGCTTGGGGAAGACGCCCTGGGTGAAGGCGAAGCACATGACCAGCAGTCCCATGAACCAGTCGAAGATCACGCCGGTGGACAGGGCCGCCGCCACGGTCGGATAGCTCCCGGATGGGATCGACATCCGGGTCAGGAACAGCTGCGCAATGTTCCCGCCGCCGAGGGGGAAGACGTTGTTGACCGCGTAGCCGACCATGTACGCGCCCCACACGTCGCGCCAGCGCACCCGCTCGTGCGGGTAGGCGGCCTGCACGGCGTTGTACAGGGCGCGGGAGCGGAGCAGGAGGTAGCCGCCGTACAAGGCCAGGCCGAGCAGCAGCGAGGTCCAGCTGAGGCTGGCCAACTGCGAGAAGAACTGGCCCGCCGAATCGAGCAGATGGCTGATCGTGCTGCCGATCGACGCGTGATGGTGGCTCGGCGTAGAGGCCGGCGCGATCACGGCGAGCAGTTCCATGAGCACACGGTCGCACACCGGCCAGTCGGGCGCGCAACCACGGCGGGCGCCGGGAAAGGCGGCCGGGCGCGCGTTGTTCCGGGACGCCGCCGAGCGGACCCGGAACGACCATCCAGAAAAGGGACCGGGGGGCCCAGATCCATCTGGACCCCCCGGAGAGTCAGGGAAGTGGGGGCGCAGTTCCCTGACAGACAGGGCGAGTCACCCCGCCCCACGCTTGGCGTAAACGTCAAGACCTCGTGTGGGCGTCCCGAAAAAGACGCGTTCGCCCCGGGATAGCGAGCCTACCACCGTCGTCCAGAGCTCAGTTCACGGATTGGGCGCGACGGCGAGCGGCACCGCGACCGCGCGGCGCTCAGCGGCGAGTCCGGGTGCCCGGACCGCTGAAGAACTCCTCGCCGGGGCGCACGGTGCCGGCGGCCTCCGCTTCGTGACGGAGGGTCCGGTCGGCCTCTCCGCTCCATGCCCCGACCACCAGCTTCTCGCGGTCTTCGTCCATCGGCGTGCCGCCGATGTCCTTGTTGACGATGCGAGCGCATTTGCGGCCTTCCGCGATCGCGGTGACGATCAGTGACTGGCCGATCCGCGCGTCGCCGCAGGCGTAGACCTTCTTCGTCGAGGTGCGATACGTCTGCCGCGTGCGGATGTTCCCGCGGTGGTCGAACTCGAGCTGGAGCTGATCGACGAGTCCGTCGTGCTCAGGATGCTCGAAGCCGATGGCGATCAGCACGAGGTCGGCCTCGAGGACGAATTCGCTGCCGGGAACCGGGGTCAGATCGCGCGATGAGGTGCCGGTCACCTGGCGGGCGTAGACGTGGGAAACGGCGCCGTCCTTGCCGCCAAAGCCGGTCACCTCGGTCCCCCAGCGTCGCTTTCCGCCCTCCTCGAGCGCGTAGGTGGAAAGTGTGCGCTTCGGCGGCAGCGGCCACGGGTGCCGCGGGTCCCGGCCGTTTGAGGGGAGCTCCGCGTAGACGTCGAGCATGACCACGCTGCGGGCACCCTCGCGGTGGGAGTTGGAGATGCAGTCCATGCCGGTGTCGCCGCCGCCGATCACAATCACGCGCTTGCCCTTGGCCAAGATCTCGGTTCCCGGCTCCGGCGCCCGCGACGGCCGGCCCTCCTGGGCGGCCACCCAGCGATTGCGCTGGTAGAGGTAGTCCATGGCCAAGTGGATGCCGGTGAGGTGGCGGCCGGGCGCGTCGATGTCGCGGGAGACCCGAGAGCCGATCGTGACCACGACGGCGTCATGGCGCTCCTGCAGCTCGGCCGCAGTGATGTCACGGCCGACATCGGTGTTGTAGACGAACTCGATCCCCTCCCGCTCGAGGATCGCCACGCGACGATCGATGATCGACTTCTCGAGCTTCGCGTCGGGCACGCCGAAGCGCATCAAACCGCCGGGCCCCTCGTCGCGCTCATACACGGTCACAAGATGGCCACAACGGTTCAGCTCCGCCGCGACCGCAAGTCCGGCTGGTCCCGAGCCGACGACGGCGACCGTCTTTTCGGTGCGCCGGGAGGGGGGATCCGGGACCACCCACCCCTCCTCGAAGGCCCGCTCGGCGATAGCCATCTCGATCTGCTCGATCGTCACCGCGTCGTCATTGATGGCCAGAACGCACGCCGACTCGCACGGCGCCGGGCAGATCCGGCCGGTGAACTCTGGAAAGTTGTTGGTCAGATGGAGCTGATCGCTCGCCTCGCGCCACTTGTCCCGGTAGACGAGATCGTTCCAGTCCGGAATCAGATTCCCGAGCGGACAGCCCTCGTGGCAAAAAGGAATGCCGCAGTCCATGCAGCGAGCGCCCTGGCGCTGGAGCTCCTCGGTGGGCTGGAGCTCGAAGTACTGCTTGTAGTCGTGAACGCGCTCGCTCGGATCGCGCTTGTCGAAGCCGACACGGTGGACCTTGAGGAATGCGCCGAGCTCACCCATGAGGGCTGCCGAGAGTAGCAATGGGCCACCGCCCGGCGTGTCCCCTCTCTCCAGTCTTCACATTTCGTCTGAGAGATCTCTTAGGGTATGTCCATGGTGGCGCGAGGGGCCCTGGCCGCGGCAATGTTCGCGGCCGTCGTCGTGCTGGCGGGCCCACCGCCGGCGGAAGCTGCGCCGCCCGCGTCCGCTCCGCCCTCGATCACGCTCGTCGCGTCCGCGCGACGCGTGTCGGTCGGCGCACCCGTCGTGCTCTCCGGTCGGGCCAGCGGCGTGGCCGTGGGCGATCAGGTCCTGCTCTACTGGACGCCATACCCGTACCGGCCGGCGAAGCTGCTCCGCCAGACGGTCACGGCGGCCGACGGGAGCTTCCACTTCACCGTCCATCCTGACCGCGACACGCGCTACCGAGCGGTGCTCGTCGGCACGCTCGCCTACGCCGTCAGCCAGGTCGACGTGACCTGGCGGCTCGTCTCCACGGCCCGGGCCCTGGCGCTCGGACGAGCCCGAATCACGCTCGTCGTCTTCCATCCGCGAGACCTGCGCTGGGGCGACGCGCCGGTGACGTGGTGGCTGGCCGGGCGCTCGCAACGGTTCCACGTCGCGGCGCGCACCCGTACCCGGCGGACCAGCCCGTACACGATCGTCCTGCAGATGACGGTCCGGCTCCCCGCCGGCCGCTACCGCTGGCGAGCGTGCTTCCAGGCCCGCGACGACCAGGCTCTGGCCAACCCGCGCCCAGCGCGCGAATGCCTCGGGCGCGGCTACTACGGGAGCGTCTACCTCCCGGACGGCTACCCCGGCCCAGGGGCCGTCGCCCGCGCGGCCGCCTATCTCCGCCACCGAATCGGCCGCACCGGCTTCGCCATCGTGGACAGCGAAGGCCGCATGTTCGGTGTGCACGAGCACTGGACGTTCGTCTCGGCGAGCGTGGTCAAGGCGATGCTGCTCGTCGCCTACCTACGCATGCTCCACGCCCGGGGACAGCATTACATCGACGGGTACAGCAACTCGTTCCTATACCCGATGATCAACGTCTCGGACAACTCCGCCGCAACGCAGACCTGGTCGATCGTCGGCGACAGCGGCCTCTACGGCGTTGCCCGCGCCGCCGCAATGACCGACTTCTCGATCGTGGGAATCTGGGCCAACGCTCAGATCAGCCCCGCCGACCAGGCGAGGTTCTTCTTCACGATGGACTCCCTGATCCCGCGCGAGTTCGTGGGCTACGCGCGGCACCTGCTCTCCACGATCGCAGGGTACGAGAGCTGGGGCATTCCGGCGATAGCGCGACCCCGCGGCTACGCGGTGTTCTTCAAGGGCGGCTGGCGGGGGACCGGCCTCGGTCAGCTCGTCCACCAGGTGGCCCGGCTCGAGGGGCACCACCGGCAGTTTTCGATTGCGGTGATGACCGACGGCGACCCGTCCATGGGCTATGGGATCGACACCGTCCAGGGGGTCGCCGCTTCGCTGCTCTAGTCCCGCGATGCGGAAATTCGTGCCACCGAATTGACGAATCGTGGCATTCGTGTCGCTCGATGGCGTCGGTGGCGCTCGATGGCGTCGGGAGGCGCTCGATGGCGTCGGCCGGGTCGCGTAGCCTGTGGCCATGCGAGGTTGGGGCACCCTCCTGCGCGTAGCCGCGGGCACCACCGCCGTACTGGCGATCGCGTCGCTGTTCGCAGCCGGAGCGGTGGCGGGGAGACGGAGCGCGCGCGGCTCGACCGACGTCACGCCCGCGATCTCGCTGATCGCCCCGGATCACATCCACAGCGGCAGCCGGGCCACCGTGTCCGGGACGGTGGCAGGCGCGCCGGCCGGCTCGACGGTCCAGCTCTACGCGAGCCCGTACCCATACACGGCCTCGACGCCTGCCCAGACGACCACGACGGCCGGCAACGGGAGCTACTCGTTCACTGTCGCCCCGGACAGGAGCACGCGCTATCGCGTCGTCGTGCCGGCCACTGCAGCCCAGGCCGCCGCGGCGGTCGGGGTCATCGGTAAGGCCATCGTCAAGGTCCGCGCAGCATCGGATGGACATGCCCTGGTGACGATCGTCATCTTCCACCCCAGGGACCTTCGCTGGGGTGGCGCAGCGGTGAGCTGGTCCTTCGCCAGCCCGGGCAGCGGCGGCTTCGTGCGCACCCCGGCCACGAAGACAAGCCGCCTGAGCCCGTACGTGATCGCGCTCCGGACCAGCATCGCGCTGTCGGCGGGACGATTCCATTTCCGGGCCTGCCTGCACGCCCAGGGCACCGGGGCGCTGCTCTCGTCGCTTCCCGCGCCGGGCTGCAGCGGCCTCGGATACCGCGGCGGTGGGTCGCTGCCACAGGGCTTCCCGGGGCCGGCCGCGGTGGCGCGAGCTGCGCGGTACCTGGCCGGGCGCGTCGGGCGGACTGCCTTTGCAGTCGTCGACAGCGAGGGCCGCCTCTCCGGGGTGAACATCCACCGCACCTTCCCCACGGCCAGCGTGGTCAAGGCGATGATGCTCGTCGAATACCTGCGCATGCTCCACGCCCGCAGGCAGCACTACGTCGACTCGTACAGCAACTCGTTCCTATACCCGATGATCCACGTTTCCGACAACAATGCGGCCACGCAGACCTGGTCGATCGTCGGCGACAGCGGCCTTTACCGGATCGCGCAGCTGGCCGGAATGACCGACTTCTCGGTCTCGGGGTTGTGGGGCACCGCCCTGCTCAGCCCCGCCGATCAGGCCCGATACTTCTACGAGATGGACTCGCTCATCCCCCGCGAGTTCATCGGCTACGCCCACTTCCTCCTCTCGACGATCGTCGGATGGCAGACCTGGGCGATCCCCGTCGTTGCCCGACCGCTCGGCTACCAAGTGTGGTTCAAGGACGGCTCCGAGCCGACCGGGCTCGGGGAGCTCGTCCACCAGGTTGCCCGGATCGAGGGCCACGGCCGCAAGTTCTCACTCGCGGTGATGACCGACGGCGACCCGAGCATGCAGTACGGGATCGACACGATCCAGGGCGCGGCGTCGGCGTTGCTGTAGGGCGGTGGCGCTGGCGACGGCGCAACCGGCAACCCTCAGGGCCGGGAAACCCTCAGGCCCCCCGCAACCATCAGGCGCCGACGGCCTCGCCCTGGGCAGCCTGGGCCGCACGCTCGGCCAGGGCGCGCCGATAATCGCGTGGCATCACCTTGACGAAGCGCTCGCGGGCCCGGTCCCAGGACGCGAGCACGTTGCGAGCCACGAGCGAGCCGGTCCGCTGGGCGTGTTCGGCGATCAGGCTCCTGAGCTCGTCGTCGTCTGTAGGTTCAACCGCCTCGAGCTCGACGAGCTCCTGGTTGCAGCGGGTCGCGAAGCGGCGGTCGACGTCGTAGACGTACGCGACGCCGCCGCTCATGCCGGCGGCGAAGTTGCGTCCGGTCGGCCCGAGGATGACGACGCGGCCGCCGGTCATGTACTCGCAGCCGTGATCGCCGACGCCCTCGACCACGGCCAGCGCGCCGGAGTTACGCACGGCAAAGCGCTCGCCGGCCAGGCCGCGGAAGAAGGCGCGGCCGGCGGTGGCCCCGTAGAGCACAGTGTTGCCGACGATCATGTTCTCCTCGGCCCGGAACAGCGCGTTCTCTGGCGGCCGCACGGAGACGATGCCCCCGGACAGCCCCTTGCCGGTGTAGTCGTTCGTCTCGCCACGCAGTGTGAAGGTGACCCCTGGCGCCAGCCAGGCGCCGAAGCTCTGTCCCGCGGAGCCCGAGAAGGCGATCTCGATCGTTCCCTCGGGAAGCCCGTCCACCCCATGTCGCCGCGAGATTTCACCAGACAGGATCCCGCCGACGGCACGGTTGACGTTGCGGACCGGGACCGGGCCGAGCGCGAGCCCCTCGCCGTGCTCGAGCGCCGGTGCGCAGCTGCGAACGATCTCCCAGTCCAGCGCGTCGTCGAGGACGGGCACCTGCGGGCGCACCCGCGAGCGCGGAGTGTCGGCGGGCAGGTCGGGCGTCTTGAGGATCATCGAGAGGTCGACCTTCTTGGCCTTCCAGTGGTCGATTGCGGCGTCCATGTCGAGCAGCTCGGAGCGGCCGATCATGTCCTGGATGCGCCGAATGCCGAGCGAGGCCATGATCTGGCGCACCTCCTCGGCCACGAGCATCAGGTAGTTGACGACCTGGTCGGGCGTGCCTGTGAAGCGCCGACGCAGCTCGGGGTCCTGCGTGGCGATGCCCACCGGGCAGGTGTTGAGGTGGCAGACGCGCATCATGATGCAGCCCATCGCGATCAGGGGCGCGGTCGAGAAGCCGAACTCGTCGGCACCCAGCAGCGCCGCGACCACCACGTCGCGTCCGGTCTTCATCTGACCGTCGACCTCGACGGTGATCCGCGAGCGCAGATCGTTGAGCAGCAGCGTCTGCTGGGTCTCGGCGAGGCCGATCTCCCAGGGCACGCCGGCTGATTGGATCGAGGACTGCGGCGAGGCGCCCGTGCCCCCGTCGTGGCCGGAGATCGTGACGTGATCGGCATTGGCCTTGGCCACCCCGGCGGCCACGGTGCCGACGCCCACCTCGGAGACGAGCTTCACCGACACTGACGCGGTCGGATTCGAGCAGCGCAGGTCGTAGATCAGCTGCTTGAGATCCTCGATCGAGTAGATGTCGTGGTGGGGCGGCGGTGAGATCAGTCCCACGCCCGGCGTGGAGCTGCGGATCCGCGCGATGTACTCGTCGACCTTGTGCCCCGGGAGCTGGCCTCCCTCGCCCGGTTTGGCGCCCTGGGCCATCTTGATCTGCAGCTGGTCGGCGTTGACGAGATAGTTGATGTGCACGCCGAAGCGGCCGGAGGCGATCTGCTTGATCGCGGAACGGCGCAGGTCGCCGTTTTCATCGGGCAGGAAGCGGCTCGGGTCCTCGCCGCCCTCGCCGGTGTTGGAGCGGGCGCCCATCCGGTTCATGGCGATGGCCAGCGTCTCGTGCGCCTCACGGCTGAGCGCGCCGAGGCTCATCGCGCCGGTGGTGAAGCGCTTGACGATCTCGGCCGCCGGCTCGACCTCATCGAGTGGGACCGGCTCGGCGGCGAGGCGGAACTTCATCAGCCCGCGCAGGGCCGCCTTGCGGGTGGCGTCGTCGTTGGCCAGCCGGGCGAACTCCTCATAGGTCTCATGACGGTCGCCGTTCTGGCCGCCGGCCGCATGCTGGAGCTTGGCGATCGTGTCCGGATTCCAGATGTGGACCTCGCCGTCGCGGCGCCACTGGAGCACCCCGCCGACCGGCAGCAGATCGCGGCCGGTGCGCGGATAGGCGCGGTAGTGGCGCTCCATCGCCTCGGTGGAGAGCTCGCCCATGCCGATGCCGCCGATCCGCGACGCCGTACCGGTGAAGTGGGTGTCGACCAGCTCGCGGTCGAGGCCCACGGCCTCGAAGATCTGCGCGCCGCAGTACGACTGGATGGTCGAGATCCCCATCTTGGAGATCGTCTTGAGCAGACCTTTGCCGATCGCCGTCACGATTCGCTGCTCGGCCTCGTCCCGGGTGAGCTCGCGCGGCAGCAGCTTGTGGTCGGCGAGCTCGTCGAGGGACTCGAACATGACGTACGGGTTGATCGCGGCGGCGCCGTAGCCGATCAGCGTGGCCATGTGGTGGATCGTCCGCGGCTCGCCGGACTCGATCACCAGCCCGGTGCGCAGCCGCGTGCCGCGGCGCACGAGGTGATGGTGGACGGCGGCCACGGCGAGCAGCGAAGGCATCGCCACACGCTCGGGACCGAGGTTGCGATCGGAGAGGATGAGGATGTTGGCGCCGTTCTCGACGTAGCGGGCGGCCTCCGCGCAGAGATCGAACAGCCGCAGCTCCATGCCGTCGGGTCCCTGCTCGATCGGCCACGTGATGTCGAGCGTCGCCGCGTCGAACACGTCATGGGACACCTGGCGGAGCTTCTCGAGCTCGGCGTTGCGCAGGATCGGCTGGCTCATGACCAGTATGTGGGCCTGGTCGTCGGATTCCGACAGGAGGTTGACCTCCGCGCCCACTCCGGCCTGCAGGCTCATCACCACCGCCTCGCGGATCGGGTCGATCGGCGGGTTGGTGACCTGCGCGAACAGCTGCTTGAAGTACGAGAACAGCGGCGGCTGGCGATCGGAGAGCACGGCCAGCGCCGCGTCGTTGCCCATGCTCGCCACCGGCTCCTCCCCGGTGGCGGCCATCGGCGCGATGATCAGCCGCAGATCCTCCTGGGAGTAGCCGAAGGCCAGCTGCTTTGAGCGCAGCGGCTCGATCCGCGGCGCCCGCGGCTCGCGATCGGGGAGATCCTCGATGTGGACGACCCAGCGCTCGTACCACTCGCCGTAGGGCTGCTGGCGGGCGACCCGTCGCTTGACCTCCTCGTCCTCGACGATCCGCCCCTCCTCGAGGTCGACGAGGAAGAGCTTGCCAGGCGCGAGCCGGCCCTTGCGCTGGATGTGCTCCGGCGCGACAGTCATCACGCCGGTCTCCGAGGCGAGGACGACGTAGCCCTCGGTGTCCTGGATCCAGCGCCCTGGGCGCAGACCGTTGCGGTCGAGCACGGCGCCGGCCAGCCGCCCGTCGGTGAATACGACCGCTGCGGGGCCGTCCCACGGCTCCATCAGGCAGGAGTGGAAGTCGTAGAAGCCCTTGACGTCGGGATCGAGGTCGCGGCGCGTGCGGTAGGCCTCGGGGACCATCATCATCACCGCGTGCGGGATCGAGCGGCCGCCGTGCACGAGCAGCTCGAGCACGTTGTCGAAGATGGCCGAATCCGAGCCGCCCTCGCGGACGACGGGGATCACCTTCTCGAGGTCGTCGCCGAACAGCTCCGAGGCCAGCTGGGACTCACGGGCCCGCATCCAGTTGATGTTCCCGCGCAGCGTGTTGACCTCGCCGTTGTGGGCGATCATCCGATACGGGTGGGCGAGCTCCCAGCTCGGGAAGGTGTTCGTCGAGAAGCGGGAGTGCACGAGCGCCAGCCGCGAGGCCACGCGCGGGTCTCGCAGGTCGGTGAAGTAGCGCGGGAGCTGGGGCGCGGTGAGCATGCCCTTGTAGACGATCGTGCGGGAGGAGAAGCTCGGCAGCGAGATCTCCCTGCCGCCCTCGCGCTCGATCACCCGGCGGATCACGTACAGCTTGCGCTCGAAGACGTCCTGGCTCGTGATGTCCTCCGCCGCCTCGACCACGACCTGGCGGATGAACGGAGCCGAGAGACGCGCGGTGTCGCCGACGTGTCGCTCGTCGACCGGCACGTCGCGCCACCACAGGACCCGCTGGCCCTCCTCCTGGACAGTGCGCTCAATCAGCTGCTCGAGCGCGAGCCGGCGCTCGGTGTCGCGCGGGAGGTAGCAGACCCCCAGGCCGTACCGGCCGGGCGGCGGCAGCTCGACGCCGCACACCGCGCGGATGAACGCATCCGGCAGCTGCAACAGGATCCCGGCGCCGTCGCCGGTGTTGGGATCGGCACCCTCCGCGCCACGGTGCTCGAGGTTCTCGAGCGCGTCGAGCGCTTTTTCGACCACGGCGTGGCTGGCCTCACCCCACAGCTTCGCCACCATCGCGATGCCGCAGGCATCGTGTTCGTTGGCGGGGTCGTAGAGACCAGTGGCCCCGGGTGGAGCAGAGTGCTTATGCATATAGGAGAGGTGTCCTTCGCCAGGGGACATGGAAGCGACGCGACGGCCGCCAAAGCGTACCAGCGGGGGGCTACGCCGCGGTCTTGCGGGGCCTCTTCGCCACCGGCTTGCGCTTCTCCACCGGCTTGCGCTTCGCCGCCGGTGCGGACTCCGGATCGTCTGAATGCACGGCGGCGAGACTGGCCTCGAGTGCGGCCATCAGGTCCGGAGCCGCGACCGGCTCCGCGGCCTGAGGCTGCACCGCCACCTCTTCGCCGGCGGCCTTGCGCTCGATCAGGTCGAGCACGCGCTCACGGTACTCGTCCTTGAACCTGGTCGGCTCAAACTCGGCCGAGAGCGACGCGATCAGCTGCTCGGCCATCTTCAGCTCGCGCGCGCTCGCCTCGGCCTCACCGACGGACTCGAGCTCGTCGATCCGGTCGGGCGACAGCACCTCGTCGCCGAACAGCATCGTGGTGAGGGTCAGGGCCTCGCCGGCTGGTCGCAGCGCGCACAGCTGCTGCTTGGAGCGCAGGACGACGCGGCCGATGCCCACCTTGCCGGCCTCGCGCATCGCGTCGAGCAGGAGGCGGTAAGCCTTGGCGCCGCCGGCGGTCGGGGCCAGGTAGTAGCTGTGGTCGTAGTAGATCGGGTCGATGTCGGCGAGGTCGACGAACTCCTCGATGTCGATCGTCCGCGTGGCCTTCGGGTCAAGTGCCTCGAGCTCGTCGGGCTCGATCAGGACGTAGCGATCCGGGGTAATCTCGTACCCCTTCACGATGTCCTCGTAGGCGACCTCCTCACCGGTGGAGGGGTCAACACGCTTCTGCTTGATGCGTGCGCCGGTCTTGCTCGAAAGCTGGTGAAAGCGAACCGTCTTGGGCGAGGTCGCGCTGTACAGCTTGACGGGCACGTTAACGAGACCGAAGCTGATCGCGCCGGACCAGATTGCGCGGGCCATGACAGGTTTGTATACCGAACCCGGGGAGCGTTCAAGCGCTGAGCGCCGTCTTGCTCCTGCGACCGACTAGCGGTTGACGAACGACATGTCGGGGTAGCGCTCGCCGACCGCGGCGCCCGCCGGGGCCACCTCTTCGATCCGCCTCAGATCGTCGGCGGTGAGGGTGAGCTCGCAGGCCTCGACGTTCTGCTCCAGATAGGAGCGGCGCTTGGTCCCGGGAATCGGGACGACGTCATCGCCCTGAGCGAGCACCCAGGCAAGCGCCAGCTGCCCGGGCGTGGCCTGACGCTCGGCGGCGATCTGGCCCACGCGAGCCACCAGCTCGAGGTTGCGCTGGAAGTTGGCGCCCTGAAAACGCGGGCTGTAGCGGCGGAAATCGTCCGGCGCGAGGTCGTCCGGACTCGTGATCTGGCCAGTAAGAAAACCCCGTCCGAGGGGGCTGTAGGCCACGAGGCCGATCCCCCGCTCGCGCATCGCCGGCAGAACCTCATCCTCGATGTCGCGGCTCCACAGGGAGTACTCGCTCTGCACCGCGGTGATCGGATGGACGGCATGCGCGCGCCCGATGGTCTCGGCGGATGCCTCGGAGAGACCGAGATAGCGGACCTTACCGGCCTCGACCAGCGAGGCCATGGCGCCGACCGTCTCCTCGATTTGCACATCCTGGTCCACGCGGTGCTGGTAGTAGAGGTCAATGTGGTCGACGCCCAGACGACGCAGCGACGCCTCACAGGCGGAGATGACGTAGTCGGGGCGGCCGTTGATCCCTCGCCGGCGCGGATCCTCGCGGTCGCGGACGAGCCCGAACTTGGTCGCCAGCACCACGATGTCGCGGCGATCGGCGATGGCCCGGCCGACCAGCGTTTCGTTGTCGCCGAAGCCGTAGGCGTCAGCGGTGTCGAGCATCGTCACCCCGAGCTCGAGCGCACGGTGGATGGTGGCGATCGCCTCATCCTCGTCCGTGCTGCCGTAGAACTCCGACATGCCCATGCAACCGAGCCCCTGCGAAGAGGAGGTCAGGCCCTCGGTTCCCAGTGCGCGCTGCTCCACGGTGCAGCAGCTTCTCACAACACCGGCCGCCGCGGCGTTGATGGTGCAGTGAGCCTGCCTCCGTTCCAGCTACTGCTCGATGCCCACGGCCGGGAGGTCCACGGCTTCCTGATCGCGTCGGTCGGCCGCGTCGAGGCCGACGATTGCTACCAGGAGACGTGGCTGGCCGCTCTCAAGGCCTACCCGCGGCTGCGCGCGGACTCGAACCTCCGCGCCTGGCTGCTGACGATCGCCTCGCGCAAGGCGATCGACCATGTGAGGGCCCGGCGGCGGGCGGCGATCCCGAGCCCAGAGTTGCGAGAGCCCACTGTCTTCGACGACCGTGATCGCGACGATGACCTGTGGCGACTTGTGGGCGCCCTTCCGGACAAGCAGCGAACCGCGCTCGCGCTGCGCTACGTGGTCGACGCCGGCTACAACGAGATCGCCGGCGTGATGGGGACGAGCGAGGATGCGGCCCGCCGAAACGTGCATGAGGCAGTGAAGCGCCTGCGAAAGGAGTACCGGCCATGACCGACCTGGACCGCCTGGAGGTGGCGCTGCGCGGCGGCCCGCCATCGGAGTCCCCGAAGCGCGTGGAGCCCGCCGAGGACCTGCCGTCCCTGGCCGACGCCGCCGACGCGGCCGGCCTGCTCGACGTGGCCTATGCCCATCTCGACACCCCGGTCGGCCTTGTGCTGCTGGCGGCGACACCGCGCGGCCTCGTCCGCGTCGTCTACCTCGACGGGGACGACGAGCCGGCGGTGCTGGCGGAGCTGGCCGACACCGTCTCTCCCCGCGTGCTCGCCTCACCGCGCCGCCTCGACGAGGCACGACGCGAGCTCGAGCAGTACTTCGCTGGTCGCCGCGAGCGCTTCGAGCTCCCACTCGACTGGCGGTTGTCCCGCGGCTTCACCCGTCGCGTGCTGCGGGCCACGGCGCGGATCCCCTATGGCGGCGTGGGCACCTATGGCCAGGTGGCTGCAGCGGCCGGCAGTCCCCGTGGCTCGCGCGCCGCCGGCAACGCGCTCGGCGCCAATCCCCTGCCGATCGTCGTGCCCTGCCACCGGGTGCTCCGCACCGGCGGGACGCTCGGCGGCTACACCGGCGGAACGGAGCGCAAGCGCCTACTGTTGAAAATCGAGGGAGTGCGGGCGAATCCCGATCCGTAGGGCGACCCGGACATCGCGACGGTCCTCAGAAGAGCCGGTCGGGCGCGTCGCGCCGGGTCACGGCCAGTGGCCACGAGCACAGTCCACCCTCGGCCGGGCAGCCGCTGCACACGAGCCGCTGCGGGACGTCGGTGACCGTGAAGCGCCGCTCGAGCACCCCGCGAGCGAGCTCGGCGAGCTCAGCGTGGAGGCCGGTCGCGTCGGCGCGGGTGGCGGTCACCGACACCGGCTCCTCCGGCACCTCGAGGAACACGTGCACGATCTCGGCCGACTCGGTCCCGGTCTGGAGCGCCGCCAGCGCGTACACGAGCTGCTGCGTCGCGTAGGCCGCGGCCACGACGTCCTGCGGACGCGCCCCCTCGAGCCGGTCGCTCTTGTAGTCGACGACCAGCAGCCGCCCTCCCGGCTCGCGGGCGAGCACGTCGAAGGCGCCGGTCATCAGCACCTCGCCTCCGAGCAGGAAGGCGAAGCGCTCCTCCCGCCGGACGTCCGTGGCCCGCCCGAGCCGCTCGCTCAGCGTGCTGGCGGCAAAGCGGGCGATGAGCGCCTCGAGCTCGGCGGCCTCCTCGGCGCTCGGCACCGGGGCCGCCGCCATGATCGCGTCGGCGGCGGGGGCCGCGGGGCGGCGGAAGTCGAGCGCCTCGAGCAGGCTGTGGGCGAGGATGCCCCGATCGGTGGCTGACAGCCGGGCTACTGAAGCGGACGCCCGCGCCGGTGGCGCACCCGGGCCGCGCGGAGCCCGCGCCAGCGATGGCAGCCCGAGCACGCGCTGCGCGTAGAAGCGATAGCCGCAGCGGCGGTACTCGCTCAGCGACGAGTAGCTGAGCCGGCCGACCGGCGGTCCCGCTGCGGGCGACGGGACCGCGAGGTGCTCCTCCGCCTCCGTGGCCACATGTGGACCCGGAGGACCCGGAGGACCCGGCGGACGCGCGGCGCCCCCCTCCCCGTCGCCGGCCGCCCCCCCGGCGGTGATCTCCTCCGCGGCGGGGACGGCCTGTGCGAACTCGAGGCTGACCCCCTCGTCCGTGACGCGGGAGCCCTCCTCGAGCCGCTCGGCGATGTCCGGCACGAACGCCGGCCCGAGCCAGCCGATCGGGCCCGACGCCCCGTGCTCCAGCCAGGACTCGAGCTTGGCGGCGCCGCTCAGCACCAGCCGCTCGCGCGCACGGGTGGCAGCGACGTAGAACAGCCGGCGTTCCTCGCGCTCGTCGGTCTGCCGCTGCGCCTCTCCCAGCGCGTCGTAGTCGAGGGCCGGGGACCGATCGCCGGTGCCCGGTTCGGCCAGGCGCAGGCCGAAGCGCCCGTCGCGATCGACGCGGACCAGCTCAAAACGCCGAAACGGGGCGCGTCCGAGATCGGCGACGCAGACGACGTCGAACTCGAGGCCCTTCGAGCGGTGGATGGTCATGAGCCGCACCGCGTCGAGTGCCTCGCCCTCGACCGGCGCCTCGCTCTCGCGGCTGTCCGCCGAGGTCGCCCAGCCGGCCGCGCGGCCGTGCACGAGCTCGAGAAAGCCGCGGAGGTCGTGTCCGGCCTCGTGCTCGTACTCGCGGCCCAGCCGCATCAGCTTGCGGACGTTGGCCAGCCGCCGCGGTCCGCCGGGGAGCCGGAGCATGCCCAGGTCATATCCGGTGGCGTCGAGCACCCGCTCGATCAGCTCTTCCATCCCCGTCCGGGCCGCGGCCGCACGCTCGGCGGAGAACCAGCCCGCGAAGTGGCGCAGGCGGGCTGCGTCGTCATCGCCCAGCTCGTGCAACGCCTCCGATGCCTCGGCGATCATCGACCAGGGATCGCGTCCGGCCGAGCGGGCGGCGGCCCCCACCAGCACGAGCCCGTCGGCGCTCAGCTCGACCATCGGTGAGGCCAGGACCGAATACAGCGCCTCCTCGTCGCGCGGATTGGCCAGCGCGCGGAGGTAGGCGACCATGTCGACGACCTGCGGGTGCTGCCAGTAGCCGCGACCGCCGATCACGTAGGTCGGGACGCCGGCGTCCTCGAGCGCGCGTTCGTAGGCCCGCAGGTCGGTGGTGGCTCGCGTCAACACGACGACGTCGCGGGGGCTCCAGGCGCCGTCGACCAGCTCCCTGACGCGGGCCGCCAGGGCGGCGGCCTCGGCGAGGCGCCAGGGCGACGCCAATCCGTCCAGGTCCCAATCGGCACCCTTGTCGGCCACCAGCAGCTCCACCGGCGGCTCGTCGGCCGGCGGCTCGTCCCGGCCGGCCCGCAGCGGCCGGAAGCCCTCCCCCATCGCCCGGCCGAAGGCGGCGTTGATCGCGGCGAGGACCTCGGGGCGGGAGCGGAAGTTCGTCTGCAGCGTCGCGCGCGCGCCGATGCCCTCGAGGCGAGCGCCGCGCGCCTTGAACAGCTCCACGTCGGCGTGGCGGAAGCCGTAGATCGACTGCTGGGCGTCGCCCACGGTGAACAGGTTGTGGTCGGAGATCGCCTCGATGAGCTCGAGCTGCACGTTATTGGTGTCCTGCAGCTCATCGACCATCACGTGGGTGAAGCGGTCGCGGTAGCGGTCGCGGAGCTCGCCGCGGCGCAAGAGCGTGCGGGCGAACAGCTCGAGGTCCTCGAAGTCCAGGCCGGAGACGGCCCGCTTACACTCGGCGTACCGCTCCCCGAAGCCGCGCAGCAGCACTTCGAGCAGAGCGTGCACGCGTTCGGCGCGGCGGCGCTCGCAGACCGCGCGGAATCGGCCGAGAGCCTCGGTGTACTCGGCACAGGCCTCGGTCGAGAGCGCGGCGCCGTTGCCTCGGGGGAGCGCCAGCCGCTCGAGCTCACCCAGCGACGGCTCCGCCAGTGTCACGACCTCGGCGCAGCGCTCGAGGCGCTCGAGCGCGTGGACCACACGGACCGCGGGGTTGGCGATCTCCCCGAGCTCGGCCGCGGCTCGGCGCGCGGCGCGCTGAAGGTCGGCGCCGGCCTGCTCGGGGTCGCCCGGGGGCGGCAGCGGCGGCAGCACCGGCGTGATCTCGCCCCTCGAGCGCAGCTCGGCGTACAGCCCGAGGATCGCTCCTCGCAGGGCGCTGGCGGTATAGGCGGCGATCAGCTCGACCCCGCCGGCCTCGCCGGCCAGCGCATCGAGCGCGTCGTCGAAGGCGGCGTCACGCAGGCGGTTGGACTGGGCCTCGTCGAGGACGGAGAACTCCGGGTCGAGCCCTGCCGCCAGTGCGTGTGTTCGCAGGACCCGAGCGCAGAAGCTGTGGATGGTCGAGATGAACGCGCCCTCGGTGTCGCGCGCAGCGTCCGGCGCGCCGAGAGCGCGGAGCCTCGCGCGGATCCGCTCGCGCAGTTCGGCGGCCGCCTTGTCGGTGAAAGTGATGGTGAGGATCGCTCCGACCGCCACGCCGTCCTCGAGGACCGCGCGGGCGAAGCGCTCGACCAGCACCGAGGTCTTGCCGCTGCCCGCGCCGGCGTCGAGCAGCAGGTCTCCCCGGCGGCGCTCGATCGCCTCGATCTGCTCTGGGGTGAAGTCCACCGCTCAGCTGCTCCGGCAGATGCCTGGATACCGGCAGCCGTCGCGCGAGCAGGTCTCCGGGCACGGCGTCAGCTCCCCGGTGCGCAGCCGACGCGCCAGCTCGAGTGCACGCGCCTCCGCGTCATCGAGCACCTCGTCGAGCTGCTCGCGGTCCCGCCCGTCATTGCGCATCACGCGGGAGCCGACCGGCGCGTCGCGCAGGAACACGCCGCGCGGGCGCAGGTCAGGACCCCCCAGGGGCTGGTAGAGGCCGGCCACGGGGTCGAGCCCGAGGAGCCGGCGGACCGCCAGCATGTACAGCGCCACCTGGAGCTGGCGGTCTTCGCGCCAGCGTCCTCCCTGGTGCGCGGGGCGCTTGCGGCCGCTCTTGTAATCGCGAACGAGCGCCCGGCCCGACCCGTCCGGGTCGACGTCGAGGCGGTCGATCACCCCGCGGAGGAGAACCTGGTCGTCTCCCTCTCCCAACGTCACCGCGGGCAGCGCATCCTCCTCGTCGCCGAGCCCGAATTTCAGTTCGATGCCCTCCGGGCGCCAGTCGCAGCTATCGAGCGCCTCCTCGCGGAGGTAGCGGCGCAGGTCGGCGGCGATGGCCTCCATCGTGCCGGCGCGGACCGAGGCCGGTCGTCCTGCGGCGATGCCGTCCGGCAGCGTCTCGAGGACCTCATCGAGGATCGCCTCGGCCTCGGGCAGCGTTTCCGAAGTCACCGGCTCGTGCAGGCGCCGCATCAATGCCTCGAGTGCGGCGTGCATGAAGCTGCCGCGGGCGACCGGATCGGGATCCGGCTCGAGCCGCCGGGGCGAGAGCTCTCGCTCGACGAACCATTTGACCGGGCAGTCCGCGAAGGTCTCGAGTGCCCCGCCCGACACGACCTCGCGATGGCGAACGCGTCCCAGCGCCGTCTCCGACAGCACCCAGACCCGCTTTGGCATCGGCCCGGCGGGGGCCTGCGCCGCCGCCCGGGCGCGGGCCCGCTCGCGGGGCGTCGGGGCGCCCTCGGCGCGCCACACGACGTCGGCCAGCAACCGCTGGCGGCGACCCTCCATCAGCTCCGGCGTGAACAGCTCGGTCACGTCGCCGAGGAACGGAGACGGGACCGCCACATTGCCCTCCTCATCCGAGCTGCGATAGCTGAGGTAGAGCCGCGCCCGGGCCCGAGAGACGGCGGAATAGAAGAGATAGCGTTCGCGAGCGATGGCGTCCTCGGCGATCGGCAGCCTCAGGCCCGAGGCGATCGCGAGCTCTCGTCGGCGATCGTCGGAGAGAAACGGCTCCGCGATGCCCGGCAGCGGGAACTCCCCCTCGTTCAGGCCGCACACAAACACAGCGTGAAAGCGCCGCGCCCGAACCTCGAGCGGCTCGGCCATCAGCACCGCACCCGACCGCGCGGGCTCGGACGCGGGCACCTCGAGCCCGTCGAGCAGATCGAGGAGCTCCTCCACCGAGAGGCGCTCGCCGAGCTCCCGAAGCTCCTCGAGCGCGGCCAGCAGGACCGCCAGCGCCCGGGCATCGAGCGACTCCCCGGGAGTGAGGATGGGAGCCTGACCGCGGTGCGGCAGCGCGAACAGCCGCCGGGCCTGGCGCGCCGTCTCGGCGAGCCGATCGTCTGCGGTGCGCAGGTTCTCCCACTCGGTAAACGACCAGTCCAGACGGCCGCGAGCCTGCTCGGCGCTCAGCAGTCCGAGGCACAGAACGTCGGCCTCGAGGCCGTCGGCGATCTCCGGGCGTTGCAGCAGGCCGGGGGTGCGGAGGTAGTCGAGCAGGTCAGCCGCGCGGGCGCGATCCTCGGGCCACAGCGCGCACCGCAGCAGCGCGCGCAGCGAGCGACCGAGCGGTGTGTGGGTGAACGGCGTCCGGTGGCGGCCGCCCACGGGGATGCCGTAGTCGGCGAAGACATGCTCGAACACCGCGGCGGCGCGGACCAGCGTGCGGTGGACCACGGCGATCTCGTCGGGCGCAACTCCGCCGCGGAGCAGCCCGAGCACCTCTCCGGCCACGAGTTCCGGCTCGGCGCGCTCACCACCGGCCTCCAGCACCACGACGGCGTCCCCGGCTTCGATCGGCTGTTCGGTGCCCTCGAACAGTGAACGCTCGAGGTGATGAAGGGCACCCCGGGACGCCGGTTCGTAGTAGCGCTCGAGCGGCGGAAGCTCCTGCGCCCGGGTCGCGAGCGCGCGCAGCTCCTCCACGACCTCGGCCCGAGCACTGAGGGCCGTCCGCCCCGGCTCATAGGTGAGTGAAACGGTGACCTCGACGCCGACGACCCGGGCCAGCGTCTCGACGGCGTCCCGCTCGAGCGCCGTGAGGTCGTCGAAGCCGTAGAAGAAGACGGTGTCATTGCCCCAGCGGCTCGGATGTTCCCGCATTGCATCGAGCCCCCGCCAGGCGTGCAGCTCGGCATCGACACGGCCCAGCTCGTCGAGCTCGCGGACATAGGCGCGGTAGATCGCCGCCACGTCGGCGGCGTAGCCTGCGCGGCGCGGGTCGGAGGCCGCCCAGGCGTCAAGCGCCGCGTGCAGGCGCTGGGGGGTGACCAGCGAGCGCTGGAGCTCGGCGATCAGCGCTCCGGCCGCCCGCACGAAGCCCGGGGCGAGCGCCGACTCGCCGATCACCTCAAGTCGCAGACGCCGCACCACCCGGGTCAGCACCCGGTCGCGCTGCAGCGCAGAGAGGTGAACAGCCGCGTAGCCGGCCCGCCGCGCCACCTCGCCCGTCAGACCGGCGAAGGTCAGCACTGAGCCGACGACCGCACCCTGCTTGGCAAGCTCGCGACCGTAATGCTCGGCGTCGAGCGCGGTGGGCACGACGAGCAGCGCGCCCCGGCGCGCCGCCGCCGCGTACGCGCCCAGGACCTCGCCGGCCTTGGCGGAGTTGGCGGGTCCGAGCACGAGCGTCAGCGGCATCACGCCTATGGTGCCGCCCGGGGCCGACGGCTCGGTGAGGGCGCGTGTCTCCGGCGCTCAGGCGGCCGCGGGCTGCTCAGCCGATTCGGCCTCGCGGGCCTCCTCGACGTCAGGCGGCTTGGCGCCCTCGCGGGCCCACGGCTCGTCGAACTCCACCCTCCATTTGCCTTCGTCGCTCTGTTGCAGCGCGAGGCGGGCGCGGAAGCTCTTGCCCGAGCGGCCCTTGAAGCCGGTTACGGCCTTCTCGGTGCGGCCGGTCTTGATCAGCTCGCGGGCCACGGCGATGGGCAGCTGCTTGCCCGCCTTGGCCTTCCAGATCACGAAGCCGCACCCGGGATCCTCGCGCGACCAGCACGAGTAGCCCTTGCGGTTCTCGACGATGTCGTGGCCGCAGACCGGGCATGGCCCGAGGTTCGCCCGCGGGATGCGCACATCCTTGAGGTTGGCGTCGAGCTCCCCGACCGTCGACTCGGTGAACTTGACGATGTCGCCCATGAACGCCGCGCGCGAGTCCTCCCCGGTCTCGATCCGCGCCAGGCGGTGCTCCCACTCACCGGTCAGGCCGGGTGAGGTGAGGGCGTGCTCGCCGAGCAGACGGATCACATTCATGCCCTTCTCGGTCACGACGAGCGCGCGACCGTCCCGCTCCACGTACCCGACCTGGATCAGCCGCTCGATGATCGCCGCCCGGGTGGCGGGCGTGCCGATCCCCGAGTCCTTCATCGCCTCGCGCAGCTCCTCCTCGTCCACGAGCTTGCCGGCGGTCTCCATCGCCGCCAGCAGCGAGCCCTCGCTGTAGCGCCGAGCGGGCTTCGTCTCTTTCTCCTCCAAGGCCACGCGCTGGACCCTGACGTCCTCGCCGCGCTCGAGCTGGGGCAGCTGCTGCTCGCGCCCCTCGTCGTCCTCGCCGCGAGCGGCGTCCACGTCGGCCATCTCGCCGTAGACGCCGCGCCAGCCGGAGACGAGCATGATCTTCCCTCGGGTGCGGAACACGTGCCTGGCCACCGTCGTCTCCACGCGGGTGTTCTCGAACACCGCATCGGGATGGAAGATGGCGAGGAAGCGCCTCACGACGAGGTCGTAGATCCGGCGGTCGTCGTCGTTCATCCTGTCGACGGGGTGGCGCTCGGCGCGGGTGGGGATGATCGCGTGGTGGTCGGTCACCTTCTCGTCGTTGACGACCCGGCCGAGAGGCAGCACGTCGAGGCTACGGACGTAGCGCGAGGCCTCGGCGTACTCGCGCTGCTCGCCGACCAGCTCCGCGATCGGCTTGATGTCGGCGACCATGTCGCCGGTGATGTAGCGCGAGTTGGTCCGGGGATAGGTGAGCGCCTTGTGCTCCTCGTAGAGGCGCTGGGCGGCGGCCAACGTCCGGCGAGCCGAGAACCCGAAGCGGCTGTTGGCATCACGCTGCAACGAGGTGAGGTCGTAGAGCAGCGGGGCGCGCTCCTTGCGCTCCGAGGTCTCGAGCTTGGTGATCTCGCCGGTCTGGCGCTCGCAGGCGGAGACGATCTCCGCCGCTTCGGCGGCGGTCTTGATCCGCGGATTGGCGCCGGCGTGATAGCGGCCTTCGTAGGCGCGCGGTCCGGCCTGCACCGTGTCGAAGGCAGCGTCGACGATCCAGTAGGGCTCGGGCTTGAAGTCGCGGATCTCCTGCTCGCGCCGGGCCAGGATGGCCAGCGTCGGGGTCTGCACGCGGCCCAGCGACACAGCGCCATCGAAGGAGGAGCGCAGCCGGATGGTGGCCGCACGGGTGGCGTTCATCCCGACGATCCAGTCGGCCTCGGAGCGTGACCGGGCCGCCGCCTCGAGCGTGGCCAGCTCGGTGCCTGGACGCAGGCGGCCGAAGGCCTCCTTGATCGCCGTGGTGGTCATCGAGTTCAGCCACAGCCGCTGCACGGGCTTCTTGGAGCCCGCCTTCTCGTAGAGGTAGGCGAAGATCAGCTCGCCCTCGCGCCCGGCGTCGCAGGCGTTGACAACCAGGTCGACCTCGTCGTTGCCGAGCAGGCGCTTGACGACGTTCATCTGCTTCTTGGACCGCTCGTCGCGCACAACCAGCTTGAAGCGCTCGGGAACGATCGGAAGGTCGGCCATTCGCCACTTCTTGAAGCGTTCGTCGTATTCGTCGGGATCGGCGAGCTGCACGAGATGGCCGACCGCCCACGTGACGATGTGCTCGGGCCCCTCGAGGTAGCCCTCGAGCTTGGTGAAGCTGCCGGGAAGCACGCGGGCCAGATCGCGCCCGACCGACGGCTTCTCGGCGATGACCAGTGTCTTGGACATGAGTCCGCGGAGGGTAGCGCCCACTGCAACCCCGCCCAAGCACCGGCCGGCCCCGAGCCCGGGGCGCCGGCCCCGAACCCTCAGCCCGCGCGCAGGGCGCGCACCCGGGCGGCGACGGCGGGAAGCTCGAGTCTGGCCGCGGTCGCCGCGGCAGCGTCGAGCAGCTCCTGGGTTCGCGCCACCTGCGGTCCGAGCAGGTGGGCGTAGTCGATCTGGGTGTGGGCCAGAAATACGGGCGCCTGCAGGCGCCGATTGGCGCTCAGTGCGGCCTCGAACAACTCTGCCGCCTCCTCCTCGTGGCCCATAGTGGCCGCCAGCCGCCCGAGGTACCGTGCCGCCGAGCCCAGGCATACGGCGGCCAGCCCGATGACCACATTGCTGTCCCGATGCGGCTCAAGCAGGGTCAGCACCTTGGCCGCGCGCTCGGCATCTCCGAGCTCGGCGCAGCAGTCGGCCAGCAGGGTCATGGCGATCATCCAGTCGCCGTCCTGGGGGATGTCGTCGAAGTTGTAGGCGGCGAGCACCTCGAGCTCGGCGCGCGCCTCCTCGCGTCGCCCCGTCTCCCACAGCAGCGTGGCCAGGGCCGCCCGCCATGCCGGGCGGTGCGGATTGCTGGCCACGAGCTCGCGGGCGGGCAGCTCGAGCTCGGCCATCCGATGCTGCTCGCGGCGGATGGCCAGCAGCTGAATCGCGTAGTACTGCGGGGCGGTGATCGTCTCGGCTGACGACCCCATGGCCAGCGCCTCGGCGGCCAGCGCGTCGGCCTCCTGCAGCCGCCCGGCCAACAGCGCCCGCATCGCGCGCCACACGGCGGCGTTCCAGCGATAGAGCGGCTGGCGCAGCCTCTCCGCGCCGGCGGCGAAGGCCTCGATCTGGGCGTCGACGGCGTCTGCGTCGCCGCGTTCGAGCAGGTCGAGGACGAGCCACCCGTGACCCTGCAGGACGAGCTCGAGATCGCCGGCCTCGCGCGCGAGGGTGAGCAGCTCGGTCGAGTCCGCGAGCCGCTGCTCGAGGCGACGTGGGTCCCAGAACGCCCGCCGCCGGGCCGCCGCGGCCAGCGACCGCGACTCGGCGTCGCCGAGCTCCTGGGCGATGTCCGTCGCCTCGTGCGCCAGCTCCTGCATGCGCACGCGCTCGTCGGAGTAGTACAGGGACCCGCAGAGTCGCGCCAGCAGAGCCACGCGCCGCACCGTCCGCTCATCCTGCGTCACCTCGAGGGCCTGCTGGACCAACGCAATCAGGTCCTCGTCGACGAGGCCGGGCGGCTGGATGTAGCGCCGGGAGGCACCGAGGGCGGCACGGACCAGAATCCCGTCGTCGCCGAGCTCGGTTGCCAGCGCAGCCGCCTCGTGGAAGGCGCTCCACGCCAGCGGCCGCTCCCCCGCCCGCACCCGTGCCTCACCGAGGGCCAAGAGCAGCTCGCAGCGGCGCGTCAGCGCCTCAGGCATGAACTGGGCCTGGACCTCGAGCGCCGTGACGTAGTGGCCGACGGCGTCCTCGTGCGCGAGCATCGCGGTCGCCTGCTCGCCCGCGCGCGACGCGTACTCGATCGCCTTCTCCGCATCCTGGGCCTCGGCGGCGCGGGCGAAGTGCAACGCGAGCGCCATCAGGTTGCGATCGGCGCCCGCCGCCTCGAGCGCCTCCCCCACCCGCCGGTGAATCCGGGCGCGTCGCGGCGCCGACATGCTCTCGTACACTGTCTCCCGAATCAGTGCGTGGGAGAAGCTGTAGCGGCCGGCGGGGCGCGCCTCGGCGATCAGCCGAGCGGCGATTGCCTCGTCGAGGGCGTTGAGAAAGTCGTCCTCGTCGTAGGCCAGTACGCGTTCGACGAGCCCGGCGTCGAAGTCACGCCCGATCACCGCCGCGACCCGGAGCCACTCGAGGGCCTTGGCGTCGAGACGTTGCAGCCGCCGGGCGATCACGTCCCGCACCCCCTCGGGAAGGCCGACCTTCTCAACCTCCGTCGCGCCGGCATCCGCCGCGGCGAGACCGGCCTCCGAGAGGTGGCGCACGATCTCCTGGACGAAGAACGGGTTGCCCTCTGTCTCGGCGTGCACCGCGCTGCAGAGGGATTCCGACGCCGCTCCTCCGGCGGTGAGGCGAACGAGCTCGGCGGTCTCACCGTCCTCTAGGCCCAGGACCTCGATCTGCTGCACAAGCCGCTCCCGGCGGAGCTCGCCGAGCGCGTCGGCGAAGCCCTCGCTGTAGAGCTCCGTGGTCCGGTAGGCCCCGAGCACGAGGATCCGGCCGTGAAGGGGCGCGCGGGCCAGGTGGCGGAGCAGCAGCAGCGTGGGCCGATCCGCCCAGTGCAGGTCGTCGAGCACCAGCAGCACGGGCGCCGTGACCGACATCTCACTCAGCAGACCAACCACCGCCTCGAACAGGCGGTAGCGCTCCGTCTCCGGCTCGCCCTCGAGCGGCGGTGGCAGCTCCGGCGCCCGCCGGCGCAGCTCCGGCACCAGCCGCGAGAGCTCGGCTCCGTACTCGCGCGCTGTCGCGCGGAGCGTCGCGAACGGCACCAACAGCACGTAGTGGCGAAGTGCCTCGACGAAGGGCTGGTAGGGGACGAGCGCGTCCTGGGGCGAGCGGCCTGCGAGCACGAAGGCCCCGCCCGCGTGCGCTCTCCGCGCGATCTCGGCCACGAGCCGGGTCTTGCCGATGCCGGGATCGCCGGTGAGCAGAACGACGCGGCCGCCGTCGCGCTCGGCTCGCGCGGAGGGTGCCTGCGGGTCCCCATTCTCGGCCTGCGACCACAGCTCCATCAGCGCGCTGAGCTCCCGCATCCGTCCGACGAGCGGGGCGCCACTGCGTGCCTGCAGCTCCGCGGGCAGAGCGAGCGCGACCGCCTGTGTGTCCCGGCCCGACGCCGTGCCGCGCGCGGTGATGCCGGGGCGCAGCAGCTGCTCGTGCGCGGAGATCGTCTCGGGCGAGGGCACGGTGCCGAGCTCGTGGCGCAAGAGCGTGCGCAGCCGGTCGAATACGCGCAAACCCTCGGCAACGTTGCCCTCGGCGGCCAGTGCCTGCATCAGCAGCACGTACCCCGACTCCCGGTAGGGCTCGGCGTCGATCAGGCCGCGAGCCGCCCGCTCGGCGGAGGCGAGCTGGGTCCCGCCGAGGATCAGCCCGGCGCGGCCGATCACCTCGAGCGCCTGCAGGCGAACGTCCTCAAGCTCGCGGCGTTCCGCCTCGAGCCAGCGGGCCTGGACGCCGGGCAGGAGCCCGCGGCTGGCGATATTCAGCGGAACCTGGGCCAGCGCCCAAGCACCCCTCGCGTCAGCCGCCTCCAGGGCCAGCCGGGCCCGCTCGACCTCGGTGGCGGCGGCCTCGAGGTCGATCCACACCGGTTCGGGAAGATCGAGGATCAGCTCGTCGCGACCCATCAGAACCGAGCTGCCGAGGGCCGAGCGCAGCCGGGAGAGCAGCGTGCGCAGGGCCGCGTCCTGGGAGACGGGCGCGTGATCGGGCCAGAGCGCCCCGATCAGCTCCTCGCGGCCGACGTGGCGCGAGCGGTTGAGTACGAGGTAGGCGAGCAGCAGCGGGACCTGTTTGCCCCGCAGCGCCCGGGCCAGCTGAGCGCCGTTGATCTCCACGGACAGACGTCCGCACAGCTGGATCCTGGTTCTCTCGGTCGCGGGCGCAGCCACCGGTAACGATTTGGAAACGTATCGACAACGGGCAAGGAGGATCGTGCCGCTTCGTGGAGACCGGTGTTCCACGGACCGACGCTCTCGGTGGGGCGCACGGGGTGGAGCTGAGTCGCACAGACCGAGGCCCAATGACCACGATCAAGGACAGCAACCGGAGGATCGCCTTCTGCGAGTGCGGGGCGCGACTCATAGGAGAATCCGAACAGGAGCTGTTCGACGCGGCGCAGCGCCACCTCGCCCATCATCACCCCCAGCTTCTAGGGGCGCTTGAGCTGGAAACGGTGCAACAGATGGCCGAGGACGTCGGGGGCAATAAACACGGCTAACGGCGGGCGGTGTGCAGACCGCCGCCCGCCCGGCCGTGAGGCCGGCTGATCGAGGGGCGTTGTGCACGGCGTGGGGCCGTTGTGCACAGCGGTCGGCCTGAGGCCCGGTTCACGCCGAGCACTGACCCGTGCTGACCGGACCGCTGCTCCGGGCGGCACTGACTCGGGCGCGGACGATCGAGTTCGGCACCGCAAAGCCCCCCTCGGTGCTGCTCCCGGTGATCGCCGCGAACACCGTCGCAACCACGCGGCCGGCGGCGTCGACCATCGGACCGCCGGAGTTCCCCGGCCGGACCCGGCCGCGCACGGAGGTGATGCTGCGCACCACCGGACCGCGGCCATATGCGTCCTCGGTGCTGACCAGCTGCGTCTGGCCGATGCGGCCCGGCTCGGCGTCGAACCCGCCGTCGAGCGGATAGCCGAGGATCGCCGACGCCAGGCCCGAGGGCGCACTCGGGGCCAGCCCCAGCACCTCGGCGTGCAGTCCGCTGACCCGCAACACCGCGATGTCATCGTGAGGATCGAACAGGACCGCCTGGGCGGGGAGCCCGGGAGGCTGTCCGTCGATCTGCACGACGGTGTCGGTCTCGCCCGCGACGACGTGGGCGTTGGTGACCACCAACCCGGGCGCGGCGACCCAGCCGCTGCCCTCGATACCCAGCCCGCAGGCCGTTCCCAGCACGCGGACGACGCCACCGTGGGCGGCGCGGACGCCGGGGGTGGCCAGCACCCGGCGGTTGGGTGGCGGCACGTCGGCGACCGGCCCGCGCACGGACGGCAGCGGATCGAACCGAGCCAGCGCATTGAGGATCGGACCGGACGGCGGGAGCAGCTGGTCGAGGCCGCGGAGGATGGCCGAGCGCTGGATGTCCGCCCGCAGATTCGTCGAGCCCGAGGACTGGAGCGCCACCGCGCCGATGATCCAGGCGACACCGAGCCCGACGCAGGCGGTGAGGGCGGCGCCGAGCAGTCCGTCGACGGTCCGCAGACCGGGTAGGCGCAGCAGCTTACGAGCGTGAACGCCCACCCCCTCGAAACCTGTGGCCAGCACTCCGCCGGCGAGCAGCGCGCCAACGAGGCCGAACAGCGGCGCGTACTGCGAGTGGGCGCCACCTGGCAGCAACAGCGGACCAAGCCGCGTGCCGAGAAACGCCCCGAGCGCGAATCCGACCAGCGACAGGATCCCCACGATGAAGCCCTGTACGTATCCGTAGAGGGCCAGCAGGGCGGTAAACGTGACGATCACCCAGTCGATCGCTGTCACAGAACGCAGATTAGCCCTGCACGTAAAGAGACGGTTGCACTCGGATTGCTAAACCCGCCCGCCGGGTGGCAGGCGGCCCGCGCATCTTCTACCGTGTCTCGATTAAGGTGGCTCATGGAGGTGTACTGGTGGGCGCGCGGCCGTCGCCTCGGCGGAGCACACGGCGCAGAAGGGTGCTGACCCGAGCGCTTCCGCTCGCCGTCGTCGCCCTGATCGCGTTCATCGCCGGCATCGTCATCGCCACCGGCCCGGGCCGCTCCGAGCGCCACCTCGTCACGCGGTACGTGCAGGCCTGGCATCGCGGCGACTTCGCCACCATGTATTCGCTGCTTGACCGCGCCTCGCGCCAGCGTGAGAGCGAAGCCCAGTTCGTCGCCGCCAACCAGCTGGCCGCCGCGACCGCCACGGCCACGAAGCTGACCGTTCGACATGTGGGCAGCCGCAGCGGCGACGCGATCCCCGTCGACATGACGGTGCAGACCCGCCTGTTCGGCCGGCTGCGCGAGGTGCTCCAGGTGCCGCTCACCGGCAGCGGATCAAGCGCGCGCGTGCACCTGGCCAGCGAGCTGCTGTTCCCCGGGCTGAGATCCGGCGAGGTGCTGAGGAGGAGCACCGTGCTGCCGCCGCGCGCCGACCTCCTGGCGGGCGACGGCACGCCACTGGCCCGCGGGCCGCTCCGCACCTCCCCGATCCCCGACGTGGCCAGCCAGATCGTCGGCACGATGGGACCGATCCCGGCGACCGAGAGCGCGGAGTTCGCCGCCGCCGGCTACCCGCCGAACGCGAAGGTCGGGCTCGACGGGCTCGAGCGCGTGTTTCAAACCCAGCTCGCCGGCGCACCGGCTGGGACGCTGTTCGCGGGCCACCGCGTGCTCGCCCACAGCGCCGGGCTGCCCGGCCACACGGTGACGACGACGATCGATCCGGCGATCGAGCGCGCAGCGGTCGCCGCGATCGCCGGACGCTACGCCGGCATCGCCGCGATGGACCCGCGCAACGGCGCGCTGCTTGCTCTCGCCGGGGTCGCCTTCTCAGCGCTGCAGCCGCCGGGCTCGACGATGAAGATCATCACGGCGACGGGCGCGCTGCAGGCGGGGATCGTCAAGCTCGGCGACACTTTCCCGATCCAGACGTCGGCCAACATCGACGGCTTCAATCTTCAGAACGCAAACGGGGAGGCCTGCGGCGGCACGCTGCTCAACGCGTTCGCCGTGTCATGTAACTCGGTGTTCGCGCCACTCGGGGCGAAGCTCGGCGCGCAGCGGCTCGTCAACATCGCCGAGCGGTTCGGCTTCAACCAGCCGACCTCCATCCCCGGCGCGGCCGAGAGCCAGATCCCCGCCGCATCGACGATGACCGACAACCTGACCGTTGGATCCTCGGCCATCGGTCAGGGCAAGGTGCAGACCACCGCGCTGGCGATGACCGATGTCGCCGCGACGATCGCGATGGGTGGCCGCCGGCCGATCCCGACCCTGCTCGCCAACCAGCCGGCCCGCTTCGTCACCGTCACCAACGCGCACGTGGCAAACGAGGTACAGCGGATGATGATCGCCGTGGTCCAGTTCGGCACCGGGACAGCCGCTCAGATCACGGGCGTGCCGGTGGCCGGGAAGACCGGCACCGCCGAGCTGCGCAACACCGCCAACCCCAACGACCCGAATGCCGGCTCGCCGATGAACACCGACGCGTGGTTCGTCGGCTACGCGCCGGCGGGGGCGCCGCGGATCGTCGTCGGGGCGCTGTTCCCCGAGCAGGGCGCCGGCGGGCAGACGGCGGCGCCGGCCGTGCACGACGTGCTGGTCGCCGGACTGCACCGGCACTGAGGCGCGCCGCGGGGGGCGGACCTACTTGTTCCTCGACTACCGAAGGCCCAGCGTGGCGCCGATCACGCTCTGCTCGAGCGTCCCCTGCGTCCAGGCCGCGAACGCGAGGCCCGTCGGCGCCACGCCCACGGTGAGGTCGGTGGCGTAGTTGGTCGCCGACACGCGACTCCCGGCGCCGAAGGACCGACCGTGAAGCCCGGCCGTCGCGGCATACACGTGGCCGCTGTTCACCCACCCGACGACCGAAGCGCCCGTCGGCCCAATTGCCGCCGCTGGTTCCTCGGACGGGTCCATCGGCCCGAGGCGCTGCGCGGCGAAGCGTCCTCGCGCCGGGCGTCGCGCCGTGCGTGCGCTGCAGGTCCCTGCCGCATCGGGGCAGCCCTTCCACGACACGACCTGATCGCCGCTTGCGTCGGCGGCGAGCGACAGGTCGGTGGCGAGCTCGCCGACGGCCGAGAGCGTACGCGGCACCGGATGCCGGCTGATGTCCGCGACGCGGGCGGCGGAGTGGTAGCCCCCGCCATCGTCGACCCAGCTCTCGATCCAGGCCACGGTCACCCCGGTCGCGCTGCGTGCGGCGGCCAGCTCGTCCACGCTGTGCCCCTTCGGCAGGCGGATCACCGGCCGGGGGCTGCCCGGCAACTTCCGCGCGGTGCCGGAGGCCATCACGATCCAGGCTGGGCCCTGTCCCGTGACCCCGTCAATTCCGGATCTGGCCGCCCAGAGCACCGCCCCCCCGCCGGCCGGCAGGCCCACGGCGCTGACCGCTTCCGGGATGCCCGAGCCCGAGGTGAGCCGGTGGGTGGCGCCGAACCGGGTGCCCCCAGGTGCCGACTGGGCGTACCACACGCCGTGCTCGCTGGCGATCACCGCCAGCAGCCGCCCCGAGGCCGTCAGCAACCGGGCACTCGTCGCCCCCGCGAGCGACCCGACCAACCGCTGCGGAGCGCTGAGCGCGCCACGCGGGCTCCGCGCGGCGAAGGCGACCGAGCTGCAGCACGTCTCGCCGCTCGGGGCCATGCCGAGCAGCAGGCCCGCGGTGTCGTTCTGGTAGGCCTCGGCGAGGACCTGCTTGGCACTCGCCATCCGCCACAGCGAGGCCTTCTCTCCCACCGCTCCCCGTACGGCGAGGTAGGCGGTCGAATCGGCGGGCGCGTCGGCGTCCTGAACGGCAAAGGCGACGCTCGTCACCCCGGAGGGCGAGAAGGCCAGCTGCGGCGGCAGCAGATCAAGCGAGAACGGCGCCACGATCTGAAACGGCCGGCTCCAGCCGCCGGCGCGGGCCGCCGCAGCCCCGACCAGTCCGACCATCAGGACGAGCGCCGTCGCTACAGCTGCGGTCCGCGCCAGACCCGGCCGCCGCGAGACCCGACCCACAGGCCGGCCAGCACCCCGGCGAGCAGGCCGATCACCACGCCGATGGCGATGATCGTGCCGCTCGCTCCCGAGCTGCGCGTGTAGCCGAACACGACGATCGGGATGGTCACCGCTGCGAACACGCCGATGGCTGTGGCCAGCGGGTCGAACCGGGTCGGCGGCGGCGCCGACGGCCCGCTGGGCGGGGGCTCGCTCTGCGACCACCGGTTGTCGTTGCTCAAAGATCGAGCGAAATCGTAGAGGGCCTGAACTGGCCCGGGGCGCGGATCTCGAGCGTCAGCGGACGATTCGAATAGACCGAGTCGTTCAGGCGGAACAGCACCAGCCCGCCCTGCGTGGGACCGAATCCCGCGAGGCTTCCTGGCTCCGGCTCGGTCTCGCGAGGCCCGAGAATCCGTGGGGTCCAGGCGAATGGATTCACGGCCGGATCGATGAAGACCGGGTAGTACCGGTTGCCCTCGGTGTCCACGATGGTGAACGAGTCGGTCGTGATGTGGTTCTGCTGGGTCTCGTTCTTGGCCCACATGAAGACCCCGAACCACTCCTCGTTCGGCTTCAGCGGGGCGGCGTGAACGCCGATCAGGTAGTCGTGGTCCTCGGTGTAGTAGGGGTTCAGCTGCCGCGAGAGCTGGACCTGGTAGGTCAGCGGCCCGGCATCGATGTAGGGACCCTCGGTGTCGGCCGAGGTCGGATGCGCCTGCTTGTTGCCGCACGCGGACACGCCGAGGGTGAGCGCCAGCGCGACGAGCAGGACGGCCGGACGACGCAGACGGTGCAGGAGGAACGGGTTACGCACGACGGGCGGAAAGTCTAACCGTCGTGCCGTCAGCGAGCGGCGACCGTGGCGCGGCGGCCGCGGTCGCGGTTCTCCTCGAGGATCGAGCGCAGCCGGCGCATCGCGCGAGCCGCTTGACGACGGCTCCAGGCCCGGCCGCCGAAGGTGTCGTGCAGGCGGTCGGACAGCATCCGCGGCTCGGTCTCCAGCGTGTACTCCACCTTGGTGCTGTTCCCCGGTCCGGGGGACAGCGTGTAGGTGCTGATCATGCGGATTCGGTTGAACTTGCCCCCGCGGCCCCGCTCGAGGATCCGGAACGGCGACTGCACCTCGGCCAGGGTCACGTCGGCCCAGGAGAAGCGGGTGAGGGGCGCCTTCACCCGGAAGCGGGCGCCGGCGCCGCGGCCGTAGGAGTCCTCTCGCGTGAGGTGCCAGTCGACCAGGTAGTGATCGCTGAACTCTGCGTGGTTGGCGATGTCGGCCAGGTACTCGAAGATCTCCTCGCGAGGCCGGGCGATCGTGGCGGAGACGGTGAAGGGATCCACGGCGCGGATTCTATGGCCGCGCGCCCCCGACCACGGCCGCGCGGTGCCAACGTGTAGCAGCGCGACGGCTCCACGGACAGCCGTCCACCTCACCCACAGGCCGGCCGGCGACGTGCTCAGGCGGCCGCGCGCTGGTCGGTGATCCGCATCGTGTGCCCGAACTCGGGGCCGTGCACGATGTGGGAGCTCACCGGGGTCTCGCGAGTGATCTGGCGGCACAGTTCGCAGAGGACCAGGCCGGATGCATAGCCGTAAACTCGTTCCCCGATCAGCGGCGTGCGCCGGCACTCCCCGCAGCGCTCGCAATCCGCCGCGAGATCATTGACGCCGCGGCGAAGGAGAGCGAGTTCGAGATCGCCCATGGCTCGCAGCTCGGTGGCCATGGGCGGTGATTCGGCACCCCGTGGACGGTTCCTTCACAAAACGGAACCAAGGCTCTACAAGAGCCCGCGCTTCTTTTCCGTCAAACGGGGGTATCCGTAGTTAGACCGGATGCCGATCGGGGCGATGTCCGCAATCGTTTACTAACAGAAGGTCTGCGAGGTGTCCAGGAGGGACACGGCACACCGCTTCAGAGTGTGTATGTGTCCACTAGTTTTTTATCTGAGCTTTGACGCACCGGCTATGATGGTCTTGCCGAGTTGGACACGTCGGCGAGTCCGCTGGCCCGTACAAGAGGAGAAAGCGCCCATATGAAAGCGTGGACGTCGGGCAAAGTCGCGGGGACGGGAACATTCAGGTGTACGGAGTGCGACTACGCGGTCGCGCTCGACGCCGTGGATGAACTCCCCACGTGCCCGAATTGCGGGGGAACTGAGTTCGTCCGGGCATCGTTGTTCACCACCGCTCAGACGAGCGTGGTCGACGTGCCCTCTGACACTGAGGATCATGCTTGGCTCGACGAAGTACGCGAGCGACTGACCGCACCCGGCCAGTACCTCGCCTTCAGACGGCCCGAGGGGGAGCATGTGGTCCATGCCCTCGAGCGGGAGTGGACCCGGATCGGCCGCAGTCTCGCCGCCGACATCCGGTTCGACGACCCGACGGTCTCGCGCCGGCACGCGCTGATCGTGCGCCAGCCCGACGGGCTGCGCGTGCTCGACGACCGCAGCCTCAACGGCGTGTTCGTCAACGGTGAGCGCGTCGAATGGAGCACGCTGGCGGACAACGACGAGATTGTCATCGGCCGCCATCGCCTGCATTTCGTCGACGTTCCGGTGGTCTCCGGCATGCGCTTCGATGGCGCCGAAGAGCCGAGAGCGTCGGCGGGCGCGGCGTAGCCTGCCGCGCCCACTCCGGCGGCCCGCTGACCTCCCTCAGCACGCTCTATAGTGGCGCCGCGATGGCGACGATCGCGGTCCTGTCCCAAAAAGGTGGCACCGGAAAGACGACCTCGGTCCGGACGCTCACGGACATCCTGCGCAAGGTCGATCTGCGCGTCTTGGCGGTCGACCTCGACCCTCAGGGCAATCTGTCGGACTACCTCGACGTTGACCCGGATGCCTCACCGACGATCGGTGATGTCCTGTCCGGCCGGGCCAAGCCGATCGAGGCGATCCACGGCGGAATCATCCCGGCCAACCTCGGGCTCGCCGAGGCTGAGCTGGTCCTCGGCGGCAAGATGGGTCGCGAGCTGACGCTGAAGAAGGCTCTGCGCGAGGTCAAGCGCGACTACGACATCATCCTCATCGACTGCCCGCCGGCCCTCGGGCTGCTCACCGTCAACGCGCTGGTGGCCTCCGAGTACGCGCTGCTGTCGGCCGAGGCCCAGTACTTCGCCCTACAGGGAGTCGAGCAGGCGCTCGAGGTGATCGACCTCGCCCGCGACAGCCTCAATCCCGACCTCGAGTGGCTGGGGATCGTGCTGAACATCGCCGACATGCGCACCCGCCACTCCCGCGAGGCATTCGACACGCTGCGCGAGCACTTCGGGGAGAAGCTGTTCGACACCACGATCCGGGCCTCGATCGCCTACGCCGAGTCCGCCGAGCGAGCCTTGTCAATCCTCGACTACCGTCCCGATCTCGCCGTGGACTACCTCAACGTGGCCGACGAGCTGCTGCGCAGGCTCGGGCTCGAGGACGCGCGCGGGCGGCTGACGACGCTCGCCGGCCAGTCCCGAGCCGCCGTCTGACTAACGGCCGAGCGGCCCTACAGCTCGCGCACGTCGGCGCCGTGAGACTCGAACGGTGCTCGGACCACCGTGGCCCAGTTGCCGACCTCGGCGCCAAGCCGCTCGACGACCCGACCGGTCTGCTCGTAGTGCGACCACACCAGCACGGTGGGGCCGGCGCCGGAGATCGTCCCCCCGAGCGCACCGAACTCGGTGGCCCGCTCGAGTAGCTCCGCCGAGCGCGGATAGAGCGACGCACGATAGGGCTGGTGCAGGCGGTCCTGGAGGCCACTGCCAATCAGCGCCCAGTCGGCCCTCGCCAGACCTAGCACGAGCTTGCCCATCTCGGCGAGATTGAAGACTGCGTCCTCGAACGGGACCTGGGCGGGCAGTGCGGCCCGCGCCTGCTGGGTGCGGATCGGCTCGTGAGGCACCACCAGCACCGCCTCGAGACCCATCGGCGGCTCGATGCGACAGATCCTGTGCCCGTCGCAGATCACGATCCCGCCCTCGACGCACGCCCCGACGTTGTCGGGATGGCCCTCGAGCTCGCCGGCCAGGGCGAGGACATCGGCGTCGAGCTCGAACAGGTGGTCCGCGGCCATCAGTCCGGCCACGACCGCCGCGGCGCTCGAACCCAGTCCACCGCACAGCGGGATCTCCGAGGAGATCCGGAACTCGAAGCCCTCGGCGCAGTGAAGCCGCTCGAATGCCTGGACGATCAGGTTCGAGCGGTCCCGCGGCAGGTCGAGGTCGGTGACCACGCCGAACTCGCCGGTCTCCACCACTTCGAGCTCGAGGGGCAGCGACAGGGCGGCCGCGAGCACGTCGAAGCCGGGACCCAGGTTGGCCGAGGAGGCGGGCACCCTCACCAGTCGCCGCCGGGCAAGCGTCATCGGGCGGTCGCCCCTGCGCTCGCTCGAGCCCCGTTCGCCCGAGCCCCGTTCACTCGAGCACCGCGCGCTCGATCGCCGCGAGGTCCGGCTCGCACGGGATCACCGCGCCCGCCTGGGCCAGAGCGGTCTGCGGGTCCTTGAGCCCATGCCCGGTCAGCACGCACACCACACGGCGGGCGCCTTCGGCTCCGTTGGCGAGCAGCCCGGCCACGCCGGCCGCGGAAGCAGGCTCGCAGAAGACGCCTTCGGAGGCGGCGAGAAACCGGTAGGCGTCGAGGATCTGCTCGTCGGTCACCGCTCGGACGTTCCCGCCGGAGGAGGTCATCGCGTCCATCGCCTCCTCCCAGCGGGCGGGGTTGCCGATGCGAATCGCGCTGGCCACGGTCTCCGGATTCGCGACCGGGGCGCCGAGCACAAGCGGCGCGGCTCCGGCGGCCTGGAAGCCGAGCATCCGCGGGCGCATCCCCACCTCGGTGAAGCCGCGCCAGTAGGCGGTGATGTTTCCGGCGTTGCCGACGGGAATGCACAGGGCGTCGAGCTCGCCGTCGAGATCCTCGGCGATCTCGAACGAAGCCGTCTTCTGGCCCTCGATCCGAAACGCGTTGACGGAATTGACCAGCGAGATCGGGTGCCGGGAGGCAAGCTCGCGCACGAGCTTCAGCGCCTCGTCGAAGTTGCCGCGCAGGGCGATCACGCGGGCGCCGTGCATCAGCGCCTGGGCCAGCTTCCCGGTTGCGATCTTGCCCTCCGGGACGATCACTACGCCGCGCAGGCCGGCTCGCGCGGCGTAGGCGGAGGCAGAGGCGGCGGTGTTCCCGGTCGAGGCGCAGATCACCGCCTTTGCACCCTCGCGCACCGCGGCAGAGACAGCGCAGGTCATCCCCCGGTCCTTGAACGAGCCGGTGGGGTTGGCGCCCTCGAGCTTGAGCCAGACCTCGGCGTCAACGCGCTCGGAGAGCCGGGGCGCGAGCAGCAGCGGCGTCGAGCCCTCGTACAGCGACACCACGGGATCATCGGCGGCGAACGGCAGCCGCCCGCGATAGCGCTCGATCAGGCCGGGCATGGGCGCAGCATGCCAGAGCGGGAAGCGAGCGGCCCCTCCGGCGCGTGGCCTGAGCCAAAGCGTCAGGCGACTCAGTCGTCGGCGACGTCGAGCACGACCTTCCCGGTCGCCCCGCGCCTGTCAATCAGGGTGAGCGCCTCGCCGGCCCGCTCGAGCGGGAACCGGGCGCCGACCACCGGACGGACGGCGCCGCTGTCCATCAGCTCAGCCACCGCGCGGCCGAGCTCACGAGTGACCTCGGGCTTCGCGAGCACGTACGCGCCCCAGCCCGCGCCGATGATCTCGGTGTTGCCGAGCAGCAGGCGGTTGACCTTGACCTCGGGAATCGACCCCTCGGTGAAGCCGACCACGATCACTCGCCCCTCCTCACGCAACGACCGAATGCTGTCGGTGAAGCGGCTGCCGCCGACCGGATCGAGCACGACGTCGACGCCACCGCCGGAGATCTCCTTGGCCTGGTCCTTCCACGGTCCGTCGGAGCGGACGACCTCGTCCGCCCCGGCGGCGCGAGCCACCTGCTCCTTCTCGGCGGTGGAGACCACGCCGATGGTGCGCGCCCCGAGGCCCTTGGCGACCTGCAAGGTGGCGGTTCCCACGCCGCCCGCGGCGCCGTGAACAAGCACCCACTCCCCCGCCAGGAGGCGGCCGCGGAGCTTCAGCGCAAAGTACGCGGTGTGGTAGTTGAGTACGAGCGCGGCCCCCTGGGCGAAATCGAGCTCGTCGGGCAGCTTGAAGCAGAAGAACTCGGGCGCCGCGACGACCTCGGCGAAGCCGCCGAGCATGCAGAACGCGGCCACGCGGTCGCCGGCGGCCACGGCCGCGCCGGCGGGAGCGCAGCGGACGATGCCTCCGACCTCGCTTCCCGGAACGAACGGCAGCGGCGGCTTGAACTGGTATTCGCCGCGGGTCTGCAGCACCTCCGGGAACGACACTCCGGCGGCATGGACATCGACGATCACGCCGGCTCCAGGCGTGAGCATGTGGGAGGCCTCGGGTTCCGGTATGTCGACCAGCTTCAGCGCCGAGTCCGGCCCGGTGAGGTCGACGATGTGAATCGCGCGCACTGCCGCGGGACCCTAACCGAACTCCTCTTCGAGCACCCGGATGGAGCGTGGTGAGGAGCGGACGACGTCGAGCTCGGCGATGGCCTGCGCCGCGGAGGCAAAGCGGGACTCGAGCACCGGATGCAGGACCATGACCAGCCGCGCCTGCTCACCGAGGCCCTTCTGCACCACCGACTTCACCGACACGCCGTGGGTTGAGAGTACCTGCGCCACCGCGGCCAGCACCCCAGGCTCGTCGGCGACGTCGAGGTGGAGGTAGAAGGCGGAGACGACGTCCTGGACGATCGGCAGCGATTCGGTCGTCGCCGGCGTCGAGGCCGGGGGGATCATCGCGCTGATCACGTCACCGAGGACGGCACTGGCCGTTTGCGGGCCACCGGCCCCGGGACCCGACATGGTGATCTCGGTGATCGCCTCGGATTCGACCGTCACGGCATTGAACGGCCCGCTGACCGAGGCGAGCGGATGGCCCGGATAGAGGAAGGCCGGATGCACGCTCACCGACAGGCCCCCGTTGATCCGCTCCGCGGTACCGATCAGCTTCAGGCCGAGGCCCAGCTCGCGCGCATACTCGAGGTCATCGGGCTGGATCTGCTCGATGCCCTCGTAGCGGACCTGGTCGAGCTGCACGGGGGTGTCAAAGGCCAGACGGGCGAGGATGGCCATCTTCGCCGCGGCGTCACGTCCGTCGACGTCCTCGGAGGGGTCGGCCTCGGCATAGCCGAGGCGCTGGGCCTCGGCGAGGGCCTCCTGGAAGGTCACCCCGGTGCGGGCCATCTCGGTGAGGATGAAATTGGTGGTCCCGTTGACGATCCCGTGGACACGGTCGATCGTGGCGCCGGCCAGCGATTCCTGGAGCACTCGGATCACCGGTACCACTCCGGCAACGGCGCCCTCGAAGCGCAGCTGCACCCTCTCGGTGCGAGCGACCTCCCACAGTTCCTCGCCGTGCTGGGAGAGGAGCTGCTTGTTGGCGGTGACGACGTGACGGCCGGAGCGCATCGCCTCCAGCACGTACTCGCGGGCGGGCTCGATGCCGCCCATCAGCTCGACGATCAGATCGGAGTTCTCGAGGATCTCCGCGAACGTCCCCTGTGAGCGGGTCAGGACGCCGGTGATCTCCGGGCGCTGCCCGGTCACCCGCTCCACCCGCACGGCGTGCTGGGGCAGCAGCGCCTCGAAGGCGGCACCGACCGTGCCCCGACCCAGCAGTCCCACGCGGAATGTGCCCCGGGTGCCGCTCAACGGATCCTCATGACTCGAGATCGCGCCCCATCAGGTCCTCGTAGGTCTCACGGCGCACGACGGCCCGCGCGTGTCCGTCGCGGCAGAAGATGACTGGCGGCCGCGGCACGCCGTTGTAGTTGTTGGCCAGCGCGTAGCCGTAGGCGCCCGTGGCCGGCGTGGCCAGCACATCGCCCACCGCCGGTGCCGGCAGCGCGACATCGCGCACAAGCACGTCGCCCGACTCGCAGTGCTTGCCCGCGACCTGGCAACGCTCGGTGGGCTCGGCGAGAGGCCGCTCGGCGAGGATCGCCTCGTAGACGGCCCCGTAGAGCATCGGCCGGAGGTTGTCCGACATTCCCCCGTCGACGGCCACCCAGGTCGAGACGTTGCGCTTCACGCTCTCCACGGTGTAGAGCGTGACGGTCGAGTTCGCCACCAGCGCCCGCCCGGGCTCGATCAGGAGCCGCTTTCCGGCTCCGAGCTCCTCGTGCGCGGCGGCGACGAGCGCATCGACGTACTCGGCGATGGTCGGAGGGTGCTGGTGGGCGGTGTAGGCCACGCCGAGACCGCCACCGAGGTTGTAGACCGGGAAGTCACCGAGGGTGGCGATCGCGCGGACGGCCGCCCGGAACGGCTCGAGCTCGAGCAGCTGCGAGCCGATGTGGAAGTGCAGCCCGATCAGCTGCAGGTGGGGCAATCGAGCCAGATGCTCGATTGCCTTGGCCGCTGCGGGCAGCGAGAAGCCGAACTTGGAGTCGGCCTGCCCGGTGGAGATCGCCTCGTGGGTATCGCCGGCGACATCGGGGGTGACACGGATCAGAACCTGCTGGCGGCGACCGAGTGCCGCTGCCACCTGCTCGAGGCGCGTGAGATCGTCGAGCGAGTCGAGCACCACCTGCCCGACCCCGGCCTCGAGCGCCTCGGTGAGCTCGGGCATCGACTTCGCGTTGCCGTGGAAATAGATCCGAGCCGGATCGAAGCCGGCCCGCAGCGCCAGCGCGAGCTCGCCGCCAGAGGCGACGTCGCAGGCGAGCCCCTCCTCGGCCAGGACGCGATAGACCGCGGTGCACGGAAAGGCCTTGGAGGCGAACAGCACGTCGAAGTCCTCGTGGCGCGCGCTGAGCTCCTCGAGGAACGCGCGGGCCCGGGCGCGCAGGTCCGCCTCGGCGACGACGTAGGCCGGGGTGCCGAACTCCTGCGCGATCGCAAGCGCGTCGCAGCCTCCGAGCTCGAGGTGACCCTGCTCGTTGACCCGCGCGCCGAGCGGCAGCACGTGCGAGAGCTGTGCGGCGGTCGAGGTCATCGTTCGCGATCATGCCACGCGGACGCCGCGGCTGACATGATCTGGCGGTGCGCCGACTGCGGACGGTCACTCCGGTGGTGCCGACCGAGATCTCGAGCCAGTACGGGCTCTCCTACTCGCTGTGGTTGCCCGAGGGCGACCGCTCGCCGCGCGGTGGCGTCGTGATCCTGCACGGCGCGGGGTCCTGCAAGGAGAGCCATCACGACTACGCGCGGGTGGCGATGGCGGCCGGTTTCGCCGCGCTGGCCTTCGATCAGCGGGGACACGGCGCCAGCGGCGGGCCGATGGACGGCCGCGCGCTCGACGATATCGCCGCCATGGCCTCATTGCTGCGGACCCGCACCGGGCAGGCGCGGCTCCCGATCGTGCTGCGCGGATCGAGCATGGGCGGCGCGCTCGCACTCATCGCCGCGCCGCTGGTCGATGCCACCGCGGTGGTGGCAATCTGTCCGGCGAGCACCGCAGGCCTGCGCCGTGGCCTGGCGGACGAGCGCTTCACCTTCGACGCTGACCGCGTCGCGCTCGACGCCCTGCTCGCCGACTACGACCTCGCTGACGTGGTCGAGAGCCTCGATGTCCCCGTGCTCCTGCTCCACGCCGAGGGCGATGAGCAGGTCCCGGTCGAGCACTCACGGGAGCTCGCCGGGCATTTCCGCGCCCCGGGGAGCCGGCTGATCGCCGTGCCAGGCGGCCATCACCGCTCGATCCAGCACGACGACGAGCTCCACGCGGTCAGCCTGCGCTTCATCGAGCACGCGGTCGCCGTAGACCGGCCCTGAGTCCGCGTGGGGATAGCCCCCGCAAAGGTCATCTCACAGGCGTAGCCGAGCGGCTTGCCGAGTTCCCGCAGGCGCCGGGCCAGAATCGCCCCGCCGCGCTCCCGGTTCCCGGTTCCCGGATAATGCGCGTTCGTGCTGCCGAGCGTCGCGATTCTCTGTGGGGGCCGCGGAACGCGGCTCCAAGAACACACGCTGTCGATCCCCAAGCCGCTGGTCGAGATCGGGGGCCGGCCGATCCTCTGGCACGTCATGCAGATCTACCTCGCCCAGGGGTTTCGCCGCTTCGTGCTGCTGACCGGCTACAAGGCCGAGCTGATCGAGAACTTCGCCCGGACCACCGCGTGGCCCGCGGAGACCGAGGTCGAGTGCCTGAACACTGGTCTCGACACGCCGACCGGTGGCCGGCTGCGCCAGATTGGGGGCCTGCTGCCGGGCGAGCCGTTCTGCGCCACCTACGCCGACGGCGTTGCCGACATCGACCTCCACGCCCTGCTGGCCGAGCACGAGAGCCACGGGTCGCTGGGCACGATGACCGTCGTGCGACCCGAGCTCCAGTTCGGTGTGGCCGAGCTGAACGGGTCCGGAGTCGTGCGCGGGTTCGTCGAGAAGCCGCGCAGCGAGCACTGGGTCAACGGCGGGTTCTTCTGCTTCGAGCCCTCCTTTCTTGACCGGCTGCGCGAGGACTCCGTGCTCGAGCGCGAGCCGCTGGCGGAGCTGGCCGCCACCGGTGAGCTGCGCGCGTTCCGCCACGAGGGCTTCTGGGACTGCCTGGACACCTACAAGGATGCGGTGCTGCTCAATGACATGTGGGCAGCGGGGCGAGCGCCGTGGAAGCTATGGAACTGACTCCAGCGCTGCACGGTCGCTCGGTCCTCGTCACCGGCGGCTACGGGCTGCTCGGGAGCTGGCTGGTCAAGGGCCTGCTCGACGCCGGCGCCGAGGTGACCGTGATCCGCCGCGACGAGAGCCCCCACTCGGCCCTGATCGAGCTGGGCCTGGTCGAGCGGGTGACCGTCGTGAGGGGCGACATCTGCGCGGAAGGGTTGATCGGCCGGACACTGGCGGAGTACGAGATCGACAGCGTCTTTCACCTCGCCGCCCAGACGATCGTCCCGACGGCCAATCGCTCACCGGTCTCGACCTTCGAGACGAATATCCGGGGGACGTGGCTGCTGCTCGAGGCGTGCCGCCAGCACGGTGCCGAGCGGGTGATCGTGGCCTCCTCGGACAAGGCGTACGGCTCGCATCGCGAGCTTCCCTATCGCGAGGAGTACCCGCTGGCGCCGCACTACCCCTACGACGTCTCCAAGGCCGCGACCGACCTGCTGACTCGCTCCTACTTCCACACCTGGGGCCTGCCGACCGCGGTCACGCGCTTCGCCAACCTGTACGGCGGCGGCGACTGCAACCGCTCGCGTCTGGTCCCCGAGGCGGTGAGCGCGGCGCTCGCCGGCCGGGCGCCCGTCGTCCGCTCGGACGGCTCGCCCGAGCGGGACTTCCTCTACGTCGAGGACGCCGTCGCCGCGTACCTGGCGATCTGGTCGGCGCTCGGCGCCGGGCACGGGGCCGGCGAAGCCTTCAACGCCGGCAGCGGTAGCTCCCGACGTGTGCTCGAGGTGGTGCAGCTGGTCTGCGAGCTGGCCGGCACGGGGGTCACCCCGGACGTGCGCGGCGAGGGCACCCCGGCGGGCGAGATCGACCGCCAATGGCTCGACTACAGCAAGCTGAACGGTCTCACCGGCTGGTCGCCGGCGGTCTCGCTGGAGGACGGCCTGCGCCGGACGCTCGACTATCACCGCGCCCACCCCGCCCCCTCGCGCCCCGATTCATAGATTCGGTCGCAGTCTGGCGGACGTCTGGCCGCGGCCGAGGCCGCTCGCGAATACCCCGACCGCGACACTCGTTCTTCGCCAATACTTAGGCCACCCGGCCATCCTCTTTGCAGAGCCGCCACGGCGGGTCTGCCAACATTGAGTCTCGTCATGGCACGTTCCACCTCATTCGGCCGAGATCGCGGGCTTCAGGCCCGGATGCTCATGACCATGTTCCTGCTCGGCTTGCTCTACGCCGTGCTGATCGGCGTGCTGATCGCCTCGGGCACGGGCGCGGTCACGGTCGCCGTGATCGCCGGCGCCCTGTTCCTGGTCCAGTTCTTCACCTCGGACAAGATCGCCCTGTACTCGATGGGGGCCCGCGAGGTCAGCCCGCAGGAGGCGCCGCAGTTTCATGCCCTCATCGAGCGGCTGTGCATCCAGGCCAACCTGCCCAAGCCGCACGTCGCGATCGCCGAGACCTCGATGCCCAACGCCTTCGCCGTCGGCCGGTCGCCGAAGAACGCCACGGTGTGCGCGACCACCGGCTTGCTCAATCTGCTCTCTCCCTCCGAGCTCGAGGGCGTGATGGCGCACGAGCTCACCCACGTGCAAAACCGCGACGTGATGGTGATGACGATCGCCAGCTTCTTCGCCTCGGTCGCGTCGTTCATCGTCCAGATGGGCTTCTGGTTCGGGGGTGCCTTCGGCGGCGACGACAACGAGGACGGACCGGGCTTCATCGTCGTCCTGCTTGTCTCCGCCGTCGTCTACATGGTGTCCTTCGTTCTGCTCCAGGCGCTGTCCCGCTACCGCGAGTTCGCGGCCGATCGTGGGTCGGCAATCATCACCGGACGCCCGAGCGCGCTGATCTCGGCGCTGATGAAGATCAGCGGCAATATGCAGCAGATCCCCCAGCAGGACCTGCGCGCCGCGCGGGGCGAGATGGCGGCGTTCTACATCTTCCCGCCCAAGGCCAAGCAGACCGTGGCCACGCTGTTCTCGACTCACCCCTCGCTCGAGGCGCGGATCGCGGCGCTGCAGCGCTTCGAGGCGCAGCTGCAGGGCACCGGCCGCTAGGGATGGGCTTCCTCGACGTCCTCACCGGCCGGCGCAAGCTGGCTGCGCCCGCGCCCGATCGCCTGTTCGCGATGAGCACCGCGTACGTCACGCTCGAGACCTCGCTGGGCATCACCACCCGCGGGGTGGCGGCGATCGTGTTCCAACCGCTGTCGACGGCCGATTTCGACGAGATCGTCCGCGACATGGAGGAGGTTGTCCGCGCCACCGCGGGCGACAGCGGCACCCGCGTTGAGACCTCAGACGACAGCTACGGATTCCGCTGGCTGGTCCTGCGCGGCGGAGAGTTCGACGATCTCGTCGTCGGCGTCAACGCGGTGAGCGGAGCACTCGAGGCCGGCGGATACGGCGAGCGGGTGCTGTGCGCGGTGTTCTCGTTCCAGGACGCCCAGCACCGCCCGCTGTACTGGATCTACAACTACAAGCGCGGCGCGTTCTACCCATTCGTGCCCGCGGGCGGCGAGCAGCAGCGCGACAACGAGCGCGAACTGGTGCTCAAGGCGCAGATCGGCGCCGAGCTGCCGGTCGAGCAAGAGCTCGACCGCTGGTTCCCGCTGTGGGGGATCCCGATCTGAGTGGTACCCGCGCCCGGACGGGTCAACCCGGGATCAGCCCTTCGCCGCTGAACTCGGCCTTCGCCTCTTCCATCGAGACGTCGGGCGGCGGCAGGATCAGGTCCGATCCCTCAAGCTCGTCGTCGGTCAGCGCGCGTCCGTGGGACCGGATCAGCGCCAGCAGCTCCCCGTAGGTGGAGCGGAACCGCTCCGCGTCGCCCGCATCGCAGGCCGCGACGGCGTCGTTGTCGAGCTGGTTGAGCTGGTCCACCGCGCCGTCCTCGATCTCGTACTGCCCCTCGGTCGCGATGCGGACGATCACTGGGATTGCTCGGTGCCGGCGGACTGGCCTGCGGAGCTCCCGGATGACAGCTGGCCAGCCGGTGCGGAGCCGGTGCCGAGCTCGGCCTTCATCTTCTCGAGCTCGGAGTCGACCTCGCTGGTGCTCGAGAGCTCCTTGAGCTGACGGTCGATGTCGTCCTCGCCGGAGCCGATCTGGGTGAGATCCTCGAACGTTCCGGCCGCCTCGAGCTCCTGCACCGCGTCGGCGCGAGCCTTCATGTTCTCGGTCTTGTCCAGCGCGCGCTGCATGGCCAGGCCGACGTCCGCCATCTCCTCGCCCACGCCGGTCGCCGCCTCGGAGATCCGCACCTGGGCCTCGGCCGCCGAGTACTGGGCCTTGATGACCTCCTTCTTGGAGCGGAACTGCTCGATCTTCGTGCGCAGCTTCTGCTCGGATGCGGTCATCTGCTCCTGCTGCTGCTCGAGCTGGGCGACCTGCGAGTCGAGCGACTGCAGCTCGGTCTGGGCGACGTTCTTGCGCTCGAGCGCGACGCGCGCGAGATCCTCATTGCCGGCGGCGAGCGCTTGGCGCGCCTGGCCATCGAGCTTGACGACCTGCTGCTGGAGCTTCTCCTCCTGGAGCTGCAGCCGCTTCTTGGACGTGACGACGTCGGCGATTCCCTTCTTGACATTCTGGAGCAGCTCGATCTGCTTCTGATAGCTGTACTCGAGCGTTTCGCTGGGATCCTCGGCACGGTCGAGGAGCTTTGAGATCTTGGCTTTGACGACGGTCGACATGCGCCCGGAAAGGCCCGGCATCGCATCCTCCTTGGCGGGTGGCTGGACGATCCCTAGCTTACCGCCGCCCAGACCCTAGGGTTCAACCATGGAGACCAGGAGCCCCAGCGACTCGACCTCACAGCTCGTCCACTGGATGGGCGTGCTCGACGCCAACAGTGCGGGGCTGGTCACCTCACCGCCACCGTCAACGCCGCCTGGCGCACCTCGATGGAGGTCGGCGTGCGGGTGGTGGCAGAGAACCCACGGACCGGCGCGGGAGGCCGCGGACTGACGACCGCGCGCGATCGCGACCGGCGTCCTAGAAGCCGCCGGGATGGCGGGCCATGAAACCCGCCGGATGCGGGAACAGCGGCCGCCAGCGGGGGCCTGATCCGGGCGCGGGATTGGGATCGGCCTCGGCCGAGGTGTCGAAGCGGATGCCGGCGATCTCGACGAACGCATGTCCGGGATTGGTGTAGACGGTGATCCACCGTCCAAGGCCACGCTGGCCCCAGCTCATGAAGCCGCTGGAGTCGAGCGGGGAGCGGACCAGTCCGGCGGCGTGGAGCACGTAGGACACCGACCCTGAGCAGTCATAGCCCGCGGCCTGAAAGGCGGCGTGCCCGCCGCCCCAGATGTACGGCTTGCTGCGGATGTGATTGCCGGCCCAGATCGCGCGCTGGACCGCAGCCGGCGCGTAGGCGGGGGCGTAGGCCACGCCGTGGATGATCTCGGCCGTGAATCCGATGACGATCGGATGAGCCGGTGTGCTCACCGGAGTCGTGGCTGCGCCGATGCCGGCGCCGCCCGAGGCGGCCTGTGCCGGCGACGACGTACCCGACCCGCCGCCCGCGGCCAGTGCCGGCGACGCGCAGCCGAGCGCACCGGCAATGCATATGGGGAGGATCAGGTGGCGTTTAACCCGCAAGTCGGTCTCTTTCGTCAGCCTGCGGGGTTAGCTGTCGGGCTGGCGCGAAAAGAGCCTGCGCCTCTCGCGGGTTCACCGCGAAATTAGCCCCGGGGATTTGGTTCCCCCGCTCCGCGGCTTTCGGGGTCCGCGGATTCGGCGTTGCGGCAATATACCCGTTGGGCCCGCTGACGTTACGCCACGACGCTGGCTTGCAACGATCGCCACATGTGTCCGCCGTCCGGCGCGAGACGGCGGGTCGGCCCGGTAACGTCCGCTCGCGATGCGCCGGCGCCCCCTCCTGCCGATCCTGCTCACCGCTGCGCTGCTCCTGGCAGGCTGCGGCGGCACGACCGAGCTCATCACCGGCCCGGGCCCGCAGGTCGGCGTCCAATCCAAGACCCCGCAGGCGGGCCAGAAGCTGGGCTTCCCCACCGTGGCGACGAAGAACACCACGCGGGTGGCCGGCGGGGATCCGGTGGCCGACGCCGCCGGGGTGGCCCTCGCCGTGTATCCGTCCGCCAGCACCGGCACGCATCCCTCGGCGGTCGTGCTCGCGCCCACCGATGACTGGCAGGCGGCGATCGCCTCCTCGGTGCTGATGGCCGCGCCGACCCGCGCCCCGATTCTGCTCTCGGGCTCCTCCTCCCTGCCCTCGGCCACGTCCGACGCGCTGCGGGCGCTGGCCCCCACCGGTTCGGGCGCCGCCGGCGGCGCCCAGGTGATCCGCGTCGGCGACGTGCCCAAGCCGAGCGGGCTGCGGGTCTCCAGCATCTCCGCCCAGGACCCGTACGCGCTGGCCGCGGCGGTCGACCGTTTCGCGAGCGCCGCCCGGGGGAACACGAGCAATGACGTGGTGATCGCCTCCGGGGATCAGGCGGCCTACGCCATGCCCGCCGCCGGCTGGGCGGCGGAGAGCGGCGACCCGGTCCTGTTCGTCACGAGCTCCGGCGTGCCGGCCCCCACCCGGCAGGCTCTGCTCTCCCATCAACATCCGAACATCTACGTGCTCGGCCCTTCCAGCGTCATTCCCGACAGCGTGCTCGGTCAGCTGCGCACATACGGGACGGTCAAGCGGGTCGGGGCGACCGATCCGGCGGCGAACTCGGTGGCCTTCGCCATCTACCGCGACCCCGCCTGCGCCTACGGTCAGCCGTGTGCCCACGTTCCCGGGAGCTTCGGCTGGGCGATGCGCAGCCCCGGTCACGGCTACGTGCTGCTCAATAGCAACCGTCCGCTCGACGCCGCGGCGGCCTCCCCGTTGTCGGCCAGCGGCGACTACGGGCCCCAGCTGTTGGTCAACAGCGCATCGGCTCTGCCGCCGTCGGTGCTGAACTATTTCCTCGACTACGCTACTCCTGGATACACGCAGGAGGGTCCGACCGCCGCCGTCTACAACCACGGATGGGTGATCGGGGACAATTCGGCCATCTCCGTGCCAGTTCAGGCGCAGATGGACAGCCTTCTCGAGGTGGTTCCGCAGAAATGAGCCAAGCCGAGCATCCAGACAGATTGCGCGAGGGTCGGGAGGTCACAATCGATGACGTGCGCCAGCTGATGGGCGCCTCGACTCCGCACTTCGCCCTGCAGCTACGGGAGCGAATCCGGAACCTGATCCGCGGCCTGCCGCCGGATCATCCGGCGCGGATCGAGGGTGAGCGCGAGATCGCGCGGCTCGATCAGATCGCCTTCAGCGGCGAGATCCGCGGCCACAGCGCCGAGCCCGGACTCGAGCCGCTGCGCAGCGTCACCGGCGCGTGAGCACCCCGCGTCACGTGTCGGTGATCGGGCTCGGCCGCGTGGGCCTGCCGCTGGCCCTGTGCTTCGCCGACCGCGGACTGCGGGTGCTCGGGATCGACCACGATCCCGCCGTGCTCGAGTCGGTGCGGGCCGGACGGATGCCGTTCGACGAGGCCGGCACCCAGGAGCTGCTCGAGCGGGTGCTCGCCGGCGGCCGGCTCGGGCTCGGCGCCCGCGCCGCCGATGCCGCACAGGCCGACGACATCGTGATCACGATCGGCACGCCGTCGTTCTCCCACGTCGAGAGCGACCTGCGCCAGGTGCGCGCGGCGGTCGACGACCTGCTCCCGCTGCTGCGCAGCGAACACGCGCTGATCCTGCGCTCGACGATCGCTCCGGGGACGACGGAGTTCGTCGCCGGGTACATCGAGAAGCGTCGCGGCCTGCGCGCCGGCGAGGACATCTGCGTCGCCCACGCGCCCGAGCGGATCGCGGCCGGCAGGTTCCTCGAGGAGATCACGTCGCTGCCCTGCATCGTCGGCGGCGTCAGCGAGGCTTCGACCGAGCGCGCCGCCGAGCTGTTCTCGGTCTTCGGCGCGCCGATCGTTCGGACCAAGCCGGTGCAGGCGGAGCTGGCCAAGATCTGGACCAACATCCTCCGCTACACCACCTTTGCGCTTCCCAATCTATTGATGATGGACTGTGAGAGCTACGGCGCCAACGTGTTCGAAGTGATCGAGCTGATCAACCACGACTATCCGCGCGGCGGCATCGCCATGCCGGGATTGACCGCGGGCACCTGCCTGCGCAAGGACTTCGCGTTCTCCGAGGAGCGCTCGCATGCACCCGGCATGCTGCTGGCCGTCTCCCGCGTCAACGAGGCGGTGCCGCTGTTCCTGGTCGAGGGGGTCAAACGGCGACGGAGTGGGCTCGCGTCGCGCAAGGTCGCCGTCCTCGGACTGACCTTCAAGCGCGACACCGACGACGAACGCGACTCGCTCTCGCCCAAGCTGATCCGGCTGCTCGAGCGCGAGCTCGCCGACGTCGCCGTGTGCGATCCCCACGCGCCGACCCCGACGCAGCCGCTGGCCGAGGCGGTCCAAGACGCCGACGTCGTCATCGTCGCCACCAATCACTCGGACTTCGAGGGCGAGGGCCCCCTGAGGGAGATCCTCGGCCGCGTGTCTCCCGAGTGCCTGCTGGTCGACCCGTGGAACGCGTTCGGCACCGGGCAGGTGTTCGCCTATGCCGACGAGGCCGCGGCCCTGCGAGGGATCAGCGACCAGCCCGAGGACCTGCGCGAGCTGCGATGACCCGTGTGCTCGTGACTGGAGGAGCCGGCACGATCGGCTCGGCGGTCGTACGCCGCCTGCTCCGCGACCCCTCCTGGGAGGTCCGCGTCGCCGATCACCGGCCGGCGCCGGGCTGGATGCGCGAGGGCTGCGAGATCCACGCCGGGGACCTGCGCGATCCGTCGGTGGCCGACAGCGCCTCCGAGGGCTGCTCGCACGTCGTGCACCTCGCTGCGATCGTGGGCGGGATCGCCAACTTCCACAAGCTTCCCTTCACCCTGACCGAGGTCAACAACGCCCTCAGCGGCAGCGTCGTCCGGGCGGCCGTCGAGCACCGGGTGGAGCGCTACGTCTACGTGTCCTCGTCGATGGTCTTCGAGCGGGCGACGGTGTTTCCGACCGCCGAGTCCGACCTCGCCGCCACTTCGCCGCCCCGCTCCGCCTATGGCTTCTCCAAGCTGGCCGGCGAGGTCTACGCCCGGGCCGCCCACGACGAGCACGGCCTGCGCTACACGATCTGCCGTCCGTTCAACGCCTACGGCCCGGGCGAGTTGCCCGACCCCGAGGAGCCCGGCATCGCCCACGCGGTGCCCGATCTGATCGCCAAGACGCTGGCCGGCCAGCACCCGCTGGAGATCTTCGGCTCCGGCGAGCAGACGCGGACGCTCACCCACGTCGAGGACATCGCCGATGGGATCGTCACCGCGATGGCCGCGCCGGAGGCCGAGAACGAGGACTTCAACATCTCCGCCTCCGAGGAGCACACGGTGGCCGAGATCGCCGAGCTGATCTGGGCCGCGTGCGGCAAGGACCCCGAGAGCTTCGAGCTCACCCATCTGCCGAGCTTCGAGGTCGACGTCCAGCGGCGATGGCCGTCCGTCGATAAGGCGCGCGACCGACTTGGGTGGGAGGCGAAGATCGACCTGCGGGCTGGCCTCTCCGGCACGGTGACGTGGCTCCGCGAACAGGAGGTGTCCACATCATGAGCGTCCGTCGGGCACTCATCACCGGGATCACCGGGCAGGATGGCTCCTACCTGGCCGAGTTCCTGCTCGACCAGGGGTACGACGTCCACGGGATGGTTCGCCGGTCCTCGACCGAGAAGTTCGAGCGGATCGATCACATCCGCGACCGGGTCACCCTGCACCAGGGCGACCTGCTCGACCAGCGCTCGCTCGTCGACACGCTCCGCGCCTGCCAACCGGAGGAGATCTACAACCTGGCCGCGATGTCCTACGTCGCCGCCTCCTGGGTCCAGCCAACGCTGACCGCCGAGTTCACCGGGACCGGCGTGACGCGGTTGCTCGAGGCGATGCGAGAGGTGTGCCCAGAGGCGCGCTTCTACCAGGCGTCGTCGAGCGAGATGTTCGGCAAGGTGCGCGAGGTCCCCCAGTCCGAGCAGACGCCGTTCTACCCGCGCTCGCCGTATGGGGTGGCCAAGGTCTACGGCCACTTCATCACCATCAACTACCGCGAGTCCTACGGGCTGCACGCCTCGAGCGGGATCCTGTTCAACCACGAGAGCCCACGGCGGGGCCTCGAGTTCGTGACCCGCAAGATCTCCTGGCACGCCGCGGCGATCAAGCTCGGACGGGCCTCCGAGCTGAGGCTCGGCAATCTGGACGCCGAGCGCGACTGGGGCTTCGCCGGCGATTACGTCCGCGCGATGTGGCTGATGCTCCAGCAGGACGAGGCCCAGGACTTCGTCGTCGCCACCGGCCAGGCCCATTCGGTGCGTGAATGCCTCGAGATCGCCTTCGAACATGCCGGTGTCGCGATCGGCGACAACGTCGTTCTCGACCCGGGTCTGCTCCGGCCCGCCGAGGTGGAGCACCTCATCGGCGACGCGGCCAAGGCCAAGGACGTCCTCGGCTGGGAGCCCGCGGTCAACTTCGAGCAGCTGATCCGCATGATGGTCGACGCCGATCTCGAGCTGCTCACACAAGAGATCGCCTCGCGTGGCGCTCGCACGGCGGTCACGCACTCGGCGCCCCCAATCAATCCTCAGCGTCCTTGCTGACCGCGCCGGGGCCCTGATCCGCGGCAGTCCGTCTGGCCGTGCGTGGCGACGGCCGCGACCGGAGCGATGGCTCAGGCCACCGGGCCTTGGACGTGACGTATAAACGGCCATCGGCGATTAGGCCATCAGACTCTTGCGCAGTTGCCCTGAGCGGCAGACAATCGTGCGCCAGATGCGCAGCCGCCTCACGGAGACGGTGTTGTGCGCCCCGTCCCCCGGAAGGAAGAGAGCCAGTGGAGAGCGCGACCGTTGCAGAGCACGCCGGTGCAATCAAGGTCGAGGACAAGGGCCTGAAGAAGAACGCGATCTCGTTCCTCTCCAACATCGTGATCGGCGTGGCCTCGACCGCGCCCGCGTACAGCCTTGCCGCCACGCTCGGCGCCGTTGCCGGATTCGTCGCGGTGGGCGGCCCGGCGATCATGATCGTCGCGTTCATCCCGATGCTGTTCATCGCCGCCGCGTACTACTGGATGAACCGGGCCGACCCTGACTGCGGTACGACCTTCTCGTGGGTGAGCCGAGCGATGGGGCCGCGGCTCGGCTGGATGGGCGGCTGGGCGATCGTCGTCACCGACATCATCGTCATGCCGAGCCTCGCCGCGATCGCCGGCCTGTATACGTTCCAGCTGTTCGGCAACAACAACCCGTCGACGTTCGAGGTCACGGTCATCGGTGTCGCGTGGATCGTGATCATGACGGCGATCTGTTACATCGGCATCGAGCTCTCGGCGCGCACGCAGCAGTTCCTGCTCGGGGCGGAGTTCTCGATCCTCATGATCTTCTCCGTGGTCGCGCTGGTGAAGGTCTACGGCGGCAGCGCGCCCCACACCTCCATGCACGTGTCGGCCAGTTGGTTCAACCCGTTCGACATCAAGGGGTTCAGCAACTTCACCGAGGCGATCCTGCTCGCGGTGTTCATCTACTGGGGGTGGGACAGCGGCGTCACGGTCAACGAGGAGACCGAGGATCCAGGCAGCGCGCCGGGGCGCGCGGCGGTCGTCTCGACCTTCGTGCTGGTCGGCATCTACGTCCTGGTCGCCGCAGCGGCGACCGCGTACGCCGGTCCCGCCCTACTCGCGAACAACAGCAGCGACGTCTTCGCTCCGATCGGACACAGCGTGCTCGGCAGCCCGTGGGACAAGCTGCTGATCATCGCCGTCCTGACGTCGGCGTCCGCCTCGACGCAGACGACGATCCTGCCCACCGCGCGCACCGTCCTCTCGATGGCTCGCGCCAAGGCGATTCCGTCCCGCTTCGGCGACATCCATCCCCGCTACCTCAGCCCGAGCGTGGCGACCCTGGCGATGGGGGGATTCTCGATCCTTTGGTACGTCGTGATGACGATCGTCTCGACCAACGTCCTCGGAGACTCGATCCTGGCGCTCGGACTCGGGATCTCGTTCTATTACGGCATCACCGGTTTCGCCTGCGTGATCTTCTACCGGCGAGAGGTGCTGAAGAGCGCCAAGAACTTCTTCTTCATCGCCCTTCTGCCCACGCTCGGCGGCCTGATCCTGTGTGCCCTGTTCGTCAAATCCTGCTTCGATCTCGGCAAGACCAGCGCCGGCTCGACGGTCATCTTCGGCATCGGCGGCCCGCTCGTGATCGGGCTCGGAGCGCTCCTGCTCGGCATTCCGTTCATGCTGCTGTGCCAGTGGAAACTGCCCGAGTTCTTCAAGCGAAAGCCAGACGTTGCCGACCCGGCACTGGTCGCCCATTCGCCCGCCGGTGGTGCTGCACCATGAGCGCCGGCGTGGTGGTCGGCTACGACGGCTCGGACTGCGCCAAGGCGGCGCTTGAGGCGGCGCTCGAGGTCGCGAAGGCCTACGGGGACAAGGTGATCGTGGCCTTCGGCTACGACCTGTCTCCGGTCGGCGGAGAGCTCCACGATTACGTGGCCGCGCTCAAGGATCTCGCCACCAAGCGGTTGACGGAAGCCGGCGAGCTGGCCGTCAACAGCGGCGTGGAGATCGAGTCGGTGATCGTCGAGGGGGCATCGCCCGCGCACGCACTGGCCGACGTCGCCGATGAGCGAGACGCACGTGTGATCGTCGTCGGCAGCCGTGGTGAGAGCCCGATCAAGGGTGCTCTCATCGGCTCAACGCCGCACAAGCTGCTGCAGTTCGCCCGCCGGCCCGTGTTGGTGGTTCCCGCCCCGGTCTAAAGATGCGGGTCTTCCCGGTTGGGGCGGCGGACAAACCCGTGTTCCGGGGGACCCGGGCGATAGCCTCGGGCGACGCCGATGCCCTCGCCCGAGCCACAGCCCGCCCAGGCGTCCGATGGGATTCCGGACAGCCGCCTTCCCGGCCCGTATCCGGTCGGGGCCTACGCGGCGCAGCTGAGGCGGCGCCTGCAGGAGTTCTCCCGGGTGCAGCTGGCCGGCGAGGTCTGGGGCTTTCGCAGCAGCCGGGCACGCATCTACTTCGAGCTGCGTGACCCCCGCGGCGCGCTCCCATGCTCGATGTGGACCAGTGACTTCGAGCGTCTGAGGGTCCGCCTCAGCGACGGGCTGCGGGTGGTCGTGGGCGGCGGCTGCGACTACTACCCCGGCAGCGCGACGTCCTCCCCGTCGTTCTCGTTCTCGGTGTCCGAGCTGCGGATCGCCGGTGAGGGGGACCTCCTCGCGCAGCTCGAGCGGCTGCGCCGCCAGCTGCACGCCGACGGCCTGTTCGAGCTGCAGAAGCGCCTGCCCCGACCGGCCCTGCCACGGACCATCGGCGTCGTCACCGGCGAGCAGGGCAAGGCGCGTGACGACGTGCTCGCCGGCCTGCGCCGTCGGGGCTGGGGCGGCAGGATCGTCTGGGCGTTCGCTCCCGTCCAGGATCGCCACGCGGCGCCCCGCATCGCCGCCGCCCTGCGCGAGCTTGCGGCGGTGCCGGTCGTGGAGGTGGTGATCGTCGCCCGCGGCGGCGGCTCGCTCGCCGACCTGTTCGCGTTCTGCGATGAGACGCTGTGCCGCACCGTCGCGCTGCTGCGGGTCCCGGTGATCGCCTCGGTGGGCCACCACACCGATCGCACGCTGATCGACGACGTCGCCGCCGTGTGCTGCTCGACCCCCACCCACGCGGCGGAGACGGCGGTCCCGTTGAACTGTCGCGCCGCACGGGCCGATCTGACCGCGCTCGCCCGGCGCCTCGACGGCCACCGCCAGCGGACCATCGTCGACCGTGCCCGCACGCTGCGCCACCTCTCGCGCGCGCCGGCCCAGCACGTCACCCGCCATCGCCGTCACCTGCATCAGCTGCTGCGCGAGCTGCGTGCGAGCGCGCGCCGGGCCGCACAGCAGGGCCGCAGCCGGGCGTCTGCGCACATGGTGGCGCTCGGCCGTGCACGGGCGCGCGAGCTCGCCTCCGCGCAGGCCACCCGCCGGCGCGACCTCGAGCGGCTCGGCCTGGCGCTCGCCGCCCACGACCCGCAGCGCACCCTGACCCGTGGATACGTCCTGGTCAGCGACCGGGAGGGGGAGCCGCTCACCTCCACCATCGCTGCGCAGGAGGCCCGAGACCTGCGGCTGCGCTTCCATGACGGCACGCTCCCGGCGCGCGTGACCGGCCCGGTCAGCGGCGAGAGGAGTGACGATGACTGAGCGCAGTTACGAGTCGGCGGTGGCCCGGGTCGAGGAGATCATCCGCCGGCTCGACTCGGGCGAGGCGGGCCTGCGCGAGACGCTCGACCTCGTGCAGGAGGGCCGCGCGCTCGTGGAGTACTGCGCCAGCGAGCTCGAGGCGGTGAGCCACGGCCTTGAGGAGCTGCGACTCGACGAGCTCGTGGCGCGACTGGAGAATGGAGGGAAGGAGGGATGAGTACATTCGACCTGCTGGCCGGGCTCCCGCTCGAGGTGGAGCGCTACACCCTCGAGCCGCTTCAGGCCAACGTGTCAAGCGGCTTCGAGCGGCTGAGCACCGTCGTGCATCTTCACGGCAGCGGGCTCGAGGGCGTTGGCGAGGATGTGGTCTACGACGCGGAGGATCACGTCGCGCTTCGGGAGGCCGGGCCGGTGCTCGACCTTGCCGGTCGCTATGCGCTGGGTGATTTCTGCGCACTGGTCGACGGCCTCGACCTCTTCCCCGCCCCGCCCCAGCGTGATGTCTCGGTGCTCTACCGCCGGTGGACGTTCCACAGCGCCGCGCTTGACCTCGCGTTGCGGCAGGCCGGCCGCGCCGCTCACGAGGTGCTCGGCCGGCCCCCGCAACCGCTCACCTTTGTGGTCTCGCTGCGGCTGGGCGAGCCGCCGACGATGGAGCCTCTCGAGCGCCGCCTCTCCCGCTACCCGACGCTCCGCTTCAAGCTCGACCCGACGAGCTCGTGGACCCCGGAGCTGATCGAGCAGCTCATCGCCACCGGCGCAGTCGACTCCGTCGACTTCAAGAGCCTCTACCGCGGCACGGTCGTCGATCAGCCGCCGGACCCGGTGCTCTACCGCCGGGTTCTCGACGCCTTTCCAGGCGCCTGGATCGAGGATCCGGACATCGTCACGGCGGAAACCGCGGCGGTGCTCGCAGAGCACCATGACCGAATCACCTGGGATGCGCCGATCCATTCAATCGAGGACATTGAGGCCCTCGCGTTCCCGCCCCGCATGGTCAACATCAAACCCTCGCGGGTCGGTGGCCTGGCCAAGCTGTGTGACACCTACGACTACTGCACCGAGCACGGGATCCGCGCGTACGGCGGCGGCCAGTTCGAGCTCGGGCCGGGCCGGGGCCAGGCTCAGTACCTCGCGTCGATGTTCCATCCAGACACTCCGAATGACCTGGCCCCAGTGGGCTATAACGAGGACGATCCACCCGAGGGGCTTCCGGCCAGCCCGCTGCCACCGGCGCCGACCGAGACGGGCTTTCGCTGGGGCTAGTCTCGGGCTGGCCGTGCTCGTAGAGCCGGGCCGCCGCCATGGAGGTTTGCGCCACGGTTCCGAGGGTTACCCAGAGTCGGCCTTCGTGAACGATCAGGGACAATGGCCAGATGACTTCAACACGCGAATTGCAGGGCACGGTCGCGCTGGTCACGGGCGCCTCGAGCGGCATCGGCGAGGCGACGGCGAGGGCGCTGGCCGAGCGCGGCGCGTCGGTCGCGATCGCCGCACGGCGGGCCGACCGGCTGGAGCAGCTGGCCGGCGAGATCGAGTCCGCCGGCGGCAAGCCGCTCGTCCTCGAGGCCGATGTGAGCGACCAGGAGCAGGCGCAGCGCGCCGTGGAGCGCACCGTCTCGGAGCTTGGCCGGCTCGACACGCTGGTCAACAACGCCGGCGTGATGCTGCTCGGCCCGGTGGTCGGAGCGCCGCTCGAGGAGTGGCAGCGGATGCTCTCGGTCAACGTCGCCGGGCTGCTGTACTGCGCCCACGCGGCCCTTCCGCACCTGCTGAGCGCCGCCGGGGACTCGCCGCGCAGAGTCGCCGACATGGTCAACATCAGCTCGGTGGCCGGACGCGTGGCCCGTAACGGCAGCGGCGTCTACAACCTCACCAAGCACGGCGTCGGGGCGTTCAGCGAGTCGCTGCGCCAGGAGGTCACCGGCAAGCACGTGCGGATTTCGCTGGTCGAGCCGGGCGCGGTGTCCACCGAGCTTGCTTCGCACAACCGTCCCGAGGTGCGCGAGCAGATGGCGAAGCGCTTCGGCGATATCGAGCGCCTCGAGGCTCCGGATATCGCCGACGCGATCAGCTACATGGTCACCCGGCCGCGGCATATGGCCATCAACGAGATCCTGATCCGGCCCACGGAGCAGACAGGGTAGGCGCCGTTCTCGTACTGTCTCCGGCCAGCCTCGGAATCAGGAGCCAGGAGGAACATGTCGGAACGACTTGGAATCGCCGGCGCGGGAACGATCGCGACCGGTCTTGCTGTGAGTGCGGCGGCCGCCGCCGACGTCACATTGTGGGCGCGCTCGGACAGCTCGGCGGAGCGGGCCACGGCCGCGATCGCCAAGGGCTGCGCGAAGTCGGGCGCGGACCCGGAGCGGGTGCGCGTGGTCACCGACCTCGACGAGCTGGCCACGGCGACGTTCCTGGTCGAGGCCGTCGTCGAGCATCACGGCCACAAGTCCCAGGTGCTCTCGGACCTCGGTGACCTGGCCCGGGAGCAGAGCGAGAACGCGATCCTGGCCACCACCACGTCCTCGCTCTCGATCGAACAGCTGGCGCTGGCCAGCGGCCACGCTGAGCGGTTCGTGGGCCTGCATGTGTTCAACCCGGTGCCGCGGATGAAGCTCGTCGAGCTGGCCTTTCCCAAGGCGGCCTCGAGCGAGACGCGTGAGCGGGCGAGCGCGCTGTGCGAGACGCTGGGCAAGACCGCGGTGGAGGTTCCCGACATCCCCGGGTTCGTGGTCAACCGGCTGCTGTTCCCGTACCTGTTCAACGCCGTCGAACTGATGACCGAGACGGGGATGGAGGCGAAGGACATCGACTCGTGCATGACGCTCGGCGCCGGCATGCCGATCGGTCCGATCGCGCTCCTGGACTTCGTCGGGCTCGACGTCTCGCAGGCGATCGGAGAACAGATCGGCGCGGCCGTCCCCTACAGCCTGCGCGAGCTTGTGGAAGCCGGTGAGCTCGGTCGCAAGAGCGGCAAAGGCTTCTACACCTACGACTAACTATTTAGGACTCATTGATCTCGGAGGCGCAGCATTGACGTCGCGACGTACCTCATAGCAGCACCTCCTCCCCAGAAGCACGAAGCCGGCCCGTCCCCAGCGGGCCGGCTTCATTTTTGGCCGGGACGGTGGGCGCCGACGACGTCGACATGCCGGCCGGAGATGGCGAAGCCGGCCCGTCAGGGCCGGCTTCATCTCTCCTCTCAACCACCGGGAACTTGTTAACACCCGGTTACTGAGCGCTGCCGGGAAATGTAACGAATGTCGCGAGGATGCGCCAGCGTGATGCGACTCTGCGATGAATGTTTAGTCCCTGTGCGGGCGGCTAGCCCGGTGAGGCCGGGACACTGCGATGCCGGATCCGCACTGCCTCGATGCGGTTCTGGCGCACCGACTCGACCCGGATCGAGTAGCCGTTGGCGGCAATCGTGTCGCCCCGTTTGGGAAGCCGACCAAGCTCCGCGAAGACGAAGCCGCCGACCGAGTTGTACGCGTCGGTGTCGACCGGTAGATCGAGACCGTAGTCCTCGAGGTCCGACACCGGGACGTGACCGCGTACGAACCAGTCTCCGTTGGCCAGTCTCCTCACCGCGCCCCCGGCCTGGTCGGTCTCATCGGAGATCTCGCCGACGACCTCCTCGATGATGTCCTCGATCGTGACGATGCCGGCGGTGCGTCCGTATTCGTCGATCACGATGGCGAGCTCGGTGCGCTCGCGCTGGAGATCGGCGAGCAGATCATCCAGCGGCTTGGTCTCGGGCACCAGCGGCGCCGCGCGCACGAGCCGCTCGAACCTCGCCGTCTCGCCCTCGCGCATCAGGAGTTTGACCAGCTGATTGACGTGGACGATCCCCTTCACGTGATCCTGGTTTTCGTCCTCCGTCACGACCAGCCGCGAATGGCCCGTCGAGACGCACTTCTGCAGCGCCTCCTCGACGCTCTCGGCAACGTCGACGGTCACGACGGCCGGAATCGGGGTCATCACCTGGCGCGCCTCCTGTTCGTGCAGGTGGAACACGCCCGTCAGCATGTTCGCCTCGCCGGCGTCGAGCTGCCCACCCGTCTGCGACTCGGCAATGATCCGCTTGAGCTCGTCGGGGGTTCCACCCTCGGGCTCGGCGTCGGGGTCTGTGCCGAGCATTCTTAGCATCGATTTCGACGCGGCGTTGAGCATCACGATGAAGGGGTGGAAGATGACTCGGAAGAACCGCAGTGGGCGGGCAATCCGGCGCGCCACGCCCTCGGCGTGCTGGATCGCGTACAGCTTGGGGACCATCTCGCCGACCGTCGTCTGCGCGACCGTGATCAGAACGTAGGCGATCACCACCGAGAGCACAACGGCCGCGGCGTGACCGAGCACCGGCCCGAGCAGCGGCTCGAACAGGTGGGCCAGGGCCGGCTCGCCCAGAGCGCCGATGCCGATCGAGGCCATTGTGATCCCGACCTGACAGGCGGAGATATAGTCGCCGATCTGCTCGAGCTGGGTGAGGGCCAGCCGCGCCCCTCTCAGCCCCTCCTCGACCATCGTCTGCAGCCGCGCGCGGCGCGAGCGGACGAGCGCGTACTCCGCGATCACGAAGAACGCATTAACGAACACCAACAGGATCGTCAGGACGATGAGGAGCGCGCTCACATGCGCCCCCGTGGTGGCCGGGCCCTGGCAGGGGCCCTCGTCAGCGCGGTGCCAGGCTCGGCCCGCGCGCTCCTACTTCGAGGTAAGTCGTCGTTCATCGTGGCGACCCCGCGAACGGTAGCAGTCACTTGAGCGGATTCCTGCCCGTCGCTGCGTCTGCGCCTACACCTGGGCGAGCCCGTCGAAGCGCGCCGCGAGCTCGAAGTCGACCGCCGTCAAGCCTCCGGCGGAATGGTTGGTGAGGTCGAGCCTGACCCGTTTGTAGCCGTGCAGGAGGATGTCCGGGTGATGGTTTGCCTCCTCAGCCGCTTTGGCGACCCGGTTGACGAAGGCGATCGCCTCGGCGAAATTGGCAAACGTGTACTCCCGGGTGATCTGCTCACCCTCGTGCGTCCAGAGAAGACCATCGAGCCGGGTCCGGATCTCGTCATCACTCAGCAGCTCTGCCATATCGTTTCTCCTGTCCTATGAGAATCGTCAGCCTCGTCCCGTCCGCCACCGAGATGCTGTTCGCTCTCGGCCTCGGCGCTGACCTTATCGCCGTCACACATGAGTGCGACTACCCGCCCGCGGCCCGCGAGCTACCTCGAATCACCCAGGATGTGCTTCCCCAGGGTCTGAGCTCCGCCGAGATCGATGCCGCGGTCAAGGAGCGCACGCTCGCCGGCGAGTCGATCTACGAGCTCGACGAGGACATGCTGCGTGATCTGAGGCCTGATCTGATCGTCACCCAGGCACTGTGCTCGGTGTGCGCTGTCTCGATCGACGACGTCCGTGCTGTGGCCGAGGAGATCGAGAGCAGGCCGCAGGTCATCTCGCTCGACCCCCATACCGTCGGCGAGGTTCTCGGCGACGCCGGTACGCTCGCTCAGGCCACCGATCGCAAGGACGCCGCCACCCAACTGATCCGGCAGGTCTCGGATCGGATCGACCGCGTCCGGCGGGCCGTCCGCGGGGCGAGGAAGCTGCGGGTGGCCGCGCTGGAATGGCTCGATCCTCCCTTCGCCGCCGGTCATTGGACCCCCCAGTTGATCGAGTACGCCGGTGGCACGGACGTACTGGGCTTCGCCGGCGAGCCTTCCGAGGAGCGGACCTGGGCCGAGATCGCGGCCGTGCAGCCCGACGTGGTGATCGTGATGCCGTGTGGCTACGACACCGAGATCGCCTACCGCGAGGCCGAGATGCACCGGGAGGAGCTTGCTGCGGTGGGGGCTGGCGAGGTCATCGCCGTCGATGCCGCCGCCTACTTCTCACGCCCCGGCCCGCGGATCGTCGATGGGCTCGAGCTACTAGCGCACATCCTCCACCCCGAGCTCGTCCCCGAAGCGCCCGGCACGGCCCTGACGGTCGAGGTCTGAGCCCGTGCCCGGCACCGCCCTGACGGTCGCGCTCTGAACCTGCGCTAGCCGGTGAAGCCGATGCCGTTGGGGGCCAGCCCATGGCCCCCGGCGACCGCCACCGCGGCCAGGGCGCAGCCGACGGCCAGCGCGGCACAGCCGAGCAACGCGAGGCTCGGCTGGTGACGACGCTCGCCGATCTCCACCACGAGCCAGCCGGCGATCAGGCCGCCGACGAGGCCGCCGAGGTGACCGCCGATCGAGATCCCGCGGAAGCTCACGGAGAAGAGCAGGTTGAGCACAAGCACGAGGCCGAGGCCGCTCCCCCAGATCGGGATGCCTCGGGCCCGGGCGACGATGATCAGCGCGCCGAAGATGCCGAAGATTGCCCCGGAGGCGCCGACGGTGAGAGAGAGCGGCTGGAACAGCAGCGCACCGAACGAGCCCGCCAGCAGTGAGGTGAAGTAGATCGCGGCGAAGTTGAGCCGGCCGACCGCCGGCTCGAGCACCTGTCCGACGAACCACAGCGAGAGCATGTTGATGAAGATGTGCGCGAGCCCATCGTGCAGGAAGCCCGAGGTGACGATGCGCCAGTACTCGTGCTGGTGGACGATCAGCGGCCCGTACAGCGCGCCCTTGGTGAAGACGGTGCCGGCGCCTCCGCCACCGAACGGCGCTCCGGTCGCCGTCTCGGCGAGGAACACGAGCACGTTGATGACGATCAGGGCCTCCGTGACCACCGGCGTGCTCGGCGCCGAGCGGATCGTCTTCACCCGCGTGCGTTCGCGGGCGCACTCCGGACAGCGCATGCCCACCGGCGTGGGCGTCATACAGTCAGGGCAGATCGGCCGCCCGCAGGAGGAACACGAGACACCCGTCTCGCGCGAAGGGTGTCGGTAACAGACGGCCATCGGCGTGAAGCTAGCAGCGGGTCAGGGGCGGCTCACCGGCGGTGGCCGGCGTGAGCCTAACGGTCGGGCAGGACCCGCCGCGCCTCCTCGGCGAAATCCTTGAGCGTCTGCTCGGCCAGTTCGATCAGGTTGCCCGACTGCTGCTTGCGCGCCCGATGGCGACCGCGGACCCTGAGCACCACGAGTGCGGTGCCGGCCCCCGCTCCGACAAGTGCTGCGGCGGCGGGACGCACCCAGTTGCGGGGATCGCGCATCGCCGCGAGCTCCCATGTCTCGAGCTCCTCCTGAGCAAGCTCGGTGAGGTTGACCAGCGTCAGTTCCATCCGCGCTGAGAGGTCAGCCGGTGGATCGACGGGGGACAGCGCCTCGCGCAGCAGCGCCTCGAAGTCGGCCGCGCCCGAGCTCATGACCCCGCCTCCGACCGGGTTCCGTCGGCGCCGGTGTCGGCCACGATCCCCTCGAGCTGGCGGATCGCCCGGTGCAGGAGCACCTTGGTGGCGCCGTCGGTTCGCCCCAGGGCGCGGGCGATCTCACGGTTGTCCATGCCGAGGGCAAAGCGCATGATCAACGCCTCGCGGCGGTCCTCCGGAAGCCGCTGGACCCCGGCGAGGATTGTTCTCAGCTCCTCGCGTCCCTCGACCAGCGACTCGGTGGTGTGCGCGGCCGAAATCAAGCCCGCGTCCTCGATCGCCGACTCCGGCTTGCGGGAGCGATCCCGATAGAAGTTCGCGGCAAGGTTGTGGGCGATGCGGATGAGCCACGGTCGCAGCGGCCGGCCGTGGGATTCACGCAGCGCCCGGTCGAAGTGCCGGTACGCCTGCAGGAACGTTTGCTCGGTGAGGTCCTCGGCGTCATGGTGGTTGCCAACGCGGTAGTAGCTGTACGAGTAGACATCGCGCAGATGAGCCCGATAGAGCTCGGTGAACCGGGCGTCGAGCTCGGCCTTGTTCGTGGGTAATCCGTTGTCCACCGCATGAGGAGCGTACCTCCGCTCATGCGGCACGCGCGGATGCCTGCCGCGTCCGCGCGGGTTCGGTGACGGTTGCTGTCCATTGCTCTGGGTCGATCCGGCCTTCGACGAGCGCCGCCAGACCGTCGATGGCCGGCGTGGGCAGGCGGGCTTCACGGGTGACCCCGGCGAGCAACGAGACGGAGTCGACGGCCTCGGCCACCTGCCCGATGACCAGCCCAATATCTTGCGGCGGAACGCCCTGCGAGAGCAGTTCGCCGGCACGGCGGTTGCGCGAGCTCTCGGAGACCACGGTGGCCACGAGATCGCCGGCGCCGGCGAGGCCGGCGAACGTCTCCGGGCTGCCGCCCCGGAGGCGGGCCAGGGCATCCACCTCGGCGAAGACCTTTCCGGCCGCGGCGCCGGCGATGTTGGACCCGGCCTCGGAGGCCGCAGCCGCGGCGAGGGCTGCGACGTTCGTGGCGCAGCCGGCCAGCTCGACGCCGGTGACGTCCGCGCTTGGCGAGACATCGAGTCCGGCCAGCCGCAACGCGTCGCCGAGCTGCCGAGCGAACCCGGGGTCCAGCGAGGCGAGGACGATCGACGCCCCATGGTCGAGCACGTCGCCGGCGCGGGCCGGACCGCCCAGTACCGCGATCGCCCGCGCGCGGCAGCGCTCGGCGACGAACGCCGACGGCGCGGAGCCGAGCGGGGGCACGAGCCCCTTGGAGAGGACGACGACGCCGGCGCGGCGGGGGATGCGCTCGCCGTGGGCGGCCATCACCGCCGGCAGCGCCCGCGCGGGCACGGCCAGGCAGACGAGGTCGTGACCGCCGAGCTCAAGCTCGGCCGCACGTTTGACATGCACGGTGGGCGGGAACTCGACCCCCGGCAGATACGCGGCGTTCTCGCGCTCCCGGGAGAGAGCGAGGGCTTGTTCGTACGTGCGGCAGCCGAGCTCGACCTCGAACCCGGCGCGAGCGAGCGAGACCGCAAGGCTGGTTCCCCAGCTCCCGGCTCCGACGATCGCCGCACGGCGGATCGGAGGCAGGCCCCCGAGCCATTCCCACTGCAGCATCACGCACGGCCAGATTCGGTCGGTCACCGCGCGCGCGAGCGCCGGCGAGGCGTTCTTGACCTTGGGGTAGTGGAGCGGGCGACCAGCGCGGATCTTCACCCTGTGGGGGCGGATCCGCCAGCCACGGCGGACCGCTTCGGTGCCGATCACCGCGACCGGGACGACGGGGGCTCCGGTCTCGAGCGCGAGCCGCCCGACCCCACGCCTGGGATGGCCCAGCGAGCCGGGGCGGGTGCGGGTGCCCTCGGGGAAGATCAGGACGATGTCACCGCGAGCGAGGATCGACTTTGCGGTCTCGATCATGTTGGTGTCGCCGGCTCCGCGGTCCACCGGGAAGGCGCCGAGGCTGGTGAGGATCCAGGACAGCCACGACCGCGAGAACAGCTCCTTCTTGGCCACGTAATACATCGGCCGCCGCGCCATCGTGCCGATCACGAAGGGATCGAGGAAACTGCGGTGGTTGGCGGCGAGGATGACCCCGCCCTCGGAGGGGATGTGCTCACGGCCGATCCGGGCCAGCCGGAAGTAGAAGTGGAAGACCGGCTGTAGCACCGCGCGGGTCAGCCAATACACCAGCGGATTGACTCCCTGCGTCCGGGTGCGCCGGTGAAGCGCTTCGTGATCCATCGCACATTGGCGTACCCGTTCTGGGCGTGGCCGTTACAGTTGCGGGCGGTGAGTATGGGCCTTGATCGCAACCGCGCACTGAGGGGAGCCGTCTGCGGCGCGGTGGCGGCCGCCGTATGGGCGCTCCAGCAGCCGCTGGACAAGATGGCCTTCTCGAGCAACCACGACGACGTCGAACTGCTCGGCCGGGCCGTGACCCGCGGCGCCGGGTGGTATCCGGCCGGCCTCGCCCTGCATATGCAGAATGGCGCCGCGTTCGGGGCGGTCTACGCCAATCTCGCGCCGCTGCTGCCGATCCACCCGGCGCTGCGCGGCCCCGTTGCTGCGCTGGCCGAACACGTCGCCCTGTGGCCGCTTGGCGCCGTCACCGACCGGCTGCACCCGGCACGCACCGAGCTGCCCAGGCTCTCCGGCAATCGGCGCGCGTTCGCCCAGGCCACCTGGCGGCACCTGCTGTTTGGGATCGTCCTGGGAGAGCTCGAGCGGCGCGTCAACGCCGCCCCGGAGCCCACCCCACCGGAGCCCGAGGCCGATTACTCGAGCAACGGTCACGGAACGCTCGAGCACGCGGTCACTGTCTCCGAAACCGGAGCGGGGCCGGGTTCAGGCGAGCAGTCCTAGACGTTGCGGGCGCTCATCACCGGAGCGTCGGGCTTCGCCGGCCGGCACTTGGCGAGGGCCTGCGTCGAGGCCGGAGATGAAGTGGTCGGGCTGGCTCGGCGCGGTGATGCCGCTGCGCCGGGCGCGGCGATCCGTCACGTCGACCTGCGCGACGGGGAGCGGCTGAACGCTGCGGTTCGCGACAGCGCACCCGAGGTCGTCTATCACCTGGCCGCCCTCAGCTCGGTCGGACGCTCCTGGGAGGAGCCGGCGTCCACGATGCGCGACAACGTCGCCACCTCCGTCAACGTGCTCGAGGCCGTTCGTTGCCACGCTCCCGACGCGCGCGTGGTGTGGGTCAGCTCGTGTGAGGTCTACGGCACGAGCGTCGATCTGCCGATCACCGAGCGGGCACCCGTCCAACCCGCCAACCCGTACGCCGTCTCCAAGGCAGCCGGCGACCTTCTGGCCGCCGTCTACGTCGACGCCCACGCGCTGCAGATCGTCCGCGCCCGCCCGTTCAACCACACCGGGCCCGGGCAGCAGCCGTCGTTCATCGTCTCCTCGCTGGCCCGGCAGGCCGCTGCCGCGCGCCTTGCCGGCGAGCGCAAGCTACGAATCGTGACCGGCAACCCCGACACGCGGCGGGACTTCACCGACGTGCGCGATGTCGCCCGGGCCTACCGCCTGCTGGCCGAACGCGCGCGCCCCGAGATCTACAACGTCTGCTCGGCCCGCTCGATCTCGGCCGCCGAGCACGTCCGGCTGATCGCCGAGCTGGTTGCGCCGGTCGAAGTCGAGCACGTGGTCGATCCTGCCCGCGTTCGCGCGCACGAAGTCATGGAGCTGCGCGGCGCCAACGACCGCATCCGCGCCGACACGGGCTGGAAGCCGGAGATTCCGTTCCGCCAGACGATGCTTGACACGCTGGAGTGGTGGGAACGAGAGCTGGCAGCGGAATGAGAGTTATCGACGCGCACGGCGGCTGCGCTCTGGCTCCCCGCTCAGGCCGCCCTCCTGTTCGGTGACGCGATGTTGCGCAGACCCTCGGGTGAGTTGCGGGCGTGCCCGGACTCCTGGATACAGCCGGAGGGCGGGCCAGGGCACCTGCGAACGCTGCTGCGCGGCCTCGACGAGCGGCCGCTCGAGCACATCCTCGTCTCGCACGGTCCGCACGTGCCGGGTGACGGTCGAGTCTCGCTGCGGACCGCGACGCAGTGACGCGTGGTTGACGCGGCGGCACCGCTGACGCGGGGTTGAAGCGGCGACGGCAGGCGGTCACCGCGACGGGCCCGGACTTCCCAACCGGCGTTTGTCACACTCACCCCCACGCCCGCCTAGCTCAACTGGCAGAGCACTTGATTTGTAATCAAGGGGTTGGGGGTTCGAGTCCCCCGGCGGGCTTGGGCTCGGGCCATTTCTGGTTAGGTCCAGGTCCGCAGCGTCCTCTGGGCGCGAGCGGTCGCTCAAGACCCGGCCACGGCGACCCAAATCAGCAAACCCGCCAGGCTCGATAGGGCGTTCGCCGGATCAGCGACGCTTGTAGTAGTCGGCGTTGATCCGGGTGTACTGCTGCCACTCCTCGGGCAGCTGGTCCTCGGCGAAGCACGCGTCGACCGGGCAGGCCTCGACGCACGCATCGCAGTCGATGCACTCCTCCGGATCGATGTAGAGCTGCGGCTCGTCGTCGAACCCAACCTCGTCCTGGGTGGGGTGAATACAATCGACGGGGCAGACCTCCACACACGATAGGTCCTTGGTCCCGATGCACGGCTCGGCGATCACGTACGCCATTCGTTCGTTCTCCTGACAGGCTCGGCGGCGACGGGCGCGCGAACTGTGGCACTTCAACCGAGGTTGAAGTCAAGCGGCTGCGGTCACCCCGCCGACCGGCCTCGGAGCCGCCGGGGCGCCGTGCTCGCGGAGCGGCAGAACGCCGTCGTCGAACATGCGACACGCGTCGATCGACTCGCAGCTGCACGTGCTGCACATCATCAGCGCCCGGCGCACCGATGTCGCCCGCGCGATCAGGTCGTCAAGCTCGGGGAGCTTCAGGAGGGCAAGCTGGCGCAGCCGCTCATGCGCGGGCTGGTTACGCGACCCGAGCAGGTCGCAGATTTCCTCCAGCGAGAACCCGACCCGCTGTGCGGCGTCGATGATCGCCAGCCGGCGAAACACGTCCTCGGTGTACCTCCGCTTTCCGGCCGCTCGCTCCGGCTGGGGAAGCAGGCCGCGCGCCTCGTAATAACGGATGCGGGACGTGCTCATCCCGGCCCGTTCCGCCACCTCGCCAATCGCCAGCTGTCGCACCATCTCGCTCAACCTCGCGGCGCTCCGCTTGACCTCAACCCGCGCTCACGGCAAGCCTAGCGACACCGGGCGGGCGCTCCGCGCCATTCGCCGCCCCCGCGTGCGATAGCTGGGCCCCGCTCGGAACGCTCACTCCCTCCTGAGGAAGAGCCGGCTGGGATCTCATGTCTTCGCCGTGCGGCGGCCTGAAATCGTACGATCCCCTCACCTTCGCAGAACGGAACGACGGGAGAACTGTTGAGCACCACCATCACTCCGCTGCTGATGTTCCAGGGGCAGGCCGAGGAAGCGATGAGCTTCTATGTCGCGCTCTTCGACGACGGCGAGATCGTCCAGGTCGAGCGGTACGCCGCCGGCGAGCAGGGCGAGGAGGGGACCGTCAAGCATGCCCGGTTTCGCCTCGGCGATCAGCTGCTCATGTGCATCGACAGCCCGGTCGCGCAGCCGTTCACCTTCACGCCCGCCACATCGCTCGTGGTGCAGGACGCCGACCGCGACCGGCTCGACGGGCTCTATGCCTCACTGTCGCAGTACGGAACGGTGCTCGTTCCCCTCGGCGAATACCCCTTCAACAAGCACTTCGGCTGGGTGACCGACCGCTACGGCGTCTCGTGGCAACTGAGCCTCGCCGACGACTGAGCGTTCGCACCGCACCGATGCTCGAGCCTGGCCCGGACTCCCCGGCTGCCGCGATCTGGTCGATCGACGACGTGCAGCTCAGCTACCTCCCGGAAGCGGCGTGAGCCTCGTCTCGCCGGGCGCCGGCCCACACGACGGACCGACGCTCGAGCTCCGCGGATTGCGACGGAGCTTCGGGCAGCTCGTCGCGGTCGATGACCTCAGCTTCTCGGTCCCGGCCGGACAACCGTTCGGCTTCGTCGGCCGAAACGGGGCGGGCAAGACGACGACGATGCGCATCGTCTGCGGCCTGCTGGCCGCCGACGAGGGCGCGGTGCACTGGCGCGGCGTGCCGATCGACGCGGCCGCTCGCGAGCGCATCGGCTACATGCCCGAGGAGCGCGGGCTCTACCCGAAGATGCGCGTCGCGGACCAGCTCGAGTACTTCGCCGTTCTGCACGGAGCGCCGCGTGAGCAGGCGCGTGTCGCCACCGGCGCCTGGCTTGAGAGACTTGGCCTCGGGGACCGCTCGCGGGCGCGTGTCGAGGAACTGTCCCAGGGCAACCAGCAGCGCGTTCAGCTCGCCGCGGCGCTGGTTCACGAACCCGAGCTGCTGATCCTCGACGAGCCGTTCGCCGGCCTGGATCCGATCGCCGCCGACCTCCTGGCCGACGTGCTCCGCGATGAGGCGGCACGCGGCGTTCCGGTCCTCTTCTCCTCGCACCAGCTGGAGCTCGTCGAACACCTCTGCGAATCCGTGGCGATTATCGATTGCGGCCGGTTGATTGCCTGCGGGCACGTCGACCAGCTGCGGTCCGGCGGCCCACGCCTCGTCCGCGTGGACGTCCGCGGCGCGCCACCGGACTGGCTCGCGTCGATTGCGGGCGTCGAGGTGCTGGAGCGGACCGGCTCGCGGGCCGTGGTGAAGCTGGCCACGGAGGCCGACGCGCAACGAGTGCTCGACGCGGCGCGCCGTGCCGGCGAGGTCACGCACTTCGCCGAACTGCAGCCGACCCTGGCCGATCTCTTCCGCGAGCTGGTCTCAGCGTGAGCGCGGCACGGGTGATCTGGGAGGTGGCGCGGCGAGAGCTGGTCGAACGCTCGCGCTCACGGGCCTTTCGGATCTCTCTCGTGGTGCTTCTCATCCTCAGCATCGCCGGAGCGGTCGCCGCCGCCCGCCTTTCCGGCCCTACGTCCACCGCCGACGTCGCCGTTGTGGGAGCAGCGTCGCTCCACCTCGAGCCGGTGATCCGGGCTGAGGCGCGCCACTCAGGCCAGCGCATACGGCTCGAGCGGCTGGACAGCGAGGCGGCCGCAGCGCGGGCCGTGCGCTCCGGGACGGTGGACGTGGCACTGATCGATGGCCACCGGCTGCTGGTAAAGAGCTCGCGTTCGGGGCCGGGCGTGAGCGCCGTGCGGGGCGCCGTGGCCACGCAGGCCGTCCTCGATCGCCTGCGCGCCTCGGGACTCACAGAGACGCAGGCGCTCAGCGCACTCGAGCCGCGTCCGGTACCGGTGGCGGTGCTCGAGCCCATGTCGCAGAGTCGCAATCGCGACCGGGGGTTGATCTACATCGGCCTGCTGGTTCTCTACATCGCGCTGCTCGTTTACGGGACGGCGGTCGCCCAGGGGGTGACGGAGGAGAAGGCCTCGCGAGTCGTCGAGCTCCTCCTCACGACGGTCTCGCCGCGGCGGCTGCTCACCGGCAAGGTCCTCGGCATCGGCGTGCTCGGGCTCGCTCAGCTCGCAGTGGCCGGTTGCGCCGCACTGATCGCGGGACGCCTGGCCGGTGGGGCGGGACTTCCGTCGGCGGCGCCGGCCGTGGTCGCACTGGTCGTGCTGTGGTTCGTGCTGGGCTACGCGCTCTACAGCGTGGCCTGCGCGGCGATCGGCGCGCTCGTCTCGCGCCAGGAGGACCTGCAGAGCGCGACCGCTCCGATCACTGCCCTGCTCGTGGGTGCATTCCTGCTCGCCACCTTCACGTTGCAGAGCCCGGACGGAACAGTCGCCCGAGTCGCGGCGTTCGTACCGCCGTTCGCGCCGATGATCGTTCCCTCGCGCGTGGTGCTCGGCGACATGGGGCCGCTCGGCCTCGCGTCCGCGATCGGGCTCGATCTGCTTGCCACGGCCGCGCTGATCACGCTCGCCGCGCGCATCTACGAGCGAGCGATCCTGCACATCGGCGCGCCGATCCGGCTGCGCCGGGCACTAATGGAGGCCACAGGACGGAGATCATGATGCGACAACTGATCTATTCGATGGGCGTCTCGCTAGACGGCTTCATCGCCGGCCCGGACGGCGGCATCGACTTTGCCGCTCCAGACGAAGAGCTGCACCGATTTCACAACCAGCAGATGCGGGAGACCCGACCGTCAGCGACTGATCGAGACGCGCGACTTTGGCGCTCGCGTGATTTACCTGCGCTACCGCCGGTCGTCGACCTTCTAAGACGCATGTGCGCACCCTTGAGCCCGCCCCGGACCTGATGACAGCCTTTGGGCAACGCAGCGAACGGAAAGGAGTGCTCGTGGGGCTTCTTCACGGGAATGACGGATTGGGTGGCACGGTCTACCAAATGCGCCAAAAGCTGTTCGCCATTGGTGACGACTTCTGGATCGAGACCGACGGCGGCGATCGCGCGTTCAAGGTCAACGGGAAGGCACTGCGGGTGCGCGATACTTTCGTGCTGGAGAGCCCGAACGGGGACGAGCTGTTCAAGGTTCAGGAGAAGAAGATCCGGGTCCGGGACACGATGAAGATCGAGCGCGACGGTGACACGGTGGCCACGGTGAAAAAGGCGCTCATCACCCCGCTCCGTGACCGGTTCTCGATCGACCTCGAGGCCGGCGGCGAGCTGAGCGCCAAGGGAAACATCGTCGATCACGAGTTCGAGATCGAGCGAGACGGCGACAAGGTTGCGGAGATCTCCAAGCGGTGGTTCCGCGTGCGCGACATGTACGGGATCGAGATCGCCCCCGGTCAGGATGACGCCCTGATCCTCGCGATCACCGCCTGCATCGACGAAATGGCCGTCGATGACTGATATCGGCGACACCCAGTTCCACAAGGGCCAGCCGGTCTGGGTCCTGGGCGAGGACGGATCGCAGCGCGAGGCCGAGTACGTGGGCGAGGGCGAGACCAGCGCCTGGTTCGGCGGCCCCCCGACGGTGTTCGTGGTCTTTGCGGACACGCGCGAGGGCGCGGCCGTCGCGGTCGACCGGGTCATCGCGCGCGATCCGGACGAGTAGCCGGCGACCGTCACAGCGACGCTGACACGCCCGCGGCGCGGATTCGCCGTGGGTACGCGATGATGGAGGCATGCCTTCTAATCCCTCCGCCCGCAGCGTCAGGATCTCCCCGGACGAGCGGACCGGTTGGTCATCGGAGCGCCCTCGACGCGAGGGCGAGACGCCGAGACCAGTCGACGTGTCCGTTCGCTGTCGGGTGCTCTCCCCCACCGACCGCATGCGCTACTCGCCTGGCAGCCTGGTGCTGGTCATCGGCGCGGCCGCCGCAGACCCCTCCCGCTTTGCCGATCGGGTGATCGAGGAGCGAAGTGCGGTGCTCTCGCTGCGGAAGGTGCGCACCCTGCTCACCGGACGCGTGCCTGACACCGAGATCGAGGCTCGCGCGCACGAGCTGCTGACGGCGGCCGTCCTCAAGCGGCTGAAGGCCAGGCAATCCGTGGTCGTGCCGATGGAGGGGCTCGATCCCGCCGAGCGCGAGCGCTACGTGCGCCTCGCCCACGGGCTCCAGCGTCCGCGCCACGTGATCCTGCTCGAGGCTCCGCGGGACAAGGTGACGGACGAGGAGCGGCCGCTGCTCGACGATCTGCGCCGTGCACTCGACGTCGGCGAGCTCGGCCACGAGGGATTCCAGACCGCACTGCGCCTCGGAGGCAATGCGCTCAGCGAACTGAAGCGAATCGTCTTCCAGCCCCTTCCGCGCGAGGACTGAGCGGGCCCGCTCAGAACGGGAGGCTCAGCAGGGCGAGTTGTCCGGAGGGGACGGTCACCCCCGGCCCTAGCCCACGCCACATCGTGACCAGGGGCATCGGCAGCGGGCCGTTCGGCTGCTCGACCAACACCGGCCGAGGGGCCTCGACGAAGCCGAGGCGTGCGTAGAGCCCGGCTCGGTCTCGGTGACAGAACAGCAGCGCCAGCGACGGGCCCAGCGTCCCGGCGATGCGCAGAGCCTCGAGCAGCACCCGCCGAGCGAGCCCCTGGCCGCGGTGTGCAGCAGTTACGATCACGCCGCCGATGCCCACAACGGGGACCACCCCCTCGTCGCCGACCCTCACATCGGCCACAAGCAGTCCGACCGACGCAACGAGGCGGCCGCCGGACCCGCGCAGCGCCACGTGACGATCCTTGGCGCGCCAGCAAAGCGTGTTTCCGGCCGCGTCGAAGGGATCGACCTCATCCCCTTCCAGCGCCGCTCGTTGGGCATCGATGAGCTGTCCGAACTCGACGACCTCCATGCTCTGGATCCTACGGCCAACCGCAAGCGCTAGTCGGGTGAGTCGGGGAGCGACCCGACCGCTTCGGCGACCGGCTCCGCCGGCGCCGAGGAGTGCGCAGAGAGCACCTCCGCCCGGCGCTTGATCCCCAGCAGCATCTTGCGCTCCATGATCAGCGAACCGGGCTCCATCGGGAGCATGCCGGCACGAGCGGCAAGAGTGGGAAGCCGGAAGCGGTTGCGGCTGATGAGCCGGGTGGTTCCCGCATCCTGGCGCAGGACGAAGCTCCACACCCAGTTGCCGTCCTCCGAACGCCAGGCCAGCACGTGCTCAGGCTCCACGCGCTCCAACCGCATGCGGCGGGCACCGAAGCCGATCGTGTCGCCGGGCGCGGGATGCTGGAACTCCGGCAGGACGCGGTCCACGCTGTGCATGTCCAGGCCGAGCAGATTCTCGATCCAGTCATAGGTGTAGGCGCCCCCGCGCGGAGCCGGGCCCAGCTGCGCCAGCCACGGCCACACGGCAGCGGCCGGAGCGGCGATCTCGATCACCCGTGTCGAGACTCCGTCGGGCGCCGGCAGCAACTCGTCGCCGGGCAGCGATCCCGCTGCCTCAGCCGGGGCCGCGCCCCAGGTCAGCACGGACTGGCGCCACAGTGGATAGCCGGCGGCGCCGAGGCCCGCGAGGAGGGCAATGCGACGGAGTGACCGCATCATCCTCAGTGTTGCGCCTCCATCCCGCGACCGCATCCGAGGGCGACCGCACAGCGGCAACGGGGAACTACCCGGCGGTCGGGGCAGCCGGTGCTCCCGCAGCCTGGATGCCCGCGGCCACCGCGTCGCGGACGGCCACCAGACCAGACGCCGGGCGCATCATCACCACCAGCTCGGCGACAAGCCCGTCGTCGTCGTAGCGGAGCAGGTCCACCCCCTCGACATCACGGCCTCCCACCCGGCTCGTGAAGCACAGCACCTCGCGATCACCCTCACGGACCTGCCAGCGGTAGCGCAGCTCCGGAAGGAGCACCTCGCCGACCACGCGCAGGAGCGCGGCGACCGTCTCGCGCCCCTCGTAGGGCGCGAACACCACGGGACTGCGAAAGCGCACACCGGGCGCGAGGACGCTGTGGACCTGGGCCAGGTCCTTGCTCTCGACGGCGGCCCGGAACGGGCTGCGACCGTCGCTGTCTGTCGGAATCTCGTTCATGGCGCAGATCATCGCGCACCCTGCCCCGTGAGCGCCAGCGAAGATCCGCTCACAGCGGCCCGGGCCGCACGTCAGGTCAGCTCCGCAAGGCGCCGCTCGAGCAGGCGACGCTCAGCGTCGTCGTCAACGAGCTCGAGCGCCCGGCCATAGGCCGCTCGCGCCTCGCCTCTCCGCCCGAGGCGCCGCAGCAGCTCGGCGCGAGCCGAGTGGAGGTAGCGGAAGTCATCGAGGTGCAGCCGCTCGACAATCTCGAGCCCGACTGCCGGGTCCTCGGCCTCGGCGAGGGCAATGGCGCGGTTCAGCTCCACGACCTCCGAGCCAGTCAGGCGGCTCAGCTCCCCGTAAAGCGCGGCGATCTGCGGCCAGTCGCGCGGCTGCTCGACGTGCAGCGAGGCGATCGCCGCCTGGATCACGTACGGGCCGCGGCCATGGAGGGCCATCGCCCGGTCCAGCACGGCTCGACCGCGGTCGATCTGGGTGGTGTTCCACAGCGAGGGATCCTGATCGGCGAGCAGCACCAGCTCGCCGTCGGCAAATCGCGCCTCGCGGCGGGCGTCGTGCAGCAGCATCATCGCCAGAAGCCCATGCACCTCGGCCTCGTCGGGCATCAGCTCGCTGAGGGCCAGACCGAGCCTGAGCGCCTCGGCGGTGAGCTCCGCACGACCGCCATAACCCTCGTTGAAGATGAGATAGACGACCGACAGAGCGGCGGCGAGCCGGTCCGGCAGTAAGTGGTCGGGAGGTACGCGGAAGGGAATCCCCGCCGCCTTGATCTTGCGCTTGGCGCGGACCAGCCGCTGCGCCATCGTCGCCTCCGGAACGAGGAACGCCCGGGCGATCTGCGGGGTGCTGAGTCCACCGAGCGTGCGCAGGGTCAGCGCGACTTGGGCCTCGATGGCCAGAGCGGGGTGGCAGCAGGTGAAGATCAGCTCGAGTCGCTCGTCGGCGAAGGCTGACTCATCCATGGTGTCCTCCGCGTATTCGGCGGTCTGCAGCAGCGGGGCCTTCCGGGCCAGGGTGCGGTCGCGGCGGATGCGGTCAATGGCCCGATTGCGCGCGGTGCTCACCAGCCAAGCGAACGGGTTGGATGGCACGCCGTCTTGGGGCCAGCGCTCGGCCGCGATCGCGAACGCCTCCTGCGCCGCCTCCTCGGCGAGGTCGATCTCGCCGAGGAAGCCGATCAGTGAAGCGAGCACCCTTCCCCACTGCTGGCGGAACGTCTGCTCGAGGATGGCTACCACTCCGCGATCGGACGGACTTCGATCGCACCCCCAAGCCGCGCGGCCGGGATCCGCGCCGCGAGCTCGATGGCCGCGTCGAGATTGTCAGCCTCGAACAGCAGGTAGCCGCCGAGGGCCTCTTTCATTTCCACGAACGGACCGTCGGTGGTCAGCGTGCGGCCATCCCGGACCCGGACGGTGGTCGCCGTCTCCGGGGGCGCAAGGGCCAGACCGGGGCTGACGCCCGGGGTCTCGCTGACGCTCCGGTAGGCATCCACGATCGCCTGCTGCTCGTCCTTGGACAGGCGGCCCCAGTCCTCGGGTGAGTACGGCGTCGGCGTGGTGCCCTGATGGATCAACAGCATGTACTTCATCGTGCCTCCTGTGTGATGGTCGCCTAGGAGACGAACGGGAGACTGCGGAATCGACACCCCTGAACGATAGGTGGACTGATTCGGGATTCGAGGCGCGTCATACGGGCTGAACCTTGGCCGGGGTGGGCTGCTCCTCGCGGCGACGGAGCAGCGCCGCGCCGGCGGCACACACGCCAATCGAGACCAGGGCGCAGCAGAAGATCGCCGAGGCCTGGCCCTGGTTGAGGGCTCCCGACGGGAGCCCGATGGCGATCACCGCCGCCGGCACGCCGACCTGCGCGCTGGCCAGCAGCCCCACGGCCATCGGGGCACGGATGACGAGGCTGGCGCAGACATGCACCGCAACGGTGACAGCGGCCAGCACGACGGCGAGGAGGATCGCGTTGTGAGAGACGAACAGCGCCCGCAGATCGAGCCTGACGCCCAGCAGCACGAAGAAGATCGGGACCAGCAACCCCTGCCCGACGCCGAGCACCTCGCTGGACAGTCGCTTTGGGCCGCCGATCGCCCCGACCACCAGGCCCGTCCCGAACCCGGCGACGAGCAGGCCCGCTCCCGTCTGCTCGGCGACGAAGGACAGGAACACGAGGACGATCAGAGCCAGCCGCAGATCGATCGCCCACCCACGCTTCTTGCCCATGTGGCGGATCTGCTTGACCTCCGGTCGGTCGTACAGCGCGCGGGCGACCAGGAACACAAGGGCGACGAGGCCGGCGACGAGCAGGACCCCGAGCGCGGCATGAGCGGCACGCGACGGCGTGATGACGAGGGGGATGGTGACCGTCGCCACGACGTCGGCCGCCGTGATCCACGCCATCGCGGCGAGCACCGGCGGGCCGTCCAGCCTGGCCTCGTCGATGATCGGCAGCGCGATCGCCGCCGAGGATGACGCAATCACCACGGCGTACACGAGTGCCGGGCCTCCGCCGACGAGATGGGCGGCTTCGCCGGCGGCCACAGCCAGTGGCACGGCTACGATCATCGCCGTCACGCCGCGGCCCAGGGAGGCGCGCAGCCGCGCGTCGTGCAACGGAACATGCATGCCGACTGTGAACATCAGCGTCGCAAAGCCGAGGCTGTACAGCAGGGCCAGCTCGCTGCGGCCCGGATCGATGACGCGCAACCCGGTCCGGCCGAGCAGCACGCCGGCTAGGAGCTCCCCCACGACGGCCGGAATCACGCCGTGCGACAGAAAGGACAGCGCCGGTCCGAGCAGCGCCGCCGTGAGGATCAGCGCGAGCAGACCCAGGGTCATGTGGGACCGGGGGGATCGCGCTCCATGCAGGCAGGCTATCCGGGCGGGGACAATTGCCGAGGCGGATGTTTAGCCACCGGGCTAAAGGCGCACCCATTCAGTGACGACATCATCGTCACGACACGATCCCCCCCAGGAGGTTGTCCGATGAGTCCCGAGCGCACGCGTGCCTACCGCCGCGTCACCCATACTCTCGACGAGCTTGGTCCGACCAAGCTGCAGAGCGAGGAACAGGACCGGGTACGCGCGGCCGCCGACACTCTCATCTTCTGCGCCGACCTCGAGGACGAGGACGCCCGAGCGGCCCTCCTCGACGCCGAGCGGCTCTGCCGAGCGCTAGTCGACAGCGGCCGCTGGGAGCAGGTACCGGCGGCGCGTCTGCTCGACGATCTGGCCGGCTGTGGCCCCGCCGTCCCGGAGTCGGCGCTCAGAGCAGCCTGAGGGTCGGTGCGACGACGCCGGTGCCGAGCACGTCGCCGGCGTGGACAACCTTCTTGCCGGCCAGGCGGTTGACGGCGCCAGCGGAGGCGGCGGTCAACTCAACCGTGCCGGTGGCCTTGCCACCGCTGAGCTTGACGTCGGTGACGCGAGCGATCTTGGCGACGGCGCTCTCCACAATGGTGAGACAGCGCACATGCGCGCGGTGGAGGCCAACGTTCCGGCAGAAGCGATGAGCCTTGCCGCGAACAACCGCCCACAGCGAGACGCCGTGCTTGTCGGACACGAGCGTGGGGTCAAGCAGGCTCACGCTGCTTGTGCCGCCCGACAGCGTCAGGCCACCCTTGTGGCGGATCACGCCGTGCAGGGTCTTGACGTTGAGCCGTCCACCGGCGATGGGGAAGGTGAACGTGGCGCCCGAGGCGGTCGCCGGGTCAATCGGAGCCACCGTGATGTGGTTGTCGGCCAGAAGCTTGGCGGCCGCATCAGAAGCGGTGATCTGGGTCGTGCCGCCGGTCACTTTGCTGGTCGCGGCCAGCGCGAGCGAGGCGAAGGCGAGCGAGGCCACAACGGCGATCGCAAGCAGATAACGAAAACGAGACATCAGTCCTCCGTGTTGCCGAGTGGGTACCTGCGGTCCAGAACACGGACGTCGGGTTCGAGTTGCGGTGAGGTGCCGAGCGCCGCCGGGGGGCGGGGTCGATCAGCTGGCGGGATCGGGAGCCGGACGCCCGGGGGGCGACGGCCGGCGCGGGCTGCGCCGGGAATCCGACAGCCGCCAGCAGGCCACCGCAGTCGCCGCCGAGACGACCAGGACCGCGGGCCAGGCCCCGATCGCCAGCGCGAGCACGTGCGAGAGGGCGAACGCGGCCAGACCGATCGCGGTGAGCAGCGCGGCACGCCGCCGGCCGTCGCGGTGCAGCCAGATGGCCACGCAGGCCAGGCCACACACCGCCAGCACGACTCCGCCGAGGGGGCGGGAGCCGGTCGCCCGGGCGACGGCGAATCCGCCGATCAGCCCGGCCGAGGCGATGGGGGCAGTGGCAAGACGGTCTCTCATGAGTAGGAATTATCCATGGGCAGGATCGGCTAGCTTGCCTGCATGGAATCATGGATCTCCCTGGTGCGGAGGACGGCCAGCACATTTCAGGGGGAACGGCGCTGACAGCCGAGCCGGAGGGCCGCACCGGCGACCCGCCGACCTTCGACCTGCAGAGCCACTCGCTGCACTCCGACGGCGCGCTGGCGCCGGCGGCGGTCGTCGCTGCCGCCGCACAAGCCGGCGTCGAGCTGCTTGCGCTCACCGATCACGACTCGGTCGACGGCGTTCAGGAGGCAGCTTCCGAAGCCCGCCGACGGGGCATCCGCCTCGTCACAGGGGTGGAGATCTCCACGCTGGACCGCGGAACACAGGACCTCCACATCCTCGGCTATCGCTTCGACGAGCAGGACGCCGCCTTGCGGGATCGGCTCGATGGGTACCGAGAGGACCGCCGCCAGCGGGCGCTGGCGATGGCCGATGCGCTGCACGAGCTCGGCTTCGAGCTCGAGGACGGCGTGCTGAGAGCTCGGGCGAAGACCGGAAAGTCGATCGGCCGCCCCCATCTGGCCGAGGCCGTGGTCGCCCACCCCGCCAATGCCGAGCGGCTCCGACGCGAGGGGTTCGACGAGCCCTCCGCCTTCCTTGAGGCCTACTTGATCGAGGGCCGGCCGGCGTTCCGCCCCCGCGCCGCACCGTCGGTGGCCGAGGCGATCACGGCGATCCACGCGGCGGGAGGCGTAGCGGTGTGGGCCCACCCGTTCTGGGACGTCTCAGACCCCGACACCGTGCGCTCCACCATCGAGCGCTTCCGCGAGGCCGGGATTGACGGCGTCGAGTGCTTTTACGTCACACACACCCGGGCGGAGACTGAGCTGGCGGTCCGGACATGCGCCGAGCACGGCCTGCTGCGCACCGGCTCATCCGACTTCCACGGGCCGCGCCACCGGGAGTTCTCCCGCTTCCGCGCGTTCAACACCTACGGCCTCGTGCCGGAACTCGGCCCGCTCGACTCCTGACCGACCGCCTCAGGCCGGGATGCTCCGCTCGGCCAGGTGCGAGCCGACCTTGCGCTTGACGCGCTGCAAGGCGTTGTCAACGGTCTTGCAGTCGCAGCCGAGACGGTTGCCGACCTCCTCATAGGAGTGTCCGTCGAGATAGAGGGCCAGGACCCGCGACTCGAGTTCGGACAGGGCGGTCGAGATGCAGGCCACCAGCGCGCGCAGCTCCTCGGAGGAGATGACCTGGTTGACCGGGTCGTGCACGGTGGAGCCCGGCAGCATCTCGTCGAGCGTGGGCTCGGTGTCATCGCCAGCCCCAGACGGAGTGCTCGAGAACGACACGTACTGGTTCAGCGGCGTGTGCTTGTTGCGCGTCGCCGTCTTGACCGCGGTGATGATCTGCCGCGTGATGCAGAGCTCGGCGAAGTTGCGGAAGCTGGACTCGCGGTCGCTGCGGTAGTCGCGGACCGCTTTATAGAGGCCCACGAGCCCCTCTTGGATGAGGTCGTCGGCATCACCGCCGGCGAGGAAGTACGACGATGCCTTGAGGCGTACGAAACCGTAGTAACGGCGGACGATCCGGTCGTACGCATCGGCGTGTCCCTGCTTGGCCAAGGCGATCAGGTACCGATCCTCAACCTGGGGTTGAGCCTGAGGACTAGCTGAAAGTCGAGCCACGATGTCTACCCTTCTCACCCCTGCCTGCGGCACGGGCGTTGTAGTTCGTGGCGCGTACCTCCCCTGGCGCGCACCGATTTCCTTATTCGTTGGGTGGCGGCTGTCGTACCCTCACCCTCCGGATCCGCTCTGGGCCTCAAGCTCGAGTTGATCCTTATCTCCCGGCGCGAGATTGACATAGCAACGCTCCCCTGTCAAGGGAAGCCTTCTCTTGAGAGAGAAATCGCCCGAGGAGATTTCTCCGGCGGGCGGACCCTCTGGAGACCGCGTCAGCGGTGGCGCGCGGCGGCGTACAGCAGGACGGCCGCGGCCGCGCTCACGCTGAGCGACTCGATCTGCCCGCCCAACGGCAGCGCGAGCAGCCCGTCGCAGCAGGCAGCGACCCGCGGGCGCAGGCCCCGGCCCTCGGACCCGAACACGAGTGCCACCCCGCCGCTGAGATCGACCGAGTCGTAGGCGATCGATCCGTCCGCCGCTGCGCCGTAGCACCACACCCCGGCTTGCCGGGCCTCGTGAAGGAAATCGGCGATGTTGCGGACCCGGGCGACCCGGAGATGCTCGACCGCTCCCGCCGAGGCCTTGCAGACCGCGGGCGTGATCTCGGCCGCACGCCGCTCGGCGATCACCACCCCCGTTGCCCCGGCGCACTCGGCGGTGCGGCAGATCGCGCCCAGGTTCTGCGGGTCCTGAACCTGATCGAGAACGACGATCAACGGCGGGTCGGCACCAAGGATCTCGTGTGCGTGAACGTAGTGATAGGGCTCGGTCTCGGCGCAGATTCCCTGGTGGGCTGCCGAGCCGCAGCGGGCGGCGATCTCCTCCGCCGAGGCGGAGGTGATCGGCCGCGCCGGGTCCTGCAGCCACGACTCGCGCGCTCCGTGTGGAGTCACCCAGATCCGCGTCACGGCCCGGTGGCCACGAAGGGCCTCACGGACCGGGTTGCGCCCGTAGATGATCACCGCACCGGCAGCAGCTCGGGACCCTGGGAACCGTCTCTTACCTCCCAGCCCGCCTCGCGGAGCTGATCGCGCAGCTGGTCGGCCCGAGCGAAGTCACGCTCTGCCCGTGCCCGATCCCGCTCGCCGGCAAGCGCCACGACGTCGGCCGGCGCTTCGACCGTCTCAGGCTCGAGCAGGTTCTCGAGTGCGAGAACGTTCAGCATCTCACGCAGGTCGGCATCGCCGACCTCCGGCTGGGCACGGTTGGCCTCGCGGATCCAGGTGAACATCGCCGCCAGCGCCTCGGGGGTGTTGAAATCGAGCCGGAGGGCATCGAAGAACCGCTGCCTGAGCGGCGCCGACCACGCCGGGGATTCGCCCGGGGACAGTCGCCTCGCCGCCTCGCGGACGCGGGCGACGCCCGCCCGTGCATCGGCCAGTCGCTCCTCGTCGAATTCCACCGGCTGGCGGTAGTGGCCCGAGCAGAAGTACATGATCAGCGCATCGCGGCCGTAAAGGTCGAGCGCCTCACTGAGCATGAAGATGTTCCCTACCGACTTGGAGATCTTCTGGCGGTCGAGCCGGACCATCCCGTTGTGCACCCAGAGGCGGGCGAGCGGCGCGTCGTGGGCGGCCCGCGTCTGGGCGGCCTCATTCTCGTGATGGGGGAAGATCAGGTCCGAGCCGCCGCCGTGGATCTCGAAGTCCACCCCCAGCAGCGCCTCGGCCATCGCCGAGCACTCGATGTGCCAGCCCGGTCGCCCCTCCCCCCACGGTGACTCCCAGCCGGTGTCCTCCTCGGGCTTGCGGGCCTTCCAGAGCGCAAAATCGAGCGGGTCGCGCTTGCGCTGGACGCCTTCGACCCCCTCACCCTGGTCCATCTGGTCGACATTCCGATGGGACAATTCGCCGTACAGCGGGTAGGAACGCACCGAGAAGTACACGTCGCCATCCACCGCATAGGCATGTTCCCGCTCAATCAGTTGCTCGATCAAGCCGATGATTGCCGGCATCGTTTCGCTGGCCAGCGGCTCATGATCGGGACGGCCGAGGCCCAGCCGCTCGGTGTCGGCAAAGTACGCCTGCGTCATCTCGTGCGCCAGCCGCTCGCTGCCGATCCCGGCCGCGCGGGCAGCGTCGTAGATCTTGTCGTTGACATCGGTGACGTTGGCGACAAACGTCACCTCGTATCCCTCGTGGACGAGAAACCGTTTGAGCAGGGAAAAGACGACGAATGGCCGCGCGTTGCCGACGTGGATCCGGCCGTAGACGGTCGGCCCACAGGCATAGATGCCCACCCGTCCCTCGGAGCGCGAGGTGAGCGGTCGCACCTCACCGGTGCGCGTGTCATGCAACGAGATATTGGCCAAGTTGCGGCAACCCTAGCGCTCTGCGGGCCATCTGCCCGCGCTCCTCGATAGGGTGCCCGACGTGCCCGACGTGCCCGGCTTCGCTTCACATGCGCATCCGCTGGCAGTGGTCGACAACGCCTTCCGCTCCCTGCCTGAGCGGTATCTCGGCGCCGACCCGGGATTTGACGCGACCTACCACGTCAAGCTCGGCGATCTCGGGCATACCTGGGAGGTGCGCTGCACCAGCCACGGCGCACGCGTCCGCAAGGGGGCCACGCGCCGCGAGCCGGACGTGACGATCGCCACCGACGCCGACACGTGGCTGAGCCTCCGCCAGGGAGCGTTCTCCGGGCCCCAGGCCTACCAGCGTCGGCTCCTGTCGGTCCGGGGCAACCTGGACTGGGCGGTGGCCTTCGAGGGCCTGTTCCGGCTGCCCAACGGCCGCCCGCCCCTGCTGGGGATCCACGAGGTGCCGGTGGGCCGCCACCGCATCTCGACCCTGACCATGGGCGAGGGGCCGGATGTGCTCCTGCTGCACGGTCTCGGGGGCACGCGCGCGTCCCTGTTCGAAACCGCTGCCGCCCTCAGCCACCGCTATCGCGTCCACGCCCCGGACCTCCCGGGCTTCGGCTCCTCGAGCAAGCCCGCGCTGGGCGGCTACAACGCCCGCTGGTTCGCCCGGAACATGCTCGGGCTGATGGATGAGCTCGACATCTCCCGGGCACACATCGTCGGCAACTCGATGGGCGGGCGTGTGGCCATCGAGATCGGCCTCGCCGCCCCCGAGCGCGTCGGCGCCCTGGCCCTGCTGTGTCCGGCCGTGGCCTGGCTGAAGCGCGGCTTTCACCCAATCGTGCGGCTCCTGCGGCCGGAGTTCGGACTGCTGCCGCACGCCTTTCGGCGCACGCTCGTCGCCGCGCAGTTCTGGAGCATGTTCCGGGATCGCGACGTCATCGACCCGGCCATCGGCGACCTCATGGTCGACGAATTCCGGCGCATCTACCAGTCGGCGGGCGCGCGGTACGCGTTCCTGTCCGCGGCCCGGAACATCTACCTCGAGGCGCCGTTCGGGCGCGACGGGTTCTACCCGCGGTTGTCCGAGCTCCGACCCCCGGCGCTGTTCGTCTGGGGCACGCACGATCCGCTCGTCCCGGCCGCGTTCGGGCGTCACGTCCGCCGCTGGCTGCCACGCGCCGAGCAGGTGACGATCGCCGAGTGCGGTCACGTGCCGCAGGTCGAGCGGCCCGAGGAGACAAACGATCTGCTGATGCAGTTCTTCGCCCGCGCCGAGGGTCGCCGGCTCAGTCCCGTGCGACTCCTCGCCGACGAGGCGGAGGCCGCCTGATCCCAGCCGGACCGAGCGATGGCGCAGACGGGAATAGCCGGATCCTCCAGCCGCAACGGTCACTCCACCTTCACCGGGGAGTCGAGCTCCGGACGCAAGCACTCGCTCCCCGGGCGCGTGCTGCGCCAGCTCGCCGGCCAGGCGCAGCGGCGCATCCCGCGGGCCGATCTCGACGATCGCGATCCCGACTTCATCCGCGCACGGCTGCCGTTGGTGTGGATGCTGGCCAGCATCTGGTTCCGGGGCGAGGTGCGCGGGCTGGGAAACATCCCCGACTCCGGGCCCGTGCTGCTGGTCGGCAATCACTCCGGCGGGAACATGACGCCGGACACGACGGTGTTTACCCTGGCCTTCAACACCTACTTCGGGGTCGAACGGCCGTTCTACCAGCTCGCCCACAACCTCGTGCTCTCGATGCCGCTGCTCGCTTCGCTGCGGAAGTTCGGCACGGTCGGCGCATCGCAGTCCAACGGGCGGAGGGCGCTGGAGTCCGGGGCTGTCCTGCTCGTGTACCCCGGCGGCGGCTACGAAGTCCATCGCCCGAGCTGGCTGCGTAACCGGGTCGATTTCGGCGGTCGCAAGGGGTTCATCCGGCTCGCCCTCGACGAGAACGTGCCGATCGTGCCCGTCGTCTCGATCGGCGGCCAGGAGACGGCGCTGTTTCTCAGCCGCGGCGAGCGCCTGGCCCGGACGCTCGCGCTCGACCGGCTGTTCCGGCTCAAGGTGCTGCCCCTCTCGCTCGCGCTCCCCTGGGGCCTCAACGTCGGCGACATGCTCGGCCACGTCCCGCTCCCGGCGAAGATCACCATCGAGACACTCCCCCCGATCGACCTGCATGAGGAGTTCGGCCCCGAGCCGGACATCGACGAGGTGTATGACCATCTGATCCGGCTCATGCAGGACACCCTGGACGCGCTGGCGGCCGAGCGTCGCTTCCCGGTTCTCGGATGAGGGTCTCGGCCAACATCCAGATCGCCGCCCCGGTCGAGAGCGTCTGGGCGGTCGTCTCGGATCCCGCGCGGGCGCTGAGCTACATGTCGGGCGTCACCCGCTGGGAGGTCGTCGACGGCCGCGCCCAGGGGCTCGGCGCCCGTTACCGCATGCTGTTCCGCGTCGGCTCGGCCGAGGTCGGAGGCCTCATCGAGGTGGTCGAATGGGACGCGCCGCGGGACCTGGCCTGGACCTCGGTCATGGGTCTCGATCAGCGTGGCCGCTTCCGGCTGCGGCGCTCCCCGTCCGGCCACACTCGCGTCGAGCTCCGGCTCGCGTACGGGGTGGCAGGCGCGGGGATCTCCGGCTGGCTGGCTGAGCGCGTGGCCGCGCCCACCGTTCGCGGCCATCTCCGGCACTCGCTCTCCCAGCTCAAGCGCCTCGTCGAGTACGAGCAGCTGCGCGAGCGGGCGGCCGCGCGGCGCGCGGCGCGCAGCGCGCAGGCTCGCTAGCCCAACCGCGCCGGGCGCGTGGATCCAGGCGCGTCCAGACGCCCGGCACCGCCACCGGGACCGCCGCCGAATCTATGCATCGGGGCTTAGTCCGCCCGCGCCACTGTGGCGACGGCGAGGGCGGCGGCGCCCTCCTCGCGTCCGACGAAGCCCATCCCCTCCCCGCGGGTGGCCTTGACGCTGACGTGGCCGAGCGCCAGCCCGAGGACGCCGGCCAGCGACGCACGGATCCGCTCTCGGGCCGGGGCGAGCTTGGGGCGCTCGATCAGCACCGTGGCATCGACATGCACGGGCGCGAAGCCCTGCGAGGCGAGCATCGCGACCGTCGCCTCGAGCAGCCGCATGGAGTCCACGTTGCGGTAACGCTCGTCGGTGTCGGGGAAGTGCTCGCCGATGTCCCCAAGCCCGGCCGCTCCGAGCAGGGCGTCGATCACCGCGTGCGTCAGCACGTCGGCATCGGAGTGGCCGGCCAGGCCCTGTTCGTGCTCGACCTCGATCCCACCGAGCACGAGCCGCCGACCGCTCTGAAAGCGGTGACAGTCGTAGCCGATACCGGTGGTGAGCACTCGGTCACCCCGCGCGCTCGGCCAGGAGCAGCTCAGCCACCCGCAAGTCGATCGGCGTGGTGATCTTCATGTTCTCCGGCGAGCTGCGGACGACGTGCACTGTTCCACCGTCCTGCTCGACCAGCCACGCGTCGTCGGTCGCGCCGGCCAGCATCTCCTCGGAGGCGTCGAGCAGGGCGCGCTCGAGCGCCTCACGCCGGAACACCTGCGGCGTCTGCACGGCATAGAGACCGGAGCGCTCGAGCGTCCGCGTCACCGTGCGACCGTCCGACCCGACTTCCTTGATCGTGTCCGAGACCGGCGCCGCGGCGATCACCGCGTCCACCCCGGATGCGTTGAGTTCCTCGAGCGCGGCCTCGAACAGCTCGGGCCGGGCCAGGGGACGCGCGGCATCGTGGACGATGACCGGCTCTCCGTGGCCGCTGGCCCGGAGAGCCTGCCGCACCGACTCAGAGCGCACCGAGCCACCGGCGACCGCAACCGTGCCGGCGGGGGCGGCGTCGAGCGCGTCACCGGGCAGCGCCACCACGATCTCCGTCACCGCGGCCACCTGCTGCAGGGCGGCGACGCTCCACTCGAGCATCGGATGCCCGGCCAGCATGACGAGCGCCTTGGGTTCCCCCCACCCAAGGCGCTCGCCACGGCCCGCGGCCACGATCAGCGCGACCGCCATACCCTTCCGTCGGTGTCCCTACTTCGCGGCCACGGCGACTTTGCCGTTGCCGTTCGGGGACTCCCCGAGCAGCTCGTAGAGGTGTGCTTCGACCTCTTCCTCGTTCATCTCCAGGGCATACATCAGCTCGGAGGCGAGGATCTTCTTGGCTCGGGTGAACATTTGCTTCTCACCGGTCGAGAGTCCCTTCTCAGCCTCCCGGATGGCCAGGTTCCGTACGACCTCGGCCAGCTCGTAGATGTCGCCCGTCTTGATCTTGTCGCGGTTGTGCTTGAACCGCCGGTTCCAGTTCTTGGGCATCTCCGAGCATTCGTCCTGCAGCACAGCGAGCACCTTCTTGACCGTCTCCTCATCGATCACGCGACGCAGCCCGGCCATCGCGGCGTTCTCAGTCGGGACCATGACGGTCATGTCGTTGTGCAGGATCTTGATCGTCAGGTACTCACGCTTCTCGCCCAGGATCTCCTTGAGCTCCTTGCGGATCACCTTGCCGGCGCCGTGATGCGGGTAGACAACATTGTCGCCGACCTCGAACTCGATTTGGGGCAGCGGTTCGACAGAATCGAGGTCCTCGTCCAGGTGCTCTTCCATTAGCTCTGTGATGGTGTCCTCCTATGTCCAGGCCGGGCGAGGCGGTGCCTCGCACTTGCAACTACGTCTGCAGGTAACGATCAACCAGGTTGATCTCCTGCTGGCGGCGAAGGCCCTCGCGGATGTCCTTCGCCCGGATCTCGCCGACGCCGTCGACGGTCTCCAGCTCACCGTCGGTCGCGGCGAGCAGCTCTTCCAGTCCACCAAACTCACCGACAATCCGTTGCACGACGAGCTTGGGCAGCCGTGGGATGCGCCCAAGAATGCGGATACCGCGTGGCGAGACGGGATAGTCCAGTGTGTTCAGCTTGCGGTCGTAACCGAGTAGTTCAGCTAGTCGCCCAAAGTCGAGCAGGTCCTGATGCGGCAGGCGCACCAGTTGCTCGAAGGCGATGGAGAAGTTCTCGTCGCTGTCCTCGATCAGGTAGTCGTGGACGAGCGCCGTCTTGTCGGCGGAGACACCGACCATGGTCTCGTCGAGCTGCATCTCGATCAGGCGCCCCTCGGTACCGAGCTCGACGATGTAGCGCTCGATCTCGACCGCCATCCGCGTGACCAGCTCGGCCCGCTGAAGCACGGTGAGGACGTCATGCAGCGTCGCGCCGCCTTCGAACTCGAGGGCGGTCAAGCGCGTCGACACCTGGTCCAGCCGGCTGCGGTACTTGTCCAGCGTGGCCAGCGCCTGGTTGGCTTTGGCGAGGACGACCGGGATCTCCTCGAGGATGTACTTGACGCCGTCAACGTACAGCGAGACCACCTCGCGCCGTTCCGAGACGGCGACCACGAGCGCATCGGTCTGCTTGGCCACGCGCTCGGCGGTGCGGTGACGGGTGCCGGTCTCCAGCGTGAGGATCGTCGGATCCGGGGTCAATTGGACGTTGGCGTGGACGATCTTCGTCGCGTTGGCGTTCAGCACGATCGCGCCGTCCATCTTGGCCAGCTGATAGAGGAACGCCGGCGAGTAGTCGAGCTCGACCTTGATCCCGCCTGAGAAGAGGAACGCGAGCTCATCAGCGTCACCGATGACGATGAGTCCGCCGGTGCGGGCGTGGAGGATGTTGTCGATCCCCTCGCGGAGCGCCGTCCCCGGGGCGACCATCTCTAACGCCCTCACCATCCGGGACTCCTGACGAGATTCGAGCTCCTCTTTGAGCTCTTCCCCGGAACGCGAGGCCATGAAGACCGATTTTACCCGGTCTCGTGCCGATTCCCGTTGCGGTCCCCCAGCCGCGGAGCTGGACCCTCTCCGGCGCCCCCATCGGGCGTGACGAGATCAGGCCGCGGCGACCGCGGGCCGGTCGGACAGGGCCGACCGCAGCGCCGCTCTCAGAGTCCCCTGGCGCTCAGCCTCGAGCACGCCGGCGAGGCCGAATTTCGCCGCCTCGGCCAGCCGCCGGTCGGCGTGGGCGACGGTGCGCAGCTCCCCGGTGAGGCCGAGCTCGCCGAAGCAGGCCAGCGGTCGGCTGCCCGACGGATCGGTGAGTGCCACCCGTTTGGCCGCACTGGCCACCGCCAACGCCACGGCCAGGTCGGCCCCCGGCTCGTCGACTCGCACGCCGCCGACCACGTTCACGAACACGTCGGCGCCACCGAGCCCGATCCCGCCGTGACGGCCGAGCACCGCCAGCACCAGCGCTACACGGTTGCGGTCCAGGCCGGAGACCACCCGGCGCGGCGGGACGAGCTCCGACGGCGACACGAGCGCCTGCACCTCGACCAGCAGCGGGCGGCTGCCCTCCATCGCGCACAGGACGACACTTCCGGGCGCACGGGTCGCCTCGCCGACGAATCGGGCCGAGGCGTCGAGCACCTCGACCAGGCCGCTGTCGCGCATCTCGAACACCCCGGCCTCGTCGGTCGAGCCGAAGCGATTCTTGATCGCGCGGACGGTGCGATAGGTCCGCTCACGCTCACCCTCGAACTGCAGCACACAGTCGACCAGGTGCTCGAGCACGCGCGGTCCGGCCAGCGCCCCATCCTTGGTCACGTGGCCGACGAGCAACACCGCGGTCCGCTGTGCCTTGGCCACCCGCATGATCTCCCCGGCCACCTCGCGAACCTGAGCGACCGATCCGGGCGCGCCGCTCAACTCGCGGCTGTGGAGGGTCTGGACCGAGTCGATCACGCACACCTCCGGGAGCTCGGCCTCGAGCGTGGCCAGCACGGTGTCAAGCTCGGTGTCGGCGATCACAGGGATCGACAGTGGCTCGCCGGTGTTCAGCCGCTGCGCGCGCAGCCGGATCTGTGCCGCGGACTCCTCAGCGGAGACGTACAGCGTCCGGCGGCCCGCCGCCACCAGGTTGGCCAGAGCCATCGTCGTCAGGGTCGATTTGCCGATCCCCGGTGCTCCGCCGATCAGCACGAGCGAGCCGGGGACGATCCCTCCGCCGAGGACGCTGTCGAGCTCACCGATCCCGGTGCTGAGGCGCGCCTGCTCCTCGGGGGCGACCTGCGCGAGGGCGACCGGTGTGCTCGCCCGCGCCCTCGGACCATGCCTGGCCGCCTTCGTTCCCGCGACGGGGCGGGCGCGCACCTCCTCGACCAACGTGTTCCACTCCCCGCAGCCCGGGCATTGTCCCGCCCACCGCGGAGTCTCGTGGCCGCAGGCCGAACAGACATGGACGGAGGTGGCACGTGCCATCTGCTCCAGCGTACGGTGAGGGGCCGACGGAGCGGCCGGGTCGACCGCGTTTCGGCACAGAGCCGTCGCTCGGCGCGCGAGTTGTTTTACAGACCAGCCAGCCGCTGCAGGTTCAGCGCCTCGAGCGTGTAGGTGAGGCCGAAGGTGAGCTCGCCGCCGTTGCACCAGCACGGGCCGGTGCGCTCGTCGTAGACCTGTCCGCCGAGGTAGCCGAGCGGAAGGCCGACGCGCTCGGCCGAGAGCACGGCCGACAGCATCCGGCTTCCGAGCGCCGACCACTGCCCGGGACCGCTGCAGGTGTCCGGCATCATCCGGCACGCCGAAGCGAGATGGAACATCCCCGCGGCCGTGATGGCGCCGGCGGACACGTCAGGCGGCGCACCGGCGGGGGCGTCGTAGTCCCACCGGGGGATCGCATCCGAGGGCAGGTTCCTGGCCACATAGCCGCCGATACTCTGCGCCACCGCGAGCAGGCCCGGATTGTGCAGGTCGGCGGCCATCTGGGCAAAGCCGTACAGGCCCCAGCCCTCGCCCCGCGACCAGGTGCTGTCAGCCCGCAGGCCCTGGCTCGTACCGAGGAACGTGATGCGCCCGGTGGAGCGGTCGAAATGGACCGATTGAGCCGTCGAGCCATCCGGGCGGACGAGCAGCGCCGCGATCACGTGAGCCTGATGCAGAGCCAGCCGGGCGTAGTCCGGGCGGTGCGTGACCCTGGTCGCCCAGGTGAGGATCAGGATGTTCATCATGCTGTCGATGATCGTCTCGGCGTGCCTTGTCGAGGTGCTCGTGGGGATCGTGCCGGCGCCCGGATTGGTCCTGGCCAGCGCCTCGAGCTCGTCGGCCACGGACAGCGCGCTGCGCTCGAGCCGCGGGCAGATCGCCGGCTGCACCGAGCGGCCCTTGCACAGAGCTCGCCACGCGGACAGCGAAGACTGCCCGTACATGAAGCCGACGTCGTGAACCGCGGTCCTCTCCTGGCCGAGATGCACCACCGTCGAGCGCAGCGCCCATCCGGCGAACATGCCTCCATCAGGGTCGAGCGCGGCCGCCTGCCAGAGCGCCTCGGGCCAGAAGCCGTTGCTCCAGGTCGTCTCGAAGTGGAGCTGATCCTGACCGTCGGCGCCGAGCGGGAACGCATTCACTGCCAAGCGAGCGTGCAGCTCGGCCAAGCGGTGCAGCGGCAGCGATGCCCGATCCCCCGCGCGGCTGATCAGCAGCGCGGCGAGCTGCACCCCGGTCCCTCCGGCGGAGAACGACAGCTTCCGCCCGGCGAGCCGGCCGGCCGGCAGCGGCTGGGCGTCGATCTCCATGCGGGCGCGCGAGCCGCCGCGAAGCTCGACGTGGCGCCACGAGGGGGCTCCCCACCCGGGCCGCTTGGGCAGCGCGTAGGTACGGCCCCGCCAGTTCGCTGACGGAACCCCGCCGGCGGCAACGGTGAGGGTCAGCCGGTCGCGGGCCGATCCGGGAACGATGACGACGCGAGCGCCCGGCACAAGGCGGACGTCGACGGACACGAGCCAGGGCGCGCGCGGCAGCGTGCGGGTGAGCTTCTCGCCGGCGCGGAGTCGCGCCGACGGCACGGTCTGCGGCGGGGCGAGGGGGCGTGCGGCCGCCGGTGGGCGCTCGCCCCCGGAGCGCCCAACGCTCGCGAGCACCGCAATGCCCGTGGCCACCGCCACAGCGGCAGCCACAAGCATGACGGTGACAGTTCGCGTTCTCAGGTTCAGCAGCCTATAGGCCGCGCGACGCTACTCGGAGTCGGCCGGCGGATCCGGCTCGGCAGGCTCCTGCTCGTTCTCCTCGCCTCCGTCGGACGCTCCCACCCCAACCGGAGTCGGCTTCGGGGCCGGCTCGATGATCGAGAGCTTGACGTCGCCCTCGGTCCCCTCGGATTCGGGCGTAGGCTCGACGAGCACCGTGGAGCCCGACGGGACCTGGGAGCGGAGCACAAAGTCCGCCAGCGGGTCCTCGATGTAGCGCTGGATCGCCCGGCGCAGAGGCCGTGCGCCCATCGCCGGATCCCAGCCCTTGTCGACGAGGAGATCCTTGGCCGCCTCGGAGAGCTCGAGCTGGAGCTCGCGCTCCGCCATCGACTCGCGGATCCGCCGCAGCAGCAGCTCGACGATCTCCTTGATCTCGTCCTTGGCCAGCTTGTGGAAGACGATCACCTCGTCGATCCGGTTGAGGAACTCGGGCCGGAAGACCTTCTTCAGCTCTCCCATGATCCGGTTCTTCATGTCGTCGTAGGTGATCCCGGTCTCGTCGTCGGTGACGGCAAAGCCCAGCGGCGTGTTGCGCGCGATCTCCGAAGCGCCGATGTTCGAGGTCATGATCACGATGCAGTGGCGGAAGTCGACCGTCCGGCCCTGAGCGTCGGTGAGCCGCCCGTCCTCGAGGATCTGCAGCAGGATGTTGAACACGTCCGGGTGCGCCTTTTCGATCTCATCGAGGAGCAGAACGCTGTAGGGCTTGCGACGGACGGCCTCGGTCAGCTGGCCACCCTCGTCGTAGCCGATGTAGCCCGGAGGCGAGCCGACCAGCCGCGAGACGGCATGCTTCTCCATGTACTCGGACATGTCGATGCGGATCATCGTCTCCTCGTCGCCGAACAGGAACTCCGCCAGCGTCCGGGCGAGCTCGGTCTTGCCGACCCCGGAGGGCCCGAGGAAGATGAACGAGCCGGTCGGACGCTTGGGGTCCTTGAGGCCCGCCCGCGAGCGCCGGATCGCCTTGGACACGACCTCGATCGCGGGGTGCTGGCCGATGACGCGTTTGTGCAGCTCGTCCTCCATCCGCATCAGCTTCTGGGTCTCGGCCTCGGTCAGCTTGAAGACCGGGATGCCGGTCCACATGGAGACGATGTCGGCAATTTCCTCCTCCCCGATCGACGGGCGCTCGGTCGACTCGCCGGCCTCCCACTGGTCGGCCAGCTCACGCTTCTTCTGCGTCAGCCGCCGCTCCTGGTCGCGCAGGTTCGCCGCCTTCTCGAACTCCTGAGCCTCGATCGCCGCCTCCTTGGCGCGCCGGGTCTCTTCGATCTCGTCCTCGAGCTCGCGATAGACCGGCGGTGAGGTCATCGACTTGATGCGCATCCGCGACGCGGCCTCATCGATGAGGTCGATGGCCTTGTCGGGCAGGAAGCGGTCGGAGATGTAGCGATCGGCCAGATCGGCCGCCGCCTCGAGCGCCTCGTCGGTGATGTTGACCTTGTGATGCTGCTCGTAGCGGTCCCGCAGGCCCTTGAGGATCTGCACCGTCTCCTCCGTGGAGGGCTGGTCGACGGTGATCTTCTGGAAGCGCCGCTCGAGCGCGGAGTCGCGCTCCAGGTACTTGCGGTACTCCTCGAGCGTGGTCGCGCCGACGGTCTGCAGCTCGCCACGCGCCAGGGCCGGCTTGAGGATCGAGGCCGCGTCGATCGCGCCCTCGGCCGCGCCCGCGCCGACCAGGTTGTGCAGCTCGTCGATGAACAGGATGATGTCGCCGCGCTGGGTGATCTCCTTCATCACCTTCTTGAGGCGCTCCTCGAACTCACCGCGGTACTTGGAGCCGGCGACGAGGGCGGCGAGATCCAGCGTGTAGATCTGCTTGCCCTTGAGCAGCTCGGGGACGTCAGCGTTGGTGATCCGCTGGGCCAAGCCCTCGACCACGGCGGTCTTGCCGACGCCCGGCTCGCCGACGAGCACGGGATTGTTCTTGGTCCGGCGCGAGAGGATCTGCATGATCCGCTCGATCTCGGTCTCGCGGCCGACCACGGGGTCGAGCTTGCCCTCGGCCGCCAGCTTGGTCAGGTTGCGCCCGAACTGGTCGAGCAGCTTCGAGGACTTCTTGCCCTCGCCCTGAGCGGCGGGCGAGGCGCTGCCGGCGCCTGAGCCGCGCTGACGGCTGCCGGGCCCGGACAGCATCCGGATCACCTCGTTGCGGATTTTCTCCGAGTCCGCGTCGAAGTCCAGCAGGATGCGGGCGGCAACACCCTCGTTCTCGCGCACCAGGCCGAGCAGGATGTGCTCGGTGCCGATGTAGTTGTGACCGAGGCTCAGGGCCTCACGCAGCGCCAGCTCGAGGACCTTCTTGGCGCGGGGCGTGAACGGGATCTGGCCGGATGTGACCTCCTCACCGGAGCCCACGATCCGCACGACCTGCGCACGGACACGCTCAACGGTGATATCGAGCGACTCCAGCACACGCGCCGCCAGACCCTCCTCTTCACGGAGCAGGCCAAGCAGGATGTGCTCGGTGCCGATGTAGTTGTGCTTGAGCGTCCGCGCCTCTTCCTGAGCCAGGACGACCACCTGGCGGGCTCGCTCTGTAAATCGCTCGAACATAAATTCTTCTCTGTGCTTCCTGTGGTCGGGCGGGCGGGTCGGTCGGTCGAGGTGTGGTCCTGGATTACTCCCTATGCCAGGGTAGCGATGCCTGCCGCGGGGACGGCAAAGATCCGGTTCTACTCACCATATTCGGCTTGAACGCCTTGACGGATGAGCGGAAACGGTCTGGTGCTCGGGCCATGTCTCAGTCTACCAGTAGGTATGGGACGCTTTCGGGGACTCGTTTCTCCCACCGTGCGGAGTTCATGTGGAGTCAATGAGAGCGCGCTCTTGTGGGCCTTTTCGCCGTCGGGGCGTGGAGCCTGAGCCTGCAACTGCTGCCCGCAGCCCGGCGTGCGCCCTGATTGCCGGAATGGGGCCACAGCCAGGCGTGCCCGCCGCCGCCGCTAATCCCGCATCGCCGGGAACAACACCACTTCCCGGATCGACCGCCGGCCGGTCATGATCATGACCAGGCGGTCGATCCCGATGCCGATCCCGCCGGTCGGCGGCATCCCGTGCTCGAGGGCCTGGACGAAGGCCTCGTCGTACGGCTGGGCCTCCTCGTCGCCGGCGCCCGCCAGCGCGCGCTGCTGCTCGAAGCGCCGGCGCTGCTCGTCGGGGTCGTTGAGCTCGGTGAAGGCGTTGGCGATCTCCATCCCCCCGACGTAGGCCTCGAAGCGCTCCACCAGCCCATCGGCGGAGCGGTGGCGCTTGGCGAACGGCGAGAGCTCGACGGGATAGTCGAGCAGGAACGTCGGCTCGATCAGCGTCGGCTCGACGTGCTTGGACAGCAGTTCATCGACGAGCTGCGGCCAGCTGTCGTCATCTGGGGCGACGAGCCCGTGTGAGCGCATCTCGGCGGCCAGCGCATCGCGGTCGCGCAGGGCCAGGACGTCAATGCCCGTACGGTCGAGGATCGAGCCAGCCAGCGTCTCCCGTCGCCATGGTGGCGAGAGGTCGATCTCGCCCGCGTAGCCGACCTCGCCGGCCACGAACGACACCAGCCGCTCGCAGCGCTCGGCCACGTCGCTGTAATCGGCGTAGGCCTCGTACCACTCGAGCATCGTGAACTCGGGGTTGTGCTTGTGCGAGATCCCCTCGTTGCGAAAGTCCTTGCCGAGCTCATACACCCGCTCGAGGCCGCCGACGATCAGCCGCTTGAGATACAGCTCGGTGGCGATCCGCAGGTACAGCTCGCGGTCAAGGGCGTTGTGATGGGTGGTGAACGGACGGGCCGCCGCGCCGCCGTACAGCGGCTGGAGCACCGGCGTCTCGACCTCGATGAAGCCCTCGCCGTCGAGGAAGCGGCGCACCGCGGAGATCACGTGCGAGCGCAGCGTGAACAGCGCCCGGGCCTCCTCGCTGGCGATCAGATCGAGCTCGCGGTGGCGAAAGCGCGTCTCGACGTCGGTGAGGCCGTGATGCTTCTCCGGCGGCGGCCGCAGCGACTTGGCCAACAGCGTGAAGCCGGTCACCCGCAGCGTCAACTCGCCGCGGCGCGAGCAGAACGCCGCGCCATCGACGCCGATCAGGTCGCCGAGATCGAGCCCGAGCAGCTGATCCATGCCGTCGGGGCCGAGCTCGTCGACCCGGGCCTGGAGCTGGATCCGGCCGGAGCGGTCGACGAGGTCCAGGAAGGCCATCTTGCCCTGACCGCGCCGGGCGGCGAGGCGGCCGGCCACGCGATGAGAGACCGTCGTCTCCTCACCGGCCTCCAGCCCCTCGTGGGCAGTCCGGACGGTGGCCACCGGCTCGACGCCGGGGAACTCGTGCGGGAACGGGTCGATGCCGGCGGCGCGCAGCGACTCGAGCTTTGAGCGCCGCGCCGCGAATACGTCTGAGGGCTCCTCGCCCACGGCTGAGGAGCTCTCTAGACCGCGCCGACGTCGATCTTGGTGATCTTCAGCTTGCGCTCGCCCTTGGGGGTCGTGAACACGACCTCCTCGCCGCGCTTGCGTCCGAGCAGCGCCTTGCCGACCGGCGACTCGTTGGAGAGCTTCATCTGGGCGGGCGCGGCCTCGGCGGAGCCCACGATCGTGTACTTCGTCGACTTGCCCGACTCGTCCTTGACGTGGACGATCGAGCCGACCCGCACGAAGTCCGTGCCGAGGTCCGAGGCGTCGATCACCGTCGCCGAGCGCAGTCGGTCCTCGAGCTGGGCGATCCGGGCCTCCAGCATCGCCTGCTCGTTCTTGGCGTCGTCGTATTCGGCGTTCTCGGAGATGTCGCCAAACTCGCGCGCCTCCTTGATCCGTGCCGCCACCTCGCGGCGACGCGTGGTCGAGAGGTGCTCGAGCTCGGACTTGAGGTTGGCCAGTCCTTCAGGAGTGAGGATGACGTCCTTGGGCATTGATGTGAGACCTGTCAGTTCGGCATCTGGACGAAAAAAGACCCGCTCGCAGCGGGGATAACCACGCATCCAGCCCGCGTGGGCGGGAGAGTATAGACACCTCGATGTTTGGGCTACAGGGGGTGTGCCCGTGAATTCGCTCGGTGGCTCAACCAGGGAGCTTCACGACGAGCGGGCGGCCGATGTTCCCGGCCGCGTCAACCGCCCGGATGGCCAGGTAACCGCGCACTCCTGAGGGCAGCACGAGGCGCTGCAATACCCCGGCGCGACCGGGGGTCAGCGGCAGTCGCACACGCCGCGCCCGAGTGAAGCTCTGGGGAGTGATCGCTCGCCGCGAGACGGCCACCTGATAACTCCGGGCGCGTCCGCAGAGCAGATCTCCGCCCGGGGCCCGGAAGCTCAGCTGCCGTCCCCGGATCCGCGCGCTCATCGGCACGCCCGGAGGCACCGCGTCGCGGGTGTAGTCGCCGGAGTTGGCGATGTCATGGTGGAAATGCGGGGAGGAGCTCGGGCTGCAGGCCCCGGCCGGCGTCCGGTAGACCGAGAGCGTGCCCGACCGGGTCACGGCAACGACGTCCTTGCGAGCCGCGGCGTTCGTGTCGAGCGTGCCGAACGAGCCGAGCGTGGGCGTGGCCACCGTCCAGTCCCCGGTCAGCTTCGGCCACGCGGCGTTCGGCGCGGTGCCGGCGGCGCCGAACGCCTCGAGGTCGAGCGAGGAGCTCCCACCGATCACCTGCTGCCCGGGCCCGGAGGAGATCGCCCCGACCACGGGGCCGGTGAGGAACTGTAGATCGTTGACCGGCGCCGGGTAGCCGGGACGGAACGGCGCCGTGGGCAGTTGCGGATTCCACGCCCCGAGGAAGTCCTGACCGCCCTGGTACTCGTTGACGGCCACATCGAGGGCGCGGAACAACCCGGTCACCGGTGAGAACAAGGAGATGTTCTTCCCGTCCAGGCTGCCGAAGGCGGGGTAGCCGAGTGCGGCATAGCTCGGCGTGTCGTACTTGCCGGCGCTTGCCGCGATGTCGGTGTCGAGGGTGTTATCGGCTCCGCCGGTCTGGCCGTAACACGAGCTGCCGTCGGCGTTGAGCACATAGCCCGGCCCGGCGTCGGGGGTGACGGCGATCTTCATGCCGGAGCCGCCGGAGGGACACCTCAGCGGCGCGATCACGGGCGAGCCGTTGACACCCTCGCCGACGTCGGGCAGCAGCCCGGCGTCGATGATGCCGACCTTGTGGGGCCAGCCGGGCAGGAACGGATGGCCGCTGCGGTTGCCGTTCCACGCCACGGCGTACACCCGCCCGTTGGCGAACTTCAGCACCCCGGCCTTCCCGATCACCGATGTGAGCAATGAGTTGGCCGGGCTGATGTTCACCGGACCCTCGTCCCCGGTGCCGGCCCCGTACTCCTCGTTGCTGCCGAGCAGGATCGAGGGATGGCCGCTGTGGTCGATGTTCGCCACCGCCGGCGTATCGATCAGCTTGCCCTGGTCCTCGTCGAGGCCGGGGCTGGGATCCACGTTGCGGAAGGTGATGTGGTTGGTGACCGGGTCGACCGCGGCGACCTTGTCGGGGTCGGCGATCAGCACGGGGAAGCCCGCCACCGGCTGGCCGTTGGCGTGCCACGCGTAGAGGTGGCGGTCCTCGCCCGCCGCGATGATGTCCATTCCGTGGCCGTCGAGCCTGGCCAGCACCGGCGAGGCGAGGAAGCCGCGCTCGGTGCGGTCGCGGACACCGTTGCGAACGGTGTGGAACGGCGTCAACGGGGCGCCTGAGAAGTGGGGGTTGGAGGCGGCGTGGAAGACCATGCGGCCGTACTGATCCCAGGCATAGACGTTGCCCTGGTTGTCGTCGGCGACCACCTCGAGGCGACCGTCGCCGAACAGGTCACCGGCGGCCAGCGCCCCGATCACAGCGCCGTAATGGCCGGTACCGACGCCGCCCGGGCCGTAGGCACGCTCGGCGAGGTGCAGCGGGAGGCGCGCGGTGTGGACCGGCCAGCCCGGCAGCTCGGAGCCGTTACGACGATAGGCGTGGATCACGCCATCGGAGGTGGCCACGATCAACTCGTTGCGGTTGTCGCCGTCGATGTCGGCCAGCAGCGGCGCAGAGTCGCCGTCGCCGCGCAGGTTGATCGGGAAATGCGGGAGCACCTCCCGGTCCCGGTGGAGGAACAGCTGGCGGCGGTCCTCACCGCTCATCGGTCGCGGCGCGCCGGTACGGACGACGACCCGGACGGTAAACGCGTAGGGCATCGTGTTCGGTCGGCCGCCCGAGTCCTGGATCCTCCCGCCGTTGGCGTTGCCGGTGAAGTTCAGCGGCGGGAACATCGCGGCCAGCGCAGCGATGTCGATGGTGCCGAGGACGCCGGAGAAGGGCCGGGTGTGAGCCGTGCGGCCGTCGCACCAACTCGAGGCGACGCGATGGAAGTCGGCCAGGTTGTTCGGCTGGCCCCCGGGCGCGACATCGACCTCACAGCGGTAGGACGAGGACCGAGCCGAGACGTGGCCGTGGATCGGCAGCGAGCCCCGCTGGGGATCGATCTGGGCGAACCAGTCCGGGGCCGTGAGCTCGGCCTCGGGCGGAATCGTGCCCGCGCCGGCACCGCTGACTGCGCGGAAGGCGTTGAGCCGCCCGTAGCCGTAGAACTCATCGAAGCCCCGGCGCGCAGGGTAGCGCGTGCTGTGCGGCGCCGGGCCGACTACGCCGCCGGCCTGGTCGGGGGCGAAGTTGATCTGGCGGTTGGGATCGGTGCAGCTCGGTGTCCGTCGGGCCGCGCACGAGGACTCCGGCTGGGCGGCGAAGTTGACGTCGTCGGCCTGGCCGGTGCCGCTGTCCGCCGGGGCGCTCGAGCCGATGTGGCCGGAAGCCATCAGCTGCCGGACCTCGTTTGGCGTGATCACGCAGGCCGATCCGTCGATCCGGCGGCAGTCGCCACTGCGGTGGACACGACCGACGGCGAGCGCGTTCTCCGCGGCGCTGTAGATCAGCCCGGCCACGCCCGCACTCTTGCCGGTCGCCTCCGAGGAGCAGGAGCTGCTCGGCACCGACAGCATGACCCGCGTGCCGAAGTTGGTGCAGCCATTGAGCTGCAGATAGGACGCCGGCGACGAGGTGAACGAGGAGTACCTGGTGACGGAGTTGACGACGATCGTGTCTGGCAGCGAGCCGGGCTGGTTGTGGTGCTCGGCCGCTTCGTCGGCAGCGGAAGCTATCACCGTCACGCCGTGGTTGTAGGCGTACTCGATCGCCTGCCGGGCGAAGTATGGAGCGTTGAGCGTGCCCAGTGCCTCCTGGATCACGTCGACGCCGTTGTCGGTCGCGTACAGAGAGGCCTGCGCAAAGCGGTTGGCGTCGGTGACGAACGACTCGCCCACCCGCAACGGCAGCACGGTGCAGTTGGGGCAGCTGCCGACATCGCCGCCGTTGCCTGCCTCGGCGTTCGAATCAAGCGCCTCGCCCGTCCCGTGTCCGTACTGCACGTCGTCGAAAGGGTCGTTGTCGTCATCGACGAAGTTCCAGCCTGCGATGTCGGAGGCGAAGCCGTTGTGATCGTGATCGACCCCGTCAGAGAAGGCGAGGATGAGGTCCTCGGGGGTGAGGAACCCCGGCGGGCCGTGGCGCAGCGCGTGGCGCGGGCTGCCCCCGTTCACCACGGCCGCGACCCGCGAGTCGCAGGCGTAATCCAGAGTGTTGAACACGCCGTCGCCGTTGACGTCGTAGTTACCGCGCCGGTTGTAGTCGCCGCCCGTCGGGGCGGCGAATCGAGCGCAGTCGATGCCGGGGACGAGCGCGGTGGGGAGGTCATGGCGGGGAGCCGGCAGCTCGCCCTGGTTGAGCCGCACCTTCGCGCGGAGGTCGCGCATCGCGCCGAGGTCGTTCCATTTGATCCCGGAGTCGAGCACCGCGATCGTCACGTCAGGGCGGCCGGTGCTGACCTGCCAGGCGGTGTGGACGGTGCCGTGAGCGCAGCTCCCCGGCGGCTGGACAGTCTGCTGGTCGACCAGGCTCATGCCGCGCACTCCGCACAGCTCGTCGGGCTGGAGGTTGACCTTCGCGCTCAGCGGATTGGCAACGGGGCTGGCCGGCGTGCCCGTGTACTTCCAGTCCCCGGTCTCGCTGAATTCGTTCGGCACCTGCCCGCCGGCCAGCCTGAACGTCGTCGGATCGTGTGGGTTGCCCCCGGGCGCCCAGGGGAAGTCGGCCTGGGCCCCGCCGGTCCCCACCCCCGCGCACAATGCCGCCGCGCTCAGCACGCCCAGCCCGGCACGCCTCACGGCATTCCCGGATACACGTTCAGCCACACGCGCCGGCCGTGCGCGCCGAAGTAGCCGCGTGTGTCACGGTCGGGCACGCGCTGCGGCAGTCCGCTCAGTGACATCCAGGCCAGCGGCGTCACCCGCCGCCTGGAGGCCAGGATTACCGCCACGGCCGGATGCGCGGCCGCGATGAAGCGCGTGTCGGTCGTGCACTTGATCTCGGGACCGCCGAGCGGGTCACGCGAGAGCGTCCCTCCCGGGAGGACATAGCGACCGGTCACGACGGACTCGGGCGGCCCGCCGTGATTGTCGAGCAGCCTCACCAGCGCGCGGCCGACGATGTCCGCGGAGGACGGCGAGATCGCCTCGGAGTCGTCGGAATGCCCGCAGCCAAAGCGGTCGCGGTCGGAGGGATTGAAGTTGCTCGCCGTGGGAATGCCGACGGCGTTGCCGCTGGGGAAGATGTAGCCGATCATGTCCTCGGCCAGACCGTCAATGAAACGGAACGGCGTGTGCATGTGCGGCAGCAACCACGGCGGCAGTGCCTTGCGCGGGTCCGGCATGTCCTGGGGGCCGAGGAAGCCACGGAGATAGGTGAACGGGAATACCTCGCCGGGCAAAGCGAGGAACTCGCCGTCACCGATCTGGAACGCGGCCACCTGCGAGAGCAGCGCCTGGCCCGCTGAGGATCCGTTGGCCAGGATCGGCGCAGGCACGGTGCAGTTGGCGTTGTAGCCCGGCCGGGCGGCGAACACTCCGAGCGACGCCCCGAACGCGAACAACGCGTTGTCCAGCGGCACGCAGATGTTGCTCCGCCGGCCCCAGATCACGTTGGAGCGAGACAGTCGGTACGAGCCCGACCGCAGCGCCGCGATCACCGAGCCGGCCATGTCGACGCCGTAGGCGCGCGTCTCGCCGTTGTAGCCGAGCGGCGTGTGCAGCATCCCGGCCAGGTCGGGGGTCGAGCCGGCGTTGAACAGTGTCCGGCAGCCGGCGGGATGACTCGCGTCGAGGAAGGCCTGGGGCGTGCGGCCGATGGTGGCGGCGTACACCTCGGGGCTTTCGACCGAGCCGACCGAACCGGCCATCTCGATGCCCACGCCCCCGAGCCGACGCTGCAGGGTGTCGCGGAAGAAGCTCACCCAGTCCGCCGAGATCCACGCGTTCTGCGCGTCCAGCAGCGGGGTGCCGCCGTTGAAGCCGAGGGTCTCGGCGTGCTGGCTGACGCTGGCCAGCGTCGCGATGACCTTCCCGGAGGGTGTGACCGCCTCGAGCACGGGGACGTGCTCGTCGTCGACGAACGGGTAGGAGGACCAGCATTGCCGGACGTTGGCCGGTTCGAGCACCTCGGTGTAGCGGATCCGCGCCGGCCGAAGCTTCTTGTAGGCCTGCTCGATGGCCAGAGCGCTCTGCCGGACCATGTAGGCCGTCCAATAGGAGTTCACGCCTGACGTGGTGGCGGTGACGCCGCCAAGACCGAGGCTGTCGGGCGCCGACTCGTCATGCGTGGCCGAGATGAAGATGTTGTTCAGGTGGTATCCGTCGCGGGCCACACGGGCACGAATCTGTTGCTGGTAGACGTCGAACAGGCCTTCCTGGTCGACCACCTCGATCGCGATCGTCTGGTGCCCGTTGCCCACGACGAGCGCCCTCGCCCCGACGGGGTCGGCCACGTGGTCATAGAAGCGCGGCGTGTTCCCGCCGCCACCGAGCAGGTTCCCGTCCCAGCGGGAGTTGTGATTGCAGTCCAGGAACGGCTCCCCGAGGTCGTAGTGACCGTTGTGGTTGGTGTCGGTGTACGGCTCCTCGAAGGCGAACGGCCTCGGGCCGGTGAACGCCCCGGCACCGGCGCAACTGCTGCGGTCGCCCGGGGCGTGTCCCCGCACCGGCGGACTGAAGCTGGCCACGGCTGCGCCCGCCCGGAAGCTCGCGCCCCGGCTGGAGGCGCCGGCGCGGGTGTACCCCCCGGCGGGCGTCAGCAGCCCGGCGAGAACGCGGGCGGCCGTCGGCGCCTTCGCAGCCGAGCTCGCCGCGTGCGACGCCGGTGCCAGAACCAGGCCTCCGGCGACGAGCAGCAACAGCGCGCTTACACGCGGGTAACGCAATGACGCACAGGCTGAACTCATGACCTCTCCTCCAAGACCCGGGCCCCTCCGTGCCCGGCACCCTACTACGCCGGCAGCGACACCGCGACCTGTGAGTGCTCCATGGAGGAGCCACCCATTGAGTCATCGATCAGCTCGCGGACCGCGTCGATCGACGGGGCCCGCTGGACGGCGGCCTGCAGCGCGCGCGTGCCGCCGAGCCGTTCGATGTACCACGGATAGAACTTGCGCAGATAGCGCCCGGCGCGCTCATCTCCGAGGTGCTCGCGGGCTCGCTCGATCACCCAGTCGAGCTCGGTGACGATCTCCTCGCGGGTCGGCTGCTCGGCCCGCGTCCCGAGCAGCTGCGCGAACAGCCACGGGTTGCCGAGCGACCCGCGCGCAAGGAGTACGGCATCAGCCCCAGTCTGCTCGAATGCCGCCCGGACCCGCTCGACGGTGCGCAGCCCGCCAGAGATCAGCACCGGCACCGGCAGCTCCGCCACCAGGTCGCGGGCGAGCGCGTAATCCGGCTTACCGCCGTGGCGCTGGGAGGCGTGGCGCGGATGGATGCACAGACCGGCCACACCCGCGTCCGCCAGCCTGCGGGCCACGTCGACTCCGGCGCGATCACCGGGCCGCAAGCCGGTGCGCAGTTTCACCGTCACCGGCAGCCCGCTGCCCCGGGCCGCGGCTTGGGCCAGCGCCACGGCGCGGTCGGGATCCTCGAGCAGCGCCGCGCCGGCGCCGGTCTTGCACACCTTCGGCACCGGACAGCCCATGTTGATGTCGATCAGGTCCGCCCCGGCGGCCGCCACGCGCTCGGCAGCCGAGGCCATCACCTCTGGATCGGAGCCGAATAGCTGCACGGAGACGGGGTGCTCGTCGGGGTGGATGCAGAGCAGCTCACGGCACGTGCGCTCGTTGCGGTAGTGCACGGCGAAGCTCGAGACCATCTCCGACACGGCCAGGCCGGCGCCGTAGCGCTTGGCCTGCAGGCGCACGAACCAGTTGCCGATTCCGGCCAGGGGCGCAAGCGCGACACGGTTGGACACGCTCACCCCGCCGAGGTCCCATCGATCGGTGAGGGATCGGTTCATCTCGATTCATGGTACGAATCCAGCGATGGACCTTGGTTTCCTCCTGCAGCCCTGGAACGACATCGTGCGCGCCCAGGTACCGGGGGTCGAGCTGTTCGACGTCCACACCCACGTCGGCCAGAACGATCCCGATGGCATGAGCCAGACGCCCGAGCAGTTGCTCGGGCTGCTCGAGCACGCCGGGGCGCGGGGCGCGTTCGTGTTCCCGATGCACGAGCCCGACGGATACCCGCCGGCCAACGATGTCGTCCTTGGCGCAGCCGGCAAGTCCGGCGGCTTGCTGGTGCCGTTCTGCCGGGTGAACCCGCACGACGGCGCCGTGGCCGAGGCCGAACGCTGTCTCGACGGCGGCGCGCGCGGGATCAAGCTGCATCCTCGCGCCGAGCAGTTCACCCTCGATCATCCCGAGGTGCAGCGGCTCGTGTCTCTCGCCCACGAGCGCTCGCTGCCCGTTCTGATCCACGCCGGTCGTGGCATCCCCGCGCTCGGGCTACACGCGGTCGAGCTGGCCGACGACTTCCCCGACGCGCGGCTGATCCTCGCCCACGCCGGCATCTGCGATCTGTCCTGGATCTGGCGGGTCTCGCCCGACTACCCCAACCTGCTCTTCGACACCGCCTGGTGGATGCCGGCCGACCTGGCCACGCTGTTCTCGCTCGTCCCGCCCGGCCAGATCCTGTTCGCCAGCGACGCCCCATACGGCGCGACGGCGATCTCGGCGTCGTTCATGCTCCGCACCGCCCTCCAGGTCGGGCTGACCCCGGAGCAGATCCGCTCGATCGCTTCCGAGCAGGCGCTGCGCCTCGCCGCCAGCGAGCCGCTGCAGCCCGCCGGACCGGCGGTCGGCGAGCGCGAGCATGCGTCCCACGTGCTGCTCGACCGCGTGGCAGAGTTTCTCATGCTGGGCGCGATCGCCTCCATGCGCGGCGGTGACGGCACCGAGATGCTTGCGCTGGCGCGGCTGGCCTGCGACGTGCCCGACGACATCGACGACGCACCGGTGTTCGACGCCATCCGCAGGCTGATCGACTCCTACGACGACTGGACCGCGGCCGAGCCGGACAACCGCCGCCGGATCGCGCTGCTGATCCTGGCCGTGACCGCGGCGAAGACGCCCGAGGTGCCGGTCCCCGGCACCTGAGCGTCCTGTCCCCGCGAGTCTCAGCCCGGGCGCAGGTTGCGCTCCCAGATCAGCTTCAGCCCGATCAGGGTCAGGAGGTCGTCGACCTCGTCGATCGTCTCCCGGATGAAGGGAACGAGCACGCCGGCCAGGCCGCCGGTGGCGATCACCGTGGTGTCAGCGCCGAGCTCGCCTCGCAGCCGCCGGACGATCCCCTCGACCTGCCCGGCGAAGCCGTAGACGATCCCGCTGCGGATCGCGTCCACGGTGGACTTCCCGATCAGTGAACGAGGCTCAGCCAGCTCCACCTTGGGCAGCTTGGCCGCCCGCTCGTAGAGAGCGTCGATCGAGATCTCGGCTCCCGGGGTGATGATCCCGCCGAGGTACTCCCCCGTCGCCGACACCGCGTCGTAGGTGATCGCGGTGCCGAAGTCGACGACGACGCAGGTGCTGTGGCACCGGTCGAACGCCGCGACCGCGTTGACCAGGCGATCGGCGCCGACCTCACGCGGGTTGTCGATCCTGATCGGCATGCCGGTGCGGATCGACGGCCCGACCAGCAGCATCTCGTGGCCGAGGTAGCGCGAGGCCATCGCCGTCCACTGCTCGGAGAGCTGCGGGACGGTCGAGGAAACGATCGAGGCGGCGATGTCGCCGAAGCCGAGCCCGCGCAGGCCGAGCAGGTTGGCCAGGGCGGCGCCGAGCTCGTCACTGGTCGATTCACGCACGGTGGCAAAGCGCCAATGCTCGGCCACCGACGCGCTGCCGCGAGCAAAGACCCCAAAGTGGGTCTGGGTGTTGCCGACGTCGACCACGAGCAGCATCGCGCCAGGCATTATCCCGCCGGGCGAATATGCTCGGACCAGCGCACCACTGATCGTCCGCCTCTGCAGCCCCCCGGTCTGAGCGCCGGCTCAGAGCAGCGGCGGGCCCGACCGGCGGACATCCTGCCCCGGCCCCAGCTCGGTGAGTGCCGCGCTCAGGTCGGTTCCGTCGGGAAGGGTGAGCTCGGGGTCGAGCTCGAGCAGCGGCACGAGCACGAACCGTCGCGAGAGCACCTCCGTGTGGGGCAGGGTCAGACGCGGTGAGACGTAGCTGAGGTCGCCGAGCAGCAGCAGGTCGACATCGATCACCCGTGGGCCATGGCGCGGACCGGCCTCCCGCCCGATCACCCGCTCGACCTCCTTGCAGGCATCGAGCAGCGCCTCGGGGTCCGCGGCGGTGCGCACGCGCACGCAGGCGTTGAGGAAGTCGCGCTGCTCGAGCACCAGCCCGACCGGCTCGGTCTCGTAGACCGACGACGAGGCGAGCACCTCAACTCCGTGCCTCGGCAGCTCGGCCACGGCCGCGCTCAGGTGGTTGCGGCGCTCGCCGATGTTCGAGCCCAGCCCCACGTAGCCCGCAAGCGCCTGGCTCACGATCCGAGCCGACCGCCGCGCGCCGCGCTCACTCGGCCTCGCGCCAGACCTCGACCGACACCTCGCTGAGGGCGAACGGCAGCGGCGGCTCGGGCTTGGCGGCCTTGACCCACACCGAGTGCGCGCCGAAGTGCTCGATCAACCGCTCCGCGATCGCTGCGCACAGACGCTCCAGCGTCTTGTAGGAGCGCTGCTGAGCGACCAGGTTGGCGGCGTCGCAGACCTGGCCGTAGTCGACCGTGTCCTCGATCCGGTCGGTGACCGTGGCGTCGCAATCTCCCACCTCGAGACGGAGGTCGAGGATCAGGCGCTGACCGACCTCGCGTTCGGCCGCCGTGACCCCGACGTGGGTGAACAGCGACAGGCCGCTGATCTCGATCGAGACCTCGGGCTCGGAGCGGCCGTCCTCGTCCTCGTCGTCTACGTCGTCGAAGTCGTCGGGCTCGTCGGACTCCATCGCGGGCTGACCGTAGCAGCCGCTACCCGCAGCGCGTCATGGACCGGAGCCACGTCGTGGACCCGGAACACGGTAACGCCGCGCTCGAGCGCCAGCACGTTGGTGGCGATCGTCGCGGCCACCCGCTCGGAGACGTCGCGGCCGGTCAGCCGGCCGAGGAACGACTTGCGCGAGGTGCCGATCACCACTGGACGCCCGAGCTCGACGATCTCTCCCACGCGGCGCAACAGCTCGAGGTTGTGCTGCACCGTCTTGCCGAAGCCGATGCCGGGGTCGAGCAGGATCCGCTCCTCCGCCACGCCGGCCGCGACGGCAAGCGCCACGCGGTCGTGGAGGAAGCGCTTGACGTCGGAGACCACCTCTTCGTACTGAGGGTCGATCTGCATGGTCCGGGGATCTCCGAGCATGTGCATGAGACAGCAGTCAGTGCCTGCTGCGGCCACCGTCTCGGCCATCTCCGGGTCGCCCCGCAGCGCCGTGACGTCGTTGACCATCGTGGCGCCGGCGGAGATCGCCGCCCGGGCAACGGCGGCCTTCGACGTGTCGATCGAGATCTGGGCGCGCGTGCCGGCGGCGACGAGACCTTCGATCACCGGCACGACGCGGCGACACTCTTCATCGGCCCCCACAGGGGCGGCGCCGGGCCGCGTGGACTCCCCACCGATGTCGAGGATCACCGCCCCCTCGTCCTCGAGCTGGCGGCCGTGGGCCACGGCGGCGGAGGCACGGATGAACTGCCCGCCGTCGGAGAACGAGTCGGGCGTGACGTTGACGACTCCCATCACTCGAAAGGCCGGCTCGAGGCCGGGCGACGCGGCCCGGTTGGTCACTCGGGGTCCTCGTCGGGCCAGCGCCCATGCCGGTCGTAGTACTCCCGCGCCGCCTCCTCCACGTCCCGCTCCCGGTTGCTGGACACGCTCATCCGGAACATCCAGTTGATCATCCACACGATCAGGGCGACGATGATCAGGCCGACGCCGGCGCCGGCCGTGGCGGTCTTGCCGTGACCGATGATGATCCCCGCCACGCCGATCGCGGCGATTGCCAGCGGGAGCCAGATCCGGGTCGCGGCCATCAGCGCGCCGGCACCCCGCCGCGGGGCGGCGGGCGGATAATGATCTTCGATCTGCATGTTCAGCACGGCACGTTACATCGCTGACTTCGCGCGGTTCGTAGCGCGCAAGGACGCACAGGAGGAGCACGATCGCCAGGCGCTCGGCGAGCTCGAGCACCGGCCGCTCGCCCTGCCCGAGGGCCTCGAGCTGACCTGGCTCGGCGTTTCCGGCTACCGGCTGTCCTCCGGCGGGCAGACCGTGCTGATCGACCCGTACGTCTCGCGGGTGCCTCTCAGCGCCGTGCTGCGGCGGACGCCGGCGGTGCCCGACCCGGCCCTGGTGGAGCGGTATCTGGCCGGGCACGGCGAGGTCGTCGGCGTTCTGGTGGGCCACACCCACTTCGACCACGCCGTCGACGCGCCCGCAGCCGCCCGCCGTTTCGGCTGCCCGGTCTACGGCTCGAGCTCGATGGCGGCACTGATGCGGCTGCACGGATTGGGGGAGCGCGCGGTCGAGGTCGAGCCCTACCGCATCTACGAGCTCGGCCCCTTCACGATCAGCTTCACGCCCAGCCTGCACTCGAAGCTGGTGCTGGGAATGGCCGTCCCCTTCGACGGCGAGCTGACGTGCGACCACCTCGATGCGCTATCACCGTCGGCGTACCGGTGCGGCCAGGTATGGGGAATCTCGATCGAGGTCGCCGGCGTCAGCTTCTATCACCAGGGGAGCGCGAACCTGATCGATGACGCGCTGAAGGTCCGCGGCGTCGACTACTTTCTCGCCGGCGTGGCCGGCCGGGGATTCACGCAGAACTATTGGCAGCGGATCCTCTCGCGCCTGCAGCCGGCCACGATCGTGCCCACCCACTACGATGATTTCTTCGCTCCGCTGGATGCCGGCATGGGCTTCACCACCAACGTCAACCTGGCCAAGGTCCCCGACGAGATCTCTGCGGTGAGCTCCGACTTCACGGTGGCGGCGCTGCCGATCCTCGGCGGGAACCGAGCATGAGCGGCGACCTCGTCGGCGCGGGCCTGACCCGCCGGACCCTGCTGCGCTCAGCCGCCGGCGGCGCCGTGGCCGCCACTTTGCCGGGGCTCCCGGCCTGGGCACGCACGGGCAGCCACCACTCGATTCTGCGGCGACCCGACAGCCGACCGTTCCCGCACCTCCCCGCCGGCACGTCGAGCATGCCAGAGATCCGTCACATCGTGGTGCTGATGCTGGAGAACCACTCCTTCGACAACCTGCTCGGGATGGTGCCCCATCGCGTGCCAGGCCGCCGCTCGGTCGACGGCCTGACCGTCCGGGGCGGCCGGTTGCGCAACGCCAACCCCGACGGCCATGATGGCCGCGTCTTCTCCCACCACGCCCCGTCGCCCTGCCAGCTGCCGAAGGTGCCAACCCAGGCCTGGAACGCCAGTCACGAGTCATTCGACCACGGCCGCAACGACGGTTTCGTGAAGGCAAGCGGGCCCACCGCGATGTGGTTCTGGGACGAGCGCGACCTGCCGTTCAGCTACGCGCTGGCCCGGCATTTCCCGATCGGAGAGCGCTACTTCGCCTCGACGCTGGCGCAGACCTACCCCAACCGCCGCTTCTTCTTCACCGGCACCGCGTCGGGCACGATCTCCACCGACAACACCACCTTCCACGTCCCTGCCGCGAACGGCACCATCTTCGACCGGCTCGACGCGCATCACATCGACTGGGGGATCTACGCCCAGGGAGCGCCGAGCTGGCTGATCATCCCGGGCGTGCTGACGCCCGCGCGCGGGAGCCGCTCACGGACGATGGCCAGGTTCTTCACCGACGCCGCCGCCGGCCGCCTTCCACAGTTCACCTTCCTCGATCCGGACTACGGGACGACCTCCGAGGAGAACCCCCAGGACATCCAGGTCGGAGAGCAGCTGGTCGCCCAGGTGGTGCATGCCCTGATGCGCGCTCCCACCTGGAGGCACACGGCCCTGTTCATCACCTACGACGAGCATGGCGGCTACTACGACCACGTCCCCCCGCCCCGCGCGATCAAGCCCGACGCGATCCCCCCGATCCTCGGGCCGGGCGACGTTCAGGGCGGTTATGACCGCTATGGCTTCCGGGTGCCCCTGATCGCCGTCTCGCCCTGGGCGCGCGCCGGCTACGTCTCCCGCCGGGTGCAGGACCACGCGTCGCTGACCGCGTTCATCGAGCGCAAGTGGAACCTGCCGGCGATGACCTTCCGGGACGCCAACGCCGACCCGATGACCGACTACTTTGACTTCCGCCGCGCCGCCTTCGCCCGCGCGCCGTGGTTGCCGGCGGCGCCGGCGCTCGGCCCGGGACTGGCCGAGTGCCACGCCCAGGGGCTGAACCCGCCGCTTCCGAAGGCCGGGGAGCGGGACGTGGCGCAGACCGACGTTGAGCGGTACCTCGCCGGGCGCTAGCTGGCTGGCGGTCCCCCGGCGCCGTCGGTAGCCGGCCCTCCGGCCGAGCAGCGCCGTCACTCCCGGGGCGCCGAGGCGAAGCTACTCAGCCGTACCGCCGGCCAGCCCGGGACGGGGCAGCGGGCGCGGGCCCTCGCGGCCCGGGGCGCGCTCGGCGGGAGCCGGCGGGATCGGAACCTCGGGCGGAGGCGGTGCCTCGGCGCCGAAGACCTCCTCCTCGGTGCGACCGTCGAGCAGAGCCTCGAACTGCTCCTTCTCGATGGTCTCGCGCTTGACCAGGATCTCGGAGAGCTTCCCGAGGGATTCCTTGTGCGTGCTGAGGATGTCCTTGGCCTCAAGATGGGCGGACTCGACGATCCGGCGGATCTCGTCGTCAATCTCGCGCGCGATCTCGTCGGAGTAGTCGGGCTCGGCCGAGAACTCGCGCCCGAGGAACGGCTGACCGTGATCGTGGCCGAAGACGCGCGGGCCGAGCTTCTCCGACATGCCGAATCGCATCACCATCTGCTTGGCCGTCGCGGTGACCTTCTCGAGGTCGTTGGAGGCGCCGGTAGTGATCTCGCCGAAGACGATCTCCTCGGCGGCGCGGCCGCCGAGCGTCATCGCCATCGTGTCCTGAAGCTCCGCTCGGGTGGTGAGGAACTTGTCCTCGCCGGGGAGCGAGATCGTGTAGCCGAGCGCCTGGCCGCGGGAGATGACCGAGATCTTGTGAATCGGGTCGGAGTTGGGGAGGTAGTGGCCGACGATCGCGTGGCCCATCTCGTGGTAGGCGGTGATCCGGCGCTCCTTATCGCTCATCACCCGGGTCTTCTTCTCCGGGCCGGCGATGACGCGCATGATCCCCTCTTCGAGCTCGTCCTGGGTAATCTCGCGCTTCCCGTTGCGGGCCGCGAGCAGGGCAGCCTCGTTGACGAGGTTGGAGAGGTCGGCACCGGTGAAGCCAGGGGTCTGGCCGGCCAGCGCGTCGACGTCGATCTCGCGGGCAAGCGGCTTGCCGCGCGTGTGGACCTCGAGGATCTTCCTGCGGCCCAGGCGATCGGGGCGATCGACGACGATCTGGCGATCGAAGCGGCCCGGGCGCAGCAGGGCGGGATCGAGGATGTCGGGACGGTTGGTGGCGGCGATGAGGATGATGTTGTCCTTCATCTCGAAGCCATCCATCTCGACGAGGAGCTGGTTGAGCGTCTGCTCGCGCTCGTCGTGACCGCCGCCGAGGCCGGCGCCGCGGTGGCGGCCGACGGCGTCGATCTCGTCCATGAAGATGATGCAGGGAGAGTTCTGCTTGGCCTGCTCGAACAGGTCGCGCACCCGGGAGGCACCGACACCGACGAACATCTCGACGAAGTCAGAGCCGGAGATCGAGAAGAACGGCACTCCGGCCTCGCCGGCGACCGCGCGGGCCAGCAGCGTCTTCCCCGTGCCCGGAGGTCCGTACAGCAGCACGCCCTTGGGGATCCGCGCCCCCAGCGCCTGGAACTTCTTCGGGTTCTCGAGGAACTCCTTGATCTCGTGCAGCTCCTCGACCGCCTCGTCGACCCCGGCAACGTCGCGGAAGGTGATCTTGGGCGAGTCGACCGACATGCGCTTGGCGCGTGATTTGCCGAACGACATCACCTTCGATCCGCCACCTTGGACCTGGTTCATCAGGAAGATCCAGAAACCGATGAAGATCACGAACGGCAGGATGTAGGTCAGCAGCGACAACCAGCCGTTGCTGGCCCGGCCCTGGATGTCGAACCCGGACGGCGGGACGTTCCGCTGGGCCTGAGCGATCAGCTGGGGCGCGTACTGGTCGGGATACCCGACCGTGTACTTGCGGCCGTCGTTGAGCGTGACGTCAGCGGTGTTGTCCTTCTCCTTGAGCGTGAGCGACTTGACCTGACCCGATTGGATCTGCGTCAGCAGGTTCCCGAAGGTCTGCTTCTGCGTGTGGTTCGAGTTGCCGATCAGCTTCTGGGCAAAGAACGCGAGCACGACCACGATCAGGATCGGGAAGGCTGCGCTCTTGAAAAACCTGCTCATAAGAAAAATCCGCGGCTGCGGCGCGGTGGCCGGAAAGCGGGCATAGGCAAGCGTAGCACCTGGGTTTGGGGCCCTTGATGGCCTTGCATGAACGCTCTCACTCCTTCAACGCCGCCACAAAGGGCAAGTTTCGGTAGCGCTCTCCGTGATCGAGGCCGTAGCCGATGGCAAAGCGGTTGGGGATCTCGAAGCCGACATACCGCGTCCTTAACTCGACCTTCCGGCGCTCGGGCTTGATCAGCAGGGCGCAGACCTCGAGTGAGCGGGGGTTGCGGCCGGCCAGGTTGCGGAGCAGGTACTGCAGGGTGAGACCGGAGTCCACGATGTCCTCGACGATCAGCACATCGCGGCCCTCGATCACCGCATCGAGGTCCTTGAGGATGCGCACCACGCCCGAGGACTTCGTCGCCGAGCCGTACGAGGCCACGGCCATGAAGTCGACCTCGCAGGGTACCTCGAGATGGCGCATCAGGTCAGACAGGAAGAAGACAGCACCCTTCAGCACCCCGATCAGGATCAGGTCCCGGCCCTCATAGTCACGGGAGATCTCCTTGGCCAGCTCGCGGACCCGCCGCTCGAGGTTCTCGGCCGGGACGAGCACGTCCCCGATCGCGTCGTCGTCGTCGCTCACGTGGGCTGCAGTGTAAGTGCGGGCTCAGCCGCGCGCGGCTGAGCCCGGCCCGTGGACGCTCAGACGCACGCTCTCGCGCGTGGCCTCGGTGACCTTGAAGCGCTCCGAGGTGGCCACCCCGGCGACCCAGGCGATCTCCCCGCCGGACTCGATGACCGCGATCCGGTCCCGCATGAGGCGCGGAACGCGCCGGGCGGTGAACAGGTCCTGGAGGCTCTTGGTCCCCCTGAGCCCGAGGGGGGCCATGCGGTCGCCGTGGCGCCAACTGCGCACGAGCAACTCGCCGCCGAGCCGTGCGCGGTCGAGCACGCCCGGGCCGCGCTCGGGCGCGACCAGCTCGCAGACGACCTCGCTCTCGCCGAAGCGCACCCGGCCGGGGACCGGGAGACGGGCCGTCGCCACGGCGGCGGGCGCTGGTCCGCGCGGCTCGCAGCGCAGGGTGCCGTACTCGACCACCGCCCGGACCCCCGCCGGCAGGTCGAGCTGCACCGTCCCGCGGTCGCTGAGGGCGAGGATCTCCGCCGCCCGACCGGCCGCGCCGGGGGCGAACCCGCCGGCCGCCTCGTCGGCCAGGTGCTGCACCACCAGCCGGCCGATCGGCGCCGGCAGCTCCCGCAGGCGCGCGAGCGACACCCGGCGCTCTCCGGCGAGCACGTCCTCGACGAGCGCCTCGAGGGCGTCCTGCTCCCCGCAGAGGCGCTCCAGCAGCGCCAGCACGTTCGCCTCGGCGGCCGGGTGGACCTCACGCAGCGCCGGGACGAGCCCGCCGCGGATCCGGGAGCGAGCGAAGCGCTGGCCCTCGTTGCTCGCGTCCTCGCGCCAGCTGAGGCCGCGCGTCCGGCAGTACGCGGCGGTTTCGTCCCGGGTCACGCGCAGCAGTGGCCGAAGGACGCGCCCCTCGCGCTCCCGCATGCCCAGCAGCGCGCGCCGGCTCGGCGAGGACGCCAGCCGGTAGAGCACCGTCTCGACCTGGTCGGTGGCAGTGTGCCCGACCGCGATGTCGGCGCCTCGCTCGCCGGCCAGCTGGCCGGCGGCCCGGTAGCGCTCCTCGCGGGCCCAGGCCTGGAGATTGCCGCGACCCGGCGGGGCCGTTCGCAGAACGTCGAGGCTCACACCGAGAGTCGCCGCCACCGCTTCGCAGTGGCCCTGGTCCCCGTCGGCCTCCGCACGCAGGCCGTAGTTCACGTGCAGGGCGCTGACGCAGTCGGCACCGGCGATCCGGACGGCCAGGTCGAGCAGGCAGGTCGAGTCGCGCCCGCCGGACAGCAGCACGAGGACCGGCTGGTCCGGGGCGAGCAATCCGGTGGACCGCACACGCTCGAGGACGTCCATCACTCTTCCTGCTGACGGGCGATGAAGATCTCGGTGGACTCGTTGAAGCCCTTGAGACGAACCTCGCCGATTCGCTCGAACTCGAGGTGCGCCTCACCGCTCTCGACCACCGGCCGCGTCACCAGCACCTCCCCGCCCGCCGAGCGCGCGGCGACCCGCGAGGCGATGTTGACGTCGCGGCCGTAGTAGTCGCCGTCGCGGTAGAGCGCATCCCCATAGTGGATGCCGATCCGCGGTAGCGGCCGCTCGCTCTGCAGGCGCTGAAAGCCCACCGCCCATTCGGTCAGCGTGGCGGGATCGGATCCGACGACCATCACCTCGTCACCGATCGTCTTGATCACCCTGGCCTCGTCGGGCAGGGTGATCTCCACTGCCTCGACGAACCGCTCGACGGCGTCGACCGCCTGCAGCTCACCTTCCTCCTCGGTCAGCCGGGTGTAGCCGGCCAGATCGGCGAAGGCGATCGCCACCCGCATCCGGCCGAGGTCGATCGCCTCGCCATCGAGGTCGTACTCCATGTGGCCGACGACGTCCTGCTCGACAAAGTGCTGCAGGTAGCGCTGGTGAACTTGGTCCATCACCGGCGAGGACAGCGGCAGCAGCTCCCGGGTCAGCGCCAGCATCTCCTCGGCCGTCTCGATCCCGTTCGCCCCCGAGCGCATCAGCGGCTCGTGAACGTAGAGGTGAAACAGGCGCACCTCAGCGTCGGCGACCTGGGCCATGGCCTGTCCGTAGACCCGGATGAGCTGGAGCATGGCAACGAGCGGAAGCCCGGCCGAGAGCACCGCGGCCGCGTAGCGCAGGAGCTGCAGATCCTCCTCGGAGATCGACTGCGCCTGCGTCGGGCTCCAGCCGAGCGTGGTGACGATCCGCTCGATCAATGCCGGCTCGAGCCCGGTGTCCCGCGCGGCCTCATCGAGGCTGTAGACCACCTCGCCGGGCGGAAACAGCTCTTCGACGTAGCCGAACGCGAGCCGTCCCTCCTCGGTGGCCTTGCGGATGTCCTGGAGCGAATGGCCTCGCTCGCGCAGGCGCGCGACCACGCGCGCGTGGCTGATCGCCGCCGAGCGCCAGCGGCCGTCATATTGGGGGATGACTCCGGTGCGCGCCCAGCGCCGCAGCGTCTGCGGCGTCACACCTACGCGTGCCGCCGCCTCCTGCACGGAGACTCCTTCGCTCTGTTCGCCGTTGCTCGACATCGCCGTCAAGTGTCCGTTGTAGCGATTAACCCGCGCCAACCGCAGGGGTAACGCGTGCACACCGACAGCCACGATCAACGTGTCAGCAAGGTCGGCGGCGGGGTCTCGGGAGAACGAGACCCCGTCGCCCGCGGGCGAAACGGCCCGCTGCGTCGGCCGTAGGCGCTCGTCACCTTTCCGGCGGCGCCTCGCGGAAAATGTGCCTTGTCGGGGCACACCGACCACGATCCGGCCTGGTGCCTTTGCTAGTACGGAAAGGTCTACTCGCCCGGCACGCCGATGTCAATGCGGACGGGCGCAAATTGGCGGGAGTTGGGGTCGGTCAGACCTCGAGGTGCGGATAGTCCGCGGCGATCATCTCGCGGTAGCGCGCGAACAGCGGCCTGGTGATGGGGATGATGGCCAGTGCGGCCTTCACGTCTCCGCCGGCCTTGATCCGGCGCCGGGCGATCGCGATGGCCACGTTCTCCTTGCCCTGGAAGTACCGGTTCGCGGTCTCGGAGCTCATCGTCATCTTGACCTTCGGCTCCCAGGCCACGTCGTCAGACCACTCCCAGGCCAGGTTCGGCTCGTCAGGGCTGCCCGGGCGGATGTTGACCACGAGATCGAGGTCGGTGAACTCGAATCGCTGAGGTGTGTCGGCTTCCCGGAACTGCGGACCCATCTGCGGGTCTTCGCTCATGATCCTGAACGTGCGGTTCATGACCTCGCAGAACTCCTCAGCGGACCGAAACTCGGTCACCGGTCACTGACCGCCCTATGGGGACAGATCATGCGGCCGGAGTCTAACCTCGCGGGCGTGATCGCCACGATCCATGTGCACCCGACCGCGGAGCTGGCCGAGCGGGTGCTGCTCCCCGGCGACCCCGGACGAGCGCTCGAGCTGGCTCAGCACCTGCTTCACCCGGCGAAGATGTTCAATCACAACCGTGGGTTGTGGGGGTACAGCGGGCCGGCCGCCGACGGCGATCTGCTCACCATCCAGAGCTCCGGCATGGGCGGGCCGAGCGCGGCGATCGTGATCTCCGAGCTCGTCTCGCTCGGTGCCCGGCGCATGATCCGGGTGGGAACCTGCGGCGCGCTGAGCGCCGAGCTGACGCTCGGCGAGTTGCTGATCGCCGGCGAGGCGCTCGCCGCCGACGGGACCAGCCGAGCGCTCGGCGCGGCCGAGCGCGTACCGGCCGGCGCGGAGCTGACCGCCGCCCTGCGGACGGCGGCCGGGGACTCGGCCCAGCTCGGCACGGTGGTCTCCACCGACCTGTTTTACGACCCCCGGCCGGGTCTGGAGGACTCGTGGCGCGAGAGCGGCGCGGTGGCCGTCGAGATGGAGACCGCGACGCTGTTCGCGCTCGGCGAGCGTGAGGGGCTGCAGGTCGCCTCGCTGCTGATCGTCTCCGATCAGCTCGTCCCGACGCGCCGGCGGATCGACCCCGACGAACTGAAGCTGGCCGAACGGCGGGTCGGCAACGCGGCTGTGCTCGCGCTGTCAGCGCTCACGCCGGCCTGAGCGGCGCCTCGTCGGGACGGATCCACGCCGCGGGGCCGAGCTCAGGTGCCCTCGCCGCTCGTCGCCCGCTCGATCCGGGCGAGTGCCTCCTCGATGGCGGCCAGCCGCTGCTCGATCGCGCTCTGCGCTCCCAGGCCGTCGATCCGGGCCTCGAGTCGATCCAGGCCGTCCTCGATGCCCTCGAGCCGCTGCGACACGCTGCGCAGGCGGCGCGTCAGTCGCTCGAGGTCACTGGCGGAGGGCAGATTGAGCGCCCCCATGGCCGCCTCCTGAGCCCGCAGCGCGCGCTCGCGGGTCTCGAGCGCGCGCGAGAGCGCTCCGCTCACCATCGGGTTCTCGAGCAACTCCTGGGCGAGCTTGCCGATCGTCTCCTCACCCTGGCGCGTGACGCGCTCTCGCAATCCCTTGTCCTCGGTCATCTACGTGCCTCCTTAAAGCTGTCGTGCATGATCGGCCACCCTAGCGATCGGCCGTTCGCGACCCGCGAGAGGCCCGGCCCGGAACGCAACCTCAACCTGAGGTCAAGGGTTAGCGGTCGGAAATTCGTCGTTTCGGCGCTACAGTCCTAGGGCAAAGCAGCCGATGCGGGATGGAGTAACTCGGTGCTCCGTCACCGGCGCCAGGACGCGCTGGACGTTTCCCGGGCTGAAAATGACATTGAACGGTTGCTCGTTGAAAACCAGGATGGCACTCAGTAGCGTCCGATCGACGTCGCAAAGTGCCCGCGACAGGAACGCCTTGCGCGCGCCAGACGGCGGGAGGAGATAGGTCCAAGTGTTGAGGCGGAAGCTGACGGTTGCGATCGCAACGGTGGGTCTGCTACTCACCGTTTTCGGCGTGGCCGCGATCCCCGCCGCATCGGCCGGTACGTGCGTGATCACCGTGACGCTGCTCGGTGGCGTCAGGGAGTCCTTCACCGTCCCCGCGGGCACGCCGGTCTCCTCCCTGCCGGTCAGCGGCCCGGTGGTCAGCTCGTCGCAGTCGTGCTCCTCGAGCTCGTCGAGCAACACGCCGACATCCTCGTCGAGCAGCTCGACGAGCAGCAGCTCGAGCTCCTCGAGTTCTTCGAGCTCCTCCACCACCACGACCTCAACCACAACTTCACACTCGGGGCCGCCGCCGGGGAAGCCCACCACGCGTCAGGGTGGGTCCGCGCATCCTCACGGCGGCGGATCGAAGTCCGGAGGCAAGGGCAAGGGCAACTCGGGCGGCAAGCCGCACAACAACACCGGCAAGGGCAAGGGCAAGGGCAAGAAGCCGGCCAAGCCGAACAAGCCCGCCGCGCTCCGCAGCAGCGGCGGCGCCCCGACCTCGGCCAACCCCACCTTCTCCTTCGCGCTGCCGGGGCCGGCGCCGCTCGGAGTCCCGAACTTCTTCATCGACTCCTTCCGCATCCCGCCCTTCCTGCTTCCGATCTATCAGGCGGCCGGGATCCAGTACGACGTCCCGTGGCAGGTGCTCGCCGCGATCAACGAGATCGAAACCGACTATGGTCGTAACCTCTCGGTGTCCTCGGCCGGCGCGGTCGGCTGGATGCAGTTCCTCCCCTCCACGTGGAAGACGTGGGGCGTCGACGCCAACGGTGACGGGGTCGCGGATCCCTACAACCCGGTGGACGCGATCTTCTCCGCCGCACGCTACCTGCAGGCCGCTGGGGCCTCGAAGAACGTCGGCCAGGCGATCTTCGCCTACAACCACGCGTCCTGGTACGTGCAGTCCGTCCTCCTCCGCGCGAAGCTGATCGGCGGTATGCCGAGCCAGCTCATCGGCGCCCTCACCGGACTCGTACAGGGCCACTTCCCGGTCGCCGCCCCGGCCAAGTACGCCGACGACAGCGTCGAGCGGCTGGCCACCCGCCGCGTCCACGCCGGCAACGCCGCCATCGCCATCGGCTCCGATCCCACCGCCAAGGCCACCTCGATCTACGCGCACAAGGGCGCGCCGGTGATCGCGGTCAACGACGGCCGTATCGTCAAGGTCGGGCAGAACAGCCAGTGGGGGCATTTCGTCCAGCTCCAGGATCAGACCGGCAACATCTATACCTACGCCCAGCTCGGCTCCGTGGCCAAGGAGTACGCGGTGCCCAAGCCGGTAAAGCTGACTGCCACTCAGCTGGCCGCCCAGCTTTCCACGAAGGCACTGCCGACGCCGAAGGCGGCCGCCACCGCCGGCCAGCAGAGCGCCGCCCCGACCATCTCCACGCAGAAGGCCACGCACCAGACGCACAAGGCCGTCCAGCTGCCGCAGACCACGTCGACCGCCAGCCACGCGGCGGCTCCGACCGTGGTCTCGGTGGTCAAGGAGCGGCTGTTCGCCGATCCGCAGCGACCGGGCTCCTACGCCGCCGGCGGCCGGCTCCAGCTCCAGAGCAGCGCCCAGCAGCAGATCTCGAGCTTCCAGAACTACTTCTCCGACGTCCTGCACCTCGCCAAGAACCAGTACACGCTCGCGCCGCTGCGCGCCGGCGCGGTGGTCATGGCCGGCACGATCCTCGCCCGGGTCGGCGCGGCGACTCCGAGCCAAGCCTCCCACATGGCGTTCATGATTCAGCCCGCCGGCAAGAACGCGCCGGAGATCGACGCCAAGCCGATCCTCGACGGCTGGAAGCTGCTCGAGGCCACGGCCGTGTATCGCGCCACCGGGGTCGACCCGTTCTTCGGTCCGCACGCCCGCAACCCCACGATCGGCCAGATCCTGCTCATGTCCAAGGAGCAGCTGCAGAACCGGATCCTCCAGGACCCGCACGTGCAGATCTACGCCTGTGGTCGCCGTGACATCCAGTCCGGCGTCATCGACCGCCGGATCCTCGCGTCGATCGAGTTCCTCTCCGCCTCGGGCCTCGATCCGACCATCTCCGGCCTGAAGTGCGGCAGCAACCTCCAGGGCAGCACCGACGCCGCCGGACTGAGCGGATCCTCGGTCGACATCTCGAAGATCAACGGCGTGCCGGTGCTCGGCCATCAGGGCGCCGGGTCGATCACCGACATCACGATCCGGCGGCTGCTCACCCTCCAGGGCGCGCTGGCACCCGACCAGATCATCAGCACGATGAGCTACAAGGGTCAGGACAACACACTGGCGCTGCCGGATCACCAGAACCGGATCCAGATCGCGTACACGCCGCTGTACGGCGCCAACAAGAAGCTCTCGGCAGAGATCAAGACGCTGCTGCAGCCGGGCCAGTGGGCCCAGCTGATCAACCGGATCAGCATGATCCCGGAGCCCGTCGTCCCGATCACGCCGAGCAAATACGCGATCCGCAGCAGCGGACACTGACGCCGACCTTCCGCTTCAGTCAGCTCGAGCTCCCGTGGTCGCTTGGCCCGCCTGAGGGCCGCTACCTGCTGCGGGAGCCCGGCGCCCCGGCCGGCGCCGCCCCCACCCACGTGCTCGTGCTCGCCACCCTGGCCACGGTCCAGCGCCACCTGCTGGGCCGGCGCCGGCGAGCCGTCGACGCGGTGCCGGAGCCCGAACCCACGCCTGTCGACACGTCCAGGGCAACGATCATCGACGTCGGAGCGCCGCTGGCCGGCGAGGGGGAGGCGGAGTCGTGGCTCCAGGGAGCCGGCGAGACCGAGTTCGCCGCCGACCTCTCGGTCCTCAACCGAGCCCTCCATGCGTATCGGCTCGTGATGGCCGATCCGTTCGTCACCGAGGTCCGGCGCGAGCAGGCCCTGGTGGCCCGGATCGGCTACGGCGTGGGCGAGCAGGTGGCCGACGGACAGTGGACCCGAGCCCGCGAGCTGGTGGCGGCGGCGCCGCGACAGCGTCGCGCCCGCGTGCTGGCGCCGCAGGCTCGGCTGGCGGCGATCCTCAACGGACGTGAGCAGGCGCTGGCCTGCGAGGAGCTGGTGCTGCGCGCGCGGCTCGACCTCGATGCCGGACGCGAGCGGGAGGCCGCGCTACAGCTCCTCGTGGCTCTCGACGCGGCGCTGGCCGAACTGGCCGCCGACCCCGCGGCACCCGTCCTCCAGGAGCGGCTCGAGGAACTGCGAGCCCAGCGTGACCCGGTGACCGCGGCTGCCCAGAGCGCGCTGGCGCGCCGCCTCCAGGAGCCCGAGCGCGAGGTCGTCGCCCACGCGCTGGGCCGCATCGAGGCGGCGCTGCGGGCACGGGCAGTGTCAAACGCATAGGGTCGCCGAGAAATCGATGAACTCGACCGCGCCGAGATCGAGGTGATGGCGTTCACGCCGCCTCCGCGTCGAGGCCGAGGCCGATGAGCACTGCCTCGAGCTCGGCGACGACATCGCCGGAGCAGCGCACCGCGGCCTGATCGTCAAACCGTGTGCGGCCCTGGGTGATGATGGCCACCCGGCCACCCGCGGCGAGCGTCAGCGCGGGCAGTTGTGCGACCGGGTACACCTCAAGCGAGGAGCCGACGCACAGCATCAGCTCGGCGCCCATCGCCAGCTCCTCGGCCCGTGCCATCGCCGTCGGCGAGAGGTACTCGCCGAATAGCACGACGTCGGGTTTGAGCGGCGAGCCACAACCGCACCTCGGGACGCCGTCGGGCGCGGTCGCGTGGCGCCCGCGCACGTCCGCAAGCTCGTACCGCGACCCGCATCGCAGGCACGAGGAGTGTCCGATCGTGCCATGCATCTCGATCAGCTCTCGCGACCCCGCCTTGGCGTGAAGCTGGTCGATGTTCTGAGTGATCACGGCGTCGAGACGCCCAGCGGCCTCGAGCCGGGCCAGCGCGGCGTGGGCCGGATTCGGTCGCTTGTCCTCGAGGCTCTGGAAGCGATCGCCGTAGAAGCGCCAGAAGCGTTCGGGGTCACGGCGGAAGACGTCGATGTGCGCGACCTCCATCGGATCGACGTTCGCCCACAGACCCGTGCCCGGCGAGCGAAAGTCCGGGATGCCCGAGGGCACCGAGACCCCCGCCCCGGTGAGCGCCACCACCCGGCTCGAGTCGCTGATCAGGGCGGCCAGTGCCGCCGCCTCGGTCGAGGTGGCGCTCATGTGCCGCGAAACGTCGGCGAGCGCTTCTGCAGGAACGCGGAGATGCCCTCCTGGGCGTCCGCGGACGCGAACACGGTCGCGAATCCGCCCTTCTCGGCCTCGATCCCCGCATCGAGGTCGCCGGCGGCCGAGACGCGCTTGATCTGCTCGATCGCCAGCGGCGCCTGACGGGCAAGCTTGCGGGCCCAGGCCAGCGCCGAGTCGAAAAGCTCGTGGTCAGGGACGACGCGGTTCACCAGTCCCAGCTCGTAGGCCTCATCGGCAGAGATCGGCTCGCCGGTGAGGTTGAGCTCGAGCGCCTTCGCCTCGCCCACCAGTCGCGGCAGGCGTTGCGTACCGCCGAAGCCGGGGATGATGCCGAGATTGATCTCCGGCTGGCCGAAGCTCGCCGACCGGGCGGCAATGCGCAGGTCGCAGGCCATTGCCAGCTCGCACCCGCCACCGAGGGCGATGGCGTTGACGGCTGCGATCGTGGCCACCGAGGAGTGCTCCATGTCGCGCAGAAAGCCGTGCATCTGGTCAAGCAGCTCTCCGCCCGCCGCCGCGTCCATGGTCGTGAACGCCTTGATGTCCGCGCCGGCGCAGAACAGCATCGGATTGGCCGAGACGAACACCAGCGCCCGGATCTCCGCGGAGCGCTCGACCTCCGCCCACACGTCCCGCAGCGCCACCACGACCGCGGGCGAGATCGAGTTGGCTGGGGGCCGGTCGAGCCAGGCCAGAGCCAGCTCGCCACGCGTCTCGAGCTTTACCGGGCGCTCGTCCCAGCCGGCGTCGGGTCGCGCGTAGGGAAAGAAGCCCTGGCCGGTCGCGACACCGAGCCGGCCCTGGGCCACGAGCCGGTGCAGGATTGTCGGCGGCTCGAAGCTCTCCCCCCACTCCTCGGCTGCCCGCTCCAGGCGCGCCAGCACCGTGTCGAGGCCGAGCTGGTCGGCGCGGGCGAAGGGCGGCGGAATGATCCCGGCGCCGGCCAGCATCCCCAGGTCGATGTCCTTGAGCGAGGCGACGCCCTCCTCGAGCACGAGGCAGCTTTCGACCAGTGCCTTCAGCGTGAAGCGATCAACGAGCGCCTGGGCGTCCAGGCCCGTCTCAGCCGTGCTCATAGAACCCCCTTCCGGTCTTGGCGCCGAGAGCGCCGGAGGCGACCAGCTCCCGCATCCCGCCGTGGACGAAGAATCGATCGCCGTAGGAATCGTGAAGGTGCTCGGCGACGTGGAGCACGGTGTCGAGGCCGAGGAGATCGCCGAGGAAGAACGGGCCCATCGGGGCGGCCTTCGACTCCGCCACCACCCGGTCGACCTCGGTGATGTCCGCCCCGGTCTCCTCCTGGAAGCGCCACAGCTCAGACGCGCTCGAGTTGAGAATCCGGTTGACGACGAAGCCGGGCGCTTCTCCGCAGTGGATGGGCACCTTCCGGATCGCCTGCGCGAACGCGGTGGCGGCAGAGATCGTCTCCGGAGCGGTGTCGTCCCCCTCGACGATCTCGATCAGGCGCATCACCGAGGCGGGATAGAAGAAGTGAAAGCCGACGACCTTCTCGGGCCGGCTCGTCACCTCCCCCATCTCGGTGATCGACAACGAAGATGTGTTGGAGGCAAGGACCGCGTGCCCTGGCGTCACCGCATCGAGCTCGGCGAACACGGTCTGCTTGATGTCCATGCGCTCGGGCACCGCCTCGATCACGAAGTCGACGTCGCCGAAGTCCCCGTAGTCGGTCGATCCGGTGATCAGCGCCAGCTTGCGCTCGAGCTCGGCGGGCTCGAGTTTGCCGGCATCGACCCGGCCCTGCCACAGCGAGCGCGCCTTCTCAAGCCCGGTCTGCACGAACGTCTCCTCGACGTCCTTGAGGACCACGGGAATGTCCGCGCCGGCGATCGTGTGGGCGATCTCCCCGCCCATGGTGCCCGCGCCGACGACGGCGGCTCTGAAGACGAACATGCAGCCTTTCCCGATGGTTGACGGTGACCTGCTCGCGCCGGGAGCGCGGGGGGCAAGTCTAGTCGTGGGCACCACCCGAGGCCCCCGCGAGCTCGCCGCCGAAGCGGCTGAGCGTGGTGCGCAGCGAGGCTGCGATCACCGGCCGGATGAACAGCGGATCGATCAGCGGCGTGAACAGCGACCGCTGCTTGACCTCGTACTTCAGCGTGAGGGTGATCTCGACCTCGCCGTCCCGCGGCGTAAAGGCCACGCTCTGGCGCCCACGCAGCGACTTGTCCTCGACCTCCACGGTCTGACCGCTCAGCGGCTCGTAGCGGACCACACGCTCGCTGACCTCCCCGCGGCCCGCCGGTCCGGACCGCCACACCAGCCGGCCGCCGGCCTTCGGCCACGGCTCATCGACCTCGACCACCCGGTCGAGCTCGTCGACCCACACCATCCAGCGCGAGGTGTCGTACCAGCACCGCTCGGCCTCGGCCACCGTGCTGCGAAACGCCGCGGTGACGCTGACCGACCTCATCCCCTCCTCCGTGACCGCATGGCGAGGATTATGGCCTCAGGAGCGCCCGCGGCGTCGCGGCCGTTCGCCGGGAGTGGCCCCCGCACTCGGCGGGGTCTAGGCTCCGGTGTGTAATGACCGAGCAGCTGCCGCAGCCGATCAAGCCGTTCCCCGGGCTGTCCTCGAAGGCCTACGAGCATCCGGCCGACCGCGCCGCCACGGCAGCGCTGAAGTCGATCCCGATGCTCAATTCGGTGATCCGCAAGCTGGTCGAGTGGCAGTACGAGCGCGCGCTGCGTCAGTTCTTCCTGGGCAACTCGGTCCGGGTCGGCGAGAACCAGCTGCCGGGGCTGCATTCGGCGCTCACCGGCGTGAGCCGGGTGCTGGACATGCCGGCGACGCCCGACCTCTATGTCTCCGAGGGCGTGCTGGGCGGCGCCCAGGCGATCGGCTCGACCAATCCGATGATCGTGATCGACTCGCTGCTGCTTCAGCGCCTGGGGGCGGGAGAGCAGCGCGTGGTGGTCGCCCACGAGCTCGGTCACATTCTCTCCGATCACATGGTCTACATGACCGCGCTGAACATCCTTCTCAGCGTCGGCAACGGCCTGCCGTTCTTCATGGGCATCCCGTTCCGGGCCGTGCGAGCGGTGCTGCTCGAGTGGTACCGCGCCGCCGAGCTCAGCTGCGATCGCGCCGCCACGCTCGCCGTGCGCGATCCACGGATCGTCTGCCGGACGCTGATGGTGGTGAGCTCCGGGCTGCCCGCCGACCAGCTCGATCTCGAGGCGTTCATGGCCCAGGCGACGGAGTACCAGAGCTGGGACGATGCCAGCGACCGCGTGCGGCGCTTCCTCAACGAGCTTGGCCGGAGCCACGCCTCGGCGGTCCGGCGGGTCTCAGAGGTGATGCGCTGGGTCCAGAGCGGCGAGTACGACCGCATCGTCCGCGGCGAGTACCGCACCCGCGATCAGGCCTCCGATGTGCGTGAGGAGGCCGGCGACGCGATGGAGTTCTATGCCGCGCGCTTCCGGGCGCTGTTCGCCGAAGCCGGCGACAACCTCACCAACCTCGGCTCACAGATGGGCGACCTCAGCCAGCAGCTGGCCGACTGGGTCCGCACGCGCGGCCCGGGAGGGTTCGGGCCACCGGGCGGTCCGGGCGGCTCCGGCGGGTCCAGCCGGTCCGGCGGTACGGGGGGCTTCGGCCGGTCCGGCGGGTCCGGCGGCTCGGGCGGGTCCGGCCGCCCCGACGGGCCAGGAGGCCTCGACGACGAGGAGTAGCGTGTGGAGGCATGGCCGTGCAGAGCCCGATCCAGCCTGCCGCCGCTCCGCCGGCGATCGCCGTGCGCGGGCTGATCAAGCGATACGGCGAGGTGGAGGCGGTCCGCGGGGTCGAATTCGAGGTGGCGACGGGCGAGGTGTTCGGATTTCTGGGCCCGAACGGGGCCGGCAAGACGACGACCATCAACATGCTGTGCACGCTCGCGAAGCCCACAGGGGGAACCGCGACCGTCGCTGGGCACGACGTGGTCCGCGAGCGCGACGAGGTCCGGCGCAACATCGGGCTCGTGTTCCAGGATCCGACGCTCGACGGGTACCTGACCGCCGCGCAGAACCTCCGCCTCCACGCCGAGCTCTATGGCGTCCAATCGAAGCTGGTGCCCGATCGGATGAAGCAGGTGCTGGAGATGGTCGGCCTGTGGGAGCGCAGGGACTCGCCGGTGCGCAACTTCTCCGGTGGGATGCGCCGCCGGCTTGAGATCGCGCGGGGCTTCCTGCACTCGCCGCGCGTCCTGTTCCTGGACGAGCCGACGATCGGGCTCGACCCGCAGACCCGCCGGTCGATCTGGACCTACATCCGGGAGCTCAAGGAGGCCGAGGACATCACGATCTTTCTCACGACGCACTACATGGACGAAGCAGAGTGGTGCGACCGGATCGCGATCATGGATCACGGGCAGATCGTCGCGCTCGACAGTCCGGAAGCGCTCAAGGAGGGGGTCGGCGCCGACACCGTCCGGATCCACACCGGCGACGACGAGGCCGCGATCGCTGCCCTGGCCGATCGCTTCGGCCTCGAGGCCGTGGTGTCCGAGGGCGCGGTGACGTTCCGGGTGCATGCCGGCGAGGAGTTCGTGCCCCGTCTGTTCGCCGAACTGGGGGTGCCGATCCGCGCCGTCAGCGTGTCGCGCCCAACGCTTGACGATGTGTTCATGTCCTTCACCGGCACCTCGATCCGCGACGCCGAGGAGGACAGCGCCAAGGCGTCGAACCGGGCGATGATGCAGATGATGAGCGGAGCGCGCCGATGAGCACCACGACCGACCGCGCGCCAAGGAGCGGGACGACTGCCCCCACGCCCTCCCCTGTCGCCAGGGTCCATGTGCCCAAGCGCAGCCTCGCCTCCGAGGCCCGTGCCATCAAGATCGTGTGGACACGCGAGCTGATCCGGTTTCGCAGCGACAAGCTGCGCATGGTCACCTCGCTCGTGCAGCCATTGCTGTTTCTGTTCATCCTCGGCTCCGGGCTGCAGCGGCTGTCGAGCACGAGCACCCATGGCGTCAACCTGAAGACGTTCATCTACCCCGGCATCCTCTGCATCTCGGTGATGTTCACGGCGATGTTCTCCGCCGCTTCGATCGTCTGGGACCGCGAGTTCGGATTCCTGCGCGAGATGATGGTGGCGCCGATCCGCCGCAGCTCGATCGTGATCGGCAAGTGCCTCGGCGGCGCCACGGTGGCGAGCATCCAGGGCGCGATCGTGATCTGCCTGGCCGGATTCGTGAAGGTCCCCTACGACCCGGTGCTGATCCTGGAGATTCTCGCCCTGCAGCTGCTGCTCGCGTTCTCGATCACCGCGTTCGGCGTAATGGTCGCTGCCAGGATCACGCAGATGCAGGCGTTCATGGGCGTCATGCAGATGGTCGTAATGCCGATGTTCTTCATCTCCGGGGCGCTGTTCCCCGTCGCGGGCCTCCCCGCCTGGCTCGCGGTCCTCAACCGGCTCGACCCGCTCACCTACGCCGTCGACCCGATGCGCAAGCTCGTCTTCGACCACATCCACACCAACCCCCTCGCCCAGAAAGTGCTCAACCCGGGGGTGACCTGGTTCGGCTGGCATGTGCCCGGACTGCTCGAAGCAGGGATGATCCTGATCCTCGGCCTGATCATGCTCGGCGTGGCGATCTGGGAGTTCAGTACCACCGAGTGACCTGTTCGTCGGCGCGCGGCCCACATTCGGCATAGACAGGGCCGCCCAGAGGCGGCCCTTGTCCAGCTTCGGTGAGACCAAGGCCTACGCGTGAGCGGCGGCCGGCTCCTCGGCGCGACGCGGAAGCAGCGTCTCGCGAGCGATGACCAGCCGCTGGATCTGAGCGGTGCCCTCGTAGAGCTGAAGGATCTTGGCGTCCCGCATCAGCTTCTCGACCTTGTACTCCTTGATGAAGCCATAGCCGCCGTAGACCTGCACCGCGTCGGTGGTGACCTCCATCGCCGTGTCGGCCGCGAAGCGCTTGGCGTGCGAGGACTCGAGCGTGTTGCGGCGGCCCTGATCGAGCAGGACGGCCGAGTTCCAAGTCGCCAGCCGCGCCAGGTGCACCTTGGTCGCCATGTCGGCGATCATGAACTGGATCGCCTGGTGCATCGCGATCGGGACGCCGAACTGCACGCGCTCCTTGGAGTAGTCGATCGCGAACTCCATCGCGGCCCGCGCCACGCCGACGCCCATCGCCGCCACGCCGGGGCGCGTGCGGTCGAGGGTCATCATCGCGATCTTGAAGCCCTTGTTCTCCTCGCCCACGAGGTGGTTGAGGGGAATCTCGACCTCGGGGAAGGTGATCGTGGCCGTGTTCGAGGCGCGCTGCCCCATCTTGTCCTCGTGCTTGTCGACGACCACGCCGGCGTCACGGGGGACGATGAAGCAGGAGATGCCGCGGTGGCCGGCCTCCTTGTCGGTCTTGGCGTAGACCGTGTAGTAGTTGGCGTACTCGCCGTTGGTGATGAAGCACTTGGAGCCGTTGATGACCCACTTGTCGCCCTTGCGGGTGGCGGTCGTCTTCATCCCGGAGACGTCCGAGCCGGCGTCGGGCTCGGTCAGGCAGAACGAGGCCAGCAGCGGGCCCTCGCTGAGGCGGCCGAGGTACTCCTTCTTGAGCTCCTCGGAGGCCGCGAGCGCGATCGGCGCCGTGGCCAGGCCGTTACAGGTGAGCGAGGTGGCGATGCCCGAACAACCCCACGCCAGCTCCTCCTCGATCAGCGCGCCGTCGAGGTAGCCCAGGCCCGGACCGCCGTATTCCGACTGGAGGTGACCGTTCATCAGCCCAAGCTCCCAGGCCTTCTCGATGATGTCCTGAGGCCAGGTTCCCTCGCGGTCGTATTCCCAGGCGACCGGTCGGATCTCCTTCTCAGCGAAATCATGCGCCATCTCGCGCATGCTCTTCTGCTCGTCGGTGAGCGTGAAATCAACCACTGGATTGCTCCTTAAGGCGGGCGCTGGCGGGCTTTCCGGGAACCGGGACCTGAGTCGGCGCCTCGGGGGCGCCGGGCCCTGGAGTGACCGGGTTGTGGTCCTCAGCGCGACGACAGATTGACTAGTCAGTCAACGGCTATGAAACAAGGGTACCCGATCTCCGGCGCGCCACAACCGGATCGCCCGTGATCCGGCTGCGTAAGACTTACGGATAGTGCACGACGCGTTTGGAACTGTGATCTGGATCGTGTGCGGAGTCGCCGCCGTATTCGCCGTCGCGGGACTGATCCTCAGCGGGAAGACCTGGGAGGAGTACGGCCGCAACCAGCTCCTCATGGACGGCGACGCAAACCGTGGTCCGAAGGCCGGATCGGCGGCGGCCCTCGTCGAGCGCGACGCGGAGATCCGCCAGCTGCTCGAGGCCCGCAACCTTCGCCGCCAGCGCCGTGGAGAGCCGCCGCTCGATGTCGAGGCGGAGCTGCGCAAGCTCACCGCCCCGCACATCGACGACGAACTGCGCCAGGAGATCCGCGACCTCGTCATCGCCCGCAATCATCGACGTGCCCGGGCCGGCAAGCCCTCGCTCGACGTCGAGGCCGAGATTGAGCGTGAGATATCGGCGCTCGGGGAGCTGTGAGGCGTTGTGGCACAGCGTGCCGAGCCGGTAGGCTGCGCGGCCCATGGCAAACGCACGCCGCTTTGAACTCGAAGAGCTGGTCGTCCGACCTGGCACCTACTTCAACCCACAGACCGAGGTGCTCGTCATCGTCGACGACTCCCCTGATCTCGACACCGAGATCTTCAACATGGAGGAGTACGAGGGCGCCGAATGGGTCCAGGTCTCCGAGGACATCCCCGTGGACGAGAGCCGGCGAGACGAGATGCTCGAGACCTTCCAGCGCCCCGGCACCGAACTCGACGAGCTCGAGGAGTCCGTCGAGGAGGAAGAGGACGTCGAGGAGTAGGCGCGCCGACGCCGACGGCTACTTGCCGTGCAGGAGCGCGGCGCAGCGCTGCATCTGAGCGATGTCCTGGCCGGTCGAGCGGATGCACTGGCTGTAGCTCTGCACGGCCGCCGGGGTGGCGGCGGACGACCCGCCGGTGGCGGATGACCCCGCGGAGGATGACCCTGCGGCGCCCTGGATCCCGGCGAGCAGCGACTGCAGTTGTGCGGTGAACTCCGCGAACGGCCGCACCGAGGCCGGGGCGGTGATCGTCTGGGGCTGGTTGAGGTCGGTGTACTGGATCACCAGCGTGATCCTCGCCGAGCGCAGTCCCCCCAAGGCGGTCGAGATCGGACCGGAGACGGGAATCGTGAGGTCGATGGAGAGCCTGCGGACGGTCTTGTCGTTGCTGCCGGTCCACACGTTGAAGCGCGGGGTCTGCACCTCCGCGGCGATCTTGCTCTGCGTCTGCGCTGAGATGCCCTGGGGCAGATTGGCCGCCCCCGAGACCCCGACCGACGAGGCCTTCTGCAGGAATGTGTCGAGATCGCCCAGCAACGCCATGACGTTGATCCCGGCGCGGATGTGGGTGGTCTGCGCCCCAGCGACGCTCTCGGTGCCGACCACCGACGGGTTCTGAAGCCAGTGCAGCGGGTCGATCCCGAGCTTGGCGAGGGTCCCGCCGCCCGATCCACCTGGAGACGCGGCGATCTGTCCGAAGGACGACTCCAGCTTCTGGAAGGTGGCGGCCGGCAGCTGGTAGCTGGTGCCGCCGAGGGTCACGTAGCCCGTGGTGCCGGTGGAGAGGATCCCGAGTGAGGTCGTGTGCCCAGCTGCGGTGACCGAGACGCTGAACTTCGACTTCGGCAGCTTGCCCTGACCGCGGCTCTGGAAGGGGCCGCCGAAACTGATCGAGAGCGGGCCACGCAGCGTGCTCGACCCAGAGGCGTCGAGGCCCAGCGTAACGCCCAGCATGCCGCTGTTCACGGTGTGCTGGCCGCTGAAGGTCTGCTTGAGGAGGGTGGTGGCGTCCGGAGAGCTGCTGCTTCCGCAGGCGCTCAGCGCCGTGCCCAGCAGCAGCGCCGCAAGCAGGCCCCGCAGCGGGCGCCGCCTGAGACCACGGATGCCGGCGGCCACAGCACATCTCGGATTTGACGCCCGCACCGCCGCGAATCTAGCATTGGCTCGCGTGAGGAGGGGACGCTTGATCAGCCTCGTGCTGGCTTGCACGGTCGGGCCGTGGATCTGCCCGCTGGGCGCACAGGCGGCCCGCGTCGTCGTGCTGGGCGCGCACGGGCGGTCGTTTGTGGCCAATGATCGCTTCGTGCCGCCCGTTGACTTCTCGCCGCCAGGAGCCGCGGGCGCGGCCCGCGCCACGGCAGCCCGCGCCACCGCCGCCCGCCCCACTGCGGCGCGGGCGCCGAGCCAGGCGGTCGATCGCACGGTTGCGACCGAGCTCGCCCGGCTCGCCCGGACCCACGCGATCTCGACCGGCACCGAGCGCCGCTACCTCGGGAGCTGGGGAGATGCGCTGGCCACGGTCCACCGCCTCCGCGGAACGCGGGCGGCCGAGCTCGAGGCGGTGATCGAGAACATCCACGGCATCGCCGCGACCGGCCAGCTGACCAGCTCCCGGCTGCCGGCGCTGTTCCTGACCCTCGATCGCAACCGGATCTGGTGGTCATCGGGTCCGCTGCTCGCCTCCGGGCAGCGGGTCGAGTTCGCCGGCTCGGACCTCGTGTGGGAGTACTACGCCGGCCAGGGCATCGAGCTGCAGGAGCTCGGCAGTTTCGGCAAGGCCGACGGCCTGTACTCCGCCGGGCCGAGTCGCTACGCCGAGATGTTGCGGATGCTCTCGCAGCTGATCCCGCTGGCCGCCAAGCGCGGCGGTGGGATCGCCTGGGAGTACTACTTCGACTTCGACGGGGGGCGCCCGCCCTGGACCAGCGCGATGTCCCAGGCCACGGCGATCGAGGCGCTCACCCGCGCCTACAAGGTGACGGGCCGCCGCAGCTACCTGCAGACCGCTCACCGGGCGCTCCCGCTCCTGGCCACCGCCCCGCCCGCCGGCGTCGGCGTGCGCACGGCCCGTGGCCGGCGGTACCTGCTCTACTCATTCGCGCCCGCGCCCGACGTGGCGGTGATCAACGGCTTCCTCCAGACCCTGGTCGGCCTCTACGACTACGTCGCCGCTAGCCACGATCCCCGGGCCGCGCGCCTGTTCTCCGCCGGCGACGCCGAGGCGCGAGCCGAGGTCCCCAGCTACGACACCGGCGCCTGGTCGCTCTACCAGCCCGGCCAGGAGGACACGCTCGACTACCACACGCTCGTCACCGGTTTTCTGCACGCGCTCTGCAGCCGCGTCCACGCGGCGGTGTATTGCAGGACGGCCGCACACTTCGACGCCGACCTGAAGACGCCACCGACGCTGCGCCTGCTGACCCAGTCGGTCCGCGCCCTCCGTCCCGCGACGCTGCTGTTCCGGCTCTCGAAGGTGTCGCACGTGGGCATCGTCGTCGCCCGCGGCAACCGGACGGTGTTCCTGACCAGCGCCGAGTTCGGCTACGGCGTCAACGCCTTCGCCATCCCGCCGCTCCCCGGCCCCGGCGCGTACACGGTCCGCCTCGCCGCGACCGACGAGGCTGGGAACTTCCACCGCATCGTCGCCGGCCTGCGCGCGACCCGATAGCGGCGCGAGGCCGGCCGCGCGCGGCCGCACGATGCCAGCCACGCTGGACCCGGCTCGTAGACTCGGGCCCGATGAGGCCCCGCACGATCCTCTACACCGGGAAGGGCGGCGTCGGCAAGACCTCCGTCGCGGCGTCGACCGCTCGCCGCTGCGCCCACGCCGGGCTGCGCACGCTGGTCCTCTCCACCGACCCGGCGCACAGCCTCTCGGAGTCACTCGGGGTCGGGCTCGGGGGCGAACCGGTGCGGGCGGCCGACGGACTGTGGGGGCAGGAGGTGAAGGCCCAGGAGGAGATGGAGCGGCACTGGTCCGGCGTCCAGGACTGGCTCGGCGAGCTGCTGATCGAGCGTGGCGTCGACCGCATCTCGGCCGAGGAGCTGACCGTGCCCCCGGGCATGGACGAACTGTTCTCGCTCCTGCGGCTTCAGGCGCATCACGAGTCCGGCGAGTGGGACGCGATCATCGTCGACTGCGCGCCGACCGGCGAGACCCTGCGGCTGCTGTCGTTCCCCGACGTCGCGCGCTGGTGGATCGAGAAGGTCTTCCCGATGGAGCGCCAGATCCTGGCGGCGGCGCGGCCGATCGCCCGGTCGCTACTTGACATCCCGCTGCCCAGTCACGCGGTGTTCGCCGACATCCAGCGCCTCTCGCAGAACCTGATCGCGATGAATGAGATCCTCCGCGACCGCGAGCACTGCACGCTGCGGCTGGTCATGAATCCGGACAAGATGGTCATCGGCGAGGCGATGCGGACCTTCACCTATCTGAACCTCTACGGCTACGTGACCGACGCCGTGGTGGTCAATCGCGTGTTCCCCGACGAGGTCGGCGACTACTTCGCGCAGTGGCGTCAGGTGCAGGGGGAGCACCTCGACCTCGTGCGCTCCGCCTTCGCCCCGGTGCCGATCCTGTGCGCGCCGTACTTCGATCAGGAGGTGCTGGGGGCGGACATGCTCGACCGTCTCGGTCGCGCCCTGTTCGCCGAGCACAACCCCGCCGCCGTGCTTCACGACACCGTCACACAGGAGCTGAGCGTGTCGGGCGAGACGGCGTCCCTGCGGCTGGCCCTGCCGTTTGCGCGGAAGACCGAGATCTCGCTGAAGAAGATCGGCCTCGAGCTGGTCGTCGGAGTGGACGGCCAGCGGAGGACCATCGTCCTACCCTCCTCACTGGCGAATTTCGAGCCCTCGGGCGCGACGTTTGCCGAGGGGATACTGGAGGTGAGCTTCGATGCAGCACGACCAGCCCGAGCCTGAGTCCACCCCTCCCCGCCCCGAGGAGCTGCTGCGTCAGCTCGAGCAGCGTCTCGACCGAGCCTCGAGCGCCGCGGAGCGCTTATTGGCCGACGCGGTGGGCAGTGCGGCGCGAGCGGACGGTGGCGCAGCGGGCGCCGGTGTGCCGAGCGCTGGCGAGTCGGGCGGCGAGAAGGCAGGCACCGAGGAGGGCACCCGTGGGCCCGAGCCCCCTCCCGCGGGCTGGCAGATGCCCGAGTCGGACACCGCCGACGCCGGCCGGCGCGACGTCGAGCTGATCGCCAGGGTCCTCCATTCCCTCCAGGAACTGATCCCTCCCGACCTCGCCGCGCGCCTGGGAGAGGCGCTCCACGAGTTGCTGCTGGCGGTGCGTGCGCTGATCGATTGGTATCTCGAGCGCGTGGAGCAGCGGCGCCGCGAGCCGCCCGAGGTCCAGGACATCCCGATTGCGTAGGCGTCACCGGCCCGGAGCGAACCGGCCGGGAGGCCGCCGCTCGAGGCCTACAATCGAATGGTGGCCCGGACTTGGATCCTGACCGGTTCGCCAGAGAACTACGCAGTGACACTCGAGGAGGGCGCATGGATTCCGGCCGAGACGCTGGCCGGCGAGCTCGAGCATGTGGCCAAATGGCCGCGCGAGCACTGGACGCTGGCCTTTCAGGGACAGATCCGGCCGGTGTCCGATGATGACGCCAGCGTGTTGATCGACCGGATGAGCGCCGCCGCCGGCGCGCGAGCATGAGCGAGGGGAGGCGGGCGATGACCCAGCGCGGCAATGCTGCGCGTGCCGGCTCGTGGGTCGGGTCGCTCGCCGGCCGTCTGCGCCGGGCCTGGCGGGTGCTTCCCCACGAGCGACGGCTCGCCGCCTACGCCGCCTGCGGGTTGTTCCTCACCCTGTTCCTGCCCTGGTATCAGGAGACGGTGATCGCCACCGGGCGGGCCACGCGGTTGCAGTCGCTGAGCGAGAGCCTCACCGGCTGGGGGGCGTTCTCGTTCGTCGAGGCCGCCGTGCTGCTGGTTGCCATCGGCGTCATCGTGCTGCTCGTGCAGCGTGCCGAGGGGCGGGCGTTCCACCTGCCCGGCGGCGACGGCTGGGTGATCACGGCGGCCGGAGGATGGACGTGCGTGCTGGTGATCTGGCGCATCTTCGACAAGCAGGGCGCGGACAGCCACGGCCAGTACGCGACCACCTCGGGAATCGAGTGGGGCATCTTCGTGGCCCTGGCCGTGGCCGCGCTGCTCACCTACGCCGGCTCGCGGATCCGGGCCGCCCACCGGCCGGAGCCCCCGCTGCCAGGACAGGACGGCGCGCCGGACTTTGGCTTCGGCGTCCGCGCCTCGCGGCCGGCGGCGGCGGCAGCGGCGGCCGCCGCCGCCGGCGAGCGTTCGACGCGGAGAGCCCCGACGCCGCCCCGCGCCATGGCCGCCGAGGGGCCGTTCGCAGCGCCCGGGCGGCCGCCCGGCGACTCTCCCCCGCCCGCCCGGCAGCCTGAGCAGCGACGTCCCCTCGGGTGGCTCACCGCCCCGCCCCAGCATGCGGGCGGCGCGGGCACCGGCGCCGGCGTTGCCGCCGGCGCGGACCGTGAGACGGCCGTCACGGCCGACGCTCCCCCGCAATGGGACGGAGCCCCGCGCGAGTGGCCCGCCCGGCGGGCACCCCCCGCATACCCGAGCCGACCGCCGGCGTCAGGGTCGGCGCCAGCGTCCTCGCGTGCCGGGGATAACGTCCCGCGGCCGGTCCGCGCCGGGGAACCGGGCGACTCCGAGGCTCCGGGGCCGGCCGCGTCCGCGGACGATCGGGGCGCCTCGGAGCGCTCCGATGGCGAGCGCTCCGGTGGCGAGCGCTCCGGTGAGCGTCGCGGCGGCGAACGTCGCGGCGGCGAGCCCAGCCACCCCTCCGACGAGCAGCTCACCATCCCGCTCGAGCGGGACGAGTGAGCGCCGCGCCACAGATTCGCGGCCGACCGTGGCGGAGCCGCAGTCCACCGCGGCGGACCCGCCGGAGCCCCTGACTACCTCCCGGTCGGCTGCAGCACAAACGAGAAGTACGCGCTGACCAGGCCGATGATGAGGATGCCCGTGATGATCAGTGTCCGCGACTGGATGATGTGGCCGAAGACGCCGATCACGAGCCCGAACACGAGCACGGCGATGAACGGACCCAGGTGGGCGGAGGCGGCGAGAACGAGGAGCACCAGGGGAGAACCCTATATTTGAGCGATGGCGGAAAGCCCCACCAGCGTGACGGACGTCGCGGCCGGCCTGCGAGAAGCCGGCTACCTACCCGGCGAGTCGACGGCGCTCGTGTCCTACCTGGCCACCAAGCTGGGCAAGCCGGTGCTCGTCGAGGGCCCGGCCGGCGTCGGCAAGACGGAGCTGGCCAAGGCGCTCGCGCGCTACCTCGACCGCACGCTCGTGCGGCTGCAGTGCTACGAGGGCCTCGACGAGGCCAAGGCGCTCTACGAGTGGAACTACCGTAAGCAGCTGCTGCGGATCCAGACCGAGTCCGACGGAACCGGCTGGCAGGACGTGCAGGAGGACATCTTCGGCGAGGAGTTCCTGCTCCAGCGGCCGCTGATGACGGCAATCGCCAGTCCCGAGCCTGTCGTGCTGCTGATCGACGAGATCGATAAGACCGACCAGGAGTTCGAGGCGATGCTGCTCGAGCTCCTGAGCGACTTCCAGATCTCGATTCCGGAGCTCGGACGGATCGAGGCGCGAACCCATCCAGTGGTGCTGCTGACGTCGAACAACACGCGCGAACTGACCGAGGCGCTCAAGCGACGCTGCCTGTACCTGTGGCTCGACTACCCCGAGCTCGAGCACGAGCTCGAGATCGTGCGGCTCCATTCCCCCGAACTCGACGCGACCGTGGCCCGCAAGCTGGTGGAGGTCGTCCATCAGGTCCGCGAGCTCGATCTCAAGAAGCCGCCCAGCATCGCCGAGTCGATCGACTGGGCCCGGGCACTGATCCTGCTCGGGGCGCAGGACATCGACCAGAGCACGTTCCGGGAGACGATGAGTGTGATCGTCAAGCACCGCACCGACCTGGACACCGTGGCGACCCGCGTCGGCGTGAAGCTCGACTCACCCGCCGATGCCCGCCCCGCAGCGTAATAACGTCGCCGCGCGCAATTACGCGCGCATCCCCGACCAGGCGCCGGGCGGGATCGAGGCGCAGCTGCTCGGATTCGCCGAGGAGCTGCGCGAGGAGGGCATGGCGGTGGGCACCTCGGAGCTGCTAGACGGCTTCCAGGCGCTCGAGCACATTCCGTGGACCGAGCAGGTCGACTTCCGCGAGGCGCTCGCGGCCACGCTGGCCAAATCACCCGACGACCGGCGCATTTTCGACGTGGTCTTCGACCGCTTCTTCTTCCGCGCCGCCGAGGCCGAGGCAGCACGCCAGAAGATCGCTGAGGGGGGGCAGCCCAGCGGCGAGGGGCAGGGCGAGACCGAGATCAACCTCGAGACCCTGCGCCAGCAGATCGCCGCCGCGCTCCGCGACGGGGCCGACGCGGCGATGCGTGACCTCGCGCGGCTGGCCATCGCCGCCTTCGGGCGCGGTGAGGGGTCGGGCGTCCTCGGCGTCGACGTGCAGCGAATCCGCCGCGCCCTCGGGCTGCGAGCCGAGCCCCAGCCCGAGCTGCCGGCCGACGATCCTCGCCGTGACGGACTCCCGCGGGATCAGCTGCGGCGCTTCGAGCAGCACCTCCGCCGTGAGCTCGAGCGCGACCTGATCGAGCGGACGGCGACGCTGCCGCCCAAGCGGCCGCTTAACGAGCTCGACCGATCGCTGCCCACGGCTCCGATTCAGGACCTCGCCGCCGTGCACCGCGTCGTCTCGCAGCTCAAGCGTCGTCTGGCCACCCAGGGCCACGAGCTCAAGGGGCGCAAGCGCCACGCGCACGTCGACGTGCGGCGCACGATGCGCGCATCGCTGCAGAGCGGCGGCGTGCCGATCGAGCTCAAGTACCGCCCACAGCGCCCGCGGCGGCCGGAGATCTTCGTGCTCTGCGACGTCTCGACCAGTGTCACCTCGGCCAGCACCTTCTTCCTCAGCGTGCTGCACGCGCTGCACGACTCGTTCCGCAAGCTCCGCTCGTTCGTGTTCATCGAGCGGATCTCCGAGGTCACCGAGGTGTTCGAGCGCGAGCGCGACTTCCGCGCCGCCAGCGAGGCCGTGGCCCGCGACGCCGGCGTGGCCGACATCTCCGGCTACACCGACTACGGCCGGGTGTGGACGGAGTTCCTGGCCCTGATCGAGGACGAGCTACATCCCAGGGCGACGGTGATCGTGCTTGGCGACGCCCGCACCAACGGCCGCCCGCCCCGGGACGACGTGTTCGCCGCGATCACCGCCCGGGCGGGCCGCACGTTCTGGCTCAACCCCGAGCCGCGGCTGTACTGGAATTACGGCGACAGCGTGATCGCCGCCTACGAGCAGTACTGCACCGCGTTCGAGTGCTGGCGCACGGATCAGCTGGAGGACTTCGTGAAGGCGCTCACGCGGCCGATCACGGCCTGAGCACCTGCGCGACCCGCGCCGCCCGGTCACGCCGGGCTGCTGCGGTCAGCTTCTCCTGCACGAACGGAGTGGACATCGTCCGCGTGTCGCCCGCCGCGTCGGTCAGCACCCATCGGGCCGAGTAGCTCCCGGACGGCAGAGCGCTGACCGGCACCCCGCGCGCCGTGGCAACGTTGGCGGCCCGGAACACGATCCGGCGCGACCCGGCGCGGGTGATCGTCAGGGCGACGCGAGTGCGGACGGGAACGGTCGAGCTGAACGGCCCCGGCAGCCCGGTCTGGGCCAAGGCGATGAACGGTCCGTACAGAGTGGCGTCCTGCGCCGGTGCGACGCCGAGGAAGGTCGGCACCTGGGTCGTCGTCTGCCCGCCGCTGAGGTCATCGATCTGGGAGATGGAGCTCGTCGGGAGCCCCGCGGCCCGACCACTCGACGGGCACACGATGCCGTCGCCGGAGACGCCGGGATTGCCAATTCCACTGCCGGTGGGGGGCGTGGTGAGCCCCGGGCCGTAGTAGTCCCCGGGCTGGCAGCGCCCGCCGGCGATGACCGTCTGTGTGCCCCGGATGTCGACGCGGAGATGGGCGACGTGCAGCGTGGTGAGCACACGGCGGGCGCTGTTGCGCAGCGTCAGGCGGTCGCCGCCGGTGATCGCGCGGCGCCCGCCGAAGGTAGAGAACAAGGCCAACCCGCCGCCGCCCGCACGGACACGCCGGGTGACGTTGCCGCGGCTGCGGGTCAGGGCATAGCGCGCCCCCGGCACCAGCCCCGAGCAGCTCACCGTCTGCACGCGCAGATGGGCGGCGCAGGTGGGGAACCCGCTCGGCGCCAGGAGCACCAGCGGGTTGCCGACCTGGTCCACGGCGTACGGCTCCCCGAGCGGGACCGTGAGCCCGACCAGCGCGCCGTTGGGTGAGCTGAGGGTGACCGCGCGGTTGTCGAGGCTGGTCAGCGTCAGCGCGCTACCGGCACCGAGCCGGCCCGTCGGGACGGTCGCGATGTCGTCTTCGGTGCCGCACTGCGCCACCGGCGGCGCCGTCATCCGGGCACCGACGTGCAGCGTGAGCACGCCCGTCTGCGAGCACGGCGACACCGAGACGGAGTTCGAGCCGACGAAGTAGCCGTGGTCGAGGTCGAACCAGCCGGTCCAGCCCGACTGGGTGAACGGGTTACCACCTGCGCCGGTCTCGATGAGCTCCTCCTGCGGGCCGTGCGCGCCGTAGTGGACGAGCAGGGCGTCGCGATCGTCACCCACCCCCTGCAACGACCCGTCGGTGAGCGAGCGCAGCGTCAGGCTCCAGCTGCCATTCGATGACGTGAACGTCTGGGCGCCGGCCACGACGCCCTGGCCGCGAGCGAGCAGCACCGTGACCGACACGCCGCGCAGGCCGATGCCGGTGGTGCCGCTCACGTACGGGCTGAACTGCCGCATGGTCACGCGCGGCAGCGGGAGCGCAGACTGGGTCGATACCGAGGCCTGGCTGCAGCCGGAGTCGAGGTTGGACCACATCCCCTGTAGGAGGTACTGGTTGCCGCCGATCAGCTGGTTGTAGGGCGAGCCGTTGGCGGCGAAGCCGAGCGGCGTGCCCTGCTGTGGGCCCGACTCGCACTTGTCGCCGACCTCGAAGCCGTTGGGGTCCATCCAGCCCGAGCCGTCCGGATCGGTGATCGCCTCGGCCAGCTCGTGGGCGGCGGTGTCGATCGCCGTCTCGGCCTCGGGGTTGCCCTGCGGGTCGCTGCCCGGCGACGGCGTGAACTCGACGAGCGGATCGGGCATCGCGACGTAGATCGTCTCGCCGTGACCGAGGTTGGAAAGGGCGTGGTAGCCCGCGTAGGCACTGGTCGCGCACTGGCCGGCCGCGAGGCAGGTGTCGACGTTGGGCGGCAGCAGCACGAACCACACATCGTGGAGGCCGTGGCCGCCGGAGTCGCGGGCCTGGATCACCCGGTCGAGCTCGTGCTGCAGCTGCAGGTCGGTGACGCAGGTGGCGATCCCGGCCGGAGAGACGCAGCGATGACCTGGGGCGGGGTAGGGTGCGGCATCGTCAAGCGAGTCGGTGGCGGGGTTGTAGCTGACCGAATAGTTGGTGGGGCCCGCGCCGTCCGGGTACTGGCGCACGAGCGAGAAGACGTTGGCGGTGCCGCCGGAATCGTGGGCCACGTTCGTGAAGAACTGCTCGATCAGCTGCTTGTAGGAGAGGCCGCCGGCCGACACCGGCCCATCGAAGTGAAAGCCGGGCGGGGCCCAGAAGATGGTGTGGATCCGTACGCTCCGCATCACCGGACCACCGTGGTAGACGACCGGGATGCTGGTCCCGAGGGCAATCTCGGCACGGTTGTGCGCTGGGACGAGCCCCATCGCGCCGCCGATCCGCGGCCGGAACTGGTCGCGGGCCAGCGCCGCCGGTGTGCATCCGAGCATCACCGCCACAGTTCCGGCTAAAGCGCCGAGTTTGCTCCCCACGCTGCGGACGTTACCGGACGGCGGGCGCGCTAGGATCCGTCGCATCCGATGACAACCCAGGGGGGCTGGCGGAAGGCCGGCTGAGATAGCGCCCTGACGCGGATTGCCGCGGTCCGGCGCTGACCCTTCGAACCTGTGGGGTAATGCCCGCGGAGGGAGCAGGCAGAGCATGATCGAGGCTCTCGTGCAGGAGCCTCGCGAGCTCGACGGATCCGGAGAGGTGCGCGTCGAGCTGGCGAGCCGGACGTTTCAGACCCGCCGTGGCCCGGTGCCGGCCTTGGCCGGTATGTCGCTGCGCGCGCGGCCAGGCGAGATCGTCGCCGTGGTCGGGCCGAGCGGATGCGGCAAGTCGACCCTGCTCGAGCTGATCTGTCGCCTTCAGGCTCCCGACTCCGGCGTCGTCGACGCCGCGCCGGCGGCGATCATGCCCCAGCGTGACCTGCTGCTGCCCTGGTTGAGCGCGATCGACAACGCCGGCCTCGCACTGCGGGCCCGGGGCATCTCACGCCGGGCCGCGCGGGAGACCGCGGCGCCGTGGCTGTTTCGCTTCGGCCTGGCCGATTTTCAGCACGCGCGCCCGGCGGCGCTGTCCGGCGGGATGCGCCAGCGGATCTCGTTCCTGCGCACGCTGCTGTCCGGCAAGCCGGTGCTGGCGCTCGACGAGCCGTTCGCGTCGCTGGACGCCATCACCCGCGCGGAGATGCAGGGCTGGCTCTCCCAGGTCTTGGCCGACCGCCGGCACACGGTCGTGCTGGTGACCCATGACGTCGAGGAGGCGGTCGTGCTCGGGGATCGCGTGGTCGTGATGGCGCCCCGTCCGGGACATACGGTGGCCGAGCTCGAGGTCGGGCTTCCCCGCCCGCGCAGCCGCACCGACGCCGCCGTCGTAGCCCTGCGCGAGCAGGCCCTGGACGCGCTGGGGGTGCAGCCGTGAGGCGCCTGCTGCGTCCCGTGCCCACACTGCTGCTGCTGCTCGCGCTGATCGGCCTGTGGGAGCTCTACGTCGACGTGGGCGGCGCCGATCCGCTCCTGCTCGCCGCGCCACACCAGATCGCGCAGTCGCTCTATGAGGACCGGTCGCTGCTGTGGAGCAACTTCCTCGTCACCGCGCAGGAGGTGCTGCTGGGGGTGGTGGTGGCGGCGATCGCCGGCCTCGGCCTGGCCGTTGCCTTGCACCTATGGCGACCGGCGCGCCGCGCGGTCTATCCGCTCGTCGTCGCCTCGCAGACGATTCCCATTCCCCTGCTCGCTCCGCTGCTGATGTTGTGGATCGGTTTCGGGATCCTGCCCAAGGTGATCGTGATCGCGCTCGTCTCGTTCTTCTCGATCGTGGTGACCACGCTCGACGCACTGGCCGCTATCGACCCGCACCTGCTCAAGCTGATGCAGACCTTCGACGCCCCCCGTATGCGCACATTCCGAGAGGTCGAGTTGCCGGCGTCACTGCCCGGCGTATTCACGGGCGCCAAGATCGCCGTGGCGGTGGCGGTCATCGGCGCCGTGTTCGGCGAGGTCACCGGAGGCTCCAACGCGGGACTGGGCTACATCTTCCAACAGGCCCAGAGCCAGTTGCTGACCGCCCGCGCCTACGCGGCGGTAGTGATGCTGTCCGTGTTCGCGATTGCTCTGTTCGCACTCCTGACCCTGACCGAGCGGCTCGCCCTGCCGTGGGCCTATGAACCCAGAGGAGATGTGCTGAGGTGAGACCGACCAAGATCCTCCTGCTCACCGGCCTGGCGGCGCTGGTCCTCGCCGGCTGCGGCGAGAAGAAGGACGCCCTCTCCGCCGGCAACAACCGCCAGCCGTTCACCGTGATGCTCGACTGGCAGCCCAACGCCGACCATCTCGGCATCTATCAGGCGCTGGCCGAAGGCGACTTCACCCGCGCCGGGCTCGACGTCCACGTGCAGGTGCCGACGGACCCGGCGACGCCGTTGCAGCTGGTGCAGGCGGGCAAGGTCGACGCGGCGATCTCCTACGAGCCCGAGGTGATGCTCGCGCGCAACCAGGGGAGCCCCCTGGTCTCGGTTGCCGCGATTGTGCACCGGCCGCTGACCTCGATCATCTCGCTGCCCGCCAAGCACATCCATTCGGTGAGCAATCTCCGTGGCAAGACGGTGGGCGACGCGGGCATCGCGTACCAGCACGCCTACCTGACCACGATCCTCGCTCGCGCGGGCATTCCGGCCTCGAAGGTCAAGGAGGTCAACGTGGGTGCCAATCTGGTCCCGGCGATGCTCAGCGGTCAGGTCGACGCGACCCTCGGGGGCTACTGGAATTACGAGGCGATCCAGCTGGCCCAGAAGGGCAAGCGGCCGAAGGTGATCCGTATGGACCAGGTCGGCGTCCCCACCTACGACGAGCTCGTGCTCGTGGTCCGCCGCGGCACGATCTCGAACCGCACCGACTTGATCCGCCGCTTCGTCCAGGCACTGGCTCGCGGCTACGAGTCAGCCACGCGCGACCCCGCCGGCGCGGTCGCCAATCTCGTCCACGCCAACCCGGGGCTCGACACCCGGCTGCAGCTGGCCAGCACGCGCGCGACGCTGCCGGTGTTCCAGCCGCCGAGCGGCAGGCCGTGGGGCTGGCAGGACAGCACCCAGTGGAACACCTACGGGGAATGGATGCTGGCCCATCACCTGATCTCGAACCCGGAGGCCATCGCCGACGCCTCGACCAACGAGCTGCTGGCCGGCCAGGGCCCGTGACCGGCTGCTCGTGGCCGGCGACGCGGGGCGAGGCGTAAGCTCCCGCCGGCCATGCTTCTGCGCGTCGACGATCGGGGCGTCCTAGCCATCGGACAGCCCTCGCACGCTTGGATCTCCGGGCAGCTCGCCCGCGCCTGGGGCAACGACGCCTTCGGCACGGTGGAGCCGTGGGAGGAGGTCTGCCTCGCCGCCGAGCAGCACGACATCGGCATGGCGGCCTGGGATCTCGAGCCGAGCCTCAATCCCGACACCGGCTTCCCGCACTCCTTTCTCGAGATGCCGATCGAGGTGCATCTGCGCCTGTGGACGCAGGGGCCGCGGCGCCTGCTTCGCCAGAGCCGGTATGCGGCCCTGCTGGCCTCGATGCACGCCACGCGGCTCTACGAGCAGCGCAACCTGGCCACGCTCACTGCGGAGCAGGCGGAGCTGCTGCAGGGTTTCTTCGCCGACCAGGGCAACCTTGAGCGCGAGCTGCTCGATTCGCTGCGCCGCGACCCGCTGACCGCTCCCACCGCGTCGGATGAGGTCCTCCGCCGGGCCAGCCAGCTCGTGTGGACGTGGGACTGGCTGTCGCTGGCGATCTGCCTCGATTGGGCCCCGGACAGCGCCAAGGCGGTGCCGACTGCTGCGCAGCCGGTGGAGCTGGCACTGCGAGCCTCGGGGGAGCCGCAGCGGCTGATCCTCGACCCGTGGCCGTTCCGGGCCCGCGAGCTCACCGTGAGCTGCGAGGGCCAGCGCCTCACCGAGCGCTCCGCGGACCGGGACGGGCTCCGCGACGCGCTGGCGCAGGCGCCGTGGGAGACGCTGCGCTTCGAGCTCTGGCCGGCCGATGCCTCTCAGGCGGCGGCGGAGACGACCGCGCCGGACGCCGCCCCACGCAGCGCGTAGGCGCCGGCCAGGCCGGCCCACGGGGCGTAGGGCGCGAAGAACGCGAGCACCTCGTCCTCTTCCGCCCGTGCGTGCGGATCGCCGGTGGTCAGCCGGCCGACCAAGCGCCGAAACCCGAGATCCCCGGCGGGGATCTGGTCGAGCCTGCCCTGGCCGCCGAGGGCGAGCGACTGGATCGTCCACGCTCCGATCCCGGAAATCGCCCGCAGCCGCCGCCAGCCGCGTTCGTGGTCGGGGTCGTGCAGATCCACCCGCCCGCGCGCGACCTCTCGGGCAGCCGAGATCAGCGCCAAGGACCGCCCACCGGAGAGATCGAGGGACTGCAGCAGCGCGGGCGCCTGCACGGCCAGCACCGCGGCCGTGGGGGCGTCGCGGAGACCGCTGCGGGCGCATCGCCGGCCGAGGCGGGCGATCAGCCGCCGCTCGATCACGGCGGCCCGCTGATACTCGATCAGCTGCTCGCAGATGGCCCACGCCAGGGCCTCGAACGGCTCGGGATGGGCGAACACCCGCAGGCAAGGGTCGGCACGAACGGGGCGGCCGATCAGCGGGTCGAAGCGGAAGCGGCGGTGGAAGACCTCGAGGTCCTGGTCGACCCCGAGCGCGAAGCGCATCCGCTCGATCCCGGCGCGGGCCGCATCGGGATCGTCGGCAGCGGCGCTGAATAGCACCCGCTCGCGCCCGATCTGGGCGACGCGGAGATGCACCGGCTGTTCGGACACGTGCAGGAGGCGGTGCATCACGCCTCGCCTGACGCGGACGAGGCCGTCGAGGCTGCCGCGGCGCGGGAGGCGAAAGGCCCAGCGCGGCCTCACCTCGAGGCGTAACTCGCAGGCGAAGACCTCCGCGCCGGCCGCGGCGCTCACTCGCTGGGCTTGGCCAGCAGATGCACGTCGACGAGGAACGTCCGGCTGCCGACGACGGGCAGCGTCTCAGCGGCCCGCCGGGGCGCCGAACGCTGAGTGCGCATCTGCTTGCGCGCGCTGCGCCGCCGGACCAGCGCGATGGTGGCCGCACCGGCCACGAAGCCGGTCGCCGCGGCTGCCGCCGCCTGGACAGCCGGGAGCGAGGAGGGCGAGGCACGTTCGATCGTCCGCACCTTGGCCAGCACGGGCAGCCCCTCGACCGTCTCCGGCTCGTGTTCCTGGGGCGGTCCGGGCTCCGCCGGCGCGTGGGGCGCGGGGAAACCCTCCGGAACGTGCTGCACGTCCTCCATCATTCCACAATCGTGACAGCGGACGCGGTCATCTTCAAAGGACCTTCTCGTAGACCCGGTATTTGCGCACGATCCGGCCGCCCATTCCCTCCATCGCCCGGTTCATCGACTTGTTGGACTCGAGGATCCAGCCCATCTCGCCTCCGGTCTGCGGCGTGCGCTCGGCCGAGTCGAAGTGGAGTTCGTAGAACTTGGCGGCTATCCCGGTGTGCTGCCACTCGCGCTTGACCCCGAGGGCGAACACCCGCACCCGGCTGATCTTGCTCCGCAGGCGCAGCGCCTTGAACCAGCCGAAGGGCAGCAAACGGCCATTCAGGTGGATCAGAACCTGGTTGTAGTCGGGCAGGCTCAGAGCGGCGCCGACGGTCTCCCCGTCCTTCTCGGCCACCCAGGCCCAGTTCTCGTCGAGGATCGGCTTGAGATCCTTGGCGTAGTGACGCACCTCGTCCTCGGTCAACGGCGCAAATCCCCAGTTTCGCTCCCAAGCGGCGTTGTAGACCTCGAGGAAGCGGTTGATTTCCGCCTCCATGTTTCGCTTGCGCATCGGCCGCACGGTGATGCCGTGCTTGGACTCGACATCGGCGGCGACCTTCCAGATCGCCGGGTGGACCCGCGTGCGGTCCGACACCTCGAGGTTCCACATGAACAGATCCATCGCCTTGGTGAGGCCGTAGCCCTCGAGCAGCCTCGGGTAGTAGCGGTGATGCCAGTTGGTAAGAATCGTCGGCAGTAGGTCGTAGCCCTCGATCAGCACACCGCACTCGTCGTTGGTGGTGAAGTCCATCGGTCCGACCATGCGGTCGCGACCGCGGTCGCGCAGCCATTGCTCGGCGGCCGCCAGCAGCGCCTGGGCCGCCTCCGGATCGTTCTCGCACTCGAAGAAGCCGAACATGCCCCACTCGTGATGCTGGAACTCGTTGAAGTGACGGTCGACGTGCGCGGTGATCCGCCCAACCGCCCGGCCGTCGCGCCAGGCCAGGAAATACTCGGCCTCGGCGTGCTGGAAGAACGGGTTGCGCTGACGGTCGAAGAAGCGCTTGCGCTCGAACAGCAGCGGGGGAACCCAGTTGGGCTCGTTACGATAGAGGCGCCACGGCAGCTTGATGAACGTATTCAGTTCGCGTCTTGACGCGACGGGACGGACTTCCAGCGACATTCGGGCCGGGAAACTACATGCCAACCTCGATTGACGTCTTCGCCAAAGCTCGAGAGCACGAGCGTCTCGAGCAGCTCAAGCTCGCTCGCGAGCTCGATGCGCTGCCCTACTTTCGCGTCCTGGAGGGCCCGACACTCCCCGTCGTGGAGATGGAAGGAGCCGAGCGGATCATGCTCGGGTCCAACAACTATCTCGGGCTGACCGGCGACGAGCGGGTCAGGCAGGGCGCCATGGAGGCGCTCAATCGGTACGGCACCGGACTCACCGGCTCGCGCTTTCTCAACGGGACCATCGACCTGCATCTCGAGCTCGAGCGGGAGCTCGCCGAATGGCTCGATGTCGAGGCGGCGCTCGTCTTCACCACCGGCCACCAGGCCAACGTCGGGGCGCTGGGCACGATCCTCGCCCCCGGCGACACCGTGGTGGCCGACTCCGGCGACCACGCCTCGATTCTCGACGGCTGCATCCTCTCGCGGGCCAAGCTGCGCGCATTCCGCCACAACCGCATCGATCGCCTCGAGCGGACACTGGAGAAGGCCCAGGCCGACGGCGGGGGCATCCTCGTCGTCGTCGATGGCGTCTTCTCGATGGAGGGCGACGTCGCTCCTCTCCCCGAGATCACCGAGCTGTGCGGTCGGTACGGGGCGAGGCTGATGGTCGACGAGGCCCACGCGCTCGGCGTGCTCGGGGCGCGTGGCGCGGGCAGCTCCGAGCTGCTCGGGGTCGAGGACCGGGTGGACCTGCGGATGGCCACCTTCTCCAAGTCCCTGGCCTCGTGCGGAGGCGTGATCGCCGGTCCCGCCGACGTCATCGAGTACCTGCGGATCCAATCCCGGCCGTTCATCTTCACCGCCTCGGGGGTGCCCGCCGCGGTCGGCGCGGCGCTGGCCGCGGTGCGCATCTGTCGCTCGGATGAGGGACGGGAGCTGTTCGCCCGTGTGCTCGACAACGCGCGCTATCTCCACGAGGGCCTCACCTCGCTCGGCTTCAGCGTCGTGCCGCCCACCCGGCTGGCCGACGGCACCGAGGTCATCACCCCGATCGTGCCGGTGGTGGTCGGTGACGACTGGAAGGCCGTGTTCCTGTGGAAGGCGCTCTACGAAGCCGGCGTGTTCGTCAACGTCGCCATCCACCCCGCCGTACCGCCGGCTGGTGCGCTGCTGCGCTGCAGCGTCATGGCGACCCACGACTCGGCCACGCTCGACCGGGCCCTGGCGGCTTTCGCCGCGGCCAAGCGGGCGTTTGAGTCAGAGCACGGGCCGCTGCCCGCGGCCGACTGACGCACACGGTCCGGGGCCGCTTGCGCCCACCGCGGCGGGCGGTCATTTCGACCGCCGACAGTCTGACCTTGTTCATCCGCGCACAAGCGCGCGAAGCAAGAAAAAACACGCTAGGAGCATATGGTCTGCCAGATGTGTCCTTGCTGTGACCGCCGCTATCGCGATAGCTTCTAGCCCGTCGAGCGGACAGCCAAGCGGCCATCCAGCCAAGACCGGGGTGGGGCGGCTTCGGAGCCATGGCGGCCGCGCTGGCTGGAGAGAGGGTTGCAAGAAAAGGAAGACCAGTACCCCGATGGGGGCGGACATCTAGTGCCGCGCGCCGTCGGCAGTGCGTAATCAATCAAGGCGTCCGTTCGGGCGAGCGGACACGATGTAGGGAGAGAGAAAGCAGATGATGCAGACCGCCACGATGACGCCGGAGCCGCAACGATTGCGGGCTCTGGAGCGAGCCAATGAGGTACGGCTCGCCCGTGCGGAGCTGAAGCGTAGGATCGCCGAAGGAGGCGTCTCCGCTGCGGAAGTCATCCTTGACTGCCCTGGGGAAGCGAGTAGCTGGACGGTAGGTGATCTGTTGATGAGCCAGCGACGCTGGGGAAGCACCCGGTGCCGGAAGTTCCTGGCCCGGAACCACATCAGCGAGGTCAAGCAGGTGGGGTCCCTCACACAGCGCCAGCGAAGTCTGCTGGCGGAGCAGCTCGAAGAGACGGCGCCGGCTGGGAGGACGATCGACGCACCCCCGGTTCATGCGGGGCTGCACCTCGTCGGAGCCGCCTGAAGGACCCGGTCTCCGATCGGCCCCGCGCCGGCTTCCTCGGCGCGGGGCCGATCAGATCCTCAGACCTGAATCCCGAGCGGGACCGGGCTGGCCCCGGCAAAGAAGAAGAACCACACTGCGAAGGCGGCCAGCGTGAAGCCGGCGCTCACCACGAGCACCCCTTCGAGCACGAAGTGCCCGGGGTCATCGAGTCCGCGGGCGACGCAGTTGGAGCGGTACACGTTGCTGAGCTTGGCCAGCAATGAGGCGAGCAGGGCGATCGTGGCGATGACCCCCACGAACATCGTGCCGAGCGCCGCGCCGAGAGAGGAGGTGGCGCCCTGGACCTGCGAGCCGATCCACAGCCACAGCAGCGGCGTGCCGACCCACAGCACCAGGCTCCCGATGAACATGATCAGTACGACGAGCACCGCGCCGAGTCCCGTTCTCAGCACACGCGGCATGGACACCATTCACATTGGTCGTCATGGGTCAGGGCTGCGGTCAGGGGCCGCAGCCCCAGGCTAATGGACAGCCCGAGGAGAGCTTGACCTGCCACCAGCCCATCAGCATCCCGATCAGGCCAAGCCGCGGCCGGACCTGCCAGACGCCGCACCCCGGCTCGCCGATGGCCGCGCGGGAGACGCGGACAAAGCGGTAACGGCCCGGTTCGAGCAGCATCCGCTCCAGGAGCACACGATTCTGGGCCTGCACCTCCGCGCGCTCCGCGATCCGTATGCGCGCGGCCCGGAGGCGATCAGCCAACTCGTCACGCACGCGCTCGAGCTCTCCCAGGTCGAGCAGCCGTGGCTGTCGGCGCGCGTGCTCAGGGAGCTCGAGGCCGCCCATCGGGTAGGCGGTGACGAACGCGTCGGCGAGGTCCCGCTCGAGCCCGGCGATCTGCATGCGCAGCGTCCGCCGCGCGGCCCACTCCGCCTCCTCGGTGGACACCGCGGGAGGCGCCAACGAGGAGATCTGTGAGGCGCTGATCTGCTGCTCGAGGAGCTCCATAGCTCCCTCCTTTCCCTAAGCACCGGCCAGCTTATCAGTCCGCCGACCCGCTCCGGGCGGGGTTCAGACACTCCCGAGCACCTCCACCGCGACCCACAGCGCCTCCTCCAGATGGATCGCCGGAACCCCCGGGGCTCCGACCGCGAACAGCGTGATGTGAGTGCTCCGAGCCGTCGGCGCATGACCCGCCGCAACCTCGCCGAACAGGGCCGCATGGACCCGGGCCGCGTCGGCGACAACGAGCGTCCCGGGCTCGAGCACCTGAGCCGCGTCACCCTCTCCGAGCCAGTCACCCCTGAGCGCGGCGCGGATGCTCAAACCGCATGCGGCGACACATTTGGCGTCGAGCGCCCACACTGGAACGCCGGTCTCGATCAGCGCGATCAGCCGGGCGTCATCGACGAGATTGCTCGACACGAACCCGCCGTGGAGCAGGCGGCCCACCGCAGCCTCCTCACTCGGCACCCGGGTCACGTCGGGGTCGAGCCCGATCTGGCGATACAGCGCCCGGTAGGCATGCGTTACCGACTGCGTCCGCATCGCCACGACGGACGCACCACGGTAGCGACTGGAGAGCTGGCGCAGCGTGCGCTTGACCTCCCGGGGACTGACGCGGACCCCGCCGCGCACGGTCAGCCACTGGAGAGCCAGCCCCGGAAACTCGGCCTGCACCTGGGGGTCGATCGCCCCGGGCGCGGACACGAGCTCGGCGTCGTCCCGGCTCATCCGGCCTGGAGCATCCGTACTTGGCCCGCGAGCGCCGTCGCGCTCGTCCAGTGCTCGCCGATCAGGCGTGTGGCGACGACGCCTCCGGTCCGCGACAGCTCGACGATCGGGCAGATCTCGATGCCGTACAGGCTGGCCACGCCTCCGTCGCGGTCGAAGGCGATCGGAATCGTCCAGCCGTGCGTCCGGACCAGAGTGCGGGTCTGAGCGCGGCTGGCACGGATGGCCACGGCGGCAAAGGTGATCGGCGTCCCGGCGAACTCGCGGGAGACGCGCTGGAGCGCGTCGACCTGGCGCAGGCAGGCCGGCGACCCCGGAACGAAGAACGTGAGAATCAGTGGCGTCCGGCCGCACACGTTCAGAGCCAATGGATTGGGGTGCGCGGGGTCGCAGCGCGGGTTGAGATTGGCGTCGAGGTCGGGGCCGATCGTGGCCAGCGGAGCGACGAACAGGTGCAGCCGCTTGCCCGGAGCCACGCCCGGGCTGCCCACGCCGTTGCGAACGAACTGGTACACGGAGATGCCGGCGACGAGCACGAGCCCGAAGATCCCGATCATCCAGCGGTAGCGCCGCGTGTCCACCTCGGGCGCGGCCATCGCCCCCCCGGGACCGGGGCCCTCGGCACCCGAGCCCGAGGGGGGGGACCCCGCCGCGGCATTGGACGGGGGCGGCACCTCGCGCGAGTCGGCGCCTGCCTCGGCGGCGGCGCGATCGGGATCGAGCCGGTGCCTCGGTGCGCTCCCCCCCGGACCCTCCGCTTCCGGCGAGTCGCTCACGCCACGGTGGGACGGCGCCGCGGCCGAGGCAGCGACGCGGTGACGGACCGCAGCAGGCCGCGCAGCTCGCCGGTCTGCCGCTCGCCCTCGGCCACCGCCAGCACGGCCGGCAGCACGGCGAGCACGCCGGCGAGCGAGACGCTGAGGTCGATCAGGGTGGCGAATCCGAACTCGCGGAGCATGGTGATGCTCGAGAAGATCAGGACTCCGAAGCCGGCGATGGCGGTCACCCCCGAGGCGAACACCGCGGCGCCGGTCGAGCGATAGGTCCGGTCGAGCGCCGCGCGCAGCTCGTAGCCGGCGTCCCGCTCCTGGCGGAAGCGCTCAGAGAGCAGCACGCTGAACTCAGTGGAGATGGCGATGACCAGCGCCCCGAGCGTGGCCGACATCGGGTTGAGCGGGACGCCGATCAGGAACAGGATGAGCGCCGACCAGCCGGTGGCCAGAGCGATCGGGGTCAGCGGCACGAGGGCCCGGGAGGCGCCGCGGAAGACTGCCAACAGCACCAGCCCGACGGCCACCAGCCCGGCCAGCAGGGTCAGCAACCGGCGGCCCGAGGAGGCCAGGGCGCTGTTGGCCTCGGCGGCCAGCACCGGCAGGCCGGCGAGGCGCGCCGTCACCCCCGGCGGCGGGTGCAGCTGCGAGTTCATGTAGTCGATTACCTTCTGCTGGCGAGACAACGGCATCAGCCGGATGCCGAAGGCGAGCGTCGCGCTGCGGTGATCCGGGGTGATGACGGCCTGGGAGAAGTAGGTCGGGACCGCCGCCAGCAGCCCCCGGATCGACGCCTGGGTGAGACCGGCGGAGGGATTCTGGCTCGACTGCGTGCCGGCCGAGAACAGGTCGGGCAGCGACAGCGCCGGGCACAACGTGGAGTGAGCGCAGCCCTTGGTCTCGAGGTACCCGTAGTGCTGCTGGAGGGCATTCTCGTAGCGGAGCATCCAGCCGACGGTGGCTGGGGTGGCGACGTCGCGGGCGTTGACGATGACGTCGATCTCACCCGAGACGCCGGTGATCCGCTCGAGCTCGCGGAGGTCGCGCAACGCCGGCATGTTCGTCGGCACCAGCTTCGTCACGTCGGACTGCACGCTGGTCTGCGTGTCGGCCCCCCAGCCGAGCACGGCCAGCGTCCCGCCGAGCGCGAGCACGAGCCGTGGCCGCGCCAGCACCGCGCCGACGGTCCTCGGGCCGAGCGAGCGCAGTGGCGCTCCGGCGCGAGGCAGCATCCGCGCGGGCCGGACACCGGCCTCGTGGAGGATCTCTCGCGCCCCGCGCAACGAGGCGCCGAGGGCACCACCGCGGCGATCGCCGAGCGCGAGGGCGGCCGAGACCGCACACAGCGTGCAGAGGAAGGCGACGGCGATCCCGACCACGAGCAACAGGCCGAAGCTACGCACCATCGGCACCGGGGAGAGCAACAGCACGAGGAACCCGGTCGCAGTGGCCAGCGCCGCCGCCGCGATCGTCGGGGCACCGGCACCGGCCGCAGCGATGACGGCGTCGCGCACGCTGCGGCTGCCCGCCGGCTGGCAGGAGCGAGCCTCCTCGGCCCGGGACTGGAACTGGATCGCGTAGTCAACGGCCAGTCCAATCAGGATCGGCAGCACGGCGATCGAGGCCATCGTCAGCGTGCCGCCGAACAGCGAGAGAGCCCCGAAGGTGATCCCCGCCGCGGCGATCGCGACGGCCAGCGGCAGCAGCCGCAGACGGCTGCGGAACACGATCAGCAGCACCGCGGCCATGACCAGCAGCGCCGCGATCAGCAGCCCGGCGATCGAGCCCGTAATCTGCGCGGCGAGGTCGTTGACCACGACCGGAGCGCCCGTGACCGTGTAGTTGCCGCCGTTGGCCAGGGCGAACATCGGCATCTTGACCGCCTGCCGGATCCAGCTGATCGCTCGCGCCTGCTCGGCGTCGCTGAGCGAGGCCTTCAGCCGAATCTGGATGAGGGCCGAGTTGGGGGTCGGGAACAGGTAGGCGAAGCGCGACTTCGGCTGGTTCACGCCCCGCGTCTGGTCAAAGACGATCTGCGGTATGAACTGCGGATCGTCGATCCGCGGCATGCCGGAGATGCCCGAGTCGAGGTAGAGCTGCTCGAGTTGCTGGGTCTGCTGCCGGCTCTCGAGCGTGGCCGCCGAGTTCGCGGCCTGCTGGGCCTGCGCCTTGCTCAGGCCCCGGCCCAGGGCCAGCTGGTAGGCCGCGCTGCGGGCCTCGGCGATCGACTGCTGGGCCGAGGACAGGACGGCGCGCACCTGCAGGTTGACTGCGGCCACGGCGCGGTTGAGGAACGTGCCCGGCCCGTAGACGACCTGGGCGGGCTTGTACCTCATCAGCTTGCCGCATGGACTCGCGTAGCCGCCGTAGGGGGCGTGCGCGCCCGGCGGCGCGGGCTGGAAGGACTGCAGCTGCTGATCGGGCACCGCGTACTGGCCGGCCAGGCAGGCCTCGAGGAACGTCACGGTGGCGAGGTCCTTGCTCTCCACCAGGTCGCTCAGGGGCTCCCCCTTGATCAGGATGATCACCGCGTCGGAGCCGAATTGGCGGTGATCCTGGGCGGTGGCCTGGAAGCTCGGCGACGAACTCGAGACAAACGTGTCCGTGCCTGCGGACGGTCGCAGCCCGAGCGCGAGCAGGCCGCCGGCCACGGCGAGGGCAAGCACGATCGAGATCGAGATGGCCGGTCGGCCCGCAGCCGATCTCGCCACCCACTCGAGCCTCTGCTTCACCGTCATCGTGCCGTGAGGCTATCGGCGGTCGGCGCGGTGCGCCTCAGTCCATCGTCAACGGGCCCTGCGACTCCCCGGCGAGGAACTGCCGAATGAACGGGTTGTCGGAGTTGAGCATGTCCTCAGCCGGGCCCGCCTCGACGATCCGCCCCTTCCACAGCACGTTGATGTAGTCTGCGACCCGTCGAGCGCTCATGATGTCGTGGGTGATCACGGCGAAGGTCGGCAGGTGCTCCTTCTCCTTGGCCTTGGCCTCATCCATCATGTCGCGGTGGATCTCGAGGATCAGCTCGCCGAGCAGTGCCGTACGGACCGGATCGAGTCCGGAGTCGGGCTCGTCGAACAGCAGGATGTCGGGCTCGAGCACGAGCGCCCGCGCGAATCCGGCTCGCTTGCGCATCCCGCCCGAGAGCTCGTTGGGCATTTTCGTGCGCGCGCTGCCGAGGCCGACCTCGTTGAGCCGGCGCATGACGATGTCCTCGACCTCGTCCTCGCTCTTCTCGGTGTGCTGGCGCAGCGGGAAGGCGACGTTGTCAAACAGGTCCATCGAGCCGAACAGCGCACCGTCCTGGAACAGCAGCCCGAACTTCTTGCGCATCTCGAACAGGTCGTCATCGGGCATGTTGGGGACCGACTCGCCGTGGACGAGCACGTCCCCCTGGTCGGGATAGAGCAGGCCGACCATGTGCTTGATGCACACCGACTTCCCCGTGCCCGAAGGGCCGAGGATCATCGAGACCATTCCCTCGGGGAGTCCCATGTTCAGACCACGGAGGATCCGTGCCCGGCCGAACGCCTTGTAGGTATCGATGAATTCGACCGCGTCCGGGCGGCCCGAGGGATACACCTTGTAGGTGTGCCAGCGGTACTCCTCCTCCGAGGCGCCGTCGGGGGGCGCCGGGCGCGGCGGCTGCTCGTCGACGACCGAGACACGCGAGCCCGAGCCGTGCGCGGACCCGTCGGACTGGCCGCCGGGCTGCTGCTGCACGGTGGCCTGAGTGTCCACGGGCGGGGAGGCCTCCGACGCGAGACCGCCCTCGATCGGAGCGGGCTGGTCGTCTCTCTCGTCAGACGAAAAACTCATGGTCAGCCTCCAATGGGTGCTCGCGGATTCGCGCCCCAGAACAGCTGGGTGCCGAGCATTCCGATGAGATGGACAGAGACGATGTTCACCACCATTGACTTGGCTGTCGCCGTCCCCACGCCGACCGGCCCGCCGCTGGCGTTGTAGCCGTAGTAGCAGCCGACGAGGACGATGACCGTGGCCATCGACATCGCCTTTATCAAGCTGAATAAGAGATCCGGTGGGTTCTGGAACTGCCAGAAGATGAGGAAGAAGCCGCCCGAGGAGACGTCTCCGATCTGCTGGACCACCACCAGGTAGCTGGCGAAGAAGCCGGCACCGATCGAGCAGATGTACACGAACGGAAGCACGAGCCAGGCGGCCAGCAGGCGCGTCGCGCACAGGAAGGTCATGCCGCTGATGCCCATCACCTCGAGCGCGTCGATCTCGTCGGAGATGCGCATCGAGCCGAGCTCGGCGACGATGCCCGTGCCGATCTTGGCCGCCATCATGTAGCCGAAGCCGTAGGGGACGAGCTCGCGCAGATCGCACCACGCCGAGAACACTCCCGCGTAGGCGGGAACGCCGTTGGCCCGATCGAAGTACGCGCCCTCGACCCCGCACTCGAGGCCGATGATGAACACCAGGCCCCAGATGACCAACGTCGAGGAGACGATCAGGATCCCCGACTGTCGCAGCGCCTCGCCGAAGAACTTCAGGACCCGCAGCCGCAGCACCTCGCCGACCACCCTCGAGGTGAACTTGACCATTTCGCCGAAGGCTTCCACCCAGCCGCGCGGGGTGGCCAACAGCCCTTCCATCTACTCGTCTCGCTTTCCGGCCTGCGGACGTTCGGGCGTCATTTGGCGACGGTGGTGATCTCGGGATGGGTGGCCAACAACGTCTGCGTGAAGGCGTAGTTGAACGCGAACACGCCGAGGAAGGCGATCACGACCGCCTGGTTGACCGCGCGCCCCACCCCCTCCGCTCCTCCGGAGGCGGTCATGCCCTTGTAGCAACAGACGATGGCGATGATCGCGCCGAAGATCGTCGTCTTGACCACCGAGCCCCAGAGATCGGTGGTCGAAGCATTGTTGAAGAACGTGGCCCAGAACGGCCCCAGCGGCGCGTTGTTGACAATCGTGGCCACGATCCCGCCGAAGATGCCGAACAGCAGCGCGTAGATGTCGAACAGCCCCGTGACCAGCATCAGGGCCAGGAACCGCGGCACCACCAGGTTCTTGATCGGGTCGACGCCGAGCACCTGAAGCGCGTCGAGCTCCTCGCGGATCTTGCGAGCTCCGAGGTCGGCCGTGATCGCCGTGCCCGCCACGCCGGCGAGCACGATCGCGTCGACGAACGGGGCGAACTCGCGGATCGAGGCGAGCACGAAGAAACCGCCGAGCCGGTCAAGCGCGCCGAACAGGACGAGGAAGTTGGCCGCCTGCAGACCCGGAGCGGCGTATCCGAACGCGACGGTCGAGATCAGCAGCGGGAACCAGCACAGCTTCATCGCGAACAGGAACTGGCCGACGAACTCGCTGCCATACGGATACGGAGGCCGGATGGCCGAGGAGATCGTCTTGCCGGTCAGGATCATCATGTTCCCGACTTCCTCCAGCACGCTCTTGGTCGGCAAGAACGTGCGGTCGGCGACTGCTCGGATCAACTCTTCTCTTCCCTCCCAGGGGGGGCGCTTCCGCGCCAGCGGCTCACGACGGCTAAGCCTACGCCAACGACACCCCCGACACCAACTGAGAACCGCGCAGAACCCTCAAGCGCGGACGGGGTGAGGGGGGCGCGCGACGGACCTCCCGCACACGGCGCAACCGGCGTCTGAGGGTCGCTCGCATGGTATGTTCAGCCCGCTTTGAGCCGGTGGAGTGTGAGGAGCAGTGGGACCGTCGCCGCCATCGCGGGCGCTGCGTTGCTGGCTGGTTGCGGCGGCGGTACCCGCCAGGACGCAAACGAGCCGGTCGGCAACTTCCCCGTGAAGATCACGACGGCCTCGTTCCCCTCCGCGCAGCGACTCGCGCAGCACACCCGCCTGGTGCTGGTCGTGCGCAACACCGGCAGCAAGGCCATCCCGAACCTAGCGGTGACGATCTGCAACGTCACCTGCGCGAGCCCGCCGCCCGCTGGTCAGGCGACCGGAGCAGCGGCCTTCGGGCAGGACATCACCCAGAGCGGCGTGGCCGATCCCTCCCGCCCGGTGTGGATCGTCGACAAGCCGCCGGGGCCGTGCGGCTACAGCTGTCGCGAAGGCGGCCCGGGCGGGTACGTCACCGCCTATGCGAACACCTGGGCGCTTGGAACGCCGCTGAAGCCCGGAGCGGCGGCTACGTTCCGGTGGGCCGTGACCGCGGTTCAAGCCGGGCGCCACATCGTGGCGTGGCAGGTGGCCGCCGGACTGAACGGCAAGGCCAGGGCGGTGCTGGCCAACGGCGCGAGCCCGGTCGGCACCTTCGCGGTGAGGATCTCCCAGAAGCCGGCCAACACCTACGTCAACAATCAGGGCCAGGTCGTCACCGTTCCCTGAGCCGCCCGCCTCCGCGGCGGCTCAGGCGCTGCTCGAAGATTCCCAGAGATTGATCTCGCTGTCGACCGCGTGCCGGTCGATCTCCTCGAGCTCGTCGGGGTCGAAGTCGAGCTGCTCCAGCGCCGCGACATTCTGCTCGAGCTGCTGGACGCTGCTCGCCCCGAGCAGCGCCGAGGTGACGCGCGGGTCGCGGAGCGCCCAGGCGATCGCCAGCTGCGCCAACGACTGGCCGCGGCGCTGCGCGACCTCGTTCAGTCCACGCACGCGGGCCAGGTTGTCCTCGGTGATCATGTCCTCGGAGAAGTAATTGCCGCGGCGCACGCGCGAGTCCTCGGGCACGCCGTCGAGGTACTTGCCGGTCAGCAGACCCTGGGCCAACGGGGAGAACACGATCGCCCCGACTCCCTCGCGTTCGAGGACGTCGAGCAGCTCGGGCTCGATCCAGCGGTTGAGCAGCGAATAGGAAGGCTGATGGATGAGTAGGGGCGTACCCAGATCGCGCAGGAGCTGGACCGCCTCCTCGGTGCGGCGAGGCCCGTAGGACGAGATGCCGACATAGCGAGTCTTGCCCGAACGAACCGCCGTGTCGAGCGCCCCCATCGTCTCCTCCAGCGGCGTGTCGGGATCGAAGCGATGCGAGTAGAAGATGTCGACGTACTCCAGGCGCACCCGCCGCAGGCTCTGATCGAGGCTGCCGAGCACGTATTTCCGCGAGCCCCATTCGCCGTACGGGCCCGGCCACATGTCGTAGCCGGCCTTGGTCGAAATCACGATCTCGTCCCGATAGGGGCGGAAGTCCTCCTCGAAAATGCGTCCGAAGTTGGTCTCCGCGCTGCCGTAGGGGGGGCCGTAGTTGTTGGCGAGATCGAAGTGGGTGATGCCGAGGTCAAACGCGCGGCGCAGGATCGCGCGGCTCTGCGCCAGTGGCCGATCATCGCCGAAGTTCTGCCACAGCCCCAGCGAGATCAGGGGCAGCTTGAGACCGCTGCGGCCGCAGCGGCGGTATTGACCGCGCTCGTACCGATCGCCGGCGGGCACGTATGTGGTGGGTCCGAGCTCCGGGTTGTAGGGCACCGTGCGAGTATTTCAGACCGGTATCAGGCGGGCTCACCCGGCTGATACCGCCCTTTGCCGGACGGCGAACCGATCGCGGGCCGGTTTGGACATTGGGATAGTGACCTCTCGGCGACGGTCGCCTACGCTTCCCCGCTGGAGGTCTGCACCAGACCAGGATTACCCACGCGCGCCTGTTGACGGGGCCTTCCGTCCGGGCGCGGACAGGAAGGACTATGAAAGCTATGGCTCGCATCCGTCAGCAGAACGTTCTCGCAGCGCAGTGGGCCCCCAACGGCGGGGCACTCGGAGCACCGGACCTCACGGTCGCCGACAACCAGGTATTCGGCGCGAACGTGTTCAGTCCTGCCGTGCAGCGCCAGCGCCTGCCCAAGGACGTTTTCCGCCGGCTGCAGCAGACGCTCGCCCGCGGCCAGTCGCTCGACACCTCGCTGGCCGACGCGGTTGCGCTTGCCATGAAGGAGTGGGCGCTGGAGAACGGCGCCACGCATTACACCCACTGGTTCCAGCCGCTCACGGGCTCCACGGCAGAGAAGCACGACAGCTTCTACATGCCCACCGACGAGGGCACGGCGCTGGCGGAGTTCTCCGGCAAGGAGCTGATCCAGGGCGAGCCGGACGCCTCAAGCTTCCCCACCGGAGGCATCCGCGCCACCTTCGAGGCCCGCGGCTACACGGCCTGGGATCCCACCTCGCCGGCATTCATCCTCGAGAACCCCAACGGTGCGCTGCTCTGCATCCCGACCGCCTTCGCGTCGTGGACCGGCGAGGCGCTCGACCACAAGATCCCGCTGCTGCGCTCCATGGACGCGCTGTCGAAGTCGGCGATCCGTGCCCTGCGGCTGTTCGGTAACAGCGCGGCGCAGCGCGTCTTCACCACGGTCGGGCCCGAGCAGGAGTACTTCCTCATCGACGAGCACTACTACTTCGAGCGCCCCGACCTGATCACCACCGGCCGGACGCTGTTTGGGGCCAAGCCACCCAAGGGCCACGAGCTCGACGATCACTACTTCGGCTCGATCCCCGAGCGGATCCTCGCCTGCATGCTGGAGACCGAACGTGAGCTGGCCAAGCTCGGCGTCCCGGTGAAGACGCGCCACAACGAGGTTGCGCCCAACCAGTACGAGCTCGCGCCGATCTTCGAGAACTCGAACGTCGGCTCGGACCACCAGCAGCTGACGATGCAGGTGCTGCAGAACGTCGCGCGCCGCTACGGGCTCGTCTGCCTCCTGCACGAGAAACCTTTCGCCGGCGTCAACGGTTCGGGCAAGCACAACAACTGGTCGATGGGCACCGACACGGGCGAGAACCTGCTCGAGCCGGGCGACACCCCGCACGAGAACCTCCAGTTCCTGTTCTTCTGCGCCGCCGTGCTCCAGGCCGTGAACAAGCATCAGGGTCTGTTGCGGGCCTCGATCGCCTCCCCTGGTCAGGATCATCGCCTCGGTGCCAACGAGGCGCCTCCGGCGATCATCTCGATCTTCCTCGGCGCCGAGCTCGAGAAGGTGTTCGGCGCGATCGAGCGCGGCGAGGCCGGCGAGTCGACGCCGGAGTCTTTCCTCGGTCTCGGGACCCCGGTGCTGCCGCCGCTACCGATGCACGGCGGAGATCGCAACCGGACGAGCCCGTTCGCGTTCACCGGCAACAAGTTCGAGTTCCGGGCGCTCGGCTCGAGCATGTCCCTGTCGCTCCCCAACACGGTGCTCAACACGATCGCCGCCGAGGCGGTCGACGACCTCGCCGAGGAACTCGAGGACGCCCTGCAGTCGGGGCAGGAGCTCGAGGCGGCGCTCCGCCCGATCCTGCAGCGCAGCTATGCCGCCAACAAGCGGATCGTGTTCGGCGGGGACAACTACTCCGAGGAGTGGCACGCCGAGGCCGAAAGCCGCGGCCTGCTCAACCTGCGAGCCACGCCCGACGCGCTGCCCTACCTCATCTCCAACGAGACGGAGACGCTGTTCGACAACTACGGCGTGCTGTCGCCGCGTGAGCTCGAGTCGCGCTACGAGGTGTTCCTCGAGCAGTACGTGACCAAGCTCAACATCGAGGCGGAGACGGCGGCGGCGATCGCGCGGACGATGCTCCTGCCGTCGGCAGCGCGGCACCTGGCCATCCTCCACGGCGCCCAGCTGGCGGAGCTCGCCTCCGACTCCGAGGGCCTGACCTCGGACCTGGTTCAGGCGCTCAAGCGGCTCGAGGCGGCGAACCTCAGCGAGAACCAGCCGCACGACGACGGCCTCGAGCACGCCAAGTACATGCGGGACACGGTGATCCCGGCCATGGAGGCGGCGCGCGAGGCGGCGGACAAGCTCGAGAAGGTGGTGGCCGACGATCTGTGGCCGCTGCCGAAGTACGCCGAGATCTTGTTCATCAAGTAAGTAGGGTTGGGGGCTGGGGGCGCGCCCCATCCGCAGGGACGAGCTGTCGAAGCGTGGCCTTCCCGTGAGGGCGCGCTTTGGCAGCTCCCAAACCCCACTTCCCAGTCACGCGTAGCCATTCCCGGACCGAAACTTGCGGAACTGCGTTGGGTTGTGGAGTACGGTGGTTTGTCTATGACGCAGGACCGTCCGTGGTACGGGCGCCTGGCCTTGGGGGATCGTCGGCAACGGGCGCTGTTGGTTGCGGGGATCGCGATAATCGCCGTGGCCCTGGCCGCCCAGAGCGCCGATTCGGCGTCGGGCGGAGCCGGGCTGGGGGGCTCGGGTAAGGCGAAGCCGCACACGAGCAAGCGTCCCCCGAGCCGGTCGGCCGGCGCGCTCCGCCCGAATCCGTTTGCCTCACGGGGCATGTGGATCTGGTACATCTCGCAGTCGAGCGGCGGCACCCTGGCCTCGATCATCTCCGTCGCGCACCACTACGGCATCAACACGGTGATGATCAAGAGTGGTGACGGCAACGGCGTGTGGTCGCAGTTCACTCCACGGCTCGTCTCGACGCTGCACGCCAACGGCCTCCGCGTGTGCGGCTGGCAGTACGTGTACGGCACCAACCCGATGATCGAGGCGCAGGTCGGGGCGTACGCGGCGCGTGCCGGCGCCGACTGCCTGCTGATCGACGCCGAGGGTGAATACGAGGGCAAGTACGTGCAGGCCCAGACCTACATCAAGACGCTGCGGCAGCTCGTCGGATCGAGCTTCCTGGTCGGGCTGGCCGGCTTCCCCTATATCGACTATCACCCGGCCTTCCCCTACTCGGTATTTCTCGGGCCCGGCGGCGCCCAGGACAACGTGCCCCAGATGTACTGGCACGACATCGGCACCACGACCGACGCGGTGTTCGCGCACACCTACGTGTTCAACCGGCTCTACCAACGACCGATCTACCCGATCGGGCAGACCTCCGGCTCGCCACCGCCGGCCCAGATCCGTCGCTTCCGCTCCGTCTCACGCTATTACGGCGCCGACGGGGTGAGCTGGTGGGACTGGCAGGAGGCCTCCCCCGCCTCGTGGCACGCCCTCTCCCAGCCGGTGGGTGGGCTCAGCAGCTTCACGCCGGACACCTCCCTGGCCACCGTCGGGCTCCATGCCCAGGGCGACGTCGTGGTGTGGGCGCAGGAGCATCTGTACAGCGCCGGCCAGAAGCTGGTGATCGACGGCACCTTCGGCCCTGCCACCATGTCGGCGGTCGAGCGCTTCCAGACCGTGCACGGGCTGCTCGCGACCGGCGCCATCGACACGACGACGTGGAAGGCGCTGCTCCGCTACGCGCCGGCGAAGGTGACCTGGACGAAGAGCGGCGCCCACACTGCCGCCGCCGCGCGCGCCGGCCTGATGCCGGTGCCCAAGTCCGCGTCACTGCCGGCCAAGCGCTACGAGATCGGCCGCTCGCCCGGGCGCGGGTAAGAGTCGGGGCGGGGCGCGGGTAGGAATCGGGACCGGCGCGCCGCGCCCGGCCTGAGCCTGTCTACAGCAGACCGTGCTCGCGGGCGTAGGCGACGAGCTCGGCCCGCGTTGTGCGGCGCGTCTTCTGCTGGATGTGTGCGCGATGAGACTCGACGGTCCTCACGCTGAGGTAGAGGGACTGGGCGATCTCGCCGTTGGTGTGACCGAGGGCGATCATCCGCAGCACCTCGAGCTCCCGCGCGCTCAGGTCGTCGGGAGGTCCGGCGGCCGCGGGCGGCTCGGCGGCCAGCCGCGCACCCAGCTCGGGGTTCAGGTACGTGCGACCTTCGGCGGCGAGCCGGACCGCCTGAACGAGCTCGGCGTCGGCAGCCTCCTTGAGCACGTAGCCGATCGCCCCGGCTCGCAGCGCCTCCCGCGCAAAGGCGGGATCGTTCTGCATGGTCAGCACCACGATCTGGGTGTCCGGCGCCGCCTCGCGCATGCGCGGGATCGCCGGGAGGCTCGATTCGCCGGGCATGTTGAGGTCGAGAATCAGCACGCGCGGCTTGTACGCGTTGAGGCGACGCTCCGTGGTGGGGACGTCACCGGCCTCGGCGACAACCTCGAAGCCGTCCTCGGCCTCGAGTAGCAATCTCAAGCCGGCGCGGACCACCTGATGGTCATCCGCGATGACGATCGTGATGGGCTCGCCCGCTGCTGCTTCCTCGTCCATCGGTGGGCAAGATAACGTGGATCGCGGTCATCATGCGGTCATGACACGGAGGTGCCGCCCCCGGAGGCGGCCATCGGCGGTGGCTTTGGAGCCAGTTCCACGGACACCGGAACCCCGCGGGGAGGCGCCGGGAGACGCACGGAATCGCCGTTCAAGAACGGGGCCAGATAGCGTCCGGCAATCTTCACCGGGGGCCACCAGAGGGGTTCGAAGCTGCTGCTGGCCACGCTGTCGCGATCCGGACTCAGCCTCCCCTCGGCGGTCCACACACCCTCGAAGTAGCGCGGCCGCTGCCCGGCGAGCAGCAGCCCACGGAGCAGCGGGTGAAATGGCGCGGGCTTCAGTGGCACGCCGACCCGGGCGGCGATCGCCTCGACCGCCGCGTCGGCCTGCTGGGCCGACAGACCGCCGTGCTTGACCGGAAAATCGACCGCGTCGCCGGCGGCGTAGACGGTGGTCAACCCGCGGACCAGCCCGTGCACGTCGATCGGGATGAAGCCCTCCGAGGTGGCCGGCAGGCCCTCGATCGCCGGTCCACGCAGCCGCGGCAGCGACACCACGGCGTCGGCCTGGATGTGCATCATGCCGGGAAGGGCGACGAGCTCCCCCCACACCACCTCCTGCGCGCTGACGCCCCCGACGAAATGGATGCCGTGGTGCTCGAGCTCCTCGAGCAGAGCGCCGCTCGCGCGGCCACCGAAGATGGAGAGCGGAGCCGGCTCCGGCGTCAGCAGCGTCAGCGACACACCGGCGACGCCGCGCAGTCGGCCGGCGGTCATGATCGCCAGTTCGTAGATCGCCAGCGGCCACACCGACGTTGAGGACGTGGCGAACACGATCTCGGAGACGCTGCCGCTCTCGGCTTCCTCGAGCAGCGCGTGGAGACGCTGCGTGCCGCGAGGGAGGCCGACGGTGATCGCGCCCGAAATCAACTCCTCGGGCCGAGCTCCGGCCGCCACCAGCAGCACGTCGAAGGCCCTGCGCTCGCCGTCAGCCAGCGTGATCTCTCCGGCCTCGGCATCGACGCTGCCGAGCTCGCCAATCGTGCAGGACGCGCCCATGGCACGAGCGAGCTGTGGAATCTCGAGCTCAGGCCCGGACGAGCCGCCAAACGCGGCATGCGCGGTCAGCGGCCGCCAGGCGAAGAACCGCTCCGGTGAGATGAGCTCGATCTCCACTCGGTTACCGGCCAGCGTCCGCAGGCCGATCAGCGCCTCGAGACCGGCGATCCCGCCGCCGGCCACGATCACCCGCACCGCCCCTCCGGAGCGGTTTCTCAGCCGCGTCGACACCGCGCGAGGCTACGAATCGCGGCTCGGGGGGTCATCCGTCGGCGCTACGACCGGCTGTCAGTAGTTACTACGGATGGTCCTCGTGCTGCGGGTCGCTCCAGTCGCTGACGCGGCGCTCGTCGAGCTCGTCCAGATAGGGGGCAAGCAGCCGACCGCGGACCTTGCTCGAGTGGGGCCAGAGTGGCGAGGTGCTGACCGTCGAGGTGATACCGCCCTCTCCGAGCTCGGCCTCGATGTAGCGCGTCTGCGTGCCGGTGAGCAGCACCGCGCGGAGCACGGGGCGAAACCCACTCGGCTCGATCGCCGCACCGGCCTGCGCCGCGATCGCCTCGGCGATGGCGTCGGCCTGCTGGGTGGCCAGGCCCCCCTGCTTGATCGGGAAGTCGGTGGCATCGCCGGCCGCGAACACGCCGGACGCCCCCGACACCCGCCCGAGCTCGTCGACGGGCAGGAACCCCTCGGGGTCGTGCGGGAGTCCGGGGATCGACGGCCCGCCGAGGCGGCTGAGGGCGATCGCGAGATGAACGTCGAGGGACTCCCGACCGGCGAGCAGCAGCCGTCCATGCTCCTGGCGGACGGCGCGGGCGCTGAGGAACTGAATGCCGTGCTCGTCGAGCAGCGCCGAGATCTGCGCGCTCACCTCGCCGCCGAAGGCCGCCAGCGGCAGGCTCTCGGGGGAGACGACGGTCAGCGGCACGTCGATGTGCCGCTCGGCGAGCCACCCTGCCGTCTGCATCGCGAGCTCGTACAGCGGCAGTGGCCAGGTGTGGCCCCCGGGCACGACGAAGGCCACGCGGCGATGGCGGCCGGAATGCGCCTCGAGCAGGAGCGCCCTGAGGGCGGCGGCGTCCCGCGCTCCGCGGAACTGCATCGCTCCCGCCAGGGTGCCGAGCTCGCGTCCTCCGACGGCGACGATCAGCGCGTCGAAGGAGCGCCGCGCGCCCGCAGACGTCTTGATCGTCTGTTCCGTCGCATCGACGCTGGCAAGACGCTCTCGGACAAGTTCGACGTCGAGGTCCGAGCAGATCGTGGCCAGCGGATAGTGGTGTTCATGGCCGTAATGAAACGGCGCGAGCACATCGTAGGCGCGCACCACAAGGTCTCGGTCGGGGGCGACGAGCTCGAGTGAGGCCGCGTCCCCGAGCAACTCGCGCAGCGCCAGCAGCGCCTCGATCGCGGCCGGGCCGCCGCCCGCCACGACGACTCGCTGAGGCTCGCCCATGCCGTGATGCTAACCGCTGCCCGCCCGTGCGAGCAGCGGACGCCGGGTCAGTTCGACTCGCGGTAGTGGTCGCGCCAGATCAGCTTGTAGATCGGGATCCAGCGGGGGATGTCGCGGATCAAGGGGAGCAGCGGGATGAGGATGAAGGCGAGGCTCAGTACGCCCATCACCGCCATCACGGCGATGTCGGCGTTGGCCGACCAATCGCCGAGGATCGGCGCGTGGCCGTTGAACGGCTTGATCTGGTACCAGAATGTGTAGAGCCACAGCCAGACCTGGCCGGGGAAGCTGCCGGTCTCGTTCATCATCCCCCACTGATCGCCGAGCAGATGTTGGATCTGCGCGCGATCGGACAGGACCGCTCCGTCGGCCATGAACAGCAGCGGCTTGGTGTAGTCGGTGTTGTAGAACTGCCGGCTGGTGAGCAGCTGGCCGTCGAGCCCGCCGCTTTGGGCGAAGCTGAGCAGCGCGTTCATCATCGGCGCCACCGGTCCGTAACTCCCGGCAGGGAGCGCGACGGCGCCGGTGCTGGTCGCCTTGGCGTTGCCCACCGCCTTGGTGTAGGCGTCGGTCCACGCGGTCTGAAGCTTGGCCGGCGCCGCCTGGTAGAAGCTCACCGCGGCCTGGAGCAGCGGCGACTGGGGGATCGCGCGCAGCGGGTCGATAACGAAGTCCTTGGCGGTGTCGATCGGGTGCGAGACGCCCAGCCACTTCTGCGGATACAGGAACGCAATGTGCTGTCCGTCGGCGTTGTGGTTGTACGGCGGTCCGTAGCCCGCGAGGCCGCTGGAGCCGTCGAGCTCAGAGACCGCGGTGGTGACGAAGTCGACGGGGTTGGTGCGCGACCACGTCTTGATCGTGCTGGGCGGATCGTCGGGGGAGGAGAACAGGATCGTCAACACGATCGAGAACGCCACGACCACGCCCAGCGCGATGGTGAACTCCTTGACCAGATCGTAGGGGCGGTATGCGCCGGTCCAGGTACGCGCCGCCTCGTTCTCGCGCTTGTGGCGCTCACGAAGGCTCATGAGCCGGCGTCCGTGCCGTCGTCGACGCGCGGTGCCCCGTCGCCAGCTGTCGCATTGGCGACGACCGGCGCCGTGGCGGGCTGGAGCTCAAACGGCGGGACCACCCCGTGCTTGCGGACCAGGAGCACGTGACCCACGACCAGCGCGACCACCGCCAGGGGAAGCAGCAGGATGTGCCAGCTGTACATCTGCCCGAAGTTGGTCAGGTTGAAGAACGCCCCGGCACCGACAGCGTTCATCGCGTCCTTGGCCTGGGTGGAGATCCACTGAGCGTCGAAGTTCTGTTGGGAGACGTACCCGGTGAGCGCGCAGGGAATGGCGATCAGGAAGGTGACCGCACCCGTCACCCATGTGCGGACACGACCGCCGCGCCACGCCGCCATCCAGAACTTGCCCCACAGGTGGATGACCATGAAGAAGAAGAACAGCTCGACGGACCAGAGGTGGATGCTGTTGAAGAAGTGCCCGATGCCGGTGAAGTGCCACCAGGTCGGGCCCTTGAGCGAGAGGATCGTCCCGGAGCCGATGAGCGTGGCGAGTGAGGCCAGCGAGAGGACGCCGAAGACGTAGATCCACGACGAGACATAGGACGGCTGCTTGTCGGCAAGCAGCTTCTCCGGCGGGAGCGACGCGACGGCGCGGTCTCGCACCCTGGCGGTCCATGACCGCTCCTCGGTCGCACTCATGAGGATTGTCCCTTCCGTGCGTGGCCGGGGAACGGCAACGCGATAGCGAGCGCGAACACCACCAGCATCAGCACCAGCACGACCACGTTGGAAACCGAGATGGTGATGAAGTGCCAGTGCACGACGTGCGCTGGATGATTGAGATTGAAGATCGCGGCCATGACGGAGAAGTGTGCGGGCCGTCGGGTGTCGCTCGCATCCGTAGTGGGCCGCACTACACGCGGGTGAAAGCTACGGCGGTCTGGGTCAGGCGGTCTGGCGCATCGCGCGCGTGCTCGGCAGGCTGACGTGCACCGTCGTGCCGGCCGGCGAGCTCGAGAGCTCGAGGTGTCCGCCGAGCAGCGCCACGCGCTCGCGCATGCCGGTGAGGCCGAAGCCCTCGGCCGGGGCCCCGGGCTCAAAGCCCTTGCCGTCATCGCGCACAACGATCGCGATGTCGTTCTCGTGCTCGGCGACATCGACGGCGACCCGGTTGGCGTGCGCATGCTTGGCCACGTTGCTGAGCGACTCCTGGATCAGCCTGTAGGCCGCCGTCTCGACGTCGGGATCGAGCCGCATGGGGGCCGGTGCCGCCTCGTAGGCCAATTGCACGTCGGCGTTGATCTCAAGGCCGTGGAGCATTCGCATGCGGTTGAAGAGCGCGTCGAGGGCGGGCCCGAGCCCGAGTTCGTCGAGGGCGGCCGGGCGCAGCTCGGTGATCAGCGACCGCAGGTTGTTGATCTCCTGTCCGATCTGCTCGACCGCGGCCTCGATCGTCGCCCGGAGCGCGTCGGGTTGCTGGCTGCGCCGGGCCGAGGACAGGAGCACGCGCAGGCCCCCGAGCCCCTGAAGGGTTTCGTCATGCAACTCGCGTGCCCACCGGCGTCGCTCCTCCTCGGCGGCGCGGAGCGTGCGGCGCAGACGATCCTGCTCAACCGATTGCGCCGTAGCCACGGCGGTGGCCGCGCTGGCCGCGGCCGAGAGCAGCATCCGCTCGTCCTCGGCCCGGAACTCCGGACCGTTCACGCGGTCGAAGGCCTCGATCACGCCGAGATTCGTGCCACGAAACAGCAGCGGGACGAACATGCCCGACGTCACGCTGACCCCGAGATCGGACAGCGCAAAGCGCAGCGAACTGGCGACGTCGCCGACCCGCTCAGGCTGGCCGCTGGCGACGACCCGTCCGGCCACCGACTCCGCTCGGGTCACGCTGCTGCCGATGATCTCGCGGGGGATTTCGCCGGCCGTCGCGGCGACTAGAAATCGGTCCCCGTCGAGCAACAGGATGGCGATGCCCGAGGCCTCGACGAGCGCGCGGGAGCGCTTGGCGATCAGCTCGAGCACCCGGGACAGCTGCGTCTCGCCACCGACCGCCCGCGCGATCTCGGACGTCGCCTCGAGCGCCCGTACCGAGCGCTCGAGCTCGGCGCGCCGCTCTTCGGTCTCCTTGTAGAGCCGGGCGTTCTCGACTGCGATCGCCGCCCAGGACGCGAGCACCGAGGCGATCTCCTCATCGGACTCATCGAATTCCGCTTCGGGCTTGTCGGTGAGATAGAGGTTGCCCCACGCCTCTCCGCGGATCATGATCGGGACGCCAAGAAAGCTCCCCATCGTGGGATGACCGGGAGGGAAGCCGTAGGAGCGGATGTGGCTTCCCACGTCGGCGAGCCGCAGGGGGCGGGGTTTGGAGATCAGCAGCCCGAGCACCCCGCGACCGCGCGGAAGATCGCCGATCAGGCTGTGCGCCTCAGGGTCGATGCCCGCGGTGATGAAGTCTGCCAGCCCCTCGCGCGTCTGATCGAGCACACCGATGGCCGCGTACCGCGCGCCGGTCAGCTCGCGTGCGACGTCAAGCAGCCGCTGGAAGATTCCTTCCAGTTCGCGCTCCGCGACGACCGCGCCCCCCGCCTCGATCAATCTGCGAAGCCGCTCAGCATCCAGTGTCATTCCGACAAGATTGGTCACGAGCTGGCCTGACCCCATTCTAGAGAGTCCTGGGTCCTCCCGGCATCAAGCGAACATCGCGGTCTTCCGGCCGTTTTTGCGACGCGTCGCGGCTCCGTGCATAAGTGCCGCAGGACGGCATGTGTACGGTGTAGGTCGCGAGATGTCTTGGGACCAGACAACCGCTTCAGCGCCGGGCGCGCCCTCCGGGCCCAGCGTTCTGCTGGTCGAGGACGAGCAGTCGATCGCCGAGCCGTTCGCCAGCGCCCTGGCGCGGAGCGGCTTTCGTCCCACGATCGCCCGCACGGGCGCCGAGGCGCTGGCGAAGGTCGCAGAGGTGCACCCAGATGTGGTGCTGCTCGACCTCGCACTGCCCGACGCCGACGGTCGCGACGTGTGCCGGCGACTGCGCATGGACTCCGATGTGCCGATCATCATGGTGACGGCGAGTGGCAGCGTGACCGACCGGGTGGTGGGGCTCGAACTCGGCGCGGATGATTACGTCGTCAAGCCATTCGCCACCGGCGAGGTCGTGGCCCGCATCCGGGCCGTTCTCCGTCGCGGCCGCGGTGGCGCCGAGCCGCCGCAGGAGATCTCGGTCATGGAGCTGCGCATCGACCTCGGCGCCCGCCGCGCCTGGATGGCGGACAACGAGCTCGAGCTGACCCGCAAGGAGTTCGATCTGCTGGCGCGGCTGGCTCACGACGCCGGCCGCGTGGTGACCCGCGAGGAGCTGATGTCCGACGTGTGGGATCTCAACTGGTTCGGATCGACCAAGACGCTCGACGTGCACATCGCCTGGCTGCGACGCAAGCTCGGTGACGAGCCAGCGGCTCCGCGCTTCATTCATACGGTCAGAGGTGTGGGTTTCCGCCTCGCCGGCGCGGAGGAGGGCCAGCCGTAAGGCCTGCTTTGACCCTCCGCCTGAGGCTTCTGCTGGCGCTGGCCTACGTTCTGCTGCTGGCCATTGTCGCGCTGGGCGTCCCCCTCGCCGTAAACCTGCGCGCCCGCGTCAACGCCGAAGTCCGGACGCAGGCGCAGGCCCAGGCCGACCTCGTCGCAGCCACCGCCGCCGACCTGCTCGCCCCGTCGCAGCGCGGAAACCTGCAGACGCTGAGCCGCACCGCGGCCCGGTCGGTGCGCGGCCGCGTGCTGATCGTGGGCAGCGAGGGCGGCGTGCTGGCCGACTCGGCGGGACCGACGCAAGTGGGTGCGAGTTACGAGAGCCGGCCGGAAATCGGCGCCGCGCTGGCCGGCCATCAGGTTCAGGTCCAGCGCGCGTCCAAGACGCTCGGTCAGGAGATCCTCGCCACCGCCGTGCCGATTATCCGTCACGGCTCGCCGGTGGGGGCCGTGCGGATCACCCAGAGCGTCGCGGCGCTGCGCTCGGCGGTGCAGCGGGTCGAGCTGGGGCTGGGGCTGATCGCGCTGATCGTGCTCACGCTCGGATTGCTGGCCGGCGCGGTCATCGCCGGCGGCGTCAGCCGGCCGCTGAAGCGCCTCGAGGCGGTCGCGCGGCGGGTGGCCCGCGGCGATCTTCAGGCACGCGCCGAGCTCGAAGGCAGCCGCGAGCAGCGATCACTCGCCCGGTCGTTCAACGAGATGACCGACCGCGTCTCACGCCTGCTCGACGCCCAGCGAGAGTTCGTGGCCGACGCCTCCCACCAGCTGCGCACGCCGCTGACGGGACTGAGGTTGCGGCTCGAGGAGGCTCGTGCGGTCGGTGCCGGCCCGGCGGCCGGCGAGATCGATGCCGCGATGGGCGAGGTCGACCGGCTCGCCCATACCGTGGAGGAACTGCTCGTGCTGAGCCGCGCGGGCGAGCGGCAGACCGTCGGAGGTCCGGTCGACCTGCAGGATGTGGCCGTCTCGACGGCCGAGCGCTGGCGGGCCCAGGCCGCTGAGCAGCGGATCACCCTCAGGCACGAGACGGCCGGAGCCCCGGAGCTTGCCTGGGGCAGCCGCGCCGACGTCGAGCGGGCTCTCGATGCCCTGCTCGAGAATGCGCTGCGGTACTCCCCGGCAGGATCCGAGGTGACCATCCGCAGCACGCCGGGAGCGATCGAGGTGTGCGACCATGGAGACGGAATCCCGCCCGAGGAGCGCGAGATGGTGTTCGAGCGCTTCCGCCGCGGTCGGGCCGGGCGGTCCGGTCCGCCCGGCAGCGGGCTCGGACTCTCGATCGCCCGTGAGCTGGCCCGCGAGTGGGGCGGCGACGTGTGCCTCGACGATCGCCCCGGCGGCGGAACGACGGCCCGGCTGTCGCTGCCCACCCGCTCGCACCCGGTCCCCGGAGAGCCCCCCTTTGCCCGTGCTTAACCGCCCGGTCGCTAGCTTCGCTCCATGACCCGCCGGGCCGTGCTCACCACCCTCGCCGCGCTGCTCGGCATCGCCGCCACCGCGGCGATCGCCTGGTCGGCCAGTCAGCTGGCCGGTCAGCGCATCGGACTGTCCTCGGAGCCGCTGTCGGTGGCCAGCCACCTCGCTCCGGCGGAGCCGGTCGCCGAGCGCACGCAGCCGCCGCCCCACCGCCCGGCACGCGGGCCGCAGCGCCGTGCCGCGGCGGCGCGGAGCGGGACGTCATCGACGGCGTCGCCGACGATCCCTCCTGCCTACAGCGGCACCGCCCCTGCCTCGGCACCGGCGACGACGCGCGCCGCACCGGCGCCCGCGGCACCGTCGGCCGGTTCGGCGCGGGCACCGACCCGTTCGACGTCCACCGGTGGTGAGGACAACGGTGGCGGCTCGGGCGGTGGTGGCGGCTCGAACGGTGGTGGCGGCTCGGGCGGTGGCGGACGCGATGACTGATCGCCCCCGCGATGACTGATCGCCCCCGTCAGGGGTAGATCTGCTCGCGGGTCGCGCCGTCGAGGATGCGGATGGCCGTGCTCGGGCAGCTCTCCGCGGCCTCGAGCAGCACGTCGTCAGGCGCCGTGCCCACGACGCGGACAACCTCGTCGAGCTCGAAGGCGTCGGGCGCGATGTCGGTGCAGTCTCCGTGGGCGAGGCACGCCGCCTCGTCGATCTCAACCATGTAGCTCATGTGGGGTCCTCTCGCTTTCGATGAGTTTGCGTGCCGCGGGGAGGGACTGGGGACGGCCGACGAGCAGCGCGGCGACTGGTCGTCCGGCACGTTTGAACGTGGCTTGGAAGCTCCGGCTTGAGGGATCTCCGTCGAAGCTGACCGCGTCGGCGAGCCGGGCGTGCCCGAGGTACTGGACGCGCACGCCGTACTGGTCGGTCCAGAAGCTCGTCACGGGCGCCGGAGGTCCGGTCCGGCCGAGCATCGCGTCGGCGGCGCGCATGCCCTGCCGAGCCGCCTGCTCCCAATGCGAACCGGGGACGTGATCGCCGACGCGGGGGTCGTACGCCGCCGCGGCGTCCCCGGCCGCGAACACGTGCTCCGCGTTGGTGTGGCCGTGGGCGTCGGCGAGCACGCCGCGGTCGATCCGGAGCCCTGAGCCATTCAGCCAGCCGACGTCTGGGTCGACGCCGATGCCGACGAGGACGTGGTCGGTGGCCAGTTCGCGACCGCCGGAGAGCACGAGGCTCTCCACGCGACCGTTCCCGCGCACGCCGGTCACCGTCTGTCCGGTCAGCACCTCGACGCCCTCGTCGGTGTGCAGCCGCGTGAACCAGTCGCCGAGCTCCGCGCCGAGGATCGCTTCCAACGGCACGTCGGCCGCCTCGATCATCGTCACCTCACAGCCGAGCCCGCGCGCGCTGGCGGCGACCTCCTGCCCGATGAAGCCGGCTCCGATCACCGCGAGGCGCGGACGACCACGCAGGACGTCGCGGAGCTCCTCGGCATCGCCGACGCTGCGCAGCACCGAGACGTTGTCCCGGCCAGCGAGCAGAGGCAGCTCACGCGGGCGGCTCCCGGTGGCAATCAGCAGCGAGTCGTAGCTGAGCGCCGAGCCATCGGAGAGCTCGAGCCGGCGCCGGGCGAGGTCGAGTCCGGCCGCGCTCACCCCGCCGAGCAACTCGACGTCATTGTCCTCATACCAGGACGCCGGCCGATACGAGAGCGAGTCGCCGGCACGCGCGCCGGCGAGGATCTCCTTCGAGAGGGGCGGACGATCGTACGGTCGGTCGGGCTCGCCGCATACGACCCGCAGGCGCCCGTCGTAGCCGCGCCGGCGCAGCGTTTCCGCGCAGCGCTGCCCCGCCAGGCCCCCTCCCGCGATGACGGTACCGTGTGTTTGATTCAAGGTCATGCGCATAGCGTGCCGACTCTTGGCAAAGGAACGGTGTACTGCGCGTAAGAGGGCCGTCACCTTTGCCAAAGCTTTACCTCGCCTTGGCAGCCCCCTCACCGGCCCCCCGGCACAGTGCCACCCGACCCCCAACGACCCGGAGGACGGGAATGCGTAGGACGTACTCACGAACCTTGGCCGCCCTTGCGGCGGTCGCCGCCGGCGGCTTGGCCGCATATTCACTGCGGCCATCCGATCGGCCTGCAGCCGTGCTCGCGGCGCGGTCACCCGCGGTCCAATACCGCACGCAGGTCATCCGCCGGACGATCCACGTGATCAAGCACGAGAGCGCGGGGAACTCCCCGCATCCGAGTGGCGTCGTGGCGACCGGCGGCCACCACCCGGGCGGTAGCCGGTCCGCGCGCACCGGAGCGAGCGGATCTCACGCAAGCTCGAGCGGCTACAGCGCGGCAGCCGCCGGCACCGCAGTCACCCGCTCAAGCGGTCACGCGGCGGGCGGCTCGGCCGTGTACGCCGGCGGCTCGGGAGGCGGCAGCGGCACGGTTGCTACGCGCTCCAGCGGATCTCACGGCTCCGGCTCCACGGGCGGCTCGCACAGCACGGCGCCGGTGGCAACGCGGACCAGCGGCTCGAGCAGCGGCTCAGGATCCCACAGCACCGCGCCGGTGACCACGCGCTCGAGCGGCGGCAGCAAGGGCGGCGGCGAGGGTGGCGATGGCGGCGGCGACTGAACATCTCACGCCCGCCGCACGCCGCAACAGGTCCGGGGGCCGTTCGGCCTCCGGACCGGACCGGTTCACGGTGTGGTTGCTGTCCTGCGCCGCTTTCCTCGTCGTGCTCGCGCTGCTGGCCGGCGAGCTGCGCGGACCCGCTCCGCGGACCGCGCACAAGCCGGTCGTCGTGCTGCGCCGTGTCTATGAGACCCGCGTGATCGAGACGGTGCGCGGGCCGGCGGGCGGTGGCGGTGGAGGCACCTCGGTGAGCCAGTCGGTGTCCAGCAGCGGCTCGGCGGCGCCCGCGCCGGTGAGCACCCGGACGTCCTGATCCGGAGCCGTGCCATGAGCGAGGAACTCGACTACACGTTCCACACGATGGGAAGCGACATTCGGCTGCTGATCGGTGCCGGCCTCGTCGCCGGCACCCCACCGCCGCTCGATGCTGCTGATCGCGAGCGGGAGTTCGTATTCGACTTCGGGTACCGGCTGTCGCGGTTCCGAGACGACAGCGAGCTCACCGCCCTCAATCGAGATCCGCGCCACGTCGTACCGGCGTCGCCGCTGCTTCGGGCAGCGGCGCGCGCCGGGCTGTGGGCCGCGGAGCGCAGCGAGGGCCTGCTGGACCCGACCCTCGTCAAGGCGCTCGAACGCACCGGCTACCGGGCGTCGATGGACGGAGCCCGCCCGGCGTCGCTGCCGGAGGCGCTGCGTGGCGCACCGACGCGCCGGCCGGCCCGGCCCAACCCCGAGTCTCGCTGGCGCGAGATCGAGGTCGACGACCAGGCGGGCACGATCTCCCGCCCTCCAGGCGTGATGCTCGACACCGGGGGCACCGGCAAGGGCCTGTGCGCCGATGCCGTGGCCCATCGGCTCGGCCGGTACACGCGCTTCCTCGTCGACTGCGGCGGTGACATCGCAATCGGCGGCGTGGGGGCCCGCCTGGAGCCATACGAGATCGACGTCGAGCATCCGCTCACCGGCTCGTCGGTCGGCACGCTGCGGCTCTCGAGCGGCGGTGTGGCCACCTCCGGCCTCAACGTCCGCATCTGGCGCGACGCGAGCGGCCGCTTCGCCCACCACCTGCTCGACCCGAGCACGGGAGCGCCGGCCTGGACCGGACTGATCGGAGTGACGGCGCTCGGATCCACGGCGCTCGAGGCCGAGACGCTGTCCAAGATGGCGCTGTTGCTCGGCGCCGAGGGCGCGCGCGAGGTGCTCGCCGGCCGCGGTGGCGTCATCATCCACGACAGCGGTGAGGCCGAGCCGGTCGGCCCGCTTCCCACGCGCGCGGGCAACCTGGCCACGCCGCGGGCGGGAGTCGCGTGAAGCAGGCGCCCCTCCACGTGATCTGGTGGCTGGTCAGCCGCGCCTCCGGCGTGGTCGCACTGGTGCTGATCTCGCTCTCGGTGATGATGGGCTTGGCGATGGCCGCGAAGGTCCTGCGCCGCCCAGCCGTCAAGCGAGCCGTGATCCGACTGCACGAGCACGTCGCGCTGATCGCGCTCGTGGCGATCGCCATCCACGGCGCATCCCTGCTCGGAGACGGATGGCTGAATCCGGGACTGCGCGGGATCACGGTGCCGTTCGCCATCGGCTACCGCCCCACCTTCACGGGCCTGGGGATCATCGCCGGCTACCTGGCGCTCCTGCTCGGGCCGAGCTTCTACCTGCGCCGCCGAGTCGGCGCGCGCCGCTGGCGCAAGCTCCACCGGGCGACCTCGGTCGTGTGGGTGCTCGCGGTGGTGCACACGCTCGGCGCAGGCTCGGACGCGGCAGCGCCGTGGCTGCGAGCAGTTGTGCTGGCGCCGGTGATCCCGATCGTCTACCTGCTGGTGCTGAGGGTGCTCGGCGGGCAGCGAGCCGGCGCGCGAACTGCGTCAGGCCGGGATCAGCGTCCGGCCACCGCTAGCGGCGTGCCGAGCCAGCCCCGCCGCCCGCGGCACGACGAGCAGCGGCGCGGTCGACTGCAGCATCAGCCGGTGCGAGACACTCCCTAGCAGCACTCGTCCGACCGGCCCGTAACCGCGAGAACCGAGGACCAGCAAATCGAGGTCGGCCGCCTGCTCGGTGAGCACATCGGCCGCGGCCCCGTCGAGCAGGTGGGTGTGGACCGGGGTGCCGGGCTCAAGCACGCGCACCGCCTCCTCGAGGTCGGTGGCGGCGGACTCGCGTGCGTCGACAACCACCTCGCCGACGCCCAGCGCCCCGTAGCGGATGCGTTCGACCGCAGCCCCGTCGAAGGCGCAGATGACCTCGAGCTCGGCGCCCGTCTCCCGGGCAAGCTCCGCGGCGACCTCGAGCGCAGGCTGTGCGTCGGGCTCCGGACAGTACGCCGCACCGATGTGACCGAGCCGTTCAGGGGCGCGATCACGGAAGCCGACGGGTGCGACGGCCACCGGACAGGGGGAGCCGTGCAGCAGCCGGTCCGCAGTCGTCCCCGGCAGCGTGCGGCCGAACTTTCCGCGCCCCGTCGAACCGACGACGACGAGATCGAAGTCCTCGCTCTCGACGAGCTCCTGAAGCGCGCGCGGTGAGGAGGGGTTGGCCACCGACTGCACGTCGACGATGCCGTCGTACTGCTCGGCGATCCGCGCTACCGCCTCCTCGAGATCGCCGGGTCTCATGTCGGGCCCCGCGTAGGAGGCGCCCGCGTCGCCACCGGTCGGCAGGTACCAGTACACGCAGACCGCGGTGATGTGACCACGGCCACTCGAAGCGATCAGCGATGCGAGGGCAACGGCGTCGTCTGACCGGGCGGTTCCGTCGTAGCCAACGAGGACGTTGTCGAACATGAGGCGCTCCTTGACGATTGCTCCTCACCGTAAGCCGAACGCGACGCGGCGACATCCGTAGTGGAGTGCCGTGCGAATCCGTAGAAACGCCGCCGCCAAAGGTGAGCGTTTGTGTATCGCTTGCCTCGGTTCGCCGTGGGTGCGTAAGCTAGCCGCGACAAGAGACTGTGCCTGACACCCACGCGCGTCTCGCCTTCCCTTTCCACTTCCAGCGACAGCTCGACAAGGAGACCAGCATGCCCGCCGCCAAGAAGCCGTCCGCCCGCCGCACCGTTCGCAAGGCCATCCCGTCCGCTCCAAGCGGCCCGATCACGCGCAAGGAGGTCGAAGCCGCTGCGGCGAAGTTCGACAGGGCGCTGACGGAAGCGAACGACGCCCTGACGGTGATGCGCAATGACTTGGGCCGCAACGTCAAGACGGCGTACAAGGACGTCGCTGCAGCGCTGAGGACGCTTCAGCGCGACGCGTCGCGGACGAACAAGACGCTGCTGAAGGATCTCGACAAGCTGCGTGACACGGTGACGCCCAGCCGGAGCACCACCGCCAGGCGGAGCACCTCGGCCCGTTCGAGCGCCGGCCGCAGCACGGCGGCCAAGCGCACCACCGCCAAGCGCGCGCCGGCCAAGAGCACAGCGGCAAAGAGCACGACCGCAGGGGCCGCCTCCCGTAGCGCGAGCAAGACGCCCGCCCGCAGCGCGGCTAAGCGCACCGCGGCGAAGACGACCGCGCGGTCGGCGGGGAGCGGCACGGCGTCGCGCACCCGCAGCACCGCGAGCAAGTCGAGCTGACGACGCCCGACGGCGCTTGCCTCACGAGCTCGCGGCCGCTCGCGGGCTCGTGAAGACCTCGCCCTTGGCGGCGCGGCGCACCGCCTCCACCAGGTCATAGTCGGCGCGGTCCTTCAGCACGAAGCCGACCGCGCCGGCTGCGCGCGCCGGACTGACGAACCCGTGTCCGTCGCCCATGGTGATGATCACCACGTTGGTGTCTGGCGCATCCTCACGCAGCTGTCGAACCGCGGTCAGCGTCGAGCCACTGGTCATCCGCAGGTCCATCACCAGCACGTCCGGGCGGTAGCTGTGGACCAGCATCACGGCACGCGTGATCTCTGCGGCCTGGGCGACAACCCGGATGTCTGGATCGGCGTCGAGGACGGCGCGCAGCGCGTGGCGCATCGACTCGTGCTCCTCGGCGAGCACGACCTCCACGGTGGACGGGCTGCGCCGGCGCGGCCGCATCTCGGCCACGACACGCGATGAGCGCTCCGGCATGCAGAGGACGGTAGGGACGGCCGCCCCGGACAGCTAGGGGACAAAGCTGCCAACCTGCTGCGGCAACCTACGGCGCGGTTGCAGGGGGGCAACTACGGAGGCTATCCCGCGCGCGAACGTGCGGGCTGTGGACATCTCCCGATGCGCGGCCCGGCACGCACCATCACGATGGGAGCCGGCGCGATATGTCGTCGACCTCATCATCTGCACTCCCGGTGACCGGGGCTCCCACGCTGACCGTGTTCGGCCCAGACCCGCTGCTGAGCATCACCATCGAGCGGCGCGGCGAGGAGGACGACGTGCATCTCCACGCCGCCGGGCAGGGAGTGTGGGTGGCGCGCATGGCGGCCGAGCTCGGCGCCACGCCGATCCTGTGCGGCTTCATCGGCGGCGAGACCGGCGACACGCTCTCGCCGCTACTCGAGCGGATCGGAGGCGAGCTGCGGCTCGTGCGCACGGAGGGCTCGAGCGGCAGCTACGTGGTCGATCGCCGTGGAGGCGAGCGCCGAACGCTCGCGCGTGCACTCCGCCCCGCGCCGCGACGGCACGAGCTCGACGACCTCGTCGCGGCCACCTGCGCGAGCGCACTGGCCAGCGGCCTACTGGTGATCTGCAACCCGTTTCCGGCCAGTGGCATCCCCGAGGAGCTCTATGCGACGGTGGCGGCCAACGTGCGGGCGGCGGGCGTCCGCGTCGTCGTGGACCTCTCCAGCCCGCGGCTCGAGCAGACGCTCCCGTTCGGACCGACCGTCGTCAAGCTCAATGACTGGGAGCTGGCCGAGTACGTGTGCGGCCCGGTCGACGGACCACGCGCCGTGGACGCGGCCCGCAGACTGATCGAGGCGGGTGCGCACTGCGTCGTGGTGACCCGCGCCGGCTCGCCGATCCTCCTGCTCGACGAGCGGAGTGGGCCGTCCGAGCTGGTGCCGCCGGAATTTCCCCACGGCTTCCGCGAGGGCTGCGGCGACGCGATGACCGGAGCGCTGGCAGCGGGACTGGCCCGCGGACAACCGCTGCCCGAGGCGCTGCTGCTCGGGGCAGCGGCGGGTACGGGAAACTTCCTCCGGCACGGCCTCGGGACGGGGCGCCGAGACACCGTCGAGGCGCTCGTGCCGCGGATCGCGCACCAGCCGCTGACCAGCTGACGCCGGACGCCGGCGCCGCGCGGTCGCGACGTTAGAACGGCGGTTGAAGATCCTCGCCGGCCACGATCGCGGTGGGCGCGCGGCGGGCGACCCAGTCCAGGTGGCTGGCTGTGAGCGCTACTCCCGCCAGAGCATCTATCGCCGCGGTGAGCGCCACCGGCCGGCCGAACCGCGAGGAGTGCGCATCGCTGCCCAGTAGGTGGATCACCCCGGCCCCGGCGAGCACGGCCATGCCGGAGGCCGAGGCCGCATCCGTCATCGATGCCGCGGTGGCCTGAACGAGCGCCCCGCGGGCGATGACGCGCCGCAGGCGCTCAACGAGATCCTCCGTGAGGTGCCGCTCGGGATGAGCCACGATGACGCGGAAGCCGCGTCGGTCGAGCTCGGCCACCGCGCGTTCGACGTTCTCATCGAGCGGCCCGGGAGCGGGCTCGAGCAGCACCCAGCGGCGCCCCGCGCCCAGCGAGACCGCGGCCAGTTCGCGATCGTCGAGGCCGTCGACAGCGGTGGCGGCCACCTCCCCTCCGGGCAGGATCTGCGTGCTCCCGCCTGCGGCGGTGATCGCCGCCCTGAGCTGCAGCACCCGCTCCGGAAGCTCGGCGATCCGGACGTCGTGGTCGCGGCGGATGTGCGGCGTGGCGCAGACGGCCGCGATGCCGTCCTCCTCGGCCTGACGCGCCATCGCCACGGCGTCGTCGACGTCGCGGGCGCCGTCGTCGAGCCCGGGCAGGATGTGGCAATGGAGGTCGACGGCGGCGGTGAGCACCGGCACTAGCCGGTGAACTCGGGCTGGCGCCGGATGCGGATGACCGTGCGGACCCCGTCGCCTCCGTCGACGGCGATCATCATCGGCGCCAGGAGCGTGTGGCTGTCGACGACGATCCGCTCCGGGTGGTCGACGAGATGGCGCAGCACGGACGGCAGTCGCGGGCCCCCACGTGCGCCCGCGACGATGAAGACATCGTCATGACGGTCATAGGTGATCACCTGCAGGGCAAGACTTTCAACCTCGCGCCGTGGCTCGCGGTCCTGAGCAGCGATCTCGATGGAGATCTCGGCGCCGTCGAGTTCTCGGTTGACGGCTTCCAGATACTCGCCCCAGACCTCGGGGGCCAGCTCCCGGGTGGCGTTCATGGTGTGCTCCGATCCTCGGTCAGCCGAACCTACGCGCCGCCACGGCCGCGCGTCAGCGATGTTTTCCGCGGACCGGATGCGGCTAACTACGCGTCGCCGTCGGCCCGTGGTGGGCGCGGGCACGGAGAAACCGTGCGGGCCTATGCCGATGCAAGGTACCCGCCCGCGGCCATACCGTGGGCAGCGATGCTGCTGGGAATCCACGATGTTGCGATGATTGGAGCATGACCGCCGCGCGCGAGCTGTCCGTGGCTGACCTGCGCCGGCGCTGCCAGAGCGATGAACTCGGCTTCGCATCGACCGCCGAGGTCGAGCCGCTGCAGAACGCCGTCGGGCAACGACGCGCGATCGAGGCGATCGACTTCGGCCTGCGAGCCGAGATGCCGGGCTACAACATCTTTGCGGCGGGGCCCGTCGGCACCGGTAAGCGCACCGCGCTCGAGGCGCAGCTGCACGCCCATGCCGCCGAGCGGCCCGCTCCGGCCGACTGGGTCTATCTCCACAACTTCCGCGAGCCGCTGCGTCCGATCGCGGTCAAGCTCGCGACGGGCACCGCCCGCCGGCTCGCCGCCGACATGGCCCAGTTCCTCGACGACGCCCGGCGCGAGCTGGCGGCGGCGTTCGAAAGCGAGAACTACGGCACTCGCCGGCGCGCGGTCACCGAGCCGATCGAGCACGAGCAGGAGGCCGCCATGGGCGAGCTGCGGCGCGAGGCGGTCGAGCAGGGCGTCGGGCTCGAGTTGACCCCCGCGGGCATCGCCACCGTGCCGCTGCAGGACGGGCACCCGCTCTCGCCGACCGAGTTCGCGCAGCTCCCCGACGGCGTGCGCGAGTCCTACCAACAGCGACTGGAGCAGCTCAGCCCGTCGATCGAGAGCTTCCTCAACCGCATGCGGACGCTTCAGCGCCAGGCTCGGGATCGACTCCGTGACCTCGAGCGTGACGTGGCCATGTTCGCCGTCGGTCATCTCCTCGACGAGCTCCGTCAGCGCCACGGCGAGAGCGAGCAGCTGCTGGAGTGGTTCGATGCGGTGGCCGAGGACGTCTCGGACAATCTCTCTCTGTTCGGTCCTCGCCGTGGCGAGGGGGAGGGCGAGGCGGCCGACCCGCTGGCCGCGCTGACCGGGGCCCGGACCCAGGCCCTGGCTCGGTACGAGGTGAACGCGTTCATCACTCACGATCACGACGGGGGCGCACCGGTGGTGATCGAGACCAACCCGACGTTCCCGAACTTGTTCGGCCGGATCGAGCATCAGGGGGTGCTCGGCGGCGGCTTCGTCACCGATCACCGGATGCTCCGGCCGGGCGCGATCCACCGCGCCAACGGCGGCTACCTGCTCCTGCCCGCCGCCGAGGTCCTGGGCCAGCCGCTGCTGTGGCTAAAGCTCAAGGAGGCGCTGCGTGCGAGGTGCATCAGACTCGAGAACCCGGCCGAGGAGTTCGCCCTCATCCCCACGCGCACCCTCACGCCATCCCAGATCGACCTCGACGTCAAGGTGGTGATGGTGGGCAGCGCGCGCCTCTACCAGCTCGCCTACACCCTCGATGAGGACGTGCGCAAGCTGTTCCGCGTCAAGGCCGAGTTCGACTGGTGCGTTCCCTGGGATCACGCGGCCGAGCAGGGATACGCCGCGTTCGTCAGCGCGCAGGTGCGCGATAGCGGCCTGCGGCACTTCGATGCCGAGGCCGTCGCACGTCTGATCGAGCACGGGTCGCGGCTGGCCGACGATCAGGACCGCCTCTCGACGCGCTTCGTGGAGATCGGCGGCCTCGCCGCCGAGGCCGGACACTGGGCGGGCCTGGCCGGCCGCGAGCTGGTCGGTGTCGAGCACGTCGAGCAGGCAATCGCGCACAAGCTGACGCGCTCCAACCTGCTCGAGGAGAAGCTCCAGGAGATGATCTCCGAGGGCGCCCTGATCGTGACCGTCGATGGTGAATGCGTCGGTCAGGTCAACGGGCTTTCGCTGCTCGACCTCGGGGACTACGCGTTTGGGCACCCGGTCCGCATCACCGCCACCGCCGGGCCGGGGCGAGGCGCGGTCCTGAGCATCGACCGGGAGACCGAGCTGAGTGGTCCGATCCACGACAAGGGCTTCCTCACCCTCAGCGGCTTCGTGCGCGAGCGCTATGGCTCCGAGCGCCGCATCGCGGCCGCCGCGACGCTCACCTTCGAGCAGTCCTACCAGGGCATCGAGGGGGACTCGGCGGCCAGCGCCGAGCTCTACGCGCTGCTCTCGCGCATCGCCGACCTGCCGCTGCGCCAGGACATCGCCGTCACCGGATCGATCAACCAGCACGGTGAGATCCAGGCCATCGGCGGTGTCAACGAGAAGATCGAAGGTTTCCACCGCACCTGCGCTCTGCGGGGGCTCACCGGTCACCAAGGCGTCCTGATCCCGGAGGCCAACGTGCGCAACCTCATGCTCTGCCGTGAGCTGCTCGACGACGTCGCCGCTGGACGCTTCCACGTCTGGAGTGCCGCCGACGTCGACGCCGGGCTCGCGCTGCTGACCGGCCAGACGGCCGGACAACGGCAGGCCGACGGCCACTTCGAGCCCGGGAGCGTCCACCACCGGGTCGAGGCCCGGCTCGAACGGTGGGCGGAGATCGCCGAGAAGGAGGCCGCGTCGGCGGCCAAGGGGGAGCAGGATCAGTGAGTGCCGACGCGCGGCACGATCAGCACCGGGCACGGCGAGCCGTTCACGAGCGCCTCGCCGGTGCTGCCGAGCAGCACGCGAGCGACAGCTCCCCACCGGCGTGAGCCGATCACGATCAGATCGACCGAGGCGGCGAGCTCGGCCAGCAGATCCGGCGGCGGTCCGCTCAGCGCATTGACGGTAACGTCGGTCGCGCCGAAACGCGCGGCCGCGGCCTCGGCCTCGATCCGCAACCGCTCCACGTCGCCGGCCACGAGCTCGCTCCAGTCGGCGACGACCCGGGCGCCCCGCGTGCCGGTGAGGCCGAAGGCGGGAATCCAATCGTCGATCACGGCACGGATCTCGAGCGCCGCGTCGGCTCGCTGCGCCAGCGACACCGCCGCCGCCAGTGCCGGCTCGGACTCAGCGCGGCCGTCGTAGCCGACACCGATCCTCTCGATCCTGTTCACGTCGCGGAGGCGGTACCCACGGGGGGCGATGGCCAGCGGACAGCCCACGTGTCCGAGCAGCTGGCGCGTGGTGCGACCGATGGCCACGGTGCCCTCTTCGGCATCCCGCCGCGAGCCGAGGACGAGCAGGTCACGATGCTCGAGCGTCACCATGCGCTGCAGTCCGCGCGCCACTGAGAAGTCGGTCTCGATCACGCTGCGGGCATCGGGGCACAGCTCCGCGCGGAGTTCGGCGACGCTGGCCTGGGCCTGGTCGCGCAGCTCCCGCCACTTCATTCCCACCGGCGGCAGCAGCGTCGGGTCGGCGATCACGCTGACCAGCATCATCTCGCCGGCGTTGCATCGCGCGAGCGCGGCGCCGAGCGCGGCGGCGTCGGCCCCCTCAGGGAACCCGTCGACGCCAGCAGCAATGCGAGACAAGGTCGGTGTTGGCATGAGGTGACGTTGGCATCCGATCGGCATCGGCGCATCCGTGTCGTCTACGGACGGCCAATGCCACTGTCTGTGAATGGGTCCTAACTACTGAGCGGGACTACCCCGGTTTGCGGATGCGGTGGGCCGCTTTGGGACATAGCGTCAACGACAACGCGAAAACCGACGTCATCGACCGGCATGTCGCCGCTCGCCCTTACCCGAGGAGAAGGTGCGATGATCACTCTTGCAAAGCTTTCGATCAAGCGGCCAAAGGCCGCACTGACAGCATGGCTGCTCTCCGGGATTGTCCTGGCGCTGATCGGATTTGGCGTGTCCAGCGCGCTGTCGCCCTCCGTCACCGTGGTGCCCGGCACACAGTCCTCGCGCGCGGTGAAGCTGTCCGAGACGACGTTCGGCCCCACGCAGCAGCTCCCGATCTTGCTCCAAGGCCCGAAGGCGGCGCTCAATCGCCAGGGCCCGAAGCTCGTGATCGCGCTGATGAAGCGGCCACATACGAGAGTGCTCTCGGCCTGGGATGCCGGCAGCGCTAGCTCGCTGCTGCGCCCCTCACCGACGGCCGCGATGATGATCGTCTCGGTCGACCGCACCGAGAAGCAGGTGGCGCAGCACGACTGGCCGGCGATCCAACGAGTCGTCGCGCGCCAGATCCATGCTCCGGTCCGCTCGTACATCACCGGTCAGGCGGTCCTCGATCAGGCGCTGAAGAGCGCGTCGATTGACAACCTGCGGCAGGCCGAGCTGATCGCCGTCGGAATCCTGCTCGTGCTGCTGCTCCTCGGGCTGCGGGCACCGGTCGCCGCGGTGATCGTGACCGCTGTCGGCGCCATCAGCATGCTCGCCGGGTTCGGCGAGGTCGCGCTGCTCGGTCGTATCTTCCATCTTGACCCGGTCGGCGTCGTGCTCGGCACCATGACCGGGCTGACGCTTGGGGTCGGCTTCTCACTGCTGATCCTCGATCGCTTCCATCGCGAGGAGCTGCCCGACGGGGTGCATCCTCGTGACGCCGCGACGGCGGCCGTGCGTGACCTCGAGACGACCGGCAAGGCCGTGCTCGTCGCCGGCACCGCGGTGGTCGTCGCGCTCGCCCTGGTGGCGATCATTGGACCCACCGAGCTGATGGTCTCGCTCGGCACCGGAATGCTGACCTGCGCGATGTTCGCGATGGGCGGCGCGGTCGTGGTCATGCCCGCCGCGCTCGTCCTGCTCGGACGTGGCCTCGACGCGTTCAGCTTCCCGGCACCTGCCCTCTTCACGCGGGTGTGGTCGCGACTGCTCGACGGCGGCAACTGGGTCACCCGGCATGCGGTGTATGCCGGGTTCGCCGCGACGGTCCTGCTGGCCGCCATCGCCGTTCCGGCGCTGGCGCTCAAGACGGGCCCCCAGGACATCAGCCAGCTGCCGAGCAACGCCCAGGCCAGGATCGCCTACCAGCAGATCTCTCGCGTCATGGGCCCCGGCTTCCCCACCCCCTACAACATCATCATCGTCCCGCGCAACCGTCCGATCACCGATCCGGCGGTGCTCGCGAGCGTCAACCGGCTGCAGAAGCAGATCGCGCTCAACAAGACCGTCGACTCCATCTCGGGGCCCGCGGAGATCTACTCGACCTCTGAACAGCTCAAGGCGTTCGGTCCCGGACAGGCCAATGCGATCAAGGTCTCCAAGAAGAGCAAGAAGGACTTGCTCACGCTGCTCAACGGTCTCGGACAGGCCGGCTCCGGGTCGGCACAGCTGCAGAGCGGCCTCCAACAGGCGGCCTCCGGCGCCACCCAGCTGCACGGCGGCTCTGGTCAGGCTTCGTCCGGCGCGGCGCAGCTGCACGCCGGGCTCGCCCAGGCAAGGGCCGGCTCTGGCCAGCTCTCCTCCGGCCTGAGCCAGGCGCTGTCCGGGGCGGTGGCGCTGAGGAACGGTGCCGGGCAGGCGCTGTCCGGCGCCTCCCAGCTCGCCTCCGGCCTCGGCAAGGGCGCGCCGCAGGTGACGGCCGGCCTGCCGTCGATCAATCAGCTGGCCGCTGACACGGCCACCGTGAACGGACAGATCGGCTCCGCGGCGGGCAACACCTCCGCCGCCCAGAGCGCGGCGGCCAGCGGACTGGCCGCGCTGAACGGCATGACCGCCGCCGCCAAGAGCGATCCCAACTACGCGGCGGTCGCGAGCGCTCTGCAGAAGGCGAACGGGAGCGCCGCCGCCGCCAGCAGCGATCTCGCCGGTGCGTCCCACAACGCGGCGGCCGCGACGCTGATCGCGGCCGGGGTGAAGTCGCAGGTCGGGGCGCTGGCTCCGCAGCTCACGGCGGCGGCAAGCGGTGCCGCCCAGCTCGAGTCCGGCATCGCCCAGCTGCGCAACGGCAACGCGCAGCTGGCCACCGGCCTCAGCCAGCTGAACGGCGGCGGAAGCCAGCTGAACAGCGGCCTCGGCCAGCTGACCAACGGCGCCGGCCAGCTCCAGGCCGGCCTGGCGCTGCTGAACGCCGGAACGGGTCAACTCGCGTCCGGCCTGGCCCCTGCCCCCGCCGGGGCCGGCCAGCTCGTGACGGGACTGGGCCTGATGCAGGCCGGAGTAGCGAAGTCTCGCGGACAGATCCCGTCCACCAAGGACCTCGAGACGCTGATGAAGCAGTCGCCTGGGATCTTCAGCTCCGGCTACTTCGTGCTCTCGGCGGTCTCGGGCGCACTGCCCGCGGACCGCAACGCCGCGTCGTTCCTGATCAACCTGGTCAACGGCGGCACGGCCGGTCAGATCACGATCTGGTCGAAGTACGCGGACTCCGACCCGCGCTCGCAGGCGCTCGGTGAGCGACTCGTCGCCCTGAGCCAGACGTATGCGAGGCAGTACAACGCCCAGGTTGCGCTCGGAGGGCCCGCGGGCACCCGCGCCGACTTGACGAGCCTGACCAGGAACCGGATCCCGCTCGCGATCGTCGCGATCGCGCTCGCGCTGACGCTGATCCTCGCCATCGCACTGCGAGCCATCGTGCTGCCGGCGGTGAGCGCCGCGTTCAGCCTGCTGGTGTCGGCTGCGACCTTCGGGGTGCTCCAGCTGCTGTTCGGCGGATCGAATCCGCCGCTCGGCGGCCCGGGCTGGCTCGATCCACCGACCGTCCTCGGCATCTTCACGGTCGTGTTCAGCATCGCGGTCGTGTTCTCGACCCTGCTGCTGATGCGTACGCGCGAGGCCTACGTGGCCGGTGACGGCAGCCGGAGCAGTGTCGCCATCGGGTTGCGCGAGACGGCAGCGCCGGCCACCGGCGCCGGGCTCGTGATGATCGCGGCCCTGATCCCGTTCGCCGTCAGCGACCTGATCAATGTGCGCCAGTTCGGGATCGGCGTGGCCGTGGCGATCCTGCTCGAGGTGCTGCTGGTCCGGCCGGTCCTGCTGCCCGCGGCCGAAGCCGTCCTCGGACGGTTCGGCTGGTGGCCGACCAAGCCGGCCGGTCCGAGCGAGCGCGAGCCCGAGAAGGAACGCCAACGCACGCGCCGGCTGCGACGGCCGACCGTCCCCCATCGCAAGCCCGGCCCCGCCCACTGACAGGAGCAGATCATGGCCATGCTCGGCTCACACGAGGAAAGCAGTCCCTCACCGGACATCGGCGGAGCCGGGAGCAATGAGCCGCGGACGCTGGGAGCGATGATTCTCAGCGCCGCGGCCAGCCACAGCGGTACCGCGCTTGAGTACAAGATCGACGGCCGCGTGGCCAGGATCAGCTACAAGGAGCTGGGCACGATGGCGAGCGAGATCGCGCGTGGCCTGATCGCGCTCGGCATCGAGGCCGGCGACCGGGTGGCCATCCTCGGGCTGACCTCGGCCGAGTGGACGCTCGCCGACTGCGGCGCGCTCTGCGCAGCGGCCGTCGTGACCCCGATCTACCACACCAACTCGCCGGAGGAGTGCGCGTATGTGCTCGGCCATTCCGGCGCGCGGCTCGTGTTCTGCGAGAACCACGAGCAGGCCGCGAAGGTCGAGCAGGTGCGCGAGCGCTGTCCGGCTCTCGAGCACGTGGTGCTGCTCTACGGTGACGACGGCGAGTTGACCCTCGACGAGCTCCGTCGCACCGGCGAAGAGGTCGATCCGGAGGTGATGCACGACCGGCTGCGCGCTCAGAGCCCGGACGAGCTGGCCACGCTGGTCTACACCTCCGGGACCACGGGGCCGCCGAAGGGGTGCATGCTCTCTCACGCCAACTTCCTGGCCACGACCAGGCTGTACGCCCAGCAGCTGCACTTCAACGAAACCCATTCGATGTACCAGTTCCTGCCGCTGGCCCACGTGCTCGCCCGGGTCGCCCAGGCCGTCACGCTCAGTGTCGGTGCGCGACTCATCTACTGGACCGGCGACGCGACCAAGATCGCCGACGAGCTGAGCGAGAGCGGGCCGACACACTTCCCGGCCGTCCCGCGGATCTACGAGAAGATGCGCGGTGTCGTCGCAGGGCGGATTGCCGAAGCGCCGCGCTCGCAACGGCGGATGTTCGAATGGGCGCTGTCGGTCGGCGCCCGCGCCCGGCCGGCGATGCGCTCAGGTCAGCTCCCCGACGTCCTCACCGACCTGCAGTACCGGATGGCCGAGCGACTCGTGCTCTCCAAGGTGAAGGCGGTGTTCGGGCCCGAGCTGCAGCTGGCGATGGTGGGCGCGGCCCCCGTGGCCAAGGAGCTGCTCGAGTTCTTCGACGCCTGCGGCGTGCTCGTGCTCGAGGGCTACGGCCTCACCGAGACCTGCGCCGCAGCGACGATCAACACGCCGGAGGCGGTGCGCTTCGGCACCGTCGGCAAGCCGCTGCCGGGCACCGAGGTCCGGATCGCGAAGGACGGCGAGATCCTGATCCGCGGGCCCGAGGTGTTCATGGGCTACTACAGGGATCCCGAGGCCACCACGGAGACGCTGACCAGCGATGGCTGGCTACGCACCGGCGACCTGGGGATGATCGACAGCGACGGCTTCGTCGCCGTCACCGGGCGCAAGAAGGACCTGATCATCACCTCCAGTGGCAAGAACATCACCCCGGTCAACATCGAGAGCCTGCTGCGCGAAAGCCGGTACATCACCGAGGCCGTTGTCTACGGCGACAATCGCCCGTACCTGGTGGCCATGCTCACCCTCGACCGCGAGGAGTCGGTGAAGCTGGCCAAACGCGTCGGCATCGCCACCGACCCGGTGACAATCGCGAGCGACCCAGCCGTGCACGCCGAGGTCCAGAAGGAGGTCGACAAGGTCAACGCCAAGCTGGCCCGGATCGAGCAGATCAAGCGGTTCGCGCTGCTGGGCCACGACCTCTCCCAGGCCGACGGCGAGCTCACCCCGACGCTCAAGGTCAAGCGCTCGGTCGTCTACCTGAAGTACGCCGACATGTTTGACGGGCTGTACGCGCGTGAGGATGCCAACCGATGACCGCGAGCTTCTCCAGCGCCGACGCAGCCTGGCTGCACATGGACCGGCCGACCAACCTGATGGTGATCAACTCGGTGCTGCTATTCGACGGTCCCGTCGACTGGGACCGGGCCAAGGAGCTCACCCAGCACCGGCTCGTCGACCGCTATCCCAAGTTCCGCCAGCGCGTGGTCGAGAGCCGGCTCCCGCTGCGCCCGCCCCGCTGGGAGGACGACCCGGACTTCGCCATCGAACACCACATGCACCATCTCGCCCTCCCCGCCCCCGGCGACGTGGCGACGTTGCAGGCGCTGGTCAGTGACCTGATGACGATGCCGCTGGACCGCAGCCGGCCACTGTGGCAGATGTACATGATCGACGGCCTCGGCGACGGCTCGGCGATGATCAGCCGGATGCACCACTGCATCGCAGACGGGATCGCGCTGGCCCGAGTGATGCTCTCGCTCACCGACTCCGAGCCCGACGCCGGCGTGGCGTCCCCACCGGCGCCGGTGCGGACGAGTTCCCGTGGCCTGGTGGGCTCGGTGGCCGCGACCGGGGGCGCCCTGGTCGGCGGCGCCGCCCGGGCCGGGGTCGCGACGGCGCGCCGAGGCGCCGAGATCACCACCTCGCCGTCTCACGCGGCCAAGCTGGCCGGCGCCGTCGCCCGCGACGGAGGCACGGTGCTGCGGCTGCTGCTCACCCCCGCCGACGCCGCCACGGCGCTCAAGGGCGATCCGGGGATCAGCCGGCGCGTGGCGTGGACCTCCCCGATCCCTCTCGGTGAGATCAAGCGCATCGCCCATCTGCACGACGCGACCGTCAACGACGTGCTGCTGGCCGCGGTCAGCGGGGCGCTGCGTCACTACCTCCAGGAGCGCGGCGGGCCGATCGGCGAGATCCAGGCGATGGTGCCGTTCAACCTGCGACCGCTCGACGAGCCGGTGCCTCGCGAGCTCGGCAACCGCTTTGGGCTCGTGTTCCTGCCCCTGCCGGTGGCCACCAGCGGAAGCTATCGCCGCCTGGCCGAGGTGCAGCGCCGCATGGGCGAGATCAAGCACGGCCGGGATGGCCCGGTGTCCTACGGCCTGCTGAGCGTCACCGGGCTGACCCCCGAGCCGCTTGAGCGACGGATCATCGACCTGTTCACCGCGAAGGGCACGGCCGTGATGACCAACGTCCCCGGGCCGCGGGAGCCGGTGTACTTCGCCGGCACGGCGGTGCGCCGCGTCCTGGTCTGGGCCCCCACCTCGGGACACATCGGAATGAGCGTCAGCATCTTCAGCTACCGCGGCGAGGTGACTGTCGGTCTGATGGTCGATGCGGCGATGATCCCGGACCCGGCGCTGATCCTCACCAATCTCGAGCAGGAGATCGAGCTGCTCGGCAGGCTCGGACGGGACGGCCACGTGCGCCGGCGCCGTCCGCCACGACGGTCCCGCCAGACTGGCGGCACCGCGCGGAGATCATCGACTCCGCGCCGCTCGGCATCGTGAGCCGATCATGAGCCCGCCAGAAGGTCCCTCACCTCGGCGCGGACGGCGGCGGCCACCGTCGCCGCCGCGTCCAGGACGGCGCTGCTCTGCTGCTCGCCGGTGCGAAAGCGCTTCGCCTCGATCCCATACAGGACCACTCGCGGCGGGAGCCGGCCGAGCGTCCGGGCGAGCTCGATGCCATCGGCCACGCTGGTGGCGTGGGTAGAGGCCCCCTGAAGGCCAACCGGTAACGGACGCAAGCTGACGTCAAAGCGGTGCACCTCGCCCGCGGCGCCATCGCCGTGGACGGCATCGATCAGCCACACCGCGCTCGCCCCCTCCCACAGCGCGAGCAGGCCGACTCCCTCCCCCTGATACGAGTGGACGGCGACTCGGTCCTCGCCGGCCAGGTCGGCCAGCTCCCGCGCGACCACCAGCCCGGCGCCATCGTCCCCGCGCAGATCGTTCCCGACGCCGATCACCAGCAGCCGGCCGCTCACCGGCGTCAGCTGCGCTCCACGGTGAGGTCGAGGAAGTGCGTGGCGCAGGAGATGCAGGGGTCGTGGTTGCGAATCGCCTGCTCGCAGCGCAACGTCAGCTGCTCGTCGTCCAGGCCGCGGTAGCGCTCGACGACCTGCCGGAGATCCTCCTCGATCACCAGCTGGTTCTGGGAGGTCGGGGGCACGATCCACGCGTCGACGATGGACCCCTGCTCGTCGATCTCGTAGCGGTGGTAGAGCAGGCCGCGCGGCGCCTCGGTGGCGCCGTGGCCGATGCCGGGCTGTGGCATGCACTCGACGGCGGGCTGATCGGGTGGCTCGTAGGCCCCGATCATCGCCAGCGCTTCGTCGCAGGCCTGCACGAGCTCGACGGCACGGACGATGATGCTCTGGAACGGATTCCGGCAGCTGGGCCCGAGGCCGGCGTCGCGCGCCGCGTCCCGGGCCAGTGGTCCGAGCTCGTCGAAGGCGAGGTTGTAGCGGGCCAGCGGACCCGTCAGGTAGCTGCCCCCATCGCGTCGCCGCGCTCGGAGCGCATTGGAGTGCTCGACGTGCTCCTCGACGAAATGGGCGTCGAAGTCGTCGGGCGCGATGTCAAGGCCGGTGCTCGAGACGATCCGACCCAGATCGATCGGATATCGGCCCGGCTCGCGCAGGGCGACGAGCTCCGGCTCGAGCGCGACGTCCGGGAAGGGCAGCTCCGCGGCCCAGCGAACCGTGGCCAGCGCGCTCTCGCGCGCCCGTTCGAGCTCGTCGACGAGCGCAGCCAACTCGCGTCGGCGCGGCGCCCGGTAGAAGCCGCCGACGCGGACGTTGATCGGGTGCACCTCGCGGCCGCCGATGGCGGCCATGAGAGCATTGCCCGCCTTCTTCATCTGCAGGCCCTGCTCGGCGATGTCGGGGTGCTCGCGGGCCATCTCGACGAAGCCGGGAAAGCCAAGGAAGTCAGGGGCATGGAGCAGATAGACGTGCAGGCTGTGGCTCTCGATCCACTCGCCGCAGTAGAGCAGGCGGCGGAGCTCGCGGATCGGGCCGTCATCGATGACGACGCCGCAGGCCTGCTCCATCGCCCGGATCGAGCTCATCTGGTAGGCGACGGGGCAGATGCCGCAGATCCGCGCGGTGATGTCCGGCGCCTCGGTGAAGGCCCGGCCCCGCAGGAAGGCCTCGAAGAACCGGGGCGGCTCGTAGATCCGCAGCCTGACCTCGCGCACCTCGTCGCCATCGATGCGGACGTACATCGCCCCCTCGCCCTCGACGCGGGCCAGATAGTCGGTGCGGATCGTGCGGGTCCCGTCTCCGGGGCTTGCAAGATCACTCATGGCTCTCGCTCGCCCGCTGGAAGGGCGCCGCGGCCGCGTTGAACGTGCGGTAGATCCGGACCAGGTCGCGGTCGTCGAGGCCGGTCCAGTGGTCCATCGCGCCCGGGTTGGGCGTCTCCTTCGGCCCGTAGCAGCCGAAGCAGCCCCGGTTATAGGACGGGCACAGGGCGCCGCAGCCGGCGTGGGTCACCGGCCCCAGGCACGGCGTTCCGTGGGCGACCATCACGCACACGTTGCCGGCGCGCTTGCACTCCACGCAGACGCTGTGGGAACGCACGTGCGGACGGCGGTGAGCGAGGTGGGCGCTGATCACCTCGAGCAACTGGTACTTGTTGATCGGGCAGCCATGGAGCTCGTAGTCGACCGGCACGTGGGCGCTGATCGGCGTCGAGGTGGAGAGCGTGGAGATGAAGTCCGGCGAGGCGTAGACGATCTGCGTGAACTCCGACACGTCGGCGAAGTTCCGCAGCGCCTGGATGCCGCCCGCGGTCGCGCAGGCGCCGATGGTGATGAGCACCCGGGACTGCTCGCGCACCGCGCGGATCCGCTCGGCATCGTGGGCGGTGGTGATCGAGCCTTCGACGAGCGAGACGTCGTAGGGCCCGTCGACGGTAGCGCTCGACGCCTCGAGAAACTGGGCGATCTGCACGTGGCCGGTGAGGGTCAGCAGCTCGTCCTCGAGGTCGAGCAGGCTGAGCTGGCAGCCGTCGCAGGAGGCGAACTTCCACACCGCGAGCGTCGGCGTCACAGTCCCCTCACCGCCAGCCACGGGCCGATCTCCGACCACGGGTACACGGGGCCGTCGCGGCAGATCAGCGTCGGGCCGAGCTGACAGTGGCCGCAGTGACCAATGCCGCATTGCATGTTCCGCTCCATCGAGACGTGGATCCGCTCGCCGGCCACGCCGCGCGCCGCGAGCTCGGAGACGACGAAGCGCATCATCACCTCGGGGCCGCACGACATCGCATGGGTCCGCGGTCCGTCGAGCTCGGCCCGCCGCACCAGCCGCGTGACGACGCCCACGTGGCCGAGCCATTCCGGCCCCGCCGCGTCGACGGTGGTGAACACCTCGAGTCCGCGCAGGGCCCACTGCTCGAGCTCGTTGACGAACAGCAGCTGGTCGGGGCTGCGACCGCCGTACAGGAGGATCAGGCGTCCGTAGCGCTCGCGTCGCTCGAGCAGCTCGAGGATCGCTCCGCGCAGCGGCGGCAGGCCAATGCCCCCGGCGGCGATCACCACGTCGCCGCCCTCGGCGCTCTCGAGCGGCCAGCCATGGCCGTAGGGACCGCGGACTCCGAGGACGCTGCCCGTGGGCGCGGCGGTGAGGGCCGCGGTGGCCAGCCCCACCTCCCTCACCGTCTGGACCAGACGCTCGGGGTGGCGAGGGTCGCCGCTGATCGAGATCGGCACCTCGCCGGTTCCGCCGCGCGAGAGCATCGTGAACTGGCCGGGTGTGAACGGGAACGGGCGGCCCGAGGTCGCCTCGAGCTCGAGCGTCCATGTGTCGGAGGTGTCCTGGCGCTTGCCGCGCAGCCGGAAGGGCTGTGGGCACAGCCCGGGCGGCTCGTGCAGGCGTTCAGCCGCCAGCACGGCCATAGACATCGAGGAGCTGCAGGCGGGTGGCCTGGAGCCGATCGACCATGTTTTCCGCGAAGCGCTTCATCAGCTCGTAGCCGAGCTCGTGGTCGGCCTCGCACTTGCCCCGCAGGCAGGCGCCGTCGAAGCTCACCAGCGAGCACGGCTCGAGCGCGCGAGCGTCGAGCTGCCACCGGTAGGGGGCGAACAGCCACGACCAGCCGACCGCCTCGCCGTCGTGCAGAGTCTCGACGCGGATGCCTCCGCGTCCGGGCGCGTGGATCTCGAGCGCCACGCGGCCGCGGCGGATGAGGAAGAAGCGCTCGGCGGGCTCGCCCTCCTGGAGCAGGAGCTCGCCGGCGTCGTAGTGGGTGTTGCGCGCGCAGCCGGCGATCAACTCAAGCTGGGCTGGGGTGAGCCCTGCGAACACGGGCGCGTCGGCGATCAGTTCTTCAATCTGCCGCACGGCCACCTCCGTCGTCGTCCCGGATCGCTCGCGCCTCCTCGGTGATGTCGATCCCTACCGGGCACCAGGTCACGCACCGGCCGCAGCCCACGCACCCCGAGCTGCCGAACTGGTCGTGCCAGGTGGCCAGCTTGTGCGTCATCCACTGGCGATAGCGGGAGCGCGCGGTGCCGCGGACGGCACCTCCGTGGATGTGGGAGTAGTCGACGGTGAAGCAGGAGTCCCAGCGCTGCCGGCGCTCTACCGTCTCGCCGGCGAGATCGGTGACGTCCTCCACCGTGGTGCAGAAGCAGGTCGGGCACACCATCGTGCAGTTGCCGCACGTCAGGCAGCGTTCGGCCACCTCGTCCCAGCGCGGATGCTCGAGGTTGCGGTAGAGCAGCTCCCGCAGGCCGTCGGTCTCGAGCTCGCGTCCCATGGTCGCAGCCGTGTGCTCGTGGACCGCGTGCGCGGCGGCCCGATCGGCCTCGGAGGCCTCCCGGTGCGAAATGGCGCTCAGCACCTCGGCGCCGCGCTCGGAGCCGACCTCGACCAGGAACCGGTGCTCGCAGTCGTCGAGCAGCTCCGTGAGGGCGAGGTCGAACCCCGCCTTCGCCACCGGGCCGGTGTCCATCGATACGCAGAAGCAGGTGCCACCCGCCTGCCCGCACTGCACGGCGATCACGAAGGGGTCCGACGGCGTCCGGGTCGGCTCCGGGCCCGAGTCGAGAACTCGGCCGAGAATCCCCATCGCGTGCAGCTCGCAGGAGCGCACGCCGAGAAGGGCCAGCTGCTCGGGCGCGGCCGGGCCGTCGCTGAAGGAGGACAGGCCGCCGTCGCCGTCGACACGCGCGCGCCACACCGTGAGCTGTGCTGGGAGCTGTTCGCGCTTCCACGACTGCGGCCCGAGTGAGTAGCCGAACAACGCGTCATCGTCGCGTCGCCGCAGCCGGTAGCGGCCGGCGTCCTGGTCGTCGGTGAGACCCACGGGGAGATCGGCGGCGGCGCGGACCTCGTCGAGCACGATCGCGCCCTCGGACACGGTCGGGCCGATGATCGTGTAGCCGCGCGCGGTCAGTGTCCGCAGCAGCCCGTCGAACTCGCCTCGCCCGATCACACGCGTGGCCATCCGGGTGACAGCCTACGTGGAATGCGTAACGAAGTGAACCCCCTGAAGCCCTTCCAGGGAGAAGCCCTCCGCCGCGCCCGGCGAAACGTCGATGACGAAGCGCGGACGACCCCAGCGCCGGTACTGGTCGACGTCGATGTAGAACGGGGCGCCACCGATCTCTCCCAGCTGGACGTCGCCCGGCCCCGGCGGGAGCTCGCCGTCCTTGAGACAGATTGGCGAGGTCCCGTCACAGCAACCACCCGACTGATGGAAGGCGAGCGGCCCGTAGGCGGCCTCGAGGCGAGAGATCACCTCGAGCGCCGCCTTGGTCGCGGAGACTGCAGCCGCCACCGTCAACTGCTCACGCGGAGTCGGTTCACTGCCGTCCTCCCTAGAAGAACCCGAGGGGGTTGGGGTCGTAGGAGACGAGCAGGCACTTCGTCTGGGAATAGTGCTCAAGCATCATCCGGTGGTTCTCGCGTCCCACCCCGGATGTCTTGTAACCGCCGAAGGCGGCATGAGCGGGGTATTGGTGGTAGCAGTTGGTCCACACGCGGCCGGCCTTGATGGCCCGCCCCATCCGAAACGCACGGCTGCCGTCGCGGGTCCAGACACCGGCCCCAAGGCCGTACATGGTGTCGTTGGCGATCTCGAGGGCCTCGTGCTCGTCACGGAACGTCGTGACGGCGAGCACCGGTCCGAAGATCTCCTCCTGGAAGACCCGCATCTGGTTGTGGCCCTTGAGCACGGTCGGCTCGAAGTAGTAGCCCCCGGAGAGGCGATCTTCGACCTCGGGGCGTCCACCGCCGATCAGAACCTCGGCACCCTCGTCGCGACCGATCTTCACGTAGCCCTCGATCTTCTCGAGCTGCGCCGTGGAGACCTGAGCGCCGATCATCGTCTCGCGGTCCAGCGGATCGCCCTGCCGGATCGCCGCGATGCGCGCCAGGCACCGCTCCATGAATTCGTCATAGATCGACTCGTGGATCAGCGCGCGGGAAGGACAGGTGCAGACCTCGCCCTTGTTGAACGCGTACAGCACGAGGCCTTCGATCGCCTTGTCCAGGAAGGCGTCGTCGGCGGCCATCACGTCCTCGAAGAAGATGTTCGGCGACTTGCCGCCGAGCTCCGTTGTCGAGGGGATCAGGTTCTGGGCTGCGTAGGACATGATCAGCCGGCCGGTGACCGTCTCGCCGGTGAAGGCGATCTTGGCGATCCGCTTGTTCGAGGCCAGCGCCTTGCCAATCTCCGCGCCCGGCCCGTTGACGATGTTCAGGATGCCCGGAGGCAGGACGTCGCCGATGACCTCGGCCAGCTTGAGAATCGACCAGGGGGTCGGGCTCGCCGGCTTCAGCACCGTGCAGTTCCCGGCCGCGAGCGCCGGGGCGATCTTCCACGCCGCCATCAGCAGCGGGAAGTTGAACGGGATGATCTGGCCGACGACGCCGAGGGGCTCATGGAAGTGATACGCGTACGTCTGCTCGTCGATCTCCGAGATCCGCCCCTCCTCGGCGCGAGCGGCGCCGGCGAAGTAGCGGAAGTGGTCGGCCGCGAGGGGGATGTCGGCGGCCAGCGTCTCGCGCACCGGCTTGCCGTTCTCGTAGCTCTCGGCCACGGCGAGCATTTCCAGGTTCTCGTCGATGGCGTCGGCAACCGCGTCGAGCACCGCGGCGCGCTCAGCGGGTGAGCGCCGGCCCCACTCGTCCTTGGCGGCGTGCGCGGCGTCGAGCGCGAGCTCGATGTCGTCGGCGCTCGAGTGGGCCACCTCGCAGAACGGCTCGCCAGTCGAGGGAGTCACGTTCTGGCGGTACTCGTCGGTGGAGGGAGCGGTCCATTCACCGCCGATGAAGTTGTCGTAGCGCTCCTTGAGCTCCACCGGGCTGTCGGACTCTCCTGGAGCCGAGAACGCGGTCTGTGAGTGGGCGATAGCCATTCTGGGGGGCCTCCTGTGCTGGCCGGTGCAGTGCGTGTTCGCACTCAACCACGGACCCACCGCACTGTCATCCGGGGCTACCGCGTGGGTCCCGTGCGGGAAAACACCGATGACGCTCCGCGGGGCCCGGCGTAGCTTGGAGACAGCGAATGCAACGGAGGAGCCTGACGATGTCGACCACCACGCAATCCATCCACGGCAGTTATCTGATGCCAACCCTGGCCCACGCCACGGTCGCCGACGCGATGCACCCCGGCATCCTCTCCTGCCCTCCCGACGCTCCGCTCACCGACGTCGCCCGCATGATGGCCAGCCACCATGTCCACAGCGTGGCGGTGATGGGCGTCTCCCATGACGAGCCGGGCGAGAAGCTGGTCTGGGGGATCATCTCCGACCTCGATCTCCTCCGCGCCGGCGTGCGCAGCCAGGGCGAGGAGACGGCGGGCTCGATGGCATTGCAGCCGATCGTGTCCGTCGAGCCGACGATGCCGTTGCGCGCCGCCGGGGAGCTGATGCTCGCTCACGACCTGACCCATGTTGTCGTCGTCGATCCCGAGCTGGGACGGCCGGTGGCGATCCTCTCCACGCTTGACGTGGCCGGGGTGCTGGCCTGGGGCGAGGCGTAGGCGCGGGACTTTCGCCCGAGTAACTTCGCGGGCGGCTCGCGCGGGTATACACATCCTCATGCGCGAGGACCTCGAGCCGCTCGACGCCTACTGGCGCGCCGCGAACTACCTCTCCGTCGGACAGATCTACCTGCTCGACAACCCGCTGTTGCGGCGCCCGCTGTCCGCCGAGGACATCAAGCCGCGCCTGCTCGGCCACTGGGGCACCACCCCGGGCCTCAACTTCATCTATGCCCACCTCAACCGGGTGATCCGCGCCCGGGAGCTGAACACCATCTTCGTCACCGGCCCGGGCCACGGCGGACCGGGTCTCGTGGCCAACACCTACCTCGAGGGCACCTACACCGAGGTCTATCCCCACATCGGTCACGACGAGGAGGGGCTGCGGCGGCTGTTCCGGCAGTTCTCGTTCCCCGGCGGTATTCCGAGCCATGTGGCGCCGGAGACGCCGGGGTCGATCAACGAGGGCGGCGAGCTCGGCTACTCGCTGGTGCACGCCTACGGCGCGGTTCTCGACAATCCTGACCTGCTCGCGGTGTGTGTGATCGGTGACGGCGAGGCGGAGACGGGACCGCTGGCCACCAGCTGGCACTCGAACAAGTTCCTCAATCCGGTCACCGACGGGGCGGTCCTGCCGATCCTCCACCTCAACGGCTACAAGATCGCCAACCCGACGGTGCTGGCGCGCATCCCCGAGCCGGAGCTGCGCGCGCTGATGGAGGGCTACGGGTACGCCCCGCGGTTCGTGACCGGGGAGGAACCGGCGGCCATGCACGAAGCGATGGCCGACACGCTCGAGCAGGTGGTCGCCGAGATTGGGGCCATTCAGCGCCGCGCGCGGACCGAGGGTCAGACGCAGCGGCCGCGCTGGCCGATGATCGTGCTGCGCACGCCCAAGGGCTGGACGGGGCCGAAGGTGGTCGATGGCGAGCCGGCCGAGGGCAGCTTCCGTTCCCATCAGGTGCCGCTCGCCCACGTCCGCGAAGATCCCGATCACCTCGCCGCGCTCGAGCGCTGGCTGCGGTCCTACCGGCCCGAGGAGCTGTTCGACGCCGGCGGGGCGCTGGTGGAGCGGCTGGGCGCGCTGGCGCCGGCGGGCGAGCGCAGGATGGGGTCCAACCCCCATGCCAACGGCGGCCGGCTGCTGCGCGCGCTCGAGCTTCCCGACTTCCGCCGCTACGGCGTGGAGGTGACCGCTCCCGCTGGCGCCACCAGCGAGGCCACTCGGGTCCTCGGGACGTGGCTGCGTGACGTTGTCGACGCCAACCGTGACCGCTTCCGCATCGTGGGCCCCGATGAGACCGCCTCCAACCGGCTCACCCCGGTCTTCGAGGTCACCGACCGCGCCTGGGACGCCGAGCGCGTTGCCGGCGACGATCATCTGGCGCCGGACGGACGGGTCATGGAGGTGCTGAGCGAGCACCTCTGCCAGGGCTGGCTCGAGGGCTACCTGCTCACCGGACGTCATGGGCTGTTCAACTGCTACGAGGCGTTCATCCACATCGTCGACTCGATGTTCAACCAGCACGCCAAGTGGCTCAAGGTGACGCGCGACATCGAATGGCGGCGGCCGATCGCCTCGCTCAACTACCTGCTCTCCTCTCACGTCTGGCGCCAGGATCACAACGGGTTCTCCCATCAGGATCCGGGCTTCATCGATCACGTGGTGAACAAGCGGGCCGAGATCGTGCGCGTCTACCTGCCGCCGGATGCCAACTGCCTGCTCTCCGTGGGCGACCACTGCCTGCGCTCGCGCGACTACGTCAACGTGATCGTCGCCGGCAAGCAGCCGGCGCTCGACTACCTGACCATCGATGAGGCGATCGCCCACTGCACGCGCGGCATCGGCATCTGGGAGTGGGCCTGCACCGGCGACGGTGGCGACGAGGAGCCCGACGTCGTGCTGGCCTGCGCGGGCGACGTGCCCACGCTGGAGACCGTGGCCGCGGCGGCGCTGCTGCGCGAGCACCTCCCGCACCTGCGGGTCAGGGTCATCAACGTCGTCGACCTGATGCGCCTGCAACCGGAGTCCGAGCACCCGCACGGACTCTCCGATCGCGAGTTCGATTCGTTGTTCACCACCTCGCGGCCGGTGATCTTCGCCTACCACGGTTACCCGTGGCTGATCCACCGCCTCACCTACCGGCGAACCAATCACCACGAGATTCATGTCCGCGGCTACACCGAGCAGGGCACGACGACGACGCCGTTCGACATGGTGATGCTCAACGATCTCGATCGCTTCCACCTCGTGATGGACGTGATCGACCGCGTCCCCGGACTGGGGGAACGCTACGCCGGCCTGCGCCAGGAGATGGCCGACACTCGGCTGCGGGCGCGAGCCCACACCCGTGAGGTCGGCGATGATCCGCCCGAGATCCGCGACTGGACGTGGCCGGGCGCGCCGCCCCCCGGCACCGGTGCGACCGGCGCGCCGGGGGAGTCGGCTCCGCCGGCCACGGAGCGCTAGCCGGGCGCGATCGATGCGCGTGCTGGTCGTCAACGCGGGGTCGAGCAGCGTCAAGCTCCGGCTGCTCGACGATCGCGACAACGTCCTCGCCGAACGTGATCTCGACGCCCCCCGCGCGCGCATCGACCCCGCCGAGCTGCGCGCTGCGCTGGACGACGACCTGGGTGGGGCCGATGCCGTCGGGCACCGCATCGTGCACGGCGGCGAGCGCTTCCGTGGACCGGTCCGGATTGAGGCCTCGGTGCTGCGAGCGCTCGACGAGCTGACCGATCTGGCGCCGCTTCACCAGCCGAAATCACTTGCCGCGCTGCGCGCTGTCTCCGAGGCCAGGCCGGGGCTGCCCGCCGTGGCCTGCTTCGACACCGCCTTTCACGCCACGCTCCCGGCGGCCGCCGCCACCTACGCGCTGCCCCGGGCCTGGCGCGAGCGGTGGGGCGTGCGACGCTTCGGCTTCCACGGTCTCTCCCACGCCTGGATCGCGAGGCGCACGGAGGAGCTCTGCGAGGGGGACGCCCGCGGAGATTCCGGACTCCGCGTGGTCAGCTGCCATCTCGGCGCCGGCGCCTCGCTGTGCGCGATCCACGACGGCCGCTCGGTCGACACGACGATGGGCTTCACGCCGCTCGAGGGTCTGGTGATGGCCACCCGGTCGGGCAGCGTCGATCCCGGCCTGCTGCTGTGGCTGCTCGAGCGGGAGGCGCTCAGCGAGCGCGAGCTGGCCGAGGCACTCGAGCACGAGGCGGGCCTGATCGGCCTCGCCGGGACCGCCGATATGCGTGATGTGGTCGACCGCGCCGCGGCCGGTGATATCGACGCCGGCCTGGCGCTCGAGGTGTATCTGCACCGGCTGCGCGCCGGGATCGCGGCGATGGCCGCGTCGCTGGGCGGGATCGACGTGCTGGCCTTCGCCGGCGGCGTCGGGGAGCACGCGCCGGCGGTCCGGGCGGGGGCCGCGCGCGGCCTGAGCTTCTTGGGTGTGGGGCTCGACGATGAGGTCAACCATCTCGGGACCGAGGACCGGGAGATCGGCACCCGCGAGGCTCGCGTGCGTAGCTTCGTGATCGAGGCGCGGGAGGATCTCGAGATCGCGGCGCAGGTGCGAAGCGCACTCGGGCCGGCACCTCGGTAGTTGCCACCCGCCTGAGATGCGGGTTGTCCACAGGTCAGCCTGCGAGCCGTAACGGATGGCGCATCACCGGCGCGCGCTTACCGTCCTTCTCAGTCCCCGAGGAGTGGAGGCCAGGCCAGATGGAAACCGCACCGGTTCCGACCGCACACAATGTGATGCAGGACTTCGACGAGTCGATGGAACGGCTGCTCGGAGCCGACATGCGCCTGATCTACGGCCTGGCCATTCCGGTCCTGATGATCGTCGGGCTGGTTGTGCTGCTGGCCGTCAATCCCTCCACCTGGCTGGTGATCGGGATCGTCGTGCTCGAGATCCTCGCCCTCGGTCTGGTGGTCACCGGGCTGATGACGATGATGAGCGACTCCGAGCCCGAGGCGGACCACGGCGGCTGACGCGCGTCGTGGCAGGCAGGGGAACCGTGTTCGAGATTCGCATCCACGGCCGCGGCGGCCAAGGCGTCGTCACCGCCGCTGAACTGCTCTCGGTCGCCGCTTTCAACGAGGGGCGCCACGCCCAGGCGTTCCCGAGCTTCGGGTCGGAGCGGACCGGTGCGCCGGTGGTGTCGTTCTGCCGCATCGACGAGCGGCTGATCCGGCTGCGCGAGCCGATCGCCGAGCCTGACGCGCTGATCATCGTCGACCCAACGCTGCTCCACCAGGTCGACGTGTTCGGCGGGCTCGGGAGCGAGGGCTACGTGCTCATCAACACCTCACGCACCTTCAACGAGCTGCACCTCGACGAACTGCTCTCCCGCTTCCACGAGGAGCGCCTGGTCACCGTGCCGGCGACCGAGCTCGCGCGCGAGCACCTCGGCCGCCCGCTCCCCAACGCCGCGCTGCTCGGGGGCTTTGCCGCCCTCACCGGCATGGTCGGGCTCGACGCCGTCAACGGCGCCATCCGCGAGCGCTTCAGCAACCGCGTCGGCGAGCAGAACGCAGCCGCCGCGAGCGAGGCCTTCGCCGCCGTGGCAGCGGCCGGCTCCCGGGAGGCGAGCCGTGCTTAGGCAGATGGAGGGCTCGCAGGCCGTCGCCCAGACCGTGGCGCTGTGCCGCCCCGAGGTGATCTGCGCCTATCCGATCTCTCCACAGACCCACATCGTCGAGGGTCTCTCGGCGATCGTGAAGTCGGGAAACCTCGGGTCGTGTCAGTTCGTCAACGTCGAGTCGGAGTTCGCCGCGATGTCGGTGGCGATCGGGGCGAGCGCCACCGGGGCCAGGTCCTACACGGCCACGGCCAGCCAGGGCCTGCTGTACATGGCCGAGGCGCTCTACAACGCGTCCGGTCTCGGCCTGCCGATCGTGATGACGGTGGCCAACCGAGCGATCGGGGCTCCGATCAACATCTGGAATGACCACAGCGATGCGATGTCGCAACGGGACTCGGGCTGGATCCAGCTCTACGTCGAGTCCAACCAGGAGGCGCTCGACGTTCACATCCAGGCTTTCCGGCTGGCCGAGCAGCTGTCGCTGCCGGTGATGGTGTGCATGGACGGGTTCATCCTCACCCACGCCTACGAGCGCGTCGAGCTGCCCGAGCCCGAGCAGGTAGACGCCTTCCTGCCCGCATTCGAGCCCCGACAGCTGCTCGACCCCCACGATCCGGTGAGCATCGGAGCGATGGTCGGACCGGAGGCGTTCACCGAGGTCAAGTACCTCGCGCACTACAAGCAGATGCAGGCGCTGGACGCCATCCCGGAGATCGCGGGCGCGTTCGAGCAGAGCTTTGGCCGCGCCTCTGGTGGGCTACTGCGCCGCTATCGCAGCCACGACGCCGAGACGGTCGTGGTGGCGCTCGGGTCCGTGCTCGGCACGATCGAGGACGTCGTCGACGAGCTGCGCGCGGACGGAGTGCGCATCGGCTGCGTGGGGATCAAGGCGTTCCGGCCCTGGCCGCGGGCGGAGGTCCGGGCCGCGCTGGCCGGCGCCAAGCGCGTGGTGGTGCTCGAGAAAGCTCTGGCCACCGGGATCGGCGGGATCGTCTCCCAGAACGTGCACAGCGCAGTTGAGGGCACCGGGGCCGAGATCCACACCGCGATCGCCGGCCTCGGCGGGAGGCCAATCACCAAGGCCTCGCTGCACGGCCTGCTCGCCGACGCCCGCGCGGGCCGTCTGAACGACATCACCTTCGTCGATCTCGACCGCGAGCTGGTCGAGCGCGAGCTGGCCCGTACGCTGGCCAGCCGACGCTCCGGCCCGCACGCGGAGAACATGATCCGCGACATCGGCACTGTCGCCGCGGGACCGGTGTGACGCCATGGCGCGCCCGGTGATCAAGTACTACCAGACCGGTAGCTTCGCGGTGGGCAATCGCCTGCTCGAGGAGGATGAGCGCTCGGTTCAATCCACGGGGGTGCGGGCCAACTCGCTGACCTGTGGCCACCGGGCCTGTCAGGGGTGCGGGGAGGCACTCGGCGCGCGGTACGCCCTCGACGCCGCGCTGCGATCGGCCGACGGAGACCTCATCGCCGCCAACGCCACCGGGTGCCTCGAGGTGTTCTCGACCCCGTATCCGGAGAGCTCGTGGCAGCTGCCATGGATCCACTCGCTGTTCGGCAACGCGCCGGCCGTGGCCAGCGGTGTGGCCGCGGCACTGCGGGCCAAGGGCAACACCCACACGCGGGTGGTCGGCCAGGGCGGCGACGGCGGCACCGTGGACATCGGCTTCGCGTGCCTCTCGGGGATGTTTGAGCGGGGCGACGACGTGCTCTACGTCTGTTATGACAACGAGGGGTACATGAACACCGGCGTGCAACGCTCCGGTGCGACGCCACCGGCAGCGCGGACCGCGACCACCCAGGCCGTCGGCGAGGAGCCCGGCGCTCCCTGGGGGCAGGGCAAGAGTGCGCCGCTGATCGCGCTGGCGCACGACATCCCCTACGTGGCCACGGCCACGATCGCCGACCTGCGCGACCTCGAGGCCAAGGTCCAGTACGCGATGACGCTCCACGGAGCCCGCTACATCCACATCCTCGTCACCTGCCCGCTGGGCTGGGGCGCGCCCGGCAACGACTCGATCAAGCTCGCCCGGCTGGCCACCGAAACCGGCATCTTCCCGGTGTTCGAGGGCGAGCACGGCGAGATCACCAACGTCACCCGGATCCGTCGTCGCGTGCCGGTGGAGGCGTACCTCAAGCTCCAGCGCCGCTACGCGCACCTGTTCTCACCGGTGCTTCGGGAGGACGTGATCTCCCGGATCCAGGCCCGGGCCGACCGCAACATCTCGCGCTTCGGGCTGCTCGACGACGAGCCCGCCCCGACGGCCACGGACGGAGGGCTGCACTGATGGAGAAACCCTTTGCCATCACCCTCGACGTCGGCTCGAGCCGCGCCAATCAGACCGGCTCCTGGCGCACCGAACGGCCGGTGTACGTTCACCGCCGGGCTCCGTGCGGCGCCCACTGCCCCGCCGGCGAGGATGTTCAGGCGTGGCTCTACCATGCGGAGGAGGGCGGCTACGAGATGGCCTGGCGGCGGATCATGCAGGAGAACCCGCTGCCCGCCGTGATGGGTCGTGTCTGTTACCACCCGTGTGAGACGGCGTGCAACCGCGCCGAGCTCGACGAGGCGGTGGGGATCAACTCGGTCGAGCGCTTCCTTGGCGACGAGGCAATCCGCTGCGGCTGGACACCGGGTCCCGTGGCGGCCAGCTCCGGGCGCCGGGTGCTGGTGGTCGGGGCGGGGCCCTCGGGACTGTCCGCGGCCTATCACCTCGCCCGTCTCGGACATCACGTGACGGTCCGTGAGGCCGGCCCGGTGCCGGGCGGCATGATGCGGTTCGGGATCCCCAAGTACCGGCTCCCCCGCGAGGTGCTCACCACCGAGATCGACCGCATCCTCGCGCTCGGCGTCGAGCTCGAGTGCGATTCCAAGGTCGACGATGTCCTCGCCGCCAAGCGCGAGGGCGAGTTCGACGCAGTGTTCCTCGCCGTCGGCGCGCACCTGGCCAAGCGCGCCTACATCCCCGCCGGAAGCGCCTCACATGTGCTCGACGCCGTCTCGCTGCTGCGCAGCATGGAGGGCGAAGAGCGCCCGCTGCTGGGCCGGCGCGTCGTCGTCTACGGCGGCGGCAACACCGCGATCGACGCGGCCCGCACGGCCAAGCGACTCGGTGCCGAGGAGGCGCTGATCGTCTACCGCCGCAACCGCGAGCGAATGCCCGCCCACGAGTCCGAGCTCGAGGAGGCGATGGAGGAGGGCGTGCTGATGAAGTGGCTCTCGACAATCAAGCGCGCCGATCCGGGCAAGCTGGTGGTCGAGCGGATGGAACTCGATGAGTCCGGCTTCCCCCAGCCGACCGGCGAGATCGAGGAGCTCGAGGCCGACTCGCTCGTGCTGGCACTCGGGCAGGAGACCGACCTGTCATTGCTCGACGGGGTGCCAGGGATCGAGGTCAGCGACGGTGTCGTGACGGTCGGGCCGAACATGATGACCGGCTCAGAGGGGATCTTCGCCGGCGGCGACATGGTGCCGGCCGAGCGCACGGTGACCGTGGCCGTTGGCCACGGCAAGCTCGCGGCGCGGAACATCGACGGCTGGCTGCGGGGTGACGCCTTTCTCGGCGACCCCGAGCTCGGCGCCGCCGAGTTTGACCTGCTCAATCCCTGGTACTACTCCGACGCCCCGCGGACGATCCGCCCCCGGCTCGAGGCGGCGCGCCGCGAGTCGACCTTCGACGAGGTCGTCGGCGGGCTCGATGCCTCCACCGCCCTGTTCGAGGCCCGCCGCTGCATGTCGTGCGGAAGCTGCTTCGCGTGCGACAACTGCTACGGCGTGTGCCCGGACAACGCCGTGATCAAGCTCGACCCCCCCGGCTCGTACGCCTACGACATCGACCTCGACTTCTGCAAGGGCTGCGGCCTGTGCGCGGCCGAGTGCCCGTGCGGGGCGATCGAGATGGAGCCCGAGCTGATCTGAGACGGTTGGGTGCTTAGCTACGGCCGCGCGTTGGCGGCCGGGCGGGCGAGTGCGACGGCCAGGATCGATGTCATCGGCCGACCCCCACGCGAGGTTCGAGGCGGCTCGACTTGACCAACCTCCGTCCCCACTCCACCGCGCGCTCGCGCTCGCCGTGCTCGAGCGGCCCGGCGGCATCCTCGACCAGGAAGCTCTCCGACCCGACGATCTGGTAGCCGCGCCGCCGCAGCCGTCGGGCGATCGCCTGAGCGGCGGTGCCGGTGAGCACCGTGGACCGGTCGAGCCGGGTGTCGAAGCAGGCGGCGAGAGCCTTATGACCCTTCGGCAGGCCGTGCATCCACACCCGCAGCCCTGGGCCCTCGGTCGCGCCGGGCTCGACGCGGGCGGGCGCGCCGTCCTCCTCGGCGGCCTCGACCGCCATCTTCCGGCTGAGCGAGGTGGCCAGGCCGTGCATGTGGGTGGGACCGCCGACGACGAGCAGGTCGAATTGGTCGAGCTCGGCGGCCGCGTCGTGGACAGGCAGCACCGTCGCGCCACCGAGCCCCTCGGCGACCGCCTCGGCGATCTGGCGTGTGTTCCCGTACATCGATTCGTAGACGACGATCGCGTTCATGAAGCGCTCCTTGTGCGTGCGAGTGGCGCGGTGCAGCCAGCATGGCGCCTAATGGGCCCGGCGCCATCGGGGCCAAGATGCGAGCGCGGTGCGGAAGAACTACTTACGGCGCCGCGTCAGGCGAACAGCCGCGGGTCGGCAGTGGCGATGCCGTGTACGCCGAGGGTCCGGAGGGAGTCAATCCCGTGGCGATCGTTCACCGTCCAGGCATACAGCAGCGAGCCGCGCTCGGCGACCTCGTCGAGCAGCTGCTCATCGACGAGACGATGCTGGGCCATCAGGGCGTCCCAGCGACGCGCGGCCAGGCCGGCAAGAACGTGCGCGCGCCAGTCGCCCCAGCGCCGGCTTGCCCGGGCCGCGCGCCCGCCGATCGAGATCCCGGTCCGCGCGCTCGGCTCGTGCGCGCGGATCCGATCGAGCACCGCGGTGACCTGGCTGCAGATGAGCGCCCGGTGCAGCAGTCCATGCCTGCGCAGGCCGTCGATCACGCCCGCCTCGCAGCCGACGTGCTTGAGGTCGACGTTGAGGCCGATGCCGGCAAAGCGGGGCTGGGCGAGGTGCCGCAGCGCATCCTCGAGCAGCACGCTGCCCCCGCGCCGGGCGTGGAAGATCGTGTGCGCGAGCACCAGCTCGCCTCGCCAGGCGCGCACGTCGAACTCGATCATGTCGACCCCGACCTCGCGCGCGGCATCGAATCCGGCGAGCGTATTCGCGCGCTCGAGGGCACTGGCGCCACCGTGCCCGATCCGCTGGCAGCTTCCATTCACGCAGAGAAAGATGCCAGATCGGCTCACCAGAATCTAAAGATCCGCGCTCAACAGGGCCGCGATGAGCGCAGCGATGCGGTCTGGTTCGCCGGTGAGCTGGCGCCAGGTGATGCGGGCCACCCGCCACCCGGCGGCGAACAGGCGCTGGTCGCCCAGGCGATTTGACTCGAACGCCTGCCTGGTGCGGTGGGTGCGCCACCCGTCGGTTTCGATCACCAGCCGGTGCTCGCGCCAGACGAAGTCGGCCTGAATCGCCTGCTCGCCGTCGGGCAGCGTGATCCAGGCATTGACCTCGGGAAGCGGGAGGCTCGCCCCCCTGACCAGCGCGAGGAATCGCTCTTCGAGCTCGCTGCGGGTGACCGTGCCAGCGGCGTAGTGCTCGGCGAGGACGTCGCTCAGCTTCCGCGCGCCGGCGCGAGTCCGGTTGCGCTCGATCTGGTCTCGCAGCGCCGGGAGGTCGAACAGCTCGAGGATCTCGGCCTGGTCGAGAGCCCGCTCCAGGCTCCGGCGGTCGAGCACGCCGGCGAGGTCGAGGAGGGTGCGCGCGGGCGAGGTGCAGGGGATCCCGCGGACGGTGGTGGCGTCGCCGTCGGTGAGGGTACGAGAACGGTGGATGTCTATCCCAGGACGTCGCCGCATCGCGCGTCCCGGCACGCTCACCTCCGGGCGCGCCCGGGCGCTCGGACGGATCTCCTGCAGCGCCCCTGCCGAGTGGTGCGAGAGCAACGCGCCGTTCCCGGCCGCCAGCACGGCGGCCATCCATCGTCCGTCGCGACTCAACAGCACCGGCGGGACGACCGCGTAGACACCGCTATGAAGACGGTGCAGGCGACCGGCGGCGGCGCGTAGCTGCACCGCTCTGGCGCTCAAGCCCAGCTCGGCGAGCTGCTCGAGTCCCGCCACCCCGTGCTGGCCGCCCGCCACCGCCAGGATCCTCCGATCGAGCCCAGCCTGGCTGCAAAAGCGAAGCTCATCTTCGCTTTCACAGCCACCCTTGGACATGACCGCGATCGTGGCGCAGAAATCGTTGCGCGTGGGTGGCGCGCAGTGACAACTGTGTGAAAAAGGGGGCGCCGGAGGGGGCGCCCGGAGCGGGGGGCGCCCGGAGCGGGGGGCGCCCGGAGCGGGGGGCGCCCGGAGCGGGGGGCGCCCGGAGCGGGGGGCGCCCGGAGCGGGGGGCGCCCGGAGCGGGGGCCGCCCGGGCCGGACCGCCCCGCACCGGCCTACGCCTTGACCGCGCGCCGCGACCGCCGCAGCGCGTCGAGCGACGCGGTGGCGCGGTGGTACCCCTCCCGGATCAGCTCGGGCCAGCGGCTGCGGTCGATGAACAGGTCGTAGAACGAGGGTCCGCGCAGCAGCCGGTGGTCGGCCGCGTCGATGACGGTGAGCGAGTCGCCGAGCTGGTCGCGCATGCGGTGGGCGAACTCGAGGTGATAGCCCTGCTCGGCCTGGCGGCTGGCCTCGAGGATGCCCATCCGGTGGCGCTGCCAGCCGGTGATGTCCTCGGGTTCGAGCTGGGGCGGCAGCATGAAGTTGACCGCGAACACGCGGTCGAAGCTGCCGTCGCGGATGATCGGCGCCGCGGGGAGCAGATCGATCACCCCGCCATCGACGTACAGGTGGCCGTTCACCTCCACCGATGCGATCAACACCGGCAGCGCGATCGCGATCCGAACCAGCCGGCCGATGGGAAGCTCGGGCGTGACGCTCGAGCCGAAGTAGTCGACCACCCCGCGATCCATGTCGTAGACGATCGAGGCGAAGGCAATCGGGAACTCCCCAGCCCTCAGCGTTCCGAAGCGCTCGGTAAAGGTGCGCTCGATCGCCTCGCCCTTGGCCATCCCGGTGAAGTTGCGCAGCATCGAGATCGCGTAGCGCGGGAGCTTGGCCCACTGGATGTCGAGGTAGTCCTCGAGATGCCAGGAGAGCGAGAAGTCGGCCATCCCCTCGGCGCTCATCCCCGCCGCCCACATCGACCCCCAGATCGCCCCGCCGGAGCAGGCGGAGATGAGCTCGGGCTCGATCCCGGCCTCCTCGAAGGCCCGCCGCACACCGATCAGCGACACGCAGGCGCCGGCACCACCGCCGGCGATCACCGCGACGCGCTCGCCGGCCAGCGCGCGGATCGGCCGGTGGCGGAAGGGCGGCAGCACGTCGGCCGGTGGAGACGCGGGGCGATCGAGTCCCGGAACGGGAAGCAGGGCGCGGCGGGCACGGAGCAGGAAGCCCGGATCGGCGGTGGCCCGCACCAGCTCGACGCGCTCGCGGATCCAGCCGAAGCCGAGCAGAACGTTGTAGAGGTCGAGGTCGGCGCGCCCCGGCATCACGTCGCCGCCGGTTTCAACGCCGCGCCTTCCCCCTGCTCGCGCTGATTGATCAGGCGCTCGATCAGTTGGAAGTAGCGGCCCAGGTGGGCAGGACCGAGGAACTTGTCGCGCACCCGCGCGTGCGCCGCCAGCCCAAGACGGGTAGCGCGGTCGCGGTCCCTGAGCAGAGATGTGACGGCGGCGCCGAACTCCCTCAGGTCGAGGGGGTTGTCGATCAACAGCCCGGATTGCCCGACGACGATCTGGTCCTGGATGCCGCCGACCGCCGTGGCGACGACCGGGCGCTCTTTCCACATCGCCTCCGCGACGACCAGCCCGAATCCCTCGGCGAGGCTCTTCTGGACGACGATCTCGGCGTGACGCTGGAGCGCGTTGACGATGGCCGCGTTCTCCTCGCCGTCGTCCATCGGAAGCGAGCAGAGGTGGATCCGCGCCCGGGCGTCCGGCTCGAGGCTCCGCCAAGCCGCCTTGACCATCTCCAACACCTCGGCGCCCTCCGGATCGTCGGTGACGGCCGCGGTCTGGGGCCCGGCCAGCAGCAGGTGGGCGCCGAGCTCGAAAGGCACGTGGCGGGCGAAGCCCTCGACCACACCGAACGGGTCCTTCAGCCGGTCCCAGCGTGAGACCTGCAGCACGACGCGGTCGTCGGGCCGCAGGGGTTGCTCCTCGATCATCTCGGCAGCGTGATCGATGCGTCCCGGCGTGCCATCGAAGCGGGTGAAGATCGGCTCGGCGGAGACCTGCGCGGGAACGCGTGCGGGGACGAGCCCGGCCCGAGCCAGAATCGCGGTCACCCGAGCCTCGTTCATCGCCTGGTTCTTGGGCGAGAAGGCGTCGATCGATGGCGCGATCAGGACGATCTTCTCGGGATCGAGCCCCTCCCAAGCGAACGTGCCGCGGGAGAACACATACGCGTCAGCCTCGAGAACGTAGGGGCGCAGGAAACGCCAGGCGGAGTGCGCCGGGCCGTTGGGATGATCGATGCCCACGTGGCATCGCCAGATGACGATCGCGCCGGCCTCCTTGACCGCGCTGATCAGCCCCGCCGTCTGCGGGTCGTGCAGGATCACGACGTCGTTGGGGCGCACCTGCGCGACGAGCTCGGCGGCGTTGGCGGCCAGGGCCCCCTCGTACACCGAGCGCTCGCCCTCGAGCAGCGGACCGTCGTCGGGGACGCCGTGCAGCTGGTTGTGCAGCCGCTTGGTGACGGCGAAGAACTCAGGCGTGCCGGAAATGACCGACCAGCGCGCGTCGACGCCGCCGCCGCGGGAGTAGCCGAGCAGCGGGCGCAGCAGTTCCGCCACGCCACCGCCCGAGGCGGTCGAGTTGACGTTCCAGATGACACGGCCGGACAGCCCCTCGGCGCCGCGATCGATCAGGTCGAGCAGTCCCTCATACTCGGAGGGGCGCAGCACCGATTTGAAACGGCGAGGATCGATGGCCCCGATGGCAACGCGCTGCAGCTCTCCCATCTCGCTCACAGGCTCCCATACGGGTCCAGCGGCCGTATCCGCAGAGGCTCCGCGCGCGGCTGCGGGAAACCCATCGCCTGCGTACGGGATAGTGCGGATGACTCGTGGGCCACGCGCTGGGACCGTATGAGTTGATGGCCACGACGATCGACGAAGCTAAGGTCTCCTCTCACGGTCCGGAATGGTCCGCCCGGATCGACGGCTTCGTGGCGCGCGCCCAGGAAGCGACGGAGCGCCTGCGCGAGCTCGATCAGGAGGCGGTCGACCGGATCGTCTGGGCGATGACCGTCGCCGGGCTCGAGCACGCGCTCGACCTCGCCGAGCTGGCCATGGAGGAGACACATTTCGGCGTGCTCGAGGACAAGGTGCTGAAGAACTACATCGCCACCGAGTTCCTCTACGACTACCTCAAGGACAAGCGCTCGGTCGGCGTGATCGAGGAGGACCAGACGCGCGGTATCAAGTACGTGGCCGAGCCGATCGGCGTCGTGCTGGCGCTGCTGCCGATCACCAATCCGACCTCGACCGCGCTGTTCAAGTCGATCGTCTGCGCCAAGACGCGCAACGCCCTCATCGCCCGACCGTCAGCACGTGCGGCGCGGTGCACCGGGCGGGCCATCGAGTTGCTGCAGGAGGCCGGCGAGCGCGCCGGCCTGCCCCCGCACGCGCTCCAGGTGATCCCGGATCCGACGCTCGACGTCTCGCAGTACCTCTTCCACCATCCCGGGGTCGACTTCATCTGGACCACCGGCGGCCCGAAGGCGGTGGCCGCGGCCAACGCCGCCGGCAAGCCGTGCCTCAGCGTCGGCTCGGGCAACGCACCGGTGTACGTGCATCGCAGCGCCGACCTGCGGATGGCCGTCGTCGACATCCTCGTCTCCAAGACGTTCGACTCCTCGGTCATCTGCCCCGCCGAGCAGACGTGCGTGATCGACGACGCGATCTACGACGAGATGATCGCCGAGTTCCGCCGGATGGGCGCGCGCCTGCTGACCACCGAGGAGACGGATGCCCTCGCAGCGCGCTCGTTCTCGAGCGACGGAAAGGTGGAGATCGAGGTCCTGGGGCAATCGTGCGCCAACCTCGCCGCGCTCGCCGGCTTCAGCGCCGATGCCGAGGACAAGGTGCTGCTTGCGCCGCTGCCCAGTGACCTCGATGAGCTCGCCGCCCACCCGTTCATCGCCGAGAAGCTGATGCCGGTGCTGGGCGTCGTGAGCTCGCCGTCGGTCGAGCACGGTATCGCCGCCTGCCAGCTCGTCACCGAGCACGGTGGCCTCGGTCACACCTCCGCGGTCTACGCCACCGACGAGGAGGTAACCGATCGTTTCGCGCTGGCCGTGCGCACCGGACGAATCCTCGTCAACGCCCCAACTGCCGTCGGCGCGCTCGGCGGCGTCTACAACGCGATGACGCCGACGTTCTCACTGGGGTGCGGCACGTGGGGCGGGTCGAATACGACCGACAACGTCAATTACCGGAACCTGCTCAACATCAAGGCGGTGTCGCGGCGTCAGACGCCGCCGCAGTGGTTCCGCGTGCCCTCCGATACGTACTTCAACTCCGGCGCGCTCGAGAACCTCCGCGTGCTCGACGCCAAGCAGCCGCTGATCGTGACCGACGCCGACAGCGAGGCTCGCGGCGTGGCCGAGGAGGTGCGCCGTCATCTCGCCGCCGGCACGGCTCACGTGTTCTCGGGCGTCGAGCCCGAGCCGAGCGAGGAGCAGATCAGAGCCGGAGTCGCCGAACTGCAGCGCGTCTCCCCCGATCTCATCATCGCCGTGGGCGGCGGCTCGGTGATGGATGCGGCCAAGGCCATGCGGCTGTTCCATGAGAGCCCGCAGCTGAACGTCGCGGAGCTGTCGCTGCCGTTCCTCGACGCCCGTAAGCGGATCGCCGCCTTCCCTGCGGTCAGCCACTCGATCCAGCTGGTGGCCGTCCCGACGACGGCGGGAACCGGGTCTGAGGTCTCGCCCGCGGCGGTCCTGAGCGTCGGCGAGCGCAAGGTCACCCTCGTCGACTACTCGCTCGTTCCCGACATGGCCGTGGTCGACCCGCAGCTCACCGTGACGATGCCGCCGGTGGTCACCGCCGACACCGGCATCGACGCGCTCACCCACGCGCTCGAGGCCGCCGTGTCGATCTTCGCCTCGCCGTTCACCGACGCGTTCTGCATGCAGGCCGTGCGACTGATCCTCGACGCGCTGCCGGTGGCCTACCGCCAGGGCGGCGACCTCACGGCGCGGACGTCGATGGCCAACGCGGCGACGATCGCCGGGCTGGCGTTCTCGAACGCGTTCGTCGGCCTCAATCACGCCCTCGCGCACGCCGTCGGCGCGCGCTTCGGGATCGCACACGGCCGCGCCAACGCGATCTTCCTCCCACACGTGCTGCGCTACAACGCGTCGCTGCCGAGCAAGTTCATGCCGGCGCCCGGCTACTCAACCTACGTGGCGCCTGAGAAGTACGCCCAGATCGCATGGATCCTCGGCATCGGCGGTCGCTCGGAGGAGAGCCGGCGTGAGCGGCTGTTCGCCCGCGTCGACGAGCTGCTGGCCGAGGTCGAGGAGCCGCGCTCGCTGAGGGAACTCGGCATCGAGCGAACCGCCTTCGAGGCGGCCCTTCCCGACCTGGCCAAGGCCGCGTTCAGCGACCCGAGCATTCGCACGAACCCGCGCATCCCGCTGCTGCGCGAGATCATCGCGCTGCTCGAGGCCGGCTACGCGGGATGACCGTCACCAAGGTCGATTTCCGGCATGAGCTTCGCGGGCTCTACGGCGCCCGGAAGGAGCCCGCGCTGGTCGAGGTGCCCCCGCTCTGGTTCCTGTGCGTCGACGGCCGTGGTGATCCAAACACAAGTCAGGCCTACCGCGAGGCGATCGAGGCCCTGTATGCGATCGCCTACACGGTCAAGTTCACGCTCAAGCGCTCGCAGGACGGCGTCGACTATCCGGTGATGCCGCTCGAGGGGCTGTGGTGGGCCGACGACTCACAGGCGCTCATGACCGGCGAGGAGGCGAGCTGGAGCTGGCGGGCGATGATCATGCAGCCCGATCAGGTCACCGAGTCACTGGTGCAGGAGGCGATCGAGGTGGCCCGGCGCAAGCGGCCGCTGCCCGCCGCCGACCTGCTCCGCCGGCAGCGCTTTCACGAGGGACGGGCGGCGCAGATCCTCCATGTCGGTCCGTATGCCGAGGAGGGCCCGACGATCGCTCGGCTGCACGCGTTCATCGAGGAGCAGAGGCTGCGGCCGGCCGGCAAGCACCACGAGATCTACCTGGGCGATCCGCGGCGCGCCGCGCCGGAGAAGCTGCGCACGATCGTCCGCCAGCCGGTCAGTCCCCGCTGAGCACGGTACCCGCGTCGAGCGCTGTGGGCCCCTCGGCGTCGAGCTCGACAGCGCCGCGGACCACGACGTCCTCGCCAAAGGTGACGTCGCCGTGGACGACGAGACGCTCGGCCCCCCGCAGCGACGGAGCGCCGGCCGGGAAGCGCCGCTCGAACTCGTCGAGCAGCTTGTAGTAGTCCGGGTCGAGTTCCACGAAGGGCAGGCGCCCCTCGCGCTCGGGCACGGGCTCGATCAGCTCGTCGGTGGTGACGGTGTAGACGTCGGAGCGCAGCACCAGCAGGTCATCGGTCGTCTTGACCGGCACGAAGCGCGTCCGTGGTACGCACACGATCCGCGCCCCGCTGAAGCTGCCGATCGCCGCTCCCATCGCGCTCTCGAGCTGGAGCACCGCCAGAGAGCTCGAGTCGCGGGGATCGACCGTTTTGCGATTGACAATGAGCGGCAGCTCGAGCACCCCGCCGCTGCGCTCGAGCGCGTCGTGCAGCGCTCGCAGGTCGATCCACAGGCTGTTGGTGTTGTAGTAGCGCCAGCGCCTGTAATCGCGGAATGAGTCCTGATCCTCGGGCGGTGTCTGAGCCGTCTCGCGGAGCAGCAGCTGCCCGTCGCGGCGCCGCTGGGCGATGTGGCCACCCTTGCGATCGGCCTCGGTGCCGAGCACGACCTCCATCAGGAACGGAATCCGCTCCCGCGCCACAAACGAAGCGATCCGGGGGTCGAGCGTGGCGCCGAGGTTGTCGGCGTTGGAGATCATCGCGAACTCGAACCCGCGCTCGAGCAGCGCCGCGAGCATCCCCGAGCGGCGCAGCGCGCCGTAGACGTCGCCGTGGCCGGGCGGGCACCACTCGAGTGCGGGCTCGGGCGGCCAGCTCACCGGCGCCATTTGCTCAGCGTCGAGCTTGGGGATCATGCTCTGCAGGAAATCGAGCTCGAGTCCGTCCACCGCCAGTTCGGGGTATTCGCGCAGTGACTCCAGCGACTCGGCCTGTGTCGCCTCGCTGTTCATCAGCACCAGCGGCAGGCGCACGCCGTGACGGCGGCGGAGCGCCAGCGTCTGGGCCACGATGATGTCGAGGAAGGAGCGGCCGTCACGGGCCTGCACGAGTGATTTGGGCCGCCGCAGGCCCATCGAGGTGGCCAGGCCCCCATTGAGCTTGATCAGGGCGAAGCGCTCGAGCGCGCCGGGATCTGGCTCGGGGAGGTCCGCGAGCGCGGGCACCCGATCGGCCGGTTCGAGATCGGCGGTGGCGATCAGCACCGACTCGCCGCCGACGAGGCGCTCGTAAGCGCTGCGAAACGCCGCGACCGCCTCCTCGTCCTGGCCGGACGCGCGCATCTTCTCTTCGGCCTGCTGCAGTCCAGCTTCAGTCATGTCCGCTTATTGTGCCCATCGACTGCGTCCGTCAACCGACCCGGGCGTTGGTGGCTGTGGGCACCTGCTGGGTGATGCAGTGGATGTTGCCGCCGCCGAGCAGGATCTCGCGGGCGTCGACGCCGACCACCCCGCGGGCGGGGAAGCACCCGGCGAGGATCTCCGCCGCCTCGTCGTCGTGCCGGGGGTCGAGCAGCGGGAAGACGACGCGCGCGTCGGCCAGGTAGTAATTCACGTAGGACCCGGCCATCCTGTCGCCGGCGGCGCGCGGAATTGAGCCCGGCGCGGCGTCCACCCCCCGGGCCTCCTCCTCCTCGATGCGCAGAGGCCCGGGCGCCGGGAGCCGGATCACCTCCAGCGAGCGGCCGCGCGCATCGCGCGCGGAGCCGAGCCGGTCGAGCGCGTCGGCTGAGATCGCGTACTGGGGGTCGGCGCGATCCTCGGTCCAGGTCAGTGCGACGACGCCCGGGGCGATGAAGCAGGCGAGGTTGTCGATGTGGCCGTCGGTCTCGTCGCCCCACACGCCCTCCCCGAGCCACAGCACCCGCTCGGCGCCGAGGTACTCGCACAGCCGCTGCTCGATCTCGTCCCGGCTCAGGTCGGGATTGCGGTTTGGATTGAGCAGGCATTGCTCGGTGGTGAGGATCGTTCCCTCCCCGTCGGTGTGAATCGAGCCTCCCTCGAGCACGAACGGCGCGCGGTAGCGGTCGCAGCGCTCGACCTCGAGCACCTTGCGCGCGGCCTGGTCGTCCCGGTCCCACGGGAAGTACAGGCCCCCGCTGAGGCCGCCCCAGGCGTTGAAGCGCCAATCGACGCCCCGGCGACGGCCGTTGCCATCGAGGACGAAGCTCGGGCCGATGTCGCGCATCCAGGCGTCGTCGGTGGAAAGCTCGACGACACGGATCTCCGGGTCAAGGACGGCGCGGCAGTGCTCGAACTGCGCCGCCGAGACGGCCATCGTCACGGGCTCGCTGGCGTGAATCGCGTGGGCTACGGCGGCGAAGGCGGCCTGCGCGGGCTTGCCGCCGAGGCGCCAGTTGTCGGGGCGCTCGGGCCAGGCCATCCAGCACCCGTTATGGGGCTCCCACTCGGCCGGCATACGGAAGCCGTCGGCGGCCGGCGTGCTCTCATGGGTGACGCTCACATGCCAATCCAACCAGGAACCGGCCCCGCGGCGCGAACAATCCCGCCCGCGGCGCGAACAACCCCGCCCAGCGGCCGCGAACAACCCCGCCCAGCGGCCGCGAACAATCCCGCCCTGCGGCCCGCGAACAACGCCCGCGAACAACCCCGCCCAGCGGCCCGCGAACAACCCCGCCCGGCGGCTGCGACATGCGATGCTTGCGCCCCACGACCAACGGACCCGGAGGTGATGTCAGTGCCGGATGAGGCGGTATTGCTGAGAGCACTCGAGCCGCAGGACTCCCCGGCGCGGACCCGCGCGGCGGTACGCGCGCCGCTGCGCATCGGTGCGGTCCAGCATCGCTGGCATCCGGATCCGGAGGCGCACGAGGCGGCGCTCGCGGATGCCATCGGGATGGCGGCGCGCGAGGGCGCTCGGCTCGTGTGCCTGCAGGAGCTGACGCTCAGCCCGTACTTCGCCCTCACCGACGCCGGACCGGAGGCGGAGGGCGTCGAGCCCGAGGAGCTTCCGGGCGGCCGCACCTATCGCTTCGCCGCGCGCCTTGCCGCCGAGCATCAGATCCACGTGCACGCCTCGCTCTACGAGCGCGCCCCGGACGGCGGTCTGGGCTTCAACACCGCGATCGTCGTCTCCCCGAGCGGCGACCTCGTCGCGCGGACCCGCAAGCTTCACATCCCGATCACCACCGGCTACTACGAGGACCGGTACTTCCGGCCCGGCCCCGGCGACCTCGAGCCGTTTCCGGCGGTGCGCCTCGATCAGGCCACGTTCGGCTTCCCGACCTGCTGGGACCAGTGGTTCCCCGAGCTGGCCCGCGCCTACAGCCTCGAGGGCGCCGACGTGCTCGTGTACCCGACGGCGATCGGGTCCGAGCCCGACCACCCGGACTTCGACACCGAGCCGCTGTGGGAGCGCGTGATCATCGGCAACGGTATCGCCAACGGGGTGTTCATGGTGGCGGTCAACCGCATCGGCGAGGAGCCGCCGCTCACCTTCTACGGCTCGTCGTTCATCTCCGACCCCTACGGGCGCAAGCTCGTGCAGGCTCCACGGGACGTGCCCGCGGTGCTCGTCGCCGATCTCGACCTCGACCAGCGGGAGGACTGGCTCGAGCTGTTCCCGTTCCTCACCACCCGTCGTCCTGACGTGTACGCGCGGCTCGCCCAGCAGGCGGGCGAGCCGATGAACGACGCCTGACCCGCTGCGCGAGGGACTTACTACGGAGGCTGCGTCGGGGACGTTCCCGATGGCGTGGCCCGGGCGCCGGCGTAACGTCGGAAGTGTCACCCGGAGCGATGAAAGGAGGTGAGTCATGCCGGGAGCACTGACGCAATGGGATCCGTTGGCTGAGCTCGGCGAGCTGCGGTCGCGCTTCGATCGCATGTTCGGAGAGCTGAGGGACGGCCGTGAGCGGATGTGGACGCCGGCGATCGACGTCTTGCGCGAGAACGGGAATCTCGTCTTGCGCGCGGACGTCCCCGGGATCACACCCGAGGAGGTCAAGATCGAGGTCGAAGACGACATCCTCACGGTCTCCGGTACGCACGAGGAGAGCACGGAGAAGAAGGACGAGCATTACGTGCGACGCGAGCGTCGCTACGGGTCCTTCAGCCGCTCGATGGCGCTGCCCGCCGGGGTCAAGGCCGACAAGATCACGGCCACGACCAAGGACGGCGTCGTCGAAGTGACGATCCCGCTCCCCAAGGAGGCGAAGAAGGAGACGGTCAAGATCACCCCGACCGCCGCCTAACCACTGTCGCTTCCCGGGCCGGCCTCGCCCCACGGCAGGGCCGGCCCCCATTGCGCCCGGCGGGCCGGGCGCGGCCGGGCCTCATTAGGATCACTCCGGTGAGCAGCCCGCATGTCGGACTCGACGTCGGAACCTCCGGGGTCAAGGGGGTGGCGATCGGCGAGGACGGCGGGGTCCTGGCCCGCGCCGAGTCCGGCTACCCGCTCTCGACGCCGAAGGTCGGCTGGGCCGAGCAGGACCCAGGCGACTGGGTGAGCGCCACCGAGCTCGTGCTGGCCGATCTGCGCCGGCAGAGCGGGCCGCCGGCGGCGATCGGGCTGAGCGGGCAGATGCACGGCCTCGTGGCGCTCGATCAGCGCGGCGACGTGCTGCGCCCGGCGATCCTCTGGAACGACCAGCGCACCGGCGCCCAGTGCCGGGTGATCGAGGACCGGCTCGGGCTCGAGCGGCTGATCGCGCTGACCGGCAACCGGGCGCTTCCGGGCTTCACCGCCCCCAAGCTCGTGTGGCTGCGCGAGCACGAGCCCGAGGTCTACGGCCAGATCGCGCGTGTGGCGCTCCCGAAGGACTATGTGCGGCTGGCGCTGTGCGGCGTGCACGCGACCGACGTGGCCGACGCCTCGGGGACGCTGCTGCTCGACGTGGCGGGGCGGCGCTGGAGCGAGGAGATGCTCGAGGCGCTCGACATCGACCCCGCGTGGCTGTCCGAGGTGCTCGAGAGCCCCGCGGTCTCCGGACACACCGCCGACGGGGTGCCGGTAGCCGCGGGGGCGGGCGACCAGGCCGCCGGCGCCGTGGGCGTCGGCGTCGACCGGCCCGGACCGGTCTCGGTCGTGCTGGGGACCTCGGGCGTCGTGTTCGCCGCGCTACCGGACTTCAAGCCCGATCCGGCCGCCCGCGTGCACACCTTCTGCCATGCGGTGCCGGACCGCTGGCACGCGATGGGCGTGATGCTCTCGGCCGCCGGCTCGCTCCGGTGGCTGCGCGACGTCGCCGCGCCCGGCGTGTCCTTCGACGAGCTCATGGCCGAGGCCGGGCGCTGGCCGCCGGGCTGCGAGGGCCTCGTGTTCCTCCCCTATCTGGCCGGAGAGCGCACGCCTCACGCCGACCCCAATGCGCGCGGCGCGTTCGTCGGGCTCAGCGTCCGCCACGATCGCGGCGCGCTGGTGCGAGCGGTGCTCGAGGGTGTCGCCTTCGGCATGCGCGACTCGCTCGATCTGATCGACGCGGTCGGTGCTCGGCCCGAGCTCGGGAGGGCCTCCGGCGGCGGCGCCCGCAGCCGGCTGTGGCTGGAGATCCTCGCCTCGGCGCTCGAGTTGCCGCTCGAGCGGGTCGCGGTCGACGAGGGAGCGGCATTCGGCGCCGCGCTGCTCGGCGGCGTCGCGGCCGGAACCTGGGCCGACGTCCCCGCCGCGGTCGCCGCCACGGTGCGACCGGCCGGCGCGATCGACCCGGTCGCGGGCTGGGTCGAGGTCTACCGCGAGCGCCGCGCGCACTTCCGCGCGCTGTACCCGGCGCTTCGAGGGCTGCAGCCCGATGGCGACTAGTCCGTTTTCCGGGGCAACCGGCTAGCCGAAGAGCAGCTCCACGTCGGAGAAGGCAAGCTCTCCGGAGCACAGCGTCGCGGCGATCAGCGGGACTCCGGGCCGATAGACGAGATGCTCGTAGCTCGGTGCGGCCAGCACGACGGCGTCGGCTCGGGCACCGGGGCGCAGCGTGCCGAGGTCATCGCGCCGCAGGGCGCGCGCGCCGCCGCGGGTGGCGGCCAGCAGCGCCTCGTCGATCGTCAATCCCATCTCGCGCACCGCCAGCGCGATGCAGAAGCTCATCGAGGTGGTGTAGCTCGAGCCCGGATTGCAGTTGGTGGCGATGGCCACGCTGGCGCCGGCATCGAGCAGCCGGCGGCCGTCGGCGTAGCGCTCACGGGTGGAGAAGTCGGTGGCGGGCAGCAGCGTGGCCACGGTCTCTGAGCCGGCCAGCGCCTCGACATCGGCCTCGGACAGATAGGTGCAGTGGTCGGCCGACGCTGCTTCGCAGCTCACAGCGAGCTGGACGCCCGGACCCTCGCCGAGCTGATTGGCGTGGACGCGCACCCCCAGCCCGGCCGCCCGGCCGGCCTCGAGCACCGCCCGGCACTGATCGGCGTCGAACGCCCCGCGCTCGCAGAAGGCGTCGATCCAGCGGCTGTGTGGCGCACACGCCGAGAGCATCGGCCCGCATACGAGCGCGACGTAGTCATCCGGCCGATCGGCGTATTCCGGTGGCAACAGGTGCGCGCCGAGGAACGTCACATCGTCGGTAAGCTCGGCTGCCAGGCGGCACAGCCGCGCCTCTCCCTCCACCTCGAGCGCGTAGCCCGACTTGATTTCCAGGTGGGTGATCCCGGCGCGCACCGCCTCCCGCCGCCGCCGCGCCGCGGCGGCTCGCAACTCATCCTCGCCGGCGGTGCGGGTGGGATCGACCGTGGCCCGAATGCCACCGGCCCGGTACGGCGCGCCGGCCATGCGCGCGGCGAATTCGGCTGCCCTGTCGCCGGCGAAGACGAGGTGCGTGTGGCTGTCGACGAAGCCGGGAATCACGCAGCGGCCGCCGGTGTCGATCCGCTCATCGGCCGGCGCGCCCGCCCGCGCCACCGCGGACACCTGGCCGGCCTCGATGATCAAAGCCGCGTCGGCGACCACGCCAAGCGGCCCCTCGCCGAGCTCCTCATCACCGGTGACCAGCAGCGCGATGTTGTCGAGCGCGAGCGCGCTCACGGTGAGACCCGCGCAATCGCCGCGCGGAGCTCGCGGGGGACGTCGAGCGCGGTGTGGCGGCCGTCCCGGACGACAAGACGCCCGCTGACCACCACATCCCGTACGTCGGCGGCGGCCCCGGCGAAGACGGCGGCGTCGACGAGATCCGCCGGCGCCGTCCCGGCCAGACGGACGCCGTCAAGATCGATCGCTACCAGGTCGGCGAGCGAGCCGGCGCGGAGCATCCCGCCCTCGGGCCAGCCGAGACTGGCGTAGCCGCCGGCGGTGGCCGCGAACAGCAGCTCGTCGGCCCCGTGGCGACCTCGCTCGCCGCTCACCAGCCGCTCGTCGAGCTCGACCGCCCGAGCCTCCTCCAGCGGCTCGATCACGGCGTTGGAATCGCTGCCGAGGGCCATCCGCGCGCCGGCGTCGAGCAGCGTTCGGGCTCCGCCGACCCCGTCGGCGAGGTCTCGCTCGGTCGTCGGGCACAGACAGCAACACGCCTCCTCGGCGCCGAGCAGCGCGATGTCCCCCGCGGTGAGGTGGGTGGCGTGGATGGCGGTGAAGTGCGCCGCCAGCGCGCCCGCTCCCGCGAGCAGTGCCGTCGGGGTGAGTCCGTAGCGGGCCTGGCAGGCCTCGTTCTCGGCCGGCTGCTCGGAGACGTGGGCATGGAGCGGAGCCGAGCGCGAGGATGCCCACTCCGCGACAAACGCCGCCGACTCCGGGTCGACCGCCCGGAGGCTGTGGATCGCCGCCCCGATCCGGACCTGGCCATCCGGGCGGAGCGCCTGCACACGCTCACCCCAGGCCACGGCGTCGGGATCGCAGAACCGCAGCTGCGCCCCGGTGGCCGGGGCGTCGATCCCGCCGTGCAGATAGCAGGCGTCGATCAGGGTGATCCTCAGGCCAGCCTCGCGCGCCGCCTCGAGCAGCGCCTCGCCCATCGCGTTGGGATCGGCATAGGGCCCCTGGGGGCCGTGATGCACGTAGTGAAACTCGCCCACCAGCGTGATCCCGGCCAGGACCATCTCGGCGAACGTGGCCCGGGCCAGCGCGTGCATCGACTCCGGGTCGAGCGCATCGACCAGTGTGTACATCTGCTCGCGCCAGGTCCAGAACGAGCCGTGGGCACGGTGGGTGCGGCCCCGCAGGGCGCGCTGAAAAGCGTGCGAATGGGCGTTGGCGAAGCCCGGCAGCACCAGCCCCCGGAGAGCATGGGCCTCAGGCGGCGGGGCGGGAATCCCGGAGCTGACGGTGTCGATCCGCTCGCCGTCGAGCGTGATCACCACGCCGGGTTCGGCGGCGAGGCCGCCGAGCCAGGCCTGCTCGCACCAGAACGCGCTCACCGCTCCGCTCCGGCGGTGAATGGCGCCACGCGGCGGAGGAAATCCTGCTTGCCGTGACGCTCGAACTCCTCCCACGTGGTGAAACTGCGCGGGTCGGTCACGCGGTCGAGGAACAGCACACCGTCGAGATGATCGACCTCGTGCTGGAACGTGCCCGCGGTGAGGCCGCTCGCGGTCAGCTCCTGCGAGCGGCCGTGGCGGTCGAGCGAGCGGACGCGGATCTTCAGCCAACGGTCGACGTCGCCCCGCAGGTCGGGAACCGACAGGCAGCCCTCGTTGATCAACAGCGTCTCGTCGCTCAGCGCCTCGATCCGCGGGTTGACGATCACCGTGAGGGGGATCGGCGGCTTGTAGGGATAGCGGGGGTTGTCGTTCACCTCGATGACGGCGACCCGCCGCAGCGAGCCCACTTGGTTGGCGGCCAGCCCGGCCCCACCGGCACCGCGCATGGTCTCGACCATGTCGTCGATCAGTTGCTGGACCGCGGGGGCGGCCAACTCCGCCTCGGTCAGATCCTGGGCCGGCTGGCGCAGCACCGGATCGCCCACCGCGCGGACCGCGAGCCGTGTCACTCGTGCTCCCGCATCGGGATCCGGACTCCCCGCTCCTCGGCAACCGCCACCGCGCGCTCGTAGCCGGCGTCGGCGTGACGGATCACACCGGTGCCGGGATCGCTGGTCAGCACCCGGTCGAGCTTCTCGGCCGCCAGCTCGGTTCCGTCGGCGACGCAGACCATGCCGGCGTGGATCGAGCGGCCGATCCCCACGCCACCGCCGTGATGGATCGACACCCAGCTCGCGCCCGAGGCGGTGTTGACGAGCGCGTTGAGCAGTGGCCAGTCGGCGATCGCGTCGGACTCGTCGGCCATCCCCTCCGTCTCGCGGTACGGCGAGGCGACCGAGCCGGAGTCGAGATGGTCGCGCCCGATTACGATCGGCGCCTTCAGCTCACCCGAGCGGACCATCTCGTTGAAGCGCAGCCCGAGACGGCGGCGCTCGCCGTAGCCGAGCCAGCAGATCCGGGCCGGGAGGCCCTGGAAGGCGATCTTGTGAGTCGCGTGATCGATCCAGCGAGCCAGGGCCTCGTCGTCGCTGAACTCCTCGAGCGCCGCGCGGTCGGTGGCCGCGATGTCGGCCGGGTCACCTGACAGGGCGACCCAGCGGAACGGGCCGCGGCCCTCGCAGAACTGGGGGCGGATGTAGGCCGGCACGAACCCGGGATAGGCGAAGGCCCGCTCGAAGCCGCCGAGCTGTGCCTCCGCGCGGAGGCTGTTGCCGTAGTCGAAGACCTCGCTGCCGGCGTCGAGGAACCCGACCATGGCCGCGCAGTGGGCGGCCATCGCGGCGCGCGAGCGGCGGATGTACTCCTCGGGGTCACGCTCCCGCAGCTCGTTCGCTTCCGCCAGCGACATCCGATCGGGGACGTAGCCGTTCAGCGGGTCGTGGGCGCTGGTCTGATCGGTGACGATGTCGGCGGGGAAGCCCAGCGACAGCAGCTGCGGCAGGACCGCGGCGGCATTGGCCTCGAGCGCCACGCTCAGTGGCTGCCGCTGCTCCCGGGCGCGCGTGCAGCGCTCGATCGCGTCCGAGAGCGAGTCGGCCACCTCGTCGAGGTAGCGCGTCTCGAGCCGGCGCTCGATGCGGTGGGGATCGACCTCGATGCACAGGGCGACCCCGCCGTTCATGGTCACCGCCAGCGGCTGTGCGCCACCCATGCCGCCGAGCCCGGCGGTCAGCGTGATCGTGCCGGCGAGGGAGCCTCCGAACCGGCGCCGCCCGATCTCGGCGAAGCACTCGTAGGTGCCCTGCACGATGCCCTGACTGCCGATGTAGATCCACGAGCCCGCGGTCATCTGCCCGTACATCGTCAGGCCCAGGGCCTCGAGCCGCCGGAACTCCTCCCACGTGGCCCAGTCCGGCACGAGGTTCGAGTTGGCGATCAGCACCCGAGGCGAGAACTCGTGCGTGCGGAACACGCCCACCGGCTTGCCCGACTGGACGAGCAGCGTCTCATCGTCGGCCAGCGAGCGCAGCGTGCGCACGATGGCGTGATACGCCTCCCACGAGCGCGCCGCCCGGCCGGTGCCGCCGTAGACGACGAGCCGATCAGGGTCCTCGGCCACCTCGGGGTCGAGGTTGTTCATCAGCATCCGCATCGCGGCCTCCTGGGGCCAGCCGCGGCAGGAGAGCTCGACGCCGCGCGGCGCCCGCACGCTCATTCCAGCGCTCCCGTGTGCGGGCGGACGGCTCCGAGGACCGCGCCGGCGCGGACGAGCTCCTCGGCCGACGCGAGCTCAGGCGAGAGGTAACGATCCGGCCCGGGTCCCGGCACGTGCTCGCGGACGCAGGCAAGGGCGGCCTCGGTGGCCGGCGCCGGCCGCAGGGGCGCCCGCAGGTCGAGTCCCCGGGCCGCGCAGACGAGCTCGACGGCGAGAATTCGCTCAAGATTGGCGATCGCCCGGCGGAGCTTGCGCGCCGCGCCCCAGCCCATCGACACGTGGTCCTCCTGCATCGCAGAGGTGGGCAGCGAGTCGACCGCCGCCGGGGTGGCCAGCCGCCGGTTCTCGGCCACCATCGCCGCCTGGGCGTAATGGGCCAGCATCAGTCCCGAGTTGACCCCGGCCTCGGGAGCCAGGAACGGCGGGAGCCCGTGCGAACGGCCGGCATCGAGCAGCCGGTCGGTGCGCCGCTCGGCGATTGCGCCGACGTCGGCGAGGGCGATGGCCAGGAAGTCGCAGGCGTAGGCAACGGGGGCGCCGTGGAAGTTGCCGCACGACTCGACGCGCCCGTCGGGCAGCACCATCGGGTTGTCGATCGCCGACCGCAGCTCGGCGGCGGCCACCGTCGTGGCGTGCTCGACCGTGTCACGGGCCGCTCCGGCCACCTGCGGCGCGCAGCGCAGCGCGTAGGCGTCCTGCACCCGCGGGTCCCCAAAGCGGTGGCTGGCCACGATCTCCGACCCGGCGAGCAGTGCCCGGAGGTTGGCCGCGCTGGCGGCCTGGCCGCGCGCGGGGCGCAACGCCACGAGATCGGCGGCGAACACGCGATCGGTGCCGAGCAGCGCTTCGACCGACATCGCCGCCGTGACGTCCGCCACGCGCAGCAGGCGGCCCACATCCTCGATCGCCATGACGAGCATGCCGAGCATGCCGTCGGTGCCGTTGATCAGCGCCAGTCCCTCCTTGGCGGTCAGCTCGATCGGCTCAAGGCCGGCCTGCGCCAGGGCCGCGGCGGCCTCTAGGCGCGCGCCGGTGCTGTCGCGCACCTCCCCCTCTCCGATCAGCGCCAGCGCGCAATGCGCCAGGGGCGCGAGGTCGCCGCTGGCGCCCAGCGAGCCGTGCTCCGGCACGACGGGCGTGAGGCCGGCGTTCAGCAGCCCGAGGATCGCCTCGGCCACCTCGGGGCGAACGCCGGAGTAACCGCGGGCGAGGCTGCGCGCGCGCAGCAGCATCATCGCGCGAACGACCTCCCGCTCGATCTCGGGCCCCATGCCGGCGGCGTGCGAGCGGATCAGAGCCCGCTGCAGCTCGGCCCGCCGCTCGGGCGGGATGCGCACGGTGGCGAGCGAGCCGAACCCGGTCGACACTCCGTACACCGGCGTCGCGGAAGCGGCCAGCTCAGCCACCACGCTCGCCGTGCGCTCCATCGCCGCCCGGGCCTCGGGACCGAGTCGCGCCGTCGCCCCGCCACGCGCGACGGCGATCACCTGTGCCGCCGTCACGCCGTCGGCCGTCAGCTCCACAGCCTCGATCCCGGCCGCGCCGGGGACCCCATTGCGCGTGCTCTCCATCTCGGCGCTCACGATACGCCACGAACGCCACGCGATGCCTTGGCCTGCGCGGCCAAGCGATCACCCCGCGATCAGCCGCGCCCCTGGCGCCGGACGGACCTCGACGGCCTGGGCCGGCACGGCGGCGCCGGGCGGCAGCAGGCCGAGGACACTGCCCCCGAAGCCGCCACCGATGATCCGCGCGCCGATCGCGCCAGCGCCGCGGAGCCGCTTGACGGTTGCCTCGACGGCCGGCGTGGATACGTCATAGAGGTCCCGCAGACTGCGGTGTGAGTCGTCGAGCAGGGTGCCAACGCGCTCGAGATCACCGGCCCGTAACGCGGTGACGGTGAGGCGCACCCGCTCGTTCTCCTCGACCACGTGCCGCGCGCGCCGGGCCAGCGTGCCCGGCAGCCGCGCGATCATCGCCGGGGTGACGTCGCGGAGGCTGCTCACGCCGAGCTCGGCGCAGGCCTCAGCGCACTCCTCGCGCCGCCGGTTGTATCCCGAACCGGCATGGGTGTGCGTCTCGCCGGAGTCGAGCGTGACGAGCCGCAGGTCGCCGAGCTCGAGCGCGACTGGCGTGATCGTCAGGTAACGAAAGTCGATCATGAGCGCCCGGTCCCGCTCACCGCACAGCGAGGCCAACTGGTCGAGCAGGCCGGTGTTGGCGCCCACCCAGTCGTTCTCGATCCGGGCACACAGCTTGGCCAGCTCGACGCGATCGAGCTGCGGTGCCCCCGCCAGCGCGCCGAGGGCGAGCACGAGCGCGACCTCAAGCGCGGCCGAGGAGGAGAGTCCGCTGCCCTGGGGCACCGTGCCCGAGATCTCGAGCCGCGCGCCGGGGAGCTCGATCCCTAACCGCCGGAGCTCTCCCGCGGCGCCGCGGACAAAGCCGGTCCACCCCTCGCCGGGGGTGGGGTCGCCGACGGCGAAGCTGTCCTCCGCACCGAGATCGGCGGCGACCGCATGGAGTCGGCCGCCGGAACGGCGCGTGGCGGTGACGCTCACGCCGGCCTCGATCGCGAACGGGAGCGCCAGCCCCTCGTTGTAGTCGGTGTGCTCACCGATCAGGTTGACGCGCCCGGGGGCGAAAGCGGTGACGGTCGTGCTCACGTTTCTCTACTGTCCCATTGATCGTGCCCGTGAACATCGGTCTCCTCTCCACCGCGCGCATCAATCAGCTCCTGATCGGTGGTGCGCGAGACAGCGAGGACGCCGAGATCGCCGCCGTCGCCAGCCGCAATCGCGCCGTTGCCGAGCGTTACGCCGCTGAGCATGGTATCCCTCGGGCCCACGGCAGCTACGAGGCGCTGCTGGCCGACCCGGAGATCGACGCGGTCTACATCTCGCTGCCCAACGCGCTGCACGTGCCGTGGACGATCCACGCGCTGGAGGCGGGCAAGCATGTGCTGTGCGAGAAGCCCCTGTCGAGCACGGCCGAGCAAGCGGAGGCCGCGTTCACGGTCGCCGAGCGCGAGCGGCTGACGTTGACCGAGGCGTTCATGTACCGGCACCATCCCCAGACCCGGCGCTGTCAGGAGCTCGTCGCGAGCGGAGCGATCGGCCGGCTTCGCCTGATCCGCGCCTCGTTCAGCTTCTTCACCGACGACGCCGCCAACGTGCGGATGCGAACCGGGCTCGACGGGGGCGGGCTGATGGATGTCGGCTGCTACTGCGTGAACGCCGCGCGGCTGCTGGCCGGCGAACCTGAGCGCGTCAGCGCCGAGCAGGCCCTCGGGGGGGACGGCGTCGATGTGGCGATGGCCGGCACGCTGCGCTTCGCCGGCGACGTGCTGGCGCACTTCGATGCCGGCCTGGCGCTCGCACCCCGCCACGATCTCGAGGTCGTCGGCGAGGCGGGGACGCTGTATGTGGCCGACCCATGGCACTGCGCGCGCCCCGGCATCGAGCTGCGGCGCGGCGGGGAGACCGAGCGGGTGGAGATCGAGGCGGTCGATCCCTACCGGCTGGAGGTGGAGAACTTCTGCGCCGCCATCGAGGGGCGCGCGCCCCTGCTGCTCGGCCGCGAGGACGCGATCGGGCAGGCGCTGACGATCGAGGCGTTGCTCGCGGCGGCGCAGAGCGCTCAGACGGTCACGCTGTCGTAAGCGTGGGGTCGCCCACCGGAGCGGCGATGCGCGCGGCGAGTTCAACCAGCCGCGTTGAGTAGCCCCACTCGTTGTCGTACCACGCGATCACCTTCACCTGCGTTCCGTCAACCACCGAGGTGAGCGAGCCGTCGAGGATCGACGAGAACGGCGAGCCGACGATGTCGGACGAGACGATCGGCTCCTCGGTGTAGGCGAGGATGCCCTGAAGCGTCCCGGCGTCAGCGGCCAGCTCGAACACGGCGTTGACCTCCTCGGCACTCGTCGCGCGCTCGGCCTCGATCGTGAGGTCGATCAGCGACCCGGTCGGGATCGGAACCCGCACCGCGAGCCCGTTCATGCGGCCCGCGAGGTCCGGAATGACGAGCCCGAGCGCCTTGGCCGCACCGGTCGAGGTGGGAACGATGTTGATCGCCGCGGCCCGTGCCCGGCGCAGGTCCTTGTGCGGGCCGTCGAGCAGGTTCTGATCGGCCGTGTAGGCGTGAACCGTGGTCATCAGCCCGTGACGGATGCCGACCGTCTCCTGCAGCACCTTGGCCACCGGGGCGAGGCAATTCGTCGTGCAGGATGCGTTGGAGACGATGTGATGACGGCTCGGGTCGTAGACGTCCTCGAAGTTGACTCCGAGGACGAGCGTGGCGTCCGGCGGCTCGGCGCCTTTGGCGGGAGCGGAGATGATCACCTTGCGCGCCCCGGCCTCCAGATGCTGGGCCGCGCCGGCGCGGGTGCGGAGCTTGCCCGTCGATTCGATCACGACGTCGACTCCGAGATCGCCCCACGGCAGCGCCGTCGGCTCGCGCTCGGCGAACGCCCGCACCCGGGTTCCGCCGACGAGCAGGACGTCCTCCTCCACCGCGACCCCGCCGGGGAAGCGCCCGTACACCGAGTCGTACTTGAGCAGGTGCGCGAGCGTGCCCGCGTCGACGAGATCGTTGACCGCGACGATCTCGATGTCGTCGCTGTGCTCCTGCGCGGCGCGCATCACGCAGCGCCCGACCCGGCCAAATCCGTTGATGGCCACTCGTACCGACATCAGAGCCTCATTTCTTCCTGGGACGTTTCCAGCTCGGGGACAAGGGCCCGCAGCTCCTCGACGCCGTCCTCGATCCCGAAGGCGAGAACGTCGAGGTCGGGAACCGCGGCGCGGTCAGCGCCGATGCCGAAGGTGACGACACCGTTCAAGGAGAAGATCGCCACGCCGACGGTGTGATCTGCGGCCAGCGGGACGAACGGATGCAGCTCCCGCAGGCGGGCACCGAACGCGTACAAGGTCTGCCGCGGGCCCGGGACGTTGGTGATCGTCAGGTTGAACAGGCGCCGGGAGAGCACCGTGCGGGCCAGCGTCGCGCGCACCGCCAGTGGCGGGGCCGTGGCCTCGAGGTCGAGGAGCGCCCGCGGGCCGTCCGCGGCGCCGGCGCGCTTCAGCCGCCGCGTGGTGTCGCTGATCTGCTCGAGCCGAGCCGCCGGATCCTCAACGGCCACGGGAAGATCGACGAACAGGGAGCTGACATGGTTGCCGAGCGAGCGCGGTTGATGCTCGTCGCGGACGTTGATCGGGACCATCGCCCGCAGACCGTGCGGCGGCAGCGTCTCGTCGCGGTGGATGAGCAGGCGCCGCAGACCGCTACAGCACGCGGCCAGCACGGCATCGTTGAGCGAGCCTCCGCGGGCATGGCCGATCTCCTTCAGCTCGCTGAGGGGAGCTCGCACCACGGCGTAGCGGCGGGTCTGCCCGATCGGCGTGTTGAGCGAGCTCGCCGGCGCCCCGATCAGCTCGTCGCGCACCAGCAGCTCGGCCAGCTCGCGCGAGCGCGCCGCCGTCTGCCGCGGATGCCGCACGGCGTGCGCGCCGGCGCCGACCACGCCGGCCACCGCTCCCGAGGCCTGGGCGACCGGCTGTGGCACGAGCCGTCCCACCCACGGGAACAGCGACGACCCCGCCTCCTCCCAGCGCTCGGACGGCTGCGGCGTGGCGCCGGGCGGCGGGTCGAGGAGCAGTTCCAGTGCGCCGAGCGAGCCAACGCCGTCGACAAGGCAGTGGTGCGTCTTGAAGCCGATCGCCCAGCGTCCATCCTCGAGCCCTTCGACGAGCGTCGTTTCCCACAGCGGGCGGCTCCGGTCCAGCGGATGGGAGAAGTACTCGGCCGTGAGGTCACACAGCTGCGCCTCGCTCCCGGGCGCCGGAAGCGCGACGTGCCGGAGATGGCTGGAGACGTCAAAGCGCTCGTCGGGGATCCACTGTGGCCACGCCCATGCACCGGTCCGCTGCTCGGAGAGGCGCTGCGCGCAGCGGGGCATGCGGTGGAGACCGGCGACGATTCGGTCGGCGAGGTCGGCGAACGCGGGCGCCGCGCGGTCCCCCGGCAGCGGGTCGAACACCATCATTCCGCCGATGCTCATCAGGGCGCCGGCGTCGAGCTCCTCGAGCTCGAGGAAGGTCGCGTCGAGTGCACTGAGCGGATCAGACACCGTCAGGCTCCGAGCGAGGCGAGTGGCGCGGCCGGCGGTGCGGCCTCGACCCGGACCCGCGCGTCGACCACGATCGCACCGTCGGGTCGAGCGATCAGAGGGTTGCAGTCGAGTTCGACGATCTCCGGGTGGGCCTCGACCATCGCCGAGACACGGAGCAGGACCTCCTCGATTGCATCGAGGTCGCATCGCTCGGTGCCCCGGTAGCCATCGAGCAGAGGGAAGGTCTTCAGCGAGCGCAGCATCTCGCGGGCGTCGAGATCGGTGAGCGGCGTGATCCGCACCGCCATGTCCCTGATCAGCTCAGCGGTCGTCCCGCCGGCGCCGCAGGCCACCACCGGACCGAAGCTGCGGTCGTTGACCACGCCGACGATCAGCTCGACGCCATCCTCGATCATCGGCTGCACGACGAGGCCGTTGAGGGTCAACCCGGCGCGCTTGACGGCCGCTTCGATCTGCACGGCGGCGCCGCGGACGGCGTCCTCGCTGTCGAGACCGAGCAGCACGCCGCCGGAGTCGCTCTTGTGGATCAGTCCCGTGGCGGAGGCCTTGATCGCCACCGGCCGTCCGAGCTCGGCGGCCGCGGCAGCGGCTTCGTCGGCTCCCTGCACCACTTGGCTGGAGACGAGCGGCAGCCCGTAGCAGCTCAGCAGGGCGGTGACGCGCTCCGGCGAGAGCCACCCCTCCCGCTCGGCGAGCTGCTCGCTGATGAGCGCTGCCGCTTCCTCGGGCCTCGTGCCCTGGAACTCCGGTGCCTGGCCTCGGTCGCGGGTGCGCCAGCGGCCATGACGGGCGGCGAGAGCCACCGCACGCGCGGCGTCCTCGGGGAACTCGTACGCGGGGACGCCGTCCGCGTCGGCTCCCAGCTCCTCGGGCGGCGCCTCGCTGGTCATGAACACGCCGGCCATGACCAGCTCGGGCGCGGCCTGTGACGCGGCGCGGATCGCCGCGGCGACGTCGGCGGCCGGAGTGACGAGCGGCGGGACGAAGATGGCGATCACGGCGTCGCAGGCGTCGGCCCTGGACACCGCGTCGATCGTGCGCCGGTAATCCTCGCCTGACGCGGTGGCGATCATGTCCACCGGGTTGCCCAGCGACGCGGTCGCGGGCAGGAAGCCGGCCAGCTCGGCCTGCAGCCCGCTGCTCAGCTCGGGGACCTGGACGCCGTCGGCCTGACAGGCGTCGGCGCACATGATGCCCGGACCGCCGGCGTTGGTCACGATCACCACCCGGTCCCCTCGCGGCACGCTCTGCTTGGCCAGCAGCGACGCGACGTCGAACAGCTCGTGCAGGGTGTCGGTGCGGATCACCCCGGCCTGCTCGAACAGCGCGTCGACGGTGACGTCGGAGGCCGAGAGCAGCGCCCCCGTATGCGAGGAGGTCGCTCGTGCACCGGCGGTCGAGCGGCCGCTCTTGACCGCCACGATCGGCTTGCGGCGAGCGATCCGCGGAGCGACGCGAGCGAACTTGCGCGGGTTCCCGAAGGACTCCAGGTAGAGCAAGGCGACATCCGTGCCCGGGTCCTGCTCCCAGTAGCTGAGGAAGTCGTTGCCGGACAGGTCGGCCTTGTTCCCGACCGAGACGAACGACGACAGTCCGAGGCCGATCCGGCCGGCCGCCTCGATGATGGCGATTCCCAGCCCTCCGCTCTGGGAGAGGAAGCCGATGTGTCCGGGAATCGCCCGGTGCGGGGCGAAGGTGGCGTTCAGGCTCACCGCGGGGTCGGTGTTGAGCAGACCGAGGCAGTTGGGCCCGATGATCCGGATGCCGCTGCTGCGGCAGATCTCGACCAACTCGCGCTGCCGGGCCACCCCGGCCTCGCCAGCCTCGCCGAAGCCGGCGGAGATGACGAGCATCGCGCGCACGCCGGCCGTCGCGCACTCTCGCGCCACACCAAGGACCTCCTCGGCGGCCACCACGATCACGGCAAGGTCGACCGGGTTCGGGATCGCCGCGATCGACGGATACGCGGGCAGCGACTGAACCACCTCGGCACGCGGGTTGACGGCGTACAGCGCCCCCTGGAACTCGCCGGTGAGGATGTTGCGCAGGATCTCTCCCCCGATCGTGCCGCGGCGCCGCGAGGCCCCGATGACCGCAACCGAGCCTGGCTCGAGGAAGCTGCGAACGGCGGCGACGGCCGCGGTGCGCTCGCGCTCCTCGAAGCGGAGAATGGCGCCGTCGGAGAGCGACGTCGGCAGCTCGATCTTGATCGCGTCGGGCGCGGAGCGCAGCTCGACGGGGAAGCCGCTCTGGCGAAACACTTCGATCATCTTGTGGTTGTGCGGGAGCACATCCGCGGTGAACGTGGTGATGTTGTGGCGTTCGGCGACGCCCGCGAGATGGGCGAGCAGGATCGTCGAGATGCCTCGTCCCTGCCAGTCATCGGCGACCACAAACGCGACCTCGGCCCGTTCGCCCCCGGTGCGGACGTAGGCGGCGTGAGCGACGATCTCCTTGGCCTCACCGGTGACGGCGACGAGCGCGTAGCGGTCGGCGTAGTCCACGTCCACCGACCACGCCGTGGCCCAGGAGAGGTTCGGCATGCCAAAGAAGCGGAAGCCGATCGACTCGGGTGACAGAGCCTCCAGGAAGACCCGGATCTGCGCCTCGTCCTCGCTGCGCACGGGGCGGACGTGGACCGTCGAGCCGTCCCGCAACACGACATCAGTCTCACTGTCCCGCGGATAGTTCGCCGCGGTCATCCCACCGTCACCGCTCATGGTGCAAGTCTGTGGCCTTGCGCACGCACTGGCATCGGCGGTTCCTACGGAATCGCGGTGGGCGTAAGCCCGTTCCCGCGTGTGACTACGGAGGGTCGAGGTTGCGAACTTCGGATATGGATGCGGAAGGGACGGGGTACGGTCAGGGATGGCATGCCAGAGTCAGCCACCGTCGAGATCCGGCCGATTGCGCCGGAGGACAAGCAGGCGCTCGAGGACGGCTTCGCGCGGTTCAGCGATCAGTCCCGCTACATGCGCTTTCTCGCCCCTCACGGCCGGCTCACACCGGCCGAGCTGCGGTATTTCACCGAGGTCGACCACCACGATCACGAGGCGCTCGTGGCGCTCGATCCCGTCACCGGGACCGGCGTGGGCGTGGCCCGCTACGTCCGCGCCGCCGATGATCCGGCCGTCGCTGAGATCGCCGTCGCGGTGATCGACTCCTGGCACGGGCGCGGGGTCGGCACCCAGTTGCTCACCGCGCTGACCGAGCGTGCACGCGAGGAGGGGATCAGGAGCTTCAGTGCCCTGTGCCTGGCCGACAACGACCGGATGCTCGGGCTGCTCTCCGACTTCGGCCGCGTCGAGGTCACCCACGAGGGACCGGGCACCGTCGAGGTGATCGTCGATCTGCCCGAGACCGGACTTGAGCGGCTGCGGCGGCTGCTGGCCGGGGTGGCCCGGGGCGAGATCATCCCGCTCCCCCACCGCCCGCCCGGCGCGGTGGGGCAGGGAAACGACTCGACCTAAGAGCCGCCGGGAGGGCCCGACCTAGAGCGCAGCCTCGATGTCGAGCGGCTCCTGACCGACGGCACGCATGCCCCGCTCGATCGCCTCGACCGCGCCGTCGAGCACGGCGGCCCGCGCATAGGGCTTGTTCTCGGCCGGGATCAGCCGCCACGGCGCCTGCTCGTGCTCGGTGTGCCGGAGCATGTCGGCCACGGCCCGCTCGTAATCCGCACGGTGGGCGAGGTTTCGCCAGTCCTCGGCGGTCAGCTTCCACCGCTTCAGCGGGTCACGCTCGCGGGCGCGGAAGCGCTTGAGCTGCTCGGCCTCGGAGCAATGCAACCAGAACTTGATCAGCACCATGCCCTCGTCGCACAGCGTGCGCTCGAAGGACACGATCTCGTGGTAGGCGCGGCGCCACTCGGCCTCGGTGGCGAAGCCCTCGACCCGCTCCACCAGCACCCGCCCGTACCACGAGCGGTCGAGCACGGTCATGCCGCCCCACCCGGGAAGCACCGGCCAGAACCGCCACAGGAAGTGATGCCGGCGCTCGCGCTCGCTCGGCACCGCGAACTCCTCCACGCGGACGTGACGGGGATCAAGCGGACCAGTGAGGCGACGGATGGCGCCGCCCTTGCCGGACGCGTCCCAGCCCTCGAACAGCGCGCACACGGCCGGGCCAAGCCTGCCGCCGCCGATCAGGCCGGCGGCCTGGAGGCGCAGGGCCAGCAGCCGCCGCTGCGATGCATGCAGACGCTGCTGTCCCTCTGTTCGAGACAGCTTCAACGACAGGTCGACTTCATCCAGCGCGCCCACGCCGATACTCTGACAGCTTCTGGTGAAGCCTGAGCAGCTGCGCGCCGCGCTGGCGCGGACCACGGGCGCCCGCGTCGCCGTGCGCGAGACCCACATCTCGTGGGTGTTCCTGGCTGGGGATCGGGCCTTCAAGCTGAAGAAGCCGCTCGTCCTGCCGTTCCTCGACTATGGCTCCGTCGGGCGCCGGCGGCGCATGTGCGGCGAGGAGGTCCGGCTCAACCGGCGCCTGGCGCCGGAGGTGTATCTCGGCGTGAGCGCCGTGATCGAGACTCCCGACGGGCTGGCGCTCGCCGCCGAGACCGATCCCCGGGCGGTGGATTACATCGTCGAGATGCGGCGCTACGACGAGCGGCGGACGCTCGCGGCGCTCCTGCACAGCGGCGAGCTGGCCCTGGCCGACGCCGACGCCGTCGGTCGCCGGCTGGCCGCCTTTCATGAGGGGTGCCGGCCGGCGCGTGGGGCGCTGGGCGGAGCCCGGGGCGTGCTCGCCGAGACGTCCCGTAACGTCGAGGAGCTGCTCGGCGTCGCCAAGCGAGAGGCGGAGCAGCGGGACGCGCGCGAGCTGGGGCGGTTCCTCGCCGCCTTCGCCGAGGCTCACCGGAGCGATCTCGACGAGCGCCACCGCCGAAGTCTCACGCGCGAGGGGCACGGCGACCTGCGCGCCGAGCACGTCGTGATGGGTCCCGAGCTGCAGATCGTCGACTGCGTCGAGTTCGATGAGCGGTTGCGCACGCTCGATGTGGCCGACGACCTCGCCTTTCTGCTCATGGATCTGACCGCCCGCGGCGGCGGCCGCTTCGCGGAGCGCGTGAAGGAGAGCTATCGGCGCGCCGGCGGCGACTGCGGTGACGACGCGCTGGTGAACTTCTTCGCCGTGCACCGCGCCCTCGTCCGGGCCAAGGTGCTGCTGGTGCGAGCGGCGCAGCAGCCCGAAGGGGGTTCTGATCACGGCCATCTCAGCGCCCAGGCACGGGATCTGATCCGACTGGCGCGGCTGCTCGCCTGGCGCGCGCGGCTGCCGCTCGCGATCGCCGTGTGCGGGCCGCCGGCCAGCGGCAAATCGATGCTGGCCGCCGTGCTGTCGGAGGAGTCCGGGCTGGCGCCGATCAGCTCGGACCTCGTGCGCAAGGGCCTCGCGGGCGTCGCCCCCACCGCGGCGGCCGGCGCGCAGCACTATCGCGAGGAGTTCAGCGTGGCCACGTACCACGAGCTCGGACGGCGCGCGGCGCGCGAGGTGTCCGCTCACGGCGGCGCGATCATCGACGCGACGTTTCGCCGGCGCGGGCACCGGGATGCCTTCGTGGCCGCTTTCGGGACCGCCGCGCCGATCGTCTTCGTCCAGTGCGATGCGCCGGCTGACGTGCTCCTGGCCCGTGCCCGCGCCCGGCGCCGGGATCCGCGCGCGGTGTCAGATGCCGACGAGGCCGTGGTCGCACGCGAGCGCGAGCGCTGGGAGGACCTCGATGAGATCGAGCCGGCGGCCAGGACGATCGTCGCCAGTGACCGGCCGGTGACCGGCGTACGAGGCGAGGTCCTGGCCTGGCTCGATCAGGCGCTCGCGGCGGGCGGCCAGCGAGGCACGACGAGAACGGCGCATTCGGAGTCGTGAAGCAGCGTCTCGCCGGTCGCGCCGAGAATGATCCGGTCGGCGAGGCCCCAGCGGCGGGAGCCGACGATCATCAGGTCGACCTCGCGCGAGACCTCGAGCAGCCGATCGGCCGGCCGGCCACGCTGCACCTCGCAGCTGGCGGCGACGCCGACCTCCTCGGCGGCCAACGCGATCTCCGCGCGCAGCTCACGCTCGGCGGCCTCGATCAGCTGATCCCACTCCCCGGTCGCGCTCTGACTGCCGGTGTTGATCCACCCGAAGGTGGGCACCATCACCGGCCCGCGGCCGATGCGCGACCACCCGAAGCGGATGCGGTCGTCGACCACGCCGCACAGGCGGATCTGGGCGCCGGAGCCGGCGGCGAGCCCCGCGGCGAAGGCCAGCGCGTGCAATGCCTCCTGTCCACCGTCGAAGCCTACGGCGATCTGGCGCAGCTGCAGCGGACCGCGCTGGTTCAGGCCGCGGGGGGCCACGGCCAGCGCGCACTCGAACTGCTCGAGGAGTTGCCGCGTGCGCTTGCCGATCCGCACCCGCCCGTCGGGCGCGTGGCGGCTTGAGCCGACCACGACGAGGTCGCGGTGCTCGCGCCGCACGACACGGGTCATCCCTCTGGCCACCGAGACGTCAGTCTCGACTCGCACCCGGGCTCCCGGGGCGTGGGTGTCCCGGGTCTCGCGCAGCCCCGCGATGGCCTCCTCCTGGACCGCCTTCCAGCTCATCCCGCGAGGAAGCACGACCAGCGGATCGGTGTGCACGGTCACCAGCATCAGCTCGGCGCTCGTCGCCCGCGCGATGCTCGCGCCGAGGACGGTCGCGTCGAGGCCCTCGGGATATCCGTCGACGCCGACGGCGATCCGGGCGAAGTTCGTCCGCTGTGCTGCGGAGGCGCTGCCGGCCGGGTCCGGCTGGGTTGGGTGTGCAGATGTCTGCATTGCGCTCTCCTTGAATCTTGCGGCGGTGATCGCGCGGCGAGCGCCGCCGCACGTTTCCAGATACATCGTCCCGCGTCCGGGACCGTCCGCCATCGGCAAAGATCCCGAACCTGCTCGGGATCAACTACCGATTCCAGGGGCGGTCGTGGTGGCGGATCACGTAGCGGCGCACCTCGTCTGCGACTACGGTAGTCCGGGGCCTAGGCTGCTCAGTTCCCACCGCCTGCGCTCCCTCTGGCGGTCCTCGGGCAGCGGGCCGCCGAGGTCCTCCGCCGCTCTCAGGCACTTCAGAGCGAACTCGTACTCGCCGCGCTCGGCGCTGGCATCGGCGAGCTCGAGCAGCAGCGCGATCCCCTCGTGCTCCTCCTCGACCGCCTCCTCGGCCTCCTCCGGCTCAGGCGGCGCCACGTCTTCGAAGGCCCGCCGGCCGGAGGCTGTGGCCTGCGGGTCGTCGAGGTAGGCGGCCAGGCGCGGGCCCGCGATCTTGCCCGGCGGCCACCACAACGGCTGGAAGGAGACCTCGGAGCGGGACTCACCGCCACCGGCCTCCTCGCCAGTCGTGCCGGCGCGGAGAAAGCGGGGCTCGGCGCCGGTGAGCAGCATGCCGCGCAGGACGGGACGGAATGGCTCGGCCGTCTCGAGCGCTCCAAGCTCGTGGGCGATCGCCGCCGCGGCTGCGTCGGCCTGTTGAGCGGCGATGCCACCCTGCTTGATCGGGAACGCCGTCCCGTCGCCGGCGGCGTACACACGCGGCACTCCGTCCACCGCGCCATGAGGATCGGTGGGGATGAAGCCGCGGCCGTCATTGGGCAGACCGACGATGCGGTGACCGTCGAGAGCGGGCAGCGTGACGAGCGCATCGGCCGCCCGCGGGTGGCCGTGCTCGCAGGTGATGGAGCGGCCGTCGTAGCTCTGCACGAGGCGCTCGGTGAGCACGCGGATCCCGGCCTGATCGAGCAGTTGGGCGACAGCGTCGCTGGCATGGCGACCGAACATCTCGAGCGGGCGCGATTCGTGGGTCAGCACCGTCACGGTCGACGCCGGCGCGGATTGGTCGGCCAGCCACGTGCTCGTGAACAGCGCCAGCTCGTAGAGCGGGAGCAGCCATCCCGCCGACGGCGTCGCGGCAAAGGCGATCCGCTGCAGGTCACCCGCCGCCGCCTGCGCCAGCACGGCTTCGAGCTGCTGGCGATCAGCCGGGCCTCCGAAGGTGACGGCGCCGGGCACGGCCTGGTACTGGTGGGCGCCGATGGCGACGAGCAGGTAGTCGAAGGACAGCCGCTGTCCCGCGGTGGTCAGCGCGACCGCCGCCGCAGGCTCCACCGCCCCGAGGGCTCCCTGGCGGAAATGCGCCTGATGCTGTGTGGCGATCGCGGGAAGGGACAGATGCCGGGCTTCACCGATTCCGAACGGCTCGCCGACGGCGAGGGGACGGAGGACGAACTCGGGGTCCGGCGCCAGCAGCTCGATCTCGACCGTCCCGCCGAGGTGGGCCCGCAGGGCCAGAAGCGCCTCGAGCGCGGCGACACCTCCGCCGGCGATCAGGACCCGGGCACGGTGATGCACAGCATGAAGCTTGTTCACGATTCCGAGCGTAAGCTCGCCTCGCGGCAAGGATCACCGCAGCGACTACTTTGCCGGTTTCGTAGTTCTCCACAGGAGCGGCCGCCGTGCCTCCCGTAGGCTAGGCCGAGGATGCTGTTCTACAGCCACCCGTCCTCGCTGGCCCACGACCCGCGGGCGTTCATGCCGGAGCATCCCGACATCCCGGAGCGCCTCCAGGCCATCGAGGAGGCGATGGAGTCGACCGGCTGGGCGGGATGCGAACGACGGCAGGCACCGGAGGCCCGCGAATCTGAGTTGATGCTCGTTCACACGCGCGGCCACGTCAGCACGGTCCGGGAGCTGTGCCTCGGCGGGGGCGGGGCGATCGACGCCGACACGTTCGTCGGCGAGACCTCGTACGTGGCGGCACTGCACGCCGCCGGCGGCGCCGCGGCGCTGGCTCGCGCCCTCGTTGCCGGAGAGTCGGCGGTGGGCTTCAGCGCCACGCGGCCCTCGGGCCATCACGCCGAGCCGGGGCGGGCGATGGGCTTCTGCCTGTTCAACAACGTCGCGGTGGCCGCTGCCGTGGCGATCGCGGAGCTCGGCCTCGAGCGGGTGATGATCATCGACTGGGACGTCCATCACGGGAATGGCACCGCCGAGGCCTTCCGGCACCGTCGCGACGTCCTCTTCGCCAGCATCCACCAGTCGGGGCTGTATCCCGGAACCGGGTCGCTCAGCGACGTCGGCTCGGGCGATGGCTACGGATACACGATCAACGTCCCCGTGCCCCGCGGCTCCGACGAGGAGGTGTGGCTGTCGGTGCTCGAGCACGTGATCGTCCCGGTCGGGATCGAGTACGGCCCGCAGCTGATCATGATCTCCGCCGGCTTCGACGCCCACCGCCACGATCCGCTCGGCGAATGCCAGCTCGAGAGCGAGTCCTTCGCCCGCATGGCCCGTCTGGTCCGCGACCTCGGCGGCGAGGTGGGCGCGCCGGTGGGGGCGGTGCTCGAAGGCGGCTACGACATTCCGTCGCTGGCCGAATCGGTGCTGTCCACGATCGGCGCCCTGCAGGGAAATGGTGAGGCGGACTCGATCGCGCCTGAACAGGTGGTCACCCCCCGCGCGGCCGCGCACATCGGCCACCACTGGGCGCTCTAGCGCCCCGCTCCGACGGCGTGCTCCCCGGGGCCGGCTCGGCAGCCGGCGGCGCGGGATCCTCGCCGGCCGCGTCGCGCATCGCGAGGAGGTGCCGCTCGGCGACATCGTCGCTCACCAGGCTGACCAGGCTGATCAGCCGCTCGCGGCGGTTGCGAGCCAGGATCGTCCACATCCACCGGGTGACGGCGCCGAAGCGGTTCCCCCAGCCGACCAGATAGGCGAGATGGACGACCCCCCAGATCAGGAACGCGGGAAACCCCTGCAGGCGGATACGACCGAACAGGTCGGCCACGGCCTGGCGGCGTCCGATTGTTGCCATCGTGCCCAGGTTCAGGTACTTGAACGGAGCCCGCCGTGGCATGCCGCCGAGGCGGGAGCTCACGATGCCGGACACGTACTTCGCCTCCTGGATCGCCGGCTGCGCCGTCCCCGGGACACCATCGAGCGCGATCATGTCGCCGATGGCGAACACCTCGGGGTGTCCGGGCAAGGACAGATCCGGTCCGACCCGGAGCCGCCCTGAGCGGTCCACCTGCGCGCCCGTCTTCTCGGCCAGCTGGGTGGCCAGCGGCGACGCCCGCACTCCGGCCGCCCAGATCACGGTTCTGGCCTCGATCCGCGCGGAGTGCTCGCCGTCACCGGAGCCGACCCCGCCGCCGTCCACCGCCGTCACCGGGTGGTCGAGGTCGACCTCGACCCCGAGCCGCTCGAGCGATGCCTTGGCGCCGCGCTGCAGGCTCGGCGGGAACGTGCCGAGCACGGCCGGCCCCGCGTCGAGCAGCAGCACGCGCACCGACGCCGGATCCATGTGGCGGTATTCGCCCTGGAGCACACGATGGGCGAGCAGCGCGATCTGCCCGGCGAGCTCGACCCCGGTCGGACCTGCGCCGACGATGGCAAAGGTCAGCCAGGCCCGCCGCGCGGCTTCGTCCTGCGCCTGTTCGGCGAGCTCGAAGGCGCCGAGGATCCGGCTGCGGAGCCGGATCGCGTCGTCGAGCGTCTTCATGCCCGGCGCAATCTCCGCCCAGTCCTCGTGCCCGAAGTACGAATGCGTGGCCCCGGCGGCGACGATCAGCGTGTCGTAGTGGATCTCGACGTCGTCCCAGGACACCGCCCGCACGACCCGCCGCTCGATGTCGATCTCCTCGACTGCGGCCAGCACGACCTCGACGTTGTCCTGACCGCGGAACAGGCTGCGCAGCGGCGGCGCGATCTGACCGGGTGACAACACCCCCGTGGCCACCTGATAAAGCAACGGCTGGAACAGGTGGTGGTTGGTCCGGTCGATCAGCGTGACGTCGACGTCGGCGTGCGCCAGCGACTTGGCCGCCCGCACACCGCCGAAGCCGCCGCCGATGATGACCACGCGGTGCCGATGCCCGCCGTCTCGGCCGTCCTGCAGTCCGGGACCCAGGCCATCCTGCGCCGCCATCGTGCACGTCATTATTGAACAGCTCGCTCGGCTACGCCGAGTTGGGTCGCCGCTGCTCGAGGAACGGCCCCAGGTAGCGCGCGGCAATCTTGGCCTCCGTCTCCAGCGGCACGGCGCTGAACTCCGAGGTCGTTCCGTGCCCGCCGGCGATGTGGGCCCGTAGATAGCGCGGCCGATCACCGGTCAGCAACACGCCCTCGACGTGCGGATCGAACGGCTGTGGCTGTACTGAGGCGCCGGCCAGCGCGGCGATCGCCTCGGCGGCCGCGTCGGCCTCCTGCGAGGCCAGGCCGCCGTGCTTGACGGGAAAGTCGACGTTGTCCCCCGCGGCAAACACCCGCTCGAGCCCGCGGATCAGGCCGTGCTCGTCGATCGGGAGGAATCCGTGTTCGTTCTGAGGGAGCCCCTCCAGCGATGTGACCTCGAGCTCGGGGAGCGCAATCACCCGATCGGCCTCGAGCCGCCGGTCGCCCGGCGTGATCGTGATCTGTCCCGGAGCCGTCAGCTCGCCGTAGGAGGAGCCGATGACCTCGATTCCGCGCTCGGCCAACAGCTCGGCGACACCCTCGCTCGCCTCGGTGCCGAACACGCTGAGCGGCCCGTCCTCCGGCGTGACGATCGTGATCTGCACCTCGACGTTGGATTCGTAGGCGCGGCTCGCGGTCATCAGTGCCAACTCGTAGATCGGGAACGGCCACGCCATCCGCGCCGGCACGAGGAAGGCGAGCCGCTTCACGTAGCCGCCCTCGACGTCCTGCACGAGGCCGTGGAGCAGCTCGTCGAGGTGGCCGTCGTCGATCGTGGTGGCGTGCTCGTAGTGAGGCCGCAGACGCGCGCCGATCGCCAGCAGCAGCGCGTCGTAGTGCAGCTGCCGGCCCGATGCGGTCGTGACCGTGCGGCCCGCCGGATCGACGGCCACCAGTTCGTCGGCGATCCGCTCCACTTCCAGTTCATCGGTGATCTCGTCCAGCGAGTAGCGCTCGGCGCCACCGAAGGAGAACGGCTCGCGCACGCTGAGGGGCCGATAGACGAACTCGTCGCCCGGGGCAAGGAGGGTGATGCTCACGCACCCGTTGGCGAGGTCACGCAGGGCCAGGATCGCTTCGAGCGCGGCCACGCCGCCGCCCGCGATCAAGACTTCGAAGGGCGCAGAGGGAGCGGGATCTGAGGTCATGGGGCGCAGCTTAGCCTTCCCACTTTCCCCGCTGGGTATCGAAGCAGTCCTTTTCAGCGCCTAGGCTTGCGGTTGTGAACGATCGCGAGCCGGTGGCAATAGACGGGCGACCACCAACCTTCGACGAAGAGCTGTTGCTCTGGCTCGGGGAGGAGACGCCCGAGGAGCGCGTCGCGGACGCCGGACGGATCCACGAGATCGCCGCCGAGTTCGCGAACGGCTTTGGCCGGCTCGCGGCGCTCGGCCCAGCCGTCACGGTGTTCGGGTCGGCGAGAACGCCTCCCGACCATCCGCACTATTCGCTCGTTCGGTCGGCCGCCCGTGCGCTCGGTGACGCCGGCTACGCCGTGATCACTGGGGGCGGAGGCGGACTAATGGAAGCGGCCAACCGGGGTGCGCGCGATGCCGGCGCCGTCTCCGTCGGCTGCAACATCGAGTTGCCCAGCGAGCAGCGAACCAACGACTACATCGACATCTCCGTGCGCTTCCGCCACTTCTTCGCCCGCAAGGTGATGTTCGTCCGCTATGCCTGCGCATTCGTGATCTGCCCCGGCGGCTTCGGAACGCTCGACGAGCTGTTCGAGGCCCTCACGCTGATCCAGACCGCGACGGTCAGGAACTTCCCTGTCGCGCTGCTCGGCGACGGAGAGTGGGAGGGATTGCTCGAGTGGCTGCGCGAGCACGCGCTCGGCGATCACCGTATCGCCGAGCCCGACCTGCGGCTTCTGCACCAGGTGAGTGACAACGATGACCTCGTCGCGCTCGTCAGCCGGGGCCTGGCGTTGCAGCGCGAGCAGCGCCGCGAGCTGACCCGTGCCGCACACCGGCGGACCCCGCGGACCGGCGGCCCCGGCGCTTGGAGCGAATCGGGTCCCTAGGCCTCCGAGAGATCCCGCTGCCGGAACACGGCCAGCGCCGCCGCCGCCATCGCCGCCCCGACCGCGAGCATCACCACGGCGGCGACTGTCCGGAACGGCTGCGTCGGGACGAGGCCGACATGGGCGAAGGGGCTGACGTCGACCAACCACGACGGTGCACCGAGCAGGGCGCCGAACAGCTGCCAGAGGAAGGCGACCGTGACCACTCCGTAGCTGATGGCGACGCCGGCCCGCGGCACGAGCGCGTAGGCCAGCGTGGCCAGGCCGAGGAACAGCAGCGCGCTCGGCAGGCAGTTGGCGCCGGCGCCGAGCATCTGCGAGAACGACACGTCCGCCCCGGCGGCCGCCGCGCCGGCCCAGGCCAGCGCCCCCGTCCAGAGAGCGAGGACGGTAGCGGCCACCGTGGCCAATCCCAGCCGGGAACCGAGCCACCGCACCCGGCCGACCGACAGCGCGAGCAGCGTCTCGAGCTCACCGTCGGCCTCCTCGCGGCGGGCGGCCCCGATCTGCGCGCAGCTGAACAGGCAGACGATGATGAGGAAGAACAGGAACACGAAGGCCATGTAGCCCGAGGGCGTGAGAATCGAGCCGCTGCCCAGCTTCTCGAGCTCGCGGCGCAGCGTCACCGGGACGTCCGCCGAGGAGATGCTCTTGGAGATCACTCCGATGATGAAGGCGAACGCGCCGAGACTGGAGAACCAGGCGATCAGGCTTCCCCGCTCGAGACGGAAGGCGAGCGACGCCGGCGAGGACAGCAGGCGGAGCTCGGGCGGGCGCGACTCCGATGCGGTGAGGATGCCCCGAGCTACGTCGCGGCGCGCCGCGAGGCGGCCGGCGAGGCCGAACAGCACGACGGTCGCGGCCAGGGGCGCCAGCAGCACCCACGGTTGTGCGCCGGTGAGCGGGCGGAGCTCCTCCGCCCACCCCAGCGGCGTGAGCGAGCGCAGCCATCCAACGCCCGTGGCTGTATCGGCCACCACGCGCAGCAGGAACCACAGCGCGATGATCGCGCCACCGAGCTCGAGCGCGACGCGGCGCGTGTCCGCGAGCTGGCAGACCACCGCTCCGGCGCCCGCACACACCGGCGCCACCGAGGCGACGGCGAGCGCGAGGAGCAGCGAGCCCCCGAGCGGCAGCCCGGCGAGGATCGATCCCAGGGCGGTCGCGAGCCACAGTACGAGGACCCCGGCCCCGATGGCCGTGAGCGTGGCGAGGTACGCGCCCCGCCGTGAGACCACTCCGGAGAGCACGAGCTCGGTGCGGCCGGCATCCTCCTCGGCTCGCAACGCACGCACCGCGGCGAGCAGGCCCCAGACCGCGGCGAAGATTGCGAGCGTGCCGCCGACACGCCACGCGCTGTACCCGCCCACCGTCAGCAGGTCGTGCGGCACGCCGTAGAACAACCGGACAGCCTTGTTCTCCCCGAAGCTGCGGGCGAGCGCCAGCCGATCAGCCGCCCGGGGATAGGCGTGGCGATAGGTGACCGGCTGGATGTAGGCGATGATCGCGAACAGATACGCGAAGGAGATGTTGCGCACACGGGCGTCGGAGAAGCTCCGGCGCGCCAGCGCCCGCCCGGGTGCGCCGCGCGGCCCGGCCCTGTGGGTGGTCAGCGTCGGCACGGACCGGCGCACCGCTCTAGCCGGCCCCATCCTCGGCCGGCTCGGCGTAATGGTGCATGAAGATCTCCTCCAGCGACGGCTCGCGCGTGTGCAGCGCGACCAGCTCGTGCGAGGAGAGCGCCGCGATCAGCGGCCCGACGCTGCCGGTCACCTCGTAGCGCGCCGCCGAGGGACCGAGCGTCTCGGCCTGAACTCCCGGCAGAGGCGGCAGCGTAGGCACCTCGCCCGCGAACATCACCTCGACCGACTGGGAGCTCAGGTGCCGCAGCTCGTCGAGGGTGCCCTCGTCGACGAGTCGCCCGGCGCGCAAGATCCCGACCCGGTCGCACAGTGCCTCGACCTCGCTGAGGATGTGCGAGGACAGGAACACCGTCTGTCCCCGGTCCCGAGCTTCATTGATGCAATCGCGGAAGGTCATCTCCATCAGCGGGTCGAGCCCGCTCGTCGGCTCGTCGAGCAACAGCAGGTCGGCGCGGCTCGCCAACGCCGCGATCAGCTGCACCTTCTGGCGGTTGCCCTTGGAGAGCGCGCGCACCTTCTTGTTGTCGTCGAGCGCAAAGCGGCGCAGCAGCTCGTCGCGGTAGGCGACATCCGTGCCGCCGTGCAACCGAGCGAGGAGCGCGAACGTCTCGGCTGCGGTCAATGCCGGCCACAGTGTCGGCTCGCCGGAGACATAGGCAACGCGCCGGTGGGCCACCACCGGGTCGCTCCACGCGTCGACGCCGAACAGCCACGCGGTTCCCGCGGACGGGCGGTGTAATCCGAGCAGCAGCCGGATCGTCGTCGTCTTGCCTGCGCCGTTGGGCCCGAGGTAGCCGTAGACCTCGCCTTCGTCGACCGACAGCTCGAGTGAATCGAGCGCAAGCGTCTTCCCGTAGCGCTTGCTCAACCCCTGCGTTTGGATCGCGCTCATGGCCATCTCAGGCTAGGTAGCACTCAATTCCGGCGCGTCCGTAGTTTCCCGTCCGGACTCCAGTGACGGCCCCGGATGTGACCGTTCTCAGGTCACGCGAACCTGTTCCCATGCCAATCGATACAGGGGCGCGAACATGAGAGCGCAGCTCGAACACGTACGAGTTCGCGACTGCATGCACACCGGCATCCTCGGCTGCGAAGCCGATGCGCCGCTGGGCGAAGTCGCGGGAATGATGGCCTCTCACCGCGTACATGCGGTGACAGTCAATAGCGCGGAGACCGGACGGCCGGTCGGAGTGATCTCCGACCTCGACGTCGTGTCCGCGGCTGTGAACGGCGAGGACTCGCCCGCCGCACGGATTGCGGCTACCGAGCCGCTGGCCGTTTCGGCCGATGACAGCTTGCTGCACGCCGCCCAGATGATGACCGAGCACGAGGTCGCCCACCTGGTCGTCCTCGACCGGGCCAGTGGCTATCCGGTCGGCGTCGTCTCAACACTCGATATCGCCGCGGTCTACGCCGGGAGCGGGGAAGAGTGACCACCGAACGGCGGTGCTGATGGCCGCGCTCTATCCGAGCGCGATCCCGGCGAGCAACAACCCCGCCTACACGCTGACGCTCCATGCCGCGTCCTCGACGCCATACACTCTGACTGTGATGACGATCGCCGCGGCGGTGTTCGTGCCGATCGTGCTGGCGTATCAGGCCCGGACGTATTGGGTCTTCCGGCACCGGCTCGGACGTGATGACTTCGAGGGTCCGCTCACTCCGGTGGCGGTGCTCGAGCATCGTGCCAAGAACAAGCCGCCTCGGCCCTCCAACGGTGGACTGCCGGGGTCTGACCACGCCGCCAACCCCGCGGCACCAATCTAAGACGGGACGCTCGGGCAGGTGAGCGCGCCGATCGATCGCCGCCTCGTGCGGCAGACCCACGCGGCGCGCGTCCACCTGGCCGCGGCCGCCGTCCTGGCTGCGGCCAGCGCGGCCGTGATCATCGCCGAGGCGGTGCTGCTGGGCTACGTGATCGCACGCGCGGCCGAGGGCGACGCCGGCGTGCAGGCGTTGAGCGGAGCGCTGATCGGACTCGCCGTGGTGCTGCTCGTGCGAGCGCTGATCGCGGGCGCGTTCGAGCTCTCGGGACGGTACGGGGCCACGCGCGTGATGTCGGAGCTGCGCGGGAGGCTCGTTTCCCATCTCTTGATCGACGCCCCGGGCAGCCGGGCCCTTGACCTGCGCACGGGAGAGCTGGCGGCGAGCGCCGTGCAGGGGGTCGACGCGCTGGAGACGTACTTCGCCGCCTACCTGCCCCAGCTGATGCTCGCCTCGGTGGTGCCGATCGTCGTGCTCGTCTGGGTGGCCTCGATCAACCTCATCCTGGCCGCGATCCTGGCCGTGTCGATTCCGGTGCTGATCGGCTTCATGATCCTGATCGGCAAGGGCACGCAGGTCCAGACCCGCAAGCGCCTCGGCGCGCTGGGGCTGCTCAGCGCCCACTTCCTCGACGTGGTCAGTGGACTCGAGACGCTGCGCGCCTACCGGCGCGAGCGCGTCCAGGATCGCGTGCTCGCCGACGTCGGGGACCGTTACCGCCGCGAGACCATGGCCACCCTGCGGGTCGCGTTCATGTCGGCGCTGGTGCTCGAGCTGTGCGCGATGCTCGGCACCGCAATCCTGGCGGCGACGATCGGCGTCGAGCTCGTCGGCGGCCACATGACGTTGCAGGCCGGGTTGACCGTGCTGCTGCTGGCGCCCGAGCTCTACGCGCCGCTGCGGCAGGTCGGCCAGCAGTTCCACGCCAGCGCCGACGGCGTCGCCGCAGCGGAGGCCATCTTCACCATCATCGAGCAGCCGGGGCCCGTCGTCGCCGGAGGCACGCAGCGGCTGGCTGAGGGCGCGCCGGCGACGATCGCACTGCATCAGGTCAGCTACGAGTACCCCGGTCGGGCCGGGACGGTGCTCGACGACGTCGAGCTTCGTCTCGAGCCGGGAACGGTGACCGCCCTGGTCGGGCCCAGTGGCAGCGGCAAGAGCACGATCGCCCACCTGCTGCTGCGGCTCGCCGATCCGCGTGACGGAGCGATCACCTGCGACGGCGTTGACCTCCGCGACCTCGATCCGGCCGCCTGGCGCCAGTCAGTGGCCTGGGTGCCGCAGGCGCCAACGATGTTCGCCGGTACGGTGGGCGACAACGTGCGCCTCGGCGCGCCCGACGCCGACGATTTCGCGGTGTGGACGGCGCTGCGCGCCGCGGCCGGCGAGGCCTTCGTCGTCGCCCTTCCCGACGGCCTCGAGACCGTGATCGGCGAGGGAGGCCGACGCCTGTCGGCCGGTCAGCGCCAGCGGATCGCCCTCGCCCGGGCGTTCGTGCGCGATGTCCCGCTGTTGATTCTCGACGAGCCGACTGCGCATCTCGACGAGGCCGATGCCGCCGCCGTCGGCAACGCGATCTCCGCGCAGGCCGCCGAGCGGACCACGTTGCTGATCGTGCACCATCCCTCGCTCGCCCGGCGGGCCGACCGCATCGCCACCCTGCGCCGCGGACGGATCGTCTCGGGCCCGCTCCCCTCGGAGCTGGCGGCATGAAGAGCGAGGGCGTGATCGACGGCGGCCTGCGAGGGCTCGTCCAGATCGGCCGCCCGCGCGAGGGTGAGCGCTTCCGCCTCGTGCTCTCCGTGCTGCTCGCCGCCGGCGCGACCGGCGCCGCGATCGCTCTGCTGGCCACCTCCGGCTACCTCATCTCCCGCGCCGCGCAGCGCCCGCAGATCATCGCCCTGACGGTGACGATCGTGGCCGTGCGCGCGTTCGGGATCACCCGGGCCGTGCTGCGCTATGCCGAGCGCCTCGCCTCGCACGACCTCGCCCTGCGCCAGCTCGCCCGGCTGCGCACGCACTTCTACCGGCGGCTCTCGCCGCTCGTCCCCGGCCAGCTCCGCGGGCACAGTCGCGGCCAGCTGCTGGCCCGGTTCGTGGGTGACGTCGACACGCTCCAGGACCTGCATCTCCGGGTGGCGATTCCCGGTCTGGTCGCGGTGACGGTGATTCTGGGGGCCAGCCTGGCCGGCGCCCTGATGCTCGGTGCCGCCGGCGCGGTGCTGCTGGCCACGCTGAGCATCGCGGCGATCTGCTCGTCGTGGTGCAGCGGCTGGGTGGCGATGTCCGGCAGCCGCGTGCAGGCCCCGGCCAGGGCCGAGCTCACAAGCCGTCTGGTCGAGGCGATCGACGGCTCCTCCGAGCTCGCCGCCGCGGGACGAACCGACTTCTACCTGGCCCGGCTGAAGGCAGCCGACGACGGTCTCGCCCGGGCGTCGCGGCGCGACGCGCTCGCCGGCGCGCTGGCGGGAGGAGTGCACTCGGCGCTCACCGGCCTTGGCCTGATCGCGGTCCTGATCGTCGCCATCGGCGCCGTGCACGGAGGCGCGATGTCCGGCGTGCTGCTCGCCGCAGTGGCGCTGCTGTTCCTGGGCGCGTGCGAGGCGGTCGCGCCGCTCCCCGTCGCTGCACAGCGTCTGCTCGCCTGCCGGTCTGCCGCCGACCGCCTGCAGGAGGTCACCGGCGAGCGTCCGCAGGTCACCGACCCCGCCGAGCCCGCTCGCCTGAGCGGCGATGGGTCCCTTTCGCTCCGCGATGTCATCCTCGCCTACGAGCCGGACGCGGACCCGGTGCTCGACCGGCTCGACCTCTCGCTCGCCGCCGGCGAGCACGTGGCGCTGACCGGGCCGAGCGGGATCGGCAAGACGACGCTGGCCGAGCTGCTGGTCCGCTTCCGCGACCCCGACCGGGGCGCGGTGACGCTCGACGGCATCGACATCCGGCGGCTGCGGCAGGAGGACCTCCGCGCCGCGGTGCTGCTCTGCGGCCAGGACGCCCACCTGTTCAACACCACGATCCGGGAGAACCTGCTGATCGGAGCGCGTGAGGCAACCGACGCCCAGCTGTGGGATGCGCTGGCCACGGTCGAGCTCGACGAGTTCGTGGCCGGCCTCCCGGATGGGCTGGAGACGATGGTGGGCCAGCACGGCGAGCTGCTCTCCGGTGGTCAGCGCCGGCGAGTCGCGCTGGCCCGGGCGCTGGTCGCGGACGTTCGCTTCCTCATCCTTGACGAGCCGGTGGCCCATCTCGACGCCGAGCTCGCCGACCGCATCATGCGCCGGCTGGTCATGGATCGGCCCGGCCGGCAGGGGCTGCTCGTCATCACGCACGAGACCGCGGCGCTCGATGTCTTCGACCGCGTCCTGCGTCTGGAACAGGGGCAGCTGCGCGACGGTCAGCCGTTGCGCGCGTAGACCGCGACGAAGTCACGATCGTCCGGAGTCAGGTAGCGCGTGGCGTCGCGGCTCATGCCGGGCAGCAGCTTCTGCGGCGCGCCCGCGTCGGCCTGACCGAAGAAGTTGAATGTCGTCCATTCGTAGTTGATGTCCAGCTCCATCGCCCGCACGGCCCCCGCGCGCTGCAGGATCGCGGCCAGGCTGGCGGCGGTCTGATTGTCGGCCGCGGCGTAGAGGATGTTGCCCCGCGCATCGACGCCGACCCCCGAGCGCCACACCCGCACGGCATTGCCCAGCGTGGCTCCCCACTGGGGGCCGTCGGCGAGGTCGGGGCTGAGCTGTCCGTTCGAGACGAGCAGGCGGAGGTTCTGGCGCGCGAACTCGACCTCGGGGCCGGGGACCGGACCGCCGGTCCACGCGCGCACGTCGGCGGTCCCGTCCTTGAGCCGCACGAGCGTGGCCATGGCATCGTGAAGGGGCGCGTAGGTATGGCCGAAGGCGACGAAGCCCCCGCCTGAGTCCTCGAGCTTGAAGCCGCTGTTGAAGGTGGCCAGCAGGCCGTGACGCAGCGCTGGCGGCACCTCGGCGGCGACGTTGCCGGCGTTGGGCGGCTCGTAGCGGCCCGGATAGAGCTGCAGCCAGGCTCGCGTCGAGTCGATCCAGGCGACACCGGCCACCATCTGCGGATAGAGCGGGTCGGAGCGGAACGTGGTCACCAGCACTGGAGGTCCGCCGTTGACCAACGGGCCGGTGCGCTGCCACACCCCCTCACCGGGCAGGGCCGGGCTGATGAGCGGCCGGATCGCCGGCGGCGCGTAGGCCGACGACACGGCCCCGGCCCCCACCTTGGGCAGGGCACGCAGCGCCGCACCGCCGGTCGCCGGGGCGTTGAGCGAGTAGTAGAAGCGCTCGAAGTCTGAGACCAGCCACGCCGCGCCGTTGTCGCGCAGCCACTCGACCGCGCGCACGCCGGCGGGCACGTTGGACGTCTGCGTGATCGCCCCGGTGAACGAGATCGTCGTGATGAACATGAGGATCAGCGCCGTCATCACGGTGATGCGGCGTATGCGCACCCGCGGGTGGGGCTCGCGTCGACGCGTGCGGGGGCGGGCGGTGGTTGAGGTCACGGTTGCGGCCCGCGCGGTGCCGGGCCGCGTGCGCTCGGCGGTGCGCGTCCGCGATGGTGCCGGCGTCGCTGCGCGCTCCCGGCGCTCCTGGCGCTCCGGGCGCTGGGCGCGCTCCTGGCGCTCCCGGCGCTCCTGGCGGGCGACGCTTCCTCGTGCTGTGGCCTGGCCTGTCCGCATGGGCTGGCGAGTCCGCGTCACCAGCCGGCGGCACCCGCTCGTGTTCCTTTCCACGCCCACGCCGCTCGTCCTGCGCGTCCGCGTACGTGAGAATCCTCTTCGCGAGTGGGCGCGCGGACCGTCGCCCGCCCGAGACAGCTGCCGTTCGCCGCTGGCGTCACAATGCCACCATCGAATTGGGCACGGTAGGCGTCACGGGGGAGGCTTCATCGCAGCCGCGAGCCGGCCGTCGGCCGCCGCGACGGCTTGCAGCGGTGGCGATCGTCCTCGCGCTGGTGGGCGTCGACGGCACGCTGACAGGGGTGGCGCGAGCATCTGGGGCGCCGGCGCCCTACATCCGCAAGCTGCCCCCCCTGCTGACCCCGTGGACGCGCTCGGTCTCCACCCTCGCGCCCCTGCCTGATTACCCGCGCCCCGAGCTTGAGCGGACCGCGTGGATGAATCTCAACGGCCGCTGGCAATACGAGCGCGGCGCACCGACTGAGCGTCCTCCCCACGGCCGCACGCTGGCAGAGACGATCCTCGTTCCCTTCCCGGTGCAGTCGCCGCTGTCGGGCATCGAGCGCGCCGATCAGGTCGGCTGGTACCGCCGTATGTTCACCGTGCCGACCGGCTGGCGCTCGCGCCGGGTGATGCTCAACTTCGGCGCGGTCACCTGGGCGGCGTCGGTGTATGTCAACGGACACCTGGTCGGGACCCACCGCGGCAGCTACGGCTCGTTCGGCTTCGACATCACGAGCGCGCTGCATCACCTCGGCGAGAACGAGCTGATCGTCGGCTACCTGAATCCGATCGGCGCGGCCGGCGAACCGGTCGGCAAGCAGACGCCGGCCGGTTCCCGCGCGATCTACCACACCGCTGCGAGCGGCATCTGGCAGACCGTGTGGCTCGAGCCCGTGGCCGCGACTCACATCACTGGCATCGATGTCGACCCCCAGCTCAGCCGCTCCCGGGCCAGCATCCGCGTCCGCGCGGACACCCACGGACCGACCCAGGTGCTGGCCGAGGCGGTGGCGGGTGGGCGCGTGGTCGCGAGCGCGCAGGGGTCCCCGGGGCGGCCGCTGGCGCTCGTGCTTCATCGCCCCCATCTCTGGTCGCCGTCCGATCCCTTCCTCTATGACCTCCACGTGCAGCTGCTCTCTCACGGCCACGCGGTCGATCAGGTCCGCAGCTACTTCGGCATGCGCTCGATCTCACTCGGGCGCGTCGGCGGCCACGTCCGACTGCTGCTCAACGGCCACTTCCTCTTTCAGACCGGCGCCCTCGAGCAGGGATACTGGCCCGACGGCGTCTACACCGCGCCGACCGACGCGGCGCTGCGCTTCGATCTGCTGGCCGCCAAGCGCCTGGGCTACAACATGCTGCGCGAGCACGAGAAGGTCGAGGCCGACCGGTGGTACTACTGGGCCGACCGGCTGGGGGTCCTCATCTGGCAGGACATGCCGAGCCTGCCGGTGGCCGGGCTGCCGCCCCCCACCGCCCCCGGTCACGCCGAGTTCCGCCGCGAGCTCCTGGCGATGATCGCGCAGCTGCAGATGCACCCGTCGATCGTCACCTGGGTGCCGTTCAACGAGGGCTGGGGGCAGTTCGACCTCGGCGGGATCACCCGGATGATCCGCGCGCTTGATCCCAGCCGGCTGGTCGACACCCAGAGCGGCAGCGCCAACTGCTGCGCCGCAATCGAGTCGCCGGCCAGCGACATCCGCGACACGCATCTCTATTTCGGACCATTCGCGCTCCCGTCCGATTACCGCGCCACGGTGATCGGCGAATACGGCGGGGTGTTCCCGTTCCCGCCACGCGCGCACCGGTGGCCGGGGCCGCCGACCAGCATCGGCTCGCGGGCGGTGGGCCAGAGCCCCTCGATCGTCGCCGGCATGCTCGGTGTTCAGTACGCCGACCTGGCCGAGGAGATGAGGTTGCAGGGCCTCTCCGCTGCGGTCTACACCGAGCTCGGGGCGTACGAAAACGAGGAGGGCATCCTCGCCTACGACCGCAAGGCATACACCCTGGACCCCGATCGTATCCGGGCCGACAACGAGGGCCTGATCGCCGACTCGCAGAGACTGGCCTCGCTGCGGCCACAGGGCCCCGCGATTCCGGCGGGCAGCACTGGCCTCTGGACCTTCGACGAGGGCCGCGGATCGGTGGCCGCCGACCGGACTCGGTACGGGCATCCGCTCGAGCTGTCCGGCGGCGCGGGCTGGACGACCGGCGTCGACGGCGGGCACGCCCTGCTCCTGCCCGACCCGGGTGCGATGGCCACCGCCGGCGGCGCCGCGATCGACACGCGCCGCTCGTTCACCGTGTCGGCGTGGCTGTGGGCCAGCCAGCCTCGCGAGTCGGCGACGGCGGTCAGCCAGCTCGGTACCGACGGCTCTGCCTTCTCCCTGGGGGTCCGGACAACGCCGCGGACCGGTCAGGTGCGCCCCGGGGAGGTGGCCTCGGGGCGACTTGCGCCGGCGCTGAGGACGTACTGGACGTTCGCGGTGCCGACGCTGCCGACATGCTCGATGCTGACGTGCTCGGTGCAGGCCAACAACCACTACGACGACGGTCGCCTCAGCCCGCCGGCCGAATCGTGGCAGATGGTCACGGGTGTCTACGACGCGAGCACGGTAACGACCTCGCTCTACGTCGACGGCGTCCCCCAGGACGTCGAGCATCCTGCCGCGATGCCAGGGTCGCGCGGCCCGCTCCTCGTGGGCACGGGCTCGCTCGACTACCCGGACTCGACCGGCTTCGTCGGTGCGGTCGACGACCTGCGGACCTACGGGCGGCCGCTGAGCCCGGCCGAGGTGTGGGAGCTGTACCGCGCCGAGCGCGCGGGGATGAAGTAGCGACGACGACCGGCCGTCGCCTCGTCGTCGGCCCGCCGGCCGCCGTCGTCACTGCAGCGCCGCGGCCACCTCAGCAGCGAACTCGTCGACATCCGCCTCCGTCGTGTCCCACGAGCACATCCACCGCACCTCGCTCGTCCGCTCGTCCCAGACGTAGAAGTCAAAGCGCTCCCGCAGCCGGGCGACCACCGCCGGCGGCAGGGTGGCGAACACGACGTTGGTCTGGACCGGGCGGGTGATCATCAGCCCCGGAAGCGCGTCCACGGCGTCGGCCAGCCGGATCGCCATCGCGTTGGCGTGCAGCGCGCACCGGAGCCACAGCGAGTCGGCGAGCAGGGCCTCGAACTGGGCGGCGAGAAACCGCATCTTCGAGGCCAGCTGCAGCGACTGCTTGCGCAGGTAGGCAATGCCGTCGGCGAGCGCGGTGTCGAAGATCACCACGGCCTCGCCGCCGAGGAGGCCGTTCTTCGTTCCGCCGAAGGAGAGGATATCCACGCCGGCGTCTGCGCTCAGGGCGCGCAGCGGCAGCCCGAGCGCCGCCGCGGCATTGCTCAGCCGGGCCCCGTCGACGTGGAGTAGCAGCCCCCGGGAGCGGGCGAGCTCGGACAGCGCCGCGATCTCGTGTGGCGTGTAGACGGTTCCGAGCTCCGTGCACTGCGAGATTGAGATGACCCGGGGCTGCACGGCGTGCTCGTCGCCCACCCGCCCGAGTCGTCCCTCCACGAGCTCCGGGGTCAGCTTGCCGTGCTCGGCCGGCTCGGTGAGCAGCTTCACGCCGGCGATCGACTCGGGCGCGCCGCCCTCGTCGACGTTGAGGTGCGCGCTTTCGGCGCAGATGGCCGCCTGCCACGGCCGGCAGGCGGCCCGTAGCGCCAGCACGTTCGCGCCCGTGCCGTTGAAGACCAGGAAGGCGGGGGTCTCGGCGCCGAACTCGATGGCGAGCTCTCGCTCCACGCGCTGGCTCAGCGGATCGTGACCGTAGCCGAACGCGTGGCCGGTGTTGGCGCGGTGGATCGCGTCGAGGACCTCCGGATGGACGGTGGCTGCGTTGTCGGAAGCGAAGCCGCGAGCGCTCACGCGGACGCGAGCTTAGCTTTCAGCGAAGAGTAGAAGATCGAGAGAGGGAACTCGTCCTCGAGCACGAGATCGACGTAGGGGCGCGGATCCTCGACGTCGGCCAGGTCACGTGCCGGCGCTGCCCACACCGACCCTGAGGCCGGCGCGACGTTCGCAGCCACGAGGTCATGCGCCGCCGCCCAGTGCTGGAGCTTGGAGCGGTCGATGCCCTGCCGGTAGCAGGCCTGCACCTCCTCGTGAAGCGCCCGCACGCCCTCTCCCACCCGGAGCCACTCAATGGTCAGCCGGTTGTCGCTCCAATGCAGATAGCCGTGGCGGTGGAGGTAGGCGAACAGCAGCTGCCCTCCGAGCCCGTCGTAGTTGCGGACGCGAGCGCCCGTGACCGGGAAGCGCAGCAGGCGGTCGAGCAGGATCGCGTACTGCACGTGGCGGGCGAAGGGGATCTGGAGCTCGAGCTCCTGGGCCTGCGTGAACGCGGTGAGATCGCAGCGCAGCTCCTCGAGCGCGTACATCCAGTAGGGGGCGCGCTGGCGGATCATGAAGGGGTCGAACGGCAGGTCGCCGTGGCTGTGGGCCCGGTCGTGGATGAGATCCCATAGGATGTAGGCCTGCTGGGACATCTCGGGGCTGGTCAGCATCCTGGCCGCGTCGGGCGGCAGGTTCAGCAACAGCAGCTGCACCGCCGCACCGGCCACGCGCCGGAGCCGGCGGGCCTCGCGGTCACAGAAGATCGCGCCGAAGTTGTTGACCGGCTTCTCGGCCACCGAGACGGTCTCCGGGAACAGGACCGCGCACTCGCTCTCCGGCCCGTAGCCCCGGGTGCTGTCGATCAGCTCGACCGGGACGAACTTGCGGTTGTCGTAGCGGGTGCGCTCGAGCTCGGCGATCCAGTCCGGCCACGGCACACGGATGTGCAGCGCTTCGAAGCACGTGTCGCGGGAGCCGTTCTGCTTGTACATCGGGAAGAGGACCAGATGCTCGGTGGCGTCGACACGCTGGCGCTCGGGGCGGAACGCGTCGAGCGCACGGGTGAAGTCGGGCTTGCCGAAGCCGGTCGCCACCCACTCGCGCAGGCCGAGGATCACGTTGTCGAGGTATTCGCCGTCGTGGGCGAAGCGCGGCGCGAGCTGCTCGATTGCCGAGACGATCGCCTCCACGTGGGCGCAGGCCTCGCCGGCGTCGCCCGCCAGCGAGCCATCGTGAGCCTGGAGCAGCGCCAGCGCATCGGTCTCGTCACGCAGGGCTATCCAAGCGCCGTCCTCGTCTGCTCCAGTCGCCGCCCCGGTGTCCGCCCGACGGGGCGTCACCCAGTTCATGAGGTTGAGCCACAGCGCCCGGTGATCGAGCTCGTCGATGCAGTCGTCGCCGAAGATGTCGGAGTCGCCCAGCACGACCACACGGCCCTCACCGTGCTCGGTGGTCACGATCAGCGGCGCGCCTGGCGCGGACGCGGTCTCGTGGGCGCGGGCGATCACCCGGCCGCCGTTCGTGGAGTTGATCGTGGTCGCCCGGTACAGGCAGGCAGCATCGACGCGCACCAGCAGGTCACCCTCGGCGCCGCGGGCACCCTCGAGCAGCTCGGCCAGGACCCAGCTCGGCGCCCCGAGGTTGTGCTCGTAGTCCTGGACGGTGTCGTTCTCCAGCCGCAGGCCGAAGTTCTCCAGCAACTCGTTGAGGTTGTTGCCGTACTTCTCCTGCTCGGTCTCGCCCAGCACGATCAGGCCACCGCCCTGCCGGACGAAGGCATCGATCGCCCCCAGCTCGTCGTCGCTCATCCGCGGCGATCCAGTTCCGGTCGTCCGCTCCCAGCGCGGCTCCGAGGGATGGGCGATTACCAGCACCTCGCAGTTTCGCAACCGCTCCGCGGTGAGCGGCAGCCGGTTGGCCTGAACGGTGAAGTCACTCTCAGTCAGGGCCGCCGCGGCGCGCGCGTACGAGGCGTCGGCGGGGTGGGCAGGCTGCATCTCGGCCGCGAGCGCGGGACGAATCGTCCACGCCTCGTGGTGCGCTTCGTCGAAGAGAACAGGGGTTACGGGCCGCCCAAGCACACAACTGAGCCTAGCTGCGCCCTTGGCGTTTGTCGATCGGGCGCTGAGCGCCCGGCCAGCCAAGGGCTGAGTTCACGACCGGCCAGCCGCTGAGTTCCCTGACCGGCGGGCCCTGAGTCAGGGGCGCCGCCGGCGCCAAACGGGGGCCGGTCAACCTTGCCATACCCGTGTCAAGGTTTGTCCGAACGTTGGTAGGATCATCTCTCATGCGCGACTTCCTGGCCACCACCCGCGAGCGGATCGTCGTCTACGACGGCGGCATGGGCGCCACGCTCGAGCAATTCGAGCTCGACCTCGAGAAGGACTACCGGCTGCCCGGCCGCTGCCATGAGGCGCTCGTGCTCAATCGCCCCGACGTGATCGAGGGCGTTCACAGCTCGATGCTCGACGCCGGTGCGATCGTGGTCGAGACCGACACCTTCCAGGGGTCCCGCCTGAAGCTGGCCGAGTGGGGGCTCGAGGATCACACGCTCGAGATCAACATCAAGGCCGCCGAGATCGCCCGCCGCGCCGCCGGCAAGGACCGTTTCGTCGCCGGCTCGATCGGGCCAACCGGCTTCCTCCCCGCCAGCGACGACCCGGCCCTGGGCCAGATCCGCTTCCGCGAGCTCGTCGAGGTGTTCACCGAGCAGGCGCGCGGGCTGGTCCGCGGCGGCGCAGATCTGATCATCATCGAGACCGCGCAGGACATCCTCGAGGTCAAGGCGGCGGTCTTCGGCGCGCGCCGGGCGTTCACCCTCGAGGATCGCCGACTGCCGATCCAGTGCAGTGTCTCGCTGCTCCCCAACGGCGGGAAGATGCTGCTGGGCACCGACATCAGCGCGGTTCTGGCGACGCTCGAGGCGCTCGAGGTCGACGTCATCGGCCTCAACTGCTCGACCGGTCCGGAGGACATGCGCGACGCGATCCGCTTCCTCGGCGAGAACTGCTCGGTCCCCGTGCATTGCATCCCCAACGCCGGCCTGCCACTCCAGGGCCCGAACGGGGAGACGATCTTCCCGGAGGGGCCGGAGCCGCTGGCCGCCGTCTTGGGGGAGTTCGTCGAGCGCTACGGCGTCACGATCGTAGGCGGCTGCTGCGGGACCAACCCTGACCACATCCGCGCGATCGCCGAGCGGGTGAGTGGCCACACACCCACGGAGCGACCGGCCCGCCGCCCGCCGCACGTCTCGAGCATGATCGCGGCGACGCAGCTCGTCCAGGATCCGCGGCCGACACTGGTGGGCGAGCGCGTCAACTCGCAGGGCTCGCGTAAGGCCAAGGAGATGTTGCTGGCCGACGATTACGACGGACTCGTCACCGTGGCCGAAGACCAGGTCGGCGGCGGCGCCCACGCCCTCGACATCTGCGTCGCGCTGACCGAGCGCCAGGACGAAGACGAGCAGATGCGAGAGGTGGTCAAGCGGATCTCGCTCACCCAGCCGGCGCCGATCCAGGTCGATTCCACCGAGCCCGAGGTGGTCGAGACCGCGCTCGAGCAGATCCCTGGCCGCGCGATCGTCAACTCCATCAACCTCGAAGCCGGACGGGCCAAGCTCGACCGCGTGGTGCCGATCGCCCGCGCGCACGGCGCGGCGCTGATCGCCCTGACCATCGACGAGGTCGGGATGGCCAAGACGGCCGAGCGCAAGCTCGAGGTCGCCCAGCGCCTCAAGGCGCTGTGCTGCGACGAGCACGGCCTCGACCCTGAGCTGCTGATCTTCGACTGCCTCACCTTCACGTTGACCACCGGCGACGAGGAGTGGCGACCCTCGGCGGTCGAGACGATCGAGGGGATCCGGCGGATCAAAGCCGAGATTCCCGGCGTCAAGACCTCGCTCGGCGTCTCCAACGTCTCCTTCGGCGTCGGCCTGCCCGCTCGCTCGGCGCTCAACAGCGTCTTCCTGCACCACTGCGTGCAGGCCGGACTTGACCTGGCCATGGTCAACCCCAATCACATCACCCCCTACGCCGAGATCCCCACCGAGGAGCGCGAGCTCGCCGACGACCTCGTGTTCAACCGCCGCGAGGACGCACTGGAGCGGTTCATCGCCCACTTCGAGGCCAAGGGGCCCGAGGAGGCCGCCGAGGCGGTCGACCCGACCGCGGGCATGGAGCCCGAGGAGGCGCTGCACTTCCACATCCTGCGGCGCAAGAAGGACGGCGTCGAGGACTGGATCGACCGCAGTGTCGAGAAGATCGGGGCGGTGCCGACGCTCAACACCGTGCTGCTGCCGGCGATGAGGGAGGTCGGGGACAAGTTCGGCGCCGGCGAGCTGATCCTGCCCTTCGTGCTCCAGTCCGCCGAGGTCATGAAGCGGGCGGTGGCCCAGCTCGAGCGCTACCTGGACAAGATCGAGGGCTACACCAAGGGCACCGTCGTGCTCGCCACCGTGTTCGGAGACGTCCATGACATCGGCAAGTCACTGGTCAACACGATCCTCACCAACAACGGCTACACGGTGGTCGATCTCGGCAAGCAGGTCCCGATCTCGACCATCCTCGACGCCGCGGTCGAGCACAAGGCGACGGCGATCGGACTGAGCGCGCTGCTGGTCTCGACGTCAAAGCAGATGCCCGCATGCATCCAGGAGCTCCATCAGCGGGGCCTTCAGTTCCCGGTGCTCGTCGGCGGCGCCGCGATCAATCGCAACTTCGGTCTGCGAATCCTCTACCCCGGCGGCACCGGCTCCGATGAGGTTTATGAACCGGGCGTCTTCTACTGCAAGGACGCCTTCGAGGGCCTGGCCAAGATGGATCAGCTGATCGACGATGAGGTGCGTGAAACGCTGATCGGCAAGACCCGCGAGGCCGCGCGGCGACTGCGCGAGGCGCCTGAGGCCGAGCCCGACGATGCGCCGGCGCTCGACGACGCCTCCGTGCGCTCCGCCGCGGCCACCGATGTGCCGATCCCCGAGCCGCCGTTCTGGGGCACGCGCGAGGTCGAGGTCGAGATGGACGAGGTCTACCAGCACCTCGACACCCACGTTCTGTTCAAGCTCCACTGGGGCGGACGAGGGGTCAAGGGCGAGGAGTGGGCCAAGCTGCTGCGCGAGGACTTCCAGCCGCGCCTGGAGCGCATGTGGCGCGAGCAGACCTACCTGCATCCGCGAGCGGTGCTCGGCTACTTCCCCTGCAACTCCGTGGGCAACGAGCTGATCATCTGGGACCCCGACGCGCCCGGAGAGATCGAACTGGAACGACTCGTGTTCCCCCGCCAGCCCCGGCACGACCGCATCTGCCTGGCGGACTTCTATCGCCCGCTGGACAGCGGCGCGATCGACGTCGTCGCCCTCCAGGCGGTCACCGCCGGCGAGGAGGTCACGGAGCTGATGGCCAAGCTCGAAGCCGACGGCGAGTTCGCCGAACAGCTGTTCGTGCACGGCCTCGGCGTCCAGACGGCGGAGGGGATGGCCGAATGGCTCCACTCGCGGGTACGCGCGGCCCTCGAGATCCCCCCGGCCCAGGGACGGCGCTACTCCTGGGGCTACCCCGCGTGCCCGGAGCAGTCAGAGCACGAGAAGGTCTTCCGGCTGCTCGATGCCCCGTCGATCGGCCTCCGGCTGTCCGGCGGCTACGCGGTCGAGCCCGAGCAGTCGACGCTGGCGATCATCGCTCACCATCCGCAGGCGGTCTACTTCGGGATGAAGTCCGGCTCGCTGCCGAAGACCGACCGCCACGCCGCCGACGACCTCATTGCGGGCACCGACCGCGACCCGACTCGGCTGGCCGACCTGCCCGACGCCGACCCCGCCGAGGGTCGGGCGGACGGTGCGGCTGACGAGGCCCCGGTCAGCGTCTGAGCGTCGGCGGACCTAGCTCTCGGCCTTGACCGCTTCGCCGGCCGTGCGCGAGGGGCGCGCCGGCAGCTTGACCGGCGCGGCGTGCATGGCGCGGAGACGGATCTCGCGCCAGGACATGCCCTCCTTGAGCAGCGCCGGCATGCCCATCAGGATCGCGGTCGAGACCTCGACCGCTTGGAGGATCACGCCGTAGGCGACGCCGGCTCCGAGGCCGACGTGCCAGCCGGTGTGGAGCACCGCGGCGCACGCGGCCTGGAAGACTCCGAGGTTCGCTGGGGTGGCGGGCAGCACGGCGGTGATATTCACCGCGAACAACACCGCGGCCGCGGCGGCGATTCCGGCCTGGCCGTTCAGTCCGAGCGCGACGAGCAGGATGTAGCAGGACAGCCACTGGAGCCCCCAGGCGGCGAGCTGCGCACCGGTGGCGATCGAGCCGAGCTTCGGCTTGCGGAAGACGACGAGCCCGACCCGCACGCGGGCGAGAGCTCCGCGCGCCCGGGTCATCGCCTCGTGGGCCCGGGCGAAGCGAGTGAGTCCGGTCCGGGCTCCCGCGCCGAGCACGACGGGCGCCAGCAGCACGACGATCAGCAGCGCCAGCGGCGCGACGGCGACCACCAGCAGGGCGTCCTGATGTCCGTTGAAGAAGTCAACCGAGGAGAACATCACGCTGCCGAGGACGATCAGCGCGACGATGTTGAGAAGGGTCTGCGAGACGAGCGTCCCGAGCACCACCGGCAGGTTCTCGCGCGGGCGGCCGGTCCTCCGGGCCACCACAAGCGCACGTGAGGGCTCACCGAGGCGCGCCGGCAAGGTCGAGGACATCAGCACTCCGATGAACGTGCCCTGCATCGCGTCGGACAGCTTGACCCGCGCTCGCGGGAGCGCCGCCTGGAGGATCGCGTGCCACGAGAAGGCGCGCAGCACCATCGAGCTGCACATGACCCCGAGTCCCAGCAGCACCAGCGTCGGGCTCGAGTTGATCAGCGCGTTGGCGATGCTGGAGATGCCGATCTTCTGCAGCGCGAGCACAGCCAGTACCACGCCGCCGATCGTCACAGCGGCAAGCGCCGCACGGCGCGCAAACGCGACGGCCGGACGGCGCGCAGAGGCGGGCACCGGCTCCAGCGAGGGCAGCCGCGCAGCGCGGACGTGCGGCTTGAGATCGGCCGACCTCGCGCCGATGGCCACGGCCGCCCGCTGGCGGGTCGTCTGCGGCTGCGGCGTGGCGATCGCATCCTCGTAGGCACCGAGCACCTGTGCGGCGACCCGCGGCCAGGCGAAGCGCTCGACGTCGCACGCGGCGGCGCGCGCCATGTCCGCGCGACGCTCCGGCTCTTCCCAGAGGTCTCGCAGCCGCTCGGCGAGGGCCTGCGCGTCACCGACCGGGACGAGCAGGCCGTCGACGCCGTCGCGGACGACGCCGCGGTATCCGGCGATATCAGAGGCCACCACCGGGGTGCCGGCCGCGAAGGCCTCGGTCAGCACCATGCCGAAGCTCTCGCCACCGAGCGACGGGGCGCAGAGGACGTCGGACTCCTCGAGCACACGCTGCTTCTCGGCCTCGCCGACTTTGCCGAGCATCGTCACCCCGCGACTGTCGAGCATCATCGGCGCGAGTTCCTCCGGCGTCGGTCCGATCACCGTCAGCTCGGTGGGAATGTGCTCGCGCAGCGCCTCGAAGGCACGCAGCAGCATCGGCAGGCCCTTGCGCTCGACGGCCTGGCCGACGAAGGCGATCCGCAGCCGGTCGCCGATCGGCCGCTCGGCCGCCAGCGCCGCGTTCAGCGGATCGACGTGGACGCCATTGGGGATCACGCGGTAATGGCCGCCGAACCAGCGCCGGCCGGTCCACTCCGCCGCCTCGGAAACGGCGATCCGCACGTGCAGCCGGTTGAGGACGCGACGCGCGCCGATCAGGTTCGCGATGCCGTTGGGCAGGTGCTTGTTGGAGTAGGAGTGGAAGGTCCCGACCAGCGGCAGCTTCGTCCAGTCGGTGGCGACCCAGCTGGTCAGCGGCGCCACCGGCTCGTGGATGTGCACCACGTCGTAGCCGCCGGTACGAAGCTCGTGATGCATCGCCGCCACGCCGTGTGGGGTGATCGAGAGATTCGATACCGCGCCGTTGGCCTTGAAGCCGACGGTGCGCCCGAGCGAGACGAGGTAGTCGGGCACCTCAAGGGGTTGCGGACGTGCGCCCCGGTGGAGTACGGAGGCCATGCGGTCAGGGGGATCGAAGGGTGCGAGAACGCGAACGTCGTGTCCCTCTTGCAGGAACCGCTCCGCCAGCGACCCGATATGCCTTGTTACACCCCCCGGGTACGACCACGAATACGGCGACACCAGGGCGATGCGCATCTGATTGATCATAGAGCGTAAACCGTTGTCGCGGCCAGGTTTCTGTCGCCTATGATGGAGTCAATGCCGGTTCGCCACTTCGTCAAGTACACCTTCCTCAAGGTCGATCCTGCGTGGCGCCGCCTCGACGACGAGCAGCGGACCGCCGACAAGCAGGAGTTCATGGCCGCGTGTGAGGACTTCTCCGACGGCCATCTCCTGCGCTCCTTCTCGCTTGTTGGCACCCGCGGCGATGCCGACCTGCTGATCCTCAGCCAGGCCCAGAACCTCGACCGGATCCACGAGTTCCACGTCGTTCTCGCCCAGAGCGGCCTGATGAAGTGGTGCACGATTCCGTACTCGTTCCTGGCCATGACCAAGCCCTCGGAATACTCCGAGGAGTCTCGGTTGGAGGTTCGCCCCGGACACAGCAAATACCTGTTCGTCTATCCGTTCGTCAAATCGCGCGCGTGGTACGCGCTCAGCGCCGAGGAGCGGTGGCGGATCATGCAGGAGCACATCAAGGTCGGCCGTGAGTTCCCGTCGGTCGATCTCAACACGAGCTACTCGTTCGGCCTCGACGACCAGGAGTTCGTGGTGGCGTTCGAGACCGACAATCCCGCCGACTTCCTCGATCTCGTCCAGCGGCTCCGCACGACAGAGTCGAGCTCCTACACGCACCGCGACACGCCGACCTTCACCTGCATAGCAAGGTCGGTGGAACGAGCGCTCGGCGCGCTCGACGGCGCGGCGCTGACGCTGGCCGAGTCAGCGGGGGCATGAGCGGCGCGGATGGCGCCGCCGATGCGCAGGCAATCGCGCACCTGCGCGCCGCTGATCCCGTGCTTTGCGAGGTGATCGACGAGGTCGGACCCGAGCGGCTCGGGGACCGTCGCGCCGGCCGGCCTGCCGACCATTACGGCGCGCTGGTGCGCTCGATCATCGGGCAGCAGTTGTCCACCAAGGCGGCGCGGGCGATCTTCGCCCGGCTCACCGAGCGCTTCGACGGCCGCACCCCGACACCCGAGCAGGTGCTGGCCGACGATCCCGACGAGCTTGTGATCTCAGAGCTGACCGGTGTGCGCGGGATCGGCGTCTGGAGCGCGCACATGTTCCTGATGTTCCACCTGCAGCGCCCCGACGTGCTGCCGGTCGGCGACCTGGGGATCCGCAAGGCGGTGAAGGTCCGCTACGGCCTCGAGGCGCTTCCGGCCCCGCCGGCACTGGAGATTCTTGCCGAACCGTGGCGTCCGTACCGGACGCTCGCGTCGCTGTTTCTGTGGCGGTCGCTGGACGCGACGCCGGCCTGAGGGGGCCGCGATGGCTACGTTGTTAGTGCGGCCGCGTCTGCCGCCGCCGGATCGTGATGAGTACGGCTGTTGCGGTGAGCGCACCGAGTCCGAGGAGTGCCACGAGCAGGGTTCTTGACCTGCTGCTGGAGGCACCGTTGTTGGTGTCGGCGGTGTTCCGGATCGGGTGCCCTGCTGCGGCGGCAAGCTTGGGTACGGCTGCGATGGCAGCGCGGGCGAGGTCGTTGCTTTGGCTTCCTGATGGTTTGGTCAGAGAGCCAGCGGCAATGGTCGCTGCTTGGGGGAGTCCTTTGACGCCGTAACCCGCCGCCATCACCACCAGCAATGGTTGCCAGGTCTGGTAGCTGATCTCCTGGTCGAGGAAGGCGGCGTACTTCTGCGGCTTTCCGAACAGACTCGGGATGACGCCGAGATCCGCCGGGGACGCGATCAGCGCAACCTTAATCGGGAAGTGCGCGCGGCTCGCAGCGGAGGTCTCGGCATTCAATGTCGACTGGAGCGCTGGTGAAACCGGCGGACTGTAGGGGTAGAAGACGTTCTCGCCGAGCAGCACATCGCTGGCGGGATCGCCGTCTGCGAAGGCACCAGTGGGCACCAGCACCGCGGCGGCCAGTAGGCCGGCGAGGATGATCCTCAGTTCTCGCGCGGTCATCGCGGCCCAGATTAGACGGGAGTCGCTCGAGCGGTCCTGCAACGCAGTGGGATCGGCGATGGATTCCGTTACTCCTGCCGGGGACCGCCTGCGCGCAGCCCGTCCGAACCCGAAATGCGAGGACCGAAGCGAGTCGGAGGATGCTTACGCGTGGGCGGGCTGCACGCTGGGCAGTAGGTGCAGGCTGGCCGACCATTGCACATGCCGCCCTGACGCGCTGCCGTCGAACAGGACTTGTGCGGAGATGCCGTCCAGGGCGGTCGCGTAGCGCGCGAGCTTGCTGCTGGCGACGTGAGCGATCGAGAACCGGCCGCTGTAGCGCACGGCGCCGCGGCGCCAGCTGGCGGCGCAGGTGAACGCCGTGGCGCTCACCCGAGAGCACCGGAACCGAAGGCCGGTGACGCTCCCGCCGCTCCTCGTGGCCACGGCCTGTTGGAGGTAGCGCGCGGCTTGGGCAGCGGTCATCGACGGCGCCGGGCACGGCAGGTGCGGGACATGGTTGAGCTCAGCGCCGAGAGTGACCGTCGGCAGGCTGCCCGTCCCGTTGGGATAGCTGAGCTGGAAGGAGGTGCTGGCTGCGTTGTCAGCGTAGGTCGTCTCCTTCAGCTGACACTGCGAGTTGACCCAGTTGAGCAGCACATACTTGCCGGCGGGGAGTCCGCTGATGTCGATGTACTGACCCTCCACGAGCGCGTCGTAGTAGTCGGCGGTGTTCGGGAGCATCCCCTCGATCTGGCCAAGCTCACCTGGCCGCTTGTATCCGCAATAGTCGGTGAAGACGGCATCTGGCTCGGACATGCAGAAGCCCTGCTTCGCAGTGCGGCGACGGAGATCGAAATGCCCGGCCGGGTAGACGGCGTACGCCTCCGCGCCGAGGTAGTGCCAGTGGAGGTGCGGCAAGCCGCAGCAGACCGGGTAGATGTAGCGCAGGGCACCGACGTTGCGTCGCAGGGCGTACCCTCCCGTCTTGAGCTTGATGTACTGGTCGGCGGTCATATCCCGCGGCTTCGTGCTCGTGCGGTGGCCATAGACAAACACCGGGCCGACCGAGCCGCGCCCGTTGTAGGCCGGGGCGTCGTAGAACCCTGTGTTGAAAACCAGCACGTTGTGGGTGACACCGTTGATCATGAGCTGATGAACCGGCGGATACCCCACTAACGTCGGCACGTTTGGGATCCCCGGGAAGCCGGAGTACAGATTGGGCAGGATCTCCTGCCGGGTGAGGGCAGCGCTATCCAGCTTGGGCGGATACCCGGGCTTGCCGGGCAGCGGCAGGACGGGGATCTTCGAGGCGGCAGCGCTCGCGCCTGTCGTCGACGCCCCCGTGGCGCCGGGCGCCAGCAGCACGCTGATGAGCACGACGCTCGCTGCGCCAGCCACACCGATCGCTTTGGCCGCGCGGTCCATCCACATCGCCTTCCCCATCACTAAGCCTTTCCATGACGCTCAACTATTCGATCCAGACGACGAATGGCCCCGGCATCGCGACTGCCGATCCAGAACCGACGAATGGCCCCCTAGGTGCGGGATCATCGCACAAGACCGTCGCGCGAGTCGCGCCGCAGTGAGCCAGCGGCGCCGCGCGCCGCGAGTGCGCCGTCGCGTCCCGCTCAGACCGCCGAGACTTCCTCTTCTTCCGCCACGCGGAAGGAGGAGCCGCAGCCGCAGGCAGCGATCACGTTGGGGTTGTCGACTTTGAAGCCGGCGCCTTGGAGGCCATCGACGAAGTCGATCGTCGAGCCCTTGACGTACGGGAGGCTCGGGCGGTCCACCAGCAGGCGGATCCCCTTGTCCTCAAACACCGTGTCGCCGTCCCGCTGCTCGTCGAACGCGAGCGCGTACTGGAAGCCAGAGCAGCCTCCGCCACGCACTCCGACGCGCAGACCCGCGGTCTCAGCCACGGCCGCCTGTCCCGTCAAGAACTCCTGGACCTTCTCGGCACCTTTGTCGGTGAGAGTGATCATTGCTTCATTCAGTATAGCGACGGCAGGACGCTACGCTTGAGGGCGTGACTGCAACTCCCGAGGAGCTGAAGGAGCGGATCGAAGCGGCCATCCCACAGGCCCGGGCCGAGGTTACCGGCGACGGTCACCACTTCAACGCCGTGGTGGTCGCGCCGGCCTTTGAAGGCCTCAGCCGGATCGCCCAGCACCGGTTGGTCTACGACGTGTTCGGCTCCGAGGTGGGAGGCCGGATCCACGCCCTCTCCATCCAGACCAAGGCGATGGAGACCGAGTGACAGCCACGAGCGAAGCAATCATCGAGCGAGAGGCGACATCTGCACTATGAGCGAAGAGTCCACCAATCCGATGCGCGACGCGATTCAGAGCGCGATCGCCGAAAATCCCGTCATCCTGTTCATGAAGGGCACCCCGGAGCAGCCGGCCTGCGGCTTCTCCGCCCGCACGGTCGCGGTGCTGCAGTCGTTGAACACGCCCTTTGCGGCCGTGGACATCCTGCCGGATCCCCGCATCCGCCAAGAGCTCTCGGAGCTGTCGAACTGGCCGACGATCCCCCAGCTGTTCGTCGATGGTGAGCTGGTCGGCGGCTGCGACATCGTGATGGAGATGTACCAGTCCGGCGAGCTGCAGCACACGCTGGGCGTCGAGGACGCACCCGAGCCGGCGGAGCCTCAGGTGGCCGAGCAGGAAAGCGCTCCGCTGTCGATCGAGAACCGGCTCTAGACACCGCCCCGGCGGGTGGCGTGGGGCGCCGGCAACCGTCGCCCCACGCGTCGGCGGGGCGTCGACGCCATAGGATCGCCGCATGTCCGCCGCCACTCCGATCGCCGGCGCCTCCGTGGTCGCGCTGCGCTACGAGCCCGGGATGCTGCGGGCGCTCGATCAGACGCAGCTGCCGGGCCGGGAGAGCGAGCTCGAGCTGACCACCGCCGAGCAGGTAGCCGACGCCATCCGCCGACTGTCGATCCGCGGGGCGCCGCTGATCGGAGTGGCGGCCGCCTACGGGCTCGCGCTCGCTGTCGCCGAGGATCCGCACGCGGCGGTCACGCGCAGGTACGAGATGCTGCTCGCAACCCGGCCCACCGCGGTCAACCTCCGCTGGGCGCTGGAGCGCGTGCGCGCCGCGACGCTCGCCGCCGAGCCTGGACTCGAGCACGAGCGGGCCTTGGCCGAGGCCCGGGCGATCGAGGCGCAGGAGGAGGCGGCCAGCCTCGCCATGGCCGCTGCCGGTGCGGACATGCTCCGCGCCGCGCGCCGCGTCCTTACGCACTGCAACACCGGCGCGCTGGCGGCGCCAGGGCGAGGAACCGCGCTCGGCGTGATCACCGAGCTGGCGCGACGGGGATGGCTCGAGTATGCGCTGGCCACGGAGTCGCGACCGCTGCTGCAGGGCGCCCGCCTGACCGTGTGGGAGCTCGGGCGCCTGGCCATCCCCCACCGGCTGATCGTCGACTCCGCCGCAGCGGGACTGATCGCTCGCGGCGAGGTCGATGCAGTGGTGGTGGGCTGTGATCGCGTGGCCGCCAACGGCGACGTGGCCAACAAGGTCGGCACGTACCCGCTCGCGCTGGCGGCGCACGCGGCCGGCGTTCCCTTCCTCGTCGTCGGCCCGAGCTCGACGATCGACCGCGAGTGTCCGTCGGGCGAGCGGATCGAGATCGAGGAGCGCGACGCCGACGAGGTGCGCTGCGCGGCGGGGCATGAGCTGACCGTGCCCGGCACCGCGTGTCGCAACCCCGCCTTCGACGTCACGCCAGCGCGGCTGGTTTCGGCCCTGGTCACCGAGCGGGGGGTCGCGGCGCCGGTGACGCCCGCGGCGATCTCAGCCCTGCTCGCGCCGTGAGCGTGTCCGGCCGTCGAGATGGTCGCGCCCGGCCGCGGTGAGCTGCCAGAGCTGCTCTCCCTGGCGGCCGTCCCAGCCGGAGAGCTCGATCAGCTGCTCGCGCTGGGCAGCCTCGATCAGAGCGTCGACGGTCGCCTCGCTTTGGCGTAGCTCCCAGGCGACGAGGGCTGCGCTCACGCCCTCGGGCTCGAGGCTTTCGAACTCGCCCAGCACCTCGAGCACATCGCCAACCGCCACCAACCCATCGTTCACCAATGACCCCCTTCTACCGTCGCCACCTCGCGCATCCAGCGCCGCTCGGCGAGTGGTTCAGTCTGCCCGATCAGCCTCCGGGGCGCAAGCGCGCGCGGCGGTACTCGAGGTGCTCGACGATCCGGCGTGAATCACAGATCGCCTCGCCGTCGATCACCAGGACCGGCACGCGCTGCTGATCGGTGAGAGCCGCGACTTCGGGGCGGCGGGATCGGCGCTGCGGCACCACGACCTGCTCGACGGGGATCCCGTCACGCTCCAGCGCGCGGGCCACCTTGCCGCACGGACACAGCCAGTTGCTCGGCGTGGAACAGCGGTAGAGCGTCGCCATCGGGCTAACGGGCGGCCAGCCGGAGCGCCCGGGCCAGGCTGGCGCCGCTGCGCACAGTCCAGGGCTGCCGAGTTCCCGGGGGAGCCAGGCGCGAGCCGTCGCGGCGCCGGTACCAGCCGATCGTCGCCTCGAGGCAGTCCTCATGGGGTGAGGTCTTCCAGCCGAGCTCGCGTTTGGCGCGCGTGTTGACGAAGGCCCAGTTCAGTGAGGCGGCGCGCACCTCGGTCGGCGTCGGCACGCCCGTCCACCCTGCCCGGCCCGCGGCGGCAGCCAGCATGAGCGCCACGGGCAGCGGCAGCTTCGCCGGCGGTGGCTCGACGCCGGACAGTCGGCCGAGGTCGGCGAACAGACGGTCGAAGGTGAAGTTGCGGTTACCGAGGATGTAACGCTCCCCAACCGCCCCGAGTTCGTCGGCAGCCAGGTGCCCGCGCGCGACATCCTCGACGCCGACGATGTTCAGCGTGCCGTCGACGTAGGCGGGGATCTGCCGGCGCAGGAAGCGCCGGACGAGGGTGGTCGACGAGCGTCCGGGGTCGCCCGCGCCGAGCACGTGCGCCGGGTTGACGATGACCAGTGGCAGACCGCGGACGACGAGTCGCATCGCAGTGACCTCGGCCTCGTGCTTGGAGTCGACGTAGGGGATCCGGAAGCGACCGGCGTCCCAGACGCCGGACTCGTCCGCCGTCTGACCTGGTGGCGCAGGGCCGATCGCCGCCACCGATGAGGTGTAGACCGCCCGTCTCACCGCCGCGCGCAGGGCCTCCTCGAGCACGATCCGGGTGCCCTCGACGTTGAGCGCGAAGGCACGCTCACGCGGGAGCGTGAGGTCGGTGCTGCCCGCGATGTGGAACACCCGGTCGGCGCCGCGCATGACGCGACGGACGGCGCGACGGTCGAGGATGTCGCCGCGAACCACGCGGACGGGCAGCCGCTCGAGCTCGTCGGTGCGCGAGCCAGCGCGCGCCATCGCGTGCACCTCGTCGCCTCGCTCGACCAGCAGGCGGACGACGTGCTGACCGATGAATCCGGTGGCGCCGGTGACAAGCGTGTGTGGCATCTGGGAGGGTGAAGTCGAATCGACTGCTGGCCGCCAGTCTAGAGCGGCTCCCGCCTGCGCTGGTAGGGTGCCGCGGTCATGTCAGTCGCCATCGTCACCGACACCTGCCACTACCTCCCCCGCGAGCTGGTCGTCGCTCACTCCATCCACGAGGTGAGTCTGTACGTGCACTGGGGCGATGAAACTCGGCGTGAGAGCGAGATCTCCGATCTCGGGGCGTACTACGAGCGGCTGCGAACCGCCGCGGACCTCCCCACGACCTCTCAGCCCTCGATCGGGGACTTTCTCGCGGTCTACGAGCCGCTGCTCGACGCGGGCGATGACATCGTCTCGATCCACCTCGCCGGCGGGATGTCGGGCACCGTCAGCGCGGCCCAGCAGGCACGGCAGCAGCTGGGTGAGCGCGCTGAGCGCGTGGGCGTCGTCGATTCCGCCACCGCATGCGGCGGCGAAGGGCTCGTCGTCCTCGCGGCCGCGGCGGCGGCTCGTGACGGGGCCGACGTGGCGGCGGTGGCCGACCGGGCGCAGCGCGCGCGGGCCGGGCTCAAGATGTGGTTCGCGATCGACACGCTCGAGTACCTGCGCCGCGGCGGCCGGATCGCCGGCGCCCAGGCGTGGCTGGGGTCGGCACTGCGGATCAAGCCGATCCTCAGCGTCGAGTCCGAGATCACGCCGGTCGAGCGCGTCCGCACCTCGCGGCGCGCGTTCGAGCGGATGGTCGACCTCCTCTCGACCTGCCGGGAGTCGGGCGCCGATGCGTGGATGGTGCAGCACATCCAGGCCCCCGAACAGGCGGCGGCTCTGGCCGCCCGCGGCAACGAGATATTCGGTCATCCCCCGATGGTGATCTCGGAGATCGGACCGGTCATCGGGACGCATGTCGGCCCGGGGCTACTCGGCGCCGGCGCCATCCCGAGCGCCTTCGTATAGGCCACCACGTGCGAGGTTCAGGCAGGAATCTTCACAGAGTTCTCGAATGCGACCCATAGCGATCACCGCTGCTCGATCATCGTGTCTCGCCACTGGACCCGAACCCTGGGAGAGGCGAAATGGGTGTTCCATCCCCGATCCTGGTCGGGGCCGCAGTTTGGCTTCTGTGCCTGTTTGTCGTGCACGCGCTGTGCCGAGCGTCAGCGCGGGCGGACGCTGAGTCCGAGCGTCATGACCCAGAGCGTGCGAGTTGGACGGCGCCCTCGGCCGCGAGTGCTGAGGCGAGCGGCCGGCCGCCGATCCGGTCGCTGATCCGGGCGCCCTGAGCCAAGAGCCTGGCTCAGCCGCCGCGACGGCGGCGGCGGCGGCCGAAGGTCAGCGCGCCGACCGCGGCGAGGCCACCGCCGAGCACGAACCCAGCCACGACGGCACCGACCACGGCCTGCTGCTGATGGCGGCGGAGCTGCCCGCGCCAGTCAGTCATACGCACGACCTCGACCCGTAGCTTCTCCAACGAGCTTCCGAGCTCCTGGCGATTCTGCTCGATCGAGGCGCGGATCTCGTCGGGACTGCGAGTCCGGGGCTGGGGCATCAGAGACCCTCGCCGGTCCTGGCCTGAACGGTCTCGCGGATCAGCTTCGCCTCGTCGAGCGCCATCTGGGGGGTCGGGGGCCCGACCTGCAGCTTGCTGCGGGCGAACAGGAAGGCACCGATGGCGAGGGCGAGCAGGAGGATGAACACGGTTAGGAAGCCGAGCCACAGACTGCCGAACAACGAGTTCAGGCCCCACGCCAGGGTTGCCAGGCCGAACACGACGGCGAACACCCCGAACACCGCGCCGGCGGCGACCGCGGCGGCGCCCCGGGCGAGGCTCGTCGCCTTCTGCGTGACCTCGGCTTTGGCGAGCTCGATCTCCTCGCGCACGAGCACGCTCATCCGGTCGGAAACCTCGGTGACCGCGGTAGCCAGATTGTCGGGTTGGCCGTTGTTAACGGGCAAGGCGCTTGAGGATCAGGGCCAGTATGAACCCGCCGGCAAAGGCCGCGCCGACCGCCACCTCAGGGCGATCGCTTGGCATCGATGCCGGGCCGCTCGAGGCCGGCGCAGCCGGGGGCGGCAACGGGGGCGGCGGAGTCGCGGCCGCGGGGGAGGGTGACGCGGCGACGTGGGTTTCGGTGGTGGGCGCCACCGTCGGCTCCGCGGCGGGCGCCACCGTCGGCTCCGCGGCGGGCGCCACCGTCGTTTCCGCGGCGGGCGCCTCAGGAGTCGGCTCGGGCACCGTGGCGTCGGTGGGACCCGGGCCGGGGGTGGCGTCGGGGCCTGAGATGGGCTCGCCGCCGGCGGGGCTTTCGGACTGCTCGCTCACTCGGGCGGTTCTTCCCTGAAGATGCGGACCCATATCAGCGTGGCGGCGCGGTGAGCGACCAAGCTCGCCAACGCCCCGGTCCCTGCCAGCAGCGCGGACCAGATCAGTCGCTTCACCAGGAGACTTTCCGTCATCGCGGGGGATTCAATCAGACTGACCGACAGCACGCCGAGGCGGAGCTCACCGCTCGAGCCCGCGGCAGATGGTGTCGACGATCAGCGACTTGGCTCGCTCGAGCTCCACCGGTTCGAGCGTTACGCTCTCGAAGATCCAGCCGGTCAGCACCTGCTCGACCAGGCCGTAGAAGGCGAGCGCGGCGAACTCGGGCGTGATCGCGTCCCGGAAGATCCCCTCCTCCTGGGCACTGGCGACGATCGCGGCGATCTGTGCGTAGGCGTCGCGGATCTGGGCGAGGTGGGTGCGGCCGAAGGTGTTCGCCGCCCGGGTCACCTCGACGATGATCACCTTCATCACGTCGGGATCGTGCCGGTAGGACTCGACAATGAACGAGGCGATGGCGAACAGCTTCTCGCGGGGCGTGGCCTCGGTGCGATCGGCCTCGGCGATCGCCGCCAGCATCACGTTCCAGCGGTCGAGGAACAACGTGTCGAGGATCTCCTCCTTGGAGGAGAAGTAGTGGTAGACGAGGCCGTAGGCCACGCCGGCCTCGTCGGCGATGTCCGACACGCGGCAGGTGTGGAAGCCCTGACGGGCGAACACACGCACGGCGGCGTCGAGGATCACGCGGCGCTTGTCGACGGCGGCGGTGGCCATCACACGGCGCTCCCGGGTCGTGCCCGCGCCACGGCGGGCTCGGTGTAGGCCTCAGGCCGGCGACTGGCCAGCGAGGGCAGCCGTTCGCGGATCTGCCGGAGCTGGGCGAGGTCAAGGTCGGCGACGATCACGCCCTCGTCGTCGGGGGCCACAGCCAGGACCAGCCCCCACGGGTCGATGATCGCCGAGCGGCCGCCTGCGCGGTCCCCGGGCGGATGCGCGCCGATCTGGTTGGGAGCCACGACAAAACACTGATTCTCGATCGCCCGCGAGCGCAGCAGCACCTCCCAGTGATCGCGCGTGGTGGCGAGCGTGAAGGCAGCCGGGACGGCCAGCAGCTCCGCGCCGGCCACGGCCAGGACGCGGTAGAGCTCGGGGAAGCGGAGGTCGTAGCAGACGCTCATGCCCAGGAGCACCCCGTTGCGCAGCTCGGTGACGACGGGCCGGTCGCCGGGCTGCTCGGCCGCCGACTCGCTGTAGCGGACGCCGTCGACCTCCACGTCGAACATGTGGATCTTGCGGTAGACGCCGTGGAGCTCGCCGTCGGGCCCCGCATGAACGCTGGTGTTGAACGTGCGGGAATCACCGGTCACGTGCTCGACGATCGAGCCGGCTATCAGGTCGATGCCGAGCTCAGCGGCGATCGCGCGCGCCCAGGCAACGGTGGGACCGTCGAGGGCCTCCGCGGCGGCGGCCATCTGCCCAGCGGTGCCGAGGACGCTCCACTTCTCCGGCAGGACGACGAGCTCGGCGCCGCGAGCGGCAGCTTGGCGGACCAGGCGGTCGGCGGTGGCGAGATTACGGTCAGTGTTCTCGGTCGAGTTCAGCTGAACGGCACCGGCGCGCAGAGGACACTCCTCTCCCGTTGATTGACCGGTCAGTCGAGGATACAGGGGCGACCGCGGAGCTGAGCGGGCGGGGCGCCGCCGGAGCCGAGCGGCGGGGCGGCGGGGCCGCTGAGCGGCGACCGTCCCATACCGTATAGCAATGCCTCCGCTCGCCAACAGGTACCGGGGCGCCTACGGAGCCACACGGCCAGCCACGCTGCGCGACCTGGCCCTCCCACCGGCACCGATGCCCGCGCGCCAGGGACTGCGCCCGCTCAAGGCGTGGCGGTACATCGGCGTCTACGGCGAGGAGCTGATGCTGTGCCTCGCGTCGATCCGGATCGGGCCGGCCCGCCAGGTCTTCTGGGCGGTCTGGGACCGGCGCGAGCGCCGCCTGCTCGAGCGGACGGCGATGGGGCGCGGAGGTGTCCGGCTCGAGGCCGGGCGCGCGCTGGTGCGCGACCGCGATGCGACGCTCGAGCTCGAGTGGCGGGAGTGCGCCGGTATCGAGACCGTGTGTCCGAGCGGCTCGAGCTACGCCTGGACGCGCAAGCAGGGCGGTGTGCGGATCCGCGGCCGCGCGCTGATCGCCGGGCGGCCGCATCGGATCGACGCGCACGGGGTGATCGACGACACCGCCGCGTACTACGAGCGCCACACCCGCTGGCGCTGGTCGGCCGGAGTCGGCCGGGCCTCCGACGGCCGTCAGCTGGCCTGGAATCTCGTCGCCGGGGTCAACGACCCCGAGCGCGACAGCGAGCGCACGATCTGGATCGACGGCGAGCCGCGGGAGGTCGGGCCCTGCGCGTTTGCCGCCGACCTGAGCGGAGTGGACGAGCTCAGCTTTCAGTCCGAGGCCGTGCGCGAGCACCGGGACAATCTGCTGCTCGTGCGCAGCAGATATCGCCAGCCGTTCGGCACCTTCTCCGGCCGGCTGCCCGGCGGCGTGGAGCTGGCCGAGGGGTACGGCGTGATGGAGGAACACGACGTGTGGTGGTGAGCCCTGGCCGACCCACGGGACGGCCGCAAGGCCGGCCTCATTGCTCCCTGCGCCCGCGCTGGCGGCGCAGCGCGGCGAGCAGCAGCTTGGAGTGCATCGCGCCGATCAGGTCGCGCAGCGGCGCGGTACCGGAGGAGACGATCTGCACGGCGCGCTCGACGTCGACCTCCCCGGCCAGCCGCTCAAGCAGCACGCGGACCTCCTCCTCGACCAGCGGCTCGAGCGCCTCGCGATAGCGAAGCGTGTCGTAGACGGTGAAGCCGATCGCCTCCTCGTACCCGCCGGCGCGAAAGCGCGAGATCGCCTCGATGATGTCGACATCGTTGGCGTCGTAGCCCCGCGTGTTGGGGGTGAGCACGCCGAGCTCCTCGAGCCGCTGCAGCACGTTGGCCGGCACGTCGTAGGTCTCGCGGATCCTGGCTCGCGACGTCCGCCCGGTCTCGCCCGCCTCGATCGCCCGCTCGAGAATGCGATCCTCGAGCTCGATCATCCGTGCGGCCCGCTGGGGATCGTCGGCCACCACCTCACGGATGACCCGCAACGGCATGAAGCGCTCCTCCTGCAGGCGCTTGATCAGCTGGATCCGCAGCACGAAGTCCGGCGGATACCAGGCCATGTTGCGCGAGGTGCGAACGACCTGGTCCTCGGAGCCGAGCAGGCCCTCGCGCAGGTAGTGCTTGATCGTCGCCGCGCTGACGCCGGAGCGCTCGGCGAGCTCCGACATCTTGAGCAGACCCTGGGCGGGCGAGCTCACGCCTGCAGGAACGATCCCTGAACCGACCCCGCTGGGCCGGCGACCGCGGCGCACTCGTGCAGCGCGGCGATTTCCGGCTCGGTGTAGCCGGCGGCGGCCAGGACCTCGGCGGTGTGCTCCCCGAGGGCGGGTCCGGGTGCGCGCGTCGGATCCGCGGGGGTCCGGCTCAACTTGAACGGCGCCCCGAGCAGCCTGACCGGCCGCTGGGCTCCGGGCTGGTCGAGCTTGACGACCATCTCTCGCGCGGCGACCAGCTCGGAGTCGAGGGCCTCGTCGAGCTCCAGCACCGGCTCGAGGCAGCAATCGTGCTCGGAGGCGAACTGGCGCCACTGCTCTCGGGTGCGCTGGGCGAACACCTCGGCCACGGACCGGTGGGCGTCCGAGCCGGGCGGGTCGAATGCGTGGTCGACCAGGTCCTCGCGCCCGACTCCGCGGCAGAATGCCGCCCAGAACTTCGGCTCGAGCGCGCCGAGACTCACGTAGCCGTCGGAGCATCGGTACGGCCGGTAACACGTCAGTGAGCCGGCCAGCATCAGGCCGCCGCGGCGCGGTACGTTGCCCGACGCGAACATGTCGGCGGCCAGCATCGCCAGCCAGGACAGGGAGCCGTCGAACATCGAGCAGTCGACAATCTGGCCCTGGCCGGAGCGCTCGCGCTCGTGCAGGGCGATGAGGATGCCGATCGCTCCCATCAGTGCCCCGCCGCCGATGTCGGCGATCTGCCCGGCCGCCTGAACGGGCGGCCCGTCGCTCGCCCCGGTCAGTCCGAGCAGGCCGCCCAGGCCAAGGTAGTTCATGTCGTGACCCGAGCGGTCCCGGTTCGGGCCGTCCTGGCCGTAGCCGGTGATCGCGCAGTAGACAAGTCCCGGGTTCTCCCTGCGGAGGCGCTCGTAGCCGACTCCGAGGCGGTCGAGGACCCCGGGGCGGAACGACTCGAGCAGCACGTCCGTGTCGCGAACGAGGCGGAGCAGGACCTCGCGCCCGCGCTCGTTCTTGAGGTCGATACGGATCGAGCGCTTGCCGCGGTTGAGCGCGAGGAACAGAGCGCCGCGGGCGGTCTTGTCGGCCCCCTCGTAGTACGGCGGCGACCAGCGGACGTAGTCGCCCATGCCGGTGTCCTCGACCTTGAGCACCTCAGCGCCGAAGTCGGCCAGCAGCATCGAGCAGAAGCCGCCGGGCAGCAGCCGGGAGAGGTCGAGGATCCGGACGCCCTGCAGCGGCAGTTCGCTCACGCGCTCGCCCCGGTCTGCGGGGCGCGGATGCCGAGCAGTGCGCGGGCCTCATCGACCGTGGCCGGCCGGCGCCCGGCGTCCTCGGTCATCTGCCGGGCCTTGGCGATCAGCTCGCCGTTGGAGCGGGCCATGGCGCCGTCCGGAAGGTAGAAGTTGTCCTCGAGCCCGACGCGGATCGAGCCCCCGAGCGTGAGCGCCGCCGCCACCATCGTCCACTGGTCCCGGCCGATCCCGATCACCCCCCAGTGATGGTGCCGTCGCTGCGAGCCACCCGAACCTGAGCGAGGTTCGCTGAATGGAACCTCCTCGAGGTTCGACGCCATCGCGGCCAGGTTGCGAGCGGTCGCCGGCACGCCGCCGACGACCCCCATCACGAAGTCGGCGTGCAGCGGGGCGTCGAGCAGGCCCATGTCGACCAGCGGCACAAGGGAGGCGACGTGCCCGACGTCGAAGCACTCGTGCTCGGGCTTGATGCCCAGCCGGCGCATCGCCTGGAGCAGCTCGATGATCTCGTCGAACGGGTTGGTGAAGACGAACTTGAACACGAAGTCCTTGCGCGAGCGCGAGTACTTGGCGTAGTTGAGCGAGCCCATGTTGAGCGCCGCCACCTCGGGCCCGACCGCCTCCAGATAGGCCACGCGCTTGTCGACCGGGACGCCGACGGTCCCGGTTGAGAAGTTGACGATCGCGGCGCAGCCGACCTCGCCGCGGATCGCGTCCTTGATGGCCTGGAAGTCATCGATCTCGTAGCTCGGGGTGCCGTCAGGGGTGCGGGCGTGGATATGGATGTGAACCCCACCCTCGTCGACGATCCGCCGCGCCTCGGCGGCGTACTCATCGGGGGTGTAGGGGATGGCCGGGCACTGGTCGCGGTTGGCGATCGCGCCCGAGATGGCGCAGGTGATGACGGCGGGGTCGGAGAGGCTCATCTGCTCACCTTGGCTTGGGAGTTTCGCGAAGCGAAACTCCCAATGTGATGGGAATCGCTCGCGATTCCCATCACACCGGGACGACGCCGCTGCGCTTGTGCGGACGCTCGACTCGCTTGCCCGCCGTCATCTCCAGCGCGCGGCAGATCGTCGCCCTGGTCTCGCGCGGGTCGATGACGTCATCGATCATGTCGTTGCCGGCGGCGACGTAGACGTCGATGATCTTGCGGAAGTTCTCGATCAGCTCCTGGCGCTTGGCCGGCGGGTCATCGGCCGCCTCGACCTGCTTGCGGAAGATGATCTCGACGGCGCCCTCCGCTCCCATCACGCTGATCTCGGCGCTCGGCCACGCGACGATCAGGTCGGGCTCGTACGCGCGCCCGCACATCACGTAGTAGCCGGCCCCGTAGGCCTTGCGCAGAACGACGGTGATCTTGGGCACGGTGGCGTTGGCCGTCGCGTAGAGCATCTTGGCGCCGTGGCGGATGATGCCCGCCTCCTCGACCTTCGTGCCGACCATGAAGCCGGGGACGTCCATCAGGTAGATGAGCGGGATGCGGTAGGCGTTGCACAGGTTGATGAAGCGGGCCGCCTTGTCCGCCGAGTCGTTGTCGAGGATGCCCCCGAGCTGCTTGGGCTGGTTGGCGATGATCCCGGCGGGCCGGCCGCCGAAGCGCGCGAAGCAGGTGATGATCGTCTTGGCCCACTGCGGCTTCATATCGAAGTAAGAGCGGTCGTCGACGATCCGGCGGATCACCTCATACATGTCGTAGGGCTTGCGGTTGGACTCGGGCAGGACGTCGAGCAGGTCCTCGTCGGCCCGCTCGATCGGATCGCCGGTGGGACGGATCGGGGGCAGCTCGTCGCAGTTCTGGGGGAAGTAGCTCAGGTACTCCTTGATCTTGGCGATGCACTCCTCGTCGTCGGCCACCTCGAGATCGCCGACACCCGACTTGCGGCAGTGCACGCGCGAGCCGCCGAGCTCCTCCTGGGTCACGTCCTCGCCGACCGCGGCGCGGACGAGGTGGGGGCCGGCGAGCGCCATCGACCCCCGCCCTTTGACCATCGGCACGAAGTCGGCCAGGCCGGGGATGTACGCGGTGCCGGCGGCGCAGGGGCCCATGAGGGCCGCGACCTGCGGGATCACTCCGGAGTTGACGACCTCCTCGCGGAACAGGTGTCCGCTGCCGGCGAACAGTGAGCCGACCGCCTCCTGGATCCGCGCGCCGGCCGAGTCGAGCAACCAGACCATCGGGATCCGCTTGCTCACCGCCAACTCCCGCAGGCGGGTGACCTTGAGCTCGCCGGTCATGCCCATCGAGCCGGCCATCACGGTGAAGTCGTAGGCGGCCACGGCGGCCATCCGGCCGTCGATCTTGCCGTAGCCGGTGATCACGCCGTCGGCGGGCGCGTCCCGCCCCTCCATCGCGCGTTGCGAGAAGTGCGGGCGGCCGTGGATGCCGAGCTCGACGAAGGTGCCGTCGTCGATGAGCAGCCCGAGCCGCTCGCGGGCGGTCAGCTTGTCCCGGGCGTGCTGCGCGGCGATCTTCTCGGCGCCTCCCCCCTCCCGGATCTTCTCACGGCGCACCGCGAGGTCCTCGGCGAGCGGTCGGAGCAGGCTGGTGGGGGTGTCGGTGGTCATGGGCGGGGCGGCTGCTGGCGGGGCGGAGGCAAAAGCAAGCAGTAGGAAGTGCTACTTCTCACTCTGCCATTGGTGGTGGCGGGAGTCAAGGCGACCCTCATCTGCAGTTTCGCCGGATGTGGGAACGAAACCGCGGAAGCGCTGCGGCCGGCGTCTCGCCACCCCAACCTCACCGCCCCTTCCACTGCGGCGGGCGTTTTTCGAAGAACGCTCGCACGCCCTCCTGGATGTCCTCGGTCGAGAACGCAATGGTGAGGTGGGCGCGGAGGAAGTCCAGCGCGTCGGCAAAGGCCATGTCCTGCTGGCGGAACATCGCGTCCTTGCCCAGCTTCATCATCACCGGAGACTTCGCCGCCAGCTTCACCGCCCAGTCGCGCACGCCCTCATGGAACTCCTCGGCCGGAAGCACGCGGTTGACGATCCCGATCCGCTCGGCCTCCTCGGCGGAGATCTGATCACCGAGCAACAGCAGCTCGTTGGTCTTCTTGCGGCCGACGTTGCGGTAGATCAGCGCCATGATCATGAACGGGAAGAGCCCGACATTGATCTCCGGCGTCCCGAAGCGCGCGCCCTCGCGGGCGATGATCAGATCGCAGGCGAGGGCCAGGCCGAGCGCCCCGGCCAGCACGTGGCCGTTGGCGGCGCAGATCGACGGCTTGCCCAGCTCGCCGAGCAGGCGGAACACGCCCGGGAAGCGGTCGGTGCCGAAGTGCTTGTGCACGAGCGGGACCTCGGCGGCGAAGCCAGCCAGGTTGCCGCCGCTTGAGAAGACCTTCTCGTGGGTCGAGGTCAGAACGACGCAGCGCACGTCCGGATCGTCGCGGGCACTCTGAAGCGCCGCGATCAGCTCACCAAGGAGCTCGTCGGATAGGGCGTTGCGGGTCTCGGGCTGGTCGAGGGCGATCGTGGCGACCCCGACTTCGGAGACCTCGTAGCGGAGAGTGGCGTAGGTCATGGCGGCCCCCAACCTATCGCAACCGAAGCGGGCCCACGTCGCAAGTAGGAAGTCCTACTGTTTACTTTTGCGACCGCCTTCGCTAGCGTCCGCCGGGCGCCGCCCGACCCGAGGAGATCGACCACATGGCCACCGCTGACGTCCTCAAGCCTGACTTCGCCACGTCGCGCAAGCACTTCATCTTCACCGACGAGCATGAGCAGCTGCGCGAGTCGATTCGCCGCTTTGTGATCAAGGAGCTCCAGCCCCACTCCGAGGAGTGGGAGGAGACGACGTTCCCGGACTGGGTGTTCGCTCGGATGGGCGAGCTGGGCTTCCTCGGCCTCGACAAGCCGGTGCAGTACGGCGGCCAGGGCGGCGACTACTACTCGAGCCTGGTGCTGGCCGAGGAGATCGTCCATGCCCACAGTGGCGGCCTGGCCATGGGCCTCGCCGTACAGACCGACATGGCGATGCCGCCGATCCTCGCCTTTGGGACCGAGGAGCAGAAGCAGGAGTGGGCGGCGCCGGCGATCGCCGGGACGAAGATCCTGTGCCTGGGCATCACCGAGCCCGACGCGGGTTCCGACGTCTCCGGGATCAAGACCCGGGCGGCGCGGGACGGCGACGAGTACGTGATCAACGGCTCCAAGACCTACATCACCAACGGCCACCGCGCCCACGTGATCGTGCTTGTGACCAAGACCGACCCCGACGCCGGCTACGACGGCTTCACCCTGTTCCTCGTGCCGATGGACGCGCCGGGAGTGATCCGCGAGAAGCGCCTGCAGAAGCTCGGGATGCACGCCTCCGATACCGCGCTGCTGGCCTTCCAGGACGTGCGCGTGCCGGCGTCCGCCGTGCTCGGACAGGTCGGCAAGGGCTTCTACCACATCATGTGGGAGCTCCAGGGCGAGCGGCTGATCGGCGCCGCCGGGTGCGTGGCGGGCGCGCAGCACGTGTTCGATCGCACACTCGAGTACGCCAAGGAGCGCAGCGCCTTTGGACGCTCGATCGGCCGCTTCCAGGTGATCCGCCACAAGTTCGCCGAGATGGCGACCAAGATCGAGACGGCCAGGCAGCTGGTCTATACGACGGCGTGGCGCTTCCAAAACGGCGAGTACCCGGTGCGCGAGATCTCGATGGCCAAGCTCTACGCCGCCCGGATCGCCGTCGAGGTGGCCGACGAGTGCATCCAGATCCACGGCGGTGCCGGGTACATGAAGGAGTACGGCATTGAGCGGGTGTGGCGCGACATGCGCCTGAACCGCATCGGCGCGGGCACCGACGAGATCATGCTCGACGTGATCGGGCGCTCGTACGGCCTATAGGCCGCCGGCGCCTCACAGCCTGCACGTCACCTGCGCCGGCCGCGAGCGACCAGCGCTGTTGCCGGCCACCAGCCCTCGCCGGCTCGGTACCGTGGGCGGCATACGCTGGAAAGGAGCTAGCGCTGACCAGTCTCGCCACCAAAGCCGGGATCACCGCGACCGCCGATGCCCGGCCGATCCCGCCATTCACGCCCGAGCACGAGGACTTCCGCGCCGCGGTGCGCCGGTTCGTCCTCACCGAGCTTGCCCCGCACGCCGACGAGTGGGAGGCGGCGCGCTGGTTTCCCAACGACGTGTTCACGCGACTGGCCGAGCTCGGCTACATCGGCCTGAAGTTCCCGGCCGAGTACGGCGGCAACGGCGATACGGTCGCCGATGCGGTGTTCGTTGAGGAACTGGCCTGGTGCGGATCCGGTGGCCTCGCTGCCGGCATCGGCGCACACTCCGGCATCGCCCTGCCCCCGATCTGGAAATTCGGGACCGAGGAGCAGCGGGAGCGATACCTGCGCCCGGGGATCCGGGGGGACACGATCGCCGCGCTGGCCATCACCGAGCCCGATGCCGGCTCCGACGTGGCGGCCGTGCGCACCCAGGCGCGGCCCGTGGACGGGGGTTGGGTGGTGAACGGCTCGAAGATGTTCATCACCGGCGGCGTGCGGGCCGACGTGCTGGTGACCGCGGTCAAGACGCGCCCGGAGGGCGGCCATCACGGACTCTCCTTCCTGATCATCGAGCGCGGTCCGGGCGTCCACTCCGAGACGATCGAGAAGCTCGGCTGGCACGCGTCGGACACCGCCCTGATCACCTTCGACGACGTGTTCGTGCCCGAGGAGAACCTGCTGGGCGACGAGAACGCGGGCTTCTACCTGATCATGGCCAACTTCCAGTGGGAGCGGCTGTTGATGGCACTCGGAGCGGTCGGGGCGATGAAAGCCGCGTTCGAGCAGACGCTCGGCTTCGCCATGCAGCGCACGACGTTCGGTACGCCGATCGGTCGCCACCAGGCGATCCGACACAAGCTGGCGGAGATCGCGCTCACGCTCGAGGCCGGCCGGGACGTGACATACGCCGCGCTGCGGCGCTACGTGGCCGGTGAGGACGCCACGCGCGAGGTCACAATCGCAAAGCTGGCCACCCAGCGGGCGGCGTTCGAGGTGATCGACGAGTGCCTGCAGATCCACGGCGGCGCCGGGTACATGGTCGAGTACGGGCTCGAGCGCGCGGCGCGCGACGCGCGGCTGGGACCGATTGGCGGCGGCACCGACGAGATCATGAAGGAGATCCTCGGGCGCAGTTTGGGATTGTGAGGATTTCCAGCGGCTTCATGCGAGGTCGCCTCGCGCCCCGGACGCGCGCGGCGCGGATCGCCTGCTCGGCCCGGGACGCGCTCCGTCACACGGTCCGCATCCTGCCCGGCGTCATGCGAGCGGTCCGCATCGCGGAGGACCGCTGCGACGTCGAGATGTTGGCCCTGCTCGACGAACGTCTTAGCACCTTCGCCACCCGAGCTGCGGTGGTGGGCCGAGGCGCTGCGGGAGGCCTGGCGCCAGGCTGGCGAGGTTTCTCCTGCATAGCGGCAGTTTCTCTCCATCCCTCGGGCCTGATCCGTCCGGCTGGCAGTAGCCAACCTGTCGGGGTGCGGCTTATTACGGACTCCTTAGGGGCGCGGGGTGCCGAGGCAGTGTGCGTTGGCACGCCACCTGATCACGAGACGCAGCACGTTCACGCTGAGCGAAATCGTCGCCCGGGCCCACCCGGGCCTGCGGCCGCACGTCTGGGCAAGGACCTTGGCCGGAGCCTCTGCCTCGGAACTGCGGGGCCGCGGCACCCGGCTGGCGCGAATCACCGGTGTTGGGCTCGCGCTGCTGAGCCTCGTGGCGCCGATCCCCGCGAGCGCGGCCCGTGTGCCCTCGCATCACGCGACGCGCAGCGCCTGGGTGGAGCGGCGGCGGCCGCATCGGATTGCGCGCGTGCTTCGGTTCGTGTCCAGGCCTCGGGTGGTGTTTAGGCCTCGGGTGGCGTCCACACGTCGGGTTGCGCCCGCGCCTTGGGTTGCGCCCGCCCCGACCAGCATCCCGAGCGCCGACCTGTACGCCACCTTCTTCGGATCGCTGTCACAGTCGGGCTGGATGGGCGGCGACGGCACCAACTCGGTCGCGCTTCCTGACGGCCGCGAAGCCTGGATCTTCTCCGACACCGCGACCGGCGTCGCCGGCGCGTCGCTGCGGTTCGTGCACAACTCGATCGTCGTCACGGGCGCGGCAGCCCGCCCGCAGGTCATCCCCAATCCGCTACCCACGCAGGCCGACGGCTCATATTTCTGGCCGGCAGCCGGGCGCGTGACCGGTCAGCGGCTCATGGTTCTGGCCTTGCACATGGTCAACACCGGCAGCGGACTGTGGGACTTCCGCTCCGTGGACACGTGGCTGGGCCAACTTGACGCCACCACGTTCCGGCTTATCTCATTGCGCAGCGTGCCGGGTACCTCCGATGGTGTGAGCTGGGGGCTCGCGCAGTTCGACAGTGGCGCATACACCTACATCTACGGGGTTGAGACGACCGGCTCGGGCCTGACCAGCCAGACCTTCCTCCACATCGCCCGGGTGCCAACGGGACGCCTGGACCTCGCCTGGAGCTTCTTCACCGGCAGCGACTGGTCCGCGAACCCGGCGATGTCCGCGCGGGTGCCCGTCGACGGGGGCGACTCGGCACTGTCGAACGCGCTATCGGTCTTCACCGTCGGCGGTAGCGTGCGCATGACCAGCCAGCAGTTCATGTTCGGCTCCCAGGTGTACTCCTGGCGAGCGAGTGGCCCGACCGGCCCGTTCACCGGGCAGCGGGTCATCTTCGACACCGCCAGCCTGTGGCCGACCACGTACATCAGGGGCACCTACACATACAACGCGCTCGCGCACCCGGAACTCACCGCGGACGGCCAGATGCTCTTCTCCTTCAACGTCAACAGCTTCACCATGCTCAGCCCGGCGACCATCCGGCTGTACCGCCCGCGGTTCTTTCGGGTTGCGCTCGGCGCCCTGTAACCCAGGCAGTGCCGCGACCGATGACGTGGAGCGGACGGCCTGGCGGATGGGCTCTTGGCTCTCCGCTCTCCAGCACCGGCCTGCAGTGCCCTACCGGGGCCACGACGTTGCTCTGATTCAGCGGCCGGGTAGGTGATAGACGTCGAGCGTCCCGCTGGTGGCCTGGTCGTTGGCGTTGCCCTCGGGCAGCAGGACGCGGCCGCCGATCGCGATCGGGCTGTTCCAGTGACCGTGGGCGGCGGGCAATGACGCCAGCGCGATGCCGCTCAGTGGGTTGCGGACCACCAGCGTGCCGTGGAGCTCGTCGTAGACGTAGAGCAGGCCGCCGGCGAGAACCGGGCTCGTCCCGGCGGTGCCCTGGCGCCAGGCGACGTGCAGGCGGCGATCGCGGCCGAGCACGTAGGCGGAGGTACCGTCCTGGTCGGCCACGAACACGTAGGTCCGCCCACGGTGTGACCACACCGCGGGCGCGGTGATCACCTCACTCCCACCCGGGCTCAGGATCCGCTGTAGCTCGCCGCCCTTGCGCCCGCTCGCACGGCCCGTCGTGCCATTCAGGCGGCCGAGATCGAGCAGGTAGAGGTTGCCATCCTTGCCTCCCTGCACGGCCAGGCGGCGTCCACCGGCGGCCGGCAGCAGCGCCGGCGCGGTGCTGCCGAGGTCCGTGTCGGTCTTGTTGAGCTGACGCTGGTTGACCGGCGTCCAGTTGTGCAGCAGGGCCAGCGTCGGGCTCAGCTCGAGCACGCTGTCGCCCCAGTTCGTGACCCCGTTGAAGGGGCCGTTCCCGGTGGCAACGAGGATGCGCCCGTTGCCCGGCTCGACCACCGCCCCGGCGCGCGCCCAGATGGCCGCGTCGCTGGCAGGGCACGAACGTGGCGGCGCGATCAGGTGGCGCCGGTTGGAGCACAGTGAGTTCCAGACATGGCCGATGTGGCCGGTCGTGCGATCGATCTCGACCACATGCCCCTGGTACGGGGGCGCATCGCCGACGTAGCCGCCCGTGGCGACGATCACCCAACGACCGCTGAGGTTCAACGCGGCGCCGAGCTTCTCGTGGGTTGCGTCGAGGGTCACGCGGACCGGCCAGCGACCGGAGCGAACCTCGTTCCCCGTGGCAACGGCCAGCTTGTGAATGCGGCCATCGGGGCTGGCGGCATAGACGTAACGGCGGTCGGGATCAGCCACCGGCGTGGTGGTCGTGAACTGCACGCTCCGCTCGTAGGAACGGATATCCGCGGGGACGAACTCCCACAGCTTCGCCCCTGTCCCCGGATCGATGGCGATCGTCCGGCCGTAGGTCGTGGTGACCACGGCGATATCCCGCGCATCGCCGCCGGCCGTGATCGCGTGCAGCTCGATCGCCGAGGAGTCGACGGTACCGTCGAGGTGCACACGGCGACGCGAGAGCTGGTGCACGGTACGGGAGTCGATTCCCGTGGCGGCCGGTCCCACACCACTGCGCTGGGCGTCAAAGTTGAATCGCGTCCAGTCGCCGTCGGGCACCTGAGCGGGCGCGGACGCCGTCGCCGCGGCCGCGGGAGCGGTAGGAGTCGCGGATACCGACGCAGCGATCCCACCGGCCAGGGTCAGGATCGACACAGCCCCGAGGATCGCACGCGAGGCGCAGCCCGGGGCGCGGTGCAGTGCCCTCAGCCAAGCTCGCCCCCAAGTCATATGCGGAAATGGTAGTTGGGGAACACCAGCCCGCAGGCCCGCCGGCACGTCTCGACCATCAACCAAAATGTGGCCAGGTCGCGGGGATGCGATCCTGAGAGCCGTGGAATCGGTGCGAGGACAGCTGCTGATTGCCGGGCCAACGCTGGCCGATCCCAATTTCTGGAGAACCGTCGTCCTCGTCGTCGAGCACAGCGACGAGGGCGCCCTCGGGCTCGTGCTCAACCGGCCGTCGGAGATGAGCGTGGCCGACGCCGTGCCGGAGCTCGAAGGGCTGGTCGATCCCTCGGACGACCTGTTCGTGGGCGGTCCCGTTCAGCCCTTGTCGGTGATCGTGCTGGCCGAGTTCGAGGATCCGGGAGACGCCGCGCTGATCGCCTTCGAGGACGTCGGCGTGCTCGCCGCCGGCGCTCCGCTGACCGAGCTCGCCGCTGGGGTGAAGGAGGGGCGGGCGTTCGTCGGCCACGCCGGCTGGGCCCCGGGGCAGCTTGATTCCGAGATCGAGCGCGGCGACTGGATCCTCGAGCCGGCGCGCCGTGCCGATGCGTTCTCCGCGGAGCCGATGGAGCTGTGGGGCGAGGTGCTGACCCGCAAGGGCGGCAGCTACGCGCTGATCGCGCGGATGCCGGCCGATCCCTCGGTCAACTGAGCGCACCCGCGGCGAGCACCACCCCCGCTGCGAGCCGCGGCGAGGCGTACGATCCGACCATCAGCCACGATCACGCGCACGCCCATACTCACGGCCGCGAGGCGGACGCGAAGGCGCTGCGGAGAGCGCTGGCGCTGATCGTCGCGTTCATGGCGGTCGAGGTCGCCGTGGGAATCCTGGCCTCCTCCCTCGCGCTGCTCTCCGATGCGGCGCACATGCTGACCGACGCCGCCGCGCTCGGCCTCTCGCTCGTGGCGGCTCACCTCGCCGCCCGCCCGGCCCGCGGGTCGATGACCTACGGCCTCGGGCGAGTGGAGATCATGAGCGCCAGCGCGAACGGGATGACGCTGCTGGTGCTGAGTGCGCTGATCGTCTACGGGGCGATCAAGCGCCTGATCTCGCCCCCCCATGTCGACGCCGGGCCGGTGCTCGTGGTGGCGTTGGTCGGCATCGCCGTCAACCTGCTCGCCGTCCGGATCCTCGCCTCGGGCGAGCGGCAGAGCCTCAACGTCGAGGGCTCCTACCGCCACGTGCTCACCGATCTCTATGGCTTCGGCGCCACCGCGGTGGCTGCGGTGGTCATCCTCGCCGCCGGCCTCGACCGGGCTGACGCGCTGGCCTCGCTCGTGGTGGCGGGGCTGATGCTGCACGCGGCCATCGGGCTGCTGAGGCAATCCGGCCGCGTCTTCCTCGAGGCGGCGCCGGCCGGATTGGACCCGCAGGAGATCGGCCGCGTCCTGGCGTCGCAGCCCAGCGTGGTGGAGGTTCACGACCTGCACGTGTGGGAGGTCACCTCGGGCTTTCCGGCCCTCTCGGCGCACATTGTGGTGCAGGCAGGAGCCGACTGCCACGGCGTGCGTCGGAGTCTTCAGGCCCTTCTCTCGGAGCGATTCGAGGTCGAGCACACCACCCTTCAGGTGGACCACGAAGCGGCCCCGCAGCCACCTCTGCAGATCGAGGTGGCCCGGCCGCAGCGACGATAGACTGCGCGCATGAGGCCGCCGCAGGGATGAGGGTCGTCAAGCCGGGACCCGACCGTGAGGTGCCGCGAGGCGTGGTCGGCGGCGCCGAGATTTCGCGAGCCACCGCCGGAGCCGAGAACATCTACATGGGCGTCTTCCGCGTGCCGCCCGGAACCCGCTCTCGTCCCCACTACCACGAGGCGTGCGAGAGCGCCGTGTACATGCTCGCCGGTCAGCTCCGGGTGCGCTGGGGCGATCAGCTCGAGCAGCAGGTCACGCTCGCGCCCAACGATCTCGTCTACGTGCCCCCGCGCGAGACGCACGTGCTCGAGAACCTCTCCGACACCGAGCCGGCCGAATACGTTGTCGCTCGCGATTCGCCCGACGAGGACGCCGTCGTGGTGCCCTGGGCCGACCAGCCGCTCGCTCCCCCGTCGCCAAATTGACCTCGCACGAGGAATCGACCCTTCCCGGAGAGAGCGGAGTCCGGATCTACTGGCAGCGGTGGCTGCCGGTGCCGACGGCGCGGGCCGTGGTGGTGATCGCTCACGGCGCCGGTGAGCACAGCGGCCGCTACGAGCATGTCGCCGCGCGGCTTGTCAACGAGGGCTATGCCGTGTACGCGCTGGACCACCGCGGCCACGGGCGCTCCGCGGGGAAGCGGGCGATGATCGACCGCGTCGACAACGCGGTGACGGACCTCGACCGGCTCGTGGTCCTCGGGCACGAGCGCCACCCGGCGCTGCCGGTGTTCCTGCTCGGCCACAGCATGGGCGGGCTGATCTCGCTCAGTTACGCCGTGCGCCACCAGGACCGTCTCACCGGCCTGATCCTGTCCGGTCCGCTTGCGGCGCTCGACGCGGCCTCCCCGGCCGCTCGTGCAACCGCCCGCCTGCTCTCGGCGCTCACCCCGGGGCTGGGCGTCATCGCCGTCGACCCGACGTTGGTCAGCCGAGACCCCGAAGTCGTGCGGGCGTACGTGGATGATCCGCTCGTCCATCACGGCCGGCTGCCGGCCCGCACCGTGGCCGAGCTCGCCGCCACGGTCGATTCCCTTCCCACCGCCGTGCCGGCGATCGCCATTCCCACCCTGATCCTCTACGGCACCGCCGATGCGCTGGCTCCGCCGGCCGGCAGCCTGATGCTGCGCGACCGGATCTCGGCCGAGGATCTCACTCTCAAGGCCTACGACGGCCTGTATCACGAGATCCTGAACGAGCCCGAGCAGGACACCGTGCTCGACGATCTGTGTAGCTGGATTGCGGCTCACGTCCGGGTCGCCGTCTGAGCCCCCGCGGCACAGGGTGATCGCCTCCGCGGCGCAGCCTCATCGGCCGACCATCTCGACGCCACCGTCGTCACGCACGACGACGCCGCCGTGGCGAAGCCACCCGGAGGCCTCGGCGGGACCCGACAGCAGCGCCGCCTTGGCCAGCGCCTCGGCCTCGGTGGCCGTCGGAGCCAGCGCGGTCACCTGCACCACGCCGGTGAAGGCAGGGCGGCCGGTGGCCGGGTCGAGCAGGTGATGGGCGGGCCGGCCGTCGGCGTCCAGCCAGCTCCGGCGACAGATGCCGCTGGTGGCGACGCCCCCGCCGGCGAGGGCAAAGCGATGGAGGACCAAGCCGTCGAACGGACTCTCGACCTCGACCGGCCGCTCGAGTCCGGCGCGACCGCCGAGGCGCAGGTCGCCGGCGCAGTCGATGGCAAACGAGTCACAGCCGCTCATGATGGCCGCGAGCTCGTCGGCGAACACGCCCTTGGCGATGCCGCCGGGATCGAGCACAACACCGGGAGGCCGGCTCACCGTGGAGCGGGCCCGGTCGACGGACACCTCCCGCCAGCGGGAAGCCGTGGCCGGCCGGGCCGGAGCTCGCGGCGGGGCCGCGGCGAGCGCGGCGGCCGGCTCGAGGCTCGGGCCGTCGAAGTGTGACCCGTACCCGGCGCGCACAATCTCCTCGGCGAGCGTCGGATCGACAAGCCCGCCGGTCCGGCGCGCGGCGTCGAGTGCCGACTGCACGATGCGACGCAGCAGCGGGCTCACCTCCACCACCGGGCTCGGATCGGCGTTCAGCCGGCTGATCTCGCTGTCGGGGAGGAAGCGGGAGAAGCGCCCGTGCCATTCGAGCAGGCGGTCGCGGGCGGCGTCCACGGCCGCCCGCGCCTCCGCGTCTCCGGCGGAGTGCGTCGCGGCCACCTCGCACCAAGAGCCGAAGCAGGCCAGCCGCTCACGCTGTTCGGTCACCGGGGCTTGCCGGAGCGTCGCCGCGGGGGTCACGACTCCCTCGTGCTGATCGCGGAGAGCCCGGAGCCCGAGGATGTGCCCGAACCGCCGCTGCTCGTGTTCGAGGCGCTCGTGTTCGAGGCGCTCGAGTTGGCGGTGCTGCCGGTGTTGGAGCTGCCCGAGGTGCTCGTGCTCACCGCCGGGGTGCTCCCCGAGCCGGTGCTCGACCCCGCGGTCGTCGGCGCGGCGCTGGTGGTGGTCGACGTCCGATGCGCGGCCAGAGCCGGGTCGTGGCCCGAGACGAGCACGACGGCAATCAGCAGCCAGCTGGCCACGAACATCGCGATCGCGCCGGATATCACCCGCCGCCGGATCATGCGGGCGCGGGCCAGCCGTGTTTGGCGAATCGTTGAAGCCTGAGCCGTGTTCATTTCTCTGGGTCCTTTCTCACTGAAACGGGCAGGATCAGGTTCGCCCACGCGCGTATCAGCGGCGTGAGGGATCGCTAAGACGCGCGTATGAGAACGAAGGAGGAAATCCGACCGCTCGGCGCTGGCCCTCGGCTTGGTTGGCACCTTGGCCGTCATCACCGGCGCCGGCGCGTCCATCCCCTCGCCGCCCACCTGTCCGATGCGCGCGAGCTGACGCTGGGGCGCCTGAACTGGAATGCGTACTGGCCGCTGGTCAACGACGGCCAGGCCGACTGAGGTCGAGCCGCGGTCAGACGGGGCCGGACGGCGAGGAGGCGCCGAGCTCGAGGCGGCAGCCGCTGAAGTAGTCCCCGGCCTCGGACAGAAGGTAGGCCACCAGCGTGGCCAGCTCCGGGGCAGCGGTGTCGATGCCGGGAGCCACCGCGGCCACCGTGATCTTGTAGCGGGCCCACTCCACCGACAGCGTGCGGGCGAGGTTCTCCAGGGCGTCGCGCGCCGCCGTCCCGAACGGGCGGGCATCCGGCGCGGCGATCAGGACGATCTTGCCGCCGGCGCCGGCGGGGATGAACCCCGCGGCGACGACGGCGCGCACCGCGGCCCAGGTGCGCTCGAGGCCGGATCGCAGGCCGTCGTAGCCGCCCTCGACGAACGCCGCGCCGGCGTCGAACACGAGGCCGTGAAGCGGCGTTCGGGCCGTCACCCACGCGTCGGCGGCGCTGTCCTCCAGCTCGTCGAGGGGCCCGAGATCCTCGAGCGCGGCACCGAGATCGCCCAGCAGCTCCCGGACCTCGCGCGGAAGCTCCGCGGAGAAAGCGACGCGGCGTCCCTCGAGCAGGCCGTCACGGAGCACCGTCATCCCCGTCCTAGGTCGCCGGCCGGGCGCCGCGAGGAGCCAGCGCGCGGGCGCGGGCCGCCTCGGCAGCGCCGCCGTGGCCGACGCGCACGAGCTCCTCGTGCAACTCGCGGATGCGGTCGAAGATCGCGTCCGCGGCCGCCTGTTGCTGGTCGCGCGTGGTGTCGGTCGCGGGCTCGAACCGGAAGGGCTCGCCGTACTGCACGGTCACGCGCGGGAAGTGGAGCTTCTTCCAGTTGCGGACCTGATGGGAGCCGAGAATCGCCACCGGTACCACGGGGGCTCCCGACTCGAGGGCAAGGCGGCCGATCCCCGGCTTCGCCCGGTCAGCCAGCTTGCCGGTGCGCGAGCGGCCACCCTCGCAGTACATGACCACCGCGCCGCCGCGCGCGAGGATCTCAAACGCGCTGATGAACGCCTCCTCGTCGTGATGTCCGCGCCTGACCGGAAAGACGCCCCCGTGGTTGAAGACCTGGCCCTGAATGCCGTTGAACAGCTGTGACTTACCCATGAACTGAACGCGCCTACGGACGAAAGCGCCGGTGAAGAAGTGATCCATGAACGAGGCATGGTTGGGGGCCAGGATCACCGGCCCGTTGGGCACGTTCTCTGCGCCGAAGCCGCGGGCGCGGAACGTGATCAGCGAGTGCAGCACGGTGGCCACACGCACGGGCTCGTACACGCGCGCCTCGGGCTCACCGTTGCGCACCCGCTCGTGGAACCGGTCGAAGTACTCCTTGGGGCGGGGGTCCTTGTAGACCTGCGGCTTGAGCTCGATGTCGGTCATGACCTGTTCGCCACGATACCGCCGCGCGTCCCTAATCGGTCAGTGGCAGCACCATCGACGGCCGCTCGATGGCATGGTCCTCACCGATCGGGACGACGGCGTTACCGAGCGCGAAGAACTCGATGACGTGCGAACCCCAGCCGTAGCTCTTCTCGATGATCTGCGCACCGACGATCCCCTGGGCCTGCAGCTCGGATGACTCAACCTGCATCCGCTCCATGGCCAGCTCACGCGCCTCGTAGAGCGCCTGGGTGAACAGCGGCATCTCCTGGTTTCGCCCGACCTGCTTCCACGTCTGGCGCAGCGACTGATGGGCGACGTGATAGACGCAGTTACCCATCACCAACCCCACCGGCCGGTAGCCGGTCCGCAGCAGGGTGGCGAAGTCCTGGCCCGACAGATCGGATGTGAACGGTCTCCCGTTCGGCCCCCGATGCAGCTCGCCGTCCCGGTGCTTGACCGCGGTGCCGACGGCGATGAACTCGGCCAGCTCGGCGCCCCACTCGTACTGGCCGATGTCGAGGCGCACGCCGACCACGCCATCGGCGCCGAGCTGATCGGCCTCCTCCTCCATGCGCGTCATGGCCAGCTCGCGCGCGTGGTACATCGCCTGGGTGAGGACCCCCATCTCCTGGTTCTGGCTCCAGCTCGACTGCTGAAAGCCGATGTGGTAGATCGAGCTTCCGAGCACCAGCCCGAGCGGCTCGAACCCGGCCTCCTTGACGAGCAGGAACTCGTTGATCGAGAGGTCGCTGGTGAACAGCCCGCGCGCGACCTCCTGCTTCATGCGCTCGATCCGAGCCCGGCCTGACTCGGGGATCCCGGCCAGCGAGCCGGACTCATAGGCCTCGGCCTGGGGGGCCTGCCCAGGGGGGGCGTTCTCGACCGCCGTCTCCGCCTGCTGCGGTGCCGGCTGCGCACCACCGTCGTCGTCGCGCTTGAGGAAGCCCATTGTTGTTCGCTCCTATCTCAGCAGCAGGCGCTCGAGCGCCTGCCGAGTCCGTTCGCTCTGCTCTGCCTCGGTCGCCAGCGCCTGCACCAGCGCGTGCAGCCATTCGTCGGTCCCGAGAACCTCGGTCTTGAGCACGATCCCCCCAGAGAGCCGCGCTCGGCGCGTCTCGATCGAGCCGTCATCGCGGCGGATCAGCTCGAGTCGCAGCCCGGCGGCGTCGACGGTGATCGTCTTCACCAGCTTGGGGCCGCGCAGACCCCGCCGTCCCCGCTGCATGTTGACGCCGCTGGGCAGCGTCTCCTCCAGCTTCTGCGCCAAGCTCTCGACGAAGCCGCCGAGGTCGCCGCTGTTCGCGCGTAGCGATGCAGCGATCAGATCGACGTCCAGCGAAGTGCCCTCGGTGCCCACACCCGGAGCCTACCCCTCCGCCCACCCGCGCGCGCGGTCGATCGCCTGCCGCCACCGAGCCAGCAATTCCTCGCGCCGCTCGGCGCCCATCGCGGGCTCGTAGCGCCGCCGCTCGCGCCAGCTGCGCCGCAGCAGATCGACCGTCCAGAGGCTGCTCCCGACGCCGGCGAGGTAGGCCGCGCCGAGCGCCGTGGTCTGGGTGATCTCCGGGAGCACGACGGGCACGCCCAGCACATCGGCCTGGAACTGCATCAGCCAGTCGTTGACGGTGGCGCCACCGTCGGCGCGGAGCTCCTCGAGCTCGATGCCGCAGGCGTGCTCGATCGCGCGGACCGCGTCAACGGTCTGGTAGGCGATCGACTCGAGCGTGGCCCGGGCGAGATGGGCGCGGCCCGTGCCCCGGGTCAGCCCCACGATCGTGCCGCGCGCGTAGGGATCCCAGTACGGCGAGCCGAGCCCGGTGAGCGCGGGGACGAAATAGACCCCGTCATTTCCCTCCAGCGACGCCGCCAGCGCCTCGGTCTCCGAGGCCTGCGTGATCACGCCGAGCCCGTCCCGCAACCACTGCACCGCGGCGCCGGTGACGAAAATGGCCGCCTCGACGGCGTACGTGAGGCGATCGCCGATGCCCCAGGCCACCGTGCTGAGCAGGCCCTCGACCGCGGCCGGAGACCGGTAGCCGGCGTTCTGGAGAACGAACGACCCGGTGCCGTAGGTGTTCTTTCCCAGTCCGGGGTCGAGGCAGGCCTGACCGAACAGCGCCGCCTGCTGATCGCCGGCCGCGCCGGTGACCGGCACTCGGTGTCCGTGCATGGCCTCGGCCCGGGTGACGCCGATCGTCCCGCAGCTCGTACGCACTTCCGGGAGCGCTCGTTCGGGAACGCCGAACAGCTCGAGCAGCTCCGGGTCCCAGCGGCCGCGGTCGATGTCGAACAGCATCGTCCGCGACGCGTTGGACGGATCGGTGGCCGGCTCGCCGGTCATCTTGAAGATCAGCCACGCGTCGACGGTTCCGAACACGGCGCGCCCCTGCTCCGCGCGTGCCCGCAAGCCGTCGACGCTCTCGAGCAGCCAGGCGATCTTGGTGGCGGAGAAGTACGGGTCGATCACCAGCCCGGTGCGCCGCCGGATCAGCTCCTCGTGACCGGCCTCGCGCAGCTCGTCGCAGCGAGCCGCCGTTCGCCGGTCCTGCCACACGATCGCTCGGTGCAGCGGCTCCCCGGTGTCGGGATCCCAGACGCACACGGTCTCGCGCTGGTTGGTAATCCCGATGCAGCTCAACTCGCCCTCGCGCACGCCGGCGTCCCGTAGTGCCTCGCCGGCCACGCCGTGGGTGACCTGCCAGATCTCGTGGATGTCGTGCTCGACCCACCCGGGGCGGGGGAAGTGCTGTGTGAACTCGCGGGAGGCCTCCCCGATCAGCTCCGCGCGCTCGTCGAAGACCAGACACGTGGTGCCCGACGTGCCCTGATCGATGGCGAGGATCACGACGGCGGGGTGGTGCTAGAGCCCGCCGTGGCTGGCGACGAGAGCGCCGAGGCCGGAGGCGAGGACCAGCACGCCGACCAGAAACTCGAGGCGCAGCAGGCTGCGCGAGTGTCGGCGGCGCGCAAGCTGTCGGCGCGAGCAAGAGCTGATGAAGATGCTGGGTCCGATCACAACGCCTCAGTGATGCGCGGATTCCACCTGTGGCCTTCGGCGCAGTCAACCGGGCGGAGCGGACGGATCCCGGAAATAGGGCCAATCCATGCCACCATCAGCCGATGGAATTCGACGCGATCGCGGCCGTCGTGGGAGACATCCCGTTCATGACTCCGGTTCTCGGCCGCCGGATCTACGACCACCTGCTGAGCACCCGGGCCGAGGAGGTGCTCGAGCTGGGGACCGCGCACGGCGTCGGGGCCGCCTACATGGCGGCCGCACTCGAGGCGCGCGGGACCGGGCACGTGACAACGGTCGACTACGCCGGCGCGAGCTTCGACCCCTCGCCCGAGGACGTGCTCGAGCGGGCCGGGATCAGTCACCGGGTGACGATCGTGCGCGACCATAGCTCCTACAACTGGTTCCTCAAGCAGGCGGTGCAGGAGGCCAGCGACGCCGCCGGCAACTGCCGGCCGCGCTACGACTTCTGCTACCTCGATGGCTCCAAGAACTTCAACGTCGACGGCCTGGCCGTGGTGCTGATCGAGAAGCTGCTCAAGCCCGGCGGCTGGCTGCTGATGGACGACCTCGAGTGGACCTACGAGCGCAATCCGTGGATCGCCCCCACCGGAGACGGACGCCCACTCGGACCGCTGTCGGAGAGCGAGCGCACCCAGCCGCACCTGCTGGCCGTGTTCGAGCTGATCGTGGCGCAGCATCCGTCCTTCACCCGCCTCGTCCACGAGGACGCGTGGTACGGCTGGGCTCAGAAGCGCCCCGAGCAGCCCCGGCGCTACGAAGTGCGCACGAGCCGCCCGCTGAGCGCGCTGATCGCTTCGGAGCTGCGGCGGCGGCGCTGGCGCGTCCGGGGCTGAGGCCTCTCCGCACGGAGGCGACGGTCACCGCCCCGCGGCTGCCCCGGCGGCGTTTCACCCGCGGGCACCCCGGCCGCGTCACTATTCTGCGCGGCGCGAACACGAGCACAGGAGGGTCGGTCACTTGTCCGAGGTCGAGGCCCACATCACGGGTACCGTCTGGAAGATCGAGGTCGCGGTTGGAGACAGCATCGAGGAAGGCGACACCGTCGTCGTTCTCGAGTCGATGAAGATGGAGATGCCCGTCGAGGCGGAGGATCCAGGCGTGGTCAAGGAGATCCTCTGCGAGGAGGGCCAGTCGGTTTCAGAGGGCGACACGCTCGTTGTCCTCGAATAGCGCGCCGCCGGAGGCGTCCGATGGCGGCCGATTGCTCGTCGACGAGCCGGTCCCGGGCGTCGCTCGCCTGACCATCTCCAATCCCGGCAAGCGCGGGGCGCTGGACCATGCGATTCTCGATGGGTTCGCCTCCACGCTGCCCCAGCTCGACGCCCGCTGCGTGATCATCACCGGCGAGGGGCGGATGTTCTCCGCCGGCTACGACATCTCCGACCTGCCCGACTCGGTGTTCGCCGACGAGGCCGAGAAGCTGATTGCGCACCCGTTCGCGGCGGCGATCGACGCGGTCGACGCCTATCCGTTCCCCACCGTCGCGGCGCTCAACGGCCACACCATCGGCGGAGGCCTCGAGTTGGCCCTGGCCTGCGATCTGCGGGTCGCTGCGGCGCCGATCACGCTGGCGATGCCGCCGGCCAAGCTTGGCCTCGTCTACTCCCACACCGGGATCCGTCGCTTCATTGACGCGATCGGCGCGCCGCGCACGCGCGAGCTGTTTCTCGTCGGCCGCCGGATCGACGCCGGCACCGCCGCGGACTGGGGACTCGTCAACGACGTCGTCGAGCCCGAGGCGCTCGCCGACCACGCGCTCGAGCTCGCGCGCGAGATCGTCGCCAACGCCCCGCTCTCGCTATTGGGCAACAAGCGCGTGATCCGCGCGGTGCTGGATGCAGAGGCGATGCTCGAGCCGGCGGTCGAGCGGGAGCTGATCGAGCTCCGACGGGCCTGCTTCTCCTCCGAGGACTTTCGCGAGGGCGTGCGCGCGTTCGCCGAGAAGCGCCCGCCACGGTGGCAGGGCCGCTAGCCCGCCGGCAGCGTTTCGTCCGGAGCGCCGCTTATCTTCCCGGCCGTGCCGCCGCTGATCACCGCTGACGAGGCGCTACGCCTCGGCGAACTCGAGGATCCGGTCGAGATCGGGGAGTTGGTCGACCGCGCCTGGAGCGTGCGCGTCCAGCGCTTTGCCGACTCCACCGATCTCTGTTCGCTGGTGAACGCCAAGTCGGGTGGGTGCGCCGAGGACTGCGGCTTTTGCGCTCAGTCCCGCTACGCCGAGGCCGACACGCCGCTGCACGCGATGATGGAGCCCGACCAGATCCTCGAGCACGCTCGCGCCGCCGAGGCGGCGGGCGCGCACCGGTTCTGCATGGTGACGCAGGGTCAGGGACTGTCCAAGCGCGACTTCGAGAAGGTGCTGGCCGGCGCCCGGCTCGTGGCCGAGCACACCAACCTCAAGCGCTGCGTGTCGATCGGGCACATGTCGACCGACCGTGCCCGAGCCCTCAAGGCCGCCGGGGTTCAACGGGTTCACCACAACCTCGAAACTGCCGAGAGCTACTACCCGCAGGTGTCAACGACGGTCCGCTACGAGGGCCGGCTGCGGACGATCGACGCGGTGCGTGAAGCCGGCCTGGAGACTTGCGTGGGCGGCATCCTCAACCTGGGCGAGAGCCGCGAGCAGCGCGTCGAGATGGCCTTCGAGCTCGCGCGCATCAATCCGACGAGCGTGCCGATCAACCTGCTCAACCCGCGGCCGGGAACCAAGTTCGGCGACCGCGAGCTGATGAACTCCTGGGAGGTGGTGAAGTGGATCGCGATCTTCCGCCTGATCCTTCCCGAGGCGCTGTTCCGGCTCTGCGGCGGACGGGTCGAGAACCTCGGCGAGCTGCAGGCGACCGCGGTCAAGGCGGGCCTGAACGGCGTGATGATGGGCAACTTCCTCACCACGCTCGGCAACACGCCTGATGAGGACCGCGCGATGTTCGAGGAGCTGGGACTGAACGTGGCGCGCCACGAGGACAACGGCGCCAATCCGAGGCCGGACAACCGCACCGGCTGGTTGGACGGCGAGACGCCCGACGTCGTCGCGGCCACGCTCGCACCCGCCCCTGAGCCCGAGCTGCAGATCCGCCTCTGGGATCCCTCCTCACAGCTCCGCTTCCGCCCCAAGCGCATGGTTCCCCCGCGGCCGGACGGCGCGCCGAACCGCGGCCGCGACCTGGCGGCATGATCGAACTCGAGGCGCGGCTCGAGGAGCTGAGGGCCCTCGGTCTTCACCGCCGCACTCGCCTCATCTCCGGGCCTCAGGGCCCCCACGTGGTGCTCGACGGCAAGCCCGTGATGCTGCTGTGCTCCAACAACTACCTCGGTCTCGCCGATCACCCGCGCGTGCGCGAAGCCGCGGCCGACGCGGCGATGCGCTGGGGGGTGGGCGCGGGGGCGTCCCGGCTGGTGTCGGGCTCGATGACCATCCACCGGCGGTTGGAGGAACGGCTGGCCGCGTTCAAAGGCCGCGAGGCCGCCCTGCTGTTCGGCTCCGGGTACCTGGCCAATGCGGGCGTTGTCGCGGCGCTGGCCCGGCCCGGCGAGGTGATCTTCTCCGACGAGCTCAACCACGCGTCGATCATCGACGGCTGCCGCCTGTCTCGCGCCGAGGTGTTCGTCTATGACCACCGCGACACCGAGCACCTCGACTGGGGGCTTCGCCGGGCCGAGGGCCGCGGCGCCCTGATCGTCACCGACGGCGTGTTCTCGATGGACGGCGACGTCGCGCCGCTGGCGGACATCGTCGACATCGCCGGCCGTCATGGCGTGCGGGTCGCGGTCGACGAGGCCCATGGCACCGGCGCGCTCGGCCCAGGGGGCCGCGGTGCCGCGGCCGAGGCTGGTGTTGAAGATGAGGTCGACGTCATCATCGGCACGCTGGGCAAGGCCCTCGGTGCCTACGGCGCCTTCGTGGCCTGCGATCGGACGATGGCTCAGTACCTGGTCAACACGGCGCGGACGTTCATCTTCTCCACCGCGCTACCGCCACCATCGGTGGCGGGCGCACTGGCCGCGCTCGATCTGCTCGAGGAGCGGCCTCGGCGCGTGGAGAAGCTGGCCGCGAATGCGACTGCGCTGCGGGACGCGCTGACCGGGGAGGGGTTCGACACCGGTCACTCCCGCACCCAGATCGTGCCGCTGATGGTGGGTGACCCCGAGCGCGCCGTGCGGACGTGCGAGCAGGCGTTGCTGCGGGGAGTGTTCGCACAGGCCATCCGCCCGCCCACCGTCCCGCCGATGACCTCGCGCCTGCGACTCGCCGTGATGGCCTCGCACCGCGAGGAGGAGCTCCGGCACGCGGCCAGGACTCTGGCTGCCGCCGCCCGGGCGGCGGGGGTTCACCCCGGCCGGCCTGGCGCGCCGCTCCCGGAGCCGGCCTCGCTCAGCGACGAGCGATTGCCGGCGCGCGCCGCCTGAGCGCTGGCGCCGTGCGAGGCCTGTTCGTCACCGGAACCGACACCGGGGTGGGCAAGACCGTGCTCTCCGGCGCGCTCGTCGCCGCGCTGCGCGCACGCGGAGTGGCCGTCCGGCCATTCAAGCCCATCATCACCGGCCTCGAGGAACCCCCTAACCCCGGTTGGCCACACGATCACGAGCTGCTGGCGCGGGCCGGCGAGAGACCCGCGGACGAGGTGGCGCTGGTCGCCTACGACGTCCCCGCCTCACCCCACCTGGCCGCCGGGCTCGAGGGCCGGCCAATCGACGTCGCGGCCCTGCGTGACGCGATCCGCGCCGCATGCTCCCCCGAGGAGGTCGCGATCGTCGAGGGCGTCGGCGGCCTGCTCGTGCCGCTGTCCGACGAGTACGACGTGCGTCGCTTCGCCGTCGAGCTCGGCCTGCCGATCGTGATCGCCGCGCGCCCCTCACTGGGCACGATCAACCACACACTGCTGACGATCGAGGCCGCCCGGCGGGCCGGCCTGCAGGTGGCCGGGGTGGTACTCACGCCGTGGGCGGAGGCACCGAGCGTGATCGAGACCTCCAACCGCAGAACGATCGAGCAGCTCGGCGAGGTGAGCGTCGCGACGCTGAGACCGGTGGCTCGAGCCGATCCGGCGCTGCTGGCGGCGGCCGGCGCCGGGCTCCCGCTCGAACGCTGGCTGTAGCGCCTCCACCGCGGGGTTCGACGGGCGGTTCGGTTTCCGGTTCGGGGGCCGCCCCGGCACCCGCGCCTTCTGACCGGACGGCGAGCTACCGTGGCCAGGTGCTCGCCAGCGAGGAGCTCATCGCCGCCGATCGACGTCACCTCTGGCACCCGTTCACCCAGCAGCGCAGCTGGATGGAGGAGGAGGTGCCGGTGGTGATCGAGCGCGCGCACGGGACGACGCTGTTCGACACCGACGGGCGGGCCTACATCGACGGGGTCTCCTCACTGTGGTGCAACGTCCACGGCCACCGTCACCCGGCGATCGACGCCGCCGTGCGCGACCAGCTCGACCGCGTCGCCCACTCCACGATGCTCGGGCTCTCGCACCGGCCCGGCATCGAGCTGGCCAAGGCGCTGATCGAGATCGCGCCGCCTGGGCTCACCCGCGTGTTCTACTCCGACAGCGGCTCGACCGCGGTCGAGATCGCCCTGAAGATGGCGTTCCAATGGTGGGCGCAGCGGGGAGAGCACCAGCGGACCGGGTTCATCTGCCTCCAGAACGCCTACCACGGCGACACCATCGGCGCGGTTTCAGTCGGCGGGATCGATCTCTTCCACTCGGTCTACCAACCGCTCCTGTTCGAGTCCTGGCCGGCCCGGATCGCAGAGCCCGAGCACCTGACCGCGCTGCTCGATCGGCACGGTGAACACGTCGCGGCGGTGATCGTCGAGCCGCTTGTCCAGGGCGCGGCGGGCATGCTGATGGCGCCGGAGGGCTATCTGCGCCAGGTGCGCGACCTCTGCGACGCCCACGGGGTCCTGCTGATCTGCGATGAGGTAGCGACCGGATTCGGACGGACCGGACGGATGTTCGCCTGCGAGCACGAGCAGGTCTCGCCCGACCTGCTGTGCGTCGGCAAGGGGCTGACGGGCGGCTACCTGCCGCTCGCGGCGACGCTGGCCAGCGAACGCATCTACGAGGGCTTCCTCGGCCGCTTCGAAGACTTCCGCACGTTCTTCCACGGCCACACGTACACGGGTAACCCGCTGGCCTGTGCGGCGGGGATCGCCACGCTTGAGACCTTCGAGCGCGAGTCGACCCTCGAGCGGTTGGCGCCGAAGATTGAGCTGCTGGGCGTGCTGCTCGAGCAGCACGTCGCGCCGCTGCCGGGCGTGGCGGAGGTGCGCCAGCGCGGCTTCATGGTCGGCATCGAGCTGGTGTCCTCGGCGCCCGAGGAGCGGCTCGGCCATCGCGTCACACTGGCCGCCCGCGAACGCGGTGCGATCATCCGGCCGCTCGGGGACGTCGTCGTGCTGATGCCCGCCCTGGCCATCGACGAGGCGGACCTCCGCCGGCTGGTCGCGATCAGCGGTGCCGCGATCGACGAGATCACCGCCGAGAGGCTGGCCGAGGCGGCGTAGCGACTACTCGTCGTAGGGCGTGAAGTCGCGTTTGCGGGCTCCGCAGACGGGGCAGAACCACGTCTCGGGGATGTCCTCGAACGCGGTGCCAGGCGGAATCCCGCCGTCGGGATCGCCGTCCTCGGGGTCATAGACGAACCCGCAGCTCTCGCACATCCACTTCACAGGCGGCAGCGTAGCGCCCAACACGCGCAGACTGCGGCCCGCCGCGGTAGGGTCGGGACATGGAGATGGATCGCCCCGCGCCCGGCGAGACGCTCAACCACGGACCGGAGACCGTCCCCCGGCCGGCGGCCACGGTGATCCTGCTGCGCGGCGGCGCCGAGAAGCTCGAGCTGCTGCTCGTCCAGCGCAACCCCAAGTCGCGATTCATGGGCGGTGCCTGGGTGTTCCCCGGAGGCGCGGTCGACCGCGGCGAGGGATCGGGCGACGCGGCGCTGCGCGCCGCAGCCATCCGCGAGGTCGCCGAGGAGGCCGGGGTCCGTCTGCCCGGCCCGGGCGAGCTGGTCCCCTTCTCGCGCTGGATCACCCCCGCGGAGCTGAAGATCCGCTTCGACACATGGTTCTACCTGGCGACGCTGCCCGCCGACGCCGATCCTCAGGTCGACGGGGCCGAGATCGTCGACGCGCGCTGGTACTCGCCGCAGGCCGCGCTGGACGCGGGCGCCGAGGACGAGCTGTTTCTCGTCTTCCCCACGATTCAAGCATCTCGAGCAGCTGTCGGCATTCGGCTCCGCCGAGGAGCTGATCGAGTACGCGCGGGGTCGCGAGGTCCTGCCGGTGGAGCCTCGTGTGGTCCTCCAGGGCGAGACGGCTCGGGTGCTCCTGCCCGGCGAGCCGGGCTACGACAGCTAGCCGCCCGGACCCCTCGGCCGCGACATATACTCGGGCCGTGACGGCGTCGCTCCCCGCTTCGGTGCAGTCGGTCTTCGACCGCTTTATCACCACCGAGCTGACCACGGTGGACGGTCGCGGCCAGCCGATCACCTGGCCGGTCACGCCGTACTACCGGACCGGCGATCCGTGCATTGACGTCACCACCGGGCTCGGGTACCCAAAGAAGGCCAACGACGCGCGCGCCAACGCGCTCGTCGCGCTGTTGTTCTCCGATCCCACCGGCAGCGGCGTTCGGTCGCCACCGATGGTGCTCGTCCAGGGGGCCGCCGATGTGGACGATCGCGACCTCGACGCCAACCGCAGACGCTACGAACGCGAGTCCGTCGAGAAGCTCCCTGCCACCGCCAAGATGCAGCCTCCGGACCCGGTCAAGCGATTCTTCACCTGGTATTACGCGCGGATCTACATCCACGTCCGGCCCGAGCGCGTCTATGTATGGCCGCAGGGGGACATCGCCCAGCCACCTGAGGTCTATGACGCGCACATGGAGGAGGTGCGCTCCGGCCACTCGGAGGAGCCCGAGCGCTTCCACGCGGCGCCGGCCGGCGGCGCGACCACGTGGGACCCGCGCCTCACCGAGCTCGGCACGGCACATCCGACGGCCGTGCTCTCGTTCGTCTCCCCCGATGGCTTTCCCTTCGCTGTCCGGGTGCCGGCGTTCGCCGATCAGGCCGCCCGCTGCGTTCGCATCGCCGCCCAGCCCGCGGAGGTGCCGCTGCAGCCCGGACTGGCCTGCCTGACCGCCCACCGCCATGCGGAGGACTTCACCTGGCAGCAGAACTTCCAGCTCCGGGGCGATCTCGTCCTCGACGAGCAGGGCTGGAGCGTGGTCCCGCACAAGCTGGTCGGTGGCTTCGAGCTGCCACGCTCCAAGGTGGCCGTGCTGCGGGCCAACGCCGCCAAGGCCCGTCGCTTCCACCGCACCGCCAAGCGTGAGCTCGCCCGCCGCGGTTGATGCCACCAGCCCGCTCGAAGCCTCCGCAGAAGCTCACCGTGGCGATCACCGGGCCGACCGGCGATGTCGGGCGCTCGCTGCTGCACGCGCTCGAGCGCAGCCGCGAGGTCGGGCGGGTCGTTGCGATGGCCCGGCGGCCGTTCGACCCGGCCGCAGAGGGGCTGAAGAAGACCGAATACCGCCAGGGGGACGTACTCGACCGCTCCGCGCTCGATCGCCTGATGACGGACGCGGACGTGGTCGTGCACCTCGCCTTCTTGATCCTCGGCAACCTCGAGGAGACCGAGCGCGTCAACCTCGAGGGCTCGCGGAACGTGTTCGAGGCGGCGGCCGGGGCCAAGCGCCTCGTCTACACCTCCTCAGTGGCCGCCTATGGCTTCTACCCCGACAACCCGGAGCTCCTGACCGAGGATGTCGAGCCCCGCGGGACCGATCGCCACTACTACTCCGCGCAAAAGGCCGAGCTCGAGGGCGTGCTCGCGGAGGTGCTGGGTGGAACCGAGACTCAGACGTACGTGTTCCGTCCCTGCATTGTGGCCGGCGGTGACGCACAGCTGCTGCTGCAAAACATCCCCTACATCCAGCTCTCTGAGCGTATGCCGGCCGCGGTGCTGCACGCGCTCGAGTTACTCCCGGTCCTCAAGCCCGTGCTGCCCGATCCCGGGGTGCGCTTTCAGCTCGTGCACCATGATGACGTGGCGAGCGCGCTACGCGCCGCGATCGTCGGCCGAGGCACGCCTGGTGTCTACAACCTCGCCGGCCCGGGCACGCTGACCATGTCCGACGTGGCCGACGCCCTCGGTTGGTACAGCGTGCCGCTGCCCGAGCTCGCACTCGGGGCGACGGCGGCGGTCGTGGCCAGGCTTCCGTTCCTGCCGGCGGAGGCGCAGTGGATCGAGAGCTTCCGGTCGCCGGTGCTGATGGACACCGCCAAGGCTCGGCGCGAGCTGCGTTGGCGCCCGCAGCACGATGCCCGCGCAACGCTCCAGGAGATGGTCGACGCCTCGCGCTCGGAGCGCCTGATCCGGTGAGCGCCGCCTGGGCGGCTCAGCCGCCGCCGTAGACGACGATCAGATCGGTGATCACGCCGATCAGGAACCCACTGGTCAGCATCAGCAGGCCGAGCTCACGGTGGCCGTAGCGGCGCATGCCGTTCCACACCTCACCGATCACGTACAGGATCGCGCCGCCGGCGAGGGCGTAGAATACGAGTTCGAGCGGCTGACTGGTCACGGCGTAGCCGACCATCGAGCCGAGGAAGGTGGGGCCGCCGCCGATCAGTCCGGCCAAGCCCAGCCAGCGCCACGATGGACGCACATCCCCGAGCGGGCCGACGATGCCGAACCCCTCGGTGGCGTTGTGCAGGGCGAAGCCGATGATCAGCACGGTGGCGAGGCTGATCGCGCCCGCCCGGGCCGACACCCCGATGGCCAGTCCCTCGGCGAAGTTGTGCACCCCGATCGCCGCGGCGATGGTGAGCCCGGTGCGCAGCGCGCGGCGGCGCGACGCGTCGAGCTCGCGAGCCAGCGCGTCGGCATCCGCGGTAGTGAGGGCGGCCGTGTCGGCGCCGCCGGCGATCGGCGGGATGGTGGGGCGGGCCAGGCGTATGCGCCCTTCGATGAAGGCCAATCCGGCGCTACCGGCACAGAACCCGACCCCGAGGAGCACGACGAGCCAGACCAGGCGGGCGGCCGAGCCGTGGTGATGCTTGACGGCTACGAGTGCCGCGTTGACGATCGTCAGGGCGTTGGAGAGGACGTCGACGAAGATGAAGGCCAGCACGCCGACGGCGAACATCGCCAGGGCCACCCGGGCACGACCGCCGACCAGCTGCAACCGACCGACCGGAAGGCCGAGGTAGATGGTGAGTCCCGCGAGGGCGCCAAGGGCGATGGTTTGGGCGAAGGACAACTGGCGTGCTGGTGTTAGGTGACCCTAATGCGTCTCCACACGTCAGCGTACCAGCTTAGGCTCCCCTAACTCCCACCGCACTACTCGGACTTTTACGTGTTGGCGTTGAGGTCCGGCAGCCCGAGGCTCTGCAGCCAGTGGTTGACCGTGATGTTGAGCTGCGTGAACTCGCCCGTCCAGATCAGCACGCCCATACCGATCAGCACCACCCCACCGGCTCCGATCACCACCGCGTAGTGACGCCTGACCACCGACAACGCGGAGGTAACGGTGCCGAAGGCCATGGCGGTGATCAGGAACGGGACGCCCAGCCCGGCGCAGTAGACGACCATCAGCAGAGCCCCGTGCACCGCCGACCCCGAGGTTCCGGCAGCGGTGACGATCGCGCCCAGCGTTGGCCCGGTGCACGGCGTCCAGGCCAGGGCGAACGCAGCCCCGGTGAGCACCGGACCACTGCGCCCGGCCCGCTGCATCAGAGCATCAACGTGCCACTGGCGAGACAGCCGCGGGACGAACGGCGCCATCACGAACAGAACCCCCATGCCGATGATCATCGCCCCGGATACCTTCAGAGCGGCCGGGCCGGTGAGGGCGCCATGCAGGGCCTGCTGCCCCAGCAGCCCGAGCGCGATGAAGATCACCGAGAAGCTGCAGACGAAGGCCAGGGCAGGGCCGATCACCCGCCGCGCACTCACGTCGGCGGGCGCGACTCCGGCCACCGCCGAGATGTAGCCGGGTACCAGCGGCAACACACACGGTGAGAGGAAGGAGATCAGCCCGGCGCCGAAGGCGACGGGTATGCCAATGCCCGAGGCAGGGTCCATCGCTCGTCGCTCAGGGTACCGCGTCAGCCGCGCCGGCTAGTTGCGGCCCAACAGCAGCGCGATGCCCTGCCCGCCGCCGATGCACAGCGTGACGAGGCCGAGCTCGAGATCGCGGCTGTCCATCTCGTCGAGAATCTTGGCCGTTATCGCCGCACCGGTGGCGCCGATCGGGTGTCCGAGGGCGATCGCGCCGCCGTTGGGATTGACCTTGTCCTCGTCGAGCCCGAGCTGATCGATCACCGCCAACGCCTGCGCCGCGAACGCCTCATTGAGCTCAATCACCTGCACCTCGTCGAGCGATCGGCCGGCGCGCTCGAGCGCCTTGCGGACAGCGGGCACCGGCCCGATGCCCATGATCTCAGGATCGACGCCGCAGCTCGCGTACGCGAGCACGCGCGCACGCATCGGCGCCCCGAGCTCCCGCGCACGCTCCGCGCTCATCAGCAGCACCGCGGCCCCGGCGTCGTTCATGCCCGAGGCATTGCCCGCCGTGACCGTCCCCTCCGGTTTGAACACGGGTTTCAGCCGCGCCATCTGCTCGGGCGAGGCGTCCTCCCGGATGTGCTCGTCGCGGCGGAACTCCACCGTCTCGCGGCGGGCCTTGACCGGGACCGGAACGATCTGATCGTCGAAGCGGCCCTCGGCCCGTGCGGCTGCCGCGCGGCGGTGGGACTCCAGCGCGAAGGCATCCTGGCGCTCGCGTGAGATGGCGTGGCGCTCGGCCAGGTTCTCCGCCGTCACGCCCATGAGGATCGAGTTGAAGGGGTCAGTCAGGCCACCCATCACCGGGTCGATCAGCTGGGCCTCGCCCATGCGAGCGCCCCAGCGGGCAGTCGGCATCCAGTACGGACCGCGGCTCATCGACTCCGCGCCGCCGGCCAGCGCCACCGACGCCTCCCCGGTCTGGATCGACTGGCAGGCGGAGACGATCGCCTGCACGCCGGTGCCGCACAGCCGGTTGACGGTATAGGCCGGCACCTCCTTCGGGATCCCGGCCTTCATCCCGACCACGCGCGCCATGTACATGTCGGCCGGCTCGGTGTGGATGACGTTGCCGAAGACCACGTGATCGACCTGGTCGGGCTCGGTCCCGCCCCGGACCAGCGCGGCGCGAGCCGCGATCGCCCCGAGATCCGACGGTGGCACTCCGGCCAGGCTCTTGCCATATGAACCGATCGCGGTGCGAGCCGCGGCGGCGATGACGACGTCGGTCACGTGAATCCTTTCCTGGGGAGGACCTCGGGAACGCCGAAGCGTAGAACGGAGCGCGCGCGAATGCTCCCCGGCGTCCCTTCCCCGCGGTGGTACGTTGGTGCGATGAGCACGACCGCGAGCAGCGTCAAAAATTTCATCAATGGATCGTTCGTTGATTCCGCCGAGGGCGAGACCGAGCCGATCCTCAATCCCGCGACCGGCGAGGTCATCGCCCAGGCCCCGCTGTCCAGTGCCGCTGACGTCGATCAGGCCGTGGACGCCGCCCGGAAGGCGTTCGCCGAGTGGTCGGTGACCACGCCGGGCGAGCGCGCCGGCGCGCTGCTCAAGCTCGCCGACACGATCGAGGAGCACGCCGACGCGATCGCCGAGCTCGAGTCCGCCAACGCCGGCAAGCCGATCAACGCCTTCCGCGAGGACGAGATCCCGTTCATGGTCGACAACCTACGCTTCTTCGCCGGCGCGGCACGCTGTCTCGAGGGCCGTGCCGCCGGCGAGTACACCAGCGGCTACACATCGATCATCCGGCGCGAGCCGGTCGGGGTGATCGGCCAGATCGCGCCGTGGAACTACCCGCTCATGATGGCGGTGTGGAAGATCGGTCCCGCCCTGGCCGCCGGCAACACGATCGTGCTCAAGCCGGCCGAGACCACCCCGCTGACCACGCTCAAGCTCGGCGAGCTCGCCGGCGAGATCCTGCCCCCCGGTGTGCTCAACGTGATCACCGGCCACGGGGACCCGGCCGGGCGCGCGCTCGTCACTCATCCCGAGGTCGACATGGTTTCCCTCACCGGATCGGTCGAGACCGGCAAGTGGATCGCTCGCAACGCCGCTGACACGCTCAAGCGCGTCCACCTCGAGCTCGGTGGCAAGGCGCCCGTCGTGATCTTCGACGACGCCGACATGGAGACGGCGATGGAGACGATCGCCGGCACCGGCTACTACAACGCGGGCCAGGATTGCACCGCGGCGACTCGGGTCCTGGCCAGCGACAAGATCCATGACGACGTCGTAGCCGGCTTGGCCGAGCAGGCCGCCGGGTTGGTGCTCGGCGACACTCGCTCACCGGACACCACGCTCGGTCCGGTCAACTCCCAGCGCCAGCGCGAACGCGTCGAGGGCTTCCTCGAGCGGCGCCCGGATCATGCCGAGATCGTCACCGGCGGGAGGGCGCCCGACCGGCCCGGCTTCTTCCTCGAGCCCACGGTGGTGGCCGGCCTGCGCCAGGACGACGAGATGATCCAGCGGGAGATCTTCGGCCCGGTGATCACCGTTCAGCCCTTCACCGACGAGGCCGAGGCGATCGCCTGGGCAAACGGCACGCCCTACGGGCTGGCTTCGTCGGTGTGGACCCGCGACGTCGGCCGGGCGATGCGCGTCTCCAAGGCGCTGCGGTTCGGCTGCGTGTGGGTCAACGACCACATCCCGCTGGCTTCAGAGATGCCGCATGGCGGGTTCAAGCAATCCGGTTACGGCAAGGACCTGAGCATGTATAGCCTCGAGGACTACACCGAGGTCAAGCATGTGATGGTCTCGCTTTCGTAGCCGCTCGCTAGTAACTTTCACGGGGGCCGCACGTTAGAGTGCGACAGAGGTTCCCGTGGAAGCTTCCGCTCTCCAAGCACCGGCAGGCATTGCCAGGCATCGTCTGGCCGTTGCCGTGCCGCTGCTGAGGCTCCGCTCCGACGATCAGCTCGTCGCTCTGTTCCGCGCCGGCCACGAAGAGGCCTTCCGCATCATCCACGATCGCTACCGCCAGCGCCTCTTCGCGTTCACGCGGCAGATGCTGCCGGGATCGCGCCAAGATGCCGAGGACGCCCTCCAGGACGTGTTCGTGCGAGCCTACGGCGCCCTGCGGTCCGGCGATGGCGAGCTCGCGCTCCGGGCCTGGCTCTTCAAGGTGGCCCACAACCGCTGCATCGACGAGCTGCGACGTCCCACGCACGTCGTGCCGGGGGTGATCGAACTCGTCTCCGCACCCATGTCCGACCCGATCGCCGAGGCGGAGCAGCGAGAGTCCCTGCGCCGGCTGATCGCCGACGTCCGGCGACTACCCGAGCAGCAGCGCTCCGCCCTGCTGCTGCGCGAGCTCAGCGGTATGAGCTACGCCGAGCTCGCCGAGGTGCTCACGGTGTCGATCCCCGCGGTCAAGTCCCTGCTCGTGCGCGCCCGGGTGAGCCTTGCCCAGGCTGCGGAGGCTCGCGACACGGCCTGCTCGGAGATCCGCGAGGAGCTGATCCTTGCTCACGACCGCGGCGTGCGGCCGACCGGCAATTCGCGCCGTCACCTGCGCGACTGTGCCTCGTGCCGGGGCTTCCGCACCGAGATCCGCGGTGTCAGCCGCGAACTGGCCGCGTTTGCTCCCACCGTCGGGCCGGTCGCCGTGCTGGCCAACCTGCTCGGAATCGGCGGTGGCGCCGGGAGCGGCGCCGCCGCGGGCAGCGGCGCCGCCGCGGCGGGTGGCGTCGCCGGCAGCGGCGGCGTGTTCGTCACCGGGGGGGTTATTGCCACCAGCGCCGGCCACGTGGCCACCCTCCTTGCCGCCGCGGCGGTGACCGCCGGCGGGGCGGTAGAGATTCAGCAGTCGATCGCCACCCCTGTCAAGCACCCGGCCGCTCACGTCGCGCGGCCGACCTTGCCGGGCACGACCGGTGCTGGGACGAACGCCGCCGGTCAGCCGGGCCAGATCTCGATTCCGGCCACGGTCGTCGGCTCGAGCGTGGCCGCCTCCGATCAGGTCGCCGTTCCGACCATCGCCCACGACGTGGTCTCACCGGCGCACCGGGGCGGGGCAGCCTCACCGCCGGCTCGCGGAATCGCGCGCGGGGCGGGACAGGGCAGCAGCGCCACCGGCTTGACCGCCACCACGGGCCCGGCGACGACACCGACCTCGCCCGGATCAGCGTCCACGCCCTCGACCGGCTCGGCCTCGAATACGTCGACCCCCGGCACGCCCACCGGGGGCACGGACATCTCGACCACGACCGGCATCGGATCGACCACCGCGGCGGGCGCCTCGTCGAGCGGGTCGCCGGACGGGAGCAGCCCCTCCGGCGCGTCGACCTCGACCGGATCATCGTCCTCGACGCCGATCGCCGTCGACTCCGGGAGCACGAGTTCGCCGGGACAGCAGGGCACGCAGCCCGCTCTCCCCCCAGCCGGCCATTGATTCAACAGGCGCGGGCACGATCGACCGCTACCTCGAGAAGCTCGACCACGAGCAGGTGGTTCTCCGGCGCGGGCCGCGCTCCGGCTGGTATTCGATCGTCGCCGTCCATTCGACCGTCCGCGGCCCATCACTTGGGGGCTGTCGCATGTGGGAGTACGACGACTCCCGCGCCGCCCTGCGTGACGCCCTGAGGCTGTCTCGGGCCATGACCTTCAAGGCCGCGGTGGCGAGTCTGCCGCTGGGGGGCGGCAAGGGTGTGATCATGGTTCCGGCCGGCGCCCGTCGGCCACCAGCGCGCCGTCGGGACGCACTGCTCGACTTCGCCGAGACGGTCGACGGCCTCGCCGGGGGATACATCACCGCGGAGGACGTCGGCACCTCGAGCCGCGACATGAGCGTGATCGCCCAGGTTACCCGCCACGTCGCCGGGCTGGCCCGCAGCCGAGGTGGGTCAGGCGATCCGAGTCCGTTCACCGCCCTCGGGGTGCAGGCGGCGATCCAGGCCTCCTGCGAGCGGGCATTCGGCTCGAGCTCGTTGGCGAACCGATCGTTCTGCGTGATCGGGCTCGGCCACGTCGGGTCACGCGTGGCCAAGCGCTTGGCTCACGCCGGCGCTCGCCTGGTGGTCGCCGACATCGACCAGGACAAGCAGACGCTGGCCGAGGAGCTCGGCGCCCTGTGGACCTCACCCGATCGGGCGATCGAGGCGGACGTCGACGTCCTTGTCCCGTGCGCGCTCGGAGGCATTCTCGACGACGAGACCGTGCCTCGGCTGCGCTGCCGCGTGGTGGCGGGGGCGGCGAACAACCAGCTCGCCGACGACCTGATCGCCGACCGGCTGGCTCTGGCCGGCATCCTCTGGGCGCCGGACTTCGTGGTCAACGCCGGCGGCCTGATCAACATCGCCGAGGAGCTCGGCGGCTACGACGCCGCCACCGCCCGCCGCCGCGTCCGCGCGATCGGCGAGACGCTCCACACCATCTTCGCACACGCCGAGCGGATGGACGCCACCCCGCTGACCGCGGCCATGGAGCTGGCCCGCCGGCGGCTGGCCGGCGGCGCCTGAGCGCGGCTCACCTCCACCACGGCGTGGGCCGCTCAACGCCCCCGGGGAGCAGGCCCTCGTCGTCGAGCTTGTCGAGATGGGCGGCCAGGGTCACCGCTGCGGCCGGCCGCAGCACCGCCGGAGCGTCGTCCCACACCGCGTCGAGCAACTCCTCCACCGTACGGTTGCCGGCCGCCAGCGCCTCGAGCAGCCGCCGCTCGCGATCGAGCCGGTGGGCGATGTACTGGTCGAGCTTGGCCTCGACATCAGTCACCCCAGGCCCATGGCCCGGCCCGAGCGCGGTCAGCCTCCGGGCCCGGAGCCGCCGCAACCCGTCGAGGTAGCCGGACAGGGCCCCGGGATCGGGCGAGATGAAGACGCTGCCCTCGCCGAGCACTGCATCGCCGGTCAGACCCACCGTGTCGACGACGAACGCGAGATGATCGGGTGCGTGTCCCGGGGTGGCGACCGCCTCCAGCGGGCCGATGCGGCTCCCCTCGCCGAGCAGGACGTCGACCTCGCCGCGCGCCGCTCCGAGCGGCACTTCCGGATACCGCTCGCGTACTGCCGGGACGGCCTCGGCGTGGTCCGCATGATCGTGGGTGAGCACGATTCCCCCCAGCCCCCCGCGGCCCTCGATCTCCACCACCAGCGCCTCCACGTGCTCCTCCATCAAGGGCCCTGGATCGACGAGCCAGGCCGGGTTGCGACCGACGAGCCACGAGTTCGTCCCGCTCAGCGTGAACGGCCCCGGATTGTCGGCCCGGATCCCGAGGACCTCACCGCCGACCAGGGGAATACGCCGCATCGGCCGAGGATGTCAGACGCGCCAGCCGCTCGGCGAGCCGCTGCATCGCGCACTCGTTGACGCGCCGCAGCAACGCTCGCGCCAGCGGCGCGGCGAGGCGTTCGCTCAGCGGGGCCGTCTGCCACGAGTACTCGAAGATGATCCTCGTCCCTCCGTCCGGCAATTCGTCCAGGCTGTACGTCCCGGTGCCGACTCGCCGGCCGCGGGCGCCGACGTTCCGCTCGACGATCTCGGCAGGGGCGTGGGCTGAGACGACCTCGATCTCGATGCGGTCCTTGCGGCCGCCGACGACCGACGTGACGCTCGCCTTGGAACCGATCCCACGCCCCGGGCCCGAGCACGACCAGTCGACGAGCGCGTGGTCGGTGAACGACTCGTGGTTGGCCATCACGTCGAGGAAGTCGTAGACCACCGCCCGCGGCTGAGGGACGTCGACGCTGACACGCACAGGCCTGATCATGTACCACATGGTACAGTTCCTCTCGATGGCGGTCAAATCGCCCCGGGACACGCTCCTTGACGCGGCCGTCACGTACGTGCTCGAGCACGGCATCTCGGAGCTCAGCCTGCGGACGCTAGCCACGGAACTCGGCACCAGCCACCGCATGCTGATCCATCACTTCGGCTCCAAGGAGGGCCTGTGGATCGCAATCGTCCATGAGGTGGAGGCGCGCCAGCGCGCACGACTCAGCGAGTTCATCCCTGACCCGGACAACGGGACACGCGAGGCTCAATGGGCCTGGTGGAAGCACATCTCAAGCCCGGCGCTGTGGGGGAGCGAGCGGCTGTTCTATGAGCTCTATGGCCAAGCCCTCCAGGGCCGCAATGCCCGCTTCCTCGACGGCATCGTCGAGGACTGGGTCGAGCCGATGGCCCAGGCTCTCGCCGCCGATGGGATCCCGCTCGACACCGCGCGGGCCCAGGTGCGGCTAGGCCTCGCCGTCGTCCGCGGGCTCCTGCTCGACCTGCTGGCCACTGGGGACGTCCCCGGCGTCGACGCTGCGATGGAGTCCTTTCTCGACGGGCAGCAGGCGCTCACTGCCATCGGCCGACCCCAGCGGTAATGTTGCCCTCACACATGGACGAGGGCGCTCCGATTGCGTATGAGGTGCTGAATGAGGGCGTCCCGGTGTACGCGTCGGACGGAGAGTCGCTCGGAACGGTCGAGCACGTCATCGCGGCGCCCGACGAGGACATCTTCCACGGGATCATCATGAGGGTGGAGGCGGGCCGTCGCTTCGTGGCCGCAGAGCACATCGCCGCCTTGCACGAACAGGGCGTCGATCTGCGAATTGATGCCGCAACGGCGAGCACGCTTCCCGAGCCTGACGACGCGGCGCCCGCCTGGCGCATCAAGGAGCCAGGGGTGAAACCCAGCCGCTGGAGGCGCCTCCTCGACGAACTCGAAGGCGTGGCCCCAACGCGCCGCGACTGGTCCAAAGAGGACTGACTACCCCGACGGAGCGCGCACCCGCGAGGAGATGACCACGTTCGCCGGCTTCGGGCCCGCGGTACCCGAGTGGTTCGCGGGCCTTGAGGCAGACAACACCAAGGAGTACTTCTCCGCCCACCGGGCCTTCTTCGAGGAGTCGATCCGGGGCCAGATGGAGGCGCTGCTGACCGAGCTCACCGCGAGGTTCGGGGGCACGGTCAAGCTCTTCAGGCAGAACCGCGATATACGATTCTCCGCTGACAAGTCGCCGTACAAGACCAACACGTATGGCGTCCTGTACGGATCCGAGGTCGCCCCCCAGGGCCTGTACGCGTCGGTCTCGGCTGACGGCCTCGTCGCGGGCAGTGGCTACCACATGATGGCCCGCGACCAACTCGAGCGCTACCGCGAGGGCGTCGCCGACGACAGGCACGGGCCGGAGCTGGCCAGGCTCGTCGGGAAGGCGGAGAAGGCCGGCCTGGAGCTGTGGGGCCAGAGCCTCGCCACCGCGCCGCGGGGGTATCCGAAGGACCACGCCCGGATCGAGTTGCTGCGCCGCAAGAGCCTGTCGCTCGGCGCGACGCTGCCGTCCCGGGGCGGCATCGGCCGCACGGACGCGCTTCGGTTCGTGACCAGGACGTGGCGCGACGCGGCACCGGTAACCGGCTGGCTCGACGACCACGTCGGCGCCAGCACGTTGCCGGCGGATCGCGGGCGGCGCCGGCGCTGATCCGGAACGGCCGCCGAACCCGGTCGACATGTCACTGAGGGGAGGGCCTCGCCGGGACCCGGCGGCAGTACCCGGCCGGCGCCAGGGGCCTCGCCGGCGGCCCGTTCCGGCCGGAGGCGACGCCCGGCACAGTCGGGATCACGCGGTTAGAGTCGCGCCATCGCTACCGAGGAGTCATATCCGCTGCCCGAGGACCCGACGCTCGCTGAGGTCGCCGCGTCGTTGCAGGGCTCTGGGCATTGGGGTTGGGTCCTCGATCCCCATTGGCAGGTCCTCTTCGTGACCGACGAGCTGCGGCTCACGTTCGGCGGGAACACCGAACTCTCGCACTGGCCGATCGGGGCGCACTTCTTCGGCCCGGAGTTCATGGCGGCCACCAACGGCTGGCGGTTCGGGACCACAACCGCGGAGCTGGTTCGCTCCAATTTCGCCGCCGTGGGCGGCTGGGTGCTCGCCGACACGCCCGGCGGGCGGGAGGAGTTGCGAGAGCTCGTCGACCCGTCGCTGCGAGACATGGTCGACGACCTCTCGCCCGCTGACCCCGCCGCGCTGTGGTTCGCCGGGGCGGGCATGGGGTTGGTCTCACCGGTGGGGATTCCGCTGCTCGGGATCCGCCTGCGCGACCACAGCGGGCGGCTCGCCGGGACCGCGATGATCTCCAAGCCGGCGGCGGGCATGGCCACGCTCGGGGCAATGACGTCGATGGCGGACGCAGGGCATCTCCAGCGGATGCTCCGGGTCGCGAGGGCCGGCCGGCGACCGGCTGCGATCCTGTTCGCCGACCTCGAGGCCTCCTCCCCGCTCGCGCGGCGGCTCTCCACCGCGAGCTACTTCGCGCTGGGCCGACGCCTGGCGCGCGCGGCCGACCAATGCATCATCGACGCGGGCGGGCTCCCGGGCCGGCACGTCGGCGATGGCGTGGTGGCGTTCTTCCTCGCCGAGACCGCCGGCACGGAGTCACATGCCGCCCGCTCCTGCATCACGGCCGCCCGCGCGCTTCGTGGCGCGATCCGGGACGTGGCCGCACGCAGCGAACTCCAGCCCGATGACGTCATCCTGCGCTTCGGCCTGCATTGGGGATCGACCCTCTATGTCGGCAGCATCACGACCAGCGGCCGCTCAGAGGTCACCGCGCTCGGCGACGAGGTCAACGAGGCGGCGCGCATCGAGGCTTGCGCCAGCGGCGGGCTCGCCCTGGCCTCCAAGGCGCTCATGGAACGTCTCGACCCCGAGGACGCGGCGGCCCTCAAGCTCGATCCCAACCGCATCACCTACAGGCCGCTGGGTGAGCTCGCCACCGCCACGGAGAAGGCCCGCCGCGACGCGCCCGCAACCGCTGTGTGCGCGGTGTAGGACCGGCCCACTCAGAGTGAGGTGGCCGACACGGATCGCGGAAGCCCCGCAGTATCCGCTCAGGGGGCGCTCCCGAGAGAGGAGATCCTGTGGGGAGTGGTCGACTGATCGTCCGTGGCCCGGTGGCCGCCATCCGAAGCTGTGTCCTCCTGCTCCTGGCCGCGGTGTTCGGCTCGGGGCTCATCGCGTCGAGCGCGCTGGCCGCAGGTCACGGTGCTCCAGTCACGATCACCCGCGATAGCTCGGGCATCCCGCACATCGTGGCCACGAACTTCACCGCGCTCGGCTACGGCGAGGGCTACGTCTTTGCGCAGGACGATCTGTGCACGTTCGCCAACGACATCGTGACCCTGGAGGGGAACCGCTCAAGGTACTTCGGGCCCGGCGGGACGGCGGTCAACTACTCCGCCGGCACCTTCAGCACCAACCTCCAGTCCGACCTCTATTGGCGCTACGTCAAAGCGTCGGGGATCATCAAGCGCCAGCTCTCCGCACCCCCACCCACCGGCCTGCTCCCCCAGGTGCGCGAGATCTACACCGGTTGGGTGGCCGGATACAACCGCGCTCGCCGGCTACCACGGCACGGGCGCACTGCGCGACCAGGGCGGATGGCTGTTCTCCGTCTGGTCAGCCACCGACACCGACAGCAACTTCTTCGCGACTGCGTTCGACCCGTCGCAGCCGCTGAGGACTCCCTCGGGACTCAACACGACGTCCACGGCCACGCCGCTGAAGTGGCTGGCCGATGCCGTGCTCAACCTTAAGGCCCACGGCGTGCCACTGGACGCCGGCTTCGGTCAGGTGCAGCACGCTCCGCAGTCCACGCAGATCCCGATCCCCGGCTGTCCCGGTGAGAACGCGTCGGGCCAGAGCCCGGGTTGCTTCAACGCGATCTACTCACCCAACGACACGGCGGCGACGGCCGGACCGGTCAACGGCGGCCCCTACGGTGAGGTCAATGAAGGGTCCTCGCTCGTGCTGACCACCCAGCTCAACCCAAGTGGCCCGCTGTCCCAGGGGATCCTGACCTACTCGCAGGCCACCGATCCAACCTCGCCGTGGTATTCGAACATGACCAAGCTCTACTCGACAGGGCGCTGGGTGAGGCTTCCCTACACCGCGAGCGACCTGAGAAAGACCCACCCGCTGAAGCCGCTGGTCCTGCAGGCACCCTGAGCCGGCGGCTACGAAGAAGCTCGGCGTGAGCAGGGCTTCCGTATATCGGGTCGCCCGGATTTGAACCGGGGACCTCACCGACCCGAATGATGGGCGAACTCCAGCCCGCGATCGGTACATACCTGGAAATTAGCTCGTTTGTTGATCGGCTCACGTCCTTGCGAATCCACGGATTTTGCGGTCGATTGCCGGGGTTTCGGCAGGGAGATCGAGTTCCTAGCTCGGCCGTCGCCTGAATCGCCTCCTCGCCCTCAAGACCGGTGGAGCGCAGCGCACCGATCACCTCCCAAACGTCCGGACCGCGGCCAGACCGGCGCGCCGGCCGGTCGGTCCATCACGGAACACGATCCCGGGATGGTCGTCCATCCGCACCCCCTTACCAGCTCTGGATGACCTTGCCAGGGCGCGCTCTACTGCCCGTAAGTCCTGGACAGTGGTGTGCGGGGCGATCATCCGAGCAAGCACGGCATCGTGGGTGGTCCTTGCCTGCGCGAGCTTACGCGCGCCGTCGGGGGTGAGGGTGGCGCGGAACGCGCGGGCATCGTCGGGATCGGGGACCCGGTGCAGGAGCCCCCGGTGCTCGAGCCGGCCGGCGAGCCGGGTCATCCCGCCGGAGGAGAGCATCGTCGCGCGCGCAAGGTCGGTCATCCGCAACTGGCGGGCGGGCGCGTTGTCGAGCGTGATCAGGACGTCGAACTCGCTGACCGAGATTCGGTCCTCGGCATCGAGCGCTTCGTCGAGCTCGCGCAGCACCCGGCTGGACACCTGGAGCAGGCGATGCCAGGCCTCGCGACGCGCGCGATCGCTACTCAGTGGCGAGGTAGCGCACGACGGCTTTAGCGTCCGCGGTCAGTGCCGTGGCGTCCTTGTGGGTCAGGTGGCCGAAGGGCTCCAATACCACCTCCTCGCCGGACATGCTCCACGTGGCCACGGCGTGGCCACGTATGAGCGCGAAGGGGCGGAAGACGCCATTGACCGTGATCACGGCGTGATGTGCGCCGAGGATAGGCTCGCGTGAGTACCAGCCGAGCAGGATGGGATCGAAGGCGCCGAGCAGGCGCGGTGGTGGCAGCGCCGCTGGGGCTTGGCGCCTGGCCAAATCCACGAGCCCGTCTTGGCGCTCTGTGAGTTGGGGTGCGATTGCGTGCAGTCCGGCGCGGACGTCGCGCAGTGGTAGCCCTGACCACCTTGCGAGATCACGCTCGTCGGCCGGGCCGTGTCCGAGCAGGTAGCGGCGGGCCAGCTCCGCCAGGGCCAGCTGCCGATCGACCGGCGGCTGCTCGCCCAGCCAGTCGCGCACGAGCGCGTAGGCATTCTGGCCCCCGATCATCGGCCCCCGCACAGTCAGGCCGCGAAACGAGGCGAGCCCCAGCAGGTGGACGAGCGCCTGACCCTCCGTGCGGACACCTCTCGCGGCGATTCGCTCGCCCAGCTGCTGGCGTGTGAGCGGGCCCTCCTCGGCCAGGGAATGCTCGATGACCTTCACGGCACGCTCGGCAGCGTCTGGCGTGACTCCCTCCTGAGCCAGTCTTCGAGCGTTGCCTGTGAAACGACCGGGAGCGGTCAGCGCACGCAGCCAGGGGTAGTCCTCGCTGCGCACGAGGTGCAGCGTGCCGCGGTTCAACCAGGTGATCACGAGCGTGCGCTCCTCGCTCAGCGCCCGATCTACGTCGGCGGCGGTCAGTCCCGTTGTCCGCGAGCGGATCGCCAGCCGCACGCCGCGCGGGTCCTGTCCCTGGACTGCCAAGAGCCGCCCGGCGACGGCGACCGGATCGCGGGCTGGTTCTCCTGCGAGCAGCTGCGCGGTAAGGCGCTCGGCGATCATGGACGACCGCCAGTATGGCGATGCGTGACACGCTCGTCGCCCAGGCTGCGGGCGAAGCATGTGGATCAAATGCAACTCGTGCATCCGGACGAAGATGTGGCTTCTGCCCAAACTTGCCTCGCCGAGACCACGATCGGGCCCTACAACACGGAACCGGCCCGAGTTACTGCCCAATGGCGAGATCGCTGACGCCGACTCGCTCGTCAGCACCTCGCACGGTCGCTGCCCAATAGCCGAAACGGGCGCTGGCCCACGGACCGAAACCCCCGGCGCCGATCGGCGATCTGCCCAATCAAACGCCCTCGAGCCACGTGGCGCCAGGGCGCTCCGGGCCCGCCGGCGTCCACGCCGTCGATGAGCCCGCCACGCTCTTCTACGGGCTTTCGGGTTCCGGGCCCTGAGCGCCACCCCCCGCACGCTGATGGTCACGCTCGCCGAGCTACGCGCCGCCGGCTACCCCTGAACGCGGCGAGACGACGACAAGCCCCGTATCGGCAGTGACGGGACTCTGGCCTTGGCGAGCGAAGTACGCTCCGTAAGAGCGACGCAGGTCCGATCTTCTAATCAGGCCGGGCGGGCCCGCGGCGCCGGCTCGCCGGCGCGCTGCTCTTCGCCCCTCCTTGCCCGATACAGGTCCGATCGCTCTGGGTCTGGGATGCTGCGCCCGTGGCGTTGGCTGCACCCGATTCGCTCATCGGCCGCGAGCGTGAGCTCACCCTTCTTCGCGACCGGCTCGGCGCTGTCATCAAGGGATCCGCGGCCGTCGTCCTGATCGAGGGCGAGGCCGGGATCGGAAAGACCCGCCTGCTGGTCAGGCTGAGCGGTTGGGCACGGCAGCGAGGGGTGACGGTGTTGCCTGGGGCGGCCCACCCGCTGGAGCGCACGCGGCCGTTCGGACCGCTGGTCGACGCGCTCGACCTGCGACCTGCGTCGACCGACACCCGCCGGGCGGCGATCGGCGAGCTGCTTGTATCCGACGAGGCGGTGCGAGTCGGGATGCCGGCGGCGGGCCAGCTCCAGTTCCGTGCGGTCGAGGAGATGATCGACCTGATCGAAGTCCTGTCGGATCAGGGGCCCGTACTCGTCGCGCTTGACGATCTGCACTGGGCCGACGGCTCGACGTTGCTCGCGTTCGAATGGATGCTGCGGCGACTGACCGAGGTCCCGGTGTTGCTGGTCGCGACGTTGCGTCCCTCGCCGCGCGGGAGCGACCTAGCGCAGCTGTTCGACGATGCCCTGCAGTCGGGTGCGACGCTGATCGAACTGAAACCGCTGGATGAACAGCACGTAGTCGCTTTGGTGCAGTCCGAGCTCGGGCTCGCACCTGGACAGGCCCTGGCCGCCGCCCTACAACGGGCCGGCGGGAACCCGCTATGGGTGGTCGAGCTGCTCCGCGCGCTGTCCTCCGAGGACTTGCTCGACCTCTCCGGGGACAGCGCGATCCTGGCCGGCAGCGAGTTACCCGCCTCGCTTCGCCAACTGGTTCGGCGCCGCCTCGGCTTTCTGCCGGAGAAGACCGTCGCTTTGCTGCGCATCGCCGCGCTGTTGGGCGATGAGTTCTCGCTGCGGGACATGGCGACGGTCACCGGCCGGCGAGCCACGGACCTCGTCGAGGAGCTGGGGGAGGCGTTCCGCGCCGGCTTGCTGGCCGACCACCGAGGCGTGCTCGTCTTCCGTCATCAGCTGGTCCGGGACGCCGTCTACGAGGACATCCCGGAGGCAGCGCGGATCGCGCTGCATCGTGAGGCGGCCGAGGCCTTGAAATCCGTCGGCGCGCCTCTGGCTCAGATCGCCAGCCACCTGGTTCTGGGCGCCGTGCCCCCGGACCTCGAGGCGGCGCGCTCGCTGCGAGGCGCGGCTCGCGAGGCGGCGCCGCGCGCGCCAGGGGTGGCGGTCGAACTACTTCGCCGCGCGCAGGAGCTGCTTCCGGCGGGTCACGCCGAGACCGACGCGACCGCGGCGGAGCTGTTCGACAACCTCTTGCGCAGCGGACGGGTGAGCGAAGCGGTCGCGATCGCCGAGGAGGTGCTGGCGCGACCACACGACCGCGAGCTCGACAAGCCACTGCGCTTCGGCCTGATCGATGCGCTCTCAATCCAGAATCGCGGCCCCGAGCTGATCGAACAGACCGAGTCCGCGCTGAGTGATTCACCGGATATGCCGTTGGCCGATCAGGCCTTTCTGCTGGCGCAGAGCAGCTTCGGCCGGACGTTCTCGGGCGACCTCGTCGGGGGCGAATCGGCCGCGCGGCGGGCGCTCGAGATCGCCGAGCAGGCCGACGATACGGCCATGATCTGCTGGAGCCTGACCACCTTGGCCGTGGCCGTGAAGACGCAGGGTCGCTTCCAGGAGGCGATCGATTGCACGACCCGGGTGGTGTCCGAGGCATTCGGGGCTCCGGACGAGCAGGCACGTATGCGCGGCCCGCTCTTCATGCACGGGATGATCCTGTGCGACGCCGATCGGCTGGACGAAGCTGCGGCAGCGTTCCGCCGGGCCGCCGAAGAGTCCGAGCGGCTCGAGTCGTGGTGGCTGCTGCCGGACATCCAACTGATGGCTAGCGAGGTTCGGCTGCTTCAGGGAGACTGGGATGAGGCGACGGCGACGCTGGAAGGCGGAATCGAGTTCGCCGGCGAGCACGGCAACCTGATTACGCTTCCGCGGTTCCGGGCCTACCTCGCGGTGATCGCTGCGTCGAGGGGCGACGTCCAGGCGGGCAAGCTGGCGCTCGCGCCTGCGGCGTCCGAGCTCGACCGCGACTGCCCCAGCTTCGGGGCAGAGTATGTGTTCCATGCCGCGGCGGTGCTGGAGGAGGTCGCGGGACGGCCCGAAGCGGCCCTCCGCTTCCTCCAGCGGTTCTGGACGCTGGACTCCGAACGCGAGAACCGGTACGGGCACCGCTTCCTGGCTCCGGTGACGGTGCGTCTGGCGCTCGAGCTGAACCAGCCGAACACCGCGCGCGAGACTGCCGAGGCTGCGGAGCAGGCTGCTGCGCTGGCCGGCGGCGTGCCGAGCGTCGAGGCCGCCGCGCTGCGCTGTCGCGGACTCATCGACAACAACGCCGAGCAGTTGCTCGCAGCTGTTGAGTTGGCGCTGAAGAGCGGGCGCGTCCTGGAGCACGCCGGCACCTGCGAGGACGCTGCGGCCGTGCTCGGCGCGGTTGGAGCCCGCGCGCAAGGACGCGGGCTGCTGGAAGAAGCGCTCGAACGCTACGACGCGATCGGCGCCTACTGGTACGCATCGCGCGCCCGCGGGCGGCTCCGTGCCCTCGGGGGTCGCCGAGGAGCCCGGGGCAGCCGGCGGCGGGCCCTCACCGGGTGGGAGAGCCTGACCAAGAGCGAGCGCGCCGTGGTCGAACTCGTGGCCGAGGGGTTGACCAACCGGGAGGTGGGAAAACGGCTGTTCATATCACCACACACAGTCAACAGTCACCTGCGCCGCTCGTTCCAGAAGCTCAACGTGTCCACACGGGCCGCGCTGGCCGCCAAGGTGAGCCAGGCAGCCAAAGATCACGCATTCGAGTGATGTCTCGGCGGGAGCGCCGCGGCAAACTGCGACTGCGACTGCCCCGAGCCATCCAACCAAAGGAGATCGCATGCCCAGCGTGGCCTTTGCTGCACCGCTGCTTCCGGGAAAAAGCGAGCAGGACCGCATTGACATCGGGTCGTGTACACCCGGCGGCGAGCGTCAGGCCGCCTACGAGGCGTCGCGGGCGCGACACGGCATCACCCGCGAGGCCGTCTGGATCCAGCCGACTCCAGCCGGCGACCTTGCCGTCGTGTACATCGAAGCCGATGATCTCCAGGCGGCATTCGCGGGACTGGGCTCCTCGCAGGATCCCTTCGACGTCTGGTTCCGCGAGCAGGTGCGCGACGTTCACGGGATCAACCTCGAGGACGGCTTCCCGCCGCCCGAGCAGATCCTCGACTTCCGCGCCCCAGTCGAGGCTCTGAGCTAGTGTCAGCGGCCGAAGGGGTGGCTCATATCCATGCACCGAGGCCGATGTGGCGGGTGCGGATTTCGGGCGGATTCGGGGGGACTTGGGCCAACGAGAGCACCGTTGGCCCATTCGGAAGTCAGGCTCCAAGCCTGTCGCCAGGCCCCTGCTTGAGTGGTCCCGTGGGGTCAGTACCCCCCGCAGACGTTTCCGCCGGGAGGGACGGCGACGCATATCCGCTTACCGGGGCCACCTGGCTCCGCGGTCACGGTATTGCCGTTTGCAACGACGGTGGTTGACCAGGTACCGGCCGCATCAGTGAACGTCACCCTGCAGGAGCGCGGTCCCTTACCGGAGGGGCACTGCACATACGCGGACTGAGCATTGAAGTACTGCCTCGCGCTGGTCGCAAGTCGGTCCGGCGTCGGCGGCGTGCACGGATAACCGTTGTATGCGTCTGTTCCGTTGACGCAATTCAGATCACTATGAAGCGTGGTGGCAGCCGAGGTAGAGGTGGCGCCCGAGGTGGACGTCGACTGGGATGACGAGCCACACCCAGTCCCGAACGCGGCTACGAGAAGGGCTGGAAGGACCGTTCGGCAAACCGGAATCGACACTGATGTTCGACTCTAACCGACGTGCTCAAGCATGGATCGGCGATCTTGAAGCTGCGCCGCCGAACACCACCCGAAACGAGGTCCAGGACGAGCCGGGTGCGGCTTACGCTGGTGGGGGCAATGGTAGTTAGCCGCTCACCCAAGCTAGTTGGGCGCTCCCCCTCCACGAACGCCCGCAGGCGCTCGCGCTCGCCGTCGTCGCAACGCATGACGTGCTCACATCTCTCGCGTCAGCTCGTCGGCCTCGGACTCGGACTTCCCGGCGCGGATCAGCGCGAAGCGGTACTCCGCGCCGCGCGATCGCGCCCGGATGGCACGCCTTGCAGTACGTGCAGCGTCGCCCTTGCTGTTCCGCGGCTGCGTGTACGCGCCGCAGCCGCAGCAGACGCCGACGTGCCGTGCCTTGACCGCCGGCGCCTTCTCCCCGGTCGGATCCCAAGCGTCCAAAAGGCGCTAGCGTCCATCCCGGCGGAGAGGAACCAGCATGCAGAAGAAGCCCAGAGACGTCGTCGTCGTGCGCGTAAGCGAGCAGGGAGACCGCGAAGACGAGAACTTCCACTCGCCCAAGGTCCAGCTCGCCAAGGCGAAGTTGTGGAGCAAGGACCAGGGCAACCGAGTTGTTGCCTTGTTCGAGGAGATCGACGTGAGCGGCAAGCTTCCGCTCGCCAGGCGGCCGGGGCTGCTGAGGGCGATCGAGATGGTGGAGGCCGGCGAGGCCGATCACATCGTCGTTGCCTACTTCGACCGGCTGGTGCGCTCCCTGAAGGTGCAGCTCGAGGTGATCGAGCGCGTCGAGCAGGCGGGCGGCGAGATCTACGCGATTGACCACGGCAGGCTGACCAACGGTACGGCGGCGACGCGGATGAGCAACAACATGATGGGTGCGGCGTTCCAGTACTACGCCGAAGTGACCGGCGAGAAGGTCGCGGCCGCCCAGGAGCGCGTGGTGGCGCGCGGTGTGCTGCCGAATTCCAGGATCTCGCCCGGCTACGTGCGCGGCGGGGACGGCGTGCTGGTCGTGGAGCGCCCGAAGGCCCGGATCGTCGTGCAGGCGTTCAAGCGCCGTGACCGCGGCGCCTCGCTGGTGGAGATCCAGGCGTTGCTGGCCGAGAATGGGATCGAGCGCTCGATCTCCGGCGTGGAGTCGATGCTGCGCTCGCGGATGTACCTCGGCGAGATCCACTTCGGCGAGCTGCACAACACGTGCGCGCATGAGCCGATCATCAAGGATCGCGCCCTGTTCGAGCGCGTGCAGCGGCGCACGGTCTCGCGCGGGCGTCAGGCCAAGTCCGAGCGGCTGCTGGCGCGCCTCGGTGTGCTGCGCTGCGGGACCTGCGCCTCGCGGATGGTGATCAACAGCTACAGCGGCAACTACCGCTGCGGCGACACGAGCGCGCACCCGTGCCAGCGACGAGCGGCGGTCAAAGCCGACCGCGTCGAGCAGACGGTGCTGGACGCAGTCCGGGCGTACTCGGCCACGGCCGACGCGCACGGACGCGCCTCGCGCAAGCAGCAGATCCGCGCGGCGGACGAGGCGATCGAACGCGCCAACGCGGATCTCGATGACACAATCCGACAGCTCGGCGAGCTTGGATTGTTGGGCCGGCCCGCGAGCCAGGAGACCTTGGAGAAACTGACCAAGACCCTCGATGACGCGCACACCGCCCGGGCCCGACTCGGCGATGGCGGCGAGAGCAATGTCATCGGTCCTGACGACATCGACAAGCTCCCCGAACCCGCGAAGCGGCTAGCGGCATGGCGACGGCTGATCACCGACACCATCGAGTCGGTTACAGTCGCGCCGGCGATGACGGCGGATGGGCGGCCCAGTCGCCTCTGGGACCCTCGCCGGATCGACATCAGGTTCCTGGGACAGCATCCCTAAGGAAGCCGCCAGCAGCGACTTCTCGCACTTTCGTCGACACCCTCCGGTCGTACGACCCGCACAACTCAGCCGACTCTCGCCGAGTCGGACGTCGTCGTCGGGCGCGACTTCCGCAACCGCGAGAACCAGCAGAGGGAGATCGGCGTCACCGGTGTTGCGAGATTCGTCCTATAGAGAGGAGCGGCCGAGCGATCTGCCGGTCGGCGGTCGGCGGCCACCGGTTGTGGCGAGCCCACAATTCAGCGATCACCGGCAGTCACGGCGACCGGGCCGGCCCGGCTATCGCAACCGTGGCGGAGCACTCGTCCGGCGTCGGGGGCTGCGAACCACTCCTCGGTCGCCAAGGCGATCGCGCCACGGAAGACGGACGGATGACGAAAGGGATCGCAGTGGCGGAGCGCACGGGGCGACGACTGTCGCTCCGCGTGCCTGAGGAGCAGTCTGCGTGGGTCGGTGGCTCGCTCAGTGCTCCTGCTGCCCAGAAGCGCAACTCATGGGGTTGCATTGCTTTGGTGGCGGAGCGGAACACGGGCGTCCGGATCGGCCGATCTGGCGCGAGTCCTGCTTAGCCACACCGCGAATGCGGGCGTGTCGCTGATCGACGCGCGCCTCAAGCCCTGAGACGTCCTCACGTGCGCTCTTCGGCATCGCCAAGCGCAATGCAGGAGAGGGCGGCCGGCGGCCCGAGCTGTCCGGGCTTGTACGAAACATGACGCCGTGCTCGCCAACGTGCTGGACGCACTCGTTCCGGATACTTGCTTGCTCATCGCCCTCCCCAACCACGTCGAGTGAATCAGCTGACCCGGCGAGCGTGGGAGCCGGCAGTAGCGCGGGGCGACGGTTAGCCCGACCGTGACGGGCGAGCGAAGGCGCGGAAGCGCTCTTCGAGGTCCTGCAGTGCGTTTTCGCCGCGCAGCGCGCTGCCGATCAGGTAGAAGCCGGCGGCGCCGACCAGTGCGAGCACGGCCCAGCCGAGGCTCAGTGTAACTGCCACAATCACAAACGCGAAGCCCAGCGCGGCGTTGAATTGGTTGGTAGTCATCTATTCGAGTTCCCTTCCTTTGCGGCGGTCATAGCCGGCGAGCGTGACAGCGACGCGCACGCCGGGCAGGTGGTGTGACTCGATGTCCTCTGCGACGCGGCGTTGCACGTCGCCCAACGTATCCGAGAGCGCGTCAGGTTGGTCGACCGTGACATCGACGGTGAGGTTGTCGGAGGCGTAGCGCCCGCGGGAGGCCGTCACCGCGGCGTTGCCGTTGGCGGCTGCCTCGGCGATGCGCTCGATCGCGCGCGGCTCGACGACGGTGCGGCCGCGACCGTGCTCGTCCAGTTCGAGATCGTGGCGAGTGAGGTAGGGGCGCGGGAGCATCCTAATCGCCAGGTATGCGGCAACGAGGAAGACGACGACGCCGGAGCCGGCGATGATCGCCCGTTCAATCCCGGTGACAGGGCGAAGCCCGGCCAGGGTGTCGTAGATCGTGCGGTAGGCGCTGATCGAGTTCACCGTGTGCGGCGAGAGCTTGGCCGCCAACAGGATGACCATCAGGCCGTACCAGACGAGCGCGAGCGCGAGCAGCACGACGAGCGCTCGGGCGATGGTCGCCGCAGGCGGGACGCGGACCCTGACGCGCTGGCGAGGCATCTACTGCACCCTCCTCTCGTCGGTGACCCGTCGGGCATCAACGCGCGCTGCCAGCTCGAAAGGCTCGCTGAGCGGGGCCAGGCGCCCTTCGATCTCCCGTTCGGTCTGGCCGCGCTCGCGCCGTGCCTCTCGCGTGGCCCGCACCCGGATGGTTCCGCCCCGCCGGCCGCGACGCGGGCGCGCCCGCGCCCGTGCTTCCGTTACGCCACGGGGCTGCTCGGCCAGCGCGGCCGCTACCCGGGCAAGCGCGCGGCGGCGCGCAAACAACGGACCCCGCTCGGTCTTGCCGAGCGCGATCAGCCGCTCACGACGGGGCACGAGCACCCCCGCGAGCAGCAGCAGCCCGACGACGACCGCCCCGACGCCGGCGGCGACAGACACCCAGGCCGCCGGCCCGGGGGCTTCCACACGCTGCAGGTAGACCCCGACGTCGTGGCGCAGGCCGGGAAGGTGGATAAGCGTGGCCAGGTGGGCGAGGCTGACCGTGCCATGGCCACCATCGATCTCGAAGATCGCCGCGGCGAGCGCAACGAACGCGAGCAGGACAAGCAACACAAAGCCCAGCACGAGCACGAGCCGGCTGGCTAGCGCAACCAACAGCACAGGAACCGCGACGATGAGCAGCGCCACGCCCACCGCCAGTCCACGCAGCCCAAGGGCGACGACGCGAATGACGGCCATCAAGCGACCTCCACCATCGCGGGGTCGGCGATGTCCTCGAACACGATGTTGATCGGTCCGAGGCGCTCGCCGAGCTGCGCTACGCCTGCAGCGACGATCACCCGCTCGCGGACGCGATCGGCCAGTCCGTGCAGCGCAACCGGGCGGGCAATCAGGGCTAGCCCAAGTTCGTAGCGGCCCCGGGGGAGCGCTATCACGCTAACCCCGGCCAGCGGCGCCCCATCAACAGTCACAGCTCCGGCGAACCGGTTGCCTTGCCCCGCGGCGGCCACCCCGTCGACGGACAATGCTGCGCGAAGCGCCACCTGGGCGAGGCGCACTCGGACCGACGGTGCGGGGACCACGACGAGCGAGCCGTGACCTACTCGACGCGGGACTCACCGCCGGACTCATCGCCCGGGAAGTAGAGATCGTTCACCGAGATGTTGACCTCGGTGACCTCCAGGCCGGTGATCCCCTCGATGCGCTTGATTACGTTATCGCGCACCGCGTCGGTCACCTCGGGAACCGACACCCCGTACTCGAGGACCAGCGACAGGTCGACGGCCGCCTGCTTGGAGCCGACCTCGACACTCACGCCACGGGTGGTTTCGGTGCCCATCCCCACGCGGCCGGTGACCCCACCCATCGCGCGGGCGACGCCTCCGCCAAGGTCGTAGACGCCCGGGATCTCGCGGGCCGCGATCGCAGCCACCTTGGTCACCACGGCATCGGACAGCGAAGTCGTGCCGCGCTCGGACTGCAACGAGTGCGCCTGCGTACCACCGCCGCGGCGGGTGACCTGCCGTCCCGGTGCAACGCGCTCCGGCTCTGCCTTCTGCTCAGTGGTGGTGCTTTGCTCTGCCATATGCACTCCTTCGAAGGGCCGGCCCGTGGGTACGGGCCGACGATTTGGGCGCTCTTAGCTACAGACCGGCGGCGAGTGCTGAAGGCTACCCTGGCCCTCCGGTCTTCGACGGCTCGTCGCTGTGGACGCCACGTCGAGGAGCGCCGCCCGGACCGCGCCGACGAACTCCGGGACGGCCGCCGACTGGTGATCGAGCGCGGCGTTACCGACGCGTCGGCGTCGACGATCTGGCCGTGGCTGGCCGAGGATGCGATCAAGCCCTGGCAGCAGCGCTCGTGACTGCTTGTCAGCGACCCGGAGTTCGCGATCAAGGCTGGGCGGGTGCTCGATCTCTACCAGCGCCCACGCCTCGTGCCTCAACCAAATCGAGATCTACTTCTCGATTCTCCAGCGCAAACCACTCACGCCGGACAACTTCGCGAATCTCGACGCGCTCGCCAACCGCATCACCGCCCTCGAGGACTACTACCGCCAGCTCGCCCTGCGCGGCCGAGGAGGTCCCACCGAGCGGTGCCGAGCTTGTGCATATGCACGATGATGCCGCGCTTGCATCAGTCGAAGGATGAGCAAATTCGGACGGGCGCTGCTATCGCGTGAGGCACGCGTTGGCTCCGGACATGCCCGGCTGCTCCCTTCGCCAGAGGCACGCGTCGCCGGGCGGGGCATCGGACGACCGCATTCGTCCTCGGGCAGCTTTGCGGCTGGTCCGGGTAATCGAGATTGCCTGGGACGAGGCTCACGCGGTGGCCGGCGGGCCGCTGCGTCCTGCCCGCGGGCCACGCGGCCGAGGGACGGGCCGGCTTGCGCCAGGCGCTGGACATCTTCAACCGGATCGGCGCGGCTGAGGCCAGCGACGTTTCTCCCGAACTCGAGGCTCTCGCCGCTTCCGCGATCAACCGGCCGACGTCGGCGTGATCGCCCCGGCGGGCGGGCTCGCGGACAGTCCGGCGCAGGTGCGCAAGCTGGCGTAGTGCGCCTGGGCGCGGCGGGCGGCGGCGCCCTGGTCCACGATCGGCTGGCCAGTGTCGGAGACGACCGCGGGGATGAACCGCGCGGTCAGCGGCGCGTGCGGGTGCAGGGTGAGCTTCAGCACCCCGGTGGCCGTGCTGTAAGACTTCTCCCACCACAGGAGGTTTCCCATGCCGTAGGCGACGAATGTGTGGCCGAGCCAGCCCGAGCCCTGGAGCGTGTGCGCGTGCGAGCCGATGATGATGCTCGCCCCCGCGGCGGCCAGCTTCGGCGCCAGCGACAGCTGGTTCTGGTCCGGGCAGGCCATGCCTTCCGTGCCCCAGTGCATGAACACGATGACGATGCGGGCGAGCCGCTTCGCGGCCCGGACGGCCGCGAGCGTCCGGCCCAGATTGATCGCGTTGGCCACGCCCGGCCGGTGAGCCGTGGCCACCCAGGACGAGGCCAGCTCCGCCACCTGGGATACGCCGACGATCGCGATCTTCGTGCCGTTGATCGTCGTCGCGTAGGGCACCCAGGCCGCCGCCGCGTTGACTCCCGCGCCCGCGTAAGGGAAATGCGCCGCCCTCGCCGCCGCGAGCGTGTCCGCCAGCCCGGTCTGCCCGTAGTCCAGGATGTGGTTGTTGGCCACCGTGACCACGTCCACGCCGGCGTCACGCAGCGCGGTGAAAGCACCCGGCGTGGTCGCGAAGTGGTAGGTCTTCGGCTGCGGCTGGCCTCGGCTGGTGACCGCGGTCTCCAGGTTCAGCGCCGTGAAGTCCGCCGACTTGAGCACGGAGCTGATGGGGCCGAATGTGATGGCCGGATCCTTCAGCAGCCGCGCGACGCGCCCGGCGAAGTGCACGTCTCCGGCGAAGGCCAGCGCGATCTCACCGGAGGCCGCCACCGGGTGGCGGTGCTTGACGACCCGGCTGGCCCGGTGGGCCGTGGCGGCCGCGGCGTGCAGGGCGGGAGCGCTGGCCGAGCAGCCTGCGGTCAGCACCATCAGGGCGCTGGCCATGACGATGAGCAGCCGCTGGGTTACCACGGGCCTTAGCCTACGTCCGCCGGACATCCTCCGTCTTCCTGAGCGCAACCCGGGGGCGATAGCCTCTCGCGCCCAAAAGGAGCGGCCTCGCGCGCACGCGCCGCGCCGTCGGTATCGCGTGAAGGCAAGTGTCACCACCCCGAACGCATCCGACCGCTGCCATCGCCCGATCCGAGCGTCTGTCGCCTGGACTCGTCACGACTGCTTTTGTTCTCGCGCCAGCGCGGGCCGGGCGAGCGCTTCGGCGACGAGGGGGTCGTGAGCGGGGCGAGCCGGACGAGGGCCTGTGCTCGGATCGGGGCGCGCCGTGCGAGGCCCCGGGTTGGCGAGGAGGAGGGACACGATCGGACTTCAGCCGAAAGCTTGCTGTGTCGTGGACGCGGTACTCCAGACGAGTGAGCGTCGTTCGCATTGTTGGGTCGCGGCGCCCGACGTCCGGATCGCGGGCTTCCGCTACGCCCGGCGTGACTGGCGCGTTGGTGGCGCCTACGCTACGTGACCGAGCAGCTGTATGGCGCTCGTGACGAGTTCGGCGTTGTTTGGCGCGGTACGACCGTCCGGCAGCACGAGACCATCCTCAAGGCCGATGCGCACGTCATGTCCGGCGGCCGCACCGGCCGCCGCGATCTTCCAGGTACGCTCGCCGTAGCCGTGCCACAGCTGCGGCACTCCTTCTGGAACAAGCTCGGCGATCGCGCGCGCCTCGTCAACGCCGCCGTCGACCTCTACCAGCGCGCGCACGAGGCGGTGCGCGAACGGGCTGTGTGCGAGCTCGTCGGCGTCGCGCGGGGTGGCAAGGCCGGCCTCGACGCCGATACCCGCCTGCAACGCGGCGCGGATGATCCCGGCACACCCAAGCTCGGAGAGGTTGACCGAAACGAAGTCGGGCGGCGTGCGCCAGAGCTTGATCGCGGCGGCGCGCGCGAACGGGTCACGATCGATCGCCTCGGCCGTCGACAGGCCGACCGGCAGACCACGGACAGCGGCGCGGATCGCAGCGACCGACGCGTCGCATGCGGCCGCGTCCAGCGTCTGGACCCCACGAGCGTCGCGAGGATGCACATGCACCGCGAACGCGCCGGCACGCCGCACCGCGACAGCGTCGAGCGCGAGCTCAGCCGGGGTGAGCGGCACCGCCGGGTGCTCCGCGCGCGTGCGCGCGCCGTTCAGGCACGCCTTCACCCGCACCCCAGCCGCCCGCTCCCAACCGCCCGCGGTACCCTCGCGAGTGCTCCTAACGACGCGCTCATCGCCCGAGATGATGACAGCGCCCTACCCCAAGACGATCAGCGAAAGGGCCAACGGGCGTGGACCCGGGCCGGGCCGCCCACGAGCCCACTCCCACCGTTCGGATCCGGCCGACCGTCCGCTGGCCGGTAGGGTTGCTAGGTCATCTGGCTGCCGTTGGACCGTCCTTGATCGAGTTTCCCGCCGACGACCCGGACCGCGCTCGGCGCTTTTGGTCCGGTGTGCTGGCGCCGAGCTGAAACCGCGCCGCGAGACAGAAGGCGAGGGATGGCAGACGCACGCGGGCGCACCCGAGGTCGGCGTGCACGCCCGCGGACGCGGCCCCGGTGACTCGTTCTCGTTGCCCTATTTCACCGTTGACGACCTATCCGCTGCACTCGAGCGCGTAACCGCGTACGGCGGCACCGTGGTCCATCCCGGCGACCTGTGGGCGATCTCCCGCGACTCCGAGGGCAGCCCATTCGGCCTGGCGCTGGCCACCGGTGGTGCATAACCGCCAGGTCGTGCCCCGCGACACCCCCGGGGATGCGAACAACGAATCGGCCAGGCGCTTCGCCCCGCAGCCAACAGAACGTAGACCAGCTTACGCCACCGGACGAGCATCAACGCCGACACGCGCCTCGGCGACGATCGCATTCGCCTATCCGCGAAGCAGTCGAGATGCGACTGCTTCGGCGACCAGGCACTGGCGCGTGGGCGGGGATTGGCGCGGCGGCTGACGATCGCCTTCGCCCGGCCTGAGCGCCAAAGCCGACTGCCCTGCTGCTGGCGAGGAGCGGGGCGTTGACGACCGCCGCCAAGAGACCTCTCGCGACATGGAAGCGGGGCCACGGGCTCGGTCCCGCCTCGACCGGTTGCGCGAACGCGCCGCCGCGCGAAAGCGGGTGCTTCGGACGACGCTCACGACGACGTCGCGGTCGACGGCGTGGCGAGCCTCGCTGGTGGCGAGTAGGAGGTCCGAGCGGCTTCCCGTCGCCGAGGCCTGCTTCGTTGCGTTGGTGCAACCGCTGTGGTCCAGGTCGCGATGAACTGCTACCTACCCCAGGACAAGGGGATCCGGTGGCGGACGTTGACGACAAGACTCGGGAGATGCTTGAAGGGACCGGCAGGAGATGACTGACCTCGCCGAGCCGGTCCGGGGGATCAGTACTCGTTCTTGAACGCGAAGTAGGAACCGCGAATCGTTCCGGCCAGCTTCGACTTCTGGCTCGCGAACTTGAACCGGGAGGCGAGCTCCGTGGGGACTTCCATCCCTTCGGAGAGCTTGAACCCGACCGCCCGCTTCTTGGGGTCGTCGACGGTGTACATCACGTTGATCGACAGACCGTTCTCGTAGAAGACGTAGGCGATTCGGATGTTCTCGACCTGGAAGGCCGTAGCCTCGAGAGGGCGAGAGGAGATGACGATGTCGCGTTCTTCCTTGAGAATCCGGTGCACCCAGTCGATGGTCGTCTTAGCGTCACTCGCAGGCTCCACCGTGAAGACGTGGTCGTACTTATTCTTGAAGTAGCGAGCCTCGTGCGCCCGCAGACCAGCGAGCGCGGCCGCGACCGGCGAGGACTCCAGACCGACGGTCGAAACGGTGTCGAAATCCACGGTATAGGACATAACGCACTCCCGAACGCGCAGTGGTCGTTTACGTCGGCCGAACGCTATCTCAGCGGCGTAGCGGAGAGCATGGCTCCGGGATCCCGCACAGATATCCGTGCGGATCGAAGTTCGCACCTCGGCGTCGCGCCCGCCTCAAGTCGGTGGTAGCCGTCGGCCAACAACAATCCGTCGTGGGTCCGGGACAACAACCGGCGCGTCGCGCCTGAATCCTGCGCGACGTAATGCTTGACACGCTTGGGGTTCGGATGCGCCAGGCTCGACCGGCATGTCCGCGAGGAGCTGATCGATCGCGATCTCGGTCATCGGCCCATTCTGGACCGCGGCCGTGTCGGCAGCGGGCGGACCTGCGTCGTTGACCCGGAATCCGCCGGCCAGCACCACAATCAGTCCCGCTTCACTCGGGCGCGAGCCCTGCTCTGATTCCGCGACGAGCATCTCACGCGTGCTCCCGGTTCCCCTGCAATGCGCGGCACGCGGGGCCCTGCGGTCCGCCGACCGCTGCTCGATCAGCACCGAGGCCGGACGGGCCCAAGATCCGCGCATTCCGAGACTGAGGCCGCCGCCGGCGACATGCTCGTCGCATGACCAAAACGGGGCTGCGGCCCGAGCTGGCCGGGTTCAGCGGTTTCCCTGACTGCTCCACGCCTGATGCAGCAGTCCGGCGGTGCCGGCGATGCTGCTGCTCTTGTGCTTGCTGTCCAGGCGTTTGTGGCTAACGGTGGAGGGCGGCCGTGGTCGGCGCCGCCACAGTGCTGCATCGTCGGGGCGGACGGGCAGTCGTGGCCATGTCGGTCGGCGTGGCTGGTGGCGTTCCAGAGCAGCAGTGTCAGATAGTCCGATTGCCTCGATCGAGACCGCTGCAAATAGCCCCAAGCAGCACTCAAGCTGGGAGGCGCCTCGACAGTCGCTGAGAAGAAAGAAAATGAAGAGCAGCCACGTTGACCGATGGCCCGCATAATCGCGGCGCCGGCGTTCGGTGCCTGATCGGCCTCGACGCGGTCTAGAATCGGAACCCTAGAATCGGAACCCAGGGCCGCACGTCGAAGGGGGTGTTGCAGAGTGATGAGTGTTAGAGCTGTCAGCGCCCGCGGTCGACTCAGGCGGTGCTGGGCACGCAAGCAAGGCGAGCTTAGCTCGCGGTCAAGCAGGCCGAAGCTGATCCTTGGGCGTCATCTGCTGTTCGGCACGCTCGCCGTCGTGACGGCGAGCTGCGCAGTGATAGCAGCACCGGCGCAGGCGGCGCGCAGGCTGAGCTGGCTGGCCGCAGGCGATTCCTACTCATCGGGCGAAGGGCTTCCGCACGCCACCGGTCACTGCGCTCAGGCTCGACCGGGCTCGGGCTCCGAGGCTTGGCCGTTCGCCGCCCACGACGGCCTCGGCAAGACACAGCCCGCGCTCGCCTCGCCGACCTTCACTGCCTGCACCGGGGCGACGACCGCCCAGTTCTTTGACTCAAAGAAGATCAAGTACTACCTCAAGAGCGTGACGCTGCCGGCGGAGTGGAACCCGTCGATGGGACGCTTTGACCTGGTCAGCTTCACGTTCGGCGGCGACGACGTCGGCGAAGCCGGCGTTATCGTCCAGTGTGTCACTAAGCCCGCCTTGCGGCTCAGCTGCCCCGGAGATGCCCTCCTGCGCAAGCGGATCGCGGAGTTCGGGCGAGGTTACGGCGCGTTTCTCAGGAACGTCGCAAACCAGGCCGTGGTCCGCGGGGGCAACATCCTGGTGCTTGGCTACCCGGAGCTGATCGAGAAGCCGTCGCTGTGGTCTGCCAGAGCTCGGGTGCTCGGATGCGGCCATCTGACGCCTACGGATGCCGACGAGCTGCGCGGTCTGGCCGGCGACCTGAACGCCACACTGGGCGCGAATGTGGCCGAGGTCAACCGCCAGCATCCAAACGGCGTGCATCTGACGTTCGTCGACGTCACATCCGGTAGCTCCGCCGGCATCTCGCCTGTGGACCCCAACCTGTTCGAGCCCGCAACGGGTTCACGGCATGAGGTCTGCTCGTCGAAGCCATGGATCAACCCGCTCAGTGCGATCGACCGAAAGAATGGGTCGTATCACCCCAAACAGGCGGGGCAGAACGCGATGGGCGCACTCGCCGCGCAGATCATCGGCGGGCTGTACTGGCCAGGCACCTGCCCGGGATCGTTCGTCGTCTACCCCGGGGTCGGCGACGGAACGATCAGCGACGTGCGAGTCACGCGCGTCTCATGTCCGCTTGCACGCGCGGCGATCAAGGGCTACGAGGGCGGCGCACACAGGCACCCGTTCACGATCAACGGCGAACAATTTCAGTGCGCGCAGCGGATGGCCGGACCTCCCGGATGGGGGTTTTGGGACGTGAGTTGCAGAGCGGCCGATGCGCAGACCGTAGGCTGGCGCGCCTCCTTCCAGATCTGAACGTCGCAGGCACAGCGCAAGCGGGGCGACGGTCAAGCATCGTGTGACGCCCGCGAGGCACCGGACGACGCCGGGCGTACCCAGCAGTATTAGGAGCATCGGCGCCCCGGCGTCAGCGCTGAGTTGGACGAGGCAGGCGCACTCAGCGACAAGGACGCGCTCTGCCGCTTCGATCGAGTTTGGGCAGTCTCGACCGCGCTGCCCCATTTGAGCAACAGCGGCCACACACCCGTGGTCGGGGTCGCTGCCGCATTCGCGAAGAGGAGCAGCGTCCAAGCGCGCGCCGGCCGGGGAAGAGCCCCTCGGCCCTCCCCCGACCCGGTCTTTCGACGGCCCTCGCCTCAGAGTTCGAGGCCGGCGCTGACGTGCATCATCGGCGCTCGCCGCGCGTGGATCGTGCCGATAATCTCTTCGACGTCGATCCCCTGCAGATACACGCTGGTTGTGGAGACGTACGAATGCCCGAGCTGCCGTTGGATGACCGGCAGCGGCACGCCTTCGCGTGCGAGCTCGACAGCATGCGCATGCCTCAGCTGATGAGGCGCGAACCTGCGCCGAACGCCGGCCGCGAGCGCGTACCGGCGCAGCTCGCCGCGCGCGGCGGTCGCTGATCACGGCCGGCCGCGCGTGGGCCCGTCGATGACGCAGAACAGCGCCGACCGGCAGCTCGACACGGGCAGCGAGCCATGGCGCGAGATGATCTGACCACGCCCAGCCGTCCATCCCGACTTCCCGGCGACGGTTCCCTTTGCCTCGGCGAATCAGGATCGAGCCTCGGCGCGGGTCGAGATCGGACTCGATCAGCGACAGCGCTTCCTGGATCCGCAGTCCGCCGCGCCACAGCACCACGATCAGCGCCCGGAGCCTGAGCCCGTGCGTGTCAGGCGGGGTTTGGCGCATGACTGCGACGATCTCGTCGACCGTCGGTGGATCGGCCGGGTACACGCGGCCCTTGTTCCGTGGCGCGTGCCCGGCGTTGTGGCCGGGCATCGCAGCGGGTGAGCGCCGCCGGCCGGCGGCGTCGAGCAACAATTCAGAGGACATCGCTCCCTCCCTTCGAGAGCAGATCGTTGACTCACCCGCTCTACCGGCTCACGGCAGAGGGCGCCACCTCGACGCACCCCCCCCCCGGGGAACACGCCGACACCGCCGCATCGGCGGATAGCGGCAGCGGATGCGTCATGCCGAGCGTGGCCGGCTCTGCTCAAATGGGGCAGCGCGGTCGAGACTGCCCAAACTCGATCAATGCGCTAGTCGGGCAGACGCCTACGGGCGTGCCGACGGAGAGTTAGACGCTCGCGGTCAGGTCTGCTGGTCCGATCGATGGTCGCGCAACTGCAGTATTGGCCACGACTCGGCCGTGCGTGTAGGGTGGCGTTACCGGGGGCGAGCCTGGGCCGGCTGGCGCGCCCGTTGCATCGAGGGTCCCGTATTGGTACTGGACCGTGAGGAGCGGAGCGCATGGGCGAACTGGATGGTGTGGTTCGGACTCATAGACGGTTGGTGCGATCGATTTGCGCCTCTGGCCTAGTCGTGGCCCTGTTCGTGGGAGCGTCGGCATTCGGGCCAAACGGGGCTAGGGCTGTGTCGCGGGCCGCTAGGCCTGCCGCGAGCGGTCCTCTTCCACCGCGGACGCTTGCCAAGGTCGAGCGGACCGTCCGTCAGTTCAAGAACAGGACTCTCGCTCCCGGAGTCCTTGTCGGCATCTGGAGCCCGAAGGGAACGTTCGTCAGCGCGACGGGCGTCGCCGATCTCAAGACCCGGAAGCCGCTCAGAACCGACATGCAGTTCAAGATCGCCAGCCAGACCAAGGCCTTCACGGAGAACCTCATCCTCCAGCTGGTAGGAGAGGGCAAGGTGTCGCTGGACGACCACATCTCCAAGTGGGTGGCGGGCGTGCCCAACGGCAGCCAGATCACGATCCGACAGCTCCTCAACATGACGAGCGGTCTCAACGTTGGCCTTCTGGCCACGGAGGCCGGCCAACAAAAGCTGGTCACCGGTAGCTGCACCGAAAAGGACGCCCTGGCGGCTGGCGCGTCGCAGCCTTCGGTCGCGCCGCCCGGCACCAAGTGGTTCTACAGCAACTACGGCGTCGACCTGCTGGGGCGCGTCGTGGAGCTAACCACGGGGCAGCACGTGAGCACGGCCATCCAGCAGCGCATCGCCGGACCCCTCGGCCTACACCGCACGCTCCTTCCCACCTCGGGCACCGGCCTCAGCGCGCCTTTCACCCACGGGTACGTGGCCAGCGGGAAAAACGCCACGGTCCAAACGCCGGTTGTTGCCTCGGATGACGCCACCGCCCTGCACACCTCGTGCGTCGGGGCGTCCGGGGCCATGGTCTCCACGCTCTCGGACATGGCCGTCTGGATTCGGGCCTTGGGGACCGGTGCCCTGCTCAAGCCGGCGGTCTGGAGAGAGGCACAGCGCGGCATGATCCGCTTTAATTTCCCCGACCATTACCTTGGACCAGGCCGCTGGCGCCAAGGACTGGGGTTCATCGAGACCGGTGGGTTCATAGGCAAAGACGGCAGCATTCCCGGCTACGAGTCGTTCACCATGTACTCGCCTTCCCGTCACACAGCGATTGCGGTCGTGTCCACCAAGCAGGGCATTGCCGTCACGCCCCCGCGCATGGCCCAGGCCCTCGCCATGGATCTCTACGGCCGCAACATCGGCTTCGGGCTCACGCCCGCTCAAGCCATCGCTCCCAGCTACACCGGTGTCCAGGGGGAGGATTGAGACCCGCAGGCAGCAGCCGCGGTGTCCGAGCACCCCGGCGCGTCGCGCGGACGACGGCCGCGTTCCGGCTGATCGCGCATGACCCAAACGCACCAACGGGCTGAGGGCCAAAGCTGGCTCACGGGCGAATCTGTCAAGAGAGACGGCGCTCGACGAGTTGAGCGACGGAAGGAAGACAGTCGGATCAGACGACACCAAATCCGGATAACCGATGGGTCAGTCCGTTTGCCGGGGCGCAGAGGGAAGTGGTCCTTTGGGCTATTTGCAGCGGTCTCGATCGAGGCAATCGGACTATCTGACACTGCTGCTCTGGAACGCCACCAGCCACGCCGACCGACATGGCCACGACTGCCCGTCCGCCCCGACGATGCAGCACTGTGGCGGCGCCGACCACGGCCGCCCTCCACCGTTAGCCACGAACTCCTGTGTAGCGAGCACAAGAGCAGCAGTCTCGCTGACATCGCCCGGACTGCTGCCTTCGGACAGAAGCAGCGACGCGTTTGCCCTCAGCGACAAATGCCTGCGCGAACACGAAGGCAGGGCTCGCCTCACGCGATGCAACAGACCCGGTATTCGCCAGCAGCGCAACCAGCGCCGTCGTCGGCCGGGTCGTCGTCGCGACCGTCGACCTGGAGTAGCGCGTTTTCATGAAACCAGGGCACGCGCCACAGGCACTTGCCGGACAGACTCGGAGACCCGCAAGTTCTGGGAGCAGGTCTGAGGCTGCGGGTCCGCCGGCACCTGCTAAGCGCGGAAGGCAGCGCCTCCGGCTCGGACGGCTGTCTCACCTCGATGGGGAGTCTCCGTCCGATGAGTCCCGGCTCCTCCGGCGGTCTGTCAGAGCGGGAACATCAGACACGCAAGGGAGTGGACATGAGCAAGCTGAGACTGAGCATCACGATGTCGTTGGACGGCTACGTCGGCGGCCCCGACCAAAGCGAGGAGAACCCCCTCGGCGTGGGCGGGATGGAGCTGCACCAGTGGTTCTTTCCGCTAAAGGAATTTCGAGAGATGCATGGCGAAGAGGGAGGCGAGGTCAACGCGAGCTCTGCCGTCGTGGAGGAACGCCGTGCAAACATTGGCGCCACGATCATGGGCCGCAACATGTTCGGACCCGTTCGGGGACCATGGTCGGATGAGTCGTGGCGAGGCTGGTGGGGCGAGGACCCGCCCTACCACCATCCCGTGTTTGTCCTTACCCACCACCCGCGCGAGCCGTTGGAGATGGAGGGTGGCACCACGTTCTATTTCGTCAGCGACGGGATCAAGTCCGCACTAGCGCAGGCGAAGGACGCCGCACGAGGGCAGGACGTCTGGCTCGCCGGCGGCGGATCGGTGGTTGACCAGTACCTAGCCGCGCGACTGGTGGACGAGATCGACATATCGATCGCTCCCATGATCATGGGCGCCGGCGAGCGGTTGTTCGACGGGGTCGGGCACGGCGTCGTCAAGCTCAAGCAAATCAGAGCCGTCGACGCGCCTGGCGTCACGCACATCAAGTACAAGGTCAGCTGACCCGCTATTGCGATGTCGCACGTTTCCGTCCGCGGCCCAGTTTGACGCCCGCTTCGCGCGGCACGCGAGCATCACGCTGGCGATCGCTTTTGCGTCTGAGACGGCGCTGCGGCGCGCGATCGCCTTGGCGACCAAGCCAAAGCTCAGATCGCGGTGGCGGCCGCCGCATCGCACGAGACGTTCAGGGCAACTGTTTACCAGCTTCACGGACACGGAGACCATCGGACAGGACTTGCACTTGGTCGTGCTCTGCCCCTAGGAGCGCCACGCTCATCTACGGCCGCGCCTTGGCACGAGCCGGGATGCGGCCGCCGGTGTGAAGATCGCTTCTACGTTCCCTTGACGAGCCCCACGACGTGGCCCTCCGGATCGGCGAAGTGTGCGATTGTTGGTCCGCCGGGCACATCCATCGGCTCGCTTACGGTGCTGCCACCGAGCGACTTGATCTTCTCGAGCGCCGCGGCAGGGTCGTCGACCTGCACGTAGAACATCACGTGCCCGGAGCCGCCGTCGGGCGCGGCACCGATGCCGCCGGGGATGTCGCCCTCGCCGCCCGTGTTGGCCATGTAGTACGAGCCCTCCATCACGTCCTCCAGCTGCCAGCCGAAGGCCTCGCCATAGAACTTCATGAGCGTCGTGGCGTCCTTGCCCACTACCTCGAAATGTACGACCGGATTTGCCATTCCGTTCCTCTCGTCGGTGGACATCATCAAAGTTAGCCGAGCACTGCTATTGCCGCTTTACGAGCCGGGTGAGCACCCAGATGAAGCGATCCGTCAGGCCTTGCGCTTGCGCCGTGTCAGCAGCACCCAGTGAGAGCTCCCGCGGACGACTGCTTCGGCTGATCCGACGTCGTGGAGCCCACCATCGAGTTGGCGACAACGCGACCGTAAACGGGTCAAATCCGCGCCGCATTGAAACGATCGCGAGCCGGCCCGGCGCAGGGGTGGTTGTCCGGAGGTATCGCGGGCGCTTAGACTGAGCGCACCATGAGCTCGGCGCACGCGGCAACCGGGGCGGCGCACGTCGGAAGGGCTTTGGAGAGGCCGGCAGAGACCTGCGAGCTGCTGCGCACCGGTCTCGAGGTCGATGGGGACCGACTCGCACTGATCTCTTCGGGTACGCGTTGGACGTGGCGCCAGCTTGACGAACTCAGTGGTCGCCTCGCAGTGAACCTGCTCGGACTTGGGCTGGAGCCGGGCGATCGCGTCGCTTCGCTGATGCCGAACCGACCTGCCCTGATCGTCTACTACCTCGCCTGCTTCAAAGCAGGCCTCGTCGCAACACCTCTGAACTACCGCTACATGGCGCCCGAGATCGATCACGCTCTTGCGGTCAGCGAAGCGCGTGCCCTGCTGGCGCACGTAGAGCGTAACGAGGATCTGGCTGCCAGCGAGCGAGTCCCGCAGCTTCCCTTGGGCAGAATCACCTACGGAACAGGGAGCGAACACAGTCCGACGTTCGACGAGTTGCTTGCTGGCCATGAACCACCCTCGCGTCTGCCGCCTCCTTCCAAAGCGTCCTCTGCCGCCATCTTCTTCACGTCGGGAAGCACGGGACCGGCGAAAGGGGTGACCCATACCCACGAGACGCTCGGCTGGATGTTCGCGACCGCAGCGGCCGGTCTCGAGCTTGGCCCGGACGATCTCCTCCTCGCCGGCTCGTCGCTATCCCACATCGGCGCCTTCTACGTCGCGTTCGCAGCTCTGAGCGCGGGGGCCGGCGTACTCGTGGCCGAGAGCTTCGATGGCGACGAATTGCTTCCGTTACTTCGCGAGGACCGCCCGACTGTGTTGTCGATGCTTCCTTCTGCCCTAGTCGCGCTCACGCGCGACCACGGTGCCTGCAAGGACGATTTCGCATCACTGCGACTCTGCCGTGCGGCAGGAGACAAGGTCTCCGCTGAGCTTGAGCGGGAATTCACTGCGTTGAGCGAGTTCGCGATTGACGAGGCCTACGGTCTGACCGAGACAGGACTTGTGACAGTGAGCCCTCCCGACGGCGTCATCAAGGTCGGCTCCGTCGGCCGGGTGGTCCCCGCGGTCTCGCTTTCAATACGAGGCAACCGGGCGGAGGAGTTGGCGCCCGGGGAGGAAGGCCGTCTCTGGATCAAGACTCGTGCGCTGACCGTCGGCTATTGGCGTGACCCGGACGCGACGGCAAAGGCGTTCAGCGACCGGTGGCTCGACTCCGGCGATGTGATGCGGGTCGATGACGACGGCTATTTCTTTTTCTGCGGTCGCAAGAAGCAGATCATCGTCCACGACGGCTCGAACATCTGCCCGCAGGAGGTCGAGGGCGCGCTGCTCGAGCACCCCAGCGTTGCCAGCGCTGGAGTGATCGGGATTCACGACCTTGTCCATGGCGAAAGCGTCCGTGCCTACATCAGGCTCCGGGAAGACAGCGACCGCCCGAGCAGCCAAGAGCTCATCCGGTTCGCCCGCGAGAGAGTTGGCTACAAGGCGCCGGAGGAAATAGTGGTCCTCGACGACATGCCGCGCACAGCCACTGGGAAGCTGGACCGGACGGCGCTGAAGCGCATCGCGGAGTCGAACCTGACGCCGTGAGCTGAACCCGGTCGACGTGGATCTCCTGTGCGGCCTCCCGTTCCCCGACGCGCGCGGAAAACACGCAGGTCAACGACGAGCGCTCCGGCAATCCGACCGGCCTCGGATCTGACGACTCCTTCGGCGACAGCGCGCTAGTTGCACACCCTCGCCTGTCGTGGTACCGCGGAGTTGCGCATTTAGGTCGCCGAGCCGAACGTGCCGGACGCTCGCGATCAGAAGGCACAGCCGCCTGGGTCCGGAGCTGCGAGGATCGTGCGCCCGAAGTGACCGCCCCAAGGAGGCTCCTGATGGCCGAGTTCCCGGCGCCGAAAGAAGGAATAGTTCTGACGCATTTCATCGTTTCCAACGACGTCGAGCGTTCCCGCCGGTTCTACACCGAGGTGCTCGGCGACGAGCTCGTGATGGAGGGCGAGCCAACGATCGTTCAGCTCGCTAACGGCTGGGTCATCATCAACGTCGGTGGTGGACCGACTGATGACAAGCCGGCGGTGACTCTCGAGGCGCCCCGCAACCCGGACCTAGTGAGCAGCTTCCTCAACATCCGCGTGGCCGACATCGCGAAGGTCTACGAGGATTGGAGTGAGCGCGGCGCCAGGTTTGTCACTGAACCGAAGGATCACGGGCGCGAGATTCGCTGCTATGTCCGTGACCCGGACGGGCACCTGATCGAGGTCGGCCAGGCAACCGGGAGCCTCGAAAGCCGAGCTGGTTCCTAGGAGGGACACGTCACACTCCGGGCGACAAGAGACTATCCACAGTGCCTCGGCGGGCAGCCCGGACGTGGCCGCTCGCCCCGGACTAGTGACGCGGGCCCGCGGGGCGCCCGGCACAAGCTCGGCGAACGCCCCTCAGCTCAGCGAGAAGCGAGGCTCTGCTTCGCTCCGAGCGAGCGTCGTTGCTCCGTTACATTTTCGTTGTG
>CAVYQU010000010.1:0-1002831 GCA_963770805.1 uncultured Solirubrobacterales bacterium | reverse complement strand
ATGGATGCATGAGGCTGGTCCTCGCACGTCGCAGGTATCGCGGGTTAGCCTCGCGGGTGTTGAGGGCCGCTTCGGCCGCCGCATACGACTTGTTTGGAGGACCAGCCCATGCCTGACGTTACATCGTCGATCCACCCTGGTGATGTCCGCTTGTGGGTGTCGATTGATCAGCACAAGCTGTCGATCGTCGCCGCGACGCTGCCGCCGAGTGGCGGGCAGCCGGAGCTGCACCGGATCGAGACGACCGAGCGGGCGGTCGGCCGGTTCATCGACCGGCTCGGCGGCCCCGAGGGTCTGGCGGTCTGTTACGAGGCCGGACCCGGCGGGTTCGACCTGTACCGACTGCTGACCCGTCTCGGGGTGGCGTGCGACGTTGTCGCGCCGTCGCTGATCCCGGTTCGCGCCGGGGACCGCGTCAAGACCGACCGCCGCGACGCGAAGAAGCTCGTGCGCTTGTACCGCGCCGGCGAGCTGACCTTCGTGCAGCCACCGACGTCGGAGACCGAAGGCCTCAGGGACCTGATGCGCTGCCGCGACGATCTGCGCTGCGCCAGGACGGCGGCGCGTCACCGTGTCTCCAAGCAGCTGCTGCGACACGGGCGGATCTACCGTGAGGGCAAGACGCAGTGGACGAAGATGCATCGCGCGTGGATCGCCCGCCAGCGCCTGGCTGACGAGCTCGCGCACCGGGCGTTTGAGCAGATGCTGATCCATCTCGACGGGCTGGACCGGCAGCTCGCCGCGCTCGACGCCGAGCTTGAGCGGATCGCGCAGGGCGAGCGCTGGCAGGCTCAGGTCGCGGTGCTCGTCCGCTTCCGCGGAATCTCGACCCGCACCGCGCTCGGGCTGATCGCCGAGATCGGCGACTTCGCCCGCTTCGGCCACCCGCGCGAGCTGTGCTCGTGGCTTGGGATCGTCCCGTCGGAGTACTCCAGCGGCGAGCAGCGCCACCGCGGGCACATCACCAAGGCCGGGAACACGCACGCTCGCCGGCTGCTGATCGAGACCGCCTGGTCCTACCGCCACACGCCCCGCCGACCCGATCGCGGACCCGAACCGGACGAGCGCGCCTGGCAAGCGCAGGTCCGCTTGCACCAGCGCTACCGCCACCTCACCGACCACGGCAAACGCTCGACCGTCGCGACCGTCGCTGTCGCCCGCGAGCTCGCCGGGTTCCTGTGGGCCGCGATGACCGACCAGCCCCTGACCACCCGCGACCAGCAGGAGGCCGTTGCCGCCTAATGCTCGGATCCGGTCTTCGTGATCGACCCGAGCCGACGTTGCTGACCGGTCGTGTTCTCGCACGGCACCAACCCGAGGTAGCTCATCAGCTGCTCGGCGCGGGCGAACCGCTCGAAGTCGCCGATCTCGGCGCACAACCCGACCGCGGTCAGCGTGTCAACGCCACGAAGACACCGCAGCCGCCCGACCTGCACGCTCCATGGCGAGCTCGGCAGCAACGCGACGATCTCGCGCTCCAGCCGGTCGCGTCTGTGAGCGAGCGCATCGATCGCACCACGACAATCCAGCAGCGCCGCCTGCGCCGCCGGCCACTCCAACACGATCCCGTTCAGCCATTGACGGTGACGGTCGGTCCACGCGTGCCCATCATCGAACCGGATCCCGTGTCGGAGCAGCAGCTTGGAAAGCCGATGACGAGAGCGCATCAGATCCATCCGGACCGCCTCCCGCGCACGCACAAGATCTCTGAGCGCCTCCTCCTCATCGCCCGGAACACGCACCGGGTGCAACTTCCCCGCCAACAACAACCGCGCCAAGTGCTCCGCGTCCCGACGATCAGTCTTCACCCTGTCCCCCGACGCACGCGGGATCTTCGACGGCGCCGCCACGACACACTCCACACGACGCTTGATCAGATCCCGCGCGAGCCCGTACCCCGTCGGCCCGGCCTCATACGCCGCGCGGACTGGTCTCGGCAGCCCGGCGCAGAACCCGGCCGCGCCAGCGCTATCGCCGTCCATCACGAACGTCTTAAGCTCACCGGTCTGAGCATCGAGCACCGCCGCGACGATCTTTGTCGCGTGCACGTCCAAGCCGACCAGGCTTCTAGCCTTCGCCATGGCTGGTTCCTCCAATATGCGGTTGTGGGCCGCCGCGCGGGTACCAGCCGCGCGGCATGACCATCACCCCCACACACGCGTGGGGGGACCGGCCCCTTCTACCGCTCGGGCCGGACGGACGGTCAATCCATATTGCCTAACGAACCCACGCTGTGCTGGGGTCGAGCGACCGGCGTGTCGTCCCGGAAGACCCTCGATTCATCTATGCGATCCCGACTCGCGACCCTAGCTCGAGGCAACTCACGACCGGACACTGTCCTGCGGTCCCGACCCGCGTATCTCAGAGTGACAGTCGTCGTTGACCTCGCGCCGGTCGCCCGACCCCAGCAACACCCACCACCACCATGACCACCAACAAACAAAATCTCGATCGACCCCTTGACACTGGCATCCATCTCAGATGAGTAGTGCCACGGCGTGCGGCGGGGTCGTGGCTTTGAAGGGGACATAACAGCGCAGGTCGAAGTCGGCGGTGCTCAATACCCAGCGCCGACCCTTGGGAGGGCCTCGATGGACGCCAACCTCGACCTGCTGCTCACAGTTGTTTACTGCATCGCGGACGATTTCCTGCCCAAACGTGCGGGGAACGCGCGGCGCAAGATCACCGACGCGGAGATCGTCACCCTGTGCGTCGCGCAGGCGATCATGGGGATCCCGTCCGATCCCCGGTTCTTGGCGGTCGCCGCCAGACGGCTCGTGCACCTGTTCCCGCAGCTGCCCGCGCGCGATGCGTTCCACAAACGCCGGCTGCGGCTCTCGCCTCAGATCGAAGCGTTGATCGCGCACTTCGCGCGCCAGAGCCCCGGGTTCTGTCGATGATCTGCTGCTGGTCGATTCCACACCGGTGGAGTGCGCGCGCTCCCGCGAGACGGTCAAGCGCGGCGGGAGCTCCAGCCTCGCCGACGCGCTCTCCAACGCCGCCGACTACGGCTACTGCGCCAGCCACAGCCGCTACTTCTGGGGATTCAGGTTGCACGCCCTGTTCGCGCCCGATGGCACCCCCAGAGCATTGGCGCTCACCTCCCCGAAGGTCGACGAGAAGCTCGTCTGCGTGCAGATGGTCGCCCGCTGCGAGCGAGCACCCGGACAGATGCTGATCCTGATCGGTGACAAGAACTTCCGCGGCAAGGACTTCGAGACCGAACTGGCCGCGCTCGACGCGACGATCATGCGACCACGGCGCAAGGACGAGCACGCCCGCGGCCCGCATCTCGCGCCGATCCGCCAACGGATCGAGTCGATCTTCCAGACCTGCAAAGACATCCTCACGCTCGAACGCCACGGCGCCCGAACCCTCGACAACCTCCGCGTCCGCCTCTGCGCCCGCTTCGCCGCGCTCGCTGCCGCCGTCTCGCTCAACCACCAACTCGGCCGCCCCAGCCGCAACCTCGCCTGCTACATCGCATAACCGCGTGGCACTACTCATCTAGGCCCCGAGGCGTTCGTCGCGGAGGTTCGCTGGTAGCGGACGGGCCTCCGGTGCCTTGTAGATGCACTCATCGATCAGGGCGCCGAACGCTGCTGGGACTTGGTCGAGACGAGGCGGATCGGCGTGGAGGTGTTGCTCTCGATACTCCTCGCCTGAAGGATCGGCGAACGGTCTGGGTGCCCGCGATCATCTCGAACCTGATCACGACCAGCGCATTGTCGCCTGACTGCGCGAGCGTGACGCATCGATGACTCAGGGATCGACGTCGTTGCGCCGGCTGTCGCCGGTTGCCTGGACGCCGCTCATGGCGGCACTCACTCGCTGTTCGGTGTTGGTGGCGACGGGCTGCTCGCCGACCTGCCAGGCTGCCAGCGGTCGGAGCGTTATCCGGAGCAGGTCCTCGGGTCGCAGCTGGGATGCACTCACGACCGCGCCGGCCAGGGTCTTGGCCCTCACGTGAATACTGATCCGGCCGCGTGTCAGCTCCGAATCACCGCTGACCTTGACGTTATCGAGTAGCACTCCCGAGAGTTCGCAGTCGACGCAAAAGAGCTCGTCGGGTTCGTCTGCGGTCGGCAGCGGCGGCGACTCGGGCGCTGCGTCCGTGTGGGGTTCGTTCATGGCTTCACCATTCGGTGGTCGATTGGACGTCGGGTGCTCTGCGCCCTGAAGCCAGTTTTGCCCCCAGGGTGCGCCTGGATCACTCATCGCCGATCTCTCCGGGCGCGGATGCAGGCGAGCGCGGGCTGGTCGGCGGTTGCCACGACGCTGGCCGCAGCATCAGCCCGGCCACGGTGGCGCTGACAGGGAGCGATGCGGCGCGGTGATCGGCGATTGTCGCGGGAGCCTCGCTGAACACGGCCCTACCATACTTTATTGCCAATAGCCGCGGTTCGGATCCTGACCGCCGGTAGACCATCTGCCTCAGCGCAGACCGCTGGCGGCTGGAGACGGTCCGCTCGAGGGGGCTCTGCGGCGGCGACGCCGGCGACTGCCACGCTGAGCACGTCGATGTCGCGCTGGGTTTCCCGCGCGATGACAGGCTTGTGCCTTTGCCCCAGCCACGACGCATGTCATGCCCTCAGGGTCAGGCGCACGGCACCTTGGCGTGCGTCGGAAGCGCGAGGATGCCCCGTCGGGTGAGGCTGTAGGCGACCGGATCGGGACTTGATGGGACGCTCCGGAGCTGCCCATTGATTCGGAACCTGATCGCCGCATTGCCCAGAAAGATCCGGAAGGAGGGAGCGACGAAACTATCGCTTGCCACGCCCGGATCGAAAATGTGGCCATTGATGAGCACGCGCCCGCGCTCGTCCTCGAGGCAAACCCACACCCGTGCGGTGGTCACGATCGCGAGGCGTAGCGGTGGCGATGAAGCGGCGACAGAGCCGGTGCGCCGGCGGTGCCCCGCAGCCGTCGAGGAGGCCGCGGTGGAAGCCTCACGTCGTGCGGGGGGGCCAGCGGATGTAGTGACGTGCACCGGCTTGTTGACCTTCGTGTACGACACCAGCAAGACAACCAGGCCGGGGATGACGATCGCGTTCAGGAGGAGGAAGCCAGCCACGATGAGGCGACGCCTCGAGCGCCTCCTCTTCGGCGACGACGGCCGATAGTACGGATTGGCGACGAACTCGCCGGTCGGCGAGCCGGTGTCGTCGATCCTCCACGCCCCACTAATGCGGAAGGGTGGGATTGAGCCGGTTCCCTGGAAGGCTGGGTCGATGTCATACACCCACCCGCCGGCGTTCTTCACCGCTTGACCCTGAAGTTCAGGCGGAAACGGACGGCTGGGCGAGGCGCTGGCCTCCTCAGAGATCGGCCGGATGGGCACGCCGCTAGGCACCGACCCTTCCCTGCGTCGGTGCCCATTGCGCATTTCGAGCTTGGCCTGATCGCGCTTGGCTCGGGCCACCGCTTTCGGTTCTGACTGCTTACGTGGCACGTCTCCTGGTTCGCCGGGCATCGGGTGATCCCTCGTTGGTTAGAGGGCCACGGTCTCGGTGAGGCCGCCCGCACAACGGACTTGGTAGAGGTTCGATCCGGCGGTGTCGGTGAGCACGACGTCAGTCACGGGCCCATGATCGTAGTACTGGCCTGGGCACACCTACTCGGCCCATGGCTCTATCGGGACCGTGTGCGGCGCGATGGCCTCGGGTGCCAAAGCGGCGAGAACGGCGGTCACCACGGCCGACGTAGTCACGTCCGATGACACGGTTCGGCGCATGCTCGGGTCCGCCCGCATACCAGAGAACTCTAAAGGTGAGCGGAGGCTTATCGGGCAAGGGGTCCTCCTGGCGAGCGAAGCTCGTAGGGGATCGGGGACTGATTGCCGCGGGGCGCGAGTTCCGTAGTCCGGCGCGATGACCTCCACGGCGGCGCGTGGGATGCTGGCCGGACGCGAACGACCCGAGGAGTGCCATGGGCAGCACGAGCTGGGCCGACCTGTCTCGCCACACAGCCCACCGCGAGCGTGGGTTGCTGCTGCTGGAGCGAGGGGCCGACCTCTCCGACGAGGACTACTGGAGCGCCGTCGCCGACACCTGGCACTACAGCGATCCCCAGCCGCTCACGGCCGAGCAGTGGCGACGGCTCTGGCTCGCCGACCGGCCCGGCCGAGGGCTGGTCATGACGGCCGGGGAGCGGGAGGCCCTGGTGGCACTGCCCGAGCGGGTGACGGTCCACCGCGGGGTGAACTTCTGGAATGACGCCGGAGGGATCTCCTGGATGTCCTGGACGCGCGACCGCGACACGGCCCACCGGGTCGCCCTGCGCGTCCCGGGCTACGAGGACCGCGGCTGGGTCATCTCCGGCACGGTCCTCCGTCACCGGATCCTCGCTCTCTTCCACGGGCGACGAGAGTGGGAGATCGTCGTTGAGCCGGAGCACGTGCGCGAACGCTCGTGGGACCGGGCCGAGCCCGACCACCTGCGCAACCGCTGAGGCGCGGAGAAGCGCGCCGAGTAGCTCAGACCGGCTCAGAGCCGGTCTCTCTGGGCTTCTTCTTCGGCTGCCACTGCGCCGAGGTCGCGGCGTTCACCGCAAGCCGTCGGGGCGGTAGCTCAGAACGGTGAGCGGATCCAAGCCGGGATAGCTCCGCGCGGCAATCAGCTGGAAGCCGGATGGGTGCGGCCACTTCAGATGGAGCACGCGCCCGACCAGCTCGTCGATCACCACGAAGGCGGGACGGCGGGGAGCCTGCGCAGGCCAGCGCGCGGCGCGATCCTCGATCACCAGATGCGGCCGGTGCAGCTCGGCTCGGATCGAGGCGGAGACGTTCGACAGCGACGGGTAGATCAGGATCGGGTCGCCGCGGCCGGCTAGCCGATCGAGCTGAGCGGCAACCTCGCGGAACGGCGGCCGGGCGTAGGTCGATCCGAACGAGTTGACGGTGCCGGCGATCAACGTCAGCAGCACGAGCGTGATCGCCACCGCCCTGGCCACCGGGGGTGGCTGGGCGAGCAGGAATCCGATCACCAGCGCCGCGGCCGGCATCGAGGCGGAGAGACCACGCGCAGTCCAGAGGTCGGTGACCAGCAGGCTGTAGAGCAGCAGACCGACCGGGGTGGCGAGGGCCAGCAGAGCGATCAGGAGGCGCTCGGGCCTGGCGCGGCTGGAAGCAGCGGCCGCGTGGCCCTCAGCGCGGGACGTCGCGTCGACCGGATGGGCCTCGCGCCGGGCAGCCTGAATCCGGCGCAGCCACCAGACCAGGCCCGACCCGCACGCAAGCGCCAGCACCACGAGTCCCGGCGCGGTGGGGATTTCCTTCAGCGAGGCGTACGGATAGCCGGGCAGAGGACGCACGAGGTCGGTCAGCACCCTCGTGACGCCGAGCGGCTCGATCGCGCTGAACACGCTCAGCCCCTTGCCTTGCACGTGGCCGAGCCACGGGGCGTAGAGCGCCACCGCGCCCGCGCCCGCCAGCAGCGGTGCGCGCAGCCGGTTCCGGCATACCCACAACGACCATGCAGCCTGAACGACCAGCAGGAAGATCGACGTGTAGTGCGTGTAGGCAGCGGCCGCGACCGCCAGCGTGTAACCGATCCACCAACCGACGGAGCCCGTCCTGACGGCCCGGACGAGCGCGAGCGTGGAAAGGGCGACGAAGAAGACCATCGTGGCGTACGGGCGCGCCTCGACCGCGTAGAAGGTGGCGAACGGGCTGACGGCGAGGATCGCGGCGCCGATCAGGCCGGCCCTGCGCCCCACGGTCTCCCGACCGAGCAGGTAGACCAGCGGCACTGTGGCCGTCGCGAATATCAGCGACGGCAGCCGGATCCACACCGTCGGGTCCCCGAGCTTGGCGCAGAGCCAGGCGAAGATGAAGAACAGGGGCGGGTTGTTCTCGACACCCGTGTTGACCGTGCGGATGGCCTGGCCGAGTCCGCGACCAACCACATCCCCGTAGGTCCACATCTCGTCGCCGTACAGGCCCTGGTTCATCTGCGAGACGCGCAGGGCGAACGCGACGAGCGTGATCGCCCCGACCAGCACCGCCGAGCGCCGCACCAGGGCCGGTATGACGGGCGCTCCAGAGCCTCAGTGCGGGCTACCGGTCATCACGTGACGGTGAGGGTGCCAACCATTCCCGCGGCGCGGTGGCCGGGGACGCTGCAGTAGTACGTGTAGGTGCCAGGCTTGAGATTGAGGCTGAGTGTCTTGCTGCCACCTTGGAAGGTGGGTGTGGCGCCGACGTTTGGCCCGTTCGTGCCCTGCTGGACCGTCAGGTTGTGCGCCAGTGATGAGCCGTTGGTGAACTGGATGGTGACCTTGCCGGCCTTCGCACTCAGGGAGGTCTTGGTGAACTTCAGCTGACCGCTCGGATCTGCAGCGAGCGTAAGCGTGCCGCCGGCCGCCGCGGCTGGGGCGGGCGCTGCGGTCGAACTCGTGCCGGTCGAGGAAGTCGCCGGCGGGCTGGAGGAGGTGGACGTGCTGCTGCTGCTGCTCGACCCGCCACAGGCGGTGAGGCCGAGCAGGAGTGCAGCGGTGCTGAGCGCGAGAGTCAGAAACTTGGGCATTGCGTGAGCTCCTCTCCATTCGGTTTTCCCGTGGCCCTCGGTTCCCCGTCGCCGCGAGAAGGCTGTTCTACCAACAGGACGCTTCAGCGCGACCGCTCCGTTCCCGGATGCGCCGTATCCTCGCACGGACTGGCTGCATGCGCCCGGCGAGTGTCCGGGTGGGGGTCGATTGGCTGGCGCGTGGGCCTAGCGTTGGGTGTGGTTGCGGTTTAGGATCGCTGTGTCGTGTGAGCGAGGGTGAGTTGGGCGTGTCAGAGTTGCCAGAGGTGGTCTCGGAGGGTCGTGGTGCGGGGTCTGTCCCGGGGTCGGATCCTGCGGTGCGGAGGTTGTTGGTGATTGGGCTGGTCGGGGCTGGGGTCGCGCTGGCGCTGGGGATCTACGGGGCGGCTCACAGCCCGTCGTCTGATGTCTCGATCACGCTCGGGTTCACGAGCACGATCACGATGAAGGTGTGGCTCACGACGGTCGTGCTGTGGTTTGCGGTGATCCAGGTTCTGTCGGCGCTGTGGATGTATGGCCGGTTGCCGTTGGGGGCCGCGCCGTCGTGGCTTGGTGGGGTGCACCGGATCTCGGGCCGGCTCGCGTTTCTGGTCAGCTTGCCGGTCGCCTACGCGTGTCTGTACGAGCTCGGTTTTCAGCACTCCAGCACGCGGGTGCTGCTGCATTCGATGCTCGGGTGTCTGTTCTATGGGGCGTTCGCTGCGAAGGTGCTGATCGTTCGCTCGCGCACCCTTCCCGGCAGCGCTGTGCCGGTGGCGGGGGGTGTGGTGTTCGTGCTGCTGGTCTATATCTGGATGCTGACGGTGGGCTGGTATGTCGATCAATCGGGGTTTCCCGCGCCCTGATGTTGCGGCTGCTCGATCGTGTCCTGGCCGGAGTCAGCTGGATCGCGGTGGCGCTCGTGATCGTGCTGCTGTTCGCCGGGTCCAGCCTGATCGGCAAGACCTCTGGCGCGGCGTACACCACCCCTGGCGCGGCGCACACCACCTCCGGGGCGGCGCACACCACCTCCGGCGCGGCCGGTCGGTCCTCCGGGTCCGTCGTGTTCGCGAGCGCCGGGTGCGGGAACTGCCACACGCTCAAGGCTGCGGGCGCGAGCGGCGCGCTCGGCCCCAACCTCGATCAGCTACAACCCACCGCCGCCGCCGTCAGCCACAGGGTGCGGACCGGTGGCGGCGGCATGCCCTCGTTCACCGGCCAGCTCAGCGACGCCCAAATCACGGCCGTGGCCACCTACGTCTCAACCGTCGCAGGCCACTAACACCACAACACGCTGGGTCAGAATCGGATCTGGGTGACCTTCCGGTCTTGCGTTGCGACCCAGACCGAGTGTGCGTCGACGGCGAGCGCGACGGGCGGGCTGTTGAACACGATGGTTCCCGTCACGGCGGGCTGGCCCGTGCTCGTGATCCGGTAGACCGTCTTCTGGCTCTTGCTGATCGCCCAGACGAACGGGCCCGGGTCCGTGGCGGCGATTGCGTCGAGCTCCGGTGCGACGGCGATATCGGCGTTGACTCGGAGCTTGCCGGGTCGAGGATCGAATCGGGTCACGTGGCCGTTCGCATTTGCGATCCACACGCCTTGGTCGAGAGTCACGGCAACGGGGCGCTGACCGGCAGGGAACGCCGCCGTCGAGCCGCTCGTGTCGAGGCTCACCCGAACGAGTCCATCGGCGGCGCCGTTGGCGGCCCACAGCCAGCCCTCGCCCCAGCTGATGCTTGTTGCGGCGGGATCGCTGCGCGCGGGCGTCCCGATCACTGCACCCCCGACAGCCACATGACTGATCGCGCCGCTCGAGTCCGCGACCCAAGCAGAGCTGTCGTGCTGATCGAGCGCGATTGCGACGGGACTGCCAGGGAGCCGGGCGGCTGTGACCTGAGCGCCGCTATCGCCATTGAACTGGGCCAGCGATCGGGAGGCCGCTTGGGCCACCCACAGAGCGCGAGACCCAGCCGCGAGCGCGGTCGGACGACCGCTTGCCGGGAAGATGCGCCCGAGTGCCCGATTTCAGGTTGGAGCGGACGAGCTCGCCGCGGTCGGGCAGCGAGATCCAGACGTTCCGCCGCCCGACCGAGACCGAGCCAGGCAGGCTCGAGACGCCGACCGTCTGTCCTGCTGTCAGGCCCCCGCCTTGGAGCTTGACCTGGGTGGCGGCTGAGCCAGTTGTGGGCGTCGACGTCACGCCGGTCCTGCCGGCATGAGTCCGAACATCCGAGCGCGTCGCGATGAGCACTCCAGTCAGGGCGAGCAGGAGGATCGGCGCCAACCAAAGCAACGGAGAGCGGCGCGAGCTCGGTGCGGAACCTGAGCCGTCGTCGACACGGCTCTCCCGGGGCGGGCTCGCCACCGTGGGCTCGGTCACCGTCACGGCAGGCTTGATCCGTGTCACGGCCGGTTCGTTCACGGTCGCAGCCGGCTCGGTCCGTGTCACAGCCGGCTCGCCCACGGTCGCAGCTGGCTTGATCCGTGTCACGGCCGGTTCGTTCGTCGTCGCGGTCGACTCGATATGTGTCACGGCACCCTCGGTCATGACCGTGGGCACCAGGAGATCGGTCACGTCCGGCGGTGGCTCCGGAGCAGCGGCGACCCGCTCGGCGGGTTCGAGGGCCCGCAGCGCACTTCCCAATGCAGCCGTGAGTTCGCCCGCGGACCCGAAACGATCTTCCGGGCGCTTGGCCATCGCCTTGGCGATGATCGCGTCGAGCTGCTCGGGAACCTCCTGGACCTCGTCCCGCGCTGACGGGATCGGGTCGGCGACGTGCGCGTAGATCCTCGAGACGCTCGTTGGCCGCTCGTAGGGCACGTGCCCGGTCAGCGCTTCGAACAGCACGCAGCCGAAGGAGTAGATGTCAGATGCCGCGTCTCCCTTGCCACCTTGGAACCGCTCGGGCGCCGTATAGTCGACGGTGCCGACGAACACGCCCGTGCGCGTGGCCGACGTGGCGTCGGTCCGGCGCGCGATCCCGAAGTCAGTCAGGTAGACGTGGTCGTCGTCCTCCTCGTCGCCGCGCGCGACCAGGATGTTGGCCGGCTTGACGTCGCGGTGTACCAGGCCGCGCTTGTGGGCGGCAGTCAGCGCAGAGGCCACGGGCCGCAGCAGCTTGATCGCGCGGCTGGGTGACACGCGCCCGGATGTCGTGAGCAGCGTTCGCAGATCCGTTCCCTCGACCCAGCGCATGATCAAGTACAGCGTCTCGTCGAGCTCGCCGGCCTCGTAGACCGGGATCACGTTGGGGTGATCGATCGACGCGGCGAGATGTGACTCGCGCTGGAAGCGTTCTCGGAAGCCTTCATCTGCGGCCAGCTCAGGAGCGATCGCCTTCAACGCGACCGACCGCTGGAGCACGAGCTGCGTCGCTCGGAAGACGACGCCCATCCCCCCGCGCCCCGCGACGGCCTCGAGTTGGCATCCGGCGAAGGTTGAGCCCGGGCCCAAGCTTTCCGACATAGGAGCGGTTTATAGCGCCCTTCCACCGCTGGCTCGCCTCCACCATCTGGCCAAGCGTTGCGGCTCATCTCCGCTGGGCGACGAGCAGCGCTGCCGGGCTCGCGCACCGAATTCTGTCGAGGTCCGCGCCGCGGGAGATAGTCGCTCATGCGCGGTTGCTCGTCGCCGCCGAGACCGTCGAGAACTCGGTAGAGGCCCTCGAAGCCGTCAGCCCCGATTTCGGTACGCAAGCGCTGCTCGATCGCTCGCGCCGCCCGGTGGTGAGCGGTGAGATACGCGACTGCCCGGGGGGTGAGCGTCACGATCTTCTCTCTCGCGTCCCTGGAGGAGGGCGCGAGGGTGACGTACCCGCTTCCGCGCAGGCGGGCGACAATCTTGCCGGCCCCTTGGCGCGTGATCCCGAGCTCCCGGCCGATCTGCGAGATCGTCGCATCGGTGGTGTGCGCGCAGATGCGCAGAACGCGCGCGTCGGGAAAGCGCCGCTCGCCAAAGCCTGCCGCGGCCATTTCATCGTCCAACCGGCGCTGATAGCCGACCCATGCCCGACGCAACGCGCGGCCGAGACTTACGTCGCCTTCGGGGGTTTCCACTGTCGTGGGTGACGCGTGCGTCCCGGCCGGCGGCTCGGGCCTCACGCGCCCAGGACGCCAAGATTGACAACCATGGTTGACATTCTACTCAGAACGGCTGATACTCGGTCGACGCGTCGGCCGTCGACACACCGGGGCCTCGGGCGGTCACGGATCGTCACGGTGGCGCTCGGAGCGGCGTGGCTCGCGTGGGCCGTCGGCACCGGGGCGAGCTCGGCGTTGGCCCGTCCGGCGAGTTCGTACACCGTCCCAGCGGTACGACAGACGCTGACGACGACTGGCCGTTCGCCGGTCACCCACGACAACGAGGTGATGGCGGTCGCGACTCAGGCCGGCCGCCTGTTCGCGGCTACCGACCAGTGGGAGTACCCGGGACCGTCGGCGCACGGCCAGGTGCTCGTCAAGAACTCCGCCAATGCCCCCTGGAAGGTCTTCGAGCAGACGCAGTCGCTCCGCGTGCAGGTGTTGGATTCCTTCCCGATCCCGCACGACCAGTGGCGGGGCCGGGAGCACTCGTTGCTGATCACACAGGCGATCGTCGACGGCCGATCGCGGATCCAGTGGCTGCTCGACGGCGCGAGGTCGTTCACAACCGAAAACTCGTACGTCCTGCCATCGACGGCGGCTGATGTGCGGTCGTTCGGTGTGCACGAGTCCGGTGGAGCGTGGGCGGTGTACGCGGGCGCCTCGCCGACCGGGATCCTGCGCGGCGCGTGGTCGCCTAGGAGACACACGCTGGTGTTCAGCCGGGTGCCCGAGCTGACGGCGGCGCCACCTCAGTCGCCGGGATTGAAGACGCAGAAGGTCACGGGCTTTGCGGAGTGCGCGGGAGCTCTGTTCGTCTCGATCAACACCAAGCTCTACCGACGGAATGACGGTGCGCTCAAGCGCGGCGTCGCCCGCTGGGTCCTCGTTTACCAGGCGCCACCCGTCGGCCGTTTCAACAGCGGGCTGCGCGGCCTCACATGCGTCACTCACAACGGTGCGCCGGTCCTGCTCGTCTCGACGGAGGGAAACGGGAATGTCTACCGGCTCGATCGTCTTCCGCGGGGCCAACTCCACGCCTCCGCGACCGCGACCCCGGGGCACGGCGTGATCGGATTGAGCCCGAGATTGGAGTTCGCGCCGGTTCCTGCCATCCGGGGAATGCTCGCGGACGAGGGCACGGCGATTCCGGCCCGCGGCTCACATTCGATTGGCTACATCATCGCCGCCTACAACAACTTCGAGACCATCAGGGTCGCCGGTGGATCGCGACAGCTGTTCGGTTTTGAGTGGGGATACAGAGGAGGCTGTCCGACGACCCGGCCGTGTGCTCCATCCGGCTTCGATGCGGCAGCGTGCTTTGCCGTGCGGACCGATCAGGGGCGATCGCCGGGGTACGTCCTTCGCTGCCTCGGCGGTCGGCAGTTCACGCCCCCGTCCAGCCAGCCGAGCCCGGTCCACTCTGGTCAGGCATTCGTGGCGATTCGAACCATCAAGACATCGCCGTTCGGCGACGGCCGGCTCTATTACGGCGGCTACGACTGCGACTTCCACCCAGCCGACGGTGCAGCGTGGATCGGATCCTCGACGCTCGGCGCGCTCCGTCTCACCGCACCACGGAAGGCGGCTACGTCATGACCGCTCGACGATTCCGGACGCCGCACGCGACCAAGCCAGCCCTGTGGGCGAGCCTTGGCGTCGTCATCGCCTGCGCGCTCGTGGCCGGCTCATCCGGCGGCCGTGCGACGTCGTCGGCAACACGTCTGGAGCGCGTGAGCGGCGGACCGCGTGGCACGTACATCGTCCCCGCCGGTATCCACAAGATCAAGCACGTCATCGTGATCCAGCAGGAGAACCGCTCGTTCGATTCCTACTTCGGGACCTATCCGCATGCGGCCGGAATCCCGATGAATCGTGGCAAGCCGACGGTCTGCGTCATCGACCCTGCCGCGAAGTCCTGTGTCGCGCCATATGTCGACCATGCCGATGTGAATGGGGGCGGACCGCACAACGCACACAGCGCGACGGCTGACATCAACGGCGGGAAGATGAACGGGTTCATCGGACAAGCCGAGTCTGGCCGGCGAGGCTGCACGAATCCCACCGACCCGGCCTGTACGAATTCCGCAAAGCCCGACGTGATGGGCTACCACACGGGCAGTGACATACCGAACTACTGGACCTACGCTAAGGACTTCGTCCTCCAGGACCACATGTTCGAGCCCAACGCCTCGTGGAGCCTTCCGGCCCATCTGTTCTTGGTGTCTGAATGGTCGGCTCTGTGCACTCGGCACGACACGCCGTCGAGTTGCGTCAACGCCCTGCAGCTTCACGGCGCCAGACCGCCGGACTACCCACCGATCTTCGGCGGCGCGACTCGCAGCACGCCGATCTACGCCTGGACTGATCTGACCTATCTGCTCCACAGGTCCCATGTCAGCTGGGGCTACTACGTGGTGAGCGGCACCGAGCCGGACTGCGAGAACCCGGCGGCCCTCACCTGCGCGCCGGTTCAACAGAATTCCTGGACCTACGGGATCTGGAACCCCTTGCCGTTCTTCGACACGGTCAAGGCCGATCATCAGCTGGGCAACATCCAATCGATGAGCCGCTTCTACGCCGCGGCGAGGGGCGGCAAGCTGCCGGCCGTCTCATGGGTCGTCCCGTCTGGCGAGGTGAGTGAGCATCCGCCATCACCGGTCAGCTACGGGCAGAGCTACGTGACCAGCGTGATCAACGCGGTAATGAAGAGCCCCGACTGGAAATCGACCGCGATCTTCCTGGCCTGGGATGACTGGGGCGGGTTCTACGACCACGTCGTCCCACCCACCGTCGATCAGAACGGCTACGGCCTGCGCGTCCCCGGCATCGTCATCAGCCCGTACGCCAAGAAGGGCTACATCGACCGCCAGACGCTCAGCTTCGACGCCTACGACAAGTTCATCGAAGATGACTTCCTGCGCGGGCAGCGGCTGAACCCCGCAACCGACGGGCGGCCGGATCCGCGCCCGACTGTCCGCGAAAACGCGAAGAGCCTCGGCAACCTCCTCAACGACTTCAATTTCAATCAGCGGCCCCGACGACCCGTCGTCCTGCGAGTCCACCCCCGCACGACGCTTACCGGAACGCCAAGGCCGTCGCAACTCCCCGCCGCCGCGACGGCTGCCGACGGCGACGGTTAGGCGAGCCGTTCTCCTGCTCTACGGGGCCGTCGCGGGTGTGACCGCCGTCCCCGACCACGTCACGCCCTTCACGACCGGCGGGGGGATCTGGGGGTGCCTGGCGAAGGAGATCGTTGCGCTGGCGAGGACCCGGTAGGTCACTGGCTTCGTCCCAGTGCCGGTCGGCGTCGACGGCAGCGCGGTCCATGCGGCGGAGATGCGCAGCGGGTTGCCGCGGGTCGGCTTGGCGATCCGGTTGGTCACCGGGTGATCGACGATCTGCCAGCGATTGCCGATCTTACGGTCAACCTCCACGGTCAGGAACTTCAGGCCGCCGCCACCGGCGCAGCTCGTACCGGCGCCGTAGTGCATCGTGAAGCGCCACGGCTGATGTCCGCCGGGTGGGAGCGTGAAGTACTCCCACGCGGTTACCGAGCACCGGCGGGGCAGATTCTTGATCTGCACCGTGACGCTGTGCGCGGCGAGATGCGGCGAGGACGTGGCGGCGGGGGCGATCGCAGCGAACGCGGGCACCGCTGCGGCGCTCAGCGCTACGAGGACTAGACGCGATGGCTTCATGGCTCACGCTCCTTCTCCGCTCACCAGTAAAGGGGGCGCCGCCTCACCCGCCCTCGGCAGTAACTGCTGATCTCGATCAGTAGCGCACCGCGTGCCCTCGCGCGCTCACCCGCTTCGGGTGATGCGGCAGCCGCGGCCGGGGCCGAGCATCCTCAGGGTGAGGGCGACGGGTACCACATGACGTCGACGATCCGCGCGTAGTTCAATCGGGTCAATGCCCGCACTGCACAGGGGTGAGCCGGGGCGCCAACCGAAGACCTCGGCCCACGATCAGACGGGCGGGGGATCAGGCTCGCCAGGTCGCCTGGCCGCGATCGGCCGGGCCTGCGCCCGTCGGCCCTGGCTGGTGCTGCTCGCGTGGGTGCTGCTGCTCGGCGGCACCGTGGTCACGCGGCACCTCGCCGGCGGCACGTTCAATGACAACGTCGATCTCCCGGGCACGCAGGCGTACACCGGCCTCCAGCTGCTCCGCGCGAACGAGCCGGCAGCCGGCGGGTATGCCGGTCGAGTCGTCTTCCACGTCGCCTCCGGAAGCCTGCGCTCGGATCAGTCCGCCATCGACGAAACGGTCACGCGCCTGAGCGGGCTGCCACACGTCCTCTCGGCCTCGAACCCACTCGCCGGCGGATCCTCTGCGCTCTCGGCCGACGGCCGGACGGCGTACTCGACCGTTCACTTCGACGCGCGTCCCAAGACCCTCGGCCAGAGCTATATCGCGAAGCTGGACAAGGCGACGAAGCCGGCCCGGGACGCCGGGATCCAGGTCGAGTACGGCGGCTCGCTCGACGAGCTGACCCGCCCCTCGCCCAATGATCGTCGCTCGGAGCTGATCGGTTTCATCGTGGCGCTGGTGGTGCTCCTCATCGGCTTTGGCAGCGTCGCGGCGGCACTGCTCCCGCTCGTGAGCGCGCTGGTCGCCGTCGGTATCGGGGTGAGCATCCTCGGGCTGGTGGCGGCGGTGATCGACTTCGGCACGACCGCGCCGACGCTGGCGGTGATGATCGGCCTCGGGGTCGGGATCGATTACGCGTTGTTCCTCACCACGCGCTTTCGCCAGCAGATCCTTGACGGTGTCGAGCCGGTCGACGCCGCCGGCTGGACCGTCGGGACGAGCGGACATGCGGTCCTCGTCGCTGCCGGGACGGTGTCGGTCGCGCTACTCGGGCTCTACGCCTCGGGGGTGACCTTCATCGGCAGACTCGGGCTGGCCGCGGTGTTCTCCGTGCTCATCGCCGCCCTCGCCGCGCTGACCCTGGTGCCGGCGGGCCTGGCGCTGCTCGGGCGGCGGATCGACGCGCTGCACGTGCGAACGCCCGTGGCCGAGTCCGGATCTGACCACGACGGCTGGCACCGCTACGCACGGCTCGTCTCGCGGCGGCCCTGGCGCTTCCTCGCCGCCGGGGTCGCGGTGCTCGCCGTTCTCACCGTGCCGCTGCTGTCAATCCAGCTCGGGCACATCGACGACGGGGCCGATCCGAAGAGCTACACCGACAATCGTGCCTACGAGCTGGTCGCGCACGCCTTCGGTGTGGGGGCGAACGGCCCATTCACGGTCGTGCTCGACACCCACGGCTCCCCGGGCTCGGCGGCCGACGTCGCTCAGCACGTCGGCACGGCCCTTGAGACGACCCCCGGAGTCGCCCACGCCACCCCGCTCAAGGCCTCCAGCAACGGTCAGATCGCCGTCGGCACCGTCGTGCCGAGCACCGCACCGCAGGACAAGGCGACCTCGGCGCTGTTTGACCGGCTGGTGAACCAGACGCTGCCTCAGGCGCTCGCGGGAACTCACGTGAGCGGGTACGTGACCGGGACCACCCCGAGCCAGCTGCAGTTCCGCGACACGCTCACCAGTCGCCTCCCGCTCGTGCTCGCCGTCGTCATCGGCCTGTCGTTCCTGTTGCTGATGGTGACGTTCCGCAGCCTGCTCATCCCACTCAAGGCGGCGGTGCTGAACCTGATGTCGATCGGCGCGGCCTACGGCGTCATCGTCGCGGTGTTCCAGTGGGGCTGGGGCGGGAGCCTGCTCGGGGTCAGCGAGAACGTGCCGATCGAGTCCTATGTCCCGATCCTCATGTTCGCGATCGTCTTCGGCCTCTCGATGGATTACGAGGTGTTCCTGCTCTCCCGCATCCAGGAGGAGTGGGAGCACACCGGCGATAACACCGAGGCCGTCGCCGCCGGCCTCGCCCGTACCGCGCGCGTGATCACCTGCGCGGCGCTGATCATGGCGAGCGTGTTCCTCTCCTTTGTCCTCTCCACCAATGTCGTGGTCAAGATGCTTGCCGTCGGCCTGTCGGTGAGCGTGGTGGTTGACGCCACGATCGTTCGCCTGATCCTCGTGCCGGCCACGATGAATCTGCTCGGCAGCGCCAACTGGTGGCTTCCGGCGTGGCTCGGGCGGCTGTTGCCGCGGATCTCCGCAGAGCCTCACGCGCCGGCGCCCGAGTCAGCAGCCTCAGGCGAGGCGACACCAGCGGCCGGCGCGCCCTGATCGGCCCGATCTCGCCCGGACATGCCGGACGATAGCCGCCGGGCGTCGAGGCCGGCTCTCATCGTGTTCTCATGCTGGGGGTGCGGTCTCATGGTCATCTCATCTGGGGGGATTACCTTGGCTTGCAGTTGATCGCGCCACCGTTCAAACCAAGGAGAAGACGATGATCAATTTCCGAAACAAGCAGCTCGCGGCGATGACCGCGATCGCAGGACTCGGGATCGGTGCCGTTGCCGCTCCGGCGGTCGCGATGGCCGCGTCGCACCCGGCTCACGCGAAGGTTGCCCAGCGCGATCCGGCGAGTCCGGACAAGCGGGGTTCGAAGGACGGCACGAGCCGTGACACGAAGGTCGACAGGACCTCGAGCGTGGACAGGAGCCCCAGCCTCGACAAGAGCAACAGCGTCGACCCCAAGACCGACCATTAGTCAGTTAGGGGGAGTACCTCTGAAGCGAAGGCACGGCGTGGCAGCCCTTGCGGGCGGCCGCGCTGTGCGTCGTTGATCTGGGCCTCAGCCGCGGCTGCTACACGCTGAGTATGAGGATCTTGATCGTCGAGGACGAGGTGAAGCTCGCCGGGCTGATCCGGCGTGGACTTCGCGAGGAGGGGCTGCTCGCCGACGTGGCGATCAAGGGGGAGGACGCGCTCTGGATGGCAGGCTCGTCCGAGTACGACGTGATCGTGCTCGATGTGATGTTGCCCGGCATCGACGGGCTCACGACATGCCGGCGGCTGCGCGAGGACGGAGTCAGAACCCCGATCCTGATGCTCACCGCCCGCGGCGAGATCGGTGACCGAATTGAAGGATTGAATGTCGGCGCCGACGACTACCTGACGAAGCCGTTCGCGTTTGGCGAGCTGATCGCCCGGCTGCATGCGCTGTCCCGCCGCGGCGAGGTGCAGCGGCTGCCCGTGCTCGAGGTCGACGATCTCAGGCTTGATCCGGTCACCCATCGGGTGTCGCGGGGCGGGCAGGAGATCAAATTGTCGGCAAAGGAGTTCCTGTTGCTGTCGGCGCTGATGCGTCATCCGGGCCGCGCGATGTCGCGCCAGCGGTTGCTCGACCACGCCTGGGACAGTGAGTATGAGGCGCACTCGAACGTCGTCGATGTCTACGTCGGCTACCTTCGCGAGAAGGTCGACCGGCCGTACGGGCGGCGGAACATCGAGACGGTCCGCGGGGTTGGATATCGGCTCGTGGCGGAGAGCGATCAGGAGGCTAGCGCTACTCCGGCGACCGATTTGGAATGACGATCCAGACGTCGGCTCCACCGTCAGGCCGGTTCACCGCATACGCCTCTCCGCCGTGAGCCTGGGCGATCGTGCGGACGATCGAGAGGCCGAGCCCTGCGCCACGGCCAGCTCGCCCGGGGTCCGCGCGGGCAAAGCGCTCGAACGCCTGGGTCTCGAATCCTTCAGGGAAGCCCGGACCCCTGTCCCGTACGTGGAGCTCAACTCCATGCTCGCTTGCGCATCCCTGCAGGGTCACCTGCGGGGAGCCGTAGCGGATCGCGTTGTCGATCAGGCTGCCGAGCGCCTGCTCGAGCCGGTCGGGGTCGCCGAGTGCCGACATGCCCTCAGGCGCCGTCACCGTGATCATCGTGTGCTGCGGGTCGAAGCGGTCGCGCAGCCGGTTCAGCATCTCCGCGACGTTGATCTGCGTGGGCCGGACCGGGAGCCCGGCCTCGTCGGCCCGCGCGAGCACGAGCAGGTCATCCGCGAGCGTCGAGAGCCGGTCGACCTCGTCGTTGACCGAGACGAGCGCGTGGACGAGTTCCTCCGCAGAGCGCTCGCGGCGGAGCGCGAGCTCGAGCTCGGCCTTGAGCGTGGCCAGTGGGGTTCGGAGCTCGTGGCTGGCGTTCGCCAGGAACGTCTTCTCGCGCGCAAACGACTCCTCCAACCGGTCGAGCATGTCGTTGAGCGTCGTGCCGAGCCGGCGGAGCTCGTCCTCAGCGGGGGGGAGGGGCAGGCGTCGCCCCGGCTCGGACGCCGACACCGCCGCCGCGCGCCGGCGCATCAACTCAACCGGCCGCAGCGCCGCCGACGCGAGTGCGTAGCCGGCAGCGGATGCGACGATCAACGCGAGTGGACCGACCAGGGCGAGGAGCACCGCGAGGTTCGACAGGGAAGTGGAGCGCTCATCGAGTGTCGCGCCCACGATCAGGACCGTATGACCGTGGGCGCTCGTCGTGACCGGCGTAGTCAGCAGGCGCGAGCCCTCGGTGAGCGGCGGGGTCGGACCACGCGTGAACAACTGCGTCCGCCGGAGCGCCACAGCGAGTTGCCTTCGGCTCAGCAGCGGACCACCGCGCAGGTCCGAGGTCGCGGCGAGAACGTGCGCTCGGGCGTCGAGGACCTGAACGAAACTCTCGTGACCACGGAACAGCGGACTGCTGACCGCCGCGCTGATCTCCGCCTCAGAGCCGGCGAGAAAGGGAGCCAGAGCGGCGGTCTGCGTCCGGAGATTGAGATCGATCGTCCGATCCAGCTCGGAGCGAAACCGAAGATAGAGAAACGCGCCCGTGACCGCCAAAACGATCGCCATCGTGACCGCGAACGCGAGCGTCAGCCGGAGCCGAATGGGAACGCGACCAAAGCCATCCCGCGCAGCCCTCCACGTCGCCGACATCCGACGATTACATCAGCCGCCCGATGAGCACACGATGAGAGATCTGCCGTGCGCTGGAGCTCGGACCGGGTGTCATCGCGATCATGGGAGACGCGCGAGCTCCAGGCCCGGCGTCCCTGCCGGCATCAGGACTCCCCCGCGGGTGCGAGCGCCGGCTGGCCGGGGACCGTACGGCGGGCCTGAGCCAGCGGCGGGATCAGGAACGCGGCGAACATGCAGATGACGAGGAACACGGCCGCGAGTGCGAACGCGTCGGTGAAGCCGGTGACCGTGGCCGTCCCGTGAACGGTGTTTTCGACGATGAGGGTGGCGGCGATCTGACCGCCGAGCGCGCCCCCGAGGGTGCGCATCACGGTGTTCATGCCACTGGCCACGCCGGTCTGGTACGGCGGGACCGCCTGCACAATCAGGTTGCCGAGGGCCGAGAAGGCGAGCCCGATCCCGACGCCGAGCATGGCTGCGCTGATCAGCATGTCGTAGGGGTGAGCGTGCTGGACAGCCAAGAGCCCGAACGCCGTCGCGGTGACCCCGGAGCCGGCGATCAGCGCGAGCTTGGATCCATACCGCCTGGCGACGCGGCCGGCCATTGAGCCGAGCAGCGTCATGCCGATCGTCGAGGGGAGGAGGTACAGGCCCGAGACCACCACCGAGGCGCCAAAGCCGAAGCCGGTGCTCTTGGGGAGCTGAGCGAAGGTGGGGAACACGATGAACGAGGAGTACATCCCCGCGCCGAGCAGGAACGCCGCCAAGTTCGTGGTCCAGACGCCGCGGATGCGCATCATGGCCATGTCGATCAGGGGCTCGTCGCTGCGGATCTCGACCGCGACCCAGGCGGTGCAGGTGAGGAGACCGACCGCGAGCAGGCCGAGGGTCTTCGGCGATCCCCAGCCCCAGCTGGTCGTCTCGCTGATCGAGATGAGCACCAGGCTGATCCCGGTGCTCATGAGCGCGGCGGCGAGCCAGTTGATGCGGCCGGGGACGCGAACCGGAGATTCGGGGATGTAGCGCCACGTCGCCCACGCCGCCACGAGGGTCGCGGCCAGTGGGATCCAGAACAGCCAGTGCCAGCTGAGATCCTGCACGATCACGCCACCGAGCACGAGCCCGATGCCCGAGCCGATGCCGAGGATGGACGACATCAGCCCGATGCTTCCGGCGACGCGCTCCCGGGGAAACTCGTCGCGCACGATCGCGAACGCGAGCGGGAAGATGCCGCCGCCAACTCCCTGGACGACGCGAGCGGCGATCAGCACCGGGAGCGAGGTGGCCACGGCCGCCAGCAGCGTTCCCGCGGCGAGAATCCCCAGCGTCCAGAGCATCATGCGCTCCTTGCCGTACATGTCGCCCAGCCGCCCGATGATCGCGGTCCCGACCGAGGCCGACAGCAGGTAACCGGTCAGCAGCCACGTCACGCCGGTCTCGGACGCGTTCAGGCTCCGTTGGATGCTCGGCAGCGCGGGGATCACCGACGAGCTGAGCACCGCGTAGGCCAGTCCCGCCAGCGACACGACGGCAAGGATGATGTTCGGGTGAATCCGCTCGGTTGTCGTCTCGGTCGCTGCCATGCCCTGCTTCAGGTCGTTGACGTCCGCTGCTCCCGGTCGGCGGGTCAGCGGGGCCGTCCCGGAACATGCATTCCGCCTGCAGTCCGGCTACTCTAGCGGAATGAGCATTCCGGTCATGGACAGCGAGTCCTGCTGGACGGCGCTGGAGCCTGAGGCGAAGCGCGAGCGGCTGCTCTCGGCAGCCGGTGAGGTGTTCGCACGGGACGGGCTCGACGCATCGATGCCCGCAGTGGCCGCCGCCGCCGGCGCCGGCGTGGCGAGCGTGTACCGCCAGTTCCCGTCCAAGCACGAGCTGCTCGCGGCGCTCGTGACCAACCGCCTCGAGCAGATCGCAGCTGCGGCGACCGAGGCCGCCGCACGCGACGGGGACCGCTGGTCCGCGCTCACCGACATGCTCTGGTCCGTCCTCGAGCACCAATCCTGCGACGACTTCCTGGGCGAGGCCCGGATGCAGGTCGCGACGCACCCCGACGTCCTCGCGGCCACCAAGCGGGCCACCCGAACCCTCGACGGGCTCCTCGCCGCCGCTCGTGCCGAGGGGCGGCTCCGGGCCGATGCCAGCACGCTCGATCTGCGCCTTCTCTTCGCCGCTACGCGCGCCGCCAAGCAAGTCGAGCCCGTCGCGTGGCGGCGGATGCTCACCCTGCTGATCGACTCGCTTGACACACACGCGCTGGTCGGCGCGGGAGAACCCGGCGGCGACGCGTAGACCCGGCGGCGACGCGTCGACCCGGCGGCGGCGAGCTACGACGAGGCGTCGAGTTCGGCGAGCAACTGCTGCACGCGCCACGCGATCTCGTCGCGGGTGGCGCGCACCTCGGCGACCGGCCGGCCCTTGGGGTCCGCGAGATCCCAGTCGATGTAGCGCGCGCCGGGAACGACTGGACACTGGTCGCCGCACCCCATCGTGACGACGACATCGGCCTGCTCGGCGAGGGCGCGGGTGAGCAGCTGGGGGCGGCGGTCGGCGAGATCGATGCCGAGCTCGCGCATCACCTCGACGACCTCCGGGTGAACACGCTCCCCGGGTGTGGTGCCGGCGGAGGCGGCGGTGTGCCGGCCCTCGGCCGCCCGCTCGAACAGCGCCTGGCTCATCTGCGAGCGGCCGGCGTTATGCAGGCAGACGAACAGGACGTGGGCCATCGCGCGGCTCCTCGGGTTCGGGCTGGACACGCGGGTGCGGATGCTCCCCGCGCACGAGCTGGTAGGCGAACGCGCCGACCGCCGCGCCGAGGAGCGGCCCGGCGACATAGACCCAGAAGTTGGTCCAGGTGCCGGAGACGAGGGCGGGACCGAACGATCGGGCGGGGTTCATCGACGCGCCGGTGACCGGTCCGCCGAACAGCGCGTCGAGGCCGATCACGCCGCCGATGGCGATCGCCGCCGCCGCGCCGACCGCGCGCGCGTCCGTCGCGACGGCCATGATCACGAACATCAGGAACGCGGTGAGAATCGCCTCGTAGAGGAAGGCGCTGCCGGCGGCGACCGTCGGCACCGTCGCCCCGAGGTGGGCGGGCTTGCCCGGCCACACGCCGAGCAACACCACCGCGCCAAGCGTGGCGCCGGTGAGTTGCGCCGCGATGTAGGCGAGCGCGTCGCGCGGGGCGAAGTGCCGGGTGAGAGTGAACGCGACGGTCACCGACGGGTTGATGTGGGCGCCCGAGAGATGACCGGTCGCGTAGATCATCACCATGATGATCAGCCCGAAGACGAGGCTGACGCCGACGGAACCGAGCGCGCCGTGGTACTGCTGGTTGGCGATGATCGCGCCGCAGCCGGCGAACACGAGGGCGAACGCCGCGAGGCCTTCGGCGGCACAGCGCCGCCACAGACTGAGGCTCGGGTCCATGAGGCCAGCAGGATATCCATTGACAAAGATCACTTCAATCGATAGATGTACATATAGATGTCCGTCGATCTGGAGCTCATCCCGAAGGTCAAGCGCCCGGCGGGCGAACGGTGCTGCGAGCCCGTCGTCTATCCGGACGTCGAGCGTGACCGCGCGCAGCGGATGGCGAGCATCGCCAAAGCACTCGGCGATCCGGTGCGCCTGCAGCTCGTCGATGTGCTGCGCAAGCACGCGGGCAAGGTGTGCGTATGCGAACTGGTGCCGCTGTTCGACCTCTCCCAGCCCACCGTCTCCCATCACCTCAAGGTGCTGCGCCAGGCGGGGATCGTCGGCTCCGAACGGGAGGGTCTGTGGGCCTACTACTACGTGCTTCCCGACGCGCTGAAGGAGCTGTCCGCGTGGCTGAGCTGACGCGGTCGCGGCTCACCGCCACCCCGGCGTGCTGATCGAGCCGACGGATGGTGCGATCTCGTACCGTTGTCTTCCAATGGCGCGAATCCCGACCAACATTGCGGAGCATGTCGGGCGCACGCCGATGGTGCGGCTCAGTCGCGTGACCGACGGGCTCGACGTCGAGCTCTACGCCAAGCTTGAGGCGCTGAACCCCGGCGGCAGCGTCAAGGACCGCATCGGGGTGGCGATGATCGAAGCCGCCGAGCGCGAGGGACTGATCGAGCCGGGCGTGACGACGATCGTCGAGGCCACGAGCGGCAACACCGGGATCGCGCTCGCCTTCGTGTGCGCCGCCAAGGGCTACGACCTGGTGCTCACGATGCCGCAGGGCATGAGCCGCGAGCGAGAGGGGCTGCTGCGGCTCTACGGGGCCCGCGTCGAGGTGACCGAATCGCTCGGCGGCATGGACGAGGCGGTGGAGGCCGCCCGCGCTTTGGCCGGCGGCGGGAACGTGTTTCTGCCCGACCAGTTCTCCAACCCGGCCAACCCCGAGGCACACCGGCGGACCACCGGGCCAGAGATCCTCGAGGCGCTCGACGGGCGCGTCGACGTGTTCGTGGCCGGCGTCGGCACCGGCGGGACGATCACCGGGGTCGGCGAGGTGCTCAAGGCCCGCAACCCTGATTGCCGGATCGTCGCGGTCGAGCCGCAGGCCTCGGCGGTGCTCTCGGGTGGCCGTCCGGGTCCACACAAGATCCAGGGGATCGGAGCCGGCTTCGTGCCCTCGATCCTCAACCGGGAGATCCTCGATGAGGTGCTGCCGGTCGACGACGAGGCGGCGATCGAGGCGGCGCGCCGGCTCTCCCGCCGGGAGGGAGTGATCTGCGGCATTTCTGGTGGCGCGGCGGTCGCGGCAGCGCTCGAGATTGCCCAGCGGCCCGAATCGCGCGGCGCGAGGATCGTGACGATCGTCTGCGACTCCGGGGAGCGCTACGTCTCGACGCCGTTCTTCGCGCCGTAGGCGGGACCGGGCGGGAGCTACGCTTAGTCGATGCTCGGCCTGGGCCTTGTGGCCCGAACCCTCGCGGAGATCAGGCGCGATATCGCTGCCGCGCAGAGCCGCGATCCCGCGGCGCAGGGCGTCGGATCATTCGAGATCCTGGCCACCTGGCCGGGCGTGCACGCGCTGCTCGCTCATCGCTTCGCCCATGCGCTGCAAGCTGCACGCGTGCCGCTGCTGCCGCGGATGATCGCGGCAATTGCGCGCAGCGTGACCGGGATCGAGATCCATCCTGCGGCCATCATCGGGGACGGGTTCTTCATCGACCACGGCATGGGGGTGGTGATCGGCGAGACGGCGCAGATCGGCGCCAACGTCACGCTGTATCAGGGCGTCACCCTGGGTGGCACCGGCTTTGCCGCCGGGAAGCGTCATCCGACGGTCGAGGACAACGTGACGATCGGCTCGGGCGCCAAGCTGCTCGGTCCGATCACCGTTGGGCACGGCTCAAAGATCGGCGCCGGCAGCGTGGTCATCCACGACGTTCCGCCGAACTCAACCGTGGTTGGCAATCCGGGCCATCCCGTCCGGGTCGAGGGCCGCCGCCCTGAGGGCCCCGACGCTGACTGGGTCCATCTTCCGGACCCGATCGCGGATGCGATCAAGGGTCTGGCCGGGCGCATCTCGGCGCTCGAACGGGCGGTCGACGAGGTCGCGGGGCGGGCCGGGGCCGAGATCACGCCGCTGCGCTCCTCGCCTGAATCGGGCCAGGACGGCAACCCCGACGTGTTCCCGGATCAGAACCGCGCGATCGGACCGAATCCCGCCGGCGGGTAGTCGCCGGCCGGGGACCCGGGCGCGCCCGCCGGGACCTGCGCCCGCCTCACGCCGGCCGGGGACCGCGCGCCGCCGCGGAGCAACGTCCTACCGCGGCGTGGTCTCGATGTCCTCGAGTGAGGAGGACGGGAGCTGCTGCAGCGAGGCGTCGGGGTCAGGCATGTTGCGCCGCGCCCGCACGAGGTACAGAGGACGGCCCTTGACCTCGTCGTAGATTCGGCCGACGTACTCGCCGATGATCCCGATCGCGATCAGCTGGATCCCGCCAAGCAATAGCACGGCGATGGTGATCGCGCCAAAGCCGGGCAGGTAGGAGCCGAGGATCCGCAGCACGATGACCACCGGGATGGCCACGAAGGCCAGCGTCGAGATCATGAAGCCGAGCAACGTGGCCAACTGCAGCGGCCGGTGGGAGAAGGAGGAGATCGCGTCAAGCGAGAACTTGAGCATCTTCGGCAGCGTGTACTTCGTTTCGCCGGCGTGGCGCGGATCGCGCTTATAGGGCACCGCCGCCTGGCGATAGCCGACCCACACCGTCATCCCGCGCAGGAAGCGGTTGCGCTCGCGCATCGAGAGCAGGGCGTCCAGCGCACGACGGTCCAGCAGCCGGAAGTCACCGGAGTTGTGCTGGAGCTCGACCTGGGCCAGCTTGTCGAACAGGTGGTAGAACCAGCGGGCGGTGGCCAGCTTGAAGCGCGACTCGCCCTCGCGCTCCTCGCGCACGGCGTAGACCACGTCGCAGCCGGCGCGCCAGTGGTCGAGCATCCGTGGCACGAGCTCGGGCGGATCCTGGAGGTCGGCGTCCAGCATCACCACGGCGTCGCCAGACGCGTTGTCAAGCCCGGCGGTCAGCGCCGTCTGGTGGCCGAAGTTCCGTGACAGGTACACGATGCGCACGCGCGGGTCGCCGGCGGCGATCCGGTCAAGCGCCTGCGGCGTGCCGTCACTCGAGCCGTCGTCGACGAGAACCAACTCGAAGTTGAGCCCGTCGAGCGCGCGGCACACGCGGCTGTAGAACTCGTCAATCAGCGCCTCCTCGTTGTACACCGGCGCGACCACGCTCAGCAGCGACAACGTGCGTGGTGGCTCGGTGGGGAGATTGGGGACGGTCATGCCGCGATCCTAGGGGCCCCGACGATCACAATCCAAGTAACGACGGGGCGTGGGGGATGAAGCCCAGGAACTGAATACCAGTGACCACACCGGTGATGACCAGCGCGGCTCGCCACAGGCGGCGGTCGGTCCCCAGCGCGACGAGCGGCATCAGCCAGGCGACGTACCAGGGGAGCACTGCGCTGGCGGTCACGAGCATCGCCAACGCCGCCCAGGCGGCACCGTCGATCCAGTCCATCTCCCCGCGCCACACCTTTTGCAGCAGCCGGACCAACACACCGATGAACACCACACCGAGCACCATTCCGGTGACGTGTCCGATCGAACCGAGGCCAAGTCTCGTGCTGATGAATCCGGGGATGCTGTGCCAGTCGCCTTGACTTTGGGTCTCCTGCAGGGTCGCCGGCAGATGCAGGGTGCCGCTGCCGAACTCCGCGACACCGAGTGCGAACAGCCCCACGGCGGCCCCGGCGGCGCCGAGCAACAGGTTACGCCGGCGCCGGCCGCCACCCAGGCCCTCCGGCGCGGCAGCAGCGAACGGGAGCAGCAGTCCGGCGGTCAGCTTGACCCCGGCGGCCACGATCAGCAGCGCGCCCCCGGTCCGCTGCCGGTGCAGGAGCAGGGCATAGACACCCGCGGTCATCGCCGCCAGCATCAACAGGTCGTTGTGACCGCCCCCGACGCCGTAGACGACGATCAGTGGGTTCAGCCCGACGAGCGCTGCGGCCTTGACGGAGTCGACGCCGCGCAGGCGCGCAGCGTTCCAGACCAGCGCCACGGTCACGAGGCTGGCGAGAGCGGCAATCGCCTTGTAGGCCAACGCGCTCGCCGCGATCGACAGCGGGCCGAGCACGTAGCTGATGGTGGTGAATACCGGGCCGTATGTGCTCGGGGTGTTGACCCATTTGGCGCCGATGAACGGATACACCGGGTCGAGCGCGATCACGTGCGGGCCGTGGAGGTACGGGTTGGCGCCGTACTCCGCCCACATCCGGGCGTAGGCCTGGTAGCTGAAGACGTCGGTGCTGAGCAGTGGCGGCGCGAGCAGCATCAGCGCGTGGAGCGCCGCGATGCTCATCAGCACCATCCGGCCCGACAGCCGGTCGGCCCCACGCACGGCGAGGACGTAGCAGACGAACATCACCGTCATCGTCACCGTGGTGCCGCCCCAGCCGATGTTCAGGCCCGTCACGCCGAAGGGCCCAGCGAGCCAGGTCGGCAGAGGGCGCACGGACTCGGGCAGCAGAGGATCGGTGCTCGAAGCCGCGACCGCGATGAGCAGCCCGGTGAGCAGCAGCCCGGCGAGCCCGAGCAATCCGAGCCGCACGCGGGACCCGGCCAGCGGCCGCGCGCCCCGGGTGCCCGATGCGCGTGATCTCAGATCGAGGGCGCCGGTCTGAGGCGTCGCGCCTAACGGACCGTGAACGCTCACGACCTAGATGATGCCCGTAGGGCAGGCGGATGCGGTTTGGGCGACATTGAGATCACGTTAGGAAAGATTGACTCTGTTAGGAAGATTGACGATTGACTCTAGTGAGCGGGCGCGCGCGGGCGCGCGCGAGCGCCGTCCACTGCGGCCCGTGCGCTGCGGCGCAATCGCGGCACCAGCCACATCGCCTCGAGAGCGATCTTCGACGACATCTTGCTCGAGCCTGCGGTGCGGTCGCGGAAGATGATCGGCACCTCGCGCACGCGGAAGCCGGCGAGCAGCGCGCGGTACGTCACCTCGATCTGGAAGACGTAGCCCTCGGCTCGCACGCTCTCGAGGTCGATCGCCTCGAGCACCTCACGGTGGATGCACTTGAAGCCGCCGGTGAGGTCCTTGACGTGAACGCCGAGGATCGTCCGGGCGTACAGGCCGCCGCCGCGCGAGATCAAACGCCGCAGCAGCCCCCAGTCGCGCACGCCGCCGCCGGGCACGTAGCGCGAGCCCAGCACCAGGTCCGCGTCGGCCGCGGCCGTGAGCAGGTCACCGAGATACCGGGGGTCGTGAGAGAAGTCGGCGTCCATCTCGCACACCAGCTCGGCGCCGCCGGCGAGGGCTGCGGCGAATCCGGCCAGGTACGCGTGGCCGAGGCCGTCCTTGCCCGGACGGTGCAGCACTTCGACGGCGACGAGCTCCGCCGCGAGCCGGTCGGCGATCTCCCCGGTGCCGTCCGGCGAGCCATCGTCGACGATCAGTACGCGGTAGTCGTCGGGGGCCACGATGTCGAGCTCCGCGGCCACCGCTCGGACGATCGGCTCGACGTTGTCGGCCTCGTTGTATGTGGGGATGACGACCCAGACCCGTGTGGGCATGACGTCGGAGGGTAATGGCAGCACTCCCGATAGGATGTCCCGGGCGTTTGCGCGTGGTTCGTGTCGGTGCACGCAAAGACGTCGGCGAGACGTGCGAGGTGCGCGACCGGGCACTCGCACGAGCATGTGCAAGGGCGAGATGAAATTGGACGAGGGCGTCACCGCATTACGGAAAGCACCGCGCCAGCCAGGCTTCACTCGGCCTGACGTCCGTCGCCGTAGCCTCGAGCCCCACCATCGCCGCCGCCGGGCGTTTGCGATCGTTGCCATCGGCTCACTCGCCCTGATGGTGGGCATCGGGCTGGCCGGCGGCGGGACCCCGGCGCCGCGTGTCGCCATCCACCACCAGCCAGGGTACTTCGCGCGGATCGAGACCCTGGCCGGCAACGGCCCCGGCTCGTTCTCGGCCACCGAGGCGGCGGCCGAGAACAACGCCATCACCCGGACGCTGGCCTACACGCCGTACGTGCGGGTGGCCGGCGCCCAGCATAAGGAGATGGCGCTGACCTTCGACGACGGGCCCGGGCCGTACACGCCGCAGGTGCTCTCGGTGCTCGAGCGGGCCAACGTGCCGGGGACATTCTTCGAGGTCGGCATCGAGGAGCGGTACTTCCACGCCTCGACGACGCGGATCGTCGCCGACGGATACCCGATCGGTGATCACACCGACACGCACGCGCCGATGTCGCATCTATCGGCGGCCGACCAGCAATCGCAGCTGCTCACCCAGATCTCGCAGGTGGCCACGTACGGCGCGTCGTTCCCGCGCATGTTCCGGCCCCCGTACGGCCTGTGGAACGCAACCACGCTGTCGATCCTCCACAAGATGAAGATGCTGATGGTGCTGTGGACGATCGACACCAGCGACTACCGCCAGCCGGGCGTGGACGTGATCGTTCATCGCGTGCTCGCCGGCGCGCGGCCCGGCGCGATCGTGCTCTTGCACGACGCCGGCGGGATCCGCTTGGAGACGGTCGCGGCGCTGCCCAAGATCATCACCGGTCTGCGCGCACGCGGCTACACGCTGGTCACGGTGCCAAAGCTCCTGCTCGACAACCCGGCGCCGGGCAACCAGCAGCTCGGCGGTCTCATCGGCTCCGGCGGTTAGGCGCTTAGTTCCTCCCGAATAGCGGGAGGTTCTATGCGGAATCCAACGCTCGGCCGTGGCGGGTCCGGCGTCTAGCGCCGGAAGTACGCCACGCGGTTCCAGCTCGGCTCGGGCGCGAGCTCGATCGGCTCGCCGCCGCGATGCGGCTGGATGTAGACGAAGCCGCTGGCGTCCTCGTCGAAGACGATGTCCAGCTCGCCCTCCTTGACCCGCTGATCGAGCCATGCGCTGCGGAAGATGAGCCGCCGCAGCCAGTGCACGAGCGAGCGCTCGGAGGGCCCGACGAGCTCCGGCCAGCAGTCGTTGACATGCTCCCCGAGGGCGGAGGCGGGGTCCGTGACCTCGCCGTTGACCACCAGGTTGATCAGGTCCTCCGCTTCGTCCTCCTCGACCGACCCGCTGAGGAACCCGAGCTTGCGCGCAGCCTGCTCGCAGCGTTCGCGAAAGTCACGTTCGTTGAACGTGAATCGCAGCTCGCCGTATTCGAGCACGAAGTCTTCGCCGGAGCTGTAATTCCCGCGTCGGTACATAGCAGCGTCGGCATCATAAGCGGGATTCCTGCCTCGCCGCAGTGGCTGACAAGGATGTTGCAGAAGCGCCGTTCGCCGGGGGTAAAAACCGCTCCCGAGCGGCTCCCGCAGGGCCTGAATCGGCGCCTCACCGGCCGATAATGAACGATCCGGTTGCGGGTTGTCGCCACCATGGGGGCGAGAAACAATTCCTGCAGGCTCTGACCAGCATGGAGGTCCCTGCGGCGACGATTCTGGTGGTCGAGGATCACGACACCACGCGGCGATTTCTGGCCGAGAACCTGACCGCGGACGGCTACCGCGTGATCGAAGCCGGGTCCGTCATCGACGCGCTCGATCTGCTCGAGACGGAGTACCCCGACCTGGCGCTGCTCGACCTCGGCCTGCCCGACCATGACGGTCTCGAGCTGCTCCGCCGGATCCGCGGCGCGGATCGCGTCGCCGACCGCCTCGACCCGGACCTGCCGGTCGTGGTGCTGAGCGGGCGAGCCGCCGAGCTTGATCGACTGCGCGGCTTCGAGCGCGGGTGCGACGACTACCTGTCAAAACCGTTCTCCTACTCAGAGTTACGCGCCCGGATCGCGGCGCTGCTACGGCGCACGGCGCACCGCCGGGGCGGCGGTAGGATCCGCATCGGGCCGCTCGAGCTCGACGTCCTGTCCCGCCAGACATGGCTGCACGGTCAGCCGGTGGCGCTGTCGAACAAGGAGTTCGCGCTCCTGCGCGCGCTCGCCGCCGACCCGACGCGCGTGTTCACGCGCGAGGAACTGCTCCGCGGCGTGTGGGGCTTCCGGGCGCTCGGCACGACGCGGACGCTCGACTCGCACGCCTGTCGGCTGCGGCGCAAGCTGCGGGACGCCGGCGGCGGCTTCGTGGTCAACGTGTGGGGGGTGGGCTACCGCCTGCTCGACGGGTCGGTGGGCTGATGGGCGCCCTCCTGACCGAGATTGGGTGGGCGCTGGCGGGACTGGGCGCCGCCGCGGTGCTGCTCGCCCGGCGCACCGTCGCCAACCGGGACGAGGCGGTGGCGCGGATCCTCCACGAGCTCCGCGGCCCGGTGACCGCGGCTCGGCTCGGCCTCGCGCTCGGTGCCCGCGGGGGTGAGCTGTCGGCGGCGCGGGTCCGGGCGGTGGATCTCGAGCTGAAGCGCGCGTCGCTGGCGCTGCAAGACCTCGGCGAGGTGCGGCGCGGCGGCGCGCCCGGGCGCCCGGGCTCCGGGTGGGAGCGCCACCGACCTCGCGGCGCCCGCCGCGGCAGCGCCCGCCGCCCTGCCAGCGCCCGCCGCCGTGCCAGCGCCCGCCGCCCTGCCAGCGCCCGCCGGCGCGACGCCGAATTCGACGTGGTCGAGCTCCTCTCCGACTCCGTCGAGGTGTGGCGAGCGGTCGCCGTGGCGCGCGGGGCACGACTCGAGTTCAACTGGCGGGGTGCCCCAGCCGCGGTCCGGGGCGAGCGCGTCAGGATCGCTCAGGCCACCGGCAACCTGATTCACAACGCCATCGAGCACGGGGGAGGGCTGATCGAGGTCCGCGCGCACGCCGGGTCGGATTCGGTGCGCGTCGAGGTCACCGACGACGGCCCGGGCCTGCCGGCGCCGGTGGCGGACCTCGCCCGGCGGCCGCGCGCCGGCCGGGGCCTCCACGGCCGGGGTCTGGCCATCGCCTGCGGGATTGCGGAGGCGCACGGGGGACGAATCGCCGCCGCTCCCTCGCGGCGCGGCGCGCGGCTCGTGCTCGAGCTGCCGATCGCCGGGCATCGCGCGCCGGCCTCGCCGCTGCCGGACCGGGGCCCACTCGGCGCCTGAGGCGTCACACCCACTCGGCCTGAGGCGTCACACCCACTCGGCCTGAGGCGTCACACCGGCTCGGCCTGAGGCGTCACACCGGCTCGGCCTGAGGCGTCACACCGCCTCCATTCCCCGCGCGTGTGCGCGTGCGCGGCACTCATCGCGGAGTGCGCCCCGCGACCTCCCGCCGCAGGCACACCGGACGGACGGAAGCCGCCCCAACTTGCAATTCCGCTCGCAGCCGGCGGAACTGCAGCCAACCGTGCAGCGCCCCGGCTCGCTCCGACGCTCCCACGACGGGTCGGAAACCCCCGTCGTGCCTGCGTTTTCCCAATTTGGGGGTCGTCTGGGCAGGAGAGTGGGGGTTTGGATGGGAAATAGGTTGCATTGTGGGAGGTCGTGGGATACAGTGGGCCACGCATGCGGAACCCGGGTGGCAGGGCTCCTCCCACCCAGCCACCCGGGTTCGAACTTCGGTCAGGCGAATGAGAATCCTTGATCTTCCGCGGAACCTTCGAACACGCGCTCGACGCGAAGCACCGGCTCACCGTCCCGGCCAAGTTCCGCGCCTCCCTCGCCAGCGGCGTCGTCCTGGCGGCCTCACACGAGGTCCAGGAGGGATCGCCGCGGTCGGTGTCGATCTGGACGCCGGAGGCCTACGAGTCCTTCACCAGACAGACCCTGGACGGGATGAATCCGATGTCACCCGCCGCCCGAGAGCTGAAGCGCTTCTTCTTCAACTCATCGTTCGACACTGAGCTCGATTCCGCCAACCGCCTGATGATCCCGCCACCGCTCCTGCGCTACGCAAGCCTCAAGAAGGACGTGATCGTCACCGGTTCCGGCGAGTGCATCGAGGTCTGGGACCGCGACGCTTACGACCGCTACCGCGAGGACGTTCTGACCCGTATCCCCGACATCGCGGCGAGACTTGGCGACACTGCTTGACATGACCCAGACGCACATCCCGGTTCTCGCGGGAGAACTGGTTGATCTGCTCGACCCGCAGCCGGGTGAGGCTGCGGTTGACTGCACGTTCGGCGGCGGCGGTCACGCACGTCTGCTCGCGGAGCGGATCGGGCCGGCTGGCACGCTCATCGGCATCGACCGCGACCCAGTGGCCGAGGAGCGTTTCGCCGAGCTGGCCGCCGAGGTGCCGTGCCACACCCGCTTCATCCGCGCCGACTTCGTCACCGGGCTCACTCAGCTCGTCGACGAGGGCAGCGAGGCCGACATTGTCTACCTCGATCTGGGCATGTCCTCGATGCAGGTCGACACCTGGGTGCGCGGCTTCTCCTACGCCTACGACGCGCCCCTCGACATGCGAATGGACACCGATCAGGATCTCACCGCCCAGAAGATCGTCAACACCTGGGATGAGCGCCGCCTCGCTCGGCTGCTGCGCGAGTACGGCGAGGAGCGCTACGCCCCGCAGATCGCCCGGGCGATCGTCCGCACGCGCCGACGCGAGGAGCTCAGCTCCACCCAGCAGCTCGTCGACACGATCAAGTCCGCCGTCCCGGTTCCCGCGCAGTTCGCCGGTGGCCACCCGGCGCGCCGGACCTTCCAGGCGTTGCGCGTGGCCGTCAACGACGAGCTGACCCAGCTCGACGAGGCCCTTCCGGTCGCCTGGGAGCTGCTCCGCACCGGCGGCCGCCTGGCCGGAATCTCGTTCCACTCGCTCGAGGACCGGCGCGTGAAGCGCTTCCTCGCTGCTCGCGCGCGCGGATGCATCTGCCCGCCGGAGATTCCCATCTGCGTCTGCGGACGGGAGCCCGAGGCGGAGCTGCTCACCCGCCGCGCCGTCGCGCCCACGCCGGGGGAGGTCGCGTCCAATCCACGGTCAAAATCAGCGCATCTGCGCGCCGCCCGCAAGCTGGAGGTTGAAGGGGAATGACGCCCGCAGCAATCACGCCCGCAGGCAGGAGCAGGTCGGCCAAGCCCGCGCAGCCCGCCGGGAGCTCGCCCCGTCCCGTCCGCGCCGCCGGCAGCGCCCCCGCCGCCGGCCGCACGGCGACGACCGCCCGCACCAAGGCCCCGCGTACCTCCACGCCGGCCAAGCCGTCCGGGCGAACCGACACCGCCACCCCCGGCCGACGTCGCCGCGTCACGCAGCCCGCCGCGCCTCGTTCGCCCCGTCGCGTCTCGGGTCCGGCCACAGGTCGTGTCGCCGGCGCCACCGTCACGCAGCCGCGGCGGGCGCCGAAGCGCGCTCGCATCACCGCCCCCCGCCGCCGAGCCCACCAGCCCGCGCTCCCCCTCGGCGAGCGCTTCAACCGGTTCATCCGGGGGCTGCCCGATCATGTAGTCCTTGACCGGCTCGTCCGTGGGCGCGCGTGGATCCCGGTACTCGGCGTGATGCTCGTCGGGATCGTCGCCATGCAGGTCGAGGTGCTCAAGCTTGGCGCCAGCATGGGCCGGTCGATCGAGGTCGGCAGCGCGTTGCAGAGCCGCAACGAGTTGCTCCGCGAGAGCGTGGCTCAGCTCGGCGATGACCAGCGGATCGAGCGGCTGGCCTTCAAGCAGGGGATGGTCATGCCCGGCCCGGCCGGCGTTGGCTTCCTCAGCGCCGACGCCGCCGGCGCGGTCAAGCGGGCGATCGCCGGCATTCACGTGCCGGACGCGGCGGGCTTCCTCGCGTTGACCAGCGGCAACGGCGCCGTGGCCACCAGTCCGACCCCGGCGGCGAGCACCGGCACGACCGGGAGCCTGGCGACTGTGAGCCCGGCGACCGTCAGCCCGGCGACCGTCAGCCCGGCGACCGTGAGCCCGGCGACCCCCACCCCGGCGGCCACCGGCACAACCGCGGCGGGTACCACCGCGGCGGCCGCGTCCACCGGCACGGCCACCACGGCCGGGACCGCGGCCACCGGCTTAGCGGCCAGCCCCAGCACCGGCGCCTCCTCCGGGAACTAGCCGCCGGTCATGGGCTTGATCGATCGCCGAATCGGAGCCCTGTTTCTCGCCTTCCTTGCGTTGCTGATCGTGGCGCTGCTGCGTGCGAGCTACCTCGGCGCGATCCAGGCGGGGACGCTGCAGCACGCCGCCGCGACTCAGCAGATCACGCGGTTGGTGCTGCCAGCCGAGCGCGGCTCCATCACCGACCGCAGCGGCGTCGAGTTGGCCATCAGCGAGTCCGCGCAGGACATCGCCGCCGATCCCTACCTGATCAAGGACCCGCTGGCCGTCTCCCAGCAGCTCGCGCCGCTGCTGCAGAGGCCGCAGACGACGCTGCTGGCGCTGCTCTCCAAACGCCACACCGGCTTCGTCTACCTTGCCCACCAGGTGCCGGGCGACCGTGCCGCGACCATCTCCAAGCTCCGGATCAACGGATTGACGATGATCCCGCAGGTGCGGCGCGTGTATCCGCGCTCATGGGCGGCCTCGCAGGTGCTCGGCAGCGTCGGCTGGGGCGACCGCGGCCTGAGCGGCGTGGAGTACCGCTACAACAGCGCGCTCCGCGGCCTCGACGGCATCCGGCGGATCGTCAACGACGCGATCGGCCAGCCGATCTCGATCGATGACATCAGGCCGACACGGCCAGGTAAGACCGTGCAGCTGACGATCGACGCCGCCCTCCAGGACGAGGTCGAGCAGGTGCTGGCCGGTGTCGGCGCGCAGTACTCCCCACGCGGCGCGACGGCCATCGCCATGGACCCGAACACCGGGGAGATCCTGGCCCTGGCCAACTGGCCCCGGGTCAACGCCAACGATCCCTCCTCTGCCCCGGGGTACGCCAACGAGGATCGCGCGGTCGGCTTCACCTACGAGCCCGGCTCGACGTTCAAGGCGGTGACCGTGGCGGGCGCTCTCCAGGACGGCGTCGTGAGCCCCTCGACGCAGTTCGGCATCCCCACGGTGCTGCAGGTCGCCGACCGCCAGATCCACGACGCCGAGTCGCACGGCGCCGAGACCCTGTCGGTGGCCGACATCCTGCGGGTCTCGAGCAACATCGGCGCCGACGAGATCGGGATGAAGCTCGGCGCCCAGCGCTTCGACTACTGGGTGCACCGGTTCGGATTCGGCTCGCACACCGGGATCGATCTGCCAGGCGAGGAGCGGGGCATCGTGCTGCACTACGCCCAGTACTCGGGCTCGTCGATGGGCAACCTGCCGATCGGGCAGGGCGAGTCGGTGACCCCGCTCCAGATGGCAACCGCGTACTCGGCCATCGCCAACGGCGGGATCATGCGCCCGCCGCACATCGTCAAGGCAATCGGCGGGAAGCCGACGAGGCCGCCGAAGGGCCAGCGGATCATCTCGGCCATGACCGCCGCCGAGCTGCGCAACATGCTCCGTGGAGTGTTCGCGGACGGCGGTACCGCGTCGGGCGCCGCGATTCCCGGCTACGACCTCGCGGGCAAGACGGGAACCGCCAACGTCGTGGTGCACGGCCAGTACTCGCAGACGGCGTACATCGCCTCGTTCATCGGCTTCGTCCCCGCCAACCACCCGCGGCTGCTCGTTGCCGTGATGGTCGACGAGCCCCAGGGCTCGATCTACGGCGGTTCGGTCGCTGCGCCGGCGTTCCAGAAGATCGTCGGCTGGGCGGTGCCCTACCTCGGCATCTCCCCCCGGTAAAGGGCCGCGGTGATCGCGCGCCGTCGAGCCTGGCGCCGGCCGCGCTGCGCGGTACTCTGAACCCGTGGGGAAGACGCTTGACGGCACGGTGGTGCAGGCGCGTGGACTCACGCGGCGCTACGGGGCGGGCGCGACCGCGGTGCAGGCGCTCCGAGGCGTCGATCTCGCCGTCGGCAGCGGCGAGCTCGTTGCGGTGATGGGGCCTTCGGGCTCGGGCAAATCGACGCTGATGCACACGCTCGCCGGCCTCGACAAGCCCACCGAGGGCACGGTGTCGGTGGCCGGAACCGAGATCACCGCGCTCGACGACGCCAAGCTGACCCTCGTGCGCCGTGAGCACATCGGCTTCGTCTTTCAGTTCTTCAACCTGCTGCCGATGCTGAGCGCCGAGGAGAACGTCGTCCTGCCGTTGTCGATTGCCGGCGAGCGCCCTGACCGTGAGTGGCTCGAGGAACTGCTGAAGAAGACCGGCCTTACCGCCCGGCGCAAGCACCGCCCGGCCGAGCTCTCCGGAGGCGAGCAGCAGCGCGTGGCCATCGCCCGTGCGCTCGTCACCCGCCCGACGATCCTGTTCGCCGACGAGCCGACCGGCAACCTCGACTCCAAGACCGGCGGGGAGATCCTCGACCTGCTGCGGGACTCGGCCGACGCGTATGGACAGACGATCGTGATGGTCACCCACGACCCCCGGGCGGCCTCGATCGCCGACAGGATCCTGTTCATCGCCGACGGGCTCATCGTCCAGGAGTCGCGCGGAGCCAGCGCCGCCGAGGTGCTGGAGGTCATGAGCACGCTGCAGTCATGACCCGCGTGGCCCTCAAAGGACTGCTCGGCCGCAAGCTACGGGCCACGCTGACCGCGCTGGCGATCGTGCTCGGCGTGGCGATGATCAGCGGCACCTTCATCCTCACCGACACCATCAAGGCGGCCTTCTCAACGGTGTTCAGCACCGTCTACAAGCACACGGACGCCGTCGTCACCGGCAAGAGCGCAATCAACACCGACAACGGCGGCAACGGCCGCGCGCTGCCGCCCTCGCTACCCCAATCGCTCGTGACCCGCATCCGGGCGCTGCCCGGCATCGCCGAGGCCTCGGGCGGGATCTCGGACCGCGCCCAGCTCGTCGGCCACGACGGCAAGGTGATCTCCCGCGGCGGCTCGCCCGGCCTGGCCAACAGCTACAGCCCTGCCGGGCAGCACTTCAACCCGCTGACCCTGACCGCGGGCACGTGGCCCACTGGCCCGGACGACATCGTGATCGACTCCAACACGGCGAGCAAGAACAACTTCTCGCCCGGCCAGAGCATCGGCGTGGTCATCTCCGGGCCCGAGCTTCACTTCCGGATCGTCGGGGTGGCCAAGATCGGCGGTGTCTCCTCGCTCGGAGGCGCGACCCTGTCTGTGTTCTCGCTCCCGACCGCCCAGCGGTTGTTTCACAAGCGGGGCCTGGTGGACACGATCAGCGTGGCCGCCAGGTCCGGCACGAGCCCCAAAGAGCTCGTGCAGGAGATCCGGCCGTTGCTGCCCCCCAACGGCCAGGTCCGCACCGGGCAGGCCCAGGCCCAGCAGGCCACCAAGGACGTCGGCGGCTTCCTCAACATCATCCAGGACTTCCTGCTCGCCTTCGGCGGGATCGCACTGTTCGTCGGCAGCTTCGTGATCGCCAACACGCTCTCGATCACCATCGCCCAGCGCACGCGGGAACTGGCCACCCTCCGCACGCTCGGCGCCACGCGCCGGCAGGTACAGCTCTCGGTGATGCTCGAGGCTCTGGTCATCGGCGTCCTGGCCTCGGTCATCGGGCTGTTCCTCGGGCTCGGCCTGGCCAAGGCCCTCAACCAGCTGTTCGTCTCCTTCGGCATCGACCTGCCTCAGGCCAGCACCGTGTTCGCCACCCGCACGATCGCTGTCTCGCTGCTCGTCGGGGTGCTGATCACGCTGCTCGCGGCGTTGCGGCCGGCGCTGCGCTCCACCCGCGTGCCGCCGATCGCCGCCGTGCGCGAGGGCGCGGTGCTGCCGCCGTCACGGTTGGCCCGGCTGGGCAACTACCCGGCCGCCGCGACGATCGTGCTCGCGCTCGTGCTGATGCTGATCGGGCTGTTCGTCAGCTCGCTGTCGACCGGTCCGCGGTTGCTGTGTATCGGGCTCGGCACGGTGGCGCTGTTCTTCGGCGTCTCGATGCTGGCGCCCACACTCGTCCCGCCGCTGGCCCGGGTGCTTGGCTGGCCGGCCACGCGCTTCGCCGGAGCCTCGGGCAGGCTGGCGCGGGGCAACGCGGTCCGCAATCCCGCGCGGACCGCCTCGACGGCGTCGGCGCTGATGATCGGCCTCACCCTCGTGACGCTCGTCGGGGTCCTCGCCGCAGGGCTGAAGTCGCGCTTTCAGGATTCGGTCAACCAGGTGTTCGTGGCCAACTACGCGGTCACGTCAACGGACAACTTCACCCCGATCGGGATCGCCGCCTCGCAGGCCCTGCGCACGGTCCCTGGGGTCGAGGTGGTCTCCGGCGTGCGCGCCGGCCAGGGTCGCGCGTTCGGCTCACACGTGAACGTGACCGCCGTGGCTCCGGACATCTCCGAGGTGATCAAGGTCAGCTGGACGCACGGCGGCCCGCAGACCCCCGCCGAGCTCGGGCAGACCGGCGCCTTCGTCAATCACGACTACGCGACTGCGCAGCATCTGCACGTCGGCTCGCCGATTGCCGTCGAGACGCCGCTGGGCCGAATCCTCCCGCTCAGGATCGCCGGCATCTTCGCGCCACCGAAGGGCGGCTCGCCGTTCGGTGACGTCACCGTGTCGACGCGGACCTTCGACGCCAACTACCAGAACCCGGAGAACGTCTACACGTTCGTCAACGTCCAGGGCGGGGTGACGCCGGCCAACACGAAGCGGCTGACCCAGGCCCTCGGGTCCTTCCCGGACGCCAAGCTCCAGACCAAATCGCAGTTCACGGCCAACCAACTCAAGGGCCTCGACACGCTGCTCAACCTGCTCTACGTGCTGCTCTCGCTGTCGATCGTGGTCAGCCTGTTCGGGATCGTCAACACGCTCGTGCTCACCGTGTTCGAGCGCACCCGGGAGCTCGGGATGCTCCGTGCCGTCGGCATGACCCGCCGCCAGGTCCGCAGCATGATCCGCCATGAGAGCGTGATCACGGCGCTGCTCGGGGCGGCTCTCGGGATCCCTCTCGGCGTCGCGCTGGCGCTAATGGTCGGCGTCGCGATCAAGTATCCCGCCTTCACCATCCCTGTGGGTACGCTCGTGGTGTTTGTGATCGCGGCGATCCTCGCCGGCGTGATCGCTGCGATCCTGCCCGCCCGGCGTGCAGCCCGCCTCAACGTGCTCGCGGCCTTGCAATATGAGTAGCGAAACAGGGGGGAAGCGCAATTCGGGGAAAACAGAGATGATCGTGACCATGAGCGACTGCCGTCACTCCGCGTAACTGTGCGTCGGGTTCTCTCGCTACCGGTGTTCCGCCGGCTCGCCCTGGCCTACGGTCTCAACGAGTTGGCCACGCAGGTCGCTTCGGTGGTCCTCGTCGTGCTCGTCTACCACCGGACGGGCAGCGCGGTCGGCGCCGCAGCCTTCTTCGTCTGCACGCAGTTCGCGCCAGCCCTGGTCGCCCCGGGCATCGTCGCCCGGCTCGATCGACGGCCCCCCGGGACGGTGCTGCCGGCGATCTACGCGCTCGAGGCGGCGCTCTACGGGCTGCTGGCCGCTCTCGTTGTCGCCGGCGTGGCGACCGTGCCGGTCCTGGCGCTGGCATCCATCGATGGCATCCTCGGCGTCGCCGCTCGCTCACTGGCTCGCACCGCGAGCGTCGCGGTGACCTCGCCGGTCGAGTTGCTCCGTGAGGGCAACGCCTTCCTGAGCGGCCTCTTCTCGCTGTGCTACATGGTCGGGCCGGCGCTCGGGGGTCTGCTGCTGCTCGTCGGGTCGACCTCGCTGGCGCTGGTCGTGGTCGCCGCCTCCTTCGCCGCCATCACCCTCACGCTCGCGACGGCACGTGGGCTGCCGAAGCTTCCGGTCGAGGCCGGCGATGTGCATTGGGGCATGCGCGCGGGCCTGAAGTACTTCTGGCGCGAGCGGTTCCTCCGCAGCTTCCTCAGCCTCCGGACCGCATCGCTGATCATCTTCACGATCTCGATCCCGGTCGAGGTCGTGCTCGCCGCCACGGTGCTCGACGCGGGTGGGGACGGCTATGCGTGGCTGTTGACGAGCTGGGGAGCGGGCACCCTGCTCGGCAGCGCGATCTTCTCGATCGGCCGCCACATGAAGTCCTGGCTGATGCTCTCGCTCGGAGCGCTGCTCCTCGGGGCCGGCTTCCTGGTCATGGCGCTCGCGCCGACCCTGCTTGTCGCCGCGGTGGGCGCGATCCTGGCCGGATCGGGCAACGGCGTCGACGCGGTCTCGTCGCGGACCTGGCTTCAGGAGGCGGTCGAGCCGCGCTGGATGGCGCTGGCCATGGCGCTCAACGAGTCGATGTGGCAGGCGCTGCCGGGCACCGGGGTGCTGATCGGCGGGGCGCTCGCCGTTGTGTTCGGAGCCCGCGCCACGTTTGCGATCGCCGGGGTCGGAGCGCTGAATCTGGTGGGGGTGATCTTCGTCGTGCTCAGGCCCCAGGAAGGGGAGCTTTCCGCCCTCGCCGTGGCCGCAGAACCGCTCGAAGAAAATTTTCATGCAGAATTGGGCTCAGGACTAAAGTCCTGAGCCCAACCTGCCGATAGCCCTGTTGGAGTAACGCCATAGCCCGCTTCCCTGAGGAGGTAGCCATGCACGCAAGGGGCGGTTGATTGGTAATTCGGGGGGTCCGTTGCAGCGGGCCCCCCGATCTTTTTGCGGGTTCGTGCCTAGGAATCGGCCGCTCATCAGTCCAGCTTGAGGACGAATCTCTCCGTCTGGACATCTGACCCGTCCAGCTTGAGCGCAATTTCGCTCCAGAACCGAAAGGTCTCGCCATTTGCGCCGATAAAGGGGAGTGCATGGGCAACTTTCATGGAGCCTCTGCCTGGCAAAGGCTGCCTCCGCGCGATCCGCGTCGCGTGAAACCGCTGCACGCCCTGGCTGGCGTTCTGCTGATCATCCTGGTGGTGACGGGGACCAATCGGTGGGACCCGCAGCTGCTGCTGATCACCGCCTCGCTCGCCGTGATCAGCGACCTGATGTCCGTCGAGACCGGCACGGCGAAGATCAAGATCTCCGGGTCGGCTCTGGGGATCATGCTCGCTACGGTGCTGCTGGGGGGCGGGCCGGGCGCGGTCGTGGGGATGGTGACGATTGCGGTTGGGTGGCTGCGCTGGCGCGAGGCCGGCCACTACTTCCGCAACAACATGCTCACCTTCGGCTGGGTCTTCCTGATTGTCGGCCGGCTCTTCCAACTCGCCGTCACCGGGGGGCACGTGGGGGACCAGACCGTGACCTTCTACCTGCTGGTGTTCGCGGCCTTCATGCTGTCGCTAGTCCTCAACGGCGTCGGGATCGTCGGCTACCAGTGCTACCTCGACGGCTCCTCGCCGGTACAGAAGGCTCGCGAGGCTCTCTGGCCGCTGTTCTCCGCCGATCTGTTCTCGGCCGTCTTGACCATGGCAACGGTGTACATCACGATCGTGCTCGGCACGATGGGCCTGCTGCTCGATGCGCTCGTCCTTCTCGTCTTTCAGTACCTCGCCGGGGAGCTGATCAAGTCCAAGCACCGCAGCGACACGCTCCACCGCCTGGCCACCACCGACGAGCTCACCGGCCTGCCCAACCGTGAGTCGTTCCGCGACCGCCTCCAGCAGGAGATCGACGCCGCCACGAATTCCACTGCGTTCGCCGTGATGCTGATGGACCTCGACCACTTCAAGGAGATCAACGACACCCTCGGCCACCACTACGGGGACATGTTGCTGCGCGAGCTCGGCCCGCGGCTGGCTGCCGCTGTCGGTCCCGACGGACTCGTGGCCCGGCTCGGCGGGGATGAGTTTGCGGTGCTGGCCGGCGAACGGACTCGCAGCGCCGCTGCCCTCGAGGCGAGCGCGCGTGAGCTGCTCACGTCCCTGCAGAAGCCCTTCTCTGTCGATGAGCTCTCACTCGAGGTGGCGGCCAGCATCGGGATCGCCCGTTTCCCACAGGACGGGCGCGATCCCCATACGCTGCTGCGCTGCGCCGACGTGGCCATGTACGAGGCCAAGGACAAGCAGACCGGTTGCAACCTCTACGCCCCCGCGCACGACAACCACTCCACGCGCCGACTCACTGTGTTCACCGACTTCCGCCGGGCGCTGGCCTCGGACGAGATCGTCGTCCATTACCAGCCGATCGTCGATCTCGGCGACCTCGCCGTCCGCGGCGCCGAGGGCCTCGTCCGCTGGGAGCACCCGCAGCTCGGGCTGCTCGCCCCCGGGGCGTTCGTCAACGCGGTCGAGCAGACCGGGTTGATCGGGCCGATGACCCGACATGTGCTCGAGCGGGCGATCGCCCAGTGCGCGACATGGCGCGTCGAGGGCCGCGATCTGTCGGTGGCGGTGAACCTCTCGGCTCGCAACCTGCTCGACCGCGATCTGATGCGGGAGATCGAGCGGCTTCTGCACGAGTACAACCTCCCGCCGGAGGCGCTCAAGCTCGAGATCACCGAGAGCATGCTGATGTCCGACCCCGACCGCGCCCAGACGACCGTCACGGGGCTCAGCGATCTCGGCGTGAGCATCTCGGTCGACGACTTCGGCACCGGCTACTCCTCGCTCGCCAACCTCCGCCGTCTGCCGATCGACGAGCTGAAGATCGATCGTTCGTTCGTGACCCCGATGCTCCGTGACGAGAGCGACCTGATCATCGTCCGCTCGACGATCAACCTTGCTCACGACCTCGGCCTCGGCATCATCGCCGAGGGTGTGGAGGATCAGCTGACGCTGACCCGACTGGCACACCTCGGCTGTGATCTCGCCCAGGGATTCCACCTGAGCAAGCCGCTACCCGCCGAGGCGTTCTCGCAGTGGGTGGCCGAACAGGAGGAGGCGACGGACGAGGACGAGCTCTTGATGACGCCCGAGGACCAGCTCGCGGCCGGGTCTGAGGACGAGCTCGCCGCGACGTCCGCCGGCGAGCTCGCAACCAGCCGCGACGGCGAGCTGGCCGCCTAGGCTCGCTCACGCAGGCGACGTCAGCGTACCCACGCGGGGCCGTTGCTGGTGCTGCCGAGCTTCAGGTGCTCGACCGCGGTATGAGATCCGACGTGGAAGGTCAGCGTGAGGCGGGTGAACCGGCCGTGGCGCACGCGCGTGGCCTTGGCGTCCACCGGTGTATGGGTGGAGCTGCCTGCGCCGACGGAGTGCGCGTCGCCGTGGCCTGAGGCGCTGCTCGGCGTCCACGACGACCAGGTCAGCGTCAGCATCCCGCCGTTGGCCTCGATCAGGTACACGTGGCGGGGTCGAACCTTGTAGACGCCGAGCAACGTGCTGCACGGCGTCGCGCAGCGTGTCGTGGTCAGCAGCGTGGGCAGCGACCCGGCCGCGCTCGCAGCGGTCCCGAGGGCGAGCAGTCCGGTCCCGGTGACCGCCGCTGCCAGGGCGGCGCGGCGCCGCAGCCGCCTCACGTCCGCCATGGTCCTCCCGATCCTGTGGGTATCAGCCCTCGTCATGCGCCCTCGTCCGGCAGTCTACGCCGGTGAGGCAGCGCCTGGCAACTCCGGGCTCAGCGCCCCCAGACCACTTCCGCGACGATGTGGGGGGCGACGTAGGTCTCCCACATCGCGGTGCAGATCAGCACCGGAATCGCGATGGCCACGGTGACGAACGTGGCCGCCAGCAGACGATCCCACTCGCCACGCCGGCTGGCCATGATCCAGGCCGCCAGGGGCAGAAACAGCGCCACGAGCTCGGGCAGCGCGTGCGGGAGCAGAATGAGCAGCAGGACTGTGGGGGAGGTGTGGAGGGCGTGCGCGACCCGGGCCGTTGCCGTTCCGATCGCGTAGGCCTGCCATGACAGCGAGAACGCGGTGGCGCCGATCACGAACCCGATGGCGATCGGCCGGCCGCGCTCGTGCACCGTCCGGGTGAAGCCGCTGTGCTGGCTGGCCTGCAGCGGCAGCGAGCTGCCGGCGATGAAGCCCGCCACGCAGGCCATCGCGTGCAGCGCGAGCACCAGCATGTTGTGTCCAAGGATGCGCACGACGTCGGCGGGCCCGCCCACGACCAGCGGGGGGCGGGCGGATAGGACGTACTCGCTAGGCAGCTTCGGCGTCGGAGTGAGCGCCGCGATCACCCACACCGTGACCAGCAGCAGGCTCGCCGCGGCCAGGCTGATCAGCAGCCACCCGCGCAGTACCGGCCAGGGGCGTGCCCGCCACGCCTGCAGGGCACCGCGCGTGCTGCGCATGCCGTGCACGAGCGCATAGGCCGATGCGTCCACCCCAGAGTCATCGGCCTCGCCGGCGGTTGGGTTTAGGCGCGGACTAGCGCTTGAGGTTCCGCGCCAGCGTCCCAAGCCGCCGGTCCCACTGGCCGCCGACCTCGGCCATCCACGACACGGCGTCGGACAGGGGTGCGGGGCTGATGTGATAGCGCACCTCGCGCCCGGTCCGCTCGCGCTCGACCAGGCCCGCCTCCGACAGTGCGCTGAGGTGCTTGACCACGGCCTGGCGGGAGATAGGAAGCGTGCCGGCGAGCTCGGTCGCGGTGGCCGGATGCTCGGCCACAGCAGCGAGGATGCCACGGCGGGTGGGGTCGGCAAGCGCTCCGAACACCGCGCCGGAGGGATCCGAGGCCACGGCCTCAGGCGGCGACGAGCGCGGGTCCATAGGTTCGGCTGCTCCGGCCGGGGAGGGGGATGCCGACGAGATCGATCAGCTCCAGCGGGCGGGTCTCGATCACGCGCAGCCGCGTGAGCTCGTCGCCGAGCGCGGTCAACGTCAGCTCGACCCGGGTGGCGGGCTCGTCGCCGTCGCTCCACCAGAAGGCCAGACGGCCCGCCACCGCGCCGGCCGTCGCCTCAGGCGCGGGCGGGAGCACCTCCTCGACCCAGCCCTCGCGCACCTCCTCGCCGTCTCGGAAGCGCGCCTCGCCACCAGGGACGAGCTCGAGCCAGACCTCGTCGGCCAGCCAGTCGGCCAGCGCGTCGGCGTTGGTGATCTGGCGCCAGACGTGCTCCGGGGAGGAGGGGAGGACGATCTCGCGTTCGATCCGATCTGCCATGGTCAACCTCCTGGGCCTCGGGGCGGGCGGGGTGCACCCATCAGCAACTTGTCGGTTGCACTATAACGGCCGGAGGGGCGGAGGTAGCATTGCCCTGCGCCGCGATGCCGCGATTCGCCGGGAACGGCCGGAGGTGGAGGGCAATGATGTTGACGGGACCACAGTGATCGCCGCCTGTGCCGTCCACGTTCCGCTGCGGAAGCTCCCCGCCCACGTCGTCATCATCCGCCGTGGGCGGCGCTTGACCGCCACGCCGCGGCCTCGGACTCCGACCACACGTTCCGGCCCGCCGGCGCCGAAGCCCGCCCGGCCGTTCCTGGAGGACGGCGACGAGGTCCGGGTATCGCGTCCGGCGGTGTTCAGCTTCACGTATGCCGGCAACCGCTACCGCACCCCGTACGCACGCTTTCGGCTGCTGTGTCGGCGCGGTCTGCCGCTGGACTCCGGCGGCCGTCCCTACCGCGCCACGGTGCTGGCGCTCACGCTCGAGTCTGGGCGAATTCAGGTCCACGCCGGACCGCTGGCCCGCCACGCCCTCGTGTTGACCTCGGAGATGATGGCGATGGCCACGGCTCCGGGAACCAGCTTCGTCGTGCAGCGCAACGGCGCCGCGCGGCGGACGAGCACGTGGACGCTCGGCCGTCCCATGATCGCCGCCCGTGCCTCGGATCTGGCGCTGCGGATCCGCACGCGCGTGAGCTATACGGCGTTCTCGGATGCGAAGGGACTACGGCTTGACGTCTGGCCGTTCTCGATCTCCCGACTGCAGCGGCCGACGACTCGCGCCGACCGGCTGGTTCCCTACTGGGCGGACGGGCTTCCGTGCTCGGTCGGCTGCACAGCGGCGGGGGCCATGCCGGGCTGGCCGCTGAGGCCGTTTCACCGCCAGCACGCCATCCGCGCCGGCATCAATGAGCTGCGCCCGGCGAACTTTCATGTTGGGGTCGACGTCGAGGCCAATGACTTCCAGCCGGTGTACGCGATCCAGTCCGGCTACGCCTCGATCCGCTATCCGGGCACCGGTGATGTCAACGTCGACGTGGGTCGCTTCTACTACTGGCACATCAAGCCAAGCGTGCGCCCCGGCCAGTACGTGGTTGCCTACCGGACGCGGATCGGGCAGGTCCTGCGCGGCTTCGGCCACCTCGCGATCTCGGAGGGCACCACTGCCGAGTACCTCAACCCGCTGCGGCCGGGCGGCAGCCTGCGTCCGTACCGGGACAGCGAGCCGCCGATCATCGGGATTCCCCGGATCTTCCGCGACGGGCGCGTGATCGTCGGGGCCTTCGACCCCCAGAGCGACGTCGAGCGCAAGCACTACGAGACGCCCGTGCTGGCGCCGTCCTCGCTCGCCTGGCGGCTGTACGACCGTCACAACCGGGCGCTCACCGGCCTCGAGTGGGCGATGCGCGGGTCGCAGAACTACCCCTCGGCGTTCAAGCGGTTGATCTTTGCCCCTGGGGCGTCCAACCCCGGGTTCGCCTGCTTTGCCCACCGCGTGCGCTGCGTCCCCGATTGGGTCTACTGGCTCGCGGGTGGCCTCACGCCGCCGCTCCCGCTCGGCTTCCTGCCCAAGGGCCGCTACCGCCTCACCGTCTACGCCTGGGACTGGGCCGGGAACACCTCGGCGCTCGACTACTGGCTGCGGCTGCCGCTCGGCCGAGCCGCGCAGGCGGCGGGAGCCGAGCTCGGGCCGCTGGCGCCAAAGTTCGACTATCCCTAGCCCGGGCGGGGGTCGAGGTTCCGTCCTCCGCCCGGCCATCCGCCGAGGCTCCCGATTCAGTCAGCGCCGCGCGCTCCCGATACAGGCGCTATGGATACGTTCGTGCGTCGAGGCGGGGATGAGCCGCCGCGGGGTGGTGCCGGGACGAGGCTGCTCGGCGTCGTGCTGGCCACGATCGCGGCGACGCTGCTCGCGGCCGCTCCTGCCTGGGCCGGCGCGGCCAACGGCGGACTGCCCGGGGCGTGGCGGTCGAACCCGCTCGCCGGCATGGCCTGGGGCACCTACAGCGGCACCACCGACGGGGTCTATCCCGCCTACGAGGCCGCCCGCGGCTTCAACAAGACCCTGCTCGGCCGGATCGCGTTGCGGCCGCTGGCATTCTGGTTCGGCGCCTGGTTCGATGACGGCTCGGCCCGGTCCGCGGTCCACGACTACATCGCCAACGTTACCGGCGGAGATCCGAGCGTGCTCACCCAGGTCGCGGTGTTCCGCCTCGATCCCTGGGAGCAGACCGCCTGCTCGCAACTGCCCGGCCGGGGCGCCCGGTCGAGCTATCGCCACTGGGTGGACAACTTCGCCGCCGGGATCGGCAGCTCCCGCGTCGCCCTGATCCTCCAGCCGGATCTCCCCTTCGCGCTGTGCTCGCCCAATCAGAGGACGGTGCTGGGATTGGTGGCCTACGCGGCGCGGCGCTTCACCGCTCTGCCCCACACCACCGTCTACATCGACGCCGGTGCCTGGCAGTGGACCTCGCCGGCCGCGGCGGCCTCGATGCTGGCCCGGGCCGGCGTCGGCTCCACCCGCGGCTTCGCGCTCAACAACACTCAGTACGGCAGCACCGCCGACGAGTTGGTGTTCGGCTCCAATATCGCCGCCGCCCTCGCCCGGTACGGGATTCGCCACCAGCACTTCATCGTCAACACCTCCCAGAACGGGGCACCGTTTCTCTACGGCCAGTACCACGGCAACCACGACAACCCGCGCGTGTGCGCCAATCGCACCGACCGGATCTGCGCCACCCTCGGGATCCCCCCGACCTGGCGTGTGACCGATCCGCGCTGGCATCTGCCCGCCCGGGCGCGCGCGATCGCGGCGCGCTACGCCGACGCGTACCTGTGGGTCGGTCGGCCGTGGCTCGACAACGGCTCGGCGCCGTTCGATCTCGGCCGCGCCCTCGGTCTCGCCCGTTCGACGCCGTTCTGAGCACCCGCGAATCTCGCTCGCGCTTCGGCGCGACAGGGGTCAGAATGGGCCGATATGGGCCGCGTCTCTTCACTGTCCGGATCGATCGCAGCCGGACTGGTCACGCTGGGGTTGCTGGCGAGCCCGGCGGTCGCCGGCGCGCATCTGCGGTCGGGCACCGTCGCCGTGGACTACCGGGCGAGCCTCGTTCAGGCGGACACGTCCGCGTACTCGGCGCAGATCTTCCAGAGTGACCGCGCCCTCAGCCTCACCGTCAAGCCGGGGCACGCGGTCGAGCTGCTCGGCTATCTCGGTGAGCCCGTGTTCCGGCTCGGCGCGGGGGGACTCCGGGTCAACGCCGCATCGCCGACAGCCGCCGTGCTGCGGTTGATCACGAAGTCACAACGGGTCATGGCGCCGGCGCCGCACTGGCGGCTTGAGCACGGGAAGCGGTCTGTGATCTGGCCCGACGCGCGAGCCCAGGTGCTGCCCCCGGGAGTATCGCGCGGCGCGTGGAGCGTTCCGCTGATCGTCGATGGGCAGCGCACCCATCTGGTGGGGGATCTGCGGCGCCTCCCGGCGCCGGCGGTGTGGCCGTGGGTCGGCCTCCTCGCCGTCCTCCTCGCGTTGGGACTGTCTCCGCTCGCCCTGGGGCGGCGCGATCTGGCCGGTCCCGCGGCGATCGGCTGCGGCCTCGCCGCAGCGGGCTCCGCGGCCGTCCTGCTGGTCGGGTTTGCGCTCGACGCCTATGCCTCGCCGGGCACGTGGATCGTCGCCCTCGACGCGCTCGCGTTCCTGGGGGTCGGCGTGTGGGGGCTGCGCCGAGGGCCCGAGCACCTGAAGGTCGCGGCGGCGGCGTGGCTCGGGCTCGTCGGACTCGCGGTCGCGGCTCTCGGGGTGGCGGTATTCCTACATCCCGTGGTGCTCGCCGTCCTGCCGGGAACGGTGATCCGGATCGTTGACGTCGTAGCGATCGGCGCCGGTCTGGGTGCAGCAGCGCTCGGCGGCGCGTACTACGTCGAGACGGGCTTCCTGACGCGCGACGACGATGCCGAGCTCGGGATGTCGCTGGCGGGCGCGTCTCCCCACTGACAACCTGACGCGCGGGGATGCCGCGCGGGGATGCCTCGGGCGGATGCTCGGGCGGCTGCTCTCGATGGTGTCGACAACGTTCCTCTCATCGCGATCTGTCTGAGTGAGAGGAACGTTTGCCCCGTTCGGAAGGGGAAACGTTCCCCTGAACGCCCGGGGCGCGTTTGAGAGGAACGTTCGCAACGGGCCGGATCGCCGTGGCGCGCGGCGGGGCGGCGAAAACATCGATCTGAACGCGCCCCGGCTCCGGCTGCGCGCCGGCCCCCGTCATCCCCCGAGTGAGACCGGGATGGTGCGGTACTGGTTGAGGAACGTCGAGCTCAGCCGCTCGCAGTCGCCGGCGAGCGCGAGATCGGGGAAGCGACGCAGTGTCTCCTCGATCCAGAGCTTGAGCTCGAGGCGGGCGAGCCCGGCGCCGAGGCAGAAATGGCGGCCGCCGCCGCCGAAGCCCTGGTGGGGGTTGGGGTCGCGGCGCGCGTCGAAGCGGTGCGGGTCGGTGAAAACGCTCGCGTCGCGGTTGCCGGAGACGTACCAGAGGGCGAGCTTGTCGCCCTTCTTCACCTGCGCGCCGGCGAGCTCGGTGTCCCGGGTGGCGGTCCGGCGCATGTAGGCGAAGGCCGGGCTGTAGCGGACGAACTCCTCCACGACCTGGTCGAGCGGGACGGCACCGGTGCGCACGAGCTCCATCTGCTCGGGATCCTCGAGCAGGTTCTTCATCCCGGAGGTGAAGACGGCACGGGTCGAATCGTTGCCCGCCACCATCAGCAGAAAGAAGAACATGACGATCTCCTCGTGGGCGAGGTGCTCGCCGTCGACCTCGGCCTGCACAAGAGCAGTGGTCAGGTCCGCGGTCGGGTCCGAGCGACGCTGCTCGACGAGATCGCTGACGTAGGGCACGAACTCCTCGAGCGCGCGCAGGATCTCCCCGAGATCGGGGACGAGCCGCGGGTCCTCGAACGCGGTCGTGCGGTTCGTCCAGTCCACCAGCTGCTCGGCGTGCTCACGGGGGACGCCGAGCATGTCGCCGATCACCATCGACGGGACCAGGACGCCGACGTCCTGGACGAGGTCGAGCCGACCGTCGGGGTGGCGTTCGAGCGCGCGGTCGTAGACGAGGTTGATGATCTCGCGGATGCGCTCGGTGTGTTCGAGCGCCCGCTTGGGCGTGAACGCCCGCTGCACGAGCGCCTTCATCCGGTCGTGCCGCGGCGGGTCGGTGGTGATCATCATGTGCTGCGCGAGATCCATCGGGTCCGGCACCTCCGGATCCCACGAGAGCTTGTCGACGAGGATGATGCTCCGCTCCGAGGAGAACGTCTTGTAGTCGCGCCCGACCGCGGCGATGTCCTCGAAGCGCACGACCGACCAGAACCCTGACTCGTGCTCGAAGTCGCCGAGCGCGCTCCAGTGCAGCCGCCCATCTTCGCGCAGCTGCTCGAAGACCTCGTGTGGCGGCCCGTCCTGCCACAGGGTGAGATCGCTGAGGTCGAGATTGGTTGGTCCTGGCAGGGCGGTGCTGGTGCTCATGGCGTCCTCGGTCGCGGGGTTGAGGCGCCACCCTAGCCGATGATGCGACAGATTGCAAATTCTGCCTCATCCGAAGCGAAGCAAAGGTACTGTCGTATCTACTCGGAATGGCCGTCAGCGTAGGCGAGAAGCGCCCGGCCGAGCACGACGGTCCGCTCCGGGTCCGGCTCCACGCCGGTCGCGATCGTCGCCCAGTGGAGCGCCATGGCGGCGTCGAGATAGAGATCGATCGTCGGGTCCAGTCGCCGCAGGGCCGCCGGCGTGCGCGTGGCGCCGGCCAGACGCCGGATCGCCGCGCTCACCCTGGGGCGAACGGGACCATCCGGCGCGAGCAGCAGCGCCGGAACGATCTCGGGCTCGGTGTGGGCGATCACCCGCAGCGGCGCGAACACGGCCGACGCCGCCGCCAGCCGCCGGCTGAAGTCCAACATGCGCTCGTCACCCTCGCCCTGGGCTCCAGCCTCGGCGGTGGCCACGAAATCGTCGGCGACCAGGCCCAGCACGGCCGTGAGGAGGTGGTCGCGGGTCCCGAACCAGCGGTGCATCGTCGCTCGTGACACGCCCAGCCGCCGAGCGACGGCCAGCACGTCGATCCGCTCGCCGCCATCGAACATCTCGCGCGCGAGGGCCACGGCATCCTCGGGCGTAGGACGGCGGAATCGGGGCTCCGGCTCGGCGGTGGACGGCGCTGGCATCGATGCTCATCATACGCGGAATGTGTCTTATATGCGACAGATCCGGTACTTCGACACACCGCGCCGCGGCGCTGAGGCGCTCCGCGGTCTCGCGCAAGAGCGGTCTCACCCGGGTCGACGATCGCCGCCTCGCCGAGCTCGCTCACGCCCTCGAGGACCTCCGCGACCACGCGCGAACCATGCCGCCCGGGCAGGTCAGCAACGTCCGGAACCAGAGGCGCGATCCCGTATAGTCGGGCGCGGTGAGGGAACGCAGCGGCGGCCGGGACAAGCCTCGGCTCGATGAGCCGCACGACGACGGAAGGTAGGACATCGATGAGCCGCAGAAGGTGCGCTGGTGCTGCGTCGGCGATCGCGCTGGCGTGCGCGTGCCTCGCTGCGCCGGCGGGCGCGGCGAAGCCGACCAGCCTCGCCACCGTCAAGCGCGGTCTCGAGGGTCTCGTCACTGCCCAGGGCGGCCCACCCGGCGCGATCGCGACTCTGTACCGCGGGGGACGCCTCACCGTCCTGAGCGTCGGCCGCGCCGACGTCGGCCGGCGAGGTGCGCCGCGCGCGACCGATCACATGCGGATCGCCAGCATCGCCAAGGCGTTCAGCGGCGCGGTCGCGCTGCATCTGGTGCAGGAGCGCCGGCTCGGGCTCGACGACACCATCGGCAAATGGTTGCCCGGCCTTCCGGCTGACTGGTCCTCGGTCACAGTGCGCGAGATGCTGGGCCACACGAGTGGGCTGCCCGACTACACGAAATCGGCGGGGTTCAAGCTGCAGTTCGAGAAGAATCCGCGGGGCTACGTCGCGCCGATGACGATCATCGACTGGGTGCGCGCGGCCGGGCTCGGGTTCACGCCGGGAACGCGGTATGAGTACTCCAATACCGACAACATCGTCGTCGGCCTGATCGCCGAGGCGGCCACCTCGCAGCCGTACGGCGCGCTGCTGCGGCAGATCGTCTTCGGTCCGGCGAAGCTGCGGGACACGACATTTCCGACCACGGTCGCGCTGCCGAACCCGTTCATCCACGGGTACCTCGCCGCCCCCGGCACGGCGCCGCAGGATGTGAGCACGCTCCTGAGTCCGAGCGGGGCATGGGCCTCGGGCGCGATCGTCTCGACCCCGGTCGACCTGGCGAAATTCATTCGCGGCGATCTCGGCCGGACGTTCTTCGGCACCGCCCAGCAGCGTCAGCAGCTGCAGTTCGTGGCCGGCTCGTCGAGCCCGCCCGGTCCGGGCACCAACGCGGCTGGGCTGGCGATCTTCCGCTACCGAACACGCTGCGGCACGGTCTACGGGCACACCGGCAACTTCCCCGGCTACGTCCAGTGGGCCGCCGCGACGGCGGACGGCTCGCGCTCGGTGACCACCTCGCTCAACATCCCCGCCCCGACCGGCGCCCTGCTCGCCCAGCTCCGCTCGGTGCAGACGTCCGCCGTCTGCGCGCTGCTGGGCAAATAGCCGCCGGTCGCGTCCGGCCGACCTTAAAGATCGCCCAGGATGGGCGCGGGCTTCACCGCGGTCGTCTTCGTCGACGCTCAGCGGGCCAGCGCCGCGAGCGCCCCGCCGCCGCCGGCGTCCTCCGCGGTGCTGGGTACGACGGCGACGTGGTCGGCTCCGGCCTCGTGGTAGGCGCCGACGCGTTCGACGATCTGCGTCGCCGAGCCGACGGCGCACACCTGGGCGACGAGCTCCGGGGGGAGCGCGTCGGCGAGCTCGGAGCGCGGCGCGCCCGCCCGCGCGCGCTTCACGAGCGACCGGAACCCCATGGCGGCGAACATCTCGCCGTACCCGGGCGGGCGCAGGTAGACGGCGAGCTGGGCGCGCAGCTGGGCCTCGGCGCTCGGCCCCGGGTTGAGCGCGATCGGCAACCACACCGCCAGGCGCGGGGCGGGGCGGCCGGCCGCTCGGGCCTCGGCGTCGATCCGCGCGCGGACGCCAGCGAGGTGTTCTGCGGTGACGAGGTTCAGGACGACCTCGTCGGCATCGCGCGCGGCGACCCGGGTCATCGCCGGTCCGAACGCCGCAATCGCGATCGACGCGTCGGGTTGCGCTCGGCGGAGCCTGAAGCCATGCGTGCGGACGTACTGGCCGTCGAGCTCGCCGCGCTCGCCGGCGAGGATCGAGCGCAGCGCCAGCACCGTCTCGCGCATCCGCGGCGCGGGGGCCTCCCAGCGCCGGTCGTGCCAGCCACCGACGATCGCCGGACTCGAGGCGCCGAGCGCCACGTCGACGGGCCGACCGGTGAGCGTCGCCACCGACGAGAGCCCCAGCGCGATCGCGACCGGGCTGCGCACGCCGATCGCCAGCGGTCCGATCCTCAGCCGCAGCCCGTGGGTCTGCAGACCGATCGCGGTGGCCAGCGCGAAGGCGTCGAAGGTCGCCATCTCGCCGATCCACACCGTCCCGATCCCGGCCGCCTCGGCGGTCCGCGCGATCTCGACCGCCTCCTCGTCGGGGCGGTCGAGCCAGAACGGCAATGACACCCCGAGCTCGGCGCTCACAGCATCGTTGTCTGGGTCGGCTGACCCAGAATCAGCCGGCCCGTCAGCTCCCAGCTCGCCGGGTTGACCTGGAAGTGGGCGGTGGCGGCATGCGCGTCACGGAAGCGGCGCTGCAGGGGTGACGTGGCGTAGATCGCGGCGCCGCCGCCGAGGTCGTACATCGAGCGGGCGATCGCGGCTGAGGTCCGGACGGCATGGGTCGCCGCGAGCCGGAGCGCGGCCCGTCGCTCGACGGGCACCGGTTCGGGGAACTGCGCGGCCTGCCAGGCGTCGTCGATCGCCTCGTAATAGAACGCGCGGGCGGCCCGCAGCGCCGCCTCGGCCTCGGCGACGGCCGCCTGCGTCGCGGGACGCTCGGCCAGGGTGCGCCGCGATCCCTGGCTGACCTTGCCGGCGGCCAGCTCGACCAGGTCGGTGATTGCGCCGCGGGCATTGCCGAGCGCCGCCGCGGCGATCGAGAGCGCGAAGAAGCCGAAGATCGGGAAGCGATACAGCGGTTCGTCGACGATGAGGCGCCCGTCGAGCAGCGACAGGGTCCGGCGCGACGGGACGAACACGCCGTCGGCGACCGTGTCGTGGCTGCCGGTGCCGCGCAGGCCGCTGGTGTGCCAGGTGTCGAGGATCTCGAGCTCGTCAACCGGGATTGCCACCACGCGCAGGGCCGGTGGGCCGGGTTCGTGGCGTGTCCCCTCATCGAGGATGCATCCCGCGAACAGGTAGTCGGAATGGTCGATTCCGCTGCAGTACGCCCAGCGCCCCGACACGCGCATCCCGCCATCGACCGGGCGCGCCGTCCCGCCGGGGGCCCACACTCCCGCGGCGACGGCGTCGGCGTCGGCGAAGATCTCGCTCGCTCCGTCCTCGGGGAGGTAGGCCGAGAGGAGGCTGCTCGTGGCCGCGATCGACACGCACCATCCGGCCGAGGCGTCACCCTCGGCGACGGTCTCCGCGCAGCGCAACGTCACCGCGGGCGGTGCCTGGAGCGCGCCGAGCGACGTCGGCGCGCCTGCGCGCAGTAGGCCCGATGCCCGCAGGCTGGTGAGGAGCCCATCGGGCAGCCGGCGCTCTCGCTCGGTCGTGTCGGCGTGCTCGTGCGCGAGGAGGCGCAGCTCCTCGGCCAGGTGGTCAAGTTCGCCGGGGGCGAGCCGGGCGGTGTCGTTCATCGAGCCATCCCCACGTGTCGCGTCTCGGTCTCGGCCGGGTCACGGCATCGCGATCGGACGCGTGCCGTGAGGCCACTATATGGTGCGGCGCCGACCGGGATGAAGGCCGGTGGAGAGCGAAGCCGGCCGGTCAGGTCTTGCGGAGCGTGGCGACGGTGACGTGCGGCCAGCGCAGGCCGTTGAAGTCGAGCTGAACCAGCTGGGTGTATTGCAGCTGGAGGATGTCGGGCTGACCGCTGGGACCGGGCAGGGTCTGGATCCAGAAGGTGGCATCGACCTCGACGGCGTTGGCGTTGCCGCCAGGAGGGTTGGACCCCGCCGCCAGGAATGCCGTGTTGGCTGTCCCGCCGCCCTTGACCGGGTTTTGGGTCGTCGAGATGTGGATGAACGTCCGGTTCTTCATCGGCTTGCCCTGGATCGCGGCCTCGAGGACGCTGTTCGGGTTCTGGACCATCGCTTGGGTCACGCCCGGGGAGGCGGAGCGGAATGGGCTCGGAGTGGCCAGGTTGAGCTCGGTAAACGTCTGCTCGGCCGAGGGGAAGTCCGAATTGGGCGGTGGCGGGCTGCCGATCGAGAAGGGGATGATGTTGTTGGCCGGGATCTGCGGAGGTCCTCCGTTCAGGAACTGTGTCGTGCCCTGAGCCAGGATCACGGTGCCGTGGGGGATCGAGGCCATTCGCACCACGGTGGACGGCTCGCTCGGATCGGTCGTCGGTGGGACGTGGGCCCAGATTCCGGGCTCGATATGCAGTCCCGCGCCGGTGTGCGTCTCCGAGATCTGTTGCATGTAGGTGATGCCGAACATGTTGATGTCCGGCATCAGCAGCCCCCGGTTGGGGATCGGGCCGTTGATCTTGTTGAAGACAATCGTCTCGGTGGTGAGGTTGAGCTCCAAGAAGCGGTCCTGCGAGCCGGTGTGGGGTCGCCAGATTGTGTTGAAACCGTGCCCGGTCCAGGTGCCGGGCAGCTGCGCCAGCGGGCCGAGCGGATCCGTCGGAGCCGCATGCGCCACGTCGGCCTGTACGGCGTCCGCCGGTACGGCGTCGGCCGCCAGGCCGGGAGTCTCCACCCCCTGGAAGGCGAAGCTGGGATCTGTTTGCGACGCGACTGGTGGCATGGCGGCTCCTGACCGAGAAGGCTTGCGAGCCGTCTGGGCGACCGTTGGCCCCAACGCGCGCGTGGCTCACCGCACGTGCCACACCCCTGACACCCCCAGTCGGCTGTACCGGCCCGAGTGAGTCCATGTTCTCCGCCGGGTTCCAAGAAGTCAAGGGAGTTAAAGCTTGTTACATCTAGTTGTACTGACACATAGTTGACTGTCACTCATGTGACGTGTCATGCCAACCGGGGTGACGTCCATTTGATCGCACGGTTGACGCTTGGCAGCGGCCACCGTTGGCGCCCGATCGGCAGGCAGGTCGCCGCTGGGTGCAACCATGCGGTTGCGCGTCTGCTACAGTCGCGCAACCGATTAGTTGCACAACGTCCGGAGGTCCCCATGACCCTGATCCCGATGGTCGTCGAGCAGACCGCTCGCGGTGAGCGCTCGTTCGACATCTACTCCCGTCTGCTCAACGATCGCGTCGTGTTCCTCGGCGGCGAGGTCAACGAGGAAACGGCCAACCTGATCGTCGCCCAGCTCGTCCATCTGGAGTCCGACGACCCCGACAAGGACGTCCACCTCTACATCAACTCGCCCGGGGGCTCGATCTACGCCGGGCTTGCCATCTACGATGCGATGCAGTTCATCCGCCCCGACGTGCAGACCATCTGCTACGGGATCGCGATGTCGATGGGTTCGCTGCTGCTGGCCGGCGGGGCCGAGGGCAAGCGGATGGCGCTGCCAAACAGCCGTATCCTCATCCACCAGCCCTCAGGCGGGTACCAGGGTCAGTCGAGCGACGTGGAGATCCACGCCAGGGAGATCCTCGCCCTCCGGGCCCGCGTCGATGAGATCTACGCCAAGCACACGGGGCAGTCGGTCGAGCGCGTGCACGCCGACATGGAGCGCGACCGCTACTTCACCGGTGCGGAGGCGCTCGCCTACGGCCTCGTCGACCGGGTGATCGAGAAGCGCGAGCTGAACGGGCGTGGGAGGGGGTTTGGAGCCGGCTGAGCGGGGCTCGGAGCCAGCTGAGCGGCAAGATGTCTCGCGGCTCAGTGAGCACACGCCGAGCGCGTACTTTGCACACAGAATATGTGTGCAAGCCGACGGTCTGGACTGCAGGGGCGCCCCTCGGTCGGCGGTCAGGCTTCGGACGCTGTCGGCCTATGTATGCATCAAGTGTGTACAATGTACGCATGACACGTGTACAGAGCCGCCGTCGGGAGGCAAGCGGCGATCTCTTTCCCACGGACGCCCCGATCCCGGCCAGTCAGATGATCGGTCGCAGCGAGGACGTCCGCGAGCTCGCTGTTGCGCTCGAGAACGGCACCAACCTGGTGATGGCGGGACCGCGGCGGATCGGCAAGACGAGCCTCTGCGAGGCGGCGCTGACGAGGGTCAAGGGACGGGGGCTCTACGTGGCGTCGGTCGACCTGTTCGAGATTGCCGATGCGGCGGAGCTGTCCGAGGCTCTCGTCGCCGCCGTGCTCCGCAACCGGCCGGCGGTCCGTCAGTTGTTGCCGCGAGTGCGCAGGATCGGTCGCCAGGCGCTGTCGGCCGCGCAGGCGGCGGCGGTGATGAAGCTGAAGAGCCAGCTCGGCGACGCGGTCGAGCTCGCGCTGACCCCGGGGCTTGCCGCCGTCGACCCCCAGCGGGCGCTGGCCCAGGCGCTGGAGCTGCCCCAGCGGGTGGCGGAGATCGACGGCAAGCGCATCGTCCTGTTCATCGACGAGTTCCAGGAGGTGGCGAACGACCGCCATCCCTACGGCGATCCCGACGCGCTGACCAAGCGGATGCGCGCGGTGTTCCAGCGCTCGAGCCAGCTCAGCGTTCTGTTCGCCGGATCGCTCGAGCACGTGATGCGCGACCTGTTCGCACCCCAGGATCGCGCCTTCAGCGGCTTTGGCAGCTTCTACCACCTGCGGCCGATCGCCGAGGAGGACTGGATCGCCGGCCTGCGCGATCGTTTCGTTGCCGACGCCTGCAAGATCTCCGATCAGGCGCTCGGGCGGATCGTCCGCCACGGCGAGCAGCACCCGCGCGTGACGATGCTGATCGCCCAGCAGACCCACTACCTGAGCGTGCTGTTCGACCGGCGGCTGATCGAACCAGAACTCGTCGATCAGGGCTATGACCGTGCGTACACGGGGGACAGCGCCCTGCTCGACCAGCTGATCGACAAGATCCGCTCGAGCCATCGCCAGGCGCTGACCCTGGCCCGCCGCGTCGCGACCGGTCGCAAGCTGACGGAGGGCATGCACCGCGGCGACGCCGATCGCGCCCTGAAGAAGTTGATCGAGGCCGGGATCATCGAGCGCCGCGGGCGCGGGGAGTACGTGCTCACCAATCCGCTGCTGCGGCGCCGCCTGGCCGAGCATCAGTTCGGCGGGTAGTCCGCCGGAGCGCTGTCAGCGGTCGATACTCGTTGGATAGCCTCCCTCCGATGCGGCTGTCTCACGTCCTGCCCTCGGCTGCGCCAGAGGCTGACCCCGAGGTCGGTCAACTTGCATACAGCACGCTCGGGGTCGCTCCGGGCACCCTGTTCTTCTGCGTCCCCGGCTTCACGCGCGACGGCCACGACTTTGCGTCCGACGCTGTTGCCAAGGGTGCCGTTGCCCTCGTCGTCGAGCGCGAGCTGCCGGATATCGACGTCCCCCAGATCAAGGTCGACTCGGTGCGCGCCGTGATGGCGCCGGCCGCCGCGGCGTTCTACGGGGACCCCACCGGCGAGCTGAAAACCGTCGGGATCACCGGCACCAACGGCAAGACGACGACAGCCTTCCTCGTCCGGTCGCTGCTGGAAGCGGACGGCATCTCGACCGGCCTGCTCGGCACGGTGAAATCGATCATCGGAGGCGTCGAACACGAGGTGACGCGGACCACGCCGGAGGCGATCGACCTCCAGCGCACGTTCCGGGAGATGCTGAACGCGGGCGATCAGGCGGTGGTCATGGAGGTCTCCTCGCATGCGCTCGAGCTCCATCGCGCCGACGCGATCCATTTCGACGCCACCATCTTCACCAACCTCACCCAGGATCACCTCGACTTCCACCCGACGATGGAGGAGTACTTCCTGGCCAAACGGCGGCTCTTCGACGAGCTGGCGCCCGCCCACTCGATCATCAACGTCGACGACGAGTACGGACTGCGCCTCGCCGGCGAGCTGCTCGATCCAATCACCTTCGCGCTTGACCGCAGTGACGCGACCTACCGCGCGACGGACTTGGAGACCGGCCTGAGCGGGTCCAAGTTCACGATCGCCGGTCCCGACGGGGAGCTGGCGCTCGCCTCACCGCTGACCGGCCGCTTCAACGTGCTCAACGTCCTCGGCGCGTTCGCCGCCGCCCGGGTCCTGGGCGTTCCCGCGGGAACGTGCCGGGAGGCGATCAAGCAGGCGGGTCAGGTGCCGGGCCGGTTTGAAGCCGTGGACGAGGGGCAAGGATTCGCGGTCATCGTCGATTACGCCCACACCCCGGACTCGCTGGAGAACGTCCTGCGGGCGGCGCGGAAGCTGACCGATGCACGGGTCCTGGTTGTGTTCGGGGCCGGCGGCGATCGCGACAGGGCAAAGCGGCCCATGATGGGGGAGATCGCCAAGCGATTGGCCGACCATGTCATCGTCACTTCCGACAATCCTCGGTCCGAGGATCCTGAGGCGATCATCGCGGAAATCCTCGTGGGTACCGGCGCCGGCGTGGAGCATGACGCCGATCGTCGGCAGGCCATCGCCCGGGCGATCGAGCAGGCCGAGTTCGGCGACGTCGTCGTCATCGCCGGCAAGGGGCACGAGCAGGGACAGGAGTTCGCAAACGGACGAAAGCTCCCCTTCGACGACGTCACTGTCGCACGCGATGCGTTGCGGGCGCTCGCCGCCTCACGCAACGGCCTCGCCGACGGCCTGGTCGAGCCCGCCGGCGCCCCACCCGAAACGGGAGAGCAGGCCCATCGGCTCGCCGGTCCGCCGAACCCTGAATGACGCAGGGGCGTCCAGTCGTCTGGACCTCCTCGGGATGAAAGCTCATCCCGAGGCTGACGGTGTCGATAGAGACTCCATGGCTCCTCTCCGGCCGGAGGGAACTCGGCGCGGGCTGACCGCCCTGTTCCTCGTCCCGCTGCTGATCGTCGGCATGGTCAGCTTCGTCTACATCCGGGCCCACCAGAACACGGGCGCTGACCTCCTCGTCCGCCAGCAGCACATCCGAGCGCTAACCGCGGCCGGGGTGGAGCGCGTGGTCGGCGAGGCTCCCGATCCGGTCACCAATGCGCCTGGGGTGAGGGCCCGATGCGCTCCGGCGGGCAGCGGGCCCCTGTCCAATCCATGGCGGTGCGTGATCGCCTACCGCTCGGGCCGGCAGATCCAGTACCAGGTCACCCTGAGCGCGACCGGCTCGTACACCGGTGACCACGAGATCGTTGACTACCGGGGGCTCCGGCACCGGGACACAGGAAGCATTCGTGGGTGCTGCATCGCCGTGCCATAGCCAACCCGGCGGGCGACCGCGCCGCGTCGGTCAGCGCTAGTCGAGCTCGGCCTTCAGTTTGCGCAGGGCGCGATAGACGCGTCCCTCGACGGTGGTCAGCTTCTCCTTCCGGAGCCGCGCGATTTCCGGACAGGTCAGATCGGCGCCGTAGCGCAGCGCGATCACGTCTCGCTCTTCCGCAGTGAGGACGAGGAGTGCCCGCCGCACGATGTCGCGATCCTCGACGAAGCTGAATCCCGGCTCGTCACCGCGGCCGCCCACGCCGGCCAGCACGCGCTCCTGGGCGCGCTCGCCAATGGCGTTGCGCCGGGCGTGGTCACGGAGCAGATTGAGGGCGATGGTGTAGATCCAGGTCTTCTCGCTGGCGCGCCGGGGATCAAAGCGCGAGCGGGTGCGGAGCACCCGCTCGAACGTGTCCGCCAGGAGGTCCTCGGCGAGCACTCGGTCGCCGGTCCGGTACACGAGAAAGGCCAGCAGGGGCTCAGCGTGCTCCGCGTAGAGGCGTTCGAAGTGATCCTGACGCATGTGGTGCGCTCTACAGCGTCGCTTGGTTAACGAGGGCCAGACCACGGACCTGCCACTGCTGCGGGGTGGCAGTGCGCAGCTCCGCCCACGCCCTGCGGGTGAGCGGCTCGAGGGGATCGAGGGCGAGCGCCCGTCGGGCTGCCGGGCGTGGATTGAGCCCGGCCTCCGCGCGGACGAGTGCAAGGTCGTAGGTGTAGTTCCAGTTCTGGGGATCGAGCGAGATCGCCTTGTTCACGGCGGCGATGGCGAGGAGCGGCTTGGCCTGGCGCGCGTCGCAGTAGCCGAGGATCTCGTACGGCTCGGGTCGGGAGCCGAGGATCGAGATCGAGTCTCTGGGCGGCGGCGGTCGCGGTGCGGCAATCGTGCTGGGAGAACGCCTGAGCGGCCTGATCGAGTTTGCGCTGCGAGAGCCACACGAAGGCCGGTGCGACGGCCAGCAGGGCGCAGCCGAGGCCGATCAGTACCCGGGCTTGCGGTCCCGGACCACGGCCCGGTCCCGGTCCCGGTCCCGGTCCGGCGAGGATCGAGGCTGAGCGAGGACGGCGCCGCCGAGAGCGAAGAACACGATGGTGAGGACGGGCATCTCCCAGTCCCAGTCGATCCCGGCGTGGATCGCGAGCGCCAGCAGCACGGCGAGAATCGCCGCGTACACCGGGCGGTTCGGCCCACGGGCCCGCGCTGCGGTGACCCCGAGCACGGTGAGCATCGCCGTGAGCAGCAGCAGCAGGCCGGCGATGCCGAGCTCGTCGAGCACCTCCATATACAGAGAGTGCGCATCGGCGACGGCATCGGCGGTCGGCCGTCGTTGGGCCCAGGTGTTGGCGAACGTGCCCGCACCCGCTCCGCGGACAGGCGCGGCGATGAACTGATGCCATGCGACCCGCCACATGTCGACGCGTCCGTTGTTCCCCGGATCGGTGAGCCGGGCGCGAAGGTCGGCCGCGTTGCCCGGCGAAGCCGGGCGCATGAAACGGTGGTACTGGTGGGCGATCGCCCCGTTCAGCGATACCGCCGCGAGCAGAGTGACCGTGGCAAGCGAGGCCCAGGCCAGTCGGGTGGTCGGGCGGCGTATGCCTGGACGCAGCGCAACGCTCTGCAGGCGGCGGTCGAGCAGCAGGAGGAGGGCGCGCAGCGCCGCGGCGGCGAGGATGCAGCCAAGCAGCGTCGCGGCGACGTCATGACCCTGAAGCGTCGCCTGAGGCGTGGTCGGGTCGTGCGTGGCCAGCAGATTCGCGCCGTAGGCCGCCTCGACCGCGATGACCGTGGGGGGGACGGCCGCGAGGAGTGAGCTCGCGAGCCCGCGTGGCCGGCCGAGCAGCGCGTACACCGTGAGGGCGATCACGCCGGTGGCAATCGATCCGCGCGAGAAGGTGAAGAAGAGCGTCGTCGCCAAGACGGGGACCGCAGCCGTGGCGAGCACGCGCCAGACCCGTGGCTCTCGCAGGTCGCTGGAGAGGTGCACACAGAGGACGATTCCGAGCACGGCGAGAAGACCAAGCGCGTTCCAGTACGTGACCGGAAAGCTCAAGCGGTTGTTCGCGATCTGCGACGAGGTGTGCCACAGGTTCGGCAGCAGTCGCGTGATCAGACCGCAGGCACACACTGCGGTGATGGCGACGGCGAGGGACCGCAGCATCCACCGCAGGCGATCCGCCGTCCGGGCGACCGAGCCGAATAGGACCATGGTCAGTACGTAGAGCAGGGGCAGGTCAAACTCCACGAGCGCGCGTCCGGGCGCGTGAGACCATGAGCCCGACGCGAGCGTCAGCAGCGCGAACAGGGCCAGCGCAGCGGTGGCGATCGCGAGCGGCCAGCCCACGCCCTCGAGCGGGTTCTGGGCCACCGTCACCCTGATGATCAGGAGCACGCAGAGGATGACCGCCGCGTAAGCCGGCGGTCCCGGGTAAAAGCCCCCGGAGTTGAAGGCGAAGAAGGCCATCAGCCCGGCGGGCAGGAGCAGCAATCCGGCTGCCGCCACACGCCTGCTGTCATGCATTTGCAGGCGATCATAGGGTGGCATTTCCCCACCGACGAACGGCCTGGACGCATCATCGATGCCGCGTCAGGAATGCGCAGACTCGTTCGTATAAGTCGGTGATGAATCACTATCGCGACGAGTTGCCAGACGATCTGCAGCCAGTCGACGCACGGTTGCGCGCCAGTCGTCCAGAGTCCGATCCGCTTCAGATGGATCAGCTCAAACAGCGGGTTCTGGCTCGCTCGAACACACGGACCCGGAAGGGAACAATCATGAAGACACGCATTGCGACCTTGCTCACCGTTCTCGGCCTGGTCGGTGGGACGAGCGGGGCGGTGGCGCTGGCCGGCGGCGGCTCGTCCGGCAATCCGAACGACAGCGCGGCGGGGAGTCAGTACTGCCACGGGAAGAAGTGGGACGACCACTGCCACGGCGGCGGCGGCGACCACGGCCACGGCGGCGGCGGCGGCGATCACGGCCACGGCGGCGGCGGCGACCACGGCGGCGGTGGCGACCACGGTGGCGGTGGCGACCACGGCCACGGCGACTGGTTCTTCTTCGGCGGGAACGGCCACGACGGTTGGTTCCTGCGCGTTTGGTTCTCCGGCGGCTGGCTCCTCATTGGCGGTCCCGGCCACTGACCCTGGGGGCGGCCAGGGGCGGCGGCTCCTGGCCCCTCGGGCACCAGTGAACGATCCGGTCCGTATCAACGTGCTGAGCGCCTCGCACCCGCGGGGCGCTCAGCTGCGAGCTGTTACAGCGGCGCTTCGGTTAGGCATTGCACCTGGGACACCCCGGTGCTGAGCACGACCAGGATGACGGTGCTGAGCACGACCAGGATGACGCCGAGCATGACGTGTTTGGTCGATACCCACGCCCACCTGCTTCCGGGGATCGACGACGGTCCGCCGTCGCTCGACGCCTCAGTTGAGATGGCGCGGGCTGCGCTCACAGCGGGCACGGTGATCATCGCCGCCACGCCGCACCTTCGCTCGGATTTTCCGGGTGTCAAAGTGCACGAGCTCGACGACCGGTGCCGGGTGCTGCGCGACCAGCTGAAGCAGGAAGGGGTTGAGCTGCAGGTCGTCCAGAGCGCCGAGGTTTCGCTCGTCTGGGCGCTCGACGCAGCCGATGAGGAGCTTGTGCTCGCCAGCTATGGACAACGCGGGACAGACCTGCTGATCGAAACGCCGCCAGACGTGACGCAGCTTGAGCAGCTCGTCTACCCGCTGCAAGCCAAGGGGTTCCGAATCACATTGGCGCATCCGGAGCGCTCGGCAACCTTCCAGCGCGAGCCGGAGCGCCTGTTCCGGCTCAAGGACCACGGGCTGCTTCTGCAGTGCAATGCCGGGTCGCTGCTGGCAAAACGCGGAAGCCGGGTGCGCGATCTGGCCGAGCGGCTGTGCGGTGAAGGTCTGGGCGACATGCTCGCGTCTGACGGCCATCGCGCGGCCGGATGGCGGCCGGTCGGCAGGCTGCACGCCGCGATGGAAGCTCTCTCCGTCCTCGTGGGACGCCAGCGCGCCGAGTGGATGACCTACGAGGCGCCCACAGCCATCGTGCGCGGCGTGCCGGTACCGGACGCCCCGCCAATCCGACCGGCTAGGGGCAACCGCGGGAATCGGCGTCGCAGTTGGAGGCCGATTCGCCTGCCGAAGGAGAAGCTTTGGGGACGTCTGTAGGGGGAGCGTGCAGACTGACAGCGGCGGACTGCGTGCCCAGTTACATGTACATCGTCGGGGCACGACCGAACTTCGTCAAGATGGCTCCCGTCATCAGCGCCCTGCGGACGCGAGTGCCCGAGGCGAGGCACACGCTCGTGCACACAGGACAGCACTACGACCGGCTCATGTCCGACGTGTTTCTCCGTGAGCTTGGCGTCCCCGAGCCGGACTACCTGCTTGGTGTTGGATCCGGCTCGCACGCCGTTCAGACGGCACGGGTGATGGAGCGGATCGAACCCGTGATCGAGGCTGAACGACCGGACCTCGTCATCGTTCCGGGGGATGTCAATTCGACGCTCGCGGTGGTTCTCGTCGCGGCCAAGCTGGGGGTGCCGATCGCCCACGTGGAAGCGGGGCTTCGCAGTTTCGATCGCACGATGCCCGAGGAAATCAACCGGATTGTCGCGGACGAGCTCAGCGACCACCTCTTCATACACTCGGAGGACGCCGCCGAGAATCTGGCCGCCGAAGGGATAGCGGGTGACCGCGTCCACTTCGTCGGCAACACGATGATCGACAGCCTGGTGGCAATGGAATCGCGGTTCCGCGATCTAGAAGCGAGCACGAAGCTCGGTCTTCGGCGCGGTGGCTATCTCCTCGTAACGCTGCACCGTCCCGCGCTCGTCGACGGGCCATTGCTCGCGGACGTGCTCGATGAACTGTCCGCCATCGCCCCGGACCTGCCAGTCGTCTTCCCGGCCCATCCGCGTACCCGCAGGATGATGCAAGAGATGTTCTTGGATCCACGGGTACATGTACTCGATCCGGTCGGCTATCTCGAATTCCTCTCCTTGCAGGCTGATGCGGCGGCCGTCCTGACGGACTCGGGAGGTGTCCAGGAAGAGACCACGTATCTCGGTGTCCCGTGCTTCACGCTTCGTGACAACACCGAGCGTCCGGTCACGGTTTGTGCGGGAACTAACACGCTGCTTGGCCTCGATCCAGCACGTATCGGGGACGTTGTTCCCGCTCTGGCGGCTGCGGTGCCGCATCCGCACACTCCTCCTCCCGGTTGGGACGGGCGTGCGGCCGAGCGGGTGGCCTCGGTTCTCGCTGGCGATGGAGCGTCTGTGGTCAGCGACCTACGCGAATCCCTGATCACCTGAGGCGAGTCGGGATGACCAGCACGCTCGCCGTCGTCGCAGACTCTCGCCAAGCACTCACGGCAGTGCGCGAGCTCGACAAATGGGGAACCAGCCGTGCGTGGCGCGGGAGTGACCCGTATGACGGTCTCAATGCACGTCGATTCACTCGCGTCTTGGGTTGTGCGCCTATCGCCCGCCGCATTCTCACGCAGGCCGTCAAGCGGTCGCCGGTGAACCTGAGGTCGGCGTTCGACATTCCCATCGGAATGAGCGCGGCAACGCTCGCTCAACTCGCCTCGGCCTACGCGCGCAACGGCTTTCTCGACCCGAAGGAAGCACAGGACAAGCTCAGGTGGTGCATCGAAGGCCTCTGGGCATCGCGCTGCGCCGGCTTTTCCGAGCCGTGCTGGGGGTATCACTTCGACGTTCAGACGCGCGTGTTCTTCTATCCGCGCACGTCCCCGAACACCATCGCCACCGCCTTCGCCGGCCTCGGGCTGCTGGACGCATATGAACTAGGGGGGAATCAGCGAGGGCTGGAGGCCGCGCGTGATGTCGGCGAGTTCTTTGTTCGGAATGTGCCGCAGACCGACGCGGGGGATGGGGCATACTTCGGCTACCTCCCCGGGGATCGGACACCGATCCACAACGCCAACATGCTCGTCTGCGCGCTGCTGGCGCGTCTCGGTCGGCTGCTAGATCGAGAGGACTACCAGCGCGCGGCGAGTGCCGGAACCGAGTACACCGTCCGTCGGCAACGCGCTGACGGTTCCTGGCCTTACGGGGAACGGGAAGACCTGGGGTGGGTCGACGGGTTTCACACCGGTTATGTACTCGATTGCCTGCAGACCTGCTTCGAGGCTGGCGTGGGCGGGAGCAACGCAGAAGCTGCCTGGACACGCGGGGTGGATTACTACGTCCACGCCCTGATCGAGCGCGACGGGACGCCGCGATACACCCCGGCAGGACCGCTATCCGATCGACGGTCAGTGCGCGGCGCAAGCTATCCAGACGCTGTCCCGCGCCGCCGCGCTTGAACCGCGGCTGGCGACGCGTCGATGGGCTGTTTTCGATTATGCGCGGCGCCGGTTGCGACGCTCGGACGGGGCATTCGCCTTCCAGCGCGAGCGGCTCTGGGTGAATCGTGCGGCGCATCCGCGGTGGGTGCAGTCACCCATGCTTACTGCATTGACACACTTGGTGGCGAGTGGGACATGAAGGTCTGGATCGACCTCTCGAATTCCCCGCATCCGCTGCTGTTTTCGCCGATTGCTCGGCGACTTGAGGACCTCGGCCATGAGGTCTTGGTCACCGCGCGGGACAACGCACAGACCGTTGAACTTGCGCACGAACACTTCAATGACACGGCGGTAATCGGCGTCGAGAGTCCTAAGAACAGAGCGGCGAAGGCCCTGGCCGTCGGGCGCCGGGTCGCCAGGCTTCGTGAGTGGGCTGCAGCGCGTGGTCCCGATGTGGCGCTCTCCCATAACTCCTACGCGCAGATCGTCGCGGCGCGCAGCCTTGGCGTACCCGCTGTCACAGCGATGGATTTCGAGCACCAGCCAGCCAACCATGTCGCCTTTCGCCTGGCGACGACAGTCCTTCTTCCGCAAGCGCTGCCGCTCAGCGCCGTCCGCTCGCAAGGAGCGACCGCTAACAAGGTCCGGCACTACGCCGGGCTGAAGGAGGAGGTCTACATCGGGGAATTCAGCCCCGACACCGCGGTGCTTAAGAAGATTGGACTCGATGCACGCCCGGAGATCCTCGTCGTCGCACGGACTCCGCCCGGCCGCGCTGCCTACCACCAGTTCTCAAACCCGCTGTTCTTCGACGCCCTCCGCACTGTAACCGCACATGAGAATGCCTTCTGCATCGTGCTTCCGCGGCACGCCGAGCAGCGCGACGAGCTTGAGCGACTGCAGCTGCGCAACTGTCTCGTGCCACGAACGGCGGTGGACTCCCGATCCTTGATTTACGCCGCTGATCTCTGCTGGGGGCGGGAGGAACGATGACGCGCGAGGCTGCCCTCCTGGGGGTTCCGACCTGCACCGCCTCTTCGCGCGACCCTGCCCGCCGTCGATCGCTCGCTACTTGAACGCCGTTACATGTGAGAGGCTCGAGCGGCTCGAGCAGCTTCGCGAGCTTCGTGCAGGCACGAGACGCCTGATCAGCTGGCAGCAGGTCGCGACGCAGAGGCGCAGCGATCACTGACCTCTTCGTCAGCACGACGCTCAGCTGGTGAGCGGTCTCCTGCGCGCGCGCCAATTCACCGGCTCATCGGCAAATGACGGATAGCGCAACTTTGACTGCCCCTCGTTCCTGGGAGAAATCAGCAGTGGTTGGTCGTTCGTTCCGGTCGCCGGTGTCACTCTCCGCAGACGCGGCTTCGGTGAACGTGGCGATAAGGAATAGGGCGATAAGGACGAGTATCGAGGAATGCGCCTCGATGGCGTTGTAGCCGGCAATCGCGATAAGCATCGTGCACAGCGCAGCCGATTCTCCGAGCGCTTGCCTCCGCATCAGGCTGGCTGCGATGGGAAGGAGGATGACAGCGACGATAATCGCCGCTCCGCCAGGGCCCAGGCTTACGGCAAGTTCCGCATAGCTGTTTTCCAAACGTGGATTGGGCCCGCTGACCAAGAGACGGCTTGCGTACGCTTCGAGAGTTCCCTGGCCCGGCACCGAAAGGCTCGACTCCCCGGACGAGCTGGCGAGTAGTGGCTACGACCGAAATGCGATCTGCCACGAGACGCATGCCCGCTCTGCGAGTTGCTACGCGCTGTTCAAGCCCAACAGCAACGCAAGTCCCACGAAACCAGTGGCGCTTAGTACCACCCGGCGCTGCGCCGCACCTTGCCAACGTGGTCTGCTGAAGATGATGACTAACGCAAGCCCGGTCCCAAGCGCGAGGGCAGCACCTCGCGAATGAGTTTCCATAGTCGCTACGAGCAGAACGGCGAGGCGTGCGAACGCAGTCCATGCGCGCGAGCGGTGTTCGAGGAGTTCGTTCGCGGCCAGGACAGCCCCCACCGCGAAGATGGTTCCGTTCACTAACGGATGCCCGAGCAGCGTCGTGATTCGGTAGGACGCATCGTGCTGAATCCCAAACCACCAGCTCGTCTGGGAGAACAGTCTCCCGAAGAGAACATTTCGGTGAAGGAGGATGCCCTCCAGCACTCCGTAGCTGGCCAAGACGGTCGTCACCGACAGGTACAGCGATCGGAACCGCTTTGGCTCCAGACCGGTCGGCGTCGCAACCACCGAAAACACGAGCGAGACGAAGGCAGTGCCGGAACCATTCCCACCCGCGCCGTGGGTGGAGCGGTGCAAGTATTACCTCCGAGAGGAGCAACCAGACGCCGAGTAGTAGGGCCATACCGCGGAGCCATCCCGGCGTACGGATTCGTCCCGGGGATCGCACAAGCCAGACTCCGAGCGGTAGCACGCCAACCGCGCAGCCACGCGCGAGCAGCAGGGATCTGCGTCGCGTCGATCGGGATCAACAGCGTTGCGACGAGTGTGATGGCCGGCAACGAACTCACTGGTATGGCGAAGAGGACGGCCGCCGATTGCCACGGCTGAGCACAGCACCGACCACGTACATCAAGCTGTGGTGCGCGGCTGCGTAGGCGATCAGCGCCCCTAAGAGCGACGTGCAGAGGCTTACGGCGAGCACGACCAGCACCGAGGCTAGGTGAAGATCCGACCAGGGGCGTTGGATGGTCAGGCGGCTCATGGCGTCGACATTGCCGGTGGTCTCGAGGGATCGGCAGCTGCTTGAGGAGCCGGTCCCGTGCGATGCAGGAGCCGTGATTCGGGACCCTCTGTCGGTCCACTAATAGCTCTTGAGGCGCTGAGTCCGCGAAAGCCGCTGTCGAGGAGCCGACGGATGATGGCGATATACAGGACGGCGTTGACGCAGCGGTAGACGGTACTGGACAAGGCGACGCCTGGGGCGCCAAGCCAGCGAGCACCGATGAGATCAAAGACGAGATTGGTTACAACCATGCAGAACCCCAGTGCAGGGAGAACGTACGTGGATCGTGTGGAAGTGAGAAACCTGGCACCGACGCTGATAACGAATGCCGCGGGTAGGCCAGCGAGCAGCAGAGCGAGTATCGTGAAGAACTGGCTACTTGGAGCGCCAGCCGCGGTCGGGCCAACGACCACAGTTCCGAGGCCGAAGGAAGCAAGTAGCGCAACCACGAGGACGCAGCAGATAAGAACTCCGCGGACCAGGGTGATACGGACGTGACGCCTCAGGATCGGAATGTGGTTTCGTCCGAGTTGGGCCCAATATGTCCCGGCCACGAGAACCACCGATCCGGACATGACGGTCAGCGGCACCTGGAAGACCTTCTCACCTAAGTCGATGAGCGTGACGGATCCACGCGGAAGGCGCGCGGCCACTCCACGATCAATCAATGGGCTCACTCCCGCCATCAGCGACGCGAACAGCTGGGGAAGCATCACTTTCCACAATGAGAGATCACCATCGGTCACCGTCGACGGCGACGTCTCGGGCACGGCGGGTAAGGACGCACGTAGTTGGCGGATGAGACATACCGTCCGAACGAGTTCTCCCACCCCGATCAGGGCCGCTACGAGTATCAGCCCAGATGCATCTCGTCCCACGAACGCGATGACTGCGAGGGGAAAGATCGACCGCAGCGCCTGTGTCGCAGCGGGTAAAAAGAAGTGATTGAGCGCGTTAGTGCCGCCGACAGGACACTGTTGGCGGCGACCGCCACCACGTATAGCGCCAAGACGATCGCCGTCGCCGTCACGAGTTGATGCTGCAGCGCCGACCAATGCGTCTGTTGGTCGATGTAGATGATCGAGACCCCTGCGAATCCGCAGTAGAGGAGCGCTGCGAATCCTGCGCCTTGAAGTGTGATCCGCGAAAGGCGAGTCCGGAATGTTTTGCGGCCCTGGACCTTGGTTCGCTGCATGATCGGAACGACGTTCATCTGCAATGCCGTTGCCACTAGACTCGAGGCGAACAAAGCCACGCCGAGCTCGAATGCGTACGCGTCTGTGAGGCGCCCTACGTGCATCCGTGCAATGACCGCGATCGGGAGCACGAAGCCTGGTATGCCGCCGATCATGGTGCCGGTCAGAGCCCTGCTAGTGGCTCGATGTCGTACATCCTCGAGAGACTTCTGGGCTCTCGCCAGCGCGCCCCTTCGCCGAGAGGCGTTGCCGGCGTCCGCGCTGTTGGGCGTGGCCTCGTGGCTCGGCATGCTCACCTCGAGGTCTCCAAGCGGGCGACAGCATGCAGAGCGGCCAGAAGGGCCGTCGTACTGTCCTCGATTGAAAAACGCCGAAGCCAGCCCGCCAGAGGGGCTTTGAGCGATTGCCTCTGTCCTGAAACGGCGCGCAACACGGCTTCGGCGTAATCCGAGGGCCGATCGCCGACGGCGAGCTCGCCCGTGATACCAGGCACGATCGCGTCGGCAACGCCCATTGCGCGAGATGATGCAACAGCGGGAATACCGGCCGCGGCAGCCTCAACGAGCACGATTCCAAATCCTTCCGCCCGAGATGTAGAGACTCAGACAATCCACGCTTGTTGCCGCCCCCCACCATGGCTCCTTCCAGCCGACGAACTCGACGTTGAGTCCCGACCTGTGAGCTTCCCGCTCGATGATGTCGCGACAAGGTCCGTTCCCGATGACCGTAGCCCTAGCTTCGACTCCCCGATCCGTCAGGTCGTGCATAACGCCAAGAAACAGCGTAGGTCGCTTGGACTCAACTAGACGCCCAACGAATGCGAGATGAAGAGACTCCGGAGCGCGAGAGGTACGGCCCCCACGGGGCGTAGCGGTTCGGACAACCGGGTGAGGGATGACGAAGATGCGGTCCGGTCTGACTCCAAAGGACGAAACCATGTCCATTGCGCCTGCGTGTGAGACGGCCAGGACGCCGTCGGCGCGACCGTACAGCCGTCGCGCGAGCCAGAAGACAACTCGGTCCCGGCGACGCCCACCTGCGGACATCTGGGTCGGAATGCTGTGCTCTGATAGAAGAATTGGAACCGGGCACCCCGCCAGCGATGCCAGCAGCGTGACAACGTTGCTGTACGTGAGGACCGACAGAACCACATCAGGTTAGGTCAGCCTGCATGCGACGACGGAGCCAAATGAGCAGGGCAAGCGGCCGTAGGCGCGCCCATCGCGGGGACAACGTACGAATCGTGACGTCAGCAGGACATTCAACGGGCGGCTGGCCGCGATCGTAGAGGTACACGGTGATCTTGTTTCCCCGCCGACTCAACTCATCGATCCAGCGGCGTGTCACAAACTCCGCTCCTCCTCCGTGTAGCGTCGGAATGACCACGGCGATACTCATCGCAGCGTCTCGGTCGCGCGCCATAAGACGCAGATAGGGATCCGCAGAGTGTGCTCGAGAGGTGTGCCAGCTGTCCGTACGCACGCGGTCGTCTATCACGATCGAGTGTGCCGGAGCACGCGGCGTCGTCCCAGATGGCGGTCGTAGACCTGCAGTACAGCCGCAATGTTGCTGTCCGCCGCGGTCGACGGCCTCGCGTTTGGTTGTTCTGTCGAAGTGAGGCTGCCGGCGGCCTCGCGTACGGCGTCAACCCATGCCTGCAGATCTCCGAGCGGAACGACGCGGACACTATCTGGCCGCTCCACTACGTCACTCGCCAAGATGGGCACTCCGACAGCGAGCGCTTCGCGGATGCTCACTGCGTCGCCGTCGGTCCGGGAGGGTCGCAGGTAGATCGTTCGGTCGGCGAGCGCGGGGACGAGCGGCTCGCCGATGGCGACGTGGGTGCGGCCCGGCCACGTATTGTCAAGGTCAGCCAAGACGCTCCGCAAATACAGCTTGGCCAATGGTGCTCGCGGTGCCTGTGCCAAGAACAGCGCAAGCTTCAGATCCGACAGCTCATCAGCGAGCGAGCGGAACACGCATGCTGCAATGTCGATGCCGTAAGTGTCCCCGCCTCGCCGCCACCGCACGCGCGAGGCGGAGACGACCACTGTTGGACCCTTGCTATCCATGAAGGCTTGCGTGCGTGCGGAGCCGAAGCCGGTCGAGGTGAAACCCAACGTACGCCGGGAGGGTCGTCAGGCTCGGGTCCGAAGCGTGACGCCTGATACCTCCGAACCGACCTCGTCACTCACGGCGATGATCTCGTCGAACTGCTTGACGGCCCAACGCGTAAGAAGCCCCCCGAATTCCAGACCCGGCGAGAATCGACGTCAAAGAATGGTTGTGCACGGTCATTAGCCAGCGGTGGCGTTTCCACGTTGCTCGCGCACCGGCGGTTGCCAAGAGAGTGGATGTGCGGCCAGCGTGGTGGTAGTGCACGATGCGGGCCGGTCGACGTCTCAACTCGACGAAATAGCGCAACGGATTGCGTCTTAGTGACGCCACCACTGGCGGCGAGCACCGGCGTCCGCCGAAGTGGTCCAAAACGCCGACCCGATACCCGGACTCCGACGTGATACGGGCGACGTGGTGCACGTGTGAGGACACGCCACCAAGCGGAGGTGGATACGGGCCAACCAGCAGGAGGTCTAACGTCTCGGTCTGACTACGCGGCGTGGCGGACATCTGCTTGGCCTCACTACCGGAAGAGCGAGTGGGCGTCGGCACCCGTGGCCGTCCTAGCCGCCGCTCTGGAGAACCCTACGCGCACAAGGGCGAGATGACGGCGACGGGAATCAGTCGTATCGTCGGAGGTGACGCGGGCTTCAACCTGCGGTTTCACGAGATTGGCGGAGCGATCGACTTTGTGCTCAACTGAGCCGCTGGACTCGCGTAGTTTCCGTTTTCGGGCACATCGCGATATCCGTAGCTGTAGGAGGAACTCGTACGTGGCTGCTTGTAGCCGTTGGCGACGACGCCGAGTACGGGTGCCTCGACGCGAGCCAGAGTTTCACGGAGATGGGCCGCGACATCGGCACGGTCGTAACCGAGGCGGCTTACGATCAGCACCCCGTCCATGCGTTGAAGGAGCGGGAAGGCATCAGGGAGTAACGACAACGGGGGGGTGTCGATCACAACGAGGTCGTACTGAGTTATCGCCTTGTCCAGCAGCGACCTTATTGTCTCGCTCTCCATCACCTGGGCCGGGTTCGGCGGCAGCACGGCCCCCGCGACGAGAACGTCGAGCCCGACTTCACCCTCACATTGACCGGGCAGCGGAACATGTTGTACCGCGGCTTCAAGCGGCGCCTGCCCGACAAGGATGTCGGACATGCCCGGCTCGGGTGAGATGCCTAGCTGTGTAGCAATGGCCGGCCGCCTTACAAGTCAGCCTCGATGAGCAGGACACGTGAGCCCACGGTCGCTGTGGCGAGTGCGAGGTTGCTGGCTATCGTAGTCTTGCCGTTCCCTGCTTCCGCGGATACAACGGCAACCTTGCGCAGTCTCCGGTCGACGTTCGCGTAACGGATATGGGCGCGGAGCAGACCAAACGCCTCGGCCTCGCGGGGCGGGAGCGGTGTGCCAGTGTGAGGGTCAGAGGATTTGCCGCGCCGGAGAGCCGCGCTCTCCGGTACGACCCCGACGAGTGGCACCCCGTAGGCCTCCTCGAGGTCCTCTGGCTCCCTCAGGCGACGATCGAAGCGCTGGAGCACGAACGCCAGAGTCACCCCGAGGCCAAGCCCAAGGACTCCGCCCAACACCGTGTTGCGAGCAACCCTGGGCGAGGAGGGCGTAAGGGGAGGGGTGGCCGTCTGCTCAAGCTGAGCCTCCCCCGACTGCAGCTGGCTGAGTGTCTGGAATGACGCAGCCCTGCTCTTGAGGTCAGCACCCTCGGTTCCGCTTTGCTGCGCCGGGCTGAGCGCGTTGAACTGCAGGTTGACGGCGCGGAGTGCGCTCGCGTAGTAGCCCCTGTCGGTGCTCATGCGGTCCGCAATGACGCGTCGGGCGTAGGTATTTGCGAGCCTCGCGGCGAATAAGGGCGAAGCGGACGTCGCGGATACCTTGGCGAGTTGGGTGTCGCTGACCGGGCTCACGGTGACGCCGGTGACGACCTGCTGCTGCGACAAGCCGTATCCGAGCGCCGAGGCGGTCTCTGCGGCGACCCGCGGCAATCCGGCGAGCTGGAGATTTGTGTCCGTCTCCGGCTGAGGATTTGAGGTGTTGATGACGGGTAGGCCGGCGGCCTGCTCTCCGAGCTGCTGACTGCGAAAGAGGATCTGCGCGACCGCGGTGTACTGCTTCTGCTGTTGCTTTGAGAACGCAAACGCCGCGATCGCCGTAACGAGCCCGCACAGCACGATCAACGGCGCCCGCCGGCGCATGAGGCGGACGATCTCGGGTAGGTCAGTGTTCATCGACTCACGCCTCATTGCGTCGAATTCCCTAAACGCCGCGGCGTTCAGTTCGATCCCCGACCGCTCAGCACCACTGGCATTGTGCGGAACATCAGTCGGATGTCCTCCCAGAGCGCCAGTTCATGACGTACAGGTAGTCGAGCTTCACCATCTCCTCGAACGAGATCCGGGTCCGGCCGAGGACCTGCCAGTAGCCGGTGATCCCCGGCGTCAGGTCAAGCCGGCCCCTAGCCCACCCGGTGACCCGCTCGTCCTCGCACGGGATGAGGGGGCGCGGGCCAACCAGGCTCATCTCGCCGCGGACGACATTCCAGAGCTGTGGGAGCTCGTCGAGACTCAGCCGGCGAAGCCATCCCCCCAGACGCGTGATTCGAGGGTCATGATCGAGTTTCAACCAATCCGGGTCAGTGCTCTGCGCCAGCAGCTTGGCCCGCTGCGCCTCTGCATCGGACACCATGGTTCGAAACTTGAGAACCCGGAACCGTTGTCCACTCCTTCCGACGCGCTCTTGGGAAAACAGGACTGATCCGCGCGAGTCGAGCTTGACGAGCACGGCTAGAACCAGCAGCAGGGGGGCGATTAGAACCAGCAGGCAACCAGCGATGACAAGGTCCATCGCGCGCTTGAGCGCACGCGATGATCGCGGGAGCCACGGGGGGTTCATGCCCAGGACGGTGACGCCCTCGACGTCGTCGATCTCGACGCCCGGGCCGAGCATGTCGGCGAGCCGCGGCAGCATCGACACCTTGAGTGACAGCGCGCGGCAGCGCTGCACAACCTCCTCGACACGGGCATCGTCCAGGTCCCGCATCGAGAACATCACCCGCGTGATGCCGTGACGGTCGGTGAGCCACTCGAGCTCGTCGAGATCGCCGAGGGCCGGGGCGCCGCCCTGCTCACCACCGAATGAGCCGTCGATGCTCAACGAGCCGATCAGGTCAACCCGGTACTCGGGATGGCTGCCGAGCTTCGCCGCGAGCGTCCGAGCCACGTCCGCGGTACCGACAACCACCGCCCGCTCACGGCCCACGATGTGCCGGGCGAGCACGGAGCGGACAAGGAACCTGGCGCAGGTGGCCAGCACCAGCACGCCAACCCCGAAGCTGAGGATCGAGACGAAGTCGAGCTTGCCCATCGGAGTGAAGCGGGCGTAGAGCCAGAAGAGAAGACTGGCGATGACGGTGGCATGGAACAGGCGCGGCAGGTCATCCACCGTGCTGTGCGTGATGCGTTTGACGTCGCGGTCATACAGGCCGTAGGCCTTGAAGGTGACGAGGAACAATGGAACCGAGAAGAGCCCCCAGAGAAGACGGCGGCCTGACTCCGCCAGATCGCCGACCGTGAGCGCGCAGACCAGTGCGAGCACAACCACCGCCACGTCGGCGCCGGCCAGCAGGCGCCGGATGACCGCGTCTGAGGCGGCGCAGACGCGAGCACCGGCCCGCGTCGACCGCCCGCCGGCGATCTCAAGCCCGACGAGTGGGTACGTCTCCTCGATCACGACGCCACGGGGACGAGGTCCGAGTCGCTGAGCATCAATCGCTCACCGGCGTTCTGCAGCGAGGTGTCCGCCGCCTCAGCCAGGCGCACCACGTCACGCGCCAGGTCCAGCCGGCCGGCGAATGATCTTCCGGTGATGCCCTTGACGAAGTCGCCGAGCTGAGATCCCAACGGCTCTTCGGTAGACAGGTGCGGCGTCAGGATGTCGCCACTCCGATACGAGAGCTGATACTCACCGAAGGTCTCGGGGTCCTTGTAGTCGACGCCGCGGTCGTAGATCTTGATCGCCTCTGCGCCGCCGTCCTCGTAGAGAACCATCCGCTTCGAGCCGACGATGACGGTCCGGCGAAGCTTGCTCGGAGCCAGCCAGCTCAGCTCGACGTTGGCGATCAGGCCGGAGTCGAACTCCATCGTCACGAACGCGACGTCGGCGATGCCGCGGACGATCGAGTCACGACCGGTGGCCCGGATACTCCTCGGGGTGACCCCGAGCCAGTAGAGCAGGATCGAGAAGTCGTGTGGTCCGAGGTCCCAGATGACACTGACGTCGCGCTGGTGCAGGCCGAGATTCACCCGGCTGGAGGAGATGAAGTAGAGCTCGCCGAGCTCGCCTGAGTCGATCAGCTGCTTGACCGCTCGGACCGCCGGGCTGTAGAGGAACGTATGGCCGCACATGAGGCAGAGTCTCTGCTCCCGTGCGAGTGCGATCAGGTCATCAGCGAGCTCAGAGGAGGGTGCGAGCGGCTTCTCAACGAACACATGCTTGCCCGCCATCAGGCAGCGCTGAGCCAGCTCATGATGGGTGTGGACCGGCGTGGCCAAGAGCACACCATCGAGATCGGGCTCGGCCAGAACCCGGTCGAGATCGCTGTACAGCCGCACGCTCGGATAGCGACGACCGAAGCGCTCAAGGCGGTACGAGTCGACGTCGCAGATCCAACGTACCTCAACGTCCGTGCGCTCGATGAGCACTCGGAGGAGGTTTGGGCCCCAATACCCCAGGCCAACGACGGCGACCGCCGGATGGGCACGCGTCAACCGCGCCTCCGACGTGGCGCCCCAGGCACCCACGTCCATGGTTTGGACCGTCCTTCTAGGGGTTCTCAGAGGCCGAGCGTCGTGCTCGGCGTGCGCATGTCTAGCAATCCGTCCAGGCCAGGCTCAAGCCATCTGGCCAGCCGTTCGAGTCAATCTGCCGCCGGACGCGACATGTGTCCGTTTTGGGGCTGAAAGCTCCAGGAAATCGCTTCGCACACCGCGCCAACTTCATCGTTGGTGAGCTCGGGGAAGAGGGGGAGGGAGAGTTCCCGGGCGGCCCAGTCGCGTGCCACTGGGGCGTCGAAGCCCCTCAGCTCGGGCAGCGCCGCCTGGTCGGGAAGGGAGCGCGGATAGTGGACGCCGGTTCCGATGCCCCGCTCGGCGAGACGGTGAGCAAGGCCATCGCGGTCGTCGAGCCTGACGGGGAACAGGTGGTATACGCAGTCCTGCCCCGCGCCCTCGGTCAGAAGCTCCACGTGGCCGGCCAGCCGTGCGCGGTAGCTCGCTGCGTGGGCGCGCCGCGCCGCATTCCACTCATCCAACCACCCGAGCTTGATTCGCAGCACGGCCGCCTGAAGACCGTCGAGCCGCTCGTTGTACCCTGCCAGCGTGTGCGCGCGCCCGTCGGCGCGCCCGAGATCCCGGAGTCCGCGGGCCGCCTGCGCCAGATCGTCACTGTCGGTGCAGATCGCTCCGCCGTCGCCAAGCGCGCCCAGGTTCTTGCTCGGGTAGAAGCTGAACGCACCCGCCGTGCCGAGGCTCCCTGTGCGAGCACCCCGGTAGGAGGCGCCGTGGGCCTGGGCCGCATCCTCAAACAGAGCGAGCCCGTACTGCGTGGCCAGCTCGCGCAGCTCATCCATCGGGCAGGTCTGACCGTAGAGATGGACCGGGAGCAGGGCCGCCGTTTTCGGCGAGATCGCCGCCCGGGCCGCGGCTGGGTCGAGGAGCCCCGTGCCGGTGTCGACGTCCGCGCAGATCGGGACGGCTCCTGCGTGAAGCACGGCCAGGGCCGTGGCGATGAACGTGTGTGCCGGCACGATCACCTCGTCCCCAGCGCCGATCCCCGACGCCTGCAGCATGATTGTCAATGCCGCCGTGCCCGACGCGACGCCCACACAGTGGCGCGTGCCACAGTAGCCGGCGAACTCCGTCTCAAAGCGTTCGACCTCCTCACCGAGAACGAATGCGCTCGCGTCGAGAACCTGATCGAAGGCGGCGCGGAGCTCCTGCGCGAGCGGGGCGTGCTGGCGGGCGAGGTCCATGAATGGAACCTGCATGGTCGTGGTATGTGACTCCATCACAGCGAGGCTAACTGCGCGCGCCCGCCTGTGCTGGCGCTTTCGACAGATGACCGGTGCCAGTCCGGGGACCCCCGCAGGGTACCGTGCCCTTCCGATGCGCCAAGTACCCTCTGCGGGCATGCGTTCGAGGCCCGCCCCCGCCCCCCGCATGAGAACCCCTGCGTCTGCATGAGGACCTGGACGCCCGCCCAGATCGCAGACGCCGCCGGAGCGACGCTGGTCTCGCCGCCGCCGACACCGCTGGGACCGGAACGAGTCACGACCGACTCGCGTGAAGCCGGCCCCGGCGTCCTCTTCGTCGGTCTCAAGGGCGCCAATCTGGATGGAGGGCGCTTCGCGCCGCAGGCCCTGGCCAGCGGCGCTTGGGGCATCCTTGCCACCGAGGAGCACGCCCAGGCCGCCCAGTGCGCACCTCCAGGCGTCCTGTTGTCGGCGCCGGACCCGTTGAGCGCCCTTCAGAAGTTGGCCACGTCGTGGCGCCGGCATCTCGGTGCCCAGGTGATCGGCGTCACCGGCTCCACCGGCAAGACCACTACGAAGGACCTCCTCAACGCGATCCTCGCCCCGCGGCGGCGAACGGTCGCCAGCCGGGCGAACTTCAACACCGAGATCGGTCTGCCACTGGAGATCCTCGCGGCCGTCGACGGGACCGAGGTGCTGGTCCTCGAGATGGGGATGCGCGGAGTCGGCCAGATTGCCGAGCTGGCCTCGATCGCCGAGCCCGACGTGGCGGTGATCGTCTCGATCGGTCCGGTCCACTTGGAGCTGCTCGGCTCGGTGCCGGCCGTCGCCGCGGCCAAGGCCGAGCTGATCGCCGGGTTGAAACCGGCCGGGACGGCGGTCATCCCGTACGGTGAGGAGCTTCTCCGGGCGCACCTGCGACCTGACGTCACCACGGTCACCTTTGGAAGCGATGAGGCCGACGTCCGGCTGACGGGGGTCGCGGTGGGGGAGGATGCGACGCATCTGACCATCGACCTCAGAGGCGATGTGGTCGAGCTCGATGTCGAGTTCACCCAGGCCCATCTTCACCGCAATCTGCTGGCCGCGGTCGCGGCCGCCGACGCGGTCGGGGTCCGGCCAAGCGGGCGCCTCGAGGCGACGCTCAGCTCCGGACGGGGCCAGCGCACTCGGCTCCCGGACAACGTGCTCCTGATCGACGATTGCTACAACGCCAACCCCATGTCAATGCGCGCAGCCCTCGACGACCTCGCCAGTACCGCAGCTCGGGTGGCGGAGCGGGGTTCGGTCGAGCATCCGCGGCAGGTCGCGGTGCTCGGCGACATGCTCGAGCTTGGCCCCGACGCGCTCACCTTTCACCGTGAGCTCGGCAGATACTCGCGCAAGAGCGGGGTCGACGTTCTGATCACTGTTGGGCCGCTGGCGCAGGCAATCGCCGAGGGCTACGGGGCGAGTGATCGCGCGCACGTGACCACCGACGCAGCTGAGGCCGCGACCGTCGTCGCGGGGCTGATTGGGCCCGGCGACGTCGTGCTGGTCAAGGCCTCCCGTGGCGTGGGACTCGAGCGCGTCTGCCACAACCTGACCGCCGCGGCGCCCGCGTGAGCGCCCCACCGAGTCACCGGCGGTTTGAGATCTGATGGGCTCGATCTCCGGACGGGTGCTGATCGCGGGGACCGCCTCGCTGCTGATGTGCCTCTTCCTGAGCCCCAAGTTCATCGAGTGGATCCGCCGCAACCAGTTCGGTCAGAACATCCGCGAGGAGGGTCCGCAGGGCCACCAGGCCAAGGCCGGCACACCGACGCTCGGCGGGATCATCATCTTCCTCGCCTTCGCGGTCCCGTACCTCATCCTCTCGACCCGGGATTGGCAGTCGATCGGGGTCTTCGGCGTGGCCCTCGCGTGTGCGCTGCTCGGCTTCGCCGATGACTACACGAAGATCGTCAGGCGCCGCTCGCTCGGGCTGCGGGCCCGGACGAAGCTGGTCGTGACCATCCTCATCTCCGTGGGCCTGTGGTACGTCGCCACGCAGAAGGCCCACCTCGCGCCGACCGTACGGCTGCGGTTCGTCGATGTGCAGATCGACCTCGGGCCCCTGTATCCCGTCTTCATCTACCTGGTGGTGGCCGGGACGACGAGCGCGGTCAACCTCACCGATGGGCTGGACGGCCTCGCCGCCGGCTGCGCCGCAATCGTCCTGCTTGCCTACATCGGCATCACCTTCATCACCACCGGCGAGCGGGATCTGACGATGCTGGCCGGCTGCCTGGTCGGCGCCTGCATCGGCTTTCTTTGGTTCAACAGCTTCCCCGCCAGCATCTTCATGGGCGACACCGGCTCGCTGGGGCTCGGCGGCGCGATCGCCGGCCTGGCGATCATGACCAAAACCGAGGTGCTGCTGATCCTCCTCGGCGGGATCTTCGTCATCGAGGCGCTCTCAGTGCTGATCCAGGTCTTCTCCTTCCAGGCCTTCCGCAAGCGCGTGTTCCTGATGGCGCCGATCCACCACCACTTCGAGCTCCAGGCGTGGTCGGAGACCAAGATCATCCTGCGCTTCTGGATCGTCGCCGCGGCCTGCGGGGCGATCGGCTTCACCGTCTACCAGCTGAGCATCCGCGCCTAACCGCGCCACTTCCACCCCGTCCGCCCCGCCACCTAGCATCGCCGGGCTATGAAGCCCCGTCCGCCGCTCCCGCCGGGGCCGTATCTGGTTGTCGGCCTGGCCCGCTCCGGGGTCGCGGCCGCGCTTGTGCTGCGGGCGCGTGGGGAGGAGGTGATCGGCCTCGACTCGGGGCCCGCGGATGACGACGGGCTCGCTGCCGCGGCTGGAAGGCTTCGCGAGGCGGGCGTCGAAGTTCATCTTGATGCGTCAGGCGATGCCCTTGCCGCCCGCGCCGGGACGCTCATCAAGAGCCCCGGTGTTCCCCAGACTGCGCCCGCCGTCGCGGCGGCGCGCGCTGCGGGGGTTCCGGTCCTTGGGGAGGTCGAGCTCGGCTGGCGGCTCATCCCCAATGAATTCATCGCGGTGACAGGAACCAACGGCAAGACGACCACCACCGAGTGGATCGGACACATCCACAGTGAGGCCGCGCTGCCCGTCGCCGTGGCGGGAAACGTCGGCACCGCGGTCACCTCGCTGATCGACACCGTCGCGCCCGAGGCCACTGTCGTCTGCGAGGTCTCGTCGTTTCAGCTCGAGGACACCCTCGACTTCTCGCCCGAGGCGGCGGTGCTGCTCAACATCACCCCCGACCACCTCGATCGCCACCCGACCTTCGAGGACTACGTCGGCGCCAAGCTGCGGATCTTCGCCAACCAGGGCAACGACGATGTCGCCGTCGCGCCGCTGAGACTCGAGGGCGTCGAGGATCTCGGCGGCTGCGCCCGCCGGGTCACCTTCGGCGCGGACCCCGGCGCCGAGATGTCGGCCCGGGCCGGTTACCTGTGGTGGGATGAGCAGCCGCTGATCCCCGAGGCGGAGATCGCGCTGCCCGGGGCCCACAATCGTGAGAACGCGATGGCCGCCGCCTCCGTCTGCCTCGCCCTCGGCATCCCCGCCGAGGGCGTAGCCGCCGGCCTGCGGAGCTTCGGCGGCGTTCCCCACCGGCTCGAGCTGATCGCCACGCGGGGCGGCGTCCGCTTCGTCAACGACTCCAAGGCCACCAACGTGGCCAGCACGCTCGTCGCGCTGAACGCCTACGCCGGCGGGGTCCACCTGATCCTCGGTGGCCGTGGCAAGCAGCAGGACTTCACCCCCCTGATCCCCGCGGTGGCGACCCGGTGCCGCGCCGTGTACCTGATCGGCGAGGCTGCCGAGGAGCTCGAGGACGCCCTGCGGCCGAGTGGCGTGCCGCTCACGCAGTCCGGCGACCTCGCCACCGCGCTCGAGGAGGCCTCCGCCGTCGCCGCCTCCGGCGAGGTGGTGCTGCTCTCGCCCGCGTGCGCCAGCTTTGACCAGTACCTCAACTTCGAGGCGCGTGGGGATCACTTCCGTGCCCTCGTCGAGGAGGGCTGATGGCGAAGTCTGCGGCCGCAGGAGGCGGCCGGCGGAAGACGGGGCAGCGCGGCACCGCGTCCACGGGCCGCTCGCGTACCACCGCCCGGCGGGTGCCGCCCCCGCTTGAGCACCGGATTCTCATGACCGCGACGCTGTGCCTGCTGGCCTTCGGCGCAGTGATGGTGTACAGCGCATCCTCCCCGCTCGGGGTGCTCGGCGGCCGTGGCGGCAGTGGCACGGGCGAGTTCGTTCGCTACCTGATCTTCGGCGCGATCGGCCTCGGGTTCATGCACGTGCTCGAACGTCGCGGCATCTCGCTGCTCGACCGCCGGCTCGTGCGGCTGCTCCTGATCTCCTCGTTCGTGCTGCTGGTGCTCGTGCTGGCCCCCGGCCTCGGGGTGCGGATCAACGGCGCCAAGCGCTGGTTCGCCGCCGGGCCGATCCAGTTCCAGCCCTCGGAGCTGATGAAGCTGGCGCTCGTGCTCTACGTCGCCCGCTACCTGGCCGACAACCCCCGGCGGATGCGCAGCTTCAGGCAGGCGATCGCGCCGATCGCGGTGATCGCCGCCCCGGCCTGCCTGCTGATCGTCGTCGAGCCCGATCTCGGCACGACGCTCGTCGTCGCCTTCTCGATCACCGCGCTGCTGATCGCCGCCGGGATGCCGATGCGCTACCTCGTGGCGCTGGTCGGGATCGCGCTCATGCTGGGGATGCTGATGATCATCGCCCAGCCCTACCAGCGGGCGCGGCTGACCTCGTTCCTCAACCCGTGGGCGACGAAGTCCTCGGCGGGTTTCCAGGCCGTCCAGGGCCAGATCGCTCTCGGCTCCGGAGGCCTGTTCGGCGTCGGCCTCGGTCGCTCGGTGCAGAAGGTCTTCTACCTGCCCGAGGCGCAGACCGACTTCATCCTCGCCGTGATCGGCGAGGAGCTCGGCGTCCTCGGCATCTTCGGTGTGATCTTCCTCTACGGAATGATCGCCTACGCCGGCCTGCGCGCCGCCCGGCGGGCGGCCGACCGCCACGCCAAGCTGCTCGCCACCGGGCTCACCTCGCTGATCCTCTGTCAGGGGATCCTCAACATCTTCGTCGTGCTCGGGCTCGCGCCACTAACCGGGGTGCCGCTGCCCTTCATCTCCTACGCCCCGACCAACCTGTGGATCATGCTGGCCTGCGTGGGACTGCTGCTGAACATCTCGCGCCCGGGCGCGCGGCGGCTGAAGGTGGTCGATGACTCGCGCGGGTCGCGCCGGCCCGCCTCGGGGCGCGACCCCACCGCCGAGCGAGAACGGCGGCGGCGGGACCGGGGAGCCCGCCGCGCCGGGGGCGGCCGTGCCGGGGGCGGCCGTGCCGCGAGCTAACCGAACCTGCAGCCTTCGCTAACTCTTGGGCAGTCATACTCTGCGCCATGGTGCAACGCGTGGGCGCAGACCTAACGTCCCTGCCCGCCAGGGTTGAGGGAGGCATACCCGCGGCGAGCGCTCGCCGTTGAGCGCGCCGCGAGTGGTGATCGGCGCGGGTGGGACCGCGGGGCACGTCGTGCCGGCACTGGCCGTCGCCGACGCGCTCAAGGTCCAGGGTGCCGAGGTCGTGTTTTTCGGCGGCCAGCGCGCTGAACTCGAGCTGGTTCCCGCCGCCGGCTACGAGCTGCGCCCGCTGAACGTGGTGTCGTTGCCCCGCCGCCGCCCGGTCAAGGCCGTGCAGGCGGCCGCCATCGACGCCCGCGCCCTCGGCGTGGCACGCAGGCTGCTGCGGGAGATCCGCCCCGACGTCGCCCTCGGCGCCGGCGGCTACGCGGCCGGCCCCGTCGGACTGGCCGCGGTGCTGCGCCGGACCCCCCTCGTCCTGATGGAGGCCGACAGCCACCTCGGGCTGACCAACCGGCTGCTCGCCGCGGCGGCCAAGCGCGTCTGCCTGGCCTTCCCGATCGAGGGACGTGAGGGCGAGCGCTACCGCCTCACCGGGCGCCCGGTGCCGGCACCGGCCACCGACCGCGCCGCCGCCCGCAAGCGGTTCGGGATCGACCCACGCGAGACGTGCGTGCTTGTGTTCGGCGGCTCGCTCGGCGCCCGCTCGATCAACCGCGCCGCGATCGAGGCCTTCAAGGGCGCCCGCTTCCACGTCCTGCATGCCGCCGGCGAGCGCGACCTCCCGGATCTCACCGCGCCCGGCCCGCACTACGACCTGCGCGGCTACATCTCCGACTTCCGCGACGCGCTGGTGGCGAGCGATCTCGTCGTCGCACGGTCGGGTGGCTCGGTGTTCGAGATCGCCGCCCACGGCCGTCCGTCCGTGCTCATCCCCTATCCCCACGCGACCGCCGACCATCAAACCGCGAATGCCCGCTACCTTGCGCAGGCCGGCGCCGCGGTGGTGATCCCCGACGCCGAGCTGAGCGGGCCGCGGCTGGCCATGGAGGTGGGTGGTCTGCTCGCCGACCGCCCGCGGCTGGCCGCGATGTCACGCGCCGCCGCGGCCCTGGCCCGGCCCCAGGCCGCCCAGGACATCGCCGCCGAGGTCCTGGCCGCGGCCGGCCCCAGCCCCCGGTAGCCGGAGAGCGGCGGGTGGAGCCGGAGCGACGCAACAGATCGCCATAGCCGCCGCGCCAGCGGATATTGTTCGCGCCGTGGAAGGGGCTGTCACAGGAGGGGGTTCCGGCGCCGCCGGCGGCGGGGGCTTTCCGGCAGCCCCTCACCTGCGCCCGCTCGGCGTCGGGGAGACCCTCGACACCGCCCTGCGGGTCTACCGCAACAACGCGGTCACGCTGTGGAAGATCGTGGCCGTGGTGATCATCCCGCTCGAGATCATCGACGTGATCCTGCGGCGGATCGCCCTGCCGAGCGGCGTGTTCGTGCACAACGGCTCGCTGTACATCTTCAGTAACACCGGCACCAGCACCACCAGCGGCGTCGCTCCGCTGGTGATCGCGTCGCTGCTCAGCTTCCTCGCCCAGCTGCTGGCCACCGGCGCCATGTTCAAGCTGCTGATCGACCACTACTTGGGCCGCGACACCACCTGGGGAGAGTCCTTCGCCTACGCCTGGAGCCGCTTCGGCTCGCTCCTGTGGCTGGCCATCCTCACCGTGGTGTTCGTCAGCATCGGCTTCATCCTGCTGTTCATCCCCGGCATCTGGCTGCTCGTCGCGGTTTCGGTGGCGATCCCGGCGCTGATGTATGAGGGCGTCAGCGGCTTCGCCGCGATGAAACGCTCGATCTCGCTCGTCGACAAGCATTGGTGGGCGACGTTCCTGCGACTGGTGGTGACGCTGCTGCTCTACGGCGTGGCGAGCATCGTGATCGGCGCCATCGTCGGCGGATTGACCGATGCGCTCAGCGTCTCCAACGTGACGCTCTACGAGATCATCTACGGCATCCTGCGGGCCGCGGTGGTGATCCTCCTGACGCCGTTCACCGCGGCGGTGATCACCGTCATCTACATCGATCTGCGCGTGCGCAAGGAGGCGCTTGACATCGAGCTGCTGGCCAGGGGCTTCGACTCGCCCCAGCCGCCGGCCGCCGTGCCCGACTGGCCACCGGCTGGATGAGCCCCCGCCGCGGCGGCGTCGGGCTCGCCGTGTGGCTGGTGCTGCTGCTTCCGGCGACCGCGGCGGCCACCGAGGTGAGCTCCGCGCAGCTGCACTCGCTGGCTCGCGCCGCCGGCGCCGGGGATCAGACGGCTCTCAGCGAGCTGCGGGTCGTGACGAGCGTCGACGGCCAGCCCGCGGCCGTCGGGCCCGCACTGGCCACGAACAACCCAGCGGACCTGAGCGTCCGGCTGGCCACGCTCGCGGCGCAGGCGGTGCAGAACGCCCCCTCGGCCACCGGCGCCCGGGATGAGGCCGCGGCGATCCTCGATCAGCCCCGCTACGGCCAGGCCCCGGTGCCCGATCCGGCGCAGTCGGCCCTCTCCTGGGCGGGGCGTCGGCTCGCCCGTCTCGCCGACGGGACTCCGGGTGGCCCGGCGGTCTTCTGGGCCCTGGCCGCCGTGCTTGTGCTCGCCGGGGCGGTGGTCAGCGCCCGGCGGATGATGCGCCGCCTCGACACCACCGGCGCCGGTGCCGGCGCTCTCGTCGGCGGCCCGGCCGGCGAGGACCCGGCCACGCTCGAGCACGATGCGCGAAGCCGCGGAGTCAGGCGGCGCCTTCGCCGCGGCCATTCGCCTGCGGTTCCGCGCCGGGCTGCTGCGACTCGGTGCCCGGCACGACATCGAGTACCGTCCTTCGCTGCTCACCGCCGAGGTGGCGCGCCGGTTGCGCTCCCCGCAGTTCGACGCGCTCGCCTCGACCTTCGAGCGGGTCGCCTACGGCAACGTGCCCGCCGAGGCCGCCGACGCCGACGCGGCCCGGGAGGGGTGGCGGGAGCTGCTCGGCCGGGGGTCCCGACGATGAGGGAGCGCCTGGCCGCTGCCTTCAAGGTGCTGGCCCTCGTGCTGGTGGTGATCACCGCCACGGCGATCGTCATCAACGGCTTCGTCCCGCACGCGAGCGGGCCCACGTCGTCGTCCTACTCGACCGCCGCCGACGGGCTCCGGGGCTACGCGCAGCTGCTCGCCCACTCCGGCCATCCGGTCACCCGGCTACGGTCGATGCCCGCCGACGCCGCTCTCGACCCCCGCACGACCGTCGTGCTGCTTGACCCCAACCTCGTGCTCGCCGCCGACGTCCGTGCGCTGCGGCGCTTCCTGCTCTCCGGAGGCCGACTGATCGCCGGCGGCCGCGAGCCCGGCGCGTGGCTCTCGGAGCTGCTGCGCGGCGCGCCGCAGTGGTCGGCCGCAGGCTCGCCGGTGGCCAGCCCGCTGCTGCCGGTGCCGGAGACCGCCGGGGTCAACACCGTCACCTCGGCCGCCGAGGGTGTGTGGACGGACGCCGGCGCGACGCTGCCGGCCCTCGGTCAGGCCGACGCCTCGCTGCTCACCGTGGCCAGCGTCGGCGCGGGACGGCTCGCGCTGCTGGCTGATCCCTCACCGCTCCAGAACCGCCTGCTCGCGCAAGCCGATGACGCCGCCCTCGGGCTGTCGCTGGCCGGCCCGGCCCGACGGCCGGTGGCCTTCGAGGAGGCGATCCACGGCTACGGGCACAGCAGCGGGTTCAGCGCGCTGCCGGCGCGCTGGAAGTGGGCGCTGCTGGGGCTGATCGCCGCCGCGCTCGTGCTCGTCGCGGCCCGCTTCCGCCGCCTCGGGCCGCCGCAAGCAGCCCCGGCCCCCGCCCCGCCGCCGCGCCGCGAGCACATCGAGGCGCTCGCTGCCGCCCTCGTCCGCACCGGCCAGCCGGCGGCGGCCGCCGAGCCGGTCAGGCGCCGCGCCCGGACCCTCGTGCTCGAGCGTGCAGCCCTCCCGCCCGACGCCGACCCCTCGCAGTTCGCCACCGCGGCCTCCCGGCTCGGGCTCGACGAGGCGGAGATCGCTGCGCTCGCCGCGCCGCCGGCCGACGAGTCCGCAGCGCTCGCCGCCGGCCGCGCGTTGGCCACCGTGTCGGGTGCCAGAGGTGCCCGGTGAACGATCTGCTCGAGCGACTGTTGGTCGAGATCCGACGGGTCGTGGTCGGCCAGGACGATGTGGTCGAGCTGATGCTGGGCGCGACCGTGCTCGGCGGCCACGTGCTGCTGCAGGGGGTGCCCGGGGTGGCCAAGAGCCTTCTCGCCGGGGCCTTCGCCCGCACGATCGACGGCGAATTTCACCGTGTGCAGTTCACGCCGGACATGCTGCCCTCCGACCTCACCGGGTCGATGACTCTGCGCGGCGGGGAGCTCGCCTTTCGGCCGGGACCGGTGTTCACCAACGTGTTGCTGGCCGACGAGATCAACCGCACCCCGCCGAAGACGCAGTCGGCACTGCTCGAGGCGATGCAGGAGCGGCAGGTCTCCGCCGACGGCACGGCCCACCCGCTGCCCGACCCGTTCGTGGTCATCGCCACCCAGAACCCCATCGAGTACGAGGGCACCTACCCGCTCCCGGAGGCACAGCTCGATCGCTTCCTCTATGAGGCCGAGGTCGGCTATCCCACCGAGGACGACGAGCTGGCCGTGCTCGGGCTGGTCCGTGAGGGGGTCGCCTCGCCCTCGCTGCACCAGGTCCGCCCGGTGCTCGGGCGTGAGCAGATCGTCGCCGCCCGCGCGCAGCTGAGCGCCACGCGCGTCTCCGACGAGGTCGCGCGCTACGTGGTCGCCGTTATCCGCGCGACCCGGACGCTCCCGAGCGTCTCGCTTGGCGCCAGCCCGCGAGCGGCCGTTCACCTGCTGGCCGCGGCCAAAATTCGCGCCCAGCTGACCGGACGTGACTTCGTCACTCCCGACGACGTGGCCGCCAACGCCGTGCCGGTGCTGCGCCATCGGCTCGTGCTCACCCCGGAGGCCGAGCTCGAGCGCTTCCGCGCCGCCGACGCGATCGCGAGCGCACTCGCTTCGGTGCCGGTTCCCCGATGAGTCCGACACCGCGCGCGGCGCTGGTCCTGGCCGTGGTGGCCGCGGCGGCGCTGCTGCTCCCGCTCGGGCTCGTGGCCCTGGCGGCGCTCGCGCTGGCCGCCGCGACCGCCTACGACGCCTGGGCGGTGCGCGGCGAGCCGTGGGTCCGCCGGTCGCTGCCCGAGGTGGTCTCCCGCGGCCATCCGGTGAGGGTGCGGATCGAGGCGATGCTGCCTGGCGCGCGGCGGCTGCGGCTGCGCCAGGTCACCCCGGCCGCGCTTGCGCTGCGACCGGCGGAGGGGGAGGGACAACTCGACGCCGAGCTCGTGGCCTCGGCCCGCGGCCGCCACGAGCTGCCTCCGGCGGGCACCCGCGCCGAGGGGCCGCTCGGCCTCGGGGCCGCCTACCACCGGGCCGGCGGACCCGCGGAGGTCCTCGTTTATCCCGACCTCGTCGGCGCCCGCCGGCTGGCGCTCGCGGCGCGCGAGGGGCTGCTGATCGACTCCCGGGTCAGGGCGCACGGCGCGCTTGGCCTCGGCACCGATTTCGACTCCGTCCGCGAATGGGCCCCCGAGGATGACGTGCGCCACGTCAACTGGGCGGCCACCCAGCGGCTCGCCCGGCCGATGACCAACCAGTACCGCCTCGAGCAGGCCCGCGAGCTGATGTTTCTGCTCGACACCGGCCGCCTGATGGCCGCCCCGCTTGACGGCGGCACCCGGCTCGACGCTGCTCTTGACGCGGTGACCGCCGTGGCGGTCACCGCCGATGAGCTCGGTGACCACTGCGGCGCCGTGGCGTTCGACACCGAGCTGCGGGTGCAGCTGCGCCCGCGGCGCGGCGGGGGGCGGGACCTGGTGTGGGCGCTGTTCGACCTGCAGCCGCGGCTGCGCGAGAGCGACTACGAGCTGGCCTTCCGGCGTGTCGCCGGGGGGCGCCGGGCCCTCGTGCTCGTGCTCTGCGACCTGTTCGACGAAGCCGCGGCGCGCGCGCTGATCGCGGCCGTCCCGGTGCTGGCCCGCCGCCACGCAGTGCTCGTGGCCACCGTCACCGACCCTGAGCTCGAGCGGCTCACGCACGCGCCGCCCGAGCAGGTGCACGACGTGTACGCCGCGGCGGCCGCGGTGGAGTTGCTTGAGGGTCGCGCCCGGGCGGCGGCGCGGCTGCGGCGCGCCGGTGCCGGTGTCGTGCAGTCTCCGCCGGACAGCTTCCCCCGCGCCTGCGTGCAGGCCTACCTCACGGCGAAGGCGCGACTGCGGCTGTGAGCCGATCGTCGGGGTCTCGCGAGCCAGTGGTCGAGGTCGCTTCCGTGCCTCCTCGCCCCCGCCACGCCACCAGCAGCCAGTACGGCGCCGCGAGCGCCACCCCCACCGCGAGGGCCGGCAGCAGCGCCAGATGATGGGGGGTGACGAAGCCTTCGACGAGTCCGGCCAGGACAAGCCAAGGCGCGGTCGCCAGCACGAGCAGCACCGCTCGCGGCGCCTCGGCTCGGAGCGCCTCCCCACGGGTGAGCGGGCCCGGATCGACCAGTGTCCAGCCCATCCTCATCCCGGCCGCGCCGCTGACCGCGATGCAGGAGAGCTCGAGGAGGCCGTGGGGGACGATCAGCTCGACGACGTCGCGGCCGTGGCCGGTGGCGGCGCCGATTCCGGCCACCGCGCCGAGTAGCATCCCGTTGTAGAGGAGGAACAGCGCCGGGGCGATCCCGAGCACGATCCCGCTGGCGAAGGTGGTGAAGGTGACGATGATGTTGTTGGTGAAGATCGACACCGAGATCGCCGCCGACTGACCCGCCCCGAGCCCGATCGCCTTGTGCGGGCCGCCGCCTCCGCCCGCAAGCGGGCCGGGCAGCACCCCGGCCGCCGCGCTCGGATCATGCAGCCCCCAGGCGAAGGCAAGCGCCGCCGATCCGAGCAGCAGCAGCCACGCCAGCGCCACGATCCGCCCGCGCTCCTGCACCGCCTGCCAGTAGCCGCGGCTCAGGTACGCCCGGGCGGAACCGCGCTCACCGTGGCCGATATAGAGCGTGGCCCGTGCGCGGCCGACGAGCTGCTCGAGCGCGCGCACCGCCGGGTCGGTGGGGGAGGTGCGCCGGCCGACCGCCAGGTCGGCGACGGCGGCGCGATACAGCTCGCCGAGACGCAGCACCCCCGCGCCGCCGAGCCGCTCCGGGCGTCCACGTGCCCGGCTCACCAACCCGTCGAGCTCGTTCCAGTCCGCCTGACGGGCACGCACGAAAGCCTCTAGGTTCACGGACCGTGAAGTATGAGGATCGCATCACCGTCCTGGCCCCGGAGGGGATCGAGCTCGACTACGAGCTGGCCGGGCTCGGCTCGCGGTTTATCGCCGACTTCATCGATCTCGTGCTGCGGCTGGTCGTGCTCGTGGCGCTCATCGGCCTGCTGAAACTGCTCGGCATCGGGTCCACCGGGCTCCTCATCGCGCTGGCCATCGGCACCTTCCTGGCCCTGTTCGCCTACGACATCGCCTTCGAGGTGTGGGCGGCCGGTCGCACCCCGGGCAAGCGCTGGAACGGGTTGCGGGTCCTCCGGGACAGCGGTGGCCCGGTGTCCTTCGGCCCGAGCGCGGTCCGCAACGTGATGCGGATCATCGACATCTGGGCCACGCTGTTCATCGCCGGGATCACCTCGATCCTCCTCACCCGGCGCAATCAGCGGCTCGGCGATCTTGCCGCCGGGACGATCGTGGTGCGCGAGCGGGGCGGGGCGCAGGCGGCCCTGCCCGGCCGGGCTTCCGGACTCGCCGCTTCGCAGTCCGCGGGAGTCTCCGCCTTCGCGGCGCCGCCAGCGGCTGCGGGGGGACTCGACGTCACGGCTATCACCGCGGCCGAGGCAGCAGCGATCAGCGATTTCCTCGCGCGGCGCGAGCAGCTGACCCCAGAGGCGCGCACGCGCGTCTCCCGCACGCTGGCCGGGAGCCTCCAGGATCGGGTCGGTGGGCTGTCCGCGGGCGTCGAGCCGGAGCGGCTGCTCGAGCTGATCCTCGCCGCCAAGCGCCAGTGAATCCTTGAATTCGCGCATGCCGCCGCTCCGTGCCATTGCTCGTCGCCCTCGCCTCGTCGAACGGCTAGGGAAAGTGGCTGCGCCTGACGGGCTACGCGTCGGCGGCGAGCTCGGCCAGTCGCCGGACCGAGCGGCTGATGATCTCGAGCTGGCCGTCGAGCCGGTGCGCCTCGGCCTCGGGGATCTCGACGTCGACGTTGATCAGCGTGCCGTCCCCGTCGGGCGCCAGCAGCCACTCGAAGCGCAGGTCGGAGACCAGGCAGGACACGGTCACGCGCTGCTGGTCGGCCCGAGTGTCGAGCAGCTGGGGCATGGGGAAGTCGGGGTACCCGTTGGGGTAGATCGTGTACTCCCCCGGGCCGGCGACCTCGACGGTCTCGATCCCGGCCCACCAGTCCGGGAACCGCGACGGGTCGTAGAGCAGCTTCCACACCTCCTCGGGGGCCGCGGCCGAGGTCGCGGTGTCATGGAACGACGGCATTGGCGCTTCCCCTTCCGATCGATGACTGGATGAGCTCGCGGTCGGCCCGGGCCCGGTCGAGCTCCCGCTCGGGCTTGATCAGGCCGACCACCGGACGGCCGAGGTCGGCGAGCACCGTGGTGATGCTCTCGACGCTGAGGCTGCGCTCGAGCAGCCGCTCCCAGCCGGCGATCGACTCCTCGATCCGCCGCAGCGCCTCCTCCGGTTGGCGGCGAGCGAGCGCAATCAGGGCCTGAACGCGGGCCAGCGTCGGCACGAGCGCGTCCGGGAAGTCGCTCGGGCGAATCGGCTCGAGCACCGTCGCGCGCACCTGGTCGAGTCCTGGATCCCCGCGCTCGAGGGCGCGGAGGCGAAGCTCCGGGTCGGGGGGCTGGTCGCCGACGTCGGCTGCGGGCACGGCGCCTCGACGATCCTCATGGCCCAGGCGTTCCCGCGCTGCGAGTTCGTTGGCTTCGACTACCACGAGGCGTCGATCGAGCACGCGCGGCGCTCCGCGGCCGAGGCCGGCATGGAGGACCGGGTCAGCTTCGACCTCGCCACCGCAAAGGACTATCCGGGCGAGGGCTATGACCTCGTCACCATGTTCGACTGCCTGCACGACATGGGCGACCCGGTCGGCGCCGCCCGCCACGTGCTGGAGACGCTCGCGGAGGGTGGCAGCTGGATGATCGTCGAGCCCTTCGCGGGGGACCGGCTCGAGGACAACCTCAACCCGGTCGGTCGCGTGTTCTACGGCGCCTCGACGCTCGTCTGCACGCCGGCGTCTCGCGACCAGGAGGTCGGGCTCGCGCTCGGCGCCCAGGCGGGCGAGCAGCGTCTGCGCGAGGTCGTCACCGCGGGTGGTTTCGCCGGCTTGCGCCGGGCCACCGAAACCCCGTTCAATCTCGTTCTCGAGGCTCGTCGCTGACGACGCGAGAGATGAGGAGGAGAAGGATGATCTGCACTGACCGCTCGCCGGTGAAAGCCGGGAACGTACGAGTCATTCCGCGGAAGGATTCGCGCTCGGCGGCGTCTAGCTGAGCGATGGACAGTGAGCCGCGCCGGGAACTGATCGACGCCGTAATGGACGGGTACGTCGCGTGGCGGGAGAGCAGCGCCGGCGTGGCGGTCGCCTACGAGCGGTTCCGCCACGCCGTCGCCGACGGGCGCCGGCTGGCCTACGCCACGTACCTCGCCGCACTCGACCAGGAGGAGGGCGCCGCTGCCGAGTACCGGCGGTGCCTCGATCTCGCAACCGGCGAATGCCGACCGGGGCGGCATGCCGCCCCCCGAGGCTGACTCCGCCGCGGTTCACGACCGCGCCGGGTGCCCCGGTCGCGACCGGCGGCCGCTCTATGCCACCGCGTGGAGCACCGGGCCGCGGCGGCTCAGCGCGTCGCAGAAGCGCTCGACCACCGTGGGGTCGAACTGGCTGCCGGCGCATCGGCGCAGCTCGGCGAGGGCCTCGGCCTCGGTCCTCGCCGGGCGGTAGGGGCGGTCGCTGACCATCGCATCGAAGGCGTCGCAGACCCGGATGATCCGCGCGCCCAGCGGGATCTCCTTGCCCGCGAGCCCCTCCGGGTAGCCGGTCCCGTCGAAGTTCTCGTGGCTTGAGCGAACGAGTCCAGCCACATGCCGGAGGACCGGCGCGGCCGCCACGATACGCTCGCCGATCAGGGTGTGGCGGCGGATGAAGGCCCACTCGCTGGCGTCGAGCGCGCCGGACTTCTCGAGGATCGCGTCCGGGATCGCGACCTTGCCGACGTCGTGGAGCTCCGCGGCCTGCCGGACCTGCTCGATCTCCGTGGGCTCGAGCCCGCACGCCGTCGCCGTCGCCTCCGCGAGCTGGGCGACGTCCTGGAGGTGGCTACTGAGATCGGGGCTGCGTTCGGCCAGGGCCCGCAACAGCACGTCGCTGGACTGGCGTGCGGCCGACGCCCGGCCGCCGCGTTTCTGGGCGTACATGCGCTGGTCGGCGATGCGTAGGGCGCTTTCGATGTCCTCGGCCTCCTCGGGGAGGAGGATCGAGCCGTAGGAGCAGCCGATGGCGAAGCCCTCACCGCGCTCGGACAACGCACCCGCCACGTCCTCGACGAGCCCGGCGGGCGCCCCTACGACCTCCTCCAGGAACCCGGCGAGCGGAGCGGTGAGATCGATCAGGGCACAGAACTCATCGCCGCCCATCCGGTAGGCCGTGCCGCGACCGGCGAGGTGGGCCGACAGGCTCCGGCCGAGCCGCTGCAGCAGCGCGTCACCGGCGGGGTGGCCGAAGTTGTCGTTGTAGTGCTTGAAGCCGTCGAGGTCGAACAGGGCGAGGACGTAGGGCCCGTCGGCTCCGCCGCGCTCGATCCGCCGGCTCAGCTCGCTCGCCAGCGCCCGCCGGTTGCCGAGGCCGGTCAGCAGGTCGGTCATTGCCTCGGTCTGACTGGCCCGCAGCAGCCCCGCGTTCTCCCGCCAGGTGAGCACGAGGCGGGTCATGATGACCAGCAGTGAGAGTGTGGCGAGAAGGATCGCGATCACGCCGACCGAGCGGAAGCTCGAGGACACCAGCAGGCCCAGGGCGGTGAGCGCGAACAGCAGCGGCATGATGATGCCGCGCACGCGGGTCTGCTCGGGGGTCGTGGCCCTCCGCTGCGTGACGCCAGCACCGACGGGCAGCCAGGCGGCCCATGCGGCGAGCAGCGGGGAGGCGTTCCACAGGGGGTTGAACCAGGCGTCGGCCTGGTAGGTGTTGTTGGCCACGGTGATCAGGTAGAGGCTGTCGGCGACCCAGAACACGACCGCCGAAAGCCCGAGCAGCACCCAGGTCGGCTGCAGCCGCCAGTCGCCGAGCGCAGTGGCGCCGACGATCAGCCCCACCAGCAGCATGTCGACGAGCGGATAGGCGAGGTTGGTGGCCACGGCCATTGTGTTCCCGCTGGAGTGGACAAGCACCGGCTCGAGGACCACGGCGGCGCTGACGGCCCCCACAGCCAGGGCGGCGGCGAGCGCGTCGACGATCAGCGTCGTCGGCGCACCGGTCACCCGGCCGCGGACGAGCCCGGCGATCCCGGCGAAGGTGAGCGGGCAGAACAGCAGATAGCCGGCGTCGGCCCATGAGGGCACCGGTGGGTTGTTGAGGTCGGTGAGCGCGAGCGTCCAGTACATGTCGCCGGCCGCCCAGCAGATCGCGCCGAGGCCGATGAGGATCCAGCCGCGCTCACCGCGCACGCCCCTGAGGATCAGCAGCAGGCCGCATAGCACGAAGGTGATGTCCGGGGCGATGCCGGTGAACGGCAGCGTCCTGGCCAGCCCGGGCAGTGCGGTGTTGCTGAGCTGATCGCCGACCTGCCAGAGGGTCAGCACGACCAGCACGGTGAGGGCCGCTGCATCGAGCGGCCGGCGGCGCACGGCAACGGCCATTGCTTGGACGGACGGCGCGGCCCAGGAGCGCGAGCGCTTCATAGATCAGTTATCGGACGCGCGCGGGTCCGTCTTGACGCGATTGGTCGACCCCGTCTGCCCGCAGTACGTCTTCGACCTGTTTCTGATCGTCGGCGTTGCGCGGGTGTTCCTCAGGGCTGCCGAGCACGCACGCCGGCAGAAGGTGGCCACGTCGGCCGAGGAGGTAGCGGAGCGCTGACGCCGCGTCGGGAGGTCCTCCCGGCGGGGCGGTCAGATAGCCTCACCGCGGTGACAGACGACTGGTCCTCGCGGCGCCTTCACTTCGTGGGGATCGGTGGCGCCGGCATGAGCGGCCTCGCCCTGATCGCCCAGGCGCTCGGCGCGCAGGTGAGCGGCTCGGACCGCGCCGAGTCCAGCTATGCCGAGCGGCTGCGCGAGCACGGCATCGAGCCGCTGATGGGCCACGCGGCGGCCAACGTCCCCGCCGGTGCCGAGGTTGTGTACTCGACCGCCGTCCCGCCGGAGAACCCCGAGCGGGCGGTGGCAGCCGGGCGCGAACTGCACCGGGCCGATCTGCTGGCCCAGATCGCGGCTCTGCGGCGCTGCATCGCCGTCACCGGCACGCACGGCAAGACCACGACCACGGCGATGATCGTCCACGTGCTGCGCGGCTGCGGCCTCGACCCCGCATACGTCGTCGGTGGCGAGCTGCGGCTCACGGGCTCGAACGCAGGCTGGGGGACGGGGGAGTGGATCGTGATCGAGGCCGACGAGTCCGACCGCTCGCTGTTGAAGCTCGACCCGGAGATCGCCGTGCTCACCAACGCCGAGCTCGACCACCATTCGACGTACACCTCGCTGCTCGACCTCGAGGAGACCTTCCGCGAGTTCATGGCCCGCGCCGCCCCCGGGCGGGCGGTGGTCTGGAACCGGCCCGGTCTGCGCGCCCTGTGCCCTGCCGATGCGCAGACCTTCGATGCGCCCGACCCGGTGCTCACCCCGGCCGGCGCGCGCTTTCAGTGGCGCGGACTCGACGTGGCGCTGTCGGTCCCGGGCGCCCACAACGCGCTCAACGCCGCCGGGGCCCTCACAGCCAGCGCGCTGGCCGGCACCGATCCCGAGTCGGCGGTCCGGGCGATCGCCGACTTCCGCGGCGCCCGCCGCCGGATGGAGAAGCTGGGGGAGACACCGTCTGGCGTCCCGGTCTACGACGACTACGCCCACCATCCCACCGAGGTCGCGGCTGCCATCGCCGCTGCTCGCACGCTTGAGCCGGCTCGGCTGGTGGCGGTCTTCCAGCCCCACCTGTTCTCGCGTACTCAGGCCCTCGGCCACGAGTTCGGCCGCGCACTGGCCGGTGCCGACATCGCCGGCGTGCTGGGCATCTATCCCGCCCGCGAGCAGGCGGAGGACTTTCCCGGCATCGACGGCCACCTTGTCGCGGTCGCCGCCGCCGACACCGCGGACGGCCGGCCGGTCGCCTGGCTGCCCGGCTTCGACGATGCGCGGCTGTTCCTGGCCCGGACGCTGCGTCCCGGCGATCTGTGCCTGATGATGGGGGCGGGGAACATCGACGCACTCGGACGGTCGCTGGTCCGGGGGTAGGGGGCTCCCGGGTTCCCCGCCAGTCGCTTGCCGGCGCGGGGACCAGACGCTCCACTCGACCTACCGCCGCGCGCTGGTGGCTGGCCGTCCCGCCTGGCGGGAGCCCCGTCATCAGCTCCTCGAGCGGCGGCAGGTGGATGGTCTGGCTTCCGTTGGTGCGGGTCGTTCGGGGATCGCGGACTGTCCGTCCCGAGCGCCCCATCCACCCGACTCGCTGCCCCACCCACCCGACTCGCTGCGGCGCCCACCCGATCGCCAGAAAACCCCGCCGCACCGCCCTCTACCCTGCCCACGATGGGTGAATTGCCCCCCGGACTCGAACACGACTACCCGCTGGCCCGACTGACGACGATCCGCACCGGCGGCCGCGCGGATCTCTTCGCGCGCGCGGCAACGCTCGAGGAGCTCGAGCGGCTCGTGGCCTGGGCGGCGGCCGAGGGGCTCGAGGTAGGTGTCGTCGGGTCGGGGTCGAACCTGCTGATTGCGGACGAGGGCGTCCGCGGGCTCGTGGTGAAACTCGACCAGGGACTGAGCAAGATCGAACTCGACGACACGCGCATCCACGTCGGTGGCGGCGCGCGGCTGCCGGCCGTCTCGGCCAAGGCCGCGCAGGCCGGGCTCACGGGCATCGAGTTCGGCGTCAACATCCCCGGCTCGGTCGGCGGGGCGGTTCGGATGAACGCCAATGCCTACGGGGGCGAGCTCGCACGCGTGCTCGAGTGGGTCGACGTGGTCAGCCCCGAGGGCACCGACCGCCGTGTGCCGGCGGACCTCGGCTTCGCCTACCGCCGCTCGAACCTCAAGCCCGGCGAGATCGTCGCCCGGGCGTCGTTCGCCCTCACCCACGCCGACAGCGCCGAGGTGAAGGCCACGCTGGTGGCGATGCGCTCCAAGCGCAAGACGGCCCAGCCCTCGGGGATCAAGACCTTCGGCTCGACGTTCAAGAACCCCACCGATCCGCGCGCCGAGGGCCGGACCGCGGGACAACTGCTCGAGGCCGCCGGCTGCCGCGGCCTGCGGATCGGCGGCGCGAGCTTCTCTGCCAAGCACTCCAACTTCGTCGAGAATCACGGCGACGCGAGCACCGCCGACGTGATCGCCCTGATGGCCGAGGGGCGCCGCCGGGTCAAGGAGAAGTTCGGTGTCGAGCTCGAGCCCGAGGTGCAGGCGCTTGGGCGGGTCCACTTCCCGGCCGAGTGGGGGCGGGGATGATCGGCGAGGGGCTGCTGGCCCGGCGCCGCCCGTTCACCGGCCGGCGCACTTTGGGCCGACGCCTGCCCCGGCCGCGTCTGCGCCTGGTGCTGATCCTGCTCGCCGTCGCGCTCGTCCTCGCCGGCGGGTGGTTCTGGTTCCGGGATTCCTCGCTGGTGGCGGTCAAGCGCGTGCGCGTGAGCGGCGTCAGCAGCGGTCCCGATGCGGCGCAGATCCGCTCGGCGCTCGTGGCCGCCGCCCACAACATGACCACTCTCGACGTGCGCATGGACCGCTTGCGGACCGCCGTGGCCGCCTTTCCGGTGGTCAAGGACCTCCGGGTCAGCACCCAGTTCCCGCACGGGATGCGGATCGCCGTCGTTGAGCAGGTTCCCGTGGCTGCGGTGACGATCGCCGGGCGGCAGACGCCGGTCGCCGCCGACGGGACACTGCTGCGCGACCTGTCGGGGTCGTCGCTGGCAGCCCTGCCGGTGATTCCGGTCCGGGCACTGCCCGGCGGCACGCACCTCACCGAGCCCGATGCGGTCGGCGCGGTCAGGGTCCTCGCCGCTGCGCCCTACGCGATGATCGGCCGCGTCTCGCAGATCACGACCGACCCCGCCCACGGCCTCGTCGCCCAGTTGCGCAATGGGCCGAGCATCTACTTCGGCGACACGGGTCGGCTGACCGCCAAGTGGGCGGCGCTCGTCGCGGTCCTCGCGGATCCGGGCTCGGCGGGGGCCGGCTACATCGACCTCACCGACCCGGCCCGGCCCGCGGCGGGGGCGGGTGGCGCCGGCACCGGCACGACTGCTACAACTGCCGCGACGACGACCACTGCTGGAGGCTAACCCTCAAGTACAGGTTTATCTCCCTGATCGACCAACTCTCGCAACCGAATCGAGAGTTCGCGATTCTGCAACGATCGTTGCGGAGTGGCCACTGGCGTTGACTCGACGCAAGTTCAGCGCATAACGTGCAAAACTCCCACAACGGGCGGATGAGTCGGAAACACTCAACGCTACATCGAGGGTCGGACGGTACACCATGGAAAGCGGCAGTTACCTGGCAGTCATCAAAGTCGTCGGCGTCGGCGGCGGAGGCACGAACGCGGTCAACCGCATGGTTGACGCCGGTCTCCGTGGCGTCGAGTTCATCGCGTGCAACACCGACGCTCAGGCGCTCGCCATGTGTGACGCCGACATCAAGCTCAACATCGGCCACGAGCTGACCAAGGGCCTCGGCGCGGGCGCCAACCCCGACGTCGGCCAGGGCGCGGCGGCCGAGTCCCGCGACGACATCAAGGAGGCGCTCAAGGGCGCCGACATGGTCTTCGTCACCGCGGGCGAGGGCGGCGGCACCGGGACCGGCGCGGCGCCGGTGATCGCCGATATCGCCAAGAACGAGATCGGCGCGCTCACCGTCGGCGTCGTCACGCGGCCGTTCCTGTTCGAAGGCACGCAGCGCGCGCGCCAGGCCCAGGACGGCATTCAGAAGCTGCGCGAGCACGTCGACACGCTGATCGTGATCCCCAACGAGAAGCTGCTGACCATCGTCGAGCGACGCACGACGATCCTCGACGCCTTCCGCGAGGCTGACAACGTGCTGCGACAGGGCGTCCAGGGCATCACCGACCTCATCACCATCCCGGGCCTGATCAACCTCGACTTCGCCGACGTGCGCACGATCATGCACGACGCCGGCAGCGCGCTGATGGGCATCGGCAACGCCGGCGGCGAGAACCGCGCCTCGGAGGCGGCCAAGATGGCCATCTCCTCGCCGCTGCTCGAGGAGTCGGTCGAGGGTGCCACCGGCATCCTGCTCAACATCACCGGCGGCCATGATCTCGGGCTGTTCGAGGTCAACGAGGCGGCCGAGATCGTGCAGAGCGCGGCGGACTCGAACTCGAACATCATCTTCGGCGCGGTGATCGACGACGCGCTTGGCGAGGAGGTCCGGGTCACAGTCATCGCCACCGGCTTTGATCACGGCCATGCCCGTCCGGCCACGGCCCGTGAGAGCACCCGGCGCTCGCGCCGCGACCGCGACGTGACGATGGACGATCGCCAGCGCTCCTCGCTCGAGATCGGCGACGACGAGATCGACATCCCGTCGTTCCTCAAGGATCGCTAGGCCCGCAGCCGCTCCGGCAGCCGCTCCGGCCCGCGGTAGCGCCCTGGTCAGAGAACTGACCGGCGCGCGGCGCAACCTCACGCGCTTTCATCTGTTCTACGTCCGTGCCCCTGCCTCGTGTCCGTCGCCGGCTTCTCGCTGTGCCGGCGGCCTTGGTGCTGCTCCCTGCGGGGGCACTGGCTGCCCCTGTCCCGCAGCCGCCCCAGGTGCTCGACGGTCCGAGCGCTGACATCAGCAGCCTCGGTGGCATGTCCGTCGCCCGCGACGGCACCGGCGGCCTCGTCTACGTCAAGCAGATCGGCGGCGTCCCGCACGTGTTCGTCTCCGACCTCGCCCAGGGGCAGTTCCAGCCGCCGGTCCCGATCGACGCCGGGCTGCCGGGGGCATCGTCGCAGCCGGTGATCGCCGCCGGCCGGGGTGGCCTGCTGCTGATCGCCTTCATCAACGGCGGGAGCCTCTACGTCGTTCAGCGCGCGGCCGCCGGGACGCCCTTCAGCGCTCCCCGAGACCTCTACGACGGGGCGGCCAACCCGGCCCTCGGCCTCACCCCGTTCGGCAAGGCATACCTGGCCTTCACTGCGAACGGCGCCGGCGGCCACGACATCCGTGCGCTCTTCTACAACCTCGGTCAGTGGGCGCTCGAGTCCGCGCCGCTCGACGCGAATCCGACCGATGACGCCGGCACCGGGACCGGTCGCCCGTCGGTGGCGGCCGCCGGGGATGGCGTCGGCATCGTGGCCTGGGGCGAGGCCGGCCACATCTACACCCGTCGGGTGTGGGGCACGTCCCCGAGCATCGTCTTCGAACGGGCCGACGTGTCGTCGCTCGGCGGCTGGCACGAGGTCTCGGCGAGCACGCCGACGGTCAGCGCCGGCGGGGACTCCTCGTACGCCGCGGTCGTCTTCCAGGAGCAGTTCGCCGGCGGTGGCAGCCAGCAGTCGCGAGTGCTCGGCCGCCGGCTGCACTCCTCCCAGTACGACAACGCCGTCGCCCCAGTCGATGGTCTCAGCACCCCGGGAAGCGCCAACGCCACCCAGCCGAACGTGGCCGTCAGCGAGTACGGCCGCGGCTTCGCCACAGCCACCCGCACCGACAGCGGGGCGCTCGTCGCCAGCCCGCTGGCCGGGAATGCCTCGTTCCAGAGCCCCTTCCGGGCCGACAGCCTCACCAACCTCGGCCCCGCCGATGCCGTGCCGGCGCTTGCGGGCCTGTTTTCTGATCTGATCGCCTGGCAGCAGGACTCGGGTGCGGGTCAGACCGAGATCCGGGCGCGCTACGCCGCCGACGGCTCGACGCTCGGGCCAGAGATTGTCCTCTCGCAGCCGTCCGACGGCCCGGCCGATGCGCCGGACGGGCTCGCCGCCGGCGGGGACATGGCCGGGAACGCCGCGGTGGCCTGGGTCCAGGGTGCTCCCGGAGCGCGCGCGATCGTCACAGAGCAGATGTTCCAGCTCCCGGGAACCGCCTCGCCGGCTGGCCCGACGGGCTACGTCCGTGTGCGGCGCCCGCGGCTGTCGTGGAGGACTGCCGGCGAGCTCTGGGGGCCGGTCACCTACACGGTCACCGTCGACGGCATCCAGGTCGGCCAGACCACCGGCTCCTCGCTCATCGTCCCACCGCTACCCGACGGCCCGCACAACTGGCAGGTGACGGCGGCCAACCGGGCCGGGCTCAGCACCACGAGCCGCTCCGGCTCGTTCTGGCTCGACGCGATCCCGCCGCTGGTCACGCTGAAGCTCAGCGGACGGTGGCGGGTGAAGTCGCTGCTCAGCCTGTACGTCAGTGACACCGACACCTCGCCGCTCGAGCCGTCCTCGGCCGCGTCGGGGCTCGCGTCGGTGACGGTGAACTGGGGTGTGGGACCTGCCGTGACACGCCCCAGCAACTACCACCGCTTCTCGCACCGGTACACCGGAGCCGGGCACTACACGCTCACCGTGACCGTCCGCGACCGCGCCGGCAACGTGACCAAGGTGCTGCGGCGGGTGATCATCGTCAACCCGCCGAAGCCCAAGCCGAAGCCGAAGGCGACGGCCCGGGCTCGGACTCAGCCCGCGACCGGAGGAGCGGCCCGGTGAGGCGGTGGCTCGGAGCGCTCGGCGCGGCACTCGCGCTCGGGGGGCTGAGCGCCGCTCCTGCCGCGGCGCAGGGCCCGGTGTACATCGCGCAGCCGCCGGTCGAGGGCGCGCTCTATCGCGACGGGCAGACCAACCGGTACCTGCTCGACGGCACCTGGCTGGAGCGCCCCGACCCGACCGGCGTCGGGATCGGGCAGGGCCTGTGGCGCAACCGCTCTTCGACCGACGGCTGGTCCCCGGTCACCGTGCCGAGCGCCTACAACGCCGGGGACCTCAGCCAGGCGAGCAGCGATGGCTGGATCGAGTGGTACCGGCGCGACTTCACCCTGCCGAGCAACGCGTTCGCGCGGTACGTGGCGGCTGCCGACCGGCGCTGGATCATCCGCTTTGAGTCGGTCAACTATCGGGCCACGGTGTGGCTCAACGGCCGCCAGATCGGTAGCCACGTCGGCGCCTACCTCCCGTTCGAGTTCACACTCTCCGGATTGCGTCCGGGCGTCAACCGGCTGATCGTCCGGGTCGACAACCGGCGCGGGCCCGCTGACTTCCCGCCCGGACCCGCCAGCGGCTGGTGGAACTACGGCGGCCTCCTGCGCGAGGTGTACCTGCGCCCGGTCCAGCGAGCCGACCTCGCCCAGGTGCAGGTGCGGCCGCTGCTCCGCTGCCCGACCTGCGCGGCCAAGCTGTCCGTCCAGGCCGTCATCCGCAACCTGTCACGCCATCCCCAGGTTCTCCAGTTCCATGGCCGCTACGGGACGACGCCACTCGACTTCGGCGAGGTCACGGTTCCGGCGCACGCGACCTGGATTGCCCAGGCCTTCGCCACGATCGACCACCCGCGCCTGTGGTCGATCGACCACCCCAACCTCTACCACGCCACGCTCACGCTCGCCGACGGCCAGGGCCGGCGCCTCGCCGGCTATGCCACCGACAGTGGGGTCCGCAGCATCACCACCGGACCCGACGGGCGGCTGCGCCTCAACGGCCGGCTGCTGAGTCTCCGTGGCTTCAACCTCCACGAACAGGCTCTCCCCGAGGGCGCGGCGCTCACCCCCGCCCATATTGCCGCGCTGATGGGGTGGGTGAAGGCCCTTGGCGCCACCGTTGTCCGCGCCCACTATCCGCTCAACCCGCAGTTCGAGGAGCTGGCCGATCGCGAGGGGGTCCTGCTGTGGTCGGAGATCCCGGCCGCCGGGACATCCGAGCAGTATCTGACGCAGCCGAACTGGCGGACCCGGGCGCTGAGCATGCTCAGGACCAACATCGAGACCAACCAGAATCACCCTTCGGTGATGCTCTGGAGCATCGGCAACGAGCTCGGCACTCCGCCCGACGGTCGCCAGGCCTCATACATCGCCGCCGCTGCCGCACTCGCGCACACGCTGGATCCGACGCGGCCGGTGGGGATCGCGCTGGCCGATTGGCCCGGTGTGGCGTGTCAGCAGGCCTATGCGCCGCTCGATGTGCTGGGCGTGAACGAGTACTTCGGCTGGTTTGACTCCGGCGGCGGCACCAACGACGACCGCGACGTGCTCTCGCCGTTCCTGGACGCCACGCGCGCGTGCTATCCGAAGAAGGCGCTGATGGTGACCGAGTTCGGCTTCGAAGCCAACCGCCACGGGCCGGTGGAGGAGCGCGGGACCTACGAGTTCCAGGCCAATAGCGCCGCCTTTCACCTCGGCGTGTTCGCCGCCACGCCGTGGCTCTCGGGGGCGATCTGGTTCGCGATGCAGGACTTCGCCTCGCATCCAGGCTGGTCGGGTGGGAACCCGCTTGGCGATCCTCCCTATGTGGAGAAGGGCGCAATCGACCGCTACGGCAACCACAAGCCGCTGTTCGCCGTGCTCTCGGCGATTTACCACCAAACGGTGCAGATCGCCCCCGCTAAGGATTTGCGCCGTTAGCACCGATATTGCCCCTGATGAGGGGGACACCCACAGCGGAGCGATTGGCGTTCACGACGCCGCTCGAGTTGCTGCGGGCGCCGGCCGCCTACGAGGCCGCCGCCGATCTGCCGATGGTCCGGCGTCTCGGCGGCGTGACATGGCTGATCGCCGCCCTGTTCACCGCCGTGCTGCTGCCGGTGTGGCCGCCCGACCACGCGATCGGCCGCGCCGGCTGGGTGGTGGCGGGGGTAATCCTCGGGGGCCAGCTCGTGCTCGCGGCCTACGGCTTGCTCTCGGCGCGGCTCACCACGCGGGCGCTCTGGATCAATAGTTGCCTGGTCCTCGTCAGCCTCGCCACGCTCGGCTGGCTGAGCGGCGGCATGGACGAGTACACGAAGCTGATGATGCTGCCGCTCGTGTACGTGGCCGCCTCGCAGACCGTTTGCCGTGTGGCGCTGGCCTTCGTAATCGGCGTGCTCGCGCTGCTCCCGGCGCTGGTCGCGCAGGGCTTCCCCTCGCAGCTGGTGGTCAGCGACCTGGTCAACATCGCTCTGTGGCTGTGCGGCGCCGTGCTGATGCTCACCTGGACGGCGGGCGTCCGCTGGCAGCGCATGGCGCTCCGCGCGAGCGAGGACCGCGCCCACCACCGCGCGCTGCAGGACCCGGTCACCCGGCTGGGCAACCGGCGCAAGCTGCTCGACGACCTCGAGTGGATCACTGCCCGGCGCGAGCCCGCGATGCTTGCCATTTTCGACCTCAACGGCTTCAAGACATACAACGACGTGTTCGGCCATCCCGCCGGCGACCTGCTTCTCGCGCGTCTGGGCGAGAAGCTCACCAGGGCGTTCTCCGGCGCTGGCGCGGCCTATCGGATGGGCGGGGACGAATTCGTCGTGCTCGCGCGCTCGCCCACGCCGGAGGCGGCGGTCCGCCGGGGCTGCGCGGCCCTGCGCGAGTCCGGGCAGGGCTTTGAGATCACCGCGGCCGGGGGCGCGATCGAGCTGCCGCGCGAGGCCTCGGAGCCCGGCGAGGCGCTGCGGCTGGCCGATCAGCGGATGTACGCCGACAAGTACCGGCGGCGCCCCGACTCGCCCCGCCACGGGACGAGGATGCTGATGGCGCTGCTGCAGGAGCGCTACCCCGACCTCGCCGAGCACAGCACGCAGGTCGGCAGCCTCGCGGTGCGGGTGGGGCGAGCGCTGCGCCTGACGCCGGACGAGCTCGCGCAGCTGAAGGACGCAGCCGAGCTCCACGACATCGGCAAGCTCGCCATCCCGGACGCGATCCTCGACAAGCCCGGACCGCTCAGCGACCGCGAGTGGGAGTTCATTCACCGCCACACCGTGATCGGCGAGCGGATCCTCTGCGCGGCGCCGATGTTGGCCGGAGTCGGCACGATCATCCGGGCCACTCATGAGCGCTTTGACGGCCACGGCTACCCCGACGGCCTGGCCGGGACCAACATCCCGCTGGCCGCACGCATCATCAGTGTCTGCGACTCCTTCGACGCGATGACCTCACCCCGCACCTATCGCTCCCCGCTCGGTCGAGAATGTGCGATCGAGGAGCTCCGCCGGCGCTCCGGGGCCCAGTTCGATCCGGAGGTCGTCGAGGCCTTCGTGGCCGCCGCTGCGCAGCTCGACCGCGAGCCCGCGGACACGGCGGACGTGCACCAGCTGGCGCTGTGACGGCAGCAGCCGTCCTCGCGGCCCCCTCGCTCGCGCCACCGGCAAGGCCGAATCGGCCTCCGGCGCGCTCGCTAGCCTGAAAGGCCTTGACCTCGACTGCGCCGAGTTCCCTGCGCCGGACCCCGCTCCACGACCGCCACGTCGCGGCGGGCGGAAGACTCGTTCCGTTCGCCGGCTGGGAGATGCCCGTGCAGTACGAGGGCATCCGCGCCGAGCATCTGGCGGTGCGCCGCGCCGTGGGCATCTTCGACGTCTCCCACATGGGCCAGGTCGAGACCCGCGGGCCGCAGGCCCAGGTGTTCCTGCAGCGCATGCTCTCCGCCGACGTCCGTCGGATCCCCGAGGGCGGGGCGCAGTACAGCGTCATGTGCCGCGAGGACGGCGGCGTGCTCGACGATGTCATCAGCTATCGCCTGGCCGAGTGCGTGTACCTCACCGTCACCAACGCCGCCAACCACGACAAGGACCTGGCCTGGCTGCAGCAGCATGCGGGCGAGTTTGACGTCGACATCCTCGACCGCCACGCCGACTTCGCCATGATCGCGGTGCAGGGCCCTGGCGCGCGGGCGATGCTCGCTCCGCTCGCCGACAGCCCGCTACCGACGCGGATGCACTGCTGCGAGCCCGCGGTGGCCGGTGCCGCGCTGTTGGCCTGCGGCACCGGCTACACCGGCGAGGACGGGGTCGAGTTGCTGCTCGACCCTCGCGACGCCCCGGCGGTGTGGGATGCCCTGCTCGCCGCCGGCGCGGTGCCGGCCGGGCTCGGCGCCCGGGACACCCTGCGGCTCGAGGTGTGCTTCCCGCTCTACGGCAACGATCTCAGCGAGGAGCGCGGGCCGATCGAGGCCGGGCTCGGATGGTGCTGCGCGGAGCGAACCGGCTTCGTCGGCGCCGAGGCTGTCGCCGCGGTCCGCAGCCAGGGCCCGCGCGAGCGGCTCGCCGCCTTCGACCTCGATGGTCCCGGCATTCCGCGCCCCGGCAACCCGGTCCTCGGCGGCGGCGAGGTGACCAGCGGTACCTTTTCCCCGTGTCTCGAGCAGGGGATAGGAATGGCCTACGTGTCCGCGCCGCGCGCTCAGCCCGGGACGCGGATCGAGATCGATGTCCGGGGCACGATCCGCCCCGCGACCGTCCAGTCCAAGCCCCTCTACCGAAAGGGATCCTGACGTGGCCCAAGCCAGCTATCCGGACGACCTCCTGTACCACCCCGACCACGACTGGGCGCGGGTCGAGCGGGATGAGGCGACCTTCGGCATCACCTGGTACGCGCAGGACTCACTCGGCGAGGTGGTGTTCTTCGACCCGCCCGAGGTCGGCACCGAAGTCAAGAAGGATGAGTCCTACACCGAGGTCGAATCGGTCAAGGCCGTCTCAGACGTGGTCGCGCCGTTGTCGGGCGAGATCATCGCCGTCAACGAGTCCCTCGGCAGCTCGCCGGAGACGATCAACGAGGATCCCTACGGCGGGGGATGGCTGGTGAGAATCAAGCTCTCGGAACCCAGCGAGACCGCGTCCCTGCTCAACGCGGCCACGTACGAGGAATCGCTGCCGTGAGCAGTTACGTCTCGGCCACCGACGGGGACCGGCGCGAGATGCTCGCGACGATCGGCGTGCAGTCGATCGAGGAGCTGTTCGCCGACATCCCCGAGTCGTTGCGGCTCGACCGGCCGCTGGCGCTCGGCCCGGGGCGTTCCGAGCAGGAGGTCTACGAGGAACTACGCGGTCTCGCGGCGCGCAACGTCTCCACCGAGGACGAGATCTCGTTCCTCGGCGGGGGCATGTACGACCACTACGTCCCCGCGCTCGTCGACTCGATCATCCTGCGCTCCGAGTTCCTCACGCCGTACACGCCGTACCAGCCGGAGATCTCTCAGGGCGGGCTGCAGGCGATGTTCGAGTACCAGACGGCGATCTCCGAGCTGACCCGGCTGCCGGTCTCCAACGCCTCGGTCTACGAGGGACCGAGCGCGGTTGTCGCGGCCGGCTACGTGGCCAAGCTGAGCAACCGCCGTGGTCGTTTCGTCATCTCCCGGGGGGTTCACCCGCACGCCCGCGAGGCGCTGCGTACCCTCGCCCACGGCTGGCGCATGGAGGTCGTCGAGGCGCCGCTGCGCGACGGCGTCACGGAGCTGCCCGAGCTCGACGACACGGTCAGCGCGGTGATCGTCCAGCAGCCGAATTTCCTCGGCGCGGTCGAGGACGTCCCGGCTCTCGCCGCGGCCGCGCGTGAGGTCGGTGCGCTGTCGATCTGCTCGTGTGACCCGCTGCCCCTGGCCCTGCTCAAGCCGCCCGGCGAGTGCGGGGTCGACATCGCCGTGGGCGAGGGCCAGAGCCTCGGCAACCGGCTTGATTTCGGCGGCCCGTCATTCGGCTTCTTCGCCGTAACGGAGGCACTGATGCGGCGGATGCCCGGCCGCCTCGCCGGCGAGACCACCGACGTCGACGGCAAGCGCGGCTTCGTGCTCACCCTTCAGACCCGGGAGCAACACATCCGGCGGGAGAAGGCCACCTCGAACATCTGCACCGCCCAGGCCCTGAACGCCCTGGCCGGCGTGATCTACCTGAGCTGGCTCGGCCTGCGCGGGGCGGTCGAGCTCGCCGAGCTGATGCTGCAGCGCACCGCCTACGCGCGCGAGCGGCTGCACGCGATCCCGGGCGTCGAGCTGTTGCACGAGCAACCGGTGGTGCGCGAGTTCGCACTGCGCCTTGACGCGCCGGTGGCGCGGGTGATCGAGCGCTGCCGCGACCGCGGCGTCAACCCCGGCTACGCCCTTGGTCGCGATTACCCCGAGCACGGGGACGGGCTGCTGGTGGCCATCACCGAGCAGCGGACCGCGGAGCACATCGACCGCCTCGCCGAATCCCTGTCGGCCGCGATCGAGGCCGAGGCCGGACACCGCGAGGGAGTGGGGACGTGAGCGTCACCGCCGCCGACGACGAGCTCACCATCTACGAGCGCTCGAAGCCCGGCCGGCGGGCCTTCGTCGCGCCCGAGCTCGACGTGCCCGAGCGGCCGCTCGACGAGCTGCTGCCCGCTGAGCTGCGCCGAAGCGAGCCGCCGCGGCTGCCCGAGGTCTCAGAGCCGGAGATCGTCCGTCATTACAACCGGCTCTCTAGGCGCAACTTCGACCTCGACACCGGCTTCTACCCGCTCGGCTCGTGCACGATGAAGCACAACCCCAAGGTGCACGAGCGGATCGCGGCGCTGCCGGGGCACGCCAAGGTCCATCCGCTTCAGGATCCGCATCACGCCCAGGGGGCGCTCGAGCTGATGTGGCGCCTCCAGGACGCGCTCGGTGAGATCGCCGGTCTGCCGCACGTCTCGCTGCAGCCGTCGGCTGGCTCGCACGGCGAGCTCGCCGGGGTGCTGCTGACCCGGGCGTTCCACGAGGATCACGGAGAGCACCGCACCAAGGTGCTGACGCCCGACAGCGCCCACGGGACCAACCCCGCCACCGTGACGATGGCCGGTTACGAGGTGGTCAAGGTCGGCACCGACGATCAGGGCAACGTCGATCTCGACGACCTGCGGGCGAGGACCACCGACGACGTGGCCTGCCTGATGCTCACCAACCCCTCGACGCTCGGGCTGTTCGAGGCGGGGATCGAGGAGATCTCCCGGATCGTCCACGACGCCGGCGCAACCCTCTACTACGACGGCGCCAACCTCAACGCCATCATGGGCCTCAGCCGACCCGGCGACATGGGCTTCGACATCGTGCACTTCAACCTGCACAAGTCCTTCACCCAGCCGCATGGGGGCGGCGGACCGGGCTCGGGGCCGATCGCCGTCTCGGACCGGATCGAGCCCTACCTGCCCCGGCCCCAGGTGGTGCGCCGGACGGCCGCTCCCGCAGCGGGCCACGGCGGTGCCTCCGGCAACGGCAGCGCCGTCTCCGGGGTGTTCTACGACCTCGACTACGACCGCCCCAAGTCGATCGGCCGGCTGCGCGGGTTCCAGGGCAACTACGGCGTGTTCGTGCGCTCCTACGCCTACATCCGCTCGCTTGGCGCGCCCGGCCTGCGCGAGGTCTCCGAGGTGGCGGTGCTCAACGCCAACTATCTCGTGGCCCGGCTGCGGCGCGAGGGGGTCCTCGAGTACCTGCCCGAGGCCTATGACCGGCTGTGCATGCACGAGTTCGTCCTCTCGGGCTCGCCGATGAAGCGCGAGCTGGGCATCAGGACGCTCGATCTGGCCAAGCGGCTGCTCGATCACGGCGTCCACCCGCCGACGGTGTATTTCCCGCTGATCGTCGATGAGGCGCTGCTGATCGAGCCGACCGAGACAGAGACCAAGGAAACCCTCGACGCCTTCGCCGAGATCCTGGCCGAGCTCCTGCGCGAGGCGCGCGAGGATCCTGAGATAGCGCGCGGCGCTCCCTACACGACGCCGGTGCGACGGCTCGATGAGGCGGGCGCGGCCCGGCACCCGGTGGTCAGACAGCCGCTCTAAGCGCACGTTTTCTCCTCGAAGCGCAGCTTTTCGGCTCAATACTCCGCCCCGGTTCGCCGATACAGAACCCCACATGGCTGGAGCTGTGGGGGCCACAACGTCGACAGTGCCGTGGCTCGAGCGTCTCGTCACGCTGGTCGCGGTCGAATCTGAGGAGCGAGCCCTGGCCGGCACGGTCAGCGGGCTCCTCTACCTGTTCGGCGGCCTCACGCTCGCTCTGTTCACCGTCCTGCCGGGCGTTTCGCATTCGCACCCGCTCACGATCCTCGTGCTGGCCGGCATCGACTGCCTGTGGGGCGTCTGCGCGGTGTCGCTGATCGACTGGGCGCGAGCGCCACGGTGGCTGATCCATGTCTCGGTCAGCGCCGGCTACGTGATGGTCGTCGTCGCCGCTGTGGCCTCGGGCGGAGCGATGTCCCCGGCCTGGACGTATCTGTTCTTCATCGCCGTGTTCGCGGCGTTCTTCTTTCCCGCGCCGACTGCCGTCGTGTACCTCGTCGGCTGCGTTGTCGTGCGGGCCCTGCCGCTGCTCTATGACCCGCACGTGCTGCACAACACATTCCTCGCCGAGCTGGTCGTCTCGACCGCGGCCTACCTCGTCCTCGGTGGCGCGATCATCGCCGGCAAGCGGCTCAACTCGCGCCTGCGTGCACGAGCCGAGCTGCTGGCCGCCGAGCAGAGCTCGCTGCGGCGTGTGGCCACCACGGTGGTGGGCGGCGAGCGTCCGGACGCCATCTACGCGCGGGTCGCGATCGAGGCGGCGGCGCTCGTCCGCGCCGGCGCGGCGGGAATCATGCGGCTGGACGGACCGCAGAGCCTCACCGTGCTCGGCTCGTGGGCTGACCACCCCGGGGGCCGTTACGCGCCCGGGCGGGTGGTGGCCATCACTGCGAGCAGTGACATCGACCTGGCGATCTCCCAGAGCCGCTCAGTCCGCATCGACTGCCACACGTCTGCGAGCCCGGTCGCCGATCTCGGCTACCGGTCGAGCATCGTCGCGCCGATTCAGGTCGCCGGGATGATCTGGGGGGTGCTCGCGGTCTGCGCCGCCGCGCCCGGGCAGCTGACGGCCATGGACGAGGAGCGCCTTGTCGAGTTCGGCGGGCTGCTGGCCACGGCCATCGCCAGCATCGAGGATCGCGAGAAGCTCGCCACTCAGGCCTCGAGCGACCCGCTCACCGGCCTGGCCAATCACCGCACCCTGCAGCACCGCGTCCAGGTCGAGGTCGCGCGGGCCAATCGCCACGCCGGGATCGTCTCAGTCGCCGTGCTCGACATCGATCACTTCAAGCAGATCAACGACACCGGGGGCCACGATGCCGGAGACGAGATGCTCCAGTGCGTGGCCCGGGAGCTGACCCGGCTCGCCCGGGCCGAGGATACGCTCGGTCGTGTCGGAGGAGACGAGTTCGCCTGGATCCTGCCCGAGACCACGCGCGAGGAGGCGCTCGTCGCCGTCGAGCGCGCCCGCCAGGCGATCGCCGCGGCGGCGCCCGTGCCCCTGCGGGTGACGATCTCCGCCGGGATCTGCGACTCCCACGTGGCCCCGGATCCCTCTGAGCTGATCCGGCTGGCCGACGGCGCGCTGTACTGGAGCAAGGCCCACGGGCGCAATCAGTGTTGGGTCTACGACCCGGCCGTGGTGGCGGAGCTCTCCGCCCAGGAGCGGGCCGAGCGGCTTGAGCGCTCCCAGGCGCTGATCGGGCTGCGGGCGCTGGCGAAGGCGATCGACACCAAGGACCCGGCGACCCGCGAGCACTCCGAGCGCGTGGCCGAGATCGCCACCCAGCTGGCGGTCACGGCCGGATGGTCGCACGAACGGGCGCTGTTGCTGAGCGAGGCGGCGCTCGTCCACGACGTCGGGAAGATCGGCGTCCCCGACGAGCTGCTGCGCAAGCCCGAGCCACTGAGCACCGAGGAGCGTGCCCAGGTCCGGGCCCACGCCGAGCTCTCGGCGCAGATTCTCGACGGCGTGCTCTCGGCCGAACAGGTCGAGTGGGTGCGCACCCATCACGAGCGTCCCGACGGCAGCGGGTATCCGCGCGGGCTCACGCGCCTTCCCGATGGGGGCGCCCTTCTCGCGCTCGCCGACGCCTGGGACACGATGACCGCCGGTCGCCCGTACAGCGTGACCAAGTCTGCCGAGGACGCGCTGGCCGAGTGCGTCCACCTCGCCGGCCTGCAGTTCGCCCCGCGGGCGGTGCAGGCGCTGGTGAAGCTCCACCGGCGTGGGCAGCTCGCGCCGCCCCGGGACGGGTCGCTCGTTTCGCCGGGGGGCGGCGTGGTCGCTTCGCCGGGGGGCGGCGTGGTCGCTCCGCCGGGGGGCGGCGTGGTCGCTCCGCCGGGGGGCGGGACTCCGTACGCTGCGGCCCGTGGAGTCATCGATCGCAGCGGACGCGACTGAGGTCGCCGCCCGCGCCGAGCGCGAGCTCGACGCGCTGGTGGGCGTGTCGTCACCGTCGGGTGACCATGACGGCGCCGAGGAGGCGGTCGCGATCTGCACCGCGCTGCTTCCGCCCGCTGCCCGGATCGAACGGGTGCCCTGCTCGACCGAGGGCAACGCCGCCGACCTGATCGCGCGGATCTCCGGCACCGGGCGCCGCCGGGTGCTGCTGCTCGGCCACCTCGACACCGTCGTCTCGCACGGCGCCCACGCGCCGATGCGCCGTGACGGGGAGCGGATCTACGGCGCCGGCACGGTGGACATGAAGGGCGGCGTCGCGCTCTCGCTGGGCATCGCCCAGGTGCTGGATGCGCGGCCGGAGACATTCGCCGAGCTGTCGCTGCTGCTCGTCACCGACGAGGAGTGGCGGACCGACGAGTTCGCCCACGTGGAGCGCTTCGCCGGCTACGACGCCTGCCTGTGCTTCGAGGCCGGCGAGCTGACGCGCGACGGTGCGGAGGGCGTGGTCGTCAAGCGCAAGGCGGCCGGCACCCTCCGGGTCAGCGCGACCGGCCGCGCCTCGCACTCCGGCAGCGCGCCGGACCGGGGCCTCAACGCGTTGTTGGCCCTCTCCCGCGCCTCGATCGCGATCGCCGACTTCCACGACCCCGACGGCGCCGAGCGCCTCAGCGTGGTTCCGACGCTGATGAGCGCCGGCGAGGCGCTGAACGTCGTGCCACCGGCGGGCGAGCTCGTCTGCGACATGCGGGCCGATCGGCTCGAGGCCTTCGATGTGGTGCTCGACGCCGTGCCGGAGGCGATCGACAGCGTCAGCCTCAGCGCCGGCATGGACCGCCGCTGGCCCAGCATGGACGCGCGCGCCGAGACCGCGTCACTGCTCGAAGGCGCCTCGGGTCGGCTCGGCCGCACCATCGTCGGCGTGGCCCGCGGCGGGGCCAGCGACGCCAGCCACTTCGCCGCGGCGATCCCGTTGACGATCGACGGCCTTGGCCCGCGAGGCGGCGGCGCCCATACGCCGGAGGAGTTTGTCCTGCAGCGCTCCCTCCGTGAGCGCGCTGAGGTCGCGCTGGCGGTGGTGGCGGAGGCGCTGGCGGGGTAGCGGTGGCCTCCCAAGACGCCTGCGACCGCCCCAAGCGCGCCACCGCCAGGAAGCCGCGACCGCCCGGAAGCGACCGCCGCCCCCAAAGCCGCCACCGCATATTTGCCATCCTTGCCATATGAGCACGAGACTCCCGGCACCGAAAGGACAGGCGTCGCCGACCGTACGGGGCCAGACATCAATCGAGGGCATCTCGCTGCTGGCCTTCATCGTCGCGATCATGTGGCTGGTCGAGGTGATCAACACGCTCGATTCCAACCAGCTCGACGCCGAGGGGATCCGGCCGCGGAGCGTGTCCCACCTGTGGGCGATCTTCACCGCGCCGTTCCTGCACGTGAGCTTCCAGCACCTGCTTGCGAACACCGTTCCGCTGGTGTTCATGGGCGTGATCATCGCGCTGCGCGGCGCGGCGCGGGTGGCCATGGTCACCGCGATCGTGCTGGTGATCGGCGGCATCGGGACCTGGCTGATCGCTCCCTCAGGTTCGATCACCGTCGGCGCCAGCGGCCTGGTCTTCGGCTACGCCTCGTACCTGCTCACCCGCGGCATCTTCGACCGCAGCGTGCTCGAGCTGCTCACGGGCGCCGTCGTCGGCGTGATCTGGGGCGGGGCGCTGCTCTCGAGCCTGGTGCCGCACTACGGGATCTCTTGGCAGGGCCACCTGTGCGGCGCGATCGGTGGCGTGGTGGCGGCCTGGCTGCTGTCCGACCGGACAGGCCCGGTGCGCAAGTCCTCGGTGCCCGGCAGTCCGCACGCCGGCTCGAGCGCTCCCGGCACGCTGTTGCCGTAGCGCGGCGCCCCGCCACCGACGACGCCGCCCCCTCGCCTCGCCGCCAGATAGCCTCAGGACGGTCCATGCGCATCTTCTCGGGCATCCAGCCGACCGGTCGCAAGCACCTCGGCAACTACATCGGGGCGATCACCCAGTACGTTGCCGGCCAGGACCGCGGCGAGGCGCTGTACTGCGTCGTCGACCTGCACGCGATCACCGTCCCCTACGAGCCGGACGCCCTGCGCGAGTCGGTCTACGACACAGCGGCGACGCTGCTGGCCGCAGGGCTCGATCCCGACCGGTGTACCTTCTTTCGCCAGAGCGACGTGCCCGAGCACACCGAGCTGTGCTGGCTGCTCTCGAGCGTCACCGCGTTCGGCGATCTCAATCGCATGCACCAGTTCAAGGAGAAGTCCGGCGCCCAGCGCGACCTGGTGTCGGCCGGCCTGTTCTTCTACCCGGTGCTTCAGGCCGCAGACGTGCTTGCCTACCGCGCCCATGAGGTGCCGGTGGGGGAGGACCAGCGCCAGCACATCGAGCTGATGCGCGACGTGGCCGAGCGCTTCAACGCGCGCTTCGGCGAGACGCTGGTGGTGCCCAAGCATCTGATTCCCAGCGTCGGGGCGCGGATCATGGACCTGCAGTTCCCCGACCGCAAGATGTCGACGACCGGTGGCAGCGAGCAGGGCACGGTGCTCGTGCTCGACGAGCCGAAGACGGTGGCCAAGAAGATCCGCTCGGCGGTCACCGATTCCGGCTCGGAGGTCCTCCGCGGGCGGGGCAAGGAGGGGATCGGCAACCTGATCGAGATCTTCGCCGCGGTGCGAGGCACGACGCCGGAGTCGATCGAGCGGGAGTTCGACGGCTCGGGCTACGGCGCGTTCAAGACCGCCGTTGCTGACGCGGTGGTCGAGTATCTGGCCCCGGTCCGCGAGCGCTACCGGGAGCTCCGGGCCGACCCGTCGGGGCTTGAGCAGACGCTGGCCCAGGGGGCCGAGAAGGCCCGCGAGATCGCCGCCGACACCATCGCCGACGTGCGCCGGGCGATGGGTGTCGCAGCGGTCCGGTAGCCCCGCTACCGTTTCTCGCGTGCGTCTGATCGACCTCGAGCTCGACCTCGACGTGTTCGCAGGGCCGTTCGACCTGCTGCTGACGCTGATCTTGCGTGAGGAGGTCGATCTGCTCGAAGTCGACCTCGCCGACGTCGTCATCTCCTACATCGACCACCTCGAGTCCCGCGGGGAGCTCGATCTCGAGGCGGCGACCGAGTTTCTGGTCCTGATCGCGGCGCTGCTTGAGCTGAAGTCGCGGCTGATGCTCCCGGGCGAGGAGATCGAGCAGATCGATCTCGACCCTGGCGAGGCGGCCGAGGAGCTGCTGGCCCGACTGATCGACGCCCACCGGTACCGCTCGGCGGCGAACCACCTCCGCGAGCGGCTCGGCGAGCAGGAGGGCTACCGTTTCCGCTCGGCCCCGCTACCGCCCTCGCTGCGACGCGCATCGCTCCACGACGCGGTGGCCGTCTACGACCCCGACCGCCTCGTCGGGGCGATGGGCGATCTGCTGAAGGTGCCCGAGCCGGTCGACGTGCGGCACATGACGATGCCGAAGGTGAGCGTCGCCGCGCGCCTGGTCCACCTCCGCGCGTTGCTGCGCCGCGGCAGGTTCACGTTCGACGAGGCCGTGGCCACAGCCGATCGGGTGACCGTCGCGGTGACCGTCTTCGCCCTGCTCGAGCTCTACAAGCAGGGCGAGGCGACCTGGATCCAGGACGAGCCGTTCGGCGAGATCACCGTGGAGGCGATCGCGCTTGCCTCCGGCCCCGAGCGCGCCGCGCAGAGGCGGCGCATGGGACTGGCGAGTTGAGCGAGGAGCTCGAGCGCACACTCGAGGCCCTGCTGTTCCTCTCGTCGGATCCCGTCGAGCCGGCCGCACTGGCCGAGGCCACCGGAGCGGAGCTGCACGAGGTGGTGACCTCGCTCGAGCGGCTGCGGGAGTACTACGAGTTCGAGCGCCGCGGGATCGTCCTGCGCGAGCTGGCCGGCGGCTGGTCGCTGTCGAGCGACCCGCGGGCCGAGGAGGCGGCGCGGAGGCTGCTCGCGCGGCCGCGCACGCCGCCGCTGACCGCGGCGCAGGCCGAGACGCTGGCCATCATCGCCTACCTGCAGCCGGTCTCCCGCCCGGAGATCGCCCGGATTCGCGGGGTAAATGCCGAGTCGGCGGCGGGCTCGCTGCTCGAGCGGGGGATCATCGAGGAGAGCGGGCGCTCGCAGTTCGGCGCCGTGCTGTACCGCACCTCGGACCTGTTCCTGCGGCTGTTCGGGCTCACCACGCTCGACGACCTCCTGCCGATCAGCGCGTTTGAGCCACCGGCCGAGCTGCACGAGGAGCTGCGCGAGCGGCTCCTTCGCGCAGGCGAGGCTCGGGCGGGTGGCATGCAGGGCGCGCCGGAGCAGAGCGCCACCGCCGAGCCTACGCCGTAGCCACGGCCAGAATCGCGCTGGCGGGGACGCTCATCGCCCCGTCTGACGCGATGTACTCGCGGAGCATCTCCTGGGTGCCGTCGCGGACTGCCGCGCCGGCCTCGGGGTCGCTCCCCTCCAAGTGCTCGCTGATCGGTCCGGCCATGTCGAGCGTGGCCGCCCAGTAGCCGTCAAAGCTCGGGTAGTTGTGGGTAAAGGAGAACTTCTTCGCGTGGGCGGAGGCGAAGCCTGCGTCGCGCAGGCGGGTCTCGATGTCGGCGGGGTCCGACATTGCAAACGGGCTCGGTCCGCCCGGAGGTGGCAGCTCCATCGCTCCGCGGGAGACGAGCTGGATGACCGGAGCGGACATCCAGAGGTTCTGGTCCGGCGTGTCCCATGTCGCCAACACAAGCCGGCCCTCGTCACGGAGGACGCATCGGGTCCGGCGCAGGGCCTCATCGGGATCGACCATCAGCATGAAGCCGAAGCGGCACAGCACGCCGTCGAAGCCGGCGGGCTCGAGCTCGAGGCGGTGCGCGTCGATCTCCGCGAACTCGACGTTGGTGAGCCCCAGCTCCGCGGCGCGGCGGCGCGCGATGTCAACCATCTCCGGGGCCTGATCGGTGCTGAGCAGGCTGCCGGTCGGCCCGACCCGCTGTGCAGCCACGAAGCCGGTCTCGCCCGGGCCGGCCGCGAGCTCGAGCAGGCGCTGTCCGGGCTGCGGGTCGAGGGCATCGATCATTGCCTGGGTGAGCCCCGCGGTCATCTTGCGAAGATCGGCCTGGCGGCGCCCCCATCCACCCGCGCGGCGGCGCCAGGTCTCCCGCTGCTCGCGGTCCAGCTCGTCTGCGTCAGGCATGCGTACCCCCGTCGGTTGGTGAACGGCCGGGGCTAGCCTACTGGGGCCGTGCGCGCCCCTCCAGCCGCTGCAGTCGCGGCCGCGGCTGCAGCCGCTGCAGCCGGCCCAGCCGGTGCCGCCGCTGCTCCCGCCCCGGCCGCCAGCTGCCCGCAGGCCGCGGCGATATCACGGCCTCGGGTGAGCCTCACGGTGGCATCGATCCCGTGATGCTCGAGCTCCTCGCGGAAGGCTTCGATCGCCTTGGCGCTCGAGCCCTGATACGGGGAGTCGGTCGGGTTGTACGGGATCAGATTGACCTTGAACATCCGCGGGTCGAGCACCGCGGCCAACTGCACCGCCTGCGCGTGGGCGTCGTTGACGCCGGCCAGCATCACGTACTCGACGAAGACCTTGCGGTGCTTGTGCCCATAGAAATCGCGGCACGCGGCGAGCACGTCGGCAAGGGGGTAGCGGCCGTTGACCGGCATCAGCTGCGAGCGCAGCGCCTCGTCGGCCGCATGCAGCGACAGCGCCAACCGGATCGGCATCGGGCTGGTGGCCAGGCGCTCGATCCCCGGAATCCAGCCAACGGTCGAGATCGCCGTGCGGCGGTGCGTGACGCCGATGTCGGGCAGGCGGTCGCAGGCGGCGAGCACGTGGTCGAGGTTCATCATCGGCTCGCCCATGCCCATGAACACGGCGTGATCGACCTCGGTGAGGCGGCGGAAATGCAGCGCCTGATCGAGGATCTCCGAGGCGGTCAGGTTGCGGCCAAAGCGCATCGAGCCGGTGGCGCAGAACGTGCAGGTGAGCGGGCAGCCCGACTGCGAGGAGAGACAGAGCGAGCGGCGGCCGTCGCGATAGCGCATCAGCACGGCTTCGACGGGTCGGCCGTCGGCGGTGCCGAACAGCGCCTTGATCGTGCCGTCGGAGGCGTGCGCCTCGTCCTCGAGAGTGAGGGTCGAGAAGGCAAGCTCCTCCTGCAGCGTCTCACGCAGCTTCAGCGGCACGTCGGTCATGGCCGCAAACGAGGCCGCGCCCTGCGCGGCCCATCTCCAGATCTGGCGCTCGCGGTAGCGGGGCGCGCCGAGCCCGTCCAGCTTCTTTCTCAGCAGGGTCAGGTCCACGCTGTCTATGGTGGCAGGCCCGTGCGACTGGCCAAGTACCTCGCCCACGCGGGCGTCGCCTCCCGGCGCGCTGCGGAGCAGCTCGTGCGTGAGGGGCGGGTTGCGGTCGATGGCGCCACGGTGACCGATCCGGCCCGCGACGTGGAGGCGGCGAATGAGGTCACCGTCGATGGCGCCGCCGTGGCGCTCGAGGCGCAGAGGGCCGTCTACGCGGTCAACAAGCCGGCGGGCGTGGTGTCCACCGCCCAGGACACCCACGGGCGTCGCACGGTGGTCTCACTCGTGCCCAGCCAGCTTCGGCTGTATCCCGTCGGGCGGCTCGACATCGACGCCACCGGGCTGCTGCTGCTCACCAACGACGGCGGGCTCGCGCACCGACTCACCCACCCGAGCTTCGAGGTTCCCAAGATCTACCGGGTCACGCTCGCGAGGCCTCCCGTCTCGCAGCGGGCGCTCAGGACGCTGCGCGAGGGCGTCCAACTCGAGGACGGCCTCACCGCGCCGGCCCGCGTGCGCCGCGTCGGGCCGGAGGCGCTCGAGATCACGATCCACGAGGGGCGCAACCGCCAGGTCAAGCGCATGTGCGAGGCGGTCGGCCACCGGGTCCGGCGGCTCGAGCGGATCGCCTTCGGCCCGCTCAGGCTCGGCGAACTCGCACCCGGGGGCTACCGGCGCCTGAGTGAGCAGGAGGTCAGGGCGCTCACGAACGCTGGATCAGCACCGAGTCGTTCGCCAGCCGGGTCGTCGTGAGCCCGCGCGCGATCTTTGCCGGGGTCAGGTAGACCGGGTGGGGGGCGTCGAGGCGGACGATTGTGAAGCGGTACACGTGCCGGCGCCAGACCTCGTTGAGCCCGGGGATGGCGTAGGTCGACTGCATCCCCGACGGCTCCAGATTGCACGCCGATCCCCACCAGCAGAAGCCGTCGCCCGGCGGGGTGTCGAACCCGACGACGTACAGCTCCGAGACCCACGCGCCATGCCGCCTCGCCGAGCGCAGCTTGGGCATGTAGAGGCCGAGCGGAAGAAGCCCCTTGTAGTGCTGCAGCAGGATCGCCTTGCCCCGGAGGGCCTGAGCGGGCGGCTGCTCGCCGATCACGCGGGCGACCGCCCGCCAGTCGGGTCGCTGGAGGTCGCGGCTGACCGCGACGTCGGCCGCCGCCACCACGCCGATCACGCATAGCACCATCGTGGCGAGGAGTCCGAGGGTCCTGGCCCGGCGCGCGGCGAAGCCGGCGGCAACTGCCAGCGCGGCGGGCATCCAGATGGCGAGCACGTTGCGGGTGATGAGATCGTCGGTGCCGCCGGCGATCATCAGCAGCATGATCATCAGGCCGGCCACGGCGATGCCGCCGGCCAGCAGCCCGCCGCGGCGCTCGCGGGGATCCGAGCGGAGGACGAGCAGCGCGAGGCCGAGGGCGGCGAGCACGAGGGAGGCGGTCGCGAGCGCGGTGTAGGCGGGTGCCGCGAAGAAGATGACGAACTGCGGAAAGACGGCGCCGAGGCGCCGCGCCAGCGGGACGCCGGTGATCCAGGTCGTGCGCCCGGTGGTGTTTTGGGCGAGGGCCAGCGGGAGCAGGGCGGCGCCGGAGACCGCGACTGCGGCCACGGCCACCCAGACGCCCCGGCGTCGCCGGTGCACGACGAGCAGCCACACCGCCTCGGGCACGACGATGAGCGCGGCGTAGTAGTGGGTGGTGAGCGCAAGCGCCGCGGCCAGCGCCCAGGCGATCAGCGCTCGGCGATCGGGCCGCTCGCGCGCGTAGGCGAATGCGAGCAGCGACAGCGTGCTCATGAGCACGAGCAGTTCGTAGGCGCGCGCCTCCTGCGAGTACCAGATGAGGATTGGGCTACACGCGGTCAGTGCCGCAGTGATCAGTCCCGCCCGTACGGAAACGAGCTTACGCGCGGTCAGGTACGCCGCCGGCACGACGGCCACGCCGATCAGGGCGGAGAGCGACCGCAGGCCGACCTCGCCATAGCCGAAGACATGGGCCCAGAACCACGCGAGGACGTAGTAGAGCGGGGGCGTCGACTCGTTCGTCGAGAGCAGCCCGAGCATCCCGCCCAGCGACGAATGCACGAGCAGGGCGCTGTTGGCCTCGTCGTACCAGAAGCCCTGCCGTCCGATCGTGGAGAAGCGCAGCACCGCCGCCAGCACCGTGAGTGCGGCGACGGCCGCGGCAGCGGGGGTGACCGCGTGGACGGCCCGGGTGCCAGCCCCGAGAGGGCTGCGAAACTCCTGCTCAGCGGAGCTAACGCTCATCGCCGGACGATGTTAGGGCCCAGCCCGGGTGGCCTATTCGTCATCTTTAGGTGTCAGCATGCGGGCCTTAACCAGATCGCAATCGGCTGCTGTCACCAGGAGAAGGCACCGCACGGCACTATGTGAGATGTGATGCGACAGGACTCGACACAGTCCGACGGGTCCGTCGTGCTCGCCCCGGGCACCGTCGGCGCCGCCGGCACCACCCCGGCGGAGGCCGCCCCGGTTCTCCCGCGTCTGGCTCCGCTGGGCCGGCGGCTTGCCCTGCCTCGGGTCAGCGTCTCCCTGGGGCCGATCGGCGGACGCATCGCGTTGAGCGCACTCGTGCTCGGCGCGCTTGTGCTCGTGGTGTTCTCGACCGCCCACAGCTCGGCGCTCGTGCCGACCAGCCAGCTCGTCTTCCCCGGCTGGGAGGCCGGACCGCTGCACGGCCTGTTCGGCTACATCACCGTCCCCCTCAACACGATCGACATGGGCCTAAGCGCGATGGTGGTCCTGATGACGGTGGCCTACGGCGCCGCGCTGCTCGCGGTCCGCTCCCTGTCGATGCGGTGGATCGTCGTCTGCGTCCTCGCGCTGCACGTGATCCTGCTGATGAGCCCGCCGATGCAGCTCACCGACCTGTTCAACTATCTCGGCTACGCCCGGCTCGGCGCTGTGCACCACCTCAACCCGTACACGCATGGGATCGTCGCCGAGATGCACGACCCCGTCTACCGGTTCAGCACCTGGCACAACCTGCACAGCCCGTACGGGCCGCTGTTCACCGCGATCAGCTACCCGATCGCGCTGCTGCCGCTACCGGTCGCCTATTGGGCGCTGAAGCTGCTCTCGCTCGGGCTCAGCCTCGGCTTCATCGCGATCGTGTGGAAGTGCGCCAAGCTCCTCGGCCGCGACCCCCGGTTCGCGATCGTGTTCGTGGCGCTGAACCCGATCTACCTCATCTACGCCGTGGGCGGGTTCCACAACGACTTCGTGATGCTCGTTCCCTCGACGGCGGCGATCGGGCTGCTGCTGGCCCGGCGCGACCGGGCGGCCGGGGCGGCGCTGATGCTCGCGGTTGCCGTCAAGTTCACCGCCGTGTTGTTGCTGCCATTCCTGCTCGTCGCTGCCGTGCCCCCACAGCGGCGGCTGCGGGTGCTGAGCGGCGCGGCGCTGGCGCTCGTGCCAATCGCCCTCATGAGCTTCGCGCTGTTTGGCCTCCACGTGCCGAACCTCCAGGACCAGAGCACGCTGCTGACCGACTTCAGCGTGCCGAACGTGTTCGGCGACCTGATCGGCATCGGCGGCGGGACCCCGCTGCTGCTGCGTGTGGCCAACGTCGCCCTGGTGGTCACGGTCATCTACTTCCTGCGCCGGCGGCGCGACTGGATCTCCGGCGCCGGCTGGTCGACGCTCGCGCTCGTGCTGAGCCTCGCCTGGCTTGTGCCCTGGTACGTGCTGTGGGTGCTGCCGCTGGCCGCGCTCGGCTCAAGCGTCTATCTGCGCCGCGCGACGTTGGTCTTCACCGTCTACCTCGTGTTCGCGTTCATCCCGTTCACCGGGATCTGGCTCAGCGACCACGGCATCGACCTGCTCGGCAGCTCGACCGGCCAGGCATCGAAGTCACTTCAGCATAAGCTCGCCGGTTAAACGCCGCACTGTCAGCGGTCGGACTGTTAGCGTCTTGTTCGATGCGCGTCGAATTTGCCATGGCCTCGGAGGGTGCGGTCGCCGCTCCGGCGGTCGCGACCAGGCGCTGGCGGCTCGATCGCTACGAGGCCCTGCTGCTGGCCCTGTTCGCGGCGATCTCGGTCTGGGTGCTCGGTCTCGACCTGTGGCAGGTCGTCGCCAACGGCCGGGTCTGGACCGGCACCGACGGCTTCTTCATCGTCGATCAGCTCCAGTACCTGGCCTGGATCAACGCCGCCTCGCATCACATCCTGGCCTCGAACCTGTTCGTGTTGCGCCCGACGCCGGCCGACTACTTCCAGCCCGCCGTGGCGGTCTCAGGTCTCGTCTCGCGGCTCGGCGTCGCGCCGTGGCTATCGCTGTTGATGTGGAAGCCGGTGGCCGTCGTGTCGATGTTCTTCGGCACCCGCGCCTACGTGTACAGCAATCTCACCTGGCGCTCAGAGCGCAGGGTGGCGCTGACCCTGGCCCTGTTCTTCGGCTCATTCAGCATCGTCTACGGCAGCTTCGGCGTCGTCGGCGATCTGTTTCCCGGCTTCTTGTCGTGGGGGTATCCGTTCGGGCTGATGGCGATGGCGGCGATGATGTACGCGCTGCTGCGCTACGACCGCGATCGCCGCGCCGGCACGGTCAGCTGGGTGCCACCGACGCTCGGCGCGCTGGCCAGCCTGCTGCATCCGTGGCAGGGCGAGCTGATGGTGACGATCGTCGTCGTCGCCGAGCTCCTGCGCTGGCGTGATTGGCGCGGCATGGTGCCGGCTCGGCTGCCACTACCGCTCGTCACCCTGCTCGGCACCGGGCTCCCGCTCATTTACTACCTGGTGCTCGGCCACGTCGATCTCTCCTGGGGGCTCGCGCGACAGGCCAGCAAGCACACCTTCTCATTCTGGTCGCTGCTGCTGGCCGCGGCGCCGCTGGGCATCGTCGCCGTGCTCGGCTACCGCGGTCCGGCCAAGACCTTCATGACGACGATCACCCGCAGCTGGCCACTCGCCGCGCTCGTCGTCTACAGCCTCTCGGCCACCTCAGTGAGCGCGACGCCGCTGCACGCCTTCGAGGGGATCACCGTGCCGCTGGCCGTGCTCGCGGTGGCCGGCGTCCGGCAGGCGCGGTGGAGCCGCGTCCCGCGCCACCGGGTGATCATCGGCGTGGCCGTGGCGCTGGCCACGATCCCGGCCACCGCGTACGAGCTGGCGATCGCCGACAGCTACATGGGACCGAGTACGGGCAACGCCAACTTCATCACCCGCGACGAGCGCCAGGCGCTCGACTTCCTCGCCCGTGATCGCGACCCGGGAGGCGTGCTGACGCGCTTCTATCTCGGGGCGGTGATCCCCGGCCGGACGGGCCGGCGCACGTTCGTCGGCAACTGCCTGTGGTCAGAGCCGCAGTGCGCGCCGCGCGCGGAGATCGCCCAGAGCCTGTTCGACGGGACGCTGAGCCCCGCCGCCGCGCGCGCCTTCGTCCAGCAGACCGGAGCGCGGTTCATCGTCACCGACTGCCAGGCCCGCACCGATCTGCGCCCGGCGCTCGCGCCGCTGATCGTGTCGGTGTTCCGCTTCGGTTGCGCCAGCGTGATCGAGCTCGACGCGCCCGGCCGCCCCGTCGGTCCTCTGGCAGAATCGAACCTCCATGCGGCTGTTCGCGCTCCGAGGCGCCAATAGCGTCGAGCGCAACGACGCCAGCGAGATTCTCAGCGCCACCGACGCGCTCATGCGCGAGCTGATGGCCCGCAACGACCTCGCCGCCGGGGCGATGGTGAGCTGCATCTTCACCCTCACCGACGACCTCGACGCCGAGTTTCCCGCTGTCGCCGCCCGCGCGCTGGGCCTCGACCGGGTCCCGCTGCTGTGCGCGCGCGAGGTCCCGGTGCCGGGCGCGCTGCCGCGGGTGATCCGGGTGCTGGTCCACTACTACGCGCCGGAGGACCATGAGCCGCGCCACGTCTATTTGCGCGAGGCGCGGGCGCTCAGGGTCGACCTGGACTCGGCACAATAGGGCCATGTCGCTCGAGTTCGCCCAGCGGATCCGCCGGATCCCGGTCTATCCAGTCGCTGCTGGGTACGACCTCGGGTCGGAGGTGGCGATGCTCGCCTCCAACGAGTCGTGCTTCCCGCCGATGCCCGTCGTCGCCGAGGCAGCCGCGCGAGCGATCACCGGGGCCAACCGCTATCCCGATCCGTCCTACGTCGCGCTGCGCCGCGCGCTGTCGGCACGCTACGGGGTGCCGGCGGAGCGGATCGCCCTCGGCAACGGCTCCTGCGACATCCTCCTGGCCGCGGGCGAGGCGCTGCTCGAGCCCGGAGCCGAGGTCGTCTACGCCTGGCCGGCGTTCAGCGTCTATCCCCACCTGGCCGCCGCCTCCGGCGCCCGGGCGATCGAGGTCCCCCTCGACAACGAGGAGCGCCACAACCTCGATGCGATGCTCACCGAGATCACCGTCGCGACGCGGCTGGTGCTCGTCTGCAACCCGAACAACCCCACTTCGACGGCCCTGCCACTCGACGCGGTCGCGGCCTTTCTGGCCCAGGTCCCGAGCCACGTCTGCGTGATCCTCGACGAGGCGTACTGCGAGTTCGCCCTTGCGCTGGGGGACACCTACGCCTCGGTCGAGCTGCTGCGGCGCTTCCCCAACCTCGTGCTGCTGCGGACGTTCTCCAAGGTCTACGGTCTCGCCGGCCTGCGGGTCGGCTACGCGCTGTGCGGCTCGCCGGACTTCCGCACCGCCGTCGATCAGGTCCGCCAGCCGTTCTACCTCAATGTCGCCGCACAGGCGGCGGCCGTGGAGGCGCTCGGGCACCAGGACGAGGTCGAGCGGCGCGTGACCGCGACGATCGCGTCGCGACTGGAGCTCGAGGACGGGGTGCGGGGCCTCGGCCTGTGGGCGGCGCAGTCCGACGCCAACTTCATCTGGGTCCGGCTGCCCGACGAGTCGGTCGAGGGCGACGTCCTCACCGGTCTGCGCGAGCGCGGCGTGCTCGTCCGGGCCGGCGCCTCACTGGGACGCCCCGGGGCGCTGCGGGTGACCGTCGGCATCGACGACGAGAACGCCCGCTTCCTGGCTGCGCTCGGCGATCTGGTCTGACCGGCGGGCCGTCTGCGCTCCGTCTCAGCGCGGGGGCGCCTTGATCGACGCGGTGCACGCGGGGTGCGGATCCGCCTTGCCGGCGACCGTCCAGGTGTGTCACAATCTTCTCAGCGCCATGACGTCTGCCCGCGACATCTACGCGAACGCCGCTCTCGCGGGCTGCTCCTACGTGCGCTTCTACTTCTGGCGATTTATCTAGGCGCTCGGCCGCCGCTGGAGCACGGACTCCGGCGGACAGCACCGAAGCCCGCGGACCGAAAGCGGGCTTGCGTCGCGGTCGAGCGTCTGACCGACGGGTCTCCCCGACCCGGCGGAGGTCCACCGGACCTCCCACCCTCGCCGCGCGTGGGCCTTGCGTAGAGTCTCCAGGAGCAGAAAGGACGTTTTTCAGATGACGACGGTGAGCAGAGCGACAGCAGAAGGGCTGGACATCGCGGGCCGAAGGCTCGGTGGTGAGCACTTCGCGCTCATCGCCGGTCCCTGCACGGTGGAATCGCGCGAGCAGACGCTCGAGAGCGCCCGCGCCGTCCGCGACGCCGGCGCCGCCATGTTCCGCGGTGGCGCCTACAAGCCCCGGACCTCGCCGTACGCCTTCCAGGGGCTCGGGCAGGAGGGACTGCGGCTGCTGGCCGAGGCCAAGGCGGAAACCGGGCTGCCGATCGTCACCGAGTGCATGGACCTCCGCGATCTCGACGACGTGCTCGAGGTCGCCGACGTGATCCAGATCGGTGCCCGGAACATGCAGAACTACGCTTTGCTGACCGAGGTCGGGCGCTCGGGTCATCCGGTGCTGATCAAGCGCGGGCTCTCGAGCACCCTCGACGAGCTGCTGATGGCGGCCGAGTACGTACTCAAGGAGGACAACGGGTCGGTGATCCTCTGCGAGCGCGGCATCCGCACGTTCGAGACCTCCTACCGCTTCACGCTCGACCTCACCGCGGTCCCGGTGCTCAAGGAGCGCACGCACCTGCCGGTGATCGTGGACCCGAGCCACGCGGTGGGCCGGCGCGAGCTCGTCGGGCCGCTGTCGCGCGCCGCCGCCGCAGTCGGAGCCGACGGGATCATCGTCGAGGTCCATCCGTGCCCGGAGGAGGCGATCTGCGACGGCCCGCAGTCGCTGCCCACCGAGGGGCTGGCCGAGTACGTCGAGGCCGTCCACGCCGCCGCCGCGCTGGCGGGGAAGAAGACCACGCTGCTGGAGCAGCCCGTCCTCTGAGCTCCGGGTGTCCGCCGCTCCCCCCAAGCGCCGTGAGGCTGTCCGCGATCAGCGAATCGAGCGGACCGAGCCGCTGCTCACACCCCAGGAGCTGCTGAGCGAGCTCCCGCTCACCGACATCCACGCCGAGGTCGTGCTCCGCGGCCGGGAGCAGATCCACGCCATCCTCGACGGGGAGGACGACCGGCTGCTGGTCGTGGTCGGTCCGTGCAGTGTGCACGACGTGGATGCGACGCTCGAATACGCGCAGCGGCTGAGCGTCCGGGCCGAGAGCCTGCAGGAGGACGTCTGCATCGCCATGCGGGTGTACTTCGAGAAGCCGCGTACGACGACCGGCTGGAAGGGGCTCATCAACGACCCCCACCTCAACGGCTCCGGCGACGTCAACGCCGGCCTGCGCCTTGCCCGGCATCTGCTCCTCGACGTGCTCGGGGTCGGCCTGCCGATCGGCTGCGAGTTCCTCGACCCGATCATCCCTCAGTACATCTCCGATGCCGTCTGCTGGGGAGCGATCGGCGCGCGTACGACCGAGAGCCAGATCCACCGCCAGCTCGGCTCCGGCCTGTCGATGCCCGTCGGCTTCAAGAACCGCACCGACGGCGACGTGCAGGTGGCCGTGGATGCCGTCCGCGCCGCCGCCGTTACCCATGCCTTCGCCGGCATCGACGTCGCCGGCCGCTCGGCAATCCTGCACACGCGCGGCAACCACGACTGTCACGTGATCCTGCGCGGAGGACGCGGAGCGCCCAACTATGGGGCCGACGCAGTTGCCGCCACGCTCGAGCTGCTGCGCTCGGCAGGCCTGCGTGAGCGCGTGATGATCGACCTCTCGCACGACAACAGCGGCAAGCAGCCCGAACGCCAAGCGGCGGTCGCGGCTCACGTTGGCGGCCAGATCGCCGCCGGCAACCGGGCGATCGTGGGGACGATGCTCGAGTCCTTCCTCGTCGGCGGGCGCCAGGATCTGCGCCCCGGCGCCGAGCTCACGTACGGCCAGTCGATCACCGATGGCTGCCTGGGCTGGGAGGAGACGGTCGACGTGCTTGACGGCCTCGCGCGCGCGGTGAGGGACCGCCGCAGCGGCGGGACTCGCTAGCCCCTGATGCGCGTCGCGGTAGTCGGAGTCGGGCTGATCGGCGGGTCGTTGGCGCTCGCCGCCCGCGAGCGGCTCGGCGCCCGGGTGACCGGCTGTGACACGAGCCCGGAGGCGCTGGCCGGGGCGCTTGAGCGCGGCGCGGTGGATGACGGCGCGCCGAGCATCGAGGAGGCGGTGGCCGATGCGGAGGCGGTGTTCGTCGCCGTGCCGGTCGGCGTCCTGGTGGACGCCGTCGGGGCCGCGCTGGCGGCGGCGCCCGCGGACTGTGTGGTCAGCGACGTCGGTTCGACCAAGCGTGCCGTCGTCTCCGCTCACGGAGACCCGAGATTCGTCGGCGGCCATCCTCTCGCCGGCGCCGAGACCGCCGGGGTCGAGCACGCCCGCGCGGATCTGTTCGACGGCGCCACGTGGTACCTCACGCCGGCGGCGCAGACGAGCGGCGTCCTGTACGAGCGCCTGTACCGGCTGCTCCGAGGAATCGGCGCCCAGCCCTGCGCGATCGACGCCGCTGGCCACGACCGGATCCTCGCCACCGTCTCGCACCTGCCGCACGTGCTGGCCAACGTGCTGGTCGCCCAGGCCGCCTCCGCGCTCGCCGAGGGTGATGACGGCGAGCGCCTCCCGGCCACCGGTCCGAGCTTCCGCGACGCCACCCGCGTGGCGGGAGCCCCGAGCCGGATCTGGACCGACATCTACCTGTCCAACCGCGATGCCCTGGTGGTCGAGATCGAGGGGGTTCTCGCCCGCCTCGGAGAGGTCCGCGACGCCCTGCGCGCCGGCGATCCCGCGCCGATCGCCGCCTGGAACGACGCGGCCGCGGAGCACCGGCGGCGGTTGCTCGAGGCGCAGCTCGCCGGCGGTCCGCTGGTCGAGGTGCGGGCGTCGGTGCCCAACCGCCCAGGGGTGATCGCGGAGCTGGCGCTCGAGCTCGGCCGCGCCGGCGTGAACATCACCGACATGGCTCTCTATCCGGCGGCCGACATGAGCGAGGGCGTCGTCGCGCTGTGGGTCGGCGGCGAGCAGGACGCCCAGCGTGCGCTCGAGCTCGTCGGCAACCTCGGCTTCCCGGTGGCCCGCGCGTGAACGTCCGCTTTCACCCCTCCGGCCCACTGCGCGGCACGCTGCGGGTGGCGGGCGACAAGTCGGTCTCGCACCGCGCCGCGATGATCGGCGGCATGGCCTCCGAGCCGATCCGGATCCGCAACTACCTGCGGGCCGCGGACACGCTCTCCACACTTGCGGCGGTCCGCGAGCTCGGAGTGATCGTCCAGGAGCAGGGCGAGGAGCTGGTGATCCGCGGTGTCGGGCTGCGCGAGGCGCAGTCCTCTGACGCGGTGATCGATGTCGGCAACGCCGGCACGCTGATGCGCCTGCTTCCCGGCTGGTTGGCCTTCCAGGCCGGAAGTGCGTTCACGCTCGACGGTGACGAGTCGATCCGCCGCCGGCCCGTGGACCGGATCGTCGAGCCACTGCGGCAGATGGGGGCGGTGATCGACGCCCGTGACGGGCGGTTCCCGCCCTTCACCATCCGCGGCGCCACGCTGCGGGGGATCCATTATCAGCTGCCGGTGGCCAGCGCACAGGTGAAGTCCTGCGTACTGCTGGCCGGGTTGGTGACCGAAGAGACGACGGTGATCGAGCCCGTCCCCACCCGCGATCACACCGAGCGGCTGCTGATGCGCGCCGGCGCCCCCGTCCAGCGCAGCGGCGATCCCGAGGCGGGCTACCGCACCACGGTCGGCAACGCCGACGAGCTCGAGCTCGAGTCGATCGACGTGCCCGGCGACCTTTCCTCGGCGGCCTTCCTGATAGCGGCCGGGGTGCTGGTCGGCGGCTCGCGCCTCGTGCTCGAGGACGTCGGGGTCAACTGGACCCGCACCGGGCTGCTGCGCATCCTCGAGCGGATGGGGGCGATCGTGCTCGGGGACCTCGAGCCGGTCGGCGTCTTGCATCCGGTCGAGCCGGTCGCCGATCTCGACGTCCGCAACGCTGCGATCGAGGGAACGGTGGTCGAGCCCCATGAGGTGCCGCTGGCCATCGACGAGCTGCCGATCGTCGCGCTGCTCGGCTGCTTCGCCGAGGGCGAGACGGTGGTCCGCGGCGCCGGCGAGCTGCGGGTCAAGGAGTCAGACCGGATCGCCACCGTGGTCGAGGGGCTGCGGGGTCTCGGCGCTGAGATCGAGGCCACGCCCGACGGGTTCGCTGTGCAGGGCACCGGCGAGCTGCGCGGCGGTCGAATTGAGGCCCATGGAGACCACCGCCTGGCCCTGCTGGGCGCGGTGGCGGGGCTGGCCTCCCGCGAGGGCGTCGAGGTCGTCGGGATGGAGGCGGCCACCGTCTCCTATCCGGGCTTTCAGGCCGACATCGCCAGGCTGGTCGGGGCCTAGCCAGTGGGCCCCACCGGGGAGGTGCGCTAGATGGTGGTGGCGATCGACGGGCCGGCCGCCTCGGGCAAATCGACGGTGGCCCGCGCCGTGGCCAAGGTGCTCGGCTTCACCTACCTGGACTCCGGCGCGATGTACCGCTCCGTGGCCCTCGCAGCGCTGAGGCGCGGCGCCGAGCCGGCGGCGGTGGCCCCGCAGGTGCGGATCGAGCTCGGCGACCGGGTGCGGCTCGACGGCGCCGACGTGACCGCTGAGATCCGCCGACCCGAGGTGTCTGAGGCAGCGTCACGCGCGGCCTCCAACCCCGCGGTCCGCGCGGCCATGGTGGCCGAGCAGCGCCGGCTGCTGGCCGAGGGCGACTGGGTGGCCGAAGGCCGGGACATCGGCACCGTCGTCGCCCCCGAGGCCACGGTCAAGGTGTTCCTCACCGCCGACCCGGAGGAGCGCGCCCGGCGGCGCGCGGCCGAGCTCGGGGCGAACCCGGCGGCGGTGCTGGCCGAGCAGACGATCCGCGACCAGCGCGACCGCTCGCGTGAGCACTCGCCTCTGGAGGCGGCCACGGACGCGGTCGAGATCGACACCACCTCGCTCACTCTTGACCAGGTCGTCGAGCGCGTGGTCACGCTGGCAACCGGCGCACGCGAGGTTTGAGACCTGGTCAGTGGGGCGAGCCTTCGGCGGACCCGAGGCCCGCTAGCCTCGGGTCCGCATGAAGGTCGCAATCGTCGGTTATCCGAACGTCGGGAAGTCCTCGCTGGTCAACCGCCTCACGAGCAGCCGTGAGGCGGTCGTGCACGAGCGCCCGGGCGTGACGCGCGACCGCAAGGAGCTTGAAACGGACTGGAACGGCCGCACGCTACGGCTGATCGACACCGGCGGCGTCGACCTCGAAGACCGCAACGTGCTCGCCCTTCAGATCCGCGGGCAGGCGCGGGCCGCGCTCGCCGATGCCGACGTCGCCGTGCTCGTCGTCGACGCCAAGGCGGGGGTGCGCCCCGGCGATCAGGAGATGGCCGACCTGCTGCGGCGCTCGTCGTTGCCGGTGGTCGTGGCGGCGAACAAGATCGACACCGGCTCCGATATCCCGCTGGCGGCCGAGTTTCACGGCCTCGGGCTCGGCGAGCCGATTCCCGTCTCCGCCGCGCAGGGGCTTGGCACCGGCGACCTGCTCGACCGGGTCGTCGAGCTCGGACCCGAGGACGGCGAGGAAACCAGCACCGATAACCCGATTCGCCTGGCGCTGATCGGGCGTCCGAACGTGGGCAAGTCCTCATTGGTCAACCGCTTCCTCGGCGCCGAGCGGGTGATCGTCTCGCCGGAGGCGGGCACGACCCGCGATGCGATCGACCTGCCGATGTCCTTCGCCGGGCGCGACCTCGTGCTCGTCGACACCGCCGGCCTGCGACGGCAGGCGAAGGTGGGGGAGTCGCTCGAGTACTACACCGCGCTGCGATCCCGTCGCGCGGCCGAGCGGGCCGAGGTCGCGCTTGTCGTCTGTGACGCCACCGACGGCGTCACCGCCCAGGACCTGCGAGTGGCCGATCTGGCCATGAAGAGCGGCTGCGCGACCGCGCTCGTACTCAACAAGTGGGACATCGCCGAGGATGTCGACCTCGACCACGAGCGCGCTCACGCGCATCAGAAGCTGCGGCTGCGTCCACGCGTGCTGACCGCCAGCGCCAAGACCGGCCGCCACGTCGAGCGTCTGCTGTCGGAGACGATCGGGCTGGCCGACCGCGGCCGCACCCGCATCCCCACCCCGCAGCTCAATCGCTTCCTGTCCGAGGTCGTCGCGGCTCGTCAGCCGCCCGCGGCCAGCGGCCGGCGCGCGCGCAACCAGCGGCTGAAGATGCTGTTCATGTCGCAGACCGCCGAGCGTCCGCCGCGGTTCTCGATCCAGGTCAATTCACACGCGCTGGTCACCCGTGACTACGCCTACTTCCTCGAGAACCGTCTGCGCGATCGCTACCGGATGGAGGGGATTCCGCTGATCATCGACTTCGTCGAGCGCAATGAGCGCCGGGCGCCGAGAGCGCGCGGGACGGCGGCGTAAATCGGTGGCTCGCTACTCTCTCCGCTCTGTCAGCTCCTCGGGATGCGCAGGGGAGCGCCCGTTGACCCCGACCCGGAGCTGTCCCCCTAGCCCATGACCTCGCTTCCTGACAACGAGTTCCTGTTCACGTCTGAGTCCGTTACCGAGGGCCATCCGGACAAGATCGCCGATCAGATCTCCGATGGCGTGCTCGACGCGGTGCTGCGCGACGATCCGACCGGCCGCGTGGCCTGCGAGACGTTGGTCAACACCGGGCTCGTCGTCGTCTCCGGCGAGATCACCACGGAGACGTATGTCGACATTCAGGACATCGCTCGGGCGACGGTGAAGAAGATCGGCTACACGAACGCCGAGTACGGCTTTGACTACAACACGTGCGCCGTCATCAACGCGATCGACAAGCAGTCGCCGGACATCGCCCAGGGCGTCAACCAGGCCTATGAGGCGCGCACCGATCCCGGTGATGACGACGAGCTTGATGTCGCGGGCGCGGGCGACCAGGGAATGATGTTCGGGTACGCGAGCAACGAGACCGACGAGCTGATGCCGTTGCCGATCTCGCTCGCGCACAAGCTGGCCAAGCGGCTTGCCGATGTGCGCAAGGCGGAGATCGTCCCCTACCTGCGCCCGGACGGGAAGACGCAGGTGAGCGTCCGCTACGTCGACGGCAAGCCGGTCGAGATCGAGAAGCTGCTGATCTCCACCCAGCACCGCGAGGGCGCCGAGTCGCTGATCAAGGACGACCTGTGGGAGCACGTGATCGAGCCGGTGCTCCCCGGTGATCTCTATGACCCGCGCAAGCTGAACAAGAGCTTCCTTGTCAACCCGACGGGCCGCTTCGTGATCGGCGGTCCGATGGGCGACTGCGGGCTCACCGGTCGCAAGATCATCGTCGACACCTACGGCGGCATGGCCCGTCACGGTGGCGGGGCGTTCTCCGGCAAGGATCCGTCGAAGGTCGACCGCTCGGCCGCCTACGCCGCTCGCTACGTGGCCAAGAACGTCGTCGCCGCCGGCCTCGCCGACCGCGCGGAGGTCCAGGTCGCCTACGCGATCGGCGTCGCCCACCCGGTGTCGGTGATGGTCGAGACCTTCGGCACGGAGAAGATCGGCCGCGCGCGCATCCTGGAGCTGATCTCCGAGCAGTTCGACCTGCGGCCCGGCGCCTTCCGCGAATACCTGCGCCTGCACCGCCCGATCTACCAGAAGACCGCCGCCTACGGCCACTTCGGTCGCGACGACCACGACTTCACGTGGGAGCGCACCGACAAGGCGGCCGCGCTCCGGGCTGCGGCCGGGCTGTAGCCCGCCGGGTGGGCCCCTGTCGTGCCACCAAAGTGGGCCTACACCCCCGGGCGCGCCGCCTGGAACTCGTGGATCGCCCGGTCCACGGTGCGGACGATCCGGCGCGGCGCCGACACGCCGTGGAAGGAGAAGTCGTATCCGGCCTCGCCTGCAGTGTCGAACGTCACGGTGCCGACGCCGAGCATGCGCTGCAGCAGCGACTGGCGGTAGTTGACGTTCTGAACGCGCTCGAGGCGCGTCTCGTGCAGCTCCCGCGTGAAGATCCCGCGCTCGATGGTCAGGCGCCGGTTGGTGATGGTGTAGCGGGTGGTGATGCGCCGGAAGAGGCCGTCGAGCACCACCACGACGAGGCCCACGAGGACCACCGCCGAGACCCAGGCAGCCTGCACGCTGCCCTGCGCCATCGCGCTGATCACTCCGGCGAGCACGCCGAGCAGGATCGTCAGCACGAGGCCCTTCACGTAGAAGCCGATGATCGACCGCCACGAGGGGTGGCCGTGAAAGAAGACCTCTTCTCCGGGCTCGGGATCCACCGCGTGCGGAGCGTACAGGGCCGCGCGAGCTAGCCGAGCACCAGGCCCAGCACCGCGAACATCATGGCTAGCAGCGCGAGCACCCCGGCCAGCCGCGCTGGATCGGCCCTCACCGCCCCGTCCTCGGGCAGCGAGCAGGCGGCGACCGCGGGGCTGCCGATGATCACGCAGCCCCAGGCCCAGCCGGTCTCGCCGATGCGGGCGGCCACGATCGTGCCGATGGTGCGCGCCCCGAGGTCGAGGGCCAGGCCGAACGCGATCAGCCAGTGGCCGCGGCCGAGCGCCTTGGCTATCCCCAGGTAGAACTCCACGCACAGCGCGATGGCGAGCGTCAGGGCGATCAGCATCCCGGTGGCTGGGGTGGCGGGCAGGGGATGGGCGGGGGCGCGGACGGTGCGGGCGGCTGAAGGGCCGGCGGAGTGGCCGGGTCCGGGCTTCGCCGGCTCCGCCGTCGGCGCCCTCGAGCTCCCCGACGACACCGCCGGCCGGTCCGCCACCGGCCCGACCTCGGCCAGGCGGTCGCGCAGCTCGATCTGCAACTCGCCTCCGAGCTCGGCGGGATCGACCTCGAGCAGACGCAGCCCGTGGCGTGGGATCAGCTCGCGGTAGATCTCGCCGTTCGGCGACGAGCGCGGGCGGCACATGACGATGAGCCGCTGGGTGGCGTAGTAGGCGTCGACCTCGAGCCAGCGATCGTTGCCGCCGTCAGGCGGGCGCAGCCACGAGAAGAGGTGGTGGCGCCGGCCGGCCTCGCCGATCAACCGGTCGCACGCCGTGAGCACGGCCGCGACCGCGGGCACAGCCGGCATCGCGCCCGAGCGCTCGGACGCCGCGGCGGACGCCGCGGCCGACGCCGCGACTGAACCGCCACGCGGCTCCCCACGCAGCGCCACCGGCGGCTCACTCGGTCCATCGTCGGCGTTTGAAGGAACCTCCCCGGAGAGGCTCTCGGTCGTCATCCTGGCGGCACTTTACCCTCGCCAGGGCCATGCCTTCGACGAATCCTCACCACGCCGGCCGTGATCGCGCGGGTTGAGCCCCTGACGCGGACCCGGGCCGTGATCGGCCCGTTCGACTACCGCCTGCGGCCCGATCAGGGTGAGGTCGAGGTGGGCTCGCTGCTGCGGGTTCCCTTCGGCGGCCGGTCGGCGCTCGGCGTCGTGGTCGGGCTGGCCGGGGCCTCGGAGCTCGATCCGGATCGGCTCGCCGAGCCCGACGCGGTCTTGGCCGGCGGAGTCCCGCCCGATCTCGTCGACCTGGCCGGCTGGATGGCCGAGGAATACTGCTCGACCCGCGCGCGGGCGCTCGCCCTGGTGCTGGCGCCCGGCGCGACCGCCGGCGCGGGCGCCAAGCACGCCCTGATCGCCGAGCTCACCGAATCCGGGGCCGCCGCACTTGACCGGGCGGAGCGCCTCACCGATGGCCAGCGGAGCCTGCTCGAGGCGCTGAAGCGGGACGGACCCACGGTCGCGGCGCGGTTGGGCACCCCGGCGCTGCGGCGGCTCGGGGCCCGCGGGTTGGTCGCCATCCATGCCGGAGCGATCCGACGGCGCCCGTCCCGCCACGACGTCGGCGCCTCCGCCATCGAGCCACCGACGCTGACCGACGATCAGCGCGCGGCGAGCGCGCCTGTGCTCGACGCGCTCGCTCGCGGCGGGAATGAGCGCTTCCTACTGCACGGCGTCACCGGCTCGGGCAAGACCGAGGTGTATCTGCGGGCGGTGAAGGAGACGCTCGGCCGCGGGCGCAGCGCGATTGTGCTGGTCCCTGAGATCGCGCTGACTCCGCAGGCGCTGTCCCGGTTCGAGGCCCGCTTCGGCGATGTCGTCGCCGTGATGCACTCGGGCCTCGGCCAGGGTGAGCGCTACGACGAATGGATGCGGATGGCCGGCGGCGAGGCCCGAGTGTGCGTGGGGCCGCGCTCGGCGGTGTTCGCGCCGCTGCGTGACATCGGGCTGATCATCGTCGACGAGGAGCACGAGGGCTCCTACAAGCACGAGGGTGACCCGCGCTACGACGCGCGCCACGTCGCCGAGCACCGCGCGCGGACGCATGGGGCGGTGCTGCTGCTCGGCAGCGCCACGCCGCGGCCCGAGAGCGCCCAGGGGATCCGGCGGCTGCGGCTCCGCGGCCGGGTCGACGGCAGCCCGTTGCCGCCGGTGGAGATCCTCGACATGCGCGGCTCGCACCATCCGCTGCATCCTCAGACGCGGATGGCGCTGGCCGACCTTCGCCGCGACGGCGGCAAGGGCATCGTGCTGCTCAATCGCCGCGGGTGGTCGAACTTCATCTCCTGCCGCTCCTGCGGGCATGTGTGGATGTGCCCCAACTGCGAGGTCGCGCTCGTGCTCCACCGCCGTGGCGGCTTCGTCGCCTGTCACCACTGCGGTCACCGCGAGCGGGTGCCCGAGCGGTGCACGGCCTGCGGCTCGGTGGCGGTGGCGCGTCACGGGGCCGGCACCGAGCGGATGCAGCGCGAGCTCAGTGACGCCCTCGGCGGCTCCGGGTTTCCCGTGCTGCGCCTCGATGCCGACCTGACGGGACTCGGCGATCGCGGTCGGACGCTCGAGCGCTTTGCGGCGGCGCCGGCCGGAGTGCTCGTCGGGACCCAGATGGTGGCCAAGGGCCATGACTTCCCCGACGTCAAGCTCGGCGTGGTGCTCGACGCTGACGCCACCCTGCGTTTCCCGGACTTCCGCGCCGAGGAGCGGACGTTCGCGCTTGTCACCCAGCTGGCGGGCCGAGCCGGCCGCGGGGGACGTGACGGGCGGGTGCTCGTGCAGACCCTGACCCCCGATGCCCGCTCGATCCGCTTCGCCGCCCAGCACGACGCCGACGGCTTTCTGGCCGACGAGCTGACGCGCCGGGAGGCGCTCTCCTACCCGCCGTTCGCCTCGCTGATCCGGATCGTGTGCTCGAGCCCCGACGGAGGCGAGGCGTGGACCGCCGCCGGGGCGCTGCACGAGCTGATCACGCCCCCGGGAGCGACCGTGCTCGGGCCGGCGCCGCTGTTTCGCCTCCGCGGTCGAGACCGGGTGCAACTGGTGATCAAGGCCGGTGATCGCGCCGCCGCGATCCACTCGGTGGGGGCGGCCGTCGGGCAGGTCGCAGCCAAAGTTGCTCGCCGAGGTGTTTTCGTCAGCGTTGACGTAGATCCGCAGTAACAGCATGTGAGGAACGCGATATCACCGATCCGAGGGCGCCGGTAGCCGGCCAGGATCGCCGCCCGAGGTCCTAGACTTAAGGGGTGGCTGAACAGATCACAGACTCCGCCGAGTCCGAGGAGACCGCGGCGGCCGAGGAGGCCGAGGAGGAGTTCGAGGAGCTCGCTCCCGAGGTCGCCGCGCGCCGTGCCGCCGCCCTGGCTCACGTGCGCAAGTTCGGCGACCCGGTGCTGCGCACCCGCGCCCGTGACGTCGAGCGGATCGACGATGCGCTCCGCGCCGAGATCGAGCGCATGGGCGAGTTGATGCGCGACGCCCTCGGCGTCGGGCTCGCGGCGACCCAGGTCGGAGTGCTGCACCGGCTGCTCGTCTACCGGGTCCAGCAGGAGGCGCCGCTCAACGCTCTGATCAACCCCACGATCGAATGGCGCGGCGACGAGCAGGAGATCGCCGAGGAGGGCTGCCTTAGCCTGCCCGCGGTGCTCGTCGAGGTTGAGCGCCCGCTCCATGTCCGCGTGCGCGCGCTCAATGCGCAGGGCGAGGAGATCCTCGTCGAGGCTTCGGGACTCGAGGCTCGCGTGATCCAGCACGAGATCGACCACCTCGACGGCGTGCTGATCCTCGACCGCACAACGCGTGAGCAGCGCAAGGACGCCATGCGCGCGCTGCGCGAGGCGCAGCAGGCCGCCTGAGCCGAGTGCGCACGGTCTATCTCGGCACCTCGGCGTTCGCCGCGGACATCCTGCGACCTCTGGCGCAGTCACCACACCGGCCGGTGCTGGTGGTGACCCGTCCCGACCGTCCCCGCGGCCGCGGCCGCAAGCTGGCCTCACCGCCGGTGGCCGCGCTCGCGCGGGACCTCGAGCTGCCGCTCGCCCAGCCGGGGTCCGTCAATGGGGAGGACTCGCTTGCCCGGATCGCCGCCGCTGAACCCGAGACGGTGTGCGTGTGCGCGTTCGGGGCGCTGATCAAGGAGCCCCTGCTGTCCCGCTACCCGATACTCAACGTCCACCCCTCGCTGCTACCCCGCTGGCGCGGCGCGGCACCGATCGAGCGGGCGATCATGGCCGGCGACGACCACACCGGCGTTTCGATCATGCGGCTCACCGCCGGCCTCGACAGTGGCCCGGTGTGTCGCCGGCAGGCGGTGGAGATCGCCTCGCGCGACGACTACGGGAGCGTGGCCGCGAGGCTCGCCGAGCTGGGCTGCGAGCTGCTCGTCGCGGCGCTCAACGAGCCGCGGGAGTGCCATGAGCAGGACGACGCCGCCGCCACCTACGCCGAGAAGATCGAGCCCGCCGACCGCCGGCTCGACCCCACCCGCTCGGCGGTCGAGCTCGAGCGGGTCGTGCGCGCCCTGCACCCCCACATCGGAGCCAACCTCGAGCTCGCCGACGGATCGCTGCTCGGCGTGCGCGAGGCACGTGTGGCCGAGGCGCCCGCGTCGCTATCGGCGGGTGAACTCTCCACCGCGAGCCCCAATCCGGTGGTCGGCTGCACGCCCGGTGCACTCGAGCTGCTCGTCGTGCAACCGCCCGGCAAGCGGGCGATGGGTGGTGCGGACTATCTGCGCGGCCACCGGGGCTGACGCGGTGCCGGCCCGGCCACCGCGCGGCGTCTCGCCGGCCCGGGTGTGCGCGTTTGCGGTGATCCGGCGGGTGTTCGAGCACGACGCGTACGCCGACCGGGCGCTCCACGCCGAGGCCGAGGGCCTCGAGCCGCGCGAGCGCGCGCTCGCCACCGCGCTCGCCTACGGCGTGATCCAACGCCGGCGGACCCTCGACCGCCTGGCGGCCGAGCTTGGCTCGCGGCCGCCCGAGCAGCTTGATCCGCCCGTCCTGGCCGGCGTGCGCCTCGGGCTTCTGCAGCTGCTGTTCCTGGGCGGTATCGCCGATCACGCCGCGGTGAACGAGAGCGTCGAGCTGGTCAAGGCCGTCCATCGCGGTGGCGCCGGCTACGTCAACGCGGTGCTCCGCCGTGCCATTCGCGAGGGACCGGCGTGGGTGGCCGCGCTCACCGACGAGGACCCCGACAGCGCCGCGCTGCGCCATTCGCTGCCGACCTGGCTGGCCCGCCAATGGTGGGAGGAGCTGGGCCCTGGCGCGGCGCGCGAGTTGATCCGCGCGGTCAACGAGCCGGCCGAATCGGCCCTCCGGGTCAACTCGCTGGTCAGCTCGGTCGATGAGGTGCTGTCGTTACTGCCGGAGGGGACGCGGGCCGGGGCGGCGCTGGGGTCGGTGGCGCAAGGCCCGGCCGCCGAACTGCCCGAGGCGCTTGTGCTCGAGCGGCCGTTCGACGCCTTCGGCTCGGAGCTGTTCGCCGCCGGGGCGATCATGCCCCAGTCCCGCAGCTCGATGCTGGTCAGCCGCGTGCTCGCGCCCGAGCCCGGGCAGCGGGTGCTCGATCTGTGCGCCGCCCCGGGAGGGAAGACGACCCACCTCGCGGCGCTGCTCGAGAACCGGGGCGAGGTGGTCGCCGTGGAGCGCCATGCCGGCCGCGCCGAGGCGCTGCGGCGGACCGCGACACGGATGCGGGCCGAGTGCGTGCGCGTGGTCACCGGGGATGCCGTTCACTGGCGTGCGGACCGGGAGTGTGACCGCGTGCTCGTCGATCCGCCGTGCAGCGGCCTCGGCACCCTGCAATCGCGGCCCGATCTGCGCTGGCGGGCGAGTCCCGAGTCGGTGTCGGAGCTGGCCGCGCTCCAGGGGCGGATTCTCGCCGCCGGCGCGGCAGCGTTGGCCCCGGGTGGGGTGCTCGTGTTCTCGGTCTGCACGATCTCCGAGCGGGAGGGCCCCGCCGTGGTGGGGGCGTTCCTCGACGAGCACCCCCAGTTCAGCGCCGAGGATCTCCTGAACGGACATCCCGGTGACGGCGCGGGGCCGTACATGCAGCTGCTGCCCCATCGCGACCACACGGACGGATTCTTCATCGCCCGCATCCGGCGCCGGTAGGCGCTTGAGCAATTGCCGTTAACCTAGAGCGTTCCGTGACCGAAGAGCCGATCAAGCTCGGTCCGGAGTGCCCCAACTGCGGCGAGCCGTGGCTGCGCCCGAGTGCGGTACCCGGCCGTTACCGCTGCGTGTATTGCCTGCACCGCTTCGAGCTCGTGTCGGTGTGTCCGAACTGCGGTGAGCACTCGACGATCGTACGGATGTCGAGCACGGCGATCGTGGCCTGCAACCACTGCAAGGGAAGCATGCTGAGGGAGGTATAGGTGGACCGGGCAGAGATGTTGCGTGAGCGGCGGCTCGCGCCGTCGATCCTGTCAGCCGACTTCAGCCGGCTCGGGGCCCAGGTGGCCGAAGTGCTCGACGCCGGCGCCCGGGTCATGCACGTCGATGTGATGGACGGACACTTCGTCCCCCCGATCACCTTCGGGCCGCTGGCCGTTTCCGCCCTGGCCGACGAGATCCACGCCGCCGGGGGGATCATCGACGTCCATCTGATGATCGAGCAGCCCGAGCGCCACCTGGCCGACTTCGCCAAGGCGGGCGCCGACAGCATCACCGTCCACGCGGAGGCCACACCGCACCTGCACTATGCGCTCAACGCGGTGCGGGAGGCGGGATGCACCGCCGGCGCGGCGATCTGCCCGGCGACGCCGGTCTCAGCGCTGGCCGAGGTGGCAGGCGAGACGCTCGACCTCGCGCTGTGCATGAGCGTCAATCCCGGCTGGGGCTCGCAGCCGCTGATCCCGGCCTCGTACGGAAAGTTGCAGCGGATGCGCACCGCCCTGCCCGGCCACGTGGGGCTCGAGGTCGACGGCGGCGTGCATGCCGAGACGATCGCGGAGTGCGTCGAGTCGGGCGCAAACCTGCTCGTGGCCGGCTCGGCCGTGTTCGGTGCCGACGATCCCGCCGCGGCGTACGCGGGGCTGGCGGCGGCCGCCGAGGCGATCTGATATCGCCTCCGGAAGATCGAGCCGCCGCATCTCTTGACGGAGGGCATCCCTGCTAGCGTGCCCGGCCATGCTTCTGGGAAAGAAGGCTTCGGCCACCATCAGCCTGCTCGCGGTTTCTGCGACACTCACCGCCTGCGGTGGGTCTTCATCGTCCGGGACGAGTCCCGAGGCGTACGTCAAGTCGATCTGCAATGCCGTCGGACCGTTCGAGAAGGACGTTCAGGCTCGCAGCAGCGCGCTCAACCTCTCATCGATCAAGAGTGCCACGGAGGGCAAGACCGCGCTCCAGGGGTTCCTCAACGCCGTGGCTGCCGACACTGACCAGGCCGTCACCAAGCTGAAGGCCGCCGGCGTCCCCAACGTCAACAACGGCAAGCAGATCCAGACCGCGATCGTCACCGCGTTCAGCCAGCTCAAGACGGCGCTTCAGCAGGCCGCCACCTCGGCGGGGAGCCTGCCCACCGGCAGCCCGGAGGCGTTCAAGATCGCGGCCCAGGCGCTGGGCAAGAGCGTCCAGACGTCGATGAGCAGCATCGGCGGGAGCCTCGCCGGCCTGAAGAGCTCGGCGCTCGAGGCCGCGGCCAAGAAGGAACCTGCCTGCCAGAACCTGGGCGCCTAGCGTCCGGAGCTCAGCCGCCGGCCGGCGCCGTTGCCGGCGCGTCCGGCGCGCCGGACGCGCCGGACGCCGGCGGGGATGCCGTGCCCGCAGCCGTAGAGCGCCGGTAGACCACCCACAACAGCCCGCTGAGCACGAGGGTGGCGATGAAGTAGCCCACCTCGACGCGAGTGACCTGGTTGCTGATCGTCGGCGTGGCCACGATCACCACGAACAGCACCGCAGCGCCGAGCCAGGCGACGGCCGCCACCGCGGCGCGTCCGCGGGCCAGGGCGGCCTGGTTGAGCGTGCCGGCGACCAGGTGGAGCCCCATCCCGAGTCCCACCACGGCCAGCCCGAACCGCCCGTAGTGGAAGCCCTTGTTGCCCAGCAGCGCCGTCATCACGAACGGACCGACGAGCAGCAGACCAATGGCCACCGCGCCGGCAAAGGCGGCGATGACACGGATCGTCAGGCGAATCGCCCGGTGGAACTCGTCGGCGTTCTCGTGGGCCTCGAGGCCGGCCAGGTGGGGGAGAATCGAGGTCTGGATGGCCTGGAACAGCTGCAACGGCGCCCGCACGATCAGGAGCACGTTGAACACGAAGCCGGCCAGCGCCTTGCCCGAGGTGTGGTTGGTGATCAGCACCGCGGCGTTCATCAGTGTCTGCTCGGCCAGCATGATCCCGACCACCGCGACGGCGAACCAGGCGCCGTGACGGAGCGAGAGGTTGGCCGAGGCCTCCTCGAAGCCGGCGTGCGCGGGGCCCTCGCCGGCCGCGTCGACCGCCGGAAAGTCCGAGGTGTCGATGGTGTGGGGAACGCGGGGGCGCGGCGCCCGGCCGACCGGTGCGGCCCGGACGCGCGAGAACGCAAACGGGATCACGGCCAGCGATACGAACGGCGCCACGGCCATGCCGGCGGCGACGACGTTCTCACCCGTCGCGATGCCGATCGCCGCGGCCAAAGCGAACAGGAAGCGCGAGGTCGACTCGAGGAACACGAGACCGCCATACAGGGCAAAGCGCTCGTGGCCGGCGAGCCAGCCGCGTGCGAAATAGCTCGCGGCGTAGGCCAGCACGCCGATGACGAGGATCCAATACAGCGCGCTCGAGCCGTCGAACAGGTCGCGCTCGATCGTGCTCCGCATGGCCAGCGCCACGACCAGGAACAGCAGCGCGAAGCCGAACTGGATTAGCGCCGGCACCCGGAGTGGATGGCCGTGAAGCCCTCGGGCGCGGCGGTCGGCGATCGTCCGCGAGAGCAGCTGCTCGACCGGCCGGTAGATCACCGACAGGATCACGAACATGATCGCCCAGCACAGCGACACCTCGCCATAGGCCCGCTGGCTGAGGACATGGCTGGCGGTGGCCAGATAGGCGAAGGTGAAGATCCCCGTGGAGGCGATCCCGATGGTGAGGATCTTGGCGCCCGAGGCGTAGGAGCCGTCCGGCTGCTTGGCGCCGGCGCCACCATCGCCGTTGCCCGAGGCCGCGCCGTTCGCCGAGGCGCCGGAGGGGAGGGGAGCCGTCTTCTCGGGCGCGCCTGCGGGGCCCTCGGACATCAATGCACCCGTACGAGCAACATCGTCCACGGGAACGGGGAGCGGGCCTCAATGACCTCGCCGTACCGGCCGAGCAGGCGCTCGAAGCCCCGCTTGGACCAATGGTTGACGTGTCCGGGAGTGTTGCCGCGCTCGCGCACGTAGGCCCCGCGGGCGACGTTGAGCATCCGCCACAGCGGCTCGTGGGGCACGGAGACGAGCAGGTGCCGGCGGGCCACCCGCGCCATCTCGGCCACCGTGCGGTCCGGATCGCTGATGTGCTCGAGCGCCTCGATCGCCGCCACGAGGTCAAACTCGCCGTCGGCGAACGGCAGCTCGCGGCCGCCAACCGTCCGGAACTCGAGGTTGGACCGCGCGCGCGCGGTCCACTCGGCGGCGAGCTTTGGGTCCTCAAGGTCGATCCCGACCACGCGCCGCTCGTCGAGGCGCTCGGCCCAGTGCTGGGTGAGCACGCCCTCGCCGCAGCCCAGGTCGAGCACCGAGTCCGGCGCGGCCCGGGCGAACAGCTCGTCCAGCGTGCGCTCGAACCCACCCATCAGCCGCCGCACGACCGGGTTGGTCGAGCCGTACTTGTCGAAGGTGTTGCCGGTGGGCACGGCCGCGAGATCACCGCCGCCCGGGGATGCCCCGGGCGTCACTCCGCTGGCCGAGGTCATACCTCGAGAGCCTCGCGGTCGGACTGGTCCTGCGTGCCACCCGGCTCGTAGTGCGAGGGCTCGACCCCGAGCTGCAGCTCGATTCTCCGTACCCGCTCGAACGTCCGCTGCGAGAGGGTGCGCTGGGCGTCGAGCAGATCCCCGATCACGCCGAGCGAGCCGAGCAGCATGGCTGCGTTGAACAGCACCGCGCCGGCGATCAGCGACTGGATGTGGCCCTTGGCGGCGTGCGGGTCCTGGATGAAGTAGATGAGGAAGCGGGTGAACACCGCCAGCGCGGCCAGCCCCATCACCGCGGCGCCGCCCCAGAACACCTTCAGCGGCTGGTACTGGGAGTAGATCCGGAAGATCGAGAGCGCGTTGCGCCGCACATAGGCGGCGGTGGAGGGAAACAGCCGGGACTCGCGCGTCTTGGGGTTCGTGCGGATCGGCACGTGATCGACGGCGACCAGCAGCTTGCCCGCCTGGATGATCGTTTCCAGCGTGTAGGTGAACTTCGACACCGCCTGCATCTGCAGCGCGGCCTCGCGGTTGTAGGCGCGGAATCCCGAGGTGGTATCGGGGATCTCGGTCGAAGACGCGTGCCGCACGACCCAGGAGCCGAGCCGCTGCAGCAGCTTCTTGGCGCCGGAGAAATGCTCGATCGTCTCGACCTGCCGATCGCCGACCACCATGTCCGCCTCGCCCCGCACAATCGGCATGACCAGCCGTGGAATGTCGCCACCCTCATACTGGTTGTCAGCATCGGTGTTGACGATCACGTCCGCGCCGAGCTTCAGACCGGCGTCGAGGCCGGCCTGGAACGCGGCCGCCAGGCCCTTGTGGTTGGTGAGCCGGACGATGTGGTCGACGCCGTGACTGCGCGCCACCGCGACGGTGCGATCGGTGGATCCGTCATCGATGATCAGCCACTCGACGACGTCAAAGCCGGCCACGGCCCGAGGCAGGTGGCTGAGCGTCAACGGGAGCTGAGTCTCCTCGTCAAAACACGGAATCTGGATGATGAGCTTCATGACATCGAGCCCGCTCGCTCCGAGATCAGGGGACGCTGGGCAAGCAGGAGTGTCCCATCGGCAGGCGCGGCAAACAACACGGTAGCGGGATACTCGGGGACGATATGAACACGGTGACCGAGCACCCTCGCGCCACGGAGGCGCCCGGCACGCCCCCCGCGGGGCCGCCGACACGCGCGCGCCGGCGCCGACGCGCAGGCGCGCTCCCGCGCACGATCACCCTGCACCAGCCCGTGCTTGCGGTGATCCTGGTGAGCGCGTTCCTGCTGCGTCTGTGGGGCATCAAGCAGGGCCTTCCCTACAGCTACAACGTCGACGAGGCGACGCACTTCGTGCCGCGGGCGATTGCCTTCTTCGGTCACGACCTGAATCCTCACTACTTCCTCAACCCGCCGGCGTATTCCTACCTCGTTCACATCGTGCTCGAGCTGTGGTTCGGTAGCGGCGACGCGGTGAGCCGTGCCTACGCCACCGACCCGACCAGCGTGTTCGTCGTCGCCCGGCTCGTGGTCGCGGTGCTCGGGACCGTGTCGGTGTGGTTCACCTACCTGGCCGGCACCCGTTTCTTCAGCCGCAACGTGGGGCTGCTGGCTGCGGCGATCATGGCGTTCGCCTTCCTGCCCGTCTTCTACAGCCACCTGGCGCTGAACGACGTCCCCACGCTGGCCCCGGTGGCGATGTCCCTGGCCGGTGTGGCTGGAGTGATGCGCTGGGGCCGCTGGCGCGACTACGCGCTGGCCGGTGTCGGCATCGGCCTCGCCGCGGCCACCAAGTACACCGGCGGGATCACGCTCATGTGCCTGCTGGCGGCGTTTGTCTGCGACAGCACCGGCGGCGCGGTCTGGGGCTCGGTGCGCCGCTTCGCGCTGGCGCTGCTGCTCGCCCTCGCCTCGTTCCTGCTCGCCAACCCCTTCGCGGTGCTCGACTTCGCCTCCTTCCAGGCCGGCGTCAACTCGCAGGCCTCGCTGGCCGCCGGCCAGGACCCGGTGAAGCTCGGCACCCAGCCTGGCAGCGGCATCAGCTACTACCTGTGGACGTTCACCTGGGGGCTCGGCTGGGGCCCGGCGCTCGCCGCCATCGGCGGCTCCGTGCTCCTCCTCGTGCGACGGCGGATCGGTATGGCGCTGGTGCTCGTCCCGGCGCCGATCATGTTCATCATCTTCATGGGCAACCAGCAGCGCTTCTTCGGCCGCTGGCTGATGCCGATCTTCCCGATCGTGGCGATCCTCGGCGCCTACGGCGCGATGGAGCTCGTGCGCTGGCTGGTCGGGCCCCGGCGGATCCCGCTGGAGCTGGCCATGGGCGCAGTGTGGCTGCTGATGCTGGCCCAGAGTCTCGTGGCCGTCATCCATAACGACGCGGTCCTCTCGCGGCCGGACACGCGCAGTCTCCTCCGGGCGTGGATGGTCCACAACGTGCCGGCCGGCTCGAAGGTGGTGATCGAGCCGGTCGTCGCCGACAACTGGGCCTCCGACATTGGGACCTCGCTGCCGTCGACCCCCCTCGGGGAGCGCTGGTACCGCTACGCGACCTGGCTCACCGACCTCGACCAGAACGGCAATCCGCTCCCGGTCGGGCAGCGTCGCTACGTCCTCGTCGACCAGTACGAGCGCACCCTGCGGCCGGCCCTGCTTGACGAGTACGTCAACAGCGGCTTCTGCTGGCTCGCCATCGGTTCTCTGCAGGCCGGACGGGCGTTCGCCGAGCCGCGGGCTGCACCCGCCGCGGTGGCCTATTACGCTGCGCTGGCCAACCGCGCCAAGCTCGTCTACCACGTCAGCCCCTTCGCCGGCGGGACGCACGCGGTGCCGTTCAGCTTCGACTGGTCGATCGACTATTACCCCCGCCAGTACCACCTCCCGGGGCCGGAGTTGAGCGTCTACCGGCTCTCCGGCGGCAAGTGCGGCACGGCCTGAGGGCGGCCGGCTCAGGGTTGTACGTCGTTCGTATCCTCTAGTCAGAGATGCTCAAGACCGAAACCGACCGGCGGCTGCTCTCCCGGGCCATCGACCTTGCCCACGGCGGCCGCGGCCGGGTCAGCCCCAACCCGCTCGTCGGAGCGGTGCTGGCCATCGACGACGAGCCGGTCGGCGAGGGCTTCCATCGTGAGCTCGGTGGCCCGCACGCCGAGGTCGAGGCGATCCGTGACGCCGCCGGGCATGCGCTCGACCGGGCGACGCTGTACGTCTCGCTCGAGCCGTGCTGCCATCACGGCCGCACACCGCCGTGCACCGACGCGATCCGCGAGGCCGGCATCTGCCGCGTGGTCGTTGCCTCCGATGACCCGTCCGAGCACGCGTCAGGCCGGGGGCTGGGGATCCTCCGCGACGACGGGATCGAGGTGGTCGTCGCGGACGGCGAGCTCGCCACGCGGGCGCGCCTGCTCAACCAGCCCTTCCGCAAGCATGCCCGCACCGGGCGTCCGTGGGTGCTGTTCAAGTCGGCCATGTCGCTCGACGGCAAGGTGGCCACGCAGCGCGGCGACTCGAAGTGGATCTCGAGCGAGCCGAGCCGCTTCCTCGCCCATCACTGGCGTGCTGAGTGCGACGCGGTGGCGGTGGGGATCGGGACCGCGCTGGCCGATGATCCGCAGCTCACGGCACGGGTGCAGGGCGTGGCCCGTCAGCCACGCCGCGTGGTGTTCGACTCGCTGGCGCGGTTGCCGCTGAGCGGCAAGCTCGTGTGTGACGCCCGCACGGTCCCGCTCACCGTCGTCGTCTCCCGGGCCGCGCCGCGAGCGGCCACCGATGCCCTCGAAACCCACGGCGCCGAGGTGATCGCCGCCACCGGCGAGAACGAGCCCGCGCGCGTGCGCTCGGCGCTTGACCAGCTCGGCGCCGCCGGCGTTACGTCGATCCTGCTCGAGGGCGGACCCCATCTGGCCGGTGCGTTCCTCGACGCCGGCGAGGTCGACGAGATGCGCCTGTTCCTCGCGCCGCTCGTGCTCGGCGGCCGCACCGCCCGGGATCCGCTCGAGGGCGAGGGCGCCGAGACGATCGCCGAGGCCGTCCGCGCGCTGATGGTTGAATGCGATCGGGTGGGAGATGACCTGCTCGTCTCCGCCCGCATGAGGGAGTGGTGATGTTCACCGGCCTGGTGGCAGAGCGGGGACGCGTGGTGAGGTCCGAGCGCTCGGCCGACGGGGTGCGGGTGACGATCGTCTCCGGGCTCGCCGGTGAGCTGCACGAGGGCGACTCCGTGGCCGTCAATGGCGTCTGCCTCACCGCGACCGATCTCGACGGCGACAGCTTCGTCGCCGAGGTGATGAACGAGACACTCGACCGCAGCTCGCTGCAGCATCTCGACACCGGAGCCGCGGTCAACCTCGAGCTGCCGCTGCGGGCCGGCGATCGCCTGGGCGGGCACATCGTCCAGGGACACGTCGACGGCACCGGCACGGTCCTCGACATCACCGAGGACGGGTTTGCCCGCCGGATCCGGATCGGCGCCGCGCCCGAACTGCTGCGCTACGTGGTCGACAAGGGGTCGATCGCCGTCGACGGCGTGTCGCTGACGGTGGCCGAGACAGATAGCGATTCCTTTACCGTCTCTCTGATACCAGAGACGCTGCAACGCACGAACCTCGGTGACGCAGAGCCGGGAACGACGGTCAATTTGGAGGTCGACGTGTTGGCGAAATACGTGGAGAAGCTGATTGGGGCTCGGTTATGAGCTCGGTACAGACGCCGTTCGCGACGATCGAGGAAGCGATCGAGGACATTCGTCAGGGGAAGATGGTCGTCGTCTGCGACGACGAGAATCGCGAGAACGAGGGCGACCTCACCATGGCCGCGCAGTTCGTCACCCCCGAGGCGATCAACTTCATGGCCAAGGAAGGACGCGGCCTGATCTGTCTGGCCCTCACCCCCGAGCGCTGCGACGACCTCGGCCTCGACCTCATGGCGGCCAAGAACGAGTCTGCGTTTGAGACCGCGTTCACTGTCTCGATCGAGGCGCGCACCGGGGTCAGCACCGGCATCTCCGCGGCCGACCGCGCCCGCACCATCCAGGTGGCGATCGATCCCAGCATGAGCCCGCGTGAGCTCGTTCAGCCGGGTCACGTGTTCCCGCTGAAGGCCAAGGAGGGTGGCGTCCTGGAGCGGGTCGGGCAGACCGAGGCCGCTGTCGACCTCTCTCGCCTGGCCGGCCTGAACCCGTCCGGCGTGATCTGCGAGATCATGAACGACGACGGCACGATGGCCCGGGTCAAGGATCTGACCCCCTACTGCGAGCGCCACGGGCTAAAGATGGTAACGGTGGCCGACCTGGTCGCCTACCGCCGCCGCACGGAGAAGCTGGTCGAGCGCGTCGTGGCGACCAAGCTCCCCACCGGCTTCGGCGACTTCGTGGCCGTCGGCTACCGCTCGTTGGTCGACAACAAGCATCACGTGGCCCTGGTCAAGGGAGACATCGAGAACGTCGACGACGTGCTCGTCCGGGTGCACTCTGAATGCCTCACCGGCGATGTCTTCCACTCCCTGCGCTGCGACTGCGGCGAGCAGCTTGAGTCGGCCCTGTCGATGATCGAGAACGAGGGCTGCGGCGTGCTCCTCTACCTGAGTCAGGAGGGTCGCGGGATTGGGCTGCTCAACAAGCTCCGGGCCTACAAGCTCCAGGAAGAGGGGCTCGACACCGTCGACGCCAACCTCAGGCTCGGTCTACCCGCCGATCTGCGCGACTACGGCATCGGCGCGCAGATCCTCGTCGACCTCGGGCTGACCAGCATCCGCATCCTCACCAACAACCCCAAGAAGATCTCCGGCCTGGCCGGCTACGGTCTGTCGGTGACCGACCAGATCCCGATCCAGCACGTCGCCAACCCCCACAACGAGGCGTACCTGCGCACCAAGCGGGAGCGGATGGGGCACACGCTGCACCACCAGGGCCTCGCCCTCGACGAGGAGATGATTCAGCGGGAGCAGGAGCAGGATCGCGAGCGCGATGCCTGAGCGGCGGATCGCGCTGTGCGTGGCCCGCTTCTACGAGGAACTGGCCGACAAGCTCGAGGCCGGCGCCCGGAGGACGCTCGCCGAGGCCGGCATCACCGACGTCGACCGCTTCGACGTCGCAGGGGCCTTCGAGTTACCCCTGGCTGCCTCCTACGCGGCCCAGTCGGGACGCCACGACGCCGTGGTCTGCCTCGGCGCGGTGATCCGCGGCGAGACCGACCACTACGACTACGTCTGCGCCGAGGCCGCCCGGGGGATCCAGCAGGTCCAGCTGGTGACCGGGGTTCCGTGCGGGTTCGGCCTGCTCACCGTGGACACGATGGAGCAGGCCCTCGACCGCGTGAGCGGGGGCTCCAAGCGCGATAGCGGCGCGCACGCCGCCCAGGCGGTGCTGGCCTCGCTGGCGGTCAAGGACGAGCTCTCAGGTCGCCGCGGACGCACCGGCTTCGCCGTATGAGGCCCGGATCCCGGCGCTCCGTGTGTGACGCGCAGCCTCGCCGGGCGCGGCGAGGTCAGTCTGCGCTGCCGTGCCCCTGGCGGCTCTTGCGGTGGCCCGGCGGCGCGGTGCCGGCGCCGCCGCTCGGCGCCTGCTGAGCCCGCTGAGCCTGCGCGCCGAGTGTCCGCAGCGCGGCCTGGAGCTCCTGGCGGACGATCTCGGTCTGGTTGGGGATCTGCAGGCGCTGCTGCAGGACCACCGCCGCGGCCTGGGGATCGCCGGCCATGCGGAGCGAGTGGCCGAGGTCGAACAGGGCGTAGGCGTAGATGAGGCTCGAGGGCGACGCGCTGGCGATGGCGCGGTGCAGCACGGGGATCGCGGCGCCGTAGTTGCCGACGAGCATCAGCTGGTGGCCTTGGGCCTCGAGCGTATCCGCCGTCGGCGGCGTCGGAGTGGTGGCCGCGGCCGGAGTGGCCTCGGCGGTCTGGGTCCGGGTCGGAGGCGGCTTGGCGGCGTGGTGGACGGGCCTGGGAGCCGGAGTGGCCGCATGCTTGGTCGCGGTCGTGTGCGGACGCACCGCGGCGCTGATCTGGGAGCGACTCGAGGTCTGACCCGACTGGCTGATGCCGGCGGCGGCGATCCCGACAGCGAACGCGGCGGCAGCCAGGGCCCCGAGCGCGACCAGCCGCGGGCGGGGCTGCCACCGCCGGGCGGGGTCGCCGCTTAGCTGCGCGGGGACGGCCGCGGGGGCGGCCACCGCCGGCCCACGCGGGTGGGCTCTCCGGGCCGCTCGGGGACGATGGAGCACCTTTGTTGCTGTGGCGCCTACGGCCGGGGTGGCCTCGATCGCGGCCGCCGCGGCGGCCGCGAACTCCTGGGCGCTGGAGAAGCGCTGCTCGGGCCGCTTGGCCATGCCCCGCCCGAGGACCCCGTCGATGGCCCGCGGCAGCGAGGCGTTGACCTGGCTGGCCCGGGGCGGGTCGGCCTCGACGTGCTGGCGGGCCTGGGCGGCGAAGTTGGCCGCGGTGAACGGCCGCTGTCCGGCGAGTAGCTCGAAGCCCACCACCGCGAGCGAGTAGCGGTCGCTGGCCTCGGTGGTCGGTCGGCCAAGGGCCTGCTCCGGCGCGATATAGGCGGCGGTCCCGAACAGCTGCCCGGTCGAGGTGATCGCGTCCTCGGTGCCGATGTGGGCGATCCCGAAGTCGGCCACATGCAGCACGCGGCTGCCGTCGAGCAGCAGGTTCCCCGGCTTGATGTCCCGGTGCACGACGCCACGGCCGTGGGCGTAGTCGAGTGCCGAGGCAGCCTCGCTCAGCCACCGCAGCGCGTCGGCGCGCCCGACCTCGCCCACCCGGATGGCGTCTGCAACCGTTCCGCCCGGCAGGTGCTCCATGACGATGAACGGCCGCTGCGCCGGCGCCTCGGACGGCTCCCCGCCGCTCACGTCGTAGATCGTCACCACATGCGGGTGTCCGGACAGCCGGGCCGCCGCCCGCGCCTCGCGGCGGAACCGCCGCACGGACTGGCCGTCGTGGCCGAACTGGCCGGCCAGCACCTTGATCGCCACCTGCCGGCCGAGGATCGTGTCCTCGGCGCACCACACTTCGGCCATTCCGCCTCGGGCGAGGCGCCGTACCACGCGGTACCGGGCGGGAAGGTTGACGTCTCCCAGCAGACCGTCGCCTACGTCGCTCTGTGCACGCATCGAAGGGCTGGTGTACCCATGTCGCTCGATCTGAACCTCTTTCTCAGCCAAAGTCGCGTCAGACGAGACCACTCTATACTCGCGCAAATGCCGAAGATCTGCCACATCTGCGCGAAGGGCCCGTCGTTCGGACACAGCCGCAGCCACTCGATGGTGGCCACCAAGCGGCGCTTCGATCCGAATCTCCAGCGCGTGCGGATCGACGACTCAGGAACACCGCGGCGCGTGTACGTCTGCACACGGTGCCTGAAGGCCGGCAAAGTCACGAAAGCCCGCTGAAACCCGTGCCCGCACGGGCTCTTGAGGGCTGAGCGGCAGTGTCTGACCCCAGCATCGTCCGGTTCCGGGCGATCGTCGAAGCCGGTCTGGCCGAACTCGAGGCCCGACGCGAAGAGGTCAACGACCTCAACGTGTTCCCGGTCGCTGACGGCGACACGGGCGACAACATGGTGCTCACGCTGAGAGCGGTCTTGCAGGAACTCGACCGCCTGGCCGGGGCATCGCAGGAGAGCTCGATCGAGGCGGTGAGCCGCGACGAGATCGTTGGCTCGGTCGCCCGCGCCGCGCTGCTCGGCGCCCGCGGCAACTCCGGTGTCATCCTCTCGCAGCTGATCCGCGGGGCGGCGGAGGAGCTGGCCAGCCGGCCCGGCGAGCTCGTCGACCCGGTGCTGATCAGCGCCGCACTGGCTCGCGCCGCCGACCAGGCGTACGGCAGCGTCCGCGAGCCCGCCGAGGGGACGATCCTCACCGTGGTGCGCGAGATGGCGGTGCGGGTGGCCTCCGACCTGGCCCACATGCGCGACGCCCGGCTCGGGTCCGATGCCACCGCCGAGGAGCAGAACGCCGTCATCGCCGACGTGATCGAGCGCGCGCTCGCCGCGGGCGAGGACTCGGTCAAGCGCGGCCCCGACCTGCTGCCCGTGCTGCGCGAGGCCGGCGTCGTCGACGCCGGCGGCTACGGGCTCACCGTGCTGCTGGCCGGCATCATCGGCGCGCTGCGGGGCACCGACGCTCCGGCGCTCGAGCACCACGCGGCGGCCCGGGTCACCCACCCTCAGCATTCCTCGAGTTCATACCGCTACTGCACCAACTTCGCCGTCACCGGCTCGGACCTCGAGCAGCGACAGTTCATCCACGAGCTCGAGCAGCTCGGCGACTCGGTCCTCGTCGTCGGCGACCCGACCACGCTCAAGATCCACGTCCACACGGATGACCCCGACGCCGCCACCGCGCTATTCGACGGCGTCGGCGTGGTCTCCCACCTCGACGTGGCCGACATGCGAGAGCAGGTCCAGCAGCGCGACGAACGGTTGACGAGCACGGTCAGGAGCGCGCGCTGCGGCGCCCTCGCGGTGGTGACCGGCAACGGCACGAGCGAGCTGTTCGAGGGCCTCGGGCTGAGGGTGCTCGACGGCGGCCCGACGCTCAACCCCTCGACCTACGACGTGCTCGCCGCGATCCACGCCGTCCCCGCGGAGGAGGTCGTCGTGCTGCCCAACAGCGCCAACGTGGTGATGGCCGCCGAGCGCGCCGCCGAGCTCTCCGACAAGACGGTCGTCGTCGTCCATTCGCGCTCGCTGCAGGCCGGCCTTGCCGCCGCGGTCAGTCTCGATCCCGGCCGGGGTGCGGCCGAGAACGGCGCGGCCATGGAGGAGACCCTTCAGCGGATCCGCACCGGGGCGGTGGCCCCGGCCGCCCGCGACGATGTCCAGGGACGCTTCCGCCAGGGCGACGCCGTCGGCTTCGTGGAGGAACAGATCGTCGCCTGGGGGCAGCCGCGCGAGACGCTCCGCGACGTGCTCGAGCGCCTGGCCGAGGACGCGGAGCTGATCACCTGCCTGCGCGGCGCCGAGGCTCCGCTCGATGATCAGACCGTGGCGGCACTGGCCGCGGGAGAGGTCGAGTTCGAGCTCTCCGACGGCGGTCAGCAGAGCTACTGGTGGCTGCTCTCGGCTGAGTAGCGTGCGACGACCGCCGGCGTGGTCATCATCACGTCCATGGCTGCCCCCACCGCGTTTGCCGGCGCGCGTCCGCTCGATCGTGCCGAGTTGGACGGGGCGCCGGTCCGTTATCCCCGTCCCTCGGAGCTGCGCAGGCCGCTGCGCGTGGACGGGGCCAAGGCCCAGCAGGCCGCCGCCGTGCTCGGGCTGCACACCGTCGGCGACCTGCTCGAGCACCTGCCAGGTGACCGCCGAGAGGCGCGCGCGGTCGTCGAGCTGACCGCCGGCGAGACGGCGACCGTCGTCGTTGAGGTGCGCGGCATCGCCTCGCGCTCGGTCCGCCGCCGGGGGATGCGGCCGCTGGTCGAGGCGACGGTGGCGGACGACACCGGGGTGATGAAGGCGACCTTCTTCAACCAGCCGTGGCTGGTCCAGCGCTACCAAGCGGGCACCCGACTCGTGCTTCACGGCAAGTATGAGGCCCGCAACCGCTTTCGTGTCCAGGCCCACGCCCAGACCACCGAGGCGATGACCGGAGGCGACGCGGTGGCGCACTACCCGGCCAGCGAGGGGCTGTCCTCGACTCAGATCCTCGCGCTCGCGCGCAAGCACGCCGCCGCCAGCGTCGATCTGCTCGAGCCGCTGCCCACGGAGCTACGGGTCCGCGAGCAGCTGCCCGAGCGCCGCGCCGCGCTGCTCGCCGCGCACTTCCCGGAATCCGACCGCGACCAGGAGCTGGGCCGCCGCCGCCTGGCCTTCGACGAGCTGCTGCTCGTGCAGCTGGCGCTGCTGCGGCGTCGTCGCTCGCGGCGGGCCGACGCCCGGGCGCCGGTGCTCGACGGCGAGCGCGAGCTGACCGCGCGCTGGCTCTCGACGATGCTCCCGTTCCCGCTCACCGGCGACCAGTCGGCCGCGCTGAGGGCGATCGACGACGACATCGCCCAGCCCCGCCCGATGCAGCGGCTGCTGATGGGCGAGGTCGGGTCGGGCAAGACGGTGGTCGCCCTCTACGCGATGCTGCGGGCGGTCGAGCACGGGCTGCAGGCGGTGATGATGGCGCCGACCGAGACGCTGGCCGAGCAGCACTTCGCCACCATCCAGGCGCTGATGCCCGGCGGCCTGGTCAGCGCCGGCCTGCTCACCGGCTCGACCCCGGCCGGCCGCCGCGCCGATCTGCTCGGCAAGCTGGCCAGCGGCGAGCTCTCGCTGATCGTCGGCACCCACGCCCTGATCGAGGACCCGGTGCGCTTCGCCCGACTCGGGGTGGCGGTTGTCGACGAGCAGCATCGTTTCGGCGTGCGCCAGCGGGCGGCGCTCGACGCCAAGGGAGCGGGGGAGGAGAGCCCCCACGTGCTGCACATGACTGCGACGCCGATCCCGCGCACCCTGGCCCTCTCGGGCTACGGCGATCTCGACTTCAGCGTGCTGCGGGAGCTGCCGCGCGGGCGCCAGCCGATCACCACCTTCGTTTGCTCGACCGATCGGGAGCGCGCGCGGGCCTACGAGCGCGTCCGTGAGGAGCTGCGAGCCGGGCGCCAGGCGTTCGTGGTCTGTCCGCTGGTCGAAGAGTCAGAGGCGCTCCAGGTCCGGGCCGCCACGGCCGAGTTCGAACGGCTGGGTCGGGGAGAGCTGCGCGACTTCCGCGTGGGGCTTCTGCACGGCCAGATGCGTCCGGCCGAGAAGCAGGCGGCGATGAAGGAGTTCGCCGGTGGCGGTGCCGATGTGCTCGTCGCCACCTCGGTGATTGAGGTCGGGATCGACGTCCCCAACGCCACGGTCATGCTCGTCGAGGACTCCGACCGCTACGGGATCTCGCAGCTGCACCAGCTGCGGGGCCGGATCGGCCGCGGCGAGCATCCGTCGCTGTGCCTGCTGTTCGGAGCCAAGGATTCCCCGCGGCTGAAGGCGGTGGCGGCGCAGAGCGACGGGTTCGCCCTCGCCGAGATCGACCTCAGCCTTCGGGGCGAGGGCGAGCTGATCGGCACGCGGCAGAGCGGCCTGGCCCAGTATCGGGTGGCCGAGCTGCCCCGGGATGCGGAGCTGCTCGAGCGCGCGCGCGCCGACGCCGAGCGGATCGCCGCGGAGGATCCCGACCTCGGCCGGCCTGAGAACGCGCTCCTCGCCAATGCCCTCGAGGCGGCGTTCGGGCCCGAGGCCGCCGCGCCGATCCGGGCGTGACGCCATGGTCGTTGCGCGACGGTCCGTGAGCCCGTGCGGGTGATCGCCGGCTCGCGCCGGGGGGCCCGGCTCACCGCCCCGCGTGGTACCGGCACACGGCCGACGAGCGACCGCGTCCGCGAGGCACTGTTCGCGATCCTCGGCTCGATCGAGGGCGCGCGTGTACTCGACCTGTTCGCCGGCTCGGGCGCGCTGGCCATCGAGGCGCTGTCGCGCGGGGCCGGGGCGGCGACGCTCGTCGACTCGTCCGCCGCGGCGGTGGCCGCCATCCGGCGCAACCTCGAGAGCCTCCGGTTCGAGGCCGAGGTCCGTCGCATGGACGTGAGGACGTTCCTCGAGCGCGCACGCATAGCCGCGTGGCAATACGATCTGGTCTTCGTCGATCCCCCATACCGCCAAGCGAGCATGCTCGGACCGATCCTGTCGCGCGCGCTGGTTCCGGTCTGTGCCTCGGAGGCCGTTGTGGTCACTGAGAGTGACCGGCGCGCCCCGCTGGAGCTCGGACTGAGCCTCGAGGACGAGCGCCGCTACGGCGACACCACGATCCGCATCTATGTCCCCTGACAACCGCATCGCCGTCTGCCCCGGGTCCTACGACCCGGTCACCTACGGCCATCTCGACATCATCTCGCGCGCCTCGGCGATGTTCGACAAGGTCATCGTCGGCGTCGTGAACCTGCCCGTGCGCAAGGGCAAGACGCTGTTCACCGCCGAGGAGCGGGTGGCCTTCGTGGAGCACGCCACCAGCGATCTCGAGAACGTCAGCGTCGAGCCGTTCCGCAGCCTCGTGGTGGAGTTTGCCCACGAGCGCGGAGCCAAGGTGATCGTCAAAGGGCTTCGTGCGATCTCCGACTTCGAGTACGAACTCGAGATGAATCAGCTCAACCACCGACAGGCTCCGGATATCGAATCCGTGTACCTGATGGCCTCGGCCAAGTACAGTTTCGTGAGATCGAGCGGTGTAAAAGAGCTCGCCACGTTCGGCGGCCATATCGAGGACATGGTTCCCGAGGAGGTCGCCGCAGCATTGAAGGAACGGCTCAGCCGCTGACGAAACAGAGGTTCTGCGATGGACGTCCTGGTACTCATTGACAAGCTGGACGATCTTGTCCACAACGCCAAGCCTGTCCCACTCACCGATCAGGTGCGCGTGGACAAGGAGGAGATCTACGACATCCTCGACCAGATGCGCGCCACGATCCCCGAGGAGATCAAGCAGGCGCGCTGGATCGTCAAGGAGCGTCAGGAGATGCTCGCTGAGGCCAAGCGCGAGGCCGAGCGGATCGTCAAGGAGGCCCGCGAGCGGCAGGAGCGGCTGGTCTCCGACGAGGAGATCACCAAGCAGGCCGAACGCGCCGCTGAAGACATCATCGAGGACGCTCGGGCCCGCGAGCGCGAGATCCGGCTCGGCGCCGAGGACTACGCCGACGAGATTCTCAACACCCTCGAGGTCAACCTTTCGAAGTTCATCGCCGCTGTCCAGCGCGGGCGGGATCGCCTTGCCGGCAAGGACGAGCCGGCCGAAGTGTCGTGACGGCGGAACACGCCTAGCTCTGCCGTGACGGTCGTCGAGGTCGTTGAAGCCGATATCACCTCGCTGGAGGTGGATGCGATCGCGAATGCGGCGAACACGGAGTTGCTGCACGGTGGGGGCGTGGCGGGGGCGATTTCGCGGGCCGGGGGGCCGGCCGTTGACCACGAGAGCCGTTCGGTGGCGCCGGTCGGCCTCGGTGACGCGGTCTCGACCTCGGGCGGGGAGATGCCCTGCCGCTGGGTGATCCACGCCGCGACGATGGAGCTCGGCGGCTCGACCTCAGCCGAAATCATCCGCCGCGCCACCATGTCGACGCTGCGGGTGGCCGACGAGCTTGGGGCGCGGTCGCTCGCCCTCGTGGCCTTCGGGACCGGCGTCGGCGGGTTCCCGGTGGAGGAGGCGGCGCGGATTGAGGTCGAGGAGGTGCGCCGGCACCTGGACGCCGGCGGCAACGGCCTGGAGCGGGTTGTCTTCGCGGTCCGGGGCGGGGCGGCACGCGAGGCGTTCGAGCACGCGCTGAACTGACTAGCGCACCTCGAACTCGCGCAGCCCCTCCGGCGGCTCGTCGTGCACGTCGACGTACTCGACGCTCGCCCGTGGCGGACCGTCGTGCAGGAACGGCAGCATCCGCTCGACGGCCGCGGCCGGCCCCTCGAGCACCGCCTCGACACTCCCGTCGCTGCAGTTGCGGACCCAGCCGCCCAGTGACAGCTCTCGCGCCCGCTCCCGGGTCGAGTCGCGGAAGAACACGCCCTGCACGCGGCCGTGCACGACCACCCGTCTCCGCACCACCTCGCTCGCCATGGCAAGAATTCTTGCAAGGGCCCGGTTCCGTCCGCGCCCAACGCCATTCTCGGATCGACCATGAATGCCGTCTTTCTTTTGCTCGGTTTGATGCTTGGCGCTGGCGCCGTGACGCTCGCGCTGCGCGCCCGGATGCGTGGCCTCACCTCCGACGCCGCTCGCGCCGGTGAGCTCGAGCGAGACCTGGTCCGCGCCCGCGCCGACCTCGAGCACGAGCGTGAGCTCTCGCAGGAGCGGTTGGCCGCGGTGGGCGACGCCCAGGAACGGCTGTCGGCCTCATTCAAGGTGCTGAGCGCTGAGGCGCTGCAGGCCAACATGGCCCAGCTGACCGAGCTCGCGCGGGCGCAGCTGCAATCTGCCCAGGTCGAGGCCAAGGGCGACCTGGAGAAGCGCCAGCAGGCCGTTGAGCAATTGGTCGCGCCACTCAAGGAGCAGCTCGGCCGGGTCGACGCCCAGCTGCTGCGCCTCGACCAGGAACGCCGCGAGTCACGCGGCCGCCTGGAGGCCCAGCTCCGCACCCTCACCGAGGCCGGCGAGAAGCTGCGGACCGAGACCGGCGCGCTGGTGACCGCGCTGCGCAAGCCCAACACGCGCGGCCAGTGGGGCCAGATGCAGCTGCGCAACGTGGTCGAGCTGGCCGGGATGGTGCGCCACTGCGACTTCATCGAGCAGTCCTCGCTCGGCGGTGACGAGACCACGCTGCGGCCCGACCTGATCATCAAGATGCCCGGCGCCAAGCACGTCGTCGTCGACGCCAAGGCTCCGCTGCAGGGCGTGCTCGACGCCTACGAGGCGCGCGACGAGGCCGAGCGCGAGCGCCACATGCGCGATCACGCCCGCTTGCTGCGCAAGCACGTCAGGGCGCTGGCCGACAAGGCGTACTGGGCCGAGCTCGACTCGACCCCTGACTTCGTGGTCTTGTTCCTGCCCGGCGAGCACCTCTACGGGGCCGCGCTCGACGCCGACCCCACGCTGATCGAGGACGCGATGTCCCGCCGGGTCCTGATCGCGACGCCGACGACGCTGCTCGCCATGTTGCGCGCGGTCGCCTACGGCTGGCAGCAGGAAAAGGTGGCCGAGTCCGCCCAGGCCGTGTCCGAGCTGGGCCGTGAGCTGCACGCGCGCCTGGTCAAGCTCTCGAGCCTGCTCTCGACGCTCGGGACGCGGCTGAACAGCGCCGTGCGGGCCTACAACGAGACGATCGGCTCCTACGAGGCGCGGGTGCTTCCGGGGGCGCGGCGCTTCGCCGAGCACGGCGCGGTCTCAGAGGGCCGCGAGCTGCCCGAGATCGACCCGGTCACGGTCAGCGCACGCACCGTCCACGTGATCGACGGCGAGCTGACGATTGCCGAGCCCGACCTCGATCCGCTCGCCGACGGCGACGACGAGATCACGGCGCGGCGGTTGCGAGAAGCCGGATAGGCCGCTGGGGTCGGGCCCGGTCAGTCCGGGGCCGGGCTCGGATCCTCGCTGATCGACGGCGGCAGGCTCGCGTCCGTGTCCTCGCCTCGCGAGCGCCACCAGCTCCGCAGGTCCTCACGCTGATGCGCCAGTGGGTCGGCGGTCGGCTTGCGGTCGCGCACCTGCCTGAGCGCCTCATCGACGTCGATTCCGTCCCGGAGGGCGATCACGCCGGCGGCCACCGCGGCGGAGCGCTGCCGGCCGGCGCGGCAGTGGAGGTAGACGCGCTGGCCGTGGTCAAGCCACTCGCTCACTGTGCGAGTCGCCGTCTCGAGCAGCACCGGCGGCAGGCCGCCGAAGTCGGTCATGCTCAGGCGGTACTCCTGGATCTTGCTCCTGGCGTAGGCCTGCTCGACCGCCTCGCGCTCGTCGTCCTGGTATTCGCTGTCCTCAGTGAGATTGAGCACGCGCTGGACGCCGAGCCATTCGAGCATCGCGACGTCCTCGCCGTCGAGCGGATAGGAGCCGACGATCAGATCGTCGAGGACGTCCGCGTAGCCGTAGGAGCGAAACCACCGAGACACAGGCCAATCATGGCGCAGTGCCCGCCCTCGCGCTTGCCGGCGTGGCGGGCGCCGTCGCTAAGCTCAGCCCAATGGCCCTGCGTACCGATTCATTCGACCTCGGGGCGCTTCGTCTCACCACCGGCGAGGGTCGTCGCCTCGATCTGTCCGTCGCCATCGATCCGTTCGAGCTGGCCGACGAGACGTACCCCGTCGAGCCGGAGCGCGTCCCGGTTCGCCTCGACATCTCGCGTACGACCGGCGATGGGTACGCGCTGCGCCTGCGCTTCGAGGCCGCCCTCGACGGCCCCTGCATGCGCTGCCTCGAGGCCGCGCGTCCGAGCTTCTCGGTCGACGGGCGGGAGATCTCGCAGCCCGGCGAGGGCGAGGAGCTCGAGTCGCCGTACGTCATCCGGGGCGTCGTCGATCTGCGTGCGTGGGCCCGCGACGCGATGGCTCTGACCCTGCCGGCCAAGATCATCTGCCGTCCCGACTGCGCCGGCCTCTGCCCGGTCTGCGGAGAGAACCTCAACACCGCTGGTCTCCAGCACCACCACGAGCCCGAGCCCGATCCGCGCTGGGCCAAGCTCTCCGAGCTGCGATTCGACTGACCTCCCCTGCTAGCCTCCTGCCTCCATGGCCGTCCCCAAGCAGAAGCAATCCCACGCCCGCACCACCCAGCGCCGCTCGCAGCACAAGATCTCGGCGCCTGCGTACAACACGTGCCCCCAGTGCCACAGCCCGCGCATGCCGCACCGGGTGTGCCCGACGTGCGGCAGCTACAAGGGCCGTGAAGTCGTTGCCGGGCCCCGCGAGCAACTCGACTAGCTCCCGCTTGATGGTCACGGTCGCCGTGGACGCAGGCGGGGCAGATCTCGGCCCCGGCGAGGTCGCCGCAGGCGCCGCGCTCGCTGCCGCTAAGGGCATCGGCGTGCTCCTGTTCGGACCCGCGGCGGAGATCGGCCGCGTGCCCGCGGGGGTCGAGGTCGTCGACGCTCCCGTCTCGATCGCCAAGGCCGCCGATCCCGCCTTCGCCGTGCGCTCCACCCCGGAGGCCTCGATCGTGCAAGCCGCGAAGGCTGTCGCCGACGGTCGCGCCCAGGCACTCGTGTCAGGCGGTTCGACCGGCTCGGCGCTTGCCGCCGCACTGTTCAACATGCGGCGCGATCGCGGCATCTACCGTCCCGCGCTGGCGTTGCCGATCCCGATGCCTGGGGCCCGTCCGGTGCTGTTCCTCGACGTCGGCGCCAACGTCACGTGCCGCCCCGAGCATCTCGTCCAGTTCGCCCACATGGGCTCGGCCTTCGCTCAGGCGGCGATGGGGCTGAGCTCGCCGCGGGTCGCCCTGCTCTCCAATGGCGAGGAGCCGGCCAAGGGCACGCCCGAGCTCGTCTCCGTTCACGAGCAGCTGGCCGGCGGGTCCGGCACCGGCCTGAACTTCATCGGCAACGTCGAGGGCACCCAGGTCACCGACGGCGTCGCCGACGTGGTGGTGATGGACGGGTTCACGGGGAACGTCACCCTGAAGCTGATTGAGGGCGTCTCGGGACGCACGATGCAGGCGATCCGCGATGCGGCGATGAGCTCCGTGCGCGGCAAGCTCGGCGGCTGGCTGCTGGCCCCATCGATCCAACGCCTGCGCGAGGAGATCGACCCCGAGGGGCCCGGTGGCGCCTACATGCTCGGGCTGCGCCAGCTCGGCGTCGTCGCCCACGGCCGCTTCACGCGCCGCGGGTTCTCCCGGGCGATCGAGGTCGCCGCACGCGGCGTTCAGGAGGACGTCGTCGGACGGACTCGCGCGGCCCTTGAGGGGGCCGGCGCGCTGCGCTCCAGCAAGCTCGAGGGGGCGACCGGTTCGACCCCCGCCTCGTCCGAGGCTCCGGCTACGGTTCCGGGTTCATGAACCGCGAGCAGATCTCTTCCCTGATCCGCGCGCACCTCGCCGACGAGCTGGAGATCGACCCCAGCCGGATCACCGAGGACACGCGCTTCAAAGAGGATCTCGAGGCCGATTCGCTTGATCTCTACACGCTCGTCCAAGAGCTCGAGGACAGCTATGGCGTGAAGATCTCCGACGAAGAGGCGGCGAAGATCCTGACCGTCCGACAGGCGGTCGATTTCGTGCTCGCGAGTGGTGCGCCGTCGGCGCGTCCCCCTGCGACCGCGAGCCAAGGCCCTGACCCTGAGTGACCAGCCGAGGCTCGGTGGCCAAGCTCCACGAGCTGCTCGAACAGCTCGAACCGGAGCTCGCCCGGTCCGTGTTCACCCACTCTTCCTGGACGCACCGGCGCGCGGACTCGTACGAGCGGCTGGCGTTTCTCGGCGACAGCGTGCTCGGGCTGGCGGTGACCACGCATCTCTATCCGCGGTTGGAAGCCGACCGCTTCGGGGCCGGCCGGCTGACCAAGATCCGCGCGCAGGCTGTCTCCGGTCGCTCGTGTCGGGCGGTGGCCGAGCGGCTGGGCGTGCCCGAACGGCTGCGGACGGCGGCGCCGGAATCCGCCGGCGCCAGCGTCATTGCGCTGGTCTCCACCGAGCGTGTGCTGGCCTCGGTGATCGAGGCGGTGATCGGCGCCTGCTACCTGGAGGTCGGCTACGAGCGGACCGCCGACGCGGTGGTCGACGCCTTCACCCCGGAGATCGAGGACGCGCTCGAGCACTCCGTCGACTTCAAGTCGGCGCTGCAGGAGCGGCTGGCCCGTCGTGGCGTGCTCGTCGCCTACGAGGTCGTCGACGAGCAGGGACCGCCGCACGACCGCCTCTTCTCGATCAGCGCCACGATCGACGGCGTCGAGGTCGGCCGGGGGACCGGTCGCAGCAAGAAGGACGCCGAGCAGGCAGCTGCCCACGAGGCACTGGAGGCGATGGAATGAGCAGCGGGAGCTCGCCGTGTATCTGAAGTCGATCACCCTCAAGGGGTTCAAGTCCTTCCCCGATCGCACCCGGCTCGAGTTCGGCCCCGGCGTGAGCGTGATCGTCGGGCCCAACGGCTCGGGCAAGTCCAACGTCACCGACGCCGTGCTCTGGGCACTCGGCGAGCAGTCGCCGCTGGCCGTGCGCGGTCACTCGATGCAGGACGTGATCTTCGGTGGCGCCCCGGGCCGGCAGGCGGGCAAGAACGCTGAAGTCGAGCTCGTGCTCGACGACAGCGAGGGCAGCCTCGGCCTCGGCTCACCCGAGGTCTCGATCGTCCGCCGCCTCGACCGCTCCGGTGAGGGCGAGTACCGCCTGGCCGGCGCTCGCTGCCGCCTGGTCGACGTGACTGAGCTGCTCTCCGACACCGGGCTCGGGAAGGAGATGCATTCGGTCATCTCGCAGGGCCGCGTCGAGGCGATCGTCACCTCCAAGCCGCGGGACCGGCGCATGCTGATCGAGGAGGCGGCCGGACTCGGCAAGCACCGCAAACGCCGGCGTCGCGCGCATCTGAAGCTTGCCCGCACCCAGGACAACCTCGACCGGGCTCTTGACGTCGAGCGGGAGGCGCGCTCCCGGCTGCGCCCGCTCAAGCGTCAGGCCGAAGCGGCCGAGCTGCACGCCCGGCTCGAGCGCCAGAGCCTCGAGGCGCGGTGGGAGCTCGCCCGCGAAGGGCTCCGCTCCCGTCTTGCCGAGCTCGAGCGCGCCCAGGCCGAGGTGTCCGAGGCCCGCGCGCAGCGTGAGAAGGTCGAGCGTGAGCTGCAGGGCGTTGGCGCTCGCCGTGAGCAGGCCGAGGAGGCCCTGGCGGCGCGCAGTGCCCAGCGCGAGGAGCTCTCGCGGCGCTGCTTCGTCGCCCAGTCCGCCGCCGAGCGGATCGCCTACCGCGCCGAGGCGATCCGGAACGCGACCGGCGGGATAGCGACCCGGCTCGAGCGCCAGCGCGCACTACTCGGGCGCCTGCGGTCCGAGGCGGCCGGCGACGTGCCCGACGGCGAGGCCGCCGGCCGGATCGAGGCTCTGGAGCGCGAGCTCGCTGGGCTCGAGCGTGACCGCGAGGCCGAGCTCGCACGGCAGCTGGCCGAACTAGCGGCCCAGCAGGCCGCGGCGGCCGAGCAGCATGCCGAGCGGGTTCGCGTGGCCGAGGAGACCCGGCGGCTGCGCGCCGATAGCGAGGCACGGGTGGAGCAGGCCCGCGAGGCCGTCCGCCAGGCCGAGCGCGGCGTCGAGGCCGCCCGCCGCGAGGCGGCCCGAGTCGGCGGTGAGCTCGCCGCGGTCAACCAGTTTCTGCGCTCGCAGGTCTCGGTCACCGACGGCGCCACCACGCTCGCCGACGAGCTCGAGGTCGACTCCGGCTATGAGCTCGCGCTGACCGCGGCCCTCGACGGCCGGTTGCGAGCCGCGGTGGTCCCGGACGTGCGGGCTGCCGGGGCGCTGCTCGACCGCGCCGGCGCCGACGGGGGCCGCGCGCTCGTGGCCCCGCGCGCCGATGCGTCCGCCGCGGCCGGGGCCCGGCCTCCAGTGCCGAGGGCTGAGCGGCTACTCGACCGGGTTCGCGGCGGTGAGAGCGCGCTGGCGCTGGCCCGTGCGCTGCTCGCCGACACCTGGGTCGTCCCCGAGCTTCACGCGCTCCCCGGTTCCTTCAGGGGCGTCGCGGTGACCCGCACCGGCCGCGTGTGGTCGGCCTCGGCACACGAGGTCCGGCAGGCGGCCGCGGTGGGGGAGGAGCGGATCCTCGCCGAGCGCAACCACCGCGATGAGCTCGTGAAGGCCAGCGAGCAGGCGGTCCAGGCCGAGCAGGCGGCACGCGCGGGACTCGAGCGTGCGGTAATCGCGGCCGCCGAAGTGGACGGCGCCGCCGAGGCGGCCATCGCCGAGGACCGTGCCGCGATCCGTGCCCGTGACGAGGCGGCCGAGGAGGAGCGCCGGATCGCGGCCAGCATCCAGCGGCGGCGCTCGGCGCCCGACGACGGGCAGGGCGCCGGCCGTCGCGCCCAGCTCACCGCCGAGCTTGCGGCCGAGCGCTCGATGCTGGCCAGGGTCGAGCGCGAGCGGCAGGAACGCACCGGCCGGATTGACCGTCTCGCCGTTTCGATCGCCCACGATGAGCAGCTGAGTCCTTCGGTCGCCGCCGTCACCGCCGCGCTGGAGACGGCCGCCGCGGCGATCGCCGAGCGCCGCGCCGTGTTCGAGCAAGCGCTGGCCGCCGACCGCGAGGCCGGCGAGCATGTGGCGGCGCAGCTGCGAGCCTGCGCCCAGGAGGAGGCCGCCCTCCACGCCCGCCTGCACGGTGAGAACGAGTCGCTCACGGACGCCGAGGTCCGCGGCCAGCGCGTGCGTGACCAGGTCGACGACGCCCGCGAGGAGCTCTCGGAGCTGGCCACGCGGCTCGAGCTTGAGGCCGCGCCGGCCACGGAGCCGCTCGCCGACGAGGAAAGCGATGCGCTGAGGGCGCGCGTCGAGCGCCTGGCACGACGGCGAGAGCAGCTCGGGCCGGTCAACCCGCTGGCCGGCGAGGAGTACGACGAGGCACTGGAGCACGTCGAGGAGCTCGAGCGCCAGCGCACTGACCTCGAGGCCGCGCTCAGTGAGCTCGAGAAGCTGATCACCGACACCGACCGGCAGATCAGGGAGACGTTCGAGGAGACCTTCGCGGCCGCGGCCAAGAACTTTGAGGAGCTCGCCGCGGAGCTGTTCCCCGGCGGTCGCGGCCGGTTGCGGCTGGTCAGTGAGCAGGAGGGTCCGGCCAGGGTGCTCGGGGGGCAGCCGGCGCCGGGCGAGGATGCGGAAGGGTCCGACGAGGACACCGCCGAGGCGGCCGAGGCCGGCGAGGAGCACGAGGAGGACCTGCAGGGCGTCGAGATCGAGATCACACCGGCCGGCAAGGCGATGAAGCGGCTGACGCTGCTCTCCGGCGGCGAGAAATCGATGACCGCGCTGGCCTTCCTCTTCTCGGTCTTCCTGGCTCGTCCGTGCCCGTTCTACATCCTCGACGAGGTGGAGGCCGCGCTCGACGACCTCAACATCGACCGCTTCCTCTCCCTGTTGCGCACGTACGCCCAGCGCGCCCAGTTCATCGTCGTCACCCACCAGAGGCGCACCATGGAGGCCGCCGACTCGCTCTACGGCGTCTCGATGGGGGGCGACGGGATCTCCAAGGTGATCTCGCGTCGCCTGCCGCAGGACACAGCGGTGGTGGCGTAGTCCGATCCTCACCCTCGACCGCCTCAGCGCGGTCTTCAAGCCCGGACAGACCGCGCGTACTGAGCTGAGCGCGGCCGCCGTCGCCCTGACCGCTGCTAACGTCGCGCGCCGTCATGGCTCGCGAGTGGCAGGACCTGTTCATCGTCGACGGCGCCCAGGCGCCCTCGGCCGAGGGCACCGGCGAGGCCTCCGAGGAGCGCCGCGTCGGCCGCTTCCGGCGGCTGCGCGAGAGCCTGCGCAAGACACGTCAGGCGCTGACCAGCGAGATCCAGTCGACCCTGTTTGAGGATCTCAGTGACGAGACGTGGGAGCGGCTCGAGGAGGCCCTGATCTACGCCGACGTCGGCGCTCGCACCACCGCCCAGGTCGTCGAGCAGCTCGAGCGCGAGGCAACCGGGGGAGAGGTGACCGGCGGCCAGGCGCTGTCGGACCGCCTCGTCGAGCTCCTGGCCGACATTGCGCGGACGGGTGATGACCGCATCGACCTGACCCCGCAGCCGACGGTGATCCTCATGGCCGGCGTCAACGGCACCGGCAAGACGACCACGGTGGGCAAGCTTGCCTGGCACCTCAGCCGCGAGCTCGGGCAGACCGTCGTGCTCGGCGCGGCGGACACATTCCGCGCTGCGGGCGTCGAGCAGCTCGAACTGTGGGCGCAGCGGGCCGGCGTCGATTTCGTCAAGGGACCCGAGGGCGCCGACCCAGGTGCGGTGGCCTACGACGCGATCGCCGTCGGGCGCCGCGAGGGCGCCGACGTGGTGATCATCGACACCGCCGGGCGGTTGCACACCCAGGATGACTTGATGGCCGAGCTGGCCAAGGTCCATCGCGTGATCTCCAAGCAGATTCCCGAGGCCCCGCACGAGACGCTTCTCACCGTCGACTCGACCACGGGCCAGAACGGGCTGCGCCAGGCCCGCCTGTTCTCCGAGACGATCAGCGTCGACGGCCTCGTGCTCACCAAGCTCGACGGGACGGCCAAGGGCGGCATCGCCCTGGCCATCGCCCATGAGCTGGGAATCCCGGTCAAGCTGATCGGCGTGGGTGAGAAGCTCGAGGATCTCCGCCCGTTCGATGCGCAGGAATTCGCCCGCGCGCTCGTCAGCTGAACGGCCGGCTCGGGTCCGCGCCGATGAGCCGAACCGGCGCTCAGGGCACGAAGCAGGTCGTGTCCGCGTGCGTGCTCTGGCCCGCTCTCACCGTCGCCTTGCCGCGGCAGCCGCCGGTGGCCGCACGCAGCGTATAGCGACCCGCTGGGACGATCAGGACGTAACTGTGGCCGCCGGGCACGTTCTGCGCCTCCCGGACGCTTCCCGAGGAGTTGGTCGCGGTGATCCTGTACGGCTGCTGTGAACAGGCATCGACGCCGGGGAACGGCCCCCCGACGATGTACTCGCCGCCGGTGATCAACCCGTAGCCGGCGGGAATGAGGACGTTGATCACTCCGGGTCGGGCGCACGGGACGTAGGCGGTGCCAATCGCGACCCGCAGCGGCGCGGTCGTCAGGAGCACGTGCGGCCGACGCGAGGTGCCAAGCAGCTCCACGCGCAGGCTCGCGAAGCCAATCGGCGTCGTCGCCGGGACCCGCCAGCGGATCGTGAAGCGCCCGCCGCGTCGCAGGCCGGTCGAGGCGGCGGTGCGCCAGCGGCCTGAACGCCTCGATTGCAGCAGGACCCGGCTCCTGCTCGGGGCGCCCCCCGCAGCGCCCTCAACGATGAGGAGTTGCCCGCGTCTCGCCATGGGTGGGAACGGCGATGTGACTCTGAGGGAGATCCGGCCCGCCGGCACCGCGGTGGCAGAGGCGCCGGCCCCGGCGGGCAGCGCGGTCATCGGGGCCGCTGCGGCGCCCGCGACCGCGGCCAGACCGGCCAGCAGCACCCTGGCAGCAACGCGTCCTTGTCGCACGCCGCGATTATCCATGAATGCAGGGAGTCAGGGGAGGCACGCGGTAAGCTCGCCCCACATGTCCGGATGGGTTCTGTGGGTGATCGCCGCGTGTGTCTTCGGGGTCGGCGAGATGCTCACTACGGGGTTCTTCCTGGCGCCGTTCTCGGTGGGGGCGCTGCTCGCGGCGATTGTCGATGTAGCCGGCGCCGGCGAACTGGCCGCCTGGATCGTGTTCATCCTCGGATCCCTCCTGACGCTGGCCTTCATCCGACCGATCGCGCGAGCTCACATGCGCAATCCGCCGCTGATTCGGACGGGCGCCGCCGCGCTGATCGGCAAGCAGGCGGTCGTGCTCGAGCGGATCGCCAATGCCGAGGGCGTCGGCTGCGTGAGGATCGACGGCGAGGTCTGGACCGCCCGGTCGCTCGACGACGATCACGTGATCGAGGTCGGCACGCGGGTTGATGTTGTGGATATCAAGGGCGCGACGGCGCTCGTGACCGAATAGAAGAGGAGCGGGGCAATGGCTGGAGCAATTGTCGCAATCGTCGTGGTGGTGTTCCTGCTGGTCATGGCCGCGCGGACGATCCGGATCGTGCCGCAGGCCCGAGCGGGGATCGTCGAGCGGTTCGGCCGCTACAACCGCACCCTGATGCCGGGGCTGACCGTGCTCGTGCCGTTCGTCGACCGCCTCAAGCCGCTGATCGACCTCCGCGAGCAGGTGGTGTCGTTCCCGCCTCAGCCGGTGATCACCTCCGACAACCTCGTGGTCCAGATCGACACGGTCCTGTACTTCACCGTCAACGACGCCAAATCGGCGACCTACGAGGTGGCCAACCCGCTGCAGGCGATCGAGCAGATCACCGTGACGACGTTGCGCAACGTGATCGGCTCGCTGTCGCTCGAGGACGCCCTCACCAGCCGCGACCACATCAACGCCCAGCTCCGCGGCGTGCTCGACGAGGCCACCAACCGGTGGGGGATCCGGGTCAACCGCGTCGAGATCAAGTCGATCGACCCGCCGGGGACGATCCAGGAGGCGATGGAGAAGCAGATGCGGGCCGAGCGCGACCGGCGCGCCGCGATCCTCAACGCCGAGGGGGTCAAGCAGTCGCAGATCCTCACCGCCGAGGGCGAAAAGCAGGCCGCGGTCCTGACCGCCGAGGGCGAGCGGCAGGCGGCGATCCTCCGCGCCGAGGGCCAGGCGAAGGCGATCGACACCGTGTTCACGGCGATCCACGCGGGCCAGCCCGACGCCGAGCTGCTCAGCTACCAGTACCTGCAGATGCTGCCGCAGCTCGCCCAGGGCGACGCCAACAAGGTGTTCGTCATCCCCTCGGAGTTCGCCGAGGCCTTCGGTGGGATCTCCAGGGCGTTCGCGACCCGCGGAGAGCCCCATGCCGAGGGCGCGAACTCGGACCTTCCGGCCCGCTAGCCTGAAGGCCGGTAGGCCATGTTCGACTCCCTCGCCGAGAAGCTGCAGGCCACGCTCGCGGACGTCCGCGGGCGCGGCACCCTGACCGAGGATGACATCTCAGCCGCGATGCGGGAAATCCGCCTCGCGCTGCTCGAGGCCGACGTCAACTTCAAGGTCGTCAAGAGCTTCACCGGCGCGGTCAAGGAGCGGGCGCTGGGCGCTGATGTGATCGGGCAGCTCAACCCCGGCCAGCAGGTGGTCAAGATCGTCAGCGAGGAGCTCACCGAGCTGATGGGCGGGTCTGGACGCGAGCTGGCGTTCTCGCCCCGGCCGCCGACGGTGATCGTCATGGCCGGCCTGCAGGGCTCGGGCAAGACCACCGCCACGGGCAAGCTCGCCCGCTACCTGCGTGAGCAGGGCTCGTCGGTCGCCGTCGCGGCCTGCGACGTGTACCGGCCCGCGGCCGTCGACCAGCTGATCAAGGTCGGCGCGCAGGCGGGCGTCGACGTCTACGAGCAGGGCACCGACCGCGACCCGGTCAAGATCGCCGCCTGGGCGCGCGATCGCGCGCAGTCCGAGGGCAAGGACGTCCTCATCATCGACACCAGCGGCCGGCTGCACGTCGATCAGGAGCTGATGACGGAGCTGGCCAACATCAAGAAGGCGACCAACCCCCATGACGTGCTGCTTGTCGTCGACGCGATGACCGGCCAGGACGCGGTCAACGTCGCCGAGCAGTTCGCCGAGGTCGTCCAGTTCGATGGCGTGGTGATGACTAAGCTCGACGGAGACGCCCGCGGCGGCGCCGCGCTGTCGGTCAAGGCGGTGACCGGCAAGCCGATCCTGTTCGCCTCCACCGGCGAGAAGCTCGACCAGTTCGAGCGCTTCCACCCAGACCGGATGTCCCAGCGGATCCTCGGCATGGGCGACGTGATGACGCTGATCGAGAAGGCCGAGGCGACCTACGACGAGGAGCAGGCGGCCGAGCTCGAACGCAAGCTCCGCAAGCAGGAGTTCGGCCTCGACGACTTCCTCGACCAGATGCAGCAGGTCCGCCGCCTCGGCCCGCTCCAGAACCTGCTCGGGATGATCCCGGGCATGGGCAAGGAGCTCCGCGGCGTCAGGGTCGACGAGCGCGAGTTCGACCGCATCCAGGCGATCATCCTCTCGATGACGCCGCAGGAGCGGCGCCACCCCGAGCTGATCAAGGGCTCGCGGCGCCTACGTATCGCCAAGGGCTCGGGCACCAACGTGCAGGCGGTCAAGCAGCTGATCAAGCAGTTCGAGCAGATGCGCAAGGTCATGCGCCAGGTCTCGCAGGGCCGGATGCCCGACCTCGGGGCCATGATGCGCCAGGCACGCTAGACACCCGCCAGAGGCCGGGAGCGCACTCCACCGGACAAACCCCCCTCCCGCACGCTACTCTCGTCACGGCAATGTCAGTCAGACTCCGACTTACCCGCATCGGCGGACGCAAGAATCCGATCTGGCGCGTCGTCGTCGCCGACCAGCGCAGCAAGCGCGATGGTCGCGTGATCGAGACCGTGGGGCACTACAACGCTCAGACCGAGCCCTCCACGATCATCCTCAACGAGGAACGCGTCCGCGATTGGCTGGCGCGCGGCGCGCAGCCGACCGACACGGTCCGCAAACTGCTCCGCACGCAGGGCATCCGCTGAGCACACCGGCTCGATGAAGGAGCTGCTCGAGTACTTGGCGCGGGGCCTGGTCGACAGTCCCGACGAGGTCCAGGTCAGGCAGCTCGAGGAGGAGGACGGCACCGTCATCCTCGAGCTCTCGGTCGCCGACGATGAGTACGGCAGCGTGATCGGCCGTGGTGGCCGCACGGCGTCCGCTCTGCGCACCGTGGTCAAGACCGCAGCGGTGAAAGACAAGCGCCGCGTGTTCGTCGACATCGTCGACACCTAGTGACGTCGCGACGAGGCAGCGTCTGACGATGCCCGCCGTCCCCCCGGGATGGCTGAACGCGGGCAAGGTTGGACGGCCCCACGGGCTCGACGGCAGCTTTCACGTGATCCGCCCGAAGTCCCAGCTGCTGCTGCTCGACGCTACCGTTGTCGTCGCGGAGCGTGAGCTGAGCATCACCCGCCGGGCCGGAACTGACAGCCGGCCCATCCTGCGCCTGTCCGGCTGTGATGAGCGGACCTGCGCCGAGGCGATCCGCGGGCAGGATCTCCTCGTTCCCCGAGAGCTCGCGCCGCCCCTCGAGGCCGACGAGTGGTGGGCCGAGGACCTCGAGGGCTGCACCGTGCTCGACGGTGGCCGGCCGATCGGAACCGTCCGGCGCCTGCTGGCGCTTCCCTCCTGCGAGGTGCTCGAGATCGAGCGCAGCGATCGCTCAGGTGAGCTGCTGGTGCCGCTGGTCGCCGATGCGGTGAGCTCGGTCGACATCGAGCGCCGAACGATCGAGATCGACCTCGGGTTCCTGGGCGAGAGCTGATGGAGATCGATGTCTTCACGCTGTTCCCGGAGTCGTTCGCCTGGTTTCAGAGCCAGCGCCACGTCGCCAATGCGCTGGCGATGGGGCACCGGCTCGAGTACGTCAACTACCGCGACCACACGCCTCTGAGCGCCGGGCAGGTCGACGATACGCCGTTCGGCGGGGGCGCCGGGATGGTCCTGCGCATCGACGTGGTCGAGGCGGCGATGCGGGTGCGCTACGGGCTCGATCCGGTCGAGCTCTGCCGCCGGCGGCGCGTGGTCGCGCTCACGCCGTCAGGACGCGTGCTCGAGGAGCGGCTAGTCGACGAGCTCGCCCGCGCGGAGGAGCTGACCCTGCTGTGCGGCCGCTACGAGGGCTTCGACCAGCGGATCCTCGACCACTTCGTCACCGACGAGATCTCGATCGGCCGCTACGTACTGGCCGGCGGCGAGCTGCCGGCCATGGTCCTGTGCGACGCCGTGCTGCGCAAGCTGCCCGGCGTGCTCGGCCACGAGGACTCGGCGCTCGAGGAATCGTTCAGCACCGCTCTCGGCGGCGCGCCCGAGTACCCGCAATACACGCGCCCGGCCACGTATCGCGGTTGGACGGTGCCCGATGTGCTGCTCTCTGGCCATCACGCCCGGATCCGCAGCTGGCGGCTGCAGCAAAGTCAGAGCCGAGCGCACCCGCCCTGCGGGGCGGACCCGCTACCATAGGCCGCCGCGCGGACTGGGCAGTCGCCCTCTGACGCGCACGTCGCCCCCGTCTGGCGCCTTCGCCGTGACTGCCGGCAGCTTTCACTTGCCATGAGCACCGTAATCGACAGCCTGGAGCGCGCACAGCTCCGCCGAGTCCCTGACTTCGACGCGGGTGACCGTGTCCGTGTGCATTTCCAGGTCATCGAGGGCACCCGCCGCCGCACCCAGGTGTTCGAGGGCGTGGTCATCAAGCGCCAGGGCCACGGGGCCCGCGAGACGTTCACCGTCCGCAAGCAGTCCTTCGGCGTTGGCGTCGAGCGGACGTTTCCGCTGCACTCGCCGAAGATCGAGCGAATCGAGGTAGCGGCGCGCGGCGACGTCCGGCGCGCCAAGCTCTACTACCTGCGCGGCCGCGTCGGCAAGCGGGCCCGTGTCCGCGAGCGCCGGAACACCGGTCCGGAGCAGCTCGTCGAGCGCGAGCTGCTGCACGGTCCGGTCCCGGTGGCGGCTGACGCCGTGGAGGATGGGCAGGTGACGGCCGACGCCGGCGAGGTGCCGGCGGAGGTTGCTGAGGTTCCCGCCGAGGTTGCCGAGCCGGTCGCGGCCGATGTCGCCGCTCCGGTCGCGGCTGACGCCGCCGCACCGGCTGAGCCGGCCGCGGCCGACGAGCAGCCCGACGGCGGACCGGACGCCGACGCATCCGCCGGCGACAGCACGGAGTGACAACGGCGAAGAAGTCGATCGCAAGCTCTGCGGTCGAACTCGTCGTGATCGTCGCGACGGCGCTCGGGCTCGCCCTGGCCATCCAGGCCTTCGTGGTCAAGCCGTATCGAATCCCGAGCGGATCGATGCTCCCTACGCTGCACATCAACCAGCGCGTCCTGGTCAACCGGATCGGGAGTCACTTCACCAGTCCGCACGTGGGCGACATCATTGTCTTCCATCCGCCGAGCGACTTCAGCCAGTGCGCAGATCCAAACCAGGGACAGGACCAGTCCGGTCAGAATCAGGCCCGTGCCTGCGACGTCGCTCAGAGCCAGCCGTCATCGGAGACGTTCATCAAGCGCGTCGTGGCGGTCGGGGGCGACCGGATCTCGATCCGTAATGGCCACGTCATCCGCAACGGTGTGCGCGAGAAGGACGGCTACACGGTGCCCTGCGGGAACTCCGGCTCGTGCAATTTTCCCGGAACCATCACGATTCCCAAGGGCGACTACTACATGATGGGCGACAATCGGCCGAACTCCGAGGACAGCCGCTTCTGGGGACCGGTCCCCAGAGCGTGGATGATCGGCAAGGCGTTCTTCACCTATTGGCCCCCTGACCGCGTCGGATTCCTCTGATGGCGGGCAGTGGGGGCGCCCAGAAATCTGGGCTCAAATCGCTGGTCGAGCTGGTGCTCACCGTCGCGGTTGCCGTTGGGCTGGCGTTGCTGATCCAGGCCTTCATCGTCAAGCCCTACCGGATCCCCAGTCCATCGATGGTCCCGACGCTCGACATCGGGCAGCGGGTGCTGACCAATCGCCTGATCAACCATCCCAGCGTAGGCGACATCGTCGTGTTCCACCCCCCGCAGGGCGCCGACTCGGCCACTCCGGTGTGCGGCAATCCCAACCAGGGCGAGGGGCATCCGCAGGCCTGCGACACGCCGACGCCGGCCGAGTCGAGCCAGACGTTCATCAAGCGCGTGGTCGGCGGTCCGGGCGATCGGATCGCGATTGTCGGCGGGCACGTGGTCCGCAACGGCGTGCGTGAGAGCGACCCCTACATCGAGCCCTGCGGCAGCGATAGTTCATGCACTTTCCCCAAACCGATCGTCGTTCCGCCCGGTGATTACTTCATGATGGGGGACAACCGTGGAGCCTCCGATGACAGCCGTTTCTGGGGTCCCGTTCCCGACAAGTGGGTCATCGGGGTCGCCTTCTTCACCTACTGGCCTCCGAATCGCATCGGCTTCCTCTGAGCGGCCGGCTAACGACGCCGACACCAGGCACGACGCCGGCGCCGACGCCGCGCGGGCGGACACGCCGGCTCGCAAGAAGCCCGGCCGTCGTCCCACCCGGGCCGCGCGGAAGCTCTTCGCCTTCGACCGCTCGCTCGGCGCTCGCTTCGTGGCCGGCGCGGACGAGGCCGGCCGGGGCTGCCTGGCCGGGCCGCTCGTGGCCGCCGCGGTGCTGTTCGATCTCGATTGCATCAGCCCCTCCGACGTGCGGCGCCTCGGCGCCCTCAACGACTCAAAGCAGCAGTCCCCGCAGAGCCGGGCCGAGCTCTACCCGCTGATCCTGCGCACGGCGACGAAGGTCGCCGTCGTCTCACGCTGCGCGAGGGGGATCGACGCCCGTGGCCTGCACGTCACCAACCTCGCCGCGCTCCGCGACGCGCTCCTCAAGGTCGTCCGCGACGGCTGCATCTGCCTCAGCGACGGCTTTCCCGTGGCGGACCTCGGCCACGACCGGCGGGCGGTGATCGGTGGCGACGCCAAGAGCGCCGCGATTGCCGCCGCCTCGGTGATTGCCAAGGAGACCCGCGATCGGTACATGCGCCGCGTCGATGTGTCGCACCCGGGCTGGTGCTTCGCCCAGCACGTCGGCTACGCCACACCGGAGCATCGCGTGGCGATCGAGCGGCTCGGGGTCTCGCCGCTGCACCGGCTCTCCTTCCAGTCGGCGGCCTACCAGCAGTTGGCACTAGAAGGCTCCTTCGAGATGCTCGAGGCTCACCAGTCGGCCTGAGCGGTCGAAGGTGATGCCGATGGCGTCGAAGCGGAGTTCCTCGGCGTAGGGCCGGTCGGCCCGCGTCACGAGCCAGTGGCCGGCCATTCGGCGCACGCGGGAGCGCTTGCCCGTGTGCACGGCATCGAACGGGCGCACGTCCGTGCCGTTCAGCCGCCGCGCCTTGACTTCGACGAACGCCAGGACGCGGCCGTCGAAGGCGACGATGTCGAGCTCGCCCCAGCGGTTGCGGAAGTTGCGCTCGATGATGCGAAAGCCGAGGCGCTCGAGGTGCTCGGCGGCGAGCTGCTCACCGAGGCGACCGACCGCAGGACGAAGGTCATCTCCCACCCCCGGCACGCTAGGCGCAATCGTGTGAGGCGTGGGTGACGGCTCGTGCCAAACCTGCGCAGGCAAATCTCCTGCACCTGGGTGAGATTGTCACAGTCCGTGACCCACGTGAAACTCCATCCGGCGTACGGTCGAGACCGTGCTCGCTCGGGTGGTCACGTTCGCGATTGATGGGGTCGATCCACGCCAGGTGTGGGTCGAGGTGGACATCCGCTCGGGCCTCCCCGCGTTCGCCATCGTCGGGCTTGCCGACACCGCCGTGCGCGAGTCTCGCGACCGGATCCGCTCGGCGATCCTCAACTCCGGCTTCAAGTTCCCCGACAAGCGCATCACCGCTAATCTCGCCCCGGCGTTTCTGCGCAAGGTCGGTCCCGGCTTTGATGCAGCGCTGGCCGTCGCAGTGCTCGCCGCCAGCGAGCAGATCCCCGCTCGCGCTCTCGCCTCGTGCGCTGTGTTCGGAGAGCTGTCGCTCGGCGGCGAGATGCGCGACTCGCCCGGCGCGTTGGCCGTCGCCGAGGGCGCGCTCCGCGCCGGGCTGACGCGCCTGATCGTCCCCCGTGAGCGCGCGCGGGAGGCGGCGCTGGTCGAGGGCGTGGAGGTGGCCGGGGTCGAGACCCTGGCTGCGGCGGCCGCGGCCCTGGCCGGCCGGCGCCCGTTTCGCCACCCCGAGCCCCCGTCCCGGTCGCTCGCCTCCGCACCGGAGCCCGACCTCGCCGACGTCCGCGGGCAGCGCGCTCCGATGCTGGCGATGGAGATCGCCGCCGCCGGCGGCCACAACCTGCTGCTCGAGGGCGCTCCGGGGACCGGCAAGACGATGCTCGCGCGGCGGCTGCCCTCGATCCTCCCCGCGATGACCCGGAGCGAGGCGATCGAGGTCACTCGCATCCACAGCGTGGCCGGACTCCACGCCGACGGGCTGATCGCCACGCGGCCGTTCCGGGCCCCGCACCACACGATCTCGCCGGCGGGTCTGGTCGGGGGCGGCGCTCCACCGCGGCCCGGCGAGGCGACGCTCGCCCACCACGGCGTCCTGTTTCTCGACGAGCTCTCGGAGTTTCAGCGCACGAGCCTCGAGTCGCTGCGCCAGCCACTCGAGGACGGTGTCGTGTCGATCGTCCGCGGTCAGCGGGCGCTCGTGTTTCCGACCCGGTTCATGCTGATCGCCGCCACCAATCCATGCCCGTGCGGGTTCGCGGGGGTGGGGGAGCGGTGCGTGTGCGGCGAGCCCGAGCTGCGAAGGCACCGGCGGCGGCTCAGCGGGCCGCTGCTCGACCGCATGGACCTGCTGGTCAGCGTCGAGCGCCCGTCGGAGGCCGAACTGCACTCGGACCCGGTCACCGACTCGGCTCGCGCCCGGTCCCGGGTTGGTGAGGCGCGGGAGCGCCAGCGGGCACGACTCATGGGCAGCCGCGCCCGCTGCAACGGCGAGATGGACGGACGGCTCGTGCGCCGCTTCGTGAAGCTCGACGACCGCGCCGCGAGTGCGCTGGCCCATGCCTATGCCGCCGGGGCGCTGAGCGCCCGCGGCCGCCAGCGGGTGCTCCGGGTGGCCAGGACGATCGCCGACCTCGACCGCCGGGAAGGGGTGTCCGAGGCGGATCTGCTCACCGCCCTCAGCCTGCGTCAGCGGGGCGGGAGCGAGGCAGCGCTGGCGGCGTGAGCACCGGGGCCTGTGACGCATGCCTGCGCCGGGCATGGCTCATCTCCCGGCTTGGCGGGCACCTTGAGGCCGCTCGCGGCAGGATCGCCCGGGTCTTGGCGCTGAGCGACGTGGACCTGCTCGCCGCCGTGGCCGGGGACCGTGGGGCGGAGATCGAGGAGGAGCTGGCCGGGTTCGATGCCGCCGCGGCCCGCGCACGCAACGAGGAGGTGGGGCTCGAGGCCATCTGCCGCTGCGATCCCGACTATCCGGGCCGTCTGCTCGAGCTCGAGGCGCCCCCCGCGGCTCTCCACGTGGCCGGCGGGCTGGCGCGGTTCCGACGCCTCGTCGCCGCCGACCCGGTGGCGGTGATCGGCACCCGGCGGGCGTCCGACTACGGGCTCGAGGTCACCCGGTCGCTGGCGCGCGGGCTGGCCTCCGCCGGCGTCACCGTGGTGAGCGGGCTGGCGCTCGGGGTCGACTCCGCCGCGCATGCCGGAGCGCTGGCCGCGGCCGGCCCGACCCTGGCCGTGCTGCCGGCCGGCGCCGATCGCGCCTACCCGGCGAGCAAGCGAGCACTGCACGCCCGGCTCCGCGAGCACGGCGCGGTGCTCTCCGAGCTTCCGCCCGGCAGCCAGATGCGACGCTGGACGTTTCCGGCGCGCAACCGCATCGTCGCCGCTCTCGCGGCGATGACCGTCGTGGTCGAGGCGGGGGAGAGCTCGGGGGCGCTGCTCACCGCCGGGTTCGCGCGGAGCCTCGGTCGAGCCGTCGGGGCGGTCCCCGGCCGCGTCACATCACCACTGGCGGCCGGGCCGAACGAGCTGCTCGCCCGGGGAGCCCGCGTGGTCCGAAACGCCCAGGACGTCCTCGATTACCTGTTCGGCGCCGGGCAGCGGCGGGCGCGCGGCGACGATCGCCCGCCGCTCTCGCCGGAGCTGGCCGGTCTGCTCCAGGCGATCGCCGAGGGCCGGGACAGCGCGGCGGCTCTCGATCGGGCCGGGGTCCCGCCTGAGCGGGGCTTGGCCGCACTGGCCGCGCTCGAACTGGCCGGCTACGTCCGCCGCGAGGCGGGAGGGAGGTTCTCGGTGACCACGTAATCTCGTCGCGATGAGCGCTTCTGAGCGCATTCCGCGGGCCCTGTCGATCGCCGGCTCCGATTCCGGCGGCGGTGCGGGCATCCAGGCCGACCTCAAGGCCTTTGCGGCCTGCGGGGTCCACGGTATGACCGCGATCACCGCCATCACAGCCCAGAACACCGTCGCCGTGACCGCGGTGCATCACGTGCCGCCGGAGATGATCCTTGCCCAGGTGCGGGCCGTCGCCTCCGATATCGGTGTCGACGCGGTGAAGATCGGCATGCTCGGGCGGGCCGAGACGATCCGGGCGGTGGCGCAGGCGCTCGACGAGCTGCCGCAGGGCACCCCGGTTGTGCTCGACCCGGTGATGCTGGCCGAGTCCGGCGCCGTGCTGCTCGACCCAGACGCGTGCGCCTCGCTGATCGAATTGCTGCTGCCGCGGGCCACGGTGATCACCCCGAACGTGCCCGAGGCTCAGGCGTTGCTCGGCGTGCACGAGCCAGCTGCTGGGAGAGGGACCGCTGGTGGGAGAGGGACCGATGGTGGGGGAGGGACCGAGGATCCGGGGGAGGTCGCCGAACTCGCCCGGCGGCTCCGCGGGCTGGGGCCCGAGGCGGTGCTGGTCACCGGCGGGCACCGCGCGGTGGCCACCGACGTCCTGTTCGACGGTCGCACGCTGACCGAGATCAGCAGCGAGCGCCATCCCGGCGGCGCTGCCCATGGCTCGGGCTGCACGCACTCCTCGGCGCTGGCTGCGCGGCTCGCCCGGGGCGATGAGCTGGCGGACGCCGCGCGGGCGGCGAAGGCGCTGGCGGCACGGGCCATCGCCGACGGGCTGCGCGAGATCGGCGCGGGGGCGGGGCCGGTCGACGTGCTCGGGCTGGCGCGCCGGTCATCCGGTGCTGGCCCGGCGCGTTCGTCGCTTTGACATAATCCCGCTGTGCGTTTTCTGCGGATGAAGCCTGGGCACGGTGAGGTGCTGATCGCAGAAGGCGACGTCGACCTGGCCGAGGATGAGCAGCGGCTCGTCGAAGAGTTCCGCCGGCAGCTTGACGCCGGCCTCTGGGCGGCGGTGCCGTTCGCCGGGACGGATGGCCGTCGAGACGCGCGAATGGTCCGGACCTTCGAGGACGTGCCCCGCGACGCCGACCGGGTGATCTTCTTCCCGCGCGCCGCTGGTGGCCGGTAGGTAGCGCCGAGCGGTGCTGCTGGCCCTGGCCGTCACCGCACTCGTGGCCCTCGCGCTGCTGTCGGACCTGATCGTGCCGAGGATCGAGGCAGCGCTGAGCCGCCGGCGATCCCACCGCCGGCGCATCCCGAGCACCCCGTTCGATCCCGGCCGAGAGCGGCGGGCTGAGCAGCGGGCTCGCGAGCTGTTGCGGTCGTGCGTGAACGAGGAGGAGTGGTCGATGTACCGCGACCTCGGGTTCATCCGGGTCTGGGGCAAGCAGAGCGAGTCGCCAGCCCAGCAGCATGCGGGCGGTGGAGCGCCGTACGCGTACCTGATCTATCCCCACAAGCCGATCCTCGCCTACCTGCCGCAGACCCACCGCATGCTCAGCGAGTACTGCGTCGAGTTCCCGGACGAGACGCGGCCCTACGGCAGCGCCCGCCTCCCCGATTCCGATGACGTCCTCGCCAAGTGGATGGCCCTGACGGGCGACGAGCGGCGGCTGATCTCGACCGCCAACATGCACCTCCCCGGCCGCCAGCTCGATCCCCAGCAGGTCACGCGGGACCTCTGGCGTCTGTCCCGCTGGGAGCGCGCTCGCCTTGGTAGCGGCTCCGCGTCGGGCTCGCCCCGGGTCGACACGGCCGGCTGATCGTCTGCCGCGAGGCGCGCCCGCTACAGTCCCGGCCCGCAATGAGCAGCGCTTCCTTCGACGTCAAGCACCGCAGCCACGCGCTCACCGAGGGCCCTGAGCGGGCCCCGGCGCGGGCCTACCTGAAGGGCATCGGCTTCGACGACGAGGCGCTCGCCAAGCCGCTCATCGCCGTCGCCAACACGTGGATCGAGACGATGCCGTGCAACTTCCATCTGCGCGCGCTCGCCGCCAAGGTCAAGGAGGGCATCCGCGCCGCCGGCGGCACGCCGATGGAGCTCAACACGATCGCCATCTCCGACGGGATCACCATGGGAACCCCGGGGATGAAGGCCTCGCTGGTGAGCCGCGAGGTGATCGCCGACTCGATCGAGCTGGTCTGCGATGCCCACATGTTCGACGCCGTCATCGCCATCAGCGGCTGCGACAAGACGATTCCCGGAACGGTGATGGCGCTCTGCCGCCTCAACGTCCCCAGCGTGATGCTCTACGGCGGCTCGATCCTGCCCGGACACTTCCACGGCGAGCAGGTCACCATCCAGGAGGTGTTCGAGGCCGTCGGCGCCCACGCCGCGGGCAAGCTCACCGACGCGGAGCTGGCCGAGCTCGAGGGCGTCGCCTCTCCCGGGGCCGGAGCCTGCGGTGGTCAGTTCACCGCTAACACCATGGCCATGGCCTTCGAGGTGCTCGGGATCTCCCCGGCCGGCTACGCGATGGTGCCCGCGATGGATCCGCGCAAGTCCGAGGTCGCCACCGAGGCCGGCAAGCTGGTCGTCGACGTCCTGCGCCGTGGCCTGCTCCCCAGCGACATCATCACCCGCGAGGGGCTCGAGAACGCGATCGCCGCGATCGCCTGCAGCGGCGGCTCGACCAACGGCGTCCTGCACCTGCTGGCCATCGCCAAGGAGATGGGCGTCGAGCTCTCGATCGACGATTTCGACGAGATCAGCGAGCGCACACCGCTGCTCTGCGACCTCAAGCCGGGTGGCCAGTTCGTCGCCCCGGATCTCTACCGCGCCGGCGGGGTGCCGCTGGTCATGCAGCGGCTGAAGGAGGCCGGACTCCTGCATGAGCAGGCGATGACCGTCACCGGGCACACGGCTGGCGAGCACGCGGATAACGCTCAGGAGACCGAGGGCCAGCAGGTCGTGCGGCCCCTCGGTAACCCGATCAAGGCGACCGGCGGCCTGGCCATCCTGCGCGGCAACGTCGCCCCCGAGGGGTGCGTGGTCAAGCTGGCTGGCTACGAGCGCCGGCGCCAGAGCGGTCCCGCCCGCGTGTTCGAGGGCGAGGAGGATGCAATGCGGGCCGTCACCGCCGGGGAGATCACGGCCGGCGACATGATGGTGATCCGCAACGAGGGACCGGCCGGCGGACCGGGCATGCGCGAGATGCTCGCGGTCACCGCGGCCCTCGTCGGCCAGGGGCTCGGCGAGGAGGTCGCGCTGCTCACCGACGGCCGCTTCTCCGGCGCCACCCGCGGCCTGATGGCCGGCCATGTTGCCCCCGAGGCGGCACGCGGCGGACCGATCGCGGCAATCCGCGACGGCGACGAGGTGACCCTTGACGTCGAGGCCCGCCGACTTGACGTCGCGCTCTCCGACGAGGAGATCGCCGCGCGGCTCGAGCAGTATCAGCCGCCGCAGCGCCCCCACCCCGGGGCGGCGCTGGCCAAGTACGCGCGTCTGGTCTCCAGCGCCGCCGAAGGCGCCGTCACGCACTAGCGCCCTGCCCGGGCCCCGCCTCCCCGAAGCCGTGCGAGAATCGCGCCGATGGCGGATCCGGATGCAGGCGAGTCGGCGCTCGACAGCGAGAGCGGGCTGACCGTGGAACTGGCAAAGAGCGAGATCCGCGGCGAGCTGTCGGCAACCGGAGCCGACTTTCGTGAGCAGCTGCCGGGGCTCGAGCCCGAGCGCCACGTCACCGATTGGGGCCGCTCGGAGCGCATCGAGGGCGTCGTCGATCGGACCCTGTACCGCTTCCTCTACCACTATTGGTTCCGAGTCGAGGTCGAAGGCATCGAGAACGTGCCCGCGACCGGCGGCGCGATGCTTGTGGCCAACCATTCCGGCCTGCTGCCCTCCGATGGCGCGATGATCGCCAAGGCGGTGCGGGAGGAGCATCCGCGGCCGCGGCCGGTGCATCTCGCCACCGAGCCGCGGGTGACCGGCGTGCCGGCCCTGGGGATGCTGGTCACCAAGCTTGGCGCGGTGGGCTCGCATCCCGCCAATCTCCACCGGCTGCTGTTCGACGAGGACCAGCTCGTGCTCATCTTCCCCGAGGGCCGCGAGGGGGTGCGCAAGCCGCTGCGCGAGCGCTACCGCCTGCGCGACTTCGCCGATGGGGACTTCGCCACCCAGGCCGCCCGCGCCGGCGTCCCGATCGTTCCCGTGGCCGTCGTCGGCGCCGAGGAGGCCCAGCCCGTGTTCGCACGGGTCGGCTCACGGCGCCGGCTGGGGCGGCTTCCACTGCCGCGGCTGCCTCAGGTACCGCTGGCCGCCGGAGTCCCGTTCCCAGCCAAGTTCAAGCTGCGCTTCCTCGAGCCGGTCGCGACCGTGGCGGACGGCGAGGCCGATGAGGCCCACGCCCCCGATCTCGGCCGGGAGATCCGTGCCCTGATCCAGGAGAACCTGCTGGAGATGGTGGCCACGCGTCAGAGCATCTGGCTCGGGTAACCCCCGGCGGCATTCGGAAGTCGAGTACGAGGGACATGACGGCGACACGCATCCTCATCACCGGAGTCTCATCGCCGTGGGGCGGCCGCCTCGCGCAGTTGCTCGAGCGCGACCGGCACGTGGCGGCGATCGTCGGCGTCGATGACCGCGACCCGCGCCACGAGTTCCAGCGGACCGAGTTCGTGCGCGTGAAGACCGATGAGGCGCTGCTGCGACGGATCATCGGCGCCGCTGGCATCGACACCGTGATCGACACGCGAATGGTCTCCGACCCGGGCACCGGCGCGCTCGGCGACGCGCACGAGGTCAACGTCGCGGGCACCCGCGCGCTGCTGAGCGCGTGCGGCGGGGCGGGAGAGCAGTTGCGCAAGCTCGTGTTCCGCTCCTCCGCGCATCGCTACGGCTGCGAGTCAGGAGTCCCGGCCTTCTTCGCCGAGCAACCGCCGCAGCACAGCCACGCCCAGACGGCGATCGAGCGCGACGTGGCCACGGCCGAGGCGCTGGTGGAGGAGTTCGCCGCCGCTCGCCCGCGGGCCACCGTGACCGTCCTGCGCTTCGCCGACGTGCTCGGTGGCGAGATCGGCGGGTCGTTCATGAGCCTGTTCGGACTGCCGGTGGTGCCCGGCATCCTCGGCTTTGACCCTCGCTGCCAGTTCGTCCACCAGGACGACGTGCCGCAGGCGTTTGCGCATGCCGCGCGCAAGGACCTGCCGGGCGTGTACAACGTGGCCGCCGACGGCGTGCTGGCCCTGTCGGAGATCGCCTCGCTGCTCGGCAAGCCGCTGCTGCCCGCGCTGCCGCCCTGGGGCACCGTGTTCACCGCCATGCAGCTGCGGCGGATCGGGCTGCGCATCCCCGTCGAGATGGTGCGCCAGCTGCGCTACGGACGCGGGCTCGACAACCGCCGGCTCAAGGCCACCGGCTTCACCTACCGCTACACGACGCGGGAGGCGGTGCTCAAGGTCCGGGCCCAGCAGCGCCTGCGGCCGCTGCTGCGGAGCGGCGAGGACGCCTACCGCTACGAGCGCGAGGTCGAGGAGTTCCTCCGCTGGAGTCCGAGTGTCCAATCGGCCGACGGTGTCGACCTGAACTCCGCGCCATCGGCCGGCCTGCTCGACGGGCTGGCAGAGGGCGAGCTGCTTGAGCTGATCGCCTCGCTGGACCTCGATGCGCTCCGCGAGCTCCGCCGCTACGAGGACGCCCACGGCCGCCGCGAGCGCGTGCTGGCTGCGCTCGACCGCCAGCTCGCCCGCCGCGCGGCGATCGACGCCTCCTCCTAGTAGCCCGCATTCAGGAGCTTTGAAGCGAAAATGCCACTTGTGCGGGATGAAAGAGACCGTGCAGAAGGCATGAATGTCCTCTTAACCATGGTTGACCCGTCCGCCATGTCGGTAGGATTCGCGGCAGGAGAGTCTCTAGGTGGCGCGTGTGACCTACCTTCGACCGGCGTTCGGTTCCGATCGGCCGGCCCCGAAGGCCCGAGGATTTACCGCCCAGTCCGGCCGCTTTGGGCGAGGCCGGTTTCTGGCCGGCGGTGCATTTCTGCTGCTCGTTATCGCTGTCATCGTGGGCGGCGGCGCGCTGCTCGTCAGCTCTCAGAGCGGCGGCCTGACGGCCGATAGCAGCGCCTTGGCCAAGCTGAGCATGCCGCTCGGCGGTGGCACGGTGCAGCACGTCAGCGTGGTCACCGGGCCGCACGGGACCCCGGTCCCGGTGCAGCTGAAGGGCGATCAGATCTGGCCGCGGCGCCTCGTGCCCGCCCACACCCTGCTTCAGGTCGAGGTCGTGATCACGCGGCCAGGGTGGGTGGCCTGGGTCACCGGCAAGACCGAGCATCTGCGCCTGACGCTGATGACTCCGAGCGCCAGTCTCCGTCAGCACTACGTCACTCTGCGCGCCGGCGCCCCGCTGGTGCTGAGCTTCCGCTCACCGGTGCAGGTCGTCGCTTACGGTGATCCCGGCCACCTCACGCGCCGCGTGTTGTCCACGCCGCGCACCGAGATCCGACTGCATCCGACTGCGACCGCCGGAACGATCGCCGTTGCGGCCGCCCCGCGCATCTGGGAGAGCTCGCCGGCGTCGATGGTCAGCTGGTTCCCGGCCGGCGCTGCCGCCACCGCCGTGGCCAGCCCTGCGCCCGGCACGCTGATCGCGCCGGATACGAATATCACCCTCACCTTCTCCAAGCCGATCACCTCGGCGCTTGGCTCGAGCCTGCCCCCGGTCTCCCCAACCACCCAGGGCACGTGGCACGTCACGAGTAGCCACACGATGGTGTTCGAGCCTCAGGGCTACGGCTATGGGCTTGGGGCGAAGGTATCGATCGGCCTGCCCGGTGGCGTCCGCCTCGTCGGCGGCCGGCAAACCGGCAACTCCTCGACTGGGGTCTGGCGGGTCCCGCCGGGCTCGCCGCTGCGCCTGCAGCAGCTGCTGGCCACGCTCGGCTACCTGCCGCTGCAGTTCAACGGACCGACCGTGGCCCCGACTCCGGCCGCCCAGGAAGCCGCCGCCACCAACCCGCCGGCCGGTCACTTCACCTGGAGCTACGCCAACCTCCCGTCCTCGCTACGCAGCTTCTGGGCTCCGGGTTCCTCGGGGGTCATGACTCGCGGCGCGCTCATGGCGTTTGAAAACGATCACGGCATCACCGCCGACGGCGTCGCGGGCCCGGTGGTGTGGCGCTCGCTGATCGACGCCGCCGTGAACGGCCGGCGCTCGACCTTCGGCTACACGTACGTGAGCGTCAGCCTCAGCGGCCAGCACCTGTCGCTGTGGCACAACGGCCACACGGTGATGACCACCGCGGTCAATACCGGCATCGCCGCTGCCCCGACGGCCAGCGGAACCTACCCCGTCTATGAGCACCTGCGGGTCACGACGATGAGCGGCACCAACCCCGACGGCAGCCACTACAGCGACCCCGGCATCCAGTTCGTCAGTTACTTCAACGGTGGCGACGCGCTGCACGCCTTCACTCGCGCTCAGTACGGCTTCCCGCAGAGCCTCGGCTGCGTCGAGATGGCGCTCGGGCCGGCCGGCCAGGTCTGGCCCTACACGCCGATCGGTACCCTCGTCCACGTCGCGTAGCCACCATGCGCAGCCGGTTGTTCCTCGCGGTTGCGCTCTCTCTCGTGGCGCTCGCCGCAGCCGCCGGCGGCGTCCTGGCCTACGACTCCTCGCAACGGAACACGATCGCCAACGGCATCACCATCGGCGGCATCGACGTCGGCGGGCTGAACGTCAGCCAGGCGACGGCGCGGGTGAGCAATGCCTACCGGGCAAGGATGACCGAGCCGGTGGTGGCGCAGTTCGGCCGGCGGCGGTTCGTGCTCTCTCCGCGGGCCGCCGGGTTCCACGTGGCCGTGGCCGCGAGCGTGCAGCAGGCGCTGGCGCGTAGCCGGGCGGACAACCTGCCCACGCGAGTGTGGCGCTCGCTGACCGGGGGCAGCCTGGCGGTCAACATCGATCCCGACGCCGGCTCCTCGTCCGCCGCTGTACATCGCTTCGCGGTTACGATCGCCCACCGGCTTGACCGGCCGGCTCGCGATGCGACGATCGCTTTCTCCGGTGACTCGATCGGCAACGTGGCAAGCCAGACCGGCCTGTCGGTGCAGACCGACGAGCTGGTGGGCCGGCTGAGCGGTGCGCTCGGCGGCGCCGGGGCTGCCCGCATGGTCGCGGTCCCGGTGCACGCCACCGAGCCGCAGGTGACCGCGGCCGAGCTCGCCTCGCGCTACCCGACCGTGATCACCGTCGACCGCTCGACCTTCACGCTGCGGCTGTGGAAGAACCTGCACTTGGTCCAGCGCTACACGATTGCGGTGGGCATGGCCGGGCTGGAGACGCCGGCCGGGCTCTACCACATCCAGGACAAGCAGGTGGACCCCTCCTGGCACGTCCCCAATAGCGCGTGGGCCGGGGCGCTGGCCGGCACGGTGATCCCGCCGGGACCGGCCGACCCGATCAAGGCTCGCTGGATGGGGATCTACAACGGCGCCGGCATCCACGGCACAGACGAGCTGAGCTCGCTCGGCTCGGCGGCGTCGCACGGCTGCATCCGGATGGCCATCCCCGACGTGATCGCCCTCTACGACCAGACGCCGCTCGGTACGCCGGTGTACATCGCCTGAAGGTGGCTGGGCGTCCGCGACGAAATAGCCAGCGCTGATGCCCTCGCAGCTCGAGCCCTCCCCTGAGCCGGTCAGCGACGATCGGGCGCCGGTCGCCGGCGAACTCACGCCGGTCGCCGACGAACTCACGCCGGTCGCCGACGAACTCACGCCGGCCTGGCGCTCCGCGCTCGATGCCTTCGAGCAGGATCTGCGCCGCCGGGCGGTGGCTCCGAAGACCCGCCGTGCCTACGCGGCCGACAGCGAGCAGTTCGCCGCCTGGGCCAGCCATGGCGAGCTTGGGCCGTCCACGATCGACGTGCGGGCGCTGCGGCGGTACGCCGCCGGCCTGTCCGAGCGCGGCCGGGCGCCGTCGACGATCGCCCGCAAGCTTGCCTCACTGCGCGGGCTGCTGCGCACGCAGGTCGAGATCGGCGCCCGGACCGAGAACCCGGCCGAGCTGCTCAGCGCGCCGAAGCGCCCGCAGCGGCTGCCGAGGGTGCTGAAGGCGGGCGAAGTCGCCGCCCTGCTCGACCGGATCCCGGCGACGACCCCGCTCGCGCTGCGCGACCGCGCGCTGTTCGAGCTCGCGTACTCCTCCGGGCTGCGGGCGGAGGAGCTGGTCAATCTGGACGTCACCTCGATCGACTTCGACGCCGAGACGGTGCGGGTCGAGGGCAAGGGCGGCAAGACCCGGATCGTGCCCGCCGGCGAGCACGCGCTGCGCGCGCTCCACCAGTACCTCGACCGCGCGCGCCCGATTCTCGACCTCGGGCGCGATGGCCGCGAGAAGCCCCTATTTCTCTCGAAATCTGGCAAACGCCTCGGCACCTCGGACGTCCGGCGTCGCTTGCGTACCTGGGCTTGCTTGGCCGCCACGCACGCGCCGTCGCTCGCCGACGCGCATCCGCATGCGCTCCGGCACTCGTTTGCCACGCATCTGCTGGAGGGTGGAGCAGACCTGCGGGCCATTCAGGAGCTGCTTGGGCACGCAACGATCTCGACGACGCAGGTCTACACTCGGGTAGAGTCGGCGCGGCTTCGATCGGCCTACACGAGTGCACATCCGAGGGCGTAGAACGTACCGACGGGGGGAGAAACTGGAAACCAATGTAAAAGCGATCGAGCTCCAAGACCTCTGGCGGAAGTACAAGGCTTCCGCCGACGAGCGTGCTCGGGAGCGTCTCGTGGTCGCCTACTCACCGCTGGTCAAGTACGTCGCCGGCCGGATGAGCTCCGGCCTGCCCGCCCATGTCGAGGAAGCCGATCTCATCTCTTACGGGCTCGGCGGGCTGATCAGCGCAATCGAGCGTTTCGATCTCTCGCGAGAGATCAAGTTTGAGACCTACGCCATCACGCGCATCCGCGGCGCGATCATCGATGAGCTGCGCACGCTCGATTGGGTGCCGCGCTCGGTCCGCGCCCGCGCCCGCGAGATCGAGCGGGTGAACATGAAGCTTGAAGCGCGGCTCCAGCGGGCGCCGACCGACGAGGAGATGTCGGGCGAGCTCGGAGTCAGCGTCGAGGACTTCCATGACGCGCTGCTGCAGATCTCGAACTCGACGATCGTCGCCCTCGACGAGCTGTGGAACGTCGCGGACTCCTCGGGCGACCAGGTGTCGCTGCTCGACACGCTGCCCGACCGCGACGCTCCCGATCCCCAGGCGATCGTCGACCAGGGCGAGCTGCGGGACCGGATCGCCGACGCGATCGCGGCGCTACCCGAGCGCGAGAAGCTGGTGATCGCGCTCTACTACTACGAGAACCTGACCCTGCGCGAGATCGGCGAGGTCCTCGGGGTCACCGAGTCGCGCGTCTCACAGCTGCACACCAAGGCGGTGCTGCGGTTGCGCTCGAAGCTCGGCCCCGACCTCGGCTAGAGCCAGCGCCGTAGATCCTCGGCCACGGCGGCCCCGTCGTCGGTGAGCGCTTGCAAGCGATAAGGTCACGATCTGCTCACCGAGAGATAGGAGACAGTCATGCACATGGCCGCGGATCGCATCCGCAACGTGGCGCTCGTCGGTCACCGCGGCAGCGGTAAAACCTCGTTGCACGAGGCGCTCCTGTTCGAAGCCGGCGCGGTCAACCGGCTCGGCACCGTGCTCGACGGCACCACGTTTTCCGACTCCGACCCCGACGAGAAGACCCGGCAGATGTCGATCTCGGCGGCGCTGTCCTCGTTTCACTGGCAGCAGCGCAAGGTCAACCTGATCGACACGCCCGGCGACTCGAGCTTCATCGCCGACGCACTCGGCGCCCTGCGCGTGTGCGAGTCCGCGGTATTCGTGATCAACGCCGTGATGGGCGTCGAGGTTCACACCACCCGGCTGTGGCAGCGCGCCGCTGAGCTCGACCTCGCGCGCCTGATCTTTGTCAACATGCTCGACCGCGAGCGCGCCGACTTCTTCCGCACCCTCGACTCGCTGAAGGCCACATTCGGCCAGCACGTCGTGGCCACCGAGATCCCGATCGGCTCGGAGCACGAAGTCTCCGGCGTTATCGACCTCGTCGACATGAAGGCCTATAGCTACGACGGCGCCGAGCGCTCGAACTGCAGCGAGATGCCGATCCCCGACGAGCTCGCCGCGCAGGCGGAGGAGTACCGCGAGAAGCTGATGGACGAGGTCGCCGAGGGCTCGGACACGCTGATGGAGCGCTACCTCGAGGGTGAGGAGATCTCACACGAGGAGATCGTCACCGCGCTCAAGGACGGCACCAATCACGGCGCGCTGTTCCCCGTGACCTGCGGCGTGGCCACCCGCAACCTGGCCACGAACCGCCTCCTTGACGCGATCGTCGAGGACCTGCCCTCGTCGGTCAAGCACGGCGGCCTCGACGTCGGCGACGTGATGCTCGAGCCGGTCGAGGACAAGGAGATGTTCGCCTACGTCTTCAAGACCCGGGCCGACCCGTTCGCCGGGCGGATCAACCTCTTCCGCGTCTACCAGGGCGTCCTCAAGCAGGACACCCAGGTGCTCAACACGCGCACGCACACGAAGGAGCGGCTCGGTCAGCTGGTCACCTTCGAGGGCGGCCAGACCGGCCACACCGACGAGTTCGGGCCCGGCGACATCGGTGCCGTGGCCAAGCTCAAGGAGACCAAGGCCGGCGACTGGCTGGCCTCGCGCGACGAACCCATCACGATGCCGAGCATCAAGCTTCCGGCCCCGGTGATGGCCTTCGCCGTCGAGTCGAAGAGCAAGGGCGACGAGGACAAGGTGTTCACCGCGCTGCGCCGCCTCCAGGAGGAGGACCCGACGATCGACCTCCACCGCGACCCGCAGACGGGCGAGCAGATCGTGGCCGGCCTCTCCCAGGTCCACGTCGAGGTGATCGTCGAACGGCTGAGGTCACGCTTCGGCGCCGAAGTCAATCTCAAGCCGCCGCGGGTGCCCTACCAGGAGACGATCCGCAAGCCGGCCAAGGCTCACGGGCGCCACAAGAAGCAGACCGGCGGCCGTGGCCAGTTCGGTGACTGCCACATCGAGATCGAGCCGTTGGAGGCCGGCGAGGGGTTCGAGTTCATCAACGCGATCAAGGGCGGGGTGATCCCGACCGGGTTCATCCCCGCGGTCGAGAAGGGCGTCGTAGAAGCGATGCGGGAGGGCGTCGTCGCCGGCTACCCGGTCAAGGACGTACGGGTCCGGCTCTACGACGGCTCCTACCACACCGTCGACTCTTCGGAGATGGCCTTCAAGGTCGCCGGGTCGCAGGCGATGAAGCAGGCGATGGAGCAGGCCGGGCCGGTGCTGCTCGAGCCGATCATGCTCGTCACCGTCAGCGTTCCAGAGGATGCTGTCGGCGACGTCATCGGCGACCTCAACTCGCGGCGCGGGCGGCCGCTGGGCATGGAGCCGGTCGCCGGCGGCATGACCGAGGTCAAGGCCGAGGTGCCGATGGCCGAGATGCTCTCGTACGCGCCCGACCTGCGGTCGATCACCGGGGGCCAGGGCGAGTTCACGATGGAGTTCCTGCGTTACGAGGAGGTCCCCGGACACCTTGCGGCGCGTGTTGTCGACGAGGCGCGATCCGAGCGCGAGGCGGTCAAGGCGTAGGGTCCGGGAAGCCGGCTGCGGAACCGCCCCCTCGCAGGAGATCCTGCGAAAATCCCTCGCGGGCGCTGTTACGCTCGGGCACGTGAGCACGAGAGACATCCGGACCTCCCAGGCCTACACGGTGTGCGATGTGTGCGGACGGACGCTGCTGCGCGGTGAGCGGGCAGAGGTTTACCTCAACGGCGGCTCGCGCAGGTCGGTGTGCGAGCTCTGCAAGGACCGCGCGCTGCACGAGGGCTGGGTCCGCGAGGGCACCGTCGCTGCCTACGACGACGGCGAGTCGTCCACCGAGCGTCGCCGCTCGCTGCTCAGCCGCTTTCGCTCCCGGCGCGAGTCCTCAGCGCCGAGCCAGGCTCCGACGCTGCGCGACGAGCTCGACAGCCACTCCTGGTCGGAGAGCGCCGATTCCGAACCCGCGCCGGAGCCCGTCCGCGCCGAGCCCGTGCGGGCCCCGGAGCCGGTCCGGGCCGAGCCACCGCGCTCCCGGGAGCCGCGGATCCGCGAGCCCCGCCATGTCCGCGCCGTCCCGACGAGCGACGAGCAGAAGGCCGCACAGGCCGTCCAGCTGTTCAACGGCTCCGAGCACCGGCGCACGGTCTCCGGCGTGGCGCGGTCGCTCGGGCCGCCCTGGGTATCTGTGCGGACGGTCGAGGGGCGGCCCAGCGCTGTCCACATCGTGGCCTCCTGGGAGCTCTGCTGGTACCGCTATGAGGTCGACCTCTCCGACGACGAGCCGAGTGTGCGCTCGGCCGGGCAGGGCTACGAGCTCGACGAGCTCACCACCGAGGAACAGCAGGCCAACGCGGCCGCCGACGAGCAGGGCTCTCTCGTGCTTGGGGCCTAGGACGATCGTCCAGAAGCCCGGCTGGACAGGCGTCCGATAGCGCCACGAATTCCGGTGCAATACGATGGAGAATCGTGATCTACTGCGTCGTTCCAGAGCCCCTCGCCGATGAGCTGTACGACAAGCTCTCCCACTACTACGCGGATGACCCCGGCGTGACGGTCATCGTCGACCGTCGCAGGTCCTCGCGCCGCGATCCGATCGCCTCGAGCGGCGGCAAGCGCGCGGTCCGTGACCGGCGCCGCCCGCGGATCCCCGGCGAGCTGCCCGAGCTGGCCACGGATTGACTCCGACGCCGGCCAGGCTGGTCGTCCACGTCGACGGAGGAGCCCGGGGAAACCCCGGCCCCGCCGCGATCGGCGTCGTCATCTCCGAGCCCGGGGGTGAGGTGATCGACGAGCTGGCCGAGCGGATCGGCACCGCCACCAACAACGTGGCCGAGTATCGAGCGCTCCTGCGGGGGCTCGAGCGAGCCACTGCGCTCGGGGCGCGCGAGGTCGAGATCGTCAACGACTCCGAGCTCGTCGCCCGCCAGCTGACCGGCGCCTACAAGGTCAAGCACCCGTCAATGAAGCCGCTGCACGCCGAGGCGATCGCGGCACTGCGGGGCTTCGATCGCTGGCAGGTTCGGAGCGTCCCGCGCGCCCAGAATGCCCGGGCCGACGCCCTGGTCAATCAGGCGCTCGACGGATCGTAGCGCGCGTGCACGAAGGGCCCGCGTTGTTGCGGTTCTGACCGCGGTCGGCCTTGTGCCGCTAACCTTCCGGGCGTGACTGATGCCCTCATCGAGCTCAGCGCGCGGCTGAACGAGGCAGCAGAGCAGCTGCGGGCCGGCGAGCTCGAACCCGACGCCACCCTCCGGCTGGTCGAGGAATGCGCCCAGCTGGCCTCCGAGGCGAGTGCCCAGGTGGATCAGCGTGTGCGCGCGGCCCTCGAGCCCCTGCCGGACCTGCCCGGGCAGCTCCCCCTGCCGGCGGCCTAGGCCGTGGCCACGGCCGGACTGGCGCCCAGCTATCCCGAGCAGCTTCGTGCCGAGGTCGAGCGCTACCTCGATCAGCTCCGCTTTGGCGCGGAGCCGGCTTCCGCCGGGCTCGAGGAGGCGATGCGCTACTCACTCCTGGCCGGCGGCAAACGCATCCGGCCGGTGCTGGCGCTGGCCACCGCGGAGGCGATCGGCCGCGCGCCCTCCTCGGTGCTCCCGCTCGCCGCGGCGATCGAGCTGATCCACACCTACTCGCTGATCCACGACGACCTGCCGGCGATGGACAACGACGATCTGCGCCGCGGCCGGCCGACCTGTCACCGCGCCTACGGCGAAGACGTGGCGATTCTGGCCGGAGACGGCCTCTACGCCGAGGCCTTCCGCCTGCTCCTGACCGAACAGGCGGCCGAGCCGGCCAGCCTGCTGGCGGCGGTCCGAGAGCTTGCTGCGGCCACCGGTGTGCAGGGCATGGTCGGCGGGCAATACCTTGATGTGGCGGCCAGCGCTCCCACGGGACCCGCAGGCCTTCGACGCCTGCACGAACTGAAAACCGGTCGTCTGATCGGTGCCAGCATCGAGTGCGTACTCCTCCTGGACGGGCGTCACGAACCTGCCACAATCTCGTTGTTCCACACCTTCGCCAGCGAGCTGGGGGTGCTCTTTCAGATCGTCGACGACATCCTCGACGTCATTGGCTCTGAGGAGACTCTCGGCAAGCAGCAAGGAAGCGACGAGCGACTGGGCAAGCGGACCTACGTGACCGAATTCGGCCTCGATGGTGCTCGCAGCCTCGCTCGCGAATCGCACGAGCGCGCCCGCGCCGCGCTGGCCGCTGCCGCCCCCTCCGGAGCGACTCGGCTCGAGCAGATCACCGACTTCATCGCCACCCGAACCTACTGATGTCCAAGCACCTCGACTCGATCAACAAGCCCCAAGACCTCCACGAGCTGAGCGACGAGGAACTGCAGGACGTCGCCCAAGAGGTGCGCGAGCACATCATCGACACCGTCGGGGAGATCGGCGGGCACTTCGGCGCCAATCTCGGCACCTGCGAGATCGCCGTCGCGGTCCACTCGATCCTCGACTCACCGCGGGACAAGGTGCTGTGGGACGTCGGCCACCAGGCCTACCCACACAAGGTGCTTACCGGTCGCCGTGACCAGCTGCCGACGATCCGCAAGTACGGCGGTCTCGCGCCGTTCTGCTCGATCGGCGAATCCGAGCACGACATCATGGGCGCGGGCCACGCCTCCACGGCGATCGGCTACGCGGTCGGCCTCAAGGAGGGCATGCGTCGCGGGCACGGCGAGGACGGCTATGTCGTCGCCGTCGTTGGCGACGGCGCCATGACCGGCGGGGTGGCCTTCGAGGCCGTGCACCAGGCCGGTGGCGACGGCACGCCGATCGTCGTCATCCTCAACGACAACGGGATGTCGATCGCGCCGAATGTCGGCGCGCTGTCCCGGTACTTCAACCGCGTCCGCCTCAACCCGAAGTTGTGGCACGCGCGTGAGGAGGTCGAGGGCGGCCTGACCAAGCTCCCGGCCGGCCTCGGGTCGCGGTTCGAGCGGATCGGGCCCCACTTCAAGGAGTCGCTCAAGGCGTTCTGGGCGCCCGGCCTGTGGTGGGAGGAGCTCGACTTCGCCTACATGGGTGTGATCGACGGCCACGACGTGCGCGCGCTGCGCCGCGCCCTGCACGAGGCGCTGGCCGCCCAGCGTCCCGTCGTCATTCACTGCGCCACGGTCAAGGGCAAGGGCTTCGCCCCTGCCGAGGAGGGCGGTCTCGAGGGCATGGAGAAGTGGCATGCCGCCAAGCCCAAGTCGATCGCCAACGGCGCCCCCGCCGTGGCTCCGAGCAAGCCGGCCTCCACCGGCCCGACGATCCCGCAGTACACCCAGGTGTTCGGCAATGCGCTCGTGGAGGAGTGCCGCCGGGACGATCGCGTGCTCGGCATCACCGCGGCGATGAACTCCGGGACGGGGCTGAACATCCTCCAGCGCGAGCTGCCCGACCGCTACTTCGATGTCGGCATCGCCGAGCAGCAGGCGATCCTGCTGGCCTCGGGCCTGGCGCTCCAGGGCTGCAAACCGGTGGCCGCGATCTACTCGACCTTCCTGCAGCGCGCCTACGACCAGATCGTCCACGACGTCTGCCTGCAGAAGCTGAACGTCGTCTTTGCCATGGACCGCGCCGGGCTGGTCGGCGACGACGGGCCCACGCACCATGGTGCCTTCGACATCGCCTATCTGCGCTGCCTGCCCAACATCGTGATGATGGCCCCGCGCGACGAGGCGATGCTCGTCCACATGCTCCGCACCGCGCTGACCTACGACGACGGGCCGGTTGCCCTGCGCTACCCGCGCGGCGAGGGGACCGGCGCGCCGCTGCCGAAGACTCCCGAGGCGCTCGAGATCGGCACCGGGGAGATCCTGCGCGAGGGCGACCGCGTCGCCCTGCTCGGATATGGATCCGGCGTTGGCAAGGCGCTCGAGGCGGCCGAGATTCTCGCCGAGCGCGGCATCTCGGCCACCGTCGCCGACGCCCGCTTCGCCAAGCCGCTCGATGTTGGCCTCGCCGCCCAGCTGGCCGCCGAGCACGAGCTGCTGGTCACCGTCGAGGAGGGCGTGCTGGCCGGCGGCTTTGGATCGGCCGTCTGGGAGAGCCTCTCCGACGCCGGCGTCACGCCGCGGATCCTCCGCGTCGGGCTGCCCGACCACTACGTGACCCATGGTGCCCCGAAGCTGCTCCACGAGGAGGTCGGCTTCACCGGCGAGCGCATCGCCGAACGCATCGAGGCGGCGGTCGCCGAGCGCGAGCGCGTGGCGCCGTAGCACGGGCCTTGACGAGGAACGACCCGCCAAGATGACGGGCCGTTCCCGGGAGGAGAGATGTTCTGCGTTGGATCGCTGGGAGGAAGTCTTCGGCGGGCGCTCACTGCCGCCGTCGCCGACGTCACCTCCGATGGTGCCCGCAACCTCGCCGTCGCAGTGTGAGCCTGATCACGTACCGTTCGGGGGCACGTGAAGCGAGTCCGTCTCGACAGCCTGCTCTCTGAGCGGGGCGTATTCGCCTCGCGCTCGCGCGCCGCGGCCTCGGTGATCGCGGGCGATGTCCTGCTCCTGCCGGAGCGCCGCCGGGCCGAGAAGCCGGGCCAACTCGTGCCCGAGGACATTGAGCTCGAGGTGCGTGACACCCCCCAGTTCGTCTCCCGCGGGGCGCTGAAGCTGCAGAACGCGCTGGAGGCGCTCGGGCTCGACGTGACCGGCGCTCATGCCCTCGATGTGGGTGCCTCGACCGGCGGGTTCACCGATTGCCTGCTCCGGCGCGGAGCGGCCCATGTGGTGGCGCTCGATGTCGCCTACGGGGAGCTCGACTGGAAGCTGCGCTCCGATCCGCGCGTCACCGTCATCGAACGAACCAACGCCCGCGGGATCGGGCCCGGGCAGCTGCCCTATCGGCCCGAGCTGGTGGTCATCGACGTTTCGTTCATCTCGCTGCGCAAGGTGCTGCCGGCCGTGCTGGTCTGCGCGTCCGAGCGGTTCGATTGCCTGGCCATGATCAAGCCCCAGTTCGAGGTCGGCCGCGAGCACGTCGGCAAGGGCGGCGTCGTTCGCGACCCGGACCGGCGGCGGGCAGCCCTGCGCGACGTTGGGCTCGCCGCCCGCGAGCTCGGGGCCTCGGTACTCGGTTATGCCAGCTCCGAGCTGCCAGGACCGAAGGGGAACCTCGAGACCTTCATCTGGCTGGGCGAGGCCGGGCGCGGGGGAGAGGTCGACCTCGACGCCGCCGTGCGCGAGGTGGAGCCGTGAACCCGATCCGCGTGGCCACGGTCTTCACCCACCGCCGGCCTGCCGAAACGGCCCCCGGGATCGGGTCGCTGCTCCACCACGCCCGCGCAGCCGGCGCCGTGCTCCGGTTCGACGCCGACGAGACGCGCAAGCACGAGCTCGCGTCAGCCGCCGGCCTCGTCCTCAATGCACCCGTGTCGGGCGAGGTCGACATCTGCTACGCCCTCGGCGGGGACGGAACGATCCTCAGCGCGCTCCGTACCTACGCCGGGACCGAAGTGCCCGTGTTCGCCGTCAACTACGGCGAGATCGGCTTTCTCGCCACCGTCGACCGCGAGCACTCGGCCGAGGGCTTCGAGCGGGCCTTCGCCGGTGATTTCGACGTGCTCGACCTGCCGGGGATCGCGCTGGCCGGCGCTCGCGGCGAGTGGCTGGCCATCAACGACGTCTCGATGCACCGCCAGCCGGGCAAGCGTGTCGCCGACCTCGCCTATGCGGTCGGGGAGGACGAGATCGGCAGGGTTCGCTGTGACGGGCTGGTCGTGGCCACGCCGGCCGGATCGACCGGCTACAACCTCGCCAACGGCGGTCCGGTGATGGCCTGGGGCGTGGCCGGGTTTGTGGTCTCCTTCATCGCGCCGCACTCCCTGAGCGCCCGTGCGCTGGTCGTGGCCCCGCAGGACGTGCTGGCCATCCACAACCGCTCCCGTGAGGAGCCGGTCGACGTCACAGTCGACGGCCGGCCGGTGTGCGTGCTCGAGCCCGGCGAGCACATCGAGGCCCGGTTCCTCGACGCACAGGGCCATCTGGCGCAGATCGCCGGGACGACGTTCTACCAGCGGTTGCGCCAGAAGTTCGGTCGCCTGGCCACGGCGCAGTAGGCGTTCCGGCCCCACCGACAGGCGTCGGTCCGTCGTGACCGCGTGGTACACCGTCGGCGATGCTCCAGGAACTGCGCGTCGAGAACCTGCTGCTGATGGAGCGGGCCGAACTGCGGCTCGCGCCCGGGCTCAACGTGCTCACCGGCGAGACCGGGGCGGGGAAGACGCTCCTGGCCCACGCCCTCGATCTGCTGCTCGGCGGCAAGGCCCGCAGCGGCATTGTGCGCGCCGGGGCGGCCGAGGCCTACGTCGAGGGCGTCTTCTCGCGCCCGGAGGCGCTCACCGCCGACGCGGCCGAGCGGATTCCCGACGACGCCGAGGAAATCGTCCTCGCCCGCCGGGTGTGGGCCGACGGGCGCACCCGCGCCTATGTGTGCGGCCGCTCGGCCACGCTCGCCGATCTGCGCGAGCTGGGCGGAGCGCTCCTGGCCTTCTACGGCCAGCACGAGCACCGCAAGCTGATGCTCGGCGCCGCCCAGCTCGACATCCTCGACGATCACTGCGGCGAAGAGCAGGTGGCTCTGAGGGCGGCTGCGGCGGCGGCGTACGACCGCGTGCGCGCGGCCGAGACCGCGGCCGACGAGCTCCGCGCCCTGGCCGGGGCCCGTGATCGCGAGCTCGACCTCGTCCGCTTCGAGCTCGAGGAGATCGACGCCGTCGCGCCGAGCGAGGAGGAGGAGGCCGAGCTGATCGCCGAGCGCGACCGGCTCCGTCACGTCGAGACGCTGCGCCAGGCCGCCGCCGGCGGCGCCGAGGCGATCGTCCCCGAGAGCGGCCCCGGTGTGGCCGAGCTGCTCTCCGCCGCCGCTCACCAGCTCGAACAGGCGGCGGGCATCGATCCGGAGCTGGCCAGCCTAAGCGAGCGGATGCAGTCGCTGCGCTTCGAGGCCGAGGATCTCGGCGGTGAGCTGCGCCGCTACGCACTCGGCATCGAGGGGGCGCCCGCGCGGCTCGAGGAGTTGGAGGAGCGGCTGGGCGTGTTCACGCGGCTCCAGCGCAAGCACGGTGGCAGCGTCGCCGACGTGCTGCGCTACGCCGAACGGTGCCGCACGCGCCTGGAGCAGCTCGAGCACGCCGATGTGGCGCTCGAGGTCGCCGAGGCCGAACTCGCTGCGGCCGGCCACGATCTCGACGAGGCCGCCGTCGCCCTGCATCGGCGCCGCGAGGAGGCCGCACCCGACCTCGCCGAGGCGGTCCGCGTCCGGCTGGCCGACCTGGCAATGCCCGAGGCCCGCTTTGAGGTCGAGTTGCGCCCGCGCCCCGAGGGGCCCGGCCCGCGCGGAGGCGACCTCGTCGAATTTGCCCTCGCGCCCAACGCCGGACTGCCGGCGGGCCTGTTGCGGGATATCGCCTCCGGCGGCGAGCTGTCTCGCGTGATGCTCGCGCTGCTGAGCGCCGCGCACGGCCGTGACCGGCGGCCCGGCCAGAGCCGGCCGCTGCTCGTGTTCGACGAGATCGATGCCGGTATCGGCGGGCACACCGCGCGGGCGGTCGGCGAGCACCTACGCGCGCTGGCGCAGGGTCGCCAGATCCTCTGCATCACCCACCTTCCACAGGTCGCCGCGCTCGGCGCACGCCACTTCACCATTGTCAAGGACCCCGCGGCGGTCCCCGCGCGGACCACGGTCAGGCTGCTCGAGACCGGCGAGCTGGTCGGAGAGCTCGTGCGAATGCTGGGCGCCGGGGAGGACGATCGCGCTGCCAACCAGCACGCCAGGCAGCTGCTCAAGGCGGCCTAGGAGCACACTCAGCGCGGCCTCCGAGGCCGCGCTGAGGACCGTCCGCGTGCGGCGCTACGGTGAATGGCGTCCACTACACTCGAGGATCGATCGATGGCCCAAGACTCCCGACGCCCCGCGACCATCTCCACCGGAGAGACGCGCTTCATCTTCATCACCGGCGGGGTTGTCTCCTCGCTTGGTAAGGGAATCGCTGCCTCCTCGATCGGGCGGCTGCTCGTGGCTCGCGGGCTGTCGGTGCAGCTGCAGAAGTTCGACCCGTACATCAACGTCGATCCCGGGACGATGTCGCCGTACCAGCACGGCGAGGTGTTCGTCACCGAGGACGGCGCCGAGACCGACCTCGATCTCGGCCACTACGAGCGCTTCACCGACGCCAACACCAGCCGTGCGTCGAACATCACCGCCGGCGGCATCTACAACACCGTGATCCGGCGCGAGCGGCGCGGCGACTACCTCGGCGCCACCGTGCAGGTCGTGCCGCACATCACCGACGAGATCAAGCAGCGGATCCGGCTGATGGCGGAGTCCAGCGACGTCGACTTCGTGATCACCGAGATCGGGGGCACGGTGGGCGACATCGAGTCGCTGCCGTTCCTCGAGGCGATCCGGCAGTTCCCCGTCGACGTCGGGCGGCGGCGGTGCATGTTCATCCATCTCACGCTCGTGCCCTACATCGGCCACGCCGGGGAGCTGAAGACGAAGCCGACGCAGCATTCGATCAACGAGCTGCGGCGCATCGGTATCGCTCCGGACATGGTGTTCTGCCGCTCGGAGTCGGTTCTCTCGCCGGACATCCGGCGCAAGATCGCCCTGTTCGCCAGCCTGCCCGTCGAGGCGGTGGTCTCAGCCTTCGATGTGCCCGACATCTACCAGGTGCCGCTGGCCTTCCACGACGAGGGCGTCGACGACTACATCCTCGGTGAGCACTTCGGGCTGTCGGTCGACGCGCCCGACCTCAGCGGCTGGGAGGCGATCACCCGCCGGGCACTGGAGGCCGATCAGACGGTCCGGATCGCGCTCGTCGGCAAGTACGTCAAGCTCGAGGATGCGTACCTCTCGGTCGTCGAGGCGCTCCGTCACGCCGGCGTCCATCACGGCTGCAAGGTCGAGGTCGAGTGGGTGGACTCGGAGTCGGTCGTGGAGCCCGCCGTGGCCGACAGCCTGCGCCAAGCCGATGGGATCCTGATCCCAGGCGGGTTCGGGGGCCGCGGCTTCGAGGGCAAGATCCTCGCTGCGCAGATCGCGCGCGAGAACCGCATCCCGTACCTGGGGATCTGCCTCGGCATGCACGTCGCGGTGAGCGAGTTCGCGCGCAACGTCGCCGGGATGGAGGGGGCCAACTCGACCGAGATGGACCCCGAGACCCCGTTCCCGGTCATCGACCTGCTGCCCGAGCAGAAGGAGATCGCCGACATGGGCGGCACGATGCGGCTCGGCGCCGACCCGGTCAAGCTCCACGACGCCACCCACGTGCGCGAGCTCTACGGGGAAGCTGTGATTTACGAGCGCCACCGCCACCGCTATGAGGTCAACAACCATCTGCGCCGACGCATGGAAGCGGTCGGACTGATCTGCTCGGGCACCTCGCCGGACGAGCGCCTGGTCGAGGTGATCGAGCTCAACCGCGACGATCACCCGTTCTACCTTGCCTCCCAGTACCACCCGGAGTTCAAGTCGCGCCCCGAGCGTCCGGCGCCTCTGTTCCGTGAGTTCGTCGGGGCGGCGCTGGCTCGGTCCGGGTCCGGCAGCGCGGACACCGAAGGAGAAGGGGCCGCGCGCGGGCGCCCCGGCGCCGCGTCCGCCGGCGCGCCGTGAGGCGTACCGGCGAGCCCGAACGCGAGCGCCTGCACCAGACCTTCGCCGAACTCTGCCGGATCCTCAGCCCGTCCGGCGAGGAGCGGCGCTGCGCGGATCGCGTCGCCGCCGAGCTGCGGTCGATGGGGCTCGTGGTGTCCGAAGACGACGCCGCGGGCGTGGCGGGGACGAACGCGGGCAACCTGCTCGCCCGGGTACCGGGCCGCGGACCCCGCTGCATCATGCTCTGCGCGCACATGGACACCGTTCCGCCGACGGCGCCGATCGAGCCCGAGCTCGTCGACGGCGGCTGGCGCAACGCCCATCCCGGGATCCTCGGCGCCGACAACAAGGCGGCGGTGGCGGTGCTGATCGAACTCGCGCGCCACCTGCTCGGCCGCGGTGAGCCGCCGGCGGTCGGCGTGGAGCTGCTGTTCACGGTCTCGGAGGAGAACGGCCTGCACGGGGCCAAGGCCTTCGACGTCGGAGCGCTGCGGAGCGACTTCGGGTTCGTGTTCGACCACGCCTCGCCGATCGGCGAGATCGTGATCGCCTCGCCGACGTATCACCGCATCCAGATCGACGTGCACGGGCGGGCGGCACACGCCGGCATCCGCCCCGAGGATGGGCGCAGCGCGATCGCCGCCGCCGCGCGGGCAATCGCCACGCTCGAGCTCGGGCGCCTCGACGCCGAGACCACGGCCAACGTGGGCACGATCCGAGGCGGCACCGCGGCCAACGTCGTCCCGGAGCGGTGCACCATCGAGGCCGAGGTGCGCGGCCTCTCCGAGGAACGCGTGGAGGACGTGGTGAGCGCGACGATCGACCGCTTCCAGGATGCCGCCGACGCGGCTGAATGCGATCTCGACGTCACCGTCGAGCGGATGTTCCGCGGCTACCGGTCCCGCGGCCGGCCGCCGCACGTCGACCTGGCCGAGCGGGCGCTCCGCGACTGCGGGTATGAGCCCCGGCACATTGTCACCGGCGGAGGCTCGGACGCCAACGCCTTCGAGGCCGCCGGCTTCTCCTGCGCGAATCTGGCCAACGGCACTGAGCGCAACCACGAGCCCGATGAGCGGGTGAGCGCCGACGCGCTCGAGGCCATGCTCGAGGTTGCGCTCGCCCTGATCGAGCACGCCGACGTCGAGGAGAATCCGTTGTGAGCTCCGAGTTCGAGCTGCTTGGCAGCGAGACCGCCTACGAGGGGCGCATCATTCGCGTCGGCACCGAGCGCTTCCGCCACGAGGACGGCGCCGAGGTCACCCGCGAGAAGGTCTGGCACCCCGGCGCGGTCGGGATCCTCGCCGTCGACGATGAGTTCGTCTACCTCACGCGCCAGCCGCGCGAGGCGGTGGGCGACCCGTGCTCACTCGAGGTGCCCGCGGGCAAGCTGGACGTCGCGGGCGAGGGGCCGCTGGCCACGGCCAAGCGTGAGCTTGGGGAGGAGATCGGCAAGCGGGCCGAACGCTGGGAGGAGCTGTTCTCGTTCTTCACCAGCCCGGGATTCAGCGACGAGCGGGTGTGGCTGTACGTGGCCACCGAGCTCTCCAACCTCGACGAGCCGGCCGAGGTCGACGAGGACGAGCGGATCGAGCTCGTGCCCTGGCCGCTCGATCGCCTCGATGACGCGATCGCCGCCTGCGAGGACTCGAAGTCGCTGATCGCGCTGCTGTGGCTGGCGCGTCAGAGGGACCAGGGTGGCTGAACGCGCCGGCACACCGGCGCTGCGGGCGCCGACGCGCCCGCGGGCATGGCGCCGTGGGGCGACTGGCGGTCGTGCAAACGCAGGAGCTGCGGTCGTGCAAACGCAGGAGCGGCGGCGATCGGGACGAATACGCCCCCATGGCCACGACACAGGAGACCGCGCCGGCCCACCGGCTCACCGAGCTGACCCTCGACTTCGTCGCTTACCTCGAGTTCGAGCGCGGGCTCAGCCGCAACACGCTCGAGGCCTACCGCTCGGATCTGCAGCAGTTCGGGCTGTTCCTCGGGCGTCGCGGCGTCGACCCGCTGCAGGTGCAGCCGGCCGACCTGGCCGCGTTCGTCTCAGAGCTTGCTGAGGGCGCCAACGAGCGACCACCGGTTGCCCCGGCCACCCTGCAGCGCAAGATCGCCTGTCTGCGCTCCTTCTATCGCTACCTGCGACGCGAGCAGATCCTCGACACCGACCCGACCACTGAGCTACGGCCACCGCGGGCCTCCGGCCGCCTGCCCAAGGTCCTCAGCCGCGACGAGGTCGGCCGCCTGCTCAGCCAGCCGAAGGGCAACTCGCCGGCCGCGCTGCGCGACCGGGCGCTGCTGGAGATGATGTACGCCTGCGGGCTGCGGGCCTCGGAGGCGATCAACCTCCAGCTTTCGGCGCTCGACCTCGAGGCCGGGGTCCTGCGCACCCACGGCAAGGGCTCCAAGGAACGGCTGGTGCCGATCGGCAGCAAGGCGATCACCGCGCTACAGGCCTACATCGCGCGTGGACGCCCGGCCCTCGTCGGCCTGCGCGAGGAGCCCCGCGTGTTCGTCAACCTCCGCGGTGGCGGGCTCTCCCGCCAGGGGCTATACAAGATCGTCCAGCGCCATGCGCGCACGGCCGGGCTCGAGGATCGGATGAGCCCGCACACGCTGCGTCACACGTTCGCCACCCACCTGCTCGCCGGGGGCTGCGACCTGCGCTCGCTGCAGGAGATGCTCGGCCACGCCGACATCGGCACCACGCAGATCTACACGCATCTCTCGGCCGAGCGGCTGCGCGATGTCTACTTCGACTCGCATCCTCGCGCACAGATCAAGGCCGAGTAGCCGGCATGGGGATCACGCACCTCGACGAGGCTCCGGCGGCTGAGTACGACGTCGGTCACCTCCGGGGCCGCTGGACCGCCCTCGGTGAGGCGGCCGGGTCGGTCAGGGTCGGGGTGCGGCGGATCCAGATCCCGGCCGGTGCCTGGTCGACCCCGCTGCACGAGCACGGGCGCTCGGAGGAGATCTTCTACGTGCTCGGCGGCCGGGGCGTCTCACTGCACAAGGAACGGGCGAGCGAGATCCGTGAGGGTGACTGCATCGTCTACCTGGCCGGCCGCGGAGCCCACAGCGTGCACGCTCGCGAGGCGCTCGACATGCTCGCCTTCGGCCCGCGCGAACGCGACGAGCTGGCCCGCATGCCCCGCATCGGGATCACGGTGCTCGGCAACCGCGCGGTCGAAACCGTGCCCGGCGCCGTCAACCACACGCCGATCCAGTTCGTTCGCGAGGCCGAGCTCGGTCCGCCTGCACTGCCCTCCGAGCTCGGCGAGCGCCCGGCCACGATCGTGAACCTGGCCGACGTCGAACCTCAGCGGTTGGAGCGTCCACGCGTGGTCCGGATCCGGCGCAATCTCGGGCGCGCTGTCGGTTCACTCAGCACCGGCCTGCAGCACGTCGAGGTCGCGCCGGGAAAGGAGTCAACCGCTCAGCACTGCCACACGCTGGAGGAGGAGATCTTCATCGTTCTGGCCGGCGAGGGCTCCCTGATCCTCGATGAGGACGTGACCGCGGTCAGGCCGGGCACCGTCGTGGCCCGACCCGCGGGCACCGGTGTCGCCCACGTGTTCCGGGCCGGGCCGCCGGGCCTCACCTACCTCGCCTATGGCCCGCGCGAGCCGGGAGACATCTGCTACTACCCGCGTTCGCATAAGGTCTCCTTCCGCGGGCTGAACCTGATCATGCGGGTCGAGCCGCTCGACTACTGGGACGGCGAGGACTGACCTGTCGCGGGCCGGGCCCGGACTCCGGCCCGGCTGCCAGAATCCCGGTGTGCCCCCCGCCGTGCCTGTCCCGCGTCGCCCAACCCCGGCAGACCAGGCGTGAGCCGCGCCTTCGTCGTCGTGCTCGACGCCTGCGGCGTCGGCGCATTGCCTGATGCCGCCGACTACGGCGACGCCGGCGCGAACACGCTCGGTCACCTCGCCGCCGCGGCGGGCGGCCTGCGCCTACCCGTCCTGGAGCGCCTCGGGATCGGCTCGATCCTGCCCCTGGACGGGGTCCCTCCGAGCCCGGAGCCGGTCCTCCACGGCCGCCTGCACCCGCTCGGGCCGGGCAAGGACTCGACGGCCGGCCATTGGGAACTGATGGGCGTCGTCGCCCCGCGGCGCTTTCCGACCTATCCCGACGGCTTTCCCGACGATGTCGTGCGGCTCGTCGCCGCCGCGTCGGGACGCGAAGTGATCTGCAACCAGCCCTACAACGGGGTCGGGGTGATCGAGGATTTCGGAGAGCGCCATCTCGAGTCCGGTGCGCTGATCGTCTACACGAGCCAGGACTCGGTGCTGCAGATCGCCGCCCACGACGAGGTCGTCTCCACCGAGGAGCTATACGACATCTGCGGCCGGGTCCGTGCCGAGCTCCCCGGGGAGCACGCGCTCGGTCGGGTGATCGCCCGCCCGTTCACCGGGCCGCCGGGAGCCTTCCGCCGCACCGACGGTCGCCGCGACTATTCGGTTCCCCCGCCCAGCCGCAGCTACCTGGAGGAGTGCCAGGAGGCCGGTGTGCCGGTGCACTCGGTCGGCAAGGTCGGCCAGCTGTTCTCCGGGATCGGGATCGACCAGCAGCATCCCGGGGCGACAAACTCGCAGGCGATTGCCGAGACCTCGAAGCTCGTGCAGAGCCTCGGCGAGGGTCTCGTGTTCACCAACCTGATCGAGACCGATCAGATCTACGGCCACCGCCACGACGTCGAGGGCTTTCGTGCCGCCCTGGTGCTGATCGACGAGGCGGTCGGAGGCTGGCTCGACGCGCTCAGACCCGACGATCTGCTTGTGCTGAGCGCCGACCACGGCTGCGACGTCACCGCCGCCCACACCGACCACACCCGAGAGCACGTGCCGCTGCTCGCCGTGTTCCCGGGCCACGGATCACGGCGCCACGACGGGCCGATGGCCGACGTCGGCGCCAGCGTGCTGCGGTGGCTCGTCCAGCGCGACGCTCCGGGTCTCCCGGGCCGGCCGTTCATCTAGGACCGGATCGCAATGCCCGAGCTCCCCGAGGTCGAGACGATCCGTCGCCAGCTAGCGCCGCATCTCGAGGGGCGGATGATCGAAACGGCCGAGATTCGCGACCCACGGTGGACGCGGCCGGTCCCGCCCGCGACGGTCGAGCGCGAGCTCGTGGGGAGGAGGGTCGAGCGGGTCGCCCGCGCCGGGAAATACCTGATCTGGGAGCTCTCCGGGGACCTCCACCTGCTGATTCACCTGCGAATGACCGGCACGCTACTGTTCGATCCGGCGGCCGACCCGCCGCACACCCGGGTGCGGCTCGCGCTCGATGAGGACCACCGCGTGGCCTACGTCGATCCCCGCCGTTTCGGCACCGGCGATCTGCTGGTGGGGCGAGCGGCGCGCGAAGAGTACCTCGCGGTGCGCCTCGGAGCCGAGCCGATGACGGAGGCGTTCACCACCGCCTATCTGCGCAGTGCCGCGCGAGGTCGGACCGCGCCGGTCAAGGCGTTCATCCTCGACCAGCGCCGGATCGCCGGCGTCGGCAACATCTACGCCGATGAGGCGCTGTTCCGAGCCGGCGTCCATCCGCTGCGGCCCGCGGGCCGGCTCACCGCGACGCAGTGGGAGCGGATGCGCGAGGGGATCGAGGAGGCGCTCCGCGCGGGCATCGCCGCCAAGGGCGCCTCGATCGACGACTTCCGTCATGTCGACGGCGCGCGCGGCTCGTTTCAGGACCGCTTCCTCGTCCACCTGCGGGCCGGGGAACCGTGTCCGCGGTGCGGCACGCCGATCCGGAAGCTCGTCGTCGGCGGTCGCGGGACGTACGTGTGCGAGCGCTGCCAGCCGCGACCGCGGGTGCGGCGCTCGCGCTAGCGGAAGGGTGGTCGTGGCGGCGACCTACGCCGCCACGAGCATCTTCAAACGGCCGGCGCGATCCGCCGCGATCAGATCCTCGAGGCCCCCGATTGTCTCGTCGCCGATGACGATCTGAGGGAAGGTGATCATTCCGGTCTGCCGCGCCAGTTCCGCGCGACCGTCCGGGTCCTTTGCCAGATTGATTTCTTCATAACCGACACCGCGTTTGGCGAGCAGTGACTTGGCGGTCACGCAGCGCGAGCACTGGTCGGTCGTGTACACGGTGACAGGCTTCATAACTTCACAAAGTATAGCAATGCCCTGGGCGGTCCCGCGCCAGTCGCGGCGGGTCTCCCGACAGTGCCCGTGGCGGGTGGACCGACAGTGCCCGCGGTGGGTCGCCCGACAGTGCCCGTGGCGGGGCGGGGGGCGAGGAGGACCGTGCCCGGAACGTTGAAGACCGAGGCGATCGTGCTGCGCTCGATCCGCTACGCAGAGGCCGACCGGATCCTGCATCTCTACACGCCGCTGCACGGGCGCATCGGCGCCATCGCCAAGGGCGTCCGCCGGGCTCGCAGCCGCTTCGGCGCCCGGCTCGAGCCGTTCTTCCAGGTCCGGACCGTGCTGTACGAGGGACGCGGCGATCTGTTCACCGTCACCGCCGTCGACACCGTGGCCACGCACGGATCGCTGCGCGAGCAGGCGGCGACGCTGGATGCGGCCGCTCGCGCCTGCGACGCCGTCACGCGCCTGTTTGAGACGTCCGACCCTCACCCCGAGGTCTTCCGGTTGCTGGCCAACGAGCTGGCCCTCCTCAATCGCGACGCCGGCCAGGCCCGCACCGCCAACGGGCTCGCGTTCCGGATGAAGCTGCTGCTGGCCGCCGGGATCGTGCCCCAGCTGGCCGCCTGCGCCTCGTGCGGCGAGACGGAGCACCTGCGCGGCTTCGCGGCCGCGGCCGGCGGCGTGGTCTGCAGCTCGTGTGAGTCGGCCGCGTTCCCGCTCGACGAGGAGTCCTACCGGTTCCTCGTCGGCGCGCTCGGCCATCCGCTCGCCGAGGCACCCGACGCGTCCGAGCGGGCGCTGCGCCAGGCCGAGCGCGCCATCACCGAGATGTCCGAGCACCATGCGCACGTGCGCCTGCGCCCGCTGTTGCACGCGGCGTGAGGCCGCGGGCGGGCGGGCGCAGCTCCCCGGCGGCGTGCGGTGTCAGAATCGACAGTGTGAATGATCAGCCCACCGCCGCTGTTCAGGCGCATCCCTCGGGTCCCGTAGCCGAGGAGTTCGCGCGCCGCATCCAGGAGCGTGAGGCGCGCGACCTCTCGCCGCTGGCGACCCGCTCCTATCCAGCCAGGCGGCTTCGACCCGAGCCCGACTGCGGTCTTCGGACGCCATTCCAGCGTGATCGCGACCGTATCGTGCATTCGAAGTCCTTCCGCCGGCTCAAGCACAAGACACAGGTGTTCGTCTCGCCGGCTGGTGATCATTACCGCACGCGGCTGACCCACACGCTCGAGGTGACGCAGGTCTCGCGGACCGTGGCGCGGGCGCTGCGGCTCAACGAAGACCTCGTCGAGGGGATCGGCCTCGGCCACGATCTCGGTCATCCGCCGTTCGGTCATCTCGGGGAGGAGATGCTCGACCGCTGCCTGAAGGAGCGCTTCGGGTCCTCGTTCCTGCACCACGAGCATTCGCTCCGGGTGGTCGACACGCTCGAGCGCGACGGGCAGGGCCTGAACCTCACCGGCCAGGTGCGGGACGGGATCCTCGGGCACTCGGGACGCGCCCCGGAGCCCCAGACGCTGGAGGGGAAGATCGTCAGGCTCGTCGACCGGATCGCCTACATCAACCACGACATCGACGATGCGCTGCGCGCGGGCGTCATCGCCGAGGAGGATCTGCCGGGAGAGCCGATCACCATCCTCGGCGACACCGGGTCCCAGCGGGTCGACCTGCTCGTCCACGACCTCGTCGAACAGTCCGAGCAGGCCGGGGACATCGTCCAGGGCGAGCGGGTCGGCAGCGCGATGACCGAGCTGCGCCGGTTCATGTTCGAGCGCGTCTACCTCGGTCCCGAGGCCACCCGCGAGGGCGCCAAGATCGAACTCGTCATGCGCTCGTTGTTCGACCACTTCTGCGCCCATCCCGAAGAGATCCCGGAGTCAATCCCCGATGGTGCGCTCGACCGGCGGGTGACCGACTACCTGGCCGGCATGACCGACCGCTTCTGCATCCATACCTTCGAGGCGATCAGCGTGCCGTCGGCCTTCGCCCCATGAGCCGCCCGAGCGCCGACGCGTGAGCCGCTACACCTCCGATTCCCGCGACCGCGTGTTCGACGCGGTCGACATGCTCGCGCTCGTCTCCGCGCGCACCGATCTGCGCCGGGCCGGCGTGGACAGCTACTTCGGACTGTGCCCGTTTCACGACGAGCGCACGGCGTCCTTCCATGTGCGCCCGCAGGAGAAGCACTACCACTGCTTCGGCTGTCAGGCCTCGGGCGATCCGTTCACCTTCGTGATGGAGACCGACGGGCTCGACTTCAAGGCCGCGCTCGAGTCGCTCGCCGACCGCTTCGGCGTGCAGCTCGAGACCGAGGATGAGGATCCCGAGGCGGCCTCGCGCCGGGCTCGGCGCGAGCGGCTGTACTCGCTGCTCGGCCGCGCGACCACCTTCTACGCCCGCTACCTGTGGGAGGCGCGCGAGGCCGGGCCGGCACGGGAGTATCTGCTCGGGCGTGGCCTGACCGAGGAGACACTGCGCGAGTTCCGGGTCGGCTACGCGCCGAGCGCCTGGGACCGGATGCTGCGCGCGTCGCGGAGCTCCGGCTTCAGCGAGGAGGAGCTGTTGGCCGCCGGCCTCGCCCAGCGGTCCAAGAACCGCCCCGGCCAGATCTACGACCGCTTCCGCGAGCGGATCATGTTCCCGTCCGCCGATGCCCGCGGCCGCGTGAGGGGCTTCGGCGCCCGCGCGATGCGCGACAACCAGCAGCCGAAGTACCTGAACACCTCCGACAGCGAGCTGTACCACAAGCGCAGCCAGTTGTTCGGCATCGATCTCGCTCGGGCCAGCGGTGCCCGCGCGGGCCGAATGATCCTCGTCGAGGGCTACACCGACGTGCTCGCCCTGCATCAGGCGGGGTTGAAGAACGCCGTCGGGATCATGGGCACCTCGCTGACCGAGGAGCAGATCCGCGAGCTCGAGCGGATCGTGACCGTGCTCGAGCTGTGCCTCGACGCCGACAGCGCGGGCCAGGAGGCGATGCTGCGCGCCGCCCGCCTGGCCGCGACGAAGAAGCTCACCCTCCGCGTGGTGCCGCTGCCCGAGGGCGCCGATCCGGCCGAGCTGATCGAGCGCGAGGGCGCGGATGCCCTCCGCGAGCGCGTGGCCGCGTCAGTCCCGTTTGCCGTCTTCAACGTGGAGAAGATCCTCGAGCGGGCGGATCTGCGCAGCGCCGAGGGGCGCGACCACGCTCTCGACGAGCTGCGGCCAGTGCTCGCTGAACTTCCGCCGAGCCTCCAGCGGGACGAATTGATCCAACGCGTGGCCGGCATGCTCGAACTCTCCGAGGCCCGGCTGGCCATGCTGCTCGAGGCCGGCGGAGGACTGGTCAACGGCACCGGCGGTGCCGGCGGGCCAGGTCACCGGCGTGGCGGCGGCGCGGAGGGGGTCGGCGGCGCCGCCCATGGCGGGCTTGTGATCGACCACGCGATCAAGTGGGAGCGGACGTTCCTCGCCCTGTGTCTCGCCCTTCCCGAGTCCGGCGAGGTGGCGCTGACCTCGATCGATGCCGATGCCGTCTTCACCAGCGACATCCTCCGCCGAGCGGCCCGGCATCTCGCCGGCCACCTGAGCTCGCCGATGGCCGACCTACCGCCCGACGACGAGGAGCTGGCCCGGGTCGTCGCCGACCTCGTCGCCCTGGCCGGCCGCGGTCGCGGCGCGACCCCGGAACGGCTCGAGCACGCGCGCCTCCTGCTCGAGCGCTCGCGGCTTGATCGCGCCATCGCCCGTACCCGGGCCCAGCGGATCGCCGGAATCGCCGAGCTGGCGCGCGAGCGCGAGCAGGTGATGGAGGAGATCCACCAGGTGGTGTCGCGGATGGAGAAGGCGGTGTAGGGCGGGGCGGGCTGCACCGGGGCCGACCGCTGTCGCGTCGACGCGGCGCAGCACATCTGGCCACCGAACGCGGAGGTGGAGCGGGAGGCCCGGACGCGGGGGCGGCGTGGCGTCGGTGTCGCTAGAGTCCCAGCCAGTGGCCCTGTGGGCCCGCTCACTACCATCCGGGGTAGCTCAATCGGCAGAGCATTCGGCTGTTAACCGAAGGGTTGTGGGTTCGAGTCCCACCCCCGGAGCTTTTCGAAACGCCCGTGCTATCGGGCGTTTCGGCGTTTCGGGTACCAATTTTGGGTACCAATTCCTGACGACAGACTGTTTGTAGGGGGCCTTCGAGGTGATGCGTCCCGCCGTTGCTGGGCTCGCGTCGTAGAAGGGTCGACGACGCATCCGCAAGCCGGGCCTGACCGCGCGCCAACTCGCGAGGGCGGTCCAGGAGGGCCGTCGGAGCTGAGCCGGAAGCGCTGGGGGTGGCAGAGGCGCTCGCCCGGGTCTTGTTGCGCGCTGCGATTCGCACCACGCTTGTTGGCAAGTCGTCCGTCAGGTCGTCGTCGGCTCGGCTTCCGACGCGCCGTGGGAGAAGTGTGCGCGGCGCGCCGTGCCGCTGGTAGCCGAGGACCTCATTCGCCTCGCTCGGGTTCGCGGGCGCACGCAGCTTGCACGCGCTCAACACATCGGCGGCCCAGCGCCGCGTCGACCTGTTCGCGTGAGCGGGCTCCACCGGGGAATGCGACAGCGAGCGGCGCGGCCCTAATCGTGATGATTCACACCCGCCGCAGCCGCGTCGGGTTCGGCCCCGCCCGTGCGTGTCAGACCTTCCTGCCGTGGAACTGCGCGCCGAACTCGAGATCGAAGGCGCTTTCGCCCGAGGCTAGATTGTCTATGAACACGAGCTCGGACGGCGTGATCGAGAAGAACATGAGGCTCATCGTGTTCCCCCGCGACAGCTGCGGGAACTTCTGTCCGAAGAGGTCAGCAGCACGGGCGATGTCCACGCCGCTGAGCGGCTGGCATTCCCCGAGACCATGAAGGCCGCGCGTGTGGCGCAGGTCCTCGGCGTACTCGTCGATCGTGAAGGCCACACTCGAGCGCTCCCGGATATTGCGCGCCGACGCGCTGTTCGGCCGAGTCCAGAAGTACAGGATCCGGCCATCATTGACGAACAGAAACGTGTTCGCGCGCGGGACGCCGTCGCTCGACGCAGTCGCCAGCGTCAGGGTGTGCTGCTCGTGCAGGTAGTCGAGCACCTCGGCGGATAGCTGAACATCAACGCTCATCCCGTGTCACCCCTAAGCTCGCCGTAGTTAGCGTGGACATCCTAGCCGCTGGTCCAGGTCGCAATGCGCCCGGCGTCCGATCGCCGTCGCCGCCCGCTCGCAGACCAGAACTGATCGACGATGTCCGCCGTCGTGTCCGGCAGCCTCTCGAACGGCAGGCCGACAGCGGCGCACGCCGCCCAGCCACGCGGCCCAGCCACGCCCGTGCAACTCGGCATTAGGCGCCGGGCCGAGGTGTAGTGAGGCTTCGGCCAGCGTCCACTCGAAACACTCGCCGCGCCCTCAACCAGCGCGCGCTCGGAACGCAGGAGCCGGGAGCCGGCCCCGGACAGGCCGAGATGACCGCCTTTGGGGAATACGGACAGCCTGCTCGGCGCGTGACGAGACCGTCCTATGGGCTACAAGCGGAAGCGCATCACGCTGGCCGCGACCGTGCTCAAGCTTGTCGCGCTCGAGACTGCCCCAAATCCAAAATGGTCGATCCAGCGGCCGCCCAGCCCAGGCGGTGCTCAGAACGTCAAGTTGGCGAGTGTGTCGTGCATCTCGCAGCCGGCCTGCGTTGCCGTCGGGAGCTACGACATCAGCGGCGGCTCCCAGTCGATGCTCGTCGAGCGCTGGGACGGCGCCCGTTGGTCGATCCAGCGGTCCTCCGGTCCCGTCGGCACGGTCGGCAGCAGCCTCTCGAGCGTGTCGTGCGCGCCGACAGGCGGCTGCACGGCCGTCGGCAGCTACACGCCCACCCCCGGACCGCAGCGCGCGCTCGCGGTGCGCTGGACCGGAACCGCATGGTCGTTGCAGCAGCCCCCAAGCCCCACCGGCGCGCCGACCACCCTCAACGGGGTGTCATGCCCGTCGGCGAGCGCCTGCACGGCGATCGGGGGATGGAGCCGAGGCACGCTGGTGGAGCGATGGAACGGTAGGCGCTGGTCGATTCAGCCGTCTCCGAGCCCGGCGACACTGGACTCCTACGGCGGGGCGGCGTCGGTGTCGTGCCCGTCCCCGACCACCTGCACTGCCGTCTGGAGCGGCTACACCTCGCCCGGCGGCAAAGCGACCGTCGTCGAGCGCTGGAGCGGCCATCGATAGCTGGCATACGTGGTGGAACAGGTCGCGGCGATCGGTCTGGGGGACCGGTCAACCGAGCGCGCAATGCGGGAAGCGCTCCCGCCACGATCGGGGAGGCAGGTCCGGCGCGCGGCTCACTTGCCTGTCGCCGTGGTGCCGAACATCAGCGTCCGTCGCGGGATGTCGTAGTAGACCGTCTTGGAGTGCGAGAGCAGGCTCCGAAGAACCTCGGCATCCTCGGCACTCACGGCGACCACTTCCTCCACGGCGCCTTCGTCGAGGACGAGCTGCAGCGTGAACGTACCCTCCGCCTGCGGCTCCCCGGCCACCCAGGTGAACTGGTAGTGCGAGAGTTGACGGACCTTGATCGTGTCGTCGGTGATTCGGGCGGGGACTTTCGGCATCAGGACCCTCCTGCTTGGCTTGTTCCTCTCTCGCGCGCACACTACTCCGCTGGCAACCGGCAGGGGCGTGGATCTCGGTGGGTTGTCGCCATCGCGGCGGTGGCCGTCGCTGCCATGACGCAGCCAGTGCGTTGCCGGCCCGCGTACGCTGCAAACCTTGAAGCCGTGCGCGCCAACGCTGGCCAATCCGGGACGGGGTCCGGCCAGATCTACCACCGACCCCGGACGTCAGCCGCCCACGAGGCCGCATCCATACTCTCTAGAACGCCGCCGGAAGGCGTTGACGGGAGGTCCGCGGATCGGGGGCTGGTGCGCATTGCCCCGGAGCGCGAGTCCGTAGTCTTGCGTGATGACCTCCCCGGTTGTGGGCGAGATGCTGCTGCCATGCTCGACCGAAAGCGGAAGCGGAACCCGAGGACTCCCTCGCGTCGCGCGACGGCCGCCGAGCGGAGGCGGATGCCGTTCGCGCCGTACGAGGCCTGCGTCCGCTGCCTGAAGGGCGACGTCGGGACCGGGCTGGCGGCGCGCGGAGACGCGGAGTGGATCATCGCCACGGCGGTCTACCTCGTGGGCGACGAGCTTGAGGGGACCGCGATGTCGATGGCGGCCTTGCGAGAGCGTGGCTTTTCGCCCGGCGAGGTCGAGAGCGGGACCCTGATCGCGGCCTTCCGCCTCTGCCCCGAGTGCGCGAGGGAAGTCGACGTGGAGGTCTCTGACCTGAGCGGGGCGCTGTACGTGTACGTGCCTGAGACGGACCGCTGGACCGACTGAGCGAGCCGGGCTTTCTTCGGCCGCTACTCGGCCGGGGTCAACTCCCCAATGCACGCCACGTCGGTACCCACGGCAGGGTTCGAGTCTCACCGCCGGAGCTCAAAAAACCCCCCGCTGCCAGGGGCCTGTGCATAGGATTCCCTTTCGATACGGACGACTCGCGTCACGTATCGAAGGCAAGTTCAACCGAGGGTGAGGGGTTGCGATGATGCAGCGCAGGGTGCTTGCAAGCATTACGACCGTAGGTCTGGTCGTCTGTGGGGGCGCTGCAGCTGTGGCTGCCACCGCGCCGCAGCACAGACGATCAACGCCGTAACGTCGTTGAAGGTGAAGATCAACCGATATATCCAGGACGGGACCCGCTGGCAGAACGACGTCTACACCGTCCGGTCCGGGGGGACGATCACGATCGTCAACCTTGCGGCATCAGAGGGGCCACACACGTTCAGCGTGGTCAGGAAGAGCGATCTGCCGCGGACGGCCAATCAGATCAACAACTGCACCATCTGCAACACGATTGCCAAAGAGCACGGTGCCAACCCAGGGTCGCAGGCGCCGCCCAAGTTCCTGTTCGTCGAAAACGGGACGGGCAGCACGACGCCGCCGAACGTCGACCGGCCCGGCGACTCGGCCTTCATCGCGCCGGTCCAGCACGCCAAGGTGACGCTGAAGGTCACGGCGAAGCCGGGCACGACGCTCTACTTCATGTGTGCGGTCCATCCCTGGATGCAGGCGAAGCTCATCGTCCGCCGCTAACCAGAGACCGAGGCGCCTGGGAAGGGAGTCGGGCGCGCCGGTCAAGGCGCGCCCGCCCCTTGAAAGCCTGCGCCGCAGTGGCGGTACCGGTGAGGCCCGCTGTTAACGCTGCGGCGCTCGTTCGACGGTGAATCATCTACCTGTCCCCGGACAACTTCAAACGCGGGTCTGCAGAGCCGGGTTTTGGCGGCCGGCGGCTACCGGCGATCCCCAGCGTGGACGCAAGTAGTATCGAGGTAGTCAGTGAGGCTCTACGTTTGTTACGGAACCTGGAAGCCGGCGCCGCGGCCCGGGGGTCACCCGTGCGGCACGGCGTACCACGCGCTCGTCGATGCCGGGCACGATCCCGAGGTGGTGCGGGCTTACGGTCTCGGGCCGCTGCCGAGCCTTCTCCAGGTCACGAGCGGCCGGCGCGAGGTCAAGAAGCTGACCGGCCGCTACTGGGTTCCGGTGCTGGTCACCGACGACGACGAGGTGATCGACGGTTCTCAGGCCATTGCCCGGTGGGCGCGTGCGCACCCGGCCGGCGATGGCGCGACGAGCCCGTGAAGCGGTGCGTCCGGCTTTGATGATCGAGGATCTCGAGCGCTGGGTCGCCAATGGCGCCGCCTGGCGCGCGGTCGACGTCGGTGACTCTCACGTCGTCGTCGAGTTGTGCACGTGTTACGGAGAGCCGGTCGACAGGCTTGAGGGCGACTCGCCGGAGCTGGTCGAATACGTCCGCGCCCACGGCGGGCGGTTCTCCGAGGAGTCCTGAGCGCTCGCGGTCCCCTCGCAAGCAAGTCGCTCGACGAGGTCGGCGGCCACCGCCGGACCGTCGTGCTGGGATGCCCAGGCCGCAAGCTCCTGCGCGCGCACCGTGAGCGAGGTCTCCGACAGGGCACGGCGCGCGGCGAGCCGAATCGTCCGAGGCGAGAGCAGTCGCCAGGGCAGCCGGACTCCGACGCCGGCCCAGTCGATCCGGGCGGCGTTCTCGCCCATGTCCCCGGAGTGGGGAACCGCGAGGACCGGCGTTCCGCAGGACAGGGCCCGCACGACCGTGCCGTGGCCGGCGTGGCTGATCACGAGGTCAGCGGCAGGCATCGCGCGGGAGTAGGACACCCAATCCAGAAGCCTCGCGTTGGGCGGCACGGGCACCTGCCGCCCCAGCGGCTTGCGGTTGGTCGCCGCGAGCACCCGCACCGGCTCATCCGCGAGTCCGAGCAGCGCCGCCTCGAGCAGCTCATGATCGGGGTCCTGCGCCGTCGACGGCGCGACGAGAACGAGCGGATCGCTCCCCGGCGGAGGCTCCACCTCGTGATACGGCGGCTCCCACATCACCGGCCCGACGACGTGCGTGCCGGTCGGCCACGGCCGCGGGTACTCGAGCTGCGGGAACGTTCCCACCATGCACAGCTGGGTGCTGATGCCGCCGTGCAGGCGGGTGACCGGCGGGAGACCGAGCTGAGTGCGCGTGTCGTTGAGCTCCGAGCGGCCGCGCCGGAGTCCCGCCTCGACGGGCCGCGCGAGCATCCGCCACCACGCGCGGCCGACAGCAGTGTGTGGAAGCCGCGCCCCGAAGGCGTACGGCGGCGCCCCCGGCGCGGCCGCGGGATGAACGTGAGGAATGAACGTGCCCACCGGGACTCCTTCGAGCTCGCCGGCCATGGCCGGCGCCAGGGTGAGGATGTCGTGCACGACAACGTCCGGCGCACACTCGCGCAGGGCCACGCGGGTCTCGGCGGTGGCGAGCATGACCGCCTCGTAGGGCTTCAGGGGCCGCTCGCGGGTCGGGAACACCGGGTACTCCGGTGCGGCCACGAACCGCAAGCCGGCGGCCTCGACGTGCTCCTGCCACCGGGTCCACGTCTCGTAGGTCACCCGGTGGCCGCGAGCGGCCAGACGCTCGCCCAGTGCGAGCATCGGAAAGGCGTGGCCGGGCTGGCCGAACGCCCCGAGGAAGATGCTGAGGCTCACCCGGCGAGTTCGGCGATGGCCCGCAGCTGCGTGATCCGATCATCGGCGGTGAAGGCCATCGGCGTCACCATCAGCGTGCCGACGCCGGCGTCACGGAAGGCGTCGAGCCGGTCACGCACCACGTCGCGAGGGCCGCACAGCGAGACCATGTCGATCAGCTCGTCGGGGATTGCCACGCCCGCTTCCTCCTTCTTGCCGTCGAGGTAGAGATCCTGGATCTCCCCGGCCGCTTCCTCGAACCCGTAGCGCTGCACGAGGTTGTTGTAGAAGTTCTGCTTGCGCGAGCCCATGCCGCCGATGTACAGCGCGAGGATCGGCCGCATCAGGTTGCGGGCCAGTTCGCGGTCGTCGGAGATGTAGGCGTTCACGGTTGGGGCCATGTCGAAGCCCTCCAGCGAGCGGCCGGCGCGGGCGGCGCCCTCCTCGAGCAGCGTGCGGAACTCCGAGACGTACTCGGGCGAGAAGAAGGTGGGAATCCAGCCGTCGGCGATCTCCCCGCTGAGAGCGGTGTTCTTGGGGCCGATCGCGGCAAGGTAGATCGGAATTCGCTCCTGCTGGGGGGTGATCATCAGCTTCAGCGGCTTGCCCGGCCCGTCGGGGAGTGGCAGCTCGATCGTCTCGCCGTGGAACTCGACGCGCTGGCGAGCCAGCGCCATGCGGACGACCTCGACGTACTCGCGCGTGCGCTGGAGTTGGCGGGCGAACCGCTGACCGTGCCAGCCCTCGGCGACCTGCGGCCCTGAGGAGCCGATCCCCAGCACCATCCGCCCGCCGGAGAGCTCGTCGATCGTGGCCGCCGTCATCGCCGTCATCGCTGCGCTCCGTCCGGGCATCTGGAAGATCGCCGAGCCGAGCTTGATCTTGCTCGTCCCGGCGGCCAGCCAGGCGAGCACCGTGGCCGCATCCGAGCCGTAGGCCTCGGCGGCCCAGACCGAGTCGTAGTCGAGGCGCTCGGCCTCCTGGACGACCTGCAACTGATCCTGGGGGCCCATCCCGAGGCCCCAGTACCCGACGTGCACTCCGAGCTTCATTTCTGCAAGGTCCTTCCTTTCGCGCCAAGGAGTTGGCTTGAGCGTCCCCGACGGGCGCCGTTACGGTGGCCGCGCCGCCTCTGGGAGGCGATGAACCCTATGCGAGAACGGCGGCGCGCGACGATAGAGGAGCTGAGGCAGGCGCGTCGAGGCCGCGAGTTGCGCTCCCGCCTCTGGCGCTGCGGCGCCGGTGCGGGACGGCGATAATCGGTGGCCGTGGCCGATGAGGAGAGCACGCAACTGAACGGCAGGACCGCCTGGGCGCGCAACCTCGCCGCGCCGGTGCGCAGCTTCCTCAGCACTGAGACGGCGAGCGCCGGCGCGCTGCTCCTGGCCACGGTGTTAGCGCTGCTGTGGGCCAACTCGCCGTGGTCGCACAGCTACGCGACGGTGTGGCACACGAAGCTGACGATCCAACTCGGGTCCGGCGAGATCTCCGCGGATCTACGCCACTGGGTCAACGAGGGGCTGATGACGTTCTTCTTCCTCGTCGTCGGGCTCGAGGCCAAGCGCGAGCTGGACGTGGGTGAACTGCGCCAGCGGACGCGCCTGGCCGTCCCCGCCATGGCGGCGGTCGGCGGCATGATCGTCCCGATCGGCATCTATCTGGCCTTCAACGCCGGTGGTCCCGGTGCGCGGGGCTGGGGGGCGGCGATGTCGACCGACACGGCGTTCGCACTCGGGGCGCTCGCCCTGCTGGCGCCGCGCGGGGCCACCCGCCTGCGCGTGTTCCTGCTCTCTCTCGCGGTGGTCGACGATTTCTGCGCGCTGCTCGTCATCGCCACCGCCTACACGGTCCACGTCTCATTGCCCGCGCTGGCCGTCGCCCTCGCCCTGTTCGCGGTCCTGCTCGCGCTGCGCTTCGCCCCGGCCTGGCGGCGGCCGGTCTCGGTCGTCGTGGGCGTCGGAGTCTGGGTGGCGCTGTTCAAGTCCGGCATTGATCCTGTTGTCGCCGGCTTGGCCGTGGGCCTCGTGACCAGCGCCTACCCGCCCTCGCGCGAGGACCTCGAGCAGGTCACCTCTCTCACCCGCTCATTTCGCGAGCAACCGACGCCGGAGCTCGCGCGCTCCACCCAGCTGAGTGTGCAGGCGGCGATCTCGCCCAATGAGCGGCTGCAGTACGCGCTGCACCCCTGGACAAGCTTCGTCATCGTGCCGCTGTTCGCGCTCGCCAATGCCGGGATCCACGTCACCTCGACACTGCTCGGCGATGCGATCACGTCGCCGATCACGATCGGCATCGTGGTCGGCTACGTGGTGGGCAAGCCGGTCGGGATCCTGGCCGCGTCGTGGCTGGCCACCCGGCCGGCGCTGAAGGGGACGCGGTCGCTGCTCAGCTTCCCGGCGCTGGCCGGCGGTGGGGCGGTGGCGGGCATCGGCTTCACGGTGTCGCTGCTGATCTCGAGCCTGGCCTTCACCGGCGAACGGCTCGACGAGGCCAAGCTCGGAGTGCTCGTGTCGGGGCTGCTGGCGCCGGTCGTCGCGTGGACGCTGTTCTTCGCCTACCGGCGGCTCCCGGCGGGCTTGCGCGCGCGGCAGATCAGCGGTACCGCCGAGGACATTCTCGACCTCGCCGACGAAGTCGATCCCGGGCGCGATCACGTCCGTGGCCCGGAGGACGCCCCGGTGACCCTGGTCGAGTACGGGGACTTCCAGTGCCCCTATTGCGGCCAGGCTGAGACGGTGATCCGCGAGCTCCTGTCGTCGTTCGGCGACGAGCTGCGCTACGTGTGGCGCCATCTGCCGCTCAACGACGTCCACCCCTCCGCCCAGCTGGCGGCCGAGGCGGCCGAGGCGGCGGCGGCGCAGGGCCGCTTCTGGGAAATGTACGACCTGCTGCTTGAGAACCAGGACCGGCTCTCGCCGCGGGATATCGGCGCCTACGCCGACGAGCTGGGCATCGACCCCGAGCGGTTCTGGGGCCAGGTGCGTCGCCACGAGCACGCCGACAGGATCGCCCAGGACGTGGCCAGCGCCGACGCCAGCGGCGTGTCCGGCACGCCCAGCTTCTTCATCAACGGCCGCCGCTATCAGGGCGCCTACGACATCGACACGCTGACAGCTGTCGTGCGCACGGCCCGCGGCCGGGCCAGCCTGCTGGCGCGCGCAGCCGGTTGAGGTTTAGTCGCCGGGCTCGACGGCGGCGTACAGGGCCGAAGGGTCGAGGTCGGCGACCGAGGTGCGCCCGGTGAGGCCGAGGGCAACGTCGATGTCGGCGCGGAAGACGTCGAGGACGTGCCGCACGCCGGCCTCACCGCGGGCCGCGACCGCCCACGCCCAGGCACGTCCGAGCAATACGGCCCGCGCTCCGAGCGACATCAGCTTGACCACGTCCAGACCGGTGCGCACGCCTCCGTCGGCCAGGACCTCGAGCCGGTCGCCGACCGCGTCGACGACACGCGGCAGCGCCTGAGCGGTGGACGGGACCGAGTCGAGCTGACGGCCGCCATGGTTGGAGACGATCAGCCCGTCGACGCCGACCTCGGCTGCCTCGCGGGCGTCCTCGGGGTCGAGCACGCCTTTGACCACCAGACGGCCGTCCCAGTGCTCGCGCACCCAGGCAATGTCCCTCCAGGTGACGCTGGGGTCGAACTGGGCATCGACCCACTCGCGGAAGGCGGCCGGCGTGCGGGCCTCGGGCACGGCCTTCTCGAGGTTGCCGAAGGTCAGCGGCTTGCCGCCGATCGGGACCTCGCGGAGCCAGCGGGGATGCGAGACCAGATCGAGCCCGGCCAGAAGCTTGGCCAGCGGAGGCGCATCGCCGACCACGGCGTTGCGAGTGTCGCGGTGGCGCGCGCCGACCACGGCGAGATCGATGGTGAGCACGAGCACGGGAGAGCCCACCGCCCGGGCCCGGGCCATCAGCTCCTCGGCGTAGCCGCGATCGCGCATCACGTAGAGCTGGAACCACGGCGGCCTGGGGACGGCGCGCGCCACCTCCTCGATGCTGCAGATCGACACGGTCGACTCGACGAACTGCACGCCGGCGGCCTGGGCGGCGCGCGCGGCCTGGACCTCGGCCCGCTGCGCGAACATCCCGCCGAGACCGACGGGTCCGAGCAGCACAGGCAGCATCAGCGTCTCGCCGAGCACCTCGACCGACTGCTCGCGCCGAGAGACGTCGCGCATCACGACCTGACGCAGCAGCACGTTCTCGAGATCGGTCACGTTGGCGCGCATCGTGAGCTCCTCGTAGGCCCCGCCGTCGATGTAATCGAACAGCTGGCGAGGCAGCTTGCGGCGGGCCAACTCGCGGTAATCGCCCACCGTGGCCGGCGCCAGGGCCATCGGGCGGTCAGCTCTCAAGCGCACGGTCCGAGCCTAACGGACGGGCCGTAGGACCGGGGACCACGACGGCCCGAGCTCAGCCCGCGTCGGTGACCGCGTGGAGCCGGGCACACCGCGCCCGGTCCGCGGGGCGACTGTGGATCGCCCGTACCTGCCAGCCGGCGAACACGGGTGTGAACAGCACGATCGGTTTGCCGCGCCGGACGTTCGCGGCCGGGCTATAGCCGACGTCCCAGATGTTTCTGCCCAGCTCCCAGCCCAGAATGCTCTGGTAGGAGATGGTCGTCACCGGTCGCCCGCACGCGAGCACGGCCTCCGGGCCTCCGTCCTTGGCGATCACCTGGTGGAGACGGTGGAGCTGGCGCGCCCAACGCTGTCCGAGGACGATCCCGTTGTGGACCAGGCGGCCTCGGTACTGAGCGGCCGGAACGAGCGTGGCCGCGAGCGCCAGGACGACGGCAACCGCAGCGAGTTCGGCGAGCAGTCCGAACCGAGACGCCGCGACCAGCACGCGACCGGCGGCAGCGCTGGCCAACACGATCAGCACCGCGGCGGGCGCGAACATGTACCGGTTCACGGCGGGCCATCCGTGGTAGGCGAAGCCGATCTCCACCGCCACCCACAGGGCGGAGAGGCCAGCCAGCACAAGCCAGGTGCGATCGCGGCGCATGACCGCGACGCCCAGCGCGAACAAGACCGCCATATGCATCGGCCACTCGTACATCCCGATGAACCGCTGCAACACCCCGGACAGCTGGTGGCTCTGCAAGGTGGTACCGGTCGCGCTGTCGGATGCAACCGCGCCGGAGACGAAGGGGCTCCGTGAGGTGAGGGCCGGGATCCCGAACCACAGCAGCGGGATCACAGCGACACCGCCGATCAGCAGCGCGCGCATGTTCGGCTGCGCGCGCCAGGCCCAGATCGCATACAGGCCGGCGATCGGCCATATCTCAGGACGCCCGAGCGAGGCCAGGACGAGCATCACCCACGCCCAGCGGTAGCGGCCGGAGAGGTGGAAGTCGATGGCGGCCAGGGTGAGCGTGACCAGCATGGCGTCGGCGGTGAAGATGAGGATGAAATGCCAGTAGCCGTTGATCCCGAGCACGCCGGCGCCGGCGAACAGCGCGGCCAGGACCGGGGCGTACCGGCGTCCCGGCGCGGGGCCGGTCAACCGGTAGGCGATGCGCCCGGCGAACACTGCGCCGGCGAACGCGGCGGCGACCGAGGTGACCATCCACAGCCAGAGCGCGCCGCGGCCGGCGAGAGCGAACGGGAGCGTGAAGAGGAAGGTGAGCGGCTTCCACGACGGGGCGGAGTTCGTGTCGAGGTTGAGGTGAATCGCCTGGCGGCCCCAGACGAGCCAGCCATAGGCATCAAACGCCGGCCGGACCTTCGCCAGGGAGACAAACACGATCGCGGCCGCCACCACGAGCACGGCGACCCACAGCCACGGGTGCGCGGAGAAGGGATTGAAACGGCGCCGTTTGGACCCGGCACCGGCGAGCTGTGGCCGTCCCGGGGCGACGCCGGTGAGAAGAGTGTCCTGTGTCACGCTGCGGCGCGAAGGTTACCTCCGACGCCGTCGGACTGAGCGGAGCGCAGCTTGATCGTCTGGGCCGCGGTCCTGCCGTCCTGGCTGGCTGAGCAGACGTCGTAGTTCCGATCGGCATCGTCGCCTCGCCCGCCGTCACCCACATCAAGTTCCGGATCCTTGGCCAGGGTGGCAAGCTACCCCGCGATGATCATCGACGTTTGGATGCAGCACCCGACGCTCCGCTTCCTGCGGCAGGAGATGTTCGCCTCGCTGCAGCGCTGGACGGGGGGTCAGCTCCCGGCGGAGGAGGTGCCGATCGAGCTGACCGTGGCAGCTCTCGATCAGGCCGGGGTCGGGATGGGTGTCCTCACGGCCTGGCACGCCCCCGGGGGGTCGCTGATCGGCAACGATGAGGTGCACGGCTGGGTGAGCGCCCACCCCGATCGCTTCGCCGGGGTGGCGGCCTGCGATCTGTCCCGGCCGATGCGAGCCGTGCGCGAGCTCCGGCGCTGCGTCCGGGAGCTCGGGTTCATCGGGCTGCGGGCGATCCCGTGGCTGTGGGAGGCGCCGCCGACCGATCGCCGCTACTACCCGCTCTATGCCGAGTGCGTCGAGCTCGGCGTGCCGTTCTTCACCCAGGTGGGCCACACCGGTCCGCTGGCACCGTCGGAGACCGGGCGGCCGATCCCCTACATCGACCAGGTGGCGATCGACTTTCCGGAACTGACGATCGTAGGCGGCCACATCGGCTACCCCTGGACCGAGGAGATGATCGCGGTCACGCGCAAGCACGAGAACGTCTACATCGACACCTCCGCCTACACCGCGCGCCGGTATCCGCCTGAGCTCGTCCGCTACATGAACTCCGGCGGCGGTCGGCGCAAGGTGCTGTTCGGCAGCAACTACCCGATGATCGCCCCCGTCCGGGCGCTCGAGGAGCTCGACAGCCTTGGCCTCGATCCGGAGGCACGGGAGTTGTTTCTCGGTGGCAACGCCCAGCGGCTGCTCGGGCTGGCCGAGCGATGAGTTCTCGTCCCGTGGTCCGTCTGACCCTCTGGAAGCGCTCATCCCATCGCCGACCTCGAGAGGAGATCTCAACATGAGCACAATCACGCCATGCCTGTGGTTCGACACGGAGGGCGAGGAGGCCGCTGCGCTGTACACGTCCGTGGTCAAGAACTCGCGCATCCTCAAGATCAGCTACTACGGTGAGGCCGGACCGCGGCCGGCGGGCACGACGATGACCGTCCTCTTTGAGCTCGACGGCCAGAGCTTCGTGGCTCTCAACGGCGGTCCGGAGCATCGCGGCTTCAGCGAGGCGGTCTCGTTCCAGATCGACTGCCGTTCGCAGGAGGAGGTCGATGAGTACTGGACGCGTCTGAGCGAGGGTGGTGAGGAAGGTCCGTGCGGATGGCTGAAGGATCGCTTCGGGCTCTCCTGGCAGATCGTCCCGAAACGGCTCAGCGAGCTGCTCACCGAGTCCGACGGCGCCACCTCGCAGCGAGTGATGGCGGCCATGCTGCAGATGAAGAAGATCGACATCGCCGCGCTCGAACAGGCCGCCGCGGCTGCGTAGGGCTCGGCCCCAGGGCGAATCAGCGGGGTGTGCAGTCGGAGGTCATCGCCTCACCGCGGGCCGGACGTCCACAGACGCTACACGGCGGCGCGCAGCATGGCGCAAGATGCGCCGTGGTCACCGCAGTCGGACCAGCGGCGGAGCGCCCGGCTCAACGGTCCTCCAGCGGTTCGTGCCGGCACGCTGTGCCTATGCAGCGCCGCGCCCGCGCGTCCGGTGCCGTAGAACTTCGGGGGTGGGAGCATCTGAGGCCACGATCATCAACGCGGGCGGGCGCGAGCTGCGCGTCTCGAGCCCCGACCGCGTCATCTTCCCGGCGACCGAGCGCTCGGCACCGGTTACCAAGCTCGACGTCGTCGAGTACTACCTTGCGGTGGGGGAAGGCATCATGCGCGCCCTGATGGAGCGGCCGACGACGCTCGAGCGCTGGCCGAAGGGCGTCCATCCGGGCATCGTGCTCTCCCCGCGCGAGAAGGGCGGTGGCGACGCCTTCTTCCAGAAGCGCATTCCCCGCGGCGCTCCCGAGTACGTCCAGACTGCCCGGATCGAGTTCCCCTCGGGCCGCCACGCCGATGAGGTCTGTCCCACGGAGGTGGCGGTCGTCGGCTGGGCGGGGCAGATGGGCACGATCACCTTCCATCCGTGGCCGGTCCGCCGCGCCGATGTCGACCATCCCGACGAGCTGCGTCTCGACCTCGACCCGCAGCCCGGCACCGACTTCGCCGACGCCGTGCGCGTGGCCGGGCAGGCACGAGCGCTCCTCGACGAGCTCGGCTACACCGGGTTTCCGAAGACGTCTGGCGGCCGCGGCGTTCACATCTACGTCCGGATCGAGCCGCGCTGGACGTTCACCGACGTCCGTCACGCCGCGATCGCGTGCGGCCGCGAGCTCGAGCGCCGGCTACCCGACCAGGTGACGACCAAGTGGTGGAAGGAGGAGCGCGGCGAGCGGATCTTCATCGACTACAACCAGAACGCGCGTGACCGCACGATCGCCTCGGCCTACAGCGTGCGGCCGAGGCCAGGCGCGCCCGTGTCCGCGCCGGTGACCTGGGACGAGCTCCCGGAGATAGAGCCCGAGAACTTCACCGTCGCGACCATGCCCGCCCGGTTCGCCGAGGTGGGCGACCGACACGCGGCGATCGATGACGTCGCCCATTCACTGCAGCCCCTGCTGGACATGTACGAGCGCGACGCCGCCGACGGCCTCGGGGACATGCCGTACCCGCCGGACTATCCGAAGATGCCGGGAGAGCCCAAGCGCGTGCAGCCCTCGCGCGATCGCGACCGCCCCCGGTAGCGGTCTATCGCGATCGCGACCGCCCCCGGTAGCGGTCGTCCCCAGCGGGCCCGGCTACTTGGCCTGTGGCAGCTTCCTGGCACCGCGCCGGGCGGCCGGCGCCGACGGCGGCGGCACGACGGGGCCGATATCTCCGTCTGGAGCCTCGTCGAGGTCGATGATGACCGGGGCATGGTCGCTCGGGCCGGGTCCCTTCCGTGCCTGCCGGTCGACCCAGGCAGCCCGCACACGCTCAGCGATACCGTCCCCGGCCAGGACCAGATCGATCCGCATCCCAAGGTCCTGATGGAACATGCCCGCCCGGTAGTCCCAGTAGGTGAAGACCCGCTCGTTCGGCCAGTGGTCGCGGACGACGTCGTGGAGGCCGAGCGCCTGCAGCTTCGCCAGTGCTGCCCGCTCCGGTGGCGTCACGTGCGTGTGGCCCTCGTAGGCCTCGGGATCGAACACGTCCTCGTCCGCCGGCGCGATGTTCACGTCGCCGCAGACTACCGTCGCCTCCGGAGCGGCGGCCACCATTTCGCGCAGGGAGGCGAGCCACGCGAGCTTGTACCGGTAGTGCTCGGAGTCGGGCGTTCGGCCATTGGGCACGTACACGGAGACCACGCGGATCCCGCCGCACATGGCGGACACCGCGCGCGCTTCCTGATGCCGGAAGCCCGGGCCGTTGGGGAGACCCACCACCACGTCCTCGAGTCCGGCGCGCGAGAGGATCGCCACGCCGTTCCAGCTCGGCTCGCCGTGAAGGGCGAGCTCGTAGCCGCGCTCAGACAGCTCTGTGCCGAGCAGTTCGGTGAACGCGTCGTCGGCGAGCTTCGTCTCCTGCAGGCAGACGACATCCGGCTGGCGCTCGTCCAACCATGGCAGCAGCCGCGGCACCCGCTGCTTGACTGAGTTGACGTTCCAGGTCGCGATTCGCAGAGCCTGCACGGTAGCGGCATCACCGACGTGGGCGGCCGTTCAGAGTTCTGAACGCTGATGGTCCCGTTAGCCCATTGATCGCCTCGGGCGACGACTCCACTATTCAGCCCATAGAGCAACTGAAAGGGGGGCGCATGACGCGCCTGCTCTCAGTCGGTCGGGGTAGCAGCTCGTCGATCTGCGAACACGTGTACCAGTCGGGGCAGCTCAGGCGTGAGGAGCGCGGAGCCCTGACAGCGTGGCTCGTGTGCGATGACTGCGAGGAGACGATCGGGTTCCTGCCGCATCAGACCGCGGACGCTGGCAGCCATGGATCGCAGCCGAGCACCCCGGAGCGTTGACGGTCCGGGCCGGCGGACCCTCCGAACTAGAAAACGATCCTGAACACGACGCTGACCGTCCGGCCCGTGCGGGTCGGCTCCCATCAGCCTCGCATACCGCTGGCTGGGCTAACCGGCGCCGGAGAGGATCGCCACTCCCACGCCCAGCAGCATCAGCCCGGAGATCAATGACGGCCAGCGGCCGCCGAGGAGCCGGCCAAGAGACAGCCCGAGCCGCGATCCGCCACCGAGGCAGATCAGCGACAGTGTCCCCGCGAGCAGTGCCGTCGCCAGTGGCGAGATGCCTGCCACGCCGGCCCCCACGCCGGCCGCAACGTTGTTGAGCGCGAGCGCGACTCCGAGCACGAGCGCCTCGCGACAGGAGATCACGTGGGCGCGGTCGAGTTCACCGGCGAGCAGCCAGCGACCGCCGCGGCGGCGGCAGTCCCCCGGCTCGGACGAACTCCGGGGCGCCCGCACACCGCCGAGTGAGGCGAGCACTGTCGACGCGCCGATCGCGCAGATGATCGAGGCGCCGAGCGCCGCAGCCAAGGACGGCGACAGGACGCGGGTCAGCGCGCCACCAGACGTCACGGCAGCTGCTGTCGCAGCCGTCGTCACCGCCGCGATGACCACATTCGGAGCCGCAGCTATCCTCGCGTCCCGGATGCCAAACGCAACGCCGGCGGCAAGATTGTCGAGGTTCGACACCGCCGCGATCAGCATGGCCGAAAGCCAAAACACCGTCCAACAATACGGTCAGCTGTGAGCGATTGCCACTGCGCGAGGTGGTCCGGGCCGGCGGCTGCGGATTGACCCGGGTTCTGCGAACATGCGCCGTCGAACGGCGTTTTCTGGAGCGCCGAGGACCGGAGGTATTCGATGAACGGGGAAGCATCGTGAGCTGGGTGCGGAATGTCGGGAGCGCCGTCGCGGCGTTGGTGACGCTGGGATGGTTTCTGGCGGGCGCTCCGTGGGCGCTGGCATCGAGCTGGTCGATCCAGCCACTTCCGAAGTCTGTGTCCCACCTGACCGGCGTGTCGTGTGCGGCGCCTGGAGCGTGCACCGCTGTCGGCGGTGACGGCGCGTACTACGAATCACGACCTGTGGACCCGGCACCGGCCCCACTGACGCTGACCGGACCGGTGCCCGCAGCCGTCGTCGCGTTCTGGGACGGCACGAGCTGGTCGATCAGCCACGCGCCAGGGACGGAGCTGCTCGGCGCTTCCTGCCTGTCCAGGACGGCGTGCACCGTTGTCGGGACAGCTGCCGGCGGCCAGAGCTTGAAGGCACTCGCCGAGAGTCACACTCCCACCACCTGGTCCCTGCAGCCGATGACGAGCCTTGCCTTCAGCAAGCTCGACGGCGTCTCCTGCACATCGGGACGCGCATGTACCGCAGTCGGGACCTACACCACCGGCGGGGGTCTGCAAGCGACGCTGGCGGAGCGCTGGAACGGCACGCGCTGGATCCGTCAGTCGACTCCCGCCCCGATCGGTACGTCGACCAGCCATCTCAAGGCCGTCTCGTGCACGTCGACAAGCGACTGCACCGCGGCGGGTAGCTATTACCACTTCGCCGGCGACGATTCGACGCTGGCGGAACACTGGAACGGGAAACGCTGGTCGATCGAGAAGACCGTGAGCCCTAGCGTCTTCAGCGAATTTGCCGGGGTATCGTGCGCGGCCCCGACCGCCTGCACGGCAGTTGGCCGCATCGTCGTGGGTCCCATCACCAGCATGAACCCCGCTACCGCGATGCTGGTGGAGCGCTGGAACGGGAAACGCTGGTCCGTCGAGCAACACGCGACCCCGGCGGGCGCGGTCAGCAGCGCCCTCACCGCCGTCTCGTGCCCCTCACGGTCGGTTTGCACCGCCGTGGGGAGCTACACCGCGGCCAGCGGCGTGAAGGCGACCCTGGCCGAGCGGTGGAACGGCCAGCGCTGGGTCATCCAGCGGACGCCCAATCCCGCCGGCGCGACGAACAGCGACCTGAGGGGCGTGTCGTGCGCGTCGCCGAGCGTCTGTACCGCGGTCGGGGACTACATGACCAAGGCCCGCCTCGAACTGACGCTGGTGGAGCGCTGGAACGGCCATGGCTAGTCGATGCAGCGGACCCCTGGACCGCTGTCGCAAAGGGCTTGCTGCAAGGTCCAACGTGGCCCGGGCAGGACTCGAACCTGCGCGCGACGGATTATGAGTCCGCTGCTCTGACCACTGAGCTACCGGGCCGTGATCTGGTCGGCGACGCTATCACCGTGACGCCTCTCCGGCGACCGACCCGGGGCCGCGTGCGGTACTCTGCTCGCCGTGCTCGTTGCAGCAGATCAGGCTTTCGGTCAGACGCTCGCCCTCCTCGCCTGCTTCCTGGGCATCGGCATCGTGGTCAACGTGCTGATCGTCTACATCATCGCCCAGGTCATGGTCGAGCATAAGCAGAACAACGAGTACGGCCAGGACAACGGCTAGGGCCTGGGTGCCCGCGGTCGCGGTGCGCCTGGCCGGCCCGCTGCAGCTGTCTCGGTCGGCCGCGCGCTGACGTCTGCCGGCACGGATCCACCGGGGGTGGGCGGGAGGCGAAGCATTGCTCGTTGAGACGCCCAGGGCCGCGATCGCGGGCGTCTCGACGGCCTGCCGACGCGAGGCCTCGGACCGCACGGCAACCACTCCGCGCGCTACCTCTGAAGGAACGTCGACGGCGGGCGTCGAATGAGTCGCCTGCCAATGAAGCCATCACCGAGCACCACCGCCACCGCCGAGAGCCCCCACGGCCACCAGGCGCTGTCCGCCTACATCCGGGCCCGGTTTGACGAGTTCTCACGCTCGCAAAAGGACGTCGCGCAGTACATCGTCGATCACCTCGACGAGGCCGCCTTCCAGACCGCTGAGGAGCTGGCCCGGCGCGCCAACACCTCTTCCAGCACGGTCGTGCGCTTCTCGCAGGCGCTGGGGTTCGAGGGCTTTCCCGAGCTGCAGCAGGCTGCGCGGGACGAATATCGGCGCCGGCCCCACGGATCCGCCGACACGCTGGCCGCGGCGCCGCTGTTCTCGCTCGACCACACCGAGTTCGAGGCGGCGCTGGCCGCCGACCACGTCAACGTCGAGGACACCGCCCACAAGCTGTCCCGCTCCGACGTCGAGGCGGCGATCGACCTGATCGTCTCGGCCGAGAAGGTGGTGATCGCCGGCACCGACCAGATGGCCTTCTTCGCCAGCTACCTGCGGCATCTGCTCATGCTCCTCGACCTCCGGGCCGAGATCGTGGCCAGCCCCTCGCAGGAGGCGCTCGGGCGGCTCAGCCGGATCGACGAGCAGACCTTGGTGATCGGCCTCTCGGCCGGCCGTCCGCACCCGCTGATCACCCGGACGATGAAGCTGGCCCGCCACCGCAAGGCGCCGACCCTGGCCATCACCGACGCCACGCTCTCCGAGGTGGCCAAGCTGGCCAAGATCCGGCTCTACTACTCCTCTAATACGCCCGCTTTCGTGCGCTCGCACACCGCGCTCTTGTCGGTGATCCAGGCGCTCGCCTACGGCGTCTACGCACGGGACGCGCAGCAGTACGACGTGCGGATCAAGGCGTTCCGGCTCAAGTAGCCGCGGCGGGACCGCGGCAGCGCCCCCAAAGCGCCCTGAGCCGCCGCGCCTACCGCCGCGCCACCAGCAGCGCCTGCGTGGCCCGGCCGACCCGTCCCCGCCGGTCGTAGAGCACGCTTTCTGCAATGCCGACGCCCTCAGGCGAGATGATCGTCTGCGCCTCGAGGGCGATCCACTCACCCTCCGGCCGGCGATCGATGTACAGGGTCAGGTCGGGGTTGATGAACATCCACTGATCCCAGGACAGGGGCGAGCTGATGCCGTTGCCGAAGTCCGCGGCCGCGGCCACGCGTTGCAGCGGCGATGGGGCCTCGCCGGCGACGAGCTCGGAGCGGAGCCGAAACCAGGCCGTCGAGCCGCCCGCTGCGTGGAAGCTGCCGTCGACGAAGCGGATCTCGATCGCATCCGGCGCGAACATCGGCCGGTGGGGCGCGGTCATGTCGTTCTTCCGTCCCTCCTCAGGGTGGCCCGGCGCCGCCGCCAACGGAGCGGCCGGCGTATCCGCCGCCACGGCAGCCACCTGCAGCGCTCGCGCGCGAGCCATCTCCCGACCATCGCTCGTCTGCAACGAGGCCTCGAGCAGCTGCACGCGCCGTCCCGGCCTTACCACCGCGGCCTCGATCACCAGCTCGCCGAGTGGGACCGGGCGCAGGAACTCGTAGGTGACACGGGAGATGAGCACGCCCTCGGGCGCCGGCAGGCTCTCGAAGGCCCGCATCAGGAGTGCGGCGGGGGCGCCACCGTGTTGAGCGTTCGGATCCCAGGGCCCGCGCGCCAGTTCGGTGGCCGTGAAGCGCCCCGGTCCGCCGCCGGGGAGAAAGATCGCCTCTGCCATGGGGGCAAAAGGTATCGCCCAGCGTTGGCGCGGCTACACTTCGCAAGCGATGAGCGAGCGCAACGGAACACAGCGGGACGAGGCCACGTTCACCGTCAAGGCGGGGCTGGCCGAGATGCTGAAGGGCGGCGTGATCATGGACGTGGTCACTCCTGAGCAGGCGAAGATCGCCGAGGACGCCGGAGCGGCCGCGGTGATGGCGCTCGAGCGCGTTCCCGCCGACATCCGCCGTGATGGCGGGGTGGCACGGATGTCCGATCCCTCGATGATCCAGGGCATCCAGGAGACCGTGAGCATTCCGGTCATGGCCAAGGCGCGGATCGGTCACTTCGTCGAGGCCCAGATCCTCCAGGCCCTCGAGGTCGACTACGTCGATGAATCCGAGGTACTGACTCCAGCCGATGAGGCAAACCACATCGACAAGTGGGCATTCAAGGTGCCGTTCGTGTGCGGCGCGACGAACCTCGGCGAGGCGCTGCGACGGATCGGCGAGGGCGCGGCGATGATCCGCTCCAAGGGCGAGGCCGGCACCGGGGACATCGTCGAGGCCGTGCGTCACCTGCGGATGATCCGCAGCGAGATCCGGCGCCTGACCATGCTCGACGACAACGAGGTGGCGACCGCCGCAAAGGAACTTCAGGCTCCCCTGGAGCTCGTGCGCCAAGTGGGCGCCGACGGACGGCTCCCTGTCGTCCTCTTCTGCGCCGGCGGGATCGCCACACCGGCCGACGCCGCGCTGGTCATGCAGCTCGGAGCCGAGGGCGTGTTCGTCGGCTCGGGGATCTTCAAGTCCGAGGACCCGGCCCGGCGCGCCCGGGCGATCGTCGAGGCCACGACGCACTACCAGGACCCCGCGCGTCTCGCCGCCGCCTCGACAGGCCTCGGCCAGCCGATGGTCAGCCTCGAGAGCTCCAAGCTCGAGACCGAGCAGCTGCTGGCCCCGCGCGGCTGGTAGGCACGTGACACCAGCGGCCGGGGAGAAGACCCCACCCGTGGTGGGCATCCTCGCGCTTCAGGGTGACTTCGAGGCCCACGGGCGGATCGTTCACTCGCTCGGCGCCGATCCCCGCGAGGTGCGGGTGGCTGCCGACCTCGAGGGGATCGACGCGCTGATCATGCCCGGGGGCGAATCGACGGTGATGACGCTGGGAATCGAGCGCGAGGGGCTGGTCGGCCCGCTGCGCGAGCTGATCGCCGCCGGCACGCCGGTGCTCGGCACCTGCGCCGGCATGATCATGCTCGATCGCGACCATCTCGGTCTGCTCGACATCACCGCCAAGCGCAACGCCTTCGGCCGCCAACTGCGCTCCTTCGAGGCCGATCTCGAGCTCGACGGTATCGAGGGCGAGCCAGTGCACGCGGTGTTCATCCGGGCGCCGTGGGTGGCCAGCCACGGCGCCCGGGTCGAGGTCCTCGCCGCCGTCGACGGCCACCCGGTCGCCGTCCGGGAGGGCAGCATCCTCGCCGTCGCCTTCCACCCCGAGCTCTCCGGCGAGACTCGGCTGCACGAGCTGCTGCTGGGGATGAACGGCGCGTCGCTGAGTCGCTAATCCGAGCTCACAGGCTCGTGCTCGCGCTCGGTGTAGGCGCGGAACTCACGCTCGAACGCCGCCCAATCGAATCGCGGCACGCCATCGGGCTCGGGCGGGGGCTGCTCATCCTCGGGCTCCCCGCCGCCACCGGGCGGATCCTCGGAGTCGGTGCCCCGGGAGAGCCACACCGCGAGCGTGCAGACGACGATCCCGGCCGCGTAGACGAGGCCGGCCATCACCGGGTGGTGCGTAAGGGAGGCGAGGCCACCGACGAGGTACAGGGCGATGGCCGAAAAGACCAGGCGCCGCAGCTCGGAGCCGGGGATCGCCCGGCGCGGCGCGCGGGCGCGGGCGCTGACCACGATCCCACCGGCGAGCAGGACGGCCAGAACCAGCTTCCACGCGTCTGATGGCGCCATAACCATTGCCTAACACGATGATCGACACCCCCGGCCGGGAAATCAAGCGTTTTGGCCGAGAAGTTCAGGTTCTGGCATTCGGCGCTCGCGCGCTACACGACGAGGCCGTGGCGCACGGTGTTCTCACTCAGCGCTCGCGGTTCGACGAACTGCAGCAGATAGTCGGGGCCGCCGGCCTTCGTGCCGGTGCCCGAGAGCCGGTTGCCGCCGAACGGCTGGCGCCCGACCATCGCCCCGGTGATGCCGCGGTTGACATACAGGTTGCCCACGGGGGTGCGCTCGCGCACGTAGCGCACGGTGGCCGGATCCCGGGCGAACAGGCCACCGGTGAGCGCGTAGGGGAGGCGATCGACGGTATCGCAAGCCTGCTCGATGTCGCGCACGCGCTCGACCGCCAGCAGCGGTCCGAAGATCTCCTCCTCCAGCACCGGGGAGCCGGGCGGCAGGTCGGTGGCGATCACCGGAGGACTGAACCAGCCGCGGTTGGGGATCGGGCCGCCGCTCAGGACCATCCGGCCATCAGCGGCCGCCCGCTCGGCGTAGCGCCTGACGCGCTCCTGGGCCTCCTGCTCGATCAGCGGCGGCACGTCGGTGCCGAGTTCAGAGGCCTGACCGATCCTGAGCACCCGCGCTGCCCCGGCGATGCGCTCGATCAGCGCGTCGGCGATCGCCTCGTGCACGAGCACCCGGGCCGCAGCCGAGCACTTCTGGCCGGCGTAGACGAACGCGGACGAGACGATTCCCGGCACGGCCGCGTCGAGGTCGGCGTCGGAGTCGACGATCACGCAGTTCTTGCCTCCGAGCTCAGCCACCACGCGCTTGATGTGCTGCTGGCCCGGACGCTGCTCGGCCGCCTGGCGGATGATCTCCAGACCGACCGGCTGCGAACCGGTGAAGGCGATCGTCTCCACCGCGGGGTGGCGCACGAGCGTGGCTCCGACGTCGCCCTTTCCTGGCAGCAGCGCTGCCGCCTCCGGCGGGACCCCGCCGGCCCGGAGCGCCTCGAGCAGCCGCTGCGCGCAGCCGGGGGACTGCTCGGCCGGCTTGAGCACCACCGCGTTGCCGGTGGCCAGGGCGGCCGCGGTCATGCCGCAGGGGATGGCGATCGGGAAGTTCCAGGGTGCGATCACCGCGGTGACGCCGCGCGGCACGTAGCGCAACTCGTTCCGCTCCCCGGGCATCTGCAGCAGCTCCGGGCCCCGCTCCAAGGCCACCGCTCCGCGGGCGTAGTACTCAAGGAAGTCAATCGCCTCACAGACATCAGCATCGGCCTCCGGCCAGGGCTTGGCGCACTCGCGTACCTCGAGCGCGGCCAGCTCAAGGCGCCGGTCGCGCATCCATGCCGCGGCGCCGCGCAGCGCGTCGGCTCGGGCCGCCGCGCCAGCAGCGCGCCAGCTCCGGGCCGCGGCTTGGGCGACGTCGAGCGCCACGGCGACGTCCGCCTCGGTGGCCGCGGCCGCACGCGCGACAATCCGTTCCGGCTCCCCGGGGTCGGTCGAGAGCAGCTCCTCGCCTGCGCGTGAGTCTCCGCCGATCGTGACCGGGACGTCCAGGGGGAGCCCCCGGTCGAGGTCCACGAGCGCGTCAGCGAGGCTGGCGCGGACGGGCGCACGGCGCAGCTCGAGCACCGGCTCGTTGATGAACTCAGATACGGTCGACACCACCCCCTCGACCCTAACATCGCCCCCTGGGCGGGGCCGATTCGTTACCGAATCGGTGAGAGTATTCAGCAGCTTTGGCACGGGTGGGCTATGCTGGTCAGTCCCTAGTCGTTGGGGTCGAATTTGGGAGCGTCTGAACATTGCTCGCGGAGCGCGGCTGGATGCGGCGCTCCCCATAGCCGGGTTTCCAGGTGGCTGGTGGCTGGCGTGTTGGTGGCCGTCGCGGTTGCTGTGGGGTTGGGGCCGCTCGCGACAACAGTGCAGGCGGCCGGGGCAGCCTCGGTGGCGGTTCAGGTCTCGCCGACGTCGATCGTTGCCGATGGCGCGAGCACGACGACGGCCACGGCGACGGTGAAGGATGCCAGCAACGTGGGCGTGGCTGGCGAGCCGGTCGTGTTCAGTTCGGATGCGGGCAACCAGATTGTGGACAAATCGTTCACGGACAACGGCGATGGCACGTACACGGTCGTCTTCAAGAGCACGACCGCGGTTCGATCGGCGACGATTACGGCGACCGACGGCGCGCTTTCCGGATACAGCTCAGCTGACCCAGACGGTGGGGCCCGCCGCGAACGTGAGTGTCGTCTCGATCATCCATCGATCGTCGCCGACGGCGGTCAGCACGACGAACGGCGACGGCGACGGTGACCGACGCCGCCGGGCATCCGCTGGAAGGCCAGACGGTCGACGTTCGGCTCCGTCGAGGGCGACCCAATGGCAGCGGTCGGCTGACGACAACGGCGATGGCACGTACAAGGTCGTATTCCCGAGCACGACGGCGGTTGATCGCGGACGATCACCGCGACCGATGGTGCGCTTTCCGATACGGCCAGCTGACCCAGACGGTGGGGCCGGCGGCGAACGTGAGTGTCGTCATGGATCCTCCCGATTCGATCGTCGCCGACGGGGTGAGCACGACGACGGCGACGGCGACGGTGACCGACGCCGCAGGGCATATGCTGAAGGGCAGTCCGTGACGTTCGCAGCTCGACGGGGGTAAGCCGATCTCGGCGTCGCCTGTTCGAAAGGCGATGGCACGTACCGGATCACCTTAAGAGCACGACAGCGGTTCGATCAGCGACGATCACCGCGACCGACGGCGCGGTGTTCCGGGTCGGCGACGCTGACTCAGACGGTCGGACCCCCACGCGGCTCACCCTCACTTGGATCCGGCGGTCATCCTCGCCGACGGCCACATCCACGACCGCCGCGACGGCGACCGTCGAGGACGCCCACGGCAACCCGTCCCGGCAACGACAACATCACCTTCTCCTCGACCGACCCTCAGCGACAAGATCGTGAGCCAGGCCACCGCGCATGGCGACGGCACGTACACCGCGACGATCACCGGCTCCACGACATCCGGGTCGCCGACGATCACCGCCACAGACAACAGCACGCCCCTGCCCGGCGGCATCCGCCGTCCTTGTCCAGACCGCCAACGCAAGCACCACGGGTCTCACGGTGGTGCCGGGCTCGGTCGTGACGAACCAGTCCGTGACGATGATCGCCACTGTGACCGCCATCACGCCAGCGACGAGTCCGTCGGGGGCCGTCGTCTTCTACGCCGGCACGACTCCGATCGGCAGCTGTGGCATTGCTGGGTTTGTGGCCTCGGGACAACTCGGGGTCGTCATCTGCCAGGCCAAGTTCGCGGCGCACACGTTGCCGACGCGGCTCACCGCGGCGTTCAAGCCGAAGATCGGGTCGAACGTCGCCGCCTCCGCCAGCGCTCCGGTCAGCATCACGGTCCGCCGGGCCTCGAGCTCGTCCACGCTCACGACGTCGGCGGCGTCGCTCAACGTCGGCGGAACCGTGACGTACACGAGCGTCGTGAAACCCGGGGTCGCGGGGCCGACGCTGCCGTCAGGCCCCGTGCAGTTCCTCGATCGTGGCAAACCGATCGCGGCGTGCGCCGGCGCGCAGCTCGCGGCCGGCGGCCAGGACTCGATCGCCACCTGCAGGGTGACGTACCGCAAGATCGGGACACACCTGGTCACTGTGAAGTACGGCGGCGATGGCAGCTTCACCGGCTCGGCGTCGTCTGCGCAGCAGGTCACCGTTTCCAAGCCGTCCGTACCGGTACTCGGGACGATCGTGGCGACGATGGCGTGGGGCTTCCGATACGCGCCGTCCTACACGCGGGTGACGGCGCTGCAACTCCAGGACATGCCGGTCGGCGGAACCGCGCACATCACCTGCAGCAGGTCGGGCTGCCCGTTCGCGAAGCGCACGGTGCCGGTGACCAAACCCCGGACGACGTGCCGGACGACCAAGAAACACCGGTGCTCGGCTCCGGGCACCCGGTCGGTGGACCTGGGCGCGATCCTCAGCCGGTACCATTTCCGCCCGGGGAATCGCCTCAGCGTCACGCTGACCAAGCCGCACTGGATCGGCAAGACGTACATCTTCACCATTCGCGCGGGACGTCCGCCGCGAATTCAAATCGGCTGTCTCGCGCCCGGCGGCAGTCGCCTGGGCGTCGGTTGCTGAGCGCAGGAACTGGAACCTGACTTGGGAACGACGAGACACTGGTGGCGGACCGCGGAGAGCCGCGTGGCCGGCGGCCCGCCATTGCGGCTGCGCGTGATCGCCGCCGTCGTCGTGGCAGGGCTGGCCGCGAGTCTCGGGCCGCTGACGGGGGTCGCTCAGGCCGCGGGAACCGGCGTCTCGGTCACCGTCAAGCTTTCGCCCTCCTCGATCCCCGCTGATGGATCGAGCACAACGACCGCGACGGCGACGGTGCTCGCCGCCGGCCGCGCGGGCGTGGCGGGCGATTCAGTGTCGTTCAGCAGCACCGACTTGGGGAACGGCATCGGGCCGGTGGCCGACAACGGGAACGGAACCTACACGGCGACCATCACGAGCTCGACGAGCCTGGGCGCCCCGACGATCACGGCGACGGACGCCACGTCCGGGGGAATCACCGGCCAGGCCACGCTGACCCAGTTTTCCCCGAGCACCACGATGGTGACGACCTTCCCGGACCCCGCGGTCACGAACCAGCCCGTGACCCTGATCGCCTCGGTGACGGCGGTGATCAACGGGACGAGTCCCTCTGGGTCTGTCGCCTTCTACGCCAGCAAGACCCCAATCGCCGGCTGCGGCCAGGCCGCGCTGGCGGGGTCCGGCCAGACGACTGTCGCCACCTGTCAGGCGTCGTTCACGGCGACGTCGTCGCCCGAGCAGATCACCGCCGTGGTCAACCCGGCGCATGGTTCGAACGTCGCGGGCTCGACCAGCCCCGTGGAGCGCCTCGTGGTCGGGAAGGACTCGACGTCGACCTCGCTCACCACATCAACGAGCTCGGTCGAGGTCGGTGCGAAGGTGACCTATTCCGCCTCCGTTGCCCCGAGTTGGCCCGGTCCTCCGTGGCCCTCGGGAACGGTGCAGTTCCGCGACCGCGGCAGGCCGATCGCCTCGTGCGCGAATGTCCGACTTGCCGCCGCCGGCCAGGTCTCGACCGCAACCTGCAAGGTCGCCTACCCGCAGACCGGGACGCACGCGATCAGCGTCGCCTACGACGGCGATCGTGACTTCATCGGCTCGGCATCCTCGCCGGCGCAGCCGGTCACCGTCTTCCTCCGGGTGCTCGGGGCGATCACGCCGACGATGGGCTGGGGCTTCGCGTACGCGCCCACGTACACCAGGGTGACGGCGCTCGGGGTTCAGGGCATGCCGGTTGGCGGAACGGTGGGCATAACCTGCACGGGGCGGGGCTGCCCGTTTGCCAAGCGCACGCTGCCGGTGACCAGGCCGCGGACAAAGTGCCGGGCGAGCAAGAAGCATCGGTGCCCGGTTCCGAGTACCAGGTCGCTCAACCTTCAGTCGTACTTCGGCTCACACCATGTCCGTCCCGGGTCCCAGATCACGGTTGCGCTCACCCGGCCGAGCTGGATCGGCAAGATGTACATCTTCACCATGCGCTTGGGCCGAGGGCCGCGGATTCAAATCGGCTGTCTGGCCCCCGGCGGCACTCAGCTCGGCGTCGGCTGCTGAGCGCCGGCCCTTACGGCGCTGTGAGCAGCTCTTCGAGAGGGGCGCCGCGCGCTTGCTCGTGCAGGAACGACTCGTTGCTCGTGTTCTCGAGCAGGCGCCGGACCAGGTAGGCCATGCCCGCCACGAGGTCGCCGACCGGGCAGTAGGTGCGCACCCGCAGCCCACGGGCGGCCGCGGCGTCCTGGAGCTCGTCGCCAAGGCCGCGGAGGACCTGGAGCTCGAGGTCGCGGTCCTCGGCCCCTTGGAGACGATTGACCGCAAGCGCGTGGGCGACCGAGCGGAGGTTGTGCGAGGCCACCGCCACCCGCACCTGCGGGCGGGCGCTCAGCAGGGTCACGGTGAGCGCCTCGAAGTTGCGATCGCAGTCGGCCTTGACCTCGAATACCGGGGCCGGCCAGCCGTGCTGGCGGGCCTGGACGAGCTCGTGGTCCCAGTAGGCGCCCTTGACCAAGCGGATCTGGACCGGCGGCGTGCGCCCGGTGCTGGCCACCCAGTCGAGGATCGTCTCGAGCTGCGCGGGGGAGTCGCGGAGATAGGCCTGGATCACGAGCCCGGCCGAGGGGCCGGCGCGGAACTCCTCCTCGCCGAGCAGCTCGAGCACCAGCTCGAGCACGGCCTCTCGGGAGTCCAAGGACTCCATGTCGATATGGATGTGAGCCCCGAGCTCCCGTGCCCTCCGGAGCAGCGGCCGCAGCCGGCCGGCGGCGTCCTCGCGCCCGATCTCCGGCGCATCGGGGCGCAGCAGCGGGGTGAGCGCGGAGACCTTGACCGAGACGTTGGCGCGGGGGAGGGGGCCGAGGCTGTCCTGCTCGAGCACCGGCCGGGGCGGCCACGAACGGGAGGCCGGGGCCAACTGCTCGAGCGCGTCGGTGCAGCGGGCCGCGTAGCGGTCGGCCTCGGCCTCGGTCACCGTCGCCTCGCCCAGCAGATCAACCGAGCTTGCCACGCCGCGTTGCCACAGGCCGGCGAAGACGCCGAGCGCGGCCCGGGGACTCTCGCCGACGATGAACCGCTTGGCCATGTGCTTCACCCCGCGCGCCGACGCCGCGCCCAGGGCGGTGCGCCCGGCCTTGGTGTTGGCCATCCGCATCGCGGTGGCGATCGGCACCGGCGCCTCGGGCACTTCCTCGAGGAACGAGCTGAGGTGGCGCGCCAGGTCGTCCAGGGAGCGGCAGGCCGGCACGACGTCGACGAAGCGGAACAGCGCGGCACGGAGCTCCTGGTCGCGGGAGGCCAGCTCCATCGCGTGGGCGTCGAGCGCCCGGACCGGATGGCGCGCGCTGGAGGGGAAGGCAGCCGCCAGCTCGGCGCCGATGCTCCGGATCTCCCGCTCGAGGGCGTCGGCGTCGGCGACTGCGGTCAAGAGGCGACCGTACCCGTGACCGGGGCGGACGCCGGCGGCGTCGCCCGCTCGATCGCCGCCCAGTTGTTGTCGGCGGCTCGCAGCTCCTCGTCGACGCGGCCGCCGCCGCGCAACCCGAACAGCCGCTTGGCATAGAGCAGGTAGATGACCACTGCGAGGTTGATGAGGAATCCGATGATCTTCAGCAGCGACTGGCGGTGGATGATCTCGTAGATCTCCAGCGGCAGCAGGATCGTCGTGGCCAGGAAGGTCAGGTACTCGGCCCAGCGCCTGGTGTACCACAGGCCGACGGCTTCGATGCCCTCGAGCAGACCGTAGGCCAGCAGGGCGATGCCGACCTCGCGGAGCGTGCCCGAGCGCAGCGAAAACAGCCGGTCAAGCTCGTGCAGGATGCCGACGTGGCCGGTGTTCTGTACCGGGCCCCCGGCGACCCCGCCCTGCAGGTCGGTGAGGACGCGGTAGTACGTGTTCTTGAGGCTCTTCTCGTTGCCGGCAAAGGCCAGGACGGCGATCCCCAGCAACATCAGGATGACGAAGTGAAACGCGCGATCGATCGCGATGATGCGTAGCACCACCTTGTCTCGCAGGCCCTTGCCGCGCAGCGGAATCTTGATCTCCTCGCGTTCCGGAGGATGGTCGCGGGCCGGGCGGTCCGGCGGTGCAAGCGCGAGCCAGCTGTCGCAGCGCAGGCACCGGTGCCAGCGCACCGGCGGCTGCTCGCGCGCGATCAGGTGGTCCTCCGAGCGGATTGTCGCCGCGTCGGTGCCGACGACCTTGTGGCCGCTGAACCCGCACGCCACGAGCTCCCAGTCGATCTTGCGGCGGGGACGGGGCTGAGGATGGGTGCCGGGTGGCAATGTGTGCATGAAGGAACCGTAGCGGGGGGATCGCGACCCGGAACGGCCGCTAGGAGAGGATGTTCACCGCTCGCGCCACCACCAAACCAATGGTGATGAGCGCGGTCAGCGCCTGCCCGGCCATGAGGACCTTGGCCCCCTGGGTCAGCGGCATGGTGTCGGTCGGGCTGAACGCGGTGGCGTTGGTAAACGAGACGTACATGTAGTCGATCAGGCCCGGCATCCAGTCGTCCGCCGCCCATTTGGGATCGGTCATCTGTGGGAACAGGAAGTCAGGCCTGCGACCGGTGCGGTGCGCCCGCTCGAGCGGGCCCCCGCGGTCGAGCTGCCAGTACCAGAGACCGAACAGCATCATGTTGGTCAACCAGAGGACGATGCCGGCCCCGATCAGCGATCGGCCGGTCTCCTTGCCGCCATGGATGAGGTAGCGGCACAGGAGCACGATCGAGACGATGTTCACGAGGGTGACCAGCCCGGTCAGCGCGAGCGCGACGTAGCGCCGCACGTGGGGGTGGCGGGTCCGCAGCGAGGGCGTCGCCAGCACCAACCCGAGCAGCAGCAGCGCCTCGAAGCTCGGCAACAGCCATGTCGGCCCGATCGTCACCCGGTTCGGGAGCACAAAGCCGAGCAGGATCGCCCCGGCGACGACCAGCTGCGGGGCCCAGAACGGGTCGCGTCGATCGATTGCGTCACGCAGGGACTCGCTCTCGCCGACGACTCGGTGTTCGGCCCGCTCAGCATCGGCGGTCAGTCGATCTCGGCGGCGGTCGGACATCGAACCTCTGCCAGGATGGTGCCATGCTCGGACGTCCGGAAGGATCTGACCCGTCGGTGGCCGAACACCATGGCGTGGGATCGTGGTGTACCTGGTCCGCAGCGCTGCTGACACTCGCCCTTCTGCTGGGCGCCTGCGGGAGCTCGTCGACCAAGACGGTGACCGCCGCGCAGACGACGCCCTCGTCGAGCAGCAGCGCCACCGCGACGACAAGCTCGACCCCCGCCGGCAGCGCGTCGTCGACCAGCGCGATGACCTCGAGCACGACGACGGCGGCAGGACCGCCGCGCTGTACCGCCGCGGTCCTCGTGGGCTCGTTCCTCGGTCAGCAGGGAGCCGCCGGGCATGGTGAGCTCGGATTTGCGCTGCGCAACACCGGCGCCCACAGTTGCCGCACGGTGGGCTTCCCCGGCGTGCTGTTCCTGGGGACCGGCGGGCACCCGCTGCCGACCGTTTCGACGCGGACCACTCACGATCTGTTCGGCCCCGCCCCGGTGGTCGAGCTCGTGCTGGCGCCGGGGTCCAGCGCCTCATTCCGGCTCGGGGTCACCCATGGCATCAACTCGAGCGCCGGTTGCACGACCGCGAGCGCCCTGCAGGTGATTCCGCCCGACGACACCGCGACCCTTCGGATCGCCATCCCAGGCGGCGCCTACCAATGCGGCACCGCGACGGTGTCCCCGCTGCGCCCCGGGACGTCCGCCTACCCGTGAGTCGGGACGCTAGCCCTCGGAGACGAAGTCGGCGCGGCAGACTCCGCCACGCTCGAGCATCTTGGTGATCTCGTCCGCCGGGACGGGCGGCGAGAAGCAGAAGCCCTGCGCGGTGAAGCACCCCAGGCGCTCGAGCTCCCGGGCCTGCACCTCGGTCTGCACGCCCTCGGCGACGACATCGAGCGAGAGCGCGTGCGACATGGCGATGATCGCCTCGGTGATTGCGGTGTCCCGGGGGTCGATCCCAAGGCCGTCGATGAACGAGCGATCGACCTTCAGAACATCGAGCGGCAGGTGGGTGAGGTACCCCAGCGACGAGTAGCCGGTGCCGAAGTCATCCAGGACCAGCCGCACGCCGAGCGCCTTCAGCGGCCCGAGCGCCCCGCCGACGGTCTCCATCTCGGTGAGGATCGCGCTCTCGGTGATCTCGAGGCTGAGCGCGCTGGGGTCGATCCCGGTGGCGGCGAGGACCTGGGAGACGGTCTCGGACAGCGTCTTCTGCGCGACCTGGATGGCCGACAGGTTGACCGACACGCCGATCGGCGCGCTGTCGGGATGGGCCTGGTGCCAGCGCACGCCCTGACGGCACGCCTGCTCGAGCACCCAGCGGCCGATCGGCTCGATCAGGCCGTTCTCCTCGGCGATCTCGATGAACTCAAGCGGCGAGACCAGTCCGCGCTCTGGGTGGGCCCAGCGGACGAGCGCCTCGACGCCGAGGATCGAGTGGTCCCGCAGCGAGACGACCGGCTGATAGACAAGCGCCAGCTCGCCGCGATCGACGGCGCGACGGAGGTCGTTCTCCACCCGCAGGCGGGCGAACGCGCGGGCCCGCATCACCTCGTCGAAGAGCTCGTAACGTGCGCGGCCGTGCTCCTTGGCGCGGTACATCGCGGCGTCGGCGTCGCGGATCAGCTCCTCGGGAAGCTCTCCGCCATGGGCCACGGCGATCCCGATGCTGGTGGTGACGAAGTGCTCGCTTCCGTCCAGCACGAACGGCCGCGTGAACACGGCGGCGATCCGCTCGGCCATCTCGACGGCATCGTGCTCGTCGGTGATGTCCTCGAGCAGGATCCCGAACTCGTCCCCGCCGAAGCGGGCCACCGTGTCGCTCGAGCGCACCACCTGGCTGAGCCGGGGAGCCACCGCGGCCAGCAACTCGTCGCCGACCTGGTGGCCGAGGCTGTCATTGACCAGCTTGAAGCGGTCGAGATCGAGGAACAGGACCGCGGTCAACGAGCGCCGGCGCCGCAGCCGGGCCAGCGCCTGCCCGAGGCGATCGTGAAACAGCACCCGGTTGGGGAGCCCGGTGAGCGCGTCGTGCAGGGCGCGGTGGCGGATCCCGTCCTCGGTGGCCTGGCGCTCGAGGGCGTCGGCGAGGACGTTGGCCAGCGACTGCAGGAAATGGACGTCTCCCGGGTTGAAGGGCCGGACGTCGAGCGACTGGACCGTGAGCACGCCGAATGGGCCCTGATGGCCCTCGATCACCACCGAAAGCCCGCTGCGGGTTTCGGCCTTCCTGAGCATGTCCGGCTTGGCAAAGCGCGTCTCCTGCGCCCAGTCCTCGACGATCACCGGGCCGCCGGTGAGGATGGTGTAGCCGGAGTGCGAGCCGAGGCCGGCCGGGGCGTACAGGCTCACACCCTCCTCGGTCGGCCAGCCAAAGCCCTGGCAGAGGACGAGCCTGTCATTGGCCTCGTCGAGTTCGAACACCGAGGCGAACTCGACGTCGAGGATCCTCGCCGCGGCTCCCACCGCCTCGCGCATCAGCTCGCCGGTGGATGCGCCCTCGAGCGCGTGCTCGCCGAGCTGGGCCACGGCGGATTGCTGGGCCGCGCGCTGCTCGAGCTCGGCCTCGACGTCCTTGTGCGCGGTGATGTCGGACAGCACCCCGTACCAGCGCAGTGCCCCTTCGTGGTTGCGCACGATCCGCGCGTCGTCGCGGATCCACACGAAGTGGCCCTCGCGGTGGCGCAGCCGGTATTCGAGCGCCCCCGAGTTGATCGGGGTCGCGGCCGACTGCATCTCGGTGGCGAGCACGGCCAGCCGGTCGTCGGGATGCAGGCGGTCGGCCCACATCCCCGGGTCCGCGCACCATTCCTGGGCGGAGAACCCGAGAATCGACTTGATCTGCGGGCTGACGTAGTGCCAGGACCCGTCCTCACCGGGGTCAGCGACGTAGATGATGGCGGGGATCTGGTCGACGAACTCGGGGTACTCGGCGATGTCGGGATCGTCCGGAAGGCCGTTCACCGCCGCTTCGGAGTCATCGGGTGCCTCGCCATCGGTGGTCACTCCCACGCGCAGGTCATCGGCACAAACGCCGTCAACCTGTAGCCGGCGGGGTTCAGGCGGCGGCGAAGCGCACGATCCCGTCCTCGTCCCGCTCGACGGCCTCACCTCTCTGCACGAGCAGATCGGCGTGGCCGAGCACCTCCGAGAGAGTGAGATAGGCCTGGGTGACGGCGATGTTGCCCCACATCTCGAGTGCGATCTCGTATGCGCTCATCGCTCCGCTGTCGAGCATCCGCAGGATCTTCCGGGCGCGGCGGTCATGCATGCGGAAGCGGTCGTCGATCAGTCCCACGTGGTCGAGCACCGGATCTCCGTGGCCGCCGAGGACGATCTCGATCGGCATCTCCCGGGTGGCCCGCAGCGAGTCCATGTAGGTGAGCAGGGCGTGGGGACGCCGGCCGCTGCCGTCCTCGTCGGCGAGCGGACGGGAGACGAGCGGGTTGGAGGAGATATGGGCCAGCAGATGGTCGCCGGCCAGGAGGATCCGCCGCTCGGCGTCCCAGAACACGGTGTCCGACGGACTGTGCCCGGGCCGATGCCTGACCTCGAGGACCCGGTCGCGCAGTACGAGCGAGTCGCCGTCGGCCAGGGGACGGGTGACCGTTCCGGAGGACCCGAACGCGCGGAACGCGGCCCCGACCGAGCCGAGCACGGCGATCAGGTCCTCGGGGATCCCGTGGCGGCGCATCACCGCCTGGGAGAAGGCGTCATCGGCGATCGTGCTGCGGCCGAAGTTCTCCAGGTACCCAGCCAGGGGGCCAAACGCGGCGACTTCGGCCCCCGAGCGCCGCGCGAGGATCTCGAGCAGGCCAAGGTGATCCATGTGCTGGTGGGTGATCACCAGCAGCTCGAGGTCCTCGACGGCATGGCCGTGCTCGCCAAGTGCCTGCTCGAGCTCGTCGAGCGACTTGCCGGAGTTGGGTCCGGTGTCGACGAGCGTGAGCGGCTCGTCCTCGATCAGGTAGCAGTTGACCCTCCCGACCAGGAACGGGGTGGGGATGGCCAGTCGATGGATCCCCTCCGCGGCGGCGCGGTCAAGCGCCGGCGCCGTCACGCCGGGCGGCGCCGGTCGGTCGCTCACGAACGGATCACGGCGAGGACCTCGTCGCGGCGGCGCTCCATGTCCTCGGGCGATTCGAGCGACTCCAGACACAGCCGCAGGAGGGGCTCGGTGTTCGACGGCCTCGCGTTGAAGTGCCAGCTGTCATAGTCGATCGAGACGCCGTCGAGCCAGCTCCCGCGGCCGTCTTTGTAGCGGTCGGCCAGTTCCTCGAGCTTCGCGTTCGGATCCTCGACCTCGGAGTTGATCTCACCGGAGATGAAGTAATGCGAGCGATAGGGCTCGAGCAGCTCGGACAGGCGCGACCCACTGCTGCCGAGCAGCTCGAGGATCAGTAGGGCCGGAATCGTGCCCGAATCGGCGCAGTAGAAGTCGCGGAAGTAGTAGTGGCCGGAGACCTCGCCGCCGAAGACACCGTCCTCCTCGCGCATCCGGGTCTTGAAGAACGCGTGCCCGACCCGGTTCATGAGGGCGCGGCCGCCGGCGCGAGCGACGGTATCGGCCACCGCGCGGGAGGCCCGCACGTCGTAGAGGATCGTCGCGCCCGGCTGCTTGCGCAGCATCGACTGGGCCAACAGGGCGGTGAGGAAGTCTCCGTCAACGAATGCGCCGGTGTCGTCGATGAAGAAGCAGCGATCGGCGTCGCCGTCCCAGGCGATGCCGAGGTCGGCCTGCAGGCGCATGACCTCGCCCATGATGAACTCGCGGTTCTCGGGCAGCAGCGGGTTGGGCTCATGGTCGGGGAAGTTGCCGTCCGGCTCCCAGTAAGCCTCGACCAGATTGAGTCCGAGGCGCTGCAGGAGCGGGCCGACCATCGGCCCGGCCATGCCGTTGCCGCCGTCGACCACGACCGTGAGCGGGCGCACCGCGGCGGCGTCGATGAACGTCATCGCCGCCCCGTGGAACTCGTCGTAGATGTTGACCTGCTCGGTGCTGCCTCCGCCCGGGGCCTCGCCGAGACCGGCCTCGATCTTGGCCCTGATGTCGCCGATCCCGGCATCGCCGGAGAGGGCGATCGCCCCGCGCTTGACGACCTTGGCCCCGGTGTACTGCTTGGGGTTGTGGGAGGCGGTGCACATCAGGCCGCCGTCGAGCTCCCGCGAGCCGACCAGGTAGTAGAGCATCTCAGTGCCCACGCGGCCGGCGTCGAGCACGGTCGCGCCCTCAGCGGTCATCCCCTCGCGGTAGCGGGCGGCCAGCTCGGGCGCCGTCAAGCGCATGTCATGGCCCAGTCCTAGCCGCAGCTGATTGGTTGGCTTGCCCTCGAGCTCGGCGATCACGCGGGCGAAGGCGCGGCCGATCTGGAGCGCGTCGTCAGCATCGATCTCCTCGCCGTACACGCCGCGCATGTCGTAGGCCTTGAAGATTCCCGAGTTCATTACCGGCAGCCTATCTAGACTCCGACCATATGTCCGGTCACTCCAAATGGCATTCGATCAAGCACAAGAAGGCCGTCGTCGACGCACGTCGTGGCCAGCACTTCACCAAGCTCGCCCGTGCGGTCACCGTCGCGGCGCGTGAGGGCGGGGGCGATCCCGATGGCAATCCGGCGCTGGCCCTGGCGATCCAGAAGGCCCGTGACGCCTCGATGCCCAAGGACAACATCGAGCGGGCGATCGCCAAGGGCACCGGCGAGGGCATCGACGCCGAGAACATCGAGACCGTCCTCTATGAGGGGTACGGGCCCGGTGGCGTAGCACTGCTGATCGAGGCGCTCACCGATAACCGCAATCGCACCGGCGCTGATGTCCGCCACCTGCTCTCCAAGCACGGCGGGAACCTCGGCGAACCCGGATCGGTGGGGTACCTATTCGACAAGCGGGGCGTGATCGTGGTCGATGCCGGCCGCTATGACGAGGACGACCTGATGCCGGCCATCGACGCCGGCGCGCTTGACATCTCATTGGACGACGATGTGCTCGAGGTGATCACCGAGCCGGGGGATCTCAGCGCCGTGCGCGACGCGCTCCGAGCGGCCGGGGTCGAGATCGAGAGCGCCGACGTCACCCAGCAGCCGAAGTCGCGGGTGCCGGTCGATGAGTCCGAGGCCGCCAAGCTGATGCGGCTGATCGACTCGCTCGAGGAGTTGGACGACGTGGGCGCGGTGCACGCGAACTTCGACGTCGACGCCGACGTGCTCGAGCGGATCGCGTCCTAGCCGAAGCCGGGTTCCGCGGCACAGGCGCGTCCGCGACGCCGGCCCGCTACCCTCACGCCCTCCTGATGAGCAGGCGAACACTTCTCACCCCGAGCCTTGCGGTCCTGGCCCTCGGCCTGGCGGCCTGCGGAAGCTCGAAGGCCCCCGGCGTGCAGCAGGCGCCCTCCGGCGGCGCAAGCGACTCCTCGCAGGCGGCGATCACCGCCACGACCGCTTCCTCGTCGACCGCCACGGCAGCGGCCGTGACCACTCCCAAGCCGCCGTCGCCGCTGTCGAAGAAGCCGGTCGTCACCGTGCCGACGGGCGCTGCGCCCATGAAGCTGATCACCAAGGATCTGATCGTCGGGACCGGGGCGGAGGCCAAGAGCGGCAGCCAGCTCACGGTCAACTACGTCGGCGTGCTCTACAAGGGCGGCAAGGAGTTCGACTCCTCGTGGAAGACCGGCAAGCCCTTCGGTCCGTTCGCGATCGGGCAGGGCCAGGTGATCAAGGGCTGGGACCAGGGCCTCGTGGGCATGAAGGTCGGCGGCCGACGTGAGCTGATCATCCCCTCGAGCCTCGGCTACGGCGCGAGCGGCAGTCCGCCGACGATCCCGCCGAACGCGGCGCTCGTGTTCGTCGTCGACCTGCTCGGCGTCTCCTAGACGGTCCGTCCGCCCGCGGCGAAGCCCATCGCCGCATCCTCTCTCAATCAGGACGCTTTCGCTAGCATCGAACTCCCTCGCGGGCACCCCCGCTCGAATCCGGTTCCCGCTGCAGACGACCCTTTATCTCAGATGCTCTCGATCCTGATGCCGGTTTACAACGAGCGCGAACGCGTGGAGCAGGCGATCGTGGAAGTGCTCCAGACCAAGCTGCCCACCGACTTCGAGCTGGTCATCGTCGACGACGGCTCGACCGACGGCACGGCGGAGATCCTCGCCGGCGGGAACTGGGACGATCGCGTCCGCCTGTTCAAGCACGAACGCAACCAGGGCAAGGGCGCGGCCGTGCAGACCGCCCTGGCGCGGGCCAAGGGCGAGTTCTCGGCCATCTTCGACGCTGATCTGGAGTACGACCCGGCTGACCTGTCGCTGCTCATGCCGCCGCTGCTCGATGGCCGCGCCAACGCCTGCTTCGGCGTGCGCGCCTTCGACGGATACACCAGCCACTCGTTCCTGTTCGTGCTGGGGAACAAGGGCGTCACCCTGGCCTGCAACATCCTTTACAACGTCTACCTGCACGACATCATGACCTGCCACAAGATGATCCGGACGGATCTCTTCCGCAGCCTGCCCCTGTCCTCGCCCGGCTTTGCGATCGAGCCCGAGATCACCGCCCGCCTCGTCCAGCACGGCGAGCGGATCTTCGAGGTGCCAGTCCACTATCGCGCCCGGTCCACCGACGAGGGCAAGAAGCTAACGGCGTTGGATGGCTTCCGCGTGATTGCCACGCTGCTGCGCTGCAGGTTCTCGCGGGCCTGAGTCGTGTCGACAGGAGACGGCGTGGCGGGGCGAGTCGAGGGTTGGCGCTCCTCGCCGTTCCTCGCCTCCGCGGTGGTGTGCATCGTGATCGCGGTGCTGTCGGCGGCCGTGCTGCCGACCGTCCCCAGCTATGACCCCTGGTCGTGGATCGTCTGGGGCCGCGAGGTGTTCGATCCCCATCTGAGCTTCACCGTCGGCGGCGGTCCGTCCTGGAAGCCGCTCCCGGTGCTGTTCACAGCGCTCTATGGCCCGCTCGGGGGCGGGGCGCCCACGCTGTGGGTGATCACCGCCCGTGCCGGCGGGCTGCTCGGGCTCGTCGCCGGCTACCGGCTCGGCGCGCTCGTCGCCGCCCGCGGGAGCAGCCTGCGCTGGGCGCCGGTGGTGGCTGGCGTGGTGGCCGCGATCGGCATCGCGCTGACCCAGGAGTGGTCCTACTACATGTTCCGTGGCACCTCGGAGCCGATGCTCGTCGCGACGTCGCTGTGGGCGATCGAGCGGCACCTCACCGGCCATCGGGCGCAGGCGTTCATCTTCGCCGTCGCCGCCTCGCTGATCAGGCCCGAGGCGTGGCCCTTCCTGATCGCCTACGGCATCTGGCTGTGGCGGCGCGAGCCGGGCCTGCGGGTGCTGGTCATCGCCGGACTGCTGGCGATCCCCGTGCTGTGGTTCGTTCCGCCGTGGGTCGGCAGCGGTCAGCCGTTCCTGGCCGCGTCCCACGCCAAGTCCTATAACGGCCATCTCGGCAGCAACCGGCTGCTCGAGGTGCTGCGCCGCGGCGCCGACCTGCAGATCGTCCCGATGCTCGTGCTGGCGCTCATCGCCACCGCCCTGGCCTGGTGGCGTCGCCGTGACCGCCTCGTCCTCGGCCTGGCAGCCGGCGCCGCCACCTGGTGGCTGCTGGTGATCGCGATGACGCTCGACGGCTATCCCGGCCTCGAGCGTTTCTACCTGCCCGCCGCGGGGGTCATCTGCGTGCTCGGCGGTGCGGGGCTGGTGTGGATCGCCGAGCTGATCGGCGGTGCCGTCGCCCGCGGCCACACGCTGCGGACCGTGGCCATCGGGGCAACCGTGGTCTTGATCGCGCTGTGCATCCCGTTCTCGACCTCGCGGATCGATCAGGCGCGGGCGCAGAAGCCGATCGCCAGCCGGGCCGTCACCCGGCTCGATCAGCTCTCGGCCGCGGTCGCCGTCGTCGGCGGTCACAACGGCGTCTATCCCTGCCACTCGAGCTTCGCCGCCGTCAACCACGGTGTCCAGACCGCGCTGGCCTGGAAGCTGCACGTCACCCTCGGCCGCGTCGGCACGTCGATGCGCCATGCCGGGGTGCTGTTCGTCGGCCCCCACGACACGATCGACGGCGGCCCCGCCCCGATCAGCCACCGCCTCGACCGCATCCAGTTCGTCAAGCAGGTCGGGGTGTGGCGGATCTACCGGGTGTGGCGGGCCGGCCATTCGACCCGCTGCGTCGGCGCCCGCGGCGCGTAGGACCCTGTCGGCCCGGCCTCCCCCGGCCGGGAGAGGCGTCGTTTCCCCGCTCGGGGGAGGCGTCCGCGCGCCTACGCAGAATGTCCCCGTAGATGATCGTCATCGGTATCGATCCGGGCACCGCAAATACGGGCTACGGCGTGATTGAGAGCGCCGGCTCCCGCCTGCGCGCGATCGAGGACGGGGTGATCGAGACCCGGGCCGGAACCCCGCTCGAGCGCCGGCTGGCTGACATCCACGAACGGGTGTGCGAACTGATCGACATCCACCAGGCCGATGCCATCGCCATCGAGGAGCTCTACTTCGGCGCCAATGCGCGGACCGCATTCGCGGTCGGGCAGGCCCGGGGCGTGGTGCTGCTGGCCGCCGGCCAGCGCGGTGTGCCCTCACGTTCCTACACCCCCCAACAGGTCAAGGGGGCGGTATGCGGCCACGGCCGGGCCAGTAAGGACCAGGTCGGCCGCATGGTCGCCAGGCTGCTCGGGCTCGCCGCCGTACCCACGCCCGACCACGCCGCCGACGCGCTCGCCGTGGCCATCTGCGACCTCAACCGCGCGCCGCTGGCGCGAGCGGTGGCGCGGGCGTGATCGCGCTCGTCTCCGGCCGGGTGGCCGTCCGCCGGACCGACCACGTGGTGATCGACTGCGGCGGCGTCGGCTATCGCCTGGCCGTCTCGACCGAGACGCTCTCGCGCGTTCCGGCGGTCGGGCACGAGGTCTCACTCCATGCCCACCTCGTCGTCCGCGACGACGCGCTCGCCCTGTACGGCTTCGCCACCGAGGACGAGCGCGAGCTGTTCCTGATGCTGCTCGGGGTCCAGTCGGTGGGGCCGAAGGTGGCGCTGGCGGTGCTCTCGGGAGGGCCCCCACGGGAGCTGCTGGCCGCCCTCGCCGCCGGCGACAGCGCGCGCTTTCAGTCCGTGCCCGGGATCGGCAAGCGGACCGCCGAGCGGATTATCGTGGAGCTGCGGGAGAAGGTCGGGGCGACCCTGCCCGAGCAGGCGATCTCGATCACCCGCGCCGACGACCCGCGGTCCCTGGCCCGCGAGGGGCTGATCGGCCTCGGCTACAGCGTCTCCGAGGCCGATGAGCTGCTCGACGGGGCGATCGGCGAGCAGCCCGAGGAACTGATCGCGCATGCCCTGAGGTCCGCTCGGCGATGAACCAGACCGAGCCCCGCATCCACGCGCCCGAGGAGCTGCCCGACGACGATCTCGACCGCTCGCTGCGCCCACGGCGGCTGCCGGATTTCGTCGGCCAGGAGGCGCTGAAGGACCAGCTGGCTGTGTCGATCGCCGCGGCCGCCTCACGCGGGGAGGCGCTCGACCACGTGCTGCTGGCCGGCCCACCCGGTCTCGGCAAGACCTCCCTCGCCCAGATCGTGGCCGCCGAGCTCGACGTGCCGTTCGTGCAGACCGCCGGTCCCGCACTGGAGCGCAAGGGCGACATTGCCGCCTTCCTCACCGCGCTCGAGCCCCGCTCGGTGTTCTTCGTCGATGAGATCCATCGCCTGCCCCGGGCGCTGGAGGAGACGTTCTATCCCGCGATGGAGGACTCGTGCCTGCCGATCACCGTCGGCCAGGGCGCCGGCGCGCGGGTGGTGACCATCGATCTGCCGCCGTTCACGCTGATCGGCGCGACCACGCGGACCGGCCTGCTCACCACGCCGCTGCGCGACCGCTTCGGCATCCAGCACCGGCTCGAGCACTACGACCCCGCCGATCTGGGCCGGATCGTCAAGCGCTCGGCCCGGCTGCTCGAGGTGGCGATCGAGGACGGCGGCGCCGTGGCCATCGCTCAGCGCAGCCGGGGCACGCCGCGCGTGGCCAACCGGCTACTCAAGCGCGTGCGCGACTACGCCGAGGTACGCCACAGCGGCGTGGTCACCGCGGAGGTGGCCGAGGACGCCCTTGATCTCCTGCAGGTCGACGATGAGGGACTGGACCGACTCGACCGGGAGATCCTCCGGGCGATCTGCGAGAAGTTCGGCGGCGGACCGGTCGGGCTGTCGACCCTGGCGGTCGCCGTCGGCGAGGAGCAGGATACGGTCGAGGACGTGTACGAGCCCTACCTTCTACAGCGGGGACTGATCGAGCGCACGCCCAGGGGCCGGGCGGCAACCGGCCGCGCCTTCGCGCATCTGGGGCTCGAGCCTCCGGGTCCCCTGACCCTTGTCTGACTCTTCATTTGCTGAGGGAACCCATCGCTATCCTGGGGCGCCGCATGTCCCACGAGCATTACTTCATCTGCCCCCATTGCGGCTATCGCTCGATGGGCACCGACCGCAATGCCGCCTTCCGCCGGGAGGCCCGCGGCTGCGAGAAGTGCGGGTTTGCCTACCTGTTCGAACTCCTCGACGACTACTACCCGGCCCCGAACGCCGCGTTCTTCGCCTGCGACCGCGAGGGCCGGATCGTCGACTGCGGCCGCGGCTCCTTCGAGCTGACCGGACTAAAGACCGAGCAGGCGATCGGCCGGACCGCCCGTGATGTGCTGGGGCTGAAGTTCGAGGACGGCACCGACCATGTGGGAACGGCGCTCGAGTGGGAGGTGCGCGTCCAGGGCAAGCCGGTGGCGGTTCACGCCGAGGGCGACCTGCCGGCGCAGGCAGTGGCCGACATCTTCCCGGCGTACGATGACGCGGAGGGCGGAGTGCTGCTTGTGCTCACCCCCTCGGGCAACCACCACTAGCATCCTTAGCCGATGACCGATCGCCAGCGCAATGGCTTCATCCTGCTTCTCGTGCTTGGGTTGCTGGCCGCGTCCTCGCTGGTCATCGTCAACCAGAAGACCCGCCTCGGCCTCGACCTCAAGGGCGGCGTCGAACTCGTCTATCAGGGCCAGCCGACTCCTCAGACGCCGGTGGTTACCCAGGACGCCCTCTCGCGCGCGGTCGACATCATGCGCCAGCGCGTCGACGCCCTCGGCGTCTCGGAACCGAGCATCCAGACCACCGGCTCCAATCTGATCTCCGCCCAGCTGCCGGACGTCAAGAACACGGCCAGGGCTGAGAAGCTCGTCGGCACCACGGCGCGGCTCGAGTTCTACGACTGGGAGAAGAACGCGCTCACCGCCAACGGCAAGACCGTGGCCAGCCAGCTCCAGACTCAGGACCAGCAGGCGCTGAGCATCAGCCGGGGCGGCGGCAGCGGACCGGGAGCCCCCAACGCCGGAAGCTTCACGCTGTACGACGCTGTGAAGCTGGCCTCCAAGCAGCCAGCGAAGGTGAGCTCGGACAACGCGCGCAGCGGTCCTCAGTACTACATGTTCGGCGCGCCGGGGAGCGCTGCCTGCGCCACCGCCGCGCGTGCCCAGGGAACGACCCCGGTGGTCGGCCAGCACTGCCTGCTCTCCGGGCCCGACGACAACCTCGCGGACCTGAAGGCCGGCGTCCCCGCCGGGGTGAGCGCCTCCGAGGGCCAGATTCTCGTCGTGCCCCAGGGGACGGTCGTGCTCCAGGCCGTCCCGGCCAACTTTTCCCATCCGCCGAGCATCAGCGACCCCGGCGCGCAGTTCTACGTGCTCCAGGACCACGTCTCGCTGTTCGGCAATGACATCACCAACCCGCAGCAGAGCACCGATCAGGGCGGCTCACCTGACGTCGCCTTCGGCTTCACCTCACACGGGGCCAGGTCCTTCCAGACCGTCACCTCGGCCATCGCCCACCGCGGCGATCTGGTCAGCGGTCTCGGCCAGACGCTCGACCAGCACTTTGCCGTCGCCCTGGACAACCAGCTCATCACCGTCCCCTCGATCGACTTCAAGACCTACCCGGACGGCATTCCCGGCGACAACGGCGCGGTCATCACCGGCGGCTTCACGATCCAGACCGCCCAGGACCTGGCCACGCAGCTGCGCCTCGGGGCGCTGCCGATCAGGCTGAAGCTGATCTCCGAGTCGCAGGTTTCGGCCACGCTCGGCAAGCAGGCGCTACACCAGGGCCTGATCGCGGGCCTGGTTGGCCTGATCGTGGTGGCCATCTTCCTGATCGCCTTCTATCGCGTGCTCGGCGTCATCGCCACCGCCGGCCTGATCATCTACTCGCTCTACTTCTACGCGCTGATCAAGCTGATCCCGATCACGCTGACGCTGCCCGGGATCGCCGGTCTGATCCTGACCATCGGCGTGGCGGCGGACGCCAACATCGTCATCTTCGAACGCGTCAAAGAGGAGATCAGAGCCGGGCGCTCGATCCGCCAGGGGATCATCATCGGCTACCGCAAGGGCCTGACCGCGATCATCGACGCCAACGTGGTCACGATCATGACCGCGTTCATCCTCTTCGTCTTGGCGACGTCTGAGGTCAAGGGCTTCGCCTTCACGCTGGGCATCGGCACGTTCGTGTCGCTGTTCACCGCCGTGCTGGCCACGCAGGCGATCCTGATGACGATGGGCAACTCGCGGATGATCGCCCATCCCTCGGCGCTTGGGGCGGGCGGCAAGCGGCGGATTATCCGCTTCGACTTCATGGGCGCGAGCCGCTACTTCTTCTCGATGTCGGGCGTGATCCTGCTGATCGGCGCGCTGGCCATCGGCGGCCGCGGGCTCAACCTCGGCATCGACTTCACCTCGGGCACGCGGATCACGGCCAGCCTCGTCTCGGGCGCCAACGAGTCCCAGGTCAACGCAGCGGTGACCGCGGCGGGAGCCAGGGGCCCGGTCGTCCAGCGCGTGACCAACAAGGGCCTCGGCAACAACGTCTTCCAGATCTCGGCCAAGGAGCTGCAGCCCGCCGGCGTGGCGAAGGTGCGCAGTGCCCTCCAGAATCGCTTTGGCGTGGAGTCCTTCGACTCGAGTTCGGTCGGGCCGACGTTCGGCCGCACCGTGGCCAATAGCGCCGTGATCGCGATCATCGCCTCGCTGCTGGTCATCTCGGCCTACGTCGCGCTGCGCTTTGAGTGGAAGTTCGCCGTGCCCGTGCTGATCGCGTTGATGCACGACCTGCTGATCACCAGCGGCGTGTACGCCCTCACTGGCCGGGAGGTGACGACAGCGACCGTGGCCGCGCTGCTGACCATCTTGGGCTACTCGCTCTACGACACGATCATCGTGTTTGACCGGGTGCGCGAGAACGTGCCGCGCATGCCTCGGGCTGCCTTCTCGCAGATTGTCAACCGCTCGATGTCCGAGGTGCTGACGCGATCGATCGCGACGACCTCGTGCACGTTGATGCCGATCATCGCGCTGCTGCTGTTCGGTGGCGCGACGCTCAAGGACTTCGCCTTCGCGCTGCTGATCGGCGTCGCCTCGGGCGCGTACTCGTCCATCTTCATCGCCTCGCCGGTGCTCACGCACTGGAAGGAGCGCGAGACCCTGTACCGCAGCCGCCGGCACCGGATCGAGGCCGAGCTCGGGTACGTCCCGGCCTACGCCGCCGGGGCGGCCGACATCGAGCCGACGGCCAAGAAGCCGCGCCGCACCGGTCGCCTGACCGCGCCCGAGCCCGAGAACGTCTCCGCCGCTGAGTTCGAGCAGATGAAGCGCGACCTCGAGGTCGAGACCGAGGAGCCCGGCCGGCGCACCTCGACGCTGACCAAGCGCCTGTCGCGCCACGAGGAGGAGAAGGCGTCAGGCGGCGGCCCCGCACGCGCTGCGGGCGGTGGCGGCGGCAAGCGCGGTGGCGGCAAGGGCGCGGCGCGCCCGCAGGCTCCCGCCGGACGGCCGCAGTCCCCGGCTGCACCGGCGTCGGCCCCAGGAGACGGCGCCCCCGCCGGCGCCGGTGGCGCTGGCGCTGGCGGCCCCAAACCCGGCGGCGACGCTGCCCCCGAGGGCGTCACGCCGGGCGACGCCGTACCCGGTGGCGTCACGCCGGCTCCAGACATCGCCGAGAACGAGGGCGTGGCACCCGTGCGCAAGCCGAAGGCCGCCTCCAAGTCCCGTTCCCGCAACCGCCGACACGGGAGACGTCGCTGATGGGCATGCTCGCCTGGGTCATGATGGGCCTCGCGCTCTGGCACTTCACCATCTGGCTGCCCGACCACTTCTGGGGCGGCATTGTCGGCGCCTTCATCGGTGCCCTGATCGGTGCCGTGTTGTTCGGCCTCATCATCAACGGCTTCCACGTCCCCGGGCGCCACGATACCAACATCAGCACCGCCCTCGAGGCCATCCCCGGCGCTCTGATCGGCATAGCGATCGTGTACTACGAGGGCCTCCGGCGCGAGCGCGCCGGTGCTCCGGGGCGGCCTGGGCTGACGTAGGCGCGCGGCCTTTCTGCCTTTCTACGACACCGTGAGGCCGGGACCCCGGTGGATCGCCTCGCCCAACGGTCGTGGGCCCAGAGGGTCTTGGGCGATTTCTGTCCCATAGACACAGAGATCTCCCAAGACCCCACCGACCTGCGGCCCGGGCTCGCCCCGCGTGTGCCAACACCGTGACGCCGCGCGCCGTCTCTGACACGTAATCCCGCCTCCGCCGTCGATCTGTCGGGCGCGCAACCTACGCTGCGGCCATGGCCGAGGCCGCTCTCTTGCCGACCACGCTCGTGGGTCCGCCGTCCGCCGCGCAGCTTCGGGCCCTTCCCGAGCCCGAGCCCGAGCCCGCGTCGCCGGCGGCGCCGCAACCCGCCCGGCCGACCCGCCCCGACCCCCGGGTCGAGCTGCCGCCGTACGACCTCGAGGCCGCGCTGGCGCTCGAGCGCTCGCTCCGGGTCAGCCACGTGCTCGCGCAGATCCTCGTCCGCCGCGGCCTGGCCGATCCAGCCGCGGCGCGAGAGTTCCTGCACCCCACGGAGGCGCACGACCCCGGCGCCTTCGCCGGCATGGACCAGGCGGTGGCTGTGATCAACCGCCACATCGAGGCCGGCAGCCGCATCGTCGTCCACGGCGATTACGACGTCGACGGGGTGTGCGCCACCGCGATCATGGTCCGGGCCCTGCGATCGGTCGGCGCAACCGTGTCGTGGTTTCTCCCCAGCCGGCTCGAGGACGGCTACGGACTCTCGGCGGCGACGGTCGAGCGGCTCCGCGACCGTGACACCGGGCTGCTGATCACCGTCGACTGCGGCATCACGGCGGTCGAGGAGGTCGCGCACGCCCGCGCGACCGGGATCGATGTGGTGGTGAGCGATCACCACGCCCCGCGCGCCGACGGCCAGCTCCCCGACTGCGTGCTCGTTCACCCGGCGGTGTGCGGGTATCCGTGCCCCGAGCTGTGCGGCACCGGCGTGGCCTACAAGCTGGCCCAGGCCCTGAAAGCTCCGACCGCCGACGAGGACCTCGACCTTGTCGCGCTCGCCACCGTCGCCGATCTCGTTCCGCTGCTGGGCGAGAATCGCCGCCTCGTCCGCGATGGCCTGCACGCGCTGGCCAACACCTCCAAGCTCGGCCTGCGCGCACTGATGGAGGTGTCGCGCTGCGACCCGAGCGGCATCGACGCGGGGGCTCTCGGCTTCCGCCTTGCCCCCCGAATCAACGCCGCCGGCCGTCTCTATCGGGCCGATGCGGGGCTCGAGCTGTTGCTCACCGCCGACGCTGGCCGCGCCCGCGAGATCGCCGGCGAGCTCGATCGCTGCAACGGCGAGCGCCGGGCCGTCGAGGAGCGGATCACCTGGGATGCCGAGCGACTGGTCGCCGAGGCCGGTGAGCGCAACGCGTTCCTCCTCTGCAGCGAGGGGTGGCATCCCGGCGTGATCGGGATCGTCGCCTCGCGCATCGTCGAGCGCTACCACCGGCCGACGATTCTCATTGCCCTGGCGGGTGAGCAGCCGGCGCAGGGCTCGGGCCGGAGCATCCCCGGCTTTGACCTGCTCGGCGCACTTCACGCCGGAGGCGAGCACATGATCCGCTATGGCGGCCATCGCGCCGCCGCGGGTCTGACCGTGGCCCCCGAGCGGATCGAGGATCTGCGCGCCGCGATCGAACGGCACGCGGATCACGCGCTCACTCCCGAGCTTCGACAGCCGGTGGAGCGGGTCGATGCTGTTGTCTCGGGCGCGCAGCTCGGGCTCGGGCTCGCCGAGGAGCTCACCCTGCTCGAGCCGTGCGGCATGGAGAACCCACGCAGCCGCGTGCTGCTGCCGTGCGCTCGGTTCGACAACGTGCGGCCGATGGGGGAGGGCCGTCACGCCAGCTTCTCCGTGAGCTCGGCCGGCGCCCGCTCGCGCGCGGTCTCGTTCGGCTGCGACGGACGGGTGCCCGGAAGCGCCACCGGCGAGCGGCTCGACGCCACCTTCCGGCTGGAGCGAAACGTCTGGAACGGCACCATCGAGCCGCGGTTGCTGCTCTGCAGCGCCCGCCCGTGCGAGGCGGGGCAGATCGCGGTGCTCGGCGAGCCGGAGGACTACCTCGGCGCGGTCCTGGCCGACCTCGAGCGGGAGGTTGCGCCAGCGCCGCCACCCGCCGGGGCCCCACACACCGCTCGGGGTGGTCGAGCGCCCGCCGACACCCCCACTCGCGTCCTGCTCGACCGCCGCGGCGAGAGCCCGCTGGGCATTCTCCGCGACGCCCTGTGCGCCGGCGGCGAGGTGCTCGCAGTGTGCGCCGACGTTCCCCGGCGCCGTGGCGGCCTCGAGGCCCGGACCGGCGGCTTCACGCTGACGTCCTACGCCGCCCTCGAGCGCGACCCCGCTCCGGCCGACGGCTTCCGTCAGCTCGTCGCGCTCGATCCGCCCTGGTGTTCCGCAGCCGAGGCGACCTTGCGCCACGGTCAGGGGTTCGTGCATCTGGCCTGGGGCGAGCCTGAGCTACGCTTTACAGAGCAGATGCATGAGTTGGAGTACGGTCTCCGCACTTCGCTCGTCGCTCTCTATCGGAGCCTGAGGCTCCGGGAGCGGGTGGCCGGTGAGGAGCTCGAGCAACTGCTCCGCGGCGACGGATCGCATGCCCGCTCCCCCCGCCTGGCGAGCCGGTTGATCAGAGTTCTCGCGGAGCTTAAGCTCGTCAGCCTCGATCGGGATCTGCCGGCCCTGGCGATCGCGAGTGGGATCCAGACCCAACTGGAACGCTCGCCCGCCTATCGGGTCTACGCCAAGCGATATGAGGACGGACGGCTATACCTGAGCAGCGCAAATCTCCCGCCAAGCGCCTGAGCCGCGGCCGCAACGCCAGCGGCAAGAAGGCTGCTGCCGCGTCGGGGAGCAAGGCGTCCGCCGAGAAGACCACCGCGCCCGCGGGCGCCGGGACGGTGAAGGCCGCCAACCGCAAGGGCGTCCGAGCCGGCGCGCAACTCGTGCCTGACGCGCGGCCGCCCGTCGACAGCGTCGAGCATCCCGCCGCCACGCAAGCGGTCAGCGAGGTCGAGCTGACCGAGGCCGAGCAGCGGCTGCTGGGAGACCTGTTCGCGATCATCGAGGAGCACCAGGACCAGGCGGCGGTGACGATCGACCGCGACCGCGTGGTCGAGGCCTTCGTCTACGCCTGCGTGCACCACGCCGACCAGCGGCGCAAATCCGGCGAGGACTTCATCATCCATCCCGTCGGCGTGGCCAAGATCTGCGCCGGCATGCGCCTCGACACCGAGACGCTGTGCGCGGCGCTCCTCCACGACACCGTCGAGGACACCTCGGCCTCGCTCGAGGAGGTGCAGGAGGCCTTCGGCGAGGAGATCGCCGGCTTGGTCGACGGCGTGACCAAGCTCACCGGGCTCACCTTCCAGTCTCGCGACGAAGCCCAGGCCGAGAACTACCGCAAGATGATGGTGGCGATGGCTTCCGACATCCGGGTCATCCTGATCAAGCTCGCCGACCGGCTGCACAACATGCGCACGATCGGCGCGATGCCCAAGCAGAAGCAGATCGAGAAGGCGCGCGAGACGCTCGACATCTACGCGCCGATCGCCCACCGGCTCGGCATCCACGCGATCAAATGGGAGCTCGAGGACCTCGCCTTCCAGACCCTGCATCCGCGCAAGTACAAAGAGATCAAGGGCCTGGTGGCTCAGCAACGGGCCGAGCGTGAGCGCTACGTCAACCAGGCGGGCGAGTACCTCTTCAAGGAGCTCGCGGAGCTGGGGATCGACGCGGAGATCTCCGGTCGCGCCAAGCACTTCTACTCGATCTACGCGAAGATGACCAAGAAGGGGCGCGAGTTCAACGAGATCTACGACCTCACCGCGATGCGGGTGATCGTCAACTCGGTGAAGGACACCTACGGCGCGGTGGGCGTCATCCACTCGCTGTGGAAGCCGCTGCCGGGGCGGTTCAAGGACTTCATCGCGATGCCGAAGTTCAACATGTACCAGTCCTTGCACACCACGGTGATCGGGCCCGAGGGCAGGCCGCTGGAGATCCAGATCCGCACGCGGGAGATGCACGACCTGGCCGAGTTCGGGATTGCCGCCCACTGGATGTACAAGGAGGACGGCAACCGCGGGCCGAAGCTCAAGGAGTCCGACAACAAGCTGAAGTGGCTGCGGTCGCTGCTCGACTGGCAGCAGGAGCTGTCCGATCCGCGCGAGTTCATGGAGACGCTCAAGGTCGACCTGTTCGAGGACGAGGTCTTCGTGTTCACGCCGAAGGGCGAGGTCAAGTCACTGGCCGCCGGCGCGACTCCGCTCGACTTCGCCTACGAGATCCACACCGACGTCGGCCACCGTTGCGTCGGGGCGAAGGTCAACGGCAAGATCGTGCCGCTGTCCTACCAGCTGCGTTCCGGCGACATCGTCGAGGTGCTGACCTCCAAGCGGGAGCGCGGCCCCTCACGTGACTGGCTCGCGTTGGTCCGCACCACCCGTGCGCGCAACAAGATCAAGGCCTGGTTCAAGGCCGAATCCCGCAAGGACACCGAGCATTCCGGTCGCGAGTTGCTGCAGGAGGCGCTCAAGAAGCAGGGCCTGCCCGCGCAGAAGCTCGTCGGCTCACCGCTGCTCGCCGACGTGATCCGGGAGATGGGCTTCCGCAAGGGCGACGACTTCTACATCGCTCTCGGTGGCGCCAAGATCTCGCCCAAGGTCGTTGTCAACAAGCTCCTGCAGCGCCTGAAACAGGGCGAGGCGGCCGAGTCCGAGCCGACCGCGACCGACGACTTACTCCAGACCCGCCGCCGCCGCTCCCGACCGACCACCTCGTCGTCGCGGTACGGCATCGCGGTCGACGGGATCGACGAGGTCATGCTGCGCCTGGCCAAATGCTGCCGCCCCGTTCCGGGCGACCCGATCGTCGGCTACATCTCGCTGGGACGCGGCATCACCATCCACCGCGAGGACTGCCCCAACGTCGCAGTGCTCAAGAAGGACCCCGACCGCTTCACCGAGGTGGCCTGGGACGGCGATGCGGAGACCTCGTTCCGGGTCGAGCTCGAGGTGGACGGCTGGGATCGCCACCGCCTGCTCGAGGACATGTCCCGGACCTTCGCCGAGGCCGGCATCAACATCCTCGAGGCGCGCTGCACGGTCAACCACCCGATGGTCAAGAACCGGTTCGTGGTCGAGGTGGGGGACACCCGCACGCTGGATCAGGCGATCAACCGCCTGCGCAACATCGACGCCGTCTTCGACGCCTACCGGGTCACCCCGGGGGCGGCGTAACCCGGGCCTCGCACGCGTCGGCGCCGGGGGCGGCGTAACCCGGGCCTCGCACGCGTCGGCGCCGGGGGCGGCGTAACCCGGGCATCGCACGCGTCGGCGCCGGGGGTGTCAGCCGGCTCACTCCAGCGCGGGCCCGTCACGCGCGGCCCGCGGCGGCATCACCCGCACGGTGCGCACCTGAGCCCGCGGCAGCTTGGTGATCACCACCGCCTGACCGGTGCCGAGGCTCTTGATCTCGTTCGGGTGCACGATGAAGCGCTCGGACTGGCGGCGGGAGCCGCGACCGGTGTCATAGCGGCCGAGCAATCCGCTGCTGAGCTGGTGCGATTCCTCCCACACGGTCTGCGTCCCCGCCAACTGCGCGATCGTCTGCGCCGAGGCGGGCACGTCCTGGCGGTGGGCGATCTTCACCGCCGTGTTCCCGAGCACCTGATCGCGCAGGCCGGACGCGGCCCGATCGAGGTCGGCCAATTCCTGCGTGGCCAGCAGCACGCTCACGCCCGACTCACGGCCGCGAGCCAGCAGGGCGAGCACGTGATCGGCCCCGAGCGCCGAGAACTCGTCGATGCCGACCACCGCCTGGGCGGGGGTCTCGGGCGGGTTGCGGGCCCGAGCCCGGCCGCCGGCACCCAAACCGGTCGTCGGCGCCGAGGCGGCGCCCAGCCGGTGCCCCGCGGCCGACACCAGATCCTGGATCACCAGCGCGCCGATCTGCGCCGCGAGCTTCCCGTACACGCTCGAGTTCAGGCTGAACAGCGCCACCTGCTCACCGGCCAGCGCGCGGCGGAGGTCGACGGGGCTCTCGCCGCCGGCGAGGAACCGCCCCGTGTGCGACTCGCTGATGATGGCCAGCCTCGTCCCGAGCCCGCGGATCGCGCTGTGCTGGTCGGGGGTCAACCCGGCCAGGTAGTCCTGTACTCGCTCGGCGCGCTCAAACGGCAGCGAGCGCAGACCCGCGCCCAGCCGGCGCGGGTCCATCAGGCTGACCACGTCCTCGAGGGTGGGGACGCGCCCGCCCTCCTGAAGCACCTGGAGAACGGTCTGCACGTAGCGCTCGGCGGCCCGCTGATAGTGGGGCTCGGTGAAGCGCTCGGTGGCGATCAGCTTGTCCTTGAGCTCGGTCGGGTTGCCGTGCCGCAGCGGGTTCCACTGCGAGGGACCATCGGGCGTCCAGACGAGAAATGGCCGCCCCGCCGCGGCCGCCGACCGCGCCAGCTCGCCGGCGAAGGCGGGGGAGCCCTTGAGGTCGATCGCCACCACGGGCTGCCCGCGGGACACGCGATCGGTGAGGATCGAGAGCAGGGTGGTCGACTTGCCGGCGCCGCTCGCGCCGAGAATCAGCCCGTGCGCGCTCAGCTGTCGATCGGCGAGCGTCACCGGAGCGCCCCGGGCATCGGTGCCGAGGCGCACTCCGCCCTCCGCCGTATTGAGCCCACCTTCCGCCCCCGCCCCCGTCGCCGCGGACTCGCGGCGATGCGCGAGCGCTCGCTGCAGCATCCACACCGAGCCGGCGAGGGCGAGCGCAGCGCCCAGCGCGAGGTTGGCCCACGCCGGCGCCATCAGCAGGGCCACGAGGGCGACCACGGTCCAGCGCGGCTGCCGCGGGGAGGGGGTGGGCTCGCCGTTCATCGGCAGTCCGCCCCGGGCCCCGGGGTGGGCTCGCCGTTCATCGGCAGTCCGCCCCGGGCCCCGTCCGCCCAAGCTCCGCCGCACCCCGCTCCGCCCTTTCTGTCGAGGCCACGCCCCGACCATGCGCCACCTCGCCGCCGGCCAGATGACGCTCGAGCGTCGTCATCGACGAGCTCCAGGCGAATGTCTGCACGTGCACGAACGAGGTGATGCCGAGCGAGGCCGCGGTGCTCCGCAGGCTCCGGGCGAGCGCCGGCTTGTTGACGAGATACACGGCGGCGTCGATGCGGGCATCGGAGCCATATCCGGTCAGGATCCGCTCGCGCCGCCGCTCGCCCTTCGCGGTCAGCTCGAGCTCGATGGCGATCCGGTGGCCCTGCAGCGTGCGCACCAGCAGGTCGGGGTAGTGCAGCTGCTCGCGGCCGGCCGGGCCGTAGCCGCCGAGGCGGACGGCGAGCGGCGCCGCGCCACCCTCGCGGCGGGCGTCGCGCGAGCGCAACCGCCGCTCGGAGAGCACCTCGGCGGCGGGCCCGAACGCTCCGCCGCGCGCGTTCAGCCACAGCCAGGCGCAGCCGACGTCGTGCATGTAGCACTGCAGGTCGAGCCGCGGTCGTGGCAGTGAGCTGCCGACGGCGGCGAGCCCGGCCCGGGTCACCTGGTAGCAGGCAGCCTGGCGATGAAACAGGGTGCGGCGCTCGAGCAGGCCGGCCCGCGTGAGCGAGCTCAGGCGCGCACTCGCCACCCGGGCCGAGCAGCCGGCCAACGCCGCCGCGTGGCTGCCGAGCACGAGCCGGTGATCGGCGATGAAGCTGAGGATCGCGCGGTCGCGCTCGGTGAGCTGGAGCGACGGCGCCGTCCTTCGTTGCCGTCGAGATCTGCCTGTGAGCACGGGTTCCACCGCAATCCAGAGCCGCGAGCGAGAGGTTTTCGCCCCCTCCTGACGGAGAATCCTGGCGCCGGCGGAGGCGACGCCACCGGATCGGCCGGCGGAGGATCGGGCGCCGCGACCGCCTCAGCGAGTCGGATGCGGCAGCGACCGGGTGTCGACGACCTCGAAGTCGCGCCCGCTCAGCTGATCGAGCAGATGGAGCTGGTCGTTGTTCCAGTGCCGGTCGGGCGCGCCCGAGATGTACCACGGCGAGCCGTTGTCGGCGAGGATCAGCCCGTAGCGCTTGAGCGCCTCGGCGACGATGCGGGCCTGGTAGGGCAGGTGGGAGATGTTCACGCTCGCCTTGAGCCGGACCCGCAAGCCCATCGGCGGCAGGGCCGGATCGGTCGAGCTCGAGGCGAAATGGCGGGCCGGGTACACGTAGGCGCGCCGGGTGGCGGGCGCGGTGAAGCGCAGGGCGTGATCGATCACCCCGCGAGCCACCTCGTCATAACGGGCGAGGCCGGGCAGGATCGGCAGGCCGGCGGCGTCGGCGGACGTCCAGCCGGCGGGGCGCAGGCGATCGGAGCGCAGGTTGAAGATCGCGCCCGAACCGGCGTGCCAGCGGGCGCCTCCGCGCTGGGGGTAGGCCGCGTAGAGCTCGTAGTCGGTGCAGGTGTCGCGATTGACGACGATCACGTGGCGGTCGCCCGATGACCGGGGGCCGCCCTCGATCGGTACGGCCGGCGGCAGCGGATAGAGGTGGCCGTCGGACTCGCTGGCATATTCGAAGCTGACGGGCACGCGGCGGGTGCGGCCCGAGACGATCGCGTAGGGGATCCCGATCGGCTCGCCGTTGTAGAGGCCCGAGCCGAAGTCCGGGTGGACCGGGCTGCCGAGGCCGATGCTCGCGATCAGCCGGGCCGAGCCCCGCGCCACCGGCAGGCGGTCAACCCGCTGGTTCCAGGGGTTGTCGGCGGGGAAGACCGGACACCGCTGAGCGCCCGGCAGCGACCGCGCGTGGACGAGGGCCGGGATCATCGCGACCGACACGCAGACGAGGGCGAAGGCGACGCGACGGCGCACGGCCCAAGCCTAGGCCACGACGTGGATGCCGCCGCGAATCAGGCTGAAGTGCGCCTCGTGGGCCTCGCCGATGTAGTCGCCGTCGACCTGCAGCGGCAGCGGCCGGTCGTCGAGCGAGCGCACGAGCAGGCCCTCGCAGCCGCTGAACGGATGCACCTGGCGGTGCCTGCCAATGCGGGCGCGCGAGTACAGGGCGCGGAAGATGACGGTGGGGATGTCGATCGGGCTGGCCCGCTCGAGCACGACGCCGGCGAGCGTGCCGCTCTCGAGCTCGGCCCCGTCGGCGATCTCCACCGGCCGGTGACCGAAATACGTGTAGGGCGTGGCGTTCTGGACGATCGCCGTCACACCGGTGACCGACTCGCCGCCGAGCTCGACCGCGAGACGCGGGGGCCGGAGCAGGTAGCGGCGGGTGAACGTCTGCACGCCCGTCGCGGTGTAGTACCACTCCCCGAGCCGGGCCTTGAGGCGCGGGTGGGCGTCGACACGCTCGACGACGCTCGCGTCGAGGCCGACGCCGGCGGAGAAGGTGAAGTAGCGGTCATTGACCCGCGCGAGGTCGACCCGGCGCGGCTGCCATTCGTCGGCGAGGCGCAGCAGATGCTCGGTCGCGTCGACGACGTCGGTGGGGATCCCGAGCATGCGGCAGTAGACGTTGGTACGGCCGCCGGGCAGGCAGCTGAGCGGGACGCTCGACCCGGCGAGGCCGTTGGCGGCCTCGTTGACCGTGCCGTCGCCGCCGAAGGCAACGACGACGTCATAGCCCTCGCGCGCCGCCTCGCGGCACAGCTCGGTGGCGTGATCCTTGGCCTCGGTGTCGATCGCATCCACGTGATAGCTGCCGCGCAGCGCGTAGACGACGAGGTTCTTCAGCCGGTCGGAGACCGTCGTCGCGTACGGATTGACGATGATCAGCATCCGCTTGCTGGGCGTCGTCTCGTGCAGTCCGAGCCGCGCCTCGAGGCGCTCAACGGGATCCTGGGTGCCGACGGCCATGCGACTCCCTCAACACCACCCGCTCGGTGTGGTTACTCATGTCGCGAGCCTGCCGATCTTTGGTTATACTTTCGCCCACATAGCTGTACGCATCCAGAGGGGTGGAGGGACTGGCCCTACGAAACCCCGGCAACCTCCCGAAAGGGAACGGTGCCAATTCCATCAGGCTCCAACGACAAGCCTGGGAGATGTGGATAGGCGGTTTCATGGACCTCCGACCACTGACCCCGGCGGAGGTTTTTTCACATATGCCGCCAGAGTCGCTTCGCTGCAAAGAATGCAAGACCACTTATCCGCTCGACGCGAGGTACGTGTGCGAGCGGTGCTTCGGCCCGCTCGAGGTCGCCTACGCGACCCGCACCGACGTCGATCCCCACGAGCTGCGCCGCAGGATCCAGGCCGGACCTCACTCGATCTGGCGCTACGCCGACTTCCTGCCGCTGGCCGCGCCGCCGCGAGGCACGCTGCCCGCGGGCTGGACGCCGCTGCTGCGGGCTGACCGGCTCGCCGAGCAACTCGGCCTGCGCGAGGTGTGGATCAAGAACGACGCCGCCAACCCGACACACTCGTTCAAGGACCGCGTCGTCGCGGTGGCGCTCGCTCGCGCGCTCGAGCTCGGCTTCCAGACCATCGCCTGCGCATCGACCGGCAACCTGGCCAACGCCGTGGCCGCTCACGCCGCCGCAGCCGGCCTCGAGTCCTACGTGTTCATCCCCGCCGACCTCGAGGAGGAGAAGATTCTCGCCACCGGGGTCTACGGCACGAACCTCGTCGCGGTGCGCGGCAACTACGACGACGTCAACCGGCTCTGCACCGAGGTCTCGGGCGAGCACGACTGGGCGTTCGTGAACATCAACATGAGGCCGTACTACGCCGAGGGGTCGAAGACCCTCGCCTACGAGACGGTCGAGCAGCTCGGCTTCGAGCTGCCCGATCGGGTCATCGCGCCGATCGCCTCGGGCTCGCTGTTCACCAAGATCGCCCGCGGCTTCGAGGAATGGCTCGAGGTCGGCCTGGTCGAGGGCACGCTGCCGGCCTTCAACGGCGCTCAGGCCAGCGGCTGCTCGCCGGTGGCCACGGCGTTCGATGCCGGCCAGGACTTCTGCCGCCCGGTCAAGCCCAACACAATCGCCAAGTCGCTGGCCATCGGCAATCCCGCCGACGGCCCGTACGCCATCGACCTCGCCCGCCGTACGGGCGGCGGCGTCGACTCGGTGAGCGACGACGAGATCCGCGAGGGGATCAAGCTGCTCGCACGGACCACCGGCATCTTTACCGAGACCGCCGGCGGCGTGACCGTGGCGGTGCTCTCGCAGCTCGCGCAGGGGGGGGACATCGACCCCGGCGAGCGGGTCGTCGCCTACATCACCGGCGAGGGTCTGAAGACGCTCGATTGCGCTCGTGGGACGTTCGAGACGGTAGAGATCGACGCCTCGATCGACGCCTTCGAGGCGGCGAGAGAGCGGACTGTGGTCACCGCCTGAAAGAATGCCGCGCCGAGATGGCGGTGAGCGTAAGAATCCCCACCCAGCTGCGTGCGGCCACCGACGGGGAGTCGACGGCCGAGGTCGACGGTTCCACCGTCGGTGAGGTGCTCGACTCCCTCTACGAGCGGTTCGGCGAGCTTCGTAGCCGAATCGCCGAGGACGGTGGCCTGCGCCGCTTCGTCAACGTGTACGTGGGCGGCGAGGACATCCGCTTCCTCGACGGCCTCGACACCCCGGTCGAGGATGGCGACGAGGTGACGATCCTCCCGGCGGTCGCGGGCGGCTGAAGGCGATCATGTGAGGGGGGCGCGCATGCGCGCCCCCGGCGGTCGGCGCATGCGCCGACCGGGTCGGGCCGCATGCGGCCCGACCTACTTAGCTCTGCTGGGCGACCCCGAGGCCGACCGGGCAGCTGACGCCGGTGCCGCCGAGGCCGCAGTAGCCGTCTGGCACCTTGTGCAGGTACTGCTGGTGGTAGTCCTCGGCGTAGTAGAACGGCCCCGCCTGGGCGATCTCGGTCGTGATCTCCGGGTAGCCGGCGGCGCTGAGGCGCTCGGCGAAGGCGGCGCGAGAGCTCTCGGCCAGCTCGCGCTGGGCCTCGGTGGTCCAGTAGATGGCCGAGCGGTACTGGGTGCCCACGTCGTTGCCCTGGCGCATGCCCTGGGTCGGGTCATGGTGCTCCCAGAACAGCGTGAGGATCTCAGCGAACGAGATGACCTTGGGGTCAAAGACGACCAGCACCGCCTCGGTGTGGCCGGTCCGCGCGCTGCAGACCTCCTCGTAGGTGGGATTGGGGGTGTAGCCGCCGGCGTAGCCGACCGCGGTCGTGTACACGCCCGAGACCTGCCAGAAGACGCGCTCGGCGCCCCAGAAGCAGCCCATCCCGACAACCACCTGCTCGAGACCCTCGGGGAACGGGGGCTGCAGAGGCGTCCCGAGCACCGCATGGCGCTCCGGCACCGGCATCTCTTGATCGCGACCGGGGAGCGCCGAATCGCGGTCGATCAGAGTGGTCTTGTGTCGCATGAAGAGCATTACCTGAAGGGTAGCTCCGGCGCCTAATGGCCAGGCGAAGATCGCGCGATCGGCTGACCCGCCGGCGGCGGCCGATAACCTCCGCGTGACCTCGATGCGCAAGCCCCTCCTGCTCACGCTCGCCGCGCTGCTCGCCCTCGTGCCGATCGCCGTCGGCGTCGTCATGACCTCGGGCACGGTCGCCAAGACCTCGGAGAGCACGTACGTGCCCGTGGCGCCCCCGCCGACGCCGCATGTGAGCCCATCCGGGGTTCCGCCCGGTCCGGGGGCTCTCGTGGCGGTGGTGCGCCACGCCTCGACCATGCGCACGTCGCCGAGCGGCGGCTCACTCGGCCGGCTGGAGACCCGCACGACGTTCGGCTCACCGCAGGTACTGTGGGTGGTGAGCCGCCGCGGCAGCTGGCTCGGCGTGGTCAGCACGCAGGCCGGCAACGGCCACCTCGGCTGGATTCCCACCGGCGCCGTGTCGCTGGCGCGGGTCGATTGGCAGATCCGGGTCTCGCTGTCCGCCCGGCGCGTGGAGGTGCTCCACGGCGGCCACGTCGTGCAGCGCGACACGGTGGCCATCGGCCGCCCCAGCGCGCCGACGCCGACCGGCCGCTTCGCCGTCACCGACCGCCTGCTCACGGGCGACCCCTCCGGGCCCTACGGGTGCTGCATCCTCGCGCTCTCGGCCCGCTCCCCCCACGCGATCCAGAACTGGAGCGGCGGCAACCGCATCGCCATCCACTCGACGCCGGACAGCGGCAGCATCGGCCTCCCGGTCAGTCACGGGTGCCTGCGCCTGACGCTGGCCGAGGGGGAATGGCTGACGAAGCACGTCCCGCTCGGGACGCCGACGCTGATCAACGCCTGAGAGTCGCCGGGCCCGCTCAGGCCGCTCGTGGGGTACCCGATCGGTGAACGAGCTACGCATCGGCTGCTCGGGCTGGATGTACGACAGCTGGCGCGGCCGGCTGTATCCCGAGCGTGAGCCCAAGCGGCGGTGGCTCGAGCTCTACGCCGAGACGTTTGACACCGTCGAGGTCAATTCGACCTTCTACCGGCTCGCCCGCCGCTCGGCTGTGGAGGGGTGGGTGGCGCAGACGCCAGATGACTTCCTGTTCACCGTCAAGGCCAGCCGCTACCTCACTCACATCCGCCGCCTGCACGACATCGGCGAGGGGATCAAGCGCTTCTATGACCCACTCGAGCCCCTGCTCGAGGCCAGCCGGATGGGGCCGGTGCTGTGGCAGCTGCCGGAGAACTTCCATCGCGACGACGCCCGCCTCGGTGAGCTGCTCGACGCGTTGCCGGCCGGCCGACATACGGTCGAGTTTCGGCATCCGAGTTGGTTCGCGCCGGAGGTACTGGCCCGGCTCGCCGAGCGTGATGTCGCCCTGACCGTCGGCGATCACCCCGAGCGGCGCTTTCAGCTCCACGAGGCCACCGCCGACTGGATGTTCGTCCGCTTTCACCACGGCACCCGCGGACGGCGCGGCAACTACTCGGACGCCGAGCTCGAGCAGTGGGCGCGGCGGATGCAACGGTGGCTCGGCGAGCACACGGTGTTCGCGTACTTCAACAACGACTGGGAGGGGTTTGCCCCGGCCAACGCGATCGAGCTGCGCCGGCGCCTGAGCTGAGGAGCGCGAGCGCGAGGCGATCTGAGCGGTTTCGCCCGGGTGCGCCGGACGACGTCGTGGGCCGCCGCCGTGGGGCGGGCGGCGGCTCCTATTCGTACATGGACTCGAACAGCTCCTCGTAGCGCTCGTTGATCACGTTGCGCTTGACCTTGAGCGTCGGGGTGAGCTCGCCGGTGTCCACGGCGAGATCGTGGTCGAGGATGGTGAACTTCTTGATCTGCTCGACGCGGGCGTAGTGGGAGTTGGCCCGGTCGAGCTCCTTCTGCACGACCTCGCGCACCGGGCCGGCCTCCGTCAGCTGAGCCATGTCCTCGGGGAGCCCCTGCTCCTTGGCCCAGGGGATGATCTCCTCCTCATCCAGGGTGATCAGCGCGACGGGGTAGGGCTTGCGATCGGCGTACATCACCGCCTGGGAGATGAACCGGGACTGCTTGAGGTCGTTCTCGATGTTCGCCGGGGTGAGGTTCTTGCCGCCGGCGGTGATGATGATGTCCTTCTTGCGCCCGGTGATCTTGAGGTATCCCTCGTCGTCGATCTCGCCGAGGTCGCCTGTCTGCAGCCAGCCGTCGACGAGCGTGTCCTTCGTCGCCTCCGGGTTGCCCCAGTACTCCTTGAACACGTTCGGGCCGCGCATGAGGATCTCGCCGTCGTCGGCGATCCGCACCTCGACCCCCGGCATCGGACGGCCCACCGTGCCGAACTTGAAGTTCTCCAGCGTTCCCACGGTTCCCACCGCCGTCGTCTCGGTCATGCCCCAGCCCTCGAGCACGGGCACGCCGGCGGCGTAGAAGAACTCGAGGATCTCGGGGGCGATCGGCGCGGCGCCTGTCACCGCCTGGCGGATCTCGCCGCCGAACAGCTGGCGGACGCGCTCGAACAGCTCCTTGTCGGCCCGCTCGAAGTGCTGCTGCAGATCCTCGGGAACATCCTCGCCTCGTTGCTGGCGCCGGCGAACCTCGATGCCGAGCTTGATCGCCTGCCCGATCCGCTCCTGGTCCTCCTCGCTGGCCTGCTCGCGCATCCTGTTGGCAGCGGCGAACAGCTTCTCGAAGATCCGCGGGACCGAGGGGAGATAGGTCGGCTTGGTCTCGATCAGCTCCTCGAGGATCTTCTTCGCGTTGCCCCCGAAATAGACGATTCCCGTGCCCTGGTCATAGGAGGCGAGCTGAGCGGTGAGCGCAAAGGAGTGAGCGAGCGGCAGATAGAGGTAGGTGATCTCGCCGGGTTGGACGAAGGCGAGCTCCTCGACCATGTGGCAGACAGACATCGCGTTGGCGTGCGTGAGCACGACCCCCTTGGGCGGCCCGGTCGTGCCCGAGGTGTAGACGATCGTGTAGGGATCTGCCGGTGAGACCTTGCCCTGACGCGCGCTCAGCACCGTGGGGTCACCGCCGCGGCCGCGCTCGCGCACGTCCGCGAAGGACAACTCACCGCCGGCGTCGATGCCGATCACGTGCTCGAGCGCCTCGAGCTGATCTCTCACCTGCTCGATCTTCGCGGCCTGCTCCTCGTTCTCGACGAACACTGCGCGCGCGCCCGAGTTGCCGAGCACCCACTCGCATTCGCGCGGGGAGTTCGTGGGGTAGACGGGGACGACGACCGCGCCGGCAACCGAGATCGCGTAGCTGGCCAGCGTCCACTCGACGCGCGTGTCGCAGAGGATCCCGACCCGATCGCCGCTCTCGATCCCGAGGTCGATCAGGCCGTGAGCAACCTCCTCGATCGCGTGGACGGCCTCCGCGTAGGTCATCTCCTGCCACTCGTCGCCTGCGCGGAAGCGCGCCGCGACCCGGCCGCCGAAGCGCTCGGCCGCCGACGCGGGGAGCGCGCTGACGGTCGAAGCGATGACCTTCTCGCTCGCGGTGGTATCGGCCATGGTCTCTCTCCTCCTTACCTTCCGGATCGACTCCGGGTGCATCTTCCTCTCTGATGCGCCCCGGATGCGGAAATCATCCTTCCCGACGCAACGTTGGTCTAACACGGGACGCACTGTGGACCCGCGCCGCGTCCCTCCCGCGGCGCGCTGTGCGCCCGGTCCGCATGTGACCCAGCCGTTTCCGCCAGCGGTCATTCAGAATGGAGACCGTCGGGGTCGAGCGCTAGCATCGGGCGGGCCAGCATGTCCCGCTCGACGAGAGTCGCACTACTGGCGCTGCTGATTGGGGGATTGGTCAGCGACGCGTCCATGGCTTTGGCACGTTCCCGTGTCAAGGTCGTCCGCTACCACGGCACAAGCCTGCGGGTGCCGGCGGCTTGGCCCGTCTTCGACCTGTCCCGCCGCCCATCGACGTGCGTGCGCTTCAACCGGCACGCTGTCTATCTCGGTGTCCCGAGTCCCGCCCAGCGCTGTCCGGCTCATGCCGTCGGGCGGACCGAGTCGATCCTCGTCTCGCCGCTCGTCGCCGGAGCGGCCGGTGCCGGCGGCCGGGCGGTCTCGCTCGACGGGTCGGTCACCCGCGTGCGTCGTGGCGGCCTGTCGATCGCCGCCACCTGGGGACGCGATCCCGCGACGATCACGCGCGCACTCGGGCTCCGTGGCAGGTTGCGCGCCACGCCCGCGCCCCGCGCGTCCTCAGCGTTCGCCGCCGGCGCGCCGCGGGCGCATGCTGCCGGCGTCTACACCGGCCTGGGTTTCGACGCCTGCTCGGCGCCGAGCCCGGCGGCCATGTCGGCCTGGGGCGCCTCGCCCTACCGCGCTATCGGCATCTACATCGGCGGAGCGAACATGGGCTGCTCCCAGCCCAACCTATCGGCCAACTGGGTGCGGGCCGAGTCCGCGGCGGGCTGGCACCTGATCCCCACCTATGTCGGGCTGCAGGCGCCCGCGAACTCCTGTGGCTGCGCCGCCATCAGCGCCAGCCATGCGGCCGCGCAGGGGTCGGCGGCGGCGTCGAACGCGGTCGCCGAGGCGCAGCTGCTCGGGATCGGGAAGGGCAACCCGATCTATTTCGACATGGAGGCCTACAGCAGCGGTGAAACGGCGGTGCTCAGCTTCCTGTCGGCGTGGACGTCCGGCCTTCATGCCGCCGGCTACCTGTCGGGGGTGTACAGCAGCGGGGCGTCAGGCATCACCGACCTCGCCGGGATGTACGGCAGCTCCTATCAGGAGCCCAACGATCTCTGGATCGCCGACTGGAACGACAGCCACACGGTCACCGATCCGTACGTCCCGAGCGGCGACTGGAGCTCGCACCAGCGGATCCACCAATACAGCGGTGGTGTCAACGCCAGGTACGGCGGCTACACCATCAACATCGATGGGGATTACCTCGACGGCGCCACCGCCGCAGCCGGGACCGGCGGGTCGGTGGCGCTGTTCCTCGACGGCACGTTCATCCAGGTCTCCGGCAGCGTCACCGACTACCGCATTGCCGGTGGCGCTCCGCTGTTCGTCAACGGCTGGGCGCAGTTCGGCGGCCCGCAGCCGGTGACGGTGGCCACCGCTCAGCAGTTCAACTCACTGCCGGCGGTGCCCATCGACGGCACGATGCTGAGGGTCCTCAGCGGTCAGCTCTACCGGGTGGCCGGCGGGGCCGCGCTGCCGGTGAGCGATGCCTCGGTGCTCGGGACCACACCGCCGCCGGTGCTGGTCGATTCCTGGAACCTGCAGAACACCGGCACGCCGTTGTCGCATCTCTTGACCTACCCGGCCACGGGAACCACCGTGGAGGGGCTGCCGTCGAAGACGTACTGGTCATTCCAGCCCGGCGGGCGCCGACAGGTCAGAGCGACCCCGGGTGCGGTGGCCATCAACGACGCCGCCCTGGCCTCGTTCGCGATCCTCCCGCCCCTCACCGGCGGTAGCACCCCGTCTGTGGTGCCGCGCTGTGTCGTGCCGTCCCTTCGTGGCAAGACGATCTCCAAGGCTCGAACGGCCCTGACGCGGGCTCACTGCCGGCTGGGAAAGGTTCACCGCCCCGCGCATCCACGCCGCAACCACACGCTGCGTGTGGTGTCGCAGAGCCCGAGGGCGGCGAGCCGTCACCCGGCGGCGTACCCCGTGGCCGTCACCGTCCGCTGAGATGCTCGTCGAGAGCCTCAGGCGCAGGATACCGAGGGGGCCGCGACGCGGGGGAGGGAGGCTCGGACCTCTTAGGTGCCGTGATCGAACACCAACCGGGCGCGTGAGCCGGCGCGATCGGCGGTGAAGGTGGCAGTGGCGGGGTTGAGCGCGAACGCGATCGTCTCGCCATCGGCGCGGACGAGCAGCGTCCGTCCCTGATCGCCGATCTCGACGATGACGCCGGGGACGGTGGCGGACAGGTACCGCACCGTCACGGTCATTCCGATCCGGGGCATGATCCGCAGCGGCATGCCGTCAGTGAAGCAGCGCCGGTCGCGGCTCCGGCCACACGTTGCGGCTGGCGTTCAGCGCGCCGCCGAGCGCAGTCAGTCTTCTCAGACCTTGGTGGGGGCGCTGTCGGGCAGGCGGTAACCCCGCTCGGCCTTCGTGACCTCACCTGACTTGGCCAGCCGCGACAGTGTCGTGCTCACGCTTGCCCGGCCGAGGCCGGTGGCCTTGGCCACGTCGGCGGCGGTCATCGCCTCGCCGCTGGACAGCGCGGCGAGCACCGCGCCCTTGGTCGATCCGGCGGCGCCGCGGGAGGACCTGCCCGCGTTCCCCGAGCGCTTGGCCGCCGACGACCTCGTGCGGCGGGCGGACGTGCCGCGCGACGTCGAGCTGTTCGCGCTCGAGCGCCGCGCGCCGTCTGAGGCGCTGGAGGACTTGTCGGAGCCGTCCCCGCTGCCGAGGGCGATGAGCGCCTTGCGCAGCTTGTCGGCCTCGCTGAGGAGCTGATCGAGGCGGTTCTGAATGTCTCGTTGAATTTGGCTGATCATTGAACCTGGGTCCCTTTGTCTGTGTTTACGCACGATCGTACTGGGCTTGCGTTCCCGCCAACGATCTCACGGCCGTGGTGCGCCGCGCGTGTGGCGTCGCGGCACGTCCACCGGCGACCCTACCCTTCTCTCGGTGTCGAGCATCGGCGTGATGCGCGAGGGGCCGCTGCACGCGGCGCTCAAGGCCTGGCTCGCGGTGCCTGGCGACCGGCTCGAGGTCCCGATGGGGCGGTTCGTGATCGACCTCGTTCGCGCCGACGGCGAGCTCGTCGAAGTGCAGACGGGAAACTTCGGCGCGATGGCGGCCAAGCTCGACGCGCTGCTCGACGAGCACCGCATCCGGATCGTCCATCCCGTAGCCGCCGACCGGCGGATCGTGCGCGTCGATGACGCTGGCGTGCTCACCGCGGTCCGACGCTCCCCGCGGCGCGCGAGCGTCGTCGACGTGTTCGACCAGCTCGTGTTCTTCCCGTCACTGATCTCCCATCCCCACCTGACCATCGAGGTCCTGTTGCTGCGCGAGGACCACGTCCGCGCGGTGGCGCCGGTGAGGCAGCGACACCGAACCCGCGATCCAGGCGAGCGGCGGCTCGTCGACGTACTCGAGCGCATCGAGTTACGCAACCGCGAGGACCTGGTGGCAGCGCTCCCGCCGCTGCCCGCGGCGCCGTTCAGCACCCGCGAGCTGGCCGAGCTCCTGGGCTGCGGGACGGTGCTGGCCCAGCGCGTCACGTACTGCCTGCGCGCAGTCGAGGTGATCGAGCCGGCGGGGCGCCGCGGTCGAACGCCCCTGCACCAAATCTGTCCCTCGCCGGCCGGGCTAGGCGAACTCGGGAGCTGTCCACCCCGGCATGACGTCCGGTAGCCCGGCGCTGACCCGGTCGGGAAACGCCGGCGTACGCTTCTCCAGAAACGAGCTGATGCCCTCGATCGCGTCGGCGGAGCCCCCGCGCTGCACCATCCCGCGCGAGTCGGCGCGGTGAGCGAGCATCGGATGCTCGGCGCCGAGCATCCGCCACATCATCTGCCGGGCCAGCGCCACCGACACGGGCGCGGTGTTCTCGGCGATCTCCTGCGCCAGCGCGTGCGCCGCCTCGAGCAGCGAACCGGCCGGATGGACGCTGCGCACAAGTCCACCGGCCAGTGCCTCCTGGGCGGAGAACACCCGCCCGGTGGCCACCCACTCCATCGCCTGGCTGATCCCCACGACGCGCGGCAAGAACCAGCTCGAGCACGCCTCGGGCACGATTCCGCGACGGGTGAAGACGAACCCGAAGCGGGCCTCCTCGGCGGCGAGCCGGATGTCCATCGGCAGCGTCATGGTGGCGCCGACGCCGACCGCCGGGCCGTTGACCGCCGCGATCACCGGCTTGGTGCAATCGAACACCCGCAACGTGAAGCGGCCCCCTCCGTCGCGCCGCGGAAGCTCGCCGCCTGCGGTGTCGGGACGATTGAAGGTCTCGCCGCCCCCGGCCAGATCGGCCCCGGCGCAATAGCCGCGGCCGGCGCCGGTGACGATCACGGCACGGACCTCATCATCGGCGTCGGCACGGTCGAAGGCGTCGATCAGCTCGTCGCCCATCGTCGGGGTCCAGGCGTTGAGCCGCTCGGGCCGGTTCAGCGTGACGACCAGCACGCGGTCGGACACCTCGATGGTGATCTGCTCGTATGCCACCTCTTCTCTTCCTTTCGTCGATGTTCGACAATCATGCCCGGTGAGGAGCATCGAGAGGAGAGGCGATACCGCCGGGTCTCGGGTCTCGGGACATGCCTGAGCTCCTCACCGTGGGCGTCTACGGCTGGAACCACCACACGTTCCTGACCGCGCTCGACGCCGCTGGGGTGCGGCTTCTCGTCGATGTCCGCCAACGGCGCGGCGTGCGCGGCCCCGAGTACGCGTGGGCCAACGCCATGCGGCTTCAGGCCGCCCTGGCCGCCGCCGGCGTCGGCTACCGCCACCGCAAGGAGCTGGCGCCCACCACCGAGCTGCGCCACCTCCAGTACACCGAGGACGATCGCCAGGGCGTGGGCAAGCGCTCGCGCATCGAGCTGGCGCCGGCCTACACGGAGCGCTACACGCGGGAGATCCTCGATGTGGCCGACCTCGCGCCGGTGATTGCGGAGATCGAGGGCGCGGGCACGGCGACGCTGTTCTGCGTCGAGCGCGATCCGGAGGCGTGCCACCGGTCACTGGTGGCCCGGCGCATCGCCGAGCGCGCCGGCGTCGCGGTGCGTCATCTGCGGCCCGGGTAGGACCTCAGGCGAGCTCGGCACTCGCCTGGACACAGCGGCCGGCGAACTGAGCGAGGATATGTGCGTGGACGGCGGTGACCCACACGCGGGCTCGCTCCCCGGACGACGTCAAACACAACTGGAGGACGAGCCATGAGCGAGATCGCACCCCTCACCGAGCGCCCGGCCTGGCGGGCGTTGCAGGCGCATCACTCTGAGCTCGCGCCCAAGCACCTGCGTGAGCTCTTCGCCGAGGACCCTGGCCGCGGAGAGCGGCTGACCGCGGAAGCCCTCGGCCTCTACCTCGATTACTCAAAGCATCGCGTCACCGACGAGACCGTGCGCCTGCTGCTCCAGCTGGCCGACGAGTCCGGCCTGCAGGATCGGACCGATGCCATGTTCAGCGGCGAGCGGATCAACATCTCCGAGAAGCGCTCTGTCCTTCACGTTGCCCTGCGCATGCCGCGCGCAGCCGGCCTGACCGTCGACGGGGTCGATGTGGTGGCCGACGTCCACGAGGTGCTTGACCGCACGGCCAGCTTTGCGGAGGGCGTCCGGTCGGGAGAGTGGCGCGGCTTCACCGGCCGGCCGATCCGCAACGTGGTCAACATCGGGATCGGTGGCTCGGATCTCGGACCGGTGATGGCCTATGAGGCGCTGCGGCACTATTCCCAGCGCGAGCTGACGTTCAGGTTCGTCTCCAACGTCGACTCGACAGACTTCGTCGAGGCCACCCGCGACCTCGATCCCGCCGAGACCCTGTTCATCGTCTGCTCGAAGACGTTCACCACGCTCGAGACGATGACGAACGCCCGCTCGGCCCGCGATTGGCTGGTGGCCGCGCTCGGTGACGAGGCGGCGGTCTCGCGCCACTTCGTCGCCGTCTCCACCAACGCCGAGGCCGTCCGCGAGTTCGGGATCGACGCCGAGAACATGTTCGGGTTCTGGGACTGGGTCGGCGGCCGGTACTCGATGGACTCGGCGATCGGGCTCTCGACGATGATCGCGATCGGCCAGGAGCACTTTGCCGAGATGCTGGCCGGCTTCCACGACATGGATCAGCACTTCCGCACCGCTGCCCCGGAGTCGAACCTGCCCGTCCTGATGGGGATGCTGGCGATCTGGTACCGGGACTTCTTCGGCTGCCAGACCGTCGGCGTGATGCCCTATGAGCAGTACCTCAAGCGCTTCCCTGCCTATCTCCAGCAGCTGACGATGGAGTCCAACGGCAAGCACGTCACGCTCACCGGCGAGCCCGTCCCGGTCGACACCGGCGCCGTCTATTGGGGCGAGCCGGGCACCAACGGCCAGCACAGCTTCTACCAGCTGATCCACCAGGGGACGACGATCATCCCGGTCGACCTGATCGGCTTTGCCCAGACGCCCAATCCGCTGCGCGACCATCACGATCTGCTGTCCTCGAACGTGTTTGCCCAGGCTCAGGCGCTGGCCTTCGGCCGCACCGAGGAGGAGGTCCGGGCCGAGGGGACCGACGAGGCCGTCGTGCCCCACCGGGTGATGGAGGGCAACCGGCCCACCACCGTGATCCTCACCGACGTGATCAGCCCCTACCGGCTGGGCACGCTCGTCGCGCTCTACGAGCACAGCGTGTTCGTGCAGGGCACCGTGTGGGGCATCGACTCTTTCGACCAATGGGGGGTTGAGCTCGGCAAGGTGCTGGCCAAGCAGATCGCCCCGGAGCTTGAGGCGCAGCAGGACCCCGAGCTTGACCATGACTCATCCACCAACACGCTGATCCGGAAATACCGGCAGCTCAAGCAAGCCTGAGGAGGCGACACCGATGGCGACCTCACAGCCAATGCAGCTCGGCATGATCGGACTGGGACGGATGGGGGCCAATCTCGTCCGCCGCCTGATGCGTGACGGTCATCGCTGCGTCGTCTACGACGTCAATGCCGACGCCGTCACGGCGCTCGTCAACGACGGGGCCACCGGCGCCGACTCGCTGGCCGACTTCGTCGCCAAGCTCGAAAAGCCCCGGGCGGCATGGGTGATGGTTCCGGCCGGGTTCGTGCAGGCCACGGTCGACCAACTGGCGGAGTTGCTCGAGACGGATGACATGGTGATCGACGGCGGCAACTCGTACTACCGCGACGACATCGCCCGGGCGGCGCAGTTGAAGGCGCGCGGCATCCATTTCCTCGACTGCGGGACCAGCGGGGGCGTTTGGGGGCTCGAGCGCGGCTACTGCCTGATGATCGGGGGCGAGAAGGAACCCGTCGCAGCGCTTGACCCGATCTGGCGCACAATCGCGCCGGGTTCAGGCTCGGCTGAGCCGACCCCCGCGCGCACGCGGACCGGCGGAACGGCCCAGGACGGCTATCTGCACTGCGGGCCCAACGGCGCCGGGCATTTCGTCAAGATGGTCCACAACGGCGTCGAGTACGGGATGATGGCAGCGATCGCCGAGGGGCTGGCGATCATCCACCATGCCGACATCGGCAAGCACCAGCAGGAGATCGACGCGGAGACCACCCCGCTCCGCGATCCCCAGTACTACCAGTACGAGATCGACGTGGCCGAGGTGGCAGAGGTCTGGCGCCGCGGTTCGGTCGTCGGCTCGTGGCTCGTGGACCTCACCGCCGACGCGCTGGCCCGCTCACCGGGGCTCGCCGACTTCACGGGCCGGGTGTCGGATTCCGGCGAGGGGCGCTGGACGGTGATCGCCTCGATCGAGGAGGGCGTCCCCGCTCCAGTGATCGGCGCCGCGCTCTACGAGCGGTTCGAATCGCGCGGGCTCGGCGCGTTCACCGGGCAGGTGCTCTCCGCGATGCGCAGGGCGTTCGGGGGGCACGCCGAGAAGGAGAAGTAGGGCGCACGTTGCTGCTGTTGTCCGAGTGCCCCGGGTGCGAGCCCACCATTCGCTCCGAGCTCATTGGGCTGGGCCATACCCTGCCGCGCGCGCCCACGGGGGCCCGTGTCAATGAGAACTGAGTGAGACTCCACAGCATGAGCCATGCAGACGGGACCGTCCAGACGGTCGCTCCGCCGATCGAGGATGAAGGCCCGGCGTTAGGACCGGGACGGCTGTCGGCGCGCTGGGTGGCCGCGGCGGCCCGGCGCGTCTCGCCCGACGGCTGGGCGATCGTTGCCATCGCCGCGGCCGTCCTGCTGGCGAACCTGCCGTACCTGCTCGGGTTATTCGATCCCAATCCACTTGACTCCCGTAGCGGCCTGGTGCGTTCGCTGACGCCCGGGTTGCTCGCCGGCAAGCCCACGATCGACCCCAACGTCGGCTTCTCGTCACAGGCGCTCGGGCACCTCGCGGCACGTGACCTCCTCCACCTGCACCTGCCCTGGTGGAACCCGTACGAGGTCACCGGCATGCCGCTGGTGGGGGAGACGCAGGCGGCAGCGCTGTTCCCGCCGACCCTGCTGACAGCGTTCTCGAACGGCCAGATCTACGAGCACGTGCTGCTCGAGCTGATCGCCGGGATCTGCACCTACCGGCTGCTGCGACGCATCGACGTCACCCGCTGGGCCGCCACCGCCGGTGCCGTCGCCTTTGCGCTGAGCGGGACGTTTGCCTGGTTCGCCCACGCCGCCGTCAATCCGGTGCCCTTCCTACCGATGTTGCTGCTGGGGATCGAGCGGGCGTACGCCGCCACGCGCGCCGGAAAGCGAGGCGGCTGGCGGTTGATGGCCCTGGCCGGGGCGCTGTCGGTCTATGCCGGCTTTCCCGAGGTCGCCTACGTCGACGCCCTGATGGCCGTGGGCTGGATTGGCTGGCGCTGCGGCGCTCTGGAGCGCCGGCAACTGCGGAGGTTCGTGTCCAAGGCGCTGCTGGGCGGTGCCACTGGGGTGCTGCTCGCTGCCCCGATGCTGCTCGCGATGAACGGCTTCTTGAGCCATGCGAACCTCGGCGTCCACACGAACGGGCAGCTGGGCGTTCAGCACCTCAACGGATACTCCTTGCCGCAGCTGCTGATGCCGTACGTCTACGGGCCGGTCAACGGCGATGCCCACGTCCAGGTGTGGTTGATGGTGGGTGGCTATCTGACGACGTCGCTGCTGTTGTTCGCCGGGCTGGGCGTGGTCGCGCGGGGGCGCCGCGGATTGGCCTTGATCATGCTCGGCTTCGGAGTGCTCGTGTTCGCGCGGATGTACGGCGAGCCCCCACTCCTCGGCCACGTCATTGGCGTGTTGCCGGGCATGTCGAACATCTCCTTCTTCCGCTACGGGACGTCTGCGCTGGTGATGACGGTCGTCGTCCTTGCCGCGCTCGGGCTCGACGATCTTGCCCGCGTCCCCGAACACCGACGTCGGCTGCTGTGGGCAGCCGCGGCCGTGATCGTCGTCGTGGTCGCCGCCGCCTTCAAGGCGCGGCCGCTTGTCGACTCGTTCGGGACGCGGTTCGAGCACCGCACCTACTTCCGCGTGGCGATCGCATGGGCGGCGCTGATCCCTGCGGTCGCGGTCGCCATCGCGCTGCTGCGCGGAGCGCGCGAGCGTGCTGCCCTGCTCGCGATGCTCGTGGCCGTCGATGCGCTGGCGCTGTTCGTGGTCCCCGAGTTCTCAGCGCCGCGCTCCGTGAGGATCGATCTCGCACCGGTCAGATACCTGCAGCGCCACCTCGGCGACTCGCGATTCTTCACCCTCGGCCCGATTCAGCCGAACTACGGCTCCTACTTCGGCCTCGCCTCGCTGAACGTCAACGATTTCACGCCCACGTCCTACAGCGCCTACGTGCACCGGCGGCTTGACCCGGTGGTCAACCCGAATCTGTTTATCGGCACCGGAGGTGGTTGGCGCCCGGCGGGTCAGCCCTCCCCGGAGGCGATGCTGATGCGTCATCTCGGGGGCTACCGAGCCGCCGGCGTGCGCTACGTCCTCACGTCGCCGGGCCATCCGCTGCGGCAGAGCCCGACCACGTTGAGTCTGGTGTTCCGAAGCCCGACCACCTGGATCTACCGGGTGATCGGGGCATCGCGCTACTTCAGCGCCGCGTCCTGCCGCGTCAGCTCCAGTGGACGCGGCAGCGCCCAGGTCTCCTGCTCGCGGTCGGGGACGCTCGTGCGTCGTGAGACCTGGTTCCCGGGCTGGAGCGCGCAACTGGATGGTCATCCGACGACGATCCGCCGCGTCGACGGGCTCTTCCAGGCCGTCACGGTCCCGGCCGGAACGCACCGCATCGTGTTCAGCTTTGCGCCGCCAGATATCGGCTGGGGCCTGCTCGCTCTGCTCGGCGGATGTGTGCTGATGTGCGCACCCAGCCTGGCCGGCGCCGTCGCACGCTCTCGAGGCGGTCGTGGCCTACAGCCGGCGGCGTAGCGGACGGAGAGCCATGCCCGGGGGAGGGTCTGACACTACCCGCAGCGGGGCCGAGGACGCCGAGGATGGCCGCGCGTATGAGCGAACCCCGTCGGCGTTGTTGGCGCCCTCCGGGGTGCCGATGGGAGTCTCATGGTCGCCGGGCGCACCGCCGCACCTCAGCGCAACCGCGCGCTCGACGGGCTGCGCGCGGTGGCAGCGCTCAGCGTGCTCGGCTACCACGCCGCCGCGCTCTCCGGTAACAGCCCGCACAGCCTGGCGCTCGCCCAGCTGAAGGCGGGCGTCGCCATCTTCTTCGTGATCTCGGGCTTCGTCTTGTACCTGCCGTCGGCCCGGGCGCTCGCCTCAGGCGGCCCGTTGCCGTCGTGGCGTGAGTACGCGACCCGCCGCGCGGCCCGGATCGTTCCGGGCTTCTGGGTCGCGCTGACGGTGTGGTTGCTGGTCTTTTCGGTGGCGGGTGCGTCCGGTCTTGTCGGCAGGCCGCAGGACCTGTGGCGCTACTACGGGTTCGTCCAGACCTACCAGACGAGAACGGTGCTCGCAGGCTACGGGGTCTCATGGAGTCTGTGCGTGGAGCTGGCGTTCTATCTCACCCTGCCGCTGCTCACAATCGCGGTTGCTCGGCTCGTGGCGCTCGCGCGGACGTGGTCTGGGCCCGGCGCGCGACCCGCCAGCATCCAGCTCGTCGCCTTCGCGGTGCTCGCGGTAGCGAGTCTCGACCTGCGACTCGCCTTCTCACCGTCACTGCTGGGGGCGGTGCCGACAGGCAGTGAGGTGATCGCAACCTCACTGCCCGGCTTGTTCGATTGGTTCGCGGTCGGGCTATCGCTCGCGGTCTGCGCGGCGGAGTGGGAGCGCGGGGGCGTGGGGAGCGGGATACTCCGGCGCCTTGCCCGTCGGCCGGGCGTCTGCTTCGTATTAGGTGGGCTGCTGTTCGCCGTTGCGACGCCGATCCAGGGCGGCGATGTGTTCCTCCCGATAGACAGCCCCGCAGCTCATGTCCTGATCGGACTCGCAGCCGGCCTGCTGCTGTTGCCGGTGATCACCCCGCCGATCCCCGAGGGCGGACACGGTCGCCGCCCGCCGATGAACTCGCAGCACCCACACGCGCCCGCATCCTTCACCGTCGCGCTGCTCGGCAGCAGGCCGATGGCATGGCTCGGGACGATCTCGTATGGGATCTACCTCTACCACGTACTCGTGCTCGTCCTGCTGCGGCGGCTCGAGGCGGACGCATCGCTGGGTCCCCAGCTCGCGCACCTGACCGCGGGTCCGAGCCTGCTCCTGCTCATGACGACGGCCGTCGCGGCGATCGGCCTCGGCGCCGGCAGCTGGTACCTCATCGAGAGGCCCACGAATCGGCTGGTTCTGCGGTCGCTCGCGCGGGTCAATGCGCCGGCGGATCCCTCGAGCCCAGACCAGAGCGCGCTGACCGCCGCCTCCGCCGGTTCCTGACGGTCGCCAACCGGGAGCTGCGCGGTGGGCGACGCCTGGCAGGGCGGCGACGTCTGTCTCTCGGTCAGGCGGCGAGCCGTGCCCCGACCACGACACACTGTCTCGCGGGTTCGCTCACCAGGCGAGGGCCGGACAGCCTCGCCCCGGGGCACGGCTACGTATGATCCCGGCATGTCTGAGACAGCGCCCTCGGCGGGCGGGACTCGGCCGACGCTCGGCAACTGGCAGGATCCGCCATATAACCGCTGGGCGTTTTCGCATGTGCGGGAGTTGGTGCCGGTCCAGGCGATCGGGCGGGGACGTGGCCCGGTCAGCCCGCTACCAGTTCGTGCCGAGCCGATCGAGGAACTGGAGGTCAGCCTGATCGAAGGCGGTTCCAGCACGGTGAAGGAGCTCCTCGAGACAACGTTCACCGACGCGGCTGTCGTGGTCCATGACGGTCATGTCGTGTTCGACGGCTACTTCGGCGAGACCCGGGTTGAGACGCCGCACCTGCTCATGTCGGTCTCCAAGTCGCTCGTCAGCTGCGTCTTGGGTTGCCTTATTGACCAGGGTTTGGTGCGCTCGGGAGGGCTCGTCACCGACCACGTGCCGGAGCTCGCCGCGAGCGGCTACGCCGGGGCGCGAGTCCGCGACCTGCTCGACATGCGCTCAGGAGTGCGCTTCAGCGAGGAGTACACCGACCCCGACGCCGATGTCCGTCTGATTGAGCGGGCATACGGTTGGCAGCCGGTGGAGCCGGACGGCGAGTCGCAGTCCCTCTACGGCTACCTCACGACGCTCACTCAGGACCGTCCGCACGGAGGCATCTTCCGCTACCGATCCTGCGAAACCGACGTGCTTGGCTGGGTCTGCGAGCGCGCGTCGGGCACGCCGATGGCCGAGTTGCTGTCGACGCGGATCTGGTCGCCGCTCGGTGCGGCCCACGATGCCGAAGTCTGCTGCGACGCCACCGGGGCGGCGGTCCACGACGGAGGTGTCTGCGCCACGGCAGGGGATCTGGCGCGGTTTGGTTGCATGCTGCTCGACGGTGGCGCGGTCGGCGATACGCAGGTCGTTCCAGGCGACTGGCTGAGGTCCTCGTGGGCAGTGGACAGAGATCTGCGGGAGGCTTTCGCCGCGTCTGAAGCCGAGCTGTACATGCCCGGCGGCTGGTACCACAATCAGTTCTGGTTCTGTCCTCGCACGCAAGGCGACGTGCTTCTCTGTCTCGGGATCTACGGCCAGATGGTCTACGTGAACCCCGCCACCAGACTGGTGGCGGCCAAAGTGTCTTCGTGGCCGGCCCCCCAGTCGCCCGCGATGTTGGAGAACACCCTGCGGATGTTTGACGCCATCGGCGAGTTGCTGTCCCCAGCAGCCGCGCCCACGCACGGCGGACCGGCGGGTATCGTTGCCGGGCTGGCCCGCAATCTCGGGGCCGCCCGTACGCACGAGTAAGACGAGGACGATCCAATCGCAGGTGGGAAGCAGACATGTGGAAATGGCTTCGAGGCTCGCGTAGCCGAGAGCATCGCCCCGGGGTGAACACCGTGCCCGAGCCGCCGGCCGCTCCTTCGTCGCAGGCGCCCCGATGATCAGCCAGAGGGCGGACAGGCGACGCGTTCGCGTTCGGCACGGGGTTCGGGGACGTCCGTGGTGACCGGCGGGCGGGTGTTGCGGGGAGTTCCGGAGATCCGCGCCTTCTTCCGCACCAACACCACGCCGGTCTACTTCTTCGGGCCGACCGCGTTCAACCTCCTCGGGATCGACCGGTGGGTCCGCAACTTTGATTACGTCGTCTATTACGACTCGTGGGACGGCAGCCATCCTCGGGTGTTCACCCCGATGAACAAACCGTACGTCGCGTTCGAGAGCAGCGAGGAGATCAACAACTATCTGTTGCGTGACCAGGAGGTTCGGGCATGGATCGACGGCCGGGCCAAGGCCGCCGGCGGGGTCCGGCCGAAGGTGGCGATGGTCTTCTTCGATGCGGAGACCGAGCGCATCTGCGATCAGCTCGGCTATGACCTGATCCTGCCGTCGGACGAGCTGAGGCGGCGACTGGACTCAAAGATCGTGACGACCCAACTCGGTGACGAGGCGGGAGCGCCGAGCGTCCCGAACGTGCTGATCGACGGCGTGGATTCCTGGCCGGCGCTCGTCGTGCTCGCAGACGACGCCCGTCTGGGCAGCGACCTCGTGGTCCAGACGCCCTACGGCGACTCCGGCAAGACGACGTTCTTCCTGAGCAGCGAAGCCGACTGGGACCGCTACGAGAAGGACATTGTCGGCAGGCAGCTCAAGGTCATGAAACGGATCAACAACCGCGCGATCGCCGTTGAGGCGGTCATTACCCGGCACGGGACCGTGGTCGGACCGTTCATGACCGACCTCACCGGTTATCCGGAGCTGACCCCGTACTCCGGTGGATGGTGCGGCAACGACCTCTTCCCAGAGGCGCTGTCCGACGAGCACCGCGGGACCGCGATCTCGCTCGTTGAGCGCCTGGGTGACCGGCTGGGGGAGGAGGGGTATCTCGGGTTCTTCGAGGTCGACGTTCTATTGGATCTCGACTCGGGCGACGTCTACCTCGGCGAGCTCAACCCCCGCATCTCCGGCGCCACTTCGATGTCGAACGTTACGGCTGGCGCGTACGCCGACATGCCGCTGTTCCTTTTCCATCTGCTCGAGCACATGGACATCGACTACAGGCTCGATGTCGAGGAGATCAACTCCCGCTGGCAGGCCTTGGCGGCCGTCGACGTGTGGTCTCAGCTGATCATGAAGGAGCCGCACGACTCGGTTGAGCGAATCCTGCAGGCCCCCGAAACCGGCCGCTACCAACTGAGGGATGACGGCGAGCTGGTCTATTACCAGAAGGTCGACGACTGGCACGACATCACGCACGAGGACGAGTGCTTCTTCATGCGCGTGTACGGACCCGGCGAGTTTCGGTTCAAGGGAGCCGACCTCGGCGTGCTCGTCACCAAGGGGAGGATGCAGAACTCCAAGGAGCTGACCAAGCGCTGCCGCGACTACATCGGCGGCATCCGCTCGCGCTACACCAGCGAGCCGATCGCTGACCCGCCCGCCGTCCTGCCGATCACGTTCGTGAAGTAGGCCGTCGAGCAGACGCCCCGTTGCCGACGGGAACTCGGATCCGCCCTGGCTTCAGAACATCAAGGGGTTGTTAGGCCAACTCCCACCAGCCCGCGCGGTGAGACTCGCAAGCGGGCTTGCGCCTGAAGCGCCGCCCATGGTCAGTGCTTGTGCTCCTGTGAAGCCCACGGAGGGCGTGGGGGCGTCGCCGGCCTCGAAGCCGTCCTCGAACACAGATTCGCCGCGCGAGTAACCTACCTAGCCGCCGTGGCAATGATGATCATCGGCCGCGCCCGATTGGAGCCCGAGAAATGGCAATCAATACCACTGTGCAGTTGGACCGCGAGCGGATCCGGGAGCTCACCGGGCGTGAGCGGGCCACGCTCGACGAGCGCACTCAGGCGTCGCGCGCGATGTACCACCGGGCGCGCGAGTCTTTGAGCGGCGGCGTCGCTTCGACCTATCAGGCGCGCGAACCGTGGCCGATCTACCTGACGACCGGGGACGGACCCGTCGTCTACGACGTCGACGGCAACCGCATGTGGGACTTTCACAACGGGTTCGGGTCGATGGTCCAGGGACATGCCCATCCCGCGATCGTCAGGGCTGTAAGCGAGCGAGTCGCGCTCGGTACGCACTTTGCGGCTACGACCGAGGATGGGGTGGTTGTCGCTGAGGAGCTGAAGCGTCGCTGGGGCCTCGAGCGGTGGCGCTACGTCAACTCGGGCTCCGAGGCGACGATGGACGCGATCCGGATCGCGCGCGGCTACACGGGGCGCGAAACGATCCTGAAGATCTTTGGCTCCTACCACGGCCATCACGACGGGGTGATGGTTTCGATCGGCGTGGAATACGACCGCATCGGCGACCGCGAGAACTACGCCTCGTTGCCCTATGGAGCGGGCATTCCGCGTGCGGTCGTCGAGCTCACGATCGCGGTGCCGTTCAACGACGCCGGAGCGATGGAGCGGCGGATCCAGCGTCTCGAGTCCGAGGGACGCAAGCCGGCGTGCGTGATCATGGAGGCGGCGATGATGAACCTCGGGGTCGTCTTGCCAGAGCGCGGATACCTCGAGGAGGTGCGCGAGATCACGCGCCGGCATGGAATCGTGCTGATCTTCGACGAGGTCAAGACCGGGCTTGCGATCGCCGCAGGCGGGGCGACCGAACGCTTCGCCGTGCAGCCCGACATCGTCACGCTCGCTAAGACGCTCGGCGGCGGGCTTCCCTCGGGCGCGATCGGCGGCACTGGGGAGATCATGCGCGTGGTCGAGGACGGCACGGTGTACCAGGTCGGCACATACAACGGCAACCCGCTCTCGATGGCGGCCGCCCGGGCCAGCCTGCTCGAGGTACTGACGCCCGAGGCCTATCAGCACCTCGACCGATTGAACGACCGGATCGTCTCCGGCTGCCAGGCGGTGGTCGAGCGCTACAGCCTTCCCGGCTATGCGATCGGGGTCGGCGCCAAAGGGTGCGTGACCTTCTCCACCACCCCGGTCGTCGACTACGAGACATTCAAGGCCAACCAGGACGTCGAGCTGACCGAGCTGGCGTGGCTGTACAACATGAATCGGGGCATCTTCATGACGCCCGGACGTGAGGAGGAATGGACGCTCTCGGTCAGCCACACGACCGACGCGGTCGATGCCTACGTCCACGTGTTCGAGGAACTCGCTCGCGAACTGGTGCCATCGCACACATAAGTCGTCACGGCGGGTCCCGGTTCTCACGAAGGCCCCACGGACTCAAGCCGCTGATCATCGCGATCCAAGCCATCGGCGGCGAGCGACTCGAAGATCGCATCATCTATCTCCAGCGGCCAGATTCGACCTGAAGGCCCGACTCCTTCTGTCCGCGCGCCTTGCAGGGCTCCGGTCGCACGCTTATATGTTAGGTTTTGCTAAAATGATGCGGGTGCCTCGAGGACAAGCCAGTCAAGACGTCTTTCATGCGATCGCCGACGGCAATCGCCGCGTGCTGATCGACTTGATGGAGCCGGGGCCCCGCGCCGTGGGTGAGCTCGTCCTCGCGTCAGGGATGTCTTACTCGGCGACCTCTCAACATCTGGCGATCCTGCGACGAGCCGGGCTTGTGAGCAGCGAGGCCTCCGGACGGCGTCGCATCTATCGGCTTCGCCCAGCAGGAATACGAGAGGTCTACGACTGGTCGGGTCGATACCGCGAGTTCTGGCGCGGCCGGCTCGACGCGCTGGGCGATCTTCTCGGCGAGCAGCCATGAGGCTGGATATCTCAATGGAGGAGCTGTTCCCCGTACCGATCGATCGTGTCTGGCATGCCCTGACCGATCCGGCCATGATCGAGCGCTGGCTGATGAGGCCGGATGGCTATGAGGCGAAGGTCGGGGCGCGTTTCAGCCTTCGCGAGACACCGCGTGCGGATTGCCGTGGCCAGGTCGAGTGCGAGGTGCTCGAGCTCTCGCCTCCCAATCGCATGGTCTGGTCCTGGCGCGGCGCCGAGGATCCCACAACGACGCGTCTCGCCGTCGACCTGGAAGTCGACGAGCGGGGAACTCGCTTGACGCTGCGACACACCGGTGAGTCCGATGAGCGCACCGTCAGGGGTACCACCGGCGGATGGACGGACAAGCTCGGAGCACTCGCCGAGCTGCTCACCACAAAAGGAGGTAACGGGAATGACTGAGCCGCTACACACCGTCCGGTTTCCGGCCGAGAACGACGAGTACCGGCGGGCGCGGGACGAGCTGCTCGAGGCCGAGATCGACGTGCGCCGGCGCACCGAAGCTGTGGCAGCCAAGCGGCGCACCCTGCCCCTGGGCGGGGCCGTGCCGGAGGACTACTGCTTCGAGGAGGTCGCCGACAGCGGTGGCGAGGTGAGGTTCTCCGAGCTCTTCGAGGCGGGCAAGGATACGCTCGTCGTCTACAGCTTCATGTTCCCGCGCTCGTCGGGGGACACTCGGCCGGGGCCGGCTGGCGACACCGGCAGGCTGCCGCTCGCAGAGACCCCGTGCGCGTCCTGCACGTCGATCCTCGACTCGCTCGACGGCGCCGCTGCCCACCTCGACCAACGGCTCAACCTTGTCGTCGTCGCGAAGTCAGCTCCGCAACGAATCGGCACCTTCGCCCGCGAGCGTGGGTGGCGAAACCTGCGCCTCCTTTCCTCGCGCAACAACGCCTACAACTGCGACTACCATGCCGAAAACACGGAAGGCGCCCAGATCCCCATTCTGAACGTGTTCGTACGCGACGGCGAGGAGCTTCGTCACGCATGGGCCACCGAGCTCATGTTCGCGCCGCGCGACGAAGGCGAGGACCCTCGGCACGTCGACTCCATCTGGCCGATCTGGAGCGTGCTCGACATGACCCCAGAAGGGCGCGGAACGGAGTGGGCCTTTCCCCAGCTGCGGTATGACTGAGAGGATGGGACGGTCGCGACGGGGCGCTGCGCATTGGGATGGAGCACGGCGCCTAGTGGATGGGCTGCTGTTGGGCGCTGATGGCCGCACTGTGCGCGCTGGGAGCCATGAGCCGCGGCCGAGAGGCTGCTGCCGTGGCGCGCCCTCGCCACCACCGGCGTCGCGTCGCTACTCGTCGTGGTCGCGATCGGCGTGGCCGCAGCACCCGCCCGAGTGCCCATGCTCACGATTCCGCACAGCGGGGCGGCGATGCAAGCGAGGGCCTCGCCGGCCCGTCACATGCAGATGCCGACGCCAACGCCGATGGAGCCCGGGCCTCGTCGAGCGTCGCCGGCGCTGCGCCGCTGCTGGTCAATGCCACGAAGCTCCTGGGAGTTCGGGCAGATCACGCAGATTGCGGCCTGGCGTCAGGGCGTCCGGCGAGCGACCGATTCAGCGTACACCGAGGGCCTGAATTGGAGCACCGGGTCGCCGGACAACTCGATTCCGTCGGTCAGGCGCGTCGGATCGAACGTCAGCACGTCACCGCCCTGCTCGCGTTCGGTGTCGAGCCCCGTGAGCTCGAGTGTTCCCGCCGTCACGCGACGGCGATCCTTCGGCCAGGCGATGGCGAGATCGTCGACGGGATCGCCGTCGGCCGCCACCTGAAGCTCGAGCCTGAAGCGGACGGGTCCGCGCTGGAGCCGCGCGCGGATGTCCTGCTGCAGGTAATCGCGGTCCCGGCGCAGCTCCCACGGCCGGAGGTGCCGCACGCCCGCCTCGGGCACGAACGTGTAGCGGACGTACCGGGAGCCGCCGTCCGCGTCGACGAAGCGAAAGGCGTGAATCGCGAAGTAGTTGACGGTGGCATAGCTGAGCGGCGGCGCCAGCCCGTACAGCACCTTCGGCATTGCCGACGCGGCATCTGGGTGCTGGGCCACGAACAGCGGCATCCGCCAGGCGGTCACGCTGCGTTTCTCGGTGAGAATCAGCTGCAGGAACTGCTCCGGGTTGTGCGCCGGCAAGCGTTCGATGGTCTGGGAGAGGATGTCGGTCCGTGACCCGTCCGGCAGATGGAACTTGACGGCGAGGCCGCGGACTGCCGGGGTCCAGTCCGGGTCGGCCGGGTTGCCGGAGCCGTTGGAGAGGCGCACGGTGACGGGGTACGTGCCGGCCTGCAGGTGCGCCGCCCGCGAGAGTCCCGCGGCCGCGCCGCTCGCGGTGAACGCGCCCGTCAGCACCGTCCCTTTGGCATGGAGCGCGCGGTGGCCGGGATGCGTGCCGTAGGCGTAGTCCGCCGCGCCGAGCGCGTCCTGCGGGGTGGCGGCCGTGCCCGGCATCGCGGAAACGCTATCGCATCTCCGCCCCTGCGCGATCGAGGTCGAGGGCGGCGCGGCGTGAGACCTCCTCATCGCCGTGATGAGCGCCGGCGGCCATGAGGCCGACGGCGTCCGGTTGCGCGGCGTTCTCGTCTCCCGCGGGAACGCCTCATGAACTCTCGCCGGAGCTACGCGACAGCGTCCGTTGATCGCGAGCTGGCCGCACTACGTGGCCGTCTAGCGGCGCCAGAAAGCCAGCCGCTGCACCGAAGCCGTGAGGATGTGGCCCCAGGTGATCTGCGTGTCCTGGCGCTGTGAGATCGCCTCGAACGGGCTGAAGCGCATCTCGCCGCCGGTCCCGAGCTCGATCGTGCCATCGTCCTGCCGGGTGCCGTTGACGAAGATCCAACCGCGCTCGATGCGGAGGTTCTCACTCATGGCCTGAGCGTACCCAAGGCTCGTGGCGCGCGCGGTCCCGAACAGCCCGGCCCCTCAAGACGGTGTCGTCGAGGCCCGGCCTGAGGCGAATACCTGGGCCGGTCAGCGTCGGGACTGCGAGCCCTGCCTTTGGGGCCGCGGGTATGGTCCGCCGTCACCGAACATCGACGCTGCTGGTTCGATGAGCAAGGCATCGGCACGGTGTTGTTACAGAGGTCGGCCGAGCCCCATGCAGCACGAGAGTGCGGCCAAATAAGCCCAGGTCATCAGATACCCTGAGTAACCACCGCCGTTGGCGGCGGCGCCACGCCGCCCGAGGTGCAAGTCGATGATCTCGATTGCCATCGCACCCGCGTCCGGAACGCCGCGACGATGACCAGCGTCGGTCGAGCGGAGCGTAAGAGCCGTGGCGCACCCGACTACAGCGGCCGCAGCCTGTGGCTCGACACGCTCTTGGCGCCGATCGTGCTGAGAGAGCAGCTGCGGGGCGAGCTCGCCGCGGACGTCGTGATCGTCGGCGCCGGCTTCATTGGGCTGTGGACGGCGTACTGCCTCGCCCTGGCCGAGCCCACGCTCAAGATCGTCGTGCTGGAGGCCGAGATCGCTGGCTTCGGCGCGGCCGGGCGCAACGCGGGATTCGTCTCGGCAGGCATCGCTGGGCAGGCGCAGGCCTACATCGGGCGCGGCGGCTGGGAGGGGGTGCAGCGCGGCGAGCGCGCGATGATCGAGGGGATCGACGACATCGGCGCGGTCGTGGCGCGCGAGGGCATCGAGTGCGGATGGACGAAGGGTGGCTCCTTGCGAATCGCGACCAGTGCGGCGCAGCTGGAGCGGGTCCACAGGGCTGTGGAGAACCAGCGCAGGCGTGGCCTGGGCGAGACCGATGTGCGGCTGCTCAGCGCCGCCGAGGTGGCCGCGCGCGTCCGGATCTCGGGTGTGGTCGGCGCCATCTACACGCCGCATTGCGCGAGAGTCCACCCCGGGCGTCTGGTTCGTGGGCTCGCCGAGTCGTGCGAGCGCCACGGTGTGCACATCTTCGAGCGCTCGCGCGTGGGTAGGGTCGAGCCGGGGCGTGTCCAGTGTGCGCCGGAGAGCGGGGGGGCCGCAGCCGCTGTGCGCGCGCGGGTCGTCGTGCTGGCGACCGAGGCGTTCTCGGTGGACGTGCCCGGTCGGCACCGTGATTACATGCCCGTGTTCTCGCACATGCTCGCGACTGAGCCGCTGAACGAGCCGACCTGGTCGGCGATCGGCTGGGAGCGTTGCGAGACGGTGGCCGACCAGCGCCATCTGTTCACCTACTCGCAGCGGACGGTCGATGGGCGGATCGCGCTCGGCGGCCGCGGAGCCCTGTACCGGATGGGTAGCTCGATCCGCGCCAGCGACGAGCGCTCACGGGTGCACGCCGAGCTGGAACGGACGCTGCGTGCGTGGTTCCCAGCCGCCGCCAACGCCGCGCTCACGCACCGCTGGGGAGGGGTGTTCGCGGTGCCGCGGGACTGGAGCATGTCGATCGAGTTCGATCGCGCGACCGGGATCGCCCGGGCTGGTGGGCTGGCTGGTCACGGCTTGGTCGCATCCAACCTCTGCGGCCGCACGCTCGCGGATCTGCTCCTTGAGCGCGACAGCGAGCTCACCTCGCTCCCGTGGGTCGGGCACCGCAGCGGCCGCTGGGAGCTCGAGCCGGCGCGCATCGTGGCGCAGCGGTTGATCACGGCAGTGCTCGGGAGTGCCGACCGCATCGAAGATGCGGGCAGGGGCCCAGCTGGTCGGGCACGCCTCGCCGCCCGCTTCATACCGAGCCGCTAAGGGAACGCCCACGATGCCCAGACACGTCTCGCCCGCCCAGAACTCGAACTGCCCGTGGTCATCCGGGCGAAGCCCGAGCGTCTCCCCGTAGAAGCGTCGCGAGTGCTCCGAGTGCTGCGACGGGATCGCAACAAAGTCGAGCTTGGTGATCATCGTTCATGCTCCTTTCGCTGGGGGCGATCCGAGCCGTGAGGACAATGCCGACGTCCCGGGATCGGCACCCACGCCCGACTCTCACCGGATGGTGTACCACGGGCTCTCTCACCGAGGTCAAGAACGGTCCTCTGAACTCCGCGCAGCTCTCGACGCTGGCCCTGTGTCCTCAGCTGGCACCTCTCGCTCGCCCGGTCGTGTGGCTCCACGAATGCCCGAACGTCTCCCGCGCCGAAGGACAGCTAGACCGCGCCGAGGTCAGCCAGCCTCGGGACCACCTTCTCGCCGAGCTCGCTCACGAACGCGGCCGGGTCGGGGCCGATCGGCACCACCTCCACGAGCTCGACGCCAAGCCGAGCGTATGCCTCCATGCTGGCGATGAAGGCGTCGACGTCGTCGAGGAGGTTGCCGCCCACGGCCAATATCGTCTTCTCGATCGTTGCCGGGTCGCGCCCTGCGCTATCGCAGTGGCGGGCGAGTACCTCGAGCTTGTGCGCCACGACCGCCGGGTCCCGCGCGAACAGATTGCAGGCGTCCGCGTACTCGGCGACGAGTCGCAGCGTCTTTCTCTCGCCGCTCCCACCCACGAGAATCCTGGGCCTCGGCTTCTGAATCGGCGGCGGCGAGCAGATCGTCTCGGCGAGCTGGTAATGGCGGCCCGCATAAGGTCCGTCGTCATCGCTCCACATCTGGTGACAGATCTGCAACGTCTCCTCGAGCCGCTCGAACCGCTCGCCCAGTGGCGGGAACGGCACTCCGAGACCCCGATGCTCGCGCGCGTACCACGCCGCGCCGATGCCGAGCTGTCCGCGACCGCCAGATAGGACGTCGAGGGTTGTGACGATCTTGGCCAACAACCCGGGATGACGGTAGGTGACGCCCGTGACGAGAAGTCCCAGCGTGATGCGCTCTGTCCGGCCGGCCAGGAAGCCAAGCGAGGTATAGCCCTCAAGCATCGGATCCCGCGACGTGGCGAACTGCTCCATCTGGAACCAGTGGTCCATCAGCGAGAACGTTGAGCAACCACCCGCCTCGGCAGCCTGTGCGGTCGCCGACAACGTCGAGCCCAGGGCCTCTGGGCCACCCGGAAGGGTGAAGTTCACGAAATGGATCCCTAGCTTCATACGCCAGCTCGCGACCTTGATCGGTTTGCGCATCGTACCGCCGCACCCCGTTACGCTTGCACTTGGGCGAAAGCGCACGTCGAGATGCTCCCGTTACGTGCGGGCAGTTCGCCCTCTCGCCAGGTAGGTTTCGATATTGCAGCCTCAGCTGTCCCTGCTCTCGCGAGTGGCTTCTGATGCAGGTGAGTCTGGATCGTCGGTAGCATCGGATCGGTGCCAAGCATTACGCGTCGGCTGATCCTCACTGCGGTCGTTGCGAGCATCGTGGTGGCAGCTCCTCCCGCGACCGCTCGCATTAGGACCACGGCGACGATCTTCCGCGCGTTCAGCTCGACCGGTGCGCCAACGATCCACACCAGATCGAGATCGGGCTACTGCTATACGGGAGCGTTGACGATCGACCGGCGCGACGCATGGCGATGCTTCGTCGGCAACAGCATCTATGACCCCTGCTTCAGCTCCTCGCACGCGCGCGGCGTCGTGATCTGCCCCGACCTCGCGGTCAACAGCGGGGTCAAGATTCGGCTGACGAGAGCGCTGCCGCTGCGATACGCCGATCGTGACGCACCCTCCCTGAAACGTCAGCCATGGAATATCGAACTCACGAGCGGTCGCCACTGCGCCTTCGCCAGCGGTGCGAGCAACGTCGTTCACGGTGTCCGTCTGAACTACTTCTGCGGGCCCGGCAACAACAACGGACTGTGGGGATACCCCGACCGCCGCGTGCAGCCGTGGACCATCCTGATCGCGCCATTCACGGCCACCACGCTGCACCAGCGCCGCTCAATCCGTCACGCCTGGATGTAGCAGCGCCGAGTGGCGCAGCGATGGCCTGCTGATCAAGTGACGTGGATAGAGGCGGAGTGGTGCCTGCGCGAATTCTGCTGGGTCGCGCCGGAACGCCGGGCTGGGTGCGGGCGGGAGTGGGAGGGCGGTTTCTCTGGCCGCTGTCTATTAGCCTGTCGTGGCGTGGGGTCTCGAGAGGTGTTCGTGGCTGGGACGGGGAGCTTCGCGGCGGAGATCTCGGATTGGGCGGGTGCAGCCGGGCTCAGGGTGCTGGGGCTGATCGAGATGCTCGATGATCACGGGACCGGGCGGGTGCGGCATGGCCTGCCGGTGGTGGATCTTGAGCTTCCGCCGCCTGGCGCGTCGGCGGTGCTGGGGCTTGGCGGTGATCGTCGCGAAGGCTGGGATCGGCTGGCGGCATATGGGTGGGCGCCGATGACGGTGGCGGCTCCGCGGGGCGGCGCTGCGGCGAATTCGTGGGCCGTATGTGGCGCTGGCCCGTCTCGACGCCCGCGTGTATGACACGCAGCAGCGCCTAACGGCCCTGGAGGAGGCGCTGTCGGTCTCGCGCGAGGCGCTGAGCACGAGCCGGGAGACTCGCGAGCTCGCCGGTGCGACCTATCAGCTGCTCAGCGGTGAGATGCGCGCGGTGTTGCGGGCGCTGGCCGCGGAGGAGTCGGCGAATCGACGCCGCCTGTACGGGTTGCGCGCGGACCCTGACTATGCTGCCGCGTGGGCTGAGGCCCGTCCCCTGGTCACGGTTACGGTCGCCACCCGCGACCGTCCGGAGTTGCTCGCCTCCCGCTCGCTGCCCTCGATCCTCGGGCAGAGCTACGGTGAGCTTGAGGTGATCGTCATTGGCGATCGCGCCGAGGCGGCGACCGAAGAGGTCGTTCGCGGATTCGCCGACCCGCGGGTGACGTTCCGCAACCTGCCGCACCGCGTCCACATCAGCGATGATCCGTTGCGCCACTGGCTGGTAGCCGCGACGATGGCGCGCAACGAGGCGATGCGGCTCGCCCGCGGCCGGTGGGTCGTCGCGTTCGACGACGACGACGCCATGCACACCGATTGCATCGAGCGACTCCTAGAACGTGCGCGCGAGGACGAGCTGGAGGCCGTCTACGGCCGCGTGCTCGCGAGACGCGAGACCGGGCCGCCGTTCGAGATCGGCACGTTCCCGCCCGAGCTCGGACGTTTCACCTGGGCGGCCGGGATGTACCACGCCGGCCTTCGCTTCGTTCAGCGCGAGCTGTTCGCCGCCGACCTCGGCGTGCCCAGTGATTGGTACCTGGCCGAGCGGATGCTGCGCGCAGGGGTGCGGTTCGGGATGGTGGACGCGGTCCTCTGCGATATCTATCCCTCTCCGATGAATCAGGTCCAGCCCGCGCGAGACTAAAGAACCGTGGCGGTCGCGGCCGACACGGCCGCCGCGCCAGGCCTGGGCTGCTGCATCTCGATCGTTCCGGGAGCCCGGGTCTTGGGACTGCTCCTTCTCGCGTAACGCAGTAGCCGCGCGCTGTGCGGGCAACATGCCTTAGGCACGTTGAATCTCGGGTGCAGCCAGGCTCAGCAGGTCCGCAGCCCGGGAGCTGGTTTCGCCGCTGCTTTGGCGCTCGCGGGGTGTGAGAAGGACCCGACCTAGGGTGGCTATGCGTGGGCGCGAACGACCAGGACGATGGAGTGCAAATCAACTCCATCCGAAAGGAAACCCAGATGTTCAGCAACAAGTTACGGACCGCCATCGTGGCGCTTGCCGCCGCCGCCGGGCTCGCCGTGCCGGCCAGCGCACTGGCCACCAACCCGGTGGTGTGGAGGACCATGCAGGGCTCTAGCCCTGGTCAGCCGACGGCTTCCCAAACCTACACGCTGGCGAACTGGAATCGGGTGGTCCGCACCTACGCCGCGAATCGGGTGAGCTATGCGGACACGGGTCAAGATCTGGTCTACGGTAACCAGACGTTCGGGGTTGATCTCAACTGGTACACCCCAAGATACGAGGACCTAAACGATCCGCCGACTGGTCCTGGGCCGCAGTGGAGGTTCGTCAGGCAAGGATTCCACCTGACCAGTCAGATCTCTGGGTACGAGCGCGTCGCCCTGTACAACACGGTGAACCATCAGTACCTGGCCGACGGGAACGAGACGTTCGGAGTCAACCTCGTGTATTCGTCGACCCCGCGCTATGAGTGGCAGGTCGCCACCGGCCAGTCCGATGTCTCGGGGTATGGCGGCTCGTTCACTGAGCTGTACAACACGACCGAGCAGGCATACCTGTTGAACGGCCACGAGACGTGGGGCGTCGACGTGGTGTGGCTCCACGCACCATTTAGCGTCCCCAACGGCTATACCGAGCCGCAGCCGCTCGTGCGAACTGTGAGCCCTTCCGGGTCCTTGCAGGCGGCTCCATGATCGAGGTAGCTTGACTTACCGTGCGGCGCCCGCGACCGGCATCAACGCGGAACCTGGAGAGAGCCCCCTCACACGGGGGCTCTCTTTACTTGCGAGCACTCTGGCTCTGGATCAGCGGCAGCGGGATGCCCTCGTGCAGCAGCTCAACGGCGTGTGCGTGATCGCAGCTGGTGCGCAGCGAACCGTCGCCGCACCCCTGCCTCGTGCGCGACCCGGTGCAGCTCGAGCCGAGCGGCGCGAGCTGACCAGGCACGTCCACGGGTCGGTCCGTCGATGACACAGAACAGTGCGCCGACCGGCAGCCCGGCCCGAAGCGCCGCATAGGTGTTCGCGTTCGGCCGACATGAAGATCGAGCCTAGCTGAGGTCTCGTCGTCACGAAATGCGAGACCGCTCATGCGTTGGCTGGCCAGCTGACCTGAACTGCGCTGAACCGACCCGCGGACCCGTCCCAACAAAACAGATCCGCACACGGAGTTGCCCCAGGACACGCAGGCCGGTTACGGTTGATCGCGCAGACACATGGCGCACAGCGTTTCGCTGTGGGAAAGGACGAGACCGGTGGCAACATATCTTGCGTTCCACGAGGTCGACGATGTCGATCACTGGCTCAACTCGCCGAAACGAGCGGAGATTTTCGGTCCGATGGGCATCACGGTGCGCACGTTCCGTGACCCGGAGGGCTCGAATCGGGTCGGCCTGATCTTCGAGATCCCCGACATGGCCGCCTTCCAGGAGTTCTTGCAGTCCGAGGCGGCCGCCGAAGCAATGAAGCACGACGGTGTGCGCCCCGAGACCATCTTGATCCTCAGCGAGGGATAGCCTTGACCGCTCGGCCCCCGGCTGTCACGGGCCGACGGGCCGAGCGTGCCGGTGGTCCTCGCGCGTGTCGGGCGATGGATGGCCTCCCGAGCTCATGCGGTTCAGCCACGCCCTTCTCCCCAGCCTCAACAAGGGGTGCGGCACGACCCGTTCTGGCGCGGTGGGGCCCGGGCGTCCGGTTTGTCTGGTGCGACATCGCGAGAAGTGACCCGTTTCCATTGCGGGGCTATCCGCGGATGGTTCGAAGGCTGCGCTGCTGGCAATCCACGCTAGCCAGCCGCCTGATGCTAGGCTCCTGGCGCGCGGCCGGCGCAGCTCATTGACCTAGGAGGAGTTTGTGTTGCGGAAATTTGCCGGCGGCGTCGTAGCGAGCCTCCTCGCAGCCCTGCTGATCGTTGCCCCGGCCGCGGCGCGGGTGGACTTTTCTGGGCCGGCCTTCAACATCCTTGCCCCCGGTGAGTTCGGGGGGGTTCCGGCGAACCAGTACTCGACCGATCAAGGTCAGCTGTACGACGCGCTGACGCCATTGCGGGGCAACGTCACAGCCGCGGACCTGAGCCGTTTCTACCTGTCGGAGAAGTTCGGCGTGACTGGCCCGGTCGTCCGCCGTGAGCAGACGGGCCGACCCGGCCTGCAGATCCTGCGCGACAGCAACGACATTCCGCACATCTACGGGCGAACGCGCGACGACGTGATGTTCGGCTCGGGATGGGTGGCGGCGGAGGATCGCGGGCTGCTCCTGCTCGAGGGATTGGGACCCGCATATTTGGCCACGCTCGATGCACCCGGCATAGACCCGTTCAAGCTTCTCATCTCCGCTCGTTCGTTTTCGCCGAGCGCGGAGACGATCCGCTTCGTGGCGGCGCAGGAGAACGTGTTGCGACGCGCGGGCGCGAAGGGCCGTCAGGTGTTGCGCGATCTGCAGGACTGGGTCGACGGTGTCAACGCCTACGAGGCCTCACCGCAGCAAGCGGGACCGAAGCTGCCGCCCACAAAGCTGACTGATGCGATCGCGGGCTTCGCGTTCATCGGCTCGATCTTCGGCAATGGCGGCGGCAACGAGGTCGCGAACTCTGACTTTCTCGCTCGCCTGCAGCGTCGGCTCGGACAGCGCGCCGGGATGCAGGTGTTCCGCGATCTGCGCGAGGTCAACGACCCCGAGGCGCCGACGACGATCCCGAAGGCGTTCCCCTACGACGGGGTGCCGAAGGGTCCGACGCCCGGCGCGGTGGTCATCGACCCGGGATCGGAGTCCAGTTCGGTGAGCGTCGCCGCCGATGTGAGGGCCGCGTCGCACCGGCTCGCGTCGAACTTCATCATAGCCGGGCCCAGGCACTCCGCCGACGGGCACCCGCTGGCGGTGATGGGTCCCCAGCTTGGGTACTACTACCCCGAGATCGTGATGCAGGGAGACCTCCACGGCGGAGGCGTCGACGCCCGCGGCATCATCGCGCCGATCTCGCCCTACGTGTTCATCGGCCGCGGCCGTGACTTCGCCTGGAGCCTGACCAGCGCCGACTCCCAGAACGAGCAGCAGTTCCTCGAGCAACTTTGCAATCCGTCGGGAGGCGCGCCGACGCGAGCCTCGAAGTACTACCTCTACAAGGGTCGCTGCCGCGCCATGCAGCTGATTGACGCGGGGCGGCTCGGTGCCGGCGGCGGCCAGCCCGCCCGTGAGCTCACTTTCTACGAGACCGTCCATGGTCCGGTGAGCGGCACCGTGACCGTGCACGGGCGCCCGTACGCCGTCGCCTTTGACCGCTCGACCCGCGGCGACGAGCCGGCGGGCGAGTTGGCGCTGAGCGACCTCGACTCCGACCGCGTGCACTCGCCGCAGCAGTTCTTCCGCGCGATCAATCAGTTCGGGACAACGTTCAACTGGCCCTACGTCGACAGCCGGCAGATCGCCTACTTCTCCTCGGGCCGGCTGCCGATCATGGCCCCGGGCACCGATCCAAGCTTGCCCGCGCTGGGGACCGGGAGGTACGACTGGCGCGGCTGGATCGGGTTGAACGCCCATCCGCACCTGATCGCCCCGCGTGCCGACACACTTCTCAACTGGAACAACAAGCCGGCTCCCGGCTGGGGGGCGGCCTCGGACAACTACGGCTACGGCTCCGTTCACCGGGTGCAGCTCTACCGCGGCTTCACCACCGGCATGCACGAGAACAACGACGTCTCGATCATGAACCGCGCCGCGACCGAGGACCTCCGCGCGGTCGAGGTGTGGCCGACCATCCGCCGTGTCCTCAACGGAGGACCGGCGCCGAGCCGGCTCGCGGCCCAGGCCGCCCACCTGATCGACGTCTGGCGCGCTCAAGGAGCAAGTCGGATCGACCTGAACCTCGACGGACGCATCGACGCTCCCGGTGCGGCAGTCATGGACACCGCCTGGAACGGGATCGCCACCGCGGTCCTGCGCCCGGTGCTCGGCCCGCTGATCACCAACCTAGCCGCACTGATCCCGATTAGCAACGCGCCTTCAAGCCATGGTTCGGCGTTTGGTTCTGGCTGGTACGGGTACGTGTCGAAGGACCTGCGCACCGAGCTCGGGGTGAAGGTACGAGGACCCTACAGCCGCCGTTATTGCGGTGGCGGCAGCCTCAGGACATGCCGAACGTCACTATGGGCGGCGATCGAGGCCGCGGCGAACAAGCTCTCGGCGAGTCAGGGCTCGGACCCGAACAAGTGGTACTCGAGCGCCACCGCCGAGCGGATCACGTTCATCCCCGGATTGATCCCCTTCAGCATGCGGTGGACCAACCGCTCCACCTTCCAGCAGGTCATCGAGTTCACCGGACACGCCACACCCTGACGCTGGCTCGAGCAGGAAGGTAACTCCCGCGCGAAACCGCAGAGCGCGGGTTGCCGGAGGATCGCGGCCGTCAAGGCTTCTCACGGACCCGCGATCTTCGGCTTGGGCCCGCGATTGCCGCTAACGCCTCGAACTCTCCGCCTCGCGCCTATTGGACCCGAGGTACTTGATGTGCGTGACCGCCGGGAGAGTGCCGAGCGAGTGATCCCGTTTTCGAGCAGGACGGCCCCGGCTGCAAGTGGTGGTTTACCCGTACGGATTTGGACGCTTGGCGGCGCGGCGAGACTGCTGACGTAGCCAAGGCGTAGCCAAGGCGACACCTTCCGGCACCTGCGGGCCGTGAACGGACAATGGAAAACCCCACGTTAGCGTCGGGTTTTGAGAGCGCGCCCGGCACGATTCGAACGTGCGACCTTTCGCTCCGGAGGCGAACGCTCTATCCCCTGAGCTACGGGCGCGGGGACCGCGGCGCTGAGCCGCGATGATGGTCAGCTTACCGTGCAGATCGCCATCGTTTCCGACACGCACATGCCCCGCGGGTCGCGGCGCCTGCCCGAGGCCTGCGTCGAGCGACTGCGGGCCGCCGAGCTGATCCTCCATGCCGGCGACCTGATGCGGCTCTCCGTGCTGAGCGAACTCGAGTCCTACGGGCCGGTCGCGGCGGTGCGCGGCAATGTCGACGACGAGGCGGTCCGGGCCGTGCTGCCGGCCGTGCGCGTCGTGCAGGCCGGCGAGGCGAGGATCGGGATGATCCACGACGCCGGGCCGGCGACCGGCCGGCTCGCGCGCATGCGGGCCCGGTTCCCCAGCGAGCACGCGGTCGTCTTCGGCCACTCGCACCTGCCCCTGCACGAGCGGGATGCTGACGGCTTCCAGATCTTCAACCCGGGCAGCCCCACCGAGCGCCGGCGGGCGCCGGTGCCCACGATGGGCATGGCCCGCGTGACCGGTGGCGTGATCACCTTCGAGCTGATCGACCTCGCCGCACCCTTTGAGCTGACCGACCTCCTGCTGCCACACTGAGCGACCGTGGACCTCTCGGTGTTCTTCGCCGGTACCGCCGGTTCGATCCCGACCGCTCGGCGCGGCCTCCCCGCGGCGCTCGTGCGCCGCGGCGGTCACCGCATCCTGTTCGACTGCGGCGAGGGCACGCAGCGCCAGCTCGTGAGCTCCGTGGGGTTGATGGACCTCACCGAGATCTTCATCACCCATTTCCACGCCGACCACTGGCTCGGGCTCCCCGGCATGCTGAAGACCTTCGACCTGCGCGGGCGCGAGCGGCCGCTCGCCGTCCACGGACCGCCGGGCCTGCGCGAGCTGGTCGTGCTCGCGCTACGGCTCGCCGGCCGGGTCCGCTTCGAGCTCGAGCTGGTCGAGCTCGAGCCGGGCGAGGTGCTCGCGCGCGACGGCTACCGGATCGCAGCGATTCCGGTGAGCCATCGCGGGTCCGCCTACGCGTACGTGCTCTTCGAAGACGAGCGGCCGGGCGTGTTCGACCCCGCCGCGGCGTCCCGGCTTGGACTCACGCCGGGACCCGAGTTCGGTCGCGTCCAGCGCGGCGAGACGATCCGTGGCGTCACGCCCGAGCAGGTCATGGGGGAGTCTCGCCCTGGTCGCAAGATCGCCGTCTCCGGGGACACGCGGCCGTGCGAGGCACTGCGCGTCGCCGCCCACGGCGCCGATCTCCTCATCCACGAGTCGACGTTCGCGCGGGAGGAGTCAGAGCGCGCGCAGGAGACCGCCCACTCGACGGCCGAGCAGGCGGCCACCCTGGCCAAGCAGGCCGACGTCCGGATGCTCGCGCTGACCCATTTCTCCACCCGCTATCCGGTCGGGGTCCTCCGCGCCGAGGCACGGGCGATCTTCGAGCCGACGGTGACGCCGCGCGACTTCGACACCATCGAGATCCCCTTCCCCGAGCGTGGCGAGCCCGAGCTCGTGCGCTGGGAGGATCGCCCGCTCGAGCCGGCGCAGGAACCCGTGGCGGATCTCCGCCCGTGAGCGGTCCCACGTGGGAGCGGGTGGAGACGCCGCGGCTGATCCTCGAGCGGCTGCGGCCCGCGCACGCCGACGAGCTCTACGGCCTGCTCAGCGATCCTCGTGTAGCCCGCACGCTGTTCCCGACCGCGCTTCCGCCTTCAGAGATCGAACTGCTCCAGAACCATGCCGCCAAAATTGCCCACTGGGAGCGCTTCGGGTTCGGCGTCTGGCTGCTCCGGGACAAGGAGACGGGCGAGATGGTGGGGCGGGGCGGCCTTCAGCACACGTTCGTGGCGGGCAGCAACGAGGTCGAGGTCGGCTGGGCGATCGTGCCCGAGCGGTGGGGCGAGGGTCTCGCCACCGAGCTCGCGGTGGCCTCGGTCGAGCTGGCCTTCAACGAGCTCGGGCTGCACGAGATCGTCGCCTTCAGCCTGCCGCATAACGGGGCCTCGCGCCGGGTGATGGAGAAGACCGGGTTCGAATTTCAGGGCCCGATCATTCACGTCGGACTCCCACACGTGCTGTACCGCCGGCGAGCGGGCAGGTAGGCGCTCGGACTGGTCGGCGCGCCACCGCCCCGACCTCCCCAGCCATCCGCTCGCATTGCTACCCTCCACAGAGTCGGCCCCTTTAACCCGGTCCCGTGAGGCTAGGAAGGAGCACGTTGCCAGATCGAACGGTCGTGCTCGACCGCGACGACATACGCCGCACCCTCGTGCGGATCGCCCATGAGATCGTCGAGAAGAACCCCGGGGGCACGATTGCGCTCGTCGGCATCCAGCGCCGCGGCGCGCACCTCGCGCAGCGGCTGCACGCGCTGACCGGAGAGCTGTTCGACCATCCGGTGCCGCTCGGCTTCGTCGACATCTCCTTCTACCGCGACGACTTGGCCATCCGGCCCGCGGCGCCGGTCGTCCACGCCACCCAGCTCGAGTTCGACCCGCGCGACCGCACGGTGGTGATCGTCGACGACGTGCTCTACACCGGCCGGACCGTCCGCGCCGCCGTCGATGAGATCTTCGACTACGGCCGTCCCGCCCGGGTCCAGCTCGCGGTCCTGGTCGATCGCGGGCACCGGGAGCTGCCGATCCGCCCCGATTACGTGGGCAAGAACATCCCCACCTCGCAGGAGCAGCGCGTCAACGTGCGGGTCGAGGAGGTCGACGGCTACGACGAGGTGACGATCGGGCCGGCCGACGAGCCAAGGATCAGAGCGGCATGAGCAGCCCCGTCACCCCCAAGCATCTGATCTCGATCGACGACCTCGACCGCGCGGGCATCGAGCGCATCCTCGACCGTGCCGAGTCCTTCGCCGAGGTCTCCGGACGGGAGATCAAGAAGGTGCCGGCGCTCCGCGGCCGCACGGTGGTCAACCTCTTCTACGAGGCCAGCACGCGGACAAGCTCGAGCTTCGAGCTGGCCGCCAAGCGGCTCAGTGCCGACGTGGTCAGCGTGCGCTCGGCCGGGTCGAGTGTCGACAAGGGCGAGTCGCTCAAGGACACCGTCCAGACGCTGTCGGCGTATGACCCAGCGGCGATCGTGATTCGCTCGCCCCATGTCGGTGCCGCCCAGCTCGTCGCCGGCTGGACGCCCGCGGCGGTCGTCAATGCCGGCGACGGCAAGCACGAGCATCCGACCCAGGCCCTGCTCGACGTGTTCACCCTCCGGCGCCGGCTCGGATCCCTGGACGACGCCAACATCTGGATCGTCGGCGACGTGCTGCACTCGCGCGTGGCCCGCTCGAACATCCTCGCCTTCAGTCGCATGGGCGCCCGCGTCACCGTGGCCGGGCCGCCGACCCTGATCCCGCGCGACATCGAGGCACTCGGCTGCAAGGCGACGGCGAGCATCGAGCGCCTGCGCGAGGCCGACATCGTCTACGTGCTGCGGATGCAGCAGGAGCGGATGAGCGACTCGTTCATCCCCTCGCTGCGCGAGTACGCCAAGCGCTACCAGATCAGCGCCGCCCGGCTCGGGGCCCGCCAGCTGCTGATGCACCCCGGCCCGGTCAATCGCGGCGTCGAGCTCTCGGCCGACGCGATCGACTCGCCGCAGGCGCTGATCGGCGATCAGGTCAAGGCCGGCGTCGCGGTGCGGATGGCCGTGCTGTACGAGTTGCTGGTCGGCTCACCGATCCTGCAGGCGGTGGCGTGATCATGCCCGGGCCGACTGATCGCCTGTTCCAGCGCCCGCTGCCGCCGGCCGAGCTGCTCATCCGCGGCGGCTATGCGTTCGATCCCCGGACCGGTCTCGACGAGCCGCAGGACATCCTCGTCCGTGACGGCCACATCGCCGAGCTCGGCGCGCCCGGCACCCTGCCCGAGCCGCCGGAGGGCGAGACCGTCGAGGGTGCGGGCAAGCACGTGTTCCCCGGCTTCGTCGACCCCCATGTCCACCTGCGCACCCCTGGGCAGGAGTACAAGGAGGACCTGGCCAGCGGCACCGCCTCAGCCGCCGCGGGCGGCTTCGTCGCGGTGATCGCGATGCCCAACACGGACCCGGTCATAGACCAGGCGGCGGTGCTGCGCTCACTCGTCGACGGCGCCCACGCGGACGCCAGCGTGCCGGTCGGCTTCCTGGCCTCGATCACCCACGGCCTGCGCGGGGATGAGCTCACCGAGATGGCCGAGCTCCGCGACGCCGGCGCGCTCGGCTTCACCGACGACGGCAGGCCTGTCGTCTCGGCCGGAATGCTGCGCAAGGCGCTGCAGTACCAGCGGCTGTGCGGCGGCGTGATCGCCCTGCACGAGGAGGACCCGGCGCTCTCACGCGACGGCGTCATGCACGAGGGGGCGATCTCGGCACGCCTCGGCCTGGCCGGAATCCCCTCGATCTCCGAGTCGACGATGGTCGCGCGCGACGCCGCCGTGGCCCACTACGAGCACGCCCGCGTCCACTTCCAGCACCTCAGCTGCGAGGAATCCGTCCAGGCGCTGGCCGCGGCCAAGGAGCTGGGGTCGAGGGTGACCGGCGAGGCCACCCCGCACCACCTCACGCTCACCGACGATGTCGTGCGAACGCTTGACAGCCGTTTCAAGATGAATCCGCCGCTGCGCACCGAGCACGACCGCAAGGCGCTGATCGAGGGGCTGCGGACCGGCGTGATCGACTGCGTCGCCACCGACCACGCTCCCCACGGGCGCCACCAGAAGGAGGTCCCCTTTGAGCAGGCGCTGATGGGCACCACCGGACTCGAGACCTCCTTCGCGGCGCTCTACACCGAGCTCGTTATGCCCGGGGAGCTCGAGCTCGAACTGATCGTCGAGCGCCTGACCGCCGGCGGTGGGCTGTATGACCTACCGGTGCCACGGTTGGACAAGGGCGAGCTCGCGAATCTCTGCATCGTCGACCTCGAGGCGAAGTGGGAGGTCGGCGCCGAGGGGTACTACAGCCGCTCTGAGAACTGCTGCTTCCAGGGCCGGATGCTGCACGGCCAGGTGACGCTGACCCTCGCGGCCGGGCGGCTCGCCTTCCGGCGACGGGCGCTCGCCGAGGCCAGGGCGCTGGCTCGATGAGCGCGGCGGCCACCGCCTATGTGCTGCTGGCCGACGGCAGCCGCTTCGACGGGATCGCCTGTGGCGCCGACGCGCACGCGGTGGGGGAGATCGTGTTCACGACGTCGATGTCCGGCTATCAGGAGGCGATGACCGATCCGAGCTACGCCGGGCAGCTGATCACCTTCACCTATCCGCAGATTGGTAACTACGGCGTCTCGACCGAGGCGATGGAGTCCGACGGCGTGCACGCCCGCGGGGCGATCATGCGCGCGGCGGTCGACTCCGAGGATGCCCCCGGCGCCGAGCGAGGCTGGCTCTCGTGGCTGACCGACTGCGGAATCCCGGCGATTACCGACCTCGACACCCGCGCGCTCGTCCGCCACATCCGCGATCAGGGTGCGATGAAGGGCGGGCTGTTCCCGGCCTCGATCGACGAGCGCGAGGCGCTCGAGCTGATCGCGGCTGAGCCGCCGATGGACGGCCGTGACCTCGCCCGCGACGTCACGCCGGCGAAGCCGGTGATCGTCGGCGACGGCGAGGGCCCGCGGATCGCCATGATCGACACCGGCGTCAAGGTCTCGATCGTCCGCAACCTCCGCGACCGCGGCGCGACGATCGAGCTGCACCCCTGTACCGCCACCGCGCCGGAGCTGACCGCCAACGACCCCGCGGCGATCTTTCTCGCCAACGGTCCCGGGGATCCGGCCGCGCTCGACTACATCGTGGCGACCGTGCGCGAGCTCGTCGGCCGGCTGCCGGTGTACGGGATCTGCCTCGGCCACCAGCTGCTCTGCCGGGCGGTCGGGCTCGAGACCTACAAGCTCCCCTTTGGCCATCACGGCGTCAACCACCCGGTCAAAGACCTCACCACCGGGCGGACCGAGATCACGTCGCAGAACCATGGGTTCGCCGTCCTGGGGCCGGGCGGCGCGCGGACGATCGACAGCGACGAGCCGGTGCGCTGGGACACCGACTTCGGCGCCGCCGAGCTGACCCACATCAACCTCTACGACCGCACCGTCGAGGGCCTCGCCCTGCGCGACGTGCCCGGCGCGACCGTGCAGTACCACCCCGAGGCCGGCCCCGGCCCGCACGATGCGCTCTACCTGTTCGACCGCTTCGTCGACGAAATTGCGGCCCACCGGCTAGCGCCGATGGCGGTGGAGAATCTCCCAGGGGGCGATTCTCCGACAGCCGATTTCCCGGCGGGCTCGGCCGATGCCTAAACGGACCGACATCCACAAGATCCTGCTGATCGGCTCTGGCCCGATCGTCATCGGCCAGGCCGCGGAGTTCGACTACTCGGGCACCCAGGCCTGTCGTGTGCTGATGGACGAGGGCTACGAGGTCGTGCTGGTCAATTCCAACCCGGCCACGATCATGACCGACCCGGAGGTGGCCAGCGTCACCTACATCGAGCCACTGCTGCCCCGGACGGTGGCGCAGGTGATCGAGCGCGAGAAGCCGGATGCGCTGCTACCGACGCTCGGTGGCCAGACCGCGCTCAACCTGGCCAAGGCGCTGCATGAGGACGGCACCCTCCAGAACCATGGCGTCGAGCTGATCGGGGCCAACTACGACGCGATCGACCGCGCCGAGGACCGCGAGCGCTTCCGCGAAACGATGACCCACGCAGGGCTGCGGGTCCCGCGCAGCACGATCGCCCACAGCGTAAAGGACGCCCGCTCGGCGGTGGCCGAGGTCGGGCTGCCGTTCATCGTACGGCCCGCGTTCACGCTCGGCGGCCGTGGCGGCGGCATCGTCCGCACCGAGGACGAGCTCGAGCGGATCGTCGAGCGCGGCTGCAACGCCTCGCCGATCGGGCAGGTCCTGATCGAGGAGTCGGTGCTCGGCTGGGGCGAGTTCGAGCTCGAGGTGATGCGCGACCTCTCCGACAACGTGGTGATCATCTGCTCGATCGAGAACCTCGATCCGATGGGCGTCCACACCGGCGACAGCGTCTGCGTGGCGCCCCAGCAGACCCTCACCGACAAGCAGTACCAGGCGCTGCGCGACCAGGCGATCGCCGTGATCCGCGCCATCGGTGTGGAAACCGGCGGCTCCAACGTCCAGTTCGCGGTCAATCGCGACACCGATGAGATCGTCGTCATCGAGATGAACCCGCGGGTCTCGCGCTCGAGCGCGCTGGCCAGCAAAGCGACCGGCTTCCCGATCGCCAAGATCGCCGCCCGGCTCGCCGTCGGCTACACGCTGCAGGAGATTCCCAACGACATCACTCGCGCCACCCCGGCCAGCTTCGAGCCGGCGATCGACTACTGCGTCGTGAAGTGGCCGCGCTTCGCGTTCGAGAAGTTCCCCGGCGCCGAGGCGGGCCTGACCACGCACATGAAATCGGTGGGGGAGGCCATGGCGATCGGCCGCACCTTCAAGCAGGCCTTCGCCAAGGCGCTGCGCTCCCGCGAGCTCGACCTCGAGGCCATCTCCCCGGCCGACGACGAGGCGCTGCTGGCCGCGGTGGAGCAGCCGGGGGCCGAGCGCTTCGATCACCTGCTCGAGGCGCTCCGGCGCGGCACACCGCTGGCCGACCTGCACGAGCGGACCAGCATCGACCCCTGGTTCCTGCGCGAGCTCGCCGAACTTGTCGCCGAGCCCGAGGCTCCCTTCGCCGGCGAGCGGACGTTCAAGGCCGTCGACACCTGCGCGGCCGAGTTCGCCGCCCGCACCCCGTACTACTACTCCGGCTGGGAGCGGACCGGATGGGACGGCCCGACCCACGAGGTCCGCCGCGGCGATCGCCCGAGCATCATCATCCTCGGCTCCGGTCCCAACCGCATCGGCCAGGGCATCGAGTTCGACTACTGCTGTGTGCATGCGGCCGAGACCGTGCGGGTGCTCGGCCGCGACGCGGTCATGGTCAACTGCAATCCAGAGACGGTGTCGACCGACTACGACACCTCCGACCGGCTGTACTTTGAGCCGCTGACGCTCGAGGACGTGCTGGGGGTGTGCGAGATCGAGCAGCCCGAGGGGGTGGTCGTCCAGTTCGGCGGCCAGACGCCGCTGAAGCTGGCCGCCGGCCTCCACGAGGCGGGGATCCCGATCCTCGGCACCGACATCGACGCGATCGACCTCGCCGAGGACCGGGCGCGGTTCGGCCCGCTGCTCGACCGGCTTGGCTACAAGGCGCCGCCCTACGCCAGCGCGCACTCCGAGGAGGAGGCGCTGGAGCGCGCGCCGGAGGTCGGCTTCCCGCTGCTCGTCCGGCCGAGCTACGTCCTCGGGGGCCGGGCGATGGAGATCGTCTACAGCGTCGACGGGCTGCGCGAGTACCTCGACCGTGTCGGGACCAAGCCCGGGGCGATGATCTATCTCGACCGCTTCCTCGAGGACTCGATCGAGGTCGACGTCGATGCGCTGTGCGACGGCGAGAGCGTGTGGATCGCCGGGATAATGCAGCACGTCGAGGAGGCCGGGATCCACTCCGGCGACTCGGCCTGCGTGCTCCCCCCGCACGCCCTCGGCGAGGAGATGCTGGCGCTGATCCGCGAGCAGACGACAGGAATCGCGCGGGCGCTCGGCGTCGTCGGGCTGCTCAACGTGCAGTTCGCCATTCACGGCGAGGAGGGCCTGCACGTGATCGAGGCAAACCCGCGCGCGTCGCGCACGGTCCCGTTCGTCTCCAAGGCCATCGGGCTGCCCCTGGCCAAGCTGGCCTGCCGGGTGATGCTCGGCGAGCGGATCGCCGACCTCGAGCTGCCCGCGGACACGAGCAACGGCCACGTCTGCGTCAAGGAGGTCGTGCTTCCGTTCGACCGCTTCGCCGGCGCCGACGCCCTACTCGGCCCCGAGATGCGCTCGACCGGAGAGGTGATGGGCATCGCCCACGACTTCCCGACCGCGTTTGCCAAGGCGCAGGCGGCGGCCGGGATGACACTGCCGGCGACCGGCACGGCGTTCATCACCGTGGCCGACGGGGACAAGGCCGCGGCCACCGGGATCGCCACCGCGCTGCACGATCTCGGCTTCGAGATCATCGCCACTCGCGGCACGTCGCAGGCGCTGCACCGGATGGGCATCCCGGCTCGGGCGATCAACAAGATCGGTGAGGGCTCGCCCCACGTCGTCGACTGGATCGAGCGCGGCAAGGTCGATCTGGTCATCAACACGCCGGTGGGCACGGGCGCCCGCACCGACGGCTACGAGATCCGCTCGGCCGCGGTGGCTCGCGGCATCGCCTGCATCACGACGATGGCCGGCGGCATGGCCGCGGCCCGGGCGATCGCGGCCGCGCGTCGGAGCGAGCCCCAGGTGGTGTCGTTGCAGGAGATCCACGCCCGAGCCTCCGAAGTGCATTGAGCGCCGAGCCGCAGACCGCTTCGCGGGTGCAGGCACCATTCGGCCGGCGCGCGGTCGAGATCGCCGCCCGCGACCAGTACGGTGCCTACACCGTGCTGCGGGCGGAGGACCCCGAGGGTCCGCGACCCCAGGCGGGACAGTTCTACATGCTGAGCGCCGGGGCTCGGTGGGGGGGAGGCGAGGGAGAGCGGCCGTTTCTGCCCCGCGCCTTCAGCGTGCTCCGGGCGCCCGTGGACAGCGACGAGCTGCAGTTCCTGATCGAGGACGTCGGGCCGGGCACCAACCGCCTGTGCGAGCTAGGGGCGGGCGACGAGCTGCGGCTCGTCGGGCCGCTGGGGCTCGGCTTCGCTTCCCCGCGAGAGAACCGTCGGCCGCTGCTCGTCGGCGGCGGCGTGGGGATCGCGCCGCTGGCCATCTGGCAAGACGTGGTGGAATCCGCTGACGCGGATTCCATTGGGGGAACCGCCCTGAGGGCGGTTCCCCCGACTCGGGGAACCGCCCCCGGTGCCAGGTCCCCGGCCAAGGTGCTGCTTGGCTTCCGCGACCGCGCCCACGCGGCCGGGGCGGAGCTGCTCCGCGCGGCCGCCGTGGCCACCGACGACGGCAGCGTCGGCCACCACGGCCTGGTCACCGAGCTGCTGGCTCGCGAGCTCGGTGGCGGAGATTCGGTCGAGGTCTACGCCTGTGGGCCGCCGCCGATGCTCGAGGCGGTGCGCGCCGCATGCGCGGCGGCCGGGGTGCCCGCCCAGCTCGCGCTCGAGTCCGGCATGGCCTGCGGCTTCGGCGCCTGCTTCGGCTGCGTGGTGCCCACCCGGGGCGGCTACGTGCGCCTGTGCGTGGACGGACCGGTCCTCGACGCCGACCAGCTCGACAGCGCGCTCGTCCCCGGGGCGGGGCACTGATCGGAGCGGTGCTATGACCGTCGAGTTCTGCGGCACGGAGTTCGCCCATCCGATCATCAACGCGTCGGGCACCTTCGACGCGATCGCCGCCCGGCGGGCCTTCGGCGACGCGCTGATCGCTCGCTTTCCCTTCGCCGGCTTCGTCTCCAAGACGGTGACGCTGGCGCCTCGGGAGGGCAACCCGCCACCGCGCCTGTGGGAGCTCGGCGGCGGGATGATCAACTCGATTGGGCTGCCGAACAAGGGGCTCGAGGGCTATCTCGCGCACGATCTCCCCGAGCTCGCCCGCCTGCCGGTGCCGCTGATCGTCAACGTCATGGGCTTCCGCCGCGAGGAGGTCGCCGAGCTGCTCGTGGCCTTCGCCGAGCGCGAGGAGGTGGCGGCGCTCGAGCTGAACGTCTCCTGCCCCAACGTGGAGACCGGCATGGTGATGGGCGCCGATCCCGGCGAGGTGAGCGCTCTGCTCGATCACGTGCGGCCGCTCACCGACAAGCCGCTGATCGTCAAGCTCACGCCCAACGTGGCCGACGTCACCGTGGTGGCGCGGGCGGCCGAGGCGGCCGGGGCGAGCGCCGTGTCGCTGATCAACACGATCCGCGGCATGGCGCTGGACCCGCGCAGCGGACGCCCCTGGCTCGGCGGTACCACCGGCGGCGTGTCCGGGCCCGCGGTCCGGGCGATCGCCCTGGCTCAGGTGCACGCCGTGCGCGAGGTGGTGGCGATTCCGATCGTGGGGATGGGCGGCGTGCAGAACGGCCGGGACGCGTACGATCTGATCCGCGCCGGCGCAGACCTCGTGGCCGTCGGTACAGAAAGTTTCCGCAACCCGTCAGCAGGTGAGAGGATCGCCACCGAGCTTGCTGAACTGCGCGCAAATTCCGGCATTTAGGCGCGGCGCCAGTCGCGTGATCGGTCATGCCGTTTATTGGGCGTATGGTGCGGAAAGGGCACGCAAAAGACCCTGCAAACATTGCTTATTCCCGCAACCATCCTCGACACTGCTCGACCTCAGCCTGAGGTCGAGTCGAAAATCCGCTCTTCACCTTGATCGCGTGTGCTCAAGATGTATAGTCGCCGCCCATGCCGCCGGTGAGTGAATCGCTTTCTAAGCCCGTTGCTGCGCCGGAGCGTTCCCTGCACCAACGTATGGAAGCGCTCCAGCGCGCAAACGACATCCGGAGCCGCCGGGCGCAACTCAAGCGCGATCTCAAGGCGGGCCGCCAGCCCATCCACGAGCTGCTGCTCGAGCCGCCGGACTATTTGGAGACGGCGAAGGTCTTCGACCTGTTGCTGGCCGTGCCGAAGTACGGCCGCGTGAAGGTGAACAAGATCCTCACCCAGTGCCGGATCTCGCCGAGCAAGACGATCGGCGGACTCTCGCAGCGCCAGCGGACTGAGCTGGTCGCGTTGATGCGCCGCCGCTAGCCCGGCGGCCAGCGATCCCTCCCAGCCCAGGCATGGCCGGCGTGTTCGTCATCACGGGGCCTTCGGGGGTGGGCAAGGGCACGCTCATCCGCGGCCTCCTCGAGCGGGTGCGAGAGCTCGAGCTCTCAGTCTCGGCCACCACCCGCCGGCCGCGTCCGGGCGAGCGCGAGGGCGTCGATTATCACTTCCTCTCCCCAGAGCAGTTCGCCGCGCACGTCAAAGCCGGTGACTTCGTCGAGCACGCGACCTACTCGGGCAACCGCTACGGAACGCTGCGCTCAGAGCTCGAGCGCCACGTCGCCGCCGGGGCACCGGTGGTGCTTGAGATCGAGGTCCAGGGCGCCCGACAGGTCCGGCGGGCGATGCCCGAGGCAGTTCAGGTGTTCATCGCGCCCCCGTCGGTCGAGGCGCTGCGTGCGCGGCTGGTCGGACGCGGGACCGACGATCCCGAGCAGGTCGACGAGCGGCTGCGCACAGCGGAGCGCGAACTCGAGGCGCAGCCGGAGTTCGGCTACGTGATCGTCAACGATCGCCTTGAGGCCGCCACGGATGAACTCGAGCAGATCGTGCGTCGCTCATTGCGGCCGGCCCCCGGACGCGCCCGCTAACCTTCGGTTCCCGAACCTACCTGCAAAGGACTGACTGAGAGCCGTGATCTCCCCCCGCATCGACAAGCTGCTGGACCACGTCGACTCCGACTACGCGAGCGTGATCGTCGCCGCCAAGCGCGCGCGCCAGATCAACTCCTACTACCACAACCTCGGCGAGGGCACCTTCGATGAGTTCCCGCCGCCGATGGTCGACACCCGGTCCAAGAACTACCTGACGATCGCTCTCGAGGAAGTCGCCCAGGGCAAGCTGAAGTACCACTATCGGTAGGGGAGAAGAGGACAGACGCGCGATGTCCCGGTTGCTCCTCGGCGTGAGCGGCGGGATCGCGGCCTACAAGGGGCTCGAGACGGCACGGCTGGCCGTCAGGCACGGCCACAGCGTCCGGGTGATCCAGACGCCGACCAGCGAGCGGTTCGTCGGCCGGGTGTCGTTTGAGGCGATCACCGGCGCCCCCGTGCTGCTCAGCGAGTTTGAGCCCGATCCTGCCCGCGGAGCGTATCCCGGCGAGCCGGTGCCCGAGCGGGCGCCGATCAGCCACCTGGCCCTGGTCGAGCGCGCCGAGCTGTACCTGATCGCGCCGGCGAGCGCGAACACGCTGGCCAAGGTCGCCCACGGTCTCGCCGACACCCTCGTGAGCACCGCGGCCCTGGCCGCCGCCTGCCCGGTGGTCGTCGCCCCGGCGATGAACAACCGGATGTTCCTGAGCGCCGCCACCCAAGCCAACCTCGAGCTCCTGAGCGAGCGTGGGGTGATCGTGATCGAGCCGGGGGAGGGCGACCTCGCCTCGCACGGTGAGCACGGAATCGGGCGGCTGCCCGAGCCCGACGAGCTGCTCGAGCACTGCGAGGGATTGCTGCGCCCGCCGACGCTGTCCGGCGTGCGGGTGCTGGTGACTGCCGGCGGCACGCGGGAGCCGATCGACAGCGTGCGGTTCATCGGCAACCGCTCCTCGGGGCGGATGGGCGTCGAGCTTGCCCGCGAGGCCGCACGGCGAGGGGCCGAGGTGACCCTGATCGCCGCCAATCTGAGCGTGACGCCGCCGAGCGGGATGCGGGTGCTGGCGGTGCAGACCGCCGCCGAGCTCGCCGCCACCTGCGAGCGCGAATTCGATCGCTGCCAGGTCCTGCTGATGGCTGCTGCGGTCGCGGATTTCCGCCCCGCCCGTGCGGTCGAGCAGAAGCTCAAGAAGGATCAGGGCGTGCCGAGCCTTGAGCTCGAGCCGACCGAGGACGTCCTCGGCGGCCTCGCCGCGCGCCGCCAGCCCGGGCAGGTGCTCGTTGGCTTCGCCGCCGAGCACGGCGAGCAGGCGATCGACTACGCCCGCGGGAAACTCGAACGCAAACGTCTCGACGCGATCGTCGTCAACGACATCTCCCGGCCGGAGATCGGGTTCGACGCCGCCGAGAATGAGGTGACGCTACTCACCGCCGCCGGCGACGAGCGCCACGTGGCCAGGACGAGCAAGGAGCAGGTGGCACGGGAGGTCATCGAGGAGGTCGCGCGCCTGCGCTGGAGGGAGGAAGAGCATGGAGCCGTCCGACGGCGCGCCGGCAGCCCCGCAGGAGCTTGAGTCGCACGCCGCGGTGGCGCGGCGGATCGCCGAGAACGTTGCCGGTGCGGTGCAGGTGCGCCCGCAGACCCTCTCGCACGTGCTCGTCGCGCTGCTCGCCGAGGGGCACGTCCTGGTCGAGGACTATCCCGGCGTCGGGAAGACGGCGCTGGCCCGGGCCGTCGCGCGCTCGATCGACTGCCAGTTTGCGCGGGTTCAGTGCACCTCGGACCTGCTCCCCGCCGACGTCGTCGGCACCAACGTCTACGACCAACGTGAGCAGCGCTTCGAGTTCCGGCCCGGCCCGGTGTTCGCCAACGTGGTGCTCGTCGACGAGATCAACCGGGCCTCGCCCAAGACCCAGTCCGGGCTGCTCGAGTGCATGCAGGAACGGCGCGTGACCGTCGACGTCCACACCCACGAGCTCGCCCGCCCGTTCCTCGTCCTGGCTACGCAGAATCCAATCGAGTTCGAGGGCACCTACCCGCTGCCCGAGGCGCAGGTCGACCGCTTCATGGTGCGGATCTCGCTCGGCTATCCCGACCACGCGGCCGAGGCCGGGATGCTGGCCGACCACGAGTCGGGTGACAAGGTTCTTGGGCTTGGCTCCGTGGCGAGCGCGGCCGAGGTCCTGGCCGCGCAGGACGCCGCAGCAAGTGTGACGGCGTCGGACGCGCTGCGCGAGTACGTGGTGCGGCTGCTCTGGCGCACTCGCGAGGACCCCCGGGTCGAGCTCGGGGCCAGCCCTCGCGCCGGGCTGATGCTGCTGCGCGCAGCCAAGGCGATGGCGATGACGCAGGGTCGCGACCACGCGCTCCCCGACGACGTCCAGGCGCTGGCCGAGTCGGTGCTCGCCCACCGGCTGGTGATCGCGCCGGAGTATCCGCGCGCCGTCGCAGCCGACGTGATCACCGACGCCGTCATCGGCACGCGAGCCCTGTGAAGCGCGCGGCCGGAGTGGCGCTGCTCGGGGCGCTGCTCACGCTCGCCGCGCTCACCTTCAACTCGGCGCCGCTGTTCGTGCCGGGTGTCGCGTTTGCGCTGCTCGGGACGCTCACGCCGGCGTGGGTGCTGGCCTGCGCCCGGACGGCCGCGGTGGACCGCGAGACGGCGGTCGACCGCGCGGTCGAGGACGAGCCGATCACCTCCACACTCCGGATTCGCCGGGGGCCGTTCGGGCTGCCCGGCGCCGAGGTGCTCGATCCGTTGGCCGGCAATCCCGTCTCGGTCAGCCGTTCGCTGTCGGTGCTCTCAGGCCGTATGGAGACGCGAGTGCGGGTGACCACGCGGCTGCATCGCCGCGGCGTGCACCACCTGGAGGCGCCCGCGCTGCTGGTCCGGGATGCGCTGGGCCTGGCCGGCGTGCTGGTCCGGGGAGAGGCTGGGGTCACCCAGATCCTGGTGCTGCCGCGGACCGAGCCCGTGCGATGGAGCGCGGCCGGCCGCGGCCAGCGGATGCGCCGCACCGACGCCGGGACGACCGCGGAGCCGTTCGCGGCCGTCGACCTTGACGGCCTCCGTCCCTATCGCCCCGGCACGCCCGCCTCCCGCATCCACTGGCCGGCCGTGGCCCGCGGCGCCGGCCTGATCGAGCGCCGGCTGCGTCCCGATGGCGACACACGGCCGCTGGTCGTGCTCGATGCCCGCGGGTCGGCCGGCGAGATGCACCTCGACGCTGCGGTCCGCGCGGCGGCCTCACTGGCGCTCGAGCTCGGCCGGACCCGTGGTTGCCGGCTCCTGCTCCCCGGCGAGCGGCGCTCCGTCGGCATCGAGCCGGACCTGATCGCCTGGCCGGCGGCGTACGCGAGGCTTGCAACGGTGCAGGACGAGGCGGGTACGCCGGCGCCGGTCATCGCCACCGGCGGGCATCTGGGACTGGTGTTCTACGTCGCCGCGTCGGCCGAGCGGCTGCGGACGCCGCTCGCCGGACCGGCGTCGAGCGTCGTGTTCGTGCTGCCCTCCTCGCTGCTGCCCGCCGGCGGCCCGCAGCCCAGCTTCGAGGTCTCCGGTTGCCGCGGCTTCAGCGCCCGCGCGCTGGCCTCTCAGCGACGCGACCGGGAGCGGACGGCATGAGCGCCACCACCGCGGTGACCGTCCTCGAGCTTCCCGGGAGCTCATCGTCGGAGCTCCCGCGGGCCAGCACACGGGCGGGGCGAGGGCTCGTCCGCCTGGCTGCTTTCGCGCTACTCGGGCTCTACGGGGTGCTGCGGTGGGGCGTCCTGCTGTCTCCGACTCCGTCGTGGCGTCTCTTCGGGCTGCTCGGCCTCGCCCTCGTAGTGGCGGGTCCCGTGGCCGGGCTGAGGGTCCGCAGCGGCACTGCGGGGCTAGTGGCCGCGGTCATCTCGGTGATCGTCCTGCTGGCCGTGGCCGGGATCCCGCTGGCCTGGATCACGCACATCCGGCTTGCGGTCACCGCGCACCACATCGGCGACGGGCTCGCGGCCCTGCCGCACGTGCTCGTTCCCTACGCGGGCATCAACGCGAGCGTCCGGCTTGTCACGGTGCTCGGGGCGGGCGTGCTGCTGCTCGACGGGGCGCTGGTCATGGCCTGGACGCCGCGCGAAGCGAGCGAGCTGCGCCAGGCCGTGGCCGTGCTGCCGCTGATCGTGCTCGCCGTACTGCCCTCGACGCTCGTGCGCCCAACCCTGGCCTATCTCCACGGACTGCTGCTCTTCGTCCTGCTCGCGGCTTTCTTCTGGGGTGAACGGGTGAGCCGCTACGAGATGCCGGTCGCCGCCGGGCTGGCCGGGCTGGCCGCGGCGCTGGCGCTGATCGCTGCGCCGGCGCTCGATCGGCACGCCCCGTGGCTCAATTACCAGTCGCTCGCCGGATCGCTGGCCGCCCAAGAGGTCGATCGCTTCGATTGGTCCCAGCACTACGGCCCGCTCCGCTGGCCGCGCACCAGCCGGGAGGTGATGGAGGTCAGCGCTGCCCGGGCCGACTACTGGAAGGCCGAGAACCTCGATGTCTTCAACGGGACCGGGTGGTCGTCGGGGTACGCGCCGCTGAACGCCGCTCCGCCGGCCCCCGACGCCGTCAACGTGGCGCGGTTCTCGCAGACGATCCGGGTGACGATCCGTGGGATGCAGACCACCAATGTGATCGCTGCGGGGGTCGCGGCCACTCCGCAGCACGTCAGTCCGGGTGTCGCTCCGGGTCCGAGCGATGGCTCCTGGACCGCACTGAGCCAGCTCGGCCCAGGCGACGCGTACACCGTGCAGACGTATTCTCCGCACCCCACGCCGGCGGAGCTGCGCGCCGCCGGACCGCCGCCCGCCACCGCGGCCCTGGACGGCTTCCGCACGATCCTGCTCCCGGTGACGCCCGACTCTCCCGGCACGCCCGAGATCGTCTTCCCCTCCTTCCATGCCCCCGGCACGCCGACGAGCATCAACGGCGTCGCGAGCTACGACGCGAGGGGCCTGGTCACGAGCTCACCGTACGCAGGTGTCTACGCACTGGCCCAGCGGCTCTCCGGCAACGCCGCCACCGAATACGACCTCGTCACCGCGGTCGAGAGCTACCTCTCAGACGGCTTCACCTACGACGAGAACCCACCGGTGCGACGCTATCCGCTGGCCAGCTTCCTGTTCAGAGACCGGCGGGGTTACTGCCAGCAGTTCGCGGGCGCGATGGCGCTGCTGTTGCGGATGGGTGGGGTCCCGGCCCGGGTCAGCGCCGGCTTCACCACCGGCGCCTACGACCCGGCCAACCACTCCTGGGTGGTCAGCGACGTCGACGCGCACGCGTGGGTCGAGGCGTGGTTCCCCCATTACGGGTTCGTGCGCTTCGATCCGACGCCGGGCGGCGCGCCCGCGCGGGCCGATCAGTCGGCAAGCCACCTGCTGGCTCCGCTCAGCGGAGGACAAACGCCGGTCATCCCGCGGCGGCGTTCAGAGCCGGCCCCGGCACAGGGGGTCTCAATCCCGGTACACCGCGCCGCGACCAAAGCCACCCCGGGCAACGCCGGCGTGGTGGTAGCCGTACTCGGCCTGATCGGGCTCGCGGGCGTGTTGCTGGTGCTGCGGCCGCCGCCGCAGACCCCGGAGGAGCGGCTGGCCGAACTCGAGCGGGCGCTGCGGCGGGCCGGGCGGCCGATCAGCGCCGGCGTCACGCTGGCCGGGCTGGAACGGCGGTTTCTCAGTGCCCCCGGCGCGGCCGCCTACATCCGAGCCATCCGTCTTGAGCGCTTCGGCGGGGCGCGCACCGCGCCGACGAGGGCCCAGCGGCGCGCCCTGCGGGCGACGCTCCGGTCAGGGCTCGGGCCGCTCGGCGGGCTGCGGGCGCTGTGGGCGCTACCGCCGCAACCCGGGCCCGGAAAACTCCGGGGAGGGCGTCCGCCGGGGTCCTAAACTGAAGCCGATGGAAGACGTCTACGACCTGTTTCGCCGGGGGACCGAACTGCTCGAAGCCGGCCACAACCATCAGGCGGCGATTCCCCTCGCCCGGGCGCGCGACCTCGACCCGGACAAGACGTCGATCCGCGAGGCGCTCGGACGCGCGCTCTTTCACACCCAGCGCTACGAGCAGGCCGCCGCGGAATTCCAGGCGGTGATCGATCGGGCCCCCACCAACGACTACGCCCTGTTCTGCCTCGGGCGCTCGCTGCAGATGCTCGGCCGCCATGCCGAGGCACGCAAGCCGCTGGCTCAGGCCGCGGGAATGCAGCCGGGGCGGCGCGACTACCGGCGCTACCGCGACCAGGCCCGGGCCAAGGCCGCGGGACCCGAGGCGGCCGGCGGTTAGCGGTCCCGGGCGGGGCTGGCCGGCCGGGGTGCACACCAGCGACCGCACGTGCGCCGGGGATCGCACCGGTGCTACCCTCTGAGATCACAGCTTGCGCGCCGGGCGCTTCCCGGTGGAAGTTCTGAAGTGGGCGCTGGCCCGCTTTTTTTGTGAGATTTATGACGGAGGAGAAAGTGAGTGCACTCCAGACTGAGATCGAGGCTCGGCTAGCAGCCAGCGAGCCAGACGTGGAGGTGCTGCTCGCGGAGGTCGTATCCGGCGCACGGTTGCGCCTGTTCATTGATCATCCTGACGGCGTCACGCTTGCCCTGTGCGAACGCGTCTCAGGCGAGCTGAACGACTACCGGGATCGCTACACGCTCGAGGTTTCCTCGCCCGGGCAGGACCGCCCGCTGACCAAGCCGCAGCATTACACGCGCTTCCTCGGACGTCGCGCCCGGCTGCGGCTGCGCGAGGCCAAGGACGGCCACAACAGCTTCACCGGTGAGTTGGTCGGCGCCTCCGAGCGGGACGTCACGATTGCCGCCGGCGGCGGGATCGTCACCATCCCGTACGAGGAAATCGCACGCTCCAACCTCATCCCCGGAGACTGACCATGTCCAGAGAGATCGTCGAAGCCGTTCGCGGCCTGGCCGCAGAGAAGAACATCTCCCAGGAGAAGCTGATGGAGGCGCTGGAAGACGCGCTGCTGTCAGCGTACAAGAAGACGCCCGGTGCGGCTCGCTATGCCAAGGTGGAGATGGACCGCGACAGCGGCGACTTCCGCGTGTGGGAGCTGAAGATCCCGCCGGAGCTCGAGGAGCAGCTGCTGATCGAGGCCACGACCGAGCAGCAGCCGACCGTCGATCCTGAGACGGGGGAGATGCGCGAGCCGCCGGAGCCCGAGATCGACCTCGAGAAGCTCCGGGAGTTCGAGGACCAGATCGACACCGAGGACGTCACGCCGCACGACTTCGGGCGGATCGCGGCGCAGACCGCCAAGCAGGTGATCCTGCAGCGGATCCGCGAGGCCGAGCGCGACATGATGTTCGAGGAGTACCGAGACCGCGTCGGCGAGCTGATCACCGGCATCGTCCAGCAGTCGGATTCGCGCTACACGCTCGTCCAGCTGCGCGAGCGGGTCGAGGCGCTGCTGCCGAAGTCAGAGCAGGTGGACGGTGAGCGCTACGACCACTCGCAGCGGATCAAGGCGGTGATCAAGGACGTCTCGAACTCGACCAAGGGGCCGAGCATCATCGTCTCCCGCCGGGATCCGGAGCTGATCAAGTCGCTGTTCGAGCTCGAGGTGCCGGAGATCGCCGACGGGCTGGTGGAGATCACCGGCGTGGCGCGCGAGCCCGGCTATCGCTCCAAGATCGCCGTGGTCTCCCACGTCGACGGCGTGGATCCCGTCGGCGCCTGCGTCGGCCCCCGCGGCTCGCGCGTGCGGATGGTCGTCTCCGAGCTGCGCGGCGAGAAGATCGACATCATTCCCTACAACGACGAGCCGGCCCGGTTTGTGGCCAAGGCACTGTCGCCCGCCCGGGTGCGCGAGGTGCTCGTCGATGACGCCAACAAGCAGGCCACGGTGATCGTCCCCGACGACCAGCTCTCGCTGGCCATCGGCCGCGAGGGTCAGAACGCACGGCTGGCCGCGCGGCTCACCGGCTGGCGGATCGACATACGCTCCGAGACCGAATTCGCCGCCGAGGAGGCCGAGCACGGATACGAGGAGGAGGAGGCCCAGGGCCGCTGCGCGGCGATCCTCTCCAACGGCCGGCGCTGCCCCAATGCAGCGCTGCCCGGATCACGCTATTGCGGCATCGAGGCCCACCAGGCGCTGGCCAATCAGGACACCGATCAGGTGGATTCCGCCGAGGAGGCGCCGGCCGCGGAGGCCGACGCCCCGGAGGCCCCGCCGGCCGACGCGAGCGCCTCCGACGGCGATGGGCAACCCGCTGAGGGCGCCGCCTCCTAGGCGACGTACACTGACTGGAGGCAGATGAGCAAGCGCGTACACGAGATCGCCAAGGAGCGTGGGCTGGCCCCTCGAGAGGTCATTGACAAGCTCCGCGAGGCGGGGGTCAATGTCAAGGCCGCCTCCTCGACGGTCGACGACGCCACGATCGCGAAGGTGCTCGGAAACGGTGGCCGCGCCCCCCGGGCCGCGAGCGCCGTGAGCCAGCCGCGCGCGCAGACCGGCGGCAAGAGCCAGGCACGTGGCCAGGCCGGTAAGACCCAGTCCCGGGCCGAGGCCGGCAAGGGCCAGGCGCCGGCCGACGCGGGTAACCGCCAGCCGCGGGCGGAGAGCTCCGCCGCCGCGCCCCCGGCGACCGGCGAAGACGCTCCATCGGACGGCGGTCAGCGCGGAGGTGGCGGCGACGCACACAAGCAGCGCCCGACCCGTGACTCGCTCCAGGGCGAGCGCGCTCCCGGATCCGCCCACGGCCGGCGCCGCGTGGTAATCGACTCTCAGGCCTCGCGCCGGGCACCCGGCGGCGGGGGGCCGCCGCAGTCCAACCAACCGCCGCGCCGCCAGCGCCGCGGACGGCGTCGCCGCGGCGTGTACGACGACGAGGCCGAATCGCGCCCCGCCGCTCGCACCGCGCTCGCCGAGCCGGGCACGGTCCAGATCAACTCCGGATCGACGGTCAAGGACGTCGCCGAGTACCTCGACGTGCCGGTGCCCGAGATCATGAAGAAGCTGATGGCGCTCGGTGAGATGAAGACCCTCACCCAGACCCTGTCTGACGAGTCGATCATGGTGCTCGCCTCCGAGCTCGGCAAGGATGTCGAAATTGTCCATTCCGAGGACGAGACGGTGGCCGAGCCGGTCTATCAGGACAGCGACGAAGAGCTCGTCGAGCGCGCCCCGGTGGTGACGATCATGGGTCACGTCGACCACGGCAAGACGTCACTGCTCGACGCCATCCGCGAGACCGAGGTGGCCGCCGGCGAGGCCGGAGGCATCACCCAGCACATCGGCGCCTACCAGGTCCACCATGGCGACCGCACGGTCACCTTCCTCGACACCCCCGGCCACGAGGCCTTCACAGCGATGCGCGCGCGTGGCGCCAAGGCCACGGACATCGCGGTGATCGTTGTCGCGGCCGACGACGGCGTCAAGCCGCAGACCAAGGAGGCGGTCGACCACGCGCGGGAGGCCGACGTGCCGATCCTCGTCGCCGTGAACAAGATCGACAAGGAGGGCGCCGACCCGACACGCGTGCGCACCGAGATGACCGGAATCGGACTGCAGCCGGTGGAGTGGGGCGGCGAAACCGAGTTCGTCGACGTCTCCGCGCGCACCAAGGAGGGTCTCGACGGCCTGCTCGACACGATCGTCACTCTGGCCGAGCTCCAGGAGCTGCGGGCCAATCCCGACGCGCCCGCGTCAGGGAGCGTGATCGAGTCAAAGCTCGATCCCGGCCGTGGCCCGGTCGTCACGATCCTGATCATGCGTGGGACGCTCGAGGTGGGCGATGCGCTCGTCGCCGGCGCCCACTGGGGCCGGGTCCGTGCGATGCACGACTTCCTCGGCAACCGGGTGACGGAGGCGCTTCCCGGCGAGCCGGTCGAGGTGCTCGGATTCGACGGCGTCCCCGAGGCCGGTGAGCGCGTGCGAGTGGTCGAGCACGAGCGTCGCGCGCGGCAGCTGGCCGGCGAGCGAGCGACCCGGCTCAAAGCGGAGTCGCTGGCTCGGCGTAGCGGCAAGCGGGTCTCCCTCGAGGACATCTTCAAGAGCGGCCTGCAGGAGCTCAACCTGGTGCTCAAGTCCGACGTGGCCGGCTCGCTGGAGGCGATCGAGGACGAGATCGCCAAGCTCCCGCAGGACGAGGTTTCTGTCAACGTGATCCGCGGCGCGGTCGGTGCGGTGACCGAGTCCGATGTGATGCTGGCCGCTGCCTCGGACGCGGTGATCCTGGCCTTCAACGTTCGCCCTGTGGGCGACGCACGAGCGGTGGCCGAGCGCGAGGGCGTCGAGATTCGGCACTACTCGGTGATCTACCGCGCGATCGAGGAGCTTCGCAGCGCGATGCAGGGCATGCTCGCGCCCGAGGAGGTCGAGGAGGCGCTCGGCAGCGCCGAGGTGCGCCAGATCTTCCGTGCCTCCCGGGTGGGGACGATCGCCGGCTGCCACGTCACCGAGGGCCGGATCACGCGTGGTTCGAAGGTGCGCCTGGTGCGCGACGGCACAGTGGTCTACGACGGCGAGATCGGGAGCCTGCGTCGCTTCAACGAGGACGTGCGCGAGGTCGCTGCCGGCTTCGAGTGCGGCATCGTGCTGCGCGACTACGCCGACGTCAAGGAGGGCGACGTCATCGAGGCCTACGCCACGCGGCAAGTCGAGCGCGAGCTCGCCTAGAGGACGCGCCGCCGGTGGCCGCGGGCGGCTTCGTAGCCGTGCTCGTCATCGATCTGCACTTTCCCGAGGCCGAGAGCCTCAAGGGCAAGCGCAAGGAGCTCTCGTCGATCAAGGCCCAGTTGCACGGGCGTCTCGGCGCGGCCGTCGCCGAGACCGGGCATCAGGACCTGTGGCAGCGGGCGACGCTCACCGCGGCCCTGACCGGAGGGTCGCTGAGCACCCTGAGCGCCGCTGCCGATCAGGTCGAACGCTGGCTGCTCGATCGCTGCCCACAGGGGGTCAGCATCGAGCGTCTGATCGTCTCGGTGGATGACCTCCGAGGATGAGCGCAGCGCCCGTGGTTTCAGTTCGCTTTAGGGGGAGAGGGATAGCATGAGCTCAGGACGCATGCGTCGCGTCGACGAGGCGGTTCGGGCCGTGCTCGGCGCCGCCATCGCGTCGGATCTCAAGGATCCGCGAGTTGGATTCGTCACCGTGACTGCCGTCAAGACCAGCCCCGATCTGCGCCACGCCCGCGTCTACGTGAGCGTCCTCGGTGACGAGGAGGCCCGCACCGCGAGCCTGCACGGGCTACGCTCAGCGCACGGCTTCCTTCAGCGCCGCGTCGCCGCGGAACTCACCCTGAAGCACACGCCCACCCTGACGTTCGAGTACGACGACTCGGTCGATCGCGGCATGCGAATCACCGAACTGCTTGACCAGCACGATGAGTGAAAACGGAAACCAATCCCAACGCGATGCGGTCCTGAGCGAGATCCGCTCCGCCGAGAAATTCGTGGTGATCACGCACGAGAATCCCGACGGCGACGCGCTCGGATCCCTGACCGCCATGCAGCAGATCCTGGCCATGCTCGGCAAGGACTGCGTCATGTTCATCGACGCCGGCGAGTTTCCGCTGCCCTACGAGTACCGCGCGCTGCCGATGTCAGGCTTGGTCAAATCCCCGCCCGAGGATCTTGACGAGCGCACGATCGTGTTCCTGGATTGCGGCAGCCTCGAGCGCAATCCCGCCGAGGCCTTCCAGCGCCCCGGCGCCCACAGCCTCAACATCGACCATCACCACGACAACACGCACTTCGGCACTGTCAATCTGGTCGATCCACATTCCTCCTGCACCGCCGAGATCGTCTGGGACCTGATGCACGGGCTCGGCGTCGAGCCGACCCTCTCCGTGGCCGAGGCTCTGTACGTTGGGCTGATCACCGACACCGGTCGCTTCATGTACGAGAACACCGGCGCGCGTGCCCATCGCATGGCCGCAGAACTGATCGAGGTCGGCGTCAAGGTGCATGAGGTCTATCGCCGCGTCTATGAGGGCGTGCCCTACGGCAAGCTGGCGCTCCTGGCCCGCGGGCTGGCCAACGTGCGCCGCTATGACAACGGCCGGCTGATGGTGACCGCCCTCAGCGCCGAGGACTTCACCGAGTCCGATGCCACCGAGAGCTACTCCGAGGGCGTCATCGACCACCTGCGGGCCGTGCAGGGGACCGCTGTGGCGGCGCTCGTGCGCGACCGGATAGGTAACGGCAACTGCGACGGCCAGCCGCTGCGGAAGGTCTCGCTGCGGGCCAGCGACACGCGCGTCGACGTCTCGGAGATCGCGCGGGCCCAGGGGGGAGGGGGACACCGGCAGGCGGCCGGCTTCACCACCGACCTCGAGTGGGACGAGCTCGTCGCCTTCCTCCGCGCCGAGGTCTCCCGCCAGCTGGCGTGACTGAGCCGCCCGGCGATGACCCATGCGGGGTCATCGTCTACGACAAGCCTCCCGGCCTCACCTCCCACGACGTCGTGGCCACGGTCCGCCGCCGGTTCGGCCGCGGAGTCAAGGTCGGCCATGCCGGGACGCTCGATCCCTTCGCCACCGGGGTGCTGCTCGTCCTCGTCGGACGGGCCACGCGTGTCCAGCGCTTCCTGATGGAGCTACCCAAGACCTACGAGGTGGGGGCGCGGTTCGGAGCGGTGTCGAGCACCGGTGATCCCGACGGCGAGATCGTCGAGACCGGCATCGTGCCCGAGGGGGATCTCACGTTGCCGACGGGCACGATCCGTCAGCGCCCGCCCGCATACTCGGCGGTGAAGATCGGCGGCCGGCGCGCCTACGCCCTCGCCCGGGCCGGGGCGACGGTGGAGATCCCAGAGCGCGAGGTCACCGTCTACCGCTTCGACGAGACCGCCCGCGAGGGAGCGCACCGCTGGTTCACCATCGAATGCTCCTCGGGCACCTACGTCCGCAGCCTGATCGCTGATCTCGGCGATGCCTACTGCGAGACGCTGCGCCGTACCGCCGTCGGCTCCTTCGCCGTCTCGGCCGTCGATCCGGACCGGGTGATCGGCCTGATGGACGCGCTCTCGTTCCTCGAGGAGGTGGCGCTCGAGCCCGAGCCGGCCCGCCGCGCCTCTCACGGAGTGGCGGTTCCGGGCACCGCGCGCGGATGGGTGCGGCTCATCGACGCCGACGGCCTGATCGCGATCGCCGCGCCCGATCCCGACCGCGGGCTGCTCAAGCCGGTGGTCGGACTCAGATCCGGGACCTGAACGCTCTAGGCTTCCGCCTCCCGATGCAGGTCCTCGAGCTCGACCAGGTCCAGCCACGCCCGCGGCGAATCGCCGTTGGCGAGTTCGACGGCGTCCACATCGGCCACCGCGAGGTGATCCGAGGCAGCGACACGGTGCTGACCTTCGAGCCCCACCCGCTGGCGGTGGTGCGGCCGGAGGCGGCGCCCAAGCTGCTCACCAGCCTCGAGGCCAAAGCCGAGCTGATCGCCGCGCTCGGCGTGCAGGAGCTCGTGCTGATCCCCTTTGACGGCCGCTTCGCCCATCAGAGCCCGCGGGAGTTCATCGACCAGGTGCTGATCGAGCGGCTGGGGGCGGTGCGCGTGTCGATCGGGGAGAACTTCCGCTTTGGCCACCGCGCCGCGGGCGATCCCGAGCTGCTCGCCACCGACCCGCGGTTCGAGACCCGCGTCGTGCCGCTGGTCGAGATCGACGGGGAGATCGTCTCCTCGAGCCACATCCGCGGCCTTGTGCTCGCCGGCGAGGTCGATGTGGCGGCGCGCTTCCTCGGCGCGCCCTTCCAGCTGCGCGGCGAGGTGGTGCGAGGCGACGAGCGCGGCCGGAAGCTCGGCTTCCCGACCGCCAACCTGATCCCTGACGAGGCGCTCGTGTGCCCCGGGCACGGGGTCTACGTGGCCCGCACAGACGGCGATTGTGCCGCGGTGAGCATTGGCGTGAGACCGACGTTCGGCACCGGCCGGGCCGTCCTCGTCGAGGCCTACGTGCTTGACCGCGACCTCGACCTCTACGGCGAGACGCTGAAGCTCGATTTCCTCGCCCGCCTGCGCGGCGAACGCCGCTTCGACACGGTCGAAGCGCTGATCGCGCAGATGCACGAAGACGTCCGCCGCACGGCAGAGCGCTGCCGCTAGCGCGCCAGCCACTCTGCTAGCCTCGTCGGCCGCATGTCATTGACTCAGGAACGCAAGCTCGAGCTCGTCGAGCGCTACGGCGACAACCCGCAGGACACCGGCAAGGCCGAGGTCCAAATCGCGATGCTCACCGACCGCATCAACGACCTCACTGAGCATCTGCGCGCGCACAGCAAGGACCATCACTCGCGGCGCGGCCTGCTGATGCTGGTCGGACGCCGGCGCCGCTTCCTCAACTACCTGCAGCGAACCGACCTCGAGCGCTACCGCGCCCTGGTCCGCGACCTCGGCTTGCGCAAGTAGCGCTCCGGGCGTGATCGAGCCCGGAACCCCCGCCCCCGAGTTCACCCTGCGCACCGAGGACGGCGAGCCGTTCACGCGCTCCGACCTCGAGGGCAAGACGACGGTGCTCGTCTTCTACCCGTTCGCCTTCAGCTCGGTCTGCACCGATCAGTTCAACCTCTATGAGGAGGTGCTCGACGAGTTCACGGCGCGCGGCGCAACACTGTATGGCGTTTCCTGCGACGCGCCGGACTCGCAGCGGGCGTTCCGGGAGAAGCTCGGGGTGAGCATCGCCCAGCTCTCGGACTTCGAACCCAAGGGAGCGGCGTGCCGCGCGTTCGGCGTCCTGCACGAGGGCGGCTTTGCGCAGCGCGCACTGGTGATCGTCGGCCCCGACGGCGTGGTCACCTGGAGCTATCTGGCGCCCTCGCCCGGAGATCTGCCCGGCGCGAACCTGATCTTCGACGGCCTTGGTGGCTGAGCTCGGCTCAGCTCCGGTACCCGAGCCCGTCCCCGACGATCATCTGCGCGGGCCGGGGGACGCGCCGCTGCTGATCGAGTACGCCGATTTCGAGTGCCCGTTCTGCGCCGCGCTGTGCGCGACCCTGTCGGACCTGAGCGCGCGCCGGGTCTTCCGTCACTTTCCGGTCCGCTCGAGCCACCCGCGGGCCTGGGCGGCGGCGTGCGCGGCCGAAGCGGCCGGCCGCCAGGGCCGCTTCTGGGAGATGCACGACTCGCTGTTCGGCGATCAGAGCCGGCTCGAGGACCCACACCTGTGGCAGCGCGCCGAGGCTCTCGGGCTCGACCTCGCGCAGTTTGACGCCGACCGGCGCGGCGATGCGGTCCACCAGCGGGTCAGGCGGGACTTCCAGTCCGGGATCCGGGCGGGGGTGGTGACGACGCCGACGGTGTTCGCCGGTGGGCGGATGCTCGCCGGGCGCGGGGCGATGAGCGAGCTCGCCGCGCTAGACCCGTGAGTAGTGGACAGTGAGCAGCTGAGGGGCGGCGGCGAACGCCGGAAGGTGCAGCGCGAACACCGAGCCGGAGTCGTTGCTTGTCACCGTGCAGCGGCCGCCGTGTCCCTTGGCGATCGCATCGACGATGGCCAGGCCGAGGCCGACGCCGCCGGCTGAGCGGGTGCGGGCCGCATCGGCTCGCGCAAAACGGTCGAAGATCCGCGCCAGCGCGTGGGGTGGGACGCCGCAACCGTCATCCTCCACCTCGATCGTCACGCCGTGGCCCTCGCGGCGGGCGCGGAGCTCGATGGCGGCGCGTTCCCGGGTGTACTTGACCGCGTTCTCGATCAGTGCATCGAGTGCGGTGCGGATCCGCTCGGGGTCGGCGGTCAGCCGCCCCTCGGCCAGCGGTCCGAGCCGCCAGGCGCGCGGGGCGACGTCCGACCAGCGCATGAACACGTCCTCGAGGAAGGGCTCGAGCTTGAACTCCTCCGGACGCACGAAGTGCGGTTGATCGGCGGTGGCCAGCACCAGCAGCCGCCCGACGATCGCGTCGATCCGCTCGAGCTCATCAAGCGCCACCGCGACCTCGGCCCCGTCGGCACCCTCGCGGTCGACCAGCTCGAGGTGCCCGCGCGCGATCGTCACCGGCGTGCGCAGCTCGTGCGAGGCGTCATGGATAAAGCGCTCCTGGCGCTCGAGCATCGAGCGGCGCTCCTCGGCCCGCCCCTCGGCGATCCGCAGCGCCTCCACTCGTCGGCGGGCATGCCACACCATGGCCAGGAACATGGCCGCCATCAGCGGTACCTCGAACAGCTCGCCCCACAGCTGGATGCCCTCGAAGGCGTCGAAGGAGATCGACACCGCGGTCATCGCCATCACGGTCGCCAGCACGATCAGCGTGGCCCTCAGCGGCCACACGCGGAAGCCGTACAGCAGCGTGAGGCTGATCCAGACGAAGTGAAACGGGATCGTCTCCCAGCTCGGCCACATGACCATGGCCGTGTAGTTGGCCAGCGCGAACAGGCCCCAGGCGAGCTCGACCTGGTGGCGCGACACGCGGCTGCGCAGCCGCGGCATCGGAGCGGTCGGGCCGGGCAGCTCCGTCGCCGGGCTAGGCAGCGGCGCGGTATCCAGCATTCCGAACGGTCTCGATCGGCGCGTCGGGGCCGAGCCGCCGGCGCAGCCGCCGGACGCACACGTCGACCACGTTGGAGCGGGGGTCGAAGTCATAGCCCCAGACCTCGGAGAGGAGGCGCTCGCGGCTGATCACTTCGCCGACGTGGAGCATGAGGAAGTGCAGCAGCCGGAACTCGCGATCGGACAGATCGGCCACCCGGTCTCCGACCAGTGCCTGACGGCGCGCCAGATCGAGCTCGAGCCGGCCGACGCGGATGATGTTCCCGTCGTCGGTCACCGTCGCGTGGCGCAGCGCGACCCGCGCGCGCGCCAGCAGCTCGTCGAGCGAGAACGGTTTGGCGACGTAATCGACGGCACCCAGCTCGAAGCTCTGCAGCTTGATCGGAAGATCGCTGCGCGCCGACAGGATCAGCACCGGGAGATCCGACTTCTCGCGGTGGAGCTCCCGCAGGGCGTCGAGGCCACTGAGACCCGGCAGCATCAGGTCGAGGATCACCAGGTCGTACTGACCCGCAAGCGCACGCGCGAGCCCAAGCTCGCCGTCGCCGACCACATCCACGCCGAATCCCTCGGCCTCAAATGCGCGGGCGAGAAATCCCCGAATCCGCGTCTCATCCTCCACGATCAGTATGCGCATCTGCTCTTTCGAGCCCCCACGTTTGCGCCGAGACAATACCTCTCAGAAGATGACCTGTAAATGACGGCCAGATGACATCGCTGTCATCTATGCCCGTGCCGCCGCTCGGAAAGGTACGACGCCAGCCCACGTCTTGCGTGATGCGTGCGGACCGAGGCCCCCGGGAAGGGCGACTACACCGCCACCCGCCCCGAGGTCGAGCACGAGATCCCACATCTGAGCTTCCGATGAGCGAGCCGATCGTCTGCGCGGACGCTCCGCGCTCTCGCCTTGACGGTCCGCGGACCCATGGGCTATAAGTCCGGGCCCCTCGCAAGCGAGGCCGTCGGGGCCATTGCGTTCAGAGAGACAAGGCGGCTTCGGCACCGGCGGCAATTGAGAGGAACGTGTTCTCATCGTGAGCACCAACCTTATGGCGACACCCACCGCTTCGGACGGCGCGCCGTGGACCATGCGGGGCCTGATCGCTTCCCACAAGGCGGCGTCACTGGTTATCGCAGCCGTGTGCGTCGTAACGGTGGCGACTCTTGTGCTGGTCGCCCTCGGCCCCAAGGCGGGCGCGGTGACGGACAGCACCACGTGCGCGCAGTGGGGCTCGACGAGCGTGAACGAGCAGGACGCTTACGCGAGGCTGTACGTCACGGAGCACGGTCCGGTTTCACCACGCTGGGGGCCGGAGCCGACGGGTGTGATCAACGCGATCAACGCCGGCTGCTATCAGGCGTTCGGTGAGGACGTCTCCGACAGGGCGACCGTCGTTCAGGCGATCTCGCGCAGCTTCTGAGCATCAGTGCCCGGCCCGAGCGGTTGCGGTGAGCGCGCAACTCGAGCGTCCCGCACATGGCCGGTCCCGCCATCGCCCACCGGAAGCCCTCGCCCTCGAATGCTCAGGCGAAGAGCGCCGATGCGCGGCCCGTACTCGACGAGCAAACTGTGCGCATCCGTCTCCCCGGGACCCCCTCCGGAGATGACTTGAAGATGACAGCTTGATGACATTGCTGTCATTTGCTGCGCTGCCGCCGCTGGGCAAGGTATAACCGCGCCGAGGAGACCGAGAGAAAATGAGTGCGGCTGGAAAATGAGTGCGGCTGGAAAACGACTTGTGGGAATCACGATCGCGGCAGCAATCGTCTGCGTCGTGATTGGGCTCTACATCGGCTTGTACCTCGTCAGCGTGCCCGGCTCGGTGGCGGCTGTGCAGACGTCTGCGGGAACGCAGCTGTACCTGGGGACGGTGCCGGCTGCGGAGCTGAACGATCCGCACAACACCTGGGTCTCGTATTACGCGGTCGACGCCAACTCCGGCAACTGGCGGCACGAGACGACGTACGAGATGCCGGCGAACACGCTCGTGCGCGTAACGATCTACAACTACGACGGCGCTTCGGGGCTGCGCAACCCGTGGTTTGGCCAGGCCAGCGGAACGGTTGGCGGCGTCATCACGCTCGACGGCAAGGTGACGGACGCGATCAACCCCGATGACGCCTCGCACGTATTTTCGATCCCGCAGATCGGCCTGTCGGTGCCGCTCCAGGGGGTCCCGGACAACGCGAAGAACCCGTGCAGCAACGCGCCCTGCAGCCTCTCGTACGACCACACCACGACCTCGTTCACGTTCCGCACGCCCGGCAAGGGGCTGTACCGCTGGCAGTGCTTCGTGCCGTGCGCGGCTGGATACATCGCTGGGTTCGGCGGCCCCATGCAGACCGTCGGCTACATGGACGGCTTCATCAACGTCGTATGAGCGGGCGGGCAGCACGCTGAGCATGGACGACACCCATCACTTCCGCAACGTCACGCTGCTGTGGCTGCTCGCGACCGTGATCATGACGCCGATCGTGGTGTTCGTGATCGGTCCGGGTCTTCCGCCCGGCAACGGAAGCGTCCAGGCGTCCGGGCAGGTCATCGACAACACGGTGCTGCTGGCCACCGCCACGCCGGTGGCGCTCGCTGTGCTCGTCTACATGGCGTATGTGGTCTGGGCATTCCGCGAGCGCACCCCGGAGGTCGTAGTCGATGGGCCGGCGATCCGCGGCAACTCGAGCGTCCAGTTCTGGTGGCTGATCATCACGACGACGCTCGTGCTGTTCCTGGCCGGCTATGGCACGGTCAGGCTGCTGGCCGACGGGTCCGGTGGGGGCCAGGGTCCGAACCCGATCGCAGTTCCCGAGGTGCCCGCAGGCGGGAAGACGCTGGTGGTGCAGGTGATCGCGCAGCAGTGGCAGTTCAATTTCCGCTTCCCGGGCTACGGCGGCGTCGAGACCCCCAACCTCGAGCTGCCCGAGAACACGCTGGTGAAGTTCAACGTGACCTCGCTCGACGTGATCCACTCGTTCTGGGTGTATGAGCTCGGCGTAAAGGCGGACGCGAACCCGGGCTTCAACAACGTCGCCTACGTGACGACGAAGAGACCGCTCACGTTCCACACGCGCTGCGCCGAGCTGTGCGGCGTCTGGCACGGCTACATGTTCGACCAAGGCCAGGTGGTTCCAAAGGCGCAGTTCGCGGCGTGGATCGCCCAGCAGCAGCTGAAGTACGGGCCGGCGACCAAGACCCTGCCGCCGTACTCGAAGACCTACTTCCCGGAGCCGTTGAGGAGGGCCGGATGAGCGCGATTGCAATGTCGAAGCCTGCTCCACAGACCGGCTGGCGGAGGCTGATCGGCTTCAACATGCTGACCGGGATCGTGCTCGGGATCGGCGGGTGGTACCTCGGTCACTTCATCGGCACCAAGATCACGGGCGCCGGACTCGCCTACTACGTGGATGCGGGCCAGAACGACACCGCGATCTTCCTCGGCTACTTCCTCGGGGTGGTCGGCTTCCTCGTCGGCTTGGGCTTCGCCAACTATCCGCTCAAGCGGCTGCTCGGGCATCCGCCGTCGCTGGCCGAACACGAGTCAGAGGAGGAGGGCGTCTACCGGTACTTCACGCTGTCGACCGACCACAAGGTCGTCGGCAAGCAGTACATGGTGGGAATCGGGCTGTTCTTCTTCGTCGCCGGGCTGAACGCGATGCTGATCAGGACCGAGCTGCTCCAGCCCAACGTCCACGTGTTCGGCGCCAATCAGTACCTGACGCTGGTCGGCATGCACGGGTCGATGATGATGGGGACCATGACCTCGGGGCTGCTGGGGCCTTTTGCCACATTCCTGGTGCCGTTGATGATCGGCTCGCGGCGGATGGCGTTCTCGCGGCTCTCGGCGTTCACGTTCTGGCTGCTGATGGCCGGCGAGGTGATCCTGCTCACGACGATCTTCTGGGGCGGCTTTCAGACCGGCTGGACGGGCTACCAGCCGCTGGGGGCACAGGGGACGGCCGGCTACGACGCCTACATCGGCTTCTTCGCGCTGGTCGGCCTGTCGATGTGCCTGTTCGGGTTCAACCTGGTCGTGACAATCACCACGATGCGCGCGCCGGGGATGACCTGGTCACGGCTGCCGATCTTCACGTGGGCGGTGTACGGCACGGCGTGGCTGATGTTGCTGGCGGCGCCGATGCTGATCGCCGCGCTGCTGATGGGCGCGATGGACCGGACAGTGCAGACCGCGTTCTACATTCCCGGGCAGGGCGGCAGCGCCTACCTGTTCCAGAACCTGTTCTGGGTGTTCGGCCACCCGGAGGTGTACATCCTGGCGCTGCCCGGCATGGGTATCGTGCTCGAGCTGATGACGGTGTTCGCCCGCAAGCCGCTGTGGGGCTACCGGCTGGCCGTCGCGGGGATGCTCGGCGTCTCGTTCCTGAGCTGGTTCGTGTGGCAGCACCACCTGTTCGTGTCGGGCATCAACGCCGACCTGCGGCCGTTCTACATGCTCTCCACCGAGCTGATCTCGCTGCCGACGGGGTTCATCTTCCTGTGCGCGATGGGGACGCTGTGGCGCGGACGAATACGGCTGACAGTGCCGATGCTGTTCTGCCTGGCCTGGATGTTCAACTTCCTGTGGGGCGGGATCTCGGGCGTGTTCAACTCCGACACCCCCAGCGACATCACCACGCACGGCAGCTTCTTCGTGATGGCGCACTTCCACTACACGATCATGGGCGGCCTGATCTTCGCGTTCTTCGCCGGGATCTACTACTGGGTGCCGAAGATGTACGGCTTCAAGCTCAACGAGCGCCTGGCCAAGATCCACTTCTGGACGCTGTTCATCGCCTTCAACTCGACGTTCGCGCCGCTGTTCGCGCTCGGCTTCATGGGAATGCCGCGCCGGGTGGTGACCTACAACCCGGCATGGCAAGGGCTGAATGACTGGGTGTCGATCTCGGCGTACGTGATCGGACTCTCGATGCTGGTGTTCCTCTTCAACGTGGTGTGGTCGTTGCTGATCAAGCGCGAGCCGGCCGAGGCCAACCCGTGGAACGCGAAGAGCATCGAGTGGCAGTTGCCCACGCCGGTGCCCGTGCACGACTTCGATCAGATCCCGGTGTTTGACGCGGACCCGTACCCGTACGGGGCCGAGCCGGCCCCGGCCGGAGCGCCGGCGTACGCGCCCGCCGGGGGGAGGGCATAGAGCATGGAGGCCTCCGCTCCCGCCGCCCGTCACATCGAGCCAGAGCCCCCGGAGTGGCAGCCCCGCGCGATCTGGGCCGGCGGGCGGCTCTTGTGCGGCGCGATCTCGTTCTTCTTCGCCTCGTTCGTGTTCGCCTTCTTCTACCTCAAGGCGCTCGACGTCAACCACAACTGGAAGATCGGCCATGTCGTCCCCGACGGGGGCCTCGGCGTCTCGATCGCGGCCCTGTTCCTGTTCAGCGCGGTGATCTACCGGCTGGCGGCGAGGCGTCCAGCCAGCGACACGATGGCGGCGGGGATGCTCGCCATTCTCATGGGGGTCGCTGCGGTTGTGCTCCAGTTCATCGAGTACATCGTCCTCGATTTCGGCGCCTCCCAGGGCGCCTATGCCGCCGTGTTCTTCGGGTGGACGGCGACTTACGCCATCGTCGCGCTGATGGGCCTGTACTGGATCGAGGTTCAGGTAGCGAGCCTGTGGCGCGTGCGGCGCGAGGGCAAGATGCGCGAAACCGAAGTGCCCACGAGTGAGACCGCGCTGCTCCTGGCCGGGATCGAGGCCTCTTCGTTCTACTGGGGGTACTTCGTCGCGATCGGCGTGCTCGCCTATGTCCTCCTGTACCTCGTCGACTGACCATGTCCTGGACGGCTTGGAGGCTGGACCCGTCGCTCGTATACGTCGCGATGGCCGCGTTGCTGTATGTGCTTGGCAGCCGGGGGCGGGGTCGGCCGCAGCCCCTGCAGGCGCTCGCGTTCTCCGCGAGCCTGCTGACCATCGTGATCGCGCTCGACTCGCCGATCGACTACTACGCCGACCAGCTGTTCTGGGTGCACATGCTTCAGCACATCCTGCTGCTCACCGTCGCCCCGCCGCTGTTGCTGCTCGGAAGGCCGTGGCCGCGAATGTGGCGCGCGCTGCCGCTCGAGCCGCGGACGAAGGTCGCGCGCGCGGTCGCTCTTTCGCGTTGGGTGGCGCCGGTGCGGGCGCTCGCGCGGCCGCTCCCGGCCTGGATCCTGTTCAACGTCGCGTTCGTCGGCTGGCATATCCCCGCCGCGTATGACGCCACCCTGACATCCGGGGTGGTCCATGCCTTAGAGCACGCGATGTTCTTCTTCATCGGGCTTCTGTTCTGGGCGCGCGTGATCGATCCCGGGCCGCTGCGCCCGCGCCTGGTCTGGCCGGCACGGATCGCCTATGCGGCCGGTGCGATGGTCGTGGGCTGGCTGCTGGCGATCACGCTGGTCATGGTGCCGCACCCGATCTACGGCTACTACGCGGCGCTCCAGACCCGGCCCGGCGGGATCAGCGCCCTGACCGATCAGCAGATCGCGGCCGGCGTGATGTGGGTCCCCGGGTCGATCGCCTATACGATCACCTTCATCATCGGCTTCTATCGGTGGCTGGAGCCAGACCGCTCGCCTAGCCCAGCCCCGGCGGCGTTCACGACCTGAGGAGGAGACAGACTTGTCGTTTGTTCCCATCGCAACCTTTCTCGCCGGCGCGCTGCTCACGCTGTTACTGCCAGTCCTGCTCCTGATCGCGCTCGTGGTGTGGTACTGGTGGTTCTCCGTACGCGTGCCCGACACGGCCGATGGGTCCGAACCCGGCACGGCGCCGGCTGCGGCCAACCCGGCGCCGAGGGCCCCGTCCGAGACCAGCCCGCCAGCGCACGAGGTGTAATGAAGGCGGGCGCGGGCACGCTGTGGCCTTCGCGGCCCGCGATGCTGCGTCCCGCCTGGGTCGCCGGGTCTCTGCTCGTCGCCGTCATCCTGGGGCTGGGCGTGGGATTCGGGGTGCACCGGCTCACGGCCGGTACGCCCGCCGCGCCCGCGATCGTGTCTACACGCTTCGGCATGCACGGCGAGGCGGCCTGGGCCGAGGGGGGGCGCCCCGCGCCGGTGATCGACACCCTGCGCGCCCAGACCGGGCAGCTGTCCCGGGACAGGGGAGCCTGAGGGTGGCGGTCGGCGACCTGGTCGAGGCTCTGCCCGCTCCGGTGGCGGTGCCGATCCGCCGCGCGAGCGCGACCTGGCGTGACTACCTGACGCTGACCAAGCCGCGGATCATGTCGCTGCTGGTGCTGACCGCGGTGTGCTCGATGGTCGCCGCCGCGCATGGCGCGCCGGCGCCCGTGCCGCTGATCGCGCTCGTCGTCGGCGGGGCGCTGGCCTGCGGTGGAGCGAGTGCGCTCAACCACGTGCTCGACCGCGACATCGATCGCCTGATGGGTCCCCGCACCGCCTCGCGCCCGATCGCCGCCGGCCGCATCAGCCCCGGGCGCGGCGTCGCCTTCGGGCTGACCCTGTCGGTGTTGGCCTTCGTTGTCATGGTTGCCTTCTCCAACCTGCTCGCCGCGGTGCTGGCGATCAGCGGAGGGATCTATTACGTCGTCGTCTACACCCTGTGGCTGAAGCGCTCCACCGACCAGAACATCGTCATCGGCGGCGCTGCCGGGGCGATTCCTGCCCTCGCGGGCTGGGCGGCGGCGGACGGGCACCTCGGGCTGGGCGCCGTGTTCCTGTTCGGCATCGTGCTGCTGTGGACCCCGCCGCACTTCTGGGCCCTGGCGCTGCTGCTGGCGCCAGGATACGCGGCAGCCCAGGTGCCGATGCTGCCGGTGGTGCGCGGGACGCGGGTGACCGCGCGACAGGTCGTGGTCTACTCGGTGCTGCTGACGGCCTTCACGCTGCTGCCGGGCGCGCTCGGCACGTTCGGAGTGATGTACACGGCCGCCGCCGCGGTGCTCGGCGCGACGCTCTGTGGGCTGGCCGTGCGGTTGATGCGGAACAGCAGCTCACGCAACGCGGCGCTGCTGTTCCACTTTTCGTTGCTCTATCTGGCGCTGCTGTTTGCGGCGACGGCCCTCGACGCAGCTATCCGCTGAGGCCACCCGCTAGCATCATCGTCGTTCGGAACGAATAGAGAGAAACGAAGGGACTTCGCCGACCGAAGGGCGAAGCAGAAGGGAATTGAATATGTCTGACGCCGTTACGCGCGTGTCCGTCGAGATCGCGGGAACTGAGATCTCGTTCGAGACCGGCAAGCTGGCCAAGCAGGCCTCCGGCGCCGTCGTCGTCCGTTCGGGCGACACCATGGTTCTCAGTACCGCCACCGCGGGGAACCTCCGCGATGTGGACTTCCTGCCGCTCACCGTCGACGTGGAGGAGCGGATGTACGCCGCGGGCAAGATCCCCGGCTCGTTCTTCAAGCGCGAGGGTCGCGCGGGGGAGAAGGCGACGCTCACCGCTCGTCTCATCGACCGTCCGATCCGTCCGCTGTTCCCCAAGGGATGGCGATATGAGACCCAGCTCGTCGCGCTGCCGATGTCGGTCGATCACGAGCATCCGTACGACATGCTGGCCATGAACGGCGCCTCCGCGGCGCTGATGCTCAGCCACATCCCTTTCCCCGCGCCTGTCGGCGCGGTGCGGATTGGCAAGATCGAGGGCAACTTCGTCGTCAACCCCAACGAGGAGAACCTGCTCGAGGGGACTGACCTCGATCTGATCGTGGCCGGAACCGAGGAGGCCATCCTGATGGTCGAGGCGGGCGCCAACGAGATCCCCGAGGCGGAGATCCTCGACGCGCTCGACATCGCCCATGACGCGATCAAGAAGCTGTGCGCCGCGCAGCGCGAGCTGGCCGAGAAGGCCGGCAAGCCCAAGGCCGAGGTCGCCATCCCTGAGGTCGATCCGACGCTCTACGAGGAGATCAAGGCCTCCCACGGCTCCGCGCTCAGCGCCGCCACCCAGGTCGAGGACAAGCTCGACCGCCAGGACGCGACCAAGGCGGTCGAGGAGGAGGTGCTGGCCAAGTACTCGGGCGATCCCGAGTCCGAGACCTACGCCGAGTACCGGGCCAAGGCCCAGCTCGCCTTCGACCGGCTCGAGAAGACAATGATCCGTGCGCGGATCGCGGTGGAGAAGAAGCGGCCGGACGGCCGCGGCTCGGAGGAGATCCGACCGATCTCGATCGAGGTCTCGGTGGCCCCCCGGACTCACGGGTCGGCGCTCTTCACCCGCGGCCAGACCCAGGCCTTCAGCGTCGTCGCGCTCGGCACCACGCGCGAGGAGATGCGTCTGGACACGCTCGGCCTCGAGACGGCCAAGCGCTACTTCCACCACTACAACTTCCCGCCCTTCTCGGTCGGAGAGGCCGGCTTCATGCGCGGACCCAAGCGGCGGGACATCGGCCACGGCGCACTGGCAGAACGGGCGCTCGTGCCGATGATTCCCAGCCAGGAGGAGTTCCCCTACACGATCCGCGTGGTCTCGGACATCCTCGAGTCCAACGGCTCATCCTCAATGGCCAGCGTGTGCGGATCCTCGCTCTCGCTGATGGACGCCGGCGTGCCGCTCCGGCGGCCGGTGGCCGGGATCGCCATGGGCCTGATCAAGGAGGGGGATGACTACATCATCCTCACCGACATCGCCGGCGTTGAGGACCACCTCGGCGACATGGACTTCAAGGTCGCCGGCACGGAACGCGGAATCACCGCACTGCAGATGGACATCAAGATCACCGGCGTGACCTTCGAGATCATGCGGGACGCGCTGGCCCAGGCCAAGGTGGCGCGTGAGTTCATCCTCGGCGAGATGACCGCCGTTATCGACGCGCCACGGGCGGAGCTCTCCAAGCACGCACCCGGCATCTCCTCGGTCAAGATCGATCCGGAGAAGATCGGCCTGCTGATCGGCAAGGGCGGCGAGACGATTCGCGCCCTCCAGGAGGAGTTCGAGTCCCAGATCGACGTCAACGACGAGGGCATGGTGCTGGTCTACGCCGCCGACCGCGAGCGTGGCGACGCGCTGGTCGAGCGGATCCGCTCGATGACCAAGGAGGTGGAGGTCGGCGACGAGTTCGCCGGCAAGGTCGTCAAGACGACCACCTTCGGCGCCTTCGTCGAGCTCGCCAAGGGCACCGACGGCCTGCTCCACATCTCCAATGTGGCGCCGGGACGACGGATCGACACGGTCGAGGAGGTCCTCAACAAGGGCGATGAGATCAACGTCCGCGTGGTCGAGGTCGACCGCGAGCGCGGTCGCATCGGCCTGCGCCTTGCCGACGACCCCGAGGTCGCGGGCAAGACCGTCGAGGAGCTCGCCTCGGTTGGCAGCGGCGATGGCGGCGGCCGGCGTGAGCGCGGCGGCCGTGACGGACGCGGCCGTGACCGCGGACCGCGCGACCGCGGCCCCCGGGATCGCGATCGTGACCGCGAGGGCGGCCGGGTCCGGGATCGAGACCCCGACCGTCCACGCTCCTAGCCGGTGGCGGAAACCGAAGCACAGAGAGATCGCCCGACGGGCGATCTCTCAACCCAATCGCCTTGGCGATTGACCACGCTGAATTCTGGCGTCCGGATCGTGACGGAGGCAATGCCCTCCGTCCGGTCCGTCTCGCTCGGCTTCTGGATCAACACCGGCTCGCGGGCCGAGCGTGACAGCGAGGCCGGCCTCTCCCACCTGCTCGAGCACCTGCTCTTCAAGGGCAGCGAGAAGTACGGCTCGCTCGAGATCGACCAGATCTTCGACGCCATGGGTGCCGAGCTGAATGCCGGCACCGGCAAGGAGACCACGTCGCTCTACGCCCGGGTGATTGATCAGCACCTCACCGATGCCTTCGACGTGATGGCCGACATGGTCTTCCGTCCCGCCCTGCATGACATCGACTCCGAGCGCGCGGTGATCCTCGAGGAGATCGCCATGTACGAGGACGACCCCCAGGAGAAGGTGTTCGATGTGCTCGGCGAGGCTGTGTTCGGCGAGCACTCGCTCGGCCGGGCGATCATCGGCAGCGCCAAGGTGATCGCCGAGACGCCGGTGGTGGACATCGCTGCCTTCCATCACGCCCGCTACACGCCGTCGAACATCGTCATCGCCGCGGCCGGATCCGTCGACCATGACGACTTCGCCGCCCTGGCGGAGGAGCGGATCGGAGTGCTCGACGCCGGACGCGAGCTCCGGGTGGACCCCGCTCCCGACCGCACCCCGGCGCGCCGGCGCTTCGAGCGCAAGGACACAGAGCAGTACCACGTGTGCGTCGGTGGCACTGGCATCTCGCGTCATGACGATCGGCGCTTCGCCCTGCGCGTGCTCGACACCATCTTTGGGGGGACATCATCCTCACGGCTGTTCCAGGAGGTTCGCGAGCGTCGCGGCCTCGCCTACGCCGTGTACTCGTTCACCAGCGCCTACCAGGACACGGGCCAGGTCGGGCTGTACGTCGGCACGCGGGCCGACAACCTCGGCGAGGCCGTGAGCGTCGTCGGCGACGAGCTCGAGAAGCTGCGCGCCGAGCCCGTCAGTGCCGACGAGCTTCACCGGGCCAAGGAGAACCTGAAGGGACGTGTGGTCCTGGCGCTCGAATCGACCGGCGCCCGCATGAACCGGCTCGGCTCCGAGGTGCTCGGTGGCGCCCCGCTGCTCTCGCTCGACGAGGTCGTGGCCCGGATCGATGCAGTCTCGAGCGAGGATCTTGTCGCTCTGGTGGATGAGCTGTGGGGACCCGAGCGCCTCTCGGTGGCGGGCATCGGACCCGACCGCGAGCACTTCGAGACCGCCCTGGCCCCGCTCGGTCCCGCGGTCCCGGCGGAGGCTGTGCCGTGATCAACGTGGCGGTCGCCGGCGCGGCGGGGCGCATGGGTCAGGCGGTCTGCGCAGCGGTGCAGAGCGCCGAGGACCTGACGCTCAGCGGCCGCGCCGACCCTCAGCTCGGCACCGGCGTCGCGGATGTCCTTCCAGGGGCTGACGTGCTCGTCGACTTCACCGTGCCGAGCACCGCCGTCGACAACGCCCGGGTCGCGGTGGCCGCCGGTGTGCATGTGGTCATCGGGACCACCGGCTTCGATCCCGACCTGCTGCGCGGTCTCTCGGGCGCCAACATCTTTATCGCTCCCAACTTCGCCATCGGCGCCGTGTTGATGATGCAGTTCGCCGCCCAGGCGGCCCGCCACATGGCCCGCGCGGAGATCATCGAGCTACACCACGACCGCAAGCTCGACAAGCCCAGCGGCACCGCGGTTCGCACCGCGGAGCTGATGCGCGCACAGGCGCCCGCCGGGTACGATGTCCTGATCCACAGCGTCCGCCTCCCCGGCCTGGTCGCCCACCAGGAGGTGATCCTCGGTGACGTCGGACAGACGCTGACGATCCGCCATGACTCGATCGACCGCGAGTCGTTCATGCCCGGCGTGCTGCTCGCCGTGCGCCGCGTCGGCGAACTCACCGAGTCGCCGCTGGTCGGCCTCGAGCATCTCTTGTAGACCTCACCGCCAACGTGGCGACGAGCCTGATCCGCCCACCGGCGCAGGACGCCGCCGCAACGGCCCCGGCGACGTCACGCGGGCGGCGTGGCTCCAAGGGGGCTGCGCCCCTGCGATAATCGCCGGCGATGTCCACAAACCTCGGCTCGATCCTCACCGCGACCGTGACCCCGTTCGACGAGCAACTGCGGGTCGACGAGGAGGCCGCGGTGGCCCTGATGAACCACCTGGTCGAGCACGGGTCCGACGGTCTGGTGATGTGCGGGACCACGGGGGAGGCAGCGACGCTCGCCGACGAGGAGCACCTCGGGGTGATCGAGCTCGCTGTGCGTGAGATGCGCGGCCGCTGCTCGATCATCGCGGGAGTCGGCTCCAACGACACGCGTCATGCCGTGCACCTGACCGAGCGCGCCACCGAGCTGGGGGCCGACGCGATGCTGTCGGTCACGCCGTATTACAACCGCCCGAACCGCCGCGGCATCATCCGCCACTTCACCGAGGTCTCCCGCGCTACCGACCGGCCGATCCTGCTCTACAACATCCCCAGCCGCACGGGCACCGACATGCCCAACGACCTGCTGGCCGAGCTGGCCCAACTCGATCACATCGCCGGGGTCAAGCAGGCCAACAACGCCAACCTCGCCCTGATCGACGGACTCGACGTCTACGCCGGCAACGACGACATCCTCTGCGAGACGCTCGAGCTCGGCGGAGCCGGCGGGATCTGTGTGGCCAGCCACATCGTTGGCGACGAGATGCGGCGCATGGTCGACGAGCCGCAGCGGCGCCGTGAGATCGACGCCTCGCTGCAGGACGTCTACCGCGCGCTGGCCGTGACGACAAACCCGATCGCGATCAAGGCCGCGCTCAACCTCCTCGGCCACAGCGTCGGTGGACTGCGGCTGCCGATGGTCGAGGCCGACGACAACGAGACCGCGGTGGTGAGGGCGATGCTCGAGCACCACGGTCTGCTGCAGACCGCCGGCGCGTGACCAGCACGTTGCGCGTCCTGCCGCTCGGCGGTCTGGGCGAGATCGGGAAGAACATGATGGTCCTCGAGTACGAGGAGCGGCTCGTCGTCGTCGACACCGGGTTGCGCTTCCCCACCGCGGAGATGCTCGGGATCGACCTCGTCCTGCCCGACTTCACCTATCTGCGCGAGCGGGCGCAGGACATCGAGGCGATCGTCATCACCCACGGCCACGAGGATCACGTCGGTGCGCTGCCGTGGGTGATCCGGGAGCTTGGCGTCGATGCGCCCGTGGTCTACGGACGTCCACTGACGATGGCCATGGCGCGTTCCAAGCTCGACGAGCACAAGCTGCGGGACACGGTGCTCGAGGACGTCGAGCCCGGCGAGGAGATCGACGCCGGTCCGTTCACGATCGAGCTGATCCACATGACCCACTCGATTCCCGACTCGTGCGCCGTGGCGCTCACCACCGAGCTGGGGACGGTGATGGTCACCGGCGATTACAAGTTCGACCAGACCCCGGTCGACGGACCGCCGGCCGACGTCTCACGTCTGGCCGAGCTCGGCCGCGAGGAGCTGCTGCTGCTGTGCGGCGACTCGACCAACGCCGACCGCCCCGGCTTCTCGCCCTCCGAGCGCGGCGTCGGACCGCACCTCGAGGAGGTCTTCGCCCGGGCCGAGGGCCGGATCGTCGTCACCAGTTTCGCCTCCAACATCCACCGCGTCCAGCAGGTCGTCGACGCCGCCCAGGCGCTGGGGCGCAAGGTCTCGCTCGTCGGGCGGTCGATGCGCAAGAACGTGAACATCGGGCGCTCGCTCGGTCACATCGAGGTGCCCGAGGGGATGCTGATCCGGCCCCAGGAGGTCGAGGACTGGCCCGAGCACAAGGTCGTCGTCATCTCAACCGGCTCTCAGGGCGAGCCACTTTCGGCGTTGCGCCGCATGGCCCACAACGACCATCGGATAATCAAGCTCCGCAAGGGGGACACCGTCGTCTTCTCGGCCACGCCGATCCCCGGCAACGAGCGCGCGGTCAACGAGACGATCGATCGCCTCTACCACATCGGTTGCGACGTGGTCACGCCTCGGGACGCTCCGATCCACGCCTCGGGTCACGGGTACGTCGAGGAGCTCAAGCTGATGCTCAACCTGGTCAAGCCCCGGTACGTGCTACCGGTGCACGGCGACCACAAGCGCATCCACCTGCACGCGCAGCTCGCCGATGCGGTCGGGATCGACCCCGACGACGTCTTCCAGGGTGAGAACGGCCTGCCGCTTGAGATTGACGCACGCGGCGCGCGCTTCGGCGACCGCGAGCAGTCGGGGATGATCTTCGTCGACGGCGTCGACATCGGCGATCCCGCCGACGTGGCTCTGCGCGACCGGCGCATGCTCTCCGCCGACGGCATCTTCATCGTCGTGGCCACCGTCTCGGAGCAGACCGGCACGCCAGTGGCCGACACTGAGGTGATCTTCCGTGGCGTGCCGTTCATCGAGCAGGCCGACGGACTTGTCGAGGAGATCCGCAGCGAGGTCACCCGCAGTCTCGAGACCGCGGCCAACGACGGCGTGCGCGAGATCGATCTCCTGCAGCAGGAGCTCCACGACGACCTCGCCGCCTTCGTCTACGACCGCCTGCGCCGCCGGCCGATGGTGTTGCCGGTCGTCGTCGAGGTCTAGCGCCGCTGGCGCCGCCGCGCCTACGCCTGGCGGAGGCCGGAGCGATGCACCGGCGCGTGGCGCTCGGGCTGCGCCATGGTCGTCGGCAGGGTGATCACGAACCGGGTTCCGGTGCCGTGCGCGGGACGTTCGAACGAGACGGCTCCCCCGTGCGTCGACACCACCGCGTCGACGATGGCCAGGCCCAGGCCGGAGCCACGTCCGCCGTCGCCGGCTCCCCGGACGAACCGCTCGAACACGCGATCGGCGAGCGCGGGCGGGATGCCGGGACCGTCGTCCTCGACGATCAACGTGGCGGTGCCGCTGGCCGAGCGGGTGGAGGCCTGGATATGCGTGCCCGGCGGCGTGTGACGGACGGCGTTCTCGAGCAGGTTGAGCGTGAGCCGGTGGAGGTCGTCGCGGATCCCCGGCACCACCGCCGAGCCGGCGTCGATGATGAGCTCGTGGTCCTCGGCCACCGGCTCGAGCTCGGAGGCCGCCTCGGTGAGGACGTCGGCGAGGTTGGTGGGGTGCAGCGTCTGCTCGCGCTTGGCGTCGGCCCGGGCCAGCAGCAGCAGGTCGCCGACCAGCCGCCGCATCCGTCGCGTCGAGCGCAGGGCCGCCTTGGCCGAATCGGCCTGCTCACCGTGGAGCTCCTCGGTCAACAGCTCGAGGTTGGCCAGCACGCTGGTTAGCGGCGTGCGCAGCTCGTGCGACGCATCGGCGACGAACTCGCGCTGGCGATCGAGCATCGCCTCGGTGCGGGCCCGGGCGGAATCGAGCGCTGCGAGCATGCCCTCGAGCGTCCGGGCCAGCTCGGCCACCTCGTCGTCGGCCTCGGGGTGGGGGATGCGGAGGCTCGGGTCGCCGGTGCGCTCGATCTCGCGCGCGGCATCGCTCAGCCCCCGGATCGGGCGCATGGCCCGCTGCGCGGTGGCCAGGCCGGCGAGCAGGGCGAGCACGGTGCCCCCAAGCACGCCGAGCAACAGGAACACGCGCACTCGAGCCAGGGTATGGTCGACATCGGAGAGTGGCCGGGCGTAGAGCAGGCTGAAGTCGCCCTCCGGATCGCCGCTGAGCGGAACCGCGACCACGCGGTAGCCGAGCTCGGCGAAGGTTCCGGTGGCGTGCGGGGCGGGGAAGTTCGGCGCCGCCTTCGGCAGCCGCGCCCCCTTGACGACGACCTGGTCCTGGGTGCAGAGCAGCGAGCCGTCGTCGTTGTTGTAGATCCGGATCTGAGCGTGCTCGGCGCTGGCGTAATCGCTCAGGCGCACGGTGCGGTTGCAGTCGAGCGCGAAGGTCTTGCGGTTGAGGTGCAGGTGCAATTGGCGCTGGAGCTGATCGGCGGCGGAGCGGACCTCGTCGTTGAACTGGCCTCGGACCTGGCGCGTCGTGAGGACGCCGACGATGGCCGCAAACCCGGCCAGGATCACGAACGTGAGCGCCGCCGAGCCTCCGGCCAGCCGCCACCGAATCGGCAGCCGCCTATACGCGGAGAACGTAGCCTGCGCCGCGGATCGTATGGAGGAGCCGAGGCTCTCCACCGGCTTCGAGCTTCCTTCTCAGGTTGGAGACGAACACCTCGATGGTGTTGGTCATCGAGAACGGGTCATAGCCCCACACCTCGTCGAGCAGCCGTTGGCGCGAGATCACGATGCGCTCGTTGCGCATCAGGTACTCGAGCAGCTCGAACTCGCGCTGGGTGAGGTCGATCGTGCGCTCCCCGCGCGTCACCTCGTGGGTGTCGGGATTCAGCTTGAGGTCGCCGACGGTCAGCGCCGCCTGGCCCCGCGGCGGCCTCCGGCGCAACAGGGCCCGCAGCCGGGCGAGCAGCTCCTGGCGCTCGAACGGCTTGACGAGGTAGTCATCGGCGCCGGAGTCGAGGCCCTCGACCCGGGACTCGACGGCGTCGCGGGCGGTCAGCACGAGGATGGGAACGTCGTCGGTCTCGCGCAGCGTGCGCGCCACCTCAATGCCGTCGAGGCGCGGCAGTCCAAGGTCGAGGATCACCAGGTCGGGGAGGAAGGCGTGCGCGAGGTCCAGAGCGCTGATGCCATCCCCGGCGATCCGGACGTCGTAGCCCTCCATCCGCAGCGAGCGCTGCAGCACCTGAGCGATCGCGTCGTCGTCTTCGACGACCAGCACGCGCGGGGGACGCTCGTAGTCGGCCATGGTGGAGCGGATGGTACGGGGCTTTACCTCGCCAGAGCGGGAGATTTAGTGCGCATTGATCGGCGACGCACGGCCCTCCGGGGCTGAATCAGGCATGGCAGGACACTGGCCGTCGCCGTCGAAGCCTCGAACTCGGACATGGCCGCCACCAGAGCACAGCCGCGCAAGCGCAAACCGTCGACGACGACCCGCAAACCCACCGCCTCGCGCAAGGCGCCCCCCCGGCGGGCCAAACGCTCGCTGCTGGCCAGCCGGCCGTCGGTGGCGCTGCCCCATCTGCCGCTCGAGCCCCACCACATCGACATCATCGCGCTGGCCCTGATCGCGGTGGGCATCTTCCTGGCTGGAGTTGCCTACCTGCACTGGTCCGGAGGCACGCTCGGCACGGGTGCGGTGACGGCGACGAAGTTCGTCTTCGGCCGGCTCGGCTACGCCGTCCCCGCCGTCCTTGTCGGCGCTGGAGCCGTGATCCTCATCCGCGAGCTCCGGGCCCCGGCGCGGCCAATGCGCACGGGGCTGCTGTGCCTGGTCGCGGCGCTGACGCTGGCCCTGGCCGCGGGCACCTTCGGCCTCGGACCAGGGGCACTGTCCGGACACGCGTACTGGCGGGCATCGGCATTCGAGGCCCGGGGCGGGGTGATCGGGCAGGCCGAGTTCTGGGCCGCCTCGCACCTGTTCTCCACCGTCGGGGCAGACATCCTCGCCGTGTTCCTGTTCATCGCCGCCCTGATCCTCATCACCGGCGCGACCCTGGCCGGGTTCATCCGGGCCACCGGCGCGGGCGTCGCCGGCACCGGCCGGGTGATCCGCCGCTCGACCGAGGAGATCTCGGGGATCGCCTCGCCGGAGTTCGATCACGAGCCGTTGCTCCCGCTGGAGCCCGATACCGCCGAACTCGTTGTGCGCGCGACCCATGTCGAGGCCCCGCCCATCGATGGCGAGGTGGCTGACGAGGCACTGGCGGAGGATCTCCCGGACGAGCTTGCGCCCGAGGACCAGGACCAGTTGGTGCTCGACGAGGAACTCGATGCCGACGGCGTGGCCACGGGGCCCGCACGCCCCGTCGAAGCCGAGGACGTGACGCCGCAGGGCCGCTACCGCGCCTCGATCACCGACGATCCGGACTTCGTCTGGCGGGTTCCCGGCTCGCGCTTTCTCACCCGCTCGACCGGCGAGGCGGCCAAGCCCGACACCGCCGGCCAGGAGCAGGTCGCCCGGACGCTCGTCGAGACGCTCGGGCATTTCGGCATCGAGGCCAAGGTGATCGGCAGGGTCACCGGCCCGCACATCACCCGCTACGAGCTCCGACTCGCCCCCGGCACCAAGGTCGCGAAGGTCGCCCAGCTCAAGGACGACCTCGCCTACGCGCTGGCCGCCACCGACATCCGGATCCTCGCGCCGATCCCCGGCAAGCAGGCGGTCGGCGTCGAGGTCCCCAACGCCCGGCGCCGGATCGTGCACCTCGGCGACGTGTTCCAAGAGCCACCGCCGGACTGGTCGCCGCTCACCGTGTGGCTCGGCAAGGACATCGCCGGACGGGCGATCGGCGCCGACCTGGCCAAGATGCCGCACCTGCTCGTGGCCGGCACCACCGGCGCCGGCAAGTCGGCCTGCGTCAACGCGATGCTCTCGAGCGTGCTGCTGCGGGCCAACCCGCACGAGGTTCGTGTGGTGCTCGTCGACCCCAAGCAGGTCGAGCTCAACCACTACGAGGGGATCCCGCACCTGCTGACGCCGGTGATCACCAGCCCGCGCATGGCGGCCAACGCGCTGCAGAACCTGGTCAAGGAGATGGAGCAGCGCTACGGGACGATGTCCCTGGCCCGGACCCGGAGCCTGCCCGAGCTCAACCGCGCCCGGGAGAAGCGCGGGGAGCCGCCGCTGCCCTACATCCTATGCGTGATCGACGAGCTCGCCGACCTGATGATGGTCGCGCCGGCCGACGTCGAGGACTCGATCATCCGCCTCGCCCAGAAGGCCCGCGCGGTGGGCATCCACCTCGTGCTGGCCACCCAGTCGCCGCGGGTCGACGTGATCACCGGCATGATCAAGGCCAACGTCCCCTCGCGGATCGCCTTCGCCGTCTCCAGCCAGACTGACTCACGGGTGATCCTGGACCAGAACGGCGCCGAAGCGCTGCTCGGTCAGGGCGACATGCTGTTCTCGCCCGTCGGCTCGAGCAAGGTCCAGCGTATCCAGGGCGCCTACATCGATGAGGAGCAGATCCTCGAGCTCACCGATGCGTGGCGCCGCCAGGGCGAGCCCGACTTCCAGGAGGAACTGCTCGAGGAGGTCGAGTCCGCCGACAGCGGGGAGTCCGGCGAGGACCCCGAGTTCCATCCGGACGAGGATCCGCTGCTCGAGGAGGCGATCTCGCTGGTGGCCCAAATGGGCACCGCCTCGACCTCGATGCTCCAGCGCCGCCTGAGGCTCGGGTACACCCGGGCGGGCCGGCTGATCGACATGCTCGAGCGCCGGGGGATCATCTCCGGCTACGAGGGCTCAAAGCCGCGCCAGGTCCTGATCACCGAGGCCGATGTGCCCCGGATCATCCTGCATCTCTCCGAGGCCGACGCCGGCCCGACACCGGCCGGCAGAAGCGCCGAGACTCCCGGCCCCCCGGTCGGTGAGTCAGAGCCGGACGCGCTCTGACTCGACGCTAGCCTTCTCCCGATGGCGGACATCGGCTCGACTCTGCGGGAGGCACGGATGCGTGCCCGGATCGACATCACCGAGGTCGAGGCGCGCACCAAGATTCGAGCCAAGTATCTGCGTGCGCTCGAGAACGAGGAGTGGGATCTGCTCCCCGGCCCGGTCTACATCAAGAGTTTCCTGAGGACCTACGGCGATTACCTGGGGCTCGACAGTCGGCTGCTCGTCGACGACTTCAAGCGCCGCTACGAGAGTCCCTCGGACGGCGAGATGCGCCCGATCGCGACGTTGAGCCGCGAGCGCGAGCGGGCGGCGCGGGGTCCGCTGATCCCATCGTGGGTGTACATCTTGGTGGTGCTCGTCCTCGTCGTCGCCGCCCTCGGGATCCTCGGCAGCCAGAACAAGACCAAGACGACGGCTCCCACGGGTCTACGCGGGCAGACGACGCCCCATCGCCGCACCGTGCACCACGCCGCTCCGGTGGTCCCGCCGCGACCCAAGACGGTGACGCTCCAGCTCGTCCCGACCGGCCAGGTGTATGTGTGCCTGGTCGACGGCGGGGGCCGCAAGCTGATCCCCGGCACGATCTTCAGCGCCGGCCAGACGATCCCCACCCATACCGCGCCGAAGCTGCTGCTCACCCTCGGCAACGCGTCGGTGCAGATGAAGGTCAATGGAGCTCCGGTGAAGGTGACCCCGTCGGCCAGCTCGATCGGCTACGAGTTCACGCCGGGGTCGACCACGCCGCTGCCCAACTCCCGCCAGCCTCGCTGCGCATGAGCGCCCGCGCAGGCATCCTCATCACCGGCACTGAGGTGCTGACCGGGATCATCACCGACCGCAACGGCCCCTGGCTGTCCGAGCGGCTGCGCGAGGTCGGTGTCGACGCGGCGATGATCCAGATCGTCGGCGACCGGCCCGAGGACCTGCGGGCCTCGCTCGAGTACATGGCGGCCCAGGGGATGTCGCTGATCGTCACCAGCGGCGGACTTGGCCCGACCGCCGATGACCTTACCGCCGAGGTGGTGGGAGCGTTCACCGGCCGCGAGATGGTGCTCGATGAGGAGCTCGAGGCGAAGATCGCCGACATCCTCGCGCCGATGATGAAGCGCTGGCCGGGTCTCGACCTGGACGCGATCCGTGAGTCCAACCGCAAGCAGGCGGTGATTCCCGCGGGCGCCACGGTGCTCGACCCGGTGGGAACTGCTCCGGGACTGGTGGTTCCGCCGCGCGCGACCGGGGACTCCGGGCCGGCGGTCGTTGTGCTGCCCGGGCCGCCACGCGAGCTGCAGCCGATGTGGGAGACGGCGCGCCGGACCGAGGCGTTCCAGGCGGCCATCGCCGGCGCCACCACCTACCGCCGCGAGATCGTCCGCCTGTTCGGCATCCCGGAGTCGGAGATCGCCAACACGCTTCGTGGCGCCGAGGCCGACGGGCTTGCCCTCGGGCCGCTGGAGATCACCACGTGTCTGCGGCGCGGCGAGATCGAGATCGCCACCCGCTTCGAGCCGCCGGCGCAGGAGGACTACGACGCGTTCATCGACTACGTCGCCTCCCATCACGGTGCGCTGCTCTTCTCCCGCGACGGCTCGACGATCGACGAGCAGGTGGCCGGATTGCTGGAGGGTCGCCGCGCCGCCGTGGCCGAGTCCTGCACGGGCGGGATGATGGCTGCGCGCCTGACTGATCGCGCCGGCTCCTCCGCCTACTTCGCCGGCGCCGTGGTGGCCTACTCCAACGAGGCGAAGGTCGCGCTCGCCGGCGTCTCCGCCGAGCTGATCGAGCGTCACGGGGCGGTTTCGGTCGAGGTCTCCGAGGCGCTGGCCGACGGCGCGGTCGAGCGATTCGACGCCGACGTGGGGATCGGGATCACCGGAGTCGCCGGTCCAGGGGGCGGCACCGCGGAGAAGCCGGTCGGTCTCGTGTGTTTCTCGGTCAGCGCGCGGGGTGTGGGAGCGGGTGAGGGTGCGGTATCCGGGGACGGAGCGCCGGCAGGGGAGGTGCCGCCGCAGCGGATCACGCGCAGCGTGCGGCTGCCCGGCAACCGCGCTGACATCCGTGACCGCTCGACCACCGTGGCCATGCACCTGCTCCGGCGCCTGCTGCTCGGACAGACGGACGCGCTTCCGCTGCCCGGCGAGGCGAGCACGCGCGAGTGAGCGGCGAGCCGGCTGGGGTGTCTGGCGAGGCCGCGCCGATGTCGGCGCCACCCGGAGGCGAGCGCGCACGACTGTTCGTCGCTCTCGACCTGCCCCCGGACGTACGGGCCGAGCTGAGCTCGTGGTCCGAAGGGGTGGTCGCCGGCCGTGACGCGTTGCGTCGCGTGCGGCCCGAGATGCTCCACGTGACTCTGTGCTTTCTCGGATCGCATCCGACTGCAGCGGTCGACGCGATCGCGGCGGTGTGCGAGCCGGCGAACTTCGGCGCGTCGGGTGCGCCGGGCGTGACGGGCGCGCCGGCGGCTCCCGAGCTCTCCATCGCCCGCGCGATGTGGCTGCCGGCTCGCCGCCCGAAGGTGCTGGCAGCGGGGCTGAGCGAGCGCGAGGACCGGCTTTCAGCGCTGCAGCACGCGCTCGCGACCCGGCTCGAGGCCGGCGGTTGGTACCCGCCCGAGAAGCGGCCGTTCCTCGCCCACCTCACCGTCGCTCGAGTGCGCTCGCGCACGCGCCTGCGACCGTTCGAGCTGACCCCGCCGCCGGCGCTGACGTTCGTGGCCCCGAGCGTCACGCTGTACCGCTCGCGCACCGAGAGCTCGGGGGCGCGGTACGAGGCGCTGGCGTCGTTCGCTCTGGGGGGCGCCGGCGAGGGCGGCTGAGCCTAGGCGATCCTCCGTCCGGACCTGAGGACACAATTCGGAGAGCACATTTTCGAGTTTTGTGACATCCGCGTCTTGTTCTGTGCCAAAGGACCGGCTTAGCGTCCCGGTTCCGTCCGCCCCTCGTCCTACCGTGGGATGTTCAAAGTGCATGAGTGAAGGAGCCCAGTGAAGATGAGCCAGAACGAGAAGGCCGGCGCCAAGCCCTCCGCCGACACCAAGTCGGACGCGAAGCGTCAGGCCGCCCTGCAGGGGGCACTCACGCAGATCGAGCGCCAGTTCGGCAAGGGCACGGTCATGCGGATGGGGGACCCGGGCGCTCGTGTCGCCGTCGACGCGATTCCCACCGGTGCGCTGTCACTCGATCTGGCCCTCGGCATCGGCGGGGTTCCGCGCGGCCGGATCATCGAGATCTTCGGCCCGGAATCCTCGGGTAAGACGACGCTCGTCTACCACATCATTGCCGAGGCCCAGAAGCTCGGTGGCGTGTGCGCGTTCGTCGATGCCGAGCATGCAATGGATCCGCTCTACGCCCGGCGGATCGGCGTCGACATCGACGAGCTCCTGGTCTCTCAGCCGGACTACGGCGAGCAGGCGCTGGAGATCGTCGACATGCTGATCCGCTCCGGCGCGGTCGACGTGGTCGCCGTCGATTCGGTCGCCGCGCTCACCCCGCGGGCCGAGCTCGAGGGACAGATGGGCGATCAGACCGTGGGCGTGCAGGCGCGGATGATGTCGCAGGCGATGCGCAAGCTGGCCGGCAACCTCAACCGCACGCAGACGCTGTGTGTGTTCACCAACCAGATCCGCGAGAAGGTCGGCGTGATGTTCGGCTCGCCCGAGACGCAGCCCGGCGGACGCGCGCTGAAGTTCTACTCCTCGCAGCGGCTTGACATCCGCCGGATCGAGACGCTCAAGGACGGGACCGAGGCGGTCGGCAACAGGGTCCGGGTCAAGGTGGTCAAGAACAAGGTCGCGGCGCCGTTCAAGCAGGCCGAGTTCGACATCGAGTACGGCCAGGGCATCTCGACCTCGGGCTGCCTGATCGACTACGGCATTGAGCACAACATCGTCACCAAGTCCGGTTCGTTCTTCTCCTATGGCGACGAGCGGCTGGGCCAGGGCCGGGGCAACGCCAAGGCGTTCCTCGACGACCATCCCGAGACTGCGCGGGAGATCGAGGAGAAGATCTACGACGCCCTGGGGCTCAGCCGTGACCTGGTCAAGCCGATCGAGTCGCGCGACGAGGCCGCACTGGCCGCCGTCGAGCCGGTGGAAGTCGGAAACCGGGCGGCCTGACAGCGGGCGGCGGAGGCCTCACGGTGGCGGTCGAGGACGGCGACTCCGACCAGCGGGCGCTCGAGCAGGCCTACGCCTACCTGGGTAAGCGAGACCGGACCGAGCTTGAGGTCCGGCGCCGGCTGGAGCGACGCGGCGCCGCCGAGCGCGCGATCGACCAGGCAGTGGCCACGTTGCGCGAGCTGGGCTACCTCGATGACGTGCGGTTCGCGCGGCTGTTCACCGAGGACAAGCGCAGGCTCGAGGGTTGGGGCATCGAGCGGATCCGGCGGACCCTGCGTGAGCGCGGGATCGATCGCGAGATCGTCGACGAGACGCTGGGCGGGCCGGAGGCCGACGATGAGTTCCAGCGGGCGCTGGAACTGCTGCGCCGCCGGTTCCCAACGCCGCCCCAGAACCGGCGCGAGCGGGACCGAGCGCTGGGCGTGATGCTGCGCAAGGGCTATGACAGCGAGACGGCCGTCGACGCCCTTGCGTCCTACGCACAGGAATCCTGAGTCACGCGTGTCCCCGCGCATTGCGCCCGCACCCCCGCGGTACTACGATTCAAATAGCGAACGAACGACCCACGCGGGTCACAAAACACCAGCAAACTTCATAGATCTTGGATACCGACGAAATGTTGACGGCCACTGCAATCGGGTCATTGCACCCATTCCTGACACGTAGAGAAACCGCCAGCTAAGCCGTCGCCAGCCCGGCGCGGCGACACCCCATACCGCCGGCATCCGTCTGTGCACCCGCACGGGTCGCTCGGTCGCTCCCGAAAACCAGAAGCAGTGAAGGCCCGGATTCCGGGTCAGGAGAGGAACGACCATGGACATCATTGCCGCCGCAGCGCTGATCGCGGTAGGCATCGTGGCCGCCGCGATCGGATACGCCTATGTCAGCGGACGCTCGCCCGGTGCCCGGCCCCGCGCGTCAGCGCCGGAAGAGGCAAGCACCGGCACGGCCAGCCGCGCAAGCAGCGGTCCCGCCGGCCACCGGGGCAATGATTCCGCCGGCCGCGGGGTCAGCACGCCTGCCGGCCGCGGGGGCAACGGTCCCGCCCCGAACGATCTCGTCCAGCGCGAGGGGGCGCTGGCGCGACGCGAGCAGGCGCTCGCCCTGCGTGAGGCCGAGATCGAGCATCAGCGAGAGGCGCTCTCGGCCGAGCACCAGGAGCTGAGCCGCGAGCTCGAGCGGGCCTCGGGCCTGTCGGCCTCGCGGGCCAAGCAGCTGTTGCTCAAGGAGATCGAGGACCAGGCCCGCCACGATGCCGCCCGCAAGATCCGGCAGATCGAGGAGGAGACCAAGCGCGAGGCGGAGCGGCGCGTGCGCAACATCCTCTCGGTGTGTATGCAGCGGCTCGCCGCCGGACACGCGGCCGAGACCACCGTGTCGGTCGTCCAGCTCTCCGCCGACGACATGAAGGGACGGATCATCGGCCGAGAGGGCCGCAACATCCGCGCCCTGGAGAACCTCACCGGCGTGGACTTCATCATCGACGACACCCCCGGTGCCGTGGTCCTCTCCGGCTTCGACGGGGTGCGGCGGGAGATCGCCCGCCTCACACTCGAGAAGCTGCTCCAAGACGGCCGGATCCACCCGGCCCGGATCGAGGAGATGTACTACCAGGCCAAGTCCGAGCTCGAGACACGCATCGTCGAGATGGGGGAGGAGGCGGTGTTCGAGTCCGGCGTGCAGGGACTGGGCCCGGAGCTGATCCGCCTGCTCGGCCGGCTGAAGTTCCGCACCAGCTACGGACAGAACGTGCTCGCCCACTCGATCGAGGTCTCGCGCCTGGCGGCGATGATGGCCGAGGAGCTGGGCGCCAGCCCCCAGACCGCGCGCCGCGCCGCGCTGCTGCACGACATCGGCAAGGCCGTCTCCCACGAGATCGAGGGACCACACGCGCTCGTCGGCGGCGAGCTGGCGCGCAAGTACGGCGAGTCCGAGGCGGTCGCCCACGCCATGGAGGCTCACCACAACGAGGTCGAGCCACAGACGATCGAGGCGGTCATCGTCCAGGCCGCCGACGCGCTCTCCGGCGCGCGGCCGGGAGCTCGCGGCGAGTCGCTCGAGCAGTACGTCAAGCGGCTGCGCGACCTCGAGCAGATCGCCACCCGCCACGACGGAGTCGACAAGGTCTACGCGATGCAGGCGGGGCGCGAGATCCGCGTGATGGTCCAGCCCGGCGCGATCGACGACGACGCCGCAACGCTGCTCTCGTACGAGATCGCCCGGGAGATCGAGAAGGAGCTCGAGTACCCCGGACAGATCAAGGTGACGGTAATCCGCGAGTCACGGGCGGTCGAATACGCGCGCTGAGCTGAGCCGAGCTCAGCGGGCCTCGCGTGAGGCCCTCGGTCGCGTCGCCTTAATGGTCGTGGTGCAGGAACGCGCCGGCCGCGGTCCACGACGAGAAGTCGGGGATCAGGACCAGCGCCAGCACCAGCCCGGCGACGAGGCCACCGGCGATCATGATCCAGCGCCCCGCGGCGCCGGGGGAGGCCGTCAACCCCTGCTCGCGGGGCCGGCCAAGTCCGAGTATCCCGCCGATCCGGGGCAGGTGACCGAGGACGTGCAGCCCGGTGGCGCCGAGCCAGAGGATGAAGCTCGCCTTGTGCAGCAGTAGCCACGGCTCGCGCGACCTCGGGCCGTTGAAGAGCAGCACCACGCCGGTGAGGAACACGACCACCGTGGTCAGCACGACGAAGGGCGCGAGCAGGCGTAGCGCCCACTGCGGCGGGCCCTTGCGTCGATAGGCGGGATTGCCGGTGTAGTAGCGCAGGAAGCGGTAGCCGGTGCTGCCCATCTTCAGCGCCACCGGGCCGAGCAGAAGCAGCCCGACGAACAGGTGCACGGAGATCAGCTGACCGATCCGCAGGATGGTGATCCCGAGCACAGCCAGCAGGCCGACGAGGACGACACCAGTCATCGCCGTGAGCTGCTCGTTGCCGTCGGGGCCGCCGGCGGTCAGCGACCATCGGCTCCTCGAGCGACGGCGAGGTGCGAGCGTGGACGTCCGTCGTTCAGGGGCAGGACGAATCACTTGCTCTCTCCCCGGCATGACACACAGTTTCCTTAAGCAGTTGAATGCCCCTTCAGGGCTGGATGAGAAAGCTCTTCGACAGGCAGCGCCCGGACCTGACTTTATGATCGGCACGTGCCCTACCCCGACGAAGGTCCGCACCCGCACGGCCGATGGCGCGACAGATCCTGGTAATCGAAGACGAGCCCGGGATCGTCGACTTCCTCGAGCGCGGGCTGCGCGCCCATGGCTACGAGGTGATCTCGGCTGCAGACGGTGCGGCCGGGATCGAGAGGGCACTCGACGAGCCGGTTGACCTCATCGTGCTCGACATGATGCTGCCCGAGCGCAGCGGGCTCGAGGTGCTGGCCGCCGTGCGCGGCGCCAAGCCGGCGTTGCCAGTGATCGTGTTGACCGCTCGCGGCGGCGTCGAGGACCGCGTCGCCGGACTCGACGCCGGAGCGGTCGACTACCTGACCAAGCCGTTCTCCCTCAGCGAGCTCGCCGCGCGTATCCGCGCGCAACTGCGGGTCGCCTCACAGGCGCCGGTGACCACGCTGCGGGGCGGCGACATCGAGCTCAACCTGCTGACACGCGAGGTCGACCGCGACGATCAGCCAGTCCGCCTGTCCTCGACCGAGTTTGAGCTGCTCAGCTACCTGGTCCAGAACAGCGGCCGCGTCCTCTCCCGGGAGCAGATCCTGCGCGCCGTATGGGGGTACGAGTACGACCCGGGCACGAACGTGGTCGACGTGTACATCGGCTACCTGCGCCGCAAGCTACGAGTCGAGGGGAAGAAGGTGCCGATCGTGACCGTCCGGTCGGTCGGCTACCGCTTCGATGCGAGCGATTAGCCGCTGGGCCCCGTCGGGTCTGCGCTGGCGGCTGACGGCGTGGGTCGCTGGGGTGATGCTGGTATCGGCCGCGGTCGTCTTCGCGGTCGTCTACATCAACACCGGGACGCAGATCCGCAGCCAGATCGACAGGGACATCGCCAGCGACAGCCGTCAGCTCGCCGAGGCGGTCAGGCGTTTCGCCGGCCTCACACCCAGGCAGGTGGCGGCGGCGATGCAGCGCTACCTGAACGGGCAGCCCTACACGGCCAGCTCGACACTGCTGTACGCGATCATCCCGGGCGCCCCAACGGTGAGCAATCACCTCGAGGTGTTCGGCGGCGGCGCGGCCGAGGACGGCGAGTCGTCCCGCGAGCAGCAGATCGAGAACCACGCCGGCCAAGAGCTGCTCGTGCCGCACCTCGGCTATTCGGTCCGGCACGTGCCCGACGTTGGCCGGGTGCGGCTTCTCGAGCGAGCGGTCCGAGTGGGCAGCTTTCCGGTCGTCGTCGGTGCCGGACAGCCACTCGCGCTGGTCGAGGCAGCCCAGCACGGCGTGGCCCGGGCATTCGTCCTGGCGGGTGCGCTGACCCTGCTGATCGCGCTGATCGCGTCCTACCTCGCCGGCGCACGGGTGACCGCCCCGCTGCGCCGGATGGCCACGGTGGCCGCCCGAGTCGATGCCGGCGATCTCGAGCCGCGGATGGAGCCCTCGCCCGGCAGTGGCAGGGAGGTGCGGGTGCTGTCCGAGTCGTTCAACCACATGCTCGATCGCCTGGCCGAGGCCTTCGCTGGTCAGCGCGAGTTCGTCGCCGACGCCTCGCACGAGCTGCGCACGCCGCTGACCGTGATCCGCGGCCAGCTCGAGGTGCTGGCGGCCCAGGAGGAGCCCTCTCGCGAGGAGGTGCGGCGCGTCGAGCGGCTGGTGCTCGCCGAGGTCACGCGCATCAGCCGGCTGGTCGACGACCTGCTGTTCCTCGCGCGTTCCGAGCAGACGGACTTCCTGCGCCCCGAGCCGATCGACGTCCGTTCGTTCGTCTCCGAGCTGTGGGACGGCCTCAGCCTCACCGCCGAGCGCCGATTCGAGCTCGGAGCGATCCCAGACGGGACCGTCACTGCCGATCCGGACCGGCTGGCCCAGGCGTTGCGCAACCTGGCTCGCAACGCGATCGAGCACACCGAATCCGAGTCGGGCCTCGTGCGACTCGACGTGACGCGCCTCGGGCCCGACAAGCTGCGCTTCGTCGTCTGCGACGACGGCCCGGGTATCCCCGCCGAGGAGCGCGAGCGCGTGTTCGAGCGCTTTCACCGCACCGACGCAGCCCGCTCGCGAACGGCGGGCGGCGCCGGCCTTGGTCTGGCCATCGTGCGCGCGATCGCCGAGGCCCACGGCGGCCAGGTGCGCGCCACCGATCCCAGCTTGGCCCCGGGCGCCCGCGTCGAGCTGACGTTGCCGGGATTCACCCCCGGCTGAGCCGCGCCCGAGCCCAGCCGAACCCCCGGCGCCGCTACCCTTCGCCCGAGTATGAAGCGATACCACGTGACCACGTAGGTTCGTAAAAGCATAGGCCCCGTGGGGTAGCTCAAGGACGGGGGTGGGATCGACGCAGGCGGCCGCAGGACGCGCCACAGGGGCTTTTCTGACGCTCGACGGCACTCGAGATGTTCGCGCTCCGTTCGGGCGAGAGGATCTTCTAATGACGAGCAATAGCCAACTTTCGTGCCGCCGGCCGCGTTATGTCTTGTGAGGGGCGCAAAAGACATGATCGGCGGCACCAAGACAGGGCACTTGGTGCCGCCTAGTGTCTCCCTAAGCATCGAAGGTCATCGACGCGGACCGGCGCGTGCTCCGCGTGATCCTGCGCCTGACTTCCGCGACCGCTACTACGCTCCGGTCCCGTGGGCAAGGCCGTCAAGATCCCCAGGGGCCAGCGGTACTCGTACACCCCGGTCGGCTCCGGGCGCGAGTCAAGCGCCTCGAGGAGCGGCTCGAACTCGAGCGGGTCCCGAAGGTGCGCGCCATGATCGAGGCGTAGTTTCGCGCGTTCGACCTCTCGAAGCCGCGCCGGCGGGAGATCCCCGGCGCCAATACCGCTCCCTAGCTAGTTGGCGGGTCGCAGAGGCTTCTCCCATCAGCCCGATCCAGCACTCTGGCCAGCGGGCGGCGAGGGTGCTGCTTCGCATGGAATGTAATGAAGGAGGGCCTCCGGCAGCAGACTGAGTTGGTCTGTGTGTCAACCCGCTAGAGGGAGGCCCTGATATGGTCCGTCGTCCGTGGGAGCTGGGGCCAAGCGTCGACAGAACGGGCTGAGCAGGCGTGCGCTCGGTTTCGTCGTGTGCGGTTGCACTGCTGCTGGTCTTGCTCTTGCTTGCATGCTTCCGAAGGAGAGTCTCGCCGATTCGCCGTTGTCCTGGTCGCCGTCAGTGCTGATCGATCATCAGCCGCCACATCCGCCGTATCCGAGCCAGGGGGGTCTGTCTGGTGTGTCGTGCCCGTCGACGTCGTTTTGCGTTGCCGTTGACAGAGCGGGAAACGTGGTCACCTCGACTAGTCCGACTGGTGGTGGTTCTGCTTGGCGGATCGCGCATGTCGACCCTACGACCTCCTCCGGTTGCCTTGTAGGAAGTTGCCACGGTCTGACGGGCGTCTCGTGCGCCTCGGCGGTGTTGTGCGTGGCCGTGGACGACCAGGGAAATGTGATTACGTCGTCCAACCCGACGGGCGGTCGCTCTGCTTGGCGAGTAGTCAGCATCGACGCCAAGAACGCCGGCTGTGGCTATTCAGGCGGCTGCTACGGTCTGACCGGGGTGTCGTGCCCGTCCGCATCGCTCTGCGTCGCAGTGGACGCTGTGGGAAACGTGATCACGTCAACCAATCCGACCGGCGGCGCGTCGGTCTGGCGCACGGCCAATGTGGACGGCTCATCGACGTACTGCACTCCCGGCAGCGGATGTTCTGGCCTGAACCGAGTGTCGTGTCCGTCGGCGTCGTTGTGTGTCGCGGTCGACGCCGTTTCGAACGTGATCACGTCCACCAACCCGACTGGCGGTCGTGGCGCTTGGAAGGCCACGCCGGTCCAACACGGCGGGTCAAGTCCTCCCGGCCTCTCTAGCGTCTCGTGCGCTTCGTCGTTGCTCTGCGTCGCGGTCGACCCGGTCGGAGACGCGTTCGCGTCGACGAACCCGGCCGGTGGCCGCCGTGCGTGGCCCCTCACCAACATCGACGGCAACGGTGTCTATCGCTACCTGACCGACGTGTCGTGCGCGCCAAGAACCTCGCTCTGCGTTGCCTCCGACACCGCCGGAAACGTCATCGCTTCGACCACCCCGCTAGGCGGTGCCGTCGCCTGGACCCTCGCCAGCCTGGGTCAAGGCTCGATTCCGGCATTGCCCTGTACACCGCTGGGATCTTGCAGAATCTCCGTATCGTGCGCATCAGGCTCGTTTTGCCTAGCGGTTGCTGCTGCCGACCGTGCGGTGATAGGTCGAGGCTCGCCGCCACCGCCGCCGGTCAATACCTCACCACCGAGCATCTCGGGTCGCGCGGCCGTCGGCCAGACGTTGACCGAAGCGCACGTCGCATGGGCGAACAGCCCGGCGGTGTTCGGCTATCAGTGGCAGGACTGCAACCGCTCGGTCGGCGGCTGCACAGCGATACCGGGCGCGACCAGCCAAACATATGTGCTCAGGGCGAGGGATGTCGGACATCGCCTCCGGGTGCAGGAGACCGCCATCAACGCCGGCGGGACCAGCGGCCCCGCGACCTCGTCAGCAACAGCGGTCGTGCCACCGTCGGCCGCCCAAATCACAGCCCAGCTATTGAGGAACCTCACCCCCGGCGGGAAAGCGTCGAGGATCGCTGCACTGCTCAAGAAGGGTGCGTATGTGCTGCAGTTCCAGGCGCTGACCGCGGGCAAAGCGGTGATCGCGTGGTACTACTTCCCCAAGGCGAAGGGGAAGCTCAAGCCCGTGCTCGTCGCGACCGCCCAGAAGACATTCACCAAAGCCGCCACCATCAACATCTCCATCAGACTGACCACGACGGGCAAGCAGCTCCTCAAGCACGCCCGGCAGCTCAAGCTCACAGCCAAGGCGACGTTCACTCCGACCGGCAAGCCCGCCAGCACCGCCACCAAGACCTTCACGCTCAAGCGATAACCCCACCGCCCAAACCAGCGGCACGCTCGATGGCCGCTTCTCCTTGGATCGAAATGCGGCAGTCGAGTGGATGCCTGGCGTCGATGCCACCCTCCGGACGGTCAGCTGGGCGGATAATGAGGGTCACCTTGGCTCGATTTGACTCAGATAGTCCCCAGTCGGCGGACGAGTTCCTGACGGTCGCGGAGATCGCCCAGCGGCTCAAGGTCAACGAGCAAACCGTTCGGAACTGGATCGACCGCGGGGACTTGCCGGCGGCGCGTGCGGGTCCGGCAGTCCGCTCTCGACGCGTTCCTGGCGGCTGGCGGGTCTGCGGCATCGGCGGTGGCGAGATCCGAAGCGGACGCGGTTGGCCACGAGTCGGATCTGTGGACCGACCTCGGCACCGCGATGGCGGCGTCGAGCACCGCTCTCGCCAGTGATGATCGTGCCGAGCTGGTTCGGGCGCTCAACGCCCTCGCGGACGCCGCGGGCCGACTCGCCGACGCCCTCGCCGCGCGAGTAGCGAAAGGCTCTACTCGGTCAGCATTGGATACCGAAGCGAGGCTGGCGGCCTCTGGCTCCAGGTGTCGCAGCGAAGGTCCCCTTGCACGGGATGGTGTTCAGGGCAGCCTGGGCCTTGGCCACCTCTGCCGGTGTAGGGACAAAGCCCGCGGCAGAAGACGTCGGCGTCGAGCGACGATACAGCCGTCGTTCGCGCCGCCCCGTGCGGCGAGGACGGATTCCCGCCCCATTCGCAGCCAGGCCGGCCGTAGTCCGTGCGCCTTGCGCAATCCGTTGTTCTCCTCCGGCGAGCGCATCCTTACCCGGATGCGGTGGGGCGATCGGTCGCTTACGGTCACGGGGTCAGAACGTCAGTCTTTGGGCGTTTTGATGAGGTTTGAGGAGACCAAAGAGGAGACGGGACCATGCGTGGTTGTGACTTGCGTCGCGTCCGATGGGTCGGCCGAAACGGCAGCGTGTTGCCTGCGGCGGTTGCGGTTGAGCGACTCGTTGGTCTGTGGACACGACTTGGCGGGAGTCGGATGGCTGAAACGCCAGCTCGCCCGCATCCGGTCTCATCGCGCCAGCGAGTTCTCGCAGCCGTCGCGGCCGTCTTGTTGGTTAGCGCAGCTGCTCCTGCGGGTGCGGCAGCGTTGCCGACTGAGACGGTGACGTGCGGCGAAGTGGTCACGCACAGCATCGTTCTCGCCAACGACCTGACCTGCTATCTCCCACAGAGTGCAGACCTGATCGTCGGCGCCGACAACATAACCATCGATCTCAACGGCCATACCCTCGGATCCGCCTTTATACCCGAGATCCACAGCAGCGGCCATAGCTACGTAACGATCGAGAACGGGACGCTTTCGACGAACGCAACCACGCTTATTCTGGACGGAGATCATCACGACACGGTGCGCAACATCAATGCGGCCGGGGGCAGCGAGGGTGGAGGCATCTCGCTGACGGGCGGGTCGCAGAACAGCGTGCTTGACTCGGCCCTCGCCTGCTGCCGGCCAGCTGGGAGCGGGGCGCTTCAGATGAACGGCGAGACCGGGGACGTGATCGCCGATAACACGGCCACCGGCTTCATCGGCTTGAAGATCACCGGAGGCACGGGCAACCAGGTGACGCGTAACCGGGCCGAGAGGATCGCTGTGACTGGTAGCGGGAATCTCATCGACGGAAACGTCATTGCGCCTACACCTGAGGGGCCGCTCCCGGCCGGGTTGATGATCGATGGAAACCGAAATAGCGTGGTAGGCAACTCCGTCTCCAGCGGGTACTCGTCTGGCCAAGTCGCGCGGTATCCCGAAGGGATATCGGTCACCGGCACTGGCAACGCGCTGACCGGCAACACCGCGGTGAACAGCGTTGGGGACGGAATTCACGTCCAAACAGCAGGTAACACGCTCACCGCGAACGTCGCAGACGACAATGGCGCCTACGGGATCGAGGCGGTTCGGGGGGTGATCGATGGGGGTCAGAACCGGGCGAGTGGGAACGGGAAAGCCCCGCAATGCTTGAACGTGGTGTGCTCGGCGGTGCCGATCAGCAAGGCTCCGTCAGTCCCGACAGGGTTGGCGGCGACTCCCGGCAACGGGTCAGTGACCTTGTCGTGGAAGCCGAACCCGGCCAGGGACGCGGTGAGCCATTACAACGTGTATCGCACCGATCAGTGGTTCCAGGGGCCGTGGGCCAGTCCGACCGGGACGACGTTCACGAACAACTCGCACGTCGTCAACGGGACGCGCTACTGCTATCAGATCACCGCCAGCAACGCGGTCGGGGAGAGCGCGAAGACCGCGCCGGTGTGCGCGACACCGACGGGGCCCTCGGCGCCGGTGCCCTCTGTTCCGACCGGCCTGAGCGCCACGCCGGGGAACGGATCGGTGACGCTGACCTGGTATTCGAACCCGGCTGGCGACAAGGTCACGCACTACAACGTGTACCGCACTGATCAGACTTTCCAGGGCCCGTGGGCGACCCCGACGGCCACCTTGTCCTCGGACAACTCAAACGTCGTGAACGGGCGGCAGTACTGCTACGTGATCAGCGCGAGCAACACGTCGGGGGAGAGCGCGACGTCGTCGCCGGTGTGCGCGACACCGACGGGGCCCTCGGCGCCAGTACCGTCGGTACCAACGGGGCTGAGGGTGGCGGCCGGGAACGGGACGGTGATCCTGACCTGGCGGCCGAACCCGGCCAGCGACAGGGTCACGTACTTCACGGTCTACCGGACCGGTCCGGGGTCCAGCAATGCTGCCACGACCGTGACCGGCAGCGCGTACGTCGATGTGCTCGTGGTCAACGGCAGCTCGTACTGCTACCAGGTGTCCGCCACCAACGGCAGCGGCGAGGGTCCGAGGACGAGCCCGGTGTGCGCCACACCGACCCACCCTGCGCCGCCCAAAGTCATCCCTCCACAGCTGTCCCGCGTGCAGATGCCGGGCACGCTTCGCGCGGCACGGTCAGGCCCGGGACTGATCGCTCGCGGCAGCGCCGGGGTGCTGGTGACCTACCGCCTCTCCAAGGCGGCGACCGTCACGTTCCGCGTCGAGCGGCAGCAAACGATCCACGGCCACACGCGCTGGACGATGCTCAAGGGAACCCTGTCATGGACCTCCCCGGCGGGGAACGTCCGATTGCGATTCACGGGACGCCTGGCCGGCAAGAGGCTGCTGCCCGGCCGCTACCGCCTGGTCCTCACCGCCCGTGACCGCACCGGTCACACCAGCCAGACCATCCGCACCGGCAGCTTCACGATCAAGCACTGACGGGCAAACTCCCGGCTGGGTCGTCCGGAAGTCTCCAGCCGCCGGCCAGGTCGCGGGCGGGCGTAGCCGGTTATGGAGCGGGGTGCCGGGAACCTGTCCCCGACCTCTGATTCCCGGCCATAGTCCGTCGAAAGTCGCCTATCAGTAGTTATGTCTGATGCATTAGCCCGGTCCGTCGTACTACGGTCGTCTGCGTCTTCTGAGACAAGTGCCTGGCTTTCTCGCCTGTGAAGGGGGCGGTGTGATGCGTGGACGGAACCGATGGGGTGGGCGTGCGACCAGACGTCTGTCAGCCGGGGTTCTGGGGGTGGCTATCACAGCGGCAGCGATCTTCGGGGCTTTGGCCGCGCCTGTTTCGGCGCATCACAAGGGGCCGATGATGATTGATCTGGGCACGCTCGGGGGAAACGGCAGCTCATCGGGCGCGAGCGCGATCAACGACCGGGGACAGGTGACTGGGGCTGCCGGTACTGCAACCGCGCAGCACCCGTTCCTGTGGACCGCCTCTGGCGGCATGAAGGATCTCGGCACGCTCGGCGGAGATATGGCACGCGGCGTGGCGATCAACGACCGCGGACAGGTCACCGGCTACTCCAACCTGCCAAACGGACCCGAGTTGAACTTCCATGCGTTCCTGTGGACCGCGTCCGGTGGCATCAGGGATCTGGGCACGCTCGGTGGACCGACCAGCGAGGCGGTCGCGATCAACGACCGCGGCGAGGTCGCCGGGGTGGCCACCACGGCCGGCGACGCCGGCGATCGCGCGTTCGTGTGGACCGCGTCCCGCGGGATGAAGGATCTGGGCACGCTCGGCGGAACGTACAGCTACGCGACGGCGATCAACAGCCGCGGCGACGTCACCGGATACGCCTTCACGGCGACCGGCGGCCGACACGCGTTCGTGTGGACTGCGTCCCGCGGGATGAAGGATCTGGGCACGCTCGGCGGAATGGACAGCTTCGGGAGCGCGATCAACAGCCGCGGCGAGGTCACCGGATACGCCAACACCGCGGGCGACGCCGCCCGACACGCGTTCGTGTGGACCGCGTCGGCCGGGATGAAGGATCTGGGCACGCTCGAGGGAACGTACAGCTCCGCGACGGCGATCAACGACCGCGGCGAGGTCGCCGGGGTGGCCACCACGGCCGGCGACGCCGGCGATCGCGCGTTCGTGTGGACCGCGTCCCGCGGGATGAAGGATCTGGGCACGCTCGGCGGAACGTACAGCTACGCGACGGCGATCAACAGCCGCGGCGACGTCACCGGGCAGGCCACCACCGCTGGCGGTGCGTACCACGCTTTCCTGTGGACCCAGTCCCGCGGCATGCTGGACTTGGGGACCTTCGGCGGACCAAACAGCGGCGGCGCAGCAATTAACGCTCGCGGGCAGATCACCGGAGATGCCGACACGACGAGCGGCGCAAGCCACGCGTTCCTGTGGAGCCCATAGATCTGGACCCCTACTCGACTGCTCCAGTTGTGGCCCGCTCACGGCTCGGGGTAGATCGTCTTCGGTCCTTCCTGCGCTTGCCCCGGGCGGCGGCGAGTGCTGCCGAGGAGCGGATCAGCGATCACGCTCTCCCTCTTTGAGGAGGACCACGCACGCATTCACGGCGCCGACACGCGCCCGCTGCGACTGGTAGATTTGAACCTACAGTGTTGTAGCATTTGTTCTTGATGGACACCACGACGAACACACAACGAGTCGTCGTGACCGCGCGAATCGCACCCGCGTTGCTCGACCAACTACGCGAGATCGCGCGCCGCGAGGATCGCAGCATCGGCGCCGAAGTACGGCGTGCTGTCAACGAACACGTCAGGCGCGCGAAGTCCGCCTCGCCCGGGCTTGAGACGCTTGAGCGAGAGGCGGAGCCGCAATGACGATCGCGTTGCGGGAGCGCGGCGGATCGTCGGCCTGCCAACCGCTTCCTTACCCCGCGAATCCGTCGTTCCCATGGCTGTGAGCGAGTTCCGGGAGGGCACGGCGGGGCACGAGGCGCGCCACGCCGCGGCGAGCCTGCTGTTCGGGCTGCCGATCGTCGAAGCGTCTGCGATCCCCGATTTCGCCCACCGCTCGGCCGGTCACGTTCTCTACGCCGACTTCACCGACGTCAGCGAGCTCAGCGACGAGGAAGCCCACGACCTGGCGGTGGTGGCCATCGTTGGCGATCTCGGCGAGCCGGGTTGGCCGCCTGAACGCCGGCCGTCGAAGACCGCGAGCACGCGCGATGAGCGCCAGCTCGCGTGGCTGGTCGAACGTCTCGGGCTGAGCGATGCCGGCTGGGTGGCACTCAAGGGGGAAGGGCTCGCGCTCACCGCCCGATCGGACTTCCGGATCCTCGAGGACGCGATCAGCGACCTGCTCCAAGCAGGCACGGTCCTCGACGAGCGCATGCTGCGCGCGATGCATAGAACCGTAGAAACAGGGAGGTGTCCGGTGCAGACAGTCACCGTCGAAGCATCAACGAAAGCAATCAAGGGCCGGGGCGCGTTCGCCGCGATCGCCGATGTGTACTCACCCACCCGCGACAAGCCGCGCCTCAAGGCGGGCGCATTCGAGCAGGCCATCGCGACCTGGTGCGCGACCGCAAGGGCCATCCCGCTCCACTCGTTCACCGGCACGATGATCGGCACCGTCGATCCGGAGTCGCTCGAAGAGATTGCTGGATGTGGGGTGTTCTTCAAAGGCCAGCTTCATGTCGAACGCGCCGAGGCAGCGGCGATGTGGCAAAAGGTCAACGCCAACCGCGTCGCCGTGGAGTGCGGCCCTGATTTCGCCGGCATCATCGCTCCACCCACAACTCCCCGGACGGACGCCGCCGTCCTTCGCCGACGAGCTCAGGCTCATCGGGGACGCGATCGAGTCGACACGCAGCACCGGCGAGCGTGTTGACCGCCGAGACGTCCTCCAGGTCGGGGTGGACTTGGGCATCCGCGATCCAGTCAGCCTCACGGCGTTCGACGAGATGACCGCCATCCTCAATACCCCCCAAGCGAGGCCCGCCGCGGAGTTGCGCGCCGCGACCGCTCGCCTCCAAGCCGAGATCGGGCTCACGACCAGGCGCCGATGACCCACATGCTCAGATCGCCTCGAGGAGCGACGAGTGCCTGCCCTACCGGAGAAGTGCACCGTTGAGGCACGAAGGGCCGCACCACAGATACCGCCGGCGCAGATTCCTGGACATTCGATCACGACGACATGTCTCCGGCGAGCAGCCTGCAATCGCCTACGCAATACTCCTCGGCGCACTTGGAAGCGCTGTGCCCCACGAGTGATGTCGAGGTGCGGGACATCAGCAACATGGGGCACAACTTGCAATAGGCAACTACGGTGTCTCAGTCCGAGAGTCGACCTATTGCCGGGGGCGAGCGGTTGCTGGGTGCAGACGGCCAGCAACCGATGGTCAGGGACCTTACATCCGGTCTGCAAAGTGAATGCAAGCGCCGCATGTGAGCATTCTCATTGGTCGCTCACGGCGCGGGAGGCCAGGGTCGACACGGCCCTCGAACGGTCGCGAAGACCGCTGGGTAAGCCGACCGACGCACGGATGCTTGGGCTAACACCGTGACGAACAGGGCTCTTGTCGAGCGCATCCGCGCGTCGTTACCGCCCGGACTGGAGTGGACGGAGCAGGACGAAACGTTGCTCCGACTTGCGGCGGACCAGGCAGCTGACCTTGACCGACTGGAGGGCCGCGAGGACTTGGCGGCTGTCCGCGAGCGCAGGTTTCAGAGGCTCGCGTTGACGCGGATCGTTGGTCAGATCGACATGCCGGGCCATGTTCGTGGGAGTGTGCTCAAGGCGAGGAACGCGGCGAACGCGAGGTGGCATGGTGCCGCGAGCTAGTGGGGAGTCGCCGTGGTGGGCGGACGATGAGATCAGTGTCGTCATCAACGGCATCCTCGAGGCCGAGGACCCGATCGACGCTGCGCTGCGCGACCCCGGGGCCGCGGTAGAGCTCGTCGGGCGGGGCGGGCTGACCGATTCCGAGCGCGAGCGGTTGCGCGCCCGGGCGCAAGAGGCGCTCCGCTATATCGAGTGGATGGATCACTGTGTGAGCATCGGCGCGGTCCGCACATCTCCCCGGGCCGCGGCCGAGGAGGGGCGTGCGGGCCGGAAGGCGGATCGCGTGGCGTGGCGGGCGGTCTTGCAGGGCCTCGGGGTCGAGTAATACGTCACCGTCGCCCCGGTGGTTATTGGGGTTGCGGCGGCGCCCGCCTTTTCCCGTGCCCGTCCCGATTCGCAGCCGGTCGGCGCCGAATAGGATGTATACCCCCGGGAGGTGCTTGCAGCACGCCTCCGCTGAACGGGATCAGCGGCTCCGCCGCGGTTCATCAGGGTCGCGGCGGGGCCGCGGTGGCCCGCGGGCCGGACGTGGACGGTCTTTGTGTCTCTGGGGGGTGGCCGGTGGACCCTCCGCGTGCGAACCCATCCCATTTTTTCTCATGGTGAGTCGCACAACCAGCCGGTAGCGCGCCGTGGGCGCCTAGACACCCGAAGCCCGTGAACATTGTGTTTTAGGAGGCTTTCCGGGGCGCTCGGGTGCCCCTTGGGGCTGCTCTGAGCGTCCCCTAGGGTTCGGCGCTAAGCCAGCGGCGCCATGCCATAACTGCGGGCCCGTCTTCCCACCAGCGTCGCGGCGGTTTCCCGTCCGGACCGTAGATCGCCCACGGCCACACGCCGGCCTTCACCATTAGCCGCCGCCCATGCTTGAGGTGGTCGTAGAAGGTACGGCCGCTGGGTCCATCACGCCGGTGGGGATCTTCTCGTTCGCCGGCGATGTCCCACTCGTACGCCGTGATCAGATAGCGCACGTGCGGAGAGCGGGGTGTGTTGAGATAGGTGAATTTCCACTCCATTCTCTCGGCTACCACTGAGGGAACCTGCGGCGGAAGCTTGATCCAAGGCAGCGGTCGACCTACGGGCGCGGGAAAGACAAGCCGGCCGGGAGTGTTGAGCTCGGCGAGGGCTGCTTTTAACTGCGGGCCTGGCTCGGGGACATACCAGAATTTAGGTGCGGACATCTGGGGGTTTGCCGCATTGGCGCGGGCCAGTGGATTATGGATGCTTTGAGCCATAAGCGCAAATGCACCCCATAAGAGTGACGACCTGAGAGAGGCACGTAAGGCAGCAGGACTGACGCAACAGCAGGTCAGTGAGCTGGCGAAGTGCAGTCTCGGCTATGTGCGGCTACTTGAGGCCGGTTACCGGCCCGCGAGCGGCAGCGGTGTGGCAGCTCGGATCGTCGCCGTCTTGGAGCGTGCTGAAAACAACCAGCCACCCGGCGCAGAGGAGGTGAATCACTAAAGCGCCGGGCAGCTAGCCCAAACCAACAAAACCCCGGTCACGCCTGACCGGTCAACCACGAAAGGAGTGGACAAAACATGTCCACCACAACCAGTACCGCAACCATCCTACAACCGAATGGCGAGCTCTGCTACCCGCTCGGCGGTCCGCAGACGATCCCTGAGCTGATGGACGAGCTCGAGGGTCTCGAAGGGGCCCTCGGCTTGATCGCCTATAGCGCATCCGAGCTCGCGGCCACCGCGGATGAACTCTCCGACCAGCTCGAGCGTGCCGCAATGTTCGCCCGAGTCAGGCGGGAGAGGAACCTGCTCCGCGAGCGGCGGCGTAACCGTCGCCAGTGGCGAACCGACGCGGGCAACAACGGACACAACGGTCACACCAGCGGGCCTGTGGCGCTCGAGGGGGTGATCCGATGAAGCCCGCAGCCAAGCACCCTCTTGCCAGCTCGGAAGGCGAGCTCGAGCAGCTTGAACCGCACATCAGCGAGCTGCTCACGGATGAGGACCTGTGCGATGCGACGTTCATGGACAAAGCCGAGGCGTTCCGAATGGCGTTCGCGGCGGCGGAGTGCGCGAGGACCAAGGCGCAGGACTGACCGAGTAACCGAGGCGTCGGCCGTCGTGGTCGGCGCCCTCACTTTCACCAACACTGAAACCAAGACAGGAGAAGCAATGAACACTCAAGAAGCGCCACAGCCGCTCACGATCGAGGAACAGCACGCGATGGCGAACCCGCAGACATGGTGGCCGTACAAGCCGGAGGGGAAGGACCAGCCTCACACGATCACGGGGAGGCTCGTCTCCGTGGATGCCATCTGGTCCGACAAGAGCAATGGGTTCCGCATCGCGGCGGTGATCTACGACGAGGACCGCGTGATGTGGAGCGTTCGTACCTACCCGAAAGAGCTCCACGGCAAATGGAAGGACCTCAAGCCGCAAATCGGCGAGACGGTCTCGGTGCGCTACACGGGCGAGAAGCACTCCGAGAGGTACAAGCGCGACTACCCCGCGTTTAGCGTTGCAGTGATCCGAAACAAGCCGGTGAAGTCGTTTGACTACGCCGGGCTGAACGGCGGCGGCGAGCAGGACGTCGAGGCCGAGGTGCCGATCGAGCCGGTGGATGATCCCGTGGCGCCGGCCTCGAGCACCGCGCAGCGGGCGGAGGAGGGTGACAGTGACATCCCCTTCTGACGTGGTCACGGGCACACAAGAGGATCTCCGCGGAACCCCGAAGGGGCAGGCCAGGCAATGGGAGGCCGAGCGTCTCGTGCAACTGCCATACCGCAAACGGCGAATCCGCGAGAAGCTCGTAATCGCCCACTGTCCCGATGGGTGGCACAGTGACAGCGGCAGCGCGGATGGTCCTTCCGACACGATCTGTCACTCGCTCAGTGTGGTGAGGATTACCGGTCGGCCGACGCCCAAATGGTGGGATGACCACGACGGCTGGCGGGCATTTCACGCCGGGAACCCGTGCGTGTGGAAGGTCGAGTCCAGCAGCAAGGACGGTTACGCGACGCACTTCTATTGTGACGCGGAACTGCCCGACGAGTACCGCGAACTCGCGAGCGGTCCTGAGGGCAGGCTGATTGATCCCGGCCCGCGGATCGTGAAGTTCAGCAGGTGGGGTCTGAAATGAAGGATGAGTCACAGGATGGCGCCGCTACGGCGGCGCCATCCCTCATCGACGCGGCGCTGCGATACCTGCCGAGAACGGTGCCACTCATCGGCAAGCGCCCTCCGATGCGCGACTGGCCAAACTGGCCGGCGCACCCGGCCACCGTGCGCAGCTGGTGGACGACGCACCCGACTAGCAACATCGGAATCCGCTGCGGCGACGGGCTCGCGGTTGTCGACATCGATCCGCGAGACGGCGGCGACATTGCGCTGCAGCAACTTGAGCTCGAGCACGGCAAGTTGCCCGAGACGCCGGAAGTCGCCACCGGCGGCAACGGCAGACATCTCTATTTCCGGGCACCGCGTGATCTCCGCAGCTACACACTGGCGCCAGGGCTCGAGCTCAAGGCGCACGGTCGCCAGGTCGTGGCACCGCCGAGCACGCACCCGGGCTCGGGCAAGTTGTACGTGTGGGTGCGCCCGCTGGTCGAGAGCGAGATCGCGGAGCTGCCCAGGTGGCTCGCCGGACGTCACGGCCACCGCGATGATCGTCGAGACCACGCTGCCGATCCCAGTCGCGCCGGCGATGCGCTGATGTCGATCCCGGCGACGGTCTACGTCCCGGCACTCACCGGCCGGCTGCTCGGCCGCGATGGGAAGCTCGAGTGCCCGTTCCACGAGGACTGGAACCCGTCCCTACATTGCTACGAGGGCGCCGGCGGCTGGTACTGCTTTCAGTGCAGCCGGGGCGGCTCGATCATTGATCTGGGCGCGGCACTGTGGGGGCTCGAGCCCCGCGGCGGCGGGTACTTCGAGATCCGTCGGAGGCTGGCCGTCGAGCTGTTGAGCGTGGCGGCATGACCGCGCTGCCGGACGACGTCGTGGCCCAATTGCGGGCGATCGCCGGTGGCAAGGATGGAGACACCGGGCCGGTCGATGACCCCGAGGCGGCCGCGCACGAGCTCACCGAGTTGCTCGGCTTGGACGCAGTCGAACTCGCCGTCACCGGCGGGAGGATCGTCGGCCGCGGGTCGACGGCCAGCGCCGACGTCTACCTAAGCAACGGCGAGATGATCACGTTCGAGAGTCTGCGCGACTTCGCGAATCCGACCAGGCTTGCCGTCGAGGTCGCCGCGTGCACGGGCGCGACGCCCACCCTCAAAGCTGCCCAAGGCGTTACGCGCGCTGGCGCTGCTGCGCGGCCTATCCGAGCTCTGCGAGAGCTGGACCGAGGACGACATCTCGCGGAGCTGGGGGACCGAGTATCTGCAGTCCGCCCAGCGGCTGAACGTGAACATGCAAGATCAGGCGGACCGCTGGCGGGTGTTCTCAGAGCTCAACGCGAAGAACCCCGCCGGCGACGCGCGCGAGGAGGGCGTGCCGATCGTCCGGGCCAACGTCCTGCTCGTCGACTCAAACGGGGCGCGGCTCGTTCGCTGCGGGTGGTTTTTGGCCTACGTGCGCGAGTCGACGTACATATCCCCGCGGGAGCTCGCCCACCGGATGGAGCGCGTGGGATGGACTAGACGCGGCACCACCGGGAGGATCAAGGCGAGCGCACCGAAGCGCGAGGCGACCCTCGCCTGGTCGTTCTACATCGTCGCCGGCGACTGGGGGGAATCCGATGACGACGAGTGACGCCTTGTTCGGTGACGCGGGTTACCCGGTTACCGCAAGTGTTTCTATAGATACGCGCGCGCAGAGAGAGACTCGGTCTCTCACGCGCGCAAGAGGAGTAACTCGCGGTAACCGGCCTCCGTGCCCAACCCTGGCCGACTGCCCGTTTGACCGCTGCCCGTATGGGCGCCGAGAGGACGGCCTAGGGCCACTGGCAGGCAGAGGCTGCGCCTGTCCACCGTGTGACTGCACGGTCTGCTTGGCGCGTCGGCAGCGGTCGCAGTCTGCGAGCACTGAATGAGCGCTCAGCGCGTGTTTGTTCCCGGCGCCCCGCTCGATGAGCACGGGCGGATGCGCCGGCAACTACAGGATGGTCCGCAGCCGCCGCAACCGCTCCGCCACCTGACCGGTGAGCTCCGCGAGCTCGCCACCCGTCAGGGGCTGGTGATCGCCGAGGCTGACGGCCGCTGCACGATTGCGCACGTATTCACCGGCGAGGTGGTGATGTTCCTCGGCCGGCCGCTGGCCGGGATCGAGCTCGAAGAGGCTGAGAACTTCCTTCAGGCCGACGAGACATACCTCTGGGGACGGAGGGACGAGCAATGACCGAGCTCGGCCGCCCGCTCACTGCCGAGAACTATGCCCGTCACGCGGAGCGGTTCGGCGACCCGCGAACCGTCTACGAGGTGGCGTATTACGACCTTTCGACCGACGACCTGCTCACGCTCGGGCGCCGACTGGTGAAGACCGACCCCGGCGAGTACAAAGAGGGTCGCCGCACCGTGAAGTGGCCCCGGTTCACCTGGCAGTGGGCGTATGGGTTCCACGTCCGTCGAGCGCGCTATCAGCTGATCAAGAACGGCGCGGTCGATTGCTTGCAGTTGACCGAGTGGGAGTTGGCGGTGCTGTTCGATATAGGCCCGTCCGCGGCTCTGGCTCCCCCGGACAGCATCTTCACCCAGATTACGCAGATTCGCTCCGGACGGACAGACGGGACGGGCGATTTTGAGCCCAAATCGCGCCTGAGGCCACCCGTTCCAGCACTCGGCGAGCGGTTCGGCCGATTGATCGTCGAACGGGCGATCCGAAAGGACGACGGACGGACGTGGCTGCTGTGCAATTGCGACTGTGGTGGCTCGACTCTGGCGAAGCCATCGCACCTTCGCCGGGGCGAGGTCGTCAGCTGCGGATGTAAGCGACGCGAGGACGCCGCGGGCAAGCTGCGTCTGTTCGACCTCGAGCCCGCGACATGATGGCCGACCTGCCAGCCGCCAGCCGCGCCGAGGTGCAGCGGATCGCGGACGCCGTTGCCCGGCGGCTACTGGCCGAGCAGATGGACGCGGACGCGGTCGGCGCCGCGGCCGGGACTGACGACGGCACGGTCAACGGTGGCCCGGATGAACGCGCGCTGCTCGTCAACGGTGAGCAGATCCCAGTCCGCAGCGATCGGGATTCGTAGCGCCTGCCGTGCGCCACCGAGGCGCTCGAGGTGCCCGCGGGCGCTGTCGCGTGCCGCTGTCGCGTCGGCGAGGCGCTCGACCGATGCGAGTTCTAGGGGATCGAGCACGCGGATGAGCGCGTCAAGAGTCTGCTGTGCGCGCTCTGACTCGACCTCCGCAGCGCGGACGTTCGTCTCAGCGGACGCCCGGCCCTCGACGTCGGCGAGGTGTTCGCGGACGGCATCGACGACGGCCTGCTCGGCCTTCACCGCTGAGATCGTTACGTGGTGTGCGCAGTCGCTCGTGGACGGGCAGCGGTAGATCGGATAGTCGCCCTGCTTCGGGAGCTTCATCGCGCTGAGCCGCGCGCCGCAGGAGCCGCAGCGCAGGACCCCGAGGCGGGCGAGCAGCCGGTCCGAGTTCGTCTGGCGTCCGCGGGGCACCACCATCCGCTGCACCCGCGTCCACAGTTCGCGCTCGATGATCGGCTCGTGGGCGTGAACATTGACCAGCTTGCCGAAGTGGACCTCGCCGAGGTAGACCCGGCTGGCGAGCATCACCTGGACGCCACGGTGCGAGCGGTCGACGCCGTGGGACTTGAGCATGGCACGGATCTCCGTGATTGACGCGCCCGCGACGCGCATCTCGAATGCCTGCTCGATGATCGGGATTTCCTTGCGATTGGGTTCGAGTGTCCCGTCGTCTCGGCGGGTGTACCCGAGTGGGACTCGCGCCCAAGGTGTCGCACCCCGCGCCACGGCGCGGGCTTGGCCTTCGGCGCTCCGTTCCTTGGCCGACCGGCGGACGTACTCGCTCACAGTGCCCAGCAGTGTGCCCGACAACCACTGCCCCGCGCTCGCGCTCGAGACCTCGCCAACGTCCACGGCGAAGACTTCCCCACCGGCGCGCTCGACGCGTTCGAGCACCTCGGCCTGTGTGCTCAGCGAGCGGAACAGGCGATCGAAGTAGGCGGCAGCCACGACCTCGGCCTGACCGGCCTCGATGGCCGCGACCGCCGCGCTGAGGCCGGGACGGTTGGTGAGCGCCCTGCCGCCGCTGACGTCCAGTTCCTCGTGGATGGCGACTAGAGCGAGGCCGTCGCGGGCGCATGCGGCCTCGATCCGGTCGCGCTGCTCCTCGGGGGAGACGAACCGCTCGCCCTCCCGGCCGCCGGTCTGGCTGACGCGCACGATCCCGATCGCCCGGCGCTGCGGAGTGGCATCATGGACAGGATTCGGATGAGCCTCCATATGGATAAACGATACCACGTGACCACGTTCGGCTGCCAGATGAACGTGCACGACTCCGAGCGGATGAAGGGGATGCTTGAGTCCCTGGGCTACCAGGAGGCGCCGACGCGCGACGACGCCGACCTGATCCTGTTCAACACCTGCTCGATCCGCGAGAAGGCCGACGATCGCTTCGTCGCCCATCTCGGCCAGGCCAAGCGCCTCAAGTCCGAGCATCCGGAGCGGATCATCGGCGTCGGCGGCTGCTGGGCGCAGTCGGTCAAGGAGGAGGTATTCGCCCGGTTCCCGTTCGTGGACGTTGCGTTCGGACCCGGCCAGGTCCACAAGCTGGCCGAGTTCCTGACCTCCGACTCGCTCACCGCCCAGGGCTTCTTCGAGTTCGAGGGCTTCACCGGCCATCTGCCCGCCAAGCGCGAGCGCCGCTACCAGGGCTGGGTGCAGATCAGCGTCGGCTGCAACTGCGTCTGCTCGTACTGCATCGTTCCCTCCACCCGGGGCCGGGAGGTCAGCCGCGCCGCCGACGAACTTGTGGCCGAGGTGCAGGCTCTGGCCGCCGACGGCGTCCGCGAAGTGACGCTGCTCGGCCAGAACGTCAACTCCTACGGCCGTGACCTGCCGCCCGGTGCCAAGACCAGCTTCGCCGAGCTGCTCGCCCGCCTCGACATGATTGAGGGCATCGACCGGATCCGCTACACGAGCCCGCATCCGAAGGACATGCGCGAGGATGTGATCCGCGCCCATGCCGAGCTGCCCTCGCTGTGCGAGCACATCCACCTGCCGCTGCAGTCCGGCTCGAGTGCGGTGCTTAAGCGGATGCGCCGCACGTACTCCCGCGAGCGGTACCTCGACCGGGTCGCCCTGATCCGCGAGCACGTGCCCGACTGCGCGCTCACCACCGACATCATCGTCGGATTCCCGGGGGAGACCGAGGCCGACTTCGAACAGACGCTTTCGCTCGCCGAGGAGGTCGGGTATGACGGCGCCTTCACCTTCGTCTACTCGCCTCGACGAGGCACCGAGGCCGCCACGCTCCCGGACCAGATTCCGCACGAGGTCAAGGTCGCGCGGATGGCGCGGCTCGTCGAGGTCGTCCAGCGCCGTGCGCAGGAGCGCGGGCAGCGATTCGTCGGGCGTACGCTCGACGTGCTCGTCGAAGGGCCCTCGCGCACCGATCCCATCCGCCTGCGCGGGCGGTCGCGGCAGAACAAGGTGGTCAACTTCGCGGGACTTGGTGAGCCCGGCGACCTGATCGAGGTCGCCATCACCGGCGCCACCAGCCAGACGCTGAGCGGGGCGGCCTCACTCGTGCAGCCGGCGATCTCCTGAGCCCGTCGCACCGCCCTCCTGAGCCCGTCGCACCGCCCTCCTGAGCCGGTCGCACCGCCCTCCTGAGCCGGTCGGACCGCGTTCTGCGACCCGTCGCGGAGCAGCTTGAGCCGACGCCCCTGAAACACCTACATCCGTCCAGTGGGAGCCTGGACAAGGCATCTAATTGCCCCATTCAGCCGAGGTGATTACTGTGGGGAATCGTGCAAGTACGGCTGACCAACTTCGGCCACGGTTTGGCCTGCCGTGAGTAGTCCCGCACTGGCACTGATCGGGTCTCACGGCGAGATCGAGCACAGCACTCAGGTGTTCCGCCGACGCTACGAGGACCGGGCAGAACTGTGTCGCAACTCGCCGCAGCTCGAGAGTGTCCTCACGGGCTGTGCGCAACGCGCGATCGTCAGCCTGGCCGGGATCGATGCTGAGATCGAGGCGGTCACCGACGCGGCGGGAACTCGTCATGCGCTGATGACGCTGCGCGCGGACGAGGAGGACGATGCGGCCTCGGGCCCCAACCAGCTGCTCAGCGAGTCGCTCGATGAGAGCCGCGCACTGATCTGGTTGAAGGACCTGGACGGCCGCTACCTGCGCGTGAACCGGCGCTTCACCGAGCTGCTCGGGGCCAGCACGGACGAGGTCCGTGGCCACACCGATGGCGAGCTTCCGGCCGCGCTGACCGTGGATGGTCCACGGGTTCAGGCGCTCGACTCCTCAATCCCCGAACCGCTCGAGCTTGAGTACAGCGTGCCTGCGTTCGAGGGCCGCCCGCCGTTCGTCGCGCTGCGCTTCGCCGTCCGTGACCCCGACGGTGAGATGGTCGCGGCGTGCGGCGTCGCGGCGCCTGCGAACGAGGCCGCGGTTGCCCGTGAGGAGGCCTCCTGGCTGACCGAGATCGAGCGCTGCAGCGCGCGCGATCCGGGTGCCGTGCGTCGCCAGATGCTCCAGGAGTGGGGCATCGTGGCCAACGGCGCGGCAGTCGGAGCGCGGGTGGCCCCGGCGTCCGCAGAGCCCGCGCCCACAGAGCCCGCCTCTGAGAACGACGACGAGCCGGTCCAGTCCTCGCTGCCCGAGCCCCATTCGGATGCTGTGATCGAGCCGATCATCCGTGCGTCAGCGCAGCCCGACGCGAGCCAGGCTCGGGAGGAGGCCGAGCAGGCGCGAGCCGATGCGAACACGGCGCGCGCGGAGGCCGACGCCGCCCGTCGTGAATCCGCGGAGGCGCTCCTTCACGCGGAGCGCCTCGAGCGTGAAGCCGAGCAATGGCGCCAGCAGGCCGAGCATGCCCAGGCCGACAGCAACGCGTTGCGCGCGCGGCTGGAGCAGGTGGAGGCGGAAGTGCACCAGTCGAGAGGCCGGCTTGAGGAGGCCGAGGCAGATCACCGGAGCCTCCGCACCCGCCTGGAAGAATCGGAAACCGCCGCCTGGCGCAGCCACTCGCGGCTTGAGGAGGCCGAGGCTGCGGCCTCCGAGTCCCGTCGACGCGCCGAGCAGGCAGAGGCAGACCGAATCGAGGCCAACTCGGCACGGGTGCAGGCCGAGGCGGCGTTGGTCCAGGCCGAGGTCGAGCGCAAGCGGCTCGACAGCGAGCGCGCACAGGCGGAGGCGGAGCGCGCGGCGGCTGAAGCCGCCCGGGCGCGGGCCGAGGCCGCGAAGGTGAAGGCCGAGTCGGCTGCCGCCGAGTCCTTGCTGCGGGTCGAGCACGCTCACGCCGAACGTGACTCAGCCCTGAATGAGACGGCCGTGCTCCAGCGAGAGCTCGAAGAAGCTCAGGCCAGCCTCGCTGCGCAGGACAACGCCGCGACGACCGCCCAGGCCCAGGAGTTGGCCGAGGCCCTGAGTGCCGAGCGCGAGCTGACCGACGAACTGATCCACACTCTCACCGGCCGTAATGGGGCTTCTTTCCCGCGCCACCGGATGGACGAGACCGGGCCCGGGCCGAATTGGATGGCCCGGGCCCAACGTGAGCTCGTGAACGCGCTGGCTGCCGCCAGTGACTGGCCGGCGGCGTTGGACCGCGCGCTTCAGGTGCTGGGCACTCAGGGCGGCTGGGACCTGGTCAGCGCTTGGACGCCGGACGAGTTCGGCACCCTGCGCCCCGCAGCGCGCTGGACCCCCAGCGGGAGCGCTGCCGACCTCGATGCTCTGGCGGCGAGCGACCTTCGCCAGGGCGCCGGCTCGTTGCTGACCGGGGCGCGCAACGGACCAGCGGTCACCTGGCTCTCGGATCTCGACGGGGCGGCCGACGAACGGCTGACCGCGGTCACGGCACGCGGGCTGCACTCCGCCGTGCTGCTGCCGATCCACGCTGGCACCGCGACGATCGGCGTGCTCGAGCTGCTCTCGCGGCTCCAGCTCGAGCCCGACCCGGCCTTGGCTCTCGCCCTGCAGGCCGCCGCGCTGCAGCTCGGCCGCTTCGCTCACCGCCTCGCGCCGCGCGCCTGAGCGCCGGCGACGCGTGCCTCCGGGCCGTGCGCCGGGGAGTCGATCCGGCCCGGATGCGAACATATGTTCGATGCGATGGAGCAACCTCAGCCCCAAAGCCGACGAGACCCGTTCGCGCCTGCCCGGCTACCGCGACGAGGCCGTGGTGCGCCACTTCGACGCTCCCGGCGCGGTCAAGACGCGGTTCTACGAGGTCCAGGCCAAATCGATTCTCAACCGCGTGCCGGAGTCCTCGGCCGTCCCGTTCCGCTGGACCATCAATCCGTACCGAGGCTGCACACACGCCTGCGTTTATTGCCTACACGGCGACACGCCGATCCTGCTGGGTGACGGCAGACACAAGCCCATCTCGGAGGTTGAGGTGGGGGAGGAGATCTACGGCACCTCCCTGCGCGGCCCCTACCGCCGCTACACCCGGACTGTGGTGCGTGACCGCTGGATCACCGTGAAGCCCGCCTACCGGGTGGAGCTGGAGGACGGCACCACGATCATCGCGAGCGGCGACCATCGCTTCCTCACGAACCGGGGGTGGAAGCACGTCACGTCAGGCCCGGCCGGCGCCGCAGCCCGACCACACCTCAACACGGCTGACAGCCTGGTCGGGACGGGCGCGTTTGTGCCGCAGCCGTACGCGTCCGCGGACTATCGCCACGCCAGCCTGCGCGTCGTGTCGATCGAGCCACTACCGCGGCCGCTGCCGCTCTACGACATCACCACCGGGACGGGCGACTTCATCGCCAACGGCGTCGTCAGCCACAACTGCTTCGCGCGCCCCACCCACAAGTACCTCGACTTCGACGCCGGTCGGGACTTCGAGCGCGAGATCGTGGTCAAGGTCAATGCGCCCGAGTTGCTGCGCGCGGAGCTGCGGCGCACGTCGTGGGGAGGGGAGCACGTCGCATTGGGCACGAACACTGACCCCTACCAGTGGGCGGAGGGCCGCTACCGGCTGATGCCGGCGATCTGGGAAGCGTTCCGGGACGCCGCCAACCCGTGTTCGATCCTCACCAAGTCGCCCCTGCTGCTGCGGGACATCGAGCTGATGAAGGGGATCTCCGAGCGCGCGGAGTTCAGCGCCGCGCTGTCGATCCCGACCCTGGACGAGCGGGCGTGGCGCGCCACCGAGCCGCACACACCCAATCCGCGGGCCCGTCTCGAGGCGCTGGCCGAGCTGAGCCGAGCCGGCATCCGCACCGGCGTGCTCATCGCCCCGCTGATGCCCGGAATCAACGACTCGCCGGAGCAGGTGGCGCGGATCCTCGAGCTCGCCACCGAGGCCGGAGCGTCCTACATCACCGGGATCGCCCTGCACCTGCGTGGTGACGTGCGGAAGGTGTTCATGGACTGGCTGAGGGAACACCGTCCGGACCTGTTGTCACGCTATAAAGAGTTGTATCGGCGGGGTGCCTACGCCCCGCCGGAGGAACGCCGCCGACTCTCGCGGCTGGTGAACGGCCCCGACTTGGCGCCGGCGCCGCGAATGCGCGGTCAGACCGGATCCGCACCACCGCACACGCCGCCTTGCCCAGGCGGGAGCGGGGAGCGCCAGCAGACGCTGTTTTGAGCCAATCTTGAAGCGCGGCTGGTGAAACTCTCGGCGGTCCGCGGTGGTAGGAACTTCAGTAAGCGAGCAAAGGCAGGGAATCCGGAAGCATGCGACGGCGTCTGAAATCGGGTAGAGACCTCCACTTGGAGCGGATGTTCGAGACCCGCAGCGAGGCCTGGGAGAAGGTCGGCCTGGCGTTGAACGTGAGCGAGCGAAGCGTGCGGCGAGCCCGGCGCGAGGTCGGCATCCTGCTGCCGCTCCTGGTCGCCGTCTACGTGGCCTACGCGAACCGAGAACCGTGGTTCGGCATCAGGGCCGCCAGCGGCTGGGACACCCCGATCCGGATCATCACGGTCATTGCCCTGCTCGTGCTCGGCTGGTGGATCGCCCGAGGGGTCGGTCGCGCCGCCGCGCCCACGTTCTTCCGGCGTATGGACCCCGCGACGGCAGGCACGGTCGGGTTCCTGATCCGGCTGGTCTCAGTGGCGATCGTGCTCCTGATCGCGCTGCACGTGGCCGGCGTCAATCCGCAGACGCTTGCCGTCGGCGGCGCATTCACCGCCGTCGTCTTCGGTCTCGCCGCCCAGCAGACGCTCGGCAACCTGATCGCCGGCATGGTCCTGCTCAGCGCCCGGCCATTCCGGGTCGGCGAGCGTGTGCGGTTGCAGGCCGGCGCCGTCGGCGGGTCGGCCGAGGGCATCGTCAGCTCGCTCGGCCTGCTCTACACGACGCTGGCGCGGGGTGAGGACCGGATCCTCATCCCCAACAACGTCGTCCTCGGCGCGGCCGTGATGCCGCTGCGCGAACCGGACTCGGTCGATGTCCGCGTGCGGCTGAGGTCCGGCGTCCGACCGTCACACGTGCAGCAGCTGCTCGACCAGGAGATCGCGACGCCGACCCGCACCAAGGCCACCGTCCTGCTCGAGGAGATCGACGGCGAGGACCTCCAGGTGCGCGTGAAGGCCACTCCGGAGCGTGCAGTCGACGGGGCCAGGCTCGCCGACGAGATCATCATCGCGCTGGCCAGCGTCACGGGCGAGCACGCCCTCAGCACCAACTAGCCGCAGCGCGGCACCGCCGCCGTCTACCGCTTGTCCGTCTGCCCCGCCGCGAGGTCGGTGGCGACGTCGTTGCTCCCGAGCCGGCGGCTGACCGACGCTGCGGTCGCGGGGGCCACGGCGGCAAAGCTCGCGCCGAGACGGAGGCCGAGTGGCGCCACGTCGACCTCGGCCCGGTTGCGCTCGATCGCGCCGATCACGGCGGCGGCGACATCCTCGGGTGAGCGGGTGCCCACGCCGCGCGGCAGGCTGATCTTGGCGTCGGCGAACATTCCGGCGTCCCGGACGAAGCCCGGCAGGACGACCGAGACCCCGACGCCGTGGGGACGAAGGTCCTCGCGCAGCCCGAGCGCGAACCCGCGCAGCCCGAACTTGGTGGCCGAGTAGACCGAGGAGGCCGGTGAGGTGGCCTTGCCGGCCAGCGAGGACACGAACACGAGGTGACCGCCGCGGCGGGCGATCATCGCCGGCACCAGTGCCCGCGCGAGCGCTATGGGCGCGCGCAGGTTGACCTCGATCATCCGATCGATCTGGTCCTGGGTCAGCTCGGTCAGTTCACCGCTGGCAGGCAGCGCGGCGTTGGCGATCAGCACGTCGGCATCGGTGACGTCCTCGGCCAGCCGCGCCACCGAGGCCCGGTCGGCGAGGTCGCAGGCCAGCGCGCGGGCGCTCAGCTCTGCGGCCAGGGGCTCAAGCACCTCGCGGCGCCGGCCGGTCAGGGTCAGGCGCGCACCGCGCGCACGGAAGCCGCGGGCGATCGCGTGACCGATCCCACCCGTTGCCCCGGTGATCACCACGTTGCCGCTCACCAGGCTCATCGCGGCAGCAGTCTATCTGCGCCGCTCCGGCAATACTGCCTCCGTGGCTCGCGCGGACGTGATCGCCCTGTTCGGCCCCACCGGCGTCGGCAAGACCTCGGTGGCCCTCGCGCTCGCCCGGCGGCTGCGTGAGCGCGGCGAGCAGCCTGTGGCGGTCTCCGCCGATGCGCTCCAGGTCTACGCCGGACTCGAGGTCCTCACCGGCGCCGCCGGACCGGCCGAGCGGGCCGAGCTCCAACATCGGCTGCTGTCGTTCCTGCCGATCGACGCGCAGTTCAGCGCCGGCCAGTACGCCGAGCTGGCTCACGCCGAGATCGACGCACTGCTGGCCGCCGGCCGGCGGCCGATCGTGGTCGGTGGCACGGGCCTCTACCTTCGGGCTGCTCTCACCGAGCTCAGCCTGCGCCCGCCACCGCCGGACGGGGTGCGCGAGCGCTGGATGGCCGAGCTCGAGCGGGTCGGACCCGCCGGGCTACACACCATCCTCGCCCAGCGGGCCCCCTGGGCTGCGGCCGAGATCACGCCCACCGACCGCCAGCGTGTCGTGCGGGCGCTCGAGCTGCTCGACGCCGGCGAGCTCGAGCCGCCGGCCGAGGAGTCTGAGCTGTGGACTGCCGCGGTGCGCCATCCCACGCTGCTGATCGGCCTGGTGATGGAGCGCGAGCAGCTGTACGCGCAGATCAACGACCGGGTGGACGCGATGCTCGTCGCCGGAGTGCGCGAGGAGGTTCAACGGGCCCACGCTGCCGGCGCGTCGCTGACCGCACGCAAGGCGCTGGGCTTCGAGGACCTGCTCTCCGACGACGTCGAAGGGATGAAGCGGCGCACCCGTAATTACGCGCGCCGCCAACTGACCTGGATGCGCAAGCTGGGCGGCGTCAACCAACTCGACGCCACCGACCGCACGGCGGACGAGCTTGCCGACGCGGTGATCGCGTGGTGGCTCGGCGAGCCTCAGGGCAGCGGCGTGAGCGGGTAGCAGATCACCACGGCGCACAGCACAGCCCCCGCCCAGACAAGGATGGCCTGCTGCCTCCGCACCGCCCGCCGGCCGACGCGGGTCCACCCGGCGGCGAGCAGGTAGACGACGGCGAGATAGATCGCCGGCATCACCACCACCATGTAGTACAGGTAGCTCGTGCGGTCCAGGAGCAGGCTCAGCACCAGGAACGGCCCGAGCGTGCCGACGAGCCACGCCAGCGACAGCGCCGGCACTGCCGTGACGGCGCCACGCAGCCGCCAGGCCGCGTAGCCGAGCGCGGGCAGCGCCAGCAGCATCAGGGGAGGGCTGATCAGCCCGAGAAAGTGCACGGCGGGGTGGACGCCGACGAACTTCTGCTCGGGCCGGGCGGGGTTGACGTTCAGATAGACGATGGGGCGGAAGTCGACCAGCCACTGCCACGGATACGAGGCGATCCCCTTCGGCCCGTGCGGGCTCGTCTGCTGTGCGGCGTAGCTGAGCATGTGGGAGAGGTGGTGAAGCGGCCCCGAGCCCAGGCGGCGGTGGGCGGCGTAGTCGTACGGCGGCGCGATGCGGTCGAGCAGCGCCAGCAGGCCTAAGAACACGCCTGCCGCGGCGGCCGTTGCGCGGCCGAGCCGGCTGACGATGCCGGGCAGCGCGCCCCGCCAGCCCCGCGCCGCGCGCACCAGCTCGAACACCGCCAGCACCAGGAGTCCGTACGGCGCCACCAGCTTGCAGCAGGCGCCCACCCCGATCAGGGCCCCAGCGGCCAGCGGCCGCCCGCGGAGGTAGAGCACCGAGGCCCAGATCATTGCCGTGAGCGCGTAGATGTCCAGGGTGAAGATCCGGCTGTGGACGAGCAGCAGGTTGTCGGTGGCCATCAACCCCGCTGCTGCCACGGCCATCCACGGGCCGCCGCCGGCCGCCCGGGTGAGCGCGTACATCCCCAGGATGGCCAGGGTGCCGAGGATCAGGCTGCCCAGCCGCCACGCCCAGGGTCCGTCCCCGAGGAGCTCGATCGACCCCGCCACCACCACCTTGGCCAGCTGTGGATGCTCGGCATTGGGGTCGACGCCGAGCGGCGCGCCAGCGTAGCGCTCACCGGCGGGCGGCGAGATCCCCGCCACCACCCGTGCGGCGTTCACGTAGTAGGACTCGTCGAAGATGAGCAGGTGATCGGCCGCGGTCCGGCACGGCGCGCGGCACGGATCGCCCAGCCAGGCCACCCGCGCCGCGAGCGAGAGCACGACGATCACGATCAGCAGCCCGATCGGGGTCACGGTTGCTCGCAGGCGCCGGGCCATCGGGACGCGACGGTACATAGACTGCGGCCGCGTGGACTTCGAGAAGTGGCAAGCGCTGGGCAACGACTACCTGATCGTCGAGGAGCGAGCGCTCCCGTTCGAGCTCACCCCCGCCCGGATCCGGGCCATCTGCGCCGGCCACTTCGGCGTGTTCGCTGACGGCATCCTGCTGCTCTCCGAGCCCCAGGGGCGCGGGTTCGTCGCCCGGCTGCGGATCTTCAACCCCGACGGCTCGGAGGCTGAACTGTCCGGCAACGGCGCCCGGGAGGCGATTCTCTATCTCCGCCGCGGCGGCTGGACCGATGCGGACACGTTCTCGATCGAGACCGCGGCCGGCGAGATCCGGCCGACCATCAGCTCGCCGACCACGTGCGCCGTCGACATGGGCCGCGCCCGCCTGCGCAGCGACGATTATCCGACCGGCCCCGACGACGGCCGTGGCGAGCTCGAGGCCGGCGGGCGGATGTGGCGCTTTCAGCACGTGCAGGTGGGCAATCCGCAGTGCGCGATCGCGGTCGGCGATCTCGACGACCTGGCCGGGCTTGACCTCTCAATCCCCGGGCCCGAGATCGAGCACCACCGGCTGTTCCCCAACCGCACGAACGTCTCGTGGTTCGCCGCCCTCGCCCCGGACCGGATCCGCGCGCGCATCTTCGAGCGGGGGGTCGGTGAAACCTCGGCCAGCGGCACCGGCGCCACCGGAGCGGCCGTCGCGCACGTGCTCTCCGGCGGCGACTCGCCGGTGACCGTCGAGCTCGACGGCGGCGAGCTCGAGGTCGAGGTGGGTGAGGACCTGCGCATCAACCTGAGCGGCTGGGCGGTGCCCGTGTTCCGTGGCACCCTGACCGACGAATTCGTAAAGGAGCTCCATGAAACCCAGTAGCCGCCTGGAGAAGATCCCGCCATACCTGTTTGCCGAGCTCGAGCGCAAGATTGCCGAGAAGCGGGCGGCCGGCGTCGATGTCATCAGTCTGGGCATTGGCGATCCGGACATGCCGACGTACGCGCCGATCGTGGCCGCTGCCCAACAGGCCGTCGCCGATCCCAGCACCCACACCTACCCGTCGAACCGCGGCCGGCCCGAGTTCCGCGAGGCGGTGGCGGCGTTCTACGCCCGCCGCTTCGGGGTGGAGCTCGATCCGGACACCGAGGTGATGCCGGCGATCGGGGCCAAGGAGTGCATCTTCAACCTCAATCTGGCCTTCCTCGATCCCGGGGACGTGGCGCTGGCCGCCGACCCCGGCTACCCGGTCTACACCGGCGGACCTCTGATGGCGGGCGGCGACCCGTACCTGATGCCGCTGGTGCCCGAGCGCGGCTTTGCGCCTGACCTCGAGGCGATCCCCGAGGACATCCTCGAGCGGGCCAGACTGCTGTTCTTCAACTACCCGAACAACCCCACCGGGGCGATCGTCCCCGATGGGCTGTTCGAGGCGGTGCTCGACCTCGCGCGGCGCCACGACATCCTCGCCGTGCACGACAACGCCTACAGCGAGACCACCTACGACGGCTACGTCGCGCCGTCGTTCCTCGCCACCCCGGGCGCCAAGGACGTCGGCGTGGAGGTCTTCTCGCTCTCCAAGGGGTACAACATGACCGGCTGGCGCTGCGCCGCGATCGTCGGCAACGCCGCCGCGATCGCCCAGTACTGGCGGCTGAAGTCGAACATCGACTCAGGGTTGTTCGAGGCCGTGCAGCTGGCCGGCGTGGCGGCGCTGCAGCCGGACGTCGATGGCGAGGTGCGGAAGATGAACGACGTCTATCGGCGCCGGCGCGATCTCGTCTGCGGGGGGCTGGCCGAGGCGGGCGTCTCCGTCACGCCGCCGAAGGGGACGATCTACGTGTGGGCGCCCGTGCCCGAGGGGTTCAGATCGGCCGCGGACTACTGCGAGCACGTGCTCGAGCAGGCCGCCGTGGTGATCTCCCCGGGTGGCGCCTACGGGCCGGGCGGCGAGGGCTTCTTTCGCATCTCGCTGACCACCCCCGACGAGCGCCTGCTCGAGGCCGTGCGGCGCATTCGCGAACTGTAGGCTCGCCGATCATGAAGCGACCCATCGCCGCCTTGGTCGCGGTCGGCTGCGGGTTGGGCCTCGCCGCCTGCGGCGGCTTTGACTCGGCCGCCTCCGGGGAGCACCTGGTGCGGGACTACATCGGCAAATTTGGCCGCGGCCGGGTGAGTGTGAAATCGGTCAGCTGCCCGGGGGGAATCGCCAAGCGGACCGGCGGCAGCTACGCGTGCCACGTCGTCCTGCACGACAAGGCCACCGGCAAGGATCACGTCGGAACGATCACCGTCCACATGCTCTCGGGGAACACGGTGGGAATCGAGGGCGCGCAGGACGTACACGTCAACTAGCGGGCCGACCGCGGCTACCATGGGCGGCGTGCCGCACAGCCGCAATGGCCGGATGGGGGCGTCCAGCCCGACACCCGCACCTCAGCGCGCACCCGGACGGGCGCGCCAGCGTGCCTACCTCATCGCCGCCGTCCCCGACGGGGATAACCACGGGCTGCGCGAGCTGGAGGAGCTGCTGCGGACGGCCGGCGTGGCCGCGGTCGGCGAGCTCGTGCAGCACCGCGAGCATCCCCACCCGAACACGTATCTCGGCTCGGGCAAGCTCGACGAGCTGAAAGCCGAAATCAGGCGCGCCGACGCGAACCTGGTCGCCTGTGACGACGAGCTCGCGCCGCGCCAGGAACGCAACCTCGAGGCGACACTCGGCGTTCCGGTGATCGACCGCACCGCGATCATCCTCGACATCTTCGCCGCCCACGCCCACAGCGCGGAGGGCAAGCTGCAGGTCGAGCTCGCTCAGCTCGATTACAACCTCGCCCGCATGCGCGGACTGTGGTCGCACCTCGAGCGCCTCGGCGCCGGGCGCATGGACGGCGGGATCGGGACCCGGGGACCGGGCGAGACGCAGATCGAGACTGACCGCCGCCTCGCTCGTGACCGGATCTCCGCGCTCAAGCGCAAGCTGGCCCAGGTGCGCTCGAGCCGCTCTGTGATGCGCGCCGAGCGCGAGCGGGCTCACCTGCCCCAGATTGCGCTGGCCGGCTACACCAACGCCGGCAAGTCAACGCTGCTCAACGCGCTCACCGGCGCCAACGCCGGCGTGCGTGACCGCCTCTTCCACACGCTCGATCCCACCACCCGCGTGCTCCGTGCCGGCGGCCGCGACTACCTGCTGACCGACACCGTCGGGTTCATCCGCAAGCTTCCCCACCAGCTCGTCGAGGCCTTCGGCGCCACCCTCGAGGAGACGCGGCTGGCCGACCTGCTGATGCACGTCGTCGACGCCTCGGTGCCCGAGGAGGAGCTGCTGGAGATGACGCGCGCCGTCGAGGATGTGCTGCACGAGATCCGGGCCGACCAGGCCCCACGCCTGCTCGTCCTCGGCAAGGCCGACCTGATCGACGACGAGCGCCGGGCCGAGCTGGCCAATCGCCACCCGGACGCGTTGCTGGTCTCCGCCGTCACCGGCGAGGGCCTGCCGACGCTGATCGAGCAGATCGAGGAGGAGTTCGCCCGCAGCCTCCAGGTGGTCGAGCTGCTGATCCCCTACGATGAGGGCGGGCGCCTGGCCGAGCTGCATGAGCTGGCCGGCGACCTCGAGCGCTCCGACACGCCCGAGGGCGTCCGCGTCGTAGCCCGGCTCCCGGCCACGGTCGCCGCGCGCTACCAGCCGTTCACGCTCAGCTCACGCCCCTCATGAGCGGCCTGGGTGTCCGCCGCCTGCACGTGCAAGCCAGGCTGCCGAGCCGGGCCTTTCCCGGCGATGCGGGACTCGACCTGTACGCGGTCGATGACATCACGCTCGAGCCCGGCGAGCGCGCCTCGGTGGGTACCGGCATCGCGGTCGAGATCCCCGCCGGGCAGGCCGGACTGGTGCTGCCGCGGTCGGGACTGGCAGCACGGCACGGGATCTCGGTGGTCAACGCGCCGGGGCTGATCGATTCCGGCTACCGGGGGGAGATCAAGGTGTTGTTGCTGAACACCGATCGGCGGACACCGTGCACGATCGCTCCGGGCGATCGCATCGCCCAGCTGGTTCTCGTCCGCGTCGAGACACCCGAGGTCGTCGAGGTGCACGAACTCGCCATCTCCGAGCGGGGCGCCGGCGGCTTCGGCTCGAGCGGTAGCTGAGCAGCGCATCAGGGGGTGGTGGGCGGCACGAGCCCGTGGGCCCGCAGGAAGGCCCTCGCCACGTCGGCGGGGTTCTCGTGGGCGACGTCGACGTCGGCGTTGAGCTCGCGCATTACCGGCAGCGTGAGCAGCGCGCTCACGCGGTCGATGGTGGCGGCGAAGGCCGGGCCCTCGGCCAGCATCGTCTTGACCGAAATGACGGGGACGACGTTGCCCGGCCCGAACACGCGGCGGGGGTCGCGGAGGACGGTGTAGCTGCTTGTCGCGAGCTGCCCATCGGTCGTGTTGACATCGGCGGCCTGCACCGCGCCCTGATCGAGCGCGGGGTACTGGCCGCCGACGACGAGCGGCTTGAATGACGCCGGAACGAAGCCGTAGCTGTGTTCGATTGCCGGCAGGCCGCTCGCATCCTGCTCGAACTGGGGCGGTCCGCCAACGGTGACGCTGCCGGGCATGGTGCTGATGTCATCGAGCGACCGCAGCCCGTTCTGGAGCGAGAAGGCCCGGGTGACGGCGAGCGCGTTGGTATCGCTGAACGGCGTCGGGTTCAGCAGCTGCAGACCCCGCGTGAGCGCGAAACGCTGGCCGGCGCGGTAGGCCGCGGTCAGCGAGCCGAAGTGCTGCGTCGTGCCGGCCACAGCGGTGTTCCAGGTGTCGAGGTATTCGGGGTACATGTCGAGCCGGCCGCTCTCCAGAGCCGGGATCGTCACCTCCGTCGGCCCGATGTTGCGGTTGAGCACGGCGTCGAAGCCCTGCGCGTTGAGTGCCTGGCTGTAGAGCTCGCCAAGGAGGAACTGCTCGGTGAAGTTCTTGTCGCCGATCGTTACCGCCGGGCGGCCGGTCCCGGGCAGCGTCGAACTGGTTGAGGTGGTCGTGGTCGTGCTCTGAGCGGCTGAGGTGCTCGACGTGTTCGACGACTGCTTCGCCGAGCCCCCGCAGCCGACGAGCGCGAGCGCGCCGAGCAGTCCGGCCACACTCAGCGCTCGCTTCATGTGGCCAGTCCGGCCGCGCGCAGCGCGTCGGCGTGGGCAGCCTCCTCGAGCCGATCGTCAAGGGTGGCCAGTGGCGCCTGCAGCCCGAGCGCGGTGGCGATCAGCCAGTCCGCGAACCAGGCGTTCTTCGGCAGCAGCGGGCCGTGCATGTAGGTCCCGATCAGGTTGCCGTCCCGCACCCCCTCAAAGCCCGAGCGTCCGTTGTTGCCGTGCCCGCGGAGCACGCGGCCCAGCGGTGTTGCGCCGGGGCCGATGTGGGTGCGGCCGCCGTGGTTCTCAAAGCCGGCCAGCACCTGCCGTCGGCCCGGCTCTAGCTCGACTTCAATGGCGATGTTGCCGATCAGCCGCGGGCCGTCCTCACGCACGGTCTGCAGATCGATGAGCCCCACACCTGGGAGGGTCTCCTCGCCCATCTCGTACGAGTGGCCAAGCAGCTGGTAGCCACCGCAGACGGCGAGGATCACGCCGCCGCGCCGGGCGACGGCGTGGAGCGCGTCCCGCTTCACCTCGGCAAGATCGAGCGCGCAGAGCTTCTGGTCGCGGTCCTGGCCGCCGCCGATGTAGTAGAGATCGGCGGCGTAGGGATCGAGTTCGTCGCCGAGACTGACGTCCTGCACCGAGAAGTCGAGCCCACGCCAGCGGCAGCGCTGCTCGAGCACGAGCAGGTTGCCGCGGTCGGCGTAGATGTTCATCAGGTCCGGGTACAGCGCGCACACGCGCAGCCGGCGGGGAGCGTCAGGCACTGAACAACACCACCGTACTGCCGACGTAGTCGCTCGTTGCCCGGACGCTCTCGCACCCGGCGGGGCGCAGCCCGGAGGCCCTCGCCTCGGCCTCGAGCTGCTCGGGGGTGAGGTGGTCGAGATGGATTCGGTCGCCGGTGGCCGTGCGCTCGCCGTGTGGGGTCACGACCTCGCGCCGGCGCTCGAGCACGAACCCGCCTGCGTCCGCCCGCACCGCCGTCGGCTGGCTCGAGTACACGACACCGTCACGCTCGGTGAGGTCAGGCAGCGGCATCATCAGGCCCTCGGCCTCGTCATAGAGGTCGAGCGTGTCGCTGAGCGCGACCGCCAGGACCCCGGCGGCGGCGAGGTGACCGACGACGCAGCGCAGGCACGCCTGCCGACCCTGCGTGCCGCCGAGCAGCTGGATCGTCTGCATCGGCACGACGCAGAGCGGATACCGGCCAGCGAGGGTGAAGTCGCGCGCGTCGGCGAGCACGGTTTCCACTGCAAGGCCCCGGCCGCGCCGGGCCAGCTCCTCGAGCAGATCGCCGTCGGAATCGAGCGCAGTGACCGCGTACCCCTCACGCGCCAGTTCGAGTGCCACCCGCCCGGTGCCGGCGCCGATGTCGAGCACCGGGCCACCGTGGCGCTTGGCGAGCTCCCGCCACAGGCCGAGGTCCTCGACATAGCCACCGCACTCGAGGTCGTGCCAGATGACGGCGCTCATGCGCTCACCTCCTCCCGCTGCCAGAACTGCGATACGTAGCCACGATGTGAGAGCTCGTCGCGGAGCTCAAGTAACGCGGTGTAGGTCGGGAGCACGAACAGGCGGCCGTCGCTCACCGTGGTGAGCGCCCGGTCGAGCGCCTTGGACAGGCTGCCGGGCACCACGTGCAGGCGCTCCACCGGCACGCCCGCGTACTTCAGCCGCAGCGCGAGCTCAGCCGCCCGGGTCCCTCCGCAGGTGATCGTCCGCGCCCTCGGAGCCACCAGCTCGAAGTCCGCATCCCAGACCCACGAGACATCCTTGCCGTCGGCGGTGCGGTCGTTGAGGATCGCGAACACGTCGAGCTCACCCGGTTCGAGGGCGAGCGTCCGGAGGATCTCGTTCGCTCCGGCCGGGTTCTTCACCAGGAGCAGCGCGAGCTCGGTGTCGCCGATCGTGACCGACTCGGCCCGGCCGAAGGCGGCGCGGACCGCCCCGAGACCGGCGGCGATCTGCTCCAGGGAAACACCGAGCGCCAGGCACAGGGCGGCAGCTCCGAGCGCGTTGTACACGTTGTAGAGACCCGGCAGGGGCAGCTCGATCGTGACGGTGCCCTCCGGGGCCCGGAGCATGAAGCTGGCCGCGCGGGTCCCGTCGAGGAGGATCGACTCGGCCGCGACCTCGGGCGTGGGACGGTGCTGGCCGCAGTTCGGGCACCGGTAGCGGCCGAGATGGCCGAGGTAGACGGCGTCGTAGACGTAGGCGGCGCCGCAGCGCCGGCAGTGCTTGGAGTCCGAGGCGTGCTGCATCTCGGGCAGCGCCACGGACGGATCCTCGATGCCGAAGTACAGGACGCCCTGCCGATCGCGGCCGAGATCGGCGATCAGCGGGTCATCGGCGTTGAGCACCAGCCGCGAGGAGGGCGGCAATGTCGTGACGACGGCGGCCCAGCGGTCGGCGATCGTCTCGAGCTCCCCGTAGCGGTCGAGCTGATCGCGGAATAGGTTGCCCAGGAGCATGGCGCGCGGGTGCAGCTCGGCCGCCACCCGGTCGAGCCAGAACTCGTCGACCTCGAACAGGCCGAAGTCTCCGGCGATGCCCTGCCGCGGACGCGCGGCGCCGAGCAGAGTGGAGGCGATGCCGCCGGCCATGTTCGCGCCCGCCCGGTTGTGGACCAGGGTCGTGCCCGACCACTCGAGAATCGCCGCCACCATCGCCGCCGTCGTGGTCTTGCCGTTGGTGGCGGAGATCATCGCCGAGCCCTCGGGCAGTCGGCCGGCGAGCTCGGCGATGGCGTGCGGCTCGAGCCGGATCAGCACCTTCCCGGGCAAGCTCGTGCCGCCCCCGCGCCCGGCGCGGCGAGCCAGCTCTCCAACCGCGCGGGCGGCGGCGATCTTGGCGGTCATGGCGCTCACGCCGGCACCAGCACGCGGATGGCGGAGGGAAGCGCGCGGATCCGGGCCGGCAGCTCGCCGATCGGGTCGCCGTCGGCGAACACCGTGAACGGCCGATCGGCGCTGATCTCGACCTCGCGAGCGCGGTTCACCTCGACATTGGGCTGGCGGATGTGCTCGCCCTTGAACACGGTGGGGAGGAGGCGCAGGAAGCGCAGCTTGGGGGCGTGGGAGATCGTCACCACCTCGAGCATGCCGTCGTCGAGCGCGGCGTGCGGCGCGAGCAGCATGCCGCCACCATAGGCCTTCGAATTGGCGGCGGCGACGCTGTAGCCGCGAACCGTGCGCGGCTCACCGCCGTCGAGACGGACCGTGAAGGTGGCGGGCTTCCAGGAGACGAGAGCGCGGAGCGCGCCGTAGGCGTAGACCATGTTGCCGCTGACCAGCTTCGTCTCGTTGGCGATCCGGTTGGCGTCGGAGTCAAAGCCGCAGCTGGCGATGCCGATGAACGTGCGCCCGCCGACCTCGCCGAGGTCGAGCTCGCGGACAACGCCGTTGGCGAGCACGTCGCAGGCGGCCACCGGCTCGAGGCCGATACCCAGCGTGCGGGCGAAGTCATTGCCGCGGCCGCCGGGCACCACGCCGAGCACGCCGTCGGTGTGCTTGATCGCGTCGGCGACTGCGCCGATCAGCCCGTCGCCCCCGAAGGCCACCGCGGTCTCTGCGCTGGCGACCGCCGCCCGAGCCAGCTCGCGCGCGTGCTCGATGCTCCTCGTCCGCTCGGTGTGGAACTCGAGGCCGAGGCGCGAGAGCTCTGCTTCCACGCTCGGCAGCTCCCGGCCGGCGTGGCCGTTGCCCGCCTGCGGGTTGACGATCAGCGACAGCATCAGCGTCCCAGCACCAGCTCATGGAGGTCCGCGGCGATCGCCACTGGCGATGGATTCTCGGCTGCCGCCGCCTGCTCAGCCGAGCTCACGCCTGTGAGCACGATGGCCCCGTCGAGACCAGCCGCGGCGGCCCCGGCCAGGTCGGCGTCGAGCCGGTCGCCGATGACCAGCGTGTTGCCGTCGCCGAGCCGGTCAAGTGCGGCGTGGAAGATGCGCGGATCGGGCTTGCCGACGATGCCGGCCGTGCGCTCGGTGGCGTACTCGAGCGCGGCGACGATCGCCCCCGTCCCGGGCGCGAGGCCACCGTCGGTGGGAAAGCTGCGATCGCGCCCGGCGGCGAGCATCTCGGCCCCGGCCGCCAGCGCCCGCACGGCGGTGCGCAGCTCGCGGTAGTCGAGCTCGTCGTGCCCGGCCACGACGACGAGCTCTGCCGAGTCCTCGCGCGGGGTTCCGTTGACGATTCGCTGGCCGGAGTCTGCCACGTGCCTGAACACGGCGGTCGAGCCGATCACGAAGGTGTCGACCGGCGTGTGCCGCTCCGCGAGCACGAACTGGATCGCTGCCCCAACGCTCACCACCTCCTCGAGCGAGGCCTGGACGCCGAGCGACCACAGCTTGCGAACGTAGTCCTCGGGCGAATGGCGGGCGTCGTTGGTGACGAAGGCCAGCTTCTTTCCGCCGACCCGCAGCGCCGTGATCGCCTCGGGGGCGGACCGGGTCACGCGATCGCCGATCCACACACATCCGTCCAGGTCGAGGATCACGTGCTCGTAGGCGCGCAGGAGGGGGGAGAGGAGCATGGCGTGGCTGATTATCGCGTCGGAGTCTGCTTTTCTTCGGCGCCGTGCGATTTACGCGTTTCCTCGTGCCGGTCGTGGTCCTGGTCCTGGCGGGCTGTGGCAGCTCAAGCTCCTCATCGAGTTCGACCAGGTCGAGCGCGTCCGGCGCCACCTCGGCCGCGGCGTCCGCGACCCAGTCGACGCCGGCCGGCGGTGGCTGCACGAAGGTGGCGGTACCGGCACCGAAGGGTACGCAGCACCTCACCGCGCCGGCGATTCACCTCGACCCGAGCCGCACCTACACGGTGACCGTGGCCACCAACTGCGGCAGCTTCGCATTCACGCTCGACGTCAAGCAGTCGCCGAAGACCTCGGCCTCGTTCTACTCGCTGGTCAAGCAGCGGTTCTTCAACGGACTCACCTTCCACCGCGTCGCCTCCGGTTTCGTGATCCAGGGCGGGGATCCCAACGGTGACGGCTCGGGCGGCCCGGGCTACACGGTGGTTGAGCCGCCTCCACGCAACACCCAGTACGTGCAGGGCGACGTCGCCATGGCCAAGACCCAAACCGATCCCTCGGGCGCCTCCGGCAGCCAGTTCTTCGTCGTCACCGCGCCCAACGCGACCACGTCGGCTGGCCTGACCCCGGACTACGCGCTGGTCGGCAGGGTCGTCTCGGGCATGTCCGTCGTGCAGAGAATCGGGGCGCTTCCGACCACGCCGCAGGGCGATGGAGCGCCCACGCCGGCCGTTGTTATGTCCCGCGTCACCGTCCACTGATACTCCCTTTAAGCGGGGCCTCAACACTCCCGACCCGTGCAGGGTCACGTCTTAGGGGCAGGCCGGACGCGTCGCGCGTCCGGGGGATCGGGTCCGCGGCCGAGGAACTCGCTCAGGCTGCTGCTCGGCGTTGCCCTGATCGCGCTCCTCGTGGCGGGCACGGTCTTCGCCCTCGGCCGGAGCGTCGGGAACGTCCTCGCCACGCATGCCGCCGGTGGCGGCGCGGGGCTGGGCAGCGGCTCTGGCCCGGTCGCCTGCATCGGTGGCGCCTGCGGCAATGCAGGGATCCACAAGATCCGCCACGTGGTGGTGATCATGCAGGAGAACCGCTCGTTCGACTCCTATTTCGGCACCTACCCCGGCGCCGACGGCATTCCCATGAAGAACGGCGTTCCTACCGTGTGCGTGCCCGATCCGGCCGCCGGGACCTGCGTGCGGCCGTACCACAGCACGATCGACAGCAACGCGGGTGGACCGCACGGTCTCCCCAACTCCGTGGCCGACGTCAACGGGGGCGCCATGAACGGTTTCATCTCCCAGGCCGAGCACGCCGGCGTCTGCGCCCCCAACGATCCCAACTGCAGCCAGCGGTGCGCCCCCGGCCAGGCGTCGTGCACAGACGTTATGGGCTACCACGACGGGAGCGAGATCCCCAACTACTGGACATATGCCCGCGACTTCGTGCTCCAGGATCACATGTTCGAGCCGGTCGACTCGTGGAGCCTTCCTCAGCACCTGTACATGGTCTCGGGCTGGTCGGCGATCTGCCCGTTCCGCAACGACCCGACCCGCGACCCCCTCACCTGTCACAACGACGCCGCCTCCTCGAGCCTGCCGCGGGACTACGGGCCGGCGGACCTGCGGCAGCGGACGGCGAGCCACCCGGGTCCGTTCTACAACTGGACGGACATCACCTACCTCCTGCACCGCTACCACGTGAGCTGGCGCTACTACGTGACGAAGGGCGCCGAGCCCGACTGCCAGAACGACCTGGCCATCACCTGCACGGCGATCCCGCAGAACTACCACACCCCCGGCATCTGGAATCCGCTCCCGCACTTCGCGACCGTACGCGAAGACCATCAAACCGGGAACATCGAGCCGCTCAGTAAGTTCTTCGCCGCCGCCCACCACGGCACCCTGCCGGCGGTGAGCTGGGTGGTGCCCAACGACAAGGTTTCCGAGCACCCCCCGGGGATGATCAGTACAGGCCAGACGTACGTCACCGAGCTCATCAACACGATCATGCGCAGCCCGGCCTGGAGCTCCACGGCGATCTTCCTCTCGTGGGATGACTGGGGCGGCTTCTACGACCACGTCCGACCGCCGCAGGTGGACCAGAACGGCTATGGCCTCCGCGTCCCCGGCTTGGTGATCAGCCCCTACGCCCGCACCGGTTACATCGATCATCAGACACTGAGCCACGATGCGTACCTGAAGTTCATCGAAGACGACTTCCTCGGGGGCGCTCGCATCGATCCCGCCACCGACGGCCGCCCGGATCTCCGACCCGACGTCCGTGAGAATGTCGCCCAGCTCGGCAACCTGATCCGGGATTTCAACTTCAATCAGCCGCCGCGGCCTCCGGTTCTGCTCCCGCTGCACCCGCCGTACTCGTAGACTCCGCCGCCCGGCCCTCGATCATTGGGGCCTGCCGCAACTTTCCTGCGGCCGGCCGGTTGAGGTTGCAGTCGTGCTGGTTGAGGAGGATTGATGCTTACCACCGTGCTCTCGGGCGTCCGCGCACGTCGAGTGATGCTGGCTTTGCTCGCTCTAGGAGCGGGCGGGGCTCGCTGGGCGATCGCCGGCGCCCTGGACGAGGCGCCTTCGGCGTCGGCCGCCTCCGCGACGGTCGCCGCGTTCCCGACGCCCGGAAGCCAGTTCGTCTCGCCACAGGCTCAGATCGCCTTCCGCGGCGTTCCCGCCGGCCAGCTCGGGACGATCACCGTTTCCGGGAGCCGCTCCGGTGCTCACGCCGGCCGAATCGCTGGTGATTCCGACGGACGCGGCGGCAGCTTCCTGCCAAACAAGGCGTTTATGGCCGGTGAGACGGTCACGGTGAGGACCGGCCTCAATGTCGTCGGTACCGGCAACGGCAGCTTCACGTTCCATGTGGCCACGCCGGCGGGGGCGATCCGGTACGCGCCGCCGCCGTCGGCACCGCGGAGCCGCGGCGACATCGCGTCGTTCCGCTCACGGCCCGATCTCTCGCCCGCGACGACCGCCATCAGCCGTCACACCGGCGCGACGGCGCCGGGCGACATCTTCATCGCCCCGCAGCAAGGCCCCCGCCAGTCCGGACCGATGATTCTCGACTCTACGGGGTCCCTGGTTTGGTTCAAGCGCCTCCCCCCGCGGACCCTGGCCACCGATTTCCGGGTGCAGCACTACGGCGGCAAGCCCGTGCTCACGTGGTGGCAGGGCTACCTCGGCGCCGGTGTCGGCGTGGGGGAGGACGTGATCAACGACAGCTCCTACCGGCAGATCGCCGTCGTCCGGGCCGGCAACGGCCTGCACGCCGACCTGCACGAGTTTCAGATCTCGCCCAAGGGTACTGCGTTTATCTCGGCCTACTACCCCGTGTACGTGAACGCGTCGTCGGCGCATGGAGCCAAGCGGCAGGTCGTCCTTGACTCGGTGGCGCAGGAGATCGACATCCCCACCGGCCTCGTCCTCTACCAGTGGGACAGCCTCGACCACGTCTCGCTGGACTCCTCCTACTCACCGCCGCCGAAGAGCAGCGGTGCGCCGTTCGACTACTTCCACATCAACGACATCGAGCCGGACAAGGACGGCAACGTCGTGATCTCGGCGCGCAACACATCGGCGGCCTACAAGGTCGATCACACCACCGGCAGAATCATCTGGACCCTCGGTGGCAAGCACTCGTCATTCAAGATGGGGCCGGGAGCGCAGTTCGCCTTCCAGCACGACATCCGGATCCGCGCGAATGGCGACCTGTTCGTGACCCTGTTCGACGACGGCGCCGGGCCTCCCACCGTGCACTCGCACTCACGCGGGCTGAAGCTGATCCTTGACTTCAAGCACATGCAGGCCCGCTGGGTCGCCGGGCTTGACCACTCGCCGCAGCTGCTGGCCAACTTCGAGGGCAACTATCAGCAGCTGCCGGGCGGGGGAGGCTTCCTCGGCTGGGGCCAGCAGCCCTTCTTCACCGAGTTCAACTCCCATAACCAGATCGTCTTCGACGGCCACTTCGTGGGGCGCAACTCGAACTACCGCGCCTACCGATTCCCGTGGACGGGCCAGCCGGACAACGCGCCCGCGGTGGCGGCGACCGCCGGCAAGAACGCCACGGCCTACGTGAGCTGGAACGGCGCCACCACCGTCTCCTCGTGGCGGATCTCCGGCGGCTCGGACCCGACCAAGCTGGCACCGGTGGCGACCGCGCCGAGGCGCGGCTTCGAAACGCCGATCAGGATCCCGTCCGAGACCTACGTGCGTGCGCAGGCGCTCGACGGGCAGGGCCAGGCGCTGGCCAGCTCGCCGGTGGTGCGAGCGCGCTGAGCCGAAACCGAGGAGAGCCTCGTGGAGATCGCGCGTCACGAACCCGGCGCCCAAGTGGAGAAGTTGATCCGGGGCTACGTGACGCGGCGGTCGTGCGGATCGTCGAGTCAGAAGAGCGTGCGCTGTCCGTCGTCGACCGGCGGCGCGAGGCACTCCGGACCGTCGTAACGGGTGTCGTTCACCGCGGTGCACACGGGCCGAAGCGCGGTGGCGGAGGAGGGGAGGCCGACGAGGATGTCCGTGAGCTCGGCGCGAGAGGTCGAGATGTCGAGCCAGGCGGACTCCCTGTCGGGGGCGAGGATGATCGGCATCCGATCGTGCAATGGAGCGACGGCCGAGTTGGCCGCCGTGGTGAGGATCGTGCACGTGCGCAGCGGCGGGTCCTGGCCGTGCCAGATCGACCATAGGCCGGCGAAGGCGAACGGGCGACGGTCATCGCGCGTGATGTGGAAAGGCTGCTTGCGCCGGGCGGCACCGGGAACGGCGGCCGCCGCGGCCGCCGGCTGCCACTCGTAGAAGCCGTCGGCGATGATGAGGCAGCGGAAGCGCTCGAACGGGCCGCGGAAGGCGGGGCGCTCGGCGGCGGTCTCGACGCGAGCGTTGATCATCTTCAGACCGGTGTCGGCCTGCTTGGCCCAGGACGGGACGAGACCCCAGCGCAGCAGTTCGCCCCGGGGAGCTCCCTCGCGGTCGGTGGTCACCGCCAGCACGTCGTCGCCGGGGGCGACGTTGAAGCGCTGGCGGATCTGGACCGATTCGCCGATCGGGAAGCGCGCCCGGAGGTCACCGGGGGCCGGTGTGGCAAGCGTGTAGCGACCGCACATCGCGCGTGGGACTCAGCGCGCGCCTGGGACTCAGCGGGCCCGCGAGGCGATCTGCTCGGCCCGTTCGGCCTGCATTCGCTTCTGGCGCCGGCGTCCGTAGAACGCGAGGACACCCAGCACGATGACGACGAGGACGAAGCCGTAGAAGATCGAGAGGTCGAGCGAGATGCCCCCGAACGGCAGCGCGATCAGCTGAACGATCCCAAGGCCGATCGCCAGCACGGCGATGATGAGCAGGATCACCAGGAGAACTCCGCGCACGCGCGCGAGCGTTCCGGCGCTGGCCGGCGGCGCGAGCACACCCATTAGCTTCAGTCCGCGCAGCTGGCGGTTGCTCGGCGCCTCGACGCCGAGGCGCTCGGTCGCGCGTTTTAGATCGTCGGGGCGGCGCTCGGCCAGGGCGAGCGAGGCGTCGGCCATGCGGCGCAGCTGCAGCCGTTCCTGGGGACGGGCCGCGGCGATGGCGCGCTGGAAGTGAGCCCGCGCGGCCTTGGAGTCATAACGCTCCGCGGCGCGAGCGCCGAGGATCGCCTGCGCTGCCGCCTTGTACCGAGTCTCCGCCTCGAGCTCCTCGTCGGAGCGGCCCTCCATCTGCTGCATCGCGGCGAGCTGGCTGCGCTGCTCGATCCGCATCGTCCGCTGCTGCTTGGCCATGTACTGGAGTCTAGTGCCCGCGCAGGCGATCAGCCGCCGATCCGCGCGCCGATCCGCTGCGGGTCAGTGGCTGCCCTTCGGCGTGATCACGTAGGCGCGCGCGCCGGTGAGGTACTGACCGCCGTAGGAGGCATTGGCGGGCGGCGAGCGGTAGACGTCGACGTGGTGGCCGTTGATCGCGCCGCCGGTGTCCTGGGCGATGAACCAGCCGCCGTGGCCGTCGTGGCGGTAGGCCGGCAGATAGACGCGGCTGCCGAGCGGGATCACTCGAGGATCGACGGCGATCGACTGGTAGAAGTGCAGCGGCAGGGAGGCCCCCGGCGCGAAGCTGACGCCCCTGAGTGGCACGTACCGCTTTCCTGGGCCGGCCGACCAGCCACCCGCGGCCAGGGGGAACGTGACACCGCCCGCGCGGTTCCTCCAGTAGCCGCCGGCGCGCCAGTACGGCGAGCCCGCCGACCAGCCGTCCGAAGCTGAGGTGGACGCGCCCGAGAGCGTCACCCAGCCACCATCTCCGAGCGCATTGATGTGGTACATCCGGCCATCAAGTCCGAGCCCCTCGCCCTGCATCGAGACACCGGTGGCGGAGTAGAGCCAGTCGATCCGATGCTTCCCGGTCAATCCGGGGACGGCGACCAGCTGCCCGACGAACCATTTCTCCGGCGCCGGCCAGTACTCGGTCACGGTGAAGTTCTTCAGCCACCTGCCGCCCGAGAGCTTGGCGGGCGCTGACGGAGCCTTGTATCGCGGCGGGCTCGTGGTGGTCGGCGCCAGGCCGCCGCCGCCAGTCGGCGCGCTCGAGCGATAATTCCACACGGAGCTGACCGTTCCGGCGCTGGCGAGGGCTCCCGGAACCAGGGCGAGCGCGGATGTCACGGAGATCGTGGCGGCGGCGGCGCGAACACGCGCCAACCGCTGGTGAGCGGGATTGGCCGAGAACATTGCCCTTGGGGGTTGCGTCGGCTGAATCATGCCGTGACTTGAACGCTGGTGAGATGTTCGCTGCCCGACCGGCGTGCCCTGCGTTCCGCATTGCCGGGCCGTTTGCGTGCCTCGAGTCAGCTAGGCATGTCCGGGCTGTCCTTCCAGGACGGCTGCTGCCAAGCGGCGATGGTCGTAGGTGGTCGCGTTGCCCATCGTGACCAGCCCGAGTCCGCGCTCGGGGTACACGCGCATCATCGTCCAGAAGCCCGCACCGCCTCCGAGATGCTCCCAATAGGGCTCACCGGTCGGAGGGTCCGAGCGTCGCCGAAACCAGCCCAACCCGACGTCGAGCGCCCGTCCGCGGGTGTGGCGGGTCTGCATCAGCTCAACATCCTGGGGGCTGAGCATGCGCGTGCCCTCGAGGGCGCCGAGGCCCACGTGCGCGGCAAGGAACCGCGACGCATCCCGGACCGGGCCGATGAGACCGCCGTACGCCGAACCGTCGAGCACAAAACGGTGGAGCTCCCGGTATTGTGCGATGCGCGGACCCAGCACCCATCTCGGGAGCAGCAGCTCCATCGCCACGGCCTGGATGTCTCGCCGCCGGTGATAGCCCGTTGCGGCGTTCTCCGCCACCGCAGCGGTGTAGCGGAAATCGGTGTGAGACATCCCGAGCGGGCTGAGGACGTGCTCGCGGACAAAGGCCTGATACGGCTGGCCGCTCGCGTTGGCAATGACCTCGCCGAGGGCGAGAAAGCCGACGTTCGAGTACCGGGCACGCTCACCGGGTGTGCCCTTCAGACGCCGCTGGCGCCGCAGCAGCCGCGCCAGGAGCTCGGACGGCAGAGGCCCGTCGTCATCGGCCGGATGCACCCAGCGGACCGGCGGCGGGTTGGACAGGCCGGCGCTGTGGCTGAGCAGGTGTTTCACGGTCACCGGCGAGCCCGCCCGGCTTTGAGGAAAGTCGCGGAGGTAGCGCGAGACAGGATCGTCGAGCCCGAGTCGGCCGAGCTCGGCGAGTTGCATCACGGCGGTCGCGGTGACGAGCTTGGTCATCGAGAACCAGCAATACGCCGTTGCGGGCGATGCCGGACGCTGCGTCTCGAGGTCGGCGAGGCCCGTGCTGGACACCCATGGCTCAGCACCTCGCTGCACGACGGCCACGGAGATGCTCGGGACGGTTCCCGGCGTGAGCTCGGCCATCGCACGCTCCAGAGGTGCCGAGTCGAGCTGAGTCCTGCCCTGAGCCACCTGCCAAGCCTCTCAGCTGGCATCGCCGCGCGTCCAGGCCCCGATTTTCCATGGTCGTCTACATAAGCCCGATTATCGAGCGTAGATTGCAAGAGCGCGGGGCTTTTCGCCGGCGCCGCACCCTGGTTCGCGCCCTGTGTGCCCCTGACTGCCGCGCAACTTAGCCGACCTCCCCGGTATACAAGGGCCAACAACGTCTTCTGGAGGCCCTGAATGCATCGCAAGCTCAAGCTGCTGGGCGTGTTGCTGGCGACCAGCGCGTTCGTCACCGGCGTCGCCGTGGCAGCGACCTCACCGTCGGTCTCGACCGGCGGCACGACCTCGCGGACCAACACGTCGGCCGTCCTGCACGCATCCGTCAACCCCAACGGCGACTCGACCCACTACGGCTTCCAGTGGGGCCTGACCAAGACCTACGGAGTGCTCAGCAGCGCCCGGACGCTCGCGGCCGGGACCAAGCCCGTGGCGGTCACCGCCACCGCCGGCAAGCTCATCCCCGGCACGGTCTACCACTACCGCGTCATCGCCAGCAACCGGTATGGCGCCGGCCTCGGACAGGACCGCACGTTCAAGACCACCGGCAACCCGCCGCCCGGCGCGACCACCGGACCGGCCTCGCAGATCACCTCGAGCGGCGCGACGGTCAGCGGGGTGATCAATCCGAACGGTGACAAGACCGTGTACGACTTCCAGTACGGCCTGACTGGGCTGTACGGCTCGCAGACGTTCTCGCAAACGGTGCCCGCCGGGGGCAGCCCCGTCACGGTGACGTCGACCCTCGCGGGGCTGAGCTCGGGCACCTGGTTCCACTATCGCCTCGTTGCCGTGCATCCGGACGGACAGACCACCCCCGGCGTCGACGCGACGTTCTTCACCTATCCCTCACCCCGGCCCAACCCCCGCGTCACGATGACGGTCCGCCCGCACCGCACCAGCAAGCGGCCGTTCACGTTTGCCACCGCCGGCAAGGTGACCGGGCCGTCGTGGATCCCGCAGCCGCAGTCCTGCTTCGAGAACGTCTACGTGCGCTACTTCCTCGGCAAGCGGCAGGTCTCCTTCCAGGAGGTGCCGCTCGCCTCGAACTGCACCTACAGCGCGACGACGATGTTCAAGGGTCTGCCCGGCCGCGGTAAGCGCCACCGCACGGTGCGGCTGAGCGTCCAGGTGCACTTCCGCGGGAACCCCTACCTCGCCCCGACGGACACGAAGTCGCAGACCGTGACCCTCGTCGGCTAGCCACTTATAAGGAATCGGTATCAGTCCGTGCTGATACTTGTATTGGACATCTAGAGCGGGATTGGGGAGTATGCGCCTACAACCCTCTCTCCCCTCATTCGCGCCCTTCAGATCCGGCCTCATATCTCCGCCGGTTCCGGGGCGCGAATACTTTAGGGACTCGGCCGCAGCTGTACGGAGACGAGGGCGGCGCTGTAGCGCGGGACGGCGACACGGTATCCGCTCGTCCCGCGGCCCACGACGTCGATGCTGGATCGGCCCACCCACTGGCCGGCAGCGTCCAGGTGGCGGCCCGCCAAGCTGACGCCTGACCGGGCCGAGGCGCTCGGCGCGACCAGGCGCTGCACCGTCGCCACACCGGTTGCGCCGGGCAGGTGCAGATCGACCACGGCCGGCCGGTGTCCCTTGTCGATCAGCAGGATGTGCAGGCGGCCGCCCGCCACGCGCACGCCCCACGCCTTCAGGTGGACGCGGTGCCGATTGCCGATGTGCAGCCGCACGAGCTCGGCGCCCGGACCCAACGTCCGCACGAAGGCGATCAGCCCGTACATCAGCGGCCGCGCGATCAGTCTGCCGGCGGCGGTGAAGGCAAACGGGGCATTGATGGTGTTGGCTCGCACGTGGACGTTGACGCCGTCGACGCCCGCCCGCAGGAAGCTGAAGAGGGCGTCGGGAGCCCACAGGGCAGTGGCGAAGGAGTCGCTGACCCCGGGCAGGCCGCCGCACGTGACCGAGTTGATCTCAGTCAGCCGCAACCGCAGTCCGGCCCGGTGGACGAGGCGCGCCACGGACCGGATGCCGGAGGCCATCCCCGCCGTGGCCCGCTCGGACAGCAGCCGGCCAAGCGTCGGGAACGCGGGCGAGGTCGGCGGCACGCAGGCCGAGTAGGGATAGCGGTGGGCGCTGACCACGCCGAGCCCGGCGTGCGACTGGCGGAGCAACCGGGCGATCCACCCCGAGTCGAGGACCGCGTTACCGACCGCTGGACCAATCAGCGGCATGCCCGGCACCGCCGCCGCGAGCGCACGCCGGTAGGCGCCGAAGTCCCGGACGTACCCGGCCGCGTTAAGGACGGTTGGCAGCGCGCGACCAAGCTCCGTGGTCTGCATCCAGTACTGCCGGTTATAGAGGTCGGGTTCGTTGCCTACCTCGAAGCCGCTGATGCTGCCCGGCGGCAGCGCCTGCTCGGCCGCGCGGGCCCACACGGCTCCGAGCCGCGGCGATCCGGTGATCAGATTGAGGTCGAGTATCAGCCGCAGGCCGAGGTCACGCACCATCTCCCCCGTGCTGCGGACGATCGCCGGGGTGAGCGGGAACACCCACGCAGGTTCGAACCTGAAGGACGGAAGCCATCGGGTCCTGTCGGCGGAATCGCCGCCGATCCGCAGCACGAAGGGCCCGTCGCCGGGGACCTCGAGCAGGGAGAGCATGCGCTCGAACATCCCCGTTCGCCGCGCAAAGATCGGCAGCGTCCAATACTCGGTGGATATCCCGAAGTAGGAGCGCGGCAGGCGAACCACGCCGGCTCCCCCACCGGTCCGCGCCGGAAGCGAGACGTCGATCTTCGACAGCTTAATCTGCACCGCGGCCCGGGTGACGCCATCGCGATCGGGGAATGCAAACAACACTGACGCGGGCATCAGCAGGGCGGCGCCGAGCACGATCGCCAGCACTCTCCGGCGGCTGATTCTCGGAAGCCGGCGCATGGCTGCCAGGAATGTAGAGCGGGTCCCGGCGAACTCCGGTTAGCTCCGGTTAGGGCGTGTTAGGTCCTGCTTGTCGTTGCGATGGGCGATCGGCGCGGCGGATCACGAACCGCAGGCCCGACCAGGTCTCGTCGATGGCGCAGATCTTGTTGTCGACCATCCCCTCCGCCAGGCCGAGGGCTCGGACCGCGCCCTCCGTCACGTCGGTCTGCACCCCTGAGGCCCGTTTTGGCCAGGCGATCCACAGCCCGCCCGCCGGTTCCAGCGCGCCGCGCAGAACCGGAAAGCGACGCCGAAGGGCGACGCGCGAATCGAAGAAGGCGACGATCACGTCAACCGGTCCGCGCGCGGCATGACGGACCGTCACGCCGACCGGCAAGTCGCCGAGGAGATCCTCGAAGTTGTCCGGGGCGCGGATCAGGGCGAGGCGCGTGTCCACGGTAATCCCAAGCTTCCGCACCAGTGGCGTAGTCATAGCTCGATCGCTGGCTGAGGGCGCGCTGGAGCCGTTGTCACGCAATTCCCGCAATTCGCAATTCGTGCGAAAGATCTAACAGAGATCGAACGTAGATAGATGTGGACCGGGGAGCGACGGTCAGATGCGTATCGCGGAATTGCGGACCGATTTTCGCGGCGTTCGTGGTGCTCTTGTGTGGGTTGGCCGGGGCAACGCCGGCGAGGGCAGCGGGTTGCGCAAACCCTGTGGCATGCGAGAACCAGCTGCCTGGGGATCCCCCGAGCGACTGGCAGGTCACCGGCACGGGCGACTCGACGATTCAGGGCTACGCCACGTCGATGAGCGTCAACGTCGGCCAGACCATCTCCTTCAAGATCAAGACGCCGTCGACTGCCTATCACATCGACATCCTCCGGCTTGGCTACTACGGCGGCGACGGAGCGCGCAAGATCGCGGCGGGCATTCAGCCCACGGCGACGCTGCCCCAGACCCAGCCGGCGTGTCTGACGGACTCTTCGACGGGCCTGATCGACTGCGGCAACTGGGGCGTGTCCGCATCCTGGACGGTTCCGAGCAACGCCGTCTCCGGGATCTACATTGCCCATCTCGTACGCGACGACGCCCAGGACCGCGGCGGGGACAGCCAGATCCCCTTCGTGGTCCGTGACGACTCCAGCCACTCGGGCATCCTGCTGTCGACGTCGGATGCCACCTGGGAGGCCTACAACGCGTATGGGGGCAACAGCCTCTATACGTGCGCCGTGGCCTGCCCGCCAGGTAACCCCCTGGCATACAAGGGGGCATTTGCCGTTTCGTACAACCGGCCGTGGGACGGCTCGATCACCAACGACCAAGGCCGGTCGTATCTCTACTACGCCGAGTACCAGATGGTGCGCTTCCTGGAGCGCAACGGCTACGACATCAGCTACACGAGCTCGGCTGACGTTGACCGGTCCGGTTCGCTGCTGCTCAATCACAAGGTGTTTGTCTCCAGCGCACACGATGAGTACTGGTCGGCGGGTCAGCGAGCCAATGTCACCGCCGCGCGCGACGCCGGTGTGAGCCTCGCGTTCTTCAGCGGCAACGAGATCTTCTGGAAGACGCGCTGGGCGGCGAGCTCGGACGGAACCAGCACGCCATATCGCACCCTCATCACCTACAAGGAGACCCATTTCAACGCTCCGACCGATCCCCAGGATCCAACGACCTGGACTGGCACCTGGCGCGATCCTCGATTCAGCCCGCCCGCAGACGGCGGTAACCCGGAGAACGCGCTCAGCGGTCAGTACTTCATTGTCAACTCCGGGACCAGCGACATCCAGGTGCCCTATCAGACCGCGAAGCTGCGGCTGTGGCGCAACACGTCTGCCGCCAGCCTCTCGCCAGGACAGGCGCTGACCTTAGGCGCGGGGATCGGCACGCTCGGCTATGAGTGGGATGAGGATCCTGACAACGGCTTCAGGCCAGCGGGTCTGTTCGACCTCTCCACAACGACGGTCGGCAACGTCGAGACGTTCACCGACTACGGGAGCACGACCACGTCCCCGTCGACCGCGACGCATCACCTCACCTTGTACCGCGCCCCGAGCGGGGCACTCGTGTTCGGTGCCGGAACCGTGCAATGGGCGTGGGGACTCGACAACACCAACGCGTGGTCCCAGGGCTCGACCGATCCAAGCGCTAAGCCGCCCGACCCAAACATGCAGCAGGCGACGATCAACTTGCTGGCCGACATGGGTGCCCAGCCGGCAACGCTGATGAGCGGTCTGGCCACCGCAACCGCCTCAACCGATACCACCGCACCGACCTCGACGATCACCTCACCGACGTCGGGAGCCAACATCCAGTCTGGCAGCCAAGTCACGATCAGCGGCACCGCGACCGATACCGGTGGCGGCGTGGTCGCCGGGGTCGAAATCTCGACCGATGGGGGCAACAGCTGGCACCCCGCGACGCTGACGACGCCGGACGGGACGACAGCCACCTGGTCCTATTCGTGGGTCGCGAACCGCAGTCCGTCGGCAGCGATCGAGACGCGCGCCGTCGACGACAGCGGGAACCTCGAGAAGCCCTCGGACACAGTCACCGTGAACGTGAACTGCCCGTGCTCGCTGTGGGGGAATTCGCTCACAGCGCCGCCGGATTCGGGCGATGGCAACGGTATCGAGGTCGGAGTCAAGTTCACCACCGACACGTTCGGCACGGTCAGCGGTATCCGCTTCTACAAGGTGGCGAAGAACACCGGCACCCACGTCGGAAGTCTCTGGACCTCCACCGGCCAGCTCCTGGCGCGCGCCACGTTCTCCGGCGAGACGGCCTCCGGCTGGCAGCAGGTCAACTTCTCAACGCCGGTCCCCATCAACCCCAACGTCACGTATATCGCCTCGTACTTCGCACCCGCCGGCCATTACGCCCAGGCCGAGGGATATTTCTACCCTCCCCCGTCTCCAGAACCAGACGGCGGGGGGATCGTCGACAGCCCTCCGCTGCACGCCCTCCGCAACGTTGGTTCGACCGCCAACGGGATCTACACCTACACGGCCGCGCCGACCTTCCCCACGAACGCGTTCAACGCAGAGAACTATTGGGTTGACGTCTCCTTCTCGCCCGCGGCCGCACCCGGGCAGGTCACAGGTGTGACCGCGACCGCAGGGAACGGCTCGGCTTCCCTGACCTGGAACGCACCCACCACAGGCGGAGCTGTCACGTCGTACGTGATCACGCCATACGTCAGCGGAATCGCCCAGCCCGCGACCACGGTGAGCGGGTCCCCGGCGCCCACGAACACCGTTGTTCCCGGCCTCACCAACGGCACCCACTACACCTTCACGGTGACGGCCACGAATCCGAACGGTAGCGGTGCCCCGTCGGCCACGTCAAACCAAATCACGCCGTCCGCAGCAATCATCGCCTTCATCCAGCAGGTCAACGCGCACGGGAGTGCAAGCAGCCTTTCTCTGACGCCGACCCAGAACGTCACGGCTGGCAACCGCCTGGTGGTCCTGATGGGCGTGTGGAGCACCTCGGCGGCGACGGCCTCGAGCGTGACCGACTCTGCCGGCAATACCTACACCAAGCTTCTCAGCTTCAAGGCCTCCGACAACACGGAACAGAGCGTCTGGAGCGCGCCGATCACTGCGGGCGGCGGCACGAAGCCGACGATCAGCGTCAAGGCGAGCGCCAGCGCGGACATCGGTGCCTCGGTATTGGAGTACTCGGGGCTTTCCCCGGCCGCGGGCACCGCGGTGCTCGACCAGTCGGCGCACAACAGCGGCACGACCGGTGGTGCCGCATCCGTGACGTCCGGTGCCACGCCAGCCACCACGGCAGGCAACGAACTCGCGCTGGGCATGTACCTGGACTCGGGCTTCAGCGACACGCTGTCCGCGGGCTCGGGCTTCACGCAGCGCTCGAACATCTCGGGTGCGCCCGACATGGAGCTGCTCAGCGAAGATCAGGTGCTTCCAACCGCCGGCGCCACCCCGAACGCCGCCGTCGGCACCGGTCCGAGTACCACGTGGCTGATGTCGACGGTCGTGCTCAAGGCAGGAGCCACGGGACCGCCGACGGCTCCCGGCACGCCAACCGCGGTCACCGCGACGGCAGGGAACGGGAGCGCGATGGTGTCGTGGACCGCGCCGAGTGACGGTGGCAGCCCGATCACCAGCTACACGATCACGCCGTACATCGGCTCGACGGCTCAGCCCTCCTCCACGGTCACCGGATCTCCGCCGGCCACGTCGACCACGATCACAGGCCTGACCAACGGCAGCGGGTACACGTTCACGGTCACCGCCACGAACTCGATCGGGACCGGGTCGCCGTCAACTGCCTCGAACTCGGTCACCCCGAGCGCGCCGACCGCACCGAGTGCGCCGACCGCAATAACCGCAACCGCGGGCGACGGCAGCGCGACCGTCAGCTGGACCGCGCCAGCCAACGGCGGCAGCCCGATCAACAGCTACACGATCACCCCGTACATCGGCTCGACGGCTCAGCCCTCGAAGACGATCACCGGTGCGCCCCCGGCGACCAGCACGACGATCACCGCTCTGACGAACGGCACCGCGTACACGTTCACGGTCACCGCCACCAACGCGATCGGAACCGGACCGCCGTCGGCCGCGTCCAACGCCGTCACACCGGCGGTGCCCACCGCCACCCCGGCGTTCGTGCAGCAGGTGGCGGCTCATGCAAGCTCCGTCACCACGCTCGCTGTCACGCCGGCCTCGAACCTGACCACGGGCAACCGGCTTGTGGTCCTCGTCGGAATCTGGGCAAGCACTAACCCCACCGCGAAGACGGTCACGGACTCGGCCGGCAACAGCTACATCGAGGTGCTCCATTTCAAGGCGTCGGACCAGACCGAGATGAGCGTCTGGACCGCTCCGATCACCAATGGTGGAGGCACGCGACCCACCATCACGGTCACCCCTACGGCGAAGGCGGATGTCGGCGTCGCAGCGCTCGAGTACTCGGGGTTGTCCACCGCGGCCGATGCCACGGCCGTCGACCAGAGCGCGCAGAAGAGCGGCTCCACCAGCGCTGCCGGCTCCGTCAACTCCGGCCCGACCCCGGCTCTGACCGCCGGCAACGAGCTTGCGCTCGGGTTCTACGTCGATTCCGGCTTCGGCGACACGCTGACCGCCGGCAGCGGGTTCACGGCTCGCACCAACGTCTCGACGGCGCCGGACATGGAATTGCTTGCGGAGGACCAGATCGCCGCTCAGGGGGCGACACCAAGCGCTGGCGTGAACACCGGTGCCAACACGATCTGGCTGATGGCCACGCTGGTGTTCAAGCATGGATGAGAGATCGGTCAGGCGACGCGCTTGCTGGCGCCGATGTCGGCCGCCGGGGAGCGAGCCGCCAGCCGGCACGGCTTACCCGAACGCCGCTTGTGCCGCGGTGTCCGCCACCACCTTGGAGAGGCGGCTGCCCTGCCAGGCGATCGGTGAATGCCCTGGCTCATCGGTGATCAGGCGGGCGCCGGGAATCGCCGCCGCATAGGCTTCCCCCACCGCACGCGGGTGGCCCGGGTCGGCCTCGTCGTCGCTGGCCACCACCGCGGTGGGCGCAGTGATCGCGCGCAGCTCCTGCACCGAGGCGAACGGCCGCGAGCGCGGCACCGCCTGCAGTGCATCGGCCACCGCCTCCGGATGCTCGTGGAGCGACAGGCGCTGGCGGATCACCTTGAACACCGTGTCCCGCCAGGCCTCCGGCACGTTTGGCTCGCCGTAGGCGGCCACGAACCCCTCCACCCCACCCTCGCGCAGGCCGGCGGCCAGAGCGTCCCAGCGAGCCAGCCGGGCCGGGTCCTCGATCTCCTCCGGCTCGTAGGCCGGTGTGATCACGACCAGGCCCGCTATCCGCTCGGGCCTCCGCAGGGCGAAGGCGAGCAGCGTGTGCGCGCCCATCGACGCTCCGGCGAGTACGGCCCGGTCGATCTCGAGCCGGTCGAGCACCGCCTCGAGGTCGCGGGACAGCTCGTCGTAGCCGTAGGCGTCCGGCGCCTGCGCGGGGCTCGAGCGTCCGTGCCCGCGGGCGTCGTAGGCTACGACGTGATGGCCGGAGCGCTCGAGCGAGCGCGAGCCCATGACCACGTAGCGACGCGTCGCGGTGAGGCCATGGAGGAGCACGACGGGTGGCCCGTTCCCCGCCCGCTCGACGGCCAGGATCACGCCATCACGGTCGATTTCGAGGTCGGGCACGGCCCTTTTCTACCATCACGGTTATGGACGTCACCGAGAGCACCTTCCAGACCGCGGTCCTCGACCGCTCGCACACAGTCCCTGTCGTGGTCGACTTCTGGGCCGAGTGGTGCGGGCCCTGTCGTCAGCTCGGCCCGGTGATCGAGCGCGGGATTGCCGCCCGCGCGGGCAAGATCGACCTCGCCAAGGTCGACGTCGACGCCAATCCGCGGCTTGCGCAGACCTTCCGGATCCAGAGCATCCCCGCGGTCAAGGCCTTCCGCGACGGCGCCGTCGCGGCCGAGTTCGTCGGCGCCCAGCCGCCGGCGGCGGTGGAGAGCTTCCTCGATTCGCTGCTGCCCTCCGCCGCCGACGAGCTGGTCGGTCGCGGCGACGAGCAGTCCCTGCGCGAGGCGGTGGCGCTCGAGCCGACTCGCGCCGATGCCGCCGTGCCGCTGGCCCGGATCTTGCTCGGCCGCGGCGGGACGGACGAGGCGAAGGAGATCCTCCACCGGGTTCCCGGCAGCTTCGCCGCCGACGGGCTGCTGGCTCGGATCGAACTCGAGCAGTCCCCGACGCCGGAGCTGACGGAGGCGTTCACGGCGCTGGACGGCGGCGACGACGAGCGCGCGCTCGACCTGCTCCTGGGAGCTCTGCCCGGTGCCGACGGTGCCCGCGAGGACATTCGCCGCGTGGTGGTCGGCATCCTCGATGAGCTCGGCGTGGAGAGCCAGCTGGCCCGCGACTCGCGGCGGCGGCTCGCCTCGGCGCTGTACTGAGCCGGCCAGGAGGCTGAATCGCCGTTATACGGCGAGGGTCAGCTGCTGCTCGGAGGTCTCGGGGCGCTCCTGCAGGGCCGCCACCCTGACGCCGAGCAATCGCACCGGCCGCGGGGCCGCGAAGCGCCGCAGGAGGTCGAGGGCGACCGGGCCGACGCGCTCCACCGAGCTGACCGGCTCGGGCAGCGTCCGGGCCCGCGTGTGGGTGGAGAAGTCGTCGAGGCGGATCTTGATCCCGATTGTGCGCCCGCAGCGCCGCTGATCGGCCAGCCCCTGGCACAGCCGGGCGACCAGCCCCTCGAGCACCTGCTCGAGCTGGGCCGGCTCGCTGATGTCCCGGTCGAAGGTCGTCTCCCGTGATTCGGAGATCACCTTGCGTTCCTCGGTGACCGGGGAGTCGTCCTCGAAGCGCGCGCGGCGCTGGAGCTCGGCCCCGAAGCGCGCGCCGAATCGCAAGCCAAGGTCGCGTGGCGGCGCGGCGGCGAGCGCGCCCAGGGTGTCGAGCCCGAGCGTGCGCAGGCGCTCAGCGGTCTTGGGGCCGATGCCCGGCACCAGCCCACACGGAGCGCCGACGAAGCGCGCGCACGCCTGCTCGCGGGTGAGGACGACGAAACCGCGTGGCTTTTCGGCGTCGGAGGCCACCTTGGCCACGAGCTTGCTCGGTCCGATCCCGACCGACGCGCACAGGCCGGTGTGCCGCTCGATCTCGTGCACGATCCGGCGCATGGCCGCACGTGGCGCGGGCAGCCCGGTCAGCTCCAGGTAGGCCTCGTCGAGCCCGATGATCTCCACCGTCTCCACGTGGCTGCGGACGATGTTCATCACCTCACGCGAGGCGGCGCGGTAATAGGTGAAGTCGGGCGGCAGGAAGATGCCGTCCGGACACAGCCGACGCGCCCGAGCGGCCGGTATCGCCGATCCGACGCCGAAGCGGCGTGCCTCGTAGGAGGCGGTGGTCACCACTGAGCGCGGGCCGGTTCCGGCCACCATCACGGGCTGTCCCCGCAGCTCCGGACGCCGGCGCAGCTCGACGGAGACGTAGAACGCGTCCATGTCGAGATGGGCCACACAGCGGTCGGACACGCCGTCACGGTACGCGGCCGGCCAGACGGTCCGGTCGGGACCGTCTGGCCGGGTCACGATGAGTCCGAAGCCGTCTAGAACGAGGTCCAGACCGTGCCGACGCCTCCGAAGCCGAGCGCGGCCGCGAGGTTCTGGTTGAGGTCCCACTCACGGCCGCCGACGTACGGTCCGCGGTCGTCGACCGTGGCGGTCACGGTACGCGCGCCGGAGCGGAACGTCACGTGCGTGCCACACGGCAGCGACAGGTTCGCCACGCCGTACTTGGCGTGGAAGCCGCAGGCCGTGGAACCGGCGTCGTTGTACCACGACGCCACGCTCGGTTGGAACACCGTCACCTGTCCGGCGTGAGCCGAGGTCATGGCGTTGACGCGGTCACCGGCGAAGGTGACCCGGAGCCACCGGGTGCCGCCGCCGGCGGGATAGCTCATGCTGAACCCGCCGTGGCGCCCGGTGCGGGCACTGGCCAGCACACGCCAGCCGCGGCCGCTGCGGGTGATCAAGCGCACCTTACGGCCACCCACGCCCGGTAGCAGCTTGCCCCAGACGTGGACGCGGCCGCCTCCCAGCAGCGCAAAGTTGCGTGCCGGCATGCGGAACTGCGAGCCCACCGAGACGTGCTCGGCGGGACTGACAGGCGTGGTCGAGGCCTGTGCGGCTCTCCCGCTCAGCAGGGTGCCCCGCGTCGTGGCTGCGGGGGCGGCCGGGGTGGCAATCACCCTGACGAGGCCGGAGCGCCGCAGCGTGCCGTCGAGGCGGAAATTGCCCCGGCGACCGACCCGGGCCGACTTCAGTGCGCGCCAGTCGCCGTTTCCGGCGGGCGCGAACTGGAGCTGGACCGTGCGTCCGGCCGCATCAGGCGTGGCGTTGCCGGTCACAGTCAGCCGCCTTCCGAACCCGAGGTTGCGGGAGCTCAGCGTGATCTGAATCGCGCTCTGTGCATCTGCTCGTGCGGCGTTGAGCGCAATCGCCGCACTGGGAATTGTCAGCATCAGCGCACTCACGCCCAGGTACACCGGGCGCAATGTGCGCAGCATCAGCTTGGGCCTCACGGTGAGGACCTCCTGTTTCACTTCGACCGGGCGCCTACGGGGTTAGCTGTCGGGCTCGCGGCCATCCCGCGGATCGCTCGTGACAGCTGGTTTCCGTGAGAGTGGTCGCTACGACTGCGGGCCGGCGTTCATGCCGGGCAGTCGATTCGCCCCGGCCGGGTGGTGATTCCAATTACCCGGCGATGGGTCCTCCGCTCGTCCCCGCACCGGGCAGGGGCGACTCGGCAGGTCGAATACGACTCTTCGAGGTTGGCAGGCGACTTTGCGCCCCTGTGTGATCTTGGTCACACTCCGGGGGCGCCGCCTGTCGATGTTTCACCCCTCGGAAACCAAACTGCCAAGCGTCGGCTTCGCCGGGGTCCCGAGGGCCGCTCCGCCGTGCGTGCGAGAATGGAATCAGTGGCGAATCAAGACCGGCTGACGGGGCTGGACAGCTCGTTCCTGCATCTCGAGCGCGACACCGCGCACATGCACGTCGCCGGGGTGGCGGTGTTCGAGGGGGACGCACCCGACTACGACGACGTCGTGCAGGCGATCGTCGACCGGCTGCATCTCGTGCCTCGCTACCGGCAGCGTCTGGCCTTCGTCCCGCTCGATCAGGGACGGCCGGTGTGGGTCGACGATCCCCACATCAACCCCGCCTTTCATGTCCGCCATACCGCGCTCCCCCACCCCGGCGGAGATGAGGAGCTCCGCCGCCTGGCCGGGCGCATCTTCTCCCAGGCGCTCGACCGCAGCCGGCCGCTGTGGGAGCTGTGGCTGGTCGAGGGTCTGGCCGAGGGCCGCTTCGCGCTGCTGTCCAAGACCCATCACGCGCTCGTCGACGGGGTCTCCGGGGTGGACATCGCCACCGTCCTGTTCGACAGCTCACCCCACCCGATGCCGGTCGCGCCTCCCGACCAGGAGTGGATCGCCCGGCCGCTGCCGAGCAACACCCAGCTGCTGGCTGACGCCCTGCTCGAGCGGGCCACCGTGCCGGCCGAGATCGCGCGCGGGGTGCGCGCGGCGCTGCGCGGCCCGCGTCAGCTCGGCAGCCGCGTCGGCTCGGCGCTCGGCGGATTGGGCGCGATGACGCGGGCGGGGCTGCAGGCCGCTCCTCCCAGCCCCTTCAATGTCCGCATCGGACCGCACCGGCGCTTCACCTGGGTGCGCGGTGAGCTGAGCGACTTCAAGGCGGTGAAGAACGCTCTCGGGGGCACGGTCAACGACGTTGTGCTGGCCGCCGTCTCGGGCGCGCTGGGCCGGTACATGCGCATGCACGGGGAGCCGACCGAGGACGTCGAGCTGCGTGCGATGGTTCCGGTGTCCGTCCGGGCCGATGTCGAGCGCGGCGCGCTCGGCAACCGCGTCGCGGCGATGTGGGCCTCGCTGCCGGTGGGAGTCACCGATCCCGTCGAGCGGCTGCACCAGATCAGCGAATCGATGCAGAGCAACAAGGATTCCGGGCAGGCGGTGGGTGCGCAGGTCCTCACCCAGCTCTCGGGCTTCGCCCCTCCGACGATCATGGCCCAGGCGGCCCGGCTGCAGGCCCGCCAGCGGCTGTTTAACCTCGTCGTCACCAACGTGCCCGGGCCGCAGTTCCCGCTCTATGTGCTCGGCCGCGAGCTCGAGGCGCTCTACCCGATGGTGCCGCTGGCTGAGAACACCGCCCTCGGCATCGCGATCATGAGCTACAACGGCCAGCTCAACTTCGGCCTGGTGGCTGATTACGACGCGCTGCGCGACCTGGAGACGCTGGCTGAGGAGTTGCGCTCCTCCATCGAGGAGCTGGTCGCGCTGGCCGGCCCGGACCCGGTCGGCCACGGGCACGGGCGCACCACGCGGCCCCCACGGTCAGCGGTCCGCACGGTCGAGTGAGCCGCTGGCTCGAGCGCCTGGCGATTGCGGTCGCATCCCTGGTGCTCTCGATCGGGTTGATCGCGGTGCTCTCCGGGTTCTTCGCCGGCCGCGACCAGGCGGGCATCTCCGGCGGGGCGTCCCAGATCGGCCAGCACTTTCCCAACCAGGGAGCCGCCCACCTGCGCCCCGGGGAGCTGCATCCCTCCTACAACTCCAACCCGCCGACCAGCGGGCCGCATGTGCCCGAGCCGATTCTTCACAACGAGACCGAGTTGACCGACGACCAGCTGCTGCAGGCGCTCGAGATGGGCGACGTCGTCATCGCCTATGGCACCCCCGCGCCGCCGCCCGGCCTGCGCGCGCTCGCCGACTCGGTGGCGGGGCGATTCACCCCGACGCTGGCCGACACCGGGCAGGCGGTCGTGTTCGACCACCGCCCCGGGACCAACGGGGTCATCGGACTGGCCTGGACGCGGATGCTGCGCACCCGCTCGGTGCATGATCCGATGCTCCGCCAGTTCGCCGAGCAATGGCTCGGCCACGACGCCCATAATTGAGCTGATGCCCCAGCCCCTTGATCTGGCTCTGTGCCAGCTGAACACCACCGTCGGCGACATCGTCGGCAACGAGCGAAAGATCGTCGAGGGCATCGCCGCGGCCTCGTCGGCCGGCGCCCAGCTCGTCGTGTTCCCGGAGCTGACCGTCACCGGCTATCCCCCCGAGGATCTGTTGCTCAAGGAGCACTTCCTCTCTGACGCCCGCACGGCGCTCGAGCGGATCGCCGGTCACACGCACGGGATCGTGGCACTGGTGGGGTTCCCCGAGCGCGCCGACGACGTCTACAACGCCTGTGCCGTGCTGGCCCACGGCGCCGTGCAGGCGATCTACCGCAAGGTCTATCTGCCCAACTACGGCGTCTTCGACGAGCAGCGTTACTTCCAGAGCGGCCAGACCGGGGCGCTGATCGAGCTTGACGACGTCACCATCGGCCTGACCGTGTGCGAGGACATCTGGGAGCCGGGACCACCCGCCTCCGACGAAGCGCTCGCCGGGGCCACCCTGATCGTCAACCTCTCGGCCTCGCCGTTCCACGCCGGAAAGGGCTCGGAGCGCGAGCGGATGCTCGTCCAGCGCGCGCGGGACAACCTCGCCGCCGTGGCCTTCTGCAATCTGGTCGGGGGCCAGGACGAGCTCGTGTTCGACGGCCACTCGCTGGTCATCGATTACGACGGGTCGGTGGTGGCGCGGGCCGGTCAGTTCACCGAGGAGATGCTTGTGGCCACGATTGACGCCGAGGGCTCGCGCGGCGTACGGTTGCGCGACCCGCGCCACCGCCCGGCCATCCGACGCGCCACGCCCGTGGTCCCGCTCATCGCCCGGATGGAGCTGCCTGAGCCACCGGAGGGCCCGCGGGAGATCCACGGTTCGGTCGCCGAACCGCTGGAACCGATCGCCGAGGTGTACGCCGCGCTCGTGCTGGGGCTCCGTGACTACGTGGAGAAGAACGGCTTTCGCCACGTGGTGATGGGGCTCTCCGGCGGCATCGATTCGGCCCTCGTCGCGGTGATCGCCGTCGATGCGCTCGGGGCCGAGCGGGTCTCGGCCGCGGTGATGCCCTCCCCCTACTCGTCGGAGGCGACCCAGCGAGACGCTCACGCGCTCGCCGCAAAGCTCGGCATCGGGGCGATCGAACTGCCGATCGAGGGGACGATGAAGGCCTACGACGTGACGCTCGAAGTGGTCTTCGGCGGCCACGCGCCCGACCTCACCGAGGAGAACATTCAGGCCCGGGTTCGGGGCAACCTGCTGATGGCGCTGTCGAACAGGTTCGGCTGGCTGGTTCTCACCACCGGCAACAAGTCCGAGATGGCGGTCGGCTACTCGACGCTCTACGGAGACATGGCAGGCGGGTTTGCGGTGATCAAGGACTGTCCCAAGACGCTTGTCTACGAGCTTGCGCGTGACCGCAACCGGCACGGGGAGCCGATCCCGCCCTCGATCATCGAGCGCGCCCCGAGCGCGGAGCTGCGTCCGGGCCAGCTCGATCAGGACTCGCTGCCCGCCTACGACGTCCTCGACCCGATTCTCGACGGGTACGTCGAGGATGATCTCGGCCACGACGCGCTCGTCCTCCGCGGCTTCGACCGCGCGGATGTCGATCGGGTGATCCGGCTCGTCGATCGAGCGGAGTACAAGCGCCGGCAGGCGCCCCCGGGGATCAAGATCACCACCCGTGCGTTCGGCCGCGACCGGCGCATGCCGATCACCAACCGCTACGGCGGGTGAGGGACTGCCGCGGCGCCGGCGCGTCGCGCACGGCGACGGTCATCCGCGTCAGCACGCACAGGCGCCCGTGGTCGTCGCAAATCTCGACCTCCCACACCCAGGTGCTGCGTCCGCGGTGGCGTCGAACGGCCTCGGCGTGGATCGTGCCTTCAGTGATCGGCCGCAGAAAGCTGGTCTGGTTGGAGAGGCCCATGGCGACGCGGCCCTCCGGCATGACCGCGACGGCGGTAGCGATCGAGGCGAGGCTCTCGGCGATCGACGCGTACACGCCGCCGTGCACGAGTCCGAACCGTTGCTTGAGCTCGTCGCGGACCGGCACCCGGCCACAGATGCGGCCGTCAGTGGCCTCGGTGATCTCCAGCCCGATCAGGCGGTCGAAGCCGTCATCGGGTGCAATCGGAAGCTCGAAGTCCATGGGCGCGCACCTTAATGGTTTCGCCTCACCGCGCCATTCCGTCGAGCGCTTCTCTACGCTACGCGGCCCATGGCCTCCCTGGACTCACTGCCGCCAGACCAGCGCGCAGTCCTGCAACTGGTCCTTCAGCGGGGGCATACCTACGACGAGATCGCCGGAATGCTCTCGATCGATCGCGCCGCGGTGCGCGAGCGGGCGCTGTTCGCGCTCGACGCGCTCGGGCCGGGTACACGGGTCCCAGCCGAGCGCCGCGCGCTCATCACCGACTACCTGCTCGGCCAGCTCCCGCCCCAAGTTGCCCGGGACACCCGCAGCCACCTGGCCGAATCCGCGAGCGAGCGCGCCTGGACGCGCGTGGTCGCCTCGGAGCTCACGCCTCTGGCCGCCGGCGGGCTACCCGAGATTCCCAGCGAGAGGGCCGCACCCTCCGCACCCTCCGCACCGGCCGCGGCCCCGCAGCGTGAGCCCCGTGCCGGCCGCGAACGCGAGCCTGCACGTGCCCAGGAGCCACGCGCGCCGCAGCCCGAGCCACGCGCCACCGCGGCGGCTGCCCCGTCCGGCTACGGCTCCGACCGCCCGCCGCCCAGCAACCGCCGCGGTGGCGCGATCCTTCTCGCGATCGCTGCCGTGGTTGTGGTGGTCGCGGTGATCCTGATCGTGGTGCTCAGCAATGGGAGCAGCAGCAACTCGAGCACCACGGCGGCCTCGACAGCGTCCACCTCGACGCCCGCCACCGGGACGCCCACCACCGGCACGAGCACCACCGCGGCACGGCCGATCGCCCAGGTCAACCTCGTCTCCCCGAGCGGGAACAAGCACACCGCCGGCATCGCCGAGGTGATCCGGCAGGGCACCAACACAGGTCTGGTGATCGTCGGGCAGGGCCTGCCCGCCAACACGAGCCACGACGCGTACGCGGTGTGGCTGTACAACTCGGCCAGCGACAGCCATCTGCTCGGGTTCGTCAATCCCGGCGTCAAGGCCAACGGCAAGCTGCAGACCGCCGGCGTGCTGCCCAGCAACGCCTCCCACTACCACCAGTTGCTCGTCACCCTCGAGACGCAGTCCCGGCCCGCGCAGCCGGGCACGATCGTGCTCGAGGGCGCGCTCAGCATTTCCTAGGTGCGCTCGCCGAGAGCGCGCTCGAGGCCGTCGAGAGCCTCGGCGAGCTTGCCCCCGCTGGCCCGTCGCAGCAGCAGCCCGCCCGTCCGCGAGTAGCCGCGCATCGTCTGCCGCCAGGCGATCGTCACCTCTGTGCCCTCTCCCTGCTGAGCGAGCACGATCTCGGTGATCGACTCACCGAGCACCCGCTCGAACGGAGTGCCGGGGATCTCCTGCTCCCACACCCGCCGCCAGGGAGGGTCCGACTCCAGCACCCGGAAGTCCATCCGAACCGCCCGCCCCCGCTTGGTCTGGAACACCTGGGTGAAGCGCTCTTCTGAGACGCCCTCCATGCGCAGCACCCCCGGCCACCAGCGCGGCATGTGGTGGGGATCGGAGATCAGCTCCCAGACGTGCTGGATCGGTGCCGTGATCGTGCGCGTGCGGCGGGCTGTGGCCATCCCGGCTCAGGCGTCGTAGTCGACGAGCGCGTGCACATGGTGCGGGGCCAGACGCTCGCGACCGCCCATGAAGCTCAACTCGATGAGAAACGCGCAGGCCACGATCTGCCCACCGAGTCCCTCGACCAGCTCGCACAGCGCGCCGGCGGTCCCTCCGGTGGCCAGCAGGTCGTCGTGGATCAGCACGCGGGCGCCACCGGCCAGTGCGTCAGCATGGACCTCGAGCGCGTCGATCCCGTACTCGAGGCCATACTCGGCGCTGATCGTCTCGTGCGGGAGCTTGCCGCGCTTGCGGGCGGGCACGAAGCCTGATCCCAATTGATGGGCCAGCGCCCCACCGAGGATGAACCCACGCGCCTCGGCGGCCACCACCAACTCGATGTCGAGCGGCTTGGCGAACTGCACCAGGCGGGTGACCGCGGCGTCGAGCGCTCGCGGGTCGAGCAGCAGTGGCGTGATGTCCTTGAAGACGATCCCCGGATTGGGGAAGTCGGGAATGTCGCGCACGAACGCGCGCAGATCGACGCCGCTGCGACGCTCCTGCACCACCTCAGGTGGCGATCCGGCGGAGATCGCGGATCAGCAGCAGGTGCTTGAGATGGGTGGTCACCGAGGCCAGGTTCTCGAGGGCCTCGATCGCCTCCTTACGACGCTCGGGATTGCGCGAGCGCAGCGCCGGAGCGAGGATGCTCTGCAGCAGCTGGGCTTCGCGGTCGGCCGAGCTGCGGAATACGCGCAGGTTGCGGCCGCCGACCCCGTAGCGGGCGAGCTCGGACACCGCGCGGATGATCTCCCGCTCGGTCTCGTCGTAGTAGCGCGCGCCACCGCGGGTCTCCCCCTTGATCACCCCGAACTCCACCAGCTCGCGCACGAGCTTTGGATCGGCGCCGGTCTCGTCGACGACGTCCTCGAGCGAGTAGAGCGATCCCGGGTCGCGCACGGCGACGCTGGCCCGGCGCAAGGACCGGGCCTCCCCGGCGGGCGCGGCCATCTCGCGGTCGGCCCGGCCGCCGGCGAGCTCCTGGCGGATGACCCGCAGGGGCAGGAACTCGTCACGCTGGAGACGGAGAATCGTGCGCAGGCGCTGGATGTCGTTCTGGGTGTAGAGCCGGTAGCCGCCCTGGGTACGCCGGGGCGAGAGCAGCTTCTGATCCTCGAGATAGCGGATCTTGGAGATCGAGATGTCCGGGAACTCCTGGTGCAGCGCCTTGCACACGGCGCCGATGGTAACCGCCTTCTGACGGGGCCCGCCGGCGTCCGGTGGCGGCGCCTCCGGGGGCAGCTCGAGCTCGGGGTTGGTGGTCTCGGGGGTGGTGGCCATCAGCGACTCAGGAATGCCAGCTTGTATTTGCCGACCTGGAGCTCGTCGCCGTCGGCCAGACGATGCGACTCGATCCGGTGACGGTTGACGTAGGTGCCGTTGAGTGATCCGCAGTCGTCGAGGAAGTAGTCGTTGCCGCGGCGCACGAGGATGGCGTGGTCGCGGGAGACGGTGACGTCGTCGAGGAAGATGTCGCTGTCGGGACGGCGTCCCACGGTCATCCGGTCACCCTCGACCGGGAAGCTCTCGCCCGCGCGGCCACCGCCGGCACGGATCACGAGCGCGGCGCCGCGGGCCACCACGTCCTCCAGCTTGACCTCTTCGATCTCACCGGTCTCGCCCACGCGATACGTGGCCGTGTTCGCACCGGGAGGCGCCTCTGACGCGGCCAGGAAGGCTCCGCATCGTGCGCAGTAGTTGGCACCCTCAGCATTGGTGAAGCCGCACTCGGGACAGTGCTGGGCCACGGCGCCTTACGCTATTCGGTGTCGGCGGCCGGAACCCGGCCGGACAGGATGTCGGTGAGCTGCTGGACATCAGCGCCGGAGATCACCAGCTCGCCGCTCTCGTCCTTCTTGCGCAGGCGATTGACCAGCTCCGCACGCAGGATGTCGATCTTGCCGTGGAGGATCCGGCGCTTGTACGAGATCTCAAGTTCTTCGTCCGTGAGCTGCTTGATGAGGTCCTTCAGCTCCTGGTCTGTGAGCGAGCCAAGGTCAGGAAACGTGTCCATCGGGTAGGAACCCCCCGTCCTGCTGGTTTCGTAGTGGCCGAGACGCGAGTATACCTCCGCTCCTCGCAGGGTCAATCTGAGCTTGAGACTTTGGCCGCCCGCGCCTGGCGCATCCCATCGCGGACATAGAGCACGGTTGCGGTCAGCGCCAGCGTCAAGCCGACGTACAGCATCACCAGGGCCAGCCGGTGCAGCCCGGCCATGGCGAAGAAGGGCGCGCCCATCGTCGGCGCGACACCGACCCGCCCGGGCCAGTTGATCCGCAGCTCAAGCCCACGCGAGAGCGCATAGCGGCTGATCACGAGCATGAACAGCTCGCGGCCGATGACGAGCGCCAGCGCCCAATGGGGCAGCAGGTCGAAGTGCCAGCAGACGATCATTCCTGAGATCACCAGCAGCCGATCGACCACCGGGTCGAGCAGGGCGCCCATGCGGCTGTATTGGCCGGTGAGCCGCGCCGCGAAGCCGTCGAGGTAGTCGGACCAGCCGATTACCGCGAACAGGACCACGGCGAGCGTGCTCTGGCCATCCGGGCTCGACAGCGCCACGACGAGGAACACCGGGATCCCCGCCAATCGCAGGTAGCCGATCGCGTTGGGGATCGTCCACGGCCGCAGCGGTTGGTCGGAGCGTGTCTGGACCGGCGGGGGACCCGACCGGTCGATCCCGAGCAGCCGGCGCTTGCTGATCGGGCTCAGGGCGCGCCTCGGCCGAACCTCACGGCAGCCCCTGCCAGAGCTCTCTGATCGCGGCCGCGGCCCCTTCGACGGGAACCGTCCGCGCCTCGCGCCCTCGCCGCACCTGCACCTCGATATCGCCTGCGGCCAGCGTCCGGCGTCCGACGGTGACCCGCGCCGGGCAGCCGAGCAGCTCGGCGTCGGTGAACTTCTCCCCTGGCCCGGCATCGCGGTCGTCGTAGAGCGTGCGCAGCCCTTCGGCCTGCAGCTCCTCGTACAGGCGGTCGCTGAGCGCTCGCTCCTCGCTGCCCGGCTTGCCGAGCGTGACCAGCTCCACGTCGAACGGGGCCATCGCGCGGGGCCAGGAGATGCCCTGTTCGTCGGCGTACTGCTCGACGGCGGCAGCCGCGGCTCGCGCCGGCCCAAAGCCGTAGGAGCCCATCCACACCAGCTGCGCTTGGCCGGACTCGTCGAGATAGGTCGCGCCGAGCGGTTCGGAGTACCGCGTCCCGAGCTTGAAGATGTTGCCGACCTCGATCGCCGGCTCGATGCGGATCGGCGCCCCACCGACGGTATCCCCCGCCACCACGGTGCGCACGTCGACGCTCTCGAAGGCGAAGTCGCGGCCCGGCTCGACGCCCCGCAGATGGAGATCGGGCCGGTTGGCTCCGACGACGTAAGACCCCGCGGCGACGGCCTCGTCGAGCAGGATCGGCATCTGCGCGCCGACGGGGCCGATAAAGCCCGGAGGCCCCAGCCGCGCCGAGATCTCATCGGGCTGGGCGGGGCGGAAGCCGGCGCCGAGCGCCGAGCGGAGCTTGATCTCGTTGACGCGATGGTCGCCCCGGACCACGACGAGCTTCATCGCCTCCCCAACAATGACCGGGAAGGCCTTGAGCAGCGCCCCGGCGGGCAGCTCGAGCGCAGTGGCGACCGCCTCGATCGTGGTCATGCCCGGGGTGTGGACGTCCTCAGGGGCGTCGAGCGGCGCGGGCAGCGCCACCCCCTGGGCCTGGGCGCTCGCCACCTCAACGTTGGCCGCATACCCTGAGGCGAGCGCGACGTCGTTCTCCCCGGCCGCGCACGGCGCCATGTACTCGTCGGCGCCCAGGCCGCCCATCATCCCGACGTCGGCTTTCACCCGGTACCACTCCAGCCCGCAGCGGTCGAGCATGCGGTCATAGGCCTCGACGTGCTTGCGGTAGCCGACGTCGAGGCCCTCGGCGTCGCGGTCGAAGGTGTAGGCGTCCTTCATGATGAACTCGCGAGTGCGCAGCACGCCCGCGCGCGGCCGTGGCTCGTCGCGCTCCTTGACCTGGAAGTGGTAGAGGATCAGCGGCAGGTCGCGGTAGGAGCGCACCGCGGCGGCCACGTGGCCGGTGACGATCTCCTCGTGGGTCATGGCCAGCACCATGTCGGCCCCGCGCCGGTCCTTTAGCTTGAACATCTCGTCGATCTCGTAGCGCCCCGTCCGTCGCCACGGCTCGGCCGGGTGCAGTACCGGCATCAACATCTCCTGCCCGCCGATGGCGTCCATCTCCTCGCGCACGATCTGCACGATCCGCTGGTGCACGCGCCATCCCGCCGGCAACCAGGACCACAGGCCCGAGCCGATCTGACGGATCAGGCCGGCCCGCACCATCAGCTTGTGCGAGAGCGCCTCCGCCTCGGCGGGTGGCTCGCGCTCGGTGGGCAGGAAGTAGTCCGAAAGCCGCGTCATCGGGCGCGAAGCCTACCCGCGGATGAGAATTGGCTGGGCCACCAGGGCATCTGATAGAAGTGGATCTACCCCTAGAAAAGTCTGCAAGGAGCCCGACATGGCCTACTCAGTACCGCCTCTCTCCTATGACTACAGCGCGCTTGAGCCTCACATCGACGAGGCCACGATGCACCTGCACCATGACAAGCACCATCAGGCGTACGTCGACAAGGTGAACGGGGCCCTCGAAGGTACCGAGTGGGAGGACAAGCCGATCGAGGACGTGGTCAAAAACCTCTCATCGATCCCCGAGGACAAGCGCGGCGTCGTGCGCAACAACGGCGGCGGCCATCTCAACCACTCGCTGTTCTGGGAGTGGATGTCGCCAAGCGGCGGCGGCGAGCCCGACGGCGAGCTGCGCACGGCGATCGACGCGGCCTTCGGCTCGTTCGACGAGTTCAAGGCCAAGCTCAAGGACGCCGGCGTCAACCGCTTCGGCTCCGGCTGGGCCTGGCTTGTGCACGACGGGTCAGGGCTGGCCATCGTCTCCACCGCCAACCAGGACAACCCGGTCACCGACGGCCAGACGCCGCTGCTCGGCGTCGACGTCTGGGAGCACGCGTACTACCTCAACTACCAGAACCGCCGTCCCGACTACCTCGACGCGTGGTGGAACGTCGTCGACTGGGCGAAGGTCGCCGCCGGCTACAGCGCCGCGAAGTAATGCTCAGGCACGGGTGAACCGGCGGCCAGCGACCGGCGAGGCGCTCTCGTCGAGCCGGATGGCCGCCGGAGCGTCCGGCTCCGCCTGAGCGGCGGCGGCTTCCATCGCCGCCAATCGCTCGGGGGTTAGCGCGGTCGCGTCCTCGTTCTCCTCGAGCCACGCGGCCGCCTCGGCGGCGCTCGCCTCGTCGCGGACGACGCGCTTGCCGGCCGCGTAGTAGCGATCGATCTCGCAGAACAGCTCATCGACCAGGTTCTCGGTACGGACCTTCTTCAGCGGCTCACCGCGCGAGTAGATCATCCCCATGTCCTTGGCGCCGGTGATGCCGAAGTCGGCGTGACGAGCCTCGCCGATGCCGTTCACCGCGCAGCCGAGCACGGAGACCTCGATCGGGTCGTCGTAGGCCTCCAGCCGCCGCTCGACCTCGGCCACCACCGTGTCCATGTCGAACTGCAGCCGGCCGCAAGTCGGGCATGCGATGAGCACCGGGCCCCGCTCCCGCAGCTTCAGCGCCTTGAGGATCTCCCAGGCCACCTTGACCTCTTCCTCGGCGTGGAAGGTCGAGAGCGAGATGCGGATCGTGTCGCCGATCCCATCGGCCAGCAGCGTGCCGAGCCCCACCGCCGACTTCAGCGAGCCGGACCACTTCGTGCCCGCCTCGGTGACCCCGAGGTGCAGCGGATACGGAATCCGGTCGGACAGCAGCCTGTTCGAGGCGATCGTGTTGGGAACGCTGGTCGACTTGATCGACACCTTGAAGTTCGCGAAGCGCAGCCGCTCCATCAGCTCGACGAATTCGACCGCCGCCGCGACCAGCGCCTCCACCGGGTTGGCGTCCTCGAGTGCGTGGAGATGGCGGGGCAGCGAGCCGGAGTTGACCCCGATCCGCAGCGGCGTCCCCAGCTCGGTCGCTCGCGCGGCCACCTCGGCGACCTTGTCGGGTCCGCCGATGTTGCCGGGGTTGAGCCGCACGCAGTGGGCCCCGGCGTCGAGGGCCTTGAGCGCCAGCGTGTGGTTGAAGTGGATATCGGCGATGACGGGGATCGGCGACTCGCGCACGATCGTCCTGAGCGCTTCGGCGTCCTTCTCCCGGGGGACCGCGACGCGGACGATGTCGGCGCCGGCGTCGGCGACGCGACGAATCTGGTCCATCGTCGCCGTGAGGTCGGCGGTCTCGGTCTTGGTCATCGTCTGCACGGCGACCGGGGCGCCCCCGCCGATGGGCACGCCCCCCACGTTGATCTGGCGCTGCGAGGCCATGGCTTCCCAGTGTAGAGGGGGCAGCGCGGCCCACCGCGCCGGCCCGGGCTCAGCTGTCGTCCGCCCGGCCGCGGCGCATGGCGACGGCGGCAAACGTCGCCCCACCCAGAATCAGCAGCACCAGCAGCACGATCACGGGGGTGGGCAGGAACGAACCGCCGCCGGAGCCCGACCCGCCTCCCGAGGCGTGCAGGCCCCCGAGCTGATCGTTCAGCGCCCGCTGGATCACGTCGGGGCAGGAGGTGTACTCCTTGACGTCCGCGGGCATCGTGGCCAGAGCGGTGCGCAGCTGGCCGACCGTGTACCGGTGGGTCAGCCGGTTGTGGGAGGTGCAGTCCACCACGACCGGGTTAGCGGCCGCCATCGCCGCCGGGGCCGCCAGTGCCGCGGCGGCGATGGCGCACAGCAGCACGAGCACGATGTGGCGCGGCCGTCCCATGGGGCGGACAGATTAGGCGATGCCCTGCTCGATCAGCACCGCCGGTGCAGCCGCTGCGGCGCTCATCAGCGTTCCCGCCCGCGAGCTGATCTGCTCGGGCGTACCGAGCCAGTCCGGACTCACCGAGAACCGAGCCACGGAGAACCCGTTGGCGCCGCCCCGTCCTAGCAGCCGGACACCCGCGGGCAGGCGAGGCGCGGGCGTCTCGTAGGCACCGGCGACGACGTCGACCTCGGAGACCGAAACCGCTCCCCGGGGCTGGGAGGAGGGCACGCGCGGCAGATACAGCGCCAGGGGGTCGGTGGCCAGCGACCCGTCGAGCGCGACGATCGCGCGAGTCGAGCGACTCGTCCCGAGCAGGCGCGCCACGCCGCGCCAGTCCGGCCGCTGGTACTGCGGGTTCTGGGCGATCTTCACTCCGGCGAATACGAGCGCGGCCAGCACGACCACCGCGAACGCCGTCCCCGCTCCGCGCAGCCGCACCGCCGTGCACGCGGCGCCGATGACCACGGCCAGCGGAACCAAGGCCGGGATCAGCGCTCGGGAGATGTAATAGTCGTGGCCACCGAGCGCGGCCAGCAGCGGCAGCAGCACCACCGCTGCGGCCAGCCCGCCGGCCAGCGCCGCGCCCCTCAGCTCTCGTGCCCCCGCGCCACCGACGAGCAGCAGGATCACCACCGCCAGCACGATCGCGGCGCCGAGGATCCCGTAGTTGACCAGGGAGCTCTTGTACAGCGTGTTCAGGGCGAAGGCGACCGGAACCTGCTGGATCCGGGTCGAGAGCGGCACCGCTTTGATCCAGCCGATCGGATGGGCCGTATCCGCGATCGCCAGGGGCAGCAGCGCCAACTGGACAGCGGCCACACCGAGGACGGCGACCACGCAGGCCCGGCGGCGCGTCCGCCACAGCAGCAGCAGGGCCTCGGGGGCGACGAGGAATCCGGCATAGAAGTGGGTCAACAGCGCGAGCGCCGAGAGCACCCCCCACCAGATGAAATCGCGCCGCTCCCTGCGGTTCCAGGCCCGGGCGAAGAACAGCAGCGAGCCGGCACATGTCAGCGCCAGCAGCATGTACTCGCGCGCCTCCTGCGAGTACCAGATCATGAACGGGCTGAGCGCGACCAGCGCGGCCGCCACCGCGCCGGCCCGGCGGGAGACGAACTCGCGCCCGCACAAGTAGCTCACCGGGATGACCGCAGTCCCCAGCAGCGCTGACAGCGACCGCAGCGCGACATCGCCGGTGCCCAGCAGCTTGCTCCACAGCCACGCGGCGAGGAAGTACAGGGGCGGGCTCGTCTCCTGCTTCCCCAGCGTGTGGAACAGGCCTCCGAGGGACAGCCGGACCTCGTGGGCCAGCTGAGCCTCGTCGAACCACAGGCTCTGGGCGTGAAGAGTCGAGAAGCGCAAGATCGCCCCCAGCGCGGTCAGCGCGACAACGACACGCACTTCGAGGGAGGTCGGCCGCGCTGCCTGTTGGCCCGGCTGCTGCGGCCCCGGGGGGCGCGGACGCGCGGGAGCGAGCATCCGGCCGGATTCTAGGCTGGAGCGGTGACCTCACGCGCTTTATCACCGCGTCGTGCCGGCGCGGCAGTCGTTACCGTGACCCGCTTGCGTCAGTCACCTCCCACGAATCTGCGCCGCCCGCGCGCCACCGCCTTCGTTGCGGCAGTGGTGGCACTGGCGCTGTCCGGCTGCGGGACCACCAGCGCCTTCCACGGTGGCGGCGGAGCCCCCGTCCGCGCGACGCCGCTGATGTCGATCTTCGAGGCCGACGGTCAGCTCCATCAGGATCCGGCCGGCACTCTGGACCTGCTGCGGCACCTGGGGATCCAGACCGTCCGCGTGTTCATGCCCTGGGGGACGCTGGGGTCGCTCGCGGGCGTGGCTCCCGACCCCGCCTCGACCGCGCCGCCAGCCGGCTTCAACGGCGCCAATCCGGGCGCCTATCCTCCCGCCAACTGGACCCCGTACGACGCGATCGTCCGCGACGCCCAGGCACGAGGGATCCAGGTCGACCTCACGCTCGGGCCGCCGCCGCCCCTGTGGGCGCGCGGCCCCGGCGACCCCGGCCATCCCGCCCATCCCGAGTGGCGCCCGTCGGCCGCCGACTTCGGCGCCTTCGTCCGGGCCGTCGGCACGCGCTACAGCGGCCATTACGTCCCTCCCGGCGCGTCGGCGCCGCTTCCCGCCGTCCACTTCTGGGCGGTGTGGAACGAGCCGAATTTCGGCCCGATGCTCGCGCCGCAGACGCTTGAGAACTCGCGCATCGCCGTTTCGCCGTCGCTGTACCGCGGGCTCCTCGACGCAGCCTGGGCCGCCCTGCAGCGGACGGGGCACGGGGCCGACACGATCCTCATCGGCGAGCTGGCGCCGCGGGGGCTCAGCATCGGCGAGGGGCCCGGCATGTTCCGGTACATGGTGCCGCTGCGGTTCCTGCGCGGGCTGTACTGCGTGAACGGCAACTACCAGATCCTCCGCGGGGCGGCCGCCGCCGCGATCGGCTGCCCGGCGGGCAAGTCGGCGACGTCGTTCCCGGCCGCGCACCCGGCGCTGTTCCAGGCCACCGGCTTCGCCGTGCACCCCTACCCCCAGGGGCCCCCGAACGTGCTCACGCCAGACGAGCCCGACTACGCCGACCTGCCGGCGATCCCCCGGCTCGAGTCGGCGCTGGACCGGTCAGCCAGCGCGTACAGATCGAATGCGCGACTGCCGATCTACTCGACCGAGTTCGGCTATGAGACCAATCCGCCCGAAACCGTATTCGGCACCGTCTCTCCCACGGTGGCCGCCGGCTATTTGAACCTGTCGGAGTACATCACCTGGCGCGACCCGCGGATCCGCTCCTATGACCAGTACCTGCTCACCGACCCCCCGCGGGGGAACTTCGCCACCGGCCTGGAGTTCGCCAGCGGCGTGCCGAAGCCGACGTACGACGCCTACCGCATGCCGCTCTATCTGCCGGTGGTCAGCCACGCCGCGAGCGGGCCGCTGGAGGTGTGGGGATGCGTGCGCCCGGCCCGCTACGCTAGCGACGGTGGCGCCACTCCCCCGCCGGTCTGGATCCAGTTCCGTCCGAGCGGTCATGGAGATTTCGTCACAGTGCAACGGGTCGCCCTGACCACCCGGAGCTGCTACTTCGATGTGCATCATGCGTTCGGAGGCGGCGGCGCGGTAAGGCTCGCGTGGAGCTATCCGCGCGGTCAGACGATCTACAGCCGAACGATGACCATTACCGGCTAACCGACAGTTTCGGACCCCCGCATGAACAACATCCACACGCGTCGAGGCGCAACTTCGCGAGCCAACCGGGGTTTCTTCACTATGCTCCGATCCCGAACGATGACCCGCGCCACGATCGCGCTCGCCGCCCTGCCGGCCCTCGCCGCCGCTCCGGCGCAGGCCTCTCGCTCGCAGGTGGCGATGCTTCAGGACGACGGCGTGCTGAGCCATCCGACGGCGGTGCTGTCGGCGATGCATACCCTTGGGGTCGGCGAGGCGCGCGTGTTTGTCGAATGGTCGGCGATCGCGCCTCAGCCGGCCTCGCGACACCGTCCGCGCTTCAACGCCGCCGATCCGGGTGCGTACCCCGCCGCCAACTGGGCCCCGTACGACGCGGTCGTGACCGATGCCCGCATGTACGGCATCACGGTCGACTTCGAGGTGACCGGCGGGGCGCCGCTGTGGGCCCAGAGTCCTGGCATGCCCCGCGAGGGCAGCAAGGACCCGAACTTCTCGTGGAAGCCGTCGGCGCGTGAGTACGGCGACTTCGTCCGCGCGCTCGGCAGGCGCTACAGCGGCGGGTACCTCGGCCTGCCGGCGGTCCGCAACTGGGAGCTGTGGAACGAGCCCAACTTCGGCGAGGACCTCGGGCCGCAGGCCATCAACGGCTCGACGGTGTCGGTCGCGCCGCAGATGTACCGTGGCCTGATCAACGCCGCCGGGACCTCGCTCGCCGCCACCGGGCACGCCCACGACACGATCCTGATCGGCAACCTCGCCGCGCGCGGGCTGCAGGGGAAGGCCACGCGCGCGCATCCCCAGGGCCTGCCGGGCAACTACGGCCAGACCAAGCCGCTGCAGTTCATCCGCACGCTGTACTGCGTGGATTCGTCCTACCGGCCGCTCCGAGGCAACGCGGCCCGGGGCACGGGCTGCCCGACGAACGGCGCGGCGAGCCGTCGCTTCGCGAGCCAGAACCCGACGCTGTTCGGCGCCAGCGGCTTCGGGATCCACCCCTATCCGCAGAACCTCCCGCCCACCGGCGAGTCCTCCCGGGACCCGGATTACTCGACCTTCCCGGAGATCCCGCGGCTCGAGGCCACGCTCGACCGGGTCCTGCGCCTCTACGGTTCGAAGCGGCGCTACGCGATCTACAACAACGAGTACGGCTACGTGACGCGGCCACCGGCCAAGGGCAACTTCGTCTCCACGGCGACGGCCGGCTACTACCTCAACTGGGCCGAGTACCTGTCGTGGCGCAACCCGCGGATCGCCACCACGATGCAGTACCTGCTCTACGACCCGCGTCCCCGCCCGAGCCAATTCGATAGCGGCCTCAACTTCTACACCGGCACGCCGAAGGCCGACTACGACGCCTACAGGCTGCCGCTCTACCTCCCGGCCACGACGACCAAGCGGGGATGGCGGCTCGAAGTGTGGGGGGCGGTGCGCCCGGCCCACACCTTCCCGGGACGACAGCAGGCCCAGCTCCTCTTCCAGCGCGGCTCGCGCGGCGCATGGACGAAGATCGGCACGATCAACATCACCGACCCGCGCGGGTACTTCGACATCCGGGCGGCCTTCCCGGCCAGCGGCTCGGTGCGCATCTCCTGGACGTATCCAGGCGGTCGCACGGTCAGCAGCCGTACCACCCGGGTGACGCTGCGCTAACCGCCGCACCGATTGGGCGATACTGCCCGTATGCGCAGCAGCGCGGATGTCATCTCCCGCCTGCAGGGGATCTGCGGGGAGCAGTACGTCCTCACTCATCCCCACGCGCTGGCCACCTACCGCTCCGACGGCCTCTCGCACCTGCGTGAGACTCCGCTGGCCGCGGTGCTGCCGGGGAGCGCCGCCGAGGTACGGGCAGTCGTCCAGACGCTGGCCGAGGCCGGCCTGCCGTGGGTGGCCCGTGGCGCCGGCACCGGCCTGTCCGGCGGGGCGCTGCCCGTTGCCGAGGGCGTGCTGATCGTTCTGGCCCGGCTGCGGCGGATCCTCGCGGTCGATCTGCGCAATGCCCGGGTGATCGTGGAGCCCGGGGTGACCAACCTGGCCGTGTCCCGGGCCGTCTCCCCCACCCACTTCTATCCGCCGGACCCCTCCAGCCAGATCGTCTGCTCGATCGGCGGCAACGTGGCCGAGAACTCCGGCGGGGCGCACTGCTTCAAGTACGGCTTCACGACCAACTACGTGACCGGACTCGAGGTGGTGCTGAGCGACGGCAGCGTCGTCGAACTCGACCGCGACGCGCCCGGCTATGACCTGCTCGGCGCGTTCGTGGGCTCCGAGGGAACCCTCGGCGTCGCCACCCGGATCGTGCTCCGCGTGGTGCCCTTGCCCGAAACCATCCGGACCCTGGTGGTGTTCTTCGAGGACACCGGGGACGCGGGCGAGGCGGTGAGCGCGATCGTCCGGTCGGGGATCGTCCCCGGCGCGATCGAGATGATGGACCGCCTGTCGATCCAGGCGGCCGAGGGCGCCACGCACGCTGGCTACCGGCTCGACGCCGGCGCCGCCCTCATCGTCGAGCTCGACGGTCCCCGGGAGGAGTGCGACGCCAGCTTCGAGCAGGTGGTGGGCCTGTGCAGCCAGACCGGCGCGCTCGATGCGCGGGTCGCGCTCACCGAGCACGAGCGAGCCCAGATATGGCGCGCGCGCAAGGCCGCCTTCGCGGCCATGGGCCGAATCGCTCCCGCCTACTACGTCCAGGACGGAGTCATCCCTCGCACGCGGCTGCCCGAGGTGCTGCGGCAGATCGACGCGCTCGCCGCCGAGTATCGCCTCCAGGTGGCCAACGTCTTTCACGCCGGCGACGGCAACCTGCATCCGCTCGTCTGCTACGACGCCGCCCAGCCGGGCGAGCCCGAGCGGGCGCAGGAGCTGGCCGGGCTGATCGTCAAGGCCTGTGTCGACGCGGGGGGCTCGATCACCGGCGAGCATGGCGTCGGCGTCGACAAGAAGGCCTACATGCCCTCGATGTTCTCCGAGCCCGACCTCGAGGCCTTTCAGCGGCTGCGCTGCGCCTTCGACCCGGCCGGTCTGGCCAACCCCGGCAAGGTGATGCCGACGCCGCGCCTCTGCGGCGAGGTGCCGGGCCCCTACCGCCGCCATCCGCTCGAGCAGGCCGGCCTGGCCGAGCGTTTCTAGTGTGATGCCGCAGACCGTGACTCCGGACAGCTTCGAGGCCGCTGCGACGGCGCTCGCAGCCGCCGCGGCCGAGGGCCGCTCGGTCCGCTGCCGCGGCGGCGCCAGCAAGCTGCAATGGGGCAACGTCGTCGCCATGCCCGCCCTCGAGCTGAGCACCGCCGCGCTGAACGAGATCGTCGAGCACAACGTCGGTGACTTCACCGCGGTCCTCCAGGCCGGGGTCCCGCTCGCCGCCGCCCAGAAGCGCTTCGCCGCCGCCGAGCAGATGCTCGCCCTCGACCCATCGCTCGGCCTCGACGGACCCACGGCGACGATCGGCGGCGTGATCGCCACCGCCGACAGCGGGCCGCTGCGCCACCGGTACGGCGCCCCGCGCGACCTCGTCCTCGGTCTCACGGTCGCGCTCAGCGACGGCACCGTCGCCCGCTCAGGCGGAAAGGTGATCAAGAACGTCGCCGGGTATGACCTCGGCAAGTTGTTCTCCGGCTCCTTCGGCACGCTCGGGCTGATCCTCGCCGCCACCGTACGCCTCCACCCCCGGCCGGTCGCCACGATGTCTGTCGCCGGCGCGACCGGGGACCCGGCGGCGCTCGCCGAGGGCGCCCGCCTGCTCGCCGCCGCGCCGCTCGAGCTCGAGTCGCTCGACGTCGCCTGGAGCGCCGGGCACGGACGGCTGCTCGCCCGCTGCGCCGGGGCAGCGGCCGGCCGGCGCATCCGGCGCGTCGCCGAGCTCATGGCCGGCGCGGGCCTCGACGGCGTCGAGATCGTCGAGGATGACGAGACGCTATGGGCGGGCCAGTCTGATGCGCAGCGCTCGCGGGACGGCGCGATCGTCCGCGTGGGCGCGTTGCCGAGCGCCCTGCCGGAGATCGTCGGAGCCGTCCGCGCGTGCGGCGGGACGCTCGTCGGCCGGGCGGCGCTCGGCACGAGCTACGTCAGCATTGATCCCGGATCGATCACCCGCCTGCGGTCCGAACTGCCCGCGGGCGCGGCCTCGGTCATCCTCGACGCGCCCGCGGAGGCGCGCGCGGCGCTCTCCCCCTGGGGCCCGGCCGAGGGCCCGGCGCTTCGGCTGATGGAGCAGGTCAAGGCCCGCTTCGATCCCGCCGGCGCTTGCAATCCCGGGCTGTTCGTGTCAGGAATCTGACAGTCCCGCAACTTTCCCTGTCTCCGTCTGTTCGTCTATCCGTGCGCTTACCGCTCCGACTTCGTCCACTCGTCCTGCTCCTCGTTCCCGCCGTCGCTGCGGCATTGCTGGGACCCTTGCTGCGGGCGCCTGCTCCAGCAGCCGCCTCGTCCAATCAGGTCGCCATCCTCGGCGACGACGCCCATGTTCTGACCAACCCGGCCGGCACGCTCGCCACGCTGAAGAGCCTCGGCGTCGGTGTGATCCGGCTGACGATTCACTGGAGCACCGTCGCCCCGGAGTCAGACTCGCTCACCGAGCCGACGGGGTTCGCCGGTATCGCGAACGAGCCGACGGCGTACTCGTCTGCGGCGTGGGCGCCGTACGACGCGGTCGTGCGCGACGCCAACGCCGACGGCATCGCGGTCGACCTGCTGATCGCCGGCGACCCGCCCCTGTGGGCGCGGCATCCGGGCGCACCGACCAAGGGCCGGTACCGAGCGTCTTGGTCCCCGTCGGCCTCCGCCTACGGGCAGTTCGTCAAAGCCGTTGCCCTGCGCTACCCGACTGTACACTTCTGGGAGATCTGGAACGAGGAGAACTGGGGACCCTCGCTCTCGCCCCAGGAGGTCCGGCACGTCCTCGTCTCGCCGGGTCTGTACCGAAGCATGCTCTCCGCGGCCTGGACGTCGCTTCAGGTGACCGGTCACGGCCACGACACGATCGTGGACGGAAGCCTCTCGGCGCGCGGCGAGGCACACCCGGGCGCATATCTGACCTCGAGGCCGATCGACTTCCTGCGCGCGCTGTTCTGCGTCAACTCCTCGTACAAGCCGCTCACGGGCAAGGCGGTCAGGGCGGCCGGCTGCCCGGCGGTCAGGGCCGGGGCATTCCGCGCGGCGAACCCGGCGCTGTTCAACGCGAGCGGATTCGGGATCCACCCATATCCGTACAACCTGCCGCCGATGCAGGCCGACTCCAAGGACCCCAACTTCGTCGAGTTCAACGAGATCCCGCGGATGGTCACCGCCCTTAACCGGGTAACCGGCGCCTATGGCTCACACAAGCGACTCGGCGTCTACAACACCGAGTACGGGTACGAGACGAATCCGCCGAACCCGAGCACATTCTTCGGTCACCAGCACTTCGTCTCCCCCCACACTGCCGCGTACTACATCAACTGGGCCGAGTATTTGAGCTGGCGCTACCAGCAGATTGCGAGCACGGACCAATATCTGCTCTACGACCCGAATCCGGCGGCCAAGACCCAGTACGGAAAGGGCGGCTTCGCCACCGGCCTGTTGTTCTTCAGCGGCAGGCAGAAGCCAAGCTATACGGCGTATCGCATGCCGCTGTACCTGCCGCAGACCACCACCAGCCGCCGCCAGTCGCTGGAGGTTTGGGGCTGCGTGCGTCCTGCTCATACGGTGCCCGGCCTGCAGCACGTGCAGATCCAGTTCCAGGCGGGTTCCAGGGGAAGCTGGCGGACCGTCTCCACGGTCGCGATCCACGGCGCCCGCGGCTACTTCGACGTGCGGGTGAGGTTCGCATCGAGCGGGTTGGTCCGCCTGCAATGGCAATACCCGAACGGTGAGACGATCGACAGCCGGACCGTGGGCATCAAGGTCCATTAGCGGCGTGCGCGCGGCGGCGGTAGCAACACTTGCGGCGCTCACGGCAGCCATGCTGAGCGCCGCGCCGCCCGCCCGCGCCTCGACCGGCCAGCTCGCTATGTTCCAGGCGGGTCCGAGCGTCATGACAGATCCAGCGGGCACGCTCGCGACGCTGCGCAGCCTCGGCGCGGGCGTTGTCCGGGTGGCGGTGTTCTGGAATGGGATCGCACCCGACCCACAGTCGCGGACTCCACCGCGCCAGTTCGACGGCGCCGATCCGGCCGCCTACGCCCCGGGCAACTGGCTCCCCTACGACCGGATCGTGCAGGACGCGCGGACCGACGGGATCGCCGTCGACTTCGTGCTCGGCGGAGGCGCGCCGCTCTGGGCCACGGGTCCGAACCCGCCGGGCGGTCGTCCGTATCCCGAATGGATGCCCTCGGCGCGCGCGTTCGGAAGCTTCGCGCGGGCGGTCGGCATGCGCTACAGCGGCCGCTACCGGCCGTGCCGGCCGTGCGCGCCGTTGCCGCCGGTGCGGATGTGGGAGCTCTGGAACGAGCCGAACTTCGGCGAGGAGCTCGCCCCCCAGGCCACCCACGGGTCGAAGGTGCGCACCGCGCCGCGGATGTACAGGAATCTGCTCGACGCGGCCTGGGGCGCGCTCCAACCCACCGGTCACGGTCACGACGCGATCCTGATCGGCAATCTCTCCCCCCGCGGTCTCCAGGGTCCGGTCACGCCCCAGTGGCCCGAGGGACTGCCGGGCGACTTCTCCACCACCAAGCCGCTCGAGTTCACGCGCACGCTCTACTGCGTCGACGGCGGTTACCGGCGTCTGCGCGGCGCCGCAGCCCGGCGCGACGGCTGCCCGGCAGGAGCGACGGCGTCCGCGCGGTTCCGGGCCGAGCACCCGGCGCTGTTCCTGGCGACCGGCTTCGCCATCCACCCGTACCCGCTCAACCTGCCCCCCGCGAAGGCCGACTCGAAGGACCCGAACTACGTCGAGTTCAACGAGATTCCCGGCCTCGGGCGCATCCTCGATCGCCTGCAGCAGATCTACGGGTCGCGCACCCGGTTCCCGATCTACAACACCGAATACGGCTACATCACCAACCCGCCCAACCCCGCTGGTCACTTCGTCTCCCCGGCGACAGCCGCGTACTACCTGAACTGGAGCGAGTACCTCAGCTGGCGCAACCCTCGGCTGGCGACGACGATGCAGTTCCTGCTCCGGGACCCGAACCCGAGGGTCAACGTCCCCGAGCTCGGCGGCTTCGCCACCGGCCTGATTCTGTACAGCGGCAGGAGGCTCCCCACCTACAGCGCCTACCGCATGCCGATCTTCCTGCCGCGCACAACGGTCCCCCACGGGCACCGCGTCGAGGTGTGGGGATGCGTGCGCCCGGCCCACAACGCGCCCGGACCGCAGCACGTTGGGATCCAGATCCTCCGCGGCCGGGACGGCCACTGGCAGACGATCGCGACCGTCCCGATCCGGAGTGCACGCGGCTACTTCGATGTCCGCGTGAAACCGCCGGGAAGCGGATCGTTGCGGCTCGCCTGGCCCGATCCGGGTGGCTCGTGGCTCTACAGCCGGGTCGTCCGGCTGGCCCTGAGCTAGAGTCCGCGGCTGGAGGTTCGTGCCGGCGTTCGACACTCACCGACCACCCGAGCAGTCGGTCATTGCCGACTGCGTCCACTGCGGCTTCTGCCTCGACTCGTGCCCGACGTACGTGCTGTGGGCCCAGGAGGCCGACTCCCCCCGGGGGCGGATCGTGCTCATCGATGAGGCGCTGCAGGGGGCCGAGACGCTCTCGCCGGAGATGGTCACCCACTTCGACCGCTGTCTCGGCTGCATGGCCTGCGTAAGCGCCTGCCCGTCCGGGGTGCGCTACGACCGGCTGATCGAACGGGTGCGCCCCCAGGTCGAGCGCCACCACCGCCGCCCGCGGGCCGAGCGCGCGCTGCGGCGGCTCCTGTTCGAGACCCTCCCCCATCCTCGCCGGCTGCGCGCGCTCGCGCCGATGCTCACGGCCTCGCGCAAGCTCGGCGCCGAGCGACTGCCCGAGCGCGCCGCGGCCCTCGCCCGGGTCGCGCCCCGCACACCGCTGCGGGAGACCCGCCGCACCGGGATTCCCGTGCGGACGCCGGCCGTCGGCAAGCCGCGGGGGCGGATCGGGCTGCTGCTCGGCTGCGTGCAGCGCGTGTTCTTCGCCGACGTCCACCGGGCGAGCGTGGGCGCGCTCGCCGCCGAGGGCTACGAGGTGCTCGCACCCGCAGCGCCGGACTGCTGCGGCGCGCTCGAACTGCATGCCGGCGAGGAGGAAGCCGGACTCGCGCGGGCCCAGGCGACGATCGACGCCTTCACCGCGCTCGGTCCCCTCGACCACGTCGTCGTCAATGCCGCCGGCTGTGGCGCCGCGATGCGCGAGTACGGCGAGCTGCTCGGCACGCCGGAGGCCCACGGCTTCTGCTCCCGGGTCCGGGACGTCAGCGAGCTGCTGGCCGAGACCCCAGCCCGCGCGCCGCGCGGTGCCCTGCCGCTGCGCGTCGTCTACCACGATGCCTGTCACCTCGCCCATGCCCAGGGCGTGCGGGCCGAGCCCCGGGCGCTGCTTCAGTCAATCCCGGAGCTGGAGCTGCTCGAGGTGGCGACGGAGCCCGACGTATGCTGCGGATCGGCCGGGATCTACAACCTCGTGCAACCGCGCGCGGCGGCCGACCTCGGCGCCCGCAAGGCCCGCTATCTGCTCGACACGGGCGCGCAGGCGATCGCCGCCGGCAACCCCGGCTGCGCCGCTCAGCTCGACCTCCAGCTCCGCGAGCTCGGCCGGCCGCTGCCGATCCACCACCCGGTCGAGCTGTTGTGGCGCTCGATCCAGGCAGGCCGTTAGGCGTACATCGCCTCGATCTCGGCCCCGTACTTGACCGCAATCGGCTTGCGCTTGAGCTTCATGGTCGGGGTCAGCTCCTCTCCGCCCGGCATCCAGTCGCCGGCGACAATGGTGAACTTCTTGATCTGCTCGACCCGGGCGAGGTGGCTGTTGGCCTCGTCGATCCCCGCCTGCACCGCCTCGATCACCGCCGGCTCGCTCGCGAGCTCGTCGAGGCCCTTGCCCTCAAGCCCGTTCTGGGCCGCCCACTGCGGCGCGTAATCGGCGTCGAGCACGATCAGCGCGGTGTTGTAGGGCCGTCGGTCGCCGATGGCGCAGGCCTGGCCGATCAACGGGCTGCCGACCTTGACCGCCGCCTCGATGTTCGCCGGCGACATGTTCTTGCCCGCGGCGTTGATGATCAGCTCCTTCTTGCGGTCGACGATCTTCAGGTAGCCGTCCTCGTCGATCTCGCCGATGTCGCCGGTGTGCAGCCAGCCGTCACCGTCGACCGCCTCCGCGGTCTTCTCGGGCTGGTTGCGATAGCCGAGCATGACGAACTCGCCGCGGACGAGCAGCTCGCCGTCGTCGGCGATCTTCAGCTCCACGCCCGGCGACGCGGGGCCGACGGTGCCGATCTTCACCGCACCGGGGCGGTTGCAGGTGCCAAAGCCACAGGTCTCGGACATCCCCCACAGCTCGGCCAGCTCGATCCCCAGGGCGTGGAAGAACTCGAGCACCTCGACCGGGGTCGGCGCCGCGCCGACGTTGACCGCGATCACCTGATCGAGGCCGAGCATCTCGCGCAGCTTGGAGAACATCTGCTCGTCGGCGGCGGCTACCCGCGCCTCGAGCTCTTCGGGCACCGGCTCGCCGCGCTGCTGCAGCCGCACGCGCTCGATGGCGGCCTGCATCGTGGCCTGGATCTGCTCGCGCTGCTCCGGGGGCGCACCGGCCTGCATCGCCTCGAGGCCGGCCTTCAGCTTCTCCCAGATGCGTGGAACGGCGAAGAACCAGGTCGGGCGCACCTGGGGCAGGAACGTGACCACCTCACGCGGGTTGGGACAGCAGGTGATCGTGCCCGCGTAGATCGTCGGGACATAGTGGTGGGCCATGCGCTCGGCGATATGCGCGGCGGGCAGCCACGAGATCAGCCGTCCGCCGGGCTGGAGCGGGATGATCTCCTCGATCGCCGCCGCGGAGACCATGATGTTGTGGTGGGAGAGCTGCACGCCCTTGGGCGGCCCGGTGGTACCCGAGGTGTAGATCAGCGTGAGGATGTCGTCGGGGCCGATCTCCGCCGCCGCGGCGGCGACGTCGAACCCCGAATTCGAGCCCTCGACGTCGCTGAGTGCCAGCGTCCCCTCAGGCGCGTCGCCGTCGACGACGATCACGTAGTCGAGCCTGGGCAGGTCCCTGCGCGCCTCGAGCACGACGGGCAGGAACTCCTGCTCGATGATCGCCACCCGCGAGGCGGCGTCGGTGCACAGGTAGCGGATCTCCTCCGCCGGATAGGTGGTGTAGATCGAGAACGGAGTCGCGCCGAGCATCGCGGAGGCGAGGTCGGCGATGTGGAACTCGGGCCGGTTGCCGAGCATGATCGCCACCGTGTCCCCGCGGCTCACGCCCAACCCGGCCAGCCCGGCGGCCAGCGCGTCGACGCGTCCGAGCAGCTCCGACCAGCTGAGCGAGACGCTGTCATCGGCGGTGCGAACGGCGATGATCTCGGGGTTGTTCGCCGCGGTGCGGCGCAGCGCCTCGGTCACGGTGGGCGCGTCCACCGACCGCCCTGCCGCCTGCGAGATCGTGCTGCTTTCCATTCGTTCCTCCGCTTCGTGTCCAGGGAAATTCGCCGCTAACGCTATCGCAGCGCCGCGGTAGCGCGTCCGGGCCCGGGCGCCTCAGTGCGGGACGTTGAAGCCCTTGCCGCTGAGGGTGGAGATGTCGTTGCTCAGCCCGATCACGAACAGCAGCAGGATCACCACGAAGCCGACCACGCCGGCGCGCTCCATCACCTCGAAGGGGATCCGACGGCCGCGGATCTTCTCCGCCACGGCCCAGAACACGTGGCCCCCGTCGAGGGGCAGGAACGGAAACAGGTTGATCACCGCCAGCGACAGCGAGATCAGCGCAAGCACCTGGAGCGCGAGCGTCGTCGAGTGGGCGAAGGACTCCTGGGTGACCGTGTAGCCGCCGACCACGCCGTTGAGCTGCTTGCGGGCCTGCGGCTCGAAGATCCGGGCGATCGTGGACACCGTCTGCGTGGTCACGTTCCACATCCCGGTGACGGTGAGCGACGCCGCCCGTCCTGGGCCCACCGGATGCGAGGTGGAGTCGAAGGCGAAGCCGACCAGCGGGCGGTGGTCCTGGGCGCTGTAGCGGGGACGCAGGTCGAAGGTGAGCAGCCGCCCGTCCCGGCGCACGGTGATCCGCGCCGGCGTGGCAGCCAGGCAACCGTTGACCTGGACCCCGGCGCACCGGTGCGTACCGAGCTGGTTGCGGAGCTGATCAGGGGTGCCGCGGACGCCGTCGACCGAGACGAGCAGGTCGCCCGGGACGAGCGCCGTGGCCGCGGGGGTGCCGGTCTGAACCACCGCGACGCGCTTGCTGATCACCGCCTCGCCATTGGCGAGGAACAGCCCCCAGATGATCGCGAAGGCGATCAGGAGGTTGACCCCGGGACCAGCCAGGATGACCACGATCCGCTTCCACACCGGCTGGTTGTAGTAGGCCCGTGGAACCGCCTCGGGAGGGATCTCCTCGTTGGGGTTCATTCCGGTGATCTTCACGTAGCCACCGAGCGGGATCGGCCCGATCCCGTAGTCGGTCTCGCCGCGGCGGACCTTGAACAGCATCGGCCCGAAGAACAGCGAAAAGCGCTCGACCCGCATCCCCACGGCCTTGGCGGCGGTGAAGTGGCCGAACTCGTGGAGGATGATCAGGGCAGCAAAGCCCAGGAACGCGAGCACGTATGACACAGCGATCCAGTGTGGCAGGTGGCGATGAGAGCCCGTTAAGAACTGGCTCACGCCCGCGTGGAGCGCTCCGCGGCCAGCTCGGCGGCGACCGCCCGGGCCCGACCGTCGGCCACGCCGAGGGACTCGAAGGAATGTACCCGGCCGCCGGGGAGGGCGTCCAGAGTCTGCTCGATCACTGCGGCGATGTCCGCGAAGCGCAGCCGCCCGGCCAGGAAGGCGTGGACGGCGACCTCGTTGGCGGCGTTCAGCGTGCACGGTGCCGTTCCGCCGGTGACCCCGGCCTCCCGTGCCAGCCGCAGGCAGCTGAAGGTCTCGGTGTCCGGCGGCTCGAAGGTGAGCGCGCCGATCGCAGCCAGGTCGAGCGGCGCCACCGGCACGTCGACCCGCTCGGGATAGTGCAGCGCGTAGGAGATCGGCACCCGCATGTCGGGATAGCCGAGGTGGGCCAGGGTGGCGCCGTCGCAGAGCTGGATCAGGCTGTGGATGATCGATTGCGGGTGGACGACGACGTCGATCCGGTCGTATGGAGTGCCGAACAGGTGGTGGGCCTCGATCAGCTCGAGCCCCTTGTTCATCAGGGTGGCCGAATCGATTGTGATCTTCCCGCCCATCGCCCAGGTCGGATGGGCCAGCGCCTGCTCGATCGTGACGTCCTCGAGCTCCTCCGCGCTCCGGCCCCGGAAGGGCCCGCCCGACGCGGTGAGGATCAGCCGATCGACCGTGCCGGCGGGTTCGGCGGCCATCAGCTGGTGCAGGGCTGAGTGCTCTGAGTCGACGGGGATGATGGCCGCGCCCGTGGCCTGAGCCAGCTCGGTGACGAGCTCGCCGCCGACCACCAGCGACTCCTTGTTGGCCAGCGCCAGGTCGATCCCCTCGCCGAGCGCGGCCACCGTCGGCACGAGACCGGCCGAGCCGACGATCGCGTTGAGGACCATGTCGCACTCGCACTCGGTGATCAGACCGAGCAGGCCGTCGGGCCCGGAGAGGACCTCACCCTCGGTCCACGCCTCAGCGGCCAGCGCGGCGGCGTCGGGCTCGGCGAGGGCGATCCGGCCGACGCCGTGACGGCGCGCCTGCTCGACCAGCGGCTCCCAGGCCTGGGATGCGCTGAGCGCGACGACGTCGAGCTCGCCCTCCGCCGCCCGGGAGACAACGTCGAGGGCTTGTACGCCGATCGAGCCCGTGGAGCCCAGAATGGCGAGGCGGCGGGGCACGTCCCTGATTCTAAGGTCGCGATCGGAAACGGATCGGGGACCCCTGGGCCGGTCTGCGTCTAGGTCTGCACCGGCGGAGCGGCCGGTCCGCGCAGGATAGCCTGAGCGGTCACCCGGATCGTGCCGCGGTCGCCGAACCGCAGCGTGGCCAGCTGGACGCTGACCACGACCGTGTCGGCACCCGAGCCGAGCGAGAACAGGAGCTCTGAGTGCGCGGGCTCGTAGACCTCGACCTCGCCGATCCCGAGGCTCGGCAAGTCCCCGCCCGCCGGGCCCATGGTCAGCTCGCCGGTGGAGAGGTTGCGCACCACCGTGCGCAGCGTGTCGCCGGCGATCGTCACGTCGAGGCGGAACAACCCCTCGGCGAACAGCAGCATCGCCCGGGAGCCCGGCTCGAGCTCCTTGGAGGCCGACAGGACCAGCCCAGCGCCGCCGGTCTGCTCGGGGACCGGCGAGGCGAGCTGGCGGTGGGGCGGCGCGTTCAGAGCAGGCCGATCAGCATCTGGCCGACGAACGAATTGCCGCCGGCGCCGCCGGGGACGGTGCTGACCGTCACCGTCCACACCCTGCCCGCGCCACCGCCGCCGCCGAACAGCTGGATGTCGAGCTGGCCGCCCGGGCTGTCGGGCTTCTGGACGGCTGGAAGCAGGGCGGCGGTGTCCTGGCCAGACCCATGGGGCCCGAGCGTCGTCGTCGAGCCGGGGGCGAGCGTGCCATCGCCGTTGAACGTGAAGTTGATCGAAGCATTGGTGTCGTTCTCGAGCTGCACCGCCGGAACGAGAGCCCCCGTGTCGTTCCTGAGGAGGCCGATCAGCACGCGCACCGAGCCGTCTCCCATCATCGGGCTGAAGGTGCCCACAGGGCTTTGGTTGCCGAGCGCCCCGGTTGCCGAGATGACTCCGCCTCTTCCCTGGACGAACCTGTTGTTGGCGTCCGTGATCTTGAGGAACTGCGCGTTGGCATCGGTGATCTTCAGGAACTCCGCATTGGCCTTGTCGATCTTCAGGAAGGTCCGGTCGGCCTTCTGAGCTGAGTAGTAGTTGTTGGAGAGGACCTTCTCGAACTTCAGCAGCTTGCTCTCGAAGCCCGAGAGCGATGAGTTCAGCTTGTAGATCTTCTGCTCGATCTTGAGGAAGTCCGAGCCGATGGCGCTGCTCAGCCCCTTGATCTTCAGGAAGCCCTGCGCCGATGCCGGCGAGGCGGTGGCGTGCGGAGAGGCGGCCTTGGCGCGCTCCGCAACCCCGCTGATCAGCGCCAACAGCGCCATTGAGACCCCGACCTTCGCCGCAGCCAGACGGAACTTGATGTATTCAGCCATGTTTCCCCCGGTGGTCCCCCGGTTCATGGCAGCGGACCGCTGCCCCTGTGCCCGGAGTGTTTCGTCTTATTGCCGAGAAAGCAAGACGTTCACCGGCGAACCTCGACGATTGTCCACCCCGAGCGTTCGAGCCGCCGCCATTCCCACAGTCCGGCCGCGGCGTAGGCCTCGACCACGCGATCGGCCTCGGCGGGCCAGAAACCGCTCAGCACCCCGGCCCTCGGCGGCTGTCCCAGCCAGCCGGCGGCAACCCGCTCGTGCAGTGCGGATGGAACGTTGGCGGCAAATCCGTCGGCTGGCGGTGGCGGCTGCACCGATAGGTCGGCGATGACGGCGGTGAGCTCGACATCGTTCAGGCCGGCGTTGGCCCGCACCGCATCCACGGCGGCCGGCTGGAGGTCGATCGCGGTGACCGGTTCCCAGCCCAGGCGGGCAGCGAGGATCGCCAGGACCCCGCTGCCGCATCCGAGGTCGGCGAATGCCCCCGTGGGCTCGAGCTCGAGCAACAGCTCGAGGCAGGTCTTCGTCGTCGGGTGCCCACCGGCGCCGAACGCCGGGCCCTCCTCGAGCTGGATGTCGATCAACCCTGGGCCGGGACGCGGCGCCCATGCCGGCCGGACGACGACGCGGCCGCCGATCACCTCCTCGCGGTAGTCGCCCTGTCGGCGCTCACGCCAGTCGCTGGCGATCTCGCGCTCGGAGATCAGATGAGGCCAGCGCCCGACCGCCCGCTCGAGCTCGCTGATGGGCGGCAGGTCGTCCCCACGAATGGCCAGCTCGACGTAGCCGCCGCTGCGGCGCTCCCGAACCCCGCCGGGAAGCATCGGCAGGAGCCGGTCCAGCACATCCTCCACCGCGATCCGGGGAATTCGTACTACCACCTCCCGCACTACTGCATCACCGCGAGCCAAATGTAATACCCGGCGACGACGGTAAAGATCACCGCGTCGAGGCGGTCAAGCGCGCCGCCATGGGGACCGAACAGCGAGCCCGTGTCCTTGGTCCCCGCGTCACGCTTGATCATCGACTCGAACAGGTCGCCGAGCGGGCCGAGCACCGCCACCGCGAGGCCGAGCAGAAGCGCATCCCCCTGGGTCAGCCAGTCCTGGTAGAGGCCAGCGAAGAACACCGACAGGATCGCGATGAACATCCCGCAGAACAGACCCTCCACCGTCTTGTTGGGCGAGATCGACGGAGCCAGTGGCCGGCGGCCGAACAGGCGGCCGCCGAGGTAGGCGCCGGTGTCACCGAGGAAGGTGCCGATCAGGATGTCGATGATGACCGCGTTGCCGTGATGGAGCTCGCGCAGAAGCTCCGCGTGGGCGAAGGCAAAGCCGATCCAGTACACGCCAAGAAGGGTCCCGGCGATCGTAACCGTGGCGTGCGCGTGCACGCCACGAAACAGCATGGCGATGAACAGCACCGGGATCGTGGCCATCGCGACCTCGAGCACGCGGGTCTGGCCGCCATAGCGGGCGGCGAGGACCATGCCGATCAGAGCGGCGAAGCCGACGAGCGGCACCGGCCGCCAGCGTCCGAGCATGCCGTAGAGCTCGTGCAGGCAGATGCAGCCGATCGCGGCCATGAACAGCGCGAAGGCAAGGCCGCCGAGGTCGATGAACACGAGCGCCACGACCGCAGCCGGAACGGCGACCAGGATCCGGGAGAAGAGATCCGAGCCGCCACCGCGGCGGCGCGGGGCTTTCTCGGCTGGCGGGGGCCGGCGGCGGTGTTGGGCCGGCGCGCTCGGGCGCCGCGTCTGCGGCACCGTTACCGCCCCCCGAAGCGGCGCCTACGGCTGGCGAACTGCTCGAGGCTGGCCTCGAACGCCTCGCGTGAGAAGTCCGGCCACAGCTCGTCGCGGAACACGAGCTCCGAGTAGGCGCCCTGCCAGAGGAGGTAATTGGAGATTCGCTGCTCGCCGCTCGTGCGAATGATCAGATCCGGGTCATGCATCTCAGGTGCGTACAGGTGGGCACGAAACTCGGCCTCGTCCCCCCGGGTAAAGGTTCGCGCTGCGTCGACGATCTCCGCCCTGCCGCCGTAGTTGAACGCCACGAACAGCGTGATCCGTTGGTTGTCGGCGGTTAGCTCCTCCGCCCAGGCCATCCGCTCGATGAGATGCGGCGGCACCGGGTCGCTTCGGCGGCCGATGAACCGCATGCGCACCCCCTCGGCGTGCAGCTCTGGCGTCTCCACCGCCAGCCGGCGCTCGAACATGTCCATCAGGCCGGCCACCTCCTCCGCGGAGCGGCTCCAGTTCTCGGTCGAGAACGAGTACACCGTCAGCTCGTCGATGCCGAACTCCGCCGCGTCGCGGAGGCGGGCCTTGACGACGTCGGCGCCCGCCTCGTGGCCGGCGATCACCGGGAGCCCCCGGGCCTGGGCCCAGCGGCCGTTGCCGTCGGTGATGATCGCGACGTAGCGGGCCCGCGCCTCGTCCGGCTGGCCGTCCTGCGCACGGGCCACGTCAGACCTCGAGGATCTCTGCTTCCTTCTGCCCCAGCAGCTCGTCCAGCTCGCCGATCCGGGCGTCGGTCACCTTCTGCAGCTCGACCTCGGCGCGATGCTCGTCGTCTGATCCGGCCTCCCCGGCCTCCTTGAGCTCCCGCAGGTCGTGCATCACGTCGCGGCGGATGTTGCGGATCGCCACCCGGCCATCCTCGGTGATGTGCCGGACGATCTTGACCAGCTGGCGCCGGCGCTCCTCGGTCAGCTCGGGCACCGAAAGGCGGATCAGGCTGCCGTCGTTGTTGGGGGTGAGCCCGATGTCGGACTCGAGGATCGCGCGCTCGATCGCCTTGATCGAGCTCTTGTCGTACGGCTGAATGGTCAGCAGCCGCGGCTCGGGGGCGCTGATTGTGGCCAGCTGCTTGAGCGGCGTGACGGCACCGTAGTAGTCGACGTTGATGCGGTCGAGTAGCGCCGGGCTGGCCCGGCCGGTGCGCACGCTTCCGAACTCGTGCTTGATCGCTTCCACCGATTTGGTCATGCGCTGGCGCGCGTCGCCGATCAGCTCGTCGGTCAGCTCGCTCATGTCCGTACCAGGGTGCCCACGCGTTGGCCGGACACTATCTTGTCGATGTTGCTCCCGTCGCTCATGTTGAAGACGATGATCGGCAGGTTGTTGTCCATGCACAGTGCGAAGGCGGTCGAGTCCATCACCTGCAGCCCTCGCGTCAGGGCGTCCTTGTGGGTGATCTCGGGAATGAACTCGGCATCGGGGTCCCGTGCCGGATCCGCCGTGTAAACCCCCTGCACGTTGTTCTTGGCCATCAGCACCACCTCCGCGTGCAGCTCGGCAGCTCGCAGGGCGGCGGCGGTGTCGGTGGTGAAGAACGGGTTGCCGGTGCCAGCGGCGAAGATGACCACGCGGCCCTTCTCCAGGTGGCGCATTGCCCGGCGCCGGATGTACGGCTCGGCCACCTCGGAGATGGTGATCGCCGACTGAACGCGCGTGGGCACGTCCTGCTTCTCGAGCGCGTCCTGCAGCGCGAGCGCGTTGAGCACAGTAGCCAGCATGCCCATGTAGTCACCGGTGGCCCTGTCCATGCCGCGGGCTGCTGCGGCGAGGCCGCGGTAGATGTTGCCGCCACCGACGACGATCGCCACCTCCACACCACGGTGATGGATCGCCGCCACCTCGTCGGCGATCGCCGCCACGCGGCTGGGGTCGGTGCCGTACTGCAGCTCCCCCATCAGCGCCTCGCCGGACAGCTTCAGCAGCACCCGCCGATAGACGGGCGCCGCGGTTTCGCCGGCCGAGCTCACCGGCTCAGCCACCGACGGCGAAGCGCGAGAAGCGCCTGATTACGACGTTCTCCCGTGTCTCGGCTGACAGGGCGGCGCGCAGCTCCTCGATCGTCTTGCCGCCGTGCTTGTCCTCGTTGACGTGCTTCTGGCGGAGCAGGACGACCTCGTCGAGCCACTTGTCGAGCTTGCCGGTGACGATCCGCTCGCGCACGTTTTCGGGGCGGTCGGCCGCTTGCTCGCTGGCGATCCGCTCCTCGCGCTCGCGGTCCTCGACCGGCACTTCCTCCTCGGTCAGCGCGAGCGGCGCAGCGGCGGCGATGTGCAGAGCGAGGTCCCGGGCGAACTCGACGAACTGCTCGTTGCGGGCCACGAAGTCGGTCTGGCAGTCGACCTCGACCAGCACGCCGATCTTGTTACCAGCGTGGATGTAGCTCTGAACCACACCCTCGCGGGCCTCGGCGCCGGCGCGCTTGGCCGCCTGGGCCGCTCCGCTGGCGCGGAGGATCTCCACCGCGCGCTCGACGTCGCCGTTGGCCTCGGTGAGCGCCTCCCGGCAGGCCAGCACTCCCGCACCGGTGCGGTCGCGCAGTGCTTTTACGTCCTGTGCAGTGATCTCAGTCATCAAGTCTCCTACGCCTTCTCGTCTTCGGCGGGCGCGGCGGCCGCGTCGGGCTCAGGGGTCGGCACGCTCTCCTCCGGCGTCGGCTCAGGAGCGGCTCCGGTCTCTGCCGCGGCCGGGGGTTCCGGCTCAGCGCGCGTTGCCGCCGGCTCGCTGGCGGAAGCCGCGGGAGTCGCGGCCTCGGCGGCGGGAGTCGCGGCCTCGGCGGCGGGAGTCGCGGCCTCGGCGGCCGCTGCCTCCGCTTCCTGGCGGGCCTTCTCCTCCGCTTCCTGGCGGGCCTGCTCCTCGGCCTCGCGGCGCGCCTGCTCCTCGGCCTCGCGGCGGGCCCGTTCCTCGGCCTCCTGACGCTCGCGCTCGAGCCGCGCGCGCTCCTCCTCGGCGCGGAAGGCGCCGTAGCCCTCGGCGACGACGTCGCCGATCGCCTTGGTGATGGTCAGGCACGAGCGAATCGCGTCGTCGTTGCCGGGGATCACGTAGTCGATCCCGTCGGGATCGCAGTTGGTGTCCACGAGCCCGATGATCGGGATCCGCAGCCGCTGCGCCTCGCGCACGGCGATGGCCTCGGTCTTGAGATCGATCACGAACACCGCGTCGGGGACGCGCTGCATGTTCTTGACGCCACCGAGGTTCGCCCGCAGCTTCTCAAGGTCGGCCTGAGCAGCCATGCGCTCGCGGGTGGGAAGCAGCTGCAGCTGGCCCTCTGTCTCGTAGCGCTCGAGGTCGTGCAGCCGCCGGATCCGTTGCGAGATCGTCTGGAAGTTCGTCAGCAGGCCCCCGAGCCAACGGTGGTTGACGAACGGCATCCCGGCCGCCTCGGCCGTGTCGCGGATGGCGTCGCGGGCCTGCTTCTTGGTCCCGACGAACAGGACGGTCCCGCCGCGACGCGAGAGGTCGGCAGCGAACTGCCGCGCGTCCTCCAGCAGCGCCTGCGTCTGCAGCAGGTCGATGATGTAGTTGCCGTCGCGCTCCCCGAAGATGAAGCGCCGCATCTTGGGGTTCCAGCGCCGTGTCTGGTGGCCGAAGTGAACGCCGGCCTCCAGCAGCTCCTGAATTCCGATTTGAGCCACTGCTACTCCCTTGTCAGTTTTGGCAAAGCAACCACCCGCACGTGTTCGCGGACCTCGGCGGTATTACCAAGGCAGGGCGCGATCCTCACGAGTGGAGATCGAAGGACGAAAGAAAAAAAGTTTACGCAAGTTTGCCGAACACGGTACGTTTTCGAGTTCAGCGGGTCCTCACCCTTCCCCTACCTTCGGTGGAGACTCGCTTCGCGGGCCGAACCTCCCTTCCCCTACCTCCGGTGGCTCGGTTCGCATCTCGTCGGCGGGGCGGCTTTGGACGGGCCGCCCCGCCGGCACTCATCCACCCGCCTCGGCGGCTCCCGCCAGCCCGAGTGCCGCGGCCAGGTCCGCCGGTAGCGGTGAGCTCAGATCGAGCGGCTGATCGGTGACCGGATGCGTGAAGGCGAGCCGGGCGGCGTGGAGGAACTGGCGCTCGAGCCCGTAGCGCCTCTGACCGCCGTACTGGTGGTCGCCGCACACGGGATGACCGATGGCCGCCAAGTGCACGCGGATCTGATGCGTGCGACCGGTGTCGAGCACCACGCGCAGGAGGGTCGTCTGGGCGAAGGCAGTGACGATCTCGAAGTGGGTGCGCGCCTCGCGCGGATCATCGGTCTGGAGCGACATCAGCGTGCGCTCGTGCCGGTCGCGTCCAATCGGCGCGTCGATCGTCCCGGTGCGAGCCGGCGGCCGACCCTCAACCAGCGCAAGGTACTCGCGCCGGATGTGGCGGTCGGAGAGCAGCGCTTTCAGCGCTCGGTGGACCGCGTCAGTCTTCGCCACCACCAGCAGCCCCGACGTGTCACGGTCGAGACGGTGAACGATGCCCGCGCGCCACGGCTCACCGCCACCGGTGCCGCGTGCGGCCAGAGCCTGAGCCAGGGTTCCCGTCCGGTGGCCGCGTGCCGGGTGCACGACCACGCCGGCCGGCTTGTCAACGACGAGCAGGTGCTCGTCCTCGTAGGCGATCTCGTACGGGGCCTCGGCGGCCGGCGCCTCGGGCACCTCCTCGTGCACATCGACGACGATCACTTCGCCGGCCTGGAGCGCATGGCGCTTGGGCGCCCGGGCGCCGTCGACCCGCACCCGGTCGGACTCGATCAGCGCCTGTGCCCGCGCCCGCGAGCCCACCGGCCCAGCGAGAAAGCGATCGAGCCGCGTCCCGACGTCGGCGTTAGTCGCCTCCAGGCGCAGGGTCGATTGCGCCGGGGCATCATCTGGGGCGGCCACGCGGACCCTCCAGTACCCACAGCAATGCCAGCACGCCGACGGTGATGGCCATATCGGCGACGTTGAAGGCCGGCCACAGCGGGAACTTGATGAAGTCGGTCACCGCGCCGTGGGCCAGGCGGTCGATGAGGTTTCCGAGCGCGCCGCCGACGAGTAGGCCGGTGGCGAGCCACAGCCCGGACCGGTCGGGCCGCCTCAGCAGATAGGCGACGAGCAGGACAAGCGCGACGAACGTGACGACGAGAACCGGAACGCCGCCGCCGGAGAGGAAGCCGAAAGCCACCCCGCGGTTGCGCACGTGCACGAGTCTCACACCGAGGAAGATGCTCCGGCTCTCCTCGGCGGCGGTGCTCGTGGCCACGGTGTGCTTGGTCACGATGTCGAGGATCAGCACGGCCCCGACCACGGCGGCGGCCCGCGCCAGGGCGACGGTCCTCACGCGCGAGCTTGCGGGGACCGGAGCAGCCATGGCCTGCGGAACGTGACTCAACCGGCGATCGCGTTGACGACGATCGTCCGCACGATGTAGAGCAGGAAGATGGCGATGATCGGCGTCAGGTCGAACATCCCGATTGGAGGGATGAAGCGTCGGAAGATCCCCAGGTACGGCTCGCACACGTCGCGCAGGAAGTTCATCAACGCGTCCGACCAGCGTGAATAGGGCAGCCGCACGCCGAAGGAGAACAGCAGGTTGAGCAGGATGTAGACGAAGATCAGCAGGATGTAGACGGAGAACAACGCGCTGACGTAGTTGGCCACGTCCACCCGAGTGACCGCGGCGAGCAACATCAGCGCTTTCCACCGTCAACGACCGCGTCGGCGGCGTCCTCGAAGGCAGCGCGGACGCCAGCGCGTTCGAGCGCGGCCAGGCCGCGGGCGGTCGTGCCGCCGGGCGAGGTCACCTCCCGCCGGACGGCGAGCGAGTCATAGCTGCGCGCCTGGAGCAGCGCCGCGGTTCCGGCCATCGTCTCGGCCACCAGCTGGCCGGCCATCGCCGGGGTCAACCCGTGCCGCACGGCGGCGTCGACCTGGGCCTCGGCCAGCAACGCCTGATACGCCGGCCCGACGCCGGAGACGGCGGTCGCGGCGGCCATCTGCTCCTCGGCGAGCCGGACCACGGAGCCGAGCCGCTCGAACAACGCCAGCACGCGGCTCTCCAGCGCCTCCGGCACACCCGGTGCCGGCGCGTAGAGCGTCACGCCGCGGCGCACTTCCACCGCGGTGTTCGGCATCAGGCGAAAGACGGCGGCACCCGGATAGGCCTCCTGGAGCATCGCCGTCGAGGCGCCACCGAGCACCGACGCCACCACCCGGACCGCGCCGGCCAGTTCCACCGCCACCGTGCTCAGCTGCTTTGGCTTGTGGCAGAGCACCACCAGGTCGGACCGCTGCGCAACCGCGCGGCAGGAATCGAGAGCCTCGCCGCCGAGCTCCTGGCTCAGCGCCCATGCCCGGCCCGACCCACCGTCACAGCAGATCACGGCCTCGCCCCAGCCGCGCGCCAGAGCGCGCGCCATGTTCCCGGCGCCGATCAGCCCAACTTGCATGGGCGGGAACGTTACCGGGGGGAACGCTAGCTCTGGTTGAAGAAGCCCTTCTCGACCAGGCGCGCGCGCTCTTCGGCCGAAACCTCGACGTTCTGCGGCGTGAGCAGGAACACCTTGTCGGCGATCCGCTGCATGCCACCATCGAGGGCGTAGGTGAGCCCGCTGGAGAAGTCGATCAGCCGCTTGGAGAGATCGGTGTCGGTGCCCTGGAGGTTGAGGATCACCGGGATCGCGTCTTTGAACTTGTCCGCCACGTCCTGAACATCGTTGAAGCTCTTGGGGGCGACGAAATGGACGCGCACGTCGCCGCCGTTGCGGCCGTTGCCCCGGCCGCCGCCGACTGGGCGCAGCGCGGTCGTCCGCCGCTCGCTGCCGACGTCGTCGGCGAAGATGTCGTCGATCTCGTCGCGCCGCCGCCGCGAGCTCAGGCGCCGGACGTTCGGGCGCTCGCGATAGGTGTCCTGGAGCTCGACCTCCGGCTCCGGGTAGGACTCGAGCTCCTCCTCGTACTCGTGGTCCTCGGCCAAGCCGAAGTAGACGAGCGTGCGGTGCCAGGTATCGCGAAAGGCCATGATCGTGGGAGGGGTTCGGTGACGCGCCGGTTTTCCCTGCCGCCAATTATGACGCGTGATCGGCGTGTTAAGGGACTATGCATAGAGAATTGAGCCTAACCGCACAATCGTCGCGCCCTCTTCGACCGCCACGAGGTAGTCCTGGCTGGTCCCCATCGAAAGGTGACGGAGGCCGTGCTCGGTCGCCAGTTCACGCAGCCGGCGGAAGCACGGGCGGCTGTCCTCGGGGCGCTCGGCCAGCGGCGGCATGGTCATCAGACCGACGACTCGGACCGGGCACCGGGACAGAAACGCCGGCAGGGCCTCGGGAGCGATGCCGCTCTTCGCCGCCTCCCCCGCGACGTTGACTTCGACGAGGACCTCGGTCTCCGGCGTGCCGTGGCGCTCGAGCTGGGCAAGCACCGAATCGCTGGCCACCGAGTGGATGTAGCGGACGTAGGGCAGCACCTGGCGGACCTTCCGGCTCTGCAGATGGCCGATGAAGTCCCAGGTGAAGCGGCCGGGAGCGCTGTCGGCCTTGACCGCCAGATCTTGGGCCCGGTTCTCGCCCACCAGGGTGATCCCCGCCTCGGCCAGGACCCCGAGCTCCTCGACCGGCAGATACTTGACCGCGGCCAGGATCTCCACCTCCCGCCCGGCGCCCGCCCCTGCGGTGATCTCGACGCGGATCCGCTCGAGGTTGGCGCGCACGCGGCCGGCGTCGAGGCCGTGGATCAGCTCAACCACGCCACGCCCGCCTGGCGCCCGGTGATCCCGCGATCGCGCCGGTGCGAGTAGAACAACGACGGGTCGGAGCAGATCGTGCACAGCCCGATGTGATGCACGGTCCCGACCCCGGCCTGCTCGAGCTGCGCGCGGGCGATCGCCGCCAGGTCGAGGTTGTGACCCCGACGAGCGTCGAAAGCGGCGAACACCTCGTGCACCTCGTCGCTGACCTCGTAGCAACACGGGCCGGCGCCGGGGCCGATCGCCGCCAGCAGCGGTCCCTCGGCGCCCAACTCGCGCAGTGCCCGCACCCCGACGGCGATGACGCCACCGGCGAGTCCCCGCCAGCCCGCGTGCAGCATCGCCACTCCACCCTCCCCCGCCACCGCGATCGGCAGGCAGTCTGCGGTGAGGACCATCGGGGCCAGATCGCGGCGGGCCGTGGCCTGGCCGTCGGCCTCCGGCCGCTCGGCGCCCTCCCGCTCTGCCGTGTCCGCGGGGTCACCATCGGGGAGCGATCGCACATGGGTGCCATGGACCTGACGGCCAAAGGCCAATCGTCGCTGAAGCCCGACCTCGAGCGACCGGCGATTGTGCTCCACCGCCTCCGGGTCGTCCTCGGTGAAGCGTCCGAGGTTGAAGCTGCTGTAGGGACCGGCGGAAACGCCACCACGACGCGTGGTGAACAGCACTTCGGCGTGGTCGAGGTCGATCGCCAGGTGCTCACCCCGGGTAGCGAATGGCTCCGGCAGCCTCACGTGGTCATCAGCTCCAGACCCGGCACGGGCTCGCGAGCCCCGAATTCGAAGTGCGCACATCCGCGGGCCACCAGTGTCTGCCGCAGGGACCAGCCTCCCACCTGCCGCGATCGCTCGAACAGATGCAGGCGCATCGAGGCAGTTTCGCTGTTGTAGCAGTAGGCCGGCTCGCCGTCAGGATCGCGGTAGGTCACCCCGACCATCTGCTCGCGGGTGGCATCGATCTCGCCGACCAGCCGGCGCCCGACGTCCACCGCTTCGAACCGCCAGCCGGTGAGCGCGAAGGTGCTCTGATTGGCCAGGACCCGCAGCGGTGAGGTCGACTGGAAGTCGCGGCCGTCGATCCGGCCGAGCACCGGCGTGCTCGGGCCGACCTCGCGACCGAACCGCGGCACGAGGACCGACACAGCGTCGACGAACGACCCGGGGGCGGGCGTCCCCTCGGCCGTCATGAACTCGCTGCAGTGCACCCACGCCCACGAGCTGGCGTGCTTGGAGCCCCAGAGATGCGCCTGGCCCCCGTGGGCTCCGCCGAGCGTCAGCTGCTCGCCAGGGAGCGTCACCGTTCCCTCCACCCGCAGGTCGGCGTGGGGCAGGACGAGGATCGTCTTCGCCATGCCGCTGCGTCGCAGCAGCCCGTCGACGTGCTCATAGGAGCGCTTGCAGGGCTCCCAGCGCAGATCCCAGGCCACGTCGTCGATCGCACCCGACATCCCATAGTCGGACAGCGTCGCGGCGCCGATCTGCAGCCGGAACGGGTTGAGCTCGGCGTGCAGCTCGCCGATCGGGACCGTGGCCTTGCGGGCGAGCGTCGAGCCCTCGCCACGGGGATCCATGACCAGGAACCACAGCGCCGCGGTGGCGCGCTCCCCGGTCTCGGCCAGCGGCGCGAGCATCGTGTAGCGGATCCACAGGCCGGCCCCCGTCCGCGGGTCGGTCAACGTCAGGTAGTAGACCTCGTAATGGCCGGGTGCGCCGCTCCATTGCAGCGAGTTCGGTCGCGCGAGCACGAGCGCAGGCTATCCGCTGCGTCCGGCGGCGCGGAGTGCTTCGGACAGCTCCTGCTCGCGCCCGCTGATCGTGCCGTCGAGCTTCGCCGCCCGGGCCGCCCGCAGGCCCGCGCCGATGGCCGGTCCCCGGGGAACACCGGCCGCGGCGAGATCATCGCCACTGATCTCGAGCTCGATATGGCGCAGCCGCTCGAGCCATCGCGCCGCAGCCTCGGCCGCCCCCAGCGCCCCGGCCAACGCGACCTGCTCGGGCGGGGCCTGGGCGATCGCGCGGTCGATCTCGGAGTCGCTCGCGGCGTGCGCGAGACGCCGTGCCATCGCGTCCGCCCCGGCGGCGGCGCGGAGGATCACCGTCCGGTCGGCGGCGGGGAACGCGAGCCGGTCGAGCAGCGGCTCGAGCCGCGCCGCCGGTACGTTGAGCCAGCCCGCGGCCAGCGCGGTCAGGTCGCGGCGGCCATCGTCAGGCAGCAACGCAAGCGCCCGGCGGACGAGGCCCGGAGCGTGCCCCCCGTCACCGAGCTCGAGCGCCGGCGCCAGGCCGAGCGCGGCGAGCTGCTCGAGCGCCGCCGCGGGATCCGGCTCGCGCGCCAGCAGCCGCACCTCGGCGCCGATTCGGGTCCCGCTCACCGTCTCCAGCGCACCGTCGTCGACCGACGTCCGGACCAATCTGGCGGTGGCGGCCTCGACGGCGAAGCCGAGCCGAGCGGCGTATCGCGCCAGCCGCAACAGGCGCGTCGGGTCGTCGCGGAAGCTCTCCGCGTGGAGCACGCGCAAACGCCCCGCATCCAGGTCGCCGAGCGCGTCGAGGCCCTGCTCCGGCGCGCTCACGGTTATCAGGCGACCCGGCCCAGGCCCGTTCAGCGCGATGGCGAGGGCGTTCACGGTGAAGTCGCGGCGGCGGAGATCCTCCTCTAGCGAGCCGGGCGTGATCGTGGGGAGCGCCCCGGGGCGCGCGTAGCGCTCACAGCGGGCCCGGGCGAGGTCGTAGCGGCGTCCCGCGAGATCCACCGTGAACGTGCCAAACCGCTCATGGGCACGCACCACCTCACCGAGGGCGGCGGCGACCACACGGGCGTCGCCCTCGACGACCACGTCGAGCTCCCGCGGAATCCGGCCCAGCAGCAGGTCGCGCACGGCCCCGCCGACCAGGTACGCCGGGGGGTCGGCCGGCAGCCGCTGAAGCAGCGCCGCGGCACCCGGAAGTGACCGGACTTGTTCGATCAGCACCTGCGGCGGCGCAACGTCCACGCGCGGATCTCTAGCATGGCCGCCATGCCGAGCCCCGGTTCGCGGCGAAAGCTGCGGTGGGTTCTCGTCGCCGGCGCCGTCGTGCTCCTGTTGGTGGGCGTGGCGGTGGCGGTCGTCCTGCTGCACTCGCCCGGCAACGTCTCACATCCGAATCTGTCCTTCACGGCGCCGACGACGGCGGCGGCCCCGCCCAAGCGCAAGGTAGTCGTCGACAACTTCGCGTGGCCCCGGTACGGCTTCGACGCCGGCCGCACCCGGTTCTTCGGCGGCTCGCGCAACCTCAATCCTCCACTGCGGGTCGGCTGGACCTTCCAGGACTACGCGTTGCTCGAGTTCCCGCCGATCATCTACGGGCACACGCTCTTCCTGATCGACGACGACGGCTCGGCCAAGGCGATCGACAACCGCACCGGCCACCTGATCTGGGAGCACAAGGTCGGCACCCTGGCCGCCGCCTCTCCCGCCCTCGGCGTCAGGCAGGGACTGATCTTCCTGCCACTGCTCTCCGTGAACCGCAATGCCGGGCAGAACCCGGGCAACGGGCGGTTCCTGGCCCTCTCGATGAAGACGGGCCAGGTTAAGTGGAGCCACGTCGTGCCCGCCGGCAGCGAGTCATCCCCGATTGCCCTTGGCTCGAGCGTGTATTTCGGCGATCAGAGCGGCACGGTCTACTCACTACGGGCTCAGGACGGGCACGTGAACTGGACCTATCACGCCAGCGGGGCCGTCAAGGGCGGCCCCGCGCTGGTCAACGGACTGCTGTATTTCGGCGACTACGCCGGCCGGGCCTACGCGCTCAACGCCCGCACCGGCCAGCAGGTGTGGGCGGTGGCCACCAACGGTGCCCGCTTCGGCTTCGGCTCGGGCAACTTCTACGCCACGCCGGCGGTGGCCTTCGGCCGGGTCTACATGGGCAACACCGACGGGCGCGTGTACTCGTTCGCGGCCGGCACCGGCGCGCTGGCCTGGGCCACCGGGACGAGTGCTTACGTGTACGCCTCGGCCGCGGTTGCCGACGTCCAGGGGCTCGGCCCGACCGTCTACGTGGGCTCCTACGACGGCAACTTCTACGCCTTCAATGCCCAGTCGGGGGCGATCCGCTGGACCCACAGCGCCGGCGGGCGGATCTCCGGATCGGGCACGATCGTCGGCGACGTCATCTACTTCTCCGATCTCGGCTCCAAGACCACGCTGGGACTCAACCTCCGAACCGGCCAGCAGGTGTTCAGGTTCCCCGACGGGGCCTTCAACCCGGTGATCGCGGATTACCACGCGATCTATATGAGCGGTTATTCGAAGCTCTACCAAATGCTGCCCAAACGCGGCTAGAGCGCCGCGAACCGCCGCCGCAGGAGCTGACCCAACCGCCGCCGACGGAACGGATGTTCGGGGTCCGTTTGCTAGACTTACGGGTCTATGCGTTGCCGTAGTGGAAGTCACTGTCAGCAGCCGGCCCTCAAGGGTCGTCGGTTCTGCGCGGATCACGCGGCCGAGCTCGATCGCATGCGCGAGGAGCTCAAGGACGCCGCCGCTGCCCGCATCGGCCGGGGCCGGCCCAAGCGGTCGTCCACGTGTTGCCGTCCTGGCTGCTATGAGCCTCGCGTCCCGCCTGCCGCGTACTGCGATACGTGCTCGGCAGCGGGCTACGTGGAGGAAGCCGCCTAACCGCGGCTCACTCACAGCCAGCACCAAGAGATCACTGGATTTTCGCCGGATCGGCCGGGTTTCCACGGCTTGCGGCGGCCTGCTCAGACGCGGGCGATCTCAACTCGGGCGCACGGCAACCCCGGCGCGGGCCATCTCCTCCTTGGCCTCCGCCACCGTGTGGTGCCCGTAGTGGAAGATCGACGCGCACAGCACGGCATCGGCGCCGGCCCGAACGGCCTCGGTGAGGTGTGCGAGCTCGCCGGCGCCGCCGGAGGCGATCACGGGCACCCCGACGGCCTTGGCCACGGCCGCGGTGAGCGCGAGGTCGTAGCCGGCGTTGGTGCCGTCGCGATCCATGCTGGTGAGGAGGATCTCCCCCGCGCCCCGCTCCACTGCCTCGCGGGCCCAGGCGACGGCGTCGCGGCCGGTGGGGGTGCGCCCGCCGGCCAGGAAGGCCTCCCAGCCACCGTCGGCACGGGCCTTGGCGTCGATCGCCAGCACCACGCACTGCGCGCCGAACGTCGCCGCGAGCTCGTCGAGCAGCTCCGGCCGGGTCACGGCGGCCGAATTGACCGAGATCTTGTCCGCGCCGGCGTCGAGCACGGCCTGCGCGTCGGCGACGGAGCGGATGCCGCCGCCGATCGTGAACGGGATGAAGACGTCGTCGGCGGTCCGCCGGGCGAGGTCGACCACCGTCTCGCGCTTGTCGGAGGTCGCGGTGATGTCGAGGAACACGAGTTCGTCGGCGCCGCCCTCGTCGTAGCGGGAGGCGAGCTCGACCGGATCGCCGGCGTCGCGCAGGTCGACGAAACCGACCCCCTTCACCACACGCCCGCGGTCGACATCGAGGCACGGGATGATCCGTTTGTAGTGCATCAGGACCGGCCGCGTCGCGCGCGCCGTTCGCGCCCCCGGTCCAGGGGCCCGTCGAGCAGAGCCTGGGCCTCCCCCACCTCGAAGCGCTGCTCGTACAGCGCCTTGCCGACGATCACCCCGGCGAGGTTGACCTGCCGCAGCTCCCAGAGCGCCCTGAGGTCATCGAGCGAGGCCACGCCGCCGGAATAGATGAAGTTGCCCCGCACCGCGCCGGCGATCCGCTGTACGGCCGCGAGGTCGGGCCCGGCGAGCATGCCGTCGCGGTCGATGCTCGAGTAAACAAAGCGCCGGACGCCGCGCGCCCCAAGTGCTTCGAACACCGGCTCGGCCGGAATGTCGGTCTGCTCGGTCCAGGCTGCGGCGGCCAGCTTGCCATCGCGGACGTCCACCGACACCGTCACCCGCTCGCCGTGCTCGGCCACCACCGCGTCCAGGAAATCCACGTCGTGGTAGGCGGCGGTGCCGAGGATCACGCGCGCGGCCCCGGCAGCGACCGCCTGCGTGACCGCCTCGGGACTCCTCAGCCCGCCGCCGAGCTGCACGGGCACGTCCAGCGCCTCGGTGATCCGCCGGACGTGCGAAAGGTTGGCCGGAGCGCCGGCGCGGGCGCCGTCGAGATCCACCACGTGCAGCGCACGGGCGCCGCCATTGACCCAGCGCCGGGCCGCGTCGAGCGGATCGGCGTCATAGACGGTCTTATGATCGAACTCGCCGCGAGCGAGCCGTACGGCCTTGCCGTCGAGAATGTCGATCGCCGGCAGCAGGATCATGCGCGGGCTCCCGTGGCGGCGGCCGAGCGGCTGCGATCGGCGAGGGCCACAAACGCCGCCAGCATCTCCAGGCCGTGGCGCGATGACTTCTCGGGATGGAACTGCACCCCGTACACCGAGCCACTGGCCACGACCGTGGCGAACCGCTCGCCGTATTCGGTGGTGCCGATCACGGTCGCGGCGTCCCGCGGCTCGGCGGCGAAGGAATGCACGTGGTAGAAGGGGCAGCCCCGCGCCGGCAGCCCCTGCAGCAGCGCCGAGGCACGCTCGAAGCTCACCTCGTTCCACCCGATGTGCGGCACGCGGAGGCTCCCCGAGCGCAGCGGCCGGACCTCGCCCTCGAGCAGTCCGAGCCCATCGGTGGGCTCGAGCTCGCTCGAGCGCTCGAACAGGAGCTGCATGCCCAGGCAGATGCCGAGTACCGGCGTGCCCTGCTCGGCGCGCCGGCGGATCAGCTCGGCCAACTCGAGCTCGCGGAGCCGGCGCATTCCCATCGGGAATGCCCCCACGCCAGGGACCACCAGGCCGTCGGCGGCCTCGAGCTCGCCCGGGTCGCGGCTGACCACGGCGGGCGCACCGACGTGGTCGAAGGCCTTCTGCACCGAGCGCCGGTTGCCCATGCCGTAGTCGACGACGACGATGTTCGGCGGGGGCGCGCCGCTCATACGAGCGTGCCCTTGGTGCTCGGAACTCCTGTCTCGTCGGGGTCGAGGGCGACGGCCTTCCGCAGCGCCCGCGCGAACGCCTTGAACGCCGCTTCGATCATGTGATGGACGTTGCCACCCGGCTCCACAGTGACGTGCAGGGTGAGCTTGGCATTGGTGCTGACCGCGCGGAAGAACTCCTCGACCAGCTCGTGGTCGAAGTTCCCGATCGCGCCCGGGCCCAGCGAGGCGGTGAACACGGATAGGCCCCGGCCGGAGATGTCGATCGCGCACGAGGCCAGTGCCTCGTCCATCGGCACGATCGCGTGGCCATAACGGACGATGCCGCGCCGGTCGCCGAGGGCACGGTCGATCGCCTGGCCCAGGCAGATGCCGACGTCCTCGACCGTGTGATGGGCACCGGTCTCCAGATCCCCGCTCGCCGTCACGCTCAGGTCGAGGCGCCCGTGCCGGGCGACCAGGTCGAGCATGTGGTCAAGGAAGCCGACGCCGGTCCTGCGCTCGCCGGCTCCCGTCCCGTCGAGCCCGAGGCTGAGATGAATGTCCGTCTCGCCGGTGCGGCGATCGATCACGGCGTCGCGGCTCATGGCTGCCCATTCTCGCGAATGCGCGCCTCCATCGACCTGGCGTGGAGCTCGAAGCCCTCGGCGCGGGCGACCGGGGCGGCAGCGCGCGCCAGCGCCGCAGCGTCGTCGATCCGCACCTCCGAGAAGGTGCGCCGGAAGTGGGCCGGCGAAAGACCGGAGGCGAAGCGAGCGGCTCCGCCCGTGGGCAGGATGTGATTGGACCCGGCCACGTAATCGCCGAACGCGGTGCCCGCTCCGGCTCCGATGAACACGCAGCCCGCACGCGTGATCTGCGGCGCGAGTGCCTCTGCCCGTACACCGGCCAGCTCGAGATGCTCAGGCGCGAACGCCTGCGCGAGCGCGAGCGCGTCGGCGAAGTCCGCGACCTCCACGAGGCGCGCGACGGCTCCGGTCTCCGCGCCCTCCTCGAGACCCCGGCCCAGCTCGTCCAACAGTGCCGCGGACGTGGATACCGCCACCACGAGCGTTCCCGGGCCGTGTTCGGCCTGGGCCAGCAGGTCGAGGGACAGCGGTCGGGGATCGACATCCTCATCGGCGATCAGCAGCAGATCGCTCGGCCCGGCGAAGCCGTCGATGCCCACCTGGCCGAACACCTGACGCTTGGCCTCCTGCACGAACAGGTTGCCCGGGCCGACGATCACGTCCACGGGATCGACCGATGCCGTGCCGTAGGCGAGCGCCGCGACCGCCTGCGCCCCGCCCATGCGGTAGACCGTGCTCGCGCCGGTCAAGCCGCAGGCTGCGAGCACGACTGGATCGATGTCGCCGTCGGGTCCGGGCGGCGCGCAGACCGCCACGTCGGCGACCCCGGCCACCTGGGCGGTGACCACGCCCATCACCACGGTGCTCGGGTATGGGGCCCGGCCGCCGGGCACGTACACGGCGGCGCGCTGCACGGGTGCCGCGCGCAGGCGGACCTCGTGGCCGGGGAACTCGATCACCGCCTCTGCGGAGGCGAGCCGGCCCGAGGCCACCCGGCGGACGTTCTCGATCGCCGCCTGGAGGCCGCGTGAGATCTCGGGGTCGAGCCGGTCGAGCCCCCGCTGCAGGTCGCTGGTGGTGGCCCGGACGGGCAGTGGGTCGGCGCCCTGGGTGTCGAAGCGGCGCGTGTACTCGCGCAGCGCCTCGTCACCGGCGGCGCGAATCTCGTGAATGATGTCCGCCACCGCGTTCTCGACCGACTGAGAGGCGGGCACGAGCGCACGGAGCTCGTCGGCCAGCGCGGCCGGGGCGCCGGGACGGGAGATTCGCTCAGATCGCACCGAGACGCCCCAGCAACTCGTCGATGGCGATCGCTTTGAGCTTGTGAGCCACCGGGTTGGCGATCAGCCGGGCCGTGCAGACGGCGATCTCCTCACGGATGACCAGCCCGTTCTCGTGCAGCGTGGTGCCGGTGGCGGTGAGGTCAACGATGCCCTCGACCAGCCCGGTGAGTGGGGCGAGCTCGACCGAGCCCTTGACCTCGACGATCTCGGCCTGGCGCCCGGTCTGGAGGAAGTGCTGCGCGGCGATCCGCGGATACTTGGTGGCGATCCGGACCACGCCGAGGCGCCGCAGCGCCTCCTCGGCCCGATCGTCGCCGGCCACGCTGGCCAGCACCATCGTGCACTGCCCGTAGCCGAGGTCGACGAGCTCGAGCACGTCGCGCTCGGCCTGCTCCATCAGCACGTCCTTGCCCGTGATGCCGATGTCGGCCGCACCCGCCTCCACGTAGGTCGGGACGTCTGAGGGGCGCATCGTGACGATGCCGGCGGCCTCGAACAGCAGCTTGCGGTCGTTCTCGCGCACCTCGGTGGTGTCGAGGCCAAGGCGGTCGAGCAGGTCGAGCGTGTCTATGAACAGTGCGCCGCGCGGGACGGCGATCCGCAGAGCGCTCATCGCAGCCCGCGCTCCTCTCCGGTCAGGGCGATGTGCAGCCGCTCGACGTTGAGGGCGAAGCCGACCGCGGGCAGCGGACGTCCGAACCGATCGAGCAGCTCGTCATAGCGCCCGCCGGCGCCGATCGGCACGCCGTAGGCCGGGTCGTAGACCTGGAAGATCGCCCCCGTGTAGTAACCGAGGCTGCGGACCAGCCCGAAGTCGAAGATCAGACGGTCGGCGACCTCCGGGGCGAGCAGCGCCAGCACGTCGCGCATCCCGGTCCCGGCCGCCTGCAGGGCGCCGGAGAGACCGTCGAGGACCTCCGGGCCACCGCGCATCTGCGGGACGGCCAGCAGCAGCTCGAGCGCCTCGGTGCTCAGGCCCAGGGCACGGAGCTCCTGTTCGACCCCGACGAAGTCCCCGGTGACCAGCTCGGTGAGGATGCGCTCGCGGCTGTCGGTGTCGACCCCCACGGCCTCGAGCAGTGACGGATACAGGGAGGCGTCGCCGACCCCGACCCGGAAGTCCTTGAGGCCGGCGGCCTCGAGCGCCGCGCAGAGGACGGTGAGCACCTCGGCGGTGCCGTCGGGGGCCGGAGCGCCGATCAGCTCAACCCCGGCCTGGAGGAACTCGCGTGACTGCCCGCGCTGCGGCCGGACCCCGCGATAGGCGTGGGCGAAGTAGGAGAAGCGCAATGGCGGCTCCGCCTGGGCGTAGCGGGTAGCGGTCAGGCGGGCGATCGGCACCGTCATGTCCGAGCGCAGCACCAGCACGTTGCCGTTCTCGTCGAACATCCGGTAGGCGGGCCGGGTCGAGGTCATGCCCGCGCGCTCGAAGGTGCCCTCGTATTCGAGCGCCGGGGTGTACACCTCGCCGTAGCCGGCACGGTCGAACACCCCGCGGATGCGATCGGTCACGGCCCGGAGCTCCCGCATCTCGTCGGGCAGGACGTCGCGGGTTCCGCTCGGGATTCGATGGATCATGGCGCTGTCAGGACGCGCGGGGGCGGCAGGCGCCGCTCACACGGGGGCGGGCACGTCGTCCACCCGCTCGATCCGCGCCCCGAGATCGCGCAGACGCTCGTCGATCCGCTCGTAGCCGCGATCGATCTGGCGGATGTTTCCGATCTCGGTGACGCCCTCGGCGCACAGTGCAGCGATGAGCATCGCCATTCCGGCGCGGATGTCGGGCGACTCGACCCGCTCGCCCCGCAGCCGTCGCGGCCCCACGACGATCGCGCGGTGGGGATCGCAGATCGTGATCGCGGCGCCCATCAGCTGCAGCTTGTCGGTAAAGAACAGGCGGTTCTCGAACATCTTCTCGTGAATGATCACCGATCCCGCAGCCTGTGTCGCGAGCGCCAGGGCGATACTCGTCAGATCGGCGGGAAACGCGGGCCACGGGCCGTCCTCGACCTTCGGCGTGTAATCGCGGGCGTCGTTGCGGATGACCAGCTCCTGGTCTCCGGGCACGATCACGTCGGCGCCCCGCAGCTCGCTGCGCAGGCCGAGCCGCTCGAAGACCATCCGGATCATTCGCAGATCCTGCGGGACCGTGTCCTTGACCACCAACTCGCCGCCGGTCACGCCGGCCAGGGCCATGAACGAGCCGATCTCGATGTGGTCCGGGGCGATCGCGTGGGTGCATCCGCGCAGGCTGCTGGTGCCGTGGACGGTCATCACGTTGGAGCCGATGCCGTCGATCTGCGCACCCATCTCCATCAGCATCCGCGCCAGGTCCTGGACGTGGGGCTCGGAGGCGGCGTTACGGATCACCGTGGGCCCGCGGGTCAGCGAGGCGGCCATCAGGGCGTTCTCGGTCGCCATCACCGACGGCTCGTCCATCAGGAAGTCGCAGGGGCGAAGCCCCGGGGCGGGCGCGTCGATGATGATGTCGCGGCCGTGCTGGACCGTGGCGCCGAGCGCGCGGAAGGCGTCGAGGTGCGGATCGAGCCGGCGGCGGCCGATCACGTCACCGCCGGGAGGCGGCATCTCGGCTCGGCCGAAGCGGGCCAGCAGCGGCCCGGCGAGCAGGAACGACGCGCGGATCCGCTCGGCCAGTTCGCGGTCGACGCGCTGGCTGTCTACGGTGGAGGCGTCGATCGAGACCTCTCCGGGGCCGAGCCACTCCACGCGGGCGCCGAGCGACCCGAGCAGCAGGGTCATCGTCACCACGTCGGAGATCCGCGGCACGTTGCGCAGGATCACCTCGTCGTCGGTGAGCAGGCACGCGGCGAGAATCGGCAGGGCGCCATTCTTGTTACCGGCGGGGGTGATGGTGCCGGAAAGGGGCACACCGCCTTCGATTACGAACTTGTCCATGGTCTCTGTCGGAGGCGCCGGTGCGGCGCGAGGTGAATCCCGCAGGGTAGCCGCAGGAATCGGGGCGGTCGGATGACCCGGCGCGCGGACTTCGCGGTCAAGAACTTCCGGCGCGTGGTCCGGCCCTGAGCCCTGAGCTAGGGTAACAGCCATGCCGCAGACCATTTCGCGCGAAGAGGCCTGGACCCTGCTTTGTGAATGGACGCGATCGGAATCGCTGCGCCGGCACATGCTGGCCGTCGAGGCCGCGATGCGGGCCTACGCGCCTCGTTTCGACGGCGATGTCGATCTGTGGGGCCTCACCGGGCTCATGCATGACCTCGATTACGAGCGCTATCCGAACCTCGAGGACGGCCATCCGCGCTTCGCGATCCGCGAGCTCGAGGAGCGCGGCTATCCACCGGAACTCGTGCGCGCGGTCGCCTCGCACGCCGACTTTATGGGCCTCCCGCGCGAGAGCCCGATGGAAAAGACGCTCTACGCCGTCGACGAGCTGTCTGGGTTCATCCTCGCCGTCGCCTACGTTCGTCCCGAGGGCCTCGTGGGAATGACCCCCAAGTCGGTCAAGAAGAAGCTCAAGCAGCCGAGTTTCGCCGCCGCGGTGGGGCGCGAGGAGCTTCGCGAGGGCGCCGAGGACCTCGGGGTGGACTTCGATGAGCACCTGTCGATCGTGATCGCAGCGCTCACCGAGCGACGCGACGAGCTGCTGCCGGCCGAGACGGGCGGCAGCACCGCCGCATAGCCGGGGTATGGTCCTTCCATGGCCCTGACGATCGTTGTCCTCGATGGCGATGAGACCGGCCAGGAGCTGCTCGAGCAGGCGATCCGGGTGCTCGATCCGGGCTTGCTGGAGCTCGAGCTCGAGCTGCAGCCGTTTGAGCTCTCGCTGGAGAATCGCCGCGCGACGTCGAACGGCGTGGTCCATGAGGCCGCAGCGGCGATGCGAGAGAGCGGGCTGGGGCTGAAGGCCGCCACGATCACCCCGGAGGGCGCGGGCGACGTCGGCTCGCCGAACCGCATCCTGCGCGAGGAGGTCGACGGGAAGGTGATCGTCCGCACCGGCCGCCGGCTGCCGGGCGTGGCCCCGATCGCCGGCGTCCACTACCCCGTCTCGGTCGTGCGGATGGCCGTCGAGGATGCCTACGGGGCCAAGGAATGGCGCGAGGGAGCTGAGGGCGCGGAATCAGAGGTGGCGCTTCGGACCGAGCGCGTGACCCGCTCGACCTGCCGCGCGGTCGCCGAGTACGCATTCCGGACCGCCGCCGGCATGGACGCGAAGGTCTATGGCGGCCCGAAATGGACCGTCTCCCCCGTCTACGAGGGAATGCTCAAGGAGGAGATGGACGCCGCTGCGGCGCGCCATCCCGACGTCGTCTACCAACCGGTCCTGATCGACGCCACCTACGCCGGCCTGCTCTCCGGAGCGGCCGACTCCCCCCTGGTCATCCCGGCCCTGAACCGTGACGGCGACTGCCTGTCCGATCTCGTCCTGCCGATGTTCGGGTCGATTGCCGGGGCGGAGTCGGTCGTGCTCGCCTTCGACCAGGGCTACGAACCCACGGTGGCGATGGCCGAGGCGCCACACGGGACCGCACCCGCGCTGCTGGGCAAGGATCTCGCCAACCCGCTGGCCATGATCCTGGCCTGCGGGGCGATCCTCCATCATGCCGCGGCGCGGCATGATGGCGCGGCCGAGCGCGCCTCCCGGGCCATCTACGAGGCCGCACTCGAGACGGTGGCCTCGGGAACCCGCACTCCGGACCTTGGTGGACACGCCGGAACCACCGAGTTCACCGATGCCGTCCTGGAGCGAATCCGCACCAAGATCGGGGTCTGGTCGTCGCTTCGATCGGCCGGCTGAGGGACCCAGCGTCGATGCATGAGATCTTGCAGGTTTTCGGCGTTTCCGTCCGAAAGCCGGCGTAGGGTACCGAACATATGTTCCAGTCAACGAAAACCCGCCTGCGCACCTGGATGAAGCGCGTCGACGACATTCTCGCCGACCATCCTGACGAGGTGCGCACCGACGACGCGGGCTACCTCAGCCACCCTCACCGCACGCCGCTGCGCTGGCAGCGCGAGCGCCGGCTCGGCTCCGTTCCGTCCCGCCCCGCCCACTGCATCACGCCACTGCGCGGGCCCGGCGAGCGCCCGAACCGCGATCGCGCGGCTCGCTAGCCGGGCGGGCGAACTGCGCCACGATCGGTTGGGGCCGCGCGAGGGCGCCGGACGGCTCGCCTGAGGGCTGGCCTCTTCCCTTCGAGGTCGCGATCCCGAACAGCACCGCCAGGAAGGTGCCGAGCCCGAGGATCAGGCAAATCAGTAGCAGCACCAGCACCTGCGGGTTCTGAGAGAAGTAGCGGCGGAGGTCGTGCACCGGGTCAGATGTTGCCACCGGGAGGCGGCGGGCGCGCAGCGGCCAGAGGGTGCGCCACCGCGCCGGCGCACCGGGGTCCTTAAATGACTCGACCCCGCCGCTCTCTGTCGAGATGCGCGGGGCCGACGTAAGAACCGGCGGCGACCTACTCTCCCAGGCCCTTGCGAGCCAAGTACCATCGGCGCTGAGGGGCTTAACGGCTCTGTTCGGAAAGGGAAGAGGTGTTTCCCCCTCGCCATAGCCACCGGAAACCGGTTGAGACCGCCTCTCGCGGGCCTTCAAAACTACACAGTGCCAATGAACGGATATCAAATATCCGTCAAGCCCTCGACCCATTAGTACCGGTCTCCTACAGGTGTCACCACCCTTCCAGATCCGGCCTATCAACCTGGTGGTCTACCAGGGGTCTTACTCCCTCTAGGGGATGGGAGAGCTCATCTCGAGGCCGGCTTCCCGCTTAGATGCTTTCAGCGGTTATCCGATCCGCACGTAGCTAACCTGCGGTGCCCTTGGCAGGACAACAGATACACCAGAGGTGCGTTCATCCCGGTCCTCTCGTACTAGGGACGAATCCTCTCAACTCTCCAACGCCCACGGCAGATAGGGACCGAACTGTCTCACGACGTTCTGAACCCAGCTCGCGTACCGCTTTAATGGGCGAACAGCCCAACCCTTGGGACCTACTTCAGCCCCAGGATGCGACGAGCCGACATCGAGGTGCCAAACCGGGCCGTCGATGTGGACTCTTGGGCCCGATAAGCCTGTTATCCCCGGAGTACCTTTTGTCCGTTGAGCGACGGCACTTCCACTTGCTACCGCCGGATCACTAAGGCCAACTTTCGTTCCTGCTCGACCTGTCGGTCTCGCAGTCAAGCTCCCTTACTGCCTTTACACTCTACGCACGATTTCCGACCGTGCTGAGGGAACCTTTGCGCGCCTCCGTTACATTTTGGGAGGCGACCGCCCCAGTCAAACTACCCGCCTGTCACTGTCCAGCGCCCGGATTCACGGCGCACTGTTAGAGATCCAGTACATCAAGGGTGGTATCTCAAGGTTGGCTCCACACCGGCCGCAGCCGGTGCTTCCAAGCCTCCCACCTATCCTGAGCGAGATGCATCGAACCCCAATACCAGGTTGTAGTAAAGGTTCACGGGGTCTTTCCGTCTAGCCGCGGGTACTCGGCATCTTCACCGAGACTGCAATTTCACCGAGCCCCTCGTTGAGACAGCGTTCAAGTCGTTACGCCATTCGTGCAGGTCGGAACTTACCCGACAAGGAATTTCGCTACCTTAGGACCGTTATAGTTACGGCCGCCGTTTACCGGGGCTTAGTTTCGGTGCTTCGGGTTACCCCTAACACCTCCACGTAACCTTCCGGCACCGGGCAGGCGTCAGCCCCTATACGTCGTCTTACGACTTAGCAGAGACCTGTGTTTTTGGTAAACAGTCGCTTGAACCTATTCACTGCGGCCCTCTCGGGCTCCACTCGCGAGGAGTTTCACCCTACTGGGGCGCCCCTTATCCCGAAGTTACGGGGCGATTTTGCCGAGTTCCTTAACGAGGGTTATCTCGATCACCTTAGTGTTCTCCACTTGCCCACCTGTGTCGGTTTTGGTACAGGCACGCGCTTCCTCCCTAGAGGCTTTTCTCGGAGGCTTGGCTTCCGGGACTCGCCGGCTTAGAGCCAGCTGGCATCGCACCTCGGGTTATTGCAGCTCCGGATTTGCCTGGAGCCGCCCCTACATGCTTACCCCAGGACAACCATCGCCTGGGATCCCATAGCCTTCCTCGTCCCCCCATCGGTCAAACGGAAGCAACGTGGTACGGGAATATCAACCCGTTGGCCATCGACTACGCCTTTCGGCCTCGCCTTAGGTCCTGACTAACCCTGAGCAGACGAACTTTACTCAGGAAACCTTGGGCAATCGGTGGAGGGGATTCTCACCCCTCTTTCGTTACTCATGCCGGCATTCTCACTTCCGCTGCCTCCACAGCTGGCTTCCGCCGCTGCTTCACTGGCACCGGAACGCTCTCCTACCGCGCGATCGATCCGAAGATCTCACGCACCCGCAGCTTCGGTGACTAGCTTGAGCCCCGTTACATTGTCCGCGCTCGAACACTTGACCAGTGAGCTGTTACGCACTCTTTCAAGGGTGGCTGCCTCTAAGCCAACCTCCTGGTTGTCTGTGCATTCAAACATCGTTTACCACTTAGCTAGTACTTAGGGACCTTAGCTGGCGGTCTGGGCTGTTTCCCTCTTGACGCTGAAGTTTATCCCCCAGCAACTGACTCCCGGAGTAGCCGTGACGGTCTTCGGAGTTTGCCTGAATTCGGTAACCTGGTAGGGCCCCTAGTCCAAACAGTGCTCTACGGCCGCCACGGAATTTATCCGAGGCTATACCTAAATATATTTCGGAGAGAACCAGATATCACTGAGCTTGATTAGCCTTTCACTCCGACCCACAGGTCATCCGCCCAGTTTTCAACCTAGGTCGGTTCGGTCCTCCACGAGGTCTTACCCCCGCTTCAACCTGCCCATGGGTAGCTCGCTCAGCTTCGGGTCTACCGCCTACGACTGTGTCGCCCTATTCGGACTCGCTTTCGCTACGGCTCCGCTCATCGCTTAACCTTGCCGCAGACGAGTAACTCGCCGGCTCGTTATGCAAAAAGCACGCGGTCACGGCACGAGGCCGCTCCCACCGCTTGTAGGCACGTGGTTTCAGGTACTATTTCACTCCCCTTCCGGGGTACTTTTCACCTTTCCCTCACGGTACTAGTCCGCTATCGGTCACCAGGGAGTACTTAGCCTTGGAGGGTGGTCCCCCCAGATTCAGTCCGCGTTTCACGGGTGCGGACCTACTCAGGAACACCTGCAAGAGGCTGTGAGATTTCGTCTACGGGACGATTGCCCTCTGTGGTGCGTGGTTCCACACGCTTCGACTATCACACAACTTTGTAACTCTTGCTGGACCGGTCACGATCCAGATCAGGCGCCCTACAACCCCCAGCACGCAACGTGTGACCACTTACACGTGCCGGGTTTAGGCTATTCCCCTTTCGCTCGCCACTACTCAGGGAGTCTCGGTTGATTTCCTTTCCTCGGGGTACTGAGATGTTTCACTTCCCCCGCTTGTCCTCTCCGTGCCTATGTGTTCAGCACGGGATAACGCCGCATTACCGACGCTGGGTTTCCCCATTCGGGAATCCGCGGATCACTGGCTATTCAGCGCCTCACCGCGGCTTATCGCAGCCGTTCACGCCCTTCATCGACTCCTGGTGCCAAGGCATCCACCATGTGCCCTTACTATCTTGACGGTGATCGTGGTATCTCCCTCGGGAGATACCAATCGGAGAAATCGAAGATTTCTCCAAGGCAATTCACCTCACGGTGAATTGCCCACCCGTTTCATTGGCTACTGTGCAGTTTTCAAGGTCCGCGAAGAGGCTTTACCTGCCGCGCGAAGGCCCGGGACACAGTCCGGCGAGCCACCAGCAACAGGCCGGTCTCTCAAAACTCAACAGCATGCGTGCAACCGCCTAACGGCGATGCTTTCGCCAGATTCGGTCGACATATCTAGAAGCCGATGCACTCCAGGAGAGCGCCGCGGAACTCGAGAGCTCAAGCGACGATCCTGCCGGCATCGGTGCCTCTTGGTTGAAGAGGCTCCCTAGAAAGGAGGTGATCCAGCCGCAGCTTCCGCTACGGCTACCTTGTTACGACTTCACCCCAGTCACGAGCCCCACCTTCGACGGCTCCCTCCCAAAAGGGTTAGGCCACCGGCTTCGGGTGTTGCTCACTCCCGTGGTGTGACGGGCGGTGTGTACAAGGCCCGGGAACGTATTCACCGCGGCAATGCTGATCCGCGATTACTAGCAACTCCGCCTTCATGCAGGCGAGTTTCAGCCTGCAATCCGAACCGAGACGCGCTTTAAGGGATTCGCTCCACCTCACGGTCTCGCAACCCTCTGTACGCGCCAATGTAGCACGTGTGTAGCCCTGGACATAAGGGGCATGATGACTTGACGTCATCCCCACCTTCCTCCGGTTTGTCACCGGCAGTCTCGCATGAGTCCCCAACTAAATGCTGGCAACATGCGACAGGGGTTGCGCTCGTTGCGGGACTTAACCCAACATCTCACGACACGAGCTGACGACAGCCATGCACCACCTGTGATCCTGCCCCGAAGGGAAGCCTTGTTTCCAAGGCGGTCAGGAACATGTCAAGCCCAGGTAAGGTTCTTCGCGTTGCGTCGAATTAAACCACATGCTCCGCTGCTTGTGCGGGCCCCCGTCAATTCCTTTGAGTTTTAGCCTTGCGGCCGTACTCCCCAGGCGGGGCACTTAATGCGTTAGCGTCGGCACGGAGGGAGTCGACACCCCCCACACCTAGTGCCCATCGTTTACGGCGTGGACTACCAGGGTATCTAATCCTGTTTGCTCCCCACGCTTTCGCGTCTCAGCGTCAGTACCGTCCCAGCGAGCTGCCTTCGCCATTGGTGTTCCTCCTGATATCTGCGCATTTCACCGCTACACCAGGAATTCCACTCGCCTCTTCCGGACTCTAGCTCGACAGTATCCGCCCGCCTCCCGGGGTTGAGCCCCGGGCTTTCAGAGCGGACTTACCGAGCCGCCTACACGCTCTTTACGCCCAATGATTCCGGACAACGCTTGCCCCCTACGTATTACCGCGGCTGCTGGCACGTAGTTAGCCGGGGCTTCTTCTGAAGGTACCGTCACTCCAACTGGCTATTCACCAGCGAAGCTTCGTCCCAACTGAAAGGGGTTTACAACCCGAAGGCCTTCTTCCCCCACGCGGCGTTGCTGCGTCACGCTTTCGCGCATTGCGCAAGATTCCCCACTGCTGCCTCCCGTAGGAGTCTGGGCCGTGTCTCAGTCCCAGTGTGGCTGATCGTCCTCTCAGACCAGCTACCCATCGTCGCCTTGGTGAGCCATTACCTCACCAACAAGCTAATGGGCCGCGGGCCCATCTCGATGCGGAGGCCGAAGCTTCCTTTCCCCACCGGCCTTGAGGCCGTAGGGCACATCCGGTATTAGCCCGAGTTTCCTCGGGTTGTCCCGGTCATCGAGGCAGGTTGCCCACGTGTTACTCACCCGTTCGCGGCTTTGCCCCAGGCCGAAGCCTGGTTCGTCGCTCCACTTGCATGTGTTAGGCACGCCGCCAGCGTTCGTCCTGAGCCAGGATCAAACTCTCCGTGAAGAACTACCAAGTGAATCGCCGTCAGGCGATTCGCCATTCACAAAGAGTCGTCAGGGATTACAACCCGCGATCGAGGGGCGACCGAAGTCACGCCGGGACACGCGGGTAAAAAACCTGGGCCGATCCCTGGTGGGATCAGGCCCTTGCGCCACTAGCTGAGGGCCCGATGTACACGTGGGCCCCCGGCGCAAGACGGGGTCAATCTTGGCACCGCCGTCCGATCGACCCGGCGAGGGGTCGTTCGTTCGACGGCGTCGAACCTGGACACACTCCTCGATCGAGGGTTCGATCGAAGGGTGCGCATGCTGTTGAGTTTTCAAAGACCGTCGCACCTCTTCGGAAGGGGTTTCCTTCGGGAGTGGCGCGCCCGGAAACCGGCAGGGCCCCGGGGCGGACAGATGAGTATAGCGCTGGCTCGGTGCGGTGGGAATACCTTCCAAGCACGGCGCGTCCTCTGCGCTCGACCGAAACCCAGGGGGTTCCGGCCGCGCCGCTGGAGTATAGGCAGGTCGCTCGTCCGGCGGGTTCTCGAGGCCTCGGAGCCCGTGGTCGCGCGCCGGCGCCTCGCCCCTACGACACCACTTGCACCGTGACCTGTCTCTGGCGCGGGCGGTCGTCGAAGTCGATGAGGACGAGCTGCTGCCAGGTCCCGAGGGCGAGGCGGCCGTCGACGAGCGGCACGGACTCCGAGGGGCCGACGAGCGCGGCCCGGAGATGGGCGTGGGCGTTGGTGTCGTGGTTGAGGCGGTTGTGCTCGTAGTCACCGGCCGGCGAGATGAGCAGGTCGAGCAGCGCCTGCAGGTCATGCACTCCCCCAGGCTCGTACTCCATCGTGGTGATGGCCACGGTCGAGCCGGTGGCGAACACGGTCACCACCCCGCGCTCCACTCCGGTCGTCCGGATGACGCTGGCCACGCCCGCGGTGATGTCGACGATATGACCGTTGCCAGGCGTCTCGAGCCGCAGCATGCCACCCTGGACCGTCATCGTGAGGCTGTGGCCGCCATCAGCTCACGCGGACCCGCACGAACCGGCGCTTGCCGAGCTGCAGCACGCGCCCGTCGATCGCGTCGGCGTCGATGTCCAGTGCGGCGCCGGGCAGCGGATCGCCGTCCAGCTTCACCCCGCCCTGGGCCAGGCTCCGCCGGGCCTCCGAGGTCGAGACCCCGAAGGCGCGCGCGAGGACCGCGGGCAGGTGAACCGTGGCGCCGTCGCGCGGCCAGTCGAGCTCGGCCAGATCCTCCGGCACCGCGTGCTGGATGTGGACCCGGTCGAACTCGCGCTGGGCGCCCTCGGCTGCGGCCGGCGAATGAAACCGGGCCACGAGGGCCAGGGCCAGGGCCCGCTTGGCGTCACGGGGGCCGACGTCGGGCGCCGGCGCGCAGCCGAGCAGCAGCGAGTACCACCGCTCGAGCGAGGAGTCGGGGATCGACAATGTCTTGCCGTACATCACCTCCGGCGGCTCGGTCACCCCGATGTAGTTGCCCAACGACTTCGACATCTTCCGCTCGCCGTCGGTGCCAGTCAGCAGCGGGACGGTGAGGATCACCTGCTCGGGCTGACCGTAGGCGCGCTGGATGTCACGCCCGAGCAGCAGGTTGAACTTCTGGTCGGTGCCGCCGAGCTCAACGTCAGCCCGGACCGCCACGGAGTCGTAGCCCTGCATGAGCGGATAGAGCAGCTCGAGCACCGAAATCGGCTGGCGGGCGGAAAAGCGCTTGGCGAAGTCGTCGCGCTCGAGCAGTTGCGCCACCGTGGCCGTGCGCAGGAGCGCGAACAGGTCTGCCATCGACATGTCGAGCCACTCGCTGTTGCGAACCACTTCGAGGCGCTCGGGGTCGAGCACCGTCATCGCCTGGCGCTGGAAGGTGAGGGCGTTGGCGTCAATCTCCTCGGGGTCGAGAACCGGCCGAGTGCTGGGGCGCCCGCTCGGGTCCCCCACACGCGCCGTGAAGTCACCAACGATCAGCACGACCGTGTGCCCGAGATCCTGGAACTCGCGCAGCTTCTGCAGCACGACCGTGAACCCGAGGTGAATGTCCGGCGCGGTCGGATCGATGCCCAGCTTCACGCGCAGCGGACGGTCGAGCGCGAGCTTTCGCTCGAGCCCGCCCTCGGGCAGGCAATCGACCGCGTTGCGGGCCAGCCACGCGGCGGTCTCGGCCGGGCTTCGGGGGGCGCCGGGGCCGTCCGTCGCGGGTCCTGAAGCCATCGGAACCGCCTCTGAATCCATCCAGGCCAATGCTAGACTCTCGCCCCCGACGGGGATCGCTGCCCGCTGCCGCCCCAGGGCTCGTGATCCTCCTCGTCCGGCTGATCCTCGGCCGCTGGCTGCGCGATGCGGCCGAGAAGCAGTCTTCGACCGCATGAGCGACGACGTCCAACACCCAAGCCAGGGCGATGATCCACACGCGCCGATCCAATTCGCGCCCTATCAGAAGCGCGGCTGGAGGCCATGGCGGCGCGGGGAGCGCCCGCCCAAGCCACGGCTGCGCAAGCTCCGCCTGCTGCTGATCCTCGCCGGCCTCGGGGCGCTGGCCGTGATCTCGACCGTCTTCGGGATGATGATGGCCGTCGCCTCGGACCTGCCGCAGCTCGAGAACAAGCAGCAGTACAAGCACGAGGCCAACTCCTTCCTGTATGACGATCACTGGCGGCCGATCGGGCTCTTCGCGCCGCCGAACAACGTGGTCATCGATCAATACGGCGACATCTCCCCGGCGATGAGGGACGCGATCGTCGCGATCGAGGACAAGCGCTTCTGGAGCAACCCGGGCGTCGACATCCGCGGCATCGCGCGGGCGTTCGTGGCCGACATCACCGGAGGCTCGCGCCAGGGCGCCTCGACGATCGCCCAGCAGTTCGTCAAGAACGCCCTCTCCGAGCAGAACAACCGGACGATCCTCGAGAAGCTCCGCGAGGCGGCGCTCGCCTACCACCTCACCCGCCGCTGGAAGAAGTCGAAGATCCTCACCGAGTATCTGAACTCGATCTACTTCGGCAACGGGGCCTACGGCGTCGAGTCCGCCGCACGCGTCTACTTCGGCAAGAAGTACGGCTTCGTCCCGGCCTCGTCCGCGTCAACCACGTCGCCATCGACCGGGACCCCAGCCTCCGGCGGCTGCGGCGACGGCGCGGGCACAGTCAAGTGCGCGTCGAAGCTTACGCCGGCCGATGCCGCGCTGCTGGCCGGGATGGTCGCCTCGCCGACCGCGTTTGACCCCGTCGAGAACCCCCACGCCTCGACGGACCGGCGCAACGAGGTTCTTCGAAACATGCTCCAGCAGGGCTACATCTCGCGCCTTCAATACCGGTCGAGCATCGCCGCGCCGCTCCCCACCGCGGCGGATATCCAGCAGCCCAGCGAGCCGACCGCAGCGCCGTATTTCACCAGCTGGCTGCGCCCCCAGATCCTCGCCGCTGTCGGCCACGGGGTCGCGCCGAGCGTGGCCGAGTACCGGGCCTACTTCGGCGGTCTGAAGATCCGCACCACGCTCGATCTTGAGATGCAGCATGCCGCCGAGCAGGCGGTCAGCTCGATCCTGCCCTACTCGCCCGGCGCTCCCGTGGCCTCCCTGGTGGCCATCGACAACCGCACCGGCGAGGTGCGGGCGATGGTCGGCGGCCCGATCGTCAACGGGCAGGAGGACTACGCCCACTATCCGTTCAACCTGGCCACCGAGGGCCACCGGCAGCCCGGCTCCTCGTTCAAGCCGTTCACCCTCGCTGCCGCACTCGAATCTGGCAAGTACGGACCCGACTCGGTCATCGACTCCGCCCCGCAGGACTTCATCGTCCCCAACAGCGGCGGCAAGGAGCACTTCATCGTCCACAACTTCGGCAACACATACTCGGGCCCGATCTCGCTGGCGGCCGCCACGGCGATCTCGGACAACTCCGTCTACTCGCAGGTCGGCATCAACGTCGGTACCAATCACATCGCCCGCCTCGCCCGGCACGCCGGCATCCGCTCGCCGATCTCCACCAACGACGCGATGATCCTCGGCGGCCTCAAGATCGGTGTGACGCCGCTCGACATGGCCCACGCGTACGAGACCTTCGCCACCGGCGGTCGGCGCGTGTTCAACCCGCTGCTCGGCGCACCCGAGCAGGGCCCCACCGGCATCGCCCAGATCCAGTGCCCGGTGTGCAAGTACAAGAACGTCATCGACAAACCCGACTACATGCGTGTGATGCCCGCACCGATCGCCCAGACCGTGCACGACATCCTCACTGGAGTGATCACCTCGGGCACCGGCACCCAGGCGGCGATCTCCGGTGTCGACGTGGCCGGCAAGACGGGAACGACCACCAACTACGGTGACGCCTGGTTCGTGGGCTGGACGCCGCAGATGACGGTCGCGGTGTGGGTCGGAGTCCCGGACAAGCTCGTCTCGATGGCCACCGACTACAACGGCGGCCCGGTCGAGGGCGGCACCTTCCCGGCCATCATCTGGCAGAGCTTCATGACCCAGGCGCTTCAGATCCTGGCCACCGAGCAACAGCAGACGGGCCAGAACAGCTCCACTTCGACCAGCCCGAGCACTACCGCCAACGGACTCGCCGGAACCTCGGCCGCCGGTGCGGGCGCGAGCACGGCGACGGCCCCGGTCGGCGGCACTGCCCCGGCGGCCGGCGCGGGCGCAGCCGGCGGGGGCGGCGGCACCACGGGCGGCGGCGGCGGCACCACGGGCGGCGGCGGCGGCACCACGGGCGGCGGCGGCGGCACCACGGGCGGCGGCGGCGGCACCACGGGCGGCGGCGGCGGCACCACGGGCGGCGGCGGCGGCACGACCGGCGGTGGCGGCGGCACGACCGGCGGTGGCGGCGGGGGGACCGGCTCGGGCAGCGGCGGCACCGGCGGGGCCGGCATCGGCGGCGGCGGCTAGCCCCGCGTCGACCGGGGACGAAGATGGCTCAGCGCACGGTCTGCGGGGTGCGCACCGGGGAGGAGATGAACCCGCTGCCGGCGGCGCTGAAGCGCCACGGAAGCTCCGCGGCCTTGGTGATCCCGATCCGGGTGTCCACCTCAAGGTCGGGAGCGCGCCAGCGTGCGGGCCGAGCGGTGATGGTGACCGGCCCATGCCTCAGGTCGGCGTCGTTGTGCTCGAGCCCGATGCCGAGGGCCTGGGTCAGCTTGCCCGGCCCCGAGCACAGCGCCCGCAGCCCGTCGAGGCCGCGGCGCTCCTGCATCAGCGCCACCCCGTCCACCGGCTCGAGCGCCCGGATCAGCACCGCAGCGCCCACGCCCTCGCGCTCACACACCGCGTTCAGCAGGGCGTGAATCCCATACGAGCGGTACACGTAGGCCCGTCCGGGCGGACCGAACAGGGTCCGGGTCCGCGGGGTGAGACCGATGTGGGCGTGGCAGGCAGGCTCGGAGTCGTGGTAGGCCTCGGTCTCGACGATCACGCCCGAGCACGGGCCGTGGGTGACCACGCAGCCGATCAGCTCGCGGGCGACCTCGAGCACCGGACGGTTGTAGAAGCCCGGCCTCACCGCAGAGCGGCGCGGGCGTGCTCGAGCTGCTCGCGCACCCTGGCCAGGCTGGTGCCACCCTGGGAGACCTTGGACTCGAGCCAGGCCTCCTCGGTCAGCACGGCGTAGAACTCTTCATCGAGTAGCGGTGACTGCGCAGCGATCTGCTCGCGCGAGAGCTGTGAGAGCACCTTGCCCTCGGCGATCGCCTGCCGCACGATGCCGGCGACGACGCCGTGCGCCTCGCGGAACGGCATGCCACGGCGAACGAGCAGATCGGCGATGTCGGTGGCGGCCAGGAACTCATCGGCGGCCGCCTCAGCGAGCCGCTCGCGCCGGAAGCTGATCGTGCTCATCATTCCGGTGGCGGCCGCGAGCGAGCGCTCGAGCGTCTCGACGGCGTCGAACAGATGCTCCTTGTCCTCCTGCATATCCTTGTTGTAGGTCAGCGGCAGCGCGTGCAGCACGCCATGCAGGCCGACGAGGTGGGCGGCGACCCGCGGCGCCTTGGCGCGGAGCAGCTCGGCCGCATCGGGGTTCTTCTTCTGCGGCATGATCGAGGAGCCCGAGGCCCACGCGTCGGCCACCTCGCAGAAGCCGAACTCCTGGCTTGACCACAGTACGATCTCGCCGCCGAGGCGGGAGAGGTGGGTGGCGCAGGTGGCGGCGGCGGCCAGGTAGTCGAGCACAAAGTCGCGGTTGGAGACCGCGTCGATCGAGTTCTCGGCCACGGTGGCGAAGCCGAGCTCACGGGCTACCTGCTCGCGGTCGGTGTCGAAGTTGACCCCGGCCAGCGCCCCCGCACCCAACGGGAGCGCGGAGGTCTCCTCGGCGACGAGGGCGAACCGCCGGCGGTCCCGGGTCAACATCCACACGTAGGCGAGCAGATGGTGGCTCAGGTACACCGGTTGGGCCCGCTGCAGGTGGGTGTAGCCGGGCATCGGCCAGTCGAGGTGGCGCCCGGCCAGCTCGATCAGCGCGCGCGCGAGCGTCTCGGTCCTCCGCACGGCCTCCTGCGCATGAGCGCGGACGAACATGGCCACGTCGGTGGCGACCTGGTCGTTGCGCGAGCGCGCCGTGTGAAGCTTGCCGCCGACGGGCCCGGCCAGCTGGCTGACGCGCCGCTCGAGGGCCATGTGGATGTCCTCGTCGGCGTCGGCGAATGGGAAGGTGCCGGCTTCGAGCTCCTGCTCGACCGTGTCGAGGGCGGCGATCAGCTGGTCGCGGTCGGCCTCGGAGATGATCGCGCGGGCGGCCAGCATGCGCGCGTGGGCGCGGGACTGACGCACATCGTAGGGAGCGAGCCGCCAATCGAAGGAGATCGAGTCGTTGAGCAGCCGGAAGGCCTCATGCTGGGGCTCGGAGAAGCGCGACATTGGCCGGCGATATTAGGGCCGAGCCGACCCGAGCACGATGCTGAGGGCGCTCGCCACCCGCTCGACCTGGGACGCGGACATCTCGGGGAAGAACGGCAGCGCGATCGAGCGAGCGGCCACGTCCTCGCAGACCGGGAACTCACCCTCGCGGTGACCGAAGCGCTGGCGGTAGAAGCTCATCAGGTGAACGGCCGGGAAGTAGGGCTTGCTCGGCACCCGGTGTTCGGACAGGGCGCGGAGCACCCAGTCGCGATCGACGCCGCGGGGCAACTGCACGACGTACACGAACCACCCGCGACGGTTGCCGCCGGCGTCCGGGCAGGGCAGCAGCAGGCCCTCGATCCTGGCCAGGGCCTCGCCGTAGAGTCCGGCCACTCGGGCACGCCCGGCGAGCATCTCGTCGAGGCGGTCGAGCTGCGCGAGGCCGATCGCGCAGGCGATGTCGGACAGGCGGTAGTTGAAGCCGAGGCGGTCATGGTCGAGCCAGTCCATGTTCGGCGCGCGGCCCTGATTGCGCTCGGAGTCGATGCGCGTTTTCAACGCGTGATCACCAACGGTGATCATGCCCCCCTCCCCCGTGGTCAGCTGCTTGTTGGCGTAGAAGCCGAACGCCGCCGGGTGACCGCGAGCGCCGACCCGCACGCCGTCGCTGTGGACGGCACCGAGGGCCTCGCAGGCGTCCTCGACGATCGGCAGGCCGAGCCGCTCGAAGGCGGGGATGTCGGCCGGATAGCCGAACAGGTGGACCGGGAGGATCGCTGCGGTGCGATCGGTGACGGCCGCCGCTGCGGCCTCGGGATCGAGGTTGAGGGTGACCGGGTCGATGTCGGCGAACACGGGCCGCGCCCGCTCGTACAGGGCGACGTTGGCGCTGGCCACGAACGAGAACGGGCTGGTCACCACCTCGTCGCCATCGCCGACGCCGACGGCACGAAGCGCGAGGTGCAGTCCGGCGGTGCCGCTGGAGACGGCACTGGCATGCGCGGCTCCGACGTGGCCGGCGAACCGGCGCTCGAACTCCGGACCGCGTGGACCGAGCGAGAGCTGACCCGAGCGCAGGACCTCGAGGACGCCTCGCTCCTCGGCCTCGCCAAGGACCGGGCGGGCGAGCGGGATCGGCTCCTCCCGAACAGGATGTTCGGCGCTCACGAGCCGGAGGCCGGCGCGGCCTCGCCGCGCGGCTGGCGCCCGATGACCTGCATGCCGAACTCGAGCGAGTCCACCAGCGCCTCCCAGGACGCCTCGATGATGTTCTCCGAGACGCCGATCGAACCCCACACCTCGTCGCTGTCGGAGGCGTCGAGCAGCACGCGCGTCACGGCGCCGGTTCCCTTCGCCTCATCGAGGATGCGCACCTTGAAGTTGACCAGGTCGATGTCGGCCAAGTGGGGGTGGATCTCGACCAGCGCGTCGCGGAGAGCGCGGTCGAGCGCGTTCACCGGACCGTTGCCCTCGGCGGTCCGCACGTAGCGCTCGCCGTCGACCCAGATCTTGATCGTCGCCTCGGTCTCGACGCGACCGTCAGCCCGCTTCTCGACGATCGCCCGCCACGACTCGAGCCGGAACAGCGGCTCGTAGTCGCCGGTCTCCTTGCGCAGCAGCAGTTCGAAGGACCCGGCGGCCGCCTCGAAGTGGTAGCCGCGATGCTCGAGCGCCTTGATCCGCTCGATCACCCGCGAGGCCGCGGCGTCGTCGAGCTCGATCCCGGCCGCGCGCGCCCGCGCGTGCACGGTCCCCTTGCCCGACAGCTCGGAGATGAGAACGTCACGGTGATTGCCGACGACGTCGGGACCGATGTGCTCGAAGGTGGACGGATCGGCGCTCACCCCGGCCACGTGCATTCCCCCCTTGTGGGCGAACGCGTTGCGCCCGACGTAGGGCTGGTCGGGATCGGGCGTGAAGTTGAGCAGCTCGTCGACGAAGTGCGCCGTCGGGGTCAGCGAGCGCAGCTGCGCCTCGGTCAGGCACTCATAGCCGAGCTTGAGCTGGAGGTTGGGGATGATCGTCACCAGGTTGGCGTTCCCGCAGCGCTCGCCGTAACCGTTCATCGTGCCCTGCACGTGGGTCGCGCCCTCGGCAACGGCGGCGAGCGAGTTGGCCACCCCGCAGCCGGCGTCGTCGTGGCAGTGGATCCCCACCGCGGTGCCACCGCCGGCCAGCGCAGCGACCACCTCGGCCATCGCGCTCCCGACCTGCGCGGGCAGGGTGCCGCCGTTGGTGTCGCAGCAGGTCACCGTCTCGGCGCCCGCCTCGGCGGCGGTGAGCACGCACCGCAGGGCGTACTCGCGGTCGTCGGCGAAGCCGTCGAAGAAGTGCTCGGCGTCGTAGATGACACGCTTGCCCCGGACCGAGAGGAACGACACCGAGTCGGCGATCATCCGCAGGTTCTCCTCGCGGTCGACACGGACGACCTTCTCGAGATGGAGGCCCCAGGTCTTGCCCACGATCGTGCACACCCGCGCGAAGCATTCGGCCAGCACGCGCAGGCCAGGATCCTCCGCGGGATCGCTGACCCCGCGCCGCCGCGTCATCCCGAAGGCGGCCACCTCGGCGTGGTGAAAGCGCTCGCGTCCGAGCAGCTCGAACAGCTCGAGCTCCTTGGGGTTGGAGCCGGGGAAGCCGGCCTCGATCAGATCGATCCCGAGGTCATCGAGGCGATGGGCGACGCGCAGCTTCTCCTGGGCGGAGAGCGACATGCCCTCCCCCTGCATGCCGTCGCGGAGGGTGGTGTCGTAGATCTGGATACGGGTCATGGGTGTGAACTCCTGAGGTCGGGCGCGGGCGAGATCGGGCAGCGGTCGGCTCTAGACGCCGACCGCCTCCGTAATTCGCCTGCTGCGCCGGCCCCCGACCACGTCTAGATCGCCTTGCTTGGGACCTTGACGATGTCGAGCCACTGCGTGTACCGCGGATCCCGCCCGTGCAGGGCGTCCTCGAACACCCGCTGGACCTGCAGGGTGATCTCACCCATCGAGCCGCTGCCGATGGTGTGGTCGTCGATCTCGCGGACGGGCACCAGCTCCGCCGCGGTCCCGGAGAGGAACACCTCGTCGGCGAGGTATAGCTCGGCGCGGGCCATGTCGCGTTCGACCACCTCGATCCCGAGATCCTGGGCGATCTGGATGATCGACTTGCGACTGATTCCGTCGAGGATGCCCGCGGTGTGCGGCGGAGTGACGATCTGGCCGTCGCGGACCGCGTAGACATTCTCGCCCGACCCCTCGCTCACGAACCCCTGGTGGTCGAGCAGGATCGCCTCCTGGTAGCCCGCCTTGGAGGCCTCGATCTTGGCCAGGACGCTGTTCAGGTACTGGCCGCTGGCCTTGGCGTGAGGGATCAGGGAGTCGTGGGAGATCCGCCGCCAGCTCGCGACCTTCGCCCGGATTCCCTTGCGCTTGCCCTCCTCGCCCAGATATGCCCCCCACGGCCAGGCGGCGATCGACACCTCGACCGGCGCCTCGAGCGGGAACAGCCCCATGTGGCCGTAGCCGCGGAACGCGAGCGGACGGATGTAGCACTCACGCAGCTCGTTGGCGGCGATCAGCTCGTGGGTCGCGCTGCGCAACTCCTCGAGCGTGTAGGGGATCGGCATGTAGTAGAGCTCAGCCGACTTGAACAGCCGGTCGAGGTGATCCTGGTGGCGGAAGATCGCCGGCCCCTGATCGGTGTCGTAGCAGCGCACGCCCTCGAACACACCGGTGCCGTAGTGCAACCCGTGCGTGAGTACGTGGACCTTGGCGTCCTCCCAGGCGACGAGCTCTCCGTTGTGCCAGATGAGGTCCGCTTGTTCCACAGATACTCCTTGATGAACCGCGCTAGAGGTGTGCGAGGACTGCCCGGGTCGCCTCCTCGGTCGTCGCGTCTCCCCCGAGATCCCGGGTACGCAGTCCGTCCGCAAGGGCCCGGTCGACGGCCGATTCTACCGCCGCGGCGGGCGCTTCCAAAGCGAGGCCGTGACGGAGCATCATCGCGGCCGAGAGGAACATGGCCAGGGGGTTGGCGGCGCCGGTGCCGGCAATGTCGGGGGCCGAGCCGTGGACAGGCTCGAACAGGCCCGGTCCCTCGCCGCCGAGCGAGGCGCTCGGGAGCATGCCGATCGAACCCGTCAGCATCGCCGCCTCGTCGCTGAGGATGTCGCCGAACATGTTCTCGGTGACGATCACCTCGAAGTGCCGCGGCGCGGAGATCAGCTGCATCGCGGTGTTATCGACCAGCAGGTGCTCGAGCTCGATGTTCGGGAACTCCGTGGCATGGACCTCGCGGACTACCTCGCGCCAGAGGCGGCTGGTCTCGAGCACGTTGGCCTTGTCGACGCTGGTGACCCGCACGCGAGCGGCGCCGAAGGCCACCCGGGCGATTCGCTCAATCTCCTCGCGCGTGTACACGCAGGCATCGGAGGCGGAGTCGGCGGTGCGGGTCTTCTCGCCGAAGTAGATGCCGCCGGTGAGCTCTCGGACGACGAGCAGATCGGTCCCCTCGATCAGCTCGCGCTTGAGCGGGCTCGCGTCATACAGGGCGGGCACGGGGCGCACCGGCCGGAGATTGGCGAACAGGCCGAGCCCCTTGCGGAGCCCGAGCAGACCCTGCTCGGGGCGGGGCTTGGCCGGGTCGGTGGTGTCCCATTGGGGGCCGCCGACCGCGGCGAGGAGGATGGCGTCCGCGCTGCGGCAGGCGGCGAGCGTCTCGTCCGTGAGCGCTGTGCCGTGCGCGTCGAGCGAGGCGCCGCCGAACAGGTGTTCCTCGAAGTCGAACTCGACTCCGACGGCGCGCAAGACCTCGACGGCGGGCCCGATGATCTCGGGCCCGATGCCGTCGCCGGGAAGCAGGACAATGTGTGCGGGCATGGGGTCCGCCACCGTACTAGCTCGGACCCTCTCGTAGCCGCTACGCACCGCGGATCGGGGACGTCACGGATGCCGCCGGCGGCGGTCGCCGGGATGATTGAGGCATGGTCGCCGGGCCCGACACTCCGGCTGATTCACATCTTGCCGCGCGCGCCGGTCGGTGGAGTGCGAAGCACCGCCGCAAGGCGATTCTCGGCTGGTTCGCGTTCGTGATCCTGTCCGTCGGGATCGGCGGCGCCGTCGGTCAGCGGAACCTCACCAACGCCGAAATGGGCAACGGCCAGTCCGGGCAGGGCACCCGGATCTACTCAGACACGTTCCCCAAGCAGGCCGGCGAGCAGGTGCTGGTGCAGGGGACCGGCTCGATCCGGACGGGGAGCCCGGTGCTCGCCGGCGCTGTTCGCGATCTCATGGCTCGGCTGGCCGCCGTGCCATTCCTCACCGACGTTCGCTCTCCCCTTGCCGCCGCCAATCGCGGGCAGATCTCGCGTGACGGCCGCTCGGAGCTGGTGACGTTCAAGGTGGCCGGCGACGAGGCGCAGACTCAGAAGCGCGTCGCGGCGGCGCTCGCAGCGACCGCGGCCGCGCAGCGAGCGAATCCCGGCGTGAGAATCGAGGAGTTCGGCGAGGCGAGCTCCAACCGGGCGCTGAGCGCCTCGTTCGGCAGCGATTTTCGCCGCGCAGAGTACACCTCGCTTCCCGTGACGCTGGTGATCCTGCTCTTCGCCTTCGGGGCACTGGTCGCCGCCGGCATTCCCCTGCTGCTTGGCCTCACCGCGGTGCTCGCCGCGCTCGGCCTGCTGAGCCCGCTCAGCCATCTGATCCCAGTGCCGCAGGGGCAGATCGACTCAGTCGTGCTGCTGATCGGACTCGCGGTCGGCGTCGACTACTCGATGTTCTACCTGCGCCGCAAGCTCGAGGAGCGTCACGCGGGCAAGGAAAACGCGTCAGCACTGGCGGTTGCGGCGGCGACGTCGGGGCGAGCGGTGCTTATCTCCGGGCTGACCGTGATGACCGCGATGGCGGGGATGTTCCTCAGCGGCAACGCTGTGTTCACCTCATTCGCGATGGGCACGATCCTGGTCGTCGCCATCGCCATCATCGGCTCGCTCACGGTCCTGCCGGCCATGATTGCAAAGCTCGGTGACAACGTTGAGCGCGGACGAGCTCCGATAATCGCGCGGCGCCGCGCCAGCGGCGAAGCTCCGATGTGGAGCTTCGTGATCGGGAAGGTGCTGCGGGTTCCGGTGCTCTCGTTCACTCTGGGGGCTGCTCTCCTCATCGCGCTGGCGCTGCCGGCCCTGGGCATGCACACGGTCGATCCCGGCGCGGTTGGCCTGCCGCGCAACCTCCCCATCATGCGGACCTATGACCGGATCCAGGCGGCATTCCCCGGGGGCCCCCTGCCGGCCTACGTGGTGGTTCGGTCCGGCAACGTCACCAGCCCGTCCGTCGCGCGGGCGATCGCGGCCATGGGCCGGAGCGCGCTGGCCAGCGGCCGGATCGGGGGTCCGGTGTCGGTGTCGGTCAGCCCCGACCGCACGGTGGCGGTGGTCAGCCTCTCGCTGGCCGGCACGGGGACGAACGCCCGCTCGGAGGCCGCGCTGGCGACGCTCAGGAACCGAGTCATCCCGGCCACCGTCGCCCGGGTCCCGGGTACCCGCGCGTACGTGACCGGACTCACGGCCGGGTCCCAGGATTTCAACAACACGATGAAGTCGCACCTCCCGCTGGTGTTCGGGTTCGTGCTCGGGCTTGCCTTCATCCTCCTGCTTGTCACCTTCCGCTCGCTGGTGATCCCCCTCACCGCGATTGTTCTGAACCTGCTCTCCGTCGGCGCCGCCTACGGCGTGCTGAAGCTCATCTTCCAGGACGGCCATCTGCGCTCGCTGATCGGCGCCACAAACATCGGTGGCGTGATCGACTGGCTGCCGCTCTTCCTGTTCGTGATCCTGTTCGGATTGTCGATGGATTACCACGTGCTGATCCTCAGCCGCATCCGTGAGGATCACGAACGCGGATTGCCGACCTCCGACGCCGTCGCCCACGGAATCAAGTCGACCGCGGGGGTCGTGACCAGCGCTGCGATCGTGATGGTGGCGGTGTTCTCGATCTTCGCCACCCTCAGCGCCGTCGCGTTCAAGCAGCTCGGCATCGGCCTCGCCGTCGCCGTGTTGATCGACGCCACGATTGTGCGGGCGGTGCTGCTGCCCTCAGCGATGAAGATGCTCGGCGAGTGGAACTGGTATCTGCCGCGCTGGGCTAAGGTCGACGGCCGGCCATATTCAGGCGCACGTACTCGAGGACCACGGGCACACCGGCACGGTCCAGCACCCGGTCGATGAACCGCTCGCGCAGCTCGCCCTCGGGGAGCGCATCGAGATGGCGCACCAAGCACACGGTCTGCACGAACGGCCGCGGATCCTCGAGCGTGACTGTCTTGGGCTCGAGCCAGCACGTGACATCGGTGAAGCCGGCTGCCCCCAGCCGGGCCGCGGTCTCCTCCGCCCCGGCGTAGTTCCAGGGCCCCCGCCAGCCCACGAAATGCGGCGCGAACGGCTCCTCCTCGGTGAGCTTCTCGGCGAGCCGCCGGAAGACGTCGATGTTGCCGAGACCGCCGCACTGGGCGACCAGCCGACCGGCCGGCCTGAGCGTCGCGAACAGCCGCGCGAACAGGCGGTCGTGATCGGGAATCCAGTGAAAAGTGGCGTTGGAGAAGATCGCGTCGACCGGCTCAGGCAGCTCGAGCTCGGCCAAGTCCTGGCAGAGCACGGTGGCGCGGTCGCCGAGCCGCTCGCGGGTGTGCTCCACCATGGACGGTGCCACGTCGACCGCGTACACCCTCCCTTCCGGCACGAGGGCGGCCAGCTCCTCGGTCACCCGGCCCGAGCCGCAGCCGGCGTCGAGCACCGTCTCCTCGCCCCGGAGCGCCAGCCGGGCGAGCTGTTCGCGCGCCCAGCTGAGCTGAGGATCGGAGACGCGGTCGTATGTCGCGGCGTCCCAGTCACGGGTGCCGGCAGGCTCGGCGCTCACAGCGCGGTGGTGACCGGACCGCGGCGCTCGCGGTCTCGCTCATAGCCGCCGATCGCCTCGTCCTGCTCGAGCGTGAGCGCGATGTCGTCGAGCCCGCCCAGCAGCCGGTGCTTGATCTCGGGGTCGATGTCGAAGTGCGCGGTGCCGCCCGGCCAGCGGACCTCCTGACCGGCGAGGTCGACCTGCGCCTCCCCCGCGTCCGCGATCGCCTGGCAGTCCTCGGCGGTCAGCTCCACCGGGAGCAGCCCGATCTTCGTGCAGTTGGAGCGAAAGATGTCGGCGAAGCTCGGCGCGATGATGGCGTGGAAGCCGTAATCCTCGAGGGCCCACGGCGCATGCTCGCGGCTCGAGCCGCAGCCGAAGTTGCGGCCGGCAACGAGGATCGGGTTGGCGGGCAGCTCCCACCCGGGCTCCTTGGCCCAGTCGTAGAACAGGAACTCACCGAAGCCGGTGCGCTCCACCCGCTTGAGAAACTGCTTGGGGATGATCTGGTCGGTGTCCACGTCATCGCGGTCAAGCACCGACACCCGGCCGGTGATCGTCTCGATCGCTTTCATGACTTCCAGCTCCTGATGTCGACGAAGTGACCGGCGACCGCGGCGGCGGCCGCCATCTGCGGGGAGACCAGGTGCGAGCGTGCCCCGCGGCCCTGGCGACCCTCGAAGTTGCGGTTGGACGTCGAGGCGACGCGCTCGCCCGGCGCGGCGATGTCGGGGTTCATGCCCAGGCACATCGAGCATCCCGCCCCGCGCCAGTCAAAACCCGCCCGCCGGAAGACCTCGTCGAGCCCCTCGGCCTCGGCCTGGGCCTTGACCTGCTGGGACCCGGGCACGACCATCGCGTACACATCGCCGGCCACACGGTGGCCGTCGACGACCGCGGCCGCGGCCCGCAGATCGCCAATCCGCGAGTTGGTGCAGGAACCGATGAACACGCGGTCGAGCGTGATCTCCTCGATCGGCCGCCCGGGCTCGAGCGCCATGTACTCGAGCGCCCGCTCGTCCTGCTCGGAGCTCGGCTCGGGCACCGCCGCGGTCACCGGCACGACCATGCCCGGGGTCGTGCCCCAGGTGACCATCGGGCTGAGCGCGGCAGCGTCGACGACCATCTCGCGATCGAACACGGCATCCTCATCGGTGCGCAGCCCAAGCCACTCCTCGGGCACGTCGTCCGGACCGCCCGGCCGGGCCGTGACCCACTCGAAGGTGGTCTCGTCGGGAGCGATCATGCCGGCGCGCCCACCGCCCTCGATGGTCATGTTGCAGACCGTCATCCGGCCCTCCATGTTCAGCGCCTCGATCGCCGATCCGACGAACTCGACGACATGACCGGCGGCGCCAGCCACGCCGATCTGCCCGATCGTGGCCAGGATCAGGTCCTTAGCCGTCACGCCGTAGCCGAGTGACCCGTCGTAGCGGATCCGCATCGAGCGCGACTTGGACTGGACCAGGCACTGGGTGGCCAGCACGTGCTCGACCTCGCTCGTCCCGATTCCGAAGGCCAGCGCGCCGAACGCGCCGTGCGTGGCTGTGTGCGAGTCGCCGCAGACGATGGTCATGCCTGGCTGGGTGACACCGAGCTCAGGACCGATGACGTGCACGATCCCCTGGTGCGCAGAGCCGAGCGAGTACACGGGGATGCCGAACTCCGCGCAGTTTTGCTCCAGTGTCTCCACCTGCACCCGGGAGAGCCCGTCGCGGATCCGCGCGGCGAGGGGTGTGCCGTCGGTGGGCACATTGTGATCGGCGGTGGCCAGCGTGCGATCCGGCCGGCGCACCTGGCGCCCGGCTAGCCGCAGCCCGTCGAAGGCCTGCGGGCTCGTCACTTCGTGCACGAGGTGCAGATCAACGTAAAGCAGTCCCGGAGCCACCTCGTGGGCGTTCCAGATCTTGTCGAACAATGTCTGTGGCATATGTCTAGCTCCTGCGCAGCCCTGCGCTGACCACGGCCAGCAGCACTGCCTCGTCGGGTGCTGGGTTTTCGAAGTGATGGGGAAGGTCGGCGTCGAACGTGACGCAATCGCCGGTGGCCAGCTCGAAGCGCTGCGCATCGCAGACGAGGATCACCGCGCCGGATTCCACGAGCGCCGTCTCGCGGCTCCCCGGTTCGTGCATCGGCGGATCGCCGGGTCCGCCGGTCACCGCGCCGGCGGCCAGCGCGTGCCGGGAGAGCTCCGCCCGCTGGCCGGGCAGCGGCGGCGTGAGGATCTCGTAGCGGTGCCCGCGCACTCGGCCGGGGCCGGTTCGCCGTTCGCCGCGGCGCACGATGCTGACTGCGCCGTCCTCGTCGAGGCGGAGCAGCTGTGAGAGCCGCAGCTCGAGGCCGGTGGCGATCCGCTCGGCCACCTGCAGCGTCGGGCTGGTCTCGCCGCGCTCGACTTGTGAGAGCATCGGCGCGCTCACCCCGGAGCGCTCGGCCAGATCGCGCAGCGACAGGCTGCTCGCCTCCCGCAGTGCGCGGATCCGCGCGCCGAGGCCGGCGGTGCCGTTGATCGATTCCGGCGCACTCAACATACGTGCGTACGTTATCACGTACAGTCGGCCCGCTCGCAGGCTGCCGCATGGGAGGCCGCCGCGGCGGCCTCGCTAGCCTCCTGCTCCGATGCTCTCTCGGCCCGACGTCCTCGTTCTCGGCGGCGGCGGTGTGCTCGGCGAGGCCTGGATGATGGGCGTCCTGGCCGGGGTCGAGGACGCCACCGGCTTCGACCTGCGCCGCTGCGAATACTTCGTCGGTACCTCCGCCGGCTCGATCGTGGCCGCCCACCTGGCGGCCGGCACCGCGCCGCGGCGACCGCCTGACATCGGCAGCGAGATCGAGCCGGCCCACCGGGCCCAGCCTGCCGGCAGCCTGGCCGCGGTGGCCGCCGAGGCAGCTCGCCGGGCCGGCGCGTGGGCGCTGGCCGCCGGCAGCTCGCTTGCCCCCCTGGCCATCGGCGCCGCAGCTCCGGGGGGCGCGCTGATGCGAGCGGCGCTGCTGCACCGGCTCCCCCGGCCACAGGCCAATCTCGATGATCTCCGCAGGCAGGTGCGGCTCGGCGGCGCGCAGTTCGACGGCCGTCTGCGGGTGGCCGCGGTCGACCGTCGCAACGGCCGCCGAGTGATGTTCGGCACCCCGGGCGCCCCCCGGGCCACCGTCGCTGACGCCGTTGCCGCCTCCTGCAGCGTCCCGTGGCTGTTCGCCCCCGTGGAGATCGGCGGCCGAGAGTACGTCGACGGCGGTGTGTGGAGCGCCACGAACCTCGATGCGGCGCCCGCCGGTCGCGGCACCCACGTGTTGTGCCTCAATCCGACGGCCAGCCTCGCCGGCACCCACAGCATGCTGGCGATGCTGCGCAGCGTGGCCCGCTCAGCGGTGTCCGTCGAGGCGCTGGCCCTGCGCCGCCGGGGCGCTGACGTGCGCGCGGTGGCCCCCAACGCCGAGTGCGCGACGGCGATGGGGACCAACTTCATGGATGCCGAGCCGCGGGTGCGCGTGCTCGCGGCTGCTTACCGTCAGGGCGTCGCCGTGGCTACGGTGTCGACAGAGGCGCTCGCGCCGCCTGCGCGGTAGCCGCCTCGGCCTCGACCATCACCCCTTGGCGGCGCACGGCGTTGGACAGCGCCCGTACGTAAGCGCGCGCGCCCGCCTCGAGGATGTCGGTCGAGACGCCCTGACCGGCGCCGGTGACGCCGCCGATCTCGAGCACGACCGAGGTCTCGCCGAGGGCGTCCTGGCCGCCGGTGACCGCGTCGACCCGGAACTCCCGTAGACGGGCGTCGACGCCGGTCGCGGCGTTGATAGCCCGGAAGATGGCGTCCACGGGGCCGTCGCCGGTGAACGAGCCGGTGATCTCCTCGCCCTCGGGGTTGCGCAGGCCGACGGTGGCGTGCGGCGGCCGGCGGGTCGAGGCTTCGACATCGAACCACTCGAGCTGGTAGGCGGCAATCTCCTCGCGCAGCTCATCGGTTAGCAGCGCCTCGAGATCCATCGCGGTGACCTGCTTCTTCTTGTCCGCGATCTCCTTGAAGCGCTTGAACGCCGTGTTCAGCGACTGCCCGCTGACCTCGAAGCCCAGCTCGGCCAGAGCCTGCTGGAGGGCGTGGCGGCCCGAGTGCTTGCCAAGCACGATCGAGTTGGCCTCCAGACCGACCGTGGTCGCATCCATGATCTCGTAGGTGGTGCGCTCCTTGAGCACGCCGTCCTGGTGGATACCCGACTCGTGGGCAAATGCGTTGCGGCCGACGATCGCCTTGTTCGGCTGCACGGGGTAGCCGGTGAGCCGCGAGACGAGCCGTGAGGTGCGCGCAATCTCCCGGGTGTTGGCCCCGGTGTGGAGGCCGACGTCCTGCTGGCGCGTGTGCAGAAGCATCACGAGCTCCTCGAGCGAGGCGTTGCCGGCCCGCTCGCCGATGCCGTTGATCGCGCACTCGACCTGGCGCGCGCCCGCCACCAGCCCGGCGAAGGAGTTGGCCACAGCGAGCCCCAGGTCGTCGTGGCAGTGGACCGACAGCACCACGTCGCGCAGGTCGGGGATCAGCTCGTAGAGCCGCTCCAGATAGGCGGTGAACTCCTGCGGCATCGTGTAGCCGACGGTGTCCGGGATGTTGATCGTGGTCGCGCCCTCGTCGATGGCGATCTGGCACACCTCGGCAGTGAACTCGACGTCGGCGCGGGTGGCGTCCATCGGCGAGAACTCGACGTCCTCGACGTAGCTGCGGGCGTGAGCAACCGCGGCGCGCGCTTGGCCCATCACATCCTCCCGCGTCGTCTGGAGCTGATGGCGAATGTGGATGTCGGAGGTGGAGATGAAGGTGTGGATGCGGGGGCGCTGCGCATCCTTGACCGCATTCCAGGCCGCATCGATGTCGGCCACATGGGTGCGGGCCAGCCCGGCGATCACCGGGGGCACGGGCTCGGTGACCCGGCGCGCGATCTCCTGCACGGCGTCGAAATCGCCCGGGGAGGTGATCGGGAACCCGGCCTCGATCACGTCGACCCCGAGCCGTGCCAGCTGCTGCGCGATCTCCAGTTTCTCGTGCGTATTCAGCGAGATGCCCGGCGACTGCTCGCCGTCGCGCAGCGTCGTATCGAAGATCAGTACTCGGTTGGGATCGTCTGGCTTGGTCATGTCACTCCTCGTCGTCTCAAACTTGGCTTCTTCTCGGTGCTGGTCTCGCGGCTACGTGCGGCCGCCGGCGCGCTATTCCCCCTTGCGGGGGAGGAGAAGAAGTCGCAGGTCGAGGCGGAGTGCCATCGCGGGTGAGAGTAGCAGTAGCCGCTCGCCGCGCCAAGCCGCGCACGGGCGTCACTGCCGACCTCGGCGGCCTTCGTCAGCCCGGGCTCGTAGAGCTCGTCGGCACCGGCCTGCTCATTGGCCTGCAGGCATTGACACCCGACTATCTCGAGTACAGGGCCTCGATCTCGTCCGCGTACTTGGCCGCGATCGGACGGCGCCTGAGCTTCATCGTCGGCGTCAGCTCATCGCCGGCCGGTTCCCAGTCGACGCCGAGGATGTGAAAGCGCTTGATCTGCTCCACGCGCGAGAGATGGGAGTTGGCGCGCTGCACGCCCTCGCTCACCGCATCGATCACGGCCGGGTCCGTCGACATCGCCTCCGGGCCCGCGTCTGGTAGGCCGTGACGGGCGGCGAAGGCGGCGCTCGCGTCCGGGTCGAGCACGATCAGGGCCACGTTGAAGGGGCGGCTGTCGCCGATCGCCACCGCCTGGCCGATCAGCGGGCTGCCTTGCTTGAGCGCTGCCTCGATGTTGGCCGGCGACATGTTCTTCCCCGCCGCGTTGATGATCAGCTCCTTCTTGCGGTCGACGATCCGCAGGTAGCCGTCCTCGTCGACGCGACCGATGTCACCGGTGTGCAGCCAGCCGTCGGCGTCGATCGTCTCCGCGGTCTTCTCGGGCTGGTTGCGGTAGCCGGCCATCACGATCTCGCCGCGGACCAGCACCTCGTCGTCGTCGGCGAGCCGCAGCTCGACGCCCGGCAGCGGCGGTCCGACGGTGCCGAAGCGAACGCGCTCGCGGGGTACCAGCGTGGCGACGCACGAGAGCTCGGACATCCCCCACACCTCGCAGATCGGGATGCCGATCGCGCCGAAGAACTCGAACACCTCGGGCGGCGCCGGAGCCGCGCCGATGATGAAGGACTCGCAGCGGTCGAAGCCGAGCTTCGCCCGGAGCTTCGAGAACACCTGGTCTTCGGCGCGCTGATAGGCGGCCTGCATCTCCGGTGAGAGCACCTCCCCCGCCTGCTCGGCCCGCACCTTGGCCAGGCCGAGCTCGAGCGCGCCGAGCGCTGCGGCCCGCCGGTCCTCGTCGGGCTCGGCGGCGAAGCCGGCCTCGAGCGCGGCCTTGAGCTTCTCCCACATCCGCGGGACGCTGCCGAACCATGTCGGGCGCGCGTCGGCAACGTGCGTGAACACCTGCGCGGGGTCGGGACAGGTGGTGAGGGTGAAGCCCCAGGCCATCTGGCCGTAATGGAGCATCCCGCGATCGGCGATGTGCGCGCTGGGGAGGAACGACACCGCCGCGCCGCCGGGCTCACGCCACGGCATCGCCGCGTCGAGCGCGCGGCACTGGGCCAGCTCGTTGGCGTGGGTGAGCTGCACCCCCTTGGGCGGCCCGGTCGTCCCCGACGTGTAGATCAGCGTCAGCACGTCCTCGGGCGCCACGGCCCGCCAGCCGGCCTCGAAATCGAACCCCGCCTCGGGCTCGGTCGATTCGAGTTGCTCGAGCGACAGCGTGCCGGGCGCCGTGTCGTCGAGCAGGATCAGGTGCTCAACGGCTCCCCCCTGCCCGATTGCCTGCTGCGCTCGCTCCAGGAACGCGGCCTCGACAACGAGCACCCGGTTGCCGGCGTCGCCGAGCAGGTAGGCGATCTGCTCGGCCGAGGAGGAGTTATAGATCGAGAACGGCGTCGCCCCGAGGTGCATCGCCGCGGTGTCCAGAAGGTGGAACTCAGGCCGATTGGTGAGCATGAAGGCCACCGTGTCGCCGCGCCTCACCCCGAGGGCGTGAAGGCCGGCGGCCAGGCACTCGACGCGCGCGGCGTACTCACCAAAGGTGACCGATCGCGTTCCCTGCAACGTCCGCAGCGCCACCTGGTCTGCGCGAGCGGCGGCGGTCCGCTGGAAGGCCTCGCACATCGATCGCGCGCCGGCGGCGGATGCCCCAGGGCCCGCTGTTCCCGTCTTCACTGCGCCCTCCATGGCGAACGTCTATCACGGAGGACCGCCCGGCGCCAGGGGTAAGGAACCAGCACGACGTTGCCCACATTGCGCCGCTCGGTGATGAACCGGTGCGCACCGGGCATACAGGGTCGGCGATCTACAGCGACAACGTGCGACCGGCGACGAAGCCTTCGCCGGCCACGATCTCGTCGATCACCTCACGCGGGACGGGGGCGTCGGTGGTGATGGTCATCGCGGCCAGGCGGGGTTGCTGCGCCGACTCCTCCTCGGGCTGGCGGCCGACCGCCGCCGAGACGATGTTGACGCCGTGGACGCCGAAGGTCGTCCCGACGCGGCCGATCATGCCGGGAACGTCGCGGTAGCGGAACAGCGTGATGTGATCCTCGAGCTGGACGTCGAAGCGCTGGCCCCAGGCCTCGATCAGGTGGGGTTGATTACGCCGCCCGAGCAGCGTCCCGCCCACCCGCAGGCTGCTGGAGCCGCAGTGCAGAGTCACCCGCACCATGTCGGTGTAGTCGCGGATCCCGGTGCGCTTGGTCTCCTCGATCTGGATTCCGCGCTCCTCGGCCATGGCCGGCGCGTTGACCGCGTTGACCTCCTCCTCGGTGTGCCCGCGGAGCACCCCGAGCAGCGCCGAGATCGAGAGCAGCCGTGTGTCCCGCTCGGCGATTCGGCCCAGGAACTCGGTCTGCACTCGGTCGATCGACGAACCTTGGGCCAGCGCCACGGCGATCCGTCCGAGTGACTGGCACAGCGGTACGAACGGCCCCAGCACCTCCATGTCCTCCGGGGGGATGGCCGGGACGTTGACGGCGCTGGTGACCACGCCTCCGGTGAGCGCCGCGATCACCTGCTCGGCCGCCTGGTAGCCGGCGCGGTCGGTGGCCTCGGCGGTCGAGGCACCCAGGTGCGGGGTGACGATGACGTTCGGGTAGGCGAACAACGGATGTTCGGTGACGGGCTCGGAGCGGAACACGTCGAGCGCGGCGCCGCCGACCTTGCCGGAGTCGAGCGCCGCCTGCAGGTCAGCCTCGACGATCAGCGGGCCGCGGGCGACGTTGAGCACGCGGACGCCGTCGCGGCACTTGCTGAGCGCCTCGGCGTCGAGCCATCCCTCGGTGTCCGGGGTGTTGGGCAGGTGCAGGGTGAGGAAGTCGGCGGCGGCGTAGACCTCGTCGGAGCTCTGCGCCTGCTCGACCCCGAGATCGCGGTAGCGCTCGGCGCTCACGTAGGGGTCATGCGCGATCACGCGCATCCCGAAGCCGAGCGCGCGGTGAGCCACGAGCTGACCGATCCGCCCGAAGCCGAGGATGCCCAGCGTCTTCTCGTAGAGCTCGACGCCGGAGAACTTCGAGCGCTCCCAGGCGCCGCCCTTGAGCGAGGCGTGGGCCTGCGGGACGTTGCGGGCCAGCGCGAGCAGCAGCGCCATCGTGTGCTCGGCGGCGGTGATGACGTTGGACTGGGGCGCGTTGGCGACGATGATGCCGCGCTTGGTCGCAGCCGGCACGTCGACGTTGTCGATGCCGACGCCGGCCCGTCCGACGGCGCGCAGCCGGGCAGCGTGCTCGATCAGATCGGCGTCGAGCTGCGTCGCGGAACGGATCAGGATGCCGTCGAAGTCGGCGATCCGCGCGGACAGCTCCTCGCGGCTCCAGCCGACGCCGAGCTCGACGTCGAAGTGCTGCTCGAGCAGCTCCACGCCCGAGCGGCCGATCTTCTCGGCCACGAGCACCCGCGCACGCGGCGATCCATTGGTCGCTGCGGCGCTCATGAGCTTTGCTCCAAGACCCAGTCGATGCAGGCCGTGAGCGCCTGCACGTCACTGGGATCGGTGGCCGGGAACATCGCGACGCGCAACTGGTTGCGCCCGAGCTTGCGGTAGGGCTCGATGTCGACGATGCCGTTGGCGCGCAGCGTGGCGGCCAGAGCCGCCGCGTCGACCGCCTCGTCGAAGTCGATCGTGCCCACCACGAGAGAGCGCTTGGCCGGGTCGGCCACAAATGGCGTTGCGTGGGCATGGCGCTCGGCCCACTCGTACAGGTGCCGCGAGGAGGCCGTCGTGCGCGCCACCATCCGCGCCAGGCCACCCTGCTCGAGCATCCACTCGAGCTGGTCGGCGAGCAGGTAGAGCGTCGCGATCGCCGGCGTGTTGTAGGTCTGGTCCTTGCGCGAGTTCTCGAGCGCCGTGGTCAGGGAGAGGAAATCCGGCATCCACCGGGTCGCGCCCGTCGTCGGCCGCTCCCGGTCGACCTGCTCGATCCGCTCGATCGACGCCGGGCTGAGCAGCGCCAGCCACAGGCCACCGTCAGACGCAAAGCCCTTCTGGGGAGCAAAGTAGTAGACGTCAGCCTCGGCGACGTCTACGGGCAGGCCACCCGCGCCGGACGTGGCGTCGATCAGGACGAGCTGATCGGAGCTCGCCGCAGCGGGGCTGCGCACCGGCACCATGACCCCGGTCGAGGTCTCATTGTGCGCCCAGGCGATGACGTCGGCCCCAGGATCGCTCCGTGGCTCGGGGGCGTCGCCGGGGTCGGCCGCGATCAGGATCGGATCCGCGAGGAACGGTGCGCCGCGAGTGCAGGCGGCGAACTTGGCGGAGAACTCCCCGTAGGTGAGGTGCAGCGCGCGCCTGCGTACCAGGCCGCAGGTGGCGGCGTCCCAAAACGCGGTTGTGCCACCGTTGCCGAGCGCGACCTCGTAGCCGTCGGGCAGGGCGAACAGCTCAGCGAGGCCGCCGCGCACACGGCCGACCAGCTCGCGGACCGGCTTCTGCCGGTGCGAGGTGCCCATGATGGCGCGGCCGGTGTCCGCCAGGTGCTCGAGCTGCGCAGGCCGGACGCGTGAGGGACCCGACCCGAAGCGGCCGTCGGCGGGCTTCAGCTCGTCGGGGATCTTAGGCGCGGTGGAGGTCTGGGTCATGGGCGGCGCGGGCGTGGGCGGCGCGGCTACTCGTGGAACTCCGTGTCGATCCAGTCCATCTGCGACCGCAACTCCTTGCCGACGACCTCGACCTGGTGCCCGGCCTGCTCCTCGCGCATGCGCTTGAAGTTCTCCTGGCCGGCGCGGTTCTCGGCGATCCACTCGCGGGCGAAGGCGCCGGACTGGATTTCGCCCAGGATTTCCTTCATCGCGTCGCGGGTGGCCTGGCTGATCACCCGCTTGCCGCGCGTGAGGTCGCCGTACTCGGCGGTGTTGGAGATCGAGTAGCGCATCCCGGCGATGCCCTTCTCGTACATGAGGTCGACGATCAGCTTGAGCTCGTGGAGGCACTCGAAGTAGGCCAGTCGCGGGTCGTAGCCGGCGTCGACGAGGGTCTCGTAGCCGGCGCGGACGAGTTCGGTGACGCCGCCGCACAGCACCGCCTGCTCGCCGAACAGGTCGGTCTCGGTCTCGTCCTTGAACGTCGTCTCGATCACGCCGCCGCGGGTGCAGCCGATGCCCTTGGCGTAGGCCAGCGCCACCGCGAGTGCGTTGCCGGTCGCGTCCTGGTGGACGGCGACGAGGCCGGGGACACCGGAGCCTTCGAGGAACTGTCGCCGCACGAGGTGACCGGGCCCCTTGGGCGCAACGAGCGACACGTCGACGTCCGGCGGCGGGACGATCTGCTCGTAGTGGATCGAGAAGCCGTGGCCGAACATGAGCATGTTGCCCGCGGCGATGCCGTCCCCCACCCCGGCCTCCCACACCTGGGCGTGGAGCTCGTCGGGCGTCAGCATCATCACCACGTCGCCTTCGCTGGCTGCGTCGGCGGGCTCGAGCACGCGCAGACCGTGCTCGTGCGCTTTGGGCACGCTCGAGGACGACGAACGCAGACCAACGACCACGTTCACGCCGGAGTCCTTCAGGTTCAGCGCGTGCGCGTGTCCCTGGGAGCCGTAGCCGATGATTGCGACGGTCTTGCCGTCGAGAAGCGAGAGGTCTGCGTCGTCGTCATAGAACATGGTCGCAGCGTATATGCGAACGCCCGCGGGCGACGTTCTGAGTCGACCCGCGGGCGTCGCACAGCCCTCGACGCGGCGGTGGCTATCCGCCGCCGAAACGCTGGCGTAGTGCCATGACGCTGTTGACGTAGTTCTGCGTGGTGCTGTACATACCGTTCGCCTGGACCGAGGGGAGGCCCTGGTAGTACCCGGCCGCTGCCATCGTGGGATCACCGCCGGTGGCGTTCAGCAGCGAGTGCAGCAGCAGCACGCCGCCCCGCACGTTGTCCGCCGCCGAGGCCGGGGCGAGCGTGCCCGCGGCCAGCGTGCGCTGGATCCAGTCCCAGGTGCCGGGCAGGATCTGCATCACTCCGCGCGCGCCGGCGCTGGAGACGAGGTCGTTGTTGAAGCCGCTCTCCTGGTAGCCGATGGCCGCGGCCAGCGACGGTGAGACCCCGTTGGCGCTGGCGATCGAGCCGACCTGGGATGCGGTCACCGTCTCCGGCGTGGGATACGGGGGGCCACCGGCATAGCCCTGCGCGGCGGCACCGACCGGCTGGCTCGTCGCCGCGCTGGCATTCGCGGCGACCGCCAGCGAGACCGGCTGGCTGGAGCTGGCGCCTGAGCCGGAGCCGTTCAGCACCGTCCCGGCGACAAGGATGCCGTTGGGGTCGAGCCCGTTGGCGGCCGCCAACGACGACACCGAGATCCCCTGGCGCGCCGCGATCGCCGACAGCGTGTCGCCAGGCTGCACGACATAGCCGCCCGTGCCCGACGAGATGCTCGGCGCCGCAGCGGCGCTCGAGCCGCCCGCCACGTCATCGGCGTCGGCGTCGCCATCACCGCTCGTCGCCGTCCCGGAACTCGCGGTGCTCGCCACCCCGCTGCTGAGAACTCCGGCCGAGCCCGACTGCGGCGGAATCGCCAGGGACGTGCCGACCACGAGCTGGGAGCCGGGCGAGATGCCGTTGGCGGCAGCCAGCTGCGCGACGCTCAGCCCGTCGGCCGCGGCAACCGAGGAGAGCGACTCACCCGAGGAGACGGTGTGCTGGAAATCCGCCGAGGCGGTGGCCGGCGCGGCGAGGACTGCGGCGGCGGTGAGGGGAAGCAAGATCTGTCGACGCATGGCTCGCAGTTTGTGCCCGTCGGCATGCTGAGGAAAACCCCTGCAACAGGCCGTTCATCGTGCAAGATCCCGTTCAGGCTTCGGCGGCGGCAACAAGCGAGCGCCCGGGCAGCGCGAGCGCGCCCGTCTCCTCCACCCACGGGGCCGCGGCCTCGGTCAGCGCGACGTCGAACTCCGCCCGCTGCGTCGGCGACATCCCCTCCACCGCGCGGGCCACCGTGAGCGAGACATCGAGCGTCTCCTCGAGGTACGCCTCGACGCTCGCGGTGGAGCGCCGCAGGTCGACCGCCTCGACGCTGACCTCGAGGAACCCGGCCGACTCGAGCAGCTCGCCGAGCACGGTCTCGCCCGCCAGCGCGAACATTCCCGGACCGCTGCGGTCGGGGGGCTCGATCGCGCCGACCGTGACCAGGGCCTGGGTGGGGATCGTCGCCCACGGGTTCGCGGCCGCCTCGCCCCACACCGCGATGGCCAGCCGGCCGCCCGGTCTCAGCACGCGGCGCGCCTCGCGCATCGCGGCCTCGGGATCGACGCTCAGCATCACCCCCCAGCGGCACAGGATCGCGTCGACGCTGGCCGCGTCGAGGTCGATCCATTCGAGCTCGAGGCGCTTGAACTCGACGTTGGCGATGCCGAGCTCGTGCGCCCGACTGCGCGCCACCTCGAGCATCGCCTCGGCCGCGTCGCTGCACAGCAGCGTGCCGCCGGGCGTGACCCGCTCGGCGGCGAGGAAGCCGGTGTCGCCGGGCCCCGCCGCGAGCTCGAGCACACGCTGACCTGGCTGGAGGGCGAGGCGCTCGATCATCGCGCTGGACACCGGCATCCCGAAGGTCCGAGTCTCGGCGGCGCGCCTGCCCCACCCGGGCGCCGCCTCCTCCCAGGCGTCGAGCATCTGGGCACGGCGCTCGTCTGCGTCCTCAGGTTTCACGGCCCACGCTCCGACAGGCGCCGCGTGATCTCCCGGAAGGCGCCCTCGATCTCGGTGCCGAGGCGCTGCTGGAAGATGGCCAGGAGCGCCTCCGAGGCGATCGGCCGCAGCCGCTCGACGGCACCCTCGATCTCCGGCCAGCGCTCGGGCGGCATGTCGGCCTGCTGGAACGGCTTCCACACCTCGGCCAGGAACAACTTGACGAAGGACCGCGAGACCGAGTCACAATGGCGCTCGAGCTCCTCGAGGATGGCCAGCGCGGAGTGCAGCGAGATGCCGCGCGCGACGACCTCCTCGGCCACGGCGAGCAGCGACGGGCTCGGCACCTCGTACTGGTCCCGGCCGAGCGGGACGAGCACCCCGAGGCGCTGTGCCGTGGCCAGGATCTCCGGCGCCTCCTCGATGCTGACGGCGAAGCGACGGCCCAGCTCACCGAGCGACACGGTCTCCGCTCGCTCGCCAGTGAGCGGCGCGCTCAGCGCCTCGCGGAACCGCAGCAGGCGCTCGGCGGTGCCGTGGGAATCCTCGAGCAGCCGCTTGATGCCGCCAAGATTGAAGCCGTCGTCCTGGAGCTCCCGGATCAGCCGCAGCTGGGCGAGATGTTCGGGGCCGTAGTAGCCGACCCGCATCCGCACCTCCGGGGGGGCCAGCAGACCGCGGGCTTGGTGGGCGCGGATGTTGCGCACCGACATGCCGGATTGCGCCGCGAGCTGCTCGATCGTCAGCTGGTTGGAAGAATCGACCTCCTGGAGCCGGCGGACGGTTGCCATGTCGCGATCATACGAGGACGCGGCGCTGCAATTTGCCCGACGCGGTGCGCGGCAGCTCGTCGGTGAACTCGACCGCCTTGGGAACCTTGAACCGGGCCAGGCGCTCCGCGCAGTGAGCCTGAAGCTGCCCGGCGTCGGCGCTCGCCCCTTCTCGCAGCACGACGCGGGCGACGATCAGCTCGCCCCACTCGGGATCGGCGCGGGCGAACACGCCGGCGTCGGCGACGGCCGGATGGGCGAGCAGCACGGCCTCGACCTCGGCCGGGGCGACGTTTTCACCGCCGCTGATGATCGTGTCGGCCTTGCGCCCGGTGATGCGCAGCCGCCCGCGATCGTCAACCGCGCCAAGATCGCCGGTGTGCAGCCAGCCGTCGGCGGCCAGCGCCCCCGGCGATACGGTCGCGCCGCGGACGAGGATCTCACCGTCGACGTCGAGCCGGAGCTCGACCCCAGGCAGTGGCCAGCCGTGGGTGGCGATCTGCGAGGTGGCCTCGGTCATGCCGTAGGTCGCGGCGACGGGGACCCGCGCGGCGGCTGCGCGCTCCTGCAGCGCCGGGGCAATCGGGCCGCCGCCGAGCAGCGCCCACCGCAGGGCCGGCGGGGCGGCGAGGCCGGCGTCGAGCAGGCGTGCGAGCATCGTCGGGACGAGCGAGACGACGGTGATCGCGCCCCCGGGGTCCATCAGCTGCTCGAGCACGGCGCGCGTGTCGAAACGCTCGTGCAGGACCGCGGTGGTGCCGTAGATGGCCGAGCGGATCAGCACCGAGAGGCCCCCGACGTGCACCGGGGGCATCGGGCACAGCCACCGCTCACCGAGATCGAGGCCGAGGGCCACCGCGGATCCGAGCGCGCTGGCCAGCCAATTGCCGTGCGTGAGGACAACCGGCCGGGGCTCGGAGGTGGTGCCGGAGGTGAACATGACCGCCGCCGGGGCATCGGGCTCGCGGGATACCGGCCTGGCGTCGGTGCCGCCGTGCAGCGGCCGATCGACGATGAGCGCCTCCCCGGCCCGCTGTGCCCTGTCCTCCGCGGTCAGCCGCAGATCGATCGGGACGACGACGGCGCCGATCAGCAGCGCGCTGTGGACGGCGACGGCAAACTCCTCGCCGGCCGGCAGCGCAACCGCGACGCGATCACCGGGGCGCACGCCGCCGTCGGCAAGCGAGCCCGCCGCGCGGGCGGCACGGCCGTGAAGCTGCGCGTAGGTGAGTGTCCCGGAGGACGTGATCAACGCCGGGTGGTCAGGGCGGCGACATGCGGCGCTCAGCAGCCAGGGCTCCATCGTCCACACGGTAGTCTCCGCCGCCCAGAAAGGAGGACGCGAGTTGTCAGTCAACTGGCAGCCGGCCGGCGATTACGAGGACATCCGCTACGAGCTGTCGATCGGCGAGGACGCCGGCATCGCCAAGATCACCATCAGCCGACCCGAGGTGCGCAACGCCTTCCGGCCGGAAACCGTTGTCGAGCTCTCCGATGCCTTCGAGCGCGCCCGCGAGGATCCGGATGTCGGCGTGATCATCCTCACCGGCGAGGGCGAGAAGGCGTTCTGCTCCGGTGGCGACCAGCGAGTCCGCGGCTCCCGCGGCGGCTACGTGTCCGGCGCCGATCCCGCCGAGGCAGGCCGGCATCAGTCGGTCGGCCGCTTTCACGTCACCGACCTGCACGTCCAGATCCGGCGCATGCCCAAGCCGGTGGTGGCGATGGTGGCGGGCTATGCCGTCGGCGGCGGCCACGTCCTGCACGTGGTGTGCGATTTGACGATCGCCGCCGACAACGCCCGCTTCGGCCAGACCGGGCCCAAGGTCGGATCCTTTGACGGGGGCTTCGGCGCCAGCGTCCTCTCTCGCCTCGTCGGCCCCAAGAAGGCCAAGGAGATCTGGTTCCTCTGCCGCCAGTACGACGCCCAGCAGGCGCTGGAGATGGGACTTGTCAACGCCGTCGTCCCCCTGGAGCGGCTCGAGGAGGAGACGGTCCAGTGGTGCCGCGAGATGCTCGCCCTCTCCCCCTTCTCGCTACGGCTGCTGAAGGCGAGCTTCAACGCCGACGAGGACGGACTGGCCGGAATCCAGCAGCTGGCCCACGACGCCAACCTGCTCTTCTACATGAGCGAGGAGGCGGCGGAGGGGCGCAGCGCCTACCTGGAGAAGCGTCCGCCGGACTACTCGAAGTTCCCTCGGCGCGCCTGAGACGATGAGCGCGCACGCGGCGGTGGCAGGTCCCAGCCCGATTCGGATCTGGCTGATGGCGGCCCGAGTGCGGACGCTGCCGGCGTCGATCGCGCCGGTGCTCGTCGGCACCGCGCTGGCCGGCTACCTCCACATCTTCCACCCGCTGCGGTTCCTCGCCGCGCTCGTTGGCGCGGTGTTCATCCAGGTCGGCACGAACTTGTCCAACGACTACTCCGATGCCCGCCGCGGCGCCGACGCCGAGGACCGGCTCGGGCCCGTGCGGGTGACCGCCGGGGGGCTCGTGCCGCCCAAGCAGGTGCTGGTGGCGACCTACGTCTCCTTCGGCATCGCGGTCCTGGCCGGGATCTACCTGATCATCGTCGCCGGCTGGCAGCTGCTGCTCGTCGGCGCAGCCTCGATCCTGGCCGGGGTGCTCTACACCGGCGGTCCTCGGCCCTATGGCTATGAGGGCCTCGGCGAGCTGTTCGTGTTCCTGTTCTTTGGCATCGTCGCCGTCGCCGGGTCGTTCTTTGTCCAGGTCGAGCACCTCGACTGGGAAGCGTTCGCGCTGGCCGTGCCGGTCGGGCTGATCGCGTCGGCGATCATCGTCGTCAACAACTTCCGCGACATCGACACCGATCGTCGCGCCGGCAAGAAGACCCTGGCGGTGCGGCTCGGGCGGCCGCGGACCCGCGTGCTGTACGCCGCGATGGTCTACGGCGCTTACATCCTCGCCCCGGTGACGTGGGTGTTCGGGCCGCTGCGCCCGTGGGTGCTGCTGCCATGGCTGACTGTGCCGCTGGCCGCACGCCTGGTTCGTCTCGTCCGCAACCACGTCGACGGGCCGTCACTCAACCAGGCACTGGCCCGGACCGGCATGCTCCAACTCGTGTTCTGCGTGCTGCTCTCCGCCGGCCTGCTCCTGAGCCGTTGAGGCTCGAGCTCGAGTTGATCACGGCGCGCTTGCGCGCGCCATTTGGTTCAGCCTGGGGCTCCATCCGCGATCGTCAGCTGCTGCTGCTCGGGTTGACGGCGTCCGACGGTGCGACCGGCTGGGGCGAGGCCGCCCCGCTGCCCGACTACGACGGCGTCGGCATCGACGACGTGCGCGCGGCGCTCGAGGACTGCCGGCCGGTGCTGGCCGGTGCCGACGGCGCCGCCCTGCGCGACGTGCTGGCGGCGTGCGCACAGGTGGCGATCCTGCCCCAGGCGATCGCCGCTGTCGACCTGGCGCTGTGGGACCTGGCCGGCCGCCGGGCCGGTCGGCCGGTATCGTCGCTGCTCGGCGGCGAGGACCCGCCGTCACCGATCGCCGTCAACGCCACCATCTCGGCCCCGGACCGCGCCGGTGCGGCGAGCGCCGCCGCCGCCGCGCGCGCGGCGGGCTTTGGCACCGTTAAGCTGAAGGTGGGCACCGGCGACGACGCCGGGCGCGTCGCGGCGGTCCGGGCCGTCGGCGGCCCGGAGCTGGCTATCCGCCTCGACGCCAACGGCGCCTGGTCGGTGGCCGAGGCGATCGCCATGCTGCGCGCACTGCAGCCCGCGGGCATCGAGCTGTGCGAGGAGCCGGTCCACGGTCTGGCGGAGATCGCCGAGGTCGCCGCGGCCACAGCGGTGCCGGTGGCCATCGACGAGAGCCTGCGTGCGCCGGAGGCACTCGAGCACCGGTCATGCGCGGCGGTGTGCCTGAAGCTCTCGGCCGCCGGCGGGATCAGCGGCCTGCTCGAGACGGCCCGCCGGGCGCGCGCGGCCGGCTACGAGGTCTACCTCGCCTCAACCCTCGACGGCCCCCTCGGCATCGCCGGTGCGCTGCACGCCGCCGCGGCGATCGCTCCGGACCGCCCCTGTGGCCTGGCCACGGTCGACCTGTTCGAGGGACGGACCGAGCTGCTGCCCGCTGTGGCGGGCGCGATCGCGGCGCCGAGCGGCCCGGGACTCGGCGACGGGCTCATTGACTGGTACCGGTGACGGGACCCAGCAGCGCCGCCACCGCCGCCGGCGCCTCGAGGTGCGTGGCGTGGCCCGCGCCCGCCACCACCTGCACCCGCGCGTGGGGGAGCTCGCCCGCCATCCGCACGGCGACGGCCCGGAACTTCTCGTCGCGCTCGCCGACGACCAGGGTGACCGGCATCGCCAGCTTGCCGAGCCGCCCCCAGAGCGACGGCAACGCCCCCGTCCCGAGACCCCGCAGCGCGCGGGCCAGGCCGGCCGGCGTCGAGCGGAGCCGGTCGGCGTGCACCTCAGCCGCCACTTCCTCCGGCAGCCCGGCCAGCACCGGCGTCTGCGCCCAGCGCAGCGCGAACGCTTCGATGTCGGAGGTCTCGATCTCCGCCGCCAGTGCCTCGTCGGTGCGCCGGCGCTGCTCGCGCTCGGCCGGGTCGGCGAGCCCGGGGCTGGCGCCGATCAGCACCAGGCGCTCCACCCGCGTGGGCGCGGCCAGCGCCACGTGCAGCGCGATCCGACCCCCCATCGAGTACCCGGCGAGGCCGAACCCGGCCGGCGCCCCGTCGAGCACATCACCGATCACCGCCTCGAGCGTGACCGGCTCCCGCGAGGCCGCCTGACCGTGGCCGCGGATATCGGGTGCGAGCGGACGGTAGCGTTTGGTCAGCTCCGCCCGCACACGGTCCCAGCTCGCCCCGGTGTGGGTGAATCCGTGGAGCAGGACGAGCGCGCGGGACACAGCAACCACAGATCATGACCGCCACCGACACGTACATGCTGCTGCGCGCCCTGTGCGACGAGCTCGCCCGCTGCGGGATGCGCCACGCTTGCACGGCGCCGGGCTCGCGGAACGCGCCGATCCTGCTCTCGCTCGTGCGCGAGCCACGGCTGCGCTGCTTCTCCCACATCGACGAGCGGTGCGCGGGCTTCTTCGCCCTCGGGGCGGCGAAGGCCTCGGGCCGGCCGGTTGCGGTCACTTGCACCTCGGGGACCGCCGCGGCCAACCTCGCCCCGGCAGTGATCGAGGCCTGGGAGGCCCGCGTCCCGCTGATTGTGCTCACCGCCGACCGCCCGCCCGAGCTGCGCGAGATCGGCGCCGGGCAGACGATCGACCAGATCAAGCTCTACGGCGGCGCTGTCAAGTGGTTCTTCGAGGTCGGCGTCCACGATGCCACCCCCGAGCGGCTGCGCTGGATCCGCACGCTGGCCTGCCGCGCGTACTGGACCGCGCTGTCCGGCAGGCCCGGCCCGGTTCACCTCAACTTTCCCCTGCGCGAGCCGCTGGTCCTCGACGAGCAGCTGCCCGCCGACGACACGGGACGCGGCGCGCAGCGGCCGTACGTCACCTTCGAGTCGCCGCGTCCGGCGCCCCCGAGCGGCGGTCCTCACCCGAGGGGCCGAGTGGTGATCGTGGCCGGCGCCGGCGCGGCCGAGGGGACCGGAGCCGCTCAGCTGGCTGACCTCGCCGCGCGGTCAGGCATCCCGCTGCTGGCCGACCCGACGTCGGGGGCGCGGCGGGGCCGTGCCGCGATTGCCCATTACGACGTGCTCCTGCGCGACTCCAAGTTCATCGCGACCCACCGGCCACAGGTCGTGCTCCGCCTCGGGGAGCTCCCGACCTCGAAACCGCTACGTGCGTGGCTGGCCAGCCTGACCGACGTCGCCCAGATCGCGATCGACCCCCACGACCTCTGGCAGGACCCCGACTCGACGGTCGGGATGCGGGTGTCGGGACCAGTCTCGACACTGCTTGACGGCCTGCCCGAGCCCGGCCGGCTCGAGTCCGAGCCCGGCTGGCTCGAGCGCTGGCGCGCCGCCGACGACACCGCCGCGCAGGTCATCGTCGAGACCCTCGACGAGCAGCTCTCCGAGCCCTACGTCGCGCGTGCGCTCGGTCGCTGGCTGTCCCCCAAGGCGACGCTGTTCGTCGCCTCCTCGATGCCGATCCGGGACGTCGAGCTGTTCACCGCCGTGCGCGACGACCCCCCGCTCACGGTCTCCAACCGCGGCGCGAACGGGATCGACGGCACCGTTTCATCCGCCTACGGCGCCGCCGCCGCCGGGGAGCGCCCGGTGGTCCTCCTGATCGGCGACGTCGCGCTGGCCCACGACCTTGGTGGTCTGCTGGCCGGGCGCCGCCTCGGGCTCTCCCTCACGATCGTGCTGCTCAACAACGACGGCGGCGGGATCTTCCACTTCCTCCCCGTGGCCTCGCAGCGCGATGCCTTCGAGGAGCATGTCGCGACACCACATGGCCTTGATTTTCGGCGGGCGGCCGAGCTCTACGGTTGCCGGTACGAGCGCCCCGATAGCGTCGAGGCTTTGAAGCGCGAGATCGATCGGTCGGTCACCGGAAACTCCACCACGATCATCGAGGTCCGCACGGCACGCGAGCCGAACCTCGAGCTGCATCGCCGCATTCAAGCCGCCGTTCTGGAGGCGAGGCCAGCGGGCGGGTAGGCGCCGCGCGTATAATCGCTGGCAACCCGACAAGGAACTCGCGTGACCCCTGAAGCACGGATAGGCTTAGCTAATGATGAGGGCGCAGCGATCCGCGAGACGCCGCTGAAAGCGCCGGTCGAAGTGCAGCCGGAGCACAGCGAGGACGCGACGGCTCCGCTCGCCGTCGCAGTCGAGGAGCGCAGCGATTCCACGGTCCGTGAGCCGGCCGCGGAGCGCGGCGGCGCGGTCGGCGAGCGCGAACGCGGCCGCCGGCTCGAAGAGCGGGGTGACCGAGTCGGTGCCGAAGTGGCATATCGTCGCGCGGACGAGCGCGGCGATGCCGATGCCGCCTTCCGCCTCGGTCTGCTGCTTGAGCGGCGAGGCGACCCAGTCGGTGCGGAAGCTGCCTATGCCCGCGCCGATCAGCGGGGACACGGCAGCGCCGCCTGCAATCTGGGCGTGCTGCTGGAACGCCGTGGAGAACTGGCGGAGGCCGAGACGGCATATCGTCGTGCAGATGACCGCGGCGACGCTCGCGGGGTATTCAATCTTGGCGCGCTGCTGGCGGCGCAGGGCGGCCTGGCGGGCGCGCGCGCCGCCTACGATCGTGCTGCGCAGCGCGGAGACCCTGAGGTCGCGACCCTGGCTCGGGCCGCGCTACGGGACCTGTCGTACGGCAAGATGCATGGCAGCCGCCGGCGGCGAGCAGTACTGTGGTTCGTGCTCATCGCCGCGCTGGGCGTGGCGCTGGGGACGCTGATCGTGAGCCACGGCACGAGGACCTCCCACCGAGCCCGCGCGGCTGTCCCGATTGCCCGGTCGGTACCGGTGCCGACCGCGGTGAGTTCGCCCGCCGCCGCGAAGGTCACGCACAAGCCGGCGGTCACGCGCAAACGGACGGCCGGGCGCGCGCCGAGACACCATCCCCGGCACGCCGCGCCTCCTGCAGCCGCTCCCGCCCCCGCCAGCGTCACTCCGATCACGGCGTCCGCCCCGACCGGTGCGGGCGCGGGGACGGGCAGCGGCCAGAACAGCCAGTCCCACAGCAGCGCCCCGGCGCCCGTCAGCGTCCCTGCGCCCGTCAGCGCCCCGACGCCCGGTGGTGGCGGCAGCAGCGGCAGCCATCCCGGCAGCAGCACGCCAACCTCTGGCGGAGGCAGCGGGACAACCTCTGGCGGAGGCAGCGGGACAACCTCTGGCGGAGGCAGCGGCACCGGGACCACGAGTGGCGGCGGCTGATGCCGCGGACGTGGCTGGTTCTGTCCGCGGGCGGCTGAGAACGTAGCCGGATCCCGATGGCGGGCACCGAAGCCAACGGGGATCAACCCCGCGGCCGGCCCCAGGCCGGCTTCTTCAGCAGCGCACGGACGCTCGTACTTCCCATCGGCGCCCGGGTGCAATCCGGCGCGCTGCGCGGGTATCCGATCGACTTTCGAACCAAGGCCCGGGCGGCGGACGAGCGGCCATCCTGGCACCTGCCGGCGGCGGCCATCCAGTGGGCGCTGGGATGCTACGAGCGATGGCTGGCTGGCGAGGGCGAGATCTGGCTCGATGCTGCTCGCTCGATCGCCGAGCAGCTAATCGCGCGCCAGGAGCAGGGCGGTCCCCACGACGGCGGCTGGCCACATCACGAGCCGCTCGCGCACACCTATCGGCTTGCCGCCCCGTGGCTGTCCGCCCTGCCGCAGGGCGAGGGGGCAAGCCTGCTAGTGCGCATCTACCAGGAGACCGGAGAGGAGCGATTCGGCGAAGCGGCCAGGCGAGCCCTGCGTCCGATGCAGCGCCCGGTGGCCGATGGCGGGGTGAGCGCGCTGCTCGACGGCGAGCCGTTCCCGGAGGAATATCCAACCGACCCCCCCTCCTACGTCCTCAACGGCGCCATCTTCGCCCTCTGGGGGTTCCATGACGTGGGCATCGCGTTCAACGATGGCTCGCTCAAGGCGGTATTCGAGCAACGCGTGGACGCGCTGGCCGCGAGCATCGCGCGCTGGGACACCGGCCGCTGGTCACGGTATGACCTGTTTCCCCATCCGGTGCCCAATGTGGCCAGCAGTGCCTACCACGCGCTGCACATCAACCAGCTGCGAGCGATGAACATCCTCGCGCCGCGGCCGAACATGCTCGTCACCGCCGAGCGCTTCGCCGACTATGCGGCTTCCCGGACGCTCCGGACCGAGGCCTTCGGACGCAAGGTCGCATTTCGTCTGCTCGTGCCCCGCAGTCCGGTGATGAACCGGCTCATGAGCCGCGTCGGCGCGAGACGCTCGTGAGCGAAGCGGCGCGCCGGCGGGCGAAACTCAGCCGGCCGGCAGAGCCGCGGTGCCGGTGATCGCCCTGATCTCCGCCTCGAGCTGATCGACCATGGCGCGGCGGCTGAGCCGCTCCTCCACATGCCGGCGGCCGCGGGCGCCCATCTCCTCGGCGAGCTGTGGATCGGACGCCAGTCGGCGGATGGCTTCGGCCAGCGCCGCCGGGTTCTCGGGGGGACAGGCGATCCCGGCCCCGACCTCCTCAAGCATGCGGGCCGCCTGCCCGGACGCCCCGGCGACGACCGGCCGGCCGGCGGCCATGTACTCGAGCAGCTTGGTCGGCAGCGCATCCTCGAACAGCGGCAGGTCACGGAGCGTCATGAGCGTCACGTTGGCCGACGAGATGCGTTGCGGCACCTCCTCGCGTGAGACCCGACCCGCGAAGGTGACCCGCTCCAAGCCAGAACGGCTCGCCCGCTCCTCGAGCTCGGGGCGTTCGGCGCCGTCGCCGACGACGATCACCTCGACCGGCACCTCGTCACGCTCGAGAATCACGGCTGCATCGAGCAGCGTGCCGACTCCCTGGGCAAGTCCGACGGTACCGCAGTACATCGCCCGGCAGAGGCCGGAGTGCGTGGCCGGAGCGGGTGAGAACCGGTCGGTGTCGACGGCGTTGGGCAGCAGCTTGATCTTGTCCTCGCCGTACCCTCGCTCGAGCAAGATCCGGCGCATCCCCGGCGTGGGAACCGCGACGGTGTCTGCGTGGTGATAGGCGAAGCGCTCGAGCGCCTCGGCCAGCCGGACGGCGGTGGAATTGCTGAGCATCCCGAGTTGGACGGCAGACTCCGGCCACAGATCCGAGACGTTGAGCAGCAGGCGGGCGTTCAACGCCCGCGCGATCACGACGGCGGCGCCGGCGGTGAACAGGGGCGGTGTCTCCGCGATCACCACGTCGGTCTTCCCGACCGCACGGAGCCCGGTCAGGGACGACAGCGCAAACGACGTGTGGTTGACGAGGCGCTTGGCAAACCCGCGATTGGCCGCCGGATACACCGCCGTGCGAACGATCCGGATTCCGTCGAGCCACTCGGTCTTCTTCCACTTGCCCCGATACTCCGGCGGGATCACTCCGTCGGGATAGTTGGGCATCCCGGTGAGGACCGTCACCTGATGCCCGCGGTCGCTCAGCATCCGCGCGGCCTCCAGGATCCGCGTCTGTGATGCGCCCACCTCCGGGTGGAAGTAGTGGCTGACGAAGAGAATTCGCACCTTCAGAGCACCATATCCCGCAGCTCAGACGCGCCGGAGGCCGGCGACGGCGTCAGCGACCTTGCGCCCGCTCCCCCGAGCCGCCCGGACGAAGCGCGAGACCTTCACCCGGAAGCGCAGCCCGTCATCCCGGTGGTGGATGTAGACCCGCGGCCAGCGCAGCGGCTCGGGAGGCCGCCAGTGCCTGGGCAGGGTCGCCGCAACGCTGAACCCCGCCTTGGCGGCAACCGCCACCACCCGGTCGTCATGATCGCCATAGGGATAGGCAAGCGAGGTGCAGGCCCCATCGAGGTGACGGTCGATGGCCTGGCGCGAGCCGTCGAGCTCCTCGAACATGACCGCGTCATCGACCTCCGTCAGGTGCGGGTGCGTGCGGGTATGCGCTCCGATTTCCCACCCGGATTGCTTGAGGCCGTCCAGCTCCGACCAGGAGGCGGCGGTGAGCTCCGACTCGTACTCCGTGCCCACCCACTGCTCGATCCCCTTCCAGACCATCGGCCGCTCGGTACCGACATGGTCGGTCGCGACGAACACGGTCCCCGGCACGCCCAGCCGCTCCATGATCGGTTGCGCCACCTTGACCACGGAGCGATACCCGTCGTCGAAGGTCACCACCAGCGCCTTGCCGGACGGAGGATCGGTGACCGCGCGGGTGAACGTGACCCCGCGATAGCCGCGGCGCACGAGGTACTCGAGCTGGTAGGCGAAGCGCTCCGGGGTGACGGAGAGCGAGGCCGGCCACCGCTCGCTGACCGCGTGATAGCAAAGAATGAGAAGGTCGTCCATGATCCCCAACGGAGACAGCTGAGCTGCGCGGCTGAAATGTAGTCGACCCGCGCCGGCACACCTAACCCGCCCGGGCGATCCGCCAGAATGGCGCCCATGTCGCACAGGCCCTCCCGGGGGAAGATCCGCGTCGTCACGCTCGTCGACAGCCTCGGAACCGGGGGCGGCGAGCAGATGGCCGTCCAGACGACCGCGCTTCTCGATCCCGACCGCTTCGAGCGAACGCTGTGCGTCACCAGGACCCCGAGCGAGGATGAATCGCCGGAGTTCATCAGCGCGTCGGCGGAGAAGCTGCGGTTGGCCGGCGTCCGAATCATCCAGCTTCGCCGGGGGTCGCCGGCCAACCTGGTCGCGTGGGCCCCGCTGCTGCGGATGTTGCGCAGCGAGCGGGTCGACGTGCTCCACTCCCATAAGTTCGGCGCCAACGTGTGGGCCGCTCCGCTCGGCCGACTCGCCGGTGTCCCGCTCATCGTCGCGCACGAGCATTCCTGGTCCTTCGAGGGCCGACCGTTGCGCCGCTTTCTCGACCGCGAGCTGATCGCTCGCGGCGCGACGGTGATCCTGTGTGTCTCACGTGAGGACCGGCGCAGGATGATCGAGATCGAGAAGATCCCGCCCGACCGGATTGTGGTCATTCCCAACGGGATTCCCGATCTCCCGCAGCCGACGGGACGTGACCTGAGAAGTGCGTTGGGCGTGGCGCCCGAGGCGCCGGTCGTGGGAGCCGTCTCCATGCTGCGCCCGGAGAAGGGGATCGACGTGCTGATCCGGGCCGCGGCCACGCTGAAGCAAGGATTCCCCGACCTGCGGGTGCTCGTGGCCGGAGACGGTGACCGCGCGACCTACGAAGCACTGATCCGCAGCCTCGACCTGGAGGAGGCCGTTCATCTTCTTGGCGTGCGGACCGACGTACCCGACCTCCTGGACGCCTTCCAGGTGGCAGTGTCGTGCTCTGAGCGCGAGGGGAGCCCGCTCTCGGTGATCGAGTACATGGCGGCCGCACGACCGATCGTCGCGACCCGCGTCGGCGGGGTGCCAGACCTGATCGAGGACGGGGTGCATGGCCTGCTGGTCAAGCCACACGACCCGGCGGCGCTCGCGGCCGCGATCGGCGCGCTCCTCCGCGACCCGCTCCGCGCCGCCGAGATGGGCCGCAGGGCGTCGGAGCGTCAGAGCCGCGAGTTCACTCTCCAGGCCACCATCGCGCGCTTGGAGGATCTCTACGAACGGGAGTTGGGGCGCAGCGAGCCGCCTGTGCGCCTCGCCGTAGAGCAATCATGACCCTCCATCCGGCCGACGGGCCGGCGAGCGTTTGATCACGTGTTGCCGTTCCACAGGCCCCACGTCGCGACGGGCGACCCCGGAGCGATGTGATAGTTGCCGGCTGCGACGTTGCGGTACCGGGGGTCCGCGGTGATGTTGCTGGCGGCGACCAGTCCGCTCCCACCCCCCACGGCGCCATCGCCGGTGGTCCGGAACAGGTCGTTCACGACGAACCAGTTATTGCTCCCCTTACTTGAGAGCCAGAACGTCCAGATCGCGACGCCGTGCGGGTAGCCGGCTTCACGCGCGCCGACGGAATTGGAGATGACGTTGTGGTCGATCGTATTGTCGGAGGTGCTCGAGTAGCCGCCGAGTGCGAAGCCCGCCGCAGCATGGTCGATGACGTTGCGATACGCGTGGACGCCGCGAGCCTCGGACCACAACTGCACGCCTGCGCCGTGCGGAATGTTGTAGATCCAGTTGTCGTAGATGCTGGCACCAGCGACATGATCCAGGTAGAGGCCGTGGTCCTCATCGCGGCAGTGCCCGAAGTCGTGAATGCGGTTGTAGCGGATGACGATGTCAGAGATGTCATGGCTCCAGCCCACGCCGATCCCCACCGCGCGTTCGCTGAACGGCACATCGTTCTGGAACACATCGCTGTGCTCGAGCGTCACGTGGCTGGCTTCGATGTCGAGGCTGAACGCGCCGGTCGTCTCGCCAAGCGGCTGGCAGTGCTCGCCAACCGCCAGGCGATGGGTGACGTTATCGATATCGAAGCGCAGGTACGAGAGCGTCGTGCCCTCACCGGCCACCGATGGCGCACCGGCGATCGTCGCCACTTCCCCAGGCGCGGATCGGATTGTCACGTTCGGACGGGAGAAGTAGGTATGCGAGGAGGGCGTCCCGTAGATTCCGCCGCGGAGGCATCCGGTCTGTCCGGGGCGCAGCGACCGGTCTAGCCTTCCGACCGTTCGGTACGGCGCACGCCTCGTTCCGCGTCCTCTCCGGTCAGAACCATTGGGCGCAGCGTACTTCGCACACGGCCCGGTCCGGGGGGAGGCGCGGTGATGGTGGTGGGCGCGATCAGAAGCAGCGAAGGCCGCAGCGACCAGTGCGACTGCTGCTCCCGCTCCGATCTTGGCGGCTAACAGGGCACTCAACGTCGCGCAGTGTAACCGATGGGCCAGCCGATCGGTTACATTCTGCAGGACCCGGCTGAACGGTTCGCGAGCGGGCGATCGCGGCACTCGAGCTCGACGCGGCATGGGGCGCGGCAGCCTTTCTGCGACAATCCTGCTCGTCCGAATCGTTCCTCGGCCGTGTCGAGGCAATGGGGCAAACGTGGGGCTTTTGATCGGTTTGAACTCGAGAACGCAACTCTGTGACCGGTCGTCGGTTGTAGACCGCAGGTGGGCGTCATGGAAAGGATTTGAGTGATGGGGAAGACGATGTGGACGAATCGCTTGGCGCGTGCGGTCGCCCTGATCTGCGCGGTGAGCGCTGTCTTGCTCGGGGTGGGCCTGGCGACTGGGGCCAACCTGGCGACCCGGGGCACAGGGGCGCCGGCTGCCCAGGACACCGCGGCCGCTGCCGCGTCGAAGGTTCCGGTGCTGCCGCTTCCCGGCAAGCCCGGATATCCGCCGAAGCTCGATAGCGCTGCTCTTACCCGGCAGGAGGTCCTGCCCAACATGGTCTCCTATTTCCCGGGCATTCCCACCTCGCCGTCCATCGTCGGCTATCCCGCAGTCCATCAGCTCACGGTCAACGGGGTCGCCCACAACGTGCTGGTGTTCAACACCGCGTTCGGCAACACCGGTCCGCGGCCCGGTGCTCGTCTACGGTCACCGCACGAGCACGAAGCCGCGGGATATGACCGCCGACCAGTACATCCAGCTGAGGAACGGCGGCTATGTGCTGCGACGTAACGCGGGAGCGCTGCGATTCATCTGGCCGACCGGCACCGGCCTGCCGCACCTCCACTGGCACTACCTCGGCGCCGAGGTGTATGGCGTCTACCCGGCCGGGCATTTCGATCGCCTTCGCCGCTCTGCAGAAGCAGGGCTTCTGCATGTCCGAGCCAGACACCGTCTTCACCGACTATTGCGGATACAAGCGCCCGGACGAGCTTGGCCAGATCGAGGGGATGCTCCCGCACAACAATGACTACTACGACGCGCTCGTGGAGGGTCAGTACATCGACATCAGCGGACTCCCCGCCGGCAAGTATGTGCTGATCAACTGGGTCAACTCGCAGTGTCAGCTGAAGGAGACGACCTACGCTGACAACGCAGCCAGCACCTCCTTCCAGCTCAGCTATCCCAACGGGACGGGCAGCCTGCCGACGGTCACTCTCGGCGCTGAGCTCAACCATGTCCCGCACCCGCCGTGCCCGGCGCCGTCGATGACCGCTGCCCAAGCCGCGCGCTACCTCCAACAGGCCGTGGCCACGAGGAGCGGCGGGAGCGTCACCGGCCTTCGGTTCCGGTGCTCTCGGGTGAGCGCCACCGCGTTCACCTGCGCCGCCAGCTGGCGCCGCGGCGCCGTGCGCTACAGCGGCCGGTTCTCGATCGCCCACGTCGCCAGCAGCACGCTCGCGCGCTACGCGACCGCCCTGGACGGCATCTCCGCACAAGCCCTGTTCGACGGCAGCGCGCCAGGGCGGCATGTGCAATGGTCGGCCAGCCTGCACCTACTGCCCAGCGTGCAGCCCGCCTACCACTAGGTGCACCGCACACCCTGACGGCCCCCTCCACCCTGGGTGGGGTCCTTCAGGGTGTGTTTTTGGCGTGGATGCGAGCGCGGTGGGCGCTGAGCCGCTTGGCTGCGGACATGGCGATGCGGGACCGCACGCCGGAATGGCCGATCACCACTGAGTCGAGGTGGCGGTCGGTCGCGCCGTACCAGTACTTGTAGGGGTCCTCGCCGCGGGTGAAGTCGAACACGCGGCGACCGGCCTCAATGCTGGACCGGATCCCCGCGCCGATCGCGATCTTGCCCAAACCGAGCTTCGCGCAGTCGGGATCGAAACCGCCCAGATACCAATAAAAGCTCCGCTCGTCGGCAAAGTTCACATACACGCCGACGACCCGCTCCTGCCAGGTGAACTCCCACACCACGGCCAGATTGACCTCGACCAGACGCGAAACCGCATCACACATGAAGCGATGAAAGTGATCCTTCTCATGCGACGGCGTGATCCGCCGCCCCCGCTCCCGCCACTGCAAACTGCGCAACTCCCGCCACCGATCCATCACCACCCCCAGCTCGCCCCGATCAGAGACCTCCCTCAACCCCACCTCACCCTTATCCAGCCGGCGCAGATGACGACGCAGATTCTGACGATGCCCAGAGGGCAACATCGCCAGATACCCATCAAAGGAATCCGGCAACTCAATCGCCGGAGCGCACACCGGCTCCCGGCGAAAGATCCGCAAACCCGCCGACGCAAACCGATCAAGCGTCCCCGACCCCACCGGAAAACAGTTCAGAATCCCCGCATCCCACCGCGACGCCGACCGCACCAGCTCAGCCCCCACCGCCAACGCCACCCGCTCACGATCCTCCGGCGCAGCAACCACATCCCAATAATCACCCGGATCCTTCCCCACCATCGCCACCACCCGCGCCGGCAGATCACGACGCAACGCCAACGGCGCAATCCCCGCCACACGACCCCCATCCCACACCCGCATCAACCACGGCTCAACACCCGGACTCCAAAACTCAAGCCACGCCCGCCCCCACCCAGGCGAATTGAACGGCGTCGCCAACTCATCCACCCCAAACAACCGCTCCCAATCCGCCCACACACCACCCAAATCAGCCGCCGCCACCACCTCAACATCCATAGCCGCATCGTCGGCCACGGCGCTCGCGGTGATCACGAACTGGGCCTGCGCGCGACGACGCGGTGCTGGGCGCGCTTCCGCCGATGGCGGTGCACGCGATGCGAGCGGTGACGAGCGTGGGCGCGAGCACGAGCGCGAGCACGAGCACGAGCACGAGCACGAGCGCGAGCCTGGGCACGAGCCTCGGCGAGAGCGTGAGCGCGGGCGAGAGCGTGAGCGTGGGCGCGGGCACCGGAGGCGACAGCGATGTCTCCATCCCACAGTCCCCACGACGCGGCCGGAGAGCTGGACGCCACCCGGTAATCATGGTCGGCCTGATAGTTCGGATCGGCGAACTGCGGATTGGCGCTGAAATTTCCGGAGACGTCGACGCCTGAGGCCTCGCCGTAGGAGGTGGAGCAGTGGGCGGCGGTCGCGCAGAAGACCAGGTTGTTCTGCATGTGATTCCCCGCCCCCGGGTCCGAGCCCCAGTAGTCAAACAGCGGCGCCCCACGCTCCGGCCCGGTGCAGCCAGGCCCCGGACTCACGCAGTAGGAGCGGTATGGCTGCTGCACGCCAACCATGTTCGCGCAGATGTTGTGCCCGGCTGTCGTGCCGGTCGTGTCGTTCGTGTTCGACCCAATATCCATGCACGACGACGTGGAATCGATCACGTTCGAGGAGATCTGCGTCCCGTGGGCGTGATCCCACACCTGAATGCCCGTCCCCGCCGGAATGCTGTAGATCCAGTTGCCGGACACCTGCGTGCCGGTCGCCTGGTCGATGTACACGCCATGCTCCTCCACCGGACAGAACCCCACATCATGGATCCGGTTATCCCGAATGACGACGCCTGAGACGTGGTCACCCCAGCCGACGCCGATCCCATCCCCGCGACCGGTCAGCGGGATCGACGGATCGACATACACGTCGGAATGCTCCAACGTCACATCGCTGGCCTCGATATCGAACCCGTAGGTCACCTGCGCCCCGCCACTGATCGCGCCCTGACACAGCGCCGGCCACGAATCACCGCGCTTGTCGAGGTCGAAGCTCAGATACGCCAGCCTCGTACCGTTGGCCGAGACATATGGAGCACCATCAATCGTCGCCCGCTCACCCGGATACGAGGTGATCGTGACCCCCGGCGAATGAAAGTTCGTCTCACTGTCCCGCCCCCCATACCGGCCCCCTCGCAGACACCCCGTCTGCCCCGAGCTGAGCGAATCAACCAACTTCTGCACACTCCGGAACGGGCTGTGCACCGAACCACTGTTGCCATCCGAACCCGACGGCGACGCCACCCGATCACACCCCGCCGCCGCCGCCGACGACGACGACCCGAGAGCGACCGCACCGGCGATGCCCAATAGAAGAAGGACCCGCGCTGCAACGAGGCGCGCTGCGCGCAAAGAGTAGGTCCGTCGGGCAGACGACATACCTCATGCCTCGGCGCCCATCCCTGAGACACGACCCGCATTGGACAAATGATCTACCGCTCACTGCCAGCGTGGGCGGCAGACTGCGCCCGAATGTCTATTTGCACAACCTTCAGGGTGTGTTTTTGGCGTGGATGCGAGCGCGGTGGGCGCTGAGCCGCTTGGCTGCGGACATGGCGATGCGGGACCGCACGCCGGAATGGCCGATCACCACTGAGTCGAGGTGGCGGTCGGTCGCGCCGTACCAGTACTTGTAGGGGTCCTCGCCGCGGGTGAAGTCGAACACGCGGCGACCGGCCTCAATGCTGGACCGGATCCCCGCGCCGATCGCGATCTTGCCCAAACCGAGCTTCGCGCAGTCGGGATCGAAACCGCCCAGATACCAATAAAAGCTCCGCTCGTCGGCAAAGTTCACATACACGCCGACGACCCGCTCCTGCCAGGTGAACTCCCACACCACGGCCAGATTGACCTCGACCAGACGCGAAACCGCATCACACATGAAGCGATGAAAGTGATCCTTCTCATGCGACGGCGTGATCCGCCGCCCCCGCTCCCGCCACTGCAAACTGCGCAACTCCCGCCACCGATCCATCACCACCCCCAGCTCGCCCCGATCAGAGACCTCCCTCAACCCCACCTCACCCTTATCCAGCCGGCGCAGATGACGACGCAGATTCTGACGATGCCCAGAGGGCAACATCGCCAGATACCCATCAAAGGAATCCGGCAACTCAATCGCCGGAGCGCACACCGGCTCCCGGCGAAAGATCCGCAAACCCGCCGACGCAAACCGATCAAGCGTCCCCGACCCCACCGGAAAACAGTTCAGAATCCCCGCATCCCACCGCGACGCCGACCGCACCAGCTCAGCCCCCACCGCCAACGCCACCCGCTCACGATCCTCCGGCGCAGCAACCACATCCCAATAATCACCCGGATCCTTCCCCACCATCGCCACCACCCGCGCCGGCAGATCACGACGCAACGCCAACGGCGCAATCCCCGCCACACGACCCCCATCCCACACCCGCATCAACCACGGCTCAACACCCGGACTCCAAAACTCAAGCCACGCCCGCCCCCACCCAGGCGAATTGAACGGCGTCGCCAACTCATCCACCCCAAACAACCGCTCCCAATCCGCCCACACACCACCCAAATCAGCCGCCGCCACCACCTCAACATCCATAGCCGCATCGTAGAGGCCAGGTCCCATCGACGTGGTGCCGGACGGACTCCCACGGTGGACAAGCACCTCAGCACTGCATTGGGACCGGCCGGTCCAGCGCCCTGCCGTCAGCGATGATGCCGTCGAACCACGACCCGGTGAGTCGGGCGCTTGCGCCCGTGTCGATGCACACGATGGGAAACGTGGCGACTCGTGTGATGCCGGACCCGAGCCCGGACTCGACTGGCGAAGCCGATGGAGCTCGCCGAAACCGGCGAGTTCACCGCCGTGGTCACGGCCGGGATCACCGTGGAGCTCACGGCCGGGATCACCGCGGGGCTCACGGTCGCGGTCACCGTGGAGCTGATGGCCGCGGTCACCGTGGAGCTCACGGCGGCGACGGAGTTCACCTTCTTCGCGCCCGAGCGCGTTGCGGTCGGCCTCGCGCATACTGCGGTCGTTTCGGCGCTCGTGCCGGTGTTGTTGGTGGCGCTGAGCTGGTAGCAGTAGACCGTGCCGTTGATGACGTTACTGATGTTGGTGAAGGTCGTGGTGGTGGGGCTGGCCCACGGTCCGGAGAAGGTCTGGTCGGTGCGGTAGACGTTGTAGTGCAGGACATGATCCCCGGCCGGGTTGGCAGCCCATGACAGGGTCACCCGGCCGTTCCCGGCCACGGCTTTCAGTCCGGCCGGCACCGCGGGACCCGGAGCGGTCGCAGGCGTCGGGGCAGGCGTCGGGGCAGGCGTTGGGGTCGATGTCGATGTCGATGTCGAGGTCGAGGTTGACGCCGGAGCCGCGGTCGCGGTCGAGGTCGAGGTCGCGGTCGACGGTCGAGGTTGACGTTGCGGTCGAGGTCGACGTCGAGCTCGAGGTCGTGGTCGTGGTGGTCGCCGTGGAGCTACTGCTCCCGAGGTCTCCGTCCCACAGGCCCCAGGACGCGGCCGGGGAGCTCGCCGCGACCCGGTAGTCGTGAGAGGTCTGGGCGTTGGGATCGACGAACTGAGGATCGGCGCTGAGGTTCCCGGCGAGCGCCACCCCCGACGCCTGCCCATAGGAGGTCGAGCAATGGGTGGTGCCGGCGCAGAACGCGAGGTTGTTCTGCATCGCGTTGCCAGCCCCGGGGGTGCCGGCGCCCCAGTAGTCAAACAGCGGCGCTCCAGGATCCGGTCCGGTGCACCCCGGACCCGGGCTCTGACAGTAGGTCGCGTAGGGCGCCTGAACGCCGACCATGTTCGAGCAGATGTTGTGCTGCGCCGTCGTGCCGGTCGTGTCGGTCGTGTTGGACCCAATATCGATGCACGACGACGTGGAATCGATCACGTTCGAGGAGATCTGCGTCCCGTGGGCGTGATCCCACACCTGAACGCCCGTCCCCGCCGGAATGCTGTAAATCCAGTTGCCGGACACCTGCGTGCCCGTCGCCTGGTCGATGTACACGCCATGCTCCTCCACCGGACAGAACCCCACATCATGGATCCGGTTATCGCGGATCACCACCCCGGAGATCGCGTTGCTCCACCCCACACCGAGCCCATCGCCACGATTCGTCAACGGAATCGACGGATCCACAAACACGTTGGAATGCTCCAACGTGACATTGCTGGCCTCGATATCGAACCCATAGGTCACCTGCGCCCCGCCACTGATCGAGCCCTGACACAACGCCGGCCATGGATCACCGGTCTTATCCAGGTCAAAGGTCAAATACGACAACGTCATACCGGCGCCCGACACATACGGAAAACCATCGACCGTCGCCTGCTCACCCGGATACGAGGTGATCGTGACCCCCGGCGTGGAGAAATTCGTCTCCGTGCCACGGCCCCCATACCGGCCCCCGCGCAGACACCCCGTCTGCCCCGAACTCAGCGAGCCAATCAACTTCTGCACCGTCAAAAACGGGCTCGACACCGTCCCGCCATTGCCATCCGAACCCGACGGCGACGCCACCCGATCACACACCACCGCCGCCGAAGCCGGCGATGGCGCGATAGCGAGCGCACAGACGATGCCAAGAAGAACAATCAGCGCCACGACTAGGTGCGCGGCGCGGAGGGAGTAGGTGAGATGTGCGGTGGAGGACATACGAGTCGGGTCGGCGTTCCTGGAGCCCGCTGTGCCGAAAACGAGCGGCCGTGGACAGATGGCCGATTGACGACTGCGGTGGTGTCGTATCAATGTCCAGTCCAATTGCCGGGGCCTCGCTGGGCGATTGGTGGAGGACCAGCGCGCAGCAGCGCTCGGGCAAGGCCACGGGAGGGGCGCCGCTGATTGCGCGACGCCCCTCCTCCACGTGGATGACGGGCGGCACGGTCGCCGGGCGGGTCACGCACGCGCCCCGTCGCGCCGATCAGTAGCTTCATCACCGTGCATGAGGAGCAGCGCCGCGCGCGTGCGGCTACCGACGCGGTTGCCAATGATTCGGAGGACGACCGGGAGTGGGAGGCTGCCCGCGGCGGGATCGTGCGGAGTTCGACGTTCGCGCTGCTCACCCAGCTCGCAACGGCGTTCTTTGCCGCCGTGCTCACGCTCTACCTGGTGCGTGCGCTCGGACCCGGGCGCTACGGAGTGTTCGCGCTCGCCGTGTCGATCGGCGGCATCGTGCTGCTGCCATCGGATTTCGGCATCTCGACGTCTGCGAGTCGCTTCATCGCCGAGCACCACAGCGATCGCGATGCCGTGGCCAGCGTCGTCTCAGACGCGCTCAAACTCAAACTGATTGTCAGCACGACCGTCTGCACCGCGTTGTTCGTACTCGCTGGGCCGATCGCGCACGCGTACGGGGTCGCCACGCTGAGCTGGTCGCTTCGGGGCGTCGCGATCGCGATCTTCGGTCAGAGCCTGCTCCTGCTGCTCGGCGGCAGCTTCGTCGCGCTCGGTCGCACCTCGGTGTACTTGCAGCTCGTCTTCACCGAGAGCGCTGTCGAGACTGCAGCCAGCATCGCCTTGGTGATGCTGGGGGCAGGCGCCGCCGGTGCAGCGTTCGGTCGCGCGACCGGATACGTCGTCGGAGCAGCCTTTGCGCTGTACGTGGTTCGGCGGAGGATCGGCCGACGGGCGCTTGACCTCCGCTGGAGCCGACGCACCCATACCCGGCGGATCGCCGGCTACGCCAGCGCCGTGCTTCTCATCGACACGAGTTTCACGGTGTTCAACGAGATCGACGTCCTGCTTATCGGAGCGCTGCTGAGTGCACCGATGGTCGGGTTCTTCAGCGCACCCATGCGCCTGGTGACCTTCTTGTACTACCCGTCCTATGCGCTGGCCATGGGTGTCGCGCCTCGAGTGGCCGCCTCCGGTGACCGGCGACTGAGCATGGACACCTACCACGCCGTCCTGCGCGCGGGCATGATCCTCCAAGCGGCGATCGCGTGCGCCGTGGCGGTGTGGGCAACGCCAATCGTGCATCTGCTCCTGGCATCCAAATTTGCGCCGTCGAGCAAGGTGTTGCGACTACTGGCGCCGCTCGTGTTCCTGATCGGCATCGGGGCACTGACGTCGATGAGCGTCAACTACCTGGGCGAGGCGCGTCGCCGAGTCCCGATCGCGATCGGCACCGCGCTGGTCAACTTCGTCATCGACCTGGTGCTGCTGCCGCGAATCGGCGTGATCGGGGCAGCGATTGGCACCGACATCGCCTACCTGCTCTACGTCATCGGGCATCTCTGGATCTGCGCGTCCTTGCTGGGCTTGGATCTGCGTCGGTTCGGCCTGACCCTCGGGCGGACGATGCTCGCCGCGGTAGCGATGGGCGCCGTGCTGGCCAGCTTCGGCACCGAGAGCCTCACCGCGCTGCAATTCGTGGTCGGGGCGGTAGCTGGAGTGTTCGCCTATGCCGTGGTGCTGTTCGCCACGCGGGAAATCACCCGGCGGGACGTGTCTGATCTGGGGGCGATGCTCCGGAGATTCCGGCGGGGGCGCGCATTGAGCCGCACGGCCGGCCCGGCGTGAGCTCGCCACACCGTCCACCTCGCCGCCGCCATGACGGTTCGGCCGGGCGCCGCCTCGGCCCGCTACCGGGCGGCCTGATTCGTCAGCAGTAGAGGGTCGTCGGGTCGGTAACTCCGAGCGGGGGCCTCCTCCCGGCGTGGCTCGACGGCGAGCCGGAGCAACGCCGGCCCGAGGGCGAGGAGGATCCAGAGCTGCTTGCTGAACTCCTCGGAGAGAAAGAAGGACGCGGCCAGGAACCCGACGAGGCCGGTGAACAAGGCGTAGGCGATGATCTCCAGATCTCGATCTCCTGAGCGCCTGAACCTGCGCCAGGCGAGCCGATAGCACCATAGGACGAAGCCGACTAGCCCGATGAAGAGCGCGGCCCCGACCACGCCCTCCTCCGCGAGCACGTTCAGATACGTGTTGTGAGCCACCTGGGGCTGGTCGACGATGAAGCGGCTCTCGGTGATCGTCCCGGGCGACAGGAGATAGTGCACTGAGGAGACCGGAAAATTGCCGGCGCCGACTCCGCCGACGGGATGGGCCTCGAACATCCGCCATCCGACCGCCCAGATGTTCGACCGCCCGCTCCCACCGTTGGCGTGGGTGATGCGCTGCAACGCCTGGGGCGGCGCGTATGCGGTGAAGTAGGCCACCGTGCCGATCGCGACGATGATCGTCAGCGTCGCCATGTGAACGCGCCAGCGCCCGGCCACGAAGACCCCGATGACAAGGGCGACACCGAGCGCGAGCAGCCCACCTCGGGACACGCTGAGGGCAATCCCCCCGAGACACAACACGCCGGAGACGACCGCGCACGCCCGAACCGCGGCCGGCACGGAGCGCACGACGGTCAGCGCCGCGCTGGCCAGCAGCCCGACCACGAGCACAGCCGCAAGCTCGTTGGGGTCACCCAGCGTCCCGCCCGTGCGGGAGATGTCGCCCGCGGCATCCACCGTGGGCGGATTGACGAGGCCGTACGCCGCCGCTATCGCGCAGCCGAGCACGAACATCACGATGAGGAACAGGAAATCCCGCCGCGTACGGACGGCGGCAAAGACGACGAACAGCACGGCGAAGTTGAGGACGTAGCGCAATACGGCCGAACTGAGCGCGCTCCCGCTCTCAGCCCACACAAGCCCGAGCACACTCCACCCGATCCATGCGACGAGCAGCGCGGTCGCGCCCGGATGAGCAGCTGCGAAGTTGAGGTCGCGCTCCCGCCCGCTGCCGATCCGAGCCAGCAGGGCGATGACGAGCAGACCGCCGATGGCCTTGGCGGCGCTGTCGGGCAGGTTGATGAACGTGGCGACGATAAAGATCCCGGTGGCGATGGGATAACTGGTCAGGAGCACCGCGACGAACGCGATGGCGCACGCGGCAGCGAGCGCCAAGGCAGGGTTGACCCCGGCCAGCAGTCCAAGACAGGCAGCCAGGCCGAGGGCCAGGAGGGGACCGGTGCGGGCTGCGGGAAATCGAGCCGTCATGGGCGAGCGCGCTCAGCCTGCCGCTTCGCGCCGAGAGTCGTCCTGTCTGAGCGACGCCCCTGACGTCGCGGTCACCGAGGTCGTCATCTGCGTCCGATAGTACTTGTCACTCTCCACGCGAGACGGGCGCGGTCGCCCATGCGCCGAGATGCGCTCCGCGCCTCACAGCGCCGACTAGGATCCTCAGCCATGCACCGCGGACCACGTCTGGGCATCTTTCTAAACATGCCCATGGAGGCGGTGGGGGTCGAGTATCGAGCGCGCTACCCGCATCTGTTCGACTTCTACATCGACCTCGCGTCGAGATCTTTTGAGACCACGCTGGTGCTGCCGCTTCGACGCGCGACCACCGCTGATCCAGATCTCGGCCGGGTCCCGCTGCCGGCCAATGTTCGAGTCCTCGGCCTCCCACCCTGGAGCAGCGGCCCTGAGCTCGTCGTGCGCGCACCGGTGGTGCTGCCGGTCACTCTTGCCCGCCTGAGCCGTCAGATCCGCGACTGGGACCTCGTTGGCGCGGTCGTGCCGAGCCTGGTCGGGAACGTCGTCGTTGCGCTTGCCCGCTTGCATCGCCGCCCCGTGTTCCTCCTCATCCGCGGCGAGAAACAGCGCACGATGCGCCTGATGCTTCACGACAAACCCTGGGCGAGCGCGTACGTGTGGGCCCTCGCCGGTCTCGAGCGGCCCGTGCGCCGCTGGATCCAATCGGGAATCCCGACCTTTGTGGCAGGAGAGGAGCTCGTCGACCGCTACGGCGCCGCGGATGCCCGTCTGTATGCGCTTTTCCCGGGTGTCGATCGCTCGTTTCCTGTCGCCCCCGAGCCACGCGCCGCGGATGACCGCCCGGCGGCTACCACGACGCTCGTCACCGTCGCCCGGCTTTCTCGAGAGAAGGGCATCGACGATCTGATCCGAGCCGTCGCCCTGCTCCGCGACCGCGGCGTGCATGCGCGGGCGATCGTCGCCGGGGCGGGGCCTGAGGCCGCACAGCTCGACGCACTTGCCGCCGAGCTGCGAGTCCAGGACCTCGTCGATCTGCGGGGCTTCGTCCCGCATGGGCCGACTCTGGTCGAGGTGTTGGATGAGGGGGATGTCTTCGTTCTACCCTCACACTCCGAGGGCCAGCCGCATGCGCTGCTGGAGGCGATGACGCGCGCGCTGCCGGCCATCGGCACCCGGGTTGGCGGGATCCCGGCGCTACTCGGCGGCGGGGCCGGGATCCTCGTCGATTCAGGCAGACCGGAGCAGATCGCCGATGCCGTCCAGCAGCTTCACGACGATCCTGCTGCCACAGCCCGCCTGAGCGCTCAGTCGCTTGAAGTCGCGCGACGCCATCTGCCGGAGGCCGTCGTGGACGCGGTCTGGGCGCGCTTGTGCGAGCGCTATCCCCAGTTCCTATGAAGGCGAACGCGACGGCCGCCCGGCGCGAATCGGCGGGCCGGACCCCTTGCTAGACTGCCGGCGCGACCGGTGGCCAGGGGTCGGGGTGGGAAGCAATTGCGCCCGCAGGAGCGACCGCGTGCGAAGGACGGGCTGACGATGACGAAAGAGCTGAAGGCGACCGAGAGCCGAAACGCCGAGGAGGCGCTCGCCGGCCTGCCGGCCATGCGGGAACGTCTTGTCGTGTTGCGGCGCAGGGTCGAGCCCTTCGTCCCGCTGCTTCCCGGTAGCCGCGTGCTCGACATCGGGGCCGCCCAGGGCCTGCTGGTGGCGTCCTGCGCCGAGGCTGGCTTTGACGCTGTCGGCGTCGAACCGTGGCAGCCGGCGATCGAAACCAGCCGGGAGGTGGCCCAACTCACCGGGTTGTCGATCCCGATCGTCGAGGGGCGAGCTGAGGCTTTGCCGTTTGAGGACAACTCGATTGACTTCGCGTTCGCGACCTCCGTCCTCGAGCACGTGGACGATCCGACACAGGTGTTCCGTGAGGCACAGCGCGTGCTGCGGCCGGGTGGCGGCCTCTACTTCTCCACGACCAGCGCCCTGAGCCCGATCCAGAAAGAGATCCGCGGTTTCCCCCTCTTCCCCTGGTATCCCCCGCCGGTGCGGCGCGGGATCATGGACTGGGCGGTCAAGCACCGTCCCGAGATCGTCGGCTACACGACGAGGCCGGCGATCCACTGGTTCACGCCGTGGCGCGTGCACGCCGACCTCTCACGAGCTGGGTTCGCACGGGTCGTCAACCGGTGGCAGCTGCGCCAGGAGGACGAGCAGTCGCCCTGGTTCACCCCGGTTCTGCACGCGGCGCGCCGCAGCGTCGTCGCCCGCTACGCGTGCGACGTCGTCGTGCCGGCGTCGGCGTACCTGGCGATCGCCTGAGTTGTGTCCCGCGGCTAGCGCGCTCGCAAGCGCTGCTTCCCAGGCTTCGGGCGCCGTTGCGCGTCAGTGCCGCCGATGTACGCATAGCTCTCGACGGTGCGCGGCGGGTCGGTGCCGATTAGGGCAATGCCCACGGGCTGGATGCCAGTGCGGACCAGCAGGGTCCCGAGTCGCCGCAACCTCGTCGTCTGGGTCTGGCCCAGACGGACCACGAGCAGCACCTCATCCGCTTGACGGGCCAGCTCGAGCGCGTCGACGACCTCGGCGAGCGGCGGGGAATCGATGATGACGTAGTCAGCGAGCTCCTGTGCGCTGGCGAGCAATCCCGATGCGGCGGGGAGCAGCAGTTCGTCCCCGACGAACGCATTGCTCGATCCGTGTCCGTTTGCGAGCAGGATTCGCAGGTTGACGCCAATCCCCCTCGGCTGCACGAGCGCGTGCTCGAGGCTCACCTCATCTCTGAGCACATCGGACACGTCGAAGTTTGATTCCAAACCGAGGGCCGTGCCGACCGACGGGCGGCGCAGGTCCGCCTCGATCAGGATCACGCTGGCACCCGACCACGCGAGCGAGATCGCCAGATTGATCGCCGTCGTCGTCTTCCCCTCCCACGGCCCCGCGCCGGTCACCAGGATCGAGCGAGGGTGGATTGTGCGCGATGAGAGCAGCGTCGCTCTGAGGGTGCGGTACCCCTCCAGCCCAGCAGGGCTAAGGGATAGCGGGCTGAGCGGGCGGGAGTGACTGCTCCGCTGAGCGAGCTCGCCGATCAGTGGGATGCGGGCCATCACGCGCGCAACGCGACCGAGCGCCGCTTCCTCGCGCGGAATTCGGGCCAGCACCGGAAGCTGGAACAGCTGACGCAGCTGTTCCTCGCGGCGAATGCGAGGGTCGAGCCCCTCGAGCGCGAAGGCGGCGACGACGCCGATCAACAGGCCGCTGATGATTCCGACCGCGATGCTGAGCTTCTTCTTCGGTGACGAGGGCGCGGTCGGCGGTTGCGCCAGCGTCGCGATCCGCATGTCCGGCAGCGGCCCGGAGGCCAGCGTCTGCAGGTCGCTCACGCCTGCGGCCAACCGGCCGGCAATGTTGGGAGGCGCGCTGGCGATCTCCCGTTTGAGCGACGCGATCTGGTTGTTAACGCGGCTCTGGAACAGCGCGGTCCGTTGAGCCATCACGGTGGTGACGAAGGCGTTGGCCAATCGTGCGGCAGCTCGGGGGCTCGAGGCCTGAGCGGTCACCGCCACAACGTTGCTCTGAGCCACCGGAGTCGCGGTCACGTTGGTCAGAATCTGGCGCGGACTCGCGGAGAGGCGCAGGGAGGACTTCACCCCGGCAGCCACGTCGGCTGTGCCGACCAGCTCGGCCCCGGTTTCCACATCCCGGGTGGGGTCGCTCGAGGTCTGGATCAGGGGCAGACCGGTGAGATCGACGTTTCCCGAGACGTTCGCGGGCACGATCAGGATGCCGGCCTGAGCCTGATAGACCGGCGTGGTGAGCTGGACGTAGGCGATCGCGGCGAGCGTGGTCACGACGACGCACACGAGGATCAGCAGACGCCGCTCCCGGAGGGTGGTCAGAAACCGACGGAAGTCGTTGTCCTCGATCGGCGGGCGCAGCCACGCCGCCCCTTGTAGCTCTCTGGGATCCGTCCCGCTGCCCACGTTGCTCATTTTGGCCACGATAACACCGCAATCTGTATCGGAGTGAAATCGGCCGCCCGTTAGCTGCGGCGCGTGATGTTGCTCATCCGGCAGGGTTCCGGGCGAGGCGCGCGGGACAGCCGGAGGCCCAGCCCAGGAGGGCAATCGGAGCCAGGACGCTCACGTCGGGTCGGGGCCGACGGAGACGGGTTCTGCCGGGACGGCTTCGGGGTCGGCGAGGCCGGGGAGCGCGGCGACGACCTGGTCGTAGTCCTCGACGGCCTTTGCGTAGTCGTCGTGGCGGCCGATGTCCAGCCAGTACCCGTCGTAGGCATAGGAGCCCACCCGTTCACCAGCATCGAGCAGCCGCTGAACGAGATCGGGAAAGTCCAGCGCCTCGCCCGGCTCGATCAGCTCCAGCGCCCCGGGACCGACCACATAGACGCCCATGCTGACGGTGTAATGAAACTCCGGCTTCTCCTCATACCCGAGCACACGATACGTCTCACCCTGGCGCCCGTCGAGATGCAGCACGCCGTACTCGGTCTTCACCGTCCGGCGATGCGTGGCGATCGTCAGCGCGTTCTGATCGGCGATATGCGTGTCATACAACGCCCGATAGTCCAGCGACGTCAGAACATCCCCATTCATCGCCAAAAACGGCTCCTGGAGATTCTCGACCGTCGCCAACGCGCCCGCGGTCCCCAACGGCGTCCGCTCATCGTGGTAATCGATCTTCACCCCAAACGCCGACCCATCACCGAACACCGCTCTGATCAGGTGCGCGAGATACCCCACCGCCAACGTCAACTCCGTGAACCCCTTCGCCTGCAACTGACGCACGATCACATCAAGAATCGCCCGATCCCCAATCGGCATCAACGGCTTCGGGATCACCGTCGTATACGGGGCCAACCGAGAACCCTTCCCGCCAGCCAGGATGACCGCTCGTCCTCTCATTAGATCCCCCTTAGTCGTCCCGAAACAGATTCTACGCGTTCCAGATCACCAGCGAGAAGGAGTGGTAGATCCGACCGCTGTGTGCGGACGTTTCGCGTCAGTCCGAGGTGGCCTCTGGCCGTCAGCTGCCTATAACGAGCCCCGTGGCGTTTGGTTGCGGTATCCGGGCAGTTTCTCGTAGGAGGGCGGCGGCCGTTGCTCATATTGGTACTCGGCCTATCCGGCCAGCAGCGGCAGCAATGCTTCGAGCTTGACCTCCGACTCCGCGAGCTCGGCCGCCGGGTCCGAGTCGCGCACGATCCCGCACCCACTGTACAGCGAGGCAAGCCCCCCGCGCAGCAACGCGCAACGCAACGCAACGCAGAACTCACCGTCGCCGATCGAGTCCGTCCAGCCGACCGGACCGGCATACCAGCCGCGATCGAGACCCTCGAGCGCCGGGATCATCTTCTGTGCCATTGTGCTCGGCTCGCCACCAACCGCCGGCGTGGGGTGCAGCAGCCCGGCGAGCTCGATCGCCCCGATCGGGGAGGCCAGCTGTGCGCGGATCGGCGCCGCCAGGTGCTGGATGTTCGCGACCCGGACCACCGCCGGCTCCGGCGCCGCAGTCACCCACAGCGAATGCGGCCTCAGCGTGCGCGCGATCCGCCGCGCCACGATCGCGTTCTCTTCCCGGTCCTTGTCGCTCTGCAGCAGTTGCTCGCCGAGGTGGTCGTCGACCGCGGGATCGGCGCTGCGCCGGGCAGATCCCGCGAGCGCCACGGTGCTCGCGCGCTGGCCCTCCTGGCGCACAAGCAGCTCCGGGCTGGCGGCGAGGAACGTCGCATCGCCACGGCCAACGGCGAATACGTAGCACGACGGGAACGCCTCGCGCAGCAGACCGAGGACGGCTCCGGGGTCGTGCGCGACGGGAGCGTGAACCTCGACCTGCCGTGCGAGCACGACCTTCTCGAGCTCGCCGGCCCGGATCCGCTGCACCGCGCGCGCGACCGCCTCCTCGTAATGAGACGGCGGCATCGGGCTCGTCACCTCGTAGGCACCCGCGGGAGCGGGATCGAGCAGCGGAAGCGCTCCCGGCTCCAAGTCGCGCAGGCGCCTCTGCACCCGGCCGAGCAGGTCGTCCGCAGTGTCGTCGGGCGCGATCTCGACGGTGACGGTGAGCCACGTGCTCTCCCCTCGCCGCGAGAAGGAGAGCTCTGGCACGATCAGCGAGGCCGGAGCGAAACCGGCCCAGACGCGGCTACTCCCCCCCTCTGGTGCAAACGCGAACCCTCCAACAGCCGTCAGGCCTGAACCAGGGGGTCCCTCAGGGGGGTCCGAGAGCGCTTCTCTCGCCAACACGCGCCAGCGTTCGGCCACCAGACGGAAACGCTCGGGGCCGCGGGCCTCGAGGACCTTGGTGCTTCCGAGCGTTGCGATCGCCGAGCCGTCGCGGTCGGGCTGCTCAAGGCAGAACCAGGCATCGTCGCGACGACGCGAGCGCACGACCAAGGCGGTCGGATCGCGGGCCTGCTCACACCGCCCGGTGACACTGGCCAGGCTGGGTGAGCCGGTGCTCCGCGCCCGGCGCAAACCCGCATGCAGGCGCTGCTCGAGGCGACGCCAGCCCTCCGCGTCAAGCCAGTCGGCCGCGCCGGATGCGACCTGCGAGGAGGCCGGAGCTATGTCTCGCTTCTCCCCCGCGAGATCGCGATCTCGCCTGTGCGGGCCATCTCTATCAGCCCGAACGGGCGCACCAGGCGCTCGAAGGCGTCCACCTTCTCGCAGGTGCCGGTCACCTCGACGACGACTGAGCGCTTGCTCACGTCGACGATCTTGGCCCGGAATATCTCGCAGATTTGCATGACCTCGGCCCGGGCGGTTCCATCAGCGGCGATCTTGAACAGCGCCAGCTCGCGGGCCAGAGTCTCCTCGGGCTCGAGATCGCGGATCTTCAGGACATTTACGAGCTTGTGCAGCTGCTTGGTCACCTGGTCGATCGGATGGACCGCGCCGTCCAGGGTCAGGGTGATCCGCGACACCGACTCGTCGTCGGTGGGACCGACGGCGAGGGTGTCAATGTTGAACCCGCGCCGGGCGAACAGACCTGAGATCCGGGTGAGGACACCCGGCTTGTTCTCGACCAGGATCATCAGGATGTGCTTGCGCCCCGTGCGCAGGCCGCCGGCCGCCTCGAGCTCGTCGAGGGATAGAACTTCCTTGGTACCTGGTTCTCCCATCAGTGGTCTCCTCCGTGCGCGCGGGTCATCCCACCATGTCCCGCGCGGCTTGACCGGCCGGGATCATCGGGTAGGTGTTCTCCTCGCGGGTCACCCGCACGTCGACCAGCACCGGCCCCTCGGTGGCCAGCGCCTCCTTCACGTCGGAGACCAGCGTGCGCTTGTCCTGCAGACGGATGCCCGTCGCGCCGTAGGCGTCGGCGAGCTTGACGAAATCGGGCCATTGCCCCATGTCGACCTGGCTGTAGCGCTTGTCCCAGAACAGCTCCTGCCACTGGCGAACCATGCCCAGGTAGCCATTGTTCATGATGAACACCTTGATCGGGATGTCCTCCTGGGCGCAGGTGGCCAGCTCCTGCATGTTCATCTGCACGGAGCCGTCACCGGCGATGCAGACCACCGTACGATCCGGGCAGCCGACCTTGGCTCCCATCGCGGCCGGCAGGCCGAAGCCCATCGTGCCCAACCCGCCGGAGTTGATCCACTGCCGCGGGCGCCCGAAGTGGTAGTACTGGGCAGTCCACATCTGGTGCTGGCCGACGTCGCTGGTGACGATCGCGTCGCCGCCGGTGGCCTCGTACAGCGCCTGCACCATGTACTGGGGCTTGATCTCGGCGTCGGTCGAGTCCTCGTAGCGAAGCGGGTGGCGCTCCTGCCACGCGTGGATGCGCACCCACCACTCCTCGAGCCGGGCGGGATCGGCGGCGAGCGCTCGGTACTCGGCGGTCAGCCGCGGAAGGATGTTCTTGGCGTCGCCGACGATCGGGATGTGAGCCGGCACGTTCTTGGAGATCTCGGCCGGGTCGATGTCGATGTGGATGAACTTCGCCCGCGGAGCGAACTCCGAGAGCTTGCCGGTGATGCGGTCATCGAAGCGCGCGCCGATGGCCACGATCAGGTCGGCCTCGTCCATGGCGTAGTTGGCCGCGCGCGTGCCGTGCATGCCGAGCATGCCGAGCCACTGCTCGTGCGGCGCCGGAAAGCCGCCGAGACCCATCACCGTGCAGGTCACCGGGAAACGGTCGGCCGTGGCCAGCTCCGTGAGTTCGGCAGACGCGTCGGCGCCGATCACGCCCCCGCCGGCGTAGATCACCGGCCGGCGCGCGTTGGCCAGGGCCTTGGCGGCGAGCCGGATCTGCTTCTGGTTGCCGTCGGTGGTGGGCTGGTAGCCGGGTAGATGGACGTCGGTGACCGGTTCGTAGGGAATGTCGGCCCGGCTCAGGTCCTGCGGGATGTCCACCACCACCGGACCGGGACGGCCGGTCCGGGCGATGTGAAAGGCCTCGTGGATCGACCGCGGCAGCTCCAGCGGGTGCTGGATCAGGAAGCTGTGCTTGACGATCGGCATCGTGATGCCGATGGTGTCGGCCTCCTGGAAGCCGTCGGTGCCGAGCAACTCGGTGCGGACCTGGCCGGTGAGGAACACCACCGGAACCGAGTCCATCATCGCGTCGCAGATCGGGGTGACGAGGTTGGTGGCACCGGGGCCACTCGTGCCGAGCGAAACCCCGACGCGTCCGGTCGCCTTGGCGTAGCCCTCGGCGGCGTGCCCGCCGCCGGCCTCGTGGCGGACGAGGATATGGCGGATACCGGCGTCGTAGAACGCGTCGTAGGTGGGGAGGTTGGCACCGCCGGGGAGGCCGAATACGACGTCGACACCCTCGGCCTTCAGGCATTCCATCAAAGCGTCGACTGCACGCATGGCGCTCGCCTCCTTTCAGCGATTCCATCCTCTGAGCGCACGCGGCCGCGTCGCGCGCGCGGGAACGGCCAGTCTAGCAACGGAAGTCAGGCAGTCCGGCTGTGGATCCGGGCCTCGGGGGCGATCGCCACATCCGGGAATTCGAGCTCGGTTCCGCACGATGTGCAGACGGCGTCGTAGAGCTTCACCACCCGTCCGCATCCCGGGCATTGGCGGCGCAACTCCTGGTTGTCGAACCGGTAGCAGATCGCGGCCAGCAGCCCCAGGAACGGCACCAACCCGGACACCATGAACCACATGAAAAACGAGCTGCCCTTGATCCGACCGATGATGCCTCCGGCCAGGCCGAAGCACAGCATGATCACGATCAGGCCGCTGCCCGCCATTCGATTACCAGAAGATCGTCTTGAGCGCCCAGAGCACCGCGATGACTACGGCGGCCATGACGATGATCCAGAACACGGCCATCACCATGCCGATCACCAGCTTGACCGCCAGCACGGCGGCGACGACAAGCACGAGCCCGGCGAACAACCGCCTGAGAATCGACGGCTTCGCGGGCCGGTTCTCCATTTGCGTATCCATGACTCAAGCGTACCGCGTGGACATACTCGGACCGTAAGAATGCTCCTCGGCCCGTCAGATTGCCCCGGCAGCGCCGACGCCGACGCCGGACCGACGCGGTGGCTAGTCAAAGACGCGCTTGATGTGCTCGAAGCGCGTCGCCGGGTCGGCAGCGCGCCCGTCGAGCCGCAACCGCGCCAGGCGATACCGGCGGACCGGCACAGCCGAGGGCGCCGCGGCGGATGTCCTTCGGTCGGCCACCAGAAGCAGCTTCGATGTGTTCGGGGTGCTCATGGCGGGAATCATCCGCCGTTGGGGTAGAGACCGCATTGGCCTTAGGTACAAACTTCCTGAAGCTGGCCTCGGCCCTGCGGATGCTGCTCCCGCGCGAGCGTCGCAGCGAAATCGAGCGCCTCGCGGCCACACGCGTTCAGTCGCCGGCGCAGGCGCCAGAGCGCACCGGAGAAGGCCAGGTTCGCGACGGTGGCGAAGCCAACCTCGTCGCTGCGGAGCGCGAGTAGCAGGTGGGCGATGCGATCCCCCCGCGGCAGCGAGGTGTCGGTGACGCGCACGCAGTAGCAGAGCACGCGCCGGCCACCCGGGCGCACGAGCAGCGCCCCCGCCTCTCCGACCAGCCACACACCGAGGCTCCCGCGCTCGGGGACGAGCCCGAGGCGCGCGTGGACATCCCGGGGCGTGTGGCCCACCAGCTCGCCGAGCAGGCCCACCGCTCGGGCCTCGGCCGTCGCGTCCGGGCCCTCGGACCGGCGTACCCGCACGACGCCGGCTCCGCGTGCGGCGTACAGCTCGGGAATGATCCAGGCGTGGGCGATCAGTATCAGGCCCACCGGAATCGTCACGGGCTTGGCCAGGGCCAGGGCCACCGCGGTGAGCACGAACGGGACCGAGTGGGCGAGCGTGGTCAGCGTCCACAGTCGCCCCGAGCGCCGCAGGCTCTCGGCACTGCAGCGCGGACGCCAGGGGACCGACGCCAGCTCCGGCAACGGCGCGGCCGTGGCGGGATTCTCGGCCTGAAGCGTGACTATCCTCCGGCGATCGGGCGCCGCAAGATCACCAGTGGCTCGTCGAGCGGAAGCTCATGCACTTGCTCGGCCTGGCCCTCACCGGCCGAGATGACGGCGAAGTACCCGCGATCGAGCCCCGCGCGGAACGCGGTGAGCGCTTCGTGCACCGCCGCCGCGTCGTCCTGCGTCCACTCCGCGAGCGTCGTGTGACCGCTCTGATCCATCCGGATGAGTCGCGACATTGGGCCTCCTGACCTCGATGAGACTTCCATCGTACGCCTCGATCCGGGAAGGTTTGGCAATGTCCCGACGTCTGGAGAGCCGAATGCCCGCGCGACTGCGCCCCCTGTCCCTGTTCGCCACGCTCACCCTGAGCGCACTCGCCTTGTCGCTGCTGAGTAGCTCGAACGTCGCTGCCGCGACGCCTCGCAACGAGCCCGCCGCCACCACCACGGTGACTCAGACAACGACCTCGTCGAGCACGGGCAGCGCCGCCTCCGCGACGAGCTCGACGACGACGTCCAGCACGACCGCGACGAGCACGAGCCGCTTGACCACGACCGCCGCGACGACGTCGTCCGCGACTTCAACGGGCTCCTCCAGCGGACTGGTGACCACGGTCGCGCCGCGCCGGCCCCGCACTCACGCCCGGGCGGCTGGCGACCCCTCGGACACGATCATCGACTTCGCCTTCTCCCCGGCCACGATCACCATCCACGCGGGTGACACGGTGACCTGGACCAACAATGGCCCCAGTCCCCACACGGCCACCGCCACCGATCACAGCTTCGACACCGGGAAGCTGGCCAAGGGCGCCAGCGGGTCGCACACCTTTACCCAGCCCGGGACCTATGCCTACATCTGCACGATCCATCCGTTCATGCACGGAACGGTGGTGGTGCTGGCTTCAACCAGCTCGGCGACTCCGTCGGCAACCGGCAGCAGCTCCGGCTCGACCGGCTCCACTGGGTCGACCGGATCGACCGCAGCGACGGGCGCCGCGTCGGCGAGCACCCCGACTGCGGCGGCGACGAGCACGACACCGTCTCTACCGAACACCGGGACGAACCTGCTCACCACGCTGCTCGTGGCGGCGCTGCTGATCGGCGCGGGACTCGTGCTGCGCCGCGCGCGGTTCGCCAAGACCCCCGGCTCCTGAGAACGCCCCCGCCCCGCTCAGCGCCGCGATCTCAGACCGAGCCCGCGATCACCGGCCGCCGATCCGCCGGAGGGCGACACCGGCGGCCCGCCATGGCGCCGGGTCGATGAAGTCGCGGCCGTCGATGAGGGCTCGTACGCCGGGCAGATCCGCGGGCGTGAGCTCCGCGTACGGCGAGTGGTCAGCCTGCAGGATCGCGGCCTCGACCTCCTCGCCATTCCAGGGCTCGAACCCGAGCGCGCGGAGCTCGGCGTCGTCGTAGAGCGGGTCGTCGGCGAGCGTTCGCGCGCCTCGGCGCTCGAGCTCTTGGCGCACCGCAAACGCCCCTGAGAACGCGGTCTCCTTGACGTCGCCGCGATAGGTGACGCCAAGGATCAGGACACGAGCGCCGGCCAATCCGTCCGGCAACTCGCCCGCGAGCAGGTCCACGGCGTAGCGCGGCATGCTCTCGTTGACCTCACGCGAGACCAGCGGCAGCCGCGCCCGAGGATCCCCCGAGAGGTAGAAGCGCGGATACACCGGTATGCAGTGACCGCCGACGGCGATCCCGGGACGGTGGATGTGCGAGAACGGTTGTGAGTTGGCGGCATCGATGACCTGGATGACGTCGATGCCCATACGGTCGGCGAAGCGTGCGAACTCGTTCGCAAGAGCGATGTTGACGTCACGGTAGGTCGTTTCGGCGAGCTTGGTCAGCTCCGCCGCCTCAGCCGATCCCATCGCCCGGACCTCGGGCGCGATGAATGAGGAGTACAGCTCGACCGCGCGCCGCTCGCCGTCTTCGCTCAAGCCCCCCACGAGCTTCGGATAGGTGTCGAGGTCCGCGAAGATGCGGCCCGAGTAGACCCGCTCCGGACTGTGCACGGCGAAGAAGTCCTCCTCTGCTCGCAGCCCGGAGACCTCGGCCAGCGCCGGGGCGACACGGTGGCGCGTGGTTCCCACCGGAAGCGTCGTCTCGACGCTCACCACGGTTCCGGTCTGCAGGCCGCGGCCGATATCGCGCACGACCGCGTCGAGCGCCCGGTAGTCAGGACGCGCCCGTTCGTCGACGACCAGGGGCGGGACGGCGATGATCAGATCAGCGCCCTTCGCGACTTCCGAGGTCGTGTCCGTGCTCGCCCGCAACCTGCCGCTCGGCACGAGCTCAAGGAGCGCCTCCCCGAGTCCCTCCTCCCCGGGAAAGGGCACCTCGGCTCGGTTGACCAGATCGACGATGTTCTGGTTCACGTCGCAGCCGACCACGCTGTGCCCAGCACTCGCGATCTTGGCGGCAATCGGCAGCCCGATCTTGCCGAGAGCGACGACAACGGCGCGCATCAGGGGCCCGGCGTGCTGCCGTTCAGTGACACTGTCTGGCCGCTGCGCGCGCTCTCGATCACGGCCTCGGCGACCTTCACAATCTCAACGCCCTGCTCAAGCGTGACGATCTCGGCCTCACCACGCCCACGGAGCTGGTCAAGGAACGCTTCATGCTCCACGCGCAGTGGTTCGTCGCGGGCAAGCGCGTAACGGGTGACGTTCCCCTCGCTGACGCCCCGGAACTGCTGCGTCGCTGACCAGACGATGCGCACCTCTGCGTTCTCGTAGAAGTACAGGTCACCGGTCAGCGTGTCCGCCAGGAGCAGCCCGCGCTCACCCAGCACTCGGGTGCTGCGCACCTTCGTCGGGGACACCCAGTCGACGACGATGTTGAACGCGGCGCCAGACTCCAGGCCTCCCGTCACGAGCACCAGGTCCTCGTGCTCGCGACCGCTCAGATGCTGGGTCTGCGCGGCGACCGTCGCGATCGTCGAATCCGACAGCCAGCTGACCAGATCGATGTCATGCGTGCCGAGGTCCTTGATTACGCCGACGTCCTGGATCCGTGCCGGAAACGGTCCGGTCCGGACTGTCGACGCAGTGAACAGCCGGCCAATCTGTCCGCCGAGCAGCCGCCGGCGTAGCTCCTGCAGAGCGGGGTTGAAGCGCTCGACGTGGCCAACCGCGCCCTGGACACCGGCGGATCGGCAGATTTCGACGATCCGCCGCGCGTCCTCGCTGGACGGTCCCAGCGGCTTCTCGATCAGCATCGACACTCCCGCGGACGCGAGCTGCTCGGCCACGGCCAGGTGCAGGCTGGTGGGAACCGAGACGATCGCAAAGTCAAGTGGTCCGCGATCCAGCAGGGCGTCGACCGACGCCAGCACGTTCTCTCGATCGTGGACCGCGCGATACCGATCGCCGTCGGGATCGACCGCGCCGATGAACCGGACTCGGTCGGAGTTCTGCAGCAGCCGGGCATGGTGACGGCCGATCATTCCGAGGCCGATCACCCCGCCGCGCATCTTTGAGTCTCGGTCGTTGCTCGCCACCGGGTGCGGTAGCGTAGCTGAGAGGTCGGAGTCGCCCGGTCGTCGACCCGTCTTCCCTCCTGGCGGAGCCGGCTCGGCCGCTGACTGGTTCCGGCGCACAGAGCCCTTAAATCCTCAAGCTTGAGCCTCGGGCGCCGAATAAGAGAGTGGCATGAAGAGACGAGCGGTCATCCTGGCTGGCGGGAAGGGTTCTCGGTTGGCCCCGTATACGACGGTGATCCCGAAGCCGTTGATGCCGATTGGGGATCGGGCGATTCTTGATGTGATCGTGCGTCAGTTGCAGGCGAAGGGGTTCACGGAGTTGACGTTGGCGGTGGGGTATCTCGCGCACCTGATCAAAGCGGTGTTCGGTGATGGGTCGGCGTTTGGGGTGAAGATCGATTACCACGATGAGCGGACGCCGTTGGGGACCGCGGGCGCGTTGGCGACGGTCGAGAATCTCCAGGAGCCGTTTTTGGCGATGAATGGGGATGTTCTGACGTCGCTGGACTATCGGGCGTTGTATGACACGCATATCGCCGATCAGAACGCGCTGACGATCGCCACGCATCGCCGGACGGTGAAGACCGAGTACGGCGTGCTGCATCTCGACGGGCGCCAGGGTGAGACGCATCGTGTGCTCGGGTATGAGGAGAAGCCGGAGTTTCATTACACCGTCAGCATGGGCGTCTATGTGGTCGGTCCCGGGGCGCTGGAGCTGATCGAGCCGGGCGAGCCGCTGGACTTTCCCGATCTCGTTCAGCGGCTGCTCGATGCTGGTGAACGGGTGGGCTCCTATGCCTACGACGGGTACTGGCTGGACATCGGCCGCCACGACGACTACGCAAAGGCCGTCGAGGACTACGACCAGGTCGTCGCCGCGCTCCCCGGCCTCGCCGACCCCGAAGCCGTCCCGGCAGGCCCGGGTGGCGCTTCACGACGACGCTCAAGACAGCCGGTGCCGGCTAATCGAGGATCCGCCTCCCCTCGGCGAAAGCGAGAGGTGAACAGCCCGTGATCCCGGGGGCACACGCAGATCTCCACGTAGCCGTCGGGGTTCGCTCGTGGCTGCCGGCGGAGGGATCTGCAGACGACCCAAGGTGCTACGCTGCGCCGATGGAGTCGGGGTGCAGTTGCTCGCTGGCCTTGTACGGGGTATCTGTTAGGGGTCGCGGTAAGCCGCGGCGCCGGCAAATGCCCCCGTCACGTTCGGCATAGCCACAGGCATGTCGACGACGCTTGTTACCGGCGCGGCCGGCTACATCGGTGCCCTCGCATGCGAGGAGTTGCTGGACGTAGGTCGTCGCGTCCGCGGGCTCGACGTCATGCTTCACGGTCAACGCCAGGTGGCCGAGTCCCTGGCGAATTCAGGCGTCGAGCTGCTGGAAGGTGATGTGCGGGACGCGGCGGTCAGACGGCGTGCGCTCGAAGGCGCCGACGAGGTCGTCCACCTGGCGGCGATCGTCGGCGATCCGGCTTGCGCTCGCGACCCGGACCTCTCTCAATCGGTCAACGTCGAGGCGACCCTCGCTCTCGTCGACGACGCCGCGGCGGCCGGTGCGCGGCGGGTCGTCTTTGCCTCAACATGCTCGAACTACGGCCGTATGGCGGATCCCACGGTCCCGATCGACGAAAGCGGCGAACTGGCGCCCGTCTCACTCTACGCCGAGCAGAAGGTGGCAATGGAGCGGGCCATCTTGGCCCCTCGAACAGATGGCCTGGTGGCGACGTGCCTGCGGTTCGCAACCGTCTACGGCGTCGCGCCGCGCATGCGATTCGACCTTACCGTCAACGAGTTCACCCGGGATCTCTGGGCCGACCGCGAGCTGGAGGTGTTCGGCGAGCGTTTCTGGCGCCCCTACATTCATGTTCGCGACGCCGCCCGTGGCCTCGTGACGGTGCTCGGTTCCGAAACGGGCCTGGTGGCGGGCGAGGTCTTCAACGCGGGGCGCTCAGGCGAGAATTACCGAAAGCTCGATTTGGTTGAGGAGATCCAGCGCCAGCTCGATCGCGGCAGCGTGTCGTACGTCCGTCGCGACGAGGATCCACGCGACTACAAGGTCAAGTTCGACAAGATCCGCTCGCGTCTGGGCTTCGAGACTCTGTACACCGTCCCCGACGGCATCGCCGAGATCATCGCGGCGCTCGACGCCGGGAGGTTCGGAGATCCCTTCGCAGCCATCTATCGCAACATTCCCTGATCGCGTGTCGGCACGGGCGATAGACCACAGCCGGCTGGGTTGGCGCATGCCATGAGCGCCACGACTCGCGAAGTGATTCCGCTGTTCGACCTCGTACTCGAGGACGAGGACGTGGCCGCTGTGGTCGATGCCCTGCGGTCGGGCTGGCTCACGATGGGACCGCGCATCCAAGCCTTCGAGGAGGCGTTCGCGGAGCATCTCGGCGTCGCTCACGCGATCGCAACATCCTCATGCACTGCGGCGCTGCATCTGGCCTACCTGGCGGCTGGAGTCGGCCCGGGGGACGAGGTGATCGTGCCGTCGCTGACGTTCGTGGCGACCGCGAACGCTGCGATGTACTGCGGTGCCCGCCCGGTCTTCGCCGACATCATCGACCGGGGACGGCCCGTGCTCGACCCTGGCGATGTCGAAGCCCGAATCACCCCGCGCACGAAGGCGGTTGTGGCGGTTCATTTCGGTGGCTACGCCGCCCCCGTGGACGAGCTCACACGGCTCTGCGCCGAGCGGGGCATCGCTCTGCTCGAGGACGCGGCCCATGCTCCGATGGGGGATCTGCGCGGACGGGCGCTTGGCACCTGGGGTCGCGCGGGCGCCTTCTCGTTCTTCTCGAACAAGGTGCTGTCGGTCGGCGAGGGGGGGCTGCTTGCGACCCAGGACGATGAGATCGCCCGGCGCGTCCGCTCTCTGCGCTCGCACGCGATGACCAGTGGTACATGGGATCGCCACCGGGGCCACGCCGACACCTATGACGTCGTCGATATCGGCTTCAACTACCGGATGGATGAGCCCCGGGCGGCCCTGGCGCTGTCCCGGCTGCGGGGCCTGCGCGCCGACGTGGAGAAGAGGCGACGACTGACGCTCGCCTACCGGGAACGGCTGCGCGACCAGCCCGGTCTGATCCTGCCGTTCGACGATGCCGATGTCACGGGCTCGGCGTGCTACGTGATGCCGGTGATGCTCGAAGACGCCCGGCGGCAGGCCAGTGTCCGCCGGGAGCTGCGCGAGCGTCACGGCGTGCAGACGAGCATCCTCTACCCAGCCGCCCACGAGTTCTCGGTGTACACCGAGCGGTTCCCTCGCGTCTCCCTTCCCCGTACCGAGCTCGCCGCGCGCAGCGAGGTGACGATCCCGCTGTACCCGCACATGACGGAAGCCGAGCAGGAGCGGGTCACCACGAGCTTGGTCCGCACGCTCAACGCGCCAGCGGCCGCCTGACGCCACCGCCGAAGCGGTTGATGATCGCCACCGACGCTGCGAACGGCAGGACGTGACGTCGGGCACCGAACCTGTGAGCCGGGCGTCAGGATCGCGTCCGGCCGGGTACGTGGGGGCGGCCGGGGCTCAACTACCGGCGGTGCCGGTGTTCGCGGCGCTTGCGGTGATGATCCTGTGGTCGGCCCATGACGGCGGCTTCGATGCGGACACCTGGTATTGGGGAGCGCTTGTCATGCTCGGATTGCTCGTCGTCACGATTGGCGTCCGCAGCGTCGATGCACCACGGCTTCCTCGATCCCTTCGGCTGGCCCTGCTCGCATTTGCCCTCTACGTCGCCTGGTCGTATCTCTCGATTACGTGGGCGAGCTCCCCCGGCGACGCGCTCACGGGGAGCAATCGCGCGCTCCTCTACCTGATCGCGTTCTCGTTGTTCGCGCTCGCACCGTGGACGCCGCGCCGAGCCCTGGCCATCTTGCTCGTCTATGCGATCGGCGTCGGAGTGATCGGCGCCGTGATCCTGGTGAGGATGGCGAGCGGGCACCACGCCGCCTCGTTGTTCGTCGACGGCCGGCTCCAGTCCCCGACCGGATACATCAACGGAAGCGCCGCGCTCTTTACCGCCGCGGCGTTCGTGGCGATTGCGCTTGCGGTACGCAGAGACCTGCCGGCGCTGCTACGAGGGCTCCTCGCGGCTATCGCCTGCGAGGGCCTTCAGCTGGCCCTGCTCGCTCAGAGCCGTGGCTGGCTGTTCCTGCTACCGCTGATGCTCGCCGCAGCGATCGCGGTGGCGCCGGCGCGGCTGCGGACCGCCGCCGCCGCAATCCTCCCAGTCGCCGGAGCGCTGGCCGTCCTTCCGCTGCTAGTCAACGTGTTCAAGGCGACAGAAGGCCCGAATGGCTCGCCGAGCGCGGTCGTGAGGGCCGGGGAGCACGCCGCGCGTGCCGGACTGCTCGCCTGCGCAGCGGTCCTCGTGGCAGCGACGGCGCTCGCCGTGGTGGACACGCGGATCAAGATCCCCGGGCCGTCACGGCCGCTCAGGCGGGTGCTCGGAGTGTGTGCCGCGACCCTCGCGCTTGCGGCCTGCATCACCGCAGGCCTGGCCGCGACGCACGGCCACCCGATCCCGTTCATCAAGCGGCAGCTGAATGGTTCCTTAACGCAACTGGATACGTTCCGGGGATCGCATTTCGCACTCTCAGGCACGGGCCGGTTCGACATCTGGCGGGTGGCGCTGGACGCGTTCTCTGCCCATCCAATCGGCGGTCTCGGGCAGGACAACTTCATCGACTACTACTACCAACGACGTCACAGCATCGAGGAACCGAAGTGGACGCACAGCCTCGAACTTCGCCTCCTGACGCACACCGGCATCGTCGGCTTCGCGCTGTTCGGCGTGTTCCTCGCTGCCGGCCTAGCTGCGGCGATCGGGAACCGACGGCGGGCCGGCCCAGCTGCAGCTCCGCTCGCAGGCGTAGCGCTCCTTCCACTGGTCGTCTGGCTGATCCACGGCTCGGTCGACTGGTTCTGGGAGATCCCCGCGCTCGCGGGGCCGGCGCTCGCCTTCCTCGGGATGGCCGGGGCTCTCGGCCCGCGTGACGAAGGCGGCGCCCGACACCTGCGACGGCGCCTTCCGAGGGCGGTACCGATGGTCGTGGGCGGGCTCGCGTTCCTGGCCGCCGTGTTCGTGCTCGGCTTTTCTTATCTCTCGGTTCGTGAGGTTTCAACGGCAGCGGACATCGGTCAGCGGAACCCGGATGTGGCGCTGCGGGACTTCGCAATCGCGGCGGACCTCAACCCGCTGAGCTCCGACCCAGGGCGACTCGCCGGGACGATCGCGCTGCAGTCCGGGCGTTTTGGGGAAGCCGAAAGACGGTTTCGCCAGGCGATCTCGCGCGAGCCGGGAGGATGGTTCGCCTGGCTCGGCGCTGGTCTCGCCGCATCGGAGCTGGGGGACACCGTGAGCGCACGCCGCTATTTCAGGGTCGCTGCCTCGATCAACTGGCGACAGCCCGCCGTCACCGAAGCGCTCCGGCGCGTCGATAGCCGAACTCCACTGACGCCATCGGAGGCGTTCAAGATGCTGCTCTCCGTCCAGTAGAGGGCCTCCAGCGCCCGCGGGCGAGCATTGATATCAGGGCGTGGCTCGACCCAGCTCGACGCAAGGACGATTGCAACCATCGACCTCCTCGGCGAGTATGCTTCGGTAGGCACGCGAGCTCGCTTGCAGGGTCGCAAGACGATGAGCGAGGCGACGCGGAAACACGAGCGATTCGGAAAGGATCCATGAAACGCTTTGCGACTTTGATGGTGGGGCTGGCGCTGATGTTGGCGCCGAGCGCAGCGCTCGCCCAGACCTCCGAGTGCCAGACGTACGGCCCGGAGACGTGCGCGGTCACGACTGGACAGTCAACGACTGGCTCGTTGCCTTTCACGGGTCTCGACACGCCCCTGCTGGTGGTCGTCGGCAGCGGACTGCTCGGAGCCGGCTTGGTCGTGCGCCGGTTGTCTCGCGCGTCGAACTGACTCACGCTGCTGGTTCGAGGCCTCTCGGGCCGGACCCGCGATCTTCCAGGGCGTACGCGTCCCCTGACCGTCCTCGCGACTGAGCGCTGTGGCGGTCCGGCGTCTGGGCGGGGGGTTCCGCGCCTTCGTACATGCGGCCGCGGCTGCGACCGCGCCGACCTCTCGATGCGCTACGAAGAAGACGTTCAGAACAAATTGCACAACTTCCTCTGACGAATGACGTTATAATCTCTTGAGAAGGTCGATACACCGCGCGAGCATCACTAAGGGGCCGCGCACAGGCGGGTGTGTCTTCGATTAGCGGGCCGCCATACGGATGGCGGCTTGGGGATGCCGTGAAAAGGAGTCACAGTTGGGGCGCACGTCTGACTCACCGGTTGTTGTCCGGGGCATAGTGTCGACCGGTTTCATCGAGACTCGTGGACTGTCGGGCATCGGCAGGGCATCCACGCTGACGCTCGGGTGCAAGAGGCTGTTCGACGGCTTAGCTGCACTTGTCTTGCTGGCCGCGATCTCGCCGATATTTCTGCTGATCGCGGTTGCGATCAAGCTCGACTCTCCCGGCCCTGTGTTCTACAGAGTTCGTCGCGTCGGCTATCGCGGGCGTCCTCTGATGATGCTCAAGTTCCGCAAGATGCGCGACGATGCCACCGGCCTTCCGCTGACGGCAAATGCCGACTCCCGCCTGACCCGAGTCGGCCAGCTGCTCGCCCGCACGAAGCTGGACGAGCTGCCGCAGCTGTGGGATGTGGTGCGTGGTCGGATGAGCCTCGTCGGCCCCCGGCCGGAGGATCCGAGCTTTGTTGCCATGCACGCCGATGTCTACGAGCACATCCTCGCCGTCCGTCCCGGCATGACGGGCTGGTCACAGCTCGCCTTCGCCGAAGAGGGCAAGATCCTGAACAAGGACGATCTCGTCGCCGACTACATCGGGCGGATCCTGCCGCAGAAGATTGGCCTCGACACCCTCTACGCAAGGTCCTGCCGCCTGCGCACCGACCTCGCCGTTCTTGGCTGGACGATGATCGCTGTCCTCCTCCGCAGGCCGGTGGCGGTCCACCGGTCCACCGGACGGATGAACGTGCGCAAGCGTCCGCGCCAAGCCGCGGCGACAGCGACGGCGACCGAGCCCAGCTCAATGGCCAAAGTCGCCTAGTCTTGTCCGCCGGGCGGTGCCGCGACGGGCTCGACGCTCGCGCCCGATCACGCTCGTAATGCCTGACCACCCACGGCGATCGGCCCTCCTAAAGACGCCGATCGACGCCATCCTCGTTCAAGTGATCGGGCCGTAGCGCCGAAGACATCATTGAGAATCGCGTCGGCATCTCCTTGCCGGCTCAGCCCCTCACGGCGGGGGCGGGCGAACGAGCACGAGAGCGCACAAGCCGAGCCGGGGCAGCGGTGGCGACGGTCGCCGAACGACAAGGAACGGACGCCAGATGACAACGGAAGACCTGCCTCTGATCGCCCACGCCGAGGCATCCAAGCCGGCGAGCTGGCCGATCGCCCGACCGACGCGCGGGCAAGCCACCTGGCGTAGCGGCAAGCGGGTGTTCGATGTCGCAGTGTCCCTGACGCTGCTTGTGGCAATGCTGCCCCTTCTCCTGCTCGTCGCACTGGCGATCAAGCTGGACTCTCGCGGGCCGGTGTTCTATCGCGTACGTCGCGTCGGCTACCGAGGCCGACCGCTGATGATGCTCAAATTCCGCAAGATGCGCCGTGACGCAGCAGGAGGACCGCTGACACAGGACGGGGACGCGAGACTCACCCGGATCGGTCGGTTTCTCACCACCACGCGGATCGATGAGCTGCCTCAGCTCTGGGACGTGTTGCGCGGTCGTATGAGCATCATCGGCCCACGGCCCGAGGATCCGATGTTCGTCGCCCTCCATCCGGATGACTACCGCCAGATCCTCTCGGTTCGGCCCGGAATGACTGGCCTCTCGCAGCTCGCGTACGCCGAGGAGAGCCGCATCATCGATGACGACCGTCCGGTCGAGGACTACATCGCACGGCTGATGCCGCAGAAGCTGTCGCTTGACAAGTTGTATGCGAGCTGCCTTGAACTCCGACTGGACCTCGCGATCATGCGCTGGACGGCCGTGGCCGTCCTGCTCCGACGGCCCGTCGCGGTGAACCGGAAGACCGCGGACATGAACATCAGACGCCGACGGAAGGTCGACGAGCCGGCGGCCGGCGCTGCCCGGCCAGAACGCCGACGGCCAGACGCTACGGACTGACGGCCATAGCGTCTAGGTGACCTCGGCAAGCTTCTCGAGAATCAACCGCCTGATTTCAGCGCCGTCGGCGCGGCCCTTCGTCTCCCGCATGACGAAGCCGACCAGCGGCCCGATCGCCTTCATGTTTCCCGAGCGGACTTTCTCGGCCGCCGTTGGATCCGAGGCCAGCGCGCGGGCCACGATCTCGGCCAGACCGTCGTCCTCGCCGGAGATCGCCCCGAGGTTCTCACGCGCGACGATGTCGGCAGGATCGCCGCCGTCGGAGACCAGCCGGCTCAGCACCGCGCGTGCGGCGTCGCGGCTGACCTGGCCCGCTCCGACCATCGCCACCAGCGCGGCGAAGGCAGCGGGTGTCACCCGTGACTCGGCAGGGTCCGCGTCGGAGCCGATGCGCTCGACCAGCTGTTGCATCCAGTTGGCCAGCGCCGCCGCGTCCGTCTTCGCGCCGGCTGCCTCGAGCGCCCGCTCGAAGTAGTCGGCCTGCTCCGTGCGGAAGGCGAGCTCCCGGGCCCGCTCGGCGCTCAGTCCGAGCTCACACTCGAACCGAGTCGCGCGCTCGGCCGGCAGTTCGGGGATCGCCTCCCGCGCGCCCGCGATCATTTCCGCCGTGGCCAGCAGCGGGACGAGGTCGGGCTCGGGGAAGTAGCGGTAGTCGTGGGCTTCCTCCTTGGAGCGCAGCGGCGTCAGGCGACCCGTGGTGGGATCGAAGTGGAGCGTCTCCTGCGCCACGTGCTCACCGGCCGACAGCAGCCCGATCTGGCGATCGATCTCCGCGCGCACGCCCCGCTCCAGGAAGCGGAACGAATTCATGTTCTTCAGCTCGGTCTTGGTCCCGAGCGTGTCACTGCCCACCGGGCGGACGGAGACGTTGGCGTCGCAGCGCAGCGACCCCTCCTCCATGTTCACGTCGGACACGCCGAGGCGCTTCAGCGTGGCCCGAAGCAGCGTCAGCCACTCCCGAGCCTGCTCGGGCGTGTGGAGATCCGGCTCCGTGACGATCTCCACCAGCGGTGTGCCGCCGCGGTTGAAGTCCACCCAGCTGCGATCCGACCCGTGGATCCGGCCGCTTTCCCCCAGGTGATTGAGCTTGGCGGCGTCCTCCTCGAGGTGCACCCGGTGGATGCGCACGTCCCCGAGCCGGCCGCCGCGGCACAGCGGCACGTCGTACTGGGAGATCTGGTAGCCCTTCGGCAGGTCGGGGTAGAAATAGTTCTTGCGATGGAACAGGGAGCGCTCGGCGATCTCGCAGCCAAGTGCCAGCCCGATGACCAGGCCGAAGTGCACCGCGCGCGCGTTGACCATCGGCAGCGTGCCCGGCAGCCCGAGGCAGCGGGGGCAGGTGTGCGAGTTCGGCTCGTCGTTGAACGACAGCTCGCAGCCGCAGAACATCTTCGTCCGCGTCTTCAGCTGGACATGGATCTCCAGCCCGATCACCGGCTCGTACTCAACGGTCGCGGCCGAGCTCGCGGGCGACGAGATCATGCGATCGCCTCGCGGCCGTCGAAGCCGATCGCCTGCTCAAGCGCGTAGGCGGCACCGAGCAGACGGTTCTCGCTGAACGCGGGGCCGGCGAGCTGGAAGCCGACCGGGAGCCCGTCGCTGAGGCCACTGGGGATCGAGATCGCGGGAATCCCGGCCAGCGGCATCGGAACCGTGCAGAAGTCGTTGAGGTACATGGCCAGCGGGTCGTCGGTCTTGGCCCCGAGCGGGAATGCCGTCCACGGGCTCGTCGGAGTGACGATGAAATCGAAGCGCTCGAACGCGGTCGTGAAGTCCTCCGAGATCTTGGTCCGCACCCTCTGGGCGCGCCCGTAATAGGCGTCGTAGTAGCCGCTGGACAGCGCGTACGTGCCGAGCATGATCCGCCGCTTGACCTCGGCCCCAAAGCCCTGCGCCCGCGTCCGGCTGTACATGGCGACGAGATCGGCGTCGCCATCCACGCGCAGACCGTAGCGGACCCCATCGAAGCGGGCCAGGTTCGCCGATGCCTCCGCGGGGGCGATCAGGTAGTAGGCCGAGAGCGCGTGGGGCGCGTGCGGCAGGCGGCAGCTCTCGATCCTCGCCCCAAGCTGCTCGGCCACCGCCAGCGTGGCCTCGAATTGCTCACGCACGCCGGCCTCGACACCTCCCCCCTCCCCGGTCAGCTCCTCCGGTACGCCGAGGCGCATGCCGCGCAGGCTGTCGGTGCGGGGAAGCTCGATCGGCTCCGGGAACGCGAGCGAGGTCGAGTCGTGCCGGTCCTGCCCGACCATGTGGCGCAGGAGCAGCGCCGCATCGGTGACGTCGCGGGTCAGCGGTCCGGCCTGGTCGAGCGAGGAGGCGAAGGCGATCATGCCGTAGCGCGAGCAGGCTCCGTACGTCGGCTTCAGGCCGACGATGCCGCACAGGGCGGCGGGCTGCCGGATCGAGCCGCCGGTGTCGGTCCCGATCGCCCATGGCGCGAGTCCGGCGGCCACCGCCGCAGCGCTGCCGCCCGAGGACCCGCCGGGCACCCGGCCGCGATCCCATGGGTTCAGGACCGGGCCGAAGCCCGAGTTCTCGTTCGAGGAGCCCATGGCGAACTCGTCCTGGTTGGTCTTCCCCAGCAGCGGTGCGCCGGCCTCGCGCAGCTGACGGACCACCGTCGCGGTGTACGGCGGCCGGTAGCCCTCGAGGATGCGCGATCCGGCCTGGCTGGGGACTCCCTCGGTGCAGAACAGGTCCTTGACGGCCAGCGGTACGCCGCCGAGCACGCTGTCGCGCGGCGCGGGGCCGTCGGGCGAGGACTCCGCCACCCAGGTGAAGGCGTTCAGATCCTCGGCGGCGGCACGTCCGCGGTAGAGCTCGAACAGTTCGCTCGCGTCGATGTCGCCCGCACGCACGAGCTCCGCCGCGGCTGCGGCGGTGAGGTCGATCAGCTCGGTCATTGCGCTCCCGGGCTCGGCACCCCGAAGCCGCCCTGGATCGGCTCGGGCGCGCTGGCGAGCGCCACGTCGACCGGCAACGAGGGCTCGGGCTCGTCCTCGCGCAGGACGTTGACGACGTCCACGACGTGGGAGGTCGGCGGCACCCCGTCGAGGTCGAGCTCACCGATCTTCTCGATGTGATCGAGCACATGGGACAGCTCAGCCGCCATGCGCTCCACCTCTTCCTCGGTCAATTCGAGGCGAGCAAGGCGGGCGACGTGAAGAACCTGATCTCGGTCGAGCATCGGGGTGATTCTAGGATCAGCCCCGCGCGGCCGGGGGTTCCGCGGGCTCTGGGCCCTGATTCCGGGGATGCTCGGCGCGGGTTCCGGGGGTGCTCGGCGCGGATTCCGGGGGGTGCTAGGCGCGGATCGTCTCGATCTTCTGCGGCGCGTCCCGGTCGGTGATGCCTTCGTCCCGCATCGACAGGAAGCCCCCGACCAGCATGGCGATCGCACTGACGAGGCCGACATACGCGCCCGCCTTGGCCTCGACCTGACCGTTCCCAGGCAGATCGATGAACACGCGGTAGATCAGCGCGAGAACGGCGATGAATGCGAACACCGAGACGAACACGCTGAGGCTCACGGGAACCGCCGGCGAGCGGCGGCTGCCCTGGAAGTACACGAGCGCGAACGCCACGGCGACCGTGACTAGCATCAGCCAGCGAGTGTTAGAGAGGCTGTTCCAGGCGTTGCTGGAGGCCCCGCTGTTCGCAGCCGAAGACGCTCCGGCCGGCCCATACCAGTTGAGCAGGAACATCGAGGCCAGCAGCACGACGGCGCTGAGCGCGACGAGCCACTCGCCGCGCCTCAGCCTGCGTGGGTCAAAGCCCACGTATCACGAGCCTGGCGGCGGGATGGAGCCCCCGGTCCCCGGAGCACTGCCGGTTCCCTCGCCGGTTCCTGCCCCCCTCCCCGGCTCGGCACCCGTGCCCCCCGAACCGGCGCCGGTCCTCGCCGGAGTGCCGGAGCTTGCAGAGCCGGCGGGCGGATCCGCCGATCCGGTGCCCGGCCGCGAGGTCCCGTCGGCCGGTGAGGGGCCCGCGGCACGCATCGTCAGCGTGAAGTAGATCAGTGCGGCGGCGAGGATCACGGTGACATAGAAACCCCAGCCGAACAGGCTGAAGTGGATGTGGAACAGGAACTTGAGTGCGATGAACCCGGCCGCGACCGCGGCGAGGATGAAACGCGTCTCGGTCCGGCTGTTCCGGATGCTCGGGATCTCGGTGCCCGGCGACAATCGCTCCACGGCGATGTCGGCGAGGACGAGGACCGCCGCGATCAGGGCGAGAATCCCCAGCCAGCCGTCAGGTGTCCCGGTGGCGGAATAGTCGGCCGAGGCTGAGAACGCCCCGACCGTGACGCTGAGATGGAACCACGGAAAGAAGAGGAGGCTGATGGCGAGCAGCAGCGCCAGGCCCCCAACGATCCAGTCCTCTCTGCTGACGTTGTCCACGTTCATTTGCAGCCCTCCTGTGTATTGGTGCTCGACCCCTGTGGTTCGGCATCCACCCCGACCCTCCTTCCAAGCCTGGATCGGGAGGCCAACTCTAGCTCCCAGAACTCCCCGCCGCCACACGGTCACGTGAACGTGGACGGGCGTTCGATTGCGCCCTCCACAAGCGTTCCTCACGCCACGCCTCGAGACCTCCCACGGCGATGCCAAGCGCGCTCAGCAGGCCGAGGTAGGCGCCGATCTTGACATCGACGATCGCGCTCGGGTTCGGCGGGTTGATCAGCACCCGGTAGCCGAGCAGCAGCATCGTGACGCCGCCGAGCAGCGTCACCAGCCAGCCCGTTTCGGTCTTGCCACCGTGCCCGGCCTGGGTAGCATGGAGGATCACCGCGCCGACGGCGACCACGATGGTCAGCAGCATCAGCCAGCGCAGCGTGCTCAGCACCGTCCAGGCGTTCTCCGCCGTCGTCAGCCCGGAGCGGGTTGCTCGCGGCAGGCCCACCGCCCCGAACCACTCGACCCCGAACATCAGGGGCAGCAGGACCAGCGCGCTGACGGCGCTGATCACCTCGCCGGTGTGAATCCGGTGCGGCACGGGCGGACCCTGGCTAGACCTTGGAGATGGGAGCCAGATCCGCCACCAGCTTGCGCTCTGAGCTGTCCTTGCTGAAGCGTATGACCACGATCCCGCCCGGCTCCACGCCGGTGACCACACCGTCGCCAAAGGTCGGATGTACGACATCGTCGCCCAGCCGGTAGGCGACCGGGGCCGGGGCATCGCTGTCGGGCAGGTTCCACGACGTCGCCCGCGCCCGGAACCCACCGAGCCGCCCGGCACCGGCTCCGACCCGGCTGCGCTGCTCCTCGCGGTCCGTGAGCCCGGCCGGCACCTCGCCGATGAACCGGCTCGGGGCGCCGTAGGACCGAGCGCCAAACACATTGCGGGTGCGGGCGTAGGTGAGGTACAGGTCGCGTTCGGCGCGGGTGATCCCGACATAGCAGAGCCGCCGCTCCTCCTCCAAGCCGCCCTCGTCGAGCGCCCGCGAGTGCGGGAACACGCCCTCCTCGCAGCCGATGATGAACACGATCGGATATTCGAGGCCCTTGGCGTTGTGCAGCGTCATCAGCGTGACCAGGCCCTCGTCCTCGCTGCGCGAGTCGGCGTCGGCGACCAGCGCGACCTGCTGCAGGAACTCGGCCAGCGATGGTTCCTCGCTGCCGCCGGCGTCGTACTCGATCGCCACGTTCACGAGCTCCTCGAGGTTTTCGATTCTCCCCTGGGCTTCGATCGTGCGCTCGGCCTCGAGCGCCTCGAGGTAGCCCGTCTCCTGGAGGATCTCCTTGAGCAGCTGGGCGATCGGCGCCCCCGATTTGGCCCGCTCGCTGAGCACGTGCATCGTGCCCATGAACCGCCGCAGCGCCTTGACGGCGGCCGGGCCGAGGTCCGGCACCTGCTCGGGCTCCGCAGCCGCCTCCCAGATCGACATCCCCATCGTGTTGGCGAAGGCGAGCACGCGGGAGAGAGACGTCGACCCGATTCCGCGGCGCGGAGAGTTGACGATCCGGGTGAACGCGCCCACGTCCTGGGGATTGACCAGGACGGTGAGGTAGGCGATCGCGTCCTTGATCTCGGCGCGATCGTAGAACTTGGTGCCGCCGATCACCTGGTAGGCGATCTCCGATCGGACCAGCGTGTCCTCGAGCACCCGCGACTGCGCGTTGGTGCGGTAGAAGACGGCAATCTCCGAGCGCGAGACCCCCTCGTCGACGATCCGCTGGATCTCGCCGGTGACGAACCGCGCCTCAGCGTGCTCGTCCTCGAGCTCGCGGACCTTGATCGGGTCTCCCTGGCCGAGGTCCGTCCACAGCTCCTTGGAGCGCCGGCCGCGGTTGTTGGTGATGACCGCGTTGGCGGCGTCGAGAATCGTCTGGGTCGAGCGGTAGTTCTGCTCGAGCTTGACCACGCGGGCGTCGGGGAAGGTCTCCTCGAACTCGAGGATGTTGCTGATGTCGGCGCCCCGGAACTGGTAGATCGACTGGTCGGGATCCCCGACCACGGCGAGGTTGCGGTGCTCGCCGGCCAGCAGCTGCAGCCATCGGTACTGCGCGTGATTGGTGTCCTGGTACTCGTCGACGAGCACGTGGCGGAACCCCTCGGCGTAGCGCTCGCGGACCTCGGGGAAGAGCTCGAGCACGTTGACCGCCCGGACGAGCAGGTCGTCGAAGTCCATCGCGTTCATGCGATGGAGCTCGCGCTCGTAGCTGCGATAGACATCGGCCACGGTCTGCTCGAAGTAGGAGCCGACCATCTGCCCATAGGCGTCGGCGTCGCGCAGCTTGTTCTTGGCGTCGGAGATCTGCGACTGGATCGAGGCGGGTGTGAACCGCTTGGGATCGATCCCCTGCTCGTCAAGGCAGCGCTTGACCAGGCGCCGCGAGTCGGCCTGGTCGTAGATCGTGAACTGGCGCGTGTAGCCGAGCCGGTCGGCGTGGGCGCGCAGCATCCGGGCGCAGGCCGAGTGGAACGTCATCACCCACATCGCCCGCACGCGGCGGCCGACGAGCAGCTCGGCCCGCTCGCGCATCTCCTGCGCCGCCTTGTTGGTGAAGGTGATGGCCAGGATCTCGTTCGGCCTGGCCACGTCGGTGGCGACCAGGTAGGCGATCCGGTGGGTGAGCACACGGGTCTTGCCCGAGCCGGCGCCGGCCAGGATCAGCAGCGGCCCCTCGCCGTGGGTGACGGCTTCCCGCTGAGGTCCGTTGAGCCCTGAGAGCAGGGCGTCGAGCTCGGTGGAGGTCTCGGTCATCCGGGCTTCAACGGTAGCGGCCGGTGCGGCCGACACTCGGCCCGGCGGGGCGGGTCCTCGCGGCCGACGCTCCCGCCGGCGGGGGCGGGTCAGCGGCGCGGACACGTTCCCCGGTGCGCAGGTCAACACAGCGGACACGTTCGCGGCTCGGGCGTCATGCTCTGGCACCGTGGACGAGCTACGAAGTGCCTGCGCCGAGGTCGCCATGCGGGCCCGCCACGTGCAGATCGAGCGCGACCGGGTGGCCGCGTATGCCGCCGGGCTCCCGCTCGGGAGCGTCGGGTCGGCGGGCGCTGACGACGGACCGCGTGTCGGCGAAGGCCCGATCGAGGATGTGGCCGCTTTCTGGCTCAGCCTCGACGCGATCAACTTCGGCTCTGGCTGGTTTCCCACCCTCCGCAAGCGTGCCGGCCGTTCGGGCTTCTACACGATCGCCGCGGGGGTGCAGAAGCGCTTCGAGCGCTACGGCCCCTGGCCGGCCGCTGCGCTGGCGGAGATCGAGGCGTCCGAGCTCGCGGGGGTTATCGGCCAGGATCCCGACCATGAGCTGATGGGCCTGTATGCAGCCTCGCTGCGCGACCTTGGCCGCCACACGGCCAGCGAATTCGGCGGGAGCTTCGCGGCACTCGCGGCCGGCTCCGGGGGATCGGCGGTGGCGCTGGCTCGCGGCCTCGGCGCGTGGGACTCTTTCGCCGACTGCTCGCGCTACGAGGAGATCTCGGTGCCGTTTCTCAAGCGTGCGCAGATCGCCGGGGCCGACCTGGCCCGGGCCGGCGTCATCGCGGCGCCGGATCTGCGCCGGCTGACCATGTTCGCCGACAACCTCGTCCCCCATGTCCTGCGCCTCGACGGCATCCTGGACTTCGACCCCGAGCTGGTGGCGCGGATCGACCGCGGGGAGCTGATCGAGCACGACTCACCCGAGGAGATCGAGATCCGGGCCTGTGCGCTGCACGCCGCAGAGCTGATCGTCGCGGCGCGTCCCCGGAGCTGCGCGGCCGATGTCGACCAGCTGCTGTGGCTCCGGGGCCAAGAGCCACGCTACAAGGCCTCTCCGCGCCACCGATCCAGGTGCACGGCGTACTGAGTGCTGGGTGGGGCGGGCCGGCGGGGGCGGGCGAGCCGGCGCGGGCCGGCGGGCGCGCGCGGGCGGGCCGGTGGGGCGGAGAACGTTCCTCTGAGCTAATCACCGGGCTTGAGAGCGCACTTTCCCCTTCCGAGAGGGGGAAACGTTCCTCCCGATGCCGGTCTTCGGCTGAGAGGAACGTCTTCGTGCAGCGCGCCCGCCGCTCTCGGCGGCGGGAGAACGTCAGTTTCACGCCCCGCGCCGCTCGGGTCCGCGGTGAGTGTGGCTGAGCGGGCCAGAGCTGCGTACCGAACCGTTGCGGGCGACTGAGACTGGCGTTATCGCCGCGATCGAGCCTCGCCCGCACGCCGGCCTCAGCCCTCGAGCGACTCGGCCTCGCCCGCACGCCGGCCTCAGCCCTCGAGCGACTCGGCCCTCGCCCGCACGCCGGCCTCAGCCCTCGAGCGACTCGGCCCTCGCCCGCACGATCGCCTCAGCCCCGGCCTCGCCCACGAGCAGCTCCGCCCGGATCGTGCCGCTGGCGGCCAGATCGAGGGCGGGGAACCTGCCGGCGCTGACCAGCGTCGAGTCGAGCGCGATCACCGTCGTCTCGCCGCCCAGGGGCTCCGACGCCGTGGCGACGATGGTGAGGGAGCCGCCGTCGACGATGTTGCGGGCCGCGGCGATCACCTTGCGGGCGGCGTGCGGGTGCAGACCCTCGAGGGTGTCAATCAGCAACACGGAGTCAGCGCCGCGGGCGGTGATCCGCCGTGCCTGGTCGACGACGAGCTCGACCGCGTGATCCTGGGCGTCGGACGAGGAGGCGAAGCTGAGGGCCACGGCCGGCTCGCCGGCGATGCCCGCCCACTCGGTGATCTCCTCAGGCCTGACTCCGGCCAGAGCAACGGTCACCTGGAGGTCCTCCTGGGCGGCCAGCACCGCAGCCAGCCGGCGCAGCGCCTCGGTCTTGCCGGCGCGTGAGCCGCCGACGATCGTGACGCGCGAGCCCTTTCCGAACGGGGTCAGCCACTCGATCGCCTTGATCGTCGGATCCTCGGAACCGAGCCTGAAGCGGTCGGACGGAAACGCGGCGGGGAGATCGTCGAAACGGGTCCCGGTCGCGAGTTCGGTGGCCGGCTGGTCGTTGATGGTGTCGATCCGGATCAGCGAGGCGAAGCGCTCCGAGCGCCGCGGCGCGCGGCGGGGACCGGACACCCGGTCGCCGGGGACCAGCTCGCAGCGCTTGACCTGGGCGGCGGAGATGTAGACGTCGTCGTCGGAGGGCTCGGGTGGGCTGATCCGCAGGAATCCCGAGCCGTTGGGCAGCAGTTCGACCACGCCCTCGACCGCCACCTCGGCGGTTTCTTCGGCGCGCTCCTCGCTCTCGCGCTCCTCGGCGGAGCGGCCGCGGCCGCGCTCACCGCGGCCTCGGCCGCCGCGGCTGCGATCGCTCCGGGCGACCTCGTCGGCCTCCTCGGCCTCCTCCTCACGAGATTCCTCGTCCTTGGTCGCCGTGCGGCTGCGGCCCCCGCGGCGTCCGCGACGCCGCTTGGCGCCGGCGGCGGACTCGTCGTCGTCGGACTCGGCGGCTTCCGAGACGTCGGAGACGCCGGACACGTCGGAGACGCCGGACGCGTCGGACTCCGCGGCTTCGGAGACGTCGTAGGCGTCGGCCTCCTCAGCGACCTCCTCATCGCGCGGACCCTCGCCACTCTGGCGCTCGAGGATGGCGTCGATCAGCTCGGGTCGCCGGAGACGACGGTAGGAGTCGATCGACAGCTCCGACGCGATGGCGTGCAGGTCGGCGAGCGGGCTGTCTTCCAGCGCGGCGCGATCAACAACGGACATAGGTACCTCCTGGTGGCGGTTCGGTGGGCTCCGGCCGCGTTGGGGCAGCGACCGGCGAATGCCAAAGAGCCTAGCGTGCCGCCCGGACGTCCGCCGCGCTCTGCTCCCGGCGCAGCTCCTCGGCGAGGTGCGCCGCGGGGTCGAGGTCGGCCTCGCCATCCAGCACCCGGCCGACGGCGAGGAACTCGCTAACCGCGCCCACGTCGTGCACGCGGAGCACGTGGGCACCGGCCTGCACGCCGTGGGAGACCGCGGCCAGCGTCCCGGGGAGACGCTCTCGCGGTGAGCGGCCGGTGATCGCACCGATGAAATCCTTGCGGGAGATGGCGAGCAGCAGCGGCCGCCCGAGGCGGTGCAACCCCTCGAGCCCGCGAAGGACCTCGACGGTCTGGCTCGGGGTCTTGCCGAAGTCCGGGCCGGGATCGAGCATCAACTGCTCGAAGACGACCCCGTGATCGAGCGCGAGCTCGATGCGGTCGGCGAGGAACTGCTCGACATCGGCGAGCATCCGCCCGTCGAAATCGCGGTCAAGCAGCTTCTGCTTGGGCGCCGCCCGCGTGTGCATGATCACCAGACCGGCGCCGGTCTCGGCGCACACCGCGGCGAGCTCGGGATCGCGCAGACCGCTCACGTCGTTGATGATCGCCGCGCCCGCGGCCACCGCCGCCGTGGCAACCGGCGGCTTGTAGGTATCGATCGAAACGGTCGCGCCGAGCTCGCCGGCCACGCGCTCGATCAGCGGCACGACGCGCTCGATCTCCTCGTCCGCCGGCACGGCCGGCCGGTCGGTGACTCCGGACTCCCCGCCGATGTCGATTACCGTGGCGCCGGCCTCGATCAGCCGGCGGGCCAGGTCGACGCGTTCGTGAAGGCCCCGGTGCAGGCCGGCGTCCGAGAAGGAATCGGGGGTGGCGTTGACGATGCCCATCAGGTGCGGCCGGCCGCCGAGCGACAGCGAGCCGCGGGCGGTGAGGAGCACCCGTTCGGGGGCGCTCATCGGCCGACCACGGCCATGGTCTCGCGGACGGTCATGCGCTGCTCCAGCCGCGGTAGCAGAGCGACGCCTCGAGCATCGCGCCGTGAGCAGTCTCGCAGGCCGGGCAGTCCATCAGATGCGCGTGCAGCCATTCCTCGTCGCTCTCAGCCAGCGGCTCGCCGTCCTGGCGCGACGCGAGCAGGCCGAGGGCGCGTTCGGGCTCCGGGCACGACGCGAGCCCAGCATCGATCGGGCCCCGGCGCTCGTCGCGCAGCCGCAGCCGGGCTTGCGCCAGCAACGAGCCGACTGCCTCCTGCGCTACCCCCATCACTCCTGCCATCTCCGCGTAGGGCAGTTGCAGCAGCTCCCGCAGCGCGAGCGCCTCGCGCTGGAGCTGCGGCAGCGCCGCGGTGGCGGACTCGAGCTCGCGGGCAACCGCGACGCGCAGCTCCGACGCCTCGCCGCCGGCCGAACCGTCGACGCTCTCCCCCGCCCCCGCTTCCTCCGGCCGCGACCGCGAATCACGATCCCGGCACGCCGCGGCCGCGATCGCGAGCTGGCCGAGGCGATCGGCGCCCTCGGCCCGAGCCTGACCAGCCACCTGCTCAGCGGCCGGACCGCGACCGATTACCCGGACGCAGAATTCCAAGACCTCGTCCACGGACCCGAGACTAGTCCAGCGCCGCCGCGGTCATGCCCTCGTCCCGGGCCTCGTCGCGGAACCGCTGCACCTCGACCGCGGTCCGCGTCTCGTCCCAGCCGAGCTCACCGGCCAGGACGCGAGCGACGCGCAGCGGGACCGGGCAGTCCGCTTCGGCGATCTCGCGGCCGGCCAGCAACCCGAGCCGCGTGCGCCGCAGCAGGACGTCGCCGACGGTGCGCGCCTGCTCGTGGCGGGCCGCAAATGACGCCTCGGCCAGCACGTCGGGGAAACCGGACACGATCGGCTGCGCCAGCTCGCCCCGGCCCGCCGCGGTCTCGAGCACCTTCGTGGCGGCGTGGCCGTAGCGACCGGCCAGCGCGGCGTAGGACTCGGGTGGGACGCCCTCCACGACCGGCAAGGCCGAGGGATCGATGGGCTGGCCGAGCGGGATCTCCTCGGTGCGGCACGGGGCGTTGCGGCCGTCGCGCTCCACCACGCGGTCGACCGCCATCTTGGCCATCCGCCGCCACGTGGTCAGCTTCCCGCCGGTGATCGTGATGAGCCCGCTCGAGGTCTCATACAGCTCGGCCTTGCGCGAGATGTCCACCGACTTGCGCGTGTCGCCGCTGGAGATCAGCGGCCGGACCCCGGCGAACGCGCCTGTCAGCTGGTCGGCGCGGACGCTGGTGTCGAAGAAGCTGTTGGTCGCGTCGAGCAGGTACTCGATGTCCTCCTCGGAGGGCCGCACGTGCTCAATGTTCCCCTCGTAGTTGTTGTCGGTCGTGCCGATCAGGCTGCGGCCGAGCCACGGCAGGGCGAAGATCGACCGGCCCTCGCCGGCCGGGACGATCGCCCCGGCGCGCAGCGGGAGATCGGCGTGGTCGATCGTGATATGGGTTCCGCGGCTCGGCACAATCTGCGGGACCTCGGCCTCCGAGTGCAGCTCCTCGGGCCGGATCCGGTCCGCCCACACACCGGTGGCGTTGACCACGTGGTCGCCGTAGACGACGAACTCCTCGCCGGTCTCGTGATCCCGCACCTTGACGCCGGTCCCGAGTCCGTCCTCACGGGTCAGCTCGCGCACCTCGAGTCGGTTGGCGCAGATCGCGCCGAAGCGCTCGGCCTCGCTGAGCACCGTGAGGACCAGGCGGGCGTCGTCGGTCTGGCAGTCGTAGAACAGGTAGCCGCCGGTGGGATGCCGGGAGGCCAGCGCCGGGAGCAGCTCCTCGACCTCCGAGCCGGAGATGACCCGATGGCGGGCCGGGCTCCAGTCGCTGTCGGGCTCCTCGTCCTCGGGCCGGTGGGGCCGGGCGGTGGCCCGGCGCTGTCCACGCCGCCCGCGCAGGCCCTGCGTGGCCATCACGTCGTACATGTTCAGGCCGATGCCGACGAGCCGATCCGGCCGGGCGCCGTCGAAGGCCGGCACCACGAGCTGCAACGGCTTAACCAGGTGCGGGGCCAGCTTGACCATCAGCTGGCGCTCGAGCAGGGCCTCCCGGACCAGGCCGAGGTCGAAGTTCTGCAGGTAGCGCAGACCGCCGTGGACGAGCTTGGACGAACGGCTGCTGGTTCCTGAGGCGAAGTCGGCCTTCTCAACCAGGGCGACGCTGAACCCGCGTGACGCCGCGTCGAGCGCCACGCCGGCGCCGGTGATGCCGCCCCCGACGACGACGACGTCGAAGCGCTCCTGCGCCAGGCTCTCGATCGCTCGGTCCCGGGTCAACATCGTCCGGGGAGGTTATCCCGCGGGCAACTCCGGCCGCCCGCGTCAGGATTCAGCCGCGGCCGCCGGCCTTGCGGAACAGCCCGAGCAGGATCTGCTGCATCTCCTGCGAGGTCTCGCCGCCGGGGCAGCACGTCGGGCCGCCAGGATCGCTGATGCCGATCTCGAGGTGCGGGCCGGAGGAGATGCCGACGTCGCCGCAGCCGACGTCGGCGATCGGCTGACCGGCCGACACGTGCACGCCGACCCGCACCAGCGCGGGCGCGGCGTGGCCGTAGTAGATGTAACGACCGGCGTACTGGCCGCTGTCGACCTTGAGGATCGGGGCGTACGGGCCGAATCCGCTGATGCCCTCGTGGACGATCGTCCCGGAGGTGATCGCAACCTCGACGGCCTGCGAGCCGCAGGCGTAGCCCCACGTTGAGATGTCGACGCCCTGATCGAGCGACCAGCCGCTCGGGCCCATCACCCGGCTGATCGGCCGGATCGGGAAGACCCACGCGCCGTTGCTGGCAGAACTCCCGCCCTGGGTGACGACGGGTATGTTGCGCGAGACCTTGCGGACCGCGGAGAGCAGCGCGGCGGCGGTCTTGCGGCCGACGGTCCCGCTCGCCGGGCTCAGGCGGTGGGCGCGCTGGAAGCGCACGACGGCCGACTGGGTCATCGAGCCGAAGTAGCCGGTGCTCGGCACGTAGTAGCCGACGTCGCTCAGCCACGTCTGCAGCGTCTTGACGTCCTGGCCGGTCTGGCCCTTGCGCAAGGTGCGCCCGAAGGTTGAGTAGACGACAGCCGCGCTGTCGTAACCGCGCGGATTCTGCGGCGGGGCAATCGCGGCGCCGCCGGAACTCGCCGACGCGCTGGCCACGGGTAACAGCAGACACAACGCGAGCAACGCAATGAGTCGCCTGCCGGTCATCCTGAGATGACGTTCGGAGGCCCGACGGCTCGACCCTCGCCGTATGGCGGGGTTGCACATCCTCGTCGTCCGAAAATTGCTGAAAGCGAACACGCAGGTACCTTCCGCGGGTGCGGTCTTGCACTTCGCGCCTGATGCCTACGGAGTTAGCTGACGGGCTAGCGCTGCTTAAGCGCTTCTCGCGGATCACCGCGCGACTCGCCCCAAATAACTTGGGTTCCCCGTTCCCCGGGCCGGCATAACCGGGGGATTCGGCGAGGGGCACGCTATCAGACTCCGACGCCGGAAGTGCCTGCGGCGTGGCGGCTTTCTAGTGCGCCGGGTCGGCGACGCCCTCCTGGCGGCGCTCCTCGACGATCTGCTTGATGCGGTCCAGAGTGTCCTCGGACATGCGCCGGATCTCCCAGTGGGTGAGCTTGATGACGCGCATCGGCGAGGTCGCGATCACGTCGGCATTGCGAGGCTCGCGGGCCAGCAGGCCCATCTCACCGATCAGGTCCCCCTGCTTCAGCGAGGCAATCCTCTCGCCGTTGCGGATCACGTCGGCGCTGCCCTCCTCGATCGCGATCAGCTCGGTCGAGTAATCCCCCTCCTTCATCAGGATCTGGCCCTCGGCGACGCTCGTCTCGGTGGCGAATGCGGCCAGCCGCTTCGCTTCCTCATCGGATAGATGGGAGAACAGCGGAATCGCCTTCAGGCGGTTCGGATCCATGGTCGCTCCTCGCTAGCGTGCTCGTCGGGACATCGGCCCCGCGAAATCTACCTACAGCGCCTCAACCTCGGACGTGATCTCGCTCACCGACGCCTTCGCGTCGCCGAACAACAGCGAGGTCTTCTCCTCGTAGAAGAGGGGGTTGTCGATCCCGGCGAAGCCCGAGGCCATCGAACGCTTGAGCACGACCACAGCTCCGGAGCGGTCGACCTCGAGGATCGGCATGCCGTAGATCGGCGAACCCGGCTCGTTCTGTGCCGCCGGATTGGTCACGTCGTTGGCGCCGATCACCAGGGTCACGTCGGTGCGCGGGAACTCAGGATTGATCTCGTCCATCTCCCTCAGCAGGTCATAGGGCACATCGGCCTCGGCCAGCAGCACGTTCATGTGGCCTGGCATCCGCCCGGCGACCGGATGGATCGCGTACTTGACCTCGACGCCCTTCTTCTCCAGCGCGCGCTCGAGCTCGCGGACCGCGTGCTGCGCCTGCGCCACCGCCATGCCGTAGCCGGGCGCGATCACGACCAGCCGGGCGTAGGAGAGCTGGATCGCGACGTCCTGCGCCGAGGTCGAGCGGACGGTGCCACCGTGATCAGATCCGCCGGCCGGCGCCGCGATTGCGCCCCCGAACCCGCCGGCGACGATGGCCGGCACGGAGCGGTTCATCGCCTTGGCCATCAGGTTGGTGAGGATCGTGCCGGAGGCGCCGACGATCATGCCGGCGACGATCATCGCGGTGTTGTTGAGCGCGATACCGGTGGCGGCGGCCGAGAGGCCGGTGAAGGCGTTCAGCAGCGAGATCACCACCGGCATGTCCGCGCCGCCGATCGGCAGGACCACCATGTTCCCGAGGATCGCTGCGGCGAGAAGAATGCCGAGGACGAACAGGGCCTGCGAATGGGTGCCGGCGGCCAGGATCACGGCCGAGATGACGGTGATCGAGAACAGGACCAGGTTGATGATGCTCTGGCCAGGGAGCTTGATCGGCCGGCCCGGGAGGATCTCCTGCAGCTTGCCGAATGCGATGTTCGAGCCCCAGAACGAGATCGAGCCGACGATCGCGGCGAAGAGGGTCGGGATCTCGACCTTGAGCGCCCATGGACGGAGCCCACTGTAGAAGTGATGGCGGTACTCGATCCAGGCAATGATCGCCACCGCGCCGCCGCCCACGCCGTTGAACAGCGCGACCATCTGCGGCATCGCGGTCATCCGCACCCGCAGCGCGGCCGGGATCCCGACCGCGACGCCGATGAGCAGCCCGAGGGCGATCAGCCACGGCGTGCTCGGGCCCGACAGCACGTGCGGCGTCAGCAGCGTGGCGACGACGGCGATGGCCATGCCGGCCGCGGCGATCAGATTGCCGCGGACCGCCGTGCGCGGGCCCGTCAGGCCGCTCATCCCGTAGATGAACATCGAGAACGCGACGATGTAGAGCGCGTCGATGAAGTTCTGGCGCTGCAAGAACAGCCCGGCGGCGATCACTTGCTCTCGCTCTCCTCTTTCGCCTCATCGCCGGAGGGCAGCTCGGGCTTGCGCTTGAACATGCCAAGCATGCGATCGGTGACGAAGAAGCCGCCGATGACGTTGATCGTGCCGAAGGCGATGGCGATGACCAGCAGCCCGTGCTCGAGCACGCCTCTGGCCTCGTGCATCAGCAGCAGGCCGCCGAGCAGGACGATGCCGTGAATCGCGTTCGTGCCCGACATCAGCGGCGTGTGCAGCGTGTTCGGGACCTTGGAGATCACCTCGAAGCCGACGAAGGCGGCAAGCACGAGGATCGCGATCTCGGTGACGGTGGTCATGGGGAGGGCTCCTAGTTCGCTGGTGCGGCGCTTTCCGCGACCTGCCGGGCGGCAGCGTGAACGATTTCCCTGTCGCGCGTGATGCAGGCTCCGGCGATCACCTCGTCGTCGAAGTCGAGCTTGAGAACCCCCTCGTCGAGCATCAGCTCGAGCAGCGACTGAACGTTGCGGGCGTAGAGCTGCGACGCGTGCTCGGCCATCGTGGAGGGCACGTTGAGCGGCGCGAGGATCTTCACGTCATGGCGGAGGATCGACTGGCCGGGCTCGGAGAGCTCACAGTTGCCGCCGGTTTCGCCGGCGAGGTCGATGATCACCGAGCCGGGCTTCATCTTCTTGACCGCCTCTTCGGTGACGAGGATCGGCGCGCGCCGTCCCGGAACCGCGGCGGTGGTGATGACGACGTCGACCTTGCCGATCGCCTCGGCCATCAGCTCCTGCTGGCGGGCCTGTTGCTCGGGCGTCAGCTCCTTGGCGTAGCCGCCCTCGCCCTCGAGGTCGCCGCCGAGGTCGAATTCGAGGAAATGGGCGCCGAGAGACTCGACCTGCTCCTTGACCGCGGCCCGGACGTCGAAGCCCTGCACCACCGCGCCGAGTCGGCGGGCGGTGGCGATGGCCTGCAGGCCGGCGACACCGGCGCCCAGCACGAGCACGGTGGCCGGGCGGATTGTCCCCGCGGCGGTCATCAGCATCGGGAAGAAGCGGCCGATCTCCTGGGCGCCCATCAGCGCGGCGCGGTAGCCGGCGATGTTGGCCTGGCTGGAGAGGGCATCCATCGACTGCGCACGGCTGATCCGCGGCACCGCCTCCATGGCGAAGCTGGTGACGCCGCTCTGGGCGATGGCGCGGATCCCCGCGCCGTTGGTCAGTGGCCCAAGGAAGCCGATCAGCACCGCGTCGGACTTGAGCTGGCCGGCCTCGCTCGCGTCTGGAGCGGCGACCTTGACCACGACGTCGGCGCTGAGCGCCTCGGCGGCGTTGTCGGTGAGCTTCGCGCCCGCCTCCTCGTAGTGGCTGTCTGGGATCAGCGCCTCGGCGCCGGCTCCCCGCTGCACGATCACCTCGAGTCCCTGCCCGGTGAGCTTGCGTACCACTTCCGGCACCAGTGCGACCCGGCGCTCGCCGTCGGCGGTCTCCTTGGGGACTCCGATCTGCATGCGGCGCCGGAGGCTATCGAGTGAGCCAGAAATTGGACGTCTCGTCGAAACGCGCAGGGCCACGCGCCGGGCAGCCCCGGCATGATGCCCGAGGCGGCGACGCCCGCGACGTCTCAGCCCGCGCCGACCGGCGCCAGCACGAGCGCGGTCACAACGCCGGCCTCCGCGGCCAGCCGGAGCATCGGCGCCGGGCTCGATGCCCTTGTCACGTGGCGACGGTGGACGTGGGCGGCCGGAGCGCGAACGTGGATCTGGCGGACCGACCGGTGCGCGCGCGGCTTCGGGCGCACGACGGCCACGCTGGCCCGTCCCGGGCTCGGACCAGCTCCCAGCGGAGCGAGCGGCAGCGTCTTCCTGTCCAGTGCCATCAGCGCCTGCGCGGTCACCCACACCGGTGTCTGATCGGCCGAGCGCGAGTAGGCGACGTGGCCGTCGGGCCGGATCAGCGATGAGAGGTACCCGAACGGCGAATGGCCGCCGCGGCGCAGACCGGACGGATCGACCCCGGCAGCGAGCAGGCCCTGCACTGCCCACGCGGTCGATTGGGCGTTGGAATCAGCGCCCGGTTGTGAGGGAAAGCCGCCGTCGCCGTTCTGCTGAGCGCGGAGGAAGGCGACCGCGCGGACGCTGACGCGGCTACCGCCGCCGAGGGCCTCGAGGGCGGCGCCCGTGTCATCAACGTCGCTGGCGCCGCCGGCGGCGGCGAAACTGAAGCCCCCGTCGGAGTTCTGCTGGCGGCCGATCCAGTCGAGGCTATGGCCTGACGGGGCCACGCCGTCGGAGCGCAGCGCGAGCACCGCGAACGCGGTCAGGTTGACCTGGTCGGAGACCGAGCCGTCGCCGGCTAACGAGCCCTCGAGCGCGGTGATGAGGTCGTGACCGCCGAAGTGACGTGCGGAGACGCCGGCCGCACGCGCGGCGAGGATCGTGCGCTCGATCGAGCCGACGTCCGAGCGGGATCCCCCGGACGCGCGGAGGTAGTCGATCAGCGTCGGCCCTCCCCGGCTGAGTGTGGCTGGATCCACTCCCGCCGAGGCCAGCCCGAGTGCCGCCCAACCGCCGAACAGCGATGAGGATCCCGCCCCCGGAGTGGAGCCGTAGCCGCCATCCCCGTTCTGGGCGCCGCGGAGGTATTGCAGCGGAGTGGCGGCGGCATCGGCAGACCCGGGAGCGCCTGCCGACAGCGCGGCCAGCGACGCGCCGGCCCCGGCGCCGAGGACGAGAGCGAGCACCACCGCGCTCAGCGCGCCCGCCGGGCGCCAGCTCACCTCAAGTCGGCGCGCGTAGCGCTGCAGCGAGCGGACCAGGGCTGGGCCGAAGGCCAGGGCGAAGAGCAGGCAGCCGACGGCATGAATCGCGTCGAAGCCGAGTCCCTTGCCGACGTAGATCCCCAGTGACGCGAGGCTGTGGTCGCTGAAGTTGACCCAATCGCCCACGTCCTGGAGGGCGGTGAAGGCGAAGCCGGCGACGAGGCAGCACAGCGCCAGCGGCCAGCGGCCAATGCGGCGCCCGGTGACCACGGCCAGCCCGGCACCGAGCACGCCGACAGCACCCCAGCCGGCCATCTGCCACGGCGTCCACGGGCCTTGACCGAAGAAGAAGTTCGAGGTCAGCGCGGTGAGCGCGCCGACGACGAAGCCGGGGGCGCCGCCGAGGGCGTACCCGGCGAGCAGAACGATGTCGGTACTCGGCTTGACGTTGGGCAGGGGCGCGAAGGCGATCCTGCCGAGCGCCGCGAGCGCTGCCAGCGTGGCCACCATGGCGACGATCCGCGCGTCGGGCCGGCGGCGTTCGTACCAGGCGAAGCCCGCGGCCAGAGCGAGTCCGAGGATCGTGAAGGCGCTCAGCTGCCAGCTCACGCCGGCACCTCACTGCGCCGCTCGCGACGGGCCGGCTGAAGCAGTGCGGTCGCTTCGTCCGGACGGAGCACGCCGCCGGCGCCCCCCAGGATGCGCGCCGTCTCGGTGGCGAAATACGTCCCGCCGGAGAGGACCTCGGCGGCGGGTCCGTCGGCGATCGGGGCGCCGTCGGCCAGGAGGACGACCCGCTCGGCGAAGGCGGCCGCGAACTCGGGATCGTGCGTCGCGACCAGCACGGCGATATCCATGCCGCGGAGCAGCTCGGCCAGGTCCTCCTTCGCGCCCCGATCCATTCCCCGCGTCGGCTCGTCGAGGCACAGGAGCGCCGGGGGCGCCGCGAGGTCCCCGAGGACAATGGCCAGCGCGAGCCGCTGGCGCTCCCCGCCGGAGAGGTCGCGCGGATGGCGATCGGCAAAGTGCTCGGGGTCGAGACCGGCCGCCTGGAGGGCGCCGGGGAGCGCCTCCTCGGCCACCGTTTCGTGCACGAGATAGTCGCCCGGGTGCTGGAGCAGGAGCGCGACGCGTCCGCCGGCCTCGATTGTGCCCCGCGTGGGCTTCATCAGCCCGGCGACGTGCCGCAGCAGCGTCGACTTGCCGGCGCCGTTGCGACCCATGAGCGCCACCCGCTCGCCGGCGGCGATCGACAGCGTGGCGCCGCGGAGGATCGTCGGGCCGTCCCGGATCTCCTGCCAGACGCCCTTGACCTTCAATGCCGCCGGTGCTCGAGCGGGATGTGGGGAATTCTGACCCTCACGATGTGGAGCAGGGTTCCCCAGGTCGGCGTCCCGGGCGGGGAGCAGCCCGGCGGGAAGCAATCCGGCGTGGCGCAGCGCCGCCCGCGCGCGTCTGACCCCGGTGGCGGCGGGAAGGCCGAGCCCCGCGAGCAGGCGTGCGCCGGGGGTCTGCAGCTCCTGTGCGCCCGAGGCCGCCCAGTGCAGGAACGCCTCGGGGGCGCCGTCGAAGCCGACCCCCCCGTCGACCATTGCGATCACGCGGTCGGCGGCCGGCAGGCAACGCTCGAGGCGATGCTCGGCCAGCAACAGCGCGCAGTCGGAGTCGTCGTTGAGGCGCCGGAGCAGCCCGATCAGCTCGTCACCGGCCACCGGATCGAGCTGCGAGGTGGGTTCGTCGAGGCAGATCAGCTGTGGCCGGCCGGCGAGGGCGGCTCCGAGGGCCACGCGCTGCAGCTCGCCGCCGGACAGCTCCGCCACGGGCCGGTCGAGCAGGTGGGTGATGGCCAGCGCGAGCGCGGTCTCCTCCACCCCACGCGCCACCGCGGCCGCCGTCCAGCCCTGGTTCTCGAGCGGGAAGGCGAGCTCGGCGCGCGGCGTGCCCATCACGATCTGCGTCTCGGGATCCTGAAACAGCGTCCCCACCGCGGCGGCGAGCTCGCCCGGGCCGTGCCGGCGGGTGTCCATGCCGGCGACGATGACCTCCCCGGCGAACTCGCCGCCATGGAAGTGCGGGACGAGTCCGCAGGCCGCCCGCAGGAGCGTCGACTTCCCCGAGCCCGACGCGCCGGCCAGGACGACGAACTCCCCGGGTGAGATCTCGACGTTGAGTTCGATGAGTGCCGGCAGCGCCGCGCCGGGATAGCGATAGCTGACCCCGGTGAGCTCGAGCGCGGTCACCGCCCGATCCCCCGGCGGTCGGCGAACGGCGCCAGCGCGAGCACCACGAGCAGCACCGAGCCGACCCAGACCCCCGGCCCCGAATGGACCGACAGCGACGGATAGGCGTGAAACGCGGTAAGACCGGTGAGCCGCAGGGCGACCGCGACCACCACCACGCCCACGGCGGCAGCGCCGAACCCGAGGTCGTGGCGCCCGAGCGCGCGCCGGGCGCGCGGCGGTCGGCGGGCGCTGCCGTAGCCCCGGACCTCGAGCGCTGCCGCCACGTCGAGCGCACGGTCGAACACGCCGGCGCTGGCGGCCCGCATCAGCGCTACGCGCGAGGGTGGCCGGCCGGGCCGGCAGCGCTGGGCGTCGGCCAGGCGCCGGGAGTCACGCAGGAGGACCGGCACCATTCGCGTGGCCAACGTCGCGGTGAGCGCAGAGCGCAGCGACAGGCGACGGAACAGCCGCAGCACCTCGTCGGGATCCACGGCCGCCGTGTACAGCGCCCCGCAGAGGATCAGCGCCACTGCGCGCAGGGCCAGAACCCCTCCGTACGCGGTCGCCTCGAGCGTCATGTCGGTGTGCCCGAGCAGCGGCAGGTCGCCGAGGCGAACGATCACGGTGAGCCCGTCGCGGGTGACGAGAGCGTTGATCACGGCGATCGTCGCGGCCAGCGGCAACGCCAGCAGCGCGCAGCGACGCAGCTCGCGGCCCAGTCCCGCGCCGAGGAACGCCCCGCACAGCGCGACCAGCACGGCGGCGAGGGCGATCGGGCTGTCGAGCATGAGCGCCGCACAGGCCAGGGCGAGGCAGTAGCCCGCGCCGGCGGCGGCGCCGGCGGCATGCAGCGGGCTCGGCCGGCGCCGGTAGTTCATCGTCCGCCCACCACCGGGACGGGAAGGTCACGACCGCCGGAAACGGCCACGGCGAAATGGCCATGCAGGCGGGCGGCGGTGAGCGCCCCAGCGGCGGCGGCGACTCCGGCCGAGTCGGTGCCGGTGATGAACCAGACCGGCTCGGAGACCTTGTCCCGCGTGGCCGCGACCAGGCCCGCGCCTGGGCCGAGGGTCTGGACGGTGTGCCCGGCGGGGTCGAGCAGGTCCAGGCTGGTGCCGGAGGCCGTGAAGCGGGCGTAGACCCCGCTCGAGCCCGGGCCACGGGAGAGGAGCACCGCGGCGGTCAGCGGCTGCAGCTCCTTGGCGGTGCCGACGAGCACGGCGAGGGAGTCGGTGCCCGAGCCGCTGCCCAGCAGCGCGCTGGCGGTGGGGACCCCGACCGCCTTGAGCGCCGCTCCGACCCGGGTGCAGACGGCCGCTTCGTCCGGGGCGCACTCGATCGTGGTCGGCAAGCGCTTGCCGCCGATCCCGCGGACGAACGGCTCGGGGAAGGCGCCAACGACGGCGGGCACCGTGGAGGTGGCGCTCCAGTCGTGCAGGTCCCACCAGATCCGGTCGCCCTGATGGACCGAGGTCGCGGCGGCGCCCTGCCCGGCCTCGATGCCGTTGACGTAATAGAACCAGTCGTGGCGGGAGCCGTCGCCGGCGTGGCCGTTGATCGATTCCACGAACCCGCCGCCGTAACGGGTGCTGACGGTGAAGGACCGCTCGAGCATGCGCATCACCGTCTCGGCGCCGGGCACCTTCTGCTCGGTGAACGACCCGATCGGGTGGCTGCCGAAGTCACGCGTGACGACGAGCCCGGCGTCCGAGGTGCCCTTGCCCGGCCCGAGCCCGCAGCCGGCCAGGACGGCGAGCGCAAGAGCGCTCAGCGCGACGGCCGCTATGCGGGCTGAGCCGGGCACCGAGGGCTAGGGCAGCTGGTCGATCCGCAGCGGAGCCGAGCGGACAAAGCCATGATCGGACGCGCGGAGGACGAGCCATCCCGAGTGGCTGATGTGGACGTGCACCAGGCCCTGCCGGTTGCTGCGGGCGCCCGCGCCCGCGCCCGTGACGCGGGCGCCGGCCAGCGGCTTGGCCTTGCCCTTGGCATCGAACGACACGACCTTCACGGTGGCGCTGCCACCGACCCGGGCCTGGGCAGGCCCGCTCAGGCCGAGCGGATAGGCGATCCCGGAGGCCGGGACCGCCGCGAACAACAGTTGGTCGCCCCGGTGCAGCTTGACGCCGCAGGCCCCGGTAGAGGCGGACACGTTGTTGACGAAGATGTCCCAGAAGTAGGCCTTGCCACCCTCGAAGTCGCCGAGAATCTTGGTGATGAAGTAGTCGCCGAAGCTCTGTTCGAACTTTCCCCCCCAACTGCCGCGGGTGGCGACGTTGAGCGCGCCGGCGGCGCTGCCGGCCGAGCAGGCTCCCTTCGGGGCGCCGTTCCTGGTCAGCCAGCCCGAGCGGGTGGTGATCTTGGTTGGCGCCAGCAGCGTCCGGTTCTTACCTTCGACTCGCACCGTCAGGGTCGTTCCGGCAACGGCCAGGGCCGGGGCCGCGCCAGCGAGCGCGGTCGCGAGGGTCACTCCAAGCAGAGTGGGTTTCAGTCTGTGCTTCATGAGGGCCACCCCTTTCCACGAGGGCGTATGGGCTTTGTGGTCGGAGGCTGGTCTCCTGGCTTACGGGCCTTCCGACCGCGCCTTCCCGGTGACTCGTCGCCACCAGTGGCCCGTCTGCGGCCGGCGTCCCCGATCACAGTGGCGGGTCCGCGCCGGAATCACACCGGCTTCCCATCACCACCGACCTTGAACCGGGCGATCGTACCGCGCGGGGGGCGGTCGTAGACTGAAGCCCGGTCATGACCGTCAACCTGACCCGCATCTATACGCGCCTGGGCGATTCCGGGGAGACGCACCTCGGCGACATGAGCCGGGTGCCGAAAACCCATCCTCGGATCGAGGCCTACGGGACGGTCGACGAGCTCAACGCGCAGATCGGCCTGACGCTGACCGTCGAGGACCTCCCCTCCGACTACGCGCGGTGGCTGCGGCGGATCCAGAACGACCTGTTCGACGTCGGCGCCGACATCTCCGCCCCCGAGGATCCCGAGCGTGAGCGCCTGCGTGTGCTGCCGGCGCAGACCGCCTGGCTCGAGCAGCGCTGCGACGAGGTCAACGCGACGCTGACGGCGCTGAAGTCCTTCGTGCTGCCCGGCGGCACCCGGGCAGCCGCTCACCTCCACGTGTGCCGGACCGTGTGCCGGCGCGCCGAGCGGCTGGCCATCGCCTGCGGCGACGAGGTCAACGCCGAGGTGATCCGCTACCTGAACCGGCTCTCCGATCTCCTGTTCATCCTCAGCCGGGGGGCCAACGGCGGCGACGAGCCGTTGTGGGAGCCGGGCCGCTACCGCTGACCGGCGCGGCGCGGCGCGCGGCGCGCTACCGCACGCCCGCTGAGCGCTACCGACGCAGCGCCAGCATCAGCCCCGTGGCCAGCGTGAGGCCGAGCACGCCGATCGCCGCGGCACCGAGCACGAACGCGTGGTGGAGGCGAGCATAGGCCACGACCCCGTGTGGCCGCTCGATCAGCACCAGCGCCGCCAGGCCGATGGCGCCGACCAGCGCGGCGCCCGGCGGGGCCAGGGCCTGCCGAATTGGGATCCGGGCCGCCCGCTCGCCACCGGCGTCCGGTACCCCGACGACGCTGCGCGCGTCGACCGAGAACACCGCGGCGGCACCGAGCAGCGTCCAGATGCCTGCGACAAGGAAGCCGCCGAGGACATCACTCGGGTAGTGCCACTCCAGGGTCAGGAACGAGTAGCTGACGGCGACCGCGAACGCTGCGCCGAGCGCCGCCACCGCGGGCCGTATCCGCGAAGGCACCGCGAGCACGGCGCACAGGGCCAGCGACATCGCGGCGGTCGCGTGCCCGCTGGGCCATGAGGCGGGGTCAACCGGCGACACGCCGCCGAGGAGCCACGCCGGGCGCGGCTGGGCGAGGAGCGGCTTGAGCAGCTGCGTGGTCTCGTTGGCTCCGAGCACAATCGCCACGATCGCCGTAGCCACCCAGAAGCGCCGGCGTACGAGCGCGATCCCGATCACGGCAACGACGAAGTAGACATACGGCTTCGGGTTGCAGAGATGGGCGATGAAGTTGGCCACCGAGTCGACCCGCGCGCGGTGGTCGAGGCCGGTGAAGCCGGTGAGAATCGACTGATCGGCTCGCTCGGCGATGGCGAGGTGAAAGACCGCGATCCAGGTCAGGATCAGCAGCACCACGCCGACAACCGCGCCGATCAGACAGAGCACGGCACGTCTGGGCATACGGCCGAGCTTATCGGCCAGGCATTAGGGCAGTATCAGCCTGACTCTTCGGCGACCGTGCGGCTGATGTGGATCTCGGGGGCCACTCCGGTGCGCCGCATGTGCTCATAGTGCTCGACGTCCTCGGGCGAGGCGACCTCGACCCGGAGATCTCCGGCCAGCTCGAAGCGCGCAGCCTCGTAGAGCAGTTCCTGGTAACGGGGCACGCCCGGCGGACGCCCCTCGATGTCGAGATCGTGGGCACCGCACCGCAGCGTCCAGCGCTGTCCGCGGATGAGCTTCTCAGCGGTCATCTTCACCGGCACGGTCTCAGCGCCGGTCCCGGTGCTCTCGCCGGCGTCGATCCGCAGCCGAGCGTGGGCCGACCACAATGCCCGGGCGAGCCGGTCGAGATTACGACCGTACGGGGCGGGCACGACCGAGACAGGTCCATGCGCTGCCGAGTCGCCGCGGATCGCACGGGCGGCGGGACCCACGAGCACGTAGTCGAGACGATTGGCCTGCAGCCAACGCAGGACGGCGATCCACCTCTCGTCGAGGTGCTCGAAGCCCTGCTTGGTGTTGGGGGGTCCGGGCTCGATCCCCGGGGGGCGGTGTCTGAGCAGCATGAACCAGCGATTCGCCCCGCCGGTCCGGACTCCTGCCGAAGAATGGGCCCCGGATGACCATCGGGGCGAATGGCTGCACCGGGCAACCGGCGTCGGCTACCGGTTGGCGGCTCGGATGTGGCCGTCCGCCGCGGCAAGAATTCGTTCGTACGCGCGGGCAACGTCGGCCCTGTCCGCCGCGTCAGGCACCGATTCCTCGCATGAGCGCCGGATCAAGACCGCCTGGCCGAGGAGCAGTTCCCGCTGCTCAGCTGCAGTAGTGTCCTGCATGATCGCCGCCAACGATTCGATTTGGCGAATCATCACCGCCGGCATGCCGCGCCCCGCCTGACGAATCTTCTCGAACGCTCGCTCGACCAGCCGCTCGTAGCTGACGTGAGCGGTGATCACGCGCACATGACCGTGGGCGTCGCGGTGGACGCGCCTCGGCCGCCATGTCGCCGTCGCCCGACAGAGGCTCGCGCCGAGCCAATCGATGCATGTGAGGGCCGTGAACGTGTCGTTGACCGCCGGCGACAGCGCACGGAGCGCAATCTCGACGAGCTGGTCCACGGAAAAGGCAAGGTCCTGCGCCAGGGTCCGGTTCGGCCCGGCCACGTGTGCGCGCCGCAGCTCGTGGGCCACTGACTCGGTCGCCTGCGGGGGCCACACCAAGGCGATCGGATGGCCTTCGACAATGAAGTGGCCGGGCCGGTGCAACAGGCGGATGACGGCGCCTTTCTCCGCCGCCAGCTGGACGAGTGTGTTGTGCTGGATGAACTGCAGATAGCCGTCGGAGGGCGCCGGAACGATTCCGCCGCGGTCATTCATCCGCGTCAGCAGCTCGGACACCGGCGGCCCCGCCTCCAGCGCGGGCCCGGTGTCGCTTGACTCCGCGTCAATCGCGCGTGAGAGCTCGTGCGCGATGTCGGCGATCACCTGTGGCAGCTGGATCGACACCGCGATGTGGTGGATGAAGTAGATCAGCACGGCCATCGACAGGGTCACCAGCGCGACCGACAAGGTGACCGACAGGTGCGGTACGAACGGGTGGCTGCCGGCCCCGATCGAGATCAGCACCAGCGTCGAGTAGACAAACGTGGCGACGAACGTGCCGAGGGTGAACTGCGTGGCTCGGTCGCGGATGAAGTTGCGCAGCATGCGGGGGCCGAACTGCGTCGAGGCCAGCGTGAGGGTGACGATCGTGATCGAGAAGACGACACCGACGACCGTGATCACCGCGGCGGCGAGCGTCGTGAGGATCTGACGCGCTGCGTCGGCGCTGCCGAACTTCATCCAGGCCGGGAGGGTCAGCGAGCCGTGGTAGGCCGAGCTATCGATGAAGTGCGTAACGAGGTACAGCACCACCGCGCCCAGCACCTCGAGCGTCGGCACCAGCCACAGATTCGTCCTGAGCGCCTCGCGGCGGTACGCCGAAGCGCGGAGGTGGCGGAGCATCAGGAAGAGCCGATCATGGGATTACCGGCTACTGCTAGTCGTGGATCCGGAACGGCAGCGTAGCCACCACGACCGACGCCCGCACCTTGAGGACGCTCTCGAGCAGGCGCCCGCGCTGGTTGTGCAGGATCTCGTGCCGCCGCTTGCGGGGAATGATCTGCGGGATCAGGACGATGATCGTCGCGTCCTCGTTCTCGACCGACCTCACGTAGCGCAACACGCTGCGGACAAGCGAGCGGTGGGAGTCGATCAACACCTCAATCGGCACGCCCGGTGACCACTCGTCCCAGGCCCGCTTGATCCGCTCCGACTCCTCCTCGTCCCCGGCGACGGCCACCGCCACCACGGTCTCCCCCATCGCCAACGCGGCACCGATCGCCCGCTCGGTCAGCAGGCTGACCGTTGAGGACGGCACCACCACGATGCTCTCCCGGCGCTGGGGATGGGGCGGCGTGCGGCCGAGCTTGAGGTCGAGGGCCACGTTCTCGTAGTAACGCTCAGTGCGGGCGTACAGCAGCATCAGCAGCGGGATCGCAATCGTCACCACCCACGCTCCCTCGAGGAACTTGCTGATCAAGAAGACGACCACCGCGACCGCCGTCATCACCGCGCCGGCGCCGTTGAGCACGGTGCGGGCGCGCCAGTGCGCCGAGTGATCGCGCGTCCAGTGGCGGACGAGCCCGATCTGGCTGATGGTGAAGCCGATGAACACACCGATCGCGTACAGCGGGATCAGCTCGGCGGTCCGCGCCGAGACGGCGATCAGGAGCAGCCCCGCGGCCACCGCCAGCACGACGATGCCAGTGCGGTAGACCGGCCGTTCGGCACGCAGGTAGAACGCATGCGGAAGCCGATGGTCGCGCGCCAACAGGCTCATGAGCACCGGCAAGCCGCCGAAGCTGGTGTTGGCGGCCAGGCCGAGCACCAGCGTCACGGCGAGGTTCGAGACGTAGAACGGCCACCCGGTTCCAAACGCACCGGCGGTCAGTTGGGCCAGCATCGTCACGCCTCCGCGCGGCTCCACGTGATGCGCGCGGACGAGGATGGCCAGCCCGAGCAGCATCGCCGCGAGTATGGCGCCGAGCAGGATCTCGGTGCGCTGGGCGGTCCGCACCCGCGGCTCGCGGAAGGCTGGGACGCCGTTGGCGATCGCCTCGACCCCGGTGACTGCCGAACACCCGGCCGCGAACGCCTTCAGCAGCAGCACGAGCCCGAGCGCTTCGGTCGCGCGGATCGGTAGGTACGTGCCGATCCGGGCCACGGGCCGCGGGTGCATGAACCCGAGGACGATGACGGCGAAGATGCTCACGATGAACACCGCCGCCGGCACCATCAGCAACTTCGCCGACTCCGAGATCCCGAACATGTTCACCGCGGTGAGCAGCACCAGCCCGACGAGGGAGACGAGCAGCAGGTGGTGCGCCAGCGCCGGGAACACGCTACCGAGGCTGGCGGCCCCGGCGGCCAGGCTCACCGCCACCGTGAGCACGTAGTCCACGACGAGCGAGGCTCCGGCGAGCAGGGCGGCTCCGCGGCCGAGGTTGCGCTTGGCCACCGCATAGGAGCCGCCACCATCGGGGTGCGCCGCGATCACCTGCGAGTAGGAGACGACGAGCAGCGCCAGCATCGCCGTGATCACGATGGTCAGCGGGAGGGTGAAGCGCAGCGCGCTGACGCCGGCCGCGGCCAGCACCACCACCATCGCCTCCGGGCCGTAGGCGACGCTCGACAGCGCATCGAGGCTCAGCGCCGCGAGGCCGCCCCCGACGCTTAGGTCATGGCCATGTTGGGTGTGCTTGCCGGCGCGGCCGAGTCGCGCCATCCTCTCAGGGCCTGAACCACGCCGACGACGACGGCGAGGAGCCTCGACTCCGCTCGGCGCTTCGGGTCCCGCGGATTCTCCAGTTGAGCCGATCAAAGCCAACAGCCTCTCGCGGCGGAACTGTGACAGGCCCGGACCGCCCACGGGTCTGACCGGCCGGCCCGCGACCAATGGGCCGACGGCCGGACACGCCTTCCTGGGAACCGGCGAGCGTGAAACCCCATGGCTAATGGGGCCGCGGCGAACGGTAGGGTTCGCACGGCGGAGCTAGCTTATGGAGTCTGCGCAGCCACGACCCTTGACACCGCCCGTCGCGTGTGAAAGAACCGGGACTCAGGAATGGGCGACGAGGAGAGCGTCGAGGAGCAGAGGCTGCGCGCTGGTCCGCGCGGTGAGACATGGTATGGGCCCTCGTCCATGCGTTCGTCCAACGCCGGCCAACGCCGCCGAGGACGCGAATCCGCGTGCACGTACGTTGACCGCGAGAGAAAGGTGACGGATCATGGCCACAGACCCACGTAAGCTGGACGCTCTTCGCGCGGATCGGAGCGAGCTCGAAAATCACTACATCGACGAGCTCGTGACCGGCACCATCAGTCGCCGCCAGTTCGTGCGCAAGGGAGCCGTGATCGGCATGTCGACCTCGTTGATGGGTGCCATCTTGTCCGCGTGCGGCAACGCCAACAACAGCTCATCCGCGACGTCGAGCGCGACCACGTCCGGCACGCCCAAGCAGGGGGGAACCCTCAAGCTCGCGCAGCAGGCCCCCTCGGCGGCGGTCAACCCGCTCACCGTCTCCGACTCCGGCGGCCTCAACATGCTCGCCCAGACGGGTGAGTTCCTGGTCTTCGACAACAACATGCTGCTGAAGCTCGAGCCGATGCTGGCCACAAGTTGGACTCCGAGCGCCAACGGGGCGGTCTGGACCTTCAAGCTCCGTCCGGGAGTCAAGTTCCACAACGGCCAAGCGATGACCGCCAAGGACGTTGTCTACACGTTCAAGCAGCTGTCCGATCCAAAGATCGCGTCCAACGCATTGTCGACCTTCACCAGCGTGCTGACGCCGGCCGGCGTGGTGATGGTCGACTCGATGACGGTCGCGTTTCACCTCGAGGCGCCGAACGGCAACTTCCCCTACCTGGTCTCCTCGGACAACTACAACGCAATCATCGTTCCGGATGGGACGGACTTCGCCAAGTGGCAGAGCACGTTCATCGGCACCGGCCCGTTCACGCTCAAGAGCTACACCCAGAACGTCGGCGCCTCGTTCGCCGCGAACCCGAACTACTGGGGCGGAAAGCCCTATCTGGACAGCACGTCGTTCTCGTTCTACACCAGTCAACCGCCCCAGATCCTCGCCCTGCAAGGTGGTCAGGTCGACGGAATCGTCCAGTTCACCGCGCAGGGCGCCCAGTCGCTGCTCAACAACTCCAACTACAACATCATCAAGCTCAAGTCGGCCAATCACCGTCAGCTGTCCATGCGCAACGACCAGGCGCCGTTCACCGACGCGCGGGTCCGGCAAGCCGTCGCGCTCGCGCTCGGTCGGCCGGAGATGATTTCCGCGCTCCTGCTCGGCGCCGGTCAGCTCGGCAACGACAGCCCGTTCGGTCCGCGATTCCCGTCCACGGACACGAGCGTGCCTCAACGGGTGCAGGACCTTGCGAAGGCCAAGCAGTTGCTTGCCGCCGCCGGGCACCCGAACGGGTTCACGGCCCCGCTCGTGACCGAGCAGTACCAGGAGATCCCGGCACTCGCGCAGGTGATCAAAGCCGACCTAGCCAAGGTGGGCATCAACGCCAACCTCAAGGTCGAGACCCAGACCGAGTACTACGGCAAGTCAACCTACGGCAACTCGGACTGGCTCGACTCGACGATGAGCCTTGTCGACTACGGCGATCGGGGTGTCCCGAACGTCTATCTGGAGGCGCCCTTGACCTCGAACGGACCGTGGAACGCAGCCCGCTTCAAGAACAGCACCTACGACTCTCTCGTGAAACAGTACGTCGCCTCGGTCGACCTCCAGACGCAGAGGCAGATCGCCGGGAAGATCGAGACGCTGCTGCTGTCCGAGACGCCGATCGCGATCCCGTACTTCATCGACGGCCTGACGGCGACGACGGCGACGGTGCACGGCGTCAACCCAACCTCGATCAGCGCGATCTATTTGAACAAGGCGTACAAGAGCTGACGCGGGGAAGGTCGCCTACGGCCTCCCCATCCCCGGTCGCGACATGGCCATCTTCATCCTCAAGCGAGTCGGTTTGGCGTTGATCACGCTGTGGATCCTGAGCGTGATCGTGTTCCTGGCCGGACAGGTGCTGCCCGGCGATCCGGGGCGCTTCGTCCTCGGGCCGCTCGCCGCCCCGAGCGCGGTTCACGCGCTCGACCACAGCTTCGGTACCGATCGGCCGCTGGTTACGCAGTACTGGGCGTGGATCAGCCACTTCGTCCAGGGCGACATGGGCAAGTCGTACACCTACCAGACCGCAGTTGCGCCGATCGTGACGAAGGCGCTCGGCTATTCGCTCAAGCTCGCCGCGTTCGTATTCGTGATCGTGGTCCCGCTCGGAATCTTCGGCGGGGTCTGGGCGGCGCTCGCGGCCGGCAAGCCGCGCGACCGGATCATTAGCGTCCTCGGGGCCTCCTCGACCGTGATCCCCGAGCTCGTGTCGGGAATCGTCCTGATCGTCGTCTTCGGGATCGCCCTCAACGTGCTCCCGATCTCGGCCACCTGGCCGCCGGGCGCGAGTCTTCCGACCCAGCTCTATCACCTGATCCTGCCGGCCATCCCCCTGGTGCTGATCTTGTTCGGCTACATCATGCAGATGGCGCGCGCCGGCACGATCGAGGCGCTCAACTCGGACTACGCGCGCACGGCGATCCTCAAGGGACTGCCGCGCCGAACGGTGATCCGACGCCACATTCTGCGCAACTCGCTTCTGCCGACGATCACCGTGGTGGCAACCCAGGTCGGCTACCTGATCGGTGGCCTCGTGGTCGTCGAGACATTGTTTCACTACCAGGGCATCGGCTCGCTGATCGTCACCGCGGCGACCGGGAAGGACTTTCCGCTGCTCGAGGCGGGCATTCTCGTGATCGGCATCGTCTTCATGGTGGCGACGCTCATCGCTGACGTCCTCTACTCGCTGTTGAACCCGCGGATCCGCTACCAGTCAGCCGAATGAGCATCGACGCGATCCCGGTCGAGTCAGCAGCTGCCGTTAGCGGCGGCCGGCGTGAGCTGCGCAGCGAGATGTTGCGCGAGCTCGTGCGCTCGAAAGCTTTCCTCGTCGGCGCCACGATCCTGCTGTTCTGGATCCTGGCCGCCGTGCTCGGTCCCACCCTCGCACCCCAGGATCCATACGCTCAGAACCTGAACCACATCAACCAGGCGCCCTCATCCGCGCACTGGTTTGGCACCGATCAGCTTGGCCGCGACATGTTCTCGCGCGTGATCGTGGGCGCGCGCGACATCCTCATCGTGGCACCGCTCGCGACACTCATCGGCACTGTCCTCGGCACCGCGCTCGGCCTCGTGATGGGCTACTTCCGCGGCGCCACCGACGACGTCATCAGCCGCTTCGTCGAAGCCTTCCTGGCGCTCCCCGTGGTCGTCATCGGGATCCTCGGCGTGATCGCGCTCGGCCCGTCGAACGGGACCGTGATCGCGGTCATCGGCATCATCTTCGCGCCGCTGATCGCGCGCACCGTGCGCACCGCGGTGCTGCTCGAGCGCGAACTCGATTACGTCGCGGCGGCGCGGCTGCGCGATGAAAGCTCGCTGTACATCATGTTCGTCGAGATCCTCCCAAACGTGCTGCCGCCGGTCGTGGTCGAGTTCACCGTTCGCCTCGGCTACGCCGTCTTTACGATCGTGACGCTGACGTTCCTCGGCTTTGGGATTCAGCCGCCCTCGCCGAACTGGGGTCTCGACATCTTCACCAACTACGGCGTCGTCTCCGCCGGCTACTGGTGGGAGGTGCTGTTCGACGCGCTCGCGATCGCCTCGCTCGTCGTCGGGGTCAACATGGTTGCCAACGCGATCCAGCAGGTGACGGAGCCGTGAGCGCCGACGCGCTGACCGTTGAGCACGTCGACGTGACGTACCGTGTGCGCCGCCGGGAGGATCTTGTGCTGCGCGACGTCTCCTTCCACATCGCTCGGGGCGAGTCCTACGGCCTCGTCGGCGAGTCCGGCTGCGGCAAGTCGACGATGGCGCTTGCGATCGTCCGCTACCTCGCGCGCAACGGGCGCGTGCGCTCAGGCTCCATCTCGATCGACGGCCGCGACGTGCTGGCGCTGGGAGAAAATGACCTCCGGAAGCTGCGCGCGAGCACCGTCTCTATGGTCTATCAGGAGCCGGGTCGGGCGCTCAACCCGTCGATCGTCGTTGGCCGTCAGGTCGCCGAGGTGTACGAGATCGCCGGCGTGTCTCGGAAGGAGGCGCTTGAGCGTGCCGAGGATATCCTCGCCAAGGTGCAGATCTCCGATCCGGCGGGGGTCATGGGACGCTACCCCCACCAGCTCTCCGGCGGCATGCTCCAACGCGCGGTGATCGCGATGGCGCTGGCTTCGGAGCCTTCACTGTTGATTCTCGACGAGCCGACGACGGCGCTCGACGCGACCGTCGAGGCCGAGGTGCTCGAGCTCGTGAAGGGCCTTCGCCGTGAGTTCAGCACGTCGCTGCTGTTCATCAGCCACAACCTGGCGGTGATCGCCAAGATGTGCGACCGGGTCGGCGTCCTGTACGCCGGTGAGCTGGTCGAGGAGGGGCCCGCGCTCTGCGTGTTCGAGGACCCCCGACATCCGTACACCGTCGGCCTGCTGCGGTGCATCCCGCGCCGCGACGCCAAGCGCGGGAGAGGCAAGCTCGACACGATCGCAGGCTTTCCCCCCGAACCCGGTTACGAGCCGTCCGGTTGCATCTTCGCGGACCGGTGCGGTCTCGTGCAGGGGCGCTGTCGCAGCGAGGCACCGCCGCTCTACGAGCTCGGCGGCGGACGCGGCTCCCGCTGCCACTTCCATGAGATCGCCGAGACCTTGCCACGGACGATCGCCGTGGACGAGGCAGCTATCGGCGCCGCCGCGGACAGCGACGGGGCAGCCGCGCCGGCGCCGAAGCGGTCCGATCCCGTGGTCCGTGCGCGCAGCATCTCGAAGACGTTCCACCAATCCGGACACACGGTCCGCGGACTAGAAGCGGTCGAGGTCGACGTCCGCGCCGGTGAGACGCTTGGCCTCGTTGGCGAGTCCGGGAGCGGGAAGACGACGCTCGCCCGCGTTCTCATGGGTCTCACCCCACCCGATTCGGGGGGCACCGTCGAGCTCGACGGGCAGCCGCTTCCCGCCTTGGCCAGCCGCCGCACGATCGCCCAGCAGAAGGCGCTTCAGATCGTCTTCCAGAATCCGGACTCGGCACTCAACCGTCGCCACTCGGTCCGTCGCCTGATCACGCGTTCGCTCTCGAAGCTCGGTGGCTACGCCGGCGAGACGTTGAGCGCCCGACTGCACGCACTGATCAGCTCGGTCAAGCTGTCCGAGCGCTACCTGCCGATGCGGCCATCACAGCTCTCCGGAGGCCTCAAGCAGCGGGTAGCGATCGCGCGTGCGTTCGCCGGCGATCCGAGGATTGTCATCTGCGACGAGCCCACATCCGCGCTTGATGTCTCCGTTCAGGCCGCGATCCTCAACCTGTTGACGGACCTCCAGCGCGACGAGCACGTCGCCTATCTCTTCATCAGCCACGACCTCGGCGTCGTGCACTACCTGGCCGACCGCATCGCGGTTCTCTACCTCGGGCGCGTGATGGAGATCGGCCCCGCCGAGCAGGTGTTCGCCGGACCGCACCATCCCTACAGCGAGGCACTGCTGTCGGCCGTCCCGCGGCTCGATCAGCTCGGACGCCAGCGCATCGTGCTCGAGGGCGAGATTCCCAGCGCCGCGGATCCGCCGAACGGTTGCCCGTTCCACACGCGCTGTCCGCGCAAGATCGGCGAGATCTGCGAGACCACCGAACCCGAGCTGCGCGAGGAGGCGCCCGGCCATGGGATTCGCTGCCACATCCCGCTCGAGGAACTCCGACACCTCCAGAACGACGAGCGATCGGTTGCGAGCTCTGCCAAACCTGCCAGCTGATCCCGAATCGGGCGGGACCGGCGCGCTCGAGATGCGCGCCTCCGTGCTGCGCACGCCAGGTACGCCCGTCGCAGTCGAGACCGTGCTGCTCGAGCCGCCGCGGCGTGGTGAGGTGCTCGTCCGCGTCGTCGCGGCCGGTGTCTGCCACTCCGACGTCCGCCTCGCCGACGGCGTCCTCGGCGACCAGCGTTGGCCGATCGTGCTGGGCCACGAGGGCGCTGGAGTGATCGAGGCGGTCGGGGATGACGTCGGCGGACTCGCGCCCGGCGACCACGTCGCGTTCTGTTTCGTCCCCCCGTGCGGATCCTGCGGTGCCTGCCGAGGCGGGCATCCAACCTTATGCGTGCCGGCGGCAGCCAGCGCTGTCGCCGGCACGCTGCTGGACGGAACATCGCGCCTGCGTCTGATGGATGGCACGACGCTCCAGCACGGATTGATGGTGGCGTGCTTCGCCCAGTACGCCGTGCTTCCGGCCGGCGGCGCGGTGCCGATCCCGCGCGAGATCCCGCTGTGGCAGGCAGCGCTGCTCGGCTGTGGCGTGGTCACCGGCATCGGCGCGGTCAACTCCGCCGGAGTGAAGATCGGCGAGAGCGTCTGCGTGATCGGCTGCGGCGGCGTTGGGCTGCACGTGATCGCCGGAGCACGGCTTTCCGGCGCGGCCACCATCATCGCGGTGGACCGCGAGCCCTCCAAGCTCGAGCGTGCCCGACGCCGGGGCGCCACGCACGCGCTGGCGGCTGGCCCAGGTGTGACTGAGGAGATCGTGGCGCTGACCGCGGGCGGCGTCGATCACGCGTTCGAGGTGGTCGGAACCGCGGCCACGATCCGCCAGGCGTGGGATGCGCTGCGCCCCGGCGGAACGGCAATCGTTGTCGGACTTGCCCCGAAGGGGGTCGATGCGACGCTGCCGGCGCTTGAGTTCCTATCGGAGAAGACGATCAGGGGGAGTTACTACGGCTCGGCCAACATGCATGTGCTGTTGCCGCGCCTCGCGGCGCTGGTGGCGACGGGGGAGCTCGGCGTCGAGGAAGTCGTCTCGGATCTGATCGAGCTTGACGGGATCGACGAGGCGCTCGAGCGCCTGCGCCGTGGCGAGGGGGCACGCTCGGTCGTGATCATCGATCCCTCGCTCGCGGGAGCGCCCTCGTGACCCCCGCAGGCGACCTCGACGGGCGGATCGGCGAGGGCTGGGGCGGCGTGAGCCCCAACGGATGTCATGTCAACGTCGTGCTCGCCCGCCGCGGAACCGCCACGGCCGCCGCGTTGCTGACCACCTTCACGTCTCCCACTCCCGGCCACACGCCGATCCTCGTCGTCGTGGGGGAGAACCAGCAGCACTATGAGCCGGTCTGGCCGCCGACGATCATGATCAATAAAGCGACGGCAACCGAGCCGATGCACGAGACGATCACCTGGGGCGCGGGGCAGCTGGGGATCGCCCAGGGCGTGCTCGACGCCGTCGCGGAGGAGCTGCTCGAATGCACCGTCGAGGTTCTGGTGTTCGTGACCGCGTGGATCGACTCGACGGCGACGGACGAGACCGCCGTGCGCCGCGCGAGCCGGGAGGCAACGTTGAAGGGCATCTCGGTGGCCGTGCGGGGCCGAGACCCGGAGGCCGCGCGAGCCCTCGTGCAGCGGCGCGATTCGCTCAGCAGCCCGTTCTACGGCGGCGAGTAGGCTCAGGCTGACGGAGCTTAAGCGTCGAAACCGAGCCCGTGAAGATCACCGCCATCCGCATCCAGCGTCTGTCTCTTCCCCTCGACCCGCCGTTCCACGCCGCCTGGGATCCGGATCCGCGGGTGGAGTTCGGCGCCACGATCGTGCGCGTCGAAACCGACGAAGGCGTGACCGGCATCGGCAGTGGCGACACGATGGGGGGGTTTGCGGAATTCGAGCACCTGTTCGTCGGCCGTGATCCTCTGGCGCTGACCAATCACGCCCGCGCACTCGAGACCATCTCGTTCCACGCCGGGCGATACTGGCCACTCGAGGCGGCCCTCTGGGACCTGGCGGGACGAGTACTCGGGGTGCCCGTGGCACGGTTGCTCGGAGGTGCCGCTGACCGCCTACCCGTGTATGCATCACTGGGCGAGCTGCGTTCGCCCGGACAGCGTGCCCGCGACGCCGGCGCGCTCGTCGAGGAGGGCTTCAAGGCCGTCAAGGTTCGGATCGCACACGATCGCCTCGCCGAAGGCATCGCGGTCGTTGCCGCGATCCGTGACGCGGTCGGGGATGCGCTCGAGATCCTCGTCGATCTCAACCAATGGTGGCGCATGAGCGGCGACATCGCCCCTGGGCTGGGTCCCCAGGAGGCCCGACACGTGGTCGGGCGGCTCGCCGAGCACGGCGTCCTCTGGGTCGAAGAGCCGCTCTCGGCGGGCGATCTGGAAGGAATGCGGATGCTCCGCGAAACCACGGGCGTGCGAATCGCGGGAGGTGAGATGGCCCGCACGTTCGACGACCTGCGGCTCGCGCTCGACCACGACGCGCTCGACATCTATCAACCGGATGTCGTGCTCGCACTTGGGATCTCGGGAGCGCGCACGCTCGCCGACCTCGCCCTCCGGCGTAACCGCTGGTTCACGCCCCACACATGGACCAACGGCATCGGGGTCCTCGCCAACCTGCACGTCTGCTGCGGGGTCGGCGGCGGCCCCTTCCTCGAGTTTCCCTATGACCCACCCGGCTGGACTCCGCAGCGCCGGGATTTCATGCTCGCGCAACCGCTGCGGATCGACCCTGAGGGCTGTCTACGGGTGCCCGCGATCCCCGGCCTCGGCATCGAGCTCGACGACGAGGCGATCGCCTTTCATGCCCTCGAGGTGGGCGCGTGAACCCGCCGAGCGCTACGTTTGCGGCAATCTCGCCGCGCGACCGGAGCGTGATCGCCTTCGCGCTCGCGGCCGCGATCTGGACTGCGAACGTCACCACCGCCGGACGGCTCGCTTGCGGGCTTCGCGCTGGCACGGTCTGGGTGAACACGGTCGATGCCTCAGCACTGGCCACGCCGTTGCGCGCCATGAAGGACTCCGGTCACGGTCGCGTCCGCTCACTGCACGCGCTGGACGCCTTCACACAGCTGAAGACAACCTGGATCGCCATATCGTGACCCGCGTTGGCTTCATCGGCCTCGGAAACATGGGAGGCCCAATGTGCGGGCACCTGATCGCGGCGGGATTCGAGGTGTCGGCGTTCGACCTCGACGCGGGAGCGATTGACCGCGCTCGTGCGGCCGGAGCGCGCGCCGCCGACTCGGTCGCAGATTGCGCGCGAACCGCGGAGATCCTCGTTACCAGCCTCCCGGGTCCACGCCAGGTTGATCGGGTCCTCACCGGGGCAGATGGCGCGATCGCCGCGCTGGCCCCGGGCTCCCTCGCCATCGAGATGAGCACGAGCTCACTCGAGGTCGGGCGCGCCGCGCTCGCCGAAGCGACTGCCCGCGGCATCGAGCTGATCGATGCTCCCGTCGCGGGCCAGACGATCGGCGCACGCGCCGGGACGCTCGCCGTCTACGTCGGAGGCAGAGCCGACGCGTTCAGGCGGGCCCGTCCGGTGCTGGAGGCGATGGGCGACCCCGCACGGATCTTTCACATCGGACCGAACGGGAGCGGTTACACAGTCAAGCTCCTCGTGAACCTGACGTGGTTCATTCACGTTATTGCGACCGCCGAAACGCTGGCCATAGGAGTGAAGGCGGGCATCGATCTCGACAAGCTTCATGCGGCGCTCGTCAACTCACCGGCGAACTCGTACTTCCTCGAGCGCGACGTGCGGATGGTCCTCGACGGCGGCGACTACGACGAGGGCTTCCCGATGGGGCTCGTGACGAAGGACCTCGCGCTGGCGGTCGACCTTGCTCGAGACACAGGATTGCCGGTCGAGTTGACGGCGCTCGTCGAACAGATGCACAGACGAGCGAGAGTCCGCTTCGGCGATCACGCCGGCGAGATGAGCGCAATCCGGTTGTACGAGGAGCTGGCGGGGATCGAACTGCGATGGCCTACGTCGTCGTAGCGACCTGGATCGCCAGGCCGGGCGAGGAAGATGCCGTCGCCGCCGCGATCAACGCTCTCATCGAGCCCTCTCGGGCCGAACCCGGCAACCTGCTCTACCAGCCGCATCGTGATCCAAACGATCCAGCCGCGTTCTTCCTCTACGAGCAGTACGTCGACGAGGCGGCCTACATCGCACATGGCGTCTCGGAGCACTTCCAGCGCCACGCGGTCGAGCACGCGATTCCTCGACTCGAGCGCCGCGAGCGGTCTTTCTACGAGACCTGGTGACTCCTGACGACTGTCCCCGCTCTCACACCATGACTGGTTCCTCGGCCGGGACGGGCGCCGGTTCAGCTTCGCCGCGAGCGGTGCTGCTGGACGGCGCGACGCTTACCCCCGCCGCCGTCGCCACGGTCGCGCGCGAGCCGGTCACGGTCGAGCTTTCGGAGGAGGCGCGCGCTCGGAACACGGCCGCAGCGGTCGCCCTGGGCACCCTGCTCGCCCGGGGTGCCGAGATCTACGGAGTAACCACCGGCGTCGGCGCGCTGCGCGGTCATCGCGTTGGCGATCGGGACCGCGAAGCGCATGCGGTCGGACTGCTGCGTAGTCACGCCTGCGCCGCGGGAGAGCCAGTGTCGCAAGAGCTCGTCCGGGCCGGGATGGTAACTCGGGCCAACCAGCTGGCCGTCGGTGGAGCCGGCGTGGCCGACGAGCTCCTGATGGCGCTGGTCGGCTCGCTCAACGCCGGCGTCACCCCGTTCACCCGTGAGCTCGGGTCCCTGGGCACCGGTGATCTCACCTCGCTGGCCGATGTCGGCCTGGCGCTTCTGGGCGAGGGCCGCGCCTGGTACCGCGGCAGGCTCGGGCCGGCGGGCGACGCGCTGGAACGGGCCGCGATCTCTCCCGGACGGCTCGGCCCGCGCGACGGGCTGGCCTTCATCAGCAGCAACGCGATGACCATCGGTCATGCTGCCCTCCTCGTCGTTGACGCCGGCCGACTGCTCGATGTGTGGCTGGCCGTGGCGGCTCTGTCGTTCGAGGCCGCGGCAGCCGATCCTGTCGTCCTGGATCCGCGCATCCACTCCGCCGCGCACCGTCCGGGACAGTCGGCGGTGGCCCGCAGGATGCGCGAGTTGCTCACCGGACTCGATGAGCGGGCGCGTGAGCCCGGGCCCCTGGGCATTCAGGACCCATATCCGTTCCGCGCCCTCCCCCAGGTCGACGGCGCCGTGCACGACGCGCTGTGCGCGCTGCGGGACACCGTCGAGCACGAGCTGAACTTCGCCGGCGAGAACGCGCTGATCATCGCGGAGGAACCGGTCGCTCTGCCCAACGGCAACCCTCACGCCGCGCCATTGGCCGCGGCCATCGACAACCTTCGAACCGCGCTGGCCCAGTCCGCGGCGCTGATCGCGGCGCGGGTCAGCGCAATGCTCGACCCGAACTTGACCGGACTCCCTCAGTTCCTGGCTCGGCGGCCAGGTGCGGAATCCGGTGCACTTGTGCTCGAGTACACCGCGCATGCTGCCGTGGCCGAGGTGCGCTCCCTCGTCACGCCGGTCGCGGCCCAGACGGTGTCGGTGTCCCGCGGAGTCGAGTCGCATTCAAGCCTGGCCCCGACCGCTGCCCGCCGCGCCAGTGAGACGCTGCAGGCGCTGCGAGTGGTCATTGCCGCCGAACTGGTCGTGGCTGTGCGGGCGCTGCGGATCGCCGGCCATCGCCCACGTGGGACCGGTACATGCCGGCTGTTCGCAGCCGCTGAGCCGGTGCTCGATCCCGACCTCGGTGACCGCCCGCTGCACCCTGACCTCGAAGCTGCGCGGACGCTGGTGGGGACCTGGGACCCGGGTCGCGAGGCGCCGCTAGCATCGGAGGTCGATGCCTCATGACGAGCACGAGGAGCAGCTGAGCCGCGCCCGTCGCCTGCTGATCCTGGGGATCTGCTGTATGAGCCTGCTGATCGTGGGCCTCGACAGCACCATCGTCAACGTCGCGCTGCCGGCCATCCGTCAGTCGCTGCATTCCTCCTTCTCGGGGTTGCAGTGGACGATCGATGCCTACACCCTGGTACTCGCCAGCCTGCTGATGCTGGCGGGCTCGACCGCCGACCGGATCGGCCGCCGCCGCATCTTCCAGACCGGCCTGATCGTGTTCTCGCTCGGCTCGCTGCTGTGCGCTCTCGCGCCCACGCTCGAATGGCTGATCGGTGCCCGCATCCTGCAGGCGATCGGCGGGTCGATGCTCAACCCGGTGGCGATGTCGATCATCCGCAACGTGTTCGAGGACCCGCGCGAGCGGGCTCAGGCCATCGGCGTCTGGGGCGGCGTGGTCGGCCTCAGCATGGCCCTCGGCCCCGTGGTCGGCGGCGCGCTGGTCGACTCCGCCGGCTGGCAGTCGGTGTTCCTGGTCAACGTCCCGGTAGGGCTGCTGGCCCTGGTGCTCACGGCGCTGTTCGTGCCCGAGTCGCGGGCCCGGCACCCGCGCCGCCTCGACCCGGTCGGCCAGGTGCTCGTGATGGCGGGATTGGCCACTCTCACCTACGCGATCATTGAGGCGCCGACCCACGGGTGGACGTCAACGTCGACGATCGTGTTGTTCGCGGTCGCGGTCGCGTGCTTCGCGGTGCTGGGTCCGTATGAGCTCCAGCGCGATCAGCCGCTGATCGACCCGCGCTTCTTCGCCAGTGCTCCGTTCTCGGGGGCGAGCGTGATCGCCGTCTGCTCGTTTGCCTCGCTCGGCGGATTTTTGTTCCTCAACACCCTGTACCTGCAGGACGTGCGCCACCTCTCCCCCTTCCACGCCGGTCTCTACATGTTGCCGATGGCGCTGATGACGCTGATCTTCGCCCCGCTGTCCGGTCGGCTCGTCGGCCGCCGCGGCGCGCGCCCCTCGCTGCTGATCGCCGCCTGCGCAATGACCGCCGCAGCGCTGATGCTGACGCGGTTGACCGCCACCACCTCGGAGGCCTACCTGCTGGCCGCCTACATGATCTTCGGGTTGGGGTTCGGCCTGGTCAACCCTCCGATCACCAACACCGCGGTGTCCGGCATGCCCGCTGCCCAAGCCGGCGTCGCCGCCGCCGTGGCCTCGACCAGCCGGCAGGTCGGCCAAACCCTCGGCGTCGCAGTCATCGGCGTCGTGGCCGGCGGGACCGTCGGCGCCGCGATCACCGCCCACTTCGCCATCGCCACCCACGCCGGCTGGTGGATCCTCGTTGGGCTTGGGCTGATCGTGCTCGTGGTGGGCGTGCTCACCACCAGCGCGTGGGCCAACGGCACGGCGCGGGCGACCGCCGAACGGTTCCGCGAGCCTCGATCCGGCGCGCGTCTGGCCGCCGAGCAGACGGCGACGGGTTAGATGCGATTCATCGACCTCGACCCCGGTGACCGGCGGCTCGTCCACGAGGCACTGCCGGTGCTCGCCCAGCTGCGGACCCATCTGACCCCGGAGAGCCTGGCCGAGATCTACGCCGAGGGCCATCCACAGGGCCTCCGCTTCACCGCCGCGTACGACCGGGACGGGAACTGCCTCGCCGTCGCGGGCTGGAGAATCGTCGCCACGACCGTGTCCACGCGCAAGCTGTACGTGGATGACCTGGTCACCGCAGGCGCACACCGCGGCCAGGGGGTCGGCGCGGCGCTCTTGGACGAGCTGAGCGCGCGGGCGCGCGAGGCGGGATGCAGTCTGATCGACCTCGATTCGGCGCTCCATAGGCAGGACGCTCACCGCTTCTACATCCGCGAGGGGATGCCGATCGTCTCCTTTCACTTCGCCAAGGCTCTCGACTGACCACGCGCCCGGGTTCCGCCTCATGGATGAGACGATCACCGACGAATTCCCGCCGCCGCCCCCCGGGGGCCGCCGTTTCATCCTGCCGATGCGCCCCGGACTGGGCGACTGCGCGCCGTCGGGACGACTGCGGCTCGACGCGATCGCACGCTGGCTCCAGGACGTCGCCTATGCCGACGTCGAGGAGGCCGGGCTGGAGCAGGCCGCGGTGTGGGTGGTCCGACGCAACCGGCTGCAGATTCGACGCTTTCCGCGCTTCGCCGAGCACTGCTCGGCGGTGACCTACTGCAGCGGCCTGGGCCGGATGTGGGCCGAGCGGCGAACGACCATCAGCAGCGACGGCGCTGGCGAGAGCGACATCGAGTCGGTCGCGCTGTGGGTGCACCTCGATCCCGAGAGCTGGCGACCCGCGCCGTTCAGCGAGGACGAGTTCGTCCGCTACGGCAGCGCAGCCGCGTCCCGGAGGATCAGCGCCCGTCTCCGTCACCCGCCACCGCCGTCGGACGGAGCCCGGGCCAGCACGACCTGGAGCTGGAGGTTCCGTGCTGCCGAATGCGACATCGCGGACCATGTCAACAACTCCGCCTACTGGACGCCGTTCGAAGAGGAGCTGCTAACCGAGGGCGCCGACCTCGAGGCTCTGGATGCCGAAATGGAGTTCCGCACTCCGATGCAGCCCGGCGAGCGGACGATCATCCGGGACCAGGACCGGCGCTGGATCGTCGGCGAGGGTGAGGAGGTTCACGCCTCGCTGCTGCTGAGCCGGGACGGCTCGGCGGATTAGGGGGCGGGCCGGAGCGCATTGAGCTCGCGATTTGCCGGCCGGAGCGCATCGAGGTCGGCGACGAACAGCGCCGGGGACACCGATGTGCCGACGCCGCCGCTCTAAGGTAAGAGGACGTGAGGACCGAGCTTCACTTCCATCTCCTGCCCGCCGTTGACGACGGACCCCGTGACCCGTCCGAGGCGCTGGCGCTGGCCCGCGCGGCGCTGGCCGACGGGACACGACGGATCATCACCACCCCACACGTGTGCGAGGTGGTGGTCGACGAGCTGCCGGACCGCGTGGCGGCGCTGGACCAGCTCCTCGGCGACGCGGGGCTGCCGCTGGAGGTCGGGACCGGCGGGGAGCTCGGGGCCGACGATGTCGCCTCGCTGAGCGACGAGCAGCTCGAGCTGATCGCGCAGGGGCCCGCAGACCGCCGCTGGCTTCTGCTCGAGGCGCCGCTGGTTCCCAGCGTGTGCGGCTACGCCGACGCGGCCGAGGAGGTGCGCGCCCGCGGCTACGGGGTGCTGATGGGCCACCCCGAGCGCTCCCCGTCCACGAGCCTCGCCGACGTCGAGGCCCAGATCGCCCTCGGCTCGGTGCTGCAGCTGAACGCGTCCTCGCTCACCGGGCTGCACGGCGGCACGGTCCGATCTCGTGCACATGAGCTCGCCCGCTCCGGGCTTCCGTTCGTGGTGTCCTCCGACGCCCACTCACCGCAGCGACCGCCGCTGCTGAGCGGCGCCGAACGGGCCCTGCGCGAGGCCGGGCTGCCCCAATCGCTGGTGACACGGGCGGTCGACACCGGAGCCGAGTTGCTGCTCGCCGAGGGTCTTGCCGCGCACGCGGCGGCTGAGACTGTCCGCCGCTAGGCATCTATCTGCGGCTACTTCTTGGGCGGCAGCGAGCGCGCGTAGGCCACGCCGCGAGCCACCCACGGCTCGAGCTGGCGCTTGGTGCGCACGCCATCGGGCGCCACACGCAGCCATCCGTCCATTGCGCGGCCCCGCATCTCAAACGGCTCGGCATGAGGCTTGGCGAGCAGAGCCTCGGTCTCCGCCGGGTCGACCCGCAGCAACAGCCCACCTTGGCCGCTCGCGCTCACGGACATGTTGCCGTTGATCAGGAACGCCAAGCCGCCGAACATCCGCTTCTCGGTGACGCCAGGCTCCCCGAGAACCAGCTCGCGCAGCCGGTTGGCGAGATCCTCCTCGTACGCCATGGGGCATTATCCCCGGCGAAGCGGCTGCTGCGAACCGCATTGGTCGGGGCACCGATCGCTGAGCGGCCCCCGCGGGACGTGACGCCACTGCGCGGGACTTGACGCTGACCCACTCCATGTTCACTCTCCGCGGGTGGTGATCGATCACGTCCCTCCCTCCGGCCGTCAGTACACGCTGCGAGCGGGCGACCAGGAGGCGGTGGTCGTCGAAGTCGGCGGTGGACTGCGCAGCTACCGCGTCGGTAGCCGCGAGGTCATCGATGGCTACGGCGATCACCAGATGTGCAGCGGCGGGCGAGGTCAGGTTCTCGTCCCCTGGCCCAACCGCGTCCGCGACGGCAGCTATCGCTTCGATGGCGCGGAGCATCAGCTCGCGCTCACCGAGCCTCCCCACCACAACGCGATCCACGGTCTCGCTCGCTACGCAAACTGGGCGGGGACGGAGCAGGCGCCGGACCGCGTGCTGATGACGCACCGGCTCCATCCGCAACCCGGCTATCCGTTCTGCCTCGACCTCGAGGTCGACTATTGCCTGGGCGCGGACGGCCTGTCGGTGGCGATTGCCGCCACCAGCCGGGCACAGCGATCCTGCCCGTACGGCGCCGGGATGCACCCGTACGTGACCGTCGGAACGCAGACCATCGATACCGCTGTGCTCACGAGCCCGGCCGGCGTCCGCCTCGACGTCGACGAGCGTCAGATCCCGATCGGCCGCCGGACCGTGACCGGAACCGAGGACGACTTCCGCACTGGCCGGGCGATCGGCGCCACCGTGCTCGACACCGGCTACACCGACCTGGAGCGGGACGCGGACGGACGGGCGCGGGTGCGGCTCCGCGGCCCGGACCGGGACGTCGTGCTGTGGATGGACGAGACGTTCGGCTACCTGATGCTGTTCAGCGGCGACACCCTCGGCGACGTCGGCCGGCGGCGGTGCAGCTTGGCGATCGAGCCGATGACCTGCGCGCCCAATGCTCTGCAGAGCGGGGACGGCCTGGTCGTCCTCGAGCCGGGCCAGCGACACGAGAGCATGTGGGGCATCACCGCAGCCTGACCGCGAAGGTGATTCCTCGCAGGGCGGGCCGCGTCAGCAGTTCTTGTGGGACGCGTCTGGGGCTACCCACGCCCGACCGCTGTCCACCGTGCACGCGACGGGTCCGCCTCGAGCATCTGGTCACCCTCAGCCACGCGCGGGCGACGCGGTGTGAGTTCAAGGGTTCGGGTCACTACCTCGATGCGATCGTGGACTCGCAGCGGGTGGCCGCGGTGGGTCTGGACATCTCCGAGGAGCGGCTCGGTGGCCGGACCGTGCACTCGGCCGACAGCGTGTTGCGCGGGCGAATCGCCCGATGGAAATCTACGCGCGGGAGCGCGGAACTCCACGGATGGCAGCGCCGCGGGCCGGGGTCAAGATGGGATTCAGGCCCCACAAGGAGCAGAAATGTTCAAGAACATCCTGGTTGGCGTTAAACATGACGGCGCCGGTGCCGGCGCTGACGCGATCGCGCTGGCCAGGAAACTGCTCACGCGCGGCGGTGAGCTGACGCTCGCCCACGTCTATTCCAGCGATCGGAGCCTCCGCGGCGGGCGGCCCGATGACTACGAGAAGCTCCAACAGGAGCGTGCGGCGGAGTTCCTGCAAGGCGTCAGCGACGCTGCGGGCATCGCGGCCAACCTGCGCTGGCACAAGGCGTCATCGGTTGGACGAGGGCTGCACGAGCTGTGCGAGATCATCGGCGCCGACCTGCTGGTGGTGGCGTCCTCTCGGCACGGACTCGTCGGACGCGTCCTAATCGGCGATCACACCCGCGCCGCGCTCAACGGCGCGCCGTGTGCGATCGCCATCGCGCCGGCGGGGTATGCCGAGGAGCCCGTCGCCATGCGGGAAGTCGGCGTCGGCTACAACGGGTCGGCCGAGAGCGAGCATGCGGTGGCGGTGGCCCGTCGCATCGCCGCGGCGCACGGGGCGCGGCTGTCGGCCTTCGAGGCCGTCGCGCTGCCCAGCTACGCCTTCATGGGCGGCCCGGCTCCGATCGGCCGGGCCATCGAAGAGCTCGTCGACGAGGCGCGTGGGCGGATTGAGACGCTCGGCGACATCGAGGCACACGCCGTCTATGGCTCGCCCGCCGAGGAGCTGGCGCTCTACAGCGCATCGCTCGATCTGCTCGTCCTCGGCTCCCGTGACTACGGCCCCGTCGGGCGGATTGTCCACGGCAGCACCTCGACGCACCTCGCGCATACGGCCCGCTGCCCGTTGCTCGTGCTGACCCGCGCTGCGCGGTCCGCCGAGACGGCTGAGAACGGAACCCTGACCCCGGCGGCGGCGCAGGACTAGGAGCTCTCGCAGAGGACGCGTGAACCCTTTGCGAGCGGTTCTCCGCCACACTGCGCCGATGGATCCCATGTCGGCGCCGGCAACTGGTGGCTGCCTCTGCGGCGCGGTGCGGTACGAGGCCCACGGACCGCTGCGCGACGTCCTCATCTGTCACTGCCGCGAGTGCCGGCGCTGGCACGGGCACGTGTCGGCCAGCACGGCCGTACGCCGCCAGGATCTGGTGATCCGCGAGGCAGGAGCCCTGCGCTGGATCCGGAGCCCCGACAGCGATGCGCACGCGCGGCGAGGCTTCTGTGGCGAGTGCGGCTCGAGCCTTTTGTGGGACGCGCCGAAGCGAGAGACGATCAGCATCGCCGCCGGCACGCTCGATCACGACGAGCACCTGCGGGTAGTCGGGCACTGGTACGTCTCTCAGGCCGGCGGCTATTACGAGCTGCCCGAGGACGGGGCACCCCGGCACGATCGCGGCAGCGGCGGCGCGCCGCGGGGCGCGGCCGGTTGACACCTAGCAACGCTATGCCTTACGCTCCGAGGTATGAAAGCCGATGCCCTGGGCGGCCAGCTCGACCCGCTGATCCTGGCCATCATCGCCGAGGAGCCGGCGCATGGGTACGCCATCCTCCAGCGCCTCAAGCTCCGCAGCGCGGGGGCCTTCGACCTCGCCGAGGGAACGATCTATCCAGCCCTGCACCGACTCGAGCGCAACGGGCTACTGAGCAGCTCGTGGTCGACGGACACGGGCCGGCACCGACGGGTCTACAGCATCACCCGGGCCGGGCGCTCCGCGCTGAAGACCCGGCGGCGGGAGTGGACGCAGTTCTCCCGGGCCGTTGAGGCGGTGCTCGGATGACCTGGCTGCAGCAGCTCGCCGGCGAGCTGAGCGGGCGCGGCGTCAGCGGCGAGGACCGCGCGCGCATCCTCGACGAGTTGCGCGATCACATCGGGTGCGAGCCGGGCTGCGAGCAGCGTCTCGGCGACCCGCGCGCGCTCGCAACGCGCTTCGCCGACGAGCTGGCCGGCAGCCTTGCCCGCCGCTCGGCGTTCGTCGCCTTCGGAGCCCTGGCCGGCGCAGCCGCCGTCCTCGCCATCTCCCAGCTGACCATCGGTCACGCCGGCGGACCGCCGGGGTTCAACCATGGCCACTCAGTGGCGCTGTTCCTGCCCGCCGCGATCGGGATGCTGATCGCCCCCCAGGTCGCGCTGGTGGCGGGCACGCTGGCGGCATGGCGAGCGCTGCGCCGGCGGGACGCGGCGAGCCTGTCGGCGGCCGAGGTCTCGCTCATTCGCCGGCGCACGCGCGTCGCGCTTGCTGCTGGGTGGGCCACGCTGGCGGGGCTGGCGCTCTACGTCGTCGACTTCACAGCCCTGCTCCCCGTCTGGTGGCTGACCCTCGTCGGGGGGCTGACCGCCATCGCCGCGATCGGCATCGCCGCGGCATCGCGCGAGCTGGCCCACTCCGGCGAGCTCGTGTCCTCGTCGGCCGGGCGCGCCGGCGATCTCTTCGACGACCTTCCCCCGGTCGGGCGCGACTGGCTGCGTCGACACCCCTGGCGGCTCGGGGGCCTGGTGTCGGTACTCGTCGGCTTGGCGATGACCGCATTCGAAGCCCATGCCGAGCATTCGCTCCCCGAGGGGCTGCAGCGCGGCGTGGCCGAGGGGCTCGCCGCCGCGGCGGGGTTCCTCCTCCTCGGCCGAGCGATCGGCGCCCGGAGCGGCACCGCCGACGACGTCGATCGCCACCCGGCGTAGGGACAGCAGCCGGCCCGGTCACCTCGGGGCGGTGCTCGGGCCCTCAGCCACCATTTCCGGCAGCGGAGGCTTGACCCCCCGTCGGAGTCGTCGTGCTCCGCGCTCTCCTCGCGCTCAGGGATGTGGACCGGGGCGCTCGGCCACCACACGGGGGGGCCGATGTCGAACACGAGCGCGGGCACGAGCACTGAGCGCACGATGAACGTGTCGAGGAGCACACCGAAGGCAATCGCAAAGCCAAGCTCGGTCAGCGTTTTGAGCGGGAGTGTGGTCAGCATCGTGAACGTCCCGGCCAGGACGATTCCGGCCGAGGTGATGACACCTCCAGTGACGGCAAGCCCGCGCAGCATGCCGTGGCGGGCCGTGCTTCTGTGCCTCCTCGCGGGCGCGGGCCATGAGGAAGATGTTGTAGTCGACCCCGAGGGCCACGAGGAAGATGAAGGCCAGCAACGGAAGGGTCGAGGGCTCGCCCGGATAGCCGAAGATGTGTGAGAACACGGCGGAGGAGACGCCGAGGGCGGTGCCGAAGGACAGAATCACCGTGCCGATCAGCACGAGCGGCAGGGTGATCGCAGGCAGCAAGAGCGCGAGGATCACGAACACGACGAGCAGCACGATCGGCACGATCAGCCGGTTGTCGCGGGCCGCGGCAGCGTCGAAGTCCTTCTGCTGGGCGGTGGGGCCGCCGTTTGCAGGCGGCGCACGGCGGGTCCCAGGTCGGCTTTTGACTCGGTTTCCCCGCAGTGAGCGCGCGCTTGGGCGATCCGCGCGAGGCTCAGGCGCTGGCCGGCTGTGGGTCCTGCCGGACGATGACGGTGTCGGCGATCCGGATGATCTCGTCGACTGGCAGATCGGCCCGCTCCGCGTGCTTGCGGATCGCCTCCGGGTTCGTGGCCTCGTAGATGCAGACGGTTCCCACCGATCCGCTGGCCTCGTCGAGCACGTAGCTGCGGATCCACCGCACGTCGTCGGGCATCTCCTCATCTTGCGGCGGCACCGGACCGGCGCCAGGGCGATTCGGTGGTGCACGAGGGCGACTCGGTAATTGCTACGCAGGAGGCGGAACGGTTGGCTGCCGATGCTCTGAAGATGGGCACATCGTTGTTTTCGTCTTCTCGTGGCTGGATCGTCGGCGGCTGATGGGCCGGCTGCTCGGGATCGTCCTCCCGCTCGCATTCGGCGCGGCTGTCTCGCCGACGCTGCTGGCCATGCAGTTGGTGATGCTGTCCCGCAAGACGGCACCGCTCGGGCGAGCCTGGGCGTTCGCCGCCGGGGCTGCGGTGGTGCTGGCCGCGTTTGCGGCCGTCGCGCTGCTCGTGGCCCGGAGCACCGGCGGCCCCAGCAGCCCGTCGGAGGCGGGAGCGATCGTCAAGCTGGTGGCAGCCGCGCTGCTGCTCGTCCTGGGCGTGAGGACCATGCGTCGCGCCCCGCAGCCGGCCAAGCCCGAGCATGTCGCCGCCCGTCCCGAGGAGCGCGCGTTCGCCGTGGGCGCCGGGCTGATGCTGACGAATTTCTCCAGCATCGTCCTCTTCTTTCCCGCGATGCACGCGATCGGCATCTCGAAGGTCGGCCTCGCAGGCCAGGTGGTCGCGTTCGTGCTGCTGTACGCCATCACCTTGCTGCCGGCGTACGGACCCCCGCTCATCGTGACGGTGATGGGCTCCCGCGCCACCCCCCTGCTGCAGGCGCTCGATCGCTTCTTCGCCGACCACAAGCGCGGCATCAGCGCCGGCATCTGCTTTGTCTTTGCCCTGCTGCTGGCCGTGGCCGGTCTGAAGGTGCTGCTGTAGGCCGCGAGGCCTGGGGCGGCGCCGGCTAGAAGCCGACGCCGCCGTAGCCTCCGGCGTAGCCGCCATAGCCGCCAGAGCTGTCGTAATAGCCGGAACCGCCGTACCCGCCGTAGCCGCCGAGGCCGAGCCCACCCGGATCGACGCTGGAGCCCGAGCCACCCCCGTACCCGCCATAGCCGGAGCCGTCGGCGCTCGTGGACCCACCCCCGGAGGCACCGTAGGGGTCTGACGGCGTGCTCGTGGTCTGCGAGCCGCTGGACTGCCATGTCACCGAGAAGGCCGACCCGTCGATGGACAGCGACGACGGGCTAGCGCTGGCGGAGGTGGCGGACGTCGAGGTGTCCACCGCGGTGCCGGGATATCCGAGACCGGCGCCGCTGCCACCATTGAGCTGAACCGCCTGCGTGGCCCAGTTCTGATCGGAGATCGTGCCGGTCGTTCCGCTCGCGGTGGCGCTGGCTCCGGTGAAGGAGACCGTGCCGAAGTTGGCGAGTGGCAGCGGCGTGCAGTTGGCCGTCTCGCTGGCATCGTTGCTCGAGCACTCCGACGGGGCTTCGGCGATCCACTCCGCGCTGGAGACGTCGGGATTGTCCATCTCCAGCGTCTTGCTCGCCGACGCGCCCGTGGTCTGATCGCTGATCGACACGTTCACGGTCGTCCCGCTGACCGAGACGCGCGCCGAGACGTGATCGCCGGGCTTGATCGCGATGTCGAGCTTCACCGGCGCCGCCGGGACCAGCTCGTACCACGCCCACTGGCTGCTTGCGCCGCTGGAGTCGCATTGCATCTGCGTGCCGACCTGCTCGAGTGCCCCCGACTGCTCAGACGAGCCACCGAGTCCGACCCAGAACGCAGCCACGCCGATACCCGAGGTGCAGCTCGCGCTGGGCTCGACCCAGCTGCCCGAGACACTCAAGAATTGCTGTGAGGCGCCTGACTGGGAGCCCCCGACGACATATCCGGCCCAGTTGGCGCTCGTGGCCTCCCCGATGTCGCCACCGGCTGCGAGGGCCGACGGCGCCGACCCCAGGGCGAGCGCTCCGGCAACAGCGGCAACCCAGGCCGCGTGCCGATGCCGTGTGTGCTTGTGAAGTAGCCGTGTCATGGTGGTCCGCCCCCTGTATGGACGTGGGGATCGCTATGCAGACCACTGTGGAACGTGTCAATAAGAGCCCTTTCGGAAAAGGCGAAGAGCTGCTTACACGACGACGAAGAATTCGATCAGCGGATGCCGACCGCCGGCGACCGCCGCGGGGGCTACGGCACCCAGCGGTCGCCGGCCGGCGTGACCACCAGCTCGTGCGTGAGCGCGCGAGGGCGCTGCTCGACCAAGAAGCGCACCGCTGCCGCAACCTCGCCCATGTCGGCCAGCGCCTGCTTGGGCTGGTCGCGAGTGAAGGCCGCTGTCTTCGGTGATTCGATGGTCGCGTCGACGGCAAGCAGCGCGGCATGAATGCCCTCTTCCCGCAACTCCTGGGATGCCGCCTGAACCAGCGCCCGCGCCGCGAATGCCCCCGCAGCCCACAGCCCGCGCCCAGGCATCGCCCGGCGGGAGGATCCCCCGGTGATCTGCACCATGGCGCCGCCGCCGCTTTCGCGCAGAACGGTCGTCGCCACCGAGAGGAACACGAACGCCTGCTCAGCCACCGCGACGGTCCAGCCACGGAAGCCGTCAAGGTCCGCCTCGGCCAGCGGGCCGCCACCGAAGGGACCGCCGCCCGTCGGTCGGCTGGCGGTGACGGCATTGACCACGGCGTCGACCGAGCCGAACTGCTGTCGGGCCGCCGCGAGCGCGGCGCGCAGCGATTCCCGATCGGACGCATCGGCGCTCAGCGCCAAGGCCCCCCGGTCCCGGACGGCGGCGAGCGTGTCCTCGCTCCTGGCCACCCCGGCGGCCTGCCAGCCGTGCGCCTGGAAGTGATCGATGATCGCGCCACCAAGGTTGCGCGCGCCCAGTACGACGATCGTCTTTGGCATCCCTCGGCTCCTCCCGCTGTCAGGCCTTCGGCGTTGGCCGCGCGGCGCGCGGTCAGGCCGCCGGTTCTGGGCTGTCTTGTGTCTTCTGAAGCGCGCTGAGGCCCAGCGCCACCCCGAACAGCGCCGGCGCGGTAACGAGCGCCGTGGTCAGGGGCGAGATCTCGCCGCGACGGCCGGCGAGCAAACCGGCGGCGGTGTCCGCGACGTCGCAGGCCACGCCGAGCTGCAGCCATACCCGACGGCTCTGGCCGCTGCTCGATTGCAGGCCGGCGGCCAGCGCGGCATCTCGCACGCCGAAGAGACGAGCGACATACGGCAGTTGCGGGTTGGCGTCGGCGTCGAGGCCGAACAGGCGGCCGGCGAGGCGCGGAGTGAACCACGTCCCGGCGCCGATTGCGGCTCTGAGGCCGGTGAGCAAGCTGATCTCTGACATGACTGGCGATCCTATGTCACGCGAGGCGCCAGGGGAAGACGTGATGATCTGGCCCATCGGTCCGAGGCGTGTCGATGCACAGAAGCTCCCGCATGGCGTGAGCTTCTCAACAGTCGCTTGGCCGCCCGACTCGACCGGCGGCACCCGGCTACGTCGCGTACTTCTCGGCTGCCGACGTCTCGAACTCGAAAGCGACGACACGCTCGTCGCCGACCACCCACGCCTCGTGCCCCGGCTCGATCATATATGCCTCGCCGGCATGGAGGTCGAGGTCGGTGCCGTCCTCGTGCGCCACATGCAGCGTGCCCGACTGGATCACGCCCACGTGCTTCGCTTGGCAGCTGTCGGTGCCCGCAACGGGCTTGACGCACTCCGACCACTTCCAGCCCGGCTCAAAGACAAACCGAGCGGCGGTTGCGCCTCCGATCCGGACGACGTCCACTCGCGTCTTATCAGGACTCCGTGTCTCGTCCGGCGAATCGAAGTCGAGCGACCGAACACCAGTCATGCGAACCTCCCCGGTTGCGGTGGCGCCTCCCGAACGACCCTACTCCCATGACGGCGCGCGATCAAACTCGAACCCGGGACTCAGTCGGGCCGCTAGGCTCGTCCGGTGGCGGCCTTCCCAACGGTGCGCGTGTCGGCGATCCAGGCGACGCTGGCTCAAGCGCACACGGCGGCGTCCGCTGCGCCCCGGCGACCTCCACACGCTCCTCCCGCCGCGAGACGACGTGCCCCGGCGACCTCCACACGCTCCTCCCGCCGCGACACGACGTGCACCGCGTTCGCACCCCCTCCGAGGAGTCCTCGGCGTCGATCCACCTGCTCGCCAACACACCGGCTGCGTGTGACGCCGCACCTGCGGCGAGGACACCGGCGCGGCGAGGCCGTTTCGCTCGGGTTACGTCAATGCCGAGTGCGGCAGCGGCGACAGGATCGTGTGACCTGCGCTCGCCGTGGCATCCGCGTCGCTTGGTGATGCTCCGGGACGCTTGGGGAGTTAAACTTGCGTCTCGGCGAACAGGTCGGTGGCACGATGCGGCACACGGGAGATGGGTCGTGATGAGAGCCAAAGGGAGGCTGGGATTGTGGCTCAGGCGCTGGATGGGGTTTGTCGCCGGCGATCCCGGTTGCTGCGCGTTTGACTCGGATTTCGAGCAGGAGGCGCTCGTGGCTCGCTGTGCGCGCGATGCCCCCTTTGTGGCGAGCGGCTGCTGTGCATGGCCCATCGCTCTGACGAATCACGGATTCGGGAGTTCCTTGGCGCAGCTGGACTCGGCGCGGTCCGCTGTCTGTCCTCCGGGCGGCGGGAGTTCACCGGGGCCGGCGGTGTGTACGGCGACGCGCGCGAACCAGGTTTGCGACCTCGTACCGATTCGCGCATCGCCGGAGGGGACCGCGGCTCGGCTCCACATGTGCGGCGGCTGATCGTGCTGTCCGACGAACGGCACGACTCGGTGACCGTCGACGAACTGCTGGCGGAGGCGCGCGCCACACTCGTGCGCCTGACCCCTGCCGACGCTTTCGCAGCAGTCAGCGCCGGCGCGATCATGATCGACATCCGCCCCGAGGATCAGCGCCAGCGTGACGGGTGCCTCCCGGGCGCCCGCGTGATCCCGCGGAACGTCTTGGAGTGGCGGCTGGACCCGCGCTGTGAGCATCGGGATCCGGAAGTGGCTCGTGCCGACCGGCAGGTGATCGTGGTCTGCGACGAGGGCTACCAGTCGAGCCTTGCAGCGGCGACGCTACGGCGGTTCGGACTCGACGCGACGGACGTGATCGGAGGCGTTCAATCGTGGCGGGCGGCGGCCCTCCCGCTGGGCCCGGACGCGAACGGCTGATGCCTGGATCAGCGGCCCTTTGCGGGCGCGTTCAGACCCGGACACTTATGGACCAAGCAGCTGCCCGCCCTGGGACTGCAAGACCGGGCAGCTAGTGCATCCCGCCTCGCAGCCGCCGACCGCCCCGGCCCGCCGGTTACCCCCGACCGACGGCTCCGAGGGGCTGCTAGCCGGCTTGCCGCTTCGGCGAGAGGGTGCGCCTAGGGTCGGTCGGCTCCGCCCGCGGGCCGAAACGCCGGACGCCAGTTGACGGGGTTGTTCGGATCGGTCGCCCAGAACTGAGCGAAGCTCTCGCCGTTGTGAGAGGTGGCGAGGTTCGGATCGCTCTGCTGCGCGGCACTCACCTGCTCAGCGCTATTGTGATTGTCACCGTTGTTGTCGCCCTGGTCCTGGCCCGATGCGGGGACATTGACGGTCAGCGTCGAGCCTGACTGCTCGCTGTCGTCGGCGGAGATTGTTAGCGTCCGCGCGGTCGCGTCGATTGACTGAACCGTTCCCTCCACGTCGGTCCCGTTCGTGTTCTGGCCGTCGGACTGGACGTCGGTGGCGTCCACCGAGTTTCCGTCGACGGTACGGTCAACGGTGACGACCTGGCCGTCGGTGACCTGGCTGTCGGAGGCAGCACGCGCCCGATGCGACCGGGTCCGCGAGCGGTGCACGACCAGCGAGACCGCCACCGCGGACAGCGCGATCACAAGTGGTTTTTGTTGCATCTCTCGGTCCCTTCGGTTGTGGTGACGTGCGACGTGGCGATCTGTTGCCACCCGCCTCCTCATCCGGTCACCCCGGACGCCCGGAGACGCGCTGTACAGTCTGGGACGGGTATCGGCGGGAGGAATCACGCGACTTGAGCACGGCCTCGACGGATGATCTACTGCCAGGCGTGAGGGCGATCCCCCGCGCCCGGTCGGCCGCTTCTCCGACGCGACGCCAACCCGGGCGGGGGTTCACCGGAGCGACTGGGAAACGAGCTTCTTGGCAAGCGCGCCACATCAGAGTACGCGTCGGCGTACTCCGAAGTCGAGAGGGAGCCGCGCGAGCGGGAGACCATCTGACCAGCCGGCTCAGATGGCGGGCGTCCCCGCGATGACGCTGGTCGCCGGAATCCCGTCAGATCGGATACTGACGGGGCGGGTCTTGGACCGTGATCCAGCGCAGCTCCGTGAATTCCTGGAGCGCGGCCCGTCCACCGAAGCGCCCAAAGCCGCTGGCCTTCACGCCTCCGAAGGGCATCTGGGGTTCGTCGTGGACGGTGGTGTCGTTGATGTGACAGATGCCGCTCTCGATCCGCTGCGCGAGCTCCAGGGCGGCCGGGACGTTCTCGCTGAACACCGCCGCTGAGAGGCCGTATTCGGTGTCGTTGGCGACCCTGACCGCCTCGTCCGGGCCATCCACGGGAACGATGGCGAGGAGCGGGCCGAAGGATTCCTCGGCGTAGAGACGCATGTCCTGAGAGACGTCTGCCAGCGGGCAGATCTCAGAGGCCTTGAGCACCACCGTGTTGGCGTAGGCGAGCGGTGTCGCGACGGCACGCGTCGCGAGGATGACCGGGGCGTTCCAGGGGGCGATCGCCACCACGACGCCCGCAGGCGCCCGGACGCCCATCGCGAGCTTGCCGGGCACATTGGAGGGGATCACCTCGCCGACCAAGCCGTAGGCCTGGGCAGCCGCCTCGCGGAGCATGCCGGCGGCTAACTCGACGTTGAACATTCCCCAGCAGAATACGCCGCCGGTTTCCTCGGTGACGGTTCCGGCGATCTCCTGCTGGCGTTCCATGAGCAGGTCGGCCCCCTTGGACAGGATCGCGCGCCGGACTGCCGGGGCGCTGTGGGACCAGTCCCCGAACGCCCGCTCCGCGGCGTCGACCGCAGCGCGTGCGTCCTGACGGCTGGCGGCCGGCGCGATTCCAACCGCAGCTCCCGTGTACGGGAACGCCTGCTCGTAGATACGCCCCGACAGTGCGTCCGTCCAGTCGTCGCCGATCAGTAGCCGCGCGCGCGTGAGCTCTCCGGTAGTCATGCCTCTCCTTGCCCACTGTGGTCGTACTCCTGCTCTCCGGCGGCGCTCAGGTCAGTGCGAAGCGACGGACGAGCCATGAAGTTCGCTCGCGAAGGCGTCCGACGTCATCACCTCGGAGAACATCGGATAATCGAATCGGATCGCGTTCTCGTGCTCCTCGCCCGAGGTGGCGGCGACGCAGTCCGACAGCGTGATCACCTGGTAGCCCCTCTCATAGCCGGTCCGCATCGTCGACTCGACACAGCAGTTGGTCAAGAACCCACCGAGCGCGATCGTCGTGATACCGCGAGCGCGCAGGATGAAGTCAAGGTTCGTCGTGGCAAACGCATCGAGACCGCGCTTCCCCTCGACCACGACGTCGCCCTCCTGAGGCGCCAACACGTCGACGATCTCAGCGCCCCACTCGCCTTTCACGAACGCTGTGGAATCCACGACTCCCTTGAGGATCCCGTACGGGTACTGCGACAGCTCACCGTAGCCCGGAGCAAAGGTGATCGGGGCATGGACAATCGTCGCGCCGGCCGCCCTCGCCCCCTCCACGAGCTGGCGCGTGTTCTCAAGCATCCCGGTCTTGTCCATGACCTCCTGGACGGCGCCGTGCAGCGCGCCACCGTCCGAAGTGAAGTCATTCTGGTACTCGATGAGGACGACGGCTGTGCGCTTCGGATCGACGGGCATGGAGGCTCCTTTCCGTCAATGTGAGATGGAAACTCGACTGTATCTCCCGACAGAAGGGGCGTGGTCCTTCCCGCGTTTAGTGCTGAGAGATGCGTCCGGAGCCAGCCGGCCCCTCGGTACTGGGTCATAAGCAGGCGGACCTGCGAGGTGAGCGTTGCACCAGAAGCAAACTGTCGAGTTCCCTCCTAAAGCCGTCGGTCCGAGCGAATAGCAAGGGGGTGGGGCGCTCAAGCGGATGGCACCACCATCAACCAATATTCGTTGCACAGATTTGGGATGCATTCCGTCCGTTCCGCGCATACGATTTTCGATATGAGAATCCCCGGGCGATGGCGAAGCGCGGTCGCGCTGTGGTGCCGCGGGTCTGCGAGGCTCGGCGCCCTGGTGATCTGCTCGTGGCATGGGCGTGCTGGCCGGCCTCGGTGGCAAGCGCGGACGTCAGCCAGCAGGACAACATCGTGAAGGTGACGCTGCAGGGCGCGGTCGAGAGCGACCAGGACGTCTATTCCGCGGCGGACCAGCCGAGATTCGAGATACAGGTTGGGTATCCAGGCGTGAACGTTGGATGCCACGTCGGGGTCTCCGACTACGGCACCGACCAGCCGTGCGGCACCCAGCTGATGTCGGGCTGTCCGGCCGCCCAGTGCTGGATCTACACCCCGGCGGTCTCCGACGGCTTCCGCGAGCTGTTTGTCGACTATGACGGCCCGAACATACCGGGCTACCTGGAGTTCCAGTTCACGGTCGACTCGACGCCACCGCAGACGATCCTGCACACACCTCCGACCGGAGGGAGCCTGCGTCCCCGCTTCGATGTTGAACCCAAGGACGATCAGTTCCAGGTCGACAGCGACCGGCTCGAGTGCGCGTTCTCGCTGGCGTCAAGTCCTGCCGGCGCGTGGGGACCTTGCGGCAAGCTCGGGCCCCTCCGGGCGCAGCAGACCTATCGCCTGCGGGCGCGAGCCATCGATCCGTTCGGCCGTCCCGACCCGAGTCCAGCCGAGTACGTGTTCAGCCCGACACCGTGCCGGCTGTCGATACTCAGCCACGTACGCAGCGTCCCTGAGATCGTCAAGTATGGCGTGCGTGCTCGTGTGCACTGCATCCAACCAACTCAATTCACCATCTCGCTACCGTTCCCGGTTGCCGTGGTGCAACGCTTCGGGCTCCCCATCGACACGCTGGGATACATCAACCTCCGAACGACCCGCCAGGATCAGACGCGCATCATCATGGTGCACGTTCTGCGTGGCATCCCCCGCAAGCTCGTGCAGTTCCTGACGACCGTCGCACGCATATCCGGCAATCGATTCCGGATCGACCTCGGAGCATACCCCGACAGTTACGGAGCTCCCGCTGTCATCGAGGACCTTCTGCACCGGCGCTGAGCCGCGCACGTCCCGGGCACGGCTGACCGTTACTGCGTATCGGTTGCGGATCACGTCTGGGGTGGGCACGTCGTTTGACACAGGACGGCAGAGCTCCGCCCCGCCGTTTGCCACCCGACCGCACTCGCCCACCTGATCCTCGCGATGCTGATCGAAGCAACAGCGATCATCCTCTCCGCCCCGACCCACAAGCAGAACGGACAACAACAGCCAAGCGGTGGCCAACCTGATCAACGAACTCGGCACCCAGTAGCACAACCGAACGCGCCCGACTATCCCCACTGCTCCGAATGCCGCCAGCGCCCGAGGGACAGCAACCAGCGGGTATCTCAAGCGCGCCGGCAGAACACCCCTGGTGTCGTTCAGGAGCGTGTGGCGCGCCCTTGCCGGCGGTCCCGATCTCGCTTCACCGTACAGCCTGGGCGGGGGCTGCCGTGACCCCAGCCTCTGTGGGCTGATGCGTCACACCCGGCACAGGCAGGTTCCCGCCCGCTCAAGCTGCGTCGCCTCGACGCGTTCCGCTTCTGCACTCAGCTCGCGGAAATAACGCCCGCGGCGGCGGCGCCATCTCGCCAGAGCCAATGCAATCTGCCGGCCCTCCTCATCCTCCATGAACGCCGCATCTCTCTCATACCGATCCGCGAGTTCAAAGCTCGAGTCGGCGAGCAACTGGAGCTCATTTGCCGCGAGTACCTCCGCCCGTGCATCGATGGCGATGGACCGTGTGAATGACACCCGTGTCAGTCCCTTCTCTTTGTGCGCCTACGGGGTTAGCTGTCGGACTCGCGCCAAGAGATCGCGCTACGCCACAATTGCGGCGATTCGCCCCTGAAGCCACGCTGGCTCCTCTGGGTTCCCCGCTCCTCGCACGCCAGGCGCGCGGGGATTCGGCTGGGCTTGTATGTTGCCGCAGCAGAGTAACCGGGAGGGGGCGGCGGATGTCCCGCCTGCGAGCCTCAACTCCGCACGCTGGGCGCTTTTTCGCCCCGAGGCGCCCGCCCGAACCGCCTCCAGCCCTCCGGCCAGACAGAGGGAAAGGCCCTGGACGCCCGCTTTGGGCGGTGAGGCGATCGCTCAGCTCGGGGCACCGCCGGCGCGGGTGACGATCGGGGTCCAAGACCTGGACAATCGCGCCGCCGGAAGGCCGCGTGAGCACATTGGAGCTGCCGCTCGTCGCGCCGCCAACGCGGGAGCGTCAGGATCTCGCGCTCGATCTGCTGAGTCCCTTAACGGCAGCCTGGCGGGGACTGCTGTCCGCAGGGGAGTGCGACGAGCGCGCGTATTGTCGGACGCCGGCGGGCCCGCCGCCGCTCGTGGGTGCTGTGACCAGCGCTCTGGTGACTCTATGCCGCGGGGCCTTCAGGAACCACTCCGAGCTGCTGCATCATCGCCAACATGTCGACGACTCCCCAGTGCTCACGCACGAGACCATCCTCGGCGAACCGCATGATGTCGATGAGCTGCACGTCGACGCTCTTGCCGGTTGGGGGCATGCCCATGAACTCACCCGTGTGAGTTCCGGTCGCCCTCACGCGCGCGACGACCTTGTCACCACTGGCCAGAACGTCTTCGGGTTCCATGCGCAGATCGGGGAACGCCGCGCGGTACATCCGAAAGAACTCCAGGACGCCGTCCTTTGTTGGTGCGAGGCCGGGAGTCTCCTCGTGCTCGACGAAACCGTCTGCCAACAGGGCGCCGAACCCTTCAATGTCTCCAGCGTTGAGCAGGTCGTAGAGGCGTCGCTGCGTAGCCGAGTGGTCCATTGTCGTCCTTTCTTCGGGGGCGGCCGACACTACTCTTGTCACCAGCTCCGACGGAAAAACGGACCGTTCAGCGTCGCACCCGCTTGCCCTGGGAGGGCGCCGGCCAGGCCAGGCCCGTGACCGCGGGGTGGGCCAGCGCTTGCCCCTCGGGCCGAGAGGCGAGTTCGAGGCGCTTGAGGCTGTCGGAAGTCGATCGTTGCAGGAGGCTGCGGCGCTGGCGGGGTGCTGGTTTGGTCCCGGAGCGACACCCTGGTGCGGCCCGTCCGGGCGGCGCTTGAGCTCGTGGGTGTTGGGTACGGCGTGCCGGTGCGCTCGGTTGGTCGGGTGCCCAGGCGGTGGGGCTGGGTGCTTGGATGGCGGGGAGCGTCACCCGTGTAAGGATCTGCCGAGTCGAAGGTCCTAGGCGCTGTTCATAGCCGCGCTGTGGGGGCGGTCGGTCCCGCCGACCGCCGAACGACGATCCGAACTTACCCGCGACTGGCCTGCAGAGTTGCCTCCGAGACGCGTCGGCCTAGCTCGCGTACCTGCTCGTCAGAAAGGTGCGCGATGTCCAAACCCGCTTGCTCAAGTTCATGGCGAACGTTCGCCGTGGCGCGGATGGTGTCAAGGGCTCGGGCCAGCTTCGTCAGCGACCCGCTGACGAGCGGCTCGTCGAGGGAGCTAGTGCCATCTGCTGCCGGCTTTAGTAGCCACGTGCGCAGCGCCTCAGCCTCGTCAAGGCTCAACTCAAGCGTTACCCGGGACTCCTGATCGACTGCTGCGACGTCAAGTTCGGTCATCTGGTCTGTAGTGCTCACTGCGGACGTGCCTCCATTGCGGCGATGACTGCCGAGCGTCGACGGCGCCCGGACGTAAGTGCAACTTTGTATCGACCGTCCGCAGCCTCGGCTTGAGCGGACACAGGCACGCATCGCGCGTACCGTTGCGCCCATCGCGCCAAGAATGCCTTTCGCAGCGCCCTCACAACCCTTGTGGAGCGCTCCCCCGCGCGGCTTCCCCTGCGATCGAGGGCGAGCACCCTGGGTCCGGCCGTTTGAGCTAGACCTTTCCCCTCGATTGTCAGCTCGCCGATGGCGGGCGGTGGCGGCGACGGAAGCGCACCCGACAACGACGTAGATCGCGACACCGACGAGAAAGACGACAACGGCTGCGGTTCTCGATACACGCGTCGCGCTCGGGCGGCCCGTCGACCGCGCTGCGCGCAGGCTCTGGGGCTATAACCGCGACGTCCGCACTCTCTAGGCTCGCAGCCCGACTCGCGCGGCCGAGGGCAGTCGTGGGTCGTCGGAGGCCGCTGGGAGGCCCTCCTGCCGCAATCCGTCGTTCTCCCTCGCAAGCGGCGTCAGTCCGGTGCTCGGCGCCCAGTGTCGCCGATGGCCAATCGCCAGCGGATGGCGGCGGAGGAGGGAACGCAGCGGCCGCGGAGCGATGCGCTGAAGTTACGAGGCATCGTCAAGTTTGCCCGCCGGCGTCAGGGCCGGTGAAGCTCCGACGGGACGGCCGGCGAGGTTCCAGTGCGTCGTCAAGGTTGCCGAAAAGTACGACGGTCCGACGCGTACATGCCCGCGCCGATGTGCGCGCTTAAGCGGTTGCCCAGCGTCGCCGACACGGCGAGGCTTTGACCACGACCAACGAGGAGAGGAATGTTGGGACGCAAGCACAGCCAAGGGCCGCAAGGAGTCGTCGTGTCGGCCCACCGCAGGAATATCTCCCGCCGTCGGCGCCGCCATGCTCACCCCGTCGCGGCCTCCGGCTATCCCTACGGCGGCGATCTGGCGATCAAGGAGTCCCGCTCGAACGTCAAACATCCCTTCGGCCTGTTCGACAGCGATGACCACTTGATCGACGTGTACCGCACTCGCTCGGCCGTCGAGTACGCAGTCCGTGAGCTCAACGCGGGCCGCGCCTGCGTCTACCCCCACCTGCCGCTCGGCTGCCGCGTCCAGCCGATTCGTTAAGCGCGTTCGGGGCGAGCCGGTTGGGGGCCCCGCGGGCGATGGCGGCCGCCGGGGCTAGACACCCTCTCGGCTAGGCCGGAACGGCTAGTAGCCGGAGCGGCTAGAAGGCCCTCGGAGGGGATGGCCGGGGTAGGCGGGGCCGCGGATATGACGCTCAGTAGCGGAGGGTGATTCGTTTCTTTTCACCGGTGCGCATGTTGCGGCGTACGAGACTCAGGCTGGATTTGAACGTGCCGGTGGTGGGGTTGAGGTTCCCGAGCGTGATCCTCCCCGTGTAGGTGTAGGGCGGCTTGCGCCAGGACACCTGGCAGCGCAGTCGGCCCCCGGAGAGCGTCACGCAGCCGGAGACACCGAAGGCGGTCAGCGTCGTGGCACGGCGGTTGCCGTAGAGCCTGGTGATCACCGCCGAGAGCGCCCACTGGCGGGCGCTGGCGACCGTCATCACGTACCTGGCCGCGACGCATACCCACCATTGTGGTTCGCCACATTCGCCACCAAAGTGTTCCCCGCAGCCAGAACGTGGATCCCATCCCCGCGTATGGGGCTGCCGAGCCAGAGTCAACCACGGTGTCTTCCGAGCCGCCGCTCACAGACACCCCGGCGACCTAGCACCAAGAACCACGCCGAGCACCCACGACTCTTTCGTGACCACAAGCCACGCATGGTCCCGTCTCCTCATTTGGCTCCTCGACACCTCATCAAAACGCCAGAAAGCACACGTTTGATCTAAGACCGTAGGCACAACGGGGTCGCCCCGCCGGATCCGGGTACGTGCGCTTGTCGAGGAGAACAACGGATACGCCAGTGCGCGCCGACTACGGCCCAGCCTGACGGCAAGGGGCTTCAATCCTTCCGGCCCGCCAGGACGGCGCGACGAAGGCGAAGGCTGTATCGGCGCACCGGAGGGGTCATTGCCGTCACCACGACCGCCGAGATCCAGTGCAGGCACTGGATCGACCGCGGGGAGGTCCCGGCGATCCCCGTCCGCTGGCGCGTTTGCGGCCAGCGATCGGACTTCGGCCGAGGACCAGCGGGGAGGCGACCTCGGGGTGGTCCTCCGGATGGCTACGTCAGCTGGGCGGTGTTTCAGCGCCGCTCAGTCGAACGCGCCTCGGGGTGGCCGCTCAAACGCGGCCAACCGTGCCTCGAGCGCCTTGCGCCGCTTCGGATCGGTCTCAACCTCAAGCCGCTTATGGAGCGTGGCGACATGAGTCCGGCTGGAGTAGCGCGGCCGACGGCCGGCCGTGCGCTGTGCTGTGCTTAGGCCCATGATGCTCCTCGGGATCGAACATTCTCCGCCGGCAATGCCCGGCGACGCAGCGCCGATGGTGGCCCGCCGATCTCGGCTCATTGGGTCTTGCGGGCGATTCGCCACCATTGGCAAGGAAGCTAATCGAGCGACCTGAGCCCTGACTTAAGCGTTGGCAGATATCTGGCCTTGACAAGGGCACTCGGGCCAGCGGTTTCCGGGATCTCCGCTTGAGAAGAACCGCGGCCGTCAGACGTTTGGAGGAGGAATGTCTAACGGCCGCGGGCTTTGGGGGAGGTTGGAGGACGCCATCCATCCTTTCGGTCCGATTCGCGGCAGGTCGCGTCGCATACGGCAATTAGCACGGGCCTTCCGCCGTAAGCGATGCTGAACCTCCGGCCCGCCGGGGCGGGCAGAGCCACACCGCTGAAGTCCGCGTGCGGCAGTCAGGGAATGCCGCATTCATCCGATGTAAGCGATCGGTGGCACCGCGACCGAGCGGCGGCAGCCGAAGGGATTCGTGGTGCCGCTCTCCACCACCTCGGCAGTCCCGGGCCGGTCCGAGCCAGACGCGCTCCGCTCTAGGACGCCGGTGTTCGGCCGTGCTCGAGCGCCGATGGACGCGACGCAATCACATCCGCAAGTCGGTTCGCTGCGTCAGCCAGGGCGTTGAGCGCCCGAACCAGTTCGGCACGATCATGGCAACCGAGCGCTGTGCCCGACTCGGCCACGGCAGAGATCTGTCCACAGGTGAGCACTCCGAGGGGGCCAAGCGTGGTGGCGCCGTTCTCGCTAACCTCGTGATCGCTCATCGGACCCCTGTCCGGAACATGCGCTGCCTGGTCGAGCTGCGGCGCGTCCGATTCGGTACGACATGATCCTGCCCATTCTCCTGGCCGCAGCGGCCATCGCACTGGTGATCGCGCTGCTGGCTGCCTGGACACTGGCACAGGCGGCCGGGGACGCCGACGCGGCACAAGCCACGATGGTCCACCGGCGCAAGAGCGGTGAAGAGACTCGTCGTCGCCACCCAGCTGCCATCACAGTCGCCGTGCTCGTACCAGCCGTGGACAAACGCGGCGCCGCTCAGGTGGCGGGCGCTGTACACCCGCGACGACCAGGCTTAGGGTTTCAGCGAGCCCGCCCGGCGCGACCTGAGCGTGACCCTCAGGGATCGGCGGCGTAGTGCCAATGGTGGGCCCCGAACTCGGCTCTTTGGGTCAGGCCGGCGATTCGCCACCATTGGCAAGGAACCCATCGAGTGACCCGGGTCTGAGCCTGAACGTTGACGGTCAACCGGCGCGACACAGGTAGCACCCCGCCCGCCGAGCACGACGGGCAGAGTCCGGCGGATGAAGCCCGCCTTGCGGCGCTCATGCGACGCAGCACCCATCCGACGACACGATCAGCGGCACCGCGAACCAGCACCGGGCGACAACCGCGTGGCCTTCGTGGTGCCGCCCTTCATCCCTGAGCATCCCGCGCTCGCTAGGAGACGCCGCGGCGGACTTCGGCGCCGACGCTTCGGTCCTCGCGCGTGGCGCAGAGCGGCAGCGCGCTCCGCACGCGACCGCCGAGGTGGGCGTCGCGATCACGCGAGCGACGAGGCGCCCCGCTTCGGCGGCGTCGGGCGAGTGAGCCCGCGCCTTCCCGCGGCGTCAACCTGCCCGTTCAGCTGCTTTGGCTGCGGCCGGAGGCTCGAGGCGACTCGGCTACCCTTACGCGGTGGCATCCCGTTCACGGCCGCTTCCCGGCACGGATCCTGCAAAGACCCCGAGGCTTGCGCTGCTGATCGGGGGCGCACTCGTGGCGATCCTCGTCGGCGCCCTGGTTGCGTCGACCCACGGAGCCTCGCGGAGGCTACACGGACACCCGCGTCGGCCCGCGGTAAGCGTGGATCCGCTGCGCGGGATGCACCTTTATGTCGATCCGGCCAGCCCGGCGGCACGCCAGGCGGCCGCCTGGCTGGCCAGTGGGAGCGCGGTGGACGCGGTGGCGGTGCGACGGATCGCGAGCCAGCCAACGGCTTACTGGCTCACCGGCGGAAACGGTAGCCACGCCCAGGGTGTATCAGCGCTCATCCACAGCGCTGCTGCCCGCGGTGCCGTGGTCGAGCTCGTCCTGTATGACATCCCAAAGCGGGATTGCCACGGCTACTCATCCGGCGGGGCGTCCAACGGCGCGGCCTATATCGCCTGGGTTCGTTCAATCGCCGCGGGGATAGCGCGGCATCCGGCGGTCGTCGTTGTCGAGCCTGACGCGATCGATCAGGCCGCGGAGGGCTGTTACTCGGCAGCAGATGCGCTGGCTCGTTACGCATTGCTGGATCGCGCGGTGAGAATCCTGAAGGCCGACCCCGCCGCACGCGTCTACCTCGACGCCGGGAACGCCGGATGGCTGCGCCCGGGACGGGTCCTAAACCCACTCCGCCGCGCCGGCATCGGGCACGCGGACGGGTTCGCCCTCAACGTGTCGAACTTCCAGACGACGGCGGCATCGATCGCTTACGGCCGTCGCGTGTCTTCGGTGCTCGGCGGACGGCACTTTGTCATCGACACCAGTCGCAACGGCAACGGCCCGCCGAAGGCTCCTCCCGGGATCGACCGCTGGTGTAACCCACCCGGCCGGGCGCTCGGTACGCCCCCGACCACTGTCACCGGCAATCCGCTCGTCGATGCGTTCTTGTGGATCAAGTACCCGGGTGCCTCGGACGGAAGTTGCCGTCCGGGTGAACCCCCTGCGGGCGCATGGTGGCCGGCATATGCGCTCGCACTCACGCGCGGTCGGTGAGCGGCGACCCAGAGAGTTGCCCTCTCCCGGTTCGATCCCGCCGGCGTGCAGCGCCGCCGCGCAGCGCTCATCGGCGGTGGGCGGCGAAGGCCGTCAACGTGGGCCAATCGATGTGGACCCAGCGTGCCACCGAGGGGATGCCCGACCGGTTGACCACGAACACCATGTACCAGCCGGGCGGGAGGACCCCATCGTCGGATGGCACAGTCACAGCGACGCCGGAGGCGGTGCGATGGAGGCCGAGCGCGATCGACCGCTGCTCGAGGTCGGTGACGTGCGTCGACGCGCTGGGTCGCATCAGCCACGCGGTGGCGATGTCGGCGGCATCCGGCGTGCTGAACACAGCCGTGGCGCCGAGGGTGATCTGCTGAGGGCCGGAAGTGAGACGGGGACGCGAACCGCGATAGAGGTAAGGAGGTGAATAGATCGCGATCCGCTGCTCGAAGAAGCCCGGCGCTGAGTCGAACTTGTCGCTGTACAGCGGATTGCCGCCGAGCGTGATGATTCGACCGTCGGGGAGCAGCAGGGCCTCGGCGTGGTAGTCCCTCGGCACGAGTGGATCCGCGAGTGTGGTCAACCGCCCGGTCCGAGGATCGAATAGATAAGCCTCGAGGATGTCGCTGCCATGCTTCCCGCGATACTGACTGGAGCCGCCTGATATGAACACCTTGTCATCAGGGGTGATCACGGCCTCTGGGTAGCGCGTGGGTTTCGGCAGGCGAGCCACGGGCCTCCATCTCGGAGCAGGGCTATCGAGCTCTGCGATATCGATACGACCCGTCGCGCCGGCCGTTTCTCCCATCGAGCCACCACCAATGATCGCGTAGCGCTGCGCTTGGGCCGGAGGCAGCAGCAGGCTGGCTGCCGTCTCGGTCAATGAGGGGTCGCGCATCCCCGTCACCGGCTGAAACGCATTCGTGTGAGGGTCCCAGATACCGGGGGTCCGCCATGCGGGCGTTGCGGGACCGTATCCCGCGTTTGCGCCGGTGAAGAAGAGCTTTCCGCTCGGCATCAGGAACAGCGCCGGATAGGTCGGAAACGGCTTAGTGAGCGCGCGAACGAAATGCCAGTGGTGGGTCTTCAGGCTCCACTCCTCCGTATTTCCCGCGATCATCTGCCCGAACTGATCGAGGCCGGAAACGGCGAGCACATTGCCATCCTTGAGGCGCACCAGCGTCGGATACCAGCGCGCCAGGTTCATGTCCGGCACCGGCTCGTATTGCTCCGTCGCCGGGTCGAACATGTACGACTTGCGGGAGCCCCAGAACGTTTGCATGTCAAGAGTAAGGCCGTAACTCACGGCCTGGATGGACGACGCGTGGCTGGTCAGGCCCTCCACGGTGTATGCCTGCAGATGCGGCGCTACGGCGGCTCGACCACGCTCGAGGGCCTTGACCCAGACTCCAGCCTCGCCCGCCATCACGACCCGCCCGGGACGGCTGCCGACTCGGATCGACTGGACCTGCGCCGCCGGTAGGACCGTGCCGGTGGTGGCTTCGTAACGCTGGCCTGACGGCGACACGAAGATCGTTCCCTGCGGGACCGGAACGTCAGCGGTGGAGCTCCGATTCAGCACTGTCATCACCCCAGCGGCATAGTGGATCGTGGAGCGCTGCACCTCGTACCGAGCCACCCCGCCTGCGATCAGCACGCGCCCATCCGGGAGAACCACCTGACCGCCACAGAACATGTCGTACGGCGTCCTGATCTTCTTAAACGTGTCCTTGCCGGGGTCGTAGAGGACCGATTCGAACCGGCCAGCGTCGAAGTTCCCCTGATTGTTGCCCGACCCGGCGATGATCAGCACCTTTCCGGTGCGCAGGAGTATCGCGTGGATCGCGTTGACGCGCATGTTCGCGGGAACGGCCAGGATCGACCAGTGTCCGTAGCGGCGCTTGTATGAATCGGTGTTGATTTCCCATCGGTGGTACTCGCTCGTGACAAAGGCCAAGATCGGTGGTCCGTTCGCAACCAACAGCCCTACCGAAAGCAGCCCGAGGACGCCGGTATGGAGCCAGCGGAGTCGGCGGGAGCGCTTACGGACCATTCCGGCGAGCTCGCTTCACGCGGGAGCTGACCGCCTGAGTGATCGCCACGATCGGAGGCATGAGGCACACCATGATCAGCGTGAGCGACCACAGACGCATGCTGGACTGCGGATGATCGATCCACAGCGACATCCCCAGCGAAGCCGCAAGCACAGCCGCCCATCCGAGATGCCAGCGAAAGGTGCTGAGGCCGTCCAGGGAACGGAGCTCGCCCTTCGGTGTGACGACGAAGTTGCCGTTGGTTCGCAGCAGCGTCCCGACCAGGGCAACGACGTAGATCGGCGCCGACAGGACCGAGATGAACATTCCAGCGGCCCCGGACGAGCCAGCGCTCTCATGCGGGCTGACATTGTGCTTGCGGTTGGACGCATAGAGGACGAACTGCACGACGGCCAAGTCCATGTACACCGCCAGCCACACCTGGGGTTGCACCTGGATCCCGGTGGCGCCGAGTAGCAGGTACAGCATGCAGTTGACACACCCGAGGATCCATCCAACCGCAGCCGACGGGTAGTACGCGGTAATGAGCGAATAGTGGAGCCGTGATCCCCAGGACAGCGAGCGAAGACTGCGCCACAGCTGACCGCGGAGCCCTTCGAAGGTCCCGCGGCTCCAGCGGTGCTGCTGAGTGAAGAAGTCGGTGAAGTTGGCCGGACCCTCGCCCACCGCGACCAAATCCGGGGTGTAGACCGAGCGCCAGCGGTTGCCGGTGCGCGGGTTGCGGGCGCCATGGCACGCGAGGCTCGTCGCCAAGTCTTCGGTGATGCTGTCCCTGAGCCCGCCGATCTCCTTCAGCGCCGAGATTCTCACCGCATTGTTGGTCCCCACCAGCATCGGAGAGCGGAAGTAGTTGCCCAAGCGCTGGATCAGACCGTGAAAGACGAATTGCTGGGATTCCGCACACTTGGTCACGAAGTTGTCGCAGTTGCCATAGAACTGAGGTCCGATCGCGAACGCGACGTCTGGATCCCGCATGTAGCCGAGGAGGCGCTCGCAGAAGCTCGGCAGAGGCACGTGGTCCGGGTCGACCGAGACGAAGTAGTCGTATGCCGATCCGTGACCATCAATCCACGCGTTGTAGTTACCGTGCTTCGTTTTGGCCTTGAACTGTCCGGAGGGGAGATTCCAGCGGGCCACGCCGCGTCTGCTGAAGTGATGAACACCGAGCTCGGCGCACATCGCCCGCACGTGAGGGTCGTCCCCCTCATCGAGCAGCCAGACATCGAGTTGCCCAGCGTGTCTAATACGCAGTGCTGCCTGAAGCGTGTGTAGGACGACCCCGATCGGTTCGCTCGACGGAACGATCGTGGTGAGAAATGCGACCCTCGTGCCCCGCTCCGGGGCCAGCGGCACTGGGTCGCGGGCAAGTGCCGATGCGAGACAGAGGCTCACCACGTTGATGAGCCGGAACAGCTCGATCATGTAGATCGAGACAAGCATGACGATTGACGCAACCGCGACGGCTGGGGAGGGACTGAGGGTCGGGAAATGGCGCGGAAGCAAGAGCCACGCCAAGAACGCCGATTGAAGTGTTAGGACGGTCAGGGCCCCGATCAGTTGCCGCCTCGGGTTGGTGTGCGGCAACTTCCTAAACATCACGCGAGGTGGGCCAACTGGTGGCTCCGTGAGAGGGCCTGTTAGCTCCGCATAGCTGGCATAGTCGTAACGGCTCTGTTCGAGTTCCCTGACACGTGACGGGGACGCGAGCGCACTGTCCTCGGTTGGAGTCTCCGGGCGACCAAGGTCAACGGCCTCTTCTGTCGGCCGAGATGGCGGCGGACGGAGGAAGACTACGTCCGAGCTCGCCGGGCTCAGCGCACGCAAACGCTGCTGCCGAGATGGCGGCGGATGGAGGGTGACTACGTCCGAGCTCGCCGTGCTCGTCGCACGCAAACGCTGTGGCGTGCGCTCACCCGCCGTTCGCGTCAAGGGAAGCGCTTCCCTCGCAATCGGCCGCGAAGCGCGCGATGCCAGCCCTGCAATGACGTTTCGCAACAGTCCGTGCCCTCCAACTAGGCACTACGAAGCTCACTTGCCAAGCGTTGTGTGTCCCCGACTTACTCTTCCGAGACTCGCCCACCGCCATCCTAAGCACGTTTGTTGCGACAAGTCAAGTCGTCTGATGTGGTGTAACGCTCCGAGCTCCTCATTGGGGGCGTTGGCTGCCCAGGCCGCCATTGAGAGCGACGACCTCCTCCGTGGCTGTTGTTGTTGTTCGAGCGAGTTCTCCTCAGACCGCCCAGCGGCGAGGATGGCGGCCATGGATTCGACGGAGAGGTAGCGACGCTGGACCAGCCTCGCGCACGAAATCATCAAGCCGCCGACCACCCGCCTGCGCAATGACCAGCAACGGTCATCCTCTGACCTTCGGCCATCGTGGTGACTCCTTCTCACCGGACTGCGGGAACAGACCGACGAGCTTGGATGCCAGATGGTCGGAACCACTGCGCGGCGCTCGCCAGACCATTTCTACCGACGTGACCGTCGCGACCGCGCAAGCTCGCGCGCTCAGGATTGCCCATCGCGGCAGCGGCCGTTGGAACGTGACTACCAGCCCGTTCATATGATCGTCCGGCCGGACGGCTTCACCTGAACACCCGCCAGCCCGGCGACCGACCCTAGTCCCAGGTGGCAATCGTCCCCGTATGAGATTGTGGACGGTGTCCCTCAGGACATGAACGGTTCAACTGGACAGGCGACAGGAAGGACCCTGCGGTCATGGGCTACGGGAGTCGTAGCGGTGCTCCTGACGTTCGCGGTCGCGCTGTCGTCGTCTGCCGCCGGATACACGTCTCCGACCGGGGCCCGTCTGTGGCGGGGCGCGTCGAGGCACTCAGCGGCGGAGAAGCACCATTCCCCCCATTCTCATCGGAAGCACGCTCGGCGACCGCGTCATCGCAGGCGCGCGTCACGGCGCCGCCGCGCGGCCACCAAGCCGCCCAGAACCCCGACCGGTGTCCCCCCCAGGCACTATCCTGCCGCCGGGGTTACCCCGGCCTCAGGCTCGCGTCCCGCGACAGCCCCGCCCGCCGGCAGCGCGAACCCGTTCGCCGGCCAGCGCTTCTTCGTGGACCCGGGATCGCCCGCCGCTGCATCCGAGCAGCAGTATGTTGCCGCCGACGATACGCGGGACGCGCGCCTCATGGGGAAGATCAGCACTAACCCCACTGCGAAGTGGTTCGGCGACTGGTCCTACGGACATGGCGGGACCGCCGGCGACGTGAACTGGTGGGTGACGAAGGTGACCTCGGCCGGAGACCTCCCGGTGCTCGTGGCCTACGACATCCCCTGGCGAGACTGTGGCAGCTACTCGGCAGGCGGAGCGCCCAACGCAGCCGCGTACCAGAGCTTCATCCAAGGCATGGCGCTGGGCATCTCCGGCCGACGGGCAGTCGTGATCCTCGAGCCAGATGCGCTGGCGGAAATGGGCTGCCTGTCCACTGGCCAGCAACAGACCTATTTCTCGCTGCTGCACTACGCCGTCACCACGCTGGGCAGCGCTGGCCGTGTGGCGGTCTACCTCGACGCCGGGCACGCGTCATGGCAACCCGCGGCGACGATGGCAGCGCGATTGCGCGCCACCGACGTCGCCGACGCGCGCGGTTTCTCTCTGAACGTATCCAACTTCGGCTCGACCTCTTCCGAAGTCTCGTACGGCACCGCGATCACCACCGCGCTCGACGGCAGTCATTTCATCGTTGACACCAGCCGCAACGGTCAGGGGCCGGCACCGGGCGGGGCCTGGTGTAACCCGCCCGGACGGGGCCTCGGAATCCCGGCCACGAGCGCCACCGGGAACCCGCTGGTCGACGCCTACTTCTGGATCAAGTCACCGGGCGACTCGGACGGCACCTGCAACCAGGGACCACCGGCCGGTCAGTGGTGGCCGCAGTATGCGCTGGCACTAGCCCAGAACGCGGTCTTCTGAAGGTGGCACGCCGAGCGACGAGGCGCCCGCCTCGACGGTGTGTCAGCGGCGCTCAGTCATACGCGCCCCGTGGCGGCCGCTCGAACGCGGCCAGCCGCGCCTCAATCGCCTCGCGCAGCTTCGGATTGGTCTCAGCCTCGAGCCGCTTGTGGAGCTTGGCGACATGACTCCGGGTGGAGTAGCGCGGCCGATAGCCAGCCTTGTGCTGAAGGGGTTTGGTCAGGCCCATGATGATCCGGAATCGAACATCTCTCCGCCGGCGATACGCGGCGTGTAATGCCAACGGCGGACACCCAAATCGCATCGGCTCCTCGCGGATCGAGCCAACCCGGATTGGCCCACCATCGGCAAGGAACGTAATCGAGTGATCCGGGTCTGAGCTTGAGCGCGGCAGGAACCGGCTCGACAGAGGTCGCACTCGGGCCCGCGGTTTCCCGGATTGCCGCTCTTAGCTGAGCAGACCTCGGCCGTCAGACGTTTGTTGGATGAAGGATGTCTGACGGCCGCAGGACCTTGAGTTATGGGGACGCGGTTCATCCTTTCTGTTTCGATCGCGCAGATCGCGTCGGATGCCGCAAATAGGACAGGTTCCGCCTCGGTAGCGATGCTGAACCTCCGGGGTCGCCGCCTGATATGGAGAGCTGGTTGTCAAGGGGGGCGTCACGAAGTTCTCGCTTCCGCGGTCGGTTCTGAGGGAGTGTGGTCGGCTGGGTGGGTGGCGGTCCGGCGTGCTGTGCGCGACGCGTGTCAGACTGATATGCGCGGGTTTGGGTGTACCGCAGGACCTGGTTCGTCGTGGGGAGCCGCTGTCTAACATCGGGCGTGGCCAGCGGGCCCGCACGGGCGGCTGGTTGCTCATAGGCGGATCGCGGGTTCCCCGCGCGTTGCCGGGCCGCCACCGACCCAGCCGACGGGATCTGTCGTGGAGCTCCGCGAGGTGTCACTCGATCTGGGTGATCGCCCACACGAACCCGGCGAGCTCGCGTGCGACGGCGGTCGCGGTGATCGTTCGGCGCTTCCCGCGGGCATCGAGGCGGGTCCAGGTGCGGTGCAGCCGCTGCTGCGCTGACCAGGCGACTGCGATCGCCTCCGCGGGCTGGCTGTCCTGGCGCTCGGTCAGCGCCTTCCCGACGCTCGGGCAGGGGCGGTAGTGCCACGCGGCCTCGACCAGCAGACGCCGCGCGTGCTCGGATCCGGTCTTCGTGATCGACCCGAGCCGACGTTGCTGACCGGTCGTGTTCTCGCACGGCACCAACCCGAGGTAGCTCATCAGCTGCTCGGCGCGGGCGAACCGCTCGAAGTCGCCGATCTCGGCGCACAACCCGACCGCGGTCAGCGTGTCAACGCCACGAAGACACCGCAGCCGCCCGACCTGCACGCTCCATGGCGAGCTCGGCAGCAACGCGACGATCTCGCGCTCCAGCCGGTCGCGTCTGTGAGCGAGCGCATCGATCGCACCACGACAATCCAGCAGCGCCGCCTGCGCCGCCGGCCACTCCAACACGATCCCGTTCAGCCATTGACGGTGACGGTCGGTCCACGCGTGCCCATCATCGAACCGGATCCCGTGTCGGAGCAGCAGCTTGGAAAGCCGATGACGAGAGCGCATCAGATCCATCCGGACCGCCTCCCGCGCACGCACAAGATCTCTGAGCGCCTCCTCCTCATCGCCCGGAACACGCACCGGGTGCAACTTCCCCGCCAACAACAACCGCGCCAAGTGCTCCGCGTCCCGACGATCAGTCTTCACCCTGTCCCCCGACGCACGCGGGATCTTCGACGGCGCCGCCACGACACACTCCACACGACGCTTGATCAGATCCCGCGCGAGCCCGTACCCCGTCGGCCCGGCCTCATACGCCGCGCGGACTGGTCTCGGCAGCCCGGCGCAGAACCCGGCCGCGCCAGCGCTATCGCCGTCCATCACGAACGTCTTAAGCTCACCGGTCTGAGCATCGAGCACCGCCGCGACGATCTTTGTCGCGTGCACGTCCAAGCCGACCAGGCTTCTAGCCTTCGCCATGGCTGGTTCCTCCAATATGCGGTTGTGGGCCGCCGCGCGGGTACCAGCCGCGCGGCATGACCATCACCCCCACACACGCGTGGGGGGACCGGCCCCTTCTACCGCTCGGGCCGGACGGACGGTCAATCCATATTGTCTAACGACTGCCCGCGTGGCGGGCACAGTCAGGCCGCAGCCACGACGACGTCGCGAGCGCGTGAGCGGGATCACCGCAGACTCCTCATCGGTCGGCAGCGGTTGGTTGGCCAGCGAGCAGCGACCCTTGAGCCCGAACAGGTCAGCCGCCGGGCAGCGCGGGATCAAGTTGCGGTGAAGAATCGCCTGCACCTGGTTCTTCAGCCGCGTGCGCTGGCGGACGATCTGAGCCCGCCGAGAGACCTGCCGGCGCGGCGCCTGCGTGGCCTGGTCGGCGACCCACACCGACGGCAGGTGATCCGCCGCCAGCAGCTGTGCGAGAACCTCGGCGTCGACCTTGTCAGTCTTGACCTTCGCCTCGGCGATCGCCCGCGTCTTCTGCGGGTTAGACAGGCAAGATCAGCGGTCCGCCACAGAGCACTGGCAAGGCCCAGCGATCGCCGGCGCGACGGAACGTCTCGTGGGCTTCGGCCAGGTGCCGCTCCGCGCTTGCGTATTCGCCGGCTGTCGGGTCGATCAGACCGAGCCCGGCGAGTATGAGTCCGACACCTCGCCGATCACCTGAGCGGTCGACCCGTGAGACGACTGGTTCGAGGTGTACGTATCACAGCGAAGAGCCGGTGCCGGCCGGTTCGTACGGCTGGTCGCGCTCGTCGACACACTCAGGTCTCGCTCGCAAGACGCGGGCGTCCGCGCCGATGACCGGGGATGCCTGCGTTGTCTAATGCGCTCGTGGGACGCCGGCAGGACACGGCAGAGCGATCGTCGCAGTGGTCCGGGCGGCCGGACCGCCACGCAACCGCACACCTCGCGACGTCGCAGACAGGCGCCTTCGCAGGGAGCCCTACCCGGCGCGCAGGGTTACGGCTGCTCCTGTCCCAACCAAGATGTTTGAGCGCAGCGTGAGCGCAGACCGCAGGTGCGACGACGCCGACAGGCAACGTTTCCGAATCTGATCGTCCCAGCGGCGAGTGACATCCTGCGCAGGGCTGAAAACCGGCGCTGAGGTCGGTGTCGGGCCGGATGTCGATGGCATCAGCGCGGATGTGGGGAGAAGCGAGTGGCCGTCCGCGCGGAGCGGTCCTCGCCGATGCACATCTCTCGCGGCACGTCTGTGGCGAAGCGCCATAGGGAAGAAGCTCGAAGCACTCGAACGCACCCCGCCGAGCGACCCGCAGAGCGTCGGCGTCGGTCTGGGAGCCGTCCCGGACTTCGCCGAATGATCTGGGCGCGGAGGGCCGTCAGCTGCTCACGGACGGTGGCCTCGGTGTCGATCTGCTGGGCACCGGCCAACATAGAATGCAGGCCTGTGGCGCTCATGCTCGGCGCCGCTGGAGGGTGAGGACGGTCCAACCCTAGGGTGCCTAGCCGGCCGCCTCGTGCAGGCGGAGGATGGTCGCACACACCAACCCGCCCTCAAGGAGAGGCCGCCAACATGTTCATCACCAAGACCCGCACCGCCATCGTTGCGCTTGTCGCATCGGCCAGCTTCGCCGCCGCGTCAGTGGCGCCAGCCGTCTCGCAGGCCCAGTGGCACACCATCTGCTACTCCGGGCACTGCACGACACATGCCAACTACACGATCGCCGGCCAGGATCCCTGCGCTGCACTCGTCTCGCAGTACAACAATGATCTGGGGCTCGATTCGGGCGCGCAGAAGCAAGCAGCGCTCGCCGCCGACGAGAGGGAAGCGTTCCTTTGGGGCTGCACGCTGCCGTAGCCCGGACCGCTGATCAGCGCAGGCGCCTCGATCAAGGCGGGGCGTCTGCACGTTCTGACCCGCTGCGACCCGCACTCTCACCTAAGTGCTTTAACTCGGAGTCCCACTCAGGCGCGATGACACCCTGTCCGTGCTCGGATACGCAAGGGATGGGCAGCACGTCCGTTATTCCGCTGTGGGCGAAGCGTCAGCCGTGGAGATGCTGCGCATAGAATGCGATCTGGGCCTTGACCGTGGCATTGAACCCATCGCCATAGAAAGGCGCGAAGTGACCACCGCGCAAACGTGCGCAAATCTGCGCTCGGAATTCGCGCCGACACTTCCGAGTCGGCCTGTACGGAACGACGCGATCGTCCTCGGAGAGATGCGCGAGCACCGCGCAATGCACGTTGGCGACCCGTCGTGCCGGTCGGACGCGCAGGCTGTTGAGCAGCTCGAGCGCGGTCGCCTCGTTTCGCCATTCGCCTGTCTTCGGATGCCGGCAACGCGGCCAGGCTCGACCCACTCGATCCCGTCAAGCTCCTCCATTGCTCGCCTCATCCCGTCGACGTCGCTCTCACCAAATCCGCGACAGCACTTGACCGGACCGGCTTCTTCCACGCGGAAGCACAAGCGGGATCCCTGCCGCCCACGGGCATCAGGTCGACTGCGTCTGCCCAGGCTACGCATAGGAGACTGGGGGCCGATCGATGTCGACGGCCGGCGAGACATCGCGTGTGAGCTTCCGGGCGCGGGTGGCGCCCGATCCCCCACGAGAAGCAATGTTCACGACCGACGGGCGACTTCCCGCTAGGGTACCCTGACGGGTAAGTTCGTGCCGACGTAAGTGGCCGTTGATGAGTCAAGGAGGCGACCGAAGCATGGATGAGGACGATGTCCGCGAGCCGGGTCAGCCCGAGCCCAGGCGCAAAACCGACCAGGAGATCTTCGACGAGCAGATCGCGCGAGCGTCGGGGAAGTTTGTCGTGCAGCTCGGCGGCCTGGGCATCCTGGCAGCGCTGGTAATGTCCGCGATCGCGCTCATCGTCGCCGCGCACCGGAGCAACACGACCGTCACGGTCCCGGCTACGCCGACCAGCAGCGGCCAGGCGACCCAGCTCAAGGGCGACGCACTGGGACAGCAGATCTTCGTCTCGGGCACGCCCGGCGGCGCTATTGCCTGCGGGTCGTGCCATACGATGAGCGCCGCGGGCACGAGCGGGACGATCGGGCCTAACCTCGACAAGGAACTGACGTCCGATCCTCCCTCTGCCACGCGCGAGTCGATCGTGGATCCGAACAAGGAGATCGTCCCCGGGTACCGCGCCAACGTGATGCCGTCGAACTACGCGACGGCGCTGACCCCGCAGGAGCTCGACGCGGTAGTCAACTACGTGTACCACAGCACCAACACCAAGGCCAAGGGCGCGAAGACCACCCCGTAGCATCCACGCCACCGGAATCCTGCATTGCGGCGTGGCGGAAACGCCGAGCTTGGTCTGTCCGGTCTGAGCGGCAGAAGGGGCCGGTTCCCCCACGGGTGTTCGTGGGGGTGAAGTCATGCCGCGCGGCTCCACCCGCGCGGTGGCCCACAACCACATATTGGAGGAACCAGCCATGGCGAAGGCTGGAACCCTCGTCGGTCTGGACGTGCACGCGACAAAGATCGTCGCGGGGTGGGGGTCCTCGACGCCGACACGGACCGAGGGGAAGTCGTTTGCGATGAAGTGCGAGACCGTGGCGGCGGCCGGCTTCTGCGCCGGGCTGCCGCGACCTGTCAGGGTCGCCTGCGAGGCCGGGCCGACCGGGTACACGCTCGCGCGCGAGCTCACCGCGCGCGGGATCGAATCCGTGATCGCGGAACCGTCGAAGATTCCGCGCGCGACCGGCGACAAGGTCAAGAACGATCGCCGTGATGCCGAGCACCTCGTCCGGCTGCTGCTCCAGGGAAGCTGCACCCAGTTCGAGTCCCGGGCCCGGAGGAGGAAGCGCTCCGAGATCTCGTGCGCGCGAGGGAGACACTTCGGCTGGATGTGATGTGCGCCCGTCACCGGCTCTCGAAGATGCTGATGCGCCACAGCATCCAGTTCGACGACGGACGCGCGTGGACCGACCGGCATCGGGCATGGCCGACGACCGTGTGCTTGGAGTGGCCGGCGGCGCAGACGACGCTCGGGGCGATCACCAAGACCGGATCCACCCACGCTCGCAGACTGCTGGTCGAGGCCGCCGGGCACTAGTACCCCCGCCCGAGGATCGGCAAGACGCTGAGCGACCGCCACGCCGACTGAGTTCAAGCCCCCTTTGCGGTGCGCACGAAGCGCCGGCCTTCGGCCGCCGCGACGATCGCCGGTCAGGCCTCTGGTCGGGCAGCAGCCTGCTCGACCGAGGCCCGCCGCTCAGCCCAGTGCCCGATCATCGTCGTCATCGCGTTGCTCTGCGGCCCGCGAGCGAGGGCGAGCGGTTCGGCCTTCCTGTTGGGTTGACTCATTGGGGTGGGCGCGGTGGCCGGGATCTCGCTTGGCGTCTCCGACGTGGCCAGCGGCGGCAGCGAGAGCACGCCAAGTGATGCAGCCTCGTGGGTGAAGCTGGCGCTTGGCGTCCTGCTTCTCGTCGGGGCGGGGCGCCAATGGCGCAAGCGCTCCGCGGACAGTGAGGAAACGACACCGCCTGAGTGGATGGCGGGCATCGAGACGTTCACGGCACCGAGAGCCTTTGCTTTGGCTGTGCTGGTCGCTGGACTGAAACCCAAGAAACCTGATCCTGGGTGTTGCGGCCGGTACCACAATCGCGCAAGCAGACCTTTCGGGCATCGGACAGCTCGCGGCGCTGGCGATCTTTGTCGTGCTCGCGAGCGTGTTCATCATCACGCCGGTTCTGTATCACGGGTTTGGCGGCGAGCGCGTCCAACGCACGATGGACAGATGGAAGCTCTGGTTGCAAGACCACAACGCGGCCGTGATGGCCGTGCTGTTCCTGGTGTTCGGTTTCGTGTTGACCGGCCAGGCGATCCAGGCGCTATCGGCATGATGGCCGGGGGAGCGAGGCCCGAGCTGGCGACCGGCTCGCGCTCAAAGCGGCCCGCCAAGGTCGAACACGATCCAAGCCACGAGTCTCGCGCCTCGCCAGCTGCGGGACGCGACTCCGCTGCTGCATCCGTCTAGAGGCGAGAGCGCATCATATGGGCCGTAACGTTGCTCAAGTTGGTCGTGCTCGAGACTGCTGTCACTGTCCAAACTAGCACTCTGTTCGCGGCCAGTGAGAGTCCTGCCAGCCACACGAGGCGGGTCGTTTTCGAGATTCCCCTTCAACGCCGAAGGTGCTTGCGCAAGAGCAGCTTTGAATGTCCTTTCGGATAGTCCGCGAGCCTGCCAACGACCTCGAAACCGTGCCGCTCATAGAACGCTGGGGCTTGGAACGTGTGAGTTTCGAGGGCAAGCTGCTCACAACCGCGACGTCGTGCCTCTGCCTCGGCCGCAGCCAACAGGCGACTGCCAACGCACCGCCGTCGCATGTCCTCGCGCACCCAGAGCGCGTCGATCCAGTAGGTCCCGCCCCAGCTCCAGCCATAGACACCGGCGATTAGCTCGCCGTCGCTGTCGGTCTCGACGCTCAGCATCTCGTGGAACTCCGCGATCCCCGTCGTCTCGAGGTTGAACGTATTGATCTTGTCGATCAAGCCCCGAGCAATCGCGCGCTCAGACTCGGTCAAGGAACCGCTGGTTGGGTCGTTCGCCATGGCATCGTATTGTCATGGACCCGTTCGGTTAGGGTCGGCTTCGGACGCAGTTCGGTGACCGAGAGGAGCAGTACAAATGGCGGATCAGCCGCAGAGTCGATCGAACGTCATGCCGGACATCAGACAAGTGACCGACGCCGAGGCCGAGCAGGTCACTGAGCTGTTCACGCTCGCCTTCCACCATGATCCTACGTGGGCCTGGGCCTTTCCCTATGCCGAGAAGCGCGTGGCCCATCACAACATCTGGTGGGGGCTGTACATGCACAGCGCCGTTCCGTACGGGTGCGTCTGGATGACGGAAGACGGCGGCGCTGCGTCGCTCTGGATCCCGCCAAACGCGCAGGAACTCAGCGACGAGGACGAAGCAAGGGTCGAGCCTCTGCTTCGAGAGCTCGTCGGCGCTCACGCCGACGACGTGCTGACCCTGCTCGACCGCTTTGACGCCAGCCATCCGCGCGATACGCCGCACTACTACCTCAGCCTGTTGGGGACTCATCCTGACCATCGCGGACAGGGCAAGGGCATGGGTCTCTTGGCAGCGAACCTAGCTCTGATTGACGAACAAGGATTTCCCGCATACCTCGAGTCGAGCAACCGCGACAACGATCACCGCTATGAGCGGCTCGGTTTTGTGAAGGTGGGCGAGTTCGCGGCTCCCGGCGGCGGGCCGACCGTCGCGTGTATGTGGCGCGATCGCCGCTGATCCGCGGCCCACCGTACTCCCGCTTCTCCCGCAGGTCAGAAGGAGAAGGCAAGTCCGGTTCCAGGTCGCGCTCGAGACTGCCGGTTCGAGGCATGAAGCTGCTTCGTGGAGGCTCTGTCCGGTGCCGGTCGTAGGTTCGGGTGATCCGGGACAGGGGCTTTGTTGGGAGAACGCAGTCGGGTAGGCCGTTTTGATCGATTGGCGTTTGAGCCCGGGCGTTTCGTTCGGCCGGCCCTGTGACTTGCCTGGATTGAGCCTGGGAGCTCGTATCGGCCTGTGTCGTTGTCCCGCTGGTTGTCCCGCACTGACAACCGAGGTGAGGTGAGGATGGGAATGCGCTTCGCTACGTCGTTCACCCGCGCCCACTCGACAACCTACGCCGCCACCATCACGACGGCAAGACCGTCGCGACACCGGCTGCGCAAACACCGGGCAAAGTGCGACGACGCGGCAGCGAACAGCTCCGATCTGCGCCCCGCACCACCCGCAGCCGCAGCCAAAACCCACCCAAAGAACCCGCCAAGCTGATCAAAAAGTTCGATCCCAGCCCCTTGACTTTCTTCGGTCAATCAAAGCGGAAAGCTGGCGGCGTCTCGACCGAGAGTGTCGAGGACGGTTCCAAACGAGCAGTAGGCGGCGGGCCTGGCTCCGCTCATGGCGGAGGTCGTCGTCGCTTCGCCGGTCAGCTGGTCACGAGCCGTCCCAGGCGCCCGGCCGCGGTGAGCGGCGGCTGGTCAATCAGGACGCCACGATCATCGTGTTCGAGTGGGTGCGCGGGCGGGCGACTGCTGCGCTCGCGGCCCAGACCCCACTTCTGCATGCGCAACTCGTTCCTTACGACAGTCATGCTAACTCGGCGTTTAACGATGTCTTCCTGCTGTTTCGCTTGCATCATCGGCGCCATTGATCGCCGACGCCGAAGGCAGCCACCATGAGCCGCGCATCCTGACGCTGGCGCACGTGGTCGCGCAGCGACCAGGCGAGGAGCCACAGGGCGGCCTTATGCTCCGTTGATAGCTGGGCGGCGTCGATCGCGTCTTCCACTTGCGCGAACGCCGTTCCCTGCTCCATCATGCCCTCGACCTGCTGCTGGCTTCGGTCGAAGTTGAGTGGCGCGCTAGGACTCATCGACGCGCCTCCTTTCTTGGGGCCTGCGGGTTGCCCTAGGTGTGCGACCCGCAGTCCCGCTAGATGAACGACGGGACTATCACAGATCGACCCGCTCCGCCACCTCGGACTGCGCAATTTGCCGACAAAACGACCGCCGACGCTGATGTGGCCCCCAGGAAGAGTAAGCTGCAGCCTAACGCTGCCTGCGGGGCTCCAACGCTTCCTCTCCCTCTCGTGGTGCACAACGCCCGCCCGAGGATGCGGATTAAGGTGCCCCAATGGACGAGCAGCGAACGAACCAAAGCCCGTCGGCAAAGATCGCCACCTCTGTGGTTCAGGTACTGCACGAGTGCACCGGTCGAGGACCGACGAAGGCGAAGACCACAGTCAACGAGAACATCGTGACCGTCCTGCTCGCGGACACGCTCACGAACGGTGAGCGCAACCTCGTCGAGCACGGCCGCGCGAACCAGGTCATCCGACTCCGCCACGACTACCAGCTCGTTATGCGTGACGACCTCGTAGAAATCGTGGAACGAGAGCTCGATCGCAAGGTGATCGCATTCATGAGTCAGAACCACATCGATCCCGACCTCGCAGTCGAGGTTTTCGTGCTCGAGCCCGCCAACGCGAGCTAGCGCGGCGCAGCACTCTCCCCGCGGCAATCAGTACGCTCGGATCCCTTGGGCAACAGCCGCACGCCGTGCAATGTGCAAGCACCACGACGAGACAAAAACAGGAGCCCTCGATGACATCGGCACGCGCCTGCTCTTGAGGATTGAGAGCCAGCGAGCTTCATCGCCACGCTGCTGGATTGGGCTTACAAGGAGAAGCCTCCCCGACCCGCCGACTAGGGAACAGTATTAGTCAGGGCCAGGGATCTCCAGCCGGCGCGGCTTCGAGAGGTCGAACGCGCGAAGCTGCGCCTCGATCAGGTCGCGCACCTTCGGGTCCGCCTCGGACTCAAGCCGTTCGCGCAGCCGGCGGACCGGGCGGCCCTGGTGCTCAGCCCGCGGGTCTGGCGCTTGCCCCCTATTCGTTCAACACGTCAGCGCCCATAGCCCCGGTGATCTTACGCCGCGTGCACCCTGGTCCCCTGACCGGTCCCGTGGCAGCACTTGAAGCTCAAGAACCCTGCGATTTGCAGGGTCTCCGCGATACCGCTACCGGGATTCGAACCCGGGTTTCCGCCGTGAGAGGGCGGCGTCCTAGTCCCCTAGACGATAGCGGCGGGGTGCTGTTTTGCAGGGCTTTTGCGGCTCTGCCAGGCGTCCGAGAGAGCTTCTCGGGGCTTGGTACCCCGAAAAGTACCCCTAGACGCCGCAGGAAGAGGGTAGCGGGCTCGGGCTCGAGACCGCCGAACCACACCGGCGCCACCGTACGCCGCGGCTGTCCGTTTCCGCGACGCCAGGCGGGGCCTGCGAGATGGACGCAGATTGGGCCGGCGCGGCACCACGGAAACGTCGCGAAGTGCAATTCGGCCTCGATGCTGCGGCCCGAGATCAGGCGAGGTGAGGGAGCGCCCGATCTGATCGACTCGGCTGGGCCTGATCCGAAGCGGGGTGGGAGAGATCCAGCCTGTCAACCGCGCTTGACGTAATCCAGCTTCGGCTGAGGTTCACCTCCACTTGATCGAACAGCCGACCGGCTTGGTCTCGGCGGGCGCGGGCTTGCGGCCTGCGAGCACGGCGTCGAGGGCGTCACGCAGCCACGCGGCGTTGAGGCTCGGATCGTCGTAGTCCGCGTCGGGCGCGCCCCGGTATCGCAGCACCCCGCCGGCGTCGAGCACAAACACATCGGGCGTCGTCTTGGCTCCGAACGCGCGGGCCACCTCCTGGCTCGCGTCGTGCAGGTATGGAAGCGGCCAGTCCTCGCGCGCAACCCGCTGCTGCATGCTCGCGTAAGAATCGCGGGGGTAGCGCTGGGCGTCGTTGGCGTTGATGGCGAGAAAGCGAACGCCACGGTCGGCGTAGTCGCGGGCGGCGTCGAGGATCCGGTCGTGCCACGCGATGGCGTACGGGCAGTGGTTGCAGGTGAAGACGATCACCGTCGCCGCGGCCGAGTCGGTGCCGGACACCGACCAGCTTCGCCCGTCGGTGTCCGGCAGCTCGTACGCAGGCGCCACCTCGCCGAGCGACAGGCCCCGGCCGCCGGCACTCACGCGAGCTCCTCGGTGACCGCACGCGCGGCCCGCGCGAGCGCAGCGTGGACATCGGCAGGGTCCGGGGTCGGCGAGATCCGCCCATCACGCCGCCGGTACAGCCGGCAGCTCAGCGCCGCCGGCTGATCGGCGCTCGCGTCCTCCCCTCCGGCGAGATCGACGAGGTCGACGCCATTGATCAGGATCCGCCCCTCGCCGACGAGCTTCAGGATCAGCGTGGCAGTCCACGTCTTGCCCACGCTGTTGAGGCGCAGGCGCGCATCCGGCTGCGTCGACGTCCCCATCTGCACGTTCGCTAGACCCGCCGAGCCAACCCAGACCCCCTTCGGGCCAGCGACATACGCCGTCGCCCCAGGCGCGATCCAGCCGCGTCCGCTGACCAGCCTGTCCAGTAGTCGCTGCGGGTAGGGACCTCGCGGCGCGTAGGGACGCGGCGCGTAGGCAATCTGCGAGCCGCCCGAGATCGCAATTCGATCAATCGCGATCACAACCCCGACACCGGCCGCCAGGACGAACACCCCGAGCACCAGCCACAGCACCCGCCGATGAGGGCGATTCAAACGACGCCGATGTACTGAGGGAAGGTGGACAGACACCCGAGCATCCTCCGACCACCAAGGTGCCACCCCGCCAGCTCGGCCACATCGGTGAAAGCCGGAACAGGGCCTGCAGAAAACCACGCGTCACAGGCTGCAACTACCACCCGGAGCGCAATCCCCCAGGGTGTCGCTTTCGCGTGATCTCGACACTGTCCGATCAGACCCGTGCCGGCGACGAAGGAGAAGCGGGTCGATCTCGCCGGACGGCGTGAATCTCGGCCATCGCATACACGTCGCGTGCCCTGTGATCGCACGGTCAACGCCGGTCGCGAGCGCCATGCCGGCAGTACCGAACGCGATCGTGGCAACGCGGTATCCAGAGGAAAAGGTGTGATGCCGTACTCGCTGACGGGATTGCGAACCGCGGAGAGGCCGGTCCGCTGTACGTGCAGCCAGGCCAGGCTCGCAACGGTCACGGCAACGGCGATCAGGCTGACCACGCCTGCGATCACTATCGGCTCGGCTCCGCAGGACCGAACCGGCCCGATGAACAGGAACCGCGGTCGTTCACAGCAGCCATCTATTCGTACTGGAGTGCTTGCAGGGGGTTGAGGTGAGCGGCTCGGCGTGCCGGGAGTCTGCTGGCGAGCCTGCCTGCGAAGAACGCGATCACGATCATGCCGCCGAGCGTCGACACCGGAACCGTGAAGGTCAGGCTCCAGCTAGAGAGCGCGACGGTGGTGAGCCCAGCGAGAGCGACCCCGACGATGATCCCGATCACGGCGCCGATCAACGCGGTGATCTGGCTCTCAATCCTGATCATCCGCTTCAACTGGCGGCGGGTCATTCCCATCGCTCGGAGCGCACCGAGCTCGCGGGTCCGCTCGACGATCGACAGCACGAGCGTGTTGACGATCCCGAACAGGCTGACGACGATCGCGAGCGCGAGCAGTACGTAGAAGAGGTTGAGCAGCGAGGTGATCTGAGCCTGCGAAGTCTTGATGAACGCGGCGACCGTCTGGATCTTGGCGTTCGGGAACCCGGCGAGGAGTTTGGTGAGCGCCCGCTGCGCCGCAGGACTGGAGCCGCCGGCGGTGTCGACGACCGCGGCGATGTCGCCGGGCTCGGCGAAGCTTCGGTCGAACAGGGTCGTGCCGATCACGACGGGTCCGAGCAGCCCGGTAACCGCCGGAAGTTGCTGGATGCCACGGACGGTCAGGTCGAGCCTGGTTCCGGATTGGGTCTCGACCCGCAGCGTGCTGCCGATCGCGAGGTGGTGATCATCGGCGAACTGCTTGCTGATGATCGCGCCGGACTGGTTCAGCGTCGCAAGGTCCCTGGTTCCCGACCCTGCGGCCCATCTGAAGTTGTAGAAGTGCGCGGCCGTCGTGGGGTCGATGCCGTTGATCTGCTCGTTCTTGCCGAAAGCCCGGATCTGTCCATAGCGGATGCCGGTCGCCGTGACCCCCGTTGTCGTTCGCAGGGTGTCGCCGACCGCCGTCGGCAGCTGCGTGCCGTTGGTGGTGGTGATCACGTAGTCGGCGGTGAGCTGCTGCTTGATCGAGGTATTGATCGTCGTTCGAAGCTCGGCCCCGAGTACGGCGATGAACGCCACCACGGCCACGCCGACGGTCAGCGCGCCGGCGGTGATCGCGGTGCGGGCGGGGTTGCGGCTGGTGTTCTCGCGGGCGAGCTCGCCGGTGGCGCCGGCGACTCTCACGAACGGCCGTCCGATCAGGGCGGCGAGCGGTGCGATCAGCCACTCCGAGACGAACGTCAGCCCCACGAACAGAAGCGTCGCGCCGCCGGCCATCAGCAGCAGCCGCGCGGCGGTTGACAGCCCGCTCGCAAACAGGCCAATGCCGAGCAGGGCTGCGCCGGCGACTCCGACCGCGACCAGCAGAGGCTTGCCGGCGCGCGCGAGCCGTCCCGGTGGGAGGATCGCGCCCTCGCGGACCGCGGCGATCGGCGCCACGCGCGTCGCGCGCACCGCCGGCACGAGGCTCGCCAGCAGCGTGACGATGATCCCGGCCGCGAGGCTGACGATCACCGTCCTGGTCGCGAACACGGTGCCGGCGTTCGGGAGCTGCATGCCGCTCGCAGCGAACAACGAGTGAAGCCCCTTCGCCAGGCCGAGTCCTGCGGCCAGGCCGATCAGCGACGCCAGCACGCCGATCACCAGCCCTTCGACGACGACCGAGCCGAGCACCTGCTTGCGCGAGGCGCCCAGCGTACGCAACGTCGCGAACTCGCGGGTGCGCTGAGCCACGGTGACCGAGAGCGTGTTGAAGATCACAAATGAGCCGACGAACAGCGCGATCCCGCCGAACGCCAGCAGCACGTATCGGACGATCGCGAGGGCCTGGTTGACGTCTTTCGTGCTCGTCTGAGCCTGCTCGCCACGCGTCCTGACCTGAGCGGTGGCGGGCAGCAGGGGCGCGATCGCTCGCACCAGCTGCTGCGACCTGACGCCCGGACGAGAGGAGACATAGATCTCGTCGTAGAGGCCCGGCTTGTTGAACAGCTGCTGCGCGACCGGAAGGTCGAGCCCGACCAGCCGGATCGGTCCGAGCGAACCGACGCCGCCGTAGCGGACGATCCCCACCACGCGGAACCACTGCAGTGGGTGCAGGGACACCAGCCCGACGGTCGAGCCGACGCCAAGATGGTTGTTCTTGGCCGTCTGCTCATCGACCGCGATCTCGCCCGGTCCAGTCGGACGCTGCCCGGCCACGACCTGAGTGGCGAAGAACGCGCTGTGCGCCCCCGGGCCGCCGACGACCACCACCACCCCACTGATCGCTCCGCCGTGCGCGGTTCGCAGCTGCGCCCGGGTGTCATCGACGAATCCCTGTACGTCCGCTACCTGCGGCAGCGCCCGTATCCGGGCCGCGACCGCTGCTGGCACCGGCGGTGCGCTCGCATCAGGGCCGGAGATCGGGCTCTTGCCGACGACGACCGCATCGGCCTTCGAATATTCGGTCGCGAACACGCTGTCGAACGCGTGCGTGGTCGTGTCCATCAACACATACGTGCCCGAGATCATCGCCACCCCCAGCACAATCGCCAGCGCCGTCAGCACGGCCCGAAGCTTGCGCATCCGCAACCCGCCGATCACGACGGCGGTCATCGCTCGAGCGCGTCGATCGCGCTCCTCACCTCACCACTAGAAACGTGGCCAAGCTCGCGGACGATCAGCCCGTCCGCGAGCAGCAGAATGCGATCGGCGACCGCCGAGACCCGCGGCTCGTGCGTGACCGTCAGGATCGTCTGCCCGTAATCCCGCACACACGACCGCAGCAGCTCAAGGATCTCCCGACCAGCCTTCGAATCAAGATTTCCGGTCGGCTCATCAGCAAACAGGATCGACGGACGCGTGATCAACGCCCGCGCGATCGCCACCCGCTGCTGCTGCCCACCCGACAACTCCGCCGGGCGATGCTCGCGCCGGTCGGCCAGCCCGACCTTGTCGATCACCTCATCAATCCACCCCGGGTCGATCGTCTCGCCCGCCAGCTTCAGCGGCAGCACCACGTTCCGCTCAGCCGTGAGCATCGGCAGCAGATTGAAGAACTGGAACACGAAGCCGACCGCCTTCCGGCGCAGCAGCGTCAGCTCATCGTCCCGTAGCCCAGAGAGGGGACGCCCGCCGATATAAGCCTCACCCGACGTCGGCTTATCCAAACCAGCGAGGATGTGCAACAAGGTCGACTTGCCGGAGCCCGACGGGCCCATCACCGCCACCAGCTCCCCACGCGCGACCGACAGCGAAACGCCACGCAACGCCTCCACCGCGGTCTCGCCCTCCCCGTAGCGACGACCCACATCCTCGGCCGACACCGCAGCCACACGCCCCACATCGAGAACCGCCGACCGATCGGAGATCACCGGTTCAGCAACCATCCCGCAACCCTCCTCTTCTAGGGCAGACCCACAAACTTTGGCGCCGTTTCGAGCACGCCACATCGGTACGACCTACGAACCGCGACTCACCAAAGACGCAGATCCGATCCGTAGTTCGCGGCACTGCCCATTGCGAAAGCGGTGCCCCGGGCGAACGGAGCCTCTGTCCGGTACGGGTTTCGCCGACCCTTGGTCCCGTGCTGTCAACGGAACCGGAGACCACCCGACCGGCTTGCGAGGAGCCAGCCAGAGACCCCATTTCGGCACAACGCGCTACTCAGCCGTGATCGCCTGACGCTCCCGCCTTGCGCGGCCAGCAGCACCCGAGGCTCGCCGGTGGCAGAGACGTGCATTCACGACTTTGCATGGCGCGCACCGCACCTGGAGTCTGCCCTGCTCGGCGCTCAACTCAGGTCTCTCGCGCGCGGCCTCGAGAGACGTGCTCCTCGCCAGCCGCGAGGCTCGCCGCGTCGTCGGGCGTTGCATGCCGTCGCTGATTGATCTGACGGCCCTGCTTTTCCGCGCCCGCGGGTACTCGCGACCGGTCGGCGCAGGACAGATCCGCGGCCCCGCTTTGATGCCGCGAGAGGTCCGATGGCCGCGAACGCAAGCGCCCTCCTTGTCGCCAGTTGCGCGACTCTTCGCGAACGTCGCCGCACATCCGCGCTGCGGCGAATCGCGACGATTCCGATCGTCGGGCGAGGCGCTGGCAGGACGATCGCCGCGTCGCCGTTGCGGTCGTCGGCGATCCGGCTGTCCTGCAACGAAAGCGCTCGTCCGAGAGAGCGCTCTCGCGCTTGGCTTAGCGGGTCTCGTACGAAAGCCGTTGATGGTCGTGCTGACGCCGAAGCGGGTCCCGCTCGGTCCGGTGGGCTCGGCGTCAGGCGAGGGAGCGGTCGAGCACCACCTCGCGCAGCAGCGCGTTCACCGCCGCCGGCGCCTCCATGTTGACCATGTGCCCGACGTCCGGAACCGTGAGTTTGCGCGCGCCGGGAATCCGGTCGGCCAGGACATCGGACATCTCGTGGAAACAGGGAACGTCCAGCGCGGCGATGACAACGGTCGTCGGCGCGGCGATCGTCTCCAGGACCTCGATGCAGTTCGGGTGCGGCGCGTGCGGGTCCGCGCTCGTCCAGTTCACGCCGGAGTAGTCGCCGACCATCTCCGCGAGCCGGCGCGCGAGGTCCGGCGTGCGCTGCGCGGGGACGAAGAAGTCGTGGCGAAGCCACGCCGCCTTCGCCTCGTCCAGACCGCCGCAACGGAGCCCTTCACCGATTGCCTGTATGCCGCGCTCGGAGTCCGGATCCCACGGCACGCCGTCGAGCACGGCGTCGAGCAGCACGAGCGCCTGCACGCGTCCGGGTGCAGCCAGCGTCGCCTCGACCACAAGGCGACCGCCCATCGAGAGCCCCACAAGCACCGCTGTGTCGATCTCGAGGTGGTCGAGCAGCCGCCACAGATCATCGGCGTGCGAGTACGGGGTGTCGGCGTCGCGTGTCGAGCGGCCGAATCCGCGGGCATCGTAGCGGACCACCCTGGCGATATCGTTGAGCGCAGGCACCTGGTCGTCCCACATGCGTGCGTCGAGCGCGAGCCCGTGCACGAGGACGACCGCAACGCCGTCGCCCTCGGCCTCGTAGCACAGCTCGCCGCCCGGCACCCGCAGGACCGCCACAACGCGATCGTACTCCGGGGGCCAATTGGAGACGAGCGGAATCGAACCCCCAACGCCGCCGTGCAACAGCAGGTCGCACAAGATGCTTCCCGCGGAGACCGCGCTGATCACCACAAGCAAGCCGCGCAGTCCTCGATGAACGCGATCATCGCGAGCTCCGTGACGCCCGCCCCGCCGGCGCGCGGTCCGTCGCCGTTGCAGTGGTGCGACCTGCGCCGGTCGGAGCACGAAAGGAATCGTCCGACCGTGGTCTGGGGCACGCATGTATGTGGCAGGGAGCGGTAGAGCACGGCTCGCCGAGCCTGCATCACCGCGTGTTGGCGTTGGGCGCGTAGCGCAGCTGCGCCGCTCGGCCTGGCTATGAGCATTCCTCGCGCGGCCGTCACAGGCTCCGCGTTGGACCATGGTGCGCGGCTACGGTGCCTCGGATATGCTCGCCCGGAACCCCCGAGGAGAGGACAAACATGGCAGTCGGGATAAGACTCAAGTTCGCCGGCGGAACGCAGGAGCAGTACCAAGCCGTGCACGACACCGTGAACGCCAGTAGCCCACTCGGTCGGGCCGACGGTTTGCTTGTTCACTCGGCTGGCCCGATCGACGGGGGCTGGGGCGTGATCGACTTCTGGGAGTCCACTGAGGCATTCGACCGCTTCACCCAGAACAAGCTCATGCCAGTCATCCAACAGCTCGGCGACCGAGCTTTTCCGAGCCCGCCGGAGCGCAAGGACTTCACGGTCCACAACCTCGAGCAGCACGGCGACTGAGCACACAAGCCCGCTCGGGTTGCCCAAAGGCTGCCCCCCGCGCGCTCAGGGCATCACCGCAGCGACGTGACGCTGTGTAGTTACCACCGGCCCTTGTTCCAGTTCGGGACGATCGCCTTCGTGCTCCGACCGGCGCGGGTCGCCCCACTGCATCGGCGACGATCGGATGGCCGGATCGGGTCGATCGCCAGCGGTTTCAGGTCGCCGGCGCGAGTCTCGACATTGGCGAGGAGGAGGTGCACCGCGCGGATTGGGCAGAAGCCTGGCTCCACGCGAAAGCAGAAGCGTGGGAGGTGCCAGATCTTCTGGGGGTTCGCGGATTTCACGCACGTCAGCGTGTGCAGCGGCGGCACGATGTCCTCGACACCAGCAGCGAGCACGCGGCGCACGTCTTCCGCGGCCTCGACAAGGCGCCCGCGCGCGGCGCCTCGGGCAACTGGCGCGTGCTCTGGACGCGGCCCAGGTGCTCGAAGGGCAGGAGCTGAAGGGAGTCGGTCGCTGGAGTGGTCGGGCGCTCGCTCGTGCCGCTAGAGCGCCTGCCTGCGCAGGACTAGCGCTTGGTCGTCCATCCGGAGCGTCATCTCGTCGCCCCGGATGGCCGCCTCCGCGTCCATCGCGGTGCCCATCACATCGGCGTGCAGATGCCCGGCGGCGTCCACCGACCAGTTGCCTGTGAAGTTCGCCCCATCGCCCATCTGGGCGCTGACCGTCCCGTCGTCGCGGAAGGTCAGGTCTCCGAACGGGCTCTTCCAGCTCCCGACGATGGCTTCCGCGAGCGACGCGGTGTCTGCGTGCATGTCGAGCGACGCGGCGTCCTCTGGAACCGCATGCTCGAACGCCTGCGCCACCCCTCCGAGCTGCGCGAGTGCCTCGGCCTCGGCCACCTTGTCGTGCTCCTCGCGGGCGGCGGCGTAGTTCTCATTCGCCTGCTTGATGGCTTCCGGCGTGGCCTCGCCCGTCGACAGGTTCTCCACGTTGACGACGACCTTGCTGCGCGGCAGGTAGTACAGGCGCATCGTGCCCGCGTAGGGCGCCCACTCGTACATGTCGTGCCAACAGACGTACTCCTGCCTACCCGCCTCCCGGGTCTCGATCACGAAGCGGTAATTCGCACCGGCGATGCGGCCGTAGTTCTGCCACCACCGCTTCCTGAACGGCCCTTCGACGCTCTCTACCCGGCCTTCCGCCAGATCCCTCCCGCGCGGGCTGGCCGCGCGCTCTGCGGCCGCCGCGACGAGTCCCGTGATGCCGCTGTGCTTGCTGTCGATGCTGGTGCGGATGGTCTCGGCCTGCTGAGGGGTGAGCTGTCCGCTGCGATTCGCATCGAGCGCGTCGGGGGCGAAGGCCAGGTCGGTCACGCGAGTTCCACCCAGCGAGATCGTACGTCGGATTCCTAAGACTCGCACGTCTGGGTCAGCCCAGATGCCGGCGAGGCCGCGGTGGCGCCAACTGGCGGTGGAGGTTTGGCCATGAGAGCTACGCTCATTCGCGCTGCCGCCGCGGTCGGCATCGCGCTGTTCGCTCTCGGCCTCGCCGCGCCACGGCCGGCCGTCGCGGAGACCTGTCGTCACAGCCGGCGGACCTCAAGGAGCGCCGGCAGCGGCGACGTCGCTTCTGCTTTCCATGCCGAGCGGGTCTCTCACCTCGCGAGGCGCAGTCCCGACTCGCGCGGGATCTGCAACTCAGCGGTCGGGTCCCCCGTCGCGGCAGGCGTCCGAGCCGCGACGTGCACGAGATCCGCGCATTTCGAGACTCGTGGCAGGGCGGGCGAGATGCGCGTCGCGCGAGGAAAGCGGGTGCGCTGCCGACCCGCGGTCGGCGCTGCTGAAGCCTCTCAACAGGAGCAGTGCTGCCGAGACCGCTGCGTGTCGATCGTTGCGGCAGCGATGCTACCTCCGACGCCTCCGCGTGTTGGAGTGGAAGTCAGGCTTGCCTCTGGACTTGTCAGCGTCCTGGCTTCGAGTCGCAGGTCCCCGCGCCCGAATCTGGATTGAAACGACGGGGCCTTGAACGTTAGGTTTGCGTTCTGCTCGGTCGAGGTCGCGGTTGGGAATTCGCCTGCTCGCTGCCACCAGGGGAAAGGGGTCCACGAGGATGTCGCTCGATCAGAAGCGAGCACGTTGGTTTGGCGTGCTCTACCTCATCACGTTCGTCACGTCGATCCCGGCGTTGGCGCTTTACGAGACGGTGCTCAGACATCCCGAGCGGTACATCGTCGGTGCTGGGCACGACACGCAAGTCTTGCTCGGCGCTCTGCTGGAGCTGCTGCTCATCATCGCGAATATCGGCACCGCGGTAGTGATCTTCCCGATCGTTAGACGACAGAACGAGGAACTGGCGCTCGGCTACGTGACTGCGCGCCTGTTCGAGTGCATGTTCATCCTCGTCGGCATCCTCTGCATGCTCGGCATCATCACGTTACGGAACCAGGTTGCAGGTCCGGCTGAGGGGACAGTCGCGTATACCCTCGCGGCGATCAAGGACTGGACTTTCCTCCTCGGGCCGGGCTGGGTCGTCGGCTGGGGGAACGGGCTGATCCTCGGCTATCTGATGTACCGCTCGGGCCTCGTGCCGCGACAGGCAGCGTTGCTCGGGCTCGTCGCCGGACCGCTGATCATCGTGTCCGGGACGGCCGTGATGTTCACCGGCAACCAACCGAGTAGCACGCTGCACGCACTGCAAGGGATCCTGAGCATCCCGGAGATTTTGTGGGAGCTGTTCCTCGGGGTCTACTGCACGGTCTGGGGTTTCAGGCGCGACGCCCCGATCCTTTCCGGGAGCGCCCGATGACGCACCGGGGAGTGCTGCTGCGGGGCTACTTGCGACGGCCTCAATGAGTGCCACGGACGCGCCAGAAACCGCTCCTTCGGCACGAACTGAGCACGGTCGCCAACGGGTCGGCCCGCTTCCCGATTCCGGGGAGGCAGGGCCAAGGCGCGGATCCCGCGCAAAGCGGGAAAGCCGGCGATACGGCGAAGGTGCTCGTCGCGGGGGCAGAGCAGGGCTCTGGCGGCGACTTGTGAGGCTGTGCACGTCGGCTAGTCCAGCGCCTCGAGCGAGAGCGCTCACGTGAGCGACATGTACGAACGACCTTCCGGGTTAATCCGCACGGTGTCCGCGGCTGATTGCCGATGGTGCAAGGCCTCCTGCGCGGCATCCTAAGAGTTGGCGAAATATCGGTCGTTGTTGAGAGGAGGTGACCGACATGGCCACGACTACGACTGATGACCGGGCGGAGGTGGTCGGTACTACGCCAGAGGCCCTGAGGGACCAAGCGCTGCGCAGCTTGAAGAAACGCCGTGACCTTAAGACACACGCGTTCGTCTATGTGCTCGTGAACGTCGGGATCTGGGGCATTTGGACAGTGATCGGCTTGAGCTCGCACACTTGGGGGCCTTGGCCGGTGTTCGTGACTCTCGGCTGGGGGATCTTGCTGGTGCTGAGCGTTTGGGATGTGTACGTCCGTAAGCCAGTCACGGCGGACGAACTCAAGCACGAGATCGGGCGCCTCCAGGCGTCACAACGTAGGCCTTCCGTCTGATGGCCCAGACATACCGATTGAGTGGGGCGCGCCGGCTCGTCAACGTCGTGATCAAGCCGCTCGCGCGGCTCGGATGGGCGGGCCCCCACACTTACGTCCTCACGGTGCGCGGTCGCAAGACGGGCAAGCTCTATGAAACCCCGGTGACGCTGATCGAGAACGGGGAGCGGTGGCTTGTGGCGCCCTACGGCGAGGTTGGCTGGGTCCGAAATGCCCGCGCGGCTGGCGAAGTCCAACTGCGCCGGAAACGCCGCTCGGAGACTCTTCACATCGAACCGGTAGCTCCCACTGCCGCGGCACCGGTCCTACTGCGATACCTGCAACAGGTGCGGGCCGTGCGTCCCTTCTTCGATGTCACGCCGACCTCACCGCTTGCGGCCTTTGAGGGCGAAGCCCCCCGCCATCCGGTCTTCCGTCTGACGACCGACTCGTCGAGCTAGCCGAGAGGCCTCGGCGTCGCCACGCCTACGAGAACAGCCAGAAGGCCGCGTGTGTGTGCGAGCGGATAGCCGCCCGCGGCGTCGAGAAAGCCGCGGCGGCTCCGATAACCGATTAGCTGCGGCCGCCCGGCTCACGCCTTCGTGGTCGGGATCCACTGGCTTGCTCTCGACGCCGGGTTCGCCTACCTGAGCCGGTGTAGCGCCGTCGAGCGAATGGAGGTCTAACTGGCGCGACTCGCAGGCGACCTGAGATTCGCCACCTGCGGGGCCCAGCGTGACGTCCGCTCGCCGGTCGCCGACGACGATCGGCGGGAAGTACCGCGTTTCGTCGAAAGCGGGGCGCGCCGCGCCGAGACCCGAGATTCTCGAGAGCGGGTCTGCGCCCCGTTTGTCAGTCGTCCCTGCTTAGCGCGGAAACGGGGAGCCGGAGTCGCGGGCTCTCCGTGCGGTCGGCGTGGTTGGGCGCTGCGACGCCGGTTAACGCCGGCCCTGTCGAATCTCCCCAAGACGCACCGCGATCAGCCTCTTCACGAGCGTCTTCGGCAGGGGGCGGTCGACGGGAAAGTGGAGGGCACTCTTGGTCATCGTGTAGCCCTTGAGCCGGTCGGAAAGCTGCGGGAGGACCGAGCCGCTGAACGGCAGGTAACTCAGGTGATCTCGGAACGCGGCAAAGCCGGCGACCGTCTTACCAGCTACGCGGAAGGCGGGAACGCGGTAGGAGATCACTTGTTCGGCGTCTGGGACGATCTCGAGAATAGTCCGTCGCAATGCCTGAAGCGTGCTGCGCTTCGGCTCATCGACTCCTTGCAGGTACTCGTCGACCTCCTCGGCAGACACCCTTTGACAGTCTACGAGCGGCCGGCAACACGCGGAGGCGCGCCTCCGCGGACGATTGCATTCATCCCCGACTCGCCGGGCGGCTCGCGGCTGCATCGGCGACGTTCCGGGCGTCGCGATCCGGCACTATGCGCACCAGCCGCGTTCTCTGTCCCGGTAGGGCCGAGACCCGAGATTGGCGAATAGCACGTCGCGCGTGAGCAGCGAGGCCACACCTGCGTTCGTACTCGCGCGGGTGTGCGCTCCTGACGGCGCCAGGCGTGGCTGTCTGTGTCAGCAAGCAGAAGTCTCACCCTGCACCGCCGACCGCCGCGAGACTGCCGCTGCTTCGTGGAGGCAGCAGTGACCGCCTGCCAGGGTCGCGTCGCCGCATTGCGCAAGTCGGTGCGCGACTGCAGCGCCGCCGACCGCGGCGGCCAGCGCCTACGCAGAGCCCGGTGTCCGGAGAAATTGGGGGCGCGTCTGCGTCCAGGCCGAAGAGAGGCCAAGCGTGGCGCTCGTGGAGAGTCCTGTCTTGCCCAGGTGCAATCGGGTCGAGCGGACGCTTGGCACCACGAGCAGCGACGTCGGTCTACGGCGAACGCGTGAATCGCAATCGTGCCTCGGCGCGGCAGGACGACCGAATCCGAGGACGTACGGCGGCGTTGACAGTGTCTGAGGGCGCATTTAGAGCGAGGGTCCAGCCGCCATTCAACGCTGTGGTCATCGACACGGCCCTTCAACGTATGTGGTTCGACACGGCGGGTCGGCCACCCGCGCTGAACCGCCGCGAACTACTGTCTCATGCCATCTTTGGCGTCGGCGCGAGCATCCGGGGCTTTGCGATCGGTCAGACGGTCTCCGCCGCCGGATCGGCGGCGCGGACAGCACCCGCATGAGGCTGGTTGTGGAAGTCGCGGGCGCGGACGAGCGCGGCACTGGCGACCGCGCCGGCGAGAACGAGGACGGTCCCGATGGCCAGGAGCTCATTGGTGCCCGACACGAACGCCTGGTGCGAGGCGGCGAGGGACTCCGGGCTGGCCCGGAGCGATGCTCTGGGCCGCACGGGTTCCTGCAGATGCGAGCGCCGTCGCCAGTCCCGCAGCGGGGTGCCCGAGCTGAGCTTGGAGCGAGGTGGCAAGGTGGTGTTGGAAGATCGCGCCGAGGGAGGCCACGCCGGTCGCCAGGCCGGCGGTCCGAAATGTGTTGCTGATCCCCGAAGCCATGCCGGCGCGTTGTGGGGGGACCACGCCGAGCGCGATCTTCGCGATCGCGGGGTTGGCGATACCGACCCCAAAGCCGACGAGCAGCAGGCCCGGGACCAGCGCCGTCCAGGAGGAGCTGACCGTGAGTCCGCGCATGATCGCGAGCCCGGCGGCCGTAGTCGCCAAGCCCGCGCTTAGCACTACCCCGGGCGGGAGCTTGTCGGCCGCCTCGCGCGTCGCGAGTGGCACCAAGAAGCACAGCGTCGTTGCCGGCAGCAGGCACAGGCCCCCGCTGAGCGGCGAGTAACCGAGGTCATTCTGGAGATAGAACGTCAGATACGGCAAGATCGCGAACATCCCGGCACCGATCGCGAAAGTCCCGACCGACACGCCGACGAACGCCGGCTTGCGGAACAGCGACAGGTCGAACATCGGCCTTGGGTGGTGACGCTCGGCGATCACGAACGTGACCATCAGCAGGACCGAGGCGAGCAGCAGCGAGACGATCGGGGTGCTGTGCCAGCCGTCTGCGTTGCCGCGCAGGAGCCCGAGCATGAGCGCGAACAGCGAGCCCGAGAACGTGATCAATCCTGCCCAGTCGAGCCGCTTGGCGCCGGGGTCGCCGACGTTGACGATCCGCGAAGCCGCCACGAAGATCGTGATGAGCCCGACCGGCGCGTTGACGAAGAAGATCCATCGCCAGCCGAGCGTGGCCGTCAGGCCTCCGCCCACCAGCGGTCCCACCGCTACCGCGACGCCGATCGTCGCGCCCCAGGCTGCGATCGTCTTGCCGCGCTCAACCCCTTCGAACTCCTGGCCGATGAGCGCCAGCCCGGTGGCGAACATCGCGGCCCCACCGAAGCCCTGCAGCGCCCGCGCTGCGATCAAAAGCGCGGCGCTGTTCGCCGTCCCGCACAGCAGCGACGCCAACGTGAACACGACAAGACCCGCGACGAACACGGTCTTGCGGCCGAAACGGTCAGCCAACGATCCGAACGCCAGAATGAACGCCGCCAGCGTCAGAGCGTACGCGTCGATCACCCATTGCAGATCGGTGAAGCTCCCACCCAGGTGGCGCTGGATCGTGGGCAGCGCCACCTGCACGATCGTGATGTCCACGAGCAGCATGAAGCTCGCGGCGCAGACCGCGATCAGCGTCCACCAGCGCAGCTCGAGGCCGCTCCCGCCTCCACGGAGATCGCAATCAAGGAGTGTGCCCGTGCTGTCGGCTGTGGGTGTCATCGTGCCTCCTCGGCATCGGCGTGAGCTGCTTCCCTGGCGATAATGCGTCCGGGGCTGCGTCTCTGTCATCGGCTAGGTGGCCGATCCGGGGGGATGATTCTGCGGCCGCGGGCCGAGCCGAACTTCCCGGGAGCGCGCGCCGCCGCCCTGTGTGTGGAGGCGTACTATCGGTTTGCTGGGAGCTGCATGGATGCACCTTTGCGACCGGGGTGATCCCCTTCGGTGAGCATCGAATGTTGGCGATCCATTCGTCAGAGAAACACTTGAATCGGCTGGGCAGCGCGAGGTTGCCTGGTCATCGACAGTCGGCCGGGCTACGGCAAGCGAGCCGAAGCAGTTGACGGCGGGCAACCTCCCGGTTGAGCTGAGCAGCTTCGTCGGCCGCGCAGCCGAGCTGTCGGAGATCAGGAAGCTTCTGTCGAGTGCGCACGTGATCACGCTGACCGGGCCGGGCGGGATCGGCAAGAGCAGACTCGCGCTGCGCGCGGCCCACAAGCTCGGGCGGCACTTCCCGGATGGCGTGTGGTTGGTCGAGTTGGCCGAATTGGACGGCCCGGATCTGCTGGCCTACGCGCTGGCCGGCTCGATGCGGGTGCAGGAGCGGCGCGATGGCGCGATCGAAGACGCGTTAATAGCTCACTTGCGGGAGCGGCGGCTTCTTGTCGTGCTCGATAACTGCGAGCACCTGCTCGACGCCTGTCGTCGATGGGTGGCGTCCGTGGTGTCGGAGTGTGAGTCGGTGCGGATTCTCTGCACCAGCCGGGAGCGCCTGGATGTCCCCGGGGAGGCGGTGGTTGCGGTGTCCGCGCTCGACGTTCCCGCCGACGGGGACCAGGTGTCGGTCGCCGGGCTCGCCGAGGTCGAGGCGCTCCGGCTGCTCGTCGACCGAGCCGTGGCCGTGGCGCCCGATTTCGCTCTCACCGACGAGAACTCTCGCGCGGCGAGCGAGATCTGCCGGCGCCTGGACGGGCTGCCCCTTGCGATCGAGCTGGCCGCCGTGCGGCTGGCTTCGATGACGGCCGATGATCTGCGCGAGCGTCTGGACGACCGCCTTCGGCTGCTCGCGGCTGCTCGCACGACCGGAGCTGGGCGCAGCCAGACGCTGCGCGCGACGGTCGACTGGAGCTATGAGCTGCTGGGTGAAGAGGAGCGGGTTTTGTGGCGGCGGCTCAGTGTGTTCGTCGGCGGCTTTGGGCTCGCTGCCGCCGAGGACGTTTGCTCGGGCGCGGGCCTGGAGCGCGAGCGAATCGTCGATCTGGTCGGGAGCCTGGTCGCCAAGTCGATTCTGATGATGACGCACGGGAGCCGCCGCGGGCGCTACCGGCTGTTGGAGACTCTGAGGTTGTACGGCGCACAGCGCTTGGATGAGGCCGACGAGAAAGTCGAGCTGGCGCGGAGGCACGCGGCGTGGTATGCCGAACTGATCTCCGGCGGGGGTCGCCCCTGGTGGGGGTCATCAGGTCAAGGCGAGATGTACGACGCGCTGGATGTCGAGTGGGCGAACGTCGAAGCGGCGCTCGACTTCTTCACTGGGTCCGCACCGGACGCGGAGGTCGGGCTCAGGATGGCGACCGATCTGTGGCTGTACTGGCTGGTGCGCGGCCGCTACCGCGCCGGCAGCCGGCGACTAGAGGCGCTTCTTGAGATGGAACCGGCATCGACTCCGGCTCGCGTGATGGCGCTGTGGGCGTTCGGGCTCCTCTCCCAGGCGACCGGCGACTTTGCCAGTGCACTGTCAGCGGTCGAGGAGGCAAGGCGGGTCTGCGAGCAGACGGGCGGAGATCGAGAGCTGGGGTACGCGCTGTTCGGACTCGGGCTGGTTCACCTGCGCTTGGGGAATACCGAGCTGGCGGTTGACTTCGCTGCACAGTCGGGCGAACGAATGCTTCAGGTGGACGACCCAATGGAGCTCGCGCTGTGTCTCTACTTCCTTGCCACCGCGGTTGCCACGGCCGGACGGCTGGGGGATGCTCGGCGGCTGGCGAACGACGGGCTCCGGGCCAGTGAGCAGGCCGGGGACAAGCTGGGCTACGGCATCTTGAGCGGGGTGGTCGGGACGCTCGAGTGGCTGCTGGGAGATACCGAGGCCGCGGAGGCGAGACTCAAGGAGGCGGTCCGGACCCAGGACCTGATCGGTCACCGCTGGGGCATGCTCACGAGCCTGGAAGGGTTGGCCTGGGTAGCGGCGTCCTCCGGACAGTTGGAACGAGCGTCGCTGCTGCTCGGAGCGAGCGCCGCGCTAGCCCAAGAGCTCGGGATTGCCCTGCTTCCCGACGCGCAGGCCCACCACGACGCGTGTGAAGCCGCGGTACGTACCGGCCTGGACGAAGCCCGCTACCTGACCTGCTGGGAGCGGGGCTATGCGCTCGCCCGCGGACAGGTGGTAGCCGCCGCGCTCGAGGACGCGCTCCCGGCCGGCGGTCGCCCTGCGGCAGCGGCCGACGGCCACGACGTGGGCGATGAGCTGAGCGCCCGTGAGCTAGAGGTCGCAAGACTGGTGGCTAACGGCATGACCAACCCGGCGATCGCCGCCGACCTGTTCGTGTCGGTCGCGACGGTCAAGACGCACGTATCGCACATCCTGGGAAAGCTCGGGCTGCAGTCGCGCGTCCAGCTTGCGAACTGGCTCGCGGCCAACGATCCGGGTTCCCGGATCTCGGCCGACCAGTAGCCGTCTAGGCCCGAATCATCCCCGCATCGGCCACCTGGCCGATGACGCCACGCCGACCGGAGAGCAGTATCGGCACCTCGCCGACCGACCACACACGCGAGGAGAACCAAGCAATGTCCGTCTACCCAGCAAAGATCGACCCGGCCAGTCGCCCGGTCTCCGTACTAGCCGGAAAGATCATCACGCGCGACCACGCGCGCTTTGACGAAGCGCGGCAAGCCTGGAACCTGGCGGTCGATCAGCAGCCCGCCGCGGTCGTGTTCCCAGATTGCGCGGAGGATGTCGTGGCCGCGGTTCAGTACGCCCGCGAGCATCGCCTGCGGATCGCCCCCCAGGGGACCGGTCACAACGCCGGTCCGCTCGGATCGCTCGAGAACACGCTCCTGCTCAAGACCGAGCGCATGCGCGGCGTTCACATCGACGCGAACGCGCGGCTGGCGCGCGTGGAGGCGGGCTCCGTGTGGCTTGAGGTCGTCGAGGCGGCAGCACGGCACGGACTGGCGGCGCTGGCCGGGTCCTCGCCCGACGTCGGCGTGGTCGGCTACACGCTCGGCGGCGGTATGAGCTTCCTCTCGCGCAAGTACGGGCTGTGCGCCAACGCGGTGCGAGCGATCGAGCTCGTCACCGCGGACGGCCGGTTGGTTCGCGCCGACCGCGATAACGAGCCTGACTTGTTCTGGGCGTTGCGCGGCGGTGGCGGCAGCTTCGGGGTGGTCACCGCGATCGAGCTTGAGCTGTTCGCGATCGAGCACGCGTACGCCGGTGTCCTCTTCTATCCGATCGAGCGCGGCAGCGAGGTGCTGCACGCCTGGCGCGAGCTGACCCAAAGCGACGCTCTGCCCGACGAGCTGACCACGGTCGCCCGGTTCCTGCGGCTACCCCCGATCCCGGACATCCCTGAGGAGCTGCGCGGCAAGTCGTTCGTGACCGTCGACGCTTACCACCTCGGTGACCCGGGCCAGGCCGACGAGCTGCTCGCTCCGCTGCGGGCGCTCGGACCGATCAACGATACGATCGCGACGGTCCCGGTGCCGGCGCTCAGCCACCTGCATATGGACCCCGAACAGCCCGTACCCGCGGCCGGCGACGGGCTGATGATCGCGGAGCTGCCGGCTCGGGCGGTGGACGCGTTCGTCGAGGTCGCCGGCCAGAACGCCAAGTTCCCGCTCGTGACCGTCGAGCTCAGGCATCTCGAGGGAGCGCTAGGACGCCCGCACGCCTCGCACGGAGCGCTCTCTGCGGTCGAGGCCCAGTACGCGCTGTTCGCAGCTGGGATGGTTCCGGTCCCGGAGCTCGAGGCACCCGTCCGCGCCCAGGTGCACGCCGTGAAGATGGCGATGGGGCCGTGGGCGGCGTCGCACATGTACCTGAACTTCGCCGAGACGCAACGCGACCCGGCGAGATTCTGGACCGAGCAGGCATACCACCGCCTTCGACGGATCAAGCGTGCGGTCGACCCACACGACGTCATCGGCTCAAACCACCCGATCCCAGCCGGCCGCTGAGAGAACTCCATCGCGCGACTAAGGGGCAATCAATGCAACTCAAATCAGCTCACAGGCTCTCGCGACGGCGGCGCGACCTGGGGCGCCGACGAGTATCGCGATTTAGCCATCGCCGAGCCTTCGCTCGCTGAGCGAACCAGACTTCCGCATCGTCGCCGTGGCAGCAGTCTTGACGAGACTGCTGCGCTACGCGTGAAGCGGCAGCATGTGACCATCGGCACGCCGACCCGTCGTGACCTGAATCCGTTGCGGCACGGGCATCATTGCGCCCGAGCCGAGAGTCTCGGAATGCGCGGACAGCACGCCTGACGCGGGCGATCGCTTTGCGTCTGAGACGGCCCTGGGCCGCACTTGCGCCTTGGCGACGCTCCGATTGTCCGCGTCGCGCCACTTCCGGCCGAGTCCGCCGCACGCTTCCTCCGGCGCCAAGGCAGTCGCCGGCGCTGGCGGCACAGCTGGGTGGAAAGCGACTCGTGCGGCCGCGAGACCTCACGCGGTTGCTCCCGCGCGAACTCTGCAGTGCCGCCTCGCGTTTGCTGACTGTCGCTCGGCGTGCCCAGATGGGATCGTCGCCGTGCGGCGTGCCAGGAGGGATCTGTTGGATGCCTGTCCCTCGCGCGAAGGGTGGTGCGACGTGGTGGTGCTTGGGCGTGTCCGGTGGACCGGGAGCCCGGGTCTGGAGGGCGGTTGCTGCCGCATTGCGGTAAGCAAGTAGGATCGGTCGATGCGGCGGTACCTGCTCGCGGCTGTGACGAGTGGCGTGTGGTTGTTGCTGTTGGTCGTTGCGGGGGCGAGTTGGGCGGCCGTGTCGATCACCCGGAGCCAGGTCGTCATTAGCTTGCGGGGAGCTTCGGCGATCGTCGCTCGCGATCCGTTCCGCCCACCGGACGCGCCACTGTCAATTCACTTGTCACCGTAATAGAACTGAAGGTGACACACATGGAAGATCACTACCCTCCCGGACTAGTTCCCGTCGAGGAAGCCGCTCGACGGCTGGGGGTGTCAGAGGAGTGGATCAGGAAGGCCGGGCGTGAGCGGCGCATCGAGTTCGTCCGGGTCGGCGCCCGGATGCTTTTCCGCCCGGCGTACCTTGACGAGTACATCGCGGACCACACCAGCGAGCCGACGGTCGCTGCATCAAATGTCTAGCAATGGCCCGCGCAGGCGTCCGACCCCAGCGACCCGGCGCAATGCGCCGCCCGCACCGGCTGGTCATACGCGATCGGTCAAGCATGGAGCAGCCGCGAACGGGGCGAACCTTCCTGGCTTTGACCGCACGAAGGCCGAAGTACAAGCCGCGCTCGACGCGACCGGACACATTAGGCCCGAGCATCTCCCCCTCCTCGACCTATTCACGCGAGAGCTACATGCCTACCGCTACACCGACGATGCGCTCGCCCGCATGCCCGAGACTGCACGGTTCAAGAAGCTCAATGCCGTCAAGTTGCAGATCCGCCGAGCGCGTGTACTCGGCGAGCTGGCGGACCGTCTGGCACTCACGCCCATGGCGGGAGCCAAGCTGGGCCTTAACGTTGCCCGCACTGAAGCCGTAAGAGTCCAGCCGGTCCGCACCGTGGAGCGGGCAAAGGCCGTCGCTGAGCTGCTCAGAAGCAGTGGGGCACTACCGCCCGTAGACGCCGAGGTCATCGGGCAGGTGCCTGAGTCTCCCGGATCGAGCGATCAACCGGACCACGGCTGAGGAGCGCGATTGCGCATCCGGATCATCGGTAGCAGAACTGCGCAGTACGGACATCACGTAGACAGGACCGATGCGAGGCGAGTGAGACCGGGATGGGCGCCCCTTACCTTTTCCGGTTGTAGGGCTCGGCGGGTCGGGCAGGGCTCTTTGCCCCTGTCTTCGTGATCTGGGGAGTGTTGCCACCCTGCTCGTCGGGCACCTCGTGCCGCTCATAGGGACCTGCCCGTTCGAGGGCTCATTCGTAAGGTGGATGCGGCTGAGGTGTCCCTCGAGCCCTTGGCAACGAGCGAAGACGACGCGAGGAGGGAGCTGGTGGGCGAGATCCTGACCTGGATCGGACTGGACGTCGGCAAGGCCGATCATCACGCAACTGTGATCGACGCGGCTGGGGAGGTCCGGTTCGATCGCGCCGTTCGTAATGAGGCGATCGAGCAGCTGCTCGACCGGCCGGGGAAGGCGCGGCCGGGGAAGGCGCGGCGCTGGTGATCGATCAGCCCGGCTCGATCGGGACGCTCGCCGTCGCCGTCGCGCGTCGTCGCGGGATCCCCGTCGCGTATGTGCCGGGGCTCGTGATGCGCCGGGTGTCAGAGCTGTACCCGGGCGAGGCGAAGACCGATCGGCGCGACAGCTTCGTGATCGCCGACACCGCCCGCATCCACCAGGCCCGCGTGCATTGGCTCGCCGACAGCGACGAGCTGCTCGAGGAACTACGCGTGCTCGGCGGCCACGACGACGACCTCGCGCACGACCGCACCCGCACCGCGAACCGGCTGCGCGACATGCTGTTGCAGGCCGCCCCGGCGGTCGAGCGCGTCCTCGGACCGCGCCTGGAGCACCCTGCGGTCCGGGCGCTGCTGGAGCGCTACCCGACCCCGTCGGCGATGCGCGCCGCCGGCAAGCGCCGGCTGCTCCGCCTCGTTGCGCCGCGGGCGCCGAGGATGGGCGGCCGCCTGATCGACGAGCTGTTCGCGGCACTCGACGCGCAGACCGTCACCGTCCCCGCCGAGCAGACGATCGGCCGCGTGATCCGCGACCTCGCGACCGAGCTCTCGCGCCTCGCCGCAGCCCGCGAACGCCTGGTCACAGAAATCGAGGCGATCTTCAAGCGCCACCCTCAGGCGCCGGTCATGCTCAGCATCCCGGGAATCGGAGCACGGACCGGAGCCAGGATCCTCACCGAGATCGGTGACGTCACGCGATTCCCGACCCCAGGGCACCTCGCCGCTTACGCCGGCCTCGCGCCCGTGACCAAGCAGTCCGGTCGCACGATCAACGGCGAGCACCGCTCACGCCGCGGCAACCACCGCCTCAAGAACGCGCTCTGGCTCTCATCCTTCTGCTCGCTGCACCACGACCCCTGCCACGACTACTACGCCCGCGAGCGCTCCGAAGGCAAGAAGCACAACGCCGCGATCCTCTGCCTAGCCCGCCGCTGCTGCGACCTCACCCGCAAGATGCTCACCACCGGCCTCAGCTACGGCGAAATGCCGACAAGACCGGCACCACTACCCCTTCCCCAGCCAATCCCTGCCTGAACCCCTTGACAAACCCATAGGGACACCCCCCCGATGAGGCTGATTGTCGACGTGGCGGTTGGTCCCGAACACCTCGACGAGCGGCCGGTGCTCGTACAGCTCGACCTGACGTGCCGCTATGCCCGAGGTCGCGAATCCTACCGGCGGCTCTTCACTTGCAGGAGCAGCGCGCTTCGCTCGACCATGGATCCGTCGTCGTAGCGGCTGACGACAAGCAGATCGCCCACCTCGCATTTCCATGAAGGGTCGCTGGGCTTCGTCGCCATCGGACGCGAAATGACAAAAGAGTCCCGCGATCCGCGCCCCCGGCGCTGTCGCGACTCTCCATGCCCCGATCGCGCGCGCATTTCCAAGGTGGTGAAGATCAATCAGCTCCATCAGCGGAGCTTTGCATCTCTTGCGGGCGGCCGCGTGTCCGTTCCGCGACCGGTGCCGCATAAGCGTGAGCTCGGTCGTCAAACCAATCGAGCAGGACGACTGCTCTTGGGGCGAGACCAGGCGTCCGCCGCGGCGAACTCACCGCCCGACCGCGACGATCGGATTGTCGCCTTCCGACCGCGCGGTCCGCGGAGCCCCGTGCGCGGAAGCGATGGTCCGCGACAGGCGCGCTATCTGCGCTGGCTGGACAGCCTCGGCGCGACCGCCGGCAGCGGCTGAGTGTGTGGGTGCGAGGCGGGGTTCCCCCGGTCCGGTTCCTACGATGGGTGCGGTGACCACAGCGACGATCTCGGAGGCCCTTGCAGCGAGCGCACTGGATCGCTTGCGGTCGCTGACGGCCGACGACGGCGTGCGGTTTCGGCCGGGGCAGCTCGAGGCGATCGCGGATGTCGTGGTCGATCGCGGGCGGGTGCTGTGCGTGCAGCGCACCGGCTGGGGCAAGTCGGCGGTGTATTTCGTGGCGACCGCGCTGTTACGCGAGGCCGGCGCCGGCCCGACGTTGATCATCAGCCCGCTGTTGGCGCTGATGCGCAACCAAATCGCGGCGGCGTCACGGCTCGGGTTGCGCGCGCACACGATCAACAGCACGAACCGAGAGGAGTGGGACGGTGTGCGCGATCTTCTCGCGGCCGACTCGATCGACCTCTTGTTGATCAGCCCGGAGCGACTGAACAACCCCCGCTTTCGCGAGAAGATGCTGCCGTTGTTCGCTTCGTCGGTGGGGCTGCTGGTGATCGATGAGGCGCACTGCATCTCGGATTGGGGGCATGACTTCCGTCCGGACTACCGGCGCGTCCGCGACATGCTCGCGGCCCTCGGGCCGAACGTCGCGGTGCTGGGGACGACAGCGACCGCGAACGACCGTGTCGTCGGCGACGTCCTGGAGCAGCTCGCGTCGCACGACGGGGAGCCGATGCGCTTCTACCGGGGTCCTCTGGCCAGGACCTCTCTGCGCCTCGAGGTCCTCGAGCTCCCGCGTCCCGCCCAGCGGCTGGCATGGCTCGTCGAGCAGCTGCCGACGCTTCCCGGCTCGGGGATCGTCTACACGCTGACCAAGCGCGACGCCGAGCAGGTCGCGGCCTTCTTGAACGCGAACGGACTCCCGGCTCTGGCTTACAGCGGCGAGCTCGACAGCGAGGATCGGCTCGTCACCGAGGAGCGCCTGCGGCGCAACGAGGTCAAGGCCGTCGTCGCCACCAGCGCGCTGGGAATGGGCTATGACAAGGGCGATCTGACCTTTGTCTTGCACTACCAGGCGCCGGGTTCCGTCATCTCCTACTACCAGCAGGTGGGCCGTGCCGGCCGCGCGGTCGATCACGCGGACGTCGTCCTGCTGCGCGGTGGTGAGGACCGCCGGATTCAGGACTTCTTCATCGAGCGGGCGTTTCCTGATCGTGAGCGGGTCGAGGCGGTGCTCGTAGAGCTCCATGACGCCGGCCGCGAGGGGCGCACAACGCGAGAGCTGATGGCCGTGGTGAACCTCGGCATGGGACGCATCGAAGCGATGCTGAAGATCCTTGACGTGGAGGGCGCGGTCCGCCGTGACGGCACCCGCTGGCAGGCGATCCCCGGCGCGGACTGGAGCTATGACGAACAGCGATACGCGCAAATCACAGCGCTGCGCCGCGCCGAACAGAAAGCGATGGCCGCGTTTGGAGCCGATGGCCGCTGCCTGATGCGAGTCCTGCAGGAGGAGCTTGACGACCCGGACGCGCGGCACTGCGGTCGCTGCTCGGTGTGCACCGCTCCACGCTTCGCCCACCCGCCCGACCCGAAGCTGGTCGAGCAGGCCGGCCGCCACTTGCGCTCCCAGCCGATCGAGCTGGAGGCGAAGAAGATGGCGCCCGACGCGGCCGGGACGATGCGCAAGATTCCCGAGGACCTGCGTACCGCGCCCGGGTGGTCACTCGCGCGCTTCGGCGACGGTGGCTGGTGGCCGGCGATCGAGCGCGGGTTCCGGATCGGAGATTTCGATGACGAGGTTGTGAGCAGGCTCGCGGAGCTCGTGCGCGGGGCGAGACCGCCGGTCGCCTGGATCACCAGCGTGCCCAGCGCGCGCCTCGGCGATCTGATGACCCGGCTGGCCGAACGCGTTGCTGCCGAGCTCGGACTCCGGCACGTAGAGCTCGTGAAGCGGATCGAAGATCGCCCGCCTCAGCGCGAGATGGCCAACGCCACCCAGCAGGCCGCCAACGTACGCGGCGCCTTCAAGGTCATCGCTAAACCGCCCCCCGGTACCGGCGCCCTGCTCGATGATCGCCGCAACTCAGGTTGGACGCTGGCGATGGTCGGCGGCCAGCTTCGCCACGCTGGCGCGCGCGCCGTCATACCGCTCGTGCTCGGGGCGCTGACGTAGCGAGAAGCCGCATCCGCCGGCTGGGCCTGTCGCGCAACGCATCCCGCGCGCCCGCAACCCCGTCGTGCACCGCCGGGGCGTGACGGCCGGACAGGGGTCTGCGGTTCGCGCCCTTCATCCGAGGGCGTTATCCGAGCGCGCGGAGGAAGATCCTGCGATGCATCGCACGACCGGCAAGTAGAGCCCCTCGCGCGTCAGTCCAGGTTCTCGACGATCTCGGTAGCTCTCGACCATTGCTGCGGCGGAACGACCAGGTAGATATCGCCCCGCCCGATCCGGTCGAGCGGGCGATCCGCGACGCAACTAGCGTCCAGACCCATCGCTCGGAGCTGATCGCGCCACGCCAACGCCGTCTTCAGGTCCTCGAACGCAGTGACCGTCTCCCAGCCCTCGAGGCGCGGATCGCCGATCGACACGGGCTGATCCTTGGCAGCGGGGCCCTTCAGGAAGCGCGGGAGCGGCACCGCCCAAGCGTAGCTGCCAGATCCCAGACGCTCTGCCGGCCGATGAGTTCCCGAGCTTCAACCGGGTCTCAACTCGGAACCGCAGCGACAGAGAAGGTGCCGACGATGAGTGACGACGACGGGATCAGCAACTGGAGCCGGTTTGGCGAGCAGACGAATGTCAGCTTCCCGGACGAGTCGGCCGAGTATCGAGCGGTCGCGCAGTCAGCGCTCACGTGTGTCAACTCTCAAGCCTCAAGTGGCTTCGCTTTCGACCGGCCTGGACGGCCGAGTTTTCGACCGGCTGTGTACATTGCGCTCGCGACCGGCTCCGGCGGAGCGCCCTCGCCGCGCGCGGCAGAACCGACGATCGCTTTCCCTCTCTCGCCGGCGCGAGTCGGACGATCGCAAAGTCGCCGAAGCGATAGCCGAATCTAGAGCGGCGAGGCCACGGATGCAATCGTGCGGGCGATCGAGCGCGGCGCTCTCAGCGAACCGTCCCGCCGGCGCTCCCGCGGCGGACTCCTGTCTTCGGACGAAGGCGGTCGCCGAGACGTCGACGCGTGTGGCCCGTGACGCCTGAAAGCGGTCATGGCGGCGGGGCTACCGCGTCCCGCGGAACGGGGCGGTCGGACCGAGACCGCCGCGTGGGCGACCAAGGAGAAGTGAAGATTGGAGCCGAGGCATCGCTGCGATTGTTCCAGCGGAGGAGCACGCCTCGCGCCTAGGCGGACACCCGCGTGCTCGTGTGATTGGCCAGTGTCACCGCCGCCGCGAGGCTCGTGGTGCAACCGTCAGCGAGCTCGCCGCCGAGCGCGGCCGGCGCTCAGCCGCGCTCGCCGACGTCCACGTACTCGCGGTCGAGCGCGCCTGTGTACAGCTGAAGCGGCCTGAACGTCGTCTGCTCGGGGTCCCTGACCATCTCGACCCACTGCGCGATCCACCCAGCGCTGCGGGCGAGCGCGAACATTACCGGGAACATTGGCGGCCCGATGCCGAGCGCCTCGTATGTGAGGCCGGAGTACAGATCGAGGTTGGGGTACAGCCGGCGGGAGGTGAAGTACTCGTCGTCGAGCACTTGCTGTTCGAGCTCGTCGGCGATCGCGAACAAGGGGTGGGGCCGGCGGTGCTCGTAGAGCTGCTCAAGCTGCCGGCGGAGCACACGCCCCCTCGGGTCGTAGGTCTTGTAGACCCAATGGCCGAAGCCCAGCAGCCGTTCGTGCGCTGACTTGACGCGCGCGAGGAACTCGGGTACGTGACTGGGCGATCCGATCCCCCTCAGCATCGTTAGCACCCCCTGGGCAGCTCCCCCGCGCATCGGGCCCGACAGCGCGGTGACACCGGCGGCGACGGCCGCGTATGGATTCACATGCGTGGACCCGACCGCGCGCACGGCGGTCGTGGAAGCGTTTTGCTCGTGGTCGGCATGCAGCATCAGCAGCACGTCCAGCGCGCGCTCGACCACCGGGTCCGGGGTGTAGCGAAGCTCGCTCATCCGGAACATCATCGACAGCAGGTTCCCCGTGTAGCTGAGGTGGTCCTCGGGGTGCACGTACGGCAGCCCCTGCAGGTGGCGGTAGGAGAAGGCCGCCAGGGTCGGCAACTTCGCCAGCAGGCGGACCACCTGTAGCTCCCGGGCCTCGTCGTCGTACACCTGGTCGGCGTCGGTATAGAAGCTGGAGAGTGCACCGACCGACGCGGCCACCATCGCGATGGGGGGCGCGTCATACCTGAATCCCTCGATGAAGCCCTTGACGTTCTCGTGGACGAAGTTGCGGGTGCCGATCTCGTGCAGCCACGACTCGTACTGCCCCGCGGTGGGCAACTCCCCGTTGATCAGCAGATACGCCAGCTCGAGGAAGTTCGAGCGCTCGCACAGCGCCTCGATCCGGTAGCCGCGGTGCTGGAGGATCCCGGCCTCCCCATCGATGTGCGTGATCGCGCTGCGACACACGGCCGTGCGCGAAAGGCCCGGGTCGTATAGCGCGAGCCCACCCGCCTGCCGTCCTAGCTCCGAGCTGCGGATCGCACCGTCGTCGATCGGCAACTCGAACCACTCCCCTGTGCGGTTGTCGATCACGGTCAGCGTGCTCCGGCTCGCCAATCCATCGGCCCGCTTCCCCGATCGTTTCTCCACCTGGCCAATCTTGCCCGCACTCATGCGCTGCTCCGCTTGCTGTTGGTCACATCACGCCCCTCACGATCGCACACCTGGCCTTCAGACCGCGGGCAAAGACGGACGATCCGCATAAACGTTCTGTGAAGGACATGCCGCAGCGCGCTCCGCCAGCCGCGATGAGTCCCACAGGGTCGTTGGCGACCTCGACAACAAGTCCAGGCTTGTCCCCCACACCCAGCAGCGCGGCCCCAAGACCACGGCGCGCCCGCCATTGGTGATGAGCCACGGATCCCCGGCCCACACGGGGCTGTCAGCTAGTCACTCTCTTCGGCCAGCGCACCTCGGCCAGTCGCCCGCGCAGTGATGATCACGCCATCGCTTGGGTAGACGATCGACTCGTGCTGGTCATCCCACCGAACACGATAGTGCAGGTGGCCCGCGCTGCCCACCAGCTCGACTACCTTCCCGCGCCGCGACGGCCGACCATGCAGTCCGCGCGCTTCAATCTGATCCCCCACCCCCGCCGGGCCGGTCATTCGCGCACTTCTCATGTCCTCACCTCCGACGTCGTCGAATCCTTCTGTTCTAACTCCTTCCCGGCGCCCAGCGCAACAGTGCGATCGGCTGACTCCCCTCGGGGATATCCACTGAAGGCCGAGAACGCGATTCAGCCCACCCCACCGCGAGCACAGATTCAAAGCGCCCAATTGCGGCAGCGAGCCGAGGCGCTGGCGATGACTCACCGCTTGGATCGCGTGCGATCAAGGCTCCAAAGAACGGACGTACACGTGTCAGGGAGCTCTGTGAAGACCGCCGGCCACGAAGACGACGCGCACCGAATCGCAAGGTCGGAGCGATTGAAGAACTGCCCGGACGTCTTTCATCTGCCAGCGCCGGTGAGGCTGACGAGCGCTCTCGGCGACTCTGCTGTCGCTCGCAGCGACGGCATGGCTGACGACCACCCGGTCACCCGGATTGTCGCCAAAGGACTCGTTCGCACGGTCTCCGAGCCGGCGATCGCCTACGTGGCCAGGCAATCGTCTGGCGCCGGCGCCGGCTCACGAGTCCTGAGTCGCCCATATGGAGGATCGGGTGTCAAGGGGTAGGGGTTGATGGCCATGTCTGGTTGGTGGTGCGCGGTTGGTGTGGTTGCGGCTTGCGGGGCGGTCCGGGCGTCCGCGGGGTTCGCGACGGTGGTCATGCTCATATTCGGGGGCTGTCCCAAGACCTTTGTTCGTCGCACGTCCGCTGTCTATTGTCGAGCGCGCCCGCCCGGGGCGGGTGCTCAGGCGACGGATCGCGGAGTTGGTGTGCGCGAGCCGGGATGCTCGGGCCGCCTCGCCAGCCGTAACGGGGTGTCGGAAGGGGTTAGCGTGAGTTGGTGAGTCTCCTGCGGGTGGTTGGTGTGTGCTTGGGTGGGAGCGAGGTGGCGTGCGTGAGGGGGTCGCCCGCCGGCAGGGATGTCGGCGGAACCGGGTCGGGATGGGGAGTGCAGGTGGCGATCTCCCAGCAGTAGGCGGCGAGTTCGCGGGCGATCGCGACGGCGACGATCGCGCCGGGTTTGCGGCGCGTGTCTTTGAGTTGGCGCCAGCGGGCGTTGAGGCGGCGTTGCGCTTTCCAGGAGATGTTGATGATCTCGGGTGCGTGCCCGCGTTGGCGACGCTCGAGCGCCTCGCCGACCGCGGGGCCGCGGCGGTAGTGGTGCGCGGCCTCGACCAGCAGCCGGCGGGCGTGGGTCGAGCCGGCCTTGGTGATCGACCCGAGCCGCCGCTGGCTGCCGCTGGTGTGCTCTGAGGGGACGATCCCGAGGTAGGCGGAGAGCTGGTCGGGGTGATCGAAGCGGTCCCACTCGCCGATCTCGGCGCACAGCCCGAGCGCGGTGAGCGTGTCGATCCCGCGCAGGCATCGCAGCCGCGCGACCGTGTGCGCGCACGGAGCGGTGAGCGCGAGCTTCGCGAGCTCGGCCTCGACCTGGTCGCGGCGTGCGATCAGCACGTCGTGCGCGTGCAGATAGTCCGCCATCGTCGCCTGTGAGGCCTGATCAGCGAACCGGACCGAGGTCAGCCACGAGCGGTGCTTGCGCGTCCACGCCTCCCCGGCGCCTTCCCAGTAGATCTCGCGGCGCAACAGGAACTTCCCGATCCGGTGCCGGGCGCGCATCAGATCCACGCGGATGTCTTCCCGGCAGCGCACCAGATCACGCAGCTGCTCGCGCTCGACCGAGGGGATCGTGACCAGCGTCAGCTCGCCCGCCGCCAGCAGCCTGGCGAGGCGGATCGCGTCGCGCTTATCGGTCTTGACCCTGTCCTGCGGTGGGCGCTCGGTCTTCCCCGGCGCGCACACCCCGAGCTCGATCCCCTCCGCCAGCGCTCGGCGCGCGAGCCCATAGCCGGTCGGGCCCGCCTCATACACCATCCTGGCCGGGCGCTCCACGGCGCGTAGCCACGGCAGCAGTTCGTGCGGGCGGCCCACCACCCGCCTGGTGGTCACCTCGCCCGTGGCCTGGTCAAAGACAGCGATCGTCGACTCGCGAGCGTGCACGTCGAGACCGACCCAACGGATACCGTCAGGCATGTCGGTACCTCCTCGTAGATGTGGCCCGCGTCGAAGCTCGAACCTTCGACACGAACATCACCCCCGCTACGCGGGGGTGCCGACTACCTTCGACTCCGAACGAGCCGGTCCTCCATAGTGTCTATACCGGTCCCGCGCCGGGCGCTGTCACAGGACGGAAGGGATCGTGCCAGCCCAGTCAATTCGACAGAAGCTGGGAGATGGCTGCGAGGCCCGGGCCGTACTCGCTTGTGCCCCTCGGAGGGGCGTCGAGCGTCATCTTCGGTTCGCTGCTGGGTGCCCTGGCACTTCAGGCGTAGAACGCTACGTCTGTGGCACAACGACTGGCGGCGCCCGGACCGGCGCCACCACGGGCGGTGCCGCGACGGTGCGACGGCGGCTGACGATGCGGTCGGAGATCGCCCAGAGGGCGAAGATCAGCGAGCCGATGATGCCGGTGAGCGTCATCAGCACGCCGGCGGCGGCGGTGGCGGCGACACCGTGGGCGCCGAGGATGAGGACGGCGGCGGCCGGCCCGGTGCTCGGGCCGATCGGCAGCTGACCGACCGTGAACATGACGATCAGTAGGGCCATCGAGTCGAAGATTGAGACTGGCACGCCGATCGCGCGGAGCATCAGCCAGTTGCGCAGCACCTGGGCGCACACGGCCAGCAGCGCGAAGGTGATCAGGCGGCCGCGGCTCTCCATGCGCAGGACGGCCAGGCCCGCCCCCAGCCCGGTCCGGTGACGGTCCGAGACGCGGCGCAGCACGGCGATGAGGCACGCCATCAGCGCGATGATGAGCGCCGGCACCCACAGCGGGACGCCGAGTGGCGCCACGAGCGTGAACGAGAAGATCGCCACCAGGACCAACTCGACGGTGATGATCGGCACCTCGGCGGCCACCAGGGCCGGCGCCCGCGGCGTCGTCTGCGGGGCGGCCCGGCGCACGGACGTGATCCGCACCGCCATGCCGACCGATCCGTTAACGATGCTCGCGATGCAGCCGAACGCGGCCGAGCGGAACAGCACGCGGCGGCTGGCCGTGCCGCCGGCGGCCCGGACGCAGATCGCCCATGCCTCGGTGCGGGTCAGCAACGCGGCGATCTGCAGCAGCACCGAGAGCGCTACGAGGATGATCGGGGCCGTCCGCAGTGCCGTGCTGAACTGCGCACCGCGCCCGGCGAGCACGTAGGCCAGCAGGGCGGCGACGACGAGGCTCCCCCCGACGCTGACGGCGATCCGGCGGCGCATCGAGGCGACGCGCAAGTCACGCTCGCCGTCGGCGTCACGGGCGGGTTCCGACGGGTCGAGCTCGAGGTTCACGGAGCGGCCTTCGCGGTAGCGGTTCTCAGAATGTCGCGGCGACTGAGCGCATTGCGTCAGGCCGTTGCTCCCGGGTAGCGACCGTAACAGCACTCCCTAAAGCGCGTCCTTACCAATCTCCGCAAACCAGAATCGCGTGAACGCAACTCCTGCAAAATAGGTCCTTCTGCGAATGTGGGGCGGCCTTGACACCTGGCATGGCCAGGCGATCCCCGGGTGGGAAGGTTCGATTCCCTCGCCGCGTCGTGGCTGGAAATGCGGGTTTGCGACCCTCCGATGCAGTAGGGGGTGCCTGCCGGCTGTGCTGATGCCGTGTTAATCCGGCCCGGCTGCGATCGCGCTGGCCACCTCCGCCAAGCGGGGCTGGGAGTCAAAGGCGGTTAGCACCCAGGTTGCCCCGGCCTCGACCCAAGGAGCGGTCGGCTCGCCAGCCGCGATCTCCACCACGACGTTGAACGGATCGCTCTGGCTCCCGCGGAGCACATGGATCTCCGCGACGATCTGTCTCAGAGCATCCGGCTCCGGAAGGTCGATGGGGAAGACCCCGTCCCAGCGCGCAGCGCGCTCGATCGGACGCCGCCGCGTGCCCCATCGGGCTGCGACCCACACCGGGATTCGCGGCCGTTGGACCGGGGTCGGCTCAAACTCACCGTCCCAGAACGCGTTGAGTCTCTCGAGCGCCTGGTCCAACAGCCTCGCCCGCTCGCGGGGGTCGACGGCTTCGCCGAAGGGCTCGAGCTCGCCATTGCGATCGCTGCCCAATCCGACGCCGAGCGTCAGGCGTCCCGCGCTCAGGTGGTCGAGCGTCACCGTTTCCCGCGCCACCTTCTGCACCCGCCGCCGCGCGAGCGGCGTGACCATCGGACCGAGGCGGATTCTCTGTGTTGAAGACGCGATCGCGGCCAGCGCGATCCAGGCGTCGGCGAGCGCGCGGACCGGCGCCCGATAGTTGACGTGATCCCAGAGGAACACGCCATCCCACCCCCGCTCCTCGGCCTCGCGCGCGAGATCGGCAAGCGTGGTCGGATCGACGCACTCGTCAAAGGGGGCGAGGAAGATCCCCCGCTTCGCCTTCATGGCACTGCGAGCGCCATCCGAAAGCCCTCCAGGCGCACCGCAAGCTCTCGCGGGCGGCTGAGTGCCGGACAGTGTCCGCTCTCGATCTCGTCGGGCTCGAAGCCGAGGCGCTCCCGCACCACGCGGCGGAGCCAGACGGCCGGGAACATGCGGTCATTGGGGCAGAGCAGGTACCTCGTCGGCACGTCCGGCCACGAGTCAAGCGGCCAGGGGTCGCGCCCAACCGCATCCGTCTGTCTGCGCGAATGCGCGAGCGCGTCGGCCGCGATGTTGGGCCGGACATCGTGGTAGAAGATCGCCACCTCGTCGCCGTCCACCGTCGTACCAGGGTAACCGGTGTTCGCCGTCCAGTCGTCGCCTCTCTCGCCAGGCAACGGGACCATCCCGGCGAGCAGGACCATCAATCTGACCGGGACTCGCGCGCAGACCAAGGGGGCGGTGAAACCGGCCCGGAACTGGGCGACGAGGATGAGCTCGGTCCGGTTCCCGATCGCCGTGGATGAGGGCGTAGGTCGCCATCAGCCAGTGTCACCGCGTGTGATCTTCACGCCAGCCACGACGGGCATGATGCTCTCCTTCAGCCATCGTTCGTCTCATCTTGGGACCGGCAGAAACCGGTCCTCCCAGGAAGACCGGATGGGCCCCACGCCGCAGCTCCTCACCGGCTGGAGCTGAGCGGGACGGGGCGCGTTCGCGGGTAGCCGAGCGGGAGGATCACCGCGCCGCCGGCGCGGTCGTAGATCACCTGCCAGTGGTAGTACCCGTAATAGGCGCGCGGGTCGGCGCGCATCCAGCCGGCGTAGTCCTCGACCGCTCGGACGTATCCGACGCTGTTGTTGTAGGCGTAGAGAGCGTCCGGCAGATGTCGCGGAGCCCCGTTCGCGACTAGGTAGCGCGCGGCGCTGAGGATCGCGTCGCGCTGGTTGCGGATGTTGCCGACGCCGTAGCGCGCCCAGGTGGCGGGGAGGAACTGCATCGGCCCCTGCGCGCCGGCGGTGCTGACCCCGTCGATCCGCCCGAACCTGGTCTCGATGAACTCGACCGCCGCCAGGTATTGCCAGGGGACGCCGGATCGCGTCTGCGCTAGCTGAAAGTCCCCTCGCAGCGTGTCCGGCGGGAGCGCCGGGAGGATCCTCCACCGCGGAAGGTTGCGCGGTCGCGTGGTGATCGCCGACAGCGCAGAGGCGGCGGCAAGGTCCGCGCTCATGCTCGACCGAGCCCGCGGCGTCAGCAGAGCGAGGGCCGCGCGGCGCCCGGACCGCGTATCGCCGGCGAGTCGCCGCGCCGCCAGCTGCTCGGCCAGCGCGCTGCTCGCGATCTGCGGGCCGGTGCTTGACGGGTCATCGATCACCGCCTGTGCACGGTCGATCGCCGCCGCAAGCCGGTCGCGGTCGGAGAGGCGGGGCGCCGCCGGAAGTCGGTGGCCACCCAGCGTCGGGCCGCGGGGAGTGCTGCCGTTGGGGGCGCTGATCGCCGTCAGCACGACCACCCCGGAGGCGATCAGGACCAGGACCAGGCCAGCGCCACGCGTGGCGCTGGTCGACAGGTGAGGCACCAACCCATGGTCCTCCGGGCAGTGCGTCCCGACAACCCCTCTCACACAATCGCTTTCGCGACGCGAGCGTCCGCAGAGCACACGCTCCTCCGCCGACCAAGCGCGTCCCTCGGCGACGCCGAGCTCGCCAGCCGCCCTCGCCGACTGCCTCGACGATCGCATCCGGCGGAGGGACATGCCGGCGTCCTGATCGCAACGGGCCACGACGAGCGCGGCGTGCCGCCAGCCTCGGGCTCGTGCGCTGAGACTGTCGGGTAGGCCCGGCGCCATGCACGACCCGGCGCGTCGGGCCTCTCGTCCGCTGGCGTCCGTCGCGTAGTACTCAGCGGGCAGGCCCGCCGAGACCGCAGAGATGGTCGCTCCTTCGCGCGCGGAGCAGCCACCAGAGACGGCGCCGATCGCGTGGTTCAGTTTGTCGGGGAGGCCCGGCGTCGCAAGGCCCAGGCGAATCCACTCGTCCGCCGCGGCGCCTACCGCGTCCGCCCCGGCCATCGAAAGGTCGCCATTGCGGTCGCAGGGGGCGAGGCGGCGGAATCGCGAATGCGGTCGTCCGGAGGAGTGCCGGATTCGGCGCAAGGGAGAAGCTATCCGCGCGTCGAGCAGACGACTGAATGTAGCCCGTTGGAGCACTCTCCGCGTCGCGCGTGAGAGTGTCCGTTTGCGCTCAAGGCAGAAGCGGACTGGACGCCAGATCAGACGTTGGTCGTCGAGCGGGGCGACAGCGAGCGACGTGCCCGAGCCGCGTTCTGCGATCGACTGGCGGGGGAAGTCTCGTGGAAGGTACTGAGGCCTCAAATACGCGCGCTACGGCATCGACGCGATCGAGCTCGCACCGACGGCGATCCTGGTGACATCGCCCATCCCCTGCGCGTCGAAGTAGAAGATCGTGACGCGCCCGCTCGGACCGTGGCGCGTGCAGCTCTTCCATGGACGGTCGGGGTTGCTGTCCTGGCTGGCGGCGCAATGCAGCGACGGATAGGCGCCCTCAACCTCGGCGGTGGTCGAGGTGACCCGGATGTGCTGCGGTGTCTCGTAGCCTACGTTGCGCGTCTCGCCGCCGAAGTTCTTCGCAGATCGCGAGGAGCCTTTGAAGAAGAAGGTCAGGCCCAGCTTCGACCAAAGCTCGACGCGCACCCCTTTTCGGCCTATCAGAAGACCAGGGCCGAGCAGGCTTTCGACACGCGCGCGGGTCATGCCGACTGAAACCGCGCCGATCGATCTACCAAGCACGATGTGGTAATTCGTCAGCTTCGCCTCCGCGGCTCCGGCCGCCAAAAACGCCACCGCAAGCAGCGCGACCACACGGCTGAGAGGCCAACGTGGGGACACAATCGAACCGTAGCATCGACCAGGCTGCACAGCGGCGTAGGCGCTCGCCTCGAACCGATGCCTCGGGCGGACGATGCGCCGCCGGCCGACCCACACGAAGCACTACTCCTTCTTTGTCCAAGCGGGCCGTCGACGCCATCCGTCCTCGCTACTGAGATGGACGACAACGAGGCGCCGACCTAAAGCTTGACGCCACCCTCTCGCGGTCATCCTCCTGCGCTGCCGCAAATGATCGACACTCAACACTCTCCCGCCATCGCGGTCAGAGTGGTGCAACGCGGAGAACTCGGATGCGAACCGGCGCCGCGAGCGGGCGTGATCCCGGGCGATCAGACGGTCGCCGAAGCGTTCGCGTCTTGACTGCCTCGCCGACAGACGAAGCGATCGTCGGCGAGGTGCGCGTTCCCGCGCTGAGGAGGCCGCGGGCGCGCAGAGGCCGAATGTTCGAGACCTCGCAAGAGCAGATCTGCCGGTGCGGTCTCGACGGATCAGCGGTTCTCATCGGCGTGCGATCGGGAACGCTCACCGAACGCAGCATGGGAGAGCGCGGTGCCTCATCCCGGGTCGCCGTCGCAACCGGTGGTCCGGCGTGCACCGTAATCGAGCGCCTGGGTCTGCGAACTGCTGTGCAGCGGTTCGACGGCCCGGCCTTACCGTCCCAGAAGTTGGTTCGGCGCCGCGTGTATGGCCGCTCGGTAACTGACGGCATCGCGGCTGCCTGAGGGAAGGTGTCGAGGGTCAGTCGATCAGCCCCAGCGCGCGGGCCCGTTTGACCGCATCGGCGCGGTTGTGCACCCCGAGCTTCTTGTAGGCGCGCTCGGCTCGTTCCTTTGCTGCTGAGCGAGAGATCCCCAGCTTGTCCGCGATCAGCGCGAAGGTCAATCGCGTGGGCAGGTAGCGGAGGACTCGCGCCTCGGCCACGGTGATCGACGCAGCGGCGACGTTCGCGGCAGCTCCGGCGACCGCCTCCGCCGCTGCTTGGTCGGCGGTCCGCACTGCCGCGGCGTCCTCGGCGACGGCCTCGGCGGTGGCCTGGTCTGCCGCCGCGACGATCAGGCCGGCGGCGTTTAAGGCCTCAACGGCCTCGTGGGCGGCGGCCTCCTGCACTATGCCGGCGTCGATCAATGCTCGAACCGCGACGGCGGCCGCACCGGCGACGATCGCCTCTGAAGCTGCGATCGCATCGGCTGCCTGGGTCTGGGCCGCCACAGCTGCCAGCGTCGCCCGGGCTTCGGCGGCCTGCGCGACCGCAATCACCTCGGCCGCCTCCTCCAGCGCCGCGACCTCGGCCCGAACCACCAACCCGGCCTCGGCGGTGAGAAAGCCCTCCCCCAACAGCGCCCCACCAGACTCAGCGACCGCGTCAAAGAGCGCCTGCGCCCAGCCGTGCTCGACGAGCAGCAGGGCGAGCGCCGTCCCAGGCAACAGGGACTCTGCCAGCGCCCGCGCGTCAGCCAGAGCAAAACCCGACGAGTCAACGTCCCCCGTCGGCTCGACAAGACCACCGCCGCCAAGCGGCAAGATACTCGACAGAAGAGCGCCAAGGTCGTCGTCGTCACCGCCGACGACCACGGGCTCGATCGTGCCGTCCTCATTCTTGGCGACGAAGATCACGTCGAGCAGACGCAACACCCCTCGGCCCTGCAGTCGATCGACCTCGGCCAACACCCGAGCCTGGAAGTCAGAACCGGGACTAAAGCTCACGGCGATCACCTGCAATGGACCCGGCATCAGTCGATCTCCTCCTCGTTACTGGACGGCAAGCCGACGAAGCATCGCAGAGCCCGGATCTGTGCAGGCGGGCTGGCCGACCAAGCACACGACAAGGATCGTCGGCAGCCGCGTGCGGTTGCGCCCGACGGGACTCACAGCTATCCCCGGCGTGGCCCGGACCTCGTATTCGCACCAATCCCGGGTCTCGCCAGCACGCCGATGCGGATGAAGGCGATCGCGCACTCCGACGCTCATCGGCGCGAATCGCTGCGATGCTTTCTCGTCGCCATTGCGATGGCGCGCCGCGAGGCGGCGAGACGATAAAGGCGATCGCGGGACGCCGGCAACCGAGCACTCGAGATGGGCGACGGGAGAAGTCGGCGCTGCCGGCTCTCACCTTCACGCGATTGCCAGAGCCGCGGCAGGGAGGGTGGCACTGCTGCTTTGCCGGTCGAGCCGGCGCGGTCTCGCTTCGCTGATATAAAGCTGCTCATGCGCAAGCTACTGCTCGTGGTCGTCCTCAGCGCGCTCGTCTTCGCCTGGGCCGACGCGGTCGCCGGGGCGAAGCTGCCGCCCGGCACGATCGGGTATCAGATGAGCTACACCGGCCTCGTCTACCTCAAGTCCAGCGACACCGGGCTCCAGCAGAACGCCAACTGCCCGCAGATCAACAACGGCCTCCTGGCCTACCAGCACACGTCGACGATCAAGCTGGCCTGGAACGCCGAGTTCAAGTTCGCGTTCAACCCGAAGGCCACCCACTCTGCGATCTCGAGGGCCAAGCGGACGAGCGTGCACGGCTCGAGCTTCCGCTACAGCGGCTTCACGTACAACGACAGCTGCCAGAAGGTCCCGTACGGTGGAGCCAGCGGCTGCACCGGGGTGCTGATCAATCACGGCCCGGCGATGGCATTCGCGCGACTGACGACACAGCGCAAGAACGAGGACATGAAGTTCGATATCGCCCCGTTCGGCGCCCTGTCGGCGAATCCGTCGACGTGCGACGGGCAGTCGGCTGCGGACACGCTGAACCTGGCGGTGCTGGCCGAGGACTTCACCTCGCACGTGTTCAGCACAGCCGAGCGGATCGGTCGCGGGGTCAACAGGACGGTTGAATGGAAGCTGGACACCAAGAAGAACTGCTCGGTGACAGGCGGCCTTCCGGGCGAGACCGACCACTGCAGCAGCACGACTACCGGCACCGCGTTCTTCGATATCCACCCGCTCGGGTAGCCGAGCGCATCCGTTCGCGCGGTCGTTCCAGCAATAGCGGCGACGGTGGCGGGTAGCGCGGGCGCCGTTGCTGCGCTAAGCAAGCGCACGTCGCCGTAGGCATCTCTCCTGCCGACGGCTACGTCATCCTTGCCTCACCGCTACGTCTGACTCCATCGATCATCGCGACGACCGCGCGACGAGTGCGGTGTCTTCGGCATCGATGCGCCTGAGCACGATGTCGCAAGGCGCGCGTACTTCGGGCTGTTCGCGTTACAGCACCGCGGGCAGGAGTCCGCCCCAATCTCGAAGCGTCGCTTGCCGGCGTCCCGCGATCGCCTTTATCGTCTCGCCGCCTCGCGGCGCGCCATCGCAATGGCGACTCAGCAGACGTTGGGAGGTCCCGGTGCCGGACGACTGCTCGCCATCGGTTGTGATCGCGCGCGCTGGGGGCAGCGACCGCTCGCCTCGAGTCCGCGCGAAGCGGGGCGCTCGGTCAGTCGAGCAGCTCTGAATCGTGAGCCCGGAAAATCGCTGCGTAGTCGCCAGCTCCGCGCGCATGGAGCGCCTCAACAAGAGCCAGGATCTTGGGCGTCGTCACCAGCAGGTAGCGAGCGGGCTGACCGTGCTTTGCATTGCCATACGCGTGTGGAGTTCCCTTCGCTGCCAACACCGCACCGTGAGGACCGACCTCGCGCGTCTCGTCATCGATGCGGAATCGCAGGACACCTTCGAGCACGTACCAGGCCTCATCGTCGGCGTGATGGACGTGCAGCGGCGCGATCCACTTGTGCTCAGACTCTCCCGATTCCCCCCACTCGACGATCACGAAATCGCTTTGCGCTCCACCCAGTTGGCCGCCGATCAGCGAGGTCAAGAAGCTTCCGGTGGGCATCTAAGGACGATCCTAGTCGGAAACGTAGACCCCGTTGGACGCCCTTCGACGTCCCGGTCAGAAGACGCGCGCGTGCGTCCACCGCTGCCCGCACGATCGCTCTCACGGTCGTGCCGCCTCACGTCGCGCTGTCGCTCTGGCGACATTCCGATCACGGGAGACGAGCCTTTGGACCTCACCAGCCGGGCCTTGGTCGTGGAGCGGCCGAAGAGACTCTGCACAGGGCGGACGCCTACATGGTACGTTTGTACTACCAACTGGTACATTTGTACCAGTCATGCCTGAGGCCGCGACGCAAGCCTGTATGCCCCGTCCGCGCGGTGCCGCCCGGCGCGAGGCGCTGCTCGAAGCGGTGCTCAAGATCGTCGGCGAGGTCGGGGCCGACGCGGTCACGCACCGCCGCGTGGCTGAGGTCGCCGACCTGCCGCTGGCGTCGACCACCTACTACTTCGAGTCCAAGGAACACCTGCTGACGGCGGCGCTCGAGCTCGCCGCCGAGCGCGATATCGCGCGCCTTCGCGAGTTCTCGGTCGTTGCCGGCGACGGCGCGGATCCGCTCGAACTGGCCGTCGCCGCGGTGCTGGATCCGATCGACGAGACGCTGCCGGCTCGCCGGGGCTCGATGATCGCCACGTACGCGCTGTTGCTCGAGGCGGCGCGGCGCCCGCCGCTGCGGGCGGTCGTCCGCCGCTGGACCGACGCCTATCTCGTGGCCGTCGGCCGTCTGCTCGAGGCCGCCGGTTCGACCGCTCCCGCCGCCGACGCCGAGCTTTTGATCGCAGCCGCCGACGGGCTGTTGATCGAGCAGCTGGCCACGGGCGACCGCGGTGAGCTCTCGTTGCGCCTGCGCCGGCTCGCGACCGCCCTGGTGACAGGGACGTGACCGCGCTCGCGGGCCGCGTCGCGTCGCAGGCTCGCGGCCCGGAGGGCCGGATCGTGCTGGTGATCAGCGTCCTGCTCGGCTTCGAGGCGATGATGTACTCGACCGTCGCGCCGATTCTCCCCCACTACGCGCGCGAGTTCGGCGCCTCCAAGCCGGCGATCGGGGTGCTCGCGGCCTCCTACCCCGCGGGCATGATCCCCGGCGCGCTGCTTGGCGGCTGGATCGCGACGCGTGCCGGCGTTCGCCGCACGACGATCGTCGGTCTTCTGATGTTCACGGTCTCGATCATCCCGTTCGGGTTCGCCACCGACATGGCGACGCTCGACCTCCTGCGGTTCGTCCAGGGCGCGGCATGCGGCTGCATATGGAGCGGCGGCCTCGCCTGGGTGATCGCGCTCGTGCGGCGCGAGCGCCGCGGCGAGGTGCTCGGCTCGGTGATGGCGGCCGCGATCTTCGGCACGCTGCTCGGCCCGATCGTGGGAACGCTCGCGGTTGCGGTCGGGACCGAGATCGTCTTCGCCGGCGTCGGCGCCGTCTCGCTGGCGCTCGCCGCCTGGACCCTCCAGCACCCGGAACCGCCGCCGCTCGAGCGTGAGCGCCACACGCCGGTGCGAGCGCTGGCCCGCAGCCCGCAGCTGATCCTGAGCGTCTGGCTGATCGTGCTCGAGGCCGCGATGATCGGGGCGACGGCGACGCTGTTGCCGCTGCGCCTGTCACGTCTCGGCGCATCGGGCGTGGCGATCGGCGTGACGTTCGTGCTCGCCTCACTCGTCGCCACCATCACCTCGCCCCAGATCGGGCGGCTGGTAGACCGCCGTGGCCCCAGACTGCCGATCGCCCTTGGGCTGTTGGTGACCGCGCTTCTGATCGCCGCTCTGCCGATTCCGGCCTCGGCGCTCGGCCTCGCGGTCCTGACGGTGATCGCGCTCGGCGGGCCGTCGACCGGCCTAATGATCCCGTCGATGTCGGTGATCACGGACACGGCCGAGCGGCTCGGGGTCGCGATCGCGCTCGCGACGATGGTGCTCAACCTTGGTTGGGCCGTGGGCGAGGCGGTCGGCGCCCCGACCGCAGCCACCGTCGCGCACCTGACGAGCGACACGCTGGCGCTGCTGCTGATCTCGGCGGCAATGCTCGCCACGCTCGTCGTCGTGCTGAGCACCGGGCTGATTCGCAGCACACCGCGGCCGGCCTCGGCAGACGCGTCCCCGGCCGAGCGCGCTGCGGCCGACGAAGACAGCCCTAGCTCGCGCGAACGGATCCGCGTCGTCGGCAGCTGAGCAGGCAGCAGCGGTTGCGGTGGACTCGACATCCCGGCCTCGGCTAGCGCAACAAACCCGGTCGGCGTGCGCCACTGGCAGCGACACCAGAATCAGCGACACCCACCGGGCCGGGGTCGGCCGGATCGGTCGCCATCTCGTCGCAGAGCCCTCGCGCGCTCGGCGCCGAGGCCGCGTTCGGTGTGCCCAGCTCTCTGGACGGCGCCCTGGGCGCGGCGACCGGGACGCCGCGCGGCCCGCGACGCCCGAACAGCCCATCACACCAGGCGGCGGACGAGCGCGGGCAGACTGCCCCTGCTCGCGCGGAACAGTAGCCGTGCCGACATGACCGGTCCAGGCGTCAAGCAGCAGCGCGCTCCGGGCAGCGGGCTGCCAATGGGGCGCCGACGCTCCAAAGCCAGCCCGACGAGTTGGCTATGCACACCCGCCGTTCTCCACCCCGCCGGCCGAGCCCTCCTTCCGGCGAAAACCGCGCACGTCGCGACGACTCCTTTGCGATCCAGACGGTCCGGGAGCGAACGACTCCTTTGGCGACGATTGAGGCGTCCGCCGGTGCTGGCGGCAGGCAAGCGCTTGGCCGATAGGCAGCTCTGCGGAACTCGCCCGGTCGCCGCGGTGGTGACGTTGGACGCGTAGGCGCTCGGTGTGAGGCTGGTAGCAGTCGGAGGGCTAGGAGTCGACGATTGCTACCACCCGCGCGGGCGCAGCACTGGCCCTGACCAGGCGCAATGGAAAGCAGGCGACCGTGAAGCCGGTGGCGGGAAGCTGGCCGAGGTTCGCAAGGCGCTCGATCTGGCAGTAGGCGAGATCGACCTGATGAGCGGCCCAGAACACGCCAGTTCGGCCGCTGGCCCGCGCCTCCTCGGCCTGCATCCACAGCGGTCGATCCCAGCCCCAAGCATCGATGCCCATCACCCGGACACCGCGCCCGTACAGCCACCGCGTCGCGTCGGCCGTGACGCCCGGCCCCCGGGCCATGTAGTCCGGCTCCTCGATGAACGCGTCACGTCCGGTCCGGATCAGGACGATGTCGCGGTCCACGAGTCGGTGCCCGACGGCGCCGAGCGCTACCTCCAGATCGCCGACCTCGACCGCTTGGCCGTCGCCGCGATCGTGGAAGTCGAGCACGACGCCCGGTGCGAAGAACCACTCGAGCGGAAGCTGGTCGATCGTCTGCGCGGGCTCGCCCCGGATCGTGGAGTTGTAGTGGTAGGGAGCATCGACGTGGGTGGAGTTATGGGTGCCCAGGCGCGTAAACGTCTCGACCGCCCACCCCTCGCCGTCACGCAGCAACTCCGGCCCGACAGCGAACATGTCACTGATCAGCTTCGCGCCGGCGACGTGGTCTGAGAATTCGATCTCGGTGCGGAGAAGATCCTGGGTCTCCGGCGGGCTCGGGACGATCGGTACCGACAGGTCGACGATCTCCATATCCGACATATCCTCCCAGAACGCCAGCGCAGACACGGCCGGCGCGCTCGCGGGTCCCATGGCTGAGTTTGTCCGAGAGCAGAAGCCCCGCGGCCGCGCCAGAACCGCCGCGAGAGTGCTGCTCGTTCGTGGAAGCAGGCGTCTCGTTCTGCCGGATCAGAGCGCTCAGTTTCCTCAAGAGCAGCACAGATTGACGGCGCCGTGGAGACTGCTGCTCGCCGGCCGGTGCGGAACAGAGGCCGGCGTCCGGCTGGTGAAAACGCCGGCGCTTGCTGAGCGGCAAAGCGTGGCAAGCAGGAGCCTCGCGTGAAGTGAACGTGCCCGTCGAGGAGAAAGTACCGCTCGTCGTCCTGCTCGTACGTGTGGCTCCTCTCAGCAGCTGGCTAACGGGTCTACGGCAACGGCCAGCGGCTCGAGGCGCCGCCGCGTCCTTCCCCAGGCTCCCGCCGCCGTACCGCGACGGCGAGACCGCGGCAATCGGTGCGCGCGGCTTTTGACTACTCTCCCGTCGGGATGAAGGTCGCTTACGTGTTCTCCACTTCCGGCCACACGGCGAGCTACAAGCTCGGGAGGATGATCCTTCCGCAGCTGGAGCAGGGAACGCACGGCGTTGAGGTCGTCGGAATGTTCTTCTTTGACGACAACACCTACTTGCTGCGAGCGGGTGATCCCGTGGGCGAGCGCCTCGGGCGGGTGGCCGCCGAGCACGGAATGCTGCTGATGCTCTGTGACCAGTGCGCGCTGGAGCGCTACCTGGCCCAAGGGGAGGTCGGGGCGGCGCTACCGATGGGAACGGTCGCAGGCGTGCGCGTCGGCTGCTTTCCTGACCTCTATGCGGCGCTGGCGGGAAACCCGCCGGACCACATCATCACGCTGTGACAGGGCCGAACTGGTCCTCGGTGGGCTCCGCGCAACAGAACCACGGCTCGGTGAGCCGGGGCCTTCCCTCGCTTGATCCCATGGGTATGGGCTCCGGCTCCGCGACGGCTGGCTCACCGGTCGCCTCGCGTACCGCCGCGCGGATGCGCGCGAACGTCAGGCCCGCCGGCTCCTCCGCGGCGGCGCTCTGCTGGACGAGCGCGTTAAGGCGGCCCTGCAGCCGGTCGGCCGCCGGGTCGGCTGAGCGCCACGGGTAGCAGAGGCGCTCGGCTTCGTAGGGGCCGAGATGCTCGCGCAGGTCCTTGCGCTCCAGCAGCAGCGAGCCCTCGGGCACGAGCAGCCGGATCGTGTACTGCACCGGGTCGACGTTGGCCACCAGGTCGTGCGCGGCGACGAAGTCGACGATCTCCAGCACGTCCCGCGGGGTCGTCCAGGGGGTGAAGGGCATAAACGATGGTCGGGTCTCGATTCCGTGCTCGCGCAGCAGGTCGATGGCGAGCACCGCCTCGGCGCTGGTGTGGCCCTTGTCGAGGCGGACGAGGATCTCGTCGTTGACGCTCTCCAGCGCGCTGACGATGAACAGGCACCCCGAGGCGGCCATCTCCTCCCACACTCCGGCCCGCTCGAGCACGTGCTCCACCTTCGTCGTGCAGTCAAAGGTCAGATCCGGAAAGCGCTCGTGCAGGGCGCGCACGATCGCCAGAGAGTGGCGCCAGCCGTTGAGGAAGTCGGGGTCGCCGAACGTGATGTGGCGCGCGCCCATGCCCGCTAGGCACTCGACGTCGCGCAGGACGGTGTCGACCTGCACGACGCGGATCCGCCCGTCGTAGACCGCGGGGACCGGGCAGTGCCGGCAGCGATGCACGCACCCGTGGCTGGCCTCCACGTACCCGACCAGCCGCTCCTCCCCGCCCACCGCCAGGCGGGCGTAGCGCTCGAGTTCGGGGAGCAGCTCGCGCGCCGGCGCGTGAAAGGTGCCGCGCTGCAGGTGGATGATCGGCCGGTCGCTGTCCACGACACCCGCTCCCGGGGCTGCCAGCTCGTCCACCCAGGCCACGAGCGCCGGCTCGTACTCGCCGGCGATCGCGCGCGCGGCGAGCTCACGCTCGACCAGCTCGCGGCTGACCGGGGCATAGAGCCCGTAGAAGCAGATCGGCAGCCCGGGATGCTCGCGGCGCACTCGGCGGCCGGCGCTGAGCGCGAGGCGCATGGCGGTGTGCATCGGCACCGAGAAGCCGACCGCGTGTGTCCACTCCAGGGCGCCGGCGTCCCACGGCTGCACGCTGAGATCCAGGCAGCGGACCTCGTGCCCGGCACGGCGCAGCGCGGCCGCCGGCGAGGCGACGTGCAACGGCTGGTGGCCCAGCTCGTAGGTCGAGATCAAAAGGACGCGCACGTGTGACCCACGCTAGCGCGCGCCGACCGGCTCGGGCGCGTGCGGCTCGATCCGGATCCGCAGCAGGCCGTGCGCGGCGCGCAGCGAGCGCTCGACCGCGTCGGCGCTCGCCGCGCGCGCGAACAGGAAACCCAGGTAGCGGTCACCGTCGGGCAGCGGCATTACCGGGCGGCCGCGGGCGATCGTGATCTCCAGCCCGCCGATGCCCTCTACCGCCCGCGCCTCCTCTTCCCCCTCGACCGCGCGCAGCACGCCAGCCCCGGGGATCGGGATCATCATCACCCCAGACGCCGTCGACTCCCGCGCCAGGTCCTCGAGCCCGAGGCCCAGCGCGTGGCGCAGGATCACCTGCTCCAGGCTGACGCCAGCGCCGAAGCGCAGCGCGCGCGAGCACAGCCCGCCGATCGACCGGGCCGCTAGCTCAAGCACGCTCACCCGCTCGCCGTCCACGCGCAACTCGGCGTGGATCGGTCCCTCCCGCAGCCCCAGCGCACGTGCCGCCCGCGCAGTAACCGCCTCGACCTCGACCAGGACGGCGCTCGGCAGCCGCGACGGCGTCACGTACAGCGTCTCCTCGAAGTACGGCCCCTCGAGCGGATCGGGCTTGTCGAAGACCGCCAGCACCTCCAGACGGCCTCCCCGCAGCAGCCCCTCGATCGCCACCTCCACGCCGGGCAGGTAGCTCTCCAGCAGCAGCAGCGCCCCGGGCGGCTCCTGAGCGGCGGCCAGAATCCCCCGGACGCGCTCGGCGGTCGAGCGCGCCTGCTCGGCGTCATCCGCCCGGATCACCCCGCGGCTGCCCGACAACCCCAGCGGCTTGACGACGCAGGGAAGGCCCACATCACGCGCCACGGCCGCGACGTCGGCTCCGGAGGCCAGCAAGGCGAAGCGCGGCTGCGGGACGCCGGCCTCCGCGAGCGCCCGGCGCATCGCCGCCTTGTCGCGCGTGCGAGCGACGGCTCCCGGGGGGTTGTGGGGCAGCCCGAGGCGCTCGGCGCCCAGCGCGGCGGCCATCACGCCCTGGTCATCGACGCCCACGACCGCAGCGAACGGGGTCGCCCGGGCACGCTCGGCGATCTGCTCGGCCGCCACTGCCGGGTTCGACAGGCGAAGCGTGAGCGCCCGTTCGCCCATCGCCGCCGACATCGCCGCCCGGCGCTCGGACGCCACCGTGACCGCGACGCCGAGCTCCCGCGCCGCCGCTAAGAAGTCCGGCGCCCGGTAGGTGGCCGACGGCAGGATCAGGAGAAGACGGTCCACCGCGCTATCGTAGATCGGTGCCCGACCCAGCCTCCGCCCTGCTCGCGATCACGGCATCGGCGCTTCAGCGCGTGCGCGACTTCCGCGCCGCCGATCCCGATCCGAGCGGTCGCGTGCTATCGGTACGGATCACCGGCATAGCCGACGGCGAGTACGTCAGCGCGCTGTCGCTCGAACCGGCGGCCAAGGTCCGGGCCAGCGACACCGTGCAGCACGAAGGGGATCTCCCCATCGTGGTGGTCGAGGACAGCGTCGAGAAGCTGCGCGGCGCCACCGTGGACTGGAGCGAGAACCGGCTGGGCGGCGGCTTCGTGGTCGTCAACCCGAACAAGCCGCCTCCCCCACCCCTCTCCCTTCCCACCCTCCCGATGAGCCCGGGAGCCGGTCCCGCCGTCCGCCCCCCGGGTCCACCCACAACAGCCGGGGCCGGCCTGGACACCGAGGCCGCCCGTCGCGTCACGGCCGTGCTCGACCGCGAGGTCAACCCGAGCATCGCCAGCCACGGCGGACACGCCGAACTCGCGGGCATCGAAGGCGCCACCGCCTATCTACGCCTCGGCGGGGGATGCCAAGGCTGCGGCATGGCCACAGTCACCCTCAGCCAGGGCATCGAAGTGGCGATCACCCAGGCCGTCTCCGAGATCACCCGCGTCGTCGACGTCACCGACCACGCCTCCGGCACCAACCCCTACTTCGAGCAAGCCAAAAAGTAAAACGGCCCCGACCTCCGTCGACGAGCGTCGCGCGGTCCTGCCTTCCTGATCATCGTGACCACGTCCACCGGCGCCCGCGACCAGCAGCACGTCGCACGTCACCGTCTCATGACAACTGCCGGGCAATCCCTCGCAACAGACCCAATGCGCCGACGAGCCTCGCCAGCGGATGCTCCGGCCGCAAGTCCGCCGAGGTTGATTGGCAGCGCCCGCGAGAAAGCCAATCGCCCGGGAATATGCTGGTGGCCATGGTTGAACCGAGCGCAAGGCACCCAGAGGCGCCGGAGCCCGGCCCACAGGGCCGATGTGTCTGCGGCGAGAAGGTCGCGATCGCCGACGCGCGGGAGGTGACGCTGCCCAACGGTCGTGCCGGCTGGCAGGGCTACTGCCCCGAGTGCGGCGCACCTCTGTTCGCGATTCGTCGCAGACCGACGGCCAGCTGAGTCACCAAGCTGAGGCCGCATCTGGTGTGGCCGGCGCAGCGTCCCGTTGTCGGCGTGGAGGCCGGCAGACGCCCGGTTGGACGACCTGCGATAGCGCAGCCCGCTGGCCCACCAGTTCTGTTCCGCCGGCAATTCGGCACGTGCTCGCTCGGGGCAACGGGACGAGCAAGCGCCCCGCGCGGACGCCGTCAGGGGAAAGCGAACGTCCGGAAGGATACCGAGCGCTCTGTTGCTGCGGAACGATCTCGGCACTCTCGTAGGTCGCTACCGACGCTTCTGCATTGTCGCCGTTGCGGCCACCGATCCCAGACTTCTGCTTCAGGCGTGAAGCAGGCACGCGGCGGCGCCGCCGCTGACGACTCCTTTCATCGGCCCGCGGTCGCCGAGCTTGCGAGCGCAATGGCGACGATCCAGGTGATCGCTGAAGATCGCCCTCAAGTTCTCCCCTGCGGCACGGCCGCGCCCGCACGGTCACCCGCACCATCACTCCGCCTGCGGCGCTGTCGCCGATGCTGGCCGGTCAACTCGAGCTCCATCCGCTCCAGCGTGCCACGTCGATCGCCAGCACCGCGTCCACCGCGCGCTGCTGGGGATAGCGCTCGGCCAGCAGCGTGATTGCGTGCTCGGCCTCGGCCGTGCCGGCTTCGAGTACGCGTCCGGTTCCGTCCGCCCTCACCCACCACAGCTTCGACCAATCTTCGTCGTAGTGGTCGACGAGCAGGGAGACCGAAGGGTTGGCACGGACGTTGCCGAGCCGCCGCAGCTGGGTCGTGCGCTTGGGCTTGTCGTCGACAGCGCTGTAGACCGTGTCGCCGTCCACCGCGAAGACGATTGGCACGAGATGCGGGCGCCCGCTCGGATCGATCGTGGCCAGCCGGGCCACGCGCGCGGCGGCGAACCGCTCCCGCGCCTGCTGCGGGGTCACGCCTCGCCGGTGAACTGCGCGATCGCGGACTCCCAGCGCTCGAGTGCCGGCACGACGGCGCCAAGGCCTCCGGAGGGGAGCCAGCGAATCGCGCGCCGGCAGCCCGCGCCGGCCAGCCGTTCAAGCACGCCTGGGTCGGCGGGCACGCCGATCGGGATCACGTCGATATGCCGGTCGGCCCTGGCGCGCAGCTCTGCCGCCCGCTCGGCGATGTCGCCACCACCACGGCCGTAGTTTGGAAACCAGGCGTCGCCGAAGGCGAGCACACGGTCCAGCACGGTGGGACCGTTGCCGCCCACGAGCACCGGCGGGTGCGGGCGCTGGGCGGGCTTGGGCCAGGACCAGATGCGCTCGAAGCTCACGAACTCGCCGCTGTAGCTCGCCTCTTCATGGGTCCAGATCGCCTTCATTGCCTCGACCCGCTCGGCCATCAAGCGCATGCGGATCCGGGGGTCGGTGCCGTGGTTGCGCATCTCCTCGCGATTCCAGCCTGCGCCGATGCCGAACTCCAGACGCCCGCCGGAGAGATGATCGACCGAGGCGACCTCCTTGGCGGTGGTGATCGGGTCGCGCTCCACGATCAGGCAGATGCCGCTGCCGACGCGGAGCCGCGACGTCGCAGCGGCGGCGGCGGTGAGGGCGACGAACAGGTCGTAGGTGTGGAAGTACTTCGGGGGGAGCTTTTCGCCCCCGGGCCACGGCGACTCGCGGCTGGCCGGAATGTGCGTGTGCTCGGCGAAGAACAGCGACTCGTGTCCGCGCTCCTCCACCAGTCCTGCGATCGCGCCCGGGCTGAGTCCATCGTGGGTGGGGAAGTAGCCGACTCCGAAGTCCATACCCCCGAGTCTAAAGTCAGCCGTCCTGCCCCTGCTGCTGAGCGTCCGACCTCGAGGATTGGCACCAGCTCGCAGCGAACTGGCGTCAGCCCGGCCCGGCGCTGGCTCGCGAGACCGTGGCCATGCTCGAGCTGTTCGACGAGCTCGGTCTGCGCTGCACGCTCTCCTGCTCGGGATCGCCGCCCGCGCTCACCCTGAGCTCGTGCAGCGGATCGTCGAGCGCGGGCACGAGCGCGCCTGTCACGGCGACGGCCATGTCCTGGTGTTCGGTCAGAGCTGTTGCGAGTTCGAGGCCGATGTTCGCCCGGCCTGCGCGGCCATCGAGGAGTTCACCGGCAAGCGGCCGGTGGGCTACCGGGCGCCGACGTTCGGCGTGAACGCGATGTCCGTGGTGGCCGGAGGTGCTGGTCGCGCAGGGCTTCGCCTACGACTCGAGGCCCTCGGACACTTTCGTGATCCCGGAGCGCGTGGCGGTTACTCCAGGCCCGCACACCCTGGCCGGCGGCCGGCTGTGGGAGTTCCCGATCGCCAGCTGGCAGGCTGGCAGCCGGTCCGCGTGCCGATCGGCGGTGCCTCGTACTGGAGCCTCACGCCGACGCCGGGTTTGGGTCGCCAGACACCTCATTCGCGCCGCGACGCGAACGTCGCACGACTGAACGACCGACGTGCGTCGCGCGGAAACCGCGCATAACGGGAGCGAGTGCTTTCGCTTCTGCGCCGCCTTTGATCGGACGATGCCTATGGCGACGTCAGGATCATCGCGATCGAACGAGCCGGCACTGATGGCGATCGGATTCGAACGACGGCGCGGCGGCCAGGCCACCTCGGCACCTCCTATTGGCGAATCTCAGGACCGCGACCCGCCGCCGGGGATCGGTCCTGCTTCCGTGACTCCCCGGGTATCCCGTCGGGCGCCTGCAGCCGATCGCAAGCGTGGCCAGGGCGCGTCAATCCGTGCGCCCGGTGACCACTCCGCCTGGGCTTAGGGAGGCGTCCGCGCCACGCTGGGAAGCAGGCACGTCGAGGCTCGCTCGAGCTTCTGCCAATCGCTGACGGAGACGCTCAGTCCTTGGAGTGCAGGTGCTCATCGAAGAAGGAGGCGATCCGTCGGCGTGCGTCCTGGGCGGACGGGTCGTGATAGCCGATCCCGACGATCTTCAGCATCTTGAACACGACGCTCTGGTGGTCGTTGAGGAACGAGTGCCCGGCGTCGGGATATTCCTTGACGTCGTGCTCGACGCCGTTGAGCGTCAGGGCGCGCTCGAGCCGGTCGGCGGCGCCACGCTGCGTCCGGTCCTTGGCGCCGTAGCTGCCGACGATCGGGCACGCGCCGGCGAGTAAGCTCTCGGCGTCCTTCGGGGCGGAACCGTAGTTGACGCTCGAGGCTGAAAAGCCGTGGCCTGGGGCGAGCAGGAGCGCGAACCCTCCGCCCATGCAGAATCCGATCACGCCGATCCTGCCGGTGCAGTCCTTCCGCGCTGCCAGCCACGCCCGGACCGCCTCGACATCATCGAAGGACCTGCCATGGCGTGCGCTGAGATCGCGGATGATCGCGCGCACGCACGTGAACTTCCTGCCCCAATACAGCAGGTCGGGCGCCACCGCGAGATACCCCTCGCCGGCCAGCCAGTCGGCCTGGTGCCTTAGGTCCTCGCTCATCCCGGCTGCGTCGTGAATCACCACAACGCCCGGCCAGGGACCCTCGCCGGCGGGCGCCGCGAGATAGGCGGGCAACTCGCCTCGAGCCGTACTGATCTTCGCTTCAGCCATCACACCTCAAGCCAGCGGTTCTTGACGATCACTGCGTAGGCTATTCCTACCGTTCGGCGGCATACGAGGCCGATAGCACGGAAGTCGAAACATGCCTGACCCGAAACCCGCGAAGGTACGCCTTCCTCCCCGCTGGTTCATCCGGCTGTTCTGGATCACCCATCGCCGCCTGTACCGCTGGACCGGTGGCCGACTTGGTCTGTGGCGACCGAAGACCGGCGGTTGGGGCGCGATGCGCCTGACCACCGTCGGGCGGCGGACGGGCCGGGCCCGCGCCGTGATCGTCGGCTACTTCGAAGACGGTCCGAACCTCGTCACCATGGCGATGAACGGCTGGGGCGACGCCGAACCGGCGTGGTGGCTCAACCTCCAGGCGAACCCCGACGTGACCGTGGACCTCGTCGACGGTTCTCGTCAGGTCACCGGCCGGGCAGCACACGGCGAAGAGCGCGACCGGCTGTGGGCCCGATGGCGACAGCTCGACAAGAACCTCGACGGCTACGCTGCGCGTCGCTCCATGAAGACCGCGGTTGTGGTCTTTGAGCCGCGGCTCCAATCGTAGGAGACGCGCCCGCAACAGCAGTGTGCGCAGCCCTTCAGGAGAGGAACCCCGCGCAGCAAGGCGGCATCGCGACGCCGACGCCCGCCCTACTGCGACGTGCCGCTCCTCAAGCGCCAGCGGCGAGTACTCCTTTGCACCTGGCACAGCATTCAGTGCGAGCGGTACCCCGTTCGCGCAGCGAGGAGGGAACTGGGCGACGGCTTGCTCGGGGCGGTGGCCTCGGTCGCGTCTCTGGCGAGTGTCGGGTCCGGATGCTAGGTCTGGACTGCATACAGACGCCATGATCTGGTGATGCCTTTGAGCTGGTGCTCTCCTCGGTCGGTGAGGATCTGATCGGAGCCGACGATGAGGTCCCGGACGGTGCTGCTAACCAGCACCTCGCCCGCGCCGGCGAGGTTGCTGATGCGCGCAGCGATGTGAACGGCGAGGCCGCCGATGTCGTTATCGGACAGCAGCTCGCATTCGCCGGCGTGCAGACCGGCGCGAACGTCCAGGCCGAGCCGGCGGACACCGTCACGAATCGCGATGGCGGTGCTGATCGCGCGGCTTGGGCCGTCGAAGGTGGCGAGCATCCCATCACCGAGCGACTTGACAAGCCGTCCCCGGTGGCGCTCGACCTGCTCGCGTACGAGCGCATCGTGACGTTCGAGCAGCGCGCGCCAGCGGCTATCGCCCAGCTTGGCAGCGCGGTCGGTCGAACCGACGATGTCGGTGAAGAGGACGGTTGCCAGCACGCGGTCGCTGAGAACCGCTCGTCGTACCCCCGTCAAGAACTGCTCGATCTCATCCGCGGCCTGGCCACGTGCTGAGACCTCGACGTATCGCGCGCCCGGGATGTGGGCCGCGGCGTAGCGCGAGTGGCGCTCGTCGACGAATGCGTCGTTCGCTCGCTGCAGCACCAACGTCGGACACTGCACGCTGGAAAGCGCGTCACGCACATCCAGCTCGCCGACCATCGCCAGCGACGCGGCGGCGGCATCGGGGGTCATCGACAGGCGCCGGTGGCGCGCGAGGAGCCGTCGTCGCTGCTCGTCCTGACCGGCGAACCCGCCCCACGGCTGCCGCGGTGAACTGCTGCCCCAATGCTCAACGACCGCCTGAACCATCGCAGCGCGCTCCTCGACACTCTGCGCCCACTCATAACCCGCCCCGCGGACCACGCGCGGCGTCGGCGTGATCAGCACGAGCGCGTCAACAAGGTCAGGGTGCGACGCCGCAAACAGCACCGCCAAGGCGCAGCCCTCGGCAAACGAAATCAACGCCGGCCGTTCAGAGCCCGCGGCCTCGAGCACCGCACGAACATCATCGATCTGCTCCTCCAGCGGCGTGGCCCCTGCGATCCCGCCGGACATGCCCGCGCCGCGTCGATCGAACTGGATCAGCCGCGCAAACGACGCGAGCCGCGTGAGAAAGCGCGCCGAGGGCGGCAGTTCCCAGTCGAGCTCAATGTTCGAGAACCACCTCGGGACGACCAGCACATCGAGCGGCCCCTCACCGCCCACCTGATAGGCGATCTGCAGATCACCACTACGCGCATACCGCGTGACAACCTCCATCGCGCACGCATCGTATGCCCGGAACGACCAGCAGGACCCGCGGCAACCACGCGAAATGGCCGCGGGCGCGGCCGCCAAACCTCCCTTGCTCGTCACGCGCCACTCGCCGCAAGATCCGGTCCCGGTTCCGCAAAGCGCGGAAGGGGCGCCCGAGCTTGGCGTTCGGGCGATGTCGCTTGTCGACCGGCGTACTGCAAGAGCCGGGTTAGGAACTGAGGAAGCGCTCGATGTCCGTGGCCTCGCGGTCGAGCGCCGCTGTCGGTGCGGGCCGGCCGAACCACGCCGGCTCGGGCCGGCCCTTCCTGAGCGACCATGTGCCGGTCGCGACGCCGCGGTTGAGCGCGACGGGTTTGACCATCCCGCCGCCCTTCAGGACGTGCTGGTCGTGCCCGGCGGCCACGAACGGCTCGCGGGTGCGATGCCCGAGCATGAGGGTGTCGAACGCGGCGAGCAGCAGACAGGGCGGCGGCTCATGATTGGGCCACGCGTCGAGCCTGGGCTGCGCTCCGGCCGCGTCGAGCGCCCGGCGCGCTTGTGAGATCGGCAAGGAGGACCACTTCGCGAGGTCGGTCGCGTCGCAGGGTCCGTACCCGTCGCGGTAGCGGGTGACCATGATCGCGAGCGCCTCGTCGTGGTCGACGGGCGGCGGCGGATCGGCCGTGTGCAACAGGCCGTCGATGTCGGTGACGATCAGACCCTGCGTGGAGAGCCACGGAACGAATGTGTTGATCGGACCCTGGTCAAGCCACGGGTGGCCTCGCTCGAGGAGAGCGCGGAGCAGCGACGCTCGGTCGCGGGGCCGCTCGGCGCACAGCTCGATGACATCTCGGCGCATTGCGTTGACCTCATCGACGATGCCGAAGCGTTCAAAGCGCGCGCCGAACGTTCGGGCGTTCCGCTCCGCCAGCAGCGCGTGCAGCCACGGACGATCGGACGCCGCGATCAGGTGCACCGTGCCGCGGACCGTCCACGTACGCACCAGCGGCGCGGCACGCACGGCGCCGCGAGTCAAGCCTGGAACGCGCGAGCGCAGCGCAAGCTGCGCAGCGCGCAGGTCCTGCGCCTGGACGCCGATCACAGCGCGCACCGCCTCCTCGGCACTGGTACACGCCGTCTCCGGCGTCAGCCGCTGCGCCGCAAGGCGAGCGCGCCGTAAGCGCTCCGCAGTGTCCATTGCCGCAGATACTCACAGCAATCCGGGATCCGACGCGAGCATGCCGCCGGATCCAGCATTGCCGCCCAGAGCCCCGCTCTCGTTCGCTGACGAGCCTCCCTCCCTGCGCGGGCTCGGCCCTGCTTGGCGCGGAAACTGCGCATCTCGCTGACGATTGCTCTTGCGATCCGGGCGGTGTCAGGCGTGACGATTCCTATGGCGACCAAGCCAAAGCTCAGATCGCGGTGGCGGCCGCCGCATCGCACGAGACGTTCAGGGCAACTGTTTACCAGCTTCACGGACACGGAGACCATCGGACAGGACTTGCACTTGGTCGTGCTCTGCCCCTAGGAGCGCCACGCTCATCTACGGCCGCGCCTTGGCACGAGCCGGGATGCGGCCGCCGGTGTGAAGATCGCTTCTACGTTCCCTTGACGAGCCCCACGACGTGGCCCTCCGGATCGGCGAAGTGTGCGATTGTTGGTCCGCCGGGCACATCCATCGGCTCGCTTACGGTGCTGCCACCGAGCGACTTGATCTTCTCGAGCGCCGCGGCAGGGTCGTCGACCTGCACGTAGAACATCACGTGCCCGGAGCCGCCGTCGGGCGCGGCACCGATGCCGCCGGGGATGTCGCCCTCGCCGCCCGTGTTGGCCATGTAGTACGAGCCCTCCATCACGTCCTCCAGCTGCCAGCCGAAGGCCTCGCCATAGAACTTCATGAGCGTCGTGGCGTCCTTGCCCACTACCTCGAAATGTACGACCGGATTTGCCATTCCGTTCCTCTCGTCGGTGGACGTCATCAAAGTTAGCCGAGCACTGCTATTGCCGCTTTACGAGCCGGGTGAGCACCCAGATGAAGCGATCCGTCAGGCCTTGCGCTTGCGCCGTGTCAGCAGCACCCAGTGAGAGCTGCCGCGGGCGACTGCTTCGGCTGATCCGACGTCGTGGAGCGCACCATCGAGTTGGCGACAGAACGCTCGTCCGACTCAGGGCTGGTGGCGCGGCTGACCGCTCCGGCGTAGAGGGCCGTCCGGCGCAGACCCTTGGGGGCTCGATGCGCGTAGGAGCGCCGTGCCGCCGACTGAAGACCTAAAGTGATCCCATGCCCGTGTTCGTGCTGCGCCTGAAGGCGCCCCGTCCCCGCTTCGCCCAGACGCTCACCGACGCAGAACGGCAGATCATGGCCCGCCACGGCGCGCATTGGCGGCCGTACCTTGAGCGCGGAGACATGGTGGCGTTCGGGCCCGTGCTCACCGACGAGGACTCATACGGCCTAGCGGTCGTCGAGACGGACGACGAACAGGCCCTGCGGGATTTCGCGGCCGAGGACCCCGTAGTGACGACCGGGACGGCGAGCTTCGAGATCGGACGGATGGCAGACGCTGGGACCGTCCGCCCGCGGGCGTAGCGACCCGGCGCTCCGCTCCAACGGGCTCAACGCCGGCCGACGCAAGGCCGAGGACACTGTGCGAGGCCACGGCCTACATGGCGCGGGGATGTGCGGTTCGCTGCTGCGTCCGGTCACTCCAACCAGACCGCCGAGGTGCCCCCAGTCACCGCTCTCGCCTTCCCTGCTCGTGAGGCGAGGAGCAGGGAAGCCGCGGCTCAGCGCCGGAGTCCTCCTTTGTTTGAGCGACGAGCCTGCGGAGACGCTGGCTTGCGCGTTGCTGCCCGGACTGCGATGCCGACGGCGAGTTCGCGCTCGCAAGCGTCGCATAGCGAGCGCGAGCCTCAGGGCATGCCGTCGACACGAGGGGCGAGCGACGTGAGAAGCTGCGCCACATGAACGGGACACAGATGGCTGGAGAGATGGCCGAGCAGCGACCCGGCTGCGGCACTTGATCGGGCGCTTTGAGGAAATTGGCGAGCGGGCGCTCGCTTGGGCTCGCCGGTTGGGCCGATTCCGCAGACCCGAGCAACTGCCTACCAGCCCCGCCCTCATCCACGTATCCGAAGCGAACCACGTCCGCAGCAGTGCCTCCCTCGCGCTGACCACGCCCGCGCGCACCCACCGCGCCTAGCCGCCCTCCCGCTTCCCCCGGCACCCCGGCGGCAGGACCTTTCTGAGCTGCGTGTGGGCCCGGAGAGACGATGCGCCGAGTGGGCTGTGGGGTCCCCGGATGGGGTGCTGGCGCCTCGCAGCGAGACTCATGTTTGGCGGTCCAAGGTACCCCGGAAAACACCCCTGCCCGCTGCGTCGCGGTGGCTTACCGCTGCATACCGTAGCGTCCGCGCCGGGTGGCAAATCCCCTGTCAAACCGGGCGTTACGGGTCCTCTCGGTCAGTCACGGCTCGCTACCGGATACCCGTCCGATAGCCGTGAGAGGGCGGCGTCCTAGTCCCCTAGACGATAGCGGCGCTGATCCGGCTCACTAGGGTAGCGGGGGGCCGAGGATCTCGCTGCCGTGATTGGCGCCGGCCGGTCGTGTGTGCGCAGGGCAAGCCAGGGTGGGCCGCTGACGCCAACATATGCATCGTTTCCCGCCCACCCCACCGCGCAGGCGATATCGGAGCCGCCCCGGGTGGCAGCCCAACCTGACTCGGCAGCCGCGCGACTCGGCGGCCGCGCGAACGGGCCGGTTGATAACTTGGAGCGTCCCGCGGCTGTGGCGGAATTGGTAGACGCGCAGGCTTCAGGTGCCTGTGTCCTTCGGGACGTGGAGGTTCAAGTCCTCTCAGCCGCACTCTTGGCTGGCGCGCAAATGCGCGCACCGGGCGTGGACCGCGCAAATGCGCGCGCCGGGCCCAGAGGCCGCGCGGCGCCCCGGGCCCAAAGGCGCGCGCAATGGCCCACAGGCCGGCCGCCCCAAACGCGCCACGCCCACAACCACCCCCGCTCGTCGGCCAGCCGCGCCGCCTCCCCGCGATTGCGAGCATCGAGCCTCTGCATCGCCGCCGAGACGTGGTTGCGGGCGGTCCCGGGCGAGAGGTGCAGCGCTGCCGCCAGATCGGCCACAGTCGGATGGCGGCGCGAGGCGTCGAGCACCTGATGCTCGCGCGCCGTCAGCCGGCTCTCGCCCAGGGTGAGCGCGGCGGCCCCCAGGTCGGGGTCGACGATCCTTCGCCGGCCAGGGCGCGGCCGATCACGCGGGCCCGCTCCGCGAGCCCGGAGATTCCGTGTCCACCAGGTCCCGATGCCACCATAGGACTTCTGCAGGCTGTGTACCTCGATGGCCAGGCCGCGCCCCTTGTGCGGACGCTCCTTATCGGCGCGGCCGAGCGCACCTCACGCCTCGGCGCGGATGGCTCCGGGCCTAGGCGATGTTCCAGCGCGAGAGCACCTCGGTCTCCCGTTCGAAGCCGAGCACGCCAACGCCGCCGGCGACCAGGGCGAAGCGCGCACCTGCCGCGGCCTCCATGCCAAGCCAGCGGGCGGTCAGCACGCGGAGAACGTGGCCGTGGGCGAACGCGATCGCGTGGCCGCCCGCGCCCCGCAGCCGCTGCAGTGCCCGATCGGCACGAGCCGCGACCTGCTCGGACTGCTCACCGCCTGGACAGCCGTCGCGCCATAGGTTCCAGTCAGGGTTGATCTGCCGAATCTCCGCCGTGGTCAGGCCCTCGTAGTCCCCGTAGTCCCACTCTTGGATGTCATCGTCGATCACGGCTCGCTCCGCCTGCCCGGCCAGCTCGCATGTCTCCCGCGCGCGTCGCAGGGGACTGCAGAGCACGAGTGTGAAATCGCGGTCCGCCAGCTCGGACGCCAGAGCCGCTGCCTGCGCGCGGCCCTCACGGGTCAGCGGCACGTCGGTGCGCCCCGTGTGTTTGCCCGCCGCGCTCCACTCGGTTTGGCCGTGGCGGACGACGAAGATCTCGGCCCGCGGGGGGCTAGCGCTCACCCTCGGCCACTCCGCCCGTGCGCTCGATCTCCGCCACCTCGGCCAGGCGCCGCACGTGCCGTTCTTCACCGCTGAACTGCGCGCCCAGGAACGCGGTGACGATTTCCGCCGCTACCTCGGTGCCGATCACCCGGCCGCCGAGGCAGATGACGTTGATATCGTCGTGCTCGACGCACTGGTGGGCGGTGTAGGTGTCGTGCACGGTTGCCGCGCGGATGCCGCGGATCTTCCCGGCCGCCACCGACACCCCGGCACCCGAGCCGCAGACGATGATCCCGCGCTCCGCCGGGCCGGAGACGATCGCCCGCCCGACGGCGAGCGCCTTGTCGGGGTAGTCGATCGGCGGCGTGGCTGCGTCGGTGCCGAGGTCGAGCACCTCATGGCCGAGAACCTCGATCAGGGGCAGCAGGCGGACGCGGAGCGGTACGCCCGCATGGTCAAAGCCGCACGCAACGATCATGAGCCGACCTCCGTCGTGGTCTCGACGACCGGGGCACCGAGGCCTCCGGACGAGGGTGAGTGCAGTTCGTGCTCGGCGAGCAGAGCGGCGCCGAGGACACCGGCCCGGACTCCGTGGCGGGCCAGGCGGATGGTGGTTCCGCGGCCGAGGCCGGGGAGCACGTGGGATAGCGCCGATCGGCGCGCCGGCTCGAGCAGCAGCGCGCCGGCCCGGGCTGCCCCGCCGCCGATCACCACCTCCTCCGGATCGAAGGTGTTGATCGCGTTGGCCACGCCGATGCCGACGCGAGCCGCCCAGACCTCGACGATCCGCCGGGCGATGGGATCACCGTCCTGCGCGGTTCGCACCGCGTCGGGGCCGCGCGGCGGCTCACCGTCGTCGCGGGCGTTGGCCAGCGGCGAGCTGGGATTCTCCCGGGCCGCCTCGCGGGCCAGCCGGTCCAGAGCCAACCCAGAGGCCAGCGCCTCGAGCGAGCCGGGCTGAGGAAACTCCTCCCGACTCGGTCCGACCGAGCCGGGATCCGCGCTCGACGCGCCAGGCGCGCCACTGCCCGCACCGGATTCACCCCCCGTCGCCGCATCGAGACCGATGATCGTATGGCCGAGCTCGCCGGCGCCGCCGGTGGCGCCGCGGTAGATCCGGCCGCCGAGGATGATCCCTCCACCCACCCCGGTGCCGATCGTGAGCATCACCAGGTTCCGCGCCACCAGGCGCATGTTCTCGTCGTGCGCCTCGGCCAGGGCGGCCACCGTGGCGTCATTGTCGACGAACACCGGAACGCCGAGCCGCTCACCGAGCACCGAGCGCAGCGACACCTCGGCCAGCGGAACGTTGACGGAGGAAACCACGCGTCCGCTCTCCCATTCGACCACCGACGGAACGCCGACGCCGACCGCGTCGAGGTGCTCTGGGCGCGCCGACTGAACCATATCTACGAGCTGGTCGATAAGGCGCTCGCTGCTCGAGACGTCTGTGGGCCGCATCTGCGAGTCGCCCAGGGTCGCGCCCTGCTTGACCGCGAGGGCGACCTTCGTCCCGCCGAGGTCGATGCCGATGACCGAGGCGCTCACAGGGCCCCCGCGGCCGGCGGATCGAGCAGCACGATGACCTCATCGGCCAGGGGCGGAAGCAAGGAGGACGGAATGTGCGGGTCGGGCGTGGCTCGCGGCCCGAAGGCCCGCGCGACGGCCTCGGCCTTCGACTCACCCTCGATCAGGAACACCACCTGACGGGCCCGAGCGAGCGCCGTGAAGGTCATCGTCACCCGGGGCACGAAGGGCTCGAGCCCTGCCTCGGGTACCCCCACGACCAGCCGCTTGCGCTCGTGCAGCGTGACTTGGTCGGGAAACAGCGACGCCGTGTGGCCGTCGGGTCCGATCCCGAGCAGCACGAGGTCGAATCGCTCGGGGCCGTGATCGCGTAGCTCCCGCTCGTAGGTTTCCGCTCCCTGCTCGGGGCCGAGCTCGCCCCGCATCCGGTGCACAGAGCCGGGGACGTTCGCGCCGAGCGGATCCAGCATCGCGTGCTTCACCATCAGATAGTTCGAGCGGTCGTCGTCGGGCGGCACGGAGCGCTCGTCGCCGAACCACACGCTCGTATCCGCCAGGTCAATCCCCACGGCTGCGACCGCCTCAACGAACTCGCCGTAGGCGGCCCGCGGGGTCGAGCCGCCGGCCAGCACGAGATGCCCGCCTCCGGCCGCGGCGCCGACCATCATCGCCGCGCAGGCGCGGGCAGGATCCTCGACGATCTCGAGCTCGACGCTCACGCCGGGCGCAGCTCCCGCGCGGCCTTCAGCGCCGGACCGTAGGTGGGATCGCGCAGCAGAGCCTGACGGACCCCCTCGCCGAGGATGCCTCCCTCCCCGCGGGACGCCCCCAGCACCTGCCAGACCCGCTCCGGCTCGCCCTCACGCTCCTGTTTGGCACACAGCCCGCCCTGGGCCCGGTCCAGTGACAGCCTGAAGCGGTCCCCGCAGGCCACGGTGACGCCGGCCAGACCGGGAACGCTCTGGTCGGTGGGCTCGAGCTCGATGGTGATCTCGCGGTCATCTCGCCAGGCCCGCCCGTGCGGGGCGTCGTTCTCACCGGCCGTGAGCGCGTCGACCTCCCAGCCGAGCCTCGAGCACAGCCATCCGATCAGCAACAACGCGCTGACCGTCGAGCCCGGCTGGTGACGCACGCTGATCGCGTCGAGGTGCTCCAGTCTCGCGCGGCGCCGCGGCGGATCGAAGCTCGCCGCGAGCCGCTCCCGCCACGGTGTCGTCCGCAGCCAGGCCAGATCTACGACATAAGCCGACTCGAGCAGCTTGATGGTCCGCGTCAGGCCCTCCGAAGCCTCAACCGCATCGTCGGAGTCCAGCAGCACGACATCCGCCATACCGATCAGGGCGTCGATCGCCTCGTCGTGGCCGTGCGGAGACCACACGACCGTCGGCAGCTCGGAGGCGAGCACCGGATCGACGATCGTGTCCAGCCGCCCGAGGTGCTCGGGACCGACGTCGATCTCGACCTGTTCAACCATGACGCTGAGGCCGTCGCGGCGATCCTCGAAGGACACTGACACCCAGGCGTCGAGCGTGTCGCGACCGTCCTCGACTGCGCACAGGACGGTGCGGGAGGCGTGATAGCGACCCACGTGGGCGAGCCGGTTGGCGATCTCACCCTTCCAGTTGCGGTCGACGATGACGATCAGGTTGAGGACCCGCGCGGGCGCGAGCGACTCATTGGCGGCGTGACGCTCCCGCAGCAGTCGTCGCAGCGCGGCATCGATGTTGTCCGGCGTCGTGTCCGATTCTGACCAGAAGTCCTCCGCCGCCGCAGCGATCTGCGGCGCGGGCCCCTCGCTGCCAGCGCCTACAGGCGTCGCCACTTCCGTCCTTCGTCGAGCAGCTCGTCGGCTTCCCTCGGACCCGCCGAGCCGGCGCGGTACTGTGGGATCTCGGAGGTGGTGTCCTCGTGCCATGCGGTAAGGATCGGGTCGATGATCCCCCACAGCGCCTCGATCTCGTCATTGCGGGTGAACAGCGTGGCATCGCCGCGCATCGCGTCGAGGATCAGGCGTTCGTAGGCCTCGGGTGACTCGGACACGAAGGAGGTGCCGTACCGGAACTCCATGTTGACTGGACGGATCCGCATTCGCGCCCCGGGGATCTTGGCGCCCAGTGATACGGACACGCCTTCGTCCGGCTGCACGGTGAGGATGATCTGGTTGGCCTGCACGCCGACGGAGCCCTCGCTCTTGAAGGCCAGGTGGGGAACCGGCTTGAGGGTGACGGCGATCTCGGTCACCTTGCGCGCGAGCTGCTTGCCGGTGCGGAGGTAGAAGGGCACTCCGGCCCAACGCCAGTTGGAGACGTGGAGGCGCAGGGCGACATAGGTCTCCGTACGCGAGTCGGGCTCGACGCCCTCCTCCTCGCGGTAGCCCTTGACCTCGGTGCCGCCGACGACACCGGGCCCGTACTGGGCGCGCACCGCCATCGAGCTCACCTGTGATTTGTCCGGGGGCACGATCGCCTCGAGCACCTTCAGCTTCTCGTCCCGGAGACGATTGGCCTCGAACGCGGCCGGGGGCTCCATGGTGAGCAGCGCCAGCAGCTGGAGCATGTGGTTCTGGACGAGGTCGCGCAGCGCTCCGGCGCCCTCGTAGTAACCGGCGCGGCCGCCGATGCCGATGTCCTCGGCGGCGGTGATCTGCACGTTGTCGATGAAGTTGCGGTTCCACACCGGCTCGAACAGCGCATTGGCGAACCGCAGCGCCATCAGGTTCTGAACCGTCTCCTTGCCGAGGTAGTGGTCGATGCGGAAGACCTGGGACTCGTCGAGTACCGAGAGCACCTGTTCGTTGAGCTTGCGGGCCGAGTCGAGGTCGTAGCCGAACGGCTTCTCGATCACCACCCGTGTCTCGGCCTTATCGCACTCGTGCAGGCGGGCGCTGCCGAGCTTCTCGCAGATCAGCGGGAAGAACTGGGGCGCGGTCGAGAGGTAGAAGACCCGGTTGAGCGGCTGCCCCGCGGCCTCGTCGAACTCGCGCAGCGTCGCGCCGATCTGCTCGTACACGGAGTCGTCATCGAACGCTCCGGGGACGTAGCGGATGTTCTCGAGCAGGCCGCTCAGCACGTCCGGATCGGGCGTGCGGCGGGAGAAGCGCTCGATCGACTCCTTGGCCACGGCCGCGAAGTCCTCATTGGGCTGATCGCGCCGGGCGACGCCGATCAGCTCGAAGCGCTCGGGCAGCGCGCCCTCGTGAGCGAGGTTGTAGAGCGCCGGCAGCAGCTTACGGTGGGCGAGATCTCCGGTGCCGCCGAAGATCACCAGCACCGTCGGGTGGACGGGCAGCCGCTCGAGACCCTGGACGAGGGGATTGTGGGCGGCCTGATCGGCGACCGCGGCGTTCATCGCACGGACACCATCCGCATGAGGGGGTGCGTCATAGCCAGCCCCGCCCGATCAACCTGATCTGCATCCAAGCAGCCCCTAGCTAACGAGCTCCCGGCCGAGCTCGGCGACGCGCTCGGCGGTGATGCCGAAGTGCTTGTAGACCTCCTTGGCCGGGCCCGATTCGCCGAACGTCTCCATGCCCACGAACACTCCCCGTTCGCCGATCCACTTGTCCCAGCCCATCGGGCTGGCCGCCTCGACGGCGATCCGCGCTCGACACGCCGCGGGAAGCACGTGCTCGCGGTAGGCCTCGTCGGCCTTGGTGAACGTGTCCATGCAGGGCATGCTGACGACGCGGACGCGCACCCCCTCGAGCGCATCGGCGGCCTCGAGGCACAGCGAGACCTCCGAGCCGGTACCGATGAGGATCAGCTCCGGATCCCCGCCCGGCGCATCGCGCAGGACGTAGGCGCCCTTCTCCACCGCGTCGCTCGGGATCGCCTGCGGGTCGAGGATCGGCAAGTTCTGGCGGGACAGCGCGAACGCGGTCGGCGCCTCGAGGTTGCGCAGGGCGAACTGCCAGCCCAGCGCGGTCTCGTTCGCGTCCGCTGGCCGCACGACGTTGAGCCGCGGGATCGCCCGCAACCCGGCCAGCTGCTCGATCGGCTGGTGCGTCGGGCCGTCCTCCCCGAGACCGATCGAGTCGTGGGTGTATACCCAGATCGCCGGCAGCTTCATCAGCGCCGAGAGGCGGACGGCACCGCGCATGTAGTCCGAGAAGGTGAGGAAGGTGGCGCCAAAGGCCCGGAAGCCGTGTAGGCACAAGCCGTTGACGATCCCCCCCATCCCGTGCTCGCGCACGCCGAAGCGGAGGTTGCGCCCGCCGTAGGACCCCTTCTCCACGTCCCCACCGTCGGCGATGTCGGTATTGGTCGAGGTGGCAAGGTCGGCGGAGCCGCCGATCAGGTGCGGGACCCGCGCCGCCGCCCACTGGATCGCCCTCTCGGAGGCCTTCCGCGTGGCGATCGGATCCTCGTCGGGGGAGAACTGCGGCAGGTCCTGGTCCCATCCGTCCGGCATCTCGCCGCGATCGATCGTCTCCAGCTGTGCGGCCTCGTCGGGAAAGGTCTCGCGGTAGCGTCCGAACCGGCTGTCCCATTCGGCCTCGAATTCGCGGCCGCGCTCACAGCACGTATGGAAGTGGGCCAGCGCCTCATCGGGGACGTAGAAGTGTTTGTCGGGATCCCAGCCGTAGGCCTCCTTGGTGAGCCGGACCTCGCTCTCGCCCAGCGGGGAGCCGTGAGCGCTCGAGGTGTCCTGCTTGTGCGGGGAGCCGTAGCCGATGTGCGAGCGCAGGATGATCAGCGAGGGCCGGTCCTCGACCGCCATGGCCGCGCGGGTTGCCTGCTCGAGGGTGTCCGGGGAGAGGTCCTCGCCGACGTTCTCAACGTGCCAGCCGTAGGCCTCGTAGCGCTTGGCCACGTCCTCGGAGAACACCACCGAGGTCGGACTGGCGAGCTGGATCTTGTTGTCGTCGTAATAGGCGGTCAGCCGGCCGAGGCCAAGGTGACCGGCCAGCGACGCGGTCTCGGAGGCCACACCCTCCTGGATGTCACCGTCGGATGCGATGGTGAAGGTGTGGTGGTCGACGATGTCCTGACCGTCCCGGTTGAAGCGGGCGGCGAGCATCCTCTCGGCCAGCGCTAGACCCACCGCCATCGAGACGCCCTGCCCGAGCGGGCCGGTCGTGGCCTCGATCCCCGGGGTGTACTTGCGCTCGGGATGACCGGCGGTCGGGGAGCCGACCTGGCGGAAGTTCTTGATGTCCTCGAGCGTGAGCGGATAGCCGGTCAGATACAGGATCGAGTACAGGAGCATCGAGGCGTGCCCGGCCGAGAGCACGAACCGGTCGCGGTCGATCCAATCAGCGTTGCTGGGGTTGTGCCGCATGATCCGCGTGTAGAGGACGTAGGCCAGCGGCGCCAGCGCCATCGGTGTTCCCGGATGACCGGAGTTCGCCCTCTGCACCGCGTCCATCGACAGCGTGCGGATCGTGTCGATGCAGAGCTCGTCGATCGAGGTGGTGGTGGTGTCGGTCGCGGTCACGGGATCAGAACTGAGCGAGCGAACGGGGCCACTTGGGGCAGCATAGACGGATCCTCTCTTATCTAAACCGGGGTCAGGGCCAAATCTCGGTTACCCGAACAGCACTCCGTACCGCTGGTATTCCTCGATCGGCACGCGCCTCACCTCCGCCACGGCATCGGCGAGGGCAACCAGCTTGATGTCGGTCGACTGCAGCGCGGTCATCTTTCCCCATTCGCCCTGGTGCGCCGCGTCGACCGCGGCGAGGCCGAGCCGGGTCGCCAGCACCCGATCAAAAGCGGTGGGCGTCCCGCCTCGCTGCACGTGACCGAGCACCGTTGCGCGGGTTTCATAGCCGGTGCGCTGCTCGATCTCGCGCTCGAGCACGTGCCCGATTCCGCCCAGACGCGGATGGCCAAACTCATCGACGCCACCCGCCTCGAGTGAGATCGTGCCCTCCTTGGGCACCGCGCCCTCCGCAGCGACGACGATCGAGAAGTAGCGCCCGCGCTCGTGACGACGGCGGATCAGGGCGCAGACCCCCTCGATGTCGAAGGGAAGCTCGGGGATCAGGATCGCGTCGGCGCCGCCGGCGATGCCGGAGTGCAGAGCGATCCAGCCCGCGTTGCGGCCCATCACCTCGATGACGAGGATGCGGTTGTGGCTTTCGGCGGTGGTGTGCAGACGGTCGATGGCGTCGGTCGCCACCTGCAGCGCGGTGTCGAATCCGAAGGTGACGTCGGTCGCGCCGAGGTCGTTGTCGATCGTCTTGGGCACGCCGATCACGGGGACGCCGTCCCCGTTGAGACGGTTGGCTACGCCAAGGGTGTCCTCCCCGCCGATCGCGATCAGCCCGTCAAGCCGGTGCCGCTCCACCGTCGCGCGGACGCTGTCGACCCCACCCTCCCGCTTGTAGGGGTTCGTCCGCGAGCTGCCGAGGATCGTCCCGCCGCGCGGCAGGATGCCGCGGGTCGCCTCGATCGTCAGGGCAACGTTCGTGTCCTCGAGCACGCCCCGCCAACCGTCCTGGAAGCCGAGCACCTCGTCCCCGTAGGCATCGACGGCCTTGCGCACGGCAGCCCTGATCACCGCGTTGAGCCCGGGGCAGTCGCCGCCTCCGGTGAGCAGACCAATGCGCACTCGCACATCCTATGCAAGCTGCAGCATGAGGTTGCCACGTGACGGTAACGTCCTGAGCATGGCTCGTTCACGGCGCCGGTCATGGCTGACCAGAGCCGCCGTCCCTGCGGCGGTGATGGTGGGAGGTGCGCTGGCCGAGCGCCGGCATCTCAAGCGGATCGCTGACGACCCCCAGAATCGCGTCCTCGGTGATCCTCCCCCTGGCCGTCCGGCAGAGGTCACCTCGGCCGACGGCACACGGATCCACACCGAGAGCTTCGGCGAGCCGGGAGGGACCAGCTTCGTGCTCGGCCACGGCTGGACCGAGTCGATCGCCTACTGGTCGCCCGTCGTACGGCGACTCACCGAGGCGGGAGCGGCCGTGGTCGCCTATGACCTGCGCGGCCACGGCGAAAGCGCGCCGGCGAGCGAGGGTGACTACGCGTTGAGCCGCTTCGGAGAGGATCTCGAGGCGGTCCTCGAGCACTGCGCTCCGGGGCCGCAGCAGACGATCGTGGTCGGACATTCGCTCGGCGCGATGTCGATCGCCGCCTGGGCCGAGCATCACGACGTCTCGCGCCGAGTCGCCGGCGTGGCGCTGCTTAACACCGGTGTCGGGGATCTGATGGCCGAGCACCTGCTCATGCCCGTGCCGTCGGTGGCCAGGGCGGTCAACCGTGTGCTCGCGCCCGACGCTGTCCTGCGGGCCCGCGCGCCGGTGCCCCGCTTCTCGACGCCGATCAGCTCGGCGATGATCCGCTACACCGCCTTCGGCCCCACCGCATCCCCGGCCGAGGTGGCTTTCTACGAGCGGATGCTCGTTGCATGCCCGCCTGACGTCCGCGCCGACGTCGGCCTGGCGCTCTCGGAGATGGACCTCTATCACGCCCTGCCCAGCCTCACCGTGCCCACCCTTGTGGTCGCGGGAGAGAACGACCGGCTCACCCCGCCGTCACACGCCAAGCGCATCGCCGAGAAGCTGCCGGCGCTCTACCGGCTGATGATCCTGCCCGACACCGGGCACATGGGGCCGCTCGAGCGGCCAGACGAAATCAGCGAGGCGCTGTTGTTGCTGGCCGACTCGCTGCAAAGGGCTCCGATGAATGGCGGAACGGCGGATGGAGCGGGCGAGCAGCGGGCATGTTCACAACGTGGCACTACGTCGAGGCCCTCCGAGGCTCCGCCGCCGGCTGATTGAACAGCCGCCGAGGTCGTCCCGATCGAGCGCCCACCCCAGGCGATCGAGGAGCCGACGCCGTTGCTGGGCCCGCTGCCGATGAGAGCCCCGAGACCGAGCGCGGCTGTCCGGTGACGCCGGCTAGGTCAGGTTGGCGACGAGCACCGGGGCGTGGGTCGGCGTCCGGCTACCGCCCGCGGGCTCGGGGGTCACCATCACCCGGCTGACCCCGTTCAGATTGCCCGGAACGTCGACGTTGCCGGCGCCCACCGCGGTGACGGTGAACAGCGCGCTCGTGGGTAGGACCTGGCCCCGACGCTGCAGCCACACCTCGTACACCTTCCCGGCCGGCGGGGCGGGCATCCCGTTGACGACGAGCTCTCCGCGTCCGCCGCTGACGCGCACGACCGCGGTGCCGTGCCAGGTGACAGCCGCGTCGACGACTCGGGTGGACGTCCCGCCGGACAGGAGGGCCACCGCGCCGATCGAGACAAGCACCACCGCCGCCAGCGCGACCGCGCCGAGCACCGGGCTTGGCACCCACGCCCGCGTCGGCACCCGCCGCCCCGAGACCCGTTGCGGCGTGCCGGCCTTGACCTCGGCCATCACCCGCCGCTTGAGCGACCGCGGGACCCGCTGCGACGGAGCCGAGAGCGGCAGCACATCGGCCACGGCCTGGAAGGCACTCAGCTCGTCGCGGCAGACCGCGCAGTCGACCAGGTGCTCCCGGAAGGCCGCGGCCTCCGCCGGCTCGAGCGCCCCGAGTGAGTAAGCGGCCGCGTCGGCGCCGCAGTCGTGATGTTCGCCCTGCGGATCCCGATCGCTCATACCGCGAACTCCGCTGGATCCCCGAGCATGATCCTCAACTTGGTCAACCCAAGCCGCATCCGGCCCTTCACGGTACCGGCCGGAAGCGTCAACATCTCGGAGATCTGGGTGTGGGTGAAACCGCCGAAGTAAGCGAGCTCGATCACCTGCCGCTGCTCCGCTGGAAGCTCGTCGAGTGCCTGGCGGATGTGCTGCGCCTCGTCCCGCCGGGCCACCTCGACCTCGGTCCGCTCCGGGCTGGGGAGCCGCTCCGCCGCTCCCTCGTCCGGGACGTCGCGGCCCTCCCGGACCGCGCCGCGACGGAACGCGTCGATCGCACGGTTGTGGACGACGCCGAGCACCCAGTTGCGCACGCTGCCCCGCCGGCGGTCATAGCGGGCGCCGCTGCGCCACAGCGACAGAAACGCGTCCTGGACGACGTCCTCGGCCATTGCCCGTCGGCCGCACATCCGGTAGGCGAGCGAGAACGCCGCGGCGCTGTGGCGGTCGAAGATGACCTCGAAGGCCCGGGGCTCCCCCTCCTGCACGAGCGCCATCAGGTCCTCGTCAGCCAGCGTCCTGAAATCAGGGCGGCTCTTGCTCGAGGGGGATCTGAACACTGGAATCGGACGCTACGTCACAGGGCAGGGCTCATTGGTGAATATCCGCCCAGGAGGTGTACGCAACCGAGTGGCGGTCGGATCAGCCACGGGAAGTCCGGCCGCGGCCGCACACGGATATCATCGGCTGACCACGGGGAGTGGCGCAGTCTGGTAGCGCACCCGGCTGGGGGCCGGGCGGTCGCAGGTTCAAATCCTGTCTCCCCGATTAGTAGGCCTGCCGGACCATACGAGACTGTCGCGTCCTGGCGGGGACCCGTTCTTGGACTTCGCCAGCGGTTTCCTGCCACGCCATCCCGTTTCGCGCGTACGCCTACCAAAGGCGGTTTTCGCCGGCACTCGCCACAGACTCGCCACGGCTCCGAGCGGAGACTCGCCACGGGACGGGCCGATGATGGTCGGGCGAAACGGGGCTGCCGGCGGAGCGCGTGATGAACGAGAACTCGGAGAAGCTGGCGCTCTCCAAGAATAAGGCGGCGTCCTTCGCCGAACGACGCGTAGTTGTGGGCCCGCGCGCTGCATCACGCCCGAGGTCGAGTTTCCCCCCGACTTCCTGAGTCCGAGACCCGAGGCGGCCTTGGCGGGCGGCGCGGCGGTGTCGGCGAGGGCAGCGGCCGGCGTGGCAGCGGTCAGGGCGACCGCGGTGGCGGCGACCGCGAGACGCCTGGCGATGGTGGTGAACATGGTCTGCGACTCCTGGTGAGAAGGGACAACCTGACATCCGACACGCTAGGTCTCCGGTGCTCCCCTCGGCATCGGGAGGTTTCCCTATGTTTCTGCTGCCGCTCCCCGGGCGGTTCAGCGCTACGCCAACGCTCACTCGCGCTCCCCTGGCCGGTGTCCGGAGTCTGCCGCCCCGCCTGCCAGGTGCGTGAAACGCTCACCTGGGCGATCGCGGTCGCGTGGCGCCCGCGATCGCTTGCCGACTCATGGCGGCGCGCGGCGGGTCATCGCTATGGCGACGTAGGAGTGCTCGGCCGACGCGGCCGCTGGACGAGTGCTTCGCCACGATTCCGAGCACAGCGGTCGTTGATGAGGCGCCAGACTCGCAGGTCGCGACGGTAGTTCAGGGGCTGCTCGGGCTGCGTGGAGTCCGATAGGTTCGGGTTGTGCAGGTCAACGGCATTCAGCTTGCGGTCGCCGAGTACGGCCCGGCGGACGGACCGGTCGTCGCGCTGCTTCACGGCTTTCCTGAGCTCGGGTTCTCGTGGCGCTACCAGATCGGGCCGCTCGCAGCTGCGGGCTACCGGTTGCTGGTGCCCGATCTCCGCGGCTTTGGAGAATCCGACGCGCCGAGCGCGGCGGAAGAATACGCGATCGACGTTCTCGCGCGGGACGTGCTCGGGCTGCTCGACCACGCTGATGCGGAACAGGGAACGGTGATCGGGCACGACTGGGGCGCTGACCTAGCGTGGAAGACGGCATGGCTGCACCCCGAACGAGTGCGCGCGGTCGGAGGGCTGTCGGTCCCGTTCGTGCCGAGAGGCCCGGCGCCGCCGCTCGGGCTGATGCGTGCGCACTTGGGCGCGGACTTCTACATGGTCTGGTTCCAGGAGCCGGGCGTGGCTGAGGCAGCGCTCGAGCGCGATGTCCGGCGGACACTGGCCACACCGCGGGTGTGGGACGCGGCCTGGGCGGCGGATCTCGAGGAGAACCCCCCGACGCCCCCGTTCCTCAACGACGCCGAGCTTCAGGTCTACGTCAATGCCTATACGCGAACCGGGTTCGCGGGCGGGCTCAACTACTACCGAAACCTCGATCGCAACTGGGAGCGGACCGCTCCGCTGGGCGAGCGGCGCATCACCCAGCCCGCGCTCTTCCTGACTGGTGAGCGAGATCCTGTCCGTCGGTTCATGCCGGCGGCTGTGATGGACGGCTGGGTGACCGACCTGCGCGTGAGCGAGGTGATCCCAGGCGCCGGGCATTGGCTGCAACAGCAGGCCCCCCAGCTGGTCACCCAGCATCTGCTGCGGTGGCTGGAATCCGTGCACTGAGCCACGCCGACGCGCGGCCGGCTCAGTGGTTAGCACCCGTCTCGCTAGTCAGTGCCGCGTCCGGGCAACGGCCTGCGGTGATGATCTGCTGCGCCACGCTGAGTGATCGTGTCGATGGTCACGCGAACGCTCGCTAGCCACGGTAGGCAGTTGCCGGCGCCGTCATCGGCTGACTTTCCCTACCCAGGTCCGAGCGCACCGTTGAAGGCTCACAGCACCTCGGCGACGGCGGGAGGCGTGCTTTCGGCGAGTCTGGCTATCCGGTTCCGTCCCCCTGGCGGTCTAGCTTCCAGCTATGATCGTGACCGACCAGCGCCCGCGTCCGGGTGTCGACTACCCGCGTAACTGGCATGAGCTGCTGGCCTGGTTCCCCGACGACGCCGCGTGCCTGCGGTACCTGGAGCGGCTGCGCTGGGGTCGAGGCTTTCACGTGTCGGTTCTGTGGTGCCGTCCAGGGTGGCTGGTGGCAGATGGGCGATGGGTTGCGCCGCTGCGCGCTGTGCCGATCGGAGACCTCGGTCACGGCTGGCACGATCTTCGCCGGCACGCGCACTCCGCTGGTGAGCTGGTTCGCGGCGATCTGGTACGTGGTCAACCAGAAGCAGGGCGTCTCGCGCTGGGACTTCAGCGAGTGCTCGGGCTGGGCAGCTACCAGACCGCCTGGGTGTGGCTGCACAAGCTCCGCCGCGCGATGGTGCTGTCCGGCCGTGAGCTGCTCTCGGGCGCGGTGGAGGTCGACGAAACCTATGTCGGCGCGCGGCATACGAGCGTTGGCGGGCGTAGCCCTGGGCACAAGGCGATCGTCGTGATCGCCGTCGAGGGTGACCAGGCGCCCGAGCGCGTGCGGATGCGACGGGTCCCGAACGTCAAGCGGGACACCCTGACGGAGTTCGTTCTCGACCACGTCGCGCGCGGCAGCGAAGTCCGCACCGACGCTTGGACCGGCTATGACGACATCGGCCGCTACCGCTTCAAGCACGTCGTGACCAACGTCTCGGCCACAAGCGACCCTGCACACGTCGCGCTGCCGCACGTGCATCTCGTCGCCTCGCTGGTCAAGCGATGGGTCCTCGGCACCCACCAAGGAGCGATAAGTCACGCGCAGCTGGACTACTACCTCGACGAGTTCACATTCCGCGTCAACCGCCGTCGCGCACGACACCGCGTCCTGCTCTTCTACCGCCTCCTTGAGGGTGCGCTGGCAGCGGATCCCCGGCCGTAGAAGGAGCTCATCAGCAAATCGGTCGCCTGACCAGTCCCCACGGGGAATCGGGGGAGCGAAGCGGATACCCAGTTCGGCGAGAAGGCTCACTGCGCCTTCGCGTGTAGGCGAGAGCCGGCCGGGCGCGGGCGGGATTCCGCCCATCGCCCAACTCGAGTGTTCGGCTGCCGGCGTCCCGCGATCGCTTCCGTCCCCCGGCCGCTCGCATCGCGTGATCGCGTTGGCGACGGTCCGCACGCCTTTCCCGGGACCGGCGCGAGTGAGAAGGTGGAGGCCGCGTTGCTCGGCGCAGCCTCCGGTTGTGGGGCGTCGCTTGGCCTCAGCGGTCGAGGGTGAGTCCTACTGTCGCGGGGATCATCGGTGCCGGTCGTTCATGGACGGCGTGGATGATCTCGGTGCTGTCGATCCCGCGCAGATAGGCGGAGGTGATACCGAGGTCGGCATGCCCGAGTTGGCGCTGAATCACGAGGAGCGGCACGCCCTCACGCGACATCTCGACCGCGTGGGCGTGACGCAGTTGGTGGGGCGCGAAGCGTCGGCGTACGCCCGCCTCCCGGGCCACGCGGTGCAGCTGGCTACGGATCCCTGCGGCGGCGCATGGGCGGCCTCGAGACGGTCCACGCAGGATGCAGAACAGCGCGCCGACGGGCAGACCGGCGCGGAACTCCAGCCACGGGTTGATCTGTGTCGACGCCCCACCGGTCCATGCCGACCTCGCGGCGCTTGCCGCCCTTGCCACGACGGACGAGCAGCGCGCCGCGGTCGGGGTCAAGGTCGGTTTCGGTGAGCGCGAGCGCTTCGCTGATCCGGAGCCCCGCCCGCCAGAGCACGACGATGATGCTGCGTAGCCTGAGACCGTTAGGTCTCTCGCCCGCGGCGTGCATGACCGCGATGATCTCCTCGACCGTCGGTGGGTCGGGCGGGTAGCGCAGGCCCCTGTTGCGCGGCACCCGGCCTTGGTGAAAGCTGGACAGCGTGGCCGGTGAGCGCGGGCGGCCGGTGCAGTCCAACAACCCGACGGATCGCATGAGGTCCTCCTTGGGGTCGGTGATGGTTGCCATCGGATCCTCCGCCGACGCACTGGTGCGCATCGCCAGGCGGCGTCTGGGCGTGTCGGCGCCTGGTCCGCTCGGCGGGCTGGATCTTTGGCTCTTGCCCGCCTGAGGGTTTGAGTGTTCGGGGGGCTGCGCCGATTGAGCTCGGGTGAGCACCGAGAGCTTTGAGGGACGCGCCGGCGACTTCGCTCGTCGACGCTTTGCCACGCGCCGGCGCCGGTGGCGCCGGCGGTTCTGGTGGGCGTTCCCGATCGTCGCGGTGATTCCCATCGCGATCGCGCTGCCGATCGCGCTGCTCATGCACGCGGCGCACCAAGGGTTCTGGATCGGATTCGCGCTGGGTGCGGGGGCAGGCGCCGCGATGGTCATCTTTGACTCGCCCCCCGCTCACATCGAGAGATGGCGGATCGGTTCAGACGGCGAGAAAGCAACCGCGCGCCAAGTGCGCCGACTGGTCAACGAGGGATGGGAGCTCTACAACGACATCGCCACTGAGCACGGCAACATTGACCATGTCCTCGTAGGACCTCCTGGCGTGTTCATGCTCGAGTCAAAGCGCCTCGCGGGCGAGGTCAAATTCCAGACTGGCACGCTCGTCGTCCGCTGGCACGAGGATCCTCACGATGGATACGAGAACGACAGCATCGCCGAGCGCGCGCGAGGCGCCGCCGCCACCCTCCACCACGAACTCAAACGCGCTGGGATCCACACATGGGTACAAGGCATCGTCGTCCTCTGGGCCGACTTCGATCAGCGCTCCATCGAGCAGGACAAGCTCGCGTGGGGCCAAGGCGACCAACTCGCCTCCGTATTGAGAGCCCGCCCCGTCCGATATAGCGGCGAGTCGCTCGACCAGCGTCTCGTGGCGACACGAAACGCGGTGCACCGTCTCCGCCAGGACCGACGAGCCCCGCCCGCGGACGACACCTGAGTCGCCGTAGGAGTCGTCTCGTTTGGACCGCCCAGATCGCGAGAGGGGTCGTCCGCGAGATGCGCGGTTTCTCAGTGCAAGCAGGGCAGCGGCCGGCGCTGCCAAGATACCCGTCGGGCGTTCGAGGCAGGTCTCGGAAACCCTTCAGCGCGACGTGCCGCCGTCAGAGGCCCGGCACGGGTGCCGAAGCGTTCGCGCCTCGTCGCAGCCGACGATGAACCGGTAGGGAGATGCGGCCGCGCTCAGGAGGTGTTGGCAATGGCTGAGGCGGGTGGGTGCGCAGCCCATCTCCCAGCGGTTGGCCAGGGGGACTGGTCGACGACCGGCAGACGATGCTTTCCGAGCTCGCCCGGCTCGCCGCGCGCTCGACTCGGGTCATTTCAGCCGTCGTCCAGGTTAGCCGCCTGGGGTTCCGCTGCGGAGTTGCTCACGGAGCTCGGAGCGGCGGATCTTGCCGCTGATGGTCTTGGGTAGCTCGTCGACGAAGTGGATCTCGCGCGGGTACTTGTACGGAGCGGTGCCGTGCTTGACGAACTCCTGAAGTTCGTGGGCGAGCTTGAGTGATCCGACGTGTCCGGGAGTGAGCATGCAGAAGGCGGTAACGATCTGTGTGCGCTCGGGGTCGTCCTTGCCCACGACGGCAGCCTCCATTACTGCCGGGTGCTCGACGAGGACGCTCTCGACCTCGAAGGGGCCGATCCGGTACGCGCTTGAGGTGATGACATCGTCGTCGCGTCCCTCGAACCAGAAATACCCGTCCTCGTCGATCGCTGCCTTGTCGCCCGTGAAGTAGAAGGGGCCGCGGAACGCGGCGGCGGACGCATCCGGATCTTGGTAATAGCCCGGGAACAGTCCAACCGGACGGTCGGGCTCACAGCGCACGACGACGTTGCCGACCTCACCCGGCCGGGTCGGTCGGCCGTGGTCATCCACAACCGTGACGTCATAGCCCGGTACCGGGCGGCCCATCGACCCGGGCCGCACCTCCATCGAGCGGTAGTTCGCCACCAGGCATGTCGTCTCCGTCTGCCCGTAGCCGTCGTAGATGTTCAGGCCGCCCGTTCGGTCGTGCCATGCGCGGATCACCTCAGGGTTGAGCGGCTCGCCAGCACTCGTGCAATGGCGCAGAGCCGAGAGGTCGTACTTCGAGAGCTCCTCATGCACGAGTCGGCGGTACAGGGTCGGCGGAGCGCAAAACGACGTGACTCGGTAGCGGGCCAGGATGCCGAAGATCATGTCGGGATCGGGACGACCAAGCGCGACGTTGAGGATTGCGGCTCGCTCGTGCATCTGGCCGAACAAGCCGCCCCACGCCGCCTTCGCCCAGCCGGTGTCGGTGATCGTCCAATGAAGATCACCCGGGCGGAGGTCATGCCAGAAACGCGCGGTCCCAATATGACCAAGCGCGTAGGACTGAGGCTGCTGGACCATTTTCGGGTAAGCGACAGTGCCGCTGGTGAAATACAGCAGCAGAGGGTCATCACGACCGGTTGGGTCCGCAGGCGTCTCGCCGTCTCCGACCGCCTCGCACCGCTCGGTGAATGACAGCCACCCATCGGGTGCGCCTCCGACGCACAAGCGAACAGCGAGACCCGGCACCGCCTGATCGACCTTCACCGCGCCAGCCGGATCGGTGATCGCCACGGTAGCGCCCGTCTGGCCGAAGCGATACTCGATGTCCTTGGCGGTCAGCAGGGTCGGGCCAGGCATCGGGATCGCTCCGATCCGCATCGCGCCCAACAACGCCGCGTACCACTCCGGGATCCGCGGCAGCATCACGAAGACATGGTCACCCTTGCCCACCCCGAGATCCAGCAGCAGCCGCGCTGCCTCACGTGAAGCACGGACCAGATCAGCCGCAGACTGCTCGGCGACCAACTCACCGCCAGCATCCAGCGAAACAACCGCTACGGCATCAGGATCCTCCACCGCCCACCGATCGACAATGTCGCGCACGGCGTTGAAGCGCTCCGGCACCTCGACCAGAAAGCTCGCCCGCTCGGCATCCAAATCCGTCAAGCGGGGCACGCAGTCACGGCTGGGACGATCACGAGAAACGATCGACATCTGGCATCACCTCCGCCGGCGCAACGGCGTATTGCACGAACACGCGCCGTGATCGGAAACACAACGCGCCCTCCTCGACGGCGCACGGATCCTTATACGGCACGACTAACGCGCCTCTCGCATCGACCGCCCCTCGGCGGCACACGCCATCACTCTCTCTCTCTCTCTCACACACACACGTCACTACGAAGCTTTGCGCGACCGAGGGCTTTCCGCATCGCACAGAAGTACGGATCGGCATCCGCCATCCACACCGCCACGAGAGCAAGACACGACTCTCCGCTCGGCAAGCGCCGCTTCTCCCGTCCTCGCCAACCTCCGGACTGGCGGCCGGCGCCCGGGACAGATCTGACAACGCCGCGGCCCGAAGCCTCCCTCAGGCCGAGAGCAACGCGAACCGGAACGTCGCCGATGCAATCGGCCTGGTAGATCGAGCGGTCGGAGCAAGGCGATCGTCCGGCCGGTGCAATCCGAACGGGGTCCGCCTGCGCCGCCGCTTGCACCGGCGTGGTTGATGTCTCTAAGGGCGCTCGAATGCGTTCCTGGCATCGTCGACGCGCGCGCACGTGTCACACCCGTCGAGATGATCGTTCACGAGACCCATCGCTTGCATGAACGCGTACACAGTCGTCGGTCCGACGAACCGCCACCCGCGCCGCTTGAGGTCCTTGGCGAGCGCCTTCGACTCGGCCGTTGCGGCCAGCTCCGTCAGCGCGGCGCGGTCCAGCCGCCCCGTCCGCGGGGCCGGCTCAAATCGCCACACGTAACTCGCGATGGAGCTCTCCGACTGAACGAGCTTGACCGCGCGCCTCGCGTTGTTGATCACTGCCTCGATCTTCCCGCGGTGACGGACGATGCTCGCGTCCGCGAGCAGCCGCGCAACATCACGCTCATCGAAGCGGGTGATCTGCTCGAAGTCGAAGCCGGCGAATGCGTTCCTGAACGCCTCGCGCTTGCGCAGGATCGTGAGCCACGAGAGACCGGCCTGGAAGCCCTCGAGGCTGAGCTTCTCGAACAGGCGCACATCGTCGGCGACCGGGAAGCCCCACTCACCGTCGTGGTAGGCGCGGTACTCCGGCGCCGAGTCCGCCCACCAGCAACGCGCGATCCCGTCGTCTCCGACCACCAAGCCGTCCATTGCGCTGAACGATTCAACCATCCGCGCCGCGACAAGATCTCTCCGCCCGCCACATCCGTCATATCCGAAGGCGCCAGCCCGGGCGGGATGCACCTAGACCGAGCCGAAGCCTCGCGCGCCCGGTCCACCAGCGCCTCCGGACAGGCCGCCGGGCGACCTTCGTTCGCATCGGCAATCTGGACGAACACCCTGCCGTGGACGCGGCCCTCGGCTCCGTTCGCACGAACCGGCCCTGGCGCCACGAGAGACGCCGTGCCAGCCCCTCCGAACGCCACCAACACAACGTCGCCGAAGGACTCGTCGACTCTGGGGCGCCTCGATCGCAAAGGCAGTCGCTGGCGAGCTGCTGTTCCGGGGCGAGCTCGCATTAGAGTTCTGCCGTGCCCGTCGTTCGCGAGCATATGTCGCGCAATCTGCTGAGCGTCGACCCCGGCGAGACGATCACCGAGGTCGCTCAGCGGATGGTCGAGCGCAACCTCGGAGCCGTGCTCGTGCTCGACGGCGGGCGGCTCGTAGGCATCATGACCGAGCGCGACGTCCTGCGAGCGGTCGCTCGTGGCCTGCACGGCGACGCACTTGTCGCGGAGTACATGACCACGGACCCTGAGACCATCGCGCCCGACGACACGACGCAGTACGCCGCCGTTCTGATGATCCACGGCGGCTTCCGGCACCTGCCCGTGGTCGAAGGGGACGACGTCGTCGGGATTCTCTCGATCCGCGACCTCATGCGGATCGCGCTCGAGGACTCCGCACCCCGCGGCGTCTGAGCGACTGCTGGTCGACCGGCCGCCTCAAGATGACCGGAAGCGGTCGCCGAAGGCTGAATTTCGCGCCAATCTCGAGACTTCGGAGCCACGCGTTCGAGCCACGCCGTGCCAGGCAAGGAGACTCGCTCACGCCGGCCATCCCGTCGTCGCCACTGCACTCGTCCGGGTCCGGTCGGCTGCGGGCGACTGCCTTCGTGGCGGCGCGGTCCTTCACGGCGCGGGGCGGACACGAACTCTTCCGCTATGCAGAGCGCTGGCTGGGGCGACGGCTCTCAGGTTTCCGGGATCTCGCGGCCGAAAGCCTCCAGGGTGATTGCATCGGGCTCTGGGCCGCCGCGGCGGCCGGTGTCCAGGCCGTCGATCGCGGCCATCTCGTCGGCCGATAGTTCGAAGTCGAACACGTTGATGTTCTCGGCGATGCGGCTGGGCTTGGTGGACTTCGGGATGACCGAGCGGCCGTGCTGCAGTCCCCAGCGCAGCATCGCTTGGGCCGGAGTCTTGCGGTGGGCTGTGGCGATGTCTGCGATGACGGGATCCTCGAGCGTGCTGCCATGGCTGCCGTCGCGGTAGAAGGTGATGCCGCCGATCGGTGACCAAGCCTGCGTGAGGATGCCGTGCTCGGCGCCGAGGTCCTGTACGTCTCGCTGCGCGAAGTACGGGTGGCACTCGATCTGGTTGACCGCCGGCACGACCGTGGCGCGATCGAGCAGGGTTGTGAGGTGCTCGACCATGAAGTTGCTGACCCCGATCGCGCGGACCCTGCCATCGGCGAGCAGTGTCTCGAGGGCACGGTAGGCCTCCAGGGTGAGGTCGAACGCCGAGGGCAGCGGCTGGTGGAGGATCAGGAGGTCGATCTGGTCGACGCCGAGCTTGCGGGCGCTCTTCTCGAAGCCGTGCAACGTCTCGTCGTATCCATAGTCGCTGATCCAGATCTTGGTCTCCAGGAAGACCTCGGACCGGTCCAGGTCGGAGGCGTGGACTGCCTCGCCGACCTGGCGTTCGTTGCCGTAGGCCGCGGCCGTGTCGATGTGACGGTAGCCCGCGGCGAGCGCCGAGCGCACGGCGTCCCGGGTCTCGTTCGGCGGCGTCTGGAAGACCCCGAGACCGAGCGCGGGCATCTTTACACCGTTGTTGAGGCCGATCGTTTCCATGGTGCTCCTATGCGTTTCGGGCGGCCGGTGCGCCGGCCGCAGTGTGCTGCTGGTTGGCGGCCGAGCCGGGATCATGCGCAGCTCTCGGGTGTCTGTGCCGTGCGTGGCCGAGTCGACGATGCTGCATCGCTTTGATGTTCAGACGGCGCAGCGAGTCCTCGACACCCGGGATGATGCGGCGCCTGGAAGCGCCCCGCCGACCGGGATCGTCGCCCATCGGGAAGCCGACCTTGGTCGCCAGGACGATGTCGTCGCGCTTGCCCCCGGCGAGTGCCTTGCCGACGATCTCCTCCGATTCCCGGCCGAGTAGACGTCGGCCGTGTCGATGAAGTTGATACCGGCTTCGATCGCGGCGTGGATGATCCGGATCGATTCCTGGTGATCGGGCTCGCCCCAGGCGCCGAACATCATCGCGCCGAGGCATAGCTTTGAGACCGAGACGCCCGTGCGTCCCAGCATTCGGTGTTCCATGGGTGCTCCTTGATCTGTCGGCAGCCGGCGCCTGAGCCGGCGCGGTGGTCAGCCGCCGGCGCTCGAAGCGTCGGCGTATTCCTCGTCGGTGACGTGGCGGCCCCAGGTCACCGGACTGCCGGACTCGTCGGTCTGCTGCATGGCGATGTGGACCATGAAACGGTTCGGCGCGGCGCCGTGCCAGTGGTTCTCGCCAGGCTCGAAGAACACGCGGTCGCCGGGGCGGATCACCTCGATCGGCCCGCCTTCGCGCCGGCACAGGCCGACGCCTTCGGTGATGTAGATGGTCTGCCCGTGCGGGTGGGTGTGCCACGCGGTGCGAGCGCCCGGCGTGAAGTGGACGAGCGCGGCGGCGAACGTCGAGCTGCCCGCAGGCGCGGCGATTGCGTCGACGAAGACGTCTCCGGTGAACCAGTCGGCCGGGCCTTTGGCCGTGTCGATGCTGCTGCGGGTGATCTGCATGAGCGGTCCTATTCGTCGGCGGGGATGCTCGCGGGCTCCGGGGTGGCGGTCCAGCTGGCGAGCAGGTCGAGCGCCTGCGCGGAGCGGCTGCCTGGCTCGGCGCTATAGGCGGCGATCGTCAGCCCCTTGTCGGCGGAGACGTCCATGACCTCATAGGCGAGCTCGAGCTCACCGACGACCGGGTGGCGCAGGCGCTTGGTGCCGGTCCGGTGGTAGCGGACGTTATGCGCCGCCCACCAGATGCGGAACGGCTCGCTGCGTGTCGAGAGCTCGCCGACCAGGTCTGAGAGGCCACGGTCGTAGGGGTTGCGGCCGGCCTCAGAGCGCAGGTGGGCGACCAAATCTTTTGCGGTCCGCTCCCAGTCGACGTAGAACTCCTGCGCGGCCGGGTCCAGGAACGTGAAGCGGGCGCTGTTCGCCGGCTGCTCGCGGCTGTCGAACACCGGCGCGTAGAGCGCGCGGCCGAGACGGTTCGCGGCGAGGTAGTCGACGCGGCTGTTGCGCACGATCGCCGGCGCGCTCATCGAGTCCAGGATGCGCAGAACCGCTAGCCGGACTCGCTGCTGCGCCGGTCGCCGGCGCTCCGGGGCGATTGGGTTGGCGGCGCGCGCGAGGTCGAACAGGTGCGCGCGCTCGGCCTCGTCGAGCTGCAGCGCCTGTGCGAGCGCCTCGAGCACGCTGTCGGAGACGCCGCTGGCGGTGCCGCGCTCCAGGCGCTTGTAGTACTCGACGCTGACGCCGGCCAGCGAGGCGACCTCCTCGCGGCGCAGGCCCTTCACTCGGCGGGTGCCGTAGGTGGGTAGTCCGGCCTGCTCGGGCGTGACCCTGGCGCGGCGGCTGCTGAGGAACTCGGCGATGTCGTTGGTGGTGTCCACGCAGATCAACATACCCCCCTCGGAGCCGGGTAGGGGTGCCCTGTCAGTACCCCTCTGACAGGGCCTCTCAGGTTCGCCAGAAGCATGTCAAGGTGAGGGCGTGACCGAGCTGTTAGCCAACTGAGGAGGCGTTAGCAGTGCGCGCTGCCATCTTCAACGAACCCCGCGATATCACGGCCGGCGACCGGCCGGACGCCGCGATCAGAGAGCCCTCCGACGCGGTCGTGCGCGTCGTGCTTGCGTGCGTCTGCGGATCGGATCTCTGGTATTACCGCGGCGATTCGCCATTCGAGCCCGGGCCGATCGGCCATGAGTTCATCGGCGTCGTCGAGGACATCGGCGCCGACGTCACGACGCTGTCCAAGGGCGATCTCGTGATCTCGCCGTTCGCGTTCAGCGACGGCACCTGCCCCAACTGCCAGAACGGCATCACCACCGCCTGCATGAACGGCGGCTTCTTCCCGATGAACGGCGACGGCGGCCAGGGCGAAGCGGTCCGCGTGCCGCTCGCCGACACCACGCTCGTCACGGTTCCTGGCTCCGGTCACTCCGACGAGATGATGCGCTCGCTGCTCACCCTCTCGGACGTGTTCGCGACCGGTCACCACGCGGCCGTCTGTGCCCAGGTCAAGCCCGGTCACACCGTGGCGGTCGTGGGCGATGGCGCCGTCGGCCTCTCCGGCGTTCTGGCTGCCAAGCGCCTCGCAGCCGAGCGGATCATCGCCCTCTCCCGCCACCCCGACCGCCAAAACCTGGCCCGGGAGTTCGGCGCCACGGACATCGTCGCCGAGCGAGGCGAGGAGGCCGTCGCCAAGATCAAGGAGATGACCGACGGTGTTGGCGTCGACGCCACGCTGGAGTGCGTCGGCACCGGGCAGGCGATGCAGACCGCGATCGACATCGCCCGCGCCGGATCGATGGTCGGATTCGTCGGCGTCCCGCACGGCGTTGAGCTGCCGATCGGACAGATGTTCTCCCGCACCGTCGGCGTGCGCGGCGGAGGAGCCCCCGTGCGCGTCTACCTGCCCGAGCTGCTCGACGACGTCCTGGCCGAGCGGATCAACCCGGGACGCGTCCTTGACTACGAGACCGACCTCGACGGGATCGGCGAGGCGTACGCCGCGATGGACGCGCGCCGCGCGATCAAGTCCCTCGTGCGGGTAGGGAGCCTCTGATGGCCGCCTGGACCGACAGCGAGCTGCGCCGCATCGGCGGCGCCGAGGAGCTCGAGATCGCGCCTGTGCGTCGAGACGGCACGAGGCGCGCCGCGCGACCGATCTGGGTCGTGCGTGCCGGCGATGACCTCTACGTACGCGCCGCGTACGGCGCGGGGAGCGGTTGGCATCGCATCGCGCGGACAAGCGGCCACGCTCGGATCTCGGCCGGCGGCATCGAGAAGGACGTGACGGTGGAGGACGCCGACGTCGGCGAGCTCGACACCGTCGACGCGGCCTACCGCGAGAAGTACGGCCGCCGGTACGCGAGCATCGTCGACAGCATCACCGATACCGATCACCGCGCAACCACGCTCCGACTGATGCCCCGGACATGACACCCCCGTCAACACCGGGGACCGCGCTTCGCAGGACCCGGTCCGTCGAGACCTCCACCGCGCTCGGCGACATCACCGGTGTCATCCACGCCGCGGGGGTATCGCCCAGCCAGGCATCGCCCGAGGCGATCCTCCGTGTGGATCTCTACGGAACCGCGGTGCTGCTCGAGGAGTTCGGGCACGTCATCGCACGCGGCGGCGCCGGGGTGGTCATCGCGTCGCAATCCGGGCATCGTCTGGGAGCTCTGACTGCCGATCAAGACGCTGCTCTCGCGACGACGCCAGCCGACGAGCTGCTGGCGCTGCCGATGCTTGCGCCCGATCGAGTGACCGACCCCCTGCACGCGTACCAGCTGGCCAAGCGTGCGAACGCGCTGCGCGTGAAGGCCGAGGCCGTACGGTGGGGCAAGCGCGGCGCGCGGATCAACACGATCAGCCCCGGCATCATCATGACCCCACTCGCGCGGGAGGAGCTAACTGGTCCCCGCGGCGAGGGATACCGACGCATGATCGAGTTGTCTCCGGCCCGGCGCGCCGGCACCCCAGACGAGGTCGGGAACCTCGGCGCGCTCCTCATGGGCCCTGACGGCGCGTTCATCACCGGCAGCGACTTCCTCATGGACGGCGGTGTCACCGCCTCCTACTTCTTCGGCGACCTCGCTCCGCACTGACCTACCCTCCATGACGCAAGGACCATCGAGCCCGCCCACACCCGCACCGAGTTCCACGACGGCAGCGCCCAAAGCGCCGACTTCGAAACCCAGATCGACCTCGCCGCCTTCACAGCCTTCACGCCCGGCAAAAACCCGAGCCGAGCGCGATAGTCAGACCTGCCTTCGACCCCCGGTGCGACTCGCTACACGCGGGCCACGAGACCCGGCTTGCGCGGCATGCGGGGCGCGGGATGAGCGAGTCGGTCTGTACTGGTGCTCCTGCGATGCCGTGATCGATGATTTTGGCTGCGGATCGCGGTCTCAGCATGTGCGGCCGTTGCTGCACCGTAACGACCGATTGGAGTGGAGATGGCCAAGCTGATCTATGCGGCGATCGCCTCGCTTGACGGGTACGTCGAGGACGAAGAGGGCAGGTTCGACTGGGCGGCGCCGGATGACGAGGTGCATGCGTTCGTCAACGATCTCGAGCGGCCGATCGGCACCTACCTATACGGGCGCCGGATGTACGAGACGATGGTGTTCTGGGAGACCGTGAGCACCGAGGCCGATCAGCCGGCGGTGATCCGGGACTTTGCTGGGATCTGGCGGGCAGCTGAGAAGATCGTGTACTCCCGGGCGATTCAGACGGTATCCAGCGCGAGGACGCGGATCGAGCGCGAGTTCGATCGAGACGCCGTCCGGCAGCTCAAGCAGTCCTCGGGGGCCGACATCACAGTCGGGGGTGCCGAGCTCGCTGGCCACGCAATCGGCGCGGGGCTGGTCGACGAGTGCCATCTGTTCTTGTGCCCGATCGTGGTGGGAGGCGGCAAGCGCGCCCTGCCAGACAACGTCCGCGCGCAACTCGAACTTCTCGATGAGCGCCGGTTCCGAAACGGCGTCGTTCACCTCCACTACCGCGTAAACGTCTGACCGAGCCGGCAACGCGACGCCAGGCAAAGACCTGCTCTAGCGATCGCGCGAGCATCTGGCTGGCTCGCCGCAGCGACCCGCAATGCGCGGCATCCAGGGCGCGGCTCCGGTGCACGCAACGCTGCTCGAATGGTTCCGGACGAGCAGCCTGGAGAGGCCTTGACCAACGGTGCGAGACGAGAGTTCTGCTCGCCGGCGAAGCAGGAGCGGCGGTCCTGTCGGCGCCGACCTTCCGGCTCGTCCCCTGCGATAGCGAGCTCGGCGTCGCCGCCACCCGAGCATCAGAAGTCTTCTGGGAAGCTCAGGGCGCCCTCCATTGTGCCCGACAGCTGCCAGGCCAGCAGCCCCTCGCGCACGCCGCGGCGCCACGGCTCCCGGGTCGCGTCGTCGAGCTCCTCCCAGACCAGACAGTAGGACGGCTCATCGTCGTTGAGCTCGTGCTCGCGATGGCACGCGATGGATTCGACGTGTGAGTGATTGAACGCGGCCTTCGCGAGCTTGTCGACGAGCTCGGCATTGTCCGGGCTGATGTCGTAGGTCGGCACCGGTGAGCTCCCGTTCTAACCGCCCGCGGTCGGGACGGCGGCCGGCATCTCCTCGACTACGTCGGCCTCGAAGATGTTCACGCTCTGCCCGACGGACAAACGGCGCGCCCGCCAGCGCATACGGGACGCGTTCGACAGCGCCCAACCAGTCCGCCGGCTCCGCGCGATCGAGGGACATCGTGACCTGGACTAACCACGAACTCGCCACCGCTTCGTTGCTGTGCAGGGAAGAGATGCTTTCTCCCCGATTGACGAAGGCCCACAAGCAGGGGTCTTCCGGCAGGGGGACACGAGTGGTATTCAGGGGGCGCGGGCATCAAACGGCCATCGAACCGCCCCACGCGTGCGCGTGCTTCGTTCCTCGTGATCGGGAGCAGGCGCTCGCGACGCCGCCGGATGTGAAGCCCCCAGGTCAGGATTCACAGCGCGATGCGGGCCTAAGCACGCTCGAGCACTGGCAACGGTGGCTTGGGAACTTCTTCGCTGCGGTGCGCCTCGATCGCTCGCACGCCCGGCACGAATAGCGCGGCGAAGGTCACGAGCCCGCCTATGCAGCCAGCGTAGATCAGTGTGCTCCGGGTTCCGATAGCGGCGCTCACCGGCCCGGTCAGCGCGAACGAGAGAGGCAGCAAGCCGATCGAGATCAGCCAGTCGAGACTCGAAACCCGACCGAGCAGCGAGACGGGCACATGGCGCTGCTTGGCGGTCGCCCAGATGATCGTCCCCGCGGTCTCGAGCGCGTTGAACGCGAGGCTTGCAAGCATCAAGCCCCACAGCGCGTGGGCGATCCCGTAACCCGCGACCGCGAATGTCGCGAGCGTCCAGAAGACGTACATCCACGTGATCTCGCGCCGCGGGAGACCACGCTGCCCGAAGGCGACCGCGCAGGTGACTGACCCGAGGCCGCCGGCGGCGAAAACGAGCCCGAGGTCGGCCGCGCTGCCGTGCAAACCGTTCTTGATTACGAACGGCACCAGAACCTCGGTGGGTCCCATGAACAGTAGGTAGGCAATCGCGGCGCTCGCGAGCGTCGCCCACAGCCAAGCGTGACGCCGAACGTATTCAAAGCCGGCGCGCATCTCCCCCACGATCGAGCCAACGTGGTCGCTGGCAACTCGCGGGCGTGCGACTCGCGGGCGTGGTGCCATCGCCAAAAGCGATCCCGCGGAGACTGCGAACGATCCGGCGTCGAGCGCAAACGCGAGGCCGGATCCCAAGCGCGCAATCAGCAGGCCGCCAAGCGCGGGTCCAGTGAGTCGTAGGGCAATCGGACGCACGAACTGGTCCAGAGAGTTTGCCTGTGCAAGGGAATCGGCGGGGAGGATCTCGGGGACAATGGCGTCGAACGCGGGGGCGAAGAAGGCGGTGCCGACGCTGTAGATGGCGGCCAGCATCACGAGATGCCAAACCCGCAGTACGTCGGCGAGCGAAAGGACGGCGATCATGCCGACTGCGAGGCCTCGTGTGATATCCGCCGCAAGCATCACGCGGCGGCGATCGAGGCGATCGCTGATGACCCCCCCGAGCAGAAGAAAGCAGATCGTTGGCACCGTCATGGCGATTCCTACGATGGACAGCGCGCTCGGGACGTTCGATAGCGCGTAGACCTGCCAGGCAAGTGCCACAAAGAAGATGCCGTCTCCAAGCAACGAGATCGACATCCCGCACCACAGCAGACGGAAATCGCGAGACTTCAGAGGATCGAGGAGGCGGACTCGGCTGAAGCCCCCACCTCTATCAAGCGCCTCGTAACTATGCTGCATCGACGGGGCGCGAACTCTTGGCGTGCGGAGCCAGCAGTGGTTCCAGTCCGCCCGGGCGATTCTGCAGGAAGTCGATCGTCGAGCTCGAGTCCATCGGCCTGGCGAAGTAGAACCCCTGGCCGAGCTCGCACCCGAGTGCGTGCAGCGCGGACCATTGCTCGGGAAACTCGATCCCCTCGGCGACAACCGCGAGCTCGAACGTCTTGCCGAGACCGATCACCGCCGTCGCGAGACCCGACGTGACAGGGGAGGCGCCGGCAACCAGGAACGATCTGTCCATCTTGATGACGTCGACCGGGAAGCGAGCGAGGTACCCCAGCGAGGAGTACCCGGTGCCGAAGTCATCGAGTGCGATGTTGACGCCGAGCTGCTTGAGCTCCGCGAGACGTGTTTCCGAGAGATCCGCGTTGGTCATCATCACCGTCTCGGTGATCTCGAGCGTGAGGCCGCGCGGATCAAGCCCCGACTCGGCGAGAGCGTCGCGAACATCCGCGACGATGTCACTGTGAAGAAGCTGGTTGACGGAGATGTTGATGTTCATCGTCAACGGTGGATCCGCGGGAACCTGCTCCCGGATCAACGTTGCTTGCCGACATCCCTCGCGAAGCACCCATCGGCCTATCGGAACAATCAATCCGGTCTCCTCCGCGAACGGGATGAAGTCGTCCGGGACGATCAGCCCCTTATCCGGATGCCGCCAACGCAGCAGCGCCTCGACCCCACACACGGAGCCATCACCGAGACGGACCACGGGCTGGAAGTAGAGTTCGAACTCGTCATTCACAAGCGCACGCTGGAGATCGCCACGCAACTCGAGGCGCGTTAGCACCTCCGCGTGCATCGCCGGCTCGAATAGCCGGTACGTGCCCTTCCCATCGCGCTTGGCGATATACATCGCGGCATCGGCGTTCCGGATCAGCTCGTCGGCATCTAACGTGGACTCATGTTCGACCACGGATATGCCGAGGCTGGCCTGGACGATGATCTCCTTCTGCTCGAGGCGGACCGGCTGCTTCAGCAACTCTACGATCCGCTCCGCGACGTCCGCCGCTTCCTGCGGTCCCGTCGTGTCCTCGAGGAGGATCGCAAATTCGTCGCCTCCGAACCGCGCCGCAGTGTCGCTGACGCGCACGCTGGTCGCCACTCGCTTCGCCACCTCGAGGAGAACACGGTCGCCGGCGGCATGCCCGAGGCTGTCGTTGACGGTCTTGAAGTCGTCGAGGTCGAGGAAGATCACGGCGAGCTCGAAATGCTCGCGCCGGGCCCGTGCCAGAGCATGGCGCACGCGCTCGTTGAAGAGCGCGCGGTTGGCGAGCTTGGTCACCGGATCATGAAATGCCTGATGCTCGAGCTGCGCCTCGAATGCCTTGCGTTCACTGACATCCCGACCATTGAGGACGATCCCGCGCACCGCTTCGTCCTCGATGAGGTTGGCGTGCAGGATCTCGAACTGGCGAGCGCTCCCGTCGCGATGGCGCAGCGAGCATTCGATCACCTCGGCGTCGCCGCCGACGTAACTTGGCCCATCCGCGAGCAGGTGAAGCAGCCGGCTGTTCTCACCGGGCAGCAGCAGCCGGTCGAACCTGGTCCCGACGATCTCCTCGGGCGCATAGCCGAGGGCCTGCTCGACCGATGGGCTCTGGTAGATCACTGTGGCGTTCGAGTCGAGAACTGTGATCAGGTCATGGGCGTTCTGGACGAGGGAGCGGAAGCGCGCTTCGCCCGCCCTGCGATGGAGCTCTTCCGTCAAGGCATTGCTCTCCAGTGCGAGCGACACCTGCGTGGCCAGAGCGAACAGCCCGCTCTGGGCCGAGCGCGATGTAGCGCCCTCGCCGGCGGCGAGCAGGAGCCCCCGCTTCCGCCGATCACCGCGCAGTGGAAGCTCGACGACGAGCACGTCCGGGGTGTCGGCCGACAGTCTGAGATCGGCTAGCTGGCGGTCCGCAAGCGACCGTACCTCGCCACCGTAGGAACCGGCTGACAGGAGGAGGGCGCTACAGGCTTCCGATGGAATGGACCATCTGCTGGTCTGACCTTCCTGCGCCTCGGTCAGGGCCACGACGTCAACGAGATCGTCGTCGACGAAGCAGAGCCGTGCGACGGCGTCCGCGTCGACGAGCGACGGCACGGCGCTCAGCGCGGCGGTGCAAATCTGCACGTGGGACGTTGCTGCCATGATCTCGGCGGCTGCGGCAGCCAGGATTCGCTCCCGGGCGATCGAGCGCTCGCGCTGTCGGACGAGGCCCGCCATCCGAAGGACGACGAGCCCGAACAGGATGCCCGAGACGCTGATCGTGATGATGAGGTCGAGGTCGCCACGCCGCACCTCCTTCACGAGCACGATCGCCGGTGCGATCAGCGTTGCACCGGTCAGCAGCGCCAGGCGCATCCACGTCAGTCTCGGCTGCCGGTCTGGCGCAGCGCGGTCGAGCTCGCGCATCGACGGGTGAAGCGCAGCGGCGCCCCAGAAGAGATAGAAGGAGATCCATCCCACGTCGAGGATGATCTGGTGGGTATATGCGTTCTCGAGCGTCAACACGCCGTATGTGAAGTCCGTGACAAGCAGCGTGACGATGCTCAGGGCCAGCAGGTAGAAGGCGGGCTGTCGCGTACCGCTGTCGACCGCGAGCCGAATCGCGGCCGCCAGCAGGATGATGTCGCCGAGCGGATAGGCAATCGAGACGAGCTTTGGCAGCAGCGACAGCGTGTTGTCGTGCACATACGGGGCGATGAGCACAATCCACGAGACGAGCGACAGGCCCAGCGTCATGATCAGCGAGTCGATCAGGCCCGCGCGATCGCCCTCTGGATTGCGGCGCCGGACGAGAAGCAGCAGACCCGCCATCAGGACCGGATAGACCATCAAGTAGACCGCGTCGCCGGCCGACGGGAATGGCACATCGGCGTGGAACAGCTTTGGGTAGCTGTACGTGTAGATGTCGCCGAGTAGGAAGAGGAACAGGCCGAGAGCGAAGAGCCACCACGGAAGGGGTGATGCGGGGCGGTTGCGTCGGATCCCGACGATGACCGCCACTACTCCGGAAAGGCCGAGGAGGTTGATTAAGGGTCCGCTCCCCGCAAACGGCGGCACCAACGAGTAGAGCGCAGTGGCGATGCCGCCGAGGGCAAGGTACAGCTGCCAGAGCTTGACGCGCCCCAAACGCCCGCGCGTGATGACGCTGCCGAGGCTCACCATCACGCAGCCCTTGCCGGCGGGTCCCATGCTTCGTCGGCCGACCTCAGCTCACCGAGTGCGGACAGCTCCTCGATCGCCGCACACAACGAGTCGAGCTCAGCGTCGGAGTTCGCCGCCGTCAACTGGACTCGGAAGCCGACGTCCGCCTTCGGCACGAGCGGGTAGGCGGCGAGCGTCACGTAGACGCCGCGTTCGAACAGCAGCCGTCCGACTTCAACGATCCGCCGATGGTCTCGGAGCGGGATCTCCACGATCGGAAATCCGGAGCGGTTCGGAGTGTAGACCCCGAGACCGGCCAGGCAGTCAAGCACTCGGCGGGTGTGCCGGTACAGGACGCGTCGCAGATCGTCGCCGCGGGCCTCGTTGGCGTCGAAGCCGGCCAGGGTGGTCGCCAGCGAGGCGACCGGCGATGGACCCGAGTAGAGATACGGCGAAGCACCGACCTTCAGAACCTTCTTGAGCGGCGTGGGGCAGGCGATGAAGGCAAGCAGCGACGAATAGGCCTTCGAGAATCCGCCAACCAGCACAACGTTGTCGTAGGTCTCGTCGACATAGCGCACGATGCTGTTGCCACGCGTGCCGTACGGGCAGGGCTCCTGCGCGCTGCGCTCCCCTATCACACCGAACCCGTGCGCGTCGTCCACATAGAGCAGCGCTCCGTTTTCACGCGCGACCTTGGCGAACAGCCGAAGGTCGGGAGCGTTGCCGGTCATGCTGTTCACGCCGTCGATACAGACGAGGCGCACCGGATCCCGCTCGGCCCGCAGCAACTCCTCGAGGTGTCCGGCATCCTCGAAGCGGAAGCGCTTGACGGCCGCACCGCGGGCGCGGGCGATCTGGCAGCCGTCGTAGATCGTCTTGTGCGCTCGGGCGTCGAGGAAGATCGTCCCTGAAGCCGCGAGCACAGGAATGACCGACATGTGGATGTGGGTGATTGTCGGCAGCACGAGAGCGTCCTCACTGCCGAGCAGTCGAGCCAGACGATCCTCGATCTGCTCGTAGAGGACCGGGCTGCCCAGTAGTCGAGACCAGCTCGGATGTGTTCCCCACGCCTCGAGATACGCGGGGATGGCAGCGATGATCTCGCGGTCTAGGTCGAAACCGAGGTAGTTACAGGAGGCGAAGTCCGCGAGCCAGCGAGCGCCGACCCGGATCATCCGCCCGTCGACCTCGTCGATGACGGCATCCATCATCGGGTGTGATGCCGTCAGTACCGACAGGTCGTGGCACATCTCGAGCCAATGGTCGGAGCCCAGTCCCATTCTTGCCGCTTCAGCAGCCGCGCCTGGCCAGGCGGCCAAGCGGCCGTTGAGCGTTTGCTCAGCCATGCTCTGCAATATCGGGTGAAAGCTGCACCTTCTTGAGCCGCAGCCCGACAAGGCTCAACCCGCTGCTTGGTTCGACCGCAGCGACTTCAGTCTTGTTCAGGGCACCCGCACCGCTCATGACCGCCGTGATGGCGGCGACACATGAGTTGACGTCTAATGACCCACGCAGTCATCGGCCGCACTCCAAACGTCTCGGGGTTCAGTCCGGCGATGACGTAGAGCAACGATCACGTCGAGGAGTCCTCGGCGACGGTCGCCCTGAACGGGAGCGCGACCAGTGCGACCAGGACTCCGGCAAGCGCCACCGCTACTGCGACCCGCAGTCCGAGGTCCATCCCGCTCATGAACGCCGAGCGGGCGGTTGCGGAGAGCAGCGCGCCTGCGACTCCGCCGACGCGCTCGGCAACGCCGAGCGCGGCGCCGAGCGACCCGAGGATCGTCTCGTGGATCGCATGGGGGACGTGCTGCCCCGCCAGCCCGTGGGTCATGCGGTGCTGATAGCGGGCCGAGAGGGCGCTGCCGATGATCGCCACGCCGAGCGCGCCGCCGATCTGCACGAATGTGCCGTTCGTGGCGGAGCCGACCCCGAGATGCTTGCGGGGCAGGGTCCCCATCACCGAGCCGACACACGCCGGGAAGGTCAGCCCCGCGCCGACGCCGAGCATGATCGAGCCCGCCAGCTGTCCCGTGTAGGTCGTCGTGACCGAGGCGCCGGAGATCTGCCAGAGGCCGCCGGCCACCACCAGCAGGCCGAGCGCCACCGTGAACTTGGTGCTCAGTCTGCGGACGAGCACCGGCGAGAGCGGAGCGATTACAGCGATCCCACAGGCCGCCGGGAGCATGCGCACGCCGGCCTCCAGGGCGCTGTAGCCCAACTGAAACTGCAGGAACTGGGTCAGCGCGAACAGCGCGCCCATCAACCCGAACATGACCATCCCGTTACAGGCGATCGCAGCCGAGAAGCTCCGCTGGCGAAAGAACCGCAGCTTCAGCATCGGGTGCGAGCTTCGTGCTTCCCAGACCACGAAAGCGGCCAGGACGACGAGCCCTCCGGCGCCGGCACCGACCACGAGCGGCGAGGTCCAGCCGTGCACCGGTGCCTCGATCATTGCCCATAAAAGTAGTCCAATGCCGGCGATCGACAGCAGCGACCCAACGGGGTCGGGCCGTTGCGCGTCCGGATCAAGCGAGTTCGGCACCAGCGGGATCGCAAGCGCCAGCCCGAGCAACGCGATCGGCACGTTGATTAGGAACACCGAACCCCAGCTGAAGTGCGCCAGCAGCAGCCCGCCAACGATCGGGCCAAGCGCCACACCGGCTCCAGTAGTCCCCGCCCAGATCCCCAGGGCGCGCTGCCGCTCGCCGGGATCCGTGAACGTGTTCGTGATGATCGACAGGGTGGCCGGCATGATCAGCGTTGCACCGATCCCCATGCTCGCCCGAGCGGCGATCAGCATCGCCGCCGAGCCGGAGAAAGCCGCCCACAACGAGCACACGGCGAACACCGCTAACCCAGCGATAAACGTCCGCTTGCGGCCGACGCGATCGGCCAAGCTCCCCGAGACCAGCATCAGCCCCCCGAACACGAGCACGTAGGCGTCGACGATCCACTGCAGCTCGCTGTCGGTGGCATGCAGCTTCCGCACGAGCGTCGGCAGCGCAACGTTCAAGACGGTGTTGTCCAACGAGGTGATCAGGAGCGGCACGCAGAGCACCGCAAGCGCGAGCCATCGGCCCGCCGGCGCCGGCCCCGCCTCGACTGGAGCGCCCGCAAGATCCCCCGTGCGATACATGCGACTCCGAGCCCGGCGTCTGCGTGGGGACGGCGCATAGCCATGGATGTCCGCGCTGAGGGTGCGCCGACGTTTCTCCATCCTCACAAGATCGCGTCGGCTGGGACCGCCGCACAGGGTAGTTACCCACGTCCTGAGCGCGGAAACCACGGCAACCTGGAGACGCTCGCGGCGGCTCCTATTCGACCGAGAACGTCATGCGCTCTGAATGGCGAACTGTCATCACTCGCACCGGGCCTCCATCGGCATCTTTGATTAAGTTTTAGAAACCTTTCCCCAAGTTTGGGGGACACGACTACGCCGCGTCGAACACACCTTCTCGGATGAGTCGGCGCGCGGTGCGGAGGACCCTGTCCGCCCCCGACAGGCGCACCGCGCCCGGCTTATCCCTGGGATGGCGCGTTTCCGGCCGTCGGATCCTCCCAGCCGCGCGGCCGGACGGTTCAGACCCGCGGTTTCCAGCCGACTCCGATTTGACTTGGCGACCCGGAGCGTGACAATCCGAGCAGCAAGCGGAGGACCACAGGAGGAATCATGGGCACCGATTACATGCTCGCCTATGGGACACACGCCACGCCGGACGAGGGACGGTGTGCGATGGAGTGGGTCAGCTACCTGGCGGGCGAGCCGCATAGCGATGACCCTGCGTGCGTGAGTCCGGTGCTGCGAGCCTTCTGCACGACGCTCAACGACAGTCTCGAGGACGGTCCACGTCAGCAGCTGCGACCGTATCTGGGGCGCACGATTGGCACTGCGGACGACGGGCTGGACGAAACGCGGTCGTGGATGGCGATGGATTGGCTGATCCGCGTCTACGCACCGCGATGGCTTAGTGCTGCAGATCTGACCGGGTCAGCCCAGCGGTTGGAGACACTGCCCGCGGTCGTGGACGTCTCCGATCTCAAAACGGCGCTCGACGCGCTCGCACTCGCCCGGCGCGAGACTCGCGCGGCGTGGTCGTCGGCGCTCGGCGCCGCGCGGACCGCCGTCCGGACCCCGTGGGCAGCTGGCCGAGCCGCCGCCCGCGAGGCCGCGTGGGCGTCGGCCGGCGCCCCGGCATGGGCTGCCGCGCGGCTGGCGGTCGGGGACATCGCCGGAGATCGCGCTCGCGCCGCCGCGCGGGAAATTGCCGGCGACGCCGCTGCGGTGGTCGCCCGAGCCGCGCGGACCGGAGCCGGACGCGCCGGAGCGCGCGATGCTGCCCGAGCAGCTCTCGCTCCGACGCTCGAGGAGTTGCAGCACTCCGCCTTCGCGCTGCTGGACCGGATGATGCCCACGGTTCCCGTCACGCCGCCGGTCGCCGACGATGCTCAGCACGTCTGCTCGCACGTCGCAGCAGCGGTGTAGACCGCGCTGGACAGGGCGTACACGAAAACGGCGGGCCCCGAGACCGGAACCCGCCGTTGCACTCCGGATGTCGCTGGGGTCAGTGCTTGACGATCGCCTGCACCAGCATCAGGCAGTTGTCGGTGCCGCCCGCGCTGCGGAATGGCTGACCGATCCGAAGGATCGGGTCGAAGAGCAGCTGGCCGGGAGTGCCATCAGAGCAGTACTCGGCCGTGTTGCTCGTGGTGTCGATCGCGATCTCCTGGCCCTTCTGCACATGCAGATGAACATGGAAGGTCTCGTTGCGGAAAGTCCCGTTATTGATGTCGGTCTGGGTCGGGCCCTGCACGGAGAGGGTGCGGCTCTGCGCGACGGCCTCGGCCTGCCCCCGCATGTGGTCGGACGACACGTTGCGGACCCGGACGACCTTGACCTTAATCGTCATGGGTCCGGCGGCGCGGACGCGGATCGCGATAATCGTGCCGGTGACGGTCGCCCGCGCCCGTCCCGAGAACCCGGGGTAGTACGAGCCAACGTGCGTGCACAGCGCCGGGCCCATCACGCCGTTGTCGGCACAGGTGTTGCCGGCGTTGGCGGGGTCGTGGTTGAGGCTCGAGCCGAACCACGTCGTGGCGGCTGACGCGCCGGCCGGAACGACGGCCAGGGCAGCGGCAGATGCCACCAGTACGGCGACGAAACGGGAACGGCTGAAGTTGCGGGTGATGCTGGACATTGACTCCTCCTCAGAGCGAATAATGGACGTGGCCTCAACCTACGCTCGGTCCGGGGCGACGGATAGGACCCCTAGGGTGGATCTGAGCCCACCCTGCTGGGCAGGACCAGAGCTCGGTGTGGCGAGCCGAACGGACCGATGCCCCCCGGAGCCGCGCGCGGGGGGCATCGTACATCGGCGGAGGCCGCAGAGCGGCGCACAGACCAGCGCGTGACGATCGTGTTGAACAGCACCCGGAGATTCGGCGTCGCTGAATCGCCCTGGCCCGAGTTCTGATTGGTGGTCTCCTTCGGACGAAGCTGTGCGCTGTGGTGAAGCATCGACGCGGAGCACGGCCAGAACCAGCCACCCGAGGGGTGGACTCCGCCACACCCTTCGCTGCGGTAGGCCGCGACCGCGGTGCCTGCTCAGTCAGCCGGACGGACTGAGCGCATCGGTTAGAGTGGCGACTGACCCTTCGTAAGTCGAGTGGATCGGTGCCGGATCCCCGAACTCTGGACACGCCAACGGATCTCAAGCGCCGCCTGGAAGCCGAGCGGGAGGGCGTCCCGTTCGTGTGGTTCCGCGACGGCGATGGCAACCAGCAGATCATCACCCTCGACCCGACGCGCGAGTATCTGAGCGTCGGCCGGGACGACGAGTGCGACGTCTGCCTCGCCTGGGACGGCCGCGTCTCCAGGTTGCACGCGCGGCTCGAGCGGAGCGGTGGCTCGTGGACGGTCTACGACGCCGGCCTCTCCCGCAATGGGACGTTTCTCAACGCCGACCGGGTGGACGGTCACCGGGTTCTCAACGATCACGATCAACTCCGCTTCGGCACTACCGTGATGTGCTTCCGCGATCCGACACCACAGCGCTCGCGGACCGTCATCCTCGGCACCGAGCAGGCCGTCCCGACCGTCTCGGCGGCGCAGAGAAAGGTGCTCGTCGCCCTGTGCCGGCCGTACAAGCACCACTCCGGTTTCGCCAGGCCGGCGTCGAATCGAGAGATCGCCGAAGAGCTGGTGCTGAGCGTCGACGCCGTCAAGAGCCACCTACGCGCGATGTTCGCCAAGTTCGACCTCGATGACCGTCCGCAGAACGAGAAGCGCACGCGTCTGGTCGAGCGCGCGCTCCAGCTCGGCTTGGTGCGCGAGAGCGAGCTCTAGGACGCGTCGGAACCGGCCCCGGCACCCTTGAACAGGCCCGGTGGCCCAGATATGCTCACCTGCCGAGTGCTAGCGGGTCGATTGGGACCAGCGCGTCGTCGAATGCCGCCGGGGGACAGGTCGCACATGGAATTCAAGAACGGTCAGCTTGACCGCGGCGCCATGATTGGCGGCTACCGCATCGACGAGCTGATCAGCCGTGGGGGCATGGGCGTCGTCTACCGAGCGACGAACGTTGCGCTCAGCCGGATCTACGCGCTGAAGGTGCTGGCGCCCGAGCTGAGCGACGACGACCAGTTCCGGGAGCGGTTCAAGCGCGAGATCCGCGTCGCGGCGTCGCTCCACCACCCCCACGTCGTCGGCATCCACTACGCCGGGGAGCACGAGGGCCTCCTGTTCCTGGTGATGGACTTCGTCTACGGCACCGATCTGAGCCAGCTCCTCCGCAAGAGCGGGGCGCTCGAGCCTGAGCGGGCCGTCGACATGCTCACGCAGCTCGCGTCGGCGCTCGATGCCGCGCACCACAAGGGCCTGGTCCACCGGGACGTCAAGCCGGCCAACGTCCTGATCACCGTCCACGACGGCGAGGAGCACGTCTACCTCACAGATTTCGGCCTCGCCAAGCGATCGGACACCGTCCACGGACTGACCCAGAAGGGGGTCGTGGTTGGCACCGTCGACTACATGGCCCCAGAGCAGGTCACGGGCGACGTGGTCGACGCCCGCACCGACATCTACGCCCTCGGATGCACCTTCTTCCACATGCTCACCGGGAACGTTCCCTATGATCGCGAGAACTCGGTCGCGACGCTGTTCGCCCACGTGCACGAGCCGCCGCCTCCGCTCGGGGCGGCGCTCTCTGACTCCCATCCCACCCTCGGCGCGGTCACCGACAAGGCCATGGCGACGGAGCCGGCTGACCGCTATCTCTCGGCGGGTGATTTCGCCTCCGCCGCTGTTGCAGCGCTGAGGGGGATGCGGGACACCAAGCCGCCGACGGTTGTCGCCACCGGGGAAGCGCGGCCGCTCGACACCGCGGAACCCGGCCAGTGGCCCAGCACCGAGCCCGGAACCGAGCGCGGAACCGAGCCCGAGCTGTCCCCCACCCGCCCCGAGCCCGCCCCACCGGCGATCGTGGCCACCGGTGAGCCGGCCGGACCGCCACCGGCATCGCGATCGTCCTCACCGGCCGAGCTGCAGAGCGCGGCTGCCCGACCCGAGCCCGCGCCAGCCGAGGCCGCAGCGGGAGCCGACGCGGCACATCCGGAGCGGAGCGGCCTCAAGCGGTACCGGTGGCCCGCGCTCGTCGCGCTGCTGCTCGTCGGCGCCATCGCCGCGGTGGTCATCGCGTCGACATCGGGTGGCTCGTCACCCGCACCCGCCGCGCAGCGGGTGGCAGCGGTGGCGAGCCCCGTGCCGACCAACCATGTCACCGGTGCCGGGGCCGCCACGGTCGTGCTGCACGGCAATGTCGCCACCGTCACGGTCGACACCAACGGGCTCCTCGACGCGGTGCATCTCATGCACATTCACGGCGGCACGGGCAGATGTCCCACGGCTGCCGCCGCGCAGCAGTTCCGCGGCCAGTCCTTCATCGGCGCGAGCGCCGGCGACCAGGTCTACGGCGGCGTCGTGACGTCGCTGACCCAGTCCGGCGACACGAGTCCCGCGACGCACGGCACATCGAGTCTGTTCCCGGCCGGCGCGAACATTCGCTACACGCGCACCCTAACTCTAGGGCCCGGGATTGCCGCGGAGATCCGCGGCGGCCTCGCCGTGATCGTCGTGCACGGCATCGACTACAACGGCAACGGCGTGTACGACAACTCCCTTGGTCCAGCCGCGGAGGCAAGCGCGCCGGCGCTGTGCGGGGCCCTGTTCCCCGCCCCGTCCGCGGCTGCGGGTCGCGGTGGAAGCGCCGGCACGGTCTACACGGCATCGCTGGGCAAATCTGGTGGCTCCCCGGCGCAGCCGTCGGCGAGCCCCTCGTTGCTCTGTCACATCGTCGGCGCGCCGACCAGCCGCCCGTCGCCGGCAGCGGCTGACTCGCGAGTGCCGACGGCGGCGTAAGCGGACTGACGAACGGGCGAAGGGGGCCCTCCGCGATCACGCGGCGAGCCCCTTCTCGTGGATGCGACGTGCGCTAGGGCAGCGGGCGCCTAGTACAGCGCCTGCGTTCCCGTGAGCCCGGGCGGGAGGGCGAACGCCCTAGAAATGACCGCTCAGGCTGTTCGAGTGCCCGTTGACCGCGATGCGCCGGGTGTCGTCCGGGGCGGGGCGGAGGATCAGCACCTCGGCGGGAACACGCTCGAGCAGCCATTCGAGGTCGTCGCTGCTCAGGCCGGTGGCCGAGCTCTCGGTCGCGGAGACGATGACCCGATCGAAGTGCTCCTCCTCGAGCAGGCGCCGGAGGGCGTCGCGATACGTGCGTCCGCGGGCGACGCGGGAATCGACTTCGACGCCCTGGCTGGTGGCCCGCTGCTCGATCGTCTCGAGCAGCATCATCGCGTCGGCGCACTGTGCCGGGAGAGGCGAGTCGATCGGCAACTGCCTGGGGACCCGGGCCAGGAAGGCCGGCATGATCGTCGCGTTCTCGGCCTTGGCGAGCCGGACCGCGGCCTCGAATGCGCGGCGGGAGATCGCCTTCCCGGTGAACGGGACCAGGATGCGGCGCACGGCAACCGGACGCTCCGCCGCCGGCCGACGCCCGTGCGGGGGCAGCCAGTAACCAAGAGCCGCACCAGCGGCGATGCCGACCAGCGCGGCCACGACGATGGCGACGATCATTCCCGCCCCTCCTGAACTCGTCCAGCGCGATCGGCGACGATGCGGACGTCGACGCCCGGCAGCAGCTCCAACAGGCGCTGCGGCAGCGGCGTCCGCAGCCGTGAGAGGCCGCGCGCCGGCCGGCTACGCCCCATCAACACATACGTGCTCCGCTGACGCCGGGCAACCTCCGCGATCGCCTCCGGAATCGCGTCGGACTCCTCGACCAGGAGCTTGGCGCCGAGGACCGACGCCAGCCGCCGCAGCGCGTTCAACGACGCCTGCTGCTCATCGGAGAGCTTCCCTCCCGGCGGCCGGACCCACAGCAGGTCGACATCGGCACCCAGTCGCTGAGCAGAACGCCAGGCGCGCCGCACCAGTCGCTGCGCGCCAGGGTATGGCTCGACGAGCGCCAGCAGCCGCTCACCCACAAGCCGCGGCACGTCCGCGAGCATCTCGTGCCGCGAGCCGACGGACTCGACCGTGGTCAGGCGCTTCTGACCGATCTCCTCCGCGACCTGCCGCAGCGCGATCTCTCGTAGCGCGGATAGATTCTCGATCTTGAAGAAGTTGTTCAGCGCCGCATCGATCCGCTCGGTCCCGTAGACCTTCCCGGCCGCCAGGCGCTCGAGCAGTTCCTCTGGAGTGAGATCGACCAAGACGATCTCATCGGCCCGGCCCAACACGGCGTCAGGAATCGTCTCCCGCACCCGGACCCCGCTCAGCTCCGCGACCTGGTCGTTGAGCGACTCGAGGTGCTGGACGTTGAGCGTGGAGAGGACGTCGATCCCGCCGTTCAGCACCTCCTCGACATCTTCGTAGCGCTTCTCGTGCTCGACCCCCGGAGCGTTCGTGTGCGCGAGCTCGTCGATCAGGCAGAGCTCGGGCGCACGCGTCAGCACAGCCGCCAGGTCCATCTCCTCGAGCGTCGTGCCCCTGTAGCTCACCCGACGGCGCGGGATCAGCGGCAATCCCTCCGCCATCTTCGCCGTATCGGCACGCCCGTGAGTCTCCAGCAAGCCGATCGCGACATCGCGTCCCGCTTCCTGCTCGGCGTGACCCTCGATCAGCATCCGATAGGTCTTACCGACACCGGCCGCCATCCCCAGGAACACACGCAGATGACCGCGGTGCGCCTCGCTCATCGCAGCATCGTCGCCGACTGGCGCGAACGTCCGACCAGGATCGAGATTCGCACCCGCATACGCGCTTCTCATGCGCCGAGGAGGTTGTGGATGATCAGGTCGATCAGCTTGATCCCGATGAACGGGGCGATGATCCCGCCAAGGCCGTAGATGAGGAGGTTGCGCCGCAGCAGGGCGCTGGCGCCGATCGGCCGGTAGCGGACGCCGTGCAGCGCGACGGGAATCAGCAGCGGGATCACGATCGCGTTGAAGATGATCGCCGAGATCACCGCCGAGCGCGGGGTGCCGAGGTTCATGATGTTGAGCACGTGGAGCGGGCTCTGGCCGCCCGGCGTCGCGGCCCACGTGGTGACGAAGATCGCCGGCAGGATGGCGAAGTACTTGGCCACGTCGTTGGCGATCGAGAACGTCGTCAGCGCACCCCGCGTGATCAGGAGCTGCTTTCCCACCTCGACGATCTCGATGAGCTTCGTCGGGTTAGAGTCGAGGTCGACCATGTTCCCGGCCTCGCGCGCGGCCTGGGTGCCGGTGTTCATCGCCACGCCGACGTCCGCCTGCGCGAGCGCGGGTGCGTCATTGGTGCCGTCGCCGGTCATCGCCACCATGCGGCCGCTCACCTGCTGCTCCTTGATCAGGGACAACTTCGCCTCCGGCGTCGCCTCGGCGAGGAAGTCATCGACGCCCGACTCCTCGGCGATCTTCGCCGCGGTGAGGCGGTTGTCGCCGGTGATCATGATCGTGCGGATCCCCATTGAGCGGAGGTGGTCGAAGCGCTCACGCATCCCCTCCTTGATGGTGTCCTTGAGGTAGATCACTCCGAGCACCTGCGAATCGCTCGCGACGGCGAGCGGCGTCCCGCCCTCACGGCCGATCCGATCGAGCACCGGCTGCAGCTCGGCGGGGGGCCGGCCGCCCTCGGCCTGAACAAAGTTGATGATCGCGTCGCCGGCGCCCTTGCGGAGCTGACGACCGTCGAGGTCGACGCCGCTCATCCGGGTCTGAGCCGTGAACGGCACGAACCTGGCGTGGAGGTTGGCCATGTCGTGCTCCCGGATCCCGTACTGCTTGGCCAGCACGACGATCGACCGGCCCTCGGGCGTCTCGTCGGCCAGCGAGGACATCTGCGCGACCTCGGCCAGCTCCGCTTCGGCGACACCGGGCATCGGGATGAACTCCGAGGCGAGCCGGTTGCCGATCGTGATCGTGCCGGTCTTGTCGAGCAGGAGCACGTCAACATCGCCGGAGGCTTCGACCGCACGCCCTGACAGGGCGAGCACGTTGCGGCGCACGAGCCGGTCCATCCCGGCGATCCCGATCGCCGAGAGCAGCGCGCCGATCGTGGTCGGGATCAGCGCGACCAGCAGCGAGATCAGCGTCGTCTCAGAGATCGGCGTATGCGCGAACAGGCCGAACGGGCGCAGCGTCACGACCACGATCATGAACACCAGCGTCAGCCCGGCGAGCAGGATGTTCAGCGCGATCTCATTCGGGGTCTTGCGCCGCTCCGCGCCCTCCACGAGCGCGATCATGCGATCGAGGAACGAGTGGCCGGGCTCCTGGGTGATCTGCACCACGATCCGATCCGACAGCACGCGCGTGCCACCGGTGACGGCGCTGCGATCGCCACCCGACTCCCGGATCACCGGCGCCGATTCGCCCGTGATCGCGGACTCGTCAACCGAGGCGATCCCTTCGATCACCGTCCCGTCGCCCGGGATCAGCTCCCCGGCCTGCACCACGACGACATCGCCCTTGGCCAGCTCGGAGGCCTGCTTGGTCGTGCCGTCGCGGAGCTTCGCGACGGTTTCCTCGCGCATCGAGCGGAGCGTGTCGGCCTGGGCGCGTCCACGGCCCTCGGCGAACGCCTCGGCCATGTTCGCGAACACGACCGTCAGCCACAGCCAGAACGAGATCGTGAACGTGTACCAGGACGGCTCGTGCCCGCCGCCGAGCGGCTTGCCGCCGAACACCTGGATCAGCCACGTGACCGTGGTGATGACCGCGCCGATCTCGACGACGAACATCACCGGGTTGCGGATCTGCACGCGCGGATCGAGCTTGACCAGACTGTCAATCAAGGCGCGGGTGACGATGTCCGGCCGGAACAGCGAGATCGCCCGGCGCTCCGAAGGGGTGCTCCCGGGAGCAGTGTCCACCGACATCAGCGGCCTCCCGTCATACGGTTCAGGGCGAGGTTGAGCTCGAGCACGTTCACGCCCGGCTCGCCCGAGAACCCGACCCCACGCCCGTGGGTGTACTGAGACACCAGGCTCATCACCTGGGAAAGAGGAAGATGCCGGACCGCGGCGACACGATGCGCCTGGATGTCGGCGTTGGCGACCGAGATGTCGGGGTCGACGGACGAGCCCGAGCTGTTGACAGCGTCGACAGGGACCTGCCCCGTCGTCAGTGAGGGGTCATACGGCTTTTCGAGGGCCAGATAGGCCTGCACGTTGCCGGCATAGATGCCCTCGCTGATCGTACTGTTCGGGCCCAGGTTCGAGAACGCCGTTCCAGCGGCGTTGTACGGGGTCCCGCCGTTGATGTACGGCTCCCCGGTCGACGACGGGCGCGACTGGAAATACTTCTTGACCGCGACGAGCACCGGCCCCCCGGTCTTCGTCGTCGCCGGCTTGCCGTTCTTGCCGGTGAGCTGGCGCTCGAACGACTGGCCGATGATCTTCGAGCCGACGAGCTGTCCGCTCACGTAGACCTTCTGGCCGTTGGCGTTGCCGGGAAAGGCGAGCTGGCTCACGCCGGTGACGAGGAGCGGGTACAGGATCCCGCACAGAAGCGTGAGGACGACGATCCCGATCGCTGAGCTGATGATGTCTCGCTTCATGGCTTAGTAGAGGTGGGGGGTCAGGCCCTGCACGACTGGACCGAGCAGCAGGGCGGGGAAGAAGGTCAGGGCGCCGACGAGAACGATCACGCCGATCAGCAGCATCACGAACGTCGCGTTGTCGGTGCGCATCGTCCCGAGGCCGGCGGGGCTGACTCGCTTGCCGGCGAGGGCGCCGCCGACGGCCAGGGCGAAGAGGATCGGCGCGTAGCGGGCGAACATCATGTCGAAGCCACCGAGCAGATTCGCGAAGGTGATCCCGTGCGAGCCGACGTTGCCCGCGGTCGGCTGGATGAAGCCGGTATAGCCGGCGAACGCGGAGCCGTTGTTGTTGGCCTGCGAGAGGTACGCGTAGAAGGTCTCCGAGAACCCCTGCGGCGTCTTGCCGCCGCTGGCGGTCATCGCGACACTCGAGATCGACGCGCGTCCGGCCCGCGCCGCGGTGGCCATCGCCGTGCAGAACAGCGCGGCCAGCGGCGTGATGAGCAAGCCGATCGCGACCAGCTTGATCTCCCGGGCCTCGATCTTCTTGCCGAGGTACTCGGGCGTTCGCCCGACCATCAGCCCGCCGATGAACACCGCGAGCAGGACGTAGAGCAGGATCGAGTACAGGCCGGTGCCGACGCCGCCGAAGATCACCTCGGAGGCCGACAGGTTGGCCATCGGGACCGCGCCGCCGATTCCGGTGAAGGACTCGATCGCGCTGTTCACCGCACCGCACGAGGTCACGGTGGTCACGACGTCGAACAGCGCGGAACCCGCAATGCCGAAGCGCTGGTCCTTGCCCTCCATGTTCCCGCCGACGGAGCCGTGGATCACCCCGGTGTGGAGACCGGCGGCGTGCTGGGCGGGGGAGCCGTGCGCCTCGGCGATATAGGCGACGATGGCCGCGCCGAGGAACATGACCATCATCGTCGAGTAGATCGCGTACCCCTGGCGGCGATTGCCCGCCATCCGGCCGTACATGAACACGAGCGCGGCCGGGATAATCAGCACCGCTAGCATCTCGACGAGGTTGGTGAACCCGCTCGGGTTCTCAAACGGATGCGAAGAGTTGACGTTGAAGAACCCACCGCCGTTTGTACCGAGCTCCTTGATCGCCTCCTGCGAGGCGACCGGACCCATCGCGATCTGCTGGCCGAGGCCAGTCAGCCCGTGAGCGTTGAGGTAGGGCGAGAAGTTCTGAATCGAGCCCTGGAAGACGAGGATCAGCGCGACCACGAACGAGATCGGCAGCAGCACATACAGGACCGTGCGCACGATGTCCTGCCAGAAGTTGCCCAGGCTCTTCCCGCTGCGCCCGATGATGCCCCGGATCAGCGCGACCGCCACGGAAATGCCGACGCCGGCCGACAGGACGTTCTGGACGGTGAGCCCCGCCATCTGGCTGAAGTAGCTCATCGTCGTCTCGCCGCCGTAGTACTGCCAGTTCGTGTTCGTCACGAACGACGAGGTCGTGCTGAACGTGACGTTCCACGGCGCCGAGTGGAAATGCATCGGGTTCAGACCCGTCCAGTTCCACAACGTCTGCGTGCGCAAGATGAGATACAGCAGCAGCCAGCCGGCGAGCGAGAAGATAATCAGGCTCTTGGCGTACGCCTTCCAATCCTGGCCCTGGGCCGGATCGACGCGCATGACCCGGTAGAGCAGCCGTTCGGGTCCGCCCATGATCCGGTCCATGAAGGTGCGCTCGCCGGTGTAGACGGCCGCCATGTAGCGCCCAAGCGGCATCGCCAGGGCGGTCAGGATGACGGCGAAGCCGAAGATGGTGACCCAACCAAGGAAGGTCATGGCTAGAACTTCTCTCCCCGCAGCAGCGCGTACAGCAGGTAGAGGCAGACCAGCACCGCGACGACGAGACCGATGAAGTCGGCGCCGCTCATGTGGCCGATGAAAGCTCCGAACGGGATCGTCATATCCGCTCGATCCCGTAAATGAGGCCGAGGAGGATCGCGAAGGTCACAACGGCGAGGGCGACGGCGACGATGTCCATGTCGTCATGGTGGAACCACCGCCGTAAAGGAACCGTGCAGAAACCGCGTCAGCTCATAAAGGTTCTGTGAAGATGAGCCGCCGCCGCCCCGACGCGGTCCGGATCGACGCTCAGGCGGCGAACCGGTACCCGACGCGCGGGTCGGTTTTCACGTACCGCGGTCCCTCGGCGGGCTCGATCTTGCGCCGCAGGTTGGCCACGTGGGCACGGAGCACCTGCGTGTCGTCGGCGTAGCCCGGCCCCCACACCGCGCCGAGCAGCTCTCGGTAGGTGACGAGCCGGCCGCGATTGCGCGCCAGCGTGCTGAGCAGGTCGAACTCGGTCGGCGTGAGATGGATCTCCGCGCCGTCGCGGCGCACGACCCGCGCGGCGAGGTCGACCTCGAGGCCCTCGGCGCGGATGACGGCGTCCTCCGGCTCCGGTGCCGACCGCCGGAGAACCGCCTCGAGCCGGGCGATCAGCTCGCGTGGACCGAACGGCTTCGTCACGTAGTCGTCGGCGCCGGCCGCGAGCGCGCGCACCTTGGCGTCCTCGTCGCCGACGGCGGAGAGCACGATGATCGGGATCTGAGTCCATTCGCGAAGTCGCTCGCAAACCTCCACGCCGTCGATGTCGGGCAGCACGAGATCGACGATCGCGGCATCCGGATGGTGGACGGCCGCCTGGTCAAGCGCATCCTCGCCGCTGTCAGCCGGAAGGGTCCCGTACCCGGCGTCGCGCAGGATCACGCGCAGGCCGCGCAGAATCTGGCTCTCGTCGTCGCAGATCAGGACCAGCGGCCGGCTGTTCACGCTTCCACCCGTGCCTCTTCGGGAACCGGGAACGAGACGATGAAGCTGGTTCCTTGGCCCGGGAGCGAGTCGACCGAGATCGTGCCCATGTTCGCCTCGACGAATCCCCGAGCGATGGCCAGCCCCAGCCCCGAGCCGATCCACCGGTCGCCGGCTGACGGGTGACCGCGATAGAACGGCTCGAAGATCCTCTCCTGCTCCCCTGGGCCGATGCCGGGGCCCTGATCGACGACTCGGATCACGACGCGCGCGCCGAGACGGCGCACGTGTACCGATACCGGGAGGCCGCTGGAGTACCTCAGCGCGTTCTCGAGCAGGTTCGCGAAGACTCGCTCGAGCTGGGCCGAATCGGCGAGCAGCGCTGGAACGTCGGGATCGACCACCACCCAGACGGGCCCCGAAGATTCCGGTAGGGCATCTTGCACGGCCAGCAGGACCTCTTCGATCGAGATCAGCTCCCGGCGCGGCTCCGCCCGGCCCGCGTGCAGGCGGGAGAGATCGAGCAGCTTGTCGATCAGCGCCGAGAGCCGTTCGCCCTCTTCGACCACCGCCGCACTCAGCTGGCCGCGCTCCTCGGCACTCAGCGAGGATGAGCCGAGGGCGTGCCCCGCGGTCACCATCGCGGTCAGCGGGGTTCGCAGGTCGTGTGAAACGGCCCGCAAGAGCGCTGTCTTCAGCTCATCGCTGCGACGCAGCGCCGCGCTCTCGACCGCTTCGGCCTGAACTGCGTCGCGGTGGAGCGCGATCGCCACCAGCGCTTCAAGGGAGGGCACGACCTGCCCGCGGAGGCGTTCGATGACCGGGCTCGGAAGATCGTGCGGGACGACCAACGTCGCGATCTGTTCGCCGTCGGAGCCGCACAGCGCAAGCGCCAGGCGCCGTCCGCTCCCGGGTATCGCCCGAAGCTCGATCGCCGCGGAGGGAATCGCCAGTGCCTGGGCGACACGACGCGCCGTGATGCCCAGCGCCGCCTGGGTCTGGGTCCCCGACAGCAGCTCACGGGCCAGGGCCGCGGCCAAATCGGCCTCGGCGCGCCGTCGCTCGGCCTCGAGGGTGCGCGCCCTGGCGACCTCGGCCACGGCGCTGACGACCACGGCCACGAGCACGAACGCCGCCAACGCCACCCAGTTGCGGCTGTCGGAGATGGTGAACCGGCCCACCGGCGGGATGTGGAAGAAGTTGAGCGCCGCTGCGCTGGCCAGCGAGGTCAACAGCCCCAGCCACAGCCCCCAGTAGGCCGAGATCAGCAGGACGGCCGGCAGGTAGACGACGCTGAGCGAGACCGCCGGCGCGACCGACTTCAGCGGGTAGATCGCGGCCGTGGCGGCGGCCACTGACGCCGCGGCTGCGACGAGGCCCGATCCCCATGAGGGGCGCTCGGCGAACACTCGAGAGCGGAACCGGTCCGACATGCCACGCAGCGTACGCGCTGGCGAACCCGGCTGACCTCGGCCGGGTCTCGAGAAACCGCCGGCCTCAGCTGCGCGTCCGGCCTTCCTTGAGCATCGTCAACGCCTCCTCGACGCGCCGCCGGCGGGTCTCATCCCTCCTCGACGCCGGCCCCCTCCCGCACCTCGCGGTTCAGACCGACGAGGAACTCGCCTCGCATGCGTGGCGACGGCTTGGCTTACGTCCCGCGCGACGGATAGATTTCCCGCGGAGTCTTACACCGGTTTAGTGAGGTTTGCCCGTGACCCGTCTCACTCGATTCGCCCGCCGTCTCGCTCTCGCCACCGCCGTCCTCGCGTTGGTTCTCGCATCGGTCGCGCTGGCGTTCACGCCTCGCGCCGGCACCTGGACCGGTAAGGCCGTACAGGGAGCAGTCCTCCCGGGGAAGAACGGCACGCCCACCTTCAGCGTGAGGGGCAGCACGCTGCGGACGTTCACCATCCGCGGCGCCGGTGCGTTCTGCTTCACCGGCTATTCGGTGGTCACCGTGTACGTCCCGACCGTCCACATCCGCGGCAATGCCTTCTCGACGACGTATCACCCGATCAAGGGAGCCAATGTCAAGTTCAGCGGGCGCTTCCTCTCAGCGACGCGGATGAAGGGCAAGGTCGTGGGCAGCGGATCCGCCTGCGACTACTCGATCGACTTTGTCGCCCACCACGCGTGACGGCACCGGCGGTGCGAGGAGCCAGGACCCCCCGCTCTTCGCTCAGTCCGAGGGGCTTTAACGACCTCGGACGGGAGACGACGACCCCTCGACGTAGGCTTCGTGCGTAGAGATGACGCCGGTGAGCTTCCAAGATGTCTTCGAGTGGTTCGCGGCACGGGAGGGCCAGCGCGCCTACATCGAGGTTGGGCAGGCCGATCCACAGGGAGACCAGCAAGCCACGGCGATTCGCCTTCACGCAACGCTTGGTGCGGCGGATGCTGACGATGCGACACACGGTCGGCGCTTGGTGTGGGTGCGGCTCAGCACCGACGAGCAACGCGACGGACTCCACCTTGACGAGGCGCGCTTCAACGGGGCCGTCATCCATCCCAGCGGCGTGCTCAAGGTCTGGCAGCAAGACATCTACATCGGTGTGTCCGTCGGCGGTCCACGGCCACCCGCGTAGGCTCAAGAGCGGGGGTGTGTCCGCACCGGTACCGCGAATAGACCGGTCAGTCGTCGGGGAGGTGGACGGCGAGGCTCTATCTGCTGGGCGTCCTTGGGCGCGCCCAGCAGCTCGCCGTCCACCCTCCAACCACAGAGGAACGTGATCGGCCCCGCACTTGACTAACGCTGAGAACGATCACCGTCTTACGCGGCAGTTCGCCTCAAAAAATCCGGACATTGCGGGGTCGTAGTCAAGGAAGACGCCGCTGTCGTCCGATGATCCAGGCGGGCGGCATCGTCGGACTTATTCGCCCGTGGGATCGACGATGCCGCCCAACGACCTCGCGCAATTCCAGGCATGGTGTCGGCTCGACACCGCTATGGGCTTCGCCCAAGTCGCGAGGAGGCGCTCGGACGCGTTGGTCGGGGGTGGAAGCGGATCGGAGGTTCGAGGGCTGATAGGCGCTTGCCCCGGAGCGCGTGTCCGTAGTCCCGCGCGATGACCCCGGCGGTTGCGAGCGGCATGCTGGTCGGACCCCAACGACCCGAGGGGAGAGACCATGTCCGATGAACCCAGCCGCAGCGCGGGAGAACTCCCCGAGTGGATCCCCGGTCCCTTCTCCCTCGCCCCGGACTTCCGGTCGTGTCGGGATCTGACCCGCATCCAGTTCCAGCGGTTGCTGTTGGAAGTCCGCGACGCCGCGATTCACGAGGTCACGACGCAGACGCTTGCGCGGGACGGCGAGGCCGCGTTCAAGGCCCGCGCCGTCTACCACGCCGCGGAGTTCGCGCTGGGCCTTCTGACCCGGGGGAGCGATCGTCCCGGGGGCTACGTGCCGAGGCCGGAATCGATCAGGGAGGCGCGCTTGTACCTGGACGAGCTGGCCATCGTCACGGCCGCCGCTGATTTTGATTTCGATGACGAGGCGGCGTCTGTCTACGACTTCCCTGTGTACGAGGACGAGGCCGACGAGCAGTCCGCGCTTGAAGCCGAGCAGGAGAAGCGGGGCGAGTAGGCCGCGGCGTTTTCACCACCCACGCGGCAAATAGTTGTGGAAGCAACTACCTGCTAAGCTCACCGGCATGGAACTTGGACTTGCCACTTTCGCCGACCTGAGCTCCGGGGTCACGCCCGAGCAGCGGATGCGGGACCTGCTCGAGGAGGCGGTGCTCGCAGATCAGCTCGGCCTTGACGTGTTCGCCATCGGTGAGCACCACCGGTCGGATTTCCTCATCTCTTCCCCAGCCGTCGCGCTGGCCGCCGTTGCCGTAAAGACAGAGCGGATCCGGCTCTCAAGCGCGGTCACGGTGCTGAGCTCCGACGATCCCGTGCGCGTCTTTCAGGACTTCGCCGAGCTCGACCTGCTGTCCGGAGGCCGGGCGGAGATCATGGCCGGCCGCGGATCGTTCATCGAGTCATTCCCGCTGTTCGGCTACGACCTCGATGACTACAACGACCTGTTCGCAGAGAAGCTCGAGCTGCTGCTCGAGATCCGCCAGTCCCCTCACGTGACCTGGTCGGGCCGATTGCGCCCGCCGCTCGACAACGCCGGCGTGTGGCCTCGTCCGATCCAGGATCCGCTGCCGGTATGGGTCGCCGTCGGCGGCACGCCACAGTCGGTGGTCCGCGCCGGTGCGCTCGGGCTACCCCTCACCATCGCCATCATCGGCGGCCAGCCGGAGCGGTTCGCGCCGCTGGTCGCGCTCTACCGCCAGGCGTTCGAGGCCCGCGGCCATGATCCCGCTGACGCTCGCGTCGCCATCAACACGCACGCCTTCGTCGCCGACACGCTCGAGCAGGCGGACAAGGCCTTTGCCGCCCCCTACCTGGCGATGATGAACCGCATTGGGCGCGAGCGCGGCTGGCCCCCGTCCGGGCGCCCCGAGTATGAGGCGCTCCGCTCTCCGCGAGGGGCTCTCGCCGTCGGCGAGCCCGAGCGCGTGGCCGAGAAGATCCTCTTCGAGCACGAACTGTTCAGCAACGACCGTTACGTCGCCCAGATGAGCGTCGGGGCCGTCGCCCACAGCGACGTGATGCGATCGATCGAGCTGTTCGGTACCCGTGTGGCGCCGCTCGTTCGCGCTGAGATCGAGCGGCTGCGCGATGACGAGTCTTCGCCCGGCGAGGGTGACGATTCCGCGGCCGCGGTCGGCGCGGCCTGAGCTCGCCGCGATCCCGAGCAGCAGCTGGCTGAGCTGCCCCAAGCTGGAGTTCGGTTCAACTCGAGCCCGAGCCGGACAACGGTGGCGCGATAATTCGCCGATGCCCGCGCAACTGCACTTCACCGAATCCGATGAGGCCAACGCCCTCATCGCCGAGGATCCGATGGCACTGCTCATCGGCTTCGCGCTCGACCAGCAAGTGAGCGTCCAAAAGGCCTTCTCCGGCCCCCTGGCGCTGCGCCAGCGGCTGGGCACGCTCGATCCAGCCGCGATCGCCGAGGCCGATCTCGAACCGATCTTCCGGGAGCGGCCGGCGATCCACCGCTTCCCGGGCTCGATGGCCACGCGCGTCCACGACCTCGCCGCGCATATCCGCGACGACTACGACGGACATGCCGAGCGGGTGTGGACCGAGGCCGCCGACGGCGACGAGCTCCGGGCCAACCTTGCCGCTCTTCCCGGGTTCGGAGAAATGAAGATCAAGGCCCTCGGGGCTGTCCTGGCCAAGCGCTTCGGCGTGACCGCCGCGGAGGCGCTCGTGCCGTGGCATCCCACCCTCGGTGATGTCGACTCGGCCCAGGCCCTCGAGAACTACCAGGCCGCGAAGCGGGCCCACAAGGCAGAGTGGTCAAAGCAGGCCGCGCAGCCGAAGCGGTGACCGCCGCGGCCGCGCCACGGATGGCGATGATCAAGACGCCGTCCGGGCCCGCCAAGGCTCACATCAGTGAGGTCGAGCATCCCCGGGCCAGGCTCGTGCTCGGCCACGGTGCCGGCGGTGGCATTCAGGCGCGGGACCTGGTCGCGGCCGCCGCGGCCGCGCAGGAGGCGTCGATTGAGGTGGCGCTGGTCGAGCAGCCCTACCGCGTCGCCGGCCGCCGCTCCCCGCCCCCGGCCCCGACCCTCGACGGCGCCTGGCAGGCGGTACTGCGTGAGCTGCGCCCAGCGGCTGACGGGCTGCCGCTGGTTGTCGGTGGCCGCTCATCGGGTGCGCGGGTCGCGTGCCGCACCGCCGCCGAGGTCGGCGCCGACGGTGTGCTGTGCCTCGCCTTCCCGCTCCAGCCGCGACGGCGCGCGGCCTCAGGACGCCCGGAGCCGCCGAGCCGCCTGCCCGAGCTCGAGGCTGTCGCGGTGCCCGTGCTCGTGATCCAGGGCATGAACGACCCGTTCGGGATGCCGCCACCGGGCCAGAGACGGTCCGTCGTGCCGATCCGCGGCGATCACAGCATGCGCGGCGATCTCGATGCGTTGCGGGCGGCGGTGAGCTCGTGGCTCGCGGAGCTGCTGGCGAGCCCCACGCACGCCTGGGGGTTCGGACTGTCAGCGCTTGGACGCTGTCGGGCTTCCGAGTAGAGCGGGCGACGGGAATCGAACCCGCCCTAGAAGCTTGGAAGGCTTCTGTGCAACCACAACACTTCGCCCGCGGACCCGGGAGATGGTATCGCCGCGGAGGCGATCGGCCCGGCGCCATCGGCGCTGTCAGCCTGGCGGGTCGCCAAATGCTTCAGGCGGGCGGGTAACGCGCTCCTCTGTCGGTACCTCGCCGCCGCGCGAGAGATCCTCCGGCGGCCAGGCTCCGGTCCAGTTGTCGAGCGCGCCGTCGAGGGTGATCACCGATCCTGACAGCGCGCGGCCGGTATCCGAGGCCAGGAGCGCCACCAGCCAGGCGTACTCCTCGACGTCACCGAGCCGCTGTAGCGGCACGGTGCGTGCCGCGCTGCGCCACAGCTCGGCCGGGTACTTCCGCAACGATTCGGTTGCGAACCGCCCGATCGCGATCGCCGCCATCCCCACGCCGTCCTCGGCCCACTGCGCCGCGAGCGTTCGCGTCAGCGACTCGACAGCGGCGCGCGCCGCCCCGGTGTGGGCCATGGCCGGCATGCCGTGGTGGGGCGAGACCGTGACGTTCGCGATCATGCCCCGTCCCGCCGGTTTCATCCCCAGCTCGTAGGCCGCCTCGCACATGATCAGCGTGCCGTCGACGTTGAGCCGCAGGACGGCACGCCAGCCCTTGGTGGAGATCCCCTCCGCAGGGACGAAATACTGGCCGCCGGCGTTGTTGAGGAGGAAGTCGAGCCGGCCATGGCGCTCGAGCGCGGTGCGGATGATGCCGCTCGCCTGGTCGCGATCGCGAATGTCACCGACCGCGGTGGAGCAGCGTTCGCCGATCTCGGCGGCGGTCTCTGCGAGGATCTCCTCGCGCCGCCCCGCGATCACCACCGAGGCCCCGCACCGGGCCAGTTCGGTGGCCGCGGCCTTACCGAGGTTGGTGCCGCCGCCGGTGACCAGCGCGACCCGTCCACTGAGCGCGCCGGGCGCGAACACCCGGGACTCCTCCACTACTCCCCCATCACTTTGATCACGAGCCGCTTGCGGCGGCCGCCGTCGAACTCGCAGTAGAACACCTGCTGCCACGGCCCGAGGTCGAGCCGGCCGTCGGTCACTGGAACGATCACCTGGTGGTGGACGAGCAGGTTCTTCAGGTGCGCGTCGCCATTGTCCTCCCCGCCGCGATGGTGGCGGTAGTCACCGGGATCAGGGAGTAGCGCCCGCGCCACCTCCCCATTGGGTTGGCTCCAGCTTGGCGGCGCGAGCTTGTCCAGCCACTCGAGCGCGTCGGCCTGGATCCCCGGCTCGTCGTCGTTGATCCACACCCCCGCGGTGATGTGCATCGCCGAGACCAGCACCATCCCCTCGCTGATGCCGGCATCGTGCACAGCCTCGGCGACGTCCTCGGTGATGCGGACGAACTCGCGCCGGCGCTCGGTCTGGAAGGTGCGGTAGACGGTGTGGGACTTCACCGGGCGGATCCTACGGGCTGGCACCGTCGCAGGCGCAGGACGACGCGCCCGGGAGGACGAGCCAGCCACGGGCTGATCTCTAGACTCTGTCCCGCGCGAAGGGGAGTAGCTCAATTGGTAGAGCACCGGTCTCCAAAACCGGGGGTTGCAGGTTCGAGTCCTGTCTCCCCTGTTTCGCGCGGCGTCGGCGATGACGTCGCGGACCTCCCACGATCAGTGACTCAGTGCGGGCGGAGGTGCGGCGGAGGGACTCGAACCCCCATGAGCAAAGCCCACCGGCACCTAAAGCCGGCGCGTCTACCAATTTCGCCACGCCCGCGGGAGACGTCAGCTCGGTGCGCGGTCGTTGCCGCGCATGGGCGATTGTAGGTCGACGCCGGGGCGGGCTCGGCACTGGGGAGGCCCAGAGCGGCGGAAGAACTGCAGCACGGACCCTCGCCAGAATGTATGGTCCGGCACGTGCCTCCGGTACGGAACCTTCCTCCCGGCTACACGATCGACTACCCCAATCGGCACAAGCCCGCCAGCAAGGCGACCAAGTCGGTGGTCATCCTTCTGCTGCTGATCTCGGCCGGACTGATGCTGATCATCACCATCGGCGGCTGGAGCAAGCTCCAGGGGCTCAAGCCGGTGAACTTCGCCTGGGCGATCCTCTACGTGATCATGGCCTTCTACATCGCCCGCTGGAACCGCGGCCTACTGCCGATCGCCGCCGCGATGGCGATCCTGCTGCTGATCCTCGCGATGATCGCCGGCACCGGCATCGCCGGGACGAGCTGGTTCGACCGCAACCACGCCGGCTTCGCCTCCCCGGAGACGATCTTCGGCGGCCATGGCCTCGGACCCGACATGCTCGGGCTGCTCACGCTCCTGCTCGCACCGGTGCAGGTGCTGCTGATCATCTTCGCCATGCGGGGCTTTGCGCAGGCCTGGAACGTCGAGGTCGAGGTCCCCAAGGACAAGTCCAAGCGGCGTGACACGCCAGGCTCCTCCGCCTCGCCGCCGCCTGAGCCGGCCGCGGCCTAAACCGACCCAGCATGCCAGGGCTTGAGAAAAAGTCGGACGTTGCGGGGTCGGAGTCGACGAAGATGCCCGGTCGTCCGATGTAGTGCGGCGGGCGGCATCGTCGAGACTTATCCGCCTGTGAGATCGACGATGCCGCCAGCCACCTCGCGCCGTCCCGTCCCGCAAAAGGAGTGTTCGACACGGTGTGGCGATGTCCTCGCTCGTCTCAGGGCAATAGCTCTCGCGGAAGTCAAGGGGCACGCACCATGATCCGATTCCACCAGCGGTGGCACCGCGCTCTCGGGGGCGCCTCGAAGGGTTGCGGTGCCGCCACTACCTCGCGGCACGCCTGGGGGATATAGGGGACGAGCCGCCCGCGACTCACCTGCCGGGGGCGCGAGACAGGGATCGGCGCAGCGGCTCGTCCGGCAACGGGTCTTCGACGCGGCGTGGCGATGTCCTCGGGTATCAGGACGAGCCGGTGCGGCGTACGCTTGGTGGGGGCAAGGAACGCCAGCAACGCAACCCACCGAAGTCGATCACCTCATCCCGGTCGCCGATGGCGGCACCGACCAGCCGGGCAACCTCCGAGCCGTCTGCTCGGACTGCCACAAGCGCCTCCACCGCCAATCGGTGGACCGGCTCGCTTCATCTGATCCGGGGGATGCGGCGATTCCAATCTGAAGGTGTTGGACTCGGTCGCGGTCATTCTCGGCCCGGTCATCGCGATGGTCATCGGGCATGTCTTCGCTGCGAGCTTGTCCAATGAGGCCGAACTCGGCCGTCGCCCCACGAGAGGGGAACTCCTCAGGACGGTCGGACGCGAGTCGTGGTTCCTACTGGTGGCCGCGCCGCAGATCATCCTGCTCCTCGTGCTGTCGCTGGTCGGGCTGAGCATGAGCGACACGATCCAGGTGCTGATCTGGGCAGGGGCGCTCTCGCTTGGGTTCTGGGGCGGCCTCGCAGCGCAGCAGGCGGGTTTGGGCGGCCGAGGTGGTACCCACTTGACGACCGGCCCATCGAGGCGATCGTCGAAGCTGGCCGTTGACCAGCGCGTTTCTGGACGACACCGGCGACCGGCCGAGTACGGCGGGTGGGATTCGAACCCACACGTCCCGAAGGACAATGCCTTTTGAGGGCATCGTGTCTACCGTTCCACCACCGCCGCGGGCCAAGGCAGTCTAGTTCTCCGCACCGGCGGCTGGGCAAAGCCGCACCGGCGGGTGTGCGAAGCAGCGCGGGCCGGAAGTGACCGCGCACAAGTCCAGACACGGGGCCGCGACTACGCCGCCACCAGCGCGTAGAGGTCCTCGACCATCCCCGGCGACGCCACCACCAGCCCCGCGGGATCCTCGCCCACGGCCGAGAGGCGACGCACCGACAGTCCCGCTCGCTCCGCGACGAGCGCGCCGGCGGCCCAGTCCCACGGCCCCAGCCCGCGCTCGTAGTAACCATCGAAGCGGCCGCAGGCGCACCAGGCGAGATCGAGCGCTGCCGCCCCCACGCGGCGGATATCGCGCACGCGCGGCAGCACCCGCACCGCTACCTCGGCCTGGCGGGCGCGGACCGCGGAGTCGTAGGAGAAACCGGTGGCCACGAGCGCCATGGCCAGCTCCTCGCGCTGCGAGGACCGGATCAACTCGCCGTTGAGGAGCGGCGGCCCGGACCGGGTGGCGCTGAAGCACTCCTCGCGCATCGGGTCGAGCACCACGCCGGCGATCGTCCCGTGATCGTCCTCGCAGGCGATGCTCACTGCAAACGCCGGAATCCCGAACAGGAAGTTGATCGTCCCGTCGAGCGGGTCGACGATCCAGCGCACAGAGCCGCCGTCCGTCCGCCCGCCCTCCTCGGCGAGGATCCCGTCGCCGGGACGCCGCTGCGCCAGCACCGAGCGGATCGCCGACTCGGCGGCCAGGTCCGCGTCGGAGACGAGATCGGTCGGCGTCGACTTGGCGTGTACGCCCGCCGCGCGCTCACCGAAACGCTCACGCAGCACGCCCGCGGCGGCGCGCGCGGCCTCGTCGGCAACCGCGAGGAACGCGGACTCGTCGGCGTCGGTCATCCTGGCGTTCTATCGGATGAACGCGTCCCCGCGCGCGCAGCCGCTTGCCGTCATCCCTGCCAGGGCTTGCCATCATCCGCGCCGCATGGCCACCCTCGACCTCGCCGCCACGCTCGACGGCTTCAGCCCGCGCGCCGCCGGATCCGATGCCGAGCGACGCGCCGCGCGCCGCCTGGCCGACGAGCTGACCCTGAGCGGACACGAGGTGCGGATCGAGCCCTTCTGGTGCCGGCCCAACTGGGCGCTGGCTCAGTGCTGGCACGTCGGACTCGGACTCGCGGGGAGCCTGCTCGCGGTCGCGTCGCCCACGGTCGGCGGCGCGCTGCTCCTGGTCGCCCTCGTCTCGGTGATCGCCGACGCGCTGCTCGGCGTCTCGCCGGGTCGGCGATTGACGCCCGAGCGGGCGAGCCAGAACGTGGTCGCGACCACGCGCCCCACGGCACTCGCCCCCGCCAAGCCCATGCGCCTGATCATCACCGCCAACTACGACGCCGGACGGGTCGGGGTCGTCTACGCCGACCGCCCGCGCGCAGCGGCGGCCTGGCTCGCCCGGCGCACCGGCGGGCTGTCACCGGGTTGGCTCGGGTGGCTGGCGATCGCCCTCGTCTGGCTGCTGGTCGTCGCCGTGTTCCGGGCCGAGGGCAGCAAGGGAACGACGATCGGGGCGGTCCAGTTGCCACCGACCGTCCTGCTGGTGATCGCGTTGGCGGGGCTGCTCGAACTGGCCTCGGCCACCATTAGCCCGGGCGCGGGCGACAACGGCAGCGGCGCCGCCGTGGCCGTCTCGGTGGCGCGCGCGCTCGCCGTCTCACCCCCCGCTCACGCTGAGGTGGAACTGGTCCTCCAGGGGGCCGGGGATGCCGGCGCGATCGGCCTGCGGCGGTACCTGCGCGTGCGACGGCGGGAGCGTGTCGCCGCCAATACGGTCGTGCTCGGCCTCGCCGCGTGCGGTCGCGGCCGGCCGGCGTGGTGGGTCAGCGACGGGCCGCTGCTGCCCGTGCGCGCCTCATCGCCGCTGTGCGGTCTGTGCGAGCGGATCGCCGCGGAGGAGCCACACCTCGGGGCGGCTCCCCACCGCGGCCGGGGCTCCTCCCCCACGCTCCCTGCCTACCTCGCGCGCCTGCCCGCCATTACCATCGGCTGTGTCGATGAGCGCGGGCTGGCGCCCGGCTCGCACCGGCCCACGGACACCCTGGACCGACTCAGCGTCGAGAGTCTCGACGCCATCGTCCAGTTCGGCCTCATGCTCGTCGACGCGGTCGACGGCCATCTGGCCCGCACCCGGCCGCCGCGGCTGGAAACCGCGAGTCCGCCACCGGCGACGGCGGCCGAGAGCAGCTGAGAACCGCCATATCAGACCGGCGTCACCGGGTTGTGCCTGTCCGGCCACTCGCGGCTCTTCGCCTCGGCCAGGGCAAAGCGGCGGACCAGCTCGGAACGCAACGCCTCGGGCTGGATCACCGCGTCGATGACCAGTTCTGAGGCGAGATGAAGGATGTCGATGTCCTCGGCGTACTCCTGGCGCAGCTGCTCGGTCCGGGCCGCCCGCTCCTCGGGATCCTCGATCGCCTGAAGCTGGTTGAAGTAGACGGCGTTGATCGCCGCCTGCGGACCCATGACCGCGATCGAGGCCGTGGGTAGCGCGAGACAACAGTCGGGATCGAAGGCCGGCCCGGCCATCGCGTACAGCCCGGCGCCGTAGGCCTTGCGCACGACCACTGAGATCTTCGGCACGTTGGCCTCGGAGACGGCGCTGATCATCTTCGCGCCGTGGCGGATGATGCCCTCGCGCTCGACCTGGGTGCCGATCATGAACCCCGGCACGTCGGCGAGAAACAGCAGCGGGATGTTGAAGGCGTTGCACGTCTGGATGAATCGCGCGCACTTGTCCGAGGAGTCGACGAACAGCACTCCGCCCTTGACCTTGGGCTGGTTGGCGACGATCCCGATCACCCGGCCCTCGAGCCGCGCATAGGCGACGATCACCTCCCTGGCCCAGCGGGCGTGGATCTCGAGCAGCGAGTCGGCGTCGACGAGGCTCTCGAGCAGCTCGCGCATGTCGAACGGCTTGTTCTCATCGAGCGGGATCATCTCGGCGATCGGCCGCTCGCTGGCCGGTGGCGCCGGCGGGGCCGGCGGGGGCGCCTGCAGGTAGTTGGCCGGGAAGTAGCCGAGGTACCGCTTGGCCAGATCGATTCCCTCCTCGTCGGTGGCCACCAGCGCATGACCGCATCCGCTCTTGGAGGTGTGCATCCGCGCGCCGCCCATCTCCTCGAGCGTCACCTTCTCGCCGATCACCATCTCGGCCATGCGCGGCGACCCGAGGTACATCGACGCGTTGTGATCACGCATGATCACGATGTCGCAGAACGCGGGGATGTAGGCACCTCCGGCCGCGCTCGGACCGAACAGCACGCACACCTGGGGCACGACGCCGGAGAGGCGCACCTGGTTGAAGAAGATCCGGCCCGCGTGGCGGCGGCCCGGGAACATCTGAACCTGCTCGTTGATCCGCGCCCCGGCGGAGTCGACCAGGTAGACGAGCGGGGCCCGCAGACTCAGGGCGCGCTCCTGAATACGCAGGATCTTCTCGACCGTCCGCGGCGCCCACGAGCCCGCCTTAACCGTGGGGTCGTTGGCCATCACGGCGACCGGACGCCCGCCAACGGTGCCCATGCCGGTGACCACGCCCTCGGCGCCGAGGCCGTCCTGCTCCCAGCTGGCCAGCAGCCCGTCCTCGACGAACGAGTCAGGATCGAGCAACCGGGCGACCCGCTCGCGCACCGGCAGCTTCTCCTGCTCGGCCGCCTTCTCGCGGTGGCGCTCGGGCCCGCCGGCCTGCGCACGAGCGACGGCGTCGCCGAGCAGCCGTGAGTGGTCGATCTCGCTCACGCCGGCGTCTCCCAGTGGACCGGGCCCGCCGTCAGCACGTGGCTGCCGAGAGGCCGGCCCAGCACCGCCTGGGCAGCGCGCGAGGCGTCGAGCACCGTCGCCAGATCCACCCCGGTCTCGATCCCCATCTCGTGGAGCATCGACACCAGGTCCTCGGTGGCGATGTTCCCAGTGGCGCCGGCGGGCACCGGGCAGCCGCCCAGCTCGCCGAAGCTCGACTCAAAGCTCTGCACGCCCGCTTCGAGTGCGGCCAGCACGTTGGCCAGGCCCTGCCCGCGGGTGTTGTGAAAGTGGGCGGTGAGCTCGACGCCCTCGAGCTCGCGAGCGGCGGCGGCGAAGAACTCGCGCACGGCCACGGGGTTGGCCATGCCGGTGGTGTCGCCGAAGCCGATTTCGCTGGCGCCGGCCTCGACCAGCGCGCGGGCGATCCCGAGCACCCGCTGCACCGAGACATGCCCCTCGTACGGGCACCCGAACGAGGTCGAGATCACGCCCTCACAGCGCAGGCCGTCGGCCAGCGCCCGGGCAAACGTCCGCCTCAGCCCCTCCAGCGACTCCTCGACCGAGCGGCCGACGTTCTTGCGGTTGTGGGTCTCCGACGCGGAGAGGAAGCCGTTGATCTCCTGGAAGCGGTCGCGGTGGCGCAGCGCCCGCTCGAGCCCGCGCTCGTTGGGGATCAGCACGGTGACGGCGACCGACGGCGGCAGCCGGATCGCCTCGAGCACGGCCTCGGCATCGGCCAGCTGCGGGATCACGTCGGGCCGCACGAAGCTCGTGACCTCGATCCGCTCCAGCCCGCTGTGCCCGAGGAGCTCGATCAGCGCCACCTTCTGCTCGGTCGGCAGGACCTCGGGCTCGTTCTGGAAACCGTCGCGCGGGCCGACCTCCCGGATCCGGACCCTGTCTGGCATGGAGCTCATGCCCTACTTATAGATGAGTCGGAGCCCGAGCAACTGGGGGATGGTCACGAAGCCGAACCCGCGGGCGCGCAGGGTGTGGATCTCCGCCGGGAGCGCGGCCAGGGTTTCCGAGCGGTTGCCACCGCCGTCGTGCTGGATGATGATCGAGCCGTTGCGCGCATTGCCGACGACGTTGGCATAGATCGCCGACGTGCCGGGACGCGCCCAGTCGCGAGGATCGACGTCCCACTCGATGGTCAGGAATCCGAGCCCCCGTGCATCGCCGATGAGGCTGGAGCTGACAGCTCCGCCCGGGGCCCGGAACACGCACGGCTGAAAGCCGGTGAGGCGACGGATCGCTGCTGCGGTGGAGGTGATCTCGCCGGCGGCGAAGGAACCATCTCCGGACACGTTGACGTGGTTCCACGTGTGGTCGCCGATGATGTCGCCGTCGGCCAGCATCCGGCGGTCCACCGCGGGACCGTAGGTGCCCACCTGATCGCCGATCTGGAAGAAGGTGGCCGGTACGTGCTCGCGCTCGAGGATGCGGAGGAACTGCGGGGTGTCGGGCCAGGGCCCGTCGTCGAAGGTGAGCGCGACGACCCGCCGGTTGCGCGGCCCGTTGGTGACGTACGAGGGGCCCGCCGGCACGCACCCGACGGGGACCGGAAGGTGCAGCTTGAGCAGCGCGGGCCGGGTCGGGAACCAGCGCGTGCAGTCGGCGCCGGAGGCCGGGGCGGGAACGCATTTGGCGGCCGCGAGCGTGTTCAGAACCTGCCAGCGCATCGGCGCGTAGCCGACCCCGACCGCGACGGGCAGGAAGCGGGCGGTCAGCTGGGCGTTGCTCGAGCGCGACACCGAGGCGGTGATGGTCCGTCCGGGTCCCCGGCCATGAACAGTGACGCGCTGATAGACGAGCACCGGGCTGCGGCTCCGGCGGGGCGGCTGCACGCACAGCACCCCGGAGACGCTGCGGTTCACCCGCTCGAGGACCAAGCACAGCGTGCGCCCGTCCTGCTTGAGGGCGCGAGGCGAGAATGGCCCGGTCAGCCGCACGCTCCAGACCACCTGCTCCCCGTCCTGGGTCAGCGAGCTGGCACCGACGAACAGCGGCTGATGTGTGCGGTCGACCGGCGTGGCGGCTGACGCCGCCGCGCTGAGAGGCGCGAGGACGGACGCGAGCGTGACCACGGCGATCGCCCACCTGGCCTTGAATCCCATACTCGAGGCAGCGTAGCCCACGGACCGGCGCCTACACTCCCGCGCCATGACCGAACCCGTCTGCATCGTCGGCGCCACCGGTGCGCTCGGCTACGGCCTCGCCCTGCGGCTCGGCCGCGAGGGCGTCCCGATCGTGATCGGATCACGTGACGCGGGCCGCGCGCAGGAGGCCAGCGCCCGGGCGAGGGCGCAGGTGCCCGCGGGGGCGTTCTCCGGGCTGCAGAACGAGGCGGCCGTGCGCGAGGCGGAGCTTGTCATCCTCAGCGTCCCCTTCCGGAGTCAGTCGGAGACCATGACCAACCTGAAGAACGCCTTGCGCGAGGGCCAGCTGCTGACTGATGCCACCGTGCCGCTCGCCGCCGCGGTCAGCGGCAAGGCGACCCGCACGCTCGGCGTCTGGCAGGGGTCCGCCGCGCAGCAGGCGCAGGAGATGGCGCCGGACGGCGTCCGGGTGATCTCGGCCTTTCACACCGTCAGCGCGGCGCTGCTGTCCGACCTCGAGCACGACCTCGACGAGGACGTCCTGATCTGCGGCGACAAGCGCGCCGACAAGGAACGCCTCGCCGAGCTGGTCGGGCGCATCCCCGGCCTGCGGGCGGTCGACTGCGGCCCGCTGGAGCTGGCCCGCATCGTCGAGCAGCTGACCCCGCTGATCATCTCGATCAACGTCCGCAACAAGACGCGCGCCGGGATCAAGATCACCGGGCTGGGGAGCGCTTGACCGGACCGGTTGTGGTCCTCGCGGGCGGGACCGGCGGCGCGAAGCTGGCGCGCGGCATGCTCGACGTGACCGGCCCCGAGGACCTCGTCGTGGTCGCCAACACCGGCGACGACGCCGAGATCTACGGCGGGTACGTCTCACCCGACCCCGATCTCATCACCTTCTGGCTCGGCGACCTGATCGACGAGCGGGGCTGGGGCCTTGACGGCGACACCTTCGCCGTCATGGACGGGCTGCGGGAGCTCGGCGTCGAGGTGTGGTTCAACCTCGGGGATCGGGATCTGGCCATCGCGATCGAGCGGGCGCGGCGGCTGGCCTCCGGCGCTCGCCTCACCGACGCCCACGCCGCGGTCCTGGCCGCCCTCGGGGTCAGGGCGCGCGTGCTGCCGATGACTGACCTCCCCGTCCGGACCAGGGTCCTGGCCCACGACCGGTGGTGGCCGCTGCAGGAATTCATGATCACGGCCCGCGGACAGGGGCCGGTGAGCGAGGTCGAGTTCCGCGGTGCCAGCGCCGCGCCCCCCACGCCCGAGGTGCTCGCGGCGATCGCCGCTGCCCGCGCCATCATCATCGGTCCCTCTAACCCGGTGATCTCGATCGGCCCGATCCTCGCCCTGCCCGGCCTGGTCGACGCGATCCGCGCGAGCCCGGCCCCCGTGGTCGCGGTCAGCCCGCTCGTCGAGGGGCAGGTCCTCAAGGGTCCCACGGCCGAATTTCTGCGCTGGCGCGGCGAGCCGCTCTCCAGCGACGGGATCGCCGGCTGCTACGCAGGGCTGATCGACGGCCTCGTCGCCGATCAGCCGACGAGCGCGGTCTCGCTGCTGCATACCGACGTCCGGCTCGACACCCCCGATCGCCGTCAGGCCGTCGCCGCGCGGTGCGTCGAGTTCGCCGATGCGCTGGCCACCGGATAGCGTGTCAACGCCGTGACCACGCTCGCCATCCTGCCGATCAAGAGCTTCGCTGATGCGAAGACGCGGCTCGCCGAGGAGCTCACCCCGGGGCCGCGGCGAGCCCTGGCCGAGGCGATGTTCTCCGACGTGCTGGTGGCACTGCGACGCGCGAGGGGGGTCGACGAGGTCCTCGTCATCTCCAACGACCACGGCGCACAGCAGATCGCCGGCGGCTACGGCGCCCGGGTCCTCGACGACACCGATCGCAGTCACAACGCCGCGGCCGAGCAGGGCATCCGCGACGCGCTCGAGCACGGGTTCAATCAGGCGCTGCTGGTACCCGGCGACTGCCCGCTGCTCGACCCCGGCGAGATCGACCGGCTGATCGCGCGAGGCGCCGGTCCACGGCCGTCGGTGGTGATCGTGCCCGACCGGCACGGGACCGGCACCAATGCACTGCTGCTCAGCCCGCCCAACGCAATGACGCCGACGTTCGGCGCAGGGAGCCGACAGCGGCATGCCGCGGCGGCGGAGTCGGCCGGCCTCGACCACGAAGTGCTCGAGGTGTCCTCGCTGTCGCTCGACATCGACACGCCCGAGGACCTGACGGAGCTCTCCGAGCGCCTGGCGGCCAGCCGCGGGGGCGCCGCCCACACCCGCGGGATGCTGTCCCAGCTCCACCGCAGTCGCGGCTAGTGGCACTGCCGGCGGCCGACCTCAGCCTGCTGGCCATCGGAGGTCTGCCGGAGATCGAGCCGGGAGCCGACATCGCGGCGCTGGCGGCCCCGGCGCTGCTCCGGGCGGGCGTTGCCGGCGGAGATGTCGTGGCGGTCGCCCACAAGGTGATCTCGAAGGCCGAGGGCCAGGTGCGCTCGCTGAGCGAGGTGACCGTCGGCGCCCGGGCCCGAGAGCTCGCGCAGGCGCTGGACAAGGACCCCCGTCACGTGCAGGTGGTGCTCGACGAGTCGCGGGAGGTCCTGCGTGCCGAGCGGGGCGTGCTCATCTGCGTGACTCATCACGGCTTCGTGTGCGCCAACGCCGGCGTCGATGCCTCCAACGTTCCCGGCGAGGAGCGGGTGGCGACGCTCCCGCGCGACCCCGACCAATCGGCACGCTCGCTTCGGCGGCGCCTGCGCGAGCTGACCGGCGCCGCGCCCGCCGTCGTGATCACCGACTCGTTCGGGCGGGCCTGGCGCCACGGTCAGTGCGAGGTGGCGATCGGCTGCGCCGGGCTGGCGCCGCTCGAGGACTGGCGTGGGCGCGCGGACTACCTCGGGCGCGAGCTGAGAGCCACCTGGATCGCCGTGAGCGACCAGCTCGCCGCGGCGGCCGACCTCGTGCGCAGCAAGGACGCACAGCAGCCGGTGGTGCTGATCCGCGGCGCCGAGCGCCACGTGACCGCCGAGGACGGACCGGGCGCCGCCGCGCTCGTGCGACCCGAGTCCGAGGATCTGTTCAGGTAGGGTGCGCCCCACAGCCAGGCCCGTACCGAGGAGTGCCATGAGCGAGCAGTCAGTCAAATTCCTGCTGCCGGAGAGCGAGATCCCCACCCATTGGATCAACCTCCTGCCCGACCTTCCGGGTGAACCCCTCCCGCCGCTTCATCCCGGCACCAAGCAGCCCGCGGGCCCCGAGGACCTCACCCCGATCTTCCCGATGGCGCTGATCATGCAGGAGGTCTCCTCCGAGCCGGAGATCGAGATCCCCGAGGCCGTGCGCGAGGCCTACAAGCTGTGGCGCCCCACCCCGCTCTACCGCGCCCGCCGGCTCGAGCGCGAGCTCGACACGCCCGCTCACATCTACTTCAAATACGAGGGGACCTCGCCCGCCGGCTCGCACAAGCCGAACACCGCAGTGGCTCAGGCGTACGAGAACGCCCAGTCAGGGATCAGCCGGCTGTCCACCGAGACCGGCGCCGGTCAGTGGGGCTCGGCGCTCGCCTTCGCGTGCTCGCTGTTCGGGCTCGAGTGCGAGGTGTTCATGGTCGGCTCCAGCTACGACCAGAAGCCCTACCGGCGCTCGATGATCCAGACCTGGGGAGCGACCGTCCACCGCTCGCCGAGCGACCTCACCGCCGCCGGCCGCGACAACGCGGCGCATCCGACAGGCTCGCTGGGCATCGCCATCTCCGAGGCGGTGGAGATCGCCGCCCAGCGCGAGGACACCAACTACTCGCTCGGGTCGGTGCTGGGCCACGTGTGCCTGCACCAGACGGTGATCGGGCAGGAGGCGATGGCGCAGATGGCGATGGCCGGTGAGCAACCGGACGTCGTCGTCGCCTGCGTCGGGGGCGGGTCGAACTTCGCCGGGCTCACCTTCCCATTCGTCCGTGAAGTGCTGCGCGGGAACGCCTCGACGCGCTTCGTGGCCGCCGAGCCGGCCGCCTGCCCGACGCTGACCCGCGGGGTCTACCGCTACGACTTCGGCGACACCGCCGGGCTCACGCCGCTGATGCCGATGTACACGCTCGGCCACGACTTCGTGCCCCCGCCGGTCCACGCCGGCGGCCTTCGCTACCACGGCGATTCACCGATGGTGTGCGGCCTGGTCAAATCCGGGCTCGTCGAGGCGCAGGCCTTCGGCCAGAACGAGATCTTCGCCGCGGCGGTGCGGTTCGCCCGGGCCGAGGGGATCATCCCGGCTCCCGAGCCCGCCCATGCCATACGCGCGGTGATCGCCGAGGCCGAGCAGGCCCGGGAGGCCGGCGAGGAGCGCGTGATCCTGTTCGGCCTGTGTGGCCACGGCAACTTCGATATGGCGGCCTACGATGCCTTCCTGGCCGGCAAGCTCGAGGATCCCGAGTTCTCCGAGGCCGATATGCGCGCGGCGCTCGAGCGGCTGCCCGAGGCGCCGGCGATCGCGTAGGCCGGCCGGCGCCGGGGGCGCGTGGCGGCGATCAGCGCGACGAGCACGAGGACGACCCCGGTCAGCTGCAGGCCGCTCGGAGCCTCGCTGAAGATCAGCGCTGCAAGCGCAATCGACCCCACCGGCTGGACGGTGAGCAGCAACGAGGTCAGCGCGGCGGGCAGTCGCGGAAGCGACACGGTGATCAGCAGCCAGCCGAGCACCTGCGAGGTCAGCGCCAGCGTGATCAGCCAGCCCGCGCCCGGCCACGTCGGAACGAGCCGCGCGTCGCCGATCAGCGCGCCGGCCACGATGCACACGATCGCAGAGGTGGCGGTCGCGTCAAACAGCGGGCCGGCCGGCCGGCGGAGGTCGGCGCCGCCGCGCCGGAGCAAAAGCAGGAAGCCGACGTAGGCGATCCCCGCGCCGATGCCGAACAGCGTGCCGCGCGTCGGGTTGTGCCCGTAGGCGCCATGCTCGAGCGCGCCGGAGATCAGCACCACGCCGAAGCACGCCAGCGGCAGCGCCGACAGAACCTGCCGGCCCGGTCGCTCGGAGAGGATCGCCCAGGCCACCAGCGGCACGAGCACGACCTGGATGTTGGCCAGCACCGTCGCCAGCCCCGCCCCCACGTCGCCGATCGAGTGATGCCAGAGGATCAGGTCCGCGGCGAAGAAGCAGCCGGCGGCGACGGCGATCTTCCGCTGGGCGAACGGCCGGCGCCCGAAGCGGCGATCCTCGAGGTAGGCCAGCAGACCGAGGATCGGCACCGCGTAGAGGCAGCGGAAGATGGCCGCGGTCGAGGGCGAGGCGTGGCTGAGGCGAACGAGAATGCTCGAGAAGGCGATCGTGGCCGCGCCCAGCAGCGCGCAGATGCGGACGTTGCTTTCCTTTTCCAGCCAGCGCTCCATCGTTCCAGCGTAGGGCCCGGGACGGGAGATGGCGCCCGGGGCGGAGCGCGCGGGGCGGCGCACAGGCCGGGCCAAGCGTGGGGCGCGGGCGGCGTTCAGGGCCCGTCGGGCAGCTGCCCCGGGGCGCCGATGGCGTGAAAGCCGCCGTCGACATGGAGGATCTCACCGCTGATCGCGCGCGCGCGATCGGAGAGCAGAAAGCAGATCGCGTCGGCCACCGGCCCCGGATCTTCGATGTTCCAGCCCAGCGGCGCCTGCAGGCGCCAGAGCTCGGCGAGGCGCTCAAACCCGGGGATCGAGCGCGCAGCGAGCGTCCCCAGGGGGCCGGCGGAGACGAGGTTGACGCGGATCCCGGCGGCGCCGAGGTCACGGGCCAGATACCGCGACACCGATTCCAGCGCCGCCTTCGCCACGCCCATCCAGTCGTAGATCGGCCAGGCCACTGAGGCGTCGAAGTCCAGCCCGACCAGGCTCCCTCCCTCGCTCATCAGCGGCAGCAGGGCGGCGGCCAGCGCCTTGAACGAGAACGCGCTGGTCTGAAAGGCGGTCGCTGCGCTGGCGAACGGGGCGGTCATGAAGTGCCCGCCGAGGGCGTCCTCGGGGGCGAAGGCGATCGCGTGAAGCGCGCCGTCGACGCCACCCCACCGCTCTCGCAGCGTGTCGGTCAGCGCGATGAGATCGCCCGGCTCGTTGACGTCAAGCTCGAGCACGTCGACCGGCTCGGGCAGCCTTTGGGCGGTGCGCTCGGTGAGGCGCCGGACGCGGCCGAAGCTCGTCAGCAGGACGGTCGCGCCCTCGCGCTGGGCCTGTGCGGCGGCGTGGAAGGCGATCGAGTCCTTGGTGATCACGCCCGTGATCAGCAGCCGCTTCCCGGCCAGCGTCACGGTTGTGCGCCCGCCAGGGTGGTGAGGGCGCCGGCCAGGCGGGCGCGGGTGTGGCGGGGATCGATGATCTCGTCCACGAACCCTGCCTCGGCCGCGGCGGTGGCCTGCAGGTGCTCGTGCGCGTACGCGGCAGCGAGCCGGTCACGGAGATCCTCTTCGTCGCCCTTGCCGGCCAGTCGCAGCTCGCGGCGATTGACGATCCCCACCGCTGCGCGCGCACTCATGATCCCGAGCTCGGCCTGGGGCCATGCCAGGACGAGGTCGGAGCCGAGGTCGCGGGAGTTCATGGTGATGTAGGCGCCGCCGTAGGACTTGCGCAGGACGACGGTGAGCTTCGGGACCCGCGCCGCCGCGAAGGCTCGCACCAGCGAGGCGCCGTACCGGATGACCCCGGCCTGCTCCTGGCGGCTGCCGGGCATGAACCCGGGGGTATCGACGAGGGCGACCAGCGGCAGGCCGAACGATGCGGCCAGACTGACGAACCGGGCGGCCTTCTCCGAGCCCTCAGCGTCGAGCACGCCGCCGAGGTGCTTGGGCTGATTGGCGACGATCGCCACTGGACGCCCGTCGAGGCGGGCTAGAGCGGTGACGACGTTGCGTCCCCAACGCGGCCACAGCTCGAGCAACGAGCCGCGGTCGACGAGGGCTCGCGTCAACTCGCGGATGTCGTAGGCGCGGCGAGGCTCATCCGGCACGAGTGCGCCGGGGTCGGCCAGCTCGGGCTCGCGGCTCACCGCCCTCGGCGGCGTGAGACCGTGCGACGCGGGGAGGTAGCCGAGCAGCTCCCGCACGCGGCGCGCGGCGCTCAGCTCATCGGGCTCGACGAGATGGCAGACGCCGTTGCGGTCGTGGACGCGCGGACCCCCGAGCGCGGCGGCGTCGATCTCCTCGCCGAGGGCCTCTCTGACGACGCCGGGACCGGTGAGGAACATCGCGGCGTCCTCGGTCATCAGCACCAGGTCGGTGAGCGCGGGCGAGTAGGCCCCGCCACCGGCCGACGCGCCGGAGACCACCGAGATCTGGGGAACGACGCCGGTGAGCGCCACGGTCTCGCGGAAGATCCGACCATAGCCGGCCAGGGCCGCGGTGCCCTCCTGCATCCGGGCGCCTCCGGACTCGACGAACGCCACCACCGGAATCCGGGCGCGGGCGGCGAGGCCGAGCACGCGCACGATCGTGTCGGCATGGCGCTCCCCGAGCGACCCGCCGAGGTAGGTGCCATCCTGGGCATAGCAGGCCACCGGGCGCCCGGCGACGAGCCCGGTCGCCCCCAGCACGCCGTCACCGGGCACCGCCCGGCTGCCCATCCGCGAGGAGACGACGCTCGAGCGCAGCACCTGCAGCGTCCCGGGATCGCACAGAGCCTCGAGCCTGGCCGTCGGATCGAGCCGCGTCGCGGGATGGCGGACGGCGGTTGCGGTCATCATGCGCCTCGCAGGACAAGGGTGACGTTGTGCCCGCCGAAGGCGAACGAGTTCGAGATCGCCACCGGCGTCGGCCCGGCGGCCTCCAGCGTGCGAGAGCTTCCCGGCACATAGTCGAGATCGAGCTCCGGATCGGGCTGCTCGTAACCGAGCGTCGGAGCGATCACGCCGGTGGCGAGGGTCTTCACCGTGGCTACCGCCTCGACCGCTCCGGCTGCGCCGAGCAGATGGCCGATGGCCGACTTCGTCGAGGACACCGGGATCTGCCGGGCTCGCTCCTCGCCCAGCGCGCGCTTGAGCGCCACCGTCTCGGCTGCATCGTTGAGCTGAGTCGAGGTCCCGTGGGCGTTCACGTAGTCGACGTCCTCGGGGCCAAGCCCCGCGTCGGCGAGGGCGAGCTCGATCGCCCTGGATGCGGGCTCGCCGCTCGGATCGGGCGCGGTCAGGTGGTAGGCATCCGAGGTCGAGCCATAGCCGATCACCTCACCGAGGATCATGGCTCCGCGCGCCTGCGCGGCGTCCGCGTCCTCGAGCACGAGCATCCCGGCGCCCTCGCCCATCACGAAGCCGTCCCGGCGGGCGTCGAACGGCCGCGAGATGCCGGTCGGGGACAGCGCCTGCATCGAGTTGAAGCAGGCGAAGCCGAATGCGGTCAGCGTCGCCTCGGCCCCGCCGACGAGCGCGGCGTCGGCATCGCCGTACTGGATCATCCGTAGACCCGAGCCGAGCGCGTGCCCACCGCTCGAGCACGCAGACACGACGCCGTACATCTGGCCGCGCAGCCCGTACTTCATCGACACCGCCGCGGCACCGGCGTTGGGCATGTACTGCGGGATCCCGAGCGGCGAGACCATCTTGGCGCCGCGATCGCGCATCACGTCGTGCTGGGTCTCGACCGTCTCGATCCCGCCGATGCCGGTCGCCACCACGCACCCGACGCGCATCGCGTCGTAGGGCAGCTCCTGCCTCCAGCCGGCCTGTTCCAGGGCCTCGCCGGCGGCGACGAGCGCGAACTGAGAGAACCGGTCGAGCCGGCGGATCTCCTTGACCGACAGGAAGTCCTTGGGCTCGAAGTCGGTGCAGGCACCGGCGCCATCGACGATGCCGCACTCGCCCGCCGCCCACCGCTCGTGCAGCGTGGTGGCGCCGACTCCCAGGGGCGTGACCGCCCCGAGGCCGGTGATCACGACTCGCTTCTTCACGCCGATGCGCGCTGGGTGATCAGGTCGATCGCATCGCCGACGGTCTTCAGCTCCTTCATGTCCTCGCCCTTCAGGACGACGCCGTACTCGTCCTCGACGATCTGCGCCAGCTCGACGAGGTCGAGCGAGTCGATGTCGAGCGACTCGAACGTCGCGTCGGGGGTGATCTGACTCTCGTCGGGGCCGAAGCTTGCGAGCGCCTCGACGACGCGCGCCTGTACCTGCTCGGTGGTTACTGTGGCCATACTTCGCTGCTCCTCTGCTAGTAGGTGTTCAAGCCGCGAGCCCGCCGTCCACAGACAGGACGGCGCCCGTGACGTAGCTCGCGTCGGGTGATACAAGAAAGCGTACGCAGGCCGCGACCTCCTCAGGGGTTCCCGCCCGCCGGGCCGGCACGGCGGCCAGCAGGTCCTTGGACACCCCGGCGGTCATCTCGGTGTCGATCCAGCCCGGGGCCACGGCGTTGACGGTGATCCCGCGGCGGGCCACCTCGACAGCCGCCGTCCGGGTCAAGGCGATCAGCCCGGCCTTGGCCGCAGCGTAGTTGGCCTGGCCGGGATTGGCCCGCAGGCCGACGACGGAGGCGATGTTGACGATCCGTCCCTGCCGGGCCCTGAGCATCGGCTTCAGCGCCCGGCGGGTGAGCCGAAAGGCGGCGCTCAGGTCGGTTTCGATCACGGCATCCCACTCCTCGTCGCCGAGAGACGGGGTGAGGTTGTCGCGGCTGATGCCGGCGTTGTTGACCAGCGCCAGCACCGGTCGCTCGTACTGCGACTCGAGCAGCGAGAACAGCGCCTCGGCAGTGGCGGGATCCGCCACGTCGCCCGGCAGGAGGTGCGCGCGGCCGCCGGCCTGCTCGATCCCGGCCACCACCGCCTCGGCGCCGGCACGGTCGGTGCGGAAGCCGACTCCAACCGGCCAGCCGTCCTGGGCGATCGCCCGGGCGATCGCCGCCCCGATGCCACGCGAGGCACCGGTGACCAGCGCCGACCCGGCGCCAGACAGAGCCGGTTCAGCCATCGTTCCGGCTCCTCCCCCACTCGATCACACCGGCGCCCCAGGTGAAGCCGGCGCCGAAGGCGCTGAGCATCACGCGCGCGCCGGGCCGCAGGCGCCCGTCGCCCTCTGCCGTCGTCAGCGCGACCGGCAGGGTCGCGGCCGAGGCGTTGCCGAGCCATTCGATGCAGTCGACCACGCGCTCGAGGTCGAGCCCGAGCCGCTCGCCCACCGCTCGCGTGATGCGGGAGTTGGCCTGGTGGTAGACGAACAGGTCGATCGCATCGAGCTCGATCTCCGCCCGCTCAGCCGCCTGGACGGTTGCCTCCGACATCCGCGCGACGGCGTGGCGGAAGACCTCGGTGCCGTCCATCCGCAGCAGCCGGTCGGAGTGCGGGGCGGTCAGCGTCGGTCCGTGCGAGCCGTCGGCACCGAGCACGATCGGCCCGATCGCTCCATCGTCTTCACCGGCCGCGCAGAGCACCGCGGCGCCGGCGCCGTCGGCGAACAGCGGCGCGATTCGCCGGTCGCTGTAGTCGGTGATGCGGGTGAGGAAGTCGGCACCGATGAGCAGAACCCGCTCGGCGCGGCCGCTCTCGATCTGCGCGGCGGCGAGCGCCATGCCGGAGAGGAACCCGGTGCACGCGGCGCCGATGTCGAACGCACCCGCCTTGCGGGCCCCGAGCGCCTCGGCGACAAGCGGGGCGGCACTCGGGGTGACCTCGTCGGCGGTGATCGTGGCGACGATGACGAGATCGAGATCCTCGGCGCTGACGCCGGCACGGTCGAGGGCGGCCTGCCCGGCCCGGGCGGAGAAGTCGCTCAGTCGCTCGTGCGGCTCCGCGCGGCGGCGTTCGCGAATCCCGGTCCGCGAGAGGATCCATTCCTCGCTGATGCCCAGCGAGTCCGCCAGCGCGGCGCTGGTGAGCCGCCCCTCGGGCAGCTCCGCGGCGACCGACAGCACTGCCGCCGGCCGTGTCGGCACGGGTCGGATCCGGGGGGCGACCGGCCGGATCCCGGGACCTCGGCGGACCCGCGGATCGATCACCTTCTGGTCAAGCACTGACGAGCTCCACGTCCCGGAGGGTGCGCTTGGCCAGCCCGGTGAGCACCCGGCCGGGGCCGACTTCGACGAACCGCTCGGCGCCGAGCTCCTGCAGGGCGAGCATCGTCTCACGCCAGCGCACCGGCATGGTCAGCGCCTCCGCGAGCCGCCGGCGGATGTCGTCGAACGGTGCCGCGGTCACGGCCGAGATCACCGGCGTCCGGATCGGGTGCACGGTCACGCCGGCCAGCGCGGCCGCGAACGGCGCGACCGCCGAGGTCATCATCGGCGAGTGGAAGGCGCCGGTGACCGGAAGCTCCATCGCCCGCAGACCGAGGGCCTTGGCCGCGGCCGCGGCCTCGGGGAGCACCGAGCGCGCCCCGGAGAGGACCACCTGCTGAGGGGAGTTGTCGTTGGCCAGCGACAGCCCGTGTGCGTCGGCGAGTTCCACGCCGTGGTCGGCGGCGCCGGGACCGAGCAGTGCGAGCATCCCGCCGTCACCGGCGCGCTCGCCCGCCTCCTGCATGAGCGCTCCGCGCAGGGCGACCAGCTCGAGCCCGTCGCGCTCGTCCAGGCCACCGGCCACGACCAGCGCGGCGAGCTCGCCGAGCGAGTGACCCGCCATGTAATCGGCCTCGGGCTCGCCCAGGCTCGCCCAGCCGGCCAGGCTGGCGCAGAAGATCGCCGGCTGAGCGAAGTTCGTCCCGTCGGCGGCGCGCGGGAAGGGATCCTCGCCGACCACCTCGATGACCAGGTCGAGCAGGTCGGGCCGGAGCTGCGCGACGGTGTCTCGCATCTCGGACGTGTGGCTGCCTTGGCCCGGGAACAGGATCGCGGTCGTGGCCATACGATCACCCTACGCGCGCAGGTGGACACGGATACAGGCCGGGTAACGATCTCCCCCCGATCGGGGGGACGCGCCACGCCCGATCGCGGGAGCGCGCGACCCCCGGCGGCGTGGGGCAAGTGACTCACAGGCCGGCGCGCGGCCGCTAGGCTAGCTGGCCCCTTTGAGTCTGCCCTCCCCCTCTGCCACCACCGCCGCGCTCGTCACCGGCGCCTCCGCCGGGATCGGGAACGCGATCGCTCACGAGCTGGCAACCCGCGGTCACAACCTGGTGCTGGTGGCCCGTCGCCAGGACCGGCTCGAACAGCTCGCCTCTGAGCTCACCGGCACGCACGGCATCCGCGCCGAGGCGCTGGCCTGCGATCTCGGCAAGCCGACGCCGCGCTCGAAGCTTCAGAAGCGTGTCGCCGATCTCGGTCTCGACGTCGAGGTGCTGATCAACAACGCCGGCTTTGCCACCAACGGACCGTTCCATGAGTCCGACCCCGGACGTGAGCTCGAGCAGGTGCGGCTGCTCGTCGAGGCCGTCGTCGCACTCTGCTCGGCATTCACGCCGGGGATGGCGAAGCGCCGCAGCGGCGCGATCCTCAACGTCGCCTCGACCGCAGGCATGCAGCCCCTTCCCTATTCGGCCGGTTACTCCGCAGCCAAGGCCTACGTACTCACCTTCTCCGAGGCCCTCCACCAGGAACTGCGCGGCCACGGCGTGACCGTCACCGCGCTGGCCCCGGGGCCGGTCACCACCGACTTCTGGGAGATCTCCGGCTGGTCTGTCCACGGCGGGCAGTCGTTCGAGAGCGCGGTGCCCCGCCCGGCCTGGGTCTCCGCGGAGGAGGCGGCGAAGGCCGGCGTGCAGGGGCTCGAGGCGGGCCGGCGCGTCGTGGTGCCGGGCCTCCAGGTCCGCACGGCGATGCAGGCCGCGCGCTACCTGCCCCACGCGTTCAAGCTGCCCGCGCTCGAGTGGATCATGCGACGACGCTAGACGCCGCGCCGCCGCAGACGCGCACCACCTGGCGACCGCGCCGCAGCGTCACTAGATGCCCGTGAGCTCCCGGGTCCGCTCAGTCGCCGACACCGCGCTCGCCCCGCGCTCCCGGGCCAGGCGCTCGTACTCCTGCACTGCGGTGGCAGCCTGCTTGGCCCCCTGGCGTTCGAACAGCGCCGAGGCGAACAGCTGCCGCAGCGGCAGCAACTTCAGGAACCACTTCGGATACGACACGCGGCGCCGGCGCTCGGCGATGGCCGCCACCACCTCGTCGATCGCGGGCGCCAGCGGGTAGGTGCGCGCGAACAGGCTCGGCATGTCGCCCTTGACCACCCGCATCAGTGGCATCTCGCGCTCGGCGTCGTTGACCATGTCGGTGTCGAGAAAGAGGAAGTAGGCCACGCCGACGCCCACGCCGAGCGGGAGCATCTCCATGCGCAGGCAATCGCTGAGCGACTCGACTCCGGCCTTGGCCGAGCAGTACGCGCTCATCGCCGGCGCGCGGAGCACGGCGGCCGTCGAGGCGATGTTGAGGAGATAGCCGCGGGAGCGCTCGAGGTGAGGCAGCGCCGCGCGGTCGGTGTACATGACACCGAGCAGGTTGATCTCGATCACGCGCTCCCACGACCGGGGATCCTGCGAGCGCAGCGGTCCGCCGGCGGCGATCCCGGCGTTGGCCACAACAACGTCGAGGCCGCCGAGCGCCTCCGCGGCGGCGTCGACCGATCGGCGCACCTCCGCGGCGTCGGAGACGTCACACTCGGCGACGAATGTCCCCTCGCCGCAGCGCTCGGCCACGGCCGCGAGCCTGTCCGGCTCGAGGCCAATGAGGGCTACGCGGGCGCCGTGCGAGGCGAGCCGCTCCGAGAGCGCGGCGCCGATCCCGCGCGCCGATCCGGTGATGAGGACGCGCTGTCCGCGCAGTGACTGAAGGTCGATATCCATGCCGCGACCATACGGGCTGGCGGAGCGGTGGTGCAAATCGGTGCGGTTCAGAGATCGCCGGCGCGGGATCGCCACCCGGGGATCACGCCGCTTCGGCCGAGGCCTCCTCGACGACGCTCGACACCGGGGGTTGTGCCTGCTCGCCGCGGCCCAGCCGACGGCCGATCCAGTCAAGCGCCACTGGCGTTCCCGCCACCGCGCCGCTGATGTGGTCGACGCCGCCGCGCGTCACATACAGGCGAACGTCGGCACCGAGCGCCTGCCAGTCATCGCGGAGGTTGACACTCTGATGAAAGGAGACGATCTGATCCCGGCGGGCGTGGTGCAGCAGGACGGGTGCGCCCGGCGCGATCGTGCCGAGCCGGTTCTCGCGCAGGCGCCGGTGCCACTCCGGCATCTCGAGCACGTTGGGCTCGGTGAGCTCGTTGGCGTGCATGAAGCGCGGGCCTGAGAGCACCGCCTGGAGGATCGTCGACTCACGGAGCGCGCCGATCCGCTCCCGGGCCATCGGCGTCAGGTAGGGGTCGAGCTCGAGCTCGGGATAGGCCGCGGCATAGCCGATCCCCCCGTAGGCCATGAAGAACGAGAAGAAGGTGCCGTCGAGGCTCGGGCCGGCCGTCTCAACGTCGGCGGCGGCCGCGCCCGCCACCACGGCAAGCAGCGGCAGATCGGGGGCGTAGGTCGGCTGCAGCTGCGCCGCCCAGGCCGCCGCGGCTCCGCCTTCCGAGTAGCCGATGATCGCCGCCGGGCCGTCGGCGGGGAGCTCCTCGGGCGCGAGTGAACGGGCTGCGCGCATCGCGTCGAGCACATTCGGGCCGAGCGCGCGCCCGACCATGTACGTGTGGTCGCCAGGCGTGCCCAGGCCCTCGTAGTCGGTGATCGCCACCGCCCAGCCGCGGGCCAGGGCCATGGCCATCAGCCCGGTCTCCCAGTCCAGGCCGCGCGGGATCAGGCGCGAGGGCGCGGCGGCATCGCCGATTCCATGGGTTCCGATCGCATAGCCGACCAGCGGACGCGGGCCGCGGCTGCGACCGCGGGGCACGAGCACCATTCCCGACACGGCCCTCGGCTCCCCGGTGGCCGACGTCGAGCGGTAGAGGACCCGCCAGGCGCGGGCGCGCAGCCGCAGACCCGGCACGAGGTAGGCATCGACCCGCTCGGAGCGGATCAGCTCGCCCGGCTCACCGGGGGGCAGCGGCGCCGGCGGCTGGTAGAAGGCGGAGTCTTCGCCGGTCTTTCGCCGGGGCGCGGACACGAGCATCAGCTGGGCGGCCGCCTGGCGCGCTACGTCCATGATCGTCACGCTGCTCGATGCTCCTTTCGGCCGGCGGCAGGCGTCGCCGTGGCCTGTTTCTCCAGATTAACGGCCCCTGGCAGGCAATTCTTACCGATAGCTACGCAGCTCGCACCGTTTCGTCTCCTGGTTGCGCCCCACCCGATGGGCGCTCAGACCCGCTGCGGTGGGCTCAGACGCGGTGCTCGGGATTGGGATACCCGACCCGGCAGCCGGCCTCCCACACCTCGGGCTGGTTGCCGTAGGCGGGGAAGCCCCCGGCATCCTTGAGCATCCGGGCCATGTGGAGGACGTTCCAGGTCAGGAAGGTGGTGTTGCGGTTGGTGAAGTCGTTCTCCGGGCCGCCCGAGCCGGGATCGAGATAGCTCGGGCCAGGTCCGACCTCGCCGAGCCACGCCGAATCGGCCTGTGGCGGGATCGAGTAGCCGAGGTGCTGGAGTGAGTAAAGGACGTTCATGGCGCAGTGCTTGGCGCCGTCCTCGTTGCCGGTGATGATGCAGCCGGCGGGCGCGGCCGTAATAGGCCCATTGGCCCGCGGGGTTGAGCAGGTGGCTGTTGCCGTACAGGCGCTCGATCACCTGGGTGCACACCGAGCTCTTCTCGCCCAGCCAGATCGGGGTGAGGAGCACGAGGATGTCGGCCGCGACCACCCGCTCGAAGATCGCCGGCCACTCGTCTCGCTCCGCGCCATGCTCGGTCATGTCCGGATACACCCCGGTGGCGATCCGTGATCGATCGCGCGGATCACGTCGACCTCGACGCCGAGCCGGCGCGTGATCGCGATCGAGTGGTCGGCGAGCGCCTGCGTATTGGACGTCTCGGGCGAGCGCTTGAGGGTACAGTTGACGTACAGCGCCCGCAGGTCGCTGAAGTCCCAGCGCGATTCGTTGCACAGCCGCTCGTCCGTCTCGTTCAGCCTCTCCATCCGGTCCTACTTGTCCGTGGTCGTCAGCCCAGCAGGCCGATCCTCTGCGCCCGTTGCACGGCCTCCGCGCGGTTGCGGGCCTGAAGCTTGCGGTACAGCGCACTCGTGTGCTCCTTGACCGTGTGCGGCGAAAGGAACAGGCGCTGCGCGATCTCGCGGTTGGTCGAGCCCGCGGCGATTAGGTCCAGCACCTCGCGCTCGCGCTCGGAGAGCAGCGGCGAGGGTTGCTCGGCCTTCGGCGGGAACATCGTCATGCCGAGGCCGACCATCCGCACCGCCATCGCGACGTCGTGAGCCTCCCAGTCCTTGGAGACGAACCCGGACGCCCCGGCCGCGCGCGCGGCCGCCGGTGACATCCGCCCCGCGCCGGAGATCAGCAGCACGCGCGTGGAGGGCGAGGCGGAGCGGATCGACTCGCACACGTCGGCGCCGGACTCGCCGGCCAGGAACAGATCGACCAGGGCCACGTGGGGCTCGAAGCTGCGGGTCAGCTCGAGCGCCTCGGCACCGGTCCTCGCCGCCAGGCAGCGCTCGACCCAGGGCTGCTCGCCGAGCAACACGCGGAAGCCCCAGTGCACCACGTCATGGTCGTCGACGACGAGCACCCGCAGGCGCCGGTCATCGAGTCGCGCCTCGACTGGACCGGACCGCTCGCCGGGCATCACTCCCCCTCGGGCTCCAGCGGCACGACGAGGCGCACCCGCCAGCCGCCATCCGGGAAGGAACCGAACTCGACCACGCCACCCTGCTGGAGGGCCTCAAAGGCGGCGAGGCGCAGACCCATGCCGCCACCGCGGGCACCGGGGCTGACGCCGTCGTTGCGCACCTCGAGCGTGAAGGTGTCGAGGTCGCGCTCGACCGACACCTCGACCCGATCGGGGGTGGCGTGTTTGCCGATGTTGCGCAGCGCCTCGGCGAGCATCGATTGGGCCAGTGGCTCGAGTGCCGGTGGGACGGTTACGCCGTCGGGCCACTGCACCGCGACCGGGAGGTCGGGCGAGGCACGGAGCCGGTCGAGCTCGTCGGCGAGGGTCGTGCCGGTGTCCCGGGGCAGCGGCGCCAGCGGCCGCTCGAGCGCCCGGCGCAGCTCGCCGATCGCCTCCTGCATCTCGGCGCGGATCCGCTCGCGCTCGGTCCGCTCGAGCGGCTGCTCGGCGCTGAGGGCGAGCGAGACCCCGAACAGCCGCTGCAGCACCCGCTCGTGAATCTCCCGGGCCAGCTCGAGCCGCTCGCCGAGGTGGCGAGCCCGCTCCTGCTGGCGGGTCGCGTTGCGGGCCGTGGCCACGAGCGCCGCGGTCTTGCCCAGAGTCCAGAGCAGATGGCGCTCGCCGTCGGAGAGCTCGAATCGGCCGCCGCCGCGGTCGGCGCAGATCACCCCGTAGGCCCGGCCCGCAGCACTCATCGGCGTGCAGACCAGCGTCGTGATGCCAAGTAGCTCGGCATAGTCCGACGGCACCGCCTCCTCGATCCGCTCGGAGACGACCACCACGTCGTCCTCGAGCAGCGCCTGCTGGGCGATCGGCGTGTTGACCAGGGTGGGACGCAGCGCTGCCATCTGCTCGAACGGGGTGCCGTAGGCGCCGACGGCACGGACCCGCCGGCGGGCCGCGTCGGCCATGAAGATCGCCGCTCGGCGCATCGTCGTCAGTCGGCAGATGGCCTCGCAGATGCGATCGTAGAACTCGGTCGAGGAGGTGTCTGTCTCAAGCTCGGCCAGCAGCTCAACGAACACCTCGAGCGGCTCGACGCCGGCGAACAGCGACGGCGGATGATCGATCGCCGGGGCGGTGCCGCTGCCCTGGGGCTCGAGGTTCACGCCGCTACCGGAAGCTCATAGCGACGCCGAGTCTCGTAGAGTGTTGAGCGCTCCGCGGCCGGGCGTCCGGCGCGATGGGCGGCCGCGACGAGGTCCTCGGGTTCGAGCCGCACGCCGTGGTAACTGCCGGCCATCCGCGAGATCGACTCCTCCATCAGCGTTCCGCCGAGGTCGTTGACCCCCCAGTGCAGCGCCTCGGTCGCGGCGTCGAGGCCCATCTTCACCCAGCTGGCCTGTAGGTTGGGCACGGTGCGGCCGAGGGCGAGCCGGAACACCGCGGTGTGCTTGAGGTTGTCCTCACGGGAGATCTCCTCGACCCCGTGCGTCCGCCCGAGCAGGGTGTGAAAGGGGATGAACGACAGGGGCACGAACTCGGTGATCCCGCCGGTGCGCTCCTGAAGCTCGCGGATCACCCGCATGTGCTCGGCCAGCTCCCAGGGCTCCTCGATGTGGCCGAACATCACCGTGGCCGTCGAGCGCAGCCCCTCGGCGTGGGAGGCCTCAATGATCTCGACCCAGCGGGCCACCGGCAGCTTGTTGGGGGAGATTCGCTCGCGCACCCCGTCGTGGAGGACCTCGGCGGCGGTCCCGGGCGTCGAGCCCAGTCCGGCCTCCCGCAGGCGCTCGAACACCGCCCGCGGCGCCAGCCCGCTGACGTCGCACATATGGGCGACCTCCATCGGCGAGTAGGCATGGAGGTGGATACCGGGAGCCACCCGCTTGGCCACCCGCAGCCAGTGCTCGTAGTCCTCCAGGCCCCAGGCGGGGTGAATCCCGGACTGGATGCACAGCTCGGTGGCGCCCGCCGCCGTGGCCTCCTGTACGCGGGAGACAAATTCATCCTCGGAGTGCTCGTAGGCGTCCGGCGATCGGCGCGACTGGCCAAAGCCGCAGAATGCGCAGCCGACGGTGCAGATGTTCGAGACGTTGATATTGCGGTTGACGACGAACGTCACCGTCTCGCCTGCCAGCTCGCGGCGCAGCTCATCGGCGGCGCAGCGGAGCTCCTCGATCACCTCCGGCCGGCTCTCGGAGAACAGCGCGGTCAGCTGTTCGGCGCTCAGCGGCCGTCCCGCACGAGCCTGCGCGATCGCCTCCGGGGCGGTCCGGGGCTGCGGCGCGTGCTCGGCCCGCCGCCCTGAACCGCGGCGGGGGATGAACGACCAGTAGGCCCGCTTGATCACGTCGAGCACCGGCGGCTCGACCCACTCGGGATCGATGTATTCCGGATAGACGCACAGCCGCTCGCTGAGGGCGTATCCATGGGCCAGCAGCCGCTTGCGGACCTGGGCTGGCGATGGGAACGGGTGCTCGGGTGAGATGTGGTCGCCGTTGGCGCTGAGGCCGCCGAGATCCGTTGCGCCGGCGGCTACCAGCTCCGGCCACCAGTCCGAGAGGTTCGGCGGCACCTGGATGCCGACCCCGGGCATCAGCTCGCGGGTGTGGGCGATGAGCCGCTTCATGTCCTCGATCGTCACCTCGCAGGACCATGCCGGAGCATCGAGCTGCGGGCCGGCCGCGATCCCCGTCTGCCAGTACTCGCGGGCCGCCCGATCGGCGATCTCCGCCGGTTCGCGCCCGTAGTAGCTCTGGTGGGGTACGAAGTTCTGGAGGATCACCTCCTGGATGTGGCCGTAGCGCCGATGCAGCTCGGCCAGCTGCTCGAGCGAGGTCATCCGCTCCTCCTCGGTCTCGCCGATGCCGACGAGGATCCCGCTGGTGAAGGGGATCCTCAGCTCCCCGGCAGCGGCGATAGCGGCGATCCGCTGCGCCGGATGCTTGGTCGGCGACCCCGCGTGCACCGTCTCCATCAGCCGCTCGGAGACCGACTCGAGCATCAGGCCCTGGGATGCGGTCACCTGGCGCAGCTGCGCGAACTCCTCGTGCGAGAGGACACCGAGGTTCGTGTGGGGCAGGATCCCGCGCTCGAGCGCGCGCTCGCAGACCCAGACGACGTAGGAGGTGAAGTCCGCGTGGCCGTACTCGGCAAGCCGAGCGGCGACCTCGGCGTTGACCTCGGGGTGCTCGCCGGTGAGCACCAGCAGCTCCTTGACGTGATGGCGCCGCGCCGCACGGTCGATCAGCTCCTCGACCTCGTCGGGCCCGTGGAGGTGAGCGCGGTGCGTCGCGAACGCGCAGTACTTGCAGTAGCAGCGGCACGTCCGCGAGAGCGACAGCGTGAGGTTCCGGCTGAACGTGACGCGGCGACGCATTCCCATGGCGATTCTACGGGGAGCGTCACACCTCCCTATGCTGGCCCCGCGATGCGCCTCGCCAACGCACATCGCTGGACGGTCATCGCGCTGCTGATCCTCGCCCTGTCCGGCTGCGGGTCAGAGTCCTCCAGCCCCTCAGGCCAGGAGGCGACGCTCGTGCTCGACTTCTCCCCGAACGCGATCCACGCCGGGATCTACAGCGCGGTGGCCCGCACCTTCGATACCGGCGAGGGGGTCAGCCTCCACGTCGTCGCCCCCTCGGCCAGCACCGACTCAATCAAACTGTTGACCAGCGGCCGAGCGGACTTCGCCATCCTCGACATCCACGATCTGGCCCTGGCCCGTGAGCGCCACCAGAACATCGTCGGGATCATGGCCATTGTGCAGCGTCCGCTCGCCTCCGTGATCGCCGACCCCTCGATCCATAACCCGCGCCAGCTCGAGGGTCGCACCGTGGGCGTCACCGGCCTCCCCAGTGACACTGCTGTGCTGCGGTCGGTCGTCGCCGGCGCGGGCGGCGACCCCTCCAAGGTCAGAACGGTGACCATCGGCTTCAACGCCGTCGGCGCCCTGCTCGCTCACCGAGTGGCCGCGGCCACCGGCTTCTGGAACGACGAGGGCGTGACGCTGCAGCGCCGGCGCCCCGGCTTCCACGTCTTCCGGGTCGATGATTACGGCGCGCCGGCCTATCCGGAGCTGATCCTGGCCACGACGGCGTCCCAGCTCCACGCCGACCCGGCCCTCGCCCGCAGCGTGGTCCGCGCCCTCGTCCGCGGCTACGGGGTGACGCTCACCGACCCGGAGGGCAGCGAGGCCAACCTCGAATCGCTGGTGCCGGGGCTCGACCCGGCACTCGTGTCGGCAGAGCTGTCGGCCGAGGAGCCGGCCTTCGTGGCCCCCGACGGGTCCTTCGGCGAGCTCGACCTTGCCCGGCTCGAGGCCTGGGCGCTTTGGGAGGTCCGCTTCGGCATCGTCAACCGGCTGCCCGACGTGCGACAGGCCTTCGATCCGCGGTTCCTGGCCGGGACGCAGTCCCTCATCGGGCAGTAGTTCTGCGGTCCGCGGACGGCCGCGCGGCCCATCCACCGGGGCGGTGCGAGGAGATGCCCCCGCAGGGGCCCTAATTGACGTCCTGGGCGGCCAGCCGCTCGACCAGGGCCGCGCCCTCGCGGGCCATTCGCGAGCGCGGCACGACGAGGTCGAAACCGGCCGCCTCGGCGGCCCGCCGGACGTCGACCTCGACGTGCGAGTAGAACGCGAGCGTCCGCACACCATCGAGATCGGCCGCCTGCACGCTGGCGATCCGCTGCTCGACGTCGGCGGTGAGATCGACCACCAGCACGTCGACCCCGGCGGCAGCCGCGGGGTCACTGACCAGGCCCGCTTCGTGGCCGGCCGCCCGCAGCGCCCCGAGCACGTTGGAGCCGAACAGCAGGTCGGGCACGAACGCCGCGACGCGCGCCATCGCCGGCTACTGAGCGCGGAGGCGCTTGAACTCGCGGCGCGCCGACTCCGGCCGGCCCCACATCTGCACCACCTCGACTCGGCCGGTGCGGACCTCGCGGACGGCGAGCTCGCCGGTGATCTCGGCGTCGTCGAGCAGCTTCAGCGCGGCGTGGACGACCGGGGCGGCGGCCGCATGGCCGAACCGATGGGCCACCAGCAGTCGCCAGTGCCAGTCGCTCTTCGAGTACGGCTGCGCGTTGCAGGTCACCAGCAGCACCGAGGCATCGACATAGCGGCGCTCGTCGGCGATGCGCAGGTCAAGCTCAAGGTCCGTCCAGTCGTCGGGCAGCGAGTCGACGATCTCTTCGAAGGTTTCTGCCAGTGCCATCACGTGAGCTGTTGGAGGATCAGGAAGACGTTCAGCGCCGTGATCAGGCTGGCGACCGTGTACGCCACGCCGGTAGTGAAGCGGCGGTTCACGTGAACGCCCATCACCTCCCGGCGGCTGGTGAAGACGACGAGCGGCATGAGCGCAAAGGGTATCCCGAACGAGAGCACGACCTGGCTGAGCACCAGCGCGCTGGTGGGGCTGACCCCAAGCGCCAGGACGACAAGGGCCGGGATCATGGTGATCGCCCGCCGCAGGACGAGCGGGACACGCAGCCCCACGAAGCCTGACATCACGATCTGCCCGGCGTAGGTGCCGACACTCGAGGAGGAGGCGCCGGAGGCGAGCAGCGCCACCGCGAAGGCGAGCGCCGCGCCGCCACCGACGAGGCGGGCAAGCTCAGTATGGGCCTGCTGGATCGTGTTCAGTCCGTGCAGTGCGGGCGTGTGGAAGAGCTTGGCGAACACGGCGAGCATGGCCAGGTTGATCACGCCGGCGAGGGTCAGAGCGATGATCACGTCGACGCGCTCGAAGCCGAGCACAACGCGCCGCTCATGATCGTTGCGAACGGGCACGCGCCGGTTCGTGAGCGCCGAGTGCAGGTAGATCGCGTGTGGCATCACGGTGGCGCCGATGATCCCGACAGCAAGGTAGAGGAAGGTCGTGCCGTGCAGGCTTGGCAACAACCCATGCAAAGACGCGTTCGCCGACGGCCCGATCTTCAACGTCTCATAGAGAAACCCGGCGAACACGATCGCCAGCAGCGCCGTGATCGCGAGCTCGAACCGCCGGAAGCCCCGCCGCTGCAGACTCAGCACGCCGAAGGCGATCACTCCGGTCATCAGACCGGCGATGAACAGCGGGACGCCGAACAGCAGATTCAGTCCCAGCGCGGCACCGAGGAACTCCGCGATGTCGGTCGACATGGCCATAATCTCGGCCTGGATCCACAGCCCAACGCTGCTCGAGCGGGGGTAGTGCTCGCGGCAGAGTTCGGGCAGGCTCTTTCCGGTGACCACCCCGAGCTTCGCGGAGAGGTATTGGATCAGCATGGCCATCATGTTGGCCAGCAGCACGACCCACAGCAGCAGGTAACCGAACTGGGCGCCGCCCTGGATGTTGGTGGCGAAGTTGCCAGGATCAACGTAGGCCACGGCCGCCACGAAGGCCGGTCCGAGCATCGACAGCATCGCGCGGATGCGGCCGCGGGAGAGCAGATGCTCGAGCGGCGACGGGCCCGCGAGCGCATCGGGCAGCGCAACGGTCTGACCGTCGGCGCTGACCGCTGCCGGCACCCGCGTCAGCGGGGGTGGCGTCACCGGCTCACCTCGGGCTGCGCCTCAGGCGGTACGACCGACATCGCGCGCTCGCTGCATTCGACGCGCATCGCCCGCACGAGCGCGCCGCCGAGCACGTGCGTCTCGGTGCCGAAGCGCACGAACAGCGGCCCGTCGAACGGCTGCTTCTCGACCACCTCGAACTCGTCCCCCGGCGCGATGCCGCGCTCGGACAGGAACCGCAGCATCTCCGGGTCGGAGTCGGAGACTCGCACGAAGGTGCCCTGATCGCCGCCCTCGAGTCCCTGGAGGCTCAGCGTCGGGCCCTCCTCGATCGTCAGCTCGCGCGTGGGAATCGGATCGCCGTGAGGATCGTGCGTGGGGTTGCCCAGCTTGGCGGCGATCAGCTCCTCGAGCTCCTCGGAGAGCACGTGCTCGAGCACCTCTGCCTCCGCGTGCACGCGGTCCCACGGAACGCCGAGGCTCTCAACGAGGTACAGCTCGAGCAGCCGGTGATGGCGGATCACCTCGAGCGCGACGCGCGTGCCGTATTCGGTGAGCGACACGCCGTGATAGCGCTGATGCTCCACGAGTCCGAGCTCGCCGAGCCGCTTGACCATGCCCGAGGCCGACGCCGGCGTGACGCCGAGGCGATGGGCGATCGCGTTCGTGCTGACCGCCTCGCCGTCATCCCGCAGCTGCAGGGTGTAGATCGCCTTTGCGTAGTCCTCAACGGCCGAGGAGATCCCCAGTGGTTCCTGACTGACCATGACAGAAATTATGGTAGGCCTAAATCGCGAGTTTGGCAACCCCCCAGAGCCTGCTCGAGGCCGCACAGTGCGGCCTCCTATCCTCTGTCAGGTGAGCTCCACCGCCGCGTCCGTTCCCGGCTACCGCGTCGTCACCAAAGCCTGTGGGCTGCTCGACCGTTCCGAGCGCGGGAAGCTCGCCCTGACCGGCTCGGAGGCCAAGGGCTTCCTGCAGGGTCAGATCAGCAATGACGTCGAGTCGCTGACCGCCGGCGAGGGGTGTTACGCGGCTTTCCTGACCCCCAAGGGCAAGATGCTCGGCGACCTTCGCATCCTCGATACGGGCGTGGAACTGCTCCTGGACACGGAGCGGGTCGCGCTGCAGGAGCTCTTCAACATGATCCGACGCTTTCGCATCGGCTACGACGTTGAGCTGCACAAGCGCACCGTCGAGCGAGGGCTTGTGTCGCTGATCGGTCCGACCGCCGGCACGGTCGTCGATCTGGACGACCTCCCCGCGGCCGAGCACGCCCACCGGACCTTGGAGCTCAACGGCATCGGCGTCCGCGTGATCCGCACCGACGTCGGCGTCGATCTCCTCTGCCCGGCCGAGGACACCGAGGCGCTGATCGCCGCCCTCGAGCAACGGGGCGCCGAACCGGTCGACGACGCGGCGGCCGAATGCCTGCGCATCGAGCGCGGCCGGCCCCGCTACGGGATCGATCTCGACGACACGGTCATTCCCCAGGAGGCCGGGCTCAACGACCGGGCGGTGTCCTTCACCAAGGGCTGCTACGTCGGGCAGGAGACGGTGGCGCGTCTGTTCTACCGTGGCAAGCCCAACCGGCGCCTGCGCGGACTTGCGCTCTCGGCCCCCGTCGAGACCGGCGCCGAGATCGAGTTCGAAGAGCGGACGGTCGGCCACGTGGCCAGCACCACCGTCTCGCCCCGACTCGGCCCGATCGCGCTAGGGCTGCTTCGCCGAGCGGCGGCGCCTGGAAGCACCGTGCTGGTGGGCGCCGAGCGCGCGCCGGCCACGGTCGTCGAGCTGCCCTTCTGACTCTAGCCGGCCAGCAGCGCCGCGAGCTGCTCGACCGTCGGAACAGGGGCGAGAACGAGCTCGGTTGTATCCGGGTGCGAGGCCAGGTACGTGCCGACGATCCGCACCTCGTCGATCTCCTCCGGCGGCAGGTGCGCACCCAGCTCACCGGCCCGGCCGCCACGGCGCAGCGCGGCCTCCGTGCGCTGCTTGAGCTGCTCGATATCCCCGGGCAGCGGGCCCCAGTCGACGAGCCGCCCCCCGACGAGCCAGAAGGCATCGCCGCTGGCCTCCGTCGGGTGGTGGGCGACGAGCAGCCGCGGGCGGGCATGGGTGGCCTCGAGCACCCCCTCGAGCCGGGTGAGCATCACCTCGAGCCGCCGCGCGCGCCGCCGCAACCAGGCCGCCCGCTCATACAGCTGCTGGTCCCCCGCCTCGCGCATCTGCGCGCGTACGTGGTCGACCAGCCGGCGCCGTGAGTCCTCGCCGCCGAGGAACAACCGCAGGGCGGAGTCGAGCCGGCGGCGGTACAGGTTCGGGTCGAGATCCCCGAGGCAGGGCGACAGGCAGCGGCCCATCTGGCCGTAGGCCGAGGGGTGCTCACGGAGGGCAAGGCGGCGCCCGCAGTGGCGCAGGCCGAACAGGGAGTCGAGCTGCTCGACGAGCTCGATGGCCAGACGCCGCCCCCGCACCGGGCCGATGCTGACGGCGTGGCCGCCAGCGGGCGCGGGCGCGACATCGAGGATCGGGAAGGGGATGTCGAGCCTGCAGCGCACGTACACAAGACGGTCGTCGCGGCGCGTGAGTCGCACGTTGCCCGGCGGCTGCAGCTCCTTGATCAGACGGTTCTCGAGCACCAGCGCTCCGAGCTCGGAGCGGGTGGCGCGGTAGTCGAGCACGGCGGCATGTTGGGTCCACGCGGCCCGCGGTGTGGAGGGTGCGAAGTGCGCCCGCGCGCGGGAGCGGATCGAAACCGATTTGCCCACGTACAACGCCGAGCCGCTCCGGTCGCGGAACAGGTACACGCCGGGGTCGCGGGGCAGCTCCCCGAAGTCGAGCTGCGGGACGCTCGCGGTGCCGGGAATCCCCTCACCGTGGTGGATCATGCGCCGGTGCCGCGGCGCGCGCGCCCTCGACTGCCGGTGCGGCTTGAGCAGCGCGAGCGCATCGGCCACCGTGACCGAGTGGGCGCAGAGCCGGGGGAACAGCGCACACAACACGCGGGCGCAGGTCTCGGCGTCGGCGAGCGCCCGGTGGGCGACGTCGACCTCGATCCCGAGCGCCTCCGCGAGCGCACCGAGCCGCCGCTCGCGCTGTAGCGGCAGCAACTTGCGGGCCAGCGCGGCGGTGCAGATCACGGGCGGATCCGGCCAGGTGAGCCCGACCCGCGTGAACGCCTGACGGAGCACGCGGCGGTCAAACGGCGCGTTGTGAGCCACCATCACCCGCCCAGCGAGCCGGCGCTCGAGCTCGGGGAGAACGGCGTCAGGCGGTGGCGCGGAGTCGACCATCGCCTGGGTGATGCCGGTGAAGCGCTGAATGCCGCGGCGCAGCGGCACGTTGGTGCGGACGAGGGAGTCCCAGCGCTCGTGCAGCTCCCCGCCGCCGACGAGCACGGCGCCGACCTCGGTCACCTCGCAGCTGTCGCCGCCGAGACCGTTCGTCTCGGTGTCTACGACGAGGAACTCGGCGCGGGCGATCGATGACTGCGCTAGCTCCAAGCGGCTGGTGATACGCCGCCGCCCGGACGGCATGACGCCCCGGTTGCACAGCGGCGCGGGCCCACTCGATCGGGGCGCTGCGAGGTGACGACCGCCGACAGGGGTAGCATCGAATGAACTGCAGCAAGAGAGGAGTCGTCGAGTGACTGCGATCGCCCAAGATGCCGAGAAGCTTCGGGAGCTGGACGCCCGCACGAAGCACGCTTGGTCCGTGTATAGCGAGCGCGTGCGTGAGCTGTCCGGCGACGAGTATGAGCGAGTCGAGACCGAGTCCTGGGCCGAGCTCCAGAGCGAGCTGCGGCGACTCGAGCGCCGGCGGCGTACGCTGACTCAGAGTTCCACCTGAACCAGCGCCTCGACTCGCGCCTGGACGGCGGGTGAGTTAAGGTTTCGCTCGACGGATCCCGCGAGGTTTTCGGCAGGGATTTCGGAGAGGAGTACCAAAGGCGGATGCGTAGGACCACGTTCGGGATTCTCACGGCAGGAACGTTGGCCCTGGCAGGCTGCGGCAGCGGCGGTACGACTTTCGCCAACAAGCCACGTCCACCCTCGCCGGTGAACCTGAGCGTGTACGTCAACAACTCCCGCGTCTCGGTCTCGCCCGTGGCGGTCGGCGCGGGGCCGGTCGTCTTCATCGTCACCAACTCCGCCTCGCGGACGGAGTCGATCAACGTGCAGGGTCCGGGCGGCGAGAACCTCGCCACCACCGGCCCGATCAATCCCCAGTCCACCGCGCAGGTGACGGTCGACTTCCGCGATCCCGGTGCCTACTCAGTGGCCACCGGACGCGCCGGCGCCACCTTGGCCGCGGCCAACGCCCCATCGAGAATCCAGGCGGCAACGATCCACGTCGGCCGCCCGCGCCCGAGCGCGTCGGATCAGTTGCTGCAGCCGTAGAAGAGCGGCCTCGCCCATGAGGAGCCGCCTGCACGCCCATCGACATCGCCTCGTGACCGAGGAGAACAGCCGCTGGTGGACGCTCGGGGCGATGTGCTTCGCCCTGTTCATGGTGATGCTGGACAACACCGTGGTCAACGTGTCGCTGCCGTCGATTCAGCGCGACCTGCATGCCTCCCTGTCCGCACTGGAGTGGACGGTCAACGCGTACACGCTGACCTTCGCCGTCCTTCTGGTCACCGGCGGACGGCTCGGCGACATCTTCGGTCGGCGCCGTTTCTTCCTCTTCGGCGTCGTCGTGTTCGGACTGTCAAGCGCCGCGATCGGCTTCGCCCCCGACGACACGGCGCTCGTGACCTTCCGCGCCGTCCAGGGCATCGGCGCCGCGTTCATGATGCCGGCGACGCTGTCGATCATCACCCAGGCCTTCCCGGCCGAGCAACGGGGGATGGCGATTGGTACCTGGGCGGGCGTGAGCGCGATGGCGCTGGCCATCGGCCCCGTGCTCGGAGGCTTCCTCACCGAATCGGTGAGCTGGCGGGCGATCTTCTTCATTAACCCGCCGATCGCCGTCGGCGCCGTCGGCGTGACGCTGTTCGCCGCCCGGGAGTCGCGCGATGAGGGTGTGGAAAAGACCGTTGACTTCCTCGGGATCGGCGCGATCACCCTAGGCCTGACCACGCTCGTGCTGGCGCTGGTCGAGGGCAACCGCTGGCACTGGGGCTCGCCGGCCGTGATCTCGCTGTTTGTCATCTCGGTCGTGTCGCTGGTCGGCTTCATCTTCATCGAGCGCCACGTGCGGGCGCCGATGATCGACTTCAGGTTCTTCCGCTCGCGCACGTTCCTCGGCGCCAACCTGGTCGCGTTCTTCGTCTCCTTCGCGATGCTGGCCCAGTTCTTCTTCCTCGCGCTCTACATGCAGAACATCCTCGGCTACTCGCCGCTGCAGGCCGGGATCCGCTTCCTCCCCTCCACGGTCTTGATCATCATCATGGGGCCGCTGGCCGGCCGCCTCACCGACCGGGTCGGGCCGCGCCCGCTGGTGACCGCCGGCCTGCTCACCGTCTCCTCCGCGGTCCTGATCCAGTCCCGGATCACCGTCCACAGCAGCTACCTGGTGCTGCTGCCGGGATTCGTTCTGATGGGCATCGGCATGGGGCTGACCATGTCGCCGATGAGCACCGCAGCGATGAACTCGGTCGACCGGACCAAAGCCGGAGCGGCCTCCGGCGTGCTGTCGATGTTCCGGATGGTCGGCGGCACCTTTGGTGTCGCCATCATGGGGGCGTTGATCACCACGATCGGCCGGTCCAAGATCGATGCCAGCCTCCCCCACGTCCCGGCTGCCGCCCGGTCGACGATCGCCAACTCGCTCGGCGGCGGCGGCGTCACCGGTCACCACGCGGCGCCGCAGATCGTCGCGGCGGTCCGTGACGCGTACGTGTCATCGCTCAGCACCGGACTGTTGATCGGCGCGTCGGTCACGCTGGTCGGCGCGATGCTGGCCTGGATGCTGATCGCGCCGAAGTCCCGCCTCGCCCCCACGGTCCAGGAGGGCGATGACGGCCAGCCGCACGAGATCTCTTCGGTGGCCGGTCCCGAGCTGGCCGACCCAGCTCCCGTCGAGGAGCCGGACGAGAAGACCGCCGGCGCCAGGATCGGGTAGTCCGCGTCAGCTCGTGATCCACGCCCCGCTGCTTCAGGGCTAAGTCGACCGGCGCCACGTCGGAACTGCCTCCAGTTCTCTACAGTTCCGGTCCTCCTGGAACCGACGAAGTGAGGCGCTTTTCAGTGGCCGTCGATCTGAGCCAAGTGGGAAATGTGGCAACCGAGCCCGGTGAGCTCCCGAGCACGATGGCGGCGTGGGTGATCCGTCCGGAGCGCGAGGGCGAGCCCACCGACGCCTTCCAGCTCGAGGAGATTGAGGTTCCGGAGCCTGGCGCCTTCGAGGTCGTCGTCCGTGTGATGGCCGCGGGAGTCAACTTCAACAACGTCTGGGCGGCGCTCGGCAAGCCCGTGTCGGTGTTCGGTTACGGCGACCATCCGCAGTACGGGCACCACATCGGCGGCTCCGACGCCTCCGGGGTGGTCTGGAAGGTCGGCGAGGGCGTGACTCGGTGGAGGCCGGGCGATGAGGTCGTGCTCCACTGCAACCAGGCCTCCTACGAGGACCCTGAAGTGCACGGCCTTGACCCGCTCGCTGCGCCGAGCCAGCGGATCTGGGGGTACGAGACGACCTGGGGGTCGTTCGCCCAGTTCACCAAGGTGCAGGCACAGCAGCTTCTGCCACGGCCACAGAACCTCAGCTGGGAGGAGGCAGCCTCCTACGGCCTGACCTACTTCACCGCCTACCGGATGCTCATGACCCAGTGCGAGCTGCAGGCCGGCCATCGCGTCCTCATCTGGGGCGCCGCCGGCGGGCTTGGCGTGTTCGCCACCCAGCTCTGCGCGCTCACCGGCGCCGACTGCGTCGGTGTCGTCTCCAGCGAACAGAAGGGCCGGCTCGTGGAGCAGCTCGGCGCGGTTGCCTACATCAACCGTGGCGAGTTCGCGGGGATGATGCGCCGCGGCGGCGAGAGCCCCGAGGAGGAGAAGGCCCGTTTCAAGGAGTCGCGCCGCTTTGCCAAGGCGCTCAGCGAGGTGCTCGGTGGCCCCCCGGACATCGTGTTCGAGCACGTCGGCAAGTCGACCTTCCCCACGTCGGTCCTGGCCGTCAAGCCGTTCGGCAAGGTGGTCATCTGCGCCGGCACGACCGGCTATAACCTGGACTTCGATGTGCGCTATCTGTGGATGCGCCAAAAGCAGATCATCGGCTCGCACTTCGCCAATGCATACGAGTGCATGAAGGCCAACGAGCTGATCGAGCAGAGCAAGATCCGCCCCGTGCTCTGGCGCACGATGGGCTTCGACGGCGTACCGGAGGCTCACCAGCTGATGAAGGACAACAGGCATTTGGGCAAGATCGCGATCCTCGTCGGAGCGACCGAGGAGGGCCAGGGCAAGACCGCCGAGGGCCCGGGAGCGATCCACGCCGAGGTGGGGGCATAACCATGGGTGGCGTGGTCCATCTTCCCTTCTACGCGACGACCTTCCGTAAGGACTCCATCGCCGGCGCCGTCGCCGCCGCTGCGCCGATCTCGCTGCGGTATGGAGCCAGCCAATACCAGGTCCACTGGTCGCAGGAGGATCGCTACAAGGTCCTGCTGATGATCTGGTTCGAGAACAAGGGCGACTGGTATCGCTTCTGGGAGGGCCCGGAGATGACCGACTTTCGTCGGCGCAATATGTCGCGGTACCAGATCCCCCTGGTCTACGCGTGGCACGACGAGATTGCCCAGGGTGCCCTCGGACCGCAGGTGGCTCCGGAGACCGCTCCGGAACCCGAGCCGCAGGCCACCACCACCTAGTCGGCGCCCGCCCGGCTACACCTAGACGGCGGCCGGCTGAGGGTCGGTGCCGGCCTCGATTCGCAGCGCCAGCTCCAGCCAGAAGCGCGCCTCCGGATCGTCGAGCGCGTCGCCGAACAGCTCCCGCAACCGCGCAAGGCGGTAGCGCGCGGTCTGCGGATGGACACCAAGCCGCGCGGCCACCGCACCGAGCCGGCCCTGCTCGGCCAGCCAGCTCGCCGGCGCGCTCACGGGCGACGACCAGCCCGGGGCCGCTGGCCAGCCCGAGCGCCGCCGTCGCCCGGGCAAAGCTCAGTGCCGCCTCCGGCCATTCCACCGTCCTGCCAAGTCCGGCGGCGACCTCCGCTTCGGCGATCGCGCGCTCGATCGCCGCGCGCCGCCCGGGTCCCTCGGGGTCGGGGAGTACGACGCAGGTGAGCTCGCCGATCGTCTCCATGAGCGCGTCAGGCACGAGATTGAGCGCGGGCACGCTCCCCTTGTCCCCGCGCATTGCGATCACCGCGAGCGTCCGGGGCAGCAGCCACAGCGCCTCGGCGGCTGCGGTCTCGATGGATGTTCGGCGCCAATCCGGCGTCCACGCCGGCGGCGACGAACGCCAGGCAGCCCGCGCACCGATCCTATAGGCCCCGAGCAGTGATTCGAGTCGCGCAACGTGTTCTGGCTCGCGCCGCTGTCGATGGGCGAGGCCTGGCACCACAACCATCACGCCTTCCCACATCGGCCTTCCACGGTCTGCGGTTCTGGGAGCGGCTAGCCGACCCCACCGGGCTGCTGATCGCGGCGCTGGAGAAGCTCGGCGCGGTGTGGAACGTCGTCCGGGTCTCCCCAGAGGGGCAGGCGGCGAAGATCCTTCCGCGCCTCCCGCGCACGACGCGCGTTCCGCGCGCGAGCTGAGCAGGGCCGCAGGAGCTGGGCGCCGGCGCGCAGGCCCTCGGCGCTAGCCGGATTCGAGCGGCGCCATCGTCAACCCGGCGCCGTCGAGCTCCTGCCAGTGCAGCTCGGCGTCCTCGCGCGGGCCGCTCCACACGATCGCGCAGCCATTGGTGTGGATGCGGTCGGCGAACCGGTAGCCGTCAGCCAGGCTCACATCGGGGATGAACCGGGCCAGCGTCTCGGCGACGTGATCGAAGGTGTTGTGGTCGTCGTTGAGAACGACGACCCGCCACAGTCCGCCCAGACGACTGCCTGGACCACCGACGCGGGGCAGCTCAACTGTCTGCGCCATTGAGGCTCAGGATACCGCCGCTTCGGCCTTCTCAGAGCGTTTGCGCCAGTAACGCTGAAGTCCCGCGTACAGCTGCTCGGGCGGCGCTGCCTGGACGTATGGGGCGGCGATCTCATCGCCTCGATCGCCGCTGACCCCGGCCGCGATATCCGCCCACACGCCGGCCATGAACTGCTCGCGATCCTGGGTACGGGCTCGCTCGGCCCAGTCGTCCAGGCGCTGCCCGACCTCCGCGAGATGGCGGTCGACGTCGGTCGCGTCCCCGAAGTGCGTCATCGCCAGTCGCGTCGGCTTCCAGGCGGCGATGAGCGCCAGCGACTGATGCCACTTCTCGACATCGATGTCGGGCGGCGGGGTCGGCGGGATGACCGGTCCGGCGGGGATCGTCTGCACGCCGCCGACGTCACCCACGAAGGCGACCCCGTCCCGGAGATAGGACACGTGGTGGGAGGCGTGACCCGGCGTGTATGCGACCTCGAACTCACCCCCGAATAGCGATTCCCCGCCGCTCAGGATCCGCAGACGGTCCTCGGGCACAGGCAGGAACTCCCCCCATAGGCGATCCATGTTTTCGCCGTACAGGCGGGTCGCGCTCTCCAGCAGCCGGGTTGGATCGATCATGTGCGGCGCGCCGCGCTCGTGCACGTAGACCTCCAGATCGGGCCAGCGCGCGGCCAGGGACCCACTCGCCCCGGCATGATCGAGATGGATGTGTGTGAGCAGCAGGGCCCGCGGCTGCCAGTCGCCGAGACCGCCGAGCAGGGTGTCCAGGCACGACGAGGGGCCCGGATCGATCAGCGCATCCCCGACCCGCCAGCATCCGATCACCCGCGGCCGACCGAGATGGAGCAGGTCGATGACCTGCGGCTCGCTCATTCCGGCGGCGGCTCGGTCGCCGGCCGCTCGCGCGCGTCCTCCAGCGTGTCGTCGGGACCGTCCGCGGACCGCCCCTCCGGTTCGGCCGGCCCCCGCTCGTACGGCGGCAGCACCGCGGTGGCGTCGGGATCCTCGCCCACCCGCTCGTCGGGCTTGCCGGCGGTGCGGGCCGTGTCGGGGTCGGGCAGGACCGTGGTTGCATCCTCCTCGCCGCCGAGCTCATCCGCCGCGGCGGGGAGCGGACCGCCGACCTCGTCCTCGAGCTCCGGCGAGTGATCGAGGTTGACCGGCGCGGCCGGAGTCTCGGGGTCGATCGTGCTGTCCGCGGCGGGGAAGCGCTCCGCGGCGCTGTCGGAGATCTCCAGCAGCTCTCGGGAGAGCTGGCGAGCGTCCTCGATGATGCGCATCCGCTCCGACCAGATCCGGTCGGCGTCGGCGTCGAGCTCCTGGGCCCGGCGCTCGCCTGCGCTGATGATCTCGCTCGCCTCCTGCCGGGCCACCTCGAGGCGCTCCTCGGCCTCGCGACGCGACTGGGCGGTGATCTGCTCGGCGGTTTCGTGGGCACGCTTGAGAATCCCCGAGATCTGCTGGCCGACACGCTCGAGGGCGCGGCGGACGGCCGCCTCCGGGGACCGCATGGCCTGCAACTCGGCTACGAGCTGGCTGGTTCGCTTGACGTAGGCGTCGACCGCGAGGCGGTCGTAGCCCCGGAGCACGATGGGGAAATCGCTCGCGGAGGCGATGGGCATGGCGTCGTCGGGCAGGCGATCCAGCGGAAGCGTGATCTCCTGCAGCAGGGCGTGCTCGTCGGCGGCTGAGCTCTGATCGGGCATGTCTTGACGTTACCCCAGCGAGGCCGTGGGCGAACGGTCGGACGTTCTCAGTGCATAGGCTCCGGGGGCAAGCGTGGCCGTCCGGCGCCGATAACCGCTCCAGGTCCACGGCCACTGGTTGGGATCCTCGCCGTTCTCGTCCACGTACCAGTTGCGGCAGCCCGTGTGCCACACAGTCCCTGCCAGCGCCTCGCGCACGGCCACCGACCTCATTGTCACAGCGTATCCGGGCGCTGCCGAGCCATACAATGGCGCCATGTCGCAGACGCCTTCTCGCCTGCCCGAGCGCGATCGCCCGTGGATGATGCGCACCTACGCGGGTCACTCCGACGCTCAGCGCTCCAACGAGCTCTACCGGCGCAACCTGGCCAAGGGACAGACGGGCCTGTCGGTCGCCTTCGACCTCCCGACGCAGACCGGCTATGACCCCGATCACGAGTTGGCCCGCGGCGAGGTCGGCAAGGTCGGCGTCTCGATCGCCCACCTCGGCGACATGCGGGCGCTGCTGCACGACATCCCGCTTGACCAGATGAACACCTCGATGACGATCAACGCGACGGCGGCCTGGCTGCTCGCGCTGTACATCGTCGCCGCCGAGGAGCAGGACGTGAGCGAGGATCAGCTCCAGGGCACAACCCAGAACGACATCCTCAAGGAGTACCTGAGCCGGGGCACCTACGCCTTCCCACCCGCCCCGAGCATGCGCCTGATCGCCGACACGATCGCCTACACGGTCGAGCACGTGCCGAAGTGGAACCCGATCAACATCTGCTCCTACCATCTGCAGGAGGCGGGGGCGACTCCGGTGCAGGAGATCGCCTACGCGATGAGCAACGCGATCGCCGTCCTCGACGCGGTCCGCGAGCGGGTCCCCCATGACCGCATGGGCAACGTGTTCGGCCGGATCTCGTTCTTTGTCAACGCCGGCGTGCGGTTCGTCGAGGAGCACGCCAAGCTGCGGGCGATGTCGCAGCTGTGGGACGAGCTCGGACGCGAGCGCTACGGCGTCGAGGACGACAAGCACCGACGCTTCCGCTACGGCGTCCAGGTCAACTCGCTGGGGTTGACCGAGGCGCAGCCGGAAAACAACGTCTACCGAATCGCGCTGGAGACGCTCGCCGTGACGCTCGGGCGGGACGCCCGCGCCCGAGCGATCCAGCTCCCGGCCTGGAACGAGGCCCTCGGGCTGCCGCGGCCGTGGGACCAGCAGTGGTCGCTGCGCCTGCAGCAGATCCTCGCCTTCGAGACCGACCTGCTCGAGTACCCCGACATCTTCGAGGGGTCGAACGTGATGGAGGGGCTCGTGGCCGAGCTCGTCGACGGCGCCCGCGAGGAGATGCAGCGGGTGGCCGAGCTCGGTGGCGCCGTCGAGGCCGTTGACTACATGAAGGCCGCGCTGGTCGAATCTCACCGCCAGCGCTGGCGGCGGATCGAGTCCGGGGAGCTCACCGTGGTGGGCATGAATCGCTTCACCTCGACCGAGCCCTCGCCGCTCACCGCCGATCAGGACGGCGGCATTCTCGTGGTCGATCCCGAGGTCGAGGCCCAGCAGAAGCGCGCCGTCGCCCAGTGGCGCTCCGAGCGCGACAAGGCGGCCGTCGACGCGGCCCTGGCCGAGCTGGCCAGCGCGGCCGCCAGCGACGCCGAGAACATCATGCCCGCCACGATCGCTGCCGCCCGCGCAGGGGCGACCACCGGCGAGTGGTCACAGACGCTGCGCGCGGGATTCGGCGAGTACCGCGCTCCGACCGGGGTCGGCGAGGCCGCCGCCGTGGCCGGCGAGGACGTGGCCGAGCTGCGCGCGGAGGTCGAGCGGGTCAGCGAGGCGCTCGGCCGGCGGCTGAAGTTCCTGGTCGGCAAGCCCGGCCTTGACGGCCATTCCAACGGCGCCGAGCAGATCGCGGTGCGCGCCCGCGACGCCGGCATGGACGTCGTCTACGAGGGCATCCGCCTCACCCCGTCTCAGATCGCCACCTCCGCCGCCCAGGAGGGCGTCCACGTGATCGGCCTGTCGATCCTGTCCGGCTCGCACCGCGAGCTGATCCCCTTGGTGCTAGCCGCGCTGAAGGAAGCAGGGGTCGGCGAGATCCCCGTCGTGGTCGGCGGCATCATCCCCGACAGCGACGCCGCCGCCCTGCGCGAGGCCGGTGTGGCCGCCGTCTACACGCCCAAGGACTGGGATCTCAACCAGATGATGCGGGACATCATCTCGCTGGTCGGCGAGCGCCAGGGCATCGACACCGTCGCGCCGGCTTGAGCGCCGCCGCTGCTCCCGAGGGCGACGAGCTCGGGAGGCGATTGCGCGACAGGGACCTCGCTGCGGCGCCGGCAGTCCTGAACCTGGTCGAGAACCGCACGGCTCCGTTCCGTGAGCAGACCGCCCGGCTGCTCGATGCCGTCTCCCCCGCCGCCCTCGGCGCCGAGGCCCCCGGCCACATCGTCGGCGTGACCGGCCCGCCGGGCGTGGGCAAGTCCACGCTCCTCTCCCGGCTCGTCGCCGAATGGCGTGGGCGGGGACGGTCGGTGGCCGTGCTCGCCGTCGACCCGAGCTCGCGTCGCTCGGGCGGCTCTCTGCTCGGGGACCGCGCGCGCATCGAGTTCGACCCGGCCGACCGCGGCGTGTTCATCCGCTCGACCGCCGCCGGCGACCGGCTCGGCGGGCTGGCCCCGGCCACCCGGGCCGCTGCCAGCGCGCTCGCCGTGGGCTTCGACGTCGTGGTGATCGAGACCGTCGGCGTCGGGCAGTCGGAGACCGAGGTGGCCGACGTGGCCGACACAGTCGCCGTCGTGGTGCAGCCCGGCTCCGGGGACGTGCTGCAGTTCCTCAAGGCCGGAATCATGGAGGTGCCCGACGTGCTCGTGGTCACGAAGTCCGACCTCGGGCGGGTGGCGACCCGGGCGCTCGGGGATCTGCGCGCCGCGCTGCGGTCGCTCGGAGCCTCCGAGACCGAGGTACTTGCGGTCTCCTCGATCGCGCCGGGTGTGGGGATACCGGAGCTCGTCGATGCTCTCGAGGCGCACCGGCGGCGCCTGGACCTGGCGGCCCGCCGGCTCCACGGCCGCCGCACGCACGCCCTGGCGGACTTCGCCGCCGAGCACGGTGACCGCGGGATGCGGGCTCTGGGCGGACGCCGGGACGCCGAACGGTGGCTGAGCACACAGGACCCGGGACTCGCCGTGCCGGCGCTGCGGCGCGAGCTCGAGCAGCGGGCGGCCGGAGTCTGACCGCGGGCTGTGGGGCGATCTGACCACGGGCTGTGGGGCGATCTGACTGCGACCTCTGGGGGGTCTGATCGCGGGCTGCGCGACAATCGGAGCGTGCGGCTCGATCTGTCGAGCATCCTCGGTGCCTTCGTGCTCGGCCCGGCGCTGGCCGGCGCCCTCGGCGCGGTCAACCTGGGCACAGCGCTCGCGTTCGGGCAGATCGCCTTCGCCGCCGTCGTGGTGGTGATGGTCCGGCGGCCGTGAGCCGCATCGTCCTTCCCGCCGAGCCACTGGTCGACGCGCCCACCGCGCTGCGACCGTGGCGGGACAGTGACCGCTCGGCCCTGGCTGCCGCCTGCAGGGACCCGGAGATAGTCCGCTGGACGCGGGTGCCCGCGAACTACACCGAGCACGACGCGCGCCTGTACCTGCTCGAGCGCTACGACGCCATCCGGGCCGATGTCCGTGCGCCGTTTGCGATCGTCGCCGCTGATGACCTCGACCGGTTGCTCGGGTCGATCTCGCTGATGGACTTCAGCTGGGAGCACGCCCGCGCAGAGGTCGGCTACTGGATCGCCCCTGAGGCCCGGCGGCAGGGCCACGCCACGCGCGCGGTGCGCTTGATCTGCGGCTGGGGCACCGCGGCGCTCGGGCTCGAGCGGATTGCGCTGCTTGCGGCCGTGGGCAACACGGCCTCGCAGCAGGTCGCTGCACGCGCCGGCTTCCAGCGCGAGGCCGTGCTGCGATCCTGCATGGAGTTCAAGGGTGTCCGGCACGACATGGTCGCCTTCTCGTGGCTGAGCGACCCGCGCTGAGGAGCTCCATCACGTCTGCGGGCTCGGGCTGCTGCATCCAGCCAGCAGGCAGGCCACGGCTGCGATCCCGGTCAATCACGTGCGCCGCATGCGCGGAAGGGTAGCCTGTAGTTATGGCACTGGAGCCACTGCGCGACGGACACGGGCGGCTGATCGGCGATCTGCGCGTGTCGGTCACCGATCGCTGCAACTTCCGCTGCCAGTACTGCATGCCCGCCGAGGGGCTGCCGTGGCTCGAGCGCACCGAGATCCTCACCTTCGAGGAGATCGCTCGACTGGTCACGTTGCTCGCCGCGATGGGCGTGCACGACGTTCGCCTAACGGGCGGCGAGCCGCTGGTGCGCCGCGACTTCCCCCGGCTCGCCCGCATGCTCAGTGAGATCGACGATGTCGCTGACCTGTCCCTGACCACGAACGGCTTCCTGCTCGAGCGTGACGCGCAGGCGCTCGTCGAGGCCGGGATCAATCGTTTCAACGTTTCGGTGGACTCTCTGCAGCGCGACCGCTTCTACGAGATCACCCGCCGCGACGCGCTGCCCCAGGTGCTGCGCGGGCTCGAGCTGCTGGCCGGGTTTCCCGAGGCGCACCCGATCAAGGTCAACGCGGTGGCGATCCGCGGCTTCACCGAGGACGAGGTGCTGCCGTTCGCCGAGCTCGCCCGTCACTCGCCCTACGAGATCCGCTTCATCGAGTTCATGCCGCTCGATGCCGATCATGCCTGGAGCCCCGACCAGGTCCTCAGCGGGGAGGAGATTCGCGCCGCGATCGAGACGGTGTATCCGCTCGAGCCCGAGCCCCGTGAGCCGCACGCCACGGCACGGGTGTACCGGTTCGCCGACGGACAGGGCCGCATCGGCTTCATCAACCCGGTCTCCGAGCCGTTCTGTTCGGACTGCAACCGCATCCGGCTCATCGCCGACGGCCGGCTGCGCACCTGCCTCTTCTCGCTGCACGAGACCGACCTGCGCGAGCCGCTGCGAGCCGGCGCCGACGACGCCGAGCTCGAGCAGATCATCCGTGACGCCGTGTGGCGCAAGGAGCTCAAGCACCGGGTCGGCGAGCGCGGCTTCATCCAGCCGGGCCGGACGATGTCGGCGATCGGCGGCTGAGGCAGCCGACGACCGCCTCCGACCTGCGGTTCCTCGCGCATAGCGTGAGTTCCTGCCGGCCCCGCGCCGTAACGATTTCGCAATCTCCTGTGAGGATCATCTAGAGGCTCATGCCGCTGCTGATGCTGTTCGCTCTGATCGCGGGTGCCGGGACGGCCATCACCCCGTGCGTCCTGCCCGTCCTGCCGGCCCTGCTCTCGGCCGGGGCGGTCGGCGGCCGCCGGCGCCCGATCGGCATCGTCGTCGGCCTGGCGGTGACCTTCACCGTGGCAATCGTCGCCCTCGCCCAGCTGGTCAAGGGCATCGGCCTGGCCAGCGGCGCGGCACGGACGGTGGCGATCATCGTGCTGTTCGGCTTCGGTCTCGTCATGCTCCTGCCAGACGTGGCGGCCCGCGTCCAGGCTCCGCTGTCGCGGCTGGCCCGGTTCGGCCCGCGGACGCGCGGGACCGGCTTCTGGTCCGGAATGGCCGTCGGCGGCGCGCTCGGCTTCGTGTGCGCGCCGTGCGCGGGCCCGATCCTCGCCGCCGTCACCTCTGTCAGCGCCTCGGGTGGCGCCTCGGCCCGGGTGGTCGCCGTGGCCATCGCCTACTCCGCCGGGCTCTCGGCCATGCTGCTGCTCTACGCGCTCGGTGGCCGCGCGGTGCTGACCCGGATCCGGCGCTCAGCCCGCGGCCACGTCGTCGAGCGGGGACTCGGAGTCGTCCTCATCCTCACCGCGTTGGTGATGGCCACCAATCTCGACGTCCGCTTCGAGGAGGCGCTGGCCAAGAGCCGCAGCCTACCCGGCTTTCTCGTCGATCCCACCCGCGCGCTGGAGAACTCGAACACGGTGCAGAACCGGCTCGCCTCGCTTCGCCCGGCCTCGCGCTTCGCCGTGCGCGAGCGGCTGGCGGCGGCGCGCATGCCCGGCGGCTCCCTCCCCCACCTCGGCCCGGCACCCGAGTTCACCGGCACCGAGCAGTGGTTCAACACCCCGGGGGGCCGCCCGCTGACCCTGGCCGGAGAGCGCGGCCACGTGGTGCTGGTCGACTTCTGGACCTACACCTGCATCAACTGCATCCGCACGCTTCCATTCCTCAAAGGGCTCTACGCCACCTACCATCGCTACGGGCTGGAGATCGTCGGCGTCGAAACGCCCGAGTTCACATTCGAGCAGGCCGCCGGCAATGTCGCCCAGGCGATCCGCGCCGACGGCCTGCGCTACCCCGTGGTCCAGGACAACAACTACGGCACCTGGAACGCCTACAGCAACGAGTACTGGCCGGCCGAGTACCTGATCGATGCGCAGGGCCAGGTGCGCCACACCCAGTTCGGGGAGGGCGACTACCGCCAGAGCGAGGCGGCGGTCCGCGCCCTGCTTCTGGCCGCCGGCGCGCGGACGCTGCCGCCGCCGATGACCGCGCACGCGATCATGCCCTCCACCCAGCTGGCCACGCCCGAGACCTACCTCGACCCCCAGCGCGCCCAGGGCTTCATCACGCCTCCCCAGGCCGGCTCGCACTACTACCCCGGCGCCGCACAGCTGGGGACGAACGAGTTCGCTCTCAAGGGTCCGTGGCGGATCAACTCCGAGGCTGCCACGGCGCTCGCGCCGGGAGCCTCGATCGAGGCAGGGGTGCAGGCGGCCAACGTCTACCTGGTCATGACCTCGGCCGGCAACGTCCCGCGCCAGGTACGGGTGCTGCTCGACGGGCGGCCGATCCCCGCGAGCGCGGCCGGGGCCGACGTCCATCACGGGACCGTCACCGTCGTCGGCCAGCGGCTCTACTCACTTGTCTCCCGACCCGCCGCCGAGCAGCACCTGGTGACGCTGGAGTTCCCTGCCGGCGTGAGTGCCTACGACTTCACCTTCGGCTAGCGGCGCGGCGCCGGTCGAGGATCGCCGTCGCGGCCAGCAGATCTTCTGGCGAATTGACGTTTAGGAGCAGCTCAGGGTCCCCAACCTCGAGCACGGTCGGGTGCAGGCCTGCCGCCACGGCCCGCAGCGGCTGCGACGCGGCGAGGCCCGCCCTCAGCGCGGGGATCGTCTCTGGCCGGTAGCACCCCAGCAGCGGCTGAAGCTCGCCATCGTGCGCGGCCAATACCGCTGCTGAGGCCTGCTCGCGCGCGCCCGCGATGCGCCCCAGCAGCACCGGGGTGACGAACGGGAGGTCGCCGGCGCACACCAGCACCGGCCGGTCACCGCCGAGCTCGAGCGCGTGGACGATCCCCACGAGGGGATGCTGCGGCGCGGACGGCTCGACCCAGATCGCCACCCCGGGCAGGCTCGGCAGCTGGGTGTCGGGCTTGGCCACGATCACCACCTCGTCGACGACCGCGCGCATGGCCTGCAACGGATAGGCGATCAGCGGCACACCGGCGAGCGCCACCACGGCCTTCGAGCCCCCGATCCGGCGACCGCGGCCGCCGGCCAGGATCACCCCGAGCAGACCACCCTCAGAGCCCATGCAATCGCCAGTTCGTGGTCACTCTGGGCGCCATCGTAGAATCAATTAGATGGAGGGCTCAACAGAGGTCCGTAGCTGGCTTCGCTGCTACCGGTGCTGGTCCCAGAACCTCGAGGTTCAGGTTCATTATGAGGGGATCCACCGCATCGATCCCGAGAGCGGCGAGCGCGGCGAGGTCGTCGATGAGATGCAGGAGGCCGTGGTGCAGTGCCTCGAGTGCATGCACGACCAGCCCCACCTGGGCTTCCACAACGGCCGCGTCGAGCCGATCGAGGATCGCTGGGAGCGGATGATCGCCGGAACGCCGTGGGTGGCGTCCTGCACGGTGACCGTCGACGCCGACGACGTTGAGACCTGCTCGGGCCCCGAGGCCGGGGATGCGCTCTCCTACGCCGCCTTCGGCGACCACGGCACCCGCGAGTTCTTCACCCACGTCCGCTTCCACAAGCACGACGAGGACCGGATCGTCGTGCACCTGCTGGTCGAGCTCTACGCCCGGTCAGCCGAGGAGGCCACCGAGGTGCTCGAGGAGGCGGCCCGCGGCACGCTGGCGATCACGTCTCTGGCGGAAGAGTCGCGCCCGCCGGCGTCGACCGGCGACGCCAAGCACTGAACAGCGCCCGCCGCTGCCACACCTCGATCCCGATCAGCACCAGCGCCACCGGCACGGTCGCCGGCAGCTCGTTGAGGACGAAGAACAGCAGGTCGAACAGTGCCGCGACGATGAAGGTGAGCACCGCTGCGATGCGCTGCAGGGTCGGCTCGCCGGCCAGGACCGCCCCGAGCAGCGCCGCGACGAACAGGTCGCCGTAGCCCATCGACACGCTTCCGAACAACTCCGATTGCAGCTTTGGCAACCCGCCGGCGGGGTGGGCGGCGACCAGCGTTGCGTTCGGGGCCTGCAGCAGGTCGGAGATGACCAGCCAGCTGTCGGCCACGGCCATGGCCACGATCCCGAGCTTCAGCCAGGCGGACGGCGTGACCATGCCCAGCAGCACGCCGAGGGTCACGCAGCTGAGACCCGAGAGCAGCGCCGCGGCCGCCTCCCCGGCCAGCGATCCCTTGGCCGCCCAGGCGATGGCGAACAGCGCCACCGTGGCGAACGCGAACGGCGGCCGAGCCCCGTGGGACAGCCACCCGAGCGCGGCGGCCGCCAGCGGCGGAACCGCGACGAGGGCCAGATAGGTGAGGCCGGTCGCGGTGTCTGAGCCGTAGCGGATGGCGACGATGACCGCCACGATCGAGCCGATCGGCACCAGCGCCCAGGCCGGTCCCGACATCCGGTCCAGCGCCTTCGGACGAGCGATCGCCCGCGGCGCCGCCACGACGCCGGCCTGCAGCGCGAGCAGACCAGCGTCAGAAGGAACGAACGCGAGCGTGGCTACGTGCCGTGGAGTCGCTGATCGAGCTGGTCGAGCTCGGCGTGGAGCTCAGCCGGGAGCTTGGCCCCGAACGCCGCGAAGTGCTCGTGCATCTGCGGCAACTGCTGCTTCCAGCCGTCGATGTCGACCTCGAGCAGCTTGGTCATGGTCTCGGCGGAGATGTCGAGGCCCTCGGTGTCGATACCGCCCTTCCCGACCGGCGGCAGCAGCCCGATCTCGCTCTCCACCGCCTCGGCCGTGCCCTCGACGCGGCGGAAGATCCAGGCCAGCACGCGCGAGTTCTCGCCGAAGCCCGGCCACATGAACTTGCCGTCGTCGTCCTTGCGGAACCAGTTCACGTAGAAGATCCGCGGCAGCTGGGCGTCGTCGCGCTTACCGGTCCTCAGCCAATGGGCAAAGTAATCGGCCATGTGGTAGCCGCAGAACGGCAGCATCGCCATCGGGTCCCAGCGCAGACGGCCGACCTTGCCGGCGGCCGCCGCGGTCGTCTCGGAGGACATCGTCGAGCCGAGGAACACGCCGTGTACCCAGTCGCGGGCCTCATGCACGAGCGGCACCACGCTCGAGCGCCGGCCGCCGAACAGCATCGCGTCGATCGGCACACCCTTGGGGTCCTCCCACTCGGACGCGATCGAGGGACACTGAGCCGCGGGGGTGGTGAAGCGGGCGTTCGGGTGGGCGGCCGGGCTCTCGCTCTCGGGCGTCCAGTCGTCGCCGTGCCAGTCGATCGCGTGCGCCGGCGGCTTGGCGGTCAGCCCCTCCCACCACACGTCGCCATCGTCCGTCTTGGCGCAGTTGGTGAAGATCGAGTTGCTGCCGATGGTGTCGATCGCGTTGGGGTTGGTGATCGCGCCGGTGCCCGGGGCGACACCGAAGAAGCCGGCCTCGGGGTTGACGGCATACAGCCGGCCGTCGGAGCCGAACTTCATCCAGGCGATGTCGTCGCCGATCGTCTCGACCTTCCAGTCCGGAAGGGTCGGGATCAGCATGGCCAGGTTGGTCTTGCCGCAGGCGCTCGGGAACGCGGCGGCGATATAGCGGACCGCGCCCTCGGGAGAGGTGAGCTTGAGGATCAGCATGTGCTCGGCCAGCCAGCCCTCGTCGCGGGCCATCACCGAGGCGATTCGCAGGGCGAAGCACTTCTTGCCCAGCAGCGCGTTGCCGCCGTAGCCGGAGCCGTAGGACCAGATCTCGCGCGTCTCGGGGAAGTGCACGATGTACTTGTTCTCGGCATTGCAGGGCCACGGCACGTCCTGCGCACCGTCGGCCACCGGCATGCCGACCGAGTGCAGGCAAGGCACGAAGTCGCCGTTCTCGCCCAGGCAGTCGAGCGCGTCCTGACCCATCCGGGTCATGATCCGCATCGAGCAGGCGACATAGGCGGAGTCGGTCAGCTGCACGCCGATGTAAGAGATCGGTGACCCGAGCGGACCCATCGAGAAGGGGACCACGTACATCGTGCGACCCCGCATCGAGCCCTCGAACAGCTCGGTCAGAGCGGTGCGCATCTCCTCGGGCTCACGCCAGTTGTTGGTCGGGCCGGCGTCGCTCTCCTCCCGCGAGCAGATAAAGGTCCGGTCCTCGACCCGCGCCACGTCGTCGGGGTCGGAGAGAGCCAGATAGGAGTTCGGCCGCCTGGCGTCGGAGAGCTTCTCGAATGTGCCGGCTGCCACAAGCTTCTGGGCCAGGAACTCGTACTCCTCCGCCGATCCGTCACACCAGTGCACATCGTCGGGCTGAGTGAGCGCGGCGACCTCGTCGACCCACGCCCGCAGGCGATCGTGTGTTGTCGTTGCTTGCGGCGTAGGTGCAGTGTGAGCCATGGGTTATCAGGCACTCCTTAACGCGTTCGGTGGCCCTTCAAGGCTACCCGGGAATGGGTTCAGATGGCCTCAGTGGTAACTACTCGACGTTGCTTTCGGCAGCCTCCGGACTGGCGCCGGGATTCTTGCGCGGAACGAGGACGAGGCGCTTGAACTCGGCCACCAGGACCCCGTCCTGATTGAGGACGCGGGTGTGGACCCGGACCGTTCCGCGGTCCGGCTTGGAGCGCGACGGCTTGACCTCGAGCACCTCTGATTCGCAGAAGAGCGTGTCGCCGTGGAACACCGGCGCCGGATGGCTCAGCTCCTCCGTGGCGAGGTTGGCAATCGCCTTGCCGCTCACGTCGGAGACGCTCATTCCCAGCGCCAGCGAGTACACGAGCGGGCCGACCACGACGTTGCGACCTTGCTGTGACTGCTTGGCATACACGTCGTTGATGTGCAGGGGATGGTGATTCATGGTGATGAGGCAAAACAGGTGGTCATCGGCCTCGGTCACCGTCTTGGCCGGCCAGTGCCTGTAGACGGCGCCCACCTCGAACTCCTCGAGGTATCGACCGTACGGATGGGCGCCACTGGCCTCGCGCGCCGCCTGATCAGTTTCCACTTTGCTCATCTCTGGTTCTCTCCTGAGTCGCTTCCCGGGCTGCCGAGAATGTCAAGATCGGCGCGTCCGCGGCCTGTCGTGGGCCGGGACGCGGTTCTCATTCGGTCCGCTCCGCTAGCGTTCGGGGGCGAACCGACCAGGAGACTGATCCCGTGCGAAACCCCCGCGACTTCGGCAAACCGCTGGCTATCGGTGCGCCGGAGCCGATGCTTGAAATCCCGTTCCGGCCCTCGAGGATGATCCATTTCCTCGATTTCTCCAACGAGAAGATGGTGGCCAAGGTCCCCGACATCGCCCCGACCGTCGACATCCTCCTCGGCAACCTCGAGGACGCGGTGCCGGTGGATCGCAAGGAGGCGGCGCGCGCTGGCCTCGTGCGGGTCGGGAAGGACGTGGAGCTCGGCGAGACCCAGCTCTGGACACGGGTCAACAGCCTCGAGTCGCCCTGGGTGCTCGAGGACATCACCACGCTGGTCAGCGAGATCGGCCACAAGCTCGACGTCATCATGGTTCCGAAGGTCGAGGGTGCGTGGGATATCCACTACGTCGACCGTCTCCTCGCCCAGCTCGAGGCCCGCGCCGGGCTCGAGCGCCCGATCCTTATCCACGCCATCCTTGAGACGGGCCTCGGTGTGGTCAACCTCGAGGAGATCGCCACCGCCAGCCCCCGGATGCAGGGCATGAGCTTCGGTCCAGCCGACCTTGCCGCCTCGCGCCGGATGAAGACGACTCGCGTCGGTGGCGGCCACCCCGGCTACCGCGTGATCAACGATCCCGATCCCGACAACCCGCAAGCGCCCCGGCCGACCGCCCAGCAGGACCCCTGGCACTACTCGATCGCGCGCATGGTCGACGCCTGCACCTCGGCGGGCATCCTGCCCTTCTACGGCCCCTACGGCGACATCCGCGACATCGAGGGCTGCGAGACGCAGTTCCGCGCCGCGTTCCTGCTCGGCTGCGTCGGCGCGTGGTCGCTGCACCCGGTGCAGATCGCCATCGCCAAGCAGGTGTTCAGCCCCAACCCCGACGAGGTGCTGTTCGCCAAGAAGGTGCTCGAGGCGATCCCCGACGGCCGCGGCGTGCACATGATCGACGGAAAGATGCAGGACGACGCGACGTGGAAGCAGTGCAAGGTCATGGTCGAGCTGGCCGAGATGTTGGCCCAGAAAGACCCAGAGCTGGCCGAGGCCTACGGCTTCACGCCGAGCGCGGCGTAAGAATCCGTCCATGCGGATCTCCGCCAAAGCCGACTATGCCGTCCGGGCCGCGGTCGAACTCGCCTCGGCCCCCGACGACAAGCCGGTCAAGGCCGAGCGCATCGCCACGGCTCAGGAGATCCCGCTGAACTTCCTCGAGAACATCCTCGGCGAGCTGCGCCACGCCGGGATCGTGCGCAGCCATCGCGGCGCCGAGGGCGGGTTCCGGCTGGCCAAGCCGGCCGACGAGCTGACCGTCGCCGACGTGATCCGTGCCGTCGAGGGGCCGCTGGCCAGTGTGCGCGGCGGCCCGCCCGAGGAGGCCGCCTACGGCGGTGCCGCGGCGGCGCTGCCGCGCGTGTGGATCGCGGTGCGAGCCAACGTGCGCCGAGTCGTCGAGCAGGTCACGGTGGCCGACGTCGCCACGGGGCACCTGCCCAAGGCGATCGACAAGCTGGCCGAGGACCCCGAGGCCTGGGTCACGCGGTAGTCGTCGCGAGCGCCCGCATCGGGGGGCGCACGTAGACGATGTCGCCCGCGGACAGCTCGAGCTGCTCGGTCTGCCCGCGGGTGAGCTGCGCCCGTGCGTGCGTGCCGTCGGGCAGCTCCAGCTCGATGCGCACCTCGAAGCCGAGGTGGACCACGCGGGAGACCATGGCCTCGATCGCATCGTCGCTGGGGGTCAGCGACACGGCGACGTCGTGGGGACGAACCAGCTCGCCGTCGAGCGTGCTGACCGGGCCGACGAAGCTCATGACGAACTTGCTGGCGGGGCGGTCATAGACCTCGCGCGGCGAGCCGACCTGCTCGATCCGCCCCGCATTCATCACCGCGATCCGGTCGGCCACCTCCATCGCCTCCTCCTGGTCGTGCGTGACGAGCACGGTCGTCACGTGCTGCTCGTCGTGGAGGCGGCGCAGCCACTCGCGCAGCTCGGCGCGGACGGTCGCGTCGAGCGCCCCGAAGGGCTCGTCGAGCAGCAGCACGCGCGGCTCCACGGCGAGCGCGCGGGCGAGGGCCATCCGCTGGCGCTGGCCGCCCGAGAGCTGGTGCGGCCGCTGGTCGGACCACTTCGTCAGGCCGACCAGCGCGAGCAGCTCGTCCACGCGGGTCCGGACCTCGTCGCGGGGCCGCTTGCGGATCCTCAGGCCGAAGGCGACGTTCTCTCGCACGCTCATGTGGGTGAAGGCAGCGTAGTGCTGGAAGACGAAGCCGATGCCGCGGTCCTGTGGGCGCATGCCGGTCACGTCCCGGTCGTCGATCGAGATCGAGCCCTCGTCGGGCGTCTCGAGTCCGGCCACGATCCGCAGCAGCGTCGACTTGCCCGACCCACTCGGGCCAAGCAACGCGGTCAGCGAGCCCTCGGAAACGTCGAGGCTCACGTTCTCCAGGGCGGTGAAGTCACCGAACTGCTTGGAGACGCCAGCGATCTCGATATTCATCAGGCGTCGCTCCTTCTCGGCGCAAGCAAGGTCATCGCCAGCAGAACCACCAGCGACATTATGGCCAGCTCGGTGGCGGCCGCGTATGCGCCGCTCACCGCCTGCGAGCCGGGCTGCGAGTCGCGCTGGTAGACCAGCAGCGGCAGGGTCAGGGTTGAGCCGGCCACATTGGAGGAGACGACGAGCACGGCGCCGATCTCCCCGAGGGCGCGGGCGGTGCTCAGCACCACGCCGTAGGCCACTCCCCAGCGGATCGAGGGCAGCGTAACCCGCCAGAACGTTTGCCAGGACGAGGCGCCCAGTGTGGCCGCGGCCTGCTCCTGCTCGTCTCCGACCTCGATCAGCACCGGAGCGACCTCGCGCACGACGAACGGCAGCGAGACGAAGATCGTGGCCAGGATCATTCCTGGTGCGGCGTAGATGATTCGTATTCCGTGGTCGATGAACCAGCGCCCGAACCAGCCGTCCTGGCCGTAGACCAGGATCAGGGCGAGGCCGACGATCACCGGCGAGACGATGAAGGGCAGGTCGATCATGGCGTCGAGCAGCCGGCGCCCGCGGCCCTTGCCCCGGATCAGCACCAGCGCGGCGCCGACGCCGAAGATCGTGTTGAGCGGCACCGCGATCGCGGCCACCAGCACGGTGAGCCAGAACGCGCTGATCGCGGCGGGCGTGGTCATCCAGCCCCAGGCCGCGCCGACCCCGTGCTCGAAGGTGCGGAGGAACACCACTCCCAGCGGGAGCAGCAGCAGCAGGCCGAGGTACAGCAGCGCCAGCGTGCGCAGCGACAGCGTGGCACGGCGACTAATGCTCAACGCGTCCCCCCACCCGGCGGATGAGCATGAGCACGAGCAGCGAGAGGGCCAGCAGCACGACCGACAGCGAGGCCGCCGCCTGTGGCGCGTCGCTCTCGATGTCGGCGAAGATGACGATGCTGGCGATCTGGACCTTGCCGACGATCAGCAAGAGCGAGCCGATCTCCCCCACCGAACGGGCGAAGGCCAGTGCGGCGCCGGAGAGGATCGCCGGACGGAGCGCCGGAAACACGATCCGCCTGAACGTGATCGCGCTCGACGCGCCGAGCGATGCCGCCGCTTCCTCCACCTCCGGGTCGATCTCCATCAGCACGGGCTGCACCGAGCGCACGACGAACGGGAGGGTCACGAACAGCAGCGCGACCACCACCGCGGCCCGGGTGAAGGCCAGGTGAATGCCGAACGGGCTGTCGGGCCCGTACAGGGCCAGCAGCGTCAGCCCGGCGACGATCGTCGGTAGCGCGAACGGCAGGTCGATCAGAGCACCGAGGAATCGCTGGCCGCTGAACTTGTCCCGCACGAGCACCCAGGCCACGAGCGTGCCCATCACAGCGCCGATCGCCGCCACGAACAGCGAGACCACCAGTGTCACCGCGATCGCCGTCAGGGCGACCGGTGAGGTCACCGCGTCCCAGAAGCTCGCGATTCCGCCGGAGAACGCCTTGACCGCCACCGCCGACAGCGGGATCAGCACGATCACGCTGACGTAGAGCATGGCCAGGCCCAGCCCCAGCCCGCCGTGGCGCGCCTGCAGCGCGCCACGGCGGCGGGAGCGGGTCAGCGGCGGCCGAGCCGCGTATGCCTCAGCTGGAGGCAGTGGGCACCCCCGCGGCCTGCTCGATCTTGGTGATCGAGCCGGAGGCCGGATCGAAGAACGTCTTCTTGACCTTCGTCCACCCACCGAGGTAGGCGATCGTAAACAGCTGCGGCGGCGTTGGGAACTTGCTCTGATACTGCTCCGCCACCGACGCCAGCACGGGGCGATAGCCCTTCTGCGCCCAGATCGTCTGACCGGCCGGCGACCACTGCCAGTTCACGAACGCCTGCGCCTGGGCGGCGTGCGAGCTCTTGGCGGTGACGGCGATCGGCGTCTCGATCAGGATTGTCTGCTGGGGGACGATGTACTGGACGGAGTCGCCGGCCTTCTCCGCCGCGATCGCGTCGCTCTCGTAGTCGAGCAGGACATCGCCCTTGCCGCTGGTGAAGGTCTGCAGCGCAGCGCTCGCGCTCGAGTCCTGGACGCTGACGTTCGTGGTCAGCAGAGTCTTCACATAGGCCAGCGCCTCGGCGGGCGTCTTGCCCTGCTTCAGCTGCGCCCCGTAGGCGGCGAGGATGTTCCAGCGTGCGCTCCCCGACGTGGACGGGTTCGGCGTGATCACGTCGATGCCGGGCTTGGTCAGGTCATTCCACCCGGTGATGTGCTTGGGATTGCCCTTGCGCACCACGAGCACGACCACGGAGTCACTGGAGATGCCCTTCTCCGGGCCGGCGTCCCAGGTCGGCGCCACGATCCCGTCCTTGACCAGGCGCGTGATGTCCGGGGTGGTCGAGAACGCCACGATGTCGGCCGGCTGGCCGGAGTCGACCGCGCGGCTCTGCGAGCCCGAGGCGCCGAACGACTGGCTGAAGGTCACGCCCGTGCCGGCCGTGGTCTGCGAGAACGCGCTGGTGAGCGCGTCGTAGGCCTTCTTCGGCGTCGAGTAGGCGACGAGCGCGAGCTGCGCGTTGCTGCCTCCGGAGGCCGAGGTCGAGGCCGAGGCCGAGCTGCTGCTGGTACTGGTGTCCGAGGAGCCACCGCATCCGGCCAGCATCAGGCAACCGGCCGCCAGGGCCAGCCCGCTCGATACCGCTCCACGTCTGAATCTCAATCGCCGTGTCATGAACACCTCTGATCTCGATACTCCATAAAAGCACCTTTCTGGATCACCTTTATGGCCTTTGTGCGAAAAAGTTGTAGCAGGTTAGCCACTAAGCCAGTCGACTTAGTGCTTCGGGGCGCTCAGTCGTCTCCCGGCCGGCTTCGCTACCCTCCGCCGCCTCCGATGCGCTTTTTCGAATACGAATCCCGGGCGGTCGTGGCCAAGGCCGGCATCCCGGTCACGAAGCACGGCTTCGCCACCACGGCCGATGAGGCCCGGCGGATCGCCGAGGACATCGCCGCTCCCGTGGTGATCAAGTCGCAGGTTCTGACCGGCGGGCGGATGAAAGCCGGCGGCGTGCAGTTCGCCGACGATCCCGACCAGGCCACCCAGCACGCCGAGCACGTGCTCGCGCTCGAGATCAATGGCCACATGCCGCGCGGGGTGCTCGTCGACTCCAAGGCCGCGGTGAAGCACGAGTACTACGCCGGCGTGGTGTGGGACGGGATCCGCAAGCGTCCGGTGATGCTGTTCTCGGACATGGGCGGCATCGATATCGAGGAGGTGGCCGAGCAGCACCCCGACCACGTCGCTCGCGCGCACTTCTCCACCCTTCGCCCCTTCTCTGATTGGCAGGCCAAGCAGCTGATCTCCTCGCTGGGGATCACCGGGTCGGCGCTCAACCGCCTCACGCCGATCCTCGCGCGCCTGGCCCGCCTGTTCCTCGACTACGACATGACGCTGGCCGAGATCAACCCGCTGGGTCAGCTCGAGGACGGCTCGTTTGTCGCCCTCGACGCGCACATGGACATGGAGAACGAGGCGAGGCCGCGGCAAAGGGCGCTGCTGAAGGAGCTGGGCGTCGGCGACGAGGAGACCCGCCAAGCCCGCGAGGCCACCCCCTTCGAACTGGCCGGTGAGGAGGTCGACGCCCAGGACCACCGCGGCGTGGCCGGCAACGTCACCGAGTTCGACGGCAACCTCGGGCTCGTGATCGGCGCCGGCGGCGGCTCACTGACCCTGTTCGACGCCGTCCGTGCCCACGGCGGCGAGCCGGCCAACTACTGCGAGATCGGTGGCAACCCGTCGGTGCGCAAGGCCTGCGGCCTGGCCAAGCTGGTGTTGCAGAAGCCCGGCGTGGACAAGATCGCCGTGATGATGTCGATCGTCTCCAACACCCGTGTCGACATCGTCGCGCGCGGAGTGATCAAGGCCTGCCTCGAGCTTGGTTACGACCCGGCCGAGAAGATCGCCATCTTCCGCATTCCCGGGGCGTGGGAGGAAGAGGGCTTCAAGATCCTCGAGAAGTACGGCGTCGAGTACGCCGATCGTCGCGTCTCACTCCACGAGGCGGCCAAGCGTGCGGTGGAGAAGATCCCGGCATGAGCATCCTGATCGACGACAGCACCACCTTCATCGTCCAGGGCATCACCGGCCGTGAGGCGGTCAATTTGACGCGAGAGTGCCTCGACTACGGCAAGGGAGCCAAGATCGTCGGCGGCGTCACCCCCGGCCGCCTCGGCCGCGACGTCCACGGCGTGCCGGTGTTCGACACCGTGGCCCAGGCCGTCGAGCATCATGGCGGGCCGATCGAGGGTTCCGTGGTCACCGTTCCCCCCGCGTTCACGAAGGACGCCGTGTTTGAGGCGATCGAGAACGGGATCAAGCTCGTGGTCATCGTCACCGAGCGGATTCCCCGCGGGGACGTGGCTGAGATGGTCGAGCTCGCCGACGAGCACGGGGCCCGGATCATCGGCCCGAACTGCTTGGGAATCATCGTCCCCGACGTGATCAAGATGGGCGGCATCGGCGGCCCGGCGCGCGACGCGGCCAAGTCCTACACGCCGGGTCCCGTCGGGGTGATCTCGCGCAGCGGAGGCATGACAACGGAGATGTCCTCGACGCTGACCGCCGCCGGTCTCGGCCAATCGACCGCCGTCTCCATCGGCGGTGACGCGATCATCGGCTCGACCTACGCGGAGCTGCTGCCGCTGTTCGAGGCCGACGAACAGACCCAGGCCATCGTCATCTACACCGAGCCCGGCGGGCGGATGGAGGCCGAGCTCGCGCGCTGGGTGACCGAGCACAACTCCCGCCTCCCGATCGTCGCCTTCATGGCCGGCCGCTTCATGGACGAGATGCCGGGCATGAGCTTCGGGCACGCCGGCACGATCGTCGAGGGCAAGGCCGACACGGCCAGCGAGAAGATCGCCCGTCTCGCCGAGGCCGGGATCGTCGTGGCCGAGGAGATCTCCGAGATCCCCAGCATCGTCAAAGAAAAGATGGGAGCGGCGGTATGACCACCTCCTCGAACGCAGTGTTCATCGGCGTCGAGGTCGAGGACTCCACCGCCCACGACCAGGAGCTGGCCGCCAAGCTCACCGAGGTCTGTCCGGTCGACATCTTCGGCCAGAACCCCGACGGCACCCTGCGGATCGTCGAGGAGAACCTCGACGAATGCGTGCTCTGCGAGCTGTGTATCAACGCGGCGCCGGCCGCGACCGTGACGGTCCTGAAGCTGTACTCCGGCGAGTCGCTGCCGGCCTGAACGCGACCGATCGACCCGGCTCCTGGTCCGAGCAGATCCCCGCGGCCTCACGGCCGCGACTATGCTCTTGCGCCAAACCGGGTTAGGAGCCAGGACGAATGGCGCTCAGGACTTGCGACCACTGCGGACAGGAGGTCCCCGCAAGCCGGTTCTGCATCCGCTGCGGGCATGAGCTAGAGGGCGGAGAGCCGGGACTCTCGCGGATCGGCCGCGTCCCCGGTGCGTCGGCCGTCAGCCGGGGTCTGTCAGGCGTGATGAACGTTGACCCAACGTCGCTCTCAGGGGTGCGGCGCGCCTTCGCCGCCGCGCCGGAGGAGAGCGTGCTGCGCCCGACGATCGTCTCGACGATCTTCCCCCAGCTTCCGCGACCCTCGATGCAGGTGTTCCGGCGATGCCTCGCGCTTGGCCTTGCCACGGTGCTGGTCCTCGGGCTGGCAAAACTCTACCCGGTCGCGCTCATCGCCGGCGCCGTCCTGCTGCCGATGCTCGTCGTGCTCTATCTGGTCGATGTCAACATCTTCGAGGACCAATCGCTGCCCGTGATCGGAGCCACGCTGGCCTGGGGGCTTCTCACCGGAGCGCTGACGGCGGTGATCGCCAAGGGCGTATCCCCCTCTGGCTCGGACGTCTTCGTGGGCGGCCACAGCAGTCTTGTCCTGACCCGTGGGGTGCTCGTGCCCTTGCTGAGCGTGATCCTGATCGCCGCCGGGCCGCTGGCGCTATTGCGCTACCCGCGCTTCTCGACCGTTCTCGACGGGGCGACGTTCGGCGCGGCAAGCGCGTCGGCCTTCGTGGCGGCCGAGGTGATCATCCAAGCGCTCTCCGCTCTGGGCCAGGGCCTCCGGCCACCCGGCGCGGTCGTGCCGTGGCTCGTGCAACTGATGATCATCGCGATTGCCTTGCCGGTCCTGACCATGGCGGTGATGGGGGCGGTGCTCGGCGCGGTCTGGCTGAAGGCCCGCGCGCCGATCCGGGACCGCCGCGCCCTCGGACGACTCGGATCTCCGATCCTCGCCGCCGGGCTGGGAGCGCTCCTGCTGATCCTCGCCGCGATCGCCCAACTGGCCTTGCCGAGCGGCCTGGCCCTCGTGGTGATCGCTGCGCTCGCTGTGGTCGCGCTGCTGTGGCTCAGGCAGGTGATCCATGTCGGCCTGCTCGAAGAGGCGCTGCTGATCGAGGATGCGCCAATCATCACCTGCGCCAATTGCGGCGAGCGCACCCGGCGCGGCACTTTCTGCGAGAACTGCGGCATCGCGCTCGCCGCGCTGCCGGCAAGCCGCTCGTCCGTCCGCCCTTCGACGTTCGCGTTCACCACCAGCCGACGGCGCTGATGGCAGGGAAGGGACCGTGGCGATGCTGCTGACGCTGCACTGTAGTGACGGACCCCTCGCCGGGGAGCTCATCACGGTCGAGACCGAGCTGGTGGTCGGGCGGGAGATGCCGTCACCGGGGAACCTCGGTGGTGACCCGCGGCTCTCCCGTCGTCACGCACGCATCTTCGGCGACGCCGGAGGCAATCCGGTGGTCGAGGACCTCGGGTCGACGAACGGCACCTGGGCCAACGACGAGAGAGTGACCGGGCCCCGGTTACTCAGCGAGGGGGACGAGCTCCGCCTCGGCCAGCACTGCTTCGTCGTCAAGCTGCCCGACCGGCCTGCTCCCACGGAACTCGACCCGGTTGGGATGGCCGGCGCTCCGACCCTCGGCAATCGCGCGCGTCGGGCCCCGTGCATCCGGATCGTCGCCGGACCATCCGAGGGCCAGGAGGTCGAGCTCGGCGATGGGCTGCTGATCGGTCGCGGCTATGGCGAGCCTGGAGCGCTGGGCGGCGACCGGCGGCTATCTCGCCGCCACGCACGGATTGCATGCGAGCCCGGCGGCGTGTTCTTCATCGAGGACACCGGATCAACGAACGGGACGTTGCTCAACGGGGAGCCCGTGCACGGAGTCCATCCGCTGCGCGACGGGGACGAGATCAAGGTCGGCGCCAGCACCTTGGTGGCCGCGCACCTGCCGCGGGCGCCGTTGACGCCGGAGCCCGTGGCCGTCCCCGGCCCCGGGGAGTTCGGAGCGCGGGCCGGGCCAGCGCCGCAAGCGCCGGCGCACGCGACTGCGTTTGAGCCCCAGGGAGCCGCCTCCGCTCGCTTCTCCTCCCGACGCGTCACGGCCGTGTTCGCCTCGGTGTTCGCCGCCGCCGCGCTTGTCGCGGCGGGCACCGTTCTGCTCGCGGCGCCACTGGGCAGTCAGCCCTGCCCAGACGGGTTCATCTGTCACAGGCCCCCGACCGCACCACCCCTGCGTTTGCTGGCGACGTATTCCGGATCGCTCGGCTGGCGGGTCGAGTATGACCCCCAGCTCGCGGCGGCCGCCAAAGCCGATGTGGCCGGCAACCAGCTGGTGCTGCAGGAAACGACTGTGGGCGACCACATCCTCGGCGCGGCGCCCGGAAGCAAGGCGCTTGGGATCTGGGTCCGGGGGTACCCCGCCAGCCGGTTCTCGGCCCAAGCGGCGATGCAGAGCATGCTCGGCGATGTCGAGTCGCAGCTGGTGGGAGCGACCTCGGCCCCGAGCTCCGACCAGATGTTCGGGGTTCCGGTCCTTGGACTCCATCGTGCGATCGGCGAGGTCGTCGAGGGCAACGCCAGCACCCCGCAGGGCCCCGGAGACCTCGTGAAGGTGGCTGTGCTGGCCACCACCTCGGGGTCCGTGACCGTTACCGCCGCGGCGTTCTATGGGGTCCGCCGGGGCACCACCCAGGCCACCAACCCAGACGAGCCGTTTGACCGCTTCGCCGATCAGGTGCTTGAGACCGTCCGATTCCCCAGCGACGGAGGGCTGTGAGGTGGTTGCGCCACATCATCGCCGACGCTCGCTTGTGCTCGTCTGGCTTACGCCGGCGATCGCGGCCGGCGCGCTGGCCATCGTGACCCTCGGCCATCACGCGCGGCTCCCACCAACCACAACTGTGCGGCTCGGATCGCTCACGCGCGGCACGCTCGGGTTCGCCCTTGACCTCCGGCTCGATCAGCGCCGCCTCGACGCGTACCTCAGTCACGCCCAGACCGACACCGCACGCGGACGTGGATTGACGGCGTCGGAGTTCGGCGCGCGGTTCGGTCAGAGCAACGCGCGGCTCAGCCGGCTGCGCGCGATCCTGAAGCGGCTCGGCATCACCGTCGCCCACCTATATCCGCAGCGGACGGCGATGCTCGTCCGCTCCGACATCGCCCAGGTCCGCCGATTGTTCTCGCTGGACTTCAGTCGTTACCTCGCTGCCGATGGGCGACGGTTCTTCGCCCCCGATCGCTCGCCACAGATCCCCGCGGCGCTCGCACCCTTCCTCACCGGCGTGAGTGACCTTTCCGACCAGCCGATCCCGCCGGCCGACGTACCGAGCACCGGTCTCACGCCCGCGGTGACGGCAAAGGCGTACGACATCGCCGCACTCTGGGCCCAGGGGATTCGCGGTCGGGGCCAAACGATCGCGGTCGCCAGCGACTACGGGGCAATCAATCCCAACGACGTCCTCGCGTTCGCGCAGCGGGCGGGCATCACGGCTCACATCGTGATCAAGCCGATCGACGGCGGGAGCACATACACCGTGAGCGGCGGCTCCGACCCCGAGGTCGACCTCGACCTGCAGGTCATCCTCGGGGTCGCGCCGGACGCTCAAATCCTCGACTACCAGGGCTCTGACGGGTCGAAATCGCCACAACTCGCGCTCGGGCGCTCGCTTGGGGACATCTACAACCAGATCGAGCAGGACGGGCAGGCGAAGATCGTCTCCACCAGCTACGGCCTGTGCGAGAGCAGGGCGCCGAGCGGAGACATCCAACTGGCCGACAACGCCCTGGAGGCTTTGCAGGCCAGCAACGTGACCGCCTTCACCGCCTCGGGAGACACTGGCGCCTATGGCTGCCTTCACGCGGCCCATATCCAGCCGGCCACGAACCTCGGCACGCCGTATACGGACCTGGCGGTGGATTACCCGTCAAGCAGCCCGCACAACATCGCGGTTGGCGGCACTCGGCTCGAGCTGCGTTCAGACGGGAGTTACCTCACAGAATCGGCTTGGGGGGAGCCGATCTGGCGTTGGGGAGGAGGCGGAGGCATCTCCTCGGCGGAGCCCCGGCCGTCGTGGCAGCGTGGTCCCGGGGTCGTCCGCACGAGCGTGAACCCGGGCAATCGCCGGGAGGTGCCTGACGTCTCCGGACCCTCGGACCCCAACAGCGGCTTCATGATCTGCGTGAGCCCTCCCGGGTCATCGACGCCGGGGTGCGAGGGTGGGGCTGGCGGGACAAGTGCGGCGACGCCATTCTGGGCGGCATCGATGCTGCTCGTGCAGCAGTACGCCGCCGCCCACGGCGCCGGGCCACTGGCCCGCTGCTTCGCCGCGCCGATCCTCTACGACCTCGCGGCCAGTCCGCAGCCAGTGCCCGCGTTTCACGAGGTGACGCTCGGCAACAACGGCTACTACGCGGCAGCGCCCGGATACAACCTGGCCACCGGCCTCGGCACCCCCGATGTCTTCAACCTCGCCCAGGACTACGCCAATCTCCTGCGTGGACAATCCAACCGGGGCTGCCCGTCCTAGCGCCACATGGCAGCCGAGGACACACCGGCCCGCGGCGGTGGGGCCCTGGCAGTCGGAACGCAATTCGCCGGCTATACGATCGAGGCGATTGCCGGGCGAGGGGGCATGGGCGTGGTCTACCGCGCCCACCAATCCCGGCCCTCGCGGACAGTCGCGTTGAAGGTGATCTCCCCCCAGCTGGCAGCCGAGCCCGGCTTCCGTGAACGATTCGCCCACGAGTCCGAGATCGCCGCCTCGATCGAGCATTCCAACGTGATCCCGGTGTACGAGGTTGGCGAGGAGTCAGGCCTGTTGTTCATCGCGATGCGCTACGTGGAGGGCACCGACCTCGCCCGAGTGATCGCCACCGAGGGTCGGCTGCCGCTCGAACGGGCGGTGCAGATCCTCTCCGAGCTCACCGGCGCACTCGATGCCGCGCACGCCAAGGGCCTCGTGCACCGCGACGTCAAACCCGCAAACGTGCTGCTGACGCGCGAGGGCGGAGGGGAGCACCTCTACCTGGCTGACTTCGGGCTGGCCAAGCTGGTCGACAGCAGGGGCCAGACGCGCACCGGAGTGTTCCTCGGCACGCTCGACTACGCCGCGCCCGAGCAACTCGCGGGGCAGAGTGTCGATGCCCGAACCGATGTCTACGCAGCCGGATGTGTCCTCTACCACATGCTGACCGGCTCAGTTCCGTTCCCGCGCGAGGGCGAGCCGGCGATCATGTGGGCGCATATGTCCGCGGAGCCGCCTTCGGCGCGAGCGCGGGTGCCGGACCTACCCGGTGATCTCGATGCGGTGATTGCCCGGGCGATGGCCAAGAACCCCGATGACCGCTATCCATCTGCGGGTGATCTCGGTCGTGCAGCCCGTGCGGCGGGCGAGCGAGGCGGCGCTGGGATGCTCGAGCCGACGCTCGCGACGGGCGCGGCTGTCCAGGGCGGCCGGCTCGAGCCGACGGTCGTCGAGATGGCCGGCCGAGGCGAGCCACCGGCTGCCGCTGCGGCCCCCCCGTCCCGCACGCTCAGCCCGCGGACCATGGCCATCGTCGGCGCCGCGCTCGCCGGGGTCGCGCTCGTCTTGGTCCTCCTCGCCGTCGGTCTCGGCGGCGGCACCGGCAGTCGGTCCACGTCCGGGTCGACCGGCGCATCCTCGAGTCCCTCCCCACCGGCCATGCGGCAGTACGCGAACGCGAAGCTCGGAGTCAGCTTCTCCTATCCCGCCAGCTGGACCGCGCTCACGCTCGCCGGCGCCATCGCGGACTTCGGCACCAATACTCAGAGCGCCGCTACCGAGACCCGCTGTGCCCTGGTGCTCGACCGCGGAGCCGGACCCTCGGACAACACGCAAGAGTCTCAGTTCGCCTACGTTCGGGCACGGTCGGCGGCCGCAGCCCGCGCAGCCAAGCACTACGAGCTGCGCGCGATCCAGGCCGAGCAGGCTCAGAACATCTTGGGCGTTGGCCTGCTCCGCGTCGCCGACGGCCAGGGCGGGCATCTGGGCTTCTTCTTCCGCGGCCGGGACGTCTATGAGTTCGACTGCATCACGCCAGCGGCCACCCTCGACCAGGTTGACCAACAGGCCTTTCGGCCGCTGCTGGCGAGCGTGCGGATCGGCTGAGGCAGGCCTCGTGCCTACCCACCGGCACCGGTGGCCTTGACAGCGTGGATGGCCGAAGTGACTCGGTTGTCGGCAACCTTCAGCTTCTGGATGTCCCGTTCCGCCGAGGTGAAATCGCGGTTGTCGCTGTCCACCGCCAGTGCCCGCAGCGACTGCTCCAACTCCCCCAAGTGCGCGACCAGCGCCTCATGATCGGTGAGCAGCCGGGGCGGGGGCGTGAGCGCGTTGAGGCTATCGGAGATTCCGCGTACGCCGGCGGCGTCAGCGAGCGCGGTACGGGCGAAGACAGGCTTGAGGAAGTCGTGCCCGTTGGGGAGGTGGTTGAAGATCGCGTTCAGGCGCGGGGTCATCAGCTCGACCTGCGCGCGGTAGGCCGCCGCCTGGGCGTCGGCAGCCGAGGTGCTGGTGGTTGGCTGAGTGGCCGTCGTCGTCGCCGGGCCAGAGCTGGCGGCACTCGACGTGGGCGGACCCGTCGAAGTCGTGCCACCGCCCCCGACCGCGATCGCGGCGATCGCCCCAAGGATCAGCAGACCCAGCACGGCCGCGGCAGCGTACGCGCCGCGGCGACGGCGGGGCGCACCGCCGCGGCGGGACGCCTGGCCGGGAGCGCCGTCCGGCGTTCGGCCGCCGGCGGCACCCGCAGCACCAGGGAGGGGTTCGACCAGGGTCGGATCGAGCTGCGTCGCCCCGCCCGCGGAGCCGTGCTGCGCCGCGAGGACGGGAGGCCGGAGAGCCTCACGGGCCGCGTGCGCAAACGCCCCCGCGGAGGGGGGGCGATCCTCGGGCCGCTTGGCCATCCCCTGGCGGATGACCGCATCGAGTTCCTTGGGCAGAGCTGGGTTGACCGCCGCGGCGGACGGCCGTGGATCGTTGAGATGAGCCCACATCTTGGAGACGTCACCGGGCCGGTCGAACGGAATGCGCCCGGTTACCGCCTGGAACAGCACGCATGCCAGCGCATAGATGTCGGCCCGACCGTCCACTACTTGCCCCTGCACCTGCTCGGGGGCGACGTAATCGAGCGTGCCAACCATCTGTCCAGTCCGGGTCAGATGGGCATCGGTGGCGACGTTCTTGGTCAGGCCGAAATCGGTCAGGTACGCCCGCTCTCGTCCGTACTCGTCGGCAATCAGGATGTTCCCTGGCTTGACGTCTCGGTGGATCAGCCCGCGGCTGTGCGCCGCATCGAGGGCGTCGGCAATCTGGGCGACAATGCCCAGCGCCCGCTCTGGGGCCAGGATCGCTTCGCGGCGGATGAGGCTGTCCAGGTCCGTCCCCACGACATACCGCATGGCCAGGAACAGGTGGCCATCCACCTCGCCCGCTTCATACACCGGAAGGATGTTGGGATGGTCGAGCGCCGCCGCGAGCCTGGCTTCCCGCTTGAACCGCTCGCGGAAGGACTCGTCATCGGCCAACTCGGGGGCCACGACCTTGATCGCAACGGTCCGCTCGAGGGCCAACTGCGTGGCCTTGTAGACCACCCCCATGCCACCCCGGGCCACGAGCGACTCGATCCGGTAGCCGCCTAACCGGCTGCCGGGACCAAGGCCCGGCTCGACGCTTGCCATCTCAATCTCCTTGACCGGCCATCCACAGGCGGTCACTGTCGGTCCCGATCACGAATTCATCCAGATCCCGAGTCGTGTGCGCTTCCGGCACGTCTCGCCCGGCGCTGCCCCAACGTGCGGGAAGGTTATCCCTCGGCGGCGCACGCCGCCATGACTCATGCCGCTCGGTGAGCGAGACGGCGGCGCGCAGCGGCGGTCAACGGTCGATACGTCGCCATCGAGGCATCGAGGTACCACGCCTGGACGCCGTCCCCCGGTTCAGGCAGGCCGGCGTCGCGCAGCGGCCCCGTGACCGGTCGGAACCATGTGGTGACCGGGATCTCGTCGACCACGTGGACGATCGCCGGACGCCGGTGCGGGCGCAACTGGCTCATCGCGCGGCCGATGTCCGGGGCGCTCAGGTCATAGCCGGTGCGCAGGGTCACGGCAGCAACGGCGATCTCGTACGCGGCCCCCTTCGGCCGCACACCGTAGGCCACCGCGAGATCCACCGACGCAATCTCGGTGGCGGCGTCACGGATCGGCGCGGTGAAGGCTAGCCCCTCGGCGGTGTGGATGACGTCGCGGACGTTGTCCACCCGCCACAGGTCTCCGTCGCTGTCGCGGCGGAAGAGGTCGCCCGTGGCCAGCCACGCGTCGTCGCGCGAGAACACGCCGCGCAACGGGATCGAGCTTCCCTGCTCGGCGCGCGGCACGCGGGCGAGCAGCATGCCGATCTCGTCCACTGCGCACTCGCGGCCGAAGCCGTCGTCGCCGAGCACGAGTTCTCGCTGCTTGATGTCGTAAGCGGCGATCTTCACCTCCGAGCTGCCGGGCAGCGGCCGGCCCATCGCCCCCGGCTTGCTTCCGCTCAGATTGACAAGGATCACGCCGACTTCGGTGGAGGCGTAGAACTCGAGCACGCGGGCGGGCGTGAAGCGACGCTGCACCCGGCGCCACAGGCCACGCGGCATGCCCGAACCGATGAACAGCCGCACCGGATGGTGGCGCTCACCAGGATGCGGTGGCGCCACGACGAGGTCGTGCAGGAGCGTCCAGGTGTAGGAGGCGACGGTGACGCCGTAGCGCCGCGCCTCATCCCAGAAGGTGTCGGGGTCGAACTGGGTCGCCATCGCCAGACGCGCCCCACCGACGACCGCGCCGCCGATGCTCATCATCAACCCGGACGGGTGATAAAGCGGCGTGACGCTGTAGACGGTGTCGCGTTCGCTGAGCGCCGCCGAGGAGGCCGTGCCGAACGCCGACAGCGCCCACCGCCGGTTGGTGATGCGGCTCATGCGGGTGTGCTCGCCCTCCCCGGTGAACAGGATGAAGGCGAGGTCGCTGGCCCGACCGGGGTTCGGCCGGTACCAGCGCGGAAGCTCGACGGCGCCGGGATCGATCTGCTCCATGTCGGCGGTGAGCGGCACCCCGAGGTCGCGCGGGCCGCCGCCGCCCCCGAGCACGAACGTGTGCGCGGTGCCGAGTCCGGCGGCCAGAGCCGCCCGCTCCGGGTCGGCGATGATGCGGCTCACGTGCCCGAGCTCCGCCTCGCGCACGAGGTCCCCGTCGGGCCGCAGCAGCACCGAGACGCCGCCGAGGCGGTTGATGGCCACGGCGAGGGCCAGCGCGCTGGGCCGGGTCCCCATCAGGACCCCGACGTGCTCGCCCTGCCTCACCCCGATCGAGATCAGCCCGCGGACGACGTTGTCGATCCGCTCGTTGATGTCCTCTGCGCTGTAGGCGCGGTCCTCGAACAGGAAGAACACGCTCTCAGGGCTTCGCCGCCGCCGCTCCTCGACCAGCAGCCCAACCGAGATCCTCGTGCCGGGCTGGATCTGCTCGAGGCGAGCCAGACGGGGCAGCTGGCCGGCGGCCTCGCGCGTCAGCTCGCGCACGCTGCGCGCCGTCCTCGAGGCGGTGCCGAGCACCGAGCGGGCCATCCCCGCCCCCACCGCTCCGGTCAACTCGAGGCCGTAGCTGACCCGGTTGCGCACGTCGGGGGCGAGCTCGAGCCCAGTCTCGTCGGGAACCGGCATGACCGTGTCGGGCAGCTTGCCCTTGCCCGATCGCCAGCGCGCCCACGCGGCGACCGTCGGCCACGTCTCCGTGTTCGACGTCGATCCAACCACGAGACCGAAATGGCCCGCCTTGAGCGCCAGCTCGTACACCTCGGCCCGCGGGGCGGCGAGCCGGATCGCCCGGACGCCGGCCGCCGGAGCTATCTCGTCGATGGTGCCGACCACCGAGAGGATCGGACAGGCGATGTCGGCCAGCGTGACGAGCCGGTCCTCGATCACGAAGCCACCCTCGAGCATGCGGTTGTGGGCGATGAACTGACGCAGGAAGTCGGCCATCGCCGGCCCCGGCCAGGCCACCCAGCCCTCGGCCTCGAGGAAGCGGCGCTGGCCCTCGCGCGGCAGCAGCGCCTCGCGGTCGTGAAGCCGCATGATGAAGTCGATCCGGCTGCGCAACGATTTCATCGGATCGAGCAGCCGGAAGCCGGTGCGGCTCGCCCAGGCCGGCAGTGCCGAGGCCCTGAACACCCGATCCGCGAGCAGCCCGGCCACTCCGGTGGCCAGCTGCTCGGGGATCCCGAACGGCATCGCCAGACGCGTGTCCACGGGACTGCCGAAGGTGATCAGCGAGCCGAGGCCCTCGTTGCGGCGATAGGCGGCGACCTGGTAGCAGAACATCCCGCCCTGGGAGTAGCCGGCGAGGTGAACGTCCTTCCCGGTGTGCTCGCGCACCCGGTCAACGGCGTCCGAGACGGCCAGCACGTGATCGGCGAGGGTCCGCTCGAGCCCACCCTCCTCGCGCTCGGGGGCTCCGAAGTCCACCACCCACGGGTCCGCCCCGTTCTCACGCAGGATGCTGACCGCGCTTGTGGCCGACGAGACGTCGTAGACCTCTGCGGCGAGCATCATCGGCGGCACGAGCAGGATCGGGGGCGCCGAGCGCCTGCGCGCGTCGCCGAAGTAGTGCCGGAGCCGATACACGCGCTGCTCGGTTACAACGTCATAGGGCGAGGGCTCCTCACCGGTGCTCAACCCGCCGAACCGCGCCACCTCGAGCGCGTTCTGCGCCGCGGCCCCCAGGCGTCCGACCGGGGCGGTGATGTTGTTGGGTATGAGATCCATGGCGGGCGCCGCACATCTTGGCGGAACCCGGGCCGCGATGTATCGCGCGGAGCGCCGAGATGCACCGGGCGCCGGGCCAGCTCCCCGACGCGCCACGGCGGGTAGGCTTCCGCCGCATGAACCTCGCCTCAATCCTCACCGCGTCGGCCGCCGCCGACGCAGACCACGTCGCGGTCAAGCTCGATGACGCCGAGCTCAGCTATCACCAGCTCGATGAGGCCTCGGCCCGGGTGGCCGGAGTGCTGCGCGCGCAGGACGTGCAGCCCGGAGACCGCGTGGGGATCATGCTCCCCAACGTCCCGTACTTCCCCATCTGCTACTACGGCGTGCTGCGGGCGGGGTGCGTGGTCGTGCCGATGAACGTGCTCCTCAAGCGCCGCGAGGTGGCGTTCTATCTGAGCGATTCCGGAGCGAAGCTGCTGTTCGCCTGGCATGGATTCGCCGACGTCGCCGAGGCCGGTGCTCAGGACGCGGGCGTCGAATGCGTGCTGATCGCTCCGGGCGAGTTCGAGCAGCGGCTGGCCGGCGCCGAGCCTGTGAGCGGTGTCGCCGACGCCGCCGACGACGACACGGCGGTGATCCTCTACACGTCCGGCACCACCGGCACGCCGAAGGGCGCCGAGCTGACCCACTTCAACCTGGCCCGGAACGCCGACATCTCCCGCGAGCTGTTCGACCTCGGTTCCGACGGCATCACCCTCGGTGCGCTGCCGCTGTTTCACTCCTTCGGCCAGACGTGCGGTATGAACGCCACGATCGCCTCCGGCGGCACGCTGACGCTGATCCCGCGCTTCGACCCGGCCAAGGCCCTCGAGATCATCCAGCGCGATCACGTCAACGTGTTTGAGGGCGTCCCCACCATGTACGGCGCGATGCTCCACCTGCCCGACCGCGAGCAGTACGACACCTCGACGCTGAAGCTGTGCGCCTCGGGCGGTTCGGCGATGCCGGTCGAGCTGATGCGCGGCTTCGAGGAGGCATTCCGCTGCAAGGTGCTCGAGGGCTACGGACTGAGCGAGACCTCCCCGGTGGCCTCGTTCAACCATCCCGACCGCGAGCGCAAGCCCGGATCGATCGGAACGCCGATCCGCGGCGTCGACATGAAGGTCGTCGACGACGATGACAATGACGTGCCCCAGGGCGAGGTGGGCGAGATCGTGATCCGCGGCCACAACGTGATGAAGGGCTACTGGAGGCGCGATGACGCCACCGCCGAGACGATCCGCGACGGCTGGTTTCACTCCGGCGACATGGCCACCATCGACGAGGACGGCTACTTCTTCATCGTCGATCGCAAGAAGGATCTGATCATCCGCGGCGGCTACAACGTGTACCCGCGCGAGGTCGAGGAGGTCCTCTACGAGCATCCCGCCGTGCGCGAGGCGGCGGTGGTCGGGCTCCCGCACGAGGAATACGGCGAGGAGGTCGGCGCGGCGGTCGCGCTCAAGGACGGGGAGACCGTCTCGGCCGAGGAGCTCCAGGCGTTCGTCAAGGACCAGGTGGCGGCGTACAAGTACCCGCGACGAATCTGGTTTGTCGACGAGCTGCCCAAGGGCCCGACCGGAAAGATCCTCAAGCGCGAGATCGAGCAGCCCGCGGACGGCTGAGGGATCGTGGTCTCGATCCGGCCGGCGACCCGCGAGGACGTGCCCCTGCTGTTCTCGCTGATCGGTGAGCTGGCCGAGTACGAGCGCTCAGCGGAGCAGGTCGTCGGCACCGAGGCGCTGCTGGCCGAGTCGCTCTTCGGTCCCGAGCCCTCGGCCGAGGCGGTGGTCGCCGGGCTCGACGGTGACGCAGTCGGGTTCGCGCTGTTCTTCACCACCTTCTCGACCTGGGAGTGCCGGCCGGGGATCTGGCTCGAGGACCTCTATGTCCGTCCCGAGCATCGGCGGGCGAGGGTCGGTGAGCGGCTGCTGATCCATCTCGCCGCCCTGACGCTCGCGCGTGGCGGCACCCGCCTGCAATGGTCGGCGCTGCGTTGGAACGAGCCGGCGCTCCGCTTCTACGCCAAACTCGGGGCCGAGCCGCTGGACGAGTGGCAGACGCTCCGCCTCGGCGGTGAGGCGCTGAGCCACGTTGCTGAACGCGTGTCCTCCGACCGGCGATGAACGAGCGCCCGCAGCGGGTCGACACCACGACGGAGGCAGAGCCGCAGGGAGCGCTGCCGCTGGGCACGATCGCCCGGGAGTGGACACGGATCGGCGTCACCGGATTCGGCGGTCCGCCCACCCACATCATGCTGCTGCGCCGGCTGACTGTCGGTCGCGGCTGGATCTCCGAGGCCGAGTTCGAGGGTGCGATCGCCGCCTGCAACCTGCTGCCGGGCCCAGCCTCGACGCAGCTCTCGATCTTCTGCGCCCGGCGACTCGGCGGCGCGGCCGGCGCCTGGATCGGTGGTGCCGGATTCGTCGTCCCCGCCGTGGTGATGGTGAGTGCGCTCTCGGCGCTGTTCCTGGCCCGCACTCCTCCTACGGCCGTCCTCGGCGCGGCGGCAGGGGCCGGCGCGGCGGTGGCGGCGGTAGCCGTCCAGGCCGGCCTTTCGTTGCTCGGCCCGAGCTACCGCCAGGCTGCGCTCCGGGGAGGACGCGTGCGCTGGCGGATCTACGCCGCGCTCGGCGCGGCGGCCGCCGCCCTGCTCGTCCGCTACCTCGTGCTCGTCCTGCTCGCCTGCGGCGCCTGCGAACTGCTCGTGCGCACGCGCCTCGCCCGCTCGCTCCAGGCCCACGCCGTTGCGCTGCCCGTCATGATCGGCGCCGTTGGAGGTGTGGGCGCGCTGGTGTGGGTGGCCTTCAAGGTCGGGGCGCTCTCGTGGGGCGGCGGCTTCGTGATCATCCCGCTGATGCGTGGCGACGCGGTCGGCACGTACCACTGGATGAGCGCCACGCAGTTCCTCGGCGCGGTCGCCCTCGGCCAGATCACGCCCGGGCCGGTGGTCGCCACGGTGGCGGCGGTCGGCTACGCAGCGCACGGGTTTGGCGGGGCCGCCCTGGCCGCGGTGGTCGCATTTGCGCCCTCGTTCGCGATCGTGTTGATCGGCGGCCCGCACTTCGTCCGCCTCGGCGATGACCGGCGGCTGCAGGCGTTCCTCGGCGGCGCGGGGCCTGCCGCGGTCGGCGCGATCCTCGGCTCGGCGATTCCGCTGGCCGGCTCGCTTCGCGAGGCCTGGCAGTTCGCCGTGCTCGCTGCGGCGGCGGTGGCGCTGCTCGCGCTGCGCCGCGGACCCGTGCTCACGCTCCTGTGTGCGGGACTGATCGGAGCCGTGGTGGCGGTGGCCGGCGGCCCGCTGCCGTAGCGGGCCGCCGACACGTCGCCGGAGGGTGAAGCAGCGGGCGGCTAGCGCCCGGTGTCCTGCGGAGAGTGACCGAAGAAGCTCAGGATCTGCTGGATCCCGCTCGGCCGGTTGGCGTAGCGCATCGTGTAGGCAGGATCCCCGGCACGAAGGAGATCCGCTCCCGGGTGGCATCGGAACGCCAGGCGGAGGGATTGCTCCCCTGCCGGGCGGCCAGCACCCGTCCGGCCTAACCCTCGACCGAGTCAAGCGAGCTGGTGGGAATGACGCACACTTCCTCCCGAATAGCGGGAGCTTCTGTGCGTGAGCACGTCGGCCCGGTGGGCCGGGCGGAGCTCGGCGCGGAAGGGCGGGCGCCGGGCGGAACTCGGCCCGGTGGGCGGGCGCCGGGCGGAACTCGGCCCGGTGGGCGGCGCCGGGCGGAACTCGGCCCGGAACCCGGCGCCGGGCGGAACTCGGCCCGGAACCCGGCGCCGGGCGGAACTCGGCCCGGAACTAGAGAGACCCCACCGAAGCGGGGTCTCTCGTTAGCAGGTCTATAAGCCGGATTTTGTCAGGAGCAATCATCCATCTCTGCGGCCTACCCGGACCTCGGCGGGTCACCTACGAGCGGTCCTGCTTGGCCTAGCATCGGGTGGGGTTTACCTGGCCGCCGCGTCACCGCGACGCCGGTGCGCTCTTACCGCACCATTTCACCCTTACCGGCCTGGAGCTCTGCAGCGGCCCCAGGCTTAGGCGGTGTCTTTTCTGTGGCACTTTCCCGCGGGTTTCCCCGGGTCGGCGTTACCGACCACCCTTACCCTGTGATGTCCGGACTTTCCTCGAAGGCCTCTCACCTCCGCGATTGCTCAACCTGCCTGCGCGAGGATAGCGCGCCCGGCAAGGGCCACTCGGCCCTGCAGAACGTCGTTCGTCTCGGTCGGGCGTGTGCGTCACCCGGCCCGCGAGAGTCAGCGCAGCGAGGACCCGCAGTCCACACACCGACCGCCGATCGGCCGCGCGTGGACGGCGTAGCCAGGGACCATCTGGCCGCCGCACACCGGGCAGGTCTCGACGCGATGGGCGATGAGACCCTCCCACACGCTGGACAGAACCTCGTCCAGCGTCGGCTCATCGCGCACGGCGTCGAAGAGCGACGGGCGCTCGGCCACGGCGGTGCTCATCGCCGAACACCCCTCACGACATGCTCCGCATCAGGCCGACGACCCGGCCGAGCACGCGCACGTCTCGGCTGCGGATCGGCTCCATGGTCTCGTTCTCGGGCTGAAGGCGCACATGGTCGGCCTCCTGGAAGAACCGCTTGACGGTTGCCTCATCGCCGACCAGCGCAACAACCACATCTCCGTCATTGGCCGTCTCCTGCGGGCGGACCACGACCAGATCGCCCTCAAGGATGCCGATGTTCTTCATCGACTCACCCCGCACGCGAAGCAGGTACTCACCGTCATCCCCGCCGGCAAACGTTGGGGTCTGCACGTAGTCCTCGATGTTCTCTTCAGCCAGGACCGGCTGGCCCGCCGCCACTTGACCCACGAGCGGCAGGCCCGGCCTGACGAAACCGCGGACGCCCGCGGCAGCTCGGTCGAGCAGCTCGATCGCCCGCGGCTTGGTCGGATCCCGGCGCAGCAGCCCGATCCGCTCGAGATTGGCGAGGTGCGCGTGAACCGTCGAGGAGGAGGCGAGCCCAACCGCCTTACCGATGTCCCGGACGGTCGGCGGATAGCCGTAGCTGGCGGAATATTTCTTGATGAAGTCGAAGATTTCCTGCTGACGTTTGGTCAAGTCCATCCGTCCACTCCTTGCTCGGTTTGCCCCGGCTTACCCGGGTGCACGAACATGTGTTCGAGAATGTAGCGCGGCCGGATGACGGAACACAAGCGGTGGCCCAACCCGGGGCTATACTGGCGCCCCCACGCGCCTGTGGCGGAATTGGTAGACGCGCAAGGTTGAGGGCCTTGTGGACTGTATGGTCCGTGGAGGTTCGAGTCCTCTCGGGCGCACTGGGAAAGCCCCGCTAGACGGGGCTTTTTCTTTGCTCTGAGACCTTTCGTACGTCCGTCCGGCGGTGTGGGTATTGTTGTCACGTGACAAATACCCACATCTGTACCCACCATCCGACAACGCCCTGTGGGTACGCGACAACGCTGCGTGGGTACGTGTGAGCATCCGGCTCCACCGCGGGGGTTGGGAGGTCCGGTGGCGAGACGCGGAAGGCCGTCAGCGCGCCCGTCGCTTTCCGTCCGAGGATGCCGCCGGGGCATTCGATCAAGCACTCGCCGAGGTCTCCCCCGCCTCTCGCCGCGCGGACACCGCTCGCCACGGCCGCAGCGGAAGCGTCTACTCGTACCGAACGGACGAAGGCGTCCGTTGGCGCTTTGTCTACCGGCGCAGCGATGGGAGTCAGACGACCAAGCGCGGCTTCGCGAGCCAGCGAGCGGCTCGCGACGCCAGACGTCGGCTGATCGAGCAGGTGGAGCGCGGCGAAGTGCGCCACACGAAGGAGACGTTCGGCGGGTATTGGGAGCGCTGGCTCGCCCGCCGCAAGCCATATCTGGAGCCCGGCACGTGGACCGGATACGAGATCGCCGGTCGTAAGCGTCTCTTACCGGCATTCGGATCGAGCTCTCTCGGCGAGCTTTCGGTCGACGACATCCGCGGGTTCGTCGCCGAGCTGGCCGAGGAGGTCGAGGCTGGCGAGCTGGCCGCGAAGACCGTGAACAACACGCTGGGGACGCTCGTCGTGTGCCTCAACTCAGCCGTCGACGACGGCCTGCTCGCAGTCAACCCCGCGCTGCGGGTGCAGCGTCTCCCGCCCGGGCATATCGAGCGCGACTACCTCCGGCTCGACGAGATCCCTCGCTACCTGGATGCCTGCTCGGACGTCTACCGCCCGCTCGCGGAGTTGCTGATCGGCAGCGGCCTGCGGATCTCCGAGACGTTGGCGCTACGAGTCGCTGACCTCGAACTGGATGAGACCGGTGGGACGGTCGTCGTCTACCGCTCACGCAAGAGTGACGCGATCGGCTCGACCAAGTCGGACCGGTTCCGCTCGGTCGAGATCGGACCGAGCCTCTGCGTCGCCCTGCGCAACCAGGTTGCACGCCGCGCCGAGCTGGCGACTGGCGACCGTGCCACGGCCGTCCTGTTCGTGATGCCCGTCCGCACGGTCAAGCGAAGCCAGGGACGGTGGGAGAGCGCCGGCGTCGGCCAACCGCTAGACCGCAACACGGTCTCGCGCGACTGGCACAAGGACGCACTCGAGGACGCGGCGCTCCGCGACATGCCGCTGCATGCGCTGCGCCACACCGCCGCGGCGGCGTGGCTCGCGGCCGGAAACTCGCTGATGTACGTGCAGCGCCAGCTCGGGCACGCCGACATCAGCACGACCGAGCGCTACTACGGCCACCTTGAACGGCACGTCCTCGCCGCCGGCGCCGTAGCGACCGAGGAAGCCATCGCCCGGGCCTCGAAGGCGGTCCGCTAGAGCAATGACTGCTGCTCGGCAGCCTTGGATACGGACCGCGGCCGTCGCCGCGATTGTGCTCGCGAGCGTCGGTCGCCGGCGTCCGCAGTGGTCCGGGATCTCCGGGGAGCCGCCGGTGACCACTCGGCCCGTGCGTCAGCCAACCACTGGTCGATGTCGTCAGGCACGAACCGCAGCGGCCCATCCTCCCCACCGATCCGCACCGATGGAATCCGCCCTGTCCGCGCGGCCTCGTAGACCCACGCACGCGACACCGCAAGCCGCTGCGCGACGTCGTTGGCCTTCAGCAGGTCCACGATTTTGCTCTTGCAACAAGCCAAATAAGCAAAACAGTGATAAAGTAGCGCTTGTGGGAGACGGTCACAAGGCGGCGAGCTGAGATGGCCGACTCGACCGACGAGGAGATCCAGGCCGCGTTCAAGGCCGCTCAGAGCGGGTGGGCGGACGCGCTTCGCGCACACCGGCTAGCGCCCCCAGACGCCGGGTACAGCGCCCGGCTGCTCGCACTGTGTCGAGCCGCGCATGCTGAGGCACTCATCTGCTGGGAGGCCCACGATGCCGGCTACAAGTGGCCCCGGCATCGAGCGGCTGGTGCAGAGCCGCCGTACGAGTTGCGTCCCGAGAGCGGCCGGCGCGGACCCGAAATCGCCTGGCATAGGTTCGACGCAGCCGTCGAGGCCTTGAACCGTGCAACGAGAGGCACCGACCTCCACCGCGTCGGCTCCGCGTATGAAGAGATGGCCGTTGCCGCCGGCGCGCTCGCGGAAGACATCGAGCTCGAGGACCGCGCGAGTGGACTTCTCCCGCCCAAGCGCTCGCCCGCGAGACAGCCACCAGTGCCCGCCCGGGCGCGGAAGTCGGCCTGAGACCTGAGCATGGCCGAGTCGATCGAACAGTTCAGCTACGAGCTCACGGCGAACGCGCTCGCCGAACAGGAGCGTGCTGTCGGCGCACTCAGGGCGCGCGCCGGGACCGTTCTCGCGGCCGCGTCGATCGCCGGCTCCTTCCTCGGCACCAAGGCGAGCCACGCCTCGCTCGACGGCTGGGCCATCGCCGCGCTCATCACGTTCGCGCTGTGTCTCGCCAGCGCCGTGTGGGTGCTCTTTCCGCGCAGGTTCGTGTTCGCGGTTCGCGGTGACATGCTGCTCACCCAGACCGATCTCCTTGGTATCGAGGACGTTGCCGAGGCGTACCGGGCGGCTGTCAGCTGGATCGAGCCGCATCTCGACCTAAACCAATACAAGCTGGCGAGGATTTCCGGCTGGTTCAACGTCGCCTGCGTTCTGCTCGCGGCCGAGGTCGTACTTTGGACTCTCAGCCTCACGAGCTAAACTGATCCCATGGTCACGACTCCGCCTAAGCCCCCGTCCGCACCGAAGCCCCCGCCGTCGCAGCTCCCAAAGGAAGCTCCTCCCGGTTTCGCGCTTCCGGAGCCGCGGCCCAGCCTGTTCGGGTCAGGCAAGTAGGGTCAGACCCGCGGGCTGGGCCGTTCCCAGGCTTTTGGCGGAGCGGGGTGCCTGCGCGAGGGTGTCGCCCGCTCGCATGGATGCGAGCGGAACTGGGCACGGACGGAAGGCCGCGGCCCGCGATCGCCGCTCAGTCTTCGGTCGTGGGCAGCGCGGCGGCGTCGCGCTCGTCGTCCCACACCGACTTCGCTTCGGTCGCAGCCGACTGGCGCGGCAACCGAAACGCCTCCGGCGACCACGGGTCTCGCTGGGTGGCGAGCGAGTCGCTCTCGGCCTTTGCGCGGTCTAGGAGCGCGTCGACGTCGGCGCGCGCGATTCGGAACGCCCGTCCGACCCGGACCGCAGGAAGCACGCCCTGGTCGATCCAGTTCCTGATCGTCTGCGCGGTCACCTGGAACTCCTCGGCAACCTGGGGCACGGTGAGTAGCGCGTCGGCCATGAGGATCAGTCGAACAGTACGTCGGAACCGATGGGCGGCGGCGGCGCGACCGCTCGAACGCCGTTGGCGCGTTCGAGCCGCTTGACGAGCGCAGACAACTCCTCGACGACCAGGCGAGCATCGTCGGCCGCCCGATGAAGGTCGCCGGCGTCGGAGGCGTTACGGCGCCGCCGACTCGCGACCTCGCGTTGGACGAGGCGGCCGAGCGCGACGCTCACCGGCGTAGCGCCCAGACCAGCGCGGAAGGCACTCCATGTCTCGTCGCTGACCTGGACGCGCGCCATCCGATCGCGCGGGTCTCTTGCCCTCACGATTGCCTTCTGTTCGCGCTGCCGACCTCGCCGACCCACGTATACGTTGTAGACGATGCACCAGACGGTGCAACTGTGTGCGGCGAAGCGGAGCGCAGCGACGCGAGCAGCAGGAGCCCATTAGTGCGCCGTGCTGCAGCGGCCATCCTGGGGTGCGAGCGGCGGACCTTGCGGAACCAGTGGCGCGGGAGTGGTGCCCTCTTAAATTGAGAGCTTGCGGCGCTGACCTGAGATTGGCGAATACGGGGTCTGTTGCATCGCGTGCGGCGAGCCCTGCCTTCGTGTTCGCGCAGGCATTTGTCGCTGACGGCGAACGCGTGGCTGCTTCTGTCCGGCAGCGGTCAGGTCCGACAGCACAGTGGCCTTCCCGGCGTGCCGCTTCGGACCCACGTGGGTAGTCCGTCACCGAGCCCGAGGCTGCGATTTCCGGACGCTGCTTGCAGCGCGGAGAATCGTGGTTAGCGTCCGCGCCGTATCCGCGTGCTGCTTTGCGCCGGCGAAGGCGAGGTGCTCGGTGGGGTATCTGTCATCTGCTCAGCACCTTGCTCATTCGTGGATTTCGCTGAATTGATACCCCGTGGCGGTGTCGTGGGCTTGCTGGCACAGGCCGCAGCGGATCGCGCGCGTTGGCGGCTCGACTCTCACCGTCCGGTTGATGACCGCGGTCCGGGTTAGCCAGTAGGGCGTGACGTGTGCGTGGTCGGGGCATGCGGCGGCACCGCAGCCGATGCAAACCGCGACCGCGTCGACGTCGCGCCCGAGCCCGGCACAGTCGAAACACTTCATCGGCCCGTCACCTCGCCCGAGTAGAAACGACCAGTGCTCACGTCCTCACTCCTGTTCAGAGGCGTTGGGTGCCTCGGCGTGGATCGTGCCTTCGAGCTCGCAGGCGGCGGCGAGGGTGTTCGTGATCGTGCCGAAGCGGAGGATGTTGCGGTGCAGAAGCTCGAGCCGGTGCTCGGGTTCGTCGGTGACGATCCGCAGCGCGTAGCGTGCGCGGACGATCCTTGGCGGCGGCTCCTCGCGCTCAATCTCGACCTGGACGCGGGCGCGCTGATAGCGGAACGGCAGGATCACGGAGAACCGTTCGACGTTCTTGAGGATGCAGGCGGCGAGCGCTGCGGCGAGGAGGTCGGCTGGGCCGGGAAGCAGCTCGCCGGTGCTGGCCGACCCGTCGAACGCGATCGTAGTTGCTCGGGCGGCGATCGTCGCGGTGCCGCCGTGCGCGCTTTCGGCCTCGACTGTGTAACGCGTTGCCGCTGCGGCGCCTTCACCGCTTGAGCCGACCGTCATAGCGGCGTTTGACGGGGTGGTTTGCGGGCGCGGGTGCGACCGGTGGGGGAGCTGGGCTGTCATGGCGCGGTCGTTGGTGTGGGCCATCTGAGTCTTCGGGAGAGCCAGAGGGCGAGGTAGACGAGGCTGACGAGGACGGGGACTTCGATCAGTGGCCCGACGACGCCGGCGAGTGCCTCGCCGGAGGCGGCGCCGAAGACGCCGACGGCGACCGCGATCGCGAGCTCAAAGTCGTTGGAGGCGACGGTGAACGCCATGCTCGCGGTCTGCGGGTAAGGGAAGCGCATGATCCTGCCGGCGGCGAATCCGGCGGCCCACATGACCGCGAAGTAGGCCAGCAGCGGCAGCGCGATCCGGACCACGTCGAGCGGTTGCGAGGTGATCTGGTCGCCCTGGATCGCGAACAGCAGCACGATCGTATACAGCAGCCCGTACAGGGTGATCGGCGCGATCCTGGAAATGAAGTGCTGCTCGTACCAGTCGCGGCCGTGGCGGCGCAGGCCGATCCGGCGGGTGAGGTAGCCGGCGGTGAGCGGGATGCCGAGGAAGATCAGGACAGTGCGGGCGATCTCCCATATGCCGGGCTGGAAGCCCTGGGTCTGCAGGCCAAGCCAGCCCGGGAGCACGGTCAGGTAGAAGTAGCCGAGCAGCGAGTAGGCGGCGAGCTGGAAGATTGCGTTGAACACGACCAGCACGGCGGCGCGCTCGCGGTCGCCGCGGGCGATCTCGTTCCAGACCAAGACCATCGCGATGCACCTTGCGAGCCCAACGATGATCACGCCGGTCCGGTACGCGGGTTGGTCGGAGAGGAAGATCCAGGCAAGCGCGAACATCAGCAGGGGCCCGACGACCCAGGAGAGGAACAGCGAGGTCCCGAAGAACCGGCGGTCGCTGACGCCGTCGTGACGGGCGTGGCCGAGCTCCTCGTAGCGGACCTTCGCGAGCACGGGGTACATCATCAGCAGCAGGCCGGCCGCGATCGGGAGGCTGACGGTGCCGACCTGCAGCTTGCCGAGCCAGTGGTTGAGGTGCGGCAGCAGCGAGCCGAGCGCGAGCCCGCCGGCCATCGCAAGCGCGATCCACAATGGCAGGAAGCGATCGAGCGTCGACAGCCGCGAGACAACACCAGACGTCGGGGCGTCCGACCCTGCTGCGGGCGGTGTTTTGGGGGGTTGCTCAGTGACAGCCACAGCCATCGTCCTCCAGCTCGACCGCCTCGGCGAGAATCGCGTCGAGGAGATCACGCATCTGCGCGAGCCGCTCACGGTTCGCGCAATAGCACGTCCGCAGCCCGTCGATCTCGCCCTGGATGAGGCCGGCGTCCCTGAGCACCTTCAGGTGCTGGGAAACCGTCGCCTGCGCGAGCGGCAAGTGCTCAACGATCTCCCCGCAGAAGCAGGACTCCCGGCCAAGCAACAGCCTCAGAATCCTCACTCGCGCTGGATGCGCGAGCGCTTTCGCCACGACGGCCAGCTCGCAGTCCAGCGCCTCCTCGGGCAACGTGCCGATTGTCGGGGCGAGGCTCATTACGGCCCCGCTGCTGCTGCTCTGAGCCGCAGGCGCCGATGGCCGTTCGAGATCGACACGCGTTCTGCGGGCACGCGCTTACGCTTGCCGCCCTTCGGCTTGGTCGGCAGATGGTGCCGGCACCCGTAGGTCGTACCGCCGACCCGGTAGTCCTGCGCCATGAAGAAGTGCTCCAAGCACATTCCGACACCGCAGTGCTTGCACATCGCGATAGCCGCGGCTGCCTCGCCCTGGGTCGCGCACTCATAACAGTTCATCGTCGCCTCCTTCGCGCCATCCGGGTGGTCAGCACTCGATCGTTCATCGCAAATCAACGATAGGCGGGGCTGACCACGCCGCCATCCGTCTTAACTCCCCCACGATCATGCACCTAACTACGCAACCGGCTCGGACATAGCCATGAGGTCGGACGGACCGGCGAGCACCGCGAGCCGGCGATCCCGTGCTGATCGCGGCGTCGGTGTGACACGACGAAGCGTCGAGAAGCTCGCGTTGCTTCCTCCCGCGGCGGTGCCGCACATTATTGTGCGAAGGCGCCATGGGCAGAAGGTTCAATCCGACTCGGGTCGAACATGGTCTCGTCCGGCCGCGTCACGCAGGAGAGAAGCCACATGACCTACGCGCTTAACCGCAAGCTCGCTGTCGAGTTCATCGGGATGTTCATGTTTGTGTTCACCGTCGGCATGGCGACGAACAAGGCAGGTGCAGGCGCGCTGGCTCCACTCGCGATCGGGTCGCTCCTGATGGTGATCGTGTTCGCCGGCGCCCACATCTCCGGTGGTCACTACAACCCCGCCGTCAGCACCGCCGTCTTCATCAGGGGAAAGATGACCGCCAACGAGTACCGCGGGTACATGATCACGCAGTTCGTGGCCGCGATCCTGGCCGGGCTCGCTGTCCGCGTGGTCGGAGGCCACGAGGCGAACGCAAACGTCGCCGGCGCAGGCAGGATGCTCATCGCCGAGTTCCTGTTCACGTTCACGCTGTGTTGGGTCGTACTGAACGTCGCCACCGCACGCGGGACGGAAGGGAACTCGTTCTACGGGCTTGCGATCGGATTCACCGTTGTCGTCGGGGCGTTCGCCGTCGGCGGCATCTCCGGCGGCGCATTCAACCCCGCGATCGCCCTGGGCGCGATGGTCACCGGCCTGTTCAAGTGGAGCAACATCTGGATCTACCTCATCGCCGACTTCCTCGGCGGGACAGCCGCCGCCTACACGTTCCTCTACCTCGTGCCAGCGGAGAAGGCAGCGGGAGACGTCGAGCCCGCGAGCACCGAGTGAGCGACGCGAGCTGACCGCATGTTCGGGCGCCACCTCAGGCCGTAAGCCGTAGAGATCACGCCAACTCGTGCTGAAAGGGAGTCGGCTCGAACTGCTGGATCATCAGGTCGACTCGCAGCCCTAGGAGCACACTTGGAGTTTTACGAGCAGCTGCTGCACACGGCGGGCGATCTCGTCGCGCGTGGCGCGCACCTCGCCGACCGGCCGGCCTTTCGGATCCTGGAGCTCCCAGTCGATGTAGCGCTTGCCCGGAATGAACGGGCACTCATCGCCACACCCCATCGTCACCACGACGTCGGCCTGCTCGGCGAGCTCAAGCGTGAGCAACCGGGGGCGGCGATCGGCAAGATCGATCCGGAGCTCGCGAATCACCTCGACGACCTCGGGATGGATCCTGTCCCCGGGCGTGGTGCCGGCGGACACGCGGGTGTGATGGCCGTTGGCGGCCCGCTCGAACAGCGCCTGCCTCATCTGCGAGCGGCCGGCGTTACGTAGGCAGACGAACAGGACGTGCGCCGTCGGGCTGCTCCTCGGCTTTGCGGTGGACAGTCCGTGGCGGATGCTCACCGCGAACGATCTGATAGGCGAGCGCGCCGACCGCCGCTCCCACGATCGGTCCCGCGACGTACACCCAGAAGTCGGTCCAGGTGCCGGAGACGAGCGCGGGTCCGAACGAGCGCGCGGGGTTCATCGACGCGCCGGTGACCGGTCCACCGAACAGTGCGTCGAGGCCAATCACGCCGCCGATCGCGATCGCCGCCGCCGCCCCGACCGCGCGCGTGTCGGTCGCGACGGCCATGATCACGAACATCAGGAACGCCGTGAGGATCGCCTCGTATAGGAACGCGCTGCCCGCCGCGACGGTGGGCACGGTCGCGCCGAGGTGCGCGGGCTTGCTCGGCCAGACGCCGAGCAGCACCAGCGCGGCGAGCGTCGCGCCGGTGATCTGCGCGGCGATATAGGCAGTCGCGTCGCGCGGGGAGAAGTGCCTGGTGAGGGTGAACGCGATCGTCACCGATGGGTTGATGTGCGCTCCCGAGAGGTGACCGGTGGCGTAGATCATGACCATGATGATCAGCCCAAACACGAGGCTGATCCCGACCGACCCGAGCGCGCCGTGGTAGTGCTGGTTGGCGATGATCGCGCCGCACCCGGCGAACACCAGCGCGAACGCAGCGAGCGCTTCGGCGCCGGCGCGCCGCCACAAACTGAGGTTGCGGTCCATCGCTAGCGCACCGCTTGCTCGAGGACGTCGCAGTGCTCACCGCGCAGGCAGTCGCGGGCTTGCCTGTGCGCGAGCGTGAGGATGTGACTGCGGACCGGGACATCGTCGTAGTCGTCGAGGATCCGGTCGGCGCACCCGCGGATCACCTCGGGCTCCCGGCTCTCGCCGAACTCATCGGCCAGCTGCGGCAGCAGCTTCGCCAGGCGCCAGCGGTGCGAGGTCCCGTCGTCGCGGATCGCGTCGACCTTCTCGGTCGCGAGCTCCTTGACGCGCTCGTCGATCAGGTCGCGGATCTCGCGCACCTCGGCGACCGGCCGGCCCGCAGGGTCGGGGATGTCCCAGTCGTCCACGGTGGTCGGGACGTACGGGCAGACGTCCCCGCAGCCCATCGTGATCGCCCAGTCGGCGTGCAGCTGCATCTCGACCGTCAGCTTCTTCGGCTTGCGGCCGGAGAGGTCGATGTCGAGCTCGCGCATCACCTCGATCACCTCCGGCCAGACATGGCGGGTTGGGTCTGAGCCGGCGGACTCGGCGCGGACGTCCTCGGGCGCGTAGCGCTCGAACAGCGCCTGGGCCATCTGCGAGCGTCCGGCGTTGTGGGTGCAGACGAACAACACGTACTTCATCTCTCCATCTCCTTGGTTATGCGGCCGCGACAAGCTTGACGGCGTACTCACCTGGGAGCCCAGCCGCCTCGACCTCGCGGGCGACCGCCTCGGCGTCGTACGGGACCCGCTCGATCGACACGTGCACCTCACCGGCGGCGTCGAGCTCGAGGATCGCGAACGCGCACCGCGGGTCACCGTCCTTCGGCTTGCCGACAGACCCGCAGTTGACGAACAAGACTCCGCCATAAGTGTGGATCCACGATTTGTGCGTGTGCCCGAACACGAGCCCCCGCGCTTCCTCGCCGGCCGCGAGCCGCTCGTACAGGCTCGCGGGCTTGTCCTCGAACAGGTACTCGTTGACCTTCCGCGGCGAGCCGTGCACGAGATGGATCGGGACCTCGCCGAGCTCGAAGCGCAGGTCGAACGGCAGGCCACGCATAAAGTCCTTGGCGCGCTGGTTGGTGTTGGCGAGCGTCCATGCGACCGAGTGCTGTCCGAGCTCGCGGTCGTGCTGGGTCACGTACGCGCAGCCGCAGTCGTCGAGGTCGCGGCCGATCGCGTAGTCGTAGTTGCCATAGATCGTCGGGATCTCCCGCTCCTCGATCAGTGCGCAGACCTCGTTCGGATACGGGCCGTAGCCGACGAGATCGCCGCCGCAGTAGATCCGATCGACGCCGATCTGATCGATCGTGTCGAGGCTCGCCTCCAGCGCCGGCAGATTGCCGTGGATGTCGGTGATGACCGCTACTCGGTGCAACGTTCGTTCTCCCGGTTGTTCGAGGTGGGTTGGTCAGGCGTCATGTGGCTCGAGCGTGTCGAGCAGCTCGCGGACGTGGTGGTAGAGCTCATAGCGGATCCGGCGCACGACCTCGATTGGCTGCCCCGCTGGGTCGTCGACCGCCCAGTCGAGGTAGCGCTTGCCGGTGTGTACCACGCACGCGTCACCGCATCCGAGCGTGACGACGACATCGGCCGCGCGCAGAACCTCGTCGGTCAACGGTTTCGGGAACTCCTGCGTGACATCGATGTCGAGCTCGCGCATCGCCTCGATCACGACCGAGTCGATCTGCTCGTCGGGATGGGAGCCGGCGGAGCGGACCCCGACCCACCCGTTGGACAGGTGATCCGCGAGCGCGGCGGCCATCTGGCTGCGGCCTGCGTTGCGCTCGCACACGAACAGCACCTCGGGCAGCGGCTTCGCGACGATCCCATCGGCCTGAGCGACTGCCACAGCTGCTCGCGCGCGAACCGCTCAATGATCACCGGCAGAAAGTTCGGGCCGACGGTTCCGACGTCGCCGATCTGCGCGTAGGACGCCTCGACGTAACGGGCGACGGTCTCGCCCGAGAACACCCCGCGGAACTCGTCGGCGAGTTCGGCAACCGTCGCGTCGAGGCACTGGCGCAGCAACGGACTCATCTCGGTCGGCATTGGAGACCTCGTGGGCAACGTGGCGCCAAGTCTATCCATTGACAGTCATCAGTTCGATAGGTATACGTATATCGATGAGCATCGATCTGGAACTGTCGCCAAAGACCAAACGCGCGCCGGGCGAGCCGTGCTGCGAGCCGGTCGTGTATCCGGACGTCGAGCGTGACCAGGCCGCGCGAATGGCGAGCATCGCGAAGGCTCTCGGTGATCCGGTGCGCCTGCAGCTCGTCGACGTGCTGCGGAAGCACGCCGGCAAGGTCTGCGTCTGCGAGCTCGTGCCGCTGTTCGACCTCTCCCAGCCGACCGTCTCGCACCACCTCAAGGTGCTGCGCCAGGCTGGGATCGTCGGCTCAGAGCGTGAAGGCCTATGGGCCTACTACTACGTCATCTCCGACGCACTCGCGGAGCTCTCCGGATGGCTGAGCTGAGCGATTCGCGGGTTCGCCCGCCAAGGGCTCTCCTTGCTCCGCCGCGCAGGCTCTAATCAAGAAACGTTGATATGACGCGGACTCGTGCTACTGTGGTCCGCACCTCAAACCAACCTTCGTAAATATGACATCCTCTATTCCCGTCCTTGCCGCCGGTCCTGCCGCAGCCGAATGTTGTGCCCCGTCTGCCGGGCTCGATCCTTCGGTCGATGCCGAGCGGATCGCTGCCGTGGCGAAGGCGCTGGCGGAACCGCTGCGAGTGCGGATCGTGGATGTGCTGCGCCGCAGCGAACAGCAGGTGTGCCAGTGCGAGCTGATCCCGCTGTTCGGCATCAACCAGTCGCTGCTATCCCACCACATGAAGAAGCTCGTCGATGCTGGCGTTGTCGAGGTCGAGCGTCGCCACAAGTGGGCCTACTACTCCGTTTCCCCCAACGCTCTCAAGGAGCTGACCGCATGGCTGAGCTGACCACCGACCCTACTTCCACCTCGGCCTGTTGCGGTCCTGAGACACAGGCGACTTGTTGCGAGCCTTCAGAGAAGGAGGGATGTTGCGGCACCCCAGCTGCGAGCGGCGGCTGCGGCTGCGCGGACGGCCAGACGGCAGAGGTCGCGACGCCGGTGGCCTCTGAGGACATCCGCGAGACGGTGCGAGAGAAGTACGCAGCCGCCGCTAGAGCGGTCACCGAGCAGCACGTCTCCGCGTCGTGCTGCGGTTCGGTCCCGTTGACCGACGCCGACCAGGTGCACGTCTTCGGCGCCGCGCTGTACGACGACGCCCAGACCGAAGGCGCTACCGATTCTTCGCTCGCGGCGTCGCTGGGTTGCGGGGTCCCGACCGCGGTCGCGGATCTCCACGAAGGAGAGACCGTGCTCGACCTCGGTTCGGGCGCCGGCGCGGACGTGCTGATCAGCGCGCGGCGCGTCGGTCCGACCGGGATGGCGATCGGTCTGGACATGACCGACGAGATGCTCGAGCTCGCACGGGCCAACGCCGCCCAGGCCGGGGTCACGAACGTCGAGTTCGTGAAGGGGTTCATCGAGGAGATCCCGCTCGCCGGCGGTTCCGTCGATGTGATCGTGTCCAACTGCGTGCTGAACCTCTCCGGCGACAAGCCCAAGGTGCTGGCCGAGGCGGCACGGGTGCTAAAGCCGGGCGGGCGTTTCGCGGTCTCCGACGTGATCGCCGGCCCGGACATGGACGACGCTACGCGCGCGGACCTGGCCGCCTACACGGGCTGCATCGCGGGCGCACTGACCGAGCAGGAATTTCGCGACGGCCTTCAGGCGGCTGGCTTCACCGATGTCGAGATCCGTGAAACCCACCGCGTTCACGAGCACGCGACCTCGGCGATCATCCAAGCCCGCAAGCCCGACGCGACCGCAGGCCCGTCTGACTGCGCTCGCCGAGTTGAGCTCTACGAGCCCGCGATGTGTTGCCAGACCGGCGTCTGCGGCCCGTCCGTGGACCAGCAGCTGATCGACGTCCGCGAGGACCTGCGGTGGGCCGAGGCGCAGGGCGCTGAGGTGACTCGCCACAACCTGTCCTCCGATCCCGACGCGTTCGTCGCCAACCCGAAGGTCACCGGCCTGATGGCCGCCTTCGGCGAGAGCGCGCTCCCCGCACTCGTGATCGACGGCGCGATCGCGATCCACGGCCGCTACCCATCGCGCGAGGAGCTCGCCGACCTGCTCACAGCCAAGGCCGAGCCGGTCGAGCTCCCGGTCAGTTCCGGTGGCTGTGGCTGCGGACCAGGCGAGTGCTGATGAGCCTCCCTGCGCCCGGCGCTCTCCCCGTCCTCGAGTGGGCACACTGGGAGACGCGCTACCTGTTCTTCACCGGCAAGGGCGGGGTCGGCAAGACAACGGCTGCCAGCGCGATCGCCCTCGCCCTGGCGGACGCCGGCAAGCGAACGCTTGTCATCTCCACCGATCCCGCTTCCAACCTCGACGACATGTTTCGCATCCAGGCCGGCCCGGAACCCACCCCTGTCCCGGGAGCGGCAGACCTGTTCGTCGCCAACCTCGACGCCGAGGCCGCGGCCGAGGCGTTCAAGGAGCGCGCCGTCGGCCCGTACCGCGGTCTGCTGCCGCAGTCGGCGATCGACAACATGGAGGAGCAGCTCTCGGGGGCGTGCACCGTCGAGATAGCCGCGTTCAACGAGTTCACTTCGGTCCTGACCGCTCCGCAGGCGATGACCGAGTTCGCCCACATCGTGTTCGACACCGCGCCGACCGGCCACACGCTGCGGCTACTCACGCTCCCGAGCGCTTGGAGCGGCTACGTCGAGGAGCACCCGGCGGGCGCCAGCTGCCTGGGTCCGCTAGCCGGACTCGACCGACAGCGCGAGCAGTACGCGGCGGCGGTCAGGACGCTCGCCGATCCAGCACACACAACGCTGATCCTCGTCTCCCGCGCCGAGACCAGCGCGCTGCGCGAGGCCGCGCGCGCCGGCGCCGAGCTCGCAGCCCACGGCGTCACAAACCATCGGCTCGTGATCAACGGCCTGCTGCACGACCCCGACGACGACCCGACCGCCGCCGCGTTCACACACCGACAGGCCGCCGCGCTCGCCGGCGCGCCCGCACAGCTCGCAGCGATGCCGGTAGCCGGCGTCGGCCTCGTGGCCGGCGACGTCACGGGACTCGCAGCGCTGCGGCAGCTGACGGGCTCCGCCGCCGCCACACCATCCGACGGGGCTGACGCCTCGGCCGTTGACCTTCCCGACCTGAGCGAGCTCGTTGATGAACTCGACGCAGCCGGCAACGGCGTGATCATGACCATGGGCAAGGGCGGCGTCGGCAAGACCACACTCGCCGCCGCGATCGCCATCGCCCTGGTCGACCGAGGCCACGACGTCACGCTCTCCACGACCGACCCCGCCGCACACCTCGCCGACGCCCTCGCCGACACGGCACCCGACGGTCTGCTTCTAGAGCGCATCGACCCCGCTCTAGAGACGGCCCGCTACACGGCGGAGGTACTTGACGCCGCCAGCGGGCTCGACGACGAAGGCCTCGCGCTGCTGGAAGAAGACCTGCGCTCTCCGTGCACCGAGGAAATCGCCGTGTTCCGCGCGTTCGCGCGAACCGTCGACGGCGCACGCGAACGCATCGTCGTGCTCGACACCGCCCCCACCGGCCACACCCTGCTACTGCTCGACGCCGCGCAGAGCTACCAGCGCGAAGTGCAACGCACAAACGCCGACGTGCCAGCCGAGGTCTCACAGCTGCTCGCCCGCCTACGCGACCCCGACTTCGCACGAATGCTCCTCGTCACGCTCGCCGAATCCACCCCCGTCCACGAAGCCGACCGGCTCCAAGCAGACCTCCGCCGCGCGGAGATGGAGCCTTTCGGCTGGATCATCAACGCCTCCCTGGCGACCTCCGGCACAACACATCCCACACTCCGCGCCCGCGCCGCCGCCGAGCTCACCCACATCGAGCGCGCACAAAAACTCTCGTCGCGGGCCAGCTGGCTGGTCAGCTGGCAGACGGACGCCCCCGTCGGAGCCGACGGGCTCCGCAAGCTAGCGACCGGGACCGCCGTCAGCCGGCGATGATCCACACCAAGCGGCTCGGCGCGCGCCAACCGAGGAACAGCAGCTGCAGCGACAGCGCGTGCTTTTCGCGGGAGCGATCCGCCCTCCGGCTTGATGGCGACCGGCGCCAGCGCCCTTGCTGCAAGTTGCTTCGCTTAGGTACCCGCGCCGAGGCGATAGCGCAACGGCTGCCATGAACGGTCGCGCATCCCGATCCTGCCGCAAGCGCCGATCCCGGTGACGGACTCGACGTCGATCTGCGTTGCCCGGATTTCCCTCGGCACGCGGCTCGGTGCTAGCTTGCGACTCGGAAGCTGCAAGCGCTAAGCGGCGAGTCCAGAACGAGCGGCGGGTTTTCGGTCGCTACGCGAAGCAGCAGTCACGCCGGCGTGACCAGTAAAGGTGTGGAGCAGTCACGGAAACCGCTGAACCTGGCCGGCTCGGGCCGCAGCCCTGCTTTGGTCATGCGACGAGCATGTCGCCGGCGGCGGCCTCAGTCTCGGAATGCGCGGAAAGGGCGCCTCGTCTCGGATCGGAACGTCTTGCGGGCATGATTGAGAGGCGCGGCAAGACCGCTGCCGCGTGGAAATAGGAGGCAATGCAATGAGGACCCCAATCGCCAACCTCGAAGACTTCGCAGCGCTCGACCCGTTCTTCCACATCATCCAGGAAGGCCTCGCCGGATTTGTCGAGGCCGACCACTTCTTCGACCTCCTCGCCGAAGACATCGTTACCGAGTACATCGTGACGGTCCCCGACTATCCGCCGCGCGTCGAGGGCCGCCAAGCGCTTGCGGAGCTCTACCGGCCGTACGGCACTCGGATGACCCTCGAGCGCTGCTTCGACCTCGCCGTCTACCACGACGCAGCCAGAGGCGTCGTGGTGCTCGAATACGCCTCCGAGGGACACGCCGTCAAGACGGGGAACCGCTACAGCAACCGCTTCATATCAGTGCTCACGCTCCGCGACGGAGAGGTCGTTCACTGGCGGGACTATCTCAACCCGGTCGCCGTGTTCGACGCACTCGGCTGGCCAGCACGCTGACGGGCATTCAGAGCGTCGCGACGAGCCCTGCATCGGCAGTCGCTCGGGCATCTTGGCACCGGCGCGGCCAGTCTCGCAACGCGCGGGATCCGGAGCTCTCCTGTTTCTCGCCCCCCTGATCAGCTTGTCTGTGGTGGCGGGCCGTGGCGGACAAAGCCGAGCTCGCGTTCGACCGCCTCGATCCGCTCGGCGGGGACGCGCGGCCCATCTGACGGCGGTTGAAGCCAGGGCCACTCGGCCGGCTCGGATAGCGCGCGCACGTAGCGCTCGATCCCCGCTGGAGTCGAGAGCACGAGCATCCGCGCAGTGTCCGATTCGACCCGGAACGAGTGCGGTACGCCGCTTGGTGCGAACGCGATCGCTCCCGGCTGGCAGTGCCGCGGCTGATCCTCGACCCAAACAGTCACCTCGCCATCGAGGATGTAGAAGGTCTCGTCCTGAGGGTGGGAGTGAAGCGGCGGCGAGGCTCCGTTCGGAAGCAGGACCTCGAACACGGCAAACCGCCCGCCGGTCTGCTCGTCGTCGAGCAACACGCGCGCGAGCGTGCCGAGGAACCACAGCGGCTCGGCCTGATCGACGACCCTCGGTCCCACTCCTGATCGTTCACCCTCGCTCATTAGTTCTCCTCACAAGCACGGCGCCGTTGCACGCTACCACCAAAGGTGGCGAGCGTTTCCGCGACGCCGGCGGCGCCGTTTTGGCGTCGTTAATCCCGAAGCAGGCGGCACCTGCATCCGTCTCAAGACCGACCTCCCGACCTCACCATCATTGCTCGCTCCTCGCGGCATCCAGGGCTGTGTCAGGGCCCCTCGATCGCCCGGCGCGTGACAACACCCGTGACAACATCCACTACGTCCATTGCGTCCAATGCACCAACGGAACCTCGCAAATTTGGACGATCTGGACGCCAGCAGAAGCATCTACATGGCGCATACAAGGTTGAGGGCCTTGTGGACTGTATGGTCCGTGGAGGTTCGAGTCCTCTCGGGCGCACTGGGAAAGCCCCGCTAGACGCTAGACGGGGCTTTTTCGCTTTTCCGCGGGCAGCCATTGCTTCCGTCCAGTGGTGGACGTACCGTTGTCGCGTGACAAATACGTCCACTCAGTACGTCCATCTGGCGTCCGTGACAACGGCTTTGACGTACGCGTGAGTGCAAGCTTCCACCGAGGCGGCTGGAAGGTGCGTTGGCGGGATGCCTCAGGCCGTCGTCGCGCCCGGAGATTTCCGTCCGAGGAAGCGGCCCGCGGCTCCGACGAAGCGCTCGCCGAGGTCTCCCCCGCCGCGCGCCGCGCAGGGCAGGCTTCGGGTCAATCGGGCCGTCCCTGATCGGCTGAGGGAGGTGGAGGGCAGAGCGCGTCGACAAGTGCGGCGGCGGCGTGTGCGGCGGCGGCCGGTACCGCGGGGTCGGCGTCCAGGACACCGGCCGAGAGGGCGCCGTCGAGGATCAGGGTCAGGCCCCCGGCCAGGGCGTCGGGATTGCGGGCGCCGGCCTGTGCGGAGAGGTCGCGGATCCAGTCGCGGACGGCCTGCTTGTGGGCGACAGTCCGCACGTGCACCGGGCTGCCGGGCGGAACTTCGGCGGCGGTGTTGATGAATGCGCAGCCGTGATAGCCGTCGCGGCGGCAGGTGGTGGCCAGCGCGTCGAACATCCCCACGAGCTGGTCTCGCGGGCGTGGCCCGGCGGCCTGCGCTGCGGTGCGCAGAGCGCAGAGCCACGCGGCGTCGGCCCGGTCGAGGTAGGCGAGCGCCAGCTCGTCCTTGCTGGGGAAGTGCTTGTAGAGCGTGGCCTTGGCGACGTCGGACTCGGCGATGATCGTGTCGACCCCGACGCCGCGAATCCCGTGGGCGTAGAAGAGCCGGAACGCGGTATCCAAGATGCGGTCTCGCGCGCTCGGCCGGGCCGTCATCGCACGATCTTGAAGTTGAACGCGGGCGTGCCGAGGGCGTTCATCAGGCGCAGCCAGATCGGCAGCAGCATCTCGGTGCCGCGGGCGGTGCTCAGGTCACCGAGGTCGATGATGTCGCGCCAGCCGAAGCTGCGCAGCAGCTCCGTCACCGTAGCCTTCGCGCCGGCGTCGTCGCCGCTGAGGAAGATGCTGTGATCGCCGTCGGCGAGCTTGGCCGGCTCGACCATCAGGGTCGCGTTGAGCGTGTTGAGCGTCTTGACCACCCGGGCCTCGGGGAACGCGCGCTGGATCTGCTCGGCGAGCGAGTCCGTGTCCTTGACCGACAGGGTGGGGGGAAACCCTTTGGAGAAGTCCAGCGGGTTGGCGACGTCGATCAGCACCTTGCCGGCCAGATGCTCGGAGCCCGCGAGCCGCAGGACCTCGAGCGCGCCACCGCCCGAGGTGGCGTTGACGACCAGCTCGCCCTGGGCGGCGGCATCGGCAAATGGCAATAGCGCAATGTCGGGGTGGTCAGCCTGCCACGCCCTGAAGGGCGGGGTGCCCATCTGGTCGGTGTCGGTGCGGGCGAGCGTAGCCTGTGGGTCGCGGGTGCCGATGGCCACGTCGTGGCCTAGGTTCGCGGCGCGGCCGGCTAGTGCACGACCGACCATGCCCGTTCCGAGGACAGCGATCTTCATGTCGGGCTCCTGAGGGGTAGGGATACGATGGGGTGGCACCGTAGCAGACAGACCTGTCTGTCTGTCTTCCCTCTGTTACTCCACCCGGGAAGCGAGCGCGAAGCCATCGCCGCCCCCCCTACCCGATCACTCAGCGTTGGTACGCCGGCGCGCGATCAGCGTTTGAGCCTTGGTCTGCTTCTGACGAGCTCTTTCTCCGAGAACCGGTCTGAACGCCAGCGAGCGCCATCCGCGCTTCCGACTCGGCCATGGCTTCGGGGCCGCGGCTGGCCGCTGGCGGGCCGACGACTTCCGCAGCGAGCGTCGATTCGCCACTCGCGGCGCCTCTCGGGATGATCGGAACGGAACGAACCCAGCTATCTCGTGGCCCATCGCACCAGCACGGCTCGTTGCGTCCGGGAGGCCAGTCAATCCCTCCGCCCAACCGGTAACGGCAACGCGGATCCGGCCTACCACTCCACCCATGCCTGATCGCGCGATCCATCGCGGCAATCGCATCGTCATGCTGCCCGCGGCGATCGAACGCCTGAGCGAGATCCGCATAGCACTCCGGCAACCGCAGCCCGCCGGTGTCCGGCTCGCACGCGAGTTCGTCGACCATCGCGCGCGCGTCCTCCAGCCTGCCCTCCTTCAGCGCGATCTCAAACGACATGCGGGTACGAATACCGCACCGCTCGGTCGCGATGCGACCAGGCCGGCCGTGACACCACCCGTGACAACACCCATTGCGTCCAATCCGTCCAATGCACCCACGGAACCTCCAAATTGGGACGCTCTGGACGCCAGCACAAGCATCCACGCGGCGCATACAAGGTCGACGGCCTTGTGGACTGTATGGTCCGTGGAGAGTCCCTCGGGCGCACTGCGGAAAGGGAAAGCCCCGCAACGACCGCAAGTGCTGTCCGGCGCAGTTCGGCCCCGACGGCAGGACACGGGCCGTCCAAGAACCGGTGGCACTCAAGACGTTCGTTCGACGGGTTTCGTGTGTGACCATCGATGCCAAGGCCTCGCTCGAGGCGAAATCGCCGTTGCACAGAACGAGAGTGGCCTGCAATGGCTGCGATAATCACGTGCAATGAATCGGGGCGCGCGATTCGCTTCACCTGTGCTCGCGACGGCGGTCGTGCTGCTTTGTGTCGGAGCGTTGTCGACGAGCGTGGCTGGCGCCGCGCCGACGTTGCCGGGGCTCCGCGTCTCGGGCCGATACCTGCTGGGTGCGGGCGGCCAGCCTGTGATCCTGCGCGGTGTCAACCGGTCCGGGACCGAGTTCGCCTGTATCGAGGGGTGGGGGATCTTCGACGGGCCCAGTGACGAGGCGTCCGTCAGTGCCATTGCCGCCTGGCACGTCAACTTCGTGCGCGTTCTCCTCAACGAGGACTGCTGGCTGGGCATCAACGGGGTCAGACGCGCGTACGGAGGCCAGAGCTATCGCCGGGCGATCGTCAAGTACGTCAACCTGCTGCACCGCCACGGCATCTACGCCGAGATCTCGCTCATCTGGGCAGCGCCGGGACACATCCGCGCGAACCATCAGCCGCGCGCTCCGGACGAGGACCACTCGCCGGCGATGTGGGCGAGCATGGCCGCCACGTTCAAGAACGATCCTGATGTCCTGCTCGCGCCGTGGGGCGAGCCGGTCATCAATGCCCGCTGCTTGTTGCGTGGCGGCTTCTGCGCGGCAAGCCACGGACCAACCACGTGGCACTACCGGACGGCTGGCACGCAGCAGGCGGTGAACGTCATGCGAGCCACCGGATACCGCGGGCCGATCGCACTCCCGGGCATCAACTACGCGAACGACATGACGCAGTGGCTGGCCTACGAGCCGCGAGACCCGTTGCACCAGCTGGTTGCCGAGGCGCACGTCTACGGCAAGAACGCCTGCAGTTCAACGTCATGCCTGGACGAGACCATGGCGCCGGTGGCCAGCCAGGTACCGCTGATCTTCGGTGAGACCGGCGAGACGTACGACGCCTCCAGCTGCGGGTCGCGCAACATCTCGACGTTTCTTCAATGGGCCGATGCCCACGGCGTCGGCTACGCCGCGTGGACCTGGGATACCTGGGGCACCTGCGGGACGTTGATCCGGGGCTTCGGCGGGCGACCTGCGAACGGCTACGGAGCGTTCGTGAAGGACTATTACGCTCAGCGGGCTGCTCACTCGCCACCGGGGTGATTGCCGGCCCTCAGAGGGTCGAGATGCCATGCAGTGCGGCGACCATACCTGCCGCAACCATCGCTAGGCCAGCCAGCGCGATCGCCCAGCGAAGCACGCCGGGACCGCCCGCCTGAGCGCTCTCCGGCACCCCTACCCGTGACGCGGCTGCCGGCGCCCCCGCAACCGGTTCGTCCACAAAGGGAGCCGCCTCGCCGGTCGCAACGATGGACCATTGACGCGCGCGCCGCAGCCCCCCGGCTGCGACCAGCGCAGCCTGCCCGAGGTCGCCAGCCGACGGATACCGCTCGCTTGGATCCTTGGCCATCGCTCGGCGCACCACGTCGTTGAACTCCCGAGGCAGGTCCGGGCACAGATCGAGGGGGGCCGGCGGCGGGGCCTCGAGATGGGCCAGCGGTCCCAGGCGCCCCCCTCCTCTGGCGAACGGCGGCTCCCCGGTGAGTACCTCGAACAGCAGGCACCCCAGCGCGTAGATGTCCGCGCGTGCATCGACGCGCTGGTTCAAGATCTGCTCCGGCGCCACGTACTCCGCGCGTGCGACGACGGTCCCTTGCCGCGTGAGCCCACCGGCTGAGTCAGCAGGCTTCGCGAGCCCAAAGTCGCTGAGGTACACGTGGTCTCTCTGGCCAAGCAGGACATTCGAGGGCTTCACGTCGCGGTGGAGCATCCCGCGAGCGTGGGCCGCATCGAGCGCAGCGCCGACCTGACGCACAATGCGCGCAGCCCTCAGGGGCTCAAGGCGCCCCTGCGTCGCGATCACCTCGCCCACATCGGGGCCCTCCACGATCCGCATCATGATGTAGAGCACGCCGGCCTCGTCGCCGGCATCAAAGACCGGAAGGATGTTCGGGTGATCGATGGCGGCGGCGATCCTCGACTCCCGCCGGAAGCGTTCGCGGAATCTTTCGTCGCTGGAGTACTCGGGGACGATGAGCTTGAGCGCCACCCGGCGCTCAAGCGCGAGCTCCTCGGCTCGGTAGACGACGCCCATGTCTCCGCGGCCGATCACCTCCTCGATGCGGCACCCTGCAAACACCGAGCCCCGCGGAAGTTCGGGGGCCAGCTCGCTCCGGCCTGCGGGGACCGCGAGAGGACGGGGACTCTTGACCGGGTGTACCGGGGAGCCCGCACCCGCCGGAGCGGACGGGACCGCCGAGGGCGGCGCGGCGACCGGGATTGGCGAGGGTGGAGCGGCCGAGGCTGCCGGGGCCGAGGAGGGCGCCGCCCGGCCGACACCAGTCAGCTCGAGGGTCGTCGAGCCGACTCGTACCGAGTCGCCCAGCTTGAGCACCTGGCGGCCGCGAACACGCCCGTTGTTCACAAATGTCCCGTTCGCGGATCCGAGGTCCTCGATGGTCAGCCGGCCGCTTGCGTCGCGCGCAACGCGGGCGTGGCGGCGCGAAAGCTCGGGATCGTCGCTCAGCCTCCCCTGTCCGCTCACCCCGCGCCCGATGACGAGCTCGTCCGTCACTGTGAACCGGTGGCCCAACGCACCGCCGGCGGTGACCACCAGGACCTCATCGGTCTCGGAGCTAGGGAGCTCGCTCGCGGGCGCTTCCGTCGGGGGCGGCGACTGTTCCGGCGCGTCGCCGGCGCCTGCGGCCACCTCCAGGACCGTCCTCCCCAGTCTGATGACATCGCCGACCTCGAGCGTCCGCGGACCGTCGATTTGCTCGTCGTTTACGAACGTCCCATTCGCCGATCCGAGATCGTCGATCGTGAGCCGCCCATCGGCCCCCCGCGAGATGAGGGCATGGCGGCGTGAGATCTTAGGATCGCCGCCGAGCCTTCCTTCGCCCCCAGGAGCCAGGCGTCCCAGCAGCAGGTTCCCTTCGACGCTCAGCAGCTTCCCGCGCTGCTTACCCTCGGTAACCCGCAGCAGTTCGCCGACCATCAGTATCAGAGCCTAACGCGTAGACCAGCACCGTCGGCTCGACGCCACTGGGTTGCCCGTAGATAATGCGCGGAGTGTCAGCAAACCCTCCCGCCGACGCCCAGTCCATATCGGACTCTAGGGCCCTCGCCCAGGCCGAGCGCTCGGGACGCGCGTTCCTGCTGTTCAGGGGCCGGGATGACAGACAGCAGCTCTTCGTCTTCGGTCCTGAATCGGATTCCGCGTCGGTCGGCCGCCGGCCCACGTCGGATCTCGTGCTGGACTGGGACGATCAGGTCTCGCGCCTGCACGCCCGGTTCGAGCGCGTCGGGGACGCTTGGGTGCTCGTCGATGATGGCCTCTCCAGCAACGGGACGTTCGTCAATGGCGAGCGCGTGAGCGGCAAGCGACGCCTGAACGATGGCGACACACTTCGATTCGGGACCACGACGATCACATTCCGCGCGCCGGCGCGAAAGCAATCGGGGTCGGCGAACGTCGGCGGAACCCCAGCCGCGGTGGGACTGTCGACCACCCAGCGCCGCGTCCTGGCGGCACTGTGCCGTCCGTACAGAGGTCGCAGCTTCGCAAGTCCCGCGAGCGACGAGGAGATCGCTGAGCAGCTGTTCCTCTCGGTCGGTGAAGTGCGTGCCCATCTCCGCGTGCTGTACGCGAAGCTGAGCGTCGCCAAGTTGCCCCAGGCCGAGATGCGGGTCCGCCTCGTCGAGCGGGCGTTTTCCGAGGGGCTCATCTCCGAGAGCGACCTCTAGCCGGCATGCTTGCTCCCGGCTCGACTTTTGCAGGATACGAGGTCGAGAGCGTCGTCGGCCTGGGCGGGATCGGGATCCTCTACCGCGCTCGCCAGCTGCGGCTCGATCGGCCCGTGGCACTCAAGGTGGTCGAGCGCGATGTGGCGCGCGACCCCGTGGTTCGTGAGCGTCTGCGGCGGGAGGCCAGAGCCGTTGCCTCGCTCGACCACCCCAACGTCGCCCCACTCTATGAGGCAGGCGAACAGGACGGGACCGTGTACATCGTCACGCGATGGGTGGAGGGGACCGAGCTCGGCACGCTGATTCACCGCGATGGTCCCTTCGAGCCTGGACGGGCGGCCCGGACGGCCGCTCAGATCGCCGCCGCACTCGAGATGGCCCACGAGCAGGGACTCGTTCACCGGGACGTCAAACCCTCAAACGTGATCCTGACCTCTGAAGGTCACGTCTACCTCACGGACTTCGGCCTGGCCAAACGGGCTGAGACGGCCGCGGGCCTCACAGCGGCGGATCAGATGCTGGGAACCGTCGACTACGTGGCGCCGGAGCAGATCGAAGGCAGCGAGCCCGACGCGCGAGGCGACGTGTATAGCCTCGGCTGCGTGCTCTTCGAGATGCTCATGGGCGAGCCCCCGTTCGCGGACCAGAAGGGCGGGATGGCCAAGATGTGGGCCCAGGTCAACGCCGAGCCGCCCTCGGTGCGCGAACGGCGCCCTGACGTGCCCCCTGCGCTCGAGGACGTCCTTCGGCGTGCGATGGCCAAGGCGCCGGACGCTCGTCCCACGGCGGCGGCCTTCCGCGCGAGCGTGCTTGCGGCCATCGGCGAGGCACCGTGAGCGTCAGTTAGCGGCTACGAGCAGGCGTCGAGGAGCTTGGTGGTGAGCATGATCCGGCCAAGTGCCACCCAGGCAGCGCCGTAGTAGGTCGGCGACCGCCGATCGAGGGCCTCGGCCTCGCCGAGCAGGCCGTCTCGGGCAGCCGGGTGTCCGGCGGCATCGGCCGCCCCGGCCGCGGCCACGAGCACGACGGGATGCAGTGTGTGACCGATCGGCCGTCCGGAGAGGTCGTGCTCGACCGGCAGCGTTGTGGGGTCTTGCCCCTCGAAGACGGGCCATGCCCGGGCGGCGATCCGCCGGCCGGCCGGGTCCGGATCCTCGGCCATCCGGACAAGCGTGCGCACAGCATCGAAACCGAACACCCCAGGCGTCTGCGGGGCGCTCGGCGAGCCAATTGGCACGGGCTTGTCACCCTCGAGCCTCGCCCAGTCCGGCGGCAGCCGCCCCGGAGCGGGCATCAATTCGCTCGTGATCGAGCGCGAGCTCGCTGCCAGATCGCCCCAGCGGGGGTCCTTCGACGCGGCGCGCAGCGCCAGGAACGTTGCGGGCGAGAAGTAGCTGGGGTCCACCGTGACCGGTGGCGGGCTGATTGCCCAGGGACCGGCCGTCAGCACCGGTGCGCCCTGGAACGATGCAGAACCGACCTCGACGCGCATGATGGCGTTACCAAGCTCAAGCGCCTCCTGCCGTAGGTCCGGGCGGTGGAAGCGGCAACCCGCGACCAGCAGGGCGCGGCTGGCGTCGAGGTCGGCGTCAGAGGCCGCCTGGGGATCTTGCACGCGACCATGGACCCATAGGAACGAGATCAGCCCGTCAGGGCGCCGAAGATTGTTCTTCGTCCACCCCCAGATCGCGTCGAAGCGGCGCGAGTCGCCGGCGGCGGCCGCCAGCAACATGCCGTATGCCTGTCCCTCGCCGACGGTATCGCCCCCTTGATCGAGCCGCGAGACGCGTCCGTCGGGGGTGACGTAGCGGTCCAGGAAGTGTCGGGCGGCGGCAACAGCCATCTCCTGGGGCTGGGCCTGAAGCTGCGAAGTCGAGCTCTGGGTGAAGCTTGTCCCACCGCACCCGGTGAGGAAGAACAGCGCGACCCCTGCCAGCGCCAACGCCACGACCACCACGACTACATCTCGCACCGGCCGGCTCACGCGGCGACTTTCGCGGGCTCGAAAGACCCGGCGACTGGAGCGGGCGGTTTCTGGAGCGCCGCCCAGCACCCGGTCATGAGGATCGAGACGTGAACCATGGCGAAGGAGACGTTGTTGATCGTGGCGGCGTCTGGATTGCGAGCCAGTCCGTAGATGCTGGCCGCGACCAGTATCCCTACGGCCACGAGCGCCGGCATCACCGCCGCCGGCTGGCGAGCCTCGGCGCCCTTCTTCGGGGTCACGACGAATGAACCCTTCTTGCGTAGCACCGTGAAGATCGTGGAGAGCACGTGGATCCAGAAGTTTGCGGCCGACAGCGCAAAGGCGGCGAAGGTATAGGAGCCGGCGCCGGCAACCGCCGCCATGGTCAGTGCAACGGCGTAATAGGGCACGAAGTGGAGCAGGAACACGGGAGCGTCGATGTGACCGATGGGCTGGCCACCGCCGAGCAGCCGGATCACAGGGAAGCTCATGTAGATGAGGACGGTCCACCCGGAGAGGAAGTACAGGCCAGAGAGCAGATACTGCGCCTTGAGGCGCAGGGGCAACCGTGCTCGCAGCGCGCGCGGGATGCCCGATAGACAGCCCCTGGCCCAGCGCTGTTGCTGGGAGACGTAGGCGGCGGTGTCCTCGGGGCCGAGGCCGCGCGAGAGCACATCCGGCACGTATGCCGAGCTCCAGCCCTGCTCGTGCAGGTGGATCGAGAGCTCGAAGTCCTCGGTGAGCGAGTTCGTCGGGAACCCGCCCACGCTCTCGAACGCCTCCCGCCGGAACAACACGTTGGTGCCGCAGCAGAAGACGGCGTTGAGCCCGTCCTTGCCGCGACAGATGGCTCCGAAGAACAATGCCTGCTGGGCCCAGGACGCCGCCGCGATGCGATTGTGCTCGGTGTTGGCGTAGTACTGCGGCGTCTGAACGAACGCGATCTTGGGGTCCTCCATCCAGCCGAGGGTGGCCTCGAGGAAGGCAGGGTCCGCCACGTGGTCGGAGTCGAAGACGGCGATGAACGGGGCGGAGGTCTTGGTCAGGGCATGGTTGATGTTGCCCGCCTTCGCTCCGGTGTGCTCCGCGCGCCGGATGTAGCCCACGCCGTGCCGGATGGCGAGGTCGCGCATGGCGTCGTCGTTGCCGTCGTCCAGCACATGGACCCTCACGTCCGCGCCCCGGAGGCCGACGGCGGCCGCGACCGTGAGATCAACGATATCCGGCGGCTCCTTGTAGACGGGAATGAAGACGTCGACGGCCAACCGCTGGCTCGGTGCTCGCTTCTCCCGCACCCGCTCGTTGGAAACGGTCCACCAGAAGCCCAGCGCCTGCATCAGGTTGAAGAGCTCGGCAGCGATCAGGATGCCATACAGGTAGGGGGTGCCGACACGGTCCGGGTTGAGCAGCCAGCCGAAATACCACACGGCGCAGGGCGCCCCGAGCAGGATCAGGATGCGCACTCGCCGGCGCACGCTCCAGTTGCGCGGCACGGGCTCCCACGTGACCCGGCGAAGGCGGACGTCCCAGGGCCGACTGCTCATTGAAACTCCCAGACGATCGTTTGGGGCGTTTTGAAGCGGCGGACGAGCTGTCGGAAGAACATGAGCTGTCCAACCACCTTGTTCGTCGCATCAAAGAACGCCTTGTTGCTCTGGAACGAGGCGAGGACGAACACGGGGCTCCCCTCCCTGCTTGCGATCACGGCTTGGGAGAGGGGCTGCCTCCGAAGGTCGGGGGCGTAGTACTCGAGCACATAGCGCATGTCGGCCGGCTCGAAGAGGACGAGACTGCTCGGCCCGGCATCCGCCCTGATGTGTTGGATCGCGCCGCGGAAGTCGAACAGCCGGGGATTGCCCGTGTTCAGCTGCTCATCGGCCAAGCCGACGAGCAATGTCAGCACGACGACGCCGGCGACCAGTAACCGTGCCGTCGGTTTGCGTATCCAGCCGGTGACGAGCCGCGCGATGAGGAGGAGCACGAGGGGAACGAGGATCAGGAAGTTGCGCAGCTCGAACAGTGAGCGGTCGAACGCGGACACGGCGATTAGAAGCACGACGAGGGCGATGGCGGCGGCGGCGAGGCTCATCGTCTGACGCGATCCACCGCGGCCGAGCAAGACCAGCGAGCCGAGCAGGAACAACGGCCACATCGCCGCCAGGAGCACGGTCGTTGCATCAGGCTGATAGCCCCACAGCGCCCAGGCCATGTTCGCGAGGACGGAGTAGAAGGATAGGAGGTCGTAGGTCCCGCTCGGCGAGCCGGCCGCACCGGACGTGACCTGGTACTGGTGATGGGCGAACACAAAGAGGGGCACGAGCTGCATGGCGAGGATCGCGGCTGAATAGGCAAAGCCCAGTGCCAGTCGCTTTACGGGCTGGCCGCTTCGCTTCCGGTGGACGAGGACCGCGACAAAGACGAGCTGCTGCACACCGATCAAGAGCAGGCCAAAGTAGTGCGACCAGAGGAGAGCGGCGGTAGCGAGGATGTAAGCCGCCCAGTTGATCATGGTCGCGTCGCGTATGACTCGCAGCTGCGTCAACAGAGCGAGCAGGCCGAAGAGCGCCACGAACTCGTACATCCGCACCTCTTGCGCGTACCAGATGAGCACCGGCGAGACGGCGGCGAACGCCGCCGCGATCAGGCCGGTACGGCGGTCGTACAGCTCCCGCCCCAGCTCGTAGAGAACAGGGATCACGAGCGTCCCCGCGATCAGCGAGGGAAGCCGGACGGCAAACTCGCCGTGGCCGAAAGCGCGGATGGTCAACCACAGCGCCAGGTGGTAGAGGGGCGGCTGCCGGTCACCGTTGTAGAGGTTGCGGAACAGGTCGTGCAGCGAGAGGCGCGCCTGGTGGATGCTGATCGCCTCGTCGAGCCAGATCCCCCGCGGCACGGCCAAGCGCAACGCCAGTCCCGCGAGGATGAGCCCGACGAGGACGAGCAGGGCGGTGTTGCGGCTCGTGTCGGGCTCACCCCGTCGCGGAAGGTGGCCACGTGGGCCGAAGAGCTCGGCCTCATGAGCACCGCGCAGGCGGCGAAAGAGCACTCCCAAGGAGTTCCCTTCCCGCGGTTTGACCGTTTGCACAGAACCAGTGCCTCTCGACGCGACTGAGCCCTCTGGCGACTCTAACCGAGGTCAGGCCCCCGCTGCGGGCTTTTGCTCGTTCACAGGCTCGTACCGGGCCGGTCCAGTTCGGGCTCGCGTGCGAGCACGCGCAGCTCAAGTTGGCGCTCGGCGGTGATGATGTGTACGACCGCGTTGATCAGCGCCAGATGCGTGAAGGCTTGGGGGAAGTTACCGAGGTGCCGGCCCGTGAACGGGTCGAGCTGCTCGGCGTATAGCGCCAGGGGGCTCGCGTACGAGAGCAGCTTTTCGCACAGGCCACGAGCACGCGCCAACTGTCCGATTTCGACGAGCGCCGAGACCAACCAGAACGAGCAGATTGTGAACGTCCCCTCCTCGCCGGCGAACCCATCGTCGGTCTCGTCGACGCGGTAGCGCAAGACGAGGCCTTCCTCGGTCAGCTCCTCGGCGATCGCCAGGACGGTGTCGCGGATCCGCTTGTCGTCAGGCGGAAGGAAACGCACCAGCGGCATCAGCAGCACCGAGGCGTCCAGCGCCTCCGTGTCGTAGTGCTGAACGAACACCCCGCGCTGATCTAGGCCATTCGCGCAGATGTCTGCGTGAATCTCACTGGCGGCTGTCTCCCAGCCCCTCGCTGTAGCCTCGTCGGCGCGGATCCGTGCCAGCCGCGCGCCCCGGTCGGCGGCGACCCAGCACATCAGCTTCGATGAGGTGAAGTGCTGGGGCTCGCCGCGGACCTCCCAGATCCCGCGGTCGGGGTCGCGCCAGTGGGCCAGAGCAGCCTCCACCTGCCGCTTGATGATCGGCCACAGCCGGTCCGGGAGCTGATCGCGTGAACGGGTGTGCAGGTAGATCGAGTCCAGCACCGCGCCCCAGACGTCATGCTGCTTCTGGTTGTACGCGCCGTTTCCGATCCGCACGGGCCGCGCGTGGCCGTAGCCGGAAAGGTGCTCGAGCTCCTGCTCCTGGAGCTTGCTCTCGCCACCGATCCCGTACATGACCTGGAGCTCTCCCTCCTCAGCCTCGACCACATCCGCGACGAAGTAGAAGAAGTCATTTGCCTCCTCATCGAAACCGAGCGTATAGAGCGCCCAGAGCATGAAGGTGGAGTCGCGGATCCAGCTGTAGCGGTAGTCCCAGTTGCGATCGCCGCCCGGCGTCTCCGGCAGCGACGTCGTGGCCGCAGCAATCATCGCCCCCGATGGTGTATAGGTGAGGCCCTTGAGGGTCAGCGCGCTGCGCTGCAGGTGCGAGCGCCACCGGTGGTCGGGGAAGGTTCCGTGCTTCAGCCACTCCTGCCAGAAGCGCCCGGTGCGCGCCAGCCAGGCTGCAGCCTCCGCGTAGCTGCTCGGCAGTGGGTGCTGTGACCAGCCGAGCGCGACAAACGCGACCTCGCCCTCGTGCAGCATCGTCCGGGCGCGTGCGCGCGGCCCCTCGAACCCGAGCCGGAGGTCGGTCACGAGTCGCAGCTCGAGGTCCATCCCCTCTGACCGCGCGATCGCCTCGGTGTATCCCGAGCCACCGTAGCACCAGTCGGCAGCGAGTCCTCCGTAGTCGAACGCCGGCTCGCACTCAAGCTTGATCTCGACCGAACCTTGCACGCATTCGATCAGACGCAACATGACGTGGTCCGCGTCGTGGTCAGTGGGCGAGCGCGCGTAAGCGTGTGATCGCTCGGTGTGGTGGTGCCAAGGACCGATGCTGAGCGCATCGCGCACGATCACCCACCCCATCCGCGTCTCCCAGCTGGTCTCGAGCACCATCGTTCCCGGTATGTAGCGCCGGGCCGCGGGAACGTTGACGTCAGCGGGAGCGACGCGGAAGCCTCCTGCGTCACGATCGAGGATCGCGCCGAACACGCTCGGCGAGTCCATTCGCGGAAGGCACAACCACTCGAGATTGCCGTTGGGCGCGATCAGCGCGGTCGTCTGGCAGTCGGACAGGAACGCGTACTCACCGATCGGTGGGAACGCGCTGATGTGATTCCCGGACTCAGGAGCCCCCGTCATCGCCAACGGGCGATTCTGCTGCCGTCCAGGATCGGTGTCAAGGTATGCTCGCCGCGATTGTGGTGGGGCGCAAAGGACTCGATGTGAAACCTCCGACGGACCTGAGCTCGATTGACGTGATCGCTTCGGCGCTCGAGCCCCTGACGCCAGTCGTCAGCAGGATGAGCTCCCCGGATGGAGCACTCACCCTGATGCTGAGCGACATCGCTGATGCCGGCGCGGTCGCGTCTCAGCTGGGACCAGAGCGCTGGGAGCGGCTGATCAGCGGCCATCATCTGCTCGTCGAGCGGGTCGTAGCCCATCATGACGGGCAGGTGGTCAAGTTCGAGCGCGACGGGTTCTTGGCCTCGTTCAACAGCGCCCACGGCGGTCTTCATGCCGCTGTCGAGCTGCAGCGCACCTTCAGCGGCCCCGACAACGACGGCGCGCCGCAGGCCCTCGCTCTGCGCGTCGGGCTGCACTCCGGGTTCGTCATCGCAGGCTCTGACGAGCTTCTGGGGCGTAACGTCGTGCTCGCCTCGCGGATCGCGGCGTACGCCGAGGCCGGCGAGATCCTCGTCTCGTCGACGCTCAAGCAGTACACGGAGACCGATCCGAGCTTTCAGTTCGAGCCCCGGGGCGAGCATCATTTCAAGGGGCTCCTCGGCGAACACGACCTGTTCATGGTCTGCTGGCGGTAGTCGAGCGTGATGGCCGGGCCCCTGCGGTAGGAGAGCGCGCTGGCCGGGCCGCTCGGCCCTGGCGTCGGCCCCGTCTTGACTCCGAGGCCAGCGCCGCTAAGCTCACAGGGCGTGCGAGGGAGAGCTGAGAAGCGCAATATTCCTTGCCATCGCGCGCCGGCTCCTGAGAGGATCCACAGATGGCAGTGAGAGGCGACGAGCTGCAACGGGGCTCCGTAGTCGGCGGCTATCGGATCGACGAACTGATCGGCCGCGGCGGTATGGGGCTCGTCTACCGCGCGACGAACGTCGCGCTGAACAGGATCTACGCGTTGAAGGTATTGGCCCCCGCGCTGGCCGAGGACGAGCAGTTCCGCAATCGGTTCAGGCGCGAGATGCGCATCGCCGCCTCGCTGCACCATCCCAACGTCGTCGGAATCCACTATGCCGGCGAGCACGAAGGGCTGCTGTTCTTCGTGATGGACTTCGTGACCGGTACTGATCTACGCGAGATCCTGCTCAAGCAGGGAGCGATCGAGCCAACGCGGTCCGTCGATCTCCTTGAGCAGGCCGCGTCCGCCCTCGACGCCGCGCACCGCCGCGGACTCGTACATCGAGACGTCAAGCCGGCAAACATCCTCATCACGGTGAAGGATGGCGAGGAGCACGCGTATCTGACCGACTTCGGGCTCGCGAAGAAGTTCGACACCGCCTCGGGGCTGACCGTGAAAGGATCCGTGGTCGGAACCGTCGATTACATGGCGCCGGAGCAGATCGCCGGCTCGCAAACCGATGCGCGGACCGACATCTACGCCCTCGGCTGCGTCTTCTACCAGATGCTCTCCGGCAGGGTGCCGTATGAGCGTGACAACTCGGTCGCGACCCTGTTCGCTCACGTGCACGAGCCTCCGCCACGGCTCGACGGCGGCATCAGCGACACGTACCCCGCATTCGCTCCCGTGCTCGAGAAGGCGATGGCGAAGGAGCCGAACGAGCGCTATCTCTCGGCGGGAGACTTCGCACGCGATGCGGCCGCGGCGTTGAGAGGAATGCGTGACACGTCACCTCCGACGATCGTCGGCACCGGCGAGGCAACGCCGCTTCCCGAAGCCGAGCCGTCAGGACTGGTCGAACTGCGTGAAGCGACGGCGCGCGGCGAAGCCGAAGATGCCACGTCGCTCGCCCAACCGCCCGAAGCCACACTTCCCAGCGAACCTGCCGCCACGGCACTCAACCAACCTCCTGCAACGGCACCACCGCCCAGCGAACCCGCCGCCACGGCGCTCAGCCAACCTCCCGAAACCACGCCGAGGCCGAGCGCGCCGGAAGAGGCCGCGGCAGTGGCCGGACTCAGCGAGGTGATACCACCGGCGCATGCCGATACCGCACCGGGAGCGGACGTTTCAGAGCCCGTCAGGCCATCGCAGACGAGGATCAGTGGGCCGCCAGCAGCCTCGGTGCTCCCGCCGACCTCGGCCGGCGCGCTTGCGCACTCCGCTGTGCCCCCGGCTCCACCACCCGGGTCCGGCAACGGTGCACCCAAAGGGGGCGCGGCCGGAAGCTCGCCGCACCGTTCTCGCACGGCGATCCTCGCGGCCCTGGTGCTGATCATCGGGGCGGCCGTCGCGGTGATCGTGTTGACCTCGGGCAGTTCCTCCCCAAGCTCCGCTGTCGTCCACCATCCCCCGAAGCCGGCGGGACAGCCGTTCGTGTCGGCGGCGCGGCCCGTGCCGACGAACCGCGTTACGGGCAGCGGCAGCGCGACCGTCCGGCTGAACGGCGACGTCGTGTCGGTGACCCTCGACACGAACGGCCTGCTCAACGGTTCACCGCACGCGCTCCACATACACGCCGGCGGTCGCGGCATATGTCCGCCCGCGTCGGCGGCGAGTCCGCACAATGGGCACCTGTCGATCAGCACGGGCGACGGGATCAAGTTCTATGGGCCGCCGCAGGTTTCGCTGACCTCTCGAGGCGATACAAGTCCGAGAAGCATCGTCGATTTCACGCGCTATCCGACCGTCGGGGACATCCGCTACGCGCGGCAGTTCACGATCCCCCCGGGGGTCGCCGGCGCGATCCGTGCGGGCAATGCCGTCATCATCGTTCACGGCATCGACTACAACCACAACGGCATCTACGACGACGTTCTGGATCGAAGCGATCTCAACAGCAGCTTGCCAGGCGAAGCGACTGCGCCCGCGCTCTGCGGCCCGCTGGTCGCGAGCGCGACGGCGGCCGCGCCGGGACGAGGACAGCCCGTGACAACGACGTACACCGTCGCCCTGCACCGCTACGTCGCGCTGGCGCCGGCGACCGGCTTCGCGCTGATCTGCCACCTGGTGGCGGTCGACGCCACGACGCTCAGCGACCCGCGATCGACAGCCGGCACGCTGACCTGATTCACGCGACGATCAAGGGGAGACGACGATCGTCGCCTTCATCCATGGATGGAGCGTGCAGAAGTAGTGGATTGTCCCGGGCTGCGTGAGCCTGAGCGAGAACTTCGCACCCGGTCTCATCATCGGGCGGGAGGACCTGAATCTCGGCCCGCTCACGTACGTCACGTTGTGCGGTGTGCTGTCTTCGTTCGTCCACACGACCGTCTGCCCGACCTTGGCATCGACGGTGGTAGGGGTGAAGTAGAGGCTCTGCATCACGATATGCAATGTGCCACCGGAATCCGGTGGAGAGGTTGTGGTCTGGGTCTGGGTCGCGGAGCGAGACGGCAAATCAGAGCCTGAGCCGCATCCAGCGGCGAGGAGTGCGAGGACGACAAGGGCGGGCCGCGCAGCGCAGCCGATGTTGTGCATAACGAGGCGGCGAGCAGTTCTCATGCCGTGCCGGGCCAGGTGGCTGCATCCACGATCGGGATGCCGGCAGCCTCTGAGAGTGAGCGCGCATAGTCGATGCTGGTGGAGGGTCGATCGGCGGGCTCCTTTCGCAGGGCAGCCTTCACCGCCCGCGCGAACTGAGGGGGTATGTCAGTTCGCTGCGCCGCTGGGTCCGGAGGCTCGTCCTGGAGGTGAGCCCACAGCACACGCATTCCCTGCTGATCGGCGAATGGGGGGTGTCCGGCCACGCACTCGAACACCACGCAGCCAAGCGAGTAAACGTCCGCCGCGCCGGTCACCGGCTCGCCCCGGATCTGCTCTGGTGGCATGTAGTCCATCGATCCGAGTGGCTGGCCTGGTCGCGTCAGCACGCTCGCGGCGCTGTCCTTGGCGAGCCCGAAGTCCGTGATGTACGCGTTTCCATTCAGGTCGAGCAGGATGTTGGCGGGTTTGACGTCGCGGTGGACCATTCCGGCCTCCCACAACGCTTGGAGGCCGGCCGCCACCTGAGCGCAGATCTTCACAATCGTGGCGAGACCGAGTCGACCCTCGAGCTCGAGCTTCTGATCGAGCGCAACGCCTTCGATGAACTGGGCGGCCAGGAACGGAAGGCCGTCGTGCTCGCCGATGTCTCGCACCGAGACCAGATGGGGGTTGCGCACCGTCTGAGCGATCCGAGCCTCCCGCATGAAGCGGCGCCTGAAGGTCTCATCACGCGCCAGGTCCTCCTTCACGACCTTCAGCGCGACCGGGCTACCGTCAGCGGCGGTCGCTCGATAGACCTTGCCCATCCCGCCCACGCCAATGAGCGCATCGATCTGGTACTCCCCGATCCGGGTCCCGACACGGTCATCGGCCGCTAGAGGCCTCAGTTTCATGACTCATTGCCCTCGCGGGTCAGGATAGGTCATCGGCAGACAATCCCAGACCACGACGATTCTCGTGAGCTTCGCTCGCGCCACGGGGACGCAGGGTCCTGCCGACGTCACGAGGCTCAGGGTTGCGACTTCCGGCGTGATCGTGTTGGGAAGCGCTGTAGGTCCGCGCCCAGCCGGATCCCCATCCGCGGGCAATGATGCGGTAACTCGCGGTCGCGCCCATGTCTGTGCTGAACATCTGGCTCCTCCTCGTGGAACTGGTGATTGCCGACCCATCCTCCACCCCAGACCGCCACAGGAACAGCGACCCTAGGGTGGAATCCGTCCACCCCCCCGCGCCCGCGGTGTGGGGCTGGCGCTCCTTTCGGGGCCCGCTGAGCGTGACGGTAGGCTGGCGGCCCATGAGTGGCAGCGACGTCCTCATCATCGGCACCTCGTTCCTGGACCGGCACTCGCACCAGCTGACGGCGATCCTCACGCTGGTGCTGACGTTCACCTTCGCGGTGCTTGCTGATCGCGGCGTCTCGCACTGGGCCGCCCGCGTCAATCTCAATCCCGCCGTGGACACCCGCGTGCGTTTCATCCGGCGGCTGATCACCCTGGGTATCTGCCTGCTCGGCGTGATGTTCGCCCTCTCCCAGTTCGGCGGACTGAACAAGCTGGCGGCGGGCGTGCTGGCCTCGAGCGCGATCATCGCGGCGATCGTCGGGCTCGCAGCCCGTCAGACGCTCGCGAACCTCATTGCCGGGGTGATGCTCACGATCGCGCAGCCGCTGCGGATCGGCGACCAGGTCACGATCATGGACCAGACCGGTGTCGTCGAAGACGTGCGCCTCAACTACACCGTGCTCCGCACCGGGGAAGGCCGGCGCCTGCTGGTCCCCAACGAGCGCCTCGCGTCGGAGCTGATTCGCAACGACACCATCCTCGACGATCATGTGCGCCCGGAGGCCTCGGTGTGGCTACCGCCCACCAGCAACACCGACGTCGCCGTCTCAAGCCTCGCCAACATCGAACCGGGACTCGTCGTGCGCATCGCCGAGGTTACGCCCGAAGCGGTGCGGATCACACTGACCGCCGACCCCGTCGAGGCCCCGCAGCGCGCCGCAAGCGAGGCGGACCTGCGCGCCGCGGCGCTCCGTGCTCTTCGCGGTGCCGGCTTGCTGTCGGAATCCGGCTGACCCCGGCGCAGAGGGAGTTCAGTGATGAGAACGTTCGTCGGCTCAGACGCAGATCAGGCCAGCGCGATCGGCGCGGGAGCTCCCGGATCCCGGGTCTGTGTGGCGAGCGCCTCGACGAGTTCGGCACGGGAGTGGATACCGAGCTTCTGGTAGACGTGGCGGAGGTGATACTCAATGGTCTTCGGACTGAGGAACAGCGCGGCCGCCGCCTCGCGCGTCGTCTTTCCGCCCGTCAATAACAGCGCGATCTGAAGTTCCTGGGGCGTCAGCTCATCGATGGTGGTGGGGTCGCGGCGCCGGAGCGTTTCACCCGTTGCCGCAAGCTCAGAACGGGCGCGGTCGGCCCAGGGGCGGGCGTCGAGACGCTCGAACGTGTCGATGGCAGCACGGAGCTGCTCACGCGCCAGGACCCTGCTTCTGGCTCGCCGAAGTCGCTCTCCGTACGCCAGGCGCGTGCGCGCCGCCTCGAACGCGTCGGGCGTGTGCCCGTGTTGAATCAGTGCCTCGTCGAACGCTGAGCTCAGCTCGCCGTCGCCCGCGAGCAACCCTCGACAGCGCAACGCTCGCGCGATCGACCACGGCTGGCCCTTGGCGTGAGCCGCCGCGTCGAACTCGGCCGCGACCTGCATCGCCTCTTCGGTGCGGGCGAGCCTGAGATAGGCATCGACCAGCTCTGCCGCCGGGGAGAGATCCACATCGGTGATCCGGAGCTCGCCGAGCAGCCGGCGCTGACACTCGAATTGCCGAGCCGCGCTCGTCGCATCCCCGAGACCGAGCTCGAGCTCGCCGAGCGCGGCGGTGGCCCAGATCTGGTGAAGCCGTGTTCCGAGCTCCTCGCAGATCGCCAGCGCTTCCAGAGCACACGCGCGGCATTCGTCCTCTCGCCCCCGGCGGGCTTGCAGCCAGGCGAGCCCGGCGAGCCCGAACACGAGGTCGGTCCGCTGATCGGTCTCGCGCGCGAGGTCGATGGCCTCCAGATACGTGGCTTCGGCTACCGCCCAGCGGTCGGTCGTCGCCTGGTCGCGGGCGATCAGGTTCAGGACGAACGGCAGCGCGCTGAGCGCCGCGCGCGCCCGCGCCGTGCTCAGCGCCTGCTCGAGCAGTGATCGACCGGTGCCGGCCTCACGCAGGAAGATCGGCGCGACGGCGAGCCACGGCAGCATCCGAAGGTCCTCGCGCACCTCGGCGGAGCTCTCGGCCAGCCCGATCGCCTCATGAATCGCCTGCGCGCCGGATGCCGCGTCACCGCCGACGACGCGGCCCATGCCCACCGCGGTCGCAGCCAGAAAACGCGCCCGTACCGAGGCGTTGTCGGGCAGGCGAGCCAGCGCGCTCTCGGCGACCGACAGCATCTCCGCTGGATTGCCGGCGTAGAAGCACGCGCCCGCGGCCTCGGCGAGCATCGCCACGGCCCGTTCCCCGTCGGTGCGCTCCGCTGCGGCGGTGAGAATCGCGTGCCCCTGCATCACCGGGCCGCGACGGGTGGCGATGTGACCGGCCAGCTCGTCGATCTCGACCAGCCGCGCCGGATCGCCGGTAGACGCCCGAGCCTCGTCGAGCAGGGCAACCGCGCGGTCGGCGAAGCCTGCGTTCCATCCCGCCTCGGCCGCCTGCCAGAGCAGACGCGCACGCCGCTCGGAGCCAACCGCGAGCCGGCCGGCTCGCTCGAATGCGGCGGACGCGGTCGCGTAGGCACTGCGCCCCCGGCCGCGGATTCCTGCCTGCTCGAGCGCCGCCGACGCAGACTCGTCGGCACCGACCGCCGACGCGCCGAGGTGCCACGCCCGACGATCGACATCGCGATCGGGCAGGGCGGCGGCGAGGGCCCGATGCGCCTCACGGCGCTCATCGGGGCTCGCGTCGGCGTAGATCGCCGACCGCGCGAGTGGATGGCGGAACGCGACCGAGCCGGCACGCAAGGTGACCAGTCCCGCACTCTCGGCGACCGCCAGTGCCGGCAGATCGAGGCCGAGCTTGTGCGCGGCGCGCTCGAGCATCGACAGGTCGCCGGTGTCGCTGGTTGCCGCGAGCACGAGCACTGCCCGCGCTCGCGGAGGGAGCTCGCCGACCCGCCTCAGGAACGCACCAGAGATGCGGGCGGAGACAAGCAATGGGGCGCCTTCCGGCGCCAGCGCAGCGTCCCCGGGATCCGCAGCGAGCTCGAGTAGCGCGAGCGGGTTACCGGCAGTCGCCGTGTGCAGCCGGCGACTGATGTCCGGCGCCACCCCGTGAAGGAGAGCGACTGCCTCCTCGTCACTGAGACCGCCGATCCGCAGCGTCGGCAGGTCGGCGCCGTCGAGCAACGACGGTTCGCCCTCGCGCACGGCGATCAGAACTGCGATCGGGTCCGCTACCAACCGGCGAAAGGCGAACAGCAGTGCCTGCGCGCTCGAGTGATCGAGCCACTGAGCATCGTCAATGAGCACCACAGTGGGCTCGCGCTCTGCATACGCGGCGAGCAGGCTGAGCGTCGCGGCGCCGACAGCGAACCGCTCCTGTGCAGTCCCCGGTCGCAATGCGAGCGCGGCCTCCAGCGCCAGCGCCTGGGGCTCCGGAATCACCCCCAATAGAGACAGCGCGGGGCGGAGCAGCTCAAGCAGCGACGCAAACGGGATCTGCGCCTCTGACTCGATTCCGCGGGCGCGCAGCACCCGCATCCCTCCCGCGCGCTCGGCGGCATCGTCGAGCAGCACCGTCTTGCCGATCCCCGGCTCCCCGACGAGCGCAAGCAACGCGCTTGCGCCGGACCGTGCCGCCTCCAGTACCGCGTCGATGTCGCGCCGCTCCCGGTCGCGCCCCAGCAGCATGGAGCGATTCTAGGCACCCGAGGCCAGCGATTAGGGACCAGCCCACGACTAGGTGCCCCCCGGAAGCGAGCCCGGCACCCTCGGGCCTAGTGTGGCCGGAACTCAACCGCCAGGAGGATGTCGTGAGCACAATCGAGCAGCCTGTCGAGATCGATACCGACAAGCTCCAGCAATTCGTGTTTCGCGCCGTTGACGAGGTCGGCGCGACGCTCAACACCGCGCTCGTCGTGATGGGCGACAAGCTCGGGCTCTACCGCGGTCTCGCGGGAGCCGGCGGCCTCTCACCGGCCGAGCTCGCCGAGCGGACTGGGACCGCGGAGCGCTACGTCCGCGAGTGGCTGAACGCACAGGCGGCCGGCGGTTATGTCGTGTATGACCCGGACAGCGGCCGCTACACGCTGCCCCCCGAGCAGACTGTCGCACTCACCGAGAGCGACAGCCCCGCGTTTCTCCCGGGGTTCTTCCAGATCGCCCTGGGCTCGGTGCTCGACTCTCCGAAGATCGTCGACGCGGCCCGCACGGGCGAAGGGTTCGGCTGGCATGAGCACGTGCATGACGTCCACGAGGGGTGCGAGCGTTTCTTCCGTCCGGGGTACCACGCGCACCTAATCGCTGAGTGGCTGCCGGCGCTCGATGGCGTCGTGGAGAAGCTGAAACGGGGGGCACTCGTCGGAGACATCGGCTGCGGCCATGGTTCCTCAACGATCCTGATGGCGCAGGCATTCCCGAAGTCGAGGTTCGTCGGCTCCGACTACCACGACGACTCGATCGACACGGCCCGCCGCAGGGCCGAGGAGGCCGGCGTCGCCGACCGAGTTCAGTTCCAAATCGAGCCCGCGTCGGCGTACAGTGGGACCGGCTACGACCTCGTGACGATGTTCGACTGCCTGCACGACATGGGCGACCCCGTCGGCGCTGCGCGCCATGTCCGCTCAACGCTCAAGCCCGACGGGACGTGGATGATCGTCGAGCCACACGCCGACGACCGGATCGAGGAGAACCTCAACCCGGTCGGACGCGCGTTCTATGCGTTCTCGACGTTGCTCTGCACGCCGGCGTCGCTCTCCCAGGAGGTCGGGCTGGCGCTCGGGGCGCAGGCCGGCGAGGCGCGGATCCGGGACGTCGTCGAAGCGGGCGGTTTTGCTCGCTTCCGCCGCGCGGCGGAGACGCCGTTCAATCTTGTGTTCGAGGCCAGGCCGTAAGTGACCACACCGACCGATGAGCAGGCGATCCGGTCGGTCGTCCTCGACTACGTCGAGGGGTGGTTCGATGGCGACGCCGATCGGATGCGACGGGCGCTGCACCCCGAGATGGTGAAACGGTGTCGCGGCCTCGAGGGCGATGATCCGGACGCGCTGGAGACGCTGTCGGCACGGGAGATGATCGATGCGACAGCAGACGGTGAGGGTCGCCGGGAGGACGCCGCCGACCGTCAGATCGATGTCACGGTCGAGTACGCGGAAGGTGGCGTCGCCAGCGTGAGGTGTCTGTGCCACCGTTACGTCGATTTGCTGCACCTGATCCGGATGCCGGACGGGTGGAAGATCGTCAACGCAGCATGGCGTCTGCGTTGACGTCTCCGGCGCAGCCGTCCACCCCGGGTGGCGGGCAGACGCGGGCCCGCTACCCGGACCGCGACGGCATCGTCGAACGTGATGGCCTCCAGATTCGCTGGGAGAGCTACGGTGCCGGCACCCCGACGATCCTGTTCCTGCCGGCTTGGTCGATCGTCCACTCGCGCATCTGGAAGCTGCAGATTCCCCAGTTCGCCCGTCACCACCACGTGCTGACGTTCGACCCGCGCGGCAACGGGGGCAGCGACCGCCCGATCGATCCGGCGGCGTACGCCGAGGACGAGTTCGCCGCAGATGCACTCGCGGTGATGGACGCAACCGGCACCGACGCCGCCGTCATCGTCGGGCTGTCGCTGGGCGCCCAGCGCGCCCTGATCCTCGCCTCGGACCATCCCACTCGCGTGCGCGGCCTCGCGCTCGTCGGCCCCTTGCTCGAGGTGGGGATGCAGCAGGGGGACGAGCGGGAGGCGGCGGGCCGATTCCACTGTGACACCGGAACAGACGTGGGCTGGGGGCGGTACAACGCGCACTCATGGCGACGCGACTACCGGGGGTTTCTACAGTTCTTCTTCGAGCAGGTGTTCCCCGAGCCGCACTCCACCAAGCAGATCGAGGACTGCGTCGCGTGGGGGCTCGACACCGACGCCGAGACGCTGATCGCCGCAGAGGTGCCGGGACTGGGAACCGAGCGGACGCTCGAGCTGTGCGCCCGCGCACGCTGTCCGGTGCTCGTCGTCCATGGAGACGAGGACGGGATCGTGCCCCACGCTGTCGGCGCCGAGGCGTCGAGAGTCTCCGGCGGCCGGCTCGTCACCCTTGAGGGCTCGGGCCACTGCCCTCAGGCCCGCGATCCGGTGCGCTTCAACCTCGTGTTGAGGCAATTCGTGCGTTCACTTCCCGAACCGGTGGAGGAAATCGATGCCGACCGTCGCTAGCGAGCGGGCCGAGCAGACCCGCGCCCGGTATCCCGATGAGACCGGTTGGGTGCAGCGCGGAGGCGTCCACATCGCGTGGGAGCGCTACGGATCGGGCGACCGCGCGGTGTTGCTGATGCCGACGTGGGAAATCGCTCATTCCCGCATATGGAAATGCCAGATCCCGTTCCTGGCGCGAACGTTCACGGTGCTGACATTCGATCCTCGAGGTCACGGGCGCAGCGACCGGCCAGCCGACGTTGCGGCATACCACCGGTCCGAGCGCCCATGCGACGCGCTCGCCGTGCTCGACGCCGCCGGAATCGAGCACGCCACGCTCGTCTCATGGTGCGTCCCGGGAGATGATCTCGTTCTGGCCGCTCAGCAGCCCGACCGGATCGACGCGATCGTGATGATCGCGCCTGATCTCCTGGTGAGCCCCACCCCGAACGAGGACCTCTTCGAGCTCATTCCCAACTGGGGCGCGTTCGCCCAGACCTTCTTCTCGACGGCCTTCCCTGAGGCACACTCCACCAAGCAGGTTGAGGACGCCGTCGGCTGGGCGCTTGAAACGGACGCCAAGACGATCCTGACTGGCCTGAACGCGGACTGGAATAACGAGGAGGAGCAGGCGCGCGCGTTGCTGGGTCAGGTGGACTGTCCGACGCTTGTCGTGCAGGGATCGGCGGATGCGATCGCCGGCCCGGCGCGAGGCCCGGCAGTCGCGGCCGAGCTGGCACGCTCTGAATTGATCGCATTCGAAGGCTCTGGGCATGGCCCGCACCTGCGCGATCCAGTGCGCTTCAACCTGGAGTTGCGGGACTTCATCGGGCCTGAGGAGCCTCTGCGGCGGCGCTGGACCCGCGCGCGGTCGCGGCGCAAACGCGCGCTCTATATCTCCTCTCCGATCGGTCTTGGCCACGCGCGTCGGGATCTCGCGATCGCCGATGAGCTGCGCGAGCTACACCCCGACCTCGAGATCGACTGGCTGGCGCAGCACCCGGTGACGACGGTGCTCGAGACACGAGGAGAGCGCATCCACCCCGCGAGCGCGGAACTGGCCAGTGAGTCGGCTCACATGCAGGCGGAGGCACGCGAGCACGACCTTCACTGCTTCCAGGCCCTCCGGCGAATGGACGAGATCCTCCTGGCGAACTTCATGGTCTTCCTCGACGTCGTTCAGGCCGAGGACTACGACCTCTGGATCGGCGATGAGGCGTGGGACGTCGACTACTACCTGCACGAGAACCCCGAGCTGAAGACGGCCGCGTACGTGTGGCTCACGGACTTCGTCGGGTATCTGCCGATGCCCGACGGCGGCGAGCACGAGGCGTTCCTGACCGCTGATTACAACGCCGAGATGATCGAGCAGATCGAGCGCTATCCACGGATCCGCGACCGGGCAATCTTCATCGGTGATCCAGAGGACATCGTGCCTGAGCGCTTTGGCCCTGGCCTGCCGCCGATCCGCGACTGGACCGAGCGGCACTTCAACTTCGCCGGGTACATCCCAGGCTTCGACCCGTCAACCGTCGCCGATCGCCCCAGACTGCGCGAGGAGCTCGGGTATGAGCCCGACGAGCAGGTGTGCATCGTCACCGTCGGCGGCTCCGGGGTCGGAACCGACCTGCTCCGGCGCGTGATCGCGAGCTTCCCAGCGGCGAAGCGGCTCGCGCCCGGCCTGAGGATGATCCTCATCGCCGGCCCGCGCATCGACCCCAGATCGCTGGAGCAGTCCGAAGGGCCCGAGCTCCGCCCCTACGTGGATGACCTCTACCGTCACCTAGCTGCCTCCGACCTCGCCATCATCCAGGGAGGCCTGACCACGGCGATGGAGCTGACGGCATGCGAGCGGCCGTTTCTGTTCTTCCCGCTCCGGCACCACTTCGAGCAGAACTTTCACGTCCGGCATCGCCTGGGTCGTTATCGAGCGGGACAATGTATGGACCTCGATCAGTCACCGCCGGACGCGATCGCCAGGGCGATCGCGTCGAACATCGGCTGCGAGACGGACTACCTCCCGGTGGCATCCGGCGGCGCCGCACGTGCTGCCAGCCTCATCGCTGAACTGCTCTGACGCGGGAAGGGCAGTGCCCCAACAGCGGTCACGTTCCCGAGAGCGTCCGGCTCAGCTTGGGCCGTGAACGGCTCCGCCTGTCGGCGCGGCACCCATCGACTGCCGTGACATCGTCTCGTGCGTACGGCGACCGCGCAGGAACTCGAAGAAGGCGACGATCCGATGCGGCAACTGGGCCATGTGGAAGATCAACGGCTCGGCGAAGGCCAGCGTCGTCAGCACGAGTAGATCCCCGGGGCTGTACGTCTTGAAGTAAACGACGTCGGCGAGCAGGCTGAGGATCCGGGTGAGCGCGGTCAGGCCGAACGAGAAGCAGAGGAACAGGAGCACACCCTTCAGGCTCAACAGCCCGAGGACCGCGAGCACGGCGACGAGCACGTAGGAGAACGTCTCTATGAATGGACCCAGCCCCTCGAACACGACCAGGTAGGGCATTCCGATCATTCCGAAGTACCCGTAGCGCGGGTTGAAGATGAGCTGACGGTACTTCCACAGCACCTCGTAGACGACGCGCTGCCAGCGCTTGCGCTGCACGAGCAGGTCGTGCCAGGTGCTCGGGACCTGCGTCCAGACGACGGCGTCAGGCACGTTGAGAATGCGATATGGAACTCCCGCGCCGCGTAGCTCAGCATGCGCGTGGATCGTGGCCTCGATGTCGCCGTGGGTTTCAGTGGTCGAAAATCCGCCGAGGTCGACGAGGACGCGCTTGGGCCAGATCCCCCACGCCCCGGAGACGACCGGCATCGCGTTGATCCGACCCCAGCCAAGGCGATTGAGCACGTAGGAGCTCAGATATTCGACGAGCTGGAATCGCTCGACCAGGCGAGGGGGCAGCTGGCCATCTGTGATCTTCCCGTCCTTGAGCTCCAGCCCGTTGGCGATCCGCAGGTGCGCACCGACGATCACCACCTCATCGGCCTCGAAGTTGATCGGCCGCATCGAGCGCATCAGCGCGTCGGGCTCGGCCACGCAATCGCAGTCCATATGGGCCACGAGCGGGTAGCGGGCCAGATTCAGGCCGGCGTTGAGCGCGTCGGCCCAGCCGCCGTTCTGCTTGTCGACCACCCACAGATTCGGGTGGAGGCGCGATCGGTAGACGCCGCGGACGGGCGCGGACTGGACCGGGGAGGGATGGAAGACGTCGCGCGGCTCCAGCTGGAACGTGCGGATCGCCACCTCGAGTGTCGCGTCGGTCGATCCGTCGTTGACCACGATGATCTCGAACTCCGGGTACTCGGAGGCGAGGATCGCCGTGACGGCATCGCGCAAGATCAGCTCCTCGTTGTACGCCGGCATCACGATGCTCACCGGCAACGTTGCCGCGGAGGAGGAGAGGTGGTCGAGGTCCACGTACTGCTGTCGGCTCTGCTGGCGGCGGAGGTCGAACAGCGCTGCAACCGTGATCGCCAGGTACAGGCAGTTGAGGACCAGGAAGTACCCGAGGAGCGCGACGAAGATGATCTCAACCGTGGAGCTCACGGACCCTCCTTCGCGCCGCGCGGCGTCCGCCGTAGGTGCCATCGATCTCGCGCAGCACGGCGTTCGCCGGCTCGGTGCCGATCTCCAGCAGCACCTCGATCACACTGGCCCTGAAGTCCGGGTCCGAGGCGGTCTTCGCTGCGTTGACGATCGAGCTGAGCGCCTCGGCTCGTCCGAGATCGACGAGGCGAGCACGCGCGGCCGAGTCCTCGCCGGCGGTGTTCCGCAGGCTCTCGAGCTGCCGGTCGCCATAGCCGAGCCCGACGAGCACCTCAGCGGCCTTGTTGCGGGCAAAGCGGTCTTCGGAGTGCAGTTGCGCTTCGAGGTCCGGGACCGCCTCCTCGCCGAGCGCGCTCAGCGCCAGTGCGGCGTTCTGGCGCACCCACCACGAGTGGTCGGTGAGCAACCCCGCCAGCACCGGCGCGAGGCTCGACAGTCGAACATCGCGGGCCGTCTTGGCAGCGTGTGACCGGACCACCCAGCTCTCGTCGCCGAGCAGCCGGAGCAACGTGCCCTCGTCCGGGAAGCTGGCCAGCGCCTCGGCGGCGTTGGCGCGAACGTCTTCACTCGCGTCGTGGGTCAGGCGCTCGACAACCGGCGCGGAGCGTGGATCGCCGAGCCCGCCGAGCAGATACGCCGTCCAGTACCGGATCTCTGCTTGGTCGGCCTCGGCCCGCTGCTCGATCATGCGACGCGCGTCGGGGCACCGGAACGTCTCCAGCAGCGCGGCGATACGCGCGGGCGGGACAGTTTCCAGGGTGAGGGCGTCGAGCAACGCCTCGTAGGCCCTCGGCTCAGGGTAGGTCGAGAGCGCCTGCGCCGCCGCGTAGGCGACGTCGGGACTTTGATCCCCGACCGTGACGGTGAGAGGCTCGATGGAATCAGGGGTGCCCAGCGTGGCCAGGATGCCGGCGGCGGTGACGCGATGCCAGCTGGAGTCGCTGCGCGCGAGCGCCAGCGCGACCTGGTCGGCGAGTCCCGCTGCGCACAGTGCGGCGCGGACTTGACTGTCGGCAAGATCAGGCTGGGCAAGCGCGTCGCGGAGGAGATCGAGCCGCTTCATCAGTCCCCGCACGGCGCGGGCGCGGGTCTCCTCGATGAGCAGGCCGGCCGGGTCGGCGACCTGGCCCAGAGTCCGGGCGACGTGCCGAAGTCGCCGGTGGCGCAGCTGCATGCGCCAGTGCTCGCCAAGCGCCGCGAGGGCGAGCAGCAGACAGCCCCCGACCGCCCCCGCAGCCAGCCACGGGAGGCAGGCGTAGAGGGCCTGGATGCCACCGAGGACGATCGCGGCGACACACGCCGCGTAGATGCCGGCGGTCAGCAGCACGCAGATGACGACGATCGACAACCGGACCGCTTCGGAGCGCTCCCGCGCGAGGGCGCCGGAGACCGGACGGCCGATCGGCCGCGGCCCCACCCCGACCGTCAGCCGTGGTGCCGCATGGCCGCCACCGGCCGGGCGGCCCATCACGCGGCGGCGCGAGCGCCTGCCGTGCGCGCCGGTCGATCTCTCGCGTCCGCGGCTCGGATCGCCGGCAGCGCCTCGCGGCGCTCGTGGGAGATGACCGAATCCACCGTCTGCTCGAGCGTCCAGCGGGTGCTCCAACCGGTCAGCTCGCTGAGCGCCGACGTGTCCGGAGCCCGGTTGCCGAGCTCCTCGAAGCCCTCCGGGTGAGCTTGTGCGTAGGGCACAAAGGCGATCTCCGAGCACGAGCCCGTCTGCGCGATCACCCGCCGCGCCAGGTCGAGGACCGAGGTCGGCCTGTGCGAGCCGATGTTGAACGTGCCGCCCACGGCCTCGTCGGTGTCGAGCAGTCCCGTGATCCCGCGGACGACGTCGCGGACGTCGGTGAAGCAGCGCGTCTGCGCGCCGTCTCCGTACACGGTCAGCGGCTTCCCGGATAAGGCCTGGCGCACAAAGCGCGGCAGCACCATGCCGTAGGCGCTCGCCTGGCGCGGTCCGACGGTGTTGAACAGCCGCACGACAGTCATCTCCGCGCCGCATTCCTGGGCGTAGGCCCGCGCCAATGCCTCGCCGAACTCCTTGGCGATCGCGTAGCTCCAGCGTGACTTTGCCGGCGAGCCGAGCAGGCGGTCGCTGTTCTCCGTGAGACCGGCCTGGTTGAGCTTCCCGTACACCTCGGAGCTCGAGGCGAACAGCAGCCGACGGCCGTGGCGAGCAGCGGCTGACATGACGACGTCGGTGCCGAGGACGTTGCCGCGCAGCCCGGTCAGAGGGTGGTCGAGGATCCGCCCGACTCCGACCGACGCTGCCAGATGCACGCAGGCATCGGCACGCCGCATGCACCGGTCGACGGACTTGGCGTCGAGCGCGCTTCCGCGCACCAGCTCAACCTGACCGGACATGAGATCCTCGGACAGATTCGCTCGCTTTCCGGTGCTGAAATCGTCAAGCACGATCACGCGGTGGCCGTCGGCCACCAGCGTGTCGACGAGGTGCGACCCAATGAAGCCGGCGCCACCGGTGACCAGATACGCAGCTCTCATAGGCCAGTGATCGGCCGCTCTGCTTTCTGGCTCGTCCGTAGAAACTACGGACCGGCCGTAGAAACCACTGATCCCTTGTCGGCCCGCGCGTGCCGCCACGGCCCTCATCCGATCGGGATGATGCCGGCGTCCTTGCGCCGGGCACACTGACCGTGAGGGTCCTCTCCGTGCGTCGCCTCGACACCTGGCAGCAGCGCTCCCCCGCCCTCGCGATCCCGGTCGCTGTGATCAAGAAGTTCCTCGATGACCGGGCCAACACGGCCGGCGTTCAGATCGCGTACTGGGGCTTCTTCTCCGTCTTCGCGTTGCTGCTGGTGTTCGCGTCGATTCTCGGGTTCGTGTTCCAGAGCGATCCCAGCCTGCAGCATCAGCTGCTCGACTCGACGCTACAACGCATGCCCGTGATCGGACCGCAGATCAGCGGGGACATCGGCACCCTCACCGGCAGCGGTGCGGCCCTGATGATCGGCGTGCTCGGCGCGCTGTGGACCGGTCTCGGCGTCACGCTCGCGATCGGCCAGGCACTCGACCGCATCTGGGCCGTCCCGCGCCTGAAGCGGGCCGGCTTTGTCAGCTCGCGGCTGCGTGGGCTGCTTGTCCTCGTCTCGATCGGGACCGTGAACGTGCTCGCCACCGTGGCGGTCGGCGTCGCGACGTCAGGCGGCGTCGGCACGGCGATCACGCAGGCGCTGGGCCTCCTCGCCTCGGCCGTCATCGACCTCGCGCTGTTCACGGTGTCCTTCCGGCTGCTCACCACGGCGCACGTGACGACTCGCCAGGTCCTTCCCGGCGCACTGCTTGCGAGTGGCTGCTGGCTTGCGCTGCAGGCGCTCGGCGGCATCCTCGTGGCCCACGTGCTCGCCGGCAGCAGCCAGACGTACGGTGGCTTCGCCGCCGTGGTCGGGCTGCTGTCCTGGCTGCTGATCGCCTCCGAGCTGGTCCTGCTCGCGGCCGAGCTCAACGTGGTCCTCGCCCGGCGACTCTGGCCACGGTCGCTCACCGGCGAACTGCTCGAGACCGACAGACGGGCTCTCGCCGACTCGGCGCGTGCCGCGCAGCTCGATCGCCGTCAGCACATCGCGGTCAGCTTCGACCCCTCCGAGGACCTCCCGAGTGAGCACCGGTCAGGGGATCGGCGATCAGGCTGACGGACTGCTGCGCGACGTATCGATTCGCGCTCAGGTGACGGCCGGCGTCGCCGCGTGCTCGACGAGTTGCGGCCGCTGGTTGGTGCACACACCCGGGCTTGGGGTGAGAGCATGCTTGCTTTGATGCGCCTCCCCCCTCGGCCGACCATCTACGAGATCAACACCGCCGCCTGGCTCGAGCGGCTGGGCCGCGGGCGTGGACGCCCGCTCACCCTGGGTGAGGTGCCGGGCGAGGAGTGGGACATGCTCGCGTCGCTGCCGGTCGACGCGGTATGGCTGATGGGAGTGTGGGAGCGAAGCCCGGCCGGCACGGAGATCGCGCTGGGCGACCGCACGCTGGACGATGGCAACCGAGCCGCGCTCCCCGACTTCCAGCCCGCCGACGTGATCGGCTCGCCGTATTGCGTGCGCGACTACGTCGTCGCCGATCGTTTCGGGGGCACAGACGCCCTCACCGCCGCCCGCGCCGCGCTCGCGCTGCGTGGGCTTGGGTTGATCCTCGACTACGTTCCCAACCACGTTGCCCCAGACCACCCGTGGATCGCCACGAGGCCGGGGTGCTTCCTGCCCGGCAGCGAGCAGGAGCTCGCCGAGCATCCCGACGCGTTCATCCGGACCGCCGGGGGCATCTTCGCCAACGGCCGCGACCCCTATTTCGCCCCCTGGCAGGACGTCGTGCAGCTGAACGCGTTCTCGACCGAGCTGCGCGAGGCGGTGGCGGACACCCTGATCACCGTCGGCGCCCAGTGTGACGGGCTGCGCTGCGACATGGCGATGCTGCTGACCAAAGACGTGTTCGCCCGGACCTGGGGCGAGCGCGCAGGACCGCCGCGCGAGGCAGAGTTCTGGCCCGAGCTGATCGCCCGGGTCCGGGCCCCCCATCCTGAGCTTCTGTTCATGGCCGAGGCGTACTGGGATATGGAGTGGACGCTCCAGCAGCAGGGCTTCGATCTCTGCTACGACAAGCGCCTCTATGACCGGCTCGCGCACGAATCGGCTGAGTCGGTGCGCGGGCACCTCGAGGCCGACGCCGCCTACCAGGAACGACTGATCCGCTTCATCGAAAATCACGACGAGCCCCGCGCGGCGGCGACCTTCACACCGGTCCAGGCGCGAGCGGCGGCCGTGGTCATGTCGACGCTGCGGGGCGCCCGGCTCTTCCACGACGGGCAGTTCGACGGCTTCCGCACCCATATTCCGGTCGTCCTCGCCCGTGGGCCTGACGAGCCGGCGGATCCCGAGCTGCACGCCTTCTACGTCCGTCTGCTCCAGGCCCTCGCGGACTCCGATCTGCGCAGCGGCCGATGGCAGCTCTGCGAGTGCCGCGGGTGGCCGGACAATCACTCGGCATCGCAGCTGATCGCCTACTGCTGGAGCTCCGAGCAGGCGCGCGATCTCGTTGTCGTCAACTACGCCGACGCACCGGCGCAGGCCCGCGTCCAGCTGCCCTGGCCCGACCTCGCCGGTCGCGAGTGGGCGCTGAACGACCGGCTGAGCGGAGCGCGATTCACCCGCAGCGGCGACGAGATGGCCTCCGACGGCCTCTACGTCGAACTCGCGCCGTGGGCATCGCACTTCGTGGGCATCGCGGGCTGACGGCGACCCGGCACCGCCCGGTTCCTACGTCGTGAGGCCGATGATGCCCTTGATGACCAGCAGCGCGCCGATGATCGCGAACCCCCACACGGCGAACGCGTGCGAGTGGCGGGAGATCCAGGCCTTCGCCCGGGCGACCGCGCCCGGTGTCCACTTCGGGGCGACGACGAAAGCGCCCGCCGGGACCTCGAGCAGCCACAGCATGACCAGGTTGAAGCCGATCACCAGCAGCACCGTCGTCGTGGTCGAATAGTGGAGCTCGTGGATGTCGTGGAGTCCGGCCAGGTACGAGGCGCCCGGGAGCGTCAACAGCGCGCCGACCACGAACGTGGTCCGGGGCGAGCCCTTGCTCAGCTCTCGCTGCCAGCGGGGCGGCCCCTTGTCCGGCTTGCCCTCCTGCTTCGCGGCCTTCTTCGCGCGCCTGCGCTCCCGGATGCGCTCTGATCGACCGGTGTAGAAGACGAACGCCAGCGCCAGGAAGATCGCGCCCAAGCCGATGTCGACCGCGGGGCTGAGCGTGTTCTCAGTGGTGTTGGCCGTGCCCGAGTTCGAGAGCGAGAAGACGATGATCAGGCCCAGCGTGATGCTGGTCATGTACGCACCGAGCAGATACCCGAGCATCAGCTTGCCGGGACTCGGCAGGAGCAGCATCACCGTCGTGGCTGCCACCAACGTCGGGTTCAGCGAAGCCGTCAGGGAGAGGAGAACGACCTGGCCCATTGGCGCGCACACTGACGAAGCGCTAGGTGAATGGCATCCTCCGAATAAGGTGAGGGGCACGTGAACGGCGAACTGACGATCGTGGCCGTGGCGGTGCTCGCAGTCGCCGCGGTCTCCCGGCGCCTGACGGGCACCTCGGTCACTCCGGCGATGGCCTTCGCCGCCATCGGGCTGCTGGTCGGACCGCTGGTGATCGACGAGGTGACCGTCTCGCCAACGAGCGGCACCGTCCGGACGCTCGCCGAGGCGACGCTGGCGGTCGTGCTGTTCGCTGACGCGTCTCGAATCAAGCTGGGGGCCCTCAGACGCGAGGATGCGGTCCCGATCCGGCTGCTCGGGCTCGGCCTGCCGCTGACCGTTGTCGCCGGCGCGGTGCTCGCCGCCGCGACCTTCACGGGGCTCAGCGCGCCCGAGGCCGTCGTGCTGGCCGTCCTGCTCACCCCGACCGATGCCGCGCTGGGACAGGCGGTGGTCACCGAGCCCCGACTCCCGTCACGGATCCGCCAGGGTCTCAACGTCGAGAGCGGGCTCAACGACGGGATCTGCGTGCCGCTGCTGTTGATCGCCCTCGCCGCCGCCGACGTGGAGGACAAGACGGCAACGAGCCATCACGCCCTCACCATCGTCGCCGAGGAGATCGGCTACGGGATCCTCGGGGGCGTGGCCGCGGGTCTCACGGCCGCGGCGGTCGTTGCGTTCGCCTACCGGCGCAACCTGATGACCGGCGCCTGGCTCCAGGTCGTACCGGTCGCCGGCGCGGTGCTCGCGTACGAGCTGGCCGCCACCCTTGGCGGATCGGGTTTCATCGCCGCGTTCCTGGCGGGAATGCTGTACGGAGGGCTGGTCACCCGCGAGTCCGAGGAGTCCTCGCGCTTCAGCGAAGAGCTCGGCGGACTGCTCGGAGGCATCACGTTTCTCATGTTCGGCGCCGTGCTGCTCGGTCCGACCCTCGAGCACGTGACGTGGCAGATCGCGCTCTACGCGGTGCTCAGCCTGACGGTCATCCGCATGCTGCCCGTGGCGATCGCGATGGTGGGCAGCGGTGCCGGCCTGCCGACGATCGGCTTTCTCGGCTGGTTCGGACCGCGCGGCCTCGCCTCGATCGTGTTTGCGGTGATCGTCGTGGAGGAGGCACACCTCCCGAACGCGACCACGATCCTCGACGTCACCTACCTGACGGTCGGCCTCTCGGTGCTGGTGCACGGGGCCACCGCCGCCCCCCTCGCGCGTCGCTACGCCAACTGGTATGCGGCGCATCCGGACGGCGACGAGACGAAGATGGAAAGCGTGCCGGTGCCCGAGCACCGGACACGCGGCTACCGCCAGAGCACCTTAACTACCTCGACCGGCTCGGCGACACCCTTGAGCTCGAGCGACGTGGGTGCCGAGGCCCCGTAGCGCTCTCCGGCCTCCCTCATCGTCGTGGCCGTGGCGAGGATCTGGCCGCCGTCGCTGGCGGCCGCCACGCGCGCGGCCACGTGGACCCCCTGGCCGAAGAAGTCTCCCCCGCGCTCCAGCGCCTCGGCGGCATGCACGCCGAGGCGCACATGCGGTGCGAAGCCATGCTCCCGTCGATGCGCCTCCAGCCCGCGCTGCAGCGCGACGGCGCAGTCGAGCGCAGACCCCGGTGACGGGAAGGCGATGAAGAAACCGTCTCCTGCATGCTTGATCTCTCGGCCGCCGTGGACGGTGAAGCACTCCCGGACGGTGCGATCGTGCCAGCGCAGCAGGCTGTCCCAGGCGTCATCGCCGAGCAGCTCGACCAGCCGCGTCGAGTCGACGATGTCGGTGAACACGAATGTCTGCGTCTGGCGCACACCCGGCACCACGACCGCCAGCAGCCGCGCGACCCGCTGTTCCTCGAGCGGCGCGCCGAGCTCGCCGAACGTCTCCCGGGCGCTCTCGAGCTCCAGCTGTGCCGCCGCTCCCTCGCCTGTCTCCGCGTAGGCGCGGCCAAGCAACGTGCGGGCCTGCGCCGCGTCGAAGCGGGCTTCGAGCTCGCTCCAGCGCCGCCACCCCTCGCGCAGCAGCGTGACCGCCTCGGCGGGACGGCCCTCGGCCAGGGCCAGAGCGCCGCGGGCGACGGCGGCACTGGCCAGGATCGCCGTTGCCCCGCACTGCGCCGCGGCCTCATCGAGCTCGGCCGACGCAGCCCGCGCAGCCTCGATGTCTCCGGCCGCCAGGGCGATCACCACCTGGGCGGGAAGCAACAGCGCGCGGCTCTCCTGGGTGAATGCGTCCCGATCGTCCATGCGCCGGGTGATGGCCGCGAGCGCTCCCCGCCGGTCGTCCTCGTCCAACCGCAGTAGGGCGAGGCCCGGCTGGGGATCGAACCCCACCTCGAGCGCCCGCCGGAAAGCGTCGCGAGCGCCGTCGAGATCGCCGCGGCGGCGCCTCACCTCCCCGAGCTCATGGTAAGCCCAGCCGGCGTAGCGTGGTGCCCACCCCATCAGCTCCTCGCAGGCATCCTGCGCGTCGCGCTCGGCGTCGGCCAGGGAGCCACGGAGACGGATGACCTCAGCCCGATGCAGCCGGCAGAGGCCGGGAAAGCCGCTGACCGAGTTGCGATCGCACCAGCGCAGCGACTCCGTGGTCCATTCCGAGGCCCGCTGCCAGTCGCCGATGTTGCGACAGGCGAAGATCGTCGAGCAATAGACCGTACCAGTGGTGGTGAGCTCGGTGGCACTGGTCATCGCCAGTGCCGTCGCCTGATCGAGGAGCACAGAGCCCTCCTGGACCTGGCCCGCGGTGATCAGCGCATGGCCCTGATCGAGCAGGCCGAGCGCCTCAAGATCAGGATCGCCGAGCCGGCGGGCGACGGCGACAAGCTCCCTGGCCTGCTCGAGGGCTCGTGCGACGTCGCCTGCGATGAACAGCAGGCCTCGCACCTGCATCCACAGGAGCAGGCCGGTCTCGTGGCACTCAGGCTGCCCCTCGAGCAGGGTTGCGGCGCGGGCCAGCCACCCTCCCATGACGGCATCGTGGTTGCGCTGGTAATGCTCTCGCGTGAGGGCCAGCGCCATCCGCGCCGCTCCACGCCCGTCACCGTCGCGCTCATAGCCCGTCTCGGCGCGCTCGAGCAGCTCCAGCATCTCGGGGTAGCGACGCGTCCAGCACGCGGCCTCCGAGAGCCGTTCGAGATCCGCCGGTACCAGAGCCTGCCGGGCATCCGCCGTGCTCAGCAGCTCGAAGGCACGCTCCCACTGCCGGTCAGAAAAAGCCTCCCGGCCCGCAACCAGTGGATCCCCGGTGACCGCACTCACGTCTGCTCGCAGCGCAGCGTACCGCCGCGGCTGCGGTCGGGCAAAGCCCCCGATCGGGCCGGCGGTCAGACCGGCCGTTGCGCTGAACGGGCGCTGCGGGCGGATCCGGCGAGGCGATCGGCCTCCCGGCTCGGGGCAATGATGGCGCCGCGGCCGGTTGACGGCACGACGGCGCCGGCGCGCCGCTCAGCTCCGATCGCCAATAGATCGTCGATCAGCGCGAGCGCCTCGGCATGGGCGCGATCGTCCAGTCTGCGCATCGCGCGCACCGCATGGGGCCCGAGCATGTCGTCCAGCGGCCTCGGGGCGAGTGCGCGCAGCCGCGTCGAGAGGCCGAACCGCGTCCACCGTCTGCGCCGTTGGGCGGCGATCCACGCCACCAGACGATCCGCTCGAGCATTCTGCAGCTCGGACGAACCCCGACTGCCGACGACCGCGGAGGCGTAGGTGTAGAGGTCCTGCCGGCGGTCGTCGTCGATCGCGTCGTTGTAGGACCGCAGGAACGAACCGATCACCGGGCAGACCGACGTCGGGTGATCGCCGAAATCCTCCCCGGCGAGCATCGACGCGAGCTCCATCACGCACGCGCCGTCCTCGGGCGACCGGTGCTTGCCGCGGCTGAGCCGCATCGTCTGGTGTGAGGCTGGGCCCATCGAAACCCCTCCCTCTTGAGGGTGCTGGACAACTCCGCTTACCGTAGGTGAGAGGGGGCCCACCGGCATCATCCCTTTTGGGCGAAACGCCAATCGGCACGCCCGTCTATGCTGCGCTGCGGCGGGGAGCGCGACCGAGGAGCAAACCACGATGACCACCACCGCCGCCGGCCCAAGGCCGCCCGAGGCGCCGCAGGGCAGCGACCCCCGCCATGTCCGCATCGCCGTGATCGGCGCGGGCTTCACCGGGCTCGCCGCCGTTCACGCCCTGCGTGAGGCCGCCGTCCACGACGTGATCGTGCTCGAACGGGCCGACGAGGTTGGCGGCACGTGGCGGGACAACACCTATCCCGGCATCGCCTGCGACGTTCCCTCGCATCTCTACTCGCTGTCGTTCGCCCCGAACCCCGAGTGGAAGCGCACGTTCTCCAGCGGCGAGCAGATCTGGGAGTACATGCGTGAGGTGGCTCGTGATCTGGGCATGGACGAGGTCACCGAGTTCGGCGAGGAGGTGCTCGACGCCTCGTGGGATGACGAACATCAGCGGTGGCAGATCATGACGAGCACCCTTGAGCTCACGGCCGACGCGATCATCGACGGAAGCGGGTTCCTGTCCGAGCCGGCGGCACCGGCGATCCCCGGCCTCGACACCTTCAGCGGCACCATCTTTCACTCCGCGCGATGGAACCACGACCACGACCTCAGCGGGCAGCGCGTCGCGGTCATCGGCACCGGCGCCTCGGCGATCCAGATCGTGCCGGCCGTGCAGCCGCAGGTCGCGCGCATGACCATCTTTCAGCGCACGCCGGGTTGGGTGCTGCCACGCATGGACCGTGACATCTCCGAGACGGAGCGATGGCTGCTGCGGAGATTCCCCGTCCTCCAGCGCGTGATGCGGGCACAGCAGACGATCTTCCGCGACGGGGTTCTGCACCAGGTGATGCACCGGCGCTGGCTGCGCCGGGCCGCCCAAGCCTACGCCGAGTCCTACCTGCGCCGCGAGATCAACGATCCCGGCCTGCGGGCCAAGCTGCGGCCCAACTTCGAGATCGGCTGCAAGCGCATCCTGATCACGAGCGTGTGGTACCCCGCGCTCAACCAGCCCAACGTCAGCGTCGAAACCTCGCCGATCGGCGAGGTGCGCGAGCACTCGATCGTGACCGCCGACGGCGTCGAGCACGGCGTCGACGCGATCATCCTCGCCACCGGCTTCCGGGTCACCGATCCCCCCATCGCCGGTCGCCTCAAGGGGCGTGGCGGCCGGTCGCTGGCCGAGGTGTGGGGCGATGCTCCCCGGGCGTATCGCGGGGTGACCACCGCCGGCTTCCCCAACCTGTTCCGCATCAGCAGCATCGGGACGGGAACCGGCCACACCTCGCAGATCATGCAGATCGAATCAGGCGTGCACTACGCCGTCGAGGCACTGCGCGCGATGGACGCGCTCGGCCTCTCGGCGCTCGAAGTGACCGACGCCGCACAGGACGCCTACGCTCGCCGCGTGCATGAGATGCTGCGCGACACGGTGTGGGTCACGGGCGGCTGCGACAGCTGGTATCTGGATAGGTCCGGAGAGGCGTCGGTCATCTGGCCGTCCACCGCGGCCGAGTACGAGCGATGGACACGGCGCTTCGATATCGAGGCGTACACCGTCACCCGCGCCCCGGTGCCCGCGGCCGCGTGACGGCGGTCCCGTCGCATCTGTGGGGACGGTTTCACCCCAACCGGGTGACGAGGGCACCCACCGGCACTGGGAGGATCAAGGATGACCATTCCCAGAATCACAAGGAGATCCCCATGAGCGAGCCCGACACATTGCTGGTGATGGCGGCTTCGTATGACAGCCTGGACGAGGCCGAGGCTGACTATGAGGCCGTGAAGGCGCTGTACTACGAGGTTGAGACCTCGCATGATTTCGATGCCGCGGTCCTTGCCCGCAATGAGGAGGGCAAGGTGGAGGTGGTCAAGAAGCACGAGCAGCCGACCCGCCACGGCGCGGCGCACGGGCTCGGCTGGGGCCTCGCGGTCGGCGCGGCCTGCGCGATCCTGCCCGCGGTCGGCCTCGTCGGGGCGCTCGCCGTCGGCGGCGGCGCGGGCGCGGCGATCGGTGCCGTCACCGGCCACATGAAAGGTGGCCTCGACGATGACGACCTCAAGGATCTCGGGTCGGTGCTCGAGGCCGGTCAGGCGGGGTTGCTCGTCGTCTACGCGACCAACATGGCCGACCAGGTCGCCGCGAACATCAAGGCGGTCAACCGGCACATCTCCAAAGAGGTCGACGCCAACGCCGACGCGCTGGCCCAGCAGTTGCGTGAGGCCGACGCCGGCAGCTGAGTTCGAGGATCCACCACGTGTGAGAACCGGCGGCCGGCGCCGGCCTCACACGTGGCTCGGGGGCTTGCCGGCGCACGACGACCCTGCGGTGATGTACGGAGCACGGCTCGGGCGCTGACCGGATGGCGGACACGCGGACCGGCAGTAGCTTGGCCGCCATGTTCGCCTCCTTCCCGCTGGCCTGGTTCATCCTCGGCCTGCCGTTCGTTTCCGCGGCGATCATCGCCCAGGTCCCGGCGCTGCGGAAGCTGGCCAGCACCCACAACTCGATCACCTGGCCGGTAGGCCTGCTGGCCCTCGCATGTCTGCTCGCCGGACTGCTGGGCCGGCTCTCGCCGCTCTACGAGCTGCCGCTGACCGTGATCGCCGGGATGGTCTCGGGCTTCGCGGTGTTCTGGAAGCCCCACAAGGACAGCGGCACCGACGACGACGATGGACGGTGGCGGCGTCCACCCCCGGACGAGCCGCCCCCCGCCCCGGTCGGCGATGGCCCTGACTGGGCCCTGTTCGATCGGCTCCGAGCCCAGTGGGAGCGTCCTCGGGTTCCGAGTCAGGGCTGAACCGGGTCGACGAGGGCTGCCGAGATGAGGATCGTGCCGAGGATCGCGATGCCGAGCGCGGAGCCGACCTGGCGAAGAGTGCTCTGGATGCCCGAGCCCTGGCCGCTCTGCTGCACCGGAATGTCGGTGAGGATCAGCCCGGTGTGCTGGGCGGTGGCGAAGACGCCGATGCCATAGCCGACCAGCCAGGACCCGCGTCACCCGATGCGGGTGACGACATGCCCCTCGTGGTCCGGTTCATTGGACGGCGAATGATGACGAACGCACCTCACGGGCCCCGATTCCCGCGCAGCACGGAGCTGAAAGGACGATCCCGATGGCTGACACCCTGACCGACGTACTCGTAGCCGGATACCAGGACATCGACACGGCGACGGCGGACTTTGAATCGCTCGTGGCTGCGGTGAAGGACGGGCCGATCGAGATCGAGGGCGTGATCCTCGTCACCCATGACCAGGAGGGCAACGTCTCGGTGCGGCAGACGGGCGATCACCTCGGCCGCAAGGGCGCGGGCTGGGGTGGCGGAGTCGGCGTCGCGGTGGGGCTGTTCGCGCCGCCGCTGTTGGCGTCCGTCGCGGTCGGAGCCGTCGCCGGTGGCGTGGTCGGCAAGTTCGTCGATCACCGCGTGCAGAACGAGATCCACGACAAGATCGGGGAGAACCTGCCGCCGGGCTCGGCGGGCATCATCGCGGTGTTCGACGACGAACAGCGACTCGCGATCGAGCAGACCCTCGGCGGCGCGCTGCTGCGCTCGATCGTCCAGAGTGACAAGGAGGGGATGAGCGCGCTGAAGGACTCGCTCGCCGAGGCGATGGGCAAGTTCAGCCCCGACCGCACGTCGCTGCCGATCCCCAACCGCAACTTCGGCGGGACGATTGGCCGGACGCTGGACACTTCGGTCGCGGACTGGACGATCGTCCCCGGCCCGAGGGCGCCCGACGGCGCTCCGAACGTGCTCATCTGTCTGATCGACGACGCCGGCTTCGGCAATCCCGACACCTTCGGGGGGCCGATCTCGACCCCGAACCTGACTCGGGTGCAGCAGGCGGGACTGACCTACAACCGCTTCCACGTCACCGCGCTGTGCTCGCCGACCCGGGCCGCGCTGCTGACCGGGCGCAACCACCACCGTGTCGGCTTCGGTTCGATCGCCGAGTACCCTGGGCCGTTCCCGGGCTATACCGCGGTCAAGCCGAAGAGCTGTGCCGCCCTCCCGCGGATCCTGAGCGAGAACGGCTACGTCACGGGTGGATTCGGCAAGTGGCATCTGACGCCCGACAACGTCCAGGGCGCGGCCGGGCCGTTCGACAACTGGCCCCAGGGCTGGGGCTTTGATCACTTCTGGGGCTTCCTCAGTGGCGCGGCCGGCCAGTACGACCCGATCATCACCAACGACAACACGACGGTCGGTGTCCAGCCGGGCAAGGACGGCAAGCCGTATTACTTCCCGGACGATCTCACCGACAAGGCCGTCGAGTGGCTGCACGCGGTCCGGGCGCAGGACGTGGACAAGCCGTGGATGCTGTACTACTCGACCGGGTGCAGCCACGCGCCGCACCACGTCGGCAAGGAGTGGGCGGACCGCTACAAGGGCAAGTTCGACGAGGGCTGGGACGCCCTGCGCGAGGAGATCTTCGCTCGCCAGAAGAAGCTCGAGGTCATCCCGGAGGACGCGGAGCTGACCGAGCGGCCGGACACCTTCCCGGCCTGGGACTCGCTTACCGACCTGCAGAAGAAGCTCTATGCCCGCCAGATGGAGGTGTACGCCGGCTTCTCGGAGAACGCGGACTGGAATGTCGGACGGCTGCTTGACGCGATCGAGGAGATGGGTGACCTCGACAACACCCTCATCGTCTACGTCTGGGGGGACAACGGCGCCAGCATGGAGGGAACCGAGACCGGCTCGTTCAACGAGATGACCTTCCTCAATACGCTCGTGATCGATGCGGAGAAGCAGCTCGCGCTGATCGACCAGTACGGGGGCATCGACGGGCTTGGCGGCGAGCACAGCGCTCCGCACTACGCCGCGGCCTGGGCACACGCGGGCAATACCCCGTTCCAGTGGGGCAAGCAGACCTCCAGCCATCTCGGGGGCACCCGCAACCCGATGGTCATAGCCTGGCCGAACAAGATCAAGGCCGGCGGCGATCTGCGCTCTCAGTTCACCCACTGCATCGACATCGCCCCGACTGTGCTCGAGGCGGTCGGCATCCCGGAGCCGAAGACGGTCGACGGGATCGAGCAGGAGCCGATGGACGGCACCAGCTTCCACCACACCTTCGACGATCCGGGCGCGGAGGAACGCCACACGGTGCAGTACTTCGAGTTCGGCGGCAACCGCGGGATCTACAAGGACGGCTGGTGGGCGAGCTCGCGCCCCGAACGCAAGCCGTGGGACTTCTCACCCGAGACGCTCAAGCGGTTCGGGCCCGGGTCAGGGTGGGACCCGGATCGCGACGCCCCCTGGGAGCTCTACTACCTGCCGGATGACTTCTCGCAGGCCCACGACCTCGCCGCCGAGCATCCCGACAAGGTCAAGGAGCTGCAGGAGCTGTTCTGGCAGGAGGCCGAGCGCAACCGGGTGCTGCCGCTGATGGGCGGGCTCTCCGTGATCTACGGCATGCTCCCGCCGCTGCCCACCGTCACCCGGTTCACGTTCAACGGTGACGTCCAGAACGTCCAGCGCGGGATGGTGCCGCGGATCTTCGGCCGCTCCTACGCGATCGAGGCCGAGCTGCACATCCCCGACGGCGGCGCGGAGGGTGTCATCGTCGCCAACGCCGACTTCATCGGCGGCTTCGGTCTCTGGGTGGACGAGAAGGGGCTGCTCCACCACACCTACTCGTTCCTCGGCGTGGAGGTCTACAAGCAGGTGTCGACCGCGCCCCTTCCCACCGGCGATGTGACGGTGAGGATGTTGTTCGAGGCCGACGAGAACAAGCCTGGCGCCGGAGGCCACGTGACCCTGTGGGCGGGAGACCGGCAGATCGGCGAGGGCACGATGCCGCATACTGTGCCGATCGCCTTCTCCTCCTACGCCGGCATGGACGTCGGCCGCGACAACGGGCTGGTGGTCGATCTCGACTACGAGCCGAAGGCGCCGTATGCGTTCACCGGCACGGTGAAGCAGGTCGTCTTCGACCTCAAGCCGGCGGTGGCCCACGAGCACGAGCAGGCGCTGCACCAGCACGCCGGCCACAACGCGGTGGCGCAGGGTGTGAGCGCGTGAGAAGGAGCGTGCGCTAAGCCCGCCTCACCCGCCGCGGCGGCGAGCCGACCCCCGCCGCGGGTGTAACGATCCCTGCAACTGCCGCAGCGGGCGCAAGTGGAAGAACTGCCACGGACGCGTCTGACCGCCGGCGAGCGCCCGTCCCGCCCGTCGGCCGCTACTGCGCCTGCGCCGGGTCGCTGTCGAGCTTGCCCGACCCCGCCGCCCGCGCCAGCGGGTCGCCCCCGCGACCGCGAAGGATGACTGCGAGGCCGACGGCAATGAGCGCCCCGGTCAGTGGGCCCACCACGTAGACCCAGTAGCTCGTCCAGTCGCCGCTCACCAGCGCCGGCCCGAAGGAGCGCGCCGGATTCATCGACGTTCCGCTCACCGGCGCCGACCACAGCCCGGCCAGGGCGATATAGCCGCCGACGCCCAACGCTCCCACCGTGCCCACGTTCTGCGCCGTGGAGGCGGTCCCGAGAATGACGCTGACCAGCGTTGCCGTCAGCGCGATCTCCATCAACAGGGCCTGCCAATCGTGATAACCGGGCCCCGGCAGCGTGGCGCCGAGATGCTCGACGTTTCCGAACACCGCGAGCAGGAACAGGCAGGCGAGCGTCGCCCCGAGGAGCTGTGCCACCACGTACCCGGCGAACCGCCGCCACAAGAAGTCACGCCGCAGCGCAAACGCCATCGAGACGACCGGGTTGAGATGCGCGCCCGAAATCGCCCCCATAAACAGGATGATGGCCATCACCATCAGACCGGGTGCGACCACGGCCGCCGCGAGGCTGATCTGGCCCTTGGCATGGAGGATGCCGCCGCCCGCCGCCACAAGGACGAGCATGAACGTCCCGAGTATCTCGGAGAACAGCCGGCGATACTCGAGCTGCGGGTTGTCGAAATCCTCGCGGGAGCCGAACTCCAGCGTCAGCATGTGCTCGGCACGGGCGGGGTCGTGGACGTGAAGCCCGGATGGACTCGGTTGTGGGGACATGGTGGACGATCCTCTCGGCGTCGAGCGAGGGATTCATCATGCGAACCGGGTGATGCCGGGCTGGAGCGCTCCGGCCGTCAGGACGCCCCGACCAGGAACGCGGGAGCGCTGAGGGCGATCCCGGCCGCGCGGCCGAGCTGGGCCAGCTGACCGAGCCACAGCCCGTAATAGCTAACGACGACCGCAGGAAGCGTCGGCCGATCCGCACCGGTTGCGCCGAGGACCGGATTGCCTGAGGCAGAGCGCGCGCGCCGCTCGGACGCGGGACGGCTCGGGGCTCTCACGCGGGCCATGTCTATGGGCTGGCCGTAGAGCCCGGGAGCCGGGATCCCTCGCGGCGTCCGGCGCAGGACGGGACCGATCGTCGGGAACGTCCCCACCCTGGTGATGAAGCGCCGGTTGCGGCCACCGCGGATCCCCGACCACAGCAGCCTCGTGTGGCCGCGATCCCAGTGGAACTCGGGCACGACGTTGTGAAAGTCGGTCAGCTCCCGCAGGTCATGGGTGCGGACGTCGACCATGAACAGGTCGCTGCGGAAGTTGGGATCGGAGAAGTCGGCCAGGAACTGGACCGTGCCGACGGAGCCGGCGAAGGGGCCGTCGAAGCCGGTCCGCTGCGCCGCCGCGATGACCAGGTCGTACCACGAGCCGGTGGGCGAGTTGCGGTTGCTCATGAAGATCACCTCCCGCATGTCCGCAGTGAACGTGGCCTGCTCCTGATAGACGGGGGCGTCGTCGCTCAGCTGCGTCACGCGCGGACGCGCCGGCGAGGCGCCGGGACCGTAGAGGCGCATGAAGTAGAGCTGCTGGTGCATCCACCCCGGCGCGGTGGCCTGATACGGCGAGCGCCGTGGGCCGAACGCGGTGAACAGAAACCCGCTCCCGTCCGGCGCCCACTGCTGCGTCTCGTACACCCCATAGGCCGGCCCGACGACGCGAATATGCGTGAGCCGGGGCGGCGAGTGTCGAGGAGCGACGAAGTCGGCGAGCATGATCTCCCACCGCTGGCCGCCCTGAGCCAGCGGGTAGGCCTCGGTCCGTGTCCACACTAGATGACGGCCGTCGGGCGACCAGTAGGGGTGGTAGTTGTCGTAGGGGATCCCGGTCGAGGCGCCATAGCGGGCACCGGCGCCGGGGTCGCTGCGCCGTGTCAGGCGGGTCACCTCGGTCCCGTCCGGACGCATCACGTAGAGATCACCGCCGTAGCCGCCCAGGCACGGATTGCCCAGGTGCACGGGCTGCGCCCCGTAGGAGCAGAACAGAATCCAGTCACCCTGTGGTCGCTCCTCGGCGAAGCCGTTGGGGCCCTGCAGGCGACCGCAGCTGAGGCAGTTGCGGGCTGAGCCGTTCAGCCGTGAGCGCCAGATCTGCAAGATCCCCGACCGGTCGGGCTCCTGGGAGAGCACGCTGCCATCGCGTGACCACGATGGGGTCTGGCCGAAGGTGTAGGGGTTGGTGCGGACTTGGAACGGGGCCACGAAGTACGGCCCCGGCTGCCCGTCCGTAGCCTCTGCCGCCGCGGGCCGGATCGCCGCCGTCGGGCCCACGGATGCCGCCAGCACCGCCCCGAGCGCCCACAGCCGGCGGCGGAGCCCGGATCGATCCGTCTGCGCGTCCACGGGTCCTATTGTGATCGCCACGGGCGCGGCGATGGGGGTTCCTAGCGCGCACGATCCCGGATACTGTTGGCCGGGCGGCACCCGGTGTGGCGACCGGGTGGGGTGCCGGCGATCTCCTGCGGGATCACCATGTGGTGTGCCGGGAGTCGGTCATATCCGCGCCTCACGCCACCCACCCGGTGTTCGCCTCGCTGCCGCCTGCCGAGCGCGAGCTGGCTCGCGGATCAGTCGGTTCAACCTCGCTTCAGAACGATCGGCTCCCACTTGAGACAACCGGGGTAGTGGTGGATCGGCGGCGGAGGCGTGGGTGCGATCGGGACGGCGAGCGCGTCGCCCCGGCGAGCAGCGCGCCCAGCATGCCGAGTGCGGCGAGCACGGCGACGAGCGCGGCACGGATCTTGTAGATGGTCATCTCGTTCCCTTCAGTCGGCGGATTCGTCTGCCAGACCATCGTCCGACGAGGACGCCCCGCCGCCTAGGAACCCTAGGGCTGAACTCGACGACACCGCCACCTTCTCTCATGGATATCGTCGTGGCGAGCGTCTTGAACGACGTGACCAGAGACACTGCCCCCCCGGCGTCTCAATGGTCGTCGTGACGCGGCACGGCATCGTCATCCACGCTCGGAGAACCGGCGCCGACGACGCAGAAGCTCCCGCTATGCGGGAGGAACGTTGCGCGTCGCCTCTGAACTCGCTCTCGGCTCCGAACTCGCTCCGTAGATCTTCGCCGTGAGCCACGCCCTCGTGCCGGCAGCGGCCGCGCTGGCCGCCGCGGCCCCGTCCTTCTCGGGCAAGACGACCTGGAGCGCGAAGCGCCGCTGAACCGTGAGGCGAAGCGCCGGCGCCGCGGCCCAACTACAGGTCCTGGCCGGAAATGAGCCGCGCCAGGTGCGTGGCCATCGACGGCCGAACTGATTTCTGCTCGCGCCGATCGGCAAGGGCGAGCAATGAGTTGACCGTGTGGATGCCGATGAAGCGCAGCGGCTCCGGCTCCCACGGCCGCCCGAACTCCCCCACCCAGGGCAGGTGCGTCAGCTCCGTGTCGCGGCCAAGGATCAGGTCGCGGAGCGTGCGGCCAGCGAGGTTCGCGGCGGCGACTCCCTCGCCGACGTACCCGCCCGCCCAGGCGAGACCGGTGGCGGGATCGAGTCCAACCGCCGGCGCCCAGTTCCGCGAGACCGCGAGTACCCCCTGCCAGGCCTGGTCCACCCCGACGCCCTCGAGCACGGGGAACAGGCCGACCAAGCGCTGTCTGAGTGCGGCGACGACGCTGTCGCCGGGCGGCCCGTGCACGTCGGACCCCGACCCGTAGCGGTACGGGACGCCGCGCCCCCCGATGGCGACCCGACCGTCGGCGGTCCGCTGCAGATAGACGTATCGGTGCTGGCCGCCGTGAATTGTTTCGCATCCCTGCCAGCCGATGCTCCGCCACGTCTCTGCATCGAGCGGATCAGTCACGATCATCGAGCTGTTGAGCGGCACGAGCGTGCGCTGCAGGCCCGGAAGCCGGGCCGTGTAGCCCTCGGTCGCCCGGACGATGTACCGCGCGCGGACGGTTCCGCGGGGGCTGATGGCCACGCCCGGGCGGATCTCCGTGACCGCCGTGCGCTCGTGGATCACCGCGCCCGCGCGCTCAGCGGCGATGGCCAGACCCCGGGCGAGTGCGGCGGGCTGCACGCGCGCACAGTGGGCGAAGAACCGGGCGCCGAGCACCCCGTCGATGGCCACGCGGCTTGCGGTCTGCCCGGCGTCGAGCAGCATGCTCTCCTCCGGCCCCACCCCCCACGTACGGTCGTGCTCGACCGCCGCGCGGACACGTTCGAGCTCGAGCGGTGTCTGCGCGACCTGCAGCGTGCCTCCCTGGACGAAGTCGCACTCGATGGCCTCGCGCTCGACGACTGTTCCCACCTCGGCGACCGTCCCGGCGATCGCGCGCCCAAGGGCGAGCACGGCATCTCGTCCGCTGCGCTTGGCCCAGGCCTCCTGAGATCCGGCCAGCTCCCCCAAAACCCAGCCCCCGTTCCGACCCGAGGCACCGTAGCCCGCAGTCTCGGCCTCGAGGACGACGACCTCGCGCGAGGGGTCCGCACGCCGCAGCTCATACGCTGTCCACAGTCCGGTGAATCCAGCGCCGACGATGCACACATCGGCCTCCCGGAAGCCATCGAGCGCCGGCCGGGCAGGCTCCAAGGGGGAGAGCTGGGCAAGCCAATGGGAGACGGCCGCATACTCGGTCAGCGGCCCAGCCGTGGCGCTGCGCTCACCCATCGCGATGGACCGGTTCGCCGGTGTCCACCAGGCGCTCGATCAGGTCGGCGGCCATCGCCGTCCCCGACCGCCGTTGCAGGCGCGCGCCCGCCGCGGCGGCCCTCGTGCGGATTGTCTCGTCCGACAGGAGCGTGGCCAGAGCGTCGGCGAGCTGATCGTCGCCGAACGAGTACGTCGGCAGCCGCAGCCCGTAGCCGGCCTCGTGCACACGTTGGGCGTTGTCATGCTGATCCCAGAAGATCGGCAGCGCCAGCATCGGGATGCCGTGCCACAGGCACTCCGTCGTCGTGTTGTTGCCGGCGTGCGTGATGACCGCGTCGACATGCGGGAGGACGGACACCTGGGGCAGGAACTCCTCCCCGGTCATGTTGTCGGCCAGCTCGTATTGCGCATGCTGCGGGCCCGTGCTGACTACGTAGCGATATGTCGTCCGCGAGAGCGCGTCGACCAGCCGTCGCATGAGCGCGACGTCGCCGGAGCCCAGTGAGCCGAGGCTCACGTAGATCAGCGGACCGTCACCGCCGGGCGGCTCCCAGCCCGGGTCGGTCGCGCGGACGCTCGTCTCGAGGTTGTGCCACGTCGGCGGGAGCGCGCGCCGACGGCGGTAGTTGAGCTCGGCGGGGTAGACCATCAGGTTCAGCCACGGCGACTCGTGGATCAACTCCGGCATCGGCAGCGGCGACGCTCCCCGCTCGACGCAGAACGCCGAGAAGCTCTCCTGCAGCTCGCCGACCTGCGCGGCGTACTCGGCGTGGAACTCCGCCCAGTCAGCGGGGTCACCCGTGGGCAGGCCCGAGAACCGGGGCGGGATCGCCTCGTCGGGAAGCTCAAGTGGGTTGCAGGAGGCGATTCTCACCCACGGCAGGCCGCTGGCGGGGATCGCGGGGAAGGAGCAGACGTTGTCCTCGACGATCACGTCGGGGGCCAGCTCGTCGAAGATCTCGACCAGCCGCTGGTCGACGAAGCGGGCCCCGTCGACCAGCGCCTGCCAGGTCGGCGCGATGAAGCTCCCCAACTGCTCGAGCGTCGTCTCGCGGAACACCGGGGCGGTGTCGCGGATGAAGTCCTTCCAGAACTGGCCGGGCTCCTCGGGCTCCGCGGGAGCCGGGGCCAGTCGCATCAGCCGCTCCTCGAACCCCTTCGCCTCGAGGGTTCCGGCGAAGGACTCCTCGACGACGAAGACCACGCGGTGTCCTCGCGCTCTGAGCACGTCGCCGATCCCGACGCAATTGTTCGTCGGCCCGAATGCCCCCTCGGGGAAGAAGACGATTGTCCTGCGCTTCCGGTCGCTGATGGACACAGCCTATTGCGCCGCGGCGCGGAACGGAGTGTCGCCGTGATGGCCTTAACCCGTATCGGGTGATGCAACCGCCGCGACTCGCGGAGAGCCTCTGGCGGCACCCGCTGTTGACCAGGGCAGAGCATCTGCGACTCCTCCCGCGACCTCGGAAGACGTCATGACCGCGACACGCAAACAACGGCGCACGTCCCAGAAGCGCACCGACAACGGTCACGCCACCGCCGAGCAGGCGCAGGCCCCTGGAACTCCGCAGAGTGCGGCGGCGCCGTCGCCGTTCACTCCGATCGCCGATTACGCGTTCCTGTCGGATTGCCATACGGGCGCGCTCGTGGCTCCTGATGGGACGGTCGATTGGCTGTGCGTCCCGCGCTTCGATTCGCCGAGTGTGTTTGGTTCGCTGCTGGACCGGGGCGGGGGCGGCTTTCGCCTCGGTCCGTTCGGGATCAACGTGCCGAGCGGACGGGTCTACGAGCCGGGGACGAACACGCTGGTCACGGCGTGGAAGACGCAGACGGGTTGGGCGATCGTGCGCGATGCGCTGACGATGGGTCCTCGTCGCGGCGAGGACACGATCACGCCGCATACGCGGCCGCCGGCTGACGAGGATGCGGAGCACATGCTCGTGCGGACGGTCGGCTGCCTCGAGGGCAGCGTGGAGGTCGAGTTGGTCTGCGAGCCGGGATTCGATTATGGCCGTGTTCTGGGCGAGTGGTCGCTGACGGAGGATCGTCATCGTGCCGATGCGACCGGGGCGGGTCAGACGATCAGGCTGCAGAGCGACATGCTGATCGGGATCGAGGCGCATCACGCTCGGGCCCGGCATGTGCTGCAGGCCGGGGAGGAGCTCTATTGCTCGCTGTCGTGGGACGACGAAGCGCTGGTGCCGACGAGCGTCGAGGAGGCCAACGCGCACCTCGCTGACACGACCCGGTTTTGGCGCAACTGGTTGGCCAAGGCCCGGATCCCCGATCACGGTCTCGGTCCGCTGATTCAGCGTTCGGCGCTGGCGATCAAGGGGTTGACGTACATGCCGACGGGCGCGACGGTCGCGGCGCTGACGACGTCGCTGCCGGAGACGCCGGGCGGGGAGCGCAACTGGGATTACCGCTACACGTGGATCCGGGATTCGACCTTCACGCTGCAGGCGCTGCATTTCCTCAACCTCGACTGGGAGGCAAACGAGTTCATGCAGTTCGTCGCCGACCTCGAGGTGCGTGAGGATGGCTCGCTGCAGATCATGTACGGGATCGACGGGCGGCGGGATCTCACCGAGACGTTCCGCGAGGAGCTGTCGGGCTACGCCGGCGCGCACCCGGTCAGGATCGGCAACGGCGCGTTCGATCAGCGCCAGAACGACGTGTTCGGCGCCGCGCTTGATTCGGTGCTTCTGCACACGCGTCGCAGCCAGCGCCTGCCGCGGCGGTTGTGGCCGCTGGTGCAGTCGCAGGCGGAGTGCGCGATCGCGGTGTGGCGCAAACCCGACCAGGGCATCTGGGAGGCGCGGGGCAAGCCGCAGCACTACGTGTCCTCGAAGCTGATGTGCTGGGTCGCGCTGGACCGCGCGGCGAAGCTGGCCGGGATCCGGGGCGAAGCCGAACTCGCCACGGACTGGGGGAAGACGGCCGCAGAGATCAAGGCCGACATCCTCGAGCATGGGGTCGACAATCGGGGCGTGCTGCGCCAGCACTACGGGACCGACGCGCTCGACGCCTCGACCCTGCTGGCGGCGATCTTCGGGTTCCTCCCCGGGACCGACGAACGCCTGCGCGCCAGCGTGCTGGCGATCGCCGATGAGCTGACCGAGCACGGCTTCGTGCTGCGCTATCGCACCGAGGAGACCGACGACGGGCTGAGCGGTAAGGAGGGCACCTTCGTGATCTGCTCGTTCTGGCTCGTCTCGGCGCTGGCGATCATCGGCGAGATGCAGCAGGCGCGTGATCTGATGGAGCGCCTCGTGAAGGTCGCTTCCCCGCTCGGGCTGTATGCCGAGGAGTTCGATGTCGACACCGGCCGCCACCTCGGCAACTTCCCCCAGGCGTTCTCGCACCTCGCCTTGGTTGAGGCCGCCGCGCGGATCGTGCTCGCAGAACGGCTGACCGAGCTCGCCGGATGAGCCTGGCCGTCGTCGGCCGCGGCTAGGACTACAAGCGGACGACGCGTTTCTTCGGGACGCTGCCGCGGGGCATGCGAGACTTCGGCCGTGGGCTGCTTCCTGGCGCTCCTCGCTCTCATCTCGCCCCGGCTCGTCCTGTTCCTGCTGGCGATCTTCAGCAACGTCCTCAGCCATGCCTTCGGCAGCTGGCTGGTGCCGCTGCTCGGCTTCTTCCTCCTGCCCTGGACGACACTGGCGTACGCGGCCTTCTGGGATTGGGGCCCGGGCCACCACGTGACCGGATTCGAGTGGTTCTTCGTGATCCTCGCCTTCCTCGTCGACCTCAGCGCCTACGCCGGCGGCGAGCGCGCGCGGTCCGCCCGCGGCTGACCCCTCGCGACGGCGACCGTCGGGTCGTGCTCGTGGCCGGCGTGGCCCCGCCGCTGCTGCATGAATCGATCGCCTGCAGCCTGTTCGCGCCGCGGCTGTTCAACCTCACGATCACCAACGTCCCGGGTCGACGACGCCCTGCGCCAGGAGTTCGCGCAGCTCACCGCTCTGGCCGAGCACCAGCCCTGATTCACCGTCGGCCGAATGGAGCGGCCGCGGCGTTCATGACACCCTGTCGGCATGACGCCGTCGCCCGTGCCTCGGTCACGCCTCCGCGTCATTTTTGGCGGGTTGATGCTGGTCATGCTGCTGGCCGCACTGGATCAGACGATCGTGGCCACGGCGCTGCCGACGATCGTCGGCGACCTCGGCGGGCTGAGCCATCTGGCCTGGGTGACGAGCGCCTTTCTGCTCGCCCAGACCGCGGTGACGCCGGTCTACGGCAAGCTCGGCGACCTGTACGGCCGCAAACGCGTCCTGCAGAGCGCTGTCACCGTGTTCCTGATCGGGTCGGCCCTGTGCGGGCTCGCCCGCGGGATGACGGAGCTGATTGCCTTCCGGGCGGTCCAGGGTCTCGGCGCCGGCGGGCTGATCGTGCTCACGCAGGCGATCGTCGGCGACGTCGTCTCCCCGCGCGAGCGCGGAAAGTACCAGGGCCTGTTCGGAGCCGTGTTCGGCGTCGCGAGCGTCGCCGGCCCGCTGCTCGGAGGGGTGATCGTCGAAGCCGTGTCGTGGCGGTGGATCTTCTACGTCAACCTGCCCCTCGGGATCATCGCGCTCGTCGTGCTCGGCTCGACGCTGCCGAGCACGCAGGGCCGGAGCAAACCGGTCATCGACTACCTCGGGGCCGGCCTGCTGGCTGCCGCGCTGAGCGCGATCGTGCTTGTGGCCAGCCTCGGAGGCACCACCTGGCGGTGGGGATCGGCGGAAACGGTCCTCGTCGCCGCCGCGGGACTTGTCTTGCTCGGACTGTTCGTGACCGTCGAGCGGAGGGCCGCCGAGCCGGTGCTGCCGCCGAAGCTCCTCCGCGACCGGGTGTTCGCGGTCGCCGGGACGCTGTCGCTGATCGTCGGCTTCGCGATGTTCGGCTCGATCACGTTTCTGCCGCTGTATTTCCAGACCGTGGATGGGGCCAGTCCGACGAGCGCCGGCCTCCGGCTGCTCCCGATGATGGTCGGGCTGCTGTTCACCTCGATCCTCTCCGGTCAGCTCATCTCCCGGCGCGGGCACTACCGCGCGTTTCCGATCTTCGGCACCGCGGTGATGGCGGTGGGCCTGATGCTGCTCTCGAACCTCGACGTCGGGACGAGCCTGGCCGCCTCGGCGTTCTATCTCCTCGTGCTCGGTATCGGGCTTGGGTCGGTGATGCAGGTGCTCGTGCTCGCGGTTCAGAACGCGGTCGACTACGACATGCTCGGAGCCGCGACCTCGGGCGTGACGCTGTTCCGCGGCATGGGCGGGTCGGTGGGCGCAGCCGTCTTCGGAACGATCTTCAGCACGCGTCTGGCCAGCGAGTTGCGCGGTCTGCTGACAGGTCCGCTCGCGCATCAGGTCGCCGGTGGAGGCCGCCTCACGGGCGCGCAGGTGGCCCGCCTGCCGGCGCCGGTGCGCTCGAGTTACGAGCACGCCTACGTACACGCCCTCACCCCTGTCTTCGTGGCCGCCGCCGGGGTCGCGCTCCTGGGGTTCGCGCTCAGTTGGATGCTCCCCGAGCGGACCCTGCGCAAGACCGCGGCGACCAGTCGCGGTCTCGAGGACGGCCTGGCGGCGCCTCGCTCGGCCGATTCGCTGGCCGAGATCGAGCGTGCGCTCGCGCGCACTGTGGCCCCCGATCAGCGGCAGCGCTTCCGAGAGCTGCTGGCCAGCCGCGCCGATGTCGAGCTGAGCCCCGGCGCCACCTGGGCGCTCGTGCGGATCAGCGAGCACGGGGCCGTCCAGGCCCGGAGTCTGGCCGAGCGGGACGGGGTCGATCCGGCGCGTATTGCCGCCGTCGTCGACGAGCTGCGCAAGCGCGGCCTGATCGGCTCCGACGGCGGAGACCCCGCGCTCACCGCAGAGGGACGCGCTCTGGCCGACCGAGCGGTGGCCGCCCGGCGCGAGCTGTTGACCGAGGCGCTTGACGACGACACCGCTGGCCGCGACCCGGCCGTCAGCGACCTGTTGCAGAGGCTGGCGAGCGAGCTCTGCGGAGAGCCGCCGGGGCCCGATGATGCGCCGCGTCTGACCGCGGCCGCAGCGCCGGCGTAGCGCCCGCTCATTCGGGGAGCGCGGCCGCTAACCGCCCCCTTACTGCAACATCCAGCCTAGTGGACGATCATCACGTCGCACTGCGAGTGGCGAGACACGTCCCGGCTCACGCTGCCGTGCAGAACGCGGTCCAGCACCCCGGGTTCCCGGGTGCCGAGGATGATCATGTCGACCGACCGCTCCGCGGCCGTCTGCAAGATCGCGTCGCTGGGCTCACCAGCGGCGGGCAGATACTCGGCCTGGATCCCCTCAGCCTCGAGCTTCTCGCGGGCGTGCGCGAGTTCGGCGCGATGCTTGTCCGGAGAGTCCATCGGGTCGATGCCGCCGCCACCACGGACTGACGACACGACCATCGGCGCGACGCTGAGGACAATCACATGGCTCTCGAACTTCTTAGCCAGGGTTGCTGCGCGGTCGAGTGCGCGGTTCGCCGCCTCGGTCTCGTCGTAGCCCACCAACAGGGTCTTCATCATGGGTTCCTCCATCGGTCAACTCGTGGCGTCGAACCTACGTGATCTGCGCCCATTAATCATCCCCTGCTTTGGATGAGGCCGCCCGGCGCCACGGCAGCACCCCGTCGATCTCCACGTCGAGGGCGAAGCTGAGCACAACTCGGACGAGGACGATCAACCCGAGAACCTTGACGTTGTCGATCGTTGGCTGCACGGCGACCGTGCGGATCAGGTCAGCGGCGACGAGGATCTCCAGTCCGACCAGTACGCCACGCCCGAACACCGTTCGGGCCCGCCGGTAGGCGGCGGAGGCAGGCGTCTTCCGCACCACGTCGCGACCGGCGAGAAACAGGGTCAGCGCGAAGGCCACGACCAGCACGCCCACCGCGACCCACTCGAAGGCCCTGGAGATGTTCTCCATCGTGTGCACGTGCCCTCCGATTCGGTTCAGATCCGGAGTTGCGCCGGGACGCGGCCGCGAACGGTGGTGCCGTGTCCGGGCCGCGAGGTGATGGTCAGATCCCCGCCGACGGCCTGGGTGCGATCGCGCATGTTGACGAGACCACTCGCGCGCTCGATCGCGTTGCGGTCGAAACCGGCGCCCGAGTCGCGGACCTCGAAGCACAGCCGGTCCTGGTTGAGCCACAGGGTGATGACCGGGTTGGCGTCCGGACCGGCGTGCTTGGTGATGTTCTGCAGCGCCTCGAGGCAGGCGAAGTACACGGCGACCTCGACGTCCTCGTCGTAGCGTCCGATCCCGAGGTCGCGGATCACCGGCGGCACCGGCGAGCTGCGGCCGGCTGACTTGAGCGCCTCCCCGAGACCCCGCTCGTGAAGCAGCGACGGATAGATGCCTCTGGCCAGCGACCGCACCTGCTGGAGGGCCTCGTCCATCTGCCGGCCCACCACCGCAAGCTCACGCTCCCCCCGTTCGGGGTCGTCGTGGAGTGCGCGCGCCGCCTTGTCGAGCCTGATCCGCATGCTGACCAGCTGCTGCTGGACTCCGTCGTGGAGGTCGCGCTCGAGGCGCCGGCGCTCGCGGTGAGCCGTTTCCACCAGGCGGATCCGCGACGCGGCCAGCTCGGCGGTGGATGCCTTGAGGTCCGCCTCGAGCTGAGCCTTCTCGAGCCGCATCAGGGCCACCGACCCGGCGGCCTGAACGAAGTGCTCCTGATCGGCGAGAGCAGGGTCGTACATCACCGCCGCCACCGGCAGCCGGTCACGCTCGATCCAGGTGATCGCCTGGTCCTCGCGGAGTCCCACCGGGACGCCGGAGTAGTCGACGTAGCTCCCGATCTTCGGTCGGCGGTAGGCCACGCTCAGCGAGGGATCCCGTAGCGCTGTCGCCAGCATCGGCTCGGGGTCGTCGCCGGGACTCTCGGCCAGCCCGCTGACGAATTTGGCCAGGGCGAGGCCCATGAACATCCGCTCCCGCGCGAGACCGAAGAGGATCGCGATCGGGATCGCCGCCACGATGACGACGATGCTCGCCCCCACCGGGTCCGCGGCCGGCGCACCGGCCGCCTTGAGCACCATGTAGATGACCAGCGTCAGCACCTGGAGCGTGGAGAGCGCTCCGACGGGCGTGATCGAGCGCCGCAGCGGAGCCGACGCCGCCCGCACTCGGTGCGCGAGCAGCACGGGGACGCAGGCCATCGATACCAGCCAGGCCACCGTGAGCACGACCTTCACAGCAGGCACGACCATGGTCGCGGAGCCGAGCGAGAACACATTGGCCGGGCAGTGCGGAGCGCACTGCAGCAGTGGGGTGTTGAGCGGAGGCTGAAGGGTCATGCCGACCGCGAGCAGCCACAGCAGGAACGTCGTCCCCCCCACGATCCACAGGAAACGCGCCTCGGTCGGCGAGCGCAGGCGGCCCGACGGATGGGCGAGCATCAGACAGGCGAACATCAGCGGCGCCATGCCGGTGGCCAGGGCGCCGATGCTGAAGAGCAGCGGGTCGCCTGAGCCATTCAGCAGCCACAGCACGGAGAAGAACCCGCAGCTCACCAGCAGCCGGCCCATCCGCGCCTGGATCTCGCTGGTCTGGGCGAACACGCCTGCTCCGACCAGGGTGAGGATGATCACGACGCGCAACGGCGCCGCGATGCGCGCCGGCGCCGCCCACGGATTCTCTGCCGTGGTGTAGCCGACGGCCGCCGCCGCGAGGACACCGAGCACCGAGATGCCGACGAGCTGCCAGCTCACTGCGCGTGAGTCCGACAGCGACCTGAACCGCGCCCTCGCGGCCGCGGTCAGGCCTCCACCGGCATGCGCCGCGGCCGTGGGGTCTCCAAAGAGATCACCGGCGTCTGGATGCGTTGCCCTGTCTATGTCCATCCTCCCGGGAGCGTAATGCGTCCGCGCATCGGGCATGACCGAACGACCACCTGCCAAGCCTAAGCGCCTGGCCGGCAACAACCAACCGTAGTTCCTCCCCATGCCTACCCGTGGCCGGCGAGCCCGCGGCCTCGTGGGCCGCCCTAGTCACGGCCCCTCACGCCAGCTTCGTCACCCCGTACACGGTGAGCGCGAGCCCGGCCACCACCGCAAGCGGGGCCACCACCACCGGCCAGCGGAGCGAGATCCAGTCCCCCACCGGCTCCAGCACCTTCCCCGCCCGCTCCCCCATCACCGCGCACAGCGCTGTGATCACGATCAGGGGCAGGACGTAGACGACGTTGTAGAGCAGGAGCAGGAACGTCTTGCCCGGAATCCCCACCGACGAGCCAATGATCATCGCGATGGCGGCGAAGTACGGAAACGCGGTGAAGAACTCGACGCCGGCGATGCCCGCGCCCATCAGCAGGGCCGAGCCGCCGCTGCTGGGCTCATCGTGCGTGTGCTCCGGCTCGCTGCCCAGGCTGCGGCGCTTCCACCACATCACGGCGCCGCCGACCACCAGCACGACACCGGCGGCGGCGATGAGTCCCCACTTGACCGTGCTCGAGGGCTTCGGCACCAGCGACAGGATCAGGTCGCCGAGTCCCAGCGCGATCACCAATCCCCCGGTGAGGGTGACGACGAACGCGCCGATGGTGAAGGCGAGCGTGCGAAGGAACGGCCGTCGCTGGGCCGCGAGCAGCACCGCGGCCACGATCAGGGACGGGTTGAGCGAATCAGGCAGGGCGATCGCCACGACGGCGATCGCAAGTGTCGGCATGGACGCCTCGTCAGGAGCGCTGCGCCGTGGTCAGTGACGGAACCCCGAGCTCTCCTCCACACTGCGATCCGGAAGTGGGGTCTTGAGCGCCTCCAGCGCAGCAGTCTGCTTGCGAACGTCATCGAGGAACAGGTCGGCCATGTCCGAGCTCATCCCGGCCCGCACCACGACCCGCAGCACCGCGAGGTCCTGACGGTTCTCGGGGAAGGTGTAGGCAGGCACCAGCCACCCCTCCTCGCGCAGCTTGGCCGAGACGTCGAACACCGTGTAGTTCGACACCTCCGGGGCGAGCGTGAAGGCGAACACCGGCAGCTCGCTCCCGTCCGTGATCAACCGGTAGGGACCGATGGCGGCAATCTCCTTCGCGATGTGCTGGGCCACGCTGCTCGACGCCTGTTGCACGGCACGGAACCCGTCGTAGCCGAGCGAGACGAACATGAAGTACTGGGCCACCACCTCGCTGCCCGGACGCGAGAAGTTGAGCGCGAAGGTCGGCATCTTCCCCCCGAGGTAATTGACCTCGAAGATCAGGTCCTTCGGCAGCGCGTCGGCGTTGCGCCAGATCGCCCACCCAACGCCGGGATACACCAGGCCGTACTTGTGGCCGGAGGAGTTGATCGAGTGCACGCGGGGGAGCCGGAAGTCCCATTCGAACTCCGGCTGGACGAACGGCGCGATGAACCCACCCGAGGCCGCGTCGACGTGCACCTGCACGTCCGGACCGCCCGACGCGGCGAGCTGGTCAAGCGCGCGGCAGATGTCGGCGACCGGCTCGTAGCTGCCGTCGAACGTCGACCCGAGCACGGCGACGACACCGATCGTGTTCTCGTCGCACAGAGCGACGGCTTCCTCGGCGCCGAGGTGGTACCGGTCGCCCTCCATCGGCACGAGGCGCGGCTCGACATCCCAGTAGCGGCAGAACTTCTCCCAGCACACCTGAACGTTGGTGCCGGTGACGAGGTTCGGCTTGTCGGTCGCCTTGCCCGCCGTGCGCATCTTCTCCCGCCAGCGCCACTTGAGCGCGAGCCCCCCGAGCATCGCCGCCTCGCTCGACCCGGTGGTCGAGGTGCCCGTCACGTCCCCGTTCCCCTCCGCGTGCCACAGCCGGCCGATGATGTTCACGCAGCGCCGCTCGATCTCCGCAGTCTGCGGATACTCGTCCTTGTCGATCATGTTCTTGTCAGCGGTCTCGGCCATGATCGCCGCGGCTCGCGGCGGCATCCACGTGGTGACAAAGGTGGCCAGGTTCAGCCGTGCGCTGCCGTCGAGCAGCAGCTCGTTGGACAGCAGGTCGTATGCGACCTCCGATCCGGTGCCCGTCTGGGCCAGTCTGTCGTGGGGCAGGCCGTGCACCAGTGCCTCTCGCACGAACGCCGATTCGGTGCTTCCGGCACCGCTGCTGTGACTGCTCATCTCGATCCTCGCTTTCCACCCGTTGCCGCGCTCAGCCGTTCACCGGCCGGCATGGACCAACGGTGCTCGAAGCGGGGAGGGCTTACATCATCCGGATCAGGTGATCGAGGCTCAGAATCCGTGGGGATGCTCGACCTCGGGCAGCTGCGCCAAGGTCCGCCGCAATGCAGTCATCGCGCGCCCCGCCGACCGGCGGGATCGCAGGCAGGCGACCGCGATCGGGACCTCCCATCCGGCGAACAGCGGTCCGCCGATCGAGATCGCGACAACGAGCGGCACAGCGGCGACGGGGGCCGGGGCGAGAATCGCCGCCACGCACAGTGCGATGCTGAGCATGGCGGTGACGCCCGCGGCCAGCAGCACAAACTGTGGTCGCGAACGCATGAGCGCCGTCGGAGTGACCACCAGGGAATCCTCCACCATCACGTAATCGCGCATGAATGCCTTCCGTTTGACTGCCCGGCCGGGGCAGCGACCGTTGCCGACCCAACGACCGCTCGGTTCAATATACCCGCGCGCCGGGGACCCGAGCAGCGGTGACATAGGCGGCGCCGGGCATCACCCCATCGGGGCGATGCCCGTGCTCGATGCCGGGTTAGGCTGCCATCGAACCGCGGTGATGAGGAGCGAGACACGATGAGTGCCGGCACCAGGCAGTTGCTGACGTACACCTTCCCGCCAGGATCGGAGTTTCAGGGCGGCCTCGTCGGAGCGCTCGAGCGGGTCGAAAGCGGTGGCGCCATGCGGATCCTCGATGCGCTGTTCGTGGCCCGCCAGCCCGAATCAGGAGAGCTCGTCGCCATCTCGATGTCAAGCGACAGCTCGGCAGGAATGATCGGGCGACTGCTCAGCCTGCGGCTCGAGGAATCGGCCCGCCGGGCCGCCACCGAGCGCGCCCTCACCGGGCGCTCGGGTGACCTGATCCGGTCGCTCGCCGACGGCCTCGAGCCCGGCGCCGCGGTCGCCGCGGTGCTGGTCGAGCACGCCTGGGCGCTCACGCTCGAGGACACGATCCGGCGCATGGGCGGCACCGGGAATGTGAGCCAGTTCGTGGAGGCGGGCGAGCTCACCGAGCTGCCCGAGCTCACCCAGCCCTCGGCCGAGCCGACCCAGCCAGAGCTATGACGGGGCCACCTCGGGGGTGACCGAGGCGGGGGCCGCGGCACTCGCCTTGCCCTCCTCGCGGCCAGCCTCGGGCATCAGCAGCAGCGCCCCGGCGAGGAAGCACAGGCCGCCGAGCGAGGTGCCGGCGTTGGCGATCACGGCGCTGACCGGATGACCTGTAGCGGGCTCGGTCAGCGAGGCGATCGCCGAGACACCGAAGGCGATCGAGCCCAGCAGGTTGAGCGCGACGATCTTCCAGGACAGGCCGCGGTGACGGAAGCACACCCAGCGATGGCAGACCTCGGCCAAGGCCAGCTCGCTGGAGATGAGGAAGGCCACCGACCCGAGCGCGTCCGGTGCCCACACGCGGGCATCGACCTGGGTGGTGGTGAGATTGGTGTTCATCGCCGCGAACGTGCTGATGTTGAAGAGGACCGTGCCGATCAGCTGAATCAGCGACGCCAGCCAGTCGATGCGGCCGGGTTCCCAGGAGGCGGGACGCCACCGATGCTCGCGAGCCCCCATGTCGTGATCGACGTTCACCGCCTCGGAGTACTGCAGGTAGCCCGCGGAGGTGAAGAAGATCGAGCCGACGAAGAACGTCACCCCGATCGCCGCGCCTGAGATCAGCGACCACTGCGCACAGACGCCGCCGGCGAAGAAGCACAGCGCTCCGATCGAGAACAGGACCGCCATCCACCAGCTGCGCCGGGACGGGCGCCACCACACCGACTCGGGGAGTCCCTCGCCGCGCAGCCGCCGGCGCGCCGCCGCGCTCTTGCGGTGCGCACGCGACTCCCACGTCACCTCGGTGCCGTCGGGCCGGCGCAGCACCTCCGAGGTCACAAAGGGTCCGGGCCCAGCGGACGAAACGCGCTTCCAGCCGTCCGGTAGCTGCAGATAGCCGCTCATACGTGCTGCGGGAGCTTAAACGCGCCGGCTCGGCGCCAGAGCGCCGAGCCGGATGGCTCTGAGGCAGCCCCGAGGGCGGCCTTACGAATCGCTGATCCGCTTGCCGTAGGCGATCAATCCGTAGATCGCCAGGATGTCGAGCGTGAAGATCGACAGCGACCAGAACGGATACGCCGGGATCATCATCAGCTGCACGATCGCGTTGCCGGCAAGGACGACCACGCCGGCCCAGCGTGAGAACTGATTCTTGACGAACACACCCAGGCCGACACACCACTCGAGCACGCCGATGCAGAGCACGACCCAGCCCCAGGTGTTGAGGCTGCCCGCGATGTAATGGGCGTTGGCGGTGAAGAAGTGCGCGTTGCCGATCGCGGCGAGACCCTCGATGAAGTTCAGAGTCCCCAGCATCAGCAGCAGCACACCCGCAAACGCGACCCAGCCAAAGCCGCGGTCGTCATCGTAGGACGGGTACGAAGGCGGTGCGTTGGTGGTCTCAGGCGTTGCGTGCACGGACATTGCAACCTCCTTTGAGTGCTGACAGGCCGAGGTAGGCCATTCAGTACTCACACGTTCCCACCGCACCGCCCGCGGGGCAATGGTGTGCCCCTCCGTCTTGGATGCGAGCGCGCACCCCGACGATTGAGAGGGCGGTTGCACGCCCTCCTCATCCCATTGGGATGATGCCGCGCGCGCGCCGCCAGCCGAGCATCCCCGGCATGATGAATGCCTCCCCGCATGAGCCCCCGGAGTGGGCCTCATGATGAGCCGCCGGCTCTGGTCCTCGGCGTCGCTGCTGCTCGCACTCGCCGCCATCGTCTTCGCCGTCGTCACCGCCATCCGGCATTTCCCCCGGGGCGTCTCGGTGCTCGCCTGCCTGGCCGTGGCCGTCGCCGTCCTCTGGTTCGGGGTCCGACGGCGCGGTGGGCTGCGCACCGTGGCGCTGGTGGCGACTGCGCTGTTGGTGGTGGGTGCGGTCCTCCTGATCATCCTCCAGGGCAGCCTGCTCGACAATCTGATCGTGCTGGCGACGTTCGCCGGCGCGCTGGTGACCGCGCGGCTTGCCTTCCGCCACCACGTCGAGCTTCCCGCGGCGACCAGCCCGAGCCGCGCGGTGATGTTCTACAACCCGAAGTCGGGCGGAGGCAAGGCCGAGCGCTTTCACCTCGCCGACGAGGCTCGCAAACGCGGCATCGAGCCGATCGAGCTGCAGCTGGGCGACGACCTCGAACAGCTGGTCCGCGACGCCGTCAGCCGGGGCGCTGACGGGCTGGCGATGGCAGGAGGCGATGGCTCCCAGGCGATCGTCGCCATGGTCGCCGCCGAGCTCGGCCTTCCCTATGCGTGCATCCCGGCCGGGACCCGCAATCACTTCGCGCTTGATCTCGGCGTCGACCGCAACGACGTGGTCGGTGCGCTCGATGCGTTCGTCAAAGGTGGAGAGCGACGCGTCGATCTCGCCGAGGTCAACGGTCGCGTGTTCGTCAACAACGTCTCGCTCGGTCTGTACGCCGACGCGGTCCAGCGGCCGGGGTACCGGGAGGCGAAGCTGCAGACGCTGCTCGACACGGTCCCTGATGTGCTCGGGCCTGACGCGCAGCCCCCGACGCTGCACTGGACCGGCCCAGAGGGTCCGCAGTCGGCGGTGGCGATCCTCGTGTCCAACAACGCCTATCGGCTCGGCCGGGTGCTGGGATCGGGGACACGACCCCGCATGGACAAGGGAACCCTCGGCATCACCGTGCTGGCCCCGATCGCCCGCGGCGAGAACGGCGAGGAAACCCGCCGGCTCGGGATGGAGCAGTGGACCGCGCCGACCTTCGAGATCGCAGCGGATGGATCGGTGGCCACCGGCATCGACGGCGAGGCGATCGAGCTCGAGGCGCCGCTGCGCTTTCGATCGCGCCCGGGCGCGCTGCGCGTCAGGATCGCCCCCCATCATCCGGGAGCCTCTCCGTCGGCGCTCCAACCCGATGGCCCGGTTGAGATGGTCACCACGCTGGCGGGCTTCGTCGTGCACGGCGGGCCCAAGGATCACGCGCCGGCCAAATGACGGTCGCGCTTCCGAGGCGCCCAGCCGACGGCGATCGCAGTCACAGAGGGGACCGTGCCCGAGGGTCTGTCCGCGGCTGAAGTCGGCAAGGAGATCGCCGAGCACAAGCGGCACCAGGAGCCCGACGATGCCGGAGGACGAGATCGCGCGATCTCGATCGTCGAGGCGCTCGTGCTCTCGCTCGTCGCCGTCCTCGCCGCCTACTCCGGCTTCGCCGCCGCGAAGTGGGGCACCGAATCATCGGTCTCCCTGGCCAAGGCGTCGGCGCTGCGGACGAAGGCCAACCGCAACGACCTTGAAGCGATCGTGACCCGCACGCTCGACTCGGTGTCGTTCAACGCCTGGTTCACCGCGTTCACCGCCGGCAACATCAAGGCCGAGCGACTTGCCATGCGACGGCTGCGCCCCGGCTACCGGCCGGCCTTCGATGCCTGGCTGCGAACCGATCCGCTCCACAACCCTAACTCTCCGCCAGGACCGGCCTACATGCCCCAGTACGTGATTCCCGAGGCCACGCACGCCCGCGCCTATGACCGCGCCGCCGACGCCGCCTTCGCCCGCGGGACGGACGCCGGCGGCACCTCGGACAAGTACGTCCGGGACACCGTGTTCCTGGCCACGGTGCTGTTTCTCGTCGGGATCAGCAGCCACTTCCACATCCGCCAGGCTCGCTACGCACTTGTCGGGGTCGGCATTCTGCTCCTCGTCTTCTCGGTCATTCAGCTGCTCGGCCTTCCCGCGCCTCCCTAAACCGCAGCCTCGCCGCGCACTCATCCATTTCGGGTGATGACGCTCACGCGCCGATCTCTGATCCTCGCTCAGCATCGATCCCCTCCGACGAAGGAGACGTTCGCTATGGCAACTTTGGTTGCGATTGGCTATCCCGATCAGCAGACCGCCGAGAAGGCCCGCGAGACGGTCCAGCAGCTCGAGGCCGAGCTGATCATCCAAGCCGACCAGGTCGCCGCGATCTCACGCGACCTCGACGGCAAGTACCACGTCCACACCACCCACGGTGGCGCGTCCGCCGGCGGCGGAGCCGCCTGGGGCGGCTTCTGGGGCCTGTTGTTCGGCCTGCTGTTCTTCGTCCCCGTCGCCGGCCTCGCGCTCGGCGCCGGCTTCGGCGCACTGTTCGGCCACATGGGCGAGAAAGGCATCGACAAGGCCTTCCAGGAGCAGGTCCGCGACTACGTCAAGCCCGGCACCTCAGCCCTGTTCATGGTCATCGAACAAGCCACCCCCGACAAGGCCGTCGCCGCGCTACAGCAATACGGCGGCACCGTCATCAAGACCAGCCTCTCCGACGACGACACCAAGAAGCTCCAGGAAGCACTCCAGCCCCCGACCCCCAGCGCCGCCTAGTCAATCCCGGAAGCTCACAAGGAGATCCATATGCCAATTGTCGGTGCAGACACTCACGAGACGCTCCGAGGCGTGTCAGCCGGTCGGCCTGACGTCATCGAGCAGGCGATCGGATTGCGCGAGCTCGGCCGCGAGGCGAGTGGCCTCGACGGGAGGACGTTCGCGCTCGTGCAGATCGCTGCTCTGATCGCGCTCGACGCTCCCCCGGCGTCCTATGCGTTCCAGATCGCCAACGCGATCGAGGAGGGCGTGACTCCCGAGGACATCCTCGGCGTGCTCCGCGCGGTCGCGCTGCAGGTCGGCGGGCCGAAGGTCGTCGCCGCCGCGCCCGAGATCATGCTCGCGCTCGGTCTGGCGATCGACGAGGAGGAGTAGGTAGACGATGCCGCTATTCAGACGCCGGCCGCTGCTGCGTGCTGCCGCGATCGGTGGCGGGGCGTACGCATACGGCAAGCACCGGGAGCGTACGCAGCAGGAGCAGCAGGAGGAGGCCTACGAGCAAGGTCAGCAGTCGGGCGCACAACCGGCACCCCCGCCCGCTGCGCCCGCGCCCGCGCCGTCGGGAATCACCTCAGAGGACACGGCGCGGCTCGGGGAGCTGGGCAAGCTCCATGAGCAGGGGATTCTCACCGACGACGAGTTCGCAGCCGAGAAGGCAAAGATCCTCGGCCTCTAGACGCACCGCGTGGCTTGCCGCCCGTCTCCGGGCGGGCGGTAACCCGCGTCGGTCAGCTACGAACGCCGGACCGGCGTTGCGCAGCTCGCCCCAGTCTCCGTCGCTGCAGCGCACCGGCTTGCCAAGCTGGGGCCGCAGGCTGGACTTCCCGGGCCCGCTCTCCGATGACTCGCCGCCGCCGCTCTCAGCCGGCATCGCTCAGACCCGATGAGTACTCGCGGTCGTCTCGGCCTCGCTGTGAGCCTCGGCCTCGGAAACCGGTCGCGGCGCCGAGCCCTGAAGCGAGCGCCGCCAGCCGAGCAGCAGATCGTGCACCGCGGCGGCACCGACGATCGGCTCCGCCGGCATCGTCAACTCGACCGGCCGCACGATGAACGGCTCGGTCTGCGGCCCGCCGAGTCCACCGTGGAAGGAGATCAACTCCTCGAACGCGCATCCCTGCTCGAGCTTCGGGTCGTAGAAGCTGTTGACCATGATGTCGGCGACGTGGGCAAAGCCGTCGGTCCGGCGCAGGTGATCCGCCGCAGTGGGTGAGAACGACGCCAGTGGATCGGTGCCCTCGACGCGATCGTTCCTGAGATACCGCGTACCGGCCCCTCCCAGCACGACCGGACCGTGCTCTCGCGAGCGAACGAGCAGGAAGCCCACGTGTGGATGGCGCCGCAACGACTCCAACAACTCGGGATGGCGGGCCTCGATCTCCTCGAGGCAGACCCGCTCGTCTCCCTCCATCAGGTACACAAGGCCGAGATTCCCGGATCCGAGCACGATGACGTCGCCCCCGGAGGCTTCACCATCGCCGTCCCGATGAGGGCGTCCGACGGCCTCGGATACCGCGTGTCCGACGGCGGCATCGTTCTCATCGCCTTGACCGGTGCGGGCGACTGTGGCCTCGGTGAGCGAGCGCTCGACCAGCGCTTGCAGGTCGTAGCCGTTGCGCTGCTTGAACGTGGCCCCCTGGGTCTGGCCGTGGTCGGAGAGCACCACGAGCTTGTAGGGACGCGGGGCATAGCGCCGCGCCCGCTCGATCCGCCCGAACTGCTGGTCAAGCTTGCGCAGCGCCTCGAGAGTGTCCGGACGCTCGAGCCCGGAATGGTGCGCCACCTCGTCGTAGCTGGAGAAGGTCGCGTAGACCGCCGGGCGGCCGCGCATCATGTCGTTGAGCACCCCGAACACGATCAGGTCCCGCACGCCGACGCAGAGCGCGGCCCGCAGGAACGGGTAGCGACCTCCGCGCTCCCCACGGGGCCACACGTTGCGTCGCCGCTGCCGGATCGCTGCCAGTTTCTCCAGCACGACCTCCCAGAAGAACAGGATCAGCACCCGCGTCACGTTGAAGCCGTTGGCCAGGAAGGCCCGGTAGCCCGGATTGGCGTGCTTCTCCGCCGCCATCTTGCTGACGGTGAGGATCATCGCGTCCGCCTCGCCGGAGAACAGGTTTCCCCGGCTGGCGCCGTTGTCCCGCAGCAGGCCCTGGCCATTCGCTAGCCGCTCTTCCATGTCGGCGCAGTCACCCGGCGACGAGCACGTGATCACCTTGCCGGACGCCCGGTCAACCCAGCGAAAGGCCGGGATGTCCTCGTTGGAGCCGAGCAGGATCCCGGCCTGGCTCGCGCCCGTCTGCGAGCTGAGATCCGGTTCCCATTGCTCGAGCTGGTGCGTGCCCGCCTCCAGCCAACTGGCCATCTGCGGCGTGTTGCCATCGCGGATGGCGCGCTGGAGTACCGGCCGAGCGAGTCCGTCGATCTCGAGGAAGATGATCCCGGGCACGTCGGTGCGAATGACCTCCCCCTCCCGGCGGGCGATCCGCCGGATCACCCGGAGTGAATACGTATCGTCGTCGTTGACGCCGAAGGCGACGTCGAGCACGATCATCACCGCGGCGATCACCAGGGCCGCCAGCAGCGCCCAGCCGAAGGAGTCCACGGAGATTGACTGGGAGTCGATCTTCGACGCGAGCAGCAGCATGGCAGCGTCGAGGAGCAGGATGATCACAAAGCCGAGGGCGAGCGTGAACGGCAGCCGAAGCGCGGCCACGATCGGCGGGAGCACCGCGTTCATGGCCGAGATCAGCACCGCGGCGAGCAGCGCGTCGCCGAAGCTCTTCACCGTGACCCCGGGAACGACTGCCGCGGCGAAGAACACCGCGATACCGGCGAGCAGCCACGACACGAACAGCTGGATCAGGCGAAAGCGCGGCGCCTGCGGCGTCCAGCTCATCGCCTCTCCGTACTGATCGCTGTCGGACATTCGAGCTCCACTCTTCCGCCCCGCGGCGGAGATGTCGTCATCCGGATCGGACGATGCCGGGCGCCGCCCCTGCGTCTGCAATCAGGCCGTGACGAACCAAAGCGGAGGCCCAGGGGTCACGTGGCTCGGGCATGGCACCGCGCTCCTTGAGATCGATGGGACGCGGGTGATCACGGACCCAGTGCTGCGCGGTCGCGTCGGACCACTGGTGCGGATCGGCGCCGCCGCGGACCGCACGTCGCTCACCGGCATCGACGCGGTCCTGCTCTCGCACCTCCATGCCGATCACGCCGACGCGCCTTCGCTGCTCGAGCTGGGCCGCTCGGTTCCGGTCCTCGCCCCGATCGGAGCCGGCGGATGGCTTCGAGGCAAGGGCGTCACCGAAGTGCGTGAGATCGCGGCCGGCACGACGGCGTCGGTGGGCGCGTTGCGCGTCGAGGCCACCCCCGCCGTGCACAGCGGCCGGCGCACGCCCGTCGGGCCGACGGCCGAGGCGGTCGGCTTCCTCGTCCAGGGCTCGACCTCGGTGTACTTCGCCGGCGACACCGACCTGTTCGACGCGATGAGCGAGCTGGCAGGCCGGGTCGATGTCGCACTGCTGCCGGTGTGGGGCTGGGGCCCGAGCGTCGGACCGGGGCACCTCGACCCGGAGCGCGCTGCACGAGCCGCGGCGAGGATCGCGCCGCGCGTGGCGATCCCCATCCACTGGGGTACGTTCGCGCTCCCCCGTCCGGCTCGGCGCCTCGCCGACCCGTGGCGCCCGGCACTGGAATTCGCCGCGCTCTGTAACCGCTACGCGCCGCGAGTACAGGTGCGGGTGCTGGCCCCCGGCGGCCGCACTGCGCTGCCGCGGCGAACATCACCTTGATCGGGTGATGTTTCACACATGCGCGGTGGGAGCATCCACGCATGCCGACAGCTAGAAGAAACCGCACCGAGGTCGTCCAACATCTAAGCGTCGAGGAACGCGTCGCAATGGGCAAGAACGCGCGCGCCGCCGTCCCGCGGTCGAGTCACGACGCGTTTGAGCCCGCAGCCGACCGCCCGGATCCGGTCGGCCTGCTCGAGGCCCAGGCGGAGAGCCGGGTCCCCGAGCTGGTTCCGATCCGCTACGGCCGGATGCTCGTCTCCCCCTTCACCTTCTATCGCGGCGCGGCCAGGATCATGGCCACCGATCTCGCCGGTACGCCGAACTCCGGGCTGAAGGTGCAGGCCTGCGGAGATGCCCACCTCTCCAACTTCGGTGTCTTCGCCTCGCCGGAGCGACGCCTGGTCTTCGACATCAACGACTTCGACGAGACCCTCCCGGGACCGTGGGAATGGGACGTCAAGCGGCTGTCGGCGAGCATGCTGATCGCGGCCCGGGACAACGGATTCACGGCGAAGGTCCAGGAGAAGGTGGTGCTCGACACGGTCGAGCAGTACCGCACCGCGATGCGCACGTTTGCCGGGATGAAGAACCTCGACGTCTGGTACGCGCGGCTCGATGTCGACGACTTCGTGGAGCGGTACCGCTCACAGTTCAAGGGCAAGGTGGTCAAGCGCACCGAGAAGAACCTCGCCAAGGCCCGGACCAAGGACAGCATGTCCGCGTTTGCGAAGCTGACCCAGCGGGTCAACGGGCAGGCGGAGATCGTCGACCAGTCGCCGTTGATCGTGCCGATCCGCGTGCTGGCGCCAGGACCTGCGGGCGAGCAGATCGTCGGTGAGCTCCACAAGCTGCTGCGTCGCTACCGGTCGAGCCTCGAGCACGACCGCCGGGTCCTGGCCGAGGAATTCCAGCTCACCGACTTTGCCCGCAAGGTGGTTGGAGTCGGCAGCGTCGGCACGCGAGCGTGGATCGCGCTCATGTTCGGGCGCGACAACACCGACCCGCTGTTCCTGCAGATGAAGGAGGCCGAGGCGTCGGTGCTCGAGGAGTTCCTGGGCAAGAGCGAGTTCCGAAACCACGGTGAGCGGGTGGTAGCCGGCCAGCGGCTGATGCAGGCGACCAGCGATATCTTCCTCGGCTGGTTGCACGTCGACGCCGGTCTCGACGGCCAGCCGCGCGACTTCTACGTCCGCCAGCTGAAGGACTGGAAGGGCTCGGCGGAGATCGAAGGGATGCCCCCAGACCTCCTGTCGACGTACGGCCGACTGTGTGGCTGGACACTTGCGCGCGCCCATGCTCGCAGCGGTGACCGGATCGCCATCGCCTCATACCTCGGCGGGGGTGCCGTATTCGACCAGGCGATCGCCGATTTCTCCCGGGCCTACGCCGATCAGAACGACCGCGACTACAGCGCGCTGGCGGAGGCGGTGAAGAGCGGCCGGGTAATCGTCCAGACCGGGCTGTGACCATCATCCCGTCGGGGGAATCGACGCCACGCCCCGACCGTCCAGGATGAACCCGAGGAGCGGGCCAATGAGTGCAGATCGCGAGCAGGCACGCCGCGTCAGCGAGGAGAGCCGCAAGCGCTTCGGCCTGCTGCTGGTGTCCATCGTCGCAGCGTTCGCCGTCCAGGGCATCGCCAGCCCGAGCGCCATCGAGCAGATGGTCGTGTCCGTGCTCCTGGCCACCACGCTGCTCCTCGCGCTGTGGGTGGCCGAGGTACGGCGAAGCGTCATGGTGCCGGTCGCCGCGATCGCGGTCCTGCTGGTGCTGGTCAGCGTCGTCGACGCGGTCGCCGGTGAGAGCAACGGCGTCGCCGACCGGATCGCCAACCTGCTCCTCGTCGTGCTCGCGCCACCGGCGATCGTGATCGGCGTCGTCCGGACTCTGCGCCGGCGTAATCAGGTCACCCTCGAGTCCGTCTTCGGAGTCCTCTGCCTGTACCTCCTGCTCGGTATGGCCTTCGCCCTGATCTACGGGATCATCGCCCGCGTCGACGGGACGTTCTTCGCCCAGGATGTCCCCGCCACGGTGTCGCGCTGTCTCTACTTCAGCTTCGTCACCCTGACCACCGTCGGGTACGGTGACTACACCGCGGCCAGCAACCTCGGCCATACGCTGGCGGTATTCGAGGCGCTGATCGGTCAGATCTACCTCGTCACTGTGGTGTCCTTGATCGTGGGCAATCTCGGCCGCCGGCGCGCCGGCAACGCCTCCGAGCCGGTGCAGGTGGAGCAACCCTGATGGCCCCCTTCAGCCGGGTGAGAACGTGGCTGGGTGAAGCCGAGCGCGTCGACCAGGCGGTGTACGCCGCCGTGGCGGAGACGCCGACGCCATCGCTTGACGCTGCCATGCGGCGGCTCTCAAGCGCCGCCGACCACTCCAAGCTGTCCCTCGCCTCCAGCGCCGTGCTGGCGGTCGCTGGCGGCCGCAACGGCCGCAGAGCTGCTCGGACGGGCCTCGCGTCCGTGGCCCTGACATCCGGCGTCGTCAATCTGGTCGTCAAGCGCGTGGGGCGGCGCCACCGACCGGCTCGCGCCAGCGGGGGCGCGTCGGCGGCCCGCCATGTCCCGATGCCGACGTCCCGGTCCTTCCCCTCCGGCCACTCGGCCGCCGCGGTCGCGTTCGCCTCGGGCGCCAGCGCGGAGCTTCCCGGCGCCGCGGTTCCGCTGTTCGCTCTCGCCGCGGTGGTGGCCTACTCGCGCGTGCACACCGGCGTGCACTATCCCGGTGACGTGGTCGCCGGGGTGACGATCGGCGCCGTCATCGCCGAGCTGACCACCGGCACGATCAACCGCACTTCGAGCGAACGCCGCTCGGGCAGCCGGCCACCGCGCTGACCGCCGTCGGGTGTCGACGAGCTATTCGTCGGCATCGATGTCATAGCCCAGGGCCATGGCCAGGCGAGGCGCCGCTGAGACAACACGGGCGAAGCCGACGGCGGGACTCACGGCCACAAGCACCTCGACGATCTCGGATTCGCTGGCGCCCGCCTGTCGCGCCCGAGCGACCGCGCCACGCAGCGAGGCGGTGGCGGCGCCGAGGGCGAGCAGCGCCGCGAGCCGGACCAATGGGTCGAGCTTCTCGTCCAGCGGGGTTCCCGGTTCGGCGTCGAGCCCGCTGGTGAGGACGCGGCGGACGGACTCTTCGTCGTTGAGGGCCAGACGGCGGAGGAGGCGCTCCAGATCGTCCACATGCGTCAGCGTAGGAGCCTCGCCCGCAGCCGCATCGTCCGAACGGGGTGATGGATCACAGGGCGGTGATCACGAGGATCGTCGCCACGGCCGACAGCACAACCGCTGCGGCAGTCAGCCATCCGACCAGGGGCGGCGAGAGTTCCTCGTAATCACCGCGCTTCAGAGCCGCAGCCGATCGCTGCTGCCGCAGTCCGCCGAGCACGAGAACCGTGACCGACAGGAGCCCGTAGCCAATGCCCAAGAGCCGCATTGGCCAGCGCGTGCCGTGGGTGACTGCCGGGAGGAGGCGTCCGACGGCCAGCGCCACCGCGCCGACCGCGATCCCGCTTCGCCACCACGCCAGCCACGTCCGTTCGGCGGCCATCCACGTCCGCCGAGAGACGTCGGAGACGGGAGGCTTCTCGGCGTCCATCACGCGAACGTACCGCCCGCCGCGAGCATCCGCCTCATCCGCATCGGGTGACCGCCGAGCGGGGATTGCGAAGTCGAGCCGTGGTGCCCGCTTCCCTCAAGACGGGGGTGGACGCCCTTGTTCGGTACTGCGGAGTGAGCGAGAACTGTCTGCGACCGGAAATGCCAACGGTCATCCGCACGGTGTCAGCTTCCAACGCCCGCACGCTCTCCCCCCTGCAGACACGGCAGAGAAAACCCAGTCGGGAGGGTGTCGGGGCAGGACTCGACGAGAAGCGTCCCCGGCTGCGCGACGAGTTCGTGCGGCGACCAGCGCTCGTGGAGACTCTGCTCGAGGCGTGGGACCGGCCATTGGTGCTGATCCTCGCCCCTCCGGGCTACGGCAAGTCGACGCTCCTCGCCGATTGGGCGGAGTCCGATCAGCGCCCGTTCGTGTGGGCCCAGCCCGACGGTCTCTCGAGCCAGGTGCAGGAGGCCCGCCTCAGCCACGGTCGGTTCGTCCTCGTGCTCGACGACGCCCATCGGATCGATCCTGACGCGCTGCGAGACGCGGTGCAGTCCGCCATCGCCGAACTCCCCGACGGCTGCACGCTCGCCGTGGCGTCCCGCAGCGAGCCGACGCTGCGCATCGCGAGGCTCCGCGCCCATCGTCAGCTCAGCGAGATCCGCACCCAGCAGCTGGCCATGTCACCGCGGGAGGCGGCCGAGTTGCTGCGGCGGGTGGGACGGGAACCTGACTTCGCGCATATCCAAGCGCTCGTGCGGCGCACCGAGGGCTGGCCCGTCGCCCTCTACCTGTCCACTCTGATGCTCGACGAGGATCCGTCCGAGCTCGACGGGTTCGGCGGTCATCACCACCTGCTCGCCGAGTACCTCAAGGACGAGGTGTTGAGCGAACTACCCGCGGACCTGCTCCGCTTCGCCGTCCGCACGTCGGTGCTCGACGAGCTTCGCGGCCCGATCTGCGACGCCACGCTTAGGCGGCGCGGCTCGGCGCCAATCATCGAGCGTCTGGCGGCCGCCAGCAGCCTCCTCCTGCCCATCGATTCCACTCACCACGGCTACCGCTGGCAGAACCTGATGCGCGGGCTGCTGCTGGCCGAGCTCCAGCGGGTCGAACCGGAGCTCGAGACCACGCTGCGGCTCCGTGCGAGCGCCTGGTACGCGCAGTGCGGGGACGCCGGGCGGGCGGCTGATCAGGCCGCGGCGGCCGGCGATCCGCAGCGCACCGGACGTCTCCTGTGGCCGGATGTTCTCGGTCACCTGACCCACGGCCGCAACGATGTGGTCAGCGAACTGCTGGCGAGATTCCAGCCCAGCCAGATCGCCGCGCACGCCCAGCTGGCCCTCTCGGCGTCATTCAGCGCCCTGGCCGGCGGAGACGCCGAGGATGCCCAGCACTGGTCCCGGGCCGCCGCCGCTGCGCTCGAGCGCAGCGACGACGCCGCTGCGCCCTCGCTCGACACCGGACTCGCCGTGGTCGACGCGATCAGCGGCCACGAGGGCGCCGCGCGGATGGGCGAGCTCGTCGGGCGGGCGAGCGAAGACGAGGCTGAGGACAGCCTGTGGCGACCCTTCTGCCTGTGGCTTCAGGGCGTGTCCCAGTACCTGCAGGGCGACTGTGACGCCGCCGACCTCGCGTTCGATGAGGGCGTTCGACTGAGCGGCAACGATGCGCCGGCCCTGACATCGCTCGGGCTCGCCCAGCGCGGGATGATCGCGATCGAGCGCGAGGACTGGGAGCTGGCCGCCGAGCTCACCGATCGCGCGGCCATGATGATCGAGGAGTGGGATCTCCAGGCCACCCCGCTCTCGGCGCTCGTATTCGCCGCGTCGGCAGCCTCACGGGCGCACGAGGGGCGGATCGACGAGGCAAAGCTCGACCTGCGGCGGGGCATCGACCGGCTCGCGGCGCTCGGCGACTTCGTCGCCTGGTACGCCGCCGAGGCACGGATCCTGCTGGCCCACGCGTCGCTGTGGCTGGCCGACGTGGTCGGAGCGCGCACGTTGCTCGCCGAAGCATCCCGGTTCGCCCGCCGCACGCCTGATGCCTCGATCTTCTCCGAGTGGTTCGAGCGGGCCTGGGCCTACATGGACACGCTCGCCGAGCGGAGCCTGTCGGGCCCCTCCTCACTCACCATCGCGGAGCTGAGGATCCTCCGCTTCCTCCCCAGTCACCGATCATTCCGCGAGATCGCCGACCAGCTCGGCGTCTCCGCCAACACGGTCAAGACGCAGGCTCATGCCGTGTATCGCAAGCTGGGCGCCGCGTCGCGCTCGGAGGCGGTCGCACAGGCGACGAACGCCGGCCTGCTCGGGCAGTAGGCGTCTGCGCCGCCGGTAGCTCGGGCTCGATGTCGAGCTCCAGCGCCGCTGCCAGCCGCGGAGCGGTCGCGGTGGCATGGGCCGACGCCGCCGTCGCGCCGACGGTCCGCAACACCTCGATCATCGTGTGGTCGTCGATGCCGCTGGTGGCGGCCTGGTCGGCGGCGCAGCGCAGGGAGGCCGTCGTCGCGTCGAGGGCGAGCAACGCGGCCAGCTGGACCAGGACCCGGGTCTCCCGATCTAGCGACCAGTCTCCCCGCGCCTCGGGATCGACGACCCGCTCCAGACAGCGCTCGTCGCCGGCCGCCAGCCGCCGCAGAAGCTGCTCGCCGCGAGTCATGGTGAGCTCTGCAGCAGCCGGGTCTTCGCGGCCTGGTACTCGTCCTGCGTGAGCTCCCGGTGGTCGCGGGTCGGAGCCTGCGGGCCGTCGTCCTCAGGTCCGTCCGCCCGCCCTGGAACCTTGTCTGAACCCATGGGCATTCCCATCTCTCATAACAGCTTGTGCGTCCACGATGGTGCCCCCGCCGTGGGGCGCTGGCATCCCCCAAACTGGGTGAAGCGGTGCCTCAATCGAGCCCGCCGCGCGAGGCGAGAGCGCGGGCACATCGTCTGATTCGGGTGATTGCGTTGTCTCCGTGCGCTGCGAAGATCCCGATCGGAGTAGCCATGGCCAACGATCCGCCCCCCAATCGACCGCCCAGGTGGCAGGGGCTGGCCTCAGCCGGAGGCCGGGCCGCGGCGATCGGGCTCAAGCCGCTGACCGGCGCGGTCGGTGCCGCCGCCGAAGCCGGCATTAATCTCGAGCGCCGCGCGTTCGACCGGTTCATCGACAGCGGCGAGCTCGAGCGGCTGCTGGCCAGCGACCGCCTCCAGACCGCAATCGAGCACGTGCTCACCAGTGACGGCGCCAACCGCCTCATCGACGCCTTCTTCGACAGCGGCTTGTTCGATCGCTTCGTCGACCGTCTGCTGGCCAGCGACGGCCTGTGGCGCCTGGTCGACGAGATCGCCGGGAGCCCGTCGGTAAGGGCGGCGATCTCCCAGCAGGGTCTGGGCTTCGCCGACCAGGTCGGCGGCGAGGTGCGGGCGCGCTCGCGCAAGGCGGACGACTGGCTCGAGCGCGTTGCGCATCGGCTGTCCCGGCGCAAGGAGCAGGTGCAAGCGGCCCGGGACTCGCAACCGCCGAAGCCACAGGCGAAGGAAGCGCACGTAAGCACCGCAGACGGCACCGGCTCAGCGGACCAGGACTGATCCGGACGGGAGCGCGTCATGGTCGATGCGGCTGCTCAGGCGGGCCGCCCCGCGCCCCCCCGCGACTCCGACCAAGCGTCACAACGGCGCGACCCGAGTCCCCGCTGATCGACAGCTCATCCCTTTCAGGTGATGACCGGGCGTGCGGGTCGCCGAATGCTGCGTGTGGGCGCCGAACGGACGCCTGACTCGGCTGCCGGACCCCAACCGGATGCCGGGCCACGATCACGCATCCGAAAGGAGACGTTCGCTATGGCAACTTTGGTTGCGATTGGCTATCCCGATCAGCAGACCGCCGAGAAGGCCCGCGAGACGGTCCAGCAGCTCGAGGCCGAGCTGATCATCCAAGCCGACCAGGTCGCCGCGATCTCACGCGACCTCGACGGCAAGTACCACGTCCACACCACCCACGGTGGCGCGTCCGCCGGCGGCGGAGCCGCCTGGGGCGGCTTCTGGGGCCTGTTGTTCGGCCTGCTGTTCTTCGTCCCCGTCGCCGGCCTCGCGCTCGGCGCCGGCTTCGGCGCACTGTTCGGCCACATGGGCGAGAAAGGCATCGACAAGGCCTTCCAGGAGCAGGTCCGCGACTACGTCAAGCCCGGCACCTCAGCCCTGTTCATGGTCATCGAACAAGCCACCCCCGACAAGGCCGTCGCCGCGCTACAGCAATACGGCGGCACCGTCATCAAGACCAGCCTCTCCGACGACGACACCAAGAAGCTCCAGGAAGCACTCCAGCCCCCGACCCCCAGCGCCGCCTAGGACTGATCAGGTCGCTGAGCTGCCGGCCGGGCGGCCGGCAGCTCTGCCCCCGCCGGCGCCTGCGCCGGCGGGCGATCCGCCGCCGCGGGAGCATCGGCGCTCTCCGACGGCGGGGCCGAGAGCAGGAGCGTGACCAGATAGGCCACGACGACGCCGACGATGATCAGCGGCTCATCGCCCGGCCCCGCCTTGGTGGTCAGGATCGTCGCGAGCACGATCGCCGACAGCGGCAATCTCAGCACGGAAGCGACGGCGGCCCCCATGCCGACCGCGACCGCCGGAGTCAGCGAGAAGCCCGGTAGTCGCGAGGCCATGATCCCGCCGGCAGCTCCGAGAAACAGGGCCGGGAACGTCGGGCCGCCCCGGAAGCTGCCCAGCGACAGGCTGTAGGCGATGCCTTTGAAGACGATCAGCAGCGCCAGCGCCGAGAGCGACCAGGTACCGGCCTGGGCGACCAGTCCGGGCAGCGCGTCCTGGCCGGAGAACAGGACCTCGCTGACCCCCTTTCCGGAGGTCTGATGGAAGGCGATGGCCAGCCCACTCACGATCAGCCCGACGACCGGTAGCAGCAGCAGCATCCGGCGGGACACGATGCGGGACGTGCCGAGGCCGCCCATCATCACGCCCCGTGTGATGGCCGCCACCACGATCGCCAATGCGATCGTCCACGCGAACTGCCCTGCGTTCGGATGACTGAAATGAGGCAGGGAAAGCGGACCAAGGGCGTAGGCGCTGGTGCTGAGGCCGGTGAACGAGCCCATGCCGAGCGAGACCAGTGACCCAATGCCGGCCGCCAGGAGCCCGGGCAGCAGCACCAGCGGCAGCCGGGGCCCACCGATCCCGCTCGCCTCGATCAGGATCACCGCCGCGACCAGCGGCGAATCGAAGATGAACGAGAGCGTGGCGAAGCTCCCGGCGGCGCCGATCACGACCAGCACCTGCGGAGCCATCTCACGGCGAGCCAGGCGGAGCGTGAACACCGCCCCGCCCGCGCCCAGCGCGATCAACGGCGCCTCGGGACCGAGCACGAGACCGGAGCCGATCGTGGCCAGCCCGGCGAGAATCACGCCCGGGAGGTTCACGGGCTTCGCCGGGCCTCCGGCGGCCAGGCCCTTGGCCGGCAGATGGCCTCCCTGTCCCGGCAACCGGATGATCGCCAGTGCGACCAGCAGCCCGGCGATCCCCAGCACGGGGAGTGACCACCACAGCGGAGGACCGTTCGTGTAGCCGACCGCGTTGGGGAGGTGGACATAGAGCTCCTGTTGGATCTGGTAGATCAGCTCGAGGAAGCACCATGCGGCGAGCGAGACGATGATCCCGATGACCGCGACGATGACGAGCAGCGCGACGAACTGCTTGCTGCGCATCGTCTCCGCCGCCTGCTGAGCCGTGGGCTCTGGGGACGCCGGAGGAGCGGGCATCGCAGCATCCTCTGGGCCGAGGACGAGTCCGGCATCATCCAATCCGGGTGAAGCCGGCGCGACCGGCGAGCTCGGTGGTGTGCACCTACCGACCCCCGGAGGGCAACCGCCCTTGTGAAGCGCGGGTTATTGACCGATGATCTGGATCGGTGATGGCAGAACATCACAGCGTGGGCGCGACCGCCGACCTCCTCTATGACTCCGATGAGGTGCGCACGCGGCCGATCCGAGTCGTGATCGCCGAGGACTCCTATCTGATCCGCGAGTTCCTCGCCGAGACGCTCAGCCAGGCCCCCGAGGTCGAGCTCGTCGCCGTGTGCACGAACGGCAAGGAGCTCCAGACGGCCACGGCAACCTGGCACCCGGACGTCGTTCTCACCGACATCCGCATGCCGCCCTCCGGCGGGGACGAGGGCATTCGCGTCGCCGCCAGCCTGCGCGAGACCGATCCTGAGATCGGTGTGGTGGTGCTGAGCCAGTATGCGGAGCCGTCGTACGCCCTCGCGCTGCTCGAGAAGGGGACCGGACGCCGGGCGTACCTGCTCAAGGAGCGGATCCGCAACCGCGATGAGCTGATCGGCGCCATCGAGACGGTCGCCCAGGGTGGCTCGGTGATCGACCCGCAGATCGTCGACGTGCTGATCGAGGCACGCTCGCGCGCCGCCCACTCACGTCTCTCCGAGCTCACGCCACGCGAGCGCGAGGTCCTGGCGGAGATCGCCGCCGGCAAGAGCAACGGCGCGATCGCCGAGTCGCTGGTCTTGACCAAGCGAGCCGTGGAGAAGCACGTCAACTCAATCTTCTCCAAGCTGAACCTCCCCGAGATGCAGGACGCCAGTCGACGGGTGAAGGCGGCGCTCATCTTCCTCTCCGAGGAGGAGAGCGAAGTTCCCTCGTAGCCGGTCGCTAGCCGACCTTGCCCGCGGGCACCGGACGCTCGCGGTGAGTCCGCTGCGACGCCCGAATGCGGTCGCGCGCCCACGCGTAGTCCGGAGCGGAGACGCCGGCAACGCGGTGGCGGAGGTGGTCGTTGAGATCAGCCAGCTTGATCCGGCGCGCGATCGCGCCGTCGGCCCCCGGTGCGCTGGCGATGCGCTCGACATAGTCCTCGTAGGACTCGCCCTGATCGCGAGTGAGGAGCTCCAGCACGGCGATCTCGGCGTCGGTCAGCCCGTAGCAGCGCAAGTCGTACGGGGTGGCCTCCGAGCGTTCGAGCACGTCGTGCAGGTACGCCACGGCACGAAGGTCGGCCGGGACCGACTCCGCCACTCGCTCGACATGATCGATGATCGGCTCTCCAAACCGGCTGAACTGGCCGGCGTGGACGAGCCGCGCGATCCATTGCGCGACCTTGCTCTCCACGGCTCCTTCACATCTCCTTCACCCATATGGTGGCCGGTGGTTGCAGGGCGAACAAGGGCGCGGACCCCACCCCGGCCGTGGGGCTGGCATCACCAACGCCGTCAGCTCGAGCCGACCAGCCACTCTCGTCAAGGTGCCGTGCGACCGCCAATAAGCTTCGTCCATGCACTTCATCCGCACCGTGCGCGGCTTGGGCTACAGCATGAGCGGCCAGTGACCCTGCCACGGGGCTTCGCGGTCGGGCACTGGTCAGACCATGTGGGGCGCACGGGCTGCACCGTTGTCCTCGCCCCGGGCGGGGCGATCGGCGGAGTGGATGTCCGCGGTGCCGCGCCGGCGACGCTCGGCACCGACACGCTGCGGCCGGGCAACCTCGTCGAAGGCGTCCATGCCGTGCTGCTCACCGGCGGCAGCGCCTTCGGCCTCGACGCCGCGGGCGGCGTGATGCGCTACCTCGAGGAGCACGAGATCGGGTTTCAGTTCGGCCAGGCGCGGGTGCCGATCGTTGCCGGCGCGGTCATCTTCGACCTTCCGGTGGGGGATCCCGCTGCGCGCCCTGATCGCGACGCCGGCTACGCCGCCTGCGCGGCGGCCACGGACACGCCGGCCGTGGGGGCCGTCGGGGCGGGCACCGGGGCCACGGTGGCCAAGGGCGGCAACGCGTCCCACGTCAGGCCCGGCGGCGTGGGGATCGCAGGCACCAAGATCGGCGGCGCCACAGTGACAGCCGTCATGGTCGTCAACAGCGTCGGCGGCATCTGGGATGACGAGCGCCACCAGTGGGTGGCCGAGCTCACGGACTGGGACCACGCGTCGGGGCTGGTGCCCGGGGCCAATACGGCGATCGGGGTCGTCCTCACCGACGCGGACCTGACCAAGGTGCAGGCGACGCGGATGGCCACGGTGGCCCACGACGGCATCGCCCGGGCGATCCGTCCCTCCCACACCATGTACGACGGCGACGCGATCTTCTGCCTGGCCGACGGGACGGCCTCCGCGCCTTACGACGCCATCGAGGTCGCGGCAGTCGAGCTGGTGGCCCGGGCCATCGCCGACGGCGTCCGCGCCGGCCGGAGCGGGCCTCCCTAGCCGAAGCCGACCCGCACTCATCGACGGGACTATAGGCCGGGACCTCGGTCCCCGAGCGCGTCGGGGACGTGCTCGCGCAGGAAGTCGCGTTGCTCGTCGTGCATATTGGCCGGAAGGTCCCGGAACCATCGGCATCCAGCGCGGAGCGTGACGCGGTTGGCGAGAGTCGCCCGGAAGGCGAGGCCCACCGGCGAATCGAGTCCGTTCTCGTAGTGGCTCGGGTACTCGATGTAGCCGAGCAGCGGCCCCACCTCAACCTCGGCCCCGAGCTCGTCCCGGGCGACGCGCGTCACCGCCTCGTGCGCCGGCTCGCCGAAGCGGACGGTGCCGCCCGGCAGGTGCCAGAGGCCGCGGCACGGTTCGATGTCGCGAAGGCTCAGCAACACTCCGCGTCCGGCCTCGACCGCCACCACCTCGACGGTGAGCCGCGGCACCCGGCTGAAGATCCAATCGAACTCGGGCTTGGGCAGCGGGCCCCTCACGATGGGCAACGTAGCGGGTTTGCGGCGTACGACGCCCACCCGCGCGGCGTCGGCTGTCAGTGAGCGCCGTCCGGCGCGCTCGTCAGTGAACGGGGGCAAGCGTGGCCTGCAGCCATGTGCCCATCAGCGGCAGCTGGGCCGGCTCGACGTGATGACCGGCATCGGACTCGTGATACTCGAGCACAACTCGGCCCTGCAGCTGCTCCGTCGCCCGGTGGGCAAAATCAACCGGGATCACCGGATCGCGACGGCCGTGCGCGACGAACGCGCGTAACTCCTCTCGACCCGCGAGCTCGGGCTGCCACCCCTCGACAACGGGGATGAACCCGCTGAGGGCCAGGATCCCTGCCGGCGCCGGCCGACCGGGGGCGAGCCCGAGCGCGTAGCTCATCACGGCACCCATCGAAAAGCCGCCAAAGACGGTTCGCTCCGGGCCGATCTCCAGCCGCTGCCACAGCTCGTCGTGGAGCGCGGCCAGCCCCGCGTTTGCGGCGGCGAAGCTCTCCGGGTCGGGATAGCCCACGCGCGGGACCACGTACCAGTGGTAGCCGGGCCAGCCCGGCAGGGTCAACGGCGCCCGCGGGGTGACGATGTGCAGCCGTCGCTCGGGATCGAGCACGTCCCCCAACCCGAGGAGGTCGATTTCGTCCGCGCCGCGGCCGTGATGGAGGATGAGCAGCCCCTCCGGCTCGTCGGCGGCGTGGCGCTCGCGGTAGACCAGGTCACTCACGCCCCGACCTGCTCGCGGCGCGCGGCGCGCGGGTTGACCAGCGGGGTCAACGTCTGCTCGAGTCGCTCGCGGAGGTGCTCGTGCATGCGCGGCAGCCGGAGCTGCTCGCCGAGATGCTCGGGGTCCTCGTCGACGGCGAAGCCGGGCGACAGCGTGGCGATCTCGAACAGTACGCCGCGTGGCTCGCGAAAGTAGATCGAGCGGAAGTAGTCACGGTCGCGCACGTCGGTGACGTAGCCGCCGGCGTCGCGGACACGCTCCTGCCACGCCAGGTGCTCGCTGTCCTGAGAGGCCCAAGCGATGTGATGCACCGAGCCAGCGCCCTGGCGGCCAGGCAGCTCCGAAGCCTGCTCGTAGCTCCAATTAAATTGGCGGGCCTCGCCGTCAAGGCGATAGCGGCCCTCGCCCTCGTATCCAAACCCGAGCGTGTCGATCAGGAAGCGCTCCTCGACGCCGGCGTACGCGGCGTAGGCGCGGGCGCCATGGATCCCGGTGATCGCATGCTCGGCAGGCACCCTGGGATGACGTGCCCGCAGCGCCGGGCTGTCGTCGGCCGCAACTAGCTCGAACTGGAGACCGTCGTAGTCGGCGAACCGCAGCGTGCTCGGCGTGCGCTCGCTCGGGTAGCCGCGGGCGCCGAGGCGGTCGGCCCAGAAATCGAGCGCCGCGTCCGAAGCGACCGACAGCTCGATCGTGTGAATCATTCCGGCGCCGGGACGTCCCGGCGCCGCACCGGGAAACTCGAACCAGGTGAGGATCGAGCCGGGAGAACCCTGCTCGTCGCCGAAGTACAGGTGATAGGCCTCCGGGGCGTCGAAGTTCACCGTCTTCTTGACCATCCGCAGCCCGAGCACGCCGGCGTAGAACTCGACGTTCCGGGGCGCGTCCCCGGTAATCATGGTGATGTGATGCAGTCCCTCGAGCTTCACGGCGGCTCCTTCTGTACGGGTGGTGATATCCACTCTAGCAGAAGTAGTTGAGTCCGCAAGTATCTTCCCGCGCGCCGCTCCTGATCCGCTACAAAGGGCTCCATGACGACGCCACCGCCGCTGCCGCCCGTGCCGCAGGTCGAGCATCGCCGGATCAGCGTCCGCGGGACCACGCTTCACCTCGCGCAGGCCGGAGCCGGCGAGCCACTGATCCTGTTGCACGGCTGGCCCCAGCACTGGTGGTGCTGGCGACACCTGGTCGCCCGCTTTGCGCAGCGCCACCGCGTGCTGATGCTCGACCTCCGAGGCTGGGGCTGGTCGGCGGCCCCCCCGGGCCGCTACGAGAAGCAAGGCTATGCCGACGATGTGCTCGCGCTGATGGACGCGGAGGGGATCGAGCGCGCCCCGATCGTCGCTCATGACTGGGGCGGCTACAGCGCCTTCCTGCTCGCGCTCGAGCACCCCGAGCGCGTACGGCGACTGGTGGCGCTCGACATCCCGCCGCCCTTCTCCCCCGCTCCGCACCCCCGGGTGGCCCTCGCTCCGTTGCTGCTCAGCTACCAGGCGCTCCTGGCCCTACCCGGAGTGGGGCCGCTCTCGATGACCGCCTCCAATCGGCTCGTGCGCGCCATGATCCGCTACGGCAGTGGCGGCTCGATGCTCTGGAGCCGGGAGGAGCTCGACACATACGCAGCGGTGCTGCGCGACCCCGCCCGCGCGCGGGCGAGCTCGCGCTGCTACAGGACATTCCTGACCCGCGAGCTGTGGCGCACGTTCCGCGGCCAGTACCGCCCTGAGCAGCTCGAGGTGCCGACGCTGCTGCTGATGGGGGGTGAGAGCTTCCTGCGCCGGGGCTTCTCTCCCCGGCCGTCACGCAACCTCCAGGTGGAGACGATCGACGGCGCCGGCCACTTCCTCCCCGAGGAGGCCCCACACGAGGTCTTCAGCCGGGCGAGCGCCTTCCTGTCTGACGGCGGTTGGGCCGCCGACGCGCCGGGTACCTAACGCCGGCATGCCGGCCGAACCACCACGCCAGCGCACCACGTTTCCGCGGCTTGGGGCGATCCCGCGCGGCGACGGCGAGACGACCTTCCGAGTGTGGGCGCCGAACGCAGCCAGCGTGGCCGTGGACAGCGGCGGAACGCGCTACGCGATGGAGCCGGGCCAGGACGGCGTGCACGAGATCGTCGCCGCGGTGGCGCCCGGCGCCGACTACCGCCTCGCGCTTGGCGAGGAACCGTGGCCCGATCCCTGGTCGCGCTCCCAGCCGGAGGGCCTGCGCGGCCCGTCGCGGGTCGTCGAGATCGCCGCTCCGCAGACCCCGGGCTGGAAAGGTGTCGCGCTCGAGGATCTGGTCATCTATGAGTTGCACGTCGGCACGTTCTCTGAAGCGGGGACGTTCGACGGCGTGATCCCGCGCCTGGCCGCTCTCCGGGACCTCGGGGTGACCGCGATCGAGGTGATGCCGGTGGCCACGTTCGCCGGCAACCACGGTTGGGGCTACGACGGTGTCTACGCCTCTGCCCCCCACCCTGCCTACGGCGGTCCGGAGGGGCTGCTCCGGCTGGTCGCCGCAGCCCATGACATCGGCCTTGCCGTCATCCTCGACGTCGTCTACAACCACCTCGGCTGGGGATCGGACGCCATCGCCGCGTTCGGTCCGTATTTCACGGACCGTCACAAGACGATCTGGGGCAAGTCGATTGACTACGCACAGCGCCCGGTCCGCGAATGGGCGATCCAGAACGCCGAGATGTGGATCCGCGACTACGGCATCGACGGTCTGAGGCTTGACGCCGTGCACTCGATCCTCGACGACAGTCCGACGCACGTGATGGCGGAACTTGCCGAGCGAGTCAAGGCGGTGGGCCCGCGAGCGCTCCTGATCTCCGAGATGGAGATCGGCGACCTGCGGCCGATCGAGCAGTGGGGCCATGACGCCGAGTGGGAGGACGCCCTGCACCACGCCGTCCATGTCCTGCTGACCGGCGAGCATGAAGGCTATTACGCCGACTACGGCACCGTCGGCGCTCTCGCGCGGGAGCTCCGGCGCCCCGAGGGCCGGCGGTTCGTGGTGTGCGCTCAGAACCACGACCAGGTCGGCAACCGCGCCATGGGCGACCGCCTGCGTGGTGCAGACCTGCGACTGGCCGCCTTCTGCTCGCTGCTGTCGCCGGGCACACCGCTGGTGTTCCAGGGCGAGGAGTACGACGAATCGCATCCGTTCCAGTACTTCACCGACCACATCGACCCCGAGGGTGCGCGACTGACCCGCGAGGGGCGAGGCGAGGAGTTCGCCGCCTTCTCGAATTTCAGCGGCGAGCAGATCCCCGATCCCCAGGATCTCGAGACGTTCGAGCGCTCGAAGCTCGATCCCGCCGCCGGCGACCCCGAGCACCTCGACTACTATCGCGACCTGCTCGCACTGCGCCGGGAGCTCGGAGACGCACCCGCGGAGGACGTACGGGTCGACGAGCGGCGGCGCCTGCTGCGGTTCCGCCGCGGCGATGTCGAGCTGGTGGCAAACTTCGGCGACGCCGAGCAGGAGGGCGTCCCGCCACGCAGCGGGGCGGTCCGACGCTGATCAGGGCCGGTGCGCGAGCACCTGGTAGATCGAGGCCCACCCGGTCTGGAACCCCTGCCGCGCTGCCCGCAGGTAGAGGCGCCAGATCCGCGCCCGTTCGACACCGGCCAGTCGCTCGGCTTCGGCGTAGCGGGACTCGAAGCGGCCGATCCAGTGGGTCAGGGTCTCGGCGTAGTCATCGGCGAAGCCCTCGACATGCTGGGTGACGAAGCCGGACCGCTCGAGCGCGAGCTCCACGCGCGAGAGCGCCAGCGGCACGCCGTCGGGGAACACGAAGCGCTCGGAGAACGGCCCCTCGTCCTCGGTGTCGAAGTCCTTGAGCTTGGCGATGCCGTGGTTGAGGAGCCGGCCGCCGGGCCGCAGCAGGCGGGCCAGCCGTCCGGCGTATAGATCGATCCGCTCCTCCCCGACGTGCTCGACCATGCCGATGCTGCTGATGGCGTCGAACGGCTCGCCAGTCAGCTCGCGGTAGTCGGCTACGCGGAGCTCGACTCGATCCCCGACCCCGGCCTCGTGGGCCCGGCGGCGTCCGAGGGCGGCCTGGGGCTCTGACAGCGTCACGCCGAGCACGGAGACCCCGTGGTGGCGGGCGGCGTGGATGGCAAAGCTGCCCCAGCCGCAGCCCACGTCGAGGACTCGCTCGCCCTCCCGCAGACCCAGCTTGGAGCAGACAAGCGCCAGCTTGGCCTCCTGGGCCTCCTCCAGCGTCGTCGCGCCACGGTTGAAGCAGGCGCAGCTGTAGGTCATCGAGGCGTCGAGGAAGAGCGCGAAGAACTCGTTGCCAACGTCGTAGTGGTGGCGCACGGCGCGGCGATCGCGGCTCAGCGTGTGGCGCTCGCCGCGCAGCCGCAGCTCGGAGGCCGGTCGTCGCGGCGGCCAGGTGAGGCCACAGGCCCGGACGAGCGCGCCGCCGAGCCGGAGCTTCTGGGCCGGGTGCAGCCGCGGCGCCTCGAAGTTGTCCACGATCAGGAGCGCCGCGTCGATGTCATCGACGTCGACCAGGCCCTCGACGTAGGCCCGGCCGATGCCGAGCTCGCCGGGCGCCCGGAGGACGTGGGCCAGCGCGCGCGGGGAGTGGAAGCTGAACGTCGGCGCGCCGGCGGTCGTCGCCGGCACCTCGCTGCCATCCCAGAAGCGGATCGCGAACGGACGCTGGGGCAGGGCGCTCCGAAGCTCGCGTCTCAGCGCGGCGGGGTCGGCAAACGGCACGAGGCGCTAGGCGGTGCTGGCGAGCGCCTTCGAGCGCAGGCGGTCGGGATCGATTCGCACGACGTCCCAGGCTAGCCCAACCATCTCCAGCACGCGGATGATCACCGCGGAGGGGTCCAGCTGCCAGCGTCGCATCCCGTGGCGAAAGGAGGTCGGGAAGGCGTGATGGTTGTTGTGCCACGCCTCCCCCCATGTCGGCAGGGCGAGCCAGGCCAGGTTGCGGGACTCGTCGCCGGTATTGAAATCGCGCCGGCCGAAGAAGTGACAGAGCGAGTTGATGCTGAAGGTGGCGTGATGGAGCAGGAAGATCCGCGCTGCGCCGCCCCACAGCAGCGCCGTGAGGCCGCCGGCCACCGTGCCGGTCAGGGCCACCCCGAGGCCGAAGGAGAAGGCCAGTCCGGCGATAACCCAGACGAGGAACGTGTTGTCGACGAAGCGGATCAGCGGATCGGCCATCAGGTCTTTGGCATAGCGTCGCTCGTCGGCCACTTCCATGTCGCTGAACACCCAGCCGATGTGCGCGTGGAGCAGGCCGGCGAGCGCGCCGCGGAAGCCACCGGCGTGACCCGTGTGGGGGCTGTGCGGATCGCCCTCGAGGTCCGAGAACTGGTGGTGCTTGCGGTGCGTGGCCACCCAGTCGATCACCGGGCCCTCTGCTGCCGCTGAGCCCAGCGCCGCGAACGCGGCTCGCAGCCATGGCCTGGTCTTGAAGCTCCGATGCGTGAGCAGGCGGTGAAAGCCGACTGTGACCCCCGTACCGATCACGCAGTACGACACCACCAGCACGAGAATGTCCTGCCAATTGAGGACATTGCCCATCCACCCGAAGACCATCCCGATGATCAGCATGATCGGCGGGGCCGCGGTGACAACGGCGCTGGCCAGGCGGTCCCAGAACGGGTTGGTGACCGGACGCGTGCTCGGCATCGGCGTCGACTTCGGCGTCGGGGGAGGCGAAGTGGCCTGCGCGGTCATCAAGCCCTCCTAGCGGGATTCAGGCGCCATCGGCTGCGACTGGGGAAACGGGAACGGGGACAATCAGGCTCCGTCATCGCCGGGGCGGGGCCAGCCCCGGCAGTGCGGGTGCGCGGGAGTGTAACTGGTTGCCCGGCCAGTCGCGCCCCCTGTCGATGAGAGGTTCGTTAGCTTTGCCGGGGACGATTTTCGACCGCAGCGCCCCGTTGACCCCCAAAGGAGGGCAGATGCTGACCATCACCGGCCTCGATGAAGTCAAGGCGCACGTCGGCCAGGAGCTGGGCGTGAGCGACTGGTACACCGTCACCCAGAAGGAGATCAACCAGTTCGCCGACGTGACCGGCGACCACCAGTGGATTCACATCGACGTCGAGCGGGCTACGCAGACACCGTTCGGCGGCACGATCGCCCACGGCTACTACGTGCTTTCTCTGCACCCGCGCTTCGCCGAGCAGCTGTTCGCCTTTGAGGGCTTCGCCTTCGGCCTCAACTATGGCCTCAACCGGGTCCGGTTCCCGTCGCCGATGCCCGTCGGTGGCAAGGTGCGCATGCGTGCCAAGCTGGCCGCGGTCGACGACGTCCCGGGCGGCGCCCAGATCACCACCGAACTCACCTTCGAGCGCCAGGGGGGCGAGAAGCCCGTCTGCGTGGCCGAGTCGCTGGCCCGGGTCTACACCGGGTAGTTCGGGGCCATCTCGCGGCCGCCGCCCGACTCTGCGCCGGTGACCGTGCTGCCGTATTTCGTGCGCTGCGGCACCCGCCACTCGTCTAGAAGACGAGCGCTTGCCGGACCGCCTCGCCGCGGGCGAGCCGGTCAAAGCCCTCGTTGAGCTCTTCGAGACCGAGTCGGTGGGTCAGCAGCCGCTCGACCGGTAGCCGGCCCTCACGATGCAGGTCGATGAACCGGGGCACATCACGCGCCGGCACCGAGGAGCCCAGGTAGGACCCGCGCAGCGTCTTCTCCTCGGCAACGAGACTCACCGCGGGGATGCTCAGCATCTGCGCTGGGTCGGGCAGGCCGACCGCCACCGTGGTGCCGCCCCGGGCCGTCGCCGCGTAGGCCTGCGCCAGCACCGCCGCGCTCCCAGCGGTCTCGATCACCCGCAGTGCGCCCCCGCCGGTCAGATCGCGGATCTCCTGCACCGCGTCGGGGCCGCCGGCGACGGCATGGCTCGCGCCGAGCTCCAAGGCGAGATCGAGCTTCGCCGGCACGACGTCGACGGCGATCACCGTGGTGGCTCCGGCCACGAGCGCCCCGAGCACCGCAGCCAGGCCGACCCCTCCGAGCCCGAACACGGCCACACTCTCGCCCGGCTCGACGTGCGCGCTGTGCAGAGCGGCGCCGACTCCGGTCAGGACGGCGCAACCGAACAGCGCCGCAATCTCGAATGGGAGCCCGGGGTCCACCGGCACCGCCGAGCGCACCGAGACCACCGTGTACTCGGCGAACGCCGAGACCCCAAGGTGGTGGTGCAGCAGCCGCCCCTTCCGGTCACGCCAGCGGCGCTCCCCGGAGAGCAGGCAACCGGCGGTATTGGCCGCCGCCCCTGCTTCACAGAGGGCGGCGCGACCGGAGAGGCAGGGTCCACAGCGGCCGCATGTGGGCACGAAGGCCAGCACGACATGGTCGCCGATCCGGACTTCGTCGACGCCGGGACCAAGCTCGACCACCTCCCCCGCGGCCTCATGGCCGAGGACCATCGGCATGACCCGCGGCCGCGAGCCGTCGATCACCGACAGGTCGGAGTGACACAGGCCGGCCGCGCCGACGCGGATCAGGATCTCCCCGGACCCGGGCGGATCGAGCTCGAGCTCACGGATGCTCAGCGGGCGCGAGCTCGCGTAGGGCTGCGGGCGACCCATCTCCTCGAGCACGGCGGCGCGGACGGTCATGCGCGGCTTCCCGCGTCGACGCGCAGACGCTCGAGCGCCCCACGCACGGCCGGCGGAATCTCGGTCGGGCGCCGCCCGTCCCGCTCGACGAACACGTGCACGAACCATCCGAGCGCGATCGGCTCCGGCGCGCCGGAGCGGAACAGAGCCAGCTCGTAGCGAACGCTGCTGCGCCCGAGGTGCCCAACCCGCACTGCCGCCTCGATCACGTCGGGGAAGGCGGCCGCCGCCCGGTACTCGCAGTGGGACTCGGCGCACACCCCGATGACCGAGCCGCGATGGATGTCGAGTCCCCCCTCGCGGATCAGCCAGTCGTTGATGACGGTGTCGAAGAAGGCGTAGTATTCGACGTTGTTGACGTGGCCGTAGATGTCGTTGTCCGCCCACCGGGTGGGGATCGCCATCAGATGCGGGTAGAGGTCCCGCGAGACCGCTGGTGCGTCGGAAGCCACGGTCGCTGCTAGCTCTCAGCCAGGCGCCGGAGGAGGACGACCGCACGCTCAAGCACCGCCTGGTCCTCGGGCGAGAGATCCTCGGCGATGACGCCGGCCAGCCAGCCCTCGCGCTGGCGGCGATCGACCAGCAGGGCGGCGATCCCCTCGGGCGTGAGCTCGACCAGGGCGCGCCGCCGGTCGTCGGGGTCGGGCCGCCGCTGCACGAGGCCCTCGGCCTCGAGATCGCCGACGGTCTGGGCCATCGACTGCGGGCGCACGCGCTCGGCCACGGCCAGGTCGCTGACGCTCTGCGCCCCCTCGCGATCGAGTCGTCCGAGCACCGCCCCGTGGGCGATCGGAAAGCGGTGCTCGCTGCGCAGGCGCCGCATTAGCTGCCCCAGCGCGACGCGCAGGTCGCTGGCGATCTGGGCCGTGTCGGTCTGGGTAGCCATACGGGAACTATACCGGGCCAATCACCAGGCAAACTGCGCAGTTTGCCTGTATAGTTACTGGGGCGATGGCGCCGAACTACAAGTGGATCGCTCTCTCTAACACGACGCTGGCCGTGTTGTTGGCGACGCTCGATGCATCGATCACTTTGATCGCCATGCCGGACATCTTCCGGGGGATCCATCTCGATCCGCTCGTTCCCGGCAACAGCACCTACCTGCTCTGGATGATCCTCGGCTACATGGTCGTCTCCAGCGTGCTGATCGTCAGCCTGGGCCGACTGGGCGACATGTTCGGGCGCGTCCGCATCTACAACCTCGGATTCGTCATCTACACGGTCGCCTCCCTGCTGCTCACGGTGGACTGGATGACCGGCCGCGCCGGCGCGGCGTACCTGATTGTCTTCCGCATCTTCCAGGGCGTCGGGGGCGCATGCCTGCTGGCCAACGCAGCGGCGATCATCACCGACGCCTTCCCGACCAACCAGCGCGGGATGGCGCTCGGGATCAACAACATCGTCGGCGTCAGCGGAATGTTCGTCGGCCTCGTTCTCGGCGGACTGCTCGGACCTGTCAACTGGCGCCTGGTGTTCCTGATCTCAGTGCCGGTCGGCCTGTTCGGCACCGTCTGGGCCTATCTCAAGCTCGAGGAGCGCTCAGAGCCCAAACGCCGCCCGATCGACTGGTGGGGAAACCTCACCTTCGCGCTCGGGCTCATCTGCCTGATGGTGGCCATCACCTACGGCATTCGTCCCTACGGCGGCCACAGCACCGGCTGGAACAGCCCGCGTGTGGTGGGGCTGTTGTCCTGTGCCGTGGCCCTGCTGGTCGCGTTCGTGATGATCGAGCGCCGCGCCGCCGACCCGATGTTCCGCCTGCCCCTGTTCCGGATCCGGGCCTTCACGTTCGGCACGCTGTCGACGTTCCTCGCCGCCGTGGCCCGCGGCGGCCTGATGTTCATGCTGATCATCTGGCTGCAGGGGATCTGGCTCCCGCGCCACGGCTACGACTTCACCAAGACGCCGCTGTGGGCCGGGATCTACATGCTCCCGCTGACCATCGGGATGCTGATCGCCGGACCGACCTCCGGCTACCTGTCTGATCGGTTCGGCGCGCGGCCGTTCGCGACCGGCGGCATGCTCGGGGCGGCATTCAGCTTCGTGCTGCTGATGCTGGTGCCGATCGACTTCTCCTATCCGGTGTTCGCGCTCGTGCTGTTCCTCAACGGCATCTCCATGGGGCTGTTCGCCTCGCCGAACCGCGCGGCGGTGATGAACAGCCTCCCGCGCGGGGACCGGGGCGCCGGCGGCGGCATGAACCAGACCTTCCAGAACTCCGCCCAGGTGATCTCGATCGGGATCTTCTTCACCCTGATGATCGCCGGCCTGGCCGCATCGCTCCCCGCCACGATGACCGCCGGGCTCACCGCGCACGGCGTACCGCTGTCGCTGGCCCGCCACGCCGCGGCGCTGCCTCCGGTGTCGATCCTGTTCGCCGCCTTTCTCGGTTACAACCCGATCCAGCACCTGCTCGGGCCCCACGCGCTCGCCCTGCTCTCGAGCCACCAGCAGGCGCTCGTCACGGGCCGCAGCTTCTTCCCCGACCTGATCTCGGGTCCGTTCCAAAACGGCCTGCACGAGGCGTTCACGTTCGCGATCATCGCCTGCCTTGTGGCCGCGGCGGCCTCGCTGATGCGCGGCGGCCGCTACATCCACGTCGATGAGCCGGCGCCGGAGCAGCGTCGCGCCGAACCGGTACCCCAGTTGCACACCGAGCACCCGCGCGAGACCGGCGCGGTGCGCTGAACATCCAGGAGCAGCCATGGAGATCGAGTGGTGTGATTACCGCACGGTCAGCGACCTGCGGCCTCGGCGCCGCCGCTACCGCACGATCCCGCTCGGGCGTCGGCGTCGGCCCTTCTCCTGGCGCGGGAACGGCTGCGAGGTCACGTGCGCGGTCGGGGGCGGCTGGGTGCAGCCCTCCTTCGCGTTCGCCGCCGGCAGGTGCGGCGCCGCTGCCTTCGGCGTGGCGGCGAAGTTGAACGCCCCGGTGAGGTCGCCGGTGACGCGCCGGCGCCACGCGCTCAGGTTCGGCACCTCGACTCCGAAGCGGCGCTCGAGGAAGCGCAGCGTCGAGGTGTGGTCCAACACGTCGGAACACACCAGGCCACCGCGCGAGAACGGTGAGACGACGAGCATCGGCACGCGGAAGCCGAGCCCGATCGGGCCGCGGATCCCGTCCGCATCCTTCGGCAGCGTTGACATCGTCAGCCACTCCCCTCTCGTCCCGGGCGGCGCCACCGGCGGGGCGACGTGGTCGAAGAAGCCGCCGTTCTCGTCCCAGGTCACCAGCAGTGCCGTCTTGGCCCAGGTCTTGGGGTGGGCGAGGATCGACTCGAGCACCTGCCGCAGCACCACCTCACCCGAGGCGGCCGAGGAGAAGCCGGGATGTTCGCTGTCGGCCAACGAGGCCAGCACCCAGGACACCTGCGGCAGCCGGCCGTGGTTGAGGTCGGCCACGAAATCGGCCGGGTAGACCGGCTTGAGCCCGCCTGCTTCCAGGGTGGAACCCGGCTTGTACTGCTTGAAGTAGGTCAGCACGCCGTCGAGTGAGCCGCCGCCGCCCGCGGTGTAGACCTTCCAGCTCACTCCTTGAGCCTGGAGCCGTTCGGGCATCGTCGTCCAGCTGAAGAGGTTGCTGCGCCCGACGACGTTGGTCTTGAGGATCGGGCCGCCGTGGGTTCCAGCCGGGTCGATGGTGCCCGACATCGACATGATCCGATTGGGGTCGGTCGGGCCGATCACCGAGCAGTGATACGCGTCGCACACCGTGAAGGCGTCGGCGAGCGCGTAGTAGAGCGGGAGATCCGCGCGCGCGTAGTAGCCCATCGTCTCGGGGCCCGCGGCCTTGTCCACCTGCTCATGGACGCGCAGGAAGCGGTCCATGCGCCCACCGTTCCAAGCCCTGTGCTGCGGCCCCCAGTCGTGCGTGATGTCGGCGAAGCACTGCTGCTGGCCGAGCCGGAACGGGTGCAGCGTCTTCCCGTCGGTGCCCTTCTGGAAGAACGCCGTGCGTCCGCGCTTGTCGGCGAAGCCGCGTACGCCCGAGAGCATCCCGAAGTAGTGGTCGAACGAGCGGTTCTCCTGCATCAGGATCACCACGTGCTCGATGTCCTTGAGCGAGCCGTGGCGCGGGGCTGCCGAGGCGGCCGCGGCCAGGAGTCCGTCGAGCCCGCCGAGTGCCCCGAGTCCGGCGCCCGCAACGCCCAACTCGCGCAGTGCGTCGCGGCGACTGATCCGTCTGCTAATCATCCCCTCGTCCATGCTGTGGCCCTCTCTCGTCTGTCGCGTCGGCCGCGGGGCGACCCTACCAGCTGTGCTGATCGCACTGCTCGCAGTCGCCGGCTGCGGCGCCAGCACCCACGCCAGCGCGCGACCCGCGACGACCGCCGGCCTCGGGGTCACGGTCCCAGCGGCCCATCACGGCCGTCCCGCCTACCGCTGGCTGATCGCCACCGAGGGGCCACAGCCCCCGGTCGCCATCGAGAACCGCCACCCCGGAACCGGCGCCTGGCGGCTGCCCGGCCCGGCCGCCGATGTCGGCGGCCTCGCCCATGGGACGGTGCAGGGCTACGTCTCCGAGCAGTCGCTGCTGCCCGGGCAGCGAGAGCGCATCTACGTCGCCGCCCCCGGCGCCGGGACAGTCCACATCGCCATCTTCCGCATGGGCTGGTACGGCGGGAGCGGCGGGCGCGAGGTGCTCGTCAGCCGCCCGCTGCGGACCAGCCCGCAGCCGCCCTGCGTGCACCGCACGTCCACCGGGCTGACCGAATGCCACTGGCATCCGACGCTCAGCTTCACCGCGCCGCCGGCGCTGCCCAGCGGCGTCTACATCGCCAAGCTGACGGCGAGCACCGGGGAGAGCGACTGCCTGTTCGTGGTCCGAGCACGCAGCGCCCAGCCGCTGATCGCGCAGCTTCCCACCTCGACCTATGAGGCCTACAACGCCTGGGGCGGCGACAGCCTGTATCCGGGCGGAAGCGATCCCGTCCTGGTGACGGGCACCACGCAGGGAGTCGCGGTCTCCTATGACCGCCCCTACGACAGCGTCACCGGCGCCGGGGAGTTCTTCGCCCGGGACGTCGCGATGGTGCGGTTCCTCGAGCGCTACGGCTATCCCGTGTCGTACACGACGAGCGAGTCAGTCGATCAGGCGCCCGCACAGCTGCTCGGCCACCGCGCGGTGATCGACTTCGGCCATTCCGAATACTGGTCAGCCCGGCAGGCCAGGGCCTTCGCTCGTGCACGCGACACTGGCACAAGCCTTCTCTTCTTCAGCTCGGACACGCTGGCCTGGCGCATTCGCTACGCGCGGGCGTCGGCGGCGGACAGCGAGGCGGGCCAGCCGGATCACACGATCATCGCCTACAAGGAGCACGCCCCGCTCGACCCCGACCTTGCTCAGCTCACGGGACACTTTCCCGACGGTGGGGCCCCGCTCACCGGTTCCGCCTATCTGGGCTGTATCACTCCGCGCCTGCATCAGCCGGGACCGCCGATCTACCGGTTCTATAGCTGGACACCGGCGCTCTCACTGAGCCCGTCATGGCTGTTCGCCCACACGCGGATGACCGCCGAGACAAGGATCCCGGGGATCCTCGGCTACGAGCTCGATCAGCGCACGGCCTGGTCGCCTCGGGGAACCACCGTGGTCGGCGCCGGCAGCGCCGCGTGCATGCCCGTACGTGATCCCGGTGAGCCGTTGCCGGGGCCCGGCATCTATCAGGCCGAGTCGACGCTCTACACCACGACCCACGGTTCGATCGTGTTCACGAGCGGGACCCTCGGCTGGGAATTGGGGCTGGAGCCGGTGCCGAGCGCGTCGCCCGACGCCCCCCGCCGCCCCGATCCCCGGATCGTGACCATGACCCGCAACCTACTCGGGCGCGTGCTGGCTCAGCGACCGGGCAGGTGATAGATGTCGAGCGTGCCGCTGTCGGCGTGGTCGTTGGCGTCACCCTCGGGGAGCAGCACCCGCCCGCCCACGACGATCGGGCTGTTCCAATGGCCGTGGGCGGCCGGAAGCGCGGCCGCCGCGACCCCGCTCACGGGATTGCGGACCATCAGCGTCCCGTCGGCCTCGTCGTAGACGTAGAGCAGGCCGCCGGCCACGATGGGGCTCGTGCCGGCGGTGGAGTCCTGCCAGGCCACATGCAGGCGGAGATCGCCGCCGAGCACGTACGCGGCGGTGCCTGAGCCATCGGCCACAAACACGTACCTGCGACCCCGGTGCGACCAGACGGCCGGCGCGGTGAACACCTCGGCGCCTCCTGGAGCCGAGATCTTCTGCAGCGATCCGCCCTTGCGGCCGCCGGCGCGCCCGGTGGCTCCGTTCAGCCGCCCGAGGTCGAGAAGGTAGAGGTTGCCGTCCTTGCCGCCCTGGACGGCGAGGCGCTTCCCCCCGACCGGCGGCAGCAGCGCCGGCGCGGTGCTGCCCACGTCGGTGTCGCTCTGCTCCAGCTCGCGCTGGTTGACCGGGGTCCAGTTCTGGAGCAGCGACAGCGCCGGTGAGAGCTCGAGCGCGCTGTCACCCCAGTTGGTCGCGCCGTTGAACGGGCCGTTGCCGGTGGCGACGATAATCCGCCCGGTTCCCGGCTGAACGACCGCGCCGGCCCGGGCCCAGATCGCCGAGTCGCTGGCCGGACAGGAGCTGGGCACGATCAGGCGGTGGCGGTTGGAGCACAGCGAGTTCCACAGGTGCCCGATGCGTCCGGTCACGCGGTCGATCTCCACGATGTGGCCCTGATACGGCGGCGCGTCGCCGATGTAGCCACCGGTGGTGGCGATCACCCAGCGCCCGCTGATGTTCAGCGACGCCGCGAGCTTCTCATGGGTGGCATCGAGGGTCACCCTGACCGGCCAGCGTCCCGACCGAACCTCCCGGCCGGTGGCCACCGCGAGCTTGTGGATCCGTCCGTCGGGGGTGGCGGCGTACACGTAGCGCCGGTCGGGGTCGGCAACCGGGGTGGTGGTCGTGATCCGATAGCTGCCGTCGTAGGCGCCGATGTCGCCGGGCACGAACTCCCACAGCTTGGCTCCCGTCCCGGGGTCAATGGCGATCGTCTTTCCGTAGGTCGTGGTGACGATGGCGACGTCGCGGACGCGCCCGCGCACGGTGATCGCGTGAAGCTCGATCGCCGAGGAGTCGACGGTGCCGTCGAGGTGCACGCGGCGACGCACAAGCTGGTGCACGGTGCGGGAGTCGATCCCGGTGCTCGCCGGCCCGACGCCGCTTCGCGCGGCGTCGAAGTTGAAGCGCGTCCAGTCGCCATCGGGCACGTGCGCGGCCGCAGCGCCGGCTGGCAGCGTGGCCGACATCGACGCGGTCGATGCACAGCCGCCCGTGGCTCCGACGGCGATGACCAGGCTGATGCCGAGTCCGCAGAGCCGTCGTCGCGTCATCGCTCTCTCGCCAAGGTCATCGAGCGCATGGTAGCCGTGGCACCTCGGTGCTTCGCCGCACTTGCTGCAACCGGTTCTCGAGCCCTCGCTCGACGAGCTCGGCATCCCTTACCAAGCCGTTCAGCCCGCTCGATCTGCTGCGCCGCGTCGACGGCCTGAGCCAGCGGGGTTAGCCCGCGGGCGACGTGCCGCCCGACCGGCCCGCCGTGCGTTGCAAGTTCGCAAAGCGAACTTGCAATGGAATCCGGCGCGCAGCGGCGGATTCCACACTCACCCGATCTTGATCAGGATGATCGTGTTGAGTGCGAACGCGATCGCGAAGCCGATCGTCCACCGGTTCAGGTTGCGCTCGACGAGCGAACCGCCGCCAAACGGCCCCGCCCCGGTGCCGACGCCGAACGCACCGGACAGCCCGGCGTCCTTCCCCGAGTGCATCAGGATGAGGAAGATCAGCACGGCGCACAGGACGATCTGCACGATGGAAAGGAGGGTGTACATCGGCGCCGATGGTAGCTACTCGTCGGCGGGCGGGGAAGGGTCGCCACCGCCCGCCCGGTCGATGGCCCGCAGGATCTCGATCGCCTCCGCCCGGAGCGTGCTCTCGATCGCCTCGAAGTCCTCGTCGGAGAGCTTGCCGGTCTGGTGGTCGAGCTCGGCGTCACGGATCTCGCGGTATTTCGCCTCGCGCTCGGCCTCGAGCTCAGCCAGCTCGTTCTCCTGGGCCGCCTGCTCGAGGGCCTCGGGCGGCTGCGCCTCCATCGCCCCCCGGGCCCGCAGCGGAGCGGTGAGCACGAACACCACCACGGCCAGGATCGCCAGCACGATCAGAAACTCCATGACGGGTTCCCGGGCCGGCGCCTAGACCGGCTCGCGCGCCGGCAGGCCTGGGGTCGTCCCCTGGCCTGCACGGGATCGCGCGGCGCTGCGGCGGCGTGCGGTCACCGGAACCGGCCACAGCGCGATCAGCCCACCCAGCGCGATGATGAAGGCGCCCAGCCAGATCCAGGTGACCAGCGGCGAGACGATCATCAGGAATTCCACCGGCCAGGGATGGGTGACGAAACGGGCGGCCAGCCCCTGGATCGCCCGGCCCCGCTCGGCCTGGATGAATTGGACATTGCGCGGCTGACGGATCTGCCCCGGGGTGAGGCTCGTCATCAGCCGCTCGAACACCTGGTCGCCACGGTTGATCTCGGCCTGGATTGGCTGGACGTTGGGATTGATCACCGTCCAGATGTCGCGCAGCAGCCCGGCCTGCAGCCCCACCTGGCTGTCGGACTGGCCATCGAAGGCGATCGAGATCGGGCCCACCGTGTTGTCGAAGGTGGCGGGATAGAAGCCGCGGGTGGTCCTCAGCGTTCCGACGTGACTTCCATGCTTGGAGACGTCGAGCACCGCGCCGAAGGAGATCTTGGCCGCCGTTGCGTGCTCGATCGGACGCACGTACCGGATCGTGTAGCCGTCGACGGTCGTCCGCTGACCCGGTGAAAGGACGACGTCATGCGAGTGCTGGAAGGATGAGGATGCGGCGACGCCGATCAGCAGCACCGCGAGGCCGGCATGCGCGATGTATCCGCCGTAGCGGCGGCGGTTGCGCCGGATCAGAGCGGCAAAGGCCACGGGGATCGAGTCGCGGGTCAGGGCCCGACGGGCACTCGTGCCGCGCCAGAGCTCCTGCGCGACCGTGGCGAGCACGAACGCGCCAAGGGTGAACATGATCAGAGCAAACGGACGGGAGGCGGCGTCTGTGCCGATCAGCAGGGCGACCAGCGTGACGACGGCGACCGTGACCGGAACCAGGAAGTTGCGCCGCAGGTTGGCCACCGTCACGCGGCGCCAGGCGACGATCGGGCCGACGCCCGAGAGCAGGACGAGGAGCAGCGCCAGCGGGACGATGAAGGGCCGGAACGCCGGTGGCCCGACGGAGACCTTAGTCCCGGTCACCGCCTCGGAGATGAGCGGGAAGAAGGTGACCCAGAAGATCACGAACACCATCGCCACCAGTACGAGGTTCTGGAACAGGAACACCGCCTCCCGGGAGAGCAGCGAGTCCAGCTGAGCGTCGGAGCGAAGCAGCGCCCGGCGCCAGACGACGAGGCCGATCGCCCCGCCGATCATCACCGCGAGCAGCACGACGAACGGCACGCCGAGCGTCGAGGCCCCGAACGCGTGGATCGAGTCGAGCACGCCGGAGCGCACGAGGAAGGTGCCGAGCACCGCCAGCGTGCCGCTGCCCAGGATCAGCGAGACGTTCCACACCTTCAGCATCCCCCGCTTCTCCTGGATCATGATCGAGTGGATGAAGGCGGTGGCGCACAGCCATGGCATCAGCGCCGCGTTCTCGACCGCATCCCAGGCCCAGTAGCCGCCCCACCCGAGCTCGGTGTAGGACCACCGGGCGCCGAGCAGGATGCCGATGCCGAGAAACAGCCACGCCGCGAGCGCAAAGCGGCGCGTGACGCTGATCCACTCCGATCCGAGCCGGCCGGTGATCAGCGCCCCCACGGCAAATGCGAACGGGACCGTCAGCAGCGTGTAGCCCGAGTACAGCATCGGCGGGTGGATCATCATCGTCGGGTGCAGCAGCAGCGGATCGAGGCCGGCCCCCTCGGCCGGGGGATTGGCCGTCGTCGTGAACGGGTTGGCCAGGAACACGCTGAGGGAGATGAAGAAAGCGCCGAATCCGAGCAGCACCGCGGTGGCGTACGGGGCGATCTCCCGGACGCGGTTGCGGGTCAAGAACAGGATCAGGCTCGACCACACCGAGAGCAGGAACACCCACAGCAGCAGTGAACCCTCCTGGGAGGACCACGCCGCGGCCAGCTTGTAGAACGTCGGCGTGGTCGTCGACGAGTGGGCGGCGACGACGTTGAAGGAGAAGTCCGAGCGCAGGAAGGCGGCCTCGAGGATCACGAAGGCGACCGTGGTCAGACCGGCGAGGGTGTAGACAGCCCGCCGCCCCGACACGACCCACTCGGGACGCCGGTTGATCGCGCCGTGGAGTGAGGCACCGATGCCGTACAGGCAGACCAGGAGCCCGAGGATCAGCAGCGCACGTCCGACCAGCGCCATCTACCCGCGGCCTCCTGCCCAGAGGAACGCCATCAGTAGGACGCCGACGCGGCCTGGTACTTGGATGGGCACTTCGTGGTCAGTGAGTCCTGCTCGCCGACGAACTCGCTGCCCTGCTCATGCACGGTGACCAGGACACCCCGCCCCTCGCGGAACGGATCGGGGATGATCCCCGAGTAGCGCACCGGGACCGACACGTGGAGCTTGGGGTCGCGGACTCGGAAGAGCAGCTCAGTGCCCTGCCGCTGGACCGATCCGGCGAGCACCGTCCCGGCCAGGATGTAGGAATGGCCGGGCTGGGCCCGCTTGAGCAGCTGCGAGGCGGTGAGCTCGTCGCGGCCGGCAGCGAAGCTCGTGTACACGAGCGCCGAGGCCAGCAGCAGGGCTGCCGTGAGAGCGACGATCAAACGGATGGTGCGCTTGCGGCTTGGATCCATGTGAACTGATTTTCCCACAGGCCGCCCTCGTAGACGGCGCTCCTCATGCGCTCGGCCGGGCTCCGAGGTCGGATTCCCGTCCGATCTGCGGCCAGATGCTCGCTCCCGCGAGCGATGCGCCGATTAGCGTCACGTTAGCGCGAGGAAAAATTGGTCTGAGAGCGAAACCATATGGCGCGAAGATCGTTTGTGATGATGAACGTGCTGGTTAGACACAGGAGAAGCGAGGGCACCCGGCGCCGGAGACAGGGCGCCGGTCGGAGCGAAGCCGCCACCAGGCGCTACGAGGCGCCCGCGGCATCGCGGCCGGACCCTGCGCCGCCGCGCGGCCGCCGCCGGGAGCTTGGCCCGCTCCAGGACCAGGCTCTGTACGCCTGCGCCTGCGGCTACGTCTTCGAGGCCACGGTCTCGACCTCCGTGGACTGCCCGCACTGCGGCGACACCCAGGCCTGGTAACTGGGAGCATCCCGTAGCCTCCACCGGCCCGGATCGTCGGGACGCCGGTTGACCCCACCCAAGCGAGGTACATGATGGCCCTGATCAGCACCACCACGACGATGGGCGCGCGCGGCGTCGGCTTCGTGGCCAGGCATCCGGTGGCGTCCCGGTTCACCTTCCGGCTTGTGCGGCGGGTGGCCGAGCGGCGCGCGGAACGGAAGCTCGACAACGTGCGGCACGCGCTGAACGACTTCGCGGACATGGTGGTCAAGATCGACGCGGCCGCGCATCGGATGGGCCTGCTCGAGGAGCAAAAGAAACGACCCGCCGCGCCGTACGTGATCGCAGGAGCGGCCATCGGCGCGAGTGCCGTCTACCTGTTCGAGCCCTCCGCCGGGGCCCAGCGCCGCCGCCGGCTGGCGCAGCTGCTTGGCTAGCTCGTCTTCGGCTAGCTGTTGCTGTGATCGTGGGGGCGTGACGATGAGTCATGCCCTCATCACGCTTGCCATCAGCGATCAGTACCGCGCGACGTTGGAGTCCTGGACCCGGTCCTCGCCGTTTCGGCCGGACCGCGAGCCCGTGCCCTGAGCGTGCTCGCGGTCGCCGAGGGTGCCGGTCGTGTCGGGCCCGCGAGATCGCTCGGGGTGTCACGCCCGATGGTGATCAAGTGCGCGACCGGTTCGTCGCTGACGGGCTGGATGCCCTGCGGTGATCTGACACGTAGCGCGCGGCCGCAGACCGATCGCCGACGCGCGATCATCACCGCGTTTTGGAGCCGCAGGCGGAGTCGCAGGCAGTCACGCACCGAGCTCGCGCAGTCGCTCCAGACTCTGGGCGATCAGCGACACCTCGCGGCGTTCCCCGGCTCCGGGCGCACGTACAGCGAGACCCCGTCGGCGGTCGCGGCCTGCAACGCCCGGACCTGGCGTCCGACGCCCTGCCCCTGCGCCCACCCGTTCTGAACCAACGCCGAGTCCTCATACGCGCCGCACACCCGCAAAGCGGTCAGATCGACATGCAAACGGCCAGCGTCGATCCCGAACCGCTCGACCGCACGCGCGGCGAGCGTGCCGCGCAGCGTCTCCGCGTACACCGCCAGGATCTCCAGCGCCCGCCCCAGCCGGTCGTCGTTGAGCAACGCGGCGGGGATCCCGAACAGCTCCTGCAGCGCCGCGCCCGACGCCCACCCGGCGATGTCATACAACGGCGACGGCGAGCACAACCGGCTGCAGCACAACGCCGCGACCGCCTCCCCAACCGACAGCTGCTGACGGCCGCGCTGCGGCAACGCCCGATCGACCGTGCCGACCAGATCAACGTCTTCGGCTAGCTCGTGATCGTTCCCGTGAATAATCTGCGCGCCGCGGCGGTAGCACCGACGGACCGGGCGGTGGCGGAATCGCGAAGCTGCTTCAATGGCTGCCCGGAGGCGCTTAAGACTGGAGGAGAGTTGAAGCGCGCAGCAGTCAGTGCCGTCGTCGTTCTGTGCAGCCTTCTCGGCGTGTTCGCCGGGTCGGCGAGCGCCGCCTCTGGTGTCGAGCATCTCCATTTCCGCGCGGGCCCGTACGTCATTACGCCCGGGGCCAACCTGATCCTGCTCGACAGCAACAAGGTGCCAAAGCCCACGCAGAACGGCTACATGGTGCGGATGGTGCCCAACCTCCGCTACGCCAAGGCCGGCGGCGCCTGCTGCGGCGCGATCCCGCGGGTCGACGTCATTCACCTCCATCACGGCGTCTGGTTGAGCAACGGCAATGCGGGACGCGGCGAGGGGAACAGCGCCTACCGCGGCTTCTATCCCTTCATGGCCGCGGGCGAGGAGAAGACGATCTACTCCTTCCCGCCCGGCTACGGCTATCCGATCGGGGCCCACGACTACTGGGTCCTCAACTACATGATCCACAACCTGACCGATCATCAGGCCACGGTCTACATCACCTACGACATCGACTTCATCCCTGCCAGCTCGCCGCTGGCTGTCGGCATGAAGATAGTCCACCCGATCTGGATGGACGTCCAGGACAAGAGCATCTATCCGGTGTTCGACGTTCACCGCTACAGCGGGAAGAACGGGATCTACACCTATCCCGACATGGCCAAGCACCCCTACTCCGGCGCTCCGCTCAACCTGTTCACGGTCGACCATCCGGGAACGCTCGTCGGCACCGCCGGCCACGTGCACCCGGGCGGCCTGTACGACCAGCTCGACCTGATCCGCAACGGCGCGAGTCCGACCAACGGCGCCGTTCCCGGATCTGTCCCCCACTCCGTGCGCCTGTTCCGATCGCTCGCTCACTACTTCGATCGGCGCGGACCGATCTCATGGGACATGGCCATGACCGCGACCAATGCCGATTGGCGCCCGGAGGTCCAGGCCGGCGACCAGTTGCGGATCAGTGCGACCTACGAGACGCGCCGCGCCTCGTGGTACGAGTCGATGGGAATCATGGTGGTGTGGGAGGCCTGGACGGATCAGACCGGCACCAACCCGTTCACGCAGCCGCTCGACCAGAACGGCCACGTTACGCACGGGCACCTGGCTGAGAACAACCATCACGGCGGCCAGAACTCGCTGCACGTCAACCTCAAGAAGTTCCCTACCTGCTTGACCCACAAGGTGATCATCGGCGGGTTCCACTACACGCCGGGTGACTTCACCTCCACCGGCAGCGACCGCTGCACCCCGACCATCCGCCGCGGCCAGTCGCTGACCTTCGTCAACAACGACGCCTATCCGCTCGCCTCGTTCAACCCGTTCTCCCCCAGCCAGGCGTATCTGAGCTCGGTGTTTCACAGCGTCACCGCCTGCCAGTACCCCTGCGGCCTCGACACCGGGATCTCCTACCCGTTGGCCAACGGCGCCGGGAACTATGACTCCGGCCAGCTTGGTGACGGCACCCCGGCGATCAATCGGCTGCAGTGGAGCACGCCGACCAATCTGGCGCCCGGCACCTACACCTTCTACTGCCGCATCCACCCCTTCATGCGCGGGGTGTTCCGGATCATCCGGTAGCCGAGGACGCCTCCGTCTCGGCGGTGGTATCCGGCTCGGCCGTGGCGTGCTCGGCCGCGGCGTGCTCGGCCGCGGCGCCTTCGGCCGTGGCGTGGTCAGCAGCGTGCTCCCCCTCCTGGGCCGCGGGCCCCTCACGCGCGGGGAGGGTCAGCTCGGTCCCCTCAGGCAGCAACTCCCGCAGCGAGTCCTCGAGCCAGCCGATCAGCTGCCATACGTCGCGCATCTGCTCGCGGTCGGCGACGATGCCGAAGTCGAGGTGGCCGCAGTAGCTCATCACGGTGACGTTCAGCCCCATGCCGTCGGTGATCACTGACACGGGGTAGTTGGCCACCAGCCTGGCCCCGGCCATATAGAGCGGGAACTGAGGCCCGGGCACGTTCGACACCACGAGGTTCCAGATCGGCTTGCGCGCCGCCGCCAGCGAGAAGGTGATCCGCGCTGCCCGCGAGAACACGGCCGGCGGGATGAACTGCGTGGCGTCCTGGAGCAACTCCGCCGGCATGGCCCGGTGGCGTTCCTTGGCGACGAGCATCGCGTCATGGGTGAGCTGCAGCCGCGCCACCGGGTCGGCCTCGTTGGTGAACAGCGGCGCGCTCAACATCCCGATCCGGTTGCCGAAGGTGCCCATCTGCTTCTCGCTGCGCACCGACACGGGGACCTGCGCCACGAGCGGATCGTCGGGCAGCTCGTCGTGCTCGATCAGCCAGCGACGGACCGCGCCGGCGCAGAGCGACAGGACCACGTCGTTAACCGTGCAGCCGTACTCGTTCTTGACCGCCTTGACGGCATCGAGCGGAAGCTGCCCGAACGCGAACCGCCGATGCGGCGAAACGTGAGAGTTGAACGAGGTGCGGGGCGGCGTCAGGTCGCTGCGCTCGAGCACCCGCTGCTCGCGTCCGCGGATCACCCGGGCAATCTGCGCGCTGGCGCGCCCGAGCGTCGGCACCCCGGGGATCTGCGCCAGCACCGCCACGTCCCCGATGTTCGGCAGCGTCGAGGGCAGCGCCCGGGCCACCCGTTCGACGTAGCGAGGCGCGCCGAGCAGCCCGCGCATCAGCATCTCGAGCTCACCCGGTTCGCGATCGGAGTGGATCTCCGCCTCCGGTGGCGCGTTTCGGCCCTCGGGCGCGAGGTCGAGCAGCACGCCCATGATCTCGGCGCCGGACATCCCATCGATGACGGAGTGATGGATCTTGGTCATCACCGCCACCAGGCCGTCGCGGAGGCCGTGGATCAGGTAGAGCTCCCAGAGCGGACGCGATCGATCCAGAGGGCGGGAGAAGATACGCGCGACCTGCTCGCCGAGCTTGTCGTCGGTGGGCGGTGGCGCCAGCGCCAGCTCGCGCACGTGGTACTCGAGGTCGAAATGGGGGTCGTCGATCCAGTACGGATAGTCGAGCCCGAAGGGAACCTGCTTGAGCCGCCAGCGGAATGGCGGCAGCAGCGGCAGGCGCTCGGCGATCAGGTTCTGCAGGTCGGCGAGCTCGAGCCGCCCATTGGGCCGAGTCGAGGGATCGAGCACCGCGAGCCCGGACACATGACCCGCTTGTCGCGGGCTCTCGAGCGCAAGGAACTGCGCATCCAGTCCGGTCAGCTGCCGCATCTCTGCACCCTCTGCCGAGTCTAACCGGTGTCCGGGGGCGGCTTCTAGCGCGTGCCGTAGCCTCAGCGACCGTGATCGCGATTCTCGGCGGTCTGGGCGCTGCGGTGGCCTGGGCGGTCTCCACCACGTGCTCATCCCGGTCGAGCCGCCTGCTGCCACCCAAGACTGTCGTGGCCTGGGTGATGCTGTTCGGCCTGGTTATCACCGCACCGATTGCCCTCGTCGAGGGGGTCCCGAAGGGGCTTGACGCCGGCTCCGGCTCGTGGCTGCTGGTCGCCGGCGCCGGCAACGTCGCCGGTCTCATGCTCACATACGCCGCACTGCGCATCGGCCAGCTGGCGCTCGTCGCCCCCCTGGTTTCGACCGAGGGCGCGATCGCCGCGCTGATCGCGCTGCTGGCGGGCGAGCCACTTGGTGCGACCGTCGCGTTCACCCTGGCGTTGATCGCCGCCGGCATCGGCCTGTCCTCAATCCCGCCGGATGAGCACATGACGATCACCGGTGTGCGCCACCTGGAGACCGTGATGCTCGCCATCTCCGCCTCGTTCGCCTTCGGCGCGAGCCTGTATGCGACCGGGCGCGCGAGCGCGCTCCTGCCGGCGGCCTGGATCGTGCTCGCCGCGCGACTGATCGGGGCACTTGCCCTCGTGCTGCCGCTGGCCCTCGGACAACGTATGGAGATCACGCGCCGCGCCCTGCCGCTGCTCTTGGCCTCGGGGATCGGCGAGGTGGTCGGCTTCTTCTCCTTCACTGCCGGCGCCAGGCACGGCATCGCGGTCGCCGCGGTTCTGTCCTCGCAGTTCGCCTCGCTCTCCGCCCTGGCCGGCTACGTGTTGTTCGGCGAACGGCTGAGGCGCATCCAGCTGATCGGCGTCGGCATGGTCATCGTGGGCGTGGCGGCGCTGAGCGCGCTGCGGGCCTGACGCACCACCGACGCGTCCCGACGCCCCGAGTCGGGACGATCACTGCCGCCGACCGTCGCCCCGGGATAGACTCCGGCGCGAGGACTGTTGCGTAAGCGGTGAGTACGAGAGGAGCTCGCGTGGGGACTGAGCGGGCGGCGTTCCGAGAGGCGATCGACGAGCTCGAGCACGCTCTCGATCGCACGATTGAGATGGAGCGGCGGATGCAGGTCCGCATCATCGAGCTGCGCGAGGCGGAGACTCAGGGTAGGCAGCTGCGGGACATCGTCTCCCGAGAGCAGCCTCTGATCGTCCAGATGCTCACTGAGACAGTGGCCCTGCTCGACGGGTACGGCTCTCGGGTGCGGCGGGCGGAGGCACGCGCGCTCCACCATGAGGGGCTGACCATGGACGAGATCGCCCTTCTCTTCGGGGTCACCCGGCAACGTATCTCGGCTCTGCTGCGGGACTCCGACGAGCCACATGGGCACTGCTCAGGCCCGAACCCGGCGAACCCACCAGCCTGATCCGCCGGCCCGGGGCGGGGTCAGCGCGCTGACCGCCATTCGGCCAGAATCGCGCGGACGGCTTCGCATCGACCTATCCTGGCCGAATCAAGGTAGGGATGAGCGCAGTTTCGACGACGTCCCGCCGCCCGGCCGTGCTTGTCGCGCTCGCCGCGCTGGCTCTCCTGCTGGGCCTGCCGGCGCGAGCCCTGGCCGGTACCGCCAACGGCGGCATCCCCGGGGCGCCGGCATCAAACCCGCTGGCCGGGCTCCCGTGGGGTACCTACACCGGCCAGCACGATGACGTATTTCCCGCCTACCGGGCTGCGCGGGGCCGAAACCGAGCATTGCTCGGAATGATCGCGCTGCGGCCGCGGATGCTCTGGTTCGGCGCCTGGGCGCCGAACTGGGAGGCCAAGGCCATGGCACGGCAGTACATCGCGAACGCGACCGGCGGGGACGGCAACGTGCTCGCCCAGATGGCGGTGTTCCGCCTCAGGCCCTGGGAGCACGAGGCCTGCCACCGCCTGCCGAGCGCAGCGGAACAGGCCAGCTACCGCCGGTGGATCGACGCGTTGGCCGCCGGGATCGGCAACTCCCGCGTGGCCCTCGTCCTCCAGCCGGATCTCCCCTTCGCCGATTGCGTGCCGCATCACTCACATCTGCCTTTGCGGATGGTCGCCTACGCGGCACGCGAGTTCAGTGCCCTCCCCCACACCACCGTGTACATCGACGCCGGCGCGTCCGACTGGCCCTCGGTCGGGCAGGCCGTCGCCGAGCTGCGCGATGCGGGCGTCCGCTATACCCGCGGGTTCGCGCTTGGAGCCACCCACTACGACAGCACCGAGCACGAGCTTCGCTTCGGCCAGCGGGTCTCACGGGGACTCGGCGCGATCGGCATCCGGGGGCGGCATTTCGTGATCAACACCGCTGAGAATGGGAGGCCGTTCACGGCCCAGCAGTACCACGGCCCCAATTTCGACAACGCTGCGGTGTGCCAGACCCGCAGCTCGCGGCACTGCGTGTCGCTCGGCATCCCGCCGACGTGGCAGGTGACCGATCCCCGCTGGCACCTCTCCGCCCAGGCGCGGGCGATCGCCGGCCGGCTCGCCGACGCCTACCTGTGGATCGGGCGGCCGTGGCTGTATGAGCAGGCCACCCCGTTCGACCTCGGCCGCACGCTGCAGCTCGCGCGGACGGCGCCGTTTTAGGCGACCGCGGCGGCTACCGGGACCTGGCGGCCGGCGGAGCTAGCCAGATCACGGCCACGATCAGGGTGTTGTATCCGATCGGAGAGAATGCGAGGTGTGCGAGGCAGTTGCGGCGAGGACTGGTGTGGCAGCCGATCAGCCTGAACACGCCGTCTGGGTGGCCGCTGCGGACGACGCCGCCGACATCGGACGGCTGCTGCACGACTTCAACCGCGAGTTCGACGATCGGGCTCCCCCACCGCCGTGGCTGGCGAGCTCTGAACCCCCCGACCGTCTACGCGGTGTAGTTGCCGCCGTCGATGTCGGTGTTGCCGATATGCGCGCGAGCCTACTGCCCCTGCACCATCATCAGCTGATTGCCGTCATGGTCGCGAAAGAAGAACAGCAGCGGCACGGTCCCGTCCCCGCCCATCAACTCACCGTCGACGTCGACGCCGTTGCCCGCCAGCTCGGCATGGTCGGCGCGGGGGTCGGCGGACTCGAGAGCGATGCCGGTCATGCGCCCCGGCTGGTAGTCGCCGCGGGGTGGCACCAACGCCAGCGCCGTGCCGCCCCCTGGCGGCGCGACCTCCACCCACCGATCCCCCTCTCCGAACGGGACGTCGGCAGCGACGGTAAAGCCCAGCTTGTCGGCGTAGAACGCGATCGCAGCGTCTTGATCGACCACCGGAACCATCACCCGGCCCACACGCGTTACCTGCGGCATGTCCACTCCTTTTGTCGAGGTTCACAGCCTAAGACCCCTGGGCGGCTGAATGTTCATCGCCGTCGTCGATGGCCGCGCGGGTGACCGGTATGTGAACCGGCTGGCAGTCGCGAGCCGGTGGCGGTAGGGTCGCCTCACTGGCGGTGGGGTCGCCTCACCGGGGCGCAGACGCCGCGGTGGAGGATCCGCCGCACGACCAAGGAGGATCAGATGGCGTATGGAGTTGTCCACCACTTTGCGGGTGGCACCGAGGACCAGTACCGGGCATCGGTCGCGGCCGTGCACCCGAGTGACGGCAGCCTGCCCGAGGGTCAAACGCTGCACGTGGCCGGTCCGTCCGGCGACGGGTGGCTGATCGTCGCCGTCCACGACTCCAAGGAGAGCTGGGAGCGCTTCCGCGACGGGACGTTGATGCCGCGTATGCAGGCGGGCATCGAGGGCGGCTTTCAGGGCCCCCCGCAGGAGACCGGGTTCGAGGTGGTGACCGAGGTCACGGCCTGAGGTCGTGAACTGCCGCCGGGACGGCAGAGAGCGCTTCGCGGTGGCCCGGCGGATCTCCCGCAGGGCCAACCGCGGATCGCGCTTTGAGTACAGTTAGGCCTCGACGAGGCCGATGATCGTCTCCGGGCGAACGCCGTCGTACTTCATCGCCTCTGCCGCCTCGGGGGTCTGCAGGGCCTCCTCCCAGACGGAGACGTCCGGCACCTCGACGATCAGGCCGACCCGATTCGAGCCGCTCGGATCACGGAACGTGCGGGCGGTCATCCCCATCGGCCCGAACAGTTCCTCACGCTTTGGAGAAGCCAGCCAATGGTCGACGTCGTCGACCTCGTGGAACACAACCAATGTCGGCATCGTGCCTCGTCTTTCCCACAGCAATCGCTGTGCCCGGTGAATGTTGACGGCACCCTAACCGCAGTCAGGTTGCCCGTTGGGTTCGCCCTCTCCCTCCCGTCGTGTCTCCAGGCACGCACGGCGTTGTACTGACGGTGCCTACGGCGAGGTTCGGATGTCCAGCCTAGCGCGGCGGCGTACGGTGGGCGCAAAGGAGTTCTTTGGAGGCTGTGATGATTCCCATTGGGTTGGCGCTGGCTGGAGGCACCTGGATCTTCGTCGGGGTGCTGGTCGTGGGATTCTTTGTGATCGCATACGGCTATTACACGCGTACGGGGAGCGCGATCAATCAACATCCGTACGGCGACATCGACCACAACTCGGGGCCCGAGACCCCCTCCCAGCTCGATCACGACATGACCCAGGAGATTCGCAACTGGGATCGCGGCGTCGAGGGACGCCACCGCGAACACGGCAGTCCACGCCAGGACGCCTAAAGCCTGCCGACGCAGTTCGGCGGATGGTCGACGAGGCGGCCGAGCATCTCGGCGGCCTCGGGAAGCTGGTGCTGCTCGTGGGGTGAGCCGGGTCGGCACCGCTGCGCGGGATTCGCGCGGTGTTGCTTGCCCCGGCGTGTAGCCTCAAGCTCGAGGACTGGGGCATGGAAGGCACCGACGACGTCGACGACGTGACGGGGCGCAGTGGGGACGACGCGCTCGACCGGCTGCTGCTCGCGCCGGCGGCGATCCTCGAGGGGCTCCCCGATGCCGTCGTGGCGGCAGCGCGCGACGGGCGCATCGTCTTCGTCAACGCGCTGGCCGAGGAGCTGTTCGGCTATGCCCGCGAGGAGCTCGTGGGGCAACCGGTGGAGATCCTCTGGCCGGAGCCCATGCGCGAGCGCTACACGCGCAACATGCAGCTCTACTTCACCACCGAGCATCCTCTGCGCTTCTCCACCGAGGTCCGGGGTCTGCGGCGCGATGGCTCGGAGTTCATCGGGGAGATGAGCTGGGGCGTCGTCGAGACCTCGGCCGGATCGCTGCTGCTGGCCATCGGTCGCGACGTCTCCGAGCGGCGCGCGGCCGAGAAGCGCACACGCGCGGTGGCGGCGATGGGTGAGCGGGCACTGGCCGGTGCCGATCCCGCCGAGCTCGCCACCGAGGCGATCGACCTGATGCGGACGACGCTGCCGGTGGCGGGCGCCGAGGTGCGTCTGGTCGGCGGGGCGACGCTGGCCTCCTTTGGACCTCCGGCGGGTGATGGCATCGCGCTACCGATCGGGAGCGGCGATGAATTGTTCGTCACGACCGAGCGGCCGCTCACCGACGAGGAGGTGAGTCTCGTGCGTGCCGTGGCGAACATCCTTGCCACCGCGTTGGCCCGGCTGCGCGACGAACTGCGGATGCGCCACGAAGCCGTCCACGATCCGCTCACCGGGCTGGCCAACCGCACGCTCCTGCGGGACCGACTCGAGCACGCGGTGGCCCGCGCCCAACGCGAGGGGGTCGCCACCGGAGTGCTGTTCCTCGACCTCGACAACTTCAAGCAGGTCAATGACGTCTACGGCCACGCCAGCGGCGACGAGCTGCTGGTCGGACTGGCGAGGCGCCTGCGGGCGGCGGTGAGACCCGCCGATACCGTGGCTCGGCTCGGCGGCGACGAGTTCGTCGTCGTGTGCGAGGCCGTCGACGAGCTAGCGGCACTCGCGCTCGGCCAGCGCCTGCGTGAGGCGATCCGGTTGCCGTTCCTCGTCGCCGGCGCTCCGCATGAGCTGTCGGCGAGCATCGGCGTAGCCGTCGGCCAGGGGGACGCCGACACCCTCCTCGCCAAGGCCGATTCGGCCCTGTACCGCGCGAAGGCCCGCGGCCTCGGCCGGGTCGAGCTCTCCAGTCAGGGGTAGAGACGGCGCTTCACGGCGGTGGCCAGCGGCCGCGGCAGGACGGTGAGCGCTCGGAGCGCGTACGGCATGGCCCGCAGCTGTCGGGGCGTGAAGATGTTCGGGATGACGACCTCGATCAGGTGCGGTCCCGGCTCGGCCAGTGCTCGCCCGAGCGCATCGATGAGCTCGTCGGTGGCCTCGATGCGGCTCGCGGGCACGCCGAACCCGTTGGCGAGCCGGACGAAATCCAGGTCGGGCCCACTGAGGTCGAGCTGGGCGCTGGCCTTGGGGCCCGACCCCTGAGCGCCGACGCGGGCGAGCTCGACGTTGAGGATCCCGTAGGAGCGGTTGTTGAACAGGACGACGGTGATGTCGAGGTGCTCCCGCGCCATCGTCCACAACGACTGGATGGTGTAGAGGCTGGAGCCGTCGGCCTGGAGCGCAAACACCGGACGGTCCGGACAGGCCACCGCCGCCCCGATCGCGACCGGAAGACCCTGGCCGATCGCGCCGCCCGTCAGGGTCAGCCAGTCATGGCGCGGAGCTCCGGCGGTGTTGACCGGCAGGGTCGTGCCTGAGGTGAGCGCCTCATCGGAGACGATCGCCCCCTCGGGCAGCACCGCGCCGATCGCCTGGCAGACCGTCTCCGCGGTGAGCGCACCGGTGGGCGGTGCCGGCCGTGATGGAGCGCAGAGAACCGGGGCGACGTCGGCGGCGCCGAGTGTCTCCACCAGCGCCTCGAGGCTGCCTGGCACGTCGGACCCCGGACCCGCCAGCTCGTGCACCTCGCAGCCGTCGGGCACGAGATAGCTCTTCTTGCCGGGATAGGCGAAGAACGACACCGGCGCCTTGGCGTCAACGAGGATCAGGTGCTTCAGGCCGTCCAGCTGCACCATTGCAAGCTCCGGCACATATGCGATCCGCTCCACGGCGGGCAGTCCCGCCCCTCTCTGCAAACGGGTTGGGAACACCTCGGCCAGAAGCGTCGTACCGGTCGCCGCCGCGACCCGGGCTGCTGCGATCAGCGCGTCCTCGCGCAGCGCCCGGCCGCCGAGGAGCAGCGCCGTCCTCCCGCCGCCACGGAGCCGTCTTGCCACCGCCTCCACCGCATCGGCGGACACCGGGCCCGTCGCCGGCGCCGGGGGTGGGGCCGCCGGCTCGGCGCCATCACCCCACGAGACATCCGCCGGCATGATGAGCGTGGCCACCTGTCCCGGGGGTCCGGTTGCCGCCGAGACCGCCTCAACGGCGTCCCTGGCCACGTCCGCGGTGCTGCTGCACGTGCGCACCCACGGCGACACGTTGCGAGCCACGGTCTCGATGTCCGACTGAAGCTGTGCGTCGTACTGCACGTGGTACACGGCGTGGTCGCCGACGATGTTGACAACCGGCACCTGCGCCCGGCGGGCGTTGTGAAGATTGGCCAGGCCGTTGCCCAGTCCCGGGCCGAGGTGCAGCAGCGTGGCCGCCGGCGCGTCGGCCATCCGGGCGTAGCCGTCGGCGGCGCCGGTCGCAACGCCCTCGAACAGGGCCAGCACGGCGCGCATCTCGGGCACCGAGTCCAGGGCGGCCACGAAGTGCATCTCCGAGGTGCCGGGATTGGTGAAGCATGTCCTCACCCCTGCGTCGGCCAGCGTGCGGATCAGTGCCTGGGCGCCGTTGGGCATCGCGCTAAGTCTCCCAGGACGGGCCGGCGGCAGGCGCGGGCCGGGGCGTCGGCGGTCAGGGGCCGGGGCGGTAGCCTGACCGGTCATGGAACCCGCGATCGAGCTCGTCGGCCACTTCATGTCCTCGCTCGAGGGCGAGGTTCGAGAACTCGCGCCCGGAAGATGGGGGCTCGTGCTCGACGCGGCCGGGTGTGTCCTGCACGTCCGCGTCGCCGTGCGCGGCGCGCTGCTGCGAGCCCAGGCCGCGGTGCTGCCCGCCGGCGTGATCGACCCCCACCAGCTCCTCTACTGGAACCGCCAGGCGCCGCTCGTGTGCTTCGCCGAGAACCAGGCCGGCGAGGTGGTCGTGTGCGGGGAGGTCCCCTTGGAGTCACTCACCGCCGAGGTGCTCGATCAGTTCCTCGGGTTGCTGCTGGCGAGCGCGACCCGGGCCCGGGAGTTCGCAGTTCAGAACGCCTGAGCGGTCCTCACGCCCGGCTGCCCCGTGACCGGGTCGGCGGAGCGCGGCGGCCCGATCGGCAGCCACGCTCCGCGGTTTCCGTCTACTACTGAGCTGCGTCGATGTCGTCGCCGAGGACGACGAGCCCGTGAAGGATCCAGAGGCACAGCGCGAATACGCCCAACGACCAAAACGGGTAGTTCCCGCCGACCGCAAGGAGCGCCTCGAGAGCGCCCAGTGCCGCACCGATGATCCCGATGATGCGGCCGAAGCCACCACCGGCGAACAGCGACACGCCGGCGGCGAGCTGGATGAAGCCCAGGATCACCGTGATCCAACCCCACGTGTGCAGATTCGCGAACACGTACGACGTGTTGGCGGTGAAGAAGTGGGCGTTTCCGATCGCCCCGAATCCGTAGATGATGTTGAGCGTGCCCGCGATCAACAGCAAGATCGCGACGAACATCGCCCGTCCTACGCCTCTCATGTACAGCTCCTCTCTGCCGGCCCCGGAGAGCGGGCTATTGCGTGTTCTTCTGCAACGTTCGCGGCGATCTGCCCTGCTCCTTTGTCGCGGGAGAGCCATCGCAACTGAACGCGCACGCTGTGCTCAAGTCCGGGCGTCACGGGCCGGGAAGCTAGGGTCGGTCACGGGGAGCCGCATTCGCGGACTGATTGAGGACCGTTCCTGACCGGGTTTGTGTCTAGCGTGGTCCGTGCGAGCTCCACCCGCCGAGAACGGGGCTCGTTGACGGCACATCCCCATACTTGGAGGAGGCAGACGATGGACTGGAAGCTCGAGCTCGTGCAGGTTCCCGTGTCCGATGTCGATCGGGCGAAGGACTTCTATACCGCGAAACTCGGGTTCGTCGCGGACACCGACGCCCGAGTCGGCGCGCACATCCGCTTCGTGCAGCTCACGCCGCCGGGATCGGCGTGCTCGATCGCCCTCACCAGCGGCGTCCACGCGATGCCACCCGGCTCCATCGACGGGCTTCAGATGGTGGTCGAGGACGCGGACGCCGCCCGCGACGAGCTGCTCGCCCGCGGCGTGGAGGTCGGCGGGGTCGAGGAGTTCCCGTGGGGACGGTTCGTCTTCTTCAGCGACCCTGACGGCAATGCGTGGGCGGTCCAGCAGCTCCCGCAGCGTCCGTAGCCTTGGCCAGCGACTCGTGTGGGTCGATGACGAACCTCTTGGCCGCACGGCAAGGTCGGCGCCGACCTCTCGCTCCAGGAGGCTCGGGCCCCATATCAGGGACGAGGCCCGTACACCGACACGTGACCGCCCCAGTCGCCGACGAGCACGGTCCCGCGATCGACCGACGGAGCGGCGAAGATCGTCTGCCGCGAGGCGTGCGTGGCCCACAGCTGGATGCCGTCGCGCAGCCGAAATGCGCGCAGCCATCCGTTGCGCCCCGATGCGATGTACACCACGCCGCCCGCGATCGTCGGAGGACTCCCGGCGTCGGGCTGGTCAAAGCGCTTCTGCCAGTGCACGTGCAGGCGGCAATCGGCGGCCAACCGGAACGCCTGCACGCCGGCGCGCAGGCGGCCGGGAGGCGGCGTCGACGGGCTCACGAGAACAAGCGTGCGGGTGGCGGGGTCGAACGCGGGCATCCCGTACAGCGGGATGGCGTTCGGAGAGTCGGCGGCCACCCGTATGCGCTGGCGCAACCCCGTGGCGAGCTGGTCGCGGTCGTAGAGAAAGAGCTCTCCGTCCTTGTTGATCGCCACCAGTTGCGCAGGACAGCCGCGTGCGCGGATGAGAACCGGGGTCGTGCCGAAGTCCCGATCACTGATCGCGAACGGAGCGCGGAGCGGATCGTTGGCCTGCTTGACGACGAGTCCGGCGCTGAGGCGAACGACGCTCTCCGCGTAGCCGGCAGCTTCGCCGGTCGTTCCGATCGAGTTGCCCGTCGCGGCGTAGACGTCGCCGGTGCTCTCGTCGATCGACACCCCGCCCCAGCCCCAGATCCCGCCGCCGTATGCGGCGGTTCCCGAGGTGGTGAGCCAGCGGCGGACCAACTGGGGATCGCCGACGCGCACCTCGGCGATACCGCCGTCGTAGTGGCCCGAGTCGCACAGAGACGCGACTGGAACGTAGAGCCAGCCGTGAGCCAGGGCCAGGCCGCTCCACACGAAGGCGTCTCCCGGCGGGTGCACCTGGACCGGCCACCCCTTGGCGACGCGGCCGGTGTCCAGCGCGAGCGCCCACGCCCAGCCGTTGACGTCGACCGCGTAGACCCGCCCCGAGTGCGGGTCCGCCGCCAGCGTGCCGGTGACGCCAAAGCGGGTATCGGGACTCGCGTCGCAGTCCGGGATGATCGTCCGCTCACTGACCTGACGCGTCCAGAGCCTCGTTCCGTCGTGCGCGTCGAGCGCGGCGATCTGTCCGTGCTCGGTGCCCACGAGGACCAGGTCGCGCAGACGATTTCCGACCCGCACGTCGTCCACCCTGAGTGGTTGGCCCGTGATCGCCCCATCCACGCTCTTGCGCCAGGCGAGGCGCAGGCGTCGCGCGCCCGTGGCCGAGATCCCCGCCTGCTCCGGGTCTGCTCCGAGACGGGCATTTCCGTATCCGTATGTCGTCGGCGCTGCCTGAGCCACGCCGGACATCACGGTCGCGGCAGCACACACCATGGCCGCAGCCGTCGCCCCGGCGATGCGTCTCCTCGACCGGCTGGTCCGCTTGCGCCCCAGGGTTCCGGCCATCACGTGTCCGTCGGTGACGCCCGCCGCCGCAGCCCGGCGCGACGGTGCAATTCGGTCAGGGTAATCGCGGCCGCAGCCGCCAGCGGGCCGGCCAGCGGCACCGTGTAGCGGCCCGCGTAGGTACCGGTTAGGACCGGGGCGAGCAGCAGCGACAGCCCACCGACGCCGAACAGCAGGACCGCGACCCGAGACCGCCGGCGACCGACGACGAGTCCGATCAGGACCAGGATCGTCGTCACGAACAGCGCGGTGGCCCCGAACCTGATCACTCGCTGCGCATCGTGGAGCAACTGCAACCCCGATCGCCACGGATGCGGGCTGAAGCGATCGAAATACGACTCGAGGTCGTTTCTCATCGCGGCGACGATGATCGGGTTGCCCCGATTGGTGAAGTCGAGCTGGGGGTCGAGCTCCGTGCTCGTCGCTTTCAGCCGCGCCGGGAGTGCCCCGGGCACGTAGTAGCTGCGCAGGTATGACCAGGCGGTGTTGAGGAAATCGCCGAACTGAGCCAGCAGGGCCGCCCGTGCCCAGCCTCCGACGGCCGCGTCATGCCCGCCGAAGGCGCCGAACCGCCGCACCGCGGGCGACCCCGCTTCGAACGTGTAGAAGTAGGCGCTTGGCCGTGCCGACGCCGGCCGCGTCTCGCACAGGGCTCGGGTTCCCGACGGCGGCGTGAACCGGCGGCAGTCCGCGAACTGAGCCACCCTCCCGTACAGGTACCACCCGGGCGACGGCGCGATGCCGAAGCGCTGCCCGGATGCCGCGCTCGCCCCGGCGAACGCCAGCAGCAGCGCCGCTGAGGTGCCGACCACGACTGCCGCGGCCCGGAGGTGCTTTCGGGGACGCCGCAGCGCATGGGGCTGATAGAGAATCAACGCGAGGGCGACGACCACGACCATCGGCAGCGACGCGGTCCTGATCATCACCGCCACGGCGAGAGCCACTCCGGTGAGCAGCGGCCACCCCCACCACTTCTTAGGAGCCTCGCATGACCGCACGGCGCCGTAGAGGCTCAGCGCTATGGCCAGGATCGCCCATGTCTCCGACATGATCGAGTGCTCCAAGAAGATCGGATCGGGGTCGAGCAGCATTGCCGCCACCGGCAGCAACCCGGCCCACGCCGAGCCGGTCACCCGCCGCACGGCCGCGCCCACCAACAGCGCCGATATCAGCCCGACCAGGTGCTGCAGGGTCACCGTGACGGCTATCTGGCGCGAGAGATGGCCCAGAAACGCGACGATCAGGCCGTAGCCGGCCGGGTGCTGCGGATCGACGAACGGGTTGGAGGCGAAACGCTGATAACCGTCCTCCAGAGTGTCGGTGACCGGCCACGCGCTGACGGCTGCCAGCACCCGGAGCGCGATCCCCAGCACGACCAGTCCGAGCAGCACCCACCCGGGAGCGCCGGTCGGCCACGCGCGCGTGATCGCGGCGGGCAGACGTCTGTGCGGCGATGTCGTGGGCGTCGAATCGGAGTACGTTGCGGCCATTTCCGGGGTGAGCCTATGAGGTCGTGCATGGCTCCGTTGCGCGAACGCACCGTCGAGGCGGTGCATTTTCGCCTCCCGCACGTATCAGGTCTGCTGGCCGCGGCATCCTTGAGGGGTGATGGGGGAACGCATCGAACGCGCGATCGGCGGCGGCGTGGAGCTGCGCCTGTCGGAGGTGCTGTCGGGGCTCTCGCACGCTCTCGACATCACCGAAGGCCAGTCTCGCGGTCACGCAGAGCGCAGCTGCCTGATCGGCATGCGCATCGCCGACGGCCTCGGGCTTGATGACGACATCCGCTCGTCGCTGTTCTACGCTCTGCTCCTCAAGGACGCCGGCTGCTCATCAAATGCCGCCAAGGTCTCGGCGCTGTTTGGCGCCGACGACGCCGTGGTCAAGAGCTCGCGGCGATGGACCGACACGAGCAGCACCTCGCAGGCGCTGCTGCACACCCTCCGGACCGTCGGCCCTCGCGGTTCCGTGCTGGCCCAGGCGCGACACGTCGGCGCAGTGGTCCGGTCGGGGCAGGCCGGCGCGCGCTCGCTGATCGAGTTGCGGTGCGAGCGGGGCGCGGCTGTGGCCCGCGCGATCGGGCTCGGCGAGGTCGCAGCCTGCGCGATCATCCACGTCGACGAGCACTGGGACGGACGAGGCTACCCGTCAGGGCTCTCCGGTGAGGAGATATCACTGCCCGGACGCGTGCTGTGCCTCGCGCAGACCGCGGAGGTGTTCTGGCAGCGCGGCGGCCCCGCCGCGGCCTGCGAGATCGCCCGGCGGCGGCGCGGCACATGGTTCGATCCCACCCTCGTCGACCTCCTCGTCGCGTGCGAACACGACGAGTCGTTCTGGCGCTCGCTCGAGATGCCGACGGTCGCCGCGCTCGAGCCACCAGACCGCGTGCGAATTGCCGACGACGTGCGCCTCGATGAGGTGGCGCACGCCTTCGCCTCCGTGGTCGACGCCAAATCCCCCTACACCGCCCACCACTCCGAAGGGGTCACTGAGATCGCCGTCGGCCTCGCCGAGCTGCTCGATGTCGATCCCGACACGCGAGCGACCCTGCGTCGCGCGGCGCTGCTGCACGACCTCGGCAAGCTCGGCCTGTCCAATCGCATCCTCGACAAGCCGGGGCAGCTCGGCCACGCGGAATGGGAGGAAGTCCGCCGCCACCCGCGCTGGTCGATGGAGATTCTCGGACGCGTCCGCGCCTTCCGCGCCGTCGCCCGGATCGCTGGCGCGCACCATGAGCGCTTGGACGGCAGCGGCTATGACCGGGGGCTCACCGCGCCAGAGCTCGACGCGCCCTCACGGATCCTCGCTGTCGCCGACGTGGCGGAGGCGCTGAGCTCCGACCGCCCCTACCGCCACGGGATGGAGCCGGACGAGGTCCTGAGGATTATGCGCCGCGACGCCAAGCGCGCGCTTGACGACGAGGCGGTGACGGCCCTTGAACAGGTCCTCCCGGCGTGGTCACCTGGCGCCCATGTGCCGGAGCCGACCGCTCCGGCCGTGGCGTAGGGCTTCCACTGGCTATCAGCGCGGCTGGTGGGGGTGAGCGCCTGAGAGCGAGAGTCAGATGCCAACAGCCGCTGCGGCTCTCGTGGGCCTGCGACCCTCGCTCACCGGCACGCGGCGTCGCGCGCGGGGCCGGCTCCGGGTGGTCTCAGGGCCCGAGGTGAGGCGGGCGTAGTCCTCGGCGAGGTCAAGCCCTGATGCGCGCCGGATCACGGCATCGGCTACCGTGCCCGTATCGATGCGGTAGGTGCCCTGCGCAAGCTGCCCGCGTAGCTGCTGGATACGTGTTACGCGATACATGTCCATACGTGGATGTTCGGCTATGGCGGCTGCTTACTCAATCGGGTCAAGACCCCAAGTATGCGCTGCGTTGTTCTCGGGCCGTCAGGTCGCGCGGGGCTCGGCTGGGGAGCACAGCCCGCCATCAGCGAGCACGACGAGACCGTCCTCCTCCAGGCCCTCGGCAGCCTCGATGTCGACTCGCCCCACGGGGACGACGCCCTCCGCGAGCACCTGGCGCAGCAACCGTCCTCGACGCTGGCGCAGGCTGCCCTCGAATGGCTTCCGACGAGGTGGTGACGCGTCGGCGGACGGATCGCCCACACCCGCGCACCCGTCGCGGACCGGACACGCCTCGCACGTTGGCTTGGCGCGGCAGATCCGCTGTCCGAACTCCATGAGCGCCTGACCCGTCCGCCACGGATCGCCGGAAATGTCCACGCCTCCCGGGAACCGGCGACGCAGGACGCGCGCGACGTTGACGTCGAGCGGCAGCACCGGCTCCTCGAGCGCGAAGCAGCGGATCGCCGTGGCGATATACCTACCGACACCCGGCAGCTCGGTGAGATCCTCGGGCCAGCCGGACTCGACCACGAGCCGTGCCGACCGGTGCAGGTCGCGGGCCCGCCGCGGATAGCCAAGCCCCTGCCACTCGAGCAGGACGTCCGCGAGGGATGCCTCCGCCAGCGCCTCGACGCCCGGCCATCGCGCCATCCACCGCACCCAGGCGTCGGCCGCGCGAGTCACTGCGGTCTGCGCCGACATCACCTCGGAGATCCAGATCGCGTACACGTCCCGGCTGCCCCGCCACGGCAGCTCTCGGGCATTCGCCGTCCACCAGTCGAGGACGGCGGCGAGTTCCGGGGCGGCGAGGCTCCAGGCGGAGCTCAGAGCGTGGTCCCGTCGTTCAGGCGGACCACCGAGTCCACGTCGTGCGAGGGCAGGTAGATCGTGGGGTGCCGCGCCGCATGGGCGAGGATCGCCCGCATCGTGGCGATCGAAACCGCCGGCTTGGGGGCCACCGCGTCGGCTCGCAGCGCGCGCAACTGCTCGACGGTGTCGGTCGCGTCACCGGCTAGCAGAATGTGGCGACCGTCGTCGTCGATGCAGATGATGGAGATGTGGCCGGACGTGTGACCGGGCGTGGCCACCGCGACGATGCGGCCGTCGTCGCTCAACGCGCGGCTCTGCGCGAAGGCGCCGAACGGCCCGTCGCCGAGCGCCATCGGCATAAATGCGACGTCGGCCGGCACCGGCTGGCGGAGGACCCGCTGCATCATCTTGGCGCCCCGGGTCCGGGAGAAGGCCAGCTCGCGATCGTGGACGAGCACCGGCCCGCGGACGTGGATTGCTCCGTCCATATGGTCGCCGTGCATGTGCGTGAGCACCACGGTCTGCACGTCGGCAATCGACAGTCCCGCGCGGGTCAGCGCCGCCGGCAGCTCGGACTCCGCGGCGAGCTCGAAGCGGGCGAAAGGGATGTCGCGCACAGCGGCGGTCTCGCCCGTATCGACCAGGGTCAGCCGTCCGGCGTGCTCGATCGCCCAGCAGTGAATCGGCACCGGCTCACACCAGCTGCCGGGCAGGAACAGATCCAGCCGCCGCCGCCAGCCGTCGCTGGCGAACAGGAATGCATGCTTGAGGCGCACCACCCCGGTCGTCAGCGCGTGCACTCGCATAGCGGACGTGGACTCTAACCCGGTTCGGGGCAATGGGTTCGCCTTGGGCGTGTCCGAGGACGCGACGCCGTCTCTCGACCGGCGCAGATAGGCATGCCCGCCTCGCGTCGTTTCGGATGCACGCCACCTTTGAGGCGATGCGAGCCCGTGGGACGCTGAACCGGTCAGGACCACGAGCTCACCTGAGACCTCGACAGAAAGGAACGGCGCATGTGCCGCTGGCTCGCATACTCCGGTTCCCCCATCCTCCTGAAGGAGGCGCTCTACGGGGGCACGCACTCGCTGGTCGACCAGAGTCTGCACTCGCGGCTGGGGGCCGAGACGACCAACGGCGACGGCTTCGGCGTCGGCTGGTACGGCGCTCCCGCAACCCCGGGAATCTTCAAGAGCACCGAGCCGGCGTGGAACGACAGCAACCTACGTGAGCTCGCCGGCCATGTCAGCTCTCCGCTGTTCTTCACCCACATTCGCGCGGCGATCGGCAGCGCCGTGCAGCAGACCAACTGCCACCCCTTCCGCCATGACCGCTGGCTATTCATGCACAACGGCTACATCAACGAGCTCGCCACCATCAAACGCGACCTCGTCCTCGCCGTCGACCCCTCGCTGTACACCGAGATCCTGGGGCAGTCCGACACCGAGGTGCTGTTCTTCCTTGCCCTCACCTTCGGTCTCGAGGACGATCCGCCCGCCGCCGTCGAGCAGGCGATCGGCTTTGTCGAAGCCGTCGCCGAGCGCCACGGAGTCCCTCACCCATTCCAGGGCACGATCGCGACCACCGACGGCGAGACCATCTGGGCGTTCCGCTACTCCAGCGAGGGAAAGTCGCGCTCGCTGTTCTACACCACCGACGTCGCCACCCTCCGCAAGCAGCAACCCGAGCGGCAGATCCTCAAGGAATTCTCCGAGGATGCGCGGCTGATCGTCTCCGAGCCCCTCGGCGACGTCGCCGGCGTCTGGAACGAAGTCCCCGAATCCACCTGCATCACCGTCGGCCCAGGCCACGATGACTTGCGGCCGTTCCGACCCACACCGCCACCGAACGCCGTACCCGCCGTCGCGTGACGGACGATGCCCTCGGCCGCTCGCTACGGTTCTCCGGGGCGACTACGGAGTCGGTTCGCCCGTTTGCACCGATGCGTCGCCGAGCTGCCGCTGCAACGCTCGCTGAGATGGATCGAATTGCGGGTGACGGATTTGGAACGCCATCTTCCGACGCCGCGGGCCCGGACTGATCGGACAGTCAACAGAAGGTCAGTCTGAGCGCGACATCCTCGTGTGGACAAGGAGCGGAACATCGTGGGAGCGGCTGCAGCCACCGGCACGTCGATCCTGTCGCAACCGCAGGACACGGGCGTGAGGGCCGGCGCCGCTGCCGACGGCGAGCGCGACATCAGGCTGGAGGGTGCTGGCGGCGTGAGGCTGCTGGTCACGGACGTGGGCGTCTTGCTGCTGCTGGTGGACGAGCGTCGCCGCCGCATCGTGGAGCGGCTGTTCGGTGTGTCGAGAGATCAGTCCTGGCAGGTCACGCTGATCGCGCTTGTCCTGCTCGCTCAGGCGGCTCACGAGAAGTCGGATCGCGTGCTCAAGGGGCCGGGTGGCCCGACGCTGGCCGATGCAATGCTCGGAGCCGCCATGCTGCGAGAGCTGCTCACCGCGATCCCGGGCCCGCAGGCGCGAGAGACCCATTGGTCGGCACCCTCGTGATGATTGCCTTGGTCGGAGCATTGGTCCGCCCCGGACTCAGCCGGGCCGCCCACGAGATCAGTGGTTCCTCCCACCGCGCGCGCCAGTCCTTCAACCGCCGGTATGGTCGTCTTCTGCCGATGACCACCAGGGGCAAGCAACAAATCCGGAGGGACGCGGAGATGATCGCCCTCCGGCGTCAGTCCCGAGAGATGCACGCGCGGCGGGATGCATGACGGACAGGGCGCCGAACTCCCCCGCAGGTGTTCACCCCACGGGTGACGGTGAGACAGCGGACACCGCGCCCGCCACGGCGCCTCCGGAGGCGCCCACCCTCAGCCCAGCCGAGGAGAGCACGTCCGCAGCATCCTCCGACGAATCCTCACGCCCGGCAAGCCATCGGCGGTTCGGTTCGCTCTCGGCGCGCATCGGGTCGCTTGTGCGGGCCATCCAGGAGAACGACGAGAGCAAGATCGAGGCGGCGATCCTCCGGCTCAGCGAGTCGCGGCGCGTATTCGCCCCGCTCGCCTTCGCCGTCGGCGCTTTCGTGATGCTGTTCAACGGACTCAGGCTGCTGGTGACCAACTGGCGCCTCACGCTCGTGCAGATCCTCCCGGCGATGTGGATCTGGCTGGCGATGTTCGATCTCAAGGCGCACGTGTTGCACGGCAAATCCTTCTACGTGCTGCGTGGTCCGGTTCTGATCCCCATCGTCCTGGTGATCGTGGCGATCACGATCGCGTGCTTCTTCCTCAACGCCGTGTTTGCCTTCGCGGTCTCGCAACCTGGCCGCCCCGAGGTCCGGCCGGCGGTCGCGCTGGCCCGGAAGCATCTGAGCACGATCATGGCCTACGGGGCCGTCATCGGCGCACTGCTTGCCTTTTCGACCGTCATCGTGACCCGATGGGGACGCCCCTGGTTCACCATCTCGTTGGGGATCGTCGTCGGCCTGATGATGGTCTCCTACGTGGCCGTCCCGTCGCGCCTGATCGGCGCGAAGCCGCCCAAGCAGTCAACGCGGGACAAGCTGGCGAGCACCGCGGTCGGCGGCGCACTGAGTGCCACCGTGTGCACACCGCCCTACATCCTCGGGCGCCTCGGCATCCTGGCGCTCGGATCGAGCGCTGTCGTCGTGTTCATTCTTGGCCTCTTCGCGGTCTCGCTCGGAGTCACCCTGCAGGCCGGCGCCACCGGCGCCGTCAGGGCGATCAAGATGAGCGCGACCCTCACCGCAGCGCGCCATCCCAGCGACGCGCCTACGAGCAGCGCCTGATCGAGACGCCGCCGCGGCCGTTTGTAGGTCGTGCCGTCCGCGCCGTTGCAGCGACCGCCTGCTGGGGACAACTACGGAGTCGTTCCGCTGGTTTGACCGGTTGCGGGATCGGGGCTCGGATGGGAGCGTCGGTGGGACTCATAGACACCGGGAGCCCCGAGCGACGGCTCGGCTCATCGACACGTAGCCACCCGTCGAGGCGGATGCCCGGCCGACAGATTGGAGGGCAAGACATGGCCGATATCAACCTCGATGAACTGGGGCCGGTCGACTACCTGGTGGTTGGGTTTCCGGCGGACAAGGCGGACTTCTCCGGCGAGATGGCATCCGAGCTGACGGCGCTGATTGACAGCAACACGATCCGGGTGCTTGACCTGGTGATGATCACCAAGGGCGAGGACGGGTCCGTCGAGGCCTCGGAGCTGCGCGACGCCGATGACAGTGAGATCGGCGAGCTGCGCGCCCTCGAGCGCGACCTCGCGGTCCTACTCGCCGAGGAGGACGTCGAGGAGCTCGGCGAGACGCTCGAGCCTGGGAGCGCGGCTGCCGTGCTCGTCTGGGAGAACACCTGGGCGGCGCCGTTTGGCTCAGCGGTGCGCAGGTCGGGCGGCGAGCTGATCACCAGCGGCCGGATCCCGTCCCAGGCGATGGTCGCCGCGGTCGAGGCGGACCGCGAGGACGCGATGAAAGGAGCATGACGATGGGACTGTTGAGAGATCGAGGAGACAGGCCCCGCTTGCTCGGCCGCGGGCACGAGCGGCGCGATGACCGCCGCGACGATCGTGGCGACCGCCGTGGGGATCGCCGCGATGACCGTGGCGACCGGCGGGATGACCGCCGGGACCGCCGTCCCGGCCCCGGACTGCTGCGGCGATAGCCCGAGGACGCGCTCAGCCATGAACAAAAACGTTTCGCTGGGCGCGTCGGCCGGGCCGGCGACAGATTCAGTGCTCCCCCGACGCAGGAGTAGGCGCAGATGAGTGAACTCGAAGGTCGCGACGCTCCGATTCGGGAGAGCGAGTCAGGTGATGCTCCCGAAAAGGTCCCGATAACCGCCCGGTTGCTGCTGCACGAGTCGTTCACCGCGCGCCGAGCGGCCGGGACCATCGCCGCGTTCACGCTGTTGATCACGGTGGCGGGCGGGATTCTCGAGCGGGTGGTCGACCGGCAGGAGTTCCCCACGATCGGCAAGGGCCTCTGGTTCGCGCTGCAGACGGTGACGACGGTCGGATACGGAGACGTCACGCCCAAGCAGGCCGATGGCCGGTTCATCGGTGCCGTCGTGATGCTCGCCGGGATCGGCTTTCTCGCCGTCATCACCGCGTCGGTCACCGCATCGCTGGTCGAGAGCAGTCGGCGGCGGTTCGCGGCGCAGTCCGAGGTGGACGCGACGCGGCAGCTGGAGGAGATCACCGACCGCCTGTCGAGGATCGAAGCGGCACTCGACCAGCCGCCGTCATCTGCGCCGGAGCAAAGCTGACGGGGCGCACTCGACGCATCCCGGAGTCGTCCTGTTAGGCGAACTACTGAGGCACACCGCTGGTTTTCGCCCGTTGCGCGCCGCGGTCACGCGTGGAAGTCTGCGTCTAACAACCATGACCGGGGGTCGGTAGCAATGGCCCTTGGCGCATACCTCAAAGGAGGTACGCACGATGACGATCCTATGGATCTTGTTGGCCATCCTGTACGTCGCGTGCTGGATCTACTTCGGACTGGCAACGTTCCGCAAAGGCCATTATTGGCTGTTCTGGATCGGATTCTTCTTTCCGGTCCTGTGGATCGTCGGCGCCCTGATCGGCCCGACTCCGCGCGCTGCCGGCATGGCATAGCGCACCCGTTTTGTCGGTTACCCGTCGGTTCGCTGGAGCCGTTCTGCTCCAGCGGACCGACCGTGACGGGTAACCACCGGTGACCATCGACAGCCACGCCACAGAGAGTCGAGAATCCTCGCTAGAGATTCGAGACGCTTCGGCGATTTCTCGGCCGCGACGCCGGCCGGCCATGCCCTCGCGGTGATTGAGATGCTCACCGGCCAGCTGTATCTGGTCACGGTGATTGGGCTGCTGATCGGCAGCTTTGCCGGGCGGGGGAAGCCAACGTGAGGCTGGCCCTCCGGCTCCGGGCGAACTACCGAGTCGGTTCCCTGGTTTTGGCACGTTGCGCGTCTCGGAGGCGAACGTCAGGCTCCGTCGAGTAAGTTGTACATGTCAACTCAGAACGCGGCCATTCCCGAGGCCACGCTCGCAGATGGAAGGAGCTGTGCGTGATGTCGATCCGAGCGGATCTGAACCGTTTGCCACGAGGTCGGCGCACGGACAGGGTGACCATGACCAGCAGCGACTTCCGCAATGACCGCCGCTGAGCCGGGCGGGGCAGCCGACCCCGACGCCCCGCGCGCCGCTGGTGCGGACGCGCCCGAGCCATCAGCCGACGCACCTCGGCCTTCCAGCGACGCACCTCAGCCTTCGGGCGACGCACCTCAGCCCTCGAGCGACGCACCTCAGCCTTCCAGCGCTCCCGCCGCCAGGAGGGTTCATCGGTTTCTCGTTCCGGCGCTGCTGGTGCTGGCGACCATCGTTGGTATCGCCGCCGCGTTTGCGGTGTGGGTCAATCGCCAGGCGTTGAACACGTCCAACTGGCGGTCGACGAGCAGCCAGGTGTTGGAGAATAAGCAGGTTCAGACGGCGCTGAGCGCGTATCTGGTCCATGAGCTGTTCACGAATGTCGATGTGTCGGGTGATCTGCAGAAGGTGCTGCCGAAGCAGTTGCAGCCGTTGGCGGGTCCGGCTGCCGCGGGGTTGCAGCAGCTCGCCAGCACGCTGACCCCGAAGATTCTCGCCAGCCCGCAGGCGCAGGCGGTGTGGGTTCAGGCCAATGTGGCTGCCCATAAGGAGCTTTTGAAGGTGCTGAACGGGGGCGGGCCGGTGGTGTCGACCAAGTCGGGCGTGGTGACTTTGAACTTGCACACGCTCGTCAGTCAGCTCGCGGCGACGCTCGGCATCTCCAGTCAGGTCGCGGCGGTGCAGTCGAAGTTGCAGGGAGCGACCGGCGCGTCGGTCCGGGCGGCGGCGCAGCAGAAGCTGGGGATCACGCTGCCGCCGGCCAACGGTCAGCTGGTGATCCTGCGTTCCAATCAGCTGAAGACCGCCCAGGACATCGCCAATGCCGTCAAGAACCTGGCGATCGTGCTGCCGGCGCTCGCGATTCTGCTGTTCGCGCTCGCCGTGTACCTCGCACGGGGACGGCGCCGGCGGGTGCTGCGGACATCGGGCTGGTGTTTCGTGCTGGTCGGGGTGGCGCTGCTTTTGATCCGCAGAATCGGTGGTAACGCGGTCGTCGACGGTCTGGTCAAGGTGCCGTCGAACAAGCCGGCCGTGCACGACGTGTGGAACATCGGCACGTCGTTGCTGCACAACATCGCGGTGGCGATGATCGTCTACGGAATCCTGATTGTTCTCGCCGCGTGGCTTGCCGGCCCGACCCGCCCGGCGACCGCGACGCGCAAGTTCCTGGCCCCATCACTGCGGGACAGTCCGGCGGTCGCCTACTCCGTGGTCGGTGCGGTGCTGCTGCTCGTGGTGCTGTGGGGTCCGACACCCGCGTTTCGGAATATCTGGTGGATCTTGGTGTTCGCGGTCCTGCTCGCGCTCGGCGTCACGATGCTCCGCCGCGAGACCGCTCGCGAGTTTCCCGGCATCGAGCATGGCCAGGCCCTGCACGATTTCCAGGCCAAGCGAGCTCAGTCGCGTGCCGGCCAAGCCGCGTCCCTACCCGCCGCTTCGACCGAGGCCACAGCCAGCGTCTCGGCGACGGCGGCCATGTCTGCCCCGGGCACGGGGCGCGTCGAGACGCTCGAGCGTCTCGCCGCGCTCCGGGACAGCGGCGCGATCACCAACGACGAGTACCAGGCCGAGAAGACGCACGTGATGAGCAGTGGAGCCTGATCACGCCGAACCGGAGGTCGAGGGACACGAGGCAGGTGTGACGGAGGTTGGCGGCGCTCCGGCCGTCGAGGCCTCAGCCGACGGCTCAGAACCATCGCGGTCGCTCCGGGGCCGCATCGGCCACACGCTGTCGGGCTGGCGGCAGCTCGGGCGGATCGCCTGGCGCGATCCGGAGCACGTCGCGGAGCGGCTCACCTTGTACAGCGCCCGCAGTCTCGGCGAACCATCCCTGGAGTGGGCGCACGGCGTCCGGGAGAAGCGCCCCGAGGATCCGCGCGCGGTGATCGCGGAGGAGCTGCGTACGCAGACCGCTCAGGTGGCGCGGATCGACGGTGCCGTGGCAGGGACGCCGTTCCTGATCGCGCTGATTCCCGGGTACCTCTCCTACCTCCGAGAGGAAGGGCGCATGGTGCTGCGCACTGCTGCCTTGTACGGCCGCGATCCACGCGAGCTACAGACCTCCGCGGAGGCGCTGGTGCTGCGCGGCGTGCACCCAACGGTCGATGTGGCTCGCGAGGCACTGGAGGGGGTGCGTGACGTCCCGCTCCCGGAGAAACCGACCGCGCGCCGCTCGGTGCGCACCTGGGTCCGCAGCGTCTACGTGCTGTTGATCTTCGGCGGGTTTCTCTCGGCGCCCTCCGACGAGCGTGAGGAGTCCGCGCACCCGTGGCTGAAAGCGACGATCGGGTTCGCGGTCGGTTTAGCGATCTGGGTCACCACGTGGGTGTTGCCCGCCACGTTCATGATCGCGATGGCCTGGGGCTGCGAGACCCACACCCGCGAACTCGGACGCCGCGCGCTGCTGTTCTACGACGGCGATGCCGACAGCGCGCAGGCGGCGATCGCCGCCGCCAAAGCAGAAAAGGACCGCGGGCACGACAAACGCGACATCCTCCGCACGGCGCTCCTGATCCTGTCGATCGCGGTTCCGATCGGCTTCGTCGGCTACGCCGATCACGTCCACCACAGCACCGGCATCAACTGGGTCGGCGCGCTCGGCGCGCTCGTCGCCGTCTCCCTCGTCATCACCGCGTCCGTCCTCGCCAACCGGCGATAGCCGGACGCCCGTCTGAGGGTGTAGACCGTGGATGGCGTGCGCCTCTCCCCGGAGACACGGTTGCAACTCGTGCCCGGGATCCGCACGCGGTTCGATGCCGCTGGTCACGTTCTGGTCGATTCGCCCGACGGGGCGATCATCAATCTCGGTCCGCGCGGATTCGCGATCCTGGCCCTCTTTGCGCGGCCGCAGCCTCTTGGGGATGCGATCGAGAGGCTGGAGGCCGATGAGCGCAGCGCGACCGACTTCGTGCCGACGATGAGCGTGATCAACATGCTGGTCGAGGAGGGCGCGCTGGCGCCGCCGGATGCACACCGGGGGCCGATACGCGGCTGGGCCGATCCGGTCGAGTACACGCGCATGCTCCACGATTAGCGCCGCACGGGCGATTATCTGGCGGCGCTCGCCGACGCGGTCCGACCCGGCGACGTCGTACGAGCGCCTCGGCTACGAGACCGTCGGCGTCATCGAGGGATGTCCGGCGGGCAGCGCGGCCCGCTGGTCACCGCAAGGAGCTGTGACCCCCGAGGCGCCGGCCCGGGCTCGTGCTCGTGGCCCAGACTGGCATCGTCACGGCTGCCGGGGCACTTGTCCTCACCCGCGGCAGGTTGCTGCGGGTGAGGACAAACCGTTCCGGGTCGACCGGCGCCGCGATCAGGCAGTGTTGGAGGTTTCCTCGTCGCCGAACATGACGAGGCCGTACAGGATCCACAGGCACACTGCGAAGATGCCCAGCGACCAGAACGGATGCGCACCGCCGACTGAGAGCAGTGACTCGAGGGCGCCGATGCGGGCGGCGATGATGCCGATGATCCGGCCGTAGCCGCCACCGCCGAACAGCGAGAACCCGGCGGTGAGCTGGATGATGCCGACGATGATCGTGATCCATCCCCACGTCTTAAGACTTGAGAAGACGTACTCGGTATGCGCGAAGAAGTGTGCATTACTCACCGCGCCGATGCCATAGATGATGTTGAGCGTCCCCGCGATCAACAACAGAATCGCGACGAGTATCGCCCGGCCTGCACCTCTCATTACACACTTCCATTCCCACGGCCGGCACAGCCGTGTTATCTACATGTGCGGAGGTATTTGATAATCGTCACTTGTAGCGACGGTGGCGGCATCACCCGGTTCGCATGACGATGCGCAGCCGTCGCACGCATCTCTTCTTCACAGACCTTCCCGAGCCGGGATCTGACCAGATTTCACGGCCGCGGCGAGTTCCTGATAGTCGCGGTCGTTCTGGTCGGCGTACGCCCGTGAGAACTCGACGATCGCTCGGTCGAAGCTATCGCCGTTGCCGAGATAGGCGGCGATCGCGATGCGGTCGCCGCTGCGGGCGTGCGCCCGGGCGAGGGTCCAGCCACAGAGCTTGCCGTAGGTCGCCAGCGCCTTCGCGTCCATCCGCTCGATCTCTGCGGAACCCTTCCAGTCCTTGAGCTGGCGGCCGTAGAAGTCGCGAGACTTGCCGTCCAGCCCCGCGTCGACGTGCAGCCAGCCGAGGAAGATGTCACTGGTGGCCTGCATCAATCGCTGCCCCGCGACCACCCGCTCGCCGTGATTTGAGAACTCGCTCGGGCCGAGAAACTCCTCGAGCACCGACGAGTCGGCCTCCTTGACCTGCATGAACAGCGGGTCCTGGCCGTCACGGCCAAGGTACAGCGCGATCCACGCCCGCGTACCGACGCTCCCGACCCCAACCACCTTGTGGGCGATGTCGGTCAGCTGGAATTCCTCGAGCAGCACCCGACGGTCGTGCTCGAGCGTCGCCCGGTAGCCACGCAGCACCCCCTGCAGCATGCCGAACAGCCGCTCGTACTCGTCGCCGGTGGCGAGCTGCCTGGCCGGCACGATCAGCGGCGACTGGTCAATGATCCGCGGCTTGCCATCGACAATCTCAGTGAGCTTCGAGAACGCGGTCATGCTGTCCTTGGTGCGAGCCTTTGCGAGCTGCTTCTCGGTTCGCTTGACCCGCTTCGGCTTGACCTGCGAGCCCAATTCCGCAATCACGCTCTCGATGTCGAGGTGGGCGTACCAGACGTCGAGGGTCTTCATGCCGGCGAAGCCGGCCATCGCGGTGCGGTACTGGCCGACCGTGTCGAGCACAGCCCGGGCCTGGTCCTTGGCGCCGAAGCCGTTATCGCGCGCCGCGATCAGCATGCTCGCCGCCAGCCGCTTGACGTCCCATTCCCACGGGCCGGGGAGCGTCTCATCGAAGTCGTTGACATCGAACATCAGCCGCCGCTCGGGCGAGGCGAACACGCCGAAGTTCGACAGGTGCGCGTCACCGCAGCACTGCACGGTGAGCCCCGACCGCGGCGTCGCCGCAAGATCGTGGGCCATGATCATCGCCGCCCCGCGGTAGAACGTGAACGGTGAGACGAGCATCCGCCCATAGCGGATCGGTACCAGCTCCGGCACGCGCGTCTTCGCCTGACGCTCGAGCAGGTCCACCGGATCCTCGCGGGTCGGCAACGGCTCAAACGTCGCATGGCTGACGCGCGGCACCTCCGACCGGGCCGCCTTACCACGGGCAACCCGCTCCGCCACCGACAGATGCGGCACCGGCGTAGCGGGCTCACGCCGCCTCGCCGTCGAAGCCGTCTTCCGCCGCGGGGTCGTGCTCTTGGCCGCCGTCGTCCTCGTCGTCCTCGTCGCCATCGCCATCGCCATCCTCTCTGGTTATCTCAGCTGCCTCGATGCTCCCACGGGGGTCCCGCTGCGTCGATGGTGTGAGCACCACCCCTCGCTCCGCACGGACAGACGATCTCGCGTCGCTCGACGCCGCGACGCTCCGATCACCGACTGCCCGCGATGCGGCTCCACAACGGCGCCACGTGGCGGCTGCGGGTCGGCCGGGATCGGTGATCTGATTCACGACCGGGCCCATCCCGTCCGAAGCAGGAGCGCCGGAGCCCACAGCCGAGTGGCGCCGGGGGTGATGTGGAGTGCGGCCATGTATAGGGCTAGGGACTGCTGATGTTTGCTCCCAGGGGCACAGGTGCGTCGACCGCCCGAGCGGGTCGCACGTTTGGTCGTCACGAACGCGTGCTGGCCTGCGGCTAGGGCTGAGCCCTGGCGACGCCGAGCACCATCGGGTTGGTGAGCACCCACGACGGGCCGAGTTCAAACCGGCGGAGGTGCTCGAGCTCGAAGCCCGCGGCCTCGATCGCCCTGACGGTCTCCCGCGAGCAGTGGCAGCCGCCGGCCAGGAACGGCCAGATGCCGGAGCGATCGAGCCGCGCCTGGACGTGCGCCCTGCGTGGGGCTTCGGCGCGCACGTGCTCGAAGAAGCGCAGCTCGCCCCCCGGCTTCAGCACCCGCCGCAGCTCGGCCAGTGCCAGTGGCTGCTCATCCACGCTGCAGAGAACGAAGCTCGCCACCGCCGCGTCGAACTCGCCATCTCCGACCGGAAGGTCCTCCGCGACGCCGGCGCGCACGCTCACGCGCACCGGCGCGCCGCCGGCGGCGTGCTCGGCCAGGTGACGCAGGTAGGCCTCCGGTTCAACCGCAACCACCTCGTCCGTCGTCGACGGATAGTGCCGGAAGTTCATCCCGTTCCCGGCACCCACCTCGAGCACACGCCCGCAGAGACCCGCCAAGAGCTCCTCCCGGCGGTCGCCGACATCGTGCTCCATGACCCGGCTCAAGAGCCCGTAGCAGCGGGCGAAGACAGGATGATGGACAGCGGTCACTGCTACACGAACGGTAGCTGAGAAGCGAGCGCAGCCGCGCGCCGTCAAGCCCCGTGACGTGAAGCCGTTGCGCCAGTACCTGACGAGGGCGCGCCTCCAGGGCGGCGGGACGATCACCGATCCGTTCGCGGGCGGCTTCCTGAAGGGGAGCAAGGTCGTGGCCGTCGAGGTCGATCTCCCGAACACCAGCCTCGCGAGCAAGGTCAAGAAGCTGAAGACCGCGAAAGGGGTCGGGCTCGGGTCCGCCGCTGCGACGGTGCGAGCCAAATACGGGATTCCCACGCCTGCACCGGGCGAGGCAACGCAATCTCGCAACGGGCTCAAGCAGAGCAGCAAGCGCTGCACGATGTTCTCCGCCCCGCAGTCGCCGTTCACCACCATTACGGGGATCGACGTCGGAATCTGCGGATCGGTCGTGATCCTCACCTTCTAACAGGGACCCAGCTTCCCCTCAGACTCTCCGCCGCGGCGTCTCCATCGCGCTCCAGACCCGATCCACAGCATCCTTCGCCTGGCCCATAACCCTCTTCCGAAGTCGTGGTCATGCGAACCGTCGCCGATCGACCCACCCAAATCAAGCGGCCTCAACCTGTCTCCGCACCTCGGTGCCCGGATGTCTACCAGGCGCGTCTGCGCCGATCGAGCGGGCCTTCGCTGATTCGCGACAGTCAGAAGAGTGCAGTCGGGGTAGGATTTGAGCAGATGCCGAGCACGCCAAGTACCGGCGCTCACAGCGACTTGGACCGGCTGCGGCACGAGTACGAGAGCTCCACGAGCTGGCGGGTCACGCGGCCGCTACGTGCGGCCGGGAGCCTCCTGCGCAGATCGGGTCGCGACCGCGCGGCTCCTCGTTCCGCCGGCGCGGCAAGCACCCCAGGGAAGCCGACCCCAGGAGTCTACGACGCCTGGCTGTCGCAGTTCTTCGCCGAGCAGCTGGAGGCGATCGACGCTGCGTGTGCGGACGGCGGCGTGGAGCGCTTCGCGCTGTTTCGCGAGCTCAGCGACGACGTTTGGACGCTGCTCCTGACGAGGGAGTACGAGGTCTATCCGAACATTCGCGCCCTGCTGCCGGACGTGCCCGAACCCGGGTTACAGGAGCTCTGGAACGGCGCCAGCGGCGCCATCCTCGCTGCACAGGGGCAGGCGTTCTACGTGAAGCTGCGCGACCGCTTCGCCGAGCACGGAAATGTTCCGATGGCGCAGGCGCAAGTACTCGATTTCGGCTGCGGCTGGGGGCGAGTGACCCGCTTGCTGACGCGCGACGTGGCGCCCGGGCGCCTGCACGGATGCGACCCCGTGCAAGGCATTGTCGACGTGTGCAGGGCCAGCCGCGTCCCGGCGCAGATCGAGCGCACAGACTTCGTCCCCGACCGGCTGCCATTCGATCACAAGTTTGATCTTGTATTCGCGTTCTCGGTCTTCACACACCTGTCGGAGCGGGCCCACGAGGCATGCCTATCGGTGCTGTACGACTCCCTACAACCTGACGGAGTGCTCGTGCTGACGGTGCGGTCACTGGAGTATTTGTGGTCCTGCGGGGGGATGGCCCCGGCCTTAGAGGCGCTCGGGTCCGACTTCATCGCGCACATGAGCGATCCGCTCTACCTGTTCGTCCCGCACGAAGTCGACGCGGGGCATTTCCAGTATGGCGGTGGCGAGATGACTTACGGAGAGACAGTAATCACGCGGGCGTACATCGACGAACACTGGTCGACACTGTTCGACCTGGTGGCCGTCGATCTGCTGATCGGAGACCTTCAGCAGGTCGTGCTGACGCTGCGACGGCGCGGCTGAGTCCTCGCGGGGCCGGAATCTGCCCTCAGCTCAATCCGTACGAGCACGATTGCTCGCACGACCAGCCTATGGGTTGCGACGGGGTCTGAGTACCAGCGACAGCACCCCCTCGGCCTCATCCTGACCGGGGCGCCACTCGGCTGGAAAGACCTCTGGACGGCGTGTCAGCTCGGCCTCGACGAACCGTGAGGAGATCCCGTCGCCGGACCGAGCGCGTGGATCGCGTCAAGCACATCTCTGATGCCGCCAGCGGTGTTGACGTCGAGACGGTCAAGGATCGTCTCGGTGTCAGCGAATTCCTTCGCGGCGCGCGCATCCGACGCGGCCGCCTGTACCGACTGGCCGACCATGATGATCGACAGCAGCACCAACTGCAGGAACGTCTGCGCGACCCACGCGACGATGATGATGACCTGCCCGGAACTGATCGCGGCAGGCAGACTGACGAGCGCGATCGCCGCGAAGAGGTATGCACACGCCATCGTGCCGACGCTCCGGGTGATCACCAGCGCGAGCTTCGCGTTGAATCCCTCGACCTCCCTGACTGCCTCCCTGATCGCCCTGGGATCAAACCGCACGGCGCGGGGCAGCTGTTCACGGGCTTTGACGGGCCTATCCACGTGAGAGTCTCCTATCGGCGCAATTCACAGCACGATGCGAAGACTACGGCGCAGATCCCCGCGACCCATCCACTCTCTCATCTGCTCGACCCAGACTCCCATGCGCGACCGGGACATGGGTTTAGACCACTTCTGGCGGAGAGAGGTAGATGCCTTGGCGCGAGCGCGGTTCGGCGTAGGGTCAGCCATTCCGCGCAGCGAGGAGCAGGACGCGCGGGACGCAGACGACGCCGCCTTGGGGGTTGGGGATGGACGCGGGGGGACAGCGTTTCCCAGTCACCCCTGGTCCCAATACCTCGCAGAGACCACCACCGACCCGGACACACGTCTCGGTCTTGGTCGTCCGGGTCAGCTTGATCGGCGTCGAGGCAAGGTGAGCTGCCAGTGCCGCGAGGAGTGCCGCATCGGTGCGTTTCGCGGCCTGGACGCGACCTGCAGACCCTCCTGCGCGTGTCCCGGTTGCGTGTGCCGCCGCGATTCCGGCGGCCCATCCTCGGTGGTAGGCGGGCCGCCAGCCGAGACGGTACGCGTCCGCCTTCGCGTGCAAGTAAGTCGCTTCCCGAGCGCTCGCCCGAGCGCTCGCGAGCCGGTCGGTCGAAATCTGGTTGCTTCGCCCAACGAGGAAGCCCACGCCGCCGAAAGCAGCCAGGGCGACCGCAGCAACCACGAGGCTGTATGGCCGAACGGTTGCCGGCGCGGGCCTCACCGCGCGAGCACCCGTCGGTACGCGAGGCGATAGGCCATCGGATACGCGTGGCGGTAACCGGCGAGGTACCCGGTCCGGTAGCCCCCGAGCCGGCCAGCGCTGGAGCCCGCGCGCGTCCCGGCCTGTTCTCCGGCCACAGCGCCAGCCCGCGCCGCACTGGCAAGATCGGGGCCACCCGCCCGACCCGCGAAAAACGCGCCCACCGCTGTGGCAAGGCAACTCAAAATGATCGCAAGCGAGAACAGCAGCGCCCGCCTCATAGCACCCGTATCGGTGCGCCCCGACACCCGCTTGAATAACACGTGCTCATGCTCAATCACCGAGTCATACGCCGCCACCTCATCCACCAGGCCGTATGGCCTGAGAAGCCGCCGGGGAGGGCGGTGGAGCTCAGCGTCGAGACCTGGGAATCGATCGGAGACCCCAGCAACCCGTTCGATCTCAGTAAGGTCCTTACAGACTTGGCGTCAGGAAGTGGCGGGTTCTTCAGGACCTTCCTCCATGGCACCTCGTTCGCGGTGCCGAACTTCGGGCATCCGTAGGCGTCGGTTACCAGGGCCCACAGGGGGCGTGGGTGAGGCTGCCGCGATGTGGCGGACCAGTGACGGAACGATCAAGCTCACGATCGTCGAGAAACGCAGTCTGCGTCAGCGCAGTCTTGCCCCGCACCCGCGCCGTCCAGTGTCGCAACTCGATCACCGGCACTCTCCCGTGCGCAGGCTGCGCGATCTCGGCGGCGCGGCACCCCGGCTGCGCAGATCGCGGCCGGGGTGTGGCAACGTGCTGGGGCGCGGCGTCGATCACATCATCCTAGGGGTACTCGACCGTCCGTTCGAGTGCTCCGCTGGGGCGCAGCAGATCGCGCTTTTGGTAGGGCGTTCGCCCGATGTGCGGGCTGTCCGGCGAACGGATACTCCTCCCGTCAACCGACCCACCAAGGAGGAGCATCATGAGCAAGGCCAACGTCGAGCTCGTTATCAGCTACTACGAGGCGTTCAACCGCCGCGACTTCGACGCCTATGACGATATGTTCGCCGACGACGTCGCGTTCGAGTCGGTCGGCGGCGTGTCCGGCACGGGCGTCGAGACCGTGAAGTTCTTCGACAACATCTGGGTGAACGCCGCGAGCGACTGGAACATCGAGGGCATCTATCACCTCCGTGACGGCGACCGTGTGGTCTGCCACAACCGGGCGAGCGGCATCCACGACGGCACGCTGCTGCTGCCGGACGAAAGCGAGGTGCCCGCCACCGGCAACAAGGTCGACGCGAAGTACTTCGCCAGCTTCGAGGTGCGCGACGGCAAGATCGTGAGCGAGCTGATCTATTTCGACCGCATGATCCTGGTCGAGCAGCTCCGTCTCGATCTCGCCGCCTCGGCCTGAGGGCTCGGCCGCCGGTCATGAACAAACACATCCGCCCGAACCGCGGACGAACGCCAACACATCCATCCAGACCCGGCCGATCCAGGACGGGGCTCCATCGTGTGCCGCGCTCTACTCCGTCTTGGCGTGCCGCTTGAAGGTGACACCGATCGACTCGCCCGCCGAGAGCCGCCCACAAGCCCATCACAGATAGCACGTCGCTGCAGCGCGGTGGCCTGTCAGGCGTCCCGGTGTCGGCACTTGTGGCAGTCAGCGTAGAGCGATCTGAGGTTGCGTGGATCGTCGGAGCCGCCGTCGATGACCTGTAGGACGTGGTCGACGGCGATGGCGGGTGCTGCGCAGATCCCGTAGCGCCCGTCATCGCGGGCGAGGACGCCCGCTCGGCACTTCCCCTGAAAGCGGACGGCGGGTCTTGAACCCGCGACCTTCGGCTTGGGAAGCCGCGCCGACGGAAACGACGATCGAACGACGAACGACGACAAACCCCTGCAAACGGCAACAGTTTGGGCAAGGTCTACGGCGCTGCTGCCCGTGGCTACAGGGCATGTCGCGCCGACGTTTGGACCACTAGTGGACCACAGCCGGGCGTCTCCCACGTAGTGCGACACTCCCACCCGGACGAGCCGACCCGGTGCGGCTGGGGGTTCCGTTGCTGGCGCTACCTCGCCCCCACCAGCACAAGCCGCACCCGGCTCGTCCCGGACTCGTGCGTACCTGGCACGGATGACGATCGGTGTCAGCCCCGATGCCCACGCGCCCCTGAACCCGCAACTCTGTCTCAATGCCCGAATGGCAAACGCCGGGCGCCTCAACAGCGAATAGACGAGAGGAGGCGGCGCCGTGGCAATCAAGGACTCAATGAAGAAAGGCGTCGACTACGTCAAGAACGATCTGACCAAGGCGGGCGTGATCGCGCCCAAGACGTCGGAAGAAAGCCATCCCAACCCAGCCTCGCAAGCACCTAGCACCGGTTCGGGCGCCGCGCCACCCGGTCAGTCTCACGGAAGCCAGACGCAACAGGAGAGGGCCGTAAAGAACAAGTCGCATGTTCGGCTTCAGGCTGACGAACAAATCCTGTTGCAATTCAGGCGAACGGCGTGGGGGAATCAGATCTTCAGGAAGGTCTTCACGCTCGGGCTCTACGTCCCGTGGTGGCGTGCTGCGTGCTACGTGGTAACGGACCAGCGCCTCATTACGAAGAAGGGCATCTTGAACAAGACCGATGTCAGCCTGCCGCTGAAATATGTGCAGGATGCTTCGGTGCACCGGGCGTGGTACGACGTTGCACGCGTCGACATCTCGACTGCTGGTGGTAATGAGGGGCTTTCCCGGATGGGAGACCTGAAGCCCAAGCACGCAAGACAGCTCGCCGACACGATTATGGCTCACGCCAAGCGTTCGGCCGAACCTTCTTCGCGAACTGGAATCGAGGACGTGACCGAAACGCTGTCTCGTCTTGCGCAGCTACGCGATTCCGGTGCGCTCACTGACGAAGAGTTCGCACAGCAGAAGGCACGGGTTCTCCGACCAGGGTCCTGATTTTTCGGTAGGCGCCCCGGCGGACACGCCCCGCGCCGACGGCGCAAAAGCGACGTCTGCGCCGGTTGCGATCCTGAGCCGTGGTTCCAGGCCGGCGGGGCTTACACTCGGCAGATTCCGCGTGACCTGAACATCCGCGTTGCATCCGGGGTTGCCGTAGCCGACGGCGGTCTGGCGGTCGTCATCAAGTCGGTTGGAGAGGCCCTGGCTGTCATCGGTTCGTTGCCCGGCGAGGAGCGGCAGCGCCTTGTCACAGACGTTGAGGCAGCTAAGGCGGCTCCCGACGCGCGTGCAGCCATCGAGCACGCACTGCGAGATAGACCGACGCTCTGGGAGATCTGCCAGCGGCTCGTTCCGCCTGAGCAGCTCTGGGTTTTCGTGACGGCCGTTCTAACCCTCGTGTTGGTCCTCGGCATGCTTGAGAGCCAACCCGGAGACACGGTCAGCGACAAGATCACCATCAACATCAACGACCGCCCGGTGATCGAGTACCTCATTCCCGCGCCGCGAAGCCACGGGACCGAAACGCCAAGCTCAGAGGCACGCAGCTCGCCCTGAGACTCTCCGGGACATCGCTGCCGCCATCTGAGACATGATGTGGTCCACCTCGGTGGCGGGCGCTCCGCATTGCTGGAAGCGGTAGCCGTCACGTTCGAGGACTTGGGGACCCCGCAGCTTGCGCCACGATCGAGTCGAGCCGTTCCGTTGGGCGTGGCTGGCACAATAGGAGTCGGGCGTCAGCCGCCCGCACACGAGACACGGCTTTCTCACATCCACCCGACCAGTTCGAGTCCTTCGGGCTGATGTTCGAGCCGGTCCAATGCCATCGCCCAGGGCGACGATCGCGTCGATGTTTTCGCCGACCGCTCGGGATGGCCGGTCGATTCGCCAGCCGCGCCGGGATTGGCGGGCTACGGCCGTTGGCGGCATGACTGGCGAGGCCTGATTGGTGCGGCCCCGCTGATCCTCCCGGCGCTCCCCGCCCTTGACCCTGACCCAACCTTCTCCCACCTGGGCATGTCCGAGGCTTAGACGAGTCACGAATCGGACCATGGTCCGATTCGGATGCAACACTGTCCGTTGTGAGAGCCAACGGAAAGGGTCATCGAGGATGCTCAGCGAGAAGTCTCAGCAGATCGTGCTTGAGCGCGACCGAGGCCAGACCACCGTCCAGCTTGCCGCAGCGCACGGCATCAGCAGTCAGCGGGTCAGCGCGATTATGAGGGACGCAACCCGGTTCGTGAACGAGGTTGAGCTCGACCTGATGGTTGCTCGGAACACCGGCGAGCAGTGTGCCTACCTGCTCCCGTTTCAGCCCGGCTACGACCACGGGATGGCGTTCGTGGACTGGCTGACCCGGCGGCTGCGGAAGCGTGGCTTGAGGCTCAGGGTTACGACTCGCACGGCGTCGAACGGCGTCGCTCTGCTGATGGAAGACGTCACCCCGTATGGAGAGGACAAGCAATGACCGTCGTAACCGCACATCAACGTGATCGGCTTGCCGAGATTCGGGCCCGTTCAGCCAAGGCCAGGGAGGCGATGGCGAACGCCCGGAGGGCACAGACCGCCGCTCATCAGGCGAGGGAGCCACAGGCGGAGGCTGCTGCCACTCTGGCGCTCGAGTCCGCAAGGGGTGACCTACTCGTGGCCCAAGAGCTCGAGTCCCAGGCGTTGTCGCAGATCGCCGGGCTGAACTCGTACACGGCCACCGACTCGCTGTTCGATGACGTCGCCACGGTGCAGACGTTGGAGCAGTTGGCCGGGTCGTCCATGCCGATCGGTTCGATGGCTCTCGGTCCGGCGGTTGGTGCTGCTGACCTCGTCGCCATGATCGAGAGCGGCAGTTGGGGTCCGTCGCGGATGGCCGTGACGTCGCCGTCAGTGCCCGATTCGAGTCGGACAAGCTACTACGGCGTGATCGAGCAGCCACGACGGCGGCTCAGCCTTCTTGACCTGATCCCGACGATGCAGGTCGATTCGCTGGTCGTCGAGTACATGCAAGAAGGTGCGGCTGTGTCCGGCTCGCCGTCGAGCTTCGACACGGCCGTCGAAACGGCCGAAGGAGCGATCAAGCCGCAGGCCGACCTGAATCTCGGGGAGGCCCAGGCGATCGTCCGGACCATCGCGCATTGGGTCAAGCTCAAGCGGCAGCAAATCGCCGATGTGCCGGCCCTCGAAACGCTGGTCAGAACCCGCTTGACATACGGTGTCCTACGCCGGGTCGAGTCGCAGATTCTCAGCGGCAACGGGGTCGGCGAGAACATCACGGGCATCGTCGGGACAACCGGTGTCGGCGACGTGCAGTACGACGCTGGCGAGCTCGCCGCCGACCAGGCGCTCGAAGGTGTCGTCGACGTGCTCTTGTCGGAGGCCGTGCCGAACGCCGTCATCTTGAACCCGAGGGACTGGGCTGACCTCAGGAAGGCGAAAGCGGATGGAACAGGCCAGTCGGGCGCGTACTACTCGGCCGGTCCATTCGTGTCGACTGCCCAGCAGTTGTGGGACTGCGCTGTGATCCCGTCGACGGCAGTCGCCGCCGGCACGGCGCTGGTCGGTGACTTCTCCTCCGGCTGCACGTTGCTCGTCCGCGAAGGAGTGAACATCCGTCTGAGCGATTCGGACGCCGACGATTTCACAAGGAATCGTGTCACTGTCCTCGGAGAGGGCCGGTTCGGCCTGATGATCCAGCAGCCAGGCGCTTTCGCCGTCGTGCATCTGACGGCGTAGACCGTCGGGGATTGGTGGGCGGCGAGCGGGCCTCATGCTGGCTTCACCGGCCCTCAGCACCTCGGCCGTCCACCGTCCCCGGCCTGGGTCAGGCCACTCACCCAAACCACAGTTCGATAACGGCAGCGCCGTTGGCTGGGTGCGTTTCCTCAGGCTGGAGGATCACCCGCAGGACCAGGACGACGCCCCCGATCGCAAACCCCATCACGACCCCAAGCGCGATGCCCCGGCCGCCCAGGCCTGCCCGTTGTGCCGCAAGGCCTCCCCAGAACCCCAGCGACAGCGCCCCCTCCCAGATCAGCACTTGGACCGCGTCGCTCATGCTAACCCCGACCAGCGACAGCACGAGGAGCAGGATGATCTGCGGCGCGGCGACCAGCAGGAACCACGACTCCCGTCCCACCGTCCTGAGCAGCTCCCCTCTCGTGGGGCGACGGCCGAGTTCGGCCTGCCTGGACAAGCTTGCCGCGAAGACATGCCCGATGACCATCGCGATGACCGGGCCGAGCATGATCGCGACCGTGTCCGAGAACTTCAGGTTGGCCCAGCCGTCATAGACCACAAGCACGGACGTCACCACGATGGTCCCATACACGGCTTTGCCGATGACCGTAGGACGGGCCGCTGCCTCGAATACGCTGCTGCTCTCGACGGCCGCGTGCTGAGCGAGGGATGTATTGGAGTCGGGCACGGAATTCGTTGGTCCGTCGGGTCGGGGCACGCGACGAAGGCACTGCCGAGGCTCCCCTATTGCCGAGCCGCTCGCATCGCCCGGATGAGATGAAACGAGCACGGCACTCGGAGGTCGTCGCCCTCGACCGCGCCGCTGTCGTCAGGGCCTGGCAGGCCATGACCGCCTCAGACCCACGAAGGCCGAACCCAGGCGCCCACACGGGTCCATACGAGCCCACACGGGCCCTCTCGAACGAAACAGGCAGGCCCACGACCGTCCGGACCACCCCACCCCCCAGGCCAGACGATCCCTGCCGGCCCACGTCGCTCCCATGACGTCACACGCCAGGACCCCCGGTAGCAATCACGGACGGCGAGGCACGGCAACACTCATCCCTCCCTTCCGGCGAGGGAGGCTTCTCGTTTTCTTGGGGGGCCGATGGGAGAATCGAGCAATGGATTCGGGACCGTCTGAAGCCGATCTTGAGGCCCAACTACTCCGGTTGAGCCGATCCCGCGTCGGCGGGACCCGGTTGCAGGCGAGGGTTGCGGCAACACGGACCTTGTTGAGGCGCCAGCAGCAGCGGCGTGAGCAGGATCAGGCTGCCGACGACGGTATGGATGAGCAAACCCGCCGGCGGTGGCTTGAACTCGATTTGCTGCCAAACATGGCTGTTGCACACGGCTGGTACATCGCGCCGGCCGAATGGCACCACGGAAGCCGGCGGGTGAGTGAGCTCGAGCTTGACAGCGAGCGGATTCTGGCTTCTCCGGACCCGGTCGCCGCGTTCGACGAGTGGCGCCGGGCGGCAACCGGGTCGGGAGGGGCCTCGGTTTTTTAGGCAGGCCGCGAGCGGATACTCCGCCACGGCCTCAGAGCGGACCAGCGCGGACCCGAGGCAAGCAGCTCCTGCCGGTATACCTCCAGCTCCGCCGCCGTCTCCAGGTCGCCGACCACCTTCGCCCGCTCGATGGCGTTCTCGATCGCCGCCAGCCGCCGCTCGTTCTTCCGACGGGTCCACATGCCGATGAACATCGTCGACCTCCAATGGTCGATCCAGCCCCCGACCGAGGATCACACGAGCCTACGACCCCAGCCCCGACTTGTGTCACTTTCTTGGGAATGAGCGCGGGCGGACACTCCGCCAGCCGGCTGCGCAAAAACGGAATCGGATGATGGCGACCTCCGCCGCCGTTGGTAGCTTGTGAATCGTCGTCATAGGTCGCTTCGGGATTCATCACTTGAAGCACTTGAGAGGCGCTCTCTGGTGTAAGGCCCGGGAGCGTTTCTCGTTTTCGGAGGACGGTTGCCGTCTTACGACGATGGCGAGGACGGCTTGCCGTCCGCCGTGGCTGCGAACCTGATCGACGATGAATCCCCTCCGGTCTCACGACGATCGTGAAGCACCCCGGCGCTCCTGACGCTGAGCCACGCCCTCGCGCCAAGCGGATCAGGACGGCCGAGGACGTTCAACAGATTCTCAACATGGGCAACACGTTCGAGATCGGGTTGCCGGAGGAGGAAGTCACGCTTCAGGCCTGGACCACACCACACCCCGGCCGGTTCCGAAAGGCCGCTCGGATGCTGGGCATCCCACCGCCGGTGCCCGGACGAGGAGCTTGCCCGGGCGCTCGGATTGGAGAACCCATGACGGTGTTTCAGGATCGCGGCTACGCGAGCCGCAACGGCAACGGGCCGGATGAGTCCGAGTTGATCGCCACTCCCGCCAGCGGCATCACCGCCAAGAACGTCCGGTGGGCGTGGCAGGGATGGATGCCGCTCGGAATGCTGTCCTTGCTGGTCGGCCTGCCAGGACGCGGCAAGACGACGCTGGCCGAGCAGCTCAGCGCGGACATCACCCGTGGAGAGCTTGCGGGCGACCTGCACGGGAATCCCGCCGACGTGCTGATGGTCAGTTACGAGGATTCGGTCGAGCACACACTTGTCCCTCGCCTGATGGCCGCCGAGGCCGATCTTGATCGCGTGCACCTGCTCGGCTGCAGCGATAAGGGGCGGTCACTTGACCTGTCCCACCACCTGCCGAGCATCGAACGGATCGCCAAGAGCCGTCAGGCGAGGCTCCTCGTCGTCGATCCGCTCGTAGCAGGCCTGTCACGGGAGAACGTCAACTCTCACCGCGATCAGGACGTGCGATCGGTCCTCGCTCCACTGGCCGCACTGGCCGCCCGGTGCGATCTTGCGGTGCTCGCCACCATGCACTTCTCGAAGTCCGCCACGAGTGCGCTGATCGGTGCTGGCGGCTCGATCGGCTTCGTGGGGGCCGCCCGGTCGATCCTCGTGTTTGGAGTAGATCCGAACGACGAGCGTGGGGCCGGGGGTCCAAAGCGGGTGCTCGCCCATGCCAAGTGCAACGTCAGCAGGCTTCAGAAGTCCCGAGGACTCGATCTCGTTGAGCACGTGATCGACCCGTTTGGCTCCGAACCGATCGTCACCTCACGGGTCGAGCTTGGCGGCCAGTCCGATGTATCTGCCGATGATCTCGTGAGGGAAGATGACCGCACGGTCTCCCCGCGAGTGCAGGCCGAGCGGTTCCTGCGGGAGTTGCTGGCGGACGGCCCGCACCGTGCCAGCGAAGTCTTCGATCTGGCCGAGGATGCGGACATCGCCGTCAAGACTCTCAAGCGGGCCAAGAAGGACCTCGGCATCGATTCGTTCCAGCGCAAGGCCCCGGACGGCAAGCGCGAGTGGTGGTGGGTCGTGCCCGAGGAGGAACCACCACCCGGGGAGGAGCCGGTCGAAGATGAGGAGGAGCAATGAGCGTCAGGGAGTCAGGGGGTCAGAGTCCCACATGGGACCCTGGCCCCCTGACCCTCTCACCGGGCCGGGTGGAGGTCGATCAGTCCGAGCTCGGGGGGAACGACACGGAGCGAGCTCGACGATCGTCTCGCGCCGGGACCGCCGACCAGTACTGCCACATCTTCGTCGGGGCTGCGCCGTACAGGTACACGAGTTGCGGCCAGCGGCTCAAGTCGCCGCTTCCGATCAAGAGGACCCACGCGGAGCCGCCGTGCCCGAACGGCAACCCCCCCTGCCCCGAGTGTGTGCGGGTGCGTCAGGAGGATGAGCGGCTGTTCGGGGAGGCCGACTGAGGCCGTGACCGTCCCGCTGCTCACCGCCCGCCACGTCGCCGAGCTCGCTCGACGTGAGCACCGAGACCGATCCTGCGGTGGGTCCGTCGCGGGGAAGCTCCCGTCGATCACGCTCCCGTCCGGCGCGAATTCGGTTCCGGGAGGACTCGCTCGACGAGTGGATCGACGATCGGGCGACGCCCGGACGAGGAGTTGTCACGCACCCCGGCGAGCGCCGCCCGGCGGCTATCGTAGAAGCTGTCACGCACCCGAAGGATGAGGAGTAACCCATGCCCGCCACCCAACGCGGCACCGCCTACCGGCTCGGACCGAACCGCTGGGGCCTGCGATACCGGGACCGCGCCGGTCAGAGGTACCGCAAGAGTCACCGTTCCCGTCCAAGTCCGCAGCCCTGCAGCCACTACCGCGACGTGATCGAGCCGCAAGCTGCTCGGCGAACCCGTGTCGACTGCCCGACCTCACGCTGGCCGAGTTCGTCGACCTCTACCTCGAACGCCACGCCGCCAACGTCCGGCCCAGAACCATCACCACCCTACGCGAACGGCTCGGCCACGCACTGACCGCGTTCGGCGACATACCCCTACGGGAGTTCGAACGGATGACCGACGAGGTGGCCGCATGGCGGGTTCGCCAGCCCGAAGGTGTCCGATACGGCCGCACCGGGGCGCTCAGGCAAACCCTGGCCGCCGCTATCCGGTGGGGCCACATGACCCGCAACCCGGCCGTCCTGGCCGGCGCGAACCGGCAACCATCGCCTCGAACCGTCCGGGTATTCACCCGCGACGAACTGGATGCGATCGGAATCGAGTTGCCGCCGATCTACCGGCCACTGCCGATGTTCGCCGCCGCCACCGGACTCCGACCCGAGGAGTGGCAGGCACTCGAACGCTCCGACATCGACCGCACCAGCGGCATCCTGACCATCCGGCAGACAATCTCAAGCGGCGCAGTGGTCGACCTTGGCAAGACCGAGCGCAGCCGTCGCCAAGTGCCGCTGTCTCAGCGGGCACTGACAGCACTCGACGGCATCCCGCCACGACTGGATACGAGACTGGTCTTTCCGGCACCGCACGGTGGCGTCCTGAACCTCGACAACTTCCGCCGCCGCACTTGGGCACCAACCATCGAAGCAGCAGGGATCGTACGTCCAGCACGCATCTACGATCTGCGCTCCACGTTCGCGAGTGATGCGCTTGCTGCCGGCGTGACCGTGTTCGAGTTGGCTCGGATCATGGGCACAAGCGTGGCGATGATCGAGCGTCACTACGGCGCACTGCTGGATGGCGCAGGTGCCGGGATCGCAGGCAGGTTCGATGCTCTCGACGCCGAACGCGATCAGGCCACGAGCATCGACATCGAGAACGACTGAGACGTTTGGACCACTAGTGGACCACAAACAGCAACCTGCCTTGAACTACAACCTGTGGAAAGGGTCAGGTTTGCAGGGACTTTCCGCTAAGCGGACGGCGGGTCTTGAACCCGCGACCTTCGGCTTGGGAAGCCGACGCTCTACCAACTGAGCTACGTCCGCGCAGACGCCATTCTAAAGGTCCGTCGTTGGCGCGCGCTCGGACGCGCAAGTCCCCGCGGATGCGCCGGTTAGGCCAGGTGCGCCTCGATCACGGCACGAGCCGCGTTGTGACCGGGGATGCCGCTTACTCCGCCGCCCCGGCGGGCTCCGGCGCCGCAGATCCAGACGTTCGGGCAGGCGGTCTCCACCCCCCACTGGCCAATCTCGTGCTCGGACTCGGCGAACGGCCACTGAAGGTCCTTGTGGAAGATGTGACCGCCCGGCATGCCGAGCTGCGCCTCGAGCTCGAGTGGCGTGAGCGCCTCAAGACAGGGCTCGCCGTCGGGCGTCCGCAGCAGGCAATCTTCGATCGACTCGGCCAGGACCGAGTCGAGAGAGCGCAGCGTCGCCTGCACCGCGGCCCGCTTGGCACTGTCGTGGTCGGCGCGGAACAGGCGTGCCGGCATGTGGAGCACAAACACGGTGAGCGTCTGCGCGCCGGACACGCGCAGCTCGTGGCCAAGAATGCTCGGATCGGTGAGCGAGTGGCAGTAGGCCTCACACGGCGGGAGCTCGGGAATCCGCCCGGCCTCGACCTCAGCGTGGGCCGCCTGCAGCTGCGCGTAGCCCTCGTTGACATGAAACGTCCCCCCGAAGGCCTCCTCGGAGCTGATGGCGTCATCGCGGAGCCGCGGGAGGCGGCGGAGAAGGAGGTTCACCTTGAGCTGGGCACCCTCGGGGGCAGGGTCCGCTGCGGGGACCCCCGTCAGCTCGGCGAGCACCGACGGCGCGACGCCGGCCAGCAGGTGGCGCGCGCTGAAGCGTCGACGGTCGACCGTCTGAACCTCGACGGTGTGCCCGTCGGAGTCGACCCCGACGACCCGAGAGCCGGGATGGAGGTGCGCTCCGGCTTTCACCGCGGCGTCGATCAGCCCGCCGATGACCGCACCCATCCCGCCCACGGGCACGTCCCAGCGGCCCGTGCCATTGCCGATCACGTGGTAGAGGAAGCACCGGTTCTGACGCAGCTGCGGCTCGTCCAGACCGGCGAAGGTGCCGATCAGGGCATCCGTGGCCACGATCCCGCGCACGAGGTCGCTGTCGAATGTCGACTCGAGCACCTCCGAGAGCGGCCGATCAAACAGTGCCTCCCAGGCCATCCCGTCGGCCACCAGCTCGCGCAGCTCGGCGCGTGAGATCAGCGGTTCGGTCATCGTCGTGAACACGGGGCCGGCCAGGTCGGAGAGCGTCGCGCCGAATCGGCGAAGCGCGTTGGCGCTGGCATCCGACCCCACCGTGCGCGCGATCGAGGCCCGCGTCCGCTCCGCGTCATCGCAGACGAGAACGCCGGCGTCACCAAAGGGCGTGTAGGACGAGATCGGCCGCCGGCGCAGCTCGACCTTCACGCCGAGGTCCGACAGCAACCGGTGAGGGAACAGACTGACGAGATAGGCAAAGCGTGAGATCCGGGCATCCACGCCGGCGAAGGGCGATCCCGAGACGGCCGCACCACCACTCGCCTCCCCCTGCTCGAGCACCAGAACCCGCTGGCCGGAACGCGCGAGCATGGTCGCAGCCACCAGTCCGTTGTGGCCGGCCCCGACCACGATCGCGTCGAAGCTGGTCATCGATCAGTTGAACTCAGCCCGCTTGATCAGCGCGTCGTTCTCCCCGCTTTGGCCCATCGGATGCGGGTGGGACCATACTCCCAGAGCGGGGTGCCGCGGGGCGAACGCAGCGGCGTATTACCCTTGGGCGGTAGATGCGGCGCTTCGTGGTACCCGGTTTGGTCGTGTGTGCGGCCGTGGCGCTGCTGGCGCTGTTGGCCTTTGGCGTGGCCAACCAGGGGACGTCGAGTTCGATCGATGCCGCCGTCGCCAAGGGTCGCTATCCGGCGGCGCCCGACCGCAATCTGGCCCTCCCCGTGCTGGGATCCTCGGCGCGCGAGAGCCTGGCTCAGCTGCGCGGAAAGGTCGTGCTTCTCAACGTCTTCGCGTCCTGGTGCGATCCGTGCAAGGCGGAGGCCCCCGTGCTCCAGCAGGCGCAGCGGGAGCTCACGCGGCACAACGGCACCGTGCTCGGCGTGACCTACCTGGACAACTCGAGCGACTCCGAGCAATTCGTCCGCCAGGAGCACATCTCCTATCCCGTGGTCCGGGATGTCAGCGGCAGCTTCGTCCGCTCGTTCGGGACCACGGGTGTCCCCGAGACGTTCGTGATCGACCGGCAGGGCCGGATCGCGGCACTACGCCGGTATCAGCTCGACAGCCGCTGGGTTCAGCAGACGCTCCCGCGCGTGATCGCGCAGACCTCATGAAGCTCCGCCGCTCGTGCACGCGCCACCTGGCCAGAGCAACCGCGCTCGTCCTTTCGCTCGTCGCGGGGGCGAGCTCGATCGTTGTCGGCCCCGCGGTGGCTGCGGTCCCGCGGACATCGCTGACCGATGTCGAGGCCGACGTGATGTGCGTCTCCTGCCGCGAACCGCTCGCTCTCGCTCAGTCCCCACAGGCGATCGCCGAGCGGGCCTACATCTCGGGGCTCGTTCGCCAGGGCCTGACCAAGAAGCAGATCGAGCAGGCGCTTGTCGGCCAGTACGGCCCGGCGGTGCTCGGTCGCCCGCCGGCCAACGGCTTCAACCTCACGGTCTACATCCTCCCCCCCGCGCTGGTGCTCGGCGGGGTTGCGCTGCTCGCCTTCTACCTGCCCCGCTGGCGCCGCCGCTCGCGCGCGGCCGCCGCGAGGTCGCTGCCGCACGGTGCCGCTCTCGATGCCGGCGACGCCCGCCGGCTCGACGAGGACCTCGCGCGCTACCGCTGAGCAGTCCGTGCTACATCGAGTCGGGTGCGCTGACCCCGAGCATCCCCAATGACAGCCCGATCGTCCGCTGCGCCGCCCGCGAGAGCGCGATCCGCATCGATTCGACCGACTCCGGCGTCACGCCCACCACGTGGCAGTCGCGATAGAAGGCCGTGAAATCCTGGGCGAGCTCGAGCGCGTACACGGCGATGCGATGCGGTGCCCTCCGCCCGGCCGCCTCCTCGACCTCGTCGGGGAACGTGGCCAGCTTCTTGATGAGGCGCCGCTCGGACGGATGGAGCGCCTCTCCAGCCCATTCGGCGTCGCCCTGCAGAGCTGCCTCGACGCGGCCGGGCTCGAGTCGGCGCAACATCGAGGCGATCCGGGCGTGGGCGTACTGAACGTAGTAAACGGGATTCTCCGATGATTGCTCGCGCGCCAGGTCGAGGTCGAGGTCGAGCGTGCGGTCGTGCGAGCGCTGGAGCATGAAGAACCGCGTGGCGTCGACGCCGATCTCGTCGAGCAGCTCATCGAGCGTCACGAACGCGCCGCGGCGCTTGGAGAAGGCGGCGCGCTTGGACCCCTCCACGAGGTGCACAAACTGGAGGATCGGCACCTCGACGCGATCGGGGTCGCCGCCGAGCGCGGACATCGCGGCCTTCAACTCGCGCACATAGGCGTGATGGTCGGCGCCGACCGGCATCAGCTGGCGCTCGAAGCCGCGCTCGCGCTTGTCCTGAAGGTAGGCGATGTCGGCGGCGAGGTAGGTCGGCTCGCCGTTGGAGCGCACGATCACCCGGTCCTTGGCGTCACCGAAGCTCGTCGTGCGCAGCCACTGCGCGCCTTCCGAGCGGTAGCTGTGCCCGGCCTGCTCGAGCACTTCGAGGGCATGGCCGAGGCGGCTCGGAGAGCCCTCGTGCAGCGTCCGCTCGCTGAAGAAGGAGTCATACCGCACCCCGTAGCGCTCGAGCGTCGCCTTGATCCGGGCCAACATGAGATCGACGGCTTGGCGAGCCAGGATCTCGGGATCGGCCTCGGCGGCACCGTCGATCTCCGCCGCCAGGACGGCGACGTAGTCCCCCTCGTAGCCGCCCTCGGGCACCTCCTCGCCCCGTGCCCGCGCGCGTACGGACTCGCCCAGCAGGCGGATCTGATTGCCGGCGTCATTGAAGTAGTACTCCCGGCAGACGGAGTGGCCGTGATGGGCGAGGATCCGCGCGAGCGCGTCACCGTACGCCGCGTGACGGCCGCTCGCCGCCACCAGCGGGCCGGTCGGGTTGGCGGAGACGAACTCGATCAGGACCCGCTCGGCCGGATCAGCCCCGCCGGCTCCGAACCCCTCTCCCGCTGCGAGCACGCTCCGCAGAGCCTGCCGATGCCAGCCGTCGGAGAGCACGAGGTTGAGGAAACCAGGGCCGGCCACCTCGGCGCTCTCGAGATCGCCGGCGAGCCGGCTCCCGAGCTCCTCGCCGATCCGCTCGGCGATCACCCGCGGCGGAGAATCCAGCGCCGGAGCCAGCAACATCGCGGCGTTGGTCGAGAAATCGCCCTGACTCTCATGCTTGGGCCGCTCGAGCCGCGGCTCCACTTGGAGCTCGCCGTCTCCGCGCACCGTCCTGGCGGCGGCGAGCAGCGTGCTGCGCAGGTCGTGCAGCGGATGCTCGCTCATCAGCCCTGACGGGTCTTGGGTCTGACGCTGATAGCCACCGGCCGAGCGTACCGAGCCTCAGTAGTGGTAGGGCTCCCCGGCGAGGATCTTGTGGCCCCGATAGATCTGCTCGAGCAGCACGACCCGGGCGAGCTGGTGCGGGAGTGTCATCTTTCCAAGCGCCAAGCGGTGATCCACGTGGTCTAGCTCGAGGCCGTAGGGGCCGCCGACGATGAAGCACAGATCGCGACCACTCTGCCGCCGGTCCTCGAGAAAACGGCTGAAGCGAAGCGAATCGAGATGCTCACCGTCTCGGTGCAGCAGCGAGACGAACGCCCGCTCCGGCACCCGGCGCCCGATCTGTTCCTCCTCCCGGACCTCGATCAGCTCGAGCCGGGCATGGCGGGCTAGCAGCTTCTGATAGTGCTGCACGTCGTCCGAAAAGGGCGGGCGGAGCCGGCCCACGGCAACGACGATGATCCGCACGGTGGGATACTAAGTCCATATGGAAGATCCCAACACGCCCGAGCGCCACATCAACATCCACTTCTCGCCGGACATCATGGCCGGCGTGTACGCCAACTTCGCGAACGTCAGCCACTCGGATTACGAGTTCACGATCACGTTCGCGCGGGTCGACCACGAGGTCGAGGACGACGAGATTCCGGGCGTGGTGGTCTCACGCATCAATCTCTCGGCGAAGTTCATGCGCGAGCTCATCGACGCCATGAACGACAACTACTCCAAGTGGCAGACGCGGGAGGGCATCAAGAACCTGCCTGAGTTCGGCACCCCGCCAGACTCGACCAGCTAACGGGCTGCGTGGGCCACCGCGGCGCCGATGCGCTCGGCGGTCGGCGGATGCGTGGCCATCAGCTTGCGCACCCACCACGGTGGCGCCAGATCGGCGACGTTCTGCAGCGCAATCGTCCGCTCGAAGGCCACGAACGCGTTCGAGGCGCCGGTCAGCTCGAGGGAGAAATAGTCGGCCCGGCGCTCGAGCGCGCGGGACATCCGCGCACCGATGATCCCGATCGGCGCTGAGACGACGCCGGCGGCGAGGGCCAGTGCGGGCAGGGCCGCGGCCGTCTCGCGCTCGGGCGAGAGCATCCAACTCAGTTGCTGTACGCACAGCGCCGCCGGAGCGGCGACCGCGGCAGCGAAGGCCAGGCCCCTCTGGACGTCACGGCCGCGGACATGGGCGAGCTCATGGGCGACGACAACGCGGACCTCGTCGCGGTCGTAGCGATCAAGCAGGGTGTCGAACAGCACGACGCGCTTGGTCGGGCCCAGCCCGGTGACATAGGCGTTGGCGGCGGTCGTCCGCCGGCTCGCGTCGACGCTGAAGACCTCGCCGACCTGGACGCCGGCGGCCCGGGCAAGTTCGAGGACGTCGGACCGGGTCTGCCCCTCGGGGAGCGGGGTGAAGTCGTTGAACAGCGGATCGAGCACGACCGGCGCCACGGCTGCAAGCACCCCGCCGAGGAGCACCGACCCGCCCGCGGCCGGAACCCACCACCGCTGCGGGTAGCGGCGCGTCAGCGCCACCGCCGCGCCACCCCCGGCGGCGGCCATGACCGTCTGGATCGCCGTGGCCTTGGCCAGGTCGAGCGCCCAGCCACGCCAGGACTGGGTGATCAGTCCGACGGCAATCGCGCGTCGGCGCATCAGCACCGACAGCGGCAGCGGCGGGACAGAGACAGCCACGGCCAGCGCGGCGCCCGTGCCGGCCGCGGCAGCGGCCGCTGGCCACCGTGCCATCGCCCGGCGCAGAGGCGGGCGGCGCACGAGGGCGGCAAGCGCGAGCGTTTCGACCGCGCTGCGGCTCAGGGCGAGCGCCGTCTGCGGCCGTGCAAAGCGCCTTCCCCGCTCGATTTCCTCGGGGCTGAAGTACTGCCCGAGGTCGACTGGAGACGGATCGATCGGCGGCCGCCGCGGCGAGAGCAGGCGGACGCCGACCTCCGCCGCCGCCACCGCCATCAGAGTGGGACCGAGTATCTGGGAGCGTGTGCGCCGCCTCACCGGGGAGACTGTAGAGATGAAGATCGCCGTCGTCTCCGACATTCACGGCAACCGGCAGGCCTTCGAGGCGGTGCTGGACGAGATCGAATCCTCCGATTGCCAGGAGCTCTGGTGCCTGGGCGATCTCGTCGGCTACGGGGCTGATCCGGACGCCTGCGTCGAGCTGGCCCAGCGCCTTGCGGTGGTGTGCCTGGCCGGCAATCACGACCTCGGGGTGTGCGGAGCACTGCCGCTGGAGGAGTTCTCGCGCGGAGCCGAGCTGGCGGCTCGCTGGACGCAGGGCGTGATCTCGCTCGAGACCCGGGCCTACCTTGAGGCGCTGTCACCCAGCAGCCTAGACGAGGAGGTTGGCCTGTTCCACGCCAGCCCGCGCGATCCGGTGTGGGAATACGTCCTCTCGCCCCTCCAGGCTGAGCTGTGCCTCGATGTCCAGGTGCACCGGGTGTGCATGATCGGCCATTCCCACGTGGCGTTGTCGTTCTCGCGCCTGCCGGGGGAGCCGGCCAGCGGCGAGACCCGGACCGACGGCGACCGCCTCAGCCTAAAAGACGGCGAATGGCTGATCAATCCCGGCAGCGTCGGTCAGCCCCGCGACGGCGATGCCCGCGCGGCCTGGCTCGAGCTCGACCTTGGGGAGTGGTCGGCGACCTACCACCGCACCGAGTACGACATCGCCAGCGGCAGCCGCGATCCGAGCCGCCCGGCTGCCGGATTCCCTGGCTTAGCGGCTGTCCTTCGGACAGTGAGGACCCGCCAGACGGGCCTAACGATCCGCCAACCGAGCGAGTCTCTAAAGTCAGGCCGCGGATGCGTTACGTGCTCCGCGCACTCCGCGCCGGCAGCCTTGGGCTTGCTGTTGCGTCCCTCGCCGCCTG
>CAVYQU010000009.1:0-86112 GCA_963770805.1 uncultured Solirubrobacterales bacterium | reverse complement strand
GGGCGGTCACTACGCCTACCGCCCCAGCTTGAACGTCCGCTATCCCGCCTGTTCCCGCCGCGCGGCCGACGCGCACTTTCCGCCCAGCATTCACCACGCGATCCGCAATGGCTGCTTTACGTCGATTTCGTTGAAGAACCCCCTTCGACCCGGGGGCGATTGGCGTATGCGGCGGCTGTCAGCGAGGCAAAGTGGGGCCGCTCCGCCTCATGTGGCGAAGATCGGCGCCGGAAGGGGGATGAGCTTCGCCAGTTTCCGCAGATTTTGGGCGGTGGCGGCCAATAGGAACTCGTCTTTGGCTCCGCTCGGGCCGCGCAGGCGCAATCGACCGAGCCTGAGGATGCGCTTCAGATGAGCGAAGAGCATCTCGACCTTCTTTCGTTCGCGACATGAGACGGCGTAGGCCTCGGTCTTTGCGATCGCACGGGCCTTGTCACGAGCGGCTTCGTGAACGGAGCGCGCGATTTTGCGTGCAGGAACGTTCGGACAGCACTTGGGCTTGAGCGCGCAGGCCTCGCAGTCGTGCTTGCGCGCAAAGTAGATCATCGTGCCGTCCTTGCGTCAGCCCGTCGCGCGGCTTGGCGAAAGCGCGGTGGTATTTCTTGCAGCTCTTTGCCGCCGGGGCAGACATAAAGGTTGCTTTCTGGATCGAATGCGAAGTCGCTGCGGGAGAAGGTTCCGTCCGTGCGCTCTGTCTTGTCGACCAGGTTCACGTGCGGTTCGATCCCGCGCTCGTCCACCAGCCACCCGACCATCTCGGCCGAGCCGTAGCCCCCATCCGCGACCAGGCGCGACGGCGTGACGCCGAACTGTTCAGCCGTGCGGTCGAGCATCGTCTTGGCCGCGCCGACTTCGGCCTGGCGAATGGTCGTCGTCGCCTCGACGTCCATGATCACCGCATGCTTCAGATCGATGAGATAGTTGTCGGAATAGGCATAACCGGCGAGAGAGTTGGCCGAAGCGGTGTAGCGGGCGGCCGGATCGGTCGGCGAGATCGTCTTCGGCTCGACCGGCGTTGCGCCGCCGAAGGCCGCGTCATCGAGAACTGAGAGATATTCCGCGACCGCCCGACTGGAGGTCGGATCGAGGTCCTCGATCTTGGCGACGCCGCGCCTGCGATGAGCGTCGGCCACGATGATGCTGGCGTCGACCGCAAAGGCTTCGCCGCCCACGATGCCTTCCTTCATGCAGCGCGCGACCACGGTCTCGAACAGCTTGCGCAGGAGATCGCTCTCGCGAAAACGGCCGTGGCGGTTCTTGGAAAACGTCGAATGATCGGGGACGTCGCCGTCGAGACCCAAGCGACAGAGATGGAGTAGGCGGGCGGTCGAGCCAAGACGGCTATCCTGGCACTTTGTATGGCAGCCCAAGGAGAGGAAAATGGAGTACTTCGCCGGCCTCGACGTGTCCCTGGAAACCGTCAACGTGTGCATCGTGAATGCCGCAGGTGACATCCTGCTCGAAAAGAAGATCGCAGCCGAGCCGGCAGCCATTGTTAATCTGCTGAAAAGCTTCGGTTCGCCATTCAAGCGCATAGGGCTCGAAGCGGGGCCAACCTCGTCCTGGCTTTATGGTGAGCTGCGTGCAGCGGGGTACGGCGCGATCTGCCTTGAATGCCGTCACGTCAAGGCCGGGCTGAGCGCCATGCGGAACAAGACCGACCGCAATGACGCGCGCGGCATCGCGCAACTCGTTCGCCTCGGTTGGTTTCGGCAAGTCCATGTTAAGAGCGAGGAAGCGCAGCGGACCCGTATGCTGTTGGTCAACCGTCAGCAGCTTTTGACCAAGGCCTTGGACATCGAGAACTCAGTACGCGGGTCCCTAAAGGTTTTCGGCCTGCGGGTCGGTGTCGTGGCCCGGCGAGGGTTCGAGGCGAGGGTATTGGAACTCGTAGCGGACGATCCCATTCTGCTTGCGGTCACCGAGCCAATGTTGCGCGTTCGCCAAGCGCTCCTCGAAGAGTTCGAACGGCTCGATCGACTCTGCCGACAGTTGGCGCGGCGTGATCCCGTCTGCCGCAGGCTGATGACCGTTCCCGGTGTCGGCGTGGTTGTGGCCCTCACCTATCGGACGGGCGTCGATGCGCCCGAGCGCTTCTCGAGATCGCGCGATGTTGGAGCGCATTTCGGCCTCACCCCGAAACGCTACAGTTCTGGTCAGACTGACTATGACGGCCGCATCAGTCGTTGCGGTGACGAGATGGTCCGCACAGCCTTGTATCAGGCAGCGAACGTTCTGCTGCATCATGGCCGATGGTCATCGCTCCGATCCTGGGCCATGCGGATCGCGAAGAGAGGCAGCGTGAAAGGCGCGAAGGTCGCCCTCGCACGCCGGCTCGCCGTGGTCATGCACCGGATGTGGACCGACGGAACTGACTTTCGGTGGTCTGACACGAGCCGAATGACGGTGCCGACCGCAGCTTAAGAAGGGACGCACACAAGCAAACACCCGAGTTCCGCCGACCAGGCGGAAAGGAGCGCCCGGAAGGGGGCGAGGGTCGGATGAGCCCGCATCGCTGGTTGCGACAGTTCGGCATTTGCCGGCTGGTCGCGTGGCAGAGCTAGGCCGTCCGATCCTTCTCAACCCATCCTGTCCGCCAACGCCGCCGGGCGTTGAGCACGCAAAGAAGCCTGAACCCTTCCGAGCGCTTCCCACCTGGCCAGCCGAAAACAACGGAGTTGACAACCCATGCCCGCCTAAAGAAACCAGCGATAAGCCAGATTGAGGTGGACCTCGTCGCACAGCCGCCGCTCCGAGCGAATGCCAAAGCAGTAGCCCACGATCAGCATGCGGATCATCAGCTCGGGATCGATCGAGGGCCGTCCCACATCGCTGTAGTAGGGGCCCAAGATGCGCCCTCAGATCCGACAGGTCGACGAAACGGTCGATCCTGCGAAGCATGTGATTGTCGGGGACGTGCCGCTCGAGGCTGAAGCCGTAAAACAGCGCCTCCTGCATCACCCGCCGCTCGCCCATCATCGGCCGAATCTCCTGCTCCCAACAGAAGAGAATCAGCGACAGGCGCCCGGATCAAGCGGAGTTTTTCAACATCGGGTAATGGGCGGGAGCTCTTCCACATAGGCCGATAGAATCGGCGACGATTTGGAAGAGGAGACCGTTCAATGGACTATTTTGCTGGCCTCGACTGTCAAATCGCTTTCAAGCGCGACCCCCTTTCGCGTCCAATACCGACCCCTCGGGGCGTGACGAATCTGGGCGGATGAGTGCGCGGTAAATCAGGATGAGGATGCGCCGCCGTTGTTGCGACGGAGGGAGGGCGCAGCCCTTCTGGAGGCGCGGCAGCGGCGGCGCGTGAAGATTCTATCTCACGGGGGCCGGCGCGAGATACGACGAGGCCGTGCTTGGCGGGGATCTGTCTGCTCAGGAGCGGTTTTTGAACCGCCAGCTCGTGTTGCCGGTTTCCACGATATCGCAGTGGTGCGTCAGGCGGTCAGAGCATGGCGGTGGTCATTTTGGCAGCCACCGGCGCCCGGATCAAGCGGAGTTGCTCGCCCAGAGTTTTCTGCCGCGGCGATGCGGTGGCGATCGTCTCCTATGATGAGAAACCCGGCATCCAGGCGATCGCCACCACGGCTCCCGACCTTCCGCCCGAGCCCGGCAAGCACGCGGCCTTCGCGCGCGACCACGAGTATAAGCGCCACGGCACGGTCAGTTTGCTGGCCGGGATGCGACCGCCTTACCGGCCAGGTTCGCGCTCGCGTCAAGGATCGCCAGTCGCAGCCGCGGATTCATCGAATTTCTCCGGCCTCTCGACGCCGGCTATCCGGCCCATACGGTCGATCGAGCTGATCCTCGACAATCATTCCGCGCACATCTCCAAGGAGACACAGGCGTGGCTCGCCAATCAGCCGGCGGGCCGTTTCGAATTCACCTTCGCCCCCAAGCATGGCTCGTGGCTCAGCCTCGTCGAAGGTTGCTTCTCCAAGCTCGCCCGCTCGCTGAAACTGCGCCACAGCCGCGTCAGCCAGACCGAGACAGCCGTAAGCTCCGGTCCCATCCCCATCAGCTGCGCCGCCATCGCCGCCGAGCGCGGGCGCGATCCCGTCGCTCACCGGCTTGGTCAGTACAGGCATCGACCGTTGCCGCCTCGACCTGCCTTCGAAACTGCGGCAGCGACTGAACTCGAGCATCGGCTCGAGCACTGACGCGCCGATCTCGCGACCCTCGGCCGTGCAGCCGGCACGGCGCGAGCTCATCGCCGCGGTTCTCTCGGAATACTGTCCAGCCGCGCCCGGACGTGTTCGAGCGCTTCAGCGGTCTCGCGATCAGAGACGCCTAGGCGCCGAAGGGCACTGTCCTCCACGATCACGGTTGACGGTGCTCCACTCGCTCGCCAGCGAGGCGTCTCGCGCGCCCGGCAGGCGTCCGGCCTGGTCTGCCTGCTGCGGCTGACGGCGCCGAAGACTCATCCGCGCACACCCGCGGCTCCCGCGTCAGTATGCTAAACGTGTGCGGACCAGCGTCTCCCCGGCGGTCCCGTCGGTCTTCGCACGGCGCCGGTCGTTGCGCTGAGCGTCAACCTCGCCGCGGCGTTCGACAACGCGGCTTGCAATTCCTGCGCTCTGCAGAACGCCGTGGATCCAGAAGCCGTCCAATCCGGCCTCTTGGATGGCGATGATGGGAAAGTCCCGCCCCGTCCGCCCTCGCGCTTTCTCCTTGAGCTGGGCCAACCGCACGAGCAAGCCCGCCACATCGCCGGCCCGAATTCAATGCTTCGAGATCTTCTTCCCGGCGCCTGGCGACAAAGATGTGATCAGCCAGGTAGATCGGCTGAGTTCCAAAGACACAAAAATTGCGGGAAGATCTGTTTGGATAGCGGTCGACGCATCGGTTCGGTCAGCTGCAACTTGCATGGTCGTCTCCAGAGTGGGTGGTTTAGCAACCTCACTCTGCCGAGCGCGCCGGTCGCTATCCAGACGCCCATGGGATCTTTCACCTCCAAGCTACTGAACATGCCCGGCACACAACGGAGCCGCATCGCGGCGGGGCGGGGCTGGTGGTTTGATTTTCCTCCTGCCTGAGAGGATGGGGTGTCGCTGCCCGAGCGGTCGCTTCCGGCCCTTAGCACTGCGATCCGCAACGAACCGCTAACCGTCAACTCCCGCCGTCTCGTTTGCGCAAATACTGGCCGTACGTACATCGCAATGGGCGCGGCCGGTCGAGCTAGATCGGCTGACCGCGACGGTTGGACTTTCCTGCTTCACCGCCGGTCAGTTGGCCGTGCCTCATGCTATAGTTAAACGCGGTTCCGCTCCGGGAGTCGTGGCAAAAGTCGCTCATGCAGGGCTTAGCGCTGTGAACATGTCGAGTGCTCTTGCGCTCGCCTTTATCGCCTCGTTGGCGTGCTTGCCGGACGGCGGCGCGGCCCAAGGCCTTTCGTATTCGCATCCCCACCGGCACGGTCCGCGCCTTCACCAACGAGTGACCGCGGCGCATCAAGGCTCCGCGACCCGAACGCCGGCTCAAGGAGCCCCGATGCTTGAGAGGTCTGTTCCTGCGCCGCGCGTGACGAACGATAGCGACGGGTTAAGTCGCGACCCCGAGGACTGCAACAAAGGCTGCCTCGGCAACACTGAATAACGCGAGAAAACGACGATCTACTCGATCGCAACTCGTGGGCTCGCGGGTAAAGGTCACAAGAGCCGCCAGACATGCGGCTCGCCCGTCAGAACCTCATGCGTAGGCCCACGGTCGGGTCGATGTTCTGGGGCTTGAAATAGCCGCTGGCGAGGCCCCCGTACACATTCGAGACCATTACGCCGCCATAGAGATCGGCGCGGGCGAAGGGCTTGTAATCGATCAGGAAGGAAATGGCGGACTGCACTGCCGGCGCATTTCGGGCTGCTTATATTGATGCCAGAGCCGGTGCAGATCGCGGGCGCAGGTAGGAAGTCGTTCTGGCGCTGATAGGTAAAGCTGGCGGCGACGCTGAGGTTGGTCCAGACGTCGTACTTCGCGCCGGCCCAGAACGTGTGCATGATCTGGTTAACGTCGTAGAAGGTGGCGTTCGTTTCTCCGGGCGGAACGAAAATGCCGCGCGCGATCGTGTGGAAGCCGTTCGGGAATGCGTCGGACGGATTGGCCAGCCGGGCGTAGGTATACCCACCGTATATTTCCGCCCTGTCCCATTTGTATCTGGCGGCTACTAGGACAGCGGCGACGTCGGCCAGCGTCGCCTGCAGGATCGAAGCGGGATTGTACCCAGCCGGCAGCTCGCTTCCGCTGAAGGTTTGGAGCGACACGGCGTCTTTCGCGTAGCGAACCACCGCGTCGGCCGAGAAGCCGCCGAACGTGGCGCCGATCTGGGCCTCGTATTCCCCCATCGAGCCATTGCCCAGCGCATAGCCGTTCCCGACCTGGGCTAGGCCTGCCACGCGAAAGTTGCCGTACTCCAGCCGATATTGAATCCCGGTGTTGACGCGGACAAGCTCGGGATATCCGTAGCGGGGAAACGGTCCTGAGTTGCCGATCAGGGAGAATGCGTTCGATCGGGTTGGATCGTAAGCGATGGCGACGTCGTTTGAGAGCGAAACCATGCGGCCGGCGGTCAGGGTGCCATAGGTCGCGCTGCTGACGCCGAGAAATCCTAGGGAATTGTCCCACTGCGCGGCGCGGCTCGAGTCGCCGTTTGCGGTCTGATGGGTCGGCGGATCGAGGTTGTTGTCGGCGAGGGACTTGGGGCCGTTATCCAGCAACAACGAATAAGGATTGAAGGCGAGCTCGGCCGCGCCGATCAGAAGCCAATCACCTGCGAGGGGCTCCTCCATCTTCACGCCGAGCGTTGAAGCGCTCAACGCGTCGGGCGACCAGGACCAACGAGCGCCTACGCTGGTTTTCTGGATGGTGTAGAAGACGCCCTTGTCATACCACTTCCCGAAAGCGACGCCCGCCGTATCGTAGCCGTAGCCCACGTCCAGTGTGCCGTAGAGGGTGAAACCGGCGTAGGTGAGCGGACAACTGGAGATCGAGGCGTTCAACCAGCTCCATAGACTGGCAAAGCAGCTGGTTTCTACTGCCGATTGCGGCGGACCCCGGGTGGACGGCAGGTCAGCCGCCCCGGCGCAGAGAGTGGCGCAGACCATTGTCAATAGGACAATCGCGCACCGCTCGATCGGCGCTCTTGCCACGATTCTTGCGCTCACCTCATTGCGGCGAGGTTCCTCCAGAAGTTCTTGAGGCTCTCGTCACCTCCGAAGAGCGTGGTAAAATTGGTCGAGTTCCACCAAGACAATGTCTCCCGCGCGGTGCTCGTTTGGCGGCATCCAGAGAAGGCAGTTGAACTCTCTATTGCCTGCCTCGGTGAAGGGATGAGGACGTTCAAGATCGATCGGCTGGCGCGCCAGAACCTGGACCGATTTCTCGTCCGCGTTGGTCAGCTCATAGTGCGGCAAGTGCGGATGAAAATTGAGCGTCGGCACTTTCTTGAGCAGGCCCAACTGGTCAAGGTCGTGCTGAGCCGTAAGCGGCGCAATGTCGTTGGAGCCTTGCACTGTGGCGGGACGCAGCCCGTAGGTATTGTGCACGGGAACGCCGAGCCCTTTCATCAACGAGCGCGTGTACTGGCCGAAGCGCTGCTGGTGCGGCACCAGAGGATCGCGATGGTGGAGGTATTCCATCTGACGCTGTTTCATATCGCTGGTGAAGCCGACGTCATGGTGCGGCGCTAGCAGCAGGCAGGTTCCTTCTCGCTTCAACCATTCGCGGATTGCGGCGATCTCCTCCGGCGCCGCCTCCTGTTCGGCGACAATATGGTCGAGTCCGAACACCATCAGCGTGTCGGCGTCGGCGAGAATGCGTTCATCGATCGGCAGCTTGTATCCGGCCTGGTCGATGCGCTGGAAGACAGCGACCGGATGGCCCGTCGTTTCGCCGGCGATCTTCTGGAAACTGAGGGTCGAGCGGTGAAACAGCTCGAGCGTTCCCGCGATGCCCTGAAGGAACTGCGCCGCGCCCCATTCCGGCGTCTCGTAGGCCGGCCAGGCGACGCGGCGAACTTCCGTCATGGTCGAAAACCGATTGTCCATCTCCGCAAGGTCGCGCTGCGATTCCCACGGGTAGCTCCACGTCCAGTAGATGCTCACGCGACGCTTGCCCGGCGTGTATTTGCGCGGAATGTGATCCTGATTGTAGGTCCGGGCCGAAGCTTGCGCTGACATGGAATCCTCCGCTTTGTCTTGCTGGCGGCTCAGGCCCGGCCTGGTTCGCTCAGCGAGGCCAGATAGCCGAGCGCCTTGAGACCCGGGAGAAAGAAGTACGCGCCGCCCTTGACTGTGGTGAACGCCGGCAAGCCGACGATTTTCTTGCGAATGGGCCGCTTGGGGATCTTGAACTCCAGCGTTCCGTCCTGAGCGCCGATGATCGGGTCGCGTTCGTTGCCGAGCTCGTTGAAGTTCCGGTCGTTGATCCAGACGTTCTGTGCGAACTCGAACTGGCGGATGAGGCTGGCGCAGATGACGAAGGCGGCGATCCCGCGCTCGACCCCGTCGTCGGGTGCGCCTTCCGGCAGAGGAGGCCCATACGTCGCGCCTCGCCGGATCATCCGGCGCCGGTTCATGTTGTGCGCCGTGTCGCGAGGATTCATCCGGCGAATGTGCGAGCCGAGCGGAACCGCATATCCGTGCGGGTCCGTCTCCTTGTAGTTGAAGTCGTTGTTGCGCTGCATGTCGGCGCCGAGCGCCGGATCGTCTTTTTCGGGCGCGAGCACGAGCGGCGCGCCGCTGCGCCAGCGCCCCATCAGCTTGGCCGCGATCAGTTCCTGCTCCTCCGCGGTCTCGCCGTGCTGCCGGAGAAACTCACGAAACTTCCCCACATGCTCCTCGAGCCGGCGATAGGCCATGTAGCTGCCGTTCCGCGCCAGAATTTCCGGCTGCGGACTGTCGGCTGTGACGCCGTATTCGTCCGGGATAGCCGAGGATGAACTCGCCCGGCTTCAAAGGCGCGCCGGTTCCCGGCGTCGGATCGACGCCGCTTCCCTCGATGGCCGGCTCCGACAACCTGTCGCGATAGCCGAAATGCTCATGCGCGTAGCCGAACGGCGGAATGGCGTTGAGATCGAGCACCGAGAGGACCTCGACGCCGGGGCAGCCGCGACAAGCTTCTCGTGCTCCGAGACGCACCGGTCGTGCTCGGCGCTCGTCGCGGGCAAACAGAATGACGATCGCGTGCAGATCGGGACTGGCGAGCCCGCCGACCCAATGTTCGGGGGCGTTCACGCCGGTGTCGCCGAGCATCTCCGCCCGCGCCGCCATGCCCTGCTTGAACTCCTCCGGAAAAGACGCGAGCGAAGCCTCGTCCAGTCCGAGCGCGCGCAAACCGTTCCAGGTGAAAGCCGCCGTCACCCAACGCTTGTCCTTGTCGACGTCGGCGCGCATCGCCGCGGCCGAGTGAATCGTCTCCTTGATCGCCGAAAGCCAGGCGCGGGCGCCGGCGGCGTCGCGAAACGAAAGAAATTCGTATCGGCCGGTGAGCGCCGGGGCGCGCGTCAGCAGGATGTGCTGGATGTCGTCGAATTCGAGCATCGCGCCTTCCCGTCGCCGCCCAGGTCGTCGATCCAGCCTCATTGCATCTGGTCGAGCATGGTCGAGAATGCGGCCTTCAGCTTGAGCGCCTTCTTGATTTCGTCGGCGCTCACATACGGATATTCCCCGTATTCGAGGAAGCTCGGGCATTGATGATCTCGCACAAACTTTACGAATGCGGCGGCGTTCGTCTTCCAGTCCGTCGGGAAGCCTTCGAGGTTCTCGAACACCGTCGTTCAGGCCGGTGGCCCCGAACAAGCGCGACCGCGTCCTCCGTGTACTTGTCGAAGTCGGTGTCGAAAATGCCTTGGTACATGAAATAGGTGTCGCCTTTGATCGGGAAGCAGCACCCAGCGCAGGTAATGCAGTTTCAACACCGCAAGAGCGTCCGGCTGCGCGGCGATCGTCTTTTCGATCGTTTTGGCGTAGTTCGTAGAATACCTCCTCACGGCCGGGGATGATTTTCGCGACAATGGAGAAGCCGTAGCAGGCCGGCGGTCTTGGGAAAGATGGGGCCGTAGCGCCCCTGCTCGACCTTGTCCTGGAAGTACCCTCCCTTGGGGATCGCCATCGCGGCGGGCTTCGACCAGTCCTGCGTCTTGGATTCGTTCGACATTGTGTTGGCCTTTCCTCGATGTGTTTCCTCAGTGAATGAATTTGTTGTCGTGGGTCGGTTCCACCCGGCGGCGCCCGAGCAGCCGGCAAGAAAAGGCGCGCGAGACGATTGAAGGGTCCTCGCAACAAGGCGTACGGGACGAGCGCCAGCAAGGTCGCCGTGAACAGCAGCTCCAGCGGGTAGACAAACCGGACTGTCATGAGCTGATAGATGCAGTCGAGCGCGATCGCCAACAGGAACGGCGTCATCGCTCCCCGCCAGCCCTCGTGGAGCAACTGCAGACGCCTCTCCGGGCGCGTTAGCATCGCCCACAGATAGCCCTGCCGTCCCTCCCTCGCATCCTGAATGCCGGCACGCAGGGCCAACAAACTCGCCATCGTCGGCTGGACGTAGAACCGCAAACTCAGGGAGCCATTTGGCCGCGCGAGAAAATTTTCCCAACCACGGCCGATCATATCCAGAATAACGCTCATGTCGGACCGTCGCATGCTGACCCGAATCTAAGGATCGGTCAATCACGAATGCGTCGCCATAAACTTGTGGGATATTTTGCGAACAATGAAATGAACGACAGCTACCGACTTCAGCCGTCGGGGTGTCGTGACGCCGATTAGCGAAACGCGTACGAATTGGCGCTGCTTCGGAGCGCCGCGATGTACTTGCCGAATTTCCTCGACGGTTTCGACCGGCTCGTCGCCTTCGACGCGGAGACGACTGGCAAGCGTACCCCCGACGCCGAGTTCATTCGCAAGCAGCCTTTTGCCTGGAGAGCCCCTGGCATCATCATCGAAGTCGGTTTCGTCGAAATGCTGCGCGAAGGCGAGGGCTGGCGCAAGGGCGAGACGTGGAGCTCCAGGGTCAACCCGGATGGGCCAATCGACCCCGAGGCCATCAAGATCCACAGGATTCGGCCCGCCGATCTCAAGAACGCTCCACGGTTCCCGACGATCCTGCCGAAAGTGAAAGACTTCGTTGGAGAATCGCCGATCGTGGCCCACGCTTACAAGAACGAGCGAGATTTCCTCGACTATGAGTTCGCCCGGGCCAAGGTGATTCAGTGGGGCGAGAGCGCCTACGCTGAGGAGCGCTACATTTGCACGCAGGTCCTGTTCGCACAGCTTTTCCCAGGCGCCAGTAAGTCGCTGACCTCGATGTGCGATCGGCTGGTGCTCGACAGCAGCGAAAGAGACGACCGGCACGGCGCATTGCTTGACGCCGACATGACTGCCGATGCGCTCATACTGCTGGAGCGCCAACTCAAGCACGGTGAGAGCGGTGCGCCGAGATCATGGACCTCGACCTGACAGGCGTGACGGCATCGTCAATAAGCGCCATTCAGCCAATGCGGCCCAGATTGAGCGGTAGACCGCCTGCGCGGCATCCGCGGAGTGGCGCGCGAAGAGAGAACAGGCGATCCTAGCGCCCTCATGAAGTCAACGCCGGAATCATCGACCCAAGAAGTTCTCGCCGGCCTCGTCGAGCGGGTCACCTTCCACAACGCCGAGAACGGCTTCTGCGTTCTCCGGGCGAAGGCGCGCGGCCACCGCGATCTGGTGACCGTCGTCGGCCACGCCGCCATCATCTCCGCCGGCGAGTGGATCACCGCATCCGGCGAATGGATCAATGATCGCGCCCACGGTCAGCAGTTCAAGGCGCGGTTTCTCAAGACCTCGGCGCCGAGTTCAATCGACGGGATCGAGAAATATCTCGGCTCCGGGATGATCCGGGGCATCGGGCCGGTCTACGCCAAGAAGATGGTCAAGGCCTTCGGGGAGAAGGTCTTCGACGTCATCGAGGCCGAGCCCGATCGGCTTCGCGAGGTGACGGGCATCGGCGCGGTTCGGGCCAAACGGATCACGGACGCCTGGGCCGAGCAGAAGATCGTCCGGGAGATCATGGTCTTCCTTCACAGCAACGGGGTCGGCACCGCCCGGGCGGTTCGCATCTTCAAGACCTACGGCGCGGACGCCGTGCAGGTCATGACCGAGAACCCCTATCGGCTTGCCCGGGACATCCGAGGCATCGGTTTCAAGAGCGCCGACGCGATCGCGATGAAGCTCGGCATCGAAAAGACCGCCATGATCCGACTGCGCGCCGGGATATCGTACGCGTTGACCGAGGCGATGGACGAGGGTCATTGCGGACTGCCGACGGATCAATTGATCCCGCTCGCCGAAGAATTGCTCGAAGCGCCGAAGGAATTGATCCTGACGGCCCTCGAGCTCGAACGATCCGAGGGCGCCGTGATCGCCGACAAGGTTGGCGACACCGCCTGCACGTTCCTGGCGGGCCTCTACAGGGCCGAGCAAGCGATCGCCGATCGGCTGATCCGCATCGTGAACGGCAGGCTGCCCTGGGCATGGATCGACGAAGAGAAGGCCGTGCCTTGGGTCGAAAAGCGCAGCGGTCTGCAGCTTGCCGACAGTCAGAGGGCGGCGATCCGCCTGGCGCTGACGGCGAAGGCGCTGGTGATCACCGGCGGGCCGGGCGTCGGCAAGACGACGATCGTCAATTCGATCCTCAAGATTCTCGCGGCCAAAGGCGTGCGACTGTTGCTTTGCGCCCCCACGGGCCGCGCGGCCAAGCGCATGACCGAAGCGACGGGCGTCGAGGCCAAGACGATCCACCGGCTCTTGGAGGTCGATCCCAAGAGCGGCGGTTTCAAACGCAACGCCGACAATCCCCTCGATTGCGATCTGCTCGTGGTCGACGAGGCCTCGATGGTCGACGTCATGCTGATGCAGGCGCTCGATGAAAGCGACGCCGGACAACGCGGCGCTGCTGATCGTCGGCGATATCGACCAACTGCCCTCCGTCGGACCTGGGCAGGTGCTGGCCGACATCATCGGCTCGGGCGCTGTGCCCGTGGTGCGCCTCACCGAGGTGTTCCGGCAAGCCGCCGCGAGCCGGATCATCATCAACGCCCATCGCATCAATCAGGGCTCGATGCCCGATCTCAGCGCGCCTGCCGGCGACAGCGACTTCTACTTCGTTCCGGCCGAGGATCCCGAGACCGCCGTTCAACGCATCTTGGAGTTGGTGAAGACCCGCATCCCCAAACGCTTCGGCTTGAACCCGATCCGCGACATCCAGGTGCTCTGCCCGATGAACCGCGGCGGCGTTGGCGCGCGTTCGCTCAACATCGAACTGCAGGCGGCCTTGAACCCCGCCGGCGAACGCAAGGTCGAGCGTTTCGGCTGGACCTTTGCGCCCGGCGACAAGGTCATGCAGATCGAGAATGACTACGACAAGGAAGTCTACAACGGCGACATCGGCTATATCGACGACGTCGATCCCGAGGCGGGCGAACTCAAGGCGAGCTTCGACGGGCGCTCGGTGACCTACGGCTTCGGCGAACTTGACACGCTGGTTCCCGCCTATGCCGCCACCATCCACAAGAGCCAGGGCTCCGAATATCCCGCCGTGATCATCCCTGTCCTGACCCAGCACTACGCGATGCTGCAGCGAAATCTCCTCTACACCGGCGTCACCCGCGGCAAGCGGCTCGTGGTTCTCGTCGGCCAGAAGAAGGCCATCGCGATCGCGGTTCGCAACGTATCGGGCCGGCGACGCTGGTCGAAGCTCGACGAATGGCTTCGGCTCGGCGCGTCCCGCACGTCATTCGATGCGTCGAAGGCGGCCCGCGGCCCGCCCTAGGTCAGGCAACGCCCCACCTGTTCGTCGGAAAAGCGACGGCGACGGCGGGGCCTAGCGGCCGGTTCAACGCGTTATCTGCCCGCGGACGACGTGACCGCCGCTGCGCCCCTAAGCCAAGACGCGGAGTTCGCGCCGTGTGCCCCGAGGCGAAGGTCAGCGCGAAAGCGAACGACCTGTCTGGACCGGCATGGTTTCGGCCAACGCTTTGTCGCCGTTGAGGTGGAAGCGCGCGAAAATCCATCGTGGCTCGCGGCGACGATCAATCAAGCCCCATAAGGAAGCCGGATATACGTCAGCAGTTGTGATCTTTGGACCAGAGCTTGCCAAAACCGGTCGCAATCGGGCGGGGTCCATATACGTCCAGACATGATCGCTAACGTCGACTCCGGTCTTTGGCCGGAATGCGCAAATAGCGGTCAGTGCCAGACGGCTTAGCGCACCGGTCAAATCGACCCAAAGCCGCCGATCGCGCCAGATCCATCCATTCCTGGGTCTGACTGGGCCGAGGGGAGAGTACAGGGCGATCGCTTCAGGAGAGCAGGCGGCCACTTGACGAGACGCCGCACCGCGCGCAGCTATTGAGCATGAGCAAGTTGCAGGCGGCTCGCTCGGATACCTCAGAGGCCTTCCTGGCGGAGATCGGTCCGAAACTCGCTGCGCTCTGCACTGCGTGCGGCGCCTGTTTCAACGCATGTCCGATGGCTGACCGCGTTGACCTGCGGGGTTCCGACCCGAGGTCGACAACAGATGGGCTGCGTCGGCTTGCGAAGGGCGAGATGGGGGCCCGGAGACGATAAAATGGATCGGGGCGTGCGCCAAGAGCGGCCTTTGCATCGCATCATGCCCTGAGAGATCTTCGGGTTTAGATGCAATGCTGCTTGTTAGGATTGCCAAGCAGCGAGCTCTCAACGAGACGCGTCAGCTGCCGATCAAGCAGGACCCGACATATTTTCCGCGCATCAAAGCTTTTGCCCGCCTACAGCTCACTGACGAGGAGCTCGCCAAATGGCTGTAGAGACGAACCGCGTCACTTTTTGGTTCGGATGCAACATGCTTCGGCACGCCGAGATGATCCGGCTTTCGATCATGCTTCTGGAGCGGGTCGGCTATGACGTGAGCGCTGTCGGTGGTCCGGCGTACTGTTGCGGCACGGTTCACGATCATCAACCGCGAGCTGCAAGCAATATGGCGGCCCGTACGGTTGCCCGCTTCAATGACAGCGCACAAAAGGACGGCCGCGGCCGCGTGATCACTTGGTGCCCATCGTGCCACATGCACGATGTCCGACATCATGGCGCCCCGCAACCCTACCAGTTTTGACATCTCCCACATCAGCGAAATTTTGGCGGACTGTATCGATCGGCTTGCACCGCTCCTGATTGTTTCGGTGAAGCGACGAGTCCTTCTGCATCGGCACGTCGGGTTTGCTACGCATGCCCCCGTCAATGACCAAGTGGTCGGCCTGTTATCTCGCATTTCTGGGTCTGGAATTGGTCGAGGGACCGGCGCATCCCGGCCATATGTGCAGCGCCCTGGCCCCCGTACCCGGCGCCCTGGCCGCCGCAGCCCCCGCGATCCAAGGGACAAACGTGGCCTCGGACTACACGGGGCTCGAATCGGTAGCCGTGGGGCTCAGCCAGATCACGGGCCTCTCATTGTTTGTCAGCGGGCTAGTCCTCGTCGGAATGGCCCGTCTCATCATGATGCTGGCCCTGTATCGCTTTGGAGAGCTCGTCACCGGATCCTCTCGTGCGGCTGCAGCTGTCCCACTGATCTTTGCCGCGTCTGGCAATTACCTGTTCTGGAGCGCCCAATTCTCCTACGAGTCTCTCGCCCTTCCGCTGTTTGTCACCGCGCTCGTGATCGTCGTGGCCCGGGGACAGCACGGGCAGCGGAGAGCCAGCGACATCGCCCTGCTGTTGGTTGGCGCTGCGCTCATCGCCACTCACCACCTCACCTCCTACGCGCTCGCGGCACTGCTGTGGGTTGTCAGCGCGATGGCATTGCGGCGGCCGTGGCGGTCATATCGCGTTATCGGTCCAGCGGTCGCCCTGACCGTTGGTGCTGCAGCATGGTTCGCCTTCGTGGCGACCGGCACGCGTGCCTATCTGTCCTACATCTTCCGACGGACCACCGACAGCATTCAACAGGTGATTTCCAGTGGCGGCGGACGCGTGCCTTTCCAGTCGTCGGGTCCGTCGTCGACAGCGCTCCAGACGCCGTTGCCGGAGCAGGTCGTGAGCTACCTGACCGTCTTGATCCTTGGGGTCGGCGTCGTCGCCGTTCTCGTTCGCTACAAACGCACTGGCATCCGGGTCTCGCCCGGTTCGCTTATCGCCGCGGGTGCCGCGCTGGGATTCCTCGCTCTGTACCCGATGCGGGTCGCACCCGGCGCGTGGGAAACCGCCAACCGGGGACAGGAGTTCTTCTTTTTTGGCGCCGCGACCGTGCTGAGCGTCGCATGCCTCTTCCTGCTTGGTCCCGGTCAGGCGACGCGGTGGCGGACGCCACTCGTGGGCGGTCTGGTGGTGTTCGTCATCTCTGGCGGTGTGATCGCGGGCTGGCCCTCACCTCTCCGCCTTCCCCCGCCGCTCAGAGTCGCCGTCGACCACAGGGTCATCGTTCCCGAGGGTTTGAGCGCGGCGACCTGGGCGCTAAACCGCCTGGGCCGAGAGAACGTCTTCGTGGGTGACGAGGCGACGGGACGTGAGATCGCCGTCGGCGGAGCCAGGTTCACGTACTTGGGTTCAGCGGACGGCGTGCCGCAGCTCCTCCAAGACCCCACCTTCCAGCCTTGGGAGCTCCAATTCATTCGGCTCGACCGGATCGATTACGTGATTGTCGACCGACGCCAGCTGAGCACCGATAATCTGGGGGGGTATTACTTCCAGCCCGCCAGTCAACCGGACGGAGGCCGCGGCTACTTCCCTGCGGCGGCGAGCCGCAAGTTCGCTGCACTGCCGATGGTAAGTACCGTCTTCGACAGCGGCGACATCCAAATCTACGACGTCCGTGGACTGTGGGCCACCCCCCCACCCTGCAGCGAAGTAGACCTTTATCGACGTGCCTATGCCGTCACCTGCTCGCGGGCTGCGGCGGTGGTCAGCAAGGCAGGGGCGAGTAACGCTGTTACGTTCCCGAAGTGGCGCGTCCGCTACCTCGGCACCGATGTGGTCCCGAACGGCGGCAGTGCCACCGTCAGCGTGCGCATCCAGGTTCAGAACCTCACCCGAGCTCGCCAGGCGTTGAACACGGATCCGCGGCACATCTACCTCGAGGTCGCTCACACCAGGCTACCGCGCCTGGCCCACGTTCCACTGCGTCGCGACAACCTGGTCGGAACTTACCGTATTCCGGCGGACGGACACATCGAGGGCAGCGTCTCGTTCACGGTTTCCTCTCCCCGTCTCGTTGCGGACGTACTGCGGTCGGGCGTCAACCTGTTCGTCCGTCTCAACGGGCCGGCCAAGTCCGCTGGGACGCCTGGGGCCGAGGTGGCGCTGATCGCCACCGACAGCCGGCGCGGGAGCGTACGGTGAGACAGCACGGCAGACGTCCCGCTGCGGCGGACCAGCTAGGCGTTCTCGCCCTCGGTGCCTTGGCCGTCCTGGCTCTGTACGTCTGGCCCTCGATGACCGCGCTGAGGACCCTGTTCGGGCTTCCATTCGTCCTGCTCGGAGTCGGCTACGTGGCCACGCGTGCGCTCTATGGGCGAGAGCAGTCCGACGGGCCGACCACGTTGTTGCTCTCGCTAGCTCGAGCGTATGCATCGCCATCCTGACGGCGCTCGCCATTTACGCGTCCGGCGCAAAGTTCACCGGAGGCGCCCTGCTCGGCCTGCGAATTCGAGATTCGTATCGTCGCTCTGCATTGTCGCTCTTGCGAGAGCGCAACGTCGGGCGGTTCATCGACCACACACCGCGGTGATGATCGGCAGCATCTACTATCGGCGGAGCATCGACCTAGTCGCCCACACGGCGCCCCTGATATCCCTCCGAGCGGGACACGATCGACGGTCGCTGCTCAAACTCGGGTTGGCTTGCGTCGCGCTGGCGGCAGTGTTCGCCGGGCTGATCATCGTTCTGTCTGGGCCGCTACCCGACCACCGCATCGCCGGATACAGTTCTCTCTGGGCAGTGCGGGGACGGGGGTCGTCGGTCGAAGTCGGTGTCAGCAATTCCCAGTTGCAGAAAACGAGCTATCGGGTCGAGGTGATTCCTGCGGTGGGCCGCAGAATCGACCGAGTGCTCTCGCTACGCCCCGGTGAGCAGTGGTCGCGACTGATCCAGATCAGTCGTCCCAGCCTGCAGCCGGTGATGGTTCGGCTCTATCTGAGCACGGCCCCGAGTCGGCCATACCGACAGGTTGCGCTAAGCGCGTGAGCGACTCGATCGTGACGCCTGTGCGCGTCCTTCTGGTCAGCGACCATTACCCGCCGTTCATTGGCGGAGTCCAGCGCCAGACCAAGCTCCTCACCAAAGAGTTCGGAGAGCGTGGGCACGCAGTGGGTGTGGCCACCGTGTGGCAGGACGACCTCCCGCGGTATGAGGAGACTGACGGCTGGCCTGTCTGGCGGCTCAGGCAGCTGCGAACGCTTCCCGGCATAGCGGGCACTCCGCGCCGCCGACATCAGCCTCCATTTCCCGATCCGGTGAGCATTCTCGAGCTGCGACGTGTGATTCGCGAGTTCCGCCCCTCCGTGGTCCACTGCTCCGGCTGGTTCAGCTACGCGGCGGCCGGCGCTCTGCTAGGCAGCGACATTCCCCTAGTCGTGTCGGTCCGCGAGTACGGCTTCATCTGTGCCAACGCATCGCTGCTCCAAAAGGGCATTCCGTGTTCTGGTCCCGGATTGCGGAAGTGTCTGAGCTGCAGCCAGTGGTACTACGGGGATGCGCGGGGTCCTTTTTGCCGTGGCCGGGGTCTGGCTCTCAAAGTACCTGCTACGCCCGAAGACAGCCGCGACCCACAGCGTTAGCCAGTTCGTTCACGACAGTGTCGTGCCGGAGATGCTCAAGCGCAGGTACCACGAGATGCCGAACGTGGTCATACCCAGCTTCAGGCCAGCGGAGGAGGATCATGCCGACCCCAGCTTGTTGCCAGCGCTTCCCGAAGAGCCGTTCATCCTCTTCGTCGGGGCGCTGCGTCGGATCAAGGGCGTGGAGACCCTGTTCGCCGCGTACGAGCGCCTGGAAGATCCTCCACCACTCGTCTTGATGGGGACATTCGAGAAGGACACGCCGCGGCGGAATTCCTCGTGGCGCGCTTGCCGTAGGCGCTGCCGACCACTCGGCCGTGATGGCAGCTTGGGATCGCGCACTGTTCGGAGTGATGCCATCCCTTTGGCCAGAACCCTTCGGGTCCACAGTTCACGAAGCGATGAGTCGGGGCAAGGCAGTAATAGGGAGCTATCCCGGTGGCCATACTGACATGATCGAGCATGGTCGGACGGGGCTACTTGTTGCTGCGGGAGACACGAATGGACTGGCTGAGGCGATGCGCACCCTCCTGAGCGATCCGACGCTCTGCGACAGGCTTGGAGAAGCCGCTCGCCAGAAGTCGCGCGCCTTCACGGCTCCGGTAGTCATCCCGAAGCTTGACGATTTATATCGTGCCCTCGTCAACGGCTCTCGCCGTTGACGAGCGCAGTCGCTGACCAACCGCGAGCGTGTCTGTAACTGCCGCCGCTGTACTCGCCTGGAGTCCGTCCAGCTACTGCGCCAGAGCCCTCCAACGCGTCGAGATCGAGCGGTTCTGGCGGCGCTGAGCCTCAGCCATGATGATCTTGAACATCGCCCAGCCGTCTCGCATTGGATTCAGCTTCGACACGCCTCCGATGCGAGCTGGCTCGTGGGTCGGCACTTCTGCGCTCTTCAGACCAAGCGCGGTCGCACGAAGGGCCGCTTGGATCTCGAACTCAAAGCCGTCAGCAGGCTCCCGAGGTGTTCCCACGTCGATCGCCAATAACCGTTGAAGCCGAAGGTTATGTCGGTGTAGCGGCTACCGAATACCAAGTTGGCGACTCGCGTGAGCCCAGCGTGACCGGCGCTGCGCAGACGCGTGAAATCGTTCCACCCGATCGTGGATGGCAAACCGTCCGCGCCTTCCAAGAACTTCGGCCACGTCCAACACCCGTACGCCTTTACCGTAGTCGGTGAAGGCAAGAGGCCGAGCTTTCGCTACTTTCGCTATGTCGACTGGTACCCCAGCGACAACAACGGTAAGTTCAAGATGCGCTCGGTTGCGCGTCGCGGATATCTGCAGGCACCGAGCGCTAGGCATCTTGAGCCGGATGCCCGCCAGCAGGACGGCCTTCAAAGCGTCGCGGAACAGCTCGGTCTACCTGGTGACGCTGGCTCCGATGTAGTTGCGCGCGGTCCGATGTCGCGCTCATGCAGGCTCCCCCGCCGCGCCGTAGATGCATCTCGAACCTCCAACCTTCCACGGTCCAGTGAGTCGTCGCGTTCACGCCGATCCCGTGCCGCTTACTTTCCATGGAAGAAACGCGTTGAGGATCTTCCGCGCCTTCCCGCAGGCTCACGGCGCCCCGCGACACAGTCACGAACAACGCGCCGCCCGCGGGCCTGGCGCTTGCCCTGCATCGGCTTGATCGCGGCGCACATTCTCCGCATCCTACGCACCTAGCCGGACTAGGGGTGCGGTGCAGTTGCGGTGCAGTCGGTACCCCGATTGGGGCGGTTCTGAGCGGTCCCCCAGCGGTCAAAACCCAATGAATACGGGAAATCCCCTTTTACGGTGGGCCGTCCGTCAGATGTAGTACATCGGCGCGCTCGCGTCCCGGGCCTCGGCCTCGGCGACATCGGCGACCGTGGACTCGGCCAGCACCTTGCGGGCGGCGCCGGCGGCCTCGGCGAAGATCCCGGTCGAGTCGCGGCCGAGCGGCCCGTCGAGCAACTCGACCACCTCGAGCACCGTCACCTCGGTCGCGGGACGGGCGAAGCTGTAGCCGCCCTTGACGCCGCGCTGGGAGCGCAGGACGCCGGCTCGGCGGAGAGCGGCGAACAGCTGCTCGAGGAACTGGACCGGGATGTCACGCCGCCGTGCCAGCTCGGCGATCGGCACCGGGCCGCTGTCGCCGTGGTTGTGCAGCTCGACGAGCGCCCGGAGCGCGTAGGGGGACTTGGTGGTGATCGAGATCATCGGCCGGGACCCGATCGTAACCTCACAGCGCCACCAGACGGGTCGCCGTCGCCTTCCAGCTCGCCACCACCTCGCGGCCGACGTCGATGTCGAGGTCCTCGGCGGCCTTGCCGGTGATCTCGGCCACGAGCGGCTGGCCGGCGGTCGCGCCGCGGCCCGTGGCCAGCCCCAGCCGGACCCGGTTGCCGAGCGAGGTGATCGAGAGCACCCTCACCGCGAGTCGGTTCTGAGCGTCGACGCATCGAATGGGCTGGCGTGCTCGCTCGGCGGCGAGGCGGGGCCCTGCGCGCCTCCGCCCCGCGCCCCTAGATCCAGCCGCGCTCGGTCGCGATCAGCACGGCCTGGGCGCGATCCATCGCGCCGAGCTTGCCGTACACGTTGTGGAGATGGGTGCGGACGGTACTCGTCGACAGCCCGAGCTCGCTGGCGATCTGCTTGTAGACCATGCCCTTGGCCAGCCGCCGGAGCACGTCGACCTCGCGGGCGGACATCGGACACGGATCGATCTGGCGCGGGCGCCCGCTCGACGCCTGCAGCGGCAGGTCGTACATGACCGCGCGCAGGTCCGAGGGCTTGACGCCGACCGAGCGCCCGACCGACAGCAGCTCGGAGGGTGACACGGCGCCACCGAAGACGTAGTGGGCGAGCATGTCGGCCAGTCGCACCAGCGCCGCCTCGCCGTCAGCCTCATCGGAGTGGTGGCGCTCGATGACGCCGGCCATCGCCTTGGGCAGGCCCCAGCGACGGGCCAGGACGCCACCGACGAGTGCGTGATCGACCCCGAGCTCACGGCGCTCGCGCTGGATGCGCTCCTCGGGGGTGCGGGCGTCGCCGTGGATCTGGCGCGGATAGCCGGGATAGGCGTGGACGAGCACGAGCTTGCCCATGTCGTGCAGCAGCGAGGTCACCATCAGCCGGTCGCGGGCGTCGTAGCCGAGCTCGCGGGCGAGGCGGTCGGCGGCCCGCTGGGTGGCCACCGCGTGCAGGCGAAAACGCTCGGGGATGCCCTGCCACACGGCGGTGCGCTCAAAGAAGTCGAACGTCCGCGCGCGGCTGGCGATGGCCAGGACGGTGCGGGGCAAGAGGACCTCGACCGCCTCGACGGCGCTCTCCACCCGGCCGCGGCTGCGGCCGTCGACCTGGTTGGCCAGCCGCATCACCGCCACGGCGAGGGCGACGTCGGCCTCGACGGCGGCGACCACGTCGGCGGTGGAGGGATCGCCGGCCTCGAACAGGCGCAGGACGCGGTTGCGGGACTCGACGAGGACCGGGAACGCCTCCAGCGCCTCGAAGGCGGCTGTCAGTCGACGTCCGTGGCCTTCGTTGTGATGCCGCTCACGGACTTGAAGGGGCTCGGGCTCGATTGTCTTCACCGCTGCCAGTTGGGCCACTCTGAAACTCGATTACGTTAGGTATCGGACGGGCGTCGTTTAAGGGCCGATCGGTTACGCATGCGGCCTTCGCATCTATCGGCAGATGTTCTACGGCTGTTTAGCCTTGCTGAGGGCCAGGTCCTGCCCGGTCGATGCATTATGTCCCCGTCGCGGCGGCCCGCGCGAGCGCGCGATCGATCCGCGACAGCGTCTCGTCACGCCCCAGTAGGGCCACGCTCTCGAAGATCCCCGGCGAGACGGTGCTCCCGGCGATCGCGACCCGTACCGGCTGAAAGACCTTTCCGGGCTTGAGCTCGCGGCTCTCCACCACCCCGCGGAGGGCGCGCTCGATCTCGGGCACGGTGAACGGCTCGGCGGTCGCCAGCGCCTCGCGGGCCTGGGCCAGCGTCTCCGCGCCGCCATCGGCGCCGATCACCTTCTCAAACGCGGCCGGATCATCGACCGGGGTGTCGTAGAGGAACGAGACCAGCGGCCAGAACTCGGCCAGCGTCTGGACCTTCTCGGCTGCCAACTCGACCGCGGGCCTCAGGCCCTCGCGTCCGGTGAACTCCTCCAGCCTCCGGGTCAGCTCATCCACGCCGAGCTCGCGCAGGTAGGTCCCGTTCATGTGGCGCAGCTTGCGCTCGTCGAACACCGCCGGGTTCCGCGACACCCGCTCGAGGCGGAAGCGCTCGGCGAGCTCGCCGGCGGTGAAGCGCTCCTCGTCGGCGGCGAAGCCGGCGCCGAGCAACGCGATGTAGTTGACCACCGCCTCGGGCAGATACCCCGCCGCCCGCAGCTCCTGCACGGATGCCGCCCCGTGGCGCTTGGAGAGCTTGCGGCCGTCGGGGCCGTGCAGCAATGGCAGGTGGGCGTACCGCGGAGGCTCGGCGCCGAGCGCCTCGAGCACCAGCAGCTGCTTGGGCGTGTTGGACAGGTGGTCTTCGCCCCGGACGACGTGGGTGATGCCGGCGTCGAGGTCGTCGACAGCCACGGCAAAGTTGTAGAGCGCCGAGCCGTCAGCTCGCGCGATCACCGGATCGTCCATGTTTGCGTTGGGGAAGCGGGTCGCGCCGCGGATCACATCGTCGACCACCGTCTCGCCCTCGCCCGGCACCCGCAGCCGTACGGCGCCAGTCTCCTCGGGCTCCCCTCGGAAGCCGCGGTCCGCGCCATGGCGGTCCTTGTAGGCGCGGACATCCTCGGCGGTCGCGGTCGAGTGATAGGCGTGGCCGTCGCGCAGCAGCTGACCGAGCGCCTCGGCGTGCCGGTCGGAGCGATCGGTCTGGAACATCGGGCCCTCATCCCAGTCGAGGCGCAGCCAGCGCAGCGCGTCGAGGATCTGCTCGACGTTCTCCGGGGTCGAGCGCTCGCGGTCGGTATCTTCGATCCGCAGCACCAGCGTCCCGGCCCGCTCGCCCGTGTCAAGGATGCGATGGGCCAGCAGCCAGTTGTACAGCGCCGTCCTGGCGCCGCCGATGTGCAGGGACCCCGTCGGGGATGGAGCGAATCGCACGCGCATGACAGATCACCACCCATGCTAATCGGCGCCCACGTTTCGCCGGCCGGTGGGCTCCCCAAGGCGATCGAACGAGGCGTCGAGCGCGGCTGTGACTGCATCCAGATCTTCAACCAGTCACCGCGCATGTGGCGCCCGACGGCCTATGGCGAGGACGACTTTGCCGCGTTCCGCGAGGCGATGGACGCAAGCCCGATCAAGGCGGTGCTGATCCACGCCGTCTACCTGCTCAACTGCGCCTCCGACGACGGCGAGATCCGCCGGAAGTCGCTGCAGTCTCTGATCCAGTCCCTGCGGATCGGCGACGGCATCGGCGCGGTGGGCGTCGTGCTGCACCCCGGCTCGGCCAAGCAGGGCGACGTGAAGAAGGCCATCGCCCGGGCCGGTACCGTGATCCGCGAGGCGCTGGCTGAAACCGAGCGGTGCGCCCTGCATCTCGAGGACACCGCCGGCGCCGGCGGGACGCTCGGGCGGTCCTTCGAGGAGCTCGCGGGGCTGATCGACGCCGCCGGAGGCGAGAAGCGCCTTGGCCTGTGCCTCGATTCCTGCCACCTGCTGGCCTCGGGCTATGACATCCGGACGCCGGAGGGCCTCGGCGAGACCCTGGATCAGTGCGACCGCGTGCTCGGGCTGGGGCGCCTGCATTCGATGCACGTCAACGATTCGCTCACCCCGCTGGGCTCCAACCGCGACCGTCACGCCGTCCTCGGCGAGGGCGAGCTCGGCCCCAGGGGCTGCGCCACCTTCCTCTCCGAGCCGCGCTTCGAGCAGTTACCGTGCGTGCTCGAGACTGGCCGCGAGCGCGAGGGCGCCGGGCCCGAGGACGTGGCCATGGCCCGCAAGCTCCGCAAGCGAGGCCTCGCCTCCCGAGCCCGAGCCCGATAGCTTCCCCGGCCATGAGCAACCACGACGCCGACGCCCTCGTCATCTTCGGGATCACCGGCGACCTGGCGAAGAAGATGACGCTGCGCTCGCTCTACCGGCTGGAGAAGCGCGGACTGCTCAACTGCCCGATCATCGGCGTCGCCGCCAACAATTGGACCGTCGATCACCTCCGCGCGCACGCCAAGACGTCGATCGCGGACGCCGGGGAGGCGATCGATGAGGCGGTGTTCGAGCGGCTCGCGGCACGGCTTGACTACGTCGGCGGTGATTTCGCCGAGGCCGGCACCTATCAACGGCTCGCCACGGCGCTCGGGGACGCCAAGGAGCCGGTCTTCTATCTCGAGGTCCCGCCCTCTCTGTTCGCCATGGTGATCGGCGGATTGGCCAAGGCCGATCTCGTCTCTGGTGATCGCCGGGTGGTGGTCGAGAAGCCATTCGGCCACGATCTGCAGTCGGCCCGGGACCTGGCGCGCGACCTGCACCAGTTCATCGACGAGTCCCAGCTCTACCGGATCGATCACTTCCTGGGCAAGATGGGGCTTGACGAGATCCTCTATCTGCGGTTCGCCAACGCGATGCTCGAGCCGGTGTGGAACCGCAACTACCTGGCCTGCGTGCAGATCACCCTGGCCGAGCACTTCGGGGTCGAGGACCGGGGGCACTTCTACGACCCGGTCGGCGCGCTGCGCGACGTGGTCGTCAACCACCTGATGCAGCTGCTGGCCGCGGCGGCGATGGAGCCCCCGTCCGGCAGTGACCCAGACACGCTGAAGGACGGCAAGCTGGCGGTGCTCCGAGCCATGCCGGCCGCGAATCCGCAGCACTATGTGCGTGGCCAGTACGACGGTTACCGTGAGATCGACGGCGTCGCCACGGACTCAGAGACCGAGACGTTCGCCGCCCTGCGCCTCGAGGTCGACAACTGGCGCTGGGCCGGTGTCCCGTTCTTCGTCCGCACCGGCAAGGAGATGGCGGTGACCCAGACCGAGCTGCGGCTCGTGTTCAAGCATCCGCCGAAGCTGCACTTCCTGCGCTTCCAGCACCGCCGCCCCCAGCCCAGCCAGATCGTCTTCAGAGTCGACCCCGGCACCGGGATTCGGGTGATCCTCGACGCCCACCGCGCCGATCAGGAGGGGCCGACGGCGATCGAGCTGGACATGGAGTTCTCCGAGGAGGGCGGCGAGGCCCCCACTCCGTACGAGGTGCTGCTCGAGGCGGCGCTCGTCGGCGACAGCACCCACTTCACCCGACAGGACAACGTCGAGGAGACCTGGAGGATCATGCAGCCGCTGCTCGCTAACCCTCCCCCGGTCCGTCCGTACGCCAAGAACTCGTGGGGCCCCGAGGAGGCCGACGCCCTTGTCAGGGGCTTCGGCGGCTGGCACGGGCCGTGGATCGCGACGGCCACCGACTGAGTCTCAGGCCGCGACGATTACCAGCGGGCTTCCTCAGTCGAGCCGGAACTCGAACGCAAATCGAGGCGTCCGCACGGCGTTCCTTCTAAGAGGATCTCAGAGGAGGACACGAACGTCTGTACCACGAACGGCTACGTGGCCTGGCTGGTGTGCGATGCCTGCCACGCGGACGTGCGCGAGCTGGGGGCGGTGACGTGAGGATCGAACGTCATCCGAACGGCCCGCGCGTGTACGTGCTCGGTTTGCGCGTACACCACGGCCTCACCGGCTGCGCGCTCGTCGCGCTCGGTTGCCTCCTGATTGCCGACGACTTACGCGACTTTCCTTGGGTCGGCCGAACCGGCGGTAATGCGCGCGTGTAACCCGTGAGGGCACGCGGGATCTACCCGACTCGCGATCCTCGCCTTGGGCCGTTTACGTTGCCGATCAGTAGTTATGTCTGATGCATTAGCCCGGTCCCTCGTATTACGGTCGTCTGCGTCTTCCGAGACAGTGCTTGGCCTTCCCTTGAAGGGTGCGGCGACGATGGGTGGACGGAACCGATGGGGCGCTTTCGCGATTGGTCGTTGTCAGGTGTATCCGCGTGGGCTTGTGCTGCTGCTCGTGGGTTGGGCGCGGCGTGTGTGGACGACGATTGCGCGCGCGGGATCGGTCGTGGCGGTGTGTGCGCTCATCGGCGCGTCTCCCGCATCGGCGGCGCCACTGTTCACGCCGGTGAGCGGTTCGCCGTTTGCGACCGGCGGCACCGACCCGCTCTCGGTGGCGTTCAATCCGAGCGGGCAGCTGCTCGTGACCGGAAACGGCTCCTATGGCGTGTCGGTGTTCTCCGTCGCCGCGAGTGGCGCGCTGACGCAGGTGAGCGGCTCCCCGTTCGACACCGGCGGCGATCCGCCGGGTTCGGTGGCATTCAGTCCGAGCGGACGGTTCGTCGCGGGCGCTGGCACCGGCGACGCGTCGCCGTCGGTGTTGATGCTCTCGGTCGCTTCGAGTGGCGCGCTCACGCCGGTGAGCGGCTCCCCGTTCGCCACCGGCGGCGATGTCCCGTGGCATGTCGCGTTCAGTCCGAACGGGCAACTGCTCGCGACCGCCAACACGAACGCCAACACGGTGTCGGTGTTCTCGGTCGCCGCGAGTGGCGCGCTCACGCAGGTGAGCGGCTCCCCATTCCCGGCTGGCTTCACCTCCCCGTCCTCGGTGGCGTTCAGTCCAAACGGGCGGCTCCTCGCGACTGCCGACGCCTACGTCGACGGCAGGGTGTCGGTCTTCTCGGTCGCCGCGAGCGGCGCGCTCACGCCGGTGACTGGCTCCCCGTTCGCTACCGGCAGCGAAGAACCGGTCTCGGTGGCGTTCAGTCCGAGCGGGCGGTTCCTCGCGACCGCCAACAGCAGCGGCGACGCGTCGGTGTCGGTGTTCTCGGTCGCCGCGAGTGGCGCGCTCACGCCAGTGAGCGGCTCCCCGTTCGCGACCGGGACCCCCCTTACTCCCCCGTGGTCGGTCGCGTTCAGTCCATGCGGCGGGCTGCTTGCGACCGGCACCGGCATAGGCACGCTGGCGACCGGGAACACGGCGTCGGTGTTCTCGATCGGCGCGAGCGGCGCGCTCACACCGGTGAGCGGCTCCCCGTTCATCGTCGGCGGCTACGCCCCGTTCTCGGTGGCGTTCAGTCCGAACGGGCAGCTGCTCGCCACCGCCAACAGGGGCCCCAGCTCGGTGTCGGTACTTCGATACGGCCCCGGTAGCCCGGTGTGCGTACCGTCGGTGCCGACCGGTCTGACCGCCACGCCGGGGAACGGATCGGTGACGCTGACCTGGCAGCCCAACCCGACCAGCGACAAGGTCACCCACTACAACGTGTACCGCACCGACCAGAGCTTCAGGGGGCCGTGGGCGACCCCCACGGGGACGACCTTCACCAACGCGTCCAATGTCGTAAACGGGGCGCGGTACTGCTACGAGATCAGCGCCACCAACGGAAACGGCGAGGGTCCCACGACGGCGTCGGTGTGCGCTACGCCGAAAGCGCCCCCGCCCCCGGCTCCGAGCATCACGGGCCACCCGGCCAGCCGATCCACGCAGACGACCGCGAGCTTCGCCTTCACCGACAGCCAGGCCGGGGTGCGTTTCAGCTGCCAGTTGGACAGCGGCGCGTTCACCACCTGCGCCAGTCCTGTGAGGTACACGGGGCTGCGGATCGGCCAGCACAGCTTCCATGTCCGCGCGATCGATGCGTTCGGGCAGACAAGCGGCGTGGCGAGCTACACCTGGACCGTCGCCGCCAGGTACGTGATGACCGTGGCCACCGCAGGCCAGTGGGCGCTCGCGGCGGTGATCACCAGGCTCTACGGCAACCGACGTGCCACGACGCTGACCGCCTTCCACGTTTCCGGCTGCGTGACGCTCTCCGGGGGCCGACTGCGCTGCCAGGTGTCCTGGCGCAAGCCGCCCTACAGCTACAGCGGAACGATCACGCTCGGGAACCTGAACCCCACCACCGGCACGTTCAAATCGAGCTTGAACGTTCTGCGGCAGAACACCCGCACCGGTGCAAAGAAACGAATCACCCTCCGCTATTAGCCGCCAGGGTGCTCGGGTGCGTCGGGCGATGGTCCCTCGCGCACCGGCTCCCTCCGACCCGCCACGTCACCCGATGCGGGTGATGCGGCGCAGCTAAGCCTGGAGCAAGCTCCCCGCCCAAGCAGCTTCTGGGACGGAGTCCTTCTGGTGCGCAACACAACGGTGGTCGGGCGGGTCGCCGCCGCAGCGGCGCTGTTCGTGGCGCTCGTGGCCGTCGTCGTGATCCTGCTCTCCGGTGGAGGGGGGTACCGGGTCAGGGCAATCTTCCTGAGCGCCAGCCAGATCGTCACCGGCGATCAGGTCCAGTTCGCCGGCATCCCGATCGGCTCGGTCTCAGACATTTCGCTGACGCCCAACGGTCAGGCGCAGCTGACCCTCACGATCGACAACCCGACCTACGCGCCGCTGCGGGCCGGTACGGAGGCCACGGTGCGCCAGACGTCGCTGTCCGGCATCGCCAACCGCTACGTCGACCTCCGCCTGGGGCCGGCCGGGGCCCCGACGATCCCCGACGGCGGGGTCATCACCACCACCAACACGACGAGCGCGGTCGATCTCGACCAGCTCTTCAACACACTTGATCCCCCAACCCTGAGGGGCCTGCAGAACGTGATCCAGGGATCGGCGTCGCAATACGCGGGCCACGGTCGCCTGGCCGCCATCGGCTGGGCCTACCTCAATCCGGCGCTCGCCTCGAGCAGTGCCCTGTTCCGGGAAATCAACCGGGACACGAGCCAGTTCACCGGCTTCATCGTCAAATCAAGCGGCCTGGTCACCACCATCGCCCAGCGCAGCGGCGATCTCAGCGCGCTCGTCGCCAACCTCGCCACCACCACCCAGGCCCTGGCCTCCCAGCCCGCCGCGTTGGCGGCCTCGATCCAGCGCCTCCCGGGCTTCATGCAACTGGCGAATACGACGTTCGTCAACCTCCGCCGCGCCCTTGACGACGTCACGCCACTGGTCGACGTCGCCAAGCCGGTTGCCCCCAAACTTCAGCTGCTGCTCGCCGAGCTGGAACCGCTGGCACGCGACGCGCTGCCGACGGTCTCCACGCTCTCGCGGGTGGTCAGCCGTCCCGGGCCGGTCAACGACCTGACGGACCTGACCCTACTCGGCGCCCCGCTGGCTGCCGCCACGATTCATCCCGTCCAGGCCGGCGGGAAGCAGCGTCCCGGTGCCTTCCCGGAGAGCACGACCGCGCTCAACGACTTCAAACCTGAGCTGGCCACCGCACGGCCCTACGCGGTTGACCTCACCGGTTGGTTCGAGGGCTTCTCGCATCCGGGGACGATCGACGCCAATGGTGGCGCGAGCCGGGTCGCGGCGACCCTCGGCCTTCTCTCCGCGGCCGACGCCGCCGAGCTCGATGCGCTCCCGCTCGCGCAGCAGCTGACCTTCATCGTGCAGAAGCTGACCGGCCCGGGCGGAGGGTTGACCGCGTTCCAGGGAGACCGCTGCCCCGGATCGATCGAGCGGGGAGGGCTGTTCTACCCCGAGAGCGGTTTCCCGTGCAACCCGTCGCAGGTGCCGACCGGACCATGAGGCGGCTGCTGCTCAGCACCGGACTCGTACTCGGCGTCCTCGCCGTCGCGTTGCTGGCCGTGTCCGCGAGCAACGACTCGGGCGGGCTGGGCACGTACCGGATCGAGCTCGACAACGCCTTCGGCCTGGTGACCGGGGCCGACTTCAAGGTGGCCGGCGTCAGAGCGGGCACGATCGAGTCGATCGCTCTCGACCAGCGGACGCTGCACGCGGTGGTCACGGTCAAGGTCACCCAATCGGGATTCGGGGCGTTCCGCACCGACGCCTTCTGCCAGTCGCGCCCGCAATCGCTGATCGGCGAGTACTTCATCGACTGCCAACCCGGCAACAACGGCAGGCCGCTGCCGCCCGGCAGCACGATCCCGGTCACCCACACGCAGTCGACGATCCCGGCCGACCTGCTCCAGAACGTGCTGCGGCTGCCCTACCGCGAGCGGATGGCGCTGATCATCAACGAACTGGGAGCGGGCATCGCCGGCCGCTCCGACGACCTCCGCGCGGCGTTGCGCCGTGCGGTGCCGGCGCTCACCGAAACCGACCACCTGCTGAGCGTGCTGGCCGGGGACGCGCACACCCTGCAGCAGATCGTGGTCAACTCCGACACGGTCATCACGGCGCTGGCCAACAACCGGCGAGAGATTCAGCGGTTCATCGTCGAGGCGGGCAGGACCGCCGGGATCGCCGCATCTCAGCAGGCCAACCTCCAAGCGAGTCTCCACCTGCTGCCGGGATTCCTCGAACAGCTTCGGCCGGCGATGGCACAGCTCGGCGCCGCGGTCACCGCCAACCAGCCGGTGGTCGTTCACCTCGGGGCGTCTGCGGGCGAACTCACCCAGCTGTTCCGGGAGCTGCCGCCATTCGGCAAGGTCGCGCTCCCGGCCATCCAATCGCTCGGGCAGGCGTCGAACACCGGGCGCGCCGCAGTGACCGTGGCGGGGCCCACGGTCGGGATCCTCAACCAGGTCGCGCAGCCGACACCCGAGCTGGCTCAGAACCTGGCCATCGTGCTGCATGACCTCGACGACCGCAGCCGCGCGGTTGAGCCCAACACCCGCAGCCCGGGTGGTCAGGGCTACACCGGGCTCGAGGCGCTGCTCCAGTACGTGTTCAACCAGACGCTGGCGATCAACACCTTCGGGCCGTTCGGCCATCTGCTCGCCGTCGACTCGTTCGTCGATCCGATGTGCTCGCCGTACGCGACCCCGGCCACGATCGCGCTCAGTCTCAAGCAGTTCGGCTCCGCCTACCGCCGGTGCTACGCCTGGCTCGGCGCCAGCCAGCCCGCGGTCAACGAGACCGACCCGTCTAACCCGACGGCGTGCGTGCCCGATCCGGGCGGAGCTCCTCCCGGCCAGTCCGGACCGAGGACGACGGCCTGCAAGCTGAACGCCGCGGACCTGCCGACGAGCACCTCCGGCTCGCCCGCGGTCGCCTCCAGCTCGCCCGCGGCCACGAGCAGCCCACCCGCCACCGCCTCGGGTAACAGCGCCCAGCGCCTCCTCAACTACCTGCTCGCACCATGACCGGGGCACGGAGATGAGACGCAAGCAGCAGTCGGCCCTCAGCAACCCGGTTCTGATTGGGGCCGCCACGCTGCTGGCGATCCTGGCCGCCGTGTTCCTGGCCTACAACGCCAACGCCGGTCTCCCGTTTCTCCCGGTGCGGGAGCTCAATATCGACGTGGCCAACGGGGCGAACGTGGTCGTGGGCAACGACGTGCGCGAGGGAGGCTTCCGGATCGGCCTCGTCTCGGCGCTGGAGCCGGTTCGGCTGGCCAACGGACTGGTCGGAGCGAGGCTGACCCTGCGGCTGCAGAAGGGCTACGGGCAGGTGCCGGTGAACTCGACCGCCTCGATCCGCCCGGCCTCGGTCCTCGGGTCGAAGTACATCGACCTGCACCGAGGGACCGCGACGACCTATATCCCCGACGGCGGCACGCTGCCGATCACCCAGACGAACGTTCCCGTCCAGTTCGACGAGATCTTCCAGACCTTCGACCCAAAGACCCGGCGGGCGATTCAGGCCAACCTCGTCGGCATCTCCGGCGCGCTGGCCGGCCGCGGCTCGGCGCTGAACGACACCTTCGCCAACCTGCCGGTGCTGCTGGGCCATCTCGCCCCGGTGGCCGGCTACCTGTCGGACCCGCGCACCGGGCTCACGCCCTTCCTGCGGTCCCTGAACAACCTGATGGGGACGCTCGCTCCCGTGGCCCACACCGCCTCGCAGCTGTTCACCGACCTGGCCACGACGTTCGCCGCCATCTCCGCCGACCCGAGCGCGCTCGCCGCGGCGATCGCCGAATCGCCGTCAACCCTGGCGGTGGGGACCGACTCGCTGGCCGTGCAGCAGCCGTTCCTGGCCAACCTGACGACCCTGGGCCAGCAGCTCGCCCCGGCGACGGCGAACCTCCTCCCCACCCTCCAGGTGGTCAATCCGACGCTCCAGGCGGGGACACAGACGCTGGCCCGCACGCCGATCCTCAACGTCAACCTGGAGCAGGTCTTCAGCGCGCTCGAGCAACTCGCCCAGGCGCCGACGACCAACGAGGCGCTGAACGCGCTCAACTCGACCGTCCACACCCTCAACCCGATGGTGCGCTACCTGGGCCCGTTCCAGACGGTGTGCAACGACTGGAACTACTGGTGGACCTACGTGGCCGAGCACCTGTCGGCTCAGACCTCGTACGGGTTCGCCCAGCGGGCGCTGATCAACCTTGGCGCCCCCTCGGGCGGAGGCGTTGGCGTGCAGGGGGCCACCACGCCGGTCAACGGCACCTCGGGAAGCGACAGCCCCCCGCTCACCGTGTTCGGCGGCCAGCAGTTCCTGCACGCCCAGTCCTATGGCGCCGCCATCGACAACCACGGGAACGCCGACTGCGAGACCGGGCAGCGCGGCTGGCCGAAGAAGCTCAACCAGTTCGACCCCCAGGGCCGGAACCTCGCCGTCGACGCGCACACCCCCGGCAATCAGGGCCCGACCTTCCACGGCCGCAGCCACGTGCCGGCCGGCGAGACGTTCAGCCGCAACCCCACCACGGGGCCCCAGCTCCCGACCACCGCCAACGGCCAATGACCCGTCGACGCCGCCGCATGAGCAACCTCAAGGCCGGGCTGATCGGCATCGCGGTGATCGCGCTGCTCACGTACCTCGCGTTCACGAAGTTCGCCAACCCGTTCGCCAGCCATTACACAGTCCGCGCCACCTTCTCGAGCGCCACCGGCCTCCGCCCCGGATCGCTGGTGCGGATCGCCGGCGTGAACGTCGGGACGGTCGAGTCCATCGACCGGGTGCCCGGCTGCCAGCCGTACGGCATCGACCGGCCGCGTTGCCGTGCCGCCGCGGTGACGCTGCAGATCGCCGACCAGGGCCTGCCGCTGCACACCGACGCGACGTTCTGGATCCGGCCCCGGATCTTCCTCGAGGGCAACTTCTTCATCGACGTCAGCCCCGGCACGCCGTCGGCGCCTCGGGCCCCGGAGGGGTATACGTTCCCGGTGCAGCAGGGCCGCGAGCCGGTCCAGCTCGACCAGGTCCTCACCTCGCTGCAGGCCGATACCCGTCGCAACCTCCAGATCCTCCTCCGCCAGTACGGCATCGCGGTCAGGCTGGGCGGCCCGGGTTACAACGCCTCGATCCCCTACTGGGCACCGGCGTACGCCTCCACCTCGGCCGTCGCCCACGACGCGCTCGGGCTGCGCCCGCACGATCTCTCGAGATGGATCGCCGCGCAGGCCACGGTGGCGGGCGCGCTCAACGAGCACCCGCGAACGCTGCAGAGCCTGATCACCGACTTCAACACGACGGCGGGGGCGTTCGCGCGGGAGAACGCCGCCTTGGCCGCCTCGGTGGCCCAGCTGCCCCAGACCCTGGCCGCGGCGACCCCGGCGTTCAACGCTCTCAACGCCGCGTTCCCGCCCGTGCGTGCGCTGTCCCGGGCGTTGATTCCGGGCGTGGTCCTCGCCGGCCCGGCGATCGACGCCAGCCTCCCGTTCTTCAACCAACTCCGACAGCTGGTCGCACCGGCAGAGCTCGGTGGCCTGGCCGACAACCTCGCCACGGCGGTGCCCTCGCTCGCACAGCTGACCAACGAGACGATCCCGCTGATGACCGGGGGCGTGCGGCCGGCGTCGAGCTGCCTGGCCACCGTCGTCTACCCGTGGTCACAGCTGACCCTCACCGACCCCCACTTCAACGCCTCCAATGGCTTCCCGCCGCGCAAGGTGTACGTGGAGGCGGTCGACTATCTCCCCGGCCTGGCCGGCGAATCGCGCAACTTCGACGCCAACGGCGCGTACATCCGCGTCCTGCTCACTGCCGGATCGCTGACCTACTCGCTCTCGCCCAACACCTTCGGACAGGCGGTCGCCCCGCTGATCTCGATGCAGCCGACGCTGCCGCCGCACAGCGAACGCCCGCCGCTGGCCCCGAACACGCCCTGCGAGACGCAGCCGCCGATCCGCGATCTCTCCGCATCCACCGGTCCGCCCCTGCAGCAGCTGAGGCCCTGATGAACGAACCGACGCCGCAGCCATGAAACGAGCGATCAAGAACCACGCCGGAGACTTCCTGGCGATCGTCGTGCTGCTCGTGCTCTCAATTGCCGTCGCGGGCTACATCCTCCACCACGAGCGCCTGCGCTTCCCCCTCATTCAGTCGGCTCCGTTCTCGATCGACGCGGAGTTCTCGACCGCGCAGGCGGTGGCTCCGGGGCAGGGCCAGACCGTCCGCGTCTCGGGCGTTCAGATCGGCGACATCGGCGCGGTGTCGCTGCGGCGCGGGCTTGCCGTGGTGAGGCTGGACATCGACCAGCAGTACCGCCACCTGATCCACACCAACGCCACGGCGCTGCTACGACCGCGCACGGGCCTCAAGGACATGTTCATCGAGCTGAACCCGGGTGTCGCTCCTGCTCCGGTGGTCAGACCGGGGTTCACCATCCCGGCCGGGAACACGCTGCCCGACGTCAATGTCGACGAGATCCTCGCCTCGCTCGACGCCGATACGCGCGCCTACCTCACCCTGCTCATCAACGGCGGAGGCCAGGCCCTGCAGGGGCACGGCGGGATCGAGCTCGCGCAGGTGCTCGCGCGCTTTGAGCCCACCCATCGTGACCTCGCGCGGGTGAACGTTGCGCTGGCCAAGCGTGGCAGGGAGCTGCGACGGGTGGTCAACTCGCTGCAGCGGCTGAACACGGCCGTGGCGGCCGAGCAGGGGCAGCTCGTGCAGCTCGTCGACGCCAGCGCGACCGTGTTCCGCGCCTTCGCTTCGGAGAACGCGAACGTGAGCCGCGCCGTGGCCGACCTGCCGGGAACGCTCAGCCAGACGGCGACGACACTCGCCCAGGTGCAGACGTTCGCCGACCAGCTCGGCCCGACGGCGGCCAGTCTGCTACCGGCGGCGCACGCGCTGCCCGCCGCCGATCGGGCCCTCACCGCGCTGGCGAGGCCCGCCACGCCGATCATCGAGAACCAGATCCGCCCGTTCGTGCGAGCGGCCAGCCCCGTCGTCCGCGAGCTCAGCCCAGCGGCCGCCAATCTCGCCACGGCCACCCCCAACCTGCAGCACGTGTTCGGCACGCTCAATCACCTCGTGAACATGCTCGGGTACTCGCCCGCGAGCCCCCAGCACGGGTATCTGTGGTGGCTCGCCTGGTTGGGGCACAACACCCGGACGCTGTTCTCGATCCAGGACGCCAACGGTCCCTACCGGCCGCTGTTCATCCAATTCAGCTGTGAGCAGGTAGGGTTGCTGACCAATCCCGGCTCGGCGTTCGGCCTTGTCGGCTCGCTGCTCAATGCGACCGCGCTGCGCCCGTTCTGTCCCTCGCTGGGCGCCGCACGCGACCGCTCGACCACCGCCAAGGCTTCGCACTGATGCAGAGCGGCTCGCCATCAATGGCCAAGATCGTCTCGATGGTCGCGTTCGCGCTCTCGTGCGTGGGGCTGCTGCTGTTCCTGTGGCTGTCGTTTGGCGGCACGATCCCGTTCGCGGCCCAGGGGTACCGCTTCGAGGCCTCGTTCCCCAACGCCCAGCAGCTCGCCACGCAGGCCGACGTTCGCATCGCCGGGGTCTCGGTCGGCAAGGTGGTCGCCAAATCGCTCGACCCCCGGGGCAACCGCACGATCGCCACGATCCAGCTCGACCAGCAATATGCGCCGATCCACCGGGATGCGCGGGCGATCCTGCGCCAGAAGACGATCATCGGGGAGACGTACGTCGAGATCACGCCCGGATCGCCGAGCAGCCCGACGCTGCCGGACGGGGGCATGGTGGCGCGCACCAACGTCGAGCCCGCGGTGCAGCTCGATCAGATCTTCAATGCGCTGGACCCGGTGACCCGCCGGGCGTTCCAGGTCTGGCAGCAGCAGCTGGCGCTGGCCGTCGCCCACAACGGCCAGAACCTCAACAGTGCGATCGGCAACCTGCCGCAGTTCACGGCCGACGCCAGTGACCTGCTCGGCGTGCTCGACATCGAGCACGGTGCGGTGGTCCGGCTGATTCGCAACGGCGCCGTCGTCTTCACCGCGCTCAGCCACAACCGCTCCGCCCTCCAGAACCTGGTCACCAGCGCCGGGACGACCTTTGCCACGACGGCGGCCAACAGCGCCGCGCTGACCAGCACCGTCGAGGTTCTCCCGACGTTCCTGCGCGAGACCCGTGCGACCTTCGCCCGGCTCAAGCTGTTCGCGCTCGACACCAACCCCCTGGTCAGCGAGCTGATTCCGGTCGCCCAGGAGCTGGGGCCGACGCTGACCGCCGTCCAGGCGCTGTCGCCGCAGCTGCGAACCCTGTTCGTCGTCCTGAACCCGCTTATCACGGCGTCCCAGACGGGTTTCCCCGCCTTCCACGACGTGCTGCTCGCGACGAAGCCGCTGCTCGGAGCGCTCGGTCCGTTCCTCGGCCAGCTGAACCCGATTCTCAACTGGCTCTCGCTTCACCAGCAGCTTCTGTCCGACTTCATCTCGGTCGGCGGGGTCGGAGTCGCAGCCAAGACCACCGCCTACGGCGGGACCGGCGTGACCTGCGGAGGCACCCCATGCGGGCACTATCTCCGGCAGTTCTCGCCCATCGGCCCCCAGACCAACGGGCTCGCGAGCACCCGCAGCGTCAACAGCCGCGGCAACACCTATCCGCCTTCGCTATGGCTGGCCGACCCGCAGAGCTTCAGTGCCGGGGGCAAGTTCCCGGGCAGCTTCGCCCTCCCCTCATGGGACTGCAAGCCGACCGGTGCGCCGGGCAACGGCGCCCAGCCGGCCACCGCCACCAACCAGGCGTGTTGGGTTGCGCCCACGCTGCCGGGCGCCAAGCCAGGACAGATCCCCCACATCCTCACGGCGCACTACTCGAGCCACTGACCATCCAGCGACCGGCCGGTCGCCCCCGAGGGAGTGACCGGCCGGCTGCGCAGCAACTGATCCCCTGGCTAGCCGAGCCCGGTCGGCGGGGTCGGCGGGTGGTGCGGGTGCTTGTGCACCGGAGCCGGGCACCAGGGGTTGGCCGGCACTCCGTGGCAGGGATTCGGCATCGTCGCCAGGCCGGACGGCAGCGCGTGCATCACCACGTCGGTGCGGCGCGGATACTGGCCGGACGGGCACGACGGCGGCACGCCTGGAACGAGCTCAACCTGTGAGTCGCACAGGACCTCGTTCAGGAACGTGGGGTTCGAGTTGATGCCCATCGGCTTACCGTTGCATGTCGGATGGGTCGTCTGCAGATCCGCCGGGCTCGTGGTGGCGGGTCCGCCGCTGCTCTTGACGTTGCCGCTGAAGCAGTTCGTCGGGTTGCCGGCCTCGAGGTTCAGCTGGGCGATATCGCCGTTGGTCGGATGGCCGTAGCCCCCGTTGCCGGTGAACGTGTTGTTGAGCACGGCGTCGCCGAACTGGTCGTACAGGCAGCCGAACGGCGAGTTTGGATCGCCTCCGGTGCAGGGCGGGCCGCTGTCGACGTAGGGAACGAGGATGACTCCCCAGGCCTTGTTGTTCACGAAGCGGTTGTGCATGACCGTGTCGTTGCGAGCGCCTGAGAGCGAGATCCCGGTGCCCACCGGGCCGGCCGCCGCGGACCCGGACGAGGGGACGTTGGGGTTGTTGTTGTCGTGGACGTAGTTGTTCATGAACACCCAGCACGAATGGGTGTGGGTGATCGGACTGACCCCGTTATGCGGGCAGGCCCCGTTCTGAGGCGGCGGGAAGTCCGCGTTCTGGCTGTTGGTGTCGAACCCGTCCTCGTTGCGATCGAACTCCGAGTTCTTGACCACCAGGCTCCCACCGGAGTTGGTGCCCGAGTAGCCGAGCGCGCTGTACTGCCCGTGGCCGTGGTTGATCACCTGGTTGCACTGCTGCTGGCACGCCCCGATGTAGTAGCCCGAGTCGTTGAAGTTGCTGGCGTACGTCTGATCCCAGGTGCCGCCGTTCCAGTTGCTTGAGAAGATCCCGTACTGCGCGGCGGTCTGCTCGTCCTTGAAGTACGTGCTCGTCGTGGTCAGGTAGGAACCGAGATAGCCCCAGCCGCCGATCTGGCCGCTGCCGTCGCCACCGTTCCACCAGATCTCGTTGCCGGTGTCGCCCGAACCGTGCAGGTAGTTGCACGCGGTCAGGTTCTGCACCCACACGTCGGTGGCCTTCCACACCATGATCCCGTTGAGGCCGAGCGGCGCGTCGCCGGTCCGCAGGCCGGCCGGACCGAGCTCCTGGCTACCCGCGCCGTTGCTGCAGGCGCGTGACCCCGGCTTCGTACCGTCGACGATCACCGTGTTGCGGTTCATCCCGCGCAGACGCAGACGAGCCTTGGTGATCAGGACCCCGGCCACTCTGTCGGGAAAGCCCGCCGGAGCGCGACCCGAGTGCTCCTTGTAGTCGCCGGGGCCGACCAGGATCCAGTCCCCCGGATGCGCGGCGTTGACCGCCGCCTGGATCGACTGGTACTGGCCTCGCTTCCCGTGATAGGTCCCGACGCGCAGCACGCGGGCCTCGGCCAGCGAGGCGCTTAAGAGCAGGACACATACTGCGGTCAAGGCGACCAGAGGGCGTTTCATTTGCCGTCTCCTCCTTGGAGTGCGTGCTCGCATCCGACGAGACACGGCTGCACGATCACGCGTGGGGCGGGAACCTTATCCGAGTCTGTTCCCGTCGGCGGTGCGGGGCAATGGCGTACACCGGTGGCTCGGTGGTCGAGTGTGCACCACTGTCGCTGACGACCTCGTCGGCTCACGCCGCGTGTCGACCACAGGCGGCACGGCCCCCGGCCCGAACTAGGCTCCGGCCATCGCTCCGGCGGCTTCGACCGCAGGAGGCAACGCCGGGAGCATCGCCGTTCCGAGCAGCGCGTCGAGCTCGGCGTGGAGCGAGGCGCTGCGGGTGACACGGAAGCCGTTGCCCAGCCGCAGGCGCCGATTGCCCACCGAGGTGCTCAGCTCGATGACGACGTCGCAGTCACCCGGGAAGTTGGCCAACAGCTCCTTGAGCTCCCCGAGGACGGTCGCGGGTAGGGCGGCCGCGTCGAGACGGACCCGCAGAGCGGTGGGAGCGACCGTCACGTTGGCCGCTTGCTCCTGCGCCGTCCGGATCTCCTCCTGGGTCGGTTCGAAGCGATCGATCTGCTGAGCCACGATGCAGGTCTTCTCGCGGTCCTTGTGGTCGACGCGGCCGCGCACGAGGACAATCGAGTCGGTGGCCAGCGCGTCCTCATGCGCGGCCAGCGCCTTGCCGAAGACGATGATCTCCACCGCGCACTCGAGGTCGTCGAGCGTGGCGAACATCATCGGGTCGCCCTTCTTGGTGCGGATGCGCTTGGCCTGGATGATCATCCCGCCGACGGTGACCCAGTCACCGTCGCGCCGGTTGGAGAGCTCGGCCAGGGAGCAGTCGGCCTGGGCGCGCAGCGCGGCGCCGACCTCCTTGAGCGGGTGGGCAGAGATGAACAGGCCGATTGCCTCCTTCTCAGCGGAGAGCAGCTCGGCGCGCTCGAATTCCTCGGAGGGAATCGGAGCGTGGCTCGGGGTGGCGAACGCCGCCGCGGCCGATGAGGCACCGTCTCCGCCGCCGAGATCGGTGCCGAAGTCGAAGATCGAGCCCTGACCGATGAGCGCGTCCTGCTGGGCCTTCTGCCCGGCACCCTGGGCCTGCTCGAGCACTGCCAGCATGCCCTTGCGCGAGGCTCCCGTGGAGCCAAAGGCGCCGCACTTGATCAGCGCTTCGATCGCCTTCTTGTTGACCGAGCGGCCGTCGACGCGGGCGCAGAAGTCCCATAGATCCGTGAACGGGCCACCCTCCTCCCGCGCGCGCTTGATCGCCTCCACCGCGGCATAGCCGACGCCCTTGACGGCGTCGAGGCCGAAGCGGATGTTGTCGTCGACGACGACGAACTCGTGGTCGGACAGGTTGACGTCGGGCGGCAGGATCGCGATCCCCATCTGCTCGGCCTGCGCAACAAAGAACGGCACCTTGTCCTTGGTGTCCATCACCGAGGAGATCAGCGCTGCCATGTACTCGGCGGGGTAATTGGCGCGCAGCCAGGCGGTGCGGTAGGAGATCAGCGCGTAGCAGGCGGCGTGGCTGCGGTTGAACGAGTAGTCGGCCGAGCGCTCGTTGGTCGCCCACAGCCAGTCGATTACCTGCTCGCCCGTGCCCGAGGCGCGGCAGCCGGCCACGAACTCGGGCTTCAGCTTGGCCATCGCCTCGCGGTTCTTCTTGCCGATCGCCTTGCGCAGGTCGTCCGCCTTTGCCCCGCTGAAGCCGGCGAGCTCCGTGGCGATCTGCATTGCCTGCTCCTGGTAGAGGATCACGCCCTTGGTCGCCTCGAGAATCGGGCGCAGGCGATCGTCTGGGTAGGAGATCGACTCGGGATCGCGCTTGCCGCGGGCGTAGGTGGGGATCTGGTCCATCGCCCCCGGCCGGTACAGCGCGTTGAGCGCCACGAGGTCGTCGAACTCATCCGGGCGAACCTTCTTCAGCGCCTCGCGCATGCCCTCGGACTCGAACTGGAACACACCCACCGAGTCACCGCGGGCCAGCATCTCGTAGGTCTTCTCATCGTCGAGCGGGAGCCTGGCCATGTCCGGGCGATCGCCGATGGAGCGGCCAATGATGTCGAGTGCGTCCTCGATCACGTCGAGGTTGCGCAGGCCGAGGAAGTCCATTTTCAGCAGGCCGAGCTGCTCGACCGGCTTCATCGAGAACTGAGTGACGGTGCGGAATACCCGGTCGCCGTTCTCGTCCGCCCCGGCGTCGGCGATCTGCAACGGCACGATGTCGGTCAGCGGCCGGTCGGCGATCACCACGGCGGCGGCATGAATCGAGGAGTTACGGACGATCCCCTCGAGGCCCTGGGCCACCTCGACGATCTGCTTGGCCGTGGGATCACGGTCGATCTCCGCCCGCAGCGGTTCCCCGGGCCGCAGACAGTCCTCGAAGCTGGGCGGCCGTCCCATGATCGGGTCGGGGATCAGCTTCGCCAGGCGGTCTCCCGCGCCATAGTCGTGGCCGAGCACACGAGCCGCGTCCCGGGTCGCCGCCCGCGGGAACATCTTGCCGAACGTGACGATCTGCGCCACCGACTCCTTGCCGTACTTCTCGGTCACGTAGCGGATCACCCGATCCCGGCCGCGGACGGAGAAATCGATGTCGATGTCCGGCATCGACACGCGCTCGGGATTGAGGAAGCGCTCGAACAGCAGCCCGTAGCGCAGCGGATCCACGTCGGTGATCTGCAGGCAGTACGCGACCAGCGAGCCCGCGGCCGACCCGCGTCCGGGCCCGACCGCGATGCCGGCGTCCTTCGCGTGCTTGACGAAGTCCCAGACGATCAGGAAGTAACCGCTGAAGCCCATCCGCTCGATCACGCCGAGCTCGTAATCGGCCCGCTCGACCGCGTCGGCGGGTACGGGATCGCCGTAGCGCAGACGCAGGCCCTCCTGCACCATCGCCCGTAGGAAGACGGCCTCGCTCTCCCCGTTCGGAGTCGGGTAGCGCGGGATCAGCTGCGCGCCGAGCTCGATCTCGACGTTGCAGCGCTCGGCGATCTCGACCGTGGAGGCGATCGCCTCGGGCCAATCCGCGAACGCCTGGGCCATCTCGTCGTTGGAGCGCAGGTAGAACTCGTTGGTGTCGAAGGTGATCTTCGGCTGGCTCAGGGTCGACTTCGTCTGCACGCACAGCAGCGCCGCGTGGTGGTGATAGTCCTCGCGGCGCAGGTAGTGAACGTCGCCGGTGGCGACCAGCGGCCGCCCCACCGCGCGCGCGATCTTCACGATCCCCTTGTTGGCCTTGTCCTGGTCGGCCAAGCCGTTCTTCTGGACCTCGAAGTAGACGTTGTCGTTGCCGAAGACGTTGAGCATCTCGTCCGCGTAGGCACGCGCGTTGGTCTCGTCGTCGCCCAGCAGGTACTGGCAGAAACGAGACTGGAGACATCCGGTCAGCGCGATGACGCCCTCGGAGTGGGCGGCGATCTGCTCCATGTCGACGGACGGTTTGCCGCGCTGGTAGCCCTCGAGGAAGCCGGCCGACGACAGCTTGACCAGGTTGCGGTACCCGGTCGGCGTCGCCGCCACCAGGGTCAGGTGGAAGCGCTCCAGCCGGCCCGTGGCCCGGCGTGCGTGGTCGTCGACCACGTAGACCTCACAGCCGAGAATTGGCTTGACGTCGTGCTTGCGACAGGCCGTGGACAGCTCAACGGCCCCGTTCATCACGCCGTGATCGGTCAAGGCAAGCGCCGGCTGCTCGAACGACGCCGCCCGCGCCGCGAGGGCGTCGATCTTGCAGGCGCCATCGAGCAGCGAGTACTCAGAGTGGACGTGGAGGTGGACGCAGGCGGAGCTCATGCGGTGCTCTTCGAGCATAGGTGGCGAGGCGGACATTTTGGCCTCCCCTCAAGCGGAGCTGAGCGGATTCAGCCGCTCTGTGCGCGGTTCAGCCAATCGCGCAGCAGCACGAGTGGCCGATCGTCGCCGAGGACCTCCGAGGCGGCGTCGTCGGTCCCGGCCAGCACGGCCAGCAACTCCTCGGCGGGACAGACGATCGTGGTCGCGGCGGCATCGACCGTGGTCCCCTCGGTGACCGTCAGCGCCGCGCCCGCGTGGACGTGCAGTTGGGTGCCAGGGATCGTCGCGGCCGGCTCGCGGTGGGCGATGGTGAAGCGCTCACCGGACGTCCAGTCCGGCTCCACCATCAATGCGGCGAGCGAGAACGCCGCTCCGGGGGCGAGCCTCACCCCGGCTGCATGAAGCTGGGAGAGAGTCACGGGGCGGCGGATCAGCCGCACGAGCGCCTCGAGTCGGGCGCGATCGCCGTCGACCCGCGCGAGACCCCGCCGGAAGCGCCGTGGCCGGCCGGTGACCAGGAGACGGGCGAGGCCGGAGAGATCACCGCGCACCTTGAAGGCGACGTCCCCGAGCGCACGCGGTGAGGGGATCAGAGCCACCCGGGCGCCGCCCTCGGCCACCGTCACGGCGACGCAGCCGACCGCGTCAAGGACCAGGTCGTAGGCGACAGGCTCGGGATGGACGAGCGCCTGTGCGGGCAACAGGGCCACGGCCAGCCGTCCGGCGGCAGCGGGGTCGCGCTCGGTGAGGGCGCGAAACACCGGCTCGAGCCACGGCCGGACGGGCGGCGCGGGCGGCTCCTCGGACGTCTCGGGGAGCTTCGGAGGCTCCGCGGGCTCGGAGGCTTCCGCGGGCTCGGGGGTGGTCGGTGGCGCGGGGGTGGTCGGTGGCGCGGTCTGGGCCTGCTCTGCGACCTCCTCGGCGGCCTGGCGCAGGCGCGCGAGGGCGGCGGCCAGACGCTCGGGCTCGACGCGGTCGGCCGGGCCGGCCAGTTCTGCGGGGGCGGCCGGTTCTGCGGGCGCGGCCGGTTCGGCCGGGGCGGCCGGTTCGGCCGGGGCGGCCGGTTCGGCGGGGGCAGCCAGGGCCTCGGGGGGCGCGGCGGGCTCGGCCATCGGCTCCGGGGGCGCGGCTGCTGCGGGAGGCGCCGGGGGCACGGCTGGTGCAGTCGGCTCGGGGGGCTCGGATGGCTCTGATGGCTCGGGGGGCTCGGATGGCGCGGCCGGCGCCGGCGGCTCGGCAGCGAACCCCTCGGCCACCCCAACTCCACCGACAGCGGCGATCCGAACCTCGTGGAGCCGGCTGCGGAGCTCGTCGAGCGCGTTGTAGGCCCGGTGCGCGCGCTGGGTCTGCTCCTCGAGTTGCTGCTCAAGCTCAGCGGCCCGGACCTCGGCGCGGCGGCGGCGCTCGCGCTCGCGCTCCGTGAGCGCCCGCAGCTCCGCGAACTCCGCCCGGAGAGCCTCAAGCTGGGACGAGGACAGGGAGGCCGGGGGCGGCGGGGCAACCGCCAGCGGTGGCGGTGGCGACGGCGGGGCAGCCGCAGCCGGAGGCGGTGGCGGCGGCGGTTCGACGACCGCGGCCGGAGGCGGCTCGGGCGCTGCCGGCTCGGGAGGCGCCGGAGCAGGAATCGGCAGGGCGCTGCGCTGGGCCGCCAGCGCCCGCTCGAGTGCCATCGCGGCCTCAGCGATTGGACCCGTCGCCGGGCCGGGTTCGGTCGCCTCATGAACGCCCTGCCGCTCCTCCCGCGCCGCGAGTCTCCCCTCGGCGGCGATCACCTCCACGTCCCCGTAGCTCATCGGTGGCAGCTCGGGGACCGGTGGCTCGGGCTCCGCGGCCGCGGCGGCCTCGAGCAGGCGGGCCACTTCCTGCTCCGCCTCTTCCCGGGCGTGATGAGCGGCCGCGGCCGCGTGCTCGGCCTCGTCGACGCGGCGGCGCAGCCGGTCGAGCTCGTCCTCGAGCTCCTCGACGCGCTCCCTGGCCTCCGCCAGCTCGCCCGCCAGGACGTCGACCTCGCCGCGCGCGTGCTCGCGGCGCGTGAGCTCTTCCTGCAACTCCTCGCGGAGCAACCGCTCGGCGTAGGCGTCCTGCTCGGCGCGGCGGCGGGCGTGGTCGCGGTCGGCCAGGTCGGACTGGAGGTGCTCCGGCTCGAGCCGGGCCTCGTTCAGCTCATACTCGAGCGTGTCGATCCGCGCCGACAGCCGCGCGGCCTCGCTCTCGGCCTCGGCCGCCCGCCGGCGCGCGGCCTCGAGCGCGAGCTCAGCGCTCCGCAGCCGCCGCTCGGCCAGGGTCTCCGCATCCACCCCGGGAAGCACCTGCCCCCCGGGCAATCCGGATCCTGCCGGTTCAGACCCCGGCAGGGGCACGACGACGCCACCGAGTTGCAGAAGCACCCGGCTGCCCGGCTCGGGGGCAAGCGGCGCAGGGATGGAGAAGCTGAAGGCCCAGCTCCCCGGAGGCGTGCCGCTCAGGCTCGGCGGCTCGGGCATGGCCGGGAAGCGATGCCGCTGCCCGCGCGTCTCGATCATCAGCACCGGCTGACCGCTCCAGGTCGGGCGCCGCCGCCACCAGCGCCCGGTGACGCGAACGGTTAGGTACTCCTCGCCCTGACCGGACCACTCGACCGCCTCGATCCCGAGCGCAGAGGGCAACGCAGGCGGATCGGTCATTGCGCCCGACGGTAGGGCGAGAGTCGGACGGATGCGCGGTTGCGGCGGCCCGCGCTCAGGCGGGATGGCGTTCAGGCGGCGGCGCTCAGGCCGCGGCGGCGCTCAGTCCTTGCGCATGCTGGCGCTCAGCGCCCGGGCCTCGGCCAAGAGCTCCTCGGCCTCAGAGACGGTCGCCTCGCGCATGCCGGCCTGCCGGCGCGCGTCGGACAGCTCGACACCGAGGCGGTCGAGCTCGGAGCGCAGCGCCGCCGCCTCGCTCAGCGCGGCATCACGGGTGACGACTGTTGTCGTGAGGTCGGCCTTCGCCTGCGCGCGCTCCTGGGCCTGCCGCTCCTGCTCCTGACTGATGAGGGCGCGCAGTCCGTCGAATTCACGCCGGAGCTCGGCGTGGGCAGCCTCGAGGCGCTCCTGGGCGACCGCCCGCCCCTCAAGTTGTGATCGGGCGTCAGCGAGCTGGCCCCGCATCTGCGCCTCGCCGGCGACGCGGGACTCGAGCTCCGCCTTCAGGGCGTGCACTGCATCATCGCCGGAGAGGACGATCGAGGGCGTGTCGTCGCCGGACGCCGGCGTCTGCGCCGGGCCAGCGGACGACGTCTCCGGGCCAGCGGGCGGCGTCTCCGCGGCGCTGGAGGACGGCGTGGCAGACGGGGTAGGTTCCGAGTCCGTCACGGGCGGCGGCGAATCCTGAGCCGGGGTCGAGGGCTGCCCCAGGGTCGATGGCTGCGCCGGGGTCGAGGGTCTGGAAGCAGGTTCATCATTGGTCAGCGACGGAAGCGGGAACGCCTTGTCCCCAATGACCATCATCCCTGATCCTGCCAGATGCGACTCAAGCCAGGAAGGGACAGCGAAGCTGGCGCTCCATCCGCTGCGCCGGATCCACGATGACTTCTGCGGCGAGATCAGCTCGGGAAAGCGGTGGCGGCGTCCCTCGACCTCGACCACGAGCGCGGCGAAACTCGGTCCCTTGCGCGGGCGTGCCGGCCATCGGCCCTGGAGCCGTACGAGAACCTTGTCGCCGTCGAGCGGCTCGATCGACATACGGTTTACGTCCAACGCGGGTGCGTCGGTCTTCAGATCCGGCATCTATGCCCCGTCAAATCGCTTGGCGGCAATCCAGACACCTGACAATACCTACTAAAACCCATTCTGGGTGTTAACCCTCTCGCACGCGCCACGCCAGACGGGACTGCAGTGACCACAGCTCGATGAAACCGGGAGCAGCCTCGTGCGAGAACAGCCCACCGGACTCGGCGAAGCCGGCCAGCTGGGCGTCGTAGACCGCGTAGGGCGATGAGCGCGTGAGCACCCGGGCCGATCCCTTGTAGAGCTTGATCCCGATCGTGCCGGTGACCTGCGCGTTGGCCGCCTCCATGTAGGCATCGAGGTCGGTGCGCACCGGCTCCCACCACAAGCCGGCGTAAACCAGGAAGGCCCAGTGCTGATCGAGGCCGGGCTTGAGCTGGTTCTGGTGGATCGTCCCGACCAGCGCCTCGAGCTCTTGGTGAGCCAGGAGCAGGATCGTCGCCGCCGGAACCTCGTAGATGTCGCGGACCTTGAGGCCGACGATCCGGTCCTCAATCTGATCGACGATCCCGACGCCGTGGCGGGCACCGATCTCGGCCACCCGCTCGATCAGCTCGACCAGCCCGAGCTGCTCGCCGTTCGCAGCGACCGGGACCCCGCGCTCGAACTCGAGCGTGAGCACCTCGGACTCGTCGGGAGCCTCCTCGGGCCGCGTAACGAGTTGGAACACGTCGTCCTTCGGCGCGTGGCTCAAGTCCTCGATCCAGCGACCCTCGCTCGATCGGCCCCAGAGGTTGTCATCGATCGAGTACGGCGCGCTTTCGGTGCCGCCCTTCACCGGGATGCCGTGCTCGCGCGCGTAGGCGATCTCCTCCTCCCGACCCATCCGCCACGAGCGGACCGGCGCGATCACCTTGAGCTCCGGCGCGAGCGTGGCGATCGTGGCCTCGATCCGCACCTGGTCGTTGCCCTTGCCGGTGCAGCCGTGCGCGATCGTGTCGCAGCCGCCGTGCCGCGCGTAGTCGACCGCCAGCTTGGCGATCAGCGGCCGGCCGAGGGCGGTGAACAGCGGATAGCCGCGGCCGTAGATGGCGTTGGCGCGGATCGCCCTGAGGAGGTACTCATGCGCGAACTCCTCGCGGGCGTCGACGACATGACACTCGCTGGCCCCGAGCTGCAGCGCCTTGCCGCGGACGACCTCATAGTCCTCGCCGGGCTGGCCGAGGTTGACGGTCAGCGCCACCACCTCAGCGTCATATTCGTCCTGGATCCACTTGAGCATCACGCTCGTGTCGAGGCCGCCGCTGTAGAGCAGCAGCACGCGGTGGACGTCCTCGTGATGCGCCTGGTAGGAGGCGATCGGCTTGGTGGATTTCGGTTCGTGCGGCGCGGGCATGGCGGCGAAGGTTATTGGGGGACGGAGGGCGGCGGCGCTAGGCCAAGCGCCGCCGCACGTCCCACCACAGCGCCTCGTAGGCCATCGCGGCGAGGGCGGCGGGGGCGAAGGCGGCGACCGGATCCCGCTCCTCCCCCATCAGCTCAACCTCCTCGGAGTCCGGGATCACCGCACCGAGCATGGTCACCCGGTGGGTACTGCGCAGCCGGGCGACGATCCGACGATGCAGCGCTCGGTTGATGTCGAACATCGAGAGGAAGGCGAGGATCTGAGGACCGTCGGGAACTGCCACGAGCTCCTCGAGCTGCTCGAACGTGCGCGAGGACAGGGTGGCGGGGATGATCGGCACGAGCAGCGCGTCGGCGGCCTCGAACACGCTCTCTGAGACCAGCGAGATGCTCGGCGGGCAGTCAAGGAAGATGTACTCGTACTCGCTGCGCAACGGTTCGAGCACCTGGGCCAGCCGCTGCGTCGGGTGCTTGTAGTCGTCGAGGGCGAGATCCATGTGGCGGTAGGAGAAATCGGATGGCAACAGGTCGAGCCGCTCGTGATCGGTCCCCTTGATCAGCTCGCTGACCGGCGATTTCAGCCCGATCAGCTTGCGCCCGCCACCGTGGACCTGGGGTTTGACCCGGAACAGGTACGTCGAGCCGCCCTGGGGGTCGAGGTCCCACAGCAGGGTCTGAGCCCCGCCGCGGGCGGCCAGATAGGCGAGGTTGACCGCCGCCGAGGTCTTTCCAACGCCGCCCTTGATGTTGTAGGTGGCGAGGATGTGGCTCACGCGCCCTCCGAAAAGGTCTCGGCGACGAGGCGCCGCTGGGCTTTTCCGGCGAAGGCCGCGAAGGACTCGGCGAACTCGTCCCGGGCCCGGCGCTCATCGTCGCTGAGATGCTCCACGAGGACGCCCATGGCCATCAGCGCCGCCGGGCCGCCGGCCTGGCCCGCCACCTCGTCGCGCAGGGCGCGCAGCGTGGCCTTCTGCACCTCGCGATCCTGGTGTCGGCCGAGCACGTCCTGCAGGCCCTTGAGCGTCTTCACCATCGGCCTGACCACCTTCGAGGGATACAGCGGCGCGCCGAACAGCTCGAGCAGGTAGCGCAGCTCCTTGCCCATCTTGCGCAGCTCGTGGTAGTCCTCGGCGGGGCTATCGGGGTCGATCGCCCGCCCGACCTTCACCATCCTCCGGTACACCTTGCGGATCCGCTCGCCGGATAGCTCGGCGATCGGGCGCACGGCGTCCGGGCGATCGTCGAGGGGCAGCTCGACGAGCTCCTCGAGGAACGCCGACCAGTCATTCATCAGCCCGCGCACGCGTGAGGAGCGCAGCCGCCGGGCCATCTCGACGTGAGCGGCCTCGCGGCGGTCCCGGAGCACAGCGAGCAGCGGGTCGAGGTCGGGACGGATGCGCTCGTCCACGAGGTCGCTCATGGCGACGAAGTCGAGCACGTAGACGTCGAGGTCGCGCGAGTCGCCGGTGATCTGCTGAAGCCACCTGAACTCCGTGCGGTAGCGGGCCAGCGGGGCGGGCGGGAAGACGGACCTCAGTTCGCGTTGGACGGCGCGGGAGCGGCGCACCGAGACCCGCAGGTCGTGGAGGAACTCGGAGTCGATGTCGGCGATCGTGCCGTCGACGTTCGCAACGATGACGTCCTGGAGACTGCGCAGAACCGCGACGGCGGCGGCGTCGGAGCGCATCAAGGCGGACAGCGGCACCTCGATCTTGGAGGCGATCCCGCCGGGCGCGCCGCCGGCGGCCCGGACGGCCTCGTCGACCAGGGGCTGGTCGGTGGCGCGGAAGCCGCCCTGCTCCTCGAGCACGCCCCGCGCCGCGGCCAGCTCCTCGTCGTATCCGCGCACCGGCGCGAGCCGCAGCCGGGGGCGCAGGGCGACGTGACGCCCGGCGCCGGTGACCAGCTCGGGCTCCTCGACGATCATGCGCACGACGATCTTGTGTTCGTCGTCGACGACATCGAGCCGGCGCTCGCGCACGTGGACGAGCGCGAGCGGCAGCAGCGCCCGCACGTCGACGACGGGAAGCAGGGCATCGCGCAGCGGTCCGGGACGCATCTCCAGCGGCAGGATCGGCCCCGTCGGCAGCGGCATGGCGGCGCCGGCGCGCTCGCTTCCCCTTTCCCGCTCGATCAGCGACAGCCGCCCGCGCTCATGGGCGGCGAGCAGCCCGGCGCCGTGGAGCAGACCGTCGAAGGTGTCAAAGAAGGTGCGGTCGCTCTCGATGCTGACCCCCTCCCGGAGCGTGAGGTGCTGGGCGAGCCGATCGGCAGCCGCGTCGAGCGTCACGGCGTCCGGCGGCAGATATTCGACGGCCCCCACTGTCCTTCACCCCGCGAGCGCCGCCAGCCGGGCCAGCGCCTCGTCGATCTCCTCCGGCGAGACGATCAGTGGGGGTTCGAAACGGATCGTGCCCGGCCCGGTGGCGTTGACCACCAGGCGCTGCTCGAGGAGCGCGCGCCGGGCCAGCTCGGGTGCCGAGATGCCCTCGGCGACATCGATGGCGAGCATCAGACCGCGCCCGCGCACCCCGTGGGCGTAGGGAAGCGCAGCGAGACCGGCGGCCAGCCGCTGGCCGAGATCACCCACCCGACTCAGCAGCTCGGGGTCGGAGCAGATGTCGAGTGCCGCCAGGGCCGCCGAGGCGGTGAGCGGGCCGCCGGCGAAGGTCGAGCCGTGATCGCCGGGCTGGAACGTGTCAGCCAGACGCGGGCCGGTGACGAGCGCGCCCACCGGCAGTCCGCCGCCGAGCGCCTTGGCGGTGGTCAACGCGTCGGGCACGACGTCGGTGCCCTCGTAGGCCCAGAGCGTGCCGGTGCGGCCCATCCCGGTCTGGATCTCGTCGAAAACGAGCGCGGCGCCGACGCGGTCGCAGGCCGCGCGGGCGGCGTGAAGCAGCTCGTCGGAGAGCACGTGGATGCCGCTCTCCCCTTGGATCGGCTCGAGCAGGACGGCGGCGGTCTGCTCGTCAACCGCCGCGTGCAGGGCGGCCGGATCCTTGGGGACGACGACGAAGCCGGGCACCAACGGCGCGAATGGGGCCTGCTTTGACTCCTGCGGCGTGGCGGAGAGGGCGCCGTAAGTGCGGCCGTGGAAGGCGTCCTGCAGCACGATGATGTTGCCGCCCAGGTGAGCTCGGCGCACAAGCTTGATCGCCGCCTCGTTGGCCTCGGTGCCGGAGTTGCAGAGGAACACCTTGCCGCCAAGCGAGCTCTGCGAGAGCCGAGCGGAGAGCCGCAGCGCGGGCTCGGTGTAATAGAGGTTGGTGGCGTGCATCAGCCGGCCGGCCTGCTCGCGCACGGTGGCGACGACGCGGGGGTGGCAGTGGCCGACGTTGAGCACCGAGATCCCGGCGAGAAAGTCGAGGTACTCATGGCCCTCGTCGTCCCACAGCCGGCAGCCCTCGCCGCGCACGAACTGCACCGGGTTGCGGACGTAGGTGGGGATCGCGTACTCGCGTTCGAGAGATTGGAGCTCGTTGAGGGACATCGCTGCTTTCCCGGCGCCGACCGCGGTCATCGTCGCCTATCCGGGGCCGATCTTCGTGCCCTGGCCGGCGTCGGTGAACAGCTCGAGCAACAACGAGTGCGGCACGCGCCCGTCGACGATGTGCGCCGCGGCGACGCCGCCCTCGATCGCATCGAGGCAGGCCGCCAGCTTGGGGCGCATCCCACCGGCGATAGCGGGGAGCGCGGCCACGACCTCACCGGCCCGTGCCTCGGAGACGATGCTGTCGGGGTCGCTCGGGTCGCGGAGCCACCCCGCGACGTCGGTGAGGAACACCACCTTGTGGGCTCGCAGCGCGCGGGCGACCGCTCCGGCGGCCTCGTCGGCGTTGATGTTGTACGAGTTCCCCTCGGCGTCCGCGCCGACACTGGCGATGACCGGGATGTAGTCCTGAGCGACGTGGCGCAGCACGCCGGTGTCGACGTGCTCGATGCGGCCGACGAAACCGATGTCCTGGCCGCTGGGAGAACTCTGGCGGGAAGCACGGAACAGGAGCCCATCATCGCCGCACAGCCCGACGGCAGGTTGACCGTGGCGGTTGATCAGCAGCACGATGTCTTTGTTGACCTTGCCCACGAGGACCATCTTCGCGACCTCGACGGTCTCCGCGTCAGAAACTCTCAGACCGTCGACGAAGCTCACGGGCAGATCGAGCCGCTCCATGTAGCCGGTGATCTCCGGGCCGCCGCCGTGGACGATCACCGGATTCATGCCCACGTACTTCAGCAACACCACGTCCCGCGCGAACTCCTCCTTGAGCGCCGGGTCGATCATCGCCGCGCCCCCGTACTTGATGACCACGGTGCGCCCGTGGAACTCGCGGATGTAGGGCAGCGCCTCGAGCAGGGTGGCGACGTCACGCGGAGGCTGCAGCATCATGTCGTGTACTCAGCGTTGATGGTCACGTACTCGTGGCCGAGGTCGGAGAAGAACAGCTCTGTCTCGGCACCGTGGCCCGGCAGATCGATCTCGTACTCGACCTCGGGACGCTGGACGGCCTCGGCCAGCGCGGCGGCGTCGTGGGGAGCGAACGCCCCGTGCTCACACACGGTCACGCCTTCGATGGCGATGTCGAGGTTGAGCGGGGCGGTTCCCGGCATCGCCATGCCGACGGCCTGGGCGATCCGCCCCCAGTTGGGGTCACCGCCGTACAGGGCGGTCTTGACGAGTGCCGAGTTGGCCACCGCGCGGGCGACCGCGTGGACCGATTCCTCCTCCCCGCCGCGGACCACGACCCGGCCGACCCGGCGAGCGCCCTCCCCGTCGCGGGCGACCATCAGCGCAAGCTGGCGCAGGGTGGCGTCGAGCGTCTCGCCGAAGCGGAGCTCGTCGGGCGTCTCGGGCTCGACCGTCACGCCCGATTCGCCGCTGCACTGCAGCACCACCGTGTCGCTGGTCGACATCTGACCGTCGACGCTGATCCGCTCAAACGAGCGCCGCACGGTCACCCCGAGCAGCAGCTCGCAGGTCTCAGGCGAGAGCTGGGCGTCGCTCTGCACGAACACGAGCAGGGTGGCGAAGCCGGGAGAGATCATCCCCGCCCCCTTGGCCTGGGCGCACAGGCGCACGGTCCCGCCGGAGAGCTCGACGTCGAGGCAGACGTGCTTGGGAAAGGCGTCGGTGGTCCGGATCGCCTCAGCAAAGTCGAGCCAGCCATGACGGCGCAGACCGGCCGCCGCGCCGGCGATGCCCTGCCGCACCCGGTCGATCGGCAGCGGCACGCCGATCACCCCGGTCGAGGCCACGGCGACGGTGTCATCCGGCACGCCGGCCGCCTCGGCGGCGGCCTGCTGCATGGAGAGCGCGTTCTCGAGGCCCGGGACCCCGGTGGCGGCATTGGCGTTGCCGGAGTTGACCGCCACCGCGCGCAGGCCGTGCAGCCGGGCCCGCTCCATCGTCAGCAGCACGGGCGCGGCCAGGGTGCCCGAGCGGGTGAACCGCGCCGCGCTCACCACCGCCTCGGAGTCACAGACCATCAGCCCGAGGTCGGCATCGCCGCTCGGCTTGATCCCACATGCCACTCCGGCGGCGCGGAAGCCGCGTGGCAACACGGCGTCCCCGCCGCGGACGGTGGCGTGCGCGGGCGTCTCGATCCAGCGCGAGGTGAAGAACTCGCTCACGCGGTCCTCCCTGGCGCCCGTGTCACCCGGGCCCGGCTTGCGCGATCCACCCGAGCGCAGGTGAGTCTGGGCGCGCTCACGCGATCCCCTCCGCCTCGGGGCGGTCGAACATCAGGTTCAGGTTCTGGACGGCCTGAGAGGCGGCCCCCTTCCAGAGGTTGTCGATCGCGCCGAAGGCGATGATGCGGCCGGTGCGGGCGTCGCGATGTACCGACACGCGGCAGTAGTTCGTCTCGCGGACGGCGCGGACGCCGGGGGGCTCCTCGACCACCTCCACGAATGGTTCCTCGGCGTAGGCATCCCTATACAGAGCCTGCAGATCGCCGTTCTCCACCCCGTCGGGCGGAATCACGTAGCAGGAGACGAGCTCGCCCTGGTCGAGCGGCAGCAGGTGCGCGGTGAAGGTGATCAGCACGTCGGCCCCGAGCGCCGCGAGCTCCTGCTCGATCTCGGGGGTGTGGCGGTGGCGCGGCACGCCGTACGCACTCACGTTCTCATCGACAGTGACGAAGTGCGTCTTATCGGTGGCCGCGCGGCCGGCACCGGACACGCCGGACTTGGCGTCGATGACGACCTGACCGATCAGACCGGCCCGGGCCAGCGGCGCCAGAGCCAGCAGCGTCGCCGTCGGGTAACACCCCGGATTGGCCACAAGGTCGCTGGCGCGGATCTCCTCGCGGTAGAGCTCCGGCAGGCCGTACGCGGCCTCGCCGATCAGCGCGGGCTCGGGGTGCTCGCGGTACCACTCCCCGTACTCGGCCGCATCGCGCAGCCGGAAGTCGGCGCTCAGGTCGACGACGCGCACCCCGCGGCGCCGTAGCTCCGCCACCACCTCGGCGGCCGCGCCGTGCGGGTAGGCGACGATCGCCGCGTCGACGTCGCCGTGCCGATCGAGGTCGAGCTCCTCGAGCTCAAGCGTGACCCGGTGCTGGGGGTAGAGACGGTCGAGCGAGGTGCCGACGTCCGAGCGCGATGTGAGTGCGGCGAGCTCGAAGGACGGATGCTCGTAGAGCAGGCGAGCCGCGAGCGCGCCGGCAAAGCCGGCCGCCCCGAACACGGCCACCCTAGGAGCCACGGACCCTCCCGCCGAGCTGCTCGGCCAGGGCCGCGGTGATCGCCTCCCGCCGCTGCGCAACCTCCTCGTCGGTCAGGGTGCGGTCCGGTGCCCGGTAGGTCAGGCGCAGCGCCAACGAGACGGTGCCCGCGCCGATCCGCTCGGCGTCGCGGTACACGTCGAACACCTCCGCGCCGACCAGCAGTGGACCGCCGCCCGCCCGCGTCGTGGCCAGCACCTGCGCGGCGCTCACCGTGTCGGGCACGATGACCGCGAGGTCCTCGCGCACGTCGGGGAAGCTGGTCAACTCGCCGTAGAGCGAGGTGGGCGGGACAGCGATTGCGTCGAGGTCGAGCTCGAACGCCGCCACGGTCTCCCCCAGGCCCCATCCGGCGGCGACGGATGGATGGAGCTCGCCCAGCCAGCCAACGGCGGTGCCGTCGACGAGGATCCGGGCGCTGCGGCCCGGGTGCAGGAACGGCTCCTCACCCGGCTCGACGATGAACGGCACGTGCAGGGTGCCCAGCAGCCCCTCGAGCACGCCCTTGATGGCAAAGAAGTCGGCCGCGCGCGGCTCGGGATCACGCCAGGTCGGCGGTCGCACAGCCCCGGTGATCAGGGCGCCGAGGTGGTAGGGCTCCTCGGGCTGGCGGGCGCCGGACCCCGGCTCGGGCAGATAGACCGCGCCGGCTTCGAACAGCCGCAGCGTGGCGGTGCCGCGCGAGCGGTTGCGCCGGGCGATATCGAGCAGCGATCCCAGCAACGTGGTCCGCAGCAGCGACTGGTCGGCCGACATCGGATTCTCGAGTTCGACCATCGGCGTGTCGGGCAGACGCAGGAGCGCCATGGCGTCCGGCCCGACGAAGCTCCAGCCCACGACCTCGTGCAGGCCCTCGGCGGCCAGGGCGTCGGCCACCGCCCGGCGCAGTCGCTGGCGCTCAGTGAGCCGGCCGGAGGCGCCGTGGCGCGAAGGCAGCGTGGCCGGCAGGTGCTTGAGCGCGTCGAGGCGGGAGACCTCCTCGATCAGGTCGGCCTCGCGGGTCACGTCGGCGCGCCGGAATGCGGGCACCGTGACGTCGAGGCCGTTGGCGGCCGCGGAGGTGGTGAACTCGAGGGACTCGAGCACCTCCTGGATCCGGGCGCGGGGAATCTCGATGCCGAGCAGGCCGGCGATGCGCTCGTCGCGCAGGCGGATCGTGGCCGGCGCCGGGCCCGGGCCGCCGATGTCGATCGTGCCGGGGCGCACCCGCGCGCTGCACAGCTCGATCATCAGCCGCGCGGCCATCGCCTGGGCTTCCATCGCCTGTTCGGGCTGCAGCCCCTTCTCGAAGCGTCCCGAGGCCTCGCTGCGCAGCCCGAGCCGCAGCGAAGTGCGATGGATGTTGGGACCGTTCCAGTTGGCTGCCTCCATCACCACGCGAGTGGTGTCGGGCGCGACCTCCGAGCGGGCGCCACCCATCACGCCGGCGATCGAGGTCGGACCGTCGGCGTCGGCGATCAGCAGCATCTGGTCGTCGAGCTCGCGGGTCTGCCCGTCGAGCGTCTGCACCTGCTCGGCGGTGTGGGCCCGGCGCACGGTGAGGCTGGCGCCGGCGATCCGGTCGAGGTCGAAGGCGTGCAGCGGTTGGCCGGTGAGCAGCATCACGTAGTTGGTGATGTCGACGACGTTGGAGATCGGCCGCTGGCCCGCTGCCATCAGCCGAGCCTTCAGCCAAGCCGGGCTCGGCCCGATCGTCACGTCGTCGAACACACGAGCGGCGAAGCGGGGACACAGCTCGGGGCTCTCGACGGTGATGCTGAGCCCCTCGACCTCGCCATCGCCCTCGCTGCCCGGATCCTCTTGCCAGGGCGGCGCGGCCAGGGGCGCGCCGGTGGCGGCGTGCAGCTCGCGGGCCACGCCGTAGATCCCCAGACAATCGGGGCGGTTGGGCGTGATCTCGAGCATGAGCACGTCGGTGGCGATCGGCAGCACCTCGGTGAGCGGCGTTCCTGGCTTGGGCGCGCCGTCGGCGCTCTCGGCGCCGAGCACCATGATCCCGGCGTGGTCGGTGCCGATCGCCAGCTCGTCCTCGGCCAGGATCATGCCGCTGGACTCGACGCCGCGCAGCTTCGCCCTCCCGAGCTTGGTCCCGTCGGGCATGATCGCGCCGGGTTTGCCGACGGCGACGGTCTGACCGGCGGCGACGTTTGGCGCGCCGCAGACGATCTGCGCCGGGGTGCTGCCGCCGACGTCGACCATGCATACGCTGAGCCGGTCGGCGTCGGGGTGCTTCCGGCGCTCGAGCACGCGGCCGACGACGAAGCGCTCGAGCGCGTCGACGCCGTGGCGCTCGACCCGCTCGACCTCGGTTCCGGTCAGCGCCAGCCGCTCGGCCACCGCGGCGGTGTCGAGCTCGGGCGAGCAATACTCGCGCAGCCAGTGGACGGGAACGCGCATTAGCGAGCCTTGATGCTCTCGACGCGGGACGGACTCATCCGAACTGCTCCAGGAACCGGATGTCATTGTCGTAGAACAGCCGCAGGTCGGGGATGCCGTGCTTGAGCATCGCGATCCGCTCGATCCCCATGCCGAAGGCGAAGCCCTGCACCTGCTCGGGGTCGTAGCCGTAGTCACGCACGTGCTCGAGCACATTGGGATCGACCATTCCGGCGCCGAGAATCTCGATCCAGGCGGTCCCCTTGCACAGAGGGCAGCGCTGGCCGTCGGCGGCGATCCCGCCCTTGCAGTTGAAGCATGAGACGTCGACCTCGACGCTCGGCTCGGTGAAAGGGAAGAAATGCGGGCGCAGGCGCAGCTCGCGATCATCGCCGAAGATCGCCCGGGCGAAGGCGAGCAGCGTGCCCTTGAGGTCGGCGAGGGTGATGTCGGTATCGATCGCGAGCCCCTCGATCTGGTGGAACTGGGGCGTGTGCGTGGCGTCGGAATCGGGGCGGTACACGCGACCGGGCATGACGATGTAGATCGGCGGCGGCTGGCTCTGCATCGAGCGCACCTGCACCGGCGAGGTGTGGACTCGCAGGAGCACCGTGTCGGGGTGGAACAGGTCCTCGGCCGGGCGTACGTAGAAGGTGTCAGTGGTCAGCCGCGATGGGTGGGTCACCGGCGTGTTGAGAGCGTCGAAGTTGTAGTAGGCGAGCTCGACCTCGGGACCCTCAGCGACGTTGAAGCCGAGGCCGACGAACACGTCCTCGATCTCCCGGCGGGTCTGGGTAATCAGATGAAGGCGCCCGATGGCGGGGAGCGGATCGCTCGGCAGGGTGACGTCGACGCGGTCCTCGATCAGCCGCTGCTCGAGCTCGGCGGCCGCGAGCTCGCCCGTGCGGCGCTCGATCGCGTGCTCGAGCGCCTGGCGGGTGGCGTTGGCGGCCTTGCCCGTCTGTGCCCGCTGGTCGGGCGGCAGTTCGGCGACGCCGCGCAGGAGGTTGGGCAGCTCGGCCTTACGCCCCAGGTAGCGGATCCGCGCCTCCTCGAGCTCCTGCGTGCTGGTGGCGGCCTCGATCGCCGCGAGGCCCTCGGCCCCGATCTGTTCGATGCGCTCGGTCATGCGCGCGCCATCCTAGTTACCTCGTAGAGCCCAACGGTCGCGGCCATCGCCGCGTTGAGCGAATGGGTGCGGATCGGGATCTGTGCCGCCACCTCCGCGCCGGCAATCAGCTCGCCCGGCAGGCCCTCGCGCTCGGCGCCGATCAGCAGGGTGATGTCCCCGCTCGGCAGGTTCGCCTCGGCCAGCGGGACGGGGGCCTCGGCGGCCAGCGCCACGCGAGCGCCCGGCAGCGGCGTCTGAGCGTCGGCCCGGGCCACGGGCACGGAGAAGATCGCCCCCATGCTCGCCCGCACCGCCTTTGGGCTGTAGGGATCGGCGGTGCCGGGCCCGATCACGACGCTGGCGGCTCCGAAGGCCTCGGCGGAGCGGAGGATCGTGCCGACGTTCCCCGGATCATGGACGCCGTGCAGATACAGGCACAGCGGGCCTGTCGGGGTCGGCGCCCAGCGCTCCTCGTAGACCGCGAGCGTCCTCGTCCCCGAGCCGAGTCCTGAGGCCTCGGCCAACAGCCCGGCCTCGACCTCGACGCCGGCCAGACCGCTCCCCGCCGAGCAGAATCGCTCCACCGCGGTCCATCCGGCCGCGTCGGCCGCGGCCAGCAGATCCTCCCCCTCGGCCACAAAGCGGCCGGCCCGGTCGCGCTCGCGGCGCCGGGCGGTGAGCTTGCGAATCTCCTTGAGCTTCTGGTTCTGTGGGCTGGTGATGGTCATCGGGCCAACAAAAAGGGCGCCCTCCTGCTGGAGCGGCGCCCGGGGCGGTGCTGGTTGCCTGTGGCTGGGGCTCAGCCGGCCGCCAGCGCCTCGCGGGCGCGGTCGGCAAAGCGTCGGAAGGTGTCGGCGTCGTGGACAGCGATGTCGGCGAGGATCTTGCGGTCGAGCTCGATCCCGGCCGCCTGAAGGCCGTGGATGAACTGCGAGTAGGAAAGCCCGTTCTGCCGGGCTGCCGCGTTGATCCGCGTGATCCACAGGCGGCGGAAGTCACGCTTGCGGTTGCGACGGTCGCGATAGCGGTACTGGTCGGCCTTGAGCACCGCCTCCTTGGCGGTCCGGTAATGCCGGCTCGCGTCGCCTCGATAGCCCTTGGCCATCTCCAGCGTCGCGCGGCGCTTCTTGCGCGCGTGAACTGAACGCTTGACGCGGGTCATCGGTGCTTGGCCCCGAGGAGGGTCTTGACCCGCGGCTCGTCGTGCTTGGAGATGACGGCCGGCCGGCCGAGGCGCCGCTTGCGCTTGGGCGACTTCTTCTCGAGGATGTGGCTCGAGAACGCCTTGCGCCCGCGCACCTTGCCGGTGGCGGTCACCTTGAAGCGCTTCTTGGCGCCGGAATGGGTCTTCATCTTGGGCATGGCCGGTCGCCTAGTAAAGCAGACGACGATCGACGCGCGTGGGCGGGAAGGACCGGGACCGCGTTACGCGGGCTGGCGCTGCTTGGCCGGCGGCTGGCCGTCCTGCGCCGCGGCGGGCACGGAGGCCTTGGCCGCGGGCTTCTCGGCCACTTTCTCGGCCACCTCGGCCTCGGCCGGGGCGGCCTCGGTGGTGGCCTTGGCGCGCTCGCCCTCGGACTCAGTCGGCTTGTCCTTCTCGGCGGCCAGGACGGTCTTGGAGGGGGCGAGCAGCATCGTCATGTTGCGGCCGTCCTGGATCGGGGACTGCTCGATAACCGCGATCTCAGAGAGCTCGCTGGAGAGCTTGTCGAGCAGGGCGGTGCCGCGCTCGGGATGGGTCACCTCACGGCCGCGGAACATGATCGTGATCTTGACCTTGTCCTTGCCGAGCAGGAATCGGCTGACGTGGCCCTTCTTGGTGTCGTAGTCGTTCTGCGCGATCTTCGGCCGGAACTTGATCTCCCGGATCGTGATCTGCTGCTGGTGCTTGCGAGCGGCCTTCTGCTTCTGGGCCTGCTCGTACTTGTACTTGGAGTAGTCGAGCACGCGGACCACCGGCGGCCGGGCATCGGGGGCGACCTCGACGAGGTCGAGATCGCGCTGCTGGGCGTAGGACAGGGCCTCGGGGGTCTTGACGACCCCGATCTGGTTTCCGTCCTCGCCAATGAGCCGGACCTCGGGCACCCGAATCCGGTCGTTGATACGAGTCTGGTCCCGCTCGGGCGGGCGCCGGTCGAACCTACGAGGAACCGGCACTAGCTGCGTTGGTGGCGAGACGTCAAGCGGCGACGCGCCGTGTCTGGTGAATCAGTCGAATCAACGCATCGCGAGTATAGCGACGGATCTAGGAGATCGCGCGACTTTCCACCTCGCCCTGCAAGCGCTCGACCACGGCGGAGACCGGCTCCGCTCCGAGGTCGCCGTGGCGGTGGGCCCGCAGCGACACCTGCTCGGATTCCTGCTCGCGATCGCCGATGACCAGCATGTAGGGGATCTTGCGCAGCTCGGCCTCGCGAATCTTGCGGCCGACCGACTCGCCGCGGTCATCGACCTCGGTCCGCAGCCCGGCCTCGCGAAGGCGCTCGACGACCATCCCCCCGTAGGCGAGATGGCGGTCCGCGATCGGCAGCACGATCGCCTGGACCGGGGCCAGCCACACCGGCAGCTCGCCGCCGAGGTGCTCGAGCAGGATGCCGATGAAGCGCTCGTAGGAGCCCATCAGGGCGCGGTGGATCATCACCGGCCGGTGCTCGGCGTTGTCTGCGCCGGTGTAGGTGAGGCCGAACCGAGCGGGCATGTTGTAGTCGAGCTGGCAGGTGCCGAGCTGCCATGAGCGGCCCAGCGAGTCGGTCATGTGCATGTCGATTTTCGGCCCATAGAAGGCGCCGTCCCCCTCGTTGAGCTCGTATGGCAGCTCCAGGGACTCGAGGGCTCTGACCAGGGCCGCCTCGCTGCGGTCCCACAGCTCATCGGAGCCGATCCGCTGCTCGGGCCGGGTCGAGAGCTCGAGCCGGACGTCGATCCCGAACACCCTGTACGTCGCGAAGGCGAACTCGAGGACCCCCGCGACCTCGTCCTGGATCTGGTCCTCGGTGCAGAAGATGTGGCTGTCGTCCTGGGCGAAGTGACGCACGCGGAGCAGTCCGTGCAGCGTCCCGCTCGGCTCGCGGCGGTGCAGCAGCCCCGGCTCCCAGTAGCGCAATGGCAGGTCCCGGTAGGAGTGGCGCTCGAGCGAGTAGAGCTGGCAATGGCCCGGACAGTTCATCGGCTTGATCGCCATCGGCCGGTCCTCGTACTCGGTCACGAACATGTTCTCGCGGTACTTCTCCCAGTGACCCGAGGTCACCCACAACGAGCTGTCGTAGAGCTGCGGGGTCTTGATCTCGACGTAGCCGCGCTCCCGGCCCATCTCGCGGCTCAGCGCGACGAGCGAGTTGAACACCTCGGTCCCGGCCGGCAGCCAGAACGCCGCGCCCGGCGAAACCTCGGAGAAGGTGAACAGCCCCAGGGCGGGTCCGAGCCGGCGATGATCGTTCGCGCGGGCTCGTTCAAGGCGCTCGAGGTGCTCAGCGAGGTCCTGCTTGGAGAAGAAGGCCGTCCCATACACGCGCGTGAGCATGGTGCGGTCGGCGTCCCCGCGCCAGTAGGCGCCGGCCACCGACTGGAGCTTGAACGCCTTGATGCGCTTCGTGCTCGGCGCGTGGGGTCCGCGGCAAAGGTCGGTGAACGGCCCGTTGGTGTAAAGCGAGACCGTCTCAACGCCCTGATCGCTGATCAGGTCCTCGATCAGCTCGACCTTGTAGTCCTGGCCCTCGCCCCGGAAGCGCTCGATCGCCTGGCCCACCGGGATGTCCTCACGGGTGAAGCGCTCGTCGGCGGCGATGTGCTCGCGCATCCGCGCCTCGACACGCTCGAAGTCCGCCTCGGTGAGCGACGTCCCCTCGGGGAACTCGAAGTCGTAGTAGAAGCCGTTCTCGATCGGCGGCCCGATCGAGATCTTCACCCCCGGATAGAGGTCCATCACTGCGGCCGCGAGCACATGCGCCGTGTCGTGGCGGATCAGATCGAGAGCGTCCTCGCCGCTGCGGTCGGTGATGATCTCGAGCTTGACCGGACCGTCGCCGTGCGGAAGTTCGCGGGCGAGATCGCGGGTCTCGCCGTTGACCTTGACGGCCAGGGCCGCCCGGGCGAGACCCTGACCGATCGCCGCGGCGGCATCGGCACCGGTGGCGCCGTCCTCGAGGGACAGAGTGCGACCGTCGGGTAGCTCGAAATCCGCCATGGCGCGGTGATGCTAGTGGAGGCTCGGGTCAGGCCGGGCGAGGCGCGCGGACCTGAAAGGGGAAGGGGCCCAACCGGCGCGGCAGCGTGACGACATCGGACACACCTGGGCCTTTGCGCAGGAGGGCCCTGGGTCTCCTCCACCGTGCCGTGGACCGTGCCGCTACACCACCTCCTCCCCTGGTGCGCGTAGTCCAGCCTCACGCGCGCGTTGTGCCCGGTCGCGGTGTCCGGCACCGCGACCCGTGGCCGTGCTGACGCGCCCTCTCAGGCGCGCTACATTACGAGCCCTCCCGGGCGATTAGCTCAGCTGGGAGAGCGCCGCCTCGACAAGGCGGAGGTCACTGGTTCGAGCCCAGTATCGCCCACTCCCGCAGTTGCTGGGGATTCGCCCGACTCGCTCTCCTCCCCCGTTTCCTCGGTGCGCACATTCTGCGCACACCTGATTTCCGTGCGGGCTGCTCTGATCGCGTCGGCAGCCCGGATCCGGGGCTCGTCCTCGAGCTCCTTGAGCACGCCGGCGTAGTGGTTCGCCAGGGTGGCGACGCTGTGGCCGGCCTGCTCGGCGACGTAGGTGAGGCTGTGCCCCTCCCACAGCAGCAGCGACACGAAGGAGCCGCGAAGCCTGTAGACGCGAAGGTCGCCGGTCACCCCCGACGCCTTCGCTGCGGGCTGGTAGACGCGCCGGCGCCAGTTCTGCCGGTCGTGCAGCCGCCATTCGTCGCCGTCGTGGGTCGGGCAGATGAGCGTGTCGTCCGGCGGGCGGCCGCAGGCCAGCCGCCACTCAGCGAGGTCCTGAGCGAGCGGAGCCAGGACGTCGACGGTGCGCGAGCGCTCCGTCTTGGAGGCGTGGACGTGGAGGGTGCGCTCGCCTAGATCGCCCCAGCGCGCCTTCGTCGCCTCGTCCGGTCGCAGGCCGGCGTAGGCCATCAAGCTGACGAGGGTGGCGTCGCGCTGCGAGAGCTGCGCGCGGATGCGCTCGATCGAGGCCGGCGACAGCGGCTCCGGGCGGCGCGTGGGTGGCTGGCGCGGCTTCCCGACCACGGTCACGGGGTTGGCCGGGATCAGGCCGCGTACGACGGCGCGGCGCAAGATGCCCTGCAGCACCATCAGCGCCTTACGCTGGCTCGGGACTCCCAAGTGCTCCTGGTCGAAGCGAGCCCGCACGTCCTCCACGAGCATGGGCGTTATCGCCCGGAGCTCGTAGTCGCCGAGATGCGGCAGCAGGTGCGTGCCCCATATCTCGAGGTAGCGCCGCTGAGTCGAGGGCTTGAGCGTTCGCCACGACGTATCGCGGCCACCAGTCTTCGCGTACGAACTCGGCAAGCGTCATCCGCGACTGGATCACGCCCGGCGCGAGGACGCCGAGCTGGCGGCGGCGCTTGACGTCGACCTCGAAGGCCGCGGCATCGCCTCGCTTGGTGAACGTGCGCGCGAGCTGCCGGCCTCCCTCCCGCCAGCGGACCACGTAGCGGCTGCCGCGCTTCTGGACGCTCACTGACTCAGCATTCTCTCGCGGATCGCCTCGAGGTCGGCGACACTGCCTGGGCGCGAGGCCGAGCCCGACTGCGCACGTTTGGGCGGGAGTCGCCTGGGCGACGGAGTCGTGGCCGCGACGGTGTCCGTTTGCGCAGCCGTCGATCCACTCCTCAACTGCCGTGTCCTTGACGATCCAGCGGCCGCCGACCAGCGACGCCCGCAGCTGACCGTCCCTGATCGCACGCCTCACAGTCCGGTGCTCACATCGCGCCAGTTCGGCAACTTCCTGGACGGTCAGATACGGACTGCTCACTTCCCGGCTACCGGCTCAGACGCGCGAGTCCTCCTACGATGGTGCATCGCAAAATCAGCCAAATACGCAAAGGGCGCTTGAACGTATCGCGGGCGCCGGACGGAAAAGCTTCCGCCGCCCGTTCAGTGCGTTGCGGGTTCGTGCGCCGTGGTCTGCTCCAGCCTCGAGATCAGATGCTGAAGCTCGCCGGCGACGGCGCGAGCCTCGAGGACCGCGTCGCGGACCCCATCCGCATCGAGCGCCGTCCGACGGCGATGGCTGGCGACCTCACGCTCGACGAGCTGCCCGAGCGCGACGCTCACCGGAGTGGCGCCCGAGGCGACCCGGTACGCAGCCCAGGTCTCGTCGCTCACCTGGACGCGCGTCATCCGGTCGCGGACGACGCGGATTCGCTCGCGGTCCGGCGTGTGTTCCTGCACCTGCCGACGTGCGGCGACCCATGTATGCAACGTATACGACGCACCGGACGGTGAAACTGTGTGCGGAGCTGCGCGCAGCGCAGTGAAGCGGGTCTGCATGAGCGCCTCGAGGCTCGCGGACTCGGGTGGTCGCAGCGGAGCGGTTCAAGCCTGGTCGGTCGTCGATCTGAGCAGGAAGCCGCGAGACCGACCGGCTTTTCGGTGGGCAGGGAAGCCTTGCGGTCGTTTGTGACCGGCGTCGGGCACGAGGAAAGCGAGCCCGGCACTCTCCGCGCTAACCCTCCTTCCTCCCCGAGCAATTCCGCGCCGTATGCTCCAGTCGGCATCGCCGTATTTCAGCGCGACCGGCCGTGTGCCGACATCGTCCAGATGGGTGGAAATCACAGGGCCGTAGGCTGATTTCACGAATCCGGCGGCCGGCCCATGCGTCGCCTCCACGCCTCCACCTTTTTGGATGATGCGAACGTGGCATGTGCGCACTAGCCTGACGCCATGACTAATCGATCGTCGAGTGCCTGCACTCACCGTTATCGCCTGTCGGCGATCCTCATCCTCGCTCTCACGGCAGCCGCACTGCTAGCGGGGTGTGGAAGTAGCAGTAGCAGCACGAGCGCGTCAAGCACAACGACCTCGGCCCCTGCAAGCACGACGGCCCCGGCAAGCACCGCAGCGGCGTCGAGCAGCGGGATGCCGGCGTACTGTTCCGCGGTCGACAGCTTGAAGAGCGCCGTCGCGCAGCTGAAGGACTCGGGCAGCGTGAGCGCGATCATTCCGAGCATCACGAAGGTGTACAGCACCGGAGAGACGGCGATCGCCGCGGTCAAGACGGCTTTCGTGTCTCAGACGGCTGCGCTGAAGAGCTCGCTCACGTCGCTGTACAACTCGGTCAAGCAGTTGACCAGTTCGAGCACTCGCGCGTCGGCGCTCCAACAGCTCCCGAGCGAGGCCACCGCGGTGAAGACTGCGGCGGCTCAGTTCGTAGCTGCCACCAAGTGCGGCTAGGCCCGACACGCCCGTGGACCTCGTCCGGGCATGCGAGAGCAGTCCGTCATCGCCGGTCGACGAGCGCGTGCGGACTCGTCTCGTCCCCCGCGCTCCAGATGTCACCTCGTTTGGGTGATGCGACACCGGCGCCTGACCGCGATGGTTGGCCCCGACCTGTCCGCAGTCGAAAGGATCGCGATGACCACCGGTTCACCAGAAACGCCCGTCCTTGACACGCTCGCCGCGATGACCGCGGAGTCCCTCGCGCGGTGCGGCCTGGATCCCAACTCGCTCGTTGCCGCGCGGATCGCCGCCTTGGCGGCTGTCCATGCCCCTGCCGCCTCTTATCTGATGCACGTCGGCCCGGCGATGGACGCGGGCGTCACGGTTGAGCAGATTCAGAACATCCTCATCGCCGTCGCGCCGATCGTCGGGACGCCGCGGACACTGGATGCCGCTCTGAACATCACCGAGGCGCTGGGGATCGTCATCGTCGCGCTCGAGGACGAGCTCGAGGCCGAGGAGGAGGCTCAGTAGCGCACAGCGACCCGTCGTGTGGGCTCACCGCCGACGAGCCCCAGCGATCCTCGGGTGCGCGCCGGCGCAGCATCGCCAACCTGGCGTCGTCGAGCAGGCTGTCCTCGAATCGACAGAAGCCAAGGTCACGATCGCGGGTCCGATCTCGACCGGCGTTGCGATGCCGAATCGCGGTCGGCTGACGGTCAGACGATCTCGTCCATTTTGGTCGATTCCGCATCGACCCCCTGCGCTCTAGCGTGATGGGTTCACCACCGATCCCGAGTTCGGTCATTCCTCGGCCGGGGTCAGCCAGTCGGTGCGGAACAGATCGGAGTCGAGGCATGGCCGACATCAAGGTTGACGAGTCGCGATGAGGTCTCCCGCGGCACCGAACGTGAGCGGTGTTGGAACGCCGGGCCGGCGGACCGTCCACAGCATGTGCGGTATGTGCGCGGTGCGTTGCCCGATGGAGGTGACGGTCGAGGACGGTCGGGTGACGTGGCTGCAGGGCAATACGCACGACCCCGTGCTCGGCGCGAGCCTGTGCGCGAAGGGCGCGGCGGGGCTGTTTCTCGAGTCCGACGACGAGCGGCCGCAGACGCCGCTGATCCGGGCTGGTGAGCGTGGCGGCGGCCAGTGGCGGCGGGCGTCCTGGGACGAGGCGCTGGACTACGTCGCCGAGAAGCTGAAGGAGACGATCGATGTCTTCGGCGGGCGCGGCGTCGCGCTTTCGGATCGTGGCGGCCCTTTTGTCGACCTGACCCAGACGTTCGTCAAGGCGCTCGGCTCGCCGAACTACTTCAATCACGATGCCGCCTGCGCCGGCAATGTGCATAACGCCATGCGGTCGCTGTACGGCTTCGGCGTCGCTGGGCTCATCTTCGATTACGCGCACTGCAAGCACCTTGTGCTCTACGGCCGCAACGTCGTCGAATCGCTGATGGTCAAGGAGGCCAAGGTGTTCATGGGCGCGGTGTCGAGGGGGATGCGCTGCACCTACATCGATCCGCGCGCGACGATCACGGCGTGCAAGGCCACCCGCTACTGGCAGGTGCGACCGCAGAGCGACTACGCGCTGAACCTCGCGATCATCCATGAGATTCTTGAGCGGGAGGCCTACGATCAGGACTTCGTTGCCCGCTTCGTCTTGGGGCTGGACCATCTGCGGGAGGCGGTCAAGGACACGACGCCCGAGTGGCAGGAGCCGCATACGGGTGTCTCTGCCGGCGAGCTTCGCGCGTTCGTGACTGAGATCGCCGCGGACGCACCGCACGTGATCTTCCATCCGGGGTGGATGTCGGCTCGTCACAAGCAGTCGTTCTACGTGAGCCGCTCGGCCATGATCCTGAACGCGCTGATGGGCAACATCGAGGTTCCCGGAGGGTGCGTGCTCGCGAAGGCGCCTGAGCATTACGGGCGCAAGGGCCTGAACCATCTGGCCGACCGCGTGCCGGAGGTCACCGAGCCGCGCGTGGATGGTGCCGGCGGCGAGCGACCGCAGTGGGATCCGGCCACCGGCGTGGTGCACCGGGCGTTCGCCGCGATGGAGACCGAACAGCCGTACGGGATCGGCGCGTACTTCGCCTATCGCCACGACCCGTTCACCGGCCTGCCCGATCCGGAGGCGGCGCAGCGTGCGATCGAGAAGCTGAAGCTGCTCGTCTCGATTGACGTGCGCTACTCGGAGATGGGCTGGTTCGCCGACGTGATCCTCCCCGAGTCAACGTATCTGGAGCGGGCGAACATCCTGTGCCAGATGAACGGTCCGGTGCCGGCGTTCGCGATGCGCGATCAGGCGATCGCGCCGCGCTTCGACAGCCGTCCGGCGTGGTGGATCTTCCGCGAGATCCTGCACCGGATGGGGATCAAGGAGGCGCTTGACTTCGAGACGATCGAGGAGCTGTGGAACTACCAGCTCGACGGCACTGAGGTCACCGTCTCGGAGATGCGCGACACCGGCATCGTCGGCTTGGCGGCTGCGCCGAAGCTGATCCCACGCGACGAGCTCAGGTTCCCAACGCCATCGGGGAAGATCGAGATCGAGAGCGAGGCCCTCACGCAGGCCGGGCTTGAGAGTCTGCCGGCGTACGTACCCAAGGAGGCGCCGACGGGCGGGGATTTCACGCTGCTGTTCGCGAAGACGGCGACGCTCGCGCAGGGCCAGTCGCTCAACAACCCTCTCCTCAACGAGCGAGCGCCAAAACAGGTGCTGTGGATCCATCCCGACCGGGCCGCGGCGCTTGGAATCGCCGACGGCGACGATGTGGAGATCAGCGGTGGTGGGCGCTACACCGGCTGTCTGCCGGCGAAGGTCACGCGCTGGATCCATCCCGAGGCGGTGTTCATGTTGCACGGCTACGGCGCCACTGTGCCGCTCGCCACGCGCGCGCTGGGCCTCGGCGTGGCCGACCAGCGCCTGCAGCACGGCAAGCTCAATGACTTCGATCCGGCCGGCGGGGGCTGTGCGCTGACCGAGACGGTCGTGCGGGTGAAGCGTCGGACACCGGAAGGGGTCGCAGGATGAGCAAGTACGAGCTTCGTCACGACGAGGCCAACTGCATCGGTTGCCTGGCCTGTGAGGTCCATTGCAAGACGAACAAGCAGCTGGGTCCCGGTCCCGATCCGTGCCGGATCATCGCGCTTGATCCGGTCGAGGTCGAGGGGCTGCCTCGGTCGCATTTCGTGTTCATGCCGTGCTTTCACTGCGAGGATCCGTGGTGTGTGCGGGCGTGTCCGACCGGCGCGATGCAGAAGCGGGAGAAGGACGGCATCGTGTTTGTCGAGGACAGCCTCTGCATCGGCTGCAAGAGCTGTATCGCGGCCTGTCCGTGGGGCACTCCGCAGTGGGACCCGGCCACGAACAAGGTGGTCAAGTGCGATTACTGCATGGACCGGGTCGACGCTGGGCTGGAGCCAGCCTGCGTGACCAAGTGCGTGACCGGGTGTCTGTCCTTCGGGGAGGCCGACGAGGTGCCCGACCCGCGCCGCGAGCGCTACGCCCGGCAGCTGCTCGCCGAGCCTTCAGGCGGCGATGACGCGTCAGCATGAGCGCGCTGGGGACGTTGCCGAGTTGGCTTGACGAGGGCGCCGCCGCCGTCGCGGATGCTACGCGGCCCACGCTCGCCGGCGCGCTGCCGGGCCTCGCCCAGGCAAGGGAGCTGGCGCCGTTGCAGCGGTTGCAGCGCGTGCAGGAGTCGGGTCTCGCGGAAAGCAGCGGTGCGGGCGAGCCGATCTATCTGGCCTGGCGCCGGTTTCTACGCGGCGTCGGCCCTTCGGTGCTGGTGATCGATGCCACCGGCCTCGATGTACGTGCCCGTGGCACAGCTGCGGTCCTCGATGGTGCTCCGCGCCTGTTGGTCGAGGGGGTGCTGATCGCGGCGGGCCTGCGCGACAGCCGTCAGGTCCAGCTGCGCCTCCCGGCCGAGTTGAACGGTCACGAAGCCGCCCTCCTGAACGCGGTCGATGCGATCCGTTCGCTCGCGCACGTCACAACGCCCCGGATGCGGCTCGAGGTGCAGCGCGACAGTCAGCCGGGCCCGTGGAGCGACCAACCGGCGGCCGACGCCTCACGCCTCATCCACACGCCTGAGACCTGGTGTCGGATCGCGCTGCTGTTCGCAGGCGCGTCGGGCCTGGATGCGTCGTTGCTGACGCTGCGGCGCGGCATCAAGCAGCGTGGCCTGGTCGAGCTCGCCCATTCACAGAGCCTGCGGGCGCAGATCGACGGCTGGGGTGGTGGCGTTGAGGTGGCGGGCGAGGACCCCGTGCTCGTCTTCGACGATGGCCTGGGCGGCTTCCTGCCGCTGTCCGCGGCCGGCGTCTCGTGCCGACCGCTGTCGCTCGCCTCCGCCGGGGTGATGCCGGTGCCGTCCACGCTGATGGTGATGGCCGAGGGCGCGTGCCTTCTGCGCCAGACGCGCCGCGCGCTCTACCGGCATTGGCAGCTCGCCGACAACGCGGAAGGCGATCGGGTGCGGCCCCTGCTCGCCCGCGCGGGGCGCCTGGTGGCCGAGCTAACGCTCGGCCGCGGTGACGCCGCGCATCTCCGGGCGCTCGACGAGGTCGCACTCGAGCTCGGCGCGCAGGGGCTGGCGGCCGCCTGGCCGCTGGGCAGCTCGCTGCGCCACTACCGCGAGCAGTGGGAGAGCCACGCCCGGCGCGAGTCCTGCCCGGAGGGGCTCTGCTTCGAGCACCAGGCGGCGCCCTGTCACGGCACATGTCCGGCCAACATCGACATCCCGAGCTTCATCGCCCACATCGGTCACGGGGACTACCGAGCAGCGATCGAAGTCATCCGGCGCGATAACCCCCTGCCGCTGACCTGTGGCCTGGTGTGCCCCGCGCCGTGCGAATCGGCCTGCGTTCGCGGCGGCAGCAACGGCGCCGTGTTCATCCGGCCAATGAAGGCCAAGGCGGCCGAGCACTGCCTCGCCGACGGCGGCTACCCGAAGCCCGAGATCGCGCCGGACAGCGGCAAGCGGATCGGCATCGTCGGCTCCGGTCCAGCCGGTCTCACCGCCGCCTACTACCTGCGCACATTCGGTCACGAGGTCGAGATCCTCGAGGAGCAGGAGAAGGCCGGCGGCATGCTGCGCTACGGCATTCCGGCCTACCGCCTGCCGCCCGACCTGCTCGACCAGGAGCTCGACGAGATCCGGGCGCTCGGCATCACGATCCGCACCGGCGCCGAGGTCGGCAGCCTCGACGCCGTTCGCAAGAACTACGACGCCGTGTTCCTCGGCCTCGGCACCCAGCGCTCGCGCCTGATCCCGATCGAAGGTGTCCATCAGTCCTTCGTGCTCGGCGGCATCGATTTCCTGCGGGACGTGCGCACCGGCGAGGCGGTGCGGGTCGGGCCGCGGGTGATCGTCATCGGCGGCGGCAACGTCGCGATCGACGTCGCCCTAACGGCCCTACGCCAAGGCGCGACGCACGTCGACATGGTCTCCCTGGAGAACCGCCGCGAGATGCCGGCCAGCCCCCATGAGATCGAGAATGCCGTCGGGGAAGGCGTGCAGCTGCACCCCGGCTGGGGGCCGGTCAGCATCGGAGAGGACGGCGAGACCACCTTCCAGTTCTGCGAACAGGTCCACGACGAGACCGGAAAGTTCGATCCGAAGTTCGACGCCGCCCGCATGCTGGCGCGCGAGGGCGACCATGTGATCCTCGCCACCGGTCAGGGCACCGACCTGACGATCCTCGACGGCAGCGGGGTCGAGACCACCCACGGCTTCATCCTCACCGACCCCAAGAGCCTGATGACCAAGGTGCCGGGCGTCTACGCGGGCGGCGACGTCGAGCACGGCCCGCGGACGGTCGTGGAGGCCATTCGCTCCGGGAAGATCGCCGCCAGCGCGATCGACGCTTGGCTGCGCGGGACGGCCATGGACCCTGCCACCGGCACGCCGGTGCGCCGGGCCGACGTTGTTCCCCTGCAGGTCACCGCGAGTGAGCGCACGCATCTACCCCGCGCCGTGATGCCCGAACGGACCGTCGAGGAGGTTCTCGGCCAGGGCAACTACGTCCAGATCGAGGAGGGCCTGACCGACGCGATGGCACACGACGAGGCGCGCCGCTGCCTGCGCTGCGACGTCTGCATCGGCTGCGGTCTGTGCATGGCGGCCTGCAGCGAGATGGGCGTCGACGCGCTGCGCATGGCTGACACCGATGCCGGCAGGGTCGCCTACTTCGACTTCCTCCGCCCCGCAGAGCTGTGCATCGGCTGCGGGGCCTGCAGCCAGGTCTGCCCGACGGGCGCCATCAGCATCGAGGACCAGGTTGGCCTGTTCGCCGGCGGCGCGCTCGGCGACGGCACGCCGGATCTCGTGCGGCGCACGGTCATCACCGGAACCGTCGTATGCGAACAGCCGCTGCTGACCTGCAGCGAATGTGGAGCGCCAACCCAGACGCCCGCGCACCGGGAGTACATCCGTGGTCGCCTGCCCGATCACATGGCCGCCCTCCTGGACCGCGAGCTCTGCCCGTCATGCGCACGCCTACGGGCCGACCGTCCTGCAGAGAGCGCTGCCGGGCGCGGGGCAGTGCCGGCGCTCCCACGACCACCAGATCAGCTCTCGGTGATTCCGGCGATCCCGCCGACCCGGCAGCGAACAACGCAATGTGAGGAGGAATCATGAAGGCCGTCACGGTTCAGCCGCGGGTTGCGGGGTCCGTTCGCTTCGAGGAGGTTCCCGAACCGGACGAGAGCACCGGATCGATCCTCGTCGAAGCAGTCGCCGTGGGCATCTGCGGAACCGACGAGGAGATCACCTCAGGCGCGTACGGCTGGGCGCCGCCCGGGCGGGAGCGGCTGATCCTCGGGCACGAGTCGCTGGGACGGGTCCTCGACCCGGGCCCCAACGCTGGCAGCCTGCAGAAGGGCGACCTGATCGTCGGGATCGTTCGCCGACCGGACCCCGTGCCATGCCCCAACTGCGCCGTCGGTGAGTGGGACATGTGCCGCAACGGGCAGTACACCGAGCGCGGCATCAAACAGATCGACGGGTTCATGTCCGAGCGATGGCGGATCGAGCCGGGCTTCTACACCAAGATGGACCCGTCACTCGGCCTCCACGCGGTCCTGCTCGAGCCGACCACCGTGGTGGCGAAGGCCTGGGAGCTCGTCTCGGTGATGCGAGCACGGGCGTTCTGGGTGCCGCATCAGGTGCTGATCACCGGTGCCGGCCCGATCGGCATGCTCGCCGCCATGATCGCCGTCCAGCACGATCTCGACGTCCACGTCCTCGACCGGGTCACCGAGGGCGCCAAGCCACAACTGGTGCACGACGTCGGCGCCACCTACCACTCCGGGGCGATCGCCGACATCGGCTTTGCCCCCGACGTCATCATCGAGTGCACCGGGGTCGGCTCGGTGATCATCGACTCGATCCGCGCGGTCGGTGCCGGCGGGGTCGTCTGCCTCACCGGCGTGGGCAGCGGCGGGCAGGCCAGCGGCCTCTTACCCGCCGATGTGGCCAAGGCGCTGGTCCTGGCCAACAACGTGGTCGTCGGCTCGGTCAACGCCAACCGGCGGCACTTCTACCGCGCGGCCGAGGCGCTCGCCGCTGCCGACCGCGCATGGCTGGGACGGCTGATCTCCCGTCGCGTGCCCCCCGAGAACATCGCCGATGCGCTCCAGCGCAGCCCCGACGACATCAAGGTCGTCGTCGACTTCGGAGGTTCATGATGGCAACCAGGGAACATGAGCAGGACGCCGGCGCCGTCGCCTGCTCCAGCAAGCAGACCCAGCTCGGTGAGGGCGTTCGCTGGGACGGCCGTCGCGGCGAGATGCTGGGCGTCGACATCCTGGCCGGACGCGTCGCCCGCGCCCGGATCGGCGACGACGGTTCGCTCGCCTACGTCCGCGAATACCAGCTGCCGTGGACCGTCGGGATGATCGCGCCGGTCGAGGGCGATGGTGGCTGGCTGCTCGGCGCCGGGCGCGGCTTCGTCTACCTGGCCCCCGACGGCACCCACCGGACCATCGCCGAGCTTTCTCCCGCCGGGACCCGCATGAACGACGGCGCCTGCGACCCCCAGGGCCGGTTCTGGGGCGGCACCCTGGCCAACGACCACCACGCCGGACGGCGGCGCGCTCTACCGGCTGGACCGGACCGGCCAGACCGAGACGGTACTCGACGATCTCACGATCTCCAACGGAATCGGCTGGAGCACCGATGGCCTGACGATGTACCTGGTCGACAGCGGCCCGCGGGTGATCCACGCGTTCGCGTTCGACCCTGACCACGGCACCATCGCCGATGGCCGGATCCTCGTCACCGTGCCCGAGGACGTCGGCGCACCCGACGGGATGACGGTCGACGCAGCCGGTGACCTGTGGGTGGCGATCTACGGCGGTGGGCGGGTCAACCGCTACGCCCCCGACGGCTCGCTGCGCAAGGCGTACCCGATCCCGGCCCGGGAATGCACCTGCTGCGCGTTCGGCGGACCCGGCCTGAACCGCCTTTTCGTCACGACCGCGACCGAGGGCTGGACCGACGAGCAGCGCCGCGCCGACCCCGCCGCCGGGCTCGTGTACCGATACGACACCGACGCCACCGGCCGACCAGCCGCACCGTTCCGACCTGACCCCGCCTGGTGGCAGGAGTTGACCCGGTAACCGTGCCGCCACCGCGTGAGCCTCTCGTTGTAAACCCCGAGCAGGTGGTTCAGGTGGGTGATGGGTGGTTCTCGTCCGAGGTCTGGGTGGTTGCGCTCAGTGGTGCTTTCCTCTCATAGCGTGGACGAGGGCGACGAGGACCAGCCCGGCCGCCACCGCGTGAGCCTCTCGTTGTAAACCCCGAGCAGGTGGTTCAGGTGGGTGATGGGTGGTTGTCGTCCTAGGGCTGGGTGGTTGCGCTCAGTGGTGCTTTCCTCTCATAGCGTGGACGAGGGCGACGAGGACCAGCCCGGCCACGGCGACGATGGCGACGGTACGCATCACCTCGACATTCTGTTCAGCCATCTGCTGGGCCCGCTCTGCGGCCTGCAGGACGCGCTGGGCGTCGTCGCGCACGGACTGCGCCGCTCTCGTCTCCGCGTTCTTGAGGGCTTCTTCAGCCATGATGATCTCCTTCGTCTCGGAGGGTTAAGAACCGTTGTTGGTTCTTCTATGGCCACCAGGAAACACATCCTGCGCCCCCAACCCCCAGTCCGCATCGGCCAAAAGGGATGATCTGTGCGGCCGTGACGCCCCACGTCCATCTCAGTGCCCGCGGCCGGTTTCACGGGCCCGCCGGCGACCGGAGCACGGCTCGGATTCAAAGAGCTATGCGGAGATCGGTCTGGCCGCCGTGGCTAGGCGGACCAGTCACGTTGCGTGGCTAGGCGGACCAGTTAGAAGCCCCCCGACGCCCTCCGCTGTGTCTGTCCCGGCGGCGGGGGCGGTGAACGCGCACTCGACCGCTGACGATCACCGAGTGGACCGACCCTTGACTCTCTTCCCATGCAGCCCGGCACCGCGTGGCGACGTACGACACACCGTGCCGCGCTGGGAAACCTCTCCCCGGAAGTACGAGCGGTGAATTCCGGACTCGCGATCGTCGGTCTTACGTTGCTGCTGGTGGCGGCGGTGTCGCGCCGTCTGTCGAGCACGCCGGTCACCCCGGCGATGGTGGTGACCGCGGTCGGCGTGCTCGTCGGGCCGCTGGTGCTTGATGACCTGTCGGTGCGTCCCACGAGTTCGACGGTGCGGACATTGGCCGAGGCGACGCTTGCGGTGGTGCTGTTCTCGGATTCCTCACGCGTGGATCTGCGGGCGCTGCGGCGCGAGGCGTCGATGCCAGTACGTCTGCTTGGCGTGGGTCTGCCCCTGACAGTGGTGCTCGGAGGGCTGGTCGCGGTGCTTCTGTTTGGGTCGTTCTCGCTCAGCGAGGCGTTGATCCTTGGGGTGATCCTCGCGCCGACCGATGCCGGGCTCGGCAGCGCGGTCGTCACCGATCCAAGACTTCCGCAGGTTGTGCGTCAGTCGCTCAACGTCGAGAGCGGCCTCAACGACGGGATCTGCGTTCCCCTGTTGCTGATCGCGCTGGCGACCGTCTCCGGCGTCGGCGGCGAGTCCCACCCGCTGCGCGTGGTGGTCGAGGAGATCGGCTACGGACTGATCGGCGGCGTCGCGGCGGGCGTCCTCGCCGCGGTGGTCGTGAATGCGGCCGAAGCTCGGCATCTGATTGACGACGCCTGGCGACAGATCATCCCGGTCGCCGCCGCGGTACTCGCGTACGGGATCGCGGCCGACCTGGGAGGGTCGGGGTTCATCGCCGCGTTCGTGGCCGGAGCGCTGTTCGGGCTGATCGCCCGCGAGAACCTTGCGTCAATGATGCGTTTCACCGAGGAAACCGGCGCGGCGCTCGACAGCGTCACGTTCCTCGTCTTCGGTGCCGTACTGCTCGGCCCAGTGTTCGAGCACGTGAGCTGGCAGATCGCGCTCTATGCCGTACTGAGCCTGACGATCGTGCGGATGCTGCCGGTGGCAATCTCGCTGTGGGGCACCCACGCGCTTGGTCCGACGGTGGCGTTCATGGGCTGGTTCGGCCCACGCGGGCTCGCATCGATCGTGTTCGCGGTGATGGTCGAAGACGCCCATCTCGCCCACGCCGGAACGATCGTCGCGGCCACCTACCTCACCGTCGGCGTCTCGGTGCTCGTGCACGGGCTCTCGGCGGCGCCGCTGGTGAGCCGTTACGCCAACTGGTACAAGACCGCCGCGGACAAACGCCCCCCTGTGATGGAGAGCACACCGATGCACGAGCACCGAACGCGCGGGCCCGCCACGCTACCGAGCAGCTGACTGTCGAACCCCGTCCGCGGTGCTCCAGGGTTCGTCGCTACGTCGGCCGCCCCTCGCAACGGCGCCGCATAGATCATGTTCGCAATCGGATGCCCGCAACCGATGAACTCCGAACGGACGACCAAATTCATGCTCCGATCGGGGTGACCCGCCGAGCCGAGTCGTGTGGCAGCCGGGGCCAAGGTCGGCTCCTTATCCGGATCCTCCTCCGCTTCGCGCTCGATGTCGACATCACGGCGTCTGGCCGCGGCGCCGGTGGCAGTTAGCCCGAAGCTCAAACCCAAAAACACGGCTCGAGGGCCCCTAGGCGCCGGCGGCAACGAGGCCATCCGCCGAGCGCGTAAAGGAACCGATCGACTGGCAAAGGCGTTCGCGCCTATGCCATGCCCGCGGCGCGCGGTGTCGGGCCGATCAACGCGCCAACGATCCAGAGGATGGGGAGGAAGAACCCGATCCAGAACATCCAGTAGTGCCCCTTGCGGAACGTTGCCAGCCCGAAATAGATCCAACACGCTACATAGATGATTCCCAGCAGAATCCAGAGGATGGTCATCTGAATCATCGCCTTCGAGATAAGCGCCAGGGCCGTCGCTGATCCCCGGCTGGTTGTGCAGGTGTCTTGCCCGCCAACACTTGCACCCGCGAGCCTGAGATCCAACGGGTGAAACCGGCGACCTCACTCAGTAGTTCGCCCTCGGTTTGTGGAACCAACGCGATCTTCGCTGCGCCGGCGCCCTTCGCCGCGGCGCCGCCCCCACGGACGGTTCAGCATGCGCGTGCGAACTCATCTCGGCGCTCGACCCCGCAGCACGGCGCCGTCCGGCAGCAGCCCCGCGCTCTCAGCGAGCGTCACAGCCTCGGCTCGTTTGGTGGCCCCGAGTTTCCTATAGATGTTTTGGACGTGCGTCTTCACGGTGGGACGCGCGATGCCGAGCTCGCTGCCGATGCCCGCGAGCGTCTGATACGTGGTGAGGAGCGTCAGGACGCGGGTCTCGGCAGGCGTCAGCGACACGGGCTTGCGGGACGTGTTCTTGTTCGGCGGCTTCGGCTGGCTGGCGATGGTGCTTCACCGTACGGCGCGGGCGGACGGTTCGTTATCGGCCAATATGGCTGATATCGCTGTGCCAACCCGGTTCTACGTGGTTTTCGCGGATGCGAGGGCCCATCGGACCGTAGTAGCGTCGAGGCTGTCCATATTTGGGCAGCGAAAAGTGGCATCGCCTGATGCGGCCGATCGATTTGCTGGGCATTGGGTCGTGCGATCTGGCTCGCGAGAGGGGCCACCGACTTGTCCGAGATATTTGGCGCGGTCGCGCCCTAAGTGAGTTGGCGATGGCCGTACATGCGTTCATCAGAACAGTTGAGCACCAGGGGCTCGGCAAACGGGAGCGGCGGGGAGTGCCGAGCGATGAGTAGCGTTGTCCTTTCCGGCGCCGGGCCGCTGCTGCGGGAATCGAAGCTTCGCGTTCCGACTGTTCCACCCTGGGTGGTGGCGCGACCCCGCGTCTCGGCGTTACACAAGGCAGCCGAGCGCAGCCGGGTGGTGCTGGTATCTGCGCCGGCGGGGTACGGGAAGTCGACGTTGGTCGCGCAGTGGAGGGACCTGGATCCGAGGCCAAGTGGGTGGGTGCAGCTCGGGCCCGGGGACAATGACTCGGTCGTGCTGCTCGCCCACGTCGTGGCGGCGCTTGAGCGCACGGGCCCGGTTTGCGCCGAGCTCCTCGAGGAGTTGTCAGGACGGATGCCCAGGATCGATGAGATCGTCCTTCCTCTCCTCGCGGCGGACCTCGGCGAGCGCGATCCGTTCGTGCTGGTGTTGGACGATGTGGATGTCATAACGGCTGAGAAGAGCCGTGCGATCGTCGCGTTCTTGGTCGACGAGGTTCGATCCGGCTGTCAGTTGGTGTTGGTCACGCGCGGCAATCCGGGGGTGCCGCTCGGCCGGCTCCGTGCGAGTGGGGATCTGGTCGAGATCGGGACGGGGCTGCTTGCCCTGGACCCGGTGGAGACCCGTGAGGTTGCCGCGTGCGGGGGACTGGAGTTGTCGCAGGCGGCGGCTGGGGCGCTGTGCGAGCGGACGGAGGGCTGGGCCGCCGCGGTTGCGCTGGTGACGCTGGCGCTGCGCGGCCGTGACGATGCGGCCGCGACGGCTGCCGGTCTGTCCGGCAATCAGCGGGAGATCGCCGACTACCTCGTCGAAGAGGTGCTGGACCGCCAGCCGGACCATCTCAAGAGCTTCCTGCTCGGGACGTCGATCCTCGATCGGATGACGGCGCCCTTGTGCGATGTCGTGCTCGGCATCGACGACGCGGCTGGTTCGCTTGAGGACCTCGCGCGTTCCAATGCGTTCGTCGTCTCGCTCGACGATCGTCGCGGGTGGTATCGCTATCACCATCTCTTCGGCGATCTCCTCCGGGCGGAGCTCAAGCGGCGCCACCCGGAGCTGGTGCCCGTGTACCTGGCACGGGCAGCGGATTGGTGCGAGCGGCACGGCGCTCCCGGCGAGGCGTTCGCCTACGCGCATGAGGCCGGTAATCTCGCGCACGCCGGCCGCATCGCTCTTGCGTGCCGGGACGAGTTTGCCAGCCGCGGGCAGATCGAGAGCCTGCGCCTCTGGCTCGACCGCTGCACCGACGAGGAGATCGAGTCAGACCCGCAGCTGTCGATCGCGGCCGCGTGGGTCTTCGGGTATCTCGGTGACGTGGCCCGGGCCCGGCGGTTCTTGATTGCTGCCGAGCGGGCTCCAGTCGACGTGGCGGCGGCCGAAGGGCGAGTCTCGTTTCGCTTGGCACTCGCGAGTCTCCGAAGTGCCATGGCTCCGGACGGCATTCTGCAGATGCTGCGCGATGCTGAGCTCGGCTGCGAGTGTGAGAAGCAGATGGACACCCCGTGGCTTCTCAGCGCTCGTCGCGCCATCGGTGCGGCGTACCTTCTCCTGGGCCGGCCGCAGGAGGCAATCGCCGAGCTGCGGGATTCACTCGCGCTTTCGCAAGACCGACCTGATCTCACCCACACTCACGTCTTCACCCTCGGGTATCTGGTCTTTACCGCCAACGAGCTGGGCGATCGGCGAGACGCGCAACGATGGGCGGTCGAAGCGGGCTGGCTGGTCGCTCAGCAACACCTCGGCGACACGATCTACGGCGCGATCGCGTACACCGCAGGCGCGCTCGCGCACAACCAGCGCGGTGACCAGGCGGAGGCGGCACGCCAGCTCGAGAACGTCCGGCGGCTCCGCCCGCTGCTCCGCGCCGGCCCATGGCTCAACGCGGATCTCGCGCTGCGCTGCGCCGACATCAGCCTCGACATTGGCGACGTCGCCGGCGCCCTCGAATTTGAGCAGGTTGCGGGCGACGCGCTACAGGGATATCCCGATGCCGGAACGCTTCCGGCCCGGTTGGAGCGTCTGCAAGCCCGGATCAGGCGAGGACAGGACTACGGACTCACAGCGGGCGAGCTCCGGCTCGTCCCTTTGCTGCGGACGCATCTCTCCCTCCAGGACATCGCCGATCGTCTTCACCTCGCGCGCACTACCGTCAAGACCCACGTGGCGTCGATCTACGACAAGCTCGGCGTCACGGGCCGAACCGACGCTGTCGAGGTCATCGACCAGACCGGCCTCGCATCGTCATAAGCCGAGGTCCCGATGCCGCGCGGCCGACCGGGTCCTGTGGCGCCCCCGCGAGGCGTGCCGCTTGCCGTATCGGGGTGCCTCCGCGTCCGGGTTGGTCAGCGGATGTCACGGCCGGCGCAGTTCATCCTTTTTGGCCGATGCCGGGTGGGGGTGGGGGCCGTAGGCTCGTTGTGCTGGCGGCCATGGCCTCATCGTCAGGGAAGGCCCGGCCCGGGTGGGTCGCATCCTGCTGCGATGGCGCCGTGCCGCTGGGGACCAAATCGATGGAAAAGGAGCAGGACGATGAGCAACGAGAACCCTGTGTTTGTGTATGCGGCGGTGTACGCGGGTCGTGATGACGCCGATGCCGATTACGACACGCTGCTTGACCTGCATTCGGCTGATCTGGTCGGCACCTATGACGTCGCGCTGGTGTACAAGGACGACGACGGCAAGGTGCACGTGACCAAGCACGAGAAGCCCACCCAGCACGGCGCGTGGACGGGTGCCGCGGTCGGCGCGCTGGTGGGGATCATCTTCCCACCGGCGATCCTCGGTTCGGCGATCGTCGGCGCCGCGGCGGGCGCGGGGATCGGGCATGCCATGGGTGGCATGTCGCGCAGCGACGCCAAGGAGCTCGGCGACTACCTCGACACGGGTCAGGCCGCGTTGGTCGTGATCGGTGAGTCGCGCCTTCAGGAGCAGCTCGACAAGGCGCTCACGCATGCCGAGAAGAGCCAGGAGAAGGAAATCGACGCCGATGGCAAGGAGCTCGCGAAGGAACTCAACGCGCTACCCGCCTAGCAGCGTCGCGTTCACGCCGGCGCGCTCTCGCACAGTCCTTGGCTGTGTGAGAGCGCCACGGCTCCCTCAAGTCCGAGACAGGAGGCGGCTGTCCCTGGACGCTTGAACGGACCGTCGCGACAAGAAGGACAGGATGACTCAGCTAAAGAAAGTGTTCGAAGTCAAGTGGCAGGGACTCAACCTGCGCAGGGGCGCCGTGTTGGCGGTCGTGTTGGGGCTGCTGCTGATCGTGGGTGTGCTCCCTCACGAGCGGAGGTACTTCCTGAGTGCGATCTTCGGGGCGCTGTTCGTGGCGATCGGCGACCCCGGCGGTGATTACGGTCCGCGGGTGCTCGCGATGGCCGCGATGGCCGGCGGCCGGTGCGCTGCTGACGGCCCTGGGGTTCGGCATCGGGGGCGGTCCGTGGGGGTTCGTCGTGCTGGCCGCTTTCGTGGTCACGTTTCTCGGCGGGCTGGCGGTGAAGTACGGCTTGCACAGGTTTGTTGCGGCGTATCTGCTCAACATCTGGTTCATCATCGCCCTCGGCCTCCCGACCCTCCTCTCGTTCGGCCTTCCGGGCGCCTTTCATTCCGGCCTGATCCACACCGAACCGTGGAAGCAGGCGCTGGCCTGGCTCACCGGATCGGCGCTGTGGGTCGCCTACACCTTCATCATGTGGCTCGCGCGCGGACGGGTCACGGCGCCGCAGCCTGTCGCCGAGATCCCCGGGGATATATCGCCAAGGCCGCTGACCCGGCCCCTTGTCCTCTTCGCCGCGATCCGAGCCCTCGCGGTGTCGAGCGCCGTCGCGATCGCCTTCGGGCTGCAGCTTCCGAACGCCTACTGGATGCCGTTCGCCGTCATCATCGCCATGAAGCCCGACCTGCAGCAATCCACCTTCATTGCCGTACAGCGCGTGGCCGGAACGATCCTGGGCGCCGTGGTGGCTGCCCTCGTCCTGGTCGCCGTCGACAACAAAACCGCCCTCGAAGTGATCATCGTCGTCCTGTTCGCGGTGGCGGCATCGATCCGCTTCGTCAACTACGCGTGGTACACCGCAGCCATGGCCGGAGCGCTCCTGATCGCCATGGACGTGCCCCACCCGTCCAGCTTTGCTGACGAGGGACGGAGGATCCTGTTCACGTTCGCCGGCGTCGGGATCGCCGTCATCGTCATGTTCCTGGCGGACCGACTGAAGAAGCGGACCGCCACGACGACCCCAACATCGCCGCAACCGATCACCACATAAGCCTGGCACGGGGGCTGCACCGGTGCATCGCCGAGAAACAACCATCATTGGCTGATCTCATCCTTTTCGGCTGATGCAGTGCCTCGCTCTGCGGCGTTAACCTGATGTGAAGATGTCGGTGCCTGCGAGACGCTCGTTGGCTGACGCGATGACGGATTGAGAGAGGGAGCGGCGATGGCGACCACAACTCCAGGCAAACGGACGACCGCTGCGACGCGTGGGACAGCCGCGCCGGGAAAGAAGCCGAAGCTGGCGGCGGTTCCGCATCTGTCGGTCGCGGAGCGGGTTGCGCGTGGTAAGGCGGCGCGGAGTGAGGTGCCGCGCGCGGATCATGCGAAGTTCGAGCCGCCGGCGAGTCGCGCCGATCCGGTCGCGTTGTTGGAGCGGCAGGCGAAGTCGCGGGTACCGGAGCTCGTGCCGATCCGCTACGGCCGGATGCTCGTCTCGGCGTTCACGTTCTATCGCGGGGCGGCGCTGCTCATGGCCAATGACCTCGCGTCGACGCCACGGTCGGGACTGAACGTGCAGTGCTGCGGGGATGCGCACCTGTCGAACTTCGGGGTATTCGCCTCCCCGGAGCGGCGCTTGATGTTCGACGTCAACGATTTCGATGAGACGCTGCCGGGTCCGTGGGAGTGGGATGTCAAGCGGCTGGCGGTGAGCATGCTGATCGCGGCGCGCGACAACGGCTATCGCGCCAAGGAGCAGGAGCGGATCGTGCTTGACACGGTCGGCTCCTACCGCACCGCGATGGCCGGCTTCGCTGGGATGAAGGCCCTCGAGGTGTGGTACTCGCACCTGGACGTCGAGAGCGCGCTCCAGGAGTTCGGCTCGCAGTTCAAGCCGAAGCAGGTCAAGCGCACGGAGAAGAACGTCGCGAAGGCGCGGACGAAGGACAGCATGGCCGCGTTCTCGAAGCTGACCCACGTCGTCGACGGCAAGCCACGGATCGTCGATCAATCGCCGCTGATCGTGCCGATCGACCAGCTCGCGCAGGGCAGAGCGCGCGATGAGATGTTCGAGGCGCTTCGCCAGTTGTTGCGCGGCTATCGGGAGACGCTCGAGTTCGATCGGCGCGTGCTGCTGGAGGAGTTCGAGCTGATGGACTTCGCGCGCAAGGTGGTCGGAGTCGGGAGCGTCGGCACCCGCGCGTACATCGCCTTGCTGATCGGCCGTGACGGCCAGGACCCGTTGTTCCTGCAGATGAAGGAGGCCGAGGCGTCGGTGCTCGAGGAGTTCCTCGGCCCGAGCGAGTTCGCAAACCACGGCGAACGGGTCGTCGTCGGCCAGCGGCTGATGCAGGCGACGAGTGACATCTTCCTCGGCTGGCTGCACGTCGACTCAGGGCTCGACGAGAAGCCGCGCGACTTCTACGGCCGTCAGCTGAAGGACTGGAAGGGCTCGGCCGAGATCGAGCAGATGGTCCCCAAGGCGATGGCCACGTACGGCAAGATGTGCGGCTGGACGCTCGCCCGTGCGCACGCCCGCAGCGGGGACCGGATCGCGATCGCCGCCTACCTCGGCAACGGCGACAGCTTCGACCGAGCGATCGTCGAGTTCTCAAAGGCCTACGCCGAACAGAACGACAGCGACTATCAAGATCTCGCCGCGGCGGTCAAATCCGGCAAGATCATCGCCGAAACGGGCCTCTGACAGAACCTCTCCGAGAGGCGAACGCTTGCGGGCCAGACGCGGCGTCTGCGGCGTCGGTGCGGGCGCTCGATCGCTTCGGGTCTACCGGCGGGTGGCGATGACGGCGGCGGCGATCACGAGTGAGAGCGCGACGAGGCCGCCGAGGCCGGTCAGTGGGGTGATGCCGGTGCTCTGGCGCTCGTGGTCGACGAACGCGATAAACGCGATCGGGATCGCAACCGAGAGAACCAGCACGATGGTGCGGACGATCTGGCGCTTCTTCTCTCCGGCGTCCCGTTGCTGTTTGGCGGCGGCGATCGCCGCTTGCGCGCTGTCGGGCTCCGCGTCGTAGAAGATCAGCGCTCGCCGCCCGAGGTCTCGCGCGCTGGTGTCACACCCCCAGGCCATCGCGATCATGAAGCTGAGCGGGAACACCCACGTGATCACCCATACCGTCAGCCCGAACAGGACCCCGATCGTTGTCTTCACCCACGGATGGGCCCCCTCCTTGCTCTTGTCGGAGGGGGCGGAGAGGAACCCGCCGTAGATCAGCAGCACGTAGATGCTCCGGACCCACGTCCGCCATGGCCGGCGCGCGGTCGGCTTCTCCGGCATCGGGGCGTCTCGCACGGGGAGCAGGGCCGAGCGGGCGTCCTCGACGGTCGGATGGACACCGCGGAGCGCCAGCATCTCGGCCGCGGTCTCGAGCTCCCGCGGATCGCGCCCGTACAACGCTGCGGTGCGCAGCAGCATCCGCGCCTCCTGCCTGAGGTACAGCAGGTAGCCGGGGATCACCGCGATCAGAAACGGCGTCCCGGCGACCGCCCCGTCGATCGCCGCGACCTTCGCGCTATCGGTGCGCTCCTGCTCGGCAATGACCGCGCGCGGAACCCCCGCACGCTCCTCCCGGACACGCTGCGCCCACTCCAGCGACGGCTCGCCGAGGCTCTGCGTGCTGTGCAGCGCGATCCGTTCGGCGACATGCTCGGGGTCGCGATAGGCAATCACCGCAAGGTGCCACCCTTCTGAGAGCGTGTGCCCGATCCGCCTTCTCGAGCCCGCCGGGGCGCTCGTCGGCGAGGCGTCATCCGCCGCCGGAATTCCATCCTTCGCGAGGTCGCCGGCTCCCTCTGACGGTGGCAGGCTTGGATCGCCGGGACCAGCACTCATGTCCGGGCCGGCGCTGCGCGTTGAGCGCTTCTCGATGGTGCGATTGCGGATTGGGGCCCGGGGGCGATGTGACTCACGGTCTCGTGAGCTCCAGCAGCAGCGACTCGACTCGCTCGAGCCGCGCGTTGATCTGTTCGAGCTGCGGGTCGACCGCTGCTGCTTCCGCCGACGTCTCCTGGGTCGGCTGTCTGGATTTCTGCTCGCGCTGTGCTCGCGTCACGAACGTCGAGGTGATCGCTGCCGTGACGATCGCGAGGAACGCGATCCCCTCGAGCATCACGATCGCGCCGACGATCTTGCCGGCCGCGTCCTTGGGCGTCACGTCTCCGTACCCGACCGTCGTGACCGTCTGCAGGGACCACCACATGCCCTCCCAGATGCTCGAGTACTCGCGATGGTCGATCGCCCGGATCGCGATCCCGCCGACGACCACGACGATGAACGTCGTCGTCACGATCACGCTCGCGGCGTTGCGTACCGAAATCGGCTCGCGTAGGAACCGGTTCATACGGCGCTCGATCGTCCTTGGCCTCTTCATCCCCGCCATCTCACATGGCCCCGGCCCGGGAAGCGGATCGACGGGTCAGCTGCACTTCGACTTGCTCGCGGCCGTGAAGCTCTTGACCGAATTCACGACGCTGGCCGCATCACTCGCGATTCCGGCGACCTGCGTCGCCGAAGGGCTCGACGGGAGTGCGTTGACGGCGCCCTGCAGCGCGTCGACAGACATCTTGACGGCACTGGTCTGGCTGGGGAAGTCGCTTTTGGCGCCGTTGACTACCGCGGTGGCATTGCTCGCGATCGTTGTGAGCTGTGCCTTCAGGCCGCTGACGCCGCTGCTGGCGCTGAGGCTCGTGAGACCCTTGACCGAGTTCTCGAGGTTGGTGCGATCAGTGCAGTACGCCGGCTTGCTGCTGCTGCCACAACCGGCGAGCGCGATCAGCGTACCGGCGGCTACCGTCGCGACCGCGGTGCGGATCGCGGCGCGACCCACGGGACGCCTTGATATTTCCACCCTGCTGCTGACTTCCATGGCATGAGGCTATGCCGCCGCGCGAGGCGGCGCCTCAGCCAAAAAGGATGAGA
>CAVYQU010000008.1:0-14099 GCA_963770805.1 uncultured Solirubrobacterales bacterium | reverse complement strand
CTTCGCTTTACTCGCCCGCCTGACCAGATGAGCGCGAGGGCTCGCTGTCTCCGCCACAGGCCATGTTCGCCCTCAGCCTCGTCCACGACTGACAGGATGGCAGCCGGGTGGCAGCTGCAAGTGGCTCAAGAACCAGCCCCTCTACTTGCTGGCGGCCGAGAAGGAACTCTGGTACCTCACGGTCGGACTGGCCAGCCCGTAAGCGAAACTGCTCCAGGTGACGCCATAGCGTCGTAGACGACGGGCGTTCGATCCCCCAGCCGTGCGACGCTATGCAGGTGCTACGCCGCTCGATCCGAACATCTCCTTATGGCTGACCGCAGTCGCATCGAATGGACCGAGGCCACCTGGAATCCGGTGACCGGCTGTTCGAAGGTTTCGCCCGGGTGCGCTCACTGCTACGCCGAGACGTTCGCCGAGCGTTGGCGCGGCGTCCCAGGCCACCCCTACGAGCAGGGCTTTGACCTCCGCGTATGGCCCGAACGGCTGGAAGTGCCGCTGCGCTGGCGCCGCCCACGGACCGTGTTCGTCAACTCGATGAGCGACCTATTCCACGAGGACATCCCGGACCACTACGTCGCCCAAGTGTTCGACGTCATGGTCCGCGCCGAGCAGCACACCTTCCAGATTCTCACCAAACGCCACGACCGCCTCACGGAGCTCGCTTCGCAGCTGCCCTGGCGGCGCAACATCTGGATGGGGGTCACGATCGAGAACCGGCGCTTCGTGCACCGCGCAGATGCGCTGCGCGAGGTGCCGGCCGCCGTCCGGTTCGTCTCGGCCGAGCCGCTGCTCGGACCGCTGAAGGAGCTGGACTTGGCCGGCATTGACTGGCTCATCGCCGGCGGCGAGTCGGGTCCGCGGCACCGCCGCATCGACCGCGAGTGGGTGACAGACCTGCGCGACCGCTGCCAAGACGAGGACGTCGCGTTCTTCTTCAAGCAGTGGGGCGGCCACCGCCCCAAGAGCGGCGGCCGGCGGCTCGACGGCCGCGAGTGGGATCAGATGCCCCAGCCTAGGGACCGAGGCCGGGGCGCCCCAGTTCTCGCCGCTGGCCGGTAGCCGTTCCTCGCGCGCTCTCGTGGAACGGAGATTCGGCTCCGGTGGGAGCGAAGCCCCGCTCGTTCTACCGTCTGAAACGCATCTTGGTGCCCGGCGGGTAGTCGCCCTTCCGGCGGCGGGTGGATTCCAGAACCTCTAGGTCGCCGCTCTGCTCCAGCGGCCTAAGCACCCACCGCCGGAGGTGCGGGCTGTCGAGGTACTTGGTCCGACACAGGGTGAAATCTTCGGCCTCCTCGATACCGAAGACCTGCTCGCCGAACTCCGCTCGCAGGAGGCCGCCGAGGATGGTGGTGTCAGGCGGCACTGTGGCGGTGTCGTCGCCGAACAGCTGCGCCTGGCCCGGGAGTGTCTTGGCTTGCTTGAACCCCTCGCCGCCGTGCTGGTCGACCGCCCACATGCCGCGCTTCATCGCGCGCAGCCCGTCCTTGTGGCCGGTGCCGAACAGCAGGTAGTAGTCGTTGCGGCGCTCCGGCTCGACGTTGAAGCTGGTAACCCAGCCAAAGTGCTCGCTGAGCCTGTCGCCGAACAACTTGGCGAGGCGCTCGCCAGCGCGCTGTCGGCTAGCTTCGTCAATCTCGACAGCTTCCTCCCACGTCGGGCCGCCATAGAGCTTGGTCAGTGCGGCCGCAGTGATGCCGGTCGCAAAGAAGCGCGCCATGAACGATGCCGGTAGGTAGACCATCGCCTCGCTCTTATCGGGCATCCGGCGTTTGAAGGCCTCGATGTGCGAGAACGGGTTGTCCTTGTAGCCGCGCGGGTCCACGAAGACGAACGCCGGTACGGGCTGCCGGTAGGCGGTCGCCAGGTGCTCGATGACCCGCGGGAACTGCTTCTCGTAGGTGCCATAGATGATGTCGACGGTGGCGCCATGCAGCGATGGGTAGGCATCCACCTCCGCCCTCAGGTGCTGCGCGAAGCGTTTGTTGCTCTCGATGAAGACGAAGTGCGGCGGTGACTTGAACCGACCGCGGTCCTCTCGGCCGACGTAGGCGTCAAGCATGATGAGCGGCGACCCGCGCCGCTTGTCTTTGTAGCGGCCGGCGCTCGCGAACCCATCAATGAGCGCGACTTGGTCGTACGTGAAGCCGAGCTTTGACATCCAAACGTCCATGTACCGGCGCAGCAGCTCGTGCTTCGCCCGATGATGCGGGGAGTACGGCGGGAGCCTGTCCAGAGGCAGCAGTGCCGCTGTCAGGCCTGAGTCGAGTACGGACATGCCAGCTCAAACGGTAAACCGACACCGCACCGTTCGGGTAGGCCGCGCACACCCCGACGGCAGAGCCTCCTGTCGGCAGCCGCCTTGACAGCACTGGCGGCGTCGCGCCGAGCAGCTGCTTGCGCCCGACAATGCGGCAGCGGGCGCGTCGCCATCGACGACGCCTCGGTCGAATGCGGCAAATCGGCCCGAGCCCTGCCTTCATGTTGGGGCGTGCATTTCCGGTCTCACGGCATGCGCGACGCTCCGCGCTTAGCTGTCTTGCTGATCCATCTCGGCCCGCTCCTGCAAGACGATCGGCGCGATCGGGTTCGTGGCGCAGCGGCGCCCGAGCCCTCGTGCGGGCCTGTTAGTTAGTTAGGGCTGCTCGTCGTGCGGCAGCTGCGCGATGTCGGGCGGGGTGTTTGGCGGTTCGGGGGTGGTGAGGGCGTCCTTGAATCCGCGCATTCCGCTGCCGATCCCCCGGCCGAGCTCGGGTAGGCGTTTGGCGCCGAAGACGAGCAGGAGTACGACCAGTATGAGCAGTATGTGGATTGGGTTCTCAAGTCCGCTGAGCATGCGGGGGTTGCCTTTCGTTGCGTGGGTTTGGCGGCGATTGTGGGTGGCGTGCTGGGGTGTTGTCGTCGTGAGGAAAATGGGGGTCACACGTCGTAGTTGACGTTGACGGTTCGGCTGGTGGGGTGCGATTGGCAGGTGAGGACGTAGCCGGCGTCGAGGTCGGCTTGGCTGAGCGCGTAGTTGTGGTCCATGTCGACGGTGCCCTCGAGCAGTTTCGCCCGGCAGGTCCCGCAGGCGCCGCCCATGCACGCGTAGGGTGTGTCGGGGCGCGGCCGGAGCGCGGCTTCGAGAATCGAGTCACCCGGGTTGAGCTCGACCGTTTCACGCCGGTCTGCCAGGGTGAATGTGACGGTCGACGCCGGGTATTCCTGAGCTCGGTCGGCGACGTCGATGTCGTAGCCGTAGAACAGCTCGAGGTGGACGCGCTCGGGATCGACGCCCCGGTCGATCAGCGTCTCGCGAACGAGCGCCGTGAGCTTGATCGGGCCACACAGGAGCCATTCGTCGACGGTCTCTGGCGCCAGCCCGCTGGCGAGCCACCGTTCGAGCTTGTCGCGGTCGATCCGGCCGTGGAGCTCCGGCGCGTGGTGCGGGTCGCGCGAGAGAACGTGGAGGATCTCGAGCCGGTCGGCGTAGTGGGACTCGAGCTCGTCGATTTCGGAGCGAAACATCGTCGACTCGCGCCTGCGGTTGCCGTAGATCAGCGTGAACCGGCTGTCGGCCTCGAGTTCGAGCGCGGTTTCCAGGATCGAGAGTATTGGGGTGATCCCGCTGCCGACGACGATCGCGACGTAATGCTTCCGGTTGAGCGGATCGAGCGGCGGACAGAACCGGCCGCTCGGCGTCATCACCTCGAGCACGGTGCCGGCCTTCAGCTGCTCGGAGACGAACGTCGAGAACGCGCCGCCGGGGATGTGCTTGACCGCGATCCGCAGCATCGCCCTGGTCGCGGGCGCACAGATCGAGTAGTTGCGCCTGACCCCCTTGCCGCCGAGGTTGGTTTTGACGGTCACGTGTTGCCCGGGCTCGAACTGGAACTGGTCGCGCAGTTCCTCGGGCACGGCGAACGTGACGAGCGTGCTGTCTGCCGTGATCGGGTCGACACAGGCAACAGGCAGCCGGTGAAACACTCCATGTGAGGCGCTCGAGCCGGTCGGCATTCGCACCGGCAGAACCTTCAGCAGCTTGTGGTTCAGCTGCTTCCACTCGCGGTACTCGTGTGGGTTGAGCGACCTGCCGAAGGCGGTTGAGATCGCGGCGTCGCGCTCGAGGTAGGCCTCCTCGTTGCGCCGCCAGGTCTTGATGTAGCGGTAGAACGGAATCGACGGGTGCAGGTGGTGAACCAGGTGATAGTTCTGAGAGAGCATCAGCGGCGTGAACAACCACTCCAGCCCGACCCGGTTGCGAGTCGCCCGGTAGCGGTTCTCGCTCTGCGTGTCCTGGAGCCCGTGGTGGGGGAGCCAGTCAAACCACCACCCCAGCACCGCGATCGCGATCCGCTCCGGGATCACATAGATGACCGCCAACAGCCAGAAGCTGCTCGTGATCAGCGTCGTCGCGACCACGGCCACCGTCAGCCCCATCAACGCCGCGGTCTCGGCCACCTCGGCTCGGGGACGACGCTTGAGGTTACGGATGTAGAAGCCCAGGTAGGGCGCGTCCATCGCCGCGAACCTGACCGGGAGCTGCCACCAAGGTCCGTGGCTAGCGAAGTGGTCGGGGTCACGCTCATCGTCGTTGGTATGACGGTGATGCTCGATATGGATGAACCCCCAGCCGGGGAACGAGATCAACGGTGAGACGAATACCATCGCCGCTCGACCGAACACGCCGTTGACCCACCGCTTGGAGCTGATCGAATAGTGCGCCGCGTCGTGCAGCACGGTGAACATCATGAAGATCGCGACTGCGTTCAGGGCGATCGTCACCGACACCGGCGCGTCGTGCGCGATCGCCGCCCAGCTCGACACGCCGAACAATGCCAGCGCGCCCGCGAAGATCCCCACGATCGGCCACGAGAGCGCCGGGACCCCCTCCCCCGGGTCAGGTAAGGGGTGGCGGGACGCTGCGGGCGGGGGTGGTTCCGCCGTTGTGGTCTGGGCAGTCATCGTCTCGAACCAACCACCAACCAGTCGAAACCAAGGTGACGCTCGCCGCTCCCGGTGACGGCCTGCACAGCGATCGTGATCAGTAGGCACCGCGGCTTACACATCTCAAGCGGGGATCGAGGACGGGTTGCCGCCGAGGGCGGCGACGACTTCGCGCGCCGCTCGCTCGCCCGCGCGTACCCCCCCGTCCATCGCGCCGACATTGATCGGGGCAGTCTCGGTGCCGGCCCAGTGAATCAGGCCGACGGGATCGGAGAGGGCCGATGTGTACATCGTTAGCAGTCCAGGGGGTACGGGGGCCTTGCAGCCGGCGATCCAGGGTTCCCGCATCCAGTCCTTCTCGAGGTACTCGATTGGGTGGAGTGCCTGCTTGCCGAAGATCGTTGCGAACGCGTCGAGCACCGCGCTGCGTCTGGCCCCTAGATCGTTCAGCTGCCGTGGTGATCCACCGAACTCGAACTTCTGATTGGCGGTTCCAAAGAACGATAGGAGCACTCCGAGGCTGCCGTCCGGCGGCGAGTTGTCGGAGGTGTAGAGCGCGGCCGGGAGATCGGTGATCGCCCCGCCGTTGAGGCCCTGGTCGCGCCAAAATGGCCTTTTGTAGACCACGAACGTCTTCCAGCCCCCGCCGATCGGCCACATCTTCTGCACCATGATGCGTTGGGTGCTCAGCGTCGGGGCGTAACGGACGCGGTTCGCGTCCTGCGGGGTCATCGCGACGATCACGCGCCGGGCGGCGAACTCTTGGGTGCCGCTGCGCACCAACACGTATTTCCTGCTGGTCTGGTCGATGTGGTCGACCGGTGTTTGGAGGATCACGCGCGATCCGAGCCGGCGGGCCATGCGCAGCGAGATCTCCTGCGAGCCACCGACGAAGCGCGAGTTCTGCGCGCCGCCCGAGGTACCGATCAGCCGGGCGATCCCGCCCCCCGAGTGGATCACGAACAGCGCGAACAAGAATGAGGTGGCGTGCGGGTCCTGGCCGTTGATGATCGAGAACACGAGCGTGTACAGCGATCTCGCCTCCGCGTTGCCGACGTTCGCATCCAGCCACTGACCAAATGTCATCGAGTCCCACTCCAATGCGTTCGGTGCCTGCCATGGCGCCTGGAGCGGGACGGTGCTGGCCATCTGATCGAGCCGCGTCAGGTTCGAGACGACATCAGCCAGCGCGGCGGGACCCAGTGGCGGGAGCGTGCCGGTGTGGGGCTGACGGTTCCCTTTGTAGACGTAGACCGACTCGCCTTTGACGTAGGTGTCGAACATCCCGATCTTGAGTTCGCGCGCCAGCGCCTGCACCCGATCCTGTCCGGGCCCGGTCCACTGGCCGCCTCCCTCGGTGATGTTCTTGCCGGGGAGCGGCAGGTTGACCGTGCGACCACCGACTCGGTCGTTCGCCTCGAGCACAAGCACCGACAGATTCGAATGCCGGAGCAGGCGATACGCGGCCGTCAGACCGGAGATACCACCACCGATCACGACCACGTCAACCGTGGCACCGGACGGACGCCGGGGGCGCCGGCCCGGCGACGCCGCCGCTGCCCGGGGGGCCAACGGACCGAAGGCAACGCCGGCGGCTCCGAGGGCCGCGGAGCCCAAGGCCTGACGGCGCGAGATCCCTCCATTCGACCGCTGCCCGGGCGTGGTGCCCGGATCCGGCCTTTCCTCATGTACGTCTGCGCTCATCACATCACTCTCCTGTCGGTATCCGATCGCGAAATCGCGTGAGATACTTCGTGCGGCGTCGCCGCATTGGGCTGACAACGTCGACCGAGGGGGTACTGGTCATCGGCTCGCTGATCGCGCGCGTCGGCTCACTTCAGTGCACCGGGATTCCGAGTTGCTGCTGCCAGAAGTCGCACTGGTGTTCACTGACGAACGATCCGGACGGCCTGACGGCTCCGGGCTTGAGCTCCTGGATGAGATCTGTCGCCGATGCGCTGACACGGGGGATTTGCCTGCCGAAACGCGGCCAGGACGGCAGGCTGGGAGCGTTCGGGTTGCCCGAGGCGATGAAGTGCGACCAATAGCCGACCATCACGCTTGAGAGCTGCTGCTGGCTTGCGGTCAGCGGCGCGAGATTGTGGAACGGAAACAGGTAGTCGGCCTCAGAGGCGTGGAATGCGCCCTGGGGAATGCTGTTCGGAGCGGCGAAGAACGGCGGTGCGTGCTGGTCGTCGAACTCGTAGGCGTAGACCGGGACGCGAGTCGAGTAGAGCAGGTCGTCGGCATGAGCCGGGCAGGAGTACAGCGAGTCGGTCTTCTCCGTCGCGTAGGCAAGATCCGGCGATGGGTAGGCGCTTGCCGGATAGTTGGCAAGGACCGCGCCGGCGTTGCCCGGATTCTCCTGCTGGACGCGCGCTGCGTAGGTGGCCGGAGTCAACGGACCGCCGCCGAGGAAGTTGACGTTGACGAACGTGCGAAAGCGATACTCGTCATGGGTGCTGCCGACCAGCACGGGAACGCGATTGATCCGGCCCTTCGCCCACGCTGCCGCCGGCGAGATCGGGAGCACGGCAGGCCCGGTGTTCACACCCCACGTCGCGGCCAGTTCGCCCGAGATCAACTTCGAGGCGGGTAGCGCACGGAGGCAGCTCAGCTGCGTCGCCGCATCGCTGCATCCGACCGACGCGGCGAAGGTCTGGCCAGCGGCCTCACCCGCGCCCAGCGTCAAAATGGGCGACGTCGCATTACTCCCAGAGCCTCCTGCAGCGCAGGTGCCGCTCTCCAGGATCGCGCGCTCGAACAAGCCACGCGCAGCGGGGGACGCCATCAGGTCGCAGCTCGCCCACGCGCCGGCCGACTGCCCGCCGACCGTCACCTGCCTGGGGTTGCCTCCGAACGCCGCGATGTTTGCCCGCACCCACTGCAGCGCCGCCACCTGATCCATCAAGCCGTAGTCGCCCGAGGTGTGATCGGGGCTCTGCGCCGAAAGCCCCGGAAGCGCGAGGTAGCCGAGCGGGCCGAGGCGATAGTTCACCGTCACGACGACTACCTCGCCCGCGACTGTGAGCCGTGAGCCGTCGTAGTCGCTCCCGGCGCCGTAGATGTCGTTCCCACCGTGGAACCAGACGAACACCGGCCGCGGGTGGGTGGAGCGAGCGTGGGTCCAGACGTTCAGGTAGAGGCAGTCCTCCGAGGTGCTGCCAGTGAGATTTGACGCGCCCGGCAGGATCGCCTTGCCGCCCGGGAGCACCGTCAGCGGCACCTGCGCACACGGACTGCCAGGCCGGGTCGCGTCCCGTACGCCCTTCCAGTGCGCGGCGGGCTCGGGGGGACGCCAGCGCAGCGGCCCGAGGGGCGGCGCCGCGTATGGGATGCCTTGAAAGACGCGGTATGCGCCGCGCACGAGCCCGCGTACGGCCCCCGAACGAGTGTTGACAACGGCGCCCGTCGTCTGCGCGAACGCGGATGCGGACACCGGTATCGCGACGATCCCCACGATCAGGACCAGGCCCCGGCCGATCAGCCTGTTTCGCACTGCTCTCATGCCCTCTCTCCTTATTTGGCTGACCCGTGTCGCTATCGCCCGCCGCGGCACATTCCAGGCCCCGTCATTACGTGACATCCGTGGAAGGCGGGATCGCCCACGACCGCCAGATTCGCGCACACCCGGCCACCTGTATATGGCGCACAGCGGCACAAATGAGCGCGCAACTTGCCGTAATCCGGCAAACCCGCGACCATATGCCCGATGTGGAGGACGCGCCTGGCCGAGGTTCTGCTCGCCGATGCCGAGGACCTCGCCGCGAGCATCATCGACGCCGTCGCGCAGCGAGTGGACGCCCCGCAGCTGTTCAACCGGCCCGAGCAGGTCCAGCAGGTGACGCGGGCGACCGCTGGGCTCATTCAGGCGCTCGCCGCGTGGATGGTCGACCCGCGGCAGGAGATCGCCGACGCGGAGGTCGCGTGGAGCCAGGCGACCGGCGACCTCACCGGCCGCAACGGGGTGCCGCTGGCCGACCTGCTGGCCGGCCACCGGATCGCGCTCGCGCGCCTACAGGAGCTGCTGATCGCGCGCAGTGCGGGCTGGGCCGACAGCGCGGTGGACGCCGCCGACGGGCTGGCCCTGCTGTCCTCCTTCTCCGAGGCGCTGATCCCGCGGATGACCATCGCTCACGCAGCCGGAGCCCGTCTCCGTGCCGAGACGCTCGAGACGACGCGCCTGGCCGCCATCCGCACCGTCCTCGACGGCGGACCCTTCGAGGAGCCGCGCCTCGGGATCCGCGCGGCGCAATCGCACGTCGGGGTGGCAGCGAGCGGTCCCGCCGCCGAGCGGCTCGGGGTCGTCCTGGGCAGTGCGGACGTCGGCGCCGTGCTCATCGTCGCCCCGGTTCCACACACGAGCTGGGCATGGTGCGACGGCGACCGCCTGCGGCTCGACGCCCTTAGCGGCCTCGGCGGATGGGTCGGCGTTGGTCAGCCGGCCGTCGGAATCCCCGGCTTCATCGCGAGCCACCAGCAGGCGCTGCTCGCCCTGGAGGTCGGCTTGCGCGGACCCGTCGGGACGGTCCGCTACGAGGACGTGGCCGTGCAGGCCCTCGTGTGGGGCGGCCTGTCCGCCGCCGAGCAGCTCGTCGCGCACGCACTCGGGGGCCTCGCCGGGCCTGGCGCACGTATCGGCAGAGTGCGCGAAACGCTCGGCGCCTGGGTGGAGTGCGCGTGCAGCGCGGCGGAGACGGCCCGCCGGCTTCACCTGTCCGAGCGCACCGTGCGCTACCACCTCCAGCGAGCCGCCGATCTCCGCGGCCGAGCGCTCGAGGAGAACGTCCCCGCGCTCGCCACAGCACTGCGAATCGCCGATCAGCTGCCTGGCAAGGACTGAGGTCCTTCTATCTACCCGCGTGCTCACGGCGCCGTTCGTGGCCGCGCAGACGGTCAGTGACCGGCTAGGTGGATGATGCCGACGCTGTCCAGCCCGTCGAGCACGAGCTGGACGGCGAGCGCCGCCAGCAGGATGCCGAAGATCTTCTCGGTGACGAGCATCCGGCTTTCGTCCAGGTGGTCGCTGGCCCGGTTGGCCAGCCGGAACACGGCCACGTCGAGGGCGAGCACAAGTGCGAGCACGCCGAGGACCATCGCGAAGACGGCCACTGAGCCAGCCTCGGCGGAGAGGGTCACGAGCGCGACGATGCCGGCGGGGTTCAAGAGGTACGGGACCGCGAGCGGGAACACGGCAATGCGCATCGGATCGCGTCCTTTGATGGCCTCGCTGTCGCCGGCTTCCGCGCTCCCCAGGACCATCGTGATCGCGATGATGATCAGGATGATTCCTCCGGCGATCGATAGCGACCCGGTCGAGAAGTGAAGCAGCCGCGACAGGAGCTCGCCGAGCCCGAGCAGAATCAGGGCAACCACGCTCGCGGTGGTCAGCATCTTGCGGACGATCTGGGCCTTGGTTGGCCCGTCGAGCGGTGAGGTGATCTCGACGAACGGCACCAGGGCGATCTTCGGACCGATACCAATCAGCAAGAGCAGGAAGGTGTCGATCACCAGGTAGATGTCGACCGACGTGTGCTTCACGGCACCGGCCTGTCGGCTCTCATTGACTGGGGGAAATTCACCGGGTCCACCAGCCCGCCGGCGCCGAGACCTTGGCCGGCACGTGCCCGCCGTCTCCCGGCAAGAGCGTGATCGCCCGCGCGACGATCAGGGCGCCAACCGTTAGCACCGGCAGCGACCACCACAGCGGCTGGCCCTGCTCGTATCCCAGCGCGTGCGAAAGGTGCTTGAACAGCTCCTCCTGGATCTGGAAAACCAACTCGAGGTAGCCCCAAGCCGCCAGCGAGACGATCACGCCGATCACCGCCACCACAACGAGCAAGCCGATGAACGGCCGGCTGCGCATCGTCTCGGCGGCCTGCGCCGCCGTCGGTTCTGCGGGAGCGGCAGCCTCGGCCATCGACGACATCGATCTTGGCCAAAGCTACGACGGCAACCGGACGGATCTTCTTGACTAGCAGCGGGGGCTGCGCCAAGCGCCGCTCCTCATATCCGGCTGATGCAGCGAAAGCCGATGTGGCTCGTGGATGTGTCGACGGTTTCGGACTGTCGGGCGGCGGGGCGGAACCGTAGGCAGTAGGTCGGTGCGCAGAGGTGCGATCCGCCCCGGATCGCGCGGCGCTCGATCCCGCCCGGGTCGCCGAGTGCGTGGTCGGGACCGCAGCATTGGCGACTCTGGGGCGGATCCTCGAAGCGGTCCTTGGTCCATTCCCAGACGTTGCCGCAGACGTCGTACAGGCGATAGCCGTTGGGCGCGAACGCGCCGACGGGCGATGTGCGTTCGTAGCCGTCCTCGAGCGTGTTCTGCCAAGGGAAGTGCCCCTGCCACCAGTTGGCCATCATCCGTCCGCCGACAGTGATCTCGTCACCCCACGCGAAGCGCCTGCGGTCCAGACCACCGCGCGCCGCGTATTCCCATTCGGCCTCAGTCGGGAGGTCCTTGCCGGCCCACCGCGCGTAGGCGAGCGCGTCCTCGTAGGCGACGTGCGCGACCGGGTGGCGGTGGCGGCCGCGAGTGTTCGAGCCTGGACCCTCGGGCGCCGTCCAGCATGCGCCGGGTACGTAGGCCCACCAGGCCCGCACGTCGTCCAGCCTGACGGGGCCGCGTGTGCGCTGGAAGACGAGCGACCCGGGCACGAGCAGGTCCGGGTCGGCGTCCGGGTACAGCGCCGGGTCGGGCGCCCGCTCGGCGAGCGTGACATATCCCGTCTCGGTCACGAAGCGGCGAAACTCGGCCACGATCACCGGGTGGCGGTCGATCGCGAACGCCGCGACCGTGACCTCGCGGACGGGCCGCTCCTCGGGGTAGAACTCGTCGCTGCCGATCAAGAACGTCCCACCGGGCAGCGACGCCATCCCCTTGTGCTCGGCGACGCTATCTCGTGTCCGTGTACCTGACACGGACCCCCTCGATCGTGCCGTTAAACCTGAACGGCTTCTTGTCGTAGTAGTCGGGTGATACCGGCGAGCCGAGCGCGACGCCGATGTCGAGGCACTCGGTGGCGGTAAACGCGAGCGGCGCGCTGATCGGAACGGTCCCTTCGGCAACGGTCTCGCCGTTGACCTTCATCGCCACGTTCAGCGGGCCGCGGGGCGGCTGCTTGGAATCGACGAGGCTCGTGTCGATTTCGATCGTCGCCTCGCCGGGCAGGAGCGCTTCCTGGGCGCGGATCTTCGTCCGCTGGATCTCGAACAGGTTGTACTCGTAGCAGAGGATGCCGTTCTCCACGAAGCAGGTGAGACCGCCCGCGAACCCGCCCAGCTTGTACAGCACGCCGTTGGCGTCGGCGGGGATCACGGCGTCGATCGTGACGACGTTGGGCCGGGTGCCGAGTTTCGGGGCGGTGAACTCCGGCATGCGGACCGTGTCGCCGAAGAAGGTCCACTCCGTGTAGGGCGGCGCCGGGACGTACTCGGGGTGATACAGCAGAATCCAGAACCCTCCGCCGATCGGCAGCGCGTTGTTCTTCGTCGCTTCGATCAGCCAGAGGTCCTTCATCTGGGCCAGCTTCTCGGGCAGCTCCGCCGCGAGGTCGTTGGCCTGGCTCCAGTCCTCTTCCAGGTTGTAAAGCTCCCACGTGTCCTTGTCGGGTGTCCACTCGAAGATGCCGGGCGGCACTCCCGTGACCCACGGGACTCGCGGGCCGAAGGTGGAGGCCATCCAACCCTTGTGGTAGATGCCGCGGCTGCCGAGCGTCTCGAAGTACTGCGTCTCCAAGCGGCCTTCAGCGGTGGGGTCGTCGAAGGTGTACGCCAGGCTCACTCCGTCGATCGAGTCCTGGGCGACGCCGTTGACCTCCCGCGGCGGTGTGATGCCGAGAATCTCGTAGATCGTCGGCACGATGTCGTTGACGTGATGGAACTGGGCGCGCGGCGTGGCGTCGGGGTTGATCTTGGCCGGCCAGCGGACGCCCATCGGGTTGCGCGTGGCCCCGAGGTACCCGGGGATGCTCATCGTCCCCTTGTACGGAGTCGCGCCGGCCCAGGCCCACCCTGAGTGATAGATCGGGTCGGTCTTGGGCCCGCCGAGAGCATCGAGGCCGCCGATCTCCTCGAGCGCCGCGAGTTGCTGCTCGATCGTCGTGGGGATGCCGTTGTGGGCGGTCAGCTCGCTGATCGTGCCGTTCTGACCCTGCGCCGATGGACCGTCGTCGCCCCAGATGTAGAAGATCAGCGTGTTCTCGCCGTAGAGCTTGTCGAGCTCGTCGACGATCCGCCCGATCTGAGCGTCACAGTGCTCGCCAAAACCGGCCAGCACCTCCATCAGGCGCGCTTGGAACGGTTTCTCGTGCTCGGGGATGCTGTCCCAGGACGGCATCTGCTCGTGCGGAGGCGTGAGCTGCGCATCGGCGGGGATCCAGCCTTTCTCCTTGGCGCGCTCGAACACGCGCTCACGGTAGGCGTCCCAACCGTCGTCGAACTTGCCCTTGTACCTGTCAGCCCATTCCTTGGGGGCGTGGTGCGGGCCGTGGAGAGCGGCGGCCGCCCAGTACATGAACAGCGGCTTGTCCGGCTGGTAGGTCTTCTGCCTGCGGATCCAGGCGATCGTGTCATCCGCCAGATCCTCCTCGAGGTGGTAGCCCTCCTCCGGGGTCGCCGGCGGCGCGACATAGTCCAGGTTGCGAACCAGCGTCGGCTCCCAGCTCGACGTCTCCGCGCCGAGAAACCCGTAGAAATACTCGAAGCCGAGGCTCGTGGGCCAGTTCTCGAACGGGCCGGCCGGGCCGGCCTCCTCCGCCGGCGTGTTATGCCACTTGCCCCACGCACCCGTCGCGTAGCCGTAAGCCGTCAGAACGTCTGCCACGAGCGCGCTGCTCTTGGGAATCCGCCCGTAATAGCCGTCCCAGTCATTCGCAAACTCAGTGATGATCCCGAACCCCACCCGATGATGATTCCGCCCGGTCAGCAGTGACGCACGCGTCGGCGAGCACAGCGCCGTCGTGTGAAACCGGTTGTACGCGATTCCCTCCCCGACGATGCGATCCATCGTCGGCGTGTTGATCTCGCCGCCAAACGTCGACGGCTGGCCCGGGCCCCCGTCGTCGATCATCACGATCAAAATGTTCGGAGCATCGTCTGCAAGCCGACGCGGCGTCGCCCGCGGCTGATAGGCCGACTCCTGCATCGTTCGGCCGGCAACACTCGCCGACGGT
>CAVYQU010000007.1:0-785779 GCA_963770805.1 uncultured Solirubrobacterales bacterium | reverse complement strand
CAGTGCCGCGCACGCGGCGGGCAGGCGCTGGGCCCCCGCGGTGAGAGTCATGACGGCGCCGCCGCGGCGATCGCGGCAAAGGACTCGGCATCGAGGCTTGCTCCACCGACCAGGGCGCCGTCGATGTCGGGCTGCTTCGAGCAGCTCGGCGGCGTTGTCCGGCTTGACGCTGCCGCCGTAGAGCACACGCACCCGTTCGGCGATCGAGCTATTAAGCGTTCGGCGACCAACGCCTTGCGAAGGCGAGATCGCCTCCTCCGCCTGTTGGGGGGTAGCGACCTTGCCGGTGCCAATTGCCCAGACGGCTCGTAGGCGATGACGATGTCCCCATCTGTTCGGCGCGACCTGGCCAGCGCCGTCTGGAATTGATGACGGAGCTGCCGCCGGTGTCGCCGGCTCGCGTTCCTCCACGATTCCCCAACGCACAGGATCGGCAACAGGCCGGCGGCGAGCGCCGCCTGGACCTTCATGATCCGGCCGCGTCGGTTTCGCCGAGGAGTTCGCGGCGCTCGCTGTGGCCGAGGATGACGTCATGCAGCCGAGCTCGAAGAGCATGGCGGTGAGTCCTCGCCGGTGAAGGCCCCCTCGGAAGCATGGTGCATGTCGGCGTAGACGCGACCTCGAGCCGGCGTGGAGTCGACCATCGCCGCGAGGGCGAGGAACGAGGGAAGATCGACGCCTTCAGCCCGTCGGCTCGACACCCTCGGCCAGCGCCTGAATGACGGCCGAGGCTCGATTCCCGGTCTTGTACATCTTCCAGTTGCCGGCGATCAACGGCGTCGCGATGATCCGTCGCTCACGCCAACGCCTCCACGCCGGGAAGCGCCTTGCCCTCGATCAGCTCGAGCGAGGCGCCGCCGCCGGTCGACAGGTGAGTGACGCGATCATCAAGGCCGAAGCGCGTGAGCGCCGCCGCCGAGTCGCCACCGCCGACCACGGTGACTCCGGGCGCCGCGGCCACGGCCTCGGCCACGGCCCGCGTCCCGGCCGCGAACGGCTCGAGCTCGAACGCGCCCATCGGTCCGTTCCAGAACACGGTGCCCGCCCCGTTGATCCGCTCGGCATACGCCTCTGCGGTGTGCGGCCCGACGTCGAGGCCCATCCACCCGCCCGGCACGTCGACGCCGTCGAGGCTCTGGACGGCCGCCTCGGCGGCGAAGCGGTCGCCGAGCACGAGGTCGACCGGCAGCTCAAGCTCCGCCCGTGCGCCGGCCCCGAGCCGAGCAGCCGCCGGGCCAGCTCGACATCCTCCTCCGCGCACAGGGAATCACCCACCGGATGGCCCTGGGCGGCGAAGAAGGGAAAGCACATGGCACCGCCGATGAGGATCGTGTCGGCGACCTCGCGGAAGCGCTCGATCACCGCGATCTTGTCGCTGACCTTGGCCCCTCCGAGGACCGCAACCAGCGGCCGCTGCGGAGACTCGAGCAGCCCGGTCAGGGTCCGCACCTCACGTTCGAGCAGCCGCCCGGCCGCCCGCTCGGGAACGAGGTGGGCGATCCCCTCGGTCGACGCGTGCGCTCGGTGGGCCGCACCGAAGGCATCGTTGACGTAGACGTCGGCGAGATCAGCGAGGGCGGCGGCCAGCCCGGGGTCGTCTTGGTCTCCCCCGGCTCGTAGCGGATGTTCTCCAGCACGAGCACGTCACCGTCGGCCAGATTATTGGCGAACGCCTTCACATCGTCGCCGACCACCCCGGGAGCCAGAGTCACGTCGGCGCCCGTGAGCTCGGCGAGACGGTTGGCCGCCGGCCGCAGTGAAAGCTCTGGCTCGCGGTCCCTGGGCCGGCCCAGGTGCGAGACGAGGATCACCCTCGCGCCCTGGCGGCGCAGCTCTTCGATGGTGGGCAGCGCGGCCCGGATCCGGGTGTCATCGGCTACCTCGCCGTCGGCCAACGGCACATTGAAGTCGACTCTGACGAGAACCCTCTTGCCCCCGACGTCGCCTAGATCAGCGAGCGTTCTCACAGCAGTCTTTGCACGAGGTCCGCCACGCGGTTGGAGTATCCCCACTCGTTGTCGTACCAGGCGACGATCTTGACCAACGTGCCGTCCAAGACCGGGGTGAGTGAATCGAGCAGCGACGACGCCGGGCTCTTGACGATGTCCGAACACGATCGGATCCTCGGTGTAGAGCAACATGCCCTCGATCGGCCCGGGCGGCGGCGGCTCGCATGGCCGCGTTGACCTCCTCGACCGTGATGTCGCGGTTGCATCAGACGGTGAGATCGACCACGCTGCCGGTGGGCACCTCGGCGCACGCACGGCGATGCCGTGGAGCTTGCCGTGGAGCCGGAATGACCACGCCGACGGCCTTCGCCGTGCCGGTCGAGGTGGGAATGAGGTTGACGCGGCGGCCCGCGAGCGATGCAGGTCGCGATGCGGCAGATCCTGGAACCGCTGATCGTCGGTGTAGGCGTGGACCGTGGTCATCAGGCCGTGCTTGATTCCGACCGTGTCGTGCAGCACCTTGGCCACGGGGGCCAGGCAATTGGTGGTGCAGACGCGTTGGAGATCACGTCGTGGCCGCGGCATAGACCTCGTCGACATTGACGCCCAGCACCACGGTGACGTCCGGGTCGGTCGCCGGAGCGCGAGGACTACCACCTTCTTCGCTCCCGCCTCCAAATGCTTGGCAGCGTTCTCGCGATCGGTGAACAGCCCGGTCGACTCGATCACGACATCGGCGCCCAGATCGCCCCACGGCAACGTCGCTGGGTCGCGCTCGGCGAGCACGCGGATCTCGTCGCCATCGACCCGCAGGCCGTTGTCCGTCGCCTCAACGGTGCCCGGGAAGGGGCCGTAGCTGGAGTCGTACTTGAGCAGGTGCGCGATCGTCTTGGGATCGACGAATCGTTGACCGCGAGCCACTCGATGTCGGCCCCCCGCTCGTAGGCGGCGCGGAACACGTTGCGACCGATTCGACCAAAGCCGTTGATGCCGACCCGTACTGCCATACGCGTGATCCTCTCGCTTTCTGGTGAGGAAGAGGGGAAGGAGCGCACCACCCTTCCGGTGGAGGCTCGCCGAGGGCGGCCTTATGCCGGCGGCTTATGAAGGCTATCTAAACCGATCCCAGCAGAGCGTGCGCCCGGGTACCGCCCCTCCAGCCCGGGGAAGCGCGGCCGGCGAGCGGGCCGCGAGCCGCTCAGCGAGTGACAATCTCCACCCGCAGCCCGTCCGGATCGCGCAGGTAGCCGGAGTAGTAACGGCGGCCGTACTGGGGCCGCGGCCCGGGCGAGCCGTCATAGCTGCCGCCGGTGGCCAGTCCGGCCGCGTGGGCGGCATCGACCGCCGCGCGGCCGCTTGCCTGCAGGGCGACGTGACCATAGCCCGGGCCCGGCGGGCGACCGCGGACGACGATCCACAGCTGCGGGTCGTTGACCCCGTAGGCCACGGCGTGCTCGTTCTCGAGCATGCGCCGGCCTCCCAGGGCGAAGAACACCGCGTCGTAGAAGCGAGCCGACCGCTCCAGGTCGCTGACCTCAAAGCCGATGTGGTCGATCATCGTCGCGCTAGGCCGGCCGGGAGACATCCCGGTGGACGACCTCGACGAGGTACTCCTCGGACTCTCCGTAGCGCACGGCGAGATGCTCGGCGATGGCCACGGAGCGGTGGCGACCGCCGGTGCATCCGATCGCCATCACCAGATGGGCCTTGCCCTCGGCCAGATACTGGGGTAGCAGGTAGTCGAGCAGCGGGTGAAGTCGCTCGAGGAAGGCGTCCAGCGCCCCTTCGCGATTGATGAACGCCACTACGCTCGGTCCCGCCCGGTGAGGGGCCGCAGATCCGTCTCGTAGTGCGGGTTGGGCAGGAAGCGGACGTCGAACATCACGTCGGGGTCCCGCACCGGGCCGTACTTGAAGCCGAAGCTCTCAAAGGTGACCACGAGCCGTCCCGGCATGCGGGTGGGCAGCAGTTCGTCGGCCAGCTTGCGCCGGAGCATCGCCGCGGTGAGGCCGCCCGTGCTTGCCGATCACCACATCAGCCCGCCGGCGCAGCGGCGCCAACATCTCCTTCTCCCGGGCGATGCCGTCGGCGACGCTCCCGGTCGGCGCCAGCGGGTGCCGGCGGCGCGTTTCCTTGTAGCGAGTGAGGAGCGTCTGCTCGTCGGCCTCGAGGAACAGGACGCGGTGCTTGAGCTTGCTCTCGCGCAGGTAGTCGAGGGTCGCCGAGAGCCCCTGGAAATAGCTGCCACCGCGCACATCGGAGACCACCGCCGCCCGCGCGACCTTCGATCCCTCGTGCATGAACAGCTCGACCAGCGCGCGGATCATTTCCGAGGGTAGGTTGTCCACGCAGAAGTAGCCCTCGTCCTCGAAGACCGCCATCGCCGTCGACTTCCCCGCCCCCGAGAAGCCAGTGATGATCACGAGATCGGTCAGCGCGGAACCGCCGAGGCCGACGGCCGGTTCGCCCTCTGCGGGATCGCCCTCGGCGCTGATCGACGGGGCCCGCCCGGATGCATCCATGCTCACAGCTTGACGCCTCGCGCGGACGGGCGCGGCGATGGGGACTCAGCCCGGGGTGGGGACTAAGCCCGGGTGGGACTGAGCCCGGGGTGGGGACTAAGCCCGGGATGGGGACTAAGCCCGGGGTGCGGTCGTTGTGCCACGATGCTTTGGTGAATCGCGGAACAGGGCGCATCGCGACCGTGACGGCGCTCGCGATCGGACTTCCGGCGGCGGCGCTGCTGATCCTGGCGGCCGCCGGGGCGCTGCGGACGGCGCCGGCGCGGGCCGACGACGCCACGCTGTCGGTGCAGATCACCGATACACCGACGAGCGGGGCGATGCCGCCCGGCTTCCTCGGGGTCTCGATCGAGTACCGGGGGCTCCACGTCTACACGGGCCGGGATCCACGTGCGGTCAACCCGGTCCTCATCCAACTGCTCCGCAACCTCGCTCCGGGCCAGGCTCCGGTGCTGCGCATCGGCGGAGACAGCACCGACGCGACCTGGTGGCCGATGCGCGGCGTGATCCCGCCCGGTGGCATCAACTACGGGCTCACCAAGGGCTGGATGCGCACCACCCAGGCCTTGGCCGCGTCCCTCAGTGCCCATCTGATCCTCGGGATCAACATGGCCGCCGGGCGCCCGGCGCTCGCCGCGGCCGAGGCGCGGGCGCTGCTGCAGGGCATCGGCCGCCGCTACATCTCGGCGTTCGAGCTGGGCAACGAGCCCGACATCTACAACATCTTCGCCTGGTACCGCGACCGGCGCGGCCGGGTGGTCTACTCGCGCCCCCGCAGCTACCGCCTGTCTGGGCTGATTCGGGACTTCTCCCACCTGCGGGCGGCACTGCCGAAGGTGCCGCTGGCCGGACCGGCATTCTCGAGCCTGGCCTGGGCGCCGGGGTTGAGCACCTTCATCGCGTCCGAGCAGCGACTGTCCACCGTGACCCTCCACCGCTACCCCCTGCGTGGCTGTACCGCCCTCCCCACCGCCACGGGCTACCCCTCGATCCCCAACCTGCTGGCTGACTCGTCCTCGGCCGGGCTCGCGGCGGCGATCGCGCCGTCGGTGGCCGTCGCCCACCAGCACGGACTGCCGTTCCGCCTCGACGAGCTGAACTCGGCGTCGTGCTCGGGCCGGAAGGGGGTCAGCGACACGTTCGCCGCGGCGCTGTGGATGCTCGACACGCTGTTCAACCTTGCCGCCCAGGGCGTGAACGGCGTCAACATCCACACTCTGCCGGGCGCTGCCTACGAGCCGTTCACCTTCAGTCAGCACGGCCGCACCTGGCAGGCATTCGTGCACCCCTCCTACTACGGCGCGCTGATGTTCGCCCAGGCGTTCCCCCCGGGGGCGCGGCTGCTCGGGACCAGCGCCCCCTCGGGCCCGGTGAAGGTGTGGGCGACGCAGTCGGGCTCCCAGACGCGGGTGGTACTGATCAACAAGGATCCGTCGACCCCGGTTCAGGTACAGCTCCAGCTGCCCGGCAACGCCACTCCTGCCGTGGCGCAGTCGCTGCTGGCCCCCAGCCTCGCCGCCACGTCGGGGGTCACGTACGGCGGGCAGACGTTCGACCCGCTCACCACCACCGGCCAGCTGGGCGGCGCACCGATCACCGCGCCGATCGCTCCGGTCCTCGGCACCTACACGGTCGAGCTCCCCGCGGCCAGCGCCCTGCTGCTCACGCGCTAGGGCCCGGCACTAGACGCCCGTGCGATGGAGCTCGCGATGCACGTCGCGCGCGAGCTTCCCCGACAGGCCAGGGACCGCCTCGAGCTCCTCGCGGCTGGCGGCCAGGATCGCGTCCGGCGAGCCGAAGTGCTGGAGCAGCGCCCGCTTGCGCGCCGGCCCGACGCCGGGGAGCTCGTCGAGAATCGACGCGGTCATCGCCCGGTCGCGGCGAATCCGGTGGTGGGTGATGGCGAAGCGGTGAGCCTCGTCGCGGACACGCTGGAGAAGCTGCAGCTCGGGGGTGTCGTGAGCCAGCGCGAGCGGCGCCGCACGCCCGGGGATGAACACCTCCTCGATCCGCTTGGCCAGTGAGATCACCAGCACGCCGCGCTCCCGGAAGCTCTGCAGCGCCCGCAGGCCCGCGGCCAGCTGTCCCTTGCCGCCGTCGATCACCACCACGTTGGGCAGGGCGGCGAAGCTGGCGTCGTGGTCCTTGTCGTGGGGCGAGAGCTCGCGCTGCTGCTCGAAGCGGGCCATCCGCCGCCCCAGCACCTCCTCCATCGCCGCGAAGTCGTCCGCCCCGCCGCTCGGCGCCGCCTCATCGCCGACGGTGAACACCCGGAAGCGACGGTAGTCGGACTTCTTCGGTGCCCCGCCCTCGAAAACGACCATCGAGGCCACCGTGTTGGTGCCCATCAGCGTGCTGATGTCGAAGCACTCGATCCGCAATGGGATCGTGTCGAGCCCGAGCGCGCGCTGGAGCCCGTCGAGCGCCTCGACCCGCTGCTGGCGGCGTCGCTCTGAGCGCAGCTTCTCCTGATCGAGGGCGAGCCGGGCATTGCGCTCGGCCAGCTCGAGGATCCGGCGCTTGTCGCCCCGCTCGGCGGCCCGGATCTCGACCGGCCCGCCGCGGCGCTCCGCCAAGGCCTGGCTGAGGGCCTCGACGTCGGTCAGGTCGCGCTGGACGACGAGCAGCGGCGGGATCATCATTGCCGAGGCGTAGTACTGGAGGATGAACGCCTCCGCGACCTCGGCGACGCCGGCCTCGGCGGCGTTGTCGAGATAGAAGCTCTGGCGGTCGGAGAGGATCCCGTCACGGACCTGGAAGACCTGGGCGTTGGCCTCCCCCTCTCCGACGGCGACGGCGATCGCATCGAGCGTCCCGACGGCGTCATTGGCCACCCGCTGGCGCTCGAGCAGCGAGCGCACCGCGCGGAGGCGGTTGCGCTCGCGGCCGGCGTCCTCGAAGCGCTGCTCGGCCGATGCCGCCCGCATCGACTGCTCGAGCACGCGCTCGATCTCGCGGTAGCGGCCGGAGAGGAAGGCAATCACGCCGTCGATGCCCGCGCGGTAATCCTCCCGGCTCACGTAGCCCACGCACGGCGCCTCGCAGCGCTTGATGTAGTAGTCCAGGCAGGGCGAGCCGCTGCGGCGGCCTGGCTCGGGGCCCTCGCACGAGCGGAACATGAACACCTTGCCGAGCACGTCGAGCGTGGAGCGCACGCGCTTCGCGTTGGAGAACGGGCCGAAGTAGGCACGGTCGCGGCGGTGGCGCTCCCGGGTGAAGTAGACCCGGGGAAAATCCTCGTCGAGCGAGATCGCAATGTACGGATAGGACTTGTCGTCGCGCAGCCGGATGTTGAACCGGGGCTTGTACTGCTTGATGAAGTTCTGCTCGGCCAGCAGTGCCTCGGCCTCGGTGTGCACGACGAGCGCCTCGATGTGGTCGATCATCGGCAGCAGGTCGCGCCCGGCGCGCGTGCTGGGGTTGGAAAAATGCGACGCGACCCGCTTGCGGATCGACTTCGCCTTGCCGACGTAGATCACCCGCCCGCGGGAGTTGCGGAAGAGGTAGACGCCGGGCTCATCCGGGAGCTCCCGTCGCCTGTCTAGCGTGATGATCGACATGCTACGCCGAGGATAGAAGCGGCGCGGCGTCTCGACGGTGTCCACGAGGCCGCCGCGTCGGCCACCGTCAGTCGGCGCTGAGCGACAGCAGCAGCCCGACGAGGGCCAGCCCGAGCCCGGCGATGGCCACCGTCTCTCCCACCCCAGCCGTCGGTGAGCTTGAGGCGTAGGCGGGCACGCCGAGCGACGGATCGAACAGGTTGGCGCCGTTGGTCGGAGGGCGGCTCAGCGCGTGCAGCGAGAAGGCGAGACCGACCGCGGCAGCGGGCATTGCGACCATCCGAGCCACCCGGTTGCCGACCAACGCCACCGCCACCAACGCCCCCGCCAGCAGCGCCAGCAGCACATCGACCGCGGAGTACAGCTGCCAGGCGGTCGGATCATGCGGGACCCCGCGGAGCAGATCGGACCCGACCGACCGGGACAGGAAGGCGGCGGAGAACTGGTGACTCCAGGTGAGAAACAGCGACGCGAACAGCGCCAGGGCCCCTAGGATGGTGAGCCAGTCGCCGAGTGCCTCCCGCCGTCGGCGGCTCACGCCGGCCCCGCCCCGACTCTATGGCCCGGTCCCATCCGATGCCCGCGCGGCCTCGATGTCTCCCTCCGCCTTCTCACCGGGCTGAACGTAGAGGAATGCGATCGCCGCCGCCGCACCGCCGAGTGGCGTCGCGATCAGGTAGATCCAGATGTGGCTCCACTTGATGATCCCGATGATGCAGGCGCCGAGCGCGACCGCCGGGTTGAAGGCGCCGCCCGAGATTCCGCCGACCGCGAAGGCCCCGGCCGCGATGGTGAAGCCGATGGCGAGGCCGTAGAACGAGTTGCCCTCGGTGCCCCGCGCGGTGGCCACGTTGAGGACCACGTAGCCGAGGGCGAAAGTGAAGAGGAACTCGACGAGGAAGATCTTGCCGATGCCGGGGGGCGGGGCAGCGTGACCGCCGCCGCTGACGACGCGGACGACGAGCGCGGCCACGATGGCCGCAACGAACTGGACCCCGATGTAGTTGACGAACTCGCGCGAGGTCATCTTCTCTCGGAGCAGGACGGCCGTGCTCACGGCCGGGTGTAGTGGCCGCCCGAGATGTGGCCGCCGGCGAACACCATCACCATCAATACGGCGCCGATGGCCAGTGGCGCCAGGGCTCCGGCGCCGGTCTTCGGATTCGTGGCCATCCCCACCGTGAAGACGAGGAAGAACGTCCCGATGAATTCGACGACCAGCTTTCGCCCCAGCGTCATGTCAGCTCCTTTTCCCGATTGCGCTCCCCGGAACAGTAACCTCTGGCGAGGTCATGCCCGCCAGCGTGAACGGCCATCGCACCGCCCTGCGCACCTGCCCGCTGTGCGAGGCCACGTGCGGCCTTGAGCTGAGGCTGGACGGCGAGCAGCTCGTCGGCGTCCGCGGCGATCGTGAGGACGTCTTCAGTCACGGGTTCATCTGTCCCAAGGGCGCGGCGCTCAAGGAGCTGCACGCGGACCCCGACCGGATTCGCACACCGTTGATCCGCCAGCCGGGCGGCAGCTTCGCCGAGGCGAGCTGGGACGAGGCGTTGGAGCTGATCGACCGCCGGCTCGCGCCGATCATCGCCGAGGACCGCAATTCCGTCGGCGCCTACCTCGGTAATCCCAACGCCCACAACCTATCGAACCTGCTCTACAACACGGTGCTGCTGCGGGCGATCGGATCGCGCAACGTGTTCTCGGCCAGCACGGTCGATCAGTTCCCCAAGCAGATGGCCAGCGCGCTGATGTTCGGAACCGGCACGACGGTGGCCGTGCCCGATCTCGACCGTACCGATCACCTGCTGATCCTGGGCGCCAACCCGCTGGCATCCAACGGCAGCCTGATGACCGCGCCCGATGCCCGCGGCCGGCTGCGGGCGATCCGGGCCCGGGGCGGGAAGATCGTCGTTCTCGACCCCCGGCGCACGCGGACGGCGGAAGAGGCCAGCGAGCATCACTTCATCCGCCCGGGCAGCGACGCGCTGCTGCTGTTCGCGCTCGTCCACGTGCTGCTCACCCAGGGGCTGGCGACGCCCGAGGCGCGCCTGCTCGAGCTCGCCGACGGTCTCGATCGGGTGCGCGAGCTCGCCGAGCCGTTCTCTCCCGAAGCGGTCGCCCCGGCGTGCGGGATCGATCCCAACGCGATCCGGCGGATCGCCCGCGAGCTTGTGGAGGCCCCGACGGCGGCGGTGTACGGACGGATCGGCACCTGCACCCAGGTCTTCGGCACGCTGACCAGCTGGCTGGTCGACGTGCTCAACTTCCTCACCGGGAACCTCGACCGGGCGGGTGGGGCGATGTTCCCGCTCGGCGCGGCCGGCCACTCCAACGCCGCGGGAAGCCCCGGCCGGGGGCGCGGCGCGCGGTTCGGCCGCTGGCAGAGCCGGGTGCGGGGACTCGGCGAGATCTTCGGCGAGCTGCCGGTGGCGTGCCTGGCCGAGGAGATCGACACACCGGGTGACGGGCAGATCAGGGCGCTCATCACGGTCAGCGGCAACCCCGTGATCTCGACGCCCAACAGCTCCCGCCTCGAGGCGGCGCTCGGCGAGCTGGACTTCATGGTCAGCGTCGACGTGTACGTCAATGAGACCACGCGGCACGCCGACGTGATCCTCCCTGCGCCGTCACCGCTGCGGCGCCCGCATTACGACCTCGCGCTGTATCTGTTCGCGGTCCGCAACGTCGCCCACTACTCGGCGCCGGCGCTTGAGCCCGACCCGGCCCTACCCGACGAGTGGGTCACGCTGCTGCGGCTGACCGGAATCGCCGCCGGCCTCGGCGCTCACGCCGACGTGCCGACGCTGGACGAGACCGTGGCCCGAGCGCTGATCGCGCGGGAGCTGGCCACACCCGAGTCGCCCCTGTTCGGGCGCAATGCCGATGACATCCTCGCCGCGCTCGAGCCACGCGTGGGACCGGAGCGATTGCTCGACCTGATGCTGCGAGCCGGCCCGTACGGTGACGGCTTCGGGGCGCGCTCTTCTGGTCCCGGCCTGTCGCTGGCGGCGCTCGAGGCCGCGCCCCACGGGGTCGACCTCGGCCCGCTCCAGCCGCGGCTGCCCGACGCGCTGCGCACCGCGAGCGGCCAGATCGAGCTGGCCCCGACCGAGCTGGTCGGCGACGTCGAGCGCCTCCGCGACGCCCTGGGGTCGGCGGCCGCAGAGGACGAGCTGGTGCTGATCGGCCGCCGCCAGCTGCGCTCCAACAACTCGTGGATGCACAACCTGCCGATGCTGGCCAAAGGCAAGCCCCGCTGCACGCTCCTCGTGCATCCCGACGACGCCGGTCGCCTCGGCCTCACCGACGGGGAGCCGGCCACGGTCCGCTCGCGCACGGGAATTGTCGTCGCTCCCGTGGAGGTCACCGACACGGTGATGCCCGGGGTGGTCAGCCTCCCCCACGGCTGGGGTCACGACGCCCCCGGCGCGCGTCAGGGCGTGGCCTCGCGCAGCCCGGGCACCAACAGCAACACGCTGGCCGACGAGCTACTCGTCGACCCGGTCTCAGGCAACGCGGTGCTCAACGGCATTCCGGTCACCGTCGGGGCGGCCGCTGAGGCGCCGGAAGCGCCTGCCGCGGTCGCCGCGCGCTGAGCTAGTACCGGCGCGCCCGCAGCACGACGGCGACCACCGCGTACACCGACCCGGCCAGCAGCGCGAGCCAGGCAATCTCGCCCGCCGGCGAGGCCCACATCCGCGAGGTGGCGGTTAGCGTCAATGTGGCCACGGCGACGGCGGCGTAGAGGACCCCCCGTGAGCGATCGCCGAGCGAATACAGAGTGACCCGATGCTCGCGGTACTGGACCGCGGCTACCCAGGCCAGCGCGGCCAGGAACGCGAGGGACACCGCCTGGAGAGCCACCGTGGCGCCCGTGCCCCCACCGGGGAGCAGCGCCACAAGCGCGGCGATCGCCAGCACGATCAGCACATTGCGAACGTTCTTGCTCATCGCTAGTAGGTAAGGATACGCCGCTCGGCGCCGCCAAAGGCCCGAGCGGTGAGCGTGAGGCGGCCGTGGTCGGCCGGAAGGCCGATCTTGACCAGCTGGCAGGCGCCCGCCGATCGCGGTCCCCGGAGGGTCCGCTGGCCGTGCCGGCCCGCGGGGACCTGCACGGCGATCCGGCCCGGATGCCACAGCTTGAGTTCGACCATCGGCCGCCTCGCGGTGCCTTGGCCGATCACCGCGAGCTTGATCTCCGCGCCCCGTGGCAGCGTGCCGCGACGGGCGTGCGGGTTGCGCTGGGTGAAGCACGTGTACAGGTCCGCGCCGAACGTCGCCAGGTGCGGGCGCGCCGCGTATCCGAGGTGCCCCAGCCCGAACAGGTCCTCGAGGCTGCGGAGCGTGGTGAAGTCGTTGGCCGGCGAGAGGTCGATCGTACCGGGGTCGATGAACGGCGAGAGCAGCACCGCTCCCGTGCGCCCGCCCCCGGGCCCCGGGAAGGGGCCGCCGTTGGTGCCCATCGCATTGGGGAACGGGGGCTCGCCGCAGCACGCGCTGGCATCGGTGCCGCCGGCCTCGTCGAACAGAACCGCGAGCAGCCCACCGGAACGGTAGGCCGGTGAGGCGAGGATCCGAGGCACCCAGGTGGAGAGGAAGCCGTTGATCCCGACAAGGCCGCCGGGACGCCCGTCGACGCACGGCGAGTCGTGGCCGTCGTTGCACAGATTCGGCGAGATCAGTGAGAGGTTCGGAGTCCGCGCGGCCGAGGTCAGATCGCCGCTGAGCCGGCCGAGCGGGACGTCGCGGCTGGCGCACGCGCCGCTGTCGAGCAGCGAGTGGAAGTACACAAACGGGTTGTGGCGCGCCGCGTACTGATCGCCGAGACGGGCCTTCTGCGTCGAGTCCGGCGTCCCGATCGTCGGGTGCCGGCATGTGTGCGGCTGGCCGGCGCGGTTGGCCATGTCCTCCATGTAGCCCTTCCAGCTCAGCCCGGCAGCGGAGAGCTGGTCGGCGATCGTCTTCACCGTGGCCGGATAGACGCAGCCCTTGCCCGCGGCCTGGCCGTCGGCGCCGATCGTCCCCGGGAGCACGTTCGTGAACACCTGGCAGTCGATCTGCGTGGCAGGGTTGGAGCCCTGGCCGCTGATCAGGGCGAGGTAGTTGCCGAGACTAAAGTGGGTGACCCCGTAGAAGTTGGGCACCAGCGCGCCCTTGGCCGGCAGCGTCAACGACAGGTAGGGCGCCGGTGAGAGGAAGCCGAAGGTCTCATCGTAGGTCTTGTTCTCGAGCATGATGATGAACACGTGCTTGATCGGCGGGAGCCTCGCGGCCGCCCCCGCCGGGGCCACCGCCAGCCCGGAGCAGGCCAGCGCGGCGAGCGCCAGGCGCATGACCGCGCGCCTCACTGGCCCTTCACCGCCCCGGGGCCGGGTGGCGGCGCCTGCGAACGGGCGCCGTGAGTCGCGTACCAGAGCACCCGATCGAACACGTACTGCGGCACCTCGTCGCGAGCGCGGAAGTTGTAGCCCTTGGTGAGCGCGCGGTTGACGGCGGTATTGGGGTTGCGCTCGAGCAGCGGATACGTCGGCGCGATCGCGTTGTAGGGGGCGGCGTTCGACGCAGTGGACTGAAATGCGTCGTACATCGGCGTGGCGACCGCATCACCGAGGGCGAGCGGATGCATGCCGAGGATCAGCTCCATCGTGCGGATGAACGACAGCATGTCGTAGCGCGTGTGGATGACCGCGCCCCGGCGGGTGTACGGGCTGAACACCGCTCCCGGCATGCGATGCGCATCCACGTGGTCGGCGCCATCCTGCGAGTCGTCCTCGATCACGAAGATCGCCGACGAACGCCACACCTTTGAGTGCGAGATCAGGTCGACAATCTGTCCGACTCCGTAGTCGTTCTCGGCCACCATCGCCCGCGGCGAGCGCTCCCCCGGCGTGACCCCGTTGGTGTGATCGCTCGGCAGGATCATGTAGTTGAATGCGGGCACGGTGCCTGAGGCGACCTGCTGGTCGAAGGTCTGCTTGAAGCACGAGAAGCGCGACTCGGAGTTAGCGGCGGCGCCGGGCGGAACGGAGGAATCGAACGTCTCCCGCCGTTGGTGCGCAAGCGACTGGGCAATCGAATCGGTGCCAATGGAGAGATCATTCGGATAGCAGCCGAACGGATAGCCGAGGTTTGAATGGGCGAACTTCTCTGTCTCGAGCTTGTCCTGCGCTGGGCCGCTGTCCTTGTCCGTCACGCCGACGATCTTGAGCACGTTTGGCGGCACCGTGCCCGCGACCGCCTCGCCGTAGTTGAAATAGGAGATGCCCTGGCGCTGCGCACGGTCGAACAGGAACCCGGTTCCGGGCCACGTGATCGTGTACGCGCCGAAGTCGTACGGGCGGTTGCGGCCCGCATAGTTCTGCTGCCAGTTCTTCTGCACATAATCCGACACGGCGGCGGCGCTCGTCCAGAAGTGCCCGTCGATCGAGGCCTCGGAGTCGGCGTACACGTGATCGAGCAACGGGAAGCGCTGAACCAGGGCGTGTAGGTTGGGCGTGATCCGCCGCCCGAACAGCGTCAGTTCGGGGTCGCCGTCCCCTCGGGGGTCGTCGCCGAGCACCTGGTCGTAGGTGCGGTTCTCACGCACGATGTAGAACACGTGCTTGATCGGCCCGTTCGGCCGGATCGGGGTGCCCCGCGGGGCGCGCACGTAGTTGATCGGGATGATCTGCCGATTGGCGGCCGCGCTCATCAGCACGATCTGACGGTCGCTGGGAAACGGCATGACTCCCGCGCGGCCGGAGCTGAGCACCGCGGTACCCGGATGAAGAAGCAGGTTGTCGTCGTTGGTGAGAAACGGATTCGGTCCGTTGGGGTTGGCGCCGGCACCGAAGCCCTTGGCGGCGATCCACATCAGCTGATGCGCGGTCAGCTCGACGTCGGCGGGGTATTCGGCGGTGGGGATCCGGCCGAGCAGGAAGCCCGACGGGAGCGCGAAGACCGACAGCTCGTCGGCCGCGGACTCGGCCACGACGAGCCGACGCCCGTCAGGGGTGACGGCCAGCGCCACCGGCGACTCCCCGCCGCCTTGTGATCGCTGGACCGAGAGCACCTTGGACACAGTCAGACTGCGGGTGTCGATCGCTGCCACCTGGTCCTCGTTGGCGATGGCCACGTAGGCGTGGCGGCCCGACGGATCGAGCGCGATCCCCTCGGGGTGGGACAGGTTGGCGGCGACCTGGATGTCCTTCACCTTGGTGGCGCTGCGCAGATTGATCACCGACACCGTCCCGGGTCCCTCGTTGGACACGAGGCCGGTGCGATTGTCGGGCAGGATCGCGGCGCCGTAGGGGTAGGGCCCGGTGGGCACGTAGCGGACGGAGTGGGTCGTCGTGTCGATCACAGCGGCGGCGTCAGCCAGGTTCAGAGGCACCAGCAACGTCCGCCCGGTGGGCGAGATGGCCAGCCGGTCAGGCCAGGACAGGTAGCCCGACTTCTTGGGCGGGAAGTTCTGCGGCACCGGGGCCGAGGACGGCGGCGGCACCGCGATCGTGCCCGTTTCCGACGCACGCCCGGTCCGCTGGTTGTAGCGGAACACATGGATCACGTCGCCCTGACGCCCGGGGAGGCCGGGGCGCCGCTCGTCACGGTTGCTCGAGTCGGCCAGACCGGAGATGTACACGAGCGGCTGCGTGCGGTCGATGGCGATGCCACCCGAGGCGCCGGGCAGGCCCAGAACCTGGATCACACGGGGGTGGCGGCCGCTCACCGACACGATGCGGACATCGTTGAGCGCACGGCCGGTCGACACCGCCCACAGGAAGCGGCCGTCTGGGGTCAGCGCACCCCCGGTGGGGAAATGGCCGAGGGTGACCAGTTGGCCGGGTGGCCGGAGCCGGCGCCCGTCGGGAACGATGTGCTGCGCCGGCGAGATCCGGCCCACTCCCCCGCTTCCGGCCGCGACCGCGATACCGGCCAGCGCGATCAGTACACCGAGTGTGGCGAGGAGCCAAAGATGGACGCGACGTTTCCCCAAGGCCGGATAAGACTACGGCCGCCGCGGGCGGATGTGTGTTAACGAAGCGTCAGGACCGTCGATCCCGACGTGGGGAATTCTGGCCCGCAGAGTGGTGCCCAGGTTTCCCCACGTCCCCGGCAAGGGCCTGCGACCGCCTCAGCCCGCAACCTGCTCCCACCGGCGGTAGAGCTCCTCCACCGCCGCCTTGGCCTCGTGATGGCGCTCGCTGGAGCGCGCGCTGCGTGCGGGATCGGCCCACGCGGCGGGATCGGAGAGCTCCTCCTCGAGCGCCCGCAGGGTCGCCTCGGCCTCCTCGATCTGGCGCTCGAGGCCGCCGGCTGAGTCGCCGGCGCGCTCCTTCTTCGCCGGACGCCCAGACTTCGCCGACCGCCGGGACTGCGGCCGCGACCGCCCGGACTGCCCCCCCTTGGCTGGACGGGCCGCGGGCTCGGGGCTGCGCCTGGGCGGTGGCTCGGATCGCTCCTCGCGCACGCGCAGGTACTCCGCCCAGCCGCCCACGTAGCTACGCAGCGAGCCGCCCTCGAAGGCGATCGTGCGGCTGCCGACGGCGTCCAGAAGCGCGCGATCGTGCGAGATCAGCAAGAGCGAGCCGGGGAACGTGGCCAGCGCCTGCTCGAGCGCCTCGCGGCTCTCAAGGTCGAGGTGGTTGGTGGGCTCGTCGAGAATCAGCACGTTGGCCCCCGACTGAACGAGGATGGCCAGCGACAGGCGCCGCCGCTCCCCTCCGGAGAGTCCGTCGAGGGGCTTCTCGGCCTGCTCCCCGGAGAAGAGAAAGCTGCCGAGCAGGGCGCGCGCCTTGTTCGGCGTAAGCCCGGTGGCGTGCTGCGCGGCCTCGAGCACCGTCCGCGCCGTGCCGCCGGCCAGCTCCGCCGTGTGCTGGGAGAGGAAGCCGATCTTGACGTTGTGACCGGTGCGCAGCTTGCCGGTGACGAGCGGCACCCCCTCCCCCATCTCCCGCCGACCGGCCATCGTCTCGATCAGCGTCGTCTTGCCGGAGCCGTTGGCGCCGACCACCGAGACGTGCTCGCCGCGCTCGAGCCACAGCTCACAGTGCTCGAGCAGGACGCGGTCGCCGACCGAGACTCGGCCGTCGAGCATCTCGAACACCACCCGCCCGCTGCGCTCGGGCGGCTTGAACGCGAACTCGAGCTCGGCGCCGTCCGCGGCGCCGGGGGACAGCCGCTCAATCTTCGAGAGCTTCTTCGCCCGTGACTGGGCCTGGCGAGCGCGCGTGCCGGCCCGGAAGCGGGTGACGAAGCGCTCGAGCCGGTCGATCTCGGCTTGCTGGCGCTCGATCGCCCGCCCCAGCGCGAGCTCGCGGGCGGCCTTCTCCTTGCGCCACCCGTGCCAGGTTCCGGGGAAGAACTTGCCGCGGCCGCCCTCGAGCTCGAGCACCGAGGTGCCGACGGCCTCGAGGAACCAGCGGTCGTGGGCGACGAGGACGATCGCCGCGTCGAGCGCGACCAGGTGCTGCTCGAGCCACTCCAGCGAGGCGATGTCGAGATGGTTGGTGGGCTCGTCGAGCAGCAGCAGGTCGGGGTCGCCGGCCAGCGCCCGGCCGAGCGATGCCCGCGTCAGCTCGCCGCCGGAGAACGTGTCCAGCGAGCGATCGAGATCGCCGTCGTGGAAGCCGAGTCCGTGCAGGGTCGCGAGGGCTCGCTCGCGCCAGCGGTATCCGCCGGCGTGCTCGAGCCGGGCCTGGGCATCGGCGTAGCGGTTGAGCGTGACCTCATCATGGCTCCCCGCCGCCATCGCCTGCTCCAGCTCGCCCAGATCCTGCTCGATCGCCACCAGCTCGGGCGCCCCCGCCAGCACGTAGTCGCGCAGAGACAGCGCCCGATCCCGCGGGGGGCGCTGATCGTGCAGCGAGACCTTGGCCCCCTTGGACAGCACCAGCTCGCCCGCGTCGACCGTGGCCTCTCCGGCGAGCATCCGCAGCAGCGTGGTCTTGCCCGCGCCGTTGCGCCCGGACAGGGTCATGCGGTCGCGGCGCTCGAGCTTGAACGAGATGTTCCTGAGCAGGGGCTCGCCGGCCATGTCCTTGCCCAGATCCGATGCGATCACCACCGCCATGCCCCGGATGGTAGGAAGCCGTGGCCTGGGTAGCATGGCGGCGATGCGTGTCCCGTCCTTTCCGCCCGAGCCACCGGTGGCGCTGCCCCCGGCGCGGACGGTCACCGTTCCCGGCCGCGGCGAGTTCTTCCTTCGCGATACCGGTGGCGACGGCCCAGTGGTGATGCTGCTGCATGGCTGGATGGCCACGGCCGACCTCAACTGGTGCGCTGCCTACGCTGCGCTCCAGCGCGCCGGCCTGCGCGTGCTGGCCATCGACCATCGCGGCCACGGCCGGGGGCTGCGATCACTCGACCGCTTCCGGCTTGCCGATTGCGCCGCCGACGGAGCGGGGGTGCTGCGCGAGCTCGATGCGGTCCCGGCGACAATCGTCGGCTACTCGATGGGCGGGGCGATCGCCCAGCTCCTCGCCCGCCAGCACCCCGACGTGGTGAGCGGAGTCGTGCTCAGCGGAACCGCCCAGCACTGGCAGGACCCGCGCGCCCAGCGAGAGTTCCGCGGGCTCGGCGCGCTCGGACTGGCTCTGATCCTCGCTCCGCGATCCACCTACCGAGCCGGGCTGCGCCGGGCCCGGCTGCAGGAATCCGAGCGCACGGTGTGGCTGCAGTCGGAGCTGATGCGCCACTCGCCTCGGGACATCACGGAGGCGGGCCGTGAGCTCGGCCGCTTCGACTCACGGCCATGGCTCGGCTCGGTGCCGTCCACGATCGCGGTCCTCATCACCACTCGCGACGAGCTCGTCTCCCCGCGCAAGCAGCGTGAGCTGGCCGCGGCGGCAGGCGGCCCGGTATTCGAGACACCGCTGCGGCACATGGAGGTCGTCGCCCGCGGGGCGGAATACAACCCGGTGCTGCTCGAGGCCATCGCGGCGGTTTCGCCGCGATCAGCCGCAGCCGCAGCCTGAACCTGCGATAGGCTTGGCGGCAATGATCCGTCGACGCTTCACCGCCGCGCTGCTGCTGGTGGGGGTGACCCTGCTGACACTGGCTCCCACAGCCATCGGGGCTGAGTCCGGTGGCGGTCAGGGCTGGTACGGCGAGACGAACGACAAGGTGATCACCAACGCGATGTTCATCGTGATCGCGTTCTTCCCGACGGTGATCCTCATCCTCTCGCTGATCCAGTGGCGGCTTGACAAGCGCAAGCATGCGCGGATGGATGCCGCCAAGCGGCGCGCAGCCAGCGCCGACTGGCGCGGCGGCTGGTAGCGGGCAGCCTCGGGGGCGCGGGTGAGCTACTTCGTCACGGGCGCGACGGGGTTCATCGGGCGTCACCTCGTCGAGCAGCTGCTGGGGCGCGACGGCGACATTCACGTGCTCGTGCGCGACGGCTCGAGAGACAAGCTCGACGCCCTGATCACCGAGAAATGGTCGGCGAACGCCCCCGACGCCGCCGAGCGGATCCGCCCAGTGATCGGGGACCTCGGGCAGCCTCGCCTCGGCCTCTCCGAAGAGGACGCCGCGGCACTGAGCGGGCAGATCGATCACTTCTTCCACCTCGCCGCGATCTACGACATGACCGCCGACGAGGAGCGCAATCGCATCGCCAACGTCGAGGGCACTCGAAACGCTGTGCGGCTCGCCAACGCGATCGAGGCCGGTTGCTTTCACCACGCCTCCTCGATCGCCGTGGCCGGCCTCTACAAGGGGCTGTTCCGCGAGGACATGTTCGACGAGGGCCAGAAGCTCGACCATCCGTACCACCGGACCAAGTTCGAGGCGGAGAAGATCGCCCGGACGCAGACCACCGTGCCTTGGCGCGTGTACCGGCCGGCGATCGTCGTCGGCAACTCGCACACCGGCGAGATGGACAAGATCGACGGTCCGTATTACTTCTTCACCGCGATCAAGATGCTCCGGTACTACCTGCCCGGCTGGTTCCCCCTGGTCGGCCCCGAGCTTGGCTATACGAACATCGTGCCCGTCGACTTCGTCGCCGCGTCGATGGATCACATCGCCCATCAACCCGGGCTCGACGGCCAGGCGTTCCATCTGACCAACCCCAAGTCGCAGCGCTCCGGCGAGGTCATGAACACGATCGCCGCCGCGGCCCACGCGCCGCAGATGTCGATGCGCATCGACACCAAGCTGCTCAACGCGCTGCCCAAGGGCACGCTGTCGATGCTGATGCAGTTGCCCGCGGCAGGGAACGTGCGGCGGGCCGTGCTGGCCGACTTCGGCATCCCCGACGAGGTGCTCAGCTACGTTGGGCTGACGGCGCAGTTCGACACCCGCGACACCGAGCGGACGCTCGAGGGGAGCGGCATCTCCGTCCCGCCGCTGGACAGCTACGCGACGAAACTGTGGGACTACTGGGAGCGCAACCTCGATCCCGACCTGTTCAAGGACCGCAGCTTCGAAGGGGCCGTGAACGGCAAGACCGTGCTGATCACCGGTGCCTCGAGCGGGATCGGCAAGGCGGCGGCGTTCAAGATCGCCCGTGCTGGAGGCATCCCGCTGCTCGTCGCGCGCAGAGCTGACAAGCTCGAGGAGACCCGGCAGGAGATCGAGGACATGGGCGGCACGGCCTACGCGTATTCGGCCGACATCTCCGACCCGGCCTCGGTCGATGCGCTGGTCGACCACGTGCTCGCCGACCATCCCGCCGTCGACGTGCTGATCAACAACGCCGGGCGCTCGATTCGCCGCTCAATCGCGCTCTCCTACGACCGTTTTCACGACTTCGAGCGGACGGTCGGGCTCAATTACCTGGGCACGATCAAGCTGATCATGGGTCTGCTGCCGCACATGCGGGAGCGCCGCTGCGGTCTGATCGTCAACGTCTCGTCGATCGGCGTACAGACCAACCCACCACGCTTCTCCGCCTATGTGGCCTCCAAGGCGGCCCTCGACGCGTGGACGCGGGTGGTCGGCTCGGAGTGCATCGGCGACAACGTCCACTTCACCACCATCCACATGCCGCTCGTGCGCACGCCGATGATCGCCCCGACCAAGATCTACGACAGCTTCCCGACGATCTCCCCCGACGAGGCCGCCGACCTCGTCTGCGAGGCGATCCGTGCCAAGCCGAAGCAGATCAACACCCGCCTAGGCACGTTCGGCGAGGTCGCCTACGCGCTCATGCCCAAGGCGGTCGACCAGATCCTCTCCACCGCCTACAAGGTGTTTCCCGACTCCGCGGCCGCCAAGGGAGAGAAGGATCCCGGCGAGCGCGCCTCGACCGAGCAGGTCGCGCTCGCGCACCTAATGCGCGGCGTGCACTGGTAGGCGCGGCCGCGCCGGCCGCTCACCGGAGCAGGCTTGAGGCGGCGACGTCCGCGGGGCTGGCGTCGGCCTCGGCGGCGCGGGCCTGCGCCCAGGCTGCGGCAAAGGCCTCGATGACTCGGGCGTCGAACTGGGTGCCGCCGCAGCTGCGCAGCTCGCCGATCGCCGCGTCCGCGCCCTCGGCCGCGGCGTAGGGGCGCTCGGTGGTGATGGCGTCGAAGGCGTCGCACACGGCCACGATTCGCGCCCCGAGCGGGATCGCCTCGCCGGACAGACCGTCGGGGTAGCCGCTGCCGTCCCAGCGCTCGTGGCTCGAGCGGACGATCTGGGCCACCGGAGCGAGCGCCGGGGCGGCAGCCAGGATCCGCTCGCCGACCAGCGTGTGGCGGCGCATGAACATCCACTCGTCTTCGTTCAGCGGCCCCGGCTTGGCGAGGATGGCGTCGGGGATCGCCGCCTTGCCGATGTCGTGCAGCTCGGCGGCACGGCGCAGTTCGTCGAGCGCCTCACCCTGCATGCCCAGCCGGCGGCCGACCAAGACCGCGAGCTCGCCGACGTGGCGGAGGTGCTCGTGCAGATCGGGCTGCCGCTCGCGCAGGAGCCCGAGCAGCACGTCATGGGTCTGCTGCCCCGCCGACGCACGGCCGCCGCCCTTCTCGGCGTACATCCGGTCATCGGCGAGCCGCAGCGCCGTGGTGGCTGTCTGCGCCTCGAGCGGCAGCGACACCTTCCCGTGCGACGCGGTCACCGTGAAGCCCTCGCCTGACACGGCCAGCGCCGCCAGCGCGGCGGCCGCGTGGATGTCGGCGTTGGCGAGATCATCGGTCAACAGGACGCAGAACTCGTCACCGCCTATGCGGTAGGCGCGGCCGGCGTGGCTCACCGACGCAGCCAGACGCCTCCCCAGATGAGCGAGCAGCGTGTCACCGGCGAGATGACCGAAGTGGTCGTTGTAGAGCTTGAAGCCATTGAGGTCGAACATGATCAGGATCGCGGGCCGCGACCCGTTCACCTCGGCCATGACATGATCGAGGTCGGTGGTCATCAGACGCCGGTTGCCCAGCCCGGTCAGTGCATCGGTGACCGCCTCGCGGCGGGTGATGGCAAGGAGCAGCAGGTTTTCGCGATACGTCCACCCCGCCCTCAGAATCACGAACACGAGCGCCAGCGCCGCGAGTGACAGCCCGAGCGGATTGACGTGCCGGACACCGGCCAGCACCAGAACCGACAGGGCGACGAAGCCGAACACGCCGGGAATCACCAGCATCCGCCAGCCCTCCACCGCGCGCGGTCGCCGCCGCGGCGCCGGCTGCCAGGCGGCAGTCCCAATCATGAGCGCCGACGCAACCCACAGCGAATCGAGGACCCCGCCGACGACGTAGCTCCCCTTGGCGCTCGCCCACACGTAGAACGTGTCGGCGAGGGCGGTCATGGCCAGCCCGATGCCGAGCAGCAGCCACGAGCGTCCCGGGCGCCAGCCGCAGAGGGCGAACGCCCCGGCAACCACCGCCAGCAGGATCAGATCTCCGATCGGATAGGCCAGGTTCGTGGCCACCGCCGGCGCGTCACCCTGGGTGGCCACGTGAACGATGGGGTCGAAGAGGAGCGCGGCGATCACCGAGGTCGCTGTGAGCGCCGCGATCGCGCCGTCCAACCACGTGCTGGGGCTGAAGCCGGCCATCCGCTCACGCATCAGCAGTACCAGGGCCACGTACGCCGTCGGGTAATACAGCAGGTAGAGCGCGTCGGCCACCGAGGGCGAAGGCGGATTGCCCGAGCTCCCGAATACGAGCGAGTAGTAGACCTCGCCCGCGGCGTCGAACCCAAGCCCGAGGCCGAGCAGCAGCCAGGGGACCCGCTCGGCCTTGACCCGTATCCCGCGGACCAGGCACGACACGGCGCCCCCGATGATCACGGCGTCATAGACCCAGTTGAAGGCGAAGTTGTCGAGCGCATGGCCGCCGAGGCCGAGCTGCCCGTGGGCAAGGTGAAAGAGGAGGGCGATCACGCCCAGGCCAGCGACAAGCATCCCGCGCGAAGGCTTCCAGTCCATCTCCTCATGTATCGACCGTCCGGCGGAGAGGCCTAAGCCCGGCGTCAGATCCGAAATACCGGAATTAGGCGTTGCTCGTGCTCGGCCTCGATCCGCGCGATCACCTCGATGTGCTCCTCGAGTCCCGATCCGCGCAGCTTGGTGGCCAGCAGCTCGTCGACCTGGAAGATCCCCGCGCTGTTGGACATCTCGATCTCCACCCGGACGGCCCGGTCACGGCCGGGCGAGATCTTCACCTCCTCGATCGCGTAGGCCGAGAGCGAATGGATGTTTTGATGGCCGGCCTCGAACGGGACGCGCGAGCGGCCTCGGGCCATGTCCAGGGCGTCGGCCACGCGCACGATCCCGGCCTCAATCGTGAACGGATTGCCTTGGCGCCGATGACCGATGATCGCATGCAGTGCCTCGGCGGCGATGATCGTACGCTCCGGCTCCTCGTAGACATCGGCGAGAAGCGAGCCGATCTTGTCGGCGGTGAGGAACAGGCTGTAGCGCTCGTGATCGTCGCGATGGATCGACATCCCGACGCAATGCAGCAGGCAGCCGGCCGCGATCACCACCTCGGCATCGCGGTCGCTGAGCCCGAAATCGGTGACGACGCTGGGCGTCACACCGCGACGGAACAGCAGCCGCGCGAGCCGCAGGCCGATGTTGAGGACGATTTGGATATGGACCCAAGAGTGATCAGACATGCCCAGGCGCCGGGTGGCATTGACCGCGGAGACGAGCCACCACGCCTTCACCTGGTCGTCGGCGTTAACGGCGTCCAGCAGCTGCTCGAGCCGGCGATTGCCGCGGGTGGGGGCGCGGATGCGGACATCCGCCAGTGCCTCGCGCGGGGGCAGCGGCGGCTCGCGTGGGTCCGGCCCGGGGAGCTCCGGCTCCCTCACCGGCCGGCCTCCAGGAGCACGCCCTCGCGGACGCCGCCGCGCCCGATCTGCAGGGCGCTCCCAAACGCGGCCGCGGCCGCCTCCAGGATCAGCAGCCCGGCGGGCAGCAGCCGCACCCGCTCGAGATCGAGCATGAAACGACCGGCCACCTCGGACGCCCGCTGGCTCATCAGCAGCTCGAGCGTGCGCTGGAAGGTGCGGCGGTCAAGGGTCGGGCCGGCCAGCCGGCGCAGCGAGGTGGCGCTGCCGCCGACCGCCACCGCTTCGGCCGGCTGCGGGGCGTCACAGCCCGCGAGCTCCCGGCTGAGGCGAGAGCGCGCAGCCGTCATCTCCGCGCTGGTGGGTGGGTCCGAGTGCAGGCATTCCTCGGCGATGTCGCCCGAGCCAAAGCCGAACGACCGCGACCAGCTGACGCCGCCGGAGGCACGTCCGACCACCAGCTCGGAGGACCCACCCCCGACATCGACCACCCCCACGGTGCCGGCGGGCTCGTGATCGAGCGTCAGGGCGGCTCCGAGGAAGGCCAGCCGGGCCTCCTCCTCTCCGGACAGGACCCGCACATCGAGGCCGCAGCCGGCGCGGATCGCCTCCACGAGCGCGCCACCGTTTGCGGCCCGCCGAATCGCCGCGGTGGCCACGGCCTGGATCTCCCCGGCTCCAAGCGCTCGCGCCCGCTCGAGCTGATCACGGACCTCGGAGGCCACCTCGGCGATCTTCTCCTCCGAGATCACGCCGGCCACCCGCAGCTCGCGTCCGATTCGGTTGAAAGCGCGCTCCTGATGGACCTCGAGCAACTCGTCTCCGTCGCACTCCGCCACCAACAGCCGAGTCGTGTTCGAGCCGATATCGATGCAGGCGCGGCGCACGGACGCTTCTACGCTATCGCGTGGTTGGCATGATCACCGAGATGTCCGATCCGGCAATCGAGGTTCACGCGCTCCGCAAGGCCTACGGAGAGTTCGAGGCCGTGCGGGGCATTGAGTTCGAGGTCCGGCGCGGCGAGGTCTTCGGTCTGCTCGGCCCCAACGGGGCGGGCAAGACGACCACGGTCGAGATCCTCGAGGGCTACCGGGCCCGGACTGACGGCCGCGTTTCGGTGCTCGGTTTCGATCCCGGCGAGCGCTCGCGAGAGCTGCGGGCCCGCGTGGGCATCGTGTTGCAGACCACCGGGCTCTACCGGCACATCCGGGTGCGAGAGGCCTTGAAGCACTTCGCAGGGATGTATCCCCACCCTCGCGACGTCGACGAGGTGATCTCGCTCACGGGCCTTTCCGGCAAGGAGAACGCGCTCGCCCGCACCCTGTCCGGCGGACAGCTCCGGCGCCTCGATCTGGCGCTCGCGCTGGTCGGCGATCCCGAGCTGATCTTCCTCGATGAACCGACCACGGGCTTCGATCCCGCGGCCCGGCGCAACGCCTGGGAGACGATCCGCTCCCTGCGGGACCTCGGCAAGACGATCCTGCTGACCACGCATTACCTCGACGAGGCGCAGGCACTGGCCGACCGCGTCGCGATCATCAAGGACGGTCGCATCATCGTCGAGGGGGCGCCCGAGGAGCTCGGGGCGGGTGGCTCCGCCCCGTACACGGTCAGCTATCGCAACGGGGACGGGACGACCGTCGAGCGCGCCACCGACGATCCGACCACCCTCCTACATGAGCTGACCGGGGAGGCGCTGGCGCGCGGCGAGCGGCTCGACGGCCTGACAGTCGGTCGGCCTACGCTTGAGGACGTGTATCTCGAACTGACCGCCGGGAGCGGCGACGATGCCTGAGGCCGTCGGCCTTGCCTGGCGCCAATACCGCCTGGAGCGTCGACTGTTCTGGCGCAACCCGAGCGCGGCGTTCTTCAATTTCCTGCTGCCGCTCTTGTTCCTGGCCTTCTTCGGCGCGATCTTCGGCGGCAACCAGCACGACCTTAACGTGATCGTGCCCGGGATCGCCGGGATGGCGGTCATGGCCACGACCTTCACGGCGCTGGCCTTCAACATGGTGTTTCTGCGGGAGCAGGGAGTGCTGAAGCGGATGCGGGGCACGCCGATGCCGAGCGGCTCCTACCTGTTCGGCATTGCCGGCAACGCGATCACAAACACGGCGGTGCAGATCATCATCATCACCGTCGCCGGGCGGCTCTTCTTCGGCACCGGCTGGCCGCGTGACTGGTTGGAGCTGTTCGTGTTCGTCTCGGCGGGCGTGATCTGCTTTGCCTCGCTGGGCGTGGCCTTCTCCCACGCCATCCCCAACTTCGACTCCGCCCCGGCCTACGTCAACGCCGTGTTTCTCCCGGTCATCTTTGTCTCCGGGGTGTTCTACGACGCCGCCAACGCGCCGGGCTTCCTCAAGGGGATCGCCGAGGCGCTCCCGCTCAAGCACCTGATCGACGGGCTGTCCGGGGCGATGGTCCACGGCACCAGTCTGAGCCACAACATCGGCGCCCTCGGCGTGGTCGCTGCGTGGGCCGTGCTCGGGATCGCGCTGGCCATCCGAGGCTTCAGCTGGGAACAGCGGCGGAGCTGAGGTCCATGATCGCCGTGCTCTACGACATCCATGGCAATCTGGCGGCGCTCGAGGCGGCGCTCAAGGACGCGCGGGAATCCGGCGCGCGATCGTTCGTGCTCGGTGGTGATTACGCGCTGTTCGGACCCCATCCGCAGGAGACGGTTGCCGCGTTGCGGGCGCTCCCCGACGCGCTCTGGATCCGGGGCAACGGCGAGCGGTGGACGGCCGATCCGGCGGCCGCGCCCGATAACGAGGTTGTCCCCGGAGCGATCGCAGCGTGCCGCGAGGCGCTCGGCGACGCGGTGGTCGCCGAGCTTGCAGAGCTCCCGACCGCGCTCGTGCGCGGTGGCCTGCGCTTCGACCACGGCTGTCCGATCTCCGACGTGCGCTCGTTTCTACCCGAGCCCGAGGAGGCCGACGTGGAGTTGCTCGGCGGGGTGATAGAGCGCCGGCTGATCTTCGGCCATACCCACCTGCAGTTTCAGCGCAGCGGCCCGGACGGGGCCGAGCTGGTCAACCCGGGTAGCGTCGGCATGCCGTTCGATGGCGACCCGCGCGCCGCCTACGCGCTGCTCGGAGAGGACGGAGCGCTCGAGCTGCGCCGCGTGCCATACGACCATGTGGGGGCGAGCGCGGATCTGCGCGCTCGCTTCGGTGAGGACGGTTGGGTCGCCGTCGTCGCCCGCCGGCTGCGCACCGCACGCCCGTGACCGGATAGGCTCGCCGCGCCGTGAAGCAGCTCGCCGACGACCTCTTCCTGCTCGACGGATTCCCGCCTCACGCGATCAACGTCTACGTGATCGGCGACGTGCTGATCGACGCCGGCTCGCGCCATGCCCGGCGCCGCATCCTCCGCCAGCTGCGCGGCCGCACCGTGAACGCGCACGCGCTCACCCACGCTCACGCCGACCATCAGGGCTCGAGCCACGCGGTATGCGAGGCGCTGGGCATCCCGCTGTGGTGCGGGGAGCTGGACGCGCCGGCGGCCGAGGACGGTCGTATCCGCGACCGCATGCCGGACCATCCGATGAACGACCTGATCGCTCGGATCTTCCCCGGCCCGGGTCACCCCGTGGCGCGGCGACTCCGCGGGGGCGACGAGGTGGCCGGTTTTCAGGTGCTCGACACGCCTGGCCACAGCGCGGGCCACGTGTCGTTCTGGCGCGAGAGCGACCGGGCGCTGATCTGCGGCGATGTGTTCACCAACGTCGACACGGTCACCGGGATCCCCGGCCTGCACGAGCCGAAGACGTTCTTCACCCCAGACCCGGCCCGCAACCGGGAGTCGATGCGGCGTCTGTCCGCGCTCGAGCCGGCGCTGGTGTGCTTCGGCCACGGCCGACCGCTCCGGGACCCCGCCAAACTGGCCTCGTTCACCGCCGGCCTGCCGCGCGACTGAAGTCTCCTCATCGCGCCTGGCATCCTGTGAGAATGTCGATCGCGGCGCGGTCCTGGTACGCGGGCCATACGTTCTCCCACCGGGACTTTCCGGCCGCGCGGCTCGCCGCCGACCGTCAGAGCTCCGTCTCGGTCTGCCTGCCCGCCCGCGACGAGGCGGCGACGATTGGTCCGATCCTGCAGGCGCTGCTGCCGTTGCGCACGCTCGGCGTCATCGACCAGATCGTGGTCGTGGACGATTCGACCGACGGGACGGCCGAGATCGCCCGCTCGATGGGCGCCGAGGTGCACCCACAGGAGCGTCTGATGCCGGAGCTCGGGCCGGTGCTGGGCAAGGGCGACGCGATGTGGCGCGCGCTGCCGGTGCTGCGCGGTGAGATCGTCTGCTTCCTCGATGCCGACTCGGCCGAGTTCGGCGCCCATTTCGCCTGCGGCCTGCTGGGACCGCTGCTGTGCGGTTCGGACATCTCGTTCGTCAAGGGCTTCTACCGCCGGCCGTTCCGCGTCGGCGAGCAGATCCTCCCCGAGGGCGGCGGCCGCGTCACCGAGCTCACGGCGCGACCGCTCTTGAACATGTTCTATCCCGACTTGGCCGGCATGGAACAGCCGCTGGCCGGGGAAGTCGCGGTCCGGCGCGAGCTGCTCGAGCGGCTCCCGTTCCTCAGCGGCTACGGGGTGGACATCGCGCTGCTCATCGACGCGTATCAGGCGGTCGGCCTGGACGCGATCGCCCAGGTCGATCTCGACGTGCGCCAGAACGCCCACCAGTCGCTGCGAGAGCTCGGGGCGATGGCCTACGCCGTGCTGCAGGCGGTGAGTAGCCGGCTCGAGCGCGAGGGCCGTCTGAATGGACCGCTTCCAGCCACCTTCCTTGCCCCCGGAGAGGCGGGACCGCGCACGCTGCGCAGCACTCCGGTGCAGCGGCCCCCGTTTGCAGACCTACGTGCTGCCGCCTGAAGACCTGCTGAACTTGAACGGTATGCGCTTGTCTCGTCTTGGCTCGCCGGCGCTGCTCTGCCTCGCGCTGATCGCCCTCGCCGGCTGCGGGTCTGCGTCCTCTGGCGCGAACACGGCGGCCACGAGCTCCTCCGGGGGCGCGGCCGTCGGCTCCGCGGCACTGGGGTTGAAGGCCCACCCCCAGGCCGTTGAGCCGAGCGTCGGCGCCTCAGGCGGGGATGCCGTGGCCAGCGGCGGGGTCGACCCGATCGGTGACCCGAATGCCCACGCGGTGTCGCTGGCCGAGGTCAAGCGCGAGCTGAAGATCGTCCAGGAGCTCAACTCGCTCGGGGCCGGACAGGGCTTCGTGTTCCCGATCGAGCCGCAGTCCGTCGCCGAGCCGCCGAGCACGTGGTCGCCGGACCAGGGCGTCGATATCTCCACCAAGGGCGCCGCCTGCGGCGCCAACGCCGTCGAGGTGGCGGTGACCAACGGCATCATCGTCCAGGAGGGCATCTCCGGCTTCGGTCCCTTCGCCCCGGTGCTGAAGGTGACGGGCGGACCGCTCAACGGCCGCTTCATCTACTACGGCCACGCGGCCCCAGCGCTCGTCCCGGTCGGGACGGTCGTCCAGGCGGGCCAGCCGATCGCGGAGGTGGGCTGCGGGATCGTCGGCATGTCGACCGGACCGCATATCGAGATCGGCATCAGCGCCGTCAACGGGCCCACCTGCTGCCCCGGCAACGACCAGACCGCGCCGGCGATGGAGAACCTGTTGGCGCGGTTGTACACAGGCTGAGGGCATCCAGCGGAGTCCGTGGCGCTCCGGGCGCTCAATTCCCCTCGCTCAGTTGCCCTCGCTCCGGGCCCTCCGGCGGGCCCTCCGGCGGCGCCGCCGGCGCCGGCGGAGCAGTCCGAACAGCGCGAGCACCGCGGCGGCGATCACCGGGGCCGGATTGCGCTTCACCCGGTCGACGATGACCGAGGTGATGAGCGAGATGCCGTCCAGCGGCTCGGCCGGCCCCGACTCAACGACCGGCGCGGGCGAGACAGGCGGGCCGGCCGGTGGCGGAGCGCTCGGCGGAGCCGGCGCTTCGCTCGGTGGCTCTGCGACCTGGTCCGGAGCGCCGACGGTGGCAGCGTCAGCGAGCTCGGCGGCCTCGGGTGAGCCGGCCGGCGGCGCCTCCGAGCCGTGCGCAACCCCACCGCCCACGTCCAGCGAGGCCTGAAGCCGCGTCGCGAACTCCCGCAACAGCCGCTGCGAGATGTCCTCAATCATGCCGCCCCGGCCGAACCGGGCCAGGCGCCCGGTGATGTGGTAGTCGGTGTCCACCTCGACGCGGGTGCTGTTCGCTCCCTGCTCGGTCAGCTTGGAGACGATCGTCGCTCGGGCGCCACCCTGGCCGCGCCTGTCGGTGCCGCTCGCCTGCATGGTCGCCGCGTGGGTGGACTCGTCGATGTCTTCCATCTCGAGCCGGCCGGTGTATGACGCCGACGTGGGCCCGATCTTGATCGTGAACGATCCGGCATAGCTGCCGTCATCGTTGCGGCCGGTCACCGCCGCGCCGGGCATGCACGGCGCCACGTGCTCGACGTCGACCAGCGTCCGCCACACCCGGTCGATCGGCGCAGCCACATCAAATGATTGCTCTAGCTTCATCGCGGATCTCCTCGAGATCGTGGGGGGTGTCAACGTCTCGGCCCGAGCACAGCGCAGAGCACTCGATCTCCGGGCCCTGAAGCAGCTCGCGGGCGCCGCGGTCGCCGCTCAGCGTGCGCAGGGCGCGGTGCTGCTCGGCTCCGAGCACCACCGGATGGCCGGGCCGGCCGTGGTAGACCGCGCGGGCGCCTGGTGGCTCGCTGAGGAAGCGCTCGATCACCGCAGTGGAGATCAGCGGCTCGTCGCCGAGCGTAACGATGACCCGGCTCGCCCCGCCGGAGAACAGACAGTTGACGCCGTGGCGCAGCGACGCCGCCTGCCCCTCGCGCCAACCGGCGAACACGAGCGGCTCAGAGCGACCGAACTCGACTCGCTCGAGTACGTCCTCGGCACGCGCCCCGAGGACGACGAGCACCCGATCGAGTTCGGCGACGGCGCATTGCGCCCGGACGGCGTGTTCCAGCAGCGGCCGGCGATCGAGCTCTGCCAGCAGCTTCGATCCATCTCCGAACCGGGTGCCGGCACCGGCGGCCAGGATCAGACCAGCGATCACGCAGGGACCTCGTGGATCCGACCCCTGGCCTGGGCGAGACGTCCGCCGTCGCGGCCGTGCCGAGCCGCCACGACCTCGGCGAGAATCGAGAGCGCCGTCTCCTCGCCGCTGATCGCGCCCAGGTCCAACCCCAGCGGCGCCGCCAGCCGGGCCAACTCCTGCTCGCCCAGTCCGGCGGCGAGCAGCCGCTCGCGGCGACTCTCCTGTGCGCGCCGTGAGCCCATCGCGCCGATGAACCGGGCCGGCGAGGTGAGCGCGATCTGCAGGGCTGCATCGTCGAGCTTGGGGTCGTGCGTGAGTACGGCGATGGAGGTGGCGGGATCGATCCCGCCAAGCTGGGCGAACGCCTCCTCGGGCCAAGCGGCGATGACCTCCTCGGCATCGGGGAAACGTTCGGGCGTGGCGAACCGCGCCCGCGGGTCGACCACGTAGGGTCGCCACCCGGCCGCCCGGGCCAGCCGGCACACGGCGGCGGCGACGTCCACCGCGCCGAACAGGATCAACCGCGGGGCCGGGGCGATGACATCAACAAACAGGGCTCCCTGCCGCTGCGAGGCCTCCTTCCACAGCAGCTCCTCGGCGAGCCGGCGCCCCTCGTCGTCAAGCTCGGGCGCCCCGAGCGAGCCCGTGGAAGTGCCGTCGGCTTCGATCAGGAGCTTTGCGCCGGGCGCGGCTCCCTCGAGCAGTGTCACCTCGGCGGCCCGGACGCCCTCTCCGGCCAATTCAGCGAAGCGACCGGGCTCGTAGGCCTGTACCCAGACGTCGATTTCACCGCCGCAGGGCAGGCCGACGTCCCAGGCCTCGGAATCGGCGATGCCGAAATGCAGGAGCCTGGGCTCGGCGCCGCGCAGCACCGAGTCGGCGATGTCCACCACGGCTCCCTCGACGCAGCCCCCTGACACCGCACCGGCGATCTCCCCATGCTCGTTGATAGCCATCTTCGCGCCCGGAGGCCGCGGCGCGGAGCGGTGGACGCCAACGACGGTGGCCAGCGCGACGCGGTCGCCACGCGCAACCCACTCAGTGAGCTCGGACAGGATTTCCTTCACGTGTCCTCCAGGATGTCAGCTAGTTCTTCCAGCGAGGCCAGCGAATTGGCCGCCAGCAGTAGATCGGAATGCGGCATCGCCGCGCGCATCCCCTGGGTCAACGGCCGGTATTCGGGATGCGCCGCCAGTGGATTCAGCCACAGCAGCCGGTGAGCGCTTCGGCGCAGCCGGGCGATCTCAGCCTCGAGCAGCGCCGGGTCGCCACGATCCCAGCCGTCGGAGAGGATCACGACCACCGCCCCGCGGCCGATCCTTCGGCCATGGACGCGGTTGAGCTCCGCCAGCGCCTCGCCGATACGCGTGCCGCCGGCATAGTCGACCACCGCCGCGGTCGCGCGCTCAAGCGCCCGATCGTAGTCGCGCCCGGTCAGCTCGTTGGTGATCCGCGTCAGTCTGGTGCCGAAGGCGAACGCCTCCACGCGCCGACGCGCCGTGACGGCGGCCTGCGCGTACTGGAGCAGCATCCGCGCGTACGGCGCCATCGACCCCGACACGTCACACAGCAGGATCAGCGGCCGGGGCCGGGTGCTCGGCGCGCGCCACTGGCGGTGCACGGGCTCACCGCCGCTGCGCAGCGACGCCCGCAGTGTGCGCCTGACGTCCGGCGCGTGCCCACGGCGAGGCGAGGGGCGGGTGCGCCGGGATCGGCGGGTCGGCCCGCGCCGGGCGAGTCGCTCGATCAGCTCGCGGGCCACCATCGCCTCGCGTTCGGTGTACGCCGCGAAGTCGGTCGTCCTCAACAGCTCGATGTCGCTCCACGCCACGGGAACCGGCATGAGCTCGTTCGCATCCTCTATCTCCCCAGAGGCAGGGACGGCGACGCGCGGCAGGGCCTCGCGCTCGATTGTGCCCAGCCGCTCAAGGGCCTCCTTGCCAGCGGCCGGCCGCTCCTTGCCGAACACGGCTGTGAAGGCAGCCTCGAAGCGGGCCAAGTCGGCATGGTCCGAGCACATCACAGCGCGGAGCGCGAGCTTCGCCTCCTCGCGCGAGGCCGGATTCACGGCAGCCAGCGCGCGGTGCGCACCAATAAGCTCGCCCACGCCGACGTGGGCCCCACGGGCCCGCAGCTCAGCGCTCAGCGCGCGCAATGGTTCCAGGACTGGCTCAGACACCTTCGAGAACTCCGCGCTCACGCACGCGGACGACATCTTCGTGGACCTTGAGCGCCACTCCAAGAGTCTCATCCAGGTCGGCCTCCTCACCCAGCGCCAGCAGCGCCTGAGCCCACACAATGGTCTCCCCCACGCCGGGTTGCTTGTAGAGATCTCCCTGGTCGCGCAGGCGGGCCACGGCGGCGACCACGCGGTCCGCGATCGCCTCCGGGAGACCGGGCACACGGGCATGCACGATCTCCCGCTCCCGTTCGGGGTTCGGGTAGTCGATCCAGTGGTAGAGGCAGCGGCGCTTGAGCGCATCGTGGAGCTCCCGCGTGCGATTCGAGGTCAGCAGCACGATCGGGCGCCGCCGCGCCGTGATAGTGCCCAGCTCGGGGATGGTGACGGCGAAATCCGAGAGGAACTCGAGCAGGAACGCCTCGAACGCGTCGTCGGCGCGGTCGATCTCGTCGATCAGCAGCACGGGAGGCACCGTGTCGTCGCGCTCGAGCGCCTCGAGCAGCGGGCGGCGGATCAGGAAGCGGCGGGAGAACAGCTCGCCCTCGTCGACGCCTCCTTCGGCCGCCCGCAGCGCGAGCAGCTGGCGCGCGTAGTCCCAGTCGTAGACGGCATGGTGCAGGTCGATGCCCTCATGGCACTGCAGCCGGATCAGCGTCGCACCGAGCGCCGGCGCGAGCGCCCTCGCCACCTCGGTCTTGCCCACCCCCGCCTCGCCCTCGAGCAGCAGCGGCTGACCGAGCGTCAGCGCGAGGTGAACGGCGACGGCGAGCGGCCGATCGGCCAGGTACCCCTGCGCACCTAGCGCGTCGGCCGCTGCCTGTACTGACCGAGGCTCTGCTGAGCTCACCGCAGCGAGCTTACCGCCCGGCTCACCGCTGGCCGTGTCCTCACGAGAGCCCGGCCGCCGCTTCCAGCGCGCGTCGACAGAGCACGCGTGAGAGGTGGCGCTTGTAGTCGCTGCTGGCGTTGAGGTCCGCAGGCGGATCGGTTCCCTCGTCGGCCCGCTCAGCCGCGGCGGCGATGTTCTCACGGCTCAGCGATTGCCCTCGGAGGGCCTGTTCGACGGCTTTCGCCCGCGTCGGCACCGCACCCATGTGCGTGAGCCCGATCCGAACGTCCTCACAGACGTCCCCGGTCTGCTTGACCAGCGCACTGACGCCGACCATCGCCCAGTCCTCACTGCGACGGTTGAACTTCTGGTAGCCGTGGCCCCAGCCGTCCATCGCCGGCACGCGGATCTCGGTCAGCACCTCGCCCGGTGCGACGGCCGTCTCGAGGTAGTCGCGGAACAGCTCGTCCGCCGGCAGCGTTCGCTGACCGTCCCGGCTCTGGAGCGTGACCGACGCCTCGCAGACGAGCATCACCGCCGGCAGGTCAGACGCGGGATCGCCGTGGGCCAGCGAACCGCCGATGGTGCCGCGGTTGCGCACCTGGGGATCGGCGATGGTCGCCGCCGCCTGCGCCACCACACCGAGGTCGGGGGTCCGCTCGAGCTCTGCGTGCCGGGTCATCGCCCCGATCCGCCACGTCCCGTTCTCCCGCTGGATGCCATGGATGCCGGGCACCCGCCGCAGGTCGACGAGCATGCTGGGCGCGGCCAGCCGCAGTTTCATCAGTGGGATCAGCGAGTGGCCGCCGGCCAGGAGCTTCGCGTCGCCACCGCCGTCGGCGAGCGCCTGAACCGCTCCTTCCAGCGTGTCCGGAGCCACATAGTCGAAAGCAGCGGGAATCACGCCAAAACACCTCCCTTGGCTTCCTCGATTGTCTGCCATACGCGCAGTGGGGTGAGCGGCATGTCGATCGATTGGACTCCGAGCGGTGCGAGCGCGTCAAGCACCGCCGCGGTGACGGCGGGCGTCGCTCCAATCGTCCCCGCCTCGCCGACGCCCTTCACGCCAAGCGAAGTGACCGGAGACGGCGTGATCGTGTGATCTGTTTCGAAGCTCGGCAGCTCTGCCGCGGTGGGCATCGCGTAGTCGACGAACGTGCCGGTCACGAGCTGCCCGTCCTCGTCGTACACGACCTGCTCGTACAGGGCTTGCCCGATCGCATGGGTGATGCCGCCATGCACCTGCCCGTCGATCAGCATGGGGTTGATCGGTGGCCCGCAGTCGTCGACAGCGACGTACCGGACGACCCTCACCTTGCCCGTCTCAACGTCAACGTCGACGATGCAGGCGTGCGCGCCGAAGGGGAAGACGAAGTTCTCCGGGTCGTACGTCGCGGTCGCTTCAAGCCCCGGCTCGATGTCGCTGGGCAATTCCTGGGGCGGGATGTGCGCCGCGCCGGCAATCTCCGCCATCGTCCTCGCCTTGTCTGGCGAGCCCCGCACCCGATACTTCCCATCCGCGAGCTCGATGTCCTCGGGAGCCGCTTCCAGTAGCGCCGCGCAGATGCGCTTCGCCTTCTCCTGCACCCTGTCCGCCGCGCGTACGACCGCTTCGCCGCCCACCGACAGCGAGCGCGACCCGTACGTTCCCCACCCCCATGGACCCTGGTCGGTGTCGCCGTGGATGACTTCGATCCGCTCCGGATCGATTCCGAGTCGGTCGGCGGCGATCTGCGCGAAGCCGGTGTCGTGACCCTGTCCGTGCGGAGAGGTGCCCGTGAAGACGGTCGCGGACCCGGATGGATGGACTCGGACCATCGCCGACTCCCAAAAGGCGGCTTGAATGCCAACACCCTGCGGTCCTACCGCGCGGGACGGCGCCAGTCCGCATACCTCCACGTAGGTTGAGAAGCCGACCCCGCGATAGACGCCCTGCTGGCGCAACTCTGTCTGCTCGCGCCGGAACGCCTCGAGATCGACATGCTCGAGCAGCCGGTCGAGAGAGGCGTCATAGTCCCCCGAGTCGTACGTGATGCCGAGCGCGGTGGTGAACGGGAACTCGTCCTTGCCGATGAAGTTCTTGCGTCGCAACTCCAGCGGGTCCATGCCGAGCTCCGCAGCCAGCTTGTCCATCATGAGCTCGATCCAGTACGTGGCCTCCGGCCTGCCGGCGCCGCGGATCGCGTCGGTGCAGAACTTGTTCGTGAACACGCCCTCGAAGGTGACGTCGATCGCCGGGATCCTGTAGCAGCCGCCCATGACCGGGAACCCGAGTTCGGGGATGAACGGCGTCAGGAGCAGTTGATACGCGCCCAGGTCGGCGATGATCCGCCCGCGGCACCCCGTCAGCGTGCCGTCGCGCTTAGCCGCCAGCGTGATGTAGTTGATCTGGTCGCGCCCGTGATGAGTGCTCGCCATGTTCTCCGAGCGGGTTTCAATCCACTTGACGGGTCGGCTCAGGCGCCTGGCCAGCGCGAGCACAAGCGCCTCCTCCGGGTAGACCTGGAGCTTTGACCCGAAGCCACCTCCGACATCCGGAGCGACCACCCGCAGCTTATCCTCGGGAATTCCGACAATCCCGGACAGGACGAAGCGGGCGATATGGGGGATCTGAGTTGAGGAATAGAGTGTGATGCTGTCGCCGTGGGGGTCGGCGAGGACACCCCGCGGCTCGATCGCGCCGCCCGCCGTGCGGTGGTTGACGAGACGCTGCTCCACGACCACGTCCGCCTCTGCGATCGCGGCCTCGATCTCACCGCCCGAAACACTCCATTCGTGTGTCTTGTTCGTGCCGAAGTGCTCCCATACCAGTGGCGAGCCCTCCTCGAGCGCCTCTTCGGGGTTGAGGACGACTGGCTTGGGCTGGTACTCGACGATCACCTGCTCGGCGGCGTCGACGACCGCATAGCGGTCGGAGCCGACGACGACCGCGACCGGTTCACCGACGTGCTTGACCTCCTCGCGCGCGACCGGCCACATGTCTGGCGTTTTGATCTCGACTCCCGGAGGGCTCCAGACCATCGCCATGGGCGCGGCGAAGTCGCCTGCGAGATCGTTGCCGGTGAACACGGCGACGACGTCGTCCCGCTCAGCGGCCCCGGAGACGTCGATCGATGCGATCCGTGCGTGCGCCTCAGGAGAGCGCACGATCGCCGCGAACAGGGTCCCTGGCACCGAGATGTCATCGATGTAGCGTGCGCGACCCGTAATCATCCGCGGGTCCTCCTTGCGCCGCATGGCGCGCCCAACGTGGTGACCGTTCCCGGAGTCGTTCGTCGCGCTCATGCCCCGACCTCCGGCTGACTCACCGTCGGGGTCTTCGTCTTGGCCGCGTCGAGCACCGCCTTGACGATGTTGTGATAGCCGGTGCAGCGGCAGAGGTTGCCCTCGAGTGCGTGGCGCACCTCGTGCTCGGAGGGATCGGAGTTCTCGGCCAGCAGTCCGGCCGCGGCCATGATCATCCCCGGGGTGCAGTAGCCGCACTGCAGGCCGTGGTCGTTCCAGAACGCTTCCTGCAGCGGATGGAGCGCGTTCTCCGAGCCGAGCCCCTCGATCGTCGTGACCTCCGCCCCGTCTGCCTGGACCGCCAGAATCGTGCATGACTTCACCGCGCGCCCGTCGAGATGCACCGTGCAGGCCCCGCAGTTGGAGGTGTCACACCCGACGTGGGTGCCGGTCAACCCGAGCCGGTCGCGCAGCGCATGGACGAGCAGCAGACGGGGTTCGACGTCGAGCTGACGCTCGGTGCCGTTGACACTGAGGCGCACGGGGACGGTAGCGCTCATGCCTCTCCTCTCTCTCGGACCTGGGCTGCGCCGACCTTACTCCTCAGAGTACGCGCTGTGAAGAGTGTGTCCGATGCCGATACAGGATGTTGAAATGAGGGGCCGCCGTTCCCGGACCGCGCTCACCCGAGCCCGCGCTGGACAGACCCGCGCGGCGATCCCGCCAGCGGCTCGAGGCCGCCCTCAGCGCCACCACTTCTGCTCGCGTGCCTCGGCCGTCGCACCGGTGGAGTCGAGCGCGTCGATCGCCGCCATGTCCTCAGCGGTGATCGTGAAGTCGAACACCTGGGCGTTCTCGGCGATGCGCTCGCGATGGGTGGACTTGGGGATTACGACCGCGTCGCGCTGGATGCCCCAGCGGATCAGCACCTGGGCCGGTGTGCGCCCGAGGCGCTCGGCGATCTGCGCCACGGTGGCGTTACCGAGATGCCGGCCGGTGCCAAGCGGGCTGTAGGCCTCGAGTGCGATCTCCCGCCGCCGGCACTCCTCGAGCAGCGCGCGGCGGTACTCGAACGGGCTGAACTGCACCTGGTTGACCACTGGGGCGCTATTTGCGATCGCGCACACCTGCTCGAGCTCACGGACGCTGAAGTTCGACACGCCGATCGACCGGGTGTGGCCACGCTCCCAGGCCAGCTCCATCCCCGGCCACACCCAGGTCGGCCCTCCCTGGGGCCAGTGCACGATGTATAGGTCGACCTGGTCGACGCCGAGTCGTCGCAGGCTCCGCTCGGCCTCACGCGCGGGGTCCCGATGGCCGGGATAGAACTTGGTGGTGAGGAACACCTCCTCGCGGGGGATCCCCGAATCTCGCAGGGCCCGCCCCACGCTTTCCTCGTTGCCGTAGGCCTGGGCGGTGTCGATGTGGCGGTAGCCGAGCTCGAGCGCCCACCGCACCGCATCCTCACACTCGCGGCCGTCGGGGACCTGCCATACGCCGAGTCCGAGCACCGGCATCGCGTTGTCATCGGAAAGGACTCGCACCTGGGCTCCGGGAACGACTGCTCCGTCTGGCATCTCTTCCTCCTGGTTGCTGATCCGATTGGTGCTGCCCGTTAGCTTTAGCACTCAAGCCACTGCCATCAACGAGGGAGATCGAATGGGTTTCGACCAGTACCACGAACCGGCCGACGAGCTACCCCCGGAAACGCGCACCTTTGCGCGGCTGTGTGCCTCGCTGACTGAGGAGGCCGAGGCGATCGGCTGGTACGAGCAGCGGCTGGCGCTCGAGCACGACCCCGAGGCCCGAGCGATCATGCGCGACGCGCAAGGCGAGGAGTTCAAGCACTTCAGCATGGACCTCGAGTTCCTGCTTCGCCGCGTGCCCGCGTGGCGCAAGATCGCCGAGGGCGTCCTGTTCCAGACCGGTGACATCGTCGAACACGGCGAGGAGGCCGAGGCCGAGGCGCTGGACGGCGGCGGAACCGGTGAGGAAGGTCCCGGCGAGGACGGCTCGCTGGGCATCGGCAGCCTGCGAGGAGCAGCACGATGAACCATCTACTCCGCGCACTGGCCCCGATCAGCGACGCCGGCTGGACGGAGCTCGACGAGGAGGGCCGCGAGCGGCTCGTCCCGGCACTCGCAGCCCGCAAGCTCGTCGACTTCTCAGGCCCCCACGGCTGGACCTACTCGGCGACGAGCCTCGGGCGCGTCACCGCGATCGGCGCCGCGCCCTGTCCCGGCGTCAGCGGCGCGCAGCGGCGCGTGCTCCCGATGACCGAGCTGCGAGCCGACTTCGAAATCTCCCTGTCGGAGCTCCAGAGCCTGGACCGCGGCGCGACGGATGCCGACCTCGAGGCGCTCGACAAGGCCGCGCACCAGATGGCCGTGGCCGAGAACCGGGCGGTGTTCCACGGTTGGCCGCAGGCGTCGATCGGCGGAATCGCCGAGCTCTCGCCCCACCCGGCCATCGCCCTCGGCGACCTCGCCGATGGCTACCCGAAGCCCGTGGCTGCGGCCGTGCACCGGCTGCTGCAGAACGGCATCAGCGGCCCCTACGCGCTGGCCCTCGGTGGCGAGCAATGGGAGCGCGTGGTCGAGACCGCCGAGCACGGCGGCTATCCGCTGCTCGAGCACCTGGGCCGGATTCTCGAGGGACCGATCGTCTGGGCCCCGGGGGTGAAGGGCGCTGTCGTCCTCAGCCTGCGCGGCGGGGACTTCCACTTCGAATCCGGGCAGGACCTGTCGATCGGTTACGTCAGCCATGACGGAGAGGTGGTGCGCCTCTACCTGCAGGAGAGTTTCAGCTTCCACGTCGCGACGCCGGAGGCCGCGGTCACGCTCGAGGGGTCGGCCTGATGAGCGACCGCGAACTGCGACAGCTGCTCGCCGGTGGGGCGTTCTTCGAGAGCCCGCGCTGGCACGGCGACCGTTGGTGGGTGTCGGACTTCTACCGCCACGCGGTCAGCACGATCGACGACGGTGGGCACGAGGAGGTCGTGCTCGAGGTCGAGCATCAGCCCTCGGGCCTCGGCTGGATGCCCGACGGGTCGCTCTTGATCGTCTCGATGAAGGACCAGCGCGTGCTGCGCCGCGATCCCGCGGGTGCCGTGCATGAGCACGCCGACCTGACCGCCTTCACAACCAGCTCGCTCAACGACATGGTCGTGGACGCCGAGGGCCGGGCGTATGTCGGCTGTTTCGGCTTCGATCTCATGGGCTTCGCCGACCCCGAGCTCGCGCCGCTGATGCGTGTCGACCCGGACGGGAGCGCCACGCTCGCGGCCGATGAGCTGATGTTCCCCAACGGCTCGGTGATCACCCCAGACGGGCGGACGCTGATCGTGGGCGAGACCGCGGGCTGCCGGTACACCGCGTTCACGATCGGGGACGACGGCTCACTGACCGATCGCCGGCCGTGGGCGGAGCTGGCGCCGGCGCCCGAGCTCGGACCGCTGGCCGAGATGCTGCCGGCGATCACCGTCGGGCCCGACGGCTGCACTCTCGATGCCGACGAGCACATCTGGGCAGCGGACGAGGCCGGCGGGCGCTGCATCCGGATCGCCCCGGGTGGAGAGATCGTCGACGAAGTCCGGACCCCGGAGGGACTCGGCTGCTTCGCCTGCGCGCTCGGCGGACTGGACGGCCGCACGCTGTTGCTATGCGCGGCCCCCGACTTCCTCGAGGACAACCGGCGCACTGCCCGGGAGGCGGTCCTGTTCACCACCGCCGTCGACGTCCCGCACGCCGGCCTTCCGTAGACGGCTCCTCAGGCGGAGTCGGCGCCCGGGGTCGACCACAGACATGCCGATCACCCCCTCTGAGACCCTTGAGCCGGCGGATGATCACCGCGCGGAGGTCCGCGCCACCGTCACGAGATCGAATCGATCGCCAGCTTCCGCAGTCCGGTGGGCACGTTGACCTCGACCACCTCGCCGACTCGGCGGCCGATCAGCGCCTTGGCGATCGGCGAGACCACCGAGAGCGTGCCCTCTCCCGGCTTGGCCTCGTTCGGGGACACGATCCGGTACGTCTGCTCGCGCCCCGAGCCGCGATCGGTGTAGGTCACCGTCGACCCGTGCTCGACGATTTCGCTCGAGCCCGTGGTCTCCACCACGACCGCACCGCGCACCTGCTCGCGGAGCTTGGCGATCCGCGTTTCGAGATGGGCCTGCTCCTCCTTCGCCGCGTGGTACTCGGCGTTCTCCTTCAGATCGCCCCACTCGCGCGCGGTCTTGATGCGCCCCGCGACCTCCGAGCGGCCGGTGCTCTCGAGCTGCCCCAGCTCCCGCTGGACGTTCTCGAGCTCGTCGGCGGTCATCGTGATGTCTTCCATATCGGCAGGTCCTCGTCGTCAGAACGGTTGGATGGCCTCACTAACGGTAGTACCGATACGATCGCCCGGGTGACGGCCGAGCGCCAGGACCTTGCTGAGCTACTGGCGCGCCGGGCCCTGACTGAGGATGCCGCGCGCCCGGAGGCGGTGAGTCGGCGGCACGACGCCGGTGGCCGCACCGCCCGTGAGAACATCGCCGATCTCGTCGATCCTGGCTCGTTCGTGGAGTACGGGCGGTTTGCCATCGCCGCCCAACGCTTACGGCGCGACGTGGAGGAGCTGATCGAGCGCACGCCGGGCGACGGCCTGATCGCCGGCACCGCCCGGATCAACAGTGAGCTGTTCGGCGAGCACAGCGCGTGCGCGGTGCTCACCTACGACTACACTGTGCTGGCCGGCACGCAGGGAGCAGTCGGGCACCTCAAGAAGGACCGGCTGTTCGAGCTGATCGAGCGCATGCGGCTGCCGACGGTGTTCTTCGCAGAGGGGGGCGGCGGCCGGCCGGGCGACACCGACTACCCCGTCGTCTCTGCGCTTCACGTCCGCGCGTTCGCGCTGTGGGCCCGACTGTCTGGGCTCGTCCCGCGGATCGCCGTCGTCAAGGGCCGGTGCTTCGCCGGCAACGCGGTGATTGCGGGCTGTGCAGACCTGATCGTGGCCACCGAGGATGCCTCGATCGGGATGGGCGGCCCGGCGATGATCGCCGGCGGTGGCCTTGGCGAGGTCGCGCCCGACGAGGTCGGGCCGATCTCCATGCAGGAGCCTGGCGGGGTGGTGGACATCGTGGTGGCGGACGAGCCGGAGGCGGTGGCGGTGACCAAGCGGCTGCTCGGGTACTTCCAGGGCGCAACCGCGGCGGGACCGGCGCCCGACCAGACGCTGCTGCGGGACCTCGTGCCCGAGCGCCAGCGCCGCGCCTACCGGGTCGCACCGATCATCGACACGCTCTGCGACGAGCGCAGCGTCACCTACCTGCGGCCGCGATTCGCACCGGAACTGTGCACCGCGCTCGGCCGGATCGAGGGACGGCCGGTGGGCGTCATCGCCAACGACACGATGCACATGGCCGGGGCCATCACCAGCGACGGCGCCGACAAGGCCTCGCGCTTCCTGCAGCTGTGCAACGCGTTCGGGCTGCCGGTGCTCTCGCTCGTCGACACCCCGGGCATGATGGTCGGCCCCAAGGCCGAGGCGACGGCGCTTGTGCGCCACAGCTGCCGGTTGCTGGTCGCCGGGGCCGCGCTGCGGGTGCCGTTGCTGGCGGTGATCCTACGGCGCGGGTACGGACTCGGCGCCCAGGCGATGGTCGGCGGGAGCCTGCACGAGCCGCTGCTCACCGTGGCCTGGCCGACAGCGCATCTCGGACCGATGGGGCTCGAGGGCGCGGTCCGCCTCGCGCTCCGCCGCGAGCTCGAGGCGATCGAGGACGAGCAGGAGCGCGAGCAGCGGGTACGCGAGGTCACCGCCTCGGCCCAGCAGAACGCCAAGGCCATCAACGCGGCGCAGCTGTTCGAGCTCGACGACGTGATCGACCCGGCCGAAACCCGCGCGGTGATCGCCGCAACCCTCGGCGCCGCCGCGGCGGCGCCGACCACGGACCGGCAGCCCCGGTTCGTCGATACATGGTGACACCGTGACTAACCCACCGAATCCCTCTCAAGCCGCACGCCCGACCTGGCTGCCGGCATCGCTCTACCCCTTCGAGAGCCGGTGGCAATCGATCGGCGGCACGCAGCTGCACTACATCGACGAGGGGAGCGGGCCGACGCTGCTGCTTCTGCACGGCAACCCAACGTGGTCGTTCCTATACCGCGACATCATCCACGGCCTGCGCGATCGCTTCCGCTGCATCGCCGTCGATTACCCCGGGTTCGGCCTCTCCCGGGCGGCGCCGGACTACGGCTTCGCTCCCTCCGAGCACAGCCGCGTGCTCGGCGAGCTGGTTCGCCGCCTCGATCTGAGCGACGTGACGATGATGGTGCAGGACTGGGGCGGCCCGATCGGATTCGGGGTCGCCACCCGGGAGCCGGAGCGGTTCAGCCGGTTCGTGATCGGCAACACGTGGGCGTGGCCCAAATCCGACACGGGGACACAGGTGTTCTCACGGTTCCTCGGCGGATCGATCGGCAACTACCTGATCCATCGGCACAACTTCTTCGTGGAGCGCGTCCTCCCGAGCGGGGTGAGGCGCCACCCCCTGACGCCCGACGTGATGGCCGCCTACCGCGGCCCCTTCCCCACCCCCGAATCGCGGCACCCGACCTACGTGTTCCCGCGCGAGATCCTCGCCAGCCGCTGGTTTCTGGGTGAAGTGCAGCGAGGGCTGCCCGCTCTGCGAAACCGTCCGGCGCTGATCGTCTGGGGAACCAAGGACTTCGCGTTCCGCAGACCCGAGCGCGAGCGCTGGGAGTCGGTGTTCCCCAATCATCGGACGGTGATGCTCGAGGGGGCCAGCCACTACATCCAGGAGGACGCGCCTGAGGAGATCGTGGCCGCGATCCGAGCCTGGATGGAGCCTGCCGCCGGCTGATCTCGGCCGCCGACAGCCGTCGGTGCGCTACAACCCGGGGGATGCAGATCCGGGCCCGCATGAGCATCACCGCCGACGGCTACATCACCACCCCCGGCGGCTGGCCCCGCTGACCGCCGACCCGACCTTCGTCCCCGGCGAGAGCCACGGCATCCGGGAGTTCCTGGCCGACTGCGAGGCAGCCGCTGATGGGGCGCACGACGTTCGAGCCCGCGCTGGCCAACGACCGCTGGCCGTGGCCGACCGTCGACGTGTTCGTTCTCTGTTCGGAACGTCCCTCTGACACACCCGATCACGCGCTGCCTGGCGGCTCGGTGGAGATCGTCTACGCCGTTGACGCGGGGGCGAGCCGGGTGCCGGGCCGCGACGCGAGCTGGTCCCCGGCCTCGCAGCGCCGCCAGAGCGCAAGCTGAGCGGCCTCCGGCTCCTGTAGCGTCCACCCCGCACCCGGCGAGACGCCGGCGGAGCGAACCACGCATGCAAATCGGCAAGGCCGGGCCCCCGGTCACACACATCAGCCAGGCCTACGAGGACCGCGTCGAGGTCCGCGGACGGGATCTGTGCGGCGAGGTGATGGGTCGCCTCAGCTTCACCGAATATTTTCACCTGCTGCTCACGGGCAAGGACGCCACCGACGAGCAGCGGTTCTTCCTCGATCTACTCCTGGTGGCGATCGCGGAGCACGGGATGATGCCGACCAATGTCGGCGCCCGGATGACCTTGGCCGCCGATCCGGGCTCGCTGCAAGGAGCCGTCGCGGCGGGCATCCTTGGCTGTGGACCCGTGATCCTCGGAACGGCCGAGCAGTGTGCGGGCGTCCTCGTGCGGGCACAGCAGCGCGTGCTCGCCGGCGAGGCGCCGGCCTCGGTGGCGCGAGAGATCGCGTGGTCAATCCGCGGCGCCGGCGAGAAGGCTCCCGGATTTGGCCACCCGCTCCACCGGCCCGTGGATCCCCGAGCCGAACGGATCCTCGAGCTCGCCGACGCCCGTGCGGTGAGTGGGCCTCACGTCACGCTGGCCCGGGCCTTCCGCGACGGTGTGGCCGAAGCCTGGGGCAAGCCGCTCACCATGAACGTCTCGATGCCGATCGCGGCGGTCATGCTCGATCTCGGCTTCCCTGCCTCGGCCGTGAGAGCGGTCCCGATTCTTGCCCGTACCGCCGGCCTGCTCGCGCATCTGGCGGAGGAGCGCCGCCAACCCATCGGGTTCCTGATGGCGGCGGCAGCCGAGGAGGCGATTGTCTACGAGCGTGAGGGATCGGGCGGGCCGGAGACCACCCCGGAGCCGCCGCCGGCATGATCGTCGCGCCCGAGGTCGAGACCCGCCCGTGGGCGGACCAGCTCGCGCTCGACGACCTCAGCTATCGCGCCCAGCTCGCCTACTTGCTCGAGCGCTCGACTCTGTATCGCGACAAGCTCGCGGCGGCGGGGATCTCCGCCGCCGAGGATGCCGGTGGACTCACGGAGATCGCCGGACTTCCGCTGACAGACAAGCAGGAGCTACGGGCGAGCTGCACGCCCGAGCAGCCGATCGGCGCCCACCTCTGTGCCGCCGCCTCGGAGATCGTCCGCATTTACTCGACCAGCGGCACGACCGGCGTCCCGAGCTACATCCCGCTGACCGCCGGCGATCTCGACAACTGGGTCACCGGCTCGGCGCGCAGCTACGGGGCCTCGGGGATCACCGCGGGCGAGCGCGTTGTCTCCAGCTACAACGCCGGGCCGTTCGTGGCCGGCGCGGCACTGGCCGCGTTCGATCGGCTCGGCCTCTGTCACATCCCGGTCGGCACGGGCAACACGGAGCGCCTGCTGCTGGCGATCGAGCTGCTCCGTCCGCAGGCCGCGGTGCTCACTCCCTCCTACGCGGCCCGCCTGATCGAGGCGGCGGCCGAGCGCGGGCTGAACCTGCGCGCGTGCAGCGTCACCCGGGTTCTCGTCGCCGGAGAGCCCGGCGGCGGCGAGCCGGCGTTCCGGGCGCGGCTCGAGGACGGATGGGGCGCGACGGTCACCGAGGCGATGGGGATCGGCGACATCGGCGTGTCGTTGTGGGGCGAATGCGAACACCAGGACGGGATGCACCTCGGCGCCCGAGGCTTCGTCCATCCCGAGCTGATCGACCCCGACACCAGAGTCGCGCTCGCCCTCGAGGACGGGGCGCGGGGCGAGCTTGTGCTCACCCACCTGCGCCACCGTGCGGCGCCGCTGTTGCGATTCCGCACCCGCGATCATGTCGAGGTCCGGACATCACCGTGCCCCTGCGGCCGGACCGCTCCCCGCGTGCGCTGTCTCGGGCGGACCGACGACATGCTGATCGTGCGCGGCGTGAACGTGTTCCCCTCGGCCCTGCGTGACATCGTGAGCAGCTTCGCCCCCGAGGTGAGCGGCCACATCGTCGTGCAGCCGCGCTCGGCCGGGGTCAAGCAGGAGCCGCCCCTGCCCGTGATTGTCGAGCTCGGGCTGGGCCGCGGTGAGGAGCCGGCGCTGGCCGAGGCGATCCGAGCCCGCATCCGCAACGCCCTCGTGGTGCAGACCGCGATCCGGCTCGTCCCGTGGGGCAGCTTGCAGCGCAGCGAGTACAAGTCCACACTTATCCGGCGCTAGCCAAGAAGAGAGGACCCATGCGAAAGCTTCAGAGTCAGGGCGTTCACCACATCACGCTGGTCGGAGCGGATCGTCAGACATCGATCGACTTCTGGGAGGGCGTCCTCGGGATGCCGTTCGTGTTCGAGCAACCCAATCTCGACCGTCCGACAGAGAGCCACCTGTACTTCGATCCCGGTGACGGCCGTCTGATCACGATCTTCACCAACGACGAACGCTCACCCGAGCCCGATCGCACTCCCACCGACGTCGGCTGCGTGCACCACATCGCCTTCTCGCTCTCGAAAGCGAGCTTCGACCAGGCCGTCGAACGGCTCGACCAGCGGGGAATCCGGCACAGCGGGGTCAAGGACCGCGGCTTCATGGACTCGATCTACTTCGAGGACCCGCTCGGGCTGCTGATCGAGCTCGCCTCCTACCGCTTTGAGCCGCCGCAGGGCTTCACGCACGCTGAGGTGCTGCTCGAGGCCCACCGGATCCGGGTGCAGCGCGGCGACTACAACATCGCCCAGATCCACCTTGCCGATGCGATCGAGGAACTCGTCACCCGCTCACGCGATTCGCTGTCCGAGGACCGATCGGCGAAGGATCCGTATCAGCCACGGGTCGCCTCGCCCGCGGGCGAGTGAGAGACCGTGTACACGGTCGCACAGCCGAAGTGATGCACGGAGCCGACGACTGGCCCGAGGAGCGTCTCGAGGTCGGCATTCGGCCGGCAGTCGGCGAGCAGGAACCGCGCACCGCTTGAGCGCACGAAGGCACGTGCGGCGCTACGCGTGAGCGAGCCACCGAACAGGCTTCGGACGGCGACGAGGCGCGCGTCGCAATGGGGTTGGGACCACAGGCAGTCACCGACGTAGCTACGCCGGCCCGTCGCTCCCGGCACGAGCGCCCCGAGGTAGCTGCGAGCGACGACGCCACCCGGTGCTGCGTCGCCGGCTAGGTAGTCGAGCGCACGGCGTTCGTCGTCCGTGATGAAGTTGGCCGTACCAAGCCGTGGCGCGACGAGGCGATGGGCGATCCGGAGTTCGTCGACGACGGCCGGGATTGTGAACGCGGCCACGAGGACCGCGCCGACCGCCAGCCGATGCGGGACCCGTTCCCAGCCCACGCCGGCGACACCCTCGACCGCCAGCACGGCAAGCGGAAGCGTGATGCCCTGGAACGCATGCAGCGGCGTGGCGCTGACCCCGCTGGCCGACAGCATGTAGACGGCGAACGCCGCCACGGGCCAGACACGCGTGGCAGCAGCGAGGAAGCCGCGGGGGCGCTCGCGGTAGGCGAGCAGCGCCGGCACCAGCAGCGGCGCGATCGCCAGCGCAATCGCCCACAGCGGGAAGCTGTGCTTGCTGGCCACCCGCGCCAGCCGCCACGACAGGTCGGTGCGTCCGAGCAGTCCGTAGTAGGCCAAGGGCGCGGCGGTCAGGATGACGGTGACGGCGAGCTGCCTCAGCCGCAGTGCGGTGCGGCACCCCCGCGCGGACACCAGCTCGGTGCCGACCAGGACGGCGATCAGGAGCTCGCCGTTCCACGGGTGCAGCCAGCCGGCCAGGCATCCGAGCAGGCCGGGAAGCCAGACGAGGCGCTCCTCGCCCCAGTGACGTCCGTACATCAGCAGCGCGCCGGCCATCGCCGCGAGCGCGAGCAGACCGAACGTGTAGCCCCACGACAGGAACCCGGGGAACAGATCCCCGAGCACGCCCCATGAGCCGTAGACGATCGTGAACGATCCGAAGAACAGCGCCAGCACGAGGGCTGCCCGTCGGGGCCAGGTGCCCGACAGGCTGCTCCTGACGTAGGCGCGGAAGGCGAAGAAACATCCGCCCACGGCCACCGGTTTCCAGACCAGCAGCGCCAGCCAGGGAGCGACGCCGACGGCCGCCAACCCGCCCGAGATCGTGATCGCGGGCTGGAGGTAGTCGACCGGCGTCGACCGCAGCACAAAGAGATTCGACACCAGCCCGTGTCGCGACGCGTCTTTGATCCAGGCCATGTACTGCAACTGGTCGACGACGTAGAGCCCATCGGTCCCGGTCCACACCCGGCCGTGCGCGACGATCTGCCACACATCGAGGCCGACCACCCACATCGAGACCGAGGCGAAGACGGCGAGCACGCCCAGATCGAACGGGTCGATCCGCCTCCCGTCCCTGCGCCGGCAGGCGCCGGCCTGCGGGGCGGCCGCTCGGGCCCTCGGCGGTGCGTCTGGCGGGCTCCTGAGCAAAGCGGCGCAGACCGTACCAGCCCCCGTGATTTCGACCTGGCTCAGCGGCGCAGCAGCCGCTCTTGGAGCGCGCGCAGCTCGGGCGCCGGTGTCGCGCCGAGCTCATCACGCAGGCGCTCGCGCAGCGCTTCGTAGACCCGCAGCGCCTCGGCAGCGTTGCCGCGCGCGACGAGGATCTCCATGAGCAGGGCATGCGCACGTTCGCGGAAGGGCTCGACGGCGACGAGCTCGCGCGCAACGCGCTCCCCGGGCGCCAGCTCGGTCCCGCCCACGCCGAGGGCAACGGCGGCGTAACACTCGAGCGCCGCGCAGCGGATCTCCTCCAGCCGCCGACGGCACTCCCCGGCCCACGGGAGATCCTCGCCAGTCAAGAAGCCGCGCCGCGCCGTGAACAGAGCAATCAACGACGGACCCCAACCTCGCGCCCAGTCGCCCTGCGCGACCGCCGACTCGGCGCGGTGGATCGCCTCCTCGGCGGCCTCGAAATCCACCCAGGCGTCATGGGACAGGCGGACCCGGACCTCGGTGCGACCCGTCAGAACATCGCCGCCGAGGACGGCGCGCAACCGGGAAAGCAGCGCGCTCAGCGACGCATCGGCCCCGCCGGGTGGACGCCACGGCCAGAGCGCCTCGATCAGCTCCTCGCGGCGCGCCGGACGCGCGCGGTTGATGACCAGGAATGTGAACAGCACGCGTGCCTGGCCGCCCGGAAGGCGGCCGGTCAGGTCCTGTCCGGCGAGCTGCACGGCCAACCTGCCGCACAGCTGGATTCTGGTGGGTGTCTTGTCCGCCAACGTTGCTGCAAGGAGAATCGCAGGATTGTGCAAGCCGCCGGTCGTAGGTTTGGCCGCGTAATCGAGGGAGTTGTCATGGCGAAGGTCATTCGGTGTCAGTGCGGGTTTCTCGGGCGTGGCGAAACTGTCGAGGAGGCAGCCGCTGTGATCGAGGTGCACATGCGCTCCGACCATCCCGAGCTTGTCGGGAAGGTGACCCGGGACGATCTGATCGCCATGGCCGAAGAGGCGTAGCCCGCCGAAGCGGCGGCACGCCGGCTCCAGGAGAGGAAGAGCGATGCCGTCACCAGGTTCCATCGGCGAGGTTGCGCCGGGACCGCTTGTCAGCTCGGAGTGGCTCGCGGGCAATCTCGGCAATCCGCGGCTGCGGGTGCTCGACGTCCGCGGCCGTCACCCGAGCTCGCCCCTGCCCCACGCCAAGCGCGCCGAGTACGCCCAGGCGCACATTCCCGGCGCCGCATTCGTCGACTGGGAGCGCGACTTCATCGCCACCGACGATCCGGTACCGGTGCAGGTCGCCGCGCCCGAGCGATTCGCGGAGTGCGCCGGCCGGCTCGGCATCAGCGACGGCGATCTCGTCGTGACGTACGACGACTACTACGGCATCTTTGCCGCGCGGGTCGCATGGGCGTTCCGCCTCTACGGAGCCGAGTCGCGGGTGCTGGACGGAGGGTGGACCACCTGGCAGGAGGGAGCCCGCCCGCTCAGCAGTGAGGCCGTCGAGCTGGTTCCAGCGCGGTTCACGCCACAGGAGCGGTCGCGGCTCCGCCGCACGCTGGATGACGTCGAGCAGGCGCGTCAGGACGGCGCCATGCTCGTCGACGCCCGGCCGCGCCACTTGTTCCTCGGCGAAGAGGGCGTGGCCAACACCGGCCACATCCCCGGCGCTCGTTGCCTCCCCTATCAGGAGCTGGTTGACGGCGCCACGGGCCTGTGGACCGCCCCGGAGGCGGTCGCCAGACTCGCGCGCGATGCCGGCATCGATCCCGTGCGCCCGCCCGCTGAGCTGATTGCTACCTGCGGGAGCGGTATCTCCGCGACAGTGGTGATGATGGCGCTCGAGCGGATCGGCGTGCACTGTGCCGGCGTCTACGACGGCTCGTTCAACGAGTGGAGCGCACACCCGCGGCTGCCGATCGCGTACGGACGCGCCGCCTGACTTTCGAAATCCCGCGACGCCCGGGCACGACGTCTGGATCGTCGGCGACAGGCCGTGCATTCTGCTTGACTTCGGCGGCCTGCGCGGATTACGCCAAATCGAGCTGAGCCGACCGGGATCAGGACTCGGATTCGAGCAGCGACTTGAGCTTCTTGAGGTCCCTGACGTTCGCGCGGCGCATCGCGGCAGCGACGAGCGGCGCCGACAGTCCGGAGAAACGCGCCGGCTCTCCCCGGTTGCGAAGCGTCATCCGGGCCCCGCCGGATGGCGCATCCTCCCAGGTGTACGTCGTCTCCATCGGGAACGGCCCGTCCTCTGTGCTCATCACCAAGCGCTCGCCCGGGACGAGCTCGCGTACCTCGTACGTGTACGCAAGCCGACGACCGAGAAACCGGGCCATGAACGCCACACGCGACCCGACGCCGAGGGGTGGCTCGCTCTCCCACTCGACTTCCTGGATGTTGTCGTACCACTGCGGCGCGTTACTCGGATCCGCCGCGAACTCCGCGACCTCCACGCGGGGGCGACTGATCTCGATCTCGGTGCGAACGTCGACGGCCATTGAGTCGATCCCGATAGTGCCACGGGAGATCTTGCAGCCGAGCGTCGATACGTCCAAACTAGGCAGGCGCTCGTCGTGCGCTCGACGAGGGAGGCGCCGGCCGGTTGAGGACACCGACAACAGCGGGAGACCCTGCACACCAGCAGTGAGGAGCATCAATGACTGCCAATACGATCAGCGTCCTGACGCCCAGCGTCAACAATCTCTCCGTCCGCATCTTCGTCCGCGCGGCGGGTCTCGACTTCGAGGAGATCGATGTCTGGGGTAAGAAGGGCACCCCGGAGTTTTTGGCCAAGGACCCGGCCGACCTGACGCCGCTGCTGGAATCCAACGGCCTCCCGAACGGCTCGCTATGGGAGAGCTGCGCGATCATGCAGTACCTCTGCAACGCGCACGGACTCGGCGATTTCTATCCGACCGATCCGGCTCGGAGGGCGATGGTCGACAGCGCGATGTTCTACCTGATCGGGACCCTGTATCCCCTCGTCGCGCGAGCCACCTACCCGGCCCTCGGCTTTCCCCAGTACCCCGGTGAGGTCGGGTGCTCCGACGCCGATCCGGAGCTCAAGGCGAAGGCCCAGCGCGACGCCGCCGCGGCGCTCGCTCAGCCGCTCGAGGCCTACCGGGTGTTCTTCCTCGCCGACAAGCGGTTCATCGGCGGCGCCACGGCCTCAATCGCCGACATTCGCCTCGCCGCAACCCTCGAGTTCCTGCGCGTGATCGACTATGAGCTCCCGGCCTGGGCGGAGGAGTACATGACCGCGATCGAGGCTGCGCTCGGCGACGCTTACTCCGAGCCGGCCGCGGACGTTCGCGGTTACGTGGCCTCGATGAAGTCCGGGGTCGCCTGACGCGCCACCCCGGTGCGGGGCGTCGCATACCCGCGTGCTCTCGGGAGCCGGCGGACGGCCGCTGCGCCAAGGCGCTCGAGTGCGACGGCGGCAAGCAGCAGGATGAAGGGTTCAAGCGGCGTTCGGAAGCGAGGGGTCTCGGAGATGACCATGACCGTGGTCACGAACTGCAGCCCCGGGATCAGCCAGAGCGCCAGGGGGGCGCGACGGGTGGCCGGTAACAGCGCCCCGGCGAGCGCGAGCATCGCGACGGCGTAGAACATGATCGCTCCCGCGACGGCGGGGCCACCGGGCAGCCCGATCGTGCCGGCGCCGAAGCGCGTGCGAGCGAATCCGTCGAGTTCGAGGAACCGAACGGTGTTGTGCCACAGGACGCTGGCGAGATACCCGGGATGGTCAAGGGCGAAGTTGAGCGCGTCACGACGCAGGGCCGCGTCGATCGTCGCCTCCGGATGCGCATACTGTTCGTGGTACAGGGCCCGGTAACGCGGTATGTGCGACAGGCCCAGCCAGTTCGCCGGCTCGGCGCGATCCGCCCGCGAGGCGGGGTTGTACGTCCCGACGAGCGTCCCGCCCGCCTCGGTGCTGATTGGCACGAACTCTCCCAACACCACGGCGTTGCGAATTGTCCACGGCGCGATGGTGAGGACACCGCACGCCAGCACGAGGAGCGTCCGACGCAGGCGGTACGGGCGGTGGTGCCCGTCGATCGAGGCGACGAGCGCCGCCACTCCAACGACGACGACAACGCCGTTACTGCGCGTCAGCGCGCACAGGCCCGCCAGCACCCCCGCCAGGACCAGCATCGACCAGTTGCCGTCGCGTCGAGCGCGCAGTGCTGCGCAGATCGAGCCGAGCATCAGCGCGACGTACAGCGGCTCGGAGATCAGGGTTCCCGACACCAGGATCAGCGGGATGTAGACAGCGGCAAGCCCGAGCGCGACGAGACCGATGCGGCGCCCCCAGAGCATGCCACCGAGCAGACCGACGAGCGCGACGTCGATCAGCCCCAGCAGCACCTGAAACCCGCGTGCGAGACTCAGTCCGCTCGCTCCGAGCCACCTGGCGATCAGCTCGGGCACGGCCAGCGAGTACGGGTAGGCCGGCGGCCGGTAGGCGGTCGGACGCGCGAGAAGGTATGCCCCCCGGGCGCCGGGCCTGGCCATGCACGGCGTCGCCGGTAAGCCAGGGACTCTCGGGCAGCCGCGGCGCGTGACCCAGACCTGCCCGGTCGGGTACGCCCCCGTCCGGGCAATCGCGGTGGCCAGTCTCAGATAGTCGCGATCATCGATCCGCGGCACGTAGCCAGGCGTTGCGATGACGAACGCCGCGCGTGCGAGGAGGGCGACGGCGAGCAGAGCAAGCACGATCGCGCCGATCGATCGTCCCCGAGGACTCGACGCACGTCCGTTGTGGCCCGCGTGATCGCGCCTGCTTTCGCCCACGGGGGGAGGGTATCCGGACCTCCAGAGCCGCCTCACCGTCCCCGAGCTGAGCCAGCCTCGTCGCCAGGGAGCGAAGGTCCATCAGCATCTGATGCGATTCCCCCGTGGTGGACGTCCACGAGAGACTCTTTGAAAACAGCTCCTTAGCGCTCGCGCCAGACGGGCTCGCGCTTCTCGAGGAACGCGCACATGCCCTCCTGGGCGTCCTGCGCGCACGCGTTGCGGCTCATGACCTCCTGGCAATGCTCGTAGGCGCCGGCGAGGTCACGGTCGATCTGCTCGTAGTAGGCGCGCTTGCCAACCCGGATCGTCATCGTGCTTGCGGCGGCGATCTGGCGCGCGAGCGCGCGCGTGCTCTCCTCCAGGTCGTCGGGCTCGACGACGCGGTTGACCAGGCCCCAGTCGGCGGCGGTCTGCGGGTCGATCGGGGTACCGGTCAGCAGCATCTCGAGCGCGCGCTTGCGACCGACAGCCCGGCTCACCTCGACCATCGGAGTCGAGCAGAACAGCCCGATCTTCACGCCCGGCGTGGCGAACTTCGCGGTGCTGCTGCTGATCGCGAGGTCACAGGCGGCGACGAGTTGGCAGCCGGCCGCTGTGGCGACCCCGTGCACGCGTGCGATCACAGGCTGGGGCAGCTGGTGGATCGCCATCATCATGCGCGCACAGGTGGCGAACACCGCCCGGTATCCATCGAGATCGAGTCCAACCATCTCCCCGAGGTCGTGGCCCGCACAGAATGCGGGGCCAGCCGCCGCGAGGATCACCACACGCACCTGTGGATCGGCCCCTAGCTCCTCGAGCGCCGCGATCAGACGGTTCATGAGCTCGAGCGACAGCGCATTCCGCTGGCCGGGTCGATTCAACGTGAGGACCGCAAGCTCGCCGTCGCGCTCGGTCAACAGCAGCTCGTTCGTCGCAACCTCCATACCTCAGCCCTCCTTGCGTTTCGACCTCGGCAGTCGAGATGTTACGCCGCGGTCAGCCAGGACCTCCGCTCCTCCATTCGCTGCCGATAAGCTGGCATCGTGACGCTGCCACGGGGAGCGCGTGTCGCGATTATCGGGGCTGGGCCTGGCGGCCTTGTCGCTGCCAGGTACGCGCTCGAGGCGGGCTTCGACCCGACACTGTTCGAGGCCAGCGACGACCTCGGCGGCCAGTGGCACACCGCCGCTCCGCACAGCGGCGTCTGGGCCGGAATGCATACGAACACAAGCCGCGCGATGACGGCCTTCTCGGACTTCCCGCCGCCCGTTGACCATCCTCTGCATCCGCTTGCCGAACAGGTGCACGCCTATCTGCACGCCTACGCTCGCAGGTTCAGCGTGCTCGAGCGGATTCGCTTTGGCACGCGCGTGACGAGCGTCCGACCCGGATGGGAGGTCGACGGCGAACGGTTCGACGGCGTTGTCGTCGCATCTGGCAGGTTTCGGAAACCGCGCCTTCCAGCTGCCGCCGGCCAGTTCAAGGGCCAGGTCATCCACTCCTTCGACTATCCGGGCGGCGAGCCGTTCCGTGATCGACGAACACTCGTCTACGGCAACGGGATCAGCGGGCTGGAAATCGCCTCAGATCTCGCTGCGACGACACCCGTCGTCTCCGCATGTCGCAAGCCGCGATACGTGATTCAGAAGGTGGTCGACGGCGTCTCGTCGGACTGGCAGTGGTACACCCTGTTCGGCGCTCTCGAGCGGAGGTCCCTGAGCCCCGAGCTGTGGAGCCGGCGCCAGCGCGAGCGGGTCCTCCGTGTCGCCGGCAACCCCGCTGACTTCGGCGCACCGGAGCCCGATCCAGACATCCGCATCGCGGGCCTCTCGCTCTGTCAGGACTACCTCAACCAGATCCGCGAGGGCACCATCACGTGCCGTCCGGCAATCGAGAGCATCGCCGGCACCAGCGTCACATTCGCCGACCGGTCCACCGACGAGTTCGAATCGATCATTTGCGCGACCGGCTACGACCTCGATATCCCATACCTCGATGGCGAGGTGTGGCGCATGCTTGGTCCCAGCCTTGCCCTGTACCAGCGGACGCTGCACCCCGACCTCCCCGGTCTCGGAGTGGTCGGCCAGTTCCTCGCGCAAGGTCCGTATTTCCCGCTGCTCGAACTGCAGGCACGACTGATCATCGCAGTGTGGTCCGGTGACACGACGCTACCTCCCGAGACAGAGGTCCGCCGAACGATGGCTGAAGGTCAGCCACCGCTCGATCCGCACAACGTGCTCGCGCTCACGCTGGCCGAGGAGTTGGGCGTCTCCCCGAACGTTCAGGCGTGGCCAGAGCTATCCGAGGCTCTCATCTTCGGACCGCTTCTGCCCGCCCGCTACCGCCTTTGCGGTCCTGGAGCAACGACCAACGCGACCGAGCTCTTCAGGCAGCAGCTCGCAGCCTCCCCCCGAGCCCCAGTCGACCCCGCCGACCGTAAAGCGCTTCAGAGCTACGGCCTTCCCGATCCGGTACCGATCAGCTAGCGCTCGACTTCATCGCCGACGTTGGTCATGATCGAGTCGACGATTCGTGAACGTGAAAGCCGAACGAGGGAAAGACATGGGGGGCTCTGCGGCCGGCCTGCACCCGGTCGCGAACTTGGCCCGGGCAGCTGGGGATGACCAGACGGCACTGGCGCTGATCAGCTTCCTTCGCTCCGAGGGCGCGGAACCGAAGCGCCATGCCGGTCGTCGCTCGCTACTCGACCATCTCGTCGGAACATACGAGATCGTGCGACGCTGGAAGCAGCCCGCTCAACTCCAACATGCGGCGCTGATCCATAGCCTGTACGGCACCGATCTCTACCGGCAGCAATCGATCTCACCCTCGAGGCGGGGCGATGTCATCACCATCGCCGGCGGTGAGGCAGAGCGCCTCGCGCACCTGTTCTGCGCCATGCCTCGCGATCTCCTGTTCGGCGGCACCCACCTCTGGACACGAGATGTGGCGACGTCGCTGAATGGGAAGGATCAGCCTCCCGCCACGCGAGCTGAGCTCGACGCGCTCGTACTCCTGCACATGGCGAATCTGGCCGAGCAGGCGCGGGCGGAGGATGGCTCGCCCGGCCGCTGGCTGGTGAGACTCCGTGAGCTCGCCGAACTGCTGATTGACAGCGACGCTGTGTCCCTGCCGCTGTTCGTCGCAGAACTGGCGGCGTTCGGCGAAGGCGACGAGTCGCTGAGCCGGAGCGCATACCGGGCCGGTGTCGCCCGAGCCGATGATCGTGAAGCGAGGGCCAGCCGGCTCGCGCTGACCGCCGCGGTGTGTCCAGTGGTCGCGGAACCATGCGTGTGGCTGGCGCACCTGTCGCGCTGCCGCGGGGACACCTCGGCAGCGCGTTCGTGGGCTGGCCGCGCTCGTCGACGACTCCGTGACCTCGGCACCGCGTGGGACAAGCGTCTGACGTTCGACGAATGGCTCCAGCTCGCGCAACTCCTCGAGCAACCACCGGATCGCGAGATGCAGGCGTCAGCCGCCGCGATCACGCATCCGCGAGCACTCCTTGAAGCGGTGGCACACCGTGACGCCGCTCCGGTCTCCGAACCCGGCGTGGCGACGGTCCGAGAGGCGCCGGTGAGGCCGCCCGACGCGGCGGCTGGACGCGATCGATTCCACCGCTACATCGAGATGTTCGCTGACGGGGATGCCCCCGCCCTGCGCGGCGTCTACCCTGACCTCGCCGGTCAACCCTGGTACGAGGCACAGGACTTCCCGCTGGCGAGGTACCTGGAGTCGCACCATCAAGCGATCCGAGACGAGATCCTGGCGTTGGATTCTTCGACGTTTCAACGCGAGAGCGAGCGGATCAGGCGCTCTGGTGAGTGGGACGTAGCGTTCCTGTACGAACGGGGGCTCCGCCATCACGATGTGTGCGACGCGTGTCCGGTCACGACCCGCGGTATCGAGTCCAATCCGGCCATGCGGACCGTCACCGGGCTGATCTACGCGTCGCGAATGCGAGCCGGTACGCACATTCAGACTCACCGCGGCCCGACCAACCTCAGGGTGCGATGCCATCTCGGGATCACGGTGCCAGACGGGGACTGCGCGATCCGCGTCGGCGAACAGGCTCGGCATTGGCATGAAGGCGAGTGCCTGGTGTTCGACGACTACTTCGAGCACGAGGCCTGGAACCACACCGAGCAGGATCGGATCGTCCTGATCGTCGACCTGTGGCATCCGGCGCTGTCGGCGACCGAGGTGCGCTTACTCGACGGGCTGCACACCAGCGCCTACGCGTACGCCCAACAGCTCAACCGGTACTGGTCCTTGAACGCCAAGGCTAAGACGCGCAACCGGCCCACCGGGCCACCCGAGCCGGCGCAAGCCGACTAACCAAAGTCGCCGAAGTCGCCACCGTCGCCCCAATCCCCTCCGTCCCCACCGTCGCCTCCGTCCCCACCGTCGCCTGCGTCCCCGTCGCCTCCGTCGCCACCGAACAGCTCGCCAGCGCCGAAGCCGAGCCCGGCACCGAGCGCCGAGCCCATCAGCAGGCCTGGCAGCAGTCCGCCGCCGCCGAAGCCGTTGAAGTAGCCGCCCGCCCACGGCCCGTAATGGCGTGGAGCGTTCCAGTAATCGGTCATTCGACCGTCTACTGGCACCTGTCGGCCGTGCGGCTGAAAGCCCTCCTTGATCCGAAGCGCGTCGGCCGCGCACGCCGGCACCGGTCGCGACGAACCCCCCGACGGCGCCCACTCCACCTCTTCAGTCGATGGCCCGTGGCGCGGATCGAAGAAGCAGGGGGGCCGTCGCTCAGGCACGGGTTGGCCTGCGATCAGCGCCTTTGCACACGCCATCGCGTACCGGCCCTCCTCGAGCGTCTCGCTGACCGGAGCCAGATCCTCGGGTCGCTTGGCGCGGTCGAAGATCTCGCTTGCCCGCTGATACGCCTCAAGCGCCTGCTCATAGCGCGCCTTTGCATCCTCGGACACGTCCGGCATCTGGACGTCGACGTCGAGTGCCCGGATGTCATCGCCGAGCGCCACGAGGTCATCCTGCGATGAGGAGCGAACCTCCTCCCACTCGCGCTCGTGCCGCGTTTTGTGTCCGAAGAACGGCATCGGCGCAACGATAGCCTGCCTGGATTGGCATCGCCCACTCTTCCCCGGGTGCGAATTCCGGCGGGGTGGGCGGGAAACGACACGATATGCGTCGTTTCCCGCCCAGGCTCGGCGCCTCCCGAACTGCAGCCGGAATCCCGGGGTGACCGACCGTACGCCTCGGAACCATCGAGGATCGCTTCGCGGTATGCCGCTTCGCGGAATCGACCTCACCGCAAGCCGCCGTTGACTAGCGGGCAGTCCTCGTCGAACATCGAAGCCGGGTGTCTCGCGAGCGGCCTGTGCGTGTGTCGAACTCGCTGTCTCGGTCCACGAAGGGGTCTAAGCTGCGAAGCCCATCGCGGTGAGCTGAGCGTCGAGCATCGCCAGGGCGGTGGGCATATTCGCGCGTCCGAAGCCGAACCGCACGTGGCGTGGCTCGTCGTAGACCGAGCCGGGAAGCAGGAGAACGCCGGCGCTGGCGAGGCGCGCACAGAACTCGTCGACATTGCCGACGCCACGCACTCGCGGGAAGCCGATCGGGCTCGCGGTCGGGCGCACCCATCCGAAGGTCTCGGCGTGACGGTCGAAGAAGCCGTCGAGCAGCTGTAGGTTACGAGCGGCCAGCTCGACGTTTCGCTGGACCAGGATGCCGCGGTTTCTGAGCGCGAGCGCGACGAGCAGCTCCGAGGGGGCGCTCGCGCAGATCGTCGTGTAGTCCTTCAGCTTGACGAACGCGTCCCGCAGCGCCGGATCGTGGGTGGCCAGCCACCCCAGCCGCAGCCCTGGCAGCCCGTAGGTTTTGGAGATGCTCCCAAGCGAGACCGCCCCCTCGTAGAGGTCGCACGCCGCGGGCAGTCGATCCGCCGGCCTGTGCTCGAGCTCGCGGTACACCTCGTCGTTGAACAGCACCAGATTATGCTCGCGGGCAAGCTCGATCACCCGCTCGAACGTCGCCCGGTTCATTAGCGTGCCGGTCGGGTTGTGCGGCTGGTTGAGGTAGATGACGCGGGTGCTTGGCCGCAGCAGCTCCGCGAGCGAATCGAGGTCGTGCAGCCAGTTCTCGTCGTAGCGCCGCCGCCATTCACTCACCTGCGCCCCCGTGCTGCGGGCGAGCTCGATCGCCGACTCGTAGCACGGCGTTTCGACAATTGCGTGGTCTCCGGGCCCCAGCAGCGCGTGGTAGAGCAGGAATATTCCCTCCTCCGCGCACGAGGCGACCACCACGTCCTCGGCCTCGGTCCTCGCATACAGGCCGGCGATCGCTTCCCGGAGCTCCGGCGCCCCGGCGGACTCGGTGTACCCACACCACTGCCCGAGCAGCCGGTCGCGCGCATCGGGCTCGAGGTCAAGCAGCTCACCGATCGTCCGCGACTCACAATCACTGCTCGACAGCATGTACCGAGTCGTGAACTCGTACCGCGCATAGAAGCGCTCGATGCGAAACGGGTTGAGCCGCAAGCCAGATGATTATCTCGCAGGCGACAGCCAGCCCGATGCCGACCGCGTCGGGATCCGCCAGCCGCTTCGCAGAGCGAGGCGATGTGATCGGCGATTGCGGGCGCCCGGTCCTCGTGGGGGAAGTGCTTGCCGGGGATCGCCGGCGAGTGGCCGTCTTTTTTTGTGCACCGCCCGGACGTAGATGGATATGGTCGCGGAACAGCGAATGAGAGGGTGGTTGCCGTGTACGTACGGGTGGTCAGGTTCACCGATGTCAGCGCCGAGCGGATCGAGAGGGCTCTCTCGCTGATCAACGAATCCGACGGGCCACCTCCCGGTGTCCCGAGCACGCAACTCGACATGCTGTTCGACGCAAGTCAGGGAACGGCCGTCGTTCTGCAGTACTTCAAGACCCTCGAGGACATGCAGGCCGGCGCACGGGTACTCAGCGCAATGGACGCCTCCGAGACACCAGGCACGCGTGCCTCGGTGGACATGTGCGAAGTGAAGCTCGAGCTCACTCCGTCCTGAGCGGCTATCGAGCCGCTGACGCCGCCGGCATCGCCGGGGTGAGGCCATGGCGCTTCATCCCGGCGAACGTCGCCTCGCGATCGGGAGGTCCGTCTCCCGCGGCTTCGGTCACCGCCACCATGTCACGGACTGGGAGCGGCTCGGCGCACTGCTCCTGCGGTTGAAACGAGAGCTTGGAGACCGGGAAGAGGGTACGCGCCGCTCTCGACGAACCGGCGAGCGCGAAAACCTAGATCCGGGTTCTGCGACAGCCGCGAGAGCCGGTCAATGGGAGATGCCCGCGAGATGATCCGGCCTCGGGACGGCGGCAAGGCGGGCGCGGCGCTTTGCGCGATTCTCCAGACGGAGTTCGCATACTCGTCCGCGACGACCACCGAGTTGTCCCACAACCAAGGAGAACGATATGCAGATCACCAGAAACTCCCTCGAGACGGCGACCGGCCCGAGCGATTGGTTCACCGGCACCGTCTACGTCGACCCCGTCGCCACCGCCGCGGCTCCATCCCGGCTGACCGCGAGCAGCGTGCACTTCACCCCCGGCGCCATGCAAGAGGTCAATGACGAGGGCAGCCCCGTCACCTGGGGCGAGCACGTCACGGACGAGGAATACGCGGATCAGCCCATCTCAGACGATGTAATCACGAACACAACGTAATCACGATCCTCTTGTAATAACGGAAGCAACCAGGGTAGGTTGCTCGACGTCAGCGGCCAGCGCACAGGGGGCCGGCCGCGCGGTGCAACGGGAGAGGCGACATGGAGGCAGCGACAGTCAGAGTGAAGCCACCGGCCGGGGTGCGTTCGTTCTGGGGATCCCTCGACCCGTCGCAACGCCGCACGCTCCTGATGATGATCCTGGCCGTCGGCGCTCTGCACGTCGCCGGGTTCGCGACGCTGTTCGCACTCGTCGCGCCGAGCCACTACCACCTCGGGACATCCGGCACGTTCACGATCGGGATTGGCATCACCGCCTACACGCTCGGGATGCGCCACGCGTTCGACGCCGACCACATCTCCGCGATCGACAACACCACCCGCAAACTGATGAGCGAGGGCAAACGCCCGCTGAGCGTCGGCTTCTGGTTCTCCCTCGGGCACTCCACGATCGTGTTCGCGCTCGCGTTCCTCATCTCGGTTGGCGTTCGCTCGCTCGACGGGCCAGTGCAGAACGACAACTCCAGCCTTCATCAGGTCACCGGTTGGATCGGCACCACCGCTTCCGGCACCTTCCTCTACATCATCGCCGCGCTGAACATCGTCATCCTCGTCGGGATCCTGAAGGTGTGCCGTGAGATGCAGACCGGCCGCTACGACGAAGCCGCGCTCGAGGAACAGCTCAACAACCGCGGGTTCATGAACCGCTTCTTCGGCCGAATGACCCAGGCGGTCACCAAGCCGCAGCAGATGTATCCGATCGGCGTGCTGTTCGGGCTCGGGTTCGATACCGCGACCGAGGTCGCGCTGCTGGTGATCGCCGGCAGCGCTGGCGCGGCCGGGCTGCCGTGGTACGCGATCCTGTGCCTCCCGATCCTGTTCGCCGCCGGCATGTCGCTGCTCGACTCGATCGACGGGTCGTTCATGAACTTCGCCTACGGCTGGGCGTTCTCCAAGCCCGTCCGCAAGGTCTTCTACAACATCACGATCACCGGCCTCTCGGTCGCGGTCGCGCTCGTGATCGGCACGATCGAGCTCGGCGGGCTGATCGCCCAGCACCTCAACCTCTCCGGCTCGTTCTGGAACTGGTTCGAGAACATCGACATCAACGTCCTCGGCTTTCTGATCGTCGGCATGTTCGTCGCGACCTGGGCGATCGCGCTCTCGGTCTGGCACCTCGGGCATATCGAAGAGCGCTGGAGCTCGCACCTCGAAGAAGGCGGCATCGGACCAGCCGGCTAACAATGCCGCGCCCCGGTCCGGTCTCCGGCCAACGGCGCGCGAACCGAAAATCCGCCAACCGTCGTCAGCCACCCGCGCAAGAATGGGGCGTCATGACCATCGCTCCCAACGCCCCACCGCTGGCCTGCGCCAGCATCGACGACGCGATCACCGTCCTGCGCGAACGTGGCTTCCGGCTGACGGCCTCGCGGCGACTCGTGCTCGAAGCGCTGTTCGCCGCCGACGGACCGATCTCCGCCGAATACATCACCACAACACAGCTCCACCTCGACCTGACGTCGGTTTACCGCAACCTGGAGACGCTCGAGAGCCAAGGAATCGTCCGCCACGTCCACCTCGGCCACGGACCCGGCCTCTACGCCCTCCTCGGCCGCGGCGAACACGAATACCTCTACTGCGACCGCTGCGGAGCCGTCAAAGCACTCACGACCGAACAGCTCGACCCGATCCGCGAGCAGATCCAACATCGATTCGGATACGAAGCCCGGTTCACGCACTTCGCAATCGTCGGAATCTGCCCCGATTGTGCTCAACAGGACCCCGCCGACACGACAGCTCGCCGACCCGTCGAGCGTGACCAGACCGATCACGCCCACAGCCACGGCCACCACATCCACTCCCACCCCCATGAGCGCGGCCCCCACGAGCACGCTCACTAATGTTCGTGCGAACGACCCCGTGCTCAGGAGCGGCGCTGAGCGCCCGGACTGCCGCATTCCCAGACGAACGGAGCAGGGCCCCGACGGTTGGAGCAGGGGGCCCCGACGGCTGGAGCGCGCCGCTCCCGCTTGCCGAGGGCAAGATCCTGGGAGGCTGCGCAGAGATCCGCTTCGCAGCACTCCCTCGCGCTCGACGCGCTCAGGCTCGCCGGGCGCCGATCCGGGCCTGCAGGCGCTGCACAGCGGTGACCAGCCGCTCGCCACGGCTGCCCTGGGCGGGGAGCCAGCCGAGCTGCCGAGCGACCTCGACTTGATTGTAATGCGCGCGGTAATGGGCCACCTTCTGTCCTCGGAAGGTGTACACGTCAATGCCCTCAACGTCCATGCGGCGTCCGGTCGGGGAGTAGCCCGACGGATCGAGAAGGCCGAGGTGGGTTCCGGTCATCCTCCACGGCACCATCACGACGGGGGCGTCGTCGGCGACGCAGAACGAGCCGGTGATGTCGAAGTGCAGATCCGGGAAGCTGTAGAAGCGGTCCGCCATGAACCGGCGGACCCCGTCCACGGCGCGAGCTGGTTCAGCGAGCGCAGGATCGATCCACTCCACGTCCTCGGTGACGAGGTCCGGCAGCGCCGTCGTGTCGCGCTCGTTCCAGACGGCGAGCAGGCGCTTGGAGTAGGGCTCGATGAACGTGCGATCGAGCGAAGTGGTGATCTGGGATGTGGTGTGCTCGGACACGGGATGCGATGACCTCCTGGCGTGCGAAGTGGAACTTCCGTGAGCTTCGCATCTCCGAGGAGCATTTCATCGGGGGCAAGCCGTCCGCAGGATGAGTAGCTCTCACGGAGCCGCTCCGGAGGCGAGAGGCGAGGGGCACGAACCCGAAACGTCGCGCCGAAGATGGCGGCGCCGAGGTAATAGCGGCTGCGCCGCGACCCGGGTTCGTGACCGAACCGCTACCCCCCAGGCCACCTGAGATGGCTCGGCTCGGCTCACTCAGACTGCTGTCACCGATCGGAGGGGTTTGCCGTGCGGTAGCAGGACGTCTGGTCTTCGCCCGGAGCGAGCGTTTCCCGCTTGACGGCCGACACGCTCGCTCGCCACCCGGTAGCGGGAGCGGCAGAGCTTCGCTTTTCCCTACGGCCGCGCGCCGGTAGCGTACGCGGCATGGGAGTCGCGAGGGACGGCGAGCACCCAGGCAACGCGTTCGCGCGGTCGCACGCGCAGGGCCGCGCCGGTGCCTGTGCGTTGCGGCTCATGGATCGAGGGGGCTCACGCGAGCGCGGAGGCTCGCCGTGACAGAGGCCGGCACGCTCTTGTCGACGTCGGCGGGCGTCGCGCTCATCGGCCTGGTGGGCCGCGACGCGTTCGACGTGCTGTTCCACGCGGAGGGCCGCGGGACCTTCTCACGCCAGCTCACGCGCACCGTCTGGCGGGTGTTCCGCCTCAATGCCGCCCGGTACGGGCTGTTCTCGATCGCAGGCCCGGTGGCGCTCGTTACGGTGATCGCGACGTGGGCCGGACTCCTCGTACTCGGGTGGGCGCTCGTCTTCTGGCCTCACATGCCTGGCGGCTTTCGCTTTGACCCGGGCGTCGAGGCCGCGAGTCCCTTCGTTAACGCGCTCAACGTCTCGCTCGTCACTCTCACCACGCTGGGGTTCGCGGATATCACGCCGACGTCTGATGCCCTCCGGCTGATCCTCCCGCTGGAGGCGCTGCTGGGCCTCGGGTTGCTGACCGCAAGCATCTCCTGGCTGGTCTCGATCTACCCAGCGCTCGCGCGGCGGCGCTCGCTCGCCTACGAGATCTCCCTGCTGCGCGCGGCCGAAGCCGAGGACGACCTAGCGCTGGATGCTCTCACGCCCGATGCCTCGGAGCGCCTCCTGGCCGAGCTGACGTCTCGACTCATCGCAGTCGAGCGCGATCTCGTTCACTTCCCGATCTCCTACTACTTCTCCGCCGAAGACCCGCGATTCTCGCTGCCGGTCGCCGCGCCGTACTTGCTCGAGCTGGCCCGGCGCGGGATGGACGAGGCGCAGCCGAACCCCGTGCGCTTCCGCGCTCGCTTGCTGATGCAAGCCATCGACGATCTGGCGAGGACCACCGCCACGCGGTTTCACGGCTCAGGCGCGACCACGCCGGAGGAACTGCTGCGCGCGTACGCTCGCGACCACCTGGTCCACGAGCGCCACGAATCCCCGCGCGATCGCAATCGGCGCCAATGAGGCAGCGTTCCGCATCGAGCACATAGGGTCGACGGCTGTCCCCGGCCTGGGCGGCCAAGCCGATCGTTGACCTACTCGTCACGGTGGCGGACGCCGACGACGACGCCTTGGTGTCATCACGCCGCCGTCGCGTCGAGCGTTTGCGCGCCCGGCTGGCCACCGAGACCGATCCGCTAGTGGGCCAGTCGATCAAGGCGCAACTCGCCGCGTTCGGTCGCCTCCGGGTAACGTCTTGACCCGAATGGGCGCCGACGACCTGATCACCGTGCTCCAATGGCTGCATGGGCGGCTCGAGCACCAGCTCACCATCGACGCCGGGACGCACACGCTCGACGGCGCGATGGTGCGTGGCAAAGAACCTCCTGACGGACACGATGACGAGCGTCCCGACTCCTACGAGCTGACCGTTTACACACCCGCGTTCACCTTGAGACTCGAGCCCGATGACCTTCAAGCCGAGATCGTCGGCGACGAGCTCCGGCTATGGACGCGCTCGGGCAAGCTTGGTATCCGCGACGAGGACGCGGTACCTGCCGACGACGGGGAGCCTGACTAGGCAGGCGGGCCGCGACGGCGGCATCCACTGCTCGCTAGAGGCGCGCACGCAGCCACTAGGAGAGCGTTGTCCAGCCCTGCGCGCGCTCCCATCCCTGCGCCGGCGGCACCACCCACCGACCCCGACACCGAGTCGAGTTGGCCGATCGGCTCCCAACGCTGCCGGGATCGTCCAGCGCAGGGAGATGGCTCCTGCCGCTTTTCGATGTGGCTGTCGGTAAACAGTGAACATCGGCCCCTCAGCGGATGGTGGGAGGACTCAGCGAAATATCGGCCTGATTGAGGCCGCTGTCCCATCAGATGGAGATCAGGGTGACTGCTGGCGTGGTGGTATCCCACGGCCAATTGATGGACCTCCATCTGGAGTTGTTTGCGCGACGCGGTTGAGGCAACACCCGTGGTCCCCGCGTGCGCGGTTTCATGTGGTCCCGGCGGCGCGTTGTTGTGTGGCGCTGGCTGCAGCGCGCGTCGCGGCGGCTGATTTGGGCTTGGATTTTGCGGAGGAGGGTTTCTGTGTCATCGCGTAGATGCCGACCGCCGCGACGGCCACGACGAGGACGCCGCAGAGTCTGCTGAGGGTGTAGAGCCCATAGCGGGTGGTGGGGTTGGTGGCGGTCCGGCCGCGTGAGATGCCGAGCAGCAGAAACCCGAAGACGATCACCACGCCGGTGCCGCCGACGAGCGCGGCGACGATGATCTTCCAGAGTTCGGCCCAGTTGACCAGCGCGGCGGCGGTGGTGGTCATGTCTGGGTGCTCACGCGTTCGCCGGCGCGGTGTGTCCGAGCTGCGGAAACGCGTCCTCGGGTGTGGTGGTGGTCCGGTCGAGCTGTTCGGGCGTGATCTTGCTGCGTTGCGCGAGCTTGTAGAGCACCATCGCGCCCGCGGCCGCGAGGAGCGCGATCACGACCGAGCCGGCAGAGCTGTTGCTGAACAGGTCCGTGACCTCCCAGGCGCCGGCGGCGAGCAATGCCGCAGAGGGAATCGTGAAGATCCACGCGGTGACCATCTGGCCGACCACCTCCCAGTGCACGCTCGCGAGGCGCCTGCCGAGCCCAGCGCCCGTGACGCCACCGGAGACGACCTGGGTCGTGGACAGCGGATACCCGTAGTAGGAGGAAGCAAGGATCACGGCCGCGCTCGAGGACTCGGCTGCGAACCCCTGCGGCGACTCGACCTTGGTGAGCCGGTTACCCATCGTGTTGATGATCCGCCACCCCCCGGCCGCGGTCCCCAGCGCGATCGCGAGGGCGCAACCGAGCTTGACCCAGAACGGCACGTAGAAGTGCGTCGTGCTGATATCGCCGTGTGCGATCAACGCGAGTGAGATGACGCCCATCGTCTTCTGCGCGTCATTTGTGCCATGCGCCAGGGACACCAACGAAGCTGAGCCGATCTGCCCGAGCCGAAACCCTTCACCGCCTCACCCGCGCGGAGCATCCGGATCAACCGGTACGCCGCGTAGGTGCCCAGCAGCGCAACCGCTCCGCAGATGAACGGCGAGAGCACCGCCGGGACGATCACCGACTGCACCAGTTTGTGAACGTTGACCGCGCCCGAGCCGCTCGCGACGACCGTGGCTCCGATCACACCGCCGATCAGGGCGTGACTCGAACTCGACGGAATCGTCAGATACCACGTGATCAGATTCCACATGATCGCGCCGATCAACGCCGCCAACACCAGCACCATCCCCCCACCACCAGCCAGCACCGCCGGGTTCACGATCCCCTTCGCGATCGTCGCGGCGACGCTGATCGAAATGAACGCTCCCACGAAGTTCAGCACCGCTGACATCAAGACGGCAACTCGCGGCTTCAACGCCCCGGTCGCAATCGACGTCGCGACCGCGTTCGCGGTGTCGTGAAACCCGTTCGTGAAATCGAACGCCAGCGCACCCACGACAACCAAAACCAAAATCAGCAACAGGGAACCTCTCTACGGGCCGCGAAACGCATGGATGCCGATCCTACGGGCAACGCTCCGCACCGCAATCACCCAAACCGCATGACACGATCTGCCGACGCCGCCGCTCGCGGGCGGCCGAGGGGGCAGGATAAGCGCGGCCCACCGAAGAGTTGTAAAAGACTTGTGAAGGACTTGTGGTTAGCCTTGCCAGACCTGATCCTGTGCCAGGCAAGCTATGAAGAATCCTCGCGGTGCTCGAGCGGCGGTTATCAGCCTGCCGGGGCGATCGCCGCGAGCCGTGGACAGAACGGAGCGGGTCGGCCGGTGGGTCCCGCGTCGCGCCGCTCTCGGCGTTGCCGGCAGGCCTCCGCCCAGCAGCGGATGGTCGAGACCGCCGAGGTCGACGTCGAAGGTCGGCAGCTCGAAGCCGAGATCCTCACGATGGCATCGGATCGTCACTCTCGTCCGCCTAGTTGGCTCACTCGTCATCAGCGGCGTCCCGTAGCCACCGGTCCCGACCGATCACCCCGGCCGCACCATGGGCCCCGTTGTGGCCGAGTCCGGCCACAGCTGCGGCCGACTTGTGGCCGACCACCCCATCGACGGCCCGCAAATCGCAGGAATTCGTTCGTGCGAACGACCCAAGTCTTCGCACCCTTAAACACCTGCAGCGGGGCGAAATCGATGAAATCGAGAGGGTTTCGCACCCGCTGCTACCAGTGGAGACGGCGGGAATTGAACCCGCGTCCGCGGTCGCGTGAAAGGTGGCGTCTACGAGCGTAGCCGGCGCTCTGATCTCGCTCTCGACTCGCCTCGCCGGCTGGGTTGTCGAGAACCAGCTCCGAAAGGTGTCCCCAGATCGGCCGGAGCGGGCCTCACTGGGCTAGCCTGCTAATTGATCCCGGTTCCCCGTCGCAGGCTGACGAGGGCCGGGTACTCCGCTAGCTAGCTGTTAGACAGCGGCCGGGAGCAGGAACTCATGTTGTGAGTTCGCACTTATTTTTTTCCGGGTGTTTAGCGAGGCCTCCCGGAACCTCGACTCGCAACCACCCCCACGAGCCGACCACGTCGAAGCCTGTCGTCCCCGGGGGGTGTATGTCTGCATCCAGTTTACCCACCTTGGGAGATTTCTTTGGCATGGGCACAGGAATCCCCCAAACCCACGGGGGCCTCTCCCGACTCGCCTCCGGGGCCTCCCCCAATTGCACCGGACCTCGCCGCTCCGAACCGAAGGGAATCGTAAATCCCGGCGGCCCGGGCCCACGCCGGTGCCACAATCTCACTGTGATGGACTCAAATTCGCCCTGGCTCAGGCCACAGCCGCAGATGGGCTCGGCATCCGAGCCTGCCGACGAGCTTCCGGTGCCGGACTACGCGCCGCCCTCCGAGCTCGGGCCGCCGTTCGGGGCGCCCGGCCCGTTGGGACTGCGGCGCCGGCTCGGCGCGATCCTGGCCGCGATCGCGGCGTTCGCGGCCAAGTTCAAGGCCATCATCCTGCTGCTGCCGAAGGTCAAGATCCTCTCGACAGCCGGGACGATGGTGGTCTCGGTCGCGGCTTACGCACTCCTGTGGGGCTTCCCGTTCGCGGCCGGCTTCGTGGTCCTGCTGCTGATCCACGAGATGGGCCACGTGATCCAGCTGCGACGTGAGGGGATCAAGGCCAGTGCTCCGATGTTCATCCCCTTCATGGGTGCGGTCATCACCGCCAAGTCACTCGGTGACAACGCCACCGCCGAAGCCCGGGTGGGGCTGGCCGGACCGGTGCTCGGCAGCATCGGTGCCGCGGCGTGCATCGCGATCTGGCACGCCACCGGCAATGACATGTGGCGCGCACTGGCGTTCACCGGCTTCTTCCTCAATCTGTTCAACTTGCTGCCGGTCGTCCCCCTTGACGGCGGCCGGGCGATGGCGGCGATGGCGCCGTGGATGTGGTTCGCGGGGTTCGCCGGCCTGATCGCGCTGGCCATCGAGTTCCCCAACCCGATCATCCTCATCATCGTCCTGCTCGGCGGCCGTGAGACCTATCGGCGCTGGCAGCTGCGCAAGACGGGCGGCGCCGAGCAGGAGACCTATTACCGCGTCAGGCCACTCGATCGCGCACTGGTTGCCGCGGTCTATCTCGCACTGATCGCGCTCCTGGTCGTCGGGATGCAGGCCACGCACCTGCCCCGGACGCTCGGCTAGCAACGAGCGGCGAGCGGGCGGTTGTGGCGCGCGTCGCGCGCCGTCGTCAGCCGCGGCTCAGTAGCGCCGCGGAGGCTGAACTTCGGTGCGGTCGTCGACGCGGTTGCGACCTGCCCCACCAGCGGTCGGCGCTATCGCTGGGCTTCCCGCAACTCCCGTTGCACGTCCCGCGCCATCTCGCGCTTGCGGATCGACTCCCGCTTGTCGTAGAGATCCTTGCCCTTGGCCAGGGCGATCTCGATCTTGGCTCGGGACCGCGGCCCGGCGAAATAGATCCGGGTCGGGACCAGCGTCAGGCCGCGCTCATGGGTACGGCCGGTCAGCCGCTCGATCTCGCTGCGGTGCAGCAGCAGCTTGCGCGGACGCTCCGGGGCGTGATTCGCGCGCGCGGCCGGGCCGTACGGCGGGATGTACAGCCCCATCAGCCAGACCTCACCATCGCGCAGCACCGCGTAGGAATCCTTCAGTTGCGCCTTGCCCTCGCGCAGCGACTTGACCTCGGTCCCGGTGAGAACCATCCCGCATTCGAAACGCTCGAGCAGGTCGTATCGATACGACGCCTGCCGGTTGCTGGCGACGTCGCCTGGCGATGCTTTCCGTTTGCGTCCTTTGGCCATTTCGGCGATCAATCCTCTCCTGAAGCGGGGACCAGGTCCACCCGTCCACGCGGCGCGTCGACGCGCTCGACCCGGACCGTGATCGGGTCACCGAGCCTGATCGCACCGCCCTCGCGGGTCCCGACCAGGACCGTCCCCTGTTCGTTGAGCTCCCACCAGTCGCCGCGCATGCGGCGCACGGGAACCATCCCCTCGTACGATAGTCCGGGCCCGAACGCGACGAAGGCACCCGCGCCGATCAGGCCGGTCACCTCGCCGGTGAACACCGCATCGGGCTCCCCCGCCTCGAACAGCGCCCGCTCGAGCAGGAAGCACTTGGCGACGTCGTCGGCGTCGCGCTCGATCATCATCGCCTCGCGCTCGCGGGCCGAGGTCCAGGGACCCGCCGACGCCACCCAGCTCGCCTCCGGCGGTGCCACGTCGCCGGTGACCGCGGACAGCAGCGCCCGGTGGCAGATGAGGTCGGGATAGCGACGGATCGGCGAGGTGAAGTGGCAGTAGCGCAGCGACTGCAGACCGGCGTGGCCCAGGTTCCGGTGGTCGTAATAGGCCTGCTTGAGCGAGCGCAGCACGAGGCTGGTCAGAGCCTGGGCGCCATGGCCGGTGCGGTTGACCCAGTCCATCACCAGCTGCGAGCTCTCCCCCACCACGTCGGCCGCCTGCTGCGGGGTGAGATGATCCTTCGGCACCGGTGGGGTCGGCACCCCGAGCGACTCCAGCTGATCGATCAGCCGTTCGACGGCGGGCGCGTCGGGCCGCTCGTGGACCCGGAACAGCGCCGGAACATGGCGCTCCTCGAGCAGGCCTGCCACCTGCTCGTTGGCGGCGATCATCAGATGCTCGATCAGCCGGTGGGACTCGGTCTGCGCCACCGGCTCGGCCGCTGTGACGTTCCCCTGCCGATCGAACGCGAACTCGGGCTCCTCGGACTCGAGCACAAGGGCGGCCTGCGACGCCCGCCGGCGACCGAGCGAGGCGGCGGCCGCTCGTGCGGCGGCCAGCGGCTCTGCCCAGGGGTCCTCGGCGCGCTGGCGCCCGGCAAAGATCTGATCGACGCGGTCGTAGTCGAGGCGCTCGTCGGAGCGGATCACCGACCGGTAGAACGCAGCGCGTGCGACCGCCTCGCCCTGGATCGTCATCTCGACGGTGACGGCCAGGCGGTCCTGTCCCGGCACCAGCGAGCAGGCGTTGTTTGACAGCCGCGAGGGAAGCATCGGCTCGACGGCGCCGGGCACGTAGACGCTCGTCCCGCGCCGGTAGGCCTCGCGATCGACCGGCGACCGGGACGGCACGTAGGCCGAGACATCGGCGATGTGGACCCACGCGGTCCAGCCGCCGTCCAGGAGCGCGGCCGCGGAGATCGCGTCGTCGAAGTCGCGCGCCGTGACCGGGTCAATGGTGAACGTCGGCAGCGCCCGCAGATCGCGGCGTCCCTCGAGGTCGATCGGCGCCTGCGCGGACTCGCGGGCCTCGTGCTCGACGGCGGGATCGAAGCCGCGGCGCAGGCCCCGATCGAGCATCAGCGCCTCGATCACGTCCCGGGCGATGTGAGGGCGCCCGAGGCGGCGGGCGATCGAGGCCCGGCCGCGGCCCCGCCGGTCGCGGGCCGCCGGCGGTCGGACGAGGACCAGGTCGCCGACCGAGTAGCGCCGGTCACGGCTGACCACCATCCGCGGGCCGGTCTGGAAGAACGGCTCGGCAACAAGGAACTTCCCCCGCTGCTCGAGCACCGCCACGCGCGGCAGCATGGCCGCGCCCCCGTCCCGATGGCTCACCGGTGCTCGGCGAGGACGGTACGCTCGGCGACCGTCAGGGCGTGATCGCCGGGGCCGCCCAGATTGGTCACGGCGTAGACGTCAGGCTTGATGCCCGTGCCCCTCCTCACGCCGGGGCCGCCGACGTTCTGCCCGTTGGGCTCGAACCACTGGCCGGTGACGATGTCCAGCGCGCCCCCGTTGGACAGCGTCTGGATCTCCTGAAACACACCCTTGCCGTAGGTGCTCGTGCCGACCACGGTGGCCCGGCCGCGATCCTTCAGCGCAGCGGTGAGGATCTCCGCCGCCGAGGCGGTGCCGCCGTCGACGAGCACGACGAGTGGGATCTTGGCCGCAATCGCTCCGCCCTTGGCCACGTAGACCTGGCGCGGCTGGCTGCGCCCGGAGGTTGAGACGATCGTCCCGTCAGGGACGAAGATGCTGGCGGCGTTGACCGCCTCCTCGAGCAGGCCGCCGCCGTTCTCGCGCAGATCGAGGATCAAGGCCTGGGCCCCCTGGCGGAGCACGCGCTGGACCTGACCCCGCAGCTCGGCTCCGGAGCCATCGGTGAAGCTGGTCAGCCGGACGATGCCGATCTTCTTGCCGTGGACGGTGACCACCGTGCCACTGGTCACCGGCACGACGAGATTGGCCCGGGTGACGGTCACGGTGCGGCGACGCTTTCCCGAGAGCACGGTGAGGGTGACCTTCGTGCCCGCGGGCCCCTTGATCAGCCTCGAGGCGAAATCGGCCGAGTGGGAGGCCAGCGAGGTCGAACCCACGCGGACGATCACCTCGCCACCGGTGAGACCGGCCTTCGCTGCCGGCGAGCCCGGAAACACGTCGGCGATCCGCAGGCCGCGAGGATCGGGGACGACGTCGATCCCGACACCGCTCAGATGCGGGTTGGACTGGTTGAGGAACGAGTGGTAGCTGCTGGGATCGAAGTAGTGGGAATACGGGTCGTTGAGGCTGGCGATGGCCGCCTGCAGGCCTCGATTGACGAGCAGATTGCGGTTGACGGGCCGGTAGTAGTCACGGCCCAGCAGGTCGAGCGCTTCATGCACGAGGCGCCCGTCGGAGTCGTCGACGAACGTGCTGCGCAGCGGTCCCGGCACCCAACTCGGGTGCCCGCCGATCCAGATTCCCACGAGCAGCACAACGATCCCGCCGGCCGCGGCGGCGAGGACTCGCGAGACGCTGTATGGACGCGAACGCATGATCGGGAGGGTAGCCGGGCGCCGATGTGGGCCTTCGCGCTGTATATCCCCCCTGAGGCGGCCTGTGGCCGGGCGAATCGGCCTAGACGCGGAGGAAGCGACGCAGCGAGAGCCCCGAGCCCATCGCCGAGACGACGATGCCGGCGCCGAGCAGGACCGCGATCAGGGCGGTGAAGCCGATCGTCCGCGGCGCCGCGATCAGGGTCCAGTTGTTGGCCAGCGGGTCGAGCAGGGCCACCTTGGTGATCCCCAGCACGGCGATCGCGCCGATCGCGCCGACCGCCCCGACGATCGTGCCCTCGATCACGAACGGCCAGCGGATGAACCAGTCTGTGGCGCCGACCAGCTTCATCACCTCGACCTCGCGGCGCCGGGCGTACAGCGAGAGCCGGATCGTGTTGGCAATCAGCAGCACCGAGGCGATCGTCAGCAGCACGGTGAGCGCCGCCGCGGTGATCGTCACGAGGTTCGTCACCTCGAGGATCTTCTTCGTGTCGTTCTTCTTGTTCGAGACGCTTCCGATCGCGGAGTCGATCGCCCCGGGCCGGCCGCCCGCCGTCGGCGGCGTCAGCGAGCTGCGCAGCGCCAACACGTTGGCCGGGTTGTCCGGGATCACGTGGAAGGTGTCGGGCAGCGGGTTCGAGGCGAGCAGCGCGTAGGCCTGCGGATCTGCCTTGGACTGCTGCGCGTACGCCGTCGCCTTGGAGACGAACTCCACGCTGCGCACATGCGGGACCGCCAGCAGCTCCCGCCGCACACGGGCGTCGTCAGCCGACGTGGCGCTCGACTTCATGTAGACGTCGACGAGCACCCGGCTGCGCACACTGTTGGCGGCGCCGTTGGTGGCCTGCACGATCGGGATGAACACGCCGAGCATGACCATCGTCACCAGCACGGTGGCCAGGGCGGCAAAGCTCGGTGCCGCACTGCGCCGCATGGCGCGCAACGCCTCGCGCACGAAGAAGCTGATCTTCACGGCTCAGACCCCCGGCGGCCGGGTCGCCGGCGCCCGCAGGCGCTGCGCGAACTCGCGGGTGCTCTCGTCGCGGGCGTAGAGCCCGGTGGCCTCGTCACGCACGATCCGGCCGCGGGAGAGCTCGAGCACCCGGCGGCGCATCTTGTCGACCATCGAGGCATCATGCGTGGCGACGAGCACCGTCGTGCCGGTGCGATTGATCCGGTAGAGCAGCCGCATGATGTCGATGCTGGTCTCCGGGTCGAGGTTCCCCGTCGGCTCGTCGGCCAGCAGCAGCGGCGGGTGGTTGACGAATGCCCGGGCGATCGAGACGCGCTGCTGCTCACCGCCCGAGAGCTGGTCGGGGTAGTTGTGCAGCTTCGTCGAGAGGCCGGTGAGGCGGAGGATGTCCGGTACCTTGGCGCGGATCTCCTTGCGGCCGCCGCCGGTGACCTGCAGCGCGTAGGCGACGTTGTCGTAGACGGTGCGGTTCGGCAGCAGCTTGAAGTCCTGGAAGACGACGCCGATGTTGCGGCGGTAGATCGGGATCCGCTTGCGCTTGATTTCGGTCAGGTCGTGGCCGGCGACGGTGATCCGCCCCTCGGTCGGGTCGAGCTCCTTGATCAGCAGCCGCATCACCGTCGACTTGCCCGATCCGGTCGAGCCGACGAGGAATACGAACTCCCCGCGGACGATCGAGAAGGTCGCCTGGTCGAGGCCCGTATCGCCGCTCTCGTACCGCTTGCAGACGCCGCGGAAGTCGATCACCGCAGCGCCTGCCGGACCGTCCGGAGCAGCCTGGCGGGGGTGGACCTGAGGGGCGACGGCGGGCGCGCGCCGACGCGTGCGTTGCTGTTCTTGTGAGCTAGCCATAGGGTGGGAGGCAGGGTAGCGACGGCGCCCGCGGCTTGCGGCGGTGAGTGAGCCTTGCAACGGGATTTGCAGGGGGTTTTGCTAAAGGCAGCCTAAGTGCCTCGCGGCAAGTCCAGTGTCTGCGGGCCGCGGGGGCGGAGCGCTACCGTTGTCTTCGTGCCCGCCATCGCCAGCTCCACTCTCGCCAATGGGATGCCCCTCCACCGGATCGCGGTCGACGGCACCCGCGCCGTCACGCTTCTGGTCGCCTTCGACGCGGGCGCTCGCACCGAGCGCCCGGAGGAAAACGGCATGGCCCACTTCCTCGAGCACCTCGTATTCAAGGGCGGGGAGAAGTACCCCACCTACCGCGACGTCAACGAGGCCGCCGAGCGGATTGGGGCCGTGCTCAACGCCTACACCAGCCACGACCTGGTGGCATTTCACATCACGGTCCGCGCCCAGCGAGCGCTTGAGGCCGCCGATCTGCTGAGCGACTTCGTCGGCCGGGCGCGGATCGACGCCGAGGAGCTCGACCGCGAGCGGGGCGTCGTCGTGCAGGAGATCGCCCGCTCCGAGGATCAGCCGGCGGCGATGGCCGAGCACCTGATCGACGAGGCCGTGTTCGGTGAGCATCCCCTCGGCCGTTCCGTCCTCGGCCCGACCGAGCACATCCGGGACACGTTCACCCGAGAGGGAATCGTCGCCTTTCGTTCGCGCCGGTGGTCGCCGGCTCGAGGCGGCGTCTTCGCCGTCGGCAATCTCGATTCCCTCCCCCACAACGGCGCTCTGGACGGGCTCTTCGGCCGCTTCGCCCCCCGGCCCGAGCCCGAGCCCTACGAGCCCGCGCCGGCCTTCTCTCCCCGGGTGCTCGTCCGCGAGCGCGACTCCAACCAATCCCATCTGCGCATGTCCTACCGACCGGGAGTCGAGGTCTCAGATCCCCGGCAGCGTGCCTCGCTGGTCATCTACTCGACCCTGCTCGGCGGCTCGATGGGCTCACGGCTATTCGACGAGATCCGCGAGCAGCGCGGCCTGGCCTACTCCGTCAGCGCGGCGCCGCACGCGTACGCCGACGTGCCCGTGCTGCAGCTCTCGGCCGGCCTCGAGTCGGGCAAGTGTGTCGAGGCCTACCAGCGCATGCGCGAGATCGTCACCGAGCTGCGCGAGGAGGGCCCGACCGAGTCCGAGATCGAACGGGCACGCGCGTTTGCCGCCGGCGCCCGGGCGATCGCCTTCGAGAACACCGGTGCCGTGGCCCGTCACGCCGCCCAGCAGGCGATCGTCTATCACGAGGACGTCGACCCCGACCGAACCATCGAGTTGCTCGACCAGGTCACCTCCGCTGACGTGCGCGAGGTCGCGACGGAGATCGCGGATCGGCTGTCGGTCGCCGTCGTCGGGCCGCACACCGCCGAGCAGTTCGAGTAGCGGCCGCGGGCTGGTCGGACCTCGGGGCGGCACGTCCGTCGCCCACTTTCGCCATCCTTGTCAGAGGATGGCTCGGAGGTTCGTGCTCGGGGGACTGCTGGCCCTCACTCTCGGCGGCTGCGGCGGCGGGGGCGGGACCGGGGCGTCGGTGACGACGCACACGCGCGCGACCGCGAGCGGAGGCCCACCGGTCTCGGCGGCCGTCGTGCCTCCGACCGGGACCCACGCGGCCTCCCTCCCACCCCCGCCGCCTCCCGACATTCGCCGGCTCCAGGCCCGGCTCTCCGCCGAGCTGCGCAAGGCCGGTCCGGCCACCGGAGCTCTCGTCTACGACCTCACCGCCCACCAGCGGCTGTTCGGCCTCCGCGCGGATGTCAGACGTCCTCCGGCGTCGGTGGAGAAGCTCTACACGACCGTCGCGCTGCTGCAACGCCTCGGCCCCGGCGCTCGACTTGAAACGGCGGTCCTCGGCGCGGGGCACCTCGGGCCACAGGGGATCTGGCATGGCGACCTCTACCTCCGAGGCGGCGGCGACCCGACCTTCGGCGACGGCGCGTTCAACCGGGTCTGGGAGCTCGGCTACGGACCCACGGCAGCCGAGCTCGCCGGGCAGCTGGCCGCCCGGGGCATCCGCCGCGTCACCGGGCACGTGATCGGCGATGAGTCGCTGTTCGACACCACCCGCGGGGGCCCGGCCACGGGTATGGCCCCCGACATCCCCGACTTCGGCGGCCAACTGAGCGCTCTGACCTACGACCACGGATCGACCTCCGGCCCCCTTTCGCCCGCGGCGTTCGCGGCGCGGCAACTTGCCCGCACCCTGCGCTCGCAGAGGATCCGCGCCCGGGCGTCGACGCTCACCCGGGCCACGCCGCCGGATGCTGTGCCACTGGCCACGGTGCTCTCCCCGCCGCTGACCGTTCTGCTCCGGCTGATGGACGTCCCGTCCGACGATCTGTTCGCGGAGATGCTGACCAAACAGCTCGGCGTGCGGTTCGGTAGCGGCGGGACGATCGCTGCCGGCGCACAGGTGATCGGCGACGTGATCGCCAGCTACGGCCTGCATCCGACCATCGTCGACGGCTCGGGGCTCTCACGCGACGATAGCTCCTCGCCGAGCGAGGTCGTGGCCCTGCTGAAGGCGGTCCGGCAGACGGCGATCGGCGACGAGCTGTCAGCGTCGTTAGCCGTGGTCGGCGTCAGCGGCACGGTGCAGGGAATCGCCCGGCGGACCCCCGCCGAGGGCCACTGCCAGGCGAAGACCGGGACTCTCACGGGCGTCACGAATCTGGCGGGTTACTGCGACAGTCGCAACCATCACCGGCTCGCGTTCGCCGTGTTCGTGGACGGACCGAGCAACTGGCAGGCGTTCGTGCTGCTGAGCCGGACGGCGGCGACGATCGCCGGCTTCGGAAAATAATCCGTTGCGCCGGCCGTCCGTTGCCGCGACAATCGCGCCGTGGAGCTCGGCGTGGCGGTGAATCGGCGGGAGCTGGCGAGCTATCTGAGCCGGATCGGCGACCGCTGGCCGGTACAGCGCGCCCTCCTCGGGGGCGCGCGGGTAGCGGACGAGCGCGGCGCCCCGCCCCAGCGCGAGCGCGGGCCGGAGTTCATCGTCATCCTCGTCTCACCGGCCTACGACGGGATGCCGTGGCTCGAGCGCGTCTATCAGGCCGGCTCGCTGTGGGATGCCATGGAGATGGGGGCACCGGCCGACGTCCACTGCTACACCCCGGACGAGTTCGAGCGCAAGCGGATCACCATGCCCACCGTGCGGGACGCGGTGGAAAGCGGGCTGGACTTGCTGGCCGAAACCGGAGCCCCGAGCGCCGGCTAGGAGATGGCCACCATCCGCTCGATCGGGACCCGGGCCCGCTCGGCGATATCGGCTGGAACCTTGACCTCATAGACCCCGTCGCGCAGCGCGTCGCGGAGTTTCGGCAGGGTGATCATCTTCATGAACCGGCAGTGCGCGGCCTCGTTGGCTGCGATGAACTCGACATCCGGCGCGGCGCGGCGCAGCGGGTAGAGCATGCCCGTCTCGGTGGCGACGATCGCGCTGCCGCCGTGGTGCTCGTGGGCGTATGAAAGCATGCCACCGGTGGAGAGCATGTGCACGCCTTCTGCGTCGATGTCGCCGGCGGCGACATACTCCATCACGCTGGTCGAGCAGCCGCACTCGGGGTGGATGAGGAATTCGGCCCCGGGGTGCGCGGCGCGGACCGCGGTGATGTCGTCGGGCTTGATCCCGGCGTGGACGTGGCACTCGCCGTCCCACACGTGCATCGAGCGGCCGATCGTCTTCTCGACGTAGGCGCCGAGGAACATGTCGGGTCCGAACAGGATCTCCGTGTCGGGTCCGTGCTCGCGGAGGATGTGCTCGACCACGGAGACCGCGTTGGCCGAAGTGCAGCAGTAGTCGGTCTCCGCCTTCACCTCCGCGGTGGTGTTGACGTACATGACCACGATCGCGCCGGGATGGCGGCCCTTCCACTCGCGCAGCTGCTCCGCGGTGATGGAGTCGGCCAGCGAGCAGCCGGCCTCGAGATCGGGGATCAGCACCCGCTTGTCCGGACATAGCACGGATGCGGTCTCGGCCATGAAATGCACGCCACAAAAGACGATCGTCTGGGCCTCGGTGGCCGCGGCTTGCTGCGAGAGCCCGAGCGAGTCGCCGACGTAGCCGGCCACGTCCTGGATCTCGGGGAGCTGATAGTTGTGGGCGAGGATCACCGCGTCGTGCTCGCCGGCGAGCGCGCGGACCTCCTCCTGGAGGGCGGGGATATTTTCGAGCAGCAGTGGTGCGTCGGGCACACCGAGCATCGGCAGGTTCATGGCAGCGGCTGGAGGATGAGCGACAGGTCTAGGGCCGGGGCGCTGTGGGTCAACGCCCCCACTGAGACAAATTGTACGCCGGTGCTGGCGATTTCCCGCAGCGTCTCGAGCGTGACGCCGCCGCTGGCTTCGAGCTCGGCGCGACCGTCCACGTGCGCGACCGCCTCGCACAGCTGATCCGGGGTCATGTTGTCGAGCAGGATGCGTGGCGCCGCGGCGGCGAGCGCCTCATCGACCTCGGCGAGGTTCCGGCACTCGACCTCGAGCGGCAGCTCCGGCGCGAGCTCGCGAGCCCGCCGCACGGCCTCCCCCACCCCACCGGCCATCGCGGCGTGGTTCTCCTTGATCAGGACCGCGTCGTAGAGGCCGGCGCGGTGGTTGGTTCCTCCGCCGGCAGCGACGGCCGCCTTCTCGAGGGTCCGCAGGCCAGGCGTGGTCTTGCGCGTGTCGAGGATCCGGGCTCCGGTGCCGTCGATTGCCTGCACGCACCGCGCCGTCAGCGTCGCCACGCCCGACAGCCGCTGGAGGAAGTTGAGCGCCGTCCGCTCGCCGCTGAGAATCGCCCGCGCCGACCCCTCGATCCGGAGCACCTCACCGCGCTCGCGCCAGATGCCCTCGTCGACGCGCCGCTCGAGCGCGATCCCCGGCTCGAGGGCGCGGAAGACCTCCTCGGCGGGTTGGAGACCGAAGATCACCCCCGGCGCCTTCTGCGTGATCAGGGCGCTGGCCCGGAGGTCCTCGGGGACTGTTGCGGCTGTCGTCACGTCACCGTCGCCAAGGTCCTCGGCCAGGGCGCGGGCGACGACGTCGCTGAGAGCGGGGGGCGCCATGTGCTGGCGAGGATAGCCTCCAGACGGAGAGGGTTTCCTCGCCCCGATCGCTCGCCGTGGGGTCGGCATGCAGTTGGGGGTTTCGCGGCTCGGGGGAGTCCCGTCTGGGCCGACGGGTAAACGGTCCTCCCAGACGGTTGGATGCTCATTCGTGCTGTCCTGATTCTCGGCGCGCCGTCCCGCCCGACGCGCCGCCGGGCCGCCGGCTTGCATTCTCTGCGAGCCTGCGGGTAGGTTTTGCGCAGGAATCGTTCTACTTGGGGAGACTTTCATGACTCGAAGGTGTCGGAATGTCGCGGTTGTGTGTGTGCTCGCCGCGGTGGCGGCGCTGCCCGCGTCGGCGGCGGCTCGCACGAAGGTGGTCTATGCCGGCGGTCCGGTGAAGTGGGCGAACGCACTGCAGAAGCACTACGGGGCTGGGGTCAACAACTTCCTCATCAACCGGGTGACGATCAACGCCGGCGATACGGTCGATTGGAGCGGGGCCAGCCTGTCCGGCGGCTTCCACACCGTCGACATCCCCGCCAAGGGCGGCGCTGACCTGCCGCTGATCATTCCCAGCGGCGGCCTGGTCTCGGGCGTCAACGACGCCGCGGGCAATCCGTTCTGGTTCAACAACGGCAAGATTCCGAACCTGGGCTTCAACCCCGCACTGGGGGCCGCCTCCGGCGGGAACGTCTACAACGGCACGAGCCGTGTCGACTCGGGGCTTCCGACCAGCCCAACTCCCGTGGACTTCAAGGTGACGTTCACCAAGCCCGGCGTCTACAGGTACTTCTGCGATGTCCATGCCGGCATGCAGGGCTACGTGGTCGTGCGGGCGGCGGGCAAGCCGGTGCCGAACGCAAAGCGCGACGCCAACGTGCTCCGGGCCGAGGAGCAGCACTTCGTCGCCGTGGCCAGGAGAGTGGACAGGACCAAGGCGCGCAAGAACTCGGTGAGCGTCGGCGGCTCCGGCCCCGGCGGCGTTGAGGTCTTCGCGATGTTCCCCTCCACCCTCACGGTCAAGAAGGGAACGACGGTGACCTTCGCCATGTCGAAGCTCAGCCGCGAGGTCCACACCGCGAGCTTCGGCCCGGCGCCGTATCTGACCACGCTGGCGAATTCGTTCAATGGACCGGCGCCGTCGCAGGCGGCGTTCTACCCGAGCGACCCGCCTGGCCACATCGTGCTCACCAGCACGTCCCACGGCAACGGTTTCGCCAACACCGGGGTGCTGGACCAGGACAGCTCAACACCGCCGGCCTCGTCGTCGGCGATCACGTTCAACGAACCAGGCACCTACCACTTCATCTGTCTGATTCACCCGTTCATGCACGGGACGGTCGTCGTTCACTAGACGAGAGCCGTTCACTGAAGCGGCGAGGGGCGCCCGGGCCGGTCACCGGCTCGGGCGCTCCTCGTTGTGCGTCAGCTCTCAACGAGAACGCGTACGGTCGCGAACGTCGGGTCCGCGGCGCCGTGGAGCCGGGCGCCGGCGCCGGTCAGCGCCCGGAGGTAGGCGATCACCTCGGCCGTCACTCGCTCGCCGGGCAGCAGCGCCGGCACCCCGGGCGGATAGCCCGCGACCGACTCACAGGAGATGCGGCCGATCGCGTTATCGACGGCGACCGGCTCGCTGCGACCGAGGAAGGCGTCGCGAGGGGACATCGCCGTCTCGTGCTCGAGCGTTGCCGGTGCCATCGGGCCCATCGGGGTCTCCCCTGGCCGCTCGATGCGCCGCACGGTCGCAGCGAAATCGTGGGCGAGCCGCTCGAGCTGGTCGGCCGGCTGGGCGATGCCGAGCACCAGCACGAGCGTGGCGTGGGTGGCCAGCTCGACGTAGATGTCGTAGCTCGCGCGCAGCGCGGCGGCGATCTCGTACCCGGTGCAGCCGGTGCGACGGACGTCGATGACGATCCGCAGCGGGTCCCAGCCCGCGATCCCCGGCTGACCGACGAGATTGCCGCTCAGCACCCGGCAGCCCGGAACGGCGTTGATGGCGTCGTGTGCGCGCGCGGCCGCGGCCAGCGTCTGCTGCAGCAGCGCCCGACCATGCACGGCCAGCTGGCGCCGCGCCGCGTCGAGGGAGGCCATCAGCAGCGCGCTCGGCGAGGTGGAGCGCACGAGCCGGACCGCGCGCGCGACGGCATCGACCTCAAGCCGCTCAGCGGCCGCGACGAGCAGCATCGCCGACTGGGTGAGGCTGCCGACGATCTTGTGGGTCGAGGCGATCATGGCGTCGGCGCCGAGCTGCAGCGGCGAGGGTGGCAGCTCCTCGTGGAAGCCGAAGTGCGAGCCCCAGGCGTTGTCGACGACCAGCGCCGCGCCCGCAGCGTGGGCGACCTCGGCACACTCGTTCACGTCGGCCGCCATCCCGTAGTAGGTCGGCGAGACGATGAACACCGTCCGGGCGTCCGGTGCCCGTCCCAGCGCCTCAGCGACGGCCTCGGGCGTCACCCCGTGAGCCATTCCCAGCTCGGCGTCGTAGGCGGGCGCCACCCAGGTCGGCAGCCCGCCGCTGAGGATCAGCCCGTCGATCAGGCTCGCGTGGGAGTTGCGCTGCAGCAGCACGGACGAGCCGGGCGGGGCCAGGGCCAGGCACAGGGCATGGTTGCCCTGCGTGGCGCCGTTGGTGAGAAACCACGCCCGGGCAGCGCCGTAGGCCTCAGCGGCCAGCTCCTCGGCGCGCTCGTACGGGGTCGGCGAGGGGCCGACGTCGATCCCCTCGATGTCCTGAGGCACGTCGAGCAGCAGCGCCCGGTCCCCGAGCGCTTCGCGCAGCCCGGGATCCGCGCCCACGCCGCCCTTGTGGCCGGGCACGTGGAAGCGGGTGGAGCCCCGGAACCCGTAGGCGGTGATCGCCTCGAGGTAGGGCGTGGTCGGCTGCGCGGGCGGCTGGCGGATCACGTGGCCGATTTCAGCAGGTACGACCGGACGAAGCCGTCCAGGTCGCCATCGAGCACGCGGGCGGTGTCACCCATCTCGAAATCGGTCCGGTGGTCCTTGACCATCGAGTACGGGTGCAACACATAGGAGCGGATCTGCGAACCGAAGTTGACATCCTGGGCCTCGCCCTTCTCCTTGGCGATCTCCTCGCGCCGCCTGCGCTCCTCGAGCTCCGCGAGCTTGGAGCGGAGCATCGCCATCGCCTCGGCTTTGTTGGAGGACTGCGAGCGCTCGTTCTGACACTGGACGACGATGCCGGTCGGCTTGTGGGTGACCCGCACCGCCGAGTCGGTCTTGTTGACGTGCTGACCGCCCGCACCGCTGGCCCGGTAGGTGTCGATCTGCAGGTCGTCGTCGTCGATCGCGATCTCGCCGGCCTCCTGCACCACCGGCGAGACCTCGACCCCGGCGAAGCTCGTCTGGCGGCGGTGGGCCGAGTCGAATGGCGACAGCCGCACGAGTCGGTGAACCCCCTTCTCGCTGCTGTACAGGCCGTACGCGTTCTCGCCCTTGACCAGGAACGTCGCCGACTTGATGCCCGCCTCCTCACCCGGTGAGGCTTCGAGCAACTCGACGGAGAAGCCGCGCTTCTCGGCCCAGCGCATCTCCATCCGCAACACCATCTCAGCCCAGTCCTGAGCGTCGGTGCCCCCGGCGCCGGCATTCACGGTCACAAACGCGTCGCCGGCGTCGTAGCGACCGGAGAACAGCCGCTCCTCCTCGAGGGCGTCGAGGCGCCGCTGCACCCCCAGAACCTGGTCCTCGAGCTCGCCGGACAGCTCGGGATCCTCCTCGGCCAGTTCGGCCAGGGGCTCGAGGTCCTCGACGTCGCGCTCCAGCTCACGGAACCCCGACAGCTTGCGTGAGGCCCGAGCGTGCTCGGCGGTGACCTTGGCCGCTCGCTCCTGGTCATCCCAGAAGTCGGGCGCTCCCATCTCGGCTTCGAGCGCGTCCGTGCGCTCGCTCAGTGCATCCGGGTCAAAGATAGTCCGAGAGCAGTTTGAGCTGCTCGCGGATTGCCGCGAGGCGCTGGGAGAGCGGCTCTGAGGGGGCGGTGGCCATCGTCAGCTGAGCCTAGCGGATGGCCCCGTCCCCACACCGGCCGATGTCTTCATCGTTGAGCTAGGTTCAACGGGGAGGATGACGACGGGCCCGGTGGCGGGCGATGTCACGTTGCCGGTGCCGCTCCCGTTCGCGCCACTCGAGTTCGCGCTCGACCCGGTCGACCTCCGGGGCCGGGCCGTAGAGCCGCCAGGCGTTGCGGATCAGCGGGATCAGCACGACCAGCAACACCCACACCGGCCAGAACTGCCCGCTGGCGCCCGAGGTGACCCAGATGACGCTGCAGAGGGCAAAGAGCGCAATTCCTCCTCCGCTCTGCTGGATCAGCCGCCGCTGCAGCTCACTTCGCCGGGCGGCGAGCTCGGCCCGCTGCTGCGCCTTCGTGGCCGGCAGCTTCGGGAGGTCGGCGAGGATCTGACCCAGCTCGGGCTCCGTCTTGGCGGCGTAGACGGCGTGGAGCCGCTCGCTGAGTTCGTCGTCGGTCAAGCGCCCGGCGGCGAAATGCTCGCGGATGTCGACCGCCGCGCGTTCCCGTTGCTCGTCGGAGATCCTGAGCCCTCCCGGCTCGTTCATGGCGCGAATGTAGCGCCCGCAGGAGCCGCCCGCGAGTCGATGTGCGTGCGGAAGCGCGGTTGGCGGCCTCGCTGCTGACGGCGCCGCCAGGTGATGAGAACGTTCCTTTCACGCTCGATTCGCCCGTGAGAGCGCAGTTTGCCCTGCTCAGGAGTGAAAAGTGCCCCCTCAACGCCGGAGGCGGCGTGAGAGGAACGTTTTCGACACGCCGATGAGGCCGCGCTGCGCCCCCCGGCGACAACGTCAGTCCCAACCCTCGCTGCCGGCTCGCTGTGCAGTTGTGTTCGTTGAGCGGACGACACTGCGCAGACGCGCGGCGGAGACGCTCCGGAGCGACGAAATCGCCGGACCCCAGACAAAGGAGCGCACGAACGCGCGCAGAGCAGCGTCATCCGGCGCCTACGCGCCGTGGCACTTCTTGTACTTCTTGCCTGAACCACACCAGCACGGGTCGTTGCGTCCGATCTGCTCGGACTCATCGACCCGGCGCTGCTCGACCGGCGCCGCGAGCGGCGCTTCGCCCTCATCGCCACCGTACGCGGCAGCGGCAGCGTCGGGACCGCCGGCCGCGGCGGCTGCCATGGCCAGTGCGCTCGGCTGGGACGCGCCGCCACCGGAGTAGGTGACGTTGGCACCGCCGGTGGACGAGCTCGAGCTCGCGCTCGGGCGGTGCGCCGGCGCGGGGGCCGGGCCACCGTTCTCGCCCTCGACCGTCACCTCAACGTGGAAGATCATCCGGGCGAAGTCACCCCAGACGCTGTTCATCAGGTCGCGGAAGAGCTCGAACGCCTCGTTCTTGTAGGCGACCAGCGGCTCGATCTGGGCGAAGCCGCGGAGGTGGATCCCCTCACGCAGGTAATCCATGTCGTAGAGGTGCTCGCGCCAGCGCTGATCGATGATCTGCAGCAGCAGGAAGCGCTCGAGGGCCCGCATCAGCTCCTCGCCGAGTTCCTGCTCGCGGCGCTCATACTGGGCCTTGGCCTCCTCCTGCAGGCGCAGGGTGAGATCCTCGCGGTCAACCCGGTTGGGGTCGGCAGCGAGGTCCGCGAGCTCGGCGCTCGGCGTGAAGATCTCCTCGACGCGACGGATGAGGCCTTCGACGTCCCAGTCCTCGACGAAGTCGCCGGCGGTGTACTCCTGCACGAGGCGCTCGATCAGGCCGGCGATCTCCTCGCGCGCCGCGTCGCTCATGTCGCGGCCCTCGAGCACCTCGTCCCGATAGGTGTAGATCACCTCGCGCTGCTGGTTGAGCACGTCGTCGTACTCGAGCGTGTGCTTGCGCATGAGGAAGTGCTGCTCCTCGACCTTCTTCTGCGCCTTCTCGATCTGCTTGGAGAGCATTCCGGCCTCGATCGGCTCCTCGTTGCCCTCGTCGTCGGTGCTGCCGAGGCGGTCGAGGATCTTGTAGATCCGCTCGCCGGCGAACAGGCGCACCAGGTCGTCCTGGGCAGAGAGGAAGAACCGTGACTCGCCGGGATCGCCCTGGCGCCCGGAGCGGCCGCGGAGCTGATTGTCGATCCGTCGCGACTCGTGACGCTCGGTGCCGATGATGAAGAGGCCGCCGGCCTCGAGCACCTGCCCGCGGAGCGCTTCGACCCGCCGCCCGATCTCAGGCAGGACCTTTCCGTGGTGCTCCTCGTAATCGGGCATCCCCGGCTGTAGCCCGAGCTTGACCAACTCGAGCTGGGCCAGATGCTCCTCGTTGCCGCCGAGCTTGATGTCCACGCCACGTCCGGCCATGTTGGTGGCGATCGTCACCGCGCCCGGCGCGCCGGCCTCGGCGATGATCTGGCCCTCACGCTCGGCGTGCTCGGGCTTGGCGTTGAGCACGGTGTGCTTGATCCCGCGCTTGGTGAGATTGTCGGAGAGCAGCTCTGAGACCTCGACGGAGATCGTGCCGACGAGCACCGGCTGACCGCGCTCGTTGCGCTCGGCGATCTCGTTGACCACCGCCGCCCACTTCCCGTCCTTGGTCTTGTAGACCTGATCGTTGCGGTCCTTGCGGACCATCGGACGGTTGGTCGGGATCTGCACGACCGGCAGCTTGTAGATCTTCATGAACTCGGTCGCCTCGGTGAGGGCGGTACCGGTCATGCCGGCCAGCTTGTCGTACATGCGGAAGTAGTTCTGCAGCGTGACCGTGGCCAGCGTCTGGTTCTCCTCCTGGACGCGGACGTTCTCCTTGGCCTCGATCGCCTGATGCAGGCCCTCGGACCAACGCCGGCCGTCGAGGATCCGCCCGGTGAATTCGTCGATGATCTTGACCTCGCCGTCGATCACCGCGTAATCGACGTCGCGCTTGTAGAGCGACTCGGCCTTCAGCGCCTGGATCAGGTGATTGACGAGGTGTCCGTTCTCGGCCCGGTAGAGGTGGTCGATCCCGAGAAAGCGCTCGGCCTTGGCCACGCCCCGCTCGGTCACCGCGACGGTCTTGTGCTTCTCGTCGAACTCGTAGTCGAAGTCGGCGACGAACTCCTTCTTCATCCGCGGGTCCATCCCGTCGGGGGTCTTTCCCGCCTCGAGGTGCGGCGCGAGCTTGGCGAACTTGGCGTAGAAGTCAGCCGCCTGCTCGGGCGCGCCGGAGATGATCAGCGGCGTCCGGGCCTCGTCGATAAGGATGTTGTCGACCTCATCGACGATGGCAAAGGTGTGGTAGGGCGACAAGCCCTCCTCGGGCTTGGGCCGGCCGCCGTGCTGGACCTTCTCCTCCAGCGTCGTGGCCATGTTGTCGCGGAGGTAGTCGAAGCCGAACTCAGAGTTGGTGCCGTAGGTGACGTCGGCCGCGTAGGCGTCGCGCTTCTCCTCGTAGGGCTGCATGTTCTGCAGCACGCCGACCGTGACGCCGAGCATGTCGTAGATCGGCTTCATCCACATCGCGTCGCGGCGGGCCAGGTAGTCGTTGACCGTGACAACGTGCACGCCCCGGCCGCCGAGCGTGTTCAGCACCACGGCCAGCGTGGCCGTCAGCGTCTTGCCCTCGCCGGTCTTCATCTCGGCGATCGCCCCGTCGTGAAGGACCATCCCGCCGATCAGCTGGACGTCGAAGTGGCGCATGCTCATCGCCCGCTTGCCGGCTTCACGGACGAGGGCAAAGCACTCGAACTGGAGGTCCTCGAGGCTCTCTCCGGCCCGCGCGCGTTCGCGCAGGTCTTCGGCGGCCTCGCGCAACTCGCCGTCGGTGTAGTGCTCGAACTCCGGCTCGAATCCGTTGATCCGGCCGACGCGCTGTTCATAGGTCTTGAACTTCTTCGCCTCGCCCATGCGAAGCGCGCGGTCCAGGAAGGACATGGGCTTAGCGTAGCAGCGGGACCCCCGCGTTCGGGAGCCGTTAACCGAGGCTCCTGAGGTGGTCTCGGACGCCGATACCGAAGGCCGTCGGGGTGCCGTTATAGGAGGTGATGGGCGCCGGCCCGCCGCCGCAGCTCCAGCCTCGCGGGGACACGGCATCCCAGGCCCAGCCGAGGTATCCGATCCGCTGAGCGTCGGCAAATGCCATCATCGCGTCGATGTACGTGTGGCGGCAGTCGGTCTCGCTCGCCCGTGTCCACGACCCCAGACGCACTAGGCCGCGGGGGACACATCCTCCGGCGGCGCGCTTTCACCGGCCTCGGCCGGGGCCGCCGCGGCGGCGCTGGCGGCGCGTGACTCCCGGCGCTTGCGCCGCTTATCACGATGGCGCTTGACCTGGACGGCGAGTTCGTCGGCGCACAGGTTGATCGAATGCACGATGTCCGGAGAGGCGTCACGCGCCCTCAGGGTCACGCCCTTGAGGTGTAGCGTCGCCTCCGCGACCTGCGAGTCGGCAATCGCCGGATTGCGCTCCTCGAAGACCTCCACCTCGAGCTCCGCGAGCTCCGAGACCTGCCGGGCGACCTTGCGAAAGCGCTTCTCGACGTGCTCTCTCAGGTCATCGGTGACGGAAAGGTTGCGACCCTTCACCGCGATCCGCATGGCCGACCTCCTTACGAAGGATGGGGTATTTGGTCTGCCCTCAGACTATTCCCCCGCGATCGGTTTGTCGATTGAGGACAATTGCTGAACATGAGTCCGGAGATCTCCTGGTCCCTGGAGCCGCTCACCCTGCTGGTCGTGGCGGCCGTCGCGGTCCTCTATGTCAGTGCCTGGCGCCGCGGACGGGCGGCCCGGAGCGCCCATCCTCCGGGCTACGGACGGCTGATCCTCTTCATCGGCGGCCTGGTGGCCGTGCTCGCCGCGCTTGTCTCACCGATCGACAATCTCGGCGAGCAGCTGATGGTGATGCACATGGTCCAGCACATCCTGCTGCTGGACATCGCGCCGATCCTCATGATCCTCGGGCTCACCAAGGTGCTGCTGCGGCCGGCCACCCGTCGTCTGCAGACCGTCGAGCGAAACGCCGGCTGGCTCGCCCATCCGGTTTTCGCCGTGGTCGCCTACGTCGGCTTCATGTGGCTCTGGCACGTCCCGGCGATGTACGACCTGGCGCTGCGGCACTCTGGTATTCACGCCGTCGAGCACATCTGCTTCGCCGTGGCCGGCGGCCTGTACTGGTGGCATCTGCTCTCGCCGATCCGCAGCCGCGCGCGGCTCGGGGGCATGGGACCGGTCGTGTACATGACCTCGACCAAGCTGCTGGTCGGGCTACTCGGGGTGACGCTCGCCTTCGCGCCCAGCGACATCTACCCCTTCTACGCCCATCACCCCCACTACTGGGGTCTGAGCCCGACCGAGGATCAGAACCTGGCCGGCCTGGTGATGGCGCTCGAGCAGTCGATCGTGATGGGCATCGCGCTCGTGTGCCTGTTCGTGCAGATGCTGACCGAATCAGAACGCGAGGCGCAGCGGGCGGAGCGCTTCGAGGCCGCCTAAAGGTGGGACCGCCCCGGCGCCGCGCAGGAGCGCGCGGCGCCGGAATGGTCACCGGTCAGACATTCAGCACTTGGCCGAGCCGGTGACCGTCCTGGTCGGCACACCGTGTGCGGTGTACTTCACCGCGTACGGACGCCGGCCGGCCTTGCAGGCGAAGGAGGCCTGGAAGGGCTTGCGGTAGTTGAGGGTCTCCTGGATCAGAGAGCCATACAGGCCGGTGTGATTGGCGACCTTCGTGGAGATGTCCGGGGGCAGCTGCACGTCGACGACCAGGTTCTTGCCCACCTGCTTGACGGTGCCGAGGTACGGCGCCGTCGAGCCCGTGGTCAGACCGCCGCAGTCGAGGGCCGAGTGGGTGAGGAAGAAGAACCACAGCTTGCCGGGGCCGCCGTTCCAGACGTCCAGGTACGGGTTGCACGGCGTGTACACGCTGCTCGTAAGGTCAGGACCGCCGAGCAGTGAGTGAACGCGGCCGGTGGCGACAAGCGCGCCGTTCGGGCAGGACGTGTCGTCGTGGGTCGCGTTGATCTGCACGTCGGTGCACTTCGGGGTCTTCTTGGTCACCGTCGACTTCAGACCGTAGATCGTGGTCTTGATGTCGGTGAGCGGAGCGGCACGCTTGTTCGGTGCCACGGGCGAGGCGCTCAGGTTCTGCACCATGCTCGTAGGCACCGGCTTCTTCGGCGAGCCCGCCTTGCCAGGCGAGAAGCTGATGCTCGCGTGGTAGGAGTTGGCTGCGGCGAAGGCCGCGGACGCCGTCACCAGCAGCGCAGCTGCCGTCAGGCCGATGATGATCCTTCTCACTAGTTCCTCCTCTTGATGGAACGGGGTTTTGGTCTGCGAGCAGAGCCGGCCTTGCTCATGGGAGTGGGTTGAGATGGGGGTAGGCAGTCAGCTGCCCCGTCGTAACGGTCCCGAGAGGCGGCTGTGCCCGGCACGGAGGTCCGCCGGCATTGGCGGTGTAGTACACAGAACTCAGATAGCCGGCCAAAGTTGCGGGGATCGTCGGCCCGATTGTTGGCTGCGCGTTACGCGTGCAGAGGTACCCCCCGAACACCGACAGTCCGCTGAGCAGTGTGCCGTAGCCACCGGGTGCCATATAGGGGTTGCCGCGGTTGCTCTCCAAGCGAGCCTGATAACCGTTCAGAAGCTCGGGATTGACCGGGTTGGAGATGCGCAGGTAGTGGAGCAGCTTGGTCTGGGTGATGTTCTGCGAGAGCGCCTGTGTCGTCGCCGTGCTGTTGGCAAAGAAGGCGGCGATCTCGCGGCGGTAGGAGTTGATGTAGTTGATCACCGGGACGAAGTTGCCGAGGTACGGGGTCAGGCGCGCGAGCCAGGGCACACTCTCGTTGAGGAAGCGCTCGAGGGCGGGGACACCGGCGACCGATGCCTGGGTCAGGGGAGCGATGTTGATCATCAGGGTGCGCAGCTCGGGCGCCAGGGCGACCGACGCCTCAAGCGCCTGGCTGAGCGGGGTCGCCGCCGGCCGCAGCTCGTCGATCAGCGGCTTCGTGGTCGTCGCGAAGCGGTTCAGCCGCGCGACCGTCACGCGGGTGGAGACCAGGAAGGCCGGGAAGGCACGGATGGTGTTGGCCAGCGAAGTGTTCTGAGCCGCGGTGGCGGCAAAGACCGCATTGGAGTTGCGGATGAAGCCCTGCAGCTCGGCGGGCGAGCGAGCGAGGGCGGAGAACACCTGGCCGCCGTTGCGCAGCAGCGCCGACGTCGCCGAGCTGTCGCGTCGCAGCACGGACAGGACCGAGTCAACGTTAGTCGCGAAGGGGAAGAGCTCGGCGAGCGCGGTGTTGAAGTCCTGGCCCCGGCGGGTGAGCGCAATCGCCCCCTGCTGCATCCACACCATGAACGCGCGGCGGGTCACCGGATCGAAGGTCGAGAGGATCTGGTCGAGCTGGACGATGGGTTCGATCTGGGCCCGCGGAAGCGTGGCCCCATCGGGCAGCATGGGCGCCGCCGCCGAGCCCGGGGTCAGCTCGATGTAGGTCTCCCCGAGCAGTGACTTGGCCCGCAAGATCGCCCGGGTGTCGGCAGGACGGGGAGCGTACTGATGGTCGATCTGCATGACCGCCTTGGTCAGCCCGGTGCGCCGGTCAAGCGAGACCGAGACAACCTTGCCGATCGATACGCCGGAGATCCTGATGTCCGACTGGGCGCCGAGCTGCACGCCCTCGTTGAATTCCGCGTACAGGCGGTAGCCCTGAGGCGCAAAGGGAAGAGAGCCGCCGAAGGAGATCCACAGGAACAGGAGCAGGCCGATGCACGACGCGGTAAACGCGACCATGGTCAGAAGCTTGGCGGTGCTGGGGGCCTGCTTGTTCATGGCAGGGGCGCCGGGCAGAAGCTCGAATGGATCTGACTCCAGTCCGGAGCGTTGAGCAGCGCGAGCAGCGGCTTGAGCGCCGGGTCAGACTGCGGGAGCGCCTCCTCGAACAGATTCAGCCCCGGGCAGGTGGCCATGAACACACCGCGGACAACGGAGCCGTGCGCGTCCTGGGCGTTCGCGAGGCTGTCGGCGATGTGGCTGAGCCACGAGCCCCAGAACAGATAGCCCTGCTTGCTTCCGCCGGGCTGATAGGCCAGCTCGTTGAACAGCGCGTTGAGGACGCCCAGCGACCTGGCCAGCGCCGGGGTGGCCTTGGCCAGGCTCGCGCTGGCCGGGTTGAGGATCTTGGCCAGCGGCTGGACCGCGATCGAGAACGGCCGGAGCTGGTCCCGGATCACCGGGGTGGTGTCGAGGAACAGCGGCCGCGTGGCCTGGAGCGCGGGGCTGAGTTCGTGCGCGAACGGCAGCAGCGCCTGCAGCGTGATGGCACTCTGGGACGAGAACGCCTGGACCTTGCCGAGGGTCTGGGTGGTGGTCTGGAGCGTCGGCGGAAGCAGCGTCAGCGCCTGCTGCAGGTTCGCGTCCTGGGAGGAGATGGCGGCGAAGTTCGTATTGGATGCCTCCACCAGCGACGCGAGCTGGCCGTTGACGCCCCCGAGCGCCTGGCTGACGATCCGGAGGTTGTGAATCGAGCGCCTGATGTTCCGCCGGCGCAGCGCCAGCAGCCGGGTCAGCGTCGCGGTGTCCCGGTTGAGCGGCGCGAAGCGCTTGAAGGTTCCCTGGAGGCTTCGGACCGCCTGCGGCGTCGGCTGCGCACCGGGGGTCCCCGGATACTGGAACGCCTGCGCGCCGCCGGCGAGCAGCAGCAGCAGGTAGTTGCGCGTGTCGACGTCGAGCGAGGAGAGGATCTCCTCGACGTTGACGTCGGGCAGCGTGCTGGCGGTCGAGAGCGAGCCGCCGTCGGGGATCCTGCCCGCGTCGGGAGTGCCCGGATCGAGCGAGAGGTACATGTCCTTGAGCGGCGTCCGCGGCCGCAGCAAGAGGGTGGCGTTGTTGTAGATCGGCGCGTACTTGGTCTCGATGTTCATCTTCACGACCGCGTGCCCGTCCTGGAGCTTGACACCGCCGACCTGCCCCACCTCGACACCGGCGATGTCGATCGATTGGCCCTGACCCGCCGTCACCGCCGCGCCGGTCTGGAAGGCGGCGTTCACGGTGTAGTAGCTCTTGCCGAAGGTGAAGGCGGGCTGGTGGGCGAGGATGTAGCCGACGACGGCCACGGCCAGCACGACGAGCGCAAGGATCGCCACGAAGTCCCTTTGGTGGACCCTGATCGCGCGCTTCATGGACCCGCTCCAGTCGTCACGCGGTTGAGGTTCGGCACGGCGTTCCGGTAGCAGGCGATGTTTCGCCGGACCGGCGGCGGGCTGTCGGCGAAGGCCGGCCGCGTGCCGAGGGGCGGGAGGATGAAGTTCCCGTACAGCGGCCCATTGCCGGGTATGCTCGGGGTCTCGGCCCGGATGTCACCGCCACCGGCCGATGAACGAACGTAGCGCCCGTTGCCGTCGAAGTTCTGCCCTGCGCTGGCGATTCCGACCGCGCTCTGGAACAGCTCCTGGTACACCTGGCGACCGGTCCCGACCGGCGGGTCGCTGATGACCTGGTTACCGGCCGGAACGATGTTGTGCGAGAAGCACCGGGCGAGCAGATCGGCATTGGAGATGAGCGTCTCGGTCGAACTGAGGGAACTGGCCGTGTTCTGCACGGCGGGCGTCAGCTCGGAGAGCAGCCCGCCCAGCTCCTGCGGGGAGACGAGCGGCGTGGCTTGGGCGATCCAGGGGAGAGCCGCCGTGATCGTCGGGCCGAGTTGGTTGATGCCCGGGAGGATCGCCGCGGCGAACCGCTGAGTCGGCCCGAACGAGGCGTCGAGCGCGGTGTTGGCGGCGTTGGTCTGGCGCAGCAGCGGCGGCAGCAGCGCGATCGTCTGACTGAGGTCCTGCTGGCGCGAGGCGAGGGTCGCCGTCGTGGCGTTGAACGTGGTGATCAGGCTTGAGAGCTGACCGTCGGCTGCGGCCAGGCCGCGGAACACCTTGGCGTTGCCCTGAACGACGCCGGAGAGATCGTCCGGCGCGAGCCCGAGCAGGGCCTGATTGACGATCGCCGAGTCCCGGAACGCCGCGACCGAGTACTTCAGCGACAGGTTCAGCGACTGGGCCGCGGTCAGGCCGCGGACCATCGGATCGTGGGTGGCGTCCTGGAGCGGGGTCGAGGGGTTGTTCAAGGCGCCGCCGTAGCCCTGCAGCAGCGTCTGCAGGTTCGAGCGGGCGGCCGAGTTGAGCGATGAGAGCACGCGGTCGAGCTGCACCGGCCCCGCGGTGTGCGAGGCGGGCATCGTCTCGCCTGAACTGAGCAGCGGCGCGCTCGGAGTGCCTGGGTGCAGATCCACGTAGAAGTTGCCCTCGAGGAAGATCCGCGGGCGAACCTTGGCCGTGGCATCGGAATGGATCGGCAGCCCGTTGGAGTCGATGTTCATCGTCACCACTGCGGCGGTGGAGCTGTTCGAGAGGCGTTGGACGCCGGTCACCTGACCCACGTCGACGCCGGCGATCCGTACCGGCGAGGGGATGTGCAGCTGGGTCTCCGTCGTGAACATCGCCTTGAGCACGAACGGAGAGCCGGTGAACGGCAGCGAGCCGCCGAACACCAGATAGCAGGCGGCCGCGATCACAACGATGGCAATCAGCCCGGCGCGCATGTTGGAGATCCGGTGGCGGCGCCTCACTTGGTGCTCCTCGAGGTCTTCTCGGTATGGGTGCCAAGGTTGCCCGGAGGGTTGCCGATCAGCGCGGCCGTGCCCGAATACGGCTCGTTGCCGGCCGCGCACTCGGGCGTCTGGCCCGGTGAATCGGTGTTCGGGTACGGATTGACGTGCAGCGGCCCGTGCTCATTGTTGTTGTCGGTGTTGGGTGTCAGGTAGGGCTTCTGCGACGGCACCGCCTCGCCGCCGAGCACGTCGTCGATCACGACGAGGTCGAACCGCAGGGCGGTCCCCGTAATCACCGGCTCTGACAGCGTGCTGGCGATGTTGCGCAAGAACAGCGTCGCGTAGTTGCACGTCGACTGGGCCGGGGTGAGGAACGACAGCGGCGAGCGCAGGTCGTGAGCGGTCAGCGTGAGCCGGTTCAGACCGGCCTGGACAGCCGGCGTCTGTCCGTAATGCTCGAGCGTCCGCGAGAGGCTGAGCAGGCGCTGGTCGAGCGCGGCGGTGCCGGGGAGGTTGCGCGCGCCGGCGGCGAACGCATCGGCGAGGACCGGTGCGCTCTGCGGGAGGGTGGCAAAGCCGGGACGGAGCTGGCCGAACAGTCCCGCGGTGTCGCTGACGAATGCCTGCAGCGCCGGGCTGTCGGCGATCACGGTGCTGAAGGTCGGCGGGGTCTGGGAGATCCAGTCCTGGAGGTAGGGCACGGCCACCCCGGCCAGCGCGGTGAAGGTGGTGTCGAGGTTCGAATACAGCGTCGCCTGGGTCTGCGCCACCGGCACCAGCGCGCTGCTGAAGCTCTCGAGGCCGCGGAAGAACCCGCCCAGGTTGGTCTTGGAGGACGACAGGTTGCGGGCCACGGGCCCGAGGTCACGGACGAGCGGGAGGAAGGCGCCGATCGCATCGTTGATGTCGCTGCCGCGGCCGGCCAGCGCGTCGCTGAAGCCGATCGTCGAGGCGGCCACCGCGACGCGGGTCGGCCTGTCGAACATCGCCAGCACCTGGTCGAGGTCGACCTCGGAACCGGTCTGGCTGAGGGGGACGGTGGCACCGTCGACCCAGGTGCGCTGCGACGATCCCGGGATGAGCTGGAGGTACTTGAGTCCGATTGCGCCCTTGAGCCGGATGTCGAACCGGGAGTCGACCGGTAGGGGCTGGACGACCTTGTTGAGCTTGAGATCGAGCACGGCGATGGGCCGGCCGGCGGGATCCCGTCCCGGCTCGATCGAATCGATCATCCCGACCAGCGCCCCGCCCATGTGGACCTCGGCCCCGTGCGTGAGCTCGCTGGCGTCGCGGACCTGCACCTTGAGCGTGTACTTCGGCACGAACGGCAGGCCGTTGTTGGCCTGGTAGGCGAGCGTGACCACGACGATCGTGGCCAGGACCGTCATCGCGCCGATCAGTACCGGGTTGGCGAACACGCTCTGCTCTCGTCCCGCTGCGCGCCGCCGTTTCATCGGCCGCTTCCGATCAGATAGCCGAGCAGGCCCTTCAGCGCTCCGTTGGTCTTGTGTCCCGGCGTGACGTTCCGTGCCGCTTGGGTGACGACCCGGCTGACCGCGGCACTCTGCCCGCCGATGTCAGCGCTGGCCGCCGCGTTGAAGTTCGCCGAACAGCCCGGTATGACCACCTTGGAGTACGCCGTACACGAGCCCACCAGCGGCTCGGCGCGGACATAATGCCCGGTGGCGTCGAAGCCGTTGGCCGCGCTCGTGCCGTAGAACAGCAGCGACATCAGCTGCTCGATCGCCCCGGTGTTGTCGAGGCTGCCGGTGAGCTTGTCCAGTGACGCAGCGGCCGGCTCAGCCTGAGCGCCGAAGTTCTTCAGCTGATTGGCGAGCGGGATCGTGGCCAGCAGCGAGGGCTGCGACTCCTGCGAGGACTTCCCGAGTTCGATCAGAGCCGGGGTCGCAGCCTGAGCGAAGGGGACGAGGTTCTGGAACTGGCGGTTGATCCCCGACGCGGCCTGTCCGAGCGAGGCCATCAGCGGCGTGCCCTGATCGGCGAGGTTCCCGAGATCGACCATCAGCGGCCGCAGCTGGCGCAGGAAGGACGGGAACAGCTGGAAGGAGCGGGAGATGTCGGCAGCCCGCTGAGCGCTGGCCACGGCGGTCGTGTTGCCGTTGACGACGAAGCCGGCGATCGAGCGCTTGACGGCGGCCAGCGGGGTGAGCACGGCGTCGGAGTCGACGGCCAGCTGGGCCAGCTGCCGGTTCTGGCGCGCGAGGATCTGGATGACGTTGTCGGTGTAGCCGAGCGCCGGATCCGCGCGCCGGATCACCGCGCGGAGGTCGGAGCCCCGCGCAGCGAGCCCGGTGCCGAGCTCGTCGAGGATGAGGCCGAAGCGCTGCCTGATCGGCTGCCGCGAGATGTCCTGGACCAGGTCGGAGTCGACCGGCGAGGTCGTGCGCGTCACCGGCAGGAGATGCGTCCCCGCGCCCGGGCCGCTGGTGATCTTCTTGAGCGCCGGGAAGTCCGAGCTCCCCGGCACGCAGTCGACGAAGCGCTCGCCGATCAGCGACTGGGGCCGGATCGAACAGTGGGCGTTGGCGTAGAACGGCGTGAACCCGGAGTGGCTGATCGACAGGGTCACCGCCGCCTTGTTTCTCGGCGCGACGACGGGGTCGCAGTGGTGCACGCACACGTCGAGCGAGGAGATGCTGCCAACCGGAGCCCCGGCGATGCGCACGTCCTCGCCCGGCACGGCGAACGCGGCGTCGTCGAAGATCGCCCGCACCTGGTAGGCCGGAGCTGTGCCGCTCGAGGAGCCCATGACCACGAACGCGCCAAGCAGCGCGACGATCACCACCAGCGCCGAGCCCAGCCGTCTCATGGGCCCGGAGGGGTCGAATTGGCCACGCATCCCGGCACCACCCACGGAGCCGAGCCGTCCGGCGTCGGCTGCACCGCGCCGCCAGGGCAGCGGCCCTTGACGACGTGCAGCCCCTCGTAGCGCAGCGACGCTGGCTTCATCGTCAACTGGTTGAGGCCGTTGACGCCGAACGCGTTGAAGTAGGGCTGGGTGCGCGCGTAGTGACCGTTGGCGTCGTAGTACGCCCCGACCTGTCCCAGGTTGGTGAGAGCACCGACCACATCGGGTGTGTACTCGCGCAGGTAGTTGACCTGGTTCTGGGTGTCGTTCATCGACTGGATCAGCCGCGGGAACGCCGCCGTCGCCACCCGGGCCAGGGACGGTGTGAGCTGGAACAGCGAGATCAGATCGCCGGTGCCGGCCGGATTGCGGATCAGTCCGTTGAGCTGTCCGATGGTCGGGACCGAGGCGATCGTGAGGTTGCGCAGGGCGATGCTGAACGTCCGCAACTGGCGATTCGCCGGCTTGGAGGCGGCGACGACGGGATCGAGCGCGTCGAGGGTCGATCGCAGCCCAGCGAACGTGCGCACAGAGTGAGTCAGCGTCGCGGGCAGCAGCACGAGCGCCTGTTGCAGCGCCTGGCTCTGGCTGGCGATCGCGCCGGTGGCCGTGCCCGCATTGGCCACCAGCTCGGTGAGCTGCTGGCTGCGCACGGCCAGCGCCTGCAGCGCCTGAGCTCCCTGGACGAGCAGCCCGTCGAAGGCCGGCTCGTCACGCGCGATCTCATTGGTCACCCGGCTGGTGCTGGCCAGCGCCGGCGCCAGGTAGAGCAGCGTCTGATTGGCCTGCAGCGCGCGACCCTGGATGCTCGCCGCCTGCCCGCGGAGGAAGTTGCGCAGGCCGGCGCGCGTGGCGGGGTCGAGGGTGTCGAACAGCTGATCGAGGTTGACCGTCGAGTACGTGTTCGTCCGGGGGATCACTCCACCGTCGGGGATCGGAGGCGCCGAGCTCGACCCGGGTTCGAGCACCACGTACTTGTTGGCGATGCCCGACAGCGAGTTCTCGTAGATCCTGGCCACCGTGCCCTCGGGCAACGGGCCGTCCTTGGAATTGAGCCCCAGGGTGATGTCGGCACCGCCGTTGGGCGAGAGGCCGATCGACTTGACCAGTCCGACCTCGGCCGGACCGATCATCACTTCGTCGCCGGTGACCAGGCCGCCGGCGTCCTGGAACTGCGCGTGCAGCGTGTACGTCGGGGTGTTGCCGAACAGCACGAGCGCGACCAGCACCAGTGCCGCCAAGAGCGCGCCGCCGGCAGCGACACGCGCGACCGTGCTCGTGCGGGGAGAAGCTGAACGTCGAGACACCTACGTCCGTGCCCTCAGTCTGGCGATGCGTGGATCGTCCGCACCGCCACCTACGCGTGATCGCAAAAAGCTCCTCTTCTCCTCAACAACCCGCTCGTGGCCTCCCAGCCGCGGGTCAATCCTGCCAAACCCTGCGCTCCGCCGCAAACCGGCGGATTGAGGAGAGCGTTACTGATCCGTTGAGGTTCTATTACGCACAGCGACCCGTGACCGCGCCGGCCGGGCCAGAAGCGCGGCGCCAATCGCCCCGCCCAGATCCCCGAGAGACGCCACGCGGACGTCCGGCGGATTGGTGTCGTTGAACAGGTGTGGCTGCATCGCGGTGACGATGCGCTCGGTGTACGGCTCGCCGAAGCGCACGCCCAGACCTCCGCCGATGATCACCGCCTCGACGTCGAGCAGGTTGACTGCCGAGGCGATGCCCGCTCCCAGCGCGACGATGGCGTCGTCGATGAGCTTCGTGGCCACCCGATCGCGACGCTCGAGTGCGTGCGCCCAGATCGAGCTGGTCAGGCGTGTGCGACCACGCTCTTCCATCAGCTTGAACAGGTCGGTCTTGTGGCCCTTCTCGACCCTCCGCCGCGCGCGAGCCTCCATCGCCCCGCGGCCGGCGTAGGCCTCCATGCATCCGCGCCGCCCGCAGGAGCAGTGCGCGCCGTCGATCTCCACCACGATGTGGCCGATCTCCCCCGCGCCGCCTCGACCGACCCACGACTTGCCATTGAGAATCACGCCGCCGCCGACCCCGGTGCCCCAGAACACGCCCAGCAGTGAGCGGTAGGGGCGCCCGGCGCCGAGCCGAAACTCGGCCTCGGTCGCCACCTGGACGTCGTTGCCCACGCGGACGCGGGTACACAGACGCTCCTCGAGCACGGCCGCCAGCTCATACGTGCCGTTCCAGCCGGGCAGGTTGCGAGCCGAGGACACAGCTCCGGTTTCGGGGTCGACCACGCCCGGCGATCCGACCCCGACGCCGACCAGTTGGGCGGGCTCGAGCCGGGCGGACTCAGCCGCCCCCGTCATTGCGAGAACAAGCGCTTTCGCCACGTCGGCCGGCCGGCCGGTGGTCGGCGTGGACTGGCGTGCGGCGCCGAGCACGTTGTTGCGTGCGTCGACCACGACGGCCTCGATCTTTGTGCCGCCGAGATCGATGCCGCCACGTGGCGCGGCTGGGCCCTTGGCTACCGCCATTGCGCGGGATCCTCGCAGAACCGGCCGACAGCTTCAGCCGCCTGGTCGCCGTTCAGCTCCAGGACTCGCGGTAGTGCTCCTGCTCTGCGGTGGGCTGATCGATCTCCACGCCGAGCGCCGCGAGCTTCAGCCGTCCCACCTCGTGGTCGATCCGTGCCGGAACCTGGTGCACGCCGGGCCGGTAGTCGCGTTGCCGCGAGACGAGCTCCTCGACGCACAGCGCCTGGAGCGCGAACGACACATCCATGACCGCGGCCGGGTGTCCCTCGGCGGCGGCGAGGTTGACCACCCGCCCGCGGGCGAGGAGGTTGAGGGCGCGCCCGTCGGCGAGCTCGTAGCGCTCGACCAGCGGGCGGACCTCACGCACCCGGTCGCCGGCCATCGCCCGCAGCTCGTCGAGGTCGAGCTCGACGTCGAAGTGGCCGGCGTTGGCCAACAGCGCACCGTCCTTCATCACCTCGAAGTGCTCGCACCGGAGCACACGCCGGGATCCGGTCACGGTGACGAAGATGTCTCCGCGGGCGGCGGCCTGCAGCGCCGGCATCACCTCATAGCCGGCCATGCGCGCCTCGAGCGCGCGCAGCGGGTCCACCTCGCACACGATCACCGCCGCACCGGCCCCGCGCGCCCGCTCGGCCACGCCCTGCCCGGCCCACCCGTAGCCGACGACCACGAGCGTGTGTCCGGCCAGCAGCACATTGCTCGCCCGCACGATTCCGTCCAGCGCCGACTGCCCGGTGCCGTGGCGGTCGTTGAGGGAGCGCTCGGTGCGGGCCTCGTTGACCGCGAGCACGGGGCATCGCAGCTCGTCGCGCGCCTCGAGCCGCCGCACCCGGACGAGGCCGGTGGTCGTCTCCTCGGTGCCGCCGAGCAGGCCCTCGACGACCTTTCCCCCCGCTTCGTGCGCGGTCATCAGCAGGTCGGCGCCGTCGTCGATTGTGATCTGCGGTCGCCCGGCCAGCAGCGCCTTGATGTGACTGGCGTAGGAGGCCAGGTCCTCACCGTGGATCGCGCGGACCTCGACGCCGTGCTCGAGCACCAGCGCAGCCGCGACGTCGTCCTGCGCCGACAGCGGATTTGCCGAGCACAGCGCGAGCTGCGCACCACCGGCGATCAGCGCGGTCACGAGGTTGGCCGTCTCCGCGGTCACGTGGAGGCACGCCGCGATTGTCACGCCGGCCAGCGGCTGCTCAGCCCGGAACCGCTCGGCGATCTGACCGAGCACCGGCATCTGGCCGCGCGCCCAGTCGATCCGGCTGGCCCCCTCGGGGGCCAGGCTCAGATCGGCGACATCGTGTGGTGCTGCCGACGCTCGCGCCATCCGTGCGCCAGCGACCCGGCGCCCCTAGTAGCGGTAGTGGTCGGACTTGTACGGGCCCTCGACCGGGATGCCGAGGTAGGCGGCCTGGCCCGGGGTGAGCTCGGTCAGCTTGGCGCCCAGCGCGCCCAGGTGCAGCCGCGCAACCTTCTCGTCGAGATGCTTGGGCAGCGTGTAGACCCGCTTCTCGTAGATGTCGGTGTGGCCGTAGAGCTCGATCTGGGCGATCACCTGGTTGGTGAACGAGTTCGACATCACGAAGCTCGGATGGCCGGTCGCGTTGCCGAGATTCAGCAGGCGACCCTCCGAGAGCACGATGATCGCGTGGCCGTCGGGGAACACCCACTCGTCGACCTGCGGCTTGATGTTGATCCGCTCGACCCCGTCGATCCGGCTCAACCCGACGATGTCGATCTCGTTGTCGAAGTGGCCGATGTTGCCGACGATCGCCTGATGCTTCATGCGCGACATCTGATCGGCGGTGATCACGTCACGGTTGCCGGTGGCGGTGATGAAGATGTCGGCGGAGCCGATCACGTCCTCGAGCGTCGCCACCTGGAAGCCGTCCATCGCCGCCTGCAGGGCGCAGATCGGATCGATCTCGGTGATCACCACGCGGGCGCCCTGCCCGCGGAGCGAGTCCGCGCAGCCCTTGCCGACGTCGCCGTACCCGCACACCACCGCGAGCTTGCCGCCGATCAGCACGTCGGTGGCGCGGTTGATCCCGTCGATCAGCGAATGTCGGCAGCCGTACTTGTTGTCGAACTTGGACTTCGTCACCGAGTCGTTGACGTTGATGGCCGGGAACAGGAGCGTGCCCTGCTCGGCAAACTGGTAGAGCCGGTGCACGCCGGTGGTGGTCTCCTCGGTGACGCCCTTGACCTGCCTGGCGAGCTTGGTCCACCGCTGCGGATCCTCGCCCAGCGATCGCTGCAGCAGCTCGAGCACGATCCGGAACTCCTCGGACTCGGCACCGGCAGGATCGGGGACGGCCCCGGCGCGCTCGAACTCGACGCCCTTGTGCAGGAGCAGCGTGGCGTCGCCACCGTCGTCGAGGATCATGTTCGGGCCGTCGCCGTCCGGCCACCGGAGCGCCTGCTCGGTGCACCACCAGTACTCCTCGAGCGTCTCACCCTTCCACGCGAACACCGGGACGCCCTGGGGGTCCTCGGGCGTGCCCTCGGGCCCGACCACCACGGCGGCCGCGGCGTGGTCCTGGGTGGAGAAGATGTTGCAGGAGGCCCAGCGGATCTCGGCCCCGAGCGCGACCAAGGTCTCGATCAGCACCGCCGTCTGGACGGTCATGTGCAGCGAACCGGTCACGTGGGCACCGGCGAGCGGCTGCCGCTCGGCGTATTCACGCCGAGTGGCCATGAGCCCGGGCATCTCGTGCTCGGCGAGGCGGATCTCCTTGCGACCGAAGGCCGCCAGCTCGAGGTCCGCCACCTTGTAGTCGGTCTGTGCTGCAGTCGTGCTCATGGGGTCTCCCCGGGGATGATCGTGATCGTTGTCGCGGCCACCTCAGGCGGCCAGAAGTCGCTGATGCTTGTCCTGCTCGAAGCGGAGCCAGTCGTCGGCGGCCACGTCCTCGGGACGCGTCGCCTGAGCGTCCAGCCACACCTGCACCGAGCTGCGCAGCTCCTCGTCGTGACCGAGTCGCGCCGCAAAGGCCACATCGGAGAGACCGATGTCGAAGCGGGCCAGCAGCTCCTTCAAAGTTCTCAATCGCTGTAGCTCCGGCGGGCCGTAGAGCCGGTAGCCGGACGAGGACCGCGCCGGCGAGACGAGTCCGCTGCGCTCGATGTAGCGCAGCATCCGCGCCGACCAGCCAGTCGTTTCGGCCGCTTCGTGAATGGTCAGGGCGTGCATCGAGACCAACGTTACCACGAGAGTGTCAAGGTTGGAAAGGCCTCGCATTTTGTTCATCCAACACCCGTCCACTCATGGGGGTCTTTGCTCACGTTCCCGTAGCATCGGTGCGCCACCACGTGAGTGCCGGAGTCGAGGCCGGACCCGAACTTTGCGCAGGCCAATGCACCGTCCGAAGTCATTCGCTGGCAGCGGGGGAGGCTGGATGACCAGCCTCATCGTGGCCGGCGTGGGTTTGGCCCTGGCCGCCGTTCCCGCCGCGGGAGACCGCGGCGGGAACGGCAGAGGCGGCGGCCAGGGTTCAGCCGTGGCCGTGGTCGCCGACCACGGCCACGGAGACGGCGGCGGCGGCTTTGACGGCGGCCCGGGCTACCGTGGCGACGGCCAGGCCAACGGCGGCTTTGACGGCGGCCCGGGCTACCGTGGCGACGGCCGCGGTGGTGGCCGTGGCGACGGCCGCGGCCGTCGCCACGGCCACCACCGCCACGGTCTTACCCTCGGGGGGGCCGCAACGGCGCACGGGGCCACCCCCGCGCCGACACGCGTGACGCCTGCCGTCTCGGCGCCCGCGGCCTCCGTTCCCACCGCGCTCGGCTCCTCCGTGCAACCGGCCTCGCGACCGAGAGCCCTACAGAACGGGTCTTCGCGGACGACCGCCGTCACCCGAGACCGTCCAGCCGCCGCCACCCGCCCCGTCGCGGGACCGATCGGGGCCGCACCGCGCAGGCGGCGCGCAGCGACGCTCACACCGGCGGTCGCCGAGGCCGCGGGCGCCCGGTCCGGCCTTTTCGCACCGGTGAGCATCCGCCCAGATGCGGCGATCGCGCGGGAGAACGAGGCCGCCATTGCCCCCGTTGACCATGCCCACAGCGCCCGCCTCGCCGACGCGACCGACAGTGGCGTGTTTCAGATCATCCAGCGGATCCCAGGATGGATGTGGCTCGTGCTGGCCCTGGCACTGGCCTTCGCCCTGATCGCCGGAGCCTTGGCGCTGTGGTCGGGTCTTCACGTCCGGCGCCAAGGGGAGTTGTTCGCGGCCCTGAGCGCCGCGGCGCTGACCGATCCGCTGACGGGGGCGCTCAACCGTCGCGGCTTCACCGAGGCGGTCGAACGGGAGCTGGCTCGAGCCCGGCGCTACGGCCACCCGTTTGTGCTCGCCTACATCGACGTCCGGGGGCTCAAGCGCGTCAACGACACCGAGGGGCACCAGGCCGGAGATCAGCTGCTCAAGGAGGCGGCGCAGCTGCTCCAGGACTCAGCCCGCTCCGATGACGTCGTTGGCCGGCTCGGCGGCGACGAGATGGCGCTGCTGCTGGTTGAGCAGACCCCAGCCGGCGCAGAGGTCCTCACCGAGCGGCTGAAGTCCGAGGTGGCCGCGCGCCGCGCGACGCTCGGGCTGAGCTCGCCATGGGCGCTGACGGTCGGGACGGCAGCCTTCCCCGAGGACGGCGATAGCTTCGATCGGCTGCTGCGGACCGCCGACCAGCGGCTCTACGAGCAGCGCGGCATCGAGCTGCACGGCGCCCAGCCGGTCTAGCCGGCGCCCCAGGACACTACCCGCGGGCCAGCGCCTCCTTGAGCCGGTCGAGCGTCTTGACCGGCGAGGGGTCGACTCCGCGCAGAACCGCAAGGTAGACCGAGACCAGGTCACCGAGCAGCACGAGCGAGACGAGCCGTTCGGTGCGCGTCTCGCCGACGCTGTCGACTCGGTACGTCGGCGCGCCGCTGCCGCCGATCAGCCCGCGCGTCAGCTCGATCCGCTGGCGGATGCGGGGGTGCAGATCGGAATCGTCGAGGAACACCGCGCTGAACGGACCGAACTCGGCGGCGCCGTCCCAGCCGGCGATCTCATTGTGATCGAGCTCGGGCAGCTCATTGCTGAATGCCGGCGCCTTGGCGTTCTCGTTGATCTGGGTCTTCCAGCGGTAGGCGATCGGTGCCGTGAGACCGGCGCCGGAAATCTGCGCGATCGTGCCGTGCAGCCCGCGCGCCAGCGCCTTGGCCAGACTGTCGTGGCGCCCGTCCGGGCCCCACTCGGCAACCAGCCGCTCGGCGTGTGCGGCGGCCACGTCGATCTCGGAGTGGAGGCCCTCGCCGGCACCGCAGAGCGCCGCCACCTCGAGCGCGACGACGAGCGAGTAGGCCACCGCCGCCCGGGGCTGGAACCCGCCCGGGAGGGGGATCACCGGGACGTCGTCAGCACGCGCTTCTTCGGCCAGCTGACCGCCGGTCGTGGCCACGATGCGGCGCGCTCCGACCGCCCCGGCAGCCTCGAACGCGGCCAGCGTCTCCTCGGTGCCACCGGAATAGCTCGCGCATAGCACGGTCGTCTCCGGGGTGGTCCAGGCCGGCAGGGCATAGCCGCGCGCGAGCACAATCGGGCGGGAGGCCCGGTCGCCCAGCGCCGCGCGGGCCAAGGCGCCGCCGATCGCGGAGCCGCCCATCCCGGCCACCACTAGTCCGGCCTGGGAGTCCTGCGGCTGGAGGTTGGCCGACTCGACCCGCCACAGCGCATCGCGCAGCTGATCCGGCACGCCGAGGATGTCCTCGATCTGCTTGGAGGCGTCCACGGCGCGGATCGCCTCGCGGCTCAGTTCACCCACGGCGGTCAAAACCTGATCGCTCCGTCGGGCAGTTGCACCCCGGGGAAGATACGCGCGCCGGCGGTGAGGATGTTTCCCGACCCCACCGTGACGTCGTCGCCGAGCACCACGCCGCCGGAGATGTGGCAGCCGGCGCCGATCGATACCCGGCGCCCGATGATCGAGCCGCTGATCGTGCTGCCGACCCCCACGCTGACGTCGTCGAGCAGGACCGAGCTCTCGACGTGGGCCCCCTCCCCCACGCTCACGCGATCTCCGAGCACGATCCGACCTCCGGCGATCGCTCTGCGCCAGACCTGGCACTGGGAGCCGAGCAGCGCCGGCGCCACCACCCTGCCCTCCACGCGAGCGTCGCCGACCAGCGCCGATCCGGAGGCGGCGAGGCGATGCCCCACCGCCGTGTCGACGTTGCCCTCAAGGATGTCGAAGGTGGCCTGGAGGTAACGCTCGGGCGTGCCGATGTCCAGCCAATAGGCGTTGGCCTCGTAGCCGTACAGGCCGTTGCCCACCAGCGTCGGAAAGACCTCGCGCTCGATCGAGATCGTGCTGCCGGCGGGCGCCATCGCCGCGAGCACCTCGCGCTCGAGGATGTAGGCGCCGGCGTTGACCAGGTTGGTGTCGATCTGCTCAGGCCCGGGCTTCTCCACGAACTCGGTCACCGACAGGTCCTCGCGACGGCGAACGAGGCCGTAGGCCGAGGGATCCTCCACCGGGACCAGGGCCAGGGTCGCCCGCGCGCCGGTCTGCTCGTGCTGGGCGAGCTGGGCGGTGAGGTCGATGTCGGTGAGCACGTCGCCGTTGAGCATGAAGAAGCGCTCGGCGAGCAGCGTCTCGGCGAACTTGAGCGCGCCGCCCGTCCCCAACGGACGCGGCTCCTCGACGTAGCGCAGCCGCACTCCGCGCTCAGCGCCGTCGCCGAGCACGGTCTTCATGCCGTCGGCCATGAACCCGCAGGAGAGGATTACGTCATCGACGCCGTGGCTCCGGAGCCACTCGAGCATGTAGGAGATGAACGGCTGGTCGACGAGCGGGACGACCGGCTTGGGCATCGTCGAGGTCAGCGGCCGCAGGCGGGTCCCCTCACCGCCGACCAGGATCAGGGCTTGCAAGTGCCCGGCCCGCCTAGCGCCCGATGCCCTCGTAGGCGAAGCCAGCCGCCCGCACGGCGGTGGGGTCGAGGAAGTTCCGTCCGTCGATGACCAGCGTGCCGTTCATCCGGTCGGCCGCGGCCCGCCAGTCGATCTCGTTGAACTCCGGCCACTCGGTGACCAGGATGCAGGCGTCCGCTCCGTCGAGTGCGCCGAGGGCGGAATCGGCGAACTCGACGCCGATCATCAGCTTCTGAGCCTCCGGCTCGGCGATCGGGTCGTAGGCCCGGACCCGGGCGCCATCGGCGTGCAGGCGCGCCGCGAGGACCAGCGAGGAGGCCTCACGCATGTCGTCGGTGTTGGCCTTGAACGCCAGACCGAGCAGCGCGATCTTCTTGCCCGCCAGCGCACCCAAGTGCTTCTGCAACTTGCCCACGACGCGCCGCTTCTGCAGCTCGTTTACCTCGATCACCGAGGTGAGCAGCTGAAAGTGGTAGCCGGAGTTCCCGGCCAGCTGCTTGAGCGCCGAGACGTCCTTGGGGAAGCAGGAGCCGCCGAAGCCGATTCCGGGCTTGAGAAAGTGCCTGCCGATGCGCTGGTCGAGACCCATTCCGCGCGCCACCTCGAGCACGTCGGCGCCGGTCTCCTCGCAGACGTTGGCGATTTCGTTGATGAAGGAGATCTTGGTGGCGAGAAACGCGTTGGCGGCGAGCTTGATCATCTCGGCGCTGGCGATGTCGGTTTGAACGAGCGGAGCGTTAAGCGGGGCGTAGAGCTCGACCACAGCATCGCCCGCCCAGCCGCCGTCGTCTCCCACGACGACCCGGTCCGGGGCGAGGAAGTCCTCGAGCGCCGAGCCCTCCTTGAGGAACTCCGGGCAGGAGACGTAGGCGAAGCCCGCCTTCCCCTCGGCCAGGAATATCCGGCGGATGGCGGCGCCCGTCCCGACCGGCACGGTCGACTTCATCACCAGCGCATGATGATCGGAGGCGGGCATCGACGCGACGACGGCGTTGACCGCGGAGAGATCGGCGTCGCCCGAGTAGGTCGGCGGCGTCCCCACGGCGACGAACAGCAGCCGCGCACGTTCGAGCGCCGGCCCAAGCTCGGTGCAGAAGTGCATCCGCTCGCGATTGCGGGCCACGCACTCGGCCAAGCCGGGCTCATAGATCGGGATCTCGCCCCGGTTGAGGCGATCGATCTTGGCGGCATCGACATCGACGCACCAGACCTCGTTCCCAAGCTCGGCGAAGCCCGCGCCGGTGACGAGGCCGACATAGCCGGTGCCGATGACCGCGATGGGTTCACGTGCAGGAGCCATAAGGGGCAGGAGGGTAGCGGGGAGTGCCCGGGACCGGTGCGTCGCCGGAGCGGCGCGTCGGCCTGCGGACCGCCGTGAGCCGGCGGCTACTTCCCGGCCGGGCGCAGAGAGGCGGCGATCGCCACCATCTGGGCGTTCGTCACATCGTCGGTGAGCGTGTTGGAGATCCAGTACGCGGCGTGCGCGGTCTGCCAGGCCACCAGGGCGAGCTTGTGGCCGTTGAAGAACAGCAGGAGCTTCTTGCCGTCGACCATCCGGGTCTCTGTCGGGCCGTTGAGGATCGGCGGGTCGCGCCAGGTCGTGCCCTGGACGCCGTAGTACTGGCCGAGGACCGGGTTGAGGGCCAGAACCATCCGGTAGGCCGCGTGGAACCCTCCCTGCGTCGCGCGCAGCCGGTAGGAGCGCGGATAGGAGTCGGCCACCGGCCCGATGTTGCAGGTTGCGTTGGTGCAGTAGTGCGAGGCCGCCACGATCAGCCGGGGCACATAAACCGGCATCCCGGCGTGAGGGAGCGCCGCGGCCTGTGCGGCTGCGTCCGCTGGGTCGGCGGCGATACCGGGCGGCAGACCGCCGGAGCCGCTTGGACCATGTCGCGAGGGACCGGCCGGCTTGGCAGGGGGCGGCGTGGGCACGGTGGGAGCCAGGAACTGCGCGAACGCCCTCCGTTCGGCCCCTGGATCGGCTGCCACGTAGCACGGCGTCTGGGTCGCGAACCGGCCGCCGACGACCGCGCCGTAGCCCCCGCAGGGCAGGAGGATGGCCGGGAAGGGGATCTGCTTGACGGCGTGCCCGGCCGAAAAGGCAACCAGGTTGAACAGGTTGATCAGGCCGTCGGTCGTGTGGAGATCGTGATCGGTCTGGGTGTGCTTGCCGAAGATGCTGAGCAGCCTGTCCCGGTTGGAGACGATCTGCGAGACGCTGTACTGGGACTTGACCCAGCGCAGGAAGTCCTGCTGGCGGGCGTTGCGGACGATGTCGGTGTCGGTGTGGCGGAAGCGGACGAAGGCCAGCGCGTCGGTGCCGCAGAGCTTCTGGTAGCCCGGCTGGATGTCGATGCTCGAATAGTTGGTGAAGGCGGTGTTGTTGAAGTAGCGGTGGTCGACGTCGATGTAGACGCAGCCGATGGCGTTGACCAGCGCCTCGAAGCCGCCGAAGTTGACATCGATGATGTGGTTGACGTGGAGGCCCGGGAACACCTGTTGGCGGATCACCTTCAGCAGAAGGTCGGGGCCGCCGACCGAGTAGGCGGCGTTGAGCTTGCTGGTGAAGGAGCCACCGCCCTGCGGAATCTGCACCTTGAGGTCGCGCGGAACCGAAAGCACATTGATCGTCGAGGAGTTCGGATCCAGGCGCACCAGCATCATCGTGTCGGTGTTGGAGGACCGGAACGACTCTCCGGCGCGGTGATCGGAGCCGATCAGCAACAGCGTCTGCGGATTGCCGGGATTGGCGATCGTCACCTGGCTGCTCTTGATCGCCGCCGACAGCGACAGGTCCGCGGCGAACTGCTTGAACTGCAGCAGGCCGGCCACGGCGGTGGTGGCGGCGGTGAAGCCAATCACGATCAGCGCCGCCAGCGCGAAGCGCCACAGCGTGCCTCCGCGCGTCTTGGGGATCAATTTCACGCCAGACCCCCATCGATTGCCCGTAGCCCCGAGTTCTCCGGCTCGCCGGACTCGAGCCAGATCGGAACCGCGCGCACGAAGTCGACGAGGGCGCGGCGATAGCGGGCCAGCGAGGACAGCGACACCCACTCGTCGGGGCCGTGATGGCCGGCCCCAGCGGGGCCAAACTCGACCGCCGGCACACCGGCCTCGATGAACGCGGCCGCGTCGGAGGCGCCGTCCCGACCGACGCTCATCACCTCGCCGCGGATCGATCGCGCCACCGAATCGCGCAGGGCCCGGACGTACGGATTGGCGCGAGAGATGGCGACCGGCGGGTGGATGAAGGTGCGGGTCACCTCGATACCCTCGAGCGCCCGGACCTCGTTGAGGATCGCCTCCGGATCCTGGCCGGGCAGATAGCGGACGTCGACCACCATCGTGCAGTGGTCGGGCACCATGTTCACCGCACGGCCGCCCTCGATACGCCCGAGGTTGATCGACGGACGGTCGAACATCTCCGAGGACTCCCGGGCGAACGGCAGCGACTCGAGTGTGCGGAAGGTGTCGATCGCCTTGAGCACGGCGTTGTCGCCCATCCACGGCGTCGAGCTGTGGGCGGCCCGGCCGTGGACCTCGATGCGCATCGCGAGCACGCCCTTGGCCTCGACGCCGATGTGCATGTCAGTCGGCTCGCCGGTGATGGCGAAGTCGCCGGCCAGGCCCCAACTGACAACAGCCTCGGTCGATCGCTCGTCGAATTCCTCGGATTCCTCGTCGGGGACGCACACGAGGCGAACGCCGACCCGCTCCTGGCCCTCAAGGTCCTTGAGGGCGCACATCATCGCGGCCAGCGCGCCCTTCATGTCGTAGGCCCCGCGGCCGATCAGCCGGTCCCCCTCGATTCTCGGGACGAACTGAGCCCCTCGGCCGGGGACGACGTCGAGGTGGCCGTGCAGCACCACGCAGGGAGCCGACGCCGACGGCGAGCAGGGGCCCACCTCCGCGATCAGCACCGGCATCCCGTGATGGTCACGATCGTGGACTTCGATATCGCGGGATTCGAGCCAACCCTTGACGAATCCTGCGGCGGCGATCAGCTCCTCCGCCCGCGAGGTGTCGTACGAGATCAGCCTCTCGGCGAGAATCCGCTCGTCAACCATGGTCGGGGGAGAGGATAGGGGCGCGTAGCGCAGTTCCGCCGCGGGCCACTCGCGCGGAGCGCCGCTGCCCGCGGGGAACCGCGCGGAGCTATCCGGCGATCCGCAGGAACTGCTCGAGCCGGCGCTTGTCGCGTTCCGCCACCCGCCGTCGCTCGGAGTCCTCGCCGGCCTGCTCGAGCTCGTGCTCGGCCTGTTGCAGGCGCTCGCGCAGATCAGCGGCATCAAGCTCGTCCGGCACGTGGGCCTCCTCGATCAGCAGCAGGGCATGCTCGCCGGTCATCTGCATGTAGCCCTCGGCCTGGGCGAAGCGGACGATGTCCGAATCGCTGCGGTAGAGCCGCAGCTCGGTCGGGTCGAGCATGGCCAGCAGGGGCTGGTGGCCCGCCAGCACGCCGATCGTGCCTGCCGTCGTCCGCGTGGAGACCATCTCCACCTCGTCGTTGAAGACCTCGCCTTCCGGGGTGAGGACCTCCACGCGGAATTTCGCGTGCGCCATCAGTCCTTCCTGGCTTCCTCGACGACCTGGTCGATCGTGCCCTTGAGGAAGAACGCGCGCTCGGGCAGGTCGTCGTGCTTGCCCTCGAGGATCTCCTTGAAGCCGCGGATCGACTCGGCGATCGGCACGTACACGCCGGGGGTGCCGGTGAACTGCTCCGCGACGTGGAACGGCTGCGAGAGGAAGCGCTCGAGCTTGCGCGCGCGATTGACCGTCAGACGGTCCTCGTCAGACAGCTCCTCGATGCCGAGGATAGCGATGATGTCCTGCAGCTCGCGGTAGCGCTGCAGCACCTCCTTGACATGGTTGGCCACGTCGAAGTGCTCGTCGCCGAGGATCTCGCGCTTGAGGATCGTCGAGGTCGAGTCGAGGGGATCGACCGCCGGATAGATGCCCTTCTCAGCGATCGACCGTGACAGGGACGTCGTGGAGTTCAGGTGTGCGAACGCCGAGGCCGGGGCCGGGTCGGTGAGGTCGTCAGCCGGGACGTAGATTGCCTGGATCGAGGTGACCGAGCCGCGGCGGGTCGAGGTGATCCGCTCCTGCAGCTGACCCATCTCCGACTCCAGCGTGGGCTGGTAGCCGACCTGCGAGGGCATCCGGCCGAGCAGCGCGGACACCTCCGAGCCGGCCTGCACGAAGCGGAAGATGTTGTCGATGAACAGCAGCACGTCCTGGCCCTCCTGATCGCGGAAGTACTCCGCCATCGTCAGGCCGGACAGCGCCACGCGCATTCTCGCGCCGGGCGGCTCGTTCATCTGCCCGAACACGAGCATCGTCTTGTCGAGGACGCCCGACTCCTTCATCTCCAGGTACAGGTCGTTGCCCTCGCGCGAGCGCTCGCCGACGCCGCAGAACGCCGACAGTCCGCCGTGCTCCTGGGCGAGGTTGTGGATCAGTTCCTGGATGATCACGGTCTTGCCCACGCCGGCGCCTCCGAACAGGCCGACCTTGCCGCCCTTGGCGTAGGGCGCGAGCAGGTCGATCACCTTGATACCGGTCTCGAACATCTCGGTCGTCGGGGTCAGCGACTCGACCGTCGGGGCGCTGCGATGGATCGGCCAGCGCTCGACGTCGTCGGAGATCTCATCGCCGAGGTCGATCGGCTCGCCGAGCAGGTTGAAGATCCGCCCCAGCGTCTGCCGGCCGACGGGGACCGAGATCGGCGCGCCGGTGTCGACCACCTCGGTGCCGCGTGAGACGCCGTCGGTGCTGTCCATGGCCACGGCGCGCACCCGGTCGTCACCGAGGTGCTGCTGCACCTCGCAGACCAGCCACGAGTCCTCCGAGGCGGCGATGTCGACATCCTCCTCGGCGCGCGCGGCCTCGGGCCGGCGGACGCGGATGGCATGGTTGATCTCGGGGAGCTTGTCGGGGAAGACGGCCTCGATCACGACGCCCTGGATCTCCTCGATCCGGCCGACGTTCGTGCCTTCTGCTGTCACTGACATGGTGATGTCTCCAGTTCGTTGTCTAGCCGAGGCCCTCGGCCCCGGCGACGACTTCCATGATCTCTTGGGTGATCTCCGCCTGGCGGGCCCGGTTCATCTCGAGCGTGAGATCCTCGATCAGCCCGCCGGCGTTGTCGGATGCGTTGCGCATCGCGGTCATGCGGGCCCCGTGCTCGGAGGCGGTCGACTCGAGCAGCGCGCGGAAGATCGAGATCTCCACGTAGTCCGGCACCAGCCGGGCCAGGATCTCCTCGGGGTCGGGCTCGTACTCGACCAGCGCGCGCCGGTCCGAGCGCTGCTCCCCCCCATCCTCGCCACCGTCCTCGTCCTCGTCGCCCTCCTGCAGGATCGTCGCCTGCTGGAGCGGCAGCAGCGTCTCGCGGCGCACCGTCTGGGAGATCGCCGAGGCGTAGTGGTTGTAGAAGATCTCCACCTGGTCGACCTCGCCGTCCACGTAAGCGGCCATCAGCCGGTCCGCGATGCGCCGGGCGTCGGAGTAGGCGGGCCGGTCGGTGAAGCCGGTGAAGCCCTCGGCGAGGTCAAGGCCGCGGAAGGCGAGCGACGACGCCGGTCGCCGGCCGGAGGCGAAGTACACTGCCGAGCGACCCTCGCTCGAGTGCTCGCGCCCGGCTGCCACGCCGGCGCGGACGATGTTCGAGTTGAACGCGCCGGCGAGCCCGCGGTCTCCGGCGACGAGCAGCAGCCCGACCCGGGCTATCTCATCGTGCTCGGCCAGGATCGGCAGGCGCGGGACGCTGCCGGCGGCCTGAGCGGCGGCGCGCGTCATCCGCCGGATCGCTCCGGCATACGGGCGCAGGGCCTCGATCCGCTGCTCGGCACGGCGCAGGCGGGCGGCAGCGACCATCTCCATCGCCCGAGTGATCTTCTGAATGTTCTTGACCGCACTGATGCGGTTGCGAACGTCGCGCTGGGATGTGGCCATCGCGCTTCTGGACGGGCGTCACGGCTCTAGGCCGGGACCGCCTGCTCCTCCTCCTTGTCCTCGGTCTCCGCTCCGCCCTCGGCGGACTCCGAGGAGCCCTCATCACGGCTGCGCCGCGGTGCGTCGTCACCCTCCTCCAGGGGATGGCCCTCCTCGTCGAGATCGAAGCCGAAGTCCTCGGCGAATCGCTCGACCGCCTTCTCCACCGCAGACTGGGTCTCGTCGCTCCAGTCGCCCTCGCCGATCTTCTTCAGCAGCTCGGGCTCGTTGCCGCGCACCGAGTCGGTGAGGTCAGCCAGGAAGCGCTCGACCCGGTCGACGGTGATCCGGTCGAGATAGCCGTTGGTGGCGGCGTAGATCTGCACGACCTGGTCCTCGGCGGACATCGGGTTGCGCTCGGCCTGATTGAGCGTCTTGACCAGCCGCTCGCCGCGGGCCAGGGTCCGCTGCGTCTCGGGGTCGAGCTCGGAGCCGAACTGGGCGAACGCCTCGAGCTCACGGTACTGCGAGAGCTCGAGCTTCAATCGCCCGGCGACCTTGCGCATCGAGGTGATCTGGGCGCTACCGCCCACTCGGGAGACCGAGATGCCGACGTTGATGGCCGGCCGCACGCCCGAGTAGAACAGCTTTGGCTCGAGGAAGATCTGGCCGTCGGTGATCGAGATCACGTTGGTGGGGATGTAGGCGGAGACGTCGCCGGCCTGGGTCTCGATCACCGGCAGCGCGGTGAGCGAGCCGCCTCCGAGGTCGTCGCTCAGCTTCACCGCTCGCTCGAGCAGCCGCGAGTGCAGGTAGAAGACGTCGCCGGGATAGGCTTCGCGACCCGGCGGCCGGCGCAGCAGCAGTGACATCTGCCGATAGGCGTAGGCGTGCTTGGTGAGGTCGTCGTAGACGGCCAGCGCGGCCTTGCCGTTGTAAAGGAAGTACTCGGCCATCGCGCAGCCGGCGTACGGGGCAAGGAACTTGATCGGCGCCGCCTCGTCGGCCGCGGCCATGACGATGATCGTGTTCTCGAGCGCGCCGGCTTCTTCAAGCGTCTGCGCCAGCTGCACGACCGTCGCCTTGCGCTGGCCGATCGCCACATAGACGCAGATCAGGTCGCGGTCCTTGTTGTTGATGATGGCGTCGATCGCGATCGCGGTCTTGCCGGTCTGGCGGTCGCCGATGATCAGCTCGCGCTGACCGCGGCCGATCGGGATCATCGAGTCGATCGCCTTGAGGCCGGTGAGCATCGGCTCCTTCACCGGCTGACGCTGGATCACGCCGGGCGCCTTGTGCTCCGCGGGCCGGCGCTCGCTTGTGTGGATCTCGCCCTTGCCGTCGAGCGGGTTACCGAGCGGATCGACGATCCGGCCCAGCATCCCGTCGCCGACCGGGATCTCAAGCAGTCGCTTGGTGCGCCGCACGGTGTCGCCCTCGACGATCCTCTCCCAGTCGCCGAACAGCACCGCGCCGACGTTGTCGGACTCGAGGTTCAGCGCGAGCCCGGTCACGTCATGGGGCAGCGCGAGCATCTCGAACGACATGCAGTTCTCCAGGCCGTGGATGCGGCAGATGCCGTCCGCGACCGACAGCACGGTCCCGACCTCGGTTAGGTCGGCACCCGAGGTGTCGAGCCCCTGGATGCGGTTCTTGAGAATTGAGGTGATCTCGTCCGGCTTGATCTGCATTGAGTTGCTCCTTGACCGCGCTGATGCTGGCCCCTAGGCCTGCGCGACTTGCTTGCGAAGTTGGTTCAGACGGTTCCTGATCGAGGCGTCGAGGATGAAGTTGCCTACTCGGAGCACGATGCCGCCGAGGATGTCCGGATTGACGGTGCTCGAGAGCTCAACCTTGCGTCCTGTCTGCTCACCGATGCGCTCCCCGATGCTGCGGACGACCGACTCGTCGAGCTCGACGGCGCTGGTCACCTCGACCGGCAGCAAGCGGTTCTCCTCCTCCCAGTACTCCTCGTATCGAGCCCGGATACGGAAGATCGCGGGCATCCGGTGGCGCTCAATCAGGGCCTCGAGGAAGTTCATGAAGGCCGGATCGGCGCCCTCGATCATCCTCGTAAGGCCGTCCTTCTTCTCCTCAGTGGAGAAGTAGGGCGAGAAGAAGAACACCGACACGTTGCGGTCGTCGGACAGCGCCTGGGCGAACTGCCCGAGCTGCTCGCGCACCTCGTCGGTGGCCTCGAGCTCCTGGGCGACCTCGAACAGCGATCGCGCGTAGACCTGCGCGATCTCCTCCACTAGTTGTTCCCTCCCGGACTGAGCGCGCTGAAGTCGAGTTCGGAGAGCGCATCCTCGACCAACCGGCGCTGATCCTCCTCGGTGAGCGTCTTGCGGGTGACCTTCTCGGTCGCCATGACCGTGAGGTCGGCGACCTCGCGGCGGATCTCTTCGATCGCCCGGCGGGTCTCGGCCTCGATGTCGCGGCGCGTCTGATCCATCATCTGCTCGCGCCGGCCCTGCGCCTCCTCCTGGGCGTCGCGCTCGTGGACCTCGGCGGCCTTGCGGGCCCGGTCGACGATCTCGTCCGCCTGGTGACGGGCCTCCTTGAGGCGCTCGCGGTACTCGGCGAGCAGGCCGTCGGCCTCCTCACGCGTGCGCTCAGCGGCGTCGATCGAGTCCTCGATCGCCCGCTGGCGGCGGTCCAGCGCCTCGGTGATCCGAGGGAAGGCCACCTTGGCGAGCACGTACATGGAGATGCCGAAGAGCAGCAGCGTCCAGATCATCAGCCCGACGTTGGGCGAGATCAGGAACGACCCGCTGGATGCGGTGTGAAGGGCGCCCGACATCTACTTGAGCACGTAGGAGATGAGGCCGGCCACCAGGCCGTAGAAGAAGCACGCCTCGGTGAGGGCAAAGCCAAGCCACTGGATGCTGGTGATCTCATCGCGCATCTCGGGCTGACGGGTCACCGACTCGATGACCTTGCCGAAGATGATGCCGATGCCGACGCCGGCGCCGACAGCGCCGAGACCGCCACCGATACCGATCCCGAGACCCGCTCCGACCCCGGAGGAGGCCGCGAACGAGAGGAAGTGTGAAAGCACTGAGCTCAGCTCCTTGTCTATTAGTGGTGAGTCACCGCACCGCCGATGTAGATGGCGGCGAGGGTCGCGAAAATGAAGGCCTGGAGCGTCGCCACCAGCCCCAGTTCGAAGAGATAGACGGCGATCGCCACCGGCAGCGTGAACCAGCCGAGGAAGGTGAGCCCGAGGATCACCGCAAGGCCGCCGGCCATGAACAGGATGATCATGTGCCCGGCGAGGATGTTGGCGAAGAGTCGGATGGTCAGCGAGATCATCCGCATGAAGATCGAGATCACCTCCAGCGGACCGATCAGAAGCAGCATCGGGCCGTGGACGCCAGCGGGGATCAGGCTCTTCATATAGCCGCCGAAGCCCTGGGCGCGGATGCCGACCCAGTTGAAGACGATGAACACGATCAGCGCGAGGACCAGCGGCACGGAGATGTTGGCCGTGGCCGCATACAGCGCGAAGCCGGGGATGTGGACCCCGAAGATGTTGAACTTCTCCTCGCTGTTGGTCGGCAGCGGCAGATAGCCGATCAGGTTGCAGTACCAGATGAACAGGAACAGCGCCCCAATGAATGGGAACCAGCGGGCCGCCATCGAATCATCCATGTTCCCCCGGGTGATGTTGTCCCGCATCAGCGAAAACAGCGCCTCGACCCCGGTTTGCACGCGGTTGGGCCGCTGCTGCATTCGCCGCGAGATCCACACCATCGTGCCAGTGGTGAGAACGGCGGCGATGAACAGGTACAGGACGGCCCGGTTGATACTGAACACCCCGAGCTTGATCCAGTCGTTCAGCTTGAACTCGTTCTGGATCTGGAATTCGTTGTTCTTGTGGCTCGAGACTCCGAAGATCAGCAGCAGCAGGACGAGGCCGCCCAGGTAGAAGCCCAGGACCCAGAAGAAGATCTTGCGCCCGCTGCTCATTTCGCCCTCGGTCGGTTCAGCGCGGACACCATCAGCTCCGCCGTGAAGGCGAAGACGATCACGGCCAGGCAGGCGAGCCCCGCGTCGCGGCCGGCGTCCTTGCGCACGAGGATCACCGTGATCGCGAGCAGGAACAACCGGCTGAGCAGGTAGGACAGCCGCAGGGTGATCTGCGGGCCCGCCTCCTTGATGTTGGAGGCCCAATGGTCGACGCCCACGCCCACCGCGCGCAGGACGATCCAGACGGCGGCGCCGATGAGATATCCGTCCGCGGGGACGCCGATCAGCAGCAGGATCGGGGCCGCGACGATGATCACGACGACATCGATGTAACGGAGCAGAGTCACGGGCTGCTCAACCACCGCGGGGGCGTTCAGAGACACCGTCGGCCTCCGGGGTGACGCCGGGGATTGCGGAACGGCTGTTCGTCATGGTGTCGTGGAGCGCTGTTCAATTGAGCACGGGTGAGAGGGTCGAGGGGCCGGAAGGGTACCGGCGCAGCGGCACGGGCGTCGCCTGGAAATCGCCGTGTGCCTGCGCCGAAGACCTCAACCCATAGCGAGGTCATCCGGGGACGACAAAGTTAGCGCGAGGTTAGCCGGAACGGCGGCTCAGCGCGACTCCCCCGCCGCTGTGGAACTCGCAGCGAGGGTTTGGGAAGTTGGCCCTCGGCCCACATCGCTGCGATTCCCGCCCGGGGCAGCCCGAGCCGACCCTCGTAGACGAGGTAGCGGGGCTCCCAGCGGGGGAAGAACTTCGCGTTGAAGCGATACAGGCTCTCGATCTGGAAGAACGGATTGCCGAGGGCGACGAGCTTGCCGAGCACGCGCTCGTGGCGCTTCTCGGGGCTGTGCATCCACCTGGCGAAGGCGGCGAAGTTGAGGGACAGCTCCTCGATCCCGCGCTCGCGCAGGAGCTCGACGGCCTTGACGACCAGGAACTCGGTCAGGCCGTTGGGAGTGGCCGGATCCCGCCGCATGAACGACAGCGACACGGCGCTGCGACCGTAGACGGGCACGAAGTGCAGGACGCCTCGGATTGTGCCGCCCTCATCGCGGGCCAGAACCACCAGCGTTTCGTGATCCTCGGGGCCATGGATCGAGTCCATGGCCATCGAGAAGCCACGCTCCGGCGCCCCCTCGCGCCCCCGCTCGAGCACGGTCTCGATCTCGTCCACCGTGGACGGCTGCAGCTCGCTGAGGCGGTGGACCTCGGCGGTGTAGCCGGCCTTGCCCAGCCGACTGACCGACTGGCGCACCTTGCGGATCGCCCGTCCCTCGAGCGAGAACGAGCCGAGATCGAGGATCGCCTCGTCACCGAGGTAGATCGCCTTCAGGCCAAGAGCCTCGTAACGGGTGGTCAGCGACTCGCTGGCGCCGACCGCGCCGAGCTTGAGCCCGCGCGCCTCCGCGAAGGCCTTGACGTCGCGCAGCAGGGTCGGGAACTCCTCCGGGGGACCGACGGGGTCGCCGGAGAGCAGCAGCACGCCGTTCTCGATCCGGTAGCCCACGAAGGCGCGTCGATCGGGGCTGAAGAAATACTGCTTGTCGCCCCGGAGCTTGAAGAAGGACAGGGTGTCGCTGCCGTGGGCCCGGACCAATTCCGAGGCCATCGCCCGTGCCTCGGGGCCGGGGAGCGCACGTGGAGCGGCCAGCGGCCGGAAGACGACGTACGCCATGGTGAGCAGCGTCCCGAGCTCGATCAGATGCACGCTGAGCGGAATCCAGGCCAGATGCTGGTGGAAGTGACGGTGGAAGTGCATCGGGCCGCGCTGGAAGATGAGCAGGTCGCCGGTCTCGCGCATGACCGTCGTCACCGACGGATGGCCCTGCGAGGCCCAGGCGGCGAGCGCGGCGAGAGTCAGACCGAGCAGGCCGATCAGCGGGACGCGCCAGATCGCCGAGCGCAGCGTGATCGGCTCGTGACGGACAGAGAAGGAGCTCCGGCCGGCGAGCAGGATCGCCGCGGCGGCCCAGGTGAACGCGCTCTCCTCGAAATCGAGCCCCTTCAGCAGATCGAACAGACCGAGCGCCAGCATCAGCACGATCGCCGCCTGCCAGGCCCGGCGGCGGCGGCGCAGTAGGTACGGCGCGACGAGGATCAGCGCGAACCCGGCCGGGAGCGCGAGCGCATGGAACAGTCGCATGGTCTCCACCGGCTCGATGTCGAGCAGCAGGTGCCCGCGCCAGCGGATGTTGGGCGTCAGCGCGGAGGCGACGTTGACCAATCCGACCACCGCCGCGGCCAGTGCGGCGAGACGGGGCAGCCACTTGGATGTACGTTGCGTTGACCGGGTCACAAAGCTCCTGAAGCGAGAAGGTCGGTACTGCGTGCGGGCGGTGGGCTGACGATCAGCCCCAGAGGCGCCGCGATCCGACGTTCGGAAGCTTAGTACCACCACGGTGGCTCTTGGTTACGGGGCTGAACGCCGCTTTCCTGCCTCTCGACAGCGTCCTGAGAGGCTCAGTGAGCCTCTCAGGAGGGCAGTTCGGCCAGCCGCGTGTCGACCAGCTCGCGCCGCTGCAGCAGCTCGCGCTCGAGCTGCTCGAGCTCGCGACGGCGGCCCTGGACGAGATCGATCTGGGTGGCGATGTGGCCAAGTGCCTCGTGGAGGATGCGGCGCCGGACCGCGACGTCCTCGGCGGTCTCCCACTCGCGCCGGAGCTCCGCCCGGGCGGCCTCGGCCTCGAGCAGCTTCGACAGTTGCTCCAGCGAGAGCCCGAGCAGGTCCTTGAGCCGCACGATCTCGTTGATGCGCTCGATGTCCGCGGCGGCGTAGCAGCGGTGCTTCCCCTGCTGGCGCTCGGCGGATCCGGGAAGCAGCCCGATCTCCTCGTAATAGCGGATCGTCCGCGGCGTCGTTCCGGTGACCTCGGCGACCTCGCCGATCCGCAGCGGGCGCTCCTGGGTGGCCGCGACCGTGCCTCTGCTGCTCGCCGGGCGGCGGGCTTCGGCCTTGACGGCAGTGCGTCCGGTGCCGGCGCTCATGGCAGCGCCACCTGTCCCTCGGGCGCGGGCGCGCGGCTCTCGCCCGGCCGGCTCTCGGAGCCTCGATCCTGGGCCGAGCCGTCCGCAGCGACGTCGCGCTTGGGCCGGGCCGCGGCCACCACCGCACCGAGCGCTGACACCGCGGTCAGGCACCACAGCGCGGTGTGCATGTTCGAGATGAACGGATCGAGCTCGGCGGTGGAGATATGGTTGGCCAGTCCGGAGAAGACCGCGAACAGGACGCTCTTCGGCACCGCAGAGGTGACCACCGCGAGCACGAAGGCGATCGAGATGACCGCCCCGGTGTTCTGGACGAGCACCCTGGCGCCGGCGGCGATCCCGCGCCGATGAGCGGGGACGGTGCCCATCATCGCCGCGGTGTTGGGCGAGTTGAACATGCCCGAGCCGATGCCGACGATGAACATGAACGTGCCGCTGGCGACGTAGGTGGTGTCCCGGCCGAGCGTGGTCATCAGCGCCAGGCCGAGAGTGGTGACCAGCATGCCGGCCACGGCCATGGCCCGCGAGCCCCGGCGATCGGCCCAGATCCCCGCGAGTGGCGAGGAGACCAGCATGCCGAGCGCCAGTGGCGCCAGCTTGATCCCGGCGAGGATCGGCGAGTCGCCCTGAACGCCCTGGAAGTAGAAGACGAAGAGGAACATCAGCGCAAACCGCGCCAGTCCGTTGATGAACGCGGCGGCGGCGGCGGCCGAGAACAGCCGGCTGCGGAAGATCGAAAGGTCGAGCATCGGAGCCGGGTGGTGGCGCTCGATGACGACGAACAGGGGCAGCAGCACGGCCGCCGCGATCAGTCCGCCGATGACCACCGGCGAGTTCCAGCCGGAGATGCCGCCCTTGGAGATGCCGAGCACGAGGCCGGTGAGGCCGATCAGGAACGTGATCGTGCCGGCGAAGTCGAACCGGCGGTCCTCGGAGCGGCCGCTGATCTCGTGCAGCACCAGCCACGCCCACAGGCTTCCGGCGAGGCCGAGGGGGACGTTGAACCAGAACACCCACGGCCATGAGATCGCCACCAGTGCGCCACCGAGAACGGGGCCGATCACCAGCCCGACCGCCGCCACCATGGTGTTGGTGCCCATCGCCAGGCCGAGCTGTTCCCTGGGGAAGGAGTCGGTGACAATCGCGGCGGCGTTGGCGAACAGGAATGAGCCGCCGATGCCCTGGAGGATGCGCCACAGGATGAGCTGAGTTCCGTTGGCCGCGAATCCGGCGCCGAGCGAGGCGAGCGCGAACAGCAGAAAGCCGCCGATGTACGCCTGCTTGCGCCCAAACTGGTCAGAAAGCCGACCGGCGCTGAGAACCAGCACGGTCGAGGCGATCATGTAGACGAGAATTACCCACACGAGCTCGAGCAGGCTGGTGTGGAGGCTGCGCTCGAGGTCGGGCAGCGCGATGATGAGGGTTCCCGAGTTGATCGTCGCCAGCAGCATCCCGAGGCTGGTACAGGACAGCGCCCACCACTTGTAGTTGTCGTGCTCGTGGTGAACGCCCACTCGCCGCCGGGACCCTTGCCCCGGCTGGCGCTGAGCCGGTTCTGCGTCGAGGGCTCTCATCATGTGCATGTCGTCTCGGTCGTGGTCAGGTCCCGGCCCGTCCCGGAAAAACTGATTCTTACGTTAACGTCAGGATAGCGGCCGAGGGATGAGCCGACAAGGCTGCGAGGCCGCCGCAGTCCTCCTCTTTCGAACCGTCGGCGACCGCCCGGGGCCCTCCTTGGTCGAAGAGGCCATGAGCCCGGGCCCCTCCCCTATTCGAACGCCGCCACCGTGGCCAGGATCACGAACGTGGCCACCAGCGCCGTGCCCTCGAACACGGTCGCCTCGCCGTCTCCGGTGATCTGCCACACGATCACCGCGGTGCCGATCAGCGCCCCGATGTACACCGGCGCGAGCGCGAAGGTGAGCGTGGTGGCGGTCAGCAGCGAGACGAGCACCAGGGCCGGATAGAGAAAGGCGGCGATCTGGCCGACCGAGTTCTTGACCACCGAGATCGCCAGCTCGCCCTGACCGCGGGAGGCGAGGAAGATCCCGCTGAAGTTCTCCACCGCGTTTCCGGCGATCGCGACGATCACCAGGCCGGCGAAGGCGCGCGAGATGTGCAGCGTGGCGATCGTCGGCTTCAGAGCATGGATGAACCAGTCGGACACGAACGCGGAACCGATGGCGCCCGCGGCCAGCAGTCCGATCCCGGCCGCCTTCGACAGCTCGGCCGGCGTTGACCCCTCGTAGTCGGCCACGTCGGTCGAGGTCAGGTACTGGCGCAGCCAGGCGCCGTAGACGAGCAGGATCGCCACCGCCCCGATGATCGAGATCGTCCGCACGTGATGACTCGCGGGGTCCTGCGCCGAGGTCGCGAGGCCGATCAGCACGATGATGAACGAGGCGACCAGCAACAGGGTGGCGGTGTCGTTGGGCAGCCGCGCGCTGAAGCGCATGATCCCGTTGCGGCTCTTCAGCGCGCCGGCGATGATCACCATTCCCAGCACCAGCAGGGCATTGACGAGGATCGAGCCGAGAATCGCGGTTTCGGCGACCACCCGCTCCCCCGCCTCGAGGGCGAAGATCACCACGAAGAACTCGGGCAGGTTGCCGAGCGTCGAGTGCATGAATCCGGTGGCCGCCGGTCCCATCCGACGACCGACCTGCTCGGTCGAGAACGACACGATCCAGGCCAGTCCGGCGAGCGCCAGCGTGGCCAGGATGAATGCCACCACGTCGGAGACGGTGTGGCTGTAACGGGCCAGGCCCGCGAGCGCGGTCAGCACGGCGACGATGCCGAGGCCGATGATTTCGTTACGCCGGAGGTTCACCCCCGCACTATTTCACGGCGTCCGGCCCGGTCGGAAGCCCCGCTCCCTACCCCACGTGCTCGAACTCGCCGGTCTCCACGTCCCGGCGCACCTGCTCTTCAATCTCCTCCTCGGAGGTGTCGGGCTCGCGGTGGCGGATCTCCTCGCTGCGCCAGTGCTTGAACTTCAGGATCTCCAGCACGTAGACGAGGTAGACGCTGGCCACCAGCGCCACCAGCACGATCGCGATCATCAGCAGCAGCCAGCCCAGGTGATAGTGGGGATGGGCCACGCCACGGTCGTGGTAGGGAATGAAGCGCAGCGCGACGGCGACGCCGGCGAGCATCAGCGTCCAGCCGTACAGATAGGCCACCGTCTTGCGCTGGCTGAAGCCGATCCTGGCCATGCGGTGATGGAAATGGTTGGCGTCCGCCGACCACGGTTTGCGCCGGTATTTCAACCGCTTGGCGATCACGAAGCTCGTGTCGAGGAACGGCACCGCGAGGATCACCAGCGGGACGACCAGGGCCACGACCACGTTGGTCTTCAGCGAGCCGACCACGGCCACCACCCCGAGCAGGTAGCCGAGCAGATTGGACCCTGAGTCACCCATGAAGATCGACGCCGGGTGGAAGTTGTGGAACAGGAAGCCGAGCGCCGCCCCGGCAGTGATCGCCGCCAGCACGGCGGCGGCGTAGACGTTGAGGTCAAACGCGATAACCGCGAACGCGATGCCGTCGATCGCACAGACCCCCGCCGCGAGCCCGTCGACGCCGTCGCTGAAGTTGACCATGTTCATCAGCGCCACCAGCCAGATCGCGCTCAGCACACCGCCGGTGTTGGGGAACTGCAGGGCGCCGATGAACGGAAGGGTGACGTCGGTGACCACCGCTCCCCCTTCCACCGCGATCACCGCCGCGGCGATCTGGCCGAAGAGCTTGACCAGCGGCGGGAGGTCCCTCGCGTCGTCGATCGCACCGACGATGGCGATCACGCACGCGCCGGCGATGATGGCCCAGGTCGAGACGGTGCCACCGGAGCCGAGCTTGCCGACGGAGCGGGGCAGCCGGATCTCGTCCGGCATCCAGATGGCCGCGGCGACGAGAACGCCCGCGAGGATCGCCAAGCCGCCCAGCAGGGGCGTGGTCCGCGCCGCGAGTCCGCGCTCGCTGGGCATGGCGAGGGCCCCCACCCGCCGGGCCAGCCGCGCCGCAACCGGGGTCAGCACCAGCGCCACGGCCATCGCGACGAGGAAGGCAAAAACGGCGTCCCAGTACCGCATGGCGAGTGCACAGCATGGCAGCCGAGGCCGACCCTCAGGCCGCCCGCGTCACCCGGGGCCGCGCCGGGACGGCCCGTCGGCGCACGGCAGAACGGCGTCAGCCGGCCGGAGAACGAGCGGTATCAGCGCGCCGGGGGCGTGGCGTGCAGGCTCTTGCCGCGCCGCTGCTCGTAGCTCTCGATGAAGTTGAGCCACAGCTCGTTGCGGGTGGGAAACGGCGCGATCGCGTGAGCGATCGTCGACAGCGGCACCCTGCCCACGACCGCGATCGTGGCGGCATGCAGGAAGTCCGACACCTCGGCGCCGACGAAGGTGACCCCGACCAGGATCTCGCGGTCGAGATCGACCACGAACCGGCTGTCGCCCGGGGCCCCGCGCCCGTAGAAGCTCGCGCCGGCGGTCGAGGAGGTGGGGAGGTCGAACGCGTCGACGTTCGTTCCCGCACCGCGCGCATCGGCCAGGGTGAGCCCCACCGCGGCCACCTGGGGGTCGGTGAAGATGACCCGCGGGGTGACGGGCCCGTCGGTGAGTGCAGCGGCGGGCTCCCCGAGGATGTGATCGGCGGCGATCCGCCCCTGGTACTTGCCGGCGTGGGTCAGCAGCGCCCGCCCGTTGGTGTCGCCGATGGCGTACAGCCACGGATGGGCGGCCACCTGGAGGTGATCGTCGACCTCGACGTACCTGCCGGCCCCGAGCCCCACGCTCTCGAGTCCGAGGTCGGCGGTCAGCGGGCGCCGACCGATCGCGACCAGCAGCCGAGCCGCCCGGTGCGAGCCGGCGTTCTCGAGCTCGACGACGACCTCATCCTGCTCGCGGCGCACCTCGACGGCCCGGGACCCGGTCACGACCGTGACGCCCAGCTCCTCGAGCGCGGCTCGCACGGTTTCGCCCGCCAGCGGCTCCTCGCGACCCACGAGCCCGTCGAGCGCCTCGATGATCGTCACTCGCGTCCCGAGCGATGACCAGGCCTGCGCCATCTCGACGCCGACGACGCCGCCGCCGAGGACGAGCAGGCTCTCGGGGACCTCGGAGGCGGTGGTGATCTCGCGATTGGACCATGCGCCCACGTCGGCCAGCCCGGGGATCGGCGGCATCAGCGCGCCGCTGCCGACGGCGAGCACGACCGCGTCACGAGCCGTCAGGACGTCGTCGCCGACCTGGACCCGGCGCTCGCCGTCAAGGCGCCCCTCGCCTCGGACCAGCTCGATGCCCCGATCCTCGAGCCAGGGGAGCTGGGAGTCGTCATGGAGATCGTGGATCACCTCGTCGCGGCGGGCGAGCACGGCCCGGGCGTCCAGCGAACCGGTTACCGCCTCAGCCGCCCCGGGGATCCGTCTCGTCTCACGCAGCGTTTCGGCCGGCCGCAGCAGCGACTTGGAGGGCATGCAGGCGTAGAAGGAGCACTCGCCGCCGACCAGGTGGCGCTCGACGATCGCCACGCGGCGTCCACCGCGGTCGGCCAGCCGCCCGGCCAGAACCTCACCGGCCGGGCCAGCGCCGATCACGATGACATCGAACTCGCGCTCCACCAGGCCCTGTCCAATCCGGCGCCGCCGCCGGTAACCGGCTCAGACGGCCGCCCGCTCGCGCAGCCCCGCGTACAGGGGATAGCGCTCGGCCAGCGCCTGACTACGCTCGGTCAGCTCGGCGCGCCGATCCTCGAAGGAGCCGGGCTGGAGTGCCGCGGCGATGATCCGCCCGATCTCGACAAAGTCGTCGACCTGCAGGCCGCGAGTGGCCAGCGCCGGCGTCCCGATCCGCAGGCCCGACGACACGGCCGGTGGCCGCGGGTCGAACGGGACCGCATTGCGGTTCACCGTGATGCCGATGTCATGGAGCCGGTCCTCGGCCTGTTGGCCGTCGAGCTCGGACGCACGCAGATCGCACAGCACGAGGTGCACGTCGGTGCCCCCGGTGAGCACGTTGATCCCGCCGCCCGCGGCCAGCAGCTCGGAGGCCACCGCCTTGGCTCCGGCCAGCGTCCGCTCCTGGCGCTCGCGGAACGCGTCGGAGGCGGCGATCCGCAGGGCCACTGCCTTGCCGGCGATGACATGCTCCAGCGGCCCGCCCTGCTGACCAGGGAACACCGCCGAGTTGATCTTCTTGGCCAGCTCCTCCCTGCAGAGGATCATCCCGCCGCGCGGACCGCCGATCGTCTTGTGGATCGTGGTGGTGACGACGTCGGCGTCGGGCACCGGGCTGGGGTGCAGGCCGGCGGCGACGAGGCCGGCGAAGTGGGCCATGTCGACGACGAAGAGGGCGCCGACCTCATCGGCGATCTCGCGGAAGCGGCTGAAATCGAGGAAGCGCGGGTAGGCAGACCAGCCGGCGAGGATCATCTTCGGGCGGCGCTCCTGCGCGACGCGCTGGACCTCGTCCATGTCGATCAGGCTGGTCTCTCGGTCGACCTGGTATGGCGCGATGTCGTAGAGCCGGCCGGAGACGTTGAGCTTCATCCCGTGGGTGAGATGGCCGCCGTGCGCGAGCTCGAGACCCATCAGCGTGTCCCCCGGCTGCAGTAGCGCGTGGTACACCGCCGCGTTGGCCTGGGCGCCCGAGTGGGGCTGGACGTTGGCGTGCTCGGCGTCGAACAGTGACTTGGCCCGGTCGATGGCCAGCTGCTCGATCACGTCGACGTGCTCGCAGCCGCCGTAGTAGCGCTTGCCCGGATAGCCCTCGGCGTACTTGTTGGTGAGCACCGAGCCCTGGCACTCGAGTACGGAGACGGGCACGAAGTTCTCCGAGGCGATCATCTCGAGGGTGTTCTGCTGGCGCTCGAGCTCGAGATCGATCATCTGAGCGACCTCAGGATCGACATCGGCGAGGTGACGGTTGAAGAAGTCTGGCGGCAGGTCGGGGCTCATGGTGGGCGACGATACCAGCGCCCCCCACGGCGCGCGATTTCAACCCAGCGCCGCGCTCAGCTCCTCATCCCCAACCGCGCCGGCGCGCACGACCGACCAGGCGCCCCGCTCCTCATAGGCCCGCAGATCGACCACGGTCGACGGGGTGCCCGGCAGTTCGCCGCCGTCGATCACCAGGTCGGCGCCGCGGCGCAGCGGCTCAGGCACCTCGCTCAACCGTCGCGCGTCGGGCCCGCCGGCGCGGTTGGCGCTCGACTGCACCACCGGCCAGCGGACGGCGGCGAGCCGCGGGACGCGGGGGACGCGCAGGCCGAGCGTCAGGGGGTCCGCTCCGCAGGCCAGCGCGAACCGTTCCGCGGGATTGGCCAGCAGCATGGTGAGGCCGCCGGGGAGCAGCGCGCTTAGCGCCTGACGGGTGCGCGGTCCCAGCTCGGGCAGCGCGGCGAAGGCCAGCTCCGGATCGAAGAACATCACCGCCGAGGGCTTGTCGAGCGGCCGCCACTTGAGCCGGTACAGCCGCTCGACGGCGAGCCGGTTGGTGGGGTCGCAGGCGAGCCCGTAGACGGTGTCGGCGGGGAACACGGCCACGCCGCCGACCGCCATGCACCGCTCGAACAGCTCCGCGTCGGAGTCGCTCACCGCCGTGCGACGAGCACCCGGTCGTGGCCGGCGAGGTCACGCAGCCGCTGCACCGCAGCGAAGCCCGCGGCCCGCAGTTGGGCCTCGACCGCCGGAGCCTGGTCGAAGCCGATCTCGAGCGCGACGAGCAGCACCGCATCCACGCGCGCGATGAGCCGGCGCACGACTGCGAGCCCGTCCGCACCCCCGTCGAGGGCCAGGCCCGGCTCGTGGCGCGCCACGTCGGGCGCGAGCACGGGTGAGTCCTCCGCCACATACGGGAGGTTGGCCAGGACAGCATCCCACGGGCCATCGTCGATCAGGTCCACCCGCCGGAACTCGACCGCGAGCCCGAGCCGGGCGGCGTTGGCGCGGGCCACCTCGATCGCGCCGGGCGAGATGTCGGTTCCCACCAGCCGCAGATCCGGGCGCTCATCGGCCAGCGCCAGCGCCACCGCACCGCTGCCGGTGCCGACATCGACGACCCGGGCATCGCGCGGGAGGCCAAGGCCGACCTCGACGAGCAGCTCGGTTTCCGGCCGCGGGATCAGAACTCGCGAATCGACGCGCAACTCGAGCCGGCGGAACCACTGGCGGCCGGTGATGTAGGCCACCGGCTCGCCGGCCGCGCGGCGGGCGACGAGGGCCGTGAAGGCATCCTGACTTGCTCGATCGAGCGGCTCGCCGGCGCGCAGGACCAGGGCCGCGCGGTCGACGCCCAGTACCGCGCCGAGCAGCACCTCGGCGTCGAGCCGCGGCGTCTCCCCGCTCGTCCGGGCCAGCGTGTCGGCAGCCTCGCGCAGCGCGCCCCCGACGCTCAGCGGGGTCGCCTCCACGAGCTCAGGCAACCGCGCGCTCCTCGAGGCGCCGGCGCTTCTCATCGTCCTGCAGAGCCGCGGTCAGCTCGTCGAGCTCGCCCATCAGGATCTCGTCGAGGTTGTGGACCAGCAGGTTGATTCGGTGGTCCTTGACGCGCTTCTCGGGGAAGTTGTAGGTGCGGATCTTCTCGGCGCGCTCGCCGGTCCCGACCTGGGCCTGGCGGGAGGCGGCCTGCTCGGCCTGCTGCTCGGCCAACGCCCGCTCGTACAGCCGCGCCCGCAGCACACGCATGGCGCGCTCGCGGTTCTGCAGCTGGGATTTCTCGTCCTGCATCGAGACGACGATCCCGCTTGGCTTGTGCGTGATCCGCACCGCCGAGTCAGTGGTGTTGACCGACTGCCCGCCCGGGCCCGAGCTGCGGTAGACGTCGATCTGAAGGTCGCCGGGGTCGACGGCCACCTCGACATCGTCGGCCTCCGGCAGCACCGCCACCGTCGCCGTCGAGGTGTGGATGCGTCCCTGGGACTCGGTTTCCGGCACGCGCTGGACGCGGTGCGTGCCGCCCTCGAACTTGAACACCGAGTAGGCGCCGTCACCCTTGACCGAGAACGTGTACGTGCCCTCGCCGATCGACAGCGGCTCGACCGAGAAGCCGCGGCGCTCGGCGTAGCGGGTCAGCATCCGGTAGAGATCGCCCGCCCACAGCCCGGCCTCGTCGCCGCCGGCGCCCGGGCGAATCTCGACGATCACGTTCTTGTCGTCGTTGGGGTCGCGCTCGACCATGGCGAGACGGATCTCCTCCTCGAGCGCGGCGATGCGCTCGCGAGAGGAGTCCATCAGCTCGCGCAGCTCGGGATCGTCACCGTCCTCGGCCAGCAGCTCACGCGCTCCCGCAAAATCGTCGGCGGCGCGCCGGTACTCGGCGGCGAGCTTGGCCGCGGGTTCGAGCTCGCGATACGCGCGGCTGGCCGCGGTGAAGCGCTCACGGTCGCCGATCACCTCGGGATCGGACAGCTCGGCCTCAAGCCCGTCGAAGCGGGCCTCGATCTGCGCCACCAGCTCATCGATCATCCCGACCGAGTGTAGGAGCGCGCCCGCCGGACCCGCTGCGAACCTAGGCGACGACCTCGACGCCGACCATGTCCTCAGCCGAGGCGGCACCGGGGGTTTCGACGGCCAGGACAGCCTGGAGCGCGGCGATCGACACCGCGAGCTGATCGAGGTCGGGCTCGCGCGTGGTCAGCTTCTGCAGCTGAAGCCCGGGCCACATGATCGTCTGCACCCAGCGGCGGCGGCGGTTGCGACCGGCCCACTTGATCACCTCAAACGACAGCCCGGCAATCAGCGGCACACCGACGATCCGAGTGAGCACCAGTATCCACCAGGACGGGAGCCCGACCGGCGCGAACACGAAGATGGCCATGATCATCACGATCAGCAGGAAGCTCGTGCCGCAGCGGGGATGCAGTCGCGAGTACAGCTTGGCCCGCGCGGGAGTCAGCTCGTCTGAGGCCTCGAAGCACGAGATCACCTTGTGCTCGGCGCCGTGGTACTCGAACACCCGCCGGAGATCCTTCATGCGCGAGAGCAGGTACAGGTAGCCGAGGAAGATCGCCGTCCGCACCACGCCCTCAACCGCCCAGAACAGCACCGGGGAGGAGAGCTGGTGCTTGATCAGGCTGGTCAGCCCGACCGGGACCACGAAGAACAACCCGATGGCGAACACCAGGGCGATGACGACGGTCCCGGCCCACAGCCCGCCGGAGATCTCCTGCTCCTCCTCGGGCAACTGGGCGTTGGCGGAGATGCCCAGCGCCTTCATGCCGATGCCCAGCGACTCGGCCAGGGCGACCACCCCGCGGATCACCGGCCAGCGGTAGACGCGCCGGCGCTTGGTCCAGGAGATGAGCGGGAAGGACTTGACGTCGATCGGGCCGAGCGCCTCATCAACCGCAGGCTTGCGCACGGCGACCGCCCAGGTGCAGACCCCACGCATCATCACTCCCTCAAGCACGGCCTGGCCGCCCAGCGGTGCATCGCGCTGGGCGGTGAGCCGGCCATCGGAGGCCAGGTCTCCGTTCCTGACCCCCACGGCCCTCAGAACCTCCGCTAGGCGCCGGTGCCCGCGCGCGAGGCGCGGCGGCCCTTGGCCACGCGGCGCTGGAAGCGCTCGACGCGGCCGCCGGTGTCGACCAGCTTCTGCCGTCCGGTGTAGAACGGGTGGCAGGCCGAGCAGATTTCTACGTGGATCTCAGACTTGGTCGAACGAGTGGTGAACTCGTTGCCGCACGAGCAGGTGACGTGCGACTCGACGTATTCCGGGTGAATGTCGGTCTTCATCGTCCCTAGAGTCTAGCGGCGCCTACGAGGCCGGACAGGTGGCTGTCAGGCTGTTGTTCGCGCGGTTGTAGTCGTCGACCTGCCTGGACGGGTCGGCGGTCACCGTGGGCGGGGCGGCGGCGTTGCAGAGCGGTCCGGTGAAGCCGATCTGCACCGTCCGGTGAGCGCGGATCCCGGGCAAGGAGTGGGTGAGGGCCGCGGCGCCTGCATGCGGATCGAGCACGACCTGGAACGGACCGGCAGCCGTCGCTCCGTGGTTGGCGAGCGTCACCACGTAGCGCTCGTACTTGGGCTGGGTCGGGATCGGCAAAACCTGAATGCTCTCGACGGCGAGGTCGGGGCGCAGCTCGGGCTGCAGGCAGCTCGCCGACTGCCGCACGGCGCTACCGAGAACGCGCCCGTGGGCTCCCGTCCAGCGGAAGGAGACGCGGAAGCGGTAGCGGGCCGGCGCGGCGAGGTTGACCACCTGCTTATTGACGATCCAGGTGTCTCCCGGACGCCGCCCGAGGGTCGGGTTGCCGGGCGAGATCCAGGTCCCCAGATCGCCGCCCTTGATGGTGGCGTAGGCAGCCCCCGGCTGCTGCGCTCCCAGGAGCTGGAAGCGCAGCGACATCCGCCTCGTGTCCCGCAGCGGCCGCATCACTGCGGTAATGGCGACCGCCCGCGCGCCGGGGTCCAGTGCCCGCTGGCAGATGAGGGCGCGCAGGAGGTCACGCGGGGCCGTGGCCGCCATCGCGGGAATGGCCGCGTTGACGATCCCGGCCAGGGCCAGCAGCACGATCAGCATGCGCTTCATCGGCTCTATAACAACACCAAGGCCCGGAAGTTTCCAACGCCGAGCGACCCACGAGGGGCGCGGCCCGAGCCGTGGGCCCGATCGCCCCGCCGGGGCACTAGGTCAGCTGATACAGCGGCCCGTCTCCGCCCTCGGGCGGGGTCAGGCGGCCACCCTTGGCGGTGATCGCTCCACACTGGACGCAGTTGGTGTAGTTGACGATCACGTCCACCGGGCCCTCGGCAGGAGCGTCATCGGGGATCTCGTACACGCCGGCGGGGCACATCCACGTCCAGGCCTCGGCGATCTGCCGCGGCACGTGCTTGTGGATCCGGATGTGGTTCGGCGCGTCATCGCGAGTCGAGTTGCCCGAGATGTAGACCGAGGAGAGCTTGTCGAAGATGTATTTGCCGTCGGGCTTGGGGTAGCTCTTTTCCGTGTCGCCGACGAACATCGCCTGCTCGTCGTTGCGGTGCCACCCGAGCCGACCGCCGGGAATCTTCCCCTTGGTGGCGATCGCCACGTTGACCATTGGAGCACCCTTGATGAAGCCCTTGGAGAAGGGCTGGCGGGTGTTGCGCACCTGGTAGAGCTCCTTGCCGATCGACGACTGCTCGACCGCCTCCTCGTAGGACGCGAGCGACTCGCCGCCCTTCAACGAGCGGTAGATCGCCTCGGCGGCGAGGATGCCCGACTTGATGCAGTGGTGCACGCCCTTGAGCGACACCGTGTCGACCATGCCGCCGGCGTCGCCGACCAGCAGCGCACCCGGCATCGTCAGCTTGGGCATCGACCAGTAGCCGCCGCCGGGCAGCGCCTTGGCCCCCCAGCCGACGCGCTCGCCGCCCTCGAGGATCCCCTTGACCAGCGGGTGGGTCTTGAACAGCTGCAGCAGGTCGTGGGCCGACGTCGTCGAGTCCCGGTAGTCGAGGTCGACGACGAAGCCGATCGAGACGAGATCGTCGCCGGACTTCTCGTCCTTCATCGGGTAGATCCAGGTGCCGCCGATCTGGCCGTACTTGGCCGACAGCTTCAGCGGCCAGGGCCCGATCGTGTGGATGATCCGGTCAAGTGGCTTGGCGACCTTCCACACCTCCTTGACGCCGAGCTCCCAGACCTGCGGCTCGCGGCCCTCGGCGAGGTTGAACTCCTTGATCGCGGCACCGGTGAGGTGGCCCCAGCAGCCCTCGGCGAGGACCGTGGTGCGGGCCTTGATGTCGGTGCCGGGCTCGAAGTTGCCCAGGGGCTCGCCGTCCTTGCCGCGGCCCTTGTCACCCGAGCGCACGCCAACCACCTTGCCGTCCTCGACGATCAGTTGGGTGGCCGAGGTCTCGGTGAGGATGTAGGCGCCGCCCTCCTCGGCCTGGCGCTGCTGGTAGCGGGCCAGGGCGGACACCGACACCACCTCGTTGCCGTGGTTCTTGAACGGCGGCGGCGGCGGGATCCGCAACTTGGCCTTGCCACCCGGCAGCATGTAGACGGCTTCCTTCTTCACCTCGCCGAAGGCAAAGCGCTCCTTGCGCCAGTCCTCGCGCGACATGTCCGGAAACAGCTCCTGGAGGGGGCCCGGGCGCATCACGGCACCGGACAGGTTGTGCCCGCCGCAGGTCTTGGCCTTCTCGATGACGGCGACCGGGACCTCCCCCAGCTTCTCCATCGTCTCGGGGTCGTCGCCGAGCAACTGCAGCAGCCGGTTCGCGCAGGCCAGCCCGGCGGTGCCACCGCCGACGATGGCCACGCCGACCTCGATCAGGTCATCCTCCGGATCGAGGCCGCGCTTGACGAACTCCTTGACGGAGTCGACGGGGGGCGGGAATTCGCTGGGGGCGTACGGACCTTTTCCGTTGCTCGACGACATGTCTCTATGACCCCTTCTTCGCCTCGATCGCGTCGGTCAGCTTGGGCAGGATCTTGTTGAGATCACCCACGATCCCGAGGTCGGAGAACTCGAAGATCGGCGCGTTCGAATCCTTGTTGATGGCCACGATGTTCTCGGAGGCCTGCATGCCGACCTTATGCTGGATCGCACCCGAGATTCCGGCCGCGAGATACAGCTTCGGCGCCACTGTCTTTCCGGTCTGGCCGATCTGCGCCGCGTACGGATACCAGCCGGCATCGACCACGGCGCGGGTGGCGGCCACCGCGGTATTGCCACCGAACGCCTTGGCCAGGGCCTCGGCGAGCTCGAAGTTCTCGGCCTTGCCGAGACCGCGACCGCCGGCCACGAGGATGTCGGCACCCTCGATGTCCACGTCAGCGCCGCGCTGCTCGCCGCGCTGGACCATCTCGGCCTGGTCCGACCAGGGCGAGAACTCGAGGGGGACGTCGACCACCTCGGCCGCGCCGCCGCCCGACTGCTTGATCTCGAACGCGTTGATCCGGCCGATGATGATGCCGAGGTCGCCGCGGTAGCGGGACACGGAGATCTTCGAGTCCTGCAGGATCGGGCGCTCGGCGACGAGCTTGCCGTCCTCGGCCCGGACGGCGGTGACCTCCATCGTCACGCCCGCCTGCTTGCGGGCGGCCAGGCCGGCGCCGATCTCGAAGCCGAGCAGGCCGCCGCCGAACAGCGCGTAGCCGTGGCCGCCCTCGTCGATCACCTTGGCCATTACGTCGACCACAGGCTGGGCCAGGCCCTCAGGACCCTTGGCCCGGAACACCTTCTTGGCGCCATAGGAGCCAAGCGTCTGGCAGAGCTCGTCGGTCAGCTCCTCGCTGCCGAGCACCACCGCGTGGCACTCGCCGCCGATCTCGGCCGCACGCGCCGCACCCTCGGATACGGCGCCGAGGGAGTTCTTGTTGAACTCGCCCTCGTAATGGAGGACGTAGGTCAATACGTCGGCCATCAGATGGTCCTCCATGGGCCCGCGTGCCACTGGGGGCGCGCGGGATCGAGCTGGTCAAGGACGCAGGGCGCAGCCGTTGCTGGAGGCAACGGCAAGCCTGAGGACGCAGATCCAGCGATGGGACCGTGCGTCATCCAGGGGTGCGGGGGCTCTCGGAGGACCATCTAGATCAGCTTCCTTTCATCGAGCCAGGCGACGATCTTCTCGACCGTCTCGTTGGTGTCCTCGTCCTCGATGATCTGCCCCGCCGCCTTGGCGGCCGGGTCGTGGAAGTCGCCGCACTGCACGCGCGACCCCTCCTCACCGACGAGGGACGAATCGATGCCGAGGTCCGGGCCGGCCACGGTCTCCAGGGGCTTCTTCTTGGCGCCCATGATCGCCTTCAGCGACGGGTAGCGCGGCTCGTTGATCGCGTCGCCGACAGAGATCACCGCGGGCATCTGGACCTGAACGGTGTCGTAGCCGTACTCGGCCTGGCGCTCGCAGCGCAGACCGCCGCCGTCAACGTCCATCTTGATCACCTGCGTCAGCGAGGGCATCTTCAGGTGATCGGCGACCACTGCACCGATCGTGTAGCACTCGCCATCGTCCGACTGCTGGCCGAGCAGCACGAGGTCCGGCTGCTCCTTCTCCAGCGCCTTGGACAGCGCGTAGCCGGTGGCGGCCACGTCGGAGCCCGCAAGCGCTTGATCAGTCAGGTGCAACGAACGGTCAGCGCCGAGCGATACCGCCTTGTGCAGGGCGCGGACGGCGGACTCGGGGCCCATTGTCACGGCGACGATCTCGTCCACCTCGACGGCGCCACCCTCCCGGATCTGCATGGCCGCCTCGATGGCGTGCGTGTCGTAGGGATTGAGGTTCTTTTCCCCGGAGCGGTCCATTCGCCCCGTCGAGGGATCAATGCGCTTCTCGACGGCGGCGTCCGGTACCTCTTTGACCAGGACGCAAATCTTCAACAGTGCCTCCTTCTTGAACGGGTCGAATTGTACCCGGTTGACTGACGAGTCAATCGGTCGCGGTGATGCCACCGCCGGCTCGTCGCGTGGGACGTTCTCGCATCCGCTGCCTTACGCCTTGACGGCGCCGCGGATGAAGTCGATGGCCTGCTGGGTCGGCGCGCCCGGAGTGAACACCTCGGCCACGCCAAGCTTCTTGAGCTCTTCGACGTCGTCGGCGGGGATCGTTCCGCCGACAGTCACGACCACGTCGTCGATCCCCTGTTCGGACAGGAGCTCCATGATCCGCGGCACCAGTGTCATGTGGGCACCGGAGAGGATTGACAGGCCGACGGCGTCGGCGTCCTCCTGGATCACGGTTTCGACGATCTGCTCAGGCGTCTGATGCAACCCGGTGTAGATCACCTCCATGCCCGCGTCACGCAGGGCTCGGGCGATGATCTTGGCGCCGCGATCGTGTCCGTCCAAGCCAGGCTTGGCGACGACGACACGGATCTTCTTCTCTGATGAGGAGGCCATCGGGAAGCGCGCGCAGAAGCGGTATGGGAGCAACTGCGAGCGCGGGCATTGTAGAGGCCGCCGGGCGCCTGACGCCCTCACGTCGGGCCCGGCGGCGCCCGGACGCTCAGAAGGCGGGCGACTCGCGGTAGGTGCCGAAGACGCGCTGCAGGGCCTGCACCATCTCCCCCTCGGTGACGTCGGCGCGGGCGGCGTCGAGCAGGTGCGGCATGAGATTGGCGCGCGCATCCCGGGCGGCGTTCTCGAGCGTCGCGAGCGCCGCCTGGGCCCGCTCGGCGTCACGGCGCTCGCGGACCTCGCGGACCCGCTGCACCTGGTCGGTTTCGAACGCCGGATCGATCTTGAGGATCGGCGTCTGGGCGTCGTCGCCCTCGGTGTAGGCGTTGACGCCGACGACCTTGCGGACCCCCGCCTCGACCTCCTGCTGGTAGGTGAAAGCGGCGTCAGCGATCTCGCGCTGGGGGAAGCCGCGCTTGACCGCCTCGACCATCCCGCCGAGCTCATCGATCTTGTGGAAATAGTCATATGCGGCGGCCTCAAGGCGGTCGGTGAGCGCCTCGACGAGATAGCTGCCCCCGAGTGGGTCGATCGAGTTGGCCACCCCGGTCTCCTCGGCGATGATCTGCTGGGTGCGCAGGGCCACCCGCACCGCCTGCTCGGTGGGGAGCGCCAGCGCCTCGTCGAACGAGTTGGTGTGCAGCGACTGGGTGCCGCCGAGGACCCCGGCGAGGGCCTCGATCGCGGTCCGCACGATGTTGTTCAGCGGCTGCTGCGCGGTGAGCGATACCCCCGCGGTCTGGGTGTGGAAGCGCATCAGCAGCGAGCGCTCGTCGCTCGCGCCGAAGGTCTCGCGCAGCTCACGGGCCCAGATCCGCCGGGCGGCCCGGTACTTGGCGATCTCCTCGAAGAAATCGATATGGGCGTTGAAGAAGAACGACAGCCGCGGCGCGAACTCATCGACGGCGAGCCCGCGAGCGATCGCATGCTCGACGTAGGTCAGTCCGTCCTTGAGCGTGAACGCCAGCTCCTGGGCGGCGGTCGAGCCCGCCTCGCGGATGTGGTAGCCGGAGATCGAGATCGGATGCCACCGGGGCATGTTGCCCGCGCACCACTCGATCATGTCGGTGACCAGCCGCATCGCCGGGTCGACCGGGAAGCACCACTCCTTCTGGGCGATGTACTCCTTGAGGATGTCGGTCTGGATCGTGCCCCCGAGCCGCTCGGGACCGATCCCGCGGCGCTCGGCGGCGACGACATAGAAGGCCAGCATGATCGGCGCCGGCGCGTTGATCGTCATCGACACCGTCACCTCGTCGAGCGGGATCCCGGCGAACAGGGTCTCCATATCGGCCAGGCAGTCGACCGCGACGCCCTCGCGGCCGACCTCGCCCAGCGAACGCTCGTGGTCGGAGTCATGGCCCATCAGCGACGGCATGTCGAACGCGGTCGAGAGCCCCGTCTGGCCATGATCGAGCAGGTAGCGGAAGCGCTTGTTGGTCTCCTCCGCCGTGCCGAAGCCGGCGAACTGGCGCATCGTCCACAGCCGGCCGCGATACATCGACCCGTACACGCCGCGGGTGTACGGATACTCGCCCGGCAGCCCGATCGCCTCGTCGGACACCTCGGGGAGGTCGGCCTCGGTGTACAGCGGGCGGATCGGCTCCCCGGAGATGGTCGAGAACGGCGCATCCCGCTCGGGTGCGCGTCCGAAAGTCTTGCGCTCCCAGCGATCGAGGTCGGTCAGTTGAGCTCGAGTGGCCACGGCGGAGAGTCTACGCCCGCGGACTGGGCCTCAGCGCCGGCCGAGTGGACGCCGGATCGCCGATCCCAGCCGGCGCCGGCGGGTGAGCCGCGACGGCAGGCCGCCTCGCACGATGGCGACACTGCCCAGCCCGCCGGCCGCGGCGGCGCCGGTCAGCACGGCCGCCATCTTCAACCGCCGGCCCAGCCGATCGAAGCGGAGGATCTGCCAGCCCTCCGAGCGGGCCACGCGGGCGAGGTCCGCATCGGGATTGACCGCCACGGCGTGGCCGACCGTCCGCAGCATCGGGATGTCGGAGGCCGAGTCGGAGTAGGCGTAGGAGCTCGCGAGGTCGATCCCCTCGCGAGCCGCTAGGTCGCGGACCGCCCGGGCCTTCTCCTCGCCGTAGACGAAGTAGCCCACCGGCTCGCCGGTGAAAACGCCCTCCTTGACCGCCGAGAACTGCGAGCCGACGGCGCCGTCGAGCGCCAGCACCCGGGCCAGCATTTCGGCCAGGTCCTGGGAGGCGGCGGTGCAGATGTAGACGCGGCGGCCGGCATCCTGATGCTCGTGGGCGACCGCCAGCATCTGCGGATACACGCGCGGCAGGATCCCGCTGAGCACCGGCGCGCCGAGGCGCTCGAGGTCGCGCTCCCTCGTCCCGGCCAGCGAGGCCGAGATGCGGTCGCGCAGCGCGTGCGTGGCCTCGTCACTGGCCCCCTGCAGGCGAAACCGCAGGTTGGCCAGCCCGTCGGCGATCAGCTGACGGCGGGAGAGCAGGCCCGCCCGATAGGCGGCACGACCGAACTGGAAGGCCGAGGAGCCCTCCATGAGGGTGCGGTCGAGGTCGAAGAACGCCGCGCTACCGGACCCGTTCAGCCGCCGTTCACCTCCACGATCACCGCGTCGCCCTGGCCACCGCCGGAGCAGATCGCGGCGCAGCCCAGCCCGCCGCCGCGGCGACGGAGCTCGAGCACCAGCGAGCCGAGGATCCGGGCGCCGGAGGCGCCGATCGGATGGCCGAGCGCGACCGCGCCGCCGTTGACATTGACACGGTTCTCGTCGATGCCGAGCATCCGGATCGAGTTGAGCGTCACTGAGGCGAATGCCTCGTTGATCTCCCACACGTCGATCTGATCCGCGGTCAGGCCGATCTTCTCGAGCGCCGTCCGGGCGGCCTTGGCCGGTGTCCGGGCGAGATAGGGAAAGTCGTCGGCGATCTGGGCCTGGGCCAGGATCGTGGCCAGCGCGATCTTGCCGTTGTGCTTGGCCCACTCGTCGCTGGCCAACACCAGCGCGCCGCCGCCGTCATTGACGCCGGGCGAGTTGCCGGCGGTGTGCGAGCCGTCCTTGAGGAAGATCGGCGGGAGCTTCGCGAGGGTCTCGAGGCTTGTGTCGCCTCGGGGAGCCTCGTCCACCTCGACGATGGTGTCCCCCCTCTTGGTCGTGATGGTGACCGGGACGATCTCCTCGGGCAGCCGGCCCTCCTCGGTCGCCTTGACCGCGAGCTGGTGGGAGCGCAGCGCCCAGCGGTCCATGTCGGGGCGGGTCAACTCGAGCTCGGTGGCCACCTCGCTGGCCTCCTGGGCCATGTGCTTGCCGGAGAAGGGGTTCGTGAGCCCGTCGCTGATCATCGAGTCGATCGCCTTGGCGTCGCCCATGCGGAAGCCGAAGCGGGCCTGCTTGAGCAGGTAGGGGGCGTTGGACATCGACTCCATCCCGCCGCCGACGCCGACCTCGAGATCGCCGGCCCGGATCGCCGCGTCGAGCAGGCCGGCGGCGCGGATCCCTGAGGCGCAGACCTTGTTGATCGTCTCTGAGGAGACCTCGTTGGGGATGCCGCCCTTGATCTGAGCCTGGCGGGAGGGGATCTGGCCCTGACCGGCCTGGATCACCTGTCCCATGACCACGTGCTGCACCTGCTCGGGAGCGATGTCGGCCCGCTCGAGCGCGCCCTTGATCGCGGTGCCACCCAGCTCGGTCGCGTCGAGGCTGGCCAGCCCCCCGCCGAGCTTCCCGATCGGTGTGCGGGCGGCGGAGAGGATCACGGTCTTCGGCATTTGTGGCAGGCTCCGGGTTCGGGTCAGGGTCGAGGGCAATGCTAGTGATTGGCCGCTAGGGTGCCGCAGATGAGGACCGAGGCCACCACGCTGGCACCGCTGCAGACCGATGCTGACACGGTGGTCATCGGAGTGCTCGCCGACGAGGGCATCCCCCACGACCTTCCCAACGGCAGCCTGACCGCGCTCGTGCAGACCGGCGAGGCCGCGGCCGCCTTCCGCCGGCTGGCCGTCACCCACCACGATGGCCGCCGCGTGATGCTCGTCGGCCTCGGCGACCGCGAGCGCTTCGACGCCGAGCGGGCGCGCGTCGCCGCCGCGGACGCCCATGGTCGCGCCCGCGAGCTCGGCTGCCGCCGCCTGTGCTGGGAGCTGCCCCACCATGTCGAGGACGGCGTCGTGCGCGGCCTCGTCGAGGGGACCGTGCTGCACGCCTACCGCTTCGAGCGCTACAAGCGGGCCGAGGATCAGCGCGCGATCGACACGCTGCTGGTGAGCGCCCACCATGACATCTCGGCACCGGTGCGCAGAGCGGCCCTGCTCGCCGCGGCGCAGAATCGGGCTCGCGACCTGGCCAACACGCCGGCCAACGACCTCACGCCGCGGGCGCTCGCCGACTACGCCGCAGAGACCGCCGGGCGCCTGCCCGCCCTCTCGCTGACCGTGCTCGACGAGGAGCAGATCGCCGCGGCGGGGATGGGCGCCTTCGCCGCCGTCGCCCAGGGCTCGGCGCAGCCTCCGCGGCTGATCGCGCTCACCTACGAGGGCCCCGGGGCCCTGGGCCAGCGTCTCGGCCTGGTCGGCAAGGCGGTCACCTTCGACAGCGGCGGCCTGTCGCTGAAGCCACCCGCGAGCATGCACGAGATGAAGTTCGACATGGCCGGCGGCGCTGCCGTGATCGAGGCCATCGCGGCCCTGGCCGAGCTCGAGGCACCGGTGCGGGTCCTGGCCGTGATCGGCGCGACCGAGAACATGCCGGACGGCCGCGCGGTGAAGCCGGGCGACATCGTCCGTGCCGCCGACGGCACCACGATCGAGGTCAACAACACCGATGCCGAGGGCCGGCTGGTGCTGGCCGACTGCCTGCACTACGCCCGGCGCGAGGGCGCCGAGCAGCTGATCGACGTCTCCACCCTCACCGGCGCGATGGTCGTTGCTCTGGGCTCGACCTACGCTGGCCTGCTGGCCAACGACGACGGACTGGCCGAGCGGCTCGAGGCCAGCGGGGCCACCACCGGCGAGCTGCTCTGGCGACTGCCCCTGCACGACGATTACGCCGCCATGATCGAGGGCCGCTTCGCCCAGCTGACCAACCGCACCGAGCGGCGCGAGGCGGCCTCGATCACCGCCGCGGAGTTCCTGCACCATTTCGCCGGCGACACGCCGTGGGCCCATCTTGACATCGCCGGGACCGCCTACGATCTGCGGCGGCCCTACTTCCCCGATCGCGCCGCCACCGGCTTCGGCGTGCGGCTGCTGGTCGAGCTCGCCACGACCGCGTAGCCCGGCTCCGAGCCTAGATCCGGATCAGCCCGAGCAGCTGCCGCATCAGCCGGATCCGGCCCTCGACGCGCAGATGCCCGAAGGCCACCAGCCCGAGCGCCGCCCGGCCGCGGGCGCGGATCGGGCTTGGGACCCCGCCGACCAGCGGGGTGACCATCAGAGCGGCGAGGTCAGCCAGCGTCCCCGAGACGCGCAGGACCGGGGCCTGGGCCAGGCCGTCCTCGACCAGCACCGTCCCGTCGTCGAAGCGGATGCGGACCGGCGGATGGGTGTCTCCGAGGTCGAGCTCGATCTCGCCCGCCAGCTCGGCGGCAATCGCCGGTCGCAGCTGGGCTCCGCGCTCGACGATGACCATGATCGCGGGGGCCAGACCGCCCTCGAGACACTGTCCGAGCAGCACGCGCGGGGGCTGTGCGGGCAGAGCACCTTCCACCTCCCCGATGCTAGGGCGGGCGTCGCCACGGCGCGTGCCGGGGCGCGCGCTGGGAAGATCCAGGTCGTGAACTTCGATCTCAGCGACCACCACCGACTGCTTCGCGACACCGTCCGGGAGTTCGCCCGGCAGGAGATCGCTCCCGTTGCCGAGGAGCTCGATCGAACCAAGGCCTTCCCCTACGACATCGTCCGCCGCCTCGGCGAGCTCGACCTGATGGGCATCCCCTTCCCGCAGGACTACGGCGGGGGCGGAGGCGACTCGCTCGCCTATGCCCTCGCGGTCGAGGAGCTCGCCCGCGTGGACTCCTCGGTGGCGATCACCCTGTGCGCGCACACTTCGCTCGGAACCCAGCCGCTGTACCTGTTCGGCTCCGAGGAGCAGAAGCGGCGCTGGTTGCCCGAGCTGTGCAGCGGACGGCGCCTCGCCGCCTTCGGACTGACCGAGCCCGAGGCCGGCTCGGACGCGGCCAACACCCAGACACGGGCGCGGCTCGACGACGGGGGGTGGGTGATCGACGGTGCCAAGCAGTTCATCACCAACGCCGGTACCGACATCACCGCCTTGGTGACCATCACGGCGGTGACGGGCGAGCTGGATGACCCGGGCGCGGCCCATTCAGGCCAGGCTGGAGGGCGAGCGGGCCGCACGCGCGAGCGTGAGATCTCGAACATCCTGGTCGAGAACGGGACGCCCGGTTATGTGCAGGGGTCCCCCTACCGCAAGATGGGCTGGAACGCCTCCGATACCCGCCCGCTGTCCTTCAGCGACTGCCGCGTGCCGGCCGAGAACCTGGTCGGGGAGCGCGGCGCGGGCCTGCGCCAGTTCTTCCACGTTCTCGACATCGGGCGCATCGGCGTTGCCGCGATGGGCATCGGGCTCGCCCAGGGCGCGGTCGGTCAGGCGCTCGCCTATGCCAAGGAGCGCCGGGCCTTCGGCAAGCCGATCTCGAGCTTTCAGACGATCCAGGCCAAGCTGGCTGACCTCACGACCGAGATCGAGGCCGCGCGCCTGCTCGTCCACAAGGCCGCCTGGCTCAAGGACAACGACCGCAACTTCACCCTCACCGCCGCCCAGGCCAAGCTGAAGAGCGGCCGGCTGGCCGTACGCGCGTCCGAGGAGGCGGTACAGATCCACGGCGGCTACGGCTACATCGAGGAGTACCCGGTATGCCGCTTCTACCGCGACGCAAAGATCCTCACGATCGGCGAGGGCACAGATGAGGTGCAGCAGATGGTGATCGCCCGGGCGCTCGGCGCATGAAGCAGGGCGTGGCGCTGAGCGTGCGGCAGCGACGGGGCGCGAGGCGGCAGCTGCGCCGGGTCGGCCTCGCGGCGCTGCTCGCCACGGCCGCCGCGGCGAGCACCCTGACCGCGGCGGCTGCCGCCGACACGCCGGCGGCAGCGCCGGGCGTGGCCCGGCTGTCCGGGAACTTCAAGCTCTCCGGCCGCATCACTGTGGCCCGTCTCGTGCCGGGCGAGCACGTCGGCCAGACGGTCACGCGGACCTGGGGGTTCCATGCCAACTGCCCAACCGGCGCCTGCGACACCGAGACACTGGTACGGAACCGAGCCGGCGGCCGGGACACGGTTACCCTGCACCGGCGCCAGCCCGGCTACTACGTCGGCAACGGCAGCTTCTACGCACCGTTGCGGTGCGGATCGCACCTCTGGCGCCGCGGGGCGGTGGTGCCGTTCACGATCACCGTCAGGATCACCGCCGCGGTGCTGTTCGGTGGCCCCGTGGCCACCGCGGTGAGCGCCACCTACACCAACCGGAGCCGGATCAACCGCACCCCGTGCGTCGGCGTGCTCGGCCACGACGCCGCGGCCTACAACGGACAGGTGCTCCCCGCGGCCCCGACGGGCGGCGGCGGCATCAGCACCGCTAGCGCCCGATCGCCTGCGGGAAGTTGAACCGGTGGTCGGGGTCGATCGTGCGCCGGATCGACTGCAGCCGCCCGAGGTTCTGCCCATAGTAGGCGCGGGCCCAGTTGGGCTCGTCGCGGTCGATGTAGTTCTGATAGGCCGCGCCTGAGACGTACGGCCGCATCGCGCCGTGGATACCCGAGATCCACGCCGCGCCGCCGCTGTAGCTGAGGTATTGCATACAGGCCAGCTCGCGGCGATGCACGAACGCGGTGGCGGTCGGCGGGACGCGGTTGATCGCGCCACCGTAGGAGTCGAACAGGATCGCCCCCGAGCCCGGCTGGCCGGCGCGTTGCTCGAGCGCGGACACGAGCAACCCGCGCGCGCGGGCGGGCAGCGGGCGCGAGATGTAGTCGGACTTGGCTCGGAAGCTCGCTCGCTCGAGCGTTGCACCCGGTCCGGCGCCGATCGTGTGGCAGGCGGCCACGCTCTTGTGCAGGCAGCCGGCCCACAGCAGCTGCAACGGGAGGTAGGCCATATTGCCGGTGGAAATCGAAACCCCGGGCACGTTGTGCAGCGGCCGGAGGAGTCCGGAGAGCGCGCTGGCCGGCCCCAGGTACTGACCGGTGACCTGGACGCTGGTGCTGCCAGCGCCGCCGTTGAGGTGGAAGATCGAGGTGAGTTGGTCGCGCGCGTGCGGCGCCCACGACTGCCATGCCGCCAGCGCTTCGGAGGCCCGCGACCACGGCCAGCTGACGAGGAAGTACGCCGCGCTGCGCGGGAGCGGATGGGTCTTGAACGTGAACTGCGTGACGATGCCGAAGTTGCCCCCGCCCCCACCCCGCAGCGCCCAGAAGAGATCGGGGTTGTGGTTGCGGTCGACATCGCGGATCACGCCATCGGCGGTGATGACGCGCGCGCTGATGAGGTTGTCGACGGTGAGACCGAAGGCGCGGGCCGCCAAGCCCATCCCGCCGCCCAGGGTCACCCCGGCGATCCCGACCGAGGGACACGAGCCGGTGGGAAGGGTGACGCCGTGCGCGGCCAGCCCGGCCAGCACATCGATCAGCTGGAGGCCGGCGCCGACCGTGGCGGTCCCCGCGCGACGGTTGACGTGAATCCAGTTGAGCTTGGTCAGCTCGAGCACGGCGCCGCCGGACAGCGTCGCGTAGCCCTCGTAGCTGTGCCCGCCCCCGCGGGCTCGGAAGGGAACGTCACGGGCAATGAGGTACTTCAGTGCGGCACGCACGTCGCCCGTGTTCACGGGCCGGGCCACGGCCCCGGGAAGGACGCCGTCGAAGCGCTCGTTGTAGACGTGCGCCACCGACGTGAAGCCGGGATCACCCGGGCGGAAGACATGACCTCGAATCGCCCCCTGCAGGCCACTCGGCGACCAGCCGCGCGCCGCTCGTCCGCGGGCCGCCCCGATCAGCGGGTCGGCAAGGGCGGCGGTGCCGCTCAATGCGACAGCCGCTGTGGCCGCACGCGTGAGGAACGTGCGGCGGTCTACCTCCGACTCTGCGCCCACGGCGAAACGATCTCACATCGAGCCGCTGTCCGGGAGGAATGTTCAGGAGTCAGCGACGCCGTTCGATCCGCAGCGAGCGCAGCACATGGTTGATCGTGGCCAGCTGGGCCCGCCGCGTCGAACGGTCGCCGGCCAGCACGACGTACAGACACAGCGGCCTGCTGGCGCCGGTGAAGAAGTGCTGCATCCCGATCTGGCCGGGCCGGGGGTGCGCGAGTCCGGTGGCCTTGAAGCCGAGCGGGTCGAGGGGGAGCGGCAGCCGGCGCGAGGAGAACAGGCCGGTGCCGGGCACCAGGCCGTCCCCGGGGCGATACTCGGTGAGGGCGAGGAACGACGATCCGTGGCGCATCGCACCGGTGCTGCGGTCGCCGAACTCGCCGTCGCTCAGCGCGAGCGGGAAGTTCCCGGCGTGGAGCGTGGCGGTGTCGGGGCTGCGGCTGAACACCCGTCCACTCCACCCGCGCGGGAGGTCGATCTGCAGCCCGTGGGCGGTCAGCCTCACGCCAGGCTCCCCGCGGTCAGCGCGAGCAGCCCGCACAGCGTCGCCGCGGTGAGGGCCCGCTCCGGCCTGCGCCAGCGCTCGATCCGGGCGTGGAGTGCGATCAGCTGATCGGGCCCGCGGACGCGTGCGGCCGCGAGCGGGGTGAGCCCACGGACGGCCCCGAAGCAACCGAGGATCAGCGCGCCCCAGCCCGCATCGGCACTCACGAACGCCGCCACGCCGGCCGCGTAGGTGGCGGCGCTCGGGACCACGGTGGTCACACCGAGACCGAGCTGCGCCCCAAAGCCGGCGCCGTAGACCCAGCCGCGGAACTGATCGAGCCAGCGCTCGTTGACCTGGCGGTTCGGTCCGGGGACGCGGCCGGTGAGGTCGAGCACGACGGCGACCAGCAGCGCCACGGCGAGCACGATCAGCGCTGTCCGCTCGCTCATGCTCCCGAGCACGAGGTGGCCAAGCCCGCCCAGCACCGCCCCGGCGGCGCCGCCGGCCAGCGTCGCGCCGGTGGCGAAGGCCGCCACCGTGATGCCCCAGATCGATCCACGGCCCCGCTCACCGAGCGGGGTGATGCTCGCGAGCATCGACTCGCCTCAGGGGGACCAGGCGGAAGCAATCGCGCCGATCACCGCGGTGACCGCGCCCAACACGACGAGTTCGCTCACGCCGGCTCCCGGTTGCCGCCCGGGCGGAGGCTGGGGTGGTCGCCGCCGATCCCCGCGGCCGCGAAGGTCGCGTCGATGGCCCGCGCCCGTCGCTGAGAGCCGGATCCGCGCGCGGTGTCGCGCTGATCTTCGATGGCGTCGCTGACCAGTGAGGCCAGCGCCGGCCAGCTCGTCGCCGCGCCCTCTCCCCGGATGCCGCCGTTGACGAGCACGAAGTACGGAGCGCCGGGAACCCGGTAGTCCTCCCATGCCTGCGAGGACATGAGCACGGGCACGCCGTCGGGCGCGAGCTCGCGCAGCTTGGCCGACCGCTCGCGCTCCTCGCCGCGGGTGACGATCAGCGTCTGCACGTCGGCGGGCAGGCGCGGCTCGGCCAGGGTGTCCCAGAAGCCGGCGCAGGTGCTGCAGCCGCTGGTGAGGAAGGCCAGCAGCGCGGGCGTGGCGCCGGGCGTGTCGAAGGCCAGGCTGACCGCGTCACCCCCGAGCGTGGCGCCGCTCAGTGGCGGCGCCTGCACGTCGGCGTCGGTGCCCCGCGGCGCGCGAGCGTCCGGTTGCGGGATGGTCGCCGCATCGCCGGCCGGCCCGAGCCGCCGCAGGATCTCGGCGTGGCTGCGGAGCAGACCCGCCACCAGCACCACGAGCACGACCAGCAGGGCCGTCTCGACACTCGCCAGCGCGACCATCAGGCGCCCCCGCCTCCCGGAAGCTGCACCGCGAGCCCCTCGAGGCAGCCCGCCTCGTGCTTGCAGGTGTTGTCATCGACCATCTCGGTGCCGTTGCAGCCCAGGCCGTCGACGGTGGCAGGGTTGGAACAGATCATCAGGCGGCACACGACCTCCGTCGTGCCCTTCACCTGGGTGTTGCACTGGCCGTAGCGGAAATGGTTGCAATCGACCCGCCGCCGCCCGCAGTCACCGCCCGCGCACTGGCAGCCGCCTGGGTAATGCGTGCCGGGGATGCGGTTGCAGTCGATGTAGTAGCGCACCCCCTCTTCATGGCAGAGGCCGCCTCCCTTGTAGCTGGTGCACTTCCACCACCCGGCCACGTAGGTCCCGGCTGGGCACGTGTTGCGGCCGGCTTGGATCTCGCAGCAGAAGGCGGTGTAGCCATCGGTGCACTTGCCCGACGCACAGTCGGTCGGCGTGATCACCGCCCACGCCGTTCCGGGCCGCACGAGGTAGCGCACCGGCGCGACGGCGAACGCCGAGCCGGCGACGGCGGCGCGAGCCAGCGCGCCACGCCGCGACATCCGCCGCTCGAGTAGCGAACCGACCGAGCCGGCCAGGCGCTCGGATAGGCTCACGGCGCGCTCCAGGCCGCCCAGGCGCGCGGCAGCTGCGTGTAGGCGAGGACGAGCGCGTAGGCCAGGCCGGCGGTGCCGACCAGCACGGCCACCGCTGTTCCCGGCGGCCGCTCCAGGATCCATCGCAGGCCGAGCGGCTCGGCGCCGGCCGCGAGCAGGCCGACCGCGGCGAGCGCCACGCTGATCAGCGACCCCGCGCTCGAGGCGGGTGCCTCGTCGGCGCCGAAGCATCCGCAGGCCGCGCGGCGGCGGGCCAGCACCAGCGCCACGACGGCGAAGCTGGCGTAGGCCAGACCGAGCAGAGCGCACGCGAGACGGGTCGGGCTCACCGCCACCCACAGCCCTAGGGCGATCTCGCCGCTGCCGAGGGCCGCCGCCGCGGCGAGGCGAGCGGGAAGGCCGAGGGTGTCCAGCGCGGCGGTCACCTCGCCGGGCTCGCGCAGCTTCGTCAGCCCGGCCGCGCACAGCACCGCCGCGGCGGCGAGTAGGAGCGGTGTGAGCGCCGGCGCCACCGCTCAGCCCTCGATCGAGCGCTCGAGGATCTCGGTGGCGGCGCTGGCGGGGTCGAGCTCCCGCGCCACCACGCGGTCCAGCAGGTCCTGAGTCTCGGGGTCCTCTCGCACGGCCGCCTCGAGCTCGCGGCGCATCCGGAACGTGGCGATGGCCAGGACCTCGTTCATTAGGTTGCGCCGCCGGCGCTCCGACAGGGTTCCCTCCTTCTCGATGTAGGCGCGGTGCTCGGCCAGCTTCCCGGCCAGCTCCTCGACGCCTTCCCCGCGCACGGCCTCGGTCTTGACGATCGGTACCTGCCAGCCCTCGTGCGGCCCGAGCACCAGCACCCCCTTGACCTCGCGGATCATCGTGTCGGTGAGCGGGTGGTCGGACTTGTTGACCACGATGATGTCGGGGATCTCCATCACCCCTGCCTTGAGGGCCTGGATCGAGTCGCCCGATCCAGGCATCAGCACCAGCACCACGGTATCGGCGTAGTCAATGATGTCGACCTCGGCCTGGCCGACTCCCACCGTCTCCAACAGCACCACGTCGCGCCCGGAGGCGTCCATCAGCAGCGCCGCCTGAAGCGTCGCCTCGCTGAGGCCGCCGAGCGCACCACGATTGGCCATCGACCGTATGAACACACCGGGATCGAGAAAGTGATCGGTGAGCCGGATGCGATCGCCCAGCAGCGCCCCCTTGGTGAACGGCGAGGACGGGTCGATCGAGAGCACCGCCACCGAGCGGTCCCGCTCGCGCTCGAGCTTGGTCAGCGCCCCGAGCAGGGTCGATTTGCCCACGCCCGGAGGACCGGTGAAGCCCACGATCGCCGCCGCGCCGGTGTGCGGATACACCTCGCGGACGAGCGCCCAGCCGGCGGGGTCGTCGTTCTCGACCAGCGAGATCCCCCGCGCGAGGGCGCGGCGGTCGCCGGACAGCAGGCGCGCGGCCAGGGACTGTTGCGTGTCGGCCATCGAAGCGGCCAATCATGCCAGGGGAGTCCGGCGGCAGCGCCTCGCCGAACGTGTGACCGAGGCCCGCGTTGGGGAGGATTGGCCCGGTGATCGCCCGCTGCTCATGCGCACCAGCTCCGGGAACCCGCACGTCGGAGATCCCAGGATCGGGCGCAGCGCTTACGATCCCGGGTTGTGTCCGCAGGCACCCGGACGATCAAACGGCTGCCGGAGCCCCCGCGCGAGCCACCGCTACCACCGCCCACGCTCCGCCCGCCTCCGCCCCCGCTCCACGGCGGGCCGCTGACGCTGCTGCGCTTCGCCCGGCGCCACCGGATGCTGCGGTGGGGCTATGCCGTGCTCGTCGTGCGCTGGCTGTGGCTGAAGCTGCGCTGGCGCGGACGCCTGCAGACGGACGGCCTCTGCTTCGTGTGCCCGAACGTGAAGTTCGAGATCGGCCGCCACGCGACGGTCAAGCTCGGTCGCTGGTCATGGATCGGCCACGGCTGCAAGATCCGCGCGCACGAGGGTGAGGTGTCGATCGGAGCCAAGTCGGTCCTCGGCCAGGAGTGCACGATCTCCGCCTTCCAGCACGTCTCGATCGGGCGCGAGTGCATCATCGCCGACCGCGTGATGATGATCGACTTCGACCACGGCGTCGTCGAGGTCGAGCGTCCGATCCGCGAGCAGGGCATCTACAAGCGCGACGTCGAGATCGGCCACAACGTGTGGATCGGCTACGGTGCCTGCATCCTGCGGGGCACGGACGTCGGGCACAACTCGATCATTGGCACGAGCGCCGTGGTCACCTGCGACGTGCCCGAGAACGCCGTCGTCGGCGGCATCCCGGCGCGCCTGATCCGCATGCGCGAGGCGCCGCGCACCTTCCGCTGGGAGTAGCCGGGCGGACCGGCTGCCCCTACCCCTCCCACCCCGCCAGCGCCGGCGCCAGGTTCCTGACTGCCCGCTCGGCCCCCGGCCCGCCGCGGAGCGCCTGCTCGAGCGCCCGGGCGTGCCCGGCGGCCCGCTGGAGCGGATAGTCGCCGGCCAGCTCACGAGTCATCAGGAACGCCCAGTCACTCGACTGCAGGGCGAGCAGCTCACGCAAAGCCCTCTCCCCCACCGACTCGCGGGCGGCGGCGACGGCCAGCTCGGCGCGCCGTGCCTGCCAGGCCAGCTCGCTCACCCGCGGCCCACTCCACGTGCGCAGGTCACCGCCCTCGCCCCAACTGCTGACCCCGAGATCCGCGGGCGCCGGCGCCGGCGAGCACCGCCTCTGCGCGTCGTCGAGCGTGGTCAGCGCCAGTCCTTGGCGCTCGCTCTCCGCCAGCACCGCGGTGAGCCATTGCACCCCCTCGTACCACCAGTGACCGAGCAGTTCGGTGTCCAGGGCACACACGCAGACGCCGCCGGCGGCGACGCGAGACTTCGCCCGGGTGACGAAGTCCGCCGCATCGGCCTGCACCTCGTACGCCGCCCGCTCGCGGTCGTAGGGGCGGCCGTCGTTGGCCCACACACGGTGGCGGTGCTCGGTGAAGCGGTGGTAGTCGCGATAGGCGGGGTTTGCGGGGTAGCCGCCGTCGCTCCACACGAGCGCCATCGTCGCGCGGTCGACCGGCCACAGGATCGGCCCCTCGTCGGTGGCCAGCGGCTGGAGATGGCGCGCGTCGCCGAGCCCGAAGCGGTCGGTGAGCTCGACGCATGCCGCTCTCACGCCCGCATCCTCCAGCAGCGGATCGAGCCACGGCGCGTGCGCGCACTCGGGGAGCCACAGGCCGCCCGCCCACTCGCCGAAGCGGTGTCGATGGGAGGCGATCCCGGTCCGGACCTGGAGGCTGATCCCAGTGTCGGTGGCCAGCAGCGGCAGGATCGCGTGCGTGGCCGCAGAGGTCCAGCTCACCTGGTCTCGGAAGAGCCCGGTCAGTCCTCCGGGGAGCCCGGCCAGCCGCTGCGCGGCGGACGCGTAGTCGGCGGCCGAGCGTCCGAGCTCATCGGCCAGCTCGGAGGCCCCCTCGCGGTGCGCGGCGACGATATCGAGCCGGTGCGATTCTGGGCGGACCTCGCGCAGGAAGGCCAGACAGCGGTCGGTCGCGCCGGGCGCCTCGAACTGATCGCACAGCACCGGCGTCAGCGACACGGTGACCGGCGCTCCGTCGAGCACATCATGCAGCGGCAGATAGGAGCTCGCGACCGCCTCCCACAGCCACTCCTCGCCGAACGGCCACGTACCGAAGCCCTCCACATACGGCATGTGAGTGTGCAGCACAAGCGCCAACTCGCCCCGGGACTTCATCGCCGGGACAGTATCTACCAGGCCTCACCCCCGGCAGACGGCGAGGAAGTCGAGGGCCGCGTCGAGCCGCTCGGGCTTGACCGCGCAGTCGCGGATCGCGAAGTCGCCGGTGGCGATCGCCGGCGTGAAGCGGTCGTAGAAGGGCTTGGTCAGCCGCAGTCGCGGGTGGATCGCGTCCCACCCCAGGCGCAGCGCGAGCTCGTGCACGCGGAGCTTGCGGGCGTGGAACACGCCGAGCACGTCGACGTCGTCGAACACCGACTCGCACAGATCTCGGAACTCGCCGGCGCGATACTCCTTGATGTGCCAGGGATTGCTCGACTTCTCAGCACCGGGCGGCGCCAGCGTCAGCAGGTTCGGGGTCGAGACGTAGGCCACGCCACCGGGGGCGAGCAGGGCGCGGAAGTGCGCCAGCACCGCTCCGGGATCCTCGACGTGCTCGATCGTCTGCAGGAACACGACTGCATGGAACGATCCCGGCTCACCGTAGGTCTCAGCCAGCCCCCGCTCGAAGGTCAGACCCGGGCGCTCATAGCGCCGGCGAGCGTGCTCGTGGGCCTCGGGGTTGGCGTCGAGCCCGACGACCTCAGCGGCCGAGCGCGCGAGCACCTCTGAGCCGTAGCCCTCCCCGCAGGCCATGTCGATCGCGCGGCCGCGGTGGACGCGCTCGGCGATCCATTCATACACCGCGAGGTGGCGACGGAACCAGTAGTTCTCGGCCGGAACGTCGGGGAGGGTGCGCTCTCCCGTGAGCTCGAGAGGCGGTACTCCGGGCGGCTGGTTCTCCTGTACGTAGGCGTTCACGGTCACGGCCGACAGGGTAATGTGATCGCGCGATGGAGGCCGTCCGCAACGCGGAAGAGATCCGCGACGTCAACACCCGATATCACGATGTTGCCGCCTCGAGCTACGACTCGAAGTGGGGCATCGACTTCGGCCAGATCGGCCAGACCCAGGTACTGGGCAAGCTCCGCAAGCTGGTCGGAGGCGAGTTGCAGCGCGGCTACGCACGCTCCCTGGAGATCGGCGCCGGGACCGGCTACTTCAGCCTCAACCTGCTCCGGGCCGGCGTGGTCAAGGAGGCAACCTGCACCGACATCTCGCCGGGCATGGTCACCGCGCTCGGAGCCAATGCCAGGCGGCTGGGCCTCGACGTCAAGACGGCTCGCGCCGATGCCGAGTCGCTGCCCTTTGCCGACGGCAGCTTCGACCTCGTCCTCGGCCACGCGGTGCTGCACCACCTGCCCGACCTCGGGCGCGCGTTCTCTGAGTTCCTTCGCGTGCTGCGGCCGGGCGGCCGGATCGTGTTCGCCGGCGAGCCGTCGCGCCTTGGCGACCGCATCGCCGCTGTTCCCAAGCGTGGCGCCGGCGCGCTCGCTCCGCTGTGGCGCCGGGCGCTCGGCGCCGAGCCGGCGCCCGCTCCGGCCACGCCGGGATCGGCCGACCAGGTCGAGCACGACCTCGAGCGCTTCGTCGACATCCATGCCTTCGCGCCCGGTGACCTCAGCCGCCACGCTCGCGACGCCGGCTTCACCGCGGTGCGGGTGCGTGGCGAGGAGCTGGCGGCCAACTGGTTTGGCTGGTTCAACCGCGCGCTGGAGGCCACCGCGGCCCCCGAGGACGTGCCGATGCTCTGGCGCCAGTACGCCTTCCGGGGCTATCTGCTGCTCCAGCACGTCGACGGCATGCTCGAGCCGGTGCTGCCCCCGGCCATCTTCTACAACCTGCTGCTCACCGCGCGCCGCGACTAGCCCATGGCCGAACGGCTCGTGAACGAGTTCCCGCTGTTTCCCTTGGGACTCGTCGCGCTTCCGCAGGAGGCGATCCCGCTTCACATCTTCGAGGAGCGGTACAAGACCATGATGAACGAGTGCCTGCGAACGGAGCGCGAGTTTGGGATCGTGTGGATGGCCGACGACGGCCTGCGGGACATCGGCTGCGCGTGCCGGATCGAGCGGGTGCTGGAGCTGCTGGAGGACGGACAGATGAACATCCTCACTCGCGGGACCCGCCCGCTGCGGGTGCTCGAGCGCCAGGGTCATCTCGCCTACCCGGCCGGTGTGGTCGAGTTCCTCACCGACGTGGAGGAGGAGATCGACGAGGCCGCCCTGCTCAGCGCCCACGAGGCCTATGCCGAGCTCGTCCGCCGGGCCACCGACCGCGACCCGGAGGTGTCCGAGCTGAGCGGGATGGACGCCTACGGAATGGCCGCGACCGTCGACTTCGGGCTCGACGCCAAGCAGGCGCTACTCGATCTCCGGGCCGAGAACGCGCGTCTGAAGCTCGTCACACGCCTGTTCCGCGCCGCCGTGAAGCGGCTTGACTTCGTCGACGGGGCCCAGGAGCGAGCCCGCTCCAACGGCAAGGTCCGCTTCGGCTGACCCAGGACGGCCGGCCCGCCCGCCCCCGCTCAGCGCCCGCTACACGGACCATCGACCAGCTGCGTCGCCAACAACGCCGCCCGGCCGAGCTCGACGTGCTTGGTCACCGCGGTGTCGGCGAACGAGACCGTCCCGTCCTGCAGCTTGAAACGGTAGGTGTAGATGCTCCCGGTCCGCGGGCGAATCGTCATCCCCCGCTTGGCGTCGGTGTCGAGGCTGGTGGCGAGGTCCCGCGCCGCGAGCAGCAGAGGATCGGGCAGGGTCCTCGCCGATCCGCCGTCACAGCGAATCGTGCCCGCATCGTTGACCAGAGCGGTGAACGTCCGGCCCTCACCGGTCCGCGTGAGCACGAACAGGTCCGGAGAGGCCACCTGCAGCCCGCATCCGGCGAGGAGCACGCACAGCAGTCCGGCCCACGGGGCGCGGTGGCAGAGCGTCATCGGCGATCGCATTGAGGGCCATCGTGCCGAATCCGGCGCTCGAACTCGGTATCGCACCCCCGGGGCGACGTGTCGACAGGGCGCCTGGCTATCATCGCGCAGCGTCAACCGCGCATCTGGGGTGCCCGCGGCGCCCCTGCTCGCTGGCCTGTGCCGTCCAGCCAGCGGTGTGGACGAACCCATCATCTCATGCATCCGATCAGCTACTTCCAAGGCATCATCTTCGGCCTGCTTCAGGGCGTGACTGAGCTGTTCCCGATCTCGAGCCTCGGCCACGCCGTCGTCGCCCCGCGGGTGTTCGGCTGGAACATCCACCAGAACGACAAGTACTTCATCGCCTTCCTCGTCGCGGTGCACCTGGCCACGGCGATCGTTCTGCTCTTCTTCTTCTGGAAGGACTGGGTGCGCATCTTCCGCGGTCTCGGCCGCTCGCTGCGAGACCGTGAGATCAGGGACCCCGACGCCCGGCTCGGGTGGCTGCTCGTGGTCGGCACGATCCCGGCCGGCCTCCTCGGGCTGCTGCTGGAGAATCCGCTGCGTAGCGTGTTTGCCTCCGCCACCACGGCCGCCTTCTTCATGTTCATCAACGGGCTGCTGCTGTTCGGCGCGGAGCGGCTGCGCGCCCGCGCGCCCGGCGCGCCGGAGTCCGAGTCCGACGAGGATCAGCGGATCGCCCACCGCATCTCCTGGGCGCAGGCGACCGGAGTCGGCGCCTCCCAGGCATTGGCCCTGATCCCCGGCATCTCGCGCTCGGGCGTGACCATGGGCGGTGGCCTGCTGTTCGGCCTCAACAACCAGGACGCGGCGAAGTTCGGGTTCCTGCTCGCGACCCCGATCATCGGCGCCGCGGCGCTGCTGAAGATCCCCGAGCTGCTCGGGACGGAGGGCAACGGCGTGCGCGGCCCGGCACTCGTGGCCGCGCTGTGCGCCGCACTGACCGCCTTCCTGTCCGTTCGCTTCCTGATGAAGTACTTCGAAACCAACCGGCTGACCCCGTTTGCCATCTACTGCACTGCCATGGGAGCCCTGCTGACCATCGGCTTCCTGTTGACCTAGCGCAAGGAGCGAGAGACACCGTGACCAAGAACCGGCAGCTCATCATCCCGGCCGTCGTGCTCGGAACCGTGCTGATCGTGATCGCCATCGTCTATTGGGTCTCGACCGCCAGCTCACTGCCCAGCTTCTTCCCCGGCCATCAGGCGGGCTCGAGCACGCACCACGTCAAGCACGGGATCGCCGCCTTCCTGCTCGGGCTGGCCTGTTTCGCCTTCGCGTGGTTCCAGTCCGGGCCGAGCAGCAGCTCGGCCGGCTCACCCCAGCGCTAGCGTCCCGGCTCCGCGGAGCCTCAGCCCTCGGCGACGATCGCGGCGCCCCCGCGCCGCGGATCACCGCCTCCCCAGAAGTTGCCCTGCGCGTCGCGCTCGACGGCCTGTACGCCACCGAAGAACAGGTTGGGCGCCCGGAACCGCGCGATTGCCTGCCCGGAGCGCTCGAGCGCCTGGGTGTCCGCGCCCGGCTCGGCGTAGACGACGCCGTCCTCGAAGTGCAGCCGCGGGGCCTGCACGGCGTCCTCGGCTCGCAGCCCGTCGTCGATCGTCCGGATGATCGTCTGGAGGATCGCGGAGCGGATGCGGTTTGAGCCGGCGCTGCCGAGGACCAGCTCGGGCTGCTCGTCGCGCAGCACGATCGTCGGGGCCATCATGCTGGGCAGGCGCCGTCCGGGCGGGTGGCGGTGGAAGCCGAGCGGATTAAGGTCCTGCTCGCCGAGCATGTTGTTCAGGTGCAAGCCGGTACCCGGTACGACGACACCCGACGAGGCGCCGTTGGAGCAGGTGACCGAGCAGGCCCAGCCCTCGCGGTCGATCGCCGCGATGTGGGTAGTCGAGCCGAGCCCGTGGCCGAGGAAGCGCTCCGCGAATCCGGGGTCGTCGAGCCCCTCGAGGAACTCCGGCGTCCGCTCGGCCTGGGTCTGCTGCATCACGGCCACGATCCGCTCCGCGTCCGGCGCACCCGCCTCGCGCTCGAGCAGGGAGAGGGCGTGGGCGATCAGGATCCCCCCGGCGGAGGGGGGCGGATTGGTGAGCACGTGGCGCCCGCGGTAGGCCGCGGTGACGGGAATGCGATCGACGACGCGGTATGCGGCGAGGTCGGCCTCGGTGACGATCCCGCCGCGCTCGCTCAGCCACGCGATGATCCGCCTGGCCACCTCGCCGCGATAGAACGGCTCGGGACCCTCCTCCCCGAGCAGCTCGAGGGCATCGGCCAGCTCGGGCTGTCGGATCACGTCGCCCGCCCGCAGCAGCTCGCCGTCGGGCGCGAACAGCGCGGAGCTCTCCGGGGTGGAGGTGACGATGCCGCCGAGGATCTCGACCACGTAGGCCTGTTGCGCGGAGAGCTCGACCCCCTCGCGGGCCAGCCGCGCCGCCGGCGGGACGAGCTGGGCCAGGGGGATCCGGCCGAACCGGGCCGAGGCCTCGGAAACGCCGGCCGGAACGCCGTAGCTGCCCACCGACGCCGCCCCGATGTTGAAGATCTGCACCGCGTCGCCGAACGACACGCTGATCGGCAGCAACTCGGCCCGCGCCGAGTGATCGGCGCCCCGCCCGGGCGCCTCGACGAAGAAATCGAGGAGCACGGGCTCCTCCCCGGGGGCGGCCACGAGCATGTACCCACCGGCGCCAAGGCCGGTGAGCAGCGGCTCGCAGGCGAACGAGGTGAGCATCGCCCCCAGGGCGGCGTCGACCGCGTTCCCGCCGGCCTGCAGTACGTCGGCACCGGCGCGGGCGCTCACCGGGTGACCGGCGGCGACGACGCCGAGCGACACGGCTGCCCTACCGGCGAGGGATGAATTCGGGTACGTCGAGCTCCATCGGAGCGCTCTGGCGCTCCCGGATGCGGCTCACCCGGGGCTCGCCGACCGGCTCGCGGAGCGAATCGCGCTCGCGCAGCCCGCCGCGGTCCCGCGACGAGCGCGCCTCTGTGCCTCGGCCGGCGCTCAGCGACGGTCGCTGCTCATCCCGCCCACGGGGACGGCCGTTCCCGTAGCCGGTGGCCACCACCGTGACCCAGACCTGGTCCTCGAGCTTCTCGTCGACCATCGCGCCGAAGATGATGTTGGCGTCGGGGTGGGCGGCCTCGGCCACCGCCTTCGCTGACTCGTTCACCTCCCACAGCGACAGGTCCCGCCCGCCGGTGATCGAGAGCAGGATCGAGCGGGCGCCCTCCATGCTGGTCTCCAGCAGCGGTGAGGCGACCGCCTGCTCGGCAGCGTCGATCGCTCGCCGGTCCCCGACGCCCATGCCGATGCCAAGCAGCGCGTTGCCCGCCTCGGACATGATCGTGCGCACGTCGGCGAAGTCGAGGTTGATCAGGCCGGGCAGCGTGACCAGGTCCGAGATCCCCTGAACGCCCTGACGCAGCACGTCGTCGGCGACCCGGAAGGCCTCCATCATCGAGGTGTTGCGGTCGAGCACGGAGAGCAACCGGTTGTTGGGGACGACGATCAGGGTGTCCACCTCGTCAGCGAGCTCGGTGATGCCGACCTCGGCCTGATCGCGCCGGCGAGAGCCCTCGAACTGGAAGGGCCGCGTGACGATGCCCACCGTCAGGGCACCAAGCTCCCGTGCGATCTGAGCGACGATCGGCGCCGCACCCGTGCCGGTGCCGCCACCGGCCCCGGCGGCGATGAACACCATGTCGGAGCCCCGCAACATCGCCTTGATCCGGTCGTACTCCTCCCGTGCGGCCAGGCGGCCGAGGTCGGGGTTCGAGCCGGAGCCGAGACCGCGGGTGATCGAGTCGCCGATATGCAGCGTCTCGTTGGCCGAGGACTGCTGCAGCGACTGCAGGTCGGTGTTGATGGCGAGGAACTCGACGCCTTCGATCTCCGCCTCGACCATCCGGTTGACCGCGTTGACTCCCGCTCCGCCGACGCCGACCACTCGCAGCACGGGGGTTCCGACGGGACGCGAGGCCGCGAACGAGTCGCCGGCGCGCTCGGAACGCGCGTAGACGTCCGGCTCGGGCGCCGGTGCGCGCGCCTGGAGGCGCTCCCCAGGGCGATCCATGAAGTTCTCGGGGATATCGGCCGAGAAGGCGTGGCGCAGGCGCTCCTGGGGAGAGGGAATCGGCGGAGCTTCCTCGTCCCCAGCCGGCGGCGCCTCGAACGCGGGATGCGGATGCTGGCGGCGCTGAGGGCGATCGGCCTCGCGCGTCGGTTCAGACCGGGTCTCGGCCGCGCGGCCCTCGGGGTTCTCCGCCGGGGCCGCGGGCGCGGGTGCGGCCGGCGCCTCGCGGTCGGCCGGCTTCTCCGGCCCCGATCCGCTTTCCTCCGCTGTCTTGCGGAACAGCGCCGCAAGTGGTCCTTCCCGCATGCTGGCGCGCTTACCGGTTGGCATTTGAGAGGACCTCCTTGGCGAGCTGCCTGTATGCATGTGCGGCGAGACCGTCGGGATCGTACTTCAGCACCGACATGCCCTTGACGGGTGCCTCAGCGAACCGGATGGTCTTCCGGATCCGTGACGCGAACACGCGGTCGCCGAAGTTCTCCTCGAGCAGCTCAATGGCCTCCTTGGCATGCAACGTCCTGGTGTCGACCAGGGTCGGCAGGATGCCCTCGATGTCCACATCCGGATTCAGGTTCTCGCGGATCATCGCGAGGGTATTCTGAAGTTGGATCAGACCGCGCATTGACAGATATTCGCATTGGACGGGGACGATTACCTTGTCGGCGGCCGTCAGCGCGTTGATTGTCAGGAGTCCGAGGCTCGGCGGCGTGTCGATGAAGACGAAGTCGTAGTCCTCCTCGACCTCCTTCAGCGCCTTCTGCAGCGAGCGCTCGCGGCCGATCATCGTCGACATCGCGATCTCCGCGCCGGCCAGGTCGATCGACGCGCAGGCGACGTCGACCTCGCGGCGGCGGATCACCTCGCGGATCGAGGTCTTGTGGACGAGGACGTCGTACATCGACTTCTGCAGCGTGTCCGGGTCGATCCCCTGCGACATCGTCAGGTTGCCCTGAGGATCCATGTCGCAGCACAGCACACGGTGACCCTCCTCGGCGAAGGCCACGGCAAGGTTGAGTGTGGTCGTGGTCTTGGCGACGCCGCCCTTCTGGTTGGCGAACGCGATCACCTTCTGGGTGGCCGTCACGGGATTCTCCGATGCGTCGGGGAACTCTTACGCGCCTGTATTCGCAGAGACCCCCGGAATTCCTTTGCCGATTGCCCCTTTTACTGCGTGGGGCGGACGGCTCGGTCCCCGATCCGGGTATGTTCCGCCCGGTGGGGAGCTTGCTGGATCGGCACCTGATCTTCGTCACCGGCAAGGGCGGCGTGGGAAAGTCCACGGTTGCCGCCGCGCTGGGGATCGTCGCTGCCCGCAGCGGACTGCGGACGATCGTGGCCGAACTCTCGGCCCAGGACCGGATCCAGCGTATGTTCGATCGCCACGGCGCGCCGTTTCAGGAGATCGCGCTGGCCCCAGGGCTGTCCACGATCTCGATCGACCCCCAGCACGCGATGGAGGAGTATCTGCGCCTGCGGATCGGAGCGCTCGGGCATGCCCTGTCCTTGAGTCGCCTGTTTCACTCCTTCGCCATGGCCACCCCCGGAATGCGCGAGCTGCTCAGCATCGGCAAGGTGTGGGAGCTCTCGCAACCCGAGCGGCGCAGTCACGGTGGCGTCCTCTACGACCTGGTCATCGTCGACGCGCCGGCCACCGGTCACGGGGTGGCGATCCTGAAGACGCCCAAGACCTTCGCCGACATCGCCCGGGTGGGACCGATCGCCCATCAGGGACGGACGATCGCCGCGACGATCGCCGACCGCCACTTCACCGGGCTCGTCGCCGTCTCCACCGCGGAGGAGATGCCGGTCAACGAAACCCTGGCCATGCGCGAGGCGCTCGCGCGCGAGGAACTCGAGCTCGACGAGCTGGTCGTCAACGCGCTGTATCCGGGCCGCTTCGACGACGCCGACCTGCGCGACCTCGAGGCCGCCCGCAAGCGCAACGAGGACTCGCTGTCCCAGGCGGCGCTGGCCGCGGCCGTCTCCGAGCACGCGCGCGCCGAGGTCCAGCGCGAGCAACTCGAGCGCCTCCGGGAGGAGATGGCGATGGACCTCGTCACCCTGCCCTACGTCTTCTCCGAGCGGCTGGGGCGGAGCGAGCTCGAGATGCTTGCCGACGAGCTCGCGGCGGGGTTGACCGATCGCAATCCCTCGGCCACGAGCGGCTGATCGCCGCGCAGACCATCCGGACCCGGGCGCCGCTCAGCCGGCGACCGCCGGGGTTGCCATGGCCGCCGCCCACCGGCCGGCGCGCAGACCGGACTCGATTGCGCCGTCGATGAAACCCGCCCAGCCGTTGGCCAGATCCGATCCGGCCAGCATCACGCGGCCCTCGGGCATCCGCATGGCCGCGTGGTGATACTCGTACCAGCCGGGGCGGTGGATCGCCCACGTGCCCCGCGAGAACTCGTCGGCCAGCCAGTCGTGTGCGGTGGCGTCGAGCACCTCGTAGCCGGGCAGGATCTGCTCGAGCTGGCGCTGAACCGCTCCATGATCCTCCGCCGAGCAGACCGCCGCGTCGGGGCCGAAGCCGATCATCAGCTGCTCTCCGTCCCCGCTCAGCTCCTCGGTGTCGAGGTACCCGAAGGGGTGGCCGGGCCGGATCGCGTTCTGCATCAGGGGCTCGCCGCGGGCGCGGATGAACAGCTTGATGCCGCGGGAGGCCTGCCCGAGCGCGATCGCGGCGCGCTTGGCCTCGGGCAGCGAGGGCTCAAACGCGATGGCGTCGAGCGCGTTGAGCGGCAGCGCCACCACGGCGGTCCGGCCGACGTACCCGTGGCCATCGTCGCACGTCACCTCAACCGTGTCGCCGCGCCCGGTCACCGCCGTCACCGGTTCGCTCAGACGCTGCTCAAACGGGGCCTCCGACGCGATCGCGTCGATCAGCGCGCCGGTGCCTCGCACCAGCGTCACGCGACTGCCGGTGAACTGCGTGAGGGCGAGGCTGTAGCCGGACAGGGCGTGCCATCGCAGCACGGCGACGGAGCCTGCCTGGTCAAGCGGGGCGTGGGCGAGCGACTCGAGCTCGGCGGCGAGCACGTCTCGCTCCTCCTCGTCGAGCTCGAGCTGCTCGAGCCGCTGTTCGATGCTGAGGCGGTCAAAGCGCGCCAGCAGGTCGATGCGGTGGAGCGGATCATGGGGTAGTGGCAGGACCTCCTCGACGCCGTCGACGAACTGATCCCAGCCGCGGCGCGCGATCGCGTCGCGGTCGGCCGGCCCGGCCTCGCGCCGGTCATCGCCGACGTACCAGGAGGCACGCGCGGGATCGTCGCTGAGCGCCACCTCGAGCCCCGCGCGCGAGATTTCCGACCACGTGTGGGGTTGGTGCCAGTGCACCCAGGCCCCGCCGTACTCGATCGGGACCCCATCCCACTCCGCGCTCCACGTCCGCCCACCCAACCGGTCGCGGGCCTCGAGCAGCAGCACCGAGCGGCCCTGCAGCGCCGCCTCCCGTGCGCTCGTCACTCCGGCGAATCCGCCCCCGACCACGATCACGTCATACATGCACGTCCTCCGCGTAAGGTCGTTCGCCGGCCACCTGGCTCACCGCCGGTCGGTGGATGGCCGCGTCGAGCACCGCCGCGCCGCACTCCCATACCACGACGGGATTGCACTCGATCAGCCGCATCCCCCCGTCGAGCAGCAGCTCACCGACAGTCTGCGCCAGCGCGCAGAGCGCGCCGATGTCCGGCTCCGTGCCGCCGCGGGAAGCCGCGAGCATCGGCGCTGCCCGCAGCGAGCCCAGCGCCCGCTCGATCTGCTCTGCGCGGCACGGGAGCGGCACCACGGCGACGTCGTCCAGCACCTCCGTCCAGATGCCGCCAAGACCGATCACCACGGCCGGAGTCACGGCGTCGGCCCGGACGGCGAGCAGCAGCTCGAGGCCCGGCGGCGCCATGCGCTCGGCCAGCACCGCCCCGCTGTGCGCGTCCGCCAGCGCGACCAGCCGTCGATAGGCCTCGCGGATGGCCGCTTCCTTGCGCAGCCCGAGAACGACGGCGCCGAGCTCGGACTTGTGGAGCACGGCCGTCGAGCTCAGCTTCATCACCATCTCGCCGCCGAGCTCGCGCAGCGCCTCGACGGCGTCGTCCTCGTCGGCGACGAGGCGACCATCGATCACGGGGACGCCGGCACTCCGCAGCAGAGCCTTGGCCTCATGTTCGGACATCCACTCACCGGCGTCGGCCCGCTTGGCCGGCTCCACCGACCAGGCGGCGCGGGCGATCTCCCGCAGGCGATCCGGATTCCCGGGTGCGGCGCGCATCGCCGCCGCGCAGTGCAGGCCCGTGCGCAACCCGGCGGCAGCGGGGATCCCGGCCTGAGCGAAGCTCCACGCCGCCGCATCGTCGAGCAGCTCGGGCAGCGTCGAGCTGACCATCGTGGGCACCGGGCTCATCGCCGCGCCGGCGGCGACGCCCTCGCGTACGGCGCGCCAGGAGACCTCGACCGCACCGGACAGCGCCGGAGGCTGGTCGTAGAACACGAGCACCTGTCCGATGCCAGGATCCTCACCGAGGGCGACGACCATCTCGGCGAGCTCGGCCCGCTCACCCCACAGCAGGGCCGTGTAGTCGAGCGGGTTGCCCACCGTGGCGGCGCCGGGGAGCAGCCGGCCGAGCCGCTCGCGGGTGTCCGGGGCGAGATCGGGCAACTCGAGGCCGAGACGGACCGCCTCGTCGGCGCCCTGGGCCGAGTCGCCGCCCGAGCAGGTCATGATCGCCAGCCCCGACCCGACCGGGCTCCGCGTGCGCACCGCCCGCGTCTTAGCCAGCTCGAGCAGGTCGTGAACGTCCTCGGCCCAGGCTCCCCCGGCCTCCTCGATCAGGCTCCGAAAGACCCGCTGGTCACCGGCCAGCGCGGCGCTGTGGGCGGCCGCGGCCCGGACGCCATGCTCCGAGGCGCCCACCTTCAACACCGCGACGCGGATGTCCCGTGCCGCGCAGTCGGCCAGCGCCTCGACCAACGATGGGCCGCCGTCGTCCTCGAGATACAGAGCGACCGACTCGATCTCCCCCTCCGCGGCCAGGAAGCTCAGATAGTCGGCGGCCGACAGCACCGCCTGGTTGCCACTCGCCACCACGGTGTGAAAGCGCAGCCCCCGGCGCGTCGCGAGCGCGTTGACGGCGACATTGCCGCTCTGCGCGATCAGCGCCACCGTCCCCGCCTCCTGTTCGGTGAGGGCGTCGCCCCACAGGGCGGTCCGGGCGCTGAGCGACACGATCCCGTCGCAGTTGGGGCCGCACACCGGCAGCGCGTAACGCTCCGCCACCTCGATCAGCTCGCGCTGGAGCCCGATGCCTGACCCGACCTCAGCGAATCCGGCGGAGAACACCACCGCGCCGCCGCAACCGCGCGCTCCGGCCTGCTCCACCACGGCCGGGACGGCCGCCGCGGGAACCGCCACCACCACGGCGTCCACCGCCTCCGGCAGCGCGGCCACCTCGGGAACGCAGGGCCGTCCGAGCACCTCGCTCCGGTTCGGATTGACGCCCCACACGGGTCCCGAGAAGCCGAGGGTGGCCAGGTTCTCGAGCGTCTGAGCGCCGTAACTGCCAGGACGGTCACTGGCACCGACGACCGCCACCGAGCGCGGGCGCAGCAGCCGGGTCAGATCCAGCTGCGCCAGGGAGGCGATCAATGGATCGTCGCCTCGACGCCGCGACGCTCGAGCGCGCGGGCGATGACGAGCCGCTGAATCTCGCTCGTGCCCTCCCAGATGCGGTCCACGCGTAGCTCGCGCAGATAGCGCTCGGCGACGTTGCTGCGCATGTAGCCGCGGCCGCCGAAGGCCTGGACCGCGCGATCGGCGCACCGGCCGGCGGCCTCGCTGACGAACAGCTTGGCCATCGAGGCCTTGGCGTGGATCAGCTTCGGGTTGGCGCCGTCGTCGACGAGCTGGGCCACATGGAGAGCGAGCAGCCGGCCGAGCGCGGCGTCGGTGGCCGAATCGGCGAGCGGGAACGAGATTCCCTGATAGTCGAAGATCCGCCGGCCTCCCTGCTGGCGCTCCATCGCCCATGCGGTGGTCTCGTCGAGCAGCCGCCACATGGCTCCGAGGCCGTGGGTGGCGATCCCCAGGCGTTCCTCGGTGAACCAGCCCTGCTGGAGCGGCTCGCCGTTGCCGATGCCGCCGATCACCGCGTCACCGGGGACCTCGACATCGGTGAAGCGGATCGTCGGATGACCGTGGGGGTAGTTGTGGGTGAAGCGCGGGTTGTCGACGAACTCGACGCCGCGGGCGGAGGGCTCGATCAAGAACAGCGTGGGCAGCAGCGCCTCGTCCTGGACGACGTTCGCCATCACGATCAGCACGCGGGCCACGTCGCCGGAGGTGACGAACCACTTCTCGCCGTTGATCCGCCAACCGCCCTCGGTGGCCACGGCGGTGGTGGCGATGCCCGCCGGATCCGATCCCGCCTCGGCCTCGGTGACCGCGTAGGCGTCTCCGCCCTCGCCGCGCAGGGCGGGAACGAGGTAGCGCTCGATCTGCTCCTCGGTGCCCTGGATCAGCACGTTGTAGACGTTGGGAACGTGCCAGTGCAGGCCGTTGGTCACCCGCCCGAACTGCTCGTTGACCAGGAACCACTCGACCATCGTCCAGCCCTGTCCGCCGTACCGGGCGGGAATCCGCCCGCCGTGCAGGCGAGCGGCGATTGCCTCGCGCTTGATCGTCTTCACCGTCGCGTCCGGGAGACGCCCGTCGGCCGCTTCGGCCTCCTGCTCGAGCGGCATCAGGACGGTTTCGGTGAACCGACGCGCGCGGGCCTGGAGTTCGAGTTGCTCGTCGGTGAGAACGGTCGACGAGCTCGACTGGGGAATCGTGGTGCTCATGCGTGTCCTTTGCGGTGGGTCAGGTGTCGTCAGGGGAATCGTCGGGATGGCGGCGGAAGGGCCGGCCGGCCAGGGCCAGGCGGTCGGTGGCGGTGAGCTTCGCCCCCGGTCCCGGCAGGCCAAGCAGCAGGTTGTGGTGGTTGGCGATCACCTCGCCGGCCACCCAGCGGGCGCGGGTGACGGCCGCCTCGTCGCAGTCCGCCCGCCGTGCGATCAGCTCGACCGCATGATGCAGGTAGGCCAGCCAGGCTCGCTGGGAGCCGTGCAGGACGAGGCGCTCGATTCGCTCGCGCTCCCGGGCCACGGCGGCAGCCGAGGGCCGACGGCCCGCTTCAAGCGTCGCGACCGCCTCGGGAAGCTCACGCTCGGGCTCCGGTGTCACCGAGAGCCAGGTCGCGCCCTTGACCATGCCGGGTAGACTAACAGCAACTGATCACAAAGTCAGGATGTGTCAATGACCTCGCTGTCCCCGCCCGCCGTGTCGGAAACACCGACCGCACTGCTGCCTCGCATGTACCTCGACGAGGCCGTCCTCGAAGCTGAGCACGAGCTGATCTTCGAGCGAACCTGGCAGCTCGCCGGCCACGTTTCGGCGCTGCAGGGACCCGGCAGCTACCTCACCGCAAGCGCCGGCAGCCAGCCGGTCCTCGTCCTCCGCGACGAGGAGAACCGCCTGGTCGCCTACCGCAACGTCTGCCGCCACCGGGCCTCGCGACTGCTCAGCGGCAGCGGCCAGTGCAAGGGGGCGATCCGCTGCCGCTACCACGGCTGGACCTACCGCTTCGACGGCAGCCTGATCGGCGTCCCGGAGGGCTTCGGCTTCGGCTCGCGCCTGGACAAGTCCTCGCTCGGGCTGTTTCCGGTCAGGGTCGAGGAATTCTGCGGGCTGATCTTCGTAAACCTCGACCCCGACGCGGCTCCGCTGGCCGAGCTCGTGAGCGGGCTGGCTGAGCGCCTCGAGCGCTACCAGATCCCCTCGCTTGAGCCCTTCGCCAGCGCCACCCCGACGCTCGACATCCGCGCGCGCCTCGAGCGCCGGCGCGGGCGCCCGGCCCCCCCCCGGGCCGAGCATGGCCAGCCCGCCAACTGGAAGGTGGTGGCCGAAAACTACATCGAGGGCTACCACATCCCGATCGCCCATCCCGGGCTGATGCGGATGCTCGACTACAAGCACTACGACGTCGAGCTCCACGATCACTGGGTCTGGTTCGACGCACCACTGCGAGCCAAGCCCAGCTCCAACCGCCTCGAGCGGATGTACGCGCAGCTCGTCGAGCCGATGCCCGGCTTGACGGACGAGGACCGCGGCATCTGGCGCTACGCCTTCATCTATCCGAACACGACGATCGATCTCTATCCGGACCAGGTCAACACCTGGCAGATCCTGCCCGACGGGGTCGGTCGCACCCACGATGTGTTCGGCAACTACCGCTCGCCCTCGACCTCGCCCCGCACGCGGATGGTCCAGTGGCTCAACCAATACCTCAACAAGCTCGTCCTCGACGAGGACATTGAGATCGTCGACAACGTGCAGCGGGGCGCAAACACCCGCGGGTATGAGTGCGGACCGCTGTCCCCGCGCGAGGGCGCCGTCGGCTGGTTCGCCGAGCGCGTCAGGGCCGACCTCGCGGCCGCGCCGAGCCTGTGAGTGGCGGCGCCGACCCCGCGAGCGCCCGCCCCGAGGCCGCCGGCCCGGAGACCGCCCGCCCAGACGCCGCCCGCCCGGACGCCACCGGCACGACCCGGCGCAGGCGCAACGCGCGGGAGCGGATCCTCCGCGCCGCGGTGCGCTCGATCGCCCGCGAGGGAATCGACGGGATCCGGATCGCCAGGATCGCCGTGGACGCCGGGGTCTCCCCTTCGCTCGTGCACTATCACTTCGCTGACCGCGACGCCCTGCTGGCCGAGGCGCTCGATTACTCCTACACCCACGCGGGAGACCTGCGCCTGGCCGACACGTTCGAGGTCGGCTCCCGCGCCGAGCGGTTGCAGGCGATGATCGATCACTGCCTCCCGATGACCGACGAGCTGCGGGAGGACTGGGTGCTGTGGATCGAGTTGTGGGTGCGCGCCGCGCGTCACCCCGAGCTGCGCCCGTTCGCCGAAGAGCTCTACGCCCGCCTGCGCGGATGGTTCGCCGCCGAGATCGCGGCCGGCGTGCGCTCGGGCGAGTTCCACCGCTGTGACCCCGACGAGGTCGCCGACCGGGTTCTGGCCCTGCTCGACGGCTTCGGCGTGCGGACGATGATCGGGGATGGCTCGATGCCGCTTCAGCGCGCGCGCCGGTCGGTGTCGGCGGCGCTGGCTCAGGAGCTCGGGCTGGGCGAGAGGCTCGTCCGCCCGAGAAGCGCTCGCGCCGCCTCGCGTCCGGTGCGCACCGCTCCTTCCATGTAGCCGGCCACCCAGTGGTCAGACCCGGCCACGTAGAACGGCGGCTCGTGGGTGGCGTGGAGCGGCCCGACGCGGTGCAGATCGTTCGGGCCCCAGCTCGTGATATATCCGCGCGTGAACGGGTCCACCCCCCAGGCGCGCTCGAGCAGATGCGAAGGCTCGGCCGCGCGCTCGCCGTACAGCGCGACGAGCCCGTCCAGGAGCGCCTCGCGCCGAGTGGGTTCCGGCGCGGCCAGGAACGCGGAGAGCCGCTCCGGCGGGACGAGCATCGACAGGATCCCCGGTCCCTGAGGCCACGTCGACCCGAACAGCCACTCGGTCTCCGCCAGTCCGTTCTGGCCCCTCTGCTCCCAGAAGGGCTCCGGGTAGGCCGCCACGACCTTGGCGGCGAGGGCATGCCGCAGAGCGCGCAGCGAGCGCAGCCGCGCCTCGCTGACGCCCTCGATGGCGATCTCCCGAAGCGGGCCGGCCGGAATCGCACAGACAACCGCCTCGGCGTGGATCTCCTCGCCGCTGCGCAGCGTGATCGACGCGCGCCGCGGGGAGACGGTGATCGCGGTGACCTCGGCACCGAGCCGCAACCGCTCGGCGAGCTCGTCGGCGAGCCGGTGGGCGACAGTGGCCGAGCCCTCAGCCACCCGCAGCCCCTCCCACTGCTCGAGGTCGTAGTACAGATCGCCGCCCAGCGTGGCGTGCTTGCGCAGCTCGGCCAACAGCGATGTCCGTTCCGGCGAGTCGCACGAGAGCGAGAGCGACGCAAGCGCGTGGCGGCGATGGACCGCCGGAAGCGCCCCCTCCTCGCGCAGCCAGGCGCCGACACTGAGCGCGTCGAGCCGGGGCGCGTCCGGATGCGACCACGGATCGGCCGGATCGACGTCGGCGGCCAGCCGGGCAAACGCCCGGTCGAGCCGAGCGGTGTCGGCGCGCTCGGCGTCGGTCATCCACACGGGCTCATCGCCGACGAAGACGCCCTCCGCTAACCCCCAGCTCATCTCCCCCGGAGCGATGACGTAGCTCGGCTCCACGGTGAGGCCGAGTTCATCCACCAACTCGCGATACGACGTGTGGGCGGCACCGAAGACCTCGCCGCCGGCCTGGACGATGCGGCCGTCGGGAAGGGTCGCCGCCTCAACCCGGCCGCCGGCCCGCTCGCGGGCTTCGAGCGCGATCACGTCAGCGCCGCCGGCCGCGAGATCGCGAGTCGCGGACAGGCCGGCTAGCCCAGCTCCCAGGACCGCCACATCGAACACTTCAGCACCACCTCCCCGGTCACGCCCTAGCTCTTGACAGCCGCGACATGGTCGCGTTAGTTTGCTGAATGCCGGTTCAGTATACGAGTTGGTATTGACGGCAGCGGAGAGAGATAGAGAGGATGAGTCCCCGCCCGAGCGTGGAGCACCTGCGCAAGCCGCAGATCGTGGCCGCAGCCGCCGAGCTGCTGTACGAGCGGGGGCTGTTCGACACCCGGATCGGCGATATCGCCGACCGGGCCGGCACCAGCTCGCCCACGATCCTCTACTACTTCGAGTCCAAGGACCGGCTGCTCGAGGAGGCGGTCGACAAGACCGACCGCGAGTTCTACGACCGGCTCACCGAGGGCCAGCGACGTCATGAGCTGGCCTCGGAGAAGCTCGTGCACCTGATCGAGGAAACGAGCCTCGGCCCCGGCGGATTGAGCGACTGGACCCTGTGGATGGAGATCTGGGTCCGCGCTCGCCGCGATCCGACCGTTCGCGCCAACTACGTTGGCCTCGACCGCCGGCAGCGCGATCTGATCGCCGCAATCGTCCGCGAGGGCCAGGGCTCGGGCGAGTTCTCCGCCGACGCCGACCCGGACGACTTCGCGTTGTCGCTGAGTGGTTTGATGGACGGGCTTGGCGTACAGGTGACGCTCGGACAACCGGATGTGAGTGCGGAGCGCATGGTGGATCGGTGCGTGGCGCTTGCATCGTTGGAGCTCGGCTGCGAGCTCACACCCAGCGGGATCACTCGAAAACCGGGCATGAGAGGAGTCGGGCGGTGAGCGGACAGTCTGAGTTTCAGTTCGGCGAGGGCGGAGGAACCGATCGCAGGACGTTTCTCCGCAGGGCGACAATGGCGGCGGCCGGATTGGCCGCTCCGGGGGTGCTGGCGGCCTGCGGTTCGACCACCCCGGGTGGCGGCAGCACGACATCGGCGGGACTCGGCCCCGGCGGCCTGCCGCTGGCGCGCCCCTACCGTCCGATCACCCTGCCGATCTACTCCGACAACAAGGCGATCGCCTCCGGCATGAAGCCAGAGGCCGGCCCGCTGCAGTTCTACAACTGGATCCAGTACATCAACCCCGATGTCGTCAAGGACTTCGAGAAGAAGTACAACGTCAAGGTCCAGATCAGCACGTTCGACACCATCGACGAGGCGGTGGCCAAGCTGAGCAGCGGCGCGGTTCAGTACGACGTGTTCACGCCCGAGGTGGTGTTCCTCGAACGGCTCGTGGCCGGCAAGATCCTCCAGCCGCTGAACCTCAGCTACATCCCCAATCTCAAGGCGAACGTATGGACGTCGCTGCAGAGCCCGTGGTACGACGTCGGCAGCCAGTACAGCGTGCCTTACACCATCTACACCACCGGCATCGGCTGGCGTGGGGACAAGCTCCCCGGCTTTGACCCGGCGAAGCTGGCCAATCCGTGGAGCGCCCTGTGGGTCGAGGGTCCGAAGATCGCCGGCAAGGTGGGGCTGCTCGACGACCAGCACGAGGGCCTCGCCATGGGGCTGCTCAACACGGGCGTCACCAACCTCAACACGGAGGACCCGAAGCAGCTTGCCGCCTCGAAGAACGCGCTCGTGCAGCTCGTGAACAGCGCCAACTTGAAGTTCGACACCAACGAGTACCAGCATCTCGCCGACGGCTCCCTGTGGCTCCACCAGGCGTGGTCGGGGGACATGGCCGCGGCGCCCAGCTACGCCCCGCAGGGCACGCCACCCTCGGTGTTTCGCTACTGGTGGCCGGACGACGGCCGCGGGCCGATCAACAACGACACGTTCGGAGTCCTGCGCGGAGCCAAGAACCCGGTCCTGGCCCACCTGTTCCTGAACTTCCTGCTCGACACGAAGGAGGTGTTCAAGAACTTCACCTTCAACTACTACCAGCAGCCGATCAACGCGATGACACCGGACTCGCTGATCAGCCGCGGTCTGATCCCGCCGAACCTCCGCAGCACGATCGTGGAGGAGGCGCGGTTCAAGAAGGGGCTCGTGCAGGGACCGCTGAGTCAGGCCGGCGAGGTCCTCTGGCAGACCAATTGGGCGGCCGTCAAGTCGGCATGAGCGGGTAGGCACGATGCAGTCGCGGTCATATTGGCGAGGCTTCGCGCTGCCGGGGATGGCGTGGCTGGCCCTGTTCGTCGTGATTCCCGCCTACGCGGTGGTGGCGATGGCGATGGGGAGCGTCGACCTGCTGCTCCAGCCGGTGCCGGCCTGGAACCCGGCCACGTGGAATCCCGGCTTCGTCTCCAAGGCCTTCTCGGGAGCGCTGCCGGGCGGCGAGTACTGGCCGGCGGTTCGCAACACGCTCGTCTACGTCGGCGTGGCCCTGTCGCTGTGCTTCATCATCGGCTACCCGGTCGCCTACTACGTGGCAATCCACGCCAAGAAGACCAAAGCGCTGCTGATCACCCTGCTGGTCATCCCCTTCTGGGTGAGCTATCTGCTGCGGATGCTGGCCTGGATCGGGCTGCTGTCCTCCGACGGCTACGTCAACAAGCTCATGCAGACGATGGGGATCGGCCACCCGCCGGACTGGCTCAATGGCAACCCCTACTCGGTGATCATCGCGCTGGTGTACGGCTACATCCCGTACTTCATCCTGCCCGTGTTCGCCGGGCTCGACCGGATCGACCGCAGCCAGATCGAGGCGGCACGAGATCTCGGCGCATCGCCGTGGCAGGCCTTTCTCCGGGTGACGCTTCCGCTCAGCCGGCCGAGCATCCTTGCCGGATCGGCGCTCGTGGTATTGCCGATGTTCGGCGACTACTACACCAACGACCTGATCTCGGCCTCGCCCCGGACGAACATGCTGGGCAATCAGATCAACCTGTTCGTCCAGGGCGGTCCGGAGAAGAACCTCGGGGCCTCGCTGGTGCTGGTGCTGATGGCGATCCTCACGGTGGGGATGGGGTACTACCTCTACCAGACCGCGCGGGACGCCAGGAGGCTGGCCACGTGAGCGCCACCGACACGACCGCGCCCTCCGTCGGCGCGTCAGCGGCGGCCCGTCCGCGGCGGCGACGCCGCATCGTGCCCTCGCCGCTGCGCAATCCGTGGGGCCGACCGCGCTTCCTCGTCGCTGCGACCTGGATGTACATCTTCTGGGCGCTGCTCCCCGTCGTCATCGCGATGGTGTTCTCGTTCAACGCCGGCCGCTCGCGCAGCGTGTGGCAGGGATTCTCGGTGCGCTGGTGGTGGGGCGACCCGAGCCTCTCGATCTTCCACGACCCCGACTACACCTCGGCGCTGTGGCACAGCCTCGAGCTCGCCGCGCTCGACATGCTGATCGCCACCCCGCTCGGCGTGATGCTCGCCCTCGGCCTGGCCCGCTGGCGCGGCCGCGGCTCGGGCATCGGCAACGGGCTGATGCTGGTCCCGCTGGTGACGCCCGAGATCGTCATGGCCGTGTCGCTGCTGCTCGTGTTCACGCAGCTGTCGCTGGTCCCCTTCAGCCTGATTCATCTCGGCACGCCCGCGCAGGTCGTCGGGCAGGTGACCTTCTCGGTCTCCTACGTGGTGGTGATCATCCGCAGCCGGTTAGCCTCGATCGGGCCGGAGTACGAGGAGGCGGCCAGAGACCTCGGCGCGACGCCGGCCCAGGCGCTGCGGCTCGTGCTGCTGCCGTTGCTGCTGCCGGCGATTCTCGCGAGCATGCTGATCGTGTTCGCGCTGTCGATTGACGACTTCGTGGTCACGCAGTACATGTCCTCGAACGCCTCCACGACCACGATTCCGATGTACCTGTACGCCAATGCCCGAGGCGGAACGACGACGCCCGCGCTCAATGCGCTGGCCACGATCCTCGTGCTGGTGACGCTGCTCGGCGTGGGAACGGCGTTCCTCGCCTTCAAGCTGCTCAGCCGGCGCACCGTGCCGGGCGAGGTGTCGGTGATGCGTGAGCTGAGCGGACTGGAGAGCGCCTGATGGCCGGCGGCACCGTTGACCTGCGCGAGCTGACCAAGCGCTACGACGAGGTGACCGCGGTCGACGGCATCAGCACGACGATCAATGCCGGCGAGTTCTTCTCCCTGCTCGGACCCTCGGGGTGCGGGAAGACGACGACGTTGCGGATGATCGCCGGCTTTGTGCGTCCCACCTCCGGCGAGATCCGGCTGGACGACGTCGATGTGGCCGCGGTGCCGCCCCACGAGCGCAACGTCCACACCGTGTTCCAGAACTACGCCCTGTTCCCCCATCTCGACGTGTTCGGCAACGTGGCCTTCGGTCTGCGCCGGCACAAGGTGAACAAGGCCGACACGCGGCGACGGGTTAACGAGGCCCTCGAGCTGGTCGAGCTCGGCGGCCTGGCCTCCCGGCGGCCGCAGCAGCTTTCCGGCGGTCAGCAGCAGCGGGTGGCGCTCGCCCGGGCCCTCGTCCTGCGGCCGGCCGTCCTCCTGCTCGACGAGCCGCTCGGCGCGCTCGACGCCAAGATCCGCAAGCAGCTCCGGGTCGAGCTCAAGGCGCTCCAGGAAGAGGTCGGCATCACCTTCGTGTTCGTGACCCACGACCAGGAGGAGGCGCTGAGCATGAGCGACCGCGTCGCCGTGATGAGCGGAGGGCGCATCGAGCAGGTGGGCACCCCCGAGGAGGTCTATGAGGACCCGGCCACCGTCTTCGTCGCCGACTTCCTCGGCGTCTCGAACCTGATGGACGCCGAGGCGCGGCAGGGCGGCGGAGCAGGGTGTGAGGTGAAGGTCGGCGACTTCTCGCTGCGAGCCGGTTGCGGAGATGTCGGGGCCACGGGGCCGGTCAAGATCGTTGCCCGCCCCGAACGGGTCGTCCTCCTCCCCGCCGGCGAGGAGCGCGAGAACTGCCTGCCGGCGATGGTGGAGCGGACGATCTACGTCGGGGCGAGCGTGCAGGTGATCACGCGGCTGGCCACCGGAGCGGCGCTGCAGGCGTCGATCGCCAACACCGGCGAGCACCAGGACTGGCGCCAGGGCACACCGATCACCGTGCAGATTCCGCCCGAGGCGCTGCGCGTCCTGACGCTGGAACGGGACGGCCAGGACGGCGCCCCGGGGACCGACAGCGCCTCCTCCAGCGTGCTCGTCGCCGGCGGCTGACGCTTGCGGGGGCGCTACGGCGCGTTTCTCGCCCTTCCGGGCGCGCTGCGGTTGCTCGTCACCTCGCTGGCCGCGCGGCTGCCGCTGGGGATGTCCTCGCTGGCCATGTTGCTGCTCGTGCGCCAGCGGACAGGATCCTTTGCCGACGCCGGGCTGGCCGTCGGAGCGTTCACCCTGTGCGGCGCGGCCGCGACGCCGGCGCTGGGCGGATGGCTTGACCGCACCGGGACCCGGCAGGTGCTGATGCCGCTGGCCGTCGGCCACGCCGCGGCCCTCATCGCCCTCGTGGCCGTCTCGGCCGGGCGCCCGGGAGTCATCGTCATCACGCTCATCGCCGGGGTCGCGGGCGCGCTCACGCCCCCGGTGGACGCGTCGGTCCGGGTTTTGTGGCCGGTGCTCGCCCCCACCGCCGATCTGCTCGAGGCCGCCTACCAGCTCGACGCGACCACCCAGGAGGTCATCTGGACGCTTGGACCGCTGCTCGTCGCGGGTGCGATCGCGGGCGGGTCGCCGTCGACCGCGATGGTGCTGACCGCGGCGATCGTGCTGATCGGCACAGGTCTGTTCGTGGCCTCACCTGTGCCGAACGTGCCGAGGCATCGCGGCACGCACCGCGGCACCGGGGCGCTGGCCAGCCCCGGGCTGCGGGTCATCGTCGCCGCGGCGGCGCTGATGGGCATCGGCATCGGCGGAGTCGAGGTCGGTCTGCCGGCGCTCGCCGTGCACGTCGGATCGCCGGGCAGCGCCGGGCTGTTGCTTGCGCTCTGGAGCGTGGGCAGCATGGCCGGCGGGATCCTCTACGGCACTCGGCGGTGGGAGACCGAGACGCGGGTGCGCTATCCGGCGCTGCTGCTGCTGGTCGCGCTCACCACCGCCCCGCTGCTCGCGGCCGGGTCGCTGGCCGCGGCGATCCCGCTGAGCGCGCTGGCCGGCATCGGTTACGCGCCGATGCTCTCGTGCGAGTACGCCCTGGTCGGCTCGGTGGCCGAGGTGGGATGCGAGGCCGAGTCGTTCGCCTGGACCACGGCGTCGCTGGTGGCCGGCCTGGCTGCCGGCTCGGCGATCGCGGGCGTGGTCGCCCAGGACACGAGCGTGGCGGCGTGCTTCGCCATCGGGTGCACGTCCACCGCCTTGGCCGCCCTCATGGCGGTCACGGGCCGCTCGCGCTTGCGTGGCCCGGCACGCCGGCCCGGGACGCCGGTTGCTGCGGTGCCGGCGGACGCCCGCCCGGTCCCGGCCGACGTCCACCCGGTCCGGCGGACGCCGACCTAGACTAGACCCGCGTGAGCATCGCCGATCTGCTGGAGGGCAAGCGTGTCTGTGTGTGCGGAGGCTCCGGCGGGGTGGGTAAGACGACGACCTCGGCGGTGATCGCACTGGGGATGGCTGCGCGCGGCGCCAAGGTCGCTGTTGTCACGATCGATCCCGCCCGGCGGCTGGCCAACGCGCTCGGATTGCAGGAGCTCGAGAACGAGCCTCGGCGGGTTGAGCCGACCCGCCTCGAGGCCAGTGGCCTGGAGGTCAAGGGCGAGCTGTGGGCGATGATGCTCGATCCCAAGCGCACCTTCGATGAGCTGATCGAGCGAATCGCGCCGACTCCCGAGCGCGCCGAGGAGATCAAGGCCAACCGCGTCTATCGCGAGCTGTCCACCGCGGTCTCCGGGTCGCAGGAGTTCACCGCCGTGGCCAAGCTCTACGACCTGGATCGAGAAGGCGATTTCGACCTGCTCGTGCTCGACACCCCGCCGTCGCGCAATGCGATGGACTTTCTCGACGCACCCGGCCGCCTGACCTCATTCCTGGAGGGCCGGGCGCTGAAGGCGTTCCTGCGCCCCACCGGCTTCGGCATGCGCGTGCTCGGGCGCGGCGCCGCCCCGCTGCTCGGCGGCCTGCGCAAGGTCACCGGCGTCGATCTGATCACCGACCTCTCGTCCTTCTTCGCCCTGCTCGGCGGCATGACGCGCGACTTCAGCCTGCGCGCCAAGCAAGTTGAGGAGATGCTGCATGCGCCCTCGACCGCTTTCCTGCTGATCACCTCGGCGCAGACCGAGCCGATCGACGAGGCGGTGTGGTTCGCCGAGACGCTCGAGGAGAGCGGCCTGCCGCTGGCCGGCATCGTCGTGAACCGCATGCACCACGATCTGCTCGCCGGCGCCGACCCCGGGGACGTCGTCGCGAAGCTCGAGCGGAGCCTCGGACCCGAGCTCGCCGAGCGCGTGGCGGAGAACTTCAACGATTACCACGTGCTCGCCCGCCGGGACGAGCGCAACGTGGCCAGGCTGCAGCTCGAGCTCGAGCACCAGCCGCAGCTGCTGGTCCCGTACCTCGACGACGACGTGCATGACATCGAGGGGCTCCTGCGCGTGCATCGCTATCTGTTCGCAAGCCGGGCTGAGCGCGAGCGGCTGATCGCCGAGGTCGTCGCCTAGGTCCCGTCGCCTGGTGTGGCCTCGCCGCCGCGGGCGCGGATCTCGACCCGCTGTCCCTGGCCGCTCCAGCTGTCCCAGGCCAGGATCAGCTGCTGCCAGCGGCCGGGGTCCGCCACCTGCGGGGGTTGACCGGGCGCGCTCACGGCGAGGTCGAGGCGGCCCTCGTGCAGCAGCTCCCACACGGACTGCTCGGCCAGGGCCAGTCGCTCGCTCGCCCGGGCCTGCGGCTGCATCGCTCCGGCCAGCCGCACGGCTTCGGAGAGCCCGACCCAGCCGTCTGCGCACAACCCCAGCAGCTCCGCCTTGAACCCCGGGGGCTCCTGCGCCGCGGTCCCCGCTGACGCATGTGCCAGCAACGTCGCTGTCACGTCCTCGCTTGTGCGCGAGGCGTTGGCCCAGCCGCGGCCCATTCCGATGTCCGCCGTGGCCAACTCGGGGCCCTCGAGGATCGTGAGGCGGGCCCGGTCCGGAGCCCAGCGGCGGTCCTCCCAGACGATGGTCTGCCCCGCCGCCCAGGGCGCGGCCACCCGCGCCAGCACCTCCTCCTCGGAGAGGTTGAAGGCGCGGGCCACGTGGGGGAACTGGCGGAACTCGAGGTGGAACACGATCTCAGTCCCCCTCGAGCTCGAGCCGGCCCCAGCTGCGCCCGTCTGCCGTCGCCCGGAAGGCGGGGACGAATTCGCTGGTGAGGACGGTCTCCGATCCGGTCACGCGCTCGATGATCCCCCATAGGCTCGCGATCCGCTCCGGCGTGTCGATCGCGAGCGTGAGCATCGGCACCCGGCGCCGGAGCTGCCAGAAGGTATCCCCGTGGGGAGGCTCGTCGCCGCTGTAGCCCCAGATCCCGCGCAGGCTCGTGGCGCCGGCAGCGCCGGCTCGCCGCAGGGCGCGGATCAGCGCGTCGTGGAGCGGCTGGCCGTGACTGTCGGCCTGTTCACCCGCGTGCACCATCAGCTTCTGCCACATCCCTGGGGCGGTGGCCTGCAGCGCGGCGAGCTGCTCTACCCCGACGAGGCGTTCGCCGCCGCGCTTGCACACTGTGACCTTCTCGACCGTGACGAGCGGCCGCGTCAGAGTCGCGGCCAGGGCGGTGCGCGCCCGCTCGATCGCGTCTCGCTGCCCGACGGCGATGACCATCAGCGGCACCTCGGCATTGCCGGAGAAGAAGGCGGCACGCCGGCGCCGGCCGTGCGTCGTGCCGTCGACGCCGAGCAGGACGGTGACCGCATCGGCGCCGTGAGCGCGGAGCAATGCGACGACGGCCTCGTAGCCGGGGCGACCGTCGATCCGCTCCTGGCGGCCGAGGTAGACGGTGAGCTTCAGCGCCCCCGCGTCGGCCGGCTCTGGCTGCGGCTCGTCGTTCTGAAGCCGCGCCCGCTCGAGGGTCACAAGCCCGTCGAAGTGCAGCCGCTCGAGGTCGTCCAGCGCCGACTGCACCGCCGGGCCCGAATCGACGGCCACGCCGACTAACGGCAGATCCTCGGACAGCGTCAGCGTGCGGTCGCTGCGCAGGTGATGCTTGATCCCAAAGCCCTCCGTGCCCCGCATCAGCAGGCTGATCGTGAGCTCGCGCCGCTCGAAGACGTCGATCAGCGCATCGGCGAGCAGTCGGCGACCGACCCGGTCGCGCTCGCCGAAGTACACCGTCAGCTTGAGCGCGTCCTCGCTCACAGCGCCGCCCCCGCTTTGCGCCCGAGCCAGGCCGCGAGCAGTCCGAGCACCAGGCTGACGACGAGGTTCAGCCAGGCCGGGGCGCGACGGCCCTCCTCGGCCAGTCGCTGGGTTTCGAAGGTCCAGGTGCTGAACGTGGTGTAGGCACCGATCATCCCGGTGCCGGCCAGCCGGTAGGCACCGCTGCTCAGGGTCGCGCCGACCAGCACGCCGAGCACGAATGCGCCGCTGAGATTGACGGCCAGCGTCCCAAACGGGAAGCCGCGCCCAACCCCCGCCGATACGGCGCTGTCGAGCAGGAACCGGGCAAGGGCGCCGAGTCCCCCGGCCACGCCGATACCGACCACGAGCCCGGCGCTCATCAGGCGAACCTCGCACGGCGGACGAGGTTGGTGGAGAGAAGGACCGCGAGCAGGCCGGCGGCCAGGCTCCCCGTGGCGTAGCCGGCTGCCATCAGCACGTGGCCGCGGTCGAGCATCGCCAGCAGCTCCACCTGCATGGTCGAGAAGGTGGTGAGGGCGCCGCACACACCGGTGGCCAGAAACGGGCGCCGGTAGGAGGACACCGGCAGCCGCTCCTGCAGGCGCGTGCTCAGGTACCCGAGCATGAAGGCCCCGACGATGTTGACCGCGAAGGTCGCCCATGGCCAACCCCCGACGGGGCTGTGCAGCGCCACGGCCAGCTCGGCCCGTGCGATCGCCCCGAGAAACCCGCCGCCGAAGATCGCCGCCAGCTCGCGACGGTCAGAGACCACGCCGCCGCCTCACGCCGGGCCGCCCGCGTGTGGGCGCCTAGCCGTCCCCCGGCGGCTGCTCTTGGTGCTCGCGGTACCGGCGACGGGCGACATCGAGTTCTTCCAGTGCGCGGGCGCGGTCTGAGAAGCCCCTGACGGCGGAGCTGCGCTGTGGCTCGAGGTCCTTGTGGACGCCGGAGAAGTGCGCGAGCTCGAGGCGCAGCTGGTAGGGCAGATCGTCGATCTCGTCATACCGGTTCCAGCCGGGATGGTTGAGCGGCACCCACACCACGGTGTCGTCGACACTCTTTTCGTCCTCCATCTCGAACGGGCCGATCACCTTGACCGGGACGGCGAGGTACCGATCGAGCTTGATTGCCCCGACCTCGCGGGCGACTCGTATCTGTCGCGCGAGCCCTTGGGAATCTCGACCACACAGAGCAGCGGCTCGTCGTTCACGCCTCGTGGCTCATCGCTCGTCGTTCACGCCTCGCGTGGCTCATCCCTCGTCGCTCATCGCCACCGACCCGCTTCGCCGGCGGCGCCCATCAGTTCATCGCGCCGCGAGCCACCGCGAGGCAGGCCTCGCACCGCGGCCAGGGCGGGTTCCAGGGAAACCCGGTGACGTCCTTGCCGCACAGCGCCGTGTCGGGATCGCGCTCCTCGACCAGATGACAGAGCTCCTCGAAGCCGTCGTCTCCGATCCACGGGACGCTGCGACAGTCCGGGTGGACGTTCGGCGAGCGCGTTGGGGCTGACTGATGGGGCGCCACGGCGAGCAGAATAACCGGTCGGCGGGGTGCGGCGGCGTGGGGCGGCGGGGCGGTCGCCGTGGGGCGGCGGGGCGGTCGCCGTGGGGCGCCGGGGCGGTCGCCGTGGGGCGCCGGGTGTGGGGGTCGAGATCGTTCCTCTCAGTCGGGCCGCGCTGGCGAGAGGGCAGTTTCCCCTTGTCAGGTGTCAGGAGGGCTAACTGCCCTCTCGACTCGGCACGGGCGACGAGAGGAACGTTTTGCGACCTCCCCCGCAGCTGAACGCGTCCCCCTGCAGAACGAGCGGGCCTGAGCCCGCTCGCAACTGCGATCGCGCTCCCTCTGACTTCGTCAGAGCCCCAGGACTTAAATGTTGTGCCTGGCGGCAAAACACTCCCGACCCCGTGAGGGATCGAGTGGGGAGCGGTCATCACCTAGCGTAGCGCGGCACGGGCCTCGCCGCCCGGCAGATTCCTTCTCGGCGCGAGGGTTCAGACTGTGGCGACGGTCTCAGCCAGCAGCCGGTCGGCGATGCCGCGCAGGTCGGGATCGAGGTGCCCGCAGAGGACGTCGCGCAGCAGTGCTCGCAGATGCTCGGCGACCTCGTCGACGAGCGCGTTAACGCCGGGTTCGGCCGGCGCCAGGCCTGCGATGACCGCCCGCTCGAGCGAGATGGCATGGGCGGTGCGCTCCGCCAGCTCGGCCCGTCCGGCCGGGGTGGCGCAGAGCACGGCGAGTCGCTGGGCCAGGCGTCCGCTGCTCGGGCCCTCGGGTTCGAGCAATGCCCGGAGCGCCAGGAGATGGTCGGTCAGCGCTTCCGATGGGGCGAGACGCTCGCAGCCCATCTCAAACCGGGCCAGCGCCCAGGCGAGCTCGCCCCCGCTCGGAGTCCGGCGCGTGACCAGGTTGCAGAAGGCGCGCAACTCGTCTTCCTGCGAGGCCGGGATCAGGGTCACGAAGCGCGGGCGGCCGCTGCCCCCGAGCGCCACCGGTCGCCAGGCGCCGGCATCGGTCCGGGTCCAGGCCACCGGGCCGAGCGCGTAGCCGCCGCGCTCGAACAGCCGGAGAGCCGTGAGGACGCGGCGAAAGCTGCTGCGGGCGGTCGAGACCGGCGCCGGCGCGGTCCGATCCTGCGCGCAGGTCAGCACGAGCAGCACGCGCGGCTCCTCGGCCTGAACCGAGCCCGACGCTCCCGAGCCCCACACCGCCTCACCGGGGGCGTCGGGCAGCTTCTCGCCCTGCATCATCGACAGGCCCTCGCCGAGCGCGAGCTCCTCGGTGTCCGGATCGAGCGCGACGCCGAGCAGCGGCGCGAGCACGGTGGTCACGCACCGGCCCTCGTAGACGGCCCGCTCGAGCTCCTCGTAGGCGGACTGGAAGCGCCGAGGATCAAGGCCGAATTCGCTGCGCTCCTCGAACACACGGCTGAGGAAGCACCGCAGCGCGGCGTCGGCCTGCTCGCGCGGCTCGGAGGGGATTCGGCGCTCACCCCGCTCGCGCAGATACGCGTGGACTCCCTCGAGCCCGGCCAGAGCGCGGGCGGCCGGCGCGTACGTCGGCAGCCCTGAGAGCATCCGCACCCGCTCGGTGATGAAGGCGCCGGTCAGCGGGCGGTAGCAGTAGAGCGCAGCACGGCCCCGGCGGGTCTCGCTCTCGGTCACCTCGAAGGGGATCTCGGCGCCCAGTGCGGTCTCGGCAGCCAACTGGCCGGCGGAGTCGGCGGTGAAGGCCTCAAGGATGCCGTGGAGCGTGGGATCGCGCACGAGCGCCGTTTCGTGGCCGCTGTCCCGGATTCCTGCATACGGCACGATGCCTTGCAGTCCGGCGCCGCGTCGGGGCTGGCCCGTCCAGCGCTCTACCGGACTGCACCTAGTCCGCCCGGCGCTCGATCTCGCTGAGATGGCCGATGTTGGCCACGTCGTCGGGCTCGACGCTCGGGGTGGCGGCGAACCAGGCGTCGAGGATCTCGCGCAGCTGGGCCTGCGAGGTCAACCGCAGGCTGAGCGCGAGCACGTTGGCGTCGTTCCAGCGGCGCGCGCCCTCGGCGGTTGTGCCGTCCACACAGAGCGCGGCCCGGATGCCGTGGACCTTGTTCGCGGCGATCGAGGCTCCGGTGCCCGTCCAGCAGGCGATCACTGCCTGTTCGGCTGACCCCTCAGCCACCTCCCGCGCGGCGCGTTCACTGGCCCAGGCCCAGTCGCGCCGCTCGTCGGAGGCGAGTGCCCCGTGGACGGCCAGCTCGTGACCGCGACGCCGGAGCTCGTCAGGGAGCACCTCGGCCACGCCGGTCAGCTCATCTGCCGCGACTGCGATGCGCATCGCCGCTCAGGCGGCGGCGATGACCGGCTCGAGCCCGCCGATCGCTGTGGCGTCGGCGCCGAGTTCCGGTTCCGGGTCGCGCCCGAGCCACTCGCGTCCGTACGTGCGCATGTCCTCGATCAGCGGGACCAGCGCGCGGCCCTTCTCGGTGAGGGCGTACTCGACCCGCGGCGGCACCTCGGGGAACGTCTGGCGCTCCACGATGCCCTCCTCCTCGAGCGCGCGCAGCCGCAACGAGAGGGTGCGGGGGCTGATTCCCTCCAACGAGCGCTCGAGCTCACAAAACCGTGAGCGCCCCTCGGCGAGGTCCCGGATGACCAGCAGCGTCCACTTTCCGCAGACGATTTCGGCGGTACGGCAGACTGGACAGGAGGCATTGGTAGCCATCGGAACCACGATTCTAGCGCAATGCTTCACGAACTGAAGCAAGGCGCCGGGATGCGGGCGCCGGGCCGCTCGCACACCCGGCCGGTACGGGGTACCCGATCAGTGGCCGTTCATGGCCGCCGTCGATGGCGTCGACGGCGGAGCGGAGGTCGCCGCCGGTGGCGCGGAGGGCTTCGCTGGCGGAGCGGGGCGCTGCATCGTCACCGGCCCCGCGGTCCGCGGGGTCTCCTCGAGGTCTTCCATCGAGGTGGACGTGCGCCCGTCGGCCGCGACGAGCAGCTTGAAGTCGTGCGGGCTGCTGGCCACGCGCAGGGCGTCCTCCATCGACACCCGGCCGGCCTGGTAGTGACGGAGCAGGGCCTGGTCGAAGGTCTGCATGCCGTAGTACTCGCCTTCGGCGATGACCTCGCGCAACCGCGGCGTCTGATCGGGGTCGAGGATCATGTCGCGGGCCCGCCCGGTCATCCGGAGGATCTCGCACACCGCGATGCGGCCGTCGCCATCGGGGGTGGGCACGAGGCGCTGAGAGACGACCCCTTTGAGCGTCCCGGCCAGCATCGCGCGGGCCTGGTCCTGCTCGTGCTGCGGGAAGAAGTCGATGATTCGGTTGACGCTCTCGGGCGCGTCCAGGGTGTGGACGGTGGAGAGCACGAGATGGCCGGTCTCGGCAGCTGAGAGAGCGGTCCGGACCGTCTCCTCGTCGCGCATCTCGCCGATCAGGATCACATCGGGGTCCTGACGCAAGACGCGGCGCATGGCGCGGCCGAACGACCCGGTGTCCATCCCCACCTCGCGCTGGTTGATGATCGAGCTGCGGTCGGTGTGCAGGTACTCGATCGGGTCCTCGATGGTGACGATATGGCTTCGCTTTGTCTGATTGATCTGGTCGATGATCGCGGCCAATGTCGTCGATTTGCCCGATCCGGTCGTGCCGGTGAGCAGGATCAGCCCGCGCTCCTCGTTGGCCAGGTCGGAGATGACCGGCGGCAGCCCGAGCTCGGTGATGGTGCGCACGGAGTACGGGATCACACGGGCGACGACGGAGATCGACCCTCGCTGCAAGAACGCATTGACGCGGAAGCGGGCCAGGTTGTCGACGGCGTAGGCGAAGTCGACCTCGTGCTCATGCTCGAACTCCGAGAGCTTGTCGGGGTCGGTCAGCATTTGGTCGAGCACCCGCGCGGTATCCGAAGGCGTCAACTGCTCGTACTGCTCCATGGGCGTGAGCTTGCCGTGGAAGCGGGCCACCGGGCGTGACGGCACCTTGAGGTGGAGGTCGGAGCCTTCGTTGGTGACGACGTAGCGAAGCGCCTCGTGCAGATCGAACATGCCTATCGGATCGGCCGTTAGGCGCTTCGGCTTGAATGCGGCGAGCGGACTGGTGGACGAGCGCGCCCACGATGACCGCGAGCGCGCGCGGGAACTCAACCCGGATTAGGCGACGTCGCGCAGCTTCTGGGCTTCCGCCAGCGACTGCAGCTTCTTGAGCGACTGGTTCTCGATCTGCCGGATCCGCTCGCGCGTGACGTTGAACGTGCGGCCAACCTCGTCGAGCGTCCGCGGATGCTCGCCGCCGAGGCCGTAGCGCAGCTCGAGCACGCGCCGCTCGCGATAGCTGAGGTTCTCGAGCGCCTCGCGCAGGGCCTCCTTGGTGAGGATCTCAGCCGCGCGCTCGTAGGGCGACTCGGCCCGCTCGTCGGCGATGAACTGGCCGAACTCGGACTCCTCCTCGTCGCCGACCGGCTTCTCGAGGGAGACCGGAGCCTGCGCCGAGCGCTTAATCGACTCGACCTCCTCGGGCTCGATCCCGGTCACCTCGGCGATCTCCTCGGCGGTGGGCTCACGACCGAGCTCCGTGACCAGCTTGCGCTCTGCGCGGCCGATCTTGTTGAGCTTCTCGACGACGTGGACCGGGATGCGGATTGTCCGCGCCTTGTCGGCCAGCGCGCGGGCGATGGCCTGGCGGATCCACCAGGTGGCGTAGGTGGAGAACTTGAAGCCCTTGCGGTAGTCGAACTTCTCCGCCGCGCGCACGAGGCCGAGCGTGCCCTCCTGAATCAGGTCGAGGAACGGTAGGCCCTGGTTGCGGTAGTTCTTGGCGATCGAGACGACCAGCCGGAGGTTGGACTCGACCATCTTCTGCTTGGCGTCGAGGTCGCCTCGCTCGATCCGCTTGGCCAGGTCGACCTCCTCCTGGGCCGTCAGCAGGCGAACCTTGCCGATGTCCTTCAGGAACAGCTGAAGGGAATCCGTGGTCATGTCCGGCTTGAGGTCCAGCGCCGTCTTGACCTTGCGGCGACCGCGCTTGTCCGGCGCGCGCTCGACCTCGGTCGCTGCCAGCGCCGGGTCGACCTCCTCCACGAGCTCGATCTCGGCGCGCTCGAGGAAGCCGTGCAGCTCCTCAACATCAGCCTCATCCAGGTCGAGCTCGGAGACAGCGCCAGCGATCTCGGCGAAGGTGAGAACCCCGAGCTGCTGTCCCCGATTGACGAGGCCCTTGATCTCTTCGAGTTCCTGCAGTTCCGCTACTGACATCTGATTCCGTTTCCGTCGTATGCGCCGAGGTCTGGATGCGCGCCGGCGTGGAGGCTCGAGCAGCGGCTCTCGCCAATTGAGGGCGCAGACCCGCTAGTCAAACAAACAGTTCGCAAGTATAGGCGCTATATTTTTTGAAGTCAAAGCGCGCTCGGCTTTCATACGCCGCGATTCGAGCAGGAGCCGATCGTCGCGCGCGCCGCGCAAGCGGTGCCGGTTTCACAACCTATACCTCCAACGGCCACAACCGTTTCAAGTTGCGCACCAATTTCCTTTGCTGGAGTCGCGGGGGGGTCCGTTTCTCCCCCCTTCGTCGACAGCGGCGGCGCCGGCTGAAGCCCGCAGCGCAACGGCGGACATCGGTATCAGCGACCGGTATAGCGACCGGCACGACGCGGGTATCACGACCCACTCGACGCCGGGTCCTGTCGTGCGCGATCATCTGCGGCCGATGACTGACGAACGACCTTCCGGAGTCCTCGGCGGCCTGCCCCGCACCCGCCCACACCGCCGCAGCGACAAGCGCCCGGCAGTTGCGGGCCCAAACGCGAGCGCCACCGAGGTCGAATCGACCATCGAGCCGACACGGTCCTCAGAGCCGGCCACGTCGGCCACGCCTGAGCCCGCCGCCGCGCCGAGGGCTGCCGCCGCGCCACAGGCTGCCGTCAAGCCCAGGGCCGCCGCCAAGCCAAAATCCGCCGCCAAACCTAGGGCTGCCAAGCCGAGGGCGAGCGCCGCAAAGCCCAAGACAGCCAGGACAAGGCCGACGGCAGGCGCCTCGGCGACCCAGCCGGCCGCGAGGAGCGAGGCGCCTGCGCCGACCGCGTCGGTCGACTCGGCCAAGCGGCGCGGCGGCACGATGCGCCAGCCGGCCCAGCCGCGAGGGGCCCCATCGCGCGCACGCGCGGGCCAGCGGCCGCCGGCACGCCCGCATCGATCTGGTCCCGCGAGCAGCCGTGAGCTGGTCGGCACGGCGGTGCAGGCGGCGGCGGAGCTGGCCGAGATCGGCCTCTCAGTGAGCGCGCGAGCGATCCGGACCGCGGTCTCGCGCCTCCCCCGGCCGTAACGGTCTTGGAGTCATTCCGCGCCGAGTTACGTATACTTCGGCGCCTTCCACGCCGAGCGATCAGCCGTCCGCGGCAGATCGACGGGGGAACCACTTGCGGATCACCTGATTCGCAGGGGCGAATCGGTCCCAGAGCGGACCGTAGCGCTCACAAGGCGCGAGCCCGTCAGCTCACCCCGTAGGCACAACGCGCATAAGGAAGTTCAACCGATCGTGACCCGTCGCGCCACCGTGTATGTGCTGACGCTGCTCCTGATGACGGGAGTTGCCCTGTTCGCGCCGGCTCTCGGCTGGGCCAGCTCCGGCGGCAGCGGCCTCAGCGGCAGCGGCGCGACCACCCACGCCGCCGGCTCGAGCTCAGGTACATCGGTCGGGTCCGGCAACGCGACCGTCAGCGCCACCGGGAACGGGATCACGATCAGGACACGTGCAGCGACGCTGCTGCGCAATCGCATGACCGTGGCCGGACAGGTCCCGGCCTCCGCGGCTGGCCGGACCATCGAGGTCCAGCGCCTCGGTCCCCAGACCCACTGGCGCTGGGCCGCCACGAGCCAGAGCGTCGCGCGTGTGGACGGCTCGTTCACCGCCGTCTGGCCCACCAACCACATCGGCCGCTTCTCGATCCGCGCGATTGTGCTCGGCTCGCAGGCTCAGAGCGCCGCGGCATCGCCGACCGTGACCGTCACGATCTACCGCCCGTCGGTGGCCACGGTCTACGGGCCTGGCTTCTGGGGCAGCCGCACCGCCTGCGGGCAGACCCTGACCCGTCACACCCTGGGCGTGGCCAACCGGACGCTGCCCTGCGGCACCCGCGTCGCGATCCTGTACCAGGGCCGGACGATCGTCGTCCCGGTGATCGACCGCGGGCCCTACGCCAACGGCGCGGACTGGGATCTCACCGAGGCCATGGCCACAACGCTCGGCATCTCCGGCACGGTGACGCTCGGCGCTGTGTCGCTTCACTCCCGGTAGCCGGCACGGTTCGTTGTTCCGGCGTGGAGGTCGCGCCGGCTGCCCGCGCCCGCTCGCCGCACCCCGGGCGGTCGAAGATGTTCCTTTCAACCCGCCGAGAGGCCACGCGGGTACAGCTTCCCCCGCATAGCGGCCAAAACTGCGCTCTCAACCGCTGGCGCGCATCGAGGGTGCAGTTCCGTCCGACCCCGCGCCCGCCCGCCGGCGCTACGTCGCGCGATCGCAGCGGCGACGCGGCGCGACCGGTGGGCCGGGACGCCCGCCCGGGTCCACGACGCCCTCCACGCCCACCGGTGCGCCACACCCACCCGAGCCGCGATGCCCGGACGCCCCCAACCCGCCTCAAACCTACCCGTCGCCGTCGGGCTCCCGCGCCACCGCCTGGCCCGGCTCGTCCGCGTCGGGCTCCGTCCCGGCGGCGAAGCCGGCACCGGACGCTGACGCCGCAAAGCGGGCCTCCTCGGCCGCCTCGATCAGCGTGTCGCCGTCGTGGCCGTCGTCGCGCAGCAGGGCCAGGCCGACGCTCACGTTCATGGGCGCGCCGCGCCATGGCTGCATTCCGCCGACGGCGCCCGCCACCCGGGCCGCCAGGGCTTGGGCGCCGAGACGGCCGGTGTCGCGGGCGATGATCCAGGCCCGGGAGTCGGTCTCGCAGGCGAGGATGTCCTGCCGCCGCACGGCGCCGCGCACCGCCTGGGCGAAGCGGCCGAAGGTCGAGCTCGCCTCCAGCGGCGAGGCGACCGCGCGGACCCGGTCAGCCTCCTCGAGCTCGACGAGCAGCAGTGAGAGCGGTGCACCGGTGCGGGTCGAGCGCGAGATCTCGTCCTGGAGCGCGCTCTTCCACAATGGCCCCGCGCGGTCAGCCTCGGCTTCGACGGCGGCCAGACGCGCCTCGGTCGCCGGCTCAGCCGGACGCGGCGGGTGGGCCGCCTGCTGCTCGTCGGCGGCCGCGTCCGGGGCGGCCGACCCCTGAGCGAGAGCCTCCCAATCGGCCCCGGGCGGCGCGACGGCGTGCAGCGACCCTGGCGCCTCACCGGACGACCCTGGCGCCTCACCAGAGGACCCTGGCGCCTCACCAAGGGACCCTGGCGCCTCACGCAACGCGGCCTCCCGCACCAGCTCAAGCACGAGCGACAGCCGCTCGGCGAGCTCGGACACGAGATCGGGATCGGTCCAGGAGAGCTCGGCGCGGAGCGCGGCCCAGATGATCGCGCCGAGCGCCTGGACCGCGCGCGAGGTCGCCGCGACGGTGTCCGCTCCGGCGAACACGCCCACCTCGGCCACCAGCGGCTCGAGCATGCCGTTTGGCTCCAGCCGGCGCAGGTCTTCATCGCTGGCCAGTGCCCGCAGCACGGCGCCGCACACGCGCGGGCCCTGACGAGCCAGGTCGGCAGCGAGGATCGCGGGCGCATCGTCGAGCGGAGCGTCCTCCAGCAGCGCCAGGAGCCAGCCTTTGGCCAGGTCCTCGGTCCTGAGAAGGAGCGCATCAACGGGCGCGTCGGAAACGGGGCGCGCACGCCGGCGCCGTGGAGCACCCGACGGCATAGGTGCTCTTTTATCACGCGGGCCAGTCGCGTCCACCCCACACACCGCCGGTTGTCGCAAGACGCGAGAATCCACGCATGGTCCTGATCTCCATCGCCGATGCCCGCGCCCGCGTCCTCGACGCGGTGACGCCGCTCGGCCACGAAGTGATTGCGGTTGAGGATGCCCTCGGCCGGGTGCTGGCCGCGGAGCTGCGCGCCGCGGATGACGTGCCTCCGTTCCCGTCCTCGGCCATGGACGGCTACGCGATCCATTCCGGACCGGCCGGCCGCACCTTGACCGTGAGCGGCGAGGCCCGCGCCGGTGCCCCCTCCCCCCTGGCGCTGGCCGACGGCGGCGCGATCCGCATCTCCACGGGAGCAGCGGTTCCGGCGGGCGCCACCGCGGTCATCCGCCAGGAGGACGTCGTCCTGCGCGACGGCGCGATCGAGACCACGGCACCGGTCGAGCCTGGCTCGAACGTCCGTGGGGCGGGTGAGGACCTCGCCCGGGGTCAATCGGTGCTCCCCGCGGGGACGGCGCTCGGGGCCGCGGAGCTCGCCGCGGCGGTCGCCGCGGGGGCGGGACAAGTCGAGGTGACGGTCAGACCCACCGTCCGGGTGCTCTGCACCGGCGATGAACTGCGAGCCCCCGGAGAGCCGCTTGCGCCGGGCGAGATCCACAACTCCAACGCCCCGATGCTCACCGCCCTGGCGCAGCACAGCGGCGCGGCGACGCGTCAGGCCGAGCGACTGCGCGACGACCTCGCGGCGACCGAGGCCGCCCTCGGCGAGGCCATCGACAACGCCGATGTCGTGGTCATCTCGGGCGGGGTCTCGGTCGGCCCCCACGACCACGTCAAGCCGGCCCTGGCCGCGCTCGGCGTCAGCGAGGTGTTCTGGGGCGTGGCGCTCCAGCCCGGCAAGCCGACGTGGTTCGGAACGCTCGGCGACAAGCTGGTGTTCGGGCTGCCCGGAAACCCGGTCTCGGCCGCGGTGACGTTCGCCCTGTTCGTGCGCCCCGCCCTGAGCAAGATGCTCGGCTCCCGACCGGTGCGGCAGCTCGACCGCGAGGCCCGGCTGACCGAGCCGGTGCGACGCAACCGCGCCCGTGAACAGGCGGTGCGGGTTCGGCTCGAGCGTCGCGACGGCGCCAGCTACGCCACGCCCAACGGGCCCCAGGGCTCGCACATGCTGTCCTCGGTGCTGGGCGCCGACGCGCTGGCGATGATCCCCTCCGGCGAGGGCGAGCTCCCGGCCGGCGCGACGGTTTCGCTCGAGCCGCTTCCGAACTAAAGCCGCTGGACCGCAAGCCGGCGGGCGGGCGGACTGGCAAAGTGTTCAGAATCCCCCTGTGAACGCAATTCTCGCCTTGATCGTCCTGCTCGGTGGCATCGTCTTCGCCTGGCTCCGCCGGCGCCAGCGGCTGCCCGCGCAGGCCCTGATCGTCTCACCCCGGAAATCGACCGTGGTGGCGCGCGACGGGGCGGTGCGCTCGGTGCAGTCGGCCGAGCTGCTGATCGCCCCCGAGGATCTCGATCGCCTGTGGACTCCGCGCAACCTGGAGAACCTGGCCCGGACGTATTGGCGCTTCCTCTCGCGCGTCACCCTCGGGCTGATCCGGGTCAGCTACGGCGAGAACGAGCGGCGCGTGATGCTCCTGCTCCGGCCGCTGACCCTGCTGCGCTTCGAGCCCCCCGAGTACCTGATGGAGGCCGATCACGGCAAGGTCTCCTGGCAGATCCGCGACGGGCTGCTCGTGGCCCGCAGCGGTCAGGGCTCGGGCTTCCTCGCCGTCGATGTCCGCCGCCTGGGCATGTCCACCGACAATGCCGACCGCCGCAAGCTCTACATCGAGGTCGAGGTGGCCAACTTCTACCCCTCGATCGCCTCGGGCTTCAGCACCCTCGTGTACATGGCGACCCAGTCCGTCGTCCACGTGCTCGTCACCCACGCCTTCCTGCGCTCGCTGGCCGCGCTGCACCTCGAGCCGTCGAAGATCGGGCAGCTGGCCGAGGCCGGGGGAGCGAACGGCGACGGAAGCAGCGCTGCGGCTGACGGCGCCGCGGACAGTCCGCGGGCGCCGAGCGCCCAGCCGTAGCGGCAGGTCCGGGTCAGCCGAAGCGCACGCCGCGCAGCGCACGCATCTTGGCCCGGTCGTGCCGAGCCGAGACCCGCCGCACCGTGCCCGAGCGCGAGCGCATCACCAGTGACTCGGTGCTCGCGCCCCGGTCGCCCTGGTAGCGCACCCCCTGGAGCACGTCACCGTCGGTGACTCCGGTGGCGGAGAAGAACACGTCATCGCCGGCCACGAGGTCGTCCGCGGTCAGAACCTTCGAGAGGTCGTACCCGGCGTCCCGCGCGGCCGTGCGCTCCTCGTCGTTGCGTGGCCACAACCGACCCAGCAACTGGCCGCCGGTGCACTTGATGGCCGAGGCTGAGATGACCCCCTCGGGCGTCCCGCCGATCCCCCAGAGCAGGTCGACGGGGGAGTTCTCACTCACCGCGAGCAGCGCCGCGGAGACGTCGCCGTCCATGATCAGCCGCACGCGGGCACCGGCGTCCCGCACCTGCTGCATCGCCTCGTGATGGCGCTCACGGTCGAGCATCACCACCATCACGTCGCGGATGTCGATGTGCTTGCGCTCGGCGATCAGGGCAAGCGTCTCCGTCAGCGGCCGGTCGAGATCGAGCAGATCGGCGATCTCGGCGCTGCCGGCGATCTTCTCCATGTAGACGCAGGGCCCGGGATCGAACATCGCGCCGCGTTCGGCGAGCGCGATCACCGCGATCGCGCTGGGCATGCCGAGCGCAGTCAGCCGCGTCCCCTCGAGCGGGTCGACGGCGATATCGACCTGGGGCGGGCTGCCGTCGCCGATCTTCTCGCCGTTGTAGAGCATCGGAGCCTCGTCCTTCTCGCCCTCGCCGATGACCACGAAGCCGTCCATCGATATGCCGTCGAGGACGCTGCGCATCGCGTCGACCGCGGCCTGATCGGCACCCTCCTTGTCGCCGCGCCCGACCATCCGGGCGGCGGCCAGCGCGGCCGCCTCGGTCACGCGAACGAGTTCGAGGGCCAGATTGCGATCTGGCCGCGCGCTGCCCCTGCCGCCGCTCACAGAACTCCTGGCGGCTTGCGCCGTGCCGAGCTCTCGCGCGAGCGCCAGATCGAACCGACGAGAATGAGCAGACCGCCGACCAGTGCCACGAGCCAACCGTAACCGATGCTGATCTGTCCAGGCGGCTCGCCCGGCCGGTCGATCACGCCGCGGAACACCGTGAAGGTCAGCGCGGCGAGCGCGGTGACCGCGGTCAACTCCCCCCGGGGCCACGACAGGGCATGCCCTCGCAAGATGATGTAGGCGAGGATCGCCGGCGCGACCGCGGCCAATAACAGCAGGTAACGGAGGATCGTCAGCGACGCCCAGCCGGTGCAGGAGGAATTCGGGCCGTGGCAACTGTTCAGGACCGCATTGGCGTTGGCGAGGTCGTACCACGGCAGGAACAGTGAGATGCCGAGCAGGACGCCCCCCAGCACGGCGATTAACTCTCCGCGGTCGAGCTGCTTGACGTCCACGGGCGGGCAGCCTAACCGGTTTCAGGTGCCCGTCGTCGCAGCACACCGGCCTGCGGTCGGGCTGGTAGGTTCGCGGATCCACGATGGACTTCCGCCAGCTCCTGCCGGAACCCGGCGCCGCCCCGATTGAGGCGCTGCTGGCCATGCTCGCGCTCGGCGGGCGCGCCCCCGAGCAGCGGCCCTACACCGTGGCCAACTTCGCCTCCACGGTCGACGGGCGGGCCAGCATCGGAGGGCGCTCGGGTCCGATCGGAGACGACGGCGACCGCGCGATGTTCCACGGCCTGCGCGAGCAGGTCGATGCGGTGATAGCGGGTACGGGGACGCTGCGCACCGAGACCTACGGCCGCATTCTGGGCAAGCCCGAGCGCCGCGAGCGCCGGCTGCAGCGGGGACTTCCGGCCGAGCCGCTGGCCTGTGTGATGTCGCGCAGCGGCGACATCCCCCTCGATATCCCGCTGCTCGCCGAACCCGAGGCCAGGGTGGTGATCTACACCCCTCATGAGCTGGACGCGACCCCGTTTGCGGCGCACGTGCGGGTGGTCCGCCTTGATCCGGCTCAGCTCACGCCGGCGACGGTGCTGGCACATCTGCGCGCCGAGCTCGGGGTCCGATCGCTGCTGTGCGAGGGCGGCCCGACCCTGTTCGCCGCGCTGCTCTCGTCGGGGCTCGTCGACGAGCTGTTCCTCACCCTGGCGCCGAAGCTCGCCGGCGGCGGCGACGGGCCGGGGATCACCGCCGGGCCAGAGCTTCCCGCGCCGGCGGAGATGGAGCTGCGCTGGCTCCTTGAGCGCAGGGGCTCGTTGTACCTGCGCTACGCAATGCACTAAAAGGTTTCACAGGCCGCCACCCCGGGCATGGAACACTCCCAGGGAATGGCCACTCCTTTCGCAGCCACAGAGGATCTGACGGCGGCGGCGGCACTCGACGCGCTCAGGGATGCCCGCCAGCGGACGCTGGCGCTCGTGGCCTCGATCTCCGAGGCCGATCTGGAGCGGGTCCATTCGACCCTGATGAGCCCACTGGTCTGGGATCTTGGCCACATTGCCGCCTTCGAGGACCTCTGGATGGTCCACCGCCATGGGAGACGTCCGCTGCTGCGCGAGGACCTGGCCGATGTCTACGACGCCTTCGAGACTCCGCGCTCCGGCCGGGGCGAACTGCCGTTCCTGCGGCCCGCGGAGGCCCGGACCTATCTCGAGCAGGTGCGCGACCGCACGCTCGAGGTGATCGACGAGCGCGGGCTCGACGACGGGAAGATCCTCGAGCTGGTCGTGCGCCATGAGCAGCAGCACTGCGAGACGATGCTCCAGACGATCCAGCTGGCTCGGCTGCGCGACTACGAGCTCAGCGGACGGCGCCCCGAGCCGATCGCCGAGCCCTGCCGACTGACCGGGCACGAGCTCGTCGAGATCCCCGGCGGTGAGTGCCTGATGGGCGCCGGCGACGCCGGGTTCGCCTACGACAACGAGCGCCCGCGGCACCGCACCGACGTCCGTGGCTATCTGATCGGGCGCTCACCGATCACCAACGGCTCGTATCTGACCTTCGTCGAGGGCGGCGGCTACGAGCGCCGCGAATGGTGGTCGGACGAGGGCTGGTCGTGGAAGGAGCAGTACGACATCACCAGACCCCTGAGCTGGGCCGCGACGCTGGATGCGGAGTGGCGGCTGGGGAAGCTCGAAGCGCTTGACCCTGATCGACCCGTGATCCACGTCTCCTGGTTCGAGGCCGACGCCTTCGCCCGCGCGCAAGGAGCGCGACTCCCAAGCGAGACGGAGTGGGAGAAGGCGGCGACCTGGGACCAGGAGCGGAATTCCGTCCGGGCCAATCCCTGGGGCGAGGATGAGCTTCAGGCCGGTCTCCACGCGAACGTCGATCAGCTCGGCGGCGGCACCACCCCGGTGGGTGCGCACCCCGCCGGCGCCTCGCCTCCCGGGATTCACGGGTTGATCGGCGAGGTCTGGGAGTGGACGTCGAGTTGCTTCGACGGCTACCCCGGCTTCATCGCCTATCCCTACCGGCAGTACTCGGAGGTGTTCTTCGGCAACGTGTACCGCGTTCTCCGCGGCGGCTCGTGGGCCACCCGCACCCGGGTCATCTCCCCCACCTTCCGCAACTGGGACTACCCCGAGCGCCGCCAGATCTTCGCCGGTTTCCGCCTTGCCCGGGATCTCGACTCATGAGCGCCGCACCCGGCACCGAGGAGATCCGGATCGAGTCCTGGCTGTCCGAGCTCGAGGAGCGCTCGCTCGCCTACGACGTGCTCGACGGCCTTACCCGCCCGTTCAAGGAGCTCCCGCCCAAGCACTTCTACGACGCCCGCGGCTCGGAGCTGTTCGAGCGCATCTGCGAGCTCCCCGAGTACTACCCGACTCGCGCGGAGAAGTCGATCCTCATTGACGAGGCCGACGCCATCATCGCCGCCACCGGCGCCGGGGAGCTGGTCGAGCTCGGATCGGGCTCGATCGAGAAGGCGCAGATCCTGCTCGATGCGATGCACGCCGCCGGCACCCTGAGCCGTTACGTGCCGCTCGACGTCTCCGAGACCGTCGTCCGGGCGGGCGCGCAGGAGCTCGTCGACCGCTACCGGCAGCTTCGTGTCCACGGGGTGATCGGCGACTTCGAGCGCCATCTCGAGCGGATCCCCGACGGCGACGGATCGCCGCGGATCGTCGCGCTGCTCGGCGGCACGATCGGGAACTTCCCGCCCGGCTCGCGCCGCCGCATGCTGCGCAGCATCTCGGCGCTGCTCGGCCCCGAGGACCGGCTGCTGCTCGGCTGCGACCTGGTCAAGGATCCGCGGATCATCGAAGCCGCCTACGACGACGGCGCCGGCGTGACCGCCGAGTTCAACCGCAACGTGCTCCACGTCATCAACCGCGAGCTGCACGCAGACTTCGTACCTGAGGCGTTCGACCACGTGGCCTTCTTCGACCGCCGCCACGAGTGGATCGAGATGCGCCTCCGGGCCCGGCGGCCGTGCTCGGTGCTGATCGGCGAGCTTGGCCTGCGGATCGAGTTCGCGGTCGGCGAGGAGCTGCGGACCGAGATCAGCGCCAAGTTCACCCGCGCCCGGGTGGAGGCCGACCTCGAGGCGGCGGGGCTCGAACTCGACCACTGGTACACGGACGAGCAGGACCTGTTCTCGCTGTCGCTCGCGCGGCGGCGCTAGCGCCGCTCTCCGTCCCTTCCCACCGCGAACCGCAGCCCGACGCAGTTCGTGCAGCGCACGCAGCCGATGCAGCCCACACAGCGGCTGCAGCGGACGCAACCGAGGCACGCGATGCAGCCCGCGCAGCGAATGCAGGCCGCGCAGGCGATGCAGCCTGCGCTCGCGATCGAGAGCAGCGTCAGCAGCGAGCCGGCTGTCGCCGCCGACAGCGCGGTGGCGACGCTTCCCGCGGTGGCCACACTGCCGACCGTGCCGATGCTCCCGGCCGTGCCGACGCTGCGCGAGGTGGCCAGCGAACCCGCGGTGCCGACGCTGCGATCCACTCCGAAATTGCCGCTGCTGTCCCACTCGCCTGCGGTGCCATCCGAACGCGAATCGTCCATGGGGGAACAGTAGGGTGTCGACATGACCGAGGAGCTCTCCGCAGCTGATCGCTCCTCACTCGCCGCCGAGCGCGGACCGATCAATATGGCCGTCGGCGGGCTACTCGTTTTCGACTCCGAGCCGCCACTGCGCCGGGCGATGGTCGCAGAGCGGATCGCGGAGCGCATCCACCTGATCCCGCGGCTGCGCCAGCGGCTCGAGGAGCCTCCGCTCGGCCTCGCCAACCCCGTTTGGATCGATGACCGCGGCTTCGACCTCGACTGGCACGTGCGGCAGGCCAGCCTGCCCGAGCCGGGCGGCGACGCGGAGCTCGGCGCGCTGGTCGGCCGCGAGTTCTCGCATCGGCTCGACCGCTCACGACCGCTGTGGGAGGCCACCCTGATCGAGGGGTTGACCGGCGGGCGCACCGGCCTGCTGTTCAAGGTCCACCACGCGCTCGTCGACGGGATGGCGGCGATCGGGATGGCGGCGCTCGTTCTCGACCCCAGCGAGGAGCCGCTCGAGATCCCTCCCCCCGAGCGGGAGTGGACCCCCCGCAGCTACGACCTTCGCCGTCACGTGACGCTGCTGGCCAGCCGCCCGCTCGGCGTGGCCCCGAAGCTGATGCTCGACGGGATGCTGCGCGCCCTCGACCCCGACCCGCGCCGCGCCGCAGCGGACGTCCGCCGTGGGACGGAGGTGGCGCTCGAGCTGGCCCGCACCCGGCCGCAGGCCCCGATGACTCCGCTCAACCGTTCGATCTCGCCCAACCGCCGCTATGCCGTCGCTCACGCCGACCTGGCCGCCATCAAGCGGGCGGGCAAGGCAGCCGGGGGAACGGTGAACGATGCCGTGCTCGCGATCGTCGCCGGCATGCTCGGCCGCTATCTAGAGGCGGCGGGCACGGATCTCGAGGAACCGATCACGCGCGCGCCGGTGGCGCTGGTCCCGGTCGACGTGCGTGAGCCGGACGCGGCCGGAGAGCTCGGCAACCGCATCTCGACCGTGTTCGTCGACCTTCCCGTGGAGGAGCCGACCCTCGAGGGGAGGATCCGCGCGGTCTCGGTGCAGACCCAGGAGCTGAAGCGCTCCGCCGCGGTCCGGGCCGGCGCGCTGATGGTCGGCGCGGCCGGCTGGGCTCCGCCGCTCGTCTCGGGGCTGCTGGCCAGGGCGCTGGGGACGGTGCGTGCCTTCAATCTCGTGGTGTCGAACATCCCCGGCCCGCAGCAGCCGTTCTTCCTCAGCGGCGTGCGCATGCGCGAGGTGTATCCGGTCGTGCCACTCAACCCCGCCAACCAGGGGCTGACCGTCGGCGTCCTCAGCTACGACGGGACGGTGTGCTTCGGGCTGCTGGCCGACCGCGACCTCGCGCCGCCGCTGCTGCGCGCCGCCGAGGATCTGCGCGCGGAGCTTGCCGCACTGGAGAGTTGACCGTCAGGCGCTGAGCCCGCGCCCGACCAACCGTCAACCGACGAAGACCCGCCCGCCCGCTAGGACAGCCGCTCGATCAGCATCGCCTGGCCCATGCCGCCGGCGACGCACATCGATTCGATGCCGTACGTGCCATCACGGGCCTGCAGACCATTGATCAGCGTGGTCATGATCCGCGCCCCCGTCATGCCGAAAGGGTGCCCGAGGGCGATCGCGCCGCCGAACGGGTTGAGCTTCTCCTCGGGGATGTTCAGATCGTCCTTGCAGGGGACGATCTGCGCCGCGAAGGCCTCGTTGATCTCGACGATGTCGATGTCGTCGATGGTCATGCCTGCGTCCTTCAGCAGAGCCTGGATGGCCGGGATCGGCCCGAGGCCCATGATCTCTGGCCGGATCGCCGCCACGGTCGAGGCGATGATCCGCGCCTTGGGCTCGAGACCGAGGCTTCGGGCCTTCTCGTCGGACATGACGAGCACCGCCGCGCCGCCGTCATTGAGCGGGCACGAGTTCCCGGCGGTCACCGTCCCGCCTTCCTTGAACGCGGGCTTGAGCTTGCCGAGCCCCTCCATCGTGGTCCCCGGGCGGGGTCCGTCGTCGGTGTCGACGACGGTCTCCTCGACATGGATCTCGTTGCCCTCCTTGTCCGTGTCCTTGTGGGCCGGCACGGTGACCGGCACGATCTCGCGCTGGAAATGCCCGGAGTCGCGCGCGTCGACAGCCCGGTTCTGGGAGATGACCGCCCATTCGTCCTGGGCCTCGCGGCTGACCTTGCAGCGCTCGGCCACGTTCTCGGCCGTCAGCCCCATCGGGATGTAGACGTCGTAGAGGGAGCCCTCGGAGCCGTTCAGCTTCGGATGCTTGGCCTCGTCCATCATCCCCGCCCCGAGCCCGGCGCGTGAGACCGCCTCGACCCCTGCGGCGATGTACTGGTCGCCCTCGCCCGCCTTGATCCCGTGCGAGGCCATCCGGATCGTCATCAGCGAGGACGCACAGAAGCGGTTGACGGTGCAGCCCGGGACATGGTGGTCGAGCCCGGCCAGCAGGGCCGCGTTGCGGCCGACGTTGTACCCCTGCTCGCCGATGCCCGAGGCGGCGCCCATCAGCACGTCGGTCGTCTGGCCGAAGTCCACCTCCTCGTTGCGCTCGACGAGCGCGCGGATCGGGATCGCGGCCAGTTCATCGGCGCGGACGGTCTTCAGTGAGCCCTTGATCGCCCGCCCGATGGGCGTCCGGATGGCATCTACAATCACGGCTTCGGGCATGAAGTCTCCTGGATGAGTGCTGGTTCAGGGGCCTGGAATCGTAGGGGGTGCCGGATCTGGCTGCGTGAGGGAAGGTCTGCCGGAGCATCGGACGTGAGCGGTACCGTGGCGGGATCATGGGCCGCATGGTGACGTTGAGGTGACCTCGTGCCCGTAGCGCTCAGCGCGCGACGGCGCGCCACGACCGTCGCGGCGCTCGGAGCTGTCGCGCTCATCGCCCTCCCACGTTCCACGACCGCCATGCCCATCGGTGGTTTCGGCCATGCACGAGCCGTTCGCTGGGTCCGCAGGTCGGCACCCTCGCTGACCCGTCCTGCCGGAATTGTTGTCCATGTCGTGCAGACAACGGCCGACCTCTCGCAGCGGATGCAGCGCCTTCCAGACGTGCGGATGGAACCGGGCAGTGCCCTGACGCCGATGGATATCCACGTCCAGGATCGCGTCCACTACCAAACGATCTTGGGATTCGGCGCCACGCTCACCGACAGTTCCGCATGGCTGCTACACGATGAGCTCGGCCGCTCCGCCCGCAACAGAGTGATGCGAGATCTGTTCAGCTCCCGCGGAATCGATCTGAACTACATCCGCGTGCCGATGGGCGCCTCCGACTTCACGGCCACAGGAAAGCCGTACAGCTACGACGACATGCCGCGGGGCAAATCGGATCCCAGCCTCAAGCACTTCTCCGTGGCCCACGACCTGCCCTACATCATCCCCACCCTGCGCCAAGCCCGCGCCATCGACCCGAAGCTCTTCATCATCGCCAATCCGTGGAGCGCCCCCGCCTGGATGAAGACGAACCAACGCTCTGACGACCGCCACAACACCGGGCACCTCCTGCCCGCTGATTACGCACCGTTTGCAGCGTACTTCGTCAAGTTCCTGCAGGCCTATCGCCGCCACGACGTAACGGTCGACGCCGTCACACCGCAGAACGAGCCGGGCGTCGCGGCCGATCCCGGGATGGACCTATCAGAGCCGGATGAAGCGATGTTCCTCACCCGGTACCTGCACCCCTCGTTCACGGCAGCCGGGCTGAGCACCCAGGTCTACGGGCTCGACATGGGGTGGGATATGTTTGCGTACGCCGATGCGCTGGCCGGCCGGCGCACTGCCGAGGGCCTCTCGGGGATGTCCTGGCACTGCTACCGCGGCACCCCGACGGTCATGACGCAGCTCCATGCGCTGGCCCCCCGACTGATCCAGCTCGTCAACGAATGCTCACCCGAGGTCAGGCCATTCTCCACCGCAGAAGTGGTGATCGGGTCGCTTCGAAACTGGGCCAGCGCCGTCGCCCTCTGGAACCTCGCGCTCGATCCCGCCGGCGGACCTGTGGAACCCCCCGACGGAAGGTGCCCGGGCTGCCGAGGCCTCGTGATCGTCGACAAGCGCACCCAATCGGTACTACCGGGCCTCAGGTACTACCAGCTAGGGCAGACGAGCAAGTTCGTCGCCCGCGGCGCCGTGCGGATCGACACAAACACGTTCGTGACCTATGGGCTGAACGCTTTCTACTACTACGAGCCAACCATCGGACTGGACGATGTCGCGTTCGTTAATCCCGGCGGCGAGAAGGTGCTCGTGGCCTACAACAGCTCACCCGGGTCCATCCAGTTTGCCGTGAGCTGGCACGGGCGCGCGCTCCTCTATAGCCAACCGGCAGGCGCAATGACCACCTTCACCTGGAAATAATCAGCGCCAGGCGTGCCGTGCTCGGACCTGTTTGGCACGCTGCAACTGCTTCGCAGGCGGATTGCTCGCGATAAGTTCCTCGGCAACAGCGGTTTGACAACGCCGTCGGGAAGTCTCGCTGCAAAGGAGTGAAGGCTCGTCAGAGCACTAGGTGTCAAGTGGTCGGCAGCGGGGCGACGACAGCTGCGAGAGTGGCAGGATGGATGCTTGCGCGCGCGGATCGTTGAGGGGACTCCGTGCGGCTAAGCCTGAACGCGCGGTGGCTCGCTGTTGTGATCGCTGTGCTCGCCGCTGCCGTGGTGACGGAACTCGTGGCGCACGAGCGACACGGGCCAAACAGATACGGAGGTCATCCCCGGGGGGTCGTGGTCCACGTCGTGCAGACAACGGCCGACCTCTCACAGCGGATGCAGCGCCTGCCGGACATGCGGATGGAGCCGGGCGGTGCGCGGGTGCCGATGGTCGTACACGTCCAGGACCGCGTCCGCTACCAGACGATCCTCGGATTCGGCGCTGCGCTCACCGACAGCTCGGCCTTCCTGATCCGCGACGCACTCACGCCTGCCGCTCGCAACGGCCTGATGCGGGAGCTGTTCAGCCCCACCGGGATCGATCTGAACTACATCCGCCTGCCGATGGGCGCCTCCGACTTCACGGCGAGAGGCAAGCCCTACAGCTACGACGACATGCCGGGCAAGTCCGATCCCGGCCTGAGGCACTTCTCCGTGGCCCACGACCTGCCCTACATCATCCCCACCCTGCGCCAAGCCCGCGCCATCGACCCGAAGCTCTTCATCATCGCCAATCCGTGGAGCGCCCCCGCCTGGATGAAGACGAACCACCGGTTCGACAACGTCCGCAATACCGGGACCCTCCTGCCCGTCTATTACCCGCTGTACGCCGCATACTTCGTCAAGTTCCTGCAGGCCTATCGGCGCCACGACGTAACGGTCGACGCCGTCACACCGCAGAACGAGCCGGGCGTCGCCGAGGATCCGGCGATGAACCTACCGGAGCCGGACGAGGCAGCGTTCCTCACGCGATACCTGTACCCCGCACTCGCGGCGGCCCGGCTGCGGCCTAAGGTCTACGGCCTCGATATGAGCTGGACCATGGCGGCGTATGCCGCAGCGCTGGCTCGCTCCCCCGCCGCCGCGGGCCTCACCGGCATCTCCTGGCACTGCTATCTCGGCAGTCCGGCGGTCATGACGCTGTTGCACGCGCTGGCGCCGCGGCTGACCCAGCTCGTCAACGAATGCTCGCCCGAGCTCGTCGGCTTCACCGCTGCGCAGGTGCTGATCGGCTCGCTTCGGAACTGGGCCAGCGTCGTCGCCCTCTGGAACTTCGCGCTCGATCCCGCCGGCGGACCTGTGCAGCCCCCGGGCACCTGGTGCCTACATTGCATAGGACTCGTCACCGTCGATAGGGCGACCCACAGCGCACAACCCGGGCTCTGGTACTACCAGCTCGGACAAGTGAGCAAGTACGTCGCCCGCGGTGCTGTGCGAATCGGCGCCAACACGTTCGTGACCGACGAAGCGAACGCGGGCGAGTTGTACCGGCCGACTGTCGGCCTCGACGACGTCGCGTTCGTCAACCCTGACGGCGAAAGGGTACTCGTGAACTACAACAGCTCACCCGGACCCATCCAGTTTGGAGTGAGCTGGCACGGGCGCACACTCCTCTACCGCCAACCGGCAGGCGCGACGACCACCTTCACCTGGCGCGAGAGCTAGAGTCCCAGCCCGCGCACGCCCCGCTCGTCCCAGCCCAGGTGATGGGCGAGTTCATGACGGACGGTGCGGGTGACCTGCGCCTTCAACAGCTCGGGATCGTGCCCGAAGTCACGGACCAGCGTGTCGCGGAAGATCACGATCCGGTCGTGGAAGTAGTCCTGGGCCACGGTGTCTCCCTGGTACAGGCCGTAGGCGCGCTGCCGGTGTCCGCCGTCCGAGATGACGATCGCCACGTGCTCGAGGGCGCGGTGGAACTCGAGCGGGAGATCGTCGATCGCCGCGCGGACGAGCACACGGAAGTCCTCCTCGTTGCTCGGGTCGAAGAGGTCATCGTCGTCATCCTCGCCGTCGTCGCTCCCGTAGTCCTCGGTGTCACCCCACGAGTCCTCGGTGTCGCCCCACGAGTCCTCGGCGGCGAGCCGCTCGGCGCGCTGGACGATGGCCTCGAAGTCGAGCTCAGACTCTGGCTCGCGCCAGCCGGCAAGCCGGATCATCACGAAGATCGCCGCGCAGCCGACGATCACCGCGCCCGCGCCGAACACGGCGATGCCCTGCAGAAGTCGCAGCGGGAATGAGTCGCTGAAGCCGGTCAGCAGGCTCACGACGCCGAGGCCGATGGTGAGCGCCGCCAGTGCGGAGGTCAAGATGCGGCGAAGCGTCGGCGGCGACCCTGACATGGCGATCCTGTTACCTCAGCGTCCGGGCGATCACGAGTCGCTGGATCTCGTTGGTGCCCTCGTAGATCTGGGTGATCTTCGCGTCGCGGAGCATGCGCTCGACCGGATACTCCTTGACGTAGCCGTACCCGCCGAGCACCTGGACCGCTTCCACGGTCACCTCCATCGCCACATCGGAGCAGAACAGCTTGGCCATGGCCGAGTACTTGCCTAGGTCGGCGTCTCCGCGGTCGATCTTGGCGCAGGCCTGGTAGAGCAGCTCGCGCGCAGCCGCGCACTGCGTCTCCATGTCGGCCAGCTTGAACTGGATTGCCTGGAAGGCGTTGATCGGCTTGCCGAACTGCGTACGCTCACGGGCGTAGGCGGCGGCATAGTCGGTGGCACCCTGAGCGATGCCCAGCGCCTGCGCGGCCACGCCGAGGCGCGAGCGGTCGAGCGTGGTCATCGCCACCCTGAAGCCCTCACCGACCTCCCCGATCACGTTGCCGTCCGGCACTCGCACGCCGTCGAAGATCGGCTGACCAGTCGGCGAGCCACGGATGCCGAGCTTGTGCTCGAGCTTGCCGACACTGAATCCGGGCCGATCGGCCTCGACCACGAACGCGGTGATGCCCCGGGAATGGCCGACCTCGCGATCGGTGACCGCGAAGACGACGTAGAAGTCAGCCACGCCGAGATTGGTGATCCAGTTCTTGGTCCCGTCGATCACCCATTCGTCACCGTCGCGCTGGGCCCGGGTGATCATGCCGCCCGGATCGGAGCCCGCCTCTGGCTCGGACAGGGCGAAGGCGGGCGACCACTCGCCGCTTGCGCAGCGCGGCAGTAGGCGGGACTTCAGCTCCTCGCTGCCGAACAGCTTGATCGGCAGCGTTCCGAGCTCCTGGATCATGAGGATCAATGCCGTCGACGCGCAGGCCTTGGCGATCTCCTCGACCGCCATGTTCAGCATCAATGTCCCGGTGCCGGTACCGCCGTACTCGGTCTCGAACGGCAGCCCGAGGACGTCCTGCTCGGCGAGCAGCTCGCGCAGGTCCTGCGGATACTCGGCCTTCTCGTCGATCTCCGCAGCCCGCGGGGCGATCCGCTCCCGCGCGATCTGACGGATCGTGTCGCGGAAGTCGAGATACTCCTGGGGGATCGTGTAGAGCTCGGCGATGGCGGACATCGAGATGGATGCTACGTCACCCCGCGCGCCGGCGATTGACGGCGGGCTACCATCGCAGCCGTGGCGAGACCGATCGACTTCCTCCAAGCTCGCTCCGCCGCGTCGGCCCGGCGTGCGGCGCTGCTCGGCTGCCTGACCGCCCTGACCGTGCCCGTCGCCTCAGCGGCGCCCGCCGCAGCGGCCTCGCTCAAGGTCAAGGTCCCAGCCCGCGTGCACCGCGGCGGCGTCTACACCATCACTCTCACCGGGTCCTACCTCCGGGCCGAGCTTTCTGGCCGGGCTTACCTCGTCTCGCTGATCCAATTCAACCCCAGCCCGTGCAAGCTGACCGCCCAGCTCGAGAACGCTCAGGTCCGGGCGATCGAGTTCTACCTCGCGCCGCCGGGCTCGCCCCAGCGCGTGGGGGCCTTCGAGCCGAGCTCGCCGTTCTCGCGCGGCGACCGGCTGGCGGCGAGCCGCACCGGGCGCCGCCGGGTGTGCGCCTACCTGTACCCAAGGTTCGTCGGCGCAAACTCAACGGTGGCACCGATCGCCCGGGCGACCGGCGTCTATCGCGTCGTCTCCTAGCCGGACGGCCGCAACTGTCGTGCCGCCGCCGGCCGGATCTAGAACCCGCTCGGGTGGCGGTCGATGAAACCGGCGTTCGAGCGGCCCTGGCTCGTCCAGCGGGACCCGCCGGTCTCGCCCTGGGCGCTGGTATCAAACCGCAGGCCGGCGACATACATGTACGCGTGCCCGGAGTTGGTCCAGATCGTGAGCCAGCGCCCGGCGCCGCTGCTCCCGTAGGACTCGAGGCCGCTTGAGTCCTGCGGGGAGGAGATCAGACCGCCCCCGTGTAGCGCGTAGCTGACCGAGCCCGAGCAGTCGTAGCCCGAGCTGTTCCAGCTTCCGTGGCCTCCGCCCCACAGGTAGGGCTTGAAGGCGATTCGGTTGCCGGCGGCGATGACGGCCTTGACCGCGGCCGGGGCGTTGGACGGAGCGACGGCCAGCCCGTTGCGGATGTACGCGTGGCCGACCGGACCGCTTCCCTCCAGCGACCGCTGGACTCCGGCGGCCACCATGCGCAGTGACACCGAGACCTTGTACGTGACCACACCAGTCGGCTGCAGGTGATGCTTGTGCTGGAAGGCCAGCACCTGGTGCAGCGTGTAGGGGCCGAAATTGCCCACGATCGGCGTCGGGAAGCCGGCGCGGGTGAGGAAGTCCTGCAGGACGCGCACGTCATGACCGCTCATCCCCTCATGGAGGACCCGATCGCCGAGGTGGCGCGAGTCGCCCGGATAGTGGTGACCGTCAGCGGTGGTCGCCGTCGCGGCGCTCGAGCCGCTGGCGGAGGCTCCGCCCGAAGCGGCGAGGGCCCGCGTGGAGACACAGGCACTCAGGATGAGCGCGGCGGCTGCGGCGAAGATGGTGCGACGAGCGCGGGCGTACGACAAGGGAAGATCGTCCTCTCGCTGGCGCCTACGGGGTTAGCTGTCGGGCTCGCGCTGAAGAGGTAGCGCTACGCCGGTGTTCCGGCGATTCGCCCCTGGAGCCGGATGGCTCCGATGGGTTCCCCGCTCCCCGGAGGCTCTGGGCTCCGAGGACTCGGCTATTGGTGTTCTTGGCGCGGCAGACTAGCTGAATTGCAGGATCTATGTCACCAGCAGGGTTATGTGCCCCTCACCCGAGGCCCGCGGCACTGGCGCTACCCTGGCCTCGTGGACTCCGACCTCACCCCCGCTCAGGTCTCCGAGCTGCATGGTCGCGGCGAGATTGAGCTGATCGACGTGCGCCAGCCCGAGGAGCGCGACGCGGGCCGGATCGCCGGCGATCGCCACATCGAGCTTGCGCGGCTGCCAACGGAGGCCGAGACGCTCGCCAGGGACCGGCCGGTGGTGTTCTACTGCCGCAGCGGCCACCGATCAGCACTCGCCACCGAGGCCTTCCGCACGGCCGGCTACGACGCACACAACATGGCCGGTGGGCTGCTCGACTGGCACGCCGCCGGGTTGCCGCTCACCCCCGAGGGTGGGCGCGTCGCCTAGCGTCAGCGCGGATCCGGCCGATCCACGTTCCAGTACCGCGCCACCTCGGCCCGCGCGCGGTGATCGTCGCCGTTGAAGCCGACGGTGAAGCGCGCGATCGTGCGCTGCCCGCCCTCGTAGTCGCCGTAGAGCAGATCGACGGTGACGCTGGCTCCTGACTCCACGGCTCGTCGCACCGGCTCGAAGCTCGGGTCCGCGGAATCGCGGATCGCCCCCTGCCAGAACCCGATATCGCCGGCCGGGATGTAGAGGTCACGCGTCTGGCGGCGGAAATCCTCCAGTTTGGGGGCCGGTGGATTCGACTCCCGCGAGAGCGGCTCGGCTCGCCAGCCATGGAGCACGGCCAGGCCGGTGCCGCCGTTGCGCAGGGCCATCGCGAAGTAGAGGTTCCCGTCGGAGAGCTCCACGAGGCCGCCGTGCCCGGGCACGCGCAGGATGTGCTCGTCGATGAAATGAACCCGCTCATCGGGATCGTCGTCCCGCGAGGGGATCAGCACCGGCCGCACACCCGCCAGCAGCGAGAGCTCGGCGACGCGGGCAGAGCGGTTGGCTGACCGCACCGAGCTGAACGTGGCTACGGCCAGGACGAGAGTGCCGCCGGCGGTCGCCAGCGAGGAGATCGTGACCCAGTCAGCCACTTACTGAGCCGGCGCGTTGCTGCGCGGACGCCGCTGCGCCCGCGCAGCAGGTGCGGTGCCTAGATCTTGTTGACGTTGATCGCCTTGGGGCCCTTGGGGCCGGCCTCTTCCTCGTAGGACACCTTGGCGCCCTCGGCGAGTGAGCGGTAACCGTCAGCTTGGATGCTCGAGTGGTGGACGAACAGATCCCGGCTGCCCTCATCGGGTGTGATGAAGCCGAAGCCCTTCTCGTCGCTGAACCACTTGACCGTTCCGGTTGGCATTGTGGAGTGATCCTCCGTAGCTCGAAGTGCTGCTACCGCGGAGGAGGTTCTACGACTACCACCGGGGCCTGCACCTACTTATCACCGCCTCGAGGGCGGCCTTACGGTGCAGGACCGTATCACGCCCCCCCGCGGGCGGCGCTGGAGGCCCCGCAGATGTTCACCGCTCGGACACAGGTCATCCTTCGGGGCAATGGACGACCCGATGCCGATCGGCCGCCACGCCGCAATTCCCCTGCGGGAGGTCGTGCTGCGCGCTTCGCGCTCCTCGGGACCCGGGGGCCAGCACGCCAACGTCACCGCCTCGCGGATCGAGGCGAGCTTCGACGTGGCCGCCTCCAGCTCCCTGACCGACGAGCAGAAGCGCCGCGTGAGTGCCCGCTGCGGTCCGCGGGTGACCGCGGTCGCGCAGGACGCCCGCAGCCAGGCCCAGAACCGCGAGCTGGCGCTCGCGCGACTGCAGCGCCGGCTGAGTGCCGCGCTTGAGGTCCAGCGGCCCCGTCGGGCCACCAAGCCGACGCGCGCCGCGACCCAGCGGCGCCTCGAGGCCAAGCGGCGCCAGTCCGAGCGCAAGCGCGGCCGGCAGCGCCCCCGGCGCGGCGAGGCCGAGTAGGCTGGCGAGGCTTGTGCGCTGGATCGTCGACGGAATGAACGTGATCGGCACGCGGCCGGACGCCTGGTGGAAGGACCGCGACGCCGCGATGCTCCGGCTGGTCGACACGCTCGAGCGCTGGGCGGCGGCCGAGGGCGAGGACGTGACCGTCGTCTTCGAGCGACCGCCCTCGCCACCGATTCGCTCGACGGTGATCGAGGTCACCCACGCCCCGCGGCCGCGGGCGCACGCCGCTGACGATGAGATCGTTCGCATCCTCAAGGCCCATCCGGACCGGGGGAGCCTGCGGGTTGTGACCTCTGATCGGTGGCTGGCCGATCAGGCGTGGGCCGGCGGCGCCAGCGTGGAGGGTGCCGACACGTTCCGCTCGCGGATCGAATCGGCCTGATCGCCGTCAGGCCGCCGCGTCTCGCCGCCGCGTCTCGCCGCCGCGTCCGCCGCGTCCGCCGCGTCCGGGGCGAGGCCGGGCAGACCCGTGAGCACACCTGGCGGCCTGCGACAATTCCACGATGGCCGACGAACCATCGTGGCGACCGCCCTCGAACGGAGAGCGGCCTCGCGGGCAGCAGCCGCCCCGGCCCCCGGGCTGGAAGGTGACGCCGGCGCCCGACGGCCGTGGCGCGCCGCAGAAGCCGACCCCGCCGCCGATGCGCCCCAACCCGCGCTGGTGGGTCGCGCTGCTCGTCGTCACCCTGCTCGTCCTCAACATCTGGATCTCGCGCCAGGCGCTGGGTCCGGCCGCGCGCACGCAGATCCCCTACAGCCCGACGTTCCTCTCCGAGGTCAAGCAGGGCAACGTCAAGGAGATCTCCTCCACCGGCGACTCGATCCAGGGCACGTTCAAGCAGAAGGTCAAATACCCCGCCAGCGACGCGAACGCTCCGTCGACGCTGTACTTCTCCACCCAGGTCCCGTCGTTCGCCAACAACTCGGAGCTATCCCAGCTGCTGCAGAACGAGGGCGTGACGATCGACGCGAAGTCCCCCAATGCCGGGCCATCGTTCCTGACCAGCCTCATCTTCGGCTTCGGCCCCACGCTGCTGCTGATCCTGCTGTTCGTGCTGATCATGCGGCGGGCGGCGGGCGCGGGCGGCGCCGGCGGCCTGATGTCCTTCGGGCGCTCACGCGCTCGTCGCGTCGAGGCTTCCGAGCAGCCGGTGACCTTCCGTGATGTGGCCGGGATCGACGAGGCCAAGGAGGAGCTCACCGAGATCGTCGACTTCCTGCAGAACCCGGACAAGTACCTGCGCCTCGGAGGCCGCATCCCCCGCGGGGTGCTGCTGAGCGGGCCGCCAGGCACGGGTAAGACGCTGCTGGCCCGCGCGGTGGCCGGTGAGGCCGGGGTCCCCTTCTTCCAGATGTCGGCATCGGAGTTCGTCGAGATGATCGTTGGGGTCGGGGCCTCCCGGGTCCGCGACCTCTTCCAGCAGGCCAAGGCGGCCGCACCGGCGATCATCTTCATCGACGAGCTCGACGCCGTCGGCCGCTCCCGTTCGCCGGGCGGTGCGGGCTTCTCCGGCGGTCATGACGAGCGCGAGCAGACGCTCAACCAGATCCTCACCGAGATGGACGGATTCGACCCCCGCACCGGGGTGATCGTGCTCGGCGCGACGAACCGGCCCGAGGTGCTCGACCCGGCGCTGCTGCGGCCGGGGCGGTTCGACCGCCGGGTCGCCGTGCAACCGCCGGACCGCGCCGGCCGGGAGGCGATCCTCCTCGTACACACCCGGTCGGTGCCGCTGGCGGCGAACGTCGATCTCGGCGCGCTGGCCTCCTCGACCCCGGGCATGGTCGGCGCGGACCTGGCCAACGTCGTCAACGAGGCCGCCCTGCTCGCGGCGCGCCGCGAGCACGACAAGGTCACGCCCGAGGACCTGACCGACGCCCTCGAGCGGATCGTCCTCGGCGCCGAGCGCAAGGTGATGCTGACCGAGGATGACCGGCGCCGGACTGCCTACCACGAATCCGGTCACGCGATCGTCGGCATGCTCACCGCCGGGGCCGATCCCGTCCGCAAGGTCTCGATCATCCCGCGCGGCCAGGCCCTCGGCGTTACATTCTCCGCGCCGGATGCCGATCGCTTCAACTTCGACCAGCGCCACGTGCTCGCGCAGATCAAGGTCGCACTCGGTGGGCGCGTGGCCGAGGAGATCGTGTTCGGCGAAGTGACGACCGGTGCGGAGTCCGACATCCAGCAGCTGACCCGGATCGCCCGCTTCATGGTCGGGCGCTGGGGTATGAGCCGCGCGATCGGGCCGATCGCCGTGATCCCGGCGGAGGGCATGAACCCGCTGCTGCCGGGCGCCGCGGAGACATCGGAGGCGACCCAGCGGCTCGTCGACGAGGAGGTGCGGCGGATCGTCGAGTCCGCGCACGCCGAGGTCAACGAGCTGCTGCGCGCTCACCGGGCGAATCTCGACTCGCTGGTCAGCGCGCTGCTCGAGCGCGAGACCCTCGACGAAGCCGACGCCTACGCCGCGGCCGGACTCACCCGCCACCGCGAGGACATGCCGGCGCTCCCGCCGGCCCCGGAGCCGGCGCCGCAGTGATCGGTCGCCGACGGGGACGCCGGCGACCGTCGCCTGACCGCTAGTCGCCCAGCCGCGTCATCCGCGCCAGCGACTCGTGGATCTCGACGACGCGGCGCTTGACCGGGTCGGAGTCCGGGCGGTCGTGAACGAGGTCCCACGTGCGGTCGGCCACCTCGCGCGCGGTTTCGGGAGTGGCAGTCTGGAACAGCCGGTCGACGAGCGTGATCTCGAACGCCTCCACCTGAGCCGCGGGCTCGCCCGGAGCCATTCGGGGCAGGGGCTCTCCGGTGGCTTCCTTCCACATGCCGGTGGCCACAAGAAGCCGGTTGCGTAGCGTGATCGAATCCATCGCCGCCATCATCCTAAAGGCGCGACGCCGGCGCTTTCACATCCTTTCTGCCCGCTCGGGTCCAGCTCAGACGGCGGGAAGCTCCTGGGTCAGGCTGAGCGCAGCGGCGAACAGGTCCCCGAGCCCCTCCACCCGGGCGAGAACCTGCTGGGTGTCGAAGCTGAGCAGACCCGGGTGACCGGCGTCCCGGCAGGCGGCGATCTCCTCCCAGCTCACCGGCGTCGACACCATCGGCCGCTCCCGGGCACGGGCCGAGTAGACGTTGACCGTCGTCTTGTGGATGTCGTTCTGGCTCCAGTCGACAAGCACCTTCCCACCTCGCAGCCGCTTGGTCATGCGCGACACGACGAGGTCGGGGAGACGCTGCTCGAGCAGCTCCGCGACGCGCCGCGCGAACGGCTTGGTCTGCGCGTAGCTGACCGGGGTGTTGAGCGGCACGTAGGTCTGCAGGCCCTTGGAGCCGGAGGTCTTGACCACGCTCTGGAGCCCGAGCTGCGAGAACAGCCCGTGAAGCACGAGCGCGACCTCACAGCATTCGACGAGGTCGGCCGGCGCTCCCGGATCGAGGTCGAAGACCAGCATCGTCGGCTGGTCGGGCTTCTGCGCCACCGACAGCGATGTGTGCAGCTCGATGTCGGCCAGATTGGCCAGCCAGATCAGGGTCGGGCGATCCTGGACCAGCGTGTAGTTGACGTCGCCGGTCTTCACGGTCTGGACCCAGTCGGGGCGATGCGAGGGGGACTGCTTCTCGTAGAAGTACGGCTCCTCCACCCCGCTCGGGTAGCGCTTGAGGGTCAGCGGGCGATCCCGCAGGTGGGGGACCAGCGTCGGAGCCATCCGGGCGTAGAAGGCGACGAGGTCGCCCTTGGTGAAGCCGGTGCGGGGATAGAGCACCTTGTCCCAGTTGGAGAGCCTCAGCCGCCGGCCGTCGGCGAGCACGGCCAGGGCACCGTCGGGCAGCCGCTCCACCTCGTCAAACAGCGCCTCGGGCGCGTCCGGAGCCGCCGCGGACTCCTGGCTGCTCGCCCCGCGCCGCTGCGGCCGGTCGCCGTCCCCGCGCCGCTGCGGCCGGTCGCCGTCCCCGCGCCGCTGCGGCCGGTCGCCGTCCCCGCGCCGCTGCGGCCGGTCGCCGGCCCCAGCCTCGAGCGCGACCTCTCGCGGCGCCTTGTCCTCCCGCAGCCCCTTGAACGACGGCGCGCGCATGACCCCGTCGGAGGTCCATTCCACGAACTCGACCTCGGCCACGAGGCACGGCTCGACGTAGTGGGCGCCACGAGGCGGCTTGGGTCCCGAGCCGAATGGGCTCGTGGTCCGCACCAGCGGCTTCATCCGCTGTGCCAACTGCTCGAGCATCGCCTCGCTGAAGCCCGTCCCCACCCGCCCGGCGAAGCGGAAGGACCCGTCGTCGTGGTAGCCCATGAGCAGCGCGCCGACGCGCTCGGCGCGACGGCCCTCGCCGGGAACCCACCCGCCGATCACCAGCTCCTGGCGGCGGGTGTTCTTGGTCTTGACCCAGGCGCCGGTCCGCCGGCCGGGGTTGTAGCTGGAGTCCAGGCGCTTGGCCACGACGCCCTCGAGGCCCTGGGCCCGCGTGGCCTCGAGCAGCGTCGTGCCCTCCCCGGGATGCGCGGCGGGCACGCGCCAGGCGGGCCCGGACAGACCCAGCTCCTCCAGGCGGGCGCGCCGCTCGCGGTAGGGCAGCGCCATCAGCGAGTGACCATCGAGGTAGAGCAGGTCGAAGATCGCGTACATAACCGGAATCTGCGAGGCGAGCCGGCGCACCGAGGACGGCGAGCTGACGTGCATCCGCCGCTGCAGGCGCTCGAAGCTCGGCCGTCCCTGATCGTCGAAGGCGACGATCTCCCCGTCGAGCACGGCCTCGCGCATGCCGAGGTCGCGCTGCAGGCCCCGGAGCTCGGGGTAGGAGTCGGTGATCTCGCGCAGGTTGCGGCTCTCCAGGCGCAGGCGCCCCGGCAGCGCGTAGGCGATCGCCCGCACGCCGTCCCACTTCACCTCGAAGGACCATTGCGCCTGTCGCGGCGGCAGGTCCCCGGCGCGGGCCAGCATCGGCACGATGTGTTCGGGCATCGGCTCCCGGTCCGGATCCGAGGGCGGGTCCATGCGATGGATCATCCAGTCGTCCTTGCCCTCGCCGGGACGGCCGATCGGGAAGAGCCCGTAACGCCCGTTCAGGCGCTCGCCATGGAAGGTGACCTCGACCTTGCGCTCCTCCCACTTGTGCAGCTCGTAGGTCCCGTGGTCCCAGATCGCCATCGTGCCGGCGCCGTAATTGCCACGCGGGATGTCCCCCTCGAAGTCGAGGTACTCGAGCGGGTGGTCCTCGGTGTGCACGGCGAGACGGTTCTCGGCCGGGTCGGGCGGGATCCCGTTGGGGATCGCCCACGACGCCAGCACGCCGCCGTGCTCGAGCCGCAGGTCCCAGTGCAGGCGGGTGGCGTGATGCTCCTGGACGACGAACCGCGGGGCCTCCCCGTCCTCGGCGGCCGCCCCGGCATGCGCGGCGAGCCCGGCATGCGCGGCGGCCTCGGCGCCGGCCGGCTCCGGCGTGGCGTCGAAGTCCCGTTTCTCCTCGTAGCGCTTCAGCTTCGGCTTTTTGGCCATCAACGATTGATTGTGCCGCTGCCGGGACGTACGATCCCGGCCGTGGGGATCGGGAACCGGATCGGGCGGCCGTGGAAGGCCGCGCTCCTGCTGGCTGTTGGTGCTGCGGGCGGCGGTGCGGCGCTCGCGGTGGCCAGCGTGCCGGACGGCAATGGGGTGATTCACGCGTGCGTGACCCTCCAAGCCGGCTCAACGTTGCCCGCGACCACTCCCGGGAACATCCGCGTGATCGACGCCCCCACACAGGCGTGTAACACGGCACCCGCCGGAGGGCCGCCGCCCGAGCGGGAGCTGACGTGGAACCAGACCGGCCCGCAGGGCCCCCCGGGAACCCCAGGCGCCCCGGGCCCCCCCGGCAAGTCGGTCACCGTCGCGGGCGGCCACACCCTGACCCTCGGCGGCGGCCAGGTCATCACCGTCGGCAACACGCCGAGCAACACGTTCACCATCTCCGTCACCCCGCTGTTGCGGCCGAGCGGCAATGCGGTGACCTTGAAACTCGGTGGGACCACGTACCCGCTGCTCGGCTTCAGCTTCGTCAACCAGAACGGGGGGGGCATCGGAGCCGGTGGCGGCGGCGGGACCGGGAAGGTGAGCCTCCACGAGTTCACGATCACTCGCCAGGTCGACAAGGCCTCGCCGAAGCTGTCCAGCTACTGCGTCACCGGACAGCACTTCAAGAACGTCACGATCACCGTGCGCAAGACCGTCAAGGGGAAGGTGCAGTTGCTCACCTACACGCTGCATGACGTCCTGATCTCGTCCTACCAGGTCGGCGGTAGCGGCAAGGACGCGGTGCCGACCGAGACGCTGTCGCTCAACTTCACCAAGGTCTCGATCGCCTACAGCAAGCCCAAGTAGCGCTCAGCCGGCCGCCGCTCAGCCCCGCCCCCGCAGTAGCGCTCGGGTCTCGCGACCGGCCCTTCTTCACCAACTTTTACGCGTACGCGGCATCATTCCGGCATGGCACGAGTGCTGGTCGTCGACGATGAGCCCGCGGTACGCCGCGCGCTCGAGCGCGCGCTGAGGCTCGATAACTACGACGTCGAGCTTGCCGGCGACGGCGAGGAGGCGCTCGACGTGCTCGCGCGGGCGCCCGCCGATGCGGTGATCCTCGACGTGGCGATGCCCCGGCTCGATGGGCTCGAGGTCGCCCGTCGCATGCGCACGGCCGGCGACCGCACGCCGATTCTGATGCTGACCGCCCGGGACGCCATCGACGACCGCGTCCAGGGGCTCGACGTCGGGGCCGACGACTACCTCGTCAAGCCGTTCGCGCTCCGCGAGCTCCAGGCCCGTCTGCGGGCGCTGTTGCGCCGCGCCGGCGAGGGCGGCGACGGCGAGGTCCTGCGCTACGAAGATCTGGTCCTCGACCCGATGGCCCACGAGGTGCGTCGCGGCGAGCGGCTGATCGATCTCTCCAAGACCGAGTTCCTGCTGCTCGAGCTGTTCATGCGCCACCCGCGCCAGGTGCTCACCCGCTCGACCATCTTCGAGAACGTCTGGGGCTACGACTTCGGGCCGACCTCGAATGCGCTCGGCGTGTACATGGGCTACCTGCGCCGCAAGACTGAGGAGGGCGGGGAACCCCGCCTGCTGCACACGGTTAGAGGCGTCGGTTACGTCCTGAGGGACTGATCGATGCCGCTGCGCAAGCGCGTTACCCTCGTCGCCGCCGCCGCCGTGGCCATCGCCGTCGTGCTGGCCGCCGCCGTCTGTTATCTGGTCGTGCGCGACCAGTTGCTGGGGCAGGTCGACTCGGCGCTCAGTGCTCAGGGCGTCCTCGTCCAGCACGAGGGCAACTTCGCGCTCGGCGGCGGCAACCTGCCGGGGCTGCCCGCCAACGCCGGCGGCCGCGCCCCGTTCGCCCAGGTCGTCGGTGCCGACGGCACCGTGCTGCTCAACAGCGGCGGGATGGCCCTGCCGGTCGACGCCAATACCCGCGGCGTCGCCACTGGCCAAGTGGGCAGCAGCTTCGAGAGCGAGACGCTGTCCTCGAGCCGGTTGCGCGTGTACACCTTCCGCGGCACCGCCGAGATCGCGCCCGGGCAGGTCGTGCCGGTCGCGGTGCAGCTTGCCCGCCCGCTGGGACCCGTCGACCACATCCTCTCGCACCTGCGGCTGGTGCTGATCCTGCTCTGCGCGAGCGGCATCGCCCTCGCCGCCGCGCTCGGTCGCCTCGGCGCTCGTCGTGTGCTCGCGCCGCTGGCTGAGGTCGCTGCCACCGCGCAGCAGATCGGCGAGACCGACGATCTCTCGCTCCGCCTGGGCATCCACGCCGACGACGAGGTCGGCCAGCTGGCGACGCGCTTCAACGCCATGCTGGAACGACTCGAGGCCTCGCGCTCCGCTGTCGACGAGTCGGTGCGCGCCCAACGGAAGCTGGTCGCCGATGCCTCACACGAGCTGCGCACGCCGGTCACCAGCCTGCGCACGAACATCGAGGTTCTGCTCGCCGGCGGTGAGCTGACCGAGGAGGACCGCCGCCGGCTGCTCGCCGACGTAGTCGAGCAGAGCGAGGAGCTGAGCGCGCTCGTCGGCGATCTGATCGAGCTCGCCCGCGGCGACCTGCCGATCGAGTCCAGCGAGGATGTGCGGCTCGACCGCGTGGTCGAGGAGTCGGTGGCCCGCGCGCGACGCAATTCGCCCGGTATCGAGTTCCACACCGCGCTCGCGCCGGTGGTCGTCGAGGGCGTCCCCGAGCGCCTCGGCCGAGCGGTCAACAATCTGCTCGACAATGCGGCTCGCCACTCGCCGCCTGACGGCAGCATCGAGGTCACCGTCGACCCGGCCGGTGTCCGCGTCCGCGACCACGGCACCGGCGTCGCCGAGGAGGACCTGCCGTTCGTCTTCGACCGCTTCTTCCGCGGCGCCAACTCACGCGGCCGGCAAGGCAGCGGCCTCGGTCTGGCCATCGTGCGCCAGGTGGCCGAGCAGCACGGCGGCAGCGTCGCCGCGGCCAATGTCGCGGACGGTGGCGCGGTGTTCAGCCTGCTGCTGCCCGGCACCGCAGCCCAGTTACCACTGACCCCGGCACCCGCGGCGGAGGCAGCCCACGTCCGCTGAGGCCTCAGGGGGTAGGTGGGCGAGCAACGCGGGCCTGGCGCGCCGCGATGAACTGGCGCCGCAGCAACCAGAACAGCAGTGCATAGACGGGCACGACGACGAGCAGGATCATGATGCGCTGCGCAGGCTTGCCGACGATCGCCACCCAGGCCACGCCGACGCCGACCGCGGGGATCGCCGAGAGCAGCGACGTGTGCGAGCGAAAGCCGGAGAAGTGCTCGCGCGCGGTCACCTCCACCACCCCGAGCGTGCACACGATCAGCCCCACCACGAGCGCGGGGCCGCCACCCTGAATGACGCCGACGATTGCGCCGACCCCGCCGGCAAAGATGGCGATCTCCGAGATCGGCAGGCCCCCGAACGGGCTCGGCGGGCGCTCACCGACGGTCCCCAACTGGCGTGTGGCGCGGCGCTGATCGCGCGCCGCGGTCACCTCTCGCTCCGCCCGCGCCTCGCGCCGCGGGGAGCTCACGGCACGCGGTGGCGACTGCGCGCTACGTCGCTTGCGGGAGCGGCGCTTTGACTTCGAACTGGCCACGGTGCGCCCAGCATAAACGGCACGGCGATCTGTACCGCCGGCGAGCCGGCGGCATTAGAGTTGGCCCATGAACGGCGCCCAGAAGCCGCTTGAGCTGATCCTGGCGCGGAATCTGCTGTCGAGCATCTCCACCCCGGCCTTTCTCGTCGGGGATCAGGGCGCACTGTTGTTCTACAACGAGGGAGCGGCCGCGATGCTCGGCCGCCGCTTCGAGGACAGCGGCACGATGACCGCCCAGCAATGGACGACCGCGTTCGGTCCCTTCGATGCCGACAACGCGCCGATGGCCTACGACGAGATTCCGGCGACGATCGCGATCCGCAGCAAACGTCCGTTCCACGGCGTGTTCCGGATCCGCACCGCCTCCGGCAAGCACCAGGACGTGGCCGCGAGCGCGATCCCGATCGTAGCGGCCGGTGGCTCGAGTGGCGCGATCGTAATCTTCTGGCCGGTGACCGACGACGAGGAGACTGCACCCCCGGGGGTGGCGCTGGAGGGAGAGGGCGGATGAAGATCAAGGTGTGGGGTGCGCGCGGGTCGATTCCGGCGCCCGGACCCGAGACGATGCGCTACGGCGGGAACACGTCGTGCGTGGAGGTCACCCTCGAGGACGGCAGCACGCTGATCCTCGACGCGGGCACCGGGATCCGCAACCTCGGGCTCGCGCTGCCTCGGGTGGAGCAGCCGATCAACATCCTGCTCACCCACCTGCACCTCGATCACATCCAGGGATTGATGTTCTTCGCCCCCGCCTTCCGGCCTGAGTCGGAGATCGTGATCTGGGGTCCCGCCTCTCCGGAGGCCTCGCTGCGCGACCGCGTGGCCCGCTACATCTCGGCGCCGCTGGCTCCCGTGGAGGTGCGCGAGCTGCCCTCGCTCGTCTCCTTCCGCGAGGCCGAGACGGTCGAGTGGGAGATCGGCTCGGCCAAGGTCCGGGCGCAGGCGGTCAACCATCGTGGCCCCACGCTCGGCTACCGGATCGACGAGGGACCGACATCGCTGTGCTACATCCCCGACCACGAACCGGGGCTCGGCGCTCCGCTCAGCCAGCTCGACGAGCAATGGATCTCGGGCTTCGAACTCGCCCGGACCGCCTCGCTGCTCATCCATGACTGCCAGTACACCGACGAGGAGTACCCGCACCATCTCGGCTGGGGCCACTGCCCGATGTCTGACGCGCTCGCCTTCGGCCGGCGCGTGTCGGCCGAGCGGATGCTCCTGTTCCATCACGACCCGCTCCACAGCGACGACTTCCTCGACGGCTTCTGCGGCGAGGTCACCACGCGCTGGCAGGAGCTCGGAGGCGATCCGGGTCAGATCGAGCTGGCCGCCGAGCGCCGCGAGATGCTGGTGGCCGCCCATCCGGTGCCGACCGCCTGAGCGGTGCCTGCGGGCCGCCCATGTCGCGGCGCCGGCCAGGCGTAGCCCTCCGGTCAGGCGTAGCCCTCGCGCCGGGACGTGGGGAATCTGAGTTATCCCATCCGTAACCAGAATTCCCCACCCCGGGGAAATGGAGCGCCTTGGTCTACCGCCAACGGTCTTGGGCGCGAGTCCGCAGAGCGCGGAACTCGGCGATCTCGTACTCCTCGAGTGGTGTCGGCCGCAGCGCCGCCGGGAGCTCCAGGGGACGCACCGGCATCTCGGTCTCCTGTACGCCACCGCTCTCGTCCGCCTGCAGCGCCAGGACCCTCGCGCCCGGCCGTGAGCTGACGCACTCCGCCAGCCAGGTCCCCCGGAAGAGAAGGGCGGTGCCGTCGTCGCAGGCGTAGCCGGCGGGGAGCTCGCCTGTGGCCACCGCGGCCCGGAAGGCCGGTAGCCGCTCGGGCTCCCCGGCCAGATGCACCGACAGGCTCCCGCGCAGCAGTCCCAGTCCCTTCACCGCCTCGGGCGCGCCGCCGCTCATGCTGATCCCGCCCTGGAACCAGCACATGGCGCCGGCGCTGAGACCGGCCAGGACCACGCCTGCGCCCCAGGCGTCGCGCATCGCCTCGTCGATCCGGTGCTCGCGCCAGATCGCCAGCATGTTGCGCATCGACCCGCCCCCGACGTAGATCGCGTCCTGCGCGCGCAGATGCTCGACGGGATCGATCCGGTCGCGTCCGAGGTGAAACAGGGACACGATGCTCGGCTCGCACGGCCAGTAGCCGAAGCGCTCGAAGAACCGGGTCACCTGCTCACGGGGGTCGCCGCTCGCCGTGGGCAGGAAGCAGATCTTGGGCACGGGCTTTCCGGTCATGGTGAGGACGAGACGATCGAGCGCCGCCGAGCGCTCATGCATTGTGAACCCGCCGCCCCCCATGGCGAGGATCCGGCGGGACTCCTCGGCGCTCACGCGGCGATCGCCTCGGCGCCGACCGGCGCGCCGAGAAACCGGACGGCGAGCTCACGCTCGCTGGCGCCCCCCTCGCCGTCGCCGCTGACGTAGACGGCTCGCGCGTCCGCACGCGAGGAGACCACGTCCGCCAGCTCGGTCCCGACGAAATGCAGCGCGGCCGCGTCGCCGGCGCCGTACCCGGGTGGCATCCCGCGGGCGACGGCGTCGGTGAATGCGCTGCGTCGACCCGGCTCCTGGTCGTAGTGGACGGCGTTGCTCCAGGGCAGGAAGCCGAGTCCCTCGAGCTCCCTCGCCGGCCCCTCGTGAAACCCGCTGAGCGCGTGTGTGAACCAGCACAGCGAACCTGCCGAGCCGCCGCACAGCACGACTCCGGCCTGCCAGGCCTCCCGTAGCGCCTCGTCGATCCCGTGGGCGCGCCACGTGCCCATCAGCGAGACAAGGCTGCCGCCGCCCACGTAGATCAGATCCTGGGCGAGCAGGTGCGCGCGGGCATCCCCCACGCCGGTCTCCCGCCGGAACAGCGAGATGTGCGACGGCTCGCAGCGGTCCGCCGAGAAGGCCCGGAAGAAACGCACGACGTAGTGGTCGGCGTCGCCGCTGGCCGTGGGCAGGAAGCAGACGCGCGGACGCGCCACCCCGGTGAGGGCGAGCACGTGGTCGTCCAACAATGTGTTCCCCCACTCGGTCGAGAACCCGCCTCCTCCGAACGCCACGATCTGCGGAGGTCGCATGCCCATGGCGGGACGGTACGCCCGCCGCGGGGCGGTGGTCACTGGCCCGGTGTCCAAATACCGGCGTGCCCGGGTTCCGCGAGCGGATAAGCGGATTGGTTCGGTGATCGTCACCCTGCGCGACCAGCCGGCCCCGCGCGACCTAGGCGACCCGCGGAGCGTCCGGCGACTCGGGCGTCGAGGAGGCGTCGGCGAACTCGCGGAACAGGCCGGTGACCACGAACACCACCTGCTCGGCGATGTCGACGGTGTTGTCGCCGACCCGCTCCAGGCAGCGGGCCACGAGGATCATGAACATCGCCCACTCGCGGACCTCGAGGTCATCGCCGACCTCGACCGCGCGCCTGAAGATGGCCCGGTTGAGGCGGTTGATCTCCTCGTCCTGCCGCACCAGGTCCTGGGCCAGCTCGACGTTGCGGCTGGCGAACGCCTCCTTGGCCTGGGCGACTTGTGAGCGCGCGAGCTGGCCCATCCGCTCGATCGCGTCGAGGATATCCTTGTCCTTCGGCGCCTCGTAGCCGGACAGCGGCACGAGCTTGGCGATGTTCACACACTGGTCGCCCATCCGCTCGACGCAGCGGATGATGTGCAGGAGCGCGGCGACGATCCGCAGGTCGCCGGCCACCGGCGCCTGGCGGGCGAGCAGCGAGAGCACCCCCTGGTGGACCTCGAGATAGCGACCGTCGATCCGGTCATCGTCGGCCACGACCATCCCGGCCAGCTCGACGTCCTGGTAGCTGATCGATTCCAGCGCGCGGTCGAGTTGGCCGATGACCAGGTCGAGCCCACCGAGGCCCTGGGTCTCGAGTTCCCTGAGCGTCTCGCGGAACTGGTGGCGGGTTTCCTGCACGGCGCTAGCCGAACTTACCGGTGACGTAGCGCTCGGTGCGCTCGTCCCTGGGGTTGGTGAAGATGTCGTTCGTCGGCCCGTGCTCGATCAGCTCACCCTCGAGCATGAACGCCGTTGTATTGGCCACCCGCGCTGCCTGCTGCATGTTGTGGGTGACGATCACGATCGTGTAGCGCTCCTTGAGCTCGTCGATCAGCTCCTCGATCTTCAGCGTGGCGACCGGATCGAGCGCCGAGCACGGCTCGTCCATCAGGATCACCTCTGGCTCGACGGCGACCGTCCGGGCGATGCAGAGGCGCTGCTGCTGGCCACCGGAGAGACCGATGCCCGGCTCGTTCAGGCGGTCCTTGACCTCGCCCCACAGGCCCACCGAACGCAGGGCTCGGTGGACACGCTCGCGGAGGTTGTCGCTACGCGTGCCGGTCAGCCGCAACCCGGCGGCGACGTTGTCGAAGATCGACATCGTCGGAAATGGATTCGGCTTCTGGAAGACCATGCCGATCAGCCGGCGCACAGCCGTCACGTCGACCCCGGCTTCGTAGAGATCGAGATCGTCGAGCTTCACCGATCCCTCGGCGCGCGCCCCGGGGATCTCCTCATGCATGCGGTTGATGCAGCGAACCACCGTCGACTTGCCGGAGCCCGAGGGTCCGATCAGCGCGGTCACCTCGTTGGCCCGACATTCGAGGTCGATCCCCCTGATGCTGTGGTGCTCGCCGTAGTACGCGTGCAGACCCTTGATGTGCACCGCGTGTCCCGCCGTCTGCGGAACCCCGGCATCAGGGCTTCCGGACTCGATGTCGGTCTGTTCGGACTGACCCCCAGTGGACATGTCGATCGTTTCCCGGCTCCTCGATTGCGTGGCCCCGTCTGTGCTGTCCGGTTGCATCATGCCATGCGGCTCCTTCGCGATACGGCCCGCGCGATGAGGTTGAGGAGAAGGATGAGCGTGACGATCACGAGCGCCGCGCCCCATGCCCGCGCCTGCAGATCGTTATTGGGCGACTGGATGTCGTTGAAGATCTGCAGCGGAAGTGAGTTCATCTGTTGGGAGAGGTTGAATGTGAGCGAGTTTGCGACCGCAACCGTGAACAGCAGCGGCGCGGTCTCGCCGGTGCCGCGCGCGATTGCGAGCAGCGAGCCGGTGACAAGACCCGGGGCCGCGGTGGGCAGCACTACGCGCGTCACCACGCGCCAGCGAGGCGCGCCGAGCGCGAGCGCCGCCTCGCGCAAGCTTTGGGGCACCAGCAGGAGTACGACCTCGGCCGACCGCGCGACGATCGGCAACATCAGCAGCGCGATCGCGATCGAACCCTTCCAGGCAGTGAAGTCGCCGCCCACATGGGAAGCGACCAGGACGATATAGATGAACAAGCCGAACACGATCGACGGGACCCCCGTCATCACGTCGACGAAGTAGCGAACGACAGTGGCAAACCGCGAGTCCGTGCCGTACTCGACGAGATAGAGCGCAACGCCAATCCCGATCGGGACGGCGATCACCGTGGCGAGTGCCACGATTACGATCGTCCCGAGCAGCGCACTGCGGATCCCTCCGTGGAAGCCGAAGAAGTTGCCGTTCGGATCCGTCGAGAAGAACTTCCAGTTCCAGGTGCCAAGGCCCTTCTGGAGCAGGTAGTAGATGACCAGGACGAGCGGCACGAGAGCGATCACGGTGCCGGCGGCGAGGGTCCCCCGCATCACCTTGTCTGTGCGCCGGCGCCTCGCGCTGATCTGTGGTAGCGCGCTCATCCGCCTACCGTCCCGGCCTGGATGTCTGCCACCAAGCCAGCGTCCGCTGAACCGCGCTTGCGGCGCTGACCGCGCGTGATGAAGATCCGAGCGATGATGTTCACGATCAAAGTGAGGACGAACAGCACCAGCCCGGCGGCGAACAGCGCCGAGGTATGGAGCCCGGTTGCCTCGCCGAACTCATTCGCGGGGGCGGCGGCAAGCGAGTATCCCTGTTGGAAGATTGAGTGCCCGAGATTCGGCGAGTCGCCGATGATCAGTACGACCGCGATCGTCTCGCCGATCGCCCGTCCAAGGCCGAGCATCGCGCCGCCGGTGATCCCGGCCCGGGAGTAGGGGAGGATCGCCATGCGGATCATCTCCCACCGGGTTGCGCCCAGTGCGAGCGCGGCCTCCTTGTTCTCGGACGGGACCGTCGCGATCACCTCCCGCGAAATCGCCGACACGATGGGGATGATCATGACGGCGAGGACAAGGCCGGCGAGGAAGTAGCTTGGGCCCGCGACGTTGCCGCCGACGAAGGGGAGGAACGAGAACGTATTGGCCAGCGATTGCTGGAAGCCCTTGAGGTGCGGGATCAGGACGAAGACGCCCCACAGCCCGTACACCACGGATGGTACGGCGGCGAGCAGATCGACGAGCATCGACACCGGCCCACGGGCGCGGCGCGGGCACAGCTCAGTCAGGTAGAGCGCTGCCGCGACGGCGATGGGTACCCCGATCACGAGTGCGATGGTGGACGTGATCAGCGTTCCGACCACGAGCGGCCAGGCGCCGAAGATGTTCCGCGAGATGTCCCAGTTGTTGCGGAAGACGAACCCGAACACGCCCATGTGGTTGAACGCCGCCGTTGACTGGCCGATCAAGCGGACGAAGAAGTAGCCGATCAGGATCAAAACGCCCGCGGCGAGGGCGGTCAGCCCCCAGCGCAGCAGCTGGTCCGGAACGCGGCCGAGCGGCGGCCGCTCGAGGATCGAGCGGCCGCCGTGAACCGTGGTGGCGTGTGCCTCCACCTGTACCAGCCCTAGGAGAGCGGCGTCCCGTTGCAGGTGAGCGTGGCGATCTTTGCCGTCGCTGCCTTGTCGATGGAGGTGGGCAGCGGCGCGTAGTAGAGCTTCTGCACCGTCGCCTGCCCCTGCGGGCCCAGGGCGTAGGTGATCATCTTCTTCACGCCCCCGGCGACCGACTGGCTCAGGCCGGCCTTGCACATGTCCTGGTAGGCGATGATGAACGTCTGGCCCGCGATCGGGTAGGCGGCCGGATCCTTCGAGTTGATCGCGCTGAAGCGCAGGTCCGGCGGCACCTTGATCCCGTTGCCGGCCGCGGACGTCGAGGCCAGCGATGGCACGACATAAGCACCCGAGGCGTTCTTCACAGCGGCGTAGGTGAAGTTGTTCTGCAATGCGTAGGCCAGCTCCACGTAGCCAACTCCGCCAACCGTCTGCTTGACCCCGGCGGCCACGCCGGAGTTGCCCTTTCCGCCGGTTCCGGTCGGGAACTTGACCGCCTTGCCAGCGCCGACTTGCGATTTCCACGTCGGACTGTAATCCGCGAGAAACGCCGTGAACTCGCTGGTGGTGCCGGACGAGTCGGACCGATATATCGGTGTGATCGCCGTGCTCGGGAGCTTCAATCCCGGGTTCAAGTTTGCGATCGCGGGATCATTCCACGTTTTGATTTTCCCGAGATACATGTCTGCGATCGTCGCGCCGTCGAGCTTCAGACCGGTCTTGACGCCCGGTAGGTTGTAGGAGACCGTGATCGACCCGAACGCGAGCGGGAAGTGGACCACGGGGCCCTTCGCGGCCTTGATCTCTGCGTCCTTCATGGCCGGGTCGCTACCTGCGAAGTCAATCGTCCCGGCCTGCAGCTGGGTGATCCCCGCGCCGGATCCGACCGCGTTGTAATTGAGGGTCAGCCCCTGCGATTTCAGATCGGAGCTGAACTGCTCGTAGATCGGCGCCGCGAACGTTGACCCGGCGCCGTTGATGGTCGCCGAACCGCCGCCGCTGCTCGAGCTTGTCCCGGAGCTCGCGGCCGCCGAGCTCGAGGACGAGCTGCTACTGCTGCTTGAGCCGCATGCCGCGACCCCCAGAGAGGCGGCCAGCGCGAGCGCGGCCACGGTGATGCGACGTATATTCAAGGTCATCTCCTTCACTAGATGAGCACGACGATCGCTGCGCCACAGTAGGCACAGGTGTTGGGGTAGTGGGTGTGCACGAGAGTCTCTGGGCAACCGGCGGTCAGGGTGTTAATCAGTTGTGAACCGGCCGTGTGTGTCGGGTTGTCGGTTCCGCGGCCATCCGGTAGCCGAACCCGAAGTGCGTGTGAATGAAGCGCCAGCCGGGCAGCGCATCCTCGAGCTTCACCCGGAGCTTGCGCACGTAGACATCGACCGAGCGATCCCCGCGACGCATATCCCGGCCCCACACGAGCCGGAACAGCTCGTCCCGGGCCATGATCCGGTCCTCTCGCCGCGCCAGCTCGGTGAGCAGGCGCAGCTCGCGGATCGAGAGCATCAGGGGGCGGCCGTCGGCCCTCGCCAGGTGCTCGTCGGGCAGGATCTCCAGCGGCCCGACCTCGAGGACCTCACGATGAGATGGCGCAGTGGCCGACACACGGGGAATCGTGATCCGGTCCGCGGCCGCAGGCGTTACCGAGTCGTGACGAGGATGTAAAGAAGTTGTGACGCGGCCTGGCGGGAGTGCCCCGCGGCAGCGTCAGGGGCCGCGTGGCTCAGTGGCTGAGGGCCGGATCCAGCCCCGCATCGAGGTCATCCTCAAGCGGGATCCCATCGACCAGCGGCTCGGCCGGCTCGGGCCGTACCTGATCGCCATCGCGCTCGGCGGCGAAGCGGTAGCCGACACCGAAGTGCGTGTGGATGTAACTCCACTCCGGCGAGGCGGAGCGGAGCTTCTGCCGCAGCTTACGGACGAACACGTCGACCGAACGATCGCCGTGCGCCATCGCGTAGCCCCACACCCGCTCGTAGATCTCCTCGCGGCGGAGCACACGATCGGACTGTGAGAGCAGGTGCAGGATCTCGAACTCCCGCGCCGTGAGCTCGAGGCTCTCATCGCCGCGGTAGGCCTGGTAGAGATCGGGCCGGACGGTGATCTCGCCCACCATCGCCACCGCCTGCAGCGTCGGCATCTCCGTGCGGCGATGGCGCCGGATCGCCGCCTCGATTACGCAGATCAGCTCCTCGGCATGGCAGGGCTTCGTGATCCAGGCGTCGGCGCCGAGTCGCAGTCCACGGACGCGCTGGGCCACCGAGGAGGGTCCGGTGCAGACGATCACGCCCAGGCTGGGGAGCCGCGCGCAGACGCGCTCCAGGTACTCCCAGTTGCCGGGACCGAGGACGGCCATGTCGAGCACCAGCGCGTTCAGCCGCATCGCCACCAGCGCCTCCACCGTCACCGGATTGCCGACGGCACGGAGATCCCAGCCGAGAGCATCGAGGCGGTTGGAGAGCACCTGCATGAGACCCGGGTCGCGGTCAATGACCGCCAGCCGGAGCCGGTTGTGCGCGCGTGCGGGAGGGGCCTGCTGCCCCGACGCGTCGCTCAGTTCGGGCGACATGTCGGAGACTCTAACTGAAGGTAAGTCGGAACCCCGCCCGGGAGCGTGCGCGATCACAGGATGTTTACATGCAACTAGCGGGCAAAAACCCCGCCGTCGGTACGCTCAGGCGACCCTCGCACTGCGGGAGCAGCGATCGGCATGGGAACCTGCCGCAGCAAACGGCGTCAACGAAAGACAGGCATGACCAGACGACACCCACTCGCGCCCGCCGCCGTCGTGGCCCTGTGCGCGCTCGCGGCCGCCGGATGCGGCGCCTCTTCGCACTCCTCGAGCGCGGCAAGCGCCTCGGCCACCGCGAGCCAGAGCGCCGCGAGCACCTCCTCCGCGACGCCGACCCAGCCCCCGGCCGTGAACGAGCTCCGCGCCGCCCTGGATCCGCACCCTGGACAGTTCCCTCCCGCCCACGGCCACAGCCTGCAGCAGCTCGCAGCACAGGTGCACGCCAGCGCGCAACTCGGCGCGGCCACCGGGACCTTCACACCCGGCAAGCGGCGCTTCGCGTTCGCCCTTAACACGAGTTCTGGCGCCTTCGTCTACGCCCCGACGGCGATCTACATCGCCCGCACCCCCAACAGCCCTGCCGCCGGGCCGTTCCTGGCCCCAGCCGATCCTCTCACCGTGCCCCCTCAGTACCGCAGCCGCCAGAACAGCGGCCCCGGGGGCATCCAGGCCATCTACGCGGCCCAGGTGCCCCTGCCGAGCAAGGGGACATACACCGTGCTCGCTCTCACCCGCACCGCGCAGGGGCTGATCGGCGCCCCCGGCGAGATCGCGGTCGCCGCCGATTCCCCGATCCCAGACGTGGGCCAGCGGCCGCCCGCAATCGCCACCGACACGCTGGCCTCGGTGAACGGCAACATCCCGCTGCTGACCACGCGCGTCCCGCCCGAGGCCATGCACGCGGTGTCGTTCAAGGATGTGCTCGGCAAGCGTCCCATCGCGCTGCTGTTCTCGACGCCGCAGCTGTGCATCTCGAGGGTCTGTGGGCCGGTCACCGACATCGCCGTCCAGTTGCAGCACCAGTACGGCGGCCGCATCGCCTTCATCCACGAGGAGGTGTATGTCGATAACCAACCGAGCCGCGGACTGCGGCCGCAGCTGAAGGCCTTCCACCTCCAGACCGAGCCATGGCTCTTCACCATCAACCGCCAGGGCGTGATCGCGGCGCGGCTCGAGGGCTCCTTCGGGGTGAACGCGGTCACGAGCGCGCTGCAGGCGGCCCTGCGATGAGGGCTCGCTCCGCGCTCGCGGGCGCTGGCCGGGTGCGCCGTCGATGTCGGTCTCGCCGTGCTCGGCGCGGGGATTGCTGACCCGGTGGTCGCTATCCTGCTGCGTCGGGGCGTTCTCGCCCAACCGACCCGTCCCGCCCGTCCCATGGCCTCCCGTAAAGAGCAAAAGGAAGAAGCTCGCGCTCGCCGCTTGGCAGCGGAGCGCGCTCGCCAGGATCAAGAGCGTCGCCAGCGACGCATGCGCATGCTCGGCGGGGTGGTCGTGGCTGCGGTCGCCGTGGTCGCGGTGGCGATCGCCATATCCAGCGGCGGCACCAACGCTTCCGGCCTGAAGAAGGGCCACCAGGCCAACGCCGCCGTCACTCAGGTCGAGAACCTGCTCGCCGGGATCCCACAATCGGGGTCGGTTCTCGGGAACCCGAACGCCAAGGTGACGATGACCTACTACGGCGACCTCGAGTGCCCGGTGTGCCAGGACTTCACCCTCAACGGCGGCTTCCCCGAGCTCGTGGCGAAGGACGTCCGGGCCGGCAAGGTCAAGGTCGACTACAGGAGCTTCCAGACCGCGACGCGTGATCCCCAGGTCTTCCAGACTCAGCAGGTCGCCGCGCTGGCCGCCGGCGAGCAGAGCCGCTTCTGGAACTACGCTGAGCTGTTCTACCGCCAGCAGGGAGCCGAGGGGTCGGGCTACGTCAACGAGAACTACCTGACCGGCCTGGCCAAGCAGATCCCAGGACTGAACCTCAGCGCCTGGCAGAGCGCCCGCAACAACTCCGTGCTGGCCGGCCAGGTCTCCGCCGATGCGCAGGCCGGGAGCGCGGCCGGCGTCCAGGGCACGCCGACGCTCATCTTCCAGGGCCCCAAGGGCAAGACGCAGTCGCCCTCGGCGGTTCCGAGCTACAGCCAGCTCCAGCAGGCGATCAGCCAGGTCTCATGAGCGCCGTGAGCGAGTCCGCCGGTCGGACGCGCGCGCTCAGCACCGACCGCCGCCTGACGATCGCGATCGTCGTGATCTGCGTGCTCGGCATCGCCGACGCCGGCTATCTCACCTACGTCCATTACGAGGGCCTCAAGGTCTTGTGCCTGTCCAGCGGCAGCTGCGAGACGGTCCAGGCCTCGCGCTGGTCCAAGCTCGACGGGATCCCCGTGTCGCTGCTCGGCCTGATCGGCTACCTCACCATCCTGCTCACGTTGGCGATCCGCGGCGACCTTGGGCGCGCCACCGGTTTCGCCGTCGCGCTGATCGGCTGCGGATTCAGCCTGTACCTAACCTACCGCGAGATCTTCACGATCAAGGCGATCTGCCAGTGGTGCGTGGGGAGCGCGGTGTTCATGACCGCACTGGCCATCCTCACCGCGATTCGCTTCCTTCGCAGCGACGCCTCCGGGCCCTGAGGCCGGCGGCGGCGAGGCATCCGGATCGGGCTCGGCGGCGTTTCCCGCACAGAGCGGTATGTGCCTGTCGCAGCCGTCCGACGCTCAGCGCATCATGCGGCCGTGAGCTGGCGCTCAACCAGAGCCACCGCGCGGGCCGGGCAGCGGAGTCGGCAGGTTGCGGTCATCGATCTGGGCTCCAACTCGTGGCGGCTGGTCGTGTTCAGCTACGAACCAGGCCAGTGGTGGAAGCGCACCGACGAGCTCTACGAGACGGTGCGAATCGGAGAGGGGCTTGGTGCGTCGGGGCAGCTGAGCGAGGAGGCGATCGCACGCGGGCTCGAGACGCTTACGGTGTTCGCGCGGTTCTGCCACGCCCAGGGGCTCGACCCGCGCGACGTTCACGCCATCGCCACCTCGGCCATACGCGACGCGACCAACCGCGATGACTTCCTCGCCCGCGCGCGCAAGGACGCCGGACTGGAGATCGAGCTGCTGTCGGCCGAGCACGAGGCCCGCTACGGCTACGTGGCGGCGATCAACACCTCCACGCTGCACGACGGCGTGGTGCTCGACCTCGGCGGTGGCAGCCTGCAACTGGTCCGAGTGGCCCGGCGTCAGGCCGCGGACCTGACATCGTTCCCGCTCGGTGCCGTCCGGCTCACCGAGCGGTTCCTCACCGGGTCGGGACCCGCCAAGAAGAAAGACCTGGAACGCGTTCGGGCCCACGTCAATGACACCCTGGCCGAGGTCGACTGGCTGGCCGACTCGGCGTCGCGTCTGGTCGGATTGGGCGGCGCCGTGCGCAACCTGGCCGCGGCCGCCCAGCGCGCGGCCGACCAGGTCGACATCGGCGTGCAAGGGTTCCTGATCACCCTGGAGGCAATGGACGAGCTCGTGGCCACGCTGGCCGCGCTGCCGGTGGCGGAGCGCGGCGAGGTCCCAGGGATCAAGCCGGGCCGCGGCGACATCATCCTCGCGGCCGCGGTGACCCTCCAGACCGTCCTCGAGCTGGGGGCATTCACCGGCATCGAGGCCACGGAGGCCGGGCTGCGCGAGGGGGTGTTCCTGGCCGAGACGATGCTGGCCGGCGGGCCGCCTCTGTTCGAAAACGTCCGCGAGTCCGCGGTGCACAACCTCGCCGTGCAGTACGAGTCGGACATGGTCCACGTCGAGCACGTGGCCCGGCTCGCCCTGCAGATGCACGAGTCGCTGGTCGACGATGGCCTGTTCACGCCGCGACCGGGAGAGCGCGAGCTGCTGTGGGCGGCCGCGATGCTCCACGACGTGGGGATGACGATCTCCTACGACGATCACCACAAGCACTCGCGCTACCTGATCGTCTCCGCCGAGCTGCCCGGCTTCGATCCGCGCGAGCGGGCTCTGATCGCCCAGATGAGCCGCTATCACCGCAAGGGCGCGCCGAAGCTCGGGGAGATGGCGGCGCTGGCCCAGGACGGCGATGAGGAGCTGCTCGAGCGCTGCGCTCTACTGCTGCGGCTGGCCGAGCACCTCGAGCGGGGCCGCGACCAGTCGGTCAAGGAGGCCCGGCTGCACACCAACGGCCGTGGCGTCGACCTCCACCTCGAAGCCGCCGGCGATCTCACCCTTCCCCGCTGGAGCGTGGAGCGCTACGGCGACGGTGACGCGTTCCAGCGGGTGTTCGGTCGCCGCCTGCTGATCGACTGAGCGCTGAGCTTCACCGGATCATCACGCCCATCGCTCTCGCCCGACGGCAGCGATCTGCGTAAAGTTGCAGCATGATCTGGTTGCTCCGACATGCAGAGGCCGCCGACGGCGCCCTGGACGATGACCGATCACTGACCGAGCGGGGCACGCAGCACGCTGAGGCGGCAGGGCGCGCGCTGTCGCGGCTCGGCGCCACCATCGATGCATGCCTGACCAGCCCCAAGCTCCGCGCCCGGCAGACGGCGGAGCTGGCCTGCCGCCCGCTAGGGGTGGGCGTGACCATCGAGCCCGCCCTGTCCGGTGAGCCGTTCGACGTGCACGAGCTGACCGCCGGCCTCGGCGACGTGCTCCTGGTCGGCCACGACCCGTCGTTCTCGCTCACGCTCCACGATCTCACCGGCGCCCAGGCCCGGATGCGCAAGGGCGGGCTGGCCGCGATCGAGAAGGGTGAGCTGCTCGTCCTGCTGCGGCCCAGGGAGCTGGCAGCAATCGCTGGCATAGAGGAGACGGTCGCGTGAGCGAACCCTCACTGCAGCGGGTCGAGCACGACGCAGCCCCCGCCGCGACGGCCAACGGCGGCCCCCAGATCGATCTGCGCGCCCCGGAGCTCTACCTCAACCGCGAGCTCTCATGGCTGGACTTCAACGACCGCGTGCTGCAGCTCGCCGAGGACGAGACGATGCCGCTCATCGAGCGGCTCAAGTTCCTGGCCATCTTCGTGACCAACCTCGACGAGTTCTTCATGATCCGTGTCGCCGGCGTCCACGACCAGGTCGACGCGCGCATCGACCATCACGGTCCCGACGGAATGCTCCCCACCGAGGTCCTCCACGGGATCGCCGAGCGCGTGCGCGAACTCGATCGCCGCCACGCGCGTCAGTGGATCGAGCACGCCCGGCCCGCCCTGGCCGAGAACGGGATCAAGATCGTCTCCTGCGCCGATTCGGGTGTTCCCCGGGCGGTGATCGAGCGGCGTTTCCGGGAACAGATCTTCCCGGTGCTCACACCGCTGGCCATCGGTCCGGGACGCCCGTTCCCCTACATCTCGAACCTCTCGCTCAGCCTGATCGTGCGCCTGCACGATCCCGAGCAGGACCATGACGCGTTCGCCCGGGTGAAGGTGCCCAAGGAGGTGCTGCCGCGCTTCATCGAGATCACCAAGGACACCTTCATCCCGCTCGAGGACGTGATCGCCTCCCATCTCGACACGCTGTTCCCCGGGATGGAGATCATCAACCACGACCTCTTCCGCGTCACCCGCGACGCCGACTTCGAGGTCTCCGACGAGGCCGACGACCTGCTCGAGGCGGTCGAGGCCGAGCTGCGACGGCGGCGCTTCGGCGAGGTGGTCCGACTCGAGGTCGGCGCCGGCATCGACCCCGCCCTGCGCGCCCGCCTGCTCGAGTGGCTCGATGTCGACGAGATCCAGGTCTACGACGTCGAGGGAATGCTCGACCTCGGCGACCTGTGGGAGATCGTTGGTATCGAGGGACACTCGGAACTCCGCCAAGCGCCCTGGACGCCGCTGACCCACCCCGCCTTCGGACCCCGCCCCGGCGACACCGACGAGCCTCCGGACGTGTTTGCGCCGATGCGCGCCGGCGACATCCTCGTGCACTATCCGTACCAATCCTTCTCCACCAGCGCGGAGCGGTTCGTCAAGCAGGCCGTCGACGACCCCAACGTCCTGGCGATCAAGATGACCGTGTACCGGACCTCCGATGACTCGGCGCTCGTCCCGTCGCTGATCGAGGCCGCCGAGAAAGGCAAGCAGGCGGTGTGCATGGTCGAACTGAAGGCGCGCTTTGACGAACGCCTCAACATCCGCTGGTCACGTGCGCTGGAGGAGGTCGGCGCGCACGTGGTCCACGGGATTCCCGGACTCAAGACGCACGCCAAGGCGATCCTCGTCGTGCGCCGCGAGCGGTCCGGGATCCGCCATTACGTGATGATCGGAACCGGCAACTTCCACGCCAAGAACGCGCGCCTGTACGAGGACTTCGGCCTGTTCACCACCGACCCCGAGATCGGCGAGGAGGTGGCCAACCTCTTCAACACCCTCACCGGCTACGGCCACCCCGAGCGCCAACAGAAGGTGCTCGTGGCGCCCCACTCGATGCGCGGCCCGCTGATCGAGCAGATCGACAAGACGATCGCCGCTCATCAGGCTGGCCGGCCCGCCCGCATCACCATGAAGATGAACTCGCTCGTCGACCAGCAGTGCATCGAGGCGCTGTACCGCGCCTCGCAGGCCGGCGTGCCGATCGACCTCAACGTACGGGGGATCTGCTGCCTACGGCCCGGCATCCCCGGGGTCAGCGAGACGATCCGCGTGACCTCGGTGGTGGGGCGGTTCCTCGAGCACTCGCGGATCTACTCCTTCCACGCAGGCGAGGAAGCGAGCTACTACATCGGCTCCGCGGACCTCATGCCCCGCAACCTCGACACCCGGGTCGAGCTGCTGACCCCGGTCGAGAGCCCCGATCTGCAGCTCGAGCTCGAGGACACCCTCGAGCGCTGCCTGGCCGATGACACGTTCTCGTGGATCCTCGACGCCGACGGCCGATGGCGCCGCAGCGAGGGCCGCACCAGCTCCGTGCACCGCGAGCTGATGGAGCGAACGCTCGCTCAGGCGGCGAGCGTCAGCGCCTGATCCGGCTCGGGCCCCGCACTGATCACCTGCCCGGCCGCCGGTGCGCTGGGCGCGGGGGCCTACCGGCTCGTCGAGTCGCTCGGCAGCGGTGCGGCCCGGGCATATCGAGGACCGCCACGGGCGCTTCGGCGGCGTCGCCGGGGCGACCCTTGGAGGGCCGCCCCGCGCGCTCGCGGCTCAGCCGTTGTTCGCCGTGGTGTTCGGACGCGTGCCGAGCGTCAGCTTGATCGTCTGCGTCTGACCGCCGCGCTTGACCGTCAGGGTGATGGTCTTGCCGGGCGGATAGCTGTCGACCGTGGTGATGAACTGCGCTGTCGAGTCGATCGCGGTGCCGTTGATCGCGGTGACCAGGTCGCCGGCCTTCAGCCCTGCGCCGCTCGCCGGCGAATTGGGCTGGACCTGGCTCACCTGTGCGCCGCCACTGGCGTTGGCGTTGAGCTCGACGCCGACGTATGAGTGCTTGACGGGGTGCCCGGCGATGATCTCGTTCGCGATCCGCGCCACCGTGTTCGACGGAATCGCGAAGCCGACGCCGGCGCTGGAGCCGGAGTTGGTCTGGATCTGGTCGTTGAGGCCGAGCACGTGGCCGCTGGCGTCGAGCAGCGGGCCGCCGGAGTTACCCGGGTTGATCGCCGCGTCGGTCTGGATCGCACCAGTGATCGTGTAGTTGTTCGGCGCGGTGATGCTGCGGCCGACGGCGCTGACGATGCCGGTGGTGGTCGTCTCGGGCAGGCTGAACGGGCTGCCGATGGCGATCACAGGGTCGCCGACCTCGGCCGCCGAGGAGTCAGCCAGGGGCACCGGGTGCAGCTCCGAGGCGGGGACGTTGACGCGGATCACGCCGACATCGGTCGAGGGATCGGTCCCGAGGACCTTGGCGCTGGCCGTGGTTCCATCCTGGAACTTGACCTTGACGTTGGTGGCGTTGGCGACGACGTGCTCGTCGGTGAGGATGTCGCCCTTGTTGTCGTAGACGACGCCGGCGCCCTCACCCTGCTGTTGCTGCTGTCCACCCCCGCCGAACGGGCTGAAGCCGCTGCTGGCGGTGGAGGTGACGACGATGTCGACCACGCCGGGGCTGGTCTGGCGATAGATCTGGTTGACGGTGAGGCCGCGCGAGGACTTCAAGGAGGTGGGAATCGATGAGGACGCGGCAGGTGCCACCACGGTGGTGGTGGTGTTGTGGGTGCTCGAGCCACCGCCAGCCACGGCGACAGCGATCACACCGCCGGCCACTGCGCCTCCGATGATCGGGAGTATGCGGTTCAGTGAGCTCATTTCTGGGTGTCTTTCGTTGACGGACGTGTCTTCACTGCCTACTTAGTTCAGCAGGCGGCGGTGAGAAAGCCTTCAGAAGTCGATGAGAGGACCGTAAGAGCTGCTGGCTCGCGGCCTACCCGGCACAGCCTCAGTACGCAGGCGAGGCGAGCTGCGGAGCGCTCTGGGGGCCACGGAAGGCGGCCCCTGGATAGCCCGGCGGCGGGCCTTCGGGCGCGATCCCCCAGCCGCGTCCGGGCACCGCACCGGCTCCGGGCCCGTCCCCGGGGCCAAACCGGCCGGGATGGAACTGCGGGCCGAGTCCGGAGCGGGCGATGACCCGGTCAAGCCGCGTCGACAGTCGGCCGAGGATGCGCTGCTCCTGGCTGGCGTTGATCATGCCCGCCTTGCGGAGCTTGCCGAGATCGGCCGTGACCGCCGCGGTCATCGCCGCTTTGAGCTTGGCGGTCGACTTGCCCTTGGCCGTGGTGATGGAGGCGAGGGACTTGCCGGCGACGAGTTGGCTGAACAGCTGGGCGTCGGTCAGACCGAGGTACTGGGCGGCGGCGTGCAGCGCGCCCTCCCGTGCCCCGTGCATTGCGAAGCCACGATGGAAGCCGGGGGCGAAGAAGTGACCGAGCGGCGCGTTCGGATGCTGGGCCATCCGCTGCTTGATCGCGTTGGCCTGGGCCTGGGTCAGCCGTCCAGCGGCGACAGCGGCTTGAAGCTGATCGAGGTAGGCACCGTGCATCGCTGCGCTCAGCTGCGCGGGCGAGACGCTCAGCCGCTTGGCCACGTCATTGAGAAACGCCTGCCGCGGGTTGTTCGACGCCTGACTGGCCGCGTAGGCTCCGCCACCGAGGGCCGCCACGGCCGCAATGGTGGTGCCGGCCAGCAGCTTTCGCTTGAGGGGTGAGTTCATCGGGGCCTCCCAGGGAAGTTGGCCGGGCTCCCGGGGAGTCGGGACGCCGGTGGCCGTCATCGTGGCATCCGATGTTAGGAAGAATGTAAGAGTCCGCCGCGTGGCGGCGGCGGCCCGGCTGCTGTCACAAGAAGCCGCCGATGCGGACCTAAGAAGCCGCCTATGCGGACCTTCTTCCATCCGCATGGCCCTCTCGCCTCTCCGCGACGCACGACGCCGGCGCTACTCGTCGGCCATGGCCACGAACACGTCGAGCGCGGCCGGGTTGGCCAGCGACTCGCGGCTCGCGGCCTGCTCGGGCGGGGTGCCGGTGAGGATCCGCTTGACCGGAACCTCGAGCACCTTGCCCGACAGCGTGCGCGGGACCTCCTGGATCTGCCGGATCTCGTCGGGCACGTGGCGGGGTGAGCAGTCCTCCCGCACGCGGCGGCGGATCTCAGCGGTGAGCGCGTCGTCGAGCATCACGCCGTCGCGGAGCACCACGAACAGCGGCATCCAGCCGTCGGTGCCCTCGCGCGGAAGGTCGACGACGAGGGCATCGAGGACCGCCTCGACGGACAGCACCGCGCGATAGATCTCGCTGGTGCCCATCCGGACGCCGCCGCGGTTGATCGTCGAGTCGGAGCGGCCGTAGATGATCGCGGTGCCGCGCGAGGTGATCTCGATCCAGTCTCCGTGCCGCCAGATGCCCGGGTACATCGAGAAGTAGCTCTCGCGATAGCGCTCGCCGCTCTCGTCACCCCAGAAATAGACCGGCATCGAGGGCATCGGCTTGGTGATCACCAGCTCGCCGACCTCGTCGATGAGCGGGTTGCCGTCGGGATCCCACGCCTCCACCGAGGCTCCCAGGCATCGGGCCTGGAGCTCGCCGAGATAGACCGGGAGGGTCGGCACCCCGCCGACGAAGGCGGTGCACATGTCGGTGCCGCCTGAGGTCGAGAACAGCCACGTCCCCGGGCCGAGCTCGTCGTAGATCCAGCGAAAGCCCTCCGGCGCCAGCGGCGATCCGGTCGAGCCGACCGCGCGCAGCGCGCTCAGATCGCGCCCCCGCGTCGGCTTCACCTCCGCCTTCATGCAGGCGGCGATGAACGCCGCGCTCGTCCCGAAGGTGGTCATGCCGGACTCGGCGGCCAGATCCCACAGCGTCCCCATATCCGGATAGCCCGGGTTCCCGTCGAACAGGATGATCGAGGCCTCGCTGAGCAGCACCCCGACGAGGAAGTTCCACATCATCCAGCCCGTGGTCGAGAACCAGAACACCCGGTTGCCGGCCTGGGCGTCGAGGTGCAGGCCCTTCTTGAGCTGCTCGAGCAGGATCCCGCCCTGGCTGTGGACGATCGGCTTGGGCAGCCCGGTCGTGCCCGAGCTGTAGAGCACCCACAGTGGGTGGTCGAACGGCACCGGGGCGAACTCCAACTCCCGCGGCGATGCATCGCCGGCGAACCCGTCCTCCCAGCCGGTGCCATCGAGGTATCCGAGCGTCACCACGCTCTGCAGCGAGGTGATCTCGCCGGCGATCCGCTCGACGATCGCGCGCCGGTCGTAGTCCTTACCGCCGTAGCGGTACCCGTCAATGGCCAGCAGCACCTTGGGCTCGATCTGCGCGAAGCGGTCGATCACGCTCCGTGCGCCGAACTCGGGCGCCGCCGAGGACCACACCGCGCCGATCGACGCGCAGGCCAAGAACGACGCGACGGTCTCCGGGATGTTCGGCATGTAGGCGGCGACGCGATCACCCCGCCCCACCCCGGCAGCCCGCAGCCCGGCGGCGATCGCCGCCGTGTGGGCGCGCAGATCGGCCCATGTCCAGCTGTCGAGCCGTCGCAGCTCCGAGGCATGCTGGAGCGCCACGTCGTCGTCGCGCTTGCCACCGAACAGGTGCGCGGCGAAATTCAGCTCCGCGGCGGGAAACCATGTCGCTCCCGGCATCGAACGGTCGCCGAGCACCGCCGAAGCCGGCACCGCGAACTGCACGTCGAAGAACTCCACGATCGAGGACCAGAAGGCGTCGAGGTCATCGACCGACCAGCGCCACAGCGCCTGATAGTCCTCGAAGCGTAGGCCACGATGCTGCTCGAGCCAGACCTGATAGCGGGTGATCAGCGCCCGCTCGATCACCTCGCGCGACGGGCGCCACAGAACTTCCGGCTCGGTCATCACAGCGCAGTATCCCGAACCCCGGAACGTGGGCGTGGCTAACCGCAGCCCCGAGCAGCGCCATCATCGGTCGGGCCGGGGGCGCCCACGGCGCGACGCTGCTGGCCGACCGGGCCCGCGCAGCCCCAGCGGGCCGCTAGGTCGCGCGCAGCGCCTCGGTGGGGCTGAGCCGGGCGGCCTTCGAGGCCGGATAGAGCCCGGCGAGCGCCCCGATCGCCAGCCCGGCCACCGGCGCCGCGACAAGCGCGTACACCGGGATCACCATCGGCTGCTTCTGGGCCAGCGCGTAGACCAGCGTGGCCACCGCCCCGAGGGCGAGGCCGGCGATGCCCCCGAGGGCCGCGAGCAGCGCCGACTCGGTGAGGAACTGGGAGCTAATGTGCCGTCGGGTGGCCCCGAGCGCGCGCCGAAGCCCGATCTCCCCCCGGCGCTCGAGCACCGAGATGACCATGATGTTGGCGATCCCGATCGCACCGACGAGCAGCGCCACCGCGCCGAGCCCGAGCAGCAGGGTCGTGAACTGACCTTTGGCCGCAGCGCGCGCCTCCAGCGCGTCGGAGGGCCGACTCACCGAAACCCCGTCGGGGTTCTGGGGGTCGGCCGTGGCCGCCAGCAGGTTCGAGACCTGGGTGACCTGCGCGACGTTGGCGCGGACATAGATCTCCGAGGCGTTGGGCTGGGTGCCGAACAGGCGCTCCGCCACCGGGAGCCCGACGAACGCGGTGCTGTCGAGCCCGGGATCGAGGATGACCGGCTGCAGGACGCCGATCACGGTGAACCACGTCCCGCCCAGGAACACCTGGATGTGACCGCTCACCGACCGGATCTGCAACACGCTCGCCGCCTGGGCCCCGAGCACCACGGTCGGGTAGCTCTGGTTGGCAGCGTCGATGAAGTGGCCGGTGGCGAGCTGCCCGGAGACCGCCTGCAGGAGGCCCGGGTCCGCGGCGTCGACCCCGATCCCGCCGGTCTGCTCGGCCGGGACATACGGCGTGCGCCGCACGGTCGCTCCGGAGACCTGGTAGACCGACGCCGCCTGCTCGACCGCCGGCATGTGGTGAATCGTGGCCTGGGCGGTGCTCGGCAGCACCTCGTTGGCGCCGAGGAAGGTCTGGCCCGGACTGACCGTGAGCAGGTTGGTCCCGAGCCGGTCGATCGTGGAGAGCAGGTTGGCCTGGCTGGAGGCCGAGACGCCCACCACCGCGACCATCGCGCCGATCCCGATGGCGATGCCCAGCGCCGACAGCGAGGCCCTCAGCCGGCGGGTTCGCAGACCCTGCAAGGCAACGAGCAAGAGCTCGCGCGGCGACAGCCGTGAGGACCCGGTGCTCACCTCGTCTCCTCGCCGACGATCTCGCCGTCGCGCATCTGGATCCGGCGGGCGAAGCCGGCCGCCACCTCGTCGTCGTGCGTGATGAGCACGAGCGTCGCGCCGTCGGCCGCCAGTGCATGGAGCAGCTCGAGCACCTCGCGCCCCGACGCCGAGTCGAGGTTGCCGGTGGGCTCGTCGGCCAGGATGATCGCCGGACGCTTGGCGATCGCGCGGGCGATGGCCACGCGCTGGCGCTCGCCGCCCGAGAGCTGCGGCGGGCGGTGCGTGAGCCGGTGCCCGAGGCCGACCCGCTCGAGCGCGGCCCGGGCAGCCTCGCGTCGCTCAGCGGCCGGGAGCCCCGTGTAGAGCATGCCGCCGGCCACGTTCTCCACTGCGTTCAGGGGGTCCTGCAGATGGAAGCCCTGGAACACGAACCCGATCGTGTGGGCACGCAGCGCAGCCAGCTCGACGTCAGAGGCCCGGACGATGTCCCGGCCGGCCACCTCGACCGCGCCCGAGCTCGGACGCTCGAGCGTACCGAGGACCGTCAGCATCGTCGTCTTGCCCGAGCCCGACGGGCCGACCACGGCGATCTGCTCGCCGCCGGCGATCGAGACCGACACCCCGCGCAGCGCCTGCACGCCACCCGGATACTCCTTCGTCACCTCACGCAGCCGCAACTCTCCCTCGGGGCGAGCGGGCGGATCGGCCCGCACCGGCGCGAGCGGACTCGGCTCGGCGGCCACGCTCACCCCTGCGAGTCGGTCACGGCCAGACCCGGGTATATCCCCGCGCCGGAGATCTGCACGTAGCCGGCGGCGAACAGGCCGGGCGTGACCGGGATCAGCCGGTGGGGCACCGCCGCCTCCTGGACGGCGTAGCCGCCGCCGGCGGTGGCCAGCAGGGCGCTGACCGGGACCGACAGCACCCCCGTGGCCTTCTGCTGCTGGAAGTTGACGCTCACCGCCGCTTGGTCGAGCCCGGCGATATGGCGGTCGTTGTTGAGGGTGATGGTGACCGGGATCGTCGCCGACGGGGAGCTCGAGCCACCGCCACCGGCGGCGCCCGAACTCGAGCTCGACGAGGACGACGCCGTTTGCGCCACCGGGCTGACCTGGGTGATCTTGCCGTCGGCGGTGCTGCCGTCGGGCAGCTGGACCGAGACGGACTCGCCCACGACCGCCTCACTCTGCTTGGTGGCGTCGAGGGCGACGTTGACGACGAGTTGGGTCGAGGTCGTGCCGAGAATCGCGCTCGCGCCCGCCGCGGCACCGGACGCGGTCGAGCTCCCGCCGCTTGAGGCGCTGGTCGCCGAGCCCGTGCCCGCACCAGCGCTGCCCGAACCGCGCGCTCCGGCGGAACCACCCGACCCGCCGGAGCCGCTGCGGCCCGCGGTGGGCGACTTCGTCGAGGCGGTGCTGCCGGCACCCCGTCCACTCGCTGCGGGAGTAGTGCCAGAGCCCGAGCGGCTCTTCTGCAGCTCGGCGGTTTCCGCCCGCAGGAGGGCGATGAGCGCCGCGATCGTCGAGGCGGGACCGGCGCCGGGCTTACCCGACGGCTTCCCTCCACGCGTCGAGGTGCTGCTGGTGCTCGTGCTGGTGGTGGATGTCGTCGTCGTCGAAGTCGTGGTCAGGCTGACGAACTCCGGCCGGGCGGGGGCCGGTGTCGTGCTGGCCAGGCTGGTCGTGCTCGTCGGCGTGACCGATGCGCCCGTCGTCCCGGAGGCCGAGCTCGCTGCCGAGCCTCCAGCCGAGCCGCTGCCGCCCGTCGACCCGAGCACCGTGTCGACGGCGGTGATCCGCCGCGGCGCGCCCAGGAACACGACCTGGCCGAGGGTGACGGTTCCGGTCTGCGTCTGGCCGAGCGCGGCCTGCCAGCGCTCGACCGCCGCCGTGGTGGCGGCGTCGAACGTCTGGTTGACGGTGATCTGATGGCTCGGGTCGTACCCGAGCTTGACCAGGTTCTGCTTGAGCTCCTGAACATCGGGCCCGTCGGCGATCCCCTCGGACATGGTCCGGTAGGCAGGGACGGTGCCGCTGAACAGGGTCACCGGAGCCCCGTCGACCCGGTACAAGGTCTGCCCCGCGCTGATCACCTGCCCGACCGCCGGCAATGCGGTGATCGTCCCGCTCAGCCGGTTGAACACCGTCTGCGGGTCGGAGTACCCGAGCGTTCCCGACTCGGTGTCCGTCTGCACCAGGTCACGGCGCTGGACGGTGGTCGAGCCTGACGGCGTCGAGGCGCCGGCGGCGCCCTGGCTCGAACCCGAGAACCCCGCGGCCAGGATCACGCCGATGATCAGCGCGACCGCGGCGATCGCGCCGACGGCGGCGACGACGGTGCGTCGGCGCGAGGCGCCGCGCAGCGTCCGCGAGACGGTGGCTCGGGCCCTAGGCACCGGGGCCACCCCCACCGCCCGCAGCTCCGCCCCCGAACCGCGGCCGGAGCGAGGCGCACGCCTGGCGGGCCGACTGGAAGGCCGGACTGTTGCGATCGACGGAGCCGAACGCGCGGGCGAACCCGAAGCCGCCGCCGCTGTTGAACGTCGGATCGGGGACGTTGACGCCGTGCGAGCGCATGCACTGGGCGAACTTGACCAGTTGTTGCTGGACCTGGGCGCGCTGGGCCGGGCTCAGGTTGAGCGCCGGGAAAGCCTGGGCGAAGTATTGCTGGCAGGCCTGCCGGGCGGCCTGGATCTGCGCCTGGGGGTAGTCCCGCAGCACCCGGAACAACCCGCCGCCGCCGGCCGGGCCGCCGCCGCTCGAGGGGTCGGGCACGTTGATCCCGTTGGCGCGGAAGCACTTGGCCAGGTTGAGCCGGGCCTGGAAGCGCGCCGAGGTGCCGCCGCTGGTGGCGGCCCCGGCAGCGGCCGAGGACGAGGAGCTCGATGAGCCGCACGCGGTCAGGGCCAGGGCCAGGACCAACGCGCCGAGACAGCTGACGAGCGCGCGCCGGAGAGGCGAAGATGAGCGAGGTCGGAAAAGCACAGATAACTCCTGAGGATCGAGAGGCCTTGGTTGTAGCGAGGGCCGCGTCAGCTCTCTGTAAGCGCGGCCGGCGCTTGCACGACGCCAACGTGGGGCACCGGCGTGGCGGGCAAAAGCACCTCGATCTCGAGCCCGCCGGTCCGAGGGGCGGAGAGCTCAAGCCGCCCGCCGTGCGCCCGGACGACCGAGCGCACGATCGAGAGGCCGAGGCCGAATCCCCCGCCCTCGCGTCCCAGGCGGCGAAACGGCTCGGTCAGCGTCTGCGCCTCATCGGGGTCGATGACTGGGCCGCCGTTGGCCACGCGGAGCCGCACCCTGTCGGCCTCGGTCCGGCTGAAGACGCTGAGACGGCCGCCGGGCCGGTTGTGGCGGATGCCGTTGTCGATCAGGTTGGCGATCATCCGCTCCAGCAGCGCCGGGTCGCCCCGCGTCCACGCGGGTGCGAGCTCGGCCGCCAGCTCGACCTCGGCCTTGCGGGCGCGGCCGCCGAGGTCGGTCAGGCAGTCCGCAGCCAGAGCGCCGAGGTCGACCGGCCGCTCGTGTCCCCAGGCGGCTTCACTGCGCGCCAGCACGAGCAGGCTGGCGATCAGCTGCTCGCAGCGGTCGACGGTCTCGCGCACCGCTTCGCCCATCGCCCGCAGCTCCCCCGGGCTGGCGTGCGGGTCGGCCAGCGCCACGTCGACCTCGGTACGCATGATCGCCAGGGGTGTGCGCAGCTCGTGCGAGGCGTTGGCGACGAAATGGCGCTGGCTGGCGAACGCACCGTCGAGCCGCGCGAGCATCCCGTCGAAGGTATCGGCCAGCTCCTTGAGCTCGTCGGCCGGACCCCGGAGCCCGATCCGCTCGCCGAGGTTCTCCCCGGAGACGCGCCGCGCGGTGGCGGTGATCTCCCGCAGCGGGCGCAGCGCCCGCCCGGCCAGCAGCCAGCCGGCGGCCACGGAGATCATCGTCATCACCGCCAGCGCCACCACGTACTCGAGCAGCAGGCGGTGGAGGGTGTCGGCCCGCAGCTGCGCCCGGACCGCCTCCGCCACGCTCGCCTCGGGAGAGCCCGGGACGAAACGAAGCCGGCCGAAGAACGGCGCGCCCGGAGGCGCAGCCAGGCCGAGGCGCTGCAGCGCGGCGCGGAAGTCGGGGTGCGAGGCGAGGTTGTGGCGGACGAGCACGTAGCCGATCGTCAGCAGCACCGCCCCGGTGATCAGGAACACCGCCCCGTAGAGCGCGGTCAGCCGCAGCCGGATCGTCGGCGCCGGCTTCATGAGATCCGGTAGCCGACGCCGATCACTGTCTCCACCACCGGCGGATCACCGAGCTTGCGCCGCAGCGTCATGATCGTCATCCGCACGACGTTGGTGAACGGGTCGACGTGTTCGTCCCACACGCGCTCGAGCAGCTCCTCGGCGGACACCGTGGCCCCGGCGGCGGCCATCAGCGCCTCGAGCACGGCGAACTCCTTGCGCGCCAGCTCGATCGGCCGGCCGCTGCGAGTCAGCCGGCGCCCGCCGGGGTCGAGCTCGAGGTCGGCGCGGCGGAGCACCGGCGGCGGTCGCGGCGAGGAACGGCGGGCCAGCGCGCGGATCCGCGCCACCAGCTCGGCGAAGCGAAACGGCTTGGCCAGGTAGTCGTCGGCGCCGAGCGAGAGTCCTTCGACGAGCTCCTCGGTGGCGGCGGCGGCGGTGAGCATCAGGATCCCGGTCTCCGGCCGCTCGCTGCGCACCGTGCTGCAGACGACGTCGCCGTGCGTGACGGGAAGGTCGCGGTCGAGCACCAGCACGTCGTAGCGGAACACGCGCGTCTTGCTCAGCGCCTCGGAGCCGTCGGCGGCGAGGTCCACGGCCATGCCCTCGCGGCGCAGTCCGCGCGCGATGGCGTCGGCGAGCCGCCGCTCATCCTCGGCGATCAGCACCCGCATATCGCACCGGGATCCCGCACGCCCGTGAGCATGACGGGCGCCACGTAAGACCGGCATAAGGATCCCTCGTGACGGCCCGTGCTGGCGCGTGGCAGGAAATGCCGCGTTTGCAGGCAGTTTAGCTCCACGGACGACAACGGCTACGTCGACTGATGCTGCCCAGGCGACCCGCGCTCGGACGTCCACCCCTTCCTGCTGCGAGCCCGGCCTTCCTGCTGCGAGCCCGGCGAGACTCAAGCTCAGCCTCGGATCGCTCGATAGGTCTTGTGCCAATGGTGGCCGAGCCGCCGGCCTGACCCAAAGCGCCGAGTTCGGGGGGGCACCACCATTGGCACCAGGCGCGCGGGCGATCTCGTCGTCGTCGTGCGAGCGACTTCCCACTCTGAGCGCAACCGCTCCCGGTCGACCGGTGAGCGCTGACACGATGGCGCCGGACCGGGGCGGCTTGCGCCACCGTCCGCCTGCCCAAGTTGGCCAGCGATCCTTCGCCGCTTATGCGAAAGCACCATGCCGCCGATGGGTTGTCGGCGGTACCCGGGGGAACCTTGGTGCCGCCCTGCCTGACGGTTGTGGGGCGGCACCGCGCGGGGCGCTGCTGCAGGTGCCGCCCCGCGCCTACATTCGGTGTCAGCATTCGGACTCCTCGGTCCGGCGCTCGTATCCGCAGGCGACGCTCGGTCGCCACCACGTTCCCTGGCAGTCATCTCATCGGCCCGCGGTCATGGACGGATGTTCGAGTGGCATTTGATGAGAAAAGGCATATAAACCTTCCTGCGAGAGGTGTTCTCATGTCCCGCCAGTCGGCGGGGCATCCGGGGGCAGTTGACCGGGCGGCACCAAGGCCTAGGGGCGAGGAGATCTTGGTGCCGCCTCAGCGTTGCTCTCTGCATCGAAGGTCGCTACCTGTATCGGTGCGTCATCGCGTGCGACGCACTTTTCCTCGCGACCGGCCGCGTTCGCCGCCGGCCGAAGCGCATAGCCCAGCCCCGACGCCCGCGAAGTGCTCGACGACGACCCCGGTTCGGCACGCGCAAACGGAATCCCGCCATCCGCGGGTGTCAAGAGAGATCGTTGTTGCGCAGGAACGGGGAGAGTCGGAGCCCGCCAATCCGCCCGCGCTCGACCCGCGCTCGATAGACCCTCGGTCGGGCTTTCAGGGGAGCGAGAGCCGTGACCGAGCCCGGCGGCAACGTGGCGGCGCCGTGTATCGGGTTGTGACCCCGGGAGCGGAACATGATGACATCAATCGATGTAACAACGATGCGTGGTATCTTCGACCGATGCCCTCCCCGCCGAACCTGACCGAGCGTGGCATGGCCGTCGGCCTGCGTGCGCTCAACCTTCTCGCGTCCTCGGACCTCGTCGACCGCGTCGGCCTGCGCGAGCAGACCGAATGGCTGATTCATAGCGCCTCCAAGACCACGGCCCGGACCGCCGCGCGCGCCGGCCGCACCTTCGCTGCGGCGCAGAAGCTCTCCCGGCCTGCCCGCCAGCCGCGCGCCCGCAGCAGCGAGCTGTTCGACCTCACCCCCGACGGCGAGCAGCAGATGCTGCAGGAGTCCGTCCGCGACTTCGCCGCTCAGAAAGTGCGGCCGGCGGCCGAGTCGGCCGACGCCGCGTGTGAGACCCCGCGCGAGCTGCTCGCCCAGAGCAACGAGCTGGGATTGGCCATGGTGAGCGTGCCCGAGGAGCTCGGCGGCGCCGTCGAACTGCGCTCGGCGGTCACCTCGGTGCTGATGAGCGAGGCGCTCGCGCACGGGGACATGGGCATCGCCGTCGCCGCGCTCGCGCCGGCCGCGGTGTCAACCACTCTCAGCCTGTGGGGCGACGCCGACCACCAGGCCACCTACCTGCCCGCGTTTGTCGGCGAAGACGTGCCGGCGGCAGCCGTCGCGGTGCTCGAGCGCCGCGCGCTGTTCGATCCCCTTCAGCTGCAGACCCGGGCCCGCAGCGCCGAGGGCGGCTACGTCCTCGACGGCGTGAAGTCGCTCGTGCCCCGGGTGGCCGACGCCGAGCTGTTCGTCGTGGCCGCAGAGCTCGAAGGCCACGGCCCGGCCCTGTTCCTCGTCGAGGGCGGGACGCAGGGACTGAGCCTCGAGCCCGAGCCTGCGATGGGCATCCGCGCAGGAGCGACCGGGAAGCTGATCCTCGACGGGGTCACGCTCGGCGCCGGCGCGTTGCTCGGCGACGGCGATCCCGCGGTCTACCGCGAGTGCATCGCGCTCGGGCGGCTGGGCTGGTGCGCGCTCGCGGTGGGCACCGGCCAGGCGGTGCTCGACTACGTGATCCCCTACGTCAACGAGCGCACCGCCTTCGGCGAGCCGGTGTCCAACCGCCAGGCCGTCGCCTTCACCGTCGCCAACATTGCCATCGAGCTCGACGGCATGCGGCTCGCGACGCTCCGGGCGGCCAGCCGGGTCGACCAGGGTCTCGACTTCAGCCGCGAGGTCGCCCTCGCCCGCCGGCTGTGCGCCGAGCGCGGCGCCGCGATCGGCTCCGACGGCGTCCAACTGCTCGGCGGCCATGGCTTCGTCAAGGAGCATCCGGTCGAGCGCTTCTACCGCGACCTGCGCGCCGCCGGCGTGATGGAAGGAGCCCTGGTGGCCTGATGCCGATCAATCTCGAGATCCCCGAGAAGTACGGCGCCCTCGTCAGCCAGGCCCACCAGGTGGCCACTGAGGTGTTCCGCCCCAACTCGCGCAAGTACGATCTGGCCGAGCACACGTATCCGAAGGAACTCGACATGCTGGCGGCGCTGATCGACGGCCGGAACGAGAGCGACAGCCTCGACGGTGCCGGCGCCGGCGCGGTCGGCAGCGGCTCGAGCTCACATGGATCCTCGCGCGCGGACGGCAACCGTAACGGCAGCAACATGGCCAGCCTGCTCGGACTGATCGAGCTGTGCTGGGGCGACGTCGGCCTGCTGCTGTCGATGCCCCGCCAGGGCCTCGGCCAGGCGGCGATCGCCGCGGTGGCCGACGAGGAGCAGCTCAAGCGCTTTGGCGGCAAGTGGGCGGCGATGGCCATCACCGAGCCGGAGGCCGGCTCTGACTCGGCGGCGATCCGCACCACGGCCCGGCTCGAGGGCGACGAGTACGTCCTCAACGGCGAGAAGATCTACGTCACCTCGGGCGACCGCGCCGACCTGATCGTCGTCTGGGCCACGCTCGACCGCAGTGCGGGCCGCGGCGCGATTAAGTCCTTCGTCGTCGAGCGCGACAACCCAGGGCTGAAGCTCGATCGGCTCGAGCACAAGCTGGGGATCCGCGCCTCGGACACGGCCAACTTCTTCCTCGAGGAGTGCCGAGTCCCCAGGGACAACCTGCTCGGCAGCCCGGAGATCGAGACCAAGCGCGGTTTCGCCGGTGTGATGCAGACCTTCGACAACACCCGGCCGCTGGTCGCCGGGATGGCGGTCGGCGTGGCGCGAGCCTGCCTCGAGCGCACGCGCGAGCTGCTCGGGGAGACGGGCGTGGAGATCGACTACGACCTTCCCCCCCACGTCCAGTCCGCGGCGGCCTCGGAGTTCATCGCCATGGAGTCCGACTGGGAGGCGGCGCGGCTGCTCACGCTCAAGGCGGCGTGGCTGGCCGACAACGGCAAGCCCAACTCGCTCCAGGCCTCGATGGCCAAGGCCAAGGCCGGGCGCACGGGCACCGACATCGCCCTGCGCTGCGTGGCTCTGGCCGGCAGCGTCGGCTACGGCGAGGGCGAGCTGCTCGAGAAGTGGGCCCGCGACGTCAAGATCCTCGACATCTTCGAGGGCACGCAGCAGATCCAGCTGCTCGTCGTCGCGCGGCAACTGCTCGGCAAGACGTCGGCTGAGTTGAAGTAGCGGCCCGCCGCTATCGGAGTGCGTGCCGCACGCGCGCGACGGTCTGCGCCTCACGCTGCGGCTGTGCGTCCTCCCATCGCACGCGGAGAACCTGCAATCCGTGCGCTTCGAGCAGCGCCTGCCTCTGACGGTCGTGCGCCTGCCGGATGGGCGTGTCGTGAAAGCGCGCGCCGTCGGCTTCGATCACGAGCCGCGCCGCGGGATAGAAGAAGTCGACCTCGACCCACGCCGGCAGACCGGAGATCTGCGTGTTGGTGAGCGGTGGGCGGATCCCGTGGCGCGTCAGCATGTCGTCGACGGCGTCCTCGAGCTCGGAGCGGGTCGGCCGCGGGCCATCGGCGACGATCGCGGCCAGGCGTTTCGCTGCGCGCCCGGGACGCGCCCGGTCGATCTGGGCGAGGAGCGCGCCGTGGCTTACAAGCTTGAGCGACTCGGCCTCGTGGACGGCTCGTCGCAGCGCGTGGTCGCTGTGGACGACGGCCGCGAGAATTCTCCCTCCGGCGCCAGATCCGGGCGCCCGACTGCGTACACCCCCTCGATGCTTGCGGTACAGACGCCCGGACCTGACCCGGCGAGTGATGCCCGACCTGGTCACGCCGATCCCATCGAGCTGGCGTGTGGTGATCACACCGTGCTGGCGTCGCGCCACCCAGACGATGCATAGTTCCTCCCGAATAGCGGGGGTTTCTCTGCAGCGCTCGGCCATGCCCCCAAGACTGACCCGCCCGAGCGTCACGGATCAAGACACAAGCGTCACGATTTCGTGCCGTCTCGCATCATCAGTGATCCCACCCGACACGCCCACATAGGCCGTCCCGGGTCGGTCGGCCTCAGAGGCCGCTCTCCTCCCTCCGAAGTACCTCCCAGGCTCGACGGACGTCGTCGAGCTGGGTGCTCATCTGTCCCACTGCCAGGCGCAGAACATACCGGCCGTCCAGCACCGCGTGCGATAGGAAGATCTCCCCGCTCCGATTCACCTCTTCCAGCAGCTTGCGGTTGCGCCCATCGTCTCCGGGAGCGCGGAAGCAGACCACCGAGAAGAGGCGGGGCGCGCACAGCTCCCAGCCGGGTTCATCCTCGACCCACTCGGCGAAGGCGGCCGCCAGCTCGATGCCGCTGCGGATGTGCCGCTGGAGGCCCTCGCGGCCGTGGCAGCGGAGCACCGCCCACAGCTTCAGGGCCCGGAAGCGCCGCCCCAGCGCCGGGCCGTACTCGCTGAGGCTGAGCGCATCCTCAGCGTCGGGGGTGCGGAGGTACTCGGGGATCGCGCTGAAGGCACGGCGCAGATCCTCCGGCCGGCGGCTCCACAGCAGCGAACAGTCCATCGGCGTGAGCATCCACTTGTGAGCGTTGACAACCACCGAGTCGGCCCGGTCCACGCCCGCGAACGCCCAGCGGTTCTCGGGGGAGACCATCGCCGCGCCGGCGTAGGCGGCGTCGACGTGCAGCCACGTGCCAGCGGCCGCGCAGGCATCGGCGATCGCGGGGACCGGATCGACCGAGGTCGACGCTGTCGTACCCACGGTGGCGACCACCGCCGCCGCCCCGCCGAGGTCGCCGAGCTCCCCGGGCCGCAGGCGGAACTGCTCGTCGCACGGCACCGTCTGCAGCCGCATCCCGAGCATGCGCGCGCCCTTCCCAACCGAGGAGTGGGCCTGCTCCGAGCAGACGACGGTGTCGCGCCCGGTGGCCTCGCGCGCCGCGATCAGTGCGGCCAACGTCGAGGTCGAGGCGGTGTCCTCGATGTGGCCGTGCCAGCCCGCCGGCAGCCCGAGCAGGTCGGCCACCCAGTCGAGGACCACGCCCTCGAGCTCGGTCGCCGCGGGCGCCGTGCGCCACAGGATCGCCACCGAGTTGAGCGTCGCCGCCAGCAGCTCGGCAAGGATCGCCGGCTCGGAGGAGCTCGTGGCGAAGTAGGCGAAGTACCGCGGGTGCTGCCAATGGGTGACGCCGGGGAGCAGCACCTCGTCGAGATCGCGGAGGATGGCGCCGAACGGCTCGCCCCGCTCCGGGGCGTGCTGAGGCAACCGCGCGCGGATCTCCCCCGGGGCCACCTGCGCGAGCACCGGCAGCTCCGAGACCCGTTCCAGATAGCCGGCCGCCCAGTCGAGCGCGGCGGCGCCGTCACGGCGCAGGTCCGTCACGCTGGGCTCGCTGCCGGAAACTCGTAGCGCACCCCGGTCAGCTGTTCGGAGATCTCCCACAGCCGGCGCCATGCCGCCTCGTCGTAGGCCTTGCCCATGGCGGTGACCAGGTGCGGGTTGCCGCGCTGCTCCATGAAGCCGTCCGGACCGACGAAGCTGCCGCCAGGGATGTCCGGCGCGGTCGCCGCGTACAGCGTGGGGAGCGCACCCATCTCAGCACTCTGGCCGAGCAGGGGGTTGGTGACCCGCATGATCAGCTGCTCGTACCAATGCGGGCCGGCGAACTGGAGGTTGGTCCGGGCATAGCCGGGATGGGCGGCGACGCTGAGCAGGCCGGCGCCTGCCACCATCGCGCGCTTCTGCAGCTCGAAGGCGAACATGAGGTTGGCCAGCTTCGACTGCCCGTACCAGAGCCAGTTGTTGTAGCGGCGCTCTCCCTGAAGATCGTCGAAATGGATCGAGCCGATCCGGTGCGCTCCGGAGGAGAGCGTCACCACGCGGGGCTCCGTCGCGGCGAGCGACCGCCCGAGCAGCAGCCCGGTCAGGGCGTAATGACCGAGGTGGTTGGTGCCGAACTGACTCTCAAAGCCGTCGACGGTCAGCCGCCGCGGCGGCGCCATCACACCCGCGTTGTTGATCAGCAGGTCGAGCGCAGGCTCCTCGGCCCGGACGCGCTCGGCGAACGCGCGGACGGAGCCGAGGTCGGCCAGGTCGAGCTCGCGCACCTCCAGCGTGGCCCCGGCCACCTCCCCGCGGATCTCGCTCGCAGCCGCCTCGCCCTTGTCCAGGCTGCGGCAGGCGATCACCACGCGGGCGCCGGCGCGCGCGAGCTCGCGTGCGGTGATCGCGCCCAGGCCGCTGTTGGCCCCGGTGACGATGGCCAGCCTGGTCCTCTGGTCGGCGATGTCCCGCGCCGTCCAGCCGCTCATGACGCCGCCGCCTGGTCGCTGCGCCGGGCAACCGACTCCGAGTACACGCCGGGCCGGAAGCCGAGGATATGGTCCGCCGAGCACTCGATCCCGTCGGTGACACGCGCCGGATCGAACAGCAGGATGTCATCGCCCCGCTCGCGCTCGGTGTCGAGCCCCGTCAGCTGCAGGGTGCCGGCGTTCAGGCGCTGGCGGTCGTCCGGCCAGGCCGCCGACGGGTCGTCGACCGAATCGCCGGCGGCCGCGATCTGCAGCCCGAGGGTGAAGCGCGCCGAGCCGCGCTCCACTCGCTCGCGGATGTCGTTGTGGAGGTAGTCACGCCCACGGGATTTGGCGGCGCGCAGGCTGAGCCGGTGGTCGCCCGCCTCGGGCACGATCGTGTAGCGGACGTAGCGCGAGCCGCCGTCGGCATCAAGGAATCGGTAGGCGTGAATCGCGTAGTACGTGCAGGTGGCATAGCTCTCGGGGGGCTTGAGCGCAGCCATCAAGCTCGGCAGGCCACGGATCGCGCCCGGATAGCGGGCCAGGAACAGTGGCATGCGCCAGGCGACGGCCGGCCGTTTCTGCGCCAGCAGCAGCTCGACGAACTCCTCAGGAGACCCGACCGAGAACCGGGATGCGGTCTGGCAGAGGATGTCGGACCGCGACCCGTCGGGTAGGTAGAACTTGACCGCGAAGCCACGGAGATCCGGCGCGTAATCGGGCTCCTTCGGATCGCCCGACCCGTTCGAGACGCGGACGGTGACCTTGACCGGATCGCCCTGCATGTGCGCGGCGCGCGTGAGCCGGGCCGCCTCCGGCGTGGCCTGGAACGTGCCGGTCAGCACGGTCCCCTTGGCGTGAAGGGCGCGGTGGCCTCGGTGGCGGCCAAACACCTCATTGGCCGCGTCGGTGGCCTGGGCGGGCGTGACGTTCACGGCCGCACCTCAAAGGTGATTCCGGCCCCGGTCAGCCGGTCGATCAGCGCCTGTCCCATCGCCGCCGCCGGGGTGAGCAGCCCGGAGCGCTCCGGCAACTCGTCGTGAGCCAGGCACAAGGCCGACTCGGCGAGCATCTTCGAGGTCTCGCCATAGCCGGGATCGCCGCCGCTGACCTCGGTCACGACGCGCGTACCGCCGCCCTCGCCCACGAGGCGGGCCTTGAACCAGCCGTGCTCGCGCTGCTCGGGGGTGGGGCCCTCGCCCGGATCCCTCAGCTTCAGCAGCAGCTTCCGGGTCGCTGGCACCTGCGCGAGGGCGATGGCGAGGCCGGCGCCGCCGATCAGGCCGGCGGTCATCGGCAGGTTGCCGGTGACAAGATAGTGGCTGTAGCTGAAGTCGGGACCGTAGCGGTCGAGCGTCCGGGCGGAATAGAGCACGACCTGCGGGTCGATGCTCGGATACGGCACCACCCAGCCCTCGGCGTCGTCGTCGTGATGCGGATAGCCGAGGATCCCGTGCACACGGCGCCCGGCCGGCTCCTGCTCGCGCTCGCGTCGCTGCTTGGCCAGACCGGCCGACGCGCGCAGGCTCCCCATGGCCGCCACGGCGGAGTGAAAGGTGCCGCCGGAGAACGTGCCGCCTGCGCGGACGAAGCACGTGACGTTGATCGGCACGCCCTCGGGCAGCTGGTTGACCGTGAACAGCGTGCCGAGGTCGAACGGGATCGAGTCAAAGCCGCACGAGCTGACGATCCGCGCCCCGGTCCCTCGCGCCTGCTCGTTGTAGATCAACCACATCTTGTCGACGAATCCTGGCTCCCCGGTGAGGTCGACGTAATCGGTGCCGGCGGCGGCGCACGCGGCGACGGTCGGCTGCCCATGGTGGCTGTAGGGCCCAACGGTGGTGATCAGGACCTTGGTGGACTCGGCCATCGCCCGCACCGAGGCGGGATCGCCCGCGTCGGCGACGATCACCGCGGGCCCGGACTGGCCGTCGCCATTGGTCGAGCCGCCGAGCCGTGACCGCACCGCCTCAAGCTTGTCCCGGCTGCGGCCGGCGATCGCCCAGCGCGTCTGCGCCGGCGCGTGACGGGCCAGGTACTCGGCGGTCAAACCGCCGGTGAAGCCGGTGGCGCCGAAGACGACGACGTCGTACGTGCGCTCAGCCATCGGAGCTCACCTCCCGCGCGAGCTCAAGCGCCCGCGGCGGCTCGACACCGGCCCTGGCCGCCACCCAGCAGGCGACCGGAGCGGCCACGCGCTCGGAGGAATGGGCCGCCTCGCCGGCTAGGTCGAGCAGGGTCTTGAACTGCTCGGTCGTGGGCGGCTCGGTGCCCACCTTCTCAGCAAACGCCCGTATCCACTCAGCTGCGTTCATCGCTCACTCGTACCTCATCTTCGATTGGCGGCCGGACTCTAGCGACGGCGGCGCGGCGGGATGTCGTCGCCCGCTGCTGCGCCCGGGTGCCATCATCTCGGCGGCTCATTGGCGATACGAAAGGCAAGCGACATGGCACTCCTCGATGACAAGGTGGCGATCGTGACCGGCTCGGCGCGCGGCATCGGCCGCGCCACGGCAGAACTCTTCGCCGAGCACGGCGCCAAGGTCCTCATCAACGACCTCGACGGCGACGTCGCCGAGCAGACCGCCGCGGAGATCGACGCGGACACGCTGGTGTTCGCCGGTGACCTGACCAAGGAGGGCGTCTGCGACCAGCTCGTGCAGCGGGTGATCGACGATTGGGGGAGGGTCGACATCCTGGTCAACAACGCCGGCTACACCCTCGACGCGCCGATTCACAAGATGAGCGACGAGTGGTTCCAGCGGATGCTCGACATCCATTCGATCGTTCCCTTCCGCATGTGCCGCGCCGTCGCCCCCCACATGCGCGAGCCGGCCAAGGCCGAGCGCGAGCAGGGCCAGGAGGTGTTCCGCAAGATCGTCAACGTTTCCTCGATCTCGGGCACGATGGGCAACGCCGGCCAGGCCAACTACTCCTCAGGGAAGTCGGCTGTGGTCGGGCTGACCAAGACGCTGGCCAAGGAGTGGGGCCAGTTCAAGATCAACGTCAACGCGGTCGCCTTCGGCTACATCGAGACGCGCCTCACGGCCTCCAAGGAGGAGTCCAACGTGATGGAGATCGACGGCGAGAAGGTGCAGCTCGGCATCCCCGACCAGCTGCGCGGCATGGCGCCAATGCTGATCCCGCTCGGGCGGCCGGGGAGCCCGAGGGAGGCCGCCGGCGGCATCTTCATCCTGTGCACGCCCTGGTCGAACTACATCCACGGCCAGGTGCTCAACATCACCGGTGGCCAGTTCGGGGGCATGATCAGCTAGGTCGCGTCGGGTGGACGCCCGGGCGGGTCTGACCGCATGGGAGGTCGCGCTCGCCGGTGCGGTGCCTGCAAGAAATGATTAGAAATGACCCGCATAGCCGGTCATTTCTCGAACGGTCTCGTGTCGGGCGCGGTGCCGCCCGCAGGCGTGTTCTGGATGTCAAACAGCGGCCTCTGTGTGCGGTATTCCCTTGACCGCATACCGAGGCTGACGCGAGCAGCCCCGCGCCCGCTCGTACCCGGGCAAGCGTGCCGCGCCCGGCCGCCTACGCCGAGACGCGCTCGCGCTCGCGCTCAGCGGCGGCCCGCACGAACCACCGGAACACGTCGAGGAAACGCGGGTCGATCCGCCATTCCTCCTGAAGCTCCCACTGCACGCCAAGCACGGACCGGCCCTTGAGCTCGATCGCCTCGATCACCCCGTCGGGCGCCACCGCGGTGGCCCGCAGTCCCTCGCCGAGCTCGGCCACGGCCTGATGATGGAACGAGTTCACGCTCGCCTGCTCGGCGCCGATCGCCTCGTAGAGGATGCTCGGCCGAGCGATGGTGATCTCGTGCCGCGGGTGCGGCGGCACGTCGTGCTCGTGCACCGAGGCTCGCTCGACCTCCTTCCACGAGTGCCACCCGGGATCGGAGGGATGCTCGCGCCAGCTTTCGCGCAGCCGGACGTCCTGAACCATCCCGCCGCCGAGGGCGACGTTCAGCACCTGCATCCCCCGGCACACGCCGAGCAGCGGCAGGCCGCGCCGGAGCGCCGCCGGCACGAGCGCGAGCTCGAAGGCATCGCGCTGGGGCTCGGTCGGCGCGAGCAGCGCATCCGGTGGCTGGCCGTAGCGCTCGGGGGCGATGTCACGGCCGGGCGCCAGCACGACCGCATCAAGATGCTCGAGTGTGTCCTCGATCGCCTCCGGTAGTTGCGGCAGCATCACCGCCACGCCGCCGGCGCGCAGCAGCGGTCGTTGCACCCCAACAGCGCCGTAGTCGCCGAAGTCGTGCATGCTCGCCGAGACCCCGATCAACGGACGCCGTGCACGGTCGAGACAGACGGGTTCCATTCCGCCGGAAATACTATTGAACATATTTGTGCAGTGGTGATGGACCACTCGCGATCGCCGGCGAAAATGGACCCGTCGCAGTTCCACGCGCCCACGGCGAATACGCCCGTCCGGAGCGCGCATCGCGCGCGCGTGAGGCTCTTACTACAACTAGGCCACTGCTCCGAGCGTGACCACGCCGGTGATAACCAGCGCCACGCCCAGCCACTGCGTCGGTGTCGGCCGCTCTCGAAACAGCGACACCCCCATCAGGATCGGCACGATCGCGTAGGCGGCAGAAGCCGCGGCGACGATCGCTGTCGCCTGCCGCCCCACCCCAAGATTGAAGAAGACGTAGCCACCGGTGTCCAGCGCCGCCAGCACGAGGATCAGCCCGAAGAGCTTCCGAGTCCATAGCGCCTGTCGCGGCCCTCGGGCCGCCAGCACATGGACGAGCAGAAACCCCGCAGCGAAGCCCCGGGCCAGAAAGATCGGCGCCAACCAGCCAAGTTGCGGCCGGTAGTAGGAGACACCGAAGACGAAACCACCGAGCAGCGCCATCGCCGTCAGGGCGAGAGCGAATCCGAGGACGGAGCGTCGGTCGAACTTCGCCCGCGTCATCTGGTGAGCATCAGCGGAGGCGATCATTGCTCCGGCGATCGTGACGCCGATGATGAGCGTTTGGAGAGCGGACAGGCTCTCTCCGAGAATGGCCACCGCGAGCAGGACTGTGATCGCCGCGTATCCGGAGATGATCGGACTCAGCACGGAAATCGGTCCGATCGCCAGGGCTGCGTAGAACGCCAGGTAGGACACCCAGCCGATCGCGCCCACAAGAACGAGCAGGAGCACCTGAATGGCCGTCACGTGGGCCAGGGAGCCGCTCGCGAGGACGAGGACGGTGAGCGGAACCATCGCCGCGAGGTGGAACCCGAGTACGACGCGCAGGGCGCCGATCTCACGCGAGGCCACCGCGGCGAAGTAGTCGGCGAGCCCCCACGAGACGGCGGCGCCCAGACCGAACGCGATGCCCACTAATCCGGTGCCCGCGTCGGCGCAGGCGGCCGCGACATCAGACTGAGACCGGCTTCGGACCGGCCACCAGCGCCTCTTCGATCAGCTCTGTCAGCTCGCGCAGCTCGATCTTGCCGGCATTCCCCGACGTCTTGATCGCGTCCTCGTACATCGTCACGTCCTTGGGGCACGAGACGACGAACAGCTCGACACCCTCGAGGCCGACCGCTTCCGCGATCCGGCTCTCTGATGGGCGCTCCTGACCAGGCCGGTCCGGGATCCAGATGCGGCCGCCGCCGGCGCCGCAGCAGAACGAGTTGTCACGGTTGCGAGGCATCTCGACCAGCGTGCACCCGAGCAGCTCGATGATGCGGCGCGGGTTGTCGTATTCGCCGTTGAACCGCCCCAGATGACACGGGTCGTGGTAGGTGACGCGGTAGCCGAGTGGTCGTGTGGGCAGCCTCCGGTCCTCCAAGAGCTGCGTGAGCAGACTCGTGTGGTGCATCACATGCCAGCTGCCGCCCATCTCGGGATACTCATTCCGAAGCGTGTTCAGGGAGTGAGGATCGCTGGTGACGATGCTCGAGAACTCGCACTGGGTGAGGACGTCGATGTTGTGAGCGGCGAGCGTTTCGAACAGACCCTCCTCGCCGACCCGCCGCACGTCGTTGCCGGAGTTGCGTTCGGCGTCGTAGAGGATCCCGAAGTCGACGCCTGCCTCGTGGAAGAGCCGAGCCAGCGAGCGCGTCACCTGTTGCGAGCGGGGATCGAACGAGGCGTAGTCGCCAACGAACCAGAGGACATCCACCGGCTCCTTGCGAGCGTCCTTGACCTCGAAGTCGAGCTCCTGGGTCCAGCGCCCGCGCTTACGCCGGTTCTCGCCGAAGGAGTTGCCCGATTTGTGGATCACGTGAAGCGTTGACTGCAGGTTCGCGTCCAGCCCGCCGTCCTCGACCAGGCGGCGCCGTAGCTGATTGATGATCGGCGCCTGCTCGATCCCGACCGGGCAGATCTCCACGCATGCGTTGCACTGCATGCACGACCAGACGGTCTCCTCGCGAACGCCCTCGGGACCGATCACCGCGCCCGCGGAGTCCGCGCCGTTCGTATGGCCGGCGAGCAACCCGCCAAGCACGCCCCGGACGCCCTCGCCGGAGCGGTCGTGCAGCGAGTGCTCCCGCAGCTCCAGGATCACGTCGCGCGGAGATAGGGGTCGCCCCGAGGCGTTTGCCGGGCACGCCTCGTGGCAGCGACCGCATTTGGTGCACGCGTCCAGCTGCAGGAGGTGCAGCGGGCTGAAGTCGTCCAGGGAGCCGTAGCCGGCGGGTTCCTGTGCGCGCTCCGTCGGAATCGAAGGCAGACGCTTTCCGGCCGTGCGGTCGCGCAGTGACAGGCTGAGGTAGCTCGTGAGCATGTGAGCTGCCTTGGTGTAGGGAATGCTCGCGACGAAGGTGATCGCGAGCAGTCCGTGGAACCACCACAGGCCGTGGCGCAGACCGGCGAGGGTCCCGTGCCCCAGGCCGGAGAGTCCTTGGGCGATGATCCACCCGCCGAATTGGGTGGCGCCGTATCCCGGGTCATCCATTGCGATCCGCACGCCCTCCAGCAGGAAGCCGGTCAGGGTGATCACCAGCAGGATGACCACGAACACCCAGTCCCCCGCACGATAGACCCCGCGGTCGAACTGGGGCTCGTCGGCCGCGCGATCAGGCCGGGCATAGTCGAGCTTGCGCGGGCGCAGGATGCCTCGCCGGATCATCATCACCAGCACGCCGGCGATCAGTGCGGTACCGAGGAGATTCAGCACCTCCTTGTAGGCGAGGTAGAAGTTCCCGTGAAAGTAGTCCCAGCCGAATACCGGCTTGGTGAAATCAGTGTCGAACCCGAGAATCACGGTGCCGGCGAACAGCACGATGAACCCGTAGAAGATGCCGCGGTGCGCCCACCCCGCCAGCCGGTCGCGGCGCTGGATCGTCGCGTGCGAGAACAAGGCCCGTAGTCCCGTCCACAGGCGCCCGGGGATCTCAGCCCACGGATACGGCGGCCACGGCCCACCGTGACCTCGACGCCACCTCGCCAGCGGTCGCGCGACGCCGTAGGCGAACACGAGCACCGACAGGACGGCCAGGAAGTACCAGGCGACCCTCAGGCCGACCGTGAAATCCCAGAAGACCGGTCGCGACGAGCTTGCCGCCAGCTCCAGCACCGGCTAACCGAGGACCTGCTCCAGCTCGTCGGCGACCTCGAACAGGTCAGCGACAGCGCCGTAGTGCGCGACTCCGAAGATCGGCGCCTCTGGATCAGTGTTGATGGCGATGATCGTGTCCGCGTTGCGCATTCCGGCGAGGTGCTGGACCGCTCCCGAGATCCCCAGCGCGAGATAGACGCGCGGCTGCACCGTCTTGCCCGACTGGCCGACCTGCCGCGCGCTCGGCATCCAGCCCGCGTCGACCAGCGGACGAGAGACGCTGAGGGTCGCGCCCAGACGCTCCGCCAGTTCGGCGAAGCGCGGGATGTTGTCCTTGTCCTCGACCCCACGGCCGATTGACAAGAGGAAGTCGGCCTTGGTGATGTCAACGTCGCCGACCGCGGCCTCGCGGAACTCGACGTGCTCGCTGCGTGCCGCCCCCGCGAGATCGATTTGGACGCTGCGCACGGGGGCGGCACCCGGCGAGGTCGAGGACACGGCGAAGCTACCCGGACGCACCATCAGAAGCGTGCAAGATTTTCCCGGGAACTCGATTTCGGCCATGAGTTTGTCTCCATACGCCCCGCGCCGGGCGCGCAGGCCACCCTCCCACGAGACGGCGGCCACATCGCTGGCGAAGCCGAGCCCACGGCGGGCCGCAACCGCGGGGGCGAACCCCATCGAGTCGACCGTGAAGCCGGTGAGCACGAGCGCGGGACGCTCGGACTCAACCAGCGCCTCGACCGCCCGGCCCCACACGTGCGGCTCGTAATCCGCGCACGGAGCGGTGACCGCGAGAACCTCATCGACGTGTTCGCTGGTGACCTCGCTCGCCAGCCGCTCCGCATCAGCCCCGATCACCGCCAGCTGAAGCCGGCCGCCAGCCGATTCGCGCAGCTCCCGCGCCGCCGTGACCAACTCCAATGACACCTCGCGCACGTCGCCGCGGCGGGTCTCCGCCACCACCAGAATGCCGCTATGGCCCGAATCTGCGCTCATCCGCTCATCCGCTCCCGAACGATCTCCGCGATCCGGCTCGCCACCACAGCGGGAGAGCCATCGATCATCTCGGCCCCCGCGCCGCGGTCCGGCGGGCTTATCGCAGTGGTCTGCGAGCCTGTGGCCGCAGCCACCTCAGCCGCCCCGAGCCCAATCGATTCGAGGTCGCAGACCTCCAATGGCTTCTCCCGCGCCTGCTTGATGGCGCGTAGCGTCGCATAACGGGGCTCGTTTATCCCGGTTTGGACCGTCAGCAGAGCCGGGGTCTGAATCCGCAGCACCTCGATCAGGCCGCCCTCCAGCTCCCGTTCGACCGTCGCGATCCGGCTGGCCGCCTCATACTCGATCCGCTTGACAACCGCCACATGAGGGAGATCCAGGTATCCCGCAAGCGCCACACCGGTTGCGCCGTTCACCGCATCGGAGGACTGCACGCCGCACAGGATCAGATCCGCGGACTCGCGCTCGACCGCCGCCGCCAGCACCCGGGCGACCGCAAGCGGATCGTGGGCGTTCAGCTCCTCATCCCAGATACGCAGAGCACGATCAGCGCCCATGGCCAGGCAGCTGAGCAGCCCGTCGTCCGCCTCCTCGTCGCCGACGGTGACCACGATCACCTCGTGGTCACCGGCACCAGCGGCATCGCGCATCTGAAGAGCCGCCTCGAGTGAGAAGTTGTCCCACTCGTTGAGGTCCCACTCCAGGTAGTCGGGGTCGACTCCGACACCCTCGTCGAGCAGCTCGAACTCCTCGTCCAGAGCAGCGACCTGCTTGACCGGCACGACGATCTTCATCCACTCACCTCAGCCGTTAGACGAGCGGGACGTCTGCGGTGTTGCGCAGTTCGCGCAGATAATCCTCGTTGTTGGTCTCACCCCACAGCCGCCGCTCACGGATGAACGGCAACGGCATCGCAGGATCCGGCGAGTCGATTTCCCGAGCCAGGCGATGACCGTCGAAGATCGAGTCGACGATCATCCGTGGCGCCGCCGCGTCACCGATCACGAAGACATTCTCAATGCCCTCGGCCTCGAGGCGCGCCGTGTCCGCCTTGAGCTCACGGTAGAGCTCGTCGTTTGAGATCCGCGCGGAGCACAGGACAACCGTGTCCACCTCGAACTGGTGCTTGTGGGCGGGGTTCCACACGTCGTACGCGTGGCAGACGCCCGGCTCGATCTTCTCGAGCATTGTCGCGGTCTGGATGTCCACGCCCAGCCGGTGCAGGTCACGGTGAAGCATGGGCGCCTCAAGGGTGTAATGCATGTAGTTGGCGATCTCGCCGGCCTGCGTGACGAGGGTCACCTCATGTCCCTCACCGGCCAGCTTCTGCGCCACCGACACACCCATGAAGTACGCCTCGTTCTCGAGCACGAGAACGCGCCTGCCGATCTGCTTGGCTCCGCCGACCACCTGATCCGGCGTCAGCTGCCAGTCCAGCGAGGTGTCGGCGCCGGGGATCGGCGCGTGGGTCGCGGCGTTCAAGCCATCCGTGGCGTAGTGACAACCGGTGGCCACAATCACGATCTCGGCTCCGTAGGTCAGGACGTCCTCCGTGCTGAGCCGTGAGCCAAGATGCACCTCCACGTTCCCCAGCTTGTCGAGCTGGATCTGGCGGTAGTTGACGATCCGGCTCCATTCACCCAGTCCGCGGGCAGTCCCGCGGAAGATGTTCTCCTTGCCATCGGAATGGCCGAGCTGGGAGATCCAGTTCACGGACCCGCCCATCTCCTTGGCGGCCTCGACCAGATGGACCGCCGACATCTGGCGCTTTCCGAGCACCATCGCACACTCCATGCCGGCCGGTCCGGCTCCAACCACCAGTACGCTCTTCTCACGATTGGCCGCCGGGTGGAACTTCTCCGGATGCCAACCGCGGCGATACTCCTCACCGGCTGTCGCATTCTGGGTGCAGACCATCGGCGGCCCGCCGATCTCCCAGCGGGAGATGCACTGGTTGCAGCCGATGCACTCGCGGATGTCGTCGAGCCGTCCCTCCTCGATCTTCTTCGGCAGGAACGGGTCCGAGATCGAAGGCCGGGCGGCGCCGATGATGTCGAACTGACCGGACTTGATGATCGCCACCATGGTGTCCGGGTTGGTGATCCGGCCGACGCCTACTACCGGCTTGTTGGTGTGGTTGCCGGCCTTGACCTGCCCGGTGAACGGCTTCTCGTGGTTCTCCTCGAAGAACCGCGAGGGGCCGGCGTTCTGGCCCCACTCGGCGATGTCGCCGACGGTAAGGTCCCACAGGTCCACGAGATCGTCGCAGTACTCGACGAACCGCGCGCCATCCTCCCCGACCTGGATCGAGATCGGCCCCAGCAGGTGGTCGACCGCGAAGCGCGACGCGATCGCGCAGTCATCGCCGACGGCTTCCCGAACCTTGTACAGGGACTCACGCCAGAAGCGGGCGCGGTTCTCGAACGACCCGCCGTACTCGTCGGTGCGCCGGTTGTAGAACGGGGAGAGGAACTGGAACGGCAGATAGGCGTGCGCGCCGTACACGTAGATGATGTCGAAGCCGGCGTCACGCGCGCGGACAGCGGCATCGACGTACATCTGCTGGACGGTGTCGATGTCATCCTTGTCCATGTAGCGCGGGAAGGTGTTGAGCTCGAAGTCCGAGGCGATCTGCGAGGGCGCGCGAGGCGTGTGGCGGGATTCCATGCAGGGGGCATGCGGACCCCCGTACCAGAGCTCGATACCGGCCAGCGCACCGTGCTCGTGAAGACGGCTCGTCATCGCCGCCAGGTTGCGAACGTCGCCCTCGTCCCAGATTCGGGCTGACACCCTGGAGGTGTCGTCGGACTCGGGGTGGATTGAGCAGTACTCGGTGCAACAGGCGCCCCAGCCGCCCTCGGCCTTCATCCCGCGGTGGTAGGCCTGGAAGCCTGGCTTGTCGGAGCCCGCGCCGATGCAATGAGGAACCTGGTAGAAGCGGTTCTTCAAGGTCTTGGGCCCGAGCTGAATCGGCTCGAACAGGATGTCGTACTTAGGGTCGCGCGCCACTGTAGCCCTCTCCTTACCGTTCCGGCCCATTGAACAAATAGGTGCAGGGCGTGTTCTAGCGGATTTGCGCGGCTCTGTCTACAGTCGCCCCGTCCTGATTCCGCTCGGTCACGGCGACGTCCCGCACAGGGCCCCGACCCGTCGCCGGCGCCACGATCCGAGACTTCCCGGCCCCGGCCCAGGTTCATGAACCGCACCAGTCGACGGCGCCCTCGGCGCGGGAGAGCGCGCACCATGCCATGGTCAGACAGCAGCGCGACCGACACCTCTGTTTGCGATATAACTGCGCCCGCAGATTTGCACAAATTCATCAAATGAGGGGTGAGTTGTGGCAGCGTCAGAACTCCATCGCACCGCGTTCGACAAGCTCCTGCGGGACGCCGGAGCGACCTGGACGGACTGGGAGGGCTGGGCTTGGGCGGCCGATTTCGGCGATCCCGTAGCGGAGCACATGGCCACCCGCACCGCATGCAACGTCTGGGATGAGTCGCCGCTGCGCAAGTGGGTCCTGAGGGGGCCCGACGCGCTCGCCCTCGCCGACGTGCTGTTCACCAACGACATGGCGGCGCTGGAGATCGGACAGGTTCGCTACGGCGCGATCTGCGACGAGGACGGGAAGATGATCATGGACGGCACCGTCTTCCACGTCGGAGAAGGCCACTGCATGTCCATCACCAGCTACGACTCCGACCTCGACTGGTTCAGGAAGGTAGCCTCGGATCGGGGCCTCGACGTAGAGGTGGAGGACGCCACCGCGCAGATGCCTCATCTCCAGGTCCAGGGCCCCAAGTCTCGCGAGGTTCTGGCCGGCATCACCGAAGGCGCGGATGTGCACACGCTGCGCTACTTCCGGTTCGTCAGCGACGGTGTCCGCGTGGGCGGCGTTCCCAGTTGGCTCTCACGCACCGGGTACTCCGGCGAGCTCGGATTTGAGGTGTACTGCGCTCCGGAGGACGCCGAGGCGCTGTGGACGGCGGTGCTGCGTGAGGGCGAGCCCCACGGGCTCCGTCCCGTCGGTCTCTCGGCCATCGAGACGCTCCGCATCGAGTCCGGGCTGCTGTTTCCCGATATCGACTACTTCCCCCACCAGACCGATCCCTTCGAGGTGCGCCTCGATAACGTCGTGAAGGTCGACAAGCCCGGAGAGTTCATCGGCCGCGACGCCCTGCGCGCGATCCGCGAGCGGGGGACGCCGCGGCTCCTCATCACGCTCCGGATCGAGGGCGACACCGTGCCCGAGTACGGCGCCACAGTGACCGCGGACGGTCGCGAGGTCGGCATCGTCCGCAGTCCCTGCCAGAGCCCGACATTCGATATGGAGACCATCGCGATGGCGGCCGTCGATCGCGAGCTGGCGATCGACGGCCAGCGCGTCGAGGTTGCCGTCGAGGACGGGGTGGCGGTGGCGCAGGTGGCACCGTTCCCGCTCTACGACACCGCCAAGAAACGCCCGCGGTCCTGAGGACCGGGACCGATGACTGGCTGCTGAGGCGCCGGAGTCGGCCTCTCGCTCTAGTCGTCCCGCTCCGGGGGACGCTTGGAGAAACGTATCGGTAACAGCATGACCACGATCAGCAGTACAAGCCAAGCCATCATCGGGTTCATCGCATCATCTTAGCCCGATTTCGGCCGATGTCCGCAGGACTTTCAGCCGTCGGGCGCGATCCACACGAGGCAGTCGGCCTCGCGCCGCACGATCCGCGCCGCAAACCGGAAACGCAACCGCGCCGTCCGCGACAAGTCGGGGCCGAATACCAGCAGCCCGGCGTCGCGCTCGCGCGTCAGCTCGAGCAGCGCCTTGAGTGGCCTGCGGCTCGAGACCCGCAGGAGCTCGGTCGCGATCCCAAGCTCAGCGGCGCGGACGGCGGTCGCTCGGACGGCGTCGAGGTCCTCCTCGTGCGGCAGTGTCGCGTACTCGGGCGCAAGGATCATCGTCGTCGGGTAGGCCGGGAGCCTGATCATGTTGGCGATGATCAGGCCGACGCCCGCCTCGAGCGCGCTTTCGAGCGCCATCCGCTCCGCGCTCGGGTCGACACGCACAGACAGCGTCGCGAGTATCACGGGACGAGCCCGGCTACGCGCCGGGGCCCGCAGCTCGGCGCCATCGCGACTACGATCGAGCGTTGGTGGCATCGCCTCAACTGGACTTTACGCCTTCTCGCTGTCCGGGGGGGCACGGCAGGAGGGCCGCAAAATCGGATGCAAGGCCCCGGAGACTGAGAAGAATCGGCGTTCCTAAGACGTCTTTCCGCAGTTAGGAATTGACCGCTCTTACACAGAATGGTATACCGCGCTCGAGACCTGCCGCCGCACGCGCGGCGGCGCCGGTCGGCGTCGCGGGTTGACCCGACGTGTCGCCGCTGATAGAAATGCGGCGCGTTTGAATCAATTTGCTCAATCGGAGAGGATCGGGCACATGGCCACAGCAGTCGTCGAGGAGCGCCAGCTTCTGAAATCCCTGCGATGGTGGGACGGATTCACCATTGCCCTCGCCAATCCCGGGTTCCTGCTGGGCTCGCTGTTGTTCGCGTACGGTTCGCTGGGCGTCGTCGGCGCCACGCTGCTGTGGGGGATCTCCGCCGCGGTTGGGCTGATGCAGAACTGGATCTACTCGGAGCCGGCCACGATGTTCCCGGGCCGCTCGGGTGGGATCTCGCTGTATGCGAACGAGGGCTGGCGCAGGCACACGACGATGGTCGGCCCGATCGCGACGTTCGGCTACTGGATCGGCTGGTCGGTCGTGCTCGCGATCTTCGGCAATCTGATCGGCTCGCTGATCCAGGCACGCTGGTTCTCGAGCTCGACGTGGACCGTGTGGGACGGCACCGTGCATCTGCAGCTGTTCAACTTCATCGGCGTTGGCTGCGTGATTCTCGTGTGGCTGTTCAACATCTTCGGTGTGCGGCCGTTCGCGTGGTTCACCTACGTCACCGGGGGGCTGCTGATGCTCCCGCTGGCGGTGTTCATCTTCGGGCCGTTCGTGACCGGCGACTGGCACAGCAGCAACGTCCACTGGAATCTCGCCTCCACCCAGTGGGGCGGCATCAAGATCGCGCTCGTGTGGCTGTTCCTGATGGCCTGGTCCGCGTACGGGATCGAGGTGTGCGCGACGTTCACGCCGGAGTACAAATCCAAGCGCGACAGCATGATCGCACTCCGCAGTGCTGCGACCTTCTCGCTGCTGGTCTTCATCCTCCTGCCGTTCAGCCTTGGCGGTGTCACCGGCGTCCCGCCGCTCGCTGAACAGGGTGGGACCGGGTATGTCACGGCGTTCCACACGATCACGGGCAGCGGCGCGGCGACCAGCGTCCTGCTGATCTGCGTGATCACCAGCCTGCTGCTGTCTATGGCCACCTCGACGGCCGACGCTGGGCGCGCGCTGTACGGAATCTCCAGGGCGGGACTGACTGTCAAGGGCCTGGGCGTGCTCAACCGCTATCACGTCCCCGGGCGAGCGATGACCGTCGACCTGGTCGTGAACATCTGCCTGATCCTGTTCATCTCGAGCAACCTGGCGATCCTGTACATGAGCAACATCGGCTATGTCCTCTGCCACGTGCTTGCACTGAGCGGCTTCCTGTGGTTGCGCAGAGATCGGCCCAACTGGCCGCGACCGGTCAAGGTCGGAACCTTCTGGGTGGTGATGGCCGGTGTCCTCGCGGTGTTCAACGCCGTGATCCTGGTCGTCGGTGCCGGTGCTCCGAAGCTGAACGGCTACGGCACCTGGACGGACTTCGCGATCGGCGTCGGCATCCTGGTCGCCTCCGTGCTGCTGTTCTTCTACCGTCGGATCGTGCAGGACAAGGAGAAAGTCCACTGGAGCGAGACGCCGCCGACGATGCCCGAGGGGGCCGACCGGGAAGCCCTGATACAGGCCGGCGACTGGGCCCCCGATGCAGCCGGTGCCCCCGTCGTGGCGGGAAGCTGAACTCATGGAGGAAAGAGGCATGCAGACGATAGTTGTCGGATACGACGACACGCCAGCGTCGCAGCGGGCGCTCGAGCGCGCCGTGGAGTTGGCCAAGGCATACGGCGCAAAGCTGGTCGTCACGAGCGTCGCTCCCGTGATTGCGAGCGTCGGGCGCTCGACCGGACCGATGGATCCGGTGGATCTTCCCGAACGCCACGCGCAGGAGCTTGCCAAGGCACGCGAGCAGCTGGAGGGGCTCGGAGTCAGCGCCGATTACCAGCAAGCGATCGGCGACGTGGCGCCGACGATCGTGGAGGTCGCCAGAGAGCGCAAGGCTGACCTGATCATCGTCGGCACACGAGAGCTCAACGCGCTGATGCGGGCCTTCGGTCAGAGCATCAGCGATGGCGTCCTGCATCGGGCAGACTGCGACGTGATGATCGTTCACGCGACGCCGCCGTGGACGAACTCGTCCTGACCACCTGTCCGCGCGACTGCTACGACGCCTGCGGAGTGGCGGTCGTCAAACGCGACGGCCGCATCCGGCACGTACGGGGCGACCGCTCGCACCCGGTCAGCCGCGGACGGCTGTGCGTCAAGTGCGCCACGGCCTATAACGGCGTGCTGCTCGACCCCGAGGCGCGGCTGCTCGCGCCACTGCGCCGCGAGGGGCCCAAGGGCGCGGGGCGCTTCGTCGAGGTTTCCTGGGACGAGGCGCTGGACGAGGTCGCGGAGCGCCTGCAGGCGATCGTCGCCGATCCCGGCCCCGAAACGATCCTCAACGCCCATTACACAGGCACGTTCGCGCTGCTCGGCTACTTCTTCGGGCTGCGGTTCTTCAATCGCCTCGGGTCGACCGAGGTCGACCCGGACACGATCTGCAACAAGGCGGGGCACGTCGCTCTCGACTACGTCTACGGCACCTCGCTCGACGGCTTCGATCCGCGCACCGCGCGGGACGCCGCTTGCATTCTCGTCTGGGGCGCCAACCCGTCGGCCTCGGCGCCCCACCAGCACGAGCACTGGCTGGGCGAGTCGCCCGCGCAGGTGATCGTCGTCGACCCCGTGTCGACGCCGACGGCGCAGGCTGCGGATCTGCACCTCCAGCCGTTCCCCGGCAGCGACGCGGCGCTCGCCTACGCCCTGCTGGGAGTGATGCAGCAGGAGGGGCTATGCGACAGAGCCTTCCTCGGCGAGCATGCCGTCGGCTTCGAGGAGCTTGAGACGCTGCTCGGCGACTGCACCCCGGCCTGGGGAGAGCGGGTCACCGGCGTCCCGGCCGCGCTGATCGAGGGCGCCGCCCGTCTGTACGCCGCCGGCCCCTCGATGCTGTGGATCGGACAGGGCTTCCAGCGCCAGCCGCGCGGCGGCAACGCCGTCCGGGCCGTCTCGCTGCTCCCGGCCGTGAGCGGCAACGTGGGCAAAGCCGGAACGGGCCTGTTGTACCTCAACGGGACCGGCAGCCGCGGGATCGATGAGGACTACCTGGCGGGCTCCGAGCTCGCCGCCCATGCGCCCGACCCGATCAGCCACATGGACCTCACCACGCGCTTGGAGGATCACCAGCGCGCCCGAGCGCTGCTCTGCTGGAACATCAATATCGCCGCAAGCAATCCTGAGCAGGCACGTCTTCGCCGGGCCCTGGCGCGCGAGGACCTGTTCACTGTCGTGGTCGACCTGTTCGCGACTGACACGGCCGACTTCGCCGACATCGTGCTACCTGCAGCGAGCTTCCTGGAGTGCAATGACCTGGTCGTCTCCTACTTCCACCACAGCCTCTCGGCACAGGTCAAGGCGACCGAGCCGCTCGGGCAGTCCCTGCCCAACCCGGAGATCTTCCGCCGGCTGGCCGCCTCGATGGGCTACCGCGAGTCTCAGCTGCATGAGTCCGACGAGGCTGTGATCGCCGAGCTGCTGCGGCGGGCGGACGTCGGCGTGGACTTCGCCGCGTTGGCGGAGCGTGGCACGATCTGGATCGACGAGGAACCGCGGGTCCAGTTCGCCGACCTCCGTTTCCCCACCCCCAGCGGCCGGATCGAAATCGCATCCGCCCGAGCCGAGGCGGACGGACACCCCCGTCTGCCGGCGCCATTCGCCGACCCACGGCCGGGCCAGGGACGACTGCGCCTGCTCAGCCCCGCGTCGCCGTGGATTCTCAACGATAGCTTCGCCAACGATCCCAAGATCACCTGGCACATCGGCGCCGCGACGGTCGCGATGCACCCGGACGACGCCGCCGAGCGCGGGCTGGTGGAAGGCGCCGAGGCGATCCTGGAGAGCGACGCGGGCGCGCTGGCGCTCGCCGTCAGGCTGACCGACGACCTCCCCCGAGGCGTCGTCTACTCGCCGAAGGGGCGCTGGCCGAAGCGAGCGCCCGAGCATGCCAACGTCAACGCGTTGAACCCGGGCGCGCGCAGCGACATGGGCGCGAGCACGACCGTCCACGGCGTGGAGGTGACGGTGCGGCCCCGCAACGGCAAAGGCGCCGCGGCCTGAGCTCGGCGTCCGCTACTCGGACTTGATGTTCCAGCTGGGTAGCTTGTCGATCAGCTCCCGGCGGTAGCGGCGGCGGAAGATCGGCCGGCCGAACATGTTCCAAGACGCCAGCAGGAACGGGATCGCGACCACCGCTCCGTAGACGCGACCATTGGCGATGAAGAAGATGATCGCAGCGAGGAGTACCAGGCCTCCCAGCAACGGAACCAATCGGTGCCGGACCTGGGCGCGGCGGATCGCCGCGTACTCCTCCATCGGGATCTTGTTCGTGTCCCAGGTCCGCCCGCAGCCCTCGCAGCGCCAGCGCTCACCGTAGCGGAGGTCACGGCGCTGCCCGCACTCGCATTTGATCGTGATCAGCGGGCCTTTCCGGACCGCTCGGGGAAGCTTGGCCGCGTCGAGAGCCATCGCCGGAGTGTACCGGTGGCTCGTGGGCGCCCTCAGATCACGGTCCGGCCGCCATCGACCAGCAGGTTGTGCCCCACCACCATGTCGGAGGCCCGCGATGCCAGGAACAGGACCGCGCCTACGATCTCGTCCGCCTGCCCGACGCGGCCGGCAGGAATGGCGTCGAGGATCCAGTCGCGATACCCCTGCTGATCGAGAAACGGCTCGATCATCGGCGTGGCAAAGTCGCACGGCGCGACGCTGTTGACGTTCACACCGTGGCGGATCCATTCCGCCCCCAGCGTGCGGGTGAGCTGGACGATCGCCCCCTTGCTGACGTTGTACGCGACCTGCTCGGGGACGCCGAGGAAGCCGTCGGTGGATGAGAAGTTGATGATCTTCCCGCGGCCGCGCTCGATCATCGGGCGTCCAAAGTGCTGACACAGCAGGAAGGTGCCTGCGACGTTGGTCCGCTGCAGCGCCTCCCATTCCTCGGGCGTGACGTCGGCGGCGTCGCCACGGGCGAAGACGCCTGCGGCATTGACGAGGATGTCGACCGGTCCGTGCCCGGCGAGCACCCGTTCGGCGAACGCAGCGAGCGCGCGAGAGTCCCCGACGTCCACGAGCTCTAGTTGGGCGCCCCCGCCGGCGGCCGCGATCTCGGCGACGACGCGCTCGCCGCGCTCACGATTGCGCCCGCTGACAACCACCTTCGCGCCCGCCTGCGCGAGCGCGACCGCGCTCGCTGCCCCCAGCCCGCTGGTTCCGCCGGTCACCACCGCGGTCTGACCGCCGAGGCCGAACAGCTCGTCGAGGTACGTCATGCGACCGCCGGGATCATCCGCTCGGCCGCGAGGCGCAGTTGCTCGGTGATCGGCGGGACGCCCTCGATCGACTGGCCGGAGAAGAATTCGACCAGCGGCGCGTCCGCGAGCGCCAGGATCACGTGGTTGATCCCAGCCGGTGCGATGTCGCGCCGGATCTGCTCGGCGCACTCCTCCGGCGTTCCAGCTACCGACAGCTTCTCGGCGAGCTCGGGGCTGAACATGTTGATCGCCTTGGCGACGTCACCGGCCGCGAACGCGTCGAACATCGGCTGTAGCTCGGCCTGGTCGATGCCGTGGCGCGCGAGCTGCTCCGGCGGCATCGACGGGATGTAGAACGCCACGAGGATCCGTGCTGCGCGCTTCGCGGCGGCTGAGTCCTCCGAGACGACTGACACTATCCAGGCGCCGAGGTCGAGCTCTTGCCAGCTGCGTTCGGCGCGTTCGGCACCCACCTTGACATGGTCGACCACGTAGTCGTAGGCCTCACGCGAGTACGACAGCGCGTGGTGCAGACCATCGGCGATCTCGCCTGCGACCTCGAACGACCGGGGGCCCTTCATACCCCCCATCTTCAGCGGGATCCGCTCCTGCACCGGGCGCGCGGCGGTGAACAGCCCCGTGTACCGGAAGAAGTCGCCCTCGAAGTCGATCTTGCCGTCGTCGAGGAAGGTGCGCATCACGTGCATCGCCTCACGCAGGCGGGAGAGCGGCTTACGCTTGGCCCAGTCGAGGTGGTACTGCTCCATCATCACGAAGTTGCCGGTCGAGACGACCGCCTCCGCGCGGCCGCCAGACAGCTCGTCGAGCGTCGCCAGCTGCTGGCAGATGAGCGTCGGCTCGCGCAGGAACACGTGGGTGACATTCGGGCCGAGGCGGATGTTGCGAGTCTTGTCGGCCGCAGCGGAGAATAGGCACCAGAGATCCTTGTGCCATGTCTCGTCGACCGAGTAGCACGCGTAGTAGCCAAGCTCGTCCGCGACCTTGATCATCTCAATCGAATCCGCGAGGGGATAGTCGGGCAGCATGCAGTAGCTGAACCGCATCGACTTCTCGCCTGAGGTGGACATGACTGGCGTCTCCTTTTCAGATGTCACATACCCCGGAGCCATAGCTCTCCGGACCGTCTGCGCCTCCCGACGACCATATCTTCGCCCCAAGCCCTGCCCCGATCAACCCCATTGCCTCGACACCGTGCACAACTGCGGTCGTCGGTCTCACGCCGGTGCGACCTCGCTCGCCGCGTCGCGCTCGTCGATCGCCGGCCTCTCGTATGGGAACCACCACTCCGGCGACGGCGCCTGCGCGAAGTCCATGTGCACGTGCTTGGCCTGGGTGAAGGCGCTGATGCCTTCCAATCCGAGCTCGCGACCGAGCCCGCTGAACTTGACTCCGCCGAACGGCGCGGCGTCGTTGTCTTTCAGCGGGTCGTTGATCCACACCGTTCCCGCCTGCAGCTCGGTCGCGGCCCGCATCGCCGTCTCGAGGCTCGATGTGTAGATGTTTGCGCCGAGGCCGAAGTTCGAGCTGTTCGCCAGCGCAATGGCGTGGTCGAGGTCGCGAACACGTGTGACGGTTGCCATCGGCCCGAAGATCTCGTCCTCGAATCGCTGATGCTCAGGGTCGGTCACCTCGATCAGGGTGGGCTCGTAGAAGTACCCCTTCGGAAGCTCGGGCGGAGTCTGGCCGCCGCGCACGACGCGCGCGCCACGGCCCGAGATCTCGTCGATCACGCGCACCACCTGATCGCGCGCGGAGCGCGAGATCATTGCCCCGACGTCGACCTCTCCGAACGGGTCGCCTACGCGGAGCGATCCGATCGCCTCGAGTGCGTGGGCCATGAAGTCGTCGTACGCCGAGCTCTCGATGAAGAACCGCTCTGCCGACGTGCACACCTGCCCGGCATTGAGGAAGGCGGCGAACACGCCTCCGCGTGCTGCCACGTCGAGCTTTGCGTCGCCGAGCACGATGAACGGATCCGAGCCACCGAGCTCCAGCAGCAGCTTCTTGATGCGCGGAGCGGCGGCCGCCATCACTCTGGATCCGACGGCGACCGATCCGGTGAATGCGATCATGTCGGTGCCCGGGTGCTCGACCAGGCGCGCGGCGCCCTTGCCGGTCGCGGTCACCACGTTGAAGATCCCGTCCGGGAGGTCTGAGAACACCTCGCCGAGGCGCAGCGTGGCGAGCGGCGTCTGCTCGCTGGGCTTGACGATGCACGCGTTGCCGGCGGCGAGTGCAGCGGCCACCTGCCACGCCAGCAGCACGATCGGGTAATTGAAGGGCAGGATGTGGACGACGACGCCGAGCGGCTCGTTCAGCACGAGGTTGATCTGTCCCGGTTTCGTCGACCCGGCCACGCGCCCTCGTGACGCGCGGGCTACCTCGCCGAGGTGACGGAAGGCGGTGATGCTCCAATCGATCTCGTCACGGTTCTCCTTCAGCGTCTTGCCGCCCTCGCGAGTCAGCAGCACGGCCAGTTCGTCAGCGTGCTGCTCGAGCCGGTCCGCGCAACGATGCAAGATCGTGACGCGCTCGAGGCCGTCCACCAGCCGCCATTGGCGCTGGGCACGACGGGCAGCATCGACCGCGCGGTCGACGTCGGACGCGTCGGCGTCGGGCACCACCGCGATCACCTCTTCGGTGGCGGGATTCTCGACCTCGATCGCCTCGGCCGCGCCGCTGGTGATGTATTCGCCGCCTATGAACAGGCTCTCCATGGTTGACTCTCCTCTCGCTGATCTGCCCGTCATACAGCGATCTGAGGTGACGGTCAAGCAGTTCGTCGAGATGCTGCATCCACGAGCGCGGCGCGGCGTTATGCTTCGGGGGGTTCTCGGTTGGCGGCGTTGGATCGCATGAGAGAGAGTCGATGAGGCGGATCAAGGCTGTCGTCTACGGTGTGGGTGCGATGAACTCGATCGCGACCCGGATGATGCTCGAGAAGGGGGTCGATATCGTCGGGGCGCTCGCCCGCAGCCCCGATAAGGTCGGCCGGGACCTGGGCGACGTCACGGGACTGGGGTTCGAGACTGGGGTACGGATCGAAGACGATCCTGATCGGGTTCTGTCCTCGCGGCAGGCGGACATCGCCGTGATCGCGCTCGCAAGCTACATGTCCGACATGCATGAGCATCTCCACCGATGTGCCGAGCATGGGGTCAACGCGATCACGATCTCCGAGGAGGCGCTCTATCCCTGGAACACCTCGCCGATGGAGACCGCCGAGCTCGACCGGCTCGCGCGCAAGAACGGCGTCACCCTGACCGGAACGGGCCACCAGGACGTCTACTGGGTGAACCTCGTCAGCATGGTGCTGGCCACCGCCCACAGGATCGAGTCGGTGACCGGCCGCGCGAGCTGGAACGTAGACGACTACGGCCCCGAGGTGGCGAAGGACCAGCGCGTCGATACGACCCCCGAGTCATTCGACAACTGGCTCGCGGAGGCCGACCGGCCGCCCAGCTTCGGGCGCAACACCCTCGGTGCTCTGGTTGAGGACCTCGGCTTGACGGTTGCGACTGTCCAGAGCACAACCCGCCCGGAGATCGCGGGGGAGCCGGTGGCCTCCAAGAGCCTGGGGATCACCGTCGAGGAGGGCCGCGTGATCGGGTTCACCGATGTCGACACCGTTCGCTCGCACCAGGGGATCACGCTGACGTTCGAGATGACGGGGAGGCTGTACCTCGAGGGCGAGGCGGACGTCAACGACTGGACGGTTACCGGCGAGCCCCAGCTGCGCCTCAGCAACCCAGCGGTACCGACGTCCATGACGACCTGCACCCAGCTGGTCAACCGGATCCCCGATGTGATCAACGCGCCGCCGGGTTTCATCACGATGGAGAAGCTGCCCCGGCCTCGCTACCGAACGTACCCGCTTGGGGTGTATCTGGAGGACAGCAGTCGGCGACCGAGCCGACAAGCCCGCAGCGCACACGGATAGAGAGGAGATCTGATGGCAGAAACGACAGGCTCCGGCGAGGCGACCAACGGGGCGGCTGACGCACTGCTCGAGGAGTATCGCGATGTCGCCTACAACTGCTTCAGCTCAGGCCACAAGTTCTGCCGAGAGGTATGCCCGGTCATGCAGGTCACACGGGACGAGCGGCACACGCCGACCGCATTCCACGCCAACGTCGTGGCGATGGAGAAAGGTCATTTGTCGATCGAGGACGTCGCCGAGGACTACGTCCACTGCACGATGTGTGGCGCCTGCGAGCTGCGCTGTCCGAATACATTGTTCACCGGCGACTTCTATCGCTTCCGCCAGCGCACGATCGACGTCGTCAAGGCGATGCGGGCGCTCGCCGTCAAGCGCGGGATCCACCAGAAGAACTGGAAACGGTGGGCTGAGCTGACCGACCGGTGGGGCAACGAACCGGTACTAGGCTGGACGAGGGAGACGTCGGGAAGCAAGGTGCGCGCCTGGGCGGCCGGGCTGGACATTCCGACGGGCGGCGAGACGGTTCTATTCGCGGATTGCGAGGCGGCCTTCCGCCGGCCCTCGGTGCCGCGCGCGGTCGCGCTGATCCTCCGTGCAGCGGGCGTCGACTTTGGGCTGATGAGCCAGCAGTGGTGCTGCGGCGGGCCGATGTGGGAGACCGGCTACGTGGACATCGCGCACAAGATGGCCGAGCACAACATGCTCGACTGGCGCAAGACGCAGACCAAGCGGATCGTCTGCCTCGATCCGCATGACTACATCACGATCATCGAGCACTACCCCGCTCTTGATCCGAACTTCGACGAGTTTGAGATCGTCCTCGCGGTTGACCTCATCGCCGAGCAGATCCGCGACGGCAAGCTGAAGCTGACCACGCCGATCGAGCGCACGGTCACCTATCACGATCCGTGCCGCCTGAACAAGAGGATGGGCGTGTGGCAGTCGCCGCGCGAAATCCTGCGCGCAGTTCCCGGCCTGACGTTCGTCGACGTCGATCACGTCACTCAGTGGTCTTACTGCTCGGGCGCGGGTTCCAACCTCTTTGTCGAGAGACCCGAGCTGACCGCTGAGATCAGCCGGCGACGGGTCGCCAAGGCGAAAGAGCTCGACGGCGTCGACACGCTCGTGTCTGCCTGTCCGTGGTCCGAGCGGCCGTTGACCGAACAGGGAGACGCACAGGGCATCGAGGTGTTCGACATCTTCGAACTCGTCGCCGAGGCGGCCGGATTCGAGGTGTGAGATGGCGACCGCACTGCTCGATAGCGTCATCGACGAGCTCACCGCGATCTGCGGGCCCGATCATGTCTTCACTGGCCGTTCGGCGGTCTTCAATCGCGCTCGCGTGCCGGCCCCGTTCCCGGCGCACAAGTGGGAGGAGCACGTCCCCAGCGCCGTCGTCCTGCCTACCTCGGCGCAGCAGGTCTCGGACGTCGTCAAGCTGGCCAACCGCCACCGCATCCCGGTGGTGCCGCGGGCCGGTGCAACCGGGCTGACCGATGGCGCCGTCCCGCTGCGTCACGGCATTCTGGTCGATGTCAAGCTGATGAACCAGATCCTCGAGATCGACCACGGCAACCGCGCCGTGACCGTCGGCCCGGGGATCAACATGCTCAAGCTCAACGAGGAGCTGCGCAAGCACGGCTACATCTACCCGGACAATCCGGCGTCCTACCCCTGCTCGCTGGTCGGTGGACGTATCGGCACGAGCGGCTGGTCGCTGATCGGCGCACGCTATGGCCACACGCGCGATCTGGTGATCTCGTTCGAGATCGTGCTTCCCGACGGGGAGATCGTGCGCGTGGGCGACGGGGGTGGCGCAAAGGTGCGCAAGTCCTCGAGCGGATATCAACTCAAGCACCTGTTCATGGGTCACCAGGGGACGCTGGGAATCGTCACTGAAGCGACGCTCGAGCTGGTCCGACGACCCGAGGCGGAGTTCTCGATGTTCTTCAGCTTCGAGAACTACATCGATGCGTGGCGGGCGACCGGGGAGCTGGCGCGCTCCGGCGTGGCGACGCTCGCGGGCGTCGTGCTGTTCGACGAGTGGAAGGTGAAGTACCTGCGCCGCGACGACGAGGCATACATCCCGCAGCCCGAGTCCGTCAAGGCCGTGATCGCGTGCGCGTCCTACGGAAATGCCGACGAGGTCAGGGTCGGCGCCAAGCGACTGCTGCGGCTCGGCAAGGCATCCGGCGGCACCTACCTGGGCGATGAGATCTCCCAGGGCGACTGGGCGTCGCGCCACGACCGCTATGCAACGCCGCAGCACGGCCGCACGCGCGACGGGCAGGTTGCGCTGATGAGCTGGCACTGCGAGGACGCGGCGATTCCCTATACGGAGCTACCAGCCGTTCGCGAGAAGTGGCACGCGATCGCACGCGACCTTTGTGAGCGCTTCGACATGTTCGACGACTGGGGCATGTTCGCCTACACCAACGGCGCATTCAAGCCGTGGGGCGACTACCTGACGGAGATCGACATCGGAATCTGGGAGATGAAGTGGGACGAGGAGAGCTGGGCCGCCTGGGTCGATGCAAAGCGCGAGCTCGCCCGCGTCTCGATCGAGCACGGGGGCTCGATCTCGGCCTGCCACGGATCGTGCCGGGAGGGCGAGGTCGACCTCGTTCCCCTCGAGCTCGGCGGTGGCTTTCACGTGATGAAGACGATCAAGCGTGCGCTTGACCCGAACAACATCATGAACCCGGGCAAGTACCTGCTCGACCAGGCCTACGAGGAGGCGTGACGATGCTCGGCTTCAGACTATCGGCGCAGCGGCCACCCGAGGCACAGCGCGTGAACGACGTCGTTGTGAGCCGCTTCGAGCATGTGTTCGAGGTCGACCCGGCGCTGATGTCCAAGCACGTCCGTCAACAGGACATCCCCAACTGGGATCTGCGGCGCATCGTCGACAGCCGCTGGGAGCACCTCGCCTGGATGCACGATCACTTCGCCGACTCCGTGATCTGCGGCGAGGAGCTGCTCGCGGAGATCGAAGCGGAGGGGTAGCGCCGCGCGAGGCGACCGGCTACTGAAGCGGCACGAGCCCGGCTGGGGCGAGCCGGGCGAGAGCCCGATCAATCCGGGCCGGCCGGCGCCCTGCGTCCTCGGCGCGCTCCTTGCGCGCCACCGCGCCTCGTACCACGCGCCCGCCGAGGCAGCGCCACGGCTCACCGGGCAGCCCGCGCGGTGGCGCCCGCGTAAGACCGCATCGGCTCCACTCGTCGTCGAGCCCAAGGGCCAGAGAGGCAAGGATGCGTCCGCCGAGCACGGACGGCCCAACGCCGTTCCCCGAGTAGCCCGCGCCAATGACGAGGTCAGGACGCCCCAGCGTGCAGAAGAACGGCAGGCCGTCGACCGTGCGGTCGATCGGCCCGCTCCAGCTGGATGCGATCGGCACCGCTCGTAGCGAGGGGTATAGCGCTCGCAGGCGTGCCGTCAGCTGCGGCTCGATCGGCGAGCGTCCGGAGAACGAGTTGCCGATCCGCGCGCCGTACACGACGCGACCGCCACCCTTGCCGAAGGCCATCCGGCCGTCGACCGTGGTGCGGTAGTAATGGACCATCAGTCGCGAGTCGGAGATGCTCACGCCGTCGCGCCAGCCGATCCGCTCGAGCTCGTCGGGGATCGGGTCTGTGATCACGATGTCACTGGAGACGACCACGAACGCCCGCCGCAGCTCCGGCAACCGGGCCGCCCAGGCGTTCATCGCCACCACCAGGCGCTCGCTGACGATCTGCCCATGGGGTGTGCGCACGACGAGCGGTCTGGAGCGCTCGAGCGCGACGACCGGCGAGCGCTCAAACACCGCGACGCCGCGCTCGCGTGCGACGGCAAGCAGGCCACGGGCAAGCAATGCCGGCTGCACCGTCGCGGATGTCGCCTCGAACACGCCGGCGACGTGCGCGTGCGAGCCGCTGCGCGCGGCGAGCTCCTCGGCCTCGACCGCGAGGAACGGCCGCACCCCATGGCGCTCTAGGGCCTCGACGGTGCTTGCCCACGCCCCCATCTGGGCCGTGTTCGTCGCCGTCCAGAGCCAGCCGTCACGTCTATAGCCGGCGTCGATCCTGTGCTCCTCGCAGAATCTGCCGATCTCGTCGACGGCCAGGCACGACGCGCGCGCGAGCCGGAGTGCCTCGGCGCTCCCGCAGACCCGCTCGAGTGCGATGAAGTGGTGCCAGAAGCTCATGGCAAAGCCGCCATTGCGGCCGCTGGCTCCGGCGCCGCAGATGTCGGCTTCGATGAGGACGACGTCCGCCGCGGGCTCGAGCTCCTTGACCCTCAGCGCGGTCCAAAGCCCAGTGAAGCCACCGCCGACGATGCACACGTCAGCGTGCCGAGCGCCGGCCAGTTGGGTCGGGTCCTCCCGAAGGGCCGCCTCCCCTAGCCACCAGCTTCGCACGCAGCTAGATCTGATCGGCCTGGCGGAGGCTCGCCGAGCTCAATGCGCCGGCGGCTCCCAGCCCTCCAGGACCGGCGCCGTCCAGTCGGTCCCAACCGTCGGCGAGCCATCGACCCAAGGTCCGAGCTGGGGCTGAGGGAACTTGCAGTGGCGCTCCTTCAGTGCGATGCCGTAGGAGTTGCCCGACTGCAGGTGCTTGATCAGCACCTTGCGCGCGATCTCGTCCTCACGACCCTCGGGAATCGGGAAGTAGATCTTCACGAACGAGTTGGAGTAACGATCGAACACCGCCGGCATCCCCTCCTCCTCGAGCAGCTCCACATCCTCGAGCCAATTGAGGTCCTTGCCCGGGGTGGCGGCCAGCAGGTCGATGTCGTCGACCAGCGAGATGTCCTCCTGGTAGGGAAGCCGCCGGCCGGACAGGTACTCCGAGTCGATCGAGACGATCTTCTGGGGCTCGGCCGGCAGGTGATGTGCCTCACTCATGTGCGCTCCCCTCATTGAGCCTGGCCCACGCCCTCCTGCTCGGGCGTGAGGTAGTCGATCGGATTCTCGATGTGTCGCTCGAGCAGGCGCTTGATCTCGGCCAGGGCCTGGTCCTCGGAGACACCGGGGATGTAGTTGGTCCCGGCCAGCGGCACCTTGGCCATGGCGGCGGCCTCGGTCGTCAGCGCGCACAGGTCCTCGGGCTCGAGGCTGTGGACGTTGGTCTTACCGCAGGCCCGGGCCAGCATCTGGCACTCGAGCGTGAGCGTGTGGAGGAAGTTGTACACGCGCGTGGCGGCTTCATCGACCACCAGCCGCTTGCGCAACTCCGGATCCTGGGTGGCCACGCCGACTGGGCAGCGACCGGTGTGGCAGTGGTAGCAGGAGCCGGCGGGGACGCCGACCGTGCCCTCGTAGTCGGTGACCCCGGGGATCTCCTTGTTGCAGTTGAGGGCCATCAGCGCCGAGTGGCCGATGGCGATCGCGGTGGCACCGAGCGCCAGCGCCTTGGCCACGTCGCCACCGTTGCGGATGCCGCCGGCGACCACCAGGTCGATCTCGTCGGCCATCCCGACGTCCTCGAGCGCGCGGCGCGCCTCGGGGATCGCCGCCATCAGCGGGATCCCGGTCTCCTCAGTGGCGGTGTGCGGTCCCGCGCCGGTGCCGCCCTCGGCGCCGTCGAGGTAGATGATGTCCGGACCGCATTTGGCCGCCATGCGGACGTCGTCGTACACCCGGGCAGCGCCCAGCTTCAGCTGGATCGGAATCTCGTAGTTGGTGGCCTCGCGGACCTCCTGGATCTTCAGCGAGAGGTCGTCCGGTCCCAGCCAGTCGGGGTGACGGGCCGGGGAACGCTGATCGATGCCGACGGGCAGCGAGCGCATCTCGGCCACCTGCTCGGTCACCTTCTGGCCCATCAGGTGACCGCCGAGGCCGACCTTGCAGCCCTGTCCGATAAAGAACTCAACCCCGTCAGCGAGCATCAGGTGGTGGGGGTTGAAGCCGTACCGGCTCTGGATCACCTGGTAGTACCACTTGGTCGAGAGGTCGCGCTCCGGCGGGATCATCCCCCCCTCGCCCGAGCAGGTCGCCGTGCCGGCCATCGAGGCGCCCTTGGCCAGGGCCATCTTCGCCTCGAGCGACAGCGCGCCGAAGCTCATGCCCGTGATGTAGACCGGGATGTCGAGCTCGATCGGCTTCTTGGCAAAGCGCGCGCCGAGCACGGTCTTGGTCACGCACTTCTCACGGTAGCCCTCGATCACGAACCGGGTCAGGGTCCCCGGCATGAACATCAGCTCGTCCCAGTGCGGGATCTTCTTGAACATCGAGAAGCCGCGCATCCGGTAGCGCCCGAGCTCGGACTTGACGTGGATGTCGTCGATCACCTCTGGGGTGAAGATCCGGCTGTGCCCGAGCCGGTTGCGGGCCATGGGTGCGTTTTCGTCGGTCATGGGGTGGGCGGCCTCCTTCCCTAGAGCACTAGCTTGCGCTCAGACGGCTCGAGCGAGTCGTAGTTGTAGAGCTTCTTGCCACAGACGAACTTCTGGAACTCCGGCGGCGACCCGAGCTCGTGAATGGAGAACTTGCGCTGGATGAACTCGGTGTCGGCCTCGGTCCACTCGCCGGGCACGCAGTCGACGCCGAGTGCCTTGACCGTGCCGGCCACGTAGATCGTGCCGTCGTACATCGAGTCACCGAGCCCGGGTCCGACGTCACCGCCGATGATCAGCCGGCCGCGCTGCATCATGAACCCGGTCATCGAGCCGGCGCTGCCGAGCGAGATGATCGTCCCGCCCTTCTGGTCGATGCCGCTGCGCGCTCCGACCTGGCCCTTGATCACGAGGTCGCCGCCGCGCAGCGCCGCGCCGGTGAGCGAGCCGGCATTGCCATCGATCACCACCACCCCGGACATCATGTTCTCGCACGCGGACCAGCCGACCCGGCCGGCGATGTGCACCTCGGGCCCGTCGATCATGCCGCAGGCGAAATAGCCGAGGCTGCCCTCGAAGGTGATCCGGCAACGGCTGAGGATGCCGACCCCGAGCGAATGACGAGCGCCAGGATTGCGGATCGTCACATCACGCGCACCCTCCTCGTACAGCACGCGGCGGAGCTCGAGGTTGATCTGCCGGGTGGTCAGCTCGCGGGCGTCGAACACGGCACGGTCGCCGTCGATCTCGGCGATCCGCGGCACCCGCTCGTCGAGCTCGACCAGTCCCCGCGGGTCGAAGCGCACCTCGCGCTCCCCTCCCGGTGCGGTTATCGCGTCCATACCATCACCTCGCTCTCATAGGGGTCGTAGGTGTCGATCTCGCGATCGATCACCGCGCGGATGGCAATCTCCTCGGAGGCGAGCGCGACCATGTCGTCCCCCTCGTAGAGCACCAGCGGCTTGGCCGCAAGCTCGTCCTTGGCCATCCCGAGCGCGTCCTCACTGACGCAGATGTAGGTGAACACGCCGTCGAGCTCCTCGAGGCTTCGACGCATGGAGTCCTCGAGCGACTCGCCCTTGCTCATGCGGTCGGCGAGGTAGACGGCGATGATCTCCGAGTCGCAGTCGGAGGCGAACCGGTGCCCGTAGGACTCCAGCCGCCGCCGCCACTGGTGGTAGTTGGTCAGCTGGCCGTTGTGGACCACGGCCACGTCGGAGAACGGATAGGCCCAGTACGGGTGCGCGTTGGAGATGTCGACGTCCGATTCGGTGGCCATGCGGACATGCCCGATGCCGTGACTGCCAAAGTAGTCATTGAGGTGGTAGGAGTCGCCCACCGACCGCGCGTCGCCGAGATCCTTGATGATCTCCAGGGCGTGACCGAGTGACAGCACCTCCACCCGCGGCACCGACTCGATGTAGTCGGCCAGCCGCTTCAGATCCCCCTCGAAGGAGAGGGTGGCGGTGAAGGAGTAGTCGTTGTTGTCCTCCATCTCGTGGATACGCGCGCCGGCCGCCTTGATCCGCGTCTCCGTCTGTCGCCGGCGCCGGCGGACGTCCTCGACCGCCTCGATGTCGTCTTGGTCGACGGAGTCGGCGAGCTTGACCCGGAGCACCAGGTCATGGGCGGGCGGCCGATACAGCGCGAACCCCGTCGAGTCCGGGCCGCGGTGCTTCATCGACTGCAACATCGCCGTCATGTCGCGACCGATGCGATGCCCACCGTCCCCGTTCTTGTAGATCAGTCCTGCGATTCCGCACATGGCTGGTTCTCCGGGCTGGTGCCGCCCGTTAGGGCAGCACCTCGAGGTACTCATCGCGCTCCCAGTCGGTGACTGCGGCCAGGTAGCGCTCCCATTCGTCACGCTTGTAGTGCTGGAAGACCTTGTAGAGCCGGCCGGGCATCGCGTCGCGGATCGTCTCGTCCTTGGCCAGTGCCTCAAGCGCAGCTCCAAGGCTGTCGGGCACCTTCTCGATGTTCGCGCCCTGCTTGAGCAGGTCGTAGGTGTTGCCCTGCTGCGGCGGTCCCGGGTCGAGCTTGCGGCGCACGCCGTCGAGACCGGCCTTCAGCAGCGTGGCAACGGTGAGGTACGGGTTGCACGAGGAGTCGACCCCGCGGTACTCGAAGCGGCCGCCGGCCGCGACGCGCACCGTGGTGGTGCGGTTCTGCCAGCCCCAGTTCTTGTAGATCGGCGCCCAGAAGCCCGTGTCCCACATCCGGCAGTAGGAGTTGACGGTCGGGTTGCCGACGCACATGAGAGCCGGGAAGTGCTCAAGCATGCCGCCGAGGAAGTGGCGCGCCATCTCCGAAAGCTGGGCCGGCCCCTCGGGGTCGTGGAAGACGTTGTTCCCGCCTTCGTCGATCAGGGTGAAGTGGTGGTGATGACCGTTGGCCGAGACGCCGGTGAACGGCTTGGGCATGAAGGTCGGCAGCAGCCCGTGCTTGCGCCCCACGGCCGCGCAGATCTGGCGGTAGGTGGTGATGTTGTCCGCAGTCCGTACGGGCCGGTCGAAGCGGAAGTTGAGCTCGAGCTGGCCGGGCGCGTCCTCGTGGTCGCCGTAGCTCATGTCGAGCCCGAGCGCCTGCCCGTACTCGACGACGTCGAGCAGGACCGGACGGAGCTCCTCGAACTGGTGGATGTGGTAGCAGTAGGGCTTGGTCACGCCCTCGAGTGCGGCACCTTCCTCGCCCAGCTTGAGCCACATCATCTCCGGCTCGATTCCGATCAGGAACTGGTAGCCGAGTTCCTGCTCGAACTCGTGGGCGATCCGCTTGAGGTTCTGACGCGGGTCGGCGTCGAGCAGCTCACCGGTCTCGGTGTCGTAACAGTCGCAGTACACGCGCGCCACCCGGTTGTCCCAGGGCAGCACGGCGAAGGTGTCGAGGTCGGCCACGGCGGCGAGCTCGGACTCCTCGGGACCGAAGCCGATGTAGTTGCCGTAGCGGTCGGTGAACAGGTTCGCGGTGGCGCCGTAGACGAGCTGGTAGCCCTTCTGCGCGACCTGGGGGAAGAACGAGGAGACCACGCCCTTGCCCATCACGCGCCCGGTGACCGAGACCTGCTGGAAGAAGACGTACTTGATGCCCTGAGACTCGATCAGCTTGGTCAGCTTCTCGATCTTCTCGGCGCGGCCGGGCTGGTTGCGCGCCTCCTCGAGCGTCTTCGGCGCAGGGGCAATCCTGGGGGTGGCCATGACGCTCTCCACGCTGCCGCCGAACAGCGTTGAGGGTGACAGGTGCTCGCTTCCCTCCATCGGCTTCTCAACAATCGCCATCTCTGCTCCTTTCCCCCGACCGACGCGCCGAGCGGCACCGGCCGGATGCGTTCATGCGCCCTCGCGGCCGACCTCTAAGCAGCGCCCGGGCCTCACCCTCTCTGATCCCCAACTCCCTACAGTGCCCGCTGCCCGAAGACCCGTCACGCAGCGTGGGGCGACTGTACAAATTGGTACATGGGGCGTTTATACCAGTTGGCGCGAGGCAAGGCAAGGTCGCGCGAGGCGCGTTGACCGCGTGCGGCTGCGACGGTGCGTCAGCGCGGGCGATGCGCTGCGTCAGCGCGGGACGAGGCGCTGCTCAGCGCGGGCGAGGCGCTGACCGCGCCGGGGGTTCGGAGCCGCTCATTGGTCCGGCGCAAGGCACGGCCGCCCGCCTCGGCGCGAGCCTGGCTGTGTTTGCGAAGCAGGGCTTCGTTAATTCAGCCAGGCCTGCCCTTCCCCGCGGCGGAGCCGACGACCTGGGGAACGACGACGGTGAGCGACGCTTTCCCGCCCACCCCCTCGGGAACACCTGGACTGGTGTTCCCGCCGCGGCGCACTACACTTCATGCACCCAGCGCAATAGTATTGCGTAATACGCAACGCGATTGCTCCCTCAGCAAACACCGAACATCTCCCACGCCCGCGCCGATCAAGGAGCCTGCTCATGACCGACCCCCTCCCCTCCTCCGTCCCCGTCCTGGTCATCGGTGCCGGCGTACACGGACTCTCGACCGCGTGGCATCTGGCCGAGCGCGGCGAGCAGGTGCTGCTCGTGGACAAGATGGGCGTCGGCTCGGGCGCCTCGGGCATCGCCTGCGGCGTCATCCGCAACAACTACTTCCAGCCGGCGATGCAGGAGCTGATGGCCGCCTGCGTGGAGGTGTGGGAATCCGATCCCGAACGCCTCCACTACCACGAGACCGGGTACATCGCGCTCGGCCCGGACGCCCAGAAAGGCGACCTCACCGCTGTGTTCGAGCGCCAGCAGCGGATCGGCTATCCCTCGGAGCTGTACGTCGGCGCCGACGAGGTCGAGCGCCACATGCGCTCGCTGTACTCCGACTGGCGCGCCCCCGGCCTGACCGCCTGCCTGCATGAGAAGCTGGGCGGCTACGCGTTCAACCGGGAGTCGATGTACGGGCTCGCCGACAAGGCCCGCGAAGCCGGGGCCGAGATCCGCACCGGCGTCGAGGTGACCGGGTTCGACTTCGACGGCTCCGGCGCGGTGACCTCGGTGCAGACCAGCCATGGCTCGGTGGCGGTCGACCAGGTCGTGGTCGCCGTCGGGCCATGGGTCGCCTCGCTGTGGGAGATGCTCGGCTTGCCCGATCGGCTCGACGTGCACCAGCCCGACGGCACCGTACGGACGGACCTGCCGATGTGGACGTACTGGTATCTCCAGGAGGGAGAGCTCGAGATCGACCCGGCGAGCTTCGTCACCACCGACGGCAGCTCCTCACCGGTGCTGCACGTCGACAGCGATCAGCCGCTGCACGACGACGAGGGGCGGCTGATCACCAGCGAGCCGTGGGGGGTCTACTTCAAGCCCGACCGCGAGACCGTTCAGGGCGGCGCGCAGCCCCTCACCGTCGGTGAATCCTTCCAGGTCGATCCCTATCCGAGCGGGTCGGTCGAGCCTGGTTTCGCCGACATGTGGTCGGCGGCGCTGTCGCATTGCCTCACCCGGTTCGAGTCCGGCCGGAAGTACTTCCGCCACGTTCGCTCGGGCGGCGTCGGCGCCTTCTCCGTCGACAACTTCCCCGTCTTCGACTATATGCGCCCGAACGTGTTCGTCGCCGCCGACTCAAATCACGGCTACAAGATGATCGCGGTGGGGCGGGAGGTCGCGCGGGTCCTGGGCGGTGAGCACTCGTCCCTGCTGCGCCCCTTCCGCTACGAGCGCTTCGCCACCGGCGACCTGCATCCGGTCTCGCACAGCCCCTACCCGTGGAGCTGATGGCACCGCTGATCGGGGTCTCGACCGGATTCACCGAGCACGGTGACTACCTCGGAGTCGCCTTCAGCCGTCCACTCGAGCAGCTTGGAGCGCCATCGCTCATCGTCCCCTACCTCGAGGACCCGGGTGCGCTGATCCCCCACCTCGACGGCCTGCTGCTGGCCGGCGGCCGCGACCTCGAGCCCTCGCTGTATGGAGGCCAACCGCATCCCACCGCGACCTCGCATTCGTCCCTGCGCGATGAGTGCGAGCTCACCCTCGTGCGGGCCGCGATCGACGCCGGGGTCCCGCTGCTCGGGATCTGCCGCGGGATGCAGGTCATCAACGTCGCGCTCGGCGGCACTCTCCACCCCGACCACAGCGAGCTGCCACCGCCGGCGGACCGCCACCCGGGCGGGGACTGGGACCGCTGGCGCGAGGTCGTCAGCGCGCACCTGGCCGGCCGGCCCGGACCCGAGCATCCAACCCACGAGGTGGCGATCGAACCCGACTCCCGGCTTGCCCGGATCATCGGCTCCGCCCTCACGGTCAACAGCTACCACCATCAGAGCCTCGACCGGCTTGGCGACGGCGTCGCGGTCGCGGCCCGCGCCCCGGACGGGGTGATCGAGGCGATCGAGCTCCGCGGCGCGTCCGCGCAGTCGATCGCGGTGCAGTGGGAGCTGCAGGAGGAGCCTGACCGCCGCCTGTTCGCGGCCTTCGTCCAGGCGGCGGCCGAGCGCGCGTCCAGGCTCAGGACGCTCGCCCGAGCGAGCGGCTGACCTCGGTCGCGGCCGCGCGCAGCGGGTCGTGCATCGACCGCCGCTTCCCCGCGGGCAGGCGCGCGGCGGGCCCCTGCACCCCGAGGATCGCGATCAGCTCTCCGCGCCGGCCGAGGACGGGTGCGGCCAGGGCGTTGAGGTCGGGCTCGCGCTCGCCGATCGCCTCGGCGATCCCGGCGTCCCGCACCGCCTCGAGCTCGCGCGCAAGCGCCTCGCGATCGGTGACCGTGCGCACGGTATAGGCCACGAGCGCCTCCCCGCCCTCTCCAAGCTCGTCGCGATCGCCGAAGGCCAGCATGACCTTGCCGGCCGCGGTGGCGTGAGGGATGCTCGGCCGTCCCAGCCGCGCCATGCTCGCGACGCTGAACGCTGAGGGCACGAAGTCGACGGTGATCGCCTCGCTCTCACCCGGCACCGACAGCGTGGCCGTCTCCCCCGTCTCCCTCACCAGCCAGCTCAGCCATGGGCGGGCCAGCTGGCGCACATCGAGCTGCGCCAGCACACGATCCGAGAGCTCGACCAGCCGCAGGCCGAGCCGATAGGGACCCCCGTGTTCCCGCTCGACGATCCGAGCCTGCTCGAGCGTGGCCAAAAGCCGCGAGGCCGTGCTCGCGTTGACGCCGATCCGCCGCGCCAGCTCGTTCACCCTGAGGCCGGAATCGCTGGCGGCCAGCGCGTCGAGCAGCGCCAGCGCGCGTGCGACGGACCCGACCGACTGGCGAGGCGCGATCAACGCCGACGGCGCTTGGCGGCGGCGCTGCCGCGGCTGCCGCGACCGTTGCGGAGGTTGACCACGGGCGCCGGCCGGGTCAGCTCCAACGAGCGCATCACCATCACGTCGATCCCCCCGGGAGCGAACAGGTCACGCGAGTAGGCGACCGGTTCGTCGCGCCCGGCGTAGATCAGCTCCTCGAGCTCGAGCGTCGCCGTCGTGCTCCGCACGCCGAGCACCCTGCCGGCCCGGTCGCGTGGACTGAGCAGCGCCGGGATCACGCGCGTCCGGGCAAAGGCCACGGGGACGCCGGAGTCGATCAGCACGTCGAGGACCATCTTGCCCTCCTCGAGCGCATCGCGCAGCTGATCTGCGGACGGCAGGGTCACGCTCGGGTGGACGATGTCGAACATCACCGCCACCGGCGCCTCGTCGGCCACGAGCGTGCGAGCGATGGTCGTCGCGCTTGCCGTCGGCGCCAGGCCGAGCGCCTCCGCCGCATCGACGCCCACCGCCCGTCGCTCGATCTTCAGATCGAGGGAGGTGAGCGTGAGCCCGCGACGCTGGGCCACGGAGGAATAGGGCTCGAGGCGCTCGAGGCGCTCGTCGAGGGTGCTCGGGACCGCGGCGCGGCCGACGAAGGTCCCGCTGCCCTGGCGGCGAACGATCTCGCCGCTCTCCTCCAACCGCTGCAGCGCGCTGCGCAGCGTGCCGCGGGAGACGCCAAGCATCGCCGCGACCTCGTGCTCGGGCGGGAGCCGGTCGCCCTGACGATAGCGACCGGCGGCGAGCCAGTTGCGCAGCGCCTGCTCGGCGCTGTCGACCAGCGACTGAACGGGTGACTCACCGGCCTTCCCGTTTGCGGTCGAGGACGCCGCCCTCCCGGCCGCCGCGGCGCGGCGGGTCGGATCGCCGGTGGCCATCTCAGAATCTGCGCCGGACCGCTCCGGCCCGGCTCCCGCTCGCTGGCAGGCGCGCGCGGAGCGCCCCCTGTGTGTTGTCACTGGCCATTCGTTGCCCTGACTGAATTATTCCATCCGACTGAGACACCTCACCACCCATGCGGAGCGATTCCGCCCCGCCCGACCGACCATATGGTATGAGTGCGCGGGCCAATGGGACCAATTCATTCACTCCCCAGGGTAGTGGTGACCCGCCGGATCCCGCAGCCGGGGCTTGACGCGCTCGCCGCCGTAGCCGAGCTGTGGGTCTCGCCACATGACCGACCGCTGCAGACAGCGGAGCTGCACCAGGCCGCGGCGGGGGCCGATGCGCTGGTCACCCTGCTTCACGATCGCGTCGACGGCACGCTGCTCGACGCTGCCGGTCCGCAGCTCCGCTGCGTAGCCAACGTCGCGGTCGGCTACGACAACATCGACGTGCCCGCCGCCAGCGAGCGCAGCGTGCTCGTCACCAACACCCCCGGAGTGTTGACCGACGCGACGGCCGACCTGGCCATGGCGCTCACCCTGATGGTCACGCGACGGCTCGGCGAGGGCGAGCGGACGGTCCGCGCGCGGGAGGCCTGGTCCTGGAGCATGTTCTTCATGCTCGGCCACAGCCTGGCCGGCAAGACCTTCGGAGTGATCGGCCTTGGAGCGATCGGCCGCGCCACAGCCTCGCGCGCGCGTGCCTTCGGGATGGAGATCGTCTACTCCGGTCGCCGGGCGGCCTCGCCGGAGGTGGAGCGGGCGCTCGGTGGCGCGCGCGCCGTCACGCTCGAGGAGCTGCTGCAGACCGCCGACGTCGTCTCGCTCCACTGCCCGCTCACGCCCGAGACGCGGCACCTCATCGATGCCGACCGTCTGTCGCTGATGCGCCCCACCGCCTACCTGGTCAACACCGCCCGCGGTCCGATCGTCGCCGAGGCGGCGCTCGCAGAGGCGCTCACGAGGGGCACGATCGCCGGTGCCGCGCTCGACGTGTTTGAGCGGGAGCCCCAGGTCCATCCGGCGCTGCTCGAGCTCGACAATGTCGTACTCGTGCCGCACCTGGGGTCGGCGACGATCGAGACCCGGACCGCGATGGCGGTGCTCGCGGCGGAGAACGTGATCGCCGTGCTGCGCGGGGAGCCGGCGCCGACGCCGCTCAACGCCGACGCGATCTGAGCACGCGCAGCCGGGCGCGAGCTAGATCGGGACCTGTGAGCCCATCATCACCGTGCGCTCCCCCGGGAGGCGGAAGTGGTCGATCGGGCTGGCGGCATTACGGGACATGGTGACGAACAGCTTCTTGCGCCACTGACGCATGCTGGGAGCATCGGTCGGCGTGATCGTAATCCGAGAGACGAAATACGACGCGTGCTCGAGGTCGAGATTGCGTTCGAGCAGGCCTTGCTTGCGGGCCTGTCTCAGCGCCGCTGGAACGTCGGGCGGGTCCTGGTAGCCAAAGCGAACGGTCACGTGCGCGATTCGCGTCGAGCCGCGGCCGAGCAGGTCGACCGAGAAGCAGTCCGCCCGCTCGATGTGCGGAACGCTGACCGTCTCCGCCGAGATGATCACCACCTTCTCATGCAGAACGTGGTTGTGTTCGATCTCCGCCCTGAGCGCAAGCGGCGTGGTCTCCTTGCTCGGGTTGAGGAAGACCGCGGTCCCGGGCACCCGTTTGACGGGCGGATCCATGCTGGGCATCTGGTCGATGAACTCGGTCAGCTTCCCCTCCTGGGCGGTGCGGTTGCGTGTGACAATGTCTCGCCCGCGCCGCCAGGTGATCATCACTGAGGAGATGATGAGCCCGACGATCAACGGCAACCACGCGCCGTGGAAGATCTTGGCCAGGTTGGCGGTAAAGAAGGCGATCTCCACGGTGAGGAACAGCGTCCCGAGGCAGGCCAGCTTCCATGTCGGCGTGTGCCACATCGCCCGGGCGACGGCGAGGAAGAGCAGCGTGTTGAGGATGAAGGTTCCCGTGACGGCCACACCGTAGGCGTCGGCCAGCTTCGCGGAATGCTGGAAGCCAAGGATCAGGGCGACGACGCCGATGCATAGCGTCCAGTTGATGATGGGAACGTAGATCTGCCCCTCAAGGAGGGAGGTATGGACAATCTTGAGGCGCGGAAGAAAGCCAAGCTGCACCGCTTGTCGGGCGAGAGAGAACGACCCTGAGATCACAGCCTGCGAGGCGATGATCGTCGCCACGGTGGCCAACACTACGAGGGGCACGCGACCCCAGCTCGGTGCGAGCAGGTAGAACGGGTTCACCCGCGCCGTGGGATGCGCGAGGATCAGGGCGCCTTGGCCGAGGTAGTTGAGCAGGACCCCCGGAAGCACGATGGCGAACCAGGCCATCCGGATCGGCCGGGGGCCGAAGTGGCCGCGGTCGGCATACAGCGCCTCGGCACCGGTGACGCACAGCACGACGCCGCCGAGAGCGAGGAACGCGGCACCGCCGTGGTCGACCATGAACCGCGCGCCCCAGGTCGGCGAGAGGCCCTGAAGCACGCCTGGATGTCGGAGTATCTCGTGCAGCCCGAGCACGGCGAGGACGCCGAACCAGAGCAGCATCACCGGCCCGAAGAGCCATCCGACGAGCCCGGTGCCGCGGCTTTGGATCAGGAACAGCAAGACGAGGATGGTCAGAGAGATGGGCAGCACCAGGTGACTGAGGCTCGGAGTCGCCACGTTCAGACCTTCGACGGCCGACAGCACGGAGATCGCCGGCGTGATCATCCCGTCACCGAAGAACAGCGACGCGCCGAAGATGCCCAGCGTAATCAGCACCGCTGCGCGAGGGACCTTGTGGCGCGTGACGAGCGCGGTCAGCGCCATGATTCCGCCGTCGCCGCGGTTGTGGGCCCGCATGATGAAGCCGGCGTACTTCACCGAGACGACGATCATCAGGGACCAGAAGATGAGCGAGATGACGCCGTACACGCCAGCGGGCGTGGCGTGCGCCGCAGCGGAATGGGTGGTGAAGATAACCTGCTCGGTATAGAGCGGGCTGGTCCCGATGTCCCCATACACGACGCCGAGCGCGCCAAGGGCGAGGACAGCCTTGCCGGCATGGGCCACGACATCGCCGTCAACGGCCCCATCGGTGAAGCGGCCACTGCCCTTGGAGGAGGCCAGCCGCGACGGCAGGCGGACCGTGCTCTCCCAGTACGGCTGCTTGTGTGCAGCCTCGTTGAAGCTGTGCCGCTTGCCCTCGGACGAGGCGGACGAGGCGGACGGGGCGGACGAGGCGCCGTCCGCGCCGTCCTTTCCCTCGAGACGCACCTTGCGCGCGCCCTCGTGTAGCGATCGGCGCGGCGGGGGAGTCATCGCCGAGCCCCCCGCCCGGTGGGCTTAGAACAGTCCGACTGTTCGTCCGTCAGCGTCGATGTCGACATTCAGGGCCGCCGGAGTCTTGCCGAGGCCCGGCATTTGGGTGATGTCGCCACAGAGAGGAACCAGCCATCCGGCGCCAGTGTAAGCGCGGATGTCCCGCACAGGTAGGGTGAAATCCTCTGGAGCATTGAGCAGGAGGGGATCGGAGGCGAGCGACAGGTGCGTCTTGGCCATGCATACCGGGAAGTGAACGAGCCCATCGCGGATGAACTGCTCGATCTTCTTCTCTGCCTCAGGGTAATAGAAGACGTCCTTGGCCCCGTAGACCTTTGTGGCCACGGCCTCGATCTTCTCGTTGATCGGTGCGTCGTCGGTGTAGAGATGGTGGAAGTCGTTGGGTTGCTCGCAGGCCTCGACCACCGCTTCGGCGAGATCGGCGGTCCCCGGACCACCACGCTCGAATCCCTCGTTGACCTCGGCGGCGAACGCGCCGGCCTCGAGGGCCAGGCGCTTGACCAGCTCGATCTCCTCGGCGGTGTCGCCGGGACGGCGGTTGACCGCCACCACGGCCGGGACCCCGAAGGCGTTGATGATCCCGAGGTGGCGCCGGACGTTGGCCATCCCCGCCTCGAGCGCACGGGTGCCGGCGTCCTCGTCCAGGCGCGGGTCGTCGGCGACGCCACCGTGGTGCTTGATCGCCCGAACCGTGGTGACGAGCACCGCCGCCGAGGGGCGCAGCTTGCCGAAGCGGCAGACGATGTCGAAGAACTTCTCCATGCCCATGTCGGAGCCGAAGCCCGACTCGGTGACGACGTAGTCGCCGAGCTTCATGCCGATCAGGTCGGCGATCAGCGAGTTGTTGCCGTGGGCGATGTTGGCGAACGGGCCGCAATGCATCATCACCGGCTGACCCTCGAGCGTCTGCACGAGGTTGGGCTTGAGCGCGTCCTTGAGCAGGACGGTCATCGCCCCGGCGGCGCCGAGGTCCTCGGCGGTGACGGGCCGGCCGCCGTCGTAGGAGTAGGCCGCGGTGATGCTGCCGATACGGCGGCGCAGGTCGTGCAGGTCGCGGGAGACGGCCATGATCGCCATTACTTCAGAGGCGGCGGTGATGTCGAAGCCGGTCTCACGCGGGTAGCCGTTGGGCCGGCCGCCGAGTCCGACGACGATGTCGCGGAGCACGCGGTCGTTCATGTCCACGGCCCGGCGCCAGCCGATGCGCAGGGCGTCGATCTTGTGCGGGTTGCCGTGCAGGATCGACGCGTCGATCATCGCCGCGAGCAGGTTGTTGGCGGCCCCGATGGCATGGATGTCGCCGGTGAAGTGCAGGTTGAGGTCCTCCATCGGCACGACCTGGGAGAGGCCGCCGCCTGCCGCGCCGCCCTTGACGCCGAACACAGGGCCGACCGAGGCCTCGCGCAGGCAGGCCACGGGGTTCTTGCCGATGACGCCGAGGCCCTGGGTGAGGCCGACAAGCGTCGTTGTCTTGCCCTCGCCGGCCTTGGTCGGGGTCATGCCGGTGACGCACACGACCTTGGCATCCTGGACGTCCTTGAGGCGATCGAGCACTGACAGCGACACCTTCGCCTTGAACCGCCCGTAAGGCTCGACCTCGTCGGGCTGTAGTCCGACGCGCTCGGCGATCTGCTCGATCGGCTCGAGCTCAGCTTCCTGGGCGATCTCAAGGCTGCTCTTCATGTGCTCTCCTGACCTCTAATGGCTGACGGCGGCGGCTGCTAGCTCTGAGACGAGCCTGTCCTCATAGAACCGCTCCAGGGCAAACGGTGCGATTAGGTCCGGCGTGCGTCCGGTGGCCACCAGTTCGGCGAGGGTCTGACCGACGATCGGGGCGGCCTTGAAGCCGTACGTCCCCCAGCCGGCGCTGACGTGGAAGTTCTCCACCTCGGTCTTGCCGAGGATCGGGCTGTAATCGGGACTGAGATCGCACAGACCCGCCCAGCTGCGCAGCAGGCGGGCGCGCTCGAGCTGCGGGAACAGCTCCATCACGTGCCGGCACACCTCCTGGAGGAAGTTGAGCGTCCCCTGCATGCGGTACGTGGTCCAGGGCTCGATCTCGGCCCCGAACAGGAACTCGCCGCGATCGGTCTGGCTGATGTAGATGTGCATCTGCGAGGAGACGATGACCACGTCGAGCAGCGGCTTCATCGGCTCGGTGACGCAGGCCTGGAGGATGTGGGTGGTGATCGGCAGCGGCACGCCGACCATGTCGTTGATCAGGGTGCTCCAGCCGGCGGTGCAGTTGAGCACCACGCCGGCCGTGACGTTGCCGCGATTGGTGCGGACCTGGGTGATGCGACCGTTGGAGCGGTCGATGCCCAGCACCTCGGTGTTCTGATGGATCTCGGCGCCACCGTGATCCGCTCCGCGCGCAAAGCCCCACACCACCGCGTCGTGGCGGATGACGCCGCCGGGCGGGTGATAGAGCGCCCCCATGATCGGGAAGACCGCGTCCGGGTTGTGCACCTGCATCGCCGGCGCCAGCGCCGCGACCTCGTCGGGGCCGATCACCTTGGTGTCGATCCCATTGAGCCGGTTGACCTCGGCGCGGTTGGCCATCACGAACATCGCGCGGTCGGAGTGGGCGAGCGTCAGGTGGCCGCACTGGGAGAACATGAGGTTGAAGTTGAGGTCCTGCGAGAGCCCCTCGTAGAGCTTGACGCTGGCGTCGTAGAAGCGAGCACCCTCGGGTGTCTTGTAGTTGGAGCGCAGGATCGTGGTGTTGCGGCCCGCCGCGCCGGAGCCGATGTAGCGCTTCTCCAGGATCGCGATGTTGCGGATCCCATGCTCCTTCTGGAGGTAGTACGCGGTGGCCAGCCCGTGCGAGCCGCCGCCGATGATGACGACGTCGTAGGAGTCCTTCAGATCGCGCTGGGCGTCCCACATCCGTCGTTTGCGGAAGATGTCAAGCACCGGCGCTCACCTCCTGCTGGGGCGCGGGAAGCGCAGCCAGCGCATCGGCGCCAACCGGGCCTCCACCGAGATGCCGAGCGGCGTCCTCGACCACCGTCCACATGTAATCGGCCACGGCCCAGCCGAACAGGAACAGGAACCGGTCCTCGCCCTCTCTGACGAGGATTCCGGGCTGCCGCGCGATCGAGCCGGGCCGCAGCGCCGCCAGCGGCGTGACCTGGGGGCGCAGATCGAGGGCGCAGAAGCGGGCGAAGACCTCACGGCTCTGCGGTCCGATGAGGGTGAGTCCGGCGAACAGCGTCGTCACGTCGAGCACGGTGGCGGTCTGCGTGGCCGCCGCGGCGGCCTCGGTGAGCCGTGCCCGCAGAGCAGAGAGCGCCGCGGGCTCGCAGATGACGAGCGCGCGGACCGGGGTCAGCGGGCACCACCATGCGTCGGACGAGCGGATCGCGGAGCCGAACGTGACTTCGCCGGCGCACCCGCCCTGGGCGAGGATCGCGGCGAGCTCGTCGGGAGCCGCCTGCACCTCGAGCGTGCCGAGATGCGAGACATCGGCCCACCCCGCGCTCTCCCGGCAGAACCCGAGCTCGGGCTCGGACCCGGCGTAGCTCACCGCCACGTTCCACCCGTCGCGCGTTTCGAAGTGCGCGCCGGCGGCGCGCTCCTTGCGCTCCATCGGACTGCGGGCCATCGGTGTGAAGCCCGCTTCGGCGCTGACGGCGTCAGGGCTGAGGAATTCCAGGCTCACGAGCGCAACACCTCCCCGTCCGGGTCGTAGAACGGCTTGGTCTGGACGTCGGCGCCGTAGGTCTGCTGCTCATCGGAGATGGTGACGCGGACGCCGTCCTGGGCCAGCGACTGCGGCACCCAGGCCATCCCGATCACGCGCCCGAGCACGGGCGAATAGCGGGAGCTGGTCACCTGACCGGCGGGCGCGCCGAGCTCGTCGAGCACGACCGAGCCCTCGGTCGGGACGTGCCCGCCCTGCATCGTGAAGCCGACCAGCGAGGTAGGCGACTGCTGCTCGGCGTAGTGCTCGAGCGCCCACTTGCCGATGAAGTCCTCCTCCTTGTCGAGCTTGACGATCCAGGGCATCGCCGCGCCGAACGGGGTTGACTCCGAGTCGGTGTCCTGACCGATGAGGATGTGCATCTTCTGCAGGCGGAGGATGCGCTGGGGCTCGAGCCCGAAGGGCCGGATCCCGTGCTCCTCGCCGGCGGCCAGCAGTGTGTCCCAGACGTGCTCGCCGTAGGCGGCCGGGAAATGGATCTCGTAGCCGACCTCGCCGACGAAGCCGATGCGCAGGATCAGGCACTGCACTCCGGCGATCGCCGCGTGCTTGGCATCGAGGTACTGGAAGGCGTCCGGGGAGCAGTCGAGGTCGGTCACCTTGGCCATGATCTCGCGCGCCCGGGGACCGGCCAGGTTCACCGCCGAGAGGCCCTGAGTGAGATCGGTCAGGTGGACGTCCAGCTTCCAATCGGCGAGCCACCAGGAGAACCACTCCTCCATCGCGCCCGCGCCGCTCGAGGTGGTCGTCACGTAGAAGGTGTCCTCGTCGACGCGGCAGATCGTTCCGTCGTCGACGATCCGGCCGGCGTCGGAGCTGACCACGCCGTAGCGGATCCGCGCGGGCTTGAGGTTGGAGAAGCGATTCGGGTACAGCCGATCGAGGAAGCGACCGGCATCGGGGCCGCGGACGAGCAGCTTACCCAGGGTCGAGACGTCGATCAGGCCAGCCGCGCGGTTGACGGCCAACGCCTCGCCCTGCGGATCGCCGTAGTCATAGGCTCGTCGCCAGTCGCCGGCCCACTTGACAGTCGCGCCGAGCTCGCGATGGCGGCCGTGGATCGAGGAGCGCTTGGCCGGCTCGAACGGGCGGCCGCCGAGGACGCCCATCGGCACCGAGACCCATGGCGGCCGGGCGGTGGTGGTTCCGACCTCGCCGAGGCTCTGTCCCGTCTCCTGGGCCATCAGCCGTACGGAGGGCACCTGGCACATGCGGCCCTGACAGGGGCCCATGGTCACGGTCGTGTAGCGCTTGGAGAGCTCGATCGAGTCGTACCCCTCGGCGATGCTGCGGTTCACATCCTTGGTCGTCACGTCCTCGCAGAAGCAGGCGAAGCACTTGCCGCGGCCCTGACCGGCGACGCTCGGCGGCACGGCGACGGCGCCACGGCGCGCGCTGGCCAGCTGTGCGCGGGCGGCCTGCTCGGCCTCGCGTGAGGCGGGGTCCCCGAGACCCAGCGCGTGAGCGGCGGCATAACCAGCCACCTCACCGGAGTGCCCGATCGCATCCGGCTCGTCCTCACCGCTGAGCTCGCCGGCGATGTGGAGGCCGTCCGGGGTCTCGCGCAGGGCGAAGTGACCGAGGCTGTCGTCGTAGGCAGTCTTGGCGCCGGCCTGCAGAGCCAGTGAGCTGGCCGGGATCGCGCCGCCGGAGACGACGACGAGATCACACTGGAAGGTGCGCTCTCCGGTGGCAGACCCCCCGGCCGACTCGACGGGCCCGAGTACCGCCTCACTCACTTCCTTGCGCCCGCGGGCCTCGAGCACGGTGGTCGATTGGAGCACCTCGATGCCGAGCTCGCGGAGCGGCTGGGCCGCCGGGCTCGCCTCGGCTCGCAGGTCGGCGACGGCGAGCACCTCGACGCCGATGCCGCGGAGGGCTCGCGCGGTGTGCAGGCCGCGGTCCGAGGTCGTCGCGATCACGACACGCCGCCCGGGCGCGACCGCGTACAGCGCAGCCAATCGCCGGGCGCCGCCGGAGAGCATCACGCCTGGAAGGTCGTTGCCGGCGAAGACCAGCGGCTGTTCAATCGTGCCGGTGGCCAGGATGTGATGACGGGCGCGGACCTGGTGCAGCGTGTCGGCCTGCCACACCGGAACCATGCCGTCGAAGTACCCGAGCGCGGAGGCTCGCGTGAGGATCTCGACCCCGGCGGCGCGAGCCTGCTCGACGAGCGGCGCGATCACCTCCGGCGTGCCGTCGGCGAGGGCGCGCCCACCAACCTCTGCACCTTCATCGACGAGCACCACGTCAGCGCCGAGACCGGCGGCCACCGTCGCCGCCCTCAGCCCGGCGGCGCCGCCTCCGACGACCAGCACGTCCGCGTGCCGGCGGCGGTATTCGGTTCGCCACTCTCGATCGGCCTGGCGCGCGCGCAGCTTGCCCAGCCCAGCGGAGTTGCGGAGGATCTTCTCGTACACCGGCCAGAGGCGGCGTGGCCGGATGAAGGTCTTGTAGTAGAAACCGGCCGGAACGAAGGGACTGCCGACCAGGTCGGTGGCCCGCATCGCGTCGAACTCGAGCCCGGGCCGCGCGTTGAGGTGCTCGACCTTCATCCCCTCGCGCACCGGCTCGACGCAGGCGCGGGCTCCGGGGTTGCCGTCGACCGCGACGATGCAATTTGGGCACTGGCCGGCGCAGCACATCAGGCCGCGGCGGCGGTGGTACTTGAAGCTGCGCGAGAACGTCCGCTGGCCGGCGGCAAACAGGGCCGAGCCGATCGTGTCGCCCTCATAGGCCTCGACGGACTTGCCGTCGAAGGTGAAACGGATCAGCTTGTGGCGGGCGATCCGCTCGCCGGGCTGCTCGGGGAGCCGGGTCATGCCAGGCCTCCTGGCTCCGCGCCGGTCGGCTCGGGACCATCGCCGGGCCCCGCCGGCGCGCCGGCGACCTCGCTGGGCCGAGCGGTGAACAGGACCTCATTCGTCGAGGTGTTCCGCTCGGCGATGAACCAGGCGCGACACCCGGAGCGGTGGTACCACCACTCGCGCTGCACGCCGGCCGTGTTGCGGCGGAAGTAGTTGTAGGCGTTCAGCTCACGGAACTCAGGGCGTGCCTTCGGCCGCTCCGAAACCTCACCCCCGAAGCCGAAATCCGTTACCTCTCTCACCCCACAATTGGGGCACGTCAGCAGAAACGACATGCGGGGCCACGGTACGCCTCCCGTTTGATCGTGTCCAATACCGAATAAGGCATGATTGATCTGGTACACCAATCAAGAGGGGTGAGGGATGGAACTTCGGCAGCTTCGCTATTTCGTCGCCGTCGCAGAGGAGCTGCATTTCCGTCGCGCGGCGGCGCGGCTGCACATCTCCCAGCCGCCGCTCAGCCAGCAGATCCATCAGCTCGAGGCCGAGATCGGGACGCAGCTGCTCGCCCGCACGCGCCGCAGGGTCGAGATGACCCCGGCCGGCGAGGCGTTCCTCCGTGACGCCCGCGCGCTGCTCGCCGAGCTCGACGGCGCCGTCGCCACCGCGCAGCGGATCGGCGCCGGACAGACCGGACGGCTGCGGATCAACTTCGTCGGCTCGGCGCTGCTGTCGATCGTGCCCGGAGCGGTGCAGCGCTTCCGCGCCGACCGGCCGAGCGTCGAGATCGAGATCCGCGAGCGTCCCACCGTCGAGCAGCTCCGGGCCGTCGCCGGCGGGGTCGTCGACGTCGGCCTCGTGCGGCCGCCGATCGACAAGCTCGACGAGCTTACCGCCGAGGTCGTGTTGCGTGAGCGGATGGTCGCGGCGCTCCCGGCCGACCATCCGCTGGCGGCGCTCAAGCGCGTGCCGCTGCGCCGGCTGGCGGCCGAGCCGCTGGTGCTGTTCCCGCGCGGCCAGGCGCCCGGCTTTCACGATCTGCTGATCGGCAGCCTCACCGCCACCGGCACGACCCCGATCGTGGCGCAGTACGCGCCGGAGATGACCACGATCATCGGCCTGGTGGCGGCGGGGATCGGGCTTACGCTGGTACCGGCCTCGGTCGCCCGGCTGGCGCTCGACGGAGTCACCTACCGGCCGGTCCCGGGCGCGCCGGTGTCCGAGCTGGTGGCCATCGCGCGGGCCGGCGACGACGCCCCGCTGGTTCGGACGTTCATCGAGCGCGCCAAGGGCTGACGCAGCCCGGTCAGCCGTTGGTGCCCGACCCGGTCAGCCCGTGGTGCGCAGCCCGGTGGCGATGCCGGCCACGCTGGCCAGCAGCGGCTCCATCGCCTCGGGCTGTCCATCGCGATGGCGGCGGAGCAGCTCGACCTGCATCGCGGCCAACAGCTCGAGCCACTGGCGCCGGCCGGGATGGAGGGGTGACGAGGCGGCCGCCGCCGGAGTCGTGACGGGCGCGGGCCGCCCGCTGATGGCCAGCACCTGCGCGGTGCAGAGCGCATGCTCGGCGCTCACCTTCCGCCACAGCCGCCGCAGGCCGGCCGTGCCGTCCCCGAGGGCCAGGTAGCGCTCGGCGATCTGCAGGTCGCACGCCGCCAGCGCGCCATACAAGGTGTCGATCAGCGCGGTGAACAGCGGCCAGCCGTCGTACATCTCGCGCTGGCGCGCGGCCGAGCCGCTGGCCAGCCCGGTCCCGCCGCCGAACCAGCCGGGCAGTCCCAGCCGCGACTGCGTCCACGCGAACACCCACGGGATCGCGCGAAGATCCTGCAGGCCGTGACCGCCGCGGCGAGCCGGGCGTGAGCCGATGTTGAGCCGATCGAGAACCTCGATCGGAGTACATGTGCCGAGCAGCAGCGGCAGGTCGGGGTCGTCGAAGACGAGCCGCTGGTAGGCCTCACGGGCGGCGCTGCACACTCGCACCAGCTCCTGGCGCCATTCGGGCTCCGGCGGCGCCCCAGGCGCGGCGCTCGCCTCGAGCACCGCTGCGACGGTCTGCTCGAGCGCCCGCGCCGCCAGCCTGCTCTCGGAGAACTTTGCGCTCACCACCTCGCCCTGTTCGGTGATCTTGATCCGCCCGCCGATCGTGCCCGGGGGCTGGGCGAGGATCGCCTGCGGCACCGGGCCGCCGCCGCGGGGTGCGGAGCCGCCCCGGCCATGGAACAGCCGCAGCTCGACCCCGCGCTCGCGGGCCTGGCGGTCGAGTCGTTCCTGGGCGCCGTAGATGGCCCACTGCGCTGCGAGGTAGCCCATCTCCTTCCCGGCGTCGGAGTAGCCGAGCATGACCTCCTGCCGGTGCCCGCGGGCCTCCAGGTGCTCGCGGTAGGCGGCGTTGGCATACAGCGCGCCGATCGTCTCGGCGGCGTGCTCGAGCGCAGCCCTGCGCTCGAACAGTGGCACCAACTCGAGCGCGGAGCAGCGCGCCCGGCCGGGCGGCCGTCCCGACGCGCACCGGAACAGGCCGCTGCGTCGGGCCAGCCACAGCGCGCAGAGCACGTCGGAGGGCTGCTCGCAGCCGGAGACGATGAACGTGTCCACGGTCCGGGGGCCGAGCGAGGCCGCGGCGGCGGCGATCGCATCGAAGGCCGCGGCCGCCCTCGGCGCCGGGCCCGACACCCGCTCGGGCAGATCCTCCTCCAGGCAGGCGCGCGTGAGCCGGATGACCCGCGCGGTCTCCCCGGCCGCCGCGGCATACCCGGGCAGCAGCACCCGGCAGGCCTCGTGGAGCTCGCTCGCGCTCTCGCGGACCTCGAGCGTCGCGAGGTGGAAGCCGAAGATCCTCACCTGCCAGATCAGCCGCTCGAGCCGCCCCTGCATGACCGCGCGCGAGCCGACGCTCTCGCGGATCGCCTCGAGATCGGCCAGCAACGCCTCGGCATCCGCGTACCCGGCCTCCGTCGGCGTCTGCCCGGATGCCTGCGCGTGGGTGTTCCGCAGACGGGCCAGCACGAACGCGAGCTTGCGCCGCAACGGCTCGCATGCCTCGTGCGGATAGCGGGCGGCCAGCAGCCCCGCGGTGGTCGGCAGCTCCTGCTCATCACGGGCGAGCGAGTCGCGCAGGGCCTCGGTGAGCGGCAGCCGCGTCTCCGACTGCGAGAACTCGCGCCGCAGCGGCACCACCCGGTCGATCAGCAGCGAGAGCGCGAGCACGCGATGCGCGCCGAGCGTCTCAGCGATCGTGGCCGCGGAGACGTGAGGATTGCCGTCCATGTCGCCACCGGCCCAGCTACCGAAGCGCAGCGGCGGCGCCCCGTCGGCCGGCGCGCCGAACACGTAGCTGAACTCGGCCGCCAGCTCGGCGGCGGCGTCGAACAGGACCGACTCGAAGAAGAACAGCAGCCGCCTGACCTCGTCGGCCACCCGCGGTCGCATCGAGCGGACCTCGTTGGTCGCGTACCAGATCGACAGGGCCTCGCTGATCTCATGCTCGAGCCGGCGGCGCTCGGCGGCGCTGATCCCCTGCAGCCAGAGCTGCTCGAGCGCCGTGGCCACCGTGCGGTGCTTGCTGAGCACCGAGCGGCGCGCGATGTCGGTGGGGTGCGCGGTGAGCACGAGGCGGATGTCGAGTGCGGAACGGACAGCGGCGCTGCCGAGCCGCTCCGCTGCCTGCTCCAGGGAGGTCGAGAGTGGGTGCTCGCGCTCGGCGACGGGATCGGTCAGCCGCTCGAGCTCGTCGTCGAGGTTGGCGAGCGCCAGGTGCATGCTGCACGCGCGCACGATCGCCAGCGCCGAGCGGCTCGGCACGCCGGCAATGAGTTCGGCGAGGTGGTCGCCACCGGCGACGGCATCACCGCCCTCGCCGTCGGCTACGTGCCCGTCCGCGGTGTAGGCGGCTCGCAATCCGGCGAGCGTCTGGAGGAACTGATCCCCCTCCTGCTCGCGCAGGACCTCGCCGAGCAGGCGCTCGAGCACGTCACGGTGCGGTGAGCGGGCGTGCGGCCGCTCCTCGATCGGCGACGCGGACGGCGCGAGCGCCATCGCACGCTATCCGACCAGCGCTGTGGCCGCGGTGGGCTCCTCGGTGGGCGTCGGGCTCGGCTCCGGAGCGGGAGCTCCCCCGTGGCGCGCCTCGATCTGCTCGAGCTTGGAGAGCAGTGTCTGGGCCATCCGGATCGAGGCCGCGTCGATCAGGCGGCCGTCGAGCGAGACGGCGCCGCGGCCCTGGGCGGCGGCCTCCTTCATCGCCTCGATGATCCGGCGCGTCTTCTGGACCAGGTGCTCGTCGGGGGTGAAGACCTCGTTGGCGAGCGGAATCTGGGAGGGATGGATCGCCCATTTGCCCTCGTAGCCGAGCACCGCGGCACGCCGGGCCGCCACGATGTAGCCCTCGGGATCGGTGAAGTCGCCGAACGGGCCGTCGATCGGCCGCAGCCCGTAGGCGCGGCAGACCACGGCGATGCGGGAGAGAGCGTAGTGCCACTGATCGCCCCAGTGCGACTCGCGGGGGATCCCGTCCTGCGCGTCGGTGAGGACCGAGTAGTCCGGGTTCGAGCCGCCGATGGATGTGGTGTGGCTCTGCAGCGAGGCGGCGTAATCGGCGACGCCGAACACCATCGCCTCCATGCGCTCGGGGCAGGCCCGGGCGATCTCCTCGCAGTTGACCATGCCGATGGCCGTCTCGATCAGCACCGAGATGCCGATCCGGCGCTCGAGGCCCATCGCGTCCTCGATCTGGGTCAGCAGGGTGGCGACGAGGTGCACGTCGCCTCCGCAGCTCGCCTTGGGGATCAGGATCGTGTCGACGTGGCGGCCGACCTCCTCGACCACATCGACGATGTCGCGATAGCAGTAGTGCGTGTCGAGGCCGTTGATCCGCAGCGACACTGAACAGCGCGACCAGTCCTGCTCGCGCAGCGCCTCGATGATGTTGACGCGGGCCTGGGCCTTGTCGTCGGGGGCGACGGCGTCCTCGAGGTCGAGCATGACGATGTCGGCGCCGAGATCGGGCGCCTTCTCCAGCATGCGGATGTTGCTGCCCGGGACGGCCAGCTCGCTGCGGTGAAGACGAGAGCTTGTCGTGGTCATGATCGGCAGTAGAGCGGCGCGCGGGCCGCAGCGCAACCATTCTTAGATGAATTCGTGCAGAGCCATGAGTGCGTTCAATGAATAGAGCCGACTCTATGGGTCGACGGGTAATTCTTCGCTGTTCAGCCCGGATGGGCTGGGCTAGCCTCGCGCCATGTCACCTGAGATCGCACCGCTGAACCCTCCGGAGCGCCTGCTCTGCGGCCCCGGACCGAGCAACGTCTCCCCCGCCGCGCTGGCGGCGATGCAGAAGCCGATGCTGGGCCATCTCGACCCGGATCTGCACGACATCCTCACCGAGGTCGTCACCCTGCTGCGAGCCGTGTACCGGGCGTCGGGTGGGCTCGTGTTCCCGCTCCAGGCCACCGGAACCTCGGGGATGGAGGCGGGCATCGCCAACCTGCTCGAGCCGGGCGACGTCGCGATCATCGGCGCGTCGGGATTCTTCGGCGCGCGGATCATCGAGATGGCCCGGCGCTACGGCGTCGAGGTGGTTGCGGTCGAGGCCGAGCTCGGCGAGCACGTCGAGAATACCCGGCTGCTCGAGGCGCTCGATCGCCACCCGGACGCCCGGCTCATGGCCGTCGTGCACGCCGAGACCTCGACCGGTGTCGAGCATCCGCTACGCGAGCTCGCCTCAGAGCTCGCCCACCGCGACGTGCTGCTGATGGCCGATTGCGTGACCTCGCTGGGGGGCGTCGAGCTGGATATCGACGCATGGGGGATCGACTACGCCTACTCGTGCACGCAGAAGTGCCTCGGGGCTCCCCCCGGGATGTCTCCCCTCGCCGTGTCCAACCGGGCGATGGAGCGCGTCCGCGCCCGTACCTCACCGGTGCCGTTCTCGCTCGACCTGCTGTTGCTCGAGCGCTACTGGGTGGAGCGCCCCGCGGTCTATCACCACACCGCGCCGATCCTTCACATCTACGCGCTGCACGAGGCCCTGCGACAGGTCGAAGCCGAGGGACTGACCGCCCGCTGGGAGCGCCACACCCGTGCCGGTACGATGCTGCAGGACGCGCTTCGGGAGCGCGGGCTCGGGCTGCTGGCCGAGCCGGACCACCAGCTCGCCCCGCTCACCGCGGTGCGCGTGCCCGAGGGCATCGACGGCAAGGTCGTCCAGACCCGGATGCTCCGCGAGCACGGCATCGAGATCGGGGGCGGCCTCGGTCCGTCGGCGCCGCCGATCTGGCGCATCGGCCTGATGGGGCACAACGCCACCGAGCAGGTCGCCGAGCGGGTGCTCACCGCGTTGGACGCGGTGCTCGCAGACGCGCCGGTGCTCTCGTCGGTGGGATAGCGAGCCAGCGTCGCTCACGCGGCGCGCGCGAGGGTCAGGGCGTCGCCGGCGCCCCGGACCGGGCCAGGGCGTGCTGGGCGGCCCGGGAACCGACGAACTCGACGAACGCACTCACCTCGGCCCGGACCGGACCGACGCCCGAGTGCACGACATGCCAGGCCCGCTGTGGCAGGCCGCCACGGACGCGGATCGCCGCCAGCTTGCCGAGCTCGAGTTCGAGCTCGACCGTGCAGCGGGAGACGAGCGCGACGCCGAGTCCAAGCTGCGCCGCCTGCTTGATCGCCCCGTTGGAGCCGAGGGTGAGGATGTCCGGCACCAGACCATGCTCGGCGAGAAAATCCTCGCACAGGATCCGCGTGCCCGACCCGGGCTCGCGCAGCAGCCAGTGCCGCCCGGCCAGCTCCTGGATCGCCACCGGCCGTGCCTTGGCCAGCGGATCGCCCGGCTCGGTGATGAGCACGAACGGATTGACCGCGAACGGCCGCCCCTCAAGCGCCAGCTCAGCCGGCATCCGGCCGGTGATGGCGACATCGACCTCGTGCTCGCAGAGCCGCTGGAAGACGTCCTCGCGGTTGCCGACATGGAGGGTGAGCTCGAGGTCGGGATGAGCCTCGCGGAACAGCCGCAGCAGCGGCGCCAGCAGATGCTCGCCGGCGGTCGTCACCGCGGCGACGCGCAGCGTCGGCTTGGCGGCCCCGGCCTCGGCCGCCGCTCGCGCGCCCTGATCGAGCAGCCCGAGCACGCTGGCCGCGTACGGCAGGTACGCCTCACCCGCGGCGGTCGGTTGCAGGCTGCGCCCGTTGCGGTGCATGAGCGTCACCCCGAGCTCCCGCTGCAGCGCATTGATCGCGGCCGACACCGTCGGCTGGGTCACCACAAGCTCCTCGGCCGCGGCGGTCACCGAACCGCGCCGCGCCACGGTCAGGAACGCCACCAGCTGCGTGACGGTGACGGCCATCAGGCGTGTAGCGCGGAGTCAGCCCCGGTGAGCAGGCTACGCTCGAGCCGGGCCGGCTCGTGACCGGTCGTCACGGTGGCCCGGGCCCACACGAGGTGGTAGAGGATCAGCAGCTGAACGAGCGCGAGCGACTCTGAGCGCCGCAGGTCGGTGCCGACGGTGAACTCGCCGAGTCGGCGCACGCGGAGGTGGTTGGCGAAGCTCATCCGTGCCCACACCGCTTCTTCGAGCTCGGCGGCCCGCCCCGGCGAGATGTCGCCTGGGATGCGCAGCAGCAGATCACGCTCGCGGTGGCTCAGCGAGGGACCCTCGCCCGGCTCCCCGAGCAACGGCGTGAGATCGGGATGCGGCAGTGTGTCGCACAGCATCACCTCGGCGTCGAGATGGGCCGGATCACTCGTGCGCGAGGGGAAGAAGGTCACGACGATGTCGGCGAAGGCCCGCTGCGGGCGGATGAACCGGGCGGCGTCGCGCTCGCGGCGATCGAGCTCGCTCAGCACCTCGTCGGTCGTGTATCCGCGTCGTGTGCAGTCGCGCTTGAGCTTCCACGCGCGTCGCAGGTCCTCGGGCGGGGACAGGAACACCCGCACGTCGTGGGCGGTGCGCAGCGTCTCACTGTGGAAGTTGAGCAGCCCCTCAACGACGAGGAACCGGGCACCATTGAGGTGCACCGGACGGCCGAGCGTGCCGCTGCGGTGGTCATACACGGGTTTGAGCACGGGCTCACCTCGTCGCAGATGGAGCAGGTGCTGGGTGAGAATGTCGAGGTGGTTGGCCTCGGGGTGCAGGGGGGTGATCCCGAGCTGGCGGCGCTCGAGCCGCTCATATCGGTGGTAGTCGTCGGCGTTGATCCGCGCGACATGCTCGTCGCCCATCACGCGGATCAGGCCGCGCGTCAGCGTCGTCTTGCCGGCGCCCGAGTCGCCCACCACCCCAAGCACGATTGGTCGCGCCATCTCCGGATGGTACCGGCCTTCCGGCCGCGATTCACGCCACGTTGACGGGCGCGTCGCTGCCGGCGGCAGCCTGCGCCGCGAGCAACGTGTTCCGCATCAACATGGCGATCGTCATCGGTCCGACGCCACCGGGGACGGGTGTGATCAGGCCGGCGACCTCGACCGCCGAGTCGAAGTCGACGTCGCCGACGAGCCCGTCGTCGGTGCGGTTGATCCCCACGTCCATGACCGCTGCACCGGGCTTGATCCAGTCGCCCGGGATCATCCTCGGCCGGCCCACGGCCGCGATCAGGACGTCGGCGCGCCGGCACACCTCGCCGAGATCTCGCGTCCGCGAGTGGCAGATGGTGACGGTCGCGTTCTCGCCCAGCAGCAGCGCCGCGACCGGCTTGCCGACCAGGTCCGAGCGCCCGACGACCACAGCCTCGGCGCCCTTGAGCGGGACGTCGTGACGGTGAAGCAGCTCGATCACGCCCGACGGTGTGCACGGGCGCAGGCCGGGCAGCCCCTTGGCCAGCAGCCCCGCCGAGACCGGAGTGAGTCCGTCGACATCCTTGCCCGCGATGATCAGGGTCGTCAGCTGCGGACCGTCGATGTGATCGGGCGTCGGCAGCTGCAGCAGGATGCCCGAGACGCGGGAGTCACGATTGAGCTGCTGGACCACCTGCTCCACGTCGGACTGCGGCGTGTCGACGGGAAGATGGTGCGCGAAGCCCTCGATGCCGACCTCGGTGCACGCGCGCTGCTTGCCGGCCACGTACACGGCGGAGGCCGGATCGTCGCCGACGAGGATCGTGGCCAGGCCCGGGCGCTGGCCCCCGGCGGCACACCACTGCTCGATCTCGCCCCGCACTTCCTCCCGGACCGCCTGCGCGATTGCCTTACCGTCGATCAGAGTTGCGGTCATCTCGGCGGAGAAGCATAGATGCGGCGACCCACGCGAAGTAATGTACCAATTCATCCAATGTTGACCTCGGATCGGGAACGGCTGATGCTGCCCGCCGGCCGGGCGCGACTGCAGCGGACCGAGCTGGGCGTGGAGCTCGATCTTTCCGGCGCTATCCGCGCGCTGCGCGCCGAGCCATGGCTGTTCACGCTCTCCGGCCGCTGGGCCGGAGGTGGCGCGATCGTCGGCTCAGCGCCGTTGATGATCGCCGGCGAGGACGCGGACCCGTTCCGCGTGCTGGACGGCGTGCCGGCGGTCAGCGGCAACGCCGGGTCGGGCGCCGTCGGCGGCGGGTGGTTCGGCTGGCTCGGATACCGTCTCGGTGGACGGATCGAGCGGCTGCCGCCGGGGCCACCGCGCCCGGTCGAGACCCCCGATTTCCACCTCGCCTACTACGATCACGTGCTGAGGCTCGATCCGGCGGGTCGCTGGTGGTTCGAAGCGCTCGTCACTCCCGCGCGAGTAGCCGCCCTCGCCGAGCGCCTCGCTCAGTTCCGAGCGCGATTCTCAGCGCCGCCGCCGCCATCCGCCCGCGAGCCGCCGGAGCCCCTCCGCCTGAGCGCCGCCGCGCGCCGGCAGCACCTCGCTGCCGTGCGCGAGTGCCGGCAACGAATCGCCGCCGGCGAGATCTACCAGGCCAACCTCTGCCTGCGGCTCGAGGCCGGCTGGGCGGGCGGCGTGGCAGAGCTGTTCGAGCGCGCCCTTGAGCGCCTCGACCCGCCGTACGCCGCCATGTTCCAGACGCCGTGGGGCGGTGTTGCCAGCCTCTCCCCCGAGCTCTTCCTACGCCGCACCGGTGACCGGGTCCTGACCGCGCCGATCAAGGGAACGATCGCCCGCGATGACGATGCGCGGACCGCGGGACTGGCCCGCGAGCGGCTGCAGGCGTCGGCCAAGGATGCTGCCGAGCACGTGATGATCGTCGACCTGATGCGCAACGACATCGGGCGCGTGTGCGAGTACGGCAGCGTGCACGCGCCGGCGCAGCCGACCGCCGAGCCACATCCCGGGCTGTGGCATCTGGTCTCGCACGTGACCGGTCAGCTGCGGCCCTCGGCCGGCGACGGGGACCTGCTGCGCGCGACCTTCCCGCCGGGGTCGGTAACCGGCGCACCCAAAGTGCAGGCGATGCACGTGATCGCCGACCTCGAGAGCACCGGCCGGGAGGTCTACACGGGCGCGATCGGCCTCGCCAGCCCGGTCTCCGGCCTCGAGCTCAACGTCGCCATCCGCACGCTCGAGCTGAGCGGCGGGCGGCTGTGGATGGGTGCCGGCGGCGGGATTGTCGCCGACTCGGAGCCCGAGCACGAGCTCGAGGAGGCGCTGCTGAAGGCGGCCCCGATCGCCGCAGCGATCGGAACCGCGCTGGCCCTCGAGCCGGATGCCGCAGCCGCGGCCAGCTCGGCGGACCCGTCCCTCACCCCCGACCCGCGCGCGGGCGTGTTCGAGACGATGCTCGTCCGGGACGGGCGGATTCAGGCGCTCGAGCGCCACCTCGCGCGGCTGGCCGGCGCGGTGGCCGAACTTTACGGGGTCGAACTCGACCGCCGGCGCGCGGCGGCAACGGCGAAGCGGGCGGCGAGGTTGCTGGCGGGGACACACCGGCTCCGGCTCGAGGCTGTCCCGACGGCGGCTGACGTCGAGCTCCGCGCGTCCGCCGCTCCGGTGGACGCCACCACGGCGGCACGACCGGTGACGCTCGTCCCAGTCGCCCTCGACGGCGGTTTCGGCGCCTTCAAGTGGTGCGATCGCCGCGCGCTCGAGCGCGCGGACCACGGCGTTCCGCTGCTGGTCGACGCCGACGGAACCGTGCTCGAGGCCGCCTGGGCCAACGTGTGGATCCGCGAGGGCAGGCGGCTCATCACCCCGCCCGCCGACGGCCGGATCCTGCCCGGAGTCACGCGGGCGCTGCTGGTCGAGCTCGGCCCCGAGCGCGGGTGGCGGATTGAGGAGGCCCCGGTGTCGCTGGCTCGCGCCCGCGCGGCCGACGCCGTGTTCCTGACCTCCTCGATTCGCCATGCGGTGAGCGCGGGCTGCGAGGATCCGGTTCCCAGCGACGACGTCGTCGGCGAGGTGCGCGCCGTTCTGGCTGCGGCGGAGTGGCCCGAGGAGGGCTAATTGGCGGTCTGCCAACTTTGCTAGCCTGGCCGCCTCATGGCGACCTCACCGGCCCCGCGCTGGCAACGGCTGGACCACGACGAACGCCGTCGCCAGATCCTCACCTGCGCACGTCGCCTCTTCTCCGAGCGCAACTACGCCACGGTCTCGACCTCGGAGATCGCGCGCGAGGCGGGCGTGGCACGCGGTTTGCTCCACCACTACTTCGGCACCAAGCGTGAGCTGTACCTCGAGGTCGTCCGCTCGCTCGTGCGGATGCCGTCGGGTCCGGTGCCGCTGCAGAGCCCGGATCGCGGCATCGAGTCGGTCATCTCCGACAGCGTCGAGCGGTGGATGGAGGTGCTCGAGCGCAACCGCGGCACCTGGCTGGCCGCCCTTGGCGCCCAGGGTCTCGGGAGCGACCCCGAGGTTGAGGCGATTCTCGATGACGCGCGGGAGCAGACCGCCGACCGCCTGATCGCGGCAATCCGCCCTGGTGAGGACTCCGAGCCCCCGCCGGAGCTGCGCGCGGTCATCCGCACGTATTCCGGCCTGGCCGAGGCGACAAGCGTCGAGTGGCTGCAGCGGCGCCGTCTCACGCGCGAGCAGGCTCACGCGCTGCTCGTCCAGGGCTTTCTCAGCATCGTCCGCGAGGTGCTGCCGGCGGTCGAGGAGGCGTGCCGCAGCGATGGCTCGACTGCCGTGATGGACCAGAACACGGCGTAAGCGCAGACGGCGATGTCGAAGGCCGGTCCCGCGCGCGACCTGCACGACGTCGTCGCCTCGGCGGCCCGCCGCTTCGACAGCGACCGCCCGGGCTGGCCGCGTTGCGGTCCCAGCGGGGTCCGTCCGGCGTCAGAGCCCGTACGTCTTGGCGATGATGTCGCGCTGGATCTCGCTCGTCCCGCCGTAGATCGTCGTCACCACGGCGGTGCGAACCTGCCGCTCCATGTCGTACTCCACGGCATAGCCGTAGCCGCCCATCATCTGCATGCCCTCGAGCGCGGCTCGCTTGGCCACCTCGGTGGCCTTGAGCTTCACCATCGAGGCCTCGCGCGGGAACAGCGCGCCCGGGTTCGCGTCGACCTTGCGCGCCGTGTCGTAGACGAGCAGCTTCGTCGACTCGATCTCCGTCCCGAGGTCGGCAAGGCGGTGGCGCAGGGCCTGGAAGGAGCCGATCGCCTTGCCGAACTGCTTGCGTTCCTTGACATAGGCCAGCACGTCCTCGAAGGCTCGCTGGGCCATCCCGAGCGCCTGAGCGCCGATGATCAGCCGCTCGTGGTTGAGGCCGGCCATGAGCTGCATCCAGGCCTGGTCCTGCTGGCCGACGAGCCGGTCGGCGGGAACCTCGCAGTCGGTGAAGAACACGTCGTTGACCTCGCGCCCGCCCATCGTCTCGATCCCGCGGACCTCGACGCCGTCGACATCGGTCGGCACCGAGATCATCGACAGGCCCTCGTGCTTGTTGCCGGTGCGGGTGGTGCGGCACACGAGCAGGATGTGGTCGGCAGCGTGGGCGGCCGTAATCCACGTCTTCTGCCCGTTGATCACGTAGCTCCCGTTGACCCGCTCGGCGCGACAGGTCAGGCTGCCGACGTCCGAGCCCGCCTCCGGCTCGGACATGGCGATCGCCTCCACGCGCCCGCGCGCGACGCCGCCGAGGATCTCCTGTTTGAGCTCCTCGGTGCCAAAGCGCCCGACCGCGCCCGCGGTGATCATGCTGACCGTGAAGAAGCCCATCGGGATCTGCCCGCGGGCGAACTCCTCGCACAGCAGGCACATGTCGACGGCGCCGCCACCCGAGCCCCCGTACTCCTCGGGAATCGCGACCCCGAGCCACCCGAGTTCGGCGATGCGCTCGTACAGTTCCTGATTGTGCGGCTCGTTCCCGTTCTCGGTCAAGGCATCCCGCTGCTCGCGCGTTCCGCACTCGCGCCGGGCAAGGTCGCGGATCGCCTCAACGAACGCGCGCTGCTCGTCGCTCAGAGTTTGCATGTGGATCGATCTCCTGGTGTCACTGCCGCCGCGGGCTGGACAGGCGACCCGCAGCTCGCTGGATGGACGGCGTCGCGGTCGATCTTACTGGCGCCCTGCCAACAAGGGTCCGGGCCGGGCGCCTCCTAATCTCTCGGCGATGGTCATCCGCCTCGCCGATCCGGCCCGCGACGCCGCCGCCTGCGCGCACGTCTACGCCCCGTTCGTACTCGATTCGGTGGCCTCGCTGGAGGAGCGGGCGCCCGGACCGACGGACTTCTCGCGGCGCATGGAGCGCGTGCTCGCGGGCTATCCGTGGCTCGTGGCGACCGAGGCCGACACGGTGCTCGGCTTCGCCCATGCCTCCCAACACCGCGAGCGGTCCTCGTACCGGTGGGCGGCTGACGTGACCGTGTACGTGGACGGCTCCCATCACCGCAGCGGCGTCGGCCGCGCCCTCTACGGCGAACTGCTGCCGCTGCTCACCGCCCAGAACCTACGCCGGGCCTGCGCCGGAATCACCCTGCCCAACCCGGCCAGCGTCGCACTCCACGAGGCCTTTGGCTTCCGGCCCGTCGGGATCTACGAGCGGATCGGCTGGAAGTTCGGGGCCTGGCGCGACGTCGGCTGGTGGCAGCTCGACCTCGTCGACACCGCGCAGGATGGTGCACCCCCCGAGCCGCTCCCACCGGCGCACCGCGCCGGCGCACGCTAGTCCTCGTCGAGCAGCAGGGCCAGGGTCGGGCAGGCGTCGGCGGCCTTGCGGGCGAGGCCGACCAGGTCGGGCGGAACCTCGGACTCGTCGATGATCGGGTAGCCCCAGTCATCGAGCCGGATCAGCTCGGGCAGCAGCTCGGCGCACAGTCCGTGCGCGTCGCACATGATCGGGTTGACGCGCAGGTGAGCGCTCATCGCTGTCCTCGCTTGCTCGGCCGAGTCGCTCCGGAAGGGACGCTCGTGCGGCCGGCGCCGCTGCGGCCGGCGCCGCTGCGGCCGCCGCCGCTGCGGCCGGCAGCCGCCCGGCCCACCCCGGTGGCCAGGGGCAGCCCGGCGGGAGGAGCGGAGCAGCGCGACTGGCGGTGCCAGTCGATCTCATCGCGGAAGACGCTGAGGGCACTCTCCGCGAAGCGGACCGCGCCGTCTGGGTGATGGCAGGCGCCGCGGCCGCGGACCTCGCTCGACCAGCGGAGCAGGCGATCGCGCTCACGGCCGTGCGCCACCCCGTCCGCGAGCGCGGCGAACGAGTCGGCGATCGCCCGCAGCCCGTACAGGCACGGCCCGCATTGCGCCGCGGACTGCGACGCGAGGTAGTCGATCACGCGCGCGGACTCGTGCAGGCCGCACGAGCTCTCGCCGAGCGCGATCAGCACGCCGGAGCCGAGCGAGCAGCCGACCGAACGGAGATCCTCGCGGGCTAGGCGCAGGCGCATCGCCCTGGCGGCGTCGACCCAGGTCCCGAAGTAGCCGCCGACGAGCAGAGCCTGCAGCGGTTCGGTCGAGCCTCCGGCCGCGGCCAGCAGGTCGGTCATCGGAGTCCCGAAGGCCAGCTCATAGACGCCCGGCGCCTGCACCGCGCCCGAGATCGTAACCAGTGCCGACCCCGGGTCAGCACTCGTCCCCAGCTCGCGATACCAATGATCGCCATAGCGAGCGACGAGGGCGATCTGGGCCAGCGTCTCGGGGTTCTGGATCAGCGTCGGGCGCCCGCGGTAGCCGCGCTCGTACGGACGCGGGGGAACCAGGGTGGGCACCGGCCGATGGCCGTTGAGGAACGACACGACCGCGCTCTCCTCACCGGTCACGTAGCCCTCCGGCCCGGCCGCGAGGTGATAGTCGACCCCGTCGCCCTCGCGCGAGGAGACGGCTGCCTCGAGCGCTGCCAGCGAGGGAGCCGCGGTCTCGCCGACCTTGACGATCACCTCGCTCGCGCCGACCGCGCCCGCGGCGAGCGCGGCGCCGTCGAGGACGAGATGGGGCAGCCGCGAGAGGAGCAGCCGGTCCTTACCGCTGGCCGGCTCGGTCTCGCTGCCGTTGATCACCAGCGTCGGCCCGTGGCGCCGCTCGGCCACGGCCCGCAGCTTGCGGGCGGTGGGGAAGTCGGCGCCGCCGCGGCCGCGCAGGCCACTGCGCTCGATCGCTTCGATCAGCTCATGGGGCGAATGGGTCGGCAGCGGTCCGTGCACGCGCTCGTGCTCGGCCAGCGTCATCACCGCGCCGCTGGGGTCAAGGCCGACCAGCAGCCGGGGCAGCCCGGGTGGCCCGGTCCGCCAGCTGCTCGTGGCCGACGTGGCCGCGGTGCTCATCATCCACCCCCGTTCGTGGCCGCCAGCGTTCCGCTGACATTGCCACTGTTGTTGTCGATGTTCAGGTTGGCGTGCAGGTCGAGCTCCGAGCCTGAGGAGTCGGCGACGCGGGCCAGGAACTGCTGACCCTGGAGGGAGACGATCTGGCCCTCCATCACCGAGGGAAGCCCGTCGGCGAGGAGGTCGACCTGGCTACCGGTCATCGACAGGCCGCCGCCGTCGATCGGTGCTCCGGCCATCCGCACGCGGAGCCGTCCGTTGGCGCCACCGCTCAGGCGCAGCGCGAGGTCGACCACCGCGCCGCCGCCAGCCGCCGTCTGGGTGACGGTGCCCGAGAGGTGGGCGGAGAACGGCACCTGCAGCGTGGCCGGCGTCGCGGCCGCACGCTGGCGCACCGCCGCCGCGGTGGCGACGCGGCTCGCCGAGACCTGCGCCGCGGACTTGGTGAACAGCGAGGTCGGCGTTCCCGCGCGGCGTGCCCAGCCGTGCTCCAACGGCCCGGCCAGGGTGAAGATGGCCAGGGCCACCGGGGTGGCGATGGTGAGCACCAGGGCCGGCACCCGCACGGCCTCGTTCTCCGGCCGCGCGCGGCTGATCCGCACGGCGACGGCCACCACGACGGCAGCGACGCATGCCACCGTCAACAGCAGCATCCACCACAGCTTCGTATCGGTGCCGGTGCCGAGCCCGTGGAACACCGCGACCGGCCAGCTGGCGTAGGCCAGCCAGTGGATTCGCCGCCAGCTCCGGTAGCCGAGGCGCCGGCGGACGAGGCTGGTGATGACGAGGGCGATGATCAGATCGAAGGACAGCGCGCCGAGCCCGAGCCAGAGGGGCCGGTAGAGCGAGACGAACGGGATCACCGCATCGATCAGACGGATCGGGGCGAAGCTGTCGAGGACACTGGTGAGGATGTGGACGACGAGCACGGCGACCACGAGCAGCGAGACGTCGCGGTGCAGCGAGTCGATCGCGAACCGCGGCCAGCGCTCCGCGGTGTACCGCAGCGGACCGAGCACTCCGAGGACGACACTCGCGGTGAGCAGCAGCAGTGCCACCACACCGGTCCCGCGGGACAGATACCAGTAGGCGCTCGGACCGGCGGCGGCGAGGAGGCTGCTCATGCGGACGCCCCGATCGGTTCCGGCGCGCTGGGCAGTTCGTCGCCGTCGGTCGGCCAGCCGGCCAGGTGCCGGACGGTCCCCTCGGCACTGACCAGCCGGCTCGGGAGACCCAGGGAGGCCAGCCAGGCGGGAGCGCGCTCGCCACGGATGATGGCCGCGGTGCTGGCGATGTTGGCATCCACGCACGAGCCGGCGGTGACGCTGGCCGTGCGCCACACCACTGTGGCCGGCCGGCCGGTCGCCGGGTCGATCAGGTGGTGCGCCCGGCCGTGCGGGCCCGACCACTGTCGTACGGTCGTGCTCGAGGTGGCGAGACCTCCGCTCCCGATCGAGATCGTCTGTCCAGGAGCGTCAGGGCCGGCGCGGTGGTCATCGGTGACCCGCACCTGCCAGCCGCCGGCGGGTGGGGTTCCGGCGACGGCGATGTCCCCGCCGAGGCTGACCAGCACCCCGGAGCCCGTCTCGGCGTGAGCCCGAGCGGCCGCGTGGTCCGCCGCGAGCCCCTTGGCGGTCGCCCCGAGATCGAGGCTGACGCCGGCGGGCAGGCGGATGGTCCCGCGCTCGGGGTCGAGGCGGATCGCCTGCCACCCGGGGACCGAGGCGATCCGGGGCGCCGGGCGCTGCGGCGCCGCACCGTCCTGCGTCGCAGCCGGGTGAGCCTCGTCCGGCTGCTCGCCAAGCGCGGCGAAGTCGCGGTCATAGCCGAGCGCGATGAGCGCCTGGCCGATCGTGGGGTCGACCTCGCCATCGGACAGCCGCGCGGCGCGGAGCGCCTCCTGCACCGCCTCCATGAGCAGAGCGCCCACCTCCAGCTCGCTGCCCGCGGCGGCGTTGAGCGCGGAGAGCTCGGAGTCCTCGCGGAACCGCGAGCACGCCAGATCGAACGCCGCGACGGTGTCCTCGACGGCCCGACGCGCAGCCGCGAGCGCCGCCGGGTCCTCGACAGCGACTACGGCTGTCGTTCCCAGCGCGGGGAAGCTGACGCGCGACTCACGATGGCTCATCCGCCCAGGGGATCGATTCTACGAGCCGCCCGAAACCACCGGGGCAGGTACCGGAGAGACCTGTTGCGTGGGGTCGGGCGTCACGGGAGCCGCCTGCGAGGGGGAGATCTGGGAAGACTGCGGGACGGAGGTGGTGCCCTGAAGGCCGAGATCGCCGGGACTGGCCAGCGGCGGCATCTGCGTCGAGGCTGCGACGGGGTTGGACGTTGACGCCGTGGTGAGAGGGCGATCGGACTTGCGCAGAGTGTGACCGGGCGCGACCGAGGAGACCACGGCGGCGAAGCCGGCCGTCAGCGCGGCACTGGCCGCGATGACGAAGCGCCGGGTGCGGACGATCCGCATCAGCGCTGCGTCGCGATGCAGCTGGGCCTCGCTATGGCGCGGCGGTTTCATGGGTCGGCTATCGGCGCGCATCCGTTCGTAACTATTCGCCAACGGAATCAGGGTTCAGTAAGAGCAACATGAGAATTCGCCTATGAGCTGGGCTTCTGCTCGACCAGCGGGAGCCGGACGGAGAAGGTGGCCCCCGCGACTGTTACCTGCCCGCCGTGGCGATCGGCGATCGCCTTGACGATCGACAGCCCGAGGCCGGATCCGGGGCGGCCGGTGGCCTCCTCGGCGCGCCAGAAGCGCTCGAAGATCCGCTCGCGCTGACCCGGGTCCGGGCCCGGCCCCTCGTCACGCACCGACAGCGTTACGGCGTGCGCCTCGACGCTCGTGGCAACCTCCACCCTCCCCCGCTCGGGCCCGTGCACGAGGGCGTTCTCGATCAGGTTCTGCACCATGCGCGTCAACGCGGCGGCATCCCCACGGACGGTGGCGGGATCGAGCCGTGAGATCGACAGGCGCTCGGATCCGTCCTCGACCGCCTGGCGGACCAGATCATCGAGGGCCACCTCGCTCAGCTGCTGGTCGGACGCCGCCTCTCGTTCGAGCGCGAGCAGGTCGTCGACGAGGCGGGCGAGACGAGCGGCGTCGCGCTGCAGATCGGCGAGCACCTCGGGGTCGGCCCCGTGTCGAGACGCGTACTCGACATTGCCGAGCAGGGTGGTCACCGGGGTGCGCAACTCGTGTGAGGCGTCGGCGAGAAAGCGCCGCTCGCCTGCCCGCGAGCGCTCGAGCGAGGCCAGCATGCGGTTGAGCACTCCGGACAGCTGCGCGAGCTCCTCGGCCGGCGGAGTCCCGCTCCGCCCTCGGGTCGGCAGGCGGCGGGCGGGATCGCCGGTCCGCTCGATCTCCTCGGCGGCAACGGTCAGCCGGCGCAGCGGCCTGAGGCCACGGCGGGTCACGATCGCCGCGGCCACCGCCGCCAGCAGCGCCACCGCCGCCCCGCTCACCGCCAGCACGAACCCGAGGTGGGCACTTGTCTGGGCGATGTCTGTGGTGTCCGAGGCGACGAGCACCGCGCCGCCGGCGGCGGGGCCCCCGGCCTGCGCGATCGGAGCGGCGTAGAGGCGAAACGGCCGGCCCGCCAGGTGGATGTCCTCGAACGCGGTCCGTCCCTCCACGCGCGCGGCCCGCGCCGCCGCGTCCTGGGGCAGCAGCCGGGCCCCGAGGGTCAGCGAGCGGGCGATGATCCGGCCGCCAGCGTCGAGCACCTCGATGGCGATCTGACGGCCGGATACCGGCGTCTCCAGAGCCCCGGGATCGGTGAGGAGCGCCGGGGCCGACACGGCGAGCTGGGCGATCTCCTCGGCCCGGGTCCGGAGCGCCCCGTCAAGCGAGCTGCGGAGCTGGTGGCCGACCAGCAGCACGGTGATCGCCGTGAGCAGCGCCACGCCGCCGAGCGTCGCCAGCGACGACGCCAGCACGAGCCGTGCACGCAGCGTCGAAGGGGGGATGTGGAGCACGCGCACGGAGCGAACTCTGCCGCACCCGGGCGTTTTCCCCTCCTGCGCGCTGAACTCTCGTAGATTATGGATAGCTTTGCGACGCTATTGGGGGTTTTACCGGTCTTGATCGAGGAACAGACGGAGGCCGGGGGGCACACGACGATCCTCCTCGTGGAAGAAGATCCACGCTCGGCGATGCTGATCGCCGAGATGCTCAAGGCCGGCTGGGGCGAGGGCCTGCTCATCACCCAGGCCGAACGGCTGGGCGACGCGCTCGAGTACCTGCTGGACGGAGGCGCGCCGTGCGTCCTGCTCGGCCTGCCGGCGGGCGCGGCCGACATCCTCGAGCCGCTGGCTCGGCTGCGGGCGGCGGCGCCGGATGCGGCGATCGTCGTGCTGACCGCCGAGCCCGACGACGCGCGGGCGGTGCAGGCGGTCCGCGCCGGCGCCCAGGACGTGCTGGTCAAGTCCGAGCTGTCGCCGGCCCGTCTCGGGCGCTGTCTGCGGCTGGCGGTTGAGCGCAAACGCACCGAGGTCCAACTGGCCCACCTGGCGCTGCACGACCCGCTCACGGGGCTTCCGAACCGGGCCCTGTTCCTGGACCGGCTGAGCGTCGCGCTGGACCGCTCACGGCGCACCAACGGGCGGGTGGCCGTCCTGTTCGTCGACGTCGACGAGTTCAAGGACGTCAACGACTCGCTCGGTCACGCAGCCGGCGACCGCGTCCTGACCGTACTGGCCGACCGGCTGCGGGGGATGCTGCGTCCGATGGACACCGTGGCCCGCTTCGGGGGCGACGAGTTCACCCTGCTGTTCGAGGACCTCGACAACGAGCGCGAGGTCGTGCTGATCGCCGAGCGGATCACCCGGGCGGCCAAGCTGCCGGTGTCGCTCGACGACGGCGAGGCGGTGGTGACGGTGAGCATCGGGATCGCCACCGTCACCGATCCGACGATGCCGCCGGAGATGGTCATCCGCGAGGCGGACACGGCGATGTATCGGGCCAAGGACCTCGGCCGCTCGCGCTACGAGCTGTTCGACGAGAGCTCCCGGCAGCGGACGATGCAGCGCCTCGAGCTCGAGGCGGCGCTCAGTCATGCGCTCGAGCGCTCGGAGCTGCGTGTCTTCTACCAGCCGAAAATCGAGCTCGAGACTCCCCGCCGGCTGACCGGTTTCGAAGCCCTGATCCGCTGGGAGCACCCCGAGCTCGGCATGATTCCCCCGGCCGAGTTCCTCCCCCTCGCGGAGGAGACCGGACTGGTGCTACGCATCGGCGAATTCGTTTTGGCCGACGCGCTGCGCCATCTGGCCATCTGGCGGCAACAGAACGCGGAGCTGACCGTGTCGGTGAACCTCTCACCGCGCCAGCTCGCGGATGCCGGACTGGCCTCACTGCTGGCCGCCGCGATCCATTCCGCGGACGTCGACCCCGCCGCGCTCTGCCTGGAGGTGAGCGACGAATCGGTGACGCACAACCCGGAAACGTCGATCACTGCGCTGCGGGCGCTGAAGGCCACCGGTGTCAAGATCTCCCTCGACGACTACGGCACCGGCTCGACCTCGCTGGCCAGCCTGCGCCAGATGCCGGTCGATGAGCTCAAGATCCACGAGAGCTTCGTCACCGACCTGGGCAGCGGCGAGGGCGCATCGGTCGTCGCCGCCGTGGTCAGGCTGGCTCACGCGCTCGGGATGCACGTCGTCGCCGAGGGTGTGGAGACCGACGCTCAGCTCGACGAGCTGCGCGCGATCGGCTGCGACGGCGCCCAGGGGTTCCTGTTCGGAGCCCCGGTCCCGGGCGAGAGCGCTCAGGCGATGCTGGCCGGCTGAGGGCCCCCGGCGGGCGGGGCGGCGAGGTCGAGACCGGCGCTCAGGCGCGCAGGCTGAAGCCGGACCCGCGCACCGTGCGGATCAGCTGCGGCTCGCCCAGCTTGCGCCGCAGCCGGGTGATGTAGCGGTCGATCACGTTGGGCTCGGCGGCGTCGTCCCAGATCTCCTGGAGCGCCTGCTCACGGGAGAGGACGTGCCCCTGCTCGCGCAGCAGCAGCTCGAGCAGCGCCGCCTCGCGTCCGGTGAGCTCGATCGGCCGGCCGGCCCGCGTGGCGCTGCGGGCGTCGACGTCGAGCGTGAGATCCGAGTAGGAGAGCAGCGGTCCGGACTCGCCGCGCCGGCGGGTCAGCGCCTTCAGCCTGGCGATCAGCTCCTGCACTGCAAACGGCTTGACGAGGTAGTCGTCCGCGCCGGCCTCGAAACCGGCCACACGGTCGGGGACGGCATCCCGCGCGGTGAGCATCAGGATTGGTGTCAGCAGTCCCTTGCCGCGCAGCCGGCGGCACACGGCCAGCCCGTCGAGCGCCGGCATCGCGACATCGAGCACGATCACGTCGGGGGCCGAGCGCTCGGCGGCGACGAGCGCCGCCCCGCCATCGGCGGCCAGCGTGACCTCGAAACCCTCGGCGAGCAGCGTGCGCTCGAGCATCCGCCGCAGCGGCGGGTCGTCGTCCACCACCAGCACCCGCTCGGCGCCGGCGGCGCTCTCGCCGGGACTCACCCTCCGGCCACGTCCCGGCGCAGGAAGACCAGGAACGCCGCGGCGAGCGCGGGCAGTCCGTACAGCGCGCACACCCAGGTGGCGCGGACGATCGGCGTCCAGTCGATCGGCGTCCGCAGCAGGCCCTGCCAGGCGTTGAACTGCGTGCTGAGCAGATAGGGCTGCAGGCCGCTCAGCCCGGGCAGGATCCCGACCAGCTGGATCAGCAGCGAGATCATCAGCGTGCCGACCACGGCCGCGGCGCTGTTCCGGGTCACCACCGAGAGGAGCAGGCCGATGCAGACGATCGCGGCGATCGGGATCAGATATACGAGCAGGCTGGCATAGACCAGCTCTAGCGCCTTCGGTGCCGAGACGACGGTCCCGGACAGGCTCTGGAGCGGGTTGAACCCGGACTGAAGGCTGCCGGCAACGACGGCCACCGTCCCGCTGAGGGCGATCGCGGCGACGGCATAGGTGGCGGCGGCAAGCGCCTTGCCGCCGAAGATCTGACCGCGTTCCAGCGAGCGGGTGAGGATCGTCTTCAGCGTGCCGTTGTGGTCCTCGGAGGCGAAGATGTCCCCCGCCACCAGCGCGGTGATGAGTGGGAACATCCACACCGCCCCGAACAGCAGGAGCACGAGCGGGATGGCCAGGCCGCTGCGGGTGATGTAGCTGCCGAACGGGACATCCTGCGGCCCACGGTGGCGGAAGTGAGTCGCGAGGACGAACAGGATCGGCACGAGCGCGGCGGCGCCGAGCCCGAGGTACGTCCGCTTCTGGTAGCGCAGCTTGCGCAGCTCCCAGCGGTAGACCGTGGCCACGCTCGGGCTCATGGCACCGGCGCCGGCACCGGCGCGGGCTCAGGCTCGGGCTCGGTGCGACCGGCCCCGTCGGCGCCGTCGGAGCCCTCCGTGAGCGAGAAGAACAGATCCTCGAGGGTGACCGTCTGCGGCGCCAACGCCGTGATCAGCGCGCCAGCCTCGACGAGCCGGCGCGAGAGCTCGGCCACCGCGGTGTCGTCGGCGACGAACGTGATCCGATCCCTGAGCGCGCGGACGTCCTGCAGGCCGCGGGCGCCCCGGCAGATCGCCAGTGCCCGCTCGTCGTCGGTGGTCGATAGTCGATAGCTCGTACCGGCTCCCCGCTTGAGCTCTGCGATCGCTCCCTCGTAGACGATGCTGCCCTTGCGCACGATCGCCACGCGGTTGCACACCTCCTCGACCTCGGTCAGCAGGTGGCTCGAGAGCAGCACGGTGATGCCCTGATCGGCGAGGCGGCGGATCAACAGCCGCATGTCACGCATGCCGGCCGGATCGAGTCCGGTGGCCGGCTCGTCGAGCAGCAGTAGCTTGGGGTCGCGCAACAGCGCCGCGGCGATTCCGAGCCGCTGACGCATGCCGTGGGAGTAGCCGCCGACGCGGTCCTTGGCGCGGTCGGCCAGCTCGACGGCCTCGAGTGAGGCGTCGATCCGCTCGCGGGCGTCACCGCCGTCGTAGGCGGCCAGCAGCTCGAGGTTGCGGCGGCCGTTGATGTAGGGGTAGAACGTGGGCGCCTCGACGAAGCCGGCCACGCCGTCGAGCGCGTCGATGGTGGCCAGCGGATCGCGGCCGAACAGGCGCACGGTGCCCGCGGTCGGGCGGATCAGGCCGAGCATCATCCGCAGCGACGTCGTCTTGCCCGCGCCGTTGGGACCGAGGTAGCCGTAGACGTCGCCGGCGTTGACCGTGAGGTCGACGCCGGCGACCGCGGTGAGCTCGCCGTAGCGCTTGACCAGCCCGCGGACCTCGATCGGCGGCGTGCCGTCGTCGGAGCGATCGGCCCCCGGCGCGGTCATAGCGACCGCGCCGCGGCCTCCGCCGCCGCCGGCGGCACCGAACCGACGACCGTGTAGGCCACCCCGTTGCGGGTGAACCGCACCATCGTGCCGAGAGCCGTGTCGAGCTCCTGGCCGCTGATGTTGTTGATCGACACGGTCGGGAGGGTGAGGCCGGCGTGATCACCCTTCGGCGCGCTCACGCGGTTCGACTTCCCTGGTGTCTGCTCGATGACCGCGAAGCCGCCAAGGTTCTGGCCGTAGGTGACCAGCGCGGCCGGATGGCCCTGCCAGTCAAGCAGCGTGACCGATCGGCGCGGGAGCCCGACGAGCTGGTTCGGAGCGACGAGTGCGAAGGGCAGATGGCGGCGCACGGCGGCGATTCCATCGATGCGCTGGTGGGCGCGCTTGCCCTTGCGGGCGTGGTCGGCGGCTGCGCCGCCCTTGCCGCTCGGTGTCGCCACCTGGACCACCTTGGCAGTGACGGGCGGCTTGATGTTGAACGCACCCCTCACGGGGCCGTACGTGATCCCCGTGGCCTTCAGCTCGAGCACCGGTGAGCTGTCACCGCGGGCGTAGATGGCGACCCGCAGCGGCACGCCCTTGATCGCATCCCAAGCCAGCGCTCCGGCTCCGAGCAGGCCGCCGTCGTGCTTGGGCGAGATGCGGACGGTGTAGGCCGGCTGGCCGGCGACGTCGCCGGGAATCGCGCCAGAGAGGTTGGCGTGGCCCATCAGGTCGGTGATCTGCTTCTGGATTTGCGCGACCGTGGGGATCGTGTCCGTGTGCTTGGTGGCCTTCTGTGCGGTCGAGTCGGCGGGCAGCTTGCCCCTGTAGACGGTGTTGGAGGACGGGTCGTAGACCCAGAACGAGCCGTTCTGTACCACCACCTGGGCGTCGCCGTTGTCGGACTGCAGCTCGAGCCGGAACTGATGATTGGCCGACACCCACAGGCGCCCGTGGGCCCCGGAGAGGATCGGATCCGAGCCCTGGAAGTTGCTCGCGTCGATCAGGCGGTTGGTGAAAGTAATGTCCGCGCTGATCCCGTTCACCTGTGGTGCCGCGAGCGCGGCGCGCACGGCCTGGGCCAGCGGCTGATGCCGCGGGACCGGTCCGCCGCTGGAGGCGGCGACGGCGATCGCGGTGCCCCCGGCGATGGCCACGACGAGGCCGGCGATCATCGCCAGCAGGCGTCGGGTGGTGACTGTGCGCAGGAAATACATACAACTCCGCCTTTCGTGGACGGTCTCCAACATAGGCGAGAAGCTTGAAATTACTTTGACAGATCGCCGTCGCCGGCCTGTGCGCCCTCCGGCGGCTGCGCGTAGCGCTCACGCAGCTCGCGCTTGAGGATCTTCCCCGTCGGGTTGCGAGGCAGCTCGGAGAGGAAGTGGACGTCCCGCGGGACCTTGTAGCGAGCCAGGTTGTCCTTGACGAAGCCGCGCACCTCGTCCGCGGTCAGGGTGGCGTCGGGCTCGATCACCACGAACGCGGCCAGGCGCTTGCCGAACTCCGGGTCATCGACGCCGATCACCGCGGCCTCCTCGACCGCCGGGTGGGTGATCAGCAGCTCCTCCACCTCGGCCGGAAACAGGTTCTCACCGCCGGAGACGATCATGTCGTCATCGCGGCCGTCGACGAATAGCCGGCCGGCCTCGTCGAAGTGGCCGACGTCGCCGGTGCTCATCAGCCCGTCGATGATCTCCTTGTTACCGCCGCCGGTGTAGCCCTCGAACTGAAAGCCGTTGCCGACGAAGATGCGCCCGACGATACCCGGCCCGGAGACCTCCCGCGCCTCGCTGTCGTAGAGCTTCACGACGGCCCCGAGGGGTACCCGGCCGGCGCAACCCGGGGCGTCGCGCAGGTCCTCCGGCGTGGCAAAGGTGGCGTAGGCGACCTCGGTCGTGCCGTAGAAGTTGTAGAGCTTGTCGCCAATCGTGCGCTGCGCCCGCCGGACGAGCTCGGCCTCGAGCTGTGCCCCGGAGCAGAAGATGATGCGCAGCGAGCTGGTGTCGAATGACCCGAACTCGCGCTCGAGCACGCTGACGATCCGATGGAGCATCACCGGAACCACGACGAGGGCGGTCGGCCGCTCCCGCGAAATCGCTTCCAACACCCCCCGTGGCTCGAACCGGCGGCGGGTGATCGTCGTGCAGCCGAGGATCACCGACAGCACCATCTGGGTGAAGCCGAGGCCGTGGAACATCGGCGCCGCCACGTACGTCGCTTCGCCCGAGCGATACGGCACCTTCGACAGCAGCGCGCCGATCGGGGCGAGGGAGCGGCCCTGGTGACGGGGTGCCCCTTTCGGTGTGCCCGTGGTGCCGCTGGTCAGCAGCACGAGCGCGGCCGACCCGGTGGGAATCGGCGGCGTCTCGCCGTCGTGTGCGGTGATCAGGCTGTGCAGCGACTCCTGGCCGGGGTCGCCGTCGCTCCAGGCCAGCAGCCGCCGCGCGTCGATCGGCGCCACGAGCTCGTCGTACTCCTCGTCGTGAATGAGCACCGTCACTCCCTCGCGCTCGCACACGTCGCGGAGCTGAGGGCCGGCGAAATCGGTGTTGAGCAGGAGCACTCGCCCCCCCACCTTGGACGCGCCGAACACACCGTCGAAGAACCCGCGATGGTTGCGGCAGAGGATGCCGACGCCGTCGCCCTCGCCGACGCCGCGCCGGCGCAGGCCGACCGCGACGGCGTCCGAGCGCCGGTGCAGCTCGGTGAAGCTGAGCGTGCCGAGCTCGTCGATCAGGCCGGCGCGCTCGCCATGGCGGATCGAGGCCACCGCGATCGCCCCGCCGATCTGCCCGAGCTGGTCGGCGGCGCGGACGGCGGCCAGCGTCTTCGCCGGCGAGTCGAGTCCGAACATCCCCGCGCGCCAGGCGTACGTGAACGCGCGCGACTCGACGAGGCCGCGCTCGAATCCACGCTGGCCGACGTGGAGGGATCGCCGCAGGAGGGTCTGAAGGTCGGTCATGGGCGTAAGTATCACTGGCGGTTGCGGTACCGTCGGCTGTCGATGTGCCGTCTGTTCGGGATGAGCGGAGGACGCGAGTCGGTCACGGCGACCTTCTGGCTGCTGGAAGCACCGGATTCTCTGGCCCAGCAGAGCCGGCGGGAGCCCGACGGGACCGGCCTGGGCAGCTACGACTCCGAGGACCGGCCGGTGGTCTCCAAGCAGCCGCTCGCCGCCTACGAGGATCGCCAGTTCGCCGAGGAGGCCCGCGAGGTGAGCTCGCGGACGTTCGTGGCCCACGTCCGCTACGCCTCCAACGGCGGCCTCAGCCTCGAGAACACCCACCCCTTCGAACAGGACGGCCGTCTGTTCGCCCACAACGGGGTGATCGGCGACGTGCCTCGGCTCGACGAGGAGCTCGGGGACGCCGGAAAGCTCGTGCACGGCGAGACCGACTCGGAGCGCTTCTTCGCCCTCATCACCCGGGAGGTCCAGGCGGGCGCCGACATCGGGGACGCGATCACCACGGCGGCGGGCTGGATCGCCGACAACCTGCCCGTGTTCTCGCTCAACCTCGTCCTCATCACCGCCACCGAGCTGTGGGCGCTCCGCTACCCCGACGTCCATGAGCTGCACTGGCTCGAGCGCGATGCCGGAGGCTCGGGCGGCGGGCGTCATCTCGATCACGCCAGTGCCCGCGGATCACTGCGAGTTCGCTCCGCGCATCTTGCCCATCGCCCGGCGGTGATCATCGCCACCGAGCGCATGGACGAGGACGCCGGCTGGCAGGAGCTCGAATCCGGCCAGCTGCTCCACGTCGACTCCGACCTGCAGGTCACGGTGACCCGGCCCCTCGACCGTCGGCCGGCGCAGCTGCTCTCCCTCGCCGACCTCGATCCGCGCGCCGCCGCCTCGCAGTCCCCGACGGCAAAGCCGTGAGCACCGTCGAGGCACGCTTCCCGCCGGGACCGCGGCTGCCGCGGGTGATCCAGACCGTGGGGTTCATCTTCGCCGGCCCGCGCTTCCTCGAGGCCTGCCGGCGCCGGTACGGCAACGCGGTCACCTTCAGCACCGTGTTCGACAGCCCGTTCGTGATGGTGTTCGACCCGGCCATGGTCAAGGAGGTCTTCCAGGGCTCGGGCGAGCGGCTGCACGCCGGCGAGGCGAACGCGCTGCTCGGGCCGGTGCTCGGCGAGCGCTCGGTGCTGCTGCTCGACGGCGTCGAGCACCTCCGTCACCGGCGGCTCCTGTTGCCGCCCTTCCACGGCCGCCGCATGCTGGCCTACGCGGAGACCATCCGCGACTCGGCCGATGAGGAGATCGATGCCTGGTCGGCGGGCGAGCCCTTCGAGCTGCTCCCGACCATGCAGTCGCTGACCCTGCGGGTGATCCTCCGCGCGGTGTTCGGTTACCGGGAGGGGGCTGAGGAGACCGAGCTGCGCCTGCGTCTGCGCGAGATGGTCGAGCCGGTCGCCCGTCCGCGGGGCCTGCTGTTGATGGCCATGCTGTCGCGCTTCGGGCGCGCGCCCCGCGGCGCCGAGCGCTTTCAGGCCAGCCAGCGGGCCGTCGACGAGATCCTCTACGCCGAGATCGCCCGGCGGCGGGCCGAGCCGGACCTGGCCGATCGCGACGACGTCTTCTCCGCGCTCCTGCTGGCCGAGGACGAGAACGGCGAGCGCCTCAGCGACCGCGAGGTCCGCGACGAGCTCGTGACGCTGCTTCTGGCCGGCCACGAGACCACCGCCACCGGACTGGCCTGGACCTTCGATCTGCTGCTCCACAATCCCGCCGTGCTCGAGCGGGCGCAGGCGCGTGAGGAGGCCTACCTCGACGCGCTCGTCAAAGAGTCGCTGCGCGTCCGGCCGGTGATCCCCGGGGTGGGACGCGTCGTGCGCGGCGAGCCGTTTCGCCTCGGCGAGTACATGATCCCGCCCGGCGTCGAGATCAACCCGTCGATCCGGATGATCCACCGCCGGGGGGATCTGTATCCCGGTCCCGAGGAGTTCCGTCCCGAGCGTTTCCTCGGCCCGGACGCGCCGGACACCTACACCTGGCTCCCGTTTGGCGGTGGCACCCGACGCTGCCTCGGCGCCTCGTTCGCGCTGATGGAGATGCGGATCGTGCTCGCGCGTGTGCTCGAGCGGGCACGGCTGCGGGCGGCTGACCCGGAGCTCGACGCCGTCCAGTTCCGGGGGATCACCCTGGCCCCGAAGCAGGGCGTCAGGGTCGTGCTGGATGCGCCGGCTGCCGAGGCGGTCCACACCGAGACGGCCAAGGGCGCGCCGGCCTCCGCGGGCGAGACGGTTGTCGCCCCCGGCCCTCAGGGCGCCTGAACGTGATTGCCGGTCGCGTAGCGCAGCAGCGATAGGTCGGTCAGCCACTCGACCGGCGCGAGGTCGTCGGTGAATACCCTTCCGCCCGAGAGCGGTGGCTGCACACGCGCCGCGACCTGCGAGGCGAGCCGGCGCAGATCGCCGGGGAGCGTTCGCGCCCCGGAGGCCATCGCCGAAATCGACAGCTGTGACCGGCCGGCGAGGACGAGTGAATTGGTGTCGCTGACCGGGTCCCGCAGGACCGACGGGAACACGGCGCGGAGCGTGGCCGAGATCACCTGCTCGAGCCCGTCGGAGCCCGGCACGTGGCCGACATTGATGATCACCAGGCCGCCCGGCCGCAGGTGAGCTCGGATCGAGCTGAAGAACTCACGCGTGGTGAGGTAGAACGGGATATAGGGCTGGCGGTAGGCGTCGAGGAAGATCGCGTCGTAGTGGTTGGGCGACGCGGCCAGCCACGGCCGGGCATCGGCGGTGTAGAGATGCAGATTCGGGCCGCGCAGATCGAAGTAGCGCCGCCCGAGGGTGGTCAGCTCGCCGTCGAGCTCGACGGCGTCCACTCTGGTCGCGGGATAGTAGTGGCCGTAGGCCCGGGCGACGGTGCCGGCGGCGTCGCCGAGAATCGCCACGCGCCGCGGGATCCGCCCTGACGTCAGCGGCAGGGTGAGGAAGTCATCCCAGTAGCCCCCGGTGAGGTACGTCCCCGGCCGGTACACCGAGTGGACGGCGACGCCCTCGTTGAGCTGGAGCCAGCGGACGCCGTCGCGGAACTGCACGACCCGCGCGTACTGGTAGGGCGTCTCGGCCGAGGCGATCACCCGTCCCCCCTTCACATCCGCACCGATCGCCGCCGGCGGGATGGCGAGAAGCCCGGCCACCAGAACCGGCACGACGAGGAACCTCCAGCCGAGCCCGGGCGCGGCCACCAGCGCGAGCGCGAGCGCGAAGCACAGGAAGGTGCGGTGGGTGCCGACGAGCGGGATCAGCAGCAGCGCGGCCAGAAACGTCCCCACGAGCGACCCGGCAGTCGAGATCGCGTACAGGTTGCCGGTCACGGTGCCGGCCTGGCCGACGGCGTCGAGCGCGAGCCGGTTGGCGTACGGCGCCACCGTCCCGAGCAGCATCACGGGCAGCGCGACGAGCACCAGCACCGCGGCCAGCGAGCCGAGGAACCCGCCAACCGAGAGCGACCCGAGCGCGTTGACCGAGAGCTTGAGGAACGGGTCAGAGATGAACGGCACCAGGGCCAGCAGGGCAGCCGCGCAGAGCACCACAGCGCACAGCCCGCGCCGGTTCGGCCGTCGGTCGGCGAGCCGGCCGCCCAGCGCGTATCCCACCGACAGGGCAACGAGCACGGTGGCGATCGTGTTGGCCCAGATGATCGTCGAGGCCCCAAAGTAAGGGGCGAGCAGCCGCGCAGCGGCGATCTCGGCCCCAAGACTGCCCGCGCCGACGACGAACACGATCGTGCGGAGTGCTGCTGTTCCCGTGGCAGCGCGGGGTTGACCCGTGTGCGCACCGTCATTCGTGGCGGCGCCGTCATTCGTGGCGGCGGGGTCACCCGTGGCGGCGTCGGCTTGGGACTCGTCGATAGCCACCGCCGGACCGTAGCGCCCGGGTGCCCCTCCCGCCCGGCTGCGCCCGTTCGGCGGCGGTTTGCCAACCGGCCAGACCTTGCGCCCCAGAGCGCACCCTCGGGCAGCGACCCGAGGTCGTGGGCTGGCGGCGAGACTTGCCTCAGTACTCGCCTCGGTCCCGCTGGTGTCGGTTGTTGAACCCGAGGACAGCACCGCCGATGAGCGCTGGGAGAGCGATCCCTGCCCAGATCAAGGCGGTTGCCTGGCCGACGGCGCGGTTGAGCGAGTAGACCCATTCGAAGAGGACCGCGAGCCCGCCGAGCCAGATCAGGGCAACCCCGAGCTGATGAAGGAGGTGCTCGCGTCGGGCTCGTCGGAGCTCGTCGCGCGCAGCCTCCGTGAACTCTGCCCAGTGCCGGTCGAGCTCCGCCTGGCTCATGCTCGCCAACCGGGCGCGGTCGCGTTCGATTCGGTCTTGTTCCTCGGCGGTCACAGTGCCCCGATCGTTGATGGCTACTCAACCGGTCATGAACGAAACGAATCGAGCGTTCGCGGTCTTCCGCGGCGTGAAGCATGTAAGCGGCGGGACGTAGCATTCGCGCCGATGCTCCTCTACAACTCCGCGGTTTCCGGCAACTGCTACAAGGTCCGGCTGCTGGCAGCCCATCTCGGTATTCCGCTCGAGCTGCGCGAGCTCGACGTGATTGACCGCTCCAACCGCCCCGAGGTGCTGGGCGGCCTCAACCCCGCGCTGCGCGTGCCGACGCTTGTCTTGGACGACGGGCGCCCGCTGGCCGAGTCGAACGCGATCATGGTCTACCTGTCCGAGGGGACCGAGTACTTGCCGACAGGCCAGTATGACCGCGCCCGGTACAAGCGCGCCCAAGTTCTCCAGTGGTTGATGTTTGAGCAGTACTCGCACGAGCCGTTCATCGCCGTGGCCCGCTTCTGGCGGATCGCCGGGATCGATCCCGGCGAGGCCGAGCTTCATGCCAAGCGCCGGGGCGGCCAGGCGGCGCTAGACGCGATGGAGGGCCATCTGCGCGACCGGCTCTTCTTCGTCGCCGACCGCTACACGATCGCCGACATCGCGCTGTTCGCCTACACCCACGTGGCGCATGAGGGCGGGTTCGACCTGGAGCCGTACCCGGCCATCCGCGGGTGGCTGGACCGGGCTGCGGCCCAGCCAGGGCACATCACCATCACCGACTGACCTGGCCCGACGGACCTTTCCCGCGACCTGACCCGGTCGGTGCTTCACGGCCGAGGACGAGCAGGGTCAGAGCTCTTCGCGTTGTCCGACCCAGCGCGAGACCGTGGGCCAGAGGGCGCGGACCTGGCCTCCGCGGACCGCGTAGAGACCGCCGAAGTAATCCTGGCCCTCCATAACCTGCTGCGCGGTCTCGACCACATAATCTCCGAGGTGCAGCCGACCTGCGGGGGCGAGGATCAGGCCCGAGGCATTGGAGCCGCGGCCGTAGAGCGGACCCTCCAGCAGGCCGGCGGGATAGCGGAGCTTTGAGAGCGTCGGGTTGTTGCCCGTCGGCCACCCTCCGGACTTGATGTAGACCGGTTCGGTGCCCGGCGGAATCGAGACCGGTCCCTTGCCCAGCAAGTTGTTCTCCGGCAGTCGCAACACGGGGGCGCAGAGGTACAGCCCCTTTGCCAGGCCGGCCGCGGTGTCGTAGGGGTCGAGATAGTCGGCAAACAGGACGGCCGATCCGGCCGAGAACTCATTGGCGGCGCTGGTCCCCGCCCAGTACGGGTAATTGGACGAACCGGGCCCGTTGCGGACGAAGGCGTTGAGGTTGACGAAGTCGCGTGCCTGGGCAACGACCGACTTGTACGCGCGCGTGAGGTTGGTCTGGGCGAACTGAGCCGCCGTCCTGCGCGTGGAGTCATCACTGGTGGCCGAGGCGAGCGCGTCGTAGCAGAGCAGCGCGCCGAGTCGGAGTCGACCCCGTGCCGCCCGCAGCAGCCTCAGTGCCTCCGTGAGCTCAGCGCCCGGATCGAACCCGCCGCGGGGAATTCCGTTGTAGATCTCGAGCACCACGTCGATCGGGAGGCGGCGCGGGGTGTGCTTGGAGAGCCCATCCAGTGCGCGGAGGAGCTCGATCCCGTCGATGTTGATCCGAAGCACGTGCCGGCGCTCGCCGCGGGCCGGTCGAGAGCTCATGTAGTGGCGCAGCTCACCGAGCGTCGGCGGATAGCCCATCAGGAAGTCGGTGCCGGCCGGCACGTGCGGCAGCGCCTGGGGAAGGTCACGAAGGTGGTGGATCATTACCTTCGGGCGGTGGAGCCTGCCGAGCACGTAGGCGAGCAGCTCAGGGGACCGCAGCGTCTTGTACGCCGGCCGCCACGCGATCCGGTTCCTCGCACTCCAGCTGACCAGCCGGTCGCAGTTGCGATCCGCCGCCGCGAGGTCGACAATCGCCACCGGCTCGCCGTTACCGACCCGCTTGGCCACCGCGGCAACGGTGGCCATCTGCATCGGTCGGCCGCCGCGGCCAAGCCCGCCGGCCGCCAGACCTGCTCGACGCTCCGGCCTCAGCTGCGCTTCGGCGGGCGCGGCACCGCCGGCCAGTCGGACCGCCAACGCTGCGCTGATCGCGCTTCCCAGCGCGACCCGCCGCGTCACGTCAGGCAGGTACTCGGACCGGATCGTCGCGGGATTTGCTCGAGGGTCGTCCTGGTCCATCGTCGTCACGAACCGTTGCGCGCCAGGCATTCCATCGGCATCGGGGCGTTCCCGCAAGGACTCCGCGGCGAACTACGGCATGTTCCCCGGGCGGGCAATCCGCGAACGAGCATCAGGCCTGAGAGAGGCATTGTCGCCTGAGGGAGGAAGTGGGACAGTTAAGCCCCCCCACGCGCGATGCGGCCCAAGCTGCCCGCTCGACACGCGCGTGGTAGACCCTCGGCGGGGCTACTCCCAGGACCCGCCGAGGTGCGCCTGTCTCGGTTTGAGGGGCCGTGGGGGCACGGGCGAACCCAACCTGGCGTCACCTCACTGAGCCTGATTCGCTCGGCTTGGATCCCGCACGTTGCGGGAACAAGCTGGTTGACTCGCGGCGGACTCATCGACGAGGATCGCGAGCAGGCCACGACGGCAGCGACGCCGGATTGGCCCGGCCCCCACACCGACCGCAGCGCCCAGCGCTGCCCCCCCGCACCGCGTGCGTTGCCTACCTGCGCGGTCGGGCGCTGCGGCCGGTCCTTTCTCTGCTGTGAGGGGACCCGCAGCAGATGCTGGCCCGCCGGTGCGAATCAGCTGCGCTTCACGCGCCGGCTCACCAGCCCGGGGAACGGCACCGGCGAGAGCCTTACTGCCTCCCCAAGCAATTCGCGCGGCCCGGTCTTGGCCACGAGCGTGCTGAGCTCGTCCTGCTCGCGGGGGGTGAGCTTGCCGCGGCGGCCACGCGCCTGACGCACCAAGACCAGCAGGCGCCGGCGCTCGTGGGGCTCAAGGCGGACGATGTGCCGGCGCGCCAGCAGGATCACCTCGGCGATCGCCAGCAGCTGCAGCACCGGGAGATGACGCACCCCCGGGACCTTGCGCGAGGCGCGGGCGATGGTGCGATGCACGGGACGGGCCATGCCTTCAGTATGCCCTGCCCGAGGGTATTCACACGTGCAACGCGGTCAGTACGATCCCCGGCCGATGCGGGATGCTCTCATCTGCGAGCCGCTGCGCACCCCCGTCGGACGCTTTGGCGGCATGTTCCGCGACGTCCCGGCAGCGGTGCTCGCCTCGACCGTGATCGCGGAGCTGGTGAGCCGCACGGCCCTGCCACCCGAGGAGATCGACGATGTGCTGCTCGGCCAGTGCTACGCCAACGGCGAGGCGCCGGCGATCGGTCGCGTCGCCGCGCTCGATGCGGGTCTGCCGGTCGAGGTCCCCGGGCTCCAGATCGACCGACGCTGCGGCTCGGGATTGCAGGCGGTGATCGAGGCCGCGATGCAGGTCCAGACCGGCGCCGCCGACCTCGTGCTGGCCGGCGGCGTCGAGAGCATGAGCCAGGTCGAGCTGTACTCGAGCGCCGTGCGCTGGGGGGCCCGCACCGGCGGCGTGATGCTGGAGGACCGGCTCGCGCGGTCCCGGGTCACCGCCGGCGGCGCGAACCACCCGGTGCCAGGCGGGATGCTCGAGACAGCGGAGAACCTCCGCCGCCAGTACGGCATCCCCCGCTACGAGCAGGACGAGCTGTCCCTGCGCTCCCATCGGCTCGCCGTGGCCGCGCAACAGCGCGGGACCTTCGCCGAGGAGATCGTGCCTGTGGCGGCCACCGACCGCAAGCACGGCATGCGTGAGATCGATCGTGACGAGCACCCGCGCGCCGACGCGAGCCTCGAGAGCCTGGCCGCGCTGCGCCCGGTAATGGGCCGCCAGGACGCGACGGCGACGGTGACGGCGGGGAACTCGAGTGGGCAGAACGATGGCGCCGCCGTCTGCATCGTCACCCACGCCGAGCGCGCCGAGGAGCTCGGGCTGCGGCCGCTCGCGCGGTTGATCAGCTGGGCGGTGGCCGGGGTGCCGCCGCAGACGATGGGCATCGGCCCCGTGCCCGCCACTGAGCGGGCCTTGGCCCGGGCCAACCTGTCGCTTGACGACATGGACCTGATCGAGCTCAACGAGGCCTTCGCCGCCCAGGTGCTCGCGGTGCTGCGCGAGTGGCGCCTGCGCGATGGGCTCGAGCGGGTCAACGTCAACGGCTCCGGCATCTCCCTCGGGCATCCACTTGGCGCCACCGGTGGCCGGATCCTGGCCACGCTGCTGCGCGAGCTCGACCGCCGCGCCGGTCGTTACGGGTTGGAGACGATGTGCATCGGCGGTGGCCAGGGGCTCGCTGCCGTGTTCGAGCACATGGCGTAGGCGGCGCCGGACAGTTCGACCGTCTAGGACCGAGTCACCAGGATCGTGCCGGCAATCACCAGCGCGGCGCCAACGAGCCGCCCTGGGCTCAGGCCGACATGGTGCAGGCCGAACCAGCCGAAGCGGTCGGCAGCCAACGAGACGACGAGCTGCGCCGCCACGAGCAGGGCGATCACGCCACCGGCCCCGAGTGGCCGCACGGCGACCAGTGACACCGCGACCACCGTCGCGCCGGCGATGCCTCCGAGCGCATACTCGGGACGGAAGGCCGTGATGCCGGACAGACGGCTCGGATGACCGGTGAGCACGAGCAGCAGTCCGATGATGGTCACCGAGATCGCCGTGCTCAGAAATGCCGCGCCGAGGTCGCTGACGTGGCTGGCCAGGGCGGCATTCGCCGGCGGCTGCAGGGCGACCAGGCCGCCGGTCACCAGCGTGGCGATGAGGGCCAGCGAGCGCGACATGCCCGCACGTTCCCCGTGTGGGGCCGAATCCCTCCCGGCGGCGCGGCCGGCTGTGGCTCATTACCATCCGGCGCGTTGACCGCTTCAGCCCCCGGAACGACCGTCCCCCCCGCTGCTGAGGAGACCCTGCGCCAGGTGATCGAGACGCTGGCCGCATATGAGCGCCGCGGGGGATCCGCTGGCGAGGAGCGCGCCGCGCGGTGGGTGGCTGAGCGGCTGACCCAGGTTGGGTGCCGGGCGCAGGTCGACGAGGAAGAGTTCTTCGACGGCTACGCCCGCATCATCGGTGGCCTTGCCGCCGCCGGCGCGCTGGCCGGCGGCGCCGCACTGAGCCCGCGCCTGCGGGCGGCCGCGGGGGCTGCCGCGGCCGTGGTCACCGGCGCAATCGCCGACGATATCTCCAACGGCCCCCGGCTGGCCCGGCGAGCGACCTCCTCCCCGCAGCGGACCTGGAACGTCGTCGGCCGCTGTGGCGATCTGGAATCCGATCGGACGCTTGTCATCCTCGCTCACCACGACGCCGCGCCCACCGGCGCGATCTTCGATGACCGCGGACAAGCCTGGTTCGGCGAGCGCTTTCCAGGCGTGATCGAGCGGATCGACACCTCGCTGCCGCTGTGGTGGGGGGTGCTCGCCGCTCCCGCGCTCATCGCCGCCGGCGCCGCCCGGCGCCGGCGCGGGATGATCAAGGTCGGGATCGCGGGATCGCTGCTGGCCACCGCGGTGTTTGGTGACATCGCACGCCGGCCGGTGTGCCCCGGCGCCAATGACAACCTCACCGCGGTCGCGGTGCTCGTCGCGCTGGCCGAGCGCCTGGCCGAGAAGCCGCTGCACGACCTCCAGGTAGTGCTGGCCTCGTGCGGCGCCGAGGAGGTGATCCAGGGCGGGATCTACGGCTTCGTCGAGCGGCATCTGCGCCGGCTCGACCGCGAGCGGACCTGGGTGCTCAATCTCGACACGCTCGGGTCGCCGCGGCTGATCATGCTCGAGGGCGAGGGCCCGATCGTGATGGAGGACTACCACGACCGCAGCTTCCGGGATCTTGTCGCACGGGCGGCCGATCAGGCCGGGGCGCCGGTGCGGCGGGGCATGCGCTCGCGCAACTCCACGGATGCGGTGATTCCCAGCCGGGCCGGCTACCCGACCGCCACGCTGACCTCGATGGACCGCTACAAGGCCCTATCGAACTACCACAAGATGTCCGACACGCCCGAGAACGTCCGCTACGACACGGTGCTGCAGGCGCTGGCCGTGTCGGAATCGGTGGCCCGCACGCTGGCCGCCGATCCGTGGCTCGGTCGCTGAAAACGCCGGGATGGCAACCTCGGCGGTTGCCATCCCACCGCGGGGTTGAGGTTGGCCCTCGCCCGCGTTAGCGTCAGTCCAGCTCCAGTGCCGGTCCGTGCGATACGGGCAAGGGTGGAACCGTCGATTCTCTCGGTTCCGCCCGCGCACGTCGCGCTTGAATGGCGCAAATAGCACAGGTTTCCGCTCGTCAGCGATGCTGAACCTCCAGCTTTGTTCAGCAGTTTCCGCGATCAGTTCACCGAGAAATCCGCCTACGAGGGGTTGGCGCGGATGCTGAGGGACGAAGGGCGGCACCACGAGGGCCACGCGCTCGGCGGGCCCGAGTGCTGTCGAGCCGCGGTTGGACTGTCAAGACTCAAGCTCAGGCCCCGATCACTCGATGAGTTTCTTGCCAATGGTGGCGAATCACCGGCCTGACCCAAGGCGCCGAATTCGGGGGGCCCACCATTGGCACCCACCCCGCCGACCACGAGGGTTACGCTCGTCTCGCGCGGAGTGTGGAGCGCGGAGCGGGTTCTCTCTCTGAGACTCTAAGCCTGATCGTCGCCGGTGACAGCGCCTGCGAGACGAGCGGCGCCGCGGTTGTCCACGGCTGGTACGAGCACGGCGACCGTGATGGCGGCTGGGCGTAGACGATGATTGTCTTCATCGCTCTGAAGCCGGTGGGCCGTCATGGCTTCAGTCGTGTTGTCGCCGTCGCTCGCAGCCCGTGCCAGTGCCCAGGCAGCCGGCAGCGCGATCACAAGCACGATGGCCTCTGCGGCCAGGAGGACTGGCAGGATCATGTCGTGGGGATCGGACGCGCGGCGGGAAAGCTCGACCCAATAGCGCATGTTCCGGACGGATGTCCGATGAGCGATCACGACGTTGGCGAGAACACTCAAGACCCGGCAGAGCAGGCGCGCGATCGAGGTCACGAAGGGCCTCGCGGCGTCGCGCCGCGGTAGGGTGAGCGCCATGGCGCTGGCCGCCGAGCTCGAACTGCCCACGCTCGATCACACCGACGTGAGTCTGAGCGGACCCACCTACGAGGCCACGATGGCCGGCCTTCAGCCTCACGACGGCTGGCTGGCCGCCAGTCCGTTCGGCTTCGTGGTCACCGACCGCGAGTCGGCCGAGTTCTTCCTCCGCTGCCGCGACGCGGTGTTCCCGGGGCTGACGATCGGGCGGCTGTTCGGGATCGAGGACGGGCCGCTGCACGAGGAGATCGTCCGCAACATCATCAACATCAACGGCGCCGATCACCGCCGGTTGCGCAATCTCGTCAATCCCGCCCTGTCACCGCGCGCGGCAAATCGCTACCGGCCGGCCATGCAGCGCTTCTTCGAGCAGCTGCTCGCGTCGCTTCCCGCCGACGGACGCTGCGACTTCATCGAGAACATCGCCAAGCCGTATCCCTCGCTGGTGATCGCCGAGGTGATGGGCGCGCCGCTGACCGATGCGCCGCGGCTACACCACTGGTCGAACTGGATCCAGCGCCAGTTCGACGCCGCCAGCCTGATCAGCGAGCGCGAGCTGATCGAGCAGGCGGTGGCCGAGTTCTACGTCTACGCCGATGAGCTGATCACTGCCCGCCGGCAGGATCCCGGCGCGGATCTGATCAGCGACCTGATCGCCGCCGAGGAGCAGGGCGATCGCCTCAGTCACGACGAGCTGCGCAACCTCGTGCTCAACATCCTCGTCGGCGGCGTCGACACGAGCCAGAGCCAGCTCGCTCACGCCGTGCGGCTGCTCGCCGCCCACCCCGACCAGTGGGAGGAGTTCCGCCGCGCCCCTCGTGAGCTGGCCGGCGCGGCGGTCGACGAGGCGCTGCGCTACGAGCCGATCACCCCGTTCACGGCGAGGATCACCACCGCCGAGGTCGAGCATCGCGGCGTGCGCTTCCCTCCGGACACGATCATCCTCGTCTCGGCCTGGCACGCCAACCGCGACGGTGTCGAGACCGATGCCTTCGACATCACGGCCGAGCGGCGAGCGGCGCGGCTGCTCACCTTCGGCGCGGGCATCCACTACTGCGTGGGGGCGAACCTGGCCCGGGCCGAGATGCAGGAGGGCCTGGTCATGCTGGCCGAGCGCGTGCGGAGGATCGAGCCTGACGGCGATCCGGTTTTCGGCACGCCGTCGGGGATCTACGGGCTCGAGTCGCTACCGCTGCGGTTCGAGCTCGCGTAGGGCGAGGGGCAGACCGGCGAACCGGTCGCTAGGCCGCGCGCGCCGGCGTCAACCCGTCGGCGGCCACCGGCGAGAGCCACAGCGCGTCGTCGCCGAGTGGACAGCGCACGGCCTCCCCGGCGGCCACGAGCTCGATCAGCGCGCGCTCGGCGGCGACCCGATCAGGCGCGTCGTTGCCCGAGGCGAGCAGCGCCGCGACCTCCTGCGTGGTCAGCCCCTCGCCGAAGAACTCGAGCAGCGGCGCCGCGCCGTCCGGAGCCGGACGGCGCTCGAGCTGGGGATCGAGGTTGGCGATCAGGACGTCGTAGGCCTCGACGGGCTGGAAGCCGCCGGCGATCAGCTGCCGGTCGTCGCGCTCGAACACCACCGAGGGCGCGGTGTAGCGCACCGGCCCGTCGGTACTCGCCGTCTTGCCCTGCAGCTCGGCCGCGGTTCCCGCCGCCTGGCGCGCGGCGGCGCGGTCACGCTCATACGCCGCGGTCACCTCGGGCGAGTCGAGCGCGCCGATCACGCCAGCGGCATCGAGGCCGGGGACCTGGCGCAGCACCCGCTCGAGCTGGGCGTCGTCGTCGAGCAGCAGCGGAGTGGTGAAGTTGGCCAACTGCAGGGCGCGGAAGACGACGAACTCAAGCTCGGGGGCGCTCACGCGCGCGGCCACCACGGCGCGGCAGGCACGCGCGGTGGCGCTGATACGCGCCTTCGGGGCCGGAGAGAACGGCATGCCGTAGCGGCGGAAGCGGAGCTGTCCGAGCGCCCCGCGCACCGGCGTATAGCCGCGCGACTCATACTGGGCGGCGCTCTCGGTCAATCCGATCACCACCAGACGCCAGTCCAGCTGCGCGCCGTAGCGCCACTCGAGCACCCGCAGCGCGGGTCGCTCGGAGTAGGCCCAGGGGCACGCTGGATCGTTGTAGAGGGTTGTCGTGATCACACCGTTGATGCCTCAATTATATGAACCATGTCCGCGCCCGGCCCACCCACCTCGGGGGTGAGGCTGGCGGCACGATGCACCTCGGCGGTGCTGAACCCCGCCTCGAGCAGGCTCGCACGCGCCTGAGCGGCGTTGTCGAAATGAAGGTGGACCTGCCCGCGCACGAATGCGGAGAGGAGCACGCGGAAGGCACGCACGACCGGCGTCTGCACCTCGCCGATGTGCAGGTCCGACACGTAGCGGCCCGCGGCGAAGGCGTGCAGAACGGCAGCCAGCCGCCGCCAGAGCGCGTGCATCTGATCGCCGCTGAGGTAGCCCAGCAACCCCTCGGTGATGATGATCAGCCCGTCCCGAGGTCGCAGCTCGCCTGCCAGCGCCACCAGGCTCCCGGGACCAGCGTCCCGGAGGGCGTCGATCTCCTCGACGCGGTGCTCCGGGCCGAGCGAGCCCATCCGCCGCAGGGCGTCCCGCTTGCGCCGGGCCATCTCGGGAAGGTCGGCCTCGACGTAGGTGATCCGCTCCCCGTAGCGGCGGGCGAAGCGCCAGCCGCGCGGCGAGAGACCGCACGCCACCTCGATCACCTGGCTGATGCCGTGCTCCTCGATCGCCCGCGCCAGCAGCGCGTCTATCGCGCGGTGGCGGGTGAGCAGGTAGTTCTCCAGCGAGGCGCCGCCCATCGCCCGGCTGGCGACCATCATCGGCCGCACCGACTCGAACAGGATGCGACCCTCGAGCGAGGACAACTCAGGATGGGAGAGGCCGTTGCGGGCCCACGTGTAACCGGTGTAGTGGGCGGTGGGGCTGATCCGGTCCGAGCCGCTCACCGCAGCGCCTCCTCGAGGCGATCGAGCAATTCGGCCTGGGCGGCATTGATCTTCTCGCGCGCCTCCGGCAGGGCGAACCACTGCGCGCGGTCGACCTCGGGGGTCTCGATCATCTTGCCCGAGCGCGGCGGCCACTCGAACATGATCGTGTTGCTGACCAGCGTCTCAGGGTCGAACTCCCCCGCCAGTGCCCAGGCCCGCACCAGCTTGCCCGACCGCTGGCGGATCTCCCCCAGCTCGAGCGCCTCCCCAGCCGGGGGCGGCGACCCGAGCTCCTCGGCGAACTCGCGCCGGGCCGCGGCCAGCGGCTCCTCCCCGTCCTCGTACTCGCCCTTGGGGATCGACCAGGCCCCAGGATCGCGACGAACCCAGGCGGGACCGCCGGGATGCACGAGCAGCACCTCGAGCGTCCCGTCCGGGCAAGGTCGGCGGTACAGGACGATGCCGGCGCTGCGAGCGGGCCTGGCCATCAGGCCGGCAGCCCGGCGCCCGCGGCACGGGCGACGCAGTCGAGCAGCGATCGATCGCCGAGTCGCTCGAGGATCGATCGCTGCACGTCCATGATCAGAAGCGCTGTGCGTGCCGGATCGATCGTGTCATCGTAGATCGAGTGGGTGACCGCGGTGGCAGGCGGGTCCTCGACCGAGCGATTGCCCGCCGTCTACGATGCTGGGCGGGCGGCGTGAGCCGCCTGTCAAGGATCTGTCAAGCACCGACTCGACAATCCAGCGCGTGCCCCGATGACCGAAGGAAGAGACCGATGAGAGGACTAGCCAGGTTCAGCTTCGCCCACAGGCGCTGGGTGCTGCTCGCCTGGGTCGTCGCGCTCTTCGCAATGATCGCGATCGAGTCGGGCGCCGGGACGGCCTACAAGGACAACTTCAACCTGTCGGGCACGCAGAGCTTCGATGCGGTCAACCTGCTGCAGCGAACCGCTCCCAAGGCCTCCGGTGATCGCGACCAGATCGTGATCGGGGTCAAGAACGGCAGGGTCACCGACCCGGCGGTGCGGGCGCATGTCGAGTCGCTGCTGGCCAAGGTCTCGACGCTGCCGCACGTCAGCGCGGTCAGCTCGCCCTACGGACCGGCCGGCGCCAAGCAGATCTCTCCCTCGGGGCAGATCGCGTTGGCGGGCGTTCAGTTCGACGTGCTTGCCAACAAGCTGTCCAACTCGGCGGCGAAGCACTTCGTCGACACCGTCACCTCGAGTAGCGGCCACGGCGTCGAGCTGGAGGTCGAGGGGCAGGTCGCCCGCCAAGGTGGCAACAACAGTGCCGGCGGCGTCGGGATTGGTGCGCTCGCAGCGCTCGTGGTGCTGTTCCTAGTGTTCGGCTCGCTGCTGGCTGCCGTACTCCCGCTGCTGACGGCCGGTTTTGCGCTCGGCACGGGCATCGCCATGATTGGGCTGCTGTCGCATGTGATCGACATGGCCTCGTTCAGCTCCGAGCTGTCGCTGCTGATCGGCCTCGGCGTCGGGGTTGACTACGCCCTGTTCATCGTCACCCGCTACCGCCAGGGGCTGCTGCGCGGGCACACCAGCGAGCAGGCCGTGATCGAGTCGCTCGACACCTCGGGACGGGCGGTGATGTTCGCCGGAATGATCGTCTGCATCGCGATGCTGGGGATGTTCGCGCTCGGCGTGAGCTTCCTATACGGGGTCGCGGTCGCCGCCTCGGTGGCGGTGTCCTTCACCGTCGTTGCGGCGCTGACGCTGCTGCCGGCCCTGCTCGGCTTCTTCGGCCCGAAGGTGCTGCGCCGCCCTGAGCGCCGGCAGCTGCGCGAAGGCAGGCTGCGCACGAGCGACGAGTCTCCGCGCTGGGCGAGCTGGAGCGACAGGCTGCAGCAGCGCCCGCTGCTGTTCGCGGCTGGCGCCACGCTGATCATGCTGGTGCTGGCGATCCCGTTCCTGTCGATGCGCCTGGGCTCCGCCGACGCCGGCAGCGACCCGTCGGGGTCGACCACGCGCAAGGCATACGACCTCCTCGCCAAGGGCTTCGGGCCCGGCTACAACGGGCCGCTGCAGCTCGTCGCCCAGATCGACTCGCCGGCGCAGAAGGCGGAGTTCATCCGCGTGCAGCGCGCGGTCGCGAGCACGCCGGGAGTAGTCGGCGCGACGCGACCGACCTTCATCCCGGGCACGAATGGCCGGCCCGGTGTGGCGCTGGCCAACATCATTCCCAGGGGCTCGCCCCAGGACCAGTCGACCGCAGATCTGCTGCACACGGTCCGCAATCAGGTCGTCCCGGCGGCCACGGCCGGAACCGATCTGAAGGTCCTGACCGGCGGCCAGACCGCGATCTTCGACGACTTCAGCCACGTGCTCACGGCGAAGCTGCCACTGTTCATCGGCATTGTCGTACTACTCAGCTTCCTGCTGCTGATGGTCGTCTTCCGCAGCCTGCTGATCCCGACGATCGCGGCCGTCATGAACCTGCTCTCGGCCGCTGCCGCGTTCGGCGTCGTGACCGCGATCTTCCAGAACGGATGGGGGGCGTCGCTGATCGGCATCGACAAGACGGGGCCGATCGAGGCGTTCCTGCCGGTGATGATGTTCGCGATCCTGTTCGGCCTCTCGATGGACTACGAGGTGTTCCTGGTCAGCCGCATCTACGAGGAATGGCATCGCCGCGGCGACAACCGCGAGGCGGTCACTCACGGGCTCGCCGCGACCGGACGCACGATCACAGCCGCCGCCACGATCATGATCCTCGTGTTCGCCGCGTTCATCCTCGGCGGCGAGCGGATCATCGACCTGTTCGGCGTCGGACTGGCGAGCGCCGTCCTCCTCGATGCGCTGATCGTCCGCTCGGCGCTGGTGCCGAGCGTGATGCTGCTGATCGGCGAGCGCAACTGGTGGCTGCCGGGCCGGCTCGAACGGATCCTCCCGCACTTCAACGTCGAGGGCAGCGTCGAATCCGTTCACGCGCTCGACGATCCGCTGCTGCCGACGGAGCCGGTGCACGCTCCCGCCCGCTGAGGGCTAGACGGGCTCCTCGGCCACGTCGCGCGCGACCAGCGCCGCATACAGGCCGCCACGCTCGAGCAGCTCCTCGTGGCGGCCGCGCTCGGCGATCCCGCCACGGTCGAGGACGACGATCTGATCGGCGTCGCGGATCGTCGAGAGCCGGTGGGCGATGGTGAGGGTGGTGCGGCCCTCGGCCAGGCGCTCGAGCTCGGCCTGGACGGCAGCCTCAGTCTGGGTGTCGAGCGAGCTGGTGGCCTCGTCGAGCACGAGCACTGGCGGGTTGCGCAGCACCGTCCGCGCGATCGCCATGCGCTGCTTCTCCCCACCCGAGAAGCGATAGCCGCGCTCACCGACCACGGTGTCGTAGCCCTCGGGCAACGCGGAGATCAACTCGTGGATCCGGGCGGTCCGTGCCGCGTGCTCAATCTCCTCGTCGGTGGCATCAGGGTGGGCGAACCGCAGGTTCTCCCGCACGCTGGCGTGGAACAGATAGGTCTCCTGGGAGACGACCCCGACCGTCGCCGCCAGCGACTCGAGGCTCGCCTCGCGGACGTCGACGCCGTCGATGGTCACCCGGCCCTCCTGCGGCTCGTAGAGCCGCGCGACCAGGTATCCGAGCGTGGTCTTGCCCGCTCCGGTCTCGCCGACGACCGCCGTCCGTGTACCGGCGGGGACGATCAGATCGATGTCGCGGAGCGTCCAGTGGCCCTCCCGCGCATCTTCCCCGCTCCCGGGACCGCCGTAGCGGAATGACACGTGCTCGAAGCGGACCTCGCCGAGCACTTCATCGGGGCGCAGAATGATCGGATCCTCGACCTCGACGATGTCCACAGGCAGGTCGAGGTACTCGAAGATCCGGTCGAACAGCGCCATCGAGCTCTCCACGTCGGTGCCGGTCGAGAGCAGGCTCTGGATCGGGAACAGCAGCCGGGTCTGCAGCTGGGTGAAGGCGACGACGGTGCCGATCGAGATGGCCGTGCTGCCGTGGACGAAGCTCTGGCCGGCGATCCAGTAGACGATCGCCGGCTGGATCGCGAACACCATCTGGATCGTCGACATCACCCACCGGCCGGCCATCCGCGAGCGCACCTCGATCTCGGCGATGTCGCTCGACTCGCGCGTGAAGCGCTGGGCGAGGTCTCCTCCGCGCCCCATCGTCTTGCCCAGCATGATCCCTGACACCGACAGCGACTCCGAGACAAGCGCCGAGAGGTCGGCGAGACGGCTCTGGCGCTGAGTGGTGATGCGACGGCGGGTCTGACCCACGCGCCGGGTGAGGAGCACGAACGGCGGCAGGAAGATGAGCGAGAGCGCGGCCAGTCTCCAGTCGAGCAGCACCATCGCCACGATCGTCGCGATCACCGTGGTCGCGTTCTGGGCGATCGAGGTCGCCGTCGTGGTGACGACGCTGTCGATCCCGCCGATGTCATTGGCGATGCGCGACTGCACCTCGCCGGTCCGCGTGCGGGTGAAGAAGGCCAGCGACATGCGCTGCAGGTGGCGATAGACGGCGGTGCGCAGGTCGTGCATCACCTTCTGGCCGACCACGTTGGACATGTAGGTCTGCCAGACGCCGATCGCCCCGGTGGCGATTGCGATGGCGATCATCCCGAGGACCAGCTCGGTCAGCAGCGGCCCGTTATTCTCGGGCAGCGCGGTGTCGAGCACCGCACGCAGCAGGAAGGGCGAGATCATCCCGAGGCCCGAGGCGAAGATGATCAGTCCCATGACGGCGGCCAGCCGCCAGCGATAGCGAGAGAACAGCGCGATCACCCGGTGGGTGTCACGCGGGCGCTCAGGGTCCATCAGCGGCGGCGGCTCGGCCGCCCCGCTCGCCCGCATCCCTCGCATCGAGCCGGGCGCAGCGCCGTTCGCCACGCTCGCGCCATGTCCGCTCCCGAAGCTCATCCGACACTGATGATGGCAGGGCGGTGACGCCGCTCCGGGCGGCGCGAGATCGGCCGTCCGTCTCTGGGCCGAGGTGGGCGTTTTCGCCCTGAGCGGAGGAATCTTCCAGCCCGGAGACAATTTGTGTTTAGAAGCGCGCCCAAGTGGGAACCCTGCGTTTCAACCGGTCAAGGAACTGCGCCCCCACTTCCTTGACCCCTCGGAAGGACTCAGATGGATCTGGGTCCTTCCGGGGACCCTCTTCTATACGTCCCCGGTTCGAGCGGTCTTGATGGCCAGCTCGGCGGCGGGCGTGCCAGTCCGTCTGGGCGCGCCCACGGAAAGCCGCCCCTTATGGCGCGCCCTGCCGCGTCAGGGCGATCGCGCCCCACTCCGCCCCGAGCGCGGCTGCGCCGGCCACGTCCCGGCCCGAGGCCAGGCCGAACGTGAACGCGGCCGCGAACGAATCGCCGCACCCGTAGGTGTCGCGCGGCTCCCCGGGCAGCGGGACGGCGTCCCAGCGGCCGCTGCTCTCGCCCCACCAGCGCCCGCCTGCAGATCCTTCGGTCGCCACCAGCAGGCGCGCGCGGCCGGCCACCCGCTCGGCCCACTCGCACTCATCGCGGTCGTGGGCGCTGAAGATCAACGCGTCGATCCTCGGCCCCGGCCCTTCCAGGGCGCCGCGCGCCCGCGGTGTCGCGACCACGAAGCGCGCCGCCCGGGCTCGCTCGAGCGCGGCCGGGTCGCCGGCGGTGACATACACGCCGCCGGCATCCCGCAGACGTTCCCACTCCAGCGGATCGGAGCCGACGGGCTGCAGACGTTCGCCAATCGTGATGATCGTCCGCTCCCGAGCGGCATCCAGGAGCGTGACGGCACGACGAGTCGGCTCCTTGCGCCACGCCACCTGGACCGAGACGCCGCGCTCGCGCAACTGGTCACAGGCCGCCTGCCCGTCGCTGTCACGGCCGAGGGCGCAAAAGAAGTCGACCTCGGCGCCGTGCTCTGCCAGCACCGTCGCGGCCACCCCTCCCCCGCCGGCGGCGCTGATGAAGACCTCACCCGCGTGCGCCACCCCGCCCGGCTCGGGATAGCGGCCCACGGCGACGAACTCCACCCATTCGACGTGGCCAAGCACGCTCACACGGTGTGTCACGGACGGCATGGTGATCGTTTCCGAGGCTGGGCGCGCTGCGCTACGCCGCGGTCTTCGTCGCGCGGGCGGGCTCCGAGCGGTCCTCGTCCACCGGAATCCCCGACGCCCGCAACGTCGCCTGAAGCGCGGTCGGGTCGGTCACTGCCTTGCGCAACCGGGCAAATCCGTAGGTGCCGCCGAGGACCGGGACCCACAGCGCGATCGCGTGGTAGAGGATCACGGCGGCGGCCGCCGGGGCAGCGGGCACGCCATAGAGCACGAGCGCCGCAAGCAGCCCGCCGTCGAGCGCGCCGATGCCGCCCGGGATCGGCACGAGGTTCGAGAGGTAGCCGACCTGGTAGGCGACGATCAAGCCGAGGATCGGCGGCGAGGAGCCAACGGCGCGCAGGCACGCCCACAGCACCCCGATGTCGAAGAGCAGGAAGCCAAAGACGCCGAGGAGCCGCCAATCCGGAGTCACGATCACGTCCTCGGTGTCGGCAATCCAGCCGGCGGTCGGCCGGAGCGCGGCGTGGATCTTGCGAGTCCTGCCGCGCGGCGGCACCAGGTCGATCAGGCGCGGAAGCAGAATGAAGAACACGAGCGCCGCGGTCGACACGATCGCGGGGATGAGACCGTAGAGGCCTCCCTTCGTGGTCCCGATACCGGCGGCCACGCCGAACCCGGCCACCGCCAGCACGAGAACGTTCACGGCGCTGGTCAGCAGAAAGATCACCGCGGAGCGGTTGGCGACGCGTGACCACGGCAGGCCCCACGCCCGCATCGCCCACACCCCCACAGCGAGGCCGCCGGCCCCACCGGCGGGCACCACCGCACCAAAGGCCGTCTCGGCCCAAGCCAGCCAGCGCATCTGCTTCGCGGGGCCGCGGTGGAGTACCAACCGTACGACGGCGACGTAGCCGAGGCAGGAGGCGACCTCGAGGATCAGTGCCAGGATCAGCCACGGCCGCGACGCGTGAGCGGCGCGGTCAAGGATGCTGCGTAGATCAGGGATCGCCAGTCCGACGGCGAGCAGCAGGACCAGCAGCACCGCCGTCCAGATGATTCCATTGCGCAGCCGATGCGCGTCGCGCTCGGCGCCGCTACTGGCCTGCTCCGCCTCGGGGCGCTGCGTGTCATCCAGCGATTGCTCCGGGCCCGGCGCTTGCACCACGCGTCCTCCCCAGACTGTTGATCTCGCAATAATTGTAACAGCGAACGGTTAGGCGACCGGGGGCGGTCAGGCCAGCCGGGCTCGGGCAGGCTGCGCCTCGCCGAGCGACGTCGGCCGTAACGGGGGAGCGCGGCGGAGGTGACTGCGCTCAGTGCAGCGGACCGAGACGGACCGGCAGCGTCTTCAGCTGGTTGATGAAGGCGGACTCGACCATCGCCGGGGCCCCGACCAGCTCCATCTCGGGATAGCGGGTCAGGGTCTCCTCCATCATGATCCGCAGCTCCAGGCGCGCGAGGGCGGTGCCGAGGCAGAAGTGGCGGCCACCGGCACCGAACGCCTGATGCTCGGGATTGCGCTTGACGTCGAAGCGGTTCGGATCCTCGTAGCGCGACTCGTCCCGGTTGGAGGAGACGTACCACATGACAACCTTGTCGCCCTTGTGGATCGTCTGTCGTCCGAGCTCGGTGTCGCGCGTGGCGGTGCGCCGGAAGTGGGCGAAGGCGGGGAACATCCGCAGCGATTCCTCGACCGCGCCCGGGATCAGCGAGGGATCGTCGATCAGCAGCCGGCGCTGGTCAGGATGCTCGAGCAGGGCGCGCATGCCGCTGCAGAAGGTGGCCTTGGTGCTGTCGTTACCGGCCGCGACGAGGAGGAAGAAGCCCATCACGATCTCGTGCTCCTCGAGCTTCTGGCCGTCGATCTCCGCGTGGACGAGCACGCTGGTGAGATCGTCGGTCGGGTTCTCGCGCCGCTCGGCGATCATCTGCTGGCAGCGGGCGAAGATCTCCGGGATGTCCTTGGAGACCACGCTCTCGATCCCGTCGGGGTTGAGGTCCGGGTCGCCGGCGCCGAGGGCCGAGTTCATAAGCGTCGCCCAGACGGCGTCGTCCTGCTCCGGGATCCCCATGAAGCTCCCAATCACCCGGGAGACGATCGGCTGGGCAACGTCGGTGACGAGATCGCATGTCTCGCGTCCCTTGAGGCGGTCGAGCACGTCGACGGTGATCACGCGGATCGCCGGCTCGTGGCGCGCGATCCGGCGCGGCGTGAAGCCGGCCTGGAACAGCATCTTCAGCCGGTCGTGCTTCGGCGGATCCATGCCGATGAACATCGCCCGCATGAGCTCGAGCGGGAACACGTCGGTGACCGCTGTGATTCCTCCGAGCTCGGAGGAATACGTCTTCCAGTCGCGGCTGACCTTGTGGATGTCCTCCGGGCGGGTGACCGACCAGTAGCCCGGCTCCTCGGGGTACTCGGTGATCGACGCCGTCCAGTGCACCGGGCACTGGACGCGGAGCTGTGCGAACAGCTCGTGCGGCGGGCCGTCGACCCACAGCTCGCGCTCGCCAACCAGGACGTCTTCGAGGCGGTTCTTGGTCGATGACATCCTGATCCCTCCTGGCTCCTCTTGGCTACGGCAGCAACTCGCCCCGATCCTACTGGCTGGCCGGCCAGCAGGGAAGTGTGGAATCGGCCGCGAGCGGCCGATCCCACCCGCTCACCCGCTGGGCGCTCAGCGGCAGCGGTGGCGCAACCGACCGCCGCTGCCGGCAATCCGGCCGCCACCGCGCGGAGACCATTAGTGTTCGCCGGGATCACCGTCGAGGAAGGAGCCACGAGCAGTGAAGATCCGCGCCGCGGTGCTGGAGGAGTTCGGCCGGCCACTCAATATCACCGAGGTCGATCTGGCCGAGCCGCGCGCGGGCGAGGTCCTCGTCCGGCTCGAGGCCTGCGGCGTCTGCCACACCGACATGTACACGGCCTCGGGAGCCGACCCCTCGGGCTACGCGCCGACGGTCCTCGGCCACGAGGGCTCGGGCATCGTCGAGCGCGTCGGCGACGGGGTCGCGAGCGTCTCACCCGGTGACCGCGTGGTCAGCCTGTTCTCGCCGCAGTGCCGAGAGTGCATCCACTGCCAGAGTCCCCGCACGAACCTGTGCCTGGCCATCCGCGAGCAGCAGAACCTCGGCTATCTCCCCGACGGGAGCACCAGACTCTCCCGCGACGGCGAGCCGATTCGCCACTTCATGGGCACGAGCACGTTCGCCGAGTACACCGTGATGCCCGAGATCGCCCTGGCGAAGGTCTCGCCCGACGCCCCGGCGGACCGGGCCGCTCTGTTCGCCTGCGGTCTGTCCACGGGCCTGGGCGCGGCACTGAACACGGCCAAGGTCGAGCCGGGCTCGACCTGCGTGGTCTTCGGCGCCGGTATGGTCGGCCTCGGTGCCGTGGCCGGCTGCCGGTTGCAGGGCGCGGAGCGGATCATCTGCGTGGACATGGCCGAGCAGCGGCTCGAGCTGGCCCGCGGCCAGGGCGCCACCGACACCTGGCTCGGCGGCGAGGACACTGTCGCCCGCGTGCTCGAGGAGACCGGCGGCTTCGGCGCCGACTACACCTTCGAGGCCACCGGACTGACGGCGGTGATGCGCCAGGCGGTCGAATCGGCCCGGATGGGCTGGGGTCTGTGCACGATCGCCGGCGTGGCCGGCAAGGGCGAGACGCTCGACATCGTGCCGCGCTACCTGATCACCGGTCGTCGCGTGTGCGGATCCTCGTTCGGCGGGGTCAAGGGCCGTGACCAGGTCCCGGAGCTCGTCCAGCTCTACCTCGACGGCAAACTCGACGTCGACCCGTTCATCTCACACCGGATCACCCTCGATGAGGTGAACCGCGGCTTCGAGCTGATGGAGCGCCAGGACGGGATCCGCAGCGTCATCACGTTCGCGTGAATTCTCGCGGTGGCGGCGTGGCGAACGTGGTCGCCTAGCGGCGTCTTCGACGCTGAGGGGCGGCCGCCTGGGCCGCGGCGGCACGGCTCCTCCGCTGACGGATCCGGAGCGCCGATCCGATCGCGGCCCCCAACGGGATCGCGCCGAAGTACCACGGGTTGACGATGAGCATCACCGCAACAGCGATCATCGCCAGCCAGATCGCCGGCCGGTAGTCGCGCCAGTCGCCGGTCATCGACCCAACTTACCCCAGAACCTCACAGAGACGGAGCGGAGAGTTCTGCCGCCACGCGCTTCTGGATCGACGCCACGGCACGAAACGCCTCTCTGAGGTACGTGCGAGCCAGGTGGCTGAGCTCGGCGGGATTGACGTAGTCGTCGGGCTCCTCCCCGGCTCGCAGCTGCACGACCTGGTGCTCCAGCCTCAGGCTCGTGATCAGCTCCAACGCATCCTTCAGGGTTCGTGCGTGGGCTTCAGCAAGCGTCCCGGCCGCTTCGGCAGCACGCAGACGCTCCAGTGTCGACGCACTCGTCACGCCCGCTGCCATCCCGGCCCAGCGCGCCAGGTCCACGATCGGGAGCATGCCGCCGTGTTTGAGATCCAGCCGGCCGCGATGCTCCCCGGAGTGCTCGACGACGAGCCCACGGAGGAAGCCGGTGGGCGGCCGATGCGAGAGCGCAAAGCGCGCCAGGAGGCGCAACAGCGCCGGATTGCGCGGCGCGAGCCGGAACGTGTCGGCGACCGGACTGCCGGTGTGGATGCCCCATACCGGCCGGCTGTCGACAAGCACGGAGACGAGGATCAGGGCTTTCTCCTGCGTCGGATCGTCGATCCAGCTCCGAACCACCCGCTGCCATGACTCGATCGAGCGGACGAAGCGGAGCTCCGACGCCGTTGCGCCGTGCGCGTCCGCGTGCAGACCGCAGGCCTGCAGTCCGGCCACGACCTTGATCCCGACCTCGTGGAGGGACGGCCGGACCTGCTCCTGCGCGACGCCGCCGAACCAGACGATCGCGCTGTCGACGTCGGAACTCGGCATCGCCTCGCGCCGTGCCTGGCTGCCCAGCGCCAGCCACGCGAACTCGGCTCCCTGGTCCCCGGCTTCCGCGACGACAAGGTCGAGCAGGCGACGCGTGAGCGCGTCGACCACGACTGCGTACACGCCGGTGATGTTGGTCGCCGCCACGCGCGCATCGTGCAACGAGATCACCATCGGACGCAGCTCGTGGGCCGCGCTCGCCAGCTCATCAACGCTGGTGGCCCGGGCGATCCGGCGCCGGAGGAAAAACGAGGAACGGCTCTGGATCGCCACGATGTCCACCTCCTCCACGACCCCGAGCACCTCCCCGGTCGCTGACACAACCGGGAAATGGCGAAACCCGCGGTCGAGCATGTCGAGCAGCACCTCGCCGCCGAGGCGGTCGGGGCTCGTGGTGTAGGCGGGCGCCGACATCGCAGCCGAGACGGGCGCGTCGCCAGGCAGCCCGTCGGCGACGACGCGTATCCGGAGGTCACGGTCGGTGAGGATGCCGAGAGAACCACCGCCAAGATCGACCACGACCGAGGTCGCCTGAGCGGCGGTCATCCGTTGCGCCACCTCGCGGATCGTCGTCTCGGGACCGCAGACGAGCGGCGACCCGCGGATCAGCGCGCCGACCGGTTGATGCGCAGCATCGACGGTTGGCGCCGCGGGGACCATCCCGGCGCTCTCGGCCCACGGTTCGAGCAGCGAGCGCGTCACGAACCGAAGCCCCTCCGGACGCGACAGCAATCCGTGCGCTACGTTCGCGGGGATCCGGTAGCACAGTGTGTCGTCGGCGGCCCGCGCCTGGAAGCCGGTCGGAAAGCCCGACAACATCGACGTGTGGCCGAACAACTCACCCTCGCCGAGCAGGTCGAGTACGCGACCGTCAAAGACGATCTCGACCGCGCCACTGCGGACCACGCGCAGGTGCTCGAGAGGCTCCCCTCCCTGGAAGAAGATCGTCGCGCCGGCCTTGTGGAACTCGACCTCCGCGGCAGCCGCCACGCGCTCGACGTCGGCGGCGTCGAGCGCGTCGAATGGCGGGTATTCACGGAGAAACCGCGTGACCTCGGGCGCCGCGGTGGCGCTCATGCCACGACGTCAGCCGGGGCGGAGCTCAACCCGCCGCCCGCGTCCGGTCGGGCCGCCGCCGGAGATCACGCAGCCAACGCTCCGGTGTCGCTCACGGCATCGCGTCCCCGAGCGGCGCCGGGATGTTCGGGATCGCGGCCTGGTGCTCGGCGAGCACCTCCGGGGGCTTCTTGGCCTGGACCAGGAAGTAGTAGAGCGCGCCGATGATCACGATGATCCCGATGAACAGGATCGGCGAGTACTGCCAGTACCAGTGCGGCTTCCCGACCGAGTTGTAGATCGCGTTGCGCGGCCAGGCGATGTTGATCGTGACGAGCGCGCCATAGGTCACCGCGAGGATGTTGACCGGCAGTCCCCAGCGCCCGAGCGAGAAGTACGGACCCCAGTCCTTCTTCGGCCAGGTGCCGCGGAAGCGCCGGATGAGCATCGGAACAGTCACCCCGAGGTACGCGAGGTAGAACATGATGATCGCCAGCGAGGTGAGCACGTAGAACGCACTCTGGTTGCCCACGTTGATCGCCAGCAGCACCAGCGTGAGGATGCCGGTCACCAGCGCGGGAATGATCGGCACCTTGCGGTGGCCCGACACGCGCGCGATCTGCGAGCCGAACGGCAGCCGGTTGTCGCGCGCCATCGAGAACAGCATGCGGATCGTGGCCGTCTGCACGGCCAGGCAGCACACGAAGATCGCCAGCGCGGTATCGGCGAGGAACACGTTGCCCGTCGTGTTGCCGAACGCGTTCTTGATCACGTAGGGCAGGCCGAGGAGGCCGATGTTCTTGTCGTTGATGTTCTTGTTCGACATGATCCCGAGCAGGATCACGAGGCCGCCGACCAGAGCGGCGGCGCCGATCGCCCGGATGATCGCCGGCGGCGCGTGCTTGCGCGGGTCGTTGGTCTCCTCGGCCAGCGTGCCGGCGGTGTCGAACCCGTACATCACGTAGGCGCTCACCAGCCCGCCGACCAGCAGCGCGCCGAAGTAGCCCCACGGGTGGCCGGCGCCGTAGTGGTAGCTGTGGGCGATGACCGACGGCGGCTGGTGCAGGTGGAACAGCAGCAGGATGATCAGCAGCGACGCGCCGATCAGCTCGGCGGCCACGCCGACGTTGTTGATCCGCGACATCAGCTTGACGCCGAGCATGTTGATGATGGTCGTGATGATGACGAGGATGCCCCCGAGCAACAGGGCGTTCTGGGCGCCGCCCTTGGTCAGCGTGGTGCCGGCGTCGGTGGCGCTGCCGAAGAACTGGAAGCTCGTCGTGATCTGGGGCAGCACGACCTGCCAGTCGACCGCGACGGCCGCGATCGTGACGATCGCCCCGACGATGTAGATCCAGCCGACCATCCACGAGGAGAACGCGCCGGCGACTTGCTTGGACCACTGGTAGACCGAGCCGGCGATCGGGAACTGGCCCGCCATCTCCATGAAGCACAGCGCCACCAGACACTGACCGGCGACGACGACGGGCCACGTCCACCACACGCCGGGTCCCGCGTTCAGGTAGCCGAATCCGAACAGCGCGGTAACGCCGGTCAGGATCGAGATGTAGCTGAAGCCTGCCGCGAAGGCCGAAAAGCTCCCCAGTGAGCGATCCAGCTCCTGCTTGTAGCCGAACTGAGCGAGATCCTGACTATCGGTCGACGCTGCGCTCGGCGGCGCCTCTGCGGTTGCCATCAATCAACCTCCCCGGCCCCGCGCCACGACGCACGGCCACTCGAACATCACGGTTGGGCCCGCGGCCAGACCAGGGCGTCTGGCGCGCTGTCCATTCCTTGCACTCATTGACCCAGTCCTGATGAGGCGGTTATATATCAGTTGTCTAACTGTGTCAACGCACGCAAAATCGATCCCCTGCGCCGACCGGCGCGTCCGCTGAGCGCGATGTCCGCCGGCGCCTCTATGCAGATGTTTCTCGGCGGCGATTGGCGTCCGAGCAGCGCCGGGGAGACCTTCGAGGCCACCAGCCCGGCCACCGGCGAGACGATCGCCAGTGTGCCCCAGGGGGACCGCGAGGACGCCCGCCGCGCGATCGCCGCCGCCCGCGGCGCCGCCGACGGCTGGGCGCGGCGGACGGCCTTCGAGCGGGCGGCGAAGATGCACGCCGTCGGCGACATCATCGAGAGCCGGCGCGACGAGCTGGCTCGCACGCTCACCCTCGATCAGGGCAAGCCCCTGCAGGCCGAGGCCTATGGCGAGGTGGACGAGCTCGTCGAGTACTGGCGGATGGCCGCCGAGGATGCCAAGCGTCTCGGCGGTGAGCTGCCGAACTCCGTCTCCGCCGGCAAGCGGGTGATGCTCGTACGGCGGGCCCGGGGCGTGGTGGGCGTGATCAGCCCCTGGAACTGGCCGTACACGATGCCGGCCGAGCTGATCGCGCCGGCGCTGGCCTGCGGCAACGCGGTGGTGTGGACGCCGGCGCCGTCGACCGCGGTGTGCGCGGTCGAGCTGGCCCGCTGCATCGCCGATGCCGATCTGCCACCCGGGGTGTTCAACCTCGTCACCGGCCCGGGCCCGGTGGTCGGCGATGAGATCGCCCGCCACCCTGACGTCGCCGGCGTCGGCTTCATCGGCTCGACCGCTACCGGCCGCCTCGTCGGCCAGGCCGCGGCGGGCAAGGCGGCGCTGCTGGAGATGGGCGGCAACGGACCGCTGGTGGTGATGGAGGACGCCGACGTCGAGGCCGCCGTCGAGGCCACGCTCAGCGCCTGCTTCCTCTGCGCGGGGCAGAGCTGCACCGCGGGGGAGCGGCTGCTCGTCCATCGCGCCGTCTCCGACCAGTTCGTCGAGCTGCTCGGCCGCCGCGTGGCGGCGGAGATCCGGCTCGGCGACCCGTTCGATGACGCCACCACCATGGGCCCGCTCAACAACGAGCCGGTGGCGGCCAAGATGGACGAGCACGTCGGCGATGCCGTGCAGCACGGTGCCCGGTCGGTCACCGGTGGAGCCCGCGCCGAGGGCTTTCCCACCTCCCTCTACTGGGAGCCGACGGTGCTGGCGGGCGTGCCGGCCGACGCCCGCGTCGCCCAGGAGGAGACGTTCGGACCGGTGGCCCCCGTGGTGGTCATCGACTCATTGCAGGAGGCGATCGACGCCGCCAATGCCTCGCCCTACGGCCTGCTGGCCGCGATCTTCACCGCCGATCTGGCCGCCGGGCTTGAGTTTGCCGACCGGGTCCGCACCGGCTGGGTCAACATCAACGAGTCGAGCAACTACTGGGAGGCGCAGCTGCCGTTCGGCGGCCGCGCGGGCAGCGACAGCGGCATCGGCAAGGTTGGTGGAGCGCACGTGATGCACTCCTTCACCGAGCTGCAGACCGTCGTGCTGACGCCCTCGCGCAGACACGAATAGCGCGCGGGCCCATGGCGCCGGCCGCCGTCGGGCCGCCGACGCCACCCGGGCTCAGTGAGCGGTCGCCTGAGGCGCCTCCGCGCCCCGCTCGTGGCGATAGAAGGGCGCGCCCAGCGGCTCAAGCGGCGTGTCACCGCGGATCAGGTCGGCGGCCTTCTCGGAGAGCATGACCGTGGGCGCGTAGATGTTGCCGTTGGTGACGTAGGGCATCACCGAGGCGTCGACCACGCGGACCCCCTCGAGCCCGTGCACCTTCATGCTCATCGGATCGACCACAGCGTCCGAGCCCACGCCCATCTTGCACGTGCACGACGGATGCAGCGCCGTCTCGGCGTCGCGCGCCACCCAGTTACGAATCTCTTCGTCCGTCGTGACCGACTTGCCTGGCGAAAGCTCGCCGGCGTTGTACTGGTCGAAGGCCGGCTGGGTGAGGATCTTGCGCGCGCAGTTCACGGCCTCGGGCCACTCGCGCCGGTCCTGCTCGGTCGAGAGGTAGTTGAAGCGGATCGCCGGATGCCGGATGGGGTCGGTGGAGATGATCTTCACCGTGCCACGGGCGTCGGAATACATCGGCCCGACGTGCACCTGGTAGCCATGGCCCTGCGGCGCCGAGCCGTCGTAGCGGATGGCGATGGGCAGGAAGTGGAACATCAGATTCGGATAGGCGACGTCGTCGTTGGAGCGCACGAACCCGCCCGCCTCGAAGTGGTTGGTCGCGCCGGGACCGCTGCGGAACAGCAGCCACTGCGCCCCCACCTTGGGGCGGTTGCGCCACTTCATCGCCGGGGCGACCGACACCGGCTGCTTGGAGGCGTACTGCACATAGACCTCGAGGTGGTCCTGAAGGTTCTCCCCCACTCCGGGCAGATCGTGGACCGGGCGTACGCCGACCGCCTCGAGCTCCTTGGCGTTACCGACGCCGGAGAGCTGCAGCAGCTGGGGCGAGTTGATCGCCCCGCCGCACAGGATCACGTCATCGCCGTTGATCCGCCGAACCTGCCCCTTCTCGACGACCTCCACCCCGACGGCCTTCTGGCCGTCGAACAGCACGCGGTTGACCATCACCCGCGTGCGCACCTCGAGATTCGGCCGGCGCTTTACCGGATGCAGGTAGGCGCGCGCCGCGCTCAGCCGATGGCCGCGATGGATGTTGCGGTCAAACGGGGCGAAGCCCTCCTGCTTGTAGCCGTTGACGTCCTGGGTGAGGTCGTAGCCGGCCTGCTGCACCGCCTCGAAGAAGGCCGTGAACAGCGGGCTCGTGGCCGGACCTCGCTCCATCACCAGCGGGCCCTCGCCGCCGCGCCATGTGTCGGCTCCGGCGAGGCACGTCTCCATCCGCTTGAAGTAGGGCAGCGTGTGGGCGTAGTCCCAGGTGGCCATCCCCTCGTCCGCGCCCCAGCGCTCCATGTCGAGCGGATTGCCGCGCTGGAAGATCATCCCGTTGATGCTCGAGGATCCTCCGAGCACCTTTCCGCGCGCGTGGTATACGCGGCGCCCGTTCATGTGCGGCTCGGGCTCGGACTCGTACTTCCAGTCGTAGAAGCGGTTGCCGATCGGGAACGACAGCGCGGCCGGCATGTGGATGTAGACATCCCACAGCGAGTCCATCCTGCCGGCCTCGAGCACCAGCACCCGGCATCCCGGGTCTGCGCTCAGCCGGTTGGCCAGCACACAGCCGGCCGACCCGCCACCGACGATGATCTTGTCGTAGCTCATTCTCGTCTCTCCTCCTACAGCACGGCGCGGATCTCGCGCTCGAAGGTGGCTATGTGCTCGGCGAGGATCTCCCTCGCCCCATCGGCATCTCCCGCTTCGATTGCCCGCAGCACGTCCTCGTGTTCGTGAACGCGCGCGAGCAGGTGTGGCAGCCGGTCGATGACCAGGTGCCAGATCCTCAATGACAGGTTGAAGTACCCCGCCAGCGTCTCCTCCAGATACGGATTGCCTGCGCAGCGATAGATGAAGCGGTGCACCCGGGCGTCGAGCGCCATCAGCCGCTCGAGGTCGTCGGGACCGTCGCTGTTCTCGAGCTCGGCCAGCAGTTCGGCGAGCTCGGCGCGCTCGGCCTCAGTGATCCGCTGCGCGGCCCGATACGCCGCGTGCCCCTCGAGCTGCGCCCGCACGTCGGAGATGTGGGCCAGATCGGTGATGTTGATCTCCGAGGCGAACGTGCCCCGCCGCGGGAACACGGTGACGAGGTTCTCCAGCGCCAGCCGCTTGATCGCCTCGCGCACCGGAGTGCGACCCATCTGCAGCTCGGCGCCGAGCTGGTCCTCGTCAATCGGCGCCCCGGGCGGGATCCGCAGCGTGACGATGCGGTCGCGCAACTCGGCATACGCCCGGTCGGCGAGCAACTCCCGAGGCGGCCTCGCGTGCCCGGCCGCGCGTGATGCCTGCGTCGTCATCCGTGAGCGCGGGAACGAGCTCCAGCGTACACGGCTGATATATGAGTCATCGATTACGAGTCTACCAGTGGCCCGACCGCGAGCCAAGACGTATCGGCCGAGTGGCGGATGTCTGAAAACCGCGGCCAGAGTGCCTATTCTGGCCTCATCGATGAGCTCGACCGCTCCAGTCGGCAGCGCTGAGGACACAGCGGCCCGCATGGCCGCCGGCGACGCAGAGCAGGCCCGCGGGATCGTCGCCGAGCTCGCCCGCCATACGCCGATCCTCAGCTCGCGCAGCCTCTCTGATCGCTGCGGCGCGAGCATCCTGCTCAAGGCCGAGAACCTCCAGCGGACCGGCTCGTTCAAGCTCCGCGGCGCGACGCACAAGCTGTCTCGGCTCCACGAGCCGACCGGGGTGGTGGCGGGCAGCGCGGGCAACCACGGTCAATCGCTGGCCTATGCCGCCCGCGCCAGCGGCCTTCCCTGCGAGGTGTTCATGCCCACCGAGGCACCGGTGGCCAAGGTGGCCGCGGTCGAGGCGTTCGGCGGCACCGTCACCCTGGGCGGCGAGTCGGTCGACGACTGCGTGGTGGCGGCGAAGCACCGGGCAATGGAGACCGGCGCGGTGTTCGTCCACCCCTTCGACGATCCCGACGTGATCCTCGGACAGGCCACGCTGGGACTCGAGCTGCTCGAGGACGCGCCGGACCTGGCCACCGTCGTCGTCCCGGTGGGCGGCGGCGGGCTGATCTCCGGTGTCGCCGGGGCGATCAAGCGCGTGCGGCCGAAGGTGCGGATCGTCGGCGTGCAGGTCGACGCCTGCGCCGCCTTCCCCGGGTCGCTACGCGCGCACGCGCCGCAGACCTTTGATGCGCTGCCGACGATCGCCGACGGAATCGCCGTCAAGCGGCCCGGCGAGCTCACGCTGCCCCTGGTCGAGCGGTGGGTCGACGAGTTCGTCGTGGTCGGCGAGGACGACATCGCCGAGGCGATGGTGTGGCTGCTCGAGCGCTCGAAGCTGGTCGTCGAGGGGGCCGGCGCCGTCGGTGTGGCCGCACTGCTGGCCGGGCAGTTGAACGTGCCCAGGGTCGGCTCGACGGTGGTCGTGCTCTCCGGCGGCAATGTCGACGCCGGACTGCTGGCCACGACCGCGTGGCGACACGAGACGATGGCCGGACGACGGGCGCGATTGTTCACCCGCATTCCCGACCGCCCGGGAGGGTTGGCCGGACTGCTGGCGCTGATCGCGCAGGCCGGCGGCAACGTCGTCCAACTCGACCACGTCCGCGAGGGCGTGCCGCTGCACGTCCGGGAAACCGGAGTCGAGATCACGCTGGAGACGCGCGGCACCGAGCACAGCGAGCGCATCACCGCCGCGCTCGAGGCAGCCGGCTACGCCGTGCGCCGCCTCGACGCCGAGGCGGCGGCGGAGCGATAGCGTTCGCGCCATGCGCGCGCTCCGCGTCCTGGCCGGGCCGGTGTTCATCCTCGCCGGCGCCCTGCACTTCGTCATCCCCAAGGTCTACGGCCGGATTGTGCCGCCCTACATCCCGGCGCCGATGGCGATGGTCTACACCAGCGGCGTCGCCGAGGCGGCCGGCGGCGCGGCGCTGATGCACCCGCGCACGCGGCGACTCGGCGGCTGGTGGCTGATCGCCACCCTGATCGCCGTCTTCCCGGCCAACGTGCACATGGCGTTGCACCCCGACGAGTTCCCGCACGTCCCCGGCGGCTCGAGAGCGCTCTACGCCCGGCTGCCTTTCCAGGCGGTGTTCATCGCCTGGGTGCGCAGCGCGATGAGGCGCTAGCGCCGGCCAACCACCCCGGGGCGGGGCCGGGCCTAGTCCCCCAGCTCCGCACGCCGCCGCACCACAAACTCCTCGAGCTCAGCCCGCACCGCGTCGTCGAGCGGCGGCGCCTCGTAGCTCTCCAGCGACTCACGCCAGATGTTGCTCGCCCGCGCGGTGGTGTCGAGCGCGCCCCGCTTGGACCAGCGGTCGAAGTTCTCCGTCGAGGAGAGCAGCGGGCGGTAGAAGCAGTCGCGGAAGCGCTCGAGCGTGTGCGCGGCGCCGAGAAAGTGGCCGCCGGCGCCGACCTCGACATGGGCGTCGAAGGCCAGCGAGGCGTCGTCGATCTCCAGCGGCGTGAACTCGTGGCGCAGCTCGCGCAGGAGCTCGACGTCGACGATGAACTTCTCGTAGCAGGACACCAGGCCGCCCTCGAGCCAACCGGCCGAGTGCATGACAAAGTTCGCTCCGGCCAGGAAGGTGGGCAGGAAGGTCATCAGCGACTCGTAGGCGGCCTGGGCATCGACGGTCTGCGACGCGTTGAGCGCTCCGCCGCCGCGCCACGGCAGCCCGAAATGCCGCGCGATCTGGCCCGTGCACAGCACCCCGATGCCCGACTCCGGCGTGCCGAACGACGGCGAGCCCGACTGCATGTCGGTGTTGGAGAGGAACGAGCCGAACACCACCGGCGCGCCCGGTCGGATCAACTGGGCGAGCGCGATCCCGGCCAGCCCCTCGGCCATCTGCTGCACGAGCGTGGCCGGCAGCGAGACCGGTGACATCGCCCCCATCAGGAGAAACGGCGTGATCACCACCGCCTGTGCGGCCTTTACGTACTCGAACATCGCCGCCAGCATGCGGTCGTCGTAGCGCAACGGCGAGTTGACGTTGATCAGCGAGATCGACACCGGCGCCCGCTCGATCGCCTCGCGGCCCCCAAACAGGATCTCGCCCATCCGGATCGTGTCGGCGGCGTTCGGACCCGAGGTCACCGAGCCCATGTAGGGCTTGTCGCTCAGCGTCTGCAGCGCGAACACCATGTCGAGGTGACGCGAGTCAAGCGGCCGGTCCTCGGGCTCGCAGATCGTGCCGCCGGGAGAGTCGAGCTCCGGGAAGAACTGGGCCAGGCGGACGAGGTTCTCGAAGTCGGCCATCTTGGCGTCGCGGCGCACGTCGCCCTCGCGGATGAACGGACAGCCGTACACGGGCGCGAACACCATGTGGTGGCCGCCGATGTGGGCGGTGCGCTCCGGGTTGCGGGCCTGCAGCTCGAACTCCGACGGCGCCTTGGCCACCTGCTCGAGGATGAACTCGGGATCGAACCGCACCCGGTTCTCGTCCTCGACGATCTGGCCCGCGTCTCGCAGCAGCTCGACGGCCTCAGGGAGCAGGAACTCGATCCCGAGCTCGGAGACGATCCGCCGCCAGCCCCGGTCCAGGGTGGCCATCGCGTCCTCGCTGAGGATCTCGTATCGCGGCATGGCGTTGACGAACAAGCTGGCCTCCTCCGGGGTTTGGGGTCTTGACGCCGCCCGTGGCGGCTCTAATATACCGTTTGTGAAACAAGAGTTCCAAGCTTTCTCGGACCGGTCCACCCCACCCCATGCCCGCTGATTCCCCCGCCCACGGCACCACCGCCGTCGACCGCGGTGCCGATCTGCTCGTCCGCGTCCTGGAGAGCGAGGAGCCGGTGGCGCTCGCCGAGCTGGCCACGGCAAGCGGCATCCCCAAGAGCACCGCCTCGCGGCTGCTCAGCGCGCTGGAGCGGCGCGGCCTCGTCGAACAGGACGGCCAGCGCGGGCGCCTGCGTCCGGGACCGGCGATCCTCCGCGTGGCCGAGCGCAGCATGCTCGAGCGCAACGTCGTCGAACGCGCGCGTCCTGCGCTCGATGCGCTGGCCCAGGCCAGCGGCGAGACGATCAACCTCGCCGTGCCGGCCAGCCAGGGGGTCGAGCACGTTGCCCAGGTCGACAGCCGCCACTTTCTCGGCACGGGGCAATGGCTCGGGCGCACCGTGGACTACCACTGCACCGCGGTCGGGAAGGTGTTCATGGCCTTCGGGCGGGCGGCCACTCCCGCCGGACCGCTCACCCGTTACGCGCCCGAGACGATCACCGACCCAAAGCTGCTGCGCGCCGATCTCGAGCAGGTCCGGCGCACCGACATCGCCACGGCGATCGACGAGCTCGAGCCGGGGCTCGCCGCGATGGCCGCGCCGGTGCGCGGCGCGGGCGGCGCCGTGATCGCCGCGTTCAGCATCACTGGGCCGACCGTGCGGATGACGCCGCTGCGCATCCAGGAGCTGAAACCGGTCCTGATCGAACAGGCGCGCTCGCTGAGCCGCCGCCTTGGCCACAGAGAGGAAGGAGAGAACGCCGCATGACCAACGAGGAGATCATCCAGATGCTCTTCGACGAGACACTGGTGGGCAACGCCCCGGCGGTGAAGGATGGGGTGAACGAGGGTCTCGAGCAGGGACTCGAGCCGGAGCGGATGCTCTACGACGCTCTGATCCCCTCGCTCGAGGAGGTCGGGGCGCGGTTCGAGCGCGGCGACTACTTCGTGCCCGAGATGCTGATCGCCGCGCGGGCGATGCAGGGCGCGCTGGACATCCTCCGGCCCCTGCTGGCCGAAACGGACACGCGGCAGGTGGGGACGTTCCTGATGGGCACGGTCAAGGGCGACGTCCACGACATCGGCAAGAACCTCTGCAACATCATGCTCGAGGGGGCCGGCTTCACCGTGATCGACCTCGGCGTCAACGTGCCGCCGGAGAAGTTCATCGAGCAGATCGAGGAGCACAACCCGGACGTGGTCGGCTTCTCCGCCTTCCTCACCACGACGATGCCGATGTTCAAGGCCAACATCAACGCGCTGGAGAAGGCCGGCCTGCGCGACAAGGTGATCGTCATGGTCGGCGGCGCCCCGGTCACCCAGGAGTACGCCGACGCCGTCGGCGCCGACGGGTATTCGGCCGATGCCTCCTCCGCGGTCAAGAAGGCCAAAGAGCTGATCCAGTTGCGGCGCGACCGGGTCCCGGCATGACCGTGCGGGCAGCGATGCGAAAGGACACGCCATGACCAGCTCGGGCACCCCACCGACGGGCGGTGCCCCCGGTAGGAGCTCATCGGCGGCCTCGGCCGCGGGCGCGTTGCTCACGCGGGCTGAGCATGCGGTGAAGGAGAGGGTCTGGGGCTGCAGGCAGTGCGGGCAGTGCGTCCTGCACTCCACCGGGATGACCTGCCCGATGACCTGTCCCAAGACGCTTCGCAACGGGCCCTGCGGCGGCGTGCGCAGCAACGGCAACTGCGAGGTGTACCCGGAGATGCGGTGCGTGTGGCTGAAGGCCTACGAGCGCTCGGAGCGGCTGCCGCTCTGGCGGGGACACATCGATGACCTGCGGCCACCGGTCGACAACCAGCTGACCGGTACCTCAGCCTGGCTCAACCTCTTCACCGGCCGCGACCGCGAGGTTCCGGCTGGATGGCAGGCCGGGGCGGATGTCGAAGCTTGAGCGCAAGCTCAGCGCGCGCGAGTTCGTGGTCACGGCGGAGCTGCCGGTGATCGACGGCGGCGGCTACGGCGAGATCCTCCACCAGCTCGAGCCGATGCGGCCGTTCGTCGACGCCTACAACGCCACAGACAATCCCTCCGCCCACGCTCACTGCTCGCCGCTGGCCGTGGCCATCGCTCTGCAGCAGGCGGGGGTCGAGCCGATCATGCAGCTGGTCTGCCGCGATCGCAACCGCCTCGCGCTCGAGGCTGATCTGATGGGCGCGGCGCTGCACGGCATCGAGAACGTCTGCGCGCTGACGGGCGATGACGTCACCGCCGGCGACGAGCCGCAGGCCCGACGCGTGTTCGACCTCGACGCGCCGCAGCTGATCTCGCTGACCCGGACGCTGCGCAGCGGCCGCTACCTCTCCGGCCGGCCGATCGATCCGGCTCCGCACTTCTTCGTCGGCGCGGTCGAGAACCCGGGAACGCCGCCGTACGAGTACCGGGTCAGGCGGGCGGACAAGAAGGCGCTGGCCGGCGCCCGCTTTCTGCAGCTGCAGATCTGCTATCGCCCCGACATGCTCGGGCGCTTCTTCCGCGCCGCTCACGACACTGGCCTGACCGAGCGCATCGCCCTGATCCCCTCGATCTGCATCCTGCGCACCGTGGGCGGGATGCGATTCGTCGCCACCAAGGTGCCGGGGCTCGACGTTCCGTCGGAGACGGTCGCTCGGGTCGAGCAGGCGGCCGACCCTGAGGTCGAGTGCTTCGACATCGCCTATGAGCTCGCCGCCCACGCGCTGTCGCTGCCAGGGGTCGCCGGCCTTCATTTCATCTCGTTCCGCAAAGACGCCGGCATCGCAAAGCTGTGCACACGCCTGGGCATCCCGCCCCGAGTCGAAAGGGAAGAGCATGGATACAGTGCTTCGATCGCGGTCTAGTACCGTCACGATCGGCGCCGAGCAGCCGTTCTGCATCATCGGCGAGCGGATCAACCCCACGGGCCGCAAGGCGTTCGCTGAGGAACTGCGCGGAGGAGATCTCTCGACCGTGACCGTGGACGCGCTGGCCCAGGTGCAGGCCGGAGCCGACATGCTCGACGTCAACGCCGGGATCCCGCTCGTCGATGAGCCCGAGCTGCTGCAGGCGATGCTGCGCACCGTGCAGGAGGCCGTCGACGTGCCGATCTGCATCGACTCCTCGGTGATCGAGGCGCTCGAGGCCGGCCTCTCGGTCTATGAGGGCCGTGCGCTCGTCAACTCGGTCACCGCCGAGGATGAGCGCCTTGATGAGATCCTGCCCCTCGTCGCCCGCCACGGCGCCGCGGTGATCGGGCTGGCCAACGACGAGACCGGAATCCCCGAGACGCCGGCGAAGCGGCTCGAGTGCGCGCGCAAGATCGTCAGCGCCGCCGGCGACCACGGAATCGCTGCCGCCGACGTGATCATCGACCCGCTGGCCATGACCGTCGGCGCGGACACCGAGGCCGTCACCATCACCCTGGAGACGATCAGCCTGATCCGTGACGAGCTCGGCGTCAACATGTGCCTCGGCGCATCCAATGTGTCCTTCGGACTGCCGCAGCGCCACGTGCTGGGCGCTGCCTTCCTGCCGATGGCCATGGCCGCCGGACTGACCAGCGCGATCATGTCCACCGCCGAGGTCTGCGTCGAGAGTGTGCGGGCGGCGGACCTGCTGCTCGGTCACGATCCCTGGGGGACGGGCTGGATCGCCGCCCACCGCGCGCGCCAGGCCGCCGCCCGGGAGATTGCCGGAGCGTCGTGAGCCCTCTGTCCCCACGACGCGCGCCGCGGCCGATCGTGCCCGAACCAGAGGCCCAGCCGAGCGACGGGTCCGAGCGGGTCCGTCTGCGCTTCCTCCCCGACGGCACAGAGGTACGGGTGCCGAGCGGCACCCCGGTGTTCGACGCCGCGAGCTGGAACGGGATCGCCATCGACTCGACGTGCGGCGGCCACGGCACGTGCAAGAAGTGCAAGGTGCGTGTCGTCTCCGGCGAGCTGCCGATCGACAGCATCGATCGGCGGGCGTTCAGCCCCGATGAGCTGCGAGAGGGCTGGCGGCTCGCCTGCCGGGCGGGCGCCCGGAGCGATCTGGTGATCGAGGTGCCGCCGCTGCAAACGCGGCCGAAGGCGGCCCTGGCCGGGGTCGGGCGCCACGTGATCCTGCGGCCGTCGGTGCAGAAGCGTCACGTGGTGCTCGAGGAGCCCTCGCTCGAGGATCAGCGGCCCGACCTGCAGCGGCTGCTCGACGCGATCGATGACCTCGAGCCGAGCGCATCGCTCGACCTGCTCCGCACGCTCGGGGGCACGCTGCGGTCCGCGCATTTCGACGTCACCGCGGTGATCTGCGACGAGGAGCTGATCGAGGTCGAGCCGGGAGACACGACGGCCCGGCGCTTCGCGATCGCCTTCGACCTCGGCACCACCACCGTCGTGGCGACGCTGATCGATCTCGAGAGCGGTCAGCCGGCAGCGGTGCGCTCGATGCTCAATCGCCAGCAGCCCTACGGCGCCGACGTGATCACCCGGATCTCGTCGACGATGATGGATCCCACCGCCCTCACCGCGCTGCGCGAGCGGGCCCACGAGACGATGGCCGAGCTGACCGAGGAGGTGTGCACGGAGGCCGAGGTGCAGCACGCCGAGGTCTACGAGATCACCGTCTGCGGCAACGTGACAATGATGCAGCTGGCGCTCGGCATCGATCCCGAGCCGCTGTCGATGGCGCCGTTCGTGGTCGCCACCCACACGTTCCCGCCGGCCACGGCCGCGGACTTCGGCGTCCGCGTGCACCCGCGCGCCCCGGCGTTCGTGTTCCCGTCGCTCGGCGCCTACGTCGGCGGCGACATTGTCGCCGGCATGCTGGCCACCGGGCTCACGCGCGACCGGCGGCTCAGACTGTTCATCGACGTCGGCACCAACAGCGAGATTGCGGTCGGCTCAAACGAACGGGTGCTGGCCACCGCCGCCCCCGCCGGGCCGGCCTTCGAGGCTGCCCAGATCAAATGCGGGATGCGAGCGGCAGACGGCGCGATCGAGGGCGTGAAGATCGACGGCGACGAGCTCGCGCTTGACGTGATCGGCGACGTGGGGGCAGTCGGCATGTGCGGCTCGGGGCTCGTCGATGCGGTATCCGAGCTGGTCCACGCCGGGCTGCTCGACCACTCGGGACGCTTTATCCCCGACGAGCAGGCGGCCGAGCTGCACCCCGGGCTGTCCGAGCGGCTGACCAAGATCGGCGAGGAGCGCGTGTTCGTGCTGCAGTGGCGAGGCCCCGAGCCCGCCGACTCGGTGTTTCTGTCCCAGCGCGACGTCCGCGAGCTCCAGTTCGCCAAGGCCTCGATCGCCACTGGCTGGCAGATCCTCCTGCGCGAGCTCGAGGTCGAGCCGGAAGAGATCACGCAGGTGCTGCTGGCCGGCAGCTTCGGCGCCTACCTCACGCCGCTGAGCGCGGTGCGGATCGGGCTCGTGCCGAAGCTGGCGCTGCCCAGGATCGTGTCGGCCGGCAACGTCGCCGGCGAGGGGGCGAAGATCGCCGCGCTGTCGCTGCGCGAGCGGGCCGAGGCCCACTCGATCCTCCGCGAGGTGGAGTATGTCGAACTCTCTGGCCGGGCCGATTTCAACGACCTGTTCATCGACCAGCTCGCATTTCCGGGATGAGCAGCGCCGTCGTAGCCTGTGGAGCGCTCGCCGCCGAGGTCCAGGGCATCGCCCGGCGCCGTGGCTGGTCGATCGACGTGCACCCGCTCCCGGCGCTGCTGCACAACCGCCCGGAGCGGATCGCGCCCGAGCTCGAGCGCGCGCTCAATCGGCTGACCCCGCGCTACAACGCGGTCGCTGTGGCCTACGGGGACTGCGGAAGCTACGGCGCGATCGACGCGGTGCTCGATCGCGCGGGAGTGCGGCGACTGGAGGGTGAGCACTGCTACGACGTGTTCGCCCGCGAGGAGGTGCGTGCGGCGCTTGAGGAGGAGCCGGGCACCTATTTCCTCACCGACTTCCTCGCGCGCACCTTCGAGCACACCGTGGTGCGCGAGTTGGGGCTCGACCGCCACCCCGAGCTGCGCGATGAGTACTTCCGCCACTACCGTCGTGTCGTGTGGCTGTCGCAGCACCCCACTCCCGCGACGGAGGCCGCCGCCCAGCGTGCCGCCGAGCGCATCGGGCTGCCGCTGCAGCGGCGCAATGTCGGCAGCGCGGGGCTGGAGAGCCAGCTCGAGGCGCTGCTTGATTTCCACCCAGCCTGACCGCGATCGCAGGCGTCTCGGTCCCGGTGTCGCCGCAGCGGCGGCCGGGAAGCATCTCGGCGGCCGGGAAACATCTCGGCAGGCGGGCGCGATACTTTGCGGGATGGCGTTCGATCCCCCCGCGCGTCACCTGCTGAGAGCGAAAGACCTCGCCGACGCGCGCTATTTCGAGCCGCTCGACGTCGACGATCTGGCCGCTGCGGCGGGGCTCTCCCGGGCCCATTTCAGTCGGGAGTTCCGCCGCGCTTTCGGCGAGTCTCCGCACGGCTACCTGCTGACCCGCCGGCTCGAGCGCGCCGCCGCCCTGCTCCGGACCACCGACCACTCCGTCCTGGACATCTGCCTCTCGGTCGGGCTGCGGAGCCTGGGCTCGTTCACCACGAGCTTCACACGCACCTTCGGCATGTCCCCGACGGCCTACCGCGCCGCCCATCCCCCGGCCGCCGCACACGCGATGATCCCGTGGTGCGTCGCCCGCGCGTACGGGCGCCCGCAACGCCGCACGTTTCGAGAAGACAGCGGCGAGAGGCGGCAATAGCGTCTGCGGCACCGTGTTATCCGACCTCGAAAGGGAGGGAGAAGATGATCAAGCTATCCACTGCGCAGCTGTGGGTGACCGATCAGGATGAGGCGCTCGCGTTCTATACGCAGAAGCTCGGGATGGAGGTGCGCTCGGACGTGACGCTTCCCGAGATGGGCAACTTCCGCTGGCTGACGGTTGGCCCGGCCGACCAGCCCGATATCTCGATCGTGCTGATGGCCATCCCCGGCCCGCCGATGGTGGATGCAGCCACCGGTGCGCAGATCCGCGACCTCGTGGCCAAGGGCTTCGCGGGGACGGTGTTCCTCACGACGGACGACTGCCGGGCTTCCTACGAGGAGCTGAGGGCCCGCGGCGTCGAGTTCACCGAGACCCCGGAGGACCGGCCCTACGGGATCGACTCCGGCTTCCGCGATCCGTCCGGCAACAGCATCCGGCTGACGCAGGTCAAGGAGATCTCGGCGGTCTGACCGGTCGCAGGCGCGTGGCTACGTTGCCGGCGGGTCCGCGATCGACTCCGCCAGCAGCGTGGCCACGTCGACCACGCGCAGCTCGTCGCCGGTGCTCTGGACGCCATCGTCGAGCATGACCGCGCAGTAGGGACAGGCGACGGCGAGCGTGCCGGCGCCGGTGCCCGCGGCCTCGCGCACGCGCTCCTCGTTGATCGGCCCACCCCGCTCCTCCATCCACATGTGCGCTCCTCCGGCGCCGCAGCAGAACGTCTGCTTGCCGGAGCGCTTCATCTCCACCGGCTCGCCGACGGCGGCCACAAGTTCGCGGGGCGAGTCGAGCACATCGTTGTGGCGCGCCAGGTAGCAGGAGTCGTGGTAGGTGATCGGCAGCCCCTCGGAGCGCTGGGGTTTCAGCCCGCCGTCACGGACGAGCTGTGAGAGCAGCTCGGAATGGTGGATCACCTCGTAGCGGCCGCCGAAGTCGGGGTACTCGTTGGCGAGCGTGTTAAAGCAGTGGGGGCAGTTGGCGATGATCTTGTGCACCCCGGCGTCGTTGAGCGTCTCGACGTTCTGCTCGGCGAAGGCCTGGAAGACGTACTCGTTGCCCATCCGCCGCGCGGGGTCACCGGTGCAGCTCTCACGCGGGCCGAGGATCGCGAAGTCGACGCCCGCAGTCTGCAGCAGCTTCGCCGTCGACTCAGCGGTGCGCCGAGCGCGCTCGTCGAACGAGGATGCGCAGCCGACCCAGTAGAGGTATTCGGGCGCCTCATCGCCCGGCTCGAGCACCCGGACCCCGAGCTCCGCCGCCCAGTCAGCCCGCTCGCCCTGTGCCTTCCCCCACGGGTTCGACGCGCGCTCGATGTCCCGCAACATCGGTTCGGCCTCCGTGGGGAAGTTCGACTCCACCATCACCAGGTGCCGGCGCAGGTCGACGATGTGGTCGACGTGCTCGATCGACACCGGGCAGGCCTGGACGCAGGCGCCGCAGGTGACGCAGTCCCACACTGACTCCTCGGGCACCGCGCCGGGCACCAGGCCGGCGAGCTCCGGCGGGCCTGCGCTCGCGTCCTCGTCACTGCCGCTGTCGCTCACTCCCCGCGCGCGCAGCACCGAGCCGCCGTCGGCGAAGATCTGGTCCCGCAAGCCCATGATCAGGAGCTTGGGCGAGAGCACCTTGCCGGTGGCGAAGGCCGGGCAGGCGTCCTGGCAGCGACCGCACTCGGTGCAGGAATAGGTGTCAAGCACCTGCTTGAAGGTGAGGTCGGCGGCGGTGCCGGCGCCGAAGCGGATCTCGTCCTCGGGCACGTTCTCGTCATCGAAGCGCAGCGGTTCGAGCCGGCCGCCCGGACCGGTGCGGGCGAACCACACGTTGATCGCCGCGGTGGCGATGTGCAGGTGCTTGGAGTGCGGCAGGTAGGCGAGGAAGGCGAGGATGGTCAGCACGTGCACCCAGGCGAACACGCGCTCGAGCACGCGGGTGACGCCGTTGTCGGCGAACAGGTGCGAGAGCGCATCCGAGACCGGCGCCGAGGACGCCGGCCACTCGTTCAGGCCCAGCGCGATCCGGCACGCGTGCCACAGCAGCAGCGAGGTGGCGATCGTCGCGATCATGGCCAGGATCAGGTCGGCCTCGCCGAGATGACTGCCCTTGAAGCGCTCCGGCCGCTGGACCTTGCGGATCCACACGGCACTGACCACGCCGACCAGCACGAGCACGGCGAACAGGTCGACCAGGAACGCGAACCAGCCCTGATGACCGAGCCACGGCAGCGTCGCGTGCTTGTCGATGACGCCGATGAGGGCGATCAGGATCGTTGGCAGCAGGACGAGGAAGCCCCAGAAGATGAATGCGTGCACGAGGCCCGGCACGAGCCGCTGCAACAGCTTGCGCTGCCCGAGGACGATCGTCGCCTCGTTGCGCACGCGGCGGCCGACGTGACCCGAGCGGTCCACCGGCGGGGCGGTGGTGGCGAGCCGGCCGAGGAAGCGCACCCGGACGGCGAACAGGGTGGCGCTGATGGCGATCGCGCCAGCCAGCAGCACCGCCGAGACGACGGTGCCTATGTCCCCTTCGCCTTCCTGATCTCGGCCGAGATCGCCGGGAGCACTTCGTGCAGATCGCCGATCACCGCGTAGTCGGCGTGGGCGAAGATCGAGGCCTCGCCGTCGGGATTGATGGCCAGGAGCTTCTTCGCGCCCTTGCACCCCGCCATGTGCTGCGTGGCGCCGCTGATCCCGCAGGCGATGTAGATCTCCGGCGAGACCTTGGTCCCGGTCTGCCCGACCTGATCGGTATGCGGCCGCCAGCCGGCGCTGGTCACCGCGCGCGAGCAGCCGACCGCGCCACCCAGCAGCGCCGCGAGCTCCTCGATCACCGCAAAGCCTTCCGCCGAGCCGACCCCGCGACCACCGGAGACGACGACGTCGGCGTCGGTCAGCGACACGCCGGCCCCGCCGGCCGCCACGCGCTCGAGAACCCGCACCGCCTGATCGGCGGGCGACAGCGATCCCGACACCTGCAGCGTGTCGATCGCCGCGCCACCCGGCACTTCGGCCGGGACCGCATGCGCGGCCACGCTCACCAGCCGCGGTGAGCCGTGTAGCAGGGCCTCCTCGAGCAGGCTTCCGCCCCAGCGCACGCGCGTGACCGTCGCCGGGTCCGCGGGCGTGAAGGCCGTGCAGTTGGCCGCCATCGGCTGATCGAGCTTCGCCGCGACGTGGGCGAGCACCTCGTTGCCGCGCTCGGTTCCCGCGACGACCACGGCGCTCGGGCCGCGCGACTCGATCGCCTCGACCAGGGTCTGGGCGAAGGCGCCGGGGGCGTAGCCCGCCGAGCCGTCGATCGACACCGCCTGCACCTCCTCGCCGAGGCCGCGGGCGAAGGCCAGCGCCTGCTGGGAGAGCTCATCGCCGGCGTCTTCGATCCACACCAGGATCATCTAGACCAGCCCCAGTTCTCTCAGCACGCCGACGACCGCGGGTGCCGCCTCGGGCCCCTGACCGAGGATCTCCACTTGCTTGCCGGAACCGGGCGGCAGCACCAGCCGCTGCATCTCCAGTCCGGCCGGCGAGGGCGCCGGCGTGGAGGCATCGAGCGGCTTGCGCTTGGCTCGGAGCCGTCCCGGCACGGAGGGATAGCGCGGCAGGTTGATGCCCTCCTTGACGCTGACCACGGCGGGCAGGCTCACCTCGTACACATCGCGGCCGCCGGCAACCTCCTGCTCGCAGCGCACCGAGCCGTCGCCGGGCGTGAGGGCCTTGATGCCGGTCACGCACGGCAGGCCCAGGGCATGGGCCACGCGGATCGGCACCTGGTAGTTGCCGGCGTCGGCTGACTCGTTGCCGAACAGGATCAGGTCGAAGGGCTCGGGCTGGGCCTGGACCGCCGCGATGATCGCCTCGGCCGTAGCCTGGGGATCCCACTCGCTGCCGTCGGTGACGAGGTGGATTGCGCGTTCGATGCCGATCGCCATCATGTCGCGCAGCTGCTCCTCGGCCTCGGCCGGACCGAGCGTCAGCACGGTCGACGAGCCGCCGTGCGCCTCGACGATGCGCACCGCCTCCTCGGCCGCGCACTCCTCGTGCGGGCTGACGGTGAAGCCGAGATGGCGCGTGGAGATCGCCCGCTGGTCGTCGGTCAGGACCATCTTGCCGCCGGTGAGGGGGACCCGCTTGACGCAGACCAGCACGTTCATCGCCGACACCGCCCGCCGCGCATGGTTAGCTGCGGATGCGCGCGTTATCGGGGTCGAACACCGGCGTGGAATCGGCCACGGCGACCGTCACCGGGTACTGCTCGCCCATGTACTGGACCGCCAGCTCGGTGCCGGCCACGGCCTGCTCGGGCGGGAGGTAGGCCATCAGAATGTGCTTGCCGATCGACGGCCCCGCGCCGGCGCTGGTGACGTACGAGCGGCGGCCCTTGGCGTCGGTCAGCGGCTCGCCGGAGCGGGTCAGGATCGGCTCGCCTCCCATCATGTAGCGCTTGACCCCGGAGGCCGAGGTGTGATCGTCGACGGTCAGAGTGCACATGAGCGCAGCGGGCTCCTCCTCGCGGTGGCGCAGGTGCGCCTCCTTGCCGATGAAGTCCTGGTCCTTGACCTTACCCCAGGCCATCCCCGCCTCGACGACGGTGAACTCGCCCTCGAGCTCCGCGCCGTAGGCCCGGTAGCACTTCTCGAGCCGGCCGGTGGTTCCGTAGACGCCGATGCCGACGGGCACGACCCCGTGGGGTGCGCCGGCCTCGGCGACGATGTCCCACAGCCGGGCGCCCTCCTCGATCGGCACGTACAGTTCCCAGCCGAGATCCCCGACGTAGGAGATCCGTGAGGCCAGCACCTCGAGCGGCCCCATCTCGATCGTCCGGCAGCGCGCGAACGGGAAGCCCTCGTGCGAGACGTCATCGGAGGTGACGCCGGCGAGGATGTCCCGGGCCCGCGGTCCCCACAGCCCGAGCGTGCACCACGCGCTGGTCTGATCGTGGATCTGGGCCGAGCCGTCGGCCGGCAGGTGATCGCGGAACCACTTCAGGTCCGCCATCCCGTAGGCGCCGCCGGTGACCACGCGGAAGACGTCATGGGCCATCCGCATGATCGTCAGGTCGGCCTTGAAGCCGCCACCGGGGGTCAGCACCGGGGTGTACACGACGCGACCGACCGGGACGTCCATCTGGCGCATGGCGATCCGCTGCACCGCGTCGAGCGCGCCGGGCCCGGCGATGTCGAAGATCGCGAACGCGGTCAGGTCGACCATGCCGGCCCGGTCGCGCATGGCCAGGTGCTCGGCGTTGATGATCGGCGACCACCAGCGTGACTCCCACTCGGCCTCGCGGCGCGTGACGCGGTCACCGTACTCGTCGAGCAGCCGGGCGTTGGACTCGTACCACTGCGGCCGCTCCCAGCCCACCGCCTCGAAGAAGGTGGCGCCGAGGGCGCGCTCGCGCTCGTAGAACGGCGAGAGCCGGACCCGGCGGCTGGACTCCCACTGCTCGCCCGGGTGGACGATCCCGTACATCTTATTGAAGCCCTCCGAGGCCCGGGCGACAACGTGCGCGCGGGTCCGGTGGTGGGGATAGACGCGGGCGATGTTGGACTCGTAGACGTCGATCTCGGAGTCGCCGTTGACCATCATCTCGGCGACGGTCTTGCCTGCCCCGGGACCCTCCTTGATCCAGATCGCCGCGGCCGACCACAGGCCCGCCACCTCCGGCGTCTCGCCGAGCAGCGGCAGCCCGTCGAGGGTGACCGAGAGCACGCCGTTGATGGCGTACTTCACGCCCACGGTCTCGTCGCCGACGATCTCCGGCATCAGCTCGAGGGCGATCTCCATCTGGGGATCGAAGTCCTCCTGGGTGAAGGGCAGCTCGGTCGGGGTGAGCGCCGCCTCCTCGATCGAGGGGATCTCCTCGGCGTCGAGGGTGATCGGCCGGTGGGCGTAGGAGCCGATCTCCAGGCCGGTGCCCTCCTGGCGCTCATACATGTTGGTGTCCATGTCGCGGACGATCGGGAACTCGATCATGCCCTTGGCGTCGGCGAACCGCGGGGCCGGACCGATGTCGATCATTTGGTGGACCATCGGGGTCAGCGGGATCGAGGCGCCGGCCATGCGCGCGATCCGCGGGCTCCAGGCCCCGCAGGCGATGACCAGCAGCTCGGTCTCGATGTCGCCCCGGCTCGTCCGCACCCGGCGCACGCGCCCGTCCTCGACGATGATGCCGAGCACCTCGGTGTTGGCCGACACCGTCAGGCCGGCCTCCTGCGCGCGCTCGCGCACGATCGTGCCCGCGCGCAGCGAGTCGACCACGCCCGCCCCGGGCGTGTAGAAGGCACCGATGATCAGCTCCTCGTTGATGAAGGGAACGAGCTCCTTGACCTGCTGCGGGGTGAGCATCTCCACCGGTTCGATGCCCCACGCCTTGGCCGACGAGACTCGCCGCGCGAGCTCCTGCATGCGCTCCTCGGTGCGGGCGATCTCGATCCCACCGCTCTCGACGAACACGCCGAGCTCCTTGTACTGGCGCATGCTCTCGAGCGTCAGCAGGGTCATCTCCTTGGAGTGATCGACCGGGAAGATGAAGTTGGAGGCGTGCCCGGTCGAGCCGCCGGGATTGGGCAGCGGCCCCTTGTCGAGCAGCGTGATGTCGGTCATCCCCAGGCGCGTGAGGTGATAGACGAGGCTGTTGCCGACGATCCCCGCCCCGATCACCACTGCGCGCTGGACAGCCGGCAGCCGCTGCGACGAGTCTGCAGTGCTGACCACGCCACTGATATATCAGATGCTGGTCAGCGGCGTCAACGAGGACCGGACCGGCCGGTCCTGATGCCGACGGGACAAGCACCATCCACCTCGGCGGGGAGGCGATGCTGGCGGCCCGCAATCCCGCAGGGAGGCGGCGGCGGGATCCGCTTCGGCCGAGGACGGCGGGTGGCGGCTCGCTGTCCCGCCCTCGGGCGGATCCAACGTCATCCCGGTCATTTCGACAGCGACACCCGCTGTGTGACGGAGCTGCGAGCCCGCCCGCGCGGTGTGAAGCTCACCGTCAACGTGCCGTTCAGATGCTTGGAGCGTTTGAGCAGCACACGACCGCCACGCGTCAACTTCAGCGCGATCGTGCGCTTCCCGGCGCCCGCGAAGACGAGCCGGCCGCCGGCCACCACGATGCCGTGCCGGCCGTTCGAGATCAGTTGCACCGTCAGGGTGCCGGAGCCGGGTGCTGAGAAGCTCAGCTTGATCTGGTGCTTCAGGAGGCCATGAATCGCCAGCCGTGAGAACGCCCCAGCACCATTTGCGAGCAACGCCCGCAGCGACTGCTTGAGATTCACCACCCGCTTTGGCGGAGGCGGAGGCGGTGGCGGGCAGGCGCTCGGATTTCCCGGATTGCCACACGCCGGCCGCTTCCCCGGATTCACCGGCGCGGGCCCGAAGTCGGCCTCGGCACCGCCCGCGACCACGAGCTTCGATTGGCTGATTGTCGTGCAGTTGCTGATGTCGGGAACCTGAGCGGACCAGATGCCGTTGCCCTCCTGCCAGGCGAGTGTCGCTCCGTCCTGCGACCACGTCGGCCCGGAGAACTTGCCGCCGACCGCTCCCGTGAACTCGCATGTCGGCGTCGGCAGGGCCGTCGGCGGCGGTCCGGTCGTCTTGTAGAGGGTGATCGTCTCGTTGTTGTCCCCGCGCACGAGCGCGATCCGCTGGCCGTCGCGGCTAACCTCCCCGTCGGTCAGCCCGACGATGGCCGGCGGGATGCACGCGCCGCAGTTTTGGCTGTCGCCCCACCACTCGACGGCCTCGATCATTCCGAGCTTGTAGTACCACTGGGTCGCATTGCCGTTCGAGAGCAGCAGCGAGTCGTTCGACATCCACGACGGCAGGCTCCCCGTGTTCGGAGTGCCCACCTCGGTGGGCGGCGTGAACCGATCCGAGTGGCTGATCAGAGCCCGGCTGGCGAGGTTGATGCAGAACGGGCAGAGCGGATCGTTCGTCTCGGTCACGAACCAGTACGCAACCAGCTGACCGTTGGGCGAGACCCTCGCGTCGATCGCGCCGGTGCCAGGTGCGGGCGTGTTGACCGGCGCGTTCAGGAGTCCTCCGTTCTGGTGCATCCGCCAGATTTGTGGACGTCCCCCGAGCGGCCTGCGCAGGGCGACGATCGTCCCGTCGTCGGCCTGCGAGGGCGAGGAGTACGGCGAACTTGAGGTCCCGTCGCGCGTGACCTGGTATTGGCCCGAGCCGTCGGCGTTCGCGAGCCAGACATTGTTGGCGCGAATGAACACCAAGCTGTCGGCGGCAGCGGGCGCGGCGAACAGGAGCGCAGCGATCAAACCGCCGAGCGCGACCCAACCCCTCCCGGCAACGATGCCGATCATCCCGCGCGTATCGTCCCGCACGAACGGCGGATCGTCAAATCGACCTCCGCGGTCGTCCGCCGCCATCGCCGACCCCGCGCTCGGGCCGATCCGCGGGCGGCTTCTCCACCGCCTCGATCGACAGCTGAGGCCGACCGCTAATCCACCGAGGACGGCGGGCTGACCTTCTTCAGTACGGTGACGACATTCGGTACCGCCCTGGACATCACCGTCTCGGAGATCTCAGTCGAGGCCCGCTTCCCGTCCGACGCGCAGACAGCGGAGGCGCTGAGCGCCGCCACGACCACCGCGTGAGCGCCGCGCCCGGGTTCGTCTCGGCGCTCGTCGCCACCGCGCTGCTGGCCGCGGGCTGCGGCTCGTCGTCGAGCTCGAGCTCCGTGCACAGCCCGACCACCTCGCCCGCGACGAAGCACAGCACCACGACGGCGACGGCGACCCCGACGGCTCCGGTCACCCTGAGCGCCGGCTCGTTGGCGCCGTTGCCCGAGCCCCGCTCCGGTGCCGCCGCGGCGGCATTCGGGGGCAACGTCGTCGTCAGCGGCGGCCTGTCAACCGCGGGCGTCTCCACCCCGACCGTCTACCGGCTCGAGCTGGCCGGCAGCCCGGCCACGCTGCCGCCGCTCCCCGGGCCCGTGCACGACGCCGCGTCGGCCCAGATCGGCAACCGGCTGCTGCTGTTCGGCGGTGGCGAGTCCGAGGGCAGCGACCGGATCATCCAGCTGCTGCCGGGATCACCGAAGCTGGTCGGGCAGCTGCCCCAAGCGCTGTCGGATCTCGTGGCCGCAACGGTCGGCAGCACCGCCTACGTGCTGGGTGGCTGGAACGGCAGCGCGACGAGCCGCGCGATCTACGCGGTATCCCCCGAGGGTGCGGTAAGCAGTGCCGGGGAGCTGCCGATCGGGCTGCGGTACCCCTCCGCCGCAGCGCTCGGCACCAAGGTGATCATCGCCGGGGGTGAGACGTCGGCCGGCGAGCCCGTTACGGGTGCGTGGAGCTTTGACCCCGCCACGCGGACGATCTCGCGCCTCCCCGACCTTCCCGTGCCCACCGACCACGCCGCCGCGGCGGTGCTGAACGGCCGCTTCTATCTCATCGGCGGGCTGCGGCGGGGCGAGTTCACCGACGCGATCATCTCCTGGGCACCGGGAGAGAGCCACTGGCAGTCTGCCGGCCACCTGCCCCAGGCGCTCGCCGATCTCGATGCGGCGCCGCTCGGCACCGGCATCGCGGTGATCGGCGGGCGGGGCGCGTCGGGCCGGGTCGCCTCGGTGGAGTTGCTGCGGGCTGGCTAGATCGTCTCGCCCGGGCGCTGGAAGACAATCTCCGGCACCACGCAGGCGGGCGAGAGGTGGAGCAGGAAACGCAGCGCCTCAGCGATGTCCTGGGGGCGGATCATCTCCTCCGCCGGCACGGTTCCCTTGACGAACTCGGTCATATCGGTGTCGACGAAGCCGGGGCAGAAGGCGACCGACTTGATCCCCTCGGCGTTGAGCTCCTTGTTCATCGCCTGCGAGTAGGACACGACGGCCGCTTTGGTCGCCGAGTACACCGAGAGCCACGGCTGCGGAGACTTGCCCGCTATCGAGGCCAGGTTCACGACGAGCGCGCTCTTGTGCTCAGTTCCGGCGATGCGCAGGAGGTCCAAGCACTCGCGGTAGAAGAGAACGATCGCGCGCAGATTGACGTCGAGTTGCAGGTCGACGTGCTTGGTCTTGTGCTCCGAGGCCGCGGCGCCGATTCCAACGCCGGCGTTGTTGACCAGGACGTCGAGACGGCCGAAGCGCTCGCGATGCGCTTCCACGACCTGGCGGATGCCCTCCTCGTCGGCCATGTTGGCCGCCCGGTGCTCGACCTCGAAACCCCTGTCCCTCAGCGCCGCGGCGGTCTCCTCGAGCGTGTCCGGCTTGCGCGCCGTGATCGTGAGTCCGTAGCCCTCCTCACCCAGCAGTTCGGCGATTGCGAGGCCGATGCCCCTGGAGGCTCCGGTGACGAGTGCGGCGCGTTCTGGCATCTACGAGACCCTTTCTGGAACGGACGGAACGACCGGTCACACTAACGGCCGGACGACGGTGGATGCGTTTTGCCGTTGCTACCTTGGAGCGCATGAGCGCCGTCAGTTCCGGGGTGCGCGCTGCCATCGTCGGCGCCGGCCCCGCGGGTTTCTATACCACCGAGCAACTGCTGCAGGCCGGATTCGAGGTCGACCTGTTCGACGCGCTGCCCACCCCCTTCGGCCTCGTCCGCTCCGGTGTCGCGCCCGATCACCCGAAGATCAAGTCGGTCACGCGCGTATATGAGAAGACCGCGCGCAAGCCGGGCTTCCGCTTCTTCGGTGGGGTCACCCTCGGCCGAGACATCACCCGGGCGGAGTTGCTCGAGCGCTACCACGTGATCGTCTATGCGGTCGGCACCGCCGACGACAACCGGCTCGGCATCCCGGGCGAGGACCGCCCCGGATCCTATGCCGCCACCCGCTTCGTGGCCTGGTACAACGGCCACCCCGAGGCAAGCGACGACGACTTCGATCTGTCGTCCGAGCGCGCCGTGGTGATCGGCAACGGCAACGTCGCCGTCGACGTCGCCCGCATGCTGGTCCTGGAGCCCGACGAGCTGGCGCGCACCGACACCGCCGATCACGCCATCGAGGTCCTGTCCGCCGCGGCGATCAAGGAGGTGGTCCTGCTCGGCCGCCGCGGCCCGGCGCAGGCCGCATTCACCAACCCGGAGCTGCGCGAGCTCGGCGAGCTGGTACGCGCCGATGTGCTGATCGACCCCGCCGAACTCGAGCTCGACGCGTACAGCGCGCGCTGGCTCGAGGAGGAGGGCGACGCGACTGCCAAGCGCAACCTTGATGTGCTGCGGGATTACTCAGGCCGGCCCGCCACGGGCAAGAGCCACCGCCTGATCATGCACTTCCTGCGCTCGCCGGTGGAGATCCTCGGCGAAGGCGAGGATGGGCCGGTCACCGGCATCCGCGTCGTCCACAACCGGATCGAGCCCGGCCCGGACGGGCGGCTGCGCGCTGTGCCCACCGGCGAGACCGAGGACATCCCCTGCGGCCTGGTGCTGCGCTCGATCGGCTACCGCGGCCGGCCGGTCGATGAGATCCCCTTCGATCACCGGCGCGGACTGATCCGCAACACCCACGGCCGCGTCGTCGACGAGGAGTCGCGCTCGCACCGAGGCGAGTACGTCGTCGGCTGGATCAAGCGCGGCCCCAGCGGCGTGATCGGGACCAACAAGAAGGACGCCGCCGATACGGTGGCCAAGATCCTCGAGGACGTCGGCGCCGACGCGCTGAACGCGCCGCCGGACCCCGATCCCGACTCCGCCGCGGTCTGGGTCCAGGAGCGCGTCCCCGACGCGATCGGCTGGGAGGGCTGGATGGCCATCGACGAGCACGAGCGCACCTCCGGCGAGCCGCACGGCCGTCCCCGGATCAAGCTCGTGCGCAACGACGACTTGCTCGCCGCGGCGCTCGCCCGGCTGCGGTCGCGGTAGTCGCCGGCTTCTCGCCGGGCGAGCCGCGGTGGTCGCAGCGGCCCGCCGGCTTCTCGCTGGACACACGCGTGGCGTATCGGTACAGTTACGTACCATGAGCGTTGCGACCGTGCCCCCGCCGCTCGCGGAAACGTCTGCACCGCCATCCCCCGCCGGACCGCTGCTCGAGCCCGAGCCGATTCGCATGCCGCCGATCCGGCCCGAGGGTCGGTTCCGGCAGAGCATCCGCTTCGTCCGGGCGCCGCTCGCCTGGAACCTGCGCGACATGCGCGAGTTCGGCGACGTCTGGCGGATCGCCCTTCTCTCCCGTCCGGAACCGTTCGTGGTCACGTGCCATCCCGACCACATCCGCTCGCTGATGACCGCGCGGCCGGACGACGCCCCGTCGCTGACCGGCGAGTCGCCGCTGCGCCCGATCCTCGGGCCCGACTCGGTGCTCACCTCGGTCGGCGAGCGTCACATGCGCCAGCGTAAGATGCTGCTGCCTCCGTTCCACGGCGAGGCGGTCCAGCGTTATGTCGAGATGATCTCCACCGTGGCCGACCGGGAGATCGACACCTGGCGGCCCGGTAGCACCTTCCCCCTCGCCGCGCGGATGCAGGCGGTGACCCTCGACGTGATCATGGGCGGAGTGTTCGGGATCGAGGGCAGGCCGGCCCGCGGCACGCGCGAGCACAGCCTCCGCGAGTCGTTCCGCCGCATGCTCGGCGCCTCGACCAAGCCTCTCTATCAGCTCGTCGAGCTGCACAACGCCGGCCACCGCGAGGCTCGGGGCGTGCTCCGTCTCGTGCTCTCGATCGTCGACCGCCAGCTCTACGGGTTGATCGCCGAGCGCCGCGCGGCGGGGACCGGGGACCGCCATGACGTGCTGTCCCTGCTGCTGCAGGCGACGGACGAACAGGGCCAGCAGCTCACCGATCACGAGCTCCGCGACGAGCTGATGTCGCTCGTGCTCGCGGGCCACGAGACAACGGCCAACTCTCTCGCCTGGACCTTCGAGCGGCTGCTGCGCACGCCCGAGGCACACGACCGGCTGCGGGAGACCGTCCGCGGCGGCGGTGCGGCGGCTGATGAGTACGTCGAGGCGACGATCCACGAGGGCATGCGGGTGCGTCCCGTGATCCCGATGATCGTGCGGATGGCACGCCCGTCGTGGCGGCTCGGTGACTACGTGCTGCCAGCGAACACCCCGGTGGCGGTGAGCATCGCGGCGCTGCACCACCGACCCGACGTCTACGCCGACCCCTACCGGTTCGCGCCCGAGCGCTTCGTCGGTCGCAAGCCCGGGACGTACACCTGGATTCCATTCGGCGGCGGGATCCGGCGCTGCCTCGGCGCGACGCTGGCCATGGCCGAGCAGCGCGTGGTGCTGAGGGCGATCGCCGACCGGATCGACCTGGCGGCACCCGACAATGCGCCCGAGGCGCCGCGGCAGCGGAACGTGACGATGATCCCCCGCGCCGGCGGGCGGGTGACGGTCGTCGCCAAGCGCGGCTGACCTCCGGCAGCGACGGCGCGGCGCGGTACCGTCCTGCCTGTGCCCACGCAGCAGGAACATCGCTCCGCCGCATCGGCCGAACGGGCCGACCCGCGCGACCGGCTGATCGACGCGATGTCCGCGTCGATTCGGGAGAAGGGCTTCCGCGAGACGACCGTCGCCGATGTCGTGCGCATCGCCCGCACCTCCCGCCGCACGTTCTACGAGCACTTCGAGGATCGGGAGGCCTGCTTCCTGGCGCTGTTCGACGCCACCAACGACGCGATGATGGAGCAGATCGCCGCGGCGGTGAAACCAGAGGCACCGCTGGAGGAGCAGGTCGACAGCGCGCTCGACGCCTACATCGACCACGTCACTGCGCAGCCCGCGCTGTATCGCAGCTTCGTGCGTGAGCTCCCCGGCCTCGGTCAGGAGGGGGCGGACCGCCAGCTCGCCGTGATCGAGCGCTTCGCCCGGCTGCTCGTCGAGCTCGTCGACTCGAGCCGGCGCGAGCAGCCGGAGATCGGCGCTCGACCGATGACGCTCGACACGGCGATCATGATCGTCGGCGGCCTGCGTGAGCTGGCCGTGATCTCTCTGCAGCAGGGCCGCGACGTGCGGGATCTCCGCGCCACCGCAGCGACCACCGTGAAGGCGATCCTGCACGCCGTGCTGCTGTAGCTGTTCCTTCGGGAGCTCAGGCGGTGATCCGCGCCAGGGCCTCGCGACCGACCCGCTGCAACGCCTGCAGGTAGTCGACGTGGGCGGCCCAGCGCTGATCGCGAGCCAGCTCACCGACGAGCGTGATTGTGTCGCCGTGCGCATCGAGCAGCTCGTAGACCAGTGAGGTCAGGTACTCGGTGCTGAGCGCTCCGCTCGCGTCTGTATTAAGCAACTGCTCCTCGCTCCTGGGAAACTAGGCGGCACGTAGAGCATGAACCCGGTCTCGGACGACTTCGATGCCGGTTGCTTCGAAGACGCGGGCTGCCGGCGGATCGCCCGCCCGGAGCGGTGCAAAGGTCAGTCTCGACCGGTTCGCCGGGAGGGCTCTGCAGTTGTATTCGCTCAGCGGAAGGAACTGCAGACCGACGGCCGGCCCGCGCCCGAGTGTGACGAAATCCCCGGCAGCGCCGCCCCTCGACAGCGCCACTACCGTCGCCGCGCCGCCGCCTTCAACGCCGGGTTCTCCCAACCGTTGTCGCCCGGATTGAGGTTCACGCCCGGCGGGACGATCTCGTCGATCCGGTCGAGCACCTCGTCGGACAGCGTCACCTCGGCGGCACCGAGCTGCGACTCGAGGTGCTCCATCGTCCGCGGCCCGATGATCGCCGCCGTCACCGCGGGGTGGCGGATGACGAAGGCCAGCGCCAGGTGGATGAGACTCAGCCCGGCCTCGTCGGCGAGCCGGCCGAGCGCGTCGGCGGCATCGAGCTTGCGCTGGTTTTCTGGCAGCGCCATGTCGTAGCGACTGGGCAGCATCACGGCCCGGCGTGAGCTGGTGATCTCCTGATCCTTGCGGTAGCGGCCGCTGAGCCAACCGCCGCCGAGCGGGCTCCAGGGAATGACGCCCATGTGGTAGCGCTGGCACACCGGCAGCACCTCGGCCTCGATCGCGCGGGCGAGCAGCGAGTACGGGGGCTGTTCGGTGGCGAAGCGCTCGCGGCCGCGTCGCTCGGCGACCCAGTGGGACTCGACGATCTGGCTGGGCGGGAAGGTCGAGCACCCGATGTAGCGCACCGTGCCGGCGCGAACGAGGTCGGTCAGCGCGCCGAGCGTCTCGTCGATGTCGGTGTCGGGCTCGGGCCGGTGGATCTGGTAGAGGTCGATCCAGTCCGTGCGAAGCCGCCGCAGGCTGTTCTCGACCTCGTGGATGATCCAGCGGCGCGTGTTGCCGAACTGGTTGGGGTCATCACCCATGCGGCCGTGCACCTTGGTGGCCAGGACCACGTTGTCGCGGCGGCCGTCGGCGAGGGCCTTGCCGACGATCTCCTCGGACTCCCCGCGGGAGTAGACGTCGGCGGTGTCGATGAAGTTGATGCCGGCGTCGAGCGCGCGGTGGATGATGCGGATGCTGTCGTCGTGGTCGGTGTTGCCCCAGGCGCCGAACATCATCGCGCCAAGGCAGAGGGGACTGACCTGTACTCCGGTGCGGCCAAGCGAGCGAGTTTCCATAGCGTCACCTTATTCCCCGTCGCGCCTCGCCTAACCTCATCCCCGTCATGGACCCGATCGCCGACCGTCCGCTCTCGACCCTGCTCGCCGACGTCGCGCAGGCCACGCCGGCCCCCGGCGGGGGCAGCAGCGCCGCGGTCAGCTGCGCGCTCGCCGCCGCCCTGATCGAGATGACGGCCCGTTTCGGCGCCGCTCGCCGAGAGCACGAGCACGCCGACCAGATGGACCACATCGCTGACCGGGCGTCGGCACTCCGAGCCGAGGCGCTCGACCTCGCCGAGCGCGAGCTCACCTCCTACGCCCCGGTCCTCGAGGCGATGCAGCTCCCCACGCACGACGCCATCCGCACGGCTCGCCTCAACGACGCGCTCTCGCAGGCGGCCGACGCACCATTGGCGCTCGCGGTCGTGGCCGCCGAGGTGGCCGCGCTGGCCGATAAGGCGCTCGGCTCCGACCCGGGGCACCTCCGCGGCGACGCCCTGACCGGGCTGCTGCTCGCCGAGGCCGCGTGCCAGGCGGCGGCCGGTCTGGTGGAGATCAACCTCGCCGGCCGGCCCGAGGACCCGCGACGCGGCGAGCTGAAAACCGCCCGGGAACGGGCGCACCGCGCCCGCGTACGCGCGCTCGGCCCGGACTAACCGTCGTGGCCTGGATCCCCGACGCGCTGCCCCTGCTCGCGCTGGTGGCAGCCGGACTCGCTCGCGTCGCCCTTCGGCCTGGCTCGCGGGCTGGGTGGACATCCTGCTCGCGGCGCTGATGCTGCTCGCGGCGCGACGTTCACCGCGCTCGCCCGGCGCAGCGCGGTGCGGGTGTAGCCCGACGCCCCGGCTGATCGTCTGTGGGCCGGAGTGCCGAGGCGTCTAGTGGGCGCCGGCTTCCCAGCGCTTGAGGCTTCGGCACACGGCCAGGCAGATCCACCAGGGAAGATCCCTGTCGTTCGCGCGCAGCAACTTGAATGCGAACGTCCCGTCGGCGCGCTGGAGCTCCCGCAGCCGTTCCAATGCCGCGGAGATTGTGCTCGACTGGGGATCGAAGCCGAGCCGGGAGAGGCTGTCAAGGCTGGAGACGATGTCGGTGAACCAGAACGGGAACGAGACCCGCTCCCAGTAGCTGACCTCGCCCCGGTCGCTGTAGACGTCTCGCCGGTAGAGGTGGGTTGCCAGCAGCCTTCCCGCCTCCTGGATCTCGGATGCCTCGCGCCAGGCGGGATGGGCCGCGAACGCCCGCAGGACCATGCCGGTGACGAGGTGCGAGGACGGCTTCGAGCGGTCAGGCGCCACCGGCTCGGGGTGACGCTCGACGTCAAGGAACTCGGGGAAAGAGACACCGACAGTGCGGACCGGGATCGCCCAGCCGCCATCGCTCTGCCGCATCGTCAACAACCAGTTCAACGCGGTCGCCACACGTGGGTCATCGGCATATCCGGCTTTGATCAGCACCTCGATGATCGCGCCGACATACGTCGGTGCGTACTGGTTGCCGTAGATGCCTCTGAGGTCCCCCTCGTCACTCTGGAACGCCAGGAGGCAGCTGGCCGCGCGCTCGATCGACGCGTGCTGCCGGGTCAAGCCGAACTTCTCGACGAGGATTCCGACCTGTCGGAAGGTTTCGAGCTGGTCGTAGTTCTCCCGTGACCGGATCGACGGTTTGCCACCTGGATATCGCCATGAGCCGTCTTGGTTCTGCCGGGCGAGGACTCGACGCGCCGCCGGCAACTCCCAGAGCGCACTGGCAGGATCACCGCTGCTGCCAAGCAGGTCCCGCCGGGCAAACAAGGCGATGGCGCGGTTGCTCGAAGACACCAGGAGCGGCGCCGGGTCCACCCCGAGGACTGCCGCTCTGGCCGCTGCTGCGCGTGCCACACGGGCAGCATATGGTCGTCGTCAATGTGCCCGGTGTGGCGGGGAGCACCACCGTTGACCGTCGCCGGCCGCACCTGCGGCGGTGCGGTCGCGAGGCCTTGCTCGCCGGCGGGGGCCTCACCGTAGTCCATGGCAACCGAACTACGCGCTTAAACGGATGACTGGCTCACCGTCGCGGCCTAGTTTCGTCGATACCGAGGCATTCAAGGAGGTGATCTGCTGTGAGCGTGCTGCTTGCCATTGTCGGCGTTGTGCTGCTGGCGCCAGTGCTGCTTCTCGTCGCCATCGCCCTCGGACCCGCAGCCCTGATGATCGTGGCCCTTATCGGAACGGCATTCCTGGTCATGGTCGTCTGGGATGCGGTCCTGCGGCTCACCCGCCGCGCGCGGGTACACGGGTAATCACCCCCGTACCGGCGAAAGGCCACCAAGCGGTCCAACCGCCTGGTGGCTTCGGCCGCCGCCCCGCGGGAGGCTAGATCCCGGTGCCGGTGACGCCGGGAATCCAGCTGGTGCCGGCCAGCGGCACGCGGGCCATCGCCGCGGCCTCGATGGTCAGCGCCACCAGGTCCTCGGGCTCGAGGTTGTGGACGTGCGACTTGCCGCAGGCACGGGCCAGGGTCTGGGTCTCGAGCACCAGCGTGCGCAGGTAGTTGGCCAGCCGGCGGCCGCCGTCGACCGGGTCGAAGCGCTTGGCCAGGGCGGGATCCTGGGTCGAGATCCCGACCGGGTCCATGCCGGCCTGCCAGTCGTCGTAGTAGCCGGCCGCGGAGCCGATCTTGCGGTACTCGGCATCGTGCTCGGGCGCGTTGTCGCCGAGCGCGATCAGCGCCGCCACACCGATCGACACCGCGTCGGCCCCGAGGGCCAGGGCCTTGGCCACGTCCGCGCCGGTGCGGATCCCGCCGGAGACGATCAGCTGCACCTTGCGATGCATCCCCAGGTCGACCAGCGACTCGACGGCCTGCGGGATCGCCGCCAGGATCGGGATGCCGACGTGCTCGATGAACACCTCCTGGGTGGCGGCGGTGCCGCCCTGCATCCCGTCGAGGACGATCGCGTCGGCGCCCGCCTTGACGGCGAGCGCGACGTCGTAGTACGTGCGAGTGGCGCCGACCTTGATGTAGATCGGCACGCGCCAGTCGGTGATCTCGCGCAATTCCTCGATCTTGATCTCGAGGTCGTCGGGGCCGGTCCAGTCGGGGTGCCGGCAGGCGCTGCGCTGGTCGATCCCCTGTGGCAGGTCGCGCATCTTCGCCACGCGGTCGGAGATCTTGTGCCCGAGCAGCATCCCGCCGCCGCCGGGCTTGGCGCCCTGACCGACGACGACCTCGATCGCGTCGGCGCGGCGGAGGTCGTCCGGGTTCATGCCGTAGCGGGACGGAAGCAGCTGGTAGACGAGCGTCCGCGAATGCTCCCGCTCTTCGGGGGTCATGCCCCCGTCACCGGTGGTGGTGCTGGTGCCGAGCTCGGTGGCGCCGCGGCCGAGGGCCTCCTTGGCCGGCCCCGACAGCGCGCCGAAGCTCATGCCGGCGACGGTGATGGGGATGTCGAGATGGATCGGCTCGCGGGCGAAGCGCGTGCCGATCACCACATCGGTGTCGCAGCGCTCGCGGTACCCCTCGAGTGGGTAGCGGGACACGCTCGCTCCGAGGAACAGCAGATCGTCGAAGTTCGGAACACGACGCTTGGCGCCAAAGCCCTTGATCGAGTAGAGACCCTCGCGGGCCGCACGCTGGATCTCGGCGATCGCGTTGCGATCGAAGGTGGCCGACTCGCGCAGCCCCGGCTGCCAGCCGCCGTTGGTGACCGCGGCCATGATCAGTACGCCCCGAGGTTGTCGACGTGAAAGTTGTAGAGCTGGCGCGCGGAGCCGTAGCGGCGGAAGTCCGCCGGATCGACGTCGTCGATCCCGGCGCGCCCGAGCAACCCGCGGACCTGGGCCAGGTGCTCGTCCCCCATCTCCTTCTCGATACAGTCGGCCCCGAGGGCGGCGACGCTGCCCCGGACATAGAGCCGGGCCTCGTAGAGCGAGTCGCCGAGCGCCTCGCCGGTATCGCCGCACACCACCAGGCAGCCGCGCTGGGCCATGAACGCGCTGAGATGGCCGACCGATCCGCGTACGACCACGTCGGCACCCTTGAGCGAGATCGCGCAGCGGGCCGAGGCGTCGCCGTGGATCACCAGCAGGCCGCCGTGGGCGGTGGCCGCGGCCGACTGGCTGGCGCTGCCCTCGACGATCACCGTGCCCGACATCATGTTCTCGGCCACGCCGACGCCGCAGTTGCCGCGGATCCGAACCGTCGCGGACTTGTTCATGCCGGCGCAGTAGTAGCCGACGTGACCGTCGATCTCGATCTCGTGGGGAGCATCGAGACCGGCGACGATGCTGTGCTTGCCGTCGGGGCGCAGCACCCGCAGGCGCTGGGGGCCGTCGGCCTCGTGCAGGCGCTGATTGAGCGAGCGGACGTTCTCCTGGCTGAGGTCGACCGACACCGCGTCGCGGATCTCGGCGGTCGCCATCAGGCCACCGCCACCTTGCTCCAGCTGTACACGCGCCCGGGCTCTGGCTCCCACGTCGCGGCCTCATCGGCGCCCGGCAGCACGGCGATCGCCCGGTACTCGGAGGCCATCGCCACCCACTCGTCGTTCTCGGCCATGACCGCCGGCTTGCAGGCGATCGGGTCGCGGAGGACGGCGAAACCGTCGACCGTGCCGACCGCAAAGGTGTAGAAGCCGTCGAGGTCCTCGAGACAGCCCTCGAGCGCCTGCTCGAGGGAGGCGCCCTCGCGCATCCGCCACGTCAGGTAGCCGGCGGCCACCTCGCTGTCGTTGTCGGTGCCGAAGCGGATGCCCTCGCGCATCAGCGACCGCCGCAGGCGATTGTGGTTGGAGAGCGAGCCGTTGTGGACGAGGCACAGGTCGCGCCCGGTGGAGAAGGGATGCGAGTGCTGGGTGGTGACCCGGCTCTCGGTGGCCATCCGGGTGTGGCCGAGGGCATGGGTGCCGTCGACCCGCTCGAGCTCGAAGCGCCGGATGAATTCCGTTGGCAGGCCCGCTTCCTTGAAGATCTCGATCGTCGTGCCGGCGCTCATCACCCGCAACTCGGGGTGGTGCTCGGCCAGCCAGGCCTGAGCATCGTCGGCGTCGGCCCCGATCACGAACACGGCGTGCGTGGCGCGCACGTGCGCGGCGGACACCTTGCGGAAGGCGCGGCGGAGCTCGGCGCCGAGCGCCGACCAATCCTGCTCGGGATCGGGCGAGTAGAGCGACACCTTGCTCGACCCGGGCGGCGCCGGATCGCGGTAGAAGGCGACCCCGGCGCTGTCAGGGCCCCGGAAGGACAGCTGCTCGAGCATCCGCGAGAGGTGCGCGCCGAGCTGCGGCTGGAGTGACTCAGACTTCAGATACAGACCGGCAATCCCACACATGGATCGCACAGTAGAGCGTGGGCAGGGACCCGGAAATGGCCTCCCTGCGCACACTTTCGCCCCCGAATGTGGTGAGCGATCACACCGGCGCGTTCACTTTCCCGCCGGCGTCCACACCCCCAGCTGGCGCTGAGCGCGGCGCACGACGTGCAATGCCTCGCGCAGATCACCGCGCGCGATCGGAGTCAATTCCCCGGGATCGATCAGGTTGTCCGGAGGCAGGCCGGCCGCGATCGCGTCGGCGTGATGCTCAAAACGAATGCGGGTGATCACGCCGAAGGCCTCGGAGAGCGCGGCGGCCGCCGAGGCCTCAAGTCCGCCGACGCGGGCCACCGCCTCGATCCGGTCGAGCGTCGGTGAAACCGTCACGCCGTGGGCCAGCGCGTGGAAGCGGACCAGGTTGACCACCGGGATGATCCCGCCCCGCTTGAGGTCCAGCCGGCCCTCGGGATCCCCGTCGCGACCCGTGGCGAGCTGCCCCCGGAACCCGAGCGCGACCGCGAAGCCACTGGCGCTGCGGGCCATCAGCCGCATGAAGGCCGGGTGGCGCGGCGCGGCGCGCATCTGCTCGGTGAGATCGGGCCCCACGGCCAGCCCTCCGGCAGCCGCGCGGAAGTCAAAGGCCACCGTCGCCCGGATCAGGTGCGACTCGTCGGGCTCATTCAGGCACTCGTTGAAGGTCTGGATCCAGGCCGCCTTCGACATCCGCCACAGGGGCTGGCCGGCCAGCACCCCATTGTTGTCGACGCCGATACCGCACCGGGCAAGACCGTCGTTGACGTCGCGGCCGAGCTGGGCGAAGTAGGCGTCGACCGCCTCCTCCTCCCCCGGGTTCGGCGTCGCGTAGGCCAGTGCGTTGTCCTGATCGGAGGACAGCGTGAATTCACGTCGCGCCGCGCTGCCCAGGTCCAGCCACGCCCAGGGAATCGGCGCCGGGCCGTGGCGGAGCATGGAGAAATCGACCAGCCGAGCGACCACCGCGTCGTGCTGCAGGCTCAGCATCCGCCCGAGCTCGCGCGAGGGCAGGCCGGCCCTGATCAGCAGCAGAAACAGCTCGGGCAGGTGGTCGACCGCGCGGACCAGCTGATCCTCGTCGCGAGCCTCGAGGATCATGTGGCGCACCGCGATCGGGCTACGCGCCTCGAGTCCGAGCAGGTCCCCGGCGCTCAACAGCCCGCACACGCCGCCGCCGTCGAGCACGGCGAGATGCTCGGCGTCGGCGCTGAGCATGTCGATCGTCGCCTCCACGGCCAGTTCCGCCGCCAGGACGGTCGGGACGGGGGTGCGGGCGAACTCGCGCACCGGCATATCCAGGCGCGCTCCCTGCCCGGCCACCGCTGCCCGGACCTCGGCGTCGCTGACGATGCCAAGCTCGCCCCCCTCGAGATGGACGAGCAGCGCGGAGACGCCCTCCGCGCCAAGCCGGCCCGCGGCCGCGCCCAGCGACTCCCCGGTGGAGATGAACTCCGGCGGGCGCATGATCGACCGCACCGGAGTGGTGGCGACGTCGAGCAGCCCGTGGACGGTATGGCCGGTCCGGGTCAGGCGCTTACGCATGCTGCGGGCCACATACCTCGCGCCCGCCTCGGTGCCGAGCACGCGCCGGCCCTCTTCGACGCCCCAGAACGCGCAGCTCGAGGTCTCCCGTGCCCGCACGGTGAACGCCGGGGCCAGGCCGGTGAGCAGCGAGGTGTGGCCGAAGCACTCGCCCGGTTCGAGCACCTGGACGACCTCACCCTCGTGCAGAAGGTCCATCGAGCCGGTCAGGAGCACCCACAGCCCGGCCGCGGGAGTTCCGTCCTCGACCAGTACCCGTGCCCCGGCTTCAAACACGAGAGTCTGCGCCTCGGCCGCAAAGGCCCGGCGATGCTCCTCGTCGAGCTCGTCGAACGGCGGCTGCCTGGCGAGAAATGTGTCCAGCTGCTCCATGTCCGGCCCCGCAATTGTGTGCGCTTGACGCGTTTCCGTGGTTAACAGGACATGTCAGCCTAACCACCAGGAACACCCATCGGACCAGGAGGGCACATGGCGGACGTCCCCGCGGCAGACCACGACGAACTCGTTTACGAATCAGCGGGCTTGCCGAAGACCACGAACTGGTGGGGCGCCTTCGTCATCGGGCTGGCCGGGACGATCCTGGTCACGGGGATCGCTCCGGTGATGGTCACTGAGCTGGGGGCCGCTTCAGTGCCGGTGATCGTGGTGATCACCATCACCGGCTACCTCTTGTGCCTGTTCCTCGCCGAGCTCTCGGCGATGATGCCCGACCGCGCGGGCGGATCTCCGTCGTATGCCTATCCGGCCTACAAGGACAAGTGGCCGCGGTTCGCCGAGCACGTGAACGGGTTCACGGCCTGGGCGTACTGGCTCGGCTGGTTCCCGGTGGCTCCGCTGAACATGATCCTCGCGTCGTTCTACCTCGTGGATCGCCTGCAGCTCTCGACCGCAGGGTTCACGCCGATCCACACCCCGATCGCGTACTGGACGCTCGGAATCTCGATTGTCGGCATCCTGCTGCTGGCAATTCCGGCCGTACGGGGATTGCGTTTTGGCACGGCCTTCGCGACGACGCTCGCGCTCCTGTCGATGATCCCGCTCACGTTCCTGGCCATCTCCTGGATCTTCAACCCGAGCGCCGTCGACTTCTCGTGGCTGTGGCACTTCCGCCACACGAACCTCACCGGCTTTTTCCACCCCCTGTTCGGGCACGGCTGGCTGACGCTGTACCTCGCGTTCTCATTCCTGCTCACCTGGAACGTGATCGCGATGGAGGCTGCGGCCTGCTACATCGGCGAGACGCGCGACCCCGACCGCGACGCGAAGATCGCGATGAACGCGGAGGGTCTGTACGGGCTGTTCATCTACACGATGATCCCGGTCGCGTTCATCATCGTCGTCGGGCTGCCAGCCCTCGGCAACGCGGCGCTCGTCGACCCGAAGACGATCTTCGTCTCCTTCAGCGCGAAGGTGTTCGGCACCGGCGCGGGCAGCAGCCTGCTCGAGTGGCTGATCGCGCTCATGCTCATCATCGCGCTGATCCTCTCGGCCCTGAACGCGATCACCGGCACCGCCCGTTCGCTGCACCAGATGTCGACCGACGGCCAGTTCCCGCGATTCTTCCAGCACACCAACAAGCACGGGGTCCCGAACCGCTCGATGTGGTTCAACGTCGCATGCTCGATCGCCGTCGTGTTCATGGGCGGCGCGGTCGAGATCTACACCTTCTCAAACGTCGGCTACCTCGCCTCATTCCTGCCGGTGCTGGTCGGCTACTACCTGCTACGCAAGTATCGGCCGAACGTCCGCCGGCCGTTCAAGCTGCCCGAGTGGATGAAGTACGTGGCGCTCGTGATCGCGGGCTTCTACGCCATCATCTACTTCTACGGCGGTCCCGTGTACGCCAACTGCACGTGTAACGCGGCCGGACGCAAGACGCTGCCGTACTACTTCCTCGGGTGGGTCGTGCTGCTGTCGTACGTGCTGCTGTACTGGTACCGCAAGCGGTTCGAGGACAAGAGGATGGCCCCGAGTGAAGAGACGTCCCCAGCCGTGAGCCCCTCGGGCGCCGGCGCCAGCCCGTGAGCTTGAGCGAGAGGGTGGCCGTGCGCGATGATCCAAGCACGGCCACCGAGCGCTTCAAGACCATCCTGCTCGCGTCCGAGGGACGCGAAATCTCTGACGCGGCGATCGCCCGCGTGATCGAGCTCGCGGACCCCGACGGGGCGAGGGTCCGCGTGTTCTCGGTCGCCCGGATCCACGGCGTCTCATTCGGGCTGCAGACACCCGGGCTGATGCCGACGAAGGCCGAATGGGCCGAGCAGCGCCAGATCGTCGCCAAGGCGGTGAAGCGACTCAAGCGCAAGGGGATCGAGGCCGACGGGGAGGTGTTCGGCACCCGGAAGGCGACGAAGCGCATCTGCGAGGCAGCGACCACCGCCGGCTGCGAGGCGATCGTGATGACGGCCGACACCGATCGCAACCGGTGGGCCGGTGACTTCATGTGGACCCAAGAGCCCCAGCGGGTGCGCCGGAAGGCCAAGCTGCCGGTGTACCTCGTCCCCGACGAGTAGCGCCGGGGACTCCGGGCTCGGGGCGTCGCTACGGGGCTCCTGCCCGGCCGTGGAGGCGGGCGAGCTTGATCGCCAGCTCGAGCGAGAGCAGGTCGTCGTCGTCGAGGTTGAGCCCGGTGAGGTCCTCGATCCGGCCGAGCCGCTGGCGCAGGGTGTTCGGATGGATGAACAGCGCCCGGGCGCTCTCGATCACGCTGCGCCGCTCGGCCAGGTAGCGCTCGAGGGTGTCGAGCAGTGCCGTGCGCCGGCGGTTGTCGTAGTCGATCAGCTGATCGACGGCGGCCCGCATGCGGTCGTGCGGGGCGGCGTCGGGCGCGATGTGGACGAGGTAGCGGTAGGCACCGAGCTGCGAGTAGGCGATCGATCCGCCCTCGCCGAGCAGGGCCCGTCCGATGGTGGCCGCGTCGACGGCCTCGCGGTAGGCGCGGCTGGCCTCGGCGGGGGCGTCGCGCACCTCGCTGACGCCGATCGCGGCGCCGGTCTGCTGACCGAGCTCGCGGCAGGTCCGCTGGATCTCCTCGAGCCGCGCCGGCAGGCGGCTGCCGAGCGCGAGCAGGGCGCGGACCGGGCCGGGGCCGGCCTCGATCGCCGTCCGGGGCGCGAGCTCGCCGAGCGCCCGGCCGAGGTGCTCGGCGGCGTCCCGCCACTCGCCCGTCGAGCTGTCTCCGCCTCCGGCCGGCTCGGCCCGGATCATCAGATACGGCGCGCCGAGGTCGCAGCGAACGTCGGCCGCCTTGGCGGCGGCGAATGCGGTGGCGCCGGCGGCCAGCGCCTCGAACAGGTCCTTGACGATGTTCGCCTTGGTCAGTCCCTCGATCAGCTCAGCGCGGCGGATGGCCACCGCGGTGAGGTGGGCGACCGCCCGGGCGACCTCGCCGTCCTCCTCTCCGAACGGGCTGCCATCGCCGGACCCGAGGCAGAGCAACCCGAGGCGCTCGCCGCCGGCCGACAGCGGCGCGACAAGCAGCTCGGAGACCTCAAGCTCGGGCCACAGGGTCCGGGCCGCCGGACGCGCGCCGCCGCCCTCGAGGGCCGCCAGCAGCACACCGGCGGTCGAGAGCACCGCCGGGGCGGGGACCGATTCCGGCGCCGAGCTCAGCATCTCCAGTGCGGTGCCATCTTGCTCGACGCGGTAGAGCTGGCAGACCTCGGCGCCGAGCAGCGCGCGCACGCCGCCGGTGACGATCTGTCCAAGCCCCTTGACATCGCCGGCCGCGGCGACGTCCTGGGCCAGGCGTGAGAGCCCGGTCAGCGTGTCGACCCGCCGCCGCTCACGATCGTAGAGCTGAGCGTTCTCGATTGCGCCACTGACCAACGAGGCGATGTGGACGAGCAGCTTGACGGCATCCTCGGTGAACTCATGCGGCGCCTGCGTGTGCAGGACGATGACGCCGATCGTGTCGCCGGAGCGAGCCAGGATCGGCACGGCGATCATCGACTGAAAGCGCTCCTCGTCGAGCAGCGGGATGTACTTCATCCGCGGGTCCTCCATCGCCCGGTCGCGGATGAACTCCGGCGTGCGGTGGCGCGCGACCCACCCGGTCAGTCCCTCGTCGAGCCCCATCTGCACCCGCCCGACCGCGTCGGCGAACACCGGGGAAGCCGCGCGCATGGTCAACATGTCGTCCTGGACCAGGTAGATGAAGCAGGCGTGGCAGCCGGTGGCCTCGGTGGCGAGGTCGACGACGCCCTGAAGCATCGGGAGCACCTCGAGCGAGGACGAGACGAGCTTGATCACCCCGTAGAGGGTGTGGTTCTCCTCACGCAGTCCGCGCAGTTCGCTGTCGATATCGGTGTTGACTGACACTCCGCGATGCACCGGGTATGTGCGGAGGCCACATGCTAGCCGCGATCAACCCGTACACCGAGCCATTGCGCTCGGCCGCCCTCGGCGGATATATCTCCGGGCATGTCAAATCAGCCCCAAAACGACGACGACGTCCGCAAGGCCGTCAAGGATGGCAACGTCGAGTTCCTCTTCGCCCAGTTCGTCGACATGCACGGGAAGCCGAGCGCCAAGCTCGTCCCCGCCCACCATCTTGATGACCTGCTCACCGACGGGGCCGGATTCGCCGGATTCGCCGCCGGCGACATCGGCCAAGGACCTCACGATCCGGACATCGCCGCCATCCCCGACCCGCGCTCGCTGACCATCCTCCCGTGGCAGCCGAACGTGGCCCGTCTGGCCTGCAACGTCACCGTCGAGGGCGAGCCGTGGCCGTTCTGCCCGCGCACGATCCTCCAGGGCGCGATCGACCGCGCCGCGGCGATGGGCTACGAGCTGAAGGTTGGCGCGGAGCTCGAGTACTTCCTGCTGCGGCGCGCGGCCGACGGCTCGCTGGAGCTGGCCGATCCGCTCGACACGCTCGACCAACCGTGTTACGACATGCGTGCGTTGACCCGCAACCTGGACTTCGTCTCGACGGTCTCCAAGGCGGTGACGTCGCTCGGCTGGGACAACTACGCCACCGACCACGAGGACGCCAACGGGCAGTTCGAGCAGAACTTCGAGTTCGCCGATGCGCTGACGACGTGCGACCGCGCGATCTTCTTCCGCTACATGGTCGAGACGCTCGCCCAGCAGCGGGGCCTGATCGCGACCTTCATGCCCAAGCCGTTCGCGAACCTGACCGGCAACGGCTGCCACTTCCATGTCAGCCTGTGGAAGGACGGCGAGAACGTGTTCGAGCGCGACCCATCCGATGACCCGCGCCGCCTCGGTCTGTCCGAGCTCGCCTACCAGTTTGTTGGCGGGCTGAAGGCGAACGCCAAGGCCTACATCGCTCTCACTGCGCCGACCGTCAACTCATACAAGCGCCTGGTGATCGGCGCGCCGACGAGCGGTGCGACGTGGGCGCCGGCGTACATCAGCTACGGGTACAACAACCGCACGCAGATGCTTCGGATCCCTGCGCCCGGCCGCATCGAGGACCGCACTGTCGACGGCTCCTGCAACCCGTACCTGGCGGCGACCGCGATGCTCGCGGCCGGACTCGACGGGGTCGAGCGGAGCCTCGACCCGGGAAAGCCGAACTCAGCCAACCTGTACACGATGAGCCCCGAGCAGCGGGCCGCCGACGGAATCGAGCTGTTGCCCGCCAACCTGCTCGACGCGACTCGCGAGCTCGAGAAGAACGAGCCGCTGCGGGCTGCGCTGGGCAAGACTCGCGACGGCGACTACGTCGATTACTACATCAAGGTCAAGCGCCAGGAATGGCAGCTGGCGCACGAGCAGATCACCCAGTGGGAGCTCGACCGCTACCTGCAGCTGTACTGAGGCCGAGCTAAGAACTCAGGCGGGCCCAAAGCGCCGCCCGCCGATGGTGCGGGCGCGCTCGGGCGTGAGCAGGCTCCCTACGGTCTGCCGTTCCGGCATGGACAGCAGCGCGGCCAGGGCGATGAACACCTTGGCCGTGGTCAGTGCGTCCCCCAGCGCGTGGTGCGGGGGCTCGACCAGCTGGCCGAGCTCGATAGCGAGGCGCTCGAGCGTCACGTACGGCGGCGCCGCGCCGTCGCGGTGCCCGAGCCATCTGCGGCCGAGGACCTCGGTGTCCGCCGCGGTCGGCAGCTTCACCCGCCGCCGGGCGAACAACGGGCCGAGGAAGCTCGTCTCCACCCGGGCGGTGTGAAACACGGGGATCCGTCCTCCAAGCGAGGCCAGCAGCAGATCGATGGCCTCATCGAGCGGCGGGGCGTCGGCGAGGTCGGCCACCCGGAGCTTGTGGACGAGCACCGCGCCGTGCTCGGAGCGCCGGGTGGTGCGGACGAGCGTGTAGAGGCTCTCCCCCAGGAGCACGCGCCCCTGCTCGATCGGGATCGCGCCGATGGCGATGATGTCGTTCTTGCGCGGGTGAAGCCCGGTCAGCTCGAGGTCGATCGCGCACCAGCCGGCGTCCTGCCAGGGCACGTCGGGGCCCGGGGTGCCCGCCTCCTCGAAGGCGATCGCGGCGCCGTCGCGCGGCGCTCGCAGCCTCATCCCCGCAGCCGCCGCTGGACGCCGGACACCGACCGGTAGACGTCGCGCAGATGATCCCGCGTGAGCGGGCTCATCAGCGCCGGCTGCAGCTCGTCGTCCGGCGTGGTGCCGGCCGCCAGCTGCTCCATGTGGTGGGCGACCCGAAGCTCGAGGGCGAGCTCGAAGGCGTCGGCCAGCGTGCTCGCATCGGCGGTCGGGAGCACGCCGGCGTCGGCGGCGGCGTGCAGGCGCTCGGAGGTCGACCCCTCCGCCACCCCGGCGGCGGCACCGGCCCAGCGGGCGATCTCGATAATCGGGATGACCGCCGTGCGCCGGATGTCGAGCCGCTGACTGCGAGCGCCCCCGGCCTCGAGCACGGAGTCGACGTCGAACCCGGTCGGCGGGCTGTAGTGCAGGGCGCGCTGGGCGAGCGCCGAGACGATCCGCTCGGTGCCGGCGTCCTGGGCCTGCGGCAGCGGCTCACGGAGTGTCCCCCAGAGCAGGCGGCGCTCGGTCAGGACGGTGAGCCCGAGCTCGTCGTCGGCCTCGGTGCGAAGCCACTCCTCCGGGGCACGAGCGACGACGTGGGCGGAGAGCCCGCAGGCCCCGAGCATCTCGCCGACCGCCTCCGTCCACCCCGCCGGCGGAGGCTCGCTGCAGACGACGGCGCCGCCGGCTCTGGAGGCCGGCGTCAGCTCGCGCCTCGCCTGGCTGGCCACCGCTACCCACACCATCCCGTCGGACGGGAGGACGAGCCCCTGCCCGGCCATGTCGAGCGCGCGGACGGTGATCGCGTCGACGAGCGCGGTGAGCACCCGGACCACCTCGAGCGCACGCAGATTGGCGGCATGCAGCTCGACCAGGATCTCCGGCAGGCGGCGCGCCACCGCGGCCAGCGTATCGACGTCGATGGCCCGGGCGATCGCCCGCCGCGCGCCGAACCACGAGCGCGGTTGCACGGCGAACAGGTCGGCATCCTCGACAACGCCGAGCAGCTGTCCGCGCTCGTTGACCACCGGCGCGTGACGGATGCCGCGCTCAAGGAGTTCGAACAGCACCTCGCCGGCCAGCCGATCTGGCGTGACCGAGAACACCGGGGTGGTCATGACCGTGGCCACGGGGGCGCTCAGCGGCAGGCCCGCGGCGACGATGCGCGTGCGGATGTCCCGGTCGGTGACGATTCCGAATCCGCGCCCATGAAACTCGACGATGGCCGACGTCGCCGCCGCCGCGGTCATCCGTCGCGCCACCTCGCGGATGCTCTCCATCGGCTCGCAGACAACGGTGGCGGTCCGGATCAGCTTGGCCACGGGTTGGTGCGTGGGCTCCTGAATCCCCACGGCGAGCTCGCGCGAGCGCGCCCGCTCGAGCAGCGGCCGGGCGACGGCGGCCGGAATCCGATAACAGAGCGTGTCCTCGGCCGTCCGCGCCTCGAAGCCCGGGGGCAGTCCGGCGAGCATCGGCGCATGGCCGAACGTGTCGCCGGCGCCGAGCAGATCGAGCAGCTTGCCCTCGTGGGCGATGTCCACCGCGCCGCTGTGGATCACCCGCAGGAACGTGACCGGCCCTCCGTCCTCGCTGATGATGACCGCCCCGGCGGGATAGAACTCGATCTGCGTCTCGGTCACGACCTCGCCGAGCTCCTCGGGCGCGAGCGCATCGAACGGCGGCCGCAGCGCGAGGAAGCGCGCGACCTCGCTCAGCCCGGCGTTCAGCGCGACGTCCGTCCGTGGGCGCGTGTCCATTTGCTAAACGGTAGCGCCGCGCTGGACCCCACTGGGGGCCGGTGAGGCGGGCGCCGTACACCGCGCGGCCGGGGCGGTCAGGGGGAGGCCTCAGACCGCGGTCAGCGCCAGCCGCAGCGCCTGCTGGTCGGTCAGGTACACCCGCCAGGACTGTCGGCACTCGTCACAGTGGCAGAGGACCGAGGGGTCATAGCCATGGGCGTCGAGGTCGCGGTCGACCCCGGCCGACCGCAGGCAGACCGGGCACAGGAGCGACGCGACGACGAGTTCCTCCGGATCGTCGGCGCGGAAGCGGGCGGTGTCGGCGAGGCCGATGATGAGGTGATAATCCTCGCTGGCGCTTGCGCCCGCAAACGCAGGGGCCAAGAACCCCCCGCTTGGGGGGACCCATCTGCCGGGCGACGCCGTGGACGACGATGCCGTACACGTACGGATGACGCGGATCGCTCTCCGGGACGCCGAAGAAGCGCGCCGCCGAGGCGCCCATGCAGCTGACGTTCAACTCGGCAGCACCAGCACCGAGGGATGCTCGGGGCCGTGCAGCAATTCCACCGCGACCGGCTGCATGCTCGTCGCGGTGGTCGCGTCCTCCCCGGTCCCAGGATTGCGCGCGTACCGCGGGTGCGCTCCGGAGGACACTTGCAGCCGCACGCGGTGACCGGCGGCGAAGCGGTGGCCCATCGGCCACAGCGCGAAGCCCACGCGCCAGGTCCCGTCTGCGGCGCACTCGAAACGCTCGGGGGCGACGCGCACCAGCGCGTCGGTCACGTTCCACGACGCCCCGGAGGGGTCAACATCGCAGACCCGCGCGAACACGTCGAAGTGCGGCGAGCTGGCGCGCAGCAACAGCTCCACCCTCACCGGCCCGATGGCCTCGACGGTCACCGACAGCGGCGATGAGGTGTACGTGAGTACGTCGGTTCGCGCCTCGAGCCCGCGGTTGTCGAGAACCGGCGCGCGCTCGAGTAGCACCGGCCCGCCGACCGAGGGCGTCGGATCCTCGGGGTCGTATCGATAGCCGTCCACGCCGGCCGCGCTCGGCTGCTCATCCTCCAGCCGGCCGTCAGCGGCCGGCCAAAGCCGACGCTCTCCGAGGTCCGGCGGCGGCCAGCTGGGCAGATCGCGCCACCCCCCGCCCGAGCGCTCGCCGGTGACCATCAGCCGGACGCTCGCGGGCCGGACGAGGCGGTCGTCGCCGAGCAGGTGGGCGCGGAGCCAGGCCAGCCCGTCGCGCAGGGTGGCCGCGGTCAGCCCTGGCGAGGTGTGCGCCCACGGACCGATGATCAGCTGCGGCGCGCGGCCCTCGGCCTGGAGCGCGCTGAAGTCCTCCAGCATCCAGGGCAGGAAGATGTCGTACCAGCCGCCGATGAACTGCACCGGCGCCGTCACCTTGGCCACACCGGCGGCAAAGTCCCGAGTCACCCAGTAGGGATCCTCGCGATCTGGGCTGGCCAGTCCCTCGCGCCACCAGCTGACCGGGGCACCGGTGGCCCGCTCGTCGACATCGGCCAGGGGCAGGCCTGCGAACAGCGCGGGCAGACCCCGAGTGGCGCGAGCGATCGCGACGGGCGCAAGGCGCCGCTCCTGCGCTCCGACGAGCACCATCCACGAGGCGGCGGTCTCCAGCGACAGGCTTCCGCCGGCCCAGGTCTGACCGTGGAACTGTGAGGCGCTGACCTGAATTGCCAGCGCCGCGAGGTCCTCGCCGGCGTCAGGCGCAACCGCCCACTGAACGAGGCCGAGGTAGCTCGGGCCGATCATGCCGATCCGCTCGGCGTGCCAGCGCTGGCCCCGGAGCCAGCGCAACGTGGCCAGGCCGTCGGCGCGCTCCTCGAAGGGATGGAACTCGCCGCTGGAGCCGAACGTGCCGCGGGCGCTCTGGATCACCACCTGGAAACCGCGCTCGGCCAGCATCCGGCCGAACAGCAGTGCCACGAACTGGCGCCGTCCGTAGGGCGAGCGCACGAGCACGGTCGGCTGCGGGACGTCCCGCGCGTCGCGAGCCACCCAGCGGTCGGCCAGCAGCACGGCCCCGTCATCCATCGGCACCCGCAGGTCCTGCTCGCAGACCACGAGCCGGGTCCGCGCGCGGACGAGATGCATGCGGCGGGCGAGGATTGCGCTGGCCAGGCTCACAGCGAGATCCTAGGCATCGGCGGACGGCTCCGCCGGCAGCTCGACCAGCTCGGCGAACAGAGTCTCGAGCGTCAGGCCGGGATCGCCTGAGAGACCGGTGTGCACCTCCGAGGGCTGCACGATCGTGCTCGACGGCGCGACAATCCAGCCAAAGCGCTCGCTTGGCTCGAGCGCAGCGATCGGGCCGGCCTGGGGATCCCCGGCCGCCACCCGCACGAGCGCCTCGAGGTGGCGGCGGACCCCGTTGGGGTCGGCGTCGGGAGCCAGGGCCCGCAGGCGCCGCTCATCAAGCTCCACGCGCACGCCGAGGAACTGTCGCTGGCGACAGAACAGCACCACGCCGGCGTTGAACCGCTCGCCGCGCTCGACCCGCGGCACCACGTGGAGGATGGCGTAGGAGAACGGGGTGCGCGTGCCACCCGGACCGTCGCTCCCGGGGCTCGGCCTAGAGTGAGCGCCGGGCATCCTCAGCCTCCTCCGCGAACGCCCCGGTCCCGACCCGCAGCGCGAGGTACTCGACGTAGGTCTCGGCAGTCTCGCTGCCGACGCCCGGACCGCCGCCGATCCATCCGGCGGGCACCTGGCCGACCACCTCGGCCAGCAGCTCCGGCGTCACACGAGCGGCGAGGCGAGCGTGCGCATCGGCGATCGACCCCGCAGACGGCAGCAGCACGTGCTCGGAGATCAGGGGGAACGGCTGCCGTGCGTGCCGCTCGGGATCGAGACCCTGATGCTGGAGGTAGAGCGCGGCGCCGTGGTCGATCAGCCATAGCCGCCCGTGCCACAGGAGCAGGTTCGGGTTACGGGGCGTGCGGTCGACGTTGGTGAGCAGCGCATCGAGCCACACGATGTCGGCCGCCAGCCCCGGCGGCGGCACCCATGGGCCCGCCGGCGAGTACGGCAACGCACCCGGGAGGAAATCGACACCGAGGTTGGAGCCGGCGCTGCCGATGATCAGCTCCTGGATCTCGGGGTCGGGCTCGGCCGCGCCAAATGTCGGTTCGAGGTCGACCTCGACGAGCTCCGGGACGAGCAGCTCCAGCCGGCGGGCCAGCTCGCCGCCGATCACCTCGGCCACCAGCGCACGCAGGCCCTGTCCGGCGCCGCGGAACTTGACCACGTAGAGCCCGTCGTCGTCAGCCTCCATCAGTCCAGGCAGCGAGCCACCCTCGCGCAGGGGCGTGACGTAGCGCGTCGCTGTCACCGGCCGCAGGGCGGTGGTGGCTGGGCTGAGGCTGTGCATGCTCCTAGTATCGAAGGTATGCGCCTCTCCGTACTCGACCAGTCGCCGATCTCCGAGGGTGCGACCGGAGCCGACGCGCTCGCCCACACGCTCGACCTGGCCGGTCTGACCGACCGGCTCGGCTATCACCGCTACTGGGTCGCCGAGCATCACGGCGGCCCGATGCTGGCCAGCGCGAGCCCTGAGGCCCTGATCGGCCCGATCGCCGCCACCACCAGCCACATCCGCGTCGGCAGCGGCGGGGTGATGCTGCCGCATTACAGCCCGTTCAAGGTTGCGGAGACGTTCTCGATCCTCGCGTCGCTCGCCCCCGGCCGAGTTGACCTCGGCCTCGGGCGCGCCGCCGGGACCGACCCGCTGACCACCTTCGCGCTGCAGCGCGACCGTCGCCAGGCCTCGCCGGATGACTTCCCGCAGCAGCTGGCCGAGCTGCTGGCCTACTTCGAGGACGATCTGCCCGACGACCACCCGTTCCACCGCCTGGGCGCATCGCTGCCTGGACGCCCTGGACTACCGGTCGTCTGGTTGCTCGGCTCCTCGCCTCAGAGCGCGATCTGGGCGGCCCAGCTCGGTCTCCGCTACGCCTTCGCGGACTTCATCAACCCCGGCGGCGCCGAGATCGCCGCCACCTACCGGCAGGGCTTCGAGCCGGCGCGCGACCTCTCCGCGCCGATGACCGCCGTCGCCGCGTGGGTGCTGTGCGCCGACAGCGACGAGGAGGCTCAGTACCTCTCCTCGAGCAGCCGGATGGCCATGACCCTGCTGCGCCGGGGCCAGCTGATCCCCGTACCACCACCGGAGACGGCGGTCGAGTTCCTCGCCCGCGAGGGCAAGCCGACGACCGGGGCGATCCCGGGACGCCGAGCGATCATCGGCTCACCGGAGACGGTCAGGGCCGGGATCGAGGCGCTCGCCGGCGACTACGGAGCCGATGAGGTGATCGTCGTCACGATCACGCACGACCACGAGGCCCGTCGGCGCTCGTACGAGCTGATCGCCGAGGCGATCGGCGTACAGCCGCCAGGACTGGCCGCCGCCGCTTCCTGAGCCTCTCACACTTCCGCCGCGCCCCGCGTTACACCTGCACGATGAGCGAGATCCTCTACACCACGGTGCCGAGCCCGGTCGACACGCTGCTGCTGGCGGGCGACGGACGTCGACTGCAACGTCTGTCGATACAGGGCGGCCGCAGTCCGGTGAGAACCCTGGCGGGCTGGCGCCGATGCGACGAGGCCTTCGTCGACGAGCGCAGCCAGCTTGAGGAGTATTTCGACGGCCGCCGCCGAGACTTCGACGTCGAGCTGGCGCTGTCGGGCAGCACTTTCGACGTGACGGTCTGGCAGGCGCTGCGCCAGATCCCCTACGGCGAGACGATCAGCTACGGCGAGCTCGCCCGGAGGATCGGCCGTCCCGAGGCCGTGCGCGCGGTGGGCGCCGCCAACGGCCGCAATCCGATCGCGGTGATCGTGCCCTGCCACCGGGTGATCGGCGCCGACGGAAGCCTTACCGGCTTCGGCGGCGGCCTCCCGCGCAAGCGCCGGTTGCTCGAGATCGAGGCCGGCGTGCTGCCCCTGCTGGCCGGCAGCTGAGTGCGGAAGCGGCGGCGGCGCAGTCGATTCCCGGCCGTATCGATGCGAGGTGTACGCTGCTCACGCCGTTTTGAACGAAGAGGAGAGCTGACGTGCGTGGACTGACCCTGACCCGGGCAAGGATGCTGATGCTGTTGACCGTCGCCACGCTGGGCGGCCTGATCGCCCTCACCGCGCGCTCCCGTGCGACATCCGCCGTCACCGCAAGCCCTGCCGGTGACTGCCAGCCGTTCGCCGGGAAGCCGTGCCTGCTCCCCTTCCCCAACAACCTCTACACCCAGCCCGACCGCTCGACTCCGACCGGGCTGCGTGTCCACCTCCCGGCCGCCGCGATGCCGGTCAACACCAAGGGTGTGCGCCTCGGCGTGACCGAATTCAATCGGGGCGACGGCTTCAGCCCGGGCAGCACGATCGTCGTCCGCGTCCCGGGCCTCGACACCCCCGCGGCCATGCAGCGCACGCGGCCGGTCGGCCTCCTCGACATGTCGCAGGCCTTCGCAAAGCGAGCGCCGATCGTGGTGATCGACGCGGCGACGGGCGCACGGCAGCTGATCTGGTCAGAGCTCGATGCCAACGCGAGCTCCGCCGCGCTCACCGATCTGCTCATCCACCCGGGCCGAAACCTGCCCGAGGGCCACACCTATATCGTCGCGCTGCGCAGCCTCCGCGACGCTCAGGGTCGCCTGCTGGGGGCGCCGAGCTGGTTCGCCCGCCTGCGCGACGGACGCTCGCTGCCCTCGGCCGAACGCTCGCAGCGGTCGCGCTACCAGCGCATCTTCCGCGCGCTGAAGCGCGCCGGCATCACCCGCGGCAGCCTGTACGAGGCCTGGGACTTCACCGTCGCGTCGCGGCAGAGCCTCACCGGGCGGATGCTGGCGATCCGCAACAACGCGTTCGCGCAGCTCGGCGATCACAACCTGGCCGACAGCCGCGTGCAGGGTCGGGCGCCAAGCTTCGCGGTGACCTCGACCAGCACGCTGTCACCGCAGGTGCGTCAGGTGAGCGGCACCTTCCAGGTCCCGTGCTACCTCGTGCAGTGCGGCCCGAGCGCCACCACCACTTTCCACTACAGCTCGCACCGACCCGACGCGCTGCCCACGCAGATCCCTGGCAACGTCGCCACGGCGAAGTTCGAGTGCATCATCCCCTCGAGCGCCAGCGCCACCAATCCGGCCCGGATCTCGCTCTACGGCCACGGCCTGCTCGGCGATCGGAGCGAGGTCGAGGCGGGCAACGTGAAGGACATGGCCACCGAGCACAATTTCGTGTTCTGTGCCACCGACTGGTGGGGCCTGGCCGATCCGGACACGGCGTTTGACGCCAGCGCTCTGGCCAATCTCAACCTGTTCCCCGTGGCAGTCGACCGGCTGCAGCAGGGCGTGCTCAACACGCTGTTCCTCGGCCGTCTGATGCTCAACGTGAAAGGTTTGGCGTCCAACCCCAACTTCCAGAGCGGCGGCCACCCGATCATCAATTCGTCGCAGCTCTACTACGACGGCAACAGCCAAGGTGGCATCGAGGGCGGCATGACCACCGCCGTCGCCCCCGACTTCCGTCACGCCGTGCTCGGGGTTTCCGGGATGGACTACGCGGGCGTGCTCGTGCAGCGCAGCACCGACTTCGCCCCGTTCGGCGCGTTCCTGTTCGCCAGCTATCCCGATGCCTCGCTGCATCCGCTGATCCTCGATCTCATGCAGCAGCTGTGGGATCGCGGCGAGCCCGACGGCTACGCCCAGCAGATGACCTCACATCCGCTGCCCGACACCCCGTCGCACCAGGTGCTGATGCAGATCGCCTACGGGGACCATCAGGTGAGCATGTACGCGGCCGCCGTGCAGGCGCGGACAATCGGCGCCTTCGCCCACCAGCCGGCGCTCGATCCCGCCCGCTCACGGGACCGCAATCTCCTCTACGGCGTCCCGGCGATCCGCCACTACCCCTTCAACGGGTCGGCGATCGTGATCTGGGACAGCGGCCCGGGGCACACCACGCCACCGCCGGTCGCTAACCTGGCCCCGGTCGACAGCGCGAGCAACCAGGATCCGCACGAGAATCCACGCTCGACGCCCGCCGCACGGGTCCAGAAGTCTGACTTCCTGGCCCCGGGCGGAGCCGTGTTCGACGTGTGCAACGGCAGGCCGTGCCACACGGCTGCCTTCATCCCCTAGCTCAGGGCGGTTACCGCCGCGGTCAGGAACCGCGACGCGAACGAATCTCCGATCGTGCCCACCGGCACCGGCACGAACCGCGGGATGTCGAGGTTGGCCTCGAGCCGCAGATCGATGTCGGTGCGCGTGTCGCCTGGACGCTCGTCGAGGCGCCAGTGAACGGTGAAACGCTCGCGATCGCCGGGATCGTAGGGAACCCGGTTGAGCCACACCCCGCTCGCCGGGTCGATCACCACCTCGAGCTGCAGCTCGAGGTCATGTGAGATCGGTCCGTAGCTGAAGTGCAGCGAGGCCCCGACGCGCGGCGGACCGTCCCCCTCAGCCGGATCGAGCCGTTCGACGGAGCGGATCACCTCGGGGTACCAGCTCGGGTAGCGCTCGACCGCGGCCAGCAGCTCGAGGCACTCGTGCTTGGACGCGGGAGCGGTCGCGCTGGCGCGCCCTTGGAGCTCTTTCACGGGCACAGTATGCGCTCGCCGAGCCAGCCGCCGGCGTCCGCCTGCGCGCGGCAGCTCACAGCTGGCGCGTGGACCACAGCATTCCCGCCAGCGCGGCTCGCCGCCACCCCCTTTAAGACCCCGAGTCACGTTCTCAGCTCCTGACTGGGCTATCCCCGCTTTACCCCGAGAGGAATCAGTTCTTTTCACCGACGGCAAGCGGCCGAAGCTCTGGATAGGATCGTTCGCGGTGACGGGAGTGGATGAAATCGCGACGGACACCAGGTGGGTCTATGACTTCGCCGAGGGCTCGAGGGAGATGCGCGGCCTGCTTGGCGGCAAGGGCGCCGGGATTGCCGAGATGACCCGGGTACTGGGCGCCGAGCGCGTGCCGGCCGGTTTCACCGTCACGACTGAGGCGTGTGTGCAATTCATGCGCCGGGATCGCGAGGAACCCGACGGAATGGCCGAGCAGGTAGCCGACGCCCTCAGACGGCTGGAGCAGCACAGCGGCAAGACGCTCGGGGATGACGAGGATCCGCTGCTCGTCTCAGTCCGCTCGGGCGCGCGGGAGTCGATGCCCGGGATGATGGACACGGTGTTGAACCTCGGCCTCAACGACACCTCGGTCGAGGGCCTGGCCCGTAGTACCGGCAACGATCGCTTCGCCTGGGACTCGTACCGCCGCTTCGTCCAGATGTTCGGCAACGTGTGCCGCGGGATCCCCGGCGAGCGTTTCGAGGACGCGATCGCCGAGGCCAAGCAGAAGCGGGGCGTCAAGCTCGACACCGAGCTTGACGTGGACGCGCTGCGAGAGCTCACCAAGACCTTCAAGAGCCACTACGAGAAGCACACCGGCGAGGCCTTCCCGTCCGATCCGCGGGAGCAGCTGCGGCTCTCGATCCGGGCGGTGTTCGACTCGTGGATGGGGGACCGGGCGGTCGCCTACCGGCGCATGAACCGCATTCCCGACGAGTGGGGCACGGCGGTCAACGTCCAGCAGATGGTGTTCGGCAACAAGGGCGCCAGCTCGGGCTCGGGAGTCGCCTTCTCCCGCGACGAGGTCTCCGGCGCGCCCGATCCAAGCGGCGATTTCCTTCCCAACGCGCAGGGCGAGGACGTCGTCTCCGGGGTCCGCAACCCGCGCGACATCGCCGAGATGCGCGACTGGCTCCCCGACGTCTACACCGAGCTGATGGACATCCTGCGCACGCTCGAGCGCCATTACAAGGACATGCAGGACACCGAGTTCACCGTCGAAGAGGGGCGCCTGTTCATGCTCCAGACACGCAACGCCAAGCGCCCCGCCCAGGCCGCGGTCCGCTTCGCCAAGGACGCGGTGGACGAGGGGCTCCTGACCCGGGCCGAGGCGATCGTCACGATCGATCCCAACACACTCGACGCACTGCTGCATCCCACGTTCGACCCGCGGGCCGACTTCCATGTGCTGGCCACCGGCGTGGCGGCCTCGCCGGGGGCGGCCAAGGGCGCGGTCGTGTTCACCGCTCGCGAGGCGGTGCAGGCCGCCGAGCAGGGTCGCGACGTGATCCTCGTGCGTCCCTTCACCGACGCCGACGACGTGTCCGGCTTCCACGCCGCCCGGGGCATCCTCACCTCCGAGGGGGGCAAGGCCTCGCACGCGGCGCTCGTGGCGCGCGGCATGGGCCGTCCGGCGGTGGTGGGCGTCGAGGCGCTGTCGATCGATCTGGTCGCCAAGCGGATCAGCGTCGACGGCACCGAGATCTACGAGGGCGACCGGATCGCAATCGACGGAACGAAGGGCTTCGTCACGATCGAGGACGTGCCGCTCGTTGAGGCCTCGATGGACGAGAACTTCGAGCAGGTCCTGACCTGGTCGGACGACATCCGCCGGCTCGGCGTCCGCGCGAACGCCGACACGCCCCACGACGCCGCCCGCGCGCGCGAGCTCGGCGCCGAGGGAATCGGCCTCTGCCGCACCGAGCACATGTTCATGGCCGAGGACCGCCAGCCGAAGATGCGCGCGATGATCATGGCCCACAGCACCGAGGCTCGCCGCGAGGCGCTGTCGCATCTGCTGCCCCTCCAGCAGGAGGACTTCGAGGGTCTGTTCAAGGTCATGGCCGGGTTGCCGGTGACGATCCGCCTGCTCGACCCGCCGCTGCACGAGTTCCTCCCCAACCATCCCGACCTCGCCGCTCAGGTCGAACACGCCCGAATGGAGAACTCACCCGAGCTGCCCCAGCTCGAGCGCCTGCTCACCCGAGTGGTGGAGATCCACGAGGAGAACCCGATGCTCGGCACGCGCGGGTGCCGTCTGGGGATCCTCTATCCCGAGATCTACGAGATGCAGGTGCGGGCCATCTTCCGCGCCGCCAAGGCCGCCGCCGAGCCGCCGCACCCGGAGGTCATGATCCCCCTGGTCGACTACGAACACGAGCTCGAGATCATGCGCGAGCTCGTCGTCGGCGTCGGCACCGAGGAGGGCCTCAAGGAAGGCATCGACTACACGGTGGGGTCGATGATCGAGCTGCCGCGTGCCTGCTTCGTCGCCGACCGGATCGCCCGCTTTGCCGACTTCTTCTCCTTTGGGACCAACGATCTCACCCAGACCGCGCTCGGCTTCTCGCGCGACGATGCCGAGTCCAAGTTCGTCCCCGTCTACCTCGAGCGCAAGATCATCGACCGCAGCCCCTTCGAGACGATCGACCAGAAGGGCGTCGGCTGGCTGGTCCGCCTCGCCTCCTGGGTCGGACGTGAAGCGCACCCGGGCCTGAAGCTCGGCGTCTGCGGCGAGCACGGCGGTGACCCCGAGTCGATCGCCTTCTTCCACATGGCCGGGCTGGACTACGTCTCCTGCTCCCCGTTCCGCGTGCCGATCGCGCGGATCGCCGCGGCGCAGGCGGCCATCGCCCACGCTGACTGAGTCGCGCTTCGGCGGTGAGGGGATCGTTGCTGGAAGCCCAATGCCTGCCTCCACCTCCGGCATTGTTTCATTTGCGTCCCGTGGGCTTGAACGACCTGTTGACAGGCGAGGGCGCGGTGCGAGAGACTGCAGCCCGTGAGGAGGGGACCGGCGTCGTTGATTGCCTGCTGCCTGGCGGCGCTGTGGCTGCCCGCGGCGGCATCGGCGGCCACGCTGCAGGTCAAGAGCTTTGCCGACAGCGGACCGGGGTCGCTGCGCGCGACGATCAACGGCGCGTCTGCGGGGGACACGATCCAGATCCCGGCGGGGACGATCACGCTGACCAGCGGTCAGCTCTTCCCGTTGGTGCCGCTCACGCTGGTCGGCGCCGGCGCGGGCGCGACGTTCATCAGCGGCGGCGGTACCCAGCAGATGCTGTACGACAGCCACTCGCTCACCGTGTCGGGCGTCACGTTCGAGAACGGCCACTTCAGCCTCGGCGCCCCCGGTAACGGCGGCGGCGGCGCGATCGAGCAGACCGGCGGCGATCTCACGATCAGCGACTGCGCGTTTGCGAACAACACCGCCGCGATCACCAACGGCACCGGCGACTTCGACGGCGGCGGCGCGATCTATCTGACCGGGGGCGGGAAGCTCTCCGTCTCGAACACCACCTTCTCCGGCAACAAGGCGACCGTTGACCAGGGCAAGGACAACGGCGGGGGCGCGATCTTTGCGTCCGGAGGCGGCGCCGTTACCGTCACCGGATCCACCTTTTCCGGGGACTCCTACGCCGAGACCACGGCGGGCTTCCCGGCCGGCGGTGGAGCGATCTACAGCTCCGCGAACCCAGTCACCGTCAGCGCGAGCCGCTTCACGGGTGAGAGCGCAACGCTGAAGCCGGCCGCCCTGAACACCGTGAGTGACGACGGTGGCGGGGCGATCTGGTCCGGGGGTGGCACCTCGCTGACCGGAAGCTCGATCACCGGCAACTCCGCGACCGTGGACCGTGGTGCGATGCGCAATGGCGGCGGCGGAATCTATAACGAGGCGGGACCGCTGTCGCTCACGGCGAGCACCGTCGCGGGCAACACGGTGACCATCTCGATCGTGGGGCCACCGACCAACGGCGGCGGCGGCGTGTTCAACGACAACTCCGACGGCACGGGAACCGACGGGGTCACCATCGCCGACAGCACGATCAGCGCCAACACTGTCGCCGCCACCGCTATCGGCGGCGGAGCCGAGGCGGGCGCGGGTGGTCTCTACGAGTTCGGCGGCGGCGGCACGATCACCAACACGACGATCGCCGCGAACAGCGTCAGTCTCCCGGGCGGTCACGTGGGCGGCGGCGGCATCTACGAGGCCGGCGCCGGGACCGCGGTCCAGCTCACGCTGAAGAACACGATCGTCTCCGGCAACACACTGAGCCCCGTCACCCCCACCAAGCGCAACTGTGATTTCGACGCCACCGGCTCGAAGATCATCTCAGCCGGACACAATGTCTCCGACGATGCCACGTGCAACCTCACCGCCACGGGCGATCAGCCGAACACCGATCCCCATATCGGTCCGCTGGCCGCCAACGGTGGCCCGACGCAGACCCGGGCGCTGCTGGCCGGCAGCCCGGCCATCGACCACGGCGATAACAGCGGCTGCCCGAGCACCGACCAGCGCGGCGTCAAGCGGCCGGTGGGCGCGGGGTGTGACGTGGGCGCGTACGAGTTCGCCCCGCCGATCAGCTCCGCCACGGTCGCCGCCTGCGCCGCCAGGCTGCGGGCCACGGTGACACCCGTATCCGGGAGCGCGCCGGTGGCTCTGCTCGTGCGGGTCGACGGGGGCGCCGCGCGCACGTTCGCCACCGTAGGCAATCCCGGGACGGTCACGCTGACCCTCCCCGCCGGGCATCACACCGTCGAGTACTGGGGCAAGAGCATCGGCGGGGACGAGGAACGGGTCCACCACACGCTCTCAACGACGATCGCTCCAGCGCCGAGGCTCACGATCACCTCCGATCAGCACACCAGCCTCTATGCCCAGGGTGCCCGTGCCAGCGTGACCATCACTGCCAGCGACCCGTCGGGGCTGCTCGTCAACCCGTCGCGTCGGCACGTCCGGATCTCGACTGCGCACGGCGGCACGTTCACGATCAAGCGCACCGCGACCAACCGGTGCCACCGCTCGACGACCGCCCGGTTCACCTATCGCGTTCTCACGCTGTTTGACCGGACGTTCACGCTGCCCTCCAACCGCCGCTGCCTCACAGGGTCGAAGCTGGTCGTGGGGATTCATGCCCCGCGCGGCGTGCGGCTCCGCCAGGTCACGGTGAGCGCCGGCGGACACATGATCGTGCTGCGCGGGCGGCTGCCGCGGACGGTGTCGCTGCCGCGTCCGGCCTCGGGAACGTTCACTCTGAGCGTGGGCGGGGTGACGCGCGGTGGCAAGGTGGTGTCGGGGTCCCGGCGCTACCGCCTCTGCTGATCCGGTGGCGTCCTCCGAGGCGCGACCCCCGTCTGCTGGGAAGCCGTTCGAGGAAATGCCGCCTACAGTCAACCCCGAGCAGCTCGCGGCCGCGACCCATCCGTCGGGACCTCTGCTGATCCTCGCCGGCGCCGGCACGGGGAAGACGACGACCCTGTGCTCGCGGCTGGCCTGGCTCGTCCCCCCAGGGCGTCGCCCCCGAGCGAATCATCCGGACAGCGATCTGGCCTTGCCTGGCGCCTGCCGTACGTTTTCGCATCAGCCAGTCACGTCGCGTCAGGCTCGGGCCGGTTCGCAACAACTAGTTTCGGAGGGCATGATGGCCGGCGAGGCTTTGTTCATCGGTTGGGGCGCCGTGGTGCGCGGTCGAGAGAAGCAGGCGCTCCAAGTGTTTCAGGAGTCGATGGAGTACTACGGGAGGCTGCAACAGGACGGCCGGATCGAGAGCTTTGGCGTCCTCCTACTCGGGCCGCACGGCGGCGACTTGAACGGGTTCGTGATTCTGCGCGGCGACCGTAAGACACTCGCCGACATCAGGTTCAGCGACGAGTTTGAACGGCTCATTGCGCGTGCGTCAGCCATCGTCGACGCCCCTGGTGTCCTTCCAGCCTACGGCGGCGAGGCGCTGGCGCAGCAGATGGCGATCTTCCAAGACGTCGCTGATGAGTTCGGCGGATAAGACGGTCCCACATCGGGAAGCGGGAGCCCGGCAATCCTTGGGTCGTGGCACCGTCTGTGTTGCTGACCGACGCTGAGACGACGCGCTGCGACACCGCTGCTGGTCTGATCGAGAACCAGCAGTCCCGAGCGCGACCAGCTTGAGCACGGTCGCCGGCGAGCGCGATGCGCCGTCGCTTGTAGCTCGATCCAGCAGCCCGTGCCGACGCCGCCGCGCACCGTGCGGCACGCGTCTGCCAACGAGCGCCTGCCTTCCTATGCCGGCGTCGTCGATCCGAGCGCGTTTGCTTTGATCGCGTCGAACTCGGCCTGTGTGATCGCGCCGTCGTCGAGCAGTTTCTTCGCCGTCTCGATCTCGCTGGCCGGACCGCCCGTGCCGGCGGTCTTGCGCACGTAGTCGTCGAACTGCGCCTGCGAGGCGGCGGCTTGTTTGCCGCTGCGCTCGGCCATCCCGGCGTGGTAGGCGATCAGATAGACCAGCACGCCGAGGAACGGCACGACGATGATGAAGATCACCCAGGCGGCCTTGGCCCAGCCCGAGACGTCGTGGCGGCGGAAGAGGTCGATGAGCACGGTGATGGCAATCCAGATGAAGATGACCCAAGCGAAGAAGATCAGGATCGTCCAGAAGATGTTGAGGAACGGGTAGTTAGAAGTAGCGAGAACAGTCACGTTCGCCTCCGGGTGCGATGTCGGGTCGGTGGTGATGGACTACGGCTCGTAGCGCCACGTATGGGCGGTTATTGGGCACATTGAGTCTTCTCCCACCGTGTCGCGCGAGCATCATCCGGATCGGGTGATCCCGGACCGCAGTGCCGCCGTCCCGAAATCGCATGCGTCCTCGGGATCACGTTCGACTCTGTCGTTCCTTGGCGAGTAGGTGGTCGAGGACGGCGTTTAGGCGCCGGGAGCGCCGGGGCGCACGATCCAGGTCTCGGTGGACGGACCCGTTCCGGTGATGTCCCGCGGCGCTCGTGGGCTGTCACGCCGCGTGGCGCACGGGGGCACGTGTGGCGTGCTCCACCGCGAGCTGTGCGGCGTCGATGGCGCTCGCGAACGCAACCTCGGCGAGGCATCCGGGTGCAGCGACCTGATCGCCGCACAGGAACACGCCGTCACCGCGGTCGATCGCGGGACGTTCACGCCAGGTCGTGCCGGGGAGGTCCAGTGCGCCGCTCCGGCCATCCATCACCTGGCGCCGGCGCCAGGTGACGCGGTCGCGCCAATCCTCGAATGACACGTCGAGCAGCCGCTCGAGGCGTGCGCCGGCGTCGTCGGTGCTCTCGTCCGGGCGGATCGGCATCTGTGCTTGGACGAGCTGCTCATCCGCCGGCGCCAGCGACGGGTCCTGCGCGCTGTAGCGCTCGAGCCAGCCGGAGCTTTCAAGGTCAGACACGATCCACGGATCACCCCGGTGCTCGCGCATGCCGAGGTCCAGACAGACCGTGCTGCCGCTGAGCCAGTTCAGGCTTTCGTCGCCGAGCAGCCGGCGTGCGTCACAGAGCTCGAGCGCGACGATTGCTGTCCCGTCTGGGACCGTGTCGACGCGCTCGCCGGTGACGATCGACGCGCCGAGCGACCGCGCGCGGCGCTCGAGCGCATCGATGAGCGAGCTCCACCCGCCGACGATGAACCGCGCCGGGGGGTTGGGGCTGAGCAGCAGCCGCTGGCTGCGCTCCCAGACGAACGCGGCGGAGAGCTGGCCCGGATCGTGGTGGAACGTGTAGACGCCGGCGAGCGAGGACAGCATGTCGGCGGTGCGGGCGTCGCTGTAGTCGGTGACCCAGGACCGGAAGTCATGCTCGACCGGCGCCATCCGCCCGCGCAGACGCAGGCCGGGCGGGATCAGTGTTAGCGGCGGGGTGCGGTGAATCGCACCCTCGTAGTGGAACCGGAACCCGGTGAGCCGCGGCCTCGCGAGTGGCGGCATCAGGTCGCGCTCGCTCAGCCAGTTCCACAGGACGCCGCCCTTGTAGATGGCGTGCGGACCCAGGTTTGCCTTGTAGGGACCGTCGGTGCTCCGGGCGCGTCCGCCGACCGTCTCGTGCGACTCGAACAGCCGCACAGTGGCGCCGCGCTCGGCGCATGTGATGGCCGCGGTCAGCCCCGCGACCCCTCCGCCGATGACAGTGATTTCGCTCATGACCAGCACCGTACCGGCGTACTGGCATCCCGTACAGTGCCAGTCGTGGCACTTTCCAAAGGGCCAGTGGAGCTACTGATCGACCTTGACCGGGACAGCGGGCTGCTGCTCCACGAGCAGCTCGAAGGAGCGCTCCGCGAGGCGATCCGCGACGGGCGGCTCAAGGCCGGGGTGCGGCTGCCCTCAAGCCGCGGCCTCGCCGCCGATCTCAGCGTGTCGCGTGGCGTGGTCACAACCGCGTATGACCAACTCTCAGCGGAGGGCTATCTGCTGTCTCGCCAGGGCGCTCTGGTCAGCGTCGCGCCCGGGGTGCGCGCGCACCAATCCCGGCCACCGACACCATCCCTGCTGCCCCAATTCGCCTACGACTTCAGTCCGGGGCTTCCGGACCTCGCCGGCTTCCCTCGTGACCGGTGGCTGCGCTCGCTGCGCAGCGCGTGGCGCGAGACGGGACTCGACGCAATTGGCCACGCAGACCCGCGCGGCGTCCCCGACTTGCGCGTGGCGCTCGCCGACTACCTCGGCCGTATCCGGGGCACGGCAGCCGATCCGGAGCACCTGCTCGTGTGCGGCGGCTTCCGCCAAGCTCTGTCCCTGACCTGCCGCTGGTTGCGTGCCAGCGGCATCGAGCACGTCGCCCTGGAGGATCCCGGGTGGCACGCCCAGCGACTGATCGTCGAGGAGGCGGGGCTGACCGTGGCGCCGATTCCCGTTGACGCGGCCGGAATCGATGTCGACGCACTCGAGGGAAGCGATGCCGAGGCCGTCGTCATCACGCCCGCGCACCAATTCCCGACGGGCGTCGTTCTGAGCCCGCACCGCCGCGCGGCGCTGATCGATTGGGCCGAGCGCGGCGACCGGCTGATTATCGAGGACGACTACGACGCCGAGCTCTGCAACGGACGCGTCGGCGCAGTGCAGGGGCTCGCCCCGGATCGCGTCCTCTACATCGGGTCCGCGAGCAAACGCTTGACCCCCGGCCTGCGGCTCGGCTGGATGCTTCCACCCTCGTGGCTGTCCTGGTCCCTGATCACCGCCAAGGCGATCGAGGATGGAGGCACGGACAGCACCGGTCAGCTCGCGCTCGCCGACTTCATCGCCCGCAGCGAGCTCGACCGCCACCTGCGGCGGATGCGCCTCCGCTACGCGAAGCGCCGGGAGGCGTTGCTCGCTGCCCTTGCCCGCGAGCAGCCGGCCTGGCGCCCGCGGGGGAGCGGGGGCGGCCTGCATACGGTGATCGAGCTTCCCGCCGGCGTGGACGAGCCGGCCCTCCTCGCGGCCGCCGCCCGCCACAACGTCGGCGTCGAAGGGCTCTCGCTGCACAGCTACGCCGGCGACGCGCTGCCCGGCCTCGTCCTCGGGCACGCGCACATGGCCGAGGCCGCGATCGAGCACGGGGTACGACTGCTCAGCGACGCCGCCCAGAGAGCGGCGGAGCGGGAAGGGTGAGGTCGCGGGAAGGCCGTTCTCCGCATCTAGTGGGTCTCCCTTCTCGCGGCTTCGGTTTCGAGGTCGAGTTCGGTATGGACGCCGAGATCGTTAAGCGCTGCATTGGCCTCCTCGAGCGTGCCCGCCCCGTCCACCGCACGGGCCAGCCGCCCGGCTGCGTGGATCGTTGCCGCCGCCTCGAGGTAGAACGTGACCGACGAGACGGCCGAGAGCTCGAGGGTGCGCTCGCCGCCGCGGATCGCCACCGTGCCCCAGCCGCCCCGGAATGAGTTGACGCCCGTCGCGCTGGCCTCGGTAGGAACGACGCCGACCGCCGCCTCGACGCGCGCGGCCACCGCGGCCGTCAGCCCGCGCGCGCCGCACAGACCGCGGCCCGCTGCCACCCGGGCGAGGCGCTCGAGCACCTCGCCCGTCGTCAGCTCGGCGTCGCAGCCGGTGCCGAAGATGCCCACCAGCACCGGATGGCCCGCCCGCTGCAGCCGGGCGGCGACGGCGAGCATGATCGAGTCGCACAGCGGGCTGCGCAGGCCGGGCTCGTCGCCGTGGGCGAGCACATCGCCGCCGACATCGACGAACACGAAGAGGTCGTTGCCGAGGCCCTCGGCCGCGGCGCCGAGGCCATCGGCGATCGCGCCTGGACCACCCTGAATGTCGATCAGCACCGTGGGCTGACCGAGGAAGCCGGCCATCCGCGACTCGGCGAAGTACACCTCCCGCCCGGCCACGTGGGTGCGCTCGGTGGCCAGCAAGATCCCGGGTGCGAGCTCCCGCGCTTCGGCGATCTCGCTCACCCGCCGGGGGCCGGGCTGCGGGTCGATCGGGCGGCGCTCCCAGGTGAGCCCGCCAAGCACGGGGTCGGCCCCGTCGTAGAGGCGGGCATGCTCGGCCGTGGCCAGCGCACCGACGATGTCACCCCCTCCGCCCATGCCGATGACCAGCGGCCGCCGGGCACGGCGCAGCATGACCTCGGCGTCGAGCGCGGGGGCGACATCGGACGGGAGGGATGTCTCGGCGGCAGTGGAGATGGCGACAGACCTCGGGGGTCCGTGTGACTTTAGAGGCTGCCGCAGGTGGGGCCCGGCGGAACCCTCGGGGTACGCAAGCCGTACCCATCAGGTACAGTCGTCGACTGTGGCCTCGCTCGTCGCCAGCCACCCTGATGTCGAACCGCTCCTCAACGCGCGGCCGCAGCGGGCCAAGCTGCTCGACGCGATGGTGCGAGCGGTGGCCGAAAAGGGCTACGAGGCCGCCACCGTGGCCGATGCCGTGCGGCTGGCCCGAGTGTCCCGTGGCACCTTCTACGAGCTGTTCGACTCCAAAGAGGCGTGCCTGGCGGCGGCCTACCGCACCGGCGCCGAGGTGCTCGAACAGCGGGTGAGCGACGCGGTGCGTGATGCGGCGGACTGGCGCGAGGAGCTCCGCCTCGGGATTCGCGCCTACCTGGAGACCCTGGACGGCGATCCGGTGTTCGCCCGCGTCTACCTGCTCGAATGGCTGTCGGTTGGCACCGAGCGGGAGGCCACCGTGCGGCGCTTCGCCCGCCGCTACGCCAAGAGCTTTTCCCGCTCCGGCGCCCCCGCGCCGCCGGAGGATGCCCTGTACGTGCTCGCCGCCGGTGTACACGAGCTCGCGTGCACGCGCGTTCGCGCCGGCACGGCAACGATCGACCTCGAAGACGTCCTGGTGGACTGCGCGCTGCGGCTCGCCGGAAAGGAGCAGCAACCGTGGACCTGACGTTCAACGAGCACGAGATCGCGTTCCGCGAGGAGCTCAGAGGCTGGCTGGCCGAAAACTCCGCCGGCGAGCCGCCCGAGGGCGAGGACAACCAGTATCAGTGGCGGCGGGACTTTCAGCGCCGGCTGGCCGCCGATGGCTGGGCGGCTGTGCACTGGCCGCGCGAGTACGGCGGCCGCGGCGTCACCATGACCGAGTCGGCGATCTTCTTCGAGGAGCTCGGCCGCTCCGGCGCGCCGCTGCCCGCCAACGTGCTCGGGCTGCTGCTGGCCGGCCCGACCATCATGACCTGGGGCACACAGGAGCAAAAGGACCGGTATCTGGCCCCGATCGTCACCGGCGACGAGATCTGGTGCCAGGGCTTCTCCGAGCCCGAGGCCGGCTCCGACCTCGCCTCGTTGAAGACCCGCGCGGTGAAGGACGGCGACGACTGGGTGGTCACCGGCCAGAAGGTCTGGACCTCCGGCGCGCAGTACTCCAAGTGGTGCATGCTCGTCGCGCGCACCGACTTCGAAGCGGCCAAGCACAAAGGCCTCACGTACTTCCTCATGGACATGCAGCAGGAGCAGGTGCAGGTCCGACCGCTGCGCCAGATCACCGGCGAGCCGGAATTCAACGAGCTGTTCATCGAGGAGGCGCGCATTCCCGCGGCCAACGTGCTCGGGGGCGAGGGCAACGGCTGGAAGGTGGCCCTGACCACGCTGATGAACGAGCGCGCCGGCCTCGGCTTCTTCCTCCAGGTTCGCCTCCGCCAGCTGCTCGACGCCGTGCTCGCCGAAGCGGCCGGGCGGGGACTGCTCGACGATCCCGTGGTCGCCGATCGCCTCGGAGAGCTGCACCTGAAGGCCGAGGTGCTGCGGCTCACCGCCTACCGCGGGTTGACCGCGGTCGAGAAGTACGGCCAGCCCGGCCCCGAGGGCTCGCTGACCAAGTGGATGTGGTCGGACACCAATCAGGAGCTGACCCAATTCGCCGCCGACCTGGTCGGGCCCGATGCTCTCGGCGCCGGGAGCAGCTGGGCATACGAGCTGATGCGTGCTCGCGGCAACTCGATCGAGGGCGGCACAACCGAGGTGCTCAAGAACATCGTCGCCGAGCGCGTGCTCGGACTCCCCAAGTCACGCTAGGCGCCAGGAGGCAACCATGGATTTCGATCTGACCGAGGACCAGAAGGAGATCAAGCGAGTCGCCCACGAGCTGCTGACGGCACGCTCGCCGTGGGGGAAGGTCCGCGAGGCCGCCGAGTCGGCGCAGTACGACAGGGCGCTGTGGCACGAGCTGGTGCAGCTCGGGTGGCCCGGCATCGCCGTGGCCGAGGAGCACGGGGGCCAGGGGCTCGGCATGGTCGAGCTCACCGTGCTGGCTGAGGAGCTCGGCTATGCGTGCGCGGCCACGCCCTTCCTCCCCACCGCCGCCGTGGCGGCCGTGATCTCGTCCTGCGGCGACGACGACGCCCGGGGCCGGCTGCTGCCGGGCCTGATGAGTGGAGAGCTGAGCGCGGGCTTCGGCACGCGGGAACTGGCGGCGGACGCGGCCGGCGCCGACGTGGTCGTGCTGCTCGACGGCGAGGAGGCCGAGCTGGTCGAGCATCCCAAGGCGCAGCCGTTCACGACGATCGACTCGACCCGCCGCTATGCGACTCTCGGCGGCAGCACCGGGGGCGATGCACTGGGCGCCGGCGCCGCCGACCGCATCCGGGTCGTCCTGGCCGCGGAGGTGCTGGGCATCTGCCAGCGCGCGCTCGAGATGTCGCTCGAGTACGTCAAGGACCGCAAGCAGTTCGGTGTGGCCGTCGGCTCCTTCCAGGCCGTCGCCCACCGCTGCGCCCGGATGCTCCTCCACACCGAGAGCGTGCGTTCGGCCGCGTACTTCGCCGCCTGGGCGGCGGATGCCGACCCGGAGCGCCTGCCGGAGGCCGCCGCGCTCGCCGCCGCCGCCGCCGCAGACGCTGGCCGCGAGGTGACCGCCAGCGCGATCCAGGCCCACGGTGGCATCGGCTTCACCTGGGAAGCCGACGTCCACTGGCTCTACAAGCGTGCGCAGCTCGACACGGCTCTGCTCGGCGGCGCGCGGCGGCATCGCGCGGCACTCGCGCGGTGGGCGGCGCAGCGCGTCGCGACACCAGCGTCGTAGATCCCTGGGCCGCCTCGAGGGCAAGACGCCTCGAGGGCGAGAGTCCGTTCACACCGGGGAGAGGCGCATCACCGGCACGCGGCGGATGCCCTCGACCCGGTCCTCGTAGACCTCATATCCCCGGTACATCTGCGACGCGAGGGCGTAGAGCCGATCCCGCTCTGCGCCCTCCGTCTCGGCGCCCCGGTAGCGACCTGCGCGGCCGCGGCTGTAGAGAGTCACCTCGGGGTGGGCCTTGAGGTTGTGGTACCAGGCCGGGTAGCGCGGGCGTCCAAAGCTCGAGGCCATCAGAATCACGTCGTCGCCGTCGGTGAAGTAGAGCAGCGGGACGGTGCGTTCGATCCCGCTCTTGGCACCGCGGACGCGGAGCAGCACGATCGGTGCAGCGCCAAGACCCGAGTCGACATGACCGCGGCTCACCTTGATCAGCCACGGATCGACCCGGCTGGCCACGTTCATGTAGAACCACGTGCCGGGCCTCGAGAGCACGACGGAGACGAGCGTGCGCTGCCAGGAGGCCTGCGGCCGGGTCGGATCGATGGCGGGAACGTGAGCCATTGACCCGCGATCATATGGGCGCGGGCTTGCAAGTGACAGGAAGCTCACGCTCGAGCGCGAAAGGCAACGTGTTTGCCCCACGCGTCAGGGAGTCCTGCATGCACGAGTCCGAGTCCTCCACTGCCCTTCTCGAGCCCCCGGAGGCCAAGCGCCGCTCCACCGGCTCACGTCTGGCCACCCTCGGCGGACGCCTCGCCCGCGGCATCGAGCGGGTGCGCCCCGAGCCGAATTTCTGGGAGCCGGGACAGGAGTTCGAGTACCCGCTGCCCGACGACGGCGAGCCTCCGCGCGAGCCGCCCCAGGGCCGGTTCCCCGTGGTGCGCCACGGCTACGACCCTGATCTCGTCGAGGAGTGCCTCGCAGAGCTCGAACGCGAGCTCGAGCAGGCCCGTGCCGGCGCCGCCGTCGCGGCCACGGAGGAGATCGCGCGGATCGGCGAGCAGACCGCCTCGATCCTCCGTGTCGCCCACGCAAAGGCTCAGGAGATGAGCCGGGAGGCGCGGGCCCAGTCCGATGCGCTCGTGGCGCAGGCGACCACGGAGGCCGAGGAGATCACCCGCGAGGCCAAGCGAGAGGCCGCACGGCTCGACAGCGACACCGACGCGATCTGGCGCGAGCGTGAGCGGCTGCTCGAGGACGCCCGCAGTGTGGCGACGGCGCTGTTCACCCTCATCGACGAGGCGGCCGAGCGCTTCCCGGCTGAGAGTGAGCGCACCAGCGAGTATGAGGCGATCGCCGACATGGAGCCCACGGGCGAGGGTGCGGCCGCCCCGCCCGAGGCGTCCGCGTCACCCGCTCCGGTCGGCGCCGTACCCGTGGTCGCGGAGCCAGTCGACCGTTCGCTCGAGCCCCTCGACGATGCCGACCCGGGGCTGCCACCCGAGGACGGTCCTGGCCTTGGCGTTTGAATAGGTTCCACGGCGCAGCAGATATCGGGCCGACCCCGGGTTGATCTCGTTGTCGCCCGGGGCCAGCCTGGCGAGGCGCTGGATCACCGCCGCCGATCCGATCGCCACGGACGCGGGCAGCGTGATCAACCGGCGACCGAGCAGCTCGGCGTAGGGCGCAAAGAACTCCCGATACGGCACGCCCACACCGTCGGACAGGGTGAAGATCTGCCCGACCGCGTCGGGCGAGGCGGCGGCGAGCACGACGCCGTCGACGAGATTGTCGACGTAGACCGGCGAGTGGATGCCGCGGCCCCCGCCCGGGAGCGTGAAGCGACGGGCCTTGATCAGGTCCGCAGGGATGATCGCCCAGGCGCGGGATCGGGGACCGTAGACGTCGCCGGGCCGGACAATCGTGCAATTCACCCGCCCCTCGACCTGTGCCTGAAGGACGACCTGCTCGGAAGCGATCTTGCTGTCCGGATAGGGCACGTACGTGTTGTGGACGGGGTAGCGCTCATCGACGCCGTCGGGAAACTCGAACCCGAACACGGTGACCGACGAGAAGTGCACGAACCGGGCGACCTCCGCCCGCTCGGCGGCGGCCAGAGCGTTGGACGTCCCGAGAACGTTGGCCCGCCAGGTCTGTTCGGGCCGCTCGAGGCGCAGAGAGACATCGGCAGCGGTGTGGATGAAGAGATCACAGCCGGCCGCGTGCTCCTGCCAGGCCCCGGGTACCGACACGTCGCCCTCGACGATGCCCCGAGTCAGGTCGGGAATCAGGTCACAGCCACGTGGCTCGTCGCCGTCGGCGCGATACCGGTCGTACAGCGCGCGGCCGATGAATCCCGACGCGCCGGTGATGAACACGCGCATGAGGGTGGACTGTAGGCGGTTTGGATCGAGCAGGTCCGGGAAGAAGCAGGTCTGGGACGAAGGGGTCCGTGAGGACGGTGCGCCGCGGACGGCTACGCCGACGCCGGCGCCGACAGAGCCTCGCCGCTCACCGGTGCCCGGCCTCGGATCAGGTCGGCGGCCCGCTCGGCGATCATGATCGTCGGGGCGTTGGTGTTGCCGCGCACGAGCGTGGGCATCACCGAGGCGTCGATCACCCGCAACGACTCGATCCCCAGCACCCGGAGCTCGGCATCGACGACGCGGCCCATCGCGCAGGTGCCGACGGGGTGATAGAGCGTGGTCGAATTGCGCTCGATGTAGTTCAGCAGGCTGGCGTCGTCGCTTCCCGCCGGCGGCGCCACCGGCGCGTCGGTGAGCGAGCGGAGCGCCGGCTGCCCGGCGATCTCCAGGCAGCGCCGCACGCCGGCGATCATCGTCGCGCGGTCCTCGCCGCTGACGATGTAGTTGTGGAGGATTCGCGGCTTGGTGGTGGGCACGCGCGAGCGCAGCTTCACGAAGCCGCTGCTCGTCGGGCGCAGCACGCAGGCGGACAGCGCCCAGCCATCGACCAGGATCTCTCCGGCCCCCGCCTCGGGAAACAGGATCGGGATCATGTGCAACTGCACGTCGGGCGCCTCGAGGCCATCCCGGGTCCGGATGAAGCCACCGGACTCGGCGAAGTTCGAGGTCAGCGGACCGCGACCCTCGCTCTCAAGCAGCACGAGGTTCTCCTCGCTCTCGGCGCCGAGCAGCGACGGCTCCGAGGTCGTACCGGTGATCCACGTGGCGAGATGGTCCTGCAGTCCCTTGCCCACGGGCAGCTCGTGGACGACCGGGACGCCGGCGAGTTCGAGGTCCGCCGCGGGGCCGACGCCGCTGAGCAGCAGGATCTGCGGGCTCTGGTAGGTGCCGGCGCTGAGGATCACCTCGCGCTCGGCACGGATCTCGCGGAGTTCGTCGCGCTGATCGATCTCCACGCCGATCGCCCGACCGCCCTCGAGCAGCAGCCGGGTCACGTGCGCGCCGGTCTCCACGGTCAGGTTCGGCCGGCCGATCGCCGGATGCAGGTAGGCCACCGCGGCGGAGCACCGCATCCCGCCGCGCTGGGTGACCTGATACCAGCCCACCCCATCCTGTTCGGGTCCGTTGAAGTCCTCGTTGACCGGCATCCCGGCCTGCTGCGCGGCCTCGATGAACGCCGCGCACGTGCTGTAGCGCGACCGGTTCTCGCTCACCGTCAGCGGACCGCCGGCGCCGTGCCACTCGCTCGAGCCGCGCTCGTTGTCCTCGGCACGAAGAAAGTACGGCAGCACGTCGCCAAAGCCCCAGCCATCGAAGCCGAGCGCCGCCCACCCGTCGTAGTCGGCCCGGTTGCCGCGGATGTAGACCATCGCGTTGACCGAGGAGGACCCACCGAGCGTGCGGCCGCGCGGCAGGTACCGCTGGCGGCCGGCGAGCCCCGGCTCGGGGTCAGACAAAAGGCCCCAGTCGTACTTGCTCTGTCCGATCGCGAGCACGCCGGCCGGCAGGTGGATTTCATCGGCGCCGTCGGGGGGCCCAGCTTCGAGCAGGCACACGCTCACGTCCGGATCCTCGGTCAGGCGCGCTGCCAGCACGCACCCGGCCGATCCCGCGCCAACGATCACGTAGTCAAATCCACCCATGTCATGTCCCTCCGCGGGTTCGCTGCGGCCATTCTCTGTGCCAGGTGCGGGCGCCGTCAAGCGGGCGTGATGAGGGCTCGAGCCTCCTGGATATGCTTGAGTAGTCAACCGCGTTAGACAATATGGATTGACCGTCCGTCCGGCCCGAGCGGTAGAAGGGGCCGGTCCCCCCACGCGTGTGTGGGGGTGATGGTCATGCCGCGCGGCTGGTACCCGCGCGGCGGCCCACAACCGCATATTGGAGGAACCAGCCATGGCGAAGGCTAGAAGCCTGGTCGGCTTGGACGTGCACGCGACAAAGATCGTCGCGGCGGTGCTCGATGCTCAGACCGGTGAGCTTAAGACGTTCGTGATGGACGGCGATAGCGCTGGCGCGGCCGGGTTCTGCGCCGGGCTGCCGAGACCAGTCCGCGCGGCGTATGAGGCCGGGCCGACGGGGTACGGGCTCGCGCGGGATCTGATCAAGCGTCGTGTGGAGTGTGTCGTGGCGGCGCCGTCGAAGATCCCGCGTGCGTCGGGGGACAGGGTGAAGACTGATCGTCGGGACGCGGAGCACTTGGCGCGGTTGTTGTTGGCGGGGAAGTTGCACCCGGTGCGTGTTCCGGGCGATGAGGAGGAGGCGCTCAGAGATCTTGTGCGTGCGCGGGAGGCGGTCCGGATGGATCTGATGCGCTCTCGTCATCGGCTTTCCAAGCTGCTGCTCCGACACGGGATCCGGTTCGATGATGGGCACGCGTGGACCGACCGTCACCGTCAATGGCTGAACGGGATCGTGTTGGAGTGGCCGGCGGCGCAGGCGGCGCTGCTGGATTGTCGTGGTGCGATCGATGCGCTCGCTCACAGACGCGACCGGCTGGAGCGCGAGATCGTCGCGTTGCTGCCGAGCTCGCCATGGAGCGTGCAGGTCGGGCGGCTGCGGTGTCTTCGTGGCGTTGACACGCTGACCGCGGTCGGGTTGTGCGCCGAGATCGGCGACTTCGAGCGGTTCGCCCGCGCCGAGCAGCTGATGAGCTACCTCGGGTTGGTGCCGTGCGAGAACACGACCGGTCAGCAACGTCGGCTCGGGTCGATCACGAAGACCGGATCCGAGCACGCGCGGCGTCTGCTGGTCGAGGCCGCGTGGCACTACCGCCCCTGCCCGAGCGTCGGGAAGGCGCTGACCGAGCGCCAGGACAGCCAGCCCGCGGAGGCGATCGCAGTCGCCTGGTCAGCGCAGCAGCGGCTGCACCGCACCTGGACCCGCCTCGATGCCCGCGGGAAGCGCCGAACGATCACCGCGACCGCCGTCGCACGCGAGCTCGCCGGGTTCGTGTGGGCGATCACCCAGATCGAGTGACACCTCGCGGAGCTCCACGACAGATCCCGTCGGCTGGGTCGGTGGCGGCCCGGCAACGCGCGGGGAACCCGCGATCCGCCTATGAGCAACCAGCCGCCCGTGCGGGCCCGCTGGCCACGCCCGATGTTAGACAGCGGCTCCCCACGACGAACCAGGTCCTGCGGTACACCCAAACCCGCGCATATCAGTCTGACACGCGTCGCGCACAGCACGCCGGACCGCCACCCACCCAGCCGACCACACTCCCTCAGAACCGACCGCGGAAGCGAGAACTTCGTGACGCCCCCCTTGACAACCAGCCCTCCATATCAGGCGGTGGGTTGCCGTTCATCGCCCGGCGGCGACGCCACGGCGCCGCGCTCGGCATGATGTAGCGATGCTCGCCGTCTACGCTGCCCGGCTCGACCCCGAGAACCCGCTGAGAGCCCTCGAGATCGGGGAGCGCCCGGAGCCCGAAGCCCCACCGGGCTGGACCACGGTGACGGTCAAGGCCGCTTCGCTCAACCACCACGACCTGTGGTCGCTGCGCGGCGTCGGCCTGAGCGAGGACCGCCTGCCGATGATCCTCGGCTGCGACGCCGCGGGGCTCGACGAGGACGGCAACGGGGTGGTCGTCCACGCGGTCATCAGCGATGACAGCTGGCGCCGGGACGAGACCTTCGACCCGCGTCGCTCGCTGCTCTCCGAGCGCTACCAGGGCGCGCTGGCCGAGCGCGTCGTCGTCCCCCGGCGAAACCTGGTGCCCAAGCCCCCGGAGCTATCGTTTGCCAGGCCGCCTGTCTGCCCACCGCCTGGCTGACCGCCTATCGGATGCTGTTCACCCGCGGCGGCGTCGTGCCGGGCATGACGGTGCTCGTCCAGGGCGCCGCCGGCGGCGTGGCCACGGCGTTGATCGTGCTCGCCGGCGCCGCTGGGGCGCGCGTATGGGTGACCGGCCGCTCGGAGGACCGGCGCCGCCGCGCGCTCGAGCTCGGCGCCCATGACGCGTTCGAGTCGGGGGCGCGCCTCCCCGAGCGCGTCGACGTGGTGATGGAGACCGTCGGTGAGGCCACCTGGTCGCACTCGATCCGCTCGCTGAGGCCCGGCGGCACGCTCGTCGTTACCGGCGCCACCACCGGGGATGCTCCCCCAGCGGAGTTGCGGCGCGTGTTCTTCCTCCAGCTGTCCGTGGTCGGCTCGACGATGGGCACCCGCGACGAGCTCGAGCGGCTCGTCCGGCTCTGCGTGCAGCAGGGCGTGCGCCCGGAGATCCACGCCACCCTGCCCCTGGCCGAAGCTCGCGACGGGTTCGCGGAGATGCTCTCGGGCAACGTTGTCGGCAAGATCGTCTTCACCGTCTGAGCATGGCCCTCACCCGACGAGGCGGAGCGCTGGTCACCGGCGGGGCACGCGGGCTCGGCTGCGAGTTGGCTGCGCGCCTGGTGCGCCGCGGCCACCTCGTCCACGTCACGGATCTCGATGCCGACGCTGCCGCCCGGACTGCGGCCCGCCTCGGTTCCTCAGCGTTCTCCTCTGCGCTCGACGTCCGCGATCCCGAGGCCTGCCGCGCCGCCGCCGCCGCCACCGTCGAGCGCGCCGGATCGCTCGAGCTGTGGGTCAACAACGCCGGCGTCCTCGTCACGGGCCCGGCCTGGACACAGGACGAGGCCACGCGCCGGCTGATGCTCGAGGTCAACGCGCTCGGAACGATGAACGGCACGCTGGCGGCGCTCGAGCCGATGCGCGCCGCCGGCCGGGGCCACGTGGTGAACATCGTCTCGCTGGCCGGCATCGTCGCCGCGCCGGGAGAAACGGTGTACTCGGCCTCCAAGCATGCCGCGATCGCGTTCAGCATCGGCACCCTCGCCGACCTCCGCCTCGCCGGGGTCACGGGGATCGACATCTCGTGCGTGTGCCCGGACGGGATCTGGACACCGATGCTCCACGACAAGCTCGATGACCCGGCGGCCGCGGCCTCGTTCACCGGCGTGCTGCTGACCCCGGAGCAGGTCGCCGACCGCGTCGAGCGGCTGTTCGACCGTCCCCGTCCGGTGCTGACGATTCCCCGCTGGCGAGGCGCCTTCGTGCGGACGTTCGACCGCTGGCCCTCGCTGGCCGTGCGTGGCGTCGGACCGGTGCTGGCCTATGGCCGCCTGCAGCAGCGCCGGCTGGCCCGCAAGGTGCGCGCTGGGCGCTGGCCGGCGAGCTGACCGCTCCTCAGGCCCCCTCGAGCGTGCCGTCGGCGATCTGCGCGCGCAGGACCTTCTTGTTGAACTTGCCCACCGAGGTCTTCGGCACCTCGCCGATGAACTCCACCCGGTCGGGCAGCCACCACTTGGCCACCTTGGCGCCGAGGAACTCCAGCAAGGCCTCGGCGTCGAGATCGCTGGCCGGCCGGCGCACGACGCAAGCGCACGGACGCTCGCCCCAGCGCTCGTCGGGAATCGCCACCACCGCCGCCTCGAGCACGTCAGGGTGGGACATGATCGCGTTCTCGAGCTCGACCGAGCTGATCCACTCGCCGCCGGACTTGACCAGATCCTTGGTGCGGTCGACGAGCTTGATGAACGCGCCGTGGCGGATCTCGGCCACGTCGCCGGTCCGCAGCCAGCCGTCCTCGGTGAACTTCTCGGCGCCGCTCTGGTCCTCATAGTAGGCGCGGGCGATCGTCGGACCGCGGACCTGCAGCTCGCCACCGGCCTCCTCGTCGATGCGGTAGTCGACCAGCGGCACCACGCGGCCCTGCATCGCGCGCAGCTCGTAGGCCGCATCACCCTCGGGTCCGTCTGGCGGCACGCGGGCCATCGACGCCAGCGGGCTCGTCTCGGTCATCCCCCAGGCCTGGATGATCGGCACGTCGAAGCGCTCGTCGTACGTGCGCATGAGGCTCTCGGGCACCGCCGAGCCGCCGCACACGAGTCGCTCGATCGAGGACAGGTCAGGCGCCGGCTCGAGCTGCGCCATCCCCTGCCAGATCGTCGGCACCGCGCCGGATATCGTCACCTGCTCGTCGGCGATGAGCGTGCCCAAGGCGGCGGGGTCCATGCGCGGCCCGGGGAGCACGAGCTTTGCGCCCGCCATCACGGCCGCATACGGCAGGCCCCACGCGTTCGCGTGGAACATCGGCACGATCGGCAGCACGACGTCGCGCTCGCGCAGGCCGATCGCGTCGGCCTGATTGGCGAGCAGCGAGTGCAGGACCGTCGAGCGGTGCGAGTAGACCACGCCTTTGGGCAGGCCCGTGGTTCCGCTCGTGTAACACATCGCGGCCGCCGTGTTCTCGTCGAGGTCTGGAAACCGAAAGCCGGGATCGCCGGAGGCGACCAGCTCCTCGTACTGCAGCGCACCGTCGCGCTCGGCGTCGCAGTCGGGCATGAGGATCTCGCGCTCGATCCCCTCAAAACGCGGCATCCGCTCGGCCAGCGAGGCGTCGAGGAAGACGACGCGGTCCTCGGCGTGGGAGGTGATGTAGTGGAGATCGTCGTCGAACAGCCGGATGTTCAGGGTGTGCAGCACCGCGCCCATCGAGGGCACGGCCAGATAGAGCTCGAGGTGGCGCAGTGAGTTCCAGCCGAACGTGGCCACCCGGTCTCCGGGACGGACGCCCAGCTCGGTCAGCGCGCTAGCCAGCCGGCGCGAGCGCTCGAGCACCAGGGCGTAGTTCGAACGCTCGACGCCCGTCGCGGTCAGGCTGACAATCTCACGCTCGCCGAACAGCTGTCCGGCGCGCTCGGCGAGCTGGCGGACCAGCAGCGGGGTGCGCATCATCAGTCCGTCGAGCGCCGAGCCCGTTGCATAGGTGGTCATGATTCGATCTCCCTTCTCCTCGTGATTGACTGAAGCCTACGCCGAGCAGCATCGCCTAGGCTTCAGCTGTGTCCACCGGGTGTTTCATCGCGACGGGACGGTCGATGGACCAGGCGCTCGAGCGCGTACGGCTGGCCGAGTCGCTCGGCTACGAGTCGGTCTACGTCACCCACCTCGCCGGCCGCGAGTCGCTGACCGTGCTCACCGCCTACGCGATGGCCACCGAGCGGATCCGCGTGGGCAGTGGCGTGGTCCCGATCTACTCCCGCACCCCCGCGACCATGGCCCAGACCGCGGCGACGATCGACGACATCTCCGCCGGCCGGTTCACCCTCGGGCTCGGCGTCTCGCACCGTCCGGTCGTCGAGGGCTGGCACGGCCAGACGATCGATCGCCCTGCCCCCGAGATGCGCGAGTACCTCTCGATCGTCCGCGCGATTCTGCGCGGCGAGGACCCGCCACCGGGCGAGAAGTGGCGCACGAGCTTTCACCTCGCCGGCCTCCATCCCCGACCCGAGCTGCCGATCTACATGGCCGCGCTCTCCCCGGCGATGCTGAGGCTGGCCGGCGAGATCGCCGACGGCGTGATCCTGTGGCTCTGTAACCCGCACTACATCCGCGACGTCGTCGTGCCGGAGGTCACGGTGGGACGCGACCGCGCCGGGCGGACCCTCGAGGGATTCTCGATCGTCGCCGCGGTCCCCGGGGCGCTCACCGACGACCCCGGCGCCGCGTATGACTCGATGCGCACCGAGCTGCTCCCGTACTTCGGCCTCCCCTTCTACCGCGCGATGCTCGAGCGCTCGGGGTTCGGCGAGGACATCGCCGCCTACGACGCCGCCGGTGGCGAGTTCGATGCCATGCGGACGGCGATCTCCGACGACTTCCTGGGCGTCCTCACCGCCGTCGGCGATGAGCAGGCTGTGCGGGCCGGGATGGCGCGCTACGCGGAAGCGGGCGCCGCCAGCCCGTGCATCGGGCCGATCCCGCGCACCGACTTCGTCGCCACGCTGCGCGCGGCGGCCTGAGCACGCCGCCCACCGCTGCGGTGCGGTTCTCCTCCCGGCGCTGCGGCATACCGCGAGCGCGCGGGGCCCCTGCCCATCGGCGTTGCATCCGGTTCCGAGAGCCCGAGGTTGAGCTGTTCCACCGTCAGCGCTCCGTGTTCGATGGCATCAGAGCCTCCCTACCCAGGATCAGAGTAGAAGCTCACCGCCGCCGCTACGAACTCGCGCTGATCGCGCTGGGGGGCTGGGCTCAGCCGCCGGGCGGGAGCGTCAGCAGCGCTGCGCTGGCCGACGAGAGGACCACCGTGTAGGTGGAGCCGTCGGGATCGACCGCAGTCGTCTGGCGGTCTCCGCTCAGCCGGCCGCTCATCGTGCCGGAGCCGAACGTCTGGCCGGCCAGGGTTATCTTGCGCGCGCCGGTGGCCTTGGGGGCGACGAGACGCTGGAGCTCGGCCGTGCCGCTGGCGCCGGGCACCCGCACGGCGACGGCGTGGCCGTGCCGCAGGTCCTTGTTGATCAGCAGCACGCGCACCCGGTGGTCGGGGCCGAGCGTGCTCCACACCTTGACCGCGCCGCCCGAGCCGCCGGTCTGGGCCAAGAGTTGCGAGCCCGGAGGCGCCGCCCGAGCGAACAGCAGCAGCCCGTAGTACTCGGGGGCGATGGCGGCACGCCACCGGTCGCCCGTGCGGGTCATGTTGAACAGGTCGTAGCCGGCCCCGGGGAAGGTGTGGATGTTCACCCCGTCGACTCCGTCGCGCACGAGTTCGAACAGGATGTCCGGCGCCCACAGCGCCGCGGCGAAGGTGTTGCTGACCGCGGGCACGGCGCCACAGGAGACCGTGTTCAGCTCGTCGAGGCGCAGCGGGAGCCGATGCTGGTGGGCCACGGTGGCGTAGTGGGAGACGGTGTCGGCCAGGCCGGTGGACGCAGCCGGCGCCAGCAGATTGCCGATCGTGGGGTACCGGGCGGATCCGGGCCCGACGAAGCAGGACTGGAGCGGATAGCGGTGGAGCGCGACCAGGCCGAGGCCAGGGGCGGTGGCGACGAAGTCGCCCATCGACAGGCCCCAGGAGAAGGTTGCAAACGCCGGCGCGGACAGCGGGAAATGGGGCAGCGACGAGGCGATCTGGGCGTAGTCCGGCGCATAGGCCGAGTAGCTCCAGCCGGCGGGGCGACCGGATACCGCGTGAGAGCCGGCTTGGTACCAGGGGAAGGTGGCGTACAGGTCGGGTTCGTTGCCGAGCTCGAGCGCCCGCACGTGCGAGCGCCCGACCCCGGCGAGCAGCGCGTCGGCCTCCGCCGCGGCCAGCGCCGAGCTGTCTGCTTCCAGATTCACGCCGAGGATCAGTCGAGCGTTCAGTGCACCGGCCACTGCGTGGGCCAGGCTCAGCCAGGGCTGGGTGAGCGTGAAGCGTACCCACGGCGGCCTGCTGCCGCCCGCGGCCGGCAGCCAGCTCGTATCGGCGCTCTTGCCGCCGATCCGCAGCACCGGCGACTGGCCGGGGCTGAGGTTCTTGACCAGCCGCAGGAACACTGGGTTGAGGTTGGCGGGATCAGTGCCGGCGTAGGCCGGCAGCGCGGGGTACTCGATCGAGAGGCCGAGGAACCCGGCTGGCACCGCTCGCACCGGCGCGGAGCGCAGCGAGACCACGACGCGGGTGTCGACGCGCGGAGCTCTCCTCGCCGGCCCCGAGCTGCCGAGGCCGAGGATCAGCACGAGTACCGCCACCGCGGCGACGATCAGCAGGTCGACACTGCGGTAGCGATGAGCGGGCCCGGCGGCCCGGCGCTCACTCCCGGATCGTGGTGTCAAGCTCGAGTTGCAGGACCGAGGGTTCCAGCGGCTCGGGGGTTGCCCGGGGCCGTCCTCGCTTCGCCCAGTGCCCTACCACCTGGTGAGCGGTGCAGCTGCGGTAGCTCACGCGCCGGTCGAGCGGCTGCACGCTGAGGCCGCCGGAGGCGTTTCCGGTCACGATCGCGTGGAACCGCCGTCCGAGGCGATCGACCTCGACGATGTCACCGGTATGAATCCCTTCGAGCCGCATGGCCACAGAAGGGTACGCCGGGCGCAGGCGCCAGCCGGTAACGGTGAGCTAGTAGAGATCCTGGACGGTGATCTGCCACCGCGCTGTGTCCGAGCCCGGCGAGACACTGAGCTGGTAGACGCCGGGACCGGTCTTGAACGCCTGCCTCTGATCGCTGCCCTCGTTCAGATCGAAGCTGTCGAGCGTCGCCCCGGTGTGCGGGTCGGTGAGCGTCGCGGTCGGACCAGAGCACACGAAGATCAGCGTACAGGTGCCCTGGTAGCCCATGCTGTAGATGACCCGCCAGCGGCGACCGCGGATGCGGAAGGGGACCGATTGATCCTGGTCGCTGCCCCCAAAGCTGGTCAGCGAGCGCCAGCTCGGCACCTCAGCGACCGACAGCTCGACCGTCGTCCCCGGCGCCACCCGAGCTCCCGGCGGCGGCGCCTGACTCATGACCGTGCCGGGCGAACTCCCCGGTGCGACGATCTGCCGCACCCCGCTGTTCAGGCGCTTCTGGCTGAGCGTGGCCTGCGCCGTGGAGGTGACGCTGCCCACGACGCTGGGCACGGTCACCGGCGGCGGTCCGGCGCTCAGCACGACCGATACCATCGCGCCGTCGCTCACCCGCGTGCCGGCGGCGGGCTGCTGGGCGATCGCCGTCCCCACCGCGGCGGAGCTGTAGCCGTTTCTGAATCCCACGTGTAGTCCGCGGCGGCGCAGGGTGGCTGCCGCGTCACGTCGGTGCTCACCGCGAACGCTGGGGACACGCACGTGTCCGGTCGCGAGCCCGACGGCGATCACCACCGCCGCGGCCACGAGCACCGCCACGAGCGCGAACAGCGCGATCCGCTGGCGCCGCTCGGCCGGATTGATGTTGCGCCGCGGTGACATCGGCTGCCCGACGCGGGTGGGGTCCGACTCACCGGCGACTGCCGCGCCCGCGGCCGCCCCGGCGCGGGCCGCCGCCGCGGCACCATCGGCCCCCCGGCGCGGATCGGCTCCGTTCGCGCGGACCGGGCGCGTCTCGCCCAGCGCGAGGTCCGCCCGCGCGCGGCGCAGAGCATCGGCCATCGCCTCGCCGTCGCGGTAGCGGCCGTGCGGATCCTTGGCCAGCGCCCGCTCGACGATCACGACGAGGCTCGCTGGCGTGTCCGACGGGAGCGGCGGCGGCGGGTCGTGCACGTGGGCCATTGCCAGCTCGACCATCGAGTGGCCCTGGAACGGCGGATGTCCCGCGAGCATCTCGTACAGCACGATCCCCACCCCGTAGACGTCCGTGCTGGGGCTGGTCGCGCCGCCACTGGCCTGCTCAGGCGCCATGTATCGCGGTGTCCCGGCGACCGAGCCGGCGGCGCCCTCGCTGCTGCCCTCGGCGAGCCGCGCGACACCGAAGTCACCGACCTTGACACGACCATCGGCAGCGATCAGCACGTTGGCCGGCTTGACATCCCGGTGCACCACCCGCTGCGCATGCGCGTGGGCGAGCGCGCGCGCCAGCTGCTCGGCGACATCGACCGCCTGGGCCTGAGCCAGAGGACCGGAGCGCAGCCGATCGGCCAGGCTCTCACCGTCGACGAGCTCGGCCACGTAGTACAGGCCCTCTGAGGCATGGCCGACATCGAAGATCTGCACAATCCCCGGGTCGCTGATCGACGCCAGCAGCTGGGCCTCGCGCTCGAAGTTCTCCACCCACTCGGGATCCTCCGACCACCACGGCTTGATCACTTTGACCGCCACCCAGCGGGCCAGCCGGCGGTCACGACCACGGTAGACGCGGCCGAACGTGCCCTCGCCGATGACGGCGTGGAGCTCATAGCGCTCGTCGAGGGCGACGCCAGAGAGATCGGGAGCGAGTGGCATCTGCAGGTGAACCGGACGATTCGGTCGTGAACCATGATGGCGCATGGCCCGTCGCGGGCCCTGGATGGGGTCGCTTCTCATGGCTCTCCTGGCTGAGGTGGCGGCTCCGTCTCGGATCCGCCGATGCGGATCCCCGGTCGCTCAGCGAACGACGAGGATGATCACAACGATCACCAGCAACAGCGCCACGCCGGCACCGGCGAGCGGCCAGGGCTGGCGCCAGAATTCCGGCTTGGCCCGGTCCTGGGCATAGCGCCCCTCGGGGGGCTCCCCGACCCAATCGTCATCGTCGTCATAGGGCGCCATCGGCCGTCCAGGCTACCCGCTCAGGGACAGCGGAACGTGCCGGGTGCGTGTAGGTGCGACCCCTGGATGGCATCGCGCACCGGATGCCTCCGCGAGGGCCGGCACGCAGAGGACGCCCGCGGCCCGCTGGCCGGCGTCTGACTCTACAGCGAGCCGACCTGGTCGGCCGGCGGCAGAGCCGGGAGCGGCTGGGGTCCGTACTGCGGGATGTCCATCTGCATGGTCATGCCAACGCCGGCGGCGGCGAGCGAGGACCCGCCGAACGACATCACGATCCGCCGGACGAGGTGGTGGGTGTCGACCCACACGTCGATCGGCAGGCCGGTGAGGTGGGCAAGCGACTGCAGTTGACTCAGCGCGCGCTGAGCCGAGTCCCGCATCGATGCCGGCAGCGCACTGGCGATGCGGTCAAGGCTGATGGTGGCGCGGTAGTGGGTCGTGGACTGGCCGTTGACCCAGTCGCCCCCGACCAGGGTCACGTCGCCCGACACAGCCCGAAGGTACTGCAGGAACTGGCTCGGGTCCGACGAGATCGGGTTCTGGGTCAGGGATGACATCCCCGAGATTCCCGCCGCGGCCGCGGCTTTGGCCACGTCGATCTTGACCCACGGCTTGCCGCCGCCCACGGAGCCCCCGAGTCCGGACGGAAGTTTCATGTAGACGGTTCCGGGCCGGATGATCTCCTCGAGATGGAACGTGCCGCCGTTTGCGCCGGGGAGGCCCTGGGGCACGTTCATATCGAGCGCGAATGACCCGGCATGGTCGCGGAGATCGAATGCGCCGTTGCCGGTCGCGGTGACCGCCGCGGACAGGGTCGGGATGCTGATCTGCATCGACATCGTCATCCGGTATCCAGGCGCGCCGGTCGAGACCGAGGCGGCCTGGGCCACCGGATCGAGCACGTTGCTGCCGCCGCAGCCCGTCAGGGCCAGCAGGCAGGCGCCGAGAACCGCGATGCCCGAGAGCGCCGCTCCGGCACGTGCCCAGGCGGTACGGGCCCGATGTCCGCGGTGGGTCATGGTCCAAACATCGGCGCGAGGAAGCCTGATCTTTACCCGGCCAGATAGGGTCAACCCGTGCTGATTGGCCGCACATCCCGATTTGTCCCCCTCGCCGTACTCGTGGTGCTCGCGCTTGCACCGGCCGCCGCTGGGGCGCCGTCGCCCTGGCCCGAGATGCGCCATGACTCTCGCAACACCGGCGCCAGCACGATCGTCGCTCGCTACGGCGGGCAGCGGCCGTGGGCGCTGCGCACCGGTCGGGGGATCTTCTCGACGCCGATCATCGGCGCGGACGGAACCGTGTACGTCGGCTCGGCCGACACCTATTTCTACGCCATCGCGCCCGACGGACGGCTGCGGTGGCGACTGAAGACCGGCGGCATCATCGACGCCGCCGCGGCCCTGTCGCCGTACGACGCACGGCTCGGATCAGCGCCGCTGACCTTCGGCTCGGGTGATGCCTTGCTCTACCACCTCACCACCCCCCGCTCCGGCCGGCCCCGGATCCTGTGGCGCTTTCGCCCCACGAAGCCACCGGTGGGCGGCCAGCAGGTGAGCTGGTGGGAGGGCAACGTGGCCGTGGGGCCGAGCGGCGATCTGTACGTCGGCAACACCGGCGGCACGGCCTACGCGCTCAGCCCGGCCGGCCGCCTGCGCTGGACGTTCACCGCCGGTCAGTCGATCTGGACGACCCCGGCCTTCACCGCCGACGGCTCGAGCTACTGGGGCTCGCTTGACTTTCACATCTACCGCCTCGACGGGCATGGGCGCCCGCTGTGGAAGACGTTCACCCCGGGCTACGTGGTCTCCTCGCCGGCGATCGGCTCCGACGGGACCGTTTACGTCGGCTCGTTCGATTCCAAGCTCTACGCGCTCGATCCGGCCTCCGGCCTCCCGCACTGGAGCTTTCAGACCAGCGATCACGTGTATGCCTCTCCGGCGCTGGCCCACGATGCCACCGGCCGGACGACCGCGATCTACATCGCCTCGACCGACGGCTCGGTCTATGCGCTGTCGCCGTCCGGACGCCTGCTCTGGCGCTATGACACCGGCGACCCGGTGCGCTCCTCCCCCGTGCTCGGCCGAGCTCCGGCCGACGAGCACCGAAACATCCTCTACGTCGGCTCGTCCAACGGCAAGCTGTACGCGCTGAATGCCGACACCGGACGCCGGCGGTGGTCGTTCGACACGACCCCGCGCGATCCCGCGCTCCATGACCGCAATGACCTCAACGCCTCCCCTGCGCTCGGACGCACGGGCGTGGTGATCGCCGGTGAGCACGGCTATGTCGAATACGTCCCCTACGACTACTGCCTGCACCGCCGCGACCCGCGCTGTTCCACCGACCCGCGTCAGGAGCTCGGTGACCGGCTCGACCGCGTCCTTCCGGTCACTGCGGGCGGCACCACGCTGGCGACCACGCACCTCGCCGGCGTCTCGCCCGCCACGGTTCTCAACCTGCGGCTGATCGTGCGCCGGGGCGGCCGCACGCTCAACGCCGCCATGCTCGACCCGGGCCACCTGATCACTGCCAGCCCGCGCTTCTCCTACACCGTGCAGGAGTCGGGCGACGGCCACTACCTCTACGTTGTTCCCCAGCATCTGCTGCGGCCGGGCACCACGTATCGCCTACGGATCCGCGGCGCCTACACCGACAACGGCGCCCACATGGGGAACTTCGACGCGCACGGCCCGCGCGCGGGCGGGTTCGATCAGACCCTGACCGTCCGCACGGCCGAGTCCGGCGGACCTCTTCCGCTCGTGGTCGGCCGGGACCGGGTCAGCGCGTTCACGATCTCCCGCCTCGCCGTGCCGATGCCGGCCTTCCTGCCCTCGGTCAACCAGATCGGCTTTGACTCCTACGACTGGATCACCTCGACCATCGCGCGCACCGGCTCGCACGTCCTTCTGTGGGTGACCGGCGCGTATCGCGACGCTCGCGGTGTCGAGCGGGTCGATCCGCACAGCGCCTTCAGCTTCCCGCTTGCCGGCACCTACCGCGGCCATGCGCTGATGGTCTCGAGCCCGAGCGTCCCGCTGCAGTTCAGCTTCGGCACGGTGCCGCTCCGGCGCTTTGACCTCCGCGGCCAGCTCGGCAGCGGCCTCAGCTTCCGACCCGGTGCCGCACTGTACGCGGAGACGGTCTGCGCCAGCGTGCCCAACTACGGCGCGGAGCTGATCTTCACCGGGATCTGCAACCCGAGCGGGGTGCTGGCGGCGAGTGGCACCTTCCTGTCGGCGGGCTACAGCGGGACCGCCGCGCAGCGCCCGGCCGGAGTGGGCGTCGGCACCGTCACGCTCACCCGCCCGCAGGCCACGCGCGCGGGGGTGGTGAGCGCCCGCCTCACCGGGCCGGCGCTTCCGGGACCGGGCCACGTCGCGGCGCTGCTCGTCACTGATGCCGCCAGCGGCGTGCCGGTGAGCCTCGACCTCCGAGCGAATACGTCTGTGGTCCGGGACGCCCGCGGCCGCATCGCGCGCGTCCGCCTCGACCTCCCGGCGGGGACGGCGCTCCCGCGCCGCGTGCGCGTCTACGTGATCGTCGACGCCTTCCCCCTGGCTGAGCGCACCCTCTGAACCGGCGCATGTCCGACGGCAAGGACACACGGAGCGCCGAGGTCGTGCTCGAGGTCGGGGGCCGCAGCGTGCGCATCACGAACCCTGACCGGGTGTATTTCTCGCAGCGCGGCGAGACCAAGCTCGATCTCGTCAACTACTACCTCAGCGTCGGTGAGGGGATCGTCCGCGCGCTGCGCGAGCGGCCCTGCATGCTCCACCGGTTCCCCGGCGGCGTCGACAGCAAGAAGGTCCACCAGAAGCGGGTTCCATCGGGCGCGCCGCCGTGGCTGGAGACGGTGCGGGTCGGCTTCCCCTCCGGCCGTCATGCCGACGAGCTGTGCGTGACCGAGCTGGCGAGCGTGATCTGGGCGGTGCAGATGTCCACGGTCGAGTTCCATCCCTGGAACTCGCGCCGCGGGAATGTCGAGTGCCCGGACGAGTGGCGGATCGACATCGACCCGATGCCCGAGTGCGGCTTCGACCGCGTGCGCCGCGTCGCCGAGGTGGCGCACGAGGTGCTCGACGAGCTCGGCGTCGCCGGCTGGCCCAAGACCTCGGGCGGCTCAGGGATCCACATCTACGTGAGGATCGAGTCGCGGTGGGGCTTCGGCGACTTGCGCGTGGCCGCACTCGCCTTCGCCCGGGAGGTCCAGCGGAGGGCCCCGGACGACGCCACCACGACCTGGTGGCGCAAGGACCGATCGCCGGACAAGGCGTTCGTCGACTACAACCAGAACGCGCGCGACCACACGATCGCCAGCGCGTATTCGGTGCGCGGCGTCCAGGCGGGCGTCGTCTCGGCGCCGATCACCTGGGAGGAAATCGTCGACGTCGAGCCCGCCGAGCTGACGATTGCCACGGTGCCCGCCCGCTTCGCCAGGCTCGGCGACCTCCATGCCCGCATCGACGATCACGCCTTCTCCCTCGAGCCGCTACTCGAATGGGCGGCGCGCGACCGCCTCGAGGTGCCGGAGCGGGACGCCTGAGAGCCGCCGCGCCCCGCGCGCGGCGACCCCCATGCTGTCCGGACCCCGCTGCCCCTTGCCTGGCACTCCCTAACGGTGGGTGACCCGGCGCCGTACCCCGCCTCTGGCGCTGCCGCGGGACCGGACCCTGCGCGCGAGCCGTGCGCGGACCCTCTCCAACAGCGAGGCACGCGCCTCGCGCTCCCGCAGCGCCAGCTCCTGCCGGGCGCGCTCCTCCAAGCTGCCGCGTCGTAATCGGGCGTGGGTCCCGGTGCTGAAGCGGCCCCCACGGCTCAGCAGCAGGAACTCGTCATCGATGCGGTCCATTGTCTCTTCCTCTTTCGGTTATCGGCCGGCAGGCGCTGTCACTCGGACAGGGGTCATCGCCCGGGCTCGGCTCGGTGTTCATGTGGTGGTTCACTGCAGCTCGGTGTCACTGTCACCAGGCAGGTCGAATTGACACTGCACCGGTGGAGCGATTCGAGGCTGACAACATGTGATTCGCGCCTCGGGGAGGCGCGGCGATCGTGGTGATCTCCAAGATCGCCGCGGCGTCCGCGACCATTCGCGGCGACCGCGCTGCTCAGATCAGGTCTGCTTGTTCTCCAACTGACATCACCTGCATCTCCCTGTCGACGGCAACAAAAAAGGCGGCCCTGAGGGCCGCCCTTGCTGAAACTGCCTATGAGCGCAGGCTCTCAGCGCACAGACCTCCCAGCAAGGGCATCGAGATTTCGGCGCGAGGCGACTGCCACCGAGGCACCCGTCCGCCGCATCTCGGACGCGAGCGGCACGGCGTTCGCGTCGTTGAGGGTGTAGATGTTGACGGTGGACGTGTTCATAACGTGCTCCCTACTGCTTGATCGCAGGGTAACTCACGCGCTGGACGTTTGCAAGCGCGCGAGGTGAAAGTTGTGTCACTTCGTTGGTGGCGTGCCGATCGGACCCGCGCAGAGTCGTGCGGGCGAGACACCCGGACCCGCGCCGTCGCGGGCGGGCGGGACCCGGCTCACTCGCGCTGTCGCGTATCAGCCTGGGCGTCGGACCCGTCAAGCGCCCCGTTCGTCGGCCTCGAGCTGAGCCAGCGCGATCGCCCCGAGTACGCCGGCATCGTCCCCCAACTCCGGGGTGACGAGGTAGCGGTCAACCTCGCCGGCCAGCAGCGGCGTCTCGAGGTAACCCGCGGCGAGCTCGCGCAGCCGGCCGCGAACCGCCTCGAGCAGGCCTCGGCGCTCCATCACCCCGCCGCCGACGATCACGCGCTCGGGGGAGACGATCATGACGATGGCCAGGATGCCGAGGGCCGTGTACTCGGCCGCGAGGGCCCAGGCCGGATGCTCGTCGGGCAGGTCCTCCGGCGCGATGCCCCAGCGCGCGGCGATCGCCGGGCCGGCAGCCAGCCCCTCCCAGCAGTCGCCATGGATGGGGCAGCTGCCAGGGAACGGGTCGCGCTCGCGGTCGTGGGGAATTCGGAGATGGCCGACCTCGGGGTGGACCAGCCCGTGGACGGGCCGGCCGTCGAGCAGCAGCCCCGCCCCCACCCCTGTGCCGACGGTCAGGTAGCAGAGGCTGGCCGTGTCGCGCCCGGCACCCCACCGCTGCTCGCCGAAGGCGGCGGCGTTGACGTCGGTGTCGAAGCTGACCGGCACGCCCAGCCGCTTGCTGATCACCGGCGCCACCGCCGTGTGCTGCCAGCCCGGCTTGGGCGTCGTGGTCACGTGGCCCCAGGTGGCCGAGTCCGGGCGCAGGTCGAGCGGTCCGAAGGAGCCGATGCCGATCCGCTCGCATCGCGGCGCGCCGGCGAAGAACGCGATGATCCGCTCGAGCGTCTCCGGCGGTGTGGTCGTGGGGAACCGCGTGTGCGCCGCGATCTCACCGGGTCCGCTGCCGACCGCGCAGACACACCAGGTGCCTCCTGTTTCCACACCACCGAACGGCATCGTCACGGCGAATCATGACCGCGGACCCGCCTGGCCGTCGACGCGATGCCTATCCTGCGGGTGGTCCGGTTAGGCCTCTCGCCAGGCGCCGCGGGCGACCCCGACGCCTTGACACCGCCGTGGCCGCGCCGACTACCTGTCCCGGAGCCCGACGATCCCGCCAATGCCGCCCAGATACAGCGTCGTGCGACCACTCGCCGGATTGCGACCGAGCGCGATCCCGGCGTAGTGGTTGTTGAAGTAGCCGCCGTGCCCGGCCACGCGCATCCACACGATCTTGCCCGTGCGGTAGTCGAGCGCGGTCCAATACCAGACGCCCGCGCCCGGCGCGCCCGGATCGTGCACCTTGGCATAGGTGTAGATGAGGCCGTTCGCGGTGTCGCCCTTGGCCACCGCTGACGGGGTGTGGATCTGGGTGTTGCGCCAGACGATGTGGCAGCCCGAGCCGTTCGGCGCGATGTCGATCCGGTCCATCCCCGGCGCGCTGATCAGGCCGAGGTTCCCGCCGATCTTCACCCCGCCACCGATCACGTCATTCCATTTCTGAAGGTCGTAGCCGTAGTTGTTCTCGACGATCAGCGAGCGGCCCATCGAGATCAGCGAGTTCTCGTCGTCGCTGGCGCCCTTGGCGAACACCGGCACGGTGCACACCACGCGGTGCTGGCCGCGACTTACCCGGTTGGCGGTGCGGTACACGACGACGTCCATGGGGTCGGCATTGTCCGTGATCGCCACATAGGCGGGAGTGGTGCTGTGCCGGCCGCTGAGCGGCCCGATCAGGGTCGGTGTGGTGCCCGATCCCGCGTTGATCTGACCCGGCTTGAGCTTGCCGCTGTTGGCGTAGGCCACTCTCCACACCAGCCGCGGCGTCAGGTTCCCGCCGGCGCGGAACTTGTACATCGCCTTGTCGGTGACGATGTAGACACCGTCGCTCCCGACCGCGAACGAGTTCTCGATCTCCTCGCCGAGAATCACCGAGCCGCAGCGGCCGCTGCGCGGATCGAGCATTCCGACGGCGCCGTGATAGCGCCCGACAAACCACAGGCGCCTCTGCGCGTCAGGAAGCACCGAGGGCATACGGTCGCCGGCCGACAGGCAGGGGATAGGGTTGTAGTCGGCCACCGGGACGAACCGCGGGGCCGTGCTGCTACCGCGGACCGCGACGACGAGGATGTGGCGGTTCGACGCCGCCAGCACCGCTTGGTGGTGGTTGTCGAGGTAGAAGTAGGCGCCTCCGGTTGTGTTGAGGGCCGGGTTCGTGCCGGCCGGCGGCGGGATGAAGGGAAGCTGGTAGAAGGCCAGCGTGTCCAGCGTGCCGGGGTCGAGCAGGTACAGGGCGGGGCCGTGGCTCAGGTCGGTGCACGTCCCCACCAGCCGGCCGTTCGGCAGGAAGGCCAGGGTGATGCAGTCGCGCCCAATCGCGGTGGAGAAGGTGTGCAGGCGCTTGCCCAGCGGCCCGGACAGCCCGGCGTAGTTGTCGCTGGCCCAAGCGTCGTTGTGGACGCTATTTCCGGGGTCGACCGACATGAACGGGTCCTGCCAGGCCGCGCTCACGCCCGGAACCGGTCGGGACGTGGCCGCACGGCCGATGAAGGCCGGCAGGGTCGGCGCCGGGCCGGTGCTCTGGATCGGCGTGGCGCGCGTGAGCGGCGTGGCGCGCGTGAGCGGCGTGGCGCGCGTGAGCGCGCGTGGCGCGCGTGAGCGCGAGCGCGCTGCCGGCGGCCAGGAGCCCGAGCAGCCCCACGACCAGCACGATGATCCGCCACGACTTGGCCGACATGAGCTGCCCACCTTCTCTGGTCCGGCCCCGCAGGTCAACCGGGCGATCCCGATCAGTGCTGCGGATAACCACGGTTGCCGGACGGCAATCTGCTCTCGCTCTCCTTCGACGACGTCGACTCGATCAATCAGGCGCTCGACTCGCTGCCGGCGCGCGCCAGCGCGCCGGGCGCCAGCTGCACATGACCTCTTCAAGCGCCCCGAAGTCGAGCGGGGGCTCAGAGAGCGGCGTGTGTTCGCCGTCAGCCCGCATGCCGTCAAGCACCAGGGTCAGGAAGCGCCGCCACAGCTCTGGCTGCGTGGCCGGGGTGACCTCGGCCACCGCACCCACCATCATCTGCAGCAGCGGCAGGTCGGATGCAGAGAAGTCCTTGCGCAGCATTCCGGACTCCTGAGCGCGGCGCACCAGCTCCATCGCACGCGGGCGCATCTGCTCGCGGACGCAGCCGACGCGCTCGCGCCCCTCGGTAGTGCCGAGCAGCACCTCCTTGAGACCGCGGTCGGCGGCCTGCAGGGTGACGAGTTGCTCGAGGAAGGTGGTGAGCCCGACCCACGGATCCTCGCACGCAAGCGCCTCGTCGGTCAGCCGCACGATCTCCACCATGCGCTCCTCGAACAGCGCGTCGATCAGCTCGTCGCGACAGGTGAAGCGGCGGTAGACCGTCCCCACTCCGAGTCCGGCGCGGTCGGCGACGTCGTCAAGCGTCACCGCAAGGCCCCGCTCGGCGAAAAGCTCGCGAGCGGCTTCGATGATGCGCTGCCGGTTGCGCTCCGCATCACGTCGCAGAGGACGCTCGACCGTGGACATGTCGGTAACTCTAGCGCGAAACGGAGGGGCCGTCTCCGTATGTGCTACGGTGGCCCGAAAGAAGTTGAGACTGTTCCTCCGTTTAGCGGGAGTGCCCTGATGACGAACCCTCACCACGAACGCCGCTGGCTCGTGCTCGCGATCCTGGGGATCGCCCAGCTGATGGTGGTCCTCGACGCCACCATCGTCAACATCGCCCTGCCGTCCGCGCAAAAGGCGCTGAACTTTTCCAACGACAACCGCCAGTGGGTGGTCACGGCGTACGCGCTGGCGTTCGGCTCGCTGTTGTTGCTCGGCGGTCGCATCTCCGACCTGTTCGGGCGCAAATGGACATTCATCGGCGGGCTGCTCGGCTTCGCCATCGCCTCCGCCGTCGGCGGCGCAGCGCAGTCCTTCGGGATGCTGATCTCCGCCCGCGCCGTCCAGGGCGCGTTCGGCGCCATCCTCGCGCCAGCCGCGTTGTCGCTGCTGGCTACCACGTTCACCGAGCCCGACGAGCGTGGAAAGGCGTTCGGCATCTTCGGCGCGCTTGCCGGAAGCGGTGCAGCGGTCGGGCTGCTGCTCGGTGGCGTGCTCACCGAGTACCTGTCCTGGCGCTGGTGCCTGTACGTGAACCTGCTGTTCGCCGGAGTCGGCATCGCCGGCGCGCTTGTGCTCCTGCATAACGTCGCGCCCGAGCACCGGCCGCGGATCGACATCCCCGGCACGCTGCTGGCGACGAGCGGCCTGTTCGCGCTCGTCTACGGCTTCTCTCACGCGAGCACGACCAGCTGGGGCAACTCGCTCACCGTCGGGATGCTCAGCCTCTCGGTGGTCCTGCTGACCGCCTTCGTGCTGGTCGAGGCGCGCGTCGAGCACCCGCTGCTGCCGTTGCGCGTGGTGATGCACCGCGACCGCGGTGGCTCCTACCTCGCGGTGGCCATGTCGGCGATCGCCATCTTCGCCGTGTTCCTGTTCCTGACCTACTACCTGCAGCAGAACCTCGGCCTCTCGCCGGTGATGGCGGGCGTCGCCTTCCTGCCGATGGTGGCGTGCATCATGTTCTCCTCGATCACCGCCAACGTGCGGCTCGTGCCGCGCTTCGGCGCCCGGCCGCTCGTGCCGACCGGGATGCTGGCCGGCGCGGCGGGAATGCTCTACCTGACCGGCCTCGGCCCGCACGCGAGTTACGCCGGGGCGATCCTGCCCTCGCTGCTGTTCATGGGACTCGGCTTCGGCCTGATCTTCGCGCCATCGATCGCCACGGCAACCCTCGGCGTCGGTCAGGATGACGCCGGCGTGGCATCGGCAATGGTCAACGTCTCCCAGCAGGTGGGCGGCTCGATCGGCACCGCGCTGCTGTCCACGATCGCGGTGACGGCGACGAGCGCGTTCATGGCCACTCACCAGGGCTCCCCGGCTGAGGCCGCGGTGCGTGGCTACACGACGGCGTTCACCTGGTCGGCGATCATCTTCGCGATCGGGGCGGTGGCCACGTTCGCGCTGCTGCGCCCGCGGCCGAAGGTCCCGGTGCCCGCCGGCGAGCCGGCACCCGGACTGATCTAGGCGGAACAAACCTGGCGGACCGGCCGCGAGCTGGCGCCCGCGTTGGAGCCCGGCCGTGAACTTGGCCCCGAGCAGGGTGACGATCTCGGTGATCCGGGCGTCGATCACCTCCCAGCCGAGACGCTGCCGACGATCGCAGCTGATGCTCTGATCAGGCGGCGGTGTGCACACCCACGGCGACCGTCTCCGGCTCGCCGTCGAGCGCACGCAGAAACGCCTCGACCACGATCGCGTCGAACTGCGTTCCCGCGCACCTCTCAAGCTCCTGCCGAGCCGCCTCCGGAGCCAGTCCTCGGTGGTAGGAACGGTCTGCGGTCATTGCCTCATAGGCGTCGGCGACGGCGAGAATGCGCGCTTCAAGCGGGATCCCTGGAGCGGGCAGGCCGGCCGGATAGCCGCCACCATCCATGCGCTCGTGATGCGCTCTCACCCAGCCGGCGATGTCGTACATGCCGGCCAGCTCGAGGATCTGCGCGCCGATCACGGGGTGGCGCCTCACCTCGATCCACTCGCGCGCGTCGAGCGGCTCGGGCTTGTGCAGGATCGCATCGGAGATGCCGAGCTTGCCGAGGTCGTGGAGCACGCCGGCGGCGTGAATGCGCTCCACCTGGCTGCGCTCGAGCCCAAGCTGCACAGCAGTGATACGCGCGTATCCACCGACCGTACGAGCGTGACGCGCGGTGCTGGGGTCGCGGAGGTCGAGCGTCTCCGCGAGCAGCATTACCGCGGCCAGCCGCAGCTCCTGAGAGCGGGCGACTGCCACCGCGCCCTGGCGGCGGGCCTGTTCCACAACGAGGGCGGCATGGTCCACAACGGCCATCATCACGCTCAGCTCCGCCTCCACCGGACGCCGCCCCAGCAGCGGCTGATCGACGGAGACGACGCCCAGCAGCTCACCGTCGGAGGCGCGCAGAGGGAGGAGCAGCATGTCCTCGGGGTGCCACGCGTCCGGCGTCGGCGCCGCCACCGCAGGCGGTGTCCAGACCGCGGCATCGCTGGTCCACTCATAGGTTCCGGCCTGGAGCCAGGTCGCCCCGCAGATATTCCGGCCGGCGGCGAGCAGGTCCCCCCACTCGCGGCTGGTGCTCGAGCTCCCCAGCAGCGCCTCGCGCGCCTCGTGGTCGCCCCGGACGATGACGACTCGCAGCTCATCGCCGGTCTCGTCGGCCAGGTTGACGGCCACGACCTGGAAGGACAGCTCGGTGTGGATCGCCTCGGCCAGCGCATCGAGCACCGGCATCTCGCCCTGGCCGGCTGCTGCGGCCCGCGAGACCGCGAGCATGCTCCGCAGGTGCCGAGGCACCGGCTCCTCCGACGCGGCCGCCCGCTGCCGGCCGCCGGCCGGGAGCGTCTCATCCTCGGCGAGAGCGACGACCTGGTTGCGCCCGCGCCGCTTGGCCTCATAGACCGCCGTGTCAGCCCGCGCCAGCAGCGTCCCGGGCTCGCTGTCACCACCCGCCACCCCGATCGAGACAGTGAGCATCCCCGACTGCGCGTCGGGGTGCGGCAGCGCCGCCCGCTCCACCGCGGAGCGCACGCGTTCGGCGACCTTGGCCGCGTCAGCGGTGCTCGCGTCGCGGAGGACCAGCAGCAGCTCCTCGCCCCCGAAGCGGTAGGCGGCGTCGCCCTCCCGCAGCGCCCCACGAACGGTCGAGGCGATCGTCCGCAACGCCTGATCGCCGGCAAGATGGCCAAGCCGGTCGTTGTAGGGCTTGAAGTGATCGACGTCGCACAGCGCGAAGGCGTACAGCGTCCCCTGCTCGCGACGCCGCGTTTCCAGCATCGGCATGTCGTCGGAGAGCGCCCGGCGGTTGCCGATCCCGGTGAGCGGGTCACGGCGGGAATCCTCGACGAGCTGCGCGTTCAGCCGGGCCAGCTCGGTCTCCCGCTCGGCCAGGCTGGTCAGCGCGATCCGCTCGCGGTCGAGCATCGCCCGCATCCGTCGCGCCTGGAGCGTCGAGCGGGCGATCAGTGCGCCACCGCAGAACATCAGCCCAATCTCGAGGGTGAGCGTGGTCACCGAGCCGGCGTGGCGGAGCCGCGCGTCGACGAGTGCCGCGAGCAGGACGAGGAACAGACCCGCGGGAAGGATCCCGCCGCGGTAGTCCGGCTCGGCGTCCACCGCGACCTTCTCGGGTGCCCGAGCGGCGAGCAGGCCGCCGAGCCCGATCGCAGCCAGGCCGAACACCCACAGCGGATCGAGCAGTGTGCGGCCTGGCGCGTAGCTTCGGTTCAGCAGCTGGTAGCTCCAGAGGATGAAGGCGAGCGACTGCGCCGCGATCCCGCCGATGACCAGCCGCACCGAGGCGGCGTGCACGTGGCGCAGCGAGCCGCCGATCATCGCCTGCGCGGTGAGCACCGTGGCCGAGACGTACAGGGCGGGATAGACCAACGATGAGAGCTTCGGGGCCAGCGACAGCGATGAGGCGTCGGCGACCGGCCACAGCGCCGCAAAGCACAGCGCCATCGCCGCGGCAATCAGCGTCAGCGATTCGATGCCTGCCACCACCCGCACGGGCCGCGGCGCACGCGGCGCCGCGATCATGCTCAGGATGACCAGCAACGCGAACGCCCACCACAGGACGTCGGCGAGGTTCGGCGACTGGGGAAAGCCGACGACTCCGAACGCGTCCCAGGCGAGCTGAGCACCCAGCCAGCACGCGGCGGCGGCGGACCACCGGTTCCAGCGCATCACGTTCGCCTCGTGTGCACGCCGCCGTGCAGCAAGCGTGCCGGCCAGGGCGCTGACCGCTGACGCGGTCCACGCGATGTCCCAGCACGCGCCGCCGGACGCGCCGAACTGGCTCGCCAACATTGCCACTGCCGCTAGGGCCAGCGGCGCGAGGACGATTGGGTACGCCCAGCGCGGGGCGTCCTCCGTGACGCTCGGCTGCATATTTGGTTAATCGGCCGCGCGGCGACAGAGGTGAAGCGGCCTGCGGCGACCGGCCGGGAGCGGCGCCGCGCCACCGCGCCCCTACAGTTGCATCGACTTCAGCGCCAGAAACTCCTCGATCCCGTACGGCCCGAGCTCACGGCCGTGACCCGACTGCTTGTAGCCGCCGAACGGCGCCAGCGGGTTGAAGGCCGCGCCGTTGATCTCGACCTGGCCGGTGCGGATCCGCCGCGCCACCGCCTTGGCCCGCTCCTCGGACGCGGAGTAGACGCCTCCGGCCAGCCCGTAGCGAGTGTCGTTGGCGATCCGGATCGCGTCCTCCTCGTCCTCGTAGGGCTGGATCACCAGCACCGGGCCGAAGATCTCCTCCTGCGCGATAGTCATCTCGGGCGTGACCTCGCTGAACACAGTCGGCTGCACGTAGTAGCCGCGCTCGAGCCCCTCGGGCGGCCCAGCGCCACCGACCACGAGTTTTGCGCCCTCGGCGATCCCCTGCTCGATGTAGCCCCGCACCCGCTCACGCTGGACCTCGGAGACCAGTGGGCCGAGCTGGGTCGACTCATCCAGCGGGTCCCCCACGCGCGTCTGCGCGGCCGCCGCGGCGGCGATCTGCTCTACGATCGGGAGCTGCTCGCGTGGGACCAGCATCCGGGTCAGCGCCGAGCACGTCTGGCCGCTGTTGAGGTAACACTTCTGGATGCCGTTGACCACCGCCTTCTCGAGGTCGGCGTCGTCAAGGATTACGTTGGGTGACTTGCCGCCGAGCTCGAGTGCGACCTTCTTGACTCCGGCGGCGGCGAGCTCGCTGACCCGCCGCCCTGCTCTCGTCGAGCCAGTGAACGACACCATGTCGATGCCGTCGTGGCCGGCGATCGCCTCGCCGACCACCGGCCCGTAGCCCGTGACCACGTTGAATACGCCGCCGGGCACGCCCACCTCGCCAAGGATGTCGGCCAGGATGAACGCGCTCAGCGGCGTGACCTCGCTGGGCTTGAGCACCATCGTGCAGCCGGCCACCATCGCCGGCGCGAGTTTGGCGGCCACCTGGTGCAGCGGGTAGTTCCACGGCGTGATCGCGCCTACGACGCCGACCGGCTCACGGACGATCAGCGAGTTTCCGAGCTCCTGCTCCCACGGGATGTGCTCGACGAGGTGGGCCATCGAGCCAAAGTCCATGATCGGCAGCCCGGCCTGGACCATCATCGACATCTTGATCGGGGCACCGAGCTCCTGCGCGATCAGCGCCGCGATCTCCTCCTGGCGCTCCTGCAGCTTGAGCGAGATCGCCGTGCACAGCTCGACGCGATCGGCCAGCGGCGTCTGTGACCAGCTCTCGAACGCCGTCCGGGCCGCGGCCACGGCGCGGTCGACGTCGGCCGGAGTGCCCTCGGGGACGCGGCCCATCACCTCCTCGGTCGAGGCGTTGACGACCTCGATCGTGCCAGGCTCGGAGGGCTCCACCCACTCCCCGCCGATGTACAGATGCTCGTGGGTGATCAGCGTCGGGGCAGTCCTCATGCGGAGACCTCCTGTGTGGTCGTGGTGGAACGGCGCTCAGCGGCGGCAGCGACGATGCGCTCGGCGGTCCGCGAGGCCAGGGCCATGATCGTGATCATCGGGTTGGTGCCCGACGGGGTCGGGAACGCCGAGGCGTCACCGATCCACACGCCGGGAACGTCATGCAACTCACCGTCGGGACCGGCGACCGAGGTTTCCGGGTCAAGACCCATCCGGCACGTGCCCATCTGATGGGCCGCGAACATCCGCAGGCCACCCGCGCGGGCGGGGATCCGCTGGACGCGGGCGATGAACCCGTCGAGATCGTCGCCGACCCGCCAGCTCGGCAGCGAGTGGGCCAGGACGAAGATGCGGCGAGCACCCGCGGCCGCGTGCGCGCGGATCTGCTGCTCGAGCGCCATCGCGGTCATCCGCAGGTCGAGCGGATCGGTCATCGCATACCAGGGCGTGGCCATCCCGTTGGCGTCCAGGGTGATCTGGCCGCCACCGTGGTCCCGGACGAGGCCGATAAACGTTCCGCAATCCCGGAAGTCGTACAGGCTCTGCTTGTGCTCGGCCCCGGAGCTGAACGGCACCGCCGAGGCGGCCAGGCCGGTCGTGTACTGGACGCCCTCGAGCAGAAACCCGTAGCCCTGCTCTTTGTTGGCGAACTCGTTGACCAGCCCGCTGTGAGGCGCTCCCCACCACGCCTGCATGTCCTCACCGTAGTCGCCCATCGTCGCCGTGCAGGGATGCAGGCGCAGGTAGCGACCGGCCGCCGGTCCGCCGATCCCCGAGCGCAGCAGCACCGCGGGCGACTCGAGCGCGCCGGCCGCGATCACTACCTGCGGCGCGCGGACGGTGACCGAGGCGGTGCGGCCGCTGGCCGGGTCGGCCCACCTCGCCTGCACACCGGCGGCGCGGCCATCCTCGACGAGCACCCGCTCGACCAAGCACCCGGTCATCAGCTGTGCGCCGCTGTTGGCTGCGTCCTGCAGATAGGTGACCAGCGTCGACTGCTTGGCCCCCGACTGATCGCCGAACCCCATGTAGCCGGCCATCGCCGGGTCGTGCTTGACCGGATCCCAGTTGCGGCTGATGGTCATGAACGACCACCCCAGACGCTCGGCCGCGCGCTTCATCGCCTGCGTCGGGCGGTTGAACTCTGAGCAGCCGTCATTGACGCTCAGGCGCCCTGAGACCTCGTCGAGGTGACGGTCGAATGCCTCGGTGGCGATGTCGGTGAGACCGTGCTCGCGCGCCCACTGTTCGCGCACCCAGTCCTTCGTCCGCAGCGAGGTCGTCCAGTTGATCACCGTCCCGCCGCCGAGGCACGAGCCGGCCTGAAGCGTGACGTTCATGTCGGCGGTCGGGGTCGGGCCGCCGCGCCAGTAGAGGTTCTGCCACGCCCACAGCTCGTACTGGTTGAAGTCGGTCTCGTCGTGGTACGCCCCCATCTCCAGCACGATCACCCGCATCCCGGCCGCGGCCAGCTTGGCCGCCAGCACGCCACCACCGGCCCCTGAGCCGACGATCACCGCGTCGGCCTCGAGCTCGGTGTCGTCGTCGGGGACGATCGGTGCGAGCGGCTTGTCCCGCTGCGGCGGAACCGCGATCGGCCCGGGATAGCCGAACGTCGCCCAGAACGGGTTGCGGCCGGTCTCGGGATCGACCCCGGCGTAGGCGAGCATCTGCGTCAGCGCGATCAGCACCGCGAGGCCCATTGCGGCCTCCGTGGAGGCCAGGGAGAGGTTGGTGAACACCTGCTCGCGCGAGCGCTGGGACATGCCGGCGAAGCCCTGGTCGGCAAGCGCGTCGAGCAGCGCCATCATTCCCTCGAACTGCTCCGGTGGCAGGCCCTGCAGCGCGCCGAGCAGCGCGTCGTCGGCGCCGACGTCGGTGGCCGCGCGAGCCCAGAATCCGTCCGGATCCTCGCTGCGCTCGATCGCCGGGACAGCCGTGTCACAGACAGTGCGCAGCGTGGCCCGCCGGCGCTCGCTGACTTCAGTCATGCCTGACCCCTCTCCACTTCAAATTGGTGATGGGGCAATTCTTCCACGGTTTCTTGGGTAGAAGCTGTCCATGGCCGGCATCCACCTCACCTTCGACGACGGTCCCGACCCAGATTGCACCGCGGCGCGACATGGCGCGGACCGCCACGCCGGCGGCCTGTTCCCCGAGTAGGGCTGAGACCAGAACCCACAAACGAAGTTGAGCCTCGTTTGCCGCCCACCCTTGGACACGAGCCCGGGGTCTAGGCTGAACAGGTGCCTGAATTGCCCGAGGCGGAGCGCGCCCGCCGGACCCTCGAGCGCGCGCTCCCCCGCCGCATCGCCGCCGTCGACGACCACGACACCTACGTGTGCCGGCCCCATCCGCCGGGTGAGATCGGCGCGGCGCTCGTCGGCCACCGATTGGCCACCGCGCACCGCCGCGGCAAGTTCCTCTGGGTGGAGACCGACGACGGTCCCGTGCTCGGCCTCCACCTCGGGATGGCCGGACGGATCATCTTCGACCCCGAGAGCCCCAGCCGCTGGGATCGCTTCGCGCTCGAGTTCGAGGACGGCACCCGGCTCGTGCTGCGCGACAAGCGCCGGCTCGGCCGCGCGATCCTCAACCCGGACTTCAGCCATGTCGGCCCCGACGCCGCCGATGTCAGCCGCGGAGACTTCCGCCGGCTGATCGGCACCGGCCGCGCCCCGGTCAAGGCCCGGCTGCTCGACCAGCACGCGATCTCCGGGGTCGGCAACCTGCTCGCCGACGAGAGCCTGTGGCAGGCGCGGATCGCGCCTGCGCGCCGGGTCTCCGAGCTCTCCATCGAGGACCTCGACCGGCTCCGCCGTGAGCTGCGCGCCGCGGTGCGGTCGGCAATCCGCCGCGGCGGCGTGCACACCGGCCGCTTCATCGAGGCCCGCAGCCGGGGCGGCGCCTGCCCCCGGGACGGCAGCGGCCTGGAGCGCTCGGTCGTCGGCGGGCGCACGACGTATTGGTGTCCGGTCTGCCAGGAGTAGCCGGCTCATTCGAGCACCCCGGCGCCTTTGCCGTCACCGTTCCGCGAAGAGTTGACCACAAGCGCACCGGCCTCGAGCGCCTCCCGCGTCGGGCCGCCCGACAACAGCACCCCTCCCTCCGCGGAGGAGAAACGAACCGCCGCAGGTCGACGTGACGCGGCTCGAGCCGTCCGTCGATCACAGTCGGGCGGCAGGACAGCGGCACGATCGGCTGGCTGATGTAGTGCTCCGGTTGGCTCTGCAGCTCCCGCGGCGCGTCGGCGGCGCCGGCCGGTGGCGGGTTGCGTGTTGACCGGACAGGGCGCGACACAGGCTGGCTGTAAATGCGAAGGACTGCTTCGCATTTACAGCCAGCCTTCCCAATCTGGCATCTGGGCAGCCCTATTCCGCCTCCTCCGACTAGATAGATCGTTCTATTAGTGGTACGGTGCGCCCACGCCCACGCCCACGCCCACGCCCACGCCCACGCCCACGCCAACACCAACACCAACACCAACACCAACACCAACACCAACACCAACACCAACACCAACACCAACACCAACACCAACACCAACGCCCACCCCAACGCCCACGCCCACGAAGACCTGGACCCCCGGTGAACCGATCCCTGACGAGCCGGTCCCCGAGGTCCCCACCCGCGATCGGATCCTCTACACGGCGGCCGAGCTGTTCCGCCGCCAGGGCTATGCCGGCACCGGGATCAAGCAGATCACCGCTGAGTCCGATGCCACGCTCGGCTCGATGTACCACTTCTTCCCCGGCGGCAAGCTGCATTTGGCCGACGAGGTCCTGCGCACCGGTGGCGCCTTCTTCCTCGTGCTGTACCGGTCGATTGCCGATGACGCGCCCGACCTGCCGACCACGATCAAGAACTTCTTCGCCGGCGCCGGCGAGACCCTGGTGATGACCAACTTCGCCGACGCGTGCCCGATCGCCACCGTCGCGGGCGAGATCGCCAGCACCCATGAGATCCTCCGCCTCGCCGTCGCCGATGTGTTCGAATCCTGGCTCGACGCGCTGACCGCCGACGCGGTCGCTGCCCGCGTCCCGCGCGCCCGCGCCCGGCCTCTCGCCCAGAGCGTGCTCGCGCTGCTCGAGGGCGCGTTCCTGCTCAGCCGTTCACTGCGCAGTACCGAGCCGATGGACGTGTGCGGTCAAGCGGCCGTCGCGCTCGTCGTCGCAGCACTGCCCGACCCACCCTCCCGCTCAAGGAGAACGCCATGATCAACAAGCGCAGCTTCGTCGCAGGCGCCGGCGTCGCGATCGCCGGCCGCGCCCTGCTCCCCCAGCTGATCCTGCTCAAGCTCCAGCGGGATGTACGGCACCTGAACGCCGGCGACCACCAGCCGCTCCTGGCCGGCTACGCCGAGGACGCGGTGCTGCGCTTCAACGACGGCGCTCATCGGTGGGCGGGCGACCACTACGGCAAGGCGGCCATTGATCGTTTCCTGCAGAACTTCACCCGGGCCGGGATCACCGGCGAGATCCGACGACTGTGGATCGCCGGCCCGCCGTGGGCGCTCACCCTGATCCTCCGCTTCGACGACCGGGCCACCGGCCCCGACGGCGCGACGCTGTACGCCAACCGGGTCGTGATGGTCGTGCGCACCCGCTGGGGCCGCATCGTCGAGCACGAAGACTTCTACTTCGACACGGTCAACATGGTCGCGTTCGAGCAGCGGCTACAGGAACTGGGGATCGAGCCGGTGCCAGCGGCCGCCCGAGGCTCGTCGCCCACAGCCCCGGCCCGAGGCTCGTCGCCCACAGCCCCGGCCCGAGGCACGGCGCCCACAGCCCCGGCGGCAGACACGGCGCCCGCAGCCGACACCGACGCCTTGCGCACCGCCGTCATCCAGGACTAGTCTCTCGGCGAGCCGCGTGCCGCAGGGTCGCGGCCAGTCTCGACGGTGGGAGGTGGGCATGGGCGCAGTGGATCAGCAGCCTGGAACAGACGCACTCCAGGCTGATCTCGTGTTCGAAGGTGGCGGGGTGAAGGGCATCGGCCTAGCCGGCGCCTACCGCGAGCTGAACGATCGGGGCTACCATCCCGCGTGCGTCGCCGGCACCTCGGCCGGTGCCATCACCGCCGCGCTGGTCGCTGTCGGCTACTCCGGAGCCGAGCTCGAGCAGGTCGTCCTCGAGCAGATGCACTTCCAGGACTTCGCCGACGAGACCTTCCTCGACCACTTCGCCGCTCCCGGTGAGCTGGCGCAGTTCCTCTTCACACGAGGGATGCACAGCGGCAAATATTTCCTCGGCTGGATGCGTGACCGGCTGAAGGCCAAGGGCATCACCACGTTCGGCCAGCTCCGCGACCCTGCTGCAACCGATCCGCGACGCACATATCGCCTGCAGGTCATCGCCTCGGACATCACGGCTCGCAGCATGCTCGTCCTCCCCCGCGACGCCGCCCAGCTCGGGCTCGACCCCGACAGGCTGGAGATCGCCGAGGCGGTCCGGATGAGCATGTCGATCCCGGTGTTCTTCGAGCCGGTCAAGCAGAAGGACGCGCGCACCGGAGACGACCACATGATCGTCGACGGCGGGATGCTCTCAAACTATCCGATCTGGCTGTTCGACACCGACCCGGGAACCAAGCCGGCGTTCCCGACCTTCGGCATGCTGCTCGTCGCCCCGGGTCAGACCGCGCCGCTGCTGCCGACTCCGGTCGGGGGCGAGCAGTTGCCGCCGATTCGCAACGACATCGACTTCGTCCGCGCGCTGGCCGAAACGATGATGGAGGCCCACGACCGCTTCTACGTCAACCAGGCCAACTACGCACGCACGATCCCGATTCCCACACTGGGTGTGAGGACCACGCAGTTCGACATCACGCCGGACGAGGCCCGCGCCCTGTTCGAGTCGGGGCGCACCGCGGCCAAGACGTTTCTCGATGGCTGGGACTTCCAGGCCTACATCGAGCGGTTCCGGTCCGGCGCGCCACCGAGCCGCCGGGACACGCTCTTCACCCGCGCGCGCGCCGGCTCAGGCTGACTGATCCGCGGCGCACATACCGGGCCAGGTACGCACGAGAACGCCAACTCGTTCCGGGCCGTCCTCGAACTCCGACGGCCCCGGAGTTGACGCTGGCGACCGGCATCGGACCGTCCGTGCGGCCAGTAGGCGTCCGCTGAAGGCGGGCGCGCGGTAACTTGCCGCGCGTGGGGAACGCTTCGGGTTTGGCACGCTGGCTGGCGGCTTTCACCGTTCTGGTGCTGCTGGCGCTTGTGCCTGGGCTGGCCGCGGCCAGGTCACAGCCCGGGGACCGGGCGCAGCCGGCCGCGCGCCATGATCATCGCGCACCGGTGCGGCACCGGCCGCCCCCGGCCCGCCGTCGCGCGCGCAAGCCTCGCCGTCCGGTTCCCCCGAGCGTGTCCACCGGCGCAGCAGTCGGAGTTTCAGCGCTCGGCGCGACGCTCACCGCCACCGTCAATCCGCACGGCCGCCGCGCCCGGGTCTGGTTTCAGTTCGGACCCTCGCGGTCCTACGGTGCGCGCGTCCCCGCGCTTGCCGTGAGCTCAAGCGCCCGCGCGGTGAGGGTGTCGGAGGCGGTGAGCCGCCTGACGCCGCTGAGCGTCTACCACTACCGCGTCGCGGCCAGCACCTGCAATGGCTGCGCCAGCGGCACCAGATACGGCGCCGACGCGACGTTCACGGTCAGCGGCTATCAGAACCCGGTCTACCCCGACTCGGCACCGGACCCGTATGTGCTGGACAACGGTGGCACCCATAGCGACTACTGGGCCATCACCACCGGCAACCTGTTCCCGATCCTCCATTCAACCGATCTGCTGCACTGGACCGACGTCGGCCCGGCGATGATCGGGCTGCCGACCTGGGTGGTCCAGACGGGCAACTGGCACCCATGGGCCCCGAGCGTGGTGAGGGTCGCGGAGGCCTGCCCGGACACGTCGTCGAGCTCGTGCTACGTCATGTACTACGTCGGCCTGAACGCAGAGTTCAGGACCAATTGCGTCGCGGTGGCGACCGCGACCACTCCTGGTGGACCGTATGCCGACCAGGGTCCGCTGAACAACGGCACACTCGACGCCTCCGGCCGGCCGGTGGGCTGCGGAGACAACAGTGGCCATGGCGTCATCGACCCCTCGCCGTTCACCGATCCGAACACCGGTGAGTCCTACCTGTACGTCTCCGAGGACTTCGCCTGTCCGCCCGCGAGCAGCTCCTGCACGTCTGTCGACAGCAGGCTTCAGCCGACGATCTCAGTCATCCCCCTGGCCGGGGACCGGCTCCACGCCTCCGGACCGCGCACACCCCTGTTCAGCGGCGCAACCGGCACGTGGGAGGCGTCGGGAGTGCTCGCGCCGACGGTCGAGGGCCCCGCGGTCACACTGCACAACGGCACGTACTACCTGTTCTACTCCGCCGGCAACTGGCGGTCCACATACGCAATGGGGTACGCCACCGGCCCGAGCCCGACGGGACCGTTCACCCGTGCCTCGAGCAACCCGTGGCTACCGCAGACGGCCACGGTGCTGAGCCCGGGCGGCGGCGACGTCCCGGTGATCGGGCCACACGGAGGATTGTGGCTTGTGTACCACGGCCGCTCGAGCAGCTACGCCAACAGCAGGGCGCTGCGGATCGACCCATTCGCCTGGGTGGCCTCCGCCACTGGACCCGACCGCCCAGTCGTCGGCGGTCCGTCAAGCACGCCCCAGGGCGGTCTTCCCTAGCCGGACGCCCCACCGCCCCTGTCCCACCCGCTCGGCCCTCCGCCGCTATCGTCAGGACCCGACGCAGGAGAACGGCGTCTCCCCGGGACAGGAAGAAGAGTGATGACTGGACGGCTGAACCGCTGGATCTTGTGGCCACTCGCGCTGGCGGCCCTGGCCGGGCTGCTGCGCACCGTGCCCGCGGCGAGCGCCGCCGGCACCTTCAACCCGAGCGATCCCGCACAAGCCGCCGAGTATCAGCGCGCGCTGAATCTGGGCACGCAGGCCTACGTCTACGGCTACCCGCTGCTCGACACCAATCGCGTCTTCAGGACCGCCACCAGCGTCAACGTGTCCGACGGTGCCGGCGGCGGCCCGGTCAACCAGTTCAGCCACATCCGCCGGTTGGCTGACCCTAGCGACAAGACGGTGGTCGCGCCCAACCATGACACGCTCTATTCGATCGCCTGGCTCAGTCTCGTGTCGCAGCCGATTGTCGTCCACATGCCGGTGGTCAAGGGGCGCTTCGTCGAATTCGAGCTGCTCGATCCGTACACGAACATGTTCGCCGGCATCGGCTCGGTGGGCCATCCGGCCGGCGACTACGCCGTCGTGCCTCCCGGCTGGCACGGCCGGCTGCCACGGGGGGTGAGGGCGCTGCATTCTCCCTATTCGCGCGTGTGGATCATCGGGCGCACGTACATCGAGGACGCGGCTGACACGCCGAACGTCGTGCGGATCCAGAACCGGTTCTCGCTCACGCCACTCAATCGGTGGGGCTCGCACTACGTGCCCCGTCGGCCGCGACACGTGATCAGGAACTCGATCAAGTACACCGTTCCGGGAACCCAGCCCGGAGAGAACCCGCTCGCCTTCTTCGATGCCCTGGGCGACCAGCTGAAGCAATTCCGGCCGCCGGCCGCCGACCGGCCGCTGCTGGCCAAACTCGCCACCGTGGGGATCGGCGTGGGGAAGCATCCGAGCAGCAACGCCGGGCTCGACGCCGCCACCCGCCAAGGCCTGCACGACGCCGTCGCCGCCGGCGCCCAGCAGGTCACCGCCGACATCCGGACGTCGTTCCTGACCACAGCCCCGAAGCACAACGGCTGGCTGGTGGCCAACACCGGCCGCTACGGCACCGACTACACGACGCGGGCGGTTGTCGACGCGATCGGACTCGGGGCGCCGCTGCCGACCCTGGCGATGTACCCGTTCACGATCACCGACTTCAACCTGCACCCGCTGACCGGGGCGGAGCGCTATGTCGCGCACATTCCCGCGCGCTACCTCCCGTTCCCGGTGCGGGCGTTCTGGTCGATGACCATGTACGACGCGAAGGGATTCTTCGTTCCCAACTCGGCTCGTGTGTACCTCATCAACAACCGCTCGAAAGTCCACTACGGAGCCGACAGATCGCTGGACATCTACATCCAGCCCAACCGCCCGAGCAGCGACCTGCAGGCCCGTAACTGGCTGCCCTCGCCGGCCGGCAGGGCCTTCCGGCTGATCATGCGCCTCTACATGCCGAAGGACGTCCGGGGAATCCTCAGCGGCACCAGCTGGCAGCCGCCCAAGGTGCTCCCGTGCCTACCGAACGGCAAGACGGCCGACGGGGTGAGCTGCGCGAGCTAGCGCGCCGTCGTGGCGCGGCCGCGTACCGACATTCGGCAGAGAGTCCGTCCCGCCGAGCCTCTCGAAGCGACATGCTCGGCCCGCCGGACACATTCACGCCCGCTGTCACTGGTCGCTCAGAATGCCAGCATCGCCTTCCACCCCGGTGACAAGGTCAGCGCGGTTGCTGGCGGCCGTCCTGAGCGGCGAGCCGCTCAGCGCGCGCTGAGGCCGAAGGGCGTGCCCTCGGAGTCCTTGCAGATCGCCCACCGCTCGCCAGGGTGGATGACCGTTCCGCCGAGCTGCCGGACGTGCTCGAGCGCCGCCGGCAGGTCGTCGACGGCGAGGTAGGGCAGCGAGAACGTGTCTCCGGGCCCGCGGCCCCGCTCATGTACGCCCACGGCCAGCCCGGGCGAGTCCGTCTGCCAGCCCTGTCCCTGATCCTCGGAGCGCTCGTGGAGCGGGCTCCCGAGCAGCTCGGACCAGAAGCGCCGCGCGCGCTCGGGATCGTCAGCCGGGAACTCGATCAGCGACAGCTCGGAGGTCATCGTCTCATCATTCTCCCGCAAACCTCGACCAGCCTCCTCTTGCAGCCGCAGCGCGCCCGGACTAGGTTGGTGGGCATGCGTCCATCACACCGTCCACTTCTCCTGCTGCTCGCCGTCATCTTTGCGCTGGCCGCGGCACCGTCGCTGGCGTCCGCCAAGACCGTTTGGCTCTGCAAACCCGGCGCCTCCCCGGATCCCTGCACCCCCGGCCTGTCCACGACGGTCTTCACGCCCACCGGCGCGCGGATCGCCGTCCTGCACCCCAAGGCGGTCGCTCGCCCCGCGATCGATTGCTTCTACGTCTACCCGACGGTCAGTGGCCAGAAGACGACACTGGCGAACTTCAACGTCGACCCGGTCGAGCGCTCGATCGCGCTCTACCAGGCCGCGCGCTATTCGCAGTACTGCCGCGTGTTCGCGCCGATGTACCGGCAGGTGACGCTGACCGCACTGCTGGCGGGACATCACGAAACCCCGGCGGAGTTGAGGACTCCGGTGAACGATGTGACCAATGCCTTCAAGGACTACCTCGCCCACTACAACCACGGTCGGGGGTTTGTCCTCATCGGCCACTCCCAGGGCTCGTTCGTCCTGCGCAGCGTGATCGCCCGCGACATCGACAAGGACCCGGCGGTGCGCCGGCGGCTGGTGTCGGCCATCCTGCTCGGCGGCAACGTGCTGGTGAAGAAGGGCCGGGACGTCGGCGGCGACTTCCAGCACATCCACGCCTGCCACTCGGCCCGTCAGCTCGGCTGCGTGATCGCGTTCTCGACCTTCGACACACCGGTCGTCGCCAAGAGCCTGTTCGGCGTCAGCGCCACTCCCGGCGATGCGGTCCTGTGCACCAACCCAGCGGCGCTCGGCGGCGGCTCGGGAGCGGTGAACCTGATCTCGCCAAGCCAGCCGTTCTTCCAGGGCAGCGCGCTCGCGGCCGGGATCACGGTCCTCGGGCTGACCTATCCGAAGGCGTCCACGGTGTGGCTGTCCGAACCCGGGGCCTACCAGGCCACGTGTTCCTCGGCCAACAATGCCCACGTCCTGCAGATATCGCCCCTGCGCGGCGCGACAAAGCCCCACCCGAGCCCGGACCCGACCTGGGGTCTGCACCTGCTCGACGCCAACATCGCCCTCGGGAACCTGATCTCGATCGTGCACACCGAAGCGGCGGCGTTCGCGGCGCGTCACTGAGCGCCCCATGAGCGCGATCGGCGTCTCAACCCCCCGGAGGGACTCCGAGCCGAAGGTGCGTGGGACGACGCGCTTCGCCGCGGACATCCCCGTGCCCGGGCTGCTCCATGCGCGCCTCGTGCTTTCGCACGAGGCGCATGCAATGGTTTCCGAGGTCCGCACCGAGGCCGCGGCCGCGCTGCCGGGCGTTGTCGCCGTCCTCACCGGCGATGACCTGCCGCTGCGTGCCACCGGCCCAGGACGCCTGTACGAGCCGCTCGCCCGCGAGGAGGTGATCTACGCGGGTCAGCCTGTCGCGCTCGTGGTGGCCGAGACCGAGGCGCTGGCAGAGGACGGCGCCGAGCTGGTCGAGCTCGAACTCGAGCCGCGCGAGGCGGTCCTCGACCTCGAAGCCGCTGCCCGGCCCGGATCCCCCCGCGTCCGGCTGACGGTGCGCGAGGGCGGCGCCGGCACCGAGCTCGGGGACGCGCACGCCTCGGTGTCGGCCGGCAGCATCGGCGAGGACGAGGAGCTCTCCGAGAACGTCCTCGACACCGCGCGCCTGCAGCATGGGGACGTTGCCGCCGCGCTCGCCCGGAGCCACGTTGTCGTGCGCGGCACGTTCACCACGCCGTGGGTCCACCAGGGCTACCTCGAGCCGCAGGCGGCCACCGCCTGGCTCGAGCCCGACGGCGAGGTTGTCGTTCACACGGCGACCCAGGCCCCGTTCGCGACGCGGGACTCGGTGGCCGAGCTGTTCGGCCTGCCGGTGGAGCGCGTCCGCGTCCGCTCGGCAACGCTGGGAGGAGCATTCGGGGGAAAGATGATGATCGTCGAGCCACTGGTCGTCGGCGCTGCCCTCGTCGTTGGCCGGCCGGTGCGGCTGGCCATGACCCGCAGCGAGGACATGGCCGCCACCAATCCCGCTGGGGCCGAGGTGATGGCGGTTGAGCTGGGCGCCGATGCCGACGGCACGCTCACCGGGATTCGCGCGCGCGTGCTGGTCGACCGCGGCAGCAACGACGACTTCGGCGTGGAGTCGATCGCCTCGATGCTCGCCGCCGGGCCCTACCGATGGAGCGCCCACGAGCTGACCACGCTGGGCGTCGCGACCAATCGCGTGACCTTCGGCGCCTACCGCGCCCCGACCGGGGCGCCCGCCGCGTTCGCGGTCGAGTCGCTGATCGACGAGCTCGCCGGGCGGCTCGACGCGGACCCGCTCGAGCTTCGACTCCGCAACGTCGCCGTGCAGGGCGACCGGGCGCCGTCGGGTCAGCCCTTCCCCGTGTTCGGCGCGCAGGCCTGCCTCGAACGCATTCGGGAGCATCCACTGTGGGCGGGCCGCGGAGAGCTGCCGGACGGCGAGGGCATCGGAGTGGCGCTCGGATGGTGGCCGGGCGGCTACGAGCCGGCGGCCGCGCTGTGCCGCCTCGACGCCGACGGCAGCCTCACCGTGATCACTGGCGCGGCCGACATGACCGGCGTGGAGACCGGCTTTGCCTCAATCGCCGCCGCCGCCTTCGGGCTCGATCCCTCGCGCGTGCGAGTGGTCAACGCCGACACCGCGAGCGCCCCATATGCCGGGACGAGCGGCGGCAGCAAGGTCACGTACACCGTGGGCCGAGCCGTGGAGCGCGCCGCCACCGAGGCACGGGAGCGGCTCCTGGCGGTGGCGGCCGAAGAACTCGAGATCGCTCCCGACGACCTGGAGATCGCTGACGGGGTTGTCCAGCCCCGGGGCGTTCCGGCCAAGGCCCTGCCGGTCAACGAGCTCGCGCCGAAGATCCTCCGCTTCGGCAGCCGCCACCCGCCGGTCGAGGGTCACGGGCGCGTGGCCCTGCCCCAGGCGCCGCAGTCCGCCGCCCACCTTTCACACGTCCGCGTCGACCCCGACACGGGGGCCGTCACGGTTCTGGGACACGTGGTCGCCCAGGACGTCGGGCGCGCGCTGAACCCGGCTCTGGTCGAGGGCCAGATGCAGGGCGGCACGGCCCAGGGCCTCGGCTGGGCGCTGCTCGAGGCGCTCACATATGACGAATACGGACAACTGGTCACCGGAACCTTCGTCGACTACGCGATGCCGACCGCGACCATCACGCCGCCGATCGCCACCGAAATCGTCGAGGTGCCCGCACCGGAGGGACCGTATGGCGCCAAGGGCGTCGGCGAGGCACCCGTCGTCGGCGTGCCGGGCGCGGTTGCCAACGCGATCGCCGCCGCCACCGGCGGGGTGCGGATGCGCGACCTGCCGATGACTGCGGAGCGGATCTGGCGGGCGGCCGAAGGCCGGAACGGCGGCGGCGGCGGCGGGGCCGTCGCTTAGCCGACCTGCTTCTAGCACGGCTGATCCCGCCTCGAGTAATCCTTTCGCTCTACGCTTGGCCACCATGTCCACTCGCCGGATCGGACTGGTCACCCACCCCACCCGCGACATCGAGCAGCCGCTCGACGCGCTCATGCAATGGGCGCAGCGGACCGGCGCCGAGGTCGGACAGCTTCCCTTCGCCCGCAGGCAGCGCGGTCTCCTCGACGAGTGCCACGCTCCCGAATGCGACCTGATCGTGGCCATCGGCGGAGACGGGACCACGCTGGCGGCGATCCGTAACGGCGCCGGCGCTGAGCGCCCGGTGCTCGGCGTCGCCTGCGGCAGCCTCGGGGCACTGGCCGTGGTGGCCGCCGATCAGGTGGCACCCGCCCTGGACCGCTTCGCGGCCGGCGACTGGGAGACCCGCATCCTTCCCGCGCTTGAGATGAGGGTCGACGGCAGGACGCTCGAGGCGTTCAACGACATCGTCGTCGGGCGCCAGGGCGAGGGCCAGGTCCGAATCAGCGCCTCCCTCGGCGAGGTTCTCTTCGCCCGCTTCGCCGGCGATGGCTGCATCGTCAGCACCTCCCTGGGCTCGAGCGCCTATGCGCTTGCCGCGGGCGGACCGCTGCTGGCGCCGGACCTCGACGCGTTCGTGCTCACGCCGCTACCCGCCCACGGTGGCGTGCGACCGCCGCTGGTGCTCGGCGGCGGAGCCGAGCTGCGGCTCGAGATCAGCGCCGGCTACGGAGGCGTCCGCTACGAGATCGACGGCCAGCTCGAGGACCTCGACGTCGATTCGCTGAGCGTGGCATTTCGCCACGAGGCCGCCAGGCTCGTCTGCTTCGCTGACGAGGAGCCGTTCGTGTCCCGGCTGCGGCATCGCGGGATCATCACCGACAGCCCGCGGATCCTGGCCGAGGACGAGCGCGGCTGAATCAGCCACGCCCGCCCCCGGATCGGATCAACTGAAGCGCTTTGCGATAAAGCTCGTCGCGGCGTCGAAGCCAGCGACGACGATGGAGCCGTGCGTCGCACCGGTGAAAGTCCGGTAGTCCACGCTGTCGCCCTTGGCGACGAGCTCAGTGTTCAGCTGGTTGGTGAACTGCGGGAAAACGGTGGTGTCGAGCGTGCCCTGGAGAATCTGGACAGGAGCATGGATCACCAGCGCCGGGTTCATCCCGTCGAGAACGTGGTAGAGCGCGGTCCGGTCGGCGCCAGGCTGGATGATCTTGGCCGGCGCCAGCCCACCCCATGAGTTCGGCTTCGACAGCGCTCCGAGGCACTCTGTCTGGACCTCCGGGACGAGCGCACGCGCCGCCGGCGTGAGCAGCGCACCCAGATTCACGGCCGGGGAGTCAGCGGCGGCGCTGACGCCGATCAGCGCTCCGATCCCGGACAGCCCTCCGCCAGGCCCGGTCAGAGCGCCCGCGGCCTTGAACTCGGTGGTGATGTGCGAGGCCGGCGCGAACGCGGCCACGCCGACGAGCTTCAGCCCGGGATCGTCGCGACCGGCCTCAGCCGCCGCGAACAACGCTGCCTGACCGCCCTGCGAGTGGCCGGCGATGGCGAACCGCTTGCCGATGCTGGGGTTGAGCTGGCGGGCAGCAAGGACGATGTTGTCCACCGCCGCGCCCTCGGGGTGACCGATCAGATACAGGTGGGTTCCCGGCGTGCCGAGCCCCTGGTAGTCGGTCTGCGCGACCACGTAGCCGGCCTTCAGCCACTGGTTGAAGTCGGGGTACATGTACGAGGTGTACGGATTCGTGACATCACGCGAGGGGGCGCAGATGTCGGCGATCCCGGTCGTGCCGTGGGCCCAGCTGATGAGCTTCCAGCCGTGCTTGGGCGCCTTGCCCCGCGGGGTGAAGATGAGTCCGGAGACAGCGGTCGACTTCCCATTGGGGAGCACCGAGCGGTAAAGCACGAGCGTCGTCCGGCCGGCTGCGGACAGCCCGGCGGGCGTGCGCGCTGCGCGCGACCAGATGACGGTGCCGGGCTTGCCGCTGATCAGACGCGCCGGCGCGTTGTAGAAGGCGAGGCCGGCGGGGGCCTTGGGCTTCGCCGACGCGGTGGCGGCGAGGAGGAGGACGAGACTGATCGCCGCGACAAGCACGGGTCCAAGCGTCCTTGCAGTACGTTGACTCATAAACCGATCCTTGCTGAGGTTTTGTGAAGATCGTACGCGGTGCCGTGCTCAGGCGGCCGGGCGCCACCGAGGCGAGCCGTCGCCCGGCGATTGGGCGCGTCGCTGCCGATGGCCTAGCACCCCGAATCGCGACGCTCTAGCGCGCCGCCTTGGCGCCGTCGCTCGCCGGCTGCGTCCGCGCCCGCGGCGGCGGAGCCGACTTCTCTTGCAGCTGCGCGATCCCTCGTTCAATGCCACGGCAGAGGACGTCGATGTCGGGGGCGGAATCGAGATCGCCGGTCACCCCGAAGTTGATACCGCCGTCGTAGGAGAAGATGGCAATCCCGATGCGTACATGGCCGCCGAGCGGAACGAAGGGGAACGCCTCGAGCATGCGCCGGCCGGCTAGGTAGAGGGGGTGCTGGGGACCCGGCACGTTGGTGGTGACGGTGTTGACGCTGCTCTGCGGTAGCCGCGTGGCCACTCGACCGCCGAGGGCGAGCAGCATCCCCGGCGCAAAGCCGCTCAGCGCGGTCAGCCGCTCGGCCGCCACCGCCTGACCCGAGCCTTTGAGGTCCTGCATCTGCTCGTGGATGGCCTCCAGCCGCCCGACCGGTTCCTCCATCGAGACCGGGAGCTCGGCGAACATCGCGGAGACCTTGTTGTTGTAGGTCCCGCGCTCGCTCTCAGCGCGCACCGACACCGGGACGAGGGTGCGGATCACCCGACCCTCGAGGTCCTCGTGGCGGCTGAGCAGGAGCTCGCGGAAGCCGTTGGTGATGACCGCGAGCACGACGTCGTTCACCGTGCCGCCGTGCAGCGCGCGGATCTCCTTGATGTCGGCCACGCGGCCGCGCGCCCAGTCCCAGCGGCGATGCGGTCCGATCGGCCCGTTGAGTGTGCTGTATGGGTTCGGGCTGAGCAGGTTGCGCATGTTCGCCATCCCGCGGGCGGCATCGACCACCTGCTCGGCCGCCCGCCGAGGGCCCCGCACGGCCGACATCGCCGTGCGCGTGGCCTCGTAAGGGCTGGCGGCCCGGAGCCTCAGCGAGTGGGCGACGAGAGTGACCGAGCTCGGCTCGGGATCGGGGTGAAAGCCGTCATCCGCTGGGGACTCGACCTCCCGCTCGTCGGTGAGGATCACGCTCAGTAGATCGGTCGCCGACACGCCGTCGACCATGCAGTGATGCGTCTTGGAGATGAGCGCCCAGCAGCCGTCGTCGAGCCCCTCGGCCACCCACAGCTCCCACAGCGGCTTGCTGCGATCGAGCTGCTGTGACATCACGCGCCCGACCAGGTTGCGGAGCTCCTCGTGGCCGCCGGGGGCCGGCAGTGCCGTGCGGCGCACGTGGTAGTCGAGGTTGAAGTGAGGGTCGTCCACCCAGGTCGGGCGGCCCAGCGCGAGCGGGACGAAACGCACCTTCTGCCGGTACCGCGGCACAAGCGGGAGACGCGCGGCGACCGCCTGCTTCACCTCGCCCGGACCGGGCGGCGGCCCCTCGAAGAGCCCCACTGACCCGATGTGCATGTGAGTCACGGCGTCCTCGATGTGAAGGAACGACGCGTCGAGCGGGCTCATCGTCTGCATCTGGACTCTCCTCATCCGCAAGGCCGACTGCGAGGAAACCTAGCGCCTGGGCGACGGCCGGTGGGGGGATCGACTATTCGTCCACCCCGCACTGGCAAACTCAAGTGGCAAGCGTCACAATCCTCTCCCTGCTATTTCGCCAACTTCCGGGGCCGCCATGGACACGCAGACCACCCCATTCGTTCCGACCAGCCCGCTCACCGAGCAGCTCGCCGACGAGCTGCTCAGTTGGCGGGGCGTCACCACGCACCCGCACCGCTTTGGCGGCGTCGAGTTTCGCTACGGCCGCCGCGAGCTTGGACATCTCCACGGCAAGCGGGTCGCCGACCTCCCCTTCCCCCGCTCGGTCCGCGACGAGCTGATCGCCCAGGGCCGGGCGCAGGCTCACCGCGTTCTGCCCCATTCCGGCTGGGTCAGCTTCCCGATCACCGGTCCGGAGGACCTGCCCCACCTGGTCGAGCTGTTCCGGCTTGCCTACGACCGCGCGGTCGCGCAGGAGGCGGGGCGGTCAGGCGGCTGATCGGCCCCACAGCCGTTCGCGCAGCCCCGACGCCCGCGCCACCGGCCGTGCCACCGCGGTGATGACCGCCTCCTCGGTGGCAACGACGATCAGCTGCTCGCGGGCCCGGGTGACGGCGGTGTAGAGCAGCTCTCGGGTGAGGATCCGTGAGCTGGCCGGTGGCAGCAGCACGGCGGCGGTGTCGAACTGTGACCCCTGGCTCTTGTGCACGGTCATCGCGTACACCGTCTCGACCGGCCCGAGCCGCAGCGGGCTGAAGCTGGTCAGCGTGCCGCCGCGATCGAAGACCGCGTCGGCGCGGTCGGGTGAGCTCTGGACGATCACGCCTGCGTCGCCGTTGTAGAGGCCGAGCTCGTAGTCGTTCTCGGTGACCAGCAGCGGCCGCCCGACGAAGTCGCGCTGGTCGAGGTCGAGGTCGTCGATGCGCTCGTTCAGCCAGGCTTGGATCCGCGAGGTCCAGTTGCTCACGCCGTGGGCCCCCCGGCGGTGCGCGCACAGGAGGCGGAACCGCCCCAATGCCTCGAGCGCCTCACCGGCGTGGCCCGAGCGCGCGTTGTCGATCACCGCCTGCCCGGCCGCGACGGCAACATCGCGGACGACGCCGAGAGCGGCGTCAGCCTCGGCGGTTTCGACGTCGATCGGCAGCCACGTGATCTCGGTGGGCGCACCGGTGAGCGCGGCCAGGGTCGCGTCGCCGTCCCCACGGCGGATCGCCTCGGCCAGCCTGGCGATGCCCTCGCCGTAGCGGTGCACGCGGTCGAGCACGACAATCCCGCCGCCGATACCCGGTCCGGTTGCCGGGCCGGGAATCCCCTCCCGAACCGGCCGGGGGCTGCGGTCGGCGGCCGGTCCCACGATATCCCCGAGCACGACCCCGGCCTCGATCGAGGTGAGCTGGCCGGGATCGCCGACGAGGATCAATCGCGCATCCGGCCGCACCGCCTCCACCAGCCTGGACATGAGCGACAGCGACACCATCGAGGTCTCGTCGACGATCACCACGTCGTGAGGCAAGCGGTTGGCGCGGTCGTGGGCGAAGCGGCTGTGGCTGCCGCGCCGCCAGCCGAGCAGGCGGTGCAGTGTCGAGGCCCGGAGCCCGAGCAGGAGGGCGCGAGTGTCATCCGACACGTCGAGCCGTGCCGCCTCGGCGTGGACCGACTCCTCGAGGCGCGCCGCGGCTTTCCCGGTGGGTGCGGCCAGCGCCACGAGCGGCGGCCGCGCACCGGAGCCGATCGCCGGCTCGGCGAGGAGCGCAACGATCCGTGCGACCGTCGTCGTCTTCCCCGTTCCCGGGCCGCCGGCGACCACGGCAAAGCGCCGCACCGCGGCGGCCGCGGCGGCCGCCCGCTGCCGGCTGTCGGGATCGTCGGGGAACAGCTGGTCGAGTCGCTCCGCAAGCCACCCGTCGGCGACCTCCGCCGCCTCGGGTGCGCTCAATGCCGTGAGGTCAGAGGCGACCTGACGCTCCTCGCGCCAGTAGCGATCGAGATACAGCCGCCACCCGAGCAGCCGCAACGGCCGCCCCGGCTCGCCGTCCTCGCCGACCGCCACCAGGGCGCTCGTCGTGAGCGCCCTGATCCAGTCATCCGGATCCGGCCAGGGCAGCGCGGTGAGGTCGACCGGCTCGTCGGACTCGACGCTGGCGGTCTCCCGGACCGAGGCCAGGTCGACGAAGACGTGTCCGAGCCGGGGGCCACGCACGGCTAGCGCCGCGGCGAGGCGCAGGAACTCGCTGTCCTCGCCGGCCAACTCGGTGAGCCGCGTCGCGACGTGCACGTCGGCCGCCGAGAGCAGGCCGATCTCGTTGAAGACCTGCAGCAGCCCCGTCGCGCGTCTCGCCCGCCGCGCGTCGAACGGGTCCCGGTCCGGGGTGACGGCGGCCGTGCTCATGCCGCCCCCCGGTCAAGCACGTCGCTCAGCGCCGCCACCGCCGCGCCGGGCGGATGCCACTCGAACACCCCGCACGGCGAACCGTCGAGAACCGGCGTCTGCGCCCCCGCCATTCCGCGCACGAACAGGTAGAGGACACCGGCGAGATGCCGCGCGGGATCGTAGCCGGGCAGGCGCCAGCGCAGATAGCGATGGAGCGCCACCGCATAGAGGAGCGCCTGCAGGCCGTAGTGGGCGCGGCTCATCTCGGCCGCGAGCACGGCGGGCTCGTAGGCGGCCAGGGTCAGCTCGGTCGGCGGCCCAAGCCAGTTGGTCTTGTAATCGACGATGGCGAAGCGCGGACCGGGCAGACGCATGACCAGGTCGATGCTGCCGGCGAGAAAGCCGCGGACACTGGACCGCAGCGCCGGGTCCTCGAGCCGCGCCGCGTACCCCGCCAGCGGGTCGTCCGCGGGCAGGCGCGCCCGCAGGGTGCCGGCGATCGCGGTCAGCGTCAGCCTCCCGCTCGGGTCATCGCCACCGGCCAGCGGCAGCTCGAAGGCCAACTCATCGAGCCGATCGCGGCGCTCGACGTCGCGCAGGCGCGATCCACCGGCGATTGCCCCCAGCGGCGTCTCGATCGTCGCCCGCAAAGCCGCCACCGCCTCCTCGGTGCTCGCGGCGCCGAGCGACCGGCGGGAGGCTCGGGCGGTGATCTGCTCGCCGAGCTCGGCCGGAAGGTCGGCGGCAGCGAAGTCGGTGGCCTCGAACACGCGGTGGACGAAGGTCCCGAAGTCGACACCGGCGGGCAGCGGGCTCCACGGTGAGATCTGCGCGAGACCCGCGGCGACGGGTCCGACGCCCTCCGGAGCAGGCGCGGGCACGGCGCCCTCGGGCTCATCGGAGAGGGTCCGCTCCTCCGGCTCGCTGGCCACGAGCGGATCGTGCGCCTCGGCGGTGATGTCGCTGTAGGAGGTCCGCCGCCAGCGCAGGTCGAGGTGGCGGTCGAAGCTGGCCGCGGCGAGCGCCGCCGCCGACTCGAGCGGCGCGCTCCACGAGGGCGGCATCCCGAGCTTCGAGGGCTCGACGCTGATCCGCCCGGGCGCCCGAGCGGAGAGACTGGTGAAGCGCTCAGCCGCGGCCGCGTCGGAGGGCGTCGGCGGGCCGTCAGGACGCACGGTGCCGTCGTCGTCACGGGCGAAGAGCAGGCGGCCCAGCGGGGAATTGCCGGCGCTCCAGGTTGCCGCCCACCAGATCACCGCCTGATGCTTGGCTCGGGTCAGCGCCACGTAGGCCAAGCGCAGGTCCTCACCGCGCTGCTCGATCTGGTGCTGGCGGGAGTGAGCGCGGAACGAGCGGTTGGTCAGCCCCACGTCGAGCGTGTGCCGGTTGCCCGCCGCCGGGTCGTGGTAGGTGACCGGCCCGCCTGAAGGGATCCACGTCGGGTCCCAAAGGAATGGGCAGTAGACGATGGGGAACTCGAGCCCCTTGCTGCGATGGATGGTCAGCACCTGGACCGCCTCGGCATCGGAGTCGAGCCGGCGAGTGCGCTCCTCCTCCCCCTCGTCGCGCCTCGCCTCGGCGATCCGTTCAGCCAGCCACGCCCCCAGCGCGGTGACCCCCAGCCGTTCGGCGCTCGCCGCACGGTGGAGCAGCTGCGCGAGGTGACGCAGATCGGTGAGGCGCCGCTCGCCCTCGCTGACTCCGAGCATCCGTCCCGGAAGCCCCTCCTCGCGCAGGATCGTCTCGGTCAGCGCCGCGACGCCGGCGTCGCGCACGGTCCGGCTCCACCGATGCAGGCGCTGGTGGACGCTCTCCCAGTCCGGATCGGGTGCGGTGGCGATGCGCTCGGCGCTCCAGCTGAGAAACGGCGTCATGGCGGCCGTGCGCGCCCGGAGCGTCGAGGCCGGTCGCTCGAGGGCCTCGAGCAGCCGCAGCCAGTCGTGCGCCGCGGCGGTTGCGAACACGCTGCCCGCCCCGTTGATCACGGCGGGGACATTGGCGCCGTGAAGCTGCTCGCGCACGAGATCCGCGGTGGTGTGAGTGCGGACGAGCACGGCGATGTGGCCCGGGCGAAGCGACTCGAGTGACTCCGTGTGCCCATCGGGGGCTCGGTGTTCGATCACGGCGTCGGAGGAGAGCAGCGCGACGACGTCGGCGGCGAGGTCGCGGGCGATGTGGTCCCGCGCGTCAGGCGCCGGAATGAACCCGGTTGGGGTGAGATTGAAGTTCTCGGTTCGAGGCACGACGCGGACCCGGAGCGCCGCGGGATCCGGAGCGCCGCTCAGCCGCGGCGCCTGGTGCGCCGGCGCAGCCGCGACCCGGCGGTAGACGATCCCCTGCTCCCCGAGCTGCGCATCGGCGAACAGGGCGTCGTACGCGTCGAGCAGCGACTGGTCGCTGCGGCGGTTGACCTGGAGAGTCGCCTGCACGGTGGCGGTTCTCGCCGCGACGAGATAGGCGTAGACGTCGGCGCCACGGAAGGCGTAGATCGCCTGCTTGGGATCGGCGACGAGCACCAGCGTCAGCCCCTCGGAGTCGAACGCCCGGTGGAGGATCTGCCACTGGATCGGGTCGGTGTCCTGGAACTCGTCGACCAGCACCACGCTGAAGCGGGCACGGAGCCTGGCGCGCGCGAGATCTCGGTCCGGTCCGGCCAGCGTGGTATTGAGTCGGGTGAGCAGGTCGTCGTAGGTCATGATCGCCAGCCGCCGCTTGCGTCGCTCGACCTCGGCGCGGACCGCACCGGCCAAGCGAAAGCGGATGGCCGCCGGCGAGTCAGGGGGTTCGCCATCGGGCTCGAGCGTGGCTCCGGGGTTGAACACCGCCTCGCGGGCGATCGTCAACGCCTCCCGGCGCGGGAGCGGGTCGCGCTCGCCTTGGCGAAAGCCCCGCACATAGAGGTCGTCGAGCACCTCCTCCACGAGGCCCGAGACATCCTCGACGAAGACGGTGCCGGGCTCGAGATCGCCGACGATGCCCAGCTCGGCCAGGACCTCCTGGCAGAAGCTGTGTGTGGTGGCGATCGTCGCGGCGTCGAAGTCGGCCACCGCGCGCGCCAGCAGGTCGCGCCGGAGCTCGATCTCCGCCCGCGAGCCGGTGGCCAGCAGGGTCACGATCGGGTCGCTTTCCGGATCGCGCGCTCCGGCGAGGATCCGGGAGAGCTCCTGCTCGGTGCTGACCAGCCGCTCGCGGACGCGGTCGCGCAGCTCACCGGTCGCCATCCGCGTGAAGGTGATCAGGAGCAGTTGCTCGAGCGGGACGCCCTCGGCCACATACCGCGCCGCGAGCGCAGCGATCGTGTACGTCTTCCCCGTCCCGGCACTGGCCTCGAGCACGGTCACGCCGCTCGGCAGCGGGCCGCAGAGGTCAAACTCGATGGGCGTCATCGCCGCGGTCACTGGTCGCGGATCTCCTCCCGGGCGAGCAGCCCGTCCCAGAGCCGGAGGGCGTAGGCGCCGAAGCGCGTGGGCTCAGCCTGCCAGCCCGGTCCATGCTCGTCGGGACGCGGGGCCTCGGTGAATAGCTCCTGTTTCGGGAGCTCCCCGCCGAAGACGAGCACATGCTCGGGGTCCCGGTCCTCACCGTCGACCTTGAAGCCGGACTCCCAGGCCCTGGCCGCCTGGGCCTCCGGGTTCCCGCCTGCCGCCGAGGCTTCGGCATACGCGGCCGAGGACGCGCCGGCGAGCGGCAGCGGCTCGCGCATCCCCCTGTCGTAGAGGTCGATCAGGGCGTCGAGATGGGCAAGGACGAGCTCGTGTCGCGCCCCGGCATCGACGGCGAGCGGCGCGATGTGGGCGATCGTCACCATGGCGTGGGACTTCGCCTGCGTGCGGGCCCGGCCGATCACCTCCGACTCGTAGGGGTGCTCGGGCCGGGCGGCGCTCAGGGCGAGAAGCCGCACCCAGCCGCCGAGGCGATCCCGCGGCTTCACCCGCGAGTACGACACGGCCCGAATTGTGTTCCCGCACAGCCCGGCGACGGTGCCGCTGAGCCGGCGGCCGTCGCTCAGGACGAGGTTGACCTCGACGGACTCAGACGGGTGCTGATCGACCTGCGCGGCGCCGGCGATCGCCTGCACCTCCGGCCACAGACCCCGGATGAAACGTTCGCCGAGCTGACGCGGCGGCAGGGAGCCCCTGGCAATCTCGGCTTGCAGGCACGCGCGCGGCTTGACGCCGCTGAGCAGACCATCGAGCAACCGCTGGCCCACCGCCCACGCCTGAAGCGGGTCGAGTTCGACCGGAAGCGCGTCGTCGACCTCGTCGGAGAACTCGCGCACGCTGATTCCGATCCGGTCGCGCAGGAACGCCCGCACGGGATGCTCGACGAATCGGATCAGGTCGACGAGCTGGATCACCTCCTCCTCACGCGGCGGCAGCGGCTGAGTGAGGAAAGAGGGCTCGGGCCGGCGGGCCTGCTCGAGCGCGCGGGCTCCGCCCAGCGAGGTGTGGTCAAAGCTCCACGGCCGGTGGGCGATCAACCGCCCGGCCTCGAAGTTGAGGCGGTCGAATGGCTGCAGCGGGTGGTGGATGAGGATCCGCTCGCGCGCGCGCCCGTCAGGCGCGCTGACCGTGCGGTCGACGATGTCGAGCAGCTCGCCCACGGGCACCGCCGGCGGCCGCGGGAGGTTGTTGCGTTCGTCGTTGCCGGTGTAGGTGATGATCACGCGCTCGGTCGCCGCCATCACCGCGTCGAGCAGCATCTGCCGGTCCTCGCTGCGCGGATCGCGGTCGCCGACGTGCGGGTCGGAGAGCATCAGGTCATCGCCGTCGCGATGCGTGCGGCGGGGGAACTCGCCATCGTCGACGCCGAGGATGCACACGACGCGATGCGGCACCGAGCGCATCGGCACGAGCGTGCAGATCGTCAGGTGGCCGGTGCGGAAGTTGGCCCGGGTCGGGCGCCCGCGCAGGCGGTCGGCGAGCAGCGCCCGAATGTCGGCGAGCTCCAACGGGATCGGCGGCGTCTCGCCCTCAGGCGGCGTGGCGTCGCCGAGCACGTCGTCGAGCACGCGTTGCAGCTCCGCCCGTTGCCACGCATCCCGTTCCCGAACCTCGGTCAGGGCGTCGGCGGCGGCACCGATAGCCGCCACCCACCCGTCGAGTGGCTGGGCGCGGCGGAGCGAGTCGACCGAGGCCTGGACACGGTCGACGTACTCGGCCATCCGCCCCGTCAGGTCGATCACGCCGCTCTCAACGTCATCGAGCGGCAGCACGTGCGCGACCAGCCGCCGGTCCTCCTCGGTCATCGTCACTCCGACGAGAATCCGGTCGAGGCCCGCGCGCCACGTGTTGGCCCCGATGTCGGCGAGCTTGAACGGGGCGCGGTGCTCGGCGTCGAGGCCCCAGCGGATGCCGCTGTCCACCACCCAGTCCTGCATCCGCGCGAGGTCGTCGTCGTCGAAGCGGAAGCGCCGGCGCACCGCTTCGCGATCGGCCAGGTCGAGGAGCTGCGAGGCGGTGATCCGCCGATCCACGAGATCGAGGACCTGGGCGACCACGCTCAGGACCGGGTTCGTCTGGCGCAGCGAGCGGTCGGCGAGCCGGACGCGGAGGTCGGGCAACGATTTCGCCGCCGGTGGCGCGCCGGCGTCGGCGGTGTCCGGCGCGTCGTCGCTCGTGACCCGTCCGGCGCCGAAGGTCGAGTGGATCAGCGGCGCAAAGGTCTCGATGTCCGGGCACATCACCACCACGTCGCGCGGCTCGAGCGTCGGGTCCTGCTCGAGCGCGTGGAGCAGCGCGTCCCGGAGCACCTCGACCTGGCGGGCGCGCCCGTGGCAGGCGTGAACCTGGACGCTGTGGTCCTCTGCGTCAAGCGCGGGGCGAACGTCGGGCTGGTCCGGCAGCGGCGGACCGGGCGGCTGGCGGTCGGCGCGGATGTCAGCCTGGATCCGGCCGAGGAGCATGTCGGACGGCGCATCGAGCCCGTGATGATGCTCGGAGCTGGCGCCGGCGGTCTGCAGGACGAGCTGGAGCTCGCGCGCGTCGCGACCCCAGGAGGCCAGCAGCCGGTTCGCGGCCAGGAAAGCGGTGCGGTCATGGCGCCGCTCGATCACCGGCCCCTCGGCGGCGAGTGCCCCGGCCACCCGCGTCCACAGCGCCGAGGAGGGGTGGAGCACGAACAGGTGCACGTCGCGCCCGGAAGCGATTGCCGCCAGCACTTCGAGATAGCTCCGCGGCATGCGCGTGAGACCGAACAGCGAGAGCCGCGGCGGCAGGTCGAGCAGGTCGGGCTGCTCGCGGATCCGCTCGCAGGCGCTCGACAGCCGCTCGGCCGGGCTCGGCCGGCCAAGCCTCGCTCGCAGTCGGCGCCACAGCTCCGCCTGCCATTCGCCGTCGGGGCCGTCCGCACCGTCGGCCCAGCCCGTGACCATGTCGGGGCGGTGGATGCCGTAGCGGTCGAACAGGTCCGCGAGATGGCGCACCACCGCGAACCGCCGCGCCTGTTCCTCTCCGTCGGGGCCGACGCCGGCCACGTGCACCGCGAGCATCTCCAGCCACGGCTCCTCAAGGCACTCATCGACGGTCTCCAGCAGCGGCCACACCGAGCGGTCGGCCAACCAAGGGTCGACATCCGGATCGACGCCGGTGGCCGCAGCCAGCGCTCCGCGCACGAGCCGGCCCGGAAACGGGAACTCGACGTTGGCGCACACGCCGTCCGCGCCCGCGGCCGCGGCGCCGAGTCGGGTGGAGAGGCATTGGGCCAGCCATCGCTCGATCCCGCGGGTGGGGACGGCCACGACGTCGGCCGTGAACGGATCCTCGAGCGGCTCGAGCAGCGTCTCGGCGAGACCGCCGGCGAGGCGATCGGCGCGCTCGGCCCTATGGATGTGGAGCACCACCGCTCCGCGTCATCGCTCGGCTCGCTCCCCGCCTTTCAGGCGTCAACCCCATTGCCGCCGCAGCCTACTGCGGCCAGCCCGAGCGCTGCGGCCCGGACGCGTCAGCCCGCGCTCAGGCAGGCCTGTGGCCCTGCTCGAAGTCCGATTGCGGCGGAACCCGGATGAGCATCCCCGCCAGCGGCTCGCAGCCGAGGTCGACGGTGAGGCGACGGAACTCACATGCGGGCCGCTTCGATGTCGAACCGGCCCTCCGGCACGCCACCTGCCCTTCGCGTCCATTACGCGCAGACGTGACAACGCGTGTCAAGGCCGTGGCGTGTTCTTTGTGTTGACAGCGTAGTCACACCGTCAACACACCTGTTTTGCCTTGTGAGCTTCACGCAACACTGATGCGGAATGGTGGATGTGTACGGGTCGGTGACAATTGCTCCGTTCTCCGAGCCCGCGAGAGTCGCCTCGCTCCGAGCGATGTGCGAGGCTCAGCCCATGCCCACCCCGGCTCGCGCCGTCCTCATCGACCTCGACGGCGTCCTCTATGTCGAGGACGAGCCGATCACGGGAGCCGTCGATGCGGTCGACCAGCTGCGGTCGCAGGGGCTACCGCTGCGGTTCGTGACCAACACCACGGCCCACTCGCGCGGCCGGACGCGCCATAAGCTCGAGCGTCTCGGCTTCTCGGTCGACGAAGCTGAGCTGATCACCCCGGCCGCGCTGGCGCTGGGGTACTGCCGACATCGGGGCTACCTCCGGGCGGCGCTGGTCATGAATGAGGAGGTCAAGCGTGACTTCGCCGATCTGGAGGAGGTGCCGGGGGGGGCCGAGGCGGTGATCGTCGGCGATCTCGGCGAGGCCTTCGGCTACGACGTGCTCAACGGAGCGTTTCGCAACCTGATGAACGGGGCCGAGCTGATCGCCCTGCAGAAGAACCGCTACTGGCTGCGCGCCGACGGCCTGTCGCTCGACGTCGGCCCGTTCGTGGCGGCGCTCGAATACGCATCCGGACAGGAGGCGTACGTCGTCGGCAAGCCGGCCCGCGGATTCTTCGATCAGGTGCTGGTGGGTCTCGGCGTGGAGCCGACCGCGGCGGTGATGATTGGCGACGACATCGAATCGGACATCGGCGGGGCCCTGGGGGCCGGGCTGCAGGCGGTGCTGGTGCGGACGGGGAAGTACCGCGAGGAGCGCGTACGCGAGTCGGGGATCACGCCGACCGCGATCGTCGATTCGATCGCCGACGTTCCGGACCTGCTCGGGCGGCCGGGCCGGACTAAGGACTGATCGCCTGTAGCGGCGGGATGCGCATCACCCGCCACACCGAGACAAGGGCTCCCAGCACCCCGAGGGCGAGGCCGATGAGTAGCCCCCGGACGAGGACCCAGAGAGTGACCTGAGGCGAGACGAACGTCGCCGCGGACAGCGCCCGGACGACCAGTTCGCTGGCCAGGGCACCGAGGCCGAGACCGACCAGCGTACCGACGACGCTCACCCCGAGGGCCTCGCCGAGGATCAGCCGGGCGATTCGCGCGGGGCTCCAGCCAACCACCGAGAGAAGGCCGAACTGAGCGCGGCGCTCAATCACCGCCATGGCCATGGTGTTGATCACCACCACCGCGCCGAGCAGCAGCGCCAGCACCGCGATGATGACCGCGGCCTTGCTGATGACGCGGCTGTTGGTGTCGACTCGTCTGACCTCTCCGGGGTCCCCGAGCGCCACCGTCCCAGGCACCGCTCGCTCGACGCTGCGCTCGACGTCGGTCTCCCGGTAGCCCGGGGCCACGTTGACCGCAACCAGGCTGATCTCGGCGGGCCGCCCGGACAGCTGCTGGGAGATCATCAGCGGGAGCACCACGCCGGCGTCCTCCAGCGAGATTCCCGAGCGGTAGATCGCGACCACGGGGAGCTGGTGGCCGGCGATGCGCAGCGTGCGGCCTACGGACGTGTGCAGCCGCTCGGCCGCCCGAGCGCCGACCATCAGCTCTCGGCCCTGCGACATGCGCCCGGAAACGAGCACGAGCCGCCGGGCGAGGACACCGTGAAGATCTGCGCCGAAGAGCAGGATCGACGGGTCCGCGCTGAGCTGGTTCGGGACGATCTGAATCGCCGAGGCTGCGGCGACGCCGGGCAGCCGCTCGATCCGCGCCGCGACCGAGGCCGGGAGCGAGGACGCGGTGAGGTCGGACAACCCTGCTTGGAAGACACCAAAGTCGGCGCGACCGAGGCTGGCCAGGTCGCCGGCGCTTCGCGACAGCCCGCCGGTCACCGCCAGCAACGCCACCACCGTGGTCACGCCGACGGCGACACCGAGCGCTGTGAGCGCGGTCCGCCCCGGGCGTCGCAGAAGGTTTGCCCAGATCAGCGTCGCCACCGGTCAGCCACCCGTCTCGCCGGCGGCGGTCGCCGAGGCGATCCGCCCGTCAATCAAGGTCACGATGTGATCGGCCCGACTGCGCATCTCCGGGTCGTAGCTGACGATGACCATCGTCATGCCGTAGCGCTCACGAAGCCGCGCGAGTAGGTCGATGATCCGGATCGACGTGGCGGAGTCGAGCGCTCCCGTCGGCTCATCGGCGATCAGCAATCGGGGGTGGTTGGCCACGGCGCGGGCGATGGCCACCCGCTGGCGCTCACCCCCGGAGAGCATCGACGGCAGGTGGTCGGCCCGGTCGGCGAGGCCGACCTCGGCCACGAGATCTCGAGCCCGAACTCGGCGGTCGCGGCGCGGCACGCCTGCCCCAATGAGAGGAACCTCGACGTTCACGCACGCGCTCAGCTCGCCCAGCAGCAGGTGCTGTTGGAAGACGAAGCCCACCAGCTCGCGGCGTGCGCTTACCAGGTGCTTGCCACGCCAGATCGGCACGCCGTCGATGAGCACGCTGCCGCCGTCCGGCTGGTCCAAGCCCCCGATCAGGTTCAACAGTGTGCTCTTTCCGGATCCCGACCGGCCGGTGATGACCAGCAACGAGCCGGGCGCGACCTCGAGGGTGACGCCGCCTAGCGCGCTGATCGATCCAAACCGCCGGCTGACATCCTGTACGCCGACCGCCGCTCCGGCAGCACGGTCAGGAGGGGCGCGGGGCGGCCGGGGTATCTCAGGACGTGCCGCGGCCATCCCCACCACCCGACGCCTAGGTCCCGAGTGCCGGGACGCCGGTTATCTTCCAGGCAGCGCCGACCTTCTCGAGGGTGACCGTCTGCGGTGGGAATTGCGCTCCGTCAACGATCTTCGCAGTCGCCTGGGTACCGCTCACCTGCACCTTCTCGACTCGCGCCGACCGCAGAGCGCCGAGCAGGGACGCCCCGGCCGCCACGCGGACGAGACCGACCGCGTCGGCGCAGGTCGGCCGGATGGTGATCACGCCCTTCCCGGCCTTGACCACGAGTGAGATGAGCTGGTTCTGGGCTGTGCTCGTCAAGACTGAGCACCCCGCCTCTCCGTCGCCGACAACCTGAGCATGCAGGTAGGACTGCAGCACCCCGGTGATCTGCTGCTGGTTGGACGGCGGAGTCGAGCCGCCGCAGCCCGCCAGTGCGGCCGCGCTCAGGCAGGCCGACACGGACAGCTTCATCGTGGCTCCTCGGAGCGTCATGCCCGCGACGGTACGCCCACCCCGCCCCCCCGCCATCGGCAAATCCACGGTGTCGCGGACCGGAGAAACCACAATCCGGCTTCTCGGTTCGCGCGCACACTGCGACCGGCGAGCGCCGTCTCACACTGCGACCGTCACCCGCAGGTAGGTTGCCGGGATCGAGGTGGCGTCCGGGGTCGGGCTCGCGTTCTGGCTGTTGAACAGAGCCTCGAGCTCCGCCTGCAGATCGTCCTCGCGGCCGTTGGCTGCTGCAGCTTCGAACGCGTTCATCGTCGGCGGGTAGTACGTCCTGAACTCGGCCAGGAGCTCCGATGGCGGAGACGGGAAGGTGAACGTGTAGGTGTCCCTCTCGAACGAGAGCTGCTCCGGCGGCACGCCGGCGGCCGCGAACCGCTCGGTCACGTTGTCCTCCACCCCCCAGGTCATGGGACTGACGAACCCTTCCGGAGGCCGCGGCGCGTAGGCGGAGCTGATCTTCAGGATCTGTGCCACCAGCGTCGGATCATTCGGGATCCAGTTCCCCATGACGATCCGGCCGCCGGGTCGCGTCACCCGCACAATCTCCTTGGCCACGTCGAACGGCCTCGGGGCGAACATCGCGCCAAAGATGCTGATGACGAGGTCGAAGCTGTCGTCCTCGAGCTCGTTCAGATCGGAGGCATCGCCCTCCTCGAATCGGCAGTTGGTGAGGCCGAGGCTCGTCGCTCGTGCGTTCCCCGCCTCGACGAGGTTGCGAGCGATGTCCACCCCGAGCACGTCCGCCCCGAGCCTCGCGGCCGGCAGCGCAGTCGTCCCGTCGCCGCACGCGAGGTCCAGCACCGCGAGCCCGTCGGCGACCCCCAGCGTGTTGACGAGCGCCTCGCCGCTCTCTCGCATGCTCTCGGCGATATGGGTGAAGTCGCCCTTCTCCCACAGTGCCTTGTTCGGATTCACCTTCGTGGTCCCTTGAGTCATCGTCGTGGTCCCTTGAGTCATCGACTTGGTCCCTTTCCTCTCTCGCTGTGTGGGGCGAGCGCCCCGGTGACTTCAGCACGACCGGTCGTGCTGAACAGAATACGACCGATCGTGCTACCGTGTCAAGTATGGCCTCGGAGGCCCGCACACGGCACCGCGTCACGGCGGGCGAGCGCAGCCGCCAGATGATCCTGGACGCGGCGGCCCAGCTCGCCACCGTCGAGGGTCTTGAAGGCCTCTCGATCGGCCGGCTGGCCGACGAGGTCGGCATGAGCAAGAGCGGGCTCTACGCGCATTTCCGCTCGAAGCTCGAGTTACAGCTCGCCACGATCGCCACTGCAGGAGAGGTGTTCCAGCACGAGGTGATCGAGCCCGGATATGCCGCCCCGCCCGGAACCGCTCGCGTGCTGGCCCTCTGCGACGCGTTTCTCTCCCACGTCGAGCGCGGCGTCTTCCCCGGCGGCTGCTTCTTCGTCGCCGCCGCCGCCGAGATGAACGTCAGGCCCGGCCCCGTCCGCGATCACATCGCCGAGTTCGTGGCGGGATGGATGCAGGCAATCGAGGAAGCGATCCGCGAGGCTCAGTCAGAGGGCGAGATCAGACCCGATCTCGACTCGACCCAGCTCGCGTTCGAGACCAACGCTCTGCTCGTGGCGGCAAATCTCGCCTTCCCGCTGTTTGGCGATCCGAGGACTCTCGACCGGGCACGCATCGGGGTACGCGAACGCCTGCGGGCAGCATCAGTCGCTGGACGCGAGTGACGCTCGAGCCGGGTCACCGGTGACTCCTTCGGCGCGCGGGCAACGCCGGCGGCGGTCATCGACGCCCCGAGGATCAGCGAGACCGGCAGGCGGTGACGGCGCGAGTGGCCCAAATGGCCCGCCTCAGCAGAGGAGTAGCATCGATTACATGCTTGTTCTTGGCTTAGCTCTGCTGTTGGTTGCCGTAGTGCTGGTGCTGGCCGAGGCGCATCTCACCACCGGGGGGCTGATCGCAAGCGTCGCGATCGTCGCGCTCGTGGCGGGAGTGACACTGCTGCTGGTCGGAGCCGGCGCGGCCCCGCTCGCCGTGCTTCTTCTGGCCGGTGGCGTTCTGGTGGTGTCGGTCGCGGGTCTGCTCGCGGTGGTTCACAGCCTGGCGCCGGTTCGCAAGCTGCGTCCGCGCTCCGGGCCCGAGGGGATGCTCGGTCACGTCGGCGTGGTGCGGGTCACAGACAGCTCGGTTCAAGTGTTCGTCGAAGGGGGCCTGTGGCGGGCTCGGCCGAGCGTGCTGGATGAAGGAAGCGTTTTGCACGACGGCGATCGAGTGGTCGTCGAACAAGTCAACGGCTTGACCTTGGGCGTGCGCAAGGCCGAGGAATGGGAGCTGAACCCATGATCGTCACGATTCTTCTCCTCCTGCTCGGCGTGCTGCTGGTGCTCGGGTTGATTCTGGCCGCCGCCGCCGTGCGGGTGCTGCGCGAATATGAGCGGGGCGTTGTCTTTCGCCTCGGCCGCCTGAGCGAGCTGAAGGGACCGGGTGTCGTTCTGCTGATCCCGTTTGTCGATCGCCTCGAGCGCGTTAGTCTGCGGACGGTCACACTGCAGGTCCCGCCGCAGGAGGTGATCACGCGGGACAACGTGCCCGCCCGGGTCACGGCGGTGGCCTATTTCCGGGTGATCGATCCGAATCGGTCGATCATCGAGATTCAGGATCCGCACTCTGCGACCTCCCAGATCGCCCAGACGACGCTCCGGTCGGTGCTCGGCAAGGCTGAGCTCGACACCCTGCTCTCCGAGCGCGAGCAGCTCAACGAGAGCCTGCAGCACATCATCGATGACCAGACCGAACCCTGGGGCATCAAGGTGACGACCGTGGAGATCAAGGACGTCGAGATCCCAGGGGCGATGCAACACGCGATGGCGCGTCAGGCTGAGGCCGAGCGCGAGCGGCGGGCGAAGATCATCGATGCCGAAGGTGAGTTCCAGGCCGCCGCCAAGCTCCTGGACGCCGCCAACCTGATCAGCAACAACCCGGTGACGATTCAGCTGCGGTACCTCCAGACCCTGCGCGAGATCGGAAATAACGAGAACTCGACGATCGTGTTCCCGTTCCCGTTGGACCTCCTGCAACCGCTGCTGAAAGCCGCCAGCGGGGATGCCGCCCTTGCGGTAGTGCCGACGGCCGCAGATCCGCTGGTGCCGACGATCGCGTCGAACGGCCCGGGGCGCCCGGGGGGCGATGAGTAGCCGCCGACCGCCGCTCGCCGCAGCTTCGCCAGCATCTCGTCCAACAGCGCGCCCGGTCGTCGAGCGCCGCTAGTACCGCGCGAAGCGCTCGACGTCCTCGTCGAACGCCTCGAGGATCTCCTCGGACAGCGACGGACGCGTCGCGTGGATCGCCGTGAGAAAGTCGTCCTGTGTCGCGCGGTGCGTGGTGCCCTCGAAGTGCTCGCGCTCGAAGGCGTGCTGAGCCGCCTTGTGCGCCGCGAACTCCATGTCAGCCGGCGTGAACAGCTCGCTTGCGGCTACGAGGGCACCAAGATCAAGGTCGATGTCGGTGATCTCCTCGACGTACCGGCTCCAGATGGCGCGCCTGGCGTCGGCGTCGGGCGGGCCGACCGGGAGCACGTAGTCGAACCGGCCGGGCCGCAGGAACGCGGGATCCAGCCGACGCACCCAGTTCGTCGCGCAGACCAGCAGGTGCTCGGAGAGTTCGCGCATGCGAGGGATCTGCTTGAGGAATTCGTTGGTGACACTCGGGCTCACCTTGCGCTGCTCGGTGCGCACGGCGGCCAGGTCCTCCACCTCGTCCACGAACAGAACGGCCGAGGCGAGATCGGTCCTCACCCGCCCGAAGCTCTCGGCCAGAAGCTTTGCTTCCCGCTCCGGCCCTTCACCGGCAATCTCCGACGCGTCGATCTCGACGAACGGCCACTGCAGGCGCGAGGCGATCCCCTTGGCGAATGTCGTTTTGCCGGTCCCGGGAGGCCCGAAGAGGACGATCGCCTTGGGCGATGAGACTGCGTGCCGTGCGGCGAGGATCGGCTCGGCGAGGGGCAGGATCACACGGCGCTCAATGATCTGCTTGGCGTCATCCAGCCCCCGGAGCTCCTCCCAGAGGCCGGGAGCGATCATGTGCGCGCCGAGCTCCTCGAGGGCCGCTGGGACGGCGATCCCGATCGTCGGGAGCTCGCGTTCCAGGTAGTTCATCGCGGCGGAGGGCCGGTAGCCGCGCCGTCGGAGCTCCGCCTCGCAGTCGGCGCCCTCTCGAACCACGGTGGCGACCTTCCGCGCGCCCGCCTCGGCCAGCTTGAACTCGAGTTCGCCGAGCAGCCGCTGCGAGAGCTCGCTCGCATCGGCCTCAGGCGACACGGTGAGGCGGTAGATCCACCCGAGGGCGGCCGCGACGCCGCCGACCGCCACGCCCAGAATCTCGCCGTCGCGCTCAACGACGAGCGTCGACCCAACGGTCGAGTTCATCAACTCCACCGCCTGATCGAGCGTCAGGCCGTCTGGCCCCATCGGCACGGAGGCCGTCTGCTCCCACAGCTTTAGGACCGACGACAGGTCGCTGTACTGATAGAGACGGACTGCGGCGTCCACAGGACCGGTAACGATGAGCCACCGAGCCGCGCGGTGCAACCCGCGGGGGCCCACGGGGACACTGCGAGCCTCAGCCGCTATTCGCCGGCGTCTGCCGGCGCCCGCTGCAGGAACCCCTCGGGATGGCAGGAGATGCCGTACAGCTCCATGTCGCGCCGGGGGCGAAAAGCGCGCCCTGGTGAGCTGACGAGCCAGTCGTTGATCGCCGGGAGCACGCCCCGCGGCCAGTCGGGATGCAGGCGCAGCTCCTCGATGTCGACGCACCCGTCCTCGACCACGAAGAAGCCGCCGGGTCTGACGAGGCTCGCGAAGGCATTCAACGAGGCCATCGTCGTGTCGTAGGTGTGGGCCGAGTCCTCGATCACCAGGCACGAAGTGCCGGGCTCGACGAGCCCGTGCACACGCTGGGTCACCGAGACATCGCGCACATCGCCTTCGATGAGCGTGATCTCGTCCCCGTAGGAGGGATCGACCTGGGCGAGCTGCCCGCGGGCTCGCGCGACATCGATGTCCACGCCGATGACGCGCGGGCGCTGGATGTAGCCGTAGGCGGCCAGGGTGCGGAGACGGTCGCGAAACCAGAGCGCGCTGCCTCCCTGCTCGATGCCGATCTCGAGCACGGCCTCGACGCGCTCTGAGAAGAGAATGTGCTCGTAGACGCGCAGGTCCTCAGGGAACTTCAGCATCGGGATCCCCGCGTAGGTGTCGAACATCACCTGCGTCACCCTGGCCCTGAACAGATCGAGGGCCGGAGCGTGCAGATCCGCCTCCACCGGAGGAGGCAGCCGCAGCGGCGCAGCGTCGACGCCGGGCGGAGCCTGGGGATCGACGACAGGGCCGCCGGCTGTCCGGCGGAGACGGTTGAGTCGGGGCGAGCGCACGTGTCTGCGGTCGGCGTGCGTCGGCGACGAGCCGACGCCCAGCCGGCGACGCAGTATAGGTAGGGTCTTGCAGCCAGCGAGAAGGCGTCGCCCAGCAGCGAGGCGATCCGCAGCGCCGCAACCGTCCGCTCCACCACCCACAGCGGATTACCACCGGCGCGCGAGACTGCCTCCGCCAGCGCCTGGCATCGCTGGCGCCCGTGTCATCGTCGCGCCGCCGTAGCCGTAGGCGGCCATGCTCGCTCCCTTCTCCGCTTCCGTGACGCTCTCGGGTGAGCGTACGGTGGCGGTCCAGCCGCTCACGCAAATCGTCGGGCCGATCGTGGCCTGTGTGACGGCGGGGTTGATGGCCCCGGGTGTACAGGAGGGATCTGGCCCGGCGTACAGCCCCGAGCCCCGCATGTGGCAGGAGCCGGGCGCCGGCTGGGCCTGAACGACATTCGCGCTCGCGCTCGAGGCGACGAGCGTCCCCGGCGGCCGGGGATGTCTGCTCGCCGTCGGGCGTGGCCGCGACCGATGCTGGGGCCTGGCTTGCGTGTGGGTCGGGACGGACGAGGTGACGGGTGAGGACGCTGACGCCGTCGCGGTCGACGCCTGCGTGGGGGTGGTCGCGGCCGTCTGGCCGCAGGCCGACAGCGCGCCGGTGGCGAGCATCGTCGCCAGCGCGAGGAGCAGCCGAGAGGCCCTCCGCCGCCGTTCTCCCCCGGTGGCGCTCGATCGTGCTGCCACCTTCGAGAGGCTACTCGCCGCACGGGCGCCACCGAGCCGCGCTGACCCGGACGCATCCACGCCCCCCGGGTTGCCGTTAGGGCAAGCGGCCGAACCAGCGGACCGAGCCGACCCCCGCAAGCAGCAGCAACAGCAGGCCGCCGGCCGCGAACACGACCGTGATCTCGCGCTTGCGAGCGACGCTGCCGAGCTGGCTGCCCAGATGCTGGTAGATGGAGCTCAGCTGATCGGCGCTCTGGGCGTTGAAGGCGCGCGCCGAGGAGGCCTGAGCGATCTGCTGCATCAGCTGCGGATCCGGCGGGACGGGAACCGACAGCCCGGTGTTGGGATCGGACAGCGTGCCGTCGGCTGTGCCGAGCGCGACCGTGTAGATCGGGATCTTCTCGTGTCCCGCCTGCTGTGCCACGCCGACCGGATCGGGCCCAGCATTGGCGGCGCCATCGGAGAGCAGCACGACCGCCGCCGGTGGGTGGTGCGGCTTGTTCCCGCGTAGGAGCTGCAGGGCGAGTTGAAGGGCATCGCCGGTGTCGGTGCCCCCGCCTGGCGTCTCGCCGTCGATCAGCGCACGGCCCGCGGCGTGGTCGGCCACCGGCTGCTGGACGGCGTCAGGGGCGCTCGAGAAGCCGATCGAGCCGACCCGCACGGTGTTCGGCAGCTGGTCGATGAACGTGTTGGCCGCCTTCTGCGCTGCGGCGAGGCGGGTCGGCTGGACGTCGGTGGCGGCCATCGATCCAGAGTGATCGGTGACGAGGACCATCGAGGCCTGGCCGACCGGGGCGCGGTAGCTCATGCGCGGTCGCGCGACCGCCACCGCGAGCAGAGCCATCGCCGCGAGCGCGAGCGCGGCGGGAACGTGCCGCATCCACGACGGTGGGCCGGCGGCAGCGACGGCCTCCTGGAGCGTGGGCAGTGCGGTGAAGCGGACGGCGTAGCGCTTGGAGCGCCGCCGCGCACGGAGGTACGCCACCAGGGCCAGCGGCGCCAGGAGCAGCAACAACAGCCAGGTCGGCGCCGCAAAGCTCATCGCAGCTGGCGCCCCAGCTCGCGGAGCCAGTCGCTGTCGGTGGACAGCCTTACGTGGTGCACCCGCAACCGGCGCAGCTCACGCGCGACCCCGTCACGCCGCTCCTGCTCGAGCGCGGTGAAGCGCTCCCGGATGCGGCGGCTGGAGGTGTTGACCTCAAGCCGCGCCCCGGTCTCCGGGTCGATGAGTGCGAGGTGGCCGACGGCGGGAAGCTCGGACTCGCGGGGATCGGAGATCTCGACGGCGAGCACGGATTGGCGCACGCGCAGCGAACCGAGCGGCCGCTCCCACGCCCGCTGGTCGCGGAAGTCCGAGATGACCGCCACCAGCCCGGGCTGCCTGGCCACCTGGCCGGTCCGCCGCAGCGCACTGGCAAGGGACTCGGGGTCCCGCACCCCGTCCCGGGCGACGCCGTCGGCCAGGGCGCGGCGCAGCCCGACCAGACCAGGCTTGGATCCCCGCGGTGGGAGCACGCGCGGGCGCGCAGCCCCGAAGCTGACCAGTCCGACGCTGCCGGCGCGGCGCACGGCCAGTCGCCCGAACACCAGCGCCGCCCCCTCGGCCACGTCGGCCTTGAGGCGATCCGCGGTGCCGAACGCCATCGACGGCGAGACGTCGAGCACGATCCACGTCGTCAGTGCCCGCTCGGGCACGTGCAGGCGGACGTGGGGCTGGCGGGTGCGTGCGGTCGCCGCCGCATCGATATGGCGGACGTCGTCACCGACCTCGTACGGACGCAGCTGGGCGAGCTCGGTGCCGAGGCCCACGCCCGCGGCGCGACGATCCCCGGGGAGGGTGCGCGCGACCAGACGCGTGAGCGCGACGTCGAGCGCCTCGATCACGGGCTGCGGAAGCGGGCCCGGTCCCTGCCGAGCCGCCGGCGGCTGCAGCAGCGCCTCGGTCACGCGGGCCTCACGAACCCTGTCCTGATCGTCTCGGGCTCGCTCTCGCGAATCAGGCGATCGGCCCCCGGCTCCACCACCGTGGTCAGCACCTTCTCCAGCACGTCATCGGCGGTGACCCCATCGCTCAGGGCGTCGTAGGAGAGCACGATCCGGTGGCGCAGCACATCGGCGGCGAGGTCTCGGATGTCCTCGGGGACGACGTGGCCGCGGCCGCGCAGGAGGGCGAGCACGCGGGCGGCCTGAACGAGGCCGATCGGGCCACGCGGGCTGGCGCCGAACTCGACCAGCTCCCGCACTTCCTCGAGCCCGTGCTCGGCCGGGTGGCGGGTGGCATCAGCCAGCGCCACGGCGTAACCGATTGCCTCTCGGTCGACGATCACCGACCGGGCCACCTCGGCGTAGCGACGCAGGTCCTCGAGCGACAGGCACTCACGCACCTCGGCGACGTCGCCAAGACTGCGGCCGACGACCGCCGCCTCCTCCCCCACGCTCGGATAGTCGACGAGAATCTTCATCAGGAACCGATCGACCTGGGCCTCGGGCAGCGGATACGTACCCTCGGACTCGATCGGGTTTTGGGTGGCCATCACGATGAACGGCAGGGGCACGCCGAAGGTTGTCCCGCCGATCGTTACCTGCTGCTCCTGCATCACCTCGAGCAGCGCCGACTGGACCTTGGCCGGGGCGCGGTTGATCTCGTCGGCGAGGACGAAGTTGGTGAAGATCGGTCCAAGCTCGGTCTCGAACTCGCCCGTGCTCGGGCGCCACACGCGGGTGCCGACGAGATCCGCGGGCACCAGGTCGGGGGTGAACTGCACGCGGCTGTAGGAGCCGCCGAGCACCGCCGCCAGGGTCTTGACCGTGAGCGTCTTGGCCAGGCCGGGAACGCCTTCGAGCAGGACGTGTCCGCCCGCGAGCAGGCTGACCAGCAACCGCTCGAGCATCGCGTCCTGACCGACGATCACGCGCTTGATCTCGTACAGCGCCTGCTGCAGCGCCTCACGCGCCTCGCCGCGCGCCCGGTTCATCTCCTCGATGTCGTGCATCATGTCCTCCGTTGCTCTAGGCGAGCCGACCGAACCAGAGCAGCGACATGACGCTGCCGAACAGCAGCAGCACCAGGCCTCCACCGGCGAAGCTCGCGGTGATTTCGCGTTTGACGTGCTTGTGGCTGAGCTGGGTGGCCAGGTGGGCGTAGACCGCGCTCACCTTGGCGCTGTCGGCGGCGAGATAGGCATGGCCGCCGGACAGGCTGGCGATCTGGGCCAGCGTCTGCGGGTCCACCGGCACCGGAACGCTCACCGTCTGTGAGCCGCGCTTGGCCTGCATCGTGCCGTTCGGCGTGCCCAGGGAAATCGTGTACACCGGAACGTGTTGCCGCACGGCCTCGCGGGCCACGGCCAGCGGGTTGACGCCCACATTGGAACCGCCGTCCGAGAGCAGCACGATCGCCCTGGGCGGACGCTTTCCGCCCTGTGACGGAACGCCCGCCAGAACATGGAGCCCGAGTGAGAGCGCGTCGCCAATCGCCGTGCCGCCACCGCTGAGGCGCAGCTGGGCGACGGCATTCTGCGTGAGCCCGTGGTTGGTGGTGGGCGACTGCAGCAGCGTGACGTGGCGGGCGAACTCGATCGCACCCACCTGCGCCGAGCCTGGGATGCCGGCGAGGAAGCGCGTGGCCGCCTGCTGGGCGGCGCCGAGCCGCGTCGGATGCACGTCGGTGGCCCCCATCGAGTCGCTGACATCGGTGGCGAGCATGATCGCGGCGCTGTTGGTGGGGACGGCAACAGTCTTCTGCGGGCGGGCGGCAGCGAGGATCAGCAGCGCGACGGCGGTCGCAAAGGCAAGCATCGGGACATGGCGGCGCCGGCCGGGCCGGCGCGGCGCCACCGAGGGCGTCAGCTTTGGCCGGACAAAGGCGTCCGCGGCACGCGTACGGCGCCGCTGCTCACGCGTGTACCACCAGATGAGCAGCGGGACCGCGAGCAGCCCGAGGAGGAGCAATGGCGCCGCGAAGCTCATGGGCCCGATGGTGGCGCGGCGAGAACGATCTGCGTCGTGACCTGGGTCGATCCACGATCAGCCTGGATCTGCACCACGTCCCCCTGTCCCTGACCGGACAGCGCCGAGGTGAGGTCGCCCGTGCTGTTGATCGAGTGCCCGTTCACCTCTCGGAGCACGTCACCGGGCTCCAGCCCGGCCGCCTCCGCCGGGCTCCCGAGCGCCACCGTCTGGACCACCACGCCGCCGGGCGTGAAGCTCTCGATCTGCATGCCGAGCCACCGCACCGGCCCGCTCGACCGAGCCAGTGTCGCTTCCGCTGACTGGGACGAGGAGCCGAGTTGGCTGAGACCGTACGCGGCGGCGGCGAGCATCAGGAGCAGCGCGAGCGCGATCGGGATCGCAGTCTTGAGGCGCGGCGAGAGTCTCGAGGAGGGTGGGCGCGTCGGGCGCGGGCGGGCGGGGCGCGGCCGGGGCGGCCGCGGAACCTCCGGTGCGGCGTCAACCGGCTGGGCGCGCCGATTCGCCAGCTCCTGCGACAGAGCGGCCGACTCGTCTTCCCAGTTGCCCGACCATATGCGCTTCGGTGCTGCCATGTCCTACCCGCGCAAGGTAGGCGGCGTTGATGAGAGCTTGCTAAGAGCCTCGCGCGTGGTGTGTGTGCGGCGTCTGTTTGGTCCGGTAGGTCCGGACCTTAGTGCGGTTGCCGCACACCGCCATGTCGCACCACCGCGCCGATCGGTTGCGCGATTGGTCATAGAACGCCCACAGGCAATCGTTGGCCCGGCACGCCTTCACGCGCTCCCAGGTCCCGTCCGACGCCGCCTCGGCGACAGGTACGAGGATCCGCGCGAGCGCGCCATCGAGATTGCCCCTCCGCGCCTCCAGGCGGGTGCTGCCGTCGGCCTCGAAGCGCACCGACAGCTGCCCGCGCTGGGCGGCTCTCTCTAGCTCGGCCGCCGCCGCGGCATCAATCTCGCGGCCATTGTGGGCGAGCATCGTTCGCCTCAGTGCCTCGCGCAGGGCGATCGTCTGCCGGAGTCCCTCGGCGCCGACCGCCGACGCGGGCGTAGCCATCAGCTCGCGGTCGCTGAGCCAGTCGGCGAGGGCGGCCGGTGTCGAGAGCTCGTCAGTGTCGCGATCGAGGTCGTGCGTGTTGACGAAGTCGATCACGAGCTGCAGATCGTGAGGCGGGTTGGGGGTTGAAACCGTCATATATATTTAGTAGGTTACAACACCGGCTAAGAGCGAACGGAGGTGTCGAGATCAATGCTATCCCACCGTGCAACGCTGCCCGAGCTGCCGCTGCAGAACTTCCCGGCCCTGCGGCCACCCGGACTTGCGCTCCAGATCGCCGTCCGGCTGCGGCGCTCCTCGCTCGATCGTGCCCTCAGCGACGGCGTCGATCCGTTGGACTCGTCGCTGCTCGCCACGAGGGCGGTGCAGCTCAACCGCCCGGCCACCCGCGCCCGGATCGCGCGTGGCCTCGAGCGTCTGGCGCTCTCCGCGGAGCGTCCCCACAGCCGTGCCCGGATCGAACCCTCCCGGACCGCGATGCGCAGCAATCGCACCGATCTGCTCGACCTCGCCGAGATGCTGCGCCACGACCGTCCGCTGTACGCACCAGGGATCGCGGCGCTGATGACGATGCTCACCGACGGCACCGGTCCGGTGTACACCGATCGCCGCGGCGAGGCGGTGGCGCGGCAGCTCGAGCTCGCGCGGGCGGTGCTGGGCGGGCGGTTCCGGTGACGGGCGGCGTTGGCGGCCGGGCCGTGATCCGGCGGTAGCCGTAGGCTGCGCCCATGGACTCGGCGGCCGAATTCCACAACGGCGACAGAGTCTCTGAGCCATTCGGCCCGGTGGCCACGGCGTTTTCACGCCTGGTCGGTCGGGGCCACGGCGGGGGTGCGCTGGTGGTGCGGATGCGCGGTCAGACGGTGGTGGACCTGTGCACCGGAACGTCTGACCGGCACGGCAGGCGGCCGTGGACGCCCGACACGCTGGCCATCAGCTTCTCGACCACAAAGGGGATCGCCTCGACGCTCGTGCACCGGCTCGTTGACCGCGGCGTGCTGGCTTACGACGATCCCGTCGCGGCCCACTGGCCGGAATTCGGCGTCGGCGGCAAGGAGCGCATCACCCTCAGAGAGCTGATGACCCACCGCGCCGGCCTCCACAGCGTGCGGGCAGTGGCCGCTGAGGCCGAGGATCTCCTCGATCAGGTCGCCGTGGAGGACCGGCTGGCCGCACGCTCCGTGGTGGCACCGACGGCCCGCTCCGCCTACCACGCGCTCACCTACGGATGGCTTATCTCAGGGCTCCTCCGTCGCCTTACCAGCCACGACATCAGCGACCTCGTCCGCTCCGAGCTGGCGGCGACGCTGGGCACCGACGGGCTTCATATCGGCGCGCCAGCGCGCGTTCAGGGCCGGGTGGCACAACCCGTGGGCTCGGCGCTCAAGTACTTCGGCTCGGCCGCCACGGTCCTCGGGCCGGTGTGGGCCCGAGCGGCGCTGGTGAGAACGGCGTATGACGCGCTGCACGTGTCCGGCTTTCACCGTCTCTTCGAGGGGCGTGAGCCGCCGATCTGGACGACCGAGATGCCAGCCGTCAATGGGACCTTCAGTGCCGACGGCCTCGCCCGGCTCTACGGCGCCCTCGCCAACCGGGGCACCGACGGATCGGTGACGCTGCTCTCGCCGGAGACCACCCACGAGCTCGGGCGCGTGCAGGTCCGGTCCACCGACACCGTCCTGGGCCTGCCGATGCGCTGGCGCCTCGGCTACCACCAGGCATTCAGCGCCGGCCAAGCGGCGTCCCAGGCCTTCGGCCACTACGGCTACGGCGGCTCCGGAGGCTGGGCCGATCCAACGCTCGGCCTGTCGCTCGGCTTCGTCACCAATCGCCTCGGCTCGCTGAGCACCCCTCTCGGCGACCTCACGCTGTTCCGGCTCAACCGCGTCGTGCGCGAGTGTGCGATCCACGCCACCATTGGGGCCGGGGCCCTGCCGTAGCCGCCCTGCGCCCCACGCGGGCGGGGACCCTACACTCGCCGCGATGCGCCGCCGGACCCTGCTCGTCACGCCCCAGCGCGCCGCCATCCCGGCCGTCGCGGCGGCGCTGGCGCTGATGCTGAGCGGCTGCGGCTCAGGCGCCAGCCACAGCTCGGCGCCCGCGACACACGCGGTGTCGGGTCCGCTCGTCGGGATGATGTTCGACGGACCGGTCCTCGGCCCACGGGTCGATCTCACCCAGCAGCTCGCGGCCGCGGTCGCGAGCGGCGTCGAGAGCCTCCGCGTCGCGGTCAGCTGGTCGACGGTGCAGCCCGTCCGGACCATGGCCGACGTGCCGGCCGCGTTTCGGTCGCAATTCGCCGACGTCAGCGGCGTCCCGACCCGATTCACCGACCTCGACCGCGTCGTCGGCGCCGCTGCCGCGCGCGGCGTGTCGGTGCTCCCGGTGGTCGAGTACACGCCGAGCTGGGCCGCGCTGCACCCCGGCAATCCGGCCTCGCCGCCCCGTTCGACCGGCGCCTACGCGGCCTTCCTCACCGCGCTAGTGAGGCGCTACGGGCCGCAGGGCTCATTCTGGGCCACCCACCCATCGATCCCGCGGGTGCCGATTCGCATGTGGCAGATCTGGAACGAGCCGCACTTCGTCGGCTACTGGTCAGATCAGCCGTTCGCCCCGGGCTACGTGAAGCTGCTGGCGGTATCCCGCGCTGCGCTGAGAGCGGCCGACCCCGGCGCCAAGCTCGTGCTCGCGGGTCTGGCCGACTTCTCCTGGCAATACCTCGAGCAGATCTACCGCGTCCCGGGCGCGAGCCGGCTGTTCGACATCGTGGCGATCCACCCCTACACGGCCCAGCCGGCCGGCGTGATCACCATCCTGGAGCGCGCCCGGGCGGTGATGAACCGCTACGGCGACGCGGGCAAGCCGATCCTCGCCACCGAGATCACCTGGCCCTCCTCTCAGGGCAAGGCACCGGCGCAGTTCGGGGTCAGCACGACCGAGGGCCAGCAGGCGCAGAGGCTTGCGCAGCTGATGCCGCTGCTCTCCGCCGATCGCGCCAAGCTCGGCCTGAGCGGCTTCTACTGGTACACGTGGATGGGCGACGAGACCCCTCGGGCCGCGCCCTACGGGTTCGACTACGCCGGCCTGCTGAAGTATGTGAGCGGCACCGTGACGGCCAAGCCTGCGCTGCCCGTGTTCACGCACTGGGCGCTGTTGCTCGAGGGCTGCCGGCGGAAGACCACCGCCGGCAGGTGCGCTTCGTAGCGACTCGCGTGGTGAGGGACTTCCGGCCGGGCTACCCGCGCGCGGCGGCGTCGAGCCAGCGGCTCAGCGCGTGACGGCCGACGAGCGTGACCTCGCCGTCAGCCGCGATCCAGTCGCGCACGTGCAGCTCGCGGACGAGTCCCAGGGCATCACTGGGTCCGGGGCCCTCGCCCTGCGTGGCCAGCGCGTTGGTACCCGGCTCGACCGTCCACCGCCCGGAGTCCAGGGCGGCGAGCGCCACACCCTGTTCCTCGGTGGGGATATCGAGCGGATGCGGCGCGGCCCCGCGGAGCGGATCCTCGCCGACGCGCGAACGGTCGCCCGCGCGCTCACTGTCGGCGGGTCGCGGACCGCGCTGTCCGGCCGCCTGCGCCGCCACCTCTTCGCCCAGACCTTCGACGCGAGCTCGCAGCCACCCTCCGGCGTTGTCGACCCAGTTCCGGGCCTGCGTCGGATCGAGGCCGAAGGTGCCGGCGACGTCGTCGAGGTCGACCTGATTCATCGCGCGCTCGAGCTGATCACTGACCTCGCGTGCGATCGAGCGGACCATGTCCTGAAAGCTCTCTTGGTTCTCATCGTTCTCGTGCATAGGTCAATGATGGCAGGCGGGCACCCTCGGCCCATCGGACTCGTCTCCGGCCGGCTCGATCCTCGGGACTACGCCGCCGCGCCGGGGTGCTCGATGTCAACCCCCGGGAGGTCCTTGACCTCGTCCTTGCTGAGGCTGAGCCGGACTCCGTCGTCGACGCTTCTTACCGCGGCAATCGGAATCGCCACGGTCTTGTGACCCCACAGATGGCCCTCCTCGAGCAGCACGTGGGTCACGTGATGGTCATCGGGCTCGACGACCAGTCCTCGGACGTGCCCGATATCGCCATCGGTGGCATGGACTGCCTCACCGCGACGCACCTCCGCCTCGCCCACCGGGACATGGTCAGAGACGACCTCGTGGGGACCGGGATGCATGTCGGCTCCGATCCGCATCCCCATCGCGCCCGTCCCGCCGAGACGGAAGTACGGCCATGAGTACATCTCCTCCTGTTCGTAGCCGTAGCCGGCGCTCGGTCCGGGAAGGAGCTGCGTCTCGTCCGCCTCCTCAAGCGCGGCGAAGTCAGACGAGGTGCAGTCCAAGCGGATCTCGGTGTCGCTCGAGGTGACGAGCTCGATCGGGACAAGATGCCCCGGGAAGCTCCCGTGCTGCGGCTCGACCGCGAGATGTGTGAGAGCGCGGCTGACCGGATCGACCACCACCCGTCGCAGCACGCCGCAGACTCCGTCGCTGCACACGACCCTGCTGCCGATCACGAATCTGGTGACGTCGCTCATCGCCGGCCCCTCTACCCCAGCCGCATTGGCTTGTAGCTGAACGCGTCGAACAGCCTGATCTGGTCACCGAAGTGGAGACTCGGTTGTCCGGTCTTGGAAATGAAGCCGCTCTGCCCGGGGGGCAGGACGTTCACGCCGCGGATGGGCGTGCTCAGCTCGAGCATCTGCATGTAGGTCGAACGCTCCTGCGACGGCGTGCTCCCGAAGTGCGTTGTGACACCGAACGCCACTGGGTCGAGGCTGTCCCAGTTGATGTCGGGATAGGGCTTCCAGCCCCACTGTGAGATCTGGGTGGTGCCGAAACCGTTCGCGGTGCCGTTGTCGAGCATCGGGCCGGTGCCGGACAGGATCGACACCGCGTCATTCAGGCTTTCGATCAGGAGCTCGTCGCGGTGCCCGGCGAAGTAGTCGCCGTTGAAGCACAGCCTGCCGCAGGGCACGAGTCCGCGGGTCCCGGCAAGGATGTGCTCGGTGGCGTTGTACGTGGCGTTTCCGCGCTGGTCGCCCTTGCCGAGCGTGGTGTCCGAGAGATTGACCGCGCCGGTGAACGACTCGCCCGGATTGACGCCTCCGCCGAACAGGTTGCGCTGCAGGGCGCCGACCCACTCGACGTAGATCGACATCGCGGACTGCCCGAGCGAGCTGTGCTCATCCCAGGCCTTCAGCCGGGCGATCGCCGCCGCCAACTGGGGATGGGTGGTCGGTTCGACGAGCATGTCGTGGGCGGCCCGAAGCCGGGTATAGGCGCTGAACAGGAACGGAAGGAAGTAGGGCGCGGTCGGCCGGTAGGTCTCATCGCCGTCCATCGTGCCGATGTCGCGCTCGATGGCCAGCGCCTCCGCGAAGGTGAGGTGCGGATGGGCGCGGATCATCTCGGCGATCCGGTTGGAGCGGTAGATCGTTCCCCAGTACTCATCGCCGCCGTTCTGCTGGTAGAAGTGCGCGGCGTCGGGCTTGGTGTTCCAGTTGACGAGGTAGCCCTGGCGGGGGTTGATCGAGTGGGGCATCTGCGAGAAGGGGACGAAGCCGCGCCACTCCTGGGATCCGTCGCCGGCATGCGGCAGCCGCGGATCGCAGGCGGCGCAGTGGGGCAGGATCGGAACCAGGCCGGTCCCGAAGTAGGCGATGTTGCCCCGGCGGTCGGCGTAGAAGAAGTTGTGCAGGGTGACGATCTTCGCCATCGAGCGCCGGTACTGCGCGACGGTGTGATCGGTTGCCTGCTCGGCAAAGCCGACGACGGTGCCCTGCTCGCGTTTCCAGGAGGCGTAGCGCATCGAGAAGGCGACGCCCGCTGCCCTGTCGACCTTGAATACCGGGCCGTGGACGGTGCGGTAGATGACGTAGTCGACCGGCGTCTGCCCGGCCACCGGGATCGACTCGTGAATCACCTGCATCGGGATCATGTGGCCGCGATAGAGATAGCGCGGCACCTTGGTAGAGAAGTTGACCTTTTCGGCGTATATCTGCTGGTCGACCAGCTCCTCGCTGGTGGTGGTAAAAGCGATGTCTCGGTTCTGGCCGATCAGGATCACCGGCACGCCAGGGATCGTCATCCCGCCGGCGTCGTAGCCCGGACCGCTGAGGTACTGCTCGAGGTCGATCGATGGTGAGCCGAACCCCTCCTGCGGCGCGCCCCAAAGCAGCGCCTTGTGGCTCGCCGAGCGCCACGGCGCCACGACGAACGCGTTCGAGCCGTCATGCCACGGGACCTGGTAGGACTCGCCGCGCCGCTTGCGGCGAGCTGTGATCGCGTTGAGTGCGGCGGCCCCGGCGCGTGCGGCCGCGGGGCTGACGAACCTGAGGGCGGCCTGTGCCCGGTCGATGGACGGTGGCCTCGGCCGGTTGGCTGCACCTGACGGCACCGTGGTGGGCGCTGTCGGGTCGTTGACCCACCGCAGGTCGTTGAAGATCCCCTGCGCGCTCGACGGATACTTGCTCTGGAGGTACTGCAGCAGCGTGAGGTTGTTCAGCTCGTTGCCGCCCCCGCCACCGAACTCGCGGGCCAGGTTGTCGCCGATGGCGATCGTGTCCACCGGCTTCCACGCCGCCGGTCGATACGGGCCGGCGAGCCCCAGCAGCTTGCCGGCGAGCCAGAACTCATACGGCACGTCTGCGTTCCGGGAGGCAGCCGTGCGGTACGCACTCGCGATGTACGCGTTGACCCCGGCCGCGTACTCGCTCAGAGCCCGCTGCAGCCAGTCGGGAACCGAGCGCAGCTGCGCCTGCATCTCCCGAACCGTGTAGAACTGTTGCCGGTTGTCTTCATCGGTCGAGAGCTCGCTCGGACCGAACACCTGCGCCAGCGTGCCCTCCGCGTTGCGGCGCACGAGCTCCATCTGCACGATCCGGTCCTGGGCCTGCGCGTAGCCGACGCCGAACCACATTCCCTGCAACGTCGCACCCTGAATGTGCGGGATGCCGTAGCGATCGCGTGAGATCGTGACCCGATAGCGCCCGCTGCCGACGGTCATCGCAGTCGCCGGGGCGGCGATCGCGAGCGCGGCGGCCACGGTCAGCAGCGCCACTCGCCGCCAGGCGGACGTATGCGAGCCAGTTCCCCGTCTGCGCTCCATCGCCGCCAACCTATCCCGGAGGGGAGGTTGCGTCAATTGGCGCCTTGTTAGGACAGGTGAGCGGGAATCGGCTGGACGTTCGAGGGCTTCCGGCTATGTGGCGGCCTTTTCCGGCTGGCCGATGGTCCGCTGTTGGAGCGCCCCCAACTCGCGCTCGTAGTCGGCGATGATCGTCTCGGGGTCGGGAACCAGACCGGCGTCGACCTGGAAGCCGACGGTCACGCCGCCGTTGTAGCTGAAGATGCTCATGCCCATCCCGATCGTGCCTGCCGCCGGCACCCAGCCGACCACGCCGGCAAGCTCGGTGCCGGCGAAATAGAGCGGCTCGCGCGGGCCGGGGACGTTCGTCATCACCGCGGTCGTCTTCTTTGCGAACACGTCGAGCAGCCGCTGCTCGATCTGCGGCGGCGTCAGTCCGATCGCTTCGAGGATGCCGTACGACAGGACGCCTTCGGGTGAGTGCTTGATCGCCTCCATCCGACGATGCACCTCGGCAAGGCGGTCCAGGGGATCGGTGATGCCGACGGGCAGGGTCAGGTAGACAAGGCCGAAGCGATTGCCGAGCTCGCGCGGCAGCGGCTGATCGAGCGGGCGCAGATTGAACGGAACCATCGTCCGGATCTCCTCGACGAGGCTGTCGCGGCCGATCAGGTAGCGATGCAGGGCGCCGGTCATCGACGCGATCAGCACGTCGTTTACGGTCGTCCCGGTCGCGTGGCCGACCGCCTTGATCTCATCGAGCGGCATCCGCTCAGACCACGTGACCTTGCGTGCGACACCGAGCTCGCCGGTGAAGACCGTCTTCGCGTCGGACCCCGTCAGCAGCAGCTTCGCCAGCGCGCGGGCGTCCTCGCTGCCACGCTTGGCGAGTGCGGTCAGCTCGACGGTCGGGTGGGCGAGAATCTCCATGCCCTCGTGGATGCCCGCTCCGGCAAGCTGGGTACCGGCCCTGACCGGGGCGACCAGCGAGCTGAGCAGGCCGCGCTCCGCGGCGTCCGCCTGCTTCGGTGCGATGCCGGCATCTGGCCGCTCATCGGTGAGCGAGATCAGGACGCGCGTCAGCGCGATCCCGTCCGCGATGCAATGATGCATGCGCGAGACCATCGCCATCCCGCGACCGTAGCCATCGATGTAGTAGGTGTCCCACAGCGGCTTGGACCGGTCCAGCGGACTCACCATCAGGTCGCCGACGAGCTCCTGGAGCGCCGCCCGATCACCGGGGTCCGGCAGCGCGATGTGGTGGACGTGACGGTCAAGGTCGAAGTTCGGATCGTCCTCCCAAGAGGGAACCCCGATGCCGAGACGCGGTTCTACGATCCGCTGACGAAAGCGCGGGAAGCGCTCCACCAGGCGCACCCGCAGAATCTCCTTGGCGCGCTCGATATCGACCGGCTCGTCGAACCAGAGCACCGAGTTCACGACCATCAGGTTCGTCGGCCGGTCCATGTGCAGCCAGGCCGCGTCCGCATTGTTCATTCGCTGCGCCATGACTCGTCCTCTCCTCGGCTCGTCCTCTCCTCGGCGACCAGCTGGGGCTGACGGTAGCCCCGACCCGGCCATTGCACATCCGCATGTCCCCGGCGTCCGCGTCCGTAGGAATCACCGCCGGTGCTGGATCGGTGAAGAACTTGGACGCCGTCTGATGCGTCCGAAAGCACGTCGTAATGGGGGGATCTTCGGGGCGGCGGCACTGCTGCCGGCGGTCAGGGCCGCGGCCAGGCCGACGAGTGTGTCGGCGAGCGCGCGAGACGCTCATCCTTCCAATGCCCGGCCGTATTCTTCCCCGCGGCCGGTGGCGTGATAGATGATTGTCGGCGGCGTGGGCGATGTCAACGTGACCCTCCTGAACGGTTTTGCCGCCGTGGTCGACGGAGAGCCAGTGCCGGACGCGGCGTGGCGGCTCAAGAAGGCACGGGAGCTCGTGAAGCTGCTTGCCCTCGCACCTGGCCACCGTCTGCACCGGGAGCAGGTGATGGATGTTCTGTGGCGCGACCGTGGCCCGGCTGCGGCGGCAAACAATCTTCATCAGGCCGTGTACGTCGCTCGGCGCGCGCTTGACCCCGGCGCGATCGAGGTGCGCGAGGAGGTGCTGCAACTGAGGGCGGACGTGGACGTCGACCGGCTCGAGCGTGCCGCCGCCGACGCGCGGCGCAGCCGGACACCCGCCGCGTATCGGGCCGCGCTCTCCATCTACGGCGGCGAGTTGCTGCCGGAGAACCGCTACGACGACTGGGTCGAGGAACGGCGGGACGAACTCGCGGGAATGGCGGCGGAGCTCGAGGCGGAGCTCGCGGCGCTCGGCACCGCCGAGGCCGACTGGCCGTCTTCGCTGCCCGTGGACGCAAGCTCGTTCGTCGGGCGGGACCGCGAGCTCGGCGAGCTGAAGGCGCTGCTACGCGGCACGCGCCTGCTCACCCTCGCCGGAATCGGCGGAGTCGGCAAGACGCGGCTCGCGCTCGAACTCGCCCGCGGCGTCGCGACAGCGTTTCCGGGCGGCACGACTCTCGTCGAGTTCGCGTCGCTCGCCGATGCCGGACTCGTGCCTGACGCGGTGGCGGCGGCGCTCGACGTGCGGGCGCTGCCGGGGCAAGAGCTGGTTGCTGCGTTGGTCGAGTCTCTCGCGCCGCGTTCGTTGCTGCTGGTCTTGGACAACTGCGAGCATCTGCTCGCGGCGACGGCGGGGCTTGCCGACACTCTGCTCCGCCTCGCGCCACAGCTCACAATCCTCGCTACGAGCCGCGAGCCTCTGCACGTTCCGGGCGAGGTCGTGTTCCGGGTTCCATCGCTCGATATCCCCGATCCTCAGCTGGGACTCGAGCCACGGGAACTCCTGCGCTACGAGGCGGTTCGGCTGTTCGTCGAGCGGGCCGAGGCGGCGACGCCGGGCTTTGTGCTCGACGAGGAGAATGCGGTGGACGTTGCCCGTATCTGTCTGCGCCTCGACGGCCTGCCGCTCGCGCTCGAGCTCGCGGCAGGCCGCTTGGGAGCCCTCGGTCCAGCGGCGATCGCGACACGGCTTGACGATCGCTTCCGCGTGCTTCGCACGGACAGCCGAGCGTCCCCGACCCGGCAGCACACGCTCACCGCGACGCTCCAGTGGAGCCATGACCTGCTCGAGCGAGACGAGCGGACGCTGTTCCGGCGCCTCGCCGTCTTCGCCGGTGGCTTCGAGCTCGAGGCGGTCGAGAGCGTGTGCGCCTTCCGCGGACTCGACGCCCCGAGCACCGCCGACCTGCTCGCACGGCTCGTGGAGAAGTCGTTGGTGGCCGCGGACGAGGCCTCCTCCCGGGAGCGCCGGTACCGCCTGCTCGAGACCGTGCGTCTCTACGCGCGCGAACGGCTCGATGAGGCGGGAGAGACCGACCTGCTCAACGAGCGGCATGCTCGCTGGGCGCTCGCCCTGGCCGAGGCGGAGGGCGGCTCGCCGAGGTTGGACCGGGACGCCGCGAACCTGCGCGCCGCTCTCGACACGCTGCTCGAGCGCGCACCGAGCGACGCCCTCGGCTTGTGCGTCGCGCTGTGGCCGTTCTGGATGCGCCGGATCGACCTCCATGAGGCACGGCGGCGCTTTGACGAGGCTCTCGCCGCCGCCCCGGCGCGCACGGCCCTCCGCGCAGAGGGGCTGCTTGCGGCAGCGGCGATCGACTTTCGCAGCGGCACGCTCGCCCACGCACTCGCGCATGCCGAGGAGAGCCTGTCGGTCGCATCCGAAATCGGCGATTGGCGCGCGGAGTGGCGGGCGTTCCAATTCCGGGGAGGGGTCGACGTCGCCGCCGACGCAGCCGATCTCGCGATGTCCTGGATCGAGCGAGCTCTCGAGCTCGCGCGGCGCCAGGGCTTCGCCGCCGGAGAGGCAATCTGCGTCTACTCACTGGGCGTCGCCCACTGGATCCTCGGGGATCTGGCCCGCGCCGAGGAGCTGGTGGCCCAGAGCCTTGAGCTCTTCAGCGAACTCGCCGGCTCGCCCGAGCGGATCATGTCCCCGCTCAACGTCGCGGAGCTCCGGACGAGCCAGCTCGGAGGTCGCCCAGGCCTGCGCGTGGTCTTCGAGGACACGCTGCAGCCGTTCATCGAGATCTCCTGCGATGCGGCCGTCAGTTACGTTCTGGCAAACCAGGCTGGAATCATCCGGGCACGTGGCGACCTTGTCCGAGCGCGCGCGCTGCTCGACGAGAGCGCGGCGCGGTTCGATGACGCGGGCGACGAGGCTGGCAAGGCGGCGGTGCTCGTCCGGCGCGCGTACCTCGAGTTCGCCGAGGGCAGCCTTCCGGCGGCGCGTGATGCCCTCGAGCAAGCACTCGAGCTCCGGCGCCGGCAGCGTGACCGCCGCGGGCTCGGGCTCGTGCTCGCCGGGCTCGGTCTGATCGACACCGCAGCCGGGGACTACAGGAGCGCGGAACGGCAGCTCGCGGAGGCCCGCGACATCTTCCGCCGTGCCGGTGATCGGTGGGGGCTCGCAAGCACACTCTGGAGGACCGCCGACCTCGCCTTCGCGCGCGGGCGCGTCGACGACGCCGAGGCCGCGCTGCTCGAAGCCCGCGCGGTGCTCGGCGCCACGCTACGGGAGCGGTGGATCGCCAACACCCTCGCCGGACTCGCCGAGGTCGCGCTGCTCCGTGGCGAGCCGACGCGAGCATCCGCACTCCTCGCCGACGCTCGCGACCGCTATGCGGCGCGCGACGACACGCTCGGCGTTGCGGACACCGAACGGCGGCTCGGCGACCTTGCTAAGGACGGGCTAAGTCCACGCAAAGTGGCGCAGGATAGAACTCCTCCGAACTCGTAAACACAAACGGGAGACGGACATGAGCCACACCATCACCCCAGTGCTCGGGGAGGCAACGGTGCAGGAACTGCGGGAGGCCGTCCAGGGAGAGATCGTGACCCCAAGCGACGACGGTTACGCGGACGCGTCCCGGATCTGGAACGGCGTGCATGATGGCCGCCGGCCGGCTCTGATCGTCCGCTGCGCCGGCGACGCCGACGTGATCGCGGCGGTCGGCTTCGCGCGGAGCAACGGTCTGAAGATCGCCGTCCGCGGCGGCGGCCACAGCGTCGCCGGCTTTTCGACCTGCGACGGCGGGATCGTGATCGACCTCTCGCCGATGCACGGTGTCCGGGTGGACACCGCCGCCCGCCGGGCGACCGTCGGCGGAGGCGCCACCTGGGCCGACGTCGACCACGAGACCCAACAGCACGGACTCGCGACTACGGGCGGCCTCGTATCCACCACCGGCGTCGCGGGGTTCACGCTCGGCGGCGGCATTGGCTGGACAATGCGGAAGTTCGGACTCGCGTGCGACAACCTCGCGGCCGCCGATGTGGTCACCGCGGACGGACGGCTCGTCCGTGCGAGTGCGACCGAGAACGCCGATCTGCTCTGGGGGCTGCGCGGAGGCGGCGGCAACTTCGGCGTCGTCACCAAGTTCGAGTTCGAGCTGCATCCGCTCGGACCGGAGATCTACGCCGGTCCGATCTTCTACCCGGCGCAGGCCGCTCGTGACCTGCTGCTGGCTTTCCGCGATTGGGCCGGAGATGCGCCGGACGACATAACGGGACTCGTCAATCTCACCACCGCTCCGCCTCTGCCGGTAATCCCGGAGGAGTGGCACGGCAAGAAGGTCGCTGCCTTCATCGCCGCCTCGACCGGCCCGGTCGACGCCGGCGGGGCGCTCGTGCGCGCGTTGCGGGGCGTGGCGGAACCAATCGCCGACCTGCTCGGCCCGATGCCGTACCAGGTGATTCAGACGCTCATCGACCCGCTGTGGGAGAAGGGGATCCAGTCCTACTTCAAGGCGACCAACCTCGGCCGGCTCGACGACGCGCTGATCGACCGGCTCTGTGAGGTCCATCTCGCTGCACCCGGTCCGCAATGCGAGATCCACGTGCACCAGATGGGCGGCGCGGTCGGGCGCGTTGCCGAAGGCGCGACGGCGTTCGCGGAGCGCTCGATGCCATTCGTGCTCAACACCGTCACCGGCTGGCGCGAGTCCGGGATGGGCGCCGCCCACCGGGACTGGGCGCGCGCGGCAATCGCCGCCGCGTCTGAGGCGTCCACGGGTCGCGCCTACGTCAACTTCCTCGGCGATACCGACGCAGCGCGCACGTCGTACGGCGACGAAACGTACGCCCGACTCGTCGCCCTGAAGAACACTTACGACCCGACGAATGTGTTCCGGTTGAACCAGAACATCGAGCCGACGGCACCGGACTCCTGACCGGTGCAGGGACACGCGATGACGCTCGAGGACGAGGCGCTCGACGCTCCGCCCCACGGCGAAAGCCCGGCGATCGGGGTCAGGCCCGACCGGTCGCCGGGCGCAGGTGCACCGACTCGGCCGCACCGCGACCCGCATCGCGAGCCCTTCCGGCGCGCGCCCGATCCCGAGTGCCTGTCGGAGACCCCCAGCGCGGCGACCTGAATCGCGATCGGCCGGTGGCGCGCATGGCCGAGGCGCTCTGGGCAAGCAGCTGCGATCCGCCGTCGGGGCTAGGACAGGTGAGCGGGAATCGGCTGGACGTTTGCGCTGCGGCCGACGACCGCGACGGTCCGCTCGTACGACGCGCGCAGCTCCGCCGCATTGGCAGGATCGGTGCGCCAGGCGATGCCTGCCGGGAGTACGACGAAGTCGGGGTGACGAACCCAGATCGGCACATAGTGGATGAACGTCACCCGCGCCCCCCGTCGGTCGACCGTGATCGTGAGCAGCGCGATCAGCCCGTCCTGCGAGGACGTCGGGCAGCAGGCGCTCGTCTGGTTGGAGATCAGGTTGCCCTCGCCGAACACGACGAGCTTGCCGTTGATCGTGCGGATCGGTTGGACCACGTGGACGTGCTGACCGACGACCGCGGTGATGTCCGGGGAGGCGGTCATCGCGCGGGCCAACTGCATCTGGAGGCTGCTCGGCTCGACGACGTTCTCGTCGCCCCAGTGCATGTTGACGATCACGGCCTGGGCGCCGGCCAACCGTGCACGATGGGCATCGGCCAGTATCTGACGAGGGTCGGCCCGGTTGACCGACCAGGGATGGGGAGAGGGGATCCCGTTGGTGATGTCGGTGTAGGAGAGGAACGCCACCCGGATGCCCTTGACGTTCATGATCAGGGGCGTCTTCTGGGCGGCTGCCGAGACAAACGAGCCGGTGTGGAGCACGCCGGCCTGATCGAGCGCGCGGACCGTGTCGTCGATGCCGGTTTGGCCCTGATCGAGCGAGTGGGTCGCGGCAGTCGAGCAGGCGCGCCAGCCGGTCTGGTGGATTGCCGTCGCGAGCTCGGGCGGCGTGTTGAACGTCGGGTAGCCGGTCGGGGGCGCCGGCGTCATCGGCGTCTCGACGTGGCACAGCGGCAGGTCCGCGCTGGTGATGTACGGCTTGATCTGCGTGAACAGCGCCGCGAAGTTGTAATGGTTCCCGCCACCGTCCACGAGCGCCTGCTCCCAGACAGGTGAGTGGATCAGCAGGTCGCCGCTCGCCTCGACGACAAAGCTGACCGCGCGCTTGGGCAGTGCGGCCGTGGAGTGGGCGGCGCTCGAGGACGTCTTCCCCGCCCCGGCGCTACCGGCGTTCCGGCTCGTCCCGCCGCTGAGCGAGATCCAGGCTCCCACCAAGATCACCAGCACCGCTCCGCCCAGGAACAACAGCGTTCGCCGCCGCCGTCTCGAACGGAGCTCCCGGGCGCGCATGCGCCGCTGCCTGAGCTCATCGGCCGACAACGGTCGGCGTTGCGGAGTGGGCGCGCCCTCACTCACGGCAGGGCATCGTATCTCTGTGAGCGGCTGCGCCCGACGGTTTCGTCAGTCTCGGCGCTCGGGGCCGGTCGGCAGGCAGTTTGGTTCGCTGAGCGACGCAGACTGCGCATCCGGTGCGTGGCTGCGGTTGAGAATGACGTCTTCACCGGGCGCCAGCGCGATCGATTTCGTTCCTCTCAAGCGCTCCGCGTCACTGAGAGCGCAGTTACCACTTCTCACGAGGGCAAACTGCCCTCCCAATCACGAAGGGGCGACGAGAGGAACGTTTTCGACGCCGGCTCGCTCGACGCCGGCTCGCTCGACGCCGGCTCGCTCGACGCCGGCTCGCTCGACGCCGGCTCGCTCACCGCTCGAACCACGCCGCCACATCCGCCGGCACGCGACCCTCATCGGTCAGCGGTCCGCTGGCCAGCAGCAGCGTCGCGGCGTCCGGAGCGGCGATCGGCTCGGCGGAGACGTTGACGACGCACACGAACCCCGGCTCGCGGGCAAACCCGAGCGCACCGTCCGGCATGCCGAGCCACGACAGCGTGCCGTCGCCGAGCGCCGGCTGCGTGCGGCGAATTCTCAGGGCGCGTCGGTACAGCTCGAGCATCGAGTCCTCAGCGCCGGCCTGCGCCTCCACGGTGAGCGCTCCCCACGACTCAGGCTGCGGGAGCCACGGCGCCGCGCGCGGGTCATCGGGGCTGAACCCGAACGGCGGCCCCTCCCCCGACCACGGGATCGGCACCCGGCAGCCGTCGCGGCCGCGGTCCGTGCGTCCAGACTGTTCCCACCCGGGGTCCCGCAGCACGCTGTCGGGAAGATCCTCGACCTCGGCGAGCCCGAGCTCCTCGCCCTGGTAGATGTAGGCGCCACCGGGAAGCGCGAGCATCAGCAGCGCCGCGGCCCGCGCCCGCCGCCGTCCCGCCGCGAAGTCGGCCGGCAGTCCGAGCAGATCGTTGAGGTTGCGCAGCGGCCGGGCGTCCTGCTGCCGCGCGTAGCGGGATACCTCCCGGACGGTGTCGTGATTGGAGAGCACCCAGGTCGGTGGCGCTCCGACGGCCTCGTGAGCCCGCAGCGAGTCGACGATTGCCTGCCGCAATCCACCGGCCTCCCACGGCGCGAGCAGGAAGTCGAAGTTGAAGGCGGTGTGCAGCTCGTCGGCGCGGAGGTACTGCGCCAGCCGTTCGGGGTTGTGCACCCAGGCCTCGGCAACGAATACGCGCGGCTCCTCGTAGCCGTCGGCGAGCGAGCGCCAGGCTCGGTAGATCTCGTGGACCTCGTCGCGGTCCCAGTGCGGGTGGTCGACGGGGTCGGAGCTCGGTGGCGGCCACGCCGTCGATCCCACGTCCGGCAGGCCCTGGGCTTTGACCAGGCCGTGGGCGACGTCGATGCGGAACCCGTCGATCCCGAGGTCGAACCAGAACCGCATCGTCTCCTCGAACTCCGCCCAGACATCGGGGCTGCCCCAGTTGAGGTCGGGCTGCTCGGGCGTGAACAGATGGAGATACCACTCCCCCGGGCTCCCTTCGGCCTCGATCACCCGGGTCCACGCGGGTCCTCCGAAACCGCTCTTCCAGTCGTTGGGGGCCGTTGCGCCTGTGGGCCCGCGGCCGGAGTGGAACATGAAGCGCTCGCGCTCGGGCGACCCCGGCCCGGCGGCGAGGGCCGCCTGGAACCACGGGTGCTGGTCAGAGAGGTGGTTGGGGACGATGTCGAGCAGCACCCTCAGGCCGAGGTCGTGCGCATCGGCGATCATCGCCTCGGCATCGGCGAGGCTGCCGAACGTCGGCTCGATGTCGCGGAAGTCGGCCACGTCGTAGCCGGCGTCCTTCATCGGCGACGGGTACCACGGGTTGATCCACAGTGCGTCGACACCGAGATCGGCGAGGTAGCGCAGGCGGGAGCGAATGCCGGCGATGTCGCCGACACCGTCGCCGTCAGCGTCGGCGAAGCTGCGGATGTACACCTGGTAGATGACCGCGCTGCGCCACCACGGCGCGTCCGGGGGGGCCGGCGATCGCTGCTGACCGGGCACGCCGGACGGGCCCCGCGCGAGCCGCTTCTCAGGCATGGCAACGCTCCACGGGCACGGTCATATCCGCAAACATCGCGTTCTGCGCCCCGAACGCCCAGCATCGTTCGGACATCACGAACAGCTCTGCCGGGGCCAAGCCGGGGCGCTACGTCGTGCGTCGCTCGATCAACTGCAACGAAGCGAGCTCCTCGACCGGCGGGCTGGCGGCCCCCTCGATCATCGTCAGCAAGAGCTCGGCGGCTCGGGAGCCGGTCTCGCGCAGCGGCTGGCGGACGGTCGTGAGCCCGAGCGTCGCGGCGACTTCGAGGTCATCGAAGCCGACCACCGCGAGGTCGTGCGGTACGCGTGCACCGCGTGCGTACGCCGTCTCGAGAATACCCATGGCCTGCACGTCGGAGGCGGCGAAGATTGCCGTCGGGGGCTCGGGCAGATCGAGCAGCCGCTTGGTCATCTCCCGATCCTATACGCGTTCTGGCTGTCGCTGCATCGCGCAGACCTGCGGTTCCCGAGCCTCGACAAGTGGGTGGGGCTGAACAACTACAAATCCGTGCTCACGTCGAGCACGTGGTGGCAGGACGTGGCGAACACCCTGATCATCACCGGTTCTCGGTGACGAGCGAACTCGTGCTCGGGATGCTCATCGCCCAGGCGATGTACCGCGCCATTTACGCCCGGACCTGGATTCGCGTGGCGGTGCTCGTGCCCTACGGAGCCGTCACCGTCGTCGCCGCGGACGCCAGCCGGAGGCACGCAACCTGATCGCGGGGATCCGGCCCGAGGACTTCGAGGACGCGACCCGGATCGATCGCGACGACCGCGACCGCGGCGTCACCTTCAACACCCAGCTCGAGCTGGTGGAAGCGATGGGCGCCGAGTTCTACGCCCACTTCGGCGTCGGCGCCAAGCCGGTGATGTCCGAGGAGCTGTCCGAGCTCCGCGACGATGCCGGCGGCGTCGAGGAGACCACCGACAGCGGCGGGATCGTTGCTGTGGCCCGGCTCAGCCCCCACAGCCGGGCTCGCAGCGGCGAACCGGCCGAGCTGTGGCCCCACGCCACGCGGCTCCATTTCTTCGACGCCGAGTCCGGCCAGGCGCTGACAAACGGCCGCTGATCCGTCGTTGGGGCGCTGGCGAGGTCGCCGGACGCTAGACTTTGTCTACACGGGCCGGGCATTCGCTCGGCCAAAGTAGTGCCAGCGCTTTCGCAGTTGTTGCCTTTGCACCCTCCGCGTTTCCGCAGTGCACATATCCAAGGAGGGCAACACCAATGGCCACAGGAACTGTGAAGTGGTTCAGCGACGAGAAGGGCTTTGGGTTCATCACGCCCGATGATTCCGGCAAGGACCTGTTCGTTCACCACAGCGCGATCCAGGGCAGCGGCTTCAAGTCGCTGACCGAGGGCGCGAAGGTGAGCTACGACGCCGAGCAGGGCCCCAAGGGCCCCGCGGCGGCCAACGTCCAGACGCTCTAGACGTCCGACTGAACGGGCGCGGCGAGGGATCACTCTCGTCGCGCTCGTCTTCACCCAACCGGCGTGGGCTTCATCGGCACGCTAACCCCAGGAGGGATACGCATGGCCTCAAGCGGCAAGAAGAAGACCACGATGTCCAAGCTGAACCGCGAGAGAAGGCTCCGCGAGCGCCGGTTGGACAAGCAGGCCCGCAAGGAGGCCCGGAAGCTGGAGGCGCTGAACGGCCCGTCCGAGAACGCGCTTGCCGGCGAGGTTGACGAGGTCGTCGCGGACGAGGCCGGCGCTTCGGCTGAGCGCGAGGTCGGCGCTTCGGTCGAGCGCGAGGTCGGTCAGCCGCGCTAGCCGCCCAGGCCGCTAGTCGCCCTGATGCTCATCGTCGGCTTCGCCGTACACCGAGCCGGCTGATTCCTCATCTAAACCCGCGTCCTGCATGATGCGGGAGGGGGAGTGCTGATCGCCGTGCGATGCGTGCTCGATCAGGTCCTGCTCGGCGAGCTCAAAGCCCTCGGACACCCCTCCCCCGGCCTCTTCCACGGCTCTGCGCTCCTCGCGTCGGCGGGTGGCGCGATCCATCAACGGTTCGGCGGGCTCATCCTTGTCCACGCCCAGACTGTACTCCGTCCGGGCCGCGGCTGGCCCACGAATCGCGCTTTGAAGCCGTGGATCCAGCGCCGCCGGCCTACATGACGACCTGCGCGCGGTCCCCGAGCACGGAGGCGATCACCGCGCCCCACCGCTTCGCGCCCTGCGGAAGCAAGAAGCGTTGGCGGACCCGTTCGTGCCCCGCGGTGCCCATTCGCTGCGACAACTCCCGGTCGACGAGCAGCCGGCAGATCGCCGTCCCGGCGGCGGCGTTGTCTCCGGGCTCGACCAAGAAGCCGGTCACATCGTCGATGACCTGCTCCTGGAGCCCGCCGACCCGGGTGCACACGACGGGGCGCTCCTTCCACATCGCCTCGAGCACCGTCATGCCGAACCCCTCGCCTCTGGACTTCTGGAGGATTACGCTCGCGCGGGTCTGTAGCGCGTTCACGATCACAGCAGCTTCCTCGGGGTCTTCGACTGGGATCTCGGCAACGTGGACGCGGCTGCGGATCGCGAGTGGCAGATCGGCCCACGCGCTGAGCGTCTCGTCGAGTACGGCTTGTGCTTCGGGCTCCTTCTTCCGATCGTCGGCTTTCGGTCCTGCGATGACGACGTGCGCGCTGGTGTGTGGGGCTACGGACTGAGCGAAGGACTCGATCACGCCGGCTGGGTCCTTAAGCCGGTCCCAGGCCGAGACCTGAAGGATGAGCTGAGCATCCTGCGGAAGCGGCCCCACCTCGGTGATGCGCGCGCGCTGGTCGACCCGGCCGGCCGTCCCGTCCATGCGGACGAACCTGGTATCGCCGCGGGAGCCGTCCTGCTCGAGCCCCGTCGTCCTGAGGATTGCCTCGACGGTCGCGGGGTTCAGCGTTTCGTTACGCGGTGAGAGCGGGTTGAGCGCGGGGGCGATCACGAATGCGCGGGTCGGATCGATGCTCTCCCAGATGAACTCTCGGCGCGAGAACACCGTCGCCTCGGCAGTCCGCACGTAGGGATCGAGGAACGTCCATGCTCGGCGAGCCGCGCCGGTGGCGACGTCGGTGCCCACGTGGCAACGCCACACTGGGTGCGCCCCAGCGTCGCGCACAGCTTCCGCAAGGCCAGCTGTCTCCGCTCCGTGGAGCACGACCACATCGGAGGGCCGCAGAAGCTCCGCGAGCTGACGGCTCGCCGGCAGCAGCGTGGTCTCGTACAGCTCACGGTCCTCTGCGGTGTAGCCGGCTGTTGCCCATTCCGCGCCGTGAAGGTCGTTGTGGAGGCGCTTGGCGAGGCGGAAGAAGTCGGAGTTGCCCTCGACGACTTTCCACCGCGCATCGATCCCAGCGCCGCGGGCGTATGCGGTGTACGAGCGCACGAGCACCGCCACTCCACCGATCCGCGAGGTCGTGGTGACGTTCCATAGGGCGCGGCCGTGCAGGAGTGCGCGGCCGCGCTCGTTGCTTGCGGCTAACTCTTGCCAGAGAACGGGGTCGGCGACGAAGGGACGGAAGCGGTCGGGGTCCAGCGCCAGGACCGGGATCGGGGTCACTGCTCGTTTGGTGGCATCCATCGCGTCATTCCTAGTCTTGGCGCCGGTGCGGTCCAAAGCGCACTGACGCCATGGCAGAGCCGCGTCACCCGCCACAGAGCCGGGGCAGTCAGCTGGCAGCCGCGAACTTCCCAGCGGTACGCCTGTATGCAACTCTACGCGGGCCGGGTGGCGGCGCGATCCGTAAAAAGCTCGCATCCGGTCTTCGCAAAGCTACGTTCGGCCGCGCGGAGCGCGTCGTCGCGACCCGGCCAGGGAACTACTGACCCGACCCGACTAATCTCGGAAGCTGATGCCTGCTCCGCCGAGTTTCGTACAGACCCTGGTCGGCCGGTTTGACCCGTCTGTGTTTGACGCGCGTCGGCGCCTGACCCGGATCCGGCTCGCCGTCAGCGACGGGGACTCCTGGGACGCCGTGGTGGCAGGCGGTGCGGCCACGGCCGCAGCTGCCGGCGAACGCCCGGACGCCGTACTCACCGCCGACGAGGACACGTGGCGGCAGCTCTCCGTCGACCTACGCGGCGGGATGAGCGCCTACCAGTCAGGCCGTCTCTCCGTGCGCCGCAACCTGCACGTCGGCGTTGGCTTTCTGGCTGCGACGAGCGGTGCGCCCGAGCCAGGGCGGCTCCGGTTCCGCACGGTCACCACGCGCAGTGGTCGGCTGTCGATCCTGGAAGCCGGCGTCGGGCCGCCTGTCATGGCGCTACACGGCCTCGGCGGCACCAAGGGGTCGTTCTTGCCCACCGTGGCGGCGCTCGGCGATCGCTTTCGCGTGATCGCCGTCGACCTACCGGGTTTCGGCGACTCCGATAAGCCGATCGGCGCCGCCTACGACCCGCGCTTCTTCGCTGGCGCCGCCATCGATCTACTGGGCGCGCTCGCCTTGGACCGCGTCGACCTCATCGGCAACAGTCTCGGTGGTCGCATTGCGCTGGAGATCGCCCTGCGTCATCCGGGCCGTGTCGGCCGCCTCGCGCTGCTGGCGCCTTCTCTGGCGTGGCGACGCGACCGGCCGTGGGTGCCATTGCTCCGCCTCACGAGGCCGGAGCTCGGGCTCGTGCAGCTCGCCCCTCGGCCTCTCGTCGAGGCGATCGTTCATCGCCTCATCCCCGGTGCGGATGATGGCTGGACCGCCGCCGGTGTCGATGAGTTCCTGCGCGCCTATCTCACTCCGGCCGGTCGCGCCGCGTTCTACGCCGCGGCCCGCCACATCTATCTCGAGGAACCTCACGGGGAGAAAGGCTTCTGGACGCGGCTGCGGACACTGCAGCCCGATGCGCTGTTCGTCTGGGGCCGCCGCGACAGGCTCGTACCCATCGCCTTCGAGCGCCACGTGGCCGACGCCGTTCCGCGCGCACACCACCTCGAGCTCGACTGCGGTCACGTGCCACAGGTCGAGGATCCTAAACGGACCCACGCGGCGCTCGCGGCGTTCCTCTCCGACGCCGCCGACGATCCCCCCAGTCCGCAATCTCGCTGAGTTCGCCGACCGCGGCTGGGTCCGACGCGGAGATCCGCAGGTCGTCGCGCGGGGCGCTCACAGCAGCGACGCCGTCAAGGTCAGAATCGACCGAAATGCCAGTGGGCCGCCTTCGCCGGATTGAGCTGCTGGGCGATCGCGCCGAGTTGCAGGGCGATTCCCTCGAGGGACAAGATCAGTTCGGAGTTCGGCGGGGTGGTGCTGACGCTGAGCAGTTGGAGCATTCCGATTGGCTCTTTGCCGTCACTGATTGGAACCACGACAGCGGAGCCCATTCCATCCGTGGCAGCGGCTCTGAGGAGAGAGTCGCCGGCCGTCGGCAGATCCTGCACACAGGTGACGGCGGTGCCGCCGCCAGCGCTCCCGCGTCCCGCTGCGAGCGCTCGCTGCCGATGCTGCCAGGTCCGGGTTTCGAATGCGCTCAGGCTCGGGTCCCCCCCGGTCCACATCGCCGCACATTTCATGGACGTGCCTCGTTCTTCGGTACCCCAGGCCACAACCGCGTCCCAGTTCCCCTCTGAGCCGATGGTGTTCACCGCTTGTCTGAGGGCCATCCGCCATTCCGAGACATCCATCAGCGCGGCCGAGAGTGCGCGTTGTGCCGCGGCGTCCCACGCGGGACGTCTGCGCCCGTCCTCCTCGGCCGGAGCCGTCTCGGGCTCGCCGTTGGCGACGCCTGGCCCTTCCACCGGAGCGTCGTGCCCGGCGACGGGTGACCCTCCCGCGGAAGTCTCGCGGCGCAACTGTTCAAGCTCCTCGCGGCCTTCCGTGAGCTCGGTGCGGAGGGCATCGATTATCTGGCGCTGTTCCTCGACTGCGGCGGCGGCCGCGGATGCATCCAACTGCGCCTGCTCAGCGGTGGCAATGGATTGCTCCGAGCGTTCGCGCTGCTCGGTCAACGCTGCCTCTGCCTGTTCGGCGCGAGCGCGTTCACGCCGGAGTTCGTCGAGTGTGGCAGCGTCGCCAGCCGCAGCGACGGCGGCTTCCTTCACGCGCGCGAGTTCTTCAGCAACGTCGGACAGCTCGCCACGAAGCACCTCTACCGTCTGGCTTTCGGCGGCGAGAGCGGTCGATAATGCGGCAGCCTCCGCGTGGCGGCGTTCAAGTTCTTCATGTGCCTGGTCCAGCGCCGACTGCGCGTCGGCCCTGGCCTGTTCGGCTTGCGTCCGTTGGTCCTCGAGCTCGTGCCGGCCGACCATGTCCGCAGCCGCCGTTCGTGAGCCAACGAGTTCCTCATGGACCGCCGCCAGCTCGGCGCGCAGCGACACAACCATCTGCCTTTCGGCCAGCACTGTCGTCGCAGCTTCGGCGGCATCGGCGCGTGTGCGACGAAGCTCGGCGTGGGCTTGCGCGAGCGCTGATTGCTTCTCGGCCTGGGCCTGCTCGGCCCGGACGCGCGCCTGGGCCAGCGCGGCGTTCGCCTGCTCAGCCCGCCGACGCTCCTTGGCGAGGTCGGCAGTGATGGTCGCGAGCTCGGCCTTCGCTTCCTCGAGAGCAAGCGTCGCCTCGTGGGCGCTGGCACGCTCTGACTCCAACTCGTCGGTCGTCGGAGCTTCGCTCAGTTCGGCATGGAGCCGATTGAGCTGCCCGCGAGCCTCCGCGAGCTCCGCACGAAGCGTCTCGGATATCCGATGCTCCTGCGCGACGGCCTCTGCGGCTCCGGCCTCTACCTGATCGGCCCGCGAGTGCTCGCTATCCCGCTCGCTTGCCAGATCCGCGAGGCTGGCCTCCGCGCGCGAGAGCGCTTCCTCGAGCTCGGTACTCCGGGCCTGTTCAGTTGAGACCGTACGGAGGAGTTCTTGCGCACGTCGAGCGGCGAGGATGGACGCCTCGCGCAGGGCCACGGCCTGCCGGCGCTCCTCGGTCAGTTCGCGTTCAAGGCGTGCCGACGTCGCAAGCGCAGCGTCGAGCTCGACGGCAATCGCCGCGAACTGGTCGCCGCCACCGTCCGCGGAGTGGCTGTCGGAGTCCGACGAGCGCCGAAGCACTTCCCTCACCTCATTCGCCGGCGCGAGTCCCCACTCGTCAAACAGTTCCGCCCGGCTCGCCGCTTCGTCGACTCTGCTCCACCGCTCAAGCCTCATCAGCCGCGCGCACTCGGAGCGCGCCACGTCTGCACGCGCAAGTGGCGCGGCGACGCCGCATACGGCGGTTGGCTCGCCGTCGGCGTCGCGCAACGCAAAGCGCAGGACCGCGTAGGACGGTCGCCCATCGGCCGCAGCGATCGTGTACTCGAGCTCCAACGGCTCGGTCTGTCCTCTATCGCCCCCCTGCAAACGGAATCCCTCAATCGACTCCCCTCGAGCGAGATCGTCGTCGGTCTTTCCGCAAACGCGCTCCGCGTCTGTCCTCAGCTGCTCGACGTAGCGAGCATTCACTCGCAGGTACCGCCCGCCCATGTCCTTCAGCCACACAATCGCGGGACTGGTCTCAATTGGCTCATCGAGCAGCGGACTGGGGGCATCCCCCGTCGGCTCGAGTACGGGCCGCGGCATCGTCAGGAGGGCGTGGCGGCTGCCGTCGGCAGCGACGACGGCCGAGATGTCAACCGCGCCCGTCTCGTGCATCAACGTGGAATGGTCTCGCTCCCCCGAGACCACCGCCTCGATCTCGCGCCGGCCGTCTGCAAGAAACCCTTCGTCCGCGCCACGACGATCGAGAAACAGTGCGGTTGCACGCGCGATCGTTCCATCGCCGTCAGCAAGCGCGCAAGCCGCAAGCACTCCGTCGGTGACCTCCGCGGTCGTCACAACCCACTCCAGCGAGGAGCGCCCACAAACATTCGCATCGGCGCCGGCGTATCCGAACGCGTCCGCCGTCCCACCTCGTGGACGGATTGACCACTCCGCCTCAGGCACGCGATGGAACGAAGGACAGCAACGGGCGCCGCTCGAGGTCCCTGAGCCGCTCCAGCAGCCCGAGGTCCGGGCGCGGCTGCGACTCCCGCTCGTGGATGCGCGACTCGTCCGGTTGGTTCCGATCAGTCGTGCAACGTGACCGGATGCCCCTCGAAGGATTCGATCCGATCCGCTGCGGCCTCGAGCAGCTTGTGGGAGAGGTCCGAGAGCGCCCGCGCGGCGGCCAGATCCTGGCCGATCACCGGGACGTTCGGATCCCGCGGCGCCCGCTTGGCCTGGCCGAAGCCGTGGAACCTCTGGCTGGCCAGCTCCAACACGGCGTCCGCTCGCGTGCGATCAGCATCCTCTGTGAAGGAGACATTCACGCGCCAATTCTGCTCCGGCATCGCGCACCTCCTTGGCGGCGGTTGGTGATTTCAGACCCTATCCGATCCGAGCGGCCGTGATCGTCTCCCAGACCGTGCGCCACCCACGCGTCGCCGTGACGCGGAGGTACCACATCCGCGAGCTCATCCCGTTCATCGACTCGAGGCCACCTCACGCCGCGGACATTATTGAGGTCTCGACTCGGCCGCGCCCCCCGTGCGGTCGCAGCCCGCGATCGCACGGAGGACGGACACGGCTCAGTCTTGATACAGACCGTTGAAGGTGTCGGAGAACTTGCTGTAGACCACGGCTCGCTTCACCTTCAGCGTCGGCGTGAGCTCGCCATCCTCCTGGGTGAGCTCGCGGTCGAGGATGGCGAAGCGCTTGATCTGCTCGATGCGCGCGAAGCGCTGGTTCACAGCGTCGACGTCCTTCTGGATCTCGGCGCGGACACGCTCATCGGTCGCCATCTCGCTGACGTCGGCGGAGATGCCGAGCCGCTCGGCCAGCTTTGGCGCCTCGTCGCCATCGAGGGTCAGCAGCGCCACCAGATACGGCCGTCGGTCGCCGTACACGACGGCCTCGGAGATCCAGCGCGTCCCCTTGAGCGCGTTCTCGATGTTGGCCGCTGTGATGTTCTTCCCGCTCGAGGTGATGATGAGGTCCTTCTTGCGCCCGGTGATCGACACGAAACCCTCCGCGTCGATCGTGCCGAGGTCGCCCGTGGCCAGCCAGCCGTCGGCCAGTGTCTCGCGGGTGGCCTCCTCGTCCTTGAAGTAGCCGCTGAAGATGTTCGACCCTCGCGCCAGCAGCTCGCCGTCGGGAGCGACGCGCATCTCGAGCGTCGGCACCGGCTTGCCGATCGTGCCCATCTTCATCTCGAGATCGGTGTTGAGCGTGCCGGCAGCACAGGTCTCGGTCATCCCCCATGCCTCCAACAGCAGGATGCCACAGGCGTCGAAGAACTCGAGCACCTCGCTGCCGATCGGGGCGGCGGCGGTGACCGCGAGCTCCAACCGGCCGCCGAACAGGTCGCGCACCTTGGAGAGCACGAGCCGGTCAGCGACGCGGTGCTGCGCCGCGAGCATCCAGCCCGGCGAGAGGCCATCGCGCTCGCGCTCCCGCACCTGGCGTCCGACACCGAGAGCCCAGCCGAACATTGACCGCTTGAGCCTCGGCTGGTCGGCGATCCCTGTGGTGGCAGCCGCGTAGATCTTCTCCCACACGCGCGGCACCGAGGGGAAGTAGGTCGGGCGGGCCTCTCGGATGTCATCGAGCAGGCGCAGCGGGTCACGCTGCCAGTAGATCAGCGTGCCGCCGAGGTCCAACGTGAACACCTCGACGATGCGGGCGAAGACGTGGGCGAGCGGGAGGAACATGAAGAACTCGATCGGCGCCTCGGTCCGGGTCAGGTCCAGGCGCTCCTCGAGCGCGTGAGTGGCCTCGGTGAAGTTGCGGTGGGTGAGGATGCAGGCTTTCGGTGGCCCGGTGGTACCAGAGGTGTAGACCAGGCTCGCCATGCTCTCGGGGCTCACCGCGGCGACGCGAGCGTCGACCTCTTCCTCCGGAACCTCCGCCCCGCGCGCGATCAGCTCATCGACGCTGATCGACCCGGCCCGAGCGCCCGCGAAGGCGATCACGTGCTCCAGTGCTGGACAGCGGTCGCGAATCTGCTCGATCTTCGCCAGCTGTACGGCGTCCTCGCAGAACACCGCGCGAGCCTCGGAGTGACCGAGCACGTACGCGCACTCATCGGGCGAGTTGGTCTGGTAGACCGGCGCCACGACGGTCGCCGCGCAGAAGCTGGCGGCGTCCGCAATCGTCCATTCAGGACGCGTGTCGGCCAGGATCGACACCCTCTCCCCTGGTTTGACCCCGAGCGCGATTAGCCCCTTCGCGATATCGCGGGCCGAGCGGACGAGCTGGCCATAGGCGATCTCACGCCAGCCTCCCACCTCCTTGTAGCGCAGCGCGACGCCATCGCGTCCCTCCGCGCGCAGGATCATCTGTCCGAGGGTGTTCGCCCCGGTCGACAACGCGAGGGCCGAGTGCTCCGCGTCAGGCGCCGAGATGGCTGCGGGAGGTGCGGCGGGGGCGACGCTGGCGGCAGGGGCCGCCGTCTGGGTGATGAAGCGCTCTTTCATGGCCTCTCCTTCGGGCGGGCATCGACGCCGGGTGAGTTGCCGGAAGCTATGAGTGTGCTCCCGGCCACGTCCGGCGAGCTATACCCAGGCATAGCTCCGCCGCCGCACCGGCGCATCGGGACAAACCCTTAGATGCGGCGTGGCGTTCTACGGTCCCAGGAGGGCGAGCCGATCACTCGGCGGTTGACCCTGAAGCTCGAGTGCGGCGGCGAGTCGCTCGCATCGCTTCGACGACGAGAAGAGCCCGATGCTCGCCCGCGAGCACGGTCGGGACGTCAGTGTAGATCGTGATCGTGTGGGCCCGGGTATGCACCGTCGCGCTCGCGGGCAGCGGAGCGAGTGAGACGGGCGACGCGTAGTCTGTGCGCCGGTGATCGGAATGCCGTCGCTCAGAGCCATGGGCGCCGCCACGGTGGCGGTGGTGGTGGCGGTGCTCGCGGGGCTCGCCTCGCCCGTCGCCGCCCCGGCGCGCCCTTTCGCACCCGCGCCCCTGTCCCGCTACCAGGCCCGTGCTGATGTTGCCTCGACGTTCGGGAGCGGCTCGTTCGGCCGCTGGGTGGTGGATTCGTTTGGCCTGCCCGCGTTTCGCTACGACATCGACGAGCAGGTGGTTGCTCGAGCCAGGCAAGCCGAGCTCGCCGGGCGCACCGCCGCCCAGCATGAGCTCGGCAACGACCACATTGTCGCCGCGGCGTTCAACGACGGCTACACCCAGCTCTGGAGCCAGGATCGCCTGGCCCAATGGGCGAACCGGTACACGCCCGAGCGCCGGCACTTCGGCGGCGGCTACGGCTACCTGAACCTCGGCGGCCGCGTGCTCAGCACGCTGTATCTCGACCGCCCGCGCGGGGCGGCGACGGAGCGGAGGTTCGGGGTCGGCTACTACGAGCGGACGCTCCGCGCCGTCGGCGTGGCGGTGCGGGAGGACGTCTACGCGCCGTTCGGCGACGATCCGCTGCTGCTGCACGACGTGACGATCCGCAACACCAGCGCGCGCCCGCTGCGGCTGTCGTGGTTCGAGTACTGGGACGTCAATCCCTACGACCAGACCAGCCGCAGCTATCGCGGGCTCGGGGCGCCGAGCTGGAACCCGCGCACCCGGACGCTGAGCGTTCCCCAGCGCACAGACGCGAGTGGCGACCGCCGTCCGCTCAGCATCTTCGCCGCGGCGCTCCAGGGGCCTGTTGGCGGCTATGAGACCTCAGTCTCGGCCTTCTTCGGCCGGGGTACCCGGGCCGTGCCTGCGGCTGTGCGCTCCGACCGGCTCCGAGGCACGATCGCCGCGGCGGCGGCGCAGGGCGCCGGGGGCGACACGCTGTTCGCGATCCGAGCTCCGGTGCGGCTCGCAGCCGGGCAGTCGGTGACGCTGCGCTACGCCTACGGCATGGCGCACCCGTCGCAGATCGGGGCGCTGGTACGCAAGTACCACCGTGCTGAGCACCCGTTTGCCCGCAGCGAGCAGGCGTGGGCGCGGTGGCTGCCCAAGGCCTGGTTCGGACCGGGTCGACAGTGGGTCGCGCGCGAGCTGCAGTGGGACGCGTACCTGCTCCGCGCCGCATCGGTGTACGAGGAGGCGTGCGGCCATCACACGATCACCCAGGGTGGCTACTACCAGTACTCGAGTGGCCAGAACCTGGGCTCCCGCAGCTGGTTGCACTACCTGTTTCCGATGGTCTACACGGATCCCGCGATGGCGCGCGAGATCCTCCGTTACTCGATCGGGTTGCAGTCGGCTGCGACGGGGGCGATCCCGTACGGCACAGTGCCGCTGTGCAAGCCGTACAACGGTTTGGGCAGCTCGGACGACCTCGACTTCTGGCTGTTGCTGGCGGGGGCCGAGTACGGGTTGGGGACTCGAGACATGGCGTTCTTCTCCGAGCGCCTGCCGTTCTACGGCAGCGCGCGGCGCGCCACCGTCTGGCAGCACCTGAAGGTCGCCTTCCGCCACCAGGAATCGCTTCGCGGCCCGCACGGCGGCTACCTGGCCGGCACCAACGGCGACTGGTCTGATTTCTCGGCCACGTTCCTGCACATGTCCGAGTCGATGCTCGTCACGGCCCAGCTCGCCTATGCGTATCCACAGCTCGCCGAGGTGGCCGACCTGCGCGGCGACCGAGTGTTCGCCGCCCAGCTTCGCCGGCGGGCCGGGCAGCTTCTCGCCGTACTGCGCGGAGAGTGGACCGGGCGCTGGTACCTGCGCGGCTACTCGGGTTCGAAGCCGATCGGGCGCGGCGTGATCTTCGGCGAGCCCCAGCCGTGGGCCGTGTTGGCGGGAGCGCCAAGCCGAGCTCAGGCCGGCGTTCTCGTCGGCAACATCCGCCGCTTCCTCACCGGCGTCGGCGCACCGGCGTCGTTGCACGGGCCGGCCCAGATCGGCTCGGCACTCTCTCCCGCCGCCCGCGATCCCGGCGTGACCGACCCGCCCACCGGGGTCGGGGCCACGTTCGACGGCTCATCGCAGTACGTCGGGGGCGTGTGGTTTGACGCCAACGGCTGGCTCACGTGGGCGCTGGCCAGCCTCGACGGGGTCGTCCCGGGCGCCGCCGGCTACGCGTGGAGCGAGTACACACGGAACACGCTCGCCGCCCACGCACACGCGTTCCCGAACCATTGGGACGGGACGATCTCGATCGACGACGCCTGCAACGCGTTCTACGCACGGCACCCCGAGCGGTGCGGGATCCCCCTCTACAACGACTACGACGGCCAGATCACCGAGCAGCCGACCTGGATGGTGATGAACGCCGTGCACCTCGCGGGGGTGACTCCCACCGAGCGCGGCTTCCTCATCACCCCGCACCTGGCCCGCTTCTCGCTCCGCCTTCCGTCGGTCGGAGTCGACCGCGAGCCGCGCCTTCTGCGGGGCTACGTGCGCATCGCCCGGCGCGAGCGTCTCGTGCTGCAGGTCGGTGGCGTGCCTGCCCGCGCGCGGCGGCTCACCGCCTGGGCCGATGGCCGGATCGTCGCCCATCGTAGGGCCGACGGACTCATCGTGTTTGTGCTGCCGGCGGGGCCGGGGCGCGCCGCGGACTGGGCGATCAGCTGGGGCTAGGATCGAGACTCGTAGTAGGCCGTAGTGAGGATGGGGAGTTGTGCGGATGAGGAGCGGGCGTGACCGGAGCAGGATGACCGGCATGAACGACACGCTCCTCGATCGGAGGCAGCTGCTCGAGTTGGGCGCGAAGGCTGCCGGCATGGCGCTTGCGGCGCCGCTGCTCGATCCGCTGGACACGCTCGCCGCCACGCCGCGTTGGCCCGTCGCGCGGTTGCCGGCCGGCGCCGCCCGTACCGTCGTGCCCGGTCAGTTCCTGCCCGAGTCGCAGCTCCGCGTCTGGCAGCAGCAGCTTGATCGGACGGGCCTGCGCGCGACCGCCTCTCCCGCGCACGAGCACTACGTGGACCAGTTGCGCGACCGCCTCGCGCGGGCCGGCGTGCGACAGCTGCACTTCGAGCCGGTGCCGATGAACCGCTGGGCCACCGACACATGGTCGCTGCGGGTCGTGAGCGGCTCCTCACCGGGGGTGGTCAAGACCGCGTCTTACATCCCCTACTCCGGCCACACCCCACGGGCCGGCGCCACCGGCCAGCTCGTCGTGATCGACCCGAGCACGCCTCCGGCGCCCGGCTCGCTGCGCGGGAAAATCGCCGTCTTCGACGTGCCGCTCGTCTCCTACACGTATCAGACGTTTCTGTCGATTGGCTACAAGGCGTACGACCCGGGCGGGGTGTTCGTCCCCACCCACCTCTACGCGCGACCCTGGTTGGGGATCGGCAACGAGATCACGATCCTTGACGGGCTGGCCGGATCCGGAGCGATCGGAGTCGTGGGCGTGCTCGATCTGCCACCCGAGGCGGCGCACGGCGCGTACTACCCCTACGACGGGAAGATCCGCTCCGTCCCTGGCGTCTACGTCGATCGCGACAACGGCCGTCGGCTGAAGGCGGCTGCCGCCGCCGGGGCGCGCGCACGACTGACGCTGCCCGCCCAGGTCAGGCACGTGACCTCACGCAACTTGATTGGCGTGATCCCCGGCGCCTCCGACGAGGTGATGCTGCTGCATTGCCACACCGATGGCACCAACGGGGTCGAGGACAATGGGCCGAACGCGATCGTCGCCATGAGCCAGTACCTCGCGCGGCTGCCGCGCAGCGCGCTGCCCCGAACGATCATGGTGCTGCTCACCACCGGCCACTTCCACGGCGCGATCGGAACGGCCGAGTTCCTGCGCCGTCACCGCGGTGGGCTCCTGCGCCGTGTCGCTGGCGCTGTCACCATCGAGCACCTCGGGGCGCGGGAATGGGAGCCGGGGCCCAGCGGCCACTACCGCCTCACCGGCGCCCACGAGCCCGGGACGTTCTTTACGCCGGAGAGCAGCCCCCTCGTCAACGCCTCCTACAACGCCTTACGCCGAGCCAACGCCGCGCCGTCGAGCGTGCTCCGTCCCTACGTCTCCGCGCCCGGAAGCCCGGATAAGAACGGCTGGCCAGCCGAAGGTACCGACCTCTGGACGGTTGGCGCGATTCCCACCACCAACTTCATCACCGGCCCCTCCTACCTGCTCAACTGGGGCATCCCGACGATGGATAAGCTCGATATCGGGCGCATGCGGCGAGAGGCCATCTCGTTCACGCAGATGCTGCTGGATCTGTCGCGCGTCCCGCGGTCCCGGCTGCGCACGCTGGATCTGCTCAAGCCCTGACGCGCTCAGGTCGTGGCAGGATCCCTGTGGGAGCGCAGGAGCTCGGTCCAGCGTTCCATCGAGTAGTCGGACGGGTCCGTCGTCGCCATGAAGTCCTCGATGACGGCGATGAAGCGCCCGGGGTCATCGAGCTGGGGCAGGTGGCCGGTGTCCTCGAAGATCTCGAGGCGGCTGCCGGGCATCGCGTCCTGCGCGGCATGTCCGTGGTCGACGGGGAGGATCCCGTCGCGCTCGCCCCACACGATCAGCGTCGGCATGTGCTGCGCAAGGTAGAGACGGTCGCGCGCGTCCACGAGCTGCCCCCGCGCCCCGACCACCCCGCGCAGAGTGCCGAGGAACGCCGCGCGCGTATCGGGATCGGCGAGCGCCGCGAACGTGCGCGCATAGAACTCGGCGTCGGACGCAGGACGAAGACGCAGCGCGCGTCCGGCGCTCGCCGCGAGATTGATCAAAGACCGAGCCGCCGGGGCCGTGAGCGAGAGGAACAGCTCGCTGCCCGGAAGCGTGGCCGCGCGCAGGGCGAGGCCGACGTCGGGGCCAAGACCACCGCTGGAGACCAGCACGAGGCGCTCGCAGCGCTCGGGGAACTGGTAGGAGAACTGCATCGCGACGCCGCCCCCGAGCGAGTGTCCGACGACCGTGGCGCGCTCGATCCCGAGCGCTCCGCCGAGGTCGCGCAGGGCGCTGGCGAGAGCACCGAGCGAGTAGTCGCCGGCCCCCTTGGCGGAGCCGCCGTGACCGGGAAGGTCTACCGCGACGACGTGGTGGTGGCGGGCGAGACCGTCGAGGACCGGCTCCCAGGTCCGCCAGTCGCCACCGATGCCGTGAATGAGCAATACCGTCGGACCCTCGCCGCCGACGACGTAGGCGATGTCGCGGCCGTGGAGGCGAATCGAGCTGTGGCTGAGCGTGGTGGTCATGTAAACAATGGTTACACCTCTGGTTACGATCGGTTACAGTGTGCTCCGTGGCCGCCACCCACCTGCCCCGCGCCGCCGTCCGCCAAGCGCGGGAGCGCAAGATTGTCGACGCGACGCGTGCGCTGTTCGACGAGCGCGGGGTTCAAGACGCCCGGATCGACCGCATCGCCCGCCGCGTCGGGATCAACAAAGCGCTCATCTATCGGCACTTCGCCTCCAAGGAGGAGCTGTTTGCGCTGACGACGACGCAGTACGTGACCGAGATCAACGCACTGCTGGCCGGCGTCGACAGCGAGACGAGCGATGCCTCCGAGAGGCTCCGCCGCGGCTTTGAGCTGTTCGCCGACTACGGCATCGAGTACCCCGCCTTCCTCGACTGCGCCCTGTCGCTCCTCCGTCAGCCGGCTGACGAGTTGCGGGCGCAGGTCTCTGACGGCGTGTGGCTGCACCTGGGCCGGACGATCGGGGCGTGCATCGGATGGCTCGCCGGCGTCCTGCGCGACCTTGGCGTTGCCGATCCCGATCAGCGGGCGAACCAGGTCTACCTCCAGGCGATCGGCGTCCTGCATCTCGCACGCTCGGGCATCGGATTGCGCGCGATCGGGTCCGGAGCGGCCGAGGCCTTCCCGGTCAGCCGCGACGAGGTGCGAGCGGCATGCGTGCAACTCGCCTTCGCTGCAGCGGCGAGGGGCTGAGCCGGCGGGAGCGGCTGACTCGACGCCGGCCGCTCCCGTTGACGGGCTACTTTCGGCCGTCGGATCTGCCAAGCGACTTGCCGGCGTCGCCAACCACCTTGCGGAGGAAGTCGTACTGGACGTGGACCAGTCGGTCGGCCATCTCCATGGCGCTGTCGACGACTTCCTGTCGCCTCGACTTGGTCTCGCCACGCGGGGGCAGCGTCCGGTCAACGGTGTCAACGAACTTGCGCACCGCCTCGATCGCTGCCCGCTGCGCCGACTCGAGCGACTGGAGCACCTCGTCGGAGAGATCGGTGGTCCGATCGACTGCGCTCGCCTGCTCGCGCTGCTTACGCTCCACCTCGTGGCGCTTGCGGGTCACCGCCGCCTTGCGTCCGGCCGCGCTCCGCTGAGCCTTGGTCTCGGGCATTGCCATCCGCCTCCTTCACGGGGACGTCTGTCCCCCTAGCACTAGGTGCACGGAGGCCGGTCGGGCGGGACTCCCGACTCGATGGTCCGCCTCGCGGCCACCGCTCGTCACCTCTCACGGTATGCCGACCGGCCGGCGGTCGCATCCGTAGAGACTCCGGACGTTCCACGCGGGGACCACCGCGCTGTTGCGAGGACGTTTGCGCCCTGAGCGTCGGTCCGGGCTGGTAGGTTGGCGTCGGGCTCCGAGGTGGAAGGATGGTGCTGTGTTCGACAACGTTGATGTCTCCCGTCGTGAACTCCTGAGGGCGGGCGTTGCGCTCGGCGCCTCGGGGCTGGCCTACGAGTCGCTGGCCGGGAGCCTGCTGGCCGGGGCGAGCGCCCAGAGCCGCGGCTGCGGGGCGCACCTGGGCGACATCGAGCACATCGTCGTGCTGATGCAGGAGAACCGCTCGTTCGACGGCGTGTTCGGCACGTATCCGGGCGTCCGCGGATTCAACGACCGGACGAATCGTCAGGCCTTCGCCCAGCCCGGGTACCACGGCCCCGGCGCGCGCAACGGCCACCTCCTGCCCTACCGCCTCAATGGCCGCAGGCCGGTGGGTCAGTGCCTCAGCGACCCGACCCACGACTGGGCGCCGCAGCACCTGAGCTGGAACCATGGGCGCAACGACCGCTTCTACGAGGTCCACTCCCAGCCGCAGTGGGACGGGCCGGCCGGCGCCAACGTGATGGGCTACTACGAGAAACAGGACGTCCCGTACTTCTGGGCCCTTGCCCGCGCCTACACGCTCTGCGACATGTACTTCTGCTCGGTGCTCGGCCCGACCGAGCCCAACCGCCTGTATTCGGTGTCGGCCACCCTCGATCCGGCGGGGACGCACGGCGGTCCGAGCCTCGAGACCGTCTTCAACGGACAGGGCCTGGTCGGCGACTTCAGCTGGACGACGATGCCCGAGCAGCTTCAGTCCCGCCGGATCGGCTGGAAGAGCTACACCGCCGCGCTGGGCCAGTTCGACAGCCCGTTCCCGGCCTTTCGCCAGTTTCGCAACAACCCGACGCTGAACCGTCTCGGTATACAGCCGACGTATCCGAATGACTTCGAGACCGACCTCAGCCGCGACGATCTGCCCGCGGTGTCGTGGATCCAGGTTCCGTTCTCTCAGTCCGAGCACGCCGCGTTCCCGATCGCCACCGGCGAGTACGCCGTCGACCAGGTGCTCCGCGCGATCTGGCGCCACCCCCACGTCTGGCGCAAGACGGTGGTGATCATCAACCACGACGAGAACGGCGGCTTCTTCGACCACGTCGCGCCGCCTGTGGCACCGCGGGGCACGAAGGGCGAGTTCCTCACCGTCGATCCGCTGCCCGCGGCGGCGGGCGGGATCCGCGGGCCGATCGGCCTCGGCTTCCGCGTGCCGTGCATCGTCGTCTCCCCCTGGTCCCGCGGCGGGCTCGTGTGCTCGGACACGTTCGACCACACCTCGGTGCTGCGGCTGATCGAGCGACGCTTCGGTGCCGAGGTCCCGAACCTCAGCCACTGGCGGCGCTCGGTCACCGGCGACATGACCTCGGCGTTCAATTTCGCCGCCACGCCGGACTACTCGATTCCCAAGCTCCCGCCCACCAGCGCGACCTCGCCGCTCGTCACCACCGCGGAATGCACGATGACGAAGCCGCCTCCCTACCCCGTTCCGGCGAACATCCCGTTTCCGCGTCAACAGGCCGGGCGGGCGCGGCGCCCCAGCGGCGTCTGCAAGCCGGTTCGACGCCCGACGCATCCGCCGACGCCGCCCATCGGCCTGGGCTGACGATCTCTAAGGCTCTTCGCGCTTGGCGCGTCCGGGCTTTCGTCCCGACGTTGAGCTGCCGCGGCTTGACTTCGATGCGTCGCTCGTGCGCTCTCGCGCGCCGGTCTTGCGCCCACGGCGTTCGAGCCCTGCGGCGGCCTTGGCGAGCTCGGTCGGCTGGCGGAGCACGAAGATCGTCCGCTCAAACAGCTCCGCCTGGGTCTTCACCAGCCCAGCGGCGTCCTGGAGTGCTGCGCCGGCGGCCTCGAGCGCCTCGGCCTGACTGCGCAGCATCGCGCCGTTCTGCTCGAGCAGGTCGAAGATCACGTCGAAAGGGGCCACGAGGCGACCCGTCACCTGCTTCTGGAGCCGGCGTTCGCGCTCGATCAGCTCCTGCACGAGCTCGAGCTGCCGCTGCATCGGATCGATCAGCTGGCGTGGGAGCTCCGCCCGACCGCCCACCGTCGACGCCGCCGAGGCGACCATCGACTCCATCAGCTTCCGCCACTCGCCGATGAGGTCTCGGCCGCTGGGCTCAGGCATTCGGCATCACGATCGGGGCATCATCGCATTGTCGCCTGACGTGCTGGCGGTGCTGCCGGGGCCGGCGGTGCCGGATAGGGGATGGAGACGCCCTGAAGGTTCGTGCACGCGACACGGCGGGAAGTTGTTTGGCGGGCGATTCGAAGGGTGCGAGACTCCGGCGGTGTCGGACGTGCAGAGCCTGGGTCCTGGTGAGATCACGATCCGGCGGGTCGCCCGGTGACCTCGCCGGGCCGCATCGAGTTGAATGGTGCGCCGTGCGAGGCGCGGATACCCGCGGAGCGCTCGCTGCTTGAGGTGCTACGCGAGGATCTTGGGCTGAGGGGCGCGAAGCCGGCCTGTGGAGAGGGCGCATGCGGCGCGTGCACAGTGCTCCTCGACGGCGAGCCGGTTCGCGCCTGCGTGACCGAGGCATGCGCGGCAGCGGGGCGCTCGGTGACAACGATCGAGGGAGTGACCGCTGACGGCGAGCTACATCCCGTGCAGGCCGCGATGATTACCGAGGGCGCGATCCAGTGCGGCTACTGCACGCCGGGGATGGTCCTTGCTGCTGTGGCGCTGCTCGAGCGTAACCCGGCCCCCGACGCTGGCGAGGTTCGGCGAGCGCTGACTGGCAACGTGTGCCGCTGCGGCGGGTATGCGCGGATCGAGCGGGCCGTGATGCGCGCGGCGGAGGTGATCCGGGACGACAATGCGGACTCGCGTGCTGCGGCCGTTTCGGCTGCGAGCTCGCCAGCGTTATGGGAGTTCCGGCCCGCTGTGCCCTGGGATCTCGTGTCCGTCGAGCGTCGGGAGTATTTCGATCTGCTCGGTGACGGGCTGGTGGTGGTGCTGGCTCCAGGGGAGAGGCCGCGGGGCGGAGGCGCCTTTGCGCTGGAGGGCGGTGGTGCATGGCTGCACATCGGTGTTGATGGCGTCGTGACCGCGTTCACGGGAAAGGTCGAGATCGGCCAGGACAATAGGACGGCGCTATCGCTGATCGTCGCCGAGGAGCTGCGGGTGGAGCCTGAGGCGGTGGCGCTGGTGATGGGTGATACCGACCTCTGCCCGTCTGATCCGGGGACGTTTGGGAGCCGGTCGCTGCCCGATGCGGGTGAGGATCTTCGCGTCTGCGCGGGCGCGGCCCGGGAGTTGTTGGGTGGCGGCACGCCAAAGCCGGGGACAAGGCGGGTCGAGATGGCTTGGATCGACGTGCCGCTGACGGCGCCTGCGGATTGGCGGTGGCGCGGGCGGCCCGCGACGCGCGTGACCGCCCGCGCGCTCGTGACGGGAGCCCACTGCTTCCCCTCCGATCTCGTGCGTCCGGGGATGCTCCACGGCTGCATCCTTCACCCGCCGGCATACGGCGGAACGCTGTGCTCGCTGGATCTCGAGCGGGCGCGGGCGATCCCCGGCGTAACCGTGGTCCACGAAGGCGAGTTCGTCGGCGTCGCCGCGGCCGACGTGCCCGCCGCCCGCCGCGCGCTCGACGCAATCGACGCCGACTGGCTGCTCGGCGAGCAGCCGACCGAGCGCGACCTGGTGGGGCATCTGCGCTCGCACCCGCTCGAGGTGCTGGGCTGGGAGGGCGCCCTTCATTCCGAGCATGGTGACGTCGGGCGTGGCCTCGCCGCCGCGGAGGTACGGCTCGAGGCGACCTACACGACCGCCTACATCGCTCACGTATCGCTCGAGGCTAGGGTCGCGCTGGCCGAATGGGACGACGAGCGGCTGACGGTGTGGACCGGGACGCAGCAGCCATTCTTCGTCCGCTACGGGCTGGCGGCGACGCTCGGGATCGCCGAAGACCGGGTGCGGGTGGTGGTGCCGGACACCGGGGGTGGCTTTGGCTCCAAACACACCGAGGAGATCGCGATCGCGGCTGCGCGCCTCGCCCGCGCGACCGGGCGGCCCGTGAGGGTGGCCTTGAGCCGCGAGGAGGAGTTTCGCTTCAGCTACTTGCGACCCGCGGCGGTGATCGACATCCGCAGCGGGGCTCGCACCGACGGCACGATCACGGCCTGGGATTTCGTCAACATCAACTCCGGGTCAGCGGGGATTGCATGCCCTTATGAAGTCGAGGATCAGCGGATCGACTTCCAGCCCGCGGACTCGCCGCTGCCCCAGGGTCCCTACCGAGCATTGGCTGCGACCGCCAACCACTTCGCCCGCGAATCGCACATCGACGAGCTGGCGCACGCGCTCGGACTGGACCCGCTCGAGCTGAGGTTGCTCAACCTGGCCGACGAGCGGCTAGCAGCGGTGCTGCGCGCGGCCGCCGAGCGCATGGGGTGGGATCGGTCGCGCCATCCCGGAGGCACCGGAGCCGGCGTCGGAATCGCCTGCGGCGTGGAGAAGGGCGGACGCGTGGCGACGTGCGCACGCGTCCGCGTCGACGGCGGCGAGCTCGAGGTCCTGCGTATCGTGACCGCGTATGAGTGCGGCGCGATTGTCAACCCTGACAGTGTCTCCCGACAGGTCGAGGGTGCGACGGCGATGGCCCTCGGCGGAGCTCTGTTCGAAGTGGTTCACTTCGAGTCCGGGCGGATCCTGAACGCGACGATGCGCTCCTACCGCGTCCCGCGCTTTGCCGACGTGCCACCGACAGAAGTCGTGCTGCTCGACCGGCCGGACATCCCACCCGCCGGTGCGGGCGAGACGCCGATCGTCGCGGTGGCGCCGGCGCTCGCCAACGCGATCTTGGCGGCCACCGGAGCGCCACTCCGCTCCCTACCGCTGCTCGCCGATGGTGCTCTCACGCTCCGCGAGAGCCCGACCGGCGTCTTGAAGCGACCTGCAGGACCCGGCGGACACGCGCGGGTTGATTCGTGACGCTCCCCGGGCTCACGCCGGTGTCCGAGACCGCCATGCTGCAGGACGATTTGGACCGGGCGGGCATCGAGCCAGCGATCATCCGTGCGTTGCCGCAGCCCAGATTGGCAGCTTTGCCCGATAGAGACCGACTGCCTTGGGTGTTAGGTTTGCTCGGAGGGTGCCTGGAACTCGTGAGCCGACCACGCGCAGTGCTCAGCACCGCGCGCATTCCGCGCTCGTCTCGATACTCCGAGGCCGTGAGGACGTTCAACTCGATGAGGACGGCCGGACGCTCCGGCTTGAGCAGAACCTCATCGGCACGATCTCCGTCCAGCAACTGCGTGAGGTCACAGCGCAAATCGAGCTGGGAGACGGGCATGAGCTTCGTCCGCAGGGAAGCACCCATCCCCGCCATCGGCCTCCACTGCATTCAGCCTTCTCCTCGGCTGCACTCACGGTCAACTCCTTCGCTCCGTGGATCGGCCGTGAGGAGGAGCTCGTGCTCGCCGGGCACACCGGGTTCACGTCGCTGGAGTTCGAGAAGACGTGCTCGATCTGGCCAGAGCCCGGCCACGGGCATCCGAATCTGGATCTCGTGGCCGACGCGCTTGACGGCGGGACCGTCGCCGTCGAGTCGAAATGCACCGAGCACCTGGGAACTCACATGGGGCACTTCGAGTCGGCATACGAAGCCAAGAGGGCTGATCTGAGCAAAGGCTGGCTTCGCCGCTACGAGGAGATCCATCGGGAACGAGATCGACCGCTCGGAGGACGTCTCTATACCCACTTCGACGCCGCCCAGATCATCAAGCACTACCTCGGGCTGAAGCAGACGTTCGCGGATCGGGCAGTCACCCTGGTCTATGTCTACTGGGAGCCGACGAACGCAAGGGATGAGCTTGTCTTCGAACGCCACCGGGATGAGGTCGATCACTTCTGTGAGGGCTTGGACGACCCCGCCGTTGAATTCACGACCCAGAGCTATCCCGAGCTGTGGTCGGAGTGGACAGCCAGCGGTCACGGATGGGTTCGCCGCGTCGTGTCAGAGCTGCGTGAGCGATACGTGACGGCAATCTGAGTTGCTCCTGACTCAGACCGTCGGTGGGGTCGAGCGGCGGCGTTCGGTCTGCCAGCGATTACCGACCTCAGGTGCGTGGTCTTCACCGATGTCGGTACGTCCGCGTGGGCGTAGCTTCTGCTGACCGGAATCTCGGACGAGGGAGCCGATCATGGCTACGGCAGTTGACACCCTGAGCCCACTGGACGCGATGTTCCTCGAACTCGAGCAGTCCGATGAGGGGGCTGTGATGAGCATCGGTGCGGCGATGGTGTTTGCTCCGCTGCCTTCTGGTGGGGCGCCGCCGTTTGACGAGCTGGTGCGCAGCCTGAACGAACGCCTCCAGCAGTTCCCTCGCTTCAACGAGCGCCTGTCCTCGGCACGCACCGGCGGCCTGCACTGGCCGACGTGGGAGCCGGTCGAGCGTTTCGACATCGCCGACCACGTCCACCGCGCAACGCTGCCCTCCCCTGGCGGGGACGAGGAGCTGTTCGACTGGATCTCGGACTTCTACTCCCATCGCCTTGACCGAACGCGGCCGCTGTGGGAGATGACGCTCCTCGAGGGCCTCGCGGAGGGCCGCTGGGCGGTGGTCAGCAAGATTCACCATTGCCTGGTCGACGGCGTCGGCGGAATCGATGTCGGGCAACTGCTGCTCGACCCATCGCCGGATCCCCGCGCCGAGGTGACCAATGGACACGCGCGATCTACGGCGCGGCCTGCCGATGCTGGCGAGCCGAACGGCGCGCGCAGCGGCTCGCGCCTGCCGTGGTGGACTCCGCCAGGCATGCTCTGGCACGGGGGCCGCGCGGCGGTTGACGTCGCTCGCCATCCTGATCAGCTGCTGGAGCTGGCCCGCCGCGCCCAGGCCATGGCCGGGGTGCTGGTGCGTGACGAGCTGGTAGCCGCCCCGAAGTCGAGCCTCAACGTGCCGATCGGCGCCACGCGACGCTTCCGGGCTCTGCGGTTCAGGCTGGAGGACTTCAAGACGATCAAGACGGGTCTTGGAGGCACCGTCAACGACGTCGCGCTTGCGCTGTGCGCCGGCGGGCTTCGCAGCTTGCTGGTGGAGCGAGGCGACGAGCTGCCCGCGGCCGGCCTGCGCGGACAGATCCCGGTCAACATCCGTGCGGCGACAGAGGAGCTGGACTTGGGCAATCGCCTGACGTCGCTGTTCATCCCACTGCATGTCGCCGAAGCCGACCCGCTCGAGCGCTACAAGCGCACCGTCAAAGAGGCTGAAGCACTGAAGCGCGGCTCTCAGGGCACCGGCGCGCGGGCTCTGATCGAGCTCACGAGCCTGGCGCCGCCGGGCTTGCACATCTACCTCGCGCAGACGCTGTTCGACGTCCGGCTGTTTAACCTGACGGTCACCAACGTCCCCGGCCCCAAGAACACGCTCTACTCATTCGGCCAGCCGATGCTCGAACTGCTGCCGCTGGTGCCGCTGTTCGCTCGCCACTCCGTCGGGATCGCGATCTTCAGCTATGACGGCGGGATCGTGATCGGGTTGAACGCCGACCGCGACACCGTGCCCGACCTGCGGGTGCTGGCGAACGGCATCGAACGGTCGTTCGCGGAGCTGACCGAGCTGGCCCGGAGCGCCGCTCCCCGGTGAGCTGAGTCGCCCTCTGCCGGGCGTCGCGAGTCGACGATCGTCCAACAGACCTTCGCGCACATGGGTAGCAAGCCGCCGCGCCGTGAGCGCTACATGCGCGGCTCGGATATCGACGCCGCCCCGTCCCCGCGAGCTTCAGCCGCCTCGCCTCTCCTCCTCGATCCCGGAGCGGCTCGGCCTTATGACGGGAAGCACCTCAGAGATCATCGGATTCTCGCCGAGCGGGCGGTGAAAAAGCGGGTGGGGTGCCAGAGCTGAGAGAATGCCGTTGATCGTGGATGCGGTCGAGTATCCGACGAGCGAGGAGACGTCGCCGTCGTTGGCGGCAGTGGTCGCCGCAGCCGATGTGGCCGAGTTTCCGTTCCGTGGTCAAACGTCGCCGGATGGAAGCATGACCGTCGTTTTCACGGACGTCGAGGGATCGACCGCGATGCTCGAACGGCTCGATGAGAAGCGCTGGCTCGAGGTCATACGCGAGCACAATCGGCTCGTGCGTGAGCGGGTGTCCGCACATGGAGGCGTCGTCGTTAAGTCTCAGGGCGATGGCTTCATGATCATCTTCGACAGCGCGAGCGCCGCCCTCGCCTCCGCCGTCGAGGTGCAGCAGATCTTCAGCGTGTACAACGCCCGGCACGCCGACCACCAGTTGCGGGTGCGGATCGGGTTGCATACCGGCAACGTCTTCCAGGAGCAGGACGACTTCCTTGGCAAGACGGTCGTTGTGGCAGCACGGATCACCGGACGCGCGCGCGGCGGTGAAGTACTCGTGTCGGGCACGGTCAAGGACTACACCGAGCGTGTCGGACAATGGCGGTTCGGGCCGCCCTCGGAACTCAGCCTCAAAGGCTTGAGCGCGACGCAGCGGGTGCACTCCGTCGACTGGGGCGTCGAGACCCAATAGGGGGCGAGGCCCCGGATCCTCGGCGCTTACGGACCGTTGTGTTGATGCAGCGGCGGTTCAGTAGTCAACCGCCGTCTGAGAGCGTGATTTGCGCCGATGCGCGTGGGCCCGATTGGACGTACGTTGGCGTCCATGGTTGTTTGCCACGCGCTGCTTGTGCCCCGGCTCGGATGGGATGTGCGAGGGCTCGCCGGATGGTGAGGTGAGGACGATGACGACATCTAGAAGCGCCCCGACAGAACCTCCAGCCGTGCAGCCCTTCGCGCCTGCGCACAGTGCGCTTGAGCGCTCCACCCATGCGCTCACGCTCGGCGAGATGCTGCTTCGCAGCGCTGACCGCGAGGGGGCCGCCCTGAGCTACAAGGACGGTGGCCAGTGGCGGGAGATTTCCTACGCGCAGCTGGTGCGCTCCGCGCGCGACATCGCCCGGGGCTTGATCGAGCTGGGCATCGGGCGTGGGGACCGCGTCGCGATCCTCAGCAACACGCGTCCGGAGTGGACGCTCGCGGATGCCGGCGTGATGTGCGCTGGCGCTGCGACCGCGCCGATCTATCACACGAACTCGCCGGGAGAGTGCGAGTACGTCCTCGTGCACTCCGAGAGTCGGGTGGTGTTCTGCGAGGACGCCGACCAGCTGGCGAAGGTCGCGCAGGTGCGGGAGCGTTGTCCCGCGCTCGAGCACGTGGTGCTGCTGACCGGCGAGGCCCCCGGCGCGATCACGCTCGCCGAACTCTGCGCGGCCGGTGCGGAGGTCGCGGATGAGACCGTCGAGCGCCGCGTACGGGAGGTCACGCCGGGCGACCTGGCGACCCTGGTCTACACCTCCGGGACCACCGGGCCGCCGAAGGCCTGCATGCTGTCCCATTCGAACTGGATCGCGACGGCGAACCTCTATGAGCAGGTCCTCGACCTCGAGGACCCACCGGTGGTGGTCTTCATGTTTCTGCCGCTGGCGCACTCGCTTGCGCGGATCATCCAGGTGGTCACGATCGATGTCGGCGGGACGCTCGCGTTCTGGCAGCGCGACCCGCAGCGCCTGCTCGAAGACATCCGCGAGGTGAGCCCGACGCACCTCACCTCGGTCCCGCGCGTGTTCGAGAAGATCTTCACGGCCGCATCGGCTGGCGTGGCCAAGCAATCCGCGCTCAAGCGCGCGATCTTCCAGTGGTCGATCGACACTGGGCGCGAGGCACGCCGGCGCGAGCCGGAGACAATGGGCTGGCTGCTCCGCCGCCGCCACGAGCTGGCCGATCGCCTCGTGCTGTCCAAGGTGCGCGGGCTGTTCGGCGAGCGCCTCAGGCTGGCGATGAGCGGCGCGGCTCCGATCGCTGCCGACGTGCTCGAGTTCTTCGACGCCTCCGGGGTCACCGTCCTTGAGGGGTGGGGACTGAGCGAGAGCACCGCGGCGGGCACCATGAACACGATCCGCGAGCGCCGGATCGGAACCGTCGGCAGGCCGCTGCCCCGGGCGGAGGTCCGGATCGCCGATGACGGCGAGATCCTGATGCGCGGCCCGCACATCTTCGACGGCTACCTCAAGGATCCGAGCGCCACATCGGAGGCGTTCACGGACGGCTGGTTCCGCACCGGCGATATCGGCTCCCTGGACGACGGCTTTCTCACCATCACCGGCCGCAAGAAGGAACTCATCATCACCTCCAGCGGCAAGAACATCAGCCCGGCGAACATCGAGACGGCGCTCAAGGAAAGCCGCTGGATCTCCCAGGCCGTCGTCTACGGTGACAACCGGCCCTACCTCGTAGCGCTGATCACGCTCGACCCCGAGGAGGCGCCCGCGCTCGCGGCGCAACTCCACATCGAGCCGGACCTCAGCCCCATGGCCAGCGACCAACGCGTGCGGGCCGCCATCGGCACAGTGGTGGACCAGGCCAACAAACGCTTCGCCCGGATCGAGCAGGTCAAGCGCTTCGCGATCCTCGAGCGCGATCTCACCCAGGCCGACGGCGACCTGACGCCGACACTGAAGGTCAAACGCAGCATCGTCTACGACAAATTCGCCAACATCTTCAACGCCCTCTACACGACCTAACCGCTCGCACACGCCGAGGCTGCGCTTCTCGCGGCGGCACATCCGGCGCCTCCCCTTGTTGCAGAGCGCAGGCCCTCGCCGGCTCTGCGCATAGACGGCGACGACCGTGACCCGTCGGCCGCGGGTCGCCACGACCTAGGTCTCAAATGCCCGGGGTTTCCGACGTCGGATGGGCTGCGCGGTACTCGACCGGCTGGGCGGGTGCTCGCGGCAATCCGGCGTGCCGCAGCACCAGGCGTTGACCCAATGTGTCTAGACGAGCACCCGACGCCTGAAGTTACGGAGGCCAAGCGCCAGGAAGAATGCGCAAAACCCAGTCAGCACCGGGTAGATCACGTACAAGGGCATGTGCGAGATGTTGGTGAGAGCGGCGCGCATGCCCTCGGTAACGTAGATCAAGGGGTTGATCAGGACGATCGCCTGAAGCCAGTGGAAGCTGCCGAGCTTGACCGGGGACAGCCGCGTCCACTGGTAGTAGGTGCCCCCGAGGAAGGTCAGCGGTAGGACCACAAAGCCGAACATCAGCCCGATGTTGCGCGCCTCGAAGGTACTGCCGAGGAGCAGGCCCAGCGAGGTCATCGCGACACAGGCAAGCGGGATCACCGTCAGCACGACGGGCCAGTGGATGTCGAGGTGGGCATGCACGCCGGGGGCGTGGATGACCGCGGCGATCGGGAACACGATCGCCGCGGCGAGCGCTCCCTGGACGGCGCCTGAGAGCACCTTGGCGACCGCCACCAGCCAGATGGGGCACGGCGCTTGGACGCGATCCTCGATTTCACGCGTGTAGCCGAACTCCGTCGACATCTGCAGCGCAACGGCCTGGATGCCCTGGAACATGATCGAGATCGACACGACGCCAGGGACGAGCACCGTTGCGAAATGGGACTCCGCCACCGGCCCGGCGCCGGCGCCGATGCCCTGGCCGATCCTCGGAAACACGTACAGGAACACGAATACGAGAAGGAACGGCTGGACCAGTGTGCGCGCGACGAACTCGCCGAAGTGCTTGCGCAGCACCACGAGGTCGCGCAGGATCAGGCCGCGCAGCGCGGCGCGGCTGGCCGCGAACGTCGAGCGGGTCGGCTCAAGCGCGATCCGCCTCTGCGCCGGCACGGCAGCTGGCGAGGACGCGGTGCTCCTGTCGGTCATTCGCGCAGCTCCGTGCCGGTCAGGTTGATGAACACGGTCTCGAGCGTCGGCTCGGCAACCGCGAGGTCGACGAGATCAAAGCCGCCGCTCTCGGCTGCATCTACCACGCGCGGCACGATCCGCTCGGCACCTGTGACGTGCAGCTCGACCCCACCCTCGACCAGCCGCGTCCGCTTGACGCCTCCGATCACCCTCGACGCATGCTCGGCGAGCGACGCCGGCTCGCCGTTCGTCTTCACGGTCACGATCGTGTCCGCACCAACCGAGCGCTTGAGTCCGTCCGGGGTGTCCAGGGCCAGGATCTTGCCGTGGTCCATGATCGCGACCCGGTTGCACAGCTGCTCTGCTTCTTCCATGTAGTGCGTCGTGAGCAGGATCGTCTGCCCCGCGGAGTGGAGCTCACGGAGGATCTCCCACAGCGCCAACCGACTCTGTGGATCGAGTCCCGCCGTCGGCTCGTCCATGAACAACACGGCGGGTCGGTGAAAGATCGAGCGCGCGACCATCAGCCGCTGCGCCATCCCGCCTGAGAGCGCGAACACCGACGCCCGACCCCATTTCGTCAGATGGAACTGCTTGAGCCGCTCGTCAGCGATTCGGCGCGACTCCGCAGCTGACATCCCGAACAGGCGACCGTGGAAGTACAGGTTCTCCCATACCGTCAACTGCCGGTCGAGCGTGTTGGTCTGCGATACCACCCCGATCAGCTGCTTGGCCAGCGCGGGATGGGCGATCACGTCGACCGAGCCGACGTGGGCGCTGCCTGCGGTCGGGACCACGCGCGTCGTCAGCATCCCCGCTGTGGTTGTCTTGCCCGCACCGTTGGGCCCGAGAAGCCCGAAGATCTCGCCCGCTGCCACCGAAAGGTTGAGTTTGTCGACGGCCGCGAAATCGCTGCCCGGATACACCTTGGTGAGGTCGGCGGTGCGGATGATCGTCGGCCCAAAGCCGTCCCGTCCGTCGGTCGTGCTGGTGTCGGTTGAGATCATGACGCCGCTGATCCACATGATCGCGGATCCAGGTCCGCAGTCGCGCGGGCAGGAGGGCGCTCGTGCGAGGGATCGTCTCCCCGCGAACCGAACAGATGATGCGCTTCCTGCTCGAGCGGCTGATACCAGCGGCGAGCTGCTGAGGATCGAGCACGGCCGGCGCGGGTTTGCGCAACTTCTGGGCTGGTGGGACGTCTGAGGAACGATGCGTCGAAACCGTTGCGCCATCGGGGTGACTGGGGCGTGTGTTTGTGCTCGGTGCCGCGTGGGCGGCGGTCGGGCTGCTGGACGCGGCGTGCGCTGGGTACGCGTGGTGGTGGGGCTGATCCTCGCTGCGACGGTGTGGGGTGGCTCGGTCAGCGCTGCACATGCTGCAAGCGGCGACTGGTATCTGGCGCTCGGCGACTCACTCGCCGCGGGCTTTCAGTCTCAGCCCAGCGTCACTGGCGGAGGCTATCCGAACCGGTTGGCCGTGCACATGCGGACCGTCGATCCCGGGATCCAGCTCGAGAACATCGCTGTCCCGGGCGAGACGACGACCTCGTTCGTCGGTGGGCAGCTCGTTGCGGCTGAGGCGTTCCTAGAGGCGCACCGCGGTCATGTGCCGCTCGTGACGATCGATCTTGGCGGCAACGATGTGGGCGGATGCGCCCCGGGTAACGCGGCCTGCATCGCGGCTGGGCTCGCCGCGATCGACAGGAACGTCCCGACGATTGTGGGCGGCCTCACTGCCGCCGCCGGACCGCAGACCCGGTTCGCGATGATGACGTACTACGACCCGTTTCTCGAATACTGGGTGACCGGCTCGAGCGGACGAACAATTGCGACGCAGAGCGTGCCGATCATCGATTCCCTGAATCGAACGCTCGTGAGGGATTTCGGGCCGCGATTCGTTGTCGCCGATGTCGCCAAGGCGTTCGCGACCGACGACATCAAGGACATCGTGAGCACGCCGAACCACGGCTTGGTTCCTAAGGACGTGGCGGTGATCTGCCGGCTCACCGGCGGCTGCGATCACGGCTTCGATCTCCATGCCAACAGCCTCGGCCACCAGCTGATCGCTGACACCTTCTTCGCCGCGATCACCGCAGGCACGCCGACGCCGGCGCAGATCAAGAAGTCACTCTCGGCCGCGCTTCTCCCGCACGGGACGTCGGCGAAGATCGCCGCGGTCCTCAGGGCGGGCGGCTACACGGTCGCGTTCAAAGCCCTCGCCGGCGGGACCGCGGAAATCCACTGGTACGCCGTCCCGCCACGTGCCCATCTGACGACGGGCACGAACCCAAAGGCCGTGCTCGTCGCGACCAGCAAGCTCACATTCCGCAACGCCAGCACACGCAACATGAAGCTCAAGCTCACACCAGCCGGCACACGGCTCCTCAGACACGCAAAGACCATCAAGCTCACCGCCAGCGGCGCCTTCACACCAACCGGCAAGCAGCCCATCCTCGCAACCAGAACCTTCACGCTCACCCACTAACCAGCGCCCCGGTTCAGTCCAAAACGAACAGAGACCCTGAAGCAAGGAGCGTCATGTGTGGGGAGTGGTGAGCTAGGTGAGAGGCGCCTGGTAGTCCAACTTCATCGAGCGGGCGATTGGCAGGAGGGTCAGCACGGTGGTGCGCTTGGGACGCAGACCGATGTGTTGACCGCCCGAATCGAAGACCTCGCCCGCCCGATGATGGTTGGATCAGCGGAGCGCTATCTGACGCTACGCCGCGATCGGAAACTCGTGAGATTGTGCGGCACCCGGCTCCATCGCCGCGGTGGCAACGCCGATCAAGCGCCGGAGCGCCCCTGGCTCGCCGGGGTTGTACAGCGGGCTTGCGTCGTCGTTCGTAATCATCCGCTCGACCATCGCCACCCCCTTCGCCCGCAGCGGACCGGAGCCGGCCAGGCGCGCGATCATCGCCACGATTTCGCCCTCGGCTTCGAGGACGGCATCTCGACGGATGATGACCACACGCGAACGCGTCATCGCCGGCCGATAGGCCTCAGCGACGGTTCGCCGCAACGTGCGCGCGAGGATGTCGCGGCTACGTCGGCTCGTCAGCTGCGCAGCGCGCAGCGCAAGCTCGGGCCGCATGGTCGGATCGGCGCCTTCCGCCAGCGCACGGGTCAGTCCGCTGCGCTGAGCTGCGGTGCGGATCCGCAGCAGCACTGCGGGCGAAGAGCCGGCGCTGGAGCCGGTGTGACGGAGGTCTGGAAATGGCGCGTCATCGGGGCGACCACGATGTGGATTTACGATTGTGGGCATGTGACACTCCTAGAAACGAGCGGTAATGCGGTGAGCCTCGCTGGGCCGCGTTCCCGCGCTCGCGGAGGATCACCATTGACGGTCTCAGCGTAGGTGTGCCGCTGTGACGAAGGCGTGAAGATCGGGCCGGATCGCATACCGATTCTGTGAAGGAGCCGTTCGCAGCGCAACACGGCAGCTCTAGAACCGCGGATCGAACCGGAAGCCAATGCCAGGCTCGGTGCGAATCGGTTGCTTGGTGACGCCGTCCGGCGGTTGAATCTTGCCTCGCAAGCGCGCGATGTGAGTGCGGAGAGCGCGAGTGTCATCCGCGCAACCAGGTCCCCAAACCTCGCTCAGCAGCGCACGATGTGTCATCAGCCGCCCGCGATTGCGGACGAGCGCCTGGAGCAGATCGAACTCGGTCGGAGTCAAATGGACCTCGTCTCCGCCCCGGCGGACAGCGTGCGCCGTCAGGTCAATCTCCAAGCTCCCGACACTGATAACGCTCTCCTCGGCCCCCGGGGACACGCGACGCAGCACGGCCTTCAGCCGCGCGAGCAGCTCGCGCGGACTGAACGGCTTGGTGATGTAGTCATCAGCGCCCGCCTCCAACGCGGCGACCTTCTGGTCCTCGTCGCCGACCGCCGAAAGGACGATGATCGGCACATCACTGCGCGCTCGCAAGCGGCGGCACAAATCGAGCCCGTCGCCGTCAGGCAGCACTAGGTCCACGATCGCCGCGTCAACGTGCCGCATCGCCGCGAGCGTCGAAGCCGCTTCCATACTCGCCGCGGTCAGCGCCGAGTATCCCTCCGCGTGCAGGATCGCCCTCAACGCGCGCAGAATTTGCGGCTCGTCGTCGCACACCAAGATTTGGGCGATCGAGGGCGCCGGCATCGCCATCAGCAGCCCGCCTGCGGTCGATCGGCGCAGGGCATCCGCGTCGGAAGCGGTCGCTCATCCAGATGTCGTGCAGAGCCGCCGAATAGCGACTCCGCGGCACGTCGCATGCGTGCGAGCATCTCGTGCTCGATCTGGGACAGATTCTGGCCGGCGGGCAGCGCGAGCTCCACCTCGGTCAGCACCTCCCGCGCCTCACCGCTCGTGCCATTTCGACGCAGCCGTCAGATCAGATGCACGCGCTGGAGCAGCTGGTGCGCCGACGCGGCCTCCGCGCCCGCGGCTTCGGTGGAGCGCTCCACGTCGGCCAGACGTGCGATCGCCTCAGCCGCTCTGCGAGCGGGTCAGGCCTCTGCTCGAGCTCGGCGGTCGGCTCGGACCTCCTCAGTGGGGTACACGCCGACTCAATCATCGCTGGTGCGGCGCAGGTGGTGTGCCATGTGGCGCAGCACCTGCCGAGTCGAACCAGATTTCCGCGAGCCTCGGGAACCGCCGTCCGCCGGATCCGCCCATGGTGGCAGGGTCAACGAATAGCAACGTGCCGCTGGAGCGGGCCTACGGTGAGTGGTTTCGTGAGCGCTGAAGAGTCGCATCGTCGGCTCCTTCAAAGACGTTCCGATCTGTCCTTCATCTTCGCTCGCGGCGTGTCAAGGAAGTGTGCAGATTCACCCGATCCCGTAAAGGTTCTGTGAAGGCCCGCCGAGCGTCAGCCTGCGTCCGCAAAGCGACCCGGAACGAGCGAGAGCCGGCGGTGGGCCAGCAACCCGAAGGAGTTCCTGCGCCGCCTCGGACGGCCCATGAGCAGATAGGTCGACCGCCGCTCCCGCGCCGCCTGAGCGGTGATTTCGACAAGGTCCTCACCTTGGCGGACCAGAAGATTGCCGCCAAGGGTCGAGACGAGCCGCTTGAGTGCCGTTACCTCCTTGTCGCCGTCGGTGACGTCTCTGTCATCGGCGTGGACCCACAACCCGTCGAACGGCGCATGTAGTCGCTCGGCTGTGCGGAACGCGTGGTAGACGGTCGGCCGCGTCCTCGGGTCCGGCGTCGCTAGCGCGAGCACCCGCTGGGGAGGCTGACCCGACCGGTCCGCGCGGCCTCGTCGAGCACCTGGTCAGGCAATGTCTCCCGTATCCGAATACCGGTCAGGCTGGCGATCTGACCGGCGAGCGACTCTACATGTTGCACGTTGACCGTCGAGTACACATCAATCCCGGCAGCCAGTACCGTGTCGACATCCTGGTGGCGCATCTGCTGCTCGCAACCGGGAACGTTGGCCGGATAAGGTCATGCCTCGTGCCGGTGGACTTCTCTCTCACCGATGAACAGCGCGAGATGCAGCAGCTCGCGCGGGACTTTGCCCGCCGCGAGATTAGGCCGGTGGCGGCCCGGTACGACGAGAGCGAGGAGATGGCCTGGCCGGTGCTTGAGAAGGCGGCGAAGCTCGGCTTCCTCAACTACGGCCTTCCGGAGCGGTACGGTGGCGGAGGGGTCCCGGACGGGATCGTCGGGATCACGAACTTTGTGGTGACCGAGGAGCTGGCGTGGGGGTGCGCGGCGATCGCGACGGAGATCTGCTCGTCGACGTACGCTGCCGGGCCGATCCTCGCGTTCGGTACCGAGGAGCAGAGGCGCCGCTACCTGCCGCTGTTCTGTGAGACCGAGCGGGTGAGGCTCGGTGCCCTGTGCCTGACCGAGCCCCAGGCGGGGTCTGACATCGCCGCGATCGCAACGACCGCCCGGCGCGACGGCGAGGAGTGGGTGCTGGACGGCCGTAAGCAGTTCATCACCAACGGCGGCATCGCCGACGTGCACGTGGTGTTCGCACGGGTTCCCGACGAGCAGGCCACGGCCGCGTTCGTCATCGACAAGGGCACGCCGGGGCTGTCGATGGGCCGCAAGGAACGCAAGCTCGGGATGCGTTCCTCTCACACTGCCGAGGTCGTGCTCGAGGGCTGTCGGGTTCAGGCCGAGAACCGTCTCGAGACGCGCCTGAGCGAGCACGCGCGAGCCGCTGTGGCGGGTGCCAGCGAGGGTGTCGGAGACGGCTCGCTTTCCGGCGCCGCCGTGGCGCTCACGGTGCTCCAGTATTCGCGGATGACCTTCGCCGCCGCGGCGCTGGGGATCGCGCGGGCTGCGCTCGAATACGCGCGCGACTACGCGAAGGAGCGCATCGCGTTCGGCGTTCCGATCTCCCGCCACCAGGCGATCGCATTCAAGCTCGCTGACATGGCGATTGAGATCGAGGCTACGCGCGCCCTACTCTGGCGGGCCGGCTGGCTTGCCCTCTCCGGGCATCGGCTGGCGCTCGCCGAGGGATCAATGGCTAAGTGCAAGGCCGCAGACGTGGCGGTCCGCTGCTGCGAGGAGGCCGTTCAGATCCTGGGCGGCCACGGCTACGTGCGCGATCACCCAGTGGAGAAGTGGTACCGAGACGCCAAGCTGTACCAGATCTGGGAGGGCACGAACGAGATCCAGCGCCTGGTGATCGCCCGGGCACTCCTCGGTCACTGACGACAGCCCGGCGATGGGCCCAACCCCGGCGCACCGCCGATCCGCATATCCCCGACAGCAGGCGCACCGATGCAGCTCCGACCCGCGCGTACGCATTGCGCTGGCTGCCCTAGGATGGCGCGATGGACGTCATGTCGTTGGCTGACCGATCGTGGCCTGTGCTGCGCCGGCTGATGGGCGCTCACGCGCGGATCTACCAGCTCACGAACGGGAGAATCGGCCACCGCGTTCCCGGGGCGCCGCCGGTCCTGCTGCTTGAGACGGTTGGCGCCAAGAGCGCCGTCAAGCGCACGACGCCGCTGGTGTACGTCGAGAATCGGCCGGACGTTGTCCTCGTGGCCTCCAAGGGCGGGCATCCCAAGCACCCGGCGTGGTATCACAACCTCCGCGCGAACCCGGACACGATGGTGCAGATCGGTTCCGAGCATCGTGCTGTCCACGCGCGGGTCGCCACACCGGAGGAGCGTGAGCGGCTGTGGCCCAAGGCACTCGCCACGTACTCTGGATATGCCGGCTATCAGCAGCGCACCGAGCGCGAGATCCCGCTCGTCATCCTCGAGCCGCGCTCAACGGCCACTTAACGTTGCCGCCGTCCCAAGGTTGCCGGGTTTGCGCCCGTCGGGCCAAGCGAGAGCGGCGCGGACTGCCGCGGTGCGCTCAGCGCGGCTCACTGGGGGCGTCGGGGTTATGGGCGCTCCGTTCGCGGCGGGCCACACCGCTGGTGACGGCGGCGTCGGCGACCGCTTGGGCTACCGATTCGGCGACGCGACGGTTGAAGACGCTGGGGATGATGTAGTCGGCGTGCAGCTCGTCCTCGGGGATGACGCGTGCGATCGCGTGCGCGGCGGCGAGCTTCATCTCCTCATTGATCGTGCGGGCGCGTACCTCGAGCGCGCCCTTGAAGACGCCTGGGAACGCGAGCACGTTATTGATCTGGTTGGGGTAGTCCGAGCGCCCGGTGGCGATGATCGCGACGTCGTCGCGGACCTCTTCGGGGTGGACCTCGGGCACCGGGTTGGCCATCGCGAACACAATCGCGCCGGGAGCCATGCGCCGCACCGCGGTGGCCGACACCGCGCCGGGCCCGGACACGCCGACCAGCACGTCGGCGCCCACCAACACGTCGTCGGTCGTGCCCCGCAGCCCGCGCTTGTTCGTGCGCCGCGCGAGCGCCGCCCGGTCAGCATCGAGGTGCTCCGCGCCGGCGGACAGCGCGCCGCGGCGATTGCACACGATCACATCGCCCACGCCGTGAGCACGCATCATGTCGGCACAGGCCAGACCGGCCGCGCCCGCGCCGACGACCACAACCGTGAGGTCCTCAGCCCGCTTCTGGACGACGCGCAGAGCGTTGAGCAGCGCCGCGAGCACGACAATCGCCGTGCCGTGCTGGTCGTCGTGAAAGACCGGGATATCAAGCCCGGAGCGCAAGCGCCGCTCGATCTCGAAGCAGCGCGGCGCCGAGATGTCCTCCAGGTTGATGCCGCCAAAGGTCGGAGCCGCCGCCGTCACGAACGCGACGATCTCGGCCACGTCCTTGGTGTCGATGCAGAGCGGGAAGGCATCGACACCCGCGAACTCCTTGAACAGCATCGCCTTGCCCTCCATCACCGGCATCGCCGCCTCGGGACCGATATCCCCAAGCCCGAGCACAGCGGTGCCGTCGGAGATGATCGCGACCGTGTTGCTCTTGATCGTCAGCGCCCACGCCTTGGCCGGATCCTCGTGAATCGCCATCGACACACGCGCCACCCCGGGCGTGTAGACCATCGAAAGATCATCGCGGGTCTTGATCGGCAGTTTCGAGGTGACCTCAATCTTTCCCCCCTTGTGCATCAGGAAGGTGCGGTCAGAGACACTGGCGACACGGACGCCCTCGAGCTCGCGCACCGCTCCGACGACCGCCTCGGCGTGAGCGGAGTCACCACACGCGACCGTCACATCGCGCACGACCTGCCGGGATTCCACCCGCACGAGATCGATCGCTCCCAGCATCGCCTCGGTGTCCGCGATCGCGCGGGCGACGCGGGCGAACGCGCCACCCTGCTGAGGCATATGCAAGCGCATCGTGAAGCTATAGGAAGCCGAGGGCTGCAGCCGCGGGGCCGACACGTTCGAGGCTTCGCCAGACATTGCAGCTCCTTCGCTCAATCGAGATGGTCCACACACGCCAACTTTGACTGAATCCGACAGTCGAGCCGCTCGAGCAGCACCAAGAACCGCGCACAGCACGCCCCGGCGTCCAACCCAGCAAGCCAGCTGGCGATCGCAGCTTCACCGCCCGCAACCAGCAGACAGATCACGACGCTCGAACCGTCGCGCAGAACCACCCGCTCGATGTCCGTCGGCGATCCGGCATCACCGACACCATCGGAGATCGACGCCAGCACGCTCGCAAGACACGTCAACATCAGCACGCACTCCTCTCTGCCACCCAACGGTACGCCCCACTCGCACCGCGCAGCATCCGTACACACCCGCGCTGTCAACTCGGATTTCCTCCACCGACTCAGCCAGACGCAGCCGGACTGACGGCACACGCGAGCGGCCATGGAGAAGCGCTGGTGGGCGGCGATGCCGCTCACGATGTACGGCGGGCAGGCGTTCGTGAAGGTCTTGACGCGCCAGGCGAGCCTGCCTGTGCTAGCTGCCGTCGAGCGCTGCGGCCGGCCGCGCGACCGTCACGCGCTCGCGCAGGTAGGGAAGCGGAACGGGCGGGTCGTCGGCGTCGATCTCGCGCGCCAGGCGGTGGCCATCGAAGATCGCGTCCGCGGTGAGGCGTGGCGCCACGCAGTCTCCCACGCGGTACAGCGCCTCGATACCCTCGGCGCTGAGGGCATCGGGCGTCGCCCGCAGCTCGTGGTAGAGAGCGTCGTTGGAGCGGCGCTGTGTCACGAGCACGACGGCGTCCGTGGCGATCTCGACCGGTTGCTCGAACTCATCGCGCCCGGCGACGCGTCCCGCCTGGATCGCGCTCAGCGTCACGCCGCGGCGCAGGGTGATTCGCGCGTCGTGCAGCCGGCGGCGCAGCAGCGGACCCTCGAGCGTCTCGTCGCAGAGCGGCGCGATCTGATCCAGGCTCGTGATCAGCTCGACGAGGTGGCCCTCGCCGGCGAGCAGCTCGGCGATGCCGGCGGCGACAAAATAGCCCTCGGCGTCGTAGACGACCACGCGCTCGCCTGCCGGACGCCGGTGCTCGACCATCAGCTGCTCGGGCGTGAACACCCACTCCAGCTCGGCCCCATCGATCGGCGCGTGCGTGAAGGCCCCCACCCCGTCGCCGGCCCAGCGCGCACCCGTCGCGATGACGACGATCTCGGCGCCGTACTGGCGTACGGCTGCGGCGTCCAACTCGGCGTTGCAGATCAGTTCAACGTTCGGCAGCTTATCGAGCTGGATCGCGCGCCAGTTGACAACGCGGCGCCACTCGCCCAGCCCGGGCAGATTCGGAATCCAGCGCATCGAGCCGCCCAGTTCGGGCCCCGACTCGACGAGATGAACGCGGCGCATGCCGCGCTTGCCTAGCACGATCGCGCACTCCATCCCGGCCGGACCGGCTCCCACGACGAGCACGTCTCGATCGGCGTTCGACGCGCGCGCGAAGCGCTCGGGGTGCCAGCCGCGTCGGTACTCCTCGCCGGCGGTCGCGTTCTGCGTGCACCCGATGTGCCCACCGACCTCGCTCTTGAGGATGCAGACGTTGCACCCGATGCACTCGCGCACTTCGCCGTAACGTCCCTGCTCGATCTTGCTGGGCAGGAATGGATCTGCGATCGAGGGGCGGGCGGCTCCGATCAGGTCCCAGGCTCCGCTGCGCACGATGTCGGCCATCTGGTCGGGGTCGGTCAGGCGTCCGACTCCGACGATCGGCTTCTGCGTCACTTCGCGTACGCGCGCCGTCCATTGAAGCTGGTAGCCGGCCTGGAAGAAACGTGACGCACCTGAGTCTTTCGACCATTCGGCGATCGACCCGACGTTGACGTCCCAGAGGTCGACCAGATGGTCGGCGGCCGCCACGAACGACATTCCCTCCGCCAGCTCGACGCCGGCGGGCCCGAGCGCCTCGATGGCGATGCGACAGGCGATTGCGCAGTCGCGGCCGACCGCGTCGCGCAGCAGCTCAAGCAGCTCGAGCCAGAAGCGGGCGCGGTTCTCGAAGGTGCCTCCGTAGTTGTCGGTGCGGCGGTTGTAGAACGGCGATAGGAACTGGATGGGCAGGTAGCCGTGGGCTCCGTAGGCGTAGACGATGTCAAAGCCGACGTCGCGTGCCCGGCGCGCGGCCCGCACCCAGTCAGCCTGGACGCGGCGGATGTCCTCGCGTTCCATCGCCTTGGGGACGATGAAGGGCACGAGGTCGCTCGCCAGCTGCGACGGGGCCAGCGCTGGCCAGCGCGACTCCGCGCACGGAGCATGTGCGCCGGAGTGGTGGAGCTCGATGCCGGCGAGCGCGCCGTGGGCATGCGCCTGGTCGCACAGCAACGCGAGGCTGCGAGCATCCTCCTCGTCCCACAGTTGTGCGGACACCGCCGGCGCCTCGTCTGAGCTCTCGTCCACCGGTGCGTACTCGGTGCACACGGCGGCCCAGCCTCCCTCGGCCTTGATCGCGCGGTGTGAGGCCTGCGAGAACGGCTTGCGCGTGCCGAAGCCGGTGCAGTGCGGCACTTGGTAGAAGCGGTTGCGCACGATTTTGGGACCGATCGAGAGCGGCTCGAAAAGCACGTCATGTCGAGGCTCGCGACGGGACTTCGGCACTGGCTCAGCCTCGGAGCCGGCCGACGCTGCCCGCCGCAGGCCGCGGCCCGCGTGGGTTGTCAGAGACCATCTCGATCGTTGTCGTGAGCACCTTGATCAGAGCGTCAGCCTATTCCTCTCTGCGCGGACCGTGCGTGCACACGCGGCTCGGTCGTTTCTGGGCATCTTCGAGCGCGAGTCAGACCTCGCCCCGATCCAGCGGGGTTGGCGAGGGTACCGCTCCCGGCGAGAGCGCATATCCTGGGGCGGTCCCCGGCGGTCCCCGGCGGTCCCGGGCCCCGACCGGTGCGCAGTGGCGTGTGGTCGCAAACGAGGAGAAGGGTCTGCATGAGTGACACCCCGCTCACCACCAAGCTGTATTTCGGTCCGTGGTATCGGCGCTCGCCGTTCTTCGAGGCGACGAGGCGCGCCGGATGCCAGGCTTACGACATCTACAACAAGATGTATCTGCCGGCGGAGTACGACGATCCCGCGGTCGAGTACCAAGCGCTGAACGACGGCGTCACGCTGTGGGACGTCGGGGTCGAGCGCACCGTCCAGGTCAGCGGGCCGGATGCCGATCGGCTCGTGGACATGCTGACCTGTCGCGACCTCACGCGGTGCGCTGTCAAGCAGGGCAAGTACATGATCGTCACCGCCCCTGACGGTGGCATCGTCAACGACCCTGTCCTGTTGCACGTCAGTGATGACCTGTGGTGGATGCAACTCGCCGACAGCGACGCCGGCCTGTACGCACTGGGCGTGCTTGCCCAAACGGGCCTGGAGGCCGAGGTGAGCTACCCCGACGTGCACCCACTCCAGGTGCAGGGACCGCGATCGGCGCAGACCCTGGCGAAGCTCGTCGGCAGCGCCGTGCTCGATCTTCGTTACTACTGGTGCGACCACTTCCAGATCGGCGATATCCCGGTCGTGATCAGCCGCACCGGCTGGTCCGCGGTCCCCGGCTTTGAAGTCAACCTGCTCGATGGTGCTCGCGGCGACGAGCTGTGGGACGCGATCATGAGCGCTGGCGCGGAGTTCGACATCCGCCCGATCGCGCCCAACGAGGCACGGCGCGTCGAAGCCGGCATCTTCAACTACGGGTCCGACATGACGCTGGGCGACACGCCGTTCCACGTGATGGGTCTGGAACGCCTCGTTGAGCAGCAGCCCCAGGAGTACATCGGAAAAGCTGCGCTTGAGCGCATCCGGCGCGAGGGGGTCGACCGCAAGCTCGTGGGGATTGAGTTCGAGTCGCGCGAGCCGATCGAGGGGATCACACGGCCCTGGCCCGCGCGCAGCGATGGCCGCGATGTTGGGCGCGTCACGGACGCGGTCTGGTCCCCCGGACTTCAGGCGAATATCGGTTACGTGTGGGTTCCCGTCGAGCTAGCAGCGCCCGGAACGGCGATTGACGTCGATTCCGAGCATGGGCAGATGACGGGCAAGACCGCCGCGATTCCGTTCGTCGACCCGGAAAAGCAGCGACCAGCCCAGCCACTGCGGGCAAGCCCTAGCTGAGGCGCTTACGTTTGCGGCTGTGCGCTCGCCATGACAGGCGCCCCCCTGAGCAAACCCGGGCCGGTCGCTGCCGTTGGTCGTCCGTTTCCGACTTGCCGAGAGGTGCCCGCGCAGTTGCGCGCGCGCCTGCCGCTTCACAAGGAGAACAGATGCACCCCCATAACCAACGCCCGCCCGATCACCGCAGCCACTCGCCACGCGCTGTGCCCGCACGGTGGCGTGCGGCTGCTGCCGCAACTTTCATCGCCGCGGGTCTGGCGGGCGTCGCCCCGGGAATTGCTGCTGCGCACCCCAGTCCGGTCGCGATCTCGCCGCTGCCGGGCACGCCCGATGCCTCTCCGGACACACAGATCAGCATCCTCGGCGTTGCGGCCGCGACGATCAAGTCCGTCACCGTCACGGGGTCTTCCAGCAGCATCCACGCTGGTCACCTCAAGTCTTACGGTTCTCAGCCAGGCGCGAGCTTCCTGCTCAACCACCCGCTGACCCAGGGCGAGCACGTCAGCGTCACGGTGCGCATCGCCGGCCGCGCGCCGCTGCGCTCGTCGTTCGCGGTGGCGACTCTCCCACCGACGGTCGCACCGTTCCTCAGCACTTCGCAACAGCAGCCCGACAAGCTCCAGCATTTCATCTCGCAACCGAGCCTGCTGCCGCCGAAAATCACCGTCAACAAGGCCGCGCCCGGTCTGGCTGGGGACATCTTCCTGACGCCGTTGCCGGGCCCGACCGTGCATGCCGGTGGCGGCCCGCTGTTGACGTTCAAGCCGGTTGGGCCCGGCGGGCCGATGATCATCGACGGCCGAGGCAGGCTGGTGTGGTTCGATCAGCTGCCAGCGGGTGTCGAAGCGACCAACCTGCGCACCGCCACCTACGACGGCAGGAACGTCCTGACCTGGTGGCAGGGCAAGGTCACCGCGTGGGCCTACGGCGTCGGTGAAGGCGTGATCGCCGACCACTCCTACCGCGTCCTCGCCAGGGTCAGGGCCGGTAACGGCTACGCCGCCGATGTCCACGAGCTGAGCGTCAGCCCGAACGGGACGGCGCTGATCTCGATCTACTCGCCAGTATGCGTGAGCACCCCGTGCTTGCCGTTTCCCGCCGGAACGAACCCCGCGAAGTGGCCGCTGACGGACGCTGTCGTCGAGCAGGTCGACATCAAGACCGGACTGGTCGAGTGGGAGTGGCACGCGATGGGTCACATCCCAACGTCAGACGCGGTCGTCCCGCCGGCCTCCTTTGCGTTCGACGCCTACCACGTCAACTCGATCCAGGCGCTGCCGTCGAACAAGCTGCTGATCTCGCTCCGCGACACCTCGGCGATCTACGAGGTCGACCAGCACACCGGCAAGATCGTATGGACGCTCGGTGGCAAGCACAGCAGCTTCAAGCTGGGCAACGCGGCGTCGTTCCACTTCCAGCACGACGCGCGGATGCTGTCCAAGAACCAGGTCAGCCTGTTCGACGACGCCGCCGGACCGCCGATCGACCCGCCCGGCTACTCGCGCGGCCTGGTGCTCAACCTCGACTTCGCCCACAAGACGGCCACGGTGAGGCGCCAATACGCACGGTCGACCGACACACTGGCGGACAGCGAGGGCAACGTGCAAACGCTGCCTGGCGGCGACGCGTTTGTCGGCTTCGGCTCGACGCCGTTCTTCTCGCAGTTCAGCGCCCGTGGCGCGCTCAAGTTCGACGCGGCCCTGCCGGTCGACGACGGCAGCTATCGCGTGTTCCGCTACCCCTGGAAAGCGACGCCCGACACGCGCCCTGACCTCGCCGTCCGACGCCGGTCGTCGACGCAGGTCACGCTGTTCGCCAGCTGGAACGGGGCCACCGCCGTTGCCCGCTGGGAAGTCCTCGTCCGCAACAGCGCGCACAAGCTCGTACGAACCGGGTCCGCTCCATGGAGCGGCTTCGAGACCAAGATCGCGGTGCGGACCTCCGCGACCACGTTCGAGGTCCGAGCACTGGACTCCCACGGGCGGCTACTCGCCACATCCAAGCCGGTAACGGCAGCCTGACACGACAATCCTCGCTGCGTGAGGCAGCAGCCTCCCGCCCGCGGGAGTGACCACTGCGCGCTCGGACCGGTCATCGGGACCGCGCTTGCGCTTCGCCCCAGTTGCGCAAGCATCTGCGGCTGACCAGCGCGGTTGCGGCCGTTGCCGTCCAAAACTGGCCATGTCGGAGCCGGGGAGGGTGCGGGTTCAGGGCAGCAGCACGATCTTGCCGCGGGTGTGGCGCTCCGCCAGCTCACGGTAGGCGTCGCGGACCCGATCCAGCGGGAAGGTGCGCGCGATCGGTATCTCGAGGCTTCCCTCGGCGACCAGTCCGGCGATCTCCGCCAGCAAGGGCGCGGTGGCGATCGCGTGGGTGCCTTGCCCGTGGACGCCGAGTCGTTGCACCGCCTCATAGTCGATGATCGTGTTGATCCGCTCCGGCGAGACACCCAGTCCAATCGCCAATTCGACGTAGCCACCGCCGAATGTGTCGATGAACACGTCGACCGTACCGTGAGCCGCTTCGCGGATCCGATCAGCCTGCCCCTCGCCGTAGCTCACCGGGATGATTCCGTGGCGGCGCAGCCAGCCATGGTTGTGCTCGCCGGCCAGCCCGATCACCGTCGCTCCCGAGCTACGCGCAAGCTGGACGGCGACCGAACCCACCCCGCCCGCCGCGGCCGAGACCACAACGGTCTCACCAGCCCGCGGAGCGACGGCCTGGACCGACGCGTACGCGGCCATTCCCACAACGAACAGAGCCCCCGCCACCTCCCACGGGACAGACGCCGGCCTGAGGGTCAGTTGATCCGCCGGGACCGCTACAAGGTCGGCGTGGCTGGCACGCTCCTCGGTCCAGCCGAGCACCTCATCGCCGACCGCGAACGCGCTCACTCCCTCACCGACTACCCGCACGACGCCTGCGAGGTCGGTTCCCTCACCCGACGGGAACGTCGCCGGCCAGCGCTCACGCAGCCGTCCTTCGCGGATCGCGATCTCCCCGGGGTTGATCCCCGCCGCCTTGACCGCCACCAGCACACCACCCGGACCAGCCACCGGATCCTCGACCTCCCGCACCTCCAGCACTTCGACTCCACCGTACCCATCGAACCGCACAGCTCTCATGTCATCTCCTCGGTCGCCACCCGCAGGGCCATAGCCTCCCCGGAAACGTGGTTTCGACAGCAAGCGTTGCGCGACGGCTTTAGCCCAGCCGGAGATGGAAGTGCCCGTGATCGTGCTGCGGCACAAACCGACGACCGCCGGCGGGGACCGAGCAAGCACGGTGGTTGCCCCAGGACCGCGCCTGCGTCGCACCAGGACAGCCGCGGCTTGACCACCGATTCGAGCCCCCGTGTTCAGCGCTCTGCGGGTTTCTGGTCGGCCCAGTCCTTCAACTCTCGCTCGATGTCTTGGTCTCGCTCTCGAATTTCTCGCTCGGCTTCAGCGATTGCTGCGTCGAAGCGTTGGCGCTCCTCTGCGGCCGTCTGATTTGCCTTTGGGATGGCCGACTCGATCATGTCGAGGATGTTCGCCAGCAAGCTGGCGCTGCCGACGAAACGGAACTTGATCTCCACAGGATTGATCGTCAGCGACTTTTCGAAGAACTCGGCCCCGGGGAGATCAGGCTGCCCCCGCACCTCCTCGGCGAGGTGGACGTGGAAGGCGCGCTGCCAGATGCCGTCCACCTCACCCTCGATCGGAATTCCAAATCGCGTCCGGTCCGCAAGGCGCCGTGGCGGGCCGGTCCGTCGTACGTCTGTCATCTCGATCTCCTCGGCTTGATTGGCGTCGTCGCCGAAACTCCCGCCCTCATCGAGCCATCGTTGATCGGCAACCCCGTCCTCAGTGTCTCTCCCAGCTCTGTGATCCTCCATCGCAGCCGTCCTACTGCGCGCTCGGTGCGCCGGGGCTCACTCTGGTCTGGAGGATATATGCGAAACCCGGGCGCACGTAGCGGAGCGTCACCGATCTAGCGGTTGATGGGGTCAGCCGCTGTCCCCGTGCCGTGCGAGCTTGACTTCGGCGCGGGTTGTGACCGAGCAGCAGCACGCTTTGCCTCGGCCTCGGCGAAGCGAAGCTCGTCTTCGGCGCGTGCACACGCGCGTTCTAGCTCACGCATGCGCGCGGGGCTGGTGAGGCGTTGACTGTAGGCCTTGGCCTTATAGAGGTCATAGCGCTGGCGGGCGTATTGAGCCTGCGCTCGAAGATCGTCCAGACGCGCTGCGGGCATGACGGCGTGCCGTTGGTCAGACGCCGTGTTCGACCCAGCCGACCCATGCCTCGCGTGCGGCGACATCGGCCGTCCCAGCGCTCAGGCGGGACGCCGCCGCGTGCTCAGCCGAGCTGCCCTGTGCTGAGTCGGCTTGGCCGCCAGACGGCGCTCCTCGTCGCGTGCCGAAGCCAGACGCGCGATAGCGCTGACGTGGGAGGGGTCGCCCTTGCGTGACATCTCGGGGAACCTCATGTGCGCACCATTCCTTTTCGCCCCTCTGAGGTAGCGCGCGAAGGAAGAGAGGGCAAGACCCGTCGAGCGGCTCGGTCTGTTCACCATAGCGCCCAGGGCGCTCCCCTCCGTGATCGCTCATTCAAGTCCAATGAGCTGGCGGCGGACCCGGGCGAGGCGGCTCGCCTGCCGCTCAACGATCGAGGATTGAGCGTCTGCTAGACACTCGGCCTGCGCGATGATCCTCGGACTGACCTTTGCCCTGGTGTGTGCGCTGGGCACCAACCTGAGTGCCTTGTTCAAGGCCCGCGGTGCGGTGCTCGCCCGACCGATCCGGGCGCGTCATCCCGTGCGGAGTGCCACGGATCTGTTTCGCCAGCGGTGGTTCGCCATCGGCTGGATTCTGGCGCTATTTGCGTGGGGGCTGCACATCGAGGCGCTGGCGCTTGCCCCGCTCTCGCTAGTGCAGGCGGTGCTGTCCGGCGGTCTGGTGTTTCTCGCCGTCCTCGCCGAGCGATTCTTCGGATATCACCTGGGGCGACGTCAATGGGTTGGAGTGACGATCACCGCCGTAGGACTTGCGGTGATCGGCCTCACCGCGAGAGCCGAGGGCCCTCAGCGCTCCTCCTTGGCGGCGCTGATCGCCGTCGAGACCGGCATCTTGGCGCTCGGTGTCGGGCTGGTGTGGCTCTCGACCCGCCGCGACATCGCTCACCGCCGCGAGGCGCTCCTGCTTGCCATCGCGGCTGGCGTCCTGTTCGGGGTCTCCGATGTCGCGATCAAGTACCTCACGCACGCGACCGGACCTGTGTTCGGCCTGATCAGCCCGTGGACGCTCACCGCGCTGATCTCGTTCGTGGTGTCCTTCTATGCGTCCGCGCGCAGCCTGCAGATCGGCCTGGCAGTCGAAGTGATCGCGATCACGTCGGTGGCCGCCAACCTCTCCGCGATCCTCGGCGGCGTCCTTGTCTTCGGCGAGCCGATCGGCTCCGGTGCCGTGGGGATCATCGCTCGTCTGCTTGCGTTCGGCCTCGTCATCGGGGGCGCGGCGCTGGTGCCCGCTCCGCTGCGTGCTACCTCGAACGATCTCGCCCCGCAGTCGGCCGGCTCACAGCGCGTGCGTACCAACCCGCAGGCGAAGGAGCCTATTGGGCCGTGACGGGGTGCTCGCGGGTCACGGTGGCGAGCGCGGTGATGATCTCGTCCGCGAGTCGGGCGCCGTGGTTGGCGTGCTCGGGGGTGGCTTGGACGCGCAGTACGACGTTCGCGCCGTCGATCTCTTCCAGCAGGACGCGTGGGTCGGAGCGGGTTGGGGTGTCGACCCGTTCGTCGAGGATCGCTTGGACGTGGCTCGGGCGGATCCCGGCCGCGATGCGGACCTTCACGTCGACGGGATCGGGCTCGCGCAGTGGAACGATGGCGGCCGAGAGCACGACGCTGTTGGGGATCATGATTCGATCCTCGCCGCGTGCGAGCGTCGTGTAGAGAAGTCCGAGCGAGCTCACGACCCCCTCGGTCCTCCCCGCCAGTGGGCCGGCCTGGAGCCGCACCCGTTCGCCGACGCGGAACGGGCGAGCGCTGAGCAGGACGATGCCGGCGATCAGGTTGCCGAGCGTCTGCTGCGCTGCGAGGCCGAGGACGACCGCGGTGAACGCCCCGCCGACGACGAGTGTTTGCGGCTTGAGCCCGGCGATCCGCAGGGCGATAAGGCCCGTGATGACCAGGGTCAGGAACCGGATCAGAAAGCCGACGGTGCCTGCGGTCGCGGGGTCCATCCGGCGGAAGAACGTCGGTGCAACTGCCTGGCCGATGTCCCGTGCGAACGCCCACCCGAGGACCACGAGTGCCAGCACCGTCGCAGCCCGCACCGGTGTGTCGAGGCCGTGACCGAAGAACTGCTTGCGATTCGCGTAGAGGACAGCGACTCCGGCGAGCAACAGCAATAAGAATGCGGCCTTCCGGCGTGCCCGGCCCACCGTCTCGTGAGTGACGTGCTCGGCGAGCCCGACCTTCTGCCAGGCGTGGCTGCGCGTCTCGAACATGCGCTCGAGGTGCAGGTCCCTGCGGTTTCGGCCCCTGCGGTTTCGCGATGGTTTCAGGGCTGGATCGCCAGCTCCCGTTGCTCGGCGTCAACGAGGGCCCAGCCCATACGCTGCACGAGTTGGTCGGCATAGTGTCCGTTGACGAGCATTTCCGACGGCACGCACCCGGTGAGGAGCGTTTCGGGGTCACGCCCTCGCACTTCGGTGTGGACCTCAACGCGGGGCATGGGCGTTCCCTCGTTCGTTGGAAACCGTGGTCGTGGGCGACGCAGGTCTGCGTCCGCCGAGGCGGTCAGGCGTCGCCGGGCGTGGATCACGGGCGAGAGCGTCCGCCAGCTGTGCCCGCTGAGCGGGGGGCGGTGGTTGATTGGGTTGCGTTCGGTCGGCTCGTGGAGTCTGCTCAAGACTGGCGAGGAGGCCCGAAAACGCGAGCCTCCTCCCTGACGCCGAACGGCTGCGAGGCGGTTAGGCCTCAACGAGCTCGCGCGCCTTGTGGACGACGACCTTGCCGCTGGTGATCTTCGGCCGGTTCGGCAAAGCCGCCTCGAGCTTTTCCTCGCGCACCCAGTCGGATGCGACGCGGGTCGACTCCTCGGCATGCTCAGCCGTGTCGAAAAAGCCGACTGAGCTGATCACGCCGTTGCCGGCCTCGATCAGGTAGTAGCCGCTGAAGCCCGGCAGCGCGCTCAAGCGCGGAAGCAGGCTGTCATCAGCCTTCTTGACGAGCTCGTTCGTACGGACTTGGTCGATCGCTTCGTAGCGGCGAATGGTGGCATACATAAGTGATGCTCCCAACTCTCTTCTCAGGTGGGGACACTCGGTTGAGTCATCCCGGCGCAGATCGGACTCAAGTGACGGCGAAGGGAGCTTGGAAAGCTCGACGGCGTCGGCGGGGACCTCTGACTGCACGACGGAGCGTACCACACTTCTAGATGACATAGACTTACGATGCTACGTTTATTTACGTTAGCTCCCTAAGATGTGCGAAGTGCCGTTTTCCGTGACCGTGCAGAACGTTCCCGACCGGGAGCTCGGCGCGCTGCTGACGCAGCTCTCGCGGGCCGGCTTCGAGAATCCGACCATCACGCTCCTGGGCGCCGACGGCGACACCGCCAAAGCCGACACCTTCGCTCCCCGGCGGACGTCCGACCTCCCGGATGACTGGCGCGTGGTGAGGGAGCGGGAGGGAGCGGCGTATCGATGGCCGAGCGGACGCGATCAGTACTCTCGCTATCGCGTGTTCCTCGGCACGACGCGCGCCGAGGGCGCGGTTCAGATCGGACTTGGGGAAACGATTCGCAAGAACAAGTGGGGACGAGACCGGAAGTACGTCGTTGCGTTTCTGAGCGGCGGATCCCCGCAGCAGCCGCTGGTCGAGTTCGTCGCGGCGGACGATTACGAGCAGACCCGCGAGCTCGTTGCGGTCATTCGTGGCAGCGACGGCGGACGGCGGATGTACGGCGCCGGTGACGCCCTGCCTGCGCCCTACGCGGAACGGTTTCGGACCCAGACCTACGACGACCGCGTCGACCACCCCGGCGCCTGGAACAAGATCGCCGTCGTCGCCCGCGAAGACGACGACCAGACGATCCTCAACCACGCGCTGGTCCAAAGCCGACGACGCCACCGGACCTGAGTGGTGAGGATGTTCTTGGCGATCGACGCGGCGTTCTGCAGCGCCGAGCGGGTGACCAGCGCGCGTGAGATTGGCGTTGCTCGACCTCGAGTCTCCTTCGCACGTGTTGCGGCGCTCGGAGGAGTGGGTGCTCGGGCCCGGGGCGGACTACGAAGTCTCGGGCGACGTCCCGAACGTCGTCTTTCCCTGCGGCCTCGTCCACGACGAGCAGAGCGACAAGCGGTTCCTGTACTACGGCGCGGCAGACACCCGCATCGGCCTGGCCACCGCCCGCTGCTCGGAGTCATCGACTACCTGTCGGCCTGCCCGCCGGGCTGACCACACCCCGCACCACGTCTCGACGACCGAGCTTGCCGCACGCGGCGGGGACCCAGTTCCCAGAGGGAGTAAGCTGAGCGGTCAGGCCATTTCACCGCTTTTGCGAAGCGATTTCGCGCAGAGCACCGCCGGCCAACAGCCGAACGGCGACCTCACGGACAGTTTCGTCCTCAGCTACGGAAGAGCCGTCCCCAACGGAGGGTGGGGAGCCGAAGCCAGCGACCCACCCTCGGAAAGGGTGAACGATATGCAGACCTTCTTTCCAGGCGGCGGCGCTGGCAGCCCGCCGAGGCCCAACACGCGCGCCAGTGCGTGGTGGCGCGGGCGCCCGAGGGGTGGTTCGCAGGTATCTGAGACTTGAAAGGACATCGTATGCCTCTTTTCTTTTTCACCGTCGAGCAGCAGGAGCGTGCCATCGTCGAGCGGTTCGGCAGGTTCGTGCGTGTTGCCGGACCCGGCCTTCAGCGCAAGTCACCGTTCGTCGAGAAGGTGGCGGGCCGGATGAGCCTGCAGGTCGAGCAGCTCAACGCGGATATCGAGACGAAGACCCAGGACAACGTGTTCGTGGTGGTCAAGCTAGCGATCCAGTACATGGTCGGCTCCGACCAGGACAAGGTCAAGGACGCCTTCTACAAGCTAGATGACCCTGAGGTGCAGATGAAGTCCTACGCCTTCGACGTGGTCCGCTCACACATCCCGACGATGGACCTCGACGAGGCATACGCCGACGCGGACACGATCGCCAAGCACATCCAGGACACCCTGCAGACGCAGATGGCCGACTACGGCTACGAGATCATCAAGGCGCTGATCACGAACATCGAGCCCGACCAGCGGGTCAAGGACGCGATGAACAACATCAACGCCGCCCGGCGAAACCAGGAGGCCGCCACGGCCCAGGGGGAGGGCGACAAGACGCTGCGGATCAAGAAGGCCGAGGCGGAGTCCGAATCGATGCGTCTTCACGGCGAAGGGGTGGCGGCCGAGCGCCGGGCGATCGCCCAGGGCCTCAAGGACTCGCTGGCCGTGCTCGCGGACGAACAGGGCATCGACCCCAAGGAAGCGATGGGGCTGGTCGCTCTGACGCAGTACATGGACACGATCCGGTCAGTGGGCGAGCACGGCAACATGACCACGCTGCTGCTGCCCCACTCGCCGGCCTCGGTCGGTTCGTTGATGGACCAAGTCCAGCAAGGGATGCTCACGGGCAACCTCGCCGCGGACGCCGCGAGGAGCGGCGGCAACGGCATGAGCCGCACGCCGGCTCCGTCACCGCAGCCGCTCCCACCGAGCGCCGGGGGCAACCGGCCCTAGGAGCACTGCGACGGCATCCCCATGACAAGCGACGGACGCCATGGCATGGTGGCGTTCCTCGGGGCCACTGCTGACGCGCGTCTGCTGGACGAGGATCTGTTCAATCTGCCTGATACCGAGCAGCATCAGGAGCCGGCCATCTCCACTCACAAGCATGATCGGCTGGTGGCGGCGGGCTCGCTCCTCACCGGCGTTAGCTTGATCGGCGGGGCGGCGATGACGCTGTACGGAGGATGGCAGTTTCTGTTCAACGCCGGGGGCGCGTTCGACGCCGTCCTCGCCGTGATCGGAATCCTGCTGGTGGGAACGCACTGGGGGTGGGTGCACGTCGCCGAATACCTCGGCCTGACGATCGACGAACATCAGCAACGCGCGGCCGACGCACGCAGGCGGGACTGGCTGGCGGGAATTCAGCCGTACCCGCGGTTCAGCGTGTCAACCACGGTGCTCGATGACGCCTCGACCCGTGTCGAACGTGTGCTGCACCAGCCAGTGCTGACCGCGCAGCACACGTTCACATTCGTGCGTGAAACAGACGACGAGAAGACCTACGACGCCGACACCCCAGCCGAGGTGATCGCCACGGCCGTCGAAACGATGCGCCGCCAAGCGCGGCTGAACACCGACCGTCTCCGCGGACATTGGGAAGCCGCCTCCACTGCCTACGCAGCAGCGCTGCTCAGCGCCCACGACGACGAACAACGGCTGGCAGCGCAGCGGGCCGCTGCCACCGCGCTGTCCGAACACATCAACGCGTCGCTGCTCGAACCCCCGCTCGTCGAGTAGGCAAGCGCGATGCCGACCCGCTGAAGGCGTGGGTCGTAGGGGTCGTGGTCGTCGAGGCTGGGATCAACGGCGAGCCGCTCGGGCGCCGCGATCAGCGTGGCGCCAGCCATGTCGTCACCGCCTCGCTATCCCGACTCGCGATCGACGAGCATCAGCTTCTTTGCGCCCGCTGGCGGTCGCGCTGCTCTGAGCTGCAGCCGCGGTCCCCCGCCCGGAGCCGTCACCCGCCCGCGCCTTGACGCACGGCTGCCCGGACCCGCCCATCGCGTCATCGTCGGGATTGATGAGGTCAGGGGAGCGTCGCCCGACCGCCCCGCGATCGGCTATCCGCCGTCGGCGCGGTCCCGCGGGTGCAGCGTCTCACGCAGGGCCTGGAGGCCGGTGTACTTCGGGCGCCACCCGAGCTCTTGCCGTGCCTTCGTTGAGTCCATGATCGCCGGGTGGCTGGCCGCCTCGAGCCACTCCGCCGCGGGAGGCGTGAACGGTAGTCTCGGCACGGACACTGCCGCACGGGCCGCTGCGCGAATCAGTCGTGCTGGGATCGACACCGGCCAGAGCCCGAACTCACGCACAACATCGGCTCCGGTGAGCACACCGTCGCCAGCGATGTTGTAGGCGCCTGGAGGACCGGCGGCGATCACGCACTCAAGCAGCGCCTGACCGACGTCGTCCTCGTGGATGAACTGCAGCGGGATATCCGGTGCGAGCGCTGGAAGGTGCACGGGGAGCCGGTTCACGACATCGAGCATCGTGCGCCCGACGGCTGCCAGTGGCGCGGGGAGCGCGGCCTTGGCCCCGACGGCATGCGGTCCGAGCACGATCGGCGGGCGCAACAGATACAGCCCCAGCCCCGGGTTCAGTTCGGCCTCCGCGCGCAGCAACTGCTCCAATTCCGCCTTCTCTTGCGCGTAGAACAAGCGGGCCGCAGGGCGCACGGGCCAGTCCTCGCTCATGCCGATCGGATTGTCGGAATGGAAGCCATACGCGGCCACCGAGGACGCGTAGACGAATCTCTTTGCGCCGACAATCGCCGCGGCTCGGAACGCGTTCAGGGTCCCCTCGACATTGATCGCCCGGATCGTCTGCAACGACGCGGCACCGGTGATCATGAAGGCAAGATGGACAACGACATCGGCGCCGTCGAAGGCGTCTCGCAACGCGTCCGGGTCGCGGACGTCACCACGGCGGTACTCCATCTTGCTCCAACCGTGCTCGGACGGGTCGAACGGACGCCGTGCGATCCCCACAACGCGGGCGATCCGCCCGTCGGACTGGAGCAGAGGCAGCAGACCGAAACCGAACGTTCCGGTCGGACCGGTGACTGCAACTGTCAAGCGAGGCTCGGACACTGGCATACGACAGCACCCGCTGCGCGGCGGGAACGACCTCCAGGCTGCGGCCGGTTTCTCAAATCGTACAGGCGACGGTGGGACGTTGTTGGCGGGCGATTCGAGGGATGAGAGACTGGCTGGTGATCATGAGACGCCGGACGAAGATCGTCGCCACGCTCGGCCCGGCGTGTGATGCACCGAGGGTGCTTGACCAGCTGCTCGCGGTGGGGTCGCATGCGTGCGGCTCAACTGCTCGCACGGCACGGCCGGCGAGCAGCGTCACCGGGCGCAGCAGGCTCGTGCGGCGATCGGGCTGCCGCTGGTGGGTGAGTCCGGCACGGTCGGTGTCAACGCGCTCGCCCCCTCGCTCCGGGCGTACCACGACGCAGGGGGGTACGGGAGGGACGTGGCCGCGGTCGACCGCGCCGCCGAGAGCTATATCGCCCAGCGTCTCGTGGCGGCACGAACCCGGCGCCGGGTGTGCACGACGTCATACCAGGCCGTGCCGCACATCCCCTCGCACGGCACGCTCTATCAGCGCGTCCGTCAGTGCCGTGTTCGCACCCTGCGATTGACCGGCAAACCGGCGCTCGTGCTGGACATCGACGAGACATCGCTGTCGAACTACGCCGACCTCTCGGCGGGAAACTTCGATACCTCGGCGCTTGCGCTGTCTGCGGTCACCGGTCACGGGACCGCGATCGGGCCGACGCTCCGGCTCTACACGGGCGCTGTGGCGAGCGGCGTGGCGGTGTTCTTCCTCACCGGGCGACCAGCCGCGATCGATTCGATCACCACGTCCAACCTCCGTCGCGGCGGCTACAACAAGGGCTGGACCAGGATCTATGAGAAACCCGCGAGCGCCGGCACGGAACAGTTCAAGTCCTCCACCCGCGCGGCGATCGAGAGACGCGGCTACGACATCCTCGCCAACGTCGGCGACCAGCAGTCCGACCTCGACGGCGGCCACGCCGACCGCACCTTCAAGCTGCCCAACCCCTTCTACTTCATCTCTGACTGAAACACCGGCGCCGTCTGCCGATGGCCTTCTGACAGTCTCCCGCCGCCCGCTCGAGCCCCCGCAAGACTTGCGAACTGGACGGAGGTGCGGCGGTGGTCGTAATCGGCCAACTGACTGTCAGTCTGCAACGCGTGCGGCAGGTCGGTTCGACCTTCGAGGCCACTGCTGCTTCGGACTCCCGATGGAAAGGAGCCCGCACCCTCGCAGCACCGCGGTCCCTCTGCCGGGACCGTGGACGGTGTCGACGACGCTGCGCGCCTGGGCTACGATGCGGGCGTGCCGTCTCCGCCAGCTTCGAACGGCAGGGATCCGCGCGTGCTCGCGATCGATGCCGGCGGCACCATGACGGACACGTTCATTGTCGACCGTAGCGGCGAGTTCGTGGTCGGCAAGGCGCAGACGACGCCCGAGGATGAGGCGGTCGGCTTCATGGTGTCCGCACGTGACGCCTTTGGCTATTGGGGTATGGAGGAGGCGGACGTGCTTCCGCGGATCGTGTCCGGCATCTACTCGGGCACCGCGATGCTCAACCGCCTGCTCGAGCGCAAGGGACGGCGTATCGGCCTGATCGTTACGGGTGGGATGGAGGATGCGCTGCGGCTCGAGCGCGGTATCCAGACCTACCTTGGCTACCCGTACTCGGACCGCCTGCACGTGGCCACGCACTACCACAACGAGCCGCTGGTGCCGCGCGAGCTGGTGAAGGGGGTCCGAGAGCGGACCGACCTGTTTGGCGAGCCAGCGATTCCGCTCTACGAGGATGAGGCGCGGCAGGCGGTGCAGGAGCTCGTCGACGCGGGCGTGGAGGGCATCGTCGTCAACTTCCTCTACAGCTACCGCAACTCCGCGCACGAGGACCGCGTCCGCGAGATCACCGGGGAGCTTGCGCCCGACCTACCGGTGTTCCTCTCGAGCAGGCTCTACCCGATGCGGCGTGACTTTCCGCGGCTCAACTCGACGCTGATCGAGGCGTACGCCGCCGAGCCTTCGCGGGAGCAGCTCCTGCGCGTTCGTGACGCCATCCGCACAGCGGGAGCGAAGTTCGACCTGCGCATCATGGCCGCGCACGGCGGCACGATCTCGATCGACGCCCGCGAGCTCGCCCCGACGCTGATCTCAGGGCCGATCGGGGGCGTTATCGGCGCGCGCTATCTCGCCGATCAGATGCCGAGCGTCGGTGCCAAGAACATTGTTTGCACGGACATCGGCGGCACGAGCTTCGATATCGCGCTGATCACCGATGGCGAGTTCGCGATCAAGCCGACGCCGGACATCGGGCGTTTCATCCTCAACCTGCCGCTGGTGCAGGTGGACTCGATCGGCGCCGGCACCGGCTCGTTTGTTCGCATCGAGCCGAACTCCGGTCGTCCGGAGCTCGGGCCCGACTCGGCGGGAGCCGCGATCGGCGTCTGTTGGCCGGAGGGCGGCCTCGAGACACCCACCATCACCGACCTCAACTTGGTGCTCGGCCGCATCAACCCGGACTATTTCCTTGGCGGTGAGCTGAAGCTCGACGCCGAGCGGGCGCGCGCGGCGGTGGAGCAGCAGATCGCGAAGCCGCTCGGACTCCCGCTCGAGCGGGCGGCGGCCGGCGTGATTGAGCTGTTCGATGAGACGCTCAAGTACGAGGCGGTCGCGCAGGTGCTCGGCAAGGGCTACTCGCCCGTCGACTACACGCTGCTCTGCTACGGCGGCGGCGGGCCACTGCACGTGGCGGGCTACAGCGCCGGGGTGCCCTACCGTCAGGTGCTCGTGCCGGCATGGGCCGCGGGCTTCTCCGCGTTCGGGTGCGCGTGCGGTGATTACGCGTACCGCTACGACCTGACGGTCGACCTGCCGGTCGAGCCGACGGCCGGAGACGAGCAGAAGGCAGGAGTCGGCCTCTACATCACGGGCGGCTGGCAGGTGCTGCGCGAGCGCGTCGTGGCGGAGTTCGCCAAGTCGGGCATCGCCGAGGAGCAGATCCAGTTCAGGCATTACGCGCGCATGCAGTACCTCGGCCAGCTCAACGACCTCGAGATCTACTCGCCTCGCGGGGCGCTGGACGAAGGCTCGCACCTGGATGAGCTGATCGCCGCCTTCGAGGATGCCTACGGGAAGCTGTATGCGCGCAGCGCGCGCTCGCCGGAGCTGGGCTACCTGGTGACGAACGTGATCGTCACCGGCGCGGTGCCGGTGGAGAAGCCGGCGCTTCCGTCGGAGCGGCTGACCGTCTCGGGCTCACCGTCGACGGTCAAGGACCACCGGCCGGTGTGGTGGCGCGAACGGTGGGTGGACACCCCGATCTACGAGCAGGACGAGGTGAGACCGGGGCATCTGGTCGAGGGTCCGGCAGTCGTCGAGTCGCCTGCGGACACGTTCGCGATTCCCCCCGACCGGAGGGCGCGGATGGACGAGCACCGGATCTGGCACCTGGAGAACGTGTGAGCAGCGCATTCCCCACGCCCGCGGCCCCGGCTGCTCCCGGACAGGAAGGGACAGCGGGATGACGATCGTCGATCGCTCCAAGGACCTCGAGCGGCGGGAGGGGCGCGGGATCGGCTGGGACGGGCGCACAGCGATCGAGATGCTTGAGGAGTCCGAGCGCCTGATCGCGCAGACCGGCCGCTACCAGGGAATCGAGGAGCTGGCGCTCAAGGCGAGTGACCCGATCCGCTACGAGAAGCTCTTCTCCCGCCTTCGCGGCGGCCTCGTGACAGCGCGCGAGACCGCGATGAACATCTCGGCCTCGCCGATCGTCAAGGAGATCGGCGAGCTCTGCTTCGCGCTCTACACTCCAGAGGGCGACTCGGTCGCGCTCTCCACGGGGATCATCGTCCACGTCCACACGATGTCCGACGCGATCAAGTACATGGTCCGTCAGGGCTACGAACACAACCCCGGCATCGCGTCCGGTGACATCTTCACGAACAACGACGCGACGATAGGCGATGTCCACAACGCCGACGTCCAGACGATCGTGCCGATCTTCTGGGAGGACGAGCTCATCGGCTGGGCCGCGGGCGTTACGCACGAGATCGACATCGGCGCGAAGACACCCGGCTCGGTCCCTGTCGGCCCGATCAGCCGCTTCGAGGACGGCATCGACCTCCCGGCGAAGAAGATCGGCTCGGGCGACCAGCTCTGGCGTGACCACGTCCTCGCCGGGCTCAAGGGCACCCGGACACCGATGTACTGGACGCTCGACGAGAAGACGCGCCTGGCAGGCTGCCACATGATCAGGGAGGCGGTGGAGCGAGTCGTGCTCGCGGAGGGCATCGATACCTACAAGCGCTTCATCCGCGAGGTGATCGAGGACGGAAGGCGCTCCTTCCAGAGCCGCCTGCGCGAGCTGACCGTGCCGGGTCGCTACCGGGCGCCGGCGTTCAGCGAAGTGCCGTTCGCCAAGGAGGAGCAACTGCCCTCCTACGCACGGCGCGACACGCTGATGCACGCTCCGCTCGAGTTGCGCATTACCCGTGAGGGGATCCTCGAGCTCGACTACGAGGGCGCGTCTGCGTGGGGCTATCACTCGATGAACTGCACGCCGTCCGCGATGCAGGGCGCGATCTGGGTGCAGCTCACGCAGCTGTTGATCTGCAACGACAAGGTCAACGACGGCGCCTACTTCGGCCTGCGGTCGAACTTCCCCCCGGGCACCTGGTGTAACCACTCTAACCCGCAGTGCTCCACCGGGATCGCTTGGAGCTTCCTGATCCCGTCGTTCACGGGATTCGTCAAGTCGGTTTCGCGCGCGCTGCAAGCGCGGGGCTTCGTGGAGGAGGTGCTCGCCCCCTACGGGCTCACCGCCAACGCGTTCCAAGGCGGGGGGGTCGACCAGTACGGCAGGCAATCCGCCACCACCAACTTCGGCCTCTCGTGCGTGGGCGGCGGGGCCAAGATGGTGCTCGACGGGCTCGACTACGCAGCGGCCATGTGGAACCCCGAGGGCGACATGGGCGACATGGAGATGTGGGAGATGATCGAGCCCTTCCTGTACCTGTCACAGCGCGTGAAGCCGAACACAGCCGGGCCGGGGCGCCACCGCGGTGGCTCCGGCTATGAATGTCTCCGGCTCGCGTGGAAGACGCCCTTTTACGAGATGCAGAACATCGGCAACGGCTACTGCTTCATCCAGGCCGGGCTGTGGGGCGGCTATCCGGCCGCTACTGGCTACCGGCACAACGTGCGCGGCAGCAATCTGCTCGAGCTCGCGCAGTCGCGCGAGCCCTACCCGCTGAGCGAGCCCGACCCGGCGAGCTCAGCGCTCCAGCGCGCAGTTGGTGGCCGGCACGACTTCGACATCGAGGCGACCACGCTGCCCGAGGTGATGAGCCACGGCGACCTCTACCTGTGCATGTTCCGCGGCGGCGCCGGCCTGGGCGATCCACTGGAGCGGCCGTACGAGTCAGTGCAGGAGGACATCCGGGGTGGCTTCCTGCTCGAACGCTACGCGGAGTCCGTCTACGGCGTCGTGCCGGGCGACCGGCAGGCCACCGACACGCGGCGCGCACGGCTCCGCGAGCAGCGTGGCCGCACGGCGGTGCCCGTGCGCGAGTGGATGAAGCAGGAGCGCCAGCGCGTGCTCGACCACAACATGATCGAGCCGGTACAGCGGATGTACGCCGAATCGATGCGCCTGTCGGAGCGTTGGGCACGCGAGTTCCGCGAATTCTGGGACCTGCCTGAGGACTTCGACTTCCCGGTGGCCACACCGCAGGTCGAGCTCTCGAAGGCATTGCTTGCGCAGGGGGCCGGGTCGTGAAGCTCGACGCGGAGACGCTCCGCGACCTGATCGACGAGAAGCTCCCGCGCGGCCAAGTCCGCGCGATCCAGTCCTCGTACAAGGACGCCGACCGCTTCGACAAGTACCTGACGGTGCTCCAGCAGCGGGTCCCCTGGGACGATCAGATCGTGCTGCCGTTCGGCGAGCACCTGTTCATCGTGGCGAAGGGCGGTGGCAGCTACGTGGTGAAGTGTGACTGCGGCCACGAGTTCTGTGACTACCGCGAGAACTGGAAGCTCGAGGCGCTGATCAACGTCCGCTCGACACCCGCGCAGCTCCAAGAGATCTATCCCGAGAAGATGCACGGGCACCCCGACTACAACTCGCTGCGGGAGTACTTCTGCCCCGGCTGCCATACCCTGCTCGAGGTCGAGGCCGTGCCGCCCGGCTACCCCGTCGTCCACGACTTCCTGCCGGATCTCGAGGGATTCTACGAGGACTGGCTCGGCCGCAAGCTCCCGTAGGGGCCGTCGATGATGGTGGCCGTTGTTGGTCCACGCGTACGCGCGCCGGACCACCAACACTACCCCCGTCCCGATCATCGCCAGCGCTTCCTACTTCATGCCCTGCGCCGGATAGCCACGGGCGCGTTGCGGTTCCGCAAACAGCGACAAGCCATTGACATAGGAGTCACCGACATCGGTCGATCAACGGGGCAGGTGCCGAACGCGGCGTCCAGACGTTCGCGCCTCTGATAGGCCGCTAACTGCATCTCGGCGGGCGCACGCGCTCACCAAGCCGGGCGTCGGGAAGCGGCCACGACCGCAGCCTCCCGGATCGCCGGATGCCTCATGATGGCGGTCTCGATCTCCGCTGGTACGAAGGTAATGCCGCCGCGCCGGATGATGTCCTTGCTCCGACCTCCATAGATCAGATGGCCGTCGGCGTCGAGGTAGCCGACGTCGCCGGTCTTGTAGGCGCCCGACTCGAGCGTGTGACCTTCGGCGCGCTAGAGCGTGATCCCGATTCTCAGTCCTTCGCCCCGCTACCAGCTCGCGACCGACGACTGCGGCGAGCGAACGGACCGGGATTCCGTACTGCCCGATCAGCTGGTGTGGGTCAGTACGGATGACGGGAGGCCACCGGGCTGCGACGATGGGCAGCCACGTCAGGCCGCAGTCCGACGCAGCGCAGTCCGACCGAGCGAACGATGGCCACTGAGATCAGCCGAGCCGCACCCGACGATCACGGACCTTCGAGCGCTGGGCGATCGCGCGTCCCGCCGGCCGCGGCGCTTTGCCCCCGATGAGGAAACGGCGTGGATGCGGCGTCTGAGCTCCCAAGACGCTTCGTTCCTGCATCTCGAGGACGCGGTTAGTCACTTTCACATCGGTGCGGTGGCGATCCTCGAGGGCCCGCCGCCGCCCTATGACGCGCTCGTTGAGCGGGTGCGGGCGAACCTGCCGCAGGTTCCGCGGTATCGGCAGAAGGTTCACTTTGTGCCGTTCGCGCTGGGTCGGCCGGTATGGGTGGACGATCCGCATTTCAACCTCGGCTATCACGTGCGCCGCACGGCGCTGCCCGATCCGGGCGGCGATGAGGAGCTGCGCGTGCTGATCGGCCGCGTCATGTCGCAGCAGCTTGATCGCCACAAGCCGCTATGGGAGATGTGGATGATCGAGGGGCTCAGCGAGCGCCGCTGGGTGTTGATCACCAAGCTGCATCACTCGATGGTGGACGGTGTCTCCGGGGCCGAGCTACTGCGGGCGATCCTTGACGAGCAGCGCGAGCCGGAGCTTGTGATGCCCGCGGCCTGGAGCCCGGAACGTCAGCCTCCCGGCGCGGAGCTCGCGGGCCGTGCCCTCGCTCACCGGGCGCGCAGTCCCTTCGAGGGTCTGCGGTCAGTGCTGGATTCGCCGCGCCGCGCGGCCGAGCGCGCGGTCGGGACGGTCGAGGGGCTCTCGACGCTGAGCGGGATCCTGCGACCCCCGCGCGCGTCGTCGCTCAACGGGCCGATCGGGCCGCATCGCCGCTGGGACTGGGCGCGCTCACGGCTCTCTGAAGTCAAGCTGATCCGCAATGCGCTGGGCGGCACGGTCAACGACGTGGTTCTCACCGCGATCGCGGGTGGTTTTCGCGAGCTGTTGGCCTCGAGGGGTGAACCGACAGACCGGGTCGTGCGCTCGCTCGTGCCCGTGTCGGTGCGCGCGGCCGACGAGCAGGGCGAGTACAACAACCGGGTTTCGGCAATCTTTGCGGACCTGCCGGTGGGGATCGAGGATCCGGTTGAGCGGCTTGTTTCGGTGACTGGGCAGATGGAGCATCTGAAGGGCTCGCAAGAGGCCGTGGCGGGCGACGTGCTCGTAGGCCTGTCCGGCTTCGCACCCGCGATGCTGCTGTCACTCGCCCTGCGGGCCGCGACCCGCATGCCGCAGCGGAGCGTCAACACGGTCACGACGAACGTCCCCGGGCCTCAACGGCCGCTGTACGCGGCCGGTCGGCGAATGCTCGAGTGCTTTCCGTACGTTCCGCTGGCCGGCCATGTACGGGTCGGGGTGGCGATCTTCTCCTACGACGGCGCGCTCGGCTTTGGCGTCACGGGTGACTACGACCGCGCGCCTGACATCGGTGTCCTGTGCAGGGGGATCGAGCGCTCAATGGCCGAGCTGGTCAAGGCTGCCGAGGCGCGCGACACCCTGCCGCGGGCGGGTGTGCGCGCCACGGAGCGACAGCGCGACGGCGGCGTCCGCGGCTGAGATGTACTTTGACGAACGGCTCGACCTCTACCGGTTATGCGTTGCCCGTTAGATAGACGCAAGCGCCGGTCTCAACGATGATGCAAAACGCCATGAGCAGCGTCTTTGCGTCCTCCGCGGTCGGTCGCGCACTCGATCTGTTCCAGCCGGCGCGGCGGCCGGCCCGTCTGCAACTGCGGGACGGGTATCTCGATCTGCTCGGCGACGAGGACCCGACCGGCTCACACCCGGGCCAGCGGTTGATGGCCAGCCGCGGGCTGCCGCTGATCTATGAGCGGCTCTGGCGTCCGCTGGGCGGACGCGTGCTGATGGGCGCAATGGGGCCCGGGATGCGCGGCGAGCACCGGATCGCGCTCGAGATGCTCTCCCTCACGGGCGGCGAGCGGGTGCTCGACGTGGCCTGCGGCACGGGCAGCTTCACCCGCGGCTTCGCCCGCGCCACGGGCGACGGCGTGGTGGTCGCTCTCGACGCGTCGAGGACGATGCTGGCGCGCGCGGTGCAGGAGACCGACGCCGACAATGTCGCCTACCTGCGCGCGGACGCCTGCGCGTTGCCGTTCCGCGACGGCAGCTTCGACGCGATCTGCTGCTTCGCTGCGCTCTACCTGATCGAGCGTCCGATGCGAGCCGTGGATGAGATCGCGCGGGTGCTCGCGCCCGGCGGCCGGGTCGCGCTGCTCTCGAGCTGCAACCGCGGTCCTCTGCCCGCAGCCGTCACCAGCCCCCTCCTAAAGAGCCTCACCGGCGTGCGCGTGTTCGGCCGCAACGAGCTAACACGTGCACTGACCGCCCACGGCCTGATCGACGTCCAACAGCGCGTATCGGGCCTCGCGCAATTCGTGGCCGCGCGCCAGCCCGCGACTTGACGCATGGCTGCCCCAGCCGGTGGGTCCGCTGCAGGGTGCGAGCCCAACCCGGCTTTCCCTCGGAGGCGTCAAGTGGCTATCGGGGACGCGTGCGAGATCGGCCATGATCCGCCGCGCCGTCAATTGGAAGATGTGGCCGTTTCGAGCGATATCGGTACCCAGCGCGGGCGGGTTGCCGTCAATCGCTGTGCCCTGCTGTAATCGGAGGCCCTGGGATGCGATCGTGCAATCTGAGGGCCGCGCGGGGGTTTCGGATCTCGTTCGTGTCGGAGCGGATCCCACGCGGTGAGGCTTCCGGTGCGAGCGGGATCTGTTCGCCGCGGCGAGGACAGGTTGGCTGTACGGTGGCCGCGATGGCGTCAGTGTTGCCAGCGTTTGTGGAGGCCTTGCCCGATGGGGTGAGCCGGGTGAGTCTGCCGACACCGTTTCGTGTGGGGCGCGTCAATTGCTACGTGCTGCTTGAGCGACCGGTCACCGTGCTGGACCCGGGAACGCTGCAACCCGGGTCGCTCGCGAAGTTGAGAGAGCTGCTGAACTCGAACGGCCGCGACTTCGACGATATCGAGCAGATCATCGTCACCCATCATCACGCTGATCATTGCGGCGCTGCGGCGGTGCTGGCGGCCCGCGCGGACGCGCGGATCGTGTGCGGCCTTCCTGAGGTAGCGAGCCTTCTTGAACCGGCAGACGTTCAGTCCAGGCGCGAGCTCCTACTTCGGCTCGGTGTGCCCGATGCAGTGGCACGCTCCCTGATCGTGGAAACGGACGCCGCCATCGCGCGGGTGGTCCGACGGCCACGTCCGAGCATGGTCACGGGCGTCCGCGACGGAGACGTCCTATCCGCCGGCGGACGCCAGCTCCGGTGCATGGTCACCCCGGGACACGCGGAAGGTCATCTTTCCTTGTGGGACCCGACCGCGCGCGTCCTTTTCAGCGGAGACCATCTGTTGGCGCGAATCATCCCTGTACCCAGTCTCGAAAATGGCGACGGTCTCCTCCGTCGCCGCAGCCTGGTCGAATACCTGGTGAGCCTGTCGAGGTTCGTTGCGCTGAACCCGAAAGTGGTGCTCCCCGGTCACGGTCGAGCGTTCACCGAGGTTGACGTCCTGGCCGCCCGGCTGCGCTCCCACAGCCGCCAGCGGGCCGACGAGATCGAGACGATCCTGCGTGCCGGTCCGGCGACACCGTTTGAGGTAGCGCGCCGCCTGCAATGGCAGCCAGAAGGAGCACGACTCGTTCTGGGCCTCGCGCACGCTCAAGGGCATCTCGACCTTCTCGAGAATGCCGGTCAGGTGATCTCCGAAAACGATGGCGCGGTAGTGAGCTACCGGCTGCGCGGATGAGGGGGTCCGGGTCACGGAGACGTCGGCAGGGCTGATCTCGGTTGTGACGGCGGCTGGCGATCGCCAGGTGTCGGCGCCGCGGTTGACTCACTCCGCGTACGGCGCGTAGCGATGATGCAGCATCAGGTCGTTGCCGTCCGGATCGGTGAAGAACGCCATGTGGCAGACACCGGTGTCAAACGTCTCGCCGGCGAACCTGACCCCCTTGTCCTCCAGCGCACCGCGCGCCGCGGCGACGTCATCGACGTGCAAAGCGAGATGTCCGTTCTTCTGGGGCGCGAACTCCATCCCGAGCCGCTTTGGCTCCCAGATGCCGAGACACGTCTCCCCCGCCCAGAATTCGAACTGCCCGTGGGCGTCTGGACGTAGCCCGAGAGTCTCCCCATAGAAGCGACGCGATCGCTCTGAATCCTGCGACGGGATCGCAACAAAGTCAAGCTTCGTGATCATCGGTTCATGGTCCTTTCTTGGTGGATCAACCCGAGCCGAGCAGGAACATGCCGACCAACCCGGGATCGGCACTGTCCGCTCGGCTCTCACCGGATGGCGTGCCAAGCACTCTCGCACCAAATGCGGTCAGGAACGGTCCTCCGGAGCCGCGCAGCCCGATTATGACGCTCGCTTCACTGGCTACCGCCGCTCCGATCCTGAAGCGAACTCCCGTACTCGTCCCGCCGGCGGAACCACGCCCCGGTCTCGTTGCGCCCCTTCGGCGCCCGGTCCAGCCACTGGTACATGCCCTACAGCCCGTCCAGGCCGCGCGCATAGGCTGAGTAGGTGTGGTAGACGACTCGGTCCTCGAGGGCGAAGGCGCTCATGCCGGGCTATCGGGGCTGCTGTTGGCCTGGGCGGGGTCGGCCAGGCGACTGTTGTCAGCCAACTGGTCTCGCGGCGGGGCTCCTCGACTCGGTCGAGTAGTCCCCCGATGTTCGGTGGGCGGTTGCACGGATGGCATCCGAGTGCTCGGTTGGAATAGTCTCGCCATGGCAGCTGTTGAGCAGGTTGCCGGTGCGAGTTCAGGTTCACTGGAGCAGGATCGGGTGCTCGACTGCATCGACGTTCATAAGCGCTTCGGCGAAGTTGAGGCGGTCCGCGGGGTCAGCTTTCAGATCGCCGAGGGAGAGACGTACGGTCTCCTGGGTCCGAATGGCGCCGGGAAGACGACGACGATCTCGATGGTATGTGGGCTGCTCGAGCCCGACTCGGGAGAGGTGTTCGTCGCCGGCAGCCGTCTGACCTCCCGGAGCGTCGACGAGAAGGCAGCGATTGGCTACGTACCGCAGGAGCTCGCGATCTATCCGGATCTGAGCGCCCGCGAGAATCTTCAGTTCTTCGCCCGCCTGTACGGACTGCGGCCGGATGACGTCCGTGTTCGTGTGGATGAGGTGCTGAGGGTGGTTGGCCTCGCCGAACGCGCGGGCGAGCAGACCCGGGACTTCTCCGGTGGGATGCAGCGGCGGCTGAACATCGGCGTCGGGTTGCTGCACCGTCCGCGGCTGCTGATCTTGGATGAGCCGACGGTCGGCGTCGATCCGCAGAGCCGCAACGCGATCCTCGAGAGCGTTGAAAAGCTCTCTGGCGAGGGGATGGCGGTCCTCTACACCACCCATTACATGGAGGAGGCCGAGCGGCTGTGTGACCGGATCGGGATCGTCGACCTCGGGGAGCTCAAGGCTGAGGGCACGCGGGCGGAGCTCGTCGCTCTCGTCGGGGAGCACGACCGTGTCTCGTTGGAGGGCACGGGCGATCTGGGCGCGGCCGCGAAGGCGAGTCTGATGCTGCCGGAAGTTCGTGCCGCGAGCGTGCAGGACGGCGGAATCGAACTGATCGTCGATCACGCCAGGAGCGTTCTGCCCGAGCTGCTGCGCACAAGTGCGGACGCTGGCGCCGCGGTTGGCTCGGTCGAGGTCATCGAGCCTGATCTCGAGGCGGTGTTCCTGCACCTCACGGGTAAGGCCCTGCGTGACTGATCGATGCGCCCGGCGCTTGTCATCCTTGGCAAGGACTTGCGGCAGCGGCTGCGCGATCGCTCGGCACTGCTGGTCGCGATCGTCGTCCCGCTGGTACTCGCGTCGATCTTCGGGCTGATCTTCCACAACGCGATCGGCGGTCGCATCTCGTTCAAGTTCGGGCTGGTCGATCAGGATCACGGACCGGCAGCGCAAGCGTTCAACACCAACGCGCTGACCCCGCTCGAGCGCCGCGGGCTGATTACCGTGATCCGGGAGCCTTCGCTGGCCGCCGGTCGGAGCGCGGCAGATCAGGCCAAGGTCTCGGCCACGTTCGTCCTACCGGCCGGATTCTCGACCGCGGTCGGCCACGGCGGCTCGGCGTCTCTGCGGGTGATCGGCAGCCTTGACTCCACCATCGGGGCGCAAGTCGCCGAGTCGATCGCGCGGTCGTTCGCGGACGCGACGGACACGGCACGGATCGTGGTCGCGGCCACGGGCGCCAGGACGATCAGCAACCGGCTGGCGGCTGCGATACCCACGCCGATATTGATCGCGGACATCTCGACGAAGAGCCGTCAGCTCGATGCGGGGACGTTCTATGCGGCCGGGATGGCTGTGTTCTTCCTGTTCTTCACCGTGCAATTCGGGACCGCGAGCCTGCTCGAGGAGCGACGCGACGGGACGCTCGCGCGGATCCTCGTGGCGCCGATCAGCCGCAATGCGATCCTGGCTGGCAAGCTGCTTACGAGCTTGGTTGTGGGCTTCGTGAGCATGGTCGTACTCGCGGTGGCGACCCACTTCCTGCTTTCGGCTCAGTGGGGCAACGTCCTCGGCGTGGCGATCCTGATCGGAGCCGGCGTGCTCGCGGCGACGGCGATCATGACGCTCGTGGCCACGCTCGCGAGGACGCCCGATCAGGCGCAGTCCTGGCAGGCGATGGTCGCGCTCGTGCTTGGAATGCTCGGGGGTGCGTTCTTCCCCATAGCCCAAGCGGGCGGGGCGCTCGCCGCCGCCAGCCTGGCCACCCCTCAGGCGTGGTTCATCCGGGGGTTGGAGAACATGGCCGGCGGGGCGGGTGTGAGCGCGGTCCTCGGTCCTGCGGCGGCCATCCTAGCGGTCGCCGTGATTACGGGAGCAGTCGCGTACACGCGTATCGGGAAGCTCGTTGCGCCATGAAGGTGATCACGATCGCCGCTAACGACCTGCGCCGGCTGCTCCGCTGGCGCGGCAACCTGTTCTTCCTGTTCGTCCTGCCGATGCTGATCATCCTCCTGCTTGGCGCCGCGTTCGGCGGCTCGCAGAAGGCGCGCATCGGCGTGCTCGAACGCGACCGCGGACCGGTGGCACGGCAGTTCATCACCACGCTGGCAAACCGCCCCTCCACGCAGCTCATCCACTACCAGAGCTCCTCCTCCCTTCAGAAGGCCGTTGCCCAGGGAGACGTTGACGCCGGCTTGGTGATACCCGCCAGCTACGACGACCTCCTCGAGCACGGCCGGAGCGTGACGCTCGGCTTTTTCGACCGCCCGAATTCGGTCGCCCAGCAGTTGCGCCCGACTGTCCAATCGGTTGCGGCCGACCAAAGCCGCACGATCGCCGCGGCACAGGTGCTGGAGCGACAGCTGAACCTGCCGTTCGCGGTCGCGCTTGCCCGTGTCAACGCGGTCGTCACGCGGGTCCCGCGGGTACAGACCGTCCTGACGGCACCCGACGGCAGTCCCTACGCGGTCACCACTGGCCGCTTCCAGCAAGGCGCGAGCACCGAACTCGTCCTGTTCATCTTCTTCACCTCGCTGACAGGCGCGGCGTTCATGATCGAGACGCGCAGGCTCGGAATCGCCCGCCGGATTCTCTCGACCCCGACCTCCACTCGGACGATTGTCGCCGGCCAGCTCCTCGGCCGACTCGCGGTCGCCCTCGCCCAGGCGCTGATCATTGTCCTCGGCTCGATGCTGTTCTTCGGGGTCACCTGGGGAAACCCACTGGGCACCGCCGCGGTGATTCTGTCCTTCTGTCTTGTCGGCACTGGCGCGGCCGTGCTCGTCGGCAGCCTGTGCCAGACGGAGGAGCAGGCTCGTCCGGTCGCATTCCTGCTCGGACTCGGACTCGCGGCGCTGGGAGGCTCGATGGCCCCACTCGAAGTGTTCCCAGCAACCGCCCGCGCAATCGCGCACATCACTCCCCACGCATGGGCCAACGACGCCTTTTCCAAGCTGCTCAAACACGGCGGGGACCTGATCAGCGTCCTCCCGGAGATCGGCGTCCTCCTCGGCTTCGCTGCGCTCGCTACGACGGTCGCCGTGTGGCGCTTACGGCACACGCTCACCGCCTGATCAGCTGCGTCGTCAACGACCGTACAACCGAACGAGTCCGCGAGCGCAGTGATTCGCGGAGCCCAGCCAAGGCGCTCACGGCGACCTCGTACGGATGGCGGCGCGAGCACTCGACGACGATCCTCCTCATTGACGGCCAGCGCCGAACGAACGACGACCGACTTGTGATCGCGACACGGACTCGGGTGCGCGCGCCCTAGTTCAGACCGTCAGACCGCGTTGGGCATGTCGTGTCGGCAGCTGTATGGTGCGTCTAACATCGCTCACTCCGCCCGTTTCGGAGCATCTGAGCGCCGGGAAGGCCTCATCGGCTGTCACGGCGCCGGGCTCCGTTTCGGCGACGAGGGCTTACCGACCGGACCTGCGCTGGCTGCCGATTTGCGGCCGCTGGGGACGAGAGGAGTTGGGATGGGCACCAGATGCGTAACGGTCGCCAGCAGAACGGATGATTCTTGGTTCATCGCGTGGCCGCCGGCGTTGTTGTGCCGCGGGCCGGTTGGCGGTCCTGATGGTCGTGCTCGATGAGCGGGCTGCAGCGGGACGTCACACCGCTGCCCGACCTCGTGCATGGCCGTGCGCGCGCGGGGCCCATCCGGGAGCGCCGCCCGGTGTACGTCGATCTGTTGCCCCCGTGCAATGCGGGCTGCCCCGCGGGGGAGAACATCCAAGCGTGGCTGGCGCATACCCAGGCCGGCGACCATGAGCAGGCCTGGCGCCAGCTGGTCGCTGACAATCCGCTCCCGGCGATCCATGGACGGGTCTGCTATCACCCTTGCGAGAGCGTCTGCAACCGCGCCAATCTTGACAGCGCGGTCGCGATTCACTCGGTCGAGCGGTTCCTGGGCGACCTCGCGCGAGAGAAGGGCTGGCTGTTCGATCCGCCTGTCGCCGCCAGCGGCATGCGCGTGCTGGTGATCGGGTCCGGGCCGAGCGGCCTGTCAGCCGCCTACCACCTGGCGCGACTCGGCCACGAGGTCGAGATCCGCGACGCCGGCGAGCAGCCGGGCGGGATGATGCGCTACGGGATCCCCGCCTACAGAATGCCGCGCGACGTGCTCGACGCCGAGCTTGAGCGCATCGTCATGCTGGGTGTTCGCATCATTTCCTCTCATCGCGTCGAGGACCTCGCCGCCGAGCGTGACGAGGGCCGGTTCGATGCGGTCTTCGTCGCCGTCGGCGCGCATCTCTCAAAGCGCGTGGACATCCCAGCCGTGGACGCCGGGCCGATCGTGGATGCGGTCTCGTTCCTGCGAAGTGTCGCCGTGGGGGAGCAACCGGTGATCGGGCGACGGGTCGCGGTCTATGGCGGCGGCAACACCGCGATGGACGCCGCCAGGACGGCTCGCCGGCTGGGAGCCGAGGAGGCGTTGATCGTCTACCGCCGCACGCGCGCGCAGATGCCGGCCCACGAGGAGGAGGCGGAGGACGCCGAGAGCGAAGGCGTGCGGATCAACTGGTTGCGAACGATCACTGCCGTGCAGGGGCCGGAGCTGCAGGTCGAGGTGATGGAGCTGGACGATTCCGGTTTCCCGCAGCCAACCGGGCGGTTCGAAACCCTTGCGGCAGACACCGTGATCCTGGCGCTCGGTCAGGACACTGACACGGGATTCCTGCGTGCAGTGCAGGGAGTCGAGTTCGACCGCGACGGCACCGTACAAGTGTCGACGTCGATGATGACCGGGTCGCCCGGACTGTTCGCAGGCGGGGATATGGTGCCCAGCGAGCGCACGGTGACGATCGGAGTCGGTCATGGGAAGAGGGCAGCGCGCCACATCGATGCGTGGCTTCGCGACAGCGCGCCGAAGAGCGCGCCGAAACACGACACTGCGACGTTCGACATGCTGAACCTGTGGTTCTTCGGCGACGCCACCCGCCGCCAGCAGCCCGAGCTCGAGGCGCATGAGCGGCTGGCGGGATTCGGAGAAGTCGTCGGCGCCCTGTCGGTCGAGGAGGCCACGTTCGAGGCGCGTAGGTGCCTGTCGTGCGGGAACTGCTGCGAATGCGATGGGTGCCTCGGGGCGTGCCCGGAGGACGCGGTGATCAAGCTCGGTTCCGGCCACCGCTACCGGTTCGACTACGACAAGTGCACGGGCTGCGCAGCGTGCTACGAGCAGTGCCCGGTCCACTCAATCGAGATGTTCCCGGAGCCGCACTGATGCGCACGATCGTAGATGGCAACGAGGCGGCGGCCTCGGTCGCCTACCGCTGCAGCGAGGTCTGCTGCATCTACCCGATCACGCCGTCCTCGCCGATGGCCGAGCTGGCCGATGAGTGGTCCGGGCGCGCGCTGCCGAACGTGTGGGGCACCGTTCCTGCGGTGGTCGAGATGCAGAGCGAGGGCGGAGCGTCGGGCGCGCTGCACGGCGCGTTACAGGGAGGCGCGCTGGCGACGACGTTCACCGCCTCTCAGGGTCTGCTGCTGATGATCCCGAACATGTACAAAATCGCCGGGGAGCTGACCGCGGCCGTGATCCACGTGGCCGCGCGCTCGCTGGCGGCGCAGGGGCTGTCGATTTTCGGCGACCACTCCGACGTAATGGCGGTGCGCCAGACTGGCTTTGCCCTGCTGGCGTCTGCGTCAGTGCAGGAGGCCCACGACCTGGCGCTCGTGGCGCATGCGGCGACGCTCGCGACCCGGGTGCCGTTCGCGCATTTCTTCGACGGATTCCGCACCTCTCACGAGCTGAACACGATCGAGCTGCTCTCCGACGAGGACATCCGGTCGCTCATTCCCGAGAAGCTCGTCCGCGCGCACCGTGAGCGCGGGCTGTCGCCGGAGCGGCCGTTCATCCGTGGTACCGCGCAGAACCCTGACGTCTACTTCCAGGCGCGAGAGACCGTCAACCCGTTTTATGACCGCGTTCCGCACGTGGTTCAGACGGCGATGCGGCAGCTCGGCGATCGCACCGGCCGCCACTACGGACTGGTCGACTACAGCGGCCACCCCCACGCGGAGCGCGTGCTGGTGGTCATGGGCTCGGGTGGGGACACGGTGCGTGAGACGGTGGCCTACCTGCAGGCGCGCGGCGAGCGAGTCGGCGTCGCGCAGCTCCGGCTGTACCGGCCGTTTCCCGCCCGGGCGCTGGTGGAGGCGCTTCCCCCGAGCGTCCGGCACGTCGCCGTGCTCGACCGGACCAAGGAGCCCGGCTCGCTCGGCGAGCCGCTGTTCCTCGACGTGCTCGCGACGTTGAGCGAGTCCCATGCGGACGGTGAGCGCGAGCTGATGCCGAGCGTGATCGGCGGTCGCTATGGCCTCTCGTCGAAGGAATTCACCCCGGCGATGGTCGCCGGCGTGTTCGAGGAGCTCGGAAGGGAGCGGCCGAAGCGGCGATTCACGATCGGGATCACCGACGATGTCTCAGGTACGAGCCTCGAGTACGACGCATCGCTTGACATCGAGCCACCGGAGACGGTGCGGGCGGTGTTCTTCGGCCTCGGCTCCGACGGGACTGTCGGAGCGAACAAGAACACGATCAAGATCCTCGGCTCCGAGGAGGAACTCCACGCTCAGGGGTACTTCGTCTACGACTCCAAGAAGTCCGGCTCGCAGACGGTCTCGCACCTGCGCTTCGGGCCGGAGCCGATTAACGCGCCGTATCTGATCTCTCAGGCGAGCTTCGTCGGCTGCCACCAGTTCGGCTTGCTCGAGCGTGCCGAGGTGCTCGATCGGGCGGCTCCCGGAGCGACGGTGTTGCTCAACACCCGCGAGCCACCGGATCGAGTCTGGGCCGCACTCGCGCGCCCGGTCCAAGGGCAGATCATCGCCAAGGGGATCGAGCTGTATGTGATCGACGCTGGGCGGATCGCCCGCGACGCGGGTCTGGCCGGACGAACCAACACCGTGCTGCAGACCTGCTTCTTTGCGATCTCAGGCGTGCTCGAACGTGGGCAGGCGATCGAGCGGATCAAGGTCGCGATCGCCAAGACGTACGGCAAGCGCGGAGCCGAGGTGGTGCGGCGCAACCAGACCGCAGTCGACCGCTCCGTAGAAGCCCTTCACCGCGTGGAGGTGCCAGAGCGGGCGACGGGCACCCGCGAGCTGGCACCGACGGTACCCGCGCACGCGCCAGAGTTCGTGCGGACCGTGACGGCGGCGATGATGGCCGGCCGCGGTGATCAGTTGCCGGTTAGCGCGCTGCCCGTCGACGGCACGTACCCGAGCGGCACGACGGCGTACGAGAAGCGCAGGGTGTCCGAGCTGGTCGCGGTCTGGGACCCGGAGCTGTGCATCCAGTGCGGCAACTGCAGCTTCGTCTGCCCGCACAGCGTGATCCGCTCCCGCCAGTACGAGCAATCCCGTCTCGAGGGGGCGCCGGAGGGATTTCTGTCGGCGCCGCTCAACGCTCCGGGGGTCCCGGACACGCGTTACACACTGCAGGTCTATGCCGAGGACTGCACCGGCTGCGAGCTGTGCGTCCAGGCGTGCCCGGTTTCGGCGCCCGGAGACCCTGGGCGCAAGGCGATCAACCTGGCCGGGCTCGAGCCGCTGGACGGCGAGCGGGAGAAGATCGCGTTCTTCGAGGCGCTGCCGGCGAGTGACCGCTCGAGGGTCGACTTTGGCACCGTCCGCGGCACCCAGTTCCTGGAGCCGCTGTTTGAGTTCTCCGGCGCGTGCGCCGGTTGCGGCGAGACCCCGTATTTGAAGCTTGTCTCGCAGCTGTTCGGTGACCGGCTGACGATCGCGAATGCGACCGGGTGCTCGTCTATCTACGGCGGCAACCTGCCCACGACACCGTGGACGGTCAACGCCGACGGGCACGGTCCAGCGTGGTCCAACTCGCTCTTCGAGGACAACGCTGAGTTCGGGCTCGGCCTGGGGCTTGCCGCCGACCGCCACACCGAGCTTGCTCGTCGGCGACTGATCGAGATGCGTGATGTGCTCGGCCCGCAGTTGGTCGACGAGATTCTCCAAGCGCCGCAGTTGCGCGAGTCAGAACTGCGCGCGCAGCGCGAACGAATCGCTGAGCTTCAGCGACGGCTCACCGGACTGGACCAACCGCCGGTCGCAGACCTGCTCAGCGTGATCGATCACCTGATCCGGCGAAGCGTGTGGATCGTCGGCGGCGACGGCTGGGCGTACGACATCGGCTCGGGCGGTCTCGATCATGTCCTCGCCAGCGGACGGAACGTGAACGTGCTCGTGCTCGACACCGAGGTCTACTCCAATACCGGCGGGCAGATGTCGAAGGCGACCCCGCTCGGTGCGGTCGCGAAGTTCGCCTCCGCCGGTAAGACGATGCCGACGAAGGACTTGGCGTTGCAGGCGATCGCCTACGCCAACGTGTACGTCGCGCGGGTCGCAATGGGCGCCGATCCCCAGCAGACGCTGAGCGCATTCCGCGAGGCCGAGGCCTACGACGGGCCTTCGCTGCTGATCGCCTACAGCCACTGCATCGCCCACGGGATCGAGATGCGAGACGGGCTCGAGCAACAGTACAAGGCCGTCGCGAGCGGCCACTGGCCGCTGCTCCGTTACGACCCGATGATCCGGGCGAATGGAGGCAACCCATTCCTGCTGGACTCACCCAGGCCGCGGATCCCACTCAGCGACTACAGAAGAGGGGAGTTGCGCTTCCGTGCCCTCACCAACATCAATCCTCCGGAAGCCGAGCGCCTGGCAGATCTGGCGCAGCGGACGGTCATTCAGCGCTGGGCGACCTACGAGGAGATGGCCACTCGCAGCGCCGGCGAGTTCCCTGCCGACGCCCGGAAGGATCGATGATGGAGCTCTCGACCAACTACATGGGCCTGAAGCTTCGCAACCCGCTGGTCGCGTCGGCGTCACCGCTGTCGCATACAGTTGAGGGCGTCCGGCGGCTCGTGGACGCGGGTGTCGGCGCGGTCGTGGTGCACTCGCTGTTCGAGGAGCAGGTGCGTGAGGAGGCCTCGCTGAACGGACGGCTCGCTGAGGCCGGAACAGAGAGCTTTGCCGAATCGCTCTCCTACTTCCCGGAAGCCGCCGAGGAGGACCTCGGTCCGCGCCGTCATCTGAGTCTGGTGCAACGCGCGGCCGCCGCCGTCGACGTCCCGGTGATCGGGAGTCTCAACGGTGTCACTGCGGGAGGATGGACCGAGTATGCGCGCGCGATGCAGGAGGCCGGCGCCGCCGCGATCGAGCTGAATATCTATTACCTTCCGGGCGATCCGCGCACGCCCGGCCGCGACGTCGAGCAGCGCTATATCGATGTCTTGTTGCGTGTCAAGGACGCGGTCACCGTGCCCGTGGCGGTCAAGCTGAGCCCGTATTTCAGCTCGTTTGGCGAGCTCGCGCTTCGTCTCGACGAGGCTGGTGCCGATGCGCTCGTGCTGTTCAATCGCTTCCCGCAGCCCGAGATCGATCCGGAACTTCTCGCGGTCGTGCCGGCGGTCGCACTCTCAAACCCGGGGGACGCCGGGCTACCGCGGACGTGGATTGCGCTGCTGCGCGGAAGGGTGCGCGCGGCGCTGGCCGCCACCACCGGTGTCGAAGGCCCCGCCGATGTCGCCAAGTTCCTGCTCGCGGGCGCGGATGTGGTGATGACCGCCTCAGCGCTGCTCCGCCACGGCCCTGCCTACGCGACGGAGCTGCTCGACGGTTTGTCCGAGTGGATGGCGCGCATGGGGTTCAACGCGGTCGACGAGGTCCGCGGCATGCTCTCAGTCCCTCGCGACGCCGACGAGGCCGAATACGAGCGTGCCCTGTACGTCAGCGCGCTGCGGGCGGCCAACGCCAACGCTTACGGTTCCTGGTGATGGGTGCCATCGCAGGCTCAGGACGGCGCGTGCGCCGGTCGACGCCGGCTCGTCGGCAAGCGGGTGGTTCGATTTGCGTGATCAGGCATATGGGCGAGCGGCGCAGCTAATAGGCCTGAACCGCTACAGCTCGACGCCGACCAGCGTGGGCTCGGGGTGCAGCGTCACTCCGAACGCCGCCTGCACTCCATCCCGCAGCTCCCGCGCGAGCGCGACGAGCTCGGCGGTCGTCGCGCCCCCACGGTTAACGAGGGCGAGGGTGTGCTTGCGCGAGACCCCGGCGCGGCCTTCCCCGTAGCCGCGGTGAAAGCCGGCGCGCTCGATCAGCCACGCGGCCGATGTCTTCACACGTCCATCGGCCTCGGGCCACGCCGGCGCGTGGATGCTCTCGCCCTGGCGCTCTGTCACACGCCGCTCGAGCGCGGCGAACCGCTCGGCGGACAGGATGGGATTGACGAAGAACGAGCCGGCACTGACAGAGTCGGAATCGTCGGGATCGATCACCATGCCCTTCTCGCGGCGTAGCGCGAGCACTGCGTCGCGCACCGCGGGTAATGGTGGCCGTGCCCCCGGCCCCACGGCGAGGGCACGCGCGATCCCTGCGTAGCGGACTGGGCGCGCGGCGGACGAGCGCTCGAGAGCGAAGCTCACGCCGAGCACGACGTAGCGAGCGGAGCGCCGGAACGCGCTCGAGCGATAGGCAAACCCGCATTCCGTGGGTGCCAGCTCGACGACGGCTCCGGCCTCTCGGTCATACACGCGCACTGAGGTGACCGTCTCGGCGACCTCCTGTCCATAGGCGCCGACGTTCTGAATCGGCGTGGCGCCGGTCGACCCCGGTATCCCTGAGAGGCACTCGATCCCCGCAAGTCCCTCGGCCACGCAGCGCGCCACGAGTTCGTCCCATGGCTCGCCCGCGGCGGCGAGGAGCTGCACGCGGTCCCCGCGCCTGTCCACCGAGATGCCCCGCGTGAGGACGCGGACGACCGTGCCTTCGAAGCCGTCATCGGCGATTACCATGTTCGAGCCGCCCGCCACCACCAGCACGGGCTCGCCGGCGGTGTCGGCGGCAGCAACCACCTCGACGAGCTCCTCCGCGATCCGTGCTTCCACGAGCCGACGTGCCGGGCCGCCGAGGCACAGCGTTGTCAGCTCGGAGAGCGGGACGTCATGGGACTCTTCCATGACGACAACATACGACCGGCGCGCGCAATGACGTCATCAGTGATCGGGCTGGTTGCGGGTCAATGGCGGTGCGCAGCGTGAGCCGCGCTGAGCCGGGCATCAGTCTTGCGACCTTGGCGGGCCCGGACTCCAGCGGCGATCCTTCAGCACAGGAACACGAGCTCTCGGCCATAACTCCCGCATTCGCCATTTTGAGCTGTACGCGGAGGCTCGCATACGGCCCAGAAGGGCTCGTCCTAGAGCGGTCGTGCCGACATCGACGTAACTCGCCTAATGGCCGCTGCGGTGACTTCCGCCACCTCGCGCCTACGCAACATCGATCGTCCCGAGCTCACGCATCGATTCCTCCGGCGATTCGCGCGGATACGAGACCTCTACTCGCTCAGCTACGCGCTTGCGCTCCATCGCCTCTGGGGTGACCCGCTGTACGTCCCACGCCAAGCCCGTCTTCTCCATTGCCCAGATGAGCCACCACGTTGGATCGAACTGCCACCTCTGCAAGCCGTGCTTGGCCGACCGCGGAAAGGCGTGATGGTTGTGATGATTGCCCTCGCCAAGTCCTACCACTGCAACAAGCGGATTGTTTCGACTCTGATCTCGGGTTTCGAACGGGCGCTTGCCCCAGAGGTGGCAGACCGAGTTGACGCTCCAGGTGGCATGGTGCACGAAGAACACGCGGAGTGCGCCACCCCACAAGAATGCTCCCACCCCACCGCGAAGCTTCCTAGTAGCGATCAGCCCAACTGTGAATGGTGCCACAAAGTAGCTCAGCACTACCACAAGAGCGAAGCGGCGGTGTACCGCCATCACGACGGGATCATCCAGCAAATCCGGGACATAGCGCTGCCGCGATGCTTTCTCGTCGGCAAACAGCCAGCCGAAGTGGGCATGGACAAAGCCTCTAATTCGGCCACCTTTGTGGCCGACATGGGGGCTATGTGGATCGCCCGCCTCATCAGCGTAAGCATGGTGCTTGCGATGGTCCGCCACCCAGTCGGGGACTGACCCCTGAATCGCCGTCGAGCCGAGAACAGCAAAGATGCCTCGGATTAGCGGGTAGGTCCTGAAGCTGCGGTGAGTGAACAGCCGATGGTAGCCCGCCGTTATACCGAACCCACTCAGGAGGTAGGACACACCAAAGACACGACGGTTAGTGGGAGTTGCCAGAAACCACCGCTTCCGGAACGACGCTACCAGCAGCGCGGGCGGACCGAACACAAACAGCCCCGTGAAGATTCGATACACCCGACTGGCCGGGTGCGTCTCAGGCACTTCAGGTACTGGCGCCTGGTCCATCATGACGGACTCCTATTCGGCACATAGACGTACAGCGGCGACGGACTGCGCTCCGACGTCGCTCTCGATCCCATCCTACTCCACGATGTACTTGGAGGAGCCCTTGCGAATCGACGCGTCTGAGGACGGTTGCGACTCGGCGGCACTGCGCTTGGCAGTTGCGGCTCCTCCTATCCCCGTGGGGACCCGGAGCGGGGTATCCGCTCGGCGAACCACACCGCCGGGCCGTATCCGACTTCCTCAGGGCGGTCGAGCCAGTTCCCGTGTGGCACTATGCGAGGCATGGTCAAGCACATGGCGCAAGACCACATCGTCGGTGTGGTCGCCACCCATGCTCATCCATATACGGGCGCTGGACAAGGCGCCCTGAACGCGCCGGCGCGGCATCCAATGCGCGTGGGGACGGTGTGCGCGTCACAGGGAGAGACCGGGCCGACGATCACCGCCGTGCTCCAGCGAGGCCCGCTGGCGGGTCGGCGCATCGACGTAGACGTCGTCGAAGGCCGCCCGCCCAAAACGATCGACCTTCCGGCCGACGACGGGAGCCTGTGTCGCTACTGCCTCGCGGACTGGGCCCAGACCGGTCCGTCCGCCATATACACGTTCTTGTACCTCGTATAATCGGTCGGCGACCGTGAGCAAGCCCGGGGTGACGGCGAGCGGCAACATGACCGACCACCACCGCCGCTCGAACGACAGCCCGCGGGCCGGCGCCTGATGCGCAACGTCGTGCCGACGTGAATCGCGCCGGCTGGCCGAGCTTGCGGTATGGCGGTCAGCCCGCGTGGTGCAACAGGGTCATTTGGATGTGCTCGTAGAGCCCCTCCGGCTTCGGTTGTGTGTGGACATGACGGCATCACTTCCGGCTCCCCTCGTTGCCGGCTCGGCATTCACGCCGGGCCGCTGTCTTTCGTGTTCTCCTCAGCGGCGGGGCCCACGTGACCGCTCAAGCAGCTCCCTCAGCGCTGAAACGCTCGATACACCCAGCGCGGGGTCCGGCCACCGCCGGTTTCCGATCGTGCCGGCCGCCAGGCCGCAGACGGCGATCGGGCCACCGACGAGTACCCAGCCGTATGCCGCGACCAGTCCGAGGCCGAGCGCGGCGACCATCGCCCCCGTGAAGTACAGGGCGATCGGCCACGTACGTGAGAACCACTCGCGTGTGATGGGCCCGACGATTTGCCGCTCGATGCCCGTAGGCGCCGGCTGATGGAGTCCTGCAATCGCTCGATACATGCTGGCCTCGCTTCCCCGGCCGGCTCCGCCGACCGCTGCCTGAAGTGATGAGGACAGTGTCGGCCGCGTGTACCGTCCCGGCCAGAGACCCATGGGTGTGCGTGTCACACCTATCCGCGGCGCCCGTCGGCCCACGCAACCGAGGGGCGTCGCTCGTTGTCGACCCGGGCGGGCGCGTCTCAGCCCGAAGACGCGCCCGCCAGCGAGAACCCGACGTCAGCCTCCTTGCCGCGCATCAGGGAGCCCGTCTCGAGGTAGAACACGCCGGCAAGCACCGCGGCGGCGAGGCCCGCGACCAGCGCCACGACTGAGTGGGCGATCCTGGCCTGCAACACCGACACGCTCGCCGTCCGGGCTCGCCGTCCGGGCTCGCCGTCCGGACCCGGTGAACACTCCGCAAGCTCCCTCGACAAGAGCAACCCATCACTTCCAAGAACGGCCGCGCCTCCTCCCTTCGGGCGTGGCCGTTCGCGGTTCTATGCCCCCACGAGTTATCCGCGGCAAGTAGGTAGGAGCGAGTCGAAGCGCGAGTCCTGTAACTGCCCATTTCACGTGTACCTTGATCAGCCGCTCAACGGCCGCAAAGTGGTCGACGTCGAAAGCGAGCGCGAGGTTCCGCTACACGTGCCGCGGTGAGCCTCAGCCGGCGCAGCTCCTGATGACGCCCATGGATCAGGGCGACGTGCTCTCACCATCCACAAGGCGGAGCTGGGCGCTCTGCTTTGAGGCTGGCGCACGCACCACCCTTACAGCGCCCTCGAAGATCTCAGGCTCGAGGAACGCCTGCATCAGCTTGTGGTGAGCGCGATGGCGCAACACCTGGATCTCGTGGCGAACCGCGGCTGCGTAGTCAGCCGGATCCGTCGGTCGCTCCTCTGGGAGGCGCTTGGCAAGAATCCGGTCGGCCGCCCAGGCGTAGACGGCATTGGCGGCCGCTTCGACCTCGAGCATTCGGTACGGGACGTATTCCGGGATGCGGCGTTTGCCGTAGCCCGCATGCCGGGCAGCGCGTTCAAGCTCACGGAACTCGCGACGGCCTTCGTACACCGTCACGATCCCGGTCTCGGGATCGAACTCCGCCTCGGTGACCTGATCTTCGTCCTTGCGAGCGATCTCCCGCACCCAGCCGGACGCGCGGTGACGGACGATGAAGATCTCGAGCTCACAGCTGTGTTCTCCGGCGGCAGCCTGCACAGTCAGGCGTGATCCCGGCTCGACAGTGACTCGGGCGCGCACGGCGGCTTGGACGGCGCTCTTTCCGCGGACGCCGGGTTCAGGGATCGCTTGCTTGCTCGCAGTGACGGTCAGGCCCGGGTCGCTTTGGAACTCGATCTGCGTTCCTGGCGGAACCCGATCTGGGTCGGCGAGCAGCGTGACGGTGCGCTTCTCGCCAGGATGCAGTCGGATCGGGGACTGCTTGAAGCGCAGCGCTGTCGCGATAGCCGGCGGGGCATTGGGCACCCCATCGGGGGACGGAGTCGCCGTCTCAGAATCGGTGGGCTCGATCTCCGGCTCATCGCCGGCTGGCTGCGACGGTGGTCTGGATGAAGCTCCGCTTCCCTGCTCCGCGGCGGCCGTTCCTGGCTGGTCAAACGCTGATTTCAGCAAGTCGTTCAAGGCTCGCAGACCAACTTGATCTCGAGCCGTGACGGCTCGCGCAGCGCCGATCAGATGCGCTCCGGCGCGGCGCTCCTCGGCGGCAACGATCGGGGTGAGGACGCGGTCGATCGCAGCGTAGAGATCTTTGACGACTGGGTGATGCTCGTTGAGGCCCGAGCGATCAACCTTCACGACCAGGTCGGGACGCGGACGATCGAGGGCACGGCGCTGGAGCTGCTCGATCGCGTCACAGACGACCTCGCCGTAAAGATGCCGCGCCCCAGGCCGACCCTCGAAACTCGCGAGCGTGGTCTCGTGCGCGGCTCGCCGGGAACGAACCAACAGCCCACCCCGCCGCGTAGCGCGCGAGAATCCGGCGGACAGCGGCTCCTGTGCCCGGCGCACGACGATCCGAGCCGTGATGTCGCGCGCAACCTGGACCTCCCCATCGAACAAGACCGGCCGCTCCGGATCGGGTTTGGGCGCTGGGTACGTGATCAGCTCCGTCGTTTGTCCGTCATGTTCCAGATACAGCGCACGCGAGGGGTCCTCGAGGATCGGCCGCAGCTGGACAAGCTGGGAGACCAGCGTTCGGAGCCGCCCCGGCGGGGGTAACCTCGCAGCGGCCAACGGCACCGTCACCCGCGTACCGGACGCTTCTACCGCGAGCGCCTCAAGATCGGCGAGCGTCGCGGGAGCATCACGAACGTGGAGAAACGCGTACGGATCATCGCCTGGCGCAGGAAAGAACCACGATTCCACGGCCCGGCCGCCGCGGACACCTTCAATGCGCCCCGCGCCCTGCGCAAGCCACACATCCCGCAGGCCACGGCCGAACATGCCCCGCTGCCCGGCGTTCGGCGGGTCAACTCCCAGTGCTCCCAAGCGACTGTCAATCAGGTCCGCATCGACGCCCTCGCCGTCATCGATGCACCGCAGTTCGTGCTTCCAGCTGAGCAACGCGGGTGAGCGCAAGCTTCTCATCTGCGCGCTCCACGCCTCAAGGAAGCCGGCCTTCGGCGGGCCGAACGACAGCAAGATCCGCCCTGACTCCCGACCTGACGCGGCGATAGCGGCGTCGGCGTTGGTAACCAACTCGGGGATGATCTGGACCAAGTCCACCCCACCCTGCGCGAAGTTCTCACGGAAGTAGCGCCCACGTGCCCGACCGATGCGGACCTCCGAGAGATCACCCGCCGCGACAGCTCCCATGGACCTACATTCTCACACGAGTCCGACGGGCAGCGACGAGAACGCTGGCAAGGCCGCGCTCGCTCTGCAACACATGGTCAAGCACGGCAAACGCCCCAACCTTTGGGTTATCCACGCCCGCGCTAACGGTCGGCGGGCAACAGAGTGAAGGCACCGCCCTGGATCGGCCGGAGGGCGCGAAAGTGACGCTGGTCGAAGGTGAGGATGCGCCGGGTCCCGAGTCTGCGGGCGAGCACGGCCACGGACAGGTCGGCGAGGCCGAGGTTCAGGTCGGCGTGGCGTCGATCAAGATCGAGTGCCGCTTCATAGTCGGTCGAGTCCAGCCCCGGGCTCTCATAGCGGTGCGCAGCGAGGTCCTCCAGAAACGCGCGCCGGGCAGGGGCGGTCACCGGTCGCGGAGCTCGCATGGCGGGATCGCGCTCCGGTCAGGGAACCGCGAGCCGCCCGACGACACCAATGCGCTTGTTGGGACAAGTGCGTTCGTAGGCGCAGTGGAACGCCGCCCAGGGGACGCGGTCTGGCCCGAACGCGTTGGTTATGAGGAACAGCCGATCGCCGAAGGTCTGCGGACGGGAGCCGGAGATCAGCGGATGCACCGGGTTGTTGACGGCCGCGCTCCAGAACACCGGCCGGCGGGCGAGAGCGTTGCTCGACTCCGTGATGTAGCCGCTGAAGTTCGCGCCACCGTTGCTCCCCAGGTAGGAGATCGCGATGTGACCGGTGCCGGTTGCCGTGATCGCCTCGTGGAGCGCGCTCCTTACGCCGGGCGCGGCGATCATCATCGGTGTGCTCCATGTCCGTCCGTGGTCACGAGACATCACGAGGTACGGCAGGCCGATGCCTCCGTTGCCTCCGTTGGATCGTCCCTTTCCGGCTAGCCAGGCGAGGTAGACGGTGCCGGACGAATCGGTCGCGACCGAGCTCGTGTAGACGTCGCGAATGCTCGTGCGGGCGATCAGCCGGCGCTGCCACGTGGCTCCCTCATCGCGACTTATCGCGATCCCGAGGTTCCCACATAGGTTCAGCGAGAAGTACAGGTTGCCGTCGGGCCCGGCAACGCCTGGGCGCGCCACGTGGTTCACCCCGCAGGCGCCAGCCTTGCCGGGAGGATCGGGAATTCCGCCGGTCGGGTGGAACGTACGCCCACCGTCGAGCGACTTGTAGCAGGCAAGGGTGGTTGGCCCGGTGTCGAGGCCGCCGTTGGCGCAGTAGTAGACGACATGGGCATATCCGTGCGGTCTCGCTCCGCCCCGCGGCGCCGGTCCCTCCAGGACCTTTTCGCCACCCTGCCCGGGGCATCCGACCTTGGCGTTGGCGTGCCAATGATTGCCGCCGTCGTCGCTCCACGAGATCCGGGCACCGCACAGGGTGGGCAGCGTCGTGAGAAACCAGACCCGGGATGTCTGAGGATCCACATCCATCCACGGCGGCACCAAACTGCCGGTGGTCGGCCCTCCAGAGCTCAGCGCGGTCCATATAGCGCCCCGGTTGCGAGACCGGACCACGAACTCGGGGCCCTGCACAACGTTCTGAGGCGGCGTGGCGGCGTTGTCGATGCGGGGCGCATACATAACGGCCCCCGACCGGGTGATACCGATCGTCGCCGACTCCGCCGTCTGACCCACGAAGGTCATGCACGGAATCGGTCTCCGAGCCGGCTGCCGGCGCAGCCGAACGCTCCCCGCGAAATGCGCAACAGCTGGTCGAGACCGATCGCAGCCAGGCCCCAGTCCCTCCGCCGCCCTGGACGCGCTCGTCACCGGCGCGTCAAGCGTCAAGGCAAGAACGAGCAGCGAAGCGACCCCAGCACGCAGCACCGCGACACGCCTAGTACGTGAATTGGTCATGCTGACGCGCTCTCCTCGGTGCTCTGGACGGTCCTCACCGCCTCGCCGGATCTGATTGTCCCCCCGACGAGCAGCGGGGCAATCAGTACAAGTCCGCAGTTCAATCTAAGACCGGCACCAATCCAACCGCTCGCTGGGCTCGGGTAACGACGTGATCGGGTTCCGTTCCTCTCTGCGCCGGCCCATGACAGCAGGACGTAGGGTTATGTTGGTGCGAGGTCGCGCACCGAGCGCGCGTCCGTTCCGCCGCCTGGCTGCTGGAGCCATGCGCGCAGGCGTTCGTAGACTTCGGGGTGGTTCAGCAGCGCGAGGTGATGGGCGGGGCTGACGTGGTGGCCGTGTTCGGCCTGGAATGGGATCCGTCGGGTGCGGCCGCGCCCGGTGGCGCTGGGTGTCAGCACGAGGATGTCGCCAAGCAGGCGCCCCAGGGGATGGTGCGGGCTGCGGGTTATCGTGGCCGAGACGAAGAAGTGCGTGGCCCCTTGCAATAGTGGCACCTCCTTGCACGCCGCCGCGCGCAGGGCATTGGGGTCGCGGCCCCGCCAGTCCTCGTCGACCAGCGAGCCGTGGCGGAGGTCGCGGATACCGGCCGAGCGCCGGCGCAGAAAGGCGCCGAGCATCCGCGTCTCGGGCAGCGCGTGAAGCGCCTCGGCGGCCACGTGAGCTCCCCGCTCAAGCGGCGCGCCCAGGTGTGGCGTGCCGAGCGAGACCACGTGACGGACACGCTCGGTCCAGCCCCGGCCGCTCTCAGACGCATGATGGCAGGCGCTGCGCGCGATCAGACCGCCCATCGAGTGACCCACCAGCGCGACCTCCTGCACCTCCACCGGCCACGCTCTCACCAGCTCCTCCAGCAGCGCCGCGACGGACTGACCGTTCTCCGAGACGTGCAGACCGGTGTTATAGCGCAGATACACGGGGGTGCGGTCGAGCTCCGAAGCCAGGCGCGCACCGTAGCTATCGCCCGGATAGGCGCCACCCCAATCCCAGTAGAACTCATTCCCCATCAGGCCGTGCAGAAACACGACCAACCGCGCCGTCGCATCGGGGAACGCCGCCCTCACCGAGCCCGCACCAAGCCCCACCGTCTCGCCGTCCACGCGCACCGAGGCCGGCTGGTGCAGGTCGCTACCCGAGCGCTCGAGCCGATCACCGATCAGGCCGTTCAACGCAGCGATCACAGCGCTCCCCGGACGCGTCGTCGAGAGCACGACCTCCTCCCCGATCCCCCGCGTCTCCATCGTTGCATCGACGGCCCGTCCCAGCCGTGCCGCGCCAGCCCCGATCGCGCCATAGGCGCCGCGTGAGAGCGTGTCGTGGATCACCTGCACCGGGCGGCCCGCCGGACCCACACCCCGGAACGCGCGCTCGGCGATACCCAGGTGCATGTCCCGGATCCCGCCGGGAAAGGCCCGCAGGTCCTCAAACACCAGGGCGCTCAACGCCCGTAACTCGTTCGGCCGGCGCACCCCCGACCCTGGGTCGTCGCCTACGCCGGTGCTAGTCAAATCCATCCCGAACATGCGAGCCTCCTCCTCCACCGTGACGTCGATCGGCGCGAGACCACTCAACCTCCACCCCGAAGACCGCCGGTGCGCCTCCCGTCGTTCCCCGGATACACCAGGACGGTATCCCCCCAGGTCCAACGCGGCCCAGGTTTCGGTCATCGCCCTTGGTTCTCTTTCTGAGCTATGCCGCTACCATTGCGTAATATTACAACCGGGTAGCCCAATGGTGCAAGTTCTGACAATTCGCGTTTGCCAGGGTGGCGAAGCGGCATCGCCCGGCCGAGGAGGTGGATCCCGGCCAAGGAGGTGGGTGGGAGCATGGCTCCAGCCGATTCAAACCGCGGACCGGCGAGTCTCTGATCCGGGAGCAGATGACAACTCCCTGGGCTGAGCGCAAGAAGATTCCGCGAGATCGCGAGAACGACTACACGCTCGAGGCTGTGGAGGCGCGCCGAGCTTTCGTTCGAGAGCAGACCGGGATGGCGTTGGAGCACGTCTCGCGGTACTCCTTTGATCCATCGATTCTCCCTGGGAACATCGAGCACTTCACCGGGATCGCGCAGGTGCCAATCGGCATCGCCGGGCCGCTGCTCGTCGACGGCGAGCACGCCCGGGGTGAGTTCTACGTTCCCCTTGCGACAACTGAGGGCACTCTGGTTGCGAGTTACAACCGCGGCATGAAGACGCTGCACGAGGCCGGCGGCGTGACGACCACGATCCTCGATGATGCCATGCAGCGCGCTCCGGCCTTCGTGTTTGAGAACGCCCGCGAGGCACGAGCGTTCGGAGAATGGCTCACGGACCACTTCGTCGAGATAAAGCACGCGGCAGAGACGACCACGCGTACCGGCCGGCTGCGCGGCATCGAGCAATACTCCGCGAGCCGGATCCTCTTCACGCGCTTTGACTTCACGACGGGCGACGCCGCGGGCCAGAACCTCACGGGCAAGGCGACCGCCGCGGCGTGCGCGTGGATCACCTCCAACTACGAGGGCATCACCAACTTCTATCTGGAATCGAACTTCGCTACCGACAAGAAGAGCTCGCAGGTCAACATCCTGCGCACCCGGGGCAAGCGCGTTGTCGCCGAGGCGACGATCCCCGCCGCCCTGATCGAGAAGCACATGCACGCGACCGGCGAGAGGCTGTTCCGAGCGCGGCAGGTGTCGAACCTCGGTGGCTTCATGTCCGGGGTCAACAACAACGGCGCCCACTCGGCCAACGGGATTGCCGCCCTGTTCATCGCCACAGGACAGGACGCAGCCAACGTCGCGGAATCTTCCGCGGCCCTCGGCTTCAGCGAACTGCTCCCCAACGGCGACTACTACGCATCGATCACGCTCCCCTCGCTGATCGTCGCCACCTACGGCGGCGGCACCGGGCTCGCTACCCAGCGCGAGTGCCTCGAGCTGCTCGGTTGCTACGGGACGGGGAAGGTCCGCAAGTTCGCCGAGATCGTCGCGGCGACAGTGCTCTGCGGCGAGCTCTCACTCGGATCGGCGATCGTCGCCGAAGAATGGGTCACAGCGCACGACCTCTACGGCCGCAACCGCTAGCTCCCGGCCAGCTCTCGCCATTCACGCAAGTGCTGCAGTCATCCATTCGCTCGCGCTGGGCAGGCGAGAGTGTCCTGCGGTGGGCGATTCGGCGTCTTATGCTTGGTGGCGTGTCAGCCGAGCCCCCGCGCCGCCCCGCTTCGCCACTGCGGGGTCGCAAGAAGGTGCCCCGCGTGGTCCGCGAGCGCGAGATGCTTGAGGTGGCCGGACGCGTTTTCGCGCAGCGCGGCTTTCACGCCGCCTCGATGGAGGAGATCGCTGAGGGTGCGGGGGTCTCAAAGCCGATGATCTACAACTACTTCGGTTCTAAGGAAGGCCTGTATTTCGCCTACATCGAGTTGGCTGGCCAGCGGATGCTCGCGCGCATGCGCAACGCTGTCCAGGCTGCGGGCGAGCGCCCCGAGGAACGTCTCTGGGCCTCGGCGCTGGCGTTCTTCGGCCACGTTGACGACAACCGAGACGAGTGGTCGGTCCTGTTCGGAGAACTCGCCTCCCGAGGCGCGCCGTTCTCTCGCGAGGTTTCGGGGATCCGCGCCACCGTCTCCGACGGCACCGCCGCTCTCTTCGACGAAGTCCTCCAAAGCTCGGGCGTAAGCGCTGAGAAGATCGGCGGCACCGAGCCGCTCGCTCATGCCTTCGTCGGCGCGGGCGAGTCGCTGGCCAACTGGTGGCTGGATCACCCGGAGGAATCCCAAGCAGCGATGGCCGCGAGGCTGATGAACGTCGCGTGGATCGGGCTCAGCGAGCTGCTGGAGAGTCGCGCCGATCCATGGCCGCTCGATCATGAACCGGGATCGGCGACTCGCGTTCCTTCCTCGACACGCGTGCGCCGTCGAACGAGAAAGCGCGCGTAAGCTCTAGACAGGCGTGGCGGCTCTCACCGCGTCAGGCGCGGCCGTGGGTGTCAACGCGCCACGTGTCAGACCGCGTCGTCGTCTACGGCGACAGACTTCTACGCAATCGTAATATTACGCGTGGGTAGTCTTCCGCTCGGGCTCCGTGGTGTTCTCCCGATGCGCGCGCGGCCTGCTAGGCGTAGAACGGGATAGTCAAGACGCCGTACCCAATGGCGTCACACTGAGTTAGGGAGGCACCGATGCCGATCGTCGACAAAACCACAGAGTTGTCCGAGGAGGTGCTCGACTCGGTCAAGACCGGTCAGCAGCACGCGATCGCGGCGGTGCGCACGTTCGTAGACACCGTCGAGAAGACGCTAACGGGCGAGGATCCGTCGAAGCGGCAGACGGTCATCGACTCCGCCCTGGAGATGGCGGACCGACTCGTCAAGACGGAGTACGACTTCCTCCGCAGCGTCGTGCAAAGCGCCGGTAAGTCGCTGGGCCCCTCGAACGACGCGAAATAGGGCACACACGCGAGCCGATGGCATCAACTGCGCGCGAGATCTGGCCGCACAACTTGCCGCCGCTTCCCCTTCGGGAGAACGTCGGAGGGAGGCTGGCTGGCGCCGTCGAGCGCGCCCGCAGGCGCTTCGGCGCGGTGACCGTGTTCGAACCGGTGTCGAGCCATGTCGCGCGAGACATCCAACGAGCGTGCGACTGCGACAACTCGGCTTGCGCGCTTGTGTCACATGCGACCGGCGGGGAGAAGACGCTCGCCGGAGAGACGCCGTAGGTTCGGCGATGTCCAGCGAGAATCCACACGCAGTGAGCAACTTCGGGGCGGTCGAGCCGCCCGCGCTTGCGCCGCCGCGGGGGCTTGCGGGGGCACTCGCGCGCCAGGTGCGGCAGCGCATTCCTCGGGCTGATCTGAGCGAGCGCGATCCGGACTACATCCGCCGGACCCTGCCGGGGCTGTGGTTGCTGGCCTTGTACTACTTTCGGGCCGACGTCCGGGGTCTGCATCATGTCCCCGCGTAGGGGCCGGTACTGCTGGTCGGAAACCATTCCGGGGGGAATGTGCCGGCGGACACGTTTGTGTTCGCGCTTGCGTTCAGCGCCTACTTTGGCGCGGATCGGCCGTTCTACCAGCTCGCGCACAACCTCGTGATGGTGTGGCCCGGGCTCGGCTTCCTGCGCCGTTACGGGACGGTCGCTGCAGCGCACGAGAACGCGGGTCAGGCGCTTGACGCCGGGGCTGCGGTGCTCGTCTATCCCGGCGGCGATTTCGAGACGCATCGTCCGCCGTGGGAGTCCGCTCGCGTCGACTTCGATCATCGCAAGGGGTTCATCGCGGCCGCGCTCGAGCGCGAGCTCCCGATCGTGCCGGTCGTGTCGATCGGTGGGCAGGAGACCGCGTTGTTTCTCACGCGCGGCGAGCGGCTCGCCCGCGCGCTTCGGCTCGATCAGTACTTCCGCCTACACGTGCTGCCGATCTCGCTGGGGCTGCCCTGGGGGGTGAACGTCGGCGATCTGTTCGGTCACGTGCCGTTGCCGGCCAAGATCACGATTCAGGTGCTTCCGCCGATCGACCTGTGCAAGCGGTCCGGGTCGCGCCTTAGCCTCGACGACGCCTACGATCACGTCGTCGGGGTGATGCAGCGGACGCTCGACGATCTGGCGGCGGAGCGGCGGCTGCCGATTATCGGGTGAACTGGCATGCGCGTCTCCCAACACGTGACGATCGATGCGTCGGCGTCGGCCGTGTGGGAGCTGATCAGCGAGCCCCCACTGTATCCGCGCTTCCTGCGCGACGTTACCCGCTGGGACCCGATCGCAGGAGTTGAAGGTAGCCGTCCGCGGTACCGCATCGAGGTCCGGGTCGGCGGGGTCGAGTTGGGTGCGATCGTCGAGATCACGCATACCTCAGCGCCGCATGAGCTGCGCTGGGAGAGCGTGAGTGGGATCGAGCACCGGGGGCACTGGCGCGTGCACGAAGACGGCGATCGGCGCTGCACGGTCGCGCTCGAGCTCAGCTATCACGCGCCCAGGGGCGTGTCGGGCATGATCGCCGACGGCGCCTCACTGCCGCTCTTGCGCCAGGGCGTGCACGAGTCGCTCGTTCGCTTGAAGGCCGAGGCCGAGGGGCGGGCGCCTGAGCGTGGCCTACTGGAGAGGATCGCGGGTGACACTCGCGGGGCCGTGCACGACGCCACGGTGCTGGCGCGGACCGGGTTGCTTACGCCGGCGCGGCCCGATCGGCTTGTGCACGCGGCTTGGGAGCTGGCGCAGTGGGACGCCACGCTGGCTGGCGGCTGCGCGATCGCCGCGACTCTCCATCCCGATGATCCCGCGCTCGTCGACGAGCGCCGGACGTGGACGTTCGCTGAGCTCCACCGCCGCACGAACGCGCTTGCCCGCGGGCTGCACGAGGCCGGCGTCGGGTCTGGCGATCGCATGACGATCCTGTGCCGAAACCACGCGGGCTTCGCCGAGGCGCTGCTGGCCGCCTCGAAGCTCGGGGCCGACGTGATGCTCCTCAACACGGGCCTCGCGGCGCCCCAGCTGCGCGAGGTGCTCCGGCGCGAGCGTCCGCGGGCGCTGATCCACGACGAGGAGTTCGTCGAGAGCATCAAGCTTCGCGGACTGCGGCGGTTCGTCGCCTGGCACGACAGCCCACGGGCGTCGGTGATCACGCTGGACGAGTTGATCGCGGGCGCCGACGCGCGGGACCTGCCGCCGCCGGCCCGACACGGCGACGTTGTGATTCTCACCTCCGGCACCACTGGCCCGCCGAAGGCCGCTACAAGGCGCGAGTCCGAGAATCCCCGCGTGCCGCTCGCGTTGCTCGACCGCATCCCCCTACGTGCCCGGCAAGTCACGTACATCGCTTCGCGGCTGTTTCATTCGTGGGGGTACATGCACTTCGGACTGGCGATCGCAGCATCCGCGACGCTCGTACTGCGCCGGCGCTTCAATCCAGAAGACCTGCTGGCGGAGATCGAGTGCGAACCGGTCGATTCCCTCGTCCTCGTGCCGACGATGCTCACGCGTATTCTTGAGCTGCCGTCCGCCGTCCGCCGCCGCTACGACACCTCGTCGCTACGTGTCGTGGTCGTCAGCGGCTCATCCCTTCAGGGCGATCTCGCGGCGCGCTTCATGGACGAGTTCGGCGACATCCTCTACAACCTGTACGGGTCTACCGAGGTGTCGTGGGCCGCGATCGCCACCCCAGCGGACTTGCGCGCCGCCCCGGGCACCGTCGGCCGGCCTCCCAACGGAACGAAGGTGGCGATCCTCGACGAGCTCGGCCGCCATCTTCCTGCTGGATCGCGAGGACGGATCTTCGTAGGTAACGAGACGGCCTTCGAGGGCTACACCGACGGGAGCGGCAAGCAGGTGATCGACGGCCTGCTGAGCACCGGTGACGCCGGCCATCTCGACGATGCCGGACGGCTGTTCGTCGACGGGCGCGAGGACGACATGATCGTCTCAGGCGGCGAGAACATCTTCCCCTCCGAGGTCGAAGACGCGCTCGCGCTCCACCCGGACGTCGCCGAGGTGGCGGTCGTCGGCGTCGAGGACGAGCGCTTCGGCCAGCGGCTGAAGGCCTACGTGATCGCGGCCAACGGCACCGCGGTCTCCGAGGACGAGCTGAAGCATCACGTGCGCACGAGACTCGCTCCGTTCAAGGTTCCTCGCGAGATCGAGTTCGTGACGGAACTGCCTTACACCGAGACAGGGAAGCTGGCGACGGGACGGCTTGGCAAGGAGCGCCGGTAGCGGGGAGCGGCCCCAGTGCCGCAGCTTTCACGCGTTGCCCGCCGCTCCACGGCGGGGAATTCACAAGCCAGCCACCCCGAAAAGGAGAGGCGGCCGGGTTTCTGAAGGGCGTCTGTTGTCTCACAGGCGCGATGACTCGGGATACCATCCCCGGCAGTCAATCCCGCGCGTGTGCGCGTGTGCACTCCGCGCGCAAGCCCTACGTCATCTTGAGCGTACGTTGACGTACCAGTACACAGCAAGTCTCGGACCCGAGTCCGAGTAGATCCTCCGAGGAAGGAGCAGCAGCACTTGTCCCGCATTCAGCAAGTGATCGACACGCTCGAAGCCGAGCGAGCGGAACTACAGGAGCGTCTCGCCTGGCTCGATGAGCAGATCAAGGAGTTCCACGCGCACCACGACGGGGCGGCGCCGGCAGCCCCAGCTCGCTCGGGCCGCCGCGCCACCGCTCGGCGAGCGAGCACTCGTCGTGCAACCGCACGCACCCGCCAGGTTGACACCAAGACGAGCATCGTCGAGTTCCTCGGCAAGCATCCCGGGAGCACAGCTGGCCAGGTGGCCAAGGGCCTGAACCTCAATCGAGGCAGCGTCTCCACTCGCCTGACCCAGCTTGCGAAGTCGGGGGAGATTAAGAAAGCCGCTCGCGGCTACACGGCCAAATAGCTGCTCAGCAGGCGCGTGGCGCCAAGCCGCCAACCGGACCGGCCCGGATTGGCACAGAGCTGGACCCGCTCAACTCCACGAACCCGGAACGGCAGTGGCGACCACAGATTCTTGCCTTGTATGTGGGCTGTTGAGAACGCCGTCCCAGGAGCTTCTAGGCGACCAGCCGGCCGATGATGCGGGGGTGGCCGTCGACCTCCACGTTGATGAGCGACTCGACGCGCGAGAAGCCGGCAATCCGGGCAAGCCGCTCCAGGGCGGCGTCCCCGAACCCCCAGTAGACGCAGTCGTCGCGCGCGTACACCTCCCCGGGCTCGCAGACGCGGATCGCCGGGCCGTTTCGATCTTCCGCCCCGACTCCGTAGGTCTCGACCAGCACCGTGCCGCCATCCACCGTTCGCCCACGCAGCACGCGCAGCAACCCGAGTGGGTTCTCGACCCTGTGCAGGATGCCGAAGCAGTACACGAGGTCGAAGCGCTCCTCGAGCCCGTCGAGCGCGAACGCGTCCATCCGCCGGTACTCAACCGTCGAGCCGAGCAGGCGATGGACGGCACGGAAGCCCGCCCCGCCCTCCAGCTCAACGCCCCACCGCGAGGCGACCCAGAGCCGATACTGCTCGTTGTCCACCGCCACGACCCGCTCGGCCCCCCGGCGCTCGGCAAGGAAGGCATAGAAGCCGTCGAAGCAGCCGACATCGAGCACGCTCATCCCGGCGAAGTCCTTGGGTAGCGCAGAGACGCGGTAGCGATGGTCGCGCGCGGCACCGGGCGTGTAGATGCCCTCAGCGCAGTTCAACGCGAAGATGTGAAACCAGAACGGCACCGCATCGACAGTCGCACGAGCGCGAACCACGTCGACCTCGATCGGCAGCAAGTCAGCCACCCGCCGCTCAGCCTCCGTAACGACGAACCGCTCCCGGGCACCACCCTGCGCCGACCCCGTCCTCCCCATCTACACACCTCCTCCCGGCGAGTGCCTCATGGCTTCGCCCCGACCTGTCGACCGACGTCGCGCGAGGCATGCCTTGTTATCGATCACCGCCCGGGCCTGCCCACCCGTGACGTCGGCAGGCGAGCGGGATCGCTAGACCAACTGGACGTTGACTGCCCTGGGACCCTTCTCCCCGGCCTCCGCCTCGTAGGAAACCGTCGCGCCCTCCGCGAGCGAGCGATACCCCCCGCCGACGATCGCCGAGTGATGGACGAACAGATCTTTCGACCCGTCGTCGGGAGTAATAAACCCGAAGCCCTTCTCGTCGCTAAACCACTTCACCGTCCCAGTAGCCATTGTGCTTCCTCCCGCGTCGTTACGTGCTGCGAACGCCGAAATTGCACAAAGCAAAGGCCACGAGCGCCGGCACTACATGCGTCGGGCAAGCTGCCCAACCTGACCGAACGACCATACCAGCCCACCCGCCCAGCCAGCGCGCGGCTCACCGGAGGCTCACGCCATCGATGAGCTGCTCGCGACACATGTCGCGCTCAAAAGCTCGGAGCGCAGAGCCCAGACAACCGCGGAGCAACCCCCAGACAACCCGCCGCGCAGGGCCGCCCCGTTAGCGGCTCGCCGGTTCGAGCGCTCGGTTCCTACGATGCCCCGGTCGGAGCGCCACAGCCATATAGGTGCTCGCGCAGTTGATCACAGCTCCCTACTGACCACCCCGACCGAGCGGGGCGTCTGAAGAGGCCGATGTGTGCGCTGACAAACCCAACCGTGGCGCAGCCTGTTCCAAGTCACGCTCGGCTGGCTCAGACTCAGGATCAACCCTCAGCAGTCGGAGCTGCGCCCCTGAGCAAATTTCGCCGTTCGCGTAGTGCTCGCGGCGTAGTATCCGGATCGGATGGCTACTACCAAACCGCTCCCGCCATACGCCAGGCCCGGGCGGCTGCCACGCCGCCCGCAACGCTTTGCGCCCTACCGAATCGCGCGGTTCATCCTGATAGTGCTCGCACTCATCGGCACGGTCGCGATTGCGTTGCTCGTCCTCGGGCTCCTACACGTGCACGCCGTCACCAACCACTTCCGCATCCACTAGGCGCCTGCGGTGCGAGACATCGAATGGTGGCTGAGCTGCATTCCGCGCTTCATCGGCCATTTCAGGCATCGGCGTCAACTCGGCCAGTCGGTCGGGCCTGCCCTCCGCAGCGCCCGAAGCGCAGTTTGACGGACTTGAATAGCTTCCTTGCCGTTCCGCGTGCCGCGCCGTCGCTCGGAGCGATCAGTAGATATCCGCGCGGAGATTCAGCCCGTCACACCGATGCGTTACGTGCCGGCGAGGGGTTAGATGTTGGACGAGGTGAGGCCATGGCGATCAAGCAAACAGCCAGCACGGCGCGCGTAGGCGATTGGATCGAAGCGCGCGGACTGCATGGTCACCCGTCTCGGCGTGGAGAGATCGTCGAACTGCTCGGCAGCGCGAACCATGAGCACTACCGCGTGCGGTGGGATGCGAAGCATGAGTCGATCGTGTACCCCGCTGACGGTGTGATCATTACGTCGAGGCGGACGGCAACCTTGGGTGCGCTAGCCGAAGAGAGCGACTAGCTGACAGCGCCTTGCCGACCGGCGATCCGAGCCTGCTAGCGACCGCACGCTGTCTGGACCGCCGGTAACGAATTCAGGAACGAGCTCCTGGTCGCGTCGGCTGTCCGGTTCCACGCATAGGGAGCAGGCTGAGGACTTGGACGCTCCGCGTCGGCAAGTCCATTGCGTGAGGGTTGGCGATCGGCGTTCCGGCCGGTTCGAGTCGCTATGCTGGTGATTGAGCGATGAGGCTCGCTCCATAACCGCGGCCCAAGGGTCGCTGATGGCCTCTACCAACCGTCAAGCGACGTTGTGTGGAGGTGTCGATGGAGCCCCTTGTTGAAGTATCCGCGTTCGCTGCGGGTCCGGGTTGGGTGGCCACTGCGTCGGTGCTGGCGGTTGCGCTGCGCTATGGAGAGGGGACGTCGCTGATGGGCTATCTCCAGGCGCGGGGCGGTGAGGAGGATCCTGCTTGGTGGCCGGCGTTCGCGCGCGGATTCCGCCGCTACGCGAGCAGGGAGTCGCGAGAGCTGTCGCACCGTGCGGTAATGCGTCAGGGATCCCGATCCTCGGTGCTTGATGGGGGGCGTGTCGCGAGGCGGTCCGTGGATGTGATGACCGGGGGGCGGTCGTGACGCCGGTCGAGCTGGCCGCGATCCTCGCCGCGGCGGTGGTCGTGGCGAGCATGCTGTCGGTCGAGCTGGGGATCTCGGTTGCGCTGCTCGAGCTCGGTCTGGGGGTCGTGTTGGGCAACGTGTTCAGGCTGGATCCGGACATGCCGTGGTTGGTGTTCGTGGCGTCGTTCGCGTCGGTCGTGCTGACGTTCCTCGCCGGCGCGGAGGTCGATCCGGATGATTTCCGCGAGCGGTTCGGCGCGTCGGTGACGATCGGAGTGGTGTCGTTCGCGGGCCCCTTCCTGGCCGCGTGGCTGCTGACGGACTTCGCGCTCGGGTGGACGTTGAAGGCGTCGCTGATCGCCGGCACGGCGCTGTCGACGACGTCGCTTGCGGTCGTCTACGCGGTGCTGGTGGAGACGGGTCTGAACTCGACGCGGGTGGGGAAGCTGATCATGTCGGCGTGCTTCGTGACCGACATGTGCACGGTGATCGCGCTGTCGGTGATCTTCCTCAAACCGACGGTGTGGTTCCCGGTGTTCGTGGTCGTGTCGATCGCGGTGATCGTGCTGCTGCCGAAGCTCTCGCCGTGGTTCTTCTCGCGTTACGGTGATCGGGTGATCGAGCCCGAGATCAAGCTGATCTTTCTCGTCCTGTTTGTGCTGATGGTGCTCGGCGAGCAGGCCAACAGCCAGGCGGTGCTGCCCGCGTTCGTGCTCGGGCTCGTGATGTCCCGCCACTACCAGCGCCACCGGCTGGAGCAACAGCGGCTGCGGGTGGTCGCGTTCGCGTTCTTGACGCCGTTCTTCTTTTTGCGGGGGGGGATGAACGTGAGCCTGGGGTCGGTGTTCGCGAACCTCGGGCTGCTGTTCTTGCTCGCGGCGGCGAAGCTGGTCCCGAAGCTCGGGCTGGTGTGGCCGCTCGCCCGTCGCTACGTGCCCCGGCATGCGACGTTCACGACCTTGCTGATGAGCACCGGGCTGACGTTCGGGACGATCAGCGCGCTGTATGGGCTGAATGCGCACATCATCACCCGCACGCAGTTCTCATTGCTCGTCACGGTCGTGGTGCTGTCGGCGATCGTTCCGACCGCGATTGCGCAACGCTGGTTCTCTCCCGACATCGACGAGGAGGCAGAGCTTGACTCCGCAAGCCACGCCACAGCGCCAGAGCGAGCACATCCCAGAGAGCCCGTCCCGGCAGGAGAGCACGCATGAGCCCGTATGACTTCAACCGCGTGCTCGTCGCGGTCGACGGATCGGAGGGCTCGGAGAAGGCGCTTGACTGCGCGATCTCGATCTGCCACGCCGTCAATGCCACACTGACCGCGCTCGCGGTCGAGGGCAAGCTCCCCGCCTACGCCGCGTCGCTCGGCGAGGTCGACGAAGTCAAAGCCGAGAAGGACCAATACTTCAACCGGGTCCTCGACAGCGCCAAAGCGACCGCCGCCGCCAGCGACGTCGCGCTCGAGACCAAGCTGATCCCGGGACACGCCGCCGAGGTCATCACCCACTACGCGCGGGCACACGGCCACGACCTGATCGTGATCGGCCACCGCGGCCACTTCCTCGGCGACTACCTGCTCGGCTCGACCGCCGACCGTGTGGCCCACCACGCCCACTGCCCCGTGATGGTCGTCCGTTGACCGTACACGTGCCCGTGCCCAGCGGCGGGGACCTCATCCCCGAGCACCTCGTGCTCGACGACCCCGATCCTCTCGGCGCTCCAGCGATTGCCGTCCAAACACGCCGGCCTGCGTGCATGACCCATGATGTTCTGCTGTTCATCGCCGCCTTCCTCGCCTGCGCGGTCGAAGGCGTCGAAGCGGTCACGATTGTGCCGGCCGCCGCGATCACTCGCGGCTGGCGCTCGGCCTGGACCGGCGTCGCCGCCGCGCGCTCGCCTGACGGTCGTTGCTGACGCATGAGCCGAATCCGCGCGGTCATCGGCGCGCTCACATACTCGCCTCACCGCGCGACCCGAACCGCCGCGCCTCGCTCACCCACGGAAGAGGGCAACAGTCCCGGCACCGGTCGGTGAGAAGCTTCCAGCCGTCCCCGTCCTGCTCGGCCATCCCGTCTCTGGCAGGCCCGCGTCCAGCTGCTCGTCACGCCCCTCGGATCCGTCCGCTGGACCGCCTGCCGGGTGGTGCTCGTGTCGCTGCTGTCGGTCGTCGCCGCGTGCGGGGCGACGCTCACCCCGGCGGCCATGGCCTCGCCGGGACCATCCTCGAGGTCGGCGGTCACCGGCGTCGATTCGCAAATCGACGCCCTACTCGTGCAAGGACGCGACCTGGTCGGCTGCAACGAACCGGCGACCGGCCTGTGCGCTAACGACGATCCCGTGGAAGATGTCCTCGCGAGGAGCCGCGATGACGGCTCGACGGTTCCGAGCAAACGGCCTGCCGGCTCGAACGACGGCGCGCTGCTGGGTCACGCCTCAGGCGATCATGGCGGCTTGGTGGCCGCTTTGCTGCAAGTTCGGGAGCGCGGGCGCCGGCGCCGAGTCAAGGACTGCGCAAAATCGCAGGATTTCGACGGTTACCCCGGCCACCCCGCGGTGACGTGCATCCTCCAAGCCCATATGCTGATCCGCCGCGACGCCGATCGAGCCGCGAGCGGACCGTCGCCCGATCTGCTGCACGACTTCGATAGACGCCTCGCCAACCATGTCCAACTCGGAAGAACGAGTGGTGTTCCCGCTGATCGAAGCGACAATCCCAGAGCCCGAGCTGGACGTGCTCGGCGATCAACTACGCCACACCGCGACGTGAGCTCCACAAACCCCGATGCGCTGAGAACATCCTGGTCGGCATCATTCGGGCTCAAGGTGCCGATCGTGAACGCGCCGATGGGCGGGGCCGCTGGAGGAAGGCTTGCCGTCGCGGTGTCCTCGGCCGGAGGTCTCGGGATGATCGGGATCGGGAGCGCCGGCTCGGTCGATCTGCTCGAGCGCGAAGCCAGCATCCCCCGGGCAGCCGGCGTGCGCTACGGCATCGGACTGCTCGCCTGGGCGATCGAGCGCGACCCCGAGTTGCTCGCTTGCGCGATCAAAGCTGCTCCGGACTTGATCGCCGTCAGCTTCGGGGCACCAGAAGGATGGCCAGACCGCGTCCGCGATGCAGGGATCGCGACCGCCACGCAGGTCTATGACGTGGCGATGGCCTGGCAGGCCCAGGAGACCGGGGTCGAGATCCTCGTCGCGCGCGGAAGCGAAGGCGGCGGACACGGCGCCGACAGGGTGGCGACGCTGCCACTGCTCCAGGGAGTTCTCGATGCTGTCAGCGTGCCGGTGCTCGCAGCCGGCGGGATCACCACTGGCCGCGGGCTGGCTGCCGTGCTCGCTGCCGGCGCAGCCGGAGCCTGGCTTGGCACGGTGCTCGCGGCCTGCACGGAATCGATGCTGCCCGAAGCAGCCCGCTGCCGGATCGTCACTGCGGGCGAGCACGACACTGTCTACACCAGAGCGTTCGATATCGCGGCCGGCTACCCGTGGCCAGCCCGATACGGCGAACGCGTCCTCGCCAACGAGTTCTCTCAGCGCTGGACCGGCCGCGAGCACGAACTGGCGGATGACCTCGCCGCACGCGAGCAATTCGCGCGAGCCACAGAGCTCGATGACCACGCAGTCCTGCCGATCAACGCCGGCCAAGGCGTCGGCCAGATCCACGACATCCGCCCCGCGGTCGACATCATCCGCCAGCTCAGCACCGACGCAGCAACGCTGCTCACGACAGGGCAAGCCCCATGACCCCAGAGGCATCACCGACATCCCACGACGTCGACCAAAGGCAGACCCGAGCGGGTCGTGGCTAGCGGTTCGCACGGTGTGCATCTGACGGCGAACAGCTCGGTAGCCCCGCCAGGACGACTGCTGCTCTTCTGGATCGTCAGTCTGCGCTGGCTGAATCCCGTCCAGTATTTGCGCCTGGCGGACTGGTCGTCCCACGCGAGAGAGTGGAAGCGGCGTTTTCGCACGGCGGTCCCGCTTGTTCACCGTACGGAAGCCAAATGCAGTTGACCGCGCCGGTGCGAGGATCGAGAATGCCGGGGACCGAACCGGATTTGAGGACGGCGCACATGAATGGCGTGAGGGCAGATTACGTTGTCGACCGCGTCGACGCGGAAGGCTACGAGCCGGACATCGTTGACGGGACCCAGGTGGGAGAGTTCCGCGGACTTGAGCCGAAGGGAGCCTCAGCAAACGAGCTCGACGTGTGCGTTTGGCGCTCGGATCCGGCGACCTACGACTACCTGTTCGAAAAGGACGAGGCGTTCTTCGTCGTTGCAGGTGCAGCCACGATTGAGCTTGCTGACACGGGTGAGAGAATCGAGCTGCGGGCGGGAGACGTCGCCTACTTCAGCGCCGGCACGCGATCGGTCTGGACGATCACGCAGCCGTTCAAGAAGTTCGTCGTCATGCCGAGCTAAACCTGCGCTTGGCCTCCGGAGCGGCCCACGCGACCCGCGACGGGTCGCTCTGACGGGTGGGTCCAAACCACGTACGCCGCCTCCTCCGCTTGGCGCGCAGTATCGCCCGAGTCGATCGATTACGTAGATCGAACACAGGATGGAGCGTCCCAGTGTTCGGGATCGCTCTGGGCCGAGAGGAGGAGGAGGAGATGACCGACGCGACCTTTGATGGCCTCGACGTGGGGTCGCTCGAGCGGTGCGCGGCGGTGGGCATAGCGTCTCCGGAGCGGGTTTGAGCGAGGGCGGTCTCGTGATCGACCTGCGCCACATGAGCACCGTCGCGGTCGACCCGGAGGCGGGTACCGCCCGACCTGAACTTCACCGGCAGCGAGGGCCAGGACCGCGTGAACGCCGGCTTCGGGCCCGAGAACTACAAACGCCTAGCAATCGTCAAAGCCCAATACGACCCCCAGAACGTCTTCCGGATCAATCACAACATCAAGCCAGCCAGCGCCTGAAGGGCGATGGCTGCGCCGAGGTCGTGCGCCCGGCCCGGGGAGACCGTCGTGGCGCGACGGGGATCCGAATACGACACCCAGAACAAGACGTCAACCGCACGTGAACCGGTGGCGGCTAGCATTGAGCTATGGCGTCGTGGTACAAGCGTCGCTGGCGTCTGATGGTGGTCATCGTGGTGGTGGTCGGCATTCTCGCCACGGGCGCTGCAGTCGGAAGCGGCTCGCGGGACTCGGTGGTCCCGTACCCCGCTGGCGGTCAGACGCTGTACGGTCTGCGACCGACCGCGATCGGGCTGCCGCTGGTGGGTGAGTCCGGCACGGTCGGTGTCAACGCGCTCGCCCCCTCGCTCCGGGCGTACCACGACGCAGGGGGGTACGGGAGGGACGTGGCCGCGGTCGACCGCGCCGCCGAGAGCTATATCGCCCAGCGTCTCGTGGCGGCACGAACCCGGCGCCGGGTGTGCACGACGTCATACCAGGCCGTGCCGCACATCCCCTCGCACGGCACGCTCTATCAGCGCGTCCGTCAGTGCCGTGTTCGCACCCTGCGATTGACCGGCAAACCGGCGCTCGTGCTGGACATCGACGAGACATCGCTGTCGAACTACGCCGACCTCTCGGCGGGAAACTTCGATACCTCGGCGCTTGCGCTGTCTGCGGTCACCGGTCACGGGACCGCGATCGGGCCGACGCTCCGGCTCTACACGGGCGCTGTGGCGAGCGGCGTAGCGGTGTTCTTCCTCACCGGGCGACCAGCCGCGATCGATTCGATCACCACGTCCAACCTCCGTCGCGGCGGCTACAACAAGGGCTGGACCAGGATCTATGAGAAACCCGCGAGCGCCGGCACGGAACAGTTCAAGTCCTCCACCCGCGCGGCGATCGAGAGACGCGGCTACGACATCCTCGCCAACGTCGGCGACCAGCAGTCCGACCTCGACGGCGGCCACGCCGACCGCACCTTCAAGCTGCCCAACCCCTTCTACTTCATCTCTGACTGAAACACCGGCGCCGCGGCCGCCCGCAAGCCCCATGAGACTTCCGAACTGGACGGAGGCCGCTGCCGCGGACTCCCGATGGATAAGAGCCCGCACGCGGCAAGGCCGCTCTGAGGTCTTTTCGATAGGCGCGGTCTTGCGGGACTCTACGCACGCGACCGGGTAACCCGTCCGGTTGTGCGGCGGCGGCCGCAGCGTCACCGTCGAGCCGATGGCGATGGTTCCGGTGCGCGCATCCGTGTCGTCCAGTCGCGCGCTCGAGGTCGACGTCGAGCGGCTCGACGCGACCGTCGAGGAAGCGATCCGTGTCGGTGCTCCACGCGGCCTGCGGGTGCTCGGCTATGGCGAGATCACGCTCGTGATCGGATGGCCGACGGAGAGGCCGATCGTGGCTGTCAAACGGCTGCCGGAGTTTCGAGACCAGGAACGGCTGGACGCCTACGCCCGGCTGCTCGATCGCTATGTCCAGATCCTGCGTGCCCGCGGCGTTCCGGTGGTTCATACCGAGATCCGCGCGCAGCCGGGTTCGCATGGCTCCGTGCGCGCGTACCTCGCGCAGCCGTTAGTACCGCGCCAACGGCACCTCAACGTCATCCTGTCCGACGCCAGGGGTGCGCAGGTGCAGGAGCTGCTGGAAGCGATCGTCGATCACGTGCACCGCTGCGTCGATCATGACGTGGGTCTCGACGCGCAGGCGGCGAATTGGTGGCTCGAGGACGGCGAGCTAGCCTGCTTCGACGTCTCCACGCCGATGCTGCGCGATCCCGACGGGCACGAACAGCTCGACTTCTCCACCTTCCTCGAGGTCTACCCCTGGGTCGCGCGCCCGGTGCTGGCCCGGATCGCGCCCGGGGTCATGGCCCAATACCACGACCCGCGGACCGTGCTGCTGGATTTCGCCTCCAACCTGCACAAGGAGGGCCTTGACCACTGTGTGCCAGCGCTGCTGCAGGCAGCGAACACACGTCTCGATCACCCATTCACCGCCACCGACGTGAGCCGCTATTTCCGCCAGGACAAGCTGCTGTGGGCGCTGATGCAGCGACTGCGGCTCGCCGATCGGGGCTGGCAACGCCACGTGCGCCACCGCCCGTACCCCTTCCTCCTGCCGCCCCGCTACCGCTACGGGCCCCCACGACGAACCAAGGAGCACTCCCGATGACCATCACGCACGCGACGGAACTCCCCGCCACCAACGCGGAGGCCTTCGACCTGATCGCGTCATATCTGTCTCCACACAAGGCCGAGGCCTACAAGGCCGTCGGCATGGACCTCGTCCAGGGCCGTCGCGAGGGGGTCCGGGTATGGGACCTGGAGGGCAACGCGTTCATCAATCTGCGCAGTTCAGGTGGAGTGTTCAACTTCGGCCATCACCCGACGTTCGCCGTCCAAGCGCTGACCACTGCGCTCGCCGAGCACGACATCGGCGACTGGCTGTTGCCGTCGGCGCGTCGCGCCCGCGGCGCAGCGGCGCTGGCCCGTCTGCTTCCCGAGCCGCTCCGCTATTCGTTCTTCACCGCCTCCGGCGCCGAGGCCGTCGAGGTCGGCTGCAAGCTCGCTCGCTCGGTGACCAAACGTCGCGGGTTCGTCTGCGCCGAGCACGGCTACCACGGCCACGTCGGCTTCTCGCTGGCGATGGACGATCCTCCCCTATCTGACCGCTTCCAGCCGCTCACGCCCGGGATCACCCGAATCCGGTTCGGCGACTTCGCGGCTGCTGATCGAGAGATCGGCGCCGACACCGCCGCGGTGATCATGGAGACGATCCCGGCCACAGCCGGCTACCTGCTTCCGCCGGACGGCTGGTTTCCCGATTTGCGGCGCCTGTGCGACGAGCGCGGAGCGCTGCTGATCCTCGACGAGGTACAGGCCGGCCTCGGCCGGACGGGCACGCTCTGGGCCTTCGAGCAGTTCGGAGTGGTGCCCGACATCCTCATCATCGGCAAGGGGGCCAGCGCCGGCGTCTACCCGATCGCCGCCGCGTGCTTCGGCCCGCGGGTCGAGGAGCACTTCGCGACCGACCCCTTCTTCCACCCCTCCAGCTACGCCGGGTCCGAGCTCGGGACGCGGGTGATCGAGGCGGTCGTGGAGCGCTACGAAGACGGCGAGCTGCTCACGCACGTGCGCGCGGTGGGGTCGCGACTCGCGGCCGGGCTCGACGAGATCGTGCGCCGCTACCCCGACAGGCTGCTCGAGCGGCGGGGGCTGGGACTGATGCAGGCGCTCGAGACGCGCTCACCGGCCCTGGGGTTCGAGCTGACCAAGGCGTGCTTCCGCCACGGCCTGCTGGCGATCTTCGCCTTCAACCATCAGGCGACGCTCCAGATCATGCCGCCGTTGGTCATCTCCGAAGACGAAGTCGACGAGGTCTTGGAACGTCTCGACGAAGCCGTGGCGTCAATACCGGTCGGCTCGTGATCGGAATGCGAGGCCTTCCGGATTCCTCACCGTCGCTGTGGCTCGCCGAGTACGGTGAGTATCGACCCGAGCCGGCGCTGGCCGGCGACTTGGCCGTCGATGTGGCGGTGATCGGCGGTGGTTTCACCGGACTCTCCACGGCGATCGCACTCAAACGTCGTGAACCGGCGCTCGACGTCGCGGTGGTGGAGGCCAAGACCGTCGGCTATGGCGCGAGCGGACGCAATGGCTCGTTCGCGATGACGGTCATCGGCCTCGGCTTCGGTACGACGGCGATGCTGCGCGGGAAGAGCTTTCTCCAGCGCGCCCACTCCTACATGGAGCGATGTGTCGACGGGCTCGAGGGGTTCATCGACGAGGCGGGTCTGGAGTGCGACAAGATCCGTCCCGGCTTCCTGCGCGTCGCGACCACGGCCAGCTACGTGAAGAGGCTTCAGCGGCAGGTCGAGCTGATGACGTCACTGGGATTCGAGGGGATCACGTGGCTGGACGGGGCGTCCACGCGGAAGATGGTCGACTCCGAACGCTATCTCGGCGCGATGTGGGAGCCGCGACTCGTGCTCGTCAACCCGGCCAAGCTGGTGCGCGAGCAGAAGCGCGTCGCCCTGGAGCTGGGTGTGCGCGTGTTCGAGGAGTCACCGGTGCTCGCCGTCGCGAGGACGCCAGGAGGCGAGCCGGTCCATCGACTGCTCACCCCGCATGGATCGGTGACGGCGGGAAAGCTGGCCTTCGCAACGAACGCCTACTCCCATCTGTTCGGACAACTCGAGCGGCTTCAGGTGCCCGCCTTCACCTACATGATCGCCACCGAGCCACTGACCGAGCAGCAATTGGCTCCGATCGGGTGGAGCGGCGGTCAGGGGATCGAGGACGCCCGCAACCTCATTCACTACTACCGGCTGACTCCCGACAAACGAATTGTGCTTGGAGGCGGCCCGGTCGGCCTCACTGCCAGCGGCAGCCTGGACCGCGACGCCGACGAGCAGGCCTGGCAGCACCTCGAGCAGTATCTGCACTGGCTGTGGCCGCATCTGTCGGAGGTCGCGATCAGTCACCGCTGGGGTGGTCCGTTCTCGGTGACACTCGACCTCACCCCGTCGCTCGGATACGTCGGCGGCGACCGTACCACCGTTTACGCGCTCGGCTGCATCGGGCACGGCGTCTCCATGAGCTACCTCAACGGAGAGGTCCTGACCGACTTGCTGCTCAACGAGGGCCAGGGACTCGCTGTCGATTGCCCGTTCGTCAACCGCAACCTGATTCCATGGCCCCGCGAGCCGATCGCGAGCCTCGCCGAGCACGCGATACGCGGTTACCTTCTCGCAGAAGATGCTTTTTACGAGGATGTGCTCCCGCGCATCAGGCGCGGATGATGCCACGAACGCGGTTCGTGACCACGAGCAACCGCCGCCAGATCAATCGTTGCACGCCAACGGATTCGAGCATCAGGCATGTCTGCGGCGGGAAGCCAGCGTGATCCCGCGTGTCTTCGCAATTCTCCCAGGCTCAGCGAACCCCTAGGCTCAGCGTTCGCGCCCCACGGTCGGCGCGCAGCTCGGCCCGGGTGTAGCGCATCGTCACCCAACGCTTTTGCGAGTACAGCCGGGTGAGGTTCGCGAACCACGGCGATGTCGGGTCGGTGGCCTGCGAGTAGGTGAGGATGCCCTGCGAGCGCGGTCCTCGCTTGGTGAGCTCGGTGGTCATCACGAGCGAAGAGCCGGTGAAGACCTGACCGTAGGGGGCGATGCTGGTCGGGTTGGTCGCCGTCGCGGTCCCGGACTGGATCGCGTTGAAGCACCCGGTGTTGCAGCCGTGGATCGGGATCTTCGCCGCGTTGCGCGTCGCGCGCTGCACCTCGCCATAGGAGGCGGTGAGCGACAGCCGGTGGCCCTGCAAGTTGAGCACCGCGTCCGCGAGCGCCTTCAGAATGGCCGGGTTCGCGGTGTTGAGGTGCGACGGGCTGCTCAGCGGGCGGTTGGGGTCGAAGGCGTCGGCCCAGAACCCGCTGCTTGGCGCGTAGTTGAACCACGTGTAGAACAGCCATCCGCCGTGCGCGCCCAGGTTGCCGGTCCTGTTATAGCCCGCGAGCGCAGTGCACGCTGCGCTCAGGTCGACGGCCATTCCATTGGACGCGATCTGGTGCGGGTTGGCCCGGCAGGCGCCCACGAGCGAGCCGAGGACGAGCTCGGCGAGCTTGGAGCGATCGTTCTCCCACATGCGCTGCAACAGCGAGACTGTGAACTTGCGTCCACCGAGGCCGTCGGTGCCCGCCATCCGTTCGGCGATCATCTCGTTGCCCAGCCTGGTGCGCAGGCCCTGGGTTGTGCCGGTTAGCCCGATGATCGGCGAGAAGCCCGTCAGCGGCGCAGACGGATTGGCCAGCCAGTAGGAATCGTTGGAGTTTTCGACGTAGTCGCGGCGGATGATGTGAGGTAAGTGCGAGCCGTTGAAGATCCCGCGCGCGGGAGTGCCGGGATCGTTCGCCCAGCCGCATGCCGAGCGCGACCCATCGAGGGTAATTACGCGTGCTTGGGCGAAGACGAGCTGAGGGAGGCCCGCGGGGGTGCAGGCGCTGATCTTCGCCGCGGTCACGTTGGGCGTGTTGCCGACGTCGCCGTAGAGCGCCTGACCGCGGTCGTCGGCCGCAATCGTGTTGAACGTGGGGATCGCCAGGAAGTGCTCCTCGACGTCGAGCAGACTGCGCACCGACGTGGCCTGGCCCATGCGCAGGTACTGGTTGGCGGCGCGGGCCAGGTCGCTCGCGACGCTGTCACCGAGCGCGTAGGCGGTGGTCGTTGTCCACGCGTACTGTGCCTGGGGCACGATCAGCACCGGGCCCCACCGCGTGGTAAAGAAGGTGTGCGACTTGACTCCGTGGCCGGTCTGCACCCGAACCGTGATGCGACCCATCTTCTGAGGCTTGCCGTCGACGTAGTAGCCCATCGGGTCGCCGGGAACGAGACGCAACTGGAAGATCGTGAAGCGGCGAGTTGTCGAGACCGTGTGCGTCCAGGCCAGGTGCTGGTTGAAGCCGATGCCGATGAACGGGAAGCCCTCGAGCGTCCCACCCATCACGTTGTATTGGCCCGGGATGGTCAGCTGGGCCATCCAGAAGCGTTCGGTCCCTCGCCAAGGGAAGTGAGGGTTGGCGAGCACCATGCCGTCGCTGCCCCGGGTGTCGTGTGACCCGAGGCCGATCCCGTTGGAGCCGGCGCTCGCGTCCGGGGTCCCGCCCAGTTGCGCCGTGAGCGCCGGAATGTTGAGCCGGCCTGCCGACGCGGCGGACGCGGCCGTGGCGCCGGGCGGCACGGCGTCGACCAGGTCGGTGATGAACTGCTGTGCCGAACCCTCGGTGACGATCTGCTCGCCGCGGAGGTATAGGTCCATCGCGGTGATCGGATGCACCCAGCGCTTGCCCTTGCAGCGCGGGTCGTGGAGCTTGCCGGAGCGGAGAAAGGCGTTGTAGCCCCCGGCCCAGCCTTCGTACATCTGGCGGACCTGGGGGAGCGGGCCGATCGGGGGGCGCTGCGACAGAGACCGATCGACGATGTGCGAAGCCTGCACGTACTTCCAGAACAGGTCCGAGTTGAGGTTGGAGTCCGCGGCACCCGCCGAGAAGTTCAGGTTCATCGCGTTGGGGCCAAAGTAGCGCGAGCGCTGGCCCTCGACGGTGATGAACTGATCGGCCAGCGTGCACAGGTTGTCCTGCGCGAAGGCATACCCGTCGCCATAGCCCAGCCCGCGGAAATCGCGCGCCAGGACATGCGGGATGCCAGCACTGTCGCGCGTCACAGTGACCACGTCACGGGCGCGAGCGGCGTAAGGACGACTCGGTGCCGCCAGCGCCGGCGCGGAGCCCATGAGCGCCAACGCGCTCACGGCGATCGACAGCAGCAGACGGATCCCGCGCATGGGGTCGGCGCAGCGTCCGCGGCGATCCAAGGCAGCTGTTCTTTGTCGCGTCACCCTTGGTCCTCTCTCACGCTGGGCACGAGCTCATCATCGTACTTTCCGATCGTGTCACGGCTTCCGTACTCGCCCCGCGGCCCGATCCGTAGTTACCGCGGCGTCTCCCCAGCGCGCCCGCTCGACGCTCGTGCATTGGGGCCGGCCGGCCATGTGCGCATGCTGTCGGAGAGCTGGTGTCCGGCGTGAGTAGTTGTCCGCGGCGACGCGGCGGTCTTGGGCGGATGGCCAGGGGTGCCCGGCTACATATGGTGCGCCCACGATGCTGCTTGCGGTTGCTTGCTATTCCCTTGCCGCCGCGGTTCGCCGGAGCGTCGCGCGCAGCGCGTTGGTCATCTCGCTGGCGGCGTTGGGGATCGCCGCCGGCGCCGCGGCCTCCGCTGCGGGTGCGCAGTCGAAGGTCGACTTCGCGGGGCAGGCGTACAACGTCCTGCCGCCGGGTGAGGACGGCGGCGTGCCGCCCGACGCCAACTCGACCAGCCAGATTCCTCTGTATGACGGTCTCGCACCGCTGGGAGGGCACGTCACCACGAACGACCTGGGCACCTATTTCAAGTCCGAGCACTTCGGTGTCCAGGGACCCGTGGTCCGAACCGAGAGCACCGGGCGCACTGGCTTGACGATCCTGCGAGACCGCTTCGATGTGCCGCACGTGTACGGCAGCACTCGCGACGCGGTGATGTTCGGCGCCGGGTGGGTGGCCGCCGAGGACCGCGGCTTGTTGATGGAAGAGGCGCGCGGGCCTGCGCGAGTGGCTGCGCTCGACGTGCCTGGGCTTGACGGCTTCAAGCTGCTGACATCGCTGCGGACGTTCATCCCCAGCGCCCAGGCCGAGGCGTTCATCCACTCGCAGGTGCGCGTCCTCACCGGCCTGGGCGCCAAGGGGAGGCGGGTGCTGCGCGATTTTCAGGACTGGGTCGACGGCATCAACGCCTTCTACCGCCGCACCGAGCCGGCGGGATCCCGCCCGGCGGCGTGGACTGTCAACGACGTGATTGCGGTGTTCTCGTTCATCGGCTCAGTGTTCGGGCACGGCGGCGGAGACGAGGTGCGAGATTCCGACCTGCTGGCGGCGCTCGAGGCGCGGCTCGGGCGCACCCAGGGGCTCGGCGTGTTCCGGGACCTGCGCCGGCTGAACGACCCCGAGGCACCAGTCTCGATCCCCGGCGCGTTCCCGTATCGCACCAACCCAACCGGCCCAACTCCGGGTTCGCTTGTGATCGATCCCGGCTCGATCGTCAGTTCGTCGCGCATTGCCGGTCTGGCGGTGGCAGCCTCCCCTCCGCGACAGGCGTCGAACGCACTGCTTGTCGGCGCCGACCGCTCGGCGACTGGGCATCCGCTGGCTGTGATGGGCCCCCAGGTCGGCTACTACTACCCGCAACTGCTGATGGAGGCGGACCTGCACGGTGGCGGCATCGACGCGAGCGGGGCGATGGCGCCGGTCGACCCCTACATCCTGGTCGGGCGCGGCAAGGACTTCGCTTGGAGCTTCACGAGCGCGAACAACGACAACGTCGATCAGTTCCTCGAGCGACTCTGCAATCGCGGCGGCAGCAGGCCAACCCGAGCGTCGACGTTGTATGTGTACAAGGGGAAGTGCGTCGCGATGAAGCGCTTCACAGCCGGGGTCCTGAAGGGCACGGGCGGACAGCCCGACACGACCGTCGCCTACTGGCAGACCGTGCATGGACCGGTGAGCGGCACGGTCACGGTGCACGGTCTGCCGTACGCGATCGCGACGCTGCGATCGACGCGCGGCAGGGAACCGGCAAGCGCCTTGGCGATGGCGGACCTCAATGACAACACCGTCCACTCGCCGCAGACCTTCTTCCAAGCCGCGAGCGAGATGGAGACCACGTTCAACCTGTTCTACATCGACTCGAAGAACATCGCGATGTTCTCCACAGGGCGGCTGCCGATCCGCGCGCCCGGCGTCGATCCGAGCCTGCCCACGCTCGGTACGGGTCAGTATGACTGGCGCGGGTTCCTCCGCGAGAATCAGCACCCACACGCGATCAACCCGAGGTCCGGCTTGATCCTCAACTGGAACAACAAGCCAGCGCGCGGCTGGGGCGCCTCCGACAGCCACTGGTCGGAAGGCTCGGTTCATCGCGTGCAGGCGTTCGTCGGTTTCAAGCGCCGCGGCAACACGCTTGCCGATGTCGTGTCGGTGATGAACCGAGCGGCGACGCAAGACCTCCGAGTCGTGCTCGTGTGGCCGATCGTCGCCAAGGTGCTTGCCGGCGGGCGCGCGCCGAGCCCGCTGGCGCAGCAGGCGGTCAACCTGGTGAACGCCTGGGCGCGGCGCGGCGCGAGCCGCCTCGACACGAGGGGGGACGGCAAGATCACCGATCCCGGGGCGGCGGTGATCGACGCGGCGTGGAAGGGAATCGCCGACGCGGCGATGAGCCCGGTGCTCGGCCCGGTGCTGCCGAAGTTCGCCGCGATCTTCCCCGAGGACGACCCTCCCAATCCCACTGAAGGCACCTACTTCAGCGCCGGCGGCTGGTATGAGTATCTAAGTAAGGACCTGCGCACACTGCTCGGTCAAAAGGTCAGCGGCCCGTTCTCTCACCATTACTGTGGCGCCGGCAACTTGAAACGCTGCCGCGCTTCACTGTGGGCCGCGATCCAGTCCGCCGTTACGAAGCTAGCTGCCGGCCAGGGACCAAACCCGTTGGTGTGGCGCGCCAGCGCCGCTGCCGAGCGGCTGATCTTCATCCCAAGCCTGATCCCGAACACAATGCGCTGGACCAATCGGCCGGCGTTCCAGCAGGCGATCAGCTTCGACTCTCATCGCTCGGGGTGACGCCCAGATCCTCGAGGAATGCCCGCTCGCCGCTTGATTCACACCGACAGTTCGGCCCTCAATAGGTCGGCTGGCTGGCTGGCCAGACAGACGATATTCTGACGCGATGGCGTACTTCCGCCACGACGGGCAGCGACTTGCGTACACGGTGCACGGGGACGGGCCGCACACCACTGTCCTGATGCCGGGGCTACTGCTCTCGCAGAAGATGCAGTCCCCGCTCGCACGCGAGCTCGCTGACCGCGGGAACCGCGTCGTGACGTTCGATCCGCTCGGGCACGGCGCCTCGGACCGCCCGCGCGACATGTGGCGGTACTCGATGCCCGCCTTCGCCCAGCAGGCCGTCGCGCTACTCGACCACCTCGAGCTCGACGAGGCGATCGTCGGCGGAACCTCGCTTGGCGCCAACATCACGCTCGAGATCGCCTCGCTCGCGCCGGAGCGTCTCCGCGGCATGATCATCGAGATGCCGGTACTCGACAACGCGATCCCGGCCTGCGCGGCGGCGTTCACGCCGCTGCTGTTCGCGTTCACGTTCGGCGAGCCGGTGATGAACGCGCTGGCTCGCGCCGCCCGGGTGGTCCCACGTCGCGGAGCGCCCTTCCTGGTCGAGCTCGGGCTCGACTGGCTGGGGCAAGACCCGGGACCCGGGGGTGCTGTCCTGCACGGCATCATCTTCGGGCGCACGGCGCCTCATCGCAGCGAGCGGCGTACGTTCGAGGCGCCCGCGCTCGTGATCGGCCACCCACGCGACCCCGTGCATCCGTTCTCTGATGCCGGCATGCTCGCCGACGAGCTCCCCAACGCGAGTCTGATCGACGCCAACTCGATCCTCGAACTGCGCGTCCGGCCAGCCCGGCTGACGGCCAGGATCGCCGAGTTCGTCGATGAAACCTGGAGCGCCAGCGCCGCCCACCCTACGAGCAGGAACCGGGCCGACATCGCGTAGCAGCCCATTCTCCCAGCCTGACTGATGTACGGCAGCCGTCGATTCCGGGGCTCGAACCCGCGGTAGCGTCGGGTCATGGTAGATCTGCTCATCTCACGCGTCGCTCCGGGAGTGGCACTGGTCCGGGGCATCAATCGGTTCGATGGTCCCGCGGACGCTGGGATCGTGGCGGAGGCGGCGACGCGGGGAATCCCAAACAGAAAGGTCGGCTGCATTCGACACGGTGTTCAGACGCATCGCACACCGGCACGATTGACCGGCTGCACCTCCGGACTGTCGGCACCATGCCCCCACTCGCATCGCGCTGATGTCGGGTAACCCAGACGGGTTGGTCTATCCGGCCCTGCCCCCCGACCGCTGCCGGGCTACCCCCCGCTCGCCGACCAGCTCGGCCATCAGCAGGTCGACCTCCATCACGAGGGTGTCTGCCGGCCCTTAGCTGCCTGCGCGGTGGGTGCGCCGCGGAGTGATGACGATCCCGTCGGCCGGGTACACGATCGACTCGTGCTGCTCGTCCCAGCGGACGCGATAGTGCTCATGCCCGGCGCGACCGAGCAACTCGACGATCTCCCCACGTCGAGATGGCTGGCCGTGCAGCCCGTGCGCCTCAATCCAGTCACCTACATGGGCACTGCTAGCTGTCTTGTCGGTGGTCATGATGATCATCTAACCGTCCGGTTCCCAGACTGGCATCGGGTCAGGCGCTGAATCTGCCTGCGGGGATCTACTGAGTCGGCGTAAACGCCCCCGGCGGGAGGGTGTTCCGGCGAGCATTCGCCGGACCGACGACGCACAACGCTGGTCGAGCAGTTCGTCCCTCGGGAATCTCTGAGATCGGCCGAGGATCGTCGTCGCGACGTCCTGACCCTACCGCGCCGAACTGCTGGCCACAAAAACCAACATCCGGGCTTGACATCCCACATAAACGCCCGGCCGGCTTTGGGGAGCGAGGCGGACGTGCGGGCGGCGCTGTCCGAACGCACCCTGGAGGAATGCCGCGCGCTGGCGCGGGCCGCACTGGACGCGTCGAGCGCGGTCACCGCGCGGGCGGCCGTGGCCGAGCTCGTGCGGCAGGGGTCGGACGCGTCCGAGGTCGTGCGGCCTCAGCCGGTGTAGTCGGCAGCGGAGCCACTGAGGCCGGATGGCTGGCCTAGACTCGCGCCCGATGACCGAACGTCCGCTTTGGGCGCCCTGGCGAATCGAATACATCACCGCGGAGAAGGCGGGCGGATGCATCTTCTGTGCTTCCGCCTCGGCCTTCTCCGCGGAGGCCGACGCGGCTCAGCGGCCAGTCGATCACGGCCGGCACAGCTTCACGATGCTCAATGCCTTTCCCTACGCGCCCGGCCATCTGATGGTCGCACCGGTGCGCCACGTCGGCGACCTGGATGCGTTGACCGACGAGGAACTCCTCGAGCACATGCAGCTCGTCCGCCGCGCAATCACAGCCTTGCGCGAGGTCATGAATCCGGACGGCTTCAACGTTGGCGTGAACCTCGGCACCGTCGCCGGTGCCGGTGTCGCCGATCATCTGCACGTGCATGTGGTCCCGCGCTGGCAGGGCGATACGAACTTCATGCCCGTGCTCGCCGACACGCGTGTCATCCCCCAGGCCCTCGAAGCCACGCGCGATGCCGTCGTCGAGGCACTCGCGCACCTCCCTGGCTGATCCCTCAGCTCTCCGCTGGCGTGGCGGCGCTTTGGCGTCCTCAGCGCTCCCCGTACTGCTCGGTGGCGTAGCCCAGCAGCCCGCGCGCGTCGAGCTTGTCGATGGGTGCGCGGAACGTGATCTGCACGACGCCCGGATGGCGGCCGATCTCGATCCCGCCCGAGATGGTGGCGCGATTCTTGACCTCGGGCACCGACATGTCGAGCAGCTCGGCCGCCCGTGCGAGGCCGTTGTCGGTCGCGCTGTTGAGGTCGGGGCCGGTGCCGATCACCGAGATCGGCAGCGACTCCTCGAGCTCGTGCACGCCGTTACGGCGCCCGAGCGCGAGCGCGCGCCTGCGCTCCTCTTGGGACAGCGGCTTGGCCAGGAACGGGAGGTCCTGCTTGAGCGGGAAGAGGATCGGACCGTCGACGCCGAGCCCCTTGATCACCTCGACGTGGAGCGTCACCGTGCCGGCGACGTCGCAGGTGTGACCGGCGATCTCGCCGTCGCCCTGGAGCGCGTGCATGTCGCCCAGGTACACCCCTCCCCCATCGAGCTTGACCGGGCAGATGAGGATCGCTCCGGCGCGCACCGCGTCGACGTCCATATGCCCGTCGGTCTTGTGCTCCTGGAGCTCTTGCGGGGTGAGCGCGTAGCGGTGGGGCGCCCCGATCAGGAAGGAGCCGAAGTCGCCGGCGTTGTGCGAATCCGGGATCGTCGTCGACGGCGAGGTGCCGAGCTGACCCATGAACGGCCGACACCGGGTGGCCAGGGCGACGATGTGGTGCGGCGCGAAGGTGAGGATCGGGTTCTGGACTGAGTTGTCCGGCAGCGCGGCGAACTGCGCCGCCTCGTGGGCGAACGCCTCGGCCGCCTCCCGCGGCACCGTGAGCCCGATCGAGTGCGCCTCGTCGAAGGCGATCGTGTAGCCGTTGGTGAACGTGAACGGCGTGGCGTCCGCGCCGCAGTTGGCGCAGCGGACCGACTCCGGCCCGATCCCCTCCACGCGCGTCTCCGGCCACTCCATCCCGCAGCCCGGGCACACCGGCGCGCAATAGGGATCGCTGTTAAAGCGCCCCTCCATCGGCAGATCGTTCCCGGACGCGGTGGCCAAGGAGGTGACCTCGATGTCCTTGATCCGGATGGCGATCGCGTCGCCGACCTCGGCGTCGGCCACGGCGACAGGCTGGCTCACCTCATGGCCGCCGCGGATCGACGGCGTGATCATCGGCCCCCAGCAGCCCGGCGTCGAGTTCCACACGATGTGGCCGCCGTTCGCCACCGGCCCCAGCATCTCGACCTCGGGTCCCAGCAGGCCGTTGGTGAACGCGTCGACGAACACGGTCTGATGGATCTGCTTGACGGTGGGCTGGGTGGCCATGACGTGCCTCGGTTCGTGGTTGGAGTGAGTGGGCTGGAGCGGAGCGATCGGGTTGGTCTCTCCTACGGGGTCAGCCTCCGGAGATCGGCGCGAGCAGCGCGAGTTCGTCACCGGGCGCGAGCTCCTGCCCGCGCTCTGCGTGCACGCCTCCGACGATCGGCAGAGCTGAGCGGAGCGCTTCGGAGAGTTCGGGGTCAGTGGCGGCGAGGCGGTCGCAGGCATCGGCCACCGTCGCACCACTCGGCAGCTGCAGCGTCATCAATGGCGCTGGTGCAAACCGCGCGATTCCGGCACCGAGACGAATCCGAACCTCCACGGACAATGCGCTCCACGGTCCGGCCCCGCGGTCGGACCCGCGGTCGATCTTACGCCGAGGTCCGCGGCCGGTAAAGCCCGGGAGGCGCAAGCGGTTGAGGAGGCCTTTCTTGATAACGGGGGCGGGATTCGAACCCGCGACCTTCGGGTTATGACGCGCCTCAGAGGGGTGAGATAGGGTGCCGCTTTCCAGGGCTTTTGTGATCTTACCTCAGGTTGTCAGATGACCAAAGCAGGGCTGTGGCCGGAGCCCGCTGGGTTTCAGCGGCTTCCGTGACTGTTCTACGCCTCGAGCGGTAGCGCCGGCACGGTGGCCGCTCCGCATGGAAAGCAACAGCGTGTGCGAAGCGATTTACGGTCGGTCGCGCCCAGCCACTAACCGCCGCGTCCCTCAAACCCGGGGCTGTTCAGTCTGGCCGTTCAGCCCGGCGCGCCGTCGAGCCGCTCGGCGAGTTCGACGATCAGGCCTTCGGGTTCGCGGACGTAGCAGAGGAGGAATGTGTTCTCGAAGTCGACGATCTCCCCGACCGTGTCCCAGCCGGGAAGCGCACTACCTCGAACATGTCGGTCCCGTCGGGGGCGCGAGCCATCACGACCTCGACCGTCACGTTCTCGAGACCAATGATCCGATCGATCCACTCCCCGCTGAATACTCCGGGCTCGCCGCAGTCGAATCCGAGCAGCGCAAGAAACCCGACTGTCTCGTCGAGGTCCTCGACGACAAGACCGACGTGGACGAAGTTGGTGACGCCGGGGCGATGGCTGTCCATTGAGGGCAAGCTCACGTCTGCGCTCCCTTCCGAAGTTCCTTTAAGAGACGCCGAGACCGTATCACATAGAGTTCCCTGAGGGAACCCCAATTGCTACGCTCATCGTATGCAACGCACCAACTTCGGCGAGATGGCGTGCTCGATCGCGCGCACGCTGGACGTCATCGGGGAGCCCTGGTCGCCGCTGATCCTGCGTGATGTGTGGGTCGGGTTCACCCGGTTCGAGCAGATCCAGGCCGACCTCGGCATCTCACGCAAGGTCCTGACGGAGCGGCTGAACCACCTCGTCGAGCATGGAGTGCTCGAGCGTCGGCCCTACGACCGGAGACCGCGGTACGAGTACGTCCTGACGGACAAGGGCACTGAGCTCGTCGACATGCTGATGGTGATGGTGGGCTGGGCCGACAAGTGGCTCGCCGGAAAGCCCGGCCCACCCGTCCTCTACTGCCACCACGCGTGCGGCGAGATCAGCCACGTCGACCTGCGCTGCGCGCACTGCGGAGAGCCGATGCACGCCGGCGACGTCGAGCTACTCCCCGGCCCCGGCGCCGCGGCATGACCCAGCCACAGTGCGGATAACCGGGGCTGCGAGCAGCTCGCCGGGCGATGACGGAGGTGACCGGACCCCGTGAACAGGTCGCGGCGGTGGCGAAGGTAGCGAGCGTTCTGCTCGCCGCGCCAAGCGGGGCATTCGCTCGGGTCGCTCCGAGGCCCGTAAAAGGACAAGGCAGGTCTCGGGCGTCTGCGAGCCAGGCTTCGGGAAGGAGGTTGGCCTTGGGGGAGCTCGACCGAGCGAGTGCTGCATCAGCGGGCCGGGGTGGATGCTGGTTGCGTGGTGGATGCGTGTGGTCTTAGGCCGCGTGGGCCGGGGGTGCTGTGATCGCGTGAAGCTCTGTGAGGAGGTTGCGTAGCTGCGCGAACTTCTGTGCTCCGAGCTGCTGTTCCCATTCGCTCTCGACCTCGCGAACGATTTCGCGGATTGCTTTGATCGCCGCGTGTCCTTTCCGGGTGAGGTGGATCCGCTTGGAGCGCTGGTCGCTGTTGTCGTCCTGGCGGGTGAGGTAGCCGTGCTGCTCGAGCTGGCCGAGAAGGTAGTTGAGCGCCTGCTTGCTCATCCCGGTCCGAGTCACGAGCTCCGACGGGCGCAGGTTCTCGGGGCCGGGATACTGCAACACGTTGAGGTGCGCGGCGACCAGATCGGTGTAGCCGCGCTCGTGCAGGCCGGCGAGCATCCGGTCGCGCACGGTCTCGAACGGGATCCGCAGCAGCGCGCCGATCAACGGCGGCGGACTGGGGGCTCCCGAGATCCGCTCAGTAAAGTCACTTGACAAACTCATGCGGCCCAGTATACACTCGTCAAGTCGCTTTACCACCTGTCCAGCCGAACCGAGGAGACGATCATGCACCAAGCCACAGACAACGACACGATCACGGTGGGCGCGCTCGGCGTGCGCTTCCTGGTCGAGGCGGCCGACTCCAACCGGTCCGCGGCCGTGTTCCAGTGCTACGTCCCTGCGAATTCGCGGATGCCGGCGCCGCACAGCCACGACGGCTTTGAGGAGACGATCTACGGACTCGAGGGCGTGACCACCTGGACGATCGACGGCAAGACCGTCGAGGTCGGTCCCGGTGAGGCGGTCTGCGTGCAGCGCGGGCAGATCCACGGGTTTGAGAACCACGGCAGCATCGACGCGACCTTCCTCGCGATCGCGACCCCGGCGGTGTTCGGCCCCGCGTACTTCCGCGAGATCGGCGACGTCCTCGCGGCAAGCGCCGGCGGCCCGCCAGACCTGGCTGCGATCGGCGAGGTGATGCGCCGCCACGGCCTCACCCCCGCCCCACCGAGCGCGGCCTAACCCCACAACGACCGCTCAACCCCACCCGATCCCACCCGCCAACGAACAAGCGGCGCGCCCGGGCCTCGACGCTGGGCGCGCCCCAGGGGCGCAGAAAGACCAGCCATGTCACTCCAAGTCCTCACCCTCAAGCTCGAAGGCATCACCGCAGGCGACTACCTAACCTGGTGCCGCGACCCAGAGCCGCCCGCGCTCGACGTCGCGCTGCGCTCGGTCCGCGTCGACGCCGCCCCGCTCGGCGACACGATCACCGCGATCCTCGACTGGAACCAACCTACGCCCGCGCCGGCGGCCGCCGCCACCGCCGCCGGGCTACCACTCTTGGCAGGCGTTCAGATCCACCCCTTGCTGGTGACCGACGTGGCACACACGAATGACGATCGCACGCTCGCGCGGGAGCTCGCGGGCGAGACCCTAGTGCTCGCCGACACCCCAGCGACGCTGGCCCGATGAGCAAGGCCCCCGGCATTCAACCCCACCCGCCGCGGCGGACCCCCATAGCGACGCGACGGGCCACAGTCGGCGTCGTCGCTGGCAACAATGCCACCGCTCACGTACGCGCTCATTTCGGGGCCGGCATCGCCGACGCCGAGATGTGTGCCACAGCGGAACCAGGTCTCGGCCGGCCGTCGGTAGCAGGGTCAGGCGTGGCCGTTGCCGCCTACAGCGGCCACGGCGGCGCCACTGCTGCCGAGGTTCGCGAGGAGCAGCGCACCACCGTCTGTCGAGGCGTCGGCAGGGCGCTTGCAGCTGCCGGCGTTTCGGCTAGCAAGGAACCGCTCGCGGAGCGCGATCCCTGAGCTGACGTCGAGCCGCGCCGGTGGGTGGGATGCCCGAGATTGGGGACGGGCAGGGCTTCGCCATGCAGCCGGGTGTGGGTGCCGGTTTGGTCGCGCGGCGGGTACGCCGGGGTCTGCCGTTCAGACGCCTTCGATCAGGCTCCAGGGCAGTGAGTCGAGCGCGAGGATGCGGGTGAGTTCGAACCCCGCGTTCATGTACAGCTCGCGATACTCGGTGGCAGTTCGTTCCCGGCCGCCGACGATCGTGAGCATCTCCAGGTCCGACGCTTTGACCAGTCGATCGAGGTCCGGGGAGGCCGGTGCCTCCCCGGAGGGGATGACCATTTCGATGACGAGCAGTCGGCCACCATCGCGCATCCCGGCGCGACAGTTGGCGAGGATGCGGGCCGCTGATTGATCGTCCCAGTCGTGGAGGATCCAGGAGAGCACGTAGGCATCGCCTCCGGCCGGGACCGCTTTGAAGAAGTCGCCGGCGATCAGCTCGCAGCGATCCGTCAAGCCGGCCTCCGTCACGCGAGTGCGGGCGCCGTCGATCACGCCGGGGAGATCGAATACGACGCCGTACATGTGCGGGCTCGCTTCGAGCACCGCGCACGCGAGGACGCCGTGACCTCCGCCGACGTCGACCAGCCGGTTGACGTGGCTGAAGTCGTAGGTACGGACGATCGCAGCGGCGTTGGCCGCGGCGACCCGCGACATCGACTCGTTGAACATCGCGGCGGCGTCGGGCTCGCGGGCCAGGTACTCCCACAGCCCGCAGCCGTGCGCAAGACGGAAGCCGGGTTCGCCGGTGCGGACACTGTGCGTGAGATGCCCGTACGCGCGCCAACGCCACTCCTCAGTGGACGCGATCGCGCCACGGCGCGCCGACATCGGCGCCTCACTCCGCAGCAACTCGCCGAGCGCGGTTAGGGCGATCCGGCCATCGCCGAGCTTCCTGAACAGCCCCGCGTCTTCGAGCGCGCGGAGTATCCGCCCAAGCGAGCGCGCGTCCGCACCTACCCGTGCAGCCAGATCCTGAGGGCCCATCGGTCCGGCTGCCAGCGCGTCGGCGACCCCGAGCCTCGCAACCGCCCCGATCGCTGCGCTGAGCTGATAGCCGCCGATCAGGCGGGCCATCCGCTGCCGCAGCTCCACACCCTCCACCTCGCCCTCCCGCGTTTGCTCGGTCATCGGCCTGCCGCCCGCACAGCCAGCCACCGCAAAGGCATCGCATCGCGCATATACCCACGGATCGTACGACCGAGCGGTCACCGCCTCAGTGCGCTCACGACCACCGCCATACTTGAAGTCCAAGCGAAGACCGATCGGACCGACGATTCGACGCCTGCGCACGATCACCTAACCCGCACACGACCAACTCACACCATGGCAGAGCGCAAACCACCAGGACTGGGTCATCGTCATCGCGCTCGGCGTGACCGCACTCATCGCCAGCGGAGGCAACGCCGCCTGGTGATCACCCCGCGCGCGGTCATCGGCGCGCTCACATTCTCGCCTCACCGCGCGACCCGAACCGCCGCGCCTCGCTCACCCACGGAAGAGGGCAACAGTCCCGGCACCGCCATCTGGATGGTGTCGAGCGTCTCGGTGAGCGTCCCGATCTGGTTGAGCTCGATCAGGATCGAGTTCGCGATCCCGCGGTCGATGCCCTCGCGCAGAATCGCCGGGTTCGTCACGAGGATGACGTAGCCGACGAGCTGCAACCTGTCACCGAGGCGGTCGGTAAGAAGCTTCCAGCCGCCCCAGTCCTGCTCGGCCATCCCGTCCTCCAGGAACAGCAACGGATAACGCCGCCTCTGCGTGGCCCAGGTACGGCCAGTCCGACAAAGACATGCCGATCCGTCCGTCCCGGTTCGTTCGAGCGCCCTCTGACAGTGGAGCGCTCCGCCGGTCGACGCCGCTCACGGCACGTGTTCGGGGCCGCACTCGCAACGTGCTCTCGCCACGGCGCCGGGCGTGTGCGCGGCGTGCGCCGGCGCCGTGCCTTGCGCCCATCCAACCCGCCCGCCCGGCTGATCCGCGAGCTGGACGATGGCGAGCGCGGCGGCGATCGAGATCGATAGCGAGGCCGGTGCGGGCGCGATGCGCCAGCGGGTGGCCATCGCCATCGCGATCGCCAACGAGCGCCACAGGATGGCCATCGTCGAGTCGGGGGCGGCTGTCGGGAGCGTCAACTTTCGGGGGGCCCGGGACAAAGGTACTCGCAATCCGCGGGAATCCGTAAGTCGGCCTGGCGCCCGAGATGCTCGTGGCGGAACAGACCAGGGCTCTCGTCACCGATCACTGCGCGTCCCAGCGCGACCGACCGGGCGCGTCGCGGTCGAAGGCTCAGAGCCGCTACCACTGCCGGCCTCCGGACGGACGGCTTGACAGCACGCCCCTGCCGCGGGAGCTTTGCCGCGGCAGGGGCTGCTCGCTCCTCGGCCGCAAAGAAACCGCGACCCGGAAGGGACCTGCATGTACGTCGTTGTCAACCACCTCCACTTTCGCGACCCGGTGAGCGAAGCCACTGTTCAGGCATTCCGTGAGGGTGTCCGCCTGACCGTTGATTCCGGAGGGCTCGCGGCGCGCGTGCTCCAGGTCGACGAACGGCATCTCATCCTGCTGCTGGACTTCCCATCCGCCGAGGAAGCCGACCGCGTCGCGAAGGAGGTTGGCGGTCCGTGGATGCGCGAGCACATCACTCCCCTGCTCGCCACAGGCACCCAACGCAGCGTCGGCACCGTGATCGCATCAGCGTCTAGCGGGACTCTCCAGCGCGCGTAGTAGATGGCTGCAATGGGTTGAAAGAGGCAGCCGCGCGTTCACACGCGAGGTGGCTGCTCCGCCGCTGATCCAGCTGTCGGACGCGACGACGTCAGACTGCTGCAGTTCGCGGAAGGGGGTCACGCTGCCGACCCGCCTGCCCAGCCAGATCGGTGCAGAAGAGCGAGCCCGCAGGCATCTCGAGGCGCTCTGAGAGCCAGCGCCTCAGGTTCTCCCAGCCCCATCCGTCCATCCCGACCTCGCGCCGGCCGCCGCCTTGCCGCAGCGCACGAGCACCGAGCCGCGCTGCGGGTCAAGGTCATGCTCGCTCAACGCGAGCGCCTCCTGGACCCGCAGGCCACCGCGCCAGAGCATCACGATCATCGCCCGTAGCCTGAATCCGTGAGGGTCCTCGCTTGCGTGGCGCATCACGCGGACGATCTCCTCGACGGTCGGTGGATCGGATGGGTAGAGCATGCCCTTGTTACGGGGCGGACGGCCGGCGTGGAAGCCGGGGAGCGTCGCCGCCCAGCAGAATCGAGCACTGCAGAGACAGTCGTTGGGTTCTCCTCCCACTCGCATGCTGACAGTCGTGCTGCTCTACCAGCGGACGCCCACGGGCGGCTCGCGGACGGCACGCCCGCTTTAGCCGTCAGCAGGACGAAGGTGCGCCCGCATGAGCTCGGCGAGCTGTTCGGGGTCGCGCCCGCACTCAAGCTAAGGATCCACGCCGCGAGTGTGGGATCGGATGCCTCAACTCGCAAGCCGTTCACCTCGAGGAACGTGAGCATCGCGACGAGCGCGAGACGCTTGTTTGCCGTCGAGAAACGTCTGGCTCTCGGCGATCCCGTGCGCGAGTGCTGCGGCCTGCAGCGCGAGGTCCGCTTGCTCGTAGAACGCATAGTTCCGGGGCCGCCCGAGTGCACTTTCAAGGCCGGGGCGATCGCGAAGCTGCCAATCCGCTCGGCGAGCTCTACGGCTCGATTGGCAAAGGGGAGCGCGGCGCGATCGTCTCCGGCCAAATAGCAGACGCCCACTTGGGCGGTGTAGACGAGGCAGGCGGCCTCGACGTCGCCCCGCTCGAGCGCCCCGGCCAGCGCACGCTCGTTCTCCGCCAGCGCCTCCTGGACGTTGATGTCGCCGCGGTAGAGCCGGATCAGCGCGCGCAGGTAGACGTACGCCGTGTACGGACTCTCGCCTGTGATGCCTGTGCCGAGCGTCGGGTCCTCGGCCCAGAGTTCGAACGCGGGCGCCATGATCTCGAGCGCCTCGCGCCACCGTCCGGTGACAAACAGCGTCAGTGGGGCGCCGGTCATCGCGACCTGCATCGCCGGGTCTCCGGCCTCTTCGGCGAGCCGCACCGACTCGAGGTGCATGTCCACATAGGCGGCCGGTTCGCCCGCCAGCGTCCGGGTGTAGGCATACATCCCGACGACCATGGCCAGCGATCGAGTATCGCCGCTGCGCTCGGCTAGCTCCCTCGCTTGCTCGAAGGCCACCTTGATCTCCGGCGCGTTTGCCGCGAACCTCGAGTAGAAATCCATGATCGCGATCCGCGACCAGATGCCAATCGCCACAGCCTCGGGCATGTCCTGGACAGCGTCGCTCAGCTCGATGGCTCGCCGCCATTGCCGTATCGCCCCGGTGGGATTCGCCGAACCAGCCCACTGCGCGGCCCTGGCCCCCCAGCGAGCGGCGGCGAGTGACTCGCCCGCCTGTTCGTAGTGCTGAGAGATGAGCGCGGCGAGGTCATCCAGCCGCTCGGGATAGAGCTGCTCCAGCGCGCCGGCGGTGTGTGCGTGGAGTCGCGCGCGGGCATCGGTCAGCTGCGAGCGGTAGGCGACGTCCTCGATCAGCTGGTGGGAGAACGCGTACCGGGCCTCCGGGCTGATCGCTCGCTCAGCGATGAGCTCGCTTCCCATGAGGTCGCGGAGAACCACGCGAGCTTCGGGCTCTGAGATGCCGGCGACCTTTGTGAGCACCGGCTCCGGGAACTCGCGACCAATCACCGACGCCGCATGCAGCAGTTGCTTCTCACGCTCGCCGAGCCGGTCGATCCGCGCCTCAATCACCGCCTGAACGGTCGTAGGGATGGCCTTCTGATCGACATCGCGCATGAGCCTGTAGGCGCGACGGTCACCGACGAGGCTGCCGTCGGTGACGAACTCCCGGCCCAGCTCCTCGATGAAGAACGGATTGCCTCCCGCGCGCTCACCTATCCGCTGCGCCAGATCACCGAGCGACGGGTCCACGCCCACCAGATCCGTCGCCAGCTCCTGACTGAGTGCGGGGTCGAGCGGGGCGAGCGCCACTCGGCTGGTGAAAGAGCGCCCCATCCACTCCGCCTGGTACCCGGGGCGGAAGCTGGCGAGCAGGAGGGTGCGGGTGTGCGGCAGCGCATCGACGAGGTTCTCCAGAAAGGCGGCGCTGCCGGGGTCGATCCACTGCAGATCCTCGAAGACGAGCACGATCGCCGATCTCTCCGAGCGGAGGGCGAGGATCCGGTTGATCGTGGCGAACAACCTCCGCTGGCGCGCCTCCGGGTCGATTCGCGGTCCGCGCGTACCGGGATCAGAGATCCCGAGCAGATCGAACAGGAGCGGAAGCTCATCGCGGAGCGCGGTGTCGAGCAGAAGCGCTCGCGCAGCAACCTTGTCGCGGGCCGAGCTCGCCGGGTCGCGCTCGCCGATCCTGAAGTACGAGCGCAGTAGTTCGAGCAGGGGCATCAGCGCCAGCGTCTCACCACGGGCCCGGCAGTGCCCTTCCCATACCTCGACCCGATCCTTGCGGCAGCGCTCGGCGAACTCGTACAGCAGCCGGCTCTTCCCGATCCCTGCTTCGCCGACGACGCAGACGACCTGACCGGCGTCCGCGCGCACGTGCGCGAGGGCAGAATCCAGGGCTCGCATCTCATCCTGGCGTCCGACGAAGCGTGAGAAGCCCTGGGCGCGGGCGAGCTCAAGCGACGTACGCAGCCTGCCCAACCCGGCGAGCTCGTACACCCTCACGGGCTCTTCCGCCCCTTTGACCGCAAACTCGCCGAGATCACGCAAATCGAAGTAGCCCCTCACCTCTGCCGCGGTGCCCTCGGTCAGGTACACCTTCCCGGGTTCGGCCAGCCCCTCCATACGCTTTGCCAGCGCCACCGTGTGGCCGACCGCCGTGTACTTGATATCGATCTCCTCTCCGATCGACCCGACTACGACCTCGCCTGAGTGCAACCCGATCCGCACCAGCAGATTCAGGCCGTGCTCGAGGCGAAGCTCCGCCGAGAAGCCAGCCAGCTCCTCGCACAGGTCAAGTGCCGCGTGGCAGGCATGCGCCGCGTGGTGCTCGTCGGCGATAGGTGCGCCGAACACGGCCATCACGCCATCCCCGGTGAAACGGTCGATGATCCCCTCAAAGCGGTGAACGCCGCTGCACAGGATCGCGAAGAACCGCTCCATGATCTGCCGCCACTGCTCCGCACCGCTGCGCTCGGCCAGCTTCGTCGAGCCGACCACGTCGGCGAACATGACCGTCACGTGCTTGCGCTCGCCCTGGAGCGCGCCGCGGGCCGCCCGGATCTTCTCGGCCAGCCGCTCCGGGACGTACGCGCCGCGGTCCGGCGATGGAGCCGCGGAGGCCAGCGCCGCGGCTGGCGCGGCAAGCGCGTGCCCGCAGGCGTTGCAGTAGGCGTTCCCGGCTGGGTTGGGGACTCCGCAGTTCGGGCACAGCCCGTCTGCCCCCATCGCGGCGCCACATCGGCCGCAGAAGCGGGCCCCGTCGGGATTGCCAAAGCCACAAGCAGGACACTCGATCATTGGCCCGCGACCGAGCGTAGATCCGGCCCACGCGCCCGTGATCGCCTACTTCGACAACCCGACCACGACGAATCTGGCCACGGTGAAGGCCGAGCTCGGGACCGCGCGGCGAATGGGCGCCAACAGCATGCGCATCTACCTGCAGCTAGGACAGGTGATGGCCAGCCCCACCCGCGTGCGCCAGCAGACACTCACGGCACTGCAGCGACTCCTACGCCTGGCTGAAAGCAACAGGATGTACTTTGACATCACCGGCAATCTGGTCTGGCGGCCCTCTCGGGCGCCCGCGTGGTACGCGCGTATGGCTTGGTCCTCGCGCTGGCAAGTCCAGGCTCGGTTCTGGAGAGCGGTCGCGCATGCCGCGTCCACTTCTTCGGCTGTGCTCGCGTACGAGCTGACCTCCGAGCCGATCGTCGCGCAAACGCTTGGCTACTACTACGGCCAGATCGGCCAGTGGTGGTTCGTGCAGAGCATCGGCACCCAGCCCGCCCGCAACGCCAACGCGTTCGCTCGCTCCTGGACCAGCATGATGGCCGGCGCCGTCCGCTCCCAAGACCACCGACCGGTCACGATCGGGCTGCTGCCGCTCACGACCGGGCCATTCGCACCCGCCAACATCGCCCGCTATCTCGACATGCTGACCGTCCACGAATATCCAGCCTCCGGCCAAGCGCAGAAGGCCGTGTCGCTCATCCGGTCGTTCGCGGCGTACGGCGGACCGGTGCTCCTCGGCGAGACACTCATGCTCTGCTGCGACGAGGCCACCCAGAAAGAGTTCCTCACCTGCGCCGCCCCATGTCTCACGGGTGTCTTCGAGTTCTTCGACGGACGCGACCCACGAACGATGCATGCGGCCACCATCTCCGACGCCATCCAGCAGACGAGCCTCAAACAGTTCCTCGCGCTGCGGCAGATGCTGCTCGCCCAATGACTGCGCCGAGCGACCTTGAGCCCTCTATCTGGCCTGGGTCACCGAGTCGCAGCGGGTGGGTGAGCCCGTTCCGCCTCGCAGCCCACATCTCGGAGACCGTGGGTCGCCAGGGCCGTCAATGAATCCGAACCCGAAGGTCCGCGATCGGTCACACTCGGGAAAGATCCTGTTTGCAGTGCGGCGGAGGTTTTGGCTAGCGGCCTCCGCTGGCCGGGGAGCGCGGTTGTCAACAACATCGAACGGAGAAAGCGGAAGACCTCGGCGGTTGATGCGGGCGGGGACAGCAGAGCTGCACCCCTCCTGCGTCTCCCTGATCGCCGTGTTCGCGCGGACGATCCAGCGCGACGTGAGCATCAGCGCACCTGCAGCCTGAGGATCACGAGCGAGACCAGCTTGTTCGTGTCGCGGCGGCCACGACGTCATACTTATGGTGTGCCAGCTGTCGGTGGGCCAGCGTGAGCCGGTTGAGGCCGGCGGTCCCCGGAGAGCCGCTCGTGAGCCTCCCCGAGCCACCCGACAGCACCCCGTTGTCGATTGTCGTGTCGAACGCGGCGTTCCACTTCAGTGACCAGGTGTCAGTCGTCGTACAGTCGTGTCCCTGGTAGGACTAGGACTGCGAGATCCTGTAGGTACCGGACCCCACGAAGGTCACGGTGACCGACGCCCGAGAGCCGGCCGCCGCCGCCCGATGCGTACCTCCACCCACGAAAGCGATCACCACGGCAACGAACACCAACAGGCTGATACGACGCCCCATGGCTAACCTCCAGATCCCCCAGTGTGCAAACTAAGGGCCGGGACCCACTGAAGTGCTCGCTCAGCGTTCCTCGTCGGCGGCGATCTCCCTGAGTACGTCGTGCAGTTGTTCGGCCATCTCGTCGGCGCTCTGGAAACGATCGTTCGGGTCCATGGCGGTGCCCTTCAGTAGGAACGCGAGTCGTGTCGCGCGAGCGCGGGGACCGATTCGGGGGCGGGCAGTGTGTAGCGGTGGATGCTCTGGTAGCCGCGGAAGTCGATGCACAGCACGGCGAGTGTGCGTGCGACCGTGAGCAGGTCCGACTGGACCGACGGGCCGGTCACGACGATCTCCGGTGCCAGTTAGTCGACCGTCCCGGAGGCCACGCCGCTCGGGCCGCTCATCCGGTACACGCCGCCGAGACCGATCAGCTTCAGCCCGTGCTGGGTCTGAATGATGTTGTCAAGGTTGAGGTCACAGAACAAGAGACCGACGTTGTGCAGCGAGAGGTACCGACGGGAACGACCGGCCGAATCGGGCTCGACTTGGCTCACGGACGCGCGACGCGAGACCGCGCTGCGGTCATTTATGTTCTCTGCGCCTCGGCCGTGTCGCGGCGGTCAGCGTCGTGCCCAGTCATCTGTCCACCGTCCTCGAGCCGAGGCAAGTCGTCGGGCAGAGCGTCGATGTCTGATGTGTGCCCAGTCGAGCCGAAGGTGAACAGCAGTCCGGCGTGGTCGGCGTCACGGACACCACTGGCCTCTCGGTCGGCACGCCAGAGCTCAACGAACGCGTCGATCACAGCGACAGATCCACACTCGCGGCGCGCAGCTTGAGAAGCTGGACCTTGCCGCTGGTCGGTCTCTGCGTAGTGGCGGTTGGGATCGTCGTCGGTCTGTTTGTCTTTGCCCACGGGGCCTCGGATGAGGCGCGCCAGGAGGCAGCGCTGATCGGCGATTGGCAGGCGAACGGCCAAGTCCTCGAGGCCGAGGACTCGGCCATCCAGGCGCCAGGGGAGACACTCCAGCGCCTGTGGCGAATCCAGAAGGCCTGCGCAGACCAACGGTGCGCGCTCCAGCTGACGCGCCTGATCGCCGGCTCGACCAGTCAAAGCATCGGCGGAGCGCTCACGACACCGCTGAGGTGGTCAAACGGACACTGGCTGGCGACGTTCAGCGAAGCCCACGTCTATTGCGAGACCGTGACCGGTGTCGGGGCCGGCATCGAGGACTCCGCGTGGACCATCACGCTCATCGACTCGAGGACCATCACGGCGCGTGAGCACACCAGTACGGGCGGACCCGGATGCGTGACCGGAACCACCACGCTGACGTGGCGTTCGACCAAGCTGCCCGCGGAGCAGGTTACGCCTGCCTAACGGCTGCTCCAACGTCATCGCGCTCTGATGTCCTTGCCGAGTGGGAGCGCCGCCGCGGTTGTCGCCTCGGTGTCACCGCGGGCGCTCAGGTAAGTCACTGCTACCGTGACCGAGATTCAGCACTCTGAAGCTCGATCGGTGGGCTACTTCGGCGGCCGGGCCGATCGCAAGGAACGGCTCCGAGCTCGAGCGGGCGCGCGGCTTGCGCTCCAAGGCACCTGCGGGCTTGCGTGGATAGTGCTCATCGAGGATCGCCGGGCGACCCGGGGAGGTCAGCCGATGCCGGGCGACCTCCCGCGGTCCTTGCAGTGAGTGGGCGTGGACGACGACGAGCTCGTCGCCATTGGTGCGGACCCACACCCGCTCGTCCACCAGCGTTGACGGGACCGAATAGACGGCTCCGCCGAGGCTGATCGTCGACTGCCAGTTCACCTTCCGCGTCTGCCCGAAACACACCGTGTGCGGGAGGCCTGGGAGCCGGTGCAGCTGCTCGTGCTCCTCGGCCAAGCGGATCACCGGCGGCTGCTGGGTTGCCCGGCGGGTGGGCCGCCATTATGGGCTGACGATCGCGACGTGTGTGCCGGCGGATCCGCAATCGAAGGGCGGCAGCGAGGCGACGGTGCGGGTCGCGAGGGCGGATCTGGTCCCGACCGATCACAACCTCCGAGCGGTCTATGCGAGCTTTGGCGAGCTGGAGGCGGCGTGCGAGGAGTTCATGGCGCACATCAACACCCGACCGCACCGGCTTGTCACGCAACGGCACCACCACCCGATACCGCGCCCACGCCAACCACGCGCAGAACAGGACCGTCGGACGGCCGGCGACCTCGGGCCCGTCGCCGTAGTCCCACTGCAGCCACAGGCCCGGCTCCGGGATCCACGGCCGGGTGCGGCGCCCGTGCTTCTGGCCCCAGCGCCGCTTCGCCTCTGCGACCGCCCGTCGGGTCGTGCGCTCCGACCCCTGATAGCCGATCGCCACGAGCTTGCGGTGCGCGGCATCCGCCCGGATCTTCCCGCGCGAGCGATCCACCAGCTCATCGATCTTCTCGCTGTACCCGTCCCGCGCCGGGCGCCGCCGAGCCTGCGCCTGCAGGCCGCCGTCCCGGTCACGGACCGCGACCCAATGCGCGACCGTCTTGTGATCGCACCCGGCAAGCAGCGCCGCTCCGCGCAGCGTTCCCGCAGGTCATACGCCTCCAGGATCTCGATCACTTCCTCCGCTGTCTTCAACCCGGCCTCCACGCGATTCGGGGAACGAACCACGGTGGATAACCGACAGAGCAGAACAAAAGCGCGGAGAGATCCGCTGGCCGCCCATGAGGAGATCTAACGGTCATCAGTGCGGACTTTCGATGGCCGCCGTTGGAGAGGTTTCCATGGCCGCCGTCAGTACGTCCCGCACCAGCTGTTCCGGCTTGACCTCCCAACCCGGCATCACATCTCCCAGCCAAGGTCCGCCCACCGAGCGCCGATCAACGAACCGTGGCAAGCCGAAGTTACGAGCCCCCGACGAACTGAACGCTTACGCCTTGTTGGAGCTGTCGATGATGAGTGCGGCGTTGTAGCCGCCCATTCCGATGGAGGATTTGAGGGTGGCTCCGGGCGTTCGTCCAGTGACGCCGTCAAGGACCCGGGGATGGCCCGGTGCCACGAGCTTGGGTGCAGGGATCTCGTTTGCCTGGTAGCTGAGAGCGACGACTGCGGTCTCAAGCGCACCTCCGGCGCCAAGGCCGTGGCCGGTAAGCATTTTGGTGGAGTAGATCTTGGTCTTCGGCCCAAACAGGGCGTCGGCGATGGCGGCTTCGACGGTGTCGCCAAGGGGGGTGCCGCTGCCGTGGGCGTTGAGGTAGGCGATGTCGTTGACGTCGACGCCGGCGTCGACGATGGCGTCGCTCCAGGCCTCGGCGACCTGGATGCCGTCCGGTTTGATGGCGATCGGGTGAAACGCGTCATGGGTGTAGCCAGCGCCGAGTACCTGAACGTAGGCGTCGGCCTCGGATTGCTTGGTCAAGACGAGTGCGACAGAGGCCTCGCCCGCTATAAAACCTATGCTGCCCTCCTGGAAGGGGCGGCAGGCTTGTTCGGGGGAGAGGCCAGCCGGCACGATCACCCCGAGGTCGGTGAAGTGTTGGGCGGTCTCGGGGGTGACCGAGAGATCGGTGCCGCTGACAATGACATCGGTGGCGAAGCCAGTGGTAAGCCATTGACGGGCCAGGATGACGCCAAGTGCTCCCGAGGCGCAGGCTGCCCCGGCGTTGAGTGAGGGGCCCTTGAAGCCGTATTCGGCCATGAACATCGATGGCGCAGTGGAGGGCAGGAGTTGCAGGAAGTGGCGGCGCCGCAGATGACGTCCTTCTGTGAAGTACAGATCACGCCAGCCCTGGATTTCGCCCAGCGAGGAGCAAAGGATGAACCCGACCCGCTCGCCCGGTTGCCAGCCGCGGCCTTTGGCGTCGGCTATCGCTTCGCGCCCGGATCCGTACAGCGCCCGCCCGAACAGAGTGATGGAGTCGTCCTCGTCGCCACCTTCGGGGACCAAGACGGCCAGACCGGCGCAGTCGTCGAACTCTACAAGCTCGGCGGCCGACTTCCCGGCGATCAGACCGTCCCACAGGCTCTTTACACCCCAGCCGAAGCCTGTAACGGCTCCAATTCCGACGATATCGACAGCCTGCGACTCGTTGATGTCATGCACCATGACTAGCGCAGCTCCCCGGCCGCGGGTACGGCATCGGCATCATCGTTGGCCGGTGGGGTCGCATCGCTCGAGGAGGCGGTGTCCTCGGGTGTGGCGGCCGGTTTGACCTCCGGCGGGATCATCGCTCCCTCGCCTGACGGGTCGGCGATACCGTCCTCCAGCCACGTGTAGCGGTCAGCTAGCACGCGCTGGGCGGCAGCATAATTGGCGTCGTCGTCATTGGCCCATAGCTCGTGGAAGAGCGCGTCGGCGCGGCGTATCGCCTGTCTGCAGAACAGCTCGGCGAGCTCTGCTGCTTGCGCCTGGCGCTCGCGATGCTCGCGGCCGATCGTGTCTGCGTAGCACACGGCTGAGGCAATCGCGAACAGCTCGGCGCCGATGTCGGCGATGCGCGCCAGGAACGTCTGCTTGTGCTCGAGCTTTGCCTGCCAGCGGCTGATGCCGTAGAACGTCGAGCGTGCCAGCTTGCGCGAGGAGCGCTCGACGTAACGCAGGTAGCTGGCGAGCGGACCGAACTCCTCGTAGGAGCGTGGGTTCTGGCCCTTACCGAAAGCCAGCTGCGGCAGCCATCTGGAGTAGAACGACCCGGCACGCAGCGCCGCCGCCGCTTTCGCCTTGAGGTCGCCGTCCGGTTTCAGGAGGTCGCCTGCGGCCTGGAGGTGCCGATCGACCGCCTCGCGCGCGATCAGCAAGTGCATGATCTCGCTGGAGCCCTCGAAGATGCGGCTCACGCGCATGTCTCGCATGACCTGCTCCACCGGCACGGGCTTCTCGCCGCGCGCCTTGAGCGACGCTGCGGTCTCGTAGCCACGCCCGCCGCGCACCTGAAGCAGCTCGTCGATCACGCGCCAGGCAACCTCCGAGCCGTACACCTTGCAAAGCGCGGCCTCGACACGAATGTCGTTGTCGTTGTCGGCCAACCGGCTCGCGACGTCGAGCATCGCCTCGAGCCCAAATGCGCTGCCCGCAATGAACGCCACCTTCTGCGCAACCGCATCGTGCTTGCCGATCGCCCGACCCCACTGCACGCGCTCCGTGGACCACTCTCGGGCGATCTTCGTCGACCATTTCGCAGCGCCGACGGAAAGCGCCATCAGCGCCAGTCGACCGGTGTTCAGAGTGCTAAGCGCGATCTTGAGGCCGTCGCCCTCCCCGGCGATCCGGTTCTCCTCGGGCACGAACACTTGGTCCAAGCGTGTCACCGAGTTCTCGATCCCGCGTATGCCCATGAACGTGTTGCGGTGCTCGACCGCGATGCCCTCGCTGTCATAGCGCAGCACGAACGCGCTGATCCCACCGCGATGGCCCTCGCCCTCCGGCACCTTCGCCATCACGACGACGATGTCCGCGATCGTTCCGTTTGTCGCCCACAGCTTGCGACCGCTGAGCAAGTAACCGCCCTCGACCGGCGTCGCGACCAAGTCCCCGTCGCCGACCACCGGCGTCGCGGTTGAAGCCATCCGCGCCGGATCAGAGCCAACGTCAGGCTCGGTCAGCAGAAACGCGCTGATGTGGTCCTTGGCGACCAGCGGCAGCCACTTGCGCTTCTGCTCGGCGGTGCCGAACATCCGCAGCGGCTCGGCCACCCCGACCGACTGGTGCGCGCTGAGTAGCGCTGCAACCGCAGAATGCCAGACACCAGCAAGCGCGAGCGCCCGGTTGTAGTACACCTGCGACAGGCCCAGTCCGCCGTACTCCTCTGAGACCTTCATCCCCAGCGCGCCGATCTTCTTGAGCCCGTCTATGACCGGGTCGGGGATTTTCCCGTCGCGCTCGATCTCGAGCGGGTCAACCTCCGTCTCGAGTAACACGCGCAACCGCGCGAGGAAACGCTCGCCCTTCTCCACCGCCGCCTGGTCCAGCCGTGGCTGCGGATGAATTAGGTCGAGCCGGAAGTCGCCGAGGAACAATTGCTTGCCGAAACTCGGTCGTTTCCACTCCGACTCCCGCGCCGCCTCCACGACCTCGCGAGCTTGCTTCTCTGAAACGTTGCTGGCCACGGTAGTCGCTCCTGGGTGGGAAACCTATCCGCATTATGTATACGCCGATTGCGGGGCATGAGCGGTGACCTAGACGCGCGCCCCTCGCGTTCTTCCTGCTTCCCGTCTCCAGTCGCCTCGCGTGGCCCGTTGATGGCACGCCGAGCAACGCCTCCGATACCGACTGGGTCGAGAACGCGCCGAGGTGGAGGCCACCAATCGCGGCAGCGCCATGCCCGGACAGCTGGCATCCCGACGACATGCTCCTGTCACCGCTCCGCGCCTTCACCGGCGAGATCCTCGGCGTTGTTTCAGTCGCTAGACCACGCCGGGCGAAGGCGAGCAAGCTATTAACCGCAGCGGCGCACGGCGCAGATAGAAGACAGGCACGCACGATCCGCCCCAACGCAGCGTGAAGCGTTAACCAGACCCCACACCGAGGTCCCTGATCACAATGAGCATGAGCGCGACGGGTCGAGCGCGCCGCCTGCGCCTGGCGGTCGGCTTGGCCCCACACGCGGAGACGAGCCAGAGCCAGAACACAACCCAGGCGATGAGGATCGCGGCGTCCAGCCCCGCGCCTCATCGCGGGTTGGCGGTCAGGCTCGCGTCAGCGGCTTCCGGGAAGTCGCCAAAGTGCTCGTTGCGGCGCGACACCGCACGAAGGCGAAGGCGATCGTGCGGATCCGGACGCTCGAGATCGCGCGAAAGCGGACCGGAGAGCACAAGCCGCCGGAGGTTTCTAGCCGGACCCAAGTGTTCAGTGGGCGAGCGTCGGCGCGATCTGGTCTGTCAGGCTGTAGACGTGGAGTTGGGACGGATCGGCATCTGGAGCAGCTACCGGCCGTTCGGCATCGAACGCGCCGGCGAGGCGGCCAAGCTCGCCGAGCAGCTGGGGTATGCCGCGTGGTGGGTGGGCGGGTCTCCCCATGTGCCCGATATCCGCCCGGTCCTCGAAGCGACATCGGCCCTTGTCGCCGCGACCGGCATTCTCAACGTCTGGATCAACGACCCGGCCGAGACGGCCGCCGCGGACGCGGCCCTGCGTGCGGAATTCCCCGGGCGGTTCATGCTCGGCACCGGGATCGGTCACCCCGAGGCGACGAGTGACTACCGCCGACCGTTGACGACGATGCGCGCGTTCCTGGACGGTCTGGATGCGTCGCCCACCCCGCCGCCGGTCGAGGAGCGCTGCCTGGCCGCATTGGGGCCGAAGATGCTCGATCTGGCTGCCGAGCGCACTGCGGGCGCCCACACGTACTTTGTGCCGGTCGGGCACACGCGGTTCGCCCGCGAGCGACTCGGTTCGGGCAAGCTCGTGGCGCCTGAGTTGGCGTGCGTAGTCGACACCGATCCGGTGCGCGCCAAGGCTGTCGCCCGCGACTACGCGAAGTTGTATCTCGGGCTGCGCAATTACACGCAGAACCTGCTCCGCTTCGGCTTCAGCGAGGCCGACATCGCCCACGGTGGCTCGGACCGGCTGATCGACGCCATCATCCCCCAGGGCAGCGCGGAGCAGATCGCCGAGGTTGTCCGCGCGCACCTCGACGCTGGCGCCGACCACGTTTGCCTGCAGCCGCTGGGCGAGGAGCGCATCCCGCGCGAGTCGTGGACCGCCCTCTCAAAGGTCTTGGTCGACTAGCCAAGCACACCGCTACGAGGGCGCTAAGGCTGTGCGCCTGCTCAAAGAAACCCCTTGTCGCCACGCTTCGGGTTGGCAGGCGTATCCGGACTCGCCGCCGAGGAAGCCGCCGTGGTGGCTGGGGAACACGGTCGCCTGCTCACCGAGCAGCTCGGCGGTCGCCACCGTCGTAGGTCCGGTGAAGGTGTTCAGCGACTCCTCGCCCACGGCGATCACGACGCGCGTTCGCCGCGGCCAGCGCATCGATGTCGGGGCGGTAGCTGCTGATCGCCCAGGACCGGTCGGATAGCAGCGGGTCGTCGCGAGCCGTCGTCCTCGGTCGGCATCCCGAACGCGACGGGGTCCGGCGTGTGCTGGGTGAAGTACTCGTCGGTGAACTCGCCTCGCCACGACGTCATCGCGATGAAGGCTGCCATGACGGCACTCGACCCCTTGGCCTCGTACGCGTCGCGAACGCTGGCGCGGGCGCGCTCGGCCGCCGCGGCGTCGGGGAGCACCGGGATGAGCGGCGGCTCGTGTGCCACCAGGGTGGTCACGTCGTCGGGATAGGTGGCCACGAGCGCGAGCGCGGTCACCGCGCCCCCGCTGCTCGCGAAGATCTCGACCGGGCCGGCATCGAGCGCCTCGATGACGGCGTGCACGTCGTCCGCCTGGACCGTCGGCGCATTGTCGGCCCGGCGGTCTTTGCGGGTGCTGCGGCCCAGGCCGCGCGGGTCATAAGTGACCACGGTGCGGCCGGGGAAGTGCGACGCCAACGTGGCGAAGCCGGTGGCGGTCATCGGCTGACCGATCATGAGCAGCGGTGGGCGTCCGTCGGCGGTGGGCAGCGGGCCGTGGACGTCATAGGCGATGTCGGCCTCGACGGTTTGAAGTATGTGCGTCGTCGTCATGGCAGTTTCGACTTCGCCGGTGTTGAAAACTCATCGGACCCACGCCCAAAGACCGGGCGCGGGCGAAGGTGCCGTCTCGCAAGCCCGAACGGCTCACCAGTGTGAGCCCGTACCGGCTCACGGTGCCGCGGGGATCGATCGCACGGGAGCGATCCGGGCGATGAGTTCGGCGTGGCCGCCCGGTCGTAACGTACAGAGGAAGTCGATCGGCGCCGTCGATGACGACCGCGGCCAGGCCCCACGTCGCGAAACAGAGGAGGACACAATGCCCGATCACAAGATTGCGACTCGCCAGGAATGGCAGGCCGCCCGCGCTGAGCTTGCCAAGCTTGAGGCCGAGTACGCCGAGCTCGGCGCGAAGGTAACCGAGCAGCGCCGCCGGCTTCCCTGGGTTGCCGTCGAGAAGGAGTATGTGTTCGACACCGAGGAGGGCAAGAAGACACTCGCCGAGCTGTTCGACGGCCGCTCGCAACTGCTCGCGTACAACATCATGTTCGGTCCCGACTACGAGCTCGGTGCCTGTCCCGGCTGCACGGGCCTTGGCGATGAGCTCGACGGCACGCTCGTGCACCTCAACCACCGCGACGTGACGCTGATCTGTTTTTCGCGGGCGCCGATCGACCGGCTCCTCGCCTACAAGCGACGGATGGGTTGGCAGTTCCCCTACGTCTCGACCTACGGCACGGAGTTCCCATTCGACTTCGGACTGGCGCTCACGCCCGAGCAGGCGCGAGAGATGCCCGAGGTCAGGGCGATGATGGACAATCCGCCCGTGTGGCTCGAGGACTGGGGGCGGCAGATCGGAGCCAAGCTCGAGGACGGCCTGCGCGAGGGTCCGAGCTGGATCGCGTTCGCCCGCGGGAACGGGAATGTGTACCACACCTACACGGTGACGGCACCCGATCCGTTCGTCGCCCCCTACCACGCCTTCCTGCTCAGACGGACCCCCATGGGGGAACCAGGAGACCCCCGCACCTGGCGCAAGGACGAATACCCCGACTGATCTGCTCGGGGCTGACCTGCCGAAGGCCCCGCGAGCGGACGGCGCGCGCGTCGCCGGCCGCGCCGCCGAACGATTCCTTTCGTCGTCTCGCCGCTACGCGGCAGGTGATCGCATTGGCCACTTTGCCATGGCGCGAGTTTGCACGCTGGACCGCCGGTTTGGACGACACGTCTGGCTGTTGTAGTTGATTGTTGTATCAGCGAGCTCGCTCCTTGACCGTAGAGCGGAGAGGCCAGCCGGAGCTGTTCGTCCCTCGATCGCCGTTCGTCGCGGCGTGAGCGGGACCGGTTGGAACGCCAGGGCGTGCTCGGGGGAGATCGAGGCGTCGGCACCGGAATCGACGCCAACGGTCCAGACGCGACGCGTCCTCAGCCCGCCTCGCCACGAGCAGGATCGCGGCCTCGTTTGCTGCAGACGAGCCGTAGCCCCCGGCGCCGAGAGCTTCGGTGCAGAAGACGGGAGGCCAGCGCTCGCTCGAGCCGCTCGACGTAGCGCCGGCCCGCGGCGATTTCGATGCCTCGGATCGGAGCGAGCGGCGGCCGCCATTCCGACCCGAGTAACGTATCCGCGACCGCCCCGTTTGGGGCCCAGTCGCGAGCCTCGCGACACGCACCGACGCTCAGGGCGCGGCGGGGTCCCGCGGAGCGACTCGACCCCGGAGGAGTACGGCCTCGTCCGGCGCGAGAACCCGAACGTCGGCGCTCAGACGCTCCACGGAAGGCAGTTCTTTGCAGCCAGATTCCCCGTGGGGTCGCTGTGCAGCCAAATGGCCGTCTGACTACCAGCAAATGTGTTGGACGGCCATTTCCGCACCAGACCGGAGCAGCAGAAGAGCCTTCTTTGGCCGCATTTGCTGGCCTTTTGCGATAGCGGGGGCGGGATTCGAACCCGCGACCTTCGAGTTATGAGCGGCTTCTTACATGTCTTGCGGACGAAACCTGGCAGTACAGAAGGAGATTCGGTCATCTAGCTTTCCTGAGCTTCTCTCAGTTTGGTACCTGGCTTGGTACCCGACCTCCGTGGGCTGGTGCGGCGGGTCGGTGTGTGGCTGGATGGCCGTGGATGGCGGCGTGGGCATACGCATCGGCGCGTCGGCAGACTGAGCGCAGAACGCGAGCGGATGCACTTCGCTGCCTGGCCAGGAACCAGATCTGGATCTGCGCTGCGTGACACAGGTCCGGGCCGGTCCGGCGGCCCGGCTCGACCACCAACGACTACTTGCTCGATCCGCGGCGCGGTCGCGTGTCGCAGCGGGAGATCGTCGCGGGTCGTGCTCGACATCGACGAGTTGGGCTGGCGGCGCTCGCGGAGCTTCCCAGCTATGGCAGCTCGTCGCGCTCGGGTGGATCAGTTCGTCGGGGCCGCGGTGAGGGCGAGTTGCACGCATGCCGCTCGCACCTCGGCGTGGCTGACCGGGAAGGCCTCGGCCGCCCCGGGCGCGATCCCGCGCAACCCAACGCCTGAGCGGGCGAGGTGCAGGACGCCGATCGCTTGGAGGTAGAGCTGGTTGGCGTACGTGTCGGGTTCGACGACGTCGAGGTCGTGCAGGACGTCGGTGAGCCATCCGATGCACGCTGCCGTCGCGCGGCCCAGGCGCAGCCACACGGCGTCCGAGACCTGTGCTCGCAGCTCCGTGGCTGGCTGGCGCAGGAGCGAGAGCGCGCAGTCGAGGAAGGCGGGATGCTCGATGCCGTAGTCGGCGAAGGCCTCGAAGCCGCAGCGGAGCCGCTCGCGGGCGTCGCTCGTTTGTTCGTCGACGGCGTCGAGCAGGGCGGTGATCTCGGCCAGGTAGCGCGTGGTTGTCAGTGCGAACAGCTCCTCTTTGGAGGCGAAATGCCGGTAGATGAGGGCTTTGTTGATACCGGCGCGTCGGGCGATGCGGTCGATGCGGGCATCCTGCCTCCCGCGCTCGTCGAACAAGGCGCGGGTCGCGTCGACGATCTCGCGCTCGCGCGAGCGGTGAAGGGCTGCGCGGGGATGTTGCGGCGAGGTCACCGGCAGACTGTAACTGATCGTCTAACCTCTGTTTACATGCCTACCACGCTCACCCGTCGTTCTGTTCGCCTTCACGGCCGCGACGTCGCGTTCGTCGTCGGCGGCGAGGGTCCTACCGTGTTGCTGATTCACGGCATCGGCGGGGACTGGCGCACCTGGGAGCCGGTGCTTGACGGCCTCGCCCGGCAGCACCGGGTTGTGGCGGTCGACCTGCCCGGCCACGGCGGCTCGGCCAAGGGCGCCGGCGACTACTCGCTCGGCGCGCTCGCCAGCGCGCTGCGCGACGTCGGGGGTGTGCTCGGGCTCGAGCACGCGACGGTGATCGGGCATTCGCTGGGGGGCGGCGTCGCGATGCAGTTCGCCTACCAGTTCCCCGAGCGCTGCGAGCGCCTGGTGCTCGTCTCCAGCGGCGGCCTCGGGCCCGACGTCGGGCTCGTCCTTCGCCTCGCCACCCTTCCCGGCAGCGAGCTATTCCTCTCGCTGACCGCTCCGGCTGCTCGGTCGCTGATCAATTGCGCAGCGAGCGCCGGGCGCGCGCTGCGCATCCGTCCGGCCGCTGACGCCGAGCACTACGCGCGCGCGTTCGCAGCGCTCGCCGAGCCCGACACGCGCGCGGCGTTCCTCGGCACCCTGCGTGGTGTCGTCGGCACCCGCGGACAACTCGTGGATGCACGCGACCGCCTCTACCTCACCGAGCACATGCCGACGCTGATCGTCTGGGGCGAGCGCGACGCCGTGCTGCCCGTCGACCACGGCCACGCCGCCCAGCAGGCCATGCCGGGCAGCCGCCTGGAGATCTTCGAGGACGCCGGCCATCTTCCCCAGCTCCACGACCCCGGACGCTTCATCGACGTCGTCGAGGACTTCATCGCGACGACCGAGCCCCCCACGTACTCCACCGAGCGCTGGGTCGAGCTCCTCCGCTCCCACGGAGAACTCACCGACGGTCCCACACCGCCGGCGCCAGACCGTCGATGACGCTCGCTGACAGCCGCCAACAGCGCATGCTCGAGCGATTGCGCGACTCCCGCGACCAGCCCCTCGGCTTGGCGGAGTTGCGCGCCAGCGGGATTGAGTTCCCGGCGACCGTCCTGAGCGAACTCGAGCTGAACGGATACACGATCGACCGCGTCTATGACCACGGGCGCCTCGTCGGCGTCCGCCTGCTCGAGCCACACCACCCTGACACACCCCCCGCACTCCCGCGCCGCCGATGGCGACGACGAACGGAAGGCAAACAGCACAAGACCTAGTTCGCAAGGCTTTCTTGCAGAACCCGCCCGAGGTTTCGTTCTCGTTGGGCCATGGCAGACGCCCGTGGGCGTTGGCGCGGTGAGGGTGTTTCGTACCCGGTTGGCACTCGAGCCCCAGGCCGCGTAACCATCTGGAAAGATGAAAGCCCCCGCTTTGCGGGGGCTTTCAAATAGCGGGGGCGGGATTCGAACCCGCGACGGGTTATGAGGCGCCTCGCTGGGGTTACTTAGGTGTCGATTTGCACGGTTTTCCTGATCTTGCCTGAGGTTGTGTGAGGCTGGATTTGCCCGTCTTGTTAGACGGTTTGTTAGACGGTTTGAATGTGTGCGACGCGCCACTCGCACCCTTGTCAAGGTACCCGCTGTTGATCGCCCGGTGAGCGACGACTGCTTGCAGACACGGGCGGCCACGCCGTCGGCGTCACCAGCGAATACCGGCGCGAGCAGGAACGCAGGTGTCGACCCGCCTTTCACAAGGGTCGCGCTTGTCGCCAGCAGCAGAGAACTCGGCTTCGGCACTCGGGCCGGGCGAAGGCGATCGTCACCCGCCGCGCCAATCCCCGCCCACGCGCCAGTGCCTGGTCGCCGAAGCGCTCGTCCGTCCGGCTGGCCGGCAACGACAAGAGCAATCGCGCCGACGGGCAGATGTACTCGTTCGACTCTTGGCGCTTCCGCGCAAGCGGCCGCCGGAAATGAGCACGAGCGACGAGTGCGGATCTCGGGAGCTACTCGTCCGCCGGCGGCCGCGCGGCGTATGCCACCGCGGATCCCCGTTGCCGTTCAGCCTCCGAGGTAGTCGGACACGATCACGATGTCCTTCAGCAGCGTCTGGTACTCGGCGTGCGCGTTGTGCTCGACCGAGCGCCATTGGATGCCCTCGGCCTGCGTCATGTAGGTCCGGTACTTCGGCGCGCCGGGGAACTTCACGTTGTCGGCGACCGCAACCGACCCTGGGTGCAGCCACTCGCGCTCGATGATCAACTGGAGGTCGGGGAGGTAGGCGTTCTTGTCGTGGTCGATGAAGATCAGGTCGACGGAGCCCTTCGCGAAGTCGTGCTCGGACTCGAGCCGCTCGACCGTCGCGCCACCGTCGCCGAGCGTGCCGACGACGACCGTCAGTCGGTCACCTACACCGGCGTAGTCCCAGATGCGGCGTGCGATCGCGGCGTTCGCCGCGTTGAACTCGATCGAGACGAGCCGCGCTTCGGCACCCATCGTCCGCGCGGTTCGAAGCGCGCTGTAGCCGCAATACGTTCCAAGCTCCAGCACGAGCTTCGGATTCGAGCGTCGGACGGCGTCGTCGAGAATCTCGCCCTTCTCGTCGCCGACGTTGATCATGAAACTCTGCTCGTAACAGAATCGATCGATCGTCCCGATGACGTCGTCGAGATCCCCTTGACGGGCATTCGCAAGCACATATTGGGCGAGCGCCTCCTCGCGGCCGTCGCCGACCTGCCACTCCTTCAGCAGCTTCGGCATTCCAATCGCCATCCGCACGAACGACCACCGCAGGAACGGCATCCGCCTACCGCCCATCTCCGTCAGCCGCTTCACCGGCAGCCCGCTCATCGCACCCGTCCTGTCTGTCGCCCCTCGGTCGTGCCCAGCCCGCCGGCGCGCAGCCTATCCCATGGCCGGTCCCAGGGGATCCCCGAGGTCGCCGAAGCAGTAGCGCGCGAGTGGCGGGCCGCGAGCGGAAAAGCGATCACTCGCACGACAGGCTGGTCTGGCGGCGCGGTCCAGATACCCGAAGGCTTGTGGTGGTCGACTCCAACCGTCTGGCGGGCCTGCGATCCAAGCTGTGGAGCTGCATCCCCTGGCCCAGCAGTTCGCATCGGTGGCCGACGCATATGAACGGGGGCGTCCGGAGTACGCGCCGGCGGTTATCGGCGCCATCGCAGCCGAGCTCGGGATCGGACCGGGTGATCGCGTCCTGGACCTCGCTGCGGGAACCGGCAAGCTGACCCGTGCGCGGTCGCCTACGGGTTCGCGGTGACGGCCGTCGAGCCGCTGGAGCCGCTCCGCGTCGTGCTGACCGACAAGGTACCCGCGGCGCGCGTGCGCGAAGGCGTCGCCGAGGCGATCCCGCTCGAGGATCGCTCGGTGGCCGCGGTAATGATCGCTGACGCGTTCCATTGGTTTGACCGCCCGCGGGCACTGAGTGAGATCCGTCGCGTGCTGACGCGTGGCGGCGGCGTGGCGCTGTTGAACGCCGTGCCCGACTGGAGCGGGACGAGCTGGGCCCACGATCTGGGCACGCTGGTCACCGGCACGCGACCCGAACACCCCAACTTCGACGGCCGGCCGTGGCAGGAGTTCGTGCGCGAGGCCGATGGCTTCGCAGAGCCGTGGGAGCTTCAGGTGACCACCTACGGGCCGGCCGATCCCGACCGGGTGCTCGCACACATGTCATCAATAAGCTGGATCGCTGGGCTGCCAGAGCCTGAGGGCGCTGACGTGCTCGCGCGCATGCGCGCGAACATCCAGGCCCGCGAGGGATGCGCCGCGCAACACGAAAGCGGGTCCGCTTCAGAGTCGCTGTCCGGCCGCGCCAACTCTGCCGCGTTCATCCGCAGTTGGGCCGGAAGGAGTCAGCTGGCGCGGCGCCCGCATGTGATGGCGGACGGTCCGCGTCGCCAGAAGCATTCGATCTCCTCGAAGCCACAGTCGCGCAGCGCGTGCAACTCGGCGTCGAGCGGGAAGTAGCGATCCTCTTGTGACCAGGAGGCGAAGTGGGCGCGAGCCTGTGCGTCGGTGATCCCATGGTCACCCATCCGAGCGGCCCAGCGGTCGAACACGACGCCGTTGAGCCGTTTGTCCTCGGTCACCGCGGCGTCGAGGTTGAGCAGCACTCCGGCGGGCGAGAGCGCGTCGCGGATTGCGCGGTAGAGCTTGGTCTTGGTCGGGAGGTCGTGGACGTGGTGCAGCGCCAACGAGGCGACGACCGCGTCCGCGGCGGGCAGCGGATCGAGGAAGCTGCCCTCGTGAAACGCGACTCGATCCCCGTAGCCGACCAGCCGCCGGCGGGCCTCGCCGAGCATGTCCGGGTCGACGTCGAGCACGGTCACGCGGACGCCGGGAAGCCCCTCCAGCACAGCGGCTGAGAGCGCGCCGGTGCCACCACCGAGGTCGAGAACGTGCGCGTCGGCGGGTGCGAGCGCCGCGAGCAGGTCGACGCCGGTCGCGAGCATGTCGTCGTAGTGCGGGATGTACCGGCGGATCTGGGCGTCGTAGCTTCCAGCGTCGACGTCGAGATGCCGCTTGACCGAATGCGTCTCACCACCGGACACTCCGCGATCCTAGCCAGCCTTCCATGGGGGCTCAGCAAGGGCCGGCCCTCGCGCACCGGCAAGCGGACCGCGCTGCTGCTCTCATGGCCGTGCGGGTACCCCCGCAGTCGCCCGCGTCTCTTCTCCGGCGGACGAGCTCCAGAAGCCTCCGGTGGACGAGCTCCAGAAGCACCTCGGCGCTACCGGTCGTTGCTCCATTCGGCGATTGGGGAAGTGACGCCGCGACGTTAGAGCAGGGCTCAGGCCGACACCCCGGGTCCGGCGCTACAAATCGCCAATCTAATGACTTGCCGGCGCACTCGCGGAAGCGACGGAACGGGCCGGTCGAGCTCCGCTCAGGCTCGGAGCTGGGACGCCCGGAATGTCGCCGAAGCGGTTGCCCGCCTTGTGCCCGGTCGAATCAATGAATGCGATCGTGGGAGCCATCGGGGGCGCGCGGTTGAGGGCGAATCCGAGCCTGCGCCCGAGCATCGACCGGTCGACTTTGCGCGCACCGCAACACCGTCCTCAACGGGCTGCAGCGAGCGCGACGGCTGCTGCCGCCGCCGGTCGAGCAGCATGCGCTTGAGGTCGGGCTCGTGCTCGAGCTCGTTCACTGGTTCGGGCCGCTCGTGACGGCTGGGCCGGAGGGATGACCCCGCGGCTCAGGCGCGTGTGAACGCCAGCAGCGCGGCGAACTCCTCGCGCAGGCCGCGTTCGAGCACGTCGAGGTCGGGATTCGAGGTCCGGTCGACGTTGACGCCGAACACGAGCTCACCGTCGTAGGAGATGATCGCCATTCCGATCGCGTGGTCCTTGAACAGCGGCACGAGCGGCACGATCTTGCGCAGCCGCGAGCCGAGCGCGTACAGCCGGATCTGCGGCCCCGGGACGTTCGTGATCGTGAGGTTGCAGAGCCTCGTCGAGTACAGCATCTCGGCGATCGAGCCGTGGACCACGGGCGGCAAGACGCCGCTGACGCTGATGAGCGTCGACGCTCCGAGCGCGGCGCTCCCGGACTTGAGCTCGCCGGCGGCGGCCCGGGTCGCCTCGTAGCGGCGGCGGCGATCGGACTCGTCGATGGGCAGCTCGACGAACAGCGAGCTGACCTTGTTGCCGAGGCTCTCGTGGTCCTCGCCGCGGAGGTTGACGGGCACCATCGCCCGCAGCGGCCGGTCGAGCTGCTCGCCGCGGTGTTCGAGCAGCGTTCGCAGGGCACCGGCGCAGGTCGCGAGCACGACGTCGTTGACGGTCCCGCCGAGGCCCTGTTTGACCTGCTTGACCTCGGACAGCTCGAACGGCACCGACACGAACCGTCTGGTCGACCCGATCGGCACGTTCATCGTCGACGGACGGGCGCCTAGCACCTCGTCCTTCCATAGCACCTCGCCCATCGCGGCGGTGGCCTGCCCGGCTTTCAGCAGCCGACGCGGGTGCAGCGCGGCGCCGACAGTCCCGTCGAGCACGTCGTGGGCCGCGGATAGCGCGGACGGCAGCCAGCCCGGCAGGCGCGAGCGGCGGTCCTCGGCGCCGTCCGAGTCCGCATCCTCGGGCGCGTCGCGCGGGGTCGGGTGCGGCTCGGCGTCAAGCAGGATGTGGCCGATGTCGATCGAGCCGACGCCGTCGACCATCGCGTGGTGGGTCTTGGTCGCGAGCATCCAGCGCCCGTCCCGCAGCCCGTCCACGAGCGTCATCTCCCACAGTGGCCGCGAGCGGTCCAGGCGGTGCGACCAGAAGTCGCCCAGCCAGTCGTCGACCTCCGCGTCGCCGCCGGGGGCCGGGAGCGCCGCGCGGCGGACGTGCGCGCTCAGGTCGAAGGCCGGGTCGACGACCCAGGCCGGCCGCTGCAGGCCGTGCACGCGCTCCTCCGAGAGCCGCATGCGGAAGCGAGGAAGCCGGCCGAGTCGCTCGTGAAGCAGCTCCAGCAGCGCGTCGAGCGACGGCGGGCCACCGGTCCCCGGCAGCGGCTCGAAGATCAGCGCGCCGCCGATGTGCATCGTTGCGCCGTCCTCGTGCTGCTCGAGCTCAAGGAAGGTGGCGTCCAGCGGGCTCAGCCGTTCGTCGGTCTGCTGCATGTCGGGACACTACGGCGACCGTCGTGCCGCCGCCAACGCGTAACCCCGCAGACTTGCCGCACAGACTACTGATCGACATCGGCGGCGAGTACGGGCGCGCGCGGCCCCGCGTTCAACTAGCGTCGGCTTGTGGACGATCTTCGGGAAGCGAACGCGCTGCTGACCGGCGCGGCCGGCGGGCTCGGCACGCACATCGCGCGTGCGCTCGCCACGCGGGGGGTCCGGATCGCCGCCTCCGGCCGCCGGATCAAGCCGCTCGAGCGGCTGTGCCGCGACCTGCGCCGCAACGGCACCGTTGCCGAGCCAGTGATCGCCGACCTCGCCGACCGCGAGCAGACAGCCGGGCTCGTGGCACGCGCGGAAGCGATCGTCGGACCGCTTGACCTGCTGATCAGCAACGCCGGGCTCGAGCCGCCCGGCGCATACACCGCGTTCACCGACGCGGAGCTACTCGAGATCGCCGAGGTGAACCTACTGGCCCCGATGGTGCTCACCCGACACGCGCTGCCGGGAATGCTCGCGCGGGGCCGCGGACACGTCGTGATGATCTCCTCGCTCGCAGGCCGCGGCGGCAACGCCTTCAACATCCCGTACGCCACGACCAAGGCCGGACTGGTCGGCTGCGCACGGTCGCTGCGAGCCGAGCTCCAGAGCACGCCCGTGAGCGCGAGCGTGATCTGCCCGGGGTTTATCGCCAAGGACGGGATGTACGCGGACATCCAGCGCGAGTTCGGGGTCAACGCCCCGGTCGCGCTGCGCGCCGTCGACCCCGACCGGGTCGCGGACGCGGTCGTGCGGACGATCACCGGCGACCGGCCGGACATGCTCACGACCGGCTGGCCGATGCGGCCGCTGCTCGCGATCCAGGAACTCGCACCGCGGGTCGCCGAGCGTCTAATCGTCGCCACCGGCGCACCGCGGTTCTTCCGGACGGTCGCCGAGCTCGCCGGTCGCGGCCTCGTGATCGCAAAGACCGAGAGCGCAGACAACTACGCGGGGCCATACACCCCGAACGAGCCGACCGCGTAGCGCGGCGGCAACGACGCGAGGCACGCGGACGCGGTCCCGGGCGGATCGGACACCGCGTCGGGGTGGCCAGGCCGGGCCTTCCTCGGCGGACGATCGCCATTAGCTTGTCAGCCCCGCGCGGACCCGACGATCGCATCGGCGACGTTCCGTTCGTCCCGCTGCCGGCCTGAGCGAGGCTCGGGCCGCGTCGTCTTCAGACATGTTTCCGGGCGCGGCCGGCAGTCCTGAGATTGCGAGGAGCAGGTCGATCGCAGGCGCAGGTGCTCGTTGGCGAGCGAAAGCAGGCCCACGCCGCGCTGCTGGATACGGCCGGAAGGGGCAGCCTCTCGTCGGGTGAGACCAACCGGCGAGACTGCCCCGGATTCGTGAAAGGCAGGTTTGTCTGGGGGTCAAAGACCAGCTGGCTTCGGTGCGGGAGCGTATGGGCACGGTGATGATGCGTCGTCCCGTGGCCCCAGATGACTAGTGACCTGAGTCAGAGATGCGCTGGCAGTAGGTGGCGAGGCTATCGAGGATCTCGTCTGCGGTCTTGTGCCAGACGAATGGTCTGGGGTCGTCGTTCCAGTTGGTGATCCAGGTGCGGATCGAGGCGACGAGGTCGCGGACGGAGCGGTGGGCGCTGCGTTTGATCCACTTGGTGGTCAGCTCGGCGAACCATCGCTCGACGAGGTTCAGCCACGAGCTGTAGGTCGGCGTGAAATGCAGCGTGAACCGCGGATGGCGGACCAGCCAGCGCTGGATCGACGGGTCTTGTGAGTCGAGGAGTTATCGAGCACCACATGAACGTCGAGATGTGCCGGCACCGAGGCGTCGACCAGGGTCAGGAACCGGCGGAACTCCTCGGCGCGATGCCGCGGCGTCATGTCGGCGATCACCTGGCCGGGGGCGACATCGAGCGCGGCATACAGGTTCGTGGTGCCGTTGCGCACGTAATCGTGGGTGTGACGCTCGGGCACCCCCGGCATCAAGGGCAACACTGGGGCTGAGCGGTCCAGCGCTCGGATCTGGGACTTCTCGTCCACGCACAGCACCACCGCGGCATCGGGAGGGTTCAGGTACAGCCCGACGATGTCGCTGACCGTGTCGATGAACAGCGGGTCGGGCGAGAGCTTGACCGCCTCGGTCTGATGGGGCTTGAGCCCGAACGCCCGCCAGATCCGGCTGACCGCCGTCTGACTCATCCCCGTCGCCTGAGCCATCGACCGCGTCGACCAATGCGTCGCGTTCGGCGGCTGCTCCTCGAGCGTCTTGACGATCACCCGCTCGACCTGTTCATCGCCGATCGAGCGCGGCTTGCCCGGCCGCGGCTCATCGTGAAGCCCATCAAGCCCCCACCGAGCGAACCGACCCCGCCACCGACCCACCGTCGAGGTGTTGCACCCCAACCGCGCGGCGATCCCCTTGCTCGACTCCCCCTCGCCCGCCGCCAGCACGATCCGGCAGCGCAGCGCCAACGCCTGCGCGCTCTTCGGCCGCCGAGCCCACCGCTCACGCACCTCCCGCTCCTCGTCGCTGAGCACGACCTCTGCATGCTGCGGCATACCGCCTCCAATCGTCGTCGATGACGACGGAGTTCGCCCCCAAACCCACCGTGCCTACGAACTAACGACTCAGATCACTAGGTCGGCGGAGCGGCGGGTGTCTGACTTGGGTCTGCCGAGCGTTTGTCGTCGGAGCGGCCGGAGCCCATGTGAATCCGTCGGGGCCGGATCCTCGTAGAGCGCGTCAATGTCCTGCGGTCAGGCGCGCGGTGGCGACGACCACGTGGTCGCGACCCTCAACGACCGCGACCCTCACGGGATGTAGCCGGGCTCAGCGGGCGTTCCAGCCGGCGCCGGTCGCTGCGTACTCCTCGACCCGTGCCTGCATCAGCGCCTTCAGGAGCTCGATCGGCAGCTCGCACTCGTAGGGGAGTTTGATGAAGCCCTCACCGGCCTCATAGCCAGCGGCCTCAACCGCGGCCTTCTGGGTGGCGAAGAAAGGTGGCGGGAACCGCAGCGAGCAGTGGTTCTTGAAGTTCTGAAGCATCCACAGGTTCGTCTTCTTTCCGCGGACGTACACCGGCAGGTTCCACTTCAGTTCCTCTCGCGCCTCCAAGTCGGCATCGAGGCTCAGCTCCCTGAGCGCCTCGAGGTGCGGCCGCTGGACGTCGTTCAGTTGCGCGAAGAAGTCATCGACGCTTGACCGCTTGGGCATCGGCATGGCGTCAGCGTACCCCCTGCAGGTCGCGCTGCTGGCGTTCTTCGTCCTCGGCCCAATCCTCTCGCCGGTCTACCTGGCACGTCGCGCATGCGGTCGCCCGGCCTTACTCGACGCCCCAGGGACCTAGCCACCCGGCACCTCCTTTGTCGCCGATGCACTCGGGCGTGGCGTCGCGCGGCAGGATGAATGCGATCGCCTGATCACGTTTAGTCTTCGTCCTTGTTCGTCGATCGTTTTCGGGACAGGAGGATGGGTATGGCCGTGAAGCTCCGCCGCTGCGGCGGGACGTGGATCAAGGGCCCGCACCCGTGCTGGCAAGTGCAAAACGCGCTCGAGGAGTCCGGCATCGAGTACCAGGTGGTCAAGGGGCCGCTGCGGCGTAGCAAGCGCGATGAGATGCAGGCGCTGACGGGGCAGCGGCTCTACCCGGCGATCGAATTCGCGGACGGCAGCGCATACCGGGAGCAGTCCAAAGACATGGTCGCGACGATCCGGGCCGGGAAGCTGATGGACAAGGCTGGGTCTCGCCAGGCGTAGGCTCCCGCCCGCCCGGCCTCGGACTCCGCCGCGCGGGGCGCGGAGCGCGGTCGCGAAGCTGGCGAACGCCAACCGAGCCGAGGACCCCTGGCTGCTGAGGGCGAGCGCGCGGGAACCGACGATCGCGGAGGCGACGATGCCCGTCCCGACGCGATGAGGACGCCAAGCATCCGGAACGCCCTCTGTCGCCAACTCGATCGCGAGCTCGGCGACAGCGTGGCGAGCAAAGCAGTAGTCCGCGTCGGCGCTGACCAGCTCTTGCCGATGGCTGTTGCGGGCGCCGGCGCGCTGCCAGGGGAGGCGCGGTGCCTATGCAGATGCGCCCCTGTGCACATCAAGGGTTCGCTCTCGCGTGTAGCCCTGTGCCTAGCGGCTCTTCTGCGTCCCGCGAGCGTGAGCGGCGCCCAAATCCAGCCCGATCGCGAGGATCAGCGTTGCCGTCCATACGTTGACAGGGTTGAAGAGCAAAGGTTCATGGCCTCCGACGTTGTTCGCGATCAGCCAGACGATGAACCAGACGATCGTCATCCCTCAGTGCTCACCACCTCGATCGTAGGCTTGAAGCTGCTTCATCTCACGCTGGAGTTCGTCCTCGGTGATCGGTTTGCGCACGTAGACGTCCCAGGCGTTCATCACGAGCCCAATCCCCCAGCCAAGCGTGATGAAGACCGGCCAAGGCCACCAGCTATGTGAGCTCAGGCCAATCACGGTCCAGATGCTCCACACGACGGCGTTTACGATCACGTACACGAAGGCATGGGCTTTGAAGTCGCGACGTTTCTTCAAGCGAATGAGGGCCTGCTCACGCAGAGCCTCCGGCGTCGTGCCAACTACGTCCTCACGGTCATCAGTTGTAGCTGTCGCCATATCGATCACTCCCGATCGTCAGCCGTATTTCTCCACCCTGGTCATGATCGCGCTGATGGGGCGATGCACCATCCGGAATCAGATGCACGGACCGTGCAGAGAACTACGGAAAACGGTGCCGCTTCGATCGAATCGCGACACTCTCGGGCAGGATCGCCGGCAGCGGCGCCGTACCGACTCGCCGGAGTGATGGATCCCGATCAAAGGGTATGCCGCGCTCTTCGATGGCAGAGTGCTGTCACTGCCTTCATGCGGGAGCTGTCGCGGGGGTGGACACGGACCGGGCTGCTCGGTTGCTTGGCGAATGCGACAGCGCGGGTCCTGTCCTCGTCTACGGCCCCGCTTCGTCGAAGGCGGGAGTTTGAGCGGGGTCTGCCGGCTCGCTCGCGTCGACGCGAGGGCGACGTGGCTCGTGTGTGCTCTCTACAGCGGCCAGACGGGGCTCGAGACCGACCCGGGCATCGCCTTCTCCCATAGCTCGCCCAGGCGCTCGAGATCTCGCTCGCCGAGGCGGTCGAGCAGCAGTTCGCGGACGACCGCGTGGTGGGTGACTTGTGCGGCGCGAAGGCGGGCGAGGCCCTGCGGCGTCAGTCCGACGAGCAGGCTGCGCCCGTCGGCCGGGTTGGTGCGCCGCTCGACGAGGTCGATCTTCGCGAGCCGGTCGACCGATCTCGAAACCCCGCTCGGGCTCAGGTTGCGCTGCTCGCCCAGCTCCCCGATCGGGAGCGTGGCGCCCGGCGCGGAGACGAGCGTGATCAGTACCCCGTAGGCGTCGACGCCAAAGCCGTGACCGGCAAGCAGTGCCCGGTCCAGCGCTCGAAAGACGGTGGCGTGGACCCGCAGCATGCCGCGCCAGGCGCCGAACTCGCCGGGCGTCAACGGGCTCGGCTCGGGCGCGCGATCGAGGTCGAGCGCACCCCTGGATCCGATCCCAGAACTACTTGACATCCGCAAATACTTTGGTGTATTGTTTGCACACGGCAAATAATGTAGCACCCCACGAGGGGAGATTGGCAATGACAACCACCACTGCTCAGCACACGGTCCTGGCCGCAAACGACGGCCTGCGGCTTCAGTCTGGCCCGGGGCGAGACCTCGTCTTCAAGGTCACCGGAGAGGACACCGGTGGCGCCATCGACTACTTCACGGTCGAAGTCGCCCCGCACGGCGGGCCCCCACTGCACGTCCACCACAAGCAGGAGGAGACGATCCACGTCCTGAACGGGCGCTTCAAGGTAAGGATCGGCGAGGAGAACTTCGAACTCGATGAAGGCGGCTTCGCGTACCTGCCGTCCAAGGTTCCACACGCCTTCCTGAACCTGACCGACGCGCCGGCCGAGATCATCGTGGTGTACACGCCCGGCGGCGGGCACCACTTCTACGAAGAGCTGGGACCCGCAACCCGCAACGGCACACCCGACCGAGCCATCGTCGCAGCCATCTTCGAAAAGCACGACATGTCGCTGCTCGGGCCGCCACTCAGCGACGACTGACCCCTCTCGCACCCAAACGTCGCGGCTCCAAGTACCCACCCAAGCGAGCGTCCCGACGGGCACCGCGGGACGCTCCTACCGAGGACGAACAGCACGCATCCGTGCACGCCTCAGATTCACGGCCGCTTCAAAGGAAAGCAGCAGTCGACCAACGTGGTACTACTGCCACCGCGTGAAACCGAGCGTCCGCCGTCACTGTCGAGACTGCCGCAAGGGGCACGGAGCGGCCACCACGTCAGAGCCAAGTTTCCTGACATCGGTCGCTGCTCTCGGACGACGGCATTCGCGCGAGCGCCGGCGCCCATGCCCACCGCGCGAGCAATCCCGATCGTCCGACACGGCGCCAGACGCACCGGACCAGCGCGAGCGCTGCGTCGCCGATATGGGGGGGCGGTTGTCAAGTGGTAGGGGTTGTTGGCGATTGTGTGGTTGGTGCTGCGCGGGGTGTGGTTGGGGTTCGTGAGGCGGTCCGGGCGTTCGCGGGGTTCGCGACGTTCGGTCATGCTGATATGCGGGGACTGGGTACCCCAAGACCTTTGTTCGTCGCACGTCCGCTGTCTACAGTCGAGCGCGCCCGCCCGGGAGCGGGTGCTCAGGCGAGGTATCGCGGAGTTGTGTGCGCGAGCGGGGGTGCTCGGGCCGCCTCGCCAGCCGCAACGGGTTGTGGGGGGTTCAGCGTGAGTTGGTGAGCCTCGTGCGGGTGGTTGGTGTGGGTGTCGGTGCCGGCGATGTGGTGGGGCAGGTGGCGATCTCCCAGCAGGAGGCGGCGAGCTCGCGCGCGATCGCGACCGTGACGATCCCGCCGGGTTTGCGGCGGACGTCTGTGAGTTGGCGCCAGCGGGCGCTCGTGCCGGCGTTGCGCGTTCCAGGAGATGGTGATGATCTCGGGTGGTTGCCCGCGTTGGCGGCGCCCTGGCGCCTCGCCGACCGCGGGGCCGCGGCGGTCGTGGTATGCGGCCTCGACCAAGAGTCGGCGGGCGTGGGTGGAGCCGGCCTTGGTGATCGACCGAGCCGGCGTTGCTGGCCGGTGGTGTGCTCTGACGGGACGATCCCGAGGGAGGCGGAGAGCTGGTCGGGATGATCGAAGCGCTCCCATTCGCCGATCTCCGCGCACAGCCCGAGCGCGGAGAGCGTGTCGATCCCGCGTCGGCACCGAAGCCTGGCGACCGTGTGCACGCACGGCGCGCTGACCGGCGAGCTGGGCGAGATCGGCTTCGACCTGATCGCGGCGGGCGATCAGCACATCATGGGCGTGCAGATCGTCGGCCAGCGTTGCCTGGAAGGCGTGGTCGGCGAACCGGACCGAGGTCAGCCACGAGCGGTGCGTGCGCGTCCACGCCTCACCTGGGCCCTCCCAGTCGATCTCGCGGCGCAACACGAACCCCCCGATCCGATGCCGGGCGCGCGCCAGGTCCACGCGAATGTCCTCGCGGCACCGCACCAGATCGCGCAGCTGCTCACGCTCGACAGACGGGATCGTGACCAGCACAAGCTCGCCGGCCGCCAACAACCTCGCCAGCCCGATCGCGTCGCGCTTATCGGTCTTGACACGATCCGCCAGCGGACGCTCAGTCGTCCCGGGCGCGCACACGTCGAGCTCGATTCCCTCCGCCCGCGCGCGGCGCGCGAGCCCGTACCCAGTCGGGCGGGCCGGCCTCATACACCATCCGCGCCGGCCGCTCCACGGCACGGAGCCACGGCAAAAGCTCGTGCGGGCGACCGACCACCCGCCTGGCGCTCACCTCGCCCGTGGCTTGGTCAAAGATCGCGAGCGTCGACCCGCGCGCGTGTACGTCCACACCGACCCAACGGATACCGTCAGGCATATCGGTACCTCCTGTGGTGTGGGCCCGCGTCGAAGCTGGAACCTTCGACCACGAACACCACCCCCGCGGCGCGGAGGTACCGACCACCATCGATCTCCAGCCAGCCGGTCCTCCATACCGTCTAACTCGATCGTGAGCGGCCGGACCCGTCAGACGACAAAAGCGATCGCCCGCGTCAGGCGTGCTTTCCGCGGCGGGTGTCGCATAAATGGGGGTCTGTCCGGTCTGGCTCGTTGAATGCCGGGATGCCTCAGAACTTCGTTGATTGTGATCGTGAGCAGGCGTTTTTGTTGCCGCCGTCGTTGCGGGATTGGCTGCCGGAGGATCATCTCGCCTGGTTTGTGATTGAGACCGTCGGCCGGCTCGATCTCGAGGGGTTCTTCGCCGCGTATCGCGCGGATGGTCATGGCCGCGCGGCGTATGAGCCGTCGATGATGGTGGTTGCCCTGTTGTTGTACGCGTACGCGCGCGGGAACCGGTCGTCGCGTGGGATCGAGCGGGAGTGTGCGGAGGATGTTGTCTACAAGGTGATCACGGCGATGCGGGTGCCGGATCACTCGACGATTGCGGAGTTCCGTCGCCGGCACGAGGCTGCGCTGGGCGAGTTGTTCACCGAGGTGCTGGCGTTGTGCGAGGAAGCGGGTCTGGTCGAGGTTGGGGTGATCTCGATCGATGGCACGAAGATCCGCGCGAACGCGTCGCGGGGCGCGAACCGCACCGATGAGAAGTTGGTCGCGGACGTCCTCAAGGACCGTCCGGTGGGAGGACGGGCTGTTCGGTCGCGAGCGTGGTGACGAGGTACCGGAGCATCTGCGGACCGAGGAGGGCCGCCGCGCCGCATTCAGGGCGGCGAAGGAGCGCCTGGCGAAGAAGACCGGCCGCGAGGAGGAGCCTGAGGTGGCTCGGATCGAACCGGATCCGGAGCGGTTTGAGTCGACCCGTGGGTGGGGTCGGCGCACGTGGCATCGCGAGGCTCACAAGGAGCTGTTGCGCCGGCGCGAGCAAGCGGCTGAGCCGATCCCGCGGGCCCGCTCGGCGCGGTTGTTGGAGGCGCTGCACCGGTTGGAGGAGAACCGGCTTGTCGAGATCCAGGCCAGCGAGGCCTACGAGCGGTGGCAGGCCGAGCGGCGCGCGGGCGGCGTGCCTGGTCAGCGGCTTGGGATGCCGCCGAAGCCCTACACGCCGCCGGCGGTGCCTGACGGGGTGATGAACAAGACCGACCCGGACTCGCGGATGATGCGCACCCAGGGTCAGCCGACGCTCCAGGGTTACAACGCGCAGGCCACGGTCACCCGCGGGCAGATCATCGTCGCGGCAGAGATCGCGGTCGAGAGCCCCGACTTCGGTCACCTCGAACCCACTGTTCGCGCCGCGCTGCGCGAACTCGACGATGCCGGGATCACGCAACGTCCAGAGACGGTGCTGGCGGACGCGGGTTACTGGCACACGCGACAGATGGAGAACATCGTTAGCGACGGGATCCAAGTGCTGGTCCCGCCCGATGCCGGGCTACGAGAGGGCGCCAGGCCAGGATGGGACAAGGGTCCCTACGCGTTCATGCGCCGGGTGCTCGCCAGCGAGACCGGACATGAGCTCTACAAACACCGAAAAGCGACGGTCGAGCCGGTCTTCGCGCAGAACAAATTCAACCGCGGGTTCCGTCGATTCCAGCGACGAGGCAGAGCCGCGGCACGCTCCGAGTGGCGGTTCCAAGCAGCAACCCACAACCTGCTCAAGCTCCACAGCCACTGGACCAGCCCCGCGATCGCCTAATCGTGCGGCTGGCTTGGTCGATCGTCGCTCCGGGCTCAACTAAGGGCCCGAAACAACCCGGTCGGCTACTGAGACTCTGCCCGACAGCCACCGCCAAACTCGGGCCCCCGGATGCTTGTGGAGCCGTTGTTCATGCTCGGGTCGAAGCGGACGTCCGAGGCGAGCTGAGTCCGGCTGTCGCAGCGGACGAATGTTGCTAGACAGCGACCACCGAGAACACCGGCGGCAGCCGCGTCGCGACCGTCGACCAGGTGGCGCCGGCGTCGTCCGAGCCGAACAGATCACCGGAGGTAGCGCCGAAGTAGAGTTCTAGCTGCTCGCCCTCCCCGACGCGGCTGAACGCCTGGCGCAGCACCGTCAGGTAGGCGTGCTCCGCCGGCAGGCCGTCTCCCCGGGCCGCCCAGCTGGAGCCCCCGTCGCGTGTCTCATAGACGCGCACGCGGCCGTCGGGGGTAACGCGGTCCATGTCGGCGACGAGCGGGATCACGTAGGCGCTGTCGGGATTCGCCGGGTCGACCATCAGCGGGAAGCCGAAGTCAGACGGGAGCCCACCGCCACCGATGTCGGCCCAGCTTTCCCCGGCGTCGTCGGAGCGATAGACGCCGCCGTGGAACTGCATGAACATCCGCTTGGGTTGCCTCGGCGCCCGCTCGACATGGTGCACGCAGCGGCCGGCGTTCTCATCCTGTAGCGCCTCCTCAGGCAGGTACCGCGGGTTGAGCCCCGCGTTGCCCCGCCGCCAGGTACGGCCGCCGTCCTCGGTCAGCCACATCCCGGCGGCCGAGACGGCGACGGCCAGCTTGTCGGGATCTCCCGGCCAGGTGCAGATCGAGTGCAGGCAAAGCCCGCCGCCGCCCGGCTGCCAGTGCGGGCGCGACGGCTGCTCCCACAGTCCGGCGTTGATTTCCCAGCTCGCTCCGCCGTCGTGGCTCTCGAACAAGACTCCGGGATCTCCCCCGGCGTACAGGGTGCCGTCCGCCTCGCCGCGGGCGATGACCCAGATCCGCTCGAGCGCCTGATCGCGACCTTCGGGCAGCGCGACGCCGTCGGCCTGCTCCCACTCGCCGCCCGGATCGTCGTCGGTGTAGAAGATCTTCGGCCCGTAGAACGGCGAGGTCACGGTCGCGATCAGCCGCCCGCTGCGAGGATCCCGCGTCGCGAAGTCGACCGGCTGGCCCGCAAACGCGCGCGTCTTGATCTCAAAGCCGCCACCTGGTGGGCCCTCAAGCAAGAACAAGCCCTTCTTCGTCCCCACCGCCAGCTCAGTCATCTCTCAGCCTCCAGTTATCGCTGGTACCACCTCAATGCGGTCGCCGGACCGCACCGTCGTCGTCTCGTCCCCACGCTCGCCGTTGACGAACACGTTGATATGGCGACGGATCAGGGCACGCTCGTCGAGGACCCATCCGCTCATGTCCGGGTGACGTAGTTCCAGCGCCCGAAGTAGCTCGACTACCGTCGTGCCGTCCAGCTCATGCTCCGCGCGACCGCCTGCGAGCTTGCGCAGCGGTCCTCGAACGCACACGACGGCCATCGGCGGAATGCTAAGCGCGCTCACGGAAGCTATAGACCGCGGCGCCGCGAGTTTCTCATCGGCGCGGCGGCACCGAGCCAAGCGCGCGGGCGCCAGCCTCCAACGCGCACGAAGAAAGCAGCGGCTCGCTCCGCTTGAGCCGCCGCCCTCTAGCGGTCGGGTTCGCTGACACCACATGACCGCTCCGTCGCTTAAGCGATCGCCCGACTTGAGCGGCATAGCGCCCGCCGCCATCGACAAAGCGAGCGTCCGACCGACGGCTATGCGCTACGCAAATGCGACCGCCCACAATCCGCGCGAAGCAGTGCTGCTTCTCGACGGCTGGCTCAGCACCTCGCTGAGACGGAAGCAGGTCTCACTCCCGGCCGTCCGTGCGCCGATATCGTGCGCTGAACCGCAACTGGCGAACGTGCCACCAATACCGTCGAACGCGATGGTCGTCGCGCACCCGACCCGCGTGTGGAAGCCCGTCGGAGCAGGCCTCCACGACCGGACACGGGGAGGGTGTTTCGTGCCTTACACGACGATGACGATCTTTCCGTGGGCGTGTCCCTCTCCCTGGTAGCGGAGGGCATCGGGGGCATCACTCAACGAGTAGTGCCTGTCGATGACCGGCGCGACCTTTCCAGTCTCGACGAGCTCCTTGAGAACCGCGAGGTCGTCCTTGCTGTGCCTTGCGACGAACACCCGCGTGCGCTGGCCCACGGCCGGCGACAGCAGCAGCGCCTTGCATTGACGGCCGAGTCCGAACCATCGTCCCATGTCCTTCACGCCGACTAGGACGTAGGTTCCTCGGGGAGTCAGCGCCCGCCTGCAGTCCGCTAGCGAGCGGTTCCCGACCAGATCGAGCATCACGTCGTAGCGGCCGGCGCTTTGGGTGAAGGCCTCGTTGGTGTAATCGATGACGTGATCCGCGCCCAGCGATCGGACCAGGTCGATGTTCGCGGTGCTGCAGACCGCGGTCACGTTCGCCCCGAACGACTTTGCGATCTGCACCGCGAACGTGCCGACGCCGCCCGACGCGCCGTTGATCAGGACCCTCTGCCCCGGCTGTACTCTGCCTTGATCGCGAACGGCGGCCAAGGCGGTGAACGCGGAATCGCCGACGGCCGCGGCTTGCTCGAGCGTGAGGTTGGCCGGCTTGGGGAGGAGGTTGTTCTCGGCGGTGCACGCGTATTCGGCGAACGCGCCCTTGCACCAGCCGAACACCTCATCGCCAGCACGAAACTGCTTGACGTTTCCCCCGACCGCCTCAACCTGCCCGGCGATGTCGAGTCCCGGTGTCCTGCGCCTCGGCCCCCTCAGCCCGAACACCAAGCGCCGCGGCGCGGGCAAAGAACTCTGCTTCCTGGCGTCCGAGTTCGGTGACCGGGCTCTCGCCATACATCCATTCGCGCGCGATCCGGTGCCAGTTGGCGCTCGCGCGTAGGTGGCCGAGTACGGCGAGCACGAGCACCCCGAGGCGGCGGCCGAGCAGGTGCTCGGGCTTGATGTCCTGGTGGCGCATCGTGCGGAAGTGCGATGAGCGGGGGGCGGCCGTCTCGAGCATCGCCTTGGCAGCAAGCTCGGAGGTCAGCGTCACGTCGTGGTCCGCCCTCGTGTACCACCAGCTCGCGTCGACGCAATATGCCATCAGCTCGGTCGGGTCGACGCGGGCAGGATCGGGCAGGAAGCCATTCGTGGCCAGCAGGCGATGCAGCTCGGCCTCGTCGTTCTCGGTGACCGCGCGCTGACAGGCGAGCTCGAGCGCGATCGGTTCCCGCTCCATCTGCTTGAACAGACCGAAGTCGAGGAACGCGACCTTGCCGTCGGGCAGGCGCAGGAGGTTGCCCGGGTGGGGGTCGCCAGAGAACTTGCGCTGCCGGAACATCGAACCGTAAAAGAACCGGAAGATGATCTCGCCGATGCGATCACGCTCGTCGTCGTCCTCGGACTCGAGCACCGCGAAGCCGTCACCGTGCACAAACTCGGTAACGATCACCCGCTCCCGCGACAAGCCGGTCAGGACGTCGGGAATCACGATGAATGGGTGGCCGCGGTAGATCCGCACGAGCAGGCGCTGGTTGGCGGCCTCCAATTCGTAGTCGAGCTCCTCGACGATCCGCTCGCGCACCTCGTTGGCGAGCGCCTTCGTGTCGAGCTGTGGTGCGATCCGGCCGACGAAGCGGAGGATCAGCCCCAGGTTCTTCAAGTCTGACTGAACCGCGCGGTTGATCCCCGGATACTGGACTTTGACGGCGACCTCCCGGCCATCGACCGTCGCCCTGTACACCTGTCCAATCGACGCCGCCGCGATCGGCCGCTCGTCAAAGTCGTCAAACACGCGTCGCAGCGACTCGCCCAGGTCCTGCTCGATCACCTTGCGCATGTCCTTAAACGCAACCGTCGGCGCGGAATCGCGCAGCTTTGCCAGCCTGCGCTGGAACTCCTCGCGATGCTCCTCAGGAACGAGGCCAACATCCACGAACGACAGCACCTGGCCGATCTTCATCGCGGCGCCCTTCATCGTCCCGAGCACCGCCACGATCTGCTCGGCGGCCTCGATGTGGCTCTTCACGAGCGCGGCAGTCGCCCTCTCCTCAGAACGCACGACGTTGGCCGCATGCGTGCCCGCGCGCCTCGCGGCCTGGTCCGCCGCCGCCGTACCAACCTTCGCCAGGCGCCGGTAGCGGCCCGTCGGCATTCTCTTGTCGGTCATCGCACGTGCTCTCTCACCTACAGGGTGCTGTCATCCCAGAGCCGGTTCTCCGGGGGCGCTTGCAGGCTCGGGGTTATGGGCGCTCCGTTCGCGGCGGGCCACACCGCTGGTGACGGCGGCGTCGGCGACCGCTTGGGCTACCGATTCGGCGACGCGACGGTTGAAGACGCTGGGGATGATGTAGTCGGCGTGCAGCTCGTCCTCGGGGATGACGCGTGCGATCGCGTGCGCGGCGGCGAGCTTCATCTCCTCATTGATCGTGCGGGCGCGTACCTCGAGCGCGCCCTTGAAGACGCCTGGGAACGCGAGCACGTTATTGATCTGGTTGGGGTAGTCCGAGCGCCCGGTGGCGATGATCGCGACGTCGTCGCGGACCTCTTCGGGGTGGACCTCGGGCACCGGGTTGGCCATCGCGAACACAATCGCGCCGGGAGCCATGCGCCGCACCGCGGTGGCCGACACCGCGCCGGGCCCGGACACGCCGACCAGCACGTCGGCGCCCACCAACACGTCGTCGGTCGTGCCCCGCAGCCCGCGCTTGTTCGTGCGCCGCGCGAGCGCCGCCCGGTCAGCATCGAGGTGCTCCGCGCCGGCGGACAGCGCGCCGCGGCGATTGCACACGATCACATCGCCCACGCCGTGAGCACGCATCATGTCGGCACAGGCCAGACCGGCCGCGCCCGCGCCGACGACCACAACCGTGAGGTCCTCAGCCCGCTTCTGGACGACGCGCAGAGCGTTGAGCAGCGCCGCGAGCACGACAATCGCCGTGCCGTGCTGGTCGTCGTGAAAGACCGGGATATCAAGCCCGGAGCGCAAGCGCCGCTCGATCTCGAAGCAGCGCGGCGCCGAGATGTCCTCCAGGTTGATGCCGCCAAAGGTCGGAGCCGCCGCCGTCACGAACGCGACGATCTCGGCCACGTCCTTGGTGTCGATGCAGAGCGGGAAGGCATCGACACCCGCGAACTCCTTGAACAGCATCGCCTTGCCCTCCATCACCGGCATCGCCGCCTCGGGACCGATATCCCCAAGCCCGAGCACAGCGGTGCCGTCGGAGATGATCGCGACCGTGTTGCTCTTGATCGTCAGCGCCCACGCCTTGGCCGGATCCTCGTGAATCGCCATCGACACACGCGCCACCCCGGGCGTGTAGACCATCGAAAGATCATCGCGGGTCTTGATCGGCAGTTTCGAGGTGACCTCGATCTTTCCCCCCTTGTGCATCAGGAAGGTGCGGTCAGAGACACTGGCGACACGGACGCCCTCGAGCTCGCGCACCGCTCCGACGACCGCCTCGGCGTGAGCGGAGTCACCACACGCGACCGTCACATCGCGCACGACCTGCCGGGATTCCACCCGCACGAGATCGATCGCTCCCAGCATCGCCTCGGTGTCCGCGATCGCGCGGGCGACGCGGGCGAACGCGCCACCCTGCTGAGGCATATGCAAGCGCATCGTGAAGCTATAGGAAGCCGAGGGCTGCAGCCGCGGGGCCGACACGTTCGAGGCTTCGCCAGACATTGCAGCTCCTTCGCTCAATCGAGATGGTCCACACACGCCAACTTTGACTGAATCCGACAGTCGAGCCGCTCGAGCAGCACCAAGAACCGCGCACAGCACGCCCCGGCGTCCAACCCAGCAAGCCAGCTGGCGATCGCAGCTTCACCGCCCGCAACCAGCAGACAGATCACGACGCTCGAACCGTCGCGCAGAACCACCCGCTCGATGTCCGTCGGCGATCCGGCATCACCGACACCATCGGAGATCGACGCCAGCACGCTCGTAAGACACGTCAACATCAGCACGCACTCCTCTCTGCCACCCAACGGTACGCCCCACTCGCACCGCGCAGCATCCGTACACACCCGCGCTGTCAACTCGGGTTTCCTCCACCGACTCAGCGAGACGCAGCCACCGGCCTGCCTGCGTGCTCCAGTCTCAGTGAGAACGACGGGGCCTGGTTCCGGGCTGAACCCGGCAGCCGTCGCGTCGAATGGGGATCCCGCTCGAGCGACTGTTACGGCTGGAAGCCAGGGGCCCCTCGACGCGATCCGCCGTCTGGTTGAGGCACAGCTCTGAGGCACGCGGCCCGGCCGAATTGGAGCGGGCCGTGTCGTTCAATCTGGCCAGCGACGCTCGCCCCTTATCGCGACGTTGCTGCCGTCGGGATTGATGAGGTCAGGGGAGCGTCGCCCGACCGCCCCGCGATCGGCTATCCGCCGTCGGCGCGGTCCCGCGGGTGCAGCGTCTCACGCAGGGCCTGGAGGCCGGTGTACTTCGGGCGCCACCCGAGCTCTTGCCGTGCCTTCGTTGAGTCCATGATCGCCGGGTGGCTGGCCGCCTCGAGCCACTCCGCCGCGGGAGGCGTGAACGGTAGTCTCGGCACGGACACTGCCGCACGGGCCGCTGCGCGAATCAGTCGTGCTGGGATCGACACCGGCCAGAGCCCGAACTCACGCACAACATCGGCTCCGGTGAGCACACCGTCGCCAGCGATGTTGTAGGCGCCTGGAGGACCGGCGGCGATCACGCACTCAAGCAGCGCCTGACCGACGTCGTCCTCGTGGATGAACTGCAGCGGGATATCCGGTGCGAGCGCTGGAAGGTGCACGGGGAGCCGGTTCACGACATCGAGCATCGTGCGCCCGACGGCTGCCAGTGGCGCGGGGAGCGCGGCCTTGGCCCCGACGGCATGCGGTCCGAGCACGATCGGCGGGCGCAACAGATACAGCCCCAGCCCCGGGTTCAGTTCGGCCTCCGCGCGCAGCAACTGCTCCAATTCCGCCTTCTCTTGCGCGTAGAACAAGCGGGCCGCAGGGCGCACGGGCCAGTCCTCGCTCATGCCGATCGGATTGTCGGAATGGAAGCCATACGCGGCCACCGAGGACGCGTAGACGAATCTCTTTGCGCCGACAATCGCCGCGGCTCGGAACGCGTTCAGGGTCCCCTCGACATTGATCGCCCGGATCGTCTGCAACGACGCGGCACCGGTGATCATGAAGGCAAGATGGACAACGACATCGGCGCCGTCGAAGGCGTCTCGCAACGCGTCCGGGTCGCGGACGTCACCACGGCGGTACTCCATCTTGCTCCAACCGTGCTCGGACGGGTCGAACGGACGCCGTGCGATCCCCACAACGCGGGCGATCCGCCCGTCGGACTGGAGCAGAGGCAGCAGACCGAAACCGAACGTTCCGGTCGGACCGGTGACTGCAACTGTCAAGCGAGGCTCGGACACTGGCATACGACAGCACCCGCTGCGCGGCGGGAACGACCTCCAGGCTGCGAGACGCTACCGACCATGTGCCTCATCCGCGAGGCGCGGCCACACACGCCACCCAATAGCCGCACGCAGTCTCGACACCCGATCTCGCTGAGGTGTTTGCGCCGGCAACTGAGCGCGGCGGAGGGCAAGCTCAGCTCAGTCGCCTGATTCGTACTTGAACGAAACGTTCAGGCGCGCGCGGTAGCTCGTCACCTTGCCGTTCTCGATCGTGACGTCGAAGCGGTGAACCTCGGCGATACGCAGGTCCCGCAGGGTCTTCGCGGCGGTCTCGATCGCGTTGCGGGCAGCTGCCTCCCACGATTCGCTACTGACGCCAACCAACTCGGTTACGCGGTAGACGCTCTCGGCCATCCTCATGCTCCTTCTCTTGATTGCCCGTAACCCGACACTACTGCAGGTCACGACGCCTCCGCGATGGAGCGTTGCTTGGGCTCGGCCCGTTGGCGCTCGCCGAGGTACGGATCGTTCAGTCGATGCTCGTTCGGGCATATTTCGCGTGTATCTGGTGGCCGATTGACGAACGTGGATTAGGTCAAGCAAAGGGGGCGGTCCATGTGCGCGGGATGCCCGCGGGTCTGTCCAGCGGGGTCAAGGGCTGGCACAGCGCTGGCATCATGGGTGCCGTGATCCATGAGGTCTGGGGCGACGAGACCGAGCTGGTGCGGGCCGCGGTTGAGTGGGCGGCGCAACGGGTTGTGCGGCCAACCGACTCGAAGACGACGGCGCGCCCGGCCTCGGAGCTTGCCGCGGCGGCCGGGCGCACCGTCACGCCGGCGGGGATCGGGGGGACCGAGGCGCTGCGCGTCTTTCGCGACATCCTCCTCCCGGCGACCCGCTCGCAGGACGATCCGATGAATCTTGCGTACATCCCGTCGGCGCCGACGCGCGCCGCCGTGGCCTTCGACCTCGTGACCAGCGCGGCGAACGTGTTCGCCGGGATCTGGGAGGCGGGCGCGGGCGCGATCTACGCCGAGAACGAGGCGCTTGGGTGGATCATCGAGCTGCTGGGATGGCCACCGAGCGCCGCAGGTTGCTTCGTCGCCGGGGGCACCGGCGGGAACCTCTCCGCGCTCACCGCGGCGCGGCATGCCGCTCTGGCCCGCCGCGGCCAGCGGCCACCCGGTGGATGGCGGCTGGCCTGCACCGCTGACGTGCACTCCTCCATCCGGCTCGCCGCCCGCGTGCTCGACGTCGGGATCGTCGAGGTGCGTGAAAACGCGCGCGGCCACCTCACCGGCGAAGCGCTGGCCGTCGCACTGGCGGACGAGCCCGACATTTTCGCCGTGGTGGCCTCCGCCGGGACGACGAACGCAGGCCTTGTGGACGACTTGGCGGGCGTGGCCGCCACATGCGCTGCCCACGGTGTGTGGTTGCACGTGGACGGCGCCTACGGCGGCGCGGCGCTCGCCGCCCCCAGTGCGCGTTGTCGGTTCGACGGCGTCGAGCTGGCGGATAGCTTCATCGTCGACCCCCACAAGTGGCTATTCGCCCCCTACGACTGTTGCGCGCTGCTCTACCGCGATCCCGAGCCTGCACGCGCCGCGCACTCACAGGCCGCGGGCTACCTCGACCAGATCGACCGCGAGGCCGGGAACCCCTCGGACCTCGCTATCCACCTGTCCCGCCGCGCACGCGGGCTGCCGTTCTGGTTCAGCCTTGCCACCCATGGCACCGACCGATACGTCGCGGCGATCGAGCGGACGCTCGAGACAACGCGCACGGTGGCCGACGCGATACGAGCCTGCGACCACCTGGACCTCGTCTGCGAGCCAGAGCTCTCAGTGATCCTGTTCGAGCGGCCCGGCTGGAACGAGGACGCGTACGCGGTTTGGTCCAACGCACTGGCGAAGAAGGGCGTGATCCTGTGCGTGCCGACCGAATGGCATGGCCGCACGGTGCTGCGCCTAGCGTTCGTGAACCCAGACACGCAGCCCGCACACGTGATCGAGGTGCTCGACACGCTGCGGTAAGACCGAATCTCGCCGCGGCACACCAGAGGCCGCTCGTTGGAATCCAAACCCGCGGCTGTCGGGCAGGTCGAGGATCTCCGAAGCGGGGGTGCCGATCGCCTGGATCGGCTCGACCCCCGCGCGGCGCGCTGGTCGTGATCATCTGCATCCAGCTCGCCTCGGCAGACGCGTCGATGGTCTATGTCCGGGGCGTTTCCGTTCGGGTAGGCTGGCAGGTGGACCGTGGCGCCAGACGTTCCGCGCGCCGCGGCGGTTCCGGGTCGATCGAAGGGCGTGCAGCGATGGCGTTGAGGGCGGAGGAGGCCGAAGCAGCGCTCATTCAATCCGTTTGCAGCCGCCTGCCCGACCACATTGCGCCCGAGTTGGTAGACCAGTGCGGGGCGTTCGTCCGGCAGTTCTACCACTGGGTACCACCGGAGGATCTGGCCGGGCGCAGCAACCGTGACCTTTACGGCGCGGCGATCGCGGTCTGGGACTTCGCTGGCGACCGCACGCCCGGCTCCGCCAGCGTGCGGGCCTATAACCCCGGGGTCGGGGAGGACGGCTGGCAGTCGACGAACACGATCGTCGAGGTCGTCACCGATGACATGCCGTTCTTGGTGGACTCGGTCGGCATGGAGCTCGCCCGTCGCGGGTACGGGATCCAGCTCTCGATCGTCCCGGTCATCGATGTGCTACGGGACGCGGACGGTCGCCTCGCCGAGGTCTTCCGAGCAGGCGCAGGGATGACCGGCGCGCTGACCGAGTCGCTGATGCAGTTCGAAATCGATCGCGAGACCGAGCCCGAGCGGCTCGAGGCGCTCGTTGGTGGCATCCGCCGGGTTCTCAGCGACGTCGGGGCGTCGGTGGAGGACTGGCCGATGATGCGCGAGCGGATGCATGAGATCGTGGCTGGCTTCGAGTCGGTTGCGCCTCCGCTCGATCTGAGCGAGGTCGAGGAGGTCAATGCATTCCTCGAGTGGGTCGACGGCGGGAACTTCATCTTCCTCGGGTACCGCGAGTACGACCTCGTCAGGGAGGCCGGGGAAGACTTTCTCCGCGCTGTCGACGGCTCGGGGCTCGGCGTGCTCAGACATGGGAGCGCCATTGCCTCCACGAGCTTCGCAAGGCTCCCCGCGGAAGTCCGGGCGATCGCTCGAGCGCCCCAGCTACTCACCCTGACCAAGGCGAACTCGCGCTCGACGGTGCACCGGCCGCTGTACCTCGATTACATCGGTGTGAAGCGATTCGAGGCGGGCGAGGTCTGCGGCGAACGTCGTTTCCTCGGCTTGTACACAAGCGCCGCCGAGAAGGCGAGCCCGCGCGAGATTCCGATCCTGCGGGACAAAGTCGAGCGCGTGATTCGTCGGGCGGCGTTCACCGCTGAGAGCCATAACGCGAAGGCGCTGGCAACCACGCTCGAGAGCTACCCGCGGGATGAGCTCTTTCAGATCATGGACGACGAGTTGTTCGCGATCTCGATGGGAATCGTCGCGCTCGGCGAGCGCCAGCGTGTGCGTCTGTTTGTGCGGAGCGATCCGTACAAGCGGTTTGTGTCGTGCCTGGTCTTCGTCCCCCGCGATCGCTTCAATACCGAGAACCGCGAGCGGATCGCCTCGGTACTGAGCGATGCGTTCGGTGCGACCGAAATCGACTGGACGCTGCGCCTATCTGATTCCAAGCTCGCTCGCATCCACTACATCTTGCGTACCAGCGCAGCCGCGGCGGACCACGACGTCGCTGAGATCGAGCGCCGGATCGCCATGGTGACACGGCCCTGGACCGGCCACCTCGAGGATGCCCTCAGAGACGTGCACGGAGAGGAGCAGGGCAGTGCCCTGTTTCGCCGCTACAGGGCAGCGTTCCCGATCGCCTACCGCGCCGACTGGCGAGCTCGTGCGGCGGTTCCCGACATCGACCGTGCCGAGGCTCTGGCCACCGGCAAGAGCCTCGTCATAAGTGTCTATCAGAGTGACGAGGCCGACCGGACCTCGCTGCGTTGCAAGCTGTTGAGCCCGGCCGAGCGCATCGCGCTTTCGGATGTGTTGCCGATTCTCGAGAACATGGGCTTGCGGGTCGGTGACGAGCGTCCGTACGAGATCAAGCCAGAAGGTCGTGGGTCCATTTGGATGTACGACATCGGCGTCGTTTGCGGGTTCGACGTTGACCTTAAGGCACAAGCGACGCGCGCCACCTTCGAAGACGCCTTGACGGGTGTCTGGATGGGGGATTTCGAGAACGACCGGCTCGGCGCGCTGGTTCTGGCAGCCGGTTTGACCGGTCGCGAAGTGTCGCTGCTGCGTGCCCTTGTGAAATATCTGCGCCAAGCCGGCGCAACGTTCAGCGACCGCTACCTGCAGCAGGCGCTGATCGGCAATCCCGTTGCGGCACGGCTGCTCGTCGGGCTTTTCCGTGCGCGGCTTGGCCCGGACTGCTACGACCTCGCTGCGGCCGACCGGCTCGGGGGCGAGATCGAGCGGGCGATCGATGACATCGCCAGCCTCGATCAGGCGCGCATCCTGCGCGACTGTCTCGCGGTCGTTCGCGCCACGGTTCGGACCAACTACTTCCAGCGTTCGCCAGAAGGGCCCAAGGCCCAGTTGTCGCTCAAGCTCGATCCCGCGCTGCTGTCCTTTCTCCCGTCTCCCCGTCCTCGGTCTGAGATCTTCGTCTACTCGCCGCGCGTGGAGGGCGTCTACCTGCGGCACGGGCGGATCGCGCGGGGCGGGATCCGCTGGTCGGACCGGCGCGAGGACTTCCGGACGGAGGTTCTCCGGTTGATGGAGGCAGAGACGGTCAAGAACGCGGTCATCGTTCCGGTCGGTGCGAAGGGCGGATTCGTGACCAAGCGCCCGCCGTCCACGGGCGGCCGCGAGGCGCTGCTCGCGGAGGCCGCTGACTGCTACCGGTTGTTCCTGTCCGGCCTGCTCGATGTAACGGACAACATCATCCGTGGAAAGGTCGTTGCACCGCCTGCCGTCATCCGGCACGACGAGGACGACGTCTACCTCGTGGTGGCCCCCGACGAGGCGACCACCTCGGCCTCGGACCTCGCAAACGCCGTCGCGGCCGACTACGGCTTCTGGCTCGGAGACTCGTTCGCCGCGGGCGGAACGCATGGCTACGACCGCAGGAGGATGGGTATCACCGCTCGCGGGGCGTGGGAGTCGGTCAGGCGCCATTTCCGCGATCTCGGAGTGGCTGTCCAGTCGGAGGAGTTCACCGTCATCGGTATCGGGGACATGTCGGGAGATGCGTTCGGCAACGGGATGCTGCTCTCGCCACACATCAAGCTCGTGGGCGCGTTCAACGACGATCATGTCTTCCTCGATCCCCGCCCCGACCCGGAGGCCAGCTTCGCCGAGCGGCGCCGGCTGTTTGATCTGCCAGCCTCGTCCTGGCGTGACTACGACCCGGCGGCCATCTCCGACGGCGGCGGTGTCTTTGTCCGGTCCGCCGAGCAGATCCCGCTGTCGGCGCCGGTGCGCGAGGCGCTCGACGTCGAGGCAGACGAACTCCCCCCGGATGAGCTGATTCGGGTGCTCCTGCGAGCGCCCGTCGACCTCCTTTGGAACGGGGGCGTCGGCACCTTCGTCAAGGCGCAGTCGGAGGGTAACGCCGAGGTCGGTGACAAGGCCAATGACGGCGCGCGGGTTAACGGAGCCGAGCTTTGCTGCCGGGTGGTTGGCGAGGCGAGCAGCCTCGGCTTCACGCAGAAAGGCCGGATCGAGTATGCGCAATCCGGCGGGCGGATCAACACCGATGGCATCGACAGTGTGGCCGGGGTCAACTGCTCCGACCACGAGTTGAATCTAAAGGTCCTACTGGATGCGGCGGCGGCCGATCACGTAATTGCGACCTCAGAGCGCAACGAGCTCCTCTCCGCACTGACGGACGCCGTCGCCGAGCGCGTCCTTGGGGAGAGCTACGCGCAGGCCCTCGCGCTGAGCCTCGAGCGCCGACAAGCTTCCGGCCTGCTCGACCTCCATGCCCGCCTCATCGATGACCTCTACCGGAGAGGTGTCCTCGATCGCGAGCTCGAGGAGCTCCGCGGCGAGCAACGCATTCGGGAACTGAAGGCCGCCAACGAGGGGTTGACCGGCCCCGAGCTCTCGGTCCTCCTCGCCCACGCAAAGATCACCCTGAACAGCGACCTGCTCGAATCCGATCTCCCGGAGGACGAGTATCTCCGCGATGAGCTCGTGGACTCGTTCCCGGCCTCGCTACGCGACCGGTTTCGGCCCCACATGCGCAACCACCGCGTGCGTCGAGAGATCATCACTACCGACCTCGCCAACAGCATCGTCGACCGCCAGGGGACGACGTTCGTATCTCGGGTGGCCGAGGAGACCGGCGCCGATACCGCGCACATTGCGCGCGCCTATGCCGTCGCGGTCGCCGTCTTCGAGATGCGCCGATTCTGGCGCGAGGTGCAAGCGCTCGATGACGTCGTAGATGAGGAGGTGCAATTCAAGATGTTGCTACAGGGACGCCGGCTCGTCACTCGGGCGGCGCGCTGGCTGGTCAACAACCGGCACCCTCCGCTCGGGATCGCCGTCGCGGTCTCGGACTACGCCCCTGGGGCGTCCATGCTGTGGGAGGCATTGCCGGAGCTGCTATGCGGTCTTGACGGCGATGCATGGCATGCGCGCGTTGGGGAATTCTCCGATCCCGGCGTTCCAAGCGTGCTCGTATCGCGCGTCGCTGGAATGGATGCCCTGTTCTTCGCCTTTGACATCGTCGAGAGCGTCCGCGGAACCGACGAGCCCGTCCGCCGCGCAGCTGGCATCCACTTCGGGCTCGACCGCCGCCTAGAGTTGGCTTGGCTCCGCGATCGCATCCTCGAGTTACCTCGCGCCGACATCTGGCAAACGCTCGCCCGTTCCGCCCTGCGCGACGAGCTGTACAGGACCCACAGAGCACTCACCGCCGCGGTCCTCAAGGCGGCTTCTCCCTCGATCGACGGCGACGCGGCGATGAACAAATGGTTCGAAGCCAGCGGCGCAAAGGTCGGGCGATATCTCGGGACGCTTCGAGACATCCGCGCAGCGCCCATCAACGAGTTCACGACCCTCTTGGTCGCAGTCCGCGAACTCGCCAAACTCAACTCCCTCCAGCTCTAACTGAGGGCGGCTCGCGCATCCGGAACGCCCTCGCCTCCCCTCCCCGCCGCTGACTACGAGCGGATCGCCACAAGAAGGGACCGCTTCGCTGATCCGTATCGAACGGTCGACATGCACGACCAGCGCGTGTCGATTGTGGTGCCCGCAGGGTGCGACCTCTGGCGCAGGCGAAGCTGCCGTGACGGGCATTTGGGAGTGACGGGCATTTCCGCCCTGCTGAGCGTGCGTTTACCGATCCCTGACCGGGCACAGTTGGGCGTCGGTAACAGCGAGCGCTCGCTTCGTGTCGCTGACGACCCGACAGTGTCGAGCAGCAGCAGCGCGTGCTCGTTCCAGCTCGCGGTAGACAGTGGCGCGGCTGATGGAGAACAGCTCGCCAATCTTGGCGAGCTGAGTGCTCGCCGGTCTGATGCAGTCTCAGGAGGTGGGCGCGCTGGCGAGCGTTTAGCTCAACTCATCACCCATCAACTTCGCCGACGGATACGGCGAGCGCGCTCACGAATCTCGCCGCCTGCCGGCGCTGCGGAAGCGCAGTCGAACCAAGGGCAGAGTCGGCGCTCGCGACCTTGAAGGTTCACGCGGCCGTCCTTGGCTCAGATTCCGGAGCGGCCGAGCACCTCGCCAGCGTGTTCGCTAGAGAGGTCTGCTTGCTCGAGCACGTGCAGGCGCGTGCCGGCGCTCCCGTACCCGAGCAGTCGTCCGTCGTTCCCGTAGACGGAGGCCGACCACTCGCGATCGCGATTTCGTTGCCCTCTTTCTCGCTGTAATCAAGTAGGGCGCGACGCTACTCCGCTCCCCGCTTCCCATGTGGGTTTATTAAGTTCGCGGGCTGTTCACATAGGCGCGTGGATCGGAGTAGGGTGGGGAAGTGAGCTGGCCCTGCGGCTAGCTTCCTCAGCCCAAGCCCGAACGCCACCGACTGCGCGAAAGCGCTGCGAGGCGAGGAGCGGGGGCTCACTGGTTGCGACTGCGGGGCCGGTCCACCTACTTCGACGGACGTCGGCGTGCCGGCTCGCGGTACCGTCGTCGATGGTGTCTGATCGCCCGCGCGGCACGAGTCCGCTTGCGGCCGTGCGAACTTCGACGAGGGACGGAAGGGTGAGGACCATGACCAGCACCACACGCGAGGACGCAGCGCGCCGGCGTGGCGAGGTCGGTCGCGATCGCGTCGGCCGCCGGTTGTCGCCGGCGATCGAGGCCCGACGGCGCCTGAATGCCCAGCGACGGGGAACGGCCGGGACCAGCGCGAGCCACGCCGGTCCGCGCGATCCCCGCTACGACTACCTCACCCGCTCGCACGACTAGCGGACGAAGACCTTGGCGCGAGGAGAACCACGCATGAGTGATGCGTTTTCAGAGTATGTGGCGTTGCTCGATGACATCGAGCACATTCCAGTTGCCGCTACGGAGTCGCCGAGGCTCTCGCGCGAGGACCGCGCCGTCGTGACGGCAGGGATCCTGAAGCTCGTCCGCGACCGCGTCTTGCCGCAGTCGGACCTAGAGGCGGACAGGCGCGACGCCCTTCTGCCCGGCGGGGTCGCGGCCGTTGTGGGGCGTGGGGGAACGTCGCAGAGCACGCGGGATCACGATGCGATCGTCGAGCGGACCGACGCCCTCGCGCACGTCGATCTGCGGGACGCAGCCCAGGTGCAGAGGCTTCTGTATCGGCTGCACGCGGCGATCGCCGGCCATTTCGGCGAGGCTGAGCTGACGGTCGCCGCGGCGTCCGAGAGTGAGCGCGACTACTTGACTCCTTTCGGTTGGTTTGGCTGAGGGTCCCCGAGTCGGCGCCCAAAGCAGAGTGCCCGCTTGCATCGACCGAAGAAAGTCAATACCTGGCGCGACGTTGTTCGGGGTCGCGTGCGGCGTTTGATTGGCGTGACTGGCATCAGCGCGAGCCGTTACCCGCCCAGCAGTGCCCGCGATTCCATCCATTATAGGGTTGGGTGTCGCACTGATGATTGTCGTCGTCGTGATCGACCAAGGTGGAGCGTTACCGTGCGAGGCGGTCGCCGTGGGACGCTTCGAGCGCCCCTCGCGCAGTGGTGAGTGCGACGCGCCGCACGTCGTCGTCCGTCGCGTGCGCGGTCCGGCGGCCGCGATGGGCGGCTGGTAGCGAGCTGGCGTGCGCCGAAAGCGCGGCCAGGGCGACGCGATTGTCGTCTTCGGGATCACTGGAGATCTGGCGTTCAAGCACGTCATCCCGGCGCTGCAGCGCATGGTCCAGGCGGGGGAGCTGGACGTGCCGGTCGTGGGCGTCGCGCGTGAGCATTGGACCGTGGACAAGCTCGGCGAGCGCCTGAGGAGCAGCCTCGTCGCCGCCTCGGAGGGTCTCGATCCCGCGGCTTATGAAGAGCTTCGTGCGCTGGTCCGGTATGTCTGGGGCACCTATGACGACCCGCGGACCTACGTCGCGCTGCGCGACGCGCTCGCAGGCGCTAAGTGCCCGGTGCACTATCTCGCAATCCCGCCTGAGCTCTTCCCGACGGTGATCGACCAACTCGGCGAGGTTGGCCTCGGCGAGCGCGGGCGCGTCGTCGTCGAAAAGCCGTTTGGGCGCGACCTCGAGTCGTCCCGGACGCTGAACCAAGCGCTGCACCGCGTATTCCCGGAGGAGCGCTGTTTTCGCATCGATCACTACCTTGGCAAGTCGCCGGTCGAGGACATCCTCTTCTTCCGCTTCGCGAATGCGTTCCTGGAACCGATCTGGAACCGCGAGCACGTCCGCCAGATCCAGATCACGATGGCCGAGGACTTCGACGTCTCCACCCGAGGTAGGTTCTATGAGGGTGTGGGCGCGATCCGCGACGTGGTCGAGAACCACCTCTTCCAGGTGCTCACGCTGCTTGCGATGGATCCGTTCAGCGGTCGTCACGACGAGGCGGTGCGCGATGAGAAGGCCCGCTTCCTGCGGGGCGTGCGCACCCTGCGGCGAAGGGACGTCGTGCGCGGTCAGTATCGCGGCTACCGGGACACCGATGGCGTCGACTCCGCGTCGACAGTCGAGACCTACGCGGCGATACGCCTGCACGTGGATACGTGGCGCTGGTCTGACGTGCCGATCGTCGTGCGCGCGGGCAAATGCTTGCCCGTGAAGGCGACCGAGATCATCGTCGAGCTCAAGCGCCCGCCCGAGAAGCTGTTCCCCACGCAGCACCCGCACGGCAACCGGTTGCGCTTCCAAATCGAGCCCGAGGTCGTGATCGGCCTCGAGGTGCAGTCGCGCAAGCCGGGCGTGGAGCACTTCGCAGTTCAGGACATCGAACTGACCGCAATGCGGCAGGCCGCGCGCAACATCCCGCCCTACCAGCGTCTCCTGACCGCGGCTCTACGCGGCGAGCACGACCTCTTCGCCAGCCAGGAGACAATCGAAGAGGCGTGGCGCATCGTCGACCCGATCCTCGGCAACGCCACCCCCGTCCACGAGTACGAGCCCGGCTCATGGGGCCCGGCCGAGGCGGACCGCCTCCCTCCCGCACCCGGTTGGTACGCGCCGCGCGTCCATGGCCAGGCCGTCACCCATCCATCAGATGGGGGAGCGGCGTGAGGCGGCCGGATGATCCCTCGAGGCCACCCTGCCCCTTGCGCGAGAGGAGGTGGAGGGCCGGCGCCTCCGGGCCCAGCGTGGCCCACTGCCCGGCCACGACCTGAGTAAACCTGTCTGTACCGAACGGGGAGCGCAAGTCCGCTGACCGGCGCCGGACGACTCTCACTTTTGTGCTCGGTCAGGCCGGATGCGGGGCGCTCCCTTTCACGGAAAGGACGCGCCGGCGCGCGCACGCGCGTGCGCGACTGCATTCGCGACGATTCGCGCGTGGGCTGTGCGGACGAGCACTGCTGTGGGTGATCGGTGCGAACATGGGCGTACGACGGCATGGCAGGACGTCGAGCGGGCAGAGCCGGAGTTCGCGCAGCGCGTACGGGCGCTGTTCGACGCTCACCGACACAAGACAATTGCCACCTTGCGAGCCGACGGGACGCCGCGGATCCCCGGGATCGAGGCGGTCTTCGAGGACGGCGAACTGGGTTTTGGCTCGATTCCGAACGCTCGCAAGGGCGCGGATCTCCGTCGGGATCCGCGGTTCGCCCTGCATAGCGCCACGGTCGATCCGGTCGAGGGCTCGGAGGTGCAGTGGCCGGGCGAGGCGAAGATCTCCGGTCGGGCGATCGCTGCCGGACCGATCACCGAAGGACCGGACGGCGACCGCTTCCACGCCGACATCGCCGAGGTCGTGCACACCCACCTCAGCGAGGCGGCGACGATGCTCGTCGTCGAGTGGTGGACTCCGACGCTCGGGCTGCGAAGGATCGAGCGTGAGTGACCCTCAATCGCGTGCCAGATCCTCGCCCGTCTGGCCGCCACGCCCGCCTAGCTCGGCCCATCGGGGCCGTAGGAACGCATCGCGGCTGGTGCAATCAATGTCAGCGGCGTTGCGCCACGTATGCGCCCAGACTGGTGCGTGCGCGGGCCGCGGTCGCGCGATAGCTTGCGCCTCTCGGACGGCGAACGGCCCGTGATCGTTTCGGCGCCAAAGCGCTCGCGCCACTCGGGCGGCCAGGACGACGGAAGCGATCGCGCGGGCCGCGACCCGAGACGACAAGCGCGTCGACGAGGAGACCGGCGAGCGGAAGCGTTTCTCGTCGAAGATCTTGCCGGCGTGTGCGCGTCGGCTGCCGAAGGTGACCGAGGTGCTGCCGATCCTGTACGTGGACTGGCTCTCGACCGGCGACTTCGGCCCGGCGCCGCGGGATCAGCTCGGCGAGGATGCCTCGGGCCTGTCGGCGAACTCGATCCAGCGGCTGACCGATGCCTCGCAGGCTGAGCATGAGGCGTTTTGCCGCCGCGAGCTGCGGTTCCACCGCTACGCGTACTGGTTCGTGGACGGCATCCACGCCAGCGTCCGGCTGGGCGAAGACGACCGCCTCGGCCTGCTCGTAGTGATCGGCGTCCGGGAGGACGGCACCAAGGAGCTACTGGCGGTCGAGGACGGCTACCGGGAGTCGACCGAGTCGTTGGCGCGCGCTCGTGACGGAATCTGGCCGTCGGAACGCCGGGGCGCGGCCCCGAACCGGCCCGGACTGTCCCGCAGGACGCCTATCAAGGACCGAACCTGTTTCTCGATGCGCCTTTGCGCCGGTCAGACGCTGGCGCCGGGAGTCGCTATGTCATCGCCTCCGAGCCGACTTCCGGGTGCGCCTGCATGAACGCGATCAGCGAGGCGACGTAGGTTGGGAAGGCGGGCGGCTCGATCCCACTTCCGGCGAGATCGGCGCGGAGATGTTCGGTCAGATAGTGGGTCGGGTGGGCGAAGTAGTCGACAGCTTCCGGCGGGATCCGCATCAGCCCGTAGACCCCAGGGACGTGCGCGAGCGCGCCCTTGGCGACGCGCCGCGGCAGCGGCACGGTGATCAGCTTGCGGCCGGTCGCCTCTGCGAGCACGTCGGTCATCTCCGCCACCGTCAGGGGCTGTGGATCGGCGATGTGGTAGGTGCGGCCCTCGGAGTTCGGGTGCCCGCTGAGATGGCCCACGGCGTCGACGACGAAGTCGCGGGGCACAACGTTCACGCGGGTCATCGTCGGATCGCTGGCCATCGGCAGCACTGCGTACTTGCGCTGGCGCAGCAACCACTGGATCACAAAGTAAGGGCCATCGAACTTCTGCGTCTCGCCGGTGCGGCTGTCGCCGACCACGACCGAGGGTCGATAGATCGTCGCCGGCAGCCCGGCCGCCATGCGCCGACGGACGTCGACCTCGGCCAGATGCTTGGTCTCCTCGTAGAAGTTGTTAAACGGCGCGCCGACTTCGAGATCGTCCTCAGCGAACGGGCCCGCGTAGCGGCCGCTGACGTAGCAGGTGCTGAAGTAGTGCAGTCGCTGGAAGTCCGGACAGCGTTCGAGCGCGTCGAGCACGTTCCGCGTCCCGTCGACGTTGACCCGTATCGCGAGATCTCGCTCGACCGCCAGGTCGTAGACGGCAGCCAGGTGCCACGCCTCCGTGACTCCGGCGAGCTGCCCGTCCGGCAAGCCGAGGCCCGGGCTCGTGATGTCGCCCTCGATCAGCTTGACGCGGTGCTGCAGCCCCGGGTCGGCCGCGGCAAGCTGCTCGACCCGCTGCGAGGCGAGGCCCGCGTACTTCGATTGCACGAGGCAGATCGCGTCCGCGCCCGTCCGCTGCAGGATGCGTGGCAGCAGCGCGCTGCCGAGAAACCCTGGGAAACCCGTCATCAACACAGTCATGTCCCCAACCTAGGCGGCGAGCACCGAACTGTCATCGTTGGCAACTGCGGCGGATCATCGGTACGTTCCACGGAGCGGCCGTGAGGCCGGGCTGGGACACGCACCGGAACGAGAAGCCGCGCGGGCGTGACCGCTCCAGGCGTCGAGGAGTAGCGCCCACCACCCACACGGTCTCTCTCGATCACCGGCGTCGGCGGCGGCGAGCGCGACCCGTGCTGTCCGACAGCGGCCGGTCGCCGCGTCAGGGCTTCAACAGTCGGACGACTGTCACTTTCGCGCATGAGCACCACCGAAGCCTTGACGAGCGGGCGAGTCGTTCCACGCGTTGGGTGCGTGTCGGTGCCCACGCGCAGGCCCGGCAGCTTCAGGTGCGCTCCTGTGACCTTCGAGCCGGTTCGACCGGCTCGCGACGATGTCAATTTCGGCCCCATCGCCTGTACCCCTTACGCTCGTCCCCGACGGTGACGGTCTCGGCGATCACGCATGCTCGCGGAACTGCGGCGGCAGCCGTCGCGGCGCTCGCCGCCGGCCTTGGCGCGTGCGTCGGCACGACCGCACGGCCGAGCACAGCTACGACGTCGACTCACGCTCAGACGGCGACCCAGCTGACGCCACGGAGCGTCACGTCGCACCGCCCGTTCTCGGTCGGCATAACGGTGCTCCGCCTGATCGACCATTCCCGGCGAATCGCGGGCAATCCGAGAACGCTCGTGACCGTCGTGCGCTACCCGGCGCTCGGCGCGCCCGCGACGACGGACGTGCAGGGCGCGCGGCCCGCTACAGCGGCAGGCCCGTTCCCGTTGGTGGTGTTCGCCCCCGGCTACCGCCTTGCCCCGTACACCTACACCCAACTGCTCCGAACGTGGGCGCGGGCGGGATACGTCGTCGCCTCCCCGTATTTCCCGCTCACCAATGCCAACGCGCGGGTCGTCGACCGGTCGGACCTCATCAACCAGCCGCAGGATCTGCGCTTCGTGATCACCCGACTACTCGGCAGCCGCAACACACCACTCCAGGGCCTGATCGATGGCAACCGCATCGCTCTCGGGGGACACTCAGACGGCGTCGACAGCGCCCTCGCAGTCGTCTACAGCCAGCGCAACGACCGTCGGATCCGCGCCGCCCTCGGCTTCTCCGGCGCCGAAATCGCCGCCTTCAGCGGCTTTCCCAGCCCGACGCGCCGCGTCCCGCTCCTCGCCGCCCAGGGCACAGCCGATTCCGTCAACTCGCCAAGCGGGACGTACGCCTACTTTGCCGCCGCCCCTCGGCCGAAGTACCTGCTCAGGCTGCTCGGCGCCGAGCACACCTCCCCCTATCACGACGCCCAGCCGTACCTCGGCATCGTCGAGCGCGTCTCGACCGCATTTCTGGACCGCTACCTGAGAAACCAACCCGCCGCGGACCGCCGCCTCGCCGCGAGCGGCGACGCCCCCGACCGCGCGACGCTGCAAAGCGACCCTTGACCCACACTGGCCCGACCCACCACCCCCGTGAGACGAAGAAAGAGACCCTACCGGCCGGCGCCGCACACGATGCTGGCCGCGACCGTGAGCGCGAGCGCGAGCGCGACGACCGCCGCGCGCCCCCGCAACCACCCCCCAATGGTCTGACCAAGCGTGCTCAGCACCACCGGCCCAAGGGGGAGCAGTCGCTGAGGGTGTCCCGTTTTCTGTGTAGGCGACTGAGCTGTCGTGAACTCTAAACCGTGGGTTGAGGGTTGTCAATCGGTGGTTGTCAGATTGCAGTGTCGGGGAGCCGGTCGCCGAACTGGATCTTGAACGCGAGCAGCGCCTTGGTCCACGCCCTGGTGCGGGTCCATTGCGGCACGGCGTTCTGGATCGCGAGGTAGATCAACGTCCGGCACGGGCGCTGCGGACGCACGCATCTGGGTGAATGCGACAGTCTCGCTGGGCGGGATCGGCCGCTGGCTGCTAGCGCATGTGGCGAGACCGGGTCAGCGCCGAGGTGGGCGCGCCGTCGGATGTCCAAGATGTCGAGTTGCGTGCTTCCGTTTTCCGGAACGACAGGACTGCCTCGGCTCGTGCTGGCGGCCCATTCCAGCGCGGTGCTCGCGGCGGGGAGGGGCGCAACTTCGGGGTTGCTGCGCCCGTTACGCTCATGTGCGTGAAGGTGTTGAGGGGATGCTCGTGAGGTGGCTGCGCCGATGTGGTTGGCTTGGGACGCCGGCCGCGGCGACGCTGGTGGCGGCTGTGCTCGTTCTCGCTGGATCAGCGCAGGCCGCTTTCCCGGGTGGCGATGGCTTGCTCGCGGTCCAGCCCTTGAGCGGCCCCGGAATCGTGCTGGTTGCGACCGATGGCCGCGGCGAGCGGCGGGTGTGCGCTCAGCCGGGCGACCCGTGTGGTGTGACGTCTCCGAGCCGATTGCTCCGGCCGCAGTGGGCTCCCGGCGGTGGCACCCTTGTGATCGATAAGACTGCTGATGACCCGTCGGGGTCGTTTGACGTCATTTACCCTGACGGAAGTTGCCTAGCCTGCCAAGGTCCGCCCGGGGGGGTCGATGCGTCGTTCACACGCAACCCGACGCTGTACACGGCGGTGACGCAGCTGATGATGTCGGGCCAGACCCCCCGCGAGGCGCTGGTCGAGTACGGCATCGACGGGCTCAGGCGGAGCGTGGTCATCTCAGGAGCAGCGTCCGATCCGGTCTGGTCCTCGCGGGATGCTCTGGCGTTGACGCGCGGCGGCTGGATCTGGGCGGGGAGCCCGGGTCGGCTTCGCCGCGTCGCCCGAGGCAGCGCGCCGTCGTGGTCGCCCGACGGCAGGCAGATCGCGTTCGTCCGAAATGGCTGGTTGATGATCGGCCCGGTGCGCGGGCGCAGGTTCCGGCGCCTGGTGCATGGAACTGCCCCGGCCTGGTCACCCGACAACACGTGGATCGCGTTTCTGGACAAGCGCCACCGCCTGAGCCTGGTACGAGCCGCCGGTGGGAGGGTGCGGAGGGTCGGTGAGGTGACTGGCTGGACGGTGGATTGGCAGCCGCTGCCTGCCAAACCGCCTGTGGCCTGCCTGACGCCGGCGGGCTCCACTGTGCTGGCGAGCAGCGACACCGCGATCATCACGGCGGACCACGGCCAATCGACCTATTTCGATTTCTTCACTTCCTCGTACATGGGCTGCTTTCGCGCCGACGGCCGTGAACGGCTGCTGGCCAGCTACCCGTATCCCGGGTACGCAACTGAAGATGTGATCAAGTCTGCGGTCGCCGGAACATACGCGGCGCTCGCCACCAACACGACCAATTCTCACGATCAGTCGCAGAGCAGCACGGTCGACGTCTTCGATCTGCGCACCGGCGCCAGGCTTCCCGATCGAGGCGGCGAAGAGGGCGGCTGCCAGAACCAGACCAATCCCCCCTGCGCGAGCACCGTCGATCAGCTCGTGCTGGGCACAGACGCCGTCAACGCCGCGCGCACGACCGTGCGGGACGACATATCCACGTGCAGTTGCACGATCGAGCAGATCCAAGCCAGCGACAGCACGGGCGTCCATACACTCGACAGCGTCAGCGAACCCAACGGGTCACCAACCGCACTCACAAATCTCGTGTTGACCCGGGACACCCTCACCTGGGAACACAACCGCACCCCACGCAGCGCCCAACTACAGCCATCAGGCCGCCGGGCGGGAAAGACGGCGGATACCAGCACGATCCACGCTGGCAGCTCCAGCGCTGACCGGCCGCTCCACCTCGAGCTCTGAGAACGAACCAACAGTGACCGTGCTCGCTTCCGAGGGACGCGAGAACGCGCGACCCCTCCGCAGCCACGGCGCGGCATCACGACCGCTTCCGGCAAACCACCCGCCTTCCGCAATCGCCCACAACCATCAGCTCGACGGCTGCCCGCCGCGCGGCTGCTCGCGCCCGCGAAGCAGCAGACGTGGCCAGCGCAGACCATTGGCATCAGGCCGCCGCCGTCGGACATACGCAGCCGCGCCGACACTGTCGACGGAGAAACGCGCGCGACCAGGAAGGCGGGGCTCGACGCCGCCCTTCACCAGCATCGCGCTTGGTCGCCAAGTCCAGGACTCGACGCGTGGTCTCGCCAGCCCTCGGTTCCGTGGCCCCCGCCGGTGGGCGTAGCGCAAGTCGAATCAGAACCCGAAGGTCGACGATCACACACTCACGGGAAGGCAGCTCATTGCGGCCAGATTGCTCACGCAGCACGGCGCCAACAAAAGCGCGTCTAACAGCAAGTGTGTTAGACGCCCATTTCCGCACCAAACCGCAGCACAAGAAAAGCTCTCGCTTTGCAGGCCTTTCGATAGCGGGGGCGGGATACGAACCCGCGACCTTCGGGTTTATGAGGCGCCTAACGGGGGTCAGCTAGGTGCCGATTTACAGGGCTTTTGTGATCTTGCCTGAGGTTGCGTGAGGCTGAATTTGCTCGTCTTGTTAGACGGTTTGTTAGACGGTTATCGCATGCGCTTGCCGCTCTGCTCGCGCCCAGAGCAACGGTACTCGTAATCGGGACGCCCCCTCCGTCGCCGAGGAAACGTCCGGTCTGAGAGCCCAGATCGTGAAATCAATGGTCGCCGAGATGCGCGCTTGCCGCGCGGAGGGGGTCTTTCCGGAGCCTCCGCAAGGAACGCGCGGCTTGGTGAAAGCGGGTCAGCTGACTTCGTACTTGATGTGTGTGACGTCGGGGGCGTCGACGGTCCGAATCTGCTTGAGCCTGAGCGTCCCGCGGTCGAGCCCCTCGAACAGGCGAGCGCCGGCGCCGAGGATCAACGGCGCGATCGAGACGTCGATCTCGTCAACCAGCCGCGCGGCCAGGTACTCGTTGACCACCGACGCGCCACCGGCCAGCCAGACGTCGCGTCCCTGTGCGGCGTCCTTGGCCTGCGTGAGCGCCGACTCGATCCCGTCGCTGACGAAGTGGAAGGTGGTGCCGCCCTCCATCTTGAGTGGCTCACGCGGGTGGTGGGTGAGCACATATACGGGATGGTGGTAGGGGGGATCCTCGCCCCACCAGCCCCTCCAGGACCCATCCGGCCACGGACCACGGATCGGCCCGAACATGTTGCGGCCCATGATCGTGGCGCCAATGTTTGTCTGACGCTCTTCGACCACGCCAGAGCTGGCGTTGACCTCGCCTCCCTCATCGCCGTGCATCTCCCGGAACGCCTTAAGCGGGAAGAACCACTCGTGCAGCTCCATCCCGCCAACGCCGAGCGGGTTCTCCTCGCTTTGATCTGGGCCGCCGACGTAGCCGTCCAGCGACATCGTGATGCTGAGTCTCAGCTTGCTCATCTCCACTCCTATCGGCTACTCGAATCCTGTCTTATGAGACTGCCGGAGCGGGCCAGACTCATCGGACGAGGATCCCAAACCGACAGGAGCAGGCGTCGGCGGCGGATGGAGCGGTATCGGCGCGGAGCAGGCCCACCTCGGAGAGCCATCGCGATGTCCGCAGGATGAGGACACCAGGTGCGTGTCGGCATCTTCTCGCCGTGCGAGTCAGACGCTGATGCGGTAGTGGAGGTGGACGACGCCGCTCCTGAATCGGTGCTCGTCGATGAGCTGGAGCCGAGCGCACACGTTGCCTGGCAGTGCGCGCTTGCCGCCACCGACGAGGATCGGGTTGAGGAACAAGTGGCAGTCGTCGACGAGCCGCGCGGCGATCGCCTGGCCGGCGAGTTCCGCACCACCAACGGTGACGTCGGCTACCGACGTCTCCTTGAGCTGCCGGACCGCGCCGGGGTCGAACTCGGGCTCGATCCGCGTCCTCGCGCTGGTCACCGTCTGAAGCGTCCGAGAGTAGACGACCTTGTCGGCGACCCGCCAGAGCTCGGCGAAGTCCCGCACCCCGGCCGGCTGATCAGCGCCGGCGCTGGCCGTCTCCCAGAAGACCATGGTTTCGTACATCCGGCGGCCGTAGAGGTAGGTGCCGATCGGCCGCTCGAGCTCGTTGACGGCGGCCAGCACCTCGTCGTCCGGCGCGGCCCAGTCGAACGTTCCCTGCTCGTCCTCGACGTACCCGTCAAGCGAGGCAATCGCAGAGTAGATCAGCCTGGCCATATCGCTTTCCTCCGATCGGTTGTCGCGGCTGGGACCCTCGCCGCAGATGCTGAGACCGCGATAGTGCCCCAAACGGATCGATCCGGCATGGTTGGCACCCCGGAACACGACCAGGCCCGCAGTGATGCGAAACCGGGGCCGCGCCAGAGACCGTCACCGACCTGCATCTCGCCGAGGCTGGCTTGTGAATCCCTGGGCGTAGAGGGGTCGTCGCGAGCACGCGAAAAGAGGCCTGGCCGTCACTCACAACGGTTCCACAGGCTCCAGCGCCACGCTGTCGCACGGGCTCTAACTACCGCACCACGCCTCGCCGGCGTCAGCCCGGCGGCAAAACGATTCTCATCCTTCAGGGGTGACGGCGCAAGGGCCGTCCGGGACGCTGTCGCGTAAACCCTCGAGAATCGACCTCTCAGCAAGTGGTGGAGGACTCGAAATATCAGCCGGATTGAGGCCGCTGTCCCATCAGACGGAGACCTGCGTGACTCCTGGCATGGTGGTATCCCACGACCAATTGATGGACTCCGTCTGGAGTAGTTTGTGCGACAGCCACCGCGGAAAGCGAGCATCACGCTGGCGATCGCTCATGCGTCTGAGACGGCTCAGGGGCGCGCGAGCGTAACGGCGACGACTGTTCGTCGGCGCGAGCTGCTGTCCATCGGCGACTGGTCTTACTCGTCCGTTTCAGCATCGCTGCGAGAGCCCGTTCAGCGTTCCGTCTCGGCTGGCCCACCGGCCGGCGCAGCGGTCTCGTTGCACATCACGAGCTAGCGTCCCGGGCGTGGAGGTCAGCCGCGAGTTGCGCAGCGACTTCTGGCCGGAGACATCACGCTCTCGGTCCGACTGTTGGAAGCGGCCCATTCGCCGTGAAATGCCTGCTCGGCCGCGGGGAAGCGGCAGCATGCCCCGCTACGGTCGGCGACGGCACCGCCGAACGCCGCGCTGCCTGGCGGAGCAGAAGTCGAGGTTCAGCCGCCCAGACGCTTGCTCGACGCGCGTGGCAATGCCGCCAGCAAACGGCTCGATGAGCCGAAGCCAGCCGAGCTGACCGATCTTGATCGGGCGCCTGTCTACGAGAGCAGCAGTCAGCGCAAGCGACACAGCACTACTGCAACGCGCGCGAGAAGGAGCAGTCCGGGTGGCGCGACTGCTGGATCTCGCGCGAAGCGCATGCGCTGGAGAGACCACCTAATCTCCGGGGCGGGGCTCAACCACGGCCGTGGGCCAGACTCGCGCCGCCATTTGACTGAGCGCGCAGTCCGCGCCCCGACCCCGCCGGTACGCTGAACGGCATGGCCTACCAGCATCTTCTTGTGGCCTACGACGGGACGTCTGAGGGAGAGGAGGCCGTCGTCGCCGCCGATGTCATGGCACGCCGAGACCGGACGCGCTTGACCATCGTTGTCCTCGTAGAGCTCGAGCGGCCGGTGCGATTCGTCACGCGCTGGCCGCGAGGAACAGGGGTCTGGAACGACGTCCTCCTGGATCGGGCGCGCGCCGACCTCGAACACGCGGCGAGCCTCGTGGACGCGCCGGCGGAACTCACCGTCCTCTTCGGTCCGCCGCAGCGGGCGCTGCCCGAAGGCGCGGAGGAGTTCGACTGCGACGCGATCATGCTCCCTCCCCGTCCGCGGCGCCACCTCCTGAGGCTGCTCTCACGCGACCACACAGCGGCAATACGCCGGCGCGCATCCTGCGAGGTTCTCCGACCCCGCTGACACGCTCGTTTCCGCATGTCGCGCGAAGGACAAGCGGGACCGACCGCGGGGTGGTGGCGACCGCCGGCGTAGGTCTGTCTATGCTGCTGACCGCGGCAGGCGACTCGTCGCTGCGGATGCCGGCGGGCTGGTGGCTCCCGACGCCATGCTTCTCCGGGTAGGCATCTGGCCCGGCGGTGGGACCAGCCATGAGGTTGGTGAGCGGCGGGTTGCGCAGGGTGGGTGGTATCGGGTACCGTGCTTGGTGACGCCGGGGCCGGAGGCGTCTCGCCAAAACGGCGCCCGGTTGACGCCGGGGCCGCAGACGTCATCAACGTTGAGAGGTCGTCATGAAGCGTATGCGTGGCATGTCCCCGGTCGCGATCGTGCTGGCGCTCGGGATCCTGGCCGTCAGTCCCGGCCTCGCGCCGGCCGCCGAGACTCATACCTGCACCGGGACGCTGAAATCGCCGGGCGTGCTGGCCGGTAACTACGCCGGTGACGTGGTCATCAGGGGAGTCTGTGCTGTCAACGCCGGACCGGTCCGTGTCTCCGGGGATCTCACCGTGAACAAGGGCGCCGTGCTGCTCGCGGCGTACGGGCTCAACCACCGCACTCACAAGGGCGGCTCGAACCTCAGGGTCCGCGGGGACCTCGTGATCGGCAAGGGCGCGGCCGCGGTGTTGGGCTGTAACCCTCACTCGTTCCCGTGCATCGACGACAACCAGCACAAGCCGAAGCTGACCAGTGCGGATCGCTTCCGCGACGTGGTCGAGAACGCGCCGCTTGGTGTGCTGATCCACAACGCGACGATCGGCGGCGATTTCACGGCGACCGGTGGCGGCGGTGGCCTGACCTGCAACACGCCGAAATCGGGACCATTCGCGAAATTCAAGTCACCGGTCTACAGCGCACTCGAGGACAGCTCGGTGACCGGCGACGCAACGTTCACCGGGCTCAAGTCGTGCTGGCTGGGCATGGCCCGCGTCCACGTCGGCGGCAACGCGAGCTTTATCAACAACCACCTGGCGGACCCGGACGCGATCGAGATCGTTCTTAACCACGTCAACGAGAACCTCGCGTGCCACGGCAACAGCGCCGTGTGGGACAGCGCTGAGACCACCATGAACAGCGTGTTCCCGCGCACGCCCCAGCCCAACACCGTCCACGGGACGCGCAGCGGCCAATGCGTGCTCTCGACGCCGGTCACCAAGGGCGGTCCCTCGGGACCAGGCCCCTTCTGAGCATCGAGCCGATCCCTGTCCCCGCCCCACTCGCGAGAGGGTGCGTCTTAGGGTCGGTCGGCTCCGTTCGCGTGGCCGAGCGCTGGACGTCGGTCGACGGGCTCGGCCTTGTTGGCGGCCGGGCCCGTCGCTTGTTTCGTGACCCGATCGGTGTGGTCTAGGTGTTGGAGCCGCCGGGGGTCGGCCCGCTTGAGCCGCCCTGCTGGCTGTCCTGCTGTTGGGCCTTGGTGTCGACGCAGCGTCCGAAGGCGTCGTTGAGGTTGGTCGGTTCCTGGGGGTTGTAGAACTGGGCGAAGCTCTCGCCGTTGTGGGAGGCGGCGAAGGTCGGGTCGCTGGCCTCGAGGTGGCACTGCAGCTCGGGGCTGGGGTTCGTGCTCGTCCCGTGCGCCATCGCGTCGACGCACCGCCCGAAGGCGTCAGTGGGGTTGCTCGGATCCGTGGCCCAGAACTGGGCGAAGCTCTCGCCGTTGTGGGAGGCGGCGAAGTTGGGATCGCTCTGCTGCGCGGCGCACACCTGCTCGGCGCTGGTGTGATGGTCGCCGTTGTCATCGCCCTGGTTCTGGCCCTGGTTGTCGGCGTTCTGCGCCCCCGTGTCGTTGGATGACTGCTCAAGGGTGTAGGTGCCGTCAGGGTTCGGAGAGACGATCAGCTCGACCGACTCGCCCTTGGTGAAGAGAGAGATGTCGAAGGACGCGGGAACGTTGACGGTCAGCGCCGAGCCTGACTGCTCGCTGTCGTCGGCGGAGATGCTCAGCGTCCGCGCGGTCGTGTCGATCGACTCAATGGTTCCCTCCAAGTCGATCCCGTTCGGGTTCTGGCCGTCGGACTGGACGTTGGTGGCATCCACCGAGTTTCCGTCGACGGTCCCGTCAACGGTGACGACCTGGCCGTCGGCGACCTGGCTGTCGGACGCGGCACGCGCCCGGTGTGACCGGGTCCGCGAGCGGTGCACGACCAGCGAGACTCCGCGTGCGGAGACGACGAAGAAGTGCCGCTTCGAGTTGACATAGCTCACCGTGCCGCGGAGCCGCACGTGCTTGGTCGCCCGCCCGACCCGGACGCGCTGCAGCGCCCAGGTGCCGTTCCGCAGGTGTCGCGCGGTGACGGTGACATGGCGACCCAGAGCTGGTGCGTGGCGGGCATGCACCGCCCGCAGGCTGCCGTTTCCCAGGGCGAGGACGAAGCCCCGCGCCCGCGCGTTCTTGTGCACGACAGTGCCGCTGAACGTCGCGGCCGACGCGCTAGCCGCGAGCGCCAGCGACGCCAGCACCGCGCACAGCGCGATCACACGTGGTTTCCGTTGCATCTCTCGGTCCCTTCGATTGTCGTGACGTGCGACGTGGCGATCCCGGTGCCCCCGCCTCGTCGTCCGGTCACCCCGGAACTTCCAGAGACGCGCCGCCCACTCTCGGACCCGTATCGGCAGCGAGAATCACGCGCCTTGAATCCGGCCTCGACGGATGATCTATTCGCCCGTCGCGGCATCAGTTCCTGCAAACGGTCTGCTTTTCACCCCCTTATGGACAGCTAGTCCGTGTCTGGCCGACAGCCTTGAGCGACCCGGAGGGTTGGTCGGTGCGGTGCAGCGTGGCGGGCCGGCAGAACGGTCGGGGATCGTCGTCGGCGACTCGATCGACGCGATCGCCGGCAAGGATGTATCCGATGCCGAGGCGCTGGCGACGGTCCTGGCGGGTCTGCAACCTGGCGAAACGGTCGACGTTTCGATCATGCGGCGTGACGGGACAAGCTCGACCGTCAATCCGCGGTGAGCGGCGGGAGCGGCGTGTCGACGAGCTCGGCGGCGGCGAACCGCTGGGCTGAGGGTGGTGGCGTGAGCGCACACACCGCGAGCCCGGCTGCTGCACGTTTGGGGCCGCTGGCGATCGTGTCGCGTGCGGCTTCGAGGTTGGCGATCCGCTTCGGTGAGAGCTGGTCGCGGAGCCGGCGGTTGCCGTACGCGAGCGCGAGCCGGCCGCCCGCGGCCGCGGCGGCGCCGATGAGCAGGAGCGGGATCGCCGCGAGGTTCGAGTGCAGGCGGAAGACGACGAGGACGGCCCACGTCGGTGGGGCCGAAGGGCGGGTCGCAGGGTGACGCCGAACACGACTCCAGCGAGAAGCAGGTAGCCCGTGGCCTGCAGTCAACCGCCGGCGGTCTGGGAGGTCATCGGGGGTGCGGCCGGAGAGCTCGGCAGTTCGCCGCACGCTGGGTGGGATCCGGTTCGCGGCTGCGGGGTTCTACCCTGACGCGGTCGGCGCGATTACGGATGCGCGCACCCGCGTGCGCGATGATCCTGCGGGTATGGCGTCGGCTCAGGCATCCTCGGCTCCGGCTGCAGCGGCTCGCGGGCCGCACCGGCGAGGCTCGCTTCACCAGGCCTTCGGGTGGCTGGTCGAACATCGCTCCCGCATCCTCGCCGGTATCGCGGCCTGCTCGATCGTGGTCGGCGGCGTGTTGTATCTGGCCGGGGAACAGGCTGCGGGCAGTGATGTGTGGGCTGCGGCGGTGGCGCTGTTGGCCGCCGAGCTCGCGGTCGAGGTGGTGCGCACGGTGATTGTCGACCATCACATGGGGGTTGACACGATCGCGCTGGTAGCGATGGTCGGGGCGCTGGCGCTCGGGGAGGAGTTCGCTGGGGTCATTATCGGTCTGATGTTCTCGGGCGGAGCGACGCTCGAGGACATCGCCTCGGCTCGTGCGCGCCGCGAGCTGACGGCGCTGATTCAGCGCGCTCCGAAGGTCGCGCAGCTGCGGGTCGGGGATCACCTGGAGCAGGTGCCCGTCGCCCGGGTGCAGGCGGGCGACGTCGTGGTCGTAAGAACGGGCGAGGTCGTGCCGGTCGACGGCACGGTGGTCGGCGCGGAGGCTGTCGTTGACACCAGTACGCTCAGCGGTGAGCCGCTTCCGGTGACGATCGGAGCGGGGATGGCGGTCTTGAGCGGGTCGGCGAACGCCGGCTCTCCCTTTGACGTTCGCGCCGACAAACCCGCGGCCGAGAGCGCGTACGCCGCGCTCGTCCGGCTGGTCGAGCAGGCGCAGGCGCACCGGGCGCCGTTCGTGCGGATGGCCGATCGCTACGCCGGGTTCTTTCTCCCCGCGACAATGATTATCGCCGGCCTCGCGTGGGCGATCAGCGGCGACCCCGTCCGCGCGTTGGCCGTCGTCGTGGTCGCTACGCCGTGCCCGTTGATCCTTGCCGCGCCGATCGCGCTTGTCTCGGGCCTCTCGCGCGCCGCTCGCTACGGGGTCATCGTCAAGGGTGCCGGGGCGATCGAAACGCTCGGTGAGGCGCGGACCGTGCTGTTCGACAAGACCGGCACGCTCACCGTCGGAACGCCCGATGTTCGCGATGTCGTCCCCTGTCGTGATCACCAGCCGGGTGAGCTGCTCGCGCTCGCGGCCTCGGTCGACAGGATGTCCGCGCACGTGCTCGGCGAGGCGCTGGTGCGTGCGGCGACCGAGGCGGGGCTGCCGCTCAGCACTCCGACCGACGTGCGCGAGGAGCCCGGCCAAGGCATCCAGGCGATCATCGGCGGTCGCACGGTGGCGGTCGGGAGCCGCGCGTTTATGCATTCGGCGGGGATCGCCGACGACGAGATCGCGTCCGCTGCGGTTCTGCGCGGGCACGGCTCCGGCGAGGCGCGCGTCCTCATCGGCATCGACGGTCACGTCGGCGGTGTGATCGTGATGGCCGACGAGCTACGACCGGACGCCGACCGGATCGTCGAGCGACTCCGCGCCGAGGGGATCCGCCATGTCGCGATGGCATCAGGAGACCGCCGCTCCGTCGCCGAGCGGATCGGCCGAGAGCTCGGAGTCGACCGCGTCTACGCCGAGCAATCGCCCGCGGAGAAGCTCGAGGTCGTCCGACGGCTCCGCGACGACCCGGAGCTGAGTCCCGTGATCATGGTCGGTGACGGGGTCAACGACGCGCCCGCACTCGCGCTCGCCGACCTCGGCATCGCGATGGGCGTTGCCGGCGCGACCGTCTCCTCGGAAACCGCCGACGCCGTGATCACGATCGATCGGATCGACCGCGTCGCGGACGCTGTGCACACCGGACGGCGCTCCCTCTACATCGCGCGACAGAGCGTGCTCGCCGGCATGGGGCTCAGCCTCGCAGCGATGGCAGTCGCAGCCGCCGGGTACCTGCCGCCGGTCGCCGGCGCGCTCTTCCAGGAAGTGATCGACCTCGCCGTGATCCTCAACGCCCTGCGCGCACTCCGCGGCTGAACGCGGCGGCCGTCGGAGGCTCGCAAGCTACTACGTAGCTAAGTCTCGCTCCACCCAGTGGATCGCGTTAGTGGTGAATATCTCGCCGGTCGATCAGCACGGCGCCAAGTATGAGGAGGAGCACTCCGGCGGCGGCGAGGCCGATGAATGAGGCGGGGTCGATGCCGTCCCGCAGCGGAGCTCCGTAATAGCGGAAGGCCGACACCCAGCGGAGCGGCTCGAGTCCGTCGGCCAGACGCCCGGCGACGTCGAGTGCGTACATCGCCACGAGCACGGCGAGCGCAATACCAGTGACCGTCTTGGAGCCATGGAGCACCGCGGACGCGAGCGCCGCTACGCCGGCGAAGAACAGCGCTAACGACCAAACGCCCATCGAGCCGGCGATAACCAAACCGAGCGAGATGTGCGTTCCCGCGATCCGCCCGGCGATGAACGTCAACACACCGGTGAGGCCAAGAATTACCACGGACGCAATCGCGGCCACGAGGTACGAGCCGATCAGCAGCACCCCACGGGAGAGCGGCAGCGCGAGGATCGTGTCGAGGTCGCCGCGCTCCTCAGCACCGACGATCGCGCCGGCAACGGCACGGATGGCGAAGTAGCCGATCGCCAGCGGCACGATCAAGCTGAACATCTCCGCATGGACGTACCCCTCGACCGTATTCATCGCCTCGACACCGAACGCCTGCTTCAGGCCGGCCGGGTAGTTCTTGGCGACGTCCTCAATCGAGCTTTGGATCGAGGGGTAGATCGCGGCCATGAACGCCCCCAGCGCACCGAGTGACCCACCCCACACCAGCGTCCCACGCCGACGATCGAGCAAGCCGCGCCGCACAACCGCGCGCAGACCGATCGGCCATCCGGGAGCCTGCCGCGGGCGATGTGAGACCACCGGGACCGGTTCGCGCAGGCCGGTGGTCATCGGGCCCCGTCCCGGCCGTAGTAGGTGAGAAAGATCTCCTCCAGGCTCGGCTCGGTGAGCTCGATGTCAATGACCGTGTGACGGGCCGCGGCCTTGACCACCGCGTCCAGCGCGCCGGCGGCCTTAAACGACACGTGAGCGCCGTCGACCTCGAGCTCGCTGACGCCGGGGATCCGTATGAACTCGGACGACTCGACCGGCGCTGCGAAGTCGATCGAAACGTGGTGGTAGGCACGGCCGCGCAGATCGGCGACTCGTTCGACCGCCGCGAGCCGACCCTCGCGGATGATCGCGACGCGGTCGCACACGCGCTCCACCTCGTCGAGGTCGTGCGAGGAGAGAAAGACCGTCCCCCCTCGCTCGCGGTACTCGGTCACGACAGCGAGGAACTCCTCCTGCATCAGCGGGTCAAGCCCCGTCGTCGGTTCGTCGAGCACGAGCAACTCGGGGTCGTGGAAGGTCGCCTGAATGAGGCCGATCTTCTGCCGGTTCCCGCTAGAAAGGTCGCCGATTCGCCGATCCAGATCAGCCTCGAATCGTTCCGCCAGCGCAGGCGTTGACCCCAGCTCGTCCATGCCCCGGACCTCCGCGCAGAGGCGGAGAAACTCGCGGCCGGTCAGCGCCGGGTCGCAACTGAAGTCACCGGGCAGGTTGCCGAGCCGAGCCCTGATCTGCAGGCTCGCCCGCCGGCTGTCAAGGCCGAACAGCAACGCGCGACCACTCGTGGGATGCAGCAGGTCGAGCAGCGTCCGGATCGTGGTCGTCTTACCCGCGCCGTTGGGCCCCAGGAACCCATACACCTCACCCCGACCGACCGCGATCGAGACGCCCTCGATCCCGCGAGAGCTGCCGTAGCACTTGGTCAGCTGATCGGTCTCGATCACTACCGGCATACCAGGCGATCGTCGCATCGGCCGGCGACTCAGCCAACCGTGCTTCTCCACAGCCCCGCACCGGACAATCCGAACGGACTGCCGAGCCTGCGCGGGGCTCCGCTACCGTGTGGCCACGGGAGTCTCGTGCTTTTAGTCACGCCCCAACGACAGGCGGTTTGGTATTGACCGCGCTGCGTGGCCACGTGCAGGGCAGGATGCGGTGTTCGGGTGTCGACTGCGCCTCTGCGCGCTTCTTCACGCCGCGGAGCATCGCGCCGGCCTCGACCACGTCGCCGAGGGTCATGACCACCCGGAAGAAGAGCCCGACCAATGGCGTGGGCCAGACGGGCGGGTGGTTCATCCTCGCTCGCATCATCAGCCGGGTCTTGCCGTAATGCTCCTCGAGCACAAATGGCCAGCCGAACCGAACGTCGGTGTACATCGGGAGTGGATGCGTCGTCGAGTACAGCACGAGCGCCCGTTCGGGCTCGAACCGATGGACGGTATAGAACGCGGACCAGTCAGGGCTGTCGGGGCTGCGATCGCCGACCGCGGGCGCCTGCAGCTCGGGGATGATCTGCTCGGAGCTGCGGTCCTTGAATCGCCAGACGACGCGGTCGAGCCAGTAGGGGCGTACTAACCCGCTCGGGACTTCGGGTAGCCCATCTGGACGAGCCAGGGCCAGACCTCGGCCGGTGGACGAGCGACGGTGATGGCCCGCGTGAGCTGCCATTCCGGGTTCTTCACTGCCTCATCACCCGGTAAGGGGTCGCGCCTCTCGCTGCGGGTGGCGCTGGTGCAGCGCCCCCAGCGTTCGAGACACAGACCCCCCGGCGACGAGGATCGCTCCGAAGCCTTGCGCGGCGTAACTCGTCACGCAGGCGCGCGAAGGCGCCAGCGCCGCAGTCTTCATCGTGGACGCGGCGTGCAGCAGTGCCCCCGCGGCATCCTCGAGTACCTCGGCGCTCTGGGCGAACCGCCCCTCGACCGTGCGCTCGCGCGCGAGCCCGCCCGCGCCGCGCCGGCCCGCTCGGCGGCCAGCTGCTGGTAAAGGCCGACGACGCTCGGGGGCGTCGCGTCCCGGTCGCTCATCGCACCGTCGCGGGGTCGCACAGCCGGTAGCCCTTGTCTGTAGGTCGCATTGCTGAGGTCCTTTCGTTGTTGGGTTGTTCTGTTGTGGACGGGCGTCCGCGAGCGACGCTCGCAGTCCCTGGGTGGACGCGCGGCGGAGCGGAGTTCGGTGCGTGGTTCCTGCGACGGGCCGGCGGTCAGGCCGGAGGCGAGGCGCGTGGAGCGCTGCTGACCCTCAGCTCGCGGCGTAGCTGGAGGAGCTCGCCGTGGGCGGCGCTGAGCGCGGCGTTGAGGGCGGCGAGCTCGTCGTGGTGCTGCTTTTTGAGTGTCGTGAGCTGGGCGCTGAGGGCCCGGACGACGTTGCTGGTGGCGGGCCCGTCTGGGGTGGGGAATCGAGGCCTGGGCGGCGGTGTGGCTTGTTGTTGGGCGCGGAGGTGCTCGATCCGGGGCCGGAGCGTCGGTGAGTTGTAGAGGAAGTCTGGTGAGCAGCCGGCTTCGGTTGCGACGCCGCGGAAGGTGATCGGGTCGCCGCGCTTGATCAGGGCGCGCAGCGCGGTCTCGGCGCGCTCGATGGCGTGCTCGCGCTTGCGGGTGGCGGCGGCGCGGAGGTTGTCGGAGTTGCCTCGTGCCATCAGCCGTCGGTGCGCCCGCTGGCGCTCGCTGCGAGCACCGCCTGCGCCAGGTCGTCGGGGATGGGCGTTTCCTCGCCAGTGGCGGCGTCGCAGCCGCAAAGGACTGCAGGGCCGACGATCTGCACGCCGAGCAGCTGGGTTGCCCGCGCGTTGGCGGGCATCCCTTTGAGCAATCCTTCCTCGTTGACGTAGGCCGTGGCGTCGGCGCGGCCTTGGACGGGGAGCGCCTGAATGTGGCCGTCGATCAGTCGCCGCAGGGCGCCGAGGCCGTCTTGCTCGACGTGTTGGACCGGGCCGGACGCGGGGATCAGCAGCGCCTTCACGCGACCGGCCTCTCAGCGGAGGGGTGGGTGCGAGCGCTGGCGCCGGCGCCGCGGACGGCGTTGCCGGACAGCTCGGGGCTCTCGAGGCGGTCGATGATCGCGTGCAGGGCATGCTGCTCGCGGTGGCGCTGCTGAAGCCAGACGTGCTCGGCGCTCATCGCCTGGCCGGTGCGGTCGATGAACGCCTGCTGGCGGCGCTCGATGAGGTCGACGAGCCGCCCGAGCTGTTGCTCGTGCTCGTCCAGGAAGCTGGCGTCGGTGGCGAACTTGTCGCAGGTCAGGCACGCGTTGCCGCGTTCGCAGACCTGCCGCGGAGGGAGCATGCAGTAGCCGTTGGGCAGCACCCGGTCGGCGCGCTGGTCGAGCTCGAGCAGGTCGTAGAGATCGCGCGGGTCGACAGCGAGCGGGCGGGCGTCGGCGGTGATCTTGTGAAAGCGCAGGAACTCGCGCTCGTGGGTGGCAGCGAGGGTCTGGGCGTAATGCATCGTCATCCGCGGCGAGAGATGCCCGAAGTAGCGCTGCACGACGTGCAGCGGAACGCCGGCGTTGAGCAGGCTCGTCGCGCGGGTGTGGCGGAAGCGATGGGTGCGGCGAAAGTCGATCGACCGCCCGTCGTCATCTCGCAGATCCAGCCGGCGCACGAGCTTGCTGAGCCGCTGCTGCAGGCTGCCGTCGGTGTAGGGGCGCTCCCCGAAGCGGTTCTCGGTCGCGCGGATGAATAGGTAGCGCCGGGCGCTGTCATCTTCGCTGGAGCGGATGCGGTCGCGGACCCAGTGCTGTTGGGAGCGGATGATCGCGACGATCTCCTCGTCGACGAAGATCGTGTTCGGAGCGTCGTCGATCTTGGTCTGCTGGTAGCGCAGCTTCGCGACCAGCGCCTCGCCCGGCTGGGTCCCGGGCGCCAGCCCGTCGACCGCGATCAGCGGGTCGAAGTCCAGCAGCAGGATCTCGTTCAGCCGCCGGCCGGTGCGCGCGAGCAGCATCAGCGCGCGCATCGCCTGCTCATCGCCGAAGCCGCCTTCTGTGACCGGGTCGCCGAGCACGTGCAGGCCGGCCATGATCTGCGCGAACGCCGCGTCGGTCAGCAGCTGACGCTCATCGAGCGGTTGGTGGCGCGCGGGCTTCTCGCCGTAGCGCCAGAAGCGCGTGTGCTCGGGCCCGAGCCGCAGCCAGCGCCGGTCGCTCAACGCGACGGCGGCCTGCTCCTGTTCGTCGTGCATGAACCGGTAGAAGCCCTCGATCCCGACCATGTGGTTGGCGACCTGCGCGCCGGACAGCGGCTGGCCCGTGGTCGGGCCGCGCTTGACCTTGCGGCTCTTGAGCTCGCCGAGGAAGTCGAGCATCAGCACGCGCACCTCGGCCGGGCGCTCGCGCAGCCACGGGTCCTCGACGCCGCGGGCGGTCAGAAACGCCGACAGCTCGGCGAGCGCGTTCAGGAACCCGCGCAGCGTCGACCACGTCAGCCGCTCGAGCTCGAGGCTGACCTTGAACCACCACTGCGCGCCGCCGCGTAGCCAGTCCTGCTCCAGGCGCATGAAGTTGAGCAGCTTCTCGCCGTCGGGCTCGTGCGCGCGGAGCGGAATCGCCGTGTCCAGCTGCGGGTCCCAGACCTCGCGCTGCCACCACGCTCGCGGGTCATAGGCGATCCACAGCGGCCGGTAGATCCGTCGCAGCGTGCCGCGAGCGCTCTTGACCGCCAGCTCGGGCTGGCCATGCTTGAGCGCCAGGCGTTGAAACTCGCGCTCCCACCCCGACGGTGAGAACTGCATCAGCGAGTGAGCGTCGACACCTCGCCCGCGCAGATCGTGCAGCAACGCCGGGAGGTGGCGGGCGAGCATCGCCAGCGGTCCGACCGGGACCAGCCCGCCGCGGGCGACGATCCCGGCGACCGACCACGCGAACTCTCGGCGCAGCCCGACCGGCAGCATCGTCAGATCGAGCGGCGAACGCCGGCCATCGGACGTAAACGCTGGTAGGTGCTCGGCGGGGATCATCTCCGGCGCGTAGCGCTCCAGGCGCAACCCCGCGGGGACCTGCGCCCATAGCTGCTCGGTGCGCTCCGGCGCCCAGCTCGCGCGCCCGTCCAGCCCGGTCGCGGTGAACAGGTCGCTGCTCATGCCACCGGCCACCTGGCGCTCAGCGCCTTCCAGTCAGCAACCGCGCGCAGCTCGGCGTCCTCGCTCACCCACGCGTAGATGTTCTGGGTGGTCTGCACGTCCACGTGCCCTAGCCGGCGGCTGACGACGTGCAACGGGACGCCGCCCAACAGCAGCGCGGTCGCGTGGCTGTGGCGAAACCAGTGCGGCGTCCAAGCGACCGGGACGACCCCGGCCAGCTCGCGACGCAACCGCCCCACCAACGCGTAGACGCTCTCGACCCGCATCGGCGAGAACCGCGGCTCCCGCTCGAGATTGACGAACACGTACGCGGCGTCGAGATCCTCAACCGCCGCGTCGGCCCCGCGCTCGCACAGCTCGACGAGATAGTCGCCGTAGAGACGGTCAAGCTCATCGGAGACATACAGCTTGCGATAGGCGCCGCCCTTGACCCGCAGCCCGTGCGGATGCTCGCGCGGAACGACCTCGACGAACGGGGTATCGCCCCGCCCGGTATGCCAATCGCGATGCTGCAACGACAGCACCTCGCCGATCCGCATCCCCGTCTCCTCCGCCACCGACCACACCAGCCGACGGCGCACCGAACCGATCCACCGCCGACGCGGCTGATCCCAATGCGCGCACGCGTCCTTGATCGCCACCATCTGCGAAGGCGTGAGAATCGGCGCCATGCCCCGACGCCGGCGGCGGACCGCGACGACCGCGCGGCGATGGCCGTTGCGGCGCGCCAGATGCTCCAGGAACGGCTTGTACGCACCGCCGCCGCGCTGCACGCGCTCATACAGCCGCCCCGCGCCCACCACCCCGTTGAGCTGGTGATAGCGATAGAACGCCATCACCGCCGCCAGCCGCAAAGCGACCGTGGCCTCCGACAACCGCCGCGGCCGCGCGACCAGCGACACCACTGACGACGTCTCGCCCGACCGCAGCCACACCAAGAACCCGGCCAGCTGCTCGACCGACACCGCCTCCCAGCCAGCGTCCTCGAGCCCGAGAAACTCCCACCAGCGCGCCAGCCCCTGCGCATAGTTACGCACCGTGTTCGGCGAACGCCGCTGCGCCCGCAAGTACTCCAGGAACTCCTCGACCGGCCCCGCCGGCAGCCAATCCTCGCCCAGCACCGTCCACGACACCTCGCCGTCCGGTAGCCGCAGCCGCTGAACCCTCAACCGGTCAGCCGATCGACAACGCCGATCAGACCATCCACGGGGACCCCCCGCGGCGGGCGCGCCGCGCCCAGCCAGGCTCCGCGGCCCTCCGGGCCGCTCCGCCCGACAGGGCGCGCGATGCATCAACGCTGTCGAACACCCGACCAACCTAGGCGACGCTGCGGACGCGACCCTCACCGCCGACGCCCCTCAAACAACACCACCACGACAGACAACAAAGCGCCCACGCCGCTCACAAGTCCCCGCCGTGGACGGACGAACCCTGTACCAAGCAATAGCCCACCCCCCACACGTTGACCACGAGCTTGTCGTGCCCGTCGCCGCACAGCTTGCGCCGCAGCCGCGACGCATGGCTGTCGAGCGTCCGCGTGTGCCCGAACGTGTGAAGCCCCCAGACGCCGCGCAGCAGCTCCGCGCGGGTGAACACCCTCGTCGGCTCGCCGGCGAGCGTGACGAGCAGGTCGTACTCCTTCGCCGAGAGCTCGACCGGCCGGTCAAACACGTGCACCTCGCGCGGGCGGACGTCGATCACGATCGGGCCCGCGCGGAGGATCCGCCCGCCGCGGCGCAGCTCCGAGCGCCGGAGCACAGCGGCGATCCGGGCGCGCAGCTCCGGGTAGGCGAACGGCTCTTGGACGACGTCATCGCCGCCGCGCTCGAGCACCCGGATCCGCTGCAGCCGATCGGCGTCGCGGCTGAGCACGATCAGCGGCGTGTCCGGGTCGACACGGCCGGCGAGCCCGTCGCCGGAGCGGATTGCGTCGAGCAGCGCGAGCGTCTGCCCGTTGACGTCGACGACGATCAGGTCCGGGTCCGCGGTGCTCAGCAGCGCGAGGGCCTTCGCCCGGTCTGGCGCGATCATCACCCGGCAGCCGTCGGCCGTCAGGTTGTCGTGAAGGAACGCGCGCGTGGCGTCGTTCTCCTCGGCCACCAGGATCGTGGAAGTTGTGGTGGACATGTGACCTCCTTGGACGTTGTGGTCGTGAATTCGTATGAGCCCCGGCTGTAGGGCTCGGACGCCGGCGATCCGCCTGCGCACCCGAGCCAGTGACCGAATGGGTCAGACGAACCGCCGCTCGGCGGTCTCCATGGGGCGGCGATCAGGTCCTCGGCCGAGAACCAGGAAGGGATCGCAGCCCGTTCGCGGCGCTCGCGCCGGCGCTGGCGGGCCCGCTCGTACGGGCCGTCATCGCCGATCACGGGCGGGGCGTGCTCGACCAGCGAGAGCGCCTCGAGCAGGTCCGCCGCAACCGGCTGCCCGGGGTCGTACTCCTCGCCGCGTCATACGCGAGCGCGGACAGAATGCGTGCCGACGGGGTGTGCATCAGGTACCCTCCTGGGGTCGGTGCCCGCGCGTGACTCCGCCAAGAGCGATCGCGAGGGCATGGCTTTGACGGCCGTCCTGTTCGAGCGGGGCGGCCGTTCTTGTTGGTGCGGCTGTGCCGCACCCCGGCGCGCGGGACACGGTTGTGGTTCACCGGCTAGCGAGCCGGTGATTGGATGTCGTCGTACCTATCCGAGGGCCAAAGCGTTGCGCGTTTGGCGCAGCGGACGTGGACGGTCCTCGCGTTCGTAATGCGTTGGTCGGGAGATTCCGCCGGCTCTCTGCGAGCGCGCCTCGGCTAGGTCAGGATCGCGAGCACCGCAACGATCAACCCGATTGTCGCGCCCAACATCAGCGCCACGGCTGAGAGCAGGCGGCGGAGCCGCATCGCTGCCGGCGTCACGACCGGCCGGATCCAACGCGCGGGCATAAGCCTCAACGCGGGCCACCTGCGCCGCGCCAACGCGACGATCAGGTCCGCCAGTTGCATGTCGATCGCCGAGCTGACGCGACTGAGCATCGCGCGACGATACGGTCGCGCTCGTTGAGCGACCAGGCGTGCAACCCGTCGCCCAAGCGCGCGTGTGTCCGAGCTCGCGATCTGACGGGCCGACGCGCTCGAGCATCGTGGCGCGCGCGAAGCTGCGGGGTTCTACACGATGGTTCAGCGAACTGCAGCTTGAGGTAGCCCAACCTCCTTATGTGTTCTTACCGGTGGGGCTCACGACCGCTGTCGGCTGAGCGCCCGTCACTCGGCTTAGTAGAGAGGCACGCCCTGCTCGCTCGACCATTGCCGGAGCGAGCGGTCGAGCGTGCGCCCATCCACTCCGGCCTCCTCGAGCAACCGCCGGTACTCCTCGACGTATTCGGTCCAGAAGCGGAAGCTGTACGCGGCTGGTGGTCGGATCCCGAGCGCATGCAGCGCTCGCTTGTCGAGGATGGGGTAGCGCTCCGGGCAGGCCAGATGGAGGAGCACCCGACGCTGTCGGAAACTCGACGCCACCCAGCGAGCGCAGCGCCTCCATGCGATCGCGCCCGGTACCGGCGTTGCTGAGCGCGATCCGGGTTGCAGTCTCGATCTCTTCGGGGCTATTCGTCGCGACGAGTGGCCGCTGCGCGGGGTCTTCCATCGGCACACCGCGACGAATTCTTCGCGTGTGTGTAGTGGTCGCGCTTCTGTGCTTTCCGGCCGATGGCGAGAACCTCAATGTCGTCCTCGTACGCATAACGAGCCGCGTATGCCGGGACCTGTCGGACGTCGAACTGCAGGTTGAAGCGCGCCACGAGTCGAACCGTAGCGGCCTACGTCCGAGCGTCGATTCCAGTCGTGGGTCGTAGGACCAATTGCCAATGGCGGTCGGGACGGCTTGGTCCTACCCTGGATGTCAGGTCGACTTGGGAGCGCGTTCATGAGTGACGAGCAGTTCGGTGCGGCGCAGCGGATAGCCGCCACGGTGGCGTCGTGGCCAGAGGTCGAGGTCGGTCCGCATCGCTTCGGCAGCGTCGAGTTCCGCGTGGGCCGCCGCGAGCTCGGGCATCTGCACGGTGACCGGATCGCCGACCTGCCGTTCCCGCGCCGGGTGCGCGACGAGCTGATCGCGACCGGCCGCGCCAGAGTGCATCACGTGCTGCCGGACTCCGGCTGGGTGACCGTGTCGATCGGGGATCCGGGGGGCGTTGAGCGTGCGATCGAGCTGTTCCGCCTCTCCTACGAGCGGGCGCGACGCGCTCGGCGCTCTCGAGCGACCTCCAGCACGGGGACCCATCCCGATGCCTGAGCGTTCGCGAGTGTTCGCGTTGACCGGCGATGACGTTGTGCGCTTCGAGCTCGAGGGCGCGCAGGCGAGCAACCCGGAGTCGCTGCTTTGCGGCGTCAGGGCGCGGTGCCTCGCGATCGATCCCCACGATCCTGCTCGCCTCTACGTCGGCACGTTCGACAGCGGCCTGTACGCCAGCGACGACGGCGGGCTCACGTGGCGAAACGCCGAGGAGGGGCTGGGCGACCGTCGTGTGCTCTCCGTCGCGGTCTCCCCCTCCCACCAAGAGTCGGGCACCTCGGTCGTCTACGCCGGCACCGAGCCGAGCAACCTGTATCGCTCCGAGGACGGCGGGTGCAGCTGGCAGCGGCTGCCGGCCCTGCGCGACGTGCCCAGCGAGCCGCGCTGGTCGTTCCCGCCCCGCCCGTGGACCCATCACGTGCGGACGATCGCGCTTCACCCGACCGATCCCGACTGGCTCGCGGTCGGGATCGAGCTGGGTGGCGTGATGCGCTCGCGCGACGGCGGCGCCTCGTGGATCGACCATAACCCTCAGGCGCACAGCGACGCCCACGAGCTGCTCACGCATCCGCTCGCGCCCGAACGCGTCTACGAGGCCGCCGGTCAGGGGATCGCCCGCTCCGAGGACCGCGGCGACAGCTGGGCCAGGTTCGAGGACGGGCTCGACCGACACTACGCGTGGGCGCAGGCGATCGACCCCGCGGACCCGGCCCTCTGGTACGTCGCGGTCAGCCGCTCCCCCTTCGCCGCCCACGGCCACGGCGACGGACAGGCACATCTGTGGCGCTCGCGCGGCGACGGGTGGGTCGCGGTCGATGGCTGGGGCGACTCCCCTGAGCTACGCCGGATGCCCTACGCGCTGACCGCGCTGGCAGAGCAGCCGAACCGGTTGCTCGCGGGACTACGCGGAGGAACCCTCCTGCTCAGCGACGACGCCGCCGAGAGCTGGTCGCGGCTGGCGCTCGACCTCGACGACATCGTCGGCCTCCACGCCTCACCCGCCTGACAACCGAATAGCCAGCCGCGATCCCGGCGAAAGTCCAGATCGCCGCGCGCTCGGTGCGCGCCAGCCGCGCGGGTGTTGTCGCGCTCGCTCCCGAAGTAGTTCAACCGCTCCAACGGACGACTGCCTGAGCTCGCCGGCGGCCTGCGGGCGAGGCGACCACTACCAGCTCTGGCTAGGCGACCCACTCGGTCCGGGATCGCCGGCCGCGTCCCCCAACCCAGTCCGCGTTCTCGGCCGCGCACCCACAGCCCTTGAGCTCGTCGACCAGCGCCTCGATGCGGGCCGCCGCATCGGAGACGAGCTCCCGCAGCTGGCCCTCATCGACCGCGTCCTGGACCCGGCGTGTGAACCGCTTCCATTCCTGATAGCTGCACATGCGCCAATCGTATCCCTGCGCGCGATTGAATCCATCACCATGGGCCCGGTGCGTGTCAGGTTTCTCGGAAGCGGAGATGCGTTCGCGAGCGGCGGTCGCTTTCAGGCCTGCATTCACCTCGACGGCGGGGCCGAGCCGCTGCTGCTCGACTGCGGAGCGACCGCGCTCATCCCCCTGAAGCGGGCGGCGATCGACCCGGCTTCGATCGGGTGGGTCGGGCTCAGCCACCTCCACGGCGACCACTTCGCCGGTCTGCCCTGGCTGATCTCGGATGGACAGTTCGCCAAGCGCACGAAGTCGGTCGTGATCGCCGGTCCCGAGGGTGTGCGCGAGCGGATCGAGCGGACCTTTCGAGGCGCTCTACCCGGGGGCCACGGGTGTTGAGCGTTCCTTCGATACCAGCTTCATCGAGCTCGCCGAGCGCACGCCGTGCGAGCTCGGCCCCGCGCTCATCACGCCGTTTGCGGTGCGCCACCAGAGCGGCGCACCGTCCTACGCGCTCAGGGTCGAGTACGCGGGCAAGGTGATCGCCTACTCCGGCGACACCGAATGGACCGACGCGCTCCTCGACGTCGCCGACGGCGCGGACCTGTTCGTCTGCGAATGCAACTTCTTCGACAGGAGCGCCCCCGGCCACCTCAACTTCCGGACGCTCGTCGAGCACCGCCCCGAGCTGGCGTGCGCGCGGATCGTCATCACTCACATGAGCGAAGAGATGCTTGCCCACCTCGACGACGCCGACCTCGACGCGGCCGCCGACGGCGCCGTCATTGCTCTTTGACGCTTCGCCGGATCCCTCCGGCACGTCGGTTGGCGCGCTCGTAGGTGCACCCCGGTGGCTCGCTGCCAGCTCGCGGCGGACCGGTCGTCAAGCACCGACGGGTGCGATCGCCCGCTCGTCCCCCAGCTGCGAACATGTGCAGCAGCGTGATCGACCGCCTGCGTGAACAGATCCAGCAGCGCATTGACCAGCTCGCCGGTGAGGCCGAGCGCCTGCGCAAGGCCCTCGCCGCGCTCGACCCCCGCTCCAAGGCGGCGCCCGCGCCCAAGCCCTCCGCTCCCAAGACCCCCGCTCGCACCCGCGCGAAGGCAGCACCGCCCAAGCCAAAGGCTCCCCCGACGAAGAGCGCACCGACCCGGCGAACACGCCAGGCGGCGGCTCGCTCCCCTCGCCGAACGGCACCCGGCGCGACCAAGGCCTCCGTCCTCGCCGCGCTCGCAAGCGGCGAGGCGATGACCGCCAGCCAGGTCGCCAACAAGACAGGCCTCGCACGCGGCACCGTCTCGACAACGATGTCCAAGCTCGCCAAGAGCGGCGAGATACAGAAGGCCGAGCGCGGCTACCGCCTGCCGGCCGCCGAATAGCGAGTTGGGCATCCGTACCTTGCTGCGCTCACCGTGAGCTCCACCGAGGGGTCGGCCGGTGCGAGCGACGCGCTCGATGTGCGGCGCTTCGTCGTCGACGACGGTCCCGCCGTCCGCGAGCTTCACGCGCTTTCGTCTACCGCGGACGGCGGCCACCTCCGTCGTGGCCCCTGGGACGCGAGCCTCAACTCGATCCCGGCCACGTATCTCGACGACGGCGGCGAGTTCCTCGTCGGGGTCTGCGATGGGCGCCTGGTCGCGATCGGCGCGCTGCGCCACGTCACCGACTTGGTCGCGGAGCTCGAGCGGATGCGCACCCACCCGGCCTTTCAGCGCCGCGGGTTCGCCCGACTCCTGATCGTGCGCCTCGAGGACCGCGCCCGCGAGCTCGGTTACCGGCAGCTCCGATTGCACGCGCCCGCGATCCAGACGGCGGCGCAGCGCCTCTACTCGACGGCGGGGTACCGCGAGGTCGGCCGCGGGCAACTCGCCGGCACCGACGTCGTGTACTACGAGAAGACGCTCGCGTAGCCGCCGTCCGAAGGGCCTCGCGGACCCGAGGCACGCGTCGACGAGCTACCCCGTCTAGGACTCCGGCGGCTGGCGCACGCCGAGCTCGCGCAGGTCCTGCCGGTCCTGCTCGCGCCGGCCGCCTGCTTCATCGCGAGGAGATGCTGCAACCCGCAGACGAGCAGCGGCCCGCCGCGGAAGTCCACGGTGATCGCCTCGCGTGCGAGCGCCGGATACGCCGGATCCTCGTCGATCCCGGCGACCCATTGCATGATGTCGAGCGGCCCCAGCCGCGTCTCGAGTCTGAAGTTCGCCCCCTGCGCCAGCTGCTCGGGATCGGTCGGGTCATAAGGGAACTCGTCGGCTGCGAAGTCGCCGACGCCGACGTGCTGGACGTCGAGTTCACGCAGCAGCGACGACAGCCGCGCGAGGTTCTCGGGCCCCTGGTCCGGAACGATACCGAGGTCCTTGGTCGCGCGTACGTGCCCGTGCACACCGACGGCGATCCCGCCGATGACTACGAACCTGACGTGGGCATCTCGTAGCGCGAGCAGCAGCTCATCGGCCTGGAACATCGCGTGCCGCGCCCTGCTGCAGTTCGCTCATGAGCCTGCTCAGACGAAGTGTCTCCTCGAGCCGATCCTCGGGTGTCTTCTCGCGATCTTGCCGAGCCCGGATCGTGCGGGCCCGTTCCTCGCGGGCCCGCTCCTCCGGTGTCCAGGTCGAGGACTTTCCGATCGTCACCATGCCAATCATGCCAGTCGCTGCGGCCGCTGGCTCGGATTCGGGCAGCTCGACGCGCTCGCACCTCGATCCGGCGCAGACGTGCGCGAGCCGCTGATCCGCCGCAGCGCTCCGATCAGCCCGACGTGCCCGACAGCGTGCGCAAGCTGCGCCCGCCAGGCGGGCTCGAGATACGGCAGCAGGTCGAGCTGGCCAGTGTCGTAGGCGCGGTGGCAGCGGCGGCAGAGCGGCACGACGCAGCGCGCGTCGCCGCAGCCTCCGAGCGACCGCGGGATCAGGTGCGCGGGGTCGACGCGGTGGGTGGCGCCACAGACGATGCACGTCCGGCCGGCGACGGCGACGCGCTGCGCCTCACTCGCCGCCATCGAGTCTGTTCGCCTTAACGGCGTCGTGCGCCGCAGGGGTGTTCGGGCGCGCAGCTGGGCGCGCCGGCGAAGCGGTGTGCGCTTCATCGGTGCTCCTTCCAGAGTTGGTTTGAGGTCTCGCGCGGCGCGCCGACGCGACTCCGCGACGCCGGCGTGATGACGGGCGAGAAGCGGCGCTCGGCGGCGGCTGCCGCTCGTGGCCGTCGGGGCGACCGCAGGGTTCGCAGCCGGGCGCGACGTAGGATCAGCCCGTGAGCGGCTCCGATTTCCCCGCCGGGCAGACGCGGCCGTTCCACGTCTCGCCTGCCGCCCTCGGATCGTGCGGAGAGCTGCGAGCTCGCGTCAGGGACACGTCTGTGCGCGCGACCGAACGTCCATGAACCCGTTTCGCCCGCAGGCGATGGGCAGCCGTAGCCGCTGCACGTTGGCGACCGCGCTGCTGGCCGCGACACTCGCCGCATCGGGATGCACAGCAGACGCCACCTCGACAGGCTCGACCGCGGCGCAGCCCACCTCGCCGCCGCCGACGGTGGGTACCACGGCCCAGACCCGGCCGGCGAAACGACCGCCTCACCGTCCGGGCCCGCCAGCGCATCGTCGTCGCCCGGCGCCGCCGACCAATCCTCGCTCGGGTTCCCTCGCGTACTCGACGGCAAGCAACGACGTCGTGCAGTCACAGCCCGCCCCGGGCTCCTGCCACCCGATCGGTACCGGCCTCTACTCCCGCCCGGACCCGAGCTGCACGCCCGGCGCGCTCAACCCCGCTGTCACCCAGGCGACGACCGACCGGACGATCTGCGTCGCGGGCTGGACAGCCACAGTGCGTCCGCCGGAGAGCATCACCGAGCCGGAGAAGGCCGCGAGCATGGCCGCCTACAGCGACACCGGCTCGATGGGGGACTTCGAGTACGACCACTTCGTGCCGCTCGAGCTCGGCGGCGCGACGAACGATCCTCGCAACCTCTGGCCCGAGCCGGGCCCCTCACCGAACCCCAAGGACACGGTCGAGAACGAGCTCCGGCAGAAGGTGTGCGACGGGCAGATCACCCTCGCCGAGGCGCAGCACGAGATCGTCACGAACTGGGTGCGGCTCGGCCAATCCACCTCACCCCCGCCGAGCGGTCCGCCCGCCCCGTCGGCGCCCGCCCACGGCGCCGAGTGCACGATCTCGGCGTCCTACAGCTCCCACTACAACGACTACAACGTCTACGTCCACTCAAACCAGCCCGATCAGACGGTGACCGTGACTGACGCCTCCGGCCATTCGGACAGCTGGCACACCGACGCGTCCGGCGACGCCGACGTCTACTTCAAATCCGGCGGCTACGCCCCTGGGCGGCAGGTCAGTGCCCGAGTCGGCCGGGCCCGTTGCTCGACAACGCTCTGAAACGGGCCGAGGGGCCGTGTGACGGGCACCCCCGTGTCCAGCTCGGCGGCCGCTCTGGAGCATGGCCGTCGAAGCCAGCCACGAAGGACGAGGCGGTCGCCCACCCATCGCCGCTGCGATCGCAGCCAGCGCTACCCCGGCCAGGTCGGCCAGCCCGGGGGCATGCTCTGGTTGGGAATCGGCTGGAACAGCCCGGACGGCGCCCCGAGCCGCACGAGCAGGGCGTTCATGTTCCGCCCTTCGATCGTCGACCAATCGCCCACATCGGCGCACGTGTGGCACCAGTGCCCGTCCGCCATCGCCAGCGCCTCAGGTCCGGGTCCGGCCGCCCAGCCCCACTCCGACCACGGGTACCCCGCGTAGAGCGTGGCGATCTGCTGCCCGGCGCTGACCGTCTGCCCGGCCCGAACGCTGACCGTGATGTGCTCGGCCACGTACACGTACTTGCCGGCGAACGGACCGTCCAGGAGCCGCATGACGACGATCCCGCCTCCGGGCCAGCAACTGATCGCCCAGCAGCTCGACGGCCCCGAGTCCGTGTCGCTGGCCATCGTCACGCGGGCCCGGCCGATCGCCAGCAGCGGCCCGGTGCCCGCGTAGTCGACGCCGAGGTCGATCCGCCGCGGCGTCAGACCGCTCACCTCCCGGACCGGGTTGAGATAGATCCAGACGTCGTAGTGGACGGTCGTTCGGGCCCGGGTGCCGTTCTTGTCGATCGCCGTGACCACGAACGGCACGCTGCCGAGTCGCCTGGTGCCGATCGCATGGCCACGGGCGACGCTGCCTGTGCACGTGGCGATCGTGCTGGCGACGCCTCCCTCGTCGCACCGGAAGCGGGCGGGGATCCGCGAGCCACGCTCGTAGGACGCGCCCTGGAACGGCGCGATCATCCTGATCCGGGGGATCGCGAACTCGTAGGCGCCGATATCGCACGCCCGCCCCTGGGGCCGCCGGACGCCGCGCTGATCGGTTGCGGGACAGCCGCCGTTTCTGGCGGGAATCGCGTCGATCGCCGCGCTGCCCGCCCCGATCGCCATCGTGGCGGTGGGGCCTCCGTTGTCCTTCAGCCGGCCGAGCTTGGGGTTACCGCGGCGACCGGGGCAGGTCCGGTCGCCGTAGCTCAGGTCGCGGCCGCCGTTCGCGATTGCGGAGCCGGTGCTCCCGGCGCAGTTCGCGCCGAGGCTCGAGGCGACGATCGTGTTCTGCAACTGCATGTCGTCGGCGCTCAGCGTGGATTGGACGAACAGGCCTCCGCCCGCGCCGGCGGCGCCGGCGGTGCCTGCGGTGGACCCCGGAGCGCCGCCGGTCCCGACCCCGTTGCCGGCCACGGTCGCATTCCGCACCCGACTGGGTCCCGCCGCGACCGCGATCCCACCGCCGTTGCCGCCGGTGCCGCCCGTACCCGTGACCCCGCCACCGGCGCCGCCAGCGCCCGCGATGTTGCCGTACAGGGTGCTGTCGATCACCGTCAGCAACCCGGCTCCACTGAAGATGCCGCCCCCCGAGCCGCCCAGGCCACCGCTGCCGTCGGCACCGAGCGGTCCCGCGCCGGTACCTCCCCGGCCCCCGACCCCCCCGGCTCCGGCGCTGTTGCGATCGATCGTCGAGGCGGTCACCGACAGCGTGCCTTGATTGTCGAGCCCGCCGCCGCTCCCGCCCGGTCCTCCGCTGCCGCCCGCGCCAGACGCTCCGAGCGGGTTGGCGTCCCCGCTGCCTCCGCCGCCGCCCGCACCGCCGCGGTTGCCCGAAACAGTGGAGTCGACCAGCGTCAGCCTGCCCTGGTTGTACACGCCACCGCCACTGCCTCCGAGGCCGCCGTCTCCGCCGTTGCAGCCGGCGCCTCCGCCACTCCCGCCCGCTCCCCCAGCCCCCGCCGTGTTCCCGGTGACCGCGACCGCATCGAGGACCAACGTCCCACCGTTGAAGATGCCCCCGCCGCTGCCGGGGGCTCCAGCGTCGAGGCCATCGGCTCCGGCACCGCCCGCGGCGCAGCCGACACCCGCGCCGCCGCTCGCCCCCGGCGATCCGGCCGGTGCACGCCCGCCGGTGATCCTCAGGCGGCCCAGCACGAGCCGCGCGCCGCTCGCCACCGACAGCACTCGGTCGCCGAGCCCGCCCGCATCGATCACCGTGGCCCGCAGGCCGGCGCCGGTGATCGTGAGCGGCGCGGCGCGGTCCACGTTCAGGTCGCCGCTGGTGTTGGCATCCGCCCCCGCGGCGGGGATCGACAGCACGTATCGACCCGAGCCGAGCACGATCGTGTTCGAACCTCGGCTGACGCGCCCGCAGCCGGTCCGCGTCGCCGGCGACTCGACCGCCTCGATCGCCTCCCGCAACGAGCACCTCCCGTCGTGCGCGACGAACTCGTCCCTGGTGGTGGTGACCCTCAGGGTGGCTGCGGCGGCAGCCACGGGAATCACGAGCGGCACGCACGTGACGACGCCGACGGTCAACGCAGCGATCCGGCAGACGCGCACCAGATCCAGGGATGACCGTAAGGCGATCACGCGCGAGAGCTTCGCAGATCAGCATGCGGGCGTCGGCGAGCGCAAGCGCGTCTGAGGCATCGTGCAGTTGGCACCAGCGCGATGCCATGCTCAGCGGTGATCGAGAACCCGTCCCCGCGGTTGACGCCGACAAACGGCCCGGAGGCCTCCTCCCCGATCACATCGAGGTAAGCGTCCTCAGGGCGTCATGTAGGTCAGGCGGTCAGCCGCTCATGCCGAGCAGATCGAACGCGCACCCGTCGGGCAGCGTGACAAGCTCGAACCGGCGCCTGCTGTCCGGGTGGCGGCCGGTGAAGCACAGCGCGTGCCGCCCGAGCGGGTGCTACGGTTCCTTTGGAACATCTGGCCTCCCTTCGAGGCTTGTCGCCGGCCCCGAGTCATCACCTCGGGGTCGACGTGTTTGTAGGGACAGTTGGACGGCCCGACGTCGTCACGACGTCGGGCGTCAGTCACGCCATAGGGCCTCCTCTCAATGCCGCGCCCCCTCACACCTGCCAGTGAAGGTCCGCCCAAGGGCACGACTGAGCTCACGGCACGGCGTGGTTCACGGAGGCTCGATCCGCGTCGGAGACAACGGCGGCCCGGGTCTATCGCCGGCGATGCACTTGCACGACGTACCGGCCGCCGTCACTCCGTTGGGGCGCATGGACAACAAGTCGCAACCCCCAACCGCATGCGCGCACATGACCGATCCACGACCTCGGAGTACGAGCACGCTCGGTGGGGGAAGGATGAACGCGGATCGCTTGGGACAGGACCAGTGGATTGCGAGCCCAGCGCGACCAGCAACGAACTGTTGGTGCTGGTGTTGTCGCGCACGCGGAACCCTGTTCGGGAGTCCAGGCTATGTGCTTCGTCTCGGATACCTCGTCAATGCGAGGAGGTCGCTCTACCAGAGCAAGCCGTCAATCGGGGACACGAACGCTACCACCGCTGCGGGCGGATGCAAGCCGAATTTTGGGGTTTCGGCGGTTCCCGTGGTGGCCAGAATCGGCCCGTTCGGTGCCGTTCGTTTGACAAAATGTTTGACACGAGGCGCTATCCGAGAGCGGCCATGGCGACGCCCGCCAGTTCGACGAAGTCCTGCCAGTAAGCTGCGCCAGGACGTCCATCGATGGGAACTCGTACGCCGGCATAGCGAAGTTCGGGCACGAGCTCCTCAGCGAGCGTGCGTGCCTCGCTCGCGAGCATGTAGTCAGACAGCTTGTCGTGCTGCTCGTCCTCGAGCCATCGCACCAGCGCCCGCAGTGCGCGGAAGAGCTGCGGCCAGTCCCGCTCGCTCGGGAGGCCGTCCTCTGTCAGTCCGAGCAACGTCGCCCACCGCTCGCCATCGATGCTGTAGCGCTGCTCGTTGCCCACCGTCACCGCGTCGATCACACCAGCGAGATTGAGAGCCGTGAGCGCCTCGTGAACGTTGCGCTTGGCGTAGGCGGCGGATGCCGTGACGACCTGTGCCGTAACAATCGGTGCGTAACTGGTGAGCAAGAACCTGGCTACCTCGGCACGAGCGCCAATGCCCAGGATCTGACGGAGCCGAAACGCGATGTTGATCGGCGCGAGAAGGTTCGGCGGCTGCGATTTGCCGCTGCGCTCACTGGGAGGCTTCAGCCACCCATACGCCCGGAATGTCTTGTCCGCCCGGCGGGCGTCCGCCTTCACGTCCCGATACAGCTGTACCGCCCGTCCCGACCCACCTGTTGGGCGGCGAGAGTCGCGTGGGGTCGGGGATCGCGACTGCGCGACCGAGGCAAGCGCAGCTTCTGCCAGCGTCCGATCCGTGTCGTCGCGACACAGATTGCGAAGCCTCTGCACACTCACCAAGCGCTCGTTCAGGGCGAGCCAGTCGAGCACTTCGTCGAACAGCCGGGCGTCTGCACGGGCGACCTCTAGGGTGAAGAGGAGAAGCGCCTCGGGATCGGCGGCCCAGCGATCTGCGCGCCGCGAAGTCCCGAACACACCCATCTGCGCCCACTGATCCCACGCGAAGGCCAGAACGCGAGCTCGCACGTCTCGCCTAAGGTCCGAGATCTGCATTCTCGACTCCGAGATACCGCAGGGCCCGTTCGAGCATCTCCCGGAAGCCCTCGGACGGATCGTGGGTTCGCGCCCATCGTGCAGCCTGAATGAGCTCGTCTGCGCTCGGCGTTAGCGCACGAAGGTCCTGCTCGTGCTTTCCGGCTCCCTGGTCTACGAGCGCGTAGAGCTTGAGGTGGATCTGGTCCATCCGCGCCGCGAAATGGACCGCCAGACCATCGCCGAACTCCTGCGTCTGGAGGCGATGTAGGAACCCCTCCGGCATTCCCAAGTCCATCAGGTCTGCCGGTCCGGGATTGAGCCAGTTCTCCGGGAGGCCGAAGTCACGTGCGACTCGATCGCGGGCATCGATCAGCTCTCGCGGCAGCGGCTTCGCCTTGCGCAGCGACCCAGCCTCCCAAAGAGCGACCACGTCAACATCCCCTCGTTGGCCGATCAATGACCCCCAGAGCGAGCAAACCCGAGCCACCGACGACGACCAACTCGTAACGTTGGCAGCGGGCAGCGAGCTGCTCAGAAAGAGCGGCGAGCAGCTCCCTCGCACGGTCGAATGTCGTGATGTCAGTCATCCTAATCCGAGATGATAAACATCATGAGTCGAGACGAACCATCTTGAAACTCTGTTTGCATCGAACCCCTTCGAACGGCTCTCACGGGGGTATGCCGGCTCACCATGCCCGAGGCGGCCGCTCGATGGCAAGGGCTATGCGCATGGACGGCGACGCAGCCGCCCCGCCTGCGTTTCGGATGGATGGCTTCCGACCGGCACCAACGTCCATCCGACACTGATGCCAGTCTCCGGCGCTATGAGTTCGTTTGCCATTCGTCGCAACGACGATCCCACGGATTGTGGGCCGGCGGTCGCGGGTCTGGTGGCGGAGTACGCCGAGTACGTGCGGGAGGAGCACGCGATCTGCTCACGCTGCCCCGTCGTGCGCTCCGGCGTGCCAGTCGTCCGCTCGATGCTCGAATGGAAAGCAGCCGATCGCGACGGTCGACTCGAGCGCTGGACCCGTGACGACATTCGCGACTACTTTCTCCGCTACCTCCCAACGGCAAACATCAGCCGGGCGCTGCTGCCAGATGCCCCGACCTGCGCGAAGGATCTCGTCTACTTCCTCGCGGACCGCGGCACTCTCGCTGGCGATGACGTCGACGTTCTGGCCGAGGCAACGGACGAAGTGTCCTACGGACATGCGAGCCCCGCCGCGACAGTCTCGCCACGCTCGAGCCGGAGCGCGACGACGCCTCGACGGGCCAAGCGCAAGGCGGCTCGCGACGCCCGCAAGCGCAACCGCCAGCAGCCATGAGGTCCCGACGGAATCCGGCGCCGCGACCAAACGCCAGATGCCGGTTGAACTGACCGAACGGGCAATCCGCGATGCGCTCGCCGTCGCTGAGGAGTGGAACGTCGACGGCGCGCGATCAGCGCGCGCGGCGCTCGAATGGATGGGCTGGGAAGACGACGGACCGCTGTTGCTGCGACGCTACGACGTGCAGTTGTTTGTCTGGTACACGCTTCCGCGCAAGTTCCTGACCACGCTGGAGCACAAACGCGAAGCGGCCGACGCCCTCGCACGAACGCTGGAGCAGATCGGCGGCCGGGCCGCGAGCTACGCGGACACCTGTCGTGCGCGCGAGACCGATGCGCTGCTGAGCGCGTGGGAGAACGAGGACCCAAACGCCTGGCGGCGTTTCCAGGAGCTGCTCGAAGGCTCCGGTCTTCAGCCACCAAACACCGAGCTGCTCGCCTGGGGCCGCGTTATGGGTTTCGTCGAGGCACCCGCTCGTGAGCAGGTCGTGACGGCGCTCGAGGAGGCGATCGAGGCCGGGATGCTGTCGCCTGGCACGCCGGGGTTTCGGCGCCGCCAGGCGCAGGTCGCAAACCGCACGCTGCAAGAGCCGCTCGCCGGCGGCGACGGCTGCAGCCGACTCGAGGCAGTCCACGCCGAACGGCTCGAGCAGTGGCTCGAACGGGGCCACACCCGGGGCAGCGCCGAGCGCCGCGCGATCCTCGAGCCGATCGCACAGCTGGTCGCGAACCCACCGCACGCTCTCGCCCCCGACGCCGCCCGCGGCGCGCTCGCACCTGCCCTCTGGTTGCTCGAGCTCGGGTTGGACGGGATCGCACTCACGCAAACGGGAGCACTCAACCGCGCACTCGTGCATGAGGCAGCCGAACGCTGGCCAGGCTGGTGGAACGCCGAGATCCACGGCCCGCCCCATCGGGAGACCGACGTGGCGCTGCTCCACGAGCTCCACCACCAGCTCAGGCACCTACGGCTGCTGCGCCGCGCCGGCCGCCGGCTTCTCACCACGGCCCGGGGGCGCAATCTGTTCGCCGGCCCGCCGGCGCTGCTGCTCACGATCGCGACCGATCTACTCGCCGGCGATGACTTCCGCCCCGCGTGCGGAGAGCTGGCCGTCGCGCTCCTGCTGAGCGGCTTCCGGACCGACTGGGCCGAGCCGCTGGCCAAGCAGGTCCACCCGGCGATCGTCGCCGAGGGCTGGCAGGGAGGCGGCGAGCCGCCCGACGTACGTGACGTCTCCTGGGCGATCGCCGACTTCATCAGGCCGGCGACGGCGGCCGGTCTGATCGAGCCTCGAAACGGCTTCCCATTTCACCGCGAACCGCTCGTCCTCAGCCAAGCCGGGCGCGCCGCGCTGATCGCGGCACTTCGCGATCGTGCGCTCGCACCGAGGACCGGGCCGTACTGATCACCGAATCCGGACGCCCTGCACTGCGCTAGCGTTCACAGCGTGAGCGGAGATTGGCAAGACAAGCCGGACGAGCTCGAGTTCGACGAGGAGCTCGAAGAGCAGTGGATTGCCGAGTGGGACCAAGCCGAGCGCGAGGCCGTCGAGCTGCTACGCAATGCGTTGCGCCAATACCGAGGGCAGCCGCAGCCGGCTGGCGAGCTCACCGACGCCGCTGCCACGGTCCGGGCCCGCGTGCGAGAACGCGGCCATCCGCTCGACTGGGTCTGGCAGGCCGCGGACATGAGCAACGACCCAGCTCCCGACGATGACGCCCGGCTGCTCATCCGGCTCGCCGCAGCGACGATCTCACCACGGGAGGAGACCGGGCTCGACGCCGAGGAGGAGTCGCTGCTGATGTCGCTCGAGCACGCTGATTGGCTCGGCGCGATCGTCAGCACAGTGCGCGACGGTCCCGGCGCCAACGCTTCACCAGAAGCACTCGTGGACGGAATCCGCCACTGCCCCGAAGTGGTGAGCGAGTCCGGCATCGATTTCGACGAAGCGTCCCATCTCGAGGCAGCGTTCTGGATCATCGCCCTGCCATGGCAGGTACTGGGACTCATCGATCCCGACCAGCGCCTAACTGCGCTCGGACAGTGGATCCTTCCACGCGCGCTCGCACGGGCGTGGGGCGGTGACTTCGACTAGGGGCCCCGAGCCGACCACAGGTGAGCCGGGCTTAGGAGGCGCCTCACAGGGGTCAGGTAGATGCCGACTTGCAGGGATTTTGTGATCTTGTCTGAGGTTGTGTGAGGCTGGATTTGCCTATCTTGTTAGACGGTTTGTTAGACGGCTCGGGATGTCCTCGACGCGCTGCTCGGCCCAACGCAAAGGCACTCGCAATCCGCGCGGAGCAACAAGTCGGCGTGACACCGACATGCTCGTGGCGGACGCCGAGCAGCCTCTGGCGACTGATCACGCGCTCCCAGCGCGACAGGTCGCGTGCTGCCGGATCACGCCTTTTCCGGTCACGCCAGCGCGGCTGCTGCTTTGCGCCGCGACCAACAGCCCGCCGCTCGTCCCGGGCTGCCGCTCGGTGGGATTGCTCTGGCTGCAGCGTTCGTGCTCGGGACGGGCCGTCATCGACCTGTCGTCGAGCGCGACGCGCGCGCAAGCAGGACAAGGGTCCGCGACGATGGCAACAGGCGCTGGGGCGCGGTTCCGCACGGACCACGTTCGTCGTTGGCGCGTTGCTCACGCTGCCCGGCGCCTCCTACCTGGCCGGGCTCAGCGGGATCGACAAGCTCAACTATTCGACAGCGGAAACCGCGCTGGTGGTCGTCGTCTTCAACCTGATCATGCTCGCTCTGCTCGAGGTCCCGCTGCTCTGCTTTGCGATCGCCCCGGACTGGACCGTCGGGACGATCGACCGAGCGAAGGCATGGATCGGGCGGCAGGGCCAGCAATTCGCGGCGACAACGCTGACGGTGCTCGGCGCGCTACGCCTAACCAAGGGCCTGATCGAGCTGCTGGGCTGACACCGCCTCAGGCGATATCGCCAGCCCCTGTCCGTTCGCTCGGCGCGCGGAAAGCACCTCGGGCGAGCGGCAGCAACGCCCAAGCAGCAGCCGACATCGAGCTCGACCCAATGATGGACCGACAGCTGCCGAGTGCGATGACTACCCAGCGCCTCCTGCATCGGCCATGAGCCAGAGCCGAACCCCCTGCCCTTCGACTTGAGAGCCTCACACCGCAGCCGGTCCGGAACGAACTCGCCGACGTCACGCGCGGTTCCGCGAAGTCCCGTGTTGACACCGAAGCAGGACCCAACCCTATGGTGGTTGCAGACCTGCTGTTCGCCTCAGTGCGCATCCTGGTGACGGGCTCGACGTCGAAGTCATTGCCCGGAGCCGCGTTGGCGAGGCGCTTCGTGCTAGCCGGCAGCCCGGAAGCTGCGAGCGTCGTGGTTGCAGCTGGGCTCAGCGTGGTCTCGGTCGTGCTAACCGCGTCTGAGCCCTGCAGGGAGAAGACGATCACGAGCCCGAGCGTGATGCTCGTCATCAACGCCCCGAGCAGATAGCCGAGCATCAGCCGCTTCGGATTCGGGAGCAGCATCATCAAAGTCGACGCGGCAACAAGCGTCGGATTCAAGGCTGCGGCAAGCGCGAGAAGGAACACCTGGGTCACGGGTGCGGGTACATCATCGGCGACGACGAGCAGCCCAACCAGGGCCGCACCAGCGTGTGCGCGACGCGCGCGCCGAGCGGGTCGCCGTCAGAGCGACTTGCAGGGCGCGGCTGGTCTGGTGGCATGGACCTTGTCGAACACTTGACGCCGGGGAGGTCGGGGCGCCGTAAGCGCGAGACACGGGGCGCGGCACCAGACGCCGCTGGCGGATTCGTCGCTGAGAGGAAGGCGGTTACGCGCTCGCGTCGATGGTCGAAGTCCAGTCGGCGCCGGTCTTGCGGCGGAAGGCGTCGATGGCCGCGTCGATTGTCGGGAAGAAGTGACCAGGGTCGAGCGGTCCGATCAGCTGGTAGCGCTCGAGCTTCGCCCGGACGGGGTCCTTGAGCTCGGCGAATACGAGGAAGGTATCGGCGGCGTTGAGTTCCTCGTCGAGGTCGGCGAGCATGTCGGCCGCGGTGGTGTCGACGTCGGTGATCGGCTCGGCGGCGATCACGATCCAGTGCGGGCGCGGCTCGGCGGCGGCGAGGCGGCGGAGCTGGTCTCGGAACGTTCTCGCGTTGGCGAAGAACAGCGGAGCGTCGAAGCGGAAGATCACCAGTCCGGGGAGTTGCTCGGCCTCTGGGTGGAGTTCGCGGTCGTGCTGTCCCGGCATCCCTGGGACCCGACCGAGCGTGGTCTGATACGGCCACCATGCCCGCCGGAACACGTTGAGGATCGACAGCGCGACCGCGACCGCGATGCCCTGGAGGACCCCGAGCAGCGCCACGCCGAGAAACGCGGTGATCGATAGCAGGAACTCGACGCGGCGCTGATGCCACAGCCGCACGGTTCCCGGTAGGTCGGCGAGGGACAGCGAGGCGGCGATCACGACTGCGGCGAGGGTGGGGTTTGGGAGGTTCTTGAGCAGTCCGGGAACGAGCACGAGCATCAGCACGATCAGCGCGGCTCCGACGATTCCGGTGAGCTGCGTCTTGGCGCCGGCCTGTTCGGCGACCGCCGTGCGCGACCCGCTTGTGCTGACCGGGAATCCCTGGAAGAACCCGGCGGCGACGTTCGCCGCGCCGATCCCGATCATCTCGCCATCGCCGTTGACCTCCTGGCCCGTCCGAGCGGCGAACGACGAGGCGGTGGAAATCGTGTCGGTCAGCGCGACCAGTGCGATCCCGAGCGCTCCCGCGACCAGCAGCGGGAGATCGGAGATCGGACTGGGCACCGTCAGCGGCGGGAACCCCTTCGGCAGGGTCCCGACCAACGACACGCCATGGTCGGCGAGGTTGAATGCCGATGACGCTCCGATCGCGACGACGACCGCTATCAGCACGCCCGGGACCCTCGGCAACCAGCGGCCGAGCGCCAGGATCACGACGAGGCTGAACAGGCCGATCGCGACCGCGGCCCCAACGGCCTCCCCCGAGGTGAGCCCATTCACGAACGCATGCGCCTCGTTGATCAGGCCGTTGGCGTCGGTCGAGAACCCGAACAGCTTCGGTAGCTGTCCGATCAAGATTGTCAGCGCGAGGCCGTTCATGTAGCCGATCTGTGTCGGCTTGGAGAGCAGGTCGGCGACGAACCCGAGCTTCAGAGCCCCGGCGGCGATCATGATCGCCCCGACGATCAGCGCGAGCATCGACGCTAACGCGATCGCGCGCTCGGGGCTCCCGTTCGACCCCAGGATCGGCAGGATCGTCGCCGCGATCATCGGCCCCAGCGACGAGTCCGGGCCGAGCACGAGGATCCGCGACGGCCCGAACACGGCATAGCCGACCAAGCACAGGATCGTCGTGTACAGGCCCGTGATCGCGGGCAGGCCGGCGAGCTCGGCGTACGCCATCCCCTGCGGCACCAGCAGCGTCGTCAGCACGATCCCCGCAACCACGTCGCGGCGCAACCACGAGATCTGATAGCTCGCGATCGCTCGCACCCCGGGAAGCGAACGCAGCATAGTCACAGGCACTCCGTCAAGGCCGAGCGACGAGTCCGGGAGGAACGCTCATCGGACGGGAGGTGTTGGACGCGATCAGGTGAGGCGAACATCCGAAGTGCTGGCTTGAGCGTGACCGGCACCGGCCGCGAACGACCCCAAACGAGATGCTGCTCACGAGATGCTGCTAGCGACGGCGTCTCGTGACTCCCCGCGCACATGCTCCTTCCAGATACGTTCCCGGTAATACGCCGCCGGCCTCCATGAGACCGGCAGCTACGACTCGGGATGGTTCTCTACGACGGGCTGCCGGTGGGCTCCGGCGGCTGCAGGGCTTCTTGGAGGCGCTTGGTGTCCTCCTCGGAGAGCGAGGTCTTGATGACGGTGCCGCCGTACTGCTGCAGCGCGGCGACGGCCTTGTCGGGGGTGGCTTGTTCGATGACCATGAACAGGGCTGAGGTCCCGGGCTTGACGTAGTCGCGGACCTGCTCCTGGAAGGCCTTGTCGATGCCCTTCTCACCCATGTGGCCGAACAGCGCTCCGAGTCCAGCCCCGAGCGCGAGGCCGGCGAAGGGGATGAAGAACAGCATCCCGAACAGCAGCCCCCAGAACCCGCCCCACCACGCGCCGCCGCCGGCCGACGCGCCACCGTGCGTGGTGTGGACGTGGTACTTGCCCTCCGGGTCGCGGGAGATCGCGGCGACCTGGTCGGCTTGGATGATCAGCTCGGACTCGAGCGCCTGGACCGTCTCGCGGGCCTGCTCGGCGGTGCTCTGATCCGGATAGCCAATCGCTACAAGCGTTGCCATAGCGCACTGCTCCTTTCTCAGCGGATGTGACGTCGACCCGACACTCAGATCGCGCTGCTGCCCGAGCCGAGCGTGGCCGTGACGCAGCATAAAGTCCTCGGTGGACGCGCTGGCGGTCATCATCCGAATTGGATGAGTCAGTCGGGGACGGGCTCCGAGCTCGCGTGAGCGCAATTCGCTCGTGATCCTGTCGCGACGGCCGTCTCGCGAAGGGTGTGCCTATACGTGCCCCGCGGCGGTGTCGAGCGTGCTTGGTGAAGTGGCCTCGGCGGGCGCGCTCGGTTGCCGCTCGGGGTTGGCGGGGAGGAACATCGCCGCTGCGAGTCCGATCAGGGCGAGCGCAGCGAGGCTGACCATCGCGAGGACGTAGGACTTGTTGCCGGTGGCGAGCTCGGAGACGAGGATCGTTCCCGCGATCGCGGTGCCCAGCGATGAGCCGAGGTTCGAGACGCTGCGTGAGAACCCTGAGATCTCACCCTGCTTCTCCTCGGGGAAGCTGGACTGCACGATGTTGACCGAGGGGGTCAGCATGACGCCGAGGCCGAGGCCGATCAGCAGCAGGCCGGGCGTGAACGCGACCACGTGCTCCGAAACGCTGACGATGGCAAGCAGCACCCCGACGCCGGCGATCGTGACGACGAAGCCCGCGCGATCAGCGTCCTCTGGGGCACCGCGTACTCCTGCCTGAGCACGCGGAGCTTGATCCGCGAGGCGTCGGCGAACAGCACGACGGCGAGCGTCGCCTCGGCGAGCGTCCGGACCGTCTCGCTCGTGGAGGACACCGTCACCTCGTCGAGCACGAACGGTCCGACCAACAACCCGATCAGCACGAAGGCCATGACCGGCGTGAACGGCGTGTCGATCAGCCGGCGCGACACCCCGGTCACGGCCAACAGGGCCCCGGCGACTATGGGGAGGTCCCATTTCATCACACTGCTTCCGCGGCGTCGCCTCCGGGGGGCGGGCCGGTGGTCTCACCGTCGGCGAGTTGTGCCTCGATCGCGCGGTTGACGTTGCCGTGAATGTGGTCGGAGCCGATCAGCTCCAGGATCCCGTCGGCCCGGAGCACCTTGAGAACGGGTGGCTTCACCCGAGCCAGGCGAAGGGTGACGCCGTCGGCTTGGGTGAGCCGGTGGATCTCGCTCAGCTTCGCCGCGCCCTGCGAGTCGACGAAATCGACGCCCTCGAGATCGAGCACCAGAGCGCGAGCTTGGGGGCCGTCCTCGGTCAGCTCTCGGACGCGATCCTCGAGCGCTTCGGCGGTAGCGAAGAACAGTCCGCCGTCGAGACGCACGACCGCGATCCCCGGGAACGTCTCATCGCCGGGGTTCTCGCCGAGGTCGCGGAACACCTGGGTCCCGGCCTCGCGGCCCAGCAGCGGCATCGGCGGTCTCGTGGCGACGTAGATAAGCCAGCCGAGGGAGAGCACGACGCCGATCACGACACCCGCAAGGACCCCGGCCGAGAGCACGCCGATGATCGCCGCCACCGCGACCCAGAAGTCAAATGGCGTCACTCGGTGAAGACGGCGCAGCTCAGCGATATCGATCATTCCGAAGACGACCGCATCGATGATCACGGCTCCCAGGACGGCCTTCGGGAGGTCAGAGAACAGCGGCGCGAGCACGATCAGCGTCGCGAGCACGAGCGCGCCGGTGAGAAGCGAGGCGACGGGCGTCGTGGCGCCCGCAGATTCATTCAACGAGCTGGCCGAGAGGCTGGTCGACACGGGCATCCCCTGGAACACTCCTGCGCCGAGGTTCGACATCCCCTGGGCCACCGACTCCTGGTTTACGTCGATGCGGTATCGATGCCGCGCAGCGAACGCCCTGGCGTCGCCCGCGGTCTGCGAGAACCCAATTAGCAGCAGCGCGACTGCGGCGATCCCGATCGTCGCGTAGTGCTGCTTGACGAGCGCGAGATCGGGCAGCGCCGGGGCGGGGAGCCCACGCGGCACATGTCCGACGAGCGCGACCCCGTGCGCACCGAGGTCGAACAACGACGACGCGAGCAGTCCCGCTACCACCAAGACGAGCGCACCGGGGACCGCTGGCGCCAGAAAACGCAGCCCGAAGATCAAGCCGAGCGAGATGAGCTACGAGGACGGTAGTCCAGTGCACGTCACCTAGCGACGAGAGCCACGTCGCGAGCTCGCGCCAAGCGCTATCACCCTCCGAGGATGTGCCGGTGAGCTTGGGCAGCTCGCCGATGACCACATCGACGGCAGCTCCGGCCAGGAATCCCGTGATCACCGCCTTTGACAGGAATTGGGCGATCCACCCCATCCGAAGGAGCGCGAGCAGAAGGAACAGCAGCCCGGTCGCGAGCGTAATCGCGGCAACCAGCTGCGCCGCCTGCTGTCCGCCGAGGTCGGTCACGAGCACCGCGCCACCCGCGACAGCCGCCAGGGACGAGCTCGGTCCGGTCGAGATCTGCCGCGACGTGCAAAACAGCGCATAAATAATCGCGCCCGCGGCCGCGGCGTACAGACCGTTCTGGAGCGGCACACCGGCGATGCCCGCGTATCCGAGGTTCTTCGGCACGACCAGCGCGGTGACGGCGACGCCCGCCGTCAGATCACCGCGCAGCCACCGCCGCTCGTACCGAGGCAGCCAACCGACCGCCGGCACGAAATGCGCGAGCCCACCGTGCTTCCGATCCCTGGTCGCCATCACTACCGATGACCGTTGTATAGACCGGCCCGGCCGGGGCCATCATCCGATCGGGATGATGCATCTCTCCCGAGGCAGGACAGCGTTGCTGGCATGTCTGAGAGCTTCGATCCTCCCCCCAACGACCGCCCAGTTGCACCCGGCGAGGGACCCGTTCCACCGGACGAGGACCCCGGAACCCGTCCAAACGGGCCGGAGCGCGGAGGCGGAGGCCGCGGCTGGGCGATCGCCGGCGGGATCGCACTCGCCATCGCCGCTGTCGTTGTCGTCGTCGTGCTGCTGGCCAACAGCAGCTCATCGAAGAGCTCGTCGACGCCGACAACGAAATCCGTGAGCGTCGGCCAGACCACGACCATCGTGCAGCCGACCAGGACGACCACGACCGGCACCACGGTCACCTCGCCGCCGCGAACGACCACTGTCACGACGGCCAAGACGGTGACGAGGACCACCTCCTCGCCCAGGACGACGACCAGCACGACACCGTAGGGTCACCTGACCGGAGTGATGATTCCGCCCCCCGCCGGGAGGGACCCTAGGCGCTATGAGTAGTCGAGCGTCCGGAGCTGGAGATACCGGCAAAGATCAGAAGTGACCCGCAAGCAAGAAGCGACGGCTGGCGGAGTTCATCGCACCGTTCAAGATGGAGCCGGGCTCGCGCGTGAGGCTCTCCAGGGACATCGATCCTCCGTTCAGAAGCGGCATCAAGAAGAAGAAGAAGAAGAAGAAGAAGAAGAAGGCGCCGCGCTCCTGGAGGAGGGGGTCCGGCTGCTGTCCGAGTATCAGGCTCACCTGGCCGCTCAGGACACCCAGAGGGTGCTGGTCGTGTTACAGGCGCTCGACGCGGCCCGCAAGGACGGCACTATGTCTCGCGAGCCCGTTCGCCGCGCAGTCGCTGCTGGATCGAGTGCGCCGCCCGCGCGAGCCAGACCACGATCGTCAGCCACGCCGCAGCGATCAGCCACCCCGCGCCGACGTCGGTGGCCCATTGGACCCCGAGGTACACCCGCGACCAGCCAACGCCGAGCGCGAGCGCGATCGCGCGTCCGGGCCAGCGTGCCTCCGGGAGCCGGACCGCGCCGACTAGGACGAGGACGAGGAACGTTGCGAGTGACTGCGTGGCATGGCCTGACGGAAAGGACCATGTTCGCCCCACGTCGGTCAGCCAGACATCTGTAGGGGGCGCATCCGCTGCACGAAATGCTTGGTCAGGCTGTACAGGCCAATCGCCCCGCCCCACGCGGCGACGAGCAAGCCGGCCCGGACAAATCGCCGGCGTCCAACCAGCGCCACCATAGCGATCGCGGTTACCGGGATCAGGGCCGTCTGGCTTCCCAGCGTCGACAGCACCCGCGCCACCGTTGTCAGCGCGTGGGTGCGGTGCGCGACGACCCACGAGGTGATCGAGCTGTCGATGGCCGTAGAGCCGTCCGGCCGCTCCGAGAGTTCGAGCAGCTCTCCGGTCGCGATCGCGCAGCCCAGAATCACCGCGAAGCAGACGAGCATCGCCACCAGCAGCAGCGTCGGCGTCGTGACGCGTCGCGACAACCAAGCCATCAACAGAACGTATCCCAAGCTTGTCACCCCAGAGGCCACGCGTTCGACCGTCCGGGCGATGCGAGCCGCAGGAGCGCCAAGCGATCTTCGCGCCCCGTCAGCGATTGACCCGCCAGCGGCGTCCTCGGGCTGCCCGGCGGGCCTCCCGCTGCTCCTTGAGCTCGCGCTCCTTCACCTCCGCGGCGCCGTAGGACTGCTTGATCAGCTCGCTGCCGCCCGACCAGCCGAAGACCCAGGCCACGAGCACGATCGCGAACACGACGTCCAGGCCGAGACGATCAGCTGCTGCGCGACCGAGCACGCGGTCGCGCAACTCGTGCTCGTCGTACTTTCGAGAACCACGACCCTCTCCTTCTCGGAGGCAGCCAGGCTCAAGGCCATGACCGCCGAGCAGGCCCAGGAGCGGTCGGGCTCGACCGTACCCAACCCCAAGCGCCTGGACGATCCGGACGAGTATGCGATCCTCGCCGCGCAGATCGTCGAGAACGATCTTCTCAACGGAACGACCACCCGCCTGGACGGGGCGCTGAGACTCTAGACACGGCGCCACCCCTTTTCCACGCGGAAAGGCAAAGTTCTAGACGCCAGAACGGGCCTCGCGCGTGACCGCTCTCGGGCACGAGCAGTAGTGGCCGCCTTGCCAGCGGTGGCCAGGGGCGGAGGACCGTGCGTCGCCGAAGGACTCGTGGGCCTCGCTCGAGTCGACAAGCGAAAGCGATCGTGCCGGTCGACTGGCCGCCAGCCCGACGGGTCTGGAGTTCCGCGGGCGCCTTGGCGACGGGTGGATTCACCCGGTAGCAGTAGTACCACGCGCCTGCGCCGACTCCTGCTCTCGTAGGCAGGGCCCCTGTCAACTCGACCGGCTTCGGCTCATCGAGCCGTGTGCCGGCGCCATTGCGGCGCCGACCGGGCAAGAACCCGAGCGGCTGGACCGCGACTTCTGCTTCGCCTAGCAGAGCGTAACCAGGGCGCTGCCGTCGCTGATCGGCGCGCCGCATACTGCCGCTTCACCCCGGTCAAGCAGGCGCCTCATCGCGAAACCGCCCGAGTCTTCTCTGCGTTCCGGACCGGCAGTGTCGGGCGGCCCGATCCCGTCGATCGAGGCCGCCGCGACCAGCCCGCAGCGGCAGCGGGCGGAGTCGTGGGCGGTAGTGCCCGTACTCCTCAGCAGCTGGGGCGCGATCGACTTCATGGGCCGACGTTCGCTTTGATTGGTCGCGCGTCGTCTCGTTGTGCGAAGCGCACCGGTGACACTGACGCCCGGGAGCGGTCAACGGGGCCGTATTCGGAGCCGAGCGCGTTTTTCGGTGTGATCGATCGGGGATCGGACTAGCACGTCGGTCCGTCACGCTCGAGGGGTCGGGCGCGCCCCGCCTGCCGGGGGTGGCGGCGGTGTTGAGCGGCGTGCTGCGCTAGTGGGGTTGAAGGAGGGCGTTGTCGGGCGTCAAGGCGGTGAGGGCGGATGGGAAACTCGACGCTGGGTGTGGATCGTGCGTGGCGATCACCTCGAACGTCTTTCCGCGTCCGTCGGCGAGCGAGAGCAGCTGGGTGCAGACGTCGGCAAGATCCGTCCGTGAGATCTGGCCTTCCGCCGTATCGCCCTGTGACACTGTCAGCGGCGCGCCGCCGTGTGCGTCGGTGAGCCAGCCGGGGCGGATGATGCAGTAGGGAACGTGAGAGTTCCGAATGATCTCTTCGGCTCTCGCTTTCCATCCCAGGCTCGTCGGCTCCACGTCTTGGTAGTGCTGTTGGCGGCTGGCGTAGATGCTGGAAACGAACACGACGAGGTCGACGTTGGCCGCGGCGGCCTGCTTGACGACGTTGCGGGTGCCGTGGTAGTCGACGATCTCGGCGGCGTTGTCGTGCCGCGCGCTGCCGGCCGTGGCGATGATCACGGCGCGCACACCCGCCATCGGCTCGGTCAGCGACTCGGCCCGGCGAACATCTCCCACGAACTGCACCGCCGTCGACGGCAGGACCTCGCGGCCTCTTGCTCGATCGCGAACCAACGCGTGAACGAGCACGTCGCGCTCGACCACGCGAGCGACGATGAGCCGGCCGGTGCGACCGGTCGCGCCGACCACCAGCACCGCACCTCGAGGCACCTCGCGGCCTCGCCGAGAGCGCTGCCGCGCCCGCGTGATGCGCGACGGGTGCGCATCGTCGAGCACCTCCGGCGTGACCCGACTCACGAGCACCTCCCCGGCCCTCACCGCCGGGCGCTTCAGCTCGAACTGACCGAGGGTCTCGCGCACGTACTCAGCGGCAAGCTCGTCGGAGCGCTCCGCCGACGCCTGGTCGTGGAAAACGGTGACCGTCTGCAGTGTCCCGTCGCCGGCGTCGAACGCGAAGTAGCAGACGAAGCCGGCTTCCTGCTTGAGGGCTGGCGCGAACTCCTCATCGACGCGATGCATCAGCGAGCCGATCGAGCCCACCCCAATCTTGTAGTGGCGAACGCTTGCGTACACCGCTTCCTCTCTTCCGTCGCTCTCTGAGGACGGTACGCCCCCGCATGGTCGCGACCATCCGAACACACTACGGATCGCGGCCCGGACGACGGCAATGACCCAGACGGCTGCGGGTCCTGAAGCTGGCGCGGTCCCCGCTGCCGCGCATGCGGCAAGCGTCCTGGTGGGCACCAGCGCGCGGGCTGGCCGACACGACTGGGATCCGGCGCAGAGACTCACGTCCACGGTCACGGCCCACGCGGATGGGCGTCTAGCCGCCGCGGAGTAGCATCGACTGCAAACAGCTGACGGAGTGCCGCATGTCAAGAGCTGCGAGCGAGCCCGACGAGGGCGAGTACCGGTGCCCATCGCTCGCGCGCGCGACCGCCGATCGATGCTATGCAGCCGGGGATCCGCTCGTGCCCGGCCGACGCTCCGCGTCGGGTTCTCGCTCGGATCATGGCCACCCGTCGCGTGCACTGCGTGGCGGTCATCGGGACCGCCGAGGATCAGGGAGAGCCGCAGGTGTGGGGGATCGTGTCTGACCTCGACGTCGTACGCCGGGTGGTACGCGCGGGCTTTGACAGGACTGCGGGCGAGCTCGCGCTCGCGCCGGTCGTGACCATCGAGGCCAACGCGCCCCTGCGAGACGCGGGCGAGCTGATGATCTCCCACGACGTCGACCACCTGGTTGTGGTGGCGCCCGGCTCTGTCCGGCCGATCGGGGCTCTGTCGAGCATCGCCGTGGCCAGGATCATCGTGTGGGGCGGCGGATGAGAGCCGTCGGCGATCGTCGTTTGCGGGTGCTTATCGCCGGCGGCGGCGTCGCCGCTCTCGAGGCGCTGCTCGCGTTGCGCGCGCTCGCCGGCCACGTGGTGTCGGTGACGCTGCTGGCCCCCGACCGGGAGCTCGTCTATCGGCCGGTGACGGTCGCCGAGGCGTTTGGGCGGGCCGAGGCGCGCAGTTATCAGATCGCCGACATCCTTGCCGACCAGCAAGTCGATCATGTCCAGGACTCCCTCGAGCACGTCGATCCCGCAGGTCGCGCAGTCGTGACCGGATCGGGCGCGCGGATGCCGTTCGAGGCGCTACTGGTCGCGACCGGCGCCCGCGCCACGGCCCCGCTTCCCGGCGCGCTCACGTTCGGCGGCCGCGCGGATGTGCCGCGGCTGCGCGCAGTCCTAGACGAGCTCGTCAACGGGACCGCCCGGTGTGTCGTGTTCGCGCTGGCGCGGGAGCAGGTGTGGGCGCTGCCTCTGTATGAGCTCGCGTTGATGACGGCAGTCCATCTCCGCGAAAACGCCAGCAGCGGGCGTGTGCTCATCGTGACCCCCGAGGAGGAGCCGCTCGAGCTGTTCGGCCCCGAAGCCGCGCGTGCCCTCAGGCCAATGCTCGCCGCGCTCGGCATCACGCTGCGCTGCTCCTCGATGCCGGCACGGGTCACGGACCGAGAGCTCGTGCTGGTCGGCGGCGGCGGCGTGGTCGCCGACCGGGTGATCACACTCCCGCTTGTGGAGGGCCCGAAGGTCAGCGGGCTGCCAGCCGACGAGCACGGATTCATCCCGGTCGACACCCATGGGTGTGTCGCCGGACTGGCTGACGTCTACGCCGCCGGCGACATCACCGCCTTCCCGCTCAAGCAGGGCGGCCTCGCGACGCAGCAGGCCGACGCCGTCGCTGAGGCAATCGCGGCGCGTGCCGACGCCGCGATCACGCCAAGACCGTTCCGGCCGGTGCTCCGCGGCCTGCTGATGACCGCCGGCGCGCCGCTGTACCTACGCTGCGAGCCGCACCGTGTCTCACGCCAAGCATCAGTCGCGATCGACCAGCCCCGCGCTTGTCCCAACGAGGCAGCCGCGTCTGCGGCATCACACCAGCCGCTCTGGTGGCCGCCCGCCAAGATCGCCGGCCGCTACCTCGCTCCGTATCTAGCCACGGCGCGCCCCGTCCCGCTCGCAGCCGAGCCGCTCACCGACCGAGTCGCCGTGCCGGGCCCTCCGGTTGCCGAAGCAGAACGCCACGATGCTCTCGAGCTGACGCTCCTGCTCGCCGACGGCGACGCCGGCTGGGGCGACTACCGCTCGGCGCTGAGCGCACTCGAGGCGGCCGAGGCGCTCGAAGGCGCGTTGCCACCCGAATACGAGACCAAGCGACGCATCTGGATGGCCGAAGTCGCGCAACGGCCCTAAGGCGCCCGCCGGCGACAGACCGCGACCACAGAACTCCACGAACACGCCGAACGAGCCTCGAGGAGTTCGGGGGATGAGATGACCGCCCGGCCAGGACAGCGACACAGACGAGAGGGCGCCCCGTCCGGCCAGCGGTGCCCACCGGCGCAGCGCACACGTCGGCGCTCTGTGCACCTCGCATCACGACCAAACGCCAGACCGATCAAAGCGGAAGCCGGCCCGAGGTCGATCTCCGTGCTGGTTTGGAACGATTTCGGGACTCTCGCGCGCCGTCGAGCAGAGTGCCGGCATACAGCGGTCTCGACGACGCTGGGACTAGACTTTCTCGTCGCCGGTCAGCGACTGGGAGTGCCCACGCGCTCTGGCAGCGATCGCTTGGCGAAGGAGTAGTGGCGTAGCTCGCGAGCTGAGCGTGCGGCCGCCGAATTCGGGAGCGGCGTCCTCGGGCGAGTGGTGGGAATGAGCGGACTGCTGCATCGCAAGCGCCGCCGCTTCGGATGAGAGGCTCCGTGTCTTGTTATGCGTCACATCGTTCTTCTTGCGTGTGCGGCGGCGGTCTTTCCGACGCTGATCGCATGCGTGGCGGTCATGATCTCGCGGCCCGAGCCCCGCAGACTGTTGCTGGCGTTCTACGTGGGCGGGCTGATCGCGAGTGTCACGTCGGGCATCGTTGTGGCGGCGTCGTTCAATAGCGGCAGCACGGTGCTCGGCAGCACCAGCTCTACCCCGAGCCCCGGCACGTCGATCACCGCGGGTCTGGCTTCGCTGGTGCTGGCCTGGCTGATGGCATCACCCCGCGGCCGAGTGCTGCTGGATCGGTGGCGCAGCCGCCATCCCCGCCGCCGCAAGCAGAAGCAGGGGCCCTCGTGGGCCGAGCGTCATCTGGATCGGGCCAATGCGAGGGTCGCGTTTATGGTTGGTGCGGCGATCAATCTGCCCGGACCGTTCTACTTGCTCGCGCTCGGCGACATGGCGACCGGCGGCTACGGTACCGCCCAGCAGCTCGGTCTGATCGTTCTCTTCAACGCGATCATGTTCCTGCTGGTCGAGGTGCCGCTCGTCGGGTACCTCGTGCGACCCGACGTGACCGCCGAGCGGGTCGCCAGCTTCGCGACCTGGCTCAACGCCAACGGTCTGCGAGTGATCGGCTGGCTCGTCGGCGCGGTCGGGATCGGACTGATCGTGCAGGGCCTCGCCGCAGCAGCAGGCTGACGCGGGGATAGCGGCTCCGCAATCGGCCGATACGCGGCGTTGAGCGAAGATACCGAGCGCGCATGAATGAGCAGCTGAGAAGGTTCATTTTGGGAGACCGGCAGAGGATCGCCGGGACCGTCTACGGGACGATCATCGTCATGTCAATCCTCGCGGCCGGGGCGAAGCCATACGAGCACCAACTGTGGCGGCTGGTTGTCATTGCCGCGGTGAGCGTTGTCGTTCTCTGGCTCGCGCACGTCTACTCGCACGGGCTGGCGGAGAGCCTCGAGCTCGGACGTCGCGTCACAGTCGCCGAGGTTTCGGCGATTGCCCGTCGCGAGTACTCAGTTGTGACCGCAGCGATTCCCCCGCTGGCCGCAGTCGGGCTCGGCGCTGCGGCGGTCCTTGCGGAGCGGACGGCAGTTCAGCTCGCGCTCTGGCTCGGGGTGCTTGCGCTCACGGCTCAGGGCATCCGGTACGCGCGGCTAGAGCGCCTGAGTCGGGCCGCGACCTTGGTCACTGTCGGTCTCAACCTCGCCATCGGTCTGGGGCTCGTCGCCCTAGAGGTTCTGATCGCGCACTAGATGGGCGCCCGCGGTTTGCGCCCGCGCGAAGAGAGAGTTCTGCATCGGGTTACAAGCGGTAGCGCATCACGGCTCAAGCTGGTTGCCCCGTCGGGACCGCTGAAAATCGATCGATCTGGAAGCCGCAGGCGAGTGCCCGGTTCACGCAGAAGGAGAGGTCACGGCCGGTGCGCGAATGGGTGCTTCGTCCTCCCCAGAACGGGAGCAGGAGCCGCCTCGCTGGGCCCTCGGCTGATCGGAACGCTTGCCGGTGCTACCCCGCGGCCGCCGGGCACGGGATCGGGTGGTTGGCCCGGAAAAGATCGTGCCGGTCATAGCGGGCCTTTGTCTGTTGGAGCCGGTCGAAGGTGTCAGGCGGATAGCACGTGCGGGTGTCGATCGGGACGTCGATGAAGTTGGCGTATGTGACGCCCGAGTCCCACGGCTCGAGTGCGTTGGAGACCAGGTCCAAATGCGCGTTGATCGCCGGCGCCAGGCCGGGGTCCATGACCATGCCGACGCCGAGGGTCAGGAAAGCGTGGTCGAGGCTCGCGAGGGCGCCCGCATCCGGCGGGGACTCGGTCAGCGCGCCTCCGAGCAGGCGCAGCTCGAGCGATAGAAGCGGCGATCCGGAGTCAGGGCCAGCTGCCTCGATGATCGTGTCGATCGCCGCCGGGGGGAGCGAGTCCAGCATCTGGCCGCTCATGGCGAAAGGCACGGGATCTTCGGGATCCATGTGTAGATGTCCCAGCGCCGCGGGCGGAACGGCCGCGAAGGTATCGAGCTCTGGTGACAGGTCGCGCAGAGGCCGCAGCAGCTCGCGTCCGAATTCCTCAGCGCCCAGGTAGGCGGCCTCGACGACCACCAGCTGTCGCCCGCGAACGGGCTCCGGGATATCGGGCAGCGGCGGGACCTGAAGGATTCGCGCCCACGTGCCCATTTCGTTGGGCAGACCGGAGACCCACTCGCGCCACGCGTGGAGGACGTCAGCCGTGCGCTCCCACGGCCAAGTCAACATGCCGGCGTAAAGCTCAGGCACGGGGTAGAGCTCGAACTCAAGCGCCGTCACCACCCCAAAGTTCCCGCCGCCCCCGCGCAGCGCCCAGAAGAGGTCGGGCTCGGTCTCGCGGTCGGCGCGCACCAGCTGTCCGTCGGCGGTGACAACGTCGGCCGCGACCACGCTGTTGCACGCCAGCCCATGCTTGCGCGCAAGCCAGCCATGTCCGCCACCCAAGGTGTAACCCACGACCCCGACCTCGGCCGAGGACCCGGATAGCCCGGCGAGGCCCTGCGGCGAGGCCAGTGCGCTCACGTCCTGCCACTTGGCAGCGGCACCGACGCGCGCGCGGCGATTCTCAACGTCGATCTCGGCCCCCGTCATACGCCCCGTCTTCAGCAGGAGCGTGTCCTCGCCCACCCCAGCCAGCGGGCCCGCGCTGTGTCCCTCGGCCTGCACCGCGACACGCAAGCCGCTCGCGCGAGCATGACTCACGACTGCAGCAACCTCGTCTGCGTTGCCAGGCCGCGCCACCACCGCAGGCCGCTGGTCGACCGCCAAGTTCCACGCCGCACGCGCGGAATCCCACTGCTCCTCGCCTCGCTCGACGAGCTCTGCTCCATTGAGCATTCGGGCCCCCTTGATCCGCGGTTCGTCTCGGCCGTTCAACACGCCGCCGCCGTCGGAGGCGAACAGTAACGAAATCTCGCCCGCCCGTGGCAAGACAACTCGCCGACTGGAAGTCGTAGTCCGCGCCCACCGGCCGAACGGCACCGCGACGTTCGACTGAATGGCGACTCGCGGGATGATCCGGCTGCCGTCCAGAATCAGCCCGAAAACGGCCGGCAGTCACGGCCAGCCTGATGACACCGCCGCGCCGGAACGCTCCCTGCAGCGTCATACATCTGCGGCCGGCTTCTGCTCCCTTGCGCGAATAGGGGCACTCTCCGCCGGGTTCATCAGACAGCTGCAATGGGCTAACAGGAGTCCATGGACCGCCCCGACACGATCCGCTCGCTGCCCCCCGTGTCCGATAGCGGAAGCCCGACGCGCGTTGGCGGCAGCGAAGTCATGACTGCTCCGCAGCTTCGGCGGTAGACGGTCCCGATGCGCCCCGAAGGCCGCTCTCTGCTTGCAGCTACATCGCGCTCTGGCTAACGCCGGGGCGATCAAGCCGCGACGACCGGCCTCCGCGCGGCCGCGCACGCCGGCGTCGCTTCGTAGGCGAGCCTCAAGCCAGCGTGAGGCTGCCGAGTGATCGGGGCCGGCAGTTCATTGCCGCGACAGAAGCGCATCAACGGGCCGCTTGCGTGCCGCCGAGGCTTTCTCACCTGATCGGGGTGATGCGGGTCTCCCGCGACGCCGTCACTGTTGAGTAGGTCAACACGCGATCGAGCTTGGGAGCAAGAGGTGGCGGATAAGCGGCGGAAGCGAGTCGAGGAGTTCATCGAGCCATTGCGTGTGGCGTCCGGCTTCGACCCCGGCTTCCCGCCTGCCATACAGCAACAGCGCGAGACGCTGCTCGACGTCAAGCAAACCCTCGAGGCGCAAGCACCGAAGGGCGTTGGGCCTGACCCGTTTGAGCATCAGCGACGCGACGCGACGGCCGTCATCTCGAGCGCGGTCGACACGCGGGGCTCTGAGCCGGTGCGGTGAAATGGCGACGGAAACACGCCGACCAGCGCACCCGCCCACGGGCGCCGACGAGTGGTACAGCGCCACCGCCGAGGAGGTGACGGGGCATCTCGGCGTCGATCCGGCCGTCGGGCTGACCAGCTCGCAGGCCGCAGAGCTACTCGATCGGCATGGGCCGAACGCGCTGCCGGTGGAGCAGTCGGTGCCCGGCTGGCGGCGGTTCGTCGGGCAGTACCGAAGCTACATGCAGATGATCCTGGTGGGGGCGGCGGTCGTGTCGTTGGTGATCAAGGAGTGGAGCACGGGGGTACTGCTGCTTCTGATCACGGTGCTGAACGCTGTCGTGGGGCTGCGGCAGGAGGGCAAGGCGGAGAGCGCGATGAACGCGCTGAAGGCGATGGTGAAGGCGACCGCGCGGGTCCGTCGCGATGGTTCCGAGGCGGAGATCGCTGCGGAAGAGGTGGTCGTCGGCGATGTCGTGCTGTTGGCGGCGGGGGACGAGGTCCCGGCGGACGGCCGGATCATCCTAGCGAGTTCGTTGCAGATCGATGAGTCCGCGCTGACGGGCGAGAGCGTGCCCGCTTCGAAGGGGGTCGAGCCGCCGGACGGCACAGATCTCGCTCCTGGGGATCAGATCGACATGGCGTTCATGCATACGCCGGTCACGCACGGCAGCGGCGTGATGATCGTGACCGCCACGGGAGCCGACACGCAGGTGGGGAAGATCGCCGGGATGCTCGCGACCACTGCGAGAGAGCAGACGCCGCTGACTAGGCAGCTGAATACGCTGACGTTGTGGATCGCTGCGGCTGCGGGGCTGACGATGGTGGTCATGTTCGTGCTGGGGGCGCAGCGGGACCAGTCCTCAACGGTCGTGTTCACGAGCGCGGTCGCGCTCGCGATCGCGGCGATCCCGGAGGCGATGCCGACGGTCTTGCAGGTGGTGATGTCGCTCGGCGCGGCGGACCTCGCTCGGCACGGGGCGGTGTTGAAGGATCTCGCTTCGGTTGAGACGCTCGGTTCGACCTCGGCGATCAATTCGGATAAGACCGGCACGCTGACGATGAACCAGATGACCGCGGTCGAGGTGCTCGATCCGACCGACCGGTACACGATTTCCGGCTCAGGCTATGAGCTCGAGGGAAAGGTTCACCATGCCGCGGGTTCCTCGGACACGATCGAGGACGCGATCGTGCCCTATGTGGTCGCGAGCGACGCCAAGCTCGTGGATGGGAAGGTGGTGGGCGATCCGACCGAGGGTGCGCTGTTGGTGCTGGCCCACAAGGCGGGCCTCGACATCGACGCGACGCGTGGGCGCTACCCGCGGCTGGCGACACTGCCGTTCGATCCCACATACAAGCTGATGGCGGCGTTCACGAAGACTTCGGATGCGTCAGGCAAGGAAGTCGTGCGCTGCTACGTGAAGGGCGCGGCGCCGGCGGTGATGAGTCACGCCGCCAGCGCGCTGTCCGCCGGTCAGAGCATCCCCTGGGACACCGATCTGCGCACCCGCGCGCAAGCCAACGTCCGCAGGATGGAAGAAGGCGGGCTGCGCGTGATGGCCGCAGGCTTCCGCGACCTCGATCCGGTGTCGTTCGATCCTGACGGTGACCTCCTCGGTTACGTCGAGGGCCTGGAGATCACCAGCCTCGTGGGGATGGTCGACCCGCCGCGCACCGAATCTAAGCAGTCCGTGCACGACGCCCACAAGGCGCACATTCGTGTGCGCATGGTCACCGGGGACGACGTGATCACCGGCGCGGCGATCGCCAAGCAGCTCGGAATCGAGGGAGAGTCGATCCTCGGCGCGGACTTCGCGGCGCTCGACGAACAGGAGCGCCTGGCGCGGATCGACCGCATCGGCGTGGTCGGCCGCGTCGCCCCAGAGCACAAGGTGCTGCTCGTCGACACGCTGAAGCAGAAGGGCGATGTTGTCGCAATGACCGGTGACGGGGTCAACGACGCACCGTCGATCAAGGCCGCCCACATCGGCATCGCGATGGGCAGCGGCACCGAGGTGGCGAAGAACGCCGGCCGGATGATCCTCACCGACGACGACTTCGCCACGATCGTCCGTGCCGTCGAACAGGGACGCAAGCTCTACGACAACCTCACCAAGTACGTCCGCTTCGTCATGATCTCGCTCGTCGCGTTCGTCCTCACCTTCCTCGGCGCGACCCTGCTGAACATCGCCGCCGGCCAGCCGTTCACCCCGGCACAGGTGCTGTACATCCACTTCTTCGTCAGCGCCCCATTCGGCGTCGCGCTCGGACTGGACCAAGCGACGGCCGGCCTGATGCGGCTGCGCCCGCGGCCGAGCACCGAGTCGATCATGACAACTGGCGTGAAGCTCACCTCCGGGCTCGTCGGCCTCTACATGGCGATCTGCCTCGACGCGCTGATCTACTTCGGCAAGCAGCACTACCACAGCACCATGATCGGGTCATCGATCGGGCTGTCGGCGTTCGCGCTGATGCTCGTCGTCGCTGCCTACGAAAGCCGCAGCGTCTCGCTCTCCACACTGGCCAGCGAGACGTTCGACAACCCCCAGATGAACTGGACTGCGATCGCGGAACTCGCGCTCGCCGTGATGATCACTCAGATGGACCTCTTCAACCGGCTGCTCAACACCGCGCCGCTGAAGGCCCCACAGTTCGGACTGGCGCTCGCTGCGGCGGTGCTTCTCTTCGTCCTGTGGGAGATCGGCAAGCTGATCGCGCGCAGGGAAGCATAGAAGCCATCGGAAACGCGGCAGTCCGTGGCCGCGGGCCCCGGAGCTGGCCGCGGATTCATGAGCTCAGTGGGGATTCATGATGGCGTCGCGCTCGCTTCCAGGGGCTGCGCGCGCTCGCCAGCGACGAGCCACAGAGACGCCGTCCACCTTCGCGGGCTGAGGCTTGCCGGCCGGCGGTGTTGCACGCGCTGGAGCGCTCGCCACGAATTGCGCACCGGTATGGGTGAGTCGTCTTCGCTGAGACTCAATACTTTGCCGGGATGTACCGGTGGGAGTGGTCGGGCTCGCGGTAACCCTTCCGTTTCTCGCGCGCGGGGAGCACGACGGGCTCCTTGGGTGGGCACTCGTAGGGGATCTGCTCCAGCAAATGGTTGATGATGTTGAGCCGGGCGCGCTTCTTGTCGTTTGAGTCAGCGACGTGCCAGGGAGCAAATTCGGTGCTGGTCGCCGCGAGCATCTCGTCACGGGCCCGCGAGTAGTGATACCAGCGGCTGTAGGACTTGAGGTCCATCGGTGACAGCTTCCAGACCTTACGGGGGTCGCTGATGCGCGACTCAATTCTCCGCGTCTGCTCATCCTGGCCGACCTCGAGCCAGTACTTGATCAGGATGATCCCCGAGTCGACCATCGCCCGCTCAACCAACGGCGCCAGTCGCAAAAAGCGGAAAGCCTCGTCCTCGGAGCAAAAGCCCATCACCCGCTCGACGCCGGCGCGGTTGTACCAGCTACGGTCGAAGATCACGACCTCGCCACCCGCCGGAAAATGCGACAGGTACCGCTGGACGTACATCTGGGACTTCTCACGCTCGGTCGGTGCCGGGAGCGCGACGACCCGGAACACGCGCGGGCTCACACGCTCGGTGATCCGCTTGATCACCCCACCCTTCCCGGCCGTGTCACGGCCCTCGAACACGACGCAGACCTTGGTCCCCTCGCGCACCACCCACTCCTGGAGCCGAACCAACTCCCCCTGGAGACGAGCGAGCTCCTTCTCGTACCGCTTGCGGCCGAGCTTCTGGACCGTCTGCCCATCCTTCTTCGTCTGTTTCGTGTGGCTCATATGACCGCCCTCCACTCGGACGCAGGTAATACGCGCCTTCTACAGGTCGAGAGCTTGAGATCTTAGATGTCCGACTGGTGCTCGTCGGCCGGCTTCGTTCCAGGCGCCGAACCCGCCGTCCAGCTTGGCGACGTCCTCGCGCCCGCACCGTCAGAATCGCTCCGGCGCTCGACGCCGTGTGCCTGCGGCTCAAGCTCGTCCACATTCGTGTCCTTCATGCGCGTGCCCCATCAGCGATCGCCGACAATCCCTCCTGGGGGGCGACTTGAGGTTCACATGAAGCGCTGGGGGCGCCATCACCCGGATTGGATGAGGACGGGGACCGGACCTCCTGCTCGGTCTCGCTTCTCGCCAGATCCAGGGCTCGACGCGTCGTTCAGCCGGCCCGTGGATCCGGGAAGTCCGGGCCCAGCGCATCATCAGAACCCGAAGGTCGGCGATCACACGCTCACGGGAAGGCAGCTCTTTGCGGCCAGATTGCTCACGCAGCACGGCGCCAACAAAGGCGCGTCTAACAGCAAGTGTGTTAGACGCCCATTTCCGCACCAAACCGCAGCACAAGAGAAGCTCACGCTTTGCAGGCGTTTCGCATAGCGGGGGCGGGATTCGAACCCGCGACCTTTCGGGTTATGAGGGCGCCTCGCTGGGGTTAGATAGGTGCCGATTTGCACGGTTTTCCTGATCTTGCCTGAGGTTGCGTGAGGCTGAATTTGCCCGTCTTGTTAGACGGTTTGTTAGACGGTTCGGGATGTACGCGCCGCGCTGCTCGGCCCAGGCTCGACCGAGCGAGTGCTGCATCAGCGGGCCGGGGTGGATGCTGGTTGCGTGGTGGATGCGTGTGGTCTTAGGCCGCGTGGGCCGGGGGTGCTGTGATCGCGTGAAGCTCTGTGAGGAGGTTGCGTAGCTGCGCGAACTTCTGTGCTCCGAGCTGCTGTTCCCATTCGCTCTCGACCTCGCGAACGATTTCGCGGATTGCTTTGATCGCCGCGTGTCCTTTCCGGGTGAGGTGGATCCGCTTGGAGCGCTGGTCGCTGTTGTCGTCCTGGCGGGTGAGGTAGCCGTGCTGCTCGAGCTGGCCGAGAAGGTAGTTGAGCGCCTGCTTGCTCATCCCGGTCCGAGTCACGAGCTCCGACGGGCGCAGGTTCTCGGGGCCGGGATACTGCAACACGTTGAGGTGCGCGGCGACCAGATCGGTGTAGCCGCGCTCGTGCAGGCCGGCGAGCATCCGGTCGCGCACGGTCTCGAACGGGATCCGCAGCAGCGCGCCGATCAACGGCGGCGGACTGGGGGCTCCCGAGATCCGCTCAGTAAAGTCACTTGACAAACTCATGCGGCCCAGTATACACTCGTCAAGTCGCTTTACCACCTGTCCAGCCGAACCGAAGAGGACTTCGGAACCGCGTCCAGATACCTGTTTCTGTACATCGTAGACATACGGTGTACAGTTTCCTTCCTGATGCCGCGGCAAGCGCTGATCTCACGCGACCGCATCCTTGACGAAACCCTGGCCCTCGCCGACGAACGCGGTCTTGCCGCGGTCAGCATGCGGGCGGTGGCGGCGCGCCTGGGAGTGACCGCGATGTCGCTGTACCACTACGTCCGTGACAAGGACGACCTACTCGACGGGCTGGTCGAGCGTCTGCTCGCGGAGCTCTCCGTGCCGGATCTCAGCCTGCCGGGCGAGGAGCGTCTGCACGCTCTGGCAAGCAACATGCGTCAGGCGGCCGGCCGTCATCCCGATGCCTTCCGGTTGCTGCTCGGGCGGCCGGTGACAACCCCCGCGGCGCTGGCCGTGCGCGAAGTTGCGTACGCCGCGCTCAGGGACGCCGGCGTCCCGGACCAGCTCGTGCCCAGGGTCGAGCGTCTGTTGAGCACGTTCGTGATCGGGTTTGCCGCCTCCGAGGTCGGCGGACGCTTCGCCGCGCACGACCAGGCGGTTCGTGATGCCGACTTTGCGTGGGCATGGCGGCAGATCATCCAGGGTCACGAGCGTTTGTTGCTGCGGCCCAACGCGATCGAGGCTGGGCGGTGAGCACGGGAACGTATCCCGTCCAGCTGGGCCATTCGCCGCGCGTGGCCGCCGGCGATCGCGTGCGCTCCTCGGCGCGAGGGACGTTCCTGATCGGGCTCACCGGCGTCGCCGCCCTGGTTGCGGTGAGCGCGCCGTTCATGTCGCGCTACGGCTGGGACCGCGACGAGCTCTACTTCCTCACGGCCGCTCACCACCTCGCCCTCGGCTACGTCGACTTCCCGCCCCTGATGGCCGTCGTCGGCTGGCTGGTCGACAAGCTCGCGCCGGGCTCGCTGCTCGCCCTGCGCATGGTCAGCCTTGCGGCGAGCGCAGCGACGGTGATCCTGGTCGCGTTCATCGCCCGCGAGCTCGGCGGTGGGCGCAGAGCGCAGTGGATTGCCGCGACCGCGTGGGCGCTGACGCCGTACATCCTCGGGTCGGCGAGCATCTTTCACCCCACCTGGCTCGACGCCCTCGCCTGGACAGCGTTCCTCTACGTAGCGGTGCGCCTGCTGGTCCGGGGCGAGCCGCGCCTCTGGCTGCTGCTCGGCCTGATCGCCGGTATCGGGCTCGAGGCCAAGTACACGATCGGCTTCCTGATCCTTGTGTTCGCGGCCGCGCTCATCCTGGGAGGCGAGCGCCGGCGGCTGGCGAGCGTGTGGCCGTGGCTGGGGCTGGCGATCGCCGTGGCGCTGCTGGCCCCAAATCTGGTCTGGCAGGTCCAGCACGGCTGGCCAAGCGTCCACTTCTTCTCAAGCCAAAACGCCCAGACCGCTTCGGGCACCTCACGCCCGGCCTACATCGCGGAGCAGCTCCTGTTCCTCGGTGCCACGAGCGTCCTCGCCGCCGCTGGCGTGGTATGGCTGTCGCGACGCGGGCTACGCGCTCTGGCGCTCATTCCGATCCTCGTCACGGGACTCTTCCTCCTCGAGCGTGGCCGCAGCTATTACCCCCTCCCGGCGGACGCACTGGCCGTCGCCGCGGGAGCAGTTGCCGTCGACGGCTGGCTGCGAACCAGGAGGCGGCTGGCGCTCGTCGCTAGCGGGCTCGCGCTTCAGGTAGCGGTCATCGCCCTGGCAGGGCCGATCGTCATCCCCTTCTACTCGACCCGGCAACTCGTCAACTCCAGCATCTGGAAGATCGGCTACTTCAAGGACGAGATCGGCTGGCCGGAGATGACCGCTCAGGTCGAGCACGCTTGGAGCGCGCTCTCGCCCGCCGACCGCTCAAACGGCGCGGTGCTCGCCCACAACTACGGCGAAGCCTCGGCGCTTGCGTTCTACGGACGGGGGCTTCCAACGATCCTCAGCGGACACCTCAGCTGGCAGTTCTGGCACCCAAACCGACTCCCGGAGCGCTTCGTCCTCACGGTGGGCTACCGGACACCGGACCTCGAGGTCCTATGCAGGTCATGGACCGTGCTGGCTCGGGTGGACAACCGCTGGCACCTCGACAACGAAGAGCACGGGCAACCAATCGCAGCCTGCACCCTCAAGCATTCGCTCGCCTCCGACTGGACCCGGCTCATCGCCCGCGACCGACTCTGAGAACCTGGACCCAACCGCGCTGAGCTCAGCGATGAGTGTCGTGCGTCGTTGGGAGTCACCACGCTCCTGCCCCCGTCGGTCTCCAGCAACTCGTGGTTTCCCGCTCCATTCCCCTGTTTACGAGCTACTTTCCAGTCGCTCCGCGTCGCCAGGCTAGCGCCTTGGGGGATGGTCAGTCCGATCCGTCCGCGATGCGCAGTTTGCGCGGTTGTGGCGAGGAGCGGGTGCGCTATGAGGCGCGGCGCGAGACCTGCTCTGCCGTGCACGCGTTATTCCGCCGGAGGCGTTCCGCCGAGCGGTGCGCCCGGGGGTTGTCGGGCGCACCGCTCCGGGGGTCGGCTTGTTCTCAGCGGGCTGCTGGGACGGGATGGTTTGAGCGGATGAGGTTGTCGGGGTCGACCGTGGCCTTGATGCGTCGCAGGCGCTGGTAGGCCTGCTCGCTCCAGAAGCTCGCCGGATCGCCTTGCGTTTCGGCGAAGTTCAGGTACATGCGGGATGCGGCCCACGGCGCGAGCGCCGCCTCTACCGCTCTTACGTGTGCGCGCACGGGTCCTTCCAGTTCGGGGACCGGCACCCTCCCCGCTGCATACATCGAGTACTGAGCGTCGATTGAGGAGAGCGCTCCATGCGCCGGGTGCGCGCGGCCCAGCTCGCCGCCGAGATGTCTGAGCTCGACGGTCAGGAGTGGGAACTGGGCGCCCTCGCCCGCGGCCTCGACGAATGCGTCCACCGCCTGCGGCGGGAGGTCAGCGAGCATCAGTCCGTCGCCAGCTGCGGGCACGGGGTGTTCGGGGTCCATGTGGAGGTGGCTGAGCGCCGGCATCGGGACGGTCTGGATCGTGTCGTTGACGGGTCCGAGCGCCCGCAGGGGGGCGAGCAGTTCGTCGGCCTGGGCCGGGTCGCCGACGTGATAGGCCTCGACGATCACGAACGACTTGCCGCGAACCGGCTCGGGGATCTCCGGGATTGGCGGGAGCCGCAAGAACCGGCCGACGGTGGTCAGCTCGTCGGGCGTCAGGGCGCTGTGCGTCAGCTCGCGCCAGGCGTGCAGAACCTCGCTGCCGCGCTCGATCGGGTAGAACAGCACACCGGCATACGCGTGCTCGAGCGGGAACAGCTCAAGCTCGATTGCGGTCACGACGCCGAAGCTGCCGCCACCGCCGCGCAGCGCCCAGAACAGATCGGGCTCGTGCTCGCGATCGCAGCGAACCAGCCGGCCGTCCGCGGTGACGAGCTCGATCGCTCGCCCCGCGTTGGCGGCGAGTCCGTACTTGCGGCCGAACCAGCTGAGGCCGCCGCCGAGCGCGTAGCCGACCACGCCCACGTCGGGCGACGAGCCCGCCAGCGCCGCGAGCCCGTACTGCGCCGCCGCTTCAACGACCTCGAGCCATAGGGTGCCCGCCTCGACCCGGGCGAGCCGCGCCTTTGGGTCGATGTGGACGCTCCGCATGCGCTCGGTCTTGACCAGGATGGTGTCCTGGAGTGACCCGAGCGGGCCAGCGTTGTGACCGGTTCCTTGGACGGTGACGCGGAGCTCGAGGGCCCGGGCGAGTTCGACGGCGGCGATGACGTCCTCTGCCGATTCGGGGAAGACGACGGCGGCCGGCTGCTGGTCGACAGCGAGGTTCCAGGCGAGCCGTGCCTCGTCCCAGTTCGGGTGTTCGGGGAGGACGACTCTGCCGGCGAGCGCGGTGACCGAGCGCTCGATCTTTCGTGTGGGTGCGGTGGTCGTCATTTGAGGACTCCTGTTCTCGTGGGTGGTGGTGGTCAGGCGGGGTTCGGGGCCAGGTCGCCGGTCGGCGCCTTGTTGCGCAGGCCGGTCAGCAGCACTGCCGAGGCGAGTGCTCCGGCTGCGGCGAGCGCGGCGCCGACGAGCAGGGCGGTGTGCATGCCGGCGACGTATGCGGCCGGCGATCCGTGGCCGAGTGCGGCCGCGGCGGGGACGAGGGCGCCAAAGGCGGCGACCCCGACGGCGATGCCTCCCTGACGGAAGGCGTCGTTGACGCCGGCCGCGAGCCCGCTCTGCCGCTCGGAGACGGAGCCCATCGCGACCGCCGCCAGCGCGGGGTTGAGGAGCCCCGTGCCGACACAGACGACGAGCTCGCCCGGCAGGAGCGCCGTCCAGGACGAATGCGCGCCGGCGAGGGTCATCAGGGCGAGCCCCCCAGCGACCAGCGCGAGCCCGACGACGACCAGCAGGCCGGGGCGGATGCGGCGCGGCAGTTGCGCGGTCGCGCCCGCGACGGCGAACAGAAGGAACGTTCCGGGCAGGTAGACGAGTCCGGCCTCGATCGGCGAGAGCTGCAGCACCTCCTGTAGGTAGAGAGTGGTGTAGAGAAACAGCGCGAAGAAGGAGGCAGAGACTGCGAAAGCGGCGATCTGGGCGCCGCTGAAATCGGGGCGGCGGAACAGACTCAGCGGCAGCATCGGCTGCTCAACCCGGCTCTCCGTGACCACGAACAGCGCGAGACAGACGGCGGCACCGACGAGCTCGGCGACGATGCGCGTGCTTCCCCAACCTTCTTGATTGCCGCGCAACAGGGCCAGGACGAGCAGGAACAGGCCGCCGGTGAGGGTCGCCTGGCCGATCCGGTCGATCGCCCTGGGCGAGGAGTCTCGTGACTCGCGCAGCCATCTGTAGCTCGCGGCGAGAGCAGCGATGCCGAGCGGCAGGTTGATGTAGAAGACGGCCCGCCAGCTGATCCCGCTCGTGAGCGCGCCTCCGACGAGCGGTCCGACGGCGAACGAGGCGCCGATCGTTGCGCCGTAGGCGGCGAACGCCTTCGCCCGCCCGGGATCGGTCGGGAACGCGTCGACGAGGATCGCGAGCGAGCTCGCGAACATCATCGCCGCCCCGATCCCTTGCAGCGCCCTTGCCGCGTCGAGCACGGCGATGTCGGACGCGAACGCGCAGGCGAGCGAGGTCGCGGTGAAGAGCCCCATTCCCGAGGTGAAGATCAGCCGGCGGCCGCTCCGGTCGGCGATCGAGCCGGCCGTCAATACGACCGCCGCCAACGCGAGGGTGTAGGCGTCGACGATCCACTGGATGCCGGTCAGATTGGAGCGCAGATCGGCCGCGATCTTCGGCAAGGCGGTGTTGACCACGGCGATATCGAGCATCAACATCGCGGTCGCCAGGCAGACGACGGCGAGCGTGCCTGCGCTGCTGAAACGGTGGAATCGCATGAGTCCTCCTTGGAGTTTGTTCGTCACGACTCCGAGACTGCCGCCCGACCCGTTCTATTCGCATCGGAGGCGACCCGAATCTGCCCCTAATCTTTCGCCGGCGGTCCCTAGGATGAGCGTCGTGGCCGCGCGCTCCGAGCATCCGACCGCCACCCTGACCGCGCAGCGGGAGCGGTCGACTTGGGAAGGCTGACAGTGACTTCCGCCGACCGGCAGCCGGCGAACCACTGCAGGCGGTCCGCCGGATCTGGCCGCGATAGGCGCGGTGATGCGCCGCTACGGCCTCACCCCCGCCCCCAAGCCGCCGTCTAACCCCAAACAAGGACCGAAGTGGGGTCACCGCTCACCGGCCAAGCGGACGGCGAGGTGTTGGTGATCGTGACCGTCGTGGCGAGGCCCGCCGATCCCGGCCTTGGGTGATGAGCTGCGATTAGAGATCGCCCGCGAGGGTGGAGGCGAGCTGTCGTCGCGAGCTAATCTCGAGCTTGCGGTAGACGCTGCTGAGGTGCACCTCGACGGTCTTGACGGTGACGAACAGCGCTTGAGCGATGTCCTTGTTGCTCATGTCGTCGGCGGCGAGTTGCGCGACCCTGCGCTCGCTTGCGGTGAGCGTTTCGAGCCCTGTTTGCACGACTTTGCGCGGTCGTGCTCCAGTCGCGGCGAGCTCGTCGTTCGCCTGCGCAACGAGCGCGAGCGCGCCGAGCCGGTGCGCGATCTCGACTCCTTCTCGGAGCCGCTCGCGTGCCTCGATCCGCTGTTTCGACCGGCGGAGCGCACCACCGTACTCGACGAGTGCGCGTGCGTGCTCGAGCCGTGCCGTCGTCGGCTCGAGCATGTCGGTGGCTTCCATGAGCATGGCGAGGCCGTCCGCGCCGCCGCTGACCAGCCCGAGGGTTCGCAGTGAGACGGCGATCCCGACCGGTGCGCCCCAGACGCGGGCGAAGTCGAGCTCCTGCTCGATGAGTGTGGAGGCTTCGGCGTCGCGTCCCAGGTGGTGGAGGGAGAGCGCGGCGAGTGACCTCGCCGGGATCCAGACGGGGCTGAACGCGCCGCCTGCCACTGCTACGTCGATGATCGTCTGGAAATCCGCCAGCGCCTGTTCCGGCTCGTGCGCCAGGAGGTGCAGCCTCCCGCGCGCGGCACGAAGGAAGAAGAGTTGCATGTTCTCGGCCGGCTGGTCGTCGAGGCGCGCGCTCTCGACGAGCGCGCCCGCCTCCTCGAGCTCGCCGCGCTCGATCAGGACCTCTGCGAGTGTGCCGGCGTGCCACTGGAAGGCGGTCGAGGCCGCCGCGGCGGCGCGGCTGAGCTCAAGTCCCTCGCGAAGGTCGGATTCGGCGTCGAGCAGGCGACCGAGTCGGAGCCGGACGTGCGCGAGGAAGCCGAGCAGGTTCGACAGCGCGAAGGGATCTCCGCGCAGCCTGGCTCGCCGCACGGCCTGCTCGTAGGCGGCGCAGGCTTCCTCGGCCTCTCCGGCCATGAACAGGGCGTTCACCGCGTGGTAATAGCCGATCGCTTCTTCGTCCTGGAGGACACCCATCGCGAGCGCCTGCCGTGCGCGCCGCGTTGCCTGCTCGCGTGAGCCGCAGCGGACTGCCTCGTCGACAGCGAGTGTGGCGAGGAGCTGGGCGCTGCCTCCCCCGCCGTGGAGCTTGGTCTCGTCGATCGCGGCGAGGCGCTCGGCCGCGAGCGGGTAGTAGTCGGCGACCCAGCGGGCGGACCCGATGATCTCAGCGTCGAAGCGCTCCTTGAGGTCTGGATCGTCGTCGCCGAGCGCGTCGGACGCCTCGCTGAGGACCGTGATCGCGTCCACGAGGCGGTTCGCGTAGAAGAGGGTCCGACCGTATTCGAGTCCGGCCCAGGCGCGGCGAGTCGGCTCGGTGGCGGCGTGCATCGCCGCCTCCAGTCGGCCGACGGCCTCGGGCGCCCCGATTCGGCGTTCCGCGAGGCCGAGCTCGAGCAGGACCTCGAACCGCTCCTCACCCTCCGGCGGCTCGGCGAGGGCCCGGCGGAGGTAGTCGACTGCGGTCGTGTACGCGCCGCTTGCGAGAGCTCGGTCGGCGGCGATTCGCAGCGCACGCACGACACCCGCGTCGCCGGTCGGTGCGACCCGGAGGAGGTGTCCGGCCGCCCGCTCGGGTGGAGCCCCGGCCGCCGCGAGGATGTCGGCCGCACGGCGATGCAGCACGATCCGGGTCCCGGCGTCGATTGTGTCGTACAGGGCGGAGCGAACGACCGGGTGGAAGAACTCGATCGGGTCCGTCGCACGGAAGAGATCGACCCGCACCAGCCTGCTTGCCGCCTGGCCTGCAACGATGAGGTCGAGCTCGGCGAGCGCGGCGGCGTGGCGAAGCTCGCTTCCGTCGCCGAGAATCGCCGCCGCTCTGGCGATCGCGATCGAGTCTGGCGGCATGCGGCCGAGGCGGACCGAGACCGCTCGGGAGATCGCGCGCGGACCAAGCCCAAGCACGGCCTTCGCGTGCCCGCCAGTCGGCTCGAGCCGTTCTTGAGCGATCGCGTCGAGCAGTGCACCCACGAACAGGGGGTTTCCGCCCGTGGCAACGGCGACGGCGGCGCAGAACGCATCAGCCGGCTCGAGCCCGAGCCGCGTGCGGGTGAGCTGCGTGATCGAGGGAAACGTCAGCGGAGCAGGATGGATGATCAGGGCCGCCGGGTCGGTGAGAAACTCGTCGAGCAGCGCCGGGTCGTGGCCCTGCTCGGAAGGTCGCGTCGCGGCGACAAAGACGAGCGGAAGCCCCTCCAGCCGACGGACGAGGTACCCCAGCCAGTGCAGCGACGGTCCGTCGGACCAGTGCAGATCGTCGACGATCAAGCAGGTCGGCTGCAAGTAGGCCAGGTTCGCGGCCAGCCAGTAGAGCCCGTGCTGAATCGCGAAGGGCGACTCGGCGAGCGTCGGCGGCGGCCCCGGCTGGACACCAGGAAATAGCGGCTCCACGAGCGCAGCGGCTCCGGCGAGAAGTTCGGCCCGCTGGTCCGCGGAGGCGTTCGCGAACAGCTGCTCGAACAGCTGCCTGACGACACCGAACGCGAACTCGGCCTCGTGCTCGCCGGCCCGTGCCCCGAGCACCCGCATGCCGGCGCCGCTCGCGATCGCCCGTGACTCGGCGAGCAGGCTCGACTTCCCGATCCCCGCGCTCCCCTCGATCACCACCAGCCGCCCGTCTCCTGCCCGAGCGGCGGCGACCGCCTCTTGCAACGCTGCCAGCTCCCCATCGCGTTCGAGCAGCGGCCGCGCAGACCCCGCCCCGATGCCGAGGCTGCTGAGTTCAATCGCGAGATCGCCCGACGTCGAGTGTTTGTTCAGCGCACGCCGCGGCTCCGCGCTCATCGGGAGGTCGGGATGGTCGACCGCAAAGACATGCTCCGGGCGCTCCAGATCCCTCAGCCGGTGCATCCCAAGATCAATAAGCCCCACACCATCGGGAAGCCGATCGACGACGAGATCGTGCACGGCACGCGACAGCAACGTCTGACCGCCATGAGCGATCGCCCGCAAACGCGCGCACCGGCTCAGCGCGACGCCGAAATAGTTGCCCTCGTCACGCAGCTGCGCCTCCGCGGTGTGCACGCCGATCCTGACGCGGAGCTGCAGCCCGTCCGGCCACACCCGTGTGGACAGGGCCAGCTGGGCTTCCAGCGCCGCCGCCACCGCATCCGAGGCGCGCGAGAACGCCGCCACGATACTGTCGCCCTCGCCCTGCTCGACCGGCCGCACACCGCCATGACGGCCCACGGCATCAGACAGCAACGAGTAATGGGAGGGCACAGCTTCGGCCATCGCTTCGGCGTGCGTCTCCCACAACCGGGTCGATTCCTCGATATCGGTCAGCAGGTAAGTCACGGTGCCGACCGGCAGCGCGAACTTCGATTCGTTCGCCTCGTCGATACCGCGCAATCGATCCCTCCAAAATGGCCGGCCGAACGAGCGCCAGGCGTCGGAGGATCCTGTGCGCCCCAACCCTCATCTTCCAGCGTACCGCGCGAGCTGGGACGATCGCAACGCAGAAAGTAGACGCCGTCAGGATGCCCAGCCCGAGCCGACAAGCTCCGTTCCGTCCAGAACGTCTCGAATAACGCGCTCCACGGCCCGAATCGCTCCTCATAGGCCGTGCTTTGACCCGAGGATCTACCAAATCCCAGCTCGCACTCCGACGGAGCCATCGTGGGGCGGTGACACGCTGAGGGTCCGGTGAGGATTCGGCTAACGAGAGCTCCCCGTGTCCGCGCCCCGCTTTCGCGCCACGGCAGGGCAATGCCGCCGGCAGCTGCCCTCGCTTGCGCGGTAGCGCGCACGGCACTCGCGAGTGCTCGACGGCCGACCTCGACGCGCCTCAGTGCTAGCCAGACCCCCGGATTGTGCAAGCAACAAAGCAGCAGCCGCGCCGCCGGCGGTCGCGTGACCGGTATCGGACAACAGGGGCCACGTTGGCGATCGGCACACCGGTGCTCAGATTGGTGCGTAGGCGACGCGATCGGCGCGACCGGACCGCTTGCCCGGCGGGCCGGGCGCCGGCAGCCCAGCAAGCACCCTAAGTACCGCTCGCCCGCACGAGCAGGTGTCGACCCTGCCGCTCACGCCGCTCCTGCTGCGGAACGATCTCGACCGTGTCGCGACGTTCCGAGCTGAGTATCGCGACGTCGGCGAAGCGGGTGTCCCAGCCGTATCCCGCAGCGACCTCCTCGTCGCCAATGTCGAGACCCCCGAGGCAGCGCCGCGGAGCCGGTGCGAGCCGCCAAAGAGCTGGCATGCCCTGGTGATCCCTTCGTCGCCAAGGCGCAAGTGCGTCAACGGCTGTCGGCCGCCACAAAGCACAAGTGAGAGGGACGCTCGAGCGGACGATTGCGATTAGCCCGGAGGAGCAGCCCTCGGTCGCGCTGCCGGTGTGGTGACAAACCAGAAGTCACGCCGGCCTTCCGTATGGGAAACATTCCGCACGCCGCCACCGCTCGCGCTCAGTCGATAGCTGAAACGGACGGTCTAGCGAATGTCGCGCGCGCAACAGTCAGCGTGGAACGCAGAACAATCTGAGGTCGGCCTGGACCCTCTTGGGGATGTGCCCCGGAATCGGGCACGAGAATGCGCTTCCGGCGGCCACGAAGTGCCATCGCCCGTGGATGCGGTGGATCACGGCCACACCGTTCCCGTCGTGCCGCTCGCATCTTGGTGAGTACACGAACTGCATGGTCGCCCAGGTCGAGTTCACGGTCGAGATGTACACACGGAGACACGATGCGGTCTGCGACGTGGCGATCCCCCCAGCACGCCGAACCGCCGCGATGACGGCGCCCTTTGTGTCGCCGGTCGCCAAGCGGCGCGCGACCGCAACTCCGGGCAGACAGTACGCGACCAATGCCGCGACAAGTGCAAACTTCAGCATTCGCCCCGGGACCATGACCCCTCGCCGAGCTCCGCGTCTGTACGAACGTCCGGCTGAGACGCTCCGACCCTCGCTGGCTCCGTCAGCCCTCATGTCAGTTGACTCACGGTGCTGCCGTCGACCCGGAACCCCATGCCCTTGTGGACGCCGGTCGCAATCGTGCAGACGATCCCGTCGCGCTGGGACCGGCACACGACGTTGTCGGCTTCGACTCTGTGGCCGATCGCTAGGACAGGCGCGGCGGCATCCCAGTTCTGCGCGCACCCGTCCTGCGCGTTCGGGGTGCCTGACACCGAACACAGCGCGACACTCCCGCCCGGAGACAGAGTCGCACCAAGCGAGGGGATGCCGAAAACAGCCTGCCCATTCTTGTACCCGACACAGAACGACTGCGTGTTGTTGATTCCGCACCAGATCCGCTTCCCGGGGGCGAGGAACTCCACTCCGCCATTCCCGTTGAATAGCCAACCGCTCCCGATCGGCGGATTCGGCAGGACGCAACCGCTCAGATCGCTGGCTGGCGGAGGTACGAGGATGTTGAAGCATCCGTACACCTCGTGGCCGTGCCAGCGCACGGGGTGGGACAGCGTCATCTCAGCCCAAGTCTTGATCCGCCGACCACGCGCCGCATCGGGGTTGGCGGTGGAAGAGTTGCTCACGCCGGTGGCGCGAGCAACTGCCGATCCCCAGCCGGTCCAGCGCAAGTTCTGCAGCACCCACTGGCCATCCAAGAACAGAACAAAGCCCTTTGGACGCATCACCAATCGGTTGTGACTATTGATCGGCTGCGCGTTGTTGCTGAAGAAGTACACCGACCGAGGAGAACCGGCTCGCACCACAGTCGCGTGCCCGAGGACCGCAACCGCCGCGACGGCGGCACCGAGCACGATCCCGTAGCGCACGCGAATCGTCGGGAACCGGTGTGGGCTCATCAGCCTAGTCGGCCCTCATCGCCGTGATCGCGGTCCATATAGCCCCCTCCATCCTGGTGTCAAACAAACGCGCGCCCCTGAGGTTGTAAGCCGCTGAGCACTGTAAGGAGAGGATCGCCTCGGGTCGAGCGTCTGATCCACGCAATTAGGGCGGGCATCAGCCACCCGACAGTCGATGATCTCTCTGCTGCTAACAACGAACTCGACCGTCTCGTTCTCACGACCCGCGAAGGCGACCAAGTCCGCCGCAGAGCGCCACCGGAGGCGGATGTCGGCTCTGGCGCAGACTCGTCCCCTGACACGCTGCGGCAGGTGATCCGCGTTCGATCACTGCAAACTGCGCGATCCCTTCGGCCAGGAGCGCCCAAGGAATCTGCAGCTGGGGGGCCGCGATACTGCTGCTTTCACGAACGAGCAGCAGCCCTACCATGACCAGATCCGACGCGCGAGACAGCCCCTTCGATCGAGCAGCAGTCGTTCGACGCGGTGCTCGGTGGTGCCGTCAGGACGGCCTGCATCGTGAGTTCAGGAGCAGGGCGTTTTGTCTGCGGTGCTCCTTGACGATCGTTAGCACCGGCCAGCGTGTCTAGCGCAGGGTGAGGAGTCCGTTGGTTGCCGGGATCATCGGTGCGGGCCGCTCGTGGACGGTGTGGATGATCTCGGTGTTATCGATTCCGCGCAGATACGCAGAGGTGATCCCAAGGTCCGCGTGTCCAAGTTGGCGCTGTATGACCACCACGGGCACGCCTTCCCGTGACATCTCGACGGCGTGAGCGTGGCGGAGCTGGTGGTTGTGCCGACGTCGGCACAAGCATCATTAGGCCGACCCGGTCGTTTTGCCGACGGGGGTCGGGAAGTCGGTGCTGAGGAGGGTTTGTGCGTAGCGGAGGTCGGCATATTCAGAGGTCCTCGAGGAACTTCAGGAGCGTGTCGGGGGGTCGATAGCGGCCGGGTTTGGCGTCGAGGGGTTTGGCCCGGTCGATCGCCTGCTGCTTGTGGGTCATGTCGGCGTGTAGGTAGATGTTGGTCGTCGAGAGTTGCTCGTGGCCGAGCCAGAGGGCGATGACGGTGACGTCGTTGCCGGCGAGCAGCGAGTCCGATGGCCGCGCTCTTCAGGCCGCCGTGCTGTTAGGCGCGGGATCGCGCCGATGCTCAGTGCGGCAGGAAGTAGCTGCGGACCTTCGGTTCGGCCATGACGGTCGGGACATTCTTCGTCTGGCCCTGGATCAGAGCGCTCGATCCGGCGAGCAGGGCATCGGTTGCGGACACGTCGAGGCCGAGCGCGTATGGGTGCGAACACACATCCCTCGGGAGCCGCGAGACCTTCGCTGGCCCGCGGTGGGTGATCGCGTCGACAAACGCCGCGAACGTGACCGAGTCGACAGCCGTCCCGATATGAGTCACCGTGCGGCCTGGGCACACGCTCTGGATAAGGATGTTGGACGCACCCCTCAGCGCCGAGGTCGGGTGCTTGCCGGTCTGCGGCTGAACGACCTCATCGGTCGCAGAGCGCACAGTGGTCCAGGACGTTGGACCCGGCGCCTCCACCGGCTGTGCATTGAGCGCTCTAAGCAGGTGAGATCCGGCTTGCTGCTGCCAGTCGGCCGGGGGACAAGGCCTGCGAGCTGAGCAACGAGGTCTGACCGTCGTGCCATGCTCGGTACCAGCCGCTGCCAGCACATCGCTCACCTTGGCTCGGAGATCCGGCCAATACGTCAGAGCGAGTCTCGGCAACAGGCCCCCCTGGCTGATCCCGAAGATCGCGATCTTCCGTCTGGACTGCTTGGCTTCTCGCCGGATGGCGTACACGAGATACTGGACCGAGACCTGGATGTCGGCCGTCTCGTAGTGGGGAAAGTCCACGTCGCACACCGGATGTCCGAGCGCATCGAAGGCGCCCTTACCGAACGCGTAGGTCTGCTCGCCCGTCGCGCCGGTGCCCGTCACCAACAGCAACGGCTCCTTCGTCGCATGCGCCAACGCGCCGTGGCAATGAAAGGCGGCGCGCAGCAGCGCAGGGCGAACCGTAATCGGCGGCTCCTTTGCAGCGGCCGTTGCCGCGGAACCCGGCGCGAGGACCGTCGCGAACGTACCGAGCACGATCCCGATCCGTCGCCTCAATCCAGCTCTTCTGACGCTGCCGAGCATGCCGTCTCTCCTTTGCAAACTCCCCGATGCAGAGCGCGATCAACCGACGCCGTGCGTGCGCGAGCTGGGTCCCCGCGCACCGCTGAGCATACGCGGCCCCGCATGGACCGATCAAGCGAGAAGTTGATGGACACCAGGCGCCGGACTCTTCCCTTTGCGGAGCGATGCAGCGCCGCGTGGCCGCGCGATCCCTTTGGCCGAGACGACACCTGTTGGCTCGAGCAACCCAACGAGCGAGTTCAACGAGATCCACTCGCTTGGGAGCTCGGCGCTGACCATCGCTTCGGCGACACGGGATCGCGCGGATAAGTGGCCGCGCGCCGTCGGAGCGAGCGAATCGCGTTCGCCCATGAGCAGCCATCGGTCGGCGTCGACGCGCACGACTGCTTTGCTCGTCGCATCGTCGCCGAGCTCACGATCGAGTTGGCGACCAGGGAGGCGCCAGCATCGTCGGTCGGCTGGGCTGCGCACGGAACCTAGCGGGCGTCTCGGCCGTACGACTGCTTCGAGCCCGAGAGCAGGCACGCCGTCGCTGGACGGGCGCGTGACCGAGGTTGTTCGATCTCGACAGCACGTCGCACTCGTCGCCGCGCTTTTGCCCTGACACGACGCGGCGGTCCGCCGTCAGCTGTCCTCTCGTCCGTTGCGGGCGTGTGCGGTTCGTTGGCGGAGACACCCTGTTTCCGCGATGTAAGACCGGCCGGTTGGGACGCTGGACGGCAGTGACCGTGGAGAAGGGCTATGCGCTACGTAGCGCGGCGGCGAAGCGCTCGACGATCGCTGCCGCCGGCTCCACTTCGGTGATCGCCCCCACGCTTTGGCCGGCGTACATCGCCATCGCCTCGACGTCGCCCTCCATGCCCGCGAGCGGCAGGTTGGCCGCGTAACGCGGTATGCCGCTGGCCACCTCCTCACCCTCGTCTGGGCGCTCGCCTGACAGCGGGCTGTCGGCGGCCTCCCAGCGCGTATAGGTGCTGTTGCGGAGCACGCGATGCGGCGACGCCGGCCACCCCACGTCGAATAGTTCAGTCAACGCCGTGTCGCGAGCTTCGGCTTGCAGCAGCCGCGCCTTGTACCGCGGATGTGCGTCGGACTCGTCGCTCGCCACAAACCGGGTGCCCATGACGACAGCCACGGCGCCAGCAGCGAGCGCGGCGCGCGCCGATGCCGGATCGCCGATCCCGCCCGCCGCAAACACTGGCAGCGACACGGCCCCTCGCACCTCAGCCAACAGCGGCAGCAGACCCACGACGCCCTGTACATGACCGCCGGCCTCGACACCCTGGGCGATCAGCGCGTCAGCGCCCGCATCGGCTGCCGCTCGCGCCGCGTCCCCCGAGCCGACCTGTACCAACACTCGCGCGCCTCCAGCCCGCGCGCGCGCCACCAGCTGCGGACGAAGTCCGAAGGAGAACGACACGATCGGCGCACGCTCCTCAACAGCCACCTCAAGCCGCTCGTCCTGCTCAAAATCGAGCACAAGATTCACGCAAAACGGGCGATCGGTTATCCGCCCGATCGAGCGGATCTGCTCGCGCAGGACCCCCGGCTCGGTCCACGACGCGCCCAGCGAGCCGAGGCCTCCCGCCCGCGACGCCTCGCCAGCGAGTCGCGCCGTGGCGGCGCCGGCGACGGGCGCCTGCATGATGGGAACCTCCAAGCCAAGAGCGCTCACTGACGCGAGCCTACAACGCGTGAGAGGAGGCGTCTCGCCGAGCGCAGAGTTCGCTTCCCCTTCGCCATCAAACAGCCACCTTGATCCGGGTGATCGCTCCTTCTGGTGCGGTGCGGTCACGACTTCGCCGGGGCTGCTCCAGGCGTCGACGACCAGCCCGCCTCTCCGTCAACGCGTTGCTGAATCCGGCTGCCGGCGGTCGTCGGGTCTGACGATCGCTTCCATCGCCGAGCCGACTTAGGAGGCGTAGATGATTAACCTGCTGAATTCAGGGATGGCGCGATCGATCGATCGGGTAGGCGCCGGGCTCACCCCGGCGCCTCCCACACCACCGGACGTGCGGGTCCGCATCCGGCGGTTCGCGTTGCGTCCCGGAAACGGCGGTACGGTTCGGCGAACCCTTGCAGGCCAAGGTCGGCCCAGTACGCGTTGGGCAGAGCACGGGCGAGGACGGGAGAGTTGGAGATGCGCCAGCAGCCCTTGCGGGAGTACGCCCATTCGCGGGCGTCGCGCTCGGGAATGCCTGCCGCTCTCAGCGCGCGCAGCTTGCTGCGCACGTGCCTCCATTCCTTCCAGCGAACCTGCCGCAGCCGCCGTCTGAGCCATCTGTCGAGCCTCTCGAGCACCGTCAGCGTGTCGACCAACGCGAAGTAAGCCGTCTACCCGACGGCGAAGCGATTGATCTCTTCAATCCGCTGTTCCATCGAGATGCCCCGCTTGCGTGAGGTCAGCTGGCGCAGTCGCTCCTTGGCTCGGTTCAGAGCTTTGGGATCGATCCGCACCCGGACTTGGTCTCCACGCACGAGGAAGCCGAAACTGAGAAAGAATCGGCGCTTCGCAAGCGCAACCGTGGACTTCTCCCGGTTGACCTTGAGCTTCAGGCGCTGCTCGACATAGTGCGTGATGCTCGTCATGACACGCCCGCCCGCCCGCCGGCTCCGAACGAAGATCCGTCCGTCATCGGCGAAGCGCACGAACCGATGCCCGCGCCGCTCCAGCTCCCAGTCGAGGTCGTCCAGCATGACGTTGCTGAGCAGCGGCGAGAGCGGAGATCCCTGCGGGGTCCCCTCGGTCGTCGCGTGCACCAGCCCGCCCTCCATAACGCCCGCTTCCAGGTAGCGCCGGATCAGTCCGAGCAACTGCTTGTCATGGACCCGTCGTGCGACCCTGGCCATCAGAGCGTCGTGCTGAACGCGATCGAAAGACGAATCGAGATCAAAATCAACGCACCACACCGCGCCATCAGCGATGAACTCGCGTGCCCGCTTCACAGCGTGATGCTGCGAGCGCCCCGGGCGAAACCCGAAGCTATGGGGATGGAAATACGGGTCGAACACAGGCGTGAGCACCTGCGCGATGGCCTGGCAGATCAACCGATCCACCGCGGCCGGCACCCCCAGCTTCCGCAGACCACCCGAGGGCTTGGGGATCAGAACCCGAAGGTCGGCGATCACACGCTCACGGGAAGGCAGCTCATTGCGGCCAGATTGCTCACGCAGCGCGGCGCCAACAAAAGCGCGTCTAACAGCAAGTGTGTTAGACGCCCATTTCCGCACCAAACCGCAGCAGAAGTAAAGCTCTCGCTTTGCAGGCCTTTCGATAGCGGGGGCGGGATTCGAACCCGCGACCTTCGGGTTATGAGTCGCTTCAGAGGGATCGAGTACCTGCGGTTTTGCAGGGATTTCGTGAAATTGGATCGGGTTCCGTGAGGTCAGATTTGCTTGTTTTGGTACCCGTTTGGTACCCGGTCTTGAGACATGGAAGGCGATCGACGATCAGTCGGGCTCGATGCCGCCGAAGATCCGCGGCGGGACGGTCAGCGCGGTCGGCCCACTCAGAGCATCTCACCGCGCCTGCCGTCGACGCGGCACCGCCCGCGCTGGCGCTGATGACTTCGTGTCGCCCGCTGGGCTGGCCAGCCGTCGCTCGAGGTCGGTGAAGGCGTCGATGAGTTCAGTTGCTTCGAACGCGCGGTTGCGCCGGCCCACGGTCGTCTGGCGGAGGATGCCTGCTTCGACCAGCCGTGGTATGGCCTCATTGACCGCCTGCTCGCTCCGTCCGATGAGCGACGCGGCGCTCTGGACGGTCACTACCGGCGCACCCGGAAGCGCATCGATGAGACGGTCAAGCGCCGACCCGGCCCGGACTCTTCCAAGACGCGCCCGCCATGATTTCTGCAGCTCGACAACGCTCGCCTCGTACAGCTCTGCGTCGTGTACAGCTCGGGTTGTCGCGGCAGCGAAGAGTCCGATCCAGCGGTCGAGACCGCCCCTTGCCGCGGCCGAGTCGGATCGTCCGCGGTAACGAGTGTCCATGAGCGCGTTGACGTAGTCGTCGGACCATGTGGCCAGCACGAGGGAAACCGGAGGCAGAACGTGTGCGGCCAGGCCGCGACGGCGCAGAATGACGTGGATCAGCGCACGCCCAGTACGTCCGTTGCCGTCGACAAAGGGGTGGATGGTTTCGAATTGGGTATGGCCTATCGCCGCCTGCGCGATCGCCGGCAGAGAGTCCAGATTGCAGAACGCACAGAGATCGTCGAGAAGCTCCTCAACTTGCTCATGCGGCGGCGGCACGAAGGCTGCGGAACACGGGTTGTAACTGCTCCCGCCGATCCAGTTCTGCTCCGTACGAATCTTGCCGGCGTACTCATCGAGCCTAGTTCCGGCAAGCAAGTGCTGGTGAATTCCAAGAACGTCGTCGGTGGTGATCTTCTTCTTCGGATCGCTGAGCTGCTCGATCGCCCAGTTCATGGCTTCGATGTTGTTGAGCACCTCGAGCGCGGTAATGTCGGATGGTTGCTCGCCAAAGACTCGCTCCGCCTGAGCGCGAAGGAGTCGACGTCCTCCGACTTCGAGGCCTTCTATCCGAGACGAGGCGACAGCCTCGGCGCGCAGCAAGAGTCGCGCTACCGCCTCAGAGTCGATGAGACTTCGCGCCTGCAAGTTGAGACGGACGACAGCTGCCTCGGCGTCGGCGATGTCAGCAGCGGTCTCCCCTGCGAGGATGATCGGCCTGCCGACAAGGCGATCGGGCACGTACGCTTCGTAGGTGCAGCCTTGACGGTCCCGGCGAGGGAGACCGGGCGTCAGGTTGGAGGTCCAGCGGCGGCGTAGTACTGAAGCCACAAAATCAAGGTTAGCATATAACCTTGATTACAGACTGGGTCCTAATCAAGGTTTTGCCTGGTCAAGCTTAAGCCGCAAGCTTGATTATGGCTGCCCTATCCGTCAAGTTTCTTGATCACGAGCCGTCGCGAGCTCTGGCGAGGAACCCGCATCCGACGGGCGCTTCGTGGCATTGCCTGAGCGCAATCGCGTCTCAAGCGATCTTCTACTGGATCTGGCAAATTTGCTGGTGGAGCCTGTGATTGCTCCTCGGCTACCGCCCAGTCGCACGTGTGGCCCGTACTGCGTGCACGCTCGCCGTCAGCCGATTAGATACACGCTGGCGGCGCAGTCGAATGCCTCCTCAGGGGTTCCCTCGAACGCCCCAGAAGGCAGGAACGACGGCTCGTAGATCTCATCGCTGTACTTGTAGAACGCAAACGCCCACTGGTCCGGACTGCCCAAGTATCCGAGCCTGCACAGGTATGTTGGGGTCGCGTCGATCAGATCCCGGGTCTCCTGCGGCGTGTCGGGCAGATGCGAGCCGTTCTTCTGGAGCGCGTCGACATACGCGAACGAGCCACGGAAGCGGACGTCGATCCCGCGGCAGTGCTCTTCCCACCGGTCCAGTGCGTGTCGCTCGAGCCGCGTGCGCAGGGTTAGGCGCACGTGGTCAGGAATGCCCCGCCGCCGAGCACTGCCGGCGCTACGCGACATCACGCATTCCCATCGGTTCACTCCGCCAGCGCGCGCCGTTCGGCGGCGCTGGCGAGCTGCACGTAGGCGCGACCAAGCAGCTCGACGAGGTTCTGATCACCGACGTCCACGGGCGGGGGTCCGAGCTGTCGCAGCAGCGCATCGGGGGCCTCGGCGGCGAGCGGGCTGAAGTGCAGCTCGCCCAGCTCCGGGCCGGCGTGCCAGAAGCGATCGAGCACGGCCGACAGCGGCGGCGGCTCGTCGGGCGCAGGTGCGTCGGTGCTCGCCGCGTCCGACGACACGCGCTTGCCGGTCGCCCTCGCGCGCCGCGTGCGCAGCTGCTCGAGCAGCTCCTCCTGGGTGATGCCACGCCACGTGAACAGCGCGAACGGGTCCTCGTCGAAGCGCTCGGCGAGGATGTAGTAAACGGCCGCGAGGTGCTTGCAAGGGTTGGCTGCGTCCGGACAGGTGCAGGTCGCCCGCAGCTCCTCGTAGGAGCCGGGGAGCAGCGTCAGCTTGCACGCCGCAAGCACCTCCTCGATGTCGTGCGGCATCTCGCCGGCGAGCAATTTCGCGAGCGTCAGCGCCCGCGCCGCGATCGCCTTCTCCGCGCGGCGCCACTGATACTCGGAGAACACCTTGGCGCGGATGCGCACGCGGTACGGCGTGTAGCGCGAGCCCTGGACCTTCGCGAGCACGATCCCGGGCTCGACATCGAGCTCGGTCACTTGTCCGGCGCGGGCATAGACCCGCCCGCGCTCGAGCCGCGAGCCGAGCCCGAACGACTCCAGCAGACCGATGAACCGCTGCGACCACCAGCTCTCGCCGATCGCGCCGTCGCGGCTGCGCGCCACGATCCCGCCCTGTGCCGGCAGCGGCGTCGCCGGCAGTTCCTCGGTCTGGTACCCGTGCGACGCGGTCACGCTACCGCCACCGCGTCCCCGGTGAGTGCGACAAGCTCCCGCAGTTGCGCGGTGTCCAGCTCGGTCAGCCACGCCTCGCCGCTGCCGACGATCTGCTCGGCGAGATCCTTCTTCTCGGCGATCAGCTGGTCGATGCGCTCCTCGAGCGTGCCGACGCAGGTCAGCTTGCGCACCTGCACGTTCTTGCGCTGGCCGATCCGGAACGCCCGGTCGGTCGCCTGATCCTCGACCGCAGGGTTCCACCAGCGGTCGTAGTGGATCACGTGGTTCGCGGCCGTCAGGTTGAGGCCCATCCCGCCCGCCTTCAGCGACAGCACGAACACCGGCGGCCCCTGATCGGACTGGAAGCGCGTGACCATCTCGTCGCGCGCGGACTTCGGCGTGCCGCCATGCAGGAACAACACCTCGCGCCCGATCCGCTCCTGCAGGTGGCCTCGCAGCAGGTGGCCGAACTCGGCGAACTGCGTGAAGCACAGCGCCCGGTCGCCCTCGGCGAGCGCCTCCTCGAGGATCTCCTCGAGCCGCGCGAGCTTGCCCGAGCGCCCATCTAAGTGCGAGTGGTCCTTGAGCAGGTGGGCAGGGTGGTTGCAGACCTGCTTGAGCTTCACCAGCGCCGCGAGCACGACGCCGGCGCGTGCGATCCCCTCGAGTTCGTCCGCCCGCTCGAGCATCTCGTCGACGACCGCCTGGTACAGCGTCGCCTGCTCGCGAGTCAGGTGGCAGTCGACCCGCATCTCGATCTTCTCCGGCAGATCGCCGATGATCTCCTTGTCGGTCTTCAGCCGCCGCAGGATGAACGGGCCGGTCGCCCGGCGCAGGCGCGCCGCCGCGTTCCCGTCGCGCCAGCGCTCGATCGGCGTCGCGAACTGCTCGCGGAAGCTGCCGGCCGAGCCGAGGATGCCCGGGTTCAGGAAGTCAAGGATCGAGTGCAACTCGCTGAGCCGGTTCTCGACCGGCGTCCCGGTCAGCGCGACGCGGTGGCGAGCTCGGAGCGCGCGGATCGCCCGCGTCTGCTTGGCCTCGCGCGTCTTGATGTTCTGGGCCTCGTCGAGCACGAGCCGATGCCATTCGATCGCATCGAGCGTCTCACGGTCGCGCAGCGCGAGCGCGTACGTCGTTACCACGAGGTCGTTCGCGCGCGCGGCGCGCGCGAACGCCTTCCCCTTCAGCCGCTCGCGGCCGTAGTGGACGTGCACCCGCAGGCTCGGCGCGAACCGCTCGGCCTCACGCTGCCAGTTGCCGGACACCGACATCGGGCAGATCAGCAGCGTCGGGCCCACGGCCTTGCCGGCTCGACGGCCGTCGTTCCCGGCACTCCCGTTCGCAGGCTGCTCGCGCTCGGCCAGCAGTAGCGCGAGCGTTTGTGGAGTCTTTCCAAGCCCCATGTCGTCCGCCAAGCACGCGCCCAGCCCGAGGCTCGAGAGGAAGGCGAGCCACGCGAGTCCGCGCTGCTGGTAGGGACGCAGCTCACCCTCGAACGAACCTGGCGTCTGCACCCCTTCGAGCCGGCGGTCGCCGTCGGCGCGCAGCAGCTCTCCGAGCCAGCCCTTGGCGTCGATCTCGACCTCAAGCGCCGGCGCCCCGCGAGCGCCGCCGACCCCGAGCCCTTCGCGCAGCAGCTCCCCCGCCGACGCGCGGCCGCGCACGCGCCTTCCCTTGAAGAAACGCAGCGCCATCTCGACGTCCTCGGTGCGCAGCGCGATCCAGCGGCCCCGCGCCTTGACGAGCGGCAGCTTCAGCTCCGCCAGCGCCTCGAGCTCAGACAGCGACAGCGTCGTGTCGCCGACGGCGACCTGCCACTCGTATGCGCACAGGCCATCGATCCCGAACAGTCCGGTGCCCTCCGCCCACTCCTGTTCGGGGTTGGCACTCAGCTTGACCCGCAGCCGCTGACGCCACCACGGCGGGGCGAGGACCGCGAAGCCACCCTGCTCGAGCGCGGGCACTGCCTCGCGCAGGAAGCCGTAGGCCTGCTCGGCGGTCAGCTCGACGCCGGTCGGCGCGGGCTCGTGCAGCGCCGGCTCGAGGTCGGGCCACAGCGTCAGCGCGTGCCCGAGCCCTCCGAGCAGCCGCTCCTGCGGGTTCTCGAGCATGTGGCCGAGCGCGGACAGGCGCTCGCTGCGCGCCCACACCTCCTCGGCCGGCACGAGCACGCTCGGGTCGTCCTTGGCCTGCAACAGGATCTCGACGCGCCACCTATCTTCTTCGAGGTCCGGCGGCGGTTGTCCGTTTGCGGCCGGCAGCTCCGGCAGCCCGCGGTCGCGAGCCTCGGCCTCGCCCGCGTCCGGTGGCACCAGCCGGAAGCACGTCCGGAACATGCGCTGCGCGCTGTACCGCTCGCCCGCCGCCCACCACTCGTCGAGCTGCTCGGCGAGCGCGGCGAGCTCCCACGGGTCGTCGTGGACAACGGGGTCGCGGGCGACGAGCGCTCGCAGCCAGGCTCGCACGGCGCCGCCCGGCAACGACTTGTCTAGGCCGGCGATGTGATCGGCGAGCAGCTCGCGTGCGCACGCGTCGACGACCGCGGAGAGCAGGTCGCCGAGCACCGCGTCGGGCACGCGGCCGTCGAGCGAGCACGAAGGCTCGGCCCGCAGCAGCGGCGGCATGCAACGAGCGAGCAGCGCCACGCGTGCGGCGTCGCCGCCGTCGTCGGTGACCGGCACCCAGCGCGCGACCCACTGCTCGCCACGGCGGACCAGCACGGGCCGCAGGCGCCCGCGCGCCACCAACTCGAGCGCCAGCTTGAACGCCTCAGCCAGAAACCGCACCGAGTCCCCGACCGCGACGCCGCCGCCTGAGCCGGCGCGTGCGCCGGGCGTCGAGGCCGAGGCTAGGGCCGGGACGGCGAGCAGTAGGTCGAGCGCCCTGCCGGCGTCGAACCCGAGCGCATTGACTTCCCATGCCTCGAGACGAGACGGCCGCTCCGGCCGCTCGTGCTCGGCGACCACGCGCAGCATTTGCGGGGATGCCTGGGGGCCAAGCTCCGACGACGGCAGCATCAACGCCAGCTTGCGCTCGACCGCATCGCCGGGGAGGGACATCAGTCCCAGCCGCTCGAGCACGTCGCACAACAGGCCCTTTTCACAGGCGAACGGGTGCGGCCGCGGCCGCATCTGCGCCTGCGAGGGGCCTGCCGACCTGCGCGCGCGTGAGGGCAGCGACGACTTCTCCCCCCAGAAGCACAGCCGCGAGTCGCGCGACCAGAGGGCGTGCAGGACGATCACGCGCGGCATCGTCGCGCAGCGCCCGGACGAACCCGAGAGGTTCGGAAGCGCCAACGCGGCAGGGCGCATTCCAGCACGCGTTGGCGCGATGGCCGTTCAGACCGAGGCAGGTTGCAGAATGGCGTGGTGCTGAGGGACGTAGATGCTGAGATCGCCGATGCGCGCGTGCAACTGGCGGAACTCGACCGGCGACGGGAAGTCGTCACCCAGCGGCTCGCGGACCTGAACCGCCTCCGCGCCGCGGGAGACACTGGCGCGCGAGCCGACGGCGGGACCGAGCTCTCAGCGGCCTCCAAGATCGAGCTTTTCCGCGACCTGTTCCGCGGGCGAGAGGACGTGTTCGCGGTGCGCTGGGAGAACCGCGCCAAGGGCAGCAGTGGCTACGCGCCTCGCTGCGCCAACGAATGGAAGCTTGGCCTCTGCCACAAGCCGAAGGTCCGCTGCGGCAGCTGCACGAACCAAGCGTTCGTGTCATTCGGAGATCGCGAGCTGCTCGCCCATCTTCAAGGCCGCGCAGTTGTCGGCATCTACCCACTGCTTCCGGATGACACGTGTCGACTGCTCGCGATCGATCTGGACGGTGCATCGTGGCGAGCCGACGCGCGCGCGATCAGGGCAACCTGTCGCTCGCTGGACCTCGAGCCGACAATCGAGCGATCACGCTCCGGAAACGGTGCGCACGTGTGGTTGTTCTTCACCCATTCGGTCGCGGCTGCCGATGCTCGCCAGCTTGGGTTCTACGTCCTGACGGAGACGATGGCGCGTGGCGCGGCGCTCGGCGTCGCCTCCTACGACCGGCTGTTCCCGAGTCAAGACGTGCTCCCCAAAGGCGGCTTCGGAAACCTCATCGCGCTGCCGTTGCAACGGGAGGCTCGAACGCTCGGCAACACCGAGTTCTTGGACGATGAGCTCGAACCACACCCAGACCAATGGTCGCTCCTCGCCTCTGTACCGAAGATCGCTCCGGATCGGCTCGCCGGATTGATCGCTGATGCAGGCGCGCACGACGTACTTGCGGTTCGCGCCGCGACGGAACGTCCCGAACTCCCATGGCGCCCCTCTCGGACGCTCGCTGAGCGGCTGCGGGGCACCCCGACGCCCGACACGGTGAAGGCGACTCTGGCAGAGCGGCTGTATATCGATCGCGCGGGGCTCCCACCGACACTCGTCGATGCGACGCGACGCTTGGCGACGTTCGCCAATCCGATGTTCATGGAGCTACAGGCCATGCGCATGTCCGTCGCACGAACGCCGCGCGTGATTGCTTGTTTTGAGGAGCTGGGTCAACATCTCGCGCTTCCACGCGGCTGCCTGGACGATCTGCGCATTCTCGTCGCGGAGCTCGACATCGCAATCGATCTGGACGACCGACGGATCGAAGGAGAACCACTCGCGATCGAGTTTGCCGGCAGCCTGAACGCGAGTCAGCAGCGAGCTGCCGATGCAATGCTTGCCCATGAGACGGGGGTGTTGTGCGCTCCGCCCGGGTGGGGCAAGACGGTCCTTGCTACCAGCTTGATCGCCTCCCGAGGCGTTTCCACGCTTGTGCTCGTACATCGCAAACCGCTCGTCGAGCAGTGGGTGGAACGGCTCTCCGAGTTCCTCGGCATTCCGTCAAAGGCGATCGGGAAGATCGGAGGCGGCCGACGACGAGCAACCGGGGAGCTCGACGTCGCCATGGTGCAGACGCTCGCTCGCGGCGAGCTTGAAGACTTCGTCCGCGGCTACGGACACGTCGTCATCGATGAATGCCATCACGTCCCCGCCGTCTCGATCGAGCGCGTGCTAGCCGCGATCCCAGCCCACTACATCACAGGCCTCACGGCCACACCGTACCGGCGTGACGGCCATCAGCCCATCATCGGCATGCAATGCGGTCCGATCCGTCATGTCGTCGACGCGGCGACCACTCAGCAACAGCACGCGCTCGACTTACGCGTCATCAGACGGGATACGAGCTTCAATCCCCACGTCCTCCCACGGGACTCCTCGATCCAGGAGATCTACTCAGCTCTCGCCTCAGACGACGACCGACTCGAGCTCGTCGTGTCCGATGCCCGCCGGCTACTCCGCGAGGGCCGTGCACCAATGATCCTCACCGAGCGCCGTGAGCACCTCGACCGAATCGCCGGCCAGCTTGACGGCGATGTGCCAAACCTCGTCGTGCTCCACGGTGGCGTTCAGCAGAAGGCGAGACGCGCCGCGCTGCAACATCTCTCCGATCTCCCGTGCGACGAGCCACGCCTCGTGCTCGCAACCGGCCGCTACATCGGCGAGGGCTTCGACGACCCGCGCCTGGACACGCTCCTGCTGACTATGCCGATCGCGTGGAAGGGGACCGTGGTTCAGTACGCGGGCCGACTTCACCGCGCCCATCCAGCCAAGCGCGATGCGCTCGTCTACGACTATGTGGACGACGCCGTTCCCGTGCTCAGGCGCATGTACACCAAGCGCTTGAGGGCCTACAAGAAGATGGGATACACGAGCAACGAGTCAGACTGAAACCTGACCCCGGGAAGCGTCTGTTCGGTTCCCAGTCTCGCCTTGCGACGTTGTGGCGGAAGGGGCGGAGATCCGCGAGTCTCTATGCCGGACGGAGCAGCTGACCTTCGGGTTATCGACCCCCAGGTTATGAGGCGCCTAACGGTGGTCAGCTAGGTGATGATTTACAGGGCTTTTGTGATCTTGCCTGAGGTTGCGTGAGGCTGAATTTGCCCGTCTTGTTAGACGGTTATCGCATGCGCTTGCCGCTCTGCTCGCGCCCAGAGCAACGGTACTCGTAATCGGGACGCCCCCTCCGTCGCCGAGGAAACGTCCGGTCTGAGAGCCCAGATCGTGAAATCAATGGTCGCCGAGATGCGCGCTTGCCGCGCAATGGGGGACCGCAGGCTTCTATGCCGACAGGCGCGTCCAGACACGAATACGGGGTCTCTTGCATCGTGCGTTGTGAGACCCGCCTTCGTGCTGACGAAGGCATTTGCAGCCCACTGCCTTCGCGCGACTCCCCCTGTCCGACGGCGGCAGCCCAGTTGACATGCCGTGCATCCGGTCGTTGCTGCGTTCCGCGCTACTAGGCACGTTTCTCGTGGGCTGCAAGCACCAGGACGATCGGCGCCCCTGACGTTCCTCGAACGTAGGCCATTCGCCACCGAGTACCTCCATGTACTGCTTGTGGTCACCTCACGCCATCACAACCTTCCGCTCAAGATTTTGCAACGTTCTTTCCAGAATCAGATACTATATCTGCAGTGAGCATTTCAGAATCGTCACCGCGGCGGCCGGGACGGCCGCTGGCCTTCGATCGGGACGCTGGCCTGGCCGCGGCCATGCACGCATTCTGGAGCGGCGGGTTCCATCGCACGTCGGTCCCTGAGCTCACCGCGGCGACGGGACTCTCGACGTCGAGCCTCTACAACACGTACGGGTCAAAGCTCGATCTGTTCGTCGCCGCGCTCGACCGCTACCTCGCGAGCATCATCGAGGGCCACATGCTCGGGCCGCTCAGGCGAGGCACAGCCGGCCTCGACGACATCGAAGCGTTCCTGGGCCGCCTAGACCGAGCGATCGAGGTCCGCCCAGCTCGCGGCTGCCTCGCGGTCAACACCATCTCCGAGTTCCGCGACCCGCCGGCGGTGGTCGCCGAGAGGGAAGCGGACTACCTGCGGCAACTCCGGGCGGCGCTTGGAGCGGCGTTGACACGCGCTGAAGCGCGCCGTGAGATCCCGGACGGGGTGGCCGAAGCCCGCACCGAAGTGTTGGTCCCGCTCGTGATCGCGTTCAACGTTCTCGTCGCCTCGAGCGCGCCGGCGAGCGTGGCGCGCGGTGTCCTTGAGGCGGCAAGGACGATCGCCGCCGCGGCCTGATCGGCACGCTCGCAAGTCACCTACCTGTTCGTATCAAGCATTACAAGGAGGAGCGTCGTGCCAGGAACCGTCACCACCACCGAGTTCTACTCGCCCACCGACAGCAGCGACGCTCAGGCAAACGGCGCACGATCCTTGACGCAGGCCAGCTCTCCGGCCTGCGCGAGGGCCTATCGCACCGAGCTGTCCCCAGTCAGTTTTCTGCGTCGCAGCGCGTACGTGTTCCCGGACAAGGTGGCGATCGTCCACGGCGAGCGCCGGACGACCTACCGTGAGTTCGACCGGCGGGTCAACCGGCTCGCGTCGGCTCTGCGCTCCGCCGGAGTCGAGCCAGGGGATCGCGTCGCGTTCCTCGCGCCCAACATCCCAGCGCTGCTCGAGGCCCACTACGGGGTACCGGCCGCCGGCGCGGTCCTCGTCGCGGTCAACACCCGCCTCAGTCGCGACGAGATCGACCACATCCTCGGCCACTCGGGCGCGCGGATGGTCTTCTGCGACCACGAGTTCGTCGACCTGCTCGACGGCACCGACCTTCCCATCGTCCGAATCGACGACACCGGAGCGCCGGAGGATCCCTACGAGCAGTTCCTCGCGGGCGGCTCGCCTGAGCACTTCGAGCACGCCCTCGTCGATGAGGAGGACGTCATCTCGATCAACTACACCTCCGGAACGACAGGTCGCCCCAAGGGCGTCATGTACACGTATCGCGGCACATATCTGAACTCGTTGATGCAGGGTTTGCAGGCCAATCTGCGACCCGACTCGGTGTTGATGTGGATCGTGCCGATGTTCCACTGCAACGGCTGGTGCTTCCCGTGGGCCGTGACCGCGGTCGGTGGCCGGCACGTGTGCCAACGCAAGATCGATCCCGGTGCGATCTGGGAGCTGATCGACCGCGAGCACGTGACGCACTGCAACGGCGCGCCGACCGTCTGGCTCAGCCTTGTCACGGACCCCGCCGCGCACCGTCTCGAGCAGGAGGTCACGGTCACGACCGGGGGAGCGCCGCCGTCCCCGACGCTACTCGAGCGGATGGACGCGCTCAACCTCAGGGTCGTGCACGTCTACGGTCTCACCGAGACCTACGCCCCCTACACCGTCTGCGAGCCACAGCAGGCCTGGCAGTCGCTCCCCGACACACAACGCGCCAAACTGCTCGGCCGTCAGGGCGTGCACAACATCATCGCCGACCGGATCCGCGTCGTCGACGATCAGATGCGCGATGTCCCCGCCGACGGCGAGGCGATGGGCGAGGTCGTGATGCGCGGCAACAACGTGATGAAGGGATACTTCAACGATCCGGACGGCACCGCCAACGCGTTCGCCGGCGACTGGTTTCACTCCGGCGACATCGCGGCGATGCACCCCGACGGCTACATCGAGCTGCGCGACCGCAAGAAGGACATCATCATCTCCGGCGGCGAGAACATCTCGACGATCGAGGTCGAGCACACGATCTGCCGCCACCCCGCCGTGCTCGAATGCGCAGTCGTCGCGATCCCCGACGAAAAGTGGGGCGAGCGCCCGAAGGCGTTCGTCGCTCTCGCCGATGGTCAGACCGCGACCGATCGGGAGATCATCGACTTCTGCCGAGAGCACCTCGCGCGCTTCAAGGCGCCGGCCGCCGTCGAGTTCGGCCCGCTCCCGAAGACCTCCACCGGCAAGATCCAGAAGTACGTCCTGCGCAACCGCGAATGGGCCGACCGAGACAAGCGCGTCAACTAACTCTCACGGACCTCCCAGATCAGATCGCCCGGACGCGCGAGCCGGTGCTCAGCTTCACCCAACCGAACGAAAGACCCCCGATGGCAGACCTGCCCAGCGTCAATCAGACACAGATCGAGCTCCTCAGGGAAATCGCGCACAGCAACGCTGACGGCCCCGTGTTCATGCTCAATCTCAACAAGTACACACCTGAGGCCGGATATCCGGACGGCCAGCTCTACACCGACTATATGTCCGTCCTCGCGACGCTGCTCACACAGGTGACCGGCAGGATTCTGTGGCGGACCCGGGTGCTGGGGCAGGTCGTCGGCGGCCAAAGAATCGATGAGGCACTTGGTATTTGGTATCCGACCAGCCAGGCATTCCTGAACCTGATGACGGCCCCTGCCTCTGGCGAAAACATGCGGCTCAGGACCCGTGCCGTTGCGCACGCTGACCTTCACCGATGCGATGCGTACTGACGCTTACCGGTCGCGCCTTCCCCGGACCCCCGCCAGAACCGGGTTGCGCGACGTTGCTACAACGCTGCCGGTCCAACACCAAAGCGGCCACGAGGTGGTCGCTCCCGCAACAGGCGTAAGGGAGCAGTCTCTCGATCGCGATCATGACCGTGCTCCGAGGGATTGGAGGAGTCGCTGCAGTCCTGCTTCGTGTTGGCGGCGAGCACGTCGCTCGCGCCGAGCTCAGACCGCCCATCAAAGCGGGTCCGGACGCGAGCGGTCGCGAGCGTGGCGAAGCGATCGTCCGGCGACGGGCCAGGCGCCGGCTGACGCCTGGCCCGTCGCCAAAGCAGAAGGCGGCCGCAGGGCGGCGCACCGACGGATGCGATCGTGAGCTCGGATCATCGCCGGCCGGCGAATGCAGCGACGCTACCGGCCGGGGTGGCGGCGCTGCTGGATGACGCCTTGAAGAGTCACGAAGGGGCGGTGCTGCTTCCGTGGACGAGTAGACGCGACGTACCGCCGGTTCTGTGAAGTGTGACGTCAGGGGCGCGGGGTGACGGTCGCGCTCTTGGCGAGGTAGACCTGCGAGTTCGGGTCGCCGTCGCTGTTCGTCATGCCGATCCAGGCGCACACCATGTGCCTGGCTGGGATCCATCCCTGTCCGAACGTGACCGTGCGCTTGAGATTGAAACCGCCACGCGGGATCTCTCTCGAGATCAGCGTCACTGTCTGTATGCCGAGGTCGTTGTTCTCCTCGATGTAGTTGGACTCGGCCTCGGGAGTTGCCTTGCAACTACGTAGGGGACGACCGGCGCATCTGACTCCCGCGGGCGAGTTGCGCAGGAGAAAGCAGGCGGGCAGCACCTCGACAGTCACGTGGGCTGATATCTCCGAAGTGCCGCGGACTGCGAACGTGCCCCGGTGATGAAGACGTGGATGGCTCGGCGGGGACAACGCCATCGTGAACCGTGGCGCGCGGAGCGTGAAGGACGCCGTCGCCGTGGCCACCGGCGGGAGCGTCTGGCCGGAGTCATCGACCCATCCGCACACCAGATACGGTCCCAGCGGCGACGTGAGCGTGTCGATCCCTCTGCCCCGAAGATTCCCGGGGATCGTCGAGGAGTACGTGAAGCTCTGAGTAGGTCCTTCGATTTGCGTCATCTGCCCGCCGATGACCGAGGCTCCGTTATTGCCATTCGTCTCAGATGGGTCGAGATTCTCGTCCGACCCGCACGGGCCCAGGTTGGCAGGACGGACCAACACCCACAGCACAGCCGGGTTCAACGCACCAACGTCGGCCGCGGGAATTGTCCCGGTGGCCTTGTATGTGACCGGCAGCCCGGCGGCGACCTGGTCAGCACTAACCGACAGAGTCAGCGAACCGTCGGCAAGCGAAGACGCCGGTGCCGCGAGCATCGCCGCACCGACAAAGACCCCGCAAACGGCCGACCACGCCGACAGTCTCCTGATCGAGCTACTTCGCATAGCTGCGTTTTGTCCGATAGACGAACAGGCGCTTGATCGTGACCGTAGCGTGGCCGCTGACCGTCTGGGTGCAGCTGACCTGGCCGTTGCCCGCGCATCGGGCGGCGCCGTCGACCGGCACGGTCCAGCCGACCCGCGCCTTTGTTCGCAGCTCGTAAAGGTGTGGGTTGACGTTCGTGTGGAGGATCACCTCGGCCCAGCCGGGGTGGGCCTGCGAGGCGGCGATGCCGAGCATATTCGCGATGTCGTTGGCGCCGGTCGCGCCGCAGGTTGCCGGGTCGGCGACCTGCTCGCTGAATACCGGAAGCTCGTAGGTCTCGGCGTCGTATCCGTCCTCGCGCGAGATCAGCACCGAAGCGATCTTGCCGGGGTTGAAGATCGTCCCCGGGCAGTCATACTCAGTCGTGGTGCCCGGGCAGGAGTCTTGGCCGATGAGTGTGCCGCTCAGGTCATAGGTCGTCCGGTCCGGGTGCACCGTTCCCGGGTCCGTGATCGTCGGCTTGAGCGCAAGCCGACGCGCGGCCGCCCCCAGCGTCCACGCGGGCACCACGGGCACGGTGATGTGCTTGAACTGGACCGTCCTGTCGAGGTCCTCCTGCTCGTGCGACGTGTAATGCTGATCGATCGTGTTGCCGGCGGCGTCGCCGCACGGCTCATCGTTGACCGCGTCCTGGGTGAACGTCGCGTCGTACTCCACGCTGACGCTCACCTCCGCCGCGTACACGAACCCCTTCGGAACCCGCCCCTTCCCCAGGGCGGTCCCGGCTCCCCCACCGACAGCAGCACCGATGCCGCCGCGCACGCGCTTAGCCACACCAGCGTTCGCCGGATCGCGGGCGATGGCGCGTGTGCACCTGCCAGGCAGACGCGCACACCATTACGCCGTCGACCCTGCCGAGCGTCACCTAGCGCTGACCCGAACATGACCGTCTCACCCCGTCGATCGATCTCCTCCATGCACATCGATAATGCCCCGCAGGATCGTCGATCCTACCACCACTGCTCACGCACGCCACCAAGCCTGAGCACCGCGAAAGCCGCGCGCGACCGCGTTCGTCGAAGCTTACCTGCGCACCCCCGCAAGACGCAAGTCGCTTCGCTTGACTCGCACGAGGTGGAGCTCCCCCGCTTCGGTGGGCAGGGGAGCGCTTGCGAGTCAAGCGTAGTTGTTGGTAGTTGATGTTGTTGTGTCAGCGAGGGTCTTGAACCGTAGAGCGGCGAGGTCCTTCCTCGAACTCGATGGGTGAGAGCATCCGGAGCGTGGAGTGGCGGCGCTGGCGGTTATAGAACGCTTCGATGTACTCGAAGATCTCGCCGATCAGCTCGCGGTGGGTCGGCCACGATCGGCGGTAGACCATCTCCTTCTTCAGCGTCGCGAAGACACGCTGTGAGCCGGAGACCTCGCCTTAAGATCGCGCGCGCTCGCGACCGTCACTGATCGTGCAGCCTTCGTACCGAAATACACCTTCGGCGGGTGCGCGCGATCGGTGATGTCGAAGTTCACGGCCACGTCGACGGTCGTTCCGCCCGCGGCGGGCCCGAAATCAGGCGTGACGCCTGTCACCTCCTGCGGCATGGTCCCATCCGCCGTCTGGGTCCCACAGTCCGGAAAGTTGGGGCAGATCGCCCGGGCGGACCCGCTCCAGCACAGCATCACCAGCGTCATGACCACGATCCCCAGGACGGGGAACCGGACCGCCCCACGTGCGCAGGTCAGCATCGCCGGCAACCCTGCTCAGACGCCGTGACCGATGTCAACGGCCTCCGGCTCCGCGCGTGCTCGAAGCCCGATGCGGCACGAACCGTGACGACGTACGCTCTCGCCGTGAATGGAGCGCCAGACACTGACCCCCAACCAGTTCGCTCGCTGGTGGACGGAGACCGGTGAGCATGAGCTTCGTCAGCTTCTGTATCGGAAGTGGGACCCGATCGGCGTGAACGCCCAGTTTCCGAGGACGGCAGACGAGCGCCCAACCTATGGGAACCGTTGTCCTCGGCGAAGAGCAGCCGATCTTTCCGATGACTCCCCGGCAAAGCCTTCTACTGGCGCTCACGGGTCGCACAGAAGCGGCTCTGCCATCGCGATCGTTGAAAGGGAACGCGCGACCCGAACGGCCACGACTGGACTTATCAGTCGGGTTCAGGTCGACGACACCCGGGCTACGAGAGGATGTCGCCGTCTCGGCGGCGCACCCAAGGTCGAACCGAGACCGAGCGACAGGACCTGAGATGGCTGAGCAATCCGTCAACGCCGATGCCGCCAGAAAGGGCAAGGCGGTCGAGCACCTCATCGCCGCCAGCTGCATCCTCGCAAGTGGTGCGGTGCTCAACGCGTCGACAAGCCTGGTTGACGACGAGGGCGTCGACATCGTCTTTCATCGCCGGGACCATTCCAGGACATTGGCCGTCCAGGTCAAGAGCCGATTCGAAGGAACTGCGCTGCTCACTGGCAGGCGGACGTTCGCAACAGACATCCGAGACGTCACGTTCCGGCCGCGCGGCGATTTGTTCCTGTTATTCGTCGTGGTCGACCCTGCTGAACCGGATTTCGGGCCCGTCTGGCTCGTCCCCAGCACGACGTTCGCGGACAGAGCGAAACCAAACGCGCGAGGCCGCCGGCGCTTCAGCGCGTCCGCGAAGCCGACCTCCCACGATCAATGGAGCGAATACCGGCTCGACAAGAGCGAATTGTCCGCCCGACTACTCGACATCCTAGGCAGCATCTAGAGAATGGGGCATAGTTCACGCTGGCGATCTGTATTCTGCCTTCCGGTTCCTGACCCTCAGGTTATGAGGCGCCTAACGGTGGTCAGCTAGGTGCTGATTTACAGGGCTTTTGTGATCTTGCCTGAGGTTGCGTGAGGCTGAATTTGCCCGTCTTGTTAGACGGTTTGTTAGACGGTTATCGCATGCGCTTGCCGCTCTGCTCGCGCCCAGAGCAACGGTACTCGTAATCGGGACGCCCCCTCCGTCGCCGAGGAAACGTCCGGTCTGAGAGCCCAGATCGTGAAATCAATGGTCGCCGAGATGCGCGCTTGCCGCGCAAGGCAGGTCTCCGGATGTCATCAGGCCGGACGTATGCGGCAGATCAAAAGCGCACCGTCCGCCCTGCGGATCGAGTTCAGCATCCTGAGACCAGCTCGGCGGACGAATGCTGACGAGCTCCGGTTTCGCCGCTGCCGCGGAGCTCCCGCAACACGAGCTTCCCCCGCCCACGTTGGGCGATGCTGCTCCCGCGCACGTCTCGAGCAATGGCCTCGGGCTCCCGAGCTGCGGTAGGCTGGCGCCGAATGCGACCGTCGATGCGCGTCTGCTGGGTGGCCTGGGCGGCGACGGCTGCCGCGCTGGTTTCCGTCGGCGGATCGGCCGGCGCGGCCGGTGGACGGCTCACGGATGACGGCACGCTAGTGGTGGAGTACTCCGGGACCGATGATCAGGGCTTCGTCGATCAGCCAAGCGATCCCGCGTTCTGGCAGGCGAATATGCATTTTGAGTGGGACGAAACGGAGACGGTGGCGCTGTCAGGCCGCGAGCAGGCGCGGCCGACGATGAAGGTCTTGAGCTCGTCGCTGACGATCTCAGGCAAGATCGTGAGCACGTACGCTGCACCGCACTCAGCGATGAGCTGCAACGGGACGCTGTCGGCGCGTCCCGGCGCTCCGAACCCCGAGCCTGTCGTGTTCGAGGCAGGACGGCCTGCGCTGCTGGTCAGCGCGATCCTTCCCGAGTTGGGTAAGTACGTGCAGTCCTCAGCGGCCGCGGGAACGGATTGTGCGGTCGGCTCGAACACCGGGTTGGGGGTCGGCTCGTTGCCGCCGTCCGCGGCTCAGGCTTTCGGCGAGGCGGAGGCTGCGGAAGTCTCGCTCGGCCTCCCTATGCGCCCGTACAGCCGAGACTTCAGCGCCCAGGGATCCGACGCACGAGACACCGAGTCTTTGCATGCCTCGTTTCGCGTCACCGCGTGCGGCAGGGCGGCTGCCGGTCGCGAGTCGAGCAGCTGCTCGGCCTGCCCGACTCCCGCCGATCTTCGGCTGGTCGCGCTCGCCGAGCAACGGGCGGTCGACATCTTCCTCAACGTGTGGCAGGGCGACGGCACCGGGCGCGACGGTCGCGCAGAATCGACGCTTGTCGAGATGAGGCGCTTCGCCAAGAAGGTCAGGCGTGAGTACCCGCTCGCCGACGGGCGCGACCGTCAGCAGCGCAAACGCCTGATGAACGCGGAATTCGCGAAGCTCAAGGGAAAGCTGAACCGTCTAAAAGCCGACGCTGAGCGCGCCTTCGACTCGGCAGAGGCGCGCTATCTCAAGGCGGTGCGGTGCCCGGAGGCCAAGCAGAAGATCCGCGATGCCTACGCCAAACAGCGTTCGGACCTCGACGACGATTACCGAGGCGATCTTAAGTTCCTGGCCAATGAGGTGATCGGCGGCGTGAACCTGTTCTGCGGCTGTCACCTGAGCGCCGACTTCGCGCGTCGCTCGCCCTCGCCAGGTCTCGACCTGTTGAGCACGGCAGTCCAGCTGCTGGCTCGGGAGCCGATGCCCGCTGCCGGGGAACGCGCGAAGCCACGCTCCTAGCGGTATCTGCACGGCCAGCGTCCATAGGAACGCGACGATCACGCCGGGCCGAACCACCGGACTGGCGCCGGCACGCTGATGGCGGGGCATCGACGCGGCCCCGCGCCACCAGTCGCCCGTCGCGGCGTCAAAACGGGAGTCCGGCGCGTACCCCAACCACGGCAAGGCCCGTCTCTCGACCAGAGAGAGCCGAGCGACCTGCTCGTCGCCAGTCTCGAGACTGGGCGCTGGACCTGTGAGCCGACTTCGCGCCCGGCTCCAGCGAGGCTGTGGCGGGAGAGCGGAGGCTACGCTCCGGTGACCGCGACGTAGCGGCCGAGGTCGGGCCGGTATTCGTGGCGCCGGTCATCTTGGTCGGTGAAGATCCCGCTAGACAGCGGTACGGCCTGACCGCGCGGGCTGTCGAACACCTCCAGGCTGAGATCCTTGAACGGTTCCAGGATCCAACAGGTGCGCACGATCGCCACGGCGCTGATGTAGGGATGGTCGCTTCGCAGCCGCCCGTTGCGGTCGACGATAAAGATCGGCCGTCAAGGGCGGCGCCGGTCGAGGAGCTTACGGACAGGCGAATCACGGGGTCTCCGCACATCGCCCAGATCATCTCCTGCGTTCCGCAGTTCACGGCCACGGCGTGAGGGTTGGTGAGCACTACCACGAGCGGGATGCCAGAGTCCGCGAACGGCTTTAGCTGTCTCGCAGCCTCGCGGATCTGTGACCTGATCGGCCTCAGGACCGTCTGCATCGACCACGAGCCACCGCGCTTGCCTGGCGCGTGTGGCATCGACGTCGTGCCGCGGGCAAACTCCTTGACCTCGCAGAGGCACCGCCCGCCCGCGTGCTCGACCAGGTAGTCGGGCCGCTTCGTCGCGCCGAGGTCTGGCTCGTGCTCGGGCACGTTGACCCCGCGCTCACGAAGGTAGGCCTCGAACATCTTCTCGCCGGCTGTGCGGTCGCTCACGCCCAACGACTGTAGGACCATCGCGGCGAGTCCGACATCAGTAGCACGCGCTCCGGGGTAATCGCGCCATCGCTTCGTCTCGGCGCGATCCGCGGCTCAGCCACTGCTTCGGCGACATCGCGCGCATCGACGGTCGTGAACAGGCCCCCACGGTCACCGCCTCGAGAGTACTGGTGCGTCTCGGGCTGACCTTGGGACTTTCGACCGCTGGTTCAGACCAATGCGTCCATCGGCTGGCGCTCCTGCATTCGCTCGCGCGAATGCTGCGCGAGGAGCCCCGCCCTCGACGCGGAAGGGGCGTTACCCCCGTTGTCAGTGTCCCACGGCGACGATCGCGATGGAGATGGAGAGCACCACGGCCTGGTGGAACGCGACCAGGATGCCGGGATTCTTCGGCTTGAGGTTGACAGCGTGGAACAGCAGGAAGCCGACCGCCATCTGCCCGACCGAGATATAGAACGCGGCGGGGTACTGCGGCATCAGCGACCCCAACGTGCCCACCACGGCGAGCGCCGCAAACAGGTGCGCGATCATGGTCAGCTGCGACCAACGACGTGGCCAGTAGAAGGCTTCGATGGGCTTGCCGAAGCCCCGCTGGCCGGTGGTCATGCCGCCGAGGAACACGGTCAGCAGCAGCGCGTGAAGCGCGTAGGTGGAGTCGAGGTAGGACCAGAAATTGACTCCGTGTATATAGAGCGTGCTCAGATAACAGAGAAACACTCCATAGGCGAGAAGGCCGTGCGTGCCATGCACGACGGAGGGAAGTCGGCCGGCAAGTACATGGAGCGTCCCGATGCCCAGCAGGGCCGTGAGGACGATCAGCACCAGGCCGCTGATCGTCGCGGACCCCGGAGCCAGGACCACGAGCACCACGGCGATCACCCCGACCAGTGTCGCCACAATCCGGTGCGCCGCCTCCGGATCGCCCTCGATCAACAAAATGAAGATGTTGCGCGTGTAGGGCCAGCGCGTACCGAGCGAAAGTCCGAAGCCGAAGCCCTCGACGAGACTGCCGAGCAGGATCAAGACCGCGGCGAGCATCGTCTCGGTCAGATAGAAACCATCGACCACGGCACTCTTGCCGGACGCCGAGGTCGCCAGACCCCGCACAATGCCCGCGATGACCGCCGCCGCGATGAGCGCGGTGATCATCAGCCTGACCAGCCGAACCGTGGTCGTCATCTCGCCCTCCACAACGGAGGAAGCGGATGTCACACGCGGATCGGGTTCGGTTGTCGTCTCGGAGACGTCAGAGGTCCGCATGTTCATCAGCTGCCCAGGGCTTCACAGCGCCGCTGGATTGTAGTTCGGCGTCGGGCGCAGCCGGCATCGAGCGGCCAGGCCGACGATCGCATTCGCCCGGACGACAAACGTCTATCCGCGATCACAAAGGCGACCAGGCAGCGGCCGGCACGGTAGTCCAGCCGACGCCTGGCCTTCGTCCAAGCGGCCGTCCCTATTCAGACCGCCCCGGGAGCCTCGTAGGTGAGCATCAGGATGCCGGTGCTGGTCACAGCGCAGTCGACCAGTCGCATCGGTAGCGGACGTGAAGTCTCGCGGAACAGCTGCTTGCCGGTGCCGAGCACCAGCGGGTGCACGAACAGCCGGTAGTCATCGATCAGACGATGCTCGATCAGCGTCTGCACGAGCTCGCCGCTCCCCAGCACGGTGATGAAGCCATCGCCCTGGATCTTGAGGTCGCTCACCGACTCGAGCACATCGCCGTCGAGGATCTGCGATCCGCCCCAGTCGAGACTCGTCAGTGTGCTAGTGACAACGTATTTCGGCGTCGCGTTGAGATGCCGCGCGATCGGGTTCTCGTCCGGCTCGTTTGGCCAGTGCGCCGCCATGTGCTCGTAGGTCTTGCGGCCGAACAGGTACGCGGTGGTCGCACCCATCCCCTCGCCGGCCCGCTGCCCGATCTCCTCGGTCGCGTACGGCGCGCCCCACCCGCCATGCTCGAAGTCGCCCTCGCGATCCTCCTCGGGACCGCCGAAGCCCTGCATGACCCCGTCGAGGGTCAGGAACTCGACTATCCCCAGTCTTCTCATCTCTCGCTCCTCTCGCTGGTCGCTCGCTCCCCTCTTAGGGTCGCGAGACCGGCTATGCCCGTGGCGCAGTACCTCGCGCCGTCGCAACGGCAGTATCCCTTCACGCGGAAAGTGTGCATCGCGCTGCGATCGCTTTCGCCTCTAACTGCCCGAGGAGCCTATGACTGCTTGGGCGACGATTGAGGCGTCCGCCGGTGCTGGCGGCAGGCAAGCGCGTGGCCGATAGTCATCTCTGCGGAGCTCGCCCGGTCGCCGCGGTGGTGACGTTGGACGCGTAGGCGCTCGGTGTGAGGCTGGTAGCAGTCGGAGGGCTAGGAGTCGACGATTGCTACCACCCGCGCGGGCGCAGCACTGGCCCTGACCAGGCGCAATGGAAAGCAGGCAACGGTGAAGCCGGTGGCGGGAAGCTGGCCGAGGTTCGCAAGGCGCTCGATCTGGCAGTAGGCGAGATCGACCTGATGAGCGGCCCAGAACACGCCAGTTCGGCCGCTGGCCCGCGCCTCCTCGGCCTGCATCCACAGCGGTCGATCCCAGCCCCAAGCATCGATGCCCATCACCCGGACACCGCGCCCGTACAGCCACCGCGTCGCGTCGGCCGTGACGCCCGGCCCCCGGGCCACGTAGTCCGGCTCCTCGATGAACGCGTCACGTCCGGTCCGGATCAGGACGATGTCGCGGTCCACGAGTCGGTGCCCGACGGCGCCGAGCGCTACCTCCAGATCGCCGACCTCGACCGCTTGGCCGTCGCCGCGATCGTGGAAGTCGAGCACGACGCCCGGTGCGAAGAACCACTCGAGCGGAAGCTGGTCGATCGTCTGCGCGGGCTCGCCCCGGATCGTGGAGTTGTAGTGGTAGGGAGCATCGACGTGGGTGGAGTTATGGGTGCCCAGGCGCGTGAACGTCTCGACAGCCCACCCCTCGCCGTCACGCAGCAGCTCCGGCCCGACAGCGAACATGTCACTGATCAGCTTCGCGCCGGCGACGTGGTCTGAGAATTCGATCTCGGTGCGGAGAAGATCCTGGGTCTCCGGCGGGCTCGGGACGATCGGTACCGACAGGTCGACGATCTCCATATCCGACATATCCTCCCAGAACGCCAGCGCAGACACGGCCGGCGCGCTCGCGGGTCCCATGGCTGAGTTTGTCCGACTGCAGCAGCCGCCGTCCGCGCTGGCCACATCGAAATGGTGGCTCCTTCTCTGGCAGACCGGTAGCGTCGCGCCCGACCCCGGCTTCGCTGCTTTGGCTGGCGGACCAGGCGGCTGCAACGGTCGAGAGCGCGCTCATGCAGCTCGTCCGGACCGGCACAGAGTTCCGCCCTAAGCTGCCTAGGCCGGCTGTCGGATCGCAAAGCGCCACTGGTCCACCCGCCTTCCTCGGTCGGTGCATAGGAGACGCCTGCTTCGTGGGACGCGTCGTCGACTAGGAGACCGCGACACAGTGGGACAAGAGCGATGATCCCGGGTGTTGGCGGTACGGCGGGCCGGGCCGAGCCCGTTCGTTCGAAGCGGAAGAGTCGGGCGGAGACCGGATGCGGCTCCCGAACTGGGCTACGTTCGGGAGAGAAGTCCCGGCCGGGTGCGGCGCTTAGCGCGCGTCGTGGGGTTCGGGTCAACCCCAGCTGGCGGCGAGGAGGTTCTCGAGGTCGAGCGCGCGCGGGAGTATCGAGCGGCCGCTGAGGATGCTCATGATGTCGCTGGCTGACACTCCGCGCTTCGCCAGGTCGGCGAGTACTTGTGGCAGCGCGGCGCTTACTTGGGTGGCGTCCAGGCGCGGATCAAATCTGATCGAGCGCAGAGTGTTCGCGAGCTGCCGCCCGGCTGCGCGCTGCCGGGTGAGCGAGGCGCGTATCCGCGGGAGCAGCCGCAGCTCCGCCGATCCGAGCCGCCGCGCTGCCTGTCGGTTGCCCGCATTGTCAGCGCCGCTCTCCCGGCCGACGTCGATGGCGAGCGCATTGATGAGGCTCTCTGTGCCGTGCAGCGCAGTCAGCCAGTTCGTCGCGCTCGCCACCAGGCGGCGGCAGAAGGGTGTCGCTCCCCGGGGGGCAACGTTGCACGGCGGAAAGCGCGGCGCGGCGCCCAAGCTCGCCACGGGCGCCGGCCTGCGGTAGCCGGGAAGCGGGGGATCGTTGAATGCCTTTTCCAGCGCGGTGAGCGTGTTGATCATCGTCGTGAAGGTCTCGTTCACGATCGGCAGGAAGTACAGCTTGTAGAACAGGTTCGAGCCGTCGATGTACGCCTGCAAGGCCTGGGAAAGGGCGTCGAACACGCTGGTGGGGACGTGCAGCAGGCTGAAGAAGAGCGGTGTCGAGTCGAGCAAAGAGAACTCGATGCTGTCGAACGCGAAGATCAGCATGTACTCGGGGATCACGCTCCTCCACGCGCGGCGAGCGAAGTCGCGCACCGCCTCGGGCGTGCTCGGGCCGGGGGCGCTGCAGACATCACCGCAGGTCCCGTTGATGATCGTCATCGTCCCCGACCACGACACCGACTGGGGATTGAACGAGGGAGCCGGGCCCGGCCCTCCGCCCACACGGGTTACCAGCGGCACGCCGAACGTCGATCGGATGAACGTCAACGATTCCGGACGGGTGCGAGCGAGCCCCGTGCCCTCGAGCAAGTACCCGCCGGACGCTGGGCAGGATCCCCCGGTCTGCAGCTCGCCTCCGTACTCCATTGGGCTCTTCGCGATGAACTGGATCTGATCTCCGGTCAGGCGATTGGCCAGGAAATCCGAATTGCTATGGAGCGAGCCGCTGCAGTTCTCCTCTGGAGACCGACTGCCGGTGATCGAACCTGTACCCGTTGCGTCCTGTTTCCACGGCCTGCCGCAGCCACCGCCCACGCACTCCGACCCGAACGCTTCGGGTATACGCCACACGATGGTCCATTGCGCCGTCAGGTCTAACCTGCCTCCGCCCGCGGTGACATTGCTCGCGAAGCCCGAGCCACTCCCCTTGAACACCACGTAGATCCATTGCGGTGCCGCAGCCGCTGCGGTCGAGACAGACGCGAACACGCCGACGGCGAGGCCGACCGCCGTCGCGCACCCGTCGGGTCGAGCTGTCCCTCGCACGAGAACGAACCGTTGTCGGATCCCAGAGAAGCCGAGTGAAACCGGATGCCGTGACCGGATAGAGCGCGTCGGCGGGGCGCCCGTGGGGCCCCGTTTGCCCGCTGCCGACGGAGTAACGCGACCTCACGGCGCGTTCCGACTCCGTGCTGCCACGGGCGGAGCACGACCTTCCGTCGCTACTCGTTCATCACCGCGAAGCCGGAAGGGCAACCGCAAAGTTGCGCTCGGGAGGATGGGCGAGTGCGGGTGCATCCTGAGCGATCAGCCGATCGCTCGCGTCCGCTGAGCACAAGCCTCGCGACGTTGCTGCTTTCACCGGATCGGAGCAGAAGCGCAACCATTTGGTTTCGCTGCGGACGAGCTGCATGAGCGCGCTCTCGACCGTTGCATGCGCCTGGTCCGCCTGGGCGAAGCAGCGACGCCGGCGGCCGGCGCGGCACTACCGCTCGTCATTGAGAGGAGCCACGCCTTCGGCACGACCACTACAGGCGTTATCCAACAGCGCTGCCGCCCCAGCCGCGTGGCTGGATTTGCGCGGCGGCGGGAATCCGAGCTCACGATCGCATCCGTCGCTGCGCTGGCTTGCGGCCGGCTTCTGCTTTGGCGACATTTCGCATCCGTAGCCTTGGCGGGCTCGGCGCTACCGCCGGCCTGGGAGAGCAGCCACGCCGGCGTCAGGCGATGGCGTGGCTCCCTTTGTCCGCAACCAGCAGCGCGACCGCCAGCGGCGTGGTGGCTGCTTTGGTGCCTGCGGCGGCGTAGCGTCTGGCTAGCACCGGCTACCTCGAGTTCGGCCGTGTAGGCCCACCGGACCGCATGCGCCGTCCGCGCATGGCTCCTATGTCAAGCAGATGGTGATCGGGACGGTGTTGGGGTCGCGCAGGAGGTGGTAGACGCGGCGGACGAGGTGGCGTTTGAGGCTGCGGATCGCTTCTCGGTTGCTCTTCCCGTTGCGGCGTTGTTTGGCGAGGTAGACCGCGGTCCGCGGGTCGTGGAGGATCTTGGTGAGCGCGAGCATGTGGAAGGCGTGGTTGAGTTGACGGTTCCCGCCCGGGTCGAGGCGGTGACGGTCGGTCCGTCCGGATGAGACCGGGATCGGCGCGCATCCGGAGATCCGCGCGAGTTGCGCATCGCTGGTGAAGCGGTCGATGCCGGCGATCTCACCGATCAGCTTCGCGGCGATCAGCACGCCGAGGCCCTTCTCTGCAAGCAGCTGCGGCGCGACCTGTTTGACGAGGCCGGCGAGTTGCTCGTAGAGCTCGGTGATCGTCCGGGTCAGCTCCCGAACCCGGGCGATCATGTCGCGCGCGATCTGCACCTGGACGGTGGCCGCGGCGCGCCATAGACGCCGGGCGATCTTGGTCTGCCAGGCCGGGTGGATCAGCACCCGCTTGGGGATCTCCCACTCGGGCCAGAGGTCGTGCAGCTGCCAGCGCAGCTCGTTGATCAACCGCGTCCTCGTGTCGACGAGCCGCTCGCGATGCAACGCGAGCAGCCGGAGCTCGAGCTCGGTGCCGGCAAGCCTGGCCGTCGGCAGCGTCTCGACTCCTTCCCGCAGCGCGGCGCGTGCGATCGCGAGCGCGTCGATCGGATCGGACTTGCCGCGCTCACGCACCCCCTGTCGGGCGTCGGCCATCAACCTCGGCGGGAGCCTGACGACCGTCTCGCCGCGATCGATCAAGAACCGCTCCAGCCCGCCGGATACGTGCCGGACGTCCTCGATCACCCACACCCGCTCGCCGTCCAGCTTGCGACCCCACTCCAACAGCTGACCGAACCCCTCACGCCGCGCAGCGACCGTCCGCTGCGCGACCTGCACCCCGAGCGGGTCGACCGCGACCCCGTGTGCGTCTGCTTGTGCGGATCGACCCCGATCGTCACCATCATGTCCGTCCCTTCGCTCGACTGACCCGATGAAGCGGACTCCCGGCGGACACTATTCAGTCGGGGCTCTGCCAAGCTCCTATCAAGTCACGCCAGGACGTCCTTGACGGCAACGGGCGACACCTTGCGCGAAGGTCAGCCACACGGCGACCAAACCAGGGAGAGTCAGCCCGAAGCCGTCAAGGACAATCCACCACGCACCCAACAGCGCAACGCCTAGCCAGCTTCTCACTGAAAACGAGGTGAGGCGGCGACGCCGTCGTGATGCCCGCGGGCGCACATGAATGCGGGTTCCCGCTACTAGTGATCGGGCGCGCCTGGGTGCGACTACCGCTTCCCGGAGATGTTTGCGGCCCGATGGGCCTGCTCGCCGGTTACGTTCGGGGTGTCGACTCATCCGACATCCGATCGCAGCGCTGGCCGAACCAGCTCCGCCATGGCGGCGTTGAACTTGTCTGGCTCGTCAACAAACATCTCGTGGCTGGAGTGCTCGAACCAGACGAGTCTCTTCGAGGGCGCGGTCAGTGCTTCGATGTAAGCCACGCTGGTCTCGGGCGGAATCCAGTGATCGTTGCGCCCGAGGAAGAAGAACACGGGCATCTGCAACGCCGGCACCTGCTCGATCAGGTTCAGGCCCGAGATGTCCGCCCACATCGCATCCATCGTCCACCGGAAGCCACGCAGAGTGCTGGGCAGCTCGAAGATCGATGACTCCTGCCCGCCGAGCACGGCTCGTGCCACCTTCCAGAGCGCCCGAGGGCGCATTTGGCCTTCGAAGCGCGACACCAATGTGCGCTCCGTGAACACGGCCGCGGCGGGGTACGGCGGCGGGCCGATCGCCCGCAGTTTCCGCACTGCCTTGCGGTTGCCGATGCGTTGGGCTTCGGCGAGCGCCCAATCGTACGAGCCCGCCTCGGCCGCCGCCCAGTCGCCGATCTGCGCGCAGCCCACGTACGCCTCGACCTTCTCGGGGAACCGCGCGGCGTACAGCACCCCGAGCGCGGAACCCCAGGAGTGCCCGAAGATCGCCACCTTGGTCCTGCCGAGGCGCTGACAGACGCCGTCGACGAGCTCGTCGAGATCGGAGATGAACTGCTCGACCGTCATCGACGGTCGAGCGATACTGCGGTCAAACGACTTCCCGGCTCCGCGCTGATCCCAATAGACGGCGGTGAAGATCTTCTCGAGCGGCGCGTTGAAGTACCGGAAGAACCGCGTCTCGCTCCAGCCCGGCCCGCCGTACAGCAGGATCAACGCTGGGTTGGCGACGCTCTCGCCACGAATCATCACCCATTGATCGAGCCCCCCGAGTCGGCGATACGCCACCTCGGCGATGCTGCCGGGAGCGACCTCGCCGTGCGGCCCACGAAACGGCGGCGTCTTCCCCAGGCGCCTCACGCCCTCGCTCCTGTCTCGCTCGCCTCCTGAGATTTCAGGTGGGCGTCGAAGAACGAGACGATCCGGCGGCGTGCGTCCACGGCTGAGGGCTCGTCGTAGG
>CAVYQU010000006.1:0-9702 GCA_963770805.1 uncultured Solirubrobacterales bacterium | reverse complement strand
GTGCCCGCGTGAAGTTCGATCCCGCTACTCGCGAAGATCACGGCCACCCCCACCGTGACCGTGAAAGCGAGTCCTGCAGCTACGTAGGCGGCCATCAAGCGCGCGGGTGGGCGCTCGCGGACCAGCGCGTAGACCGCCACGAGGCTCGCCGGCCGTACGGCGCTCGCCAGCGCCAGGAGGATGATCTCGAGCGTCACGGAGGAACGCCGGACCCTATATGCGAGCCGCGGGAAGCCCCCCGGCTGCTGAGGCGCCCATCGTATTGCGGGCACCACGGCACAGTTGGTGGGCGGTCGGTATCCGCGGGGCTCCCCCTCTCGCACCTGTTCGACTACTCTCGTTCCTTCGGCCGACGCGGATCGCAGCCGACAAGCATGGACTACCACCTGCTCGCTCAGGGGGATTGAATCAGGCCGCCCGAGGAGCATCCGCTACCCGGAAATGGCGGTCGATGAACCCCTGCCTGCAGCTACCAACCGGATTCCCGTGCGCTAGGCGCGACCCGGTGGCCGGGAGCGCCACCCGGTGAGCGCGATCTTTGCTCTCTGTGCGGCGTTCTCCAACGCGCTGTACGTGACCACGCAGCACGTCGCGAGTACGACCGGCCGCGTTGGAAAGGCCTCAGGCCTACGACTCGTCGCGTATCTCATCCGTAGCCCGCTGTGGCTGTTCGGCTGGGCGGCCGCACTCGGGGCGTTCGTCTTCCAGGCGGCGGCGCTGAACAACGGTCAGCTCTCGATAGTGCAAGCGCTGCTCGTGACAGAGCTCGTCTTCGGTCTGCTCTTGCGGAAGGTGTGGATACGCCAGGCGGTCCGTCCTGCCGCATGGGGTTCGGCGGCACTCACCTGCTTCGGACTCGCCGTTTTCGTGGCCGTCGACCAGCCGCAGGGCGGCACTCCCACACCGACAGCGCACGCATGGGCGGGGGCGCTGGCGGCGTTCGGCGCCGCGGCGGCCCTCATGGCACTGGCGGCTCGCTGGGGGTCACCGAGGCGTAGGGCCGCCCTTTATGCGTCGGCGGCCGCCATCGTATGGGCGCTCGTGGCCACGTTCATCAAGACGGCCACCGAGACGCTGACCGAATCCGGCATCGCTGCGGTGTTCACCGACTGGCCGGTATACGCATTGGCCGCCGGTGGGGCCGCAGGCATCGTCCTGGTGCAGGCGGCCCTTCACGTCGGGCCCCTCAGCGTGTCCCAGCCGCTGCTGGTGATCGTGGACCCCACCGTCAGCATCATCCTCAGCGTTTGGCTTTTCCAGGAGCGCTACTCGCGCGGCCCGGCGGTGATCGCCATCAGCGTGCTCGCGTTCGCCGTCATGTGTGTGGGGGTGGTGGCCCTGACGAGGACCGCGCCGTCGACAATGCGGGCCGGACCGTCCCCTTGAAGTTCATTTGGTTGGGAGAGACCGGCGCCGTGGCGAACATCGAGCGGTCTTTCGACGAGCAGGTCCGCCACACGACACCACGTCCCGGTCCTGGGAAGATGGAGTGATCTTGCACGCGACCCCCGCATCTCCAGAGGGTCCTGCGGCGCCGCGGTCATTGTGGCCTCGCATCGCCGCGGTCGTCGCCCTCCTCGCGCCGGTTGCCATGGCCGTGGTGGCCGCGGTCGCGCTGGCGGGCGATGTCGCCATCGCCGTGCTGGCGGTCGGGCTCGTGCTCGTCGCAAGCGGCGCCATCTGGTTCGCTCTGACCCGTCGCGGCCCGGCGCGAGTTGCCGGCGTGGCGCTAGCGACGCTCGCCGGAGCCGGCCTGATCGTGGTGCTCGCGACTCACTGGCAGGGGCTGCTGGTGCTCGTCGCGCTGCTCCTGTTGCTCGCACTGTTCGGATCGGCCGCGCGCTATGCACTGGGGCGTGCGGGAGACGCGGCGGTTAGCGGTGCGGCCGCCGCTGTCGTGCCGGTCGGCGCCGCCAGCTCGGCGGCGCTGATCATCAACCTGAAGTCGGGCGGCGGGAAGGCCGAGCGTTTCGACCTCGCTGCGGAAGCTCGCAAACGAGGCATCGAGCCGATCGTCCTTCAGCCGGGCGACGATCTGCTCGAGCTCGCCGAGGGCGCCATCGCGCGCGGCGCGCAGGTCATCGGGATGGCCGGAGGTGACGGGTCCCAAGCGCTCGTGGCGACGGTTGCCGCACGACGCGACGTCGCCCACGTCTGCATCCCGGCGGGAACGCGAAACCACTTTGCGCTCGACCTCGGCCTGGACCGCGACGACGTCGTGGGTGCGCTGGACGCTTTCACCGACGGCGTCGAGCGGCGCATCGACCTCGCGCGCGTGAATGAGCGCGTGTTCGTCAACAACGCGTCGCTCGGCGTGTACGCGAAGGTCGTCCAGTCAGATGCCTACCGCGACGCCAAGCGTGAGACGTGGACGCGCATGCTGCCGGACCTGCTGGGGCCCGACGCCGAACCGATCGACCTCGAGTTCACCGCCCCGGACGGGAGCAGCTGCGACGACGCGCCGCTGGTGCTGGTGTCGAACAACCCCTACAGGCTCACCCAGCTGTCCGGCGCCGGGACGCGCGAGCGGATCGACACGGGCCTGCTCGGCATCGTGGCGGCACGGGTACGCAGCTCGGCGGACGTGTCGAAGCTGGTGGCCCTGGAGCTGGTCGGCCAGGCGGAGCGCTTCCCCGGCCTGCTTTCGTGGTCTGCGCGGGAGTTCGAGGTCCGCTCGAGCGGCCCGGTGGAGGTGGGCCTCGACGGCGAGGCGCTCGTGCTCGACCCGCCGCTGCACTTCGCATCGCTGCCCGGGGCGCTGCGCGTGCGCCTGCCCCGCGGCGCGGGCCTGTCACCGGCCGCCCGCGCGGTGTCACTCAGGACGGACAGCCTGGGCGCGCTGATCCGGGTGGCCGCCGGCCGGTGAGCCACCCGGCCGTGCGGCTGGTGGCAGGCCTCGTCGTCTTCGTGGTCGTCGGCTGGGTGGTCGGAGAGCTCTGGTCGCGCGTGCACACCGGTGTTCACTACCCACGCGACGTCGCGGCCAGCGCCCCGATCGGGATCGGCTCCGGCGTTCTCGCCACACGCCTGCCGCGTTGGGCTCGCCAACGACGCGTCGAGCGCCGGCGAGCTGGAGGTCGTCCGATGAGCGTGCCGAACTCCGCCAGCGTCGAACGCTGGGTGCCGGGCGTTCGCGTCGTCCGGACGTACCAGCGCTCGTGGCTGCGAGCGGATCTGGTGGCCGGGGCAGTGCTGGCCGCGATCCTCGTTCCGCAGGGGATGGCCTATGCCGAGCTGGCCGGCCTTCCCGCGGTCACCGGTCTGTACACGACGATCGCATGCCTGGTCGGCTACGCGGTGTTCGGGCCCTCACGAGTGCTCGTGCTCGGACCCGATTCTTCGATCTCGCCGTTGATCCTTGCCGCGATCACGCCACTGCTCGTAACCGGAGATCCTGCGACCGCGATTGCCCTGGCCGGCATGCTCGCCGTGTTGGTGGGACTCACCGAGATCGGGCTCGGACTCGGCAAGCTCGGGTTCGTCGCCGACCTTCTGTCAAAGGAGGTGCAGGTCGGGTATATGAACGGTCTCGCGGTCACGATCATCGTCGGACAGCTGCCGAAGCTGTTCGGCTTCTCCACCCATGCCGACTCGTTCCTCGCGGAGCTTCGCGCGTTCGTTGACAACCTCGACCAGACGCAAGCCACAACCCTGGTCGTCGGCGTCGCAGTCCTGACCCTTCTGCTGGTGCTCCCCCGCATCACCACTCGGCTGCCGGCTGTGCTCGTCGGGGTCGTCGGGGCCACCGTGGTGTCGGCGGTCTTGGGACTCGCCGATCAAGGTGTAGCAACGGTCGGCGCCTTGCCGCAGGGGATTCCCGCGCCCACGTTCCCGTGGACCAGCGCCAGCGACGTCGTTCCCCTGCTCATAGCCGCCCTGGGCATCACGCTCGTGTCTCTGACCGACACGATCGCCACCGCGACGAGCTTCGCGGCCCGGCGGGGTGACGAGGTCGAGCCCAACCAGGAGATGATCGGCATGGGCGCGGCGAACATCGCCGCGGGGTTCTTCCAGGGCTTCGCCGTTTCGACCAGCGGCTCAAGAACCGCGGTGGCCGAACAGTCCGGAGCCAAGAGTCAGGTCACCGGTGTTGTGGGTGCAGCTTTGGTCGTGGTGCTTCTCCTGTTTCTCAACTCGCTGCTTGCCGACCTCCCGCAGGCCGCGCTGGCCGCGGTCGTGATCGTCGCCGCCCTGTCATTGATGGACCTGGGCATCCTGCGCCGCTACCTGCGCGTACGCAAGAGCGCCTTTGCGGTGTCCCTGGTCGCCACGGCGGGTGTGATGTTGCTCGGTGTGCTGCAAGGCATCGTCGTTGCCGTCACCCTGGCGATCCTGCTCTTCTTCCGGCGCAACTGGTGGCCGCATGGAGCCGTCCTGGGCAGGCTCGAAGGGGACGAAGGATGGCACGACGTTGACACGCATCCGGACGCGGAGCAGATCCCGGGCGTCGTCGTGTACCGCTGGGAGGCGCCTCTGTTCTTCGCCAACGCCGGCGCGTTCCGCCAGCAGATTCGCAAACTCGTGCGCGACCGCCAGCCGCAGTGGGTGGTCCTTCAGTGCGAGGCGGTCACCGATGTCGACGTCACCGCCGCCGAGATGCTCGAGCAGCTCGACAACGAGCTCAATGCGGCGGGAACCCACTTGGCGTTCGCGGAGATGCGCAGCCGCCTCCAAGACCTCACGCTGCGCTACGGGCTCATGGAGACCCTCGATCGCGAGCACTTCTACCCCACACTGGATGCTGCGCTCGAGGAGATCCAAGCCCTCGACTCCCCACCCGGTCACACGCGGTAACAGAAACCTGGCGTGTCAATGCCAATTACGCGATCCGCCGCAGTCTCTTACCGGTCGACGAGCCCACCAAAGACGTGAGGGCTGCCTAGTCGATAACGGGGCGCGCGGCCGTCCCCATTCTCACCGCCCCCGCTCCTCTGCCTCTCCCGGCCCGCCGGGTGCGCTCGGCGTCGGCGACGGACGGTGACGCCGGTGGTCGTCAGCCGTAACAGCGTGAGCACCGAGCTACTCGAGCTGGCCGCGGCGACTCTCGGCCCACTCCTCGACGAAGTGGTCTTCTTGGGAGGAGCGAGCATCCACCTGTGGATCAGCGACCCGGCAGCGCCTGCAACCCGCGCGACAGACGACGTCGACGTGATCAGCGCGATCACCACGCGGGTCGACTACTACAAGCTGGGTGAGCGCCTTACAGAGCGCGGTTGCGCTGGACCGCAGTCTGGGAGCTGGACCTGACAACACCTTGTATCGATAGTCGGCGCAGGGCCGGCGAGTGGCAGTCGGACAGACGCTGTCTGCCGTTAGGTTTGTCCGGTGTTGTCCGAGAGTCTGCCGCCGATTGCGATAGTTCGGTTTCCCGAGAACGCAACGAGACCGAACTTCGTCCGCTTCGAGGGCGTCGAGATCGAGGCTGCGATCTGCACGCGGGAGAGCTACACGAGTGCCGAGTGGTGGCCCGTCCACCGTCCGACCGCGAGCGCCAGAGCCACGACCGGTACGTGTTAGATCACGTGGAAGACCGGGTGGCGCGAGGCCTCGGTCACGAACTCGTCTAGCGACGAGTCGGGGTGACGTCGAAGAAGGGCCGGACGACCGCGCGACGCGCCAAGGCGGTACGTTCTGGCCACGTCGCGGCAGCTTAGTACCTCGATGCAACATGAACCCCAGGCGGATCGCGGCGGCGAGCGGCGCGGAGCGCGCCGGCGGGTGGTTAGTGGCCCTTCTTGTGGATGATCTGTACGCCGTCGGCGGGGTACACGATCGACTCGTGCTGCTCGTCCCAGTGCACCTTGTAGTGCTCATGCCCGGGCTCGCCGAGGATCTCAACGATCTCCCCCCGACGGGCGGGCTCACCGTGGATGCCCCGAGTCTCAAGCCAGTCACCGACGCGCGCCGCGGCTGGTGTGTTCTTCGCGCTCATGTGGGGATTGAACCATCCTCCTCGCGCGAAGGCAGGTGCGAACTCGGGGTGATGGCGATCGCCACCTCGCCCGTCCCAGCACGAGCGCCTCGCAGCCGCTGCACAGCTCGGTAGATCGGCAAGATGAGGACACGGTCAATCCGGTACTTGCGTGCCATCAGGTGCTTGACGCGCTCCAGTTCATTCTCGGGCAGGAGCTCGGCGCGTGCAGGCATTGGGTCTCCGCGCGGCCGGCCGCCCGCAGTGGACGGCGCGATCGTCACTGCTGCATTGCGGCGGATCCGCTTGGCCTTGAAGGATTGTGGGTCAGTGTTGACCAGCAGGCGTCCGTCCTCGATCACAAACCACACTGGGGTTGACACAGCGCTCCCGTCGCGCTTGAAGCTGGTCAGGCTCACGTACTTGCCCGGGAAGCGCGCGTTGAGATCCACTCCACTGGCACCAGCAGGTCGCTCGGCAGGGCGTCCGGTCGTCTGTTGCTCTATGCGCTCCATTCCAACCAACAGCCTTCAACTCGAGCGGCGCTCACACATCCGTGGTCGCTACCTGCTCGAACGGGGCCAAGTACGCATGCCCCCGCCAGCGGGACGACCTTGGCCGATACGCGTAGGCCGGCTGGAAGCAAGGACCCCAAGGCAGGAGCGTTCGTGCGCCAGGTCGGCTTGCAGAGCGGGCTAGCGCTCGCCGGTCTCGTGGGCTTCAACGCACAGCACGGTGACTAGTGCCGGGATCGTCCGTTACCACCTGGTCCGCCGCTGGGCGCTCGTACACCGCCCCCTGCGTGAGCGCGCCGCCACCGTCCCCTGACATGGCCGCGCTGCACGGTCGGAACGACTGGGCGTGTCGGCTGGGACGGAACGAGCGCACCTGAGGACCACGAACCTCGCTTCGAAACGCGACCCCGTCATGTGACCTTGCGACGTTGCACCGCCGGAACGACCGGGCCCGCCGGCTGGGGCGGAACGAGCGCACCTGAGGATTACGAACCTCGTTTCGAAACGCAACGCCGGCGACGAGGCGGCGTGCCGTAGCGCGCGCGATGATCGCCTCGGCCAGGATCGCCTCATCGACCACGTACCGCGAGTCGAGCACGAGCTGTCGGAGTAGCTGTACCTGCTGTCGCATTGTCTTTGTCCCCAATCGACACGTGCGGCGAACGAGTCATGGCCGGCGGCGCGACTTAGACGAGCATACGAGCCGTCAGCGAAGACGACAACCACGCGTCTGCTCTACGCAATGGGGGTCGCGCCGGATGGACGCACGCTGGACTCTCCCAGGGCGGAATCGGGCAGCAGGCGCCCGTGCTGCCCGTCGTCCGGCGTGGGCGGCCTCGGGATCAGCTTCTTGGCAACGCGATGCCCTCATCCTGACCGCTTCCTCGATCAGGAAGGGGTCTCCGGTTCGAGTCCGGAGCTGGGCTCTCAACAATCTCCGAGCGAACGGGGCTTCATGTCGGTCGCGACCCCCTTCCGATAAGGGCGGGGGCTCAAGGATGACGGCCATGCCGTCTCGTTGCGCAAGGGTTGCAACGGCGGAGACGAGCGGCTCGGCAACCCAGAGCCGATCGAACGGACTGCGGATGACCAGCAACATTCTCCGCGCCGCCCGTATGCAGATCGGTGACAAGTCCGCGATCCGAGGAGAGCGCTCTGGCGCGCGCGCTTGTTGCTCAGGAGGGTGCTGTGATGACGCGCAGGCCGGGTATGCGGTCGAAATGGGAGTTGTTGCGGGTCGCGATGCCGAGTCCGTGTGCGATCGCTGTGGCGGCGATCCAGAGGTCGTGGGCCCCAATCGGCTCGCCGCGGTCGGCGAGTTGCGACCAGATATCGGCGTGGACACGCGCGACGGGCTCAGTGACGGGGATCGCCTGAAGACCGGCCAGGAGGTGCTCGACGAAAGCTTGCCGGCGTGCGCGAGTCGCGCCGTGAGCACGAAGGACTCCATGGAGGAGCTCGCTGACGGTGATCACGCTGATCGCGCGCTCCTCCTCGCCGAGTAGGTTCTCGATTGCGGCGTCGCCCTTCTCGAGGTCGATCAGCAGATCGGTGTCGATCAGGACGGCCACGGATCTCCGGGCGGCCCGGTGCTCTCGCGAACACCGCGCAGGTCCTCAGCGAAGTCCGCGTCGGGGCTCGGCGCACCCGCCAGCAGGTCGCGGAAACGTTGAGCCGAGACCAGACGGGCTCGAGGGGGACCGATGACGGCGACCGGCGCGCCGCTGCGGGTCAGCTCGATCTCCTCGCCGGCGGTGACACGGTTCAAGACCTCGGAGAAGCTCCGCGCTGCTTCTGTGGCTGTCATGCGAGACACATCCCACATAATATCAGATAAATCAGACTCTGGCTACCCGCTCGCTCAGCAGCGGCCCGTCCACACATTCACACCTCGCGCGCCTCTAGACGCATCACTCACGGCGTGGGGGTCAACTCCCTACCCGGGCTTGTCGTCTGCGACGTCAGAGCTTCATACCCATGATGCGCGCACACCCAGGCAAGGACGCAAGAGACGCTCGGGTTCGTATGTGGAGTTCACCGGCTACGCAACAACCGTCTCGGCCAGCCGCGACGCACGCCCGGGCGACACGGGTATATCGCGTACCGTGAACGTTCAGTAAGCGTTGCCGGGGCAGCTTTTCCAAGAAGATGCTCGATTGCGCGGAAGTTATCCAGATTGAAGTTAAGGTCAACGCTCATGGTCGCCCTCACTCGTCTTGAGCGGCAACAGCCAGCACATACCGGCGTAGACTCCGGGCCGATGCTTGCGCTGCTGTTCGTCCTCTTTCTGCTGTTCGCCGGCGGCTTCGTCCTGCTGGCGGTCACAATGTTCGTCCTGCTCGCGGCAGCAATCCTCATCGCGGCTTTGAGCGCGTTCGCCCTGCTGCGAGTGTTCGTCGCAATCGTCGTCTCGCTGTTGAGCCGCCCGCGCTCCCGCGATGGGTGGCAGTCGTCGTCGTAATCGAGTAGCCGAGGTCGACGTCGCGAGCTCGTCGGCCGACCGCTCGGCCGCTGGTAGGGTCGATCGTCAATGGAGAGTGTGGCCAGCCCGGTTGATCGCCGCCGGCAGGTGGTGCTTCTGAGGGTCGGCGGTTTCACGAGCCTGGCACTCGGGCTGCTGGGAAGCATTGCGTGCATAGCCCTGGCCGTGGTGGCGGCTGTCAATGCCCTGGGCGGCTTTCAGACGGTGCATGTGCCGGGGAGAGGCGTCCTCAGCCTCGAACAGCGCCATTACGTGATCTATTACGAAGACACCATCGCCGTGCCGGAAGCTGTCGAGGTGCGGGGACTGAGCGTTTCGATTCGGCCCGGCGCCGGGCCGCAGAACGTGCTGCCGATCTCAGGCTATGGAGGGTCGTTCACGTACAGCCTGGGGTCCTACCACGGCCGAGCTGTCGGCACGTTCGACACTCCCCATCCCGGCCGGTATGTGATCACCACGTCGAGCCCCTACGCCGCCGGGCGCAATGCACGGATCGCCATCGGACCGTCCGTCCTTGGCCTGTTGGGCCGCTATCTGCTCCGCGGCGCAATCGGCGCGATCGTCCTCTTCTTCGGCGTGGGGGGCGTGGGAGCCCTGCTCCTGACGCTGTCGGACAGGGAGGACGCTGAGTCGCGGCGAGCGGCCGGGTCTGCCCCGGGCTGACCGTCAGGCCGGGCGATCCCCTTAGCGCTGCACTCGCAGGGCCTGGCGGTCGCCGGCGCTGACTGCCGCATTCCGACAACGGCTGGGGTATTCGACTCGACTCGGGGGTCTCTCGAACCCGGGGGGCTGTC
>CAVYQU010000005.1:0-26827 GCA_963770805.1 uncultured Solirubrobacterales bacterium | reverse complement strand
GACCTCGTCGATCACACCTACCGCCAGGCCGTCACGGCCGCGGGCTCGGGCTGCCAGGCGGCGCTCGACGCCGAGTGGTACCTGCGCGATCACCCTACGCCGGCGGCTGACCAGGCCGCGCCGGAGACCGCGACGGCATAGGAGGCGGGGCGGGTTGTGGGGCGCGCCGGCGGTGTGCGCCGGCGGTGTGCGGTGGCGGGCGCGCGTGCGGTGTGCGGTGGCGGGCGCGCGGGCGGTGTGCGGCGGCGGGCGCGCGGGCGGTGTGCGGCGGCGGGCGCGCGGGCGGGCGCGCGGCCCGGTGTGCGCCCCCACCCGCGCGCCCGACGAAGCGCTGCATCTGAGTTCCGGCCCCCGGAACTCAGATGCAGCACTTCTCACGTGGTGGCTCGATTTCGGCGAGTGGCTGCCGACATCGCTCCGCCGGCCCGGCCCCTACAACCCCGCGGACACCCCCCGCCCGGCCGCCCGTCGCAGCGACGGAGGCGCGGCGTCGGGCGCGGGCAGGCCGAAATCCTGGGTCCAGGTCGCCGGGCCGATGGCGAAGCCCGCCACGGGGTGCATGGCCGACGCCGACGCCGACGTGGGCGTCACGCGGGACCGGGCGTCCGCCTGCGCTGCCGGAGCCGGGCCTGCCGGTCCCGGGCTCAGGCCACCGCCAACCGGACCGCGCGCGCCACCGTCGCGCTCACGCCAGGTTGGTCCACACGGTCTTCGTCTCGAGGTAGGCCTCGAGGCCCTCGCGGCCGTGCTCGCGACCGAGCCCGGAGGCCTTGAAGCCGCCGAACGGCGCGCCCGGATCGCTCGCGGCCCAGCAGTTCACGTACACCGAGCCCGCCTTCAGCATCCCGGCGAGCTGGTGAGCGCTGCGCACGTCGCGGGTCCAGACACCGGCCGCGAGGCCGTACTCGCTGTCGTTGGCCCGCGCCGCCACCTCCTCGAGCGACTCGTAGGGCATCGCCACCAGGACCGGACCGAAGATCTCCTCGCGGGAGATGCTGAGGCTGTCGTCGGTCGCCGTGAACAGGGTCGGCTCGACGAAGTAGCCGCCCTCGCCGGCGCTGCCGCCGCCGCCCTCGCCGTCGCCGCCGCCGCCCTCGCCGGCGCTGCCGCCGGCGACGAGCTCCGCGCCTTCGCGCCGGCCGGCCTCGATGTAGGACAGCACCCGCTCGTGCTGCTCGGCCGAGACGAGCGGGCCGAGCTGGGTCGAGGGGTCGAGGCCCGGTCCCACGCGGGTCTTGCCCGCCCGCGCGGCCAACGCCGCCACGACCTCGTCGAACTGGTCGCGGTGCACGAACAGGCGACTGCCGGCGTTGCAGGCCTGCCCGCTGTTGTAGTAGATCGCCTGGAACGAGCCCTTGACCGCGGCGTCGAGATCGGCGTCGGGCAGGATGATGTTGGGCGACTTGCCCCCGAGCTCGAGCGTCACGCGCTTGAGCGCGCGCCCGGCCTTGGCGCCGATCTCACGCCCGACCGCGGTGGAGCCGGTGAAGGCGATCTTGTCGACGCCGGGATGGTCCACGAGCGCCGCGCCCGTCTCGCCGTCGCCGGTGAGCACGTTCAGGACCCCGGGCGGGATGCCGGCCTCGAGGGCCAGCTCACCGAGGCGCAGCGCGCTGAGCGGCGTCTGCTCGGCGGGCTTCAGCACGACGGTGCAGCCGGCGGCGAGCGCCGGGCCGAGCTTCCAGGCCGCCATCAGCAGCGGGAAGTTCCAGGGGATGATCTGGCCGCAGACGCCGACCGGCTCCTGGCGGGTGTAGCAGAGCATGTCCGGCTGGCGAACCGGGATCGTCTCCCCGAAGATCCGCTCGGGCCAGCCGGCGAAGTGCCGGAAGTGGGCCACGCTGGAGGCGACGTCGACGAGCTTGGCCAGCTTCACCGGCTTGCCGTTGTCGAGCGCCTCGAGCTCGGCCAGCTCGTCGGCCGATGCCTCGATCAGATCGGCCAGGCGGCCGATCGCCGCGCCGCGGTCGGCCGCGCTCAGCGAGCGCCAGGGGCCGTCCTGGAGCGCGCGTCGCGCGGCCTGTACGGCCCGGTCGACATCCTCGGCTCCGGCCTGGGCGACGGTGGTGATCGTCCGCGCGGTCGCCGGGTCGATGGTCTCGAACGTGCGGCCGTCCGCGGCCGGGTGCTGAACGCCGTCGATCAGCAGCTCGTGCTCGCGGCCCGCGAACGCACGGGCGCCGTCGGACAGCTGCTCGGGGAGGGTGGTGACGGACAAGGTGGGTCCTCCTGCGGGGTTCGGGGGCGCAGCCGTTACGGCGTGAGCACGATCTTCAGAGCCTCGCGCCGATCGTAGACCCCGTAGGCCATGGGAGCATCTTCCAGGGACATATGGTGGGTCACGAGCGGACTCGGGTCCAGTGACCCCGATGAGAGCATGCCGAGCACACGGTCGACGTGGCCGATCACGTTCGCGTGGCCGGTCCGGATCCCCAGGGCCTTGATCCACACGAGCCCCATGTGGACCTGGCAGGGCTCTGCGTAGACGCCGATCGCGACAACGGTGCCGGCCTTGCGGGTGAGGCGGACGGCGAGATCGAGCACGTCGGGGTGCCCGACCGCATCGATGGCGGCGTCGACCCCACGCCCACCGGTGATCTGCTTGACGACCTCGCGCGGGTTCTGCTCGGTGAGGTGGACCGGGATCGCGCCGAACTTGCCGGCAACCTCGAGTCGCTGCGCCACCGTGTCGATCGCCAGCACCGGACCGGCGCCGCTCGCCACCGCGACCTGGACCGCGCACAGCCCGACCGGCCCGAGTCCAAGCACGGCGATGCTGTCGCCGGGCCTCGTCGCCGACTCCTGCACGGCGTGATACCCGGTGCCCATCACATCGCCGGCGAACAGCGCGACATCGTCGCTCAGGCCCTCGGGCACCTTGCGCAGCGTGAGGTTGGCGTGCGGAACCAGCGCCTGGTCGGCCTGCGTGCCCTGCAGGGAGCCGAGCACGGCCCCGTGTCCGAACGTCCGCATGTGGTCGCACTTGTGGTAGGCGCAGCGCAGGCAGAAGAAGCAGGTGCCGCAGGCGCTGTGGTAGCAGCCGAGCACGCGATCGCCGACGGCGACCCGGGTGACGTCGTCGCCGGCGGCGATCACTGTGCCGACGAACTCGTGCCCGATGGTGAACCCGGGTTCGATCGCCACCCGGCCGTGGTAGATGTGCAGGTCCGAGCCGCAGATCCCGCTCGCCTCGATCCGCACGATCGCGTCATCGCGCGCCTCGAGCTCGGGCTCGGGGCGGTCCTCGACCCGGACCTCGCCCGGCGCCTGATAGGTGACGGCTCTCATCGTGGGGCGTTATTCATAGCTGAAGAAGCCCGCGCCGGTCTCCCGGCCCGTCCGGGCCGACCATGAGAGCGCCCGCAACGCCGGCGCGGCGCGATAGCGCTCCTCGCGCCGCTCCTCGTAGAGTCCGTCGAGCAGCGCCAGCACGTGATCGATGCCGATCTGATCGGCCCAGGCCAGGGGGCCACGCGGGTAGTTGAGGCCGTGCACCATCCCGGTGTCGATGTCCCCGGCGCCGCCGACGCCCTCTCCGAGCGCGAAGGCCGCCTCGTTGATGACCTGCGCGACGATTCGGCCGAGCACGAGGCCGGGAGCATCGGCGACCCAGACGACGTGCATCCCGAGCGTGCCGAAGAAGCGTTCGGCCGCCGCAGCCGCGGACGCCGCGGTGTCGGGTCCGCGGGTGAGCTCGACGAGGGCGCACTCCGCCAACGGGGGGAGGAGGTGGAAGCCGACGCTCGCGCCGCCGGGATCGAGGGCCGCGAGTGAGCCGGCGGCACAGCAGATCGCCTGGGGGCCGCCCTGGAGCGGCAGTTCGAGCTCCTCGCCCGCCGACAGATCGAGGATCAGGAACGGGACTTCGCCCTCGGCCTCGAGCGGGGAGGCGACCTGCCAGCCGGCGGCGTCGGCGAGCTCGTCGAGCTCGGCCGCGAGGGCGGAGTGCCCGGAGATCACGATCAGCCCGTCGCCACCACCGGGGAGCGGGGGATCGGGGTCGGGGGGCCGGTGCGCTCCACCGTCGCCGTACTCGTAGTAGCCGCGGCCGGACTTGCGGCCGAGCCGCCCCGCGGCCACCGTCCGCACCGCGATCGGCGACGGTTGCCAGCGCGGCTCGCCGAAGCTCTGCTCGTAGAACGAGCGGGCGACCGCGAGGCCGACGTCGACGCCGACGAGGTCCATCAGCTCGAACGGGCCCATCCGGAAGCCGCCGCCCTGGCGGCAGATCCGGTCGATCTCGGCCAACGGCGCGACCTGCTCGGCGAGCAGCTTCAGGGCCTCGAGCCCGAATGGCCGGTTGCAGCGATTGACCAGGAAGCCGGGGCCGTCGACGGCATCGATCACGCGCTTACCCATCAGCGCTCCAGCCGCGCGAGCGACGGCGAGCGCGGGCTCGGATGACTGCTCGCCCGCGACCACCTCCAGCAGCGCCATCACCGGCGCCGGATTGAAGAAGTGCATCCCCACCACCCGGCTCGGGTCCTCGGCGGCGGCGGCGATCGCGGTCACCAGCAGCGACGAGGTGTTCGTCGCCAGCACGCATCCGGGGCCGACGATCCGCGACAGGCCGGCGAACAGTTCGCGTTTGAGCTCGAGCTGCTCGGGCGCAGCCTCGATCACGAGCTCGGCACCGGCGAGGTCATCGAGTGCCGGCGCTCCCGCCAGCCGGGCCTCGGCCTGCGTGGCCTGCTCCTCGGTCAGCCGCCCCCGCTCGACGCCCCGGCGCAGCTGGCGCCGGATCGCCTCGAGCCCGCGCTCGAGCGCCTCGGGCACCGGATCGTGCAGCAGGGTCCGCGCGCCGCCGGTGCAGGCCAGCTGCGCGATCCCCGCGCCCATCGTGCCGGCGCCGACGACGCCGATCCGCTGGGGTGCCGCCACCGCCTGGCTCAATCCGGCACCAGCGCGTTGATTCCGGTCACGGCGCGCCCGATGATCAGCTTCTGGATCTGCGAGGTGCCCTCGTACAGCGTCGTCACCCGTACGTCGCGGAAGTAGCGCTCGACGGGGTGGTCGTCGACGTAGCCCGAGCCGCCGTGCACCTGGATCGCGGTGTTGGCCGAGCGCACGGCCGCCTCCGTCGCGTACAGCTTGGCGATCGACGTCTCCGTCGTGCTGGGCTTGCCCGCGTCCTTGAGGTACCCCGCCCGCCAGACGAGCATCCGGGAGGCGTCGGTGTCCACCACCATGTCGGCGATCATCGCCTGCACGAGCTGGAAGCTGGCGATCGGGCGGCCGAACTGCTCGCGCTCCTGGGAGTAGCGCACGGAGGCGTCGACGCACCCCTGACAGATCCCGACGCAGCCCGCGGCAACGCTGTAGCGGCCGGAGTCCAGGGCGCTCATCGCCACCTTGAAGCCGTCGCCGACCTGCCCGAGCATGCCGTCCTCGCCGACCTCCACGTCATCGAGCGAGATCGCCGCCGTGTCGGATCCGCGCAGGCCCATCTTGTGATGGATCGCCTGGGGCTGAAAGCCCGGCTGATCGGTGTCGACGAGGAAGCAGGCCAGGCCCCGGTGACCCTTCTCGGGATCGGTCTGCGCGAAGATCAGCGCGAGCTTGGCGTGGTTGCCGAGCGAGATCCACATCTTGGCGCCGTTGATCACCCAGCCGTTGTCTGTGCGCCGGGCGCGGGTGCGCTGATTGGCGGCGTCGGACCCGGTGTCGGGCTCGGTCAGCCCGAAGCAGCCCAACCACTCGCCGGAGCACAGCTTCGGCAGGTAGTGCTGCTTCTGCTCCTCGGTGCCCCAGCGCAACAGCGAGGAGCACACGAGCGAGGTCTGCACGGAGATCACGGTGCGCATCGCCGAGCAGCCGCGACCGATCTCCTCGACCACGATGCCGTAGGTGAGATAGTCGAGCCCGGCGCCGCCGTACTCGCGGGGTACGATCGCACCGAGATATCCCTGGTCGGCGAGCTTGCCTACGAGCTCGAGGTCGAAGTGCTCGTTGCGATCGTTCTCGCGCGCGCGCTCGACGATCTCGTTGTCGGAGAAGGCGCGCGCGGTCTCGCGGACGAGACGTTGTTCATCTGTGAGTTCGAAGTCCATGGTCGGCACGCTACCTGACCTGGGTAGGCTCACACCTTCCAATGGCTCCAGAGACTCGCTACGCACGCAGCGGCGAGATCCACATCGCCTACCAGGTCGTGGGCGATGGACCCATCGACCTGCTGTTCGTGCCGAGCTGGATCTCCCAGGTCGAGCACTATTGGGAGGAGCCCGTCGTCGCGCGGTACTTCAACCGGATGGCATCGTTCTCGCGGCTGGTCATGTTCGACCGCCGCGGGTCGGGATTGTCGGACCCAGTGCTCACACCGCCCACGCTCGAGGAGCAGATGGACGACCTCGTCGCCGTGATGGACGCGGCCGGTTCCGAGCGGGCGGCAGTGTTCGCGCAACTTGAGGGCGGCGCCATGGCAGCCATGTTCGCCGCCACCCATCCCGAGCGGACCCGCGCGCTCATCCTCTACGAGGCGATGCCGCGGATGTCCTGGGCGCCGGACTACGACTGGCCCTTGCGGAGCGAGGAGCGGGAGGCCTACGTGCGCAACGGCGCCTGGGGCGACGGCTCGCGCATCCTGGGGATCGCCCCGCACTCGGCCGAGAACGACCGCCTGCGGCGCTGGTTCGCAAAGCTCGAGCGGTTGGCGGCCAGTCCGGGCACGGCGGCCCGGCTGATGCGCTGGAACGGCGAGATCGACGTGCGCGCCGTGCTGCCATCGATCCAGGCGCCGACACTGGTCCTGCACCGGGCCGGAGACCGGTTCATCGATATCCGCCACTCCCGGTACCTCGCCGAGCACATCCCGGGTGCGCGCTACCTTGAGCTCCCGGGCTCGGATGCGCTCTCGTTCGGGCCGGAGTCCGAGCGCCTGCTCGACGAGGTCGAGCAGTTTGTGACCGGAGCCCGCAAGCTGCCCGATCCCGAGCGAATCCTGGCCACCGTGATGTTCTCGGACATCGTCGATTCGACCAGCCGCGCGGCCGAACTCGGAGACCGCACGTGGCGGCAGCTGCTGGAGACGCTCGAGGGGGTGGTGGTGGGCGAACTCGACCGCTTTCGGGGCCGGGCCATCAAGACCATGGGCGACGGCGTCCTGGCCACCTTCGACGGGCCCGCCCGGGCGATCCGCTGCGCCGACGCGATCCGTCAGGCGATGGCCGAGTTCGGGCTCGAGGTGCGCAGCGGGCTGCACACGGGCGAGATCGAGGTGATGGGCGCCGACGTGGGCGGCATCGCCGTGCACATCGGAGCGCGCGTGAACGCGATCGCCGGTCCCGGCGAGGTGCTCGTGTCGGGCACCGTCAAGGACCTGGTGGTGGGCTCCGGTATCGCCTTCGAGGACCGGGGGGAGCACGAGCTCAAGGGCGTGCCGGGCAGTTGGCGCCTGTTCGCCGTCGCGGCCTGAGCCGCGACGGCGAACGGGCTGAGCCGTCCGTCAGGAGGCGGGCGGCAGCGACTGCACGGCCGGCAGCGCGACGGCGATGCTCACCGACGCGGAGTGGCCGCTGATGTTGTACGGGCCACCGGGGACGAGCACCCGGAAGACCTTCGTGTCCGGGGTGCCGAACGTCCAGCTGAACTCGTACGTCGGCCCGGCCGTCACGAGGGTGGTCTTCACCGTGTGCCAGTCGTTGTCGGCGCCGAGGCGCTGGAGGTAGATCGTATGCCCGGCCTTGTCGGGGATGACCCCGCCGGTGAACGTGATCGTCTGGCCGACGTTCGAGCTCGTCGAGCTCGGCGTGATCGAGACGACGTCACGGACGCCCACGAACACCTGGGCGGTGCTGCGCGGCGGAGCCAGCGTCGTACGGACCTGGTAGGCCGTGTTCTGTGACGGCATGACCGTGAAGCTGTACGCGCCGGTCGTGCTGTTGGTCGTCCCGAACTGCAGCGGGATGTACGGCTTGCCGTAGGTGTGGCCCCACAGCGTCACGCCGACGCCTCCGTCTGGATTCGTGGTCGAGCCCGCCTTGGAGAGCACGCCCGAGATCGTCGCCGTGGACCCCGCGTCGATGTTCTGCGGCGCGGCGTTGATCGTGAACGACCGGTTCTGGGCCTGCTGCACCGAGACGGTCAGATCATCGGAGGTCGACGTGATGTTCCGCGCGTCGCCGGGCAGCAGGACGCGGAGGTCGCGCTCACCCGGATCCTTGAACCTGTACGAGATCGAGTAGTTCGATCCCGGGCCGAGGCGGCCGCTCTTCAGCGTCGCCCAGTCGTCGCCGCTCAGGCCCTGCTGCACCTGCAGGTACACGCGTTCACCGGCATGGTTCGGGCTCACGTGCCCGCTGAACACAATCGCGTGATTGGTCTCGCCCGTGGCGGTGCTCGCGGTCAGGCCCACCGATGCAGCGACATGCTCGGCCACCGTGCGACTGTGGCTGGTGCCGGGGCCGGTCACGAACCAGCTGCGGTTCGTGGTCACGACACCGTCGGCGCGCAGGAACTCATAGAACCCCGTCGCGGTGGTCCGCGTCGTTCCGACGACGCTGAAATGCGCCGCGGGATTCACGCGGTGATGGAGCACGATCAGCCGGTTGCCCGGATGGTCGGTGTTCAGCTGACCGTAGATCATCACCTGATCACCGGTCACGATCGGATCGGGCGTGGCGTTGATCGTCAGCCCGTGGTTGTGTATGGGTGCGGCGTTGCCGACGGCCGGTAGCACTGCCAGACCGAGCGCAGCGATCGACGACGCGAGCACGACAGAGCGTGGGCGCATGAAGGCCCTCCTTCCCAGCTCGTTTTCGCCACCGCCCCGGCCTTGCGTTTCCCTGTGCGACGGTGGTGCTTGGACACCTGCCAAACACCGTCACCGGCGAGTAAGTTGCGCTCGCCTGTCCGACTGGTCAGGGTAGACTGGCCCGGTGGATCCGTTCGCGCTCGTGATTCTCGGCGGGATCGTGGCGCTCCTCCTGTGGCTGCTGCTGCTCGGGCGTTACTCACCGGGGTCCGGTCTGGACCAGATCGGCTGGAAGTCCGCGCGTGAGATCTACGAGACGCGCGAGGCGCTCGAGGCCGAGGACCTGGACCAGATGCTGGCGGCGGCCAACGCGCGCCGGCGGGCCCGCGGTGAGGCCGATGTCACGGTCGAGGAGCTCGAGATGCGCGTCGTCGCCGACCAGAACGATCAGCGCCGCCGCCGCGAGGAGCTGCTCGCCGAGCGCGAGCTCGACGAGCTGCTGGAAGCGACCAACGCGCGCCGGCGGGCCCGCGGGCTGCCCGATCGGACCCGGGACGAGGTCCAGCGGGAATTCGGCCGCGGCGGCAACGCGGGCCCCTGAGCGCCGCCAGGCCCCCGGGATCGCTGAGGTCGTTGTGGCACGGGTTCTGATCGTCGGCTGCGGTTGCCGCGGCCTGGAGCTCGCCGCGGCCCTGATCGCGGCCGGCCATGCGGTGCGCGGCACCACCCGCGACGCGGCGCGCCTGGCCGAGATAGAGGCGGCCGGCGCCGAGCCGGTGCTGGGCGATCCCGACCGCGTCGGGACGCTGTTTCAGGCACTCGACGGCGTGGGCGTCGTCTGCGTGCTGCTCGGATCCGCGGTCGGCGAGCCGGATGATCTCGCGGCTCTGCACGGGACCCGGCTCCAGATGCTGATGATGCGCACGATCGACACGACCGTGCGGGGAGTCGTCTACGAGGCGGCGGGCACCGTCGACGCCGAGATCCTCGCCCAGGGAGCCAAGCGCGTGGTCGCGGCCTGCGACCTGTCCCGGATCCCGTACCGGCTGCTCACCGCCGATCCCGGCGAGCCGACGCCGTGGGCCGCCGCCGCGCAGGATTGCGTCGAGAGCCTGCTCGCCGCCTGAGGCCCCGGGGCTACGACAGCAGCGGCTCGATCCGGTCGAACAGATCGGCGAGGATCCGCGCCGTCGCTCCCCAGATCAGGTTCTCGCCGACCACGTAGGTGTCGGTCCGGATCGGTAGCCCGCGGCGCACGAGCCGACGCCGCCCGTAGCCGGTGAGAAGCGCTCGGAGCGGCAACTCGAGCACCTCGGCGACCTCCCGCTCGCTGACCTGCCAGACGTGTCCGGGCTCGATCAGGCCGACGAACGGGTACACGGCATAGCCGGTGACGATGGTCGGGGTTGGTTGCAGCGCGCCGACGACGTCCACGGCGTCGAGCGGCAACCCGATCTCCTCCTGGGCCTCACGCAGCGCGGTGCTGCGCAGGTCGGCGTCCCCCTCGTCCGAGCGCCCGCCCGGGAACGAGATCTCGCCGGGATGCCGGCGCAGGTCCTCGCGGCGGCGGGTGAACACGCCGTGCAGCTCGCCGCCGTCTACGTACAGCGGCACGAGCACGCCGGCATCGGTGCGGCCGCGAACGTCGAGCTCGAGCGCCTCCGCCGGCGAGAGCAGCACGCGCCGCAGATCCTCACGGAGCGATCGCGTGGGCGACTCCGTCCCGGCGCCCCGCGGCGGTCAACTCGCCGCGCGTGTGGCCCGCTCGACGCGCTCGTCGAACATGACCTCGCCGTCGAGCGTGCGGTGGATCGGGCACTTGGCGGCGATCACCCGGAGGCGCTCGAGCTGCTCCTCGCTGCACGCCTCCGGCACCCTGAGGGTGATCGCGAATGTGGTCGGCGAGCCGCGCTCGGCCACGGTGAACTCGCACTCCACCTCGACCTGGCCGATGTCCCAGCCCTTGCGCTCGGCGTACATCTCCATCGTCACCGCCGCGCATGACGCGAGGCTCGCGGCCAGCAGCTCCTGCGGGCTCGGGCCCTCGTCCTGGCCGCCGTCCTCCGTCGGCTCATCGACCACGAAATGGTGGCCGCGTACCTTGACGTCGTGCCCAAATCCGTGTCGGCTCGTGCGCCGAGCGGTCGCCTTGATGCCCTGTCCTGTCATCGTCCGAGTGATCCTCGTCAATCCATCGTAGCGCCGGCGCTAGCGCTCATCCGCCAGCGGATTGAAGAGCAGACCGGTCGGCACCTTGGGAAAGAAATACGTCGACTTCGGCGGCATGCTCTCGCCCGAGGCGGCGACGTCCTGGACCCGCTTGACCGGCGTCGGCGCCATGAAGAACGCGGCGTCGTACTCGGAGCTCTCGATCAGCTCCAGCGCCTGCTCGAAGTCGCGCGCGTAGCCGAGCCCGTTCAGGTGGTCGATGTCCTCGTCGGTCATACCCAGAGCCTGCTTGAGGATCAGCGCTTCGAGCACCGCCGTGTCGAGGCGCCGGTAGGGCTCGGAGCGGCCGGCGAGCGCGGCGTCGGCCACCGCCGGGTCCTTCAGGGTCAGCATGTACGGCGTGCGGAAGTGGGCGTCGATGTAGCCGATGCGAACCTCATCGCTCGAGGCCGGAGCCAGCGCGTGCATATGCTCCAGCGGCTCGATGTCGAAGTCGCGCCGCAGTGTCTGCGCCAGGGCCTCATGCTGATCGGGCCGCAGGCCGCGCACGAGCCGGTGTGTCGGGAACACGGTCAGTCCCGGATCCTCCAGCGCCACCAGGCACATCAGCACGAACCGGTGCGGGCCGTCGCCGCCAATCTCCTCGGCGTACACGCGCGCGGTCTCGTAGCGGTGATGACCGTCGGCGATCAGCAGCTCCACTCCGCTCAGCGTGCGCGCCACCGTCGCGATCGCCGCCGCGTCGCCGACCCGCCAGAGCCGGTTCCGGGTGCCGTCGGGATCGGTCGTCTCGGCCCACGGCGCGGCTCCGGAGACGGCGCCGGCGAGCGCTCCCCAGGCGGACCCGTCCGGATCGGAGAACAGCGAGAAGATCGGCGACAGGTTCGCCCTGGTCGCTCGCGTCAGCCGCAGGCGGTCCTCTTTAGGGCCCGGATGGGTGCGCTCGTGCGGGCGGATCCGTCCCGCGCCGTAGTCCTCGACGCGCACCCGGGCGAGAAAGCCGCGGCGCGTGCGCGCCTGACCGTCGGGGCCGGTGTAGTCCTGCTCGAGCGCCCACAGCGCCGGCGCATCGTCCTGGACCACGATCCCCTCGGCGCGCCATGCCGCGAGCTGCCGGGCCGCGTCCTCGTAGGGGTCACTGCCCTGGGGCAGGTCGATTGCCACCACGTTGTAGGGCGAGGCCGCGATCAGCGCCGCCCGTCGCTCGGCGTCGATCACGTCATAGGGCGGCGCAACCACGTCCTGCAGGCCGCCGGTCTTGGCCGGGTCGTAGTGCAGCGCTCGCAGGGGCTGGATTTCCGCCATCGCGGCGCCGGAGGCTACAGCGTCGCGGCACCCTAGGAGCGCTCGCGGCCGGTGCCGGCTGCCGCCTTGATCGGTGCCACGACGTCGGGGAGACGGTCGTATCCCGGCGCCAGCTCAGCCTCGAGCTCTCCGCGCCCGACCTGGACCCAGATCACCGCGCCGACCACGAGCAGGCCGCCGGCGACCTGAATCGGCGACAGCGCCTGGCCTAGCACGGCCCAGGCGATCAGGGCGCCGAGCACGGGCTCGAGCGTGGCCACCACGGCCACCCGGGAGGCCGGCAGATGGCGGACGGCGGTGACGATGCACGCAAACGGGATGAGCGTGCCGCCGATCACGATGTAGGCGGCGTAGGACAGGTTCCGGGGGGAGGAGAGAATCTCGGTGGGAAAGCTCCACAGCGGCTGCACCACGCACCAGAACAGCGCCGAGAACCCGAATCCCCACACGAGCGTGGTCAGGGGCGGGTAGCGCTGTCCCGCCTGCTCGCCCGAGAGCAGATAGCACGCGAACGTGACCGCAGCCCCGAGCGCCAACAGCAGCCCGAGCGCATCCAGCGAGCTCGGGTGGTAGGCACCGACGACCAGGAAGCATCCAAGCGCCGACAATCCGGCGGCGCCCCAGAGGCTCCCCGGGAGCACCCGCCGGTGGACGAGCTTCAGCCACAGCAACAAGAGCAGCGGGCCGAGGTACTGAACGGTGAGGGCGACGCCGATGTCCAATCGCGCGATCGCCGCGAAGTAGAAGGCGTTCACCCCGGACAGGCCGACGATGCCGAAGAAGGCCAGCCGGTGGACGTCGCGCCGGCGCACGCGGAGCAGCGCCGGTCGCGCAATCACGAGCCCGGCAGCCAGGAGCACGAACGTGCACACCGAGCGCAGCTCGGCCAGCCGCGCCGGCGGCATGTGGTCGTCCAGCAGCAGGCGGGCGAGCGAGCCGTTGACCGCCCACAGGGTCGCGGCCGTGGCGGCCAGCCCGTAGCCCAACCGGGGCGAGCGGTGCGAGACGGACACCCGATGGAGTGTTGCATCGGCCGGGTACACTCGATCGACTCCTCGGGGCGTGGCTCAGCCTGGCAGAGCACTCGGTTTGGGACCGAGAGGTCGCCGGTTCAAATCCGGCCGCCCCGACTAATTGGCTGTTCGCGCAGTGGGCCGCAGTGGGATGCAAATTGCCTGCTCACCCACTGCAATGGCGTGCAGCGGGACGCACGCCGTCGGGGTGCCATGGCGCCCTCATTCAGCGCTATCGGGCGCAGAACGAGAGCAGCCTGCTCCCGAGATTGGCGTTACGGACGCGCGCGAAAGAGCTTCCGCGGTTCGGGCCCGCGGCCATCGGTTGAAACTTCTGCGAAGGCCCGCGAACAGTGGGCCGACGCAGGGGAATCGCCTGCGCAGGGGTACGAACGACCGCGAACGGAAAACCGCCGATTTGCGGAGGAGCTCTGCGGACGCGGTCGCAGACCGGTAGCCCAGCGTGGCCGCGTGTGTCGCATGCGACCCACGGCCGACGCTAGCCGGCGTGTGGACGCAATCGACGTCCTAACGAATCTTCTAGGGGTCGCGGAAACCGTCAAGACGGCCTCAGAGGCGACGACCGGAATCGAGCCGGGCGATCAGCGGTTGGTGATCGATGTCGACAGCTTCGTCGGCGAGGTGTGCGGACGGCTCAAGCAGGGCGCCTCCTACGGGTACACCAAGCTGCTGGGGTATCACCCGATCCTTGCCACGCGGGCTGACACTCGCGAGGTGCTGCACATCCGGCTGCGAGCCGGGAAGGCAAACACGCAGAAAGGGATGCTGCGCTTCTGCGATGAGCTGATCGCCCGCGTCGACCGCGCCGGCGCGACCGGTGTGAAGCTGCTGCGCGCCGATTCCGGGTTCTGGTCAAAGAAGGTGTTCGCACGACTGGAGCGCGCGGGCTGTACTCGATCGGCGTTCGCATGATCCCCAAGCTGCGCAAGGCGGTTGACGGGATCGACGAGCACGCCTGGCAGCCTGTCGAGGACTATCCCGAGGACGGCGAGGCGCAGATCGCCGAGACCATCTACGGCGGGCGGCGGCTGATCGTCCGCCGGACCCGCCTGCTCGGCAGACAGGCACAGCTGTGGCCCGACTGGCGTCACTTCGCGTTCATCACCAACCGCGTCGACGAGCTCGCCGTGGTGGAGGCCGAGCATCGTGACCATGCCGTCGTTGAACAGGTGATCGCCGATCTCAAGGACCAGGCGCTGGCGCACTTCCCGTCCGGCGAGTTCAACGCCAACGGCGCGTGGACGGTGCTCGGCGCGATCGCGCACAACCTTCTCAGATGGACACAACAACTCGGGCTCCCCGACACAACGATTCGTGCCGCGCGGACGATCCGTCGCCGGTGGTTGCAGATCGCCGGGCGCCTGACCCGTCACGGCCGTGCATGGACGCTGCATCTCCCCGCTCGCTGGCCATGGCAAGGCGACTACCTCAACGCGCTGAACCGGATCCGCGCGCTCCGCGCCGCCTGATCCGGCGCCACCGCGATCTACCGACGAGCACCGAGCCTCCGCCGGACCCGGGCGCGATCGCCGCTGCCCGGATACACCCGCGCACGCTTCCGCGCAAGCGCCGAGCTCGACGTGAGAACCCGATCACGTCCGATCACCACCACCAACCGCGCTCAACTCGGCCAGATCACCCGATCACGCACCCCACCCCCAGCGGATCGGTGGATCCGGGTTTAGCCTGCCAGAGCGTCACCGGCGGGCCTTCAAAGCCGAAACATGGCCGCTCCAATCACCGACGAACACGGTCCCGTGATCTACTGACGGCGCGGCGAAGATCGCCTGGAGCGAGAGTCGGCGCGACCATAGTGGGAGCCCATCATCCAACTGGAAGGCACGCAGCCAGCCGTTGCGGCCTGAGCCGATGTACACCACCCCGCCGGCTATCGTGGGCGCGCTTCCGGCATCCGGCGCGTCAAAGCGTTGCTGCCAGCGCATGGCAAAACGACAATCGCGGGTGAGCGTGAACGCTTGAACGCCGGCACGCAGGCGACTGCCCGAGGGCGCTGTGGGACTGACCAGGACGAGCGTGCGAGTCGCAGTATCAAAGGCGGGGAGCCCGTAGAGCGGTATCGAATTCGGCGAATCCGCCGCAACGGCGATGCGCTCGCGCGGTCCAGCGGAGATGTGGTTGCGGTCGTACAGGAAGAGTTCACCGTCCTTGTTGATCGCTACCAACTGTGCCGGGCAACCGTGCGCTTGAAGCAGGACGGGAGTGGTTCCGAAGTCGCGATCACCGACTGCGAAAGGAGGATGAAGCGGATCGTTGGCTTGCTCGAGGACGAGACTCGCGCTCAAGCGCACGACACTCTCGGCGTGGCCCTCGTCCTCGCGATTCGTGCCCAGCGAGTTCCCGGTGGCCGCGTAAACGTCACCGGTTCGGTCATCGATCGAGACGCCACCCCAGCCCCAGATCCCGCCGCCGTACGCATCGGTTCCTGATGTGGTGAGCCAGCGGCGGGTCCGCCCCGGACGATCAACGTCCACGGCGGTAATGCCACCGTAGTAATAACCGCTGTCGCATAACGACGCGACCGGCACGTATAACCAGCCACGTGACAGCGCGAGTGCGCCCCAGACGAACCCGCCATCGGGTGGATGCAGTTGGACCGGCCATCCCAAGGCGACTCGGCCGCTGTCAAGCTCGAGGGCCCACGCGCGGCCGTTCACATCGACAGCGTAGACGCGTCCGGCTCGATGATCCGCCACCAACGTGCCCGTGATCCCAAAGACGGAATTCGGGCTGGCCTCACAGTCCGGAGTGATCATCCGATAGCCGAGCCGCCGTCGCCACAGAACCGCCCCGGTGTTCGCATCCAGAGCCACTACCTCCCCTTCCTCGGTGCCGACGATAACGAGATTGAGGAAGCGATCGCCGACGCGCACAGCGTGCACGCTCACCGGCTGGCCATTTATTGCCCCGCCCACACTCGCACGCCATGCGACGCGCAGCCGGCGCGCGCTGGCGACCGAGATCCCAACACGACCGGGACTCACGCCCGAGCGCGCGTTTCCGTAGCCAAATGTCGTCAGTTCGCCTCGAGCAGGAGCCGCACCTATCACCGCGGCGACGAGAACCGCAAGGAAGGCAGCGAATGTCGCCCTGCCACGTTCCGTCACGCTCGGCTCGCGCGACTCATCGCCGCCGCTCGAAGCCCCGTGTGCCGTGGTCGTCCAACCATTCCAACGCAGCCATCGACGATCGAGTCTATCCGGTGACCCCACTGCCACCGCGGACTTTCCGAGCTACTACTCCCGATGCTCCGGCAGGGGACCAGTCATTGCCGCCGCTCATGCTTTGGCATGAAGCGGAGGTCTCGAACGGGTCGGCGGGGCCTCTCCACGCTGTTGAGTCGGATCCGAACTCGACGCTCTCGTTCATGGCCGAGCAGACTGCTGCTCAGATCGAGGAGGAGCAGTCTCCGGTCGGCGAGCGTTCAGGAATGTCGCCAGAAGGTCAGCTCGACGCTGACGCCCAGCCGAGGCTGTCGCTTCTCCTCAAATTGCGACATTCTGCTCGAGGCCCACGACGACTTCTGCTCTCGCATAACGCTGCGCTTGCCGGCGTGCGGCTCATCGGAGGTCGAGCAAACGAGCGCCCGTCCGGACGGCGACTGCTGCTCACCTGGCGATGCAGGCGACTCGGGGCTGCGGGTCGGCGGACTTCTCGGATACCTCAAAAGGCGCAACCGGAGCATTGCACTATTGCATTGCCACGCGGGAACAGTAGTCCGTTGGGCACCGCGTCGGACGCCTGCTGCTCGTCCGCGACGACGGTCTGGCGCCACCGTCCTGACTCTCGAGTTACCCCGAGGATGCGGGACGGTCAAAGCGGTCACGAGCCTCTCGCCGGTGGAAGCCAAAAAGCGGGAACAGAGTTGAGGGCAGGCCTGCGCGATCAGGCGGTCCGCCTGAGTACAACCAGGAACTCATGGTAGTTCTCTCGGTTCTCGATCACCTCGGCTGGGAACTCAAAACGGCGGATGATCTCCCAGAGTTGGACAGCGAATTCATCCGCCGTCCAACAGTGAAAGTGGATGCTGTAGCGGTGCTTCTCGAGCTCGGCGGCGTGCTCGTCGAGCTTATCCGCGGCAATGCTGCCGCGGATAAGGTCGACGAGCGTCGACCATTCATGGTAGTGGTCTGTGCGAGACGACTGTGGGCCGGCCTCGTGGTCGATCAAGAGATGCTCAAGCGTCGTGCCGGCGCGAGATCGATCGATGCCGTGACCCCGGTCCGGAAGCGCGAGCAGAACAACTCCACCCCGGCGGACGACGCGCATGTGATTCTTCAGAGCACCGATCGGGTCCTCGCAATGCTCCAGAAAGTGACTTGCAACCACGAAATCCACGCTCTTGTCGCCGAAGGTGGCTAACGTCTCGCCGTCATCGAGAACATCGACTTCCACCAGCGACTGACCGGCAAGCTCGGGATACTCGTAGAGCAGATCCGAGGTGCTCAGCCGATCGACGTATCGGACATACGTACCCGTCTGCATCGGAAACGGGCTGTGAAGCGCACCGATCTCGATCCCCGAACCCACGAGGAACCGCTTCGCCAGAGACCGCCGCGTCCTCGCATAGTTCCACGCACGAGGATGCCGCGCGACGTCCCAGAGCCTCACGGGCCAACAGCGTATATAGCGGGTGGAACTGCCAGTGCTTGAGCACATCTCGGCAAGGGGCAGGAGCGCTGCAACGCCGATTCTCCCGCGAGCAGCGGCGAAGCACGACAGCCGTCAGCTGGTATTGGTCGCGAAGCGAGCGCCGGCCGCCGGGTCGCGGCGCACACGACCGCGGGGCCAGCGCGGCTGCGAGTCTTCAAGCCGCTCATCAGAAGCAGCGCGAAGAGCGGCAGCGTGGCGCGCGTGAAGCTCCAATGATCGGTCCAGAAGACTGAACCAAACAGGGCGGTGAGCACCGCTTGGGCGCCCGCCAGCAACACAACCCAATCACGGCTGTGGGCCACCTGCGCCAGGGCGGCGATCACTGCCGCCGCCGTGAGAGCGGCAAATGCCAGGTCCCACGCGGCATGTGCCGGCGACTGGCGTGCGAGCGGGCCCAGTTGTTCCACCAGCCCGGCGCCAGGCGGCTGCCAGAGCGATCCGGGCGCCGTCGTCAGAGGCAGAGTTCCCCCGAACCGAAACGTGGCGTAGGTTTCCCAGACGACAAAGGCGAGGAACGGAGCCCCCAGCACCCACCCGACGCCGGGGGCGCGGTCGCCCTCCGCTCGACGTCTTACTGCGTCGTACCCGATCGCCACGAGGGCAAGCAAAGCCGTTTCGCGGCTGAGCACGGCGATGACCAGCCCTATCGAAGCGAGTTGCCAACGTCCCGCCGCCCACGAAGCAAGTCCGGCGACCAGAGCTGCGAGTCCAACGACATCGGTGAGATCTCGCAGCAAACACAGCAGCACCCCCGGCGCCAACCGATCGCCAACGCCCACCACCTGATCGGCCTACGCCTTTCGACCATTGACCCATCGCCAGAGTAAGGGCCACCGCCGCCAGCAGGTTTACGGCCAACAGCGTCCACGGGAGGACGTCACGACGGCCGATCGCGGCAGCTGCAGCGATCGCCGGATATGCGATCCGTTGAACTCGGTATTCGGCCTGTCCGAATGCCTGCCGAACGTCAGCGCTGATTTCTGGATGCGCCGCGAGGTCATAGTAGAACTGGCCGTCGTAACCGATACTCCCCTGGAGAACATACGCCCCTTTGGGAGGGTGGACGATCGCGGCGGCTTTCGATCCAAACTGAACAAAGCCTGTGGGGTTACCACCGTAGCTATGCAACTTGATCGCGAGGGCAGCCAAGCAGACGAGCCCAACAATCGCCGCCGGCCCGAGGACGTCGAAGCGCCGCATCCGGCGCACGATGCTGGCTGACGTCTCATGCTCGAGGACCGGCACCGCACGGGTCGCTTGTGCGGCGTCATCCATGAACCCGGAGCCTACTAGCGGCGTCCTGCCCCAAGCGTCTCTGAAAGCAGATTGGCTAACGGCCCATCCCCTCTTGACCCGACGTTCGGCCTCGCGGATAGTCTCCGACCATATGGCTGCGATCGGTCAGGAAGCGATTGGGCACCAGCGGACATGCGGATAGGAGTCGATGGTCGGAGTCTTGGCCACCCGGGCGGCCGCGGGGTGGCTCGCTACACGCGCACTCTCCTAACCGCGCTTACAGCTGAGTTCCCCGATGACGAGTGGCGCGTCCTGGTTCCCGAGGGCCGGCCGAATCCACCCATCGCCGGCATACACCTCGTGAGCGTTCGGGTCCCGAGTCGCGTTCTCTACGGGCTGGCGGGCGTATTGGGACACCCGCAGCTCGACAAGCTCCTTGGTGGCGTTGATGTCTTTTGGGCTCCGGCGCCAGCACCGCTGGCGCTCTCTCCTGACGTTCCGTTCGCTCTGAGCCTGCACGACTTGTCCTGGGAGCTGCGCCCATCGGACTTCACGAACTATGAGCGGTTGTGGCATCGAATTGCGCGGCCGCGCACGCTGGCGGCACGGGCGACGCAGGTGATCGCCGTGTCTGACGTCACCCACGACCAAGCGATCGAGCGGTGGAGACTCGACCCTCAGCGGGTTGTAACTGTCAAAGAAGGCGTCCGCGCGGCCGAGCATGAGAGTAGTCCTGACGAAATCGCGACTATTCGTCGCGCTTACGCGCTCCCTCCGCGCTATTTCCTCTACGTGGGCGCGCTCGAGCCACGTAAGGCGCCGGACGTGCTCGCACGTGCATTTCACGAGGCCCGTTCTGCCGGTCTCGACGCCGATCTCGTGATTGCCGGCGAAGGCCGACTCGCGGCCACGGTGTCCGGGGCTGGAGTGCATGTGCTGGGTCACGTCACGGATGCGGAGCTGGATCATCTCTATGCCGGCGCGTTGGCATTGGTCATGCCTTCGCGGCTTGAGGGATTCGGTCTTCCGCCACTCGAAGCCGCACTCCGAGGTATCCCCTCGATCGTGAGTGACCTGCCCGTCTTCCGCGAGACGCTCGGCGATGCGGCGATACGCGTGCCTGTGAACGATGTTGCGGCGCTGAGGCAGGCCTTATCCGAGTTGGCCGCTGACGCTGCCTTGCGGAATCGCCTCGCCGCGTGTGCGCGGAGCATGGCCCGCCAATTCACACCCGAGCGCGCGGCAGCCGACGTACGTGCCGTCCTCGCTCATGCAGTCCGTCAGTGATGAACGAGCCGCGTTTTTCCGCCGTTGTCGTGATCCACAACTCCGCGCGACACCTCGAACGTCTAATTGACTCGATCGAAGAACATCTGTCAGGGCGCCCTGAGCTGATTGTCGTCGATAGTGGTTCAGCGGATGGTGGCGCGGCCATCGCTCGCGCGAGAGGCGCCAGGGTGGTGGAGTTGGAAGGCAACCCAGGCTTCGGAGCGGCCAACAACGCGGGCGTTGCACTGGCCGCAAGTGATGTGTGCGTTCTTCTTAACCCCGACGTGGTGCTTATGGATGACGGTCTGTGTCGCCTGGTCGAGCTCGCTAGCGCAAGCGACGCGCTTACTGTCCCGCGGATGCTCGACCTCACCGGCGTTCCCGAGCGCAGCGCCCACCCCGTTCCAGGGACGATAGAGGCGCTAATGCCAGCGCTTGTCCATCCCCGTCTGCTTCCGACGCCGCTGCGCCTACGCGCTGATCCATGGCGTGCGCTTCGAGCTAGAAGGGTCGGCTGGGCGATCGCCGCTTGCCTCGCAGCCCGTACTGAGCTGCTCCGCGCCTTGGGGCCATTTGACCCTCGCTCCTTTCTCTTCTATGAGGACATGGACCTCTGCTTGCGTGCACGAGAGGCGGGCATCCCGACCGAGCTACGACCCGAGGTCGTGGTCCTCCACGCCGGCGCACATTCGACCGGTCCGGCCTTTGGCGGCGAGCCGTACGAGCTGCTCGCCAAGCGCCGTCGCGAGGTCGTCGAGTCGAGGCTCGGATCCAGGGCACGGGCCCTCGACGATGGAGCCCAGGCACTCACTTTCGTGACTCGAATCGCGTCGCGCCGGATACTCCGGCGCGACGCGCACCGCGAAAGTGCCCAGCTCCGGGCGCTTGCTCACGCTCGAACAGAGCAATCAGCCCGGCAGACGTCCTCCGCATGATGCAGGTACGGCCCGGTGCGGCGACCGGCGCCAGCCGCGCTGCGCCAAGCACTTCTCGCCCACGCGACCACCCTCCCGACCGCTCGCCGACTCGCGACGATCGTGCCCCAGCGCAATCGGTTGCCGCGACCACGAGGCTGGCCGCCACTGCATGACGAGCCAACCGCCGGACCCAAAATGCGGAAGTCGCCGAGGTCGCCAAGCAGAATGCTGAGGACGGAACGAGACGAGGCGTCTCGTCTGCGCCCGGTGTTAGCCGCGCCCAAGTGCTTGCAATCGTTCAAGGCGGGGCGTCTCGTGCTCGTCGGCCACGACGCCTGCTCCCGCGGCAATGCCGCGGATAGACATCGCCGGCTTTGGTTTAGCACTCTCGCAACGCGTGGGAGTCGGGTGGCCCGGGGGAATCGCGTCCCCGGGCTCCCTCAGATCCCGGCGTGACGGTCTCCCGTCACCGGGCTCTTTTGATCAGCTCGTCACGAGTACGAGCGGACAACGCGCCAGTGGGCGAACAGGCCGGGTGCTCGTTGGAGCAGCCCGGTCCACCACCGCTTGATGGTCCGCAGCCGTTTGTATTTCCTGCCTGCCCAGCGCCTCAGGTAGGTGTTGAAGCCAGTCCCATCGAAGCGGAAGTATCAGCGATCGAACTCGGTGTACGAACTCGCGCCCGCGAGACGCTGACACTAGCCGGCGCAGATCCACGCGGACTTCGGCTCTCGCAACGCCTCGTCGCTTCGGGCTTACTGGTCTAGAAGCGGAAGCCTTCGAAGCCCATATCTAAGCTCGGCAACGAGCACGGACCCTCAGGGAACATCCCTGACACGCTCGCTGACCGCAGACTGCTCCTCCTCGATGAGGCTGTTTCGTAAAGCTCGTCCGGGCCCAAGTGGGAACAGGTCGGCGCGGCTCGGGGTTCGCTGGGATCGGCGGTTCCGGGGGCCGGATGCTCCCCTCCTATCCGGTGGCGATCGCCAGGTTGTGCTGGTAGAGCTTCAGGAGGTTGTGTGTCGCTGTGATCAGGCGCCACTCGGCCCTGCAGGCCCATAACCCTCTTCGTTGGAACCGGTCGATCCGCCGGTTGTATTTCGTCTGAGCGAACACCGGCTCGATGATCGATTGGCGTTGTCGGTAGAGCTCTTTGCCTTCATCACTGGCTAACTGCTCGCGCATCTCGAGGTAGTGCTTTCGTCGTTGGCGAGTCAGCCCGGGTGTCTTCCGGTTCCCAGCGTCGGCGTTCGCCGCGCTCGCGTTTCTCGGGCTGATCAAGGGAGGAACGAATCTGTGGTTCACGCTCCCGAAGAACCCAGGCTGGTTCGATGGGAGTCTGTGGTGGGTGGCGGTGACAGCAGGCGCGGGGGTGCTCGTCGGCGTCATGCGACGCGCGTTTCACGTCCCGATCAAGTTGCCCGGCACGATCGCGGAGCTCAAGGCTCAGCGGGTGGAACCATCCACCGTCCCGGCGGCGGTGGCCGTGTCGCTCGTCTCGCTCGTCGGTGGAGCGAGTCTCGGGCCCGAGGGCGGGTTGGGAATGATGGGCGGTGGCCTGGGGACGTGGATCTCGGAGCGGCGGAAGCTGCCCGAGGAGATGCGGGCGACGAACACGCTGAGCGGGATGGCGGGCGCGTACGGCGGCCTGTTGTCGTCCCCGATCCTGGCCGTGATCCTCGTGCTCGAAGTCGCGCGTCCGTAGGCCGCCCGGATGGCCGATACGTTGGTGGCGGGTCTGTTGGCGTCCACGGTCGCGTTCGCGGTGTATTTCCCGATCGCGGGGTCGACGTTCGTCGGCCTCTATACGCTGCCGTCGTTCAAGTACAAGGACTGGCAGCTGCTGGCGGCGATTCCTCTCGGCCTGGTCGCGGGGGCGCTGGCGCTGATCACGGTTATCGCGATCGGATTGATGTCGAAGCTCACCGCTCCGCTGGTCAAGCGGACGATCCTGCGCTCGACGATCGGGGGAATCGCGTTCGGGCTCGTCGGCGTGGCGCTGCCGCTGACGCTATTCACGGGAACGGGTCAGCTCGCGACGGTGATCCACGAGGGGACGGCGCTCGGCGCGGGCCTGTTGATCGCGGTCGTGTTCGCCAAGATCCTCGTGTTCGCGCTGTGCGAAGCCACCGGCTTCATCGGCGGACCGTTCCTCGTGATGCTGTTCATCGGCGGCACCGCCGGGACGGCGGCGCATGTACTGATCCCGGGGCTGCCGGAGGGGCTGGCCTTCACGGCGATGTTCGCCGCGCTTCCCGGGTCGCTCGTCGCGGCCCCGTTCTCGCTGATCCTGCTGGGTGTCATCACGACGCAGATCGGCACGCTGCAGATTGCTCCCGTCGCCGTTGCCGTACTCACCGCCTACCTCGCCGTCTCGGGCTCCGGGCTGCTGATGCGCCTGATGAGCCGCGGGCGCAAGCCCAACGCTGCAGCCGCGAGGCCGGCGACCGAACCCACAGCAGGAAGCTGACGGGACTCGGCGCTGATCGAAGCGGTCAGTTCGGCGTGGTGAGCCCGATGAGTTCTTGCCCGGGCTCGAGCGGGGGCCGGTCGCCGGCGCCGAGGACGTGCAGGTCCTTTCCGGGGGTGAGGACGAACATCGGCATCCCGTTCGCACCGACGCGAGCCTGCGGGTCCGTGTCTCCGTTCGCTCCCGTCGTGGCCTCGGCGACGCCGATTTTGGCACCGGCCTCGATTAGCGTCAGGAGCTTGTCATGTGTGGCGGAGTCGTCGAACAGCACCGGCACCCGGGCATAGAAGGTCGCTGTCGGCCCATCGGTGACGGGCAGCTGGAAGACGTGTCCGCGGCTGAAATATTCAGAGAGATCGGTCGCGATCATCGCGTTGAGCGCTTCATCGCCACTGACGGCGAGCGCGTAATCGAGCCCGTCGAGATCGGACGGAGCCGGCTCGCCGCCGTTCTGTGTGGGATCGCTCTGGTAGACAGTGAGCCCGTCCGCCTCGGCAGCGCGCACATGTTCCTCGCTGGCTGACCACAGCACCACGGTCAGTCCCTGGTCCCGTAGGGCCCGTCCCATCGCCCGCCCGACTGGGGTCGAGCCGACCAGCAGGACCCCGCCGGGACCGGTGCTCGCGACTCCGAGCGCGCGAGCGACCGGGCCGCCGGTGAGTCCGTAGATGAGCGCGGTCGCGACGATCACGATGAACGTGATCGGGATCAGGTCCTGTGACCCGCCCCCGATGCCGGCCTGGCTGAGCCTGGTTCCACGAAAGCGCCGGACAACCGGCATGAAGAAGGGAATGGAAGAGTCCTACATCGAAGGTCTAGCGAATCGCGATGGCCCCGACCATGCGTTGGCGACCCGTGAGGGCGCAGCGAAGCGTTGGTCCCGGGGTGCGCGCAGGCCGGCTATTGAGCCTCGAAATAGGCAAAGCTGGGGTGCCGACGTGCTGTGGATCAGCGGAAGGCAACATCGATGGTGGCGTTATGCGTGAGCCGTCATCGGACCCCGCGGGGTCGGAGAACCCGTGCATGCGTGTGATCTCTTCATGCTGAGAACCGGGAGGTCTCTCGATCACCCGCCTGTCGTGATGGAGGGGCGGGTCGTGCGGGGAAGGTCAAGGCCGTAATCCCGTGATGGACGATCGTGAGAAGTCGGATGGCCGCGTAGTACCTGAGAAGCTGCCGAACAACGCCCAAGGCGGGGCGGCGGAGGCGGTGGAGGGAAGGCGACCAGCCAAGGGGAACACGACCGGCGAAACGCGCCCCGGACCCAGTGCCGGACAAGGCGCGCCAAGTGATCTGGGTTGTGTGCGCCGAGTGGCAGCAACGGACAAGGAAGCGCGGTTCACCGCGCTCCTGCACCACGTCGACGTTGACCGCCTGCGGGCGGCGTATTGGGCTTTGAAGCCCAAAGCCGCGCCGGGAGTGGACGGGGTCACGTGGGCGGATTACGGGCTGGAGTTGGAGGGCAACCTCACAGATCTCCATGCTCGGGTTCACAGGGGCGCTTACCGGGCAAGGCCGTCGCGGAGGGTGTACATCCCGAAACCCGATGGGCGGCTACGGCCGCTTGGGATCGCTGCACTGGAGGACAAGATCCTTCAGCGGGCACTGGTCGAGGTGCTGAACGCCATCTACGAGACGGACTTTCTCGGGTTCTCCTACGGGTTCCGGCAGGGACGTTCACCGCATCACGCGTTGGATGCGCTCGCCGCCGGGATCGTGGGCAAGAAGGTGAACTGGGTGCTCGATGCTGATTTCAGCGATTACTTCTCCAGCCTCGACCATCAATGGCTGGAGCGGTTCTTGGAGCACCGGATCGCGGATCAGAGGGTCCTGCGGCTGATCCAGAAATGGTTGGCCGCAGGGGTCATTGAGAACGGGTCCTGGACGGCGTTCGAGGAAGGCGTTCCACAAGGAGCTTCGGTTTCTCCGTTGCTCGCGAACATCTACGCGCACTACGTCCTTGACCTCTGGGCTCACCAATGGAGAACCCGGCACGCGCACGGTGACGTGATCATCGTGCGCTGGGCCGATGACTTCGTGGTGGGGTTTGAGCATCGGGAGGACGCCGAGCGGTTCTGGGCAGAGCTTCGCGACAGGCTTGCGAAGTTCGGCTTGGAGTTGCATGCCGAGAAGACACGGCTGATCGAGTTCGGACGGCACGCCGCCCGGGATCGTGCAGCGCGTGGCCTGGGCAAGCCTGAGACGTTCCAGTTCCTCGGTTTCACGCATATCTGCGCGAAGACCCGGAAGTCGGGGCGGTTCAAGCTCAAGCGGATCACCGACTCGAAACGGATGCGCGCCAAGCTGCTCGCCATCAAGCGCGAGATGTGGAAGCGGATGCATCACCCCGTTCCAGAGCAGGGTCGCTGGCTCGCCCGCGTCCTGGCCGGGCACTACAACTACTACGCGGTGCCCGACAACATCGAGGCGCTCAGCGCCTTCCGCTACCGGATCATCCAGCACTGGCTCAAATCGCTTCGGCGACGCAGCCAGAAACACAGGATGGCCTGGACGCGGATGGATCGTCTCGCTGATCAATGGCTACCGCTACCGCGGATTCTGCATCCCTGGCCTGAGCAGCGCTTCGCCGCCATCACCCAAGGCAGGAGCCCAGTGCGGTAGTCCCGCACGCTGGGATCTGCGCGGGGGGCGGCCGGCAACGGCCGTCCCTACCGGTGCGCCCGGCATGACCAGCAGCTCGGGGGTGCAAGTCCCCCGTGGAGGAGATGACACCAACCACAAGCCAAGGGCAACTGCGTCGTCGTGAGGCGGGGTGGGAAGGAAGCCGGAGGCGAAGTCGCGACCCTAGGAACACATGGTTTGGCGCTTTGGCGTTGGGCTGCGCGTATGAGGCGGGGCGGTCCGGGCGAGCCGGCCGGTTACGGCGAAGCCCGTGGTCATCAAGGGGCCGCTGCGTAGACGCGGTGGGTGCGCGATGAAGGTTGCTGGCCTTACCCGGGGAGATCTCCACGGGTGTCCCAGATGCCCCGCCCTACGGGATCGCGGGGTGGTGCGGGACAGCGGTGCTCATGAGGGCGCTGCGCGCCGTGGAGAAGTCAGCAGAGGT
>CAVYQU010000004.1:0-40515 GCA_963770805.1 uncultured Solirubrobacterales bacterium | reverse complement strand
CGGGAGGTGGCAAGCCCCCTCCCGGCCTCCCCCGTTGAGGGACGGGCCGTGTCGCGTCATTCTGCGGGGATGGCGAGCGTGGCGAACATCAACGACGTGCTTGAGGGTCATGTGGCACTCGAGATTGAGTGTGTCGATCGACTGCTGCTGAACGCGTATGTGCCACAGCTGCAGGTTCCGGGGCAGGTCGTGCGGTTCCTGTGTCGGCATCTCGGGCATCCGATCCCGTCGCCGGCGCTGCTCGGCCGGATCGGTGATCGCTTCCGGGCCGAGACCCGCCGGTTCGCGCGCGATCGTGAGATCCCGGTGCTTCGGTTGGGCGCGCCGGATCGCTCCCGCTGGGATGACCGCAAGCTCGATCACGTCCGTCCGCACCTGGAGGCAGCTGAGCGCGAGGGCCGCTTCGGGGTTGTCGCGGTGGTCGTCGCCGAGGAGTTCCAGCGGGTCTGGAGCGCCCGGAACCGATCGCAGACGCCGGGGGTCGCGTCGCTTGATTTCTTCTGGGACAAGCGGCGCGTCGGCGCGTACTACTTCTACATTCTCGATGAGGAGTTCGGGCCGGCGTTCATCAAGATCTGCACCTATGGACCGTGGTCGGCGAAGGTCTGGGTCAACGGGCACGAGTGGGCCAAACGCCAGGCCGCGAAGGCCGGCATCGCGTTCGGTGCCTTGTCGAACGGGTTCGCGTCCTGTGATCAGCCCGAGCAGCTGCAGGCGATATGCGACACCTTCGGCTCCGAGCACGTGCAGGCGTTCTTCGATCGCTGGATCACCCACATCCCCACGCCGCTCACGATCGAGGATCGTGCCGCCGGCTACTGGTGGGAGCTCTCGATGCGCCAGGTCGAGACGTCCCGCACGCTCGTGTTCGACGACCCGCGCCGCGCCCGCAGCTTCTTCGAAGCGCTCGTTCAGGACAACATCGGGATCGGCCGCCCCGAAGAGGTCTCGATGGTCTTCGCCCGTCAACTCAGGCGACCGACCCAGCATCGCTACCAGACCCGGATCTTCACCACCGGCACCGAGGTCCGGATCGACTTCCGCTACAAGCACTCGCGCGTCAAGCAGTACCTCAAGGACGGCCGCGCGCTCCGGATCGAGACGGTCATCAACCGCCCCGACGACTTCGACGTCAAACGCCGCCTGCAGCATCTCCCCGAACTGATCGACAAAGCCCGCGCCGTCAACCGGCGGCTGCTTATGATCGAACAGGCCGGCCAGAGCTGTGCCATCGGCTCTGCGCTCTTTGAGCGCATCCACCAGCCCTACAACCATGAGGGCCAAAGAACCGGAGCGTTGCGCTTCGGCGACGAACGAGCAACAGCCCTGGCCGGCGCACTGTGCACCGTCCTCGGTGCCGTCACCGGCTTCACGAACAAGAGCCTTCGCCCACTCGTCGCCGGACAGCTCGACCAGCCACTACACCCAGAGCAAGATGAGCTACGACCTCCGCCGCCTACGCCTGCACGGGCTCATCCAACGCATCCCCCGCAAGAACACCTACACCCTCACCCCCGACGGGATCCGCGTCGCCGTCTTCTACACAAAGCTCCGCAACCGGCTCCTACGACCCCTGCTCGACGCCGACAAACCCCCGGCCAAGGCCGAGATCCGCCAAGCACTCAGAACCCTCGAGCACGCCGTCGCCGACTACATCCAAACCGCCCGGCTCGCACCGGCAAAATAGGAGTCGTCACAACGTCACGACTTTCAACCCCCAAGTCGAACTAGCCTAATCGAGCCCGAGAGGGGTCGGTCATCGCGGTGCGCTGATGTGGGTTGTTCCGCAGTCGACGCGGAGGAGGCACGACGATCGCGTCAGCCGCCACCGGCGATCGTCCCGGTGCCGGCGGGGGTGGTGGTGCCGGCGGGGGCGGGGGTGGTGCCGGCGGGGGTGGTGCCGGCGGGTCCGGGGGCGGTGCCGGCGGGGGCGGGGGTGGTGCCGGCGGGGGCGGGGGTGGTGCCGGCGGGGGCGGGGGTGGTTCCGGCGGGGGCGGGGGTGGTGCCGGCGGGGGTGGTCGTGCCGGCGGGAGTGGTGGTGCTCGCGCCCCCACCGCTCGTGCCGAGGTGACCTCCGGTGCCGCGGGCTCCGGGGCCCGTCGGGTTGACGACGGGAGCGACGTTGGCCGTGTACGTCGAGGCGGTTGCGGACGATGAAGGAGCATGGGCTTTGTAGGGAGCGACGCTGTGCGCCGTGCCGCGCGGGTGGCGCGCGGGCTTGCTGGTCACAACTCGCGGCGACAGCGCCGCGGCGGCGACATCGACCGGGCTTCGGTTCCCGCGAGCCGCCCGCGCTGGCGACACGCGGCTTGCGCTGGGCGGGCTGGTCGCGACTTCCGCCACGACCGCAACCCCCAACGCGATGATCGGAAGCCCCACGGCGAGCAGCCACTTCTTGCGTGTCGATACCCGCACGTGAGCGCGAGCACCCTGGTCTACGCGAGCCGCGGCGCCGTGAGCCGCGCCGTCCAGGCGAGAGGCTCCGTCACCGCGCGCGGCTCGGTCGCCACGGTCGTTGAGGATCCGGACACGCTTGCGTAAATCGACGCGCTTGCGTGACCCGATTACGGCGGGGCCGGCCGCTTCGGCAAGGTCGTGCTCGCCGCGTTCATGTGGGTCTCGGCGCGGCGCGGCGCCGTTGGCGCCCTCACCCTTCTTCTCAAGCAGCGCGGCAAGGTTGAACGTGCCGTCGGCAAAACCACGTCGATCGGCGCGTCGGAAGGCGGCCTCCGCGCCGGCCATATCGCCCTTCTCCGCGAGCAACACGCCGAGGTTGGACGCGGCGGCGGCGTGGCCGCGCCCATCGGCGCGACTGTAGGCCGCCTCGGCAGCGACCAGCTCCCCCCGCTCTTCGAGCAGCGCGCCGAGATTGAACGCGCCGTTCGCATCGTCACGCGCATCGGCGCGACGATACGCCGCCTCGGCGGCTGCCGGCTCACCCTGCTCTTCGAGCAGCACCCCGAGATTGCACGCCGCCGCGGCGTGACCGCCTTCATCGGCGCGACGATAGGCCCACTCGGCGGCATCGCGCTGACCCTGTTGTTCGAGCACTGCCCCGAGATTGAACGCAACGGCGGGATCGCCCAGCTTGTCTTTGCGACCATCGGCCGTCGTCTCGTCGGCAAGGTCACCACGGGGCATGCCGTGCTCCAGTACGCCGGCATCGCCGCGCTTGTCGTTGAGCGATGTGGATCCGTTAGCTCGAGACACGCCACCCTCCGCTTCGAGCGGCACTCCAAATGCCCCCGCGGAATATCACAGACATCTCGCTGGACAGACTCACCCAGTGTGCAGGACCAAGCCCCACGCTAGCTCCTCTTCGGTTGCAAGCCGTCCTGATCGAGGCATCATACGCCGAGTGAGCTAGGATTGCGAAGCCCGGCTAGGCAGTCGGTCCGTAACGAGCATGGTGGCACCGATCACGCATCGTCTGCAAGCGGCCGCTGGGGGGTGGTCGGCATGGCATGCCCGCTTGCCGTCCCTGATCGCGTTGGCCCTTATCTCGGCGGTCGTGAGCGGCTGGATGCTGGCTGAGCCGGCGGAGGGGGCTGGGCCGGCGACGGCGATCAGCGTGTCGCTCTCGCCGAGCAGCATCCCGGCCAACGGCGCTTCCACAACAACCGCCACGGCGACGGTGACCGACTCCAACGGACTCCCAGTAGGCGCTGACAGCGTCGTCTTTGCATCTGGCGACCCAAACGAGAAGGTGGGCGTCACGACGAACTCGGGCAACGGCACCTACACGGTCCAGATCACAAGCTCGACCACGGTTGGCCTGATAACCATCACCGCGACCGATGGGGATCTCATCGCTGAGGCGACCCTTGTACAGGGCAGCAACACGTTGCTTGTGGCCTCCCAGTCAGCTCTCGTCACGAACGAAAGGGTGGCGCTTTTCGCGGCAGTTAGCTCGGCCACCGGCTCCCCGTCGGGGACGATCACGTTCAACGAAGGCGGCACGCCGATCCCAGGCTGTGCGGGGGAATCGGTCACGCCGTCAAACCCGGCTGCCACGTGCCAGACGTCATTCGCCGCATCGACGTCGCCCGAGCAGGTCACAGCGGTGTTCACGCCGACCTTCGCATCACCCACCCCTGGATCTACGGGCGCCATTACCCTCATGGTCAAGCCCGACTCCACCTCCGTCTCCCTCGACGTGTCGCCTAGAGTGGACGTGGGCCAGAGCACGACCTACGCGGCCACGGTTACACCTCCCGCAATCCGCCCTGGACCCGTCGAGCCGTCAGGCTCGGTCGAGTTCTTCGACAACGGAAAACCGATCCGGTCGTGCCTACGCCAACCCGTGGTGAGCCGGGGCGCAACGTGCATGCTGACCTACAAGGCGCTCGGCACGCATATCATCAGTGCGCGGTACGGTGGCGATTCCAACTTCACAGGCGCCACTTCGCCGGCGCGGCGGATCAACGTCGTCACGTTATCCGCGAACCTGCTTGGCTACGTGACCTCGACGATGCAGTGGACCTTCGCGTACACGGCCACATCCACGAAGGTCCTGGCGCTCGTCGTCAATGGAGCGCCCGCCGGCGCAACCGTGCTCATCAGGTGCCAGGGCGGAGGTTGCCCGTTCCCCAAGCACGCGATCGCCGTTGTGAAGAAGCTGGCCCACGGCAGCATCAACCTGACGTCTTCCTTTCAACAGCACCCTCTGCAAGTTGCGGCAACGATTACCGTCGTGATCAGCCGCCCGAGCTGGATCGGTAAGTACTATGCGTTCACGATGCGCGCTCAGCGGGGGCCGAGCATCCAGATTGCGTGCCTCGCCCCCGGTCGCACTCAACCCGGCGTTGGCTGCTGAGCGCCCCACCCATCGATCGTGGGGACAGAAGTGACCGCTTCCTTCGACCTCGAAAGCCATTTCCCCGATCGCCAGGTGCCTCAAGGGCTCACCCTCGAGCTCGATGGGCTCCACGCCGACGTCAAGCTGCAGACCGGCGACGCCACGTCGTGATGACCGTCGGCTCTGAAGCAAATCCCCAGTGCGGGGATCTTCTTGCGCAGCTGCCCACGCGCGAGGCCGGCGAGCACGTTCGGGTCGGTCGTGCCGGCACCGGCCGCATCAAGCATGTCCCGGCCGGACTGCCGAGAATGTCGGTCCCGACGCACCCGAGCTTGATCCCGGTGTCCTCCAAGATCTTGTGCAGCCGCGCGGCTTCGCGCTGGCGGTCGCTGATCTGCGTCTTGCGATACCGGGTCAGATTCCTGAGCGTACGGATCGACGTGGGCGGCACGAAGCTCGCCCCGAGCAGCCCTGCCTCGAGCAGCTGGCAGAGCCATTGAGCGTCGAGCACGTCGGTCTTGCGAACCGGGGCATTGCTCGACATGCCTTGCGTTGACGAGCATCAACTCAAAGGCGTCCTCAAGGACCGCCCAGATCGACTTCCAGTCGAAGCCGGTGGCCTCCATCACGACCTGCCGGACCCCGAGCGCCGCAAGCTAGTGGTGGCTCCTGCAAGTTCGCGCCCAGGTAAGGGTTGGTCGGTGCTGTGCTCGAACTCCTTCTCGTCATGTTCGGCGAGGATGGAGGGTGATGATGGCCGTCACGGGTGTGGGCAGGCGGGTGGAGATCAGCGACGAGGATCGGCGGGAGCTTGAGCGGGTCGTGCGCGCGTCGAGTTCTGAGGTGCGGATGGTCGAGCGGGCGCGGATCGTGTTGGCGGCGGGTGAGGGGTTGAGCACCGCGCAGATCGCTGAAGCGGTGGGGTGCTCGGAGCGGACGGTGAAGAAGTGGCGTCCGCGCTATGTGCGTCACGGGATGGCGGGGTTGCGGGACGCGCCGCGGTCGGGACGACCGTTGACGCACGGTCCGCAGACCAGGGCGCTGCTGATCGCGAAAGCGTGCACGCGTCCGGAGCCGGAGGAGTCGGGTCAGCGGCGGGAGCGCTGGACCTACCGGGAGTTGGGCGAGGAGGTCGGGATGTCGGAGTCCCAGGCCCACGTGATTCTCCAGCGTGCGGAGATCAAGCCGCACCGGACCGACTACTGGATCATGTCGGACTTCTCGCGGGAGGGGTTCGAGGAGCGGATGGGCGAGGTCTGCGGGCTGTACGTGGATCCGCCCGAGAACGTGCTGGTCGTCTCGATCGACGAGAAGACCGGTATCCAGGCCAAAGCGCCGGTCACGCCCGACCGCCCGCCCGCGTCGGGCAGGCCGGCCAGGCGCGAGCACGAGTACACGCGCAACGGCACCCAGTGCCTGTTCGCCGCGTTGAAGGTCCACCACGGCGACGTGCTCGCGATGCCGTCCAAGACCCGCACCGCTGGGACCTGATCCGGTTCCTCGAGCAGCTCGACTCCGAGATCCCGATCCTCGACGGGCAGCAGATCGTCGCGGTGTCCGACAACGTCTCCACCCGCGGCACCGAAGAGGTCCAGCAGTGGCTGGCGGCGCATCCCCGCTGGAGCTTTCAGTTCACACCCGTCCACGCCTCGTGGCTGAGGCGAGTAGCCGGGGGGAATCTCACCCCCCGGCCCTCTCAGATCCCGGCGTGAACCTCTCAGCTCACCGGGCTCCCATCACCCAGCCTGCGAACGCACGGCCCTCTTGCCAGTGAGCGAACAGGCCTGGCTCGCGTCGTGCGACACTGCCAGCAACTGCCGTGCTCGTCGGGGACGGCCGCGTAACCGCTTGTACTTCCGCGTGGCCCATCGCACGATGTACTCGTCGATCAGTCCGAGAGACCGGTGTAGTTCGGACGGGTAGAAGCCGCCGTAGTAGTTGCACCAGCCCCGCACAGTCGGGTTGATCTCATGTGCGAGGTCGGCGAGGGTCGAGCCGCTCCGCAAGTGAAGCCGCCAGCGCTTGATCTTGCGACGCATCTCCCTCGCGGCGTCATCGGAGACCGCCGGGAGGAAGCTGACGAACTTCACGCCAGCCTTGTTCCGTGCCAGTCTCGGCCGAAACGTGTAGCCGAGGAACGTGAACTGCTCGTGCTCATGTGAGCCGGTGCGGTTCGAGTCCTTGCAGTACACGATGCGCGTCTTGTCCAGATTGAGCTCCAGACCGACCTGCGCCAACCGCTCGATGATCGCGTCGCGCACCAGTTGCGCTTGCGCCTTGGTCTTGCAGTGCAGGATCTCATCGTCCGCATAACGCTCGAACGGCACGTCCGGGAACTCCCGGACCAGCCACCTGTCGAGCGCGTAGTGCAGGTAGATGTTCGCCAGCACGGGCGAGATCGCAGACCCATATGAGCAGCGCTGGGTTATGCGCAGTGTCAGCCTGGATCTCCTGTCGCGGGCGGGGTTGAGGGCCGAGCGCTGCGCATAACGGGGTGGGCGGTCGGTCAGAGGTTGGTGAGCCAGTGGAGCAGCTCGGGATCTTGGTTCCATTCGGTCAGCTCGGCGCTGACGACCTCGTCGTAGACGGCTTCGAGGGCTTTGCGTTTCGCTTCGGTTGAGGCGCGTGCGTAGATGTCGGTGGTGGAGAGGTCGGCGTGGCCGAGGATGTCGCGGATGTAGGGCAGCGGCACGCCTGCGTCGTAGAGGTGCATCGCCCGGCTGTGGCGCAGGACGTGCGGGCTGAGCTGGGCGCCGGCGAGCGTCGGGTCAGCCGTCTGGGCTTGGTATTTGCGCAGGATCCAGGCGATCCCGCCGCGGCTGAGTTTCGCCCGGTGTTGGTTGAAGAACACGGGGCGGTCATCACGGCCGGGGCTGTCGAGGTGGCGCTCGGTGAGGTAGGCGGTGAGCAGCGCCGTCGTGTTGGTGTCGATCGGGACGTGCCTGGTTTTGCGGCGTTTGCCGGTCAGCGCGACCATCGCGGGGTTCTCCAGTCTGATGTCCCGGACTCTGAGATCGGCGGTCTCTTGGACGCGGGCGGCGGTGTCGTAGAGGGTGGCCAGGAGGGTCGCGTCACGCCGGCCTTGGCGGGTTGAGCGGTCGGGCAGGGCGAGCAGCAGCCGGGTCTGCTCGACGGTCAGGTGCGCGATCGCTGGCTGGTCGTGTTTGCTTGAGGGGATCGCGAGGATGTCCTGGCAGCACGCCATCCGCGCCGGATCCTGGGTTTGCATCCAGCGGAAGAACGAGCTGATCGCGGCGAGGCGCTGGTTGCACGTCGAGGGGCTGTTGTGGCGCTCGGTGCGCAGCCAGGCGAGGAATCCGGTGACCGCGGCGACGTCGAGGTGCTCGAGGGTAAGCCGTTCGGGCGGGATGTTCCGCTCGTCGCGGAAGTAGTAGATCAGCAGCTTGAACGTGTCCCTGTAGGAGACGATCGTGTTCGGTGAGCAGCCGCGCAGCCCGGCCATGTGATCGGTCAGATAGCGGCGCAGGCTGACCGCGAAGTCAGTCGCCATGATCGGGCCCTCCCGTGAGGGATGGGACGATGTCGCCGAGCGTTTGCTGCACGCGTGCGGTGATGTCCGGGTAGGACTCGGCGGTCAGGTGCAGGTAGTAGGCGGTGTCGCCGATCGAGGAGTGCCCGAGGTACGTTTGCAGGACCGGCAGCAGTGCGTCGACGTTCTCGCCTCGCGCAAACCAGGCGCGCAGGTTGTTCACAGCCGCCGTGTGGCGCAGGTCATGGACCCTCGGGCCGTGTCCACGGCCCCGGTGCGGGATCCGCGCCTGCCACAGAAACCGCCGGAAGTTGCGGTTGACGTTGCCCAGCGTCAACGGCACGTCGGGCGTGGCGCCGGGGAAGAACCACTCCCAGCCTGGCTGTCCGGCGAGCGTGGCGTGATAGCCAGCAAGCCGTTCACGCAACGACTCGGAGACGGGCAGCTGTCGGTCCTTGCCGCCCTATGTTGCGCTCAAAACTATGTTGCGATGACGCGAGGCTCGCGTTGTGAGACGGCGTGTGTGCTGGGCCATGCTGTCGCCGGCTGAGCGCGAGCGCAACATATTTCGGCTAGCTTGGTCGAGACCTGGGTCTCTGTGTCAAACCCTCGCCGCGAGACGCTGACTCCCACCAACAAATTCATCCGCATCGACCCGGAACTCAAGCGACAAGCGCTCGACCGCGCGAGACCGCCGAACACCAAGGTCCGATCGCTACCGAGCACCCGACCCGCTGCTGCACTCCTCGAGAGCCTCTGACCGGCCCGAAATATGTCGCGCCGACCAGTCGGAAGCCCAGCAAACGACGCCCACTCAGGACCGAGGGCAACATAGTTCCGAGCGCGACATAGGGCGGCATATGTTGCAAGCAACATATCCCGCCTTTCGCGTCACGGATCTGCAGTACGCCCGTGTCGATCTCGACATCGGCGACGCGCAGCAGCCGCGCTTCCGAGCAGCGCAGCCCGCACGCGTAGATCGTGCGGAACAGGACCGGCATCACCAGATGCCGGAACGGCACCTCCGGGCAGTAGTGGCACCGGTCGGTCGCCGCGAACAGCGCCGCGAGCTCCCGGTCGCTGTAGATGTGCGGGACGTAACGCGCGGGCTTCTCGAGCACCCCGGCCGGCAGCACGTACGCGTCGACGCCGCGGCGGTGAAGCCACCGGGCGAGCTCCCTGACCGGCGCGGCCAGGCTCTGCAGCGTCGCGGGCTTCACCGCCCGCCGCCGAGCCGTGGCGATCCACGCCTCGACCGACGCTCGCGTGACCGTCTCAAGACCGGGAAACGCGCCGGCGCAGAACAGCTCGAAGCGGGCCAGTGCTCGCTCCTCGCTCACGTACTTGTAGCCGAGCGCGCGTTTCTCCCCAACCAGCCCCCTGATCGCGTCGGCCAGCGTGATCACCGGGCTCACTGGGTCAGCCCCTCTCGCGCTGGCCGGTCCGGGTCCAGCGCGCACCTGGCCAACAGGCCGAGCGAGGACTTCAGATAGACCCCGGTCGACTCCACGGACTGGTGGCCGAGGATGTCGGCGATCCGCTCGACCGGCGTGCCGTCCTCCATCAACCTCGTCGCGAGCGTATGCCTGAGCGAGTGCATCCCGCGACGACGCTTCTCACTCAGCGACACGCGCGCGACGCGGGCGTGCTTGACCAAGATCTGATGCAGATGGTCCTGATCGGAGAACGGGCCGATCGGAGCGGTATGCCGCAGAAACACCTCCGGACAATCGCTCGCCGGCCGGCCGTCGCGGACGTAGTCGATGATCGCCCAACCGACATCCTTCAACAGCGGCAGCCACACCCGCCGGCCGGTCTTCGCCTGCACCACCGAGACCCGGTTCCCGGGCCAATCGAGATCAGCGAACCGCAATCGTTTGACATCGACGGCACGCAACCCGAGCCGGCAGATCAACAGCACGATCGCGAAATCACGCTTCCCGGACGGATTGCCGCGATCGATCGCCTCCAAGACCTTCGCGACGTCGGCCGCCTCCCACACCGACGGCACCCTCGCCTGCCGGCTCGACCTGGCCGCCGGGACCGCCTCGAGCACACCCCTGTCGGTCAGCCCGCGATCAACGGCGAACCGCAGCAGCGACCGCACCGCGCACAACTTGTGCTCCACCGTCTTGGCCTGATATCCAGCCAGGGTCGCAACGAACGCGCCGATCACTGCGCCGTCCAGCGCGGCCAGCCCGCCCCGGCTCGCAGTGAACCCGAGGAACTCCCCAGCGACCGTGCCATACGCCCGGACCGTCGAGACCGCGCAACCATCGGACCGCAGCCACGCCTGAAACCCGGCGAGGACCTCGGTCTGCTCGCCGTTCAGCTTGCTCACGCTCCGGGAGTAGCGGCGCAACACCGACCCGTGAACCGCGAAGTCATCGAGCATCGCCGCGACCCGGAACACGTAGACGTCGGTCTGCTTCAGCGTCCCGCCCTGCTCCTTCGCAAAGAAACCGCCGCACGCCTCATCGACCCAGGCCATCGCGACATCCAGCGAGAACTCCTGAACACCCCGCGACGCGAACCACCGCTCCAGACGCCGCCAGCAACCCCGGTACCACTTCAGCGTCGAAGGCTTATAGCCCAAGCGCACCAACTCGGCGTCCAGTCCGGACACCAGCTCACCAACAGCAGCCATCACGGTCACCTCCGATCACGAACGACCGGGCACCATTGCCCAGAGCCGCGTGACCAGAGCCTCTCCCGCGTTATGCGCAGCGTTCGGCCGTCAACCCCGCCCGCGACAGGAGATCCAGGCTGACACTGCGCATAACCCAGCGCTGCTCATATGGGGCATCGGTATCGCCGCTGCTCTCGAACGTCTATCTCCACTACGTCTTCGACCTGTGGGCCCACCAATGGAGGCGGCGGAACGCGCGCGGGGAGGTCATTCTCGTGCGGTTTGCCGACGACTACGTGGCGGGCTTCCAGCATCGGGATGACGCCGAGCGGTTTCTCGCGGAGCTCCGCGACAGGCTCGCGAAGTTCAGCTTGGAACTGCATGCCGAGAAGACGCGGCTGATCCAGTTTGGGCGATTTGCCGCCCAGCAACGGAAGCAGCGGGACCTCGGCAAGCCGGAGACCTTCGACTTCTTGGGCTTCACGCATATTTGCGGGAAGACCAGGAGCGGAAGCTTCGCGCTGAGGCGCATCACGATCTCGAAGCGGAAGCGGGCGAAGCTACACCAAGTCAAGGAAGAGCTGGTGCATCGCCGGTATCTGCCCATCCCCGAGCAGGGGCAATGGTTAGCGAGCGTGGTGCGAGGGCACTGCGCCTACTACGCCGTGCCCGGCAACTACGAAGCGGTCGACGCGTTCCACGAAGAGGCGGTCAAGCACTGGTATCGGGCGCTGCGGCGCCGGAGCCAGCGCACCAGCCTCACCTGGGAGCGCATGAGCCGTCTCGAGGCCCGATGGCTCCCGCCAGCCAAGATCACGCATCCCTGGCCCAACGTGCGCTTCCACGCCAATACCCGAGGCAGGAGCCCCGTGCGCTAGCAGTGCATGCGGGGATCTGCGCGGGGGGCAGCCCGAGCCCACAAGGCGAAGGGCTGTCCCTACCGCGACCGCTCGATTTGGACGTCCAGACGTTCTTCGACGAGCGTGTCGTGGGACCTGATCGTTCGGGCGGTAGCCGGTCACCGACCACCGGTGGGTGCTGCTCTACGTGGAACGGTGGCTGAAAGCGCCATTGCAGCATCCTGACGGGACCCTGGACGAACGAGCAGAGGAACCCCTCAAGGATCGGCGATCTCACCGTGCCTGGCGAATCTGTTCATGCACTATGCGTTCGATGCGTGGATGGCCCGGGAGTATTCCCGGCCGTCCGTTCGAGCGCTGCGATGACGATGTCATCGTCCACTGCACGAGCGACGCACAGGCCGGGAGCGGTGCTGGCCAGGATCGCCCCGCGGATGGAGGAGGGTGGGCTTGGGCTCCATCCCGAGCAAGCCGGATCGTGTACTGCAAGGACGGCGACCGTCGGGGAGAGCATGAGCACACCAGCTTCACCTTTCTCGGGTTTACCTTCCGAGCACGGAAGGCGCGAGCGACAGGAGGCGGGTACTTCACCAGCTTCCAGCCCGCGATGAGTACCGAGGCGCTGAAGGCCAAGAGCGCCGAGCTCCGCAGGATGCGGATCCATCGGCGCGCAGGACCTGACCCTCGACGATACTGGCGAGATGGCTGAACCCCATCATCGCCGGGTGGTGGACTCCTTCGGCCGCTATTACTGGACCGTGATGGATGCCCTCCTGCAGCGCGTCAACACCTACCTGAGGCGCTGGGCTGGGAAGAAGTATCGGCGGTTGCGGACCTTCAAACGGTTCAAGCGGTGGTGGACTGGGCTGTACGAACGCGAGCCCGGTCTGTTCGCCCACTGGAGATGGGTCCGCGCGTACTGACGGCTGGTGAGAAGAGCCCGGTGACGCGAGAGTGTCACGCCGGGATCCGTGGGAGCCGGGAGCTGCGACGCTCCGGCGACCCGACTGCCGAACAATCCCGCGCAGGCGGGAGCGGAGGTGGTGCGAGGGAAGCGGACCGGCCAAGGGGAACGCGACCAGCGAAACGCGCCCCGGACCCAGAGCCGGGCAGGGCGCGCTCAGTGACCTGGATCACGTCGCCCGAATGGCACGGACGGACAAGGATGCGCGGTTCGGCAAGGCGCTTCTGCATCACGTCAACGTCGATCGCCTGCGGGCGGCGTTCCGGGCGCTTGAGCCCAAGGCCGCGCCGGGGGTGGACGGCGCTGACGTGGGAGGACTACGGCGTGGATCTCGAGGAGAACCTTCGTGATCTTCATGCACGGGTTCACAGAGGCGCGTACCGGGCGAGACCGTCGCGGAGGGTGTTCATACCGAAGCCGGATCGGGCGGTTACGGCCGCTCGGTGTCGCCTGCTTGGAGGACAAGGTCCTGCAGCGGGCGGTGGTCGAGGTGCTGAACGCCATCTACGAGACGGACTTCCTGGGATTTCCTACGGGTTTCGGCCCGGGCGTCGGTCCGCATCATGCGCTGGACGCGCTCGCGGTCGGGATCAGGCGGAAGGTGAGCTGGGTGCTCGACCCGGACTTCCGTGGATCTACGTCTCCCGCCTTGACCATCAGTGGCTGGACGCGGTTCCTCGAGCACCGGATCGCGGACCAGAGGCGCGTCGCTGCGGCTGATCCAGAAGCAGATGGCCGCGGCGGTCGTCGAGCAACGGTCGTGGACAGCGATCGACGAAGGCGTTCCGCAAGGCGGTTTATGCGCAGCTGCGCATAAAGCCCATATGAGTGATCCATGCGCCCCAGGCGGGGCCCACCCGGGACGGATGAAAATGTTGTTGCGTCGCTGGCGCCGCTGACGCGCGGTTGCTGCAATCTGGGCGACCGTCTTGGTCGACGTCGGCCCTGCTTGGTGCCAGCGAGCCCGATTTTGAGTGAGACGCGAGAGTCTCGGGCACCCCGAACTGTTGCCTTGAGCACGAGATTCAGACTCCACAGCATGAGGCTCTCCCGGGCGGTCGTCTGTGTCATCCGACCCTTGGGAGGGGTTCATGGATCGTTTGATCGAGCGCTGCTCGATGCTGGACGTTCACAAGTCTCAGATCACCGCGTGCGTCCGCGTTCCCGACGATGCCGGCGGGCGCCGGCACGAGATCCGCGAGTTTGCGACCACCACCGCGGGGCTGCTGACGTTGGCGGACTGGCTGCGCAGCTGGGCGGTGACCGTCGTCGGTATGGAAGCCACCGGCGTCTACTGGCGGGCGGTGTTCTACCTGCTGGAGGACGAGTTCGAGTGCCGGCTCTACAACGCTGCCCATCTTCGTCACGTCCCCGGTCGCAAGAGCGATGTCCAAGACGCCGAGTGGGGCTGCCAGCTGATCGAGCACGGGCTGGTGCGGCCGAGCTTGGTGCCGCCCCGCCCGCTGCGCGAGCTGCGTGACCTGGTCCGCTACCGCAAAGCCAAGATTCAGGAACGCACCCGCGAGGTGCAGCGGGTCGAGAAGACCTTGCAGGACGCCGGGATCAAGCTGTCCTCGGTCGCGTCCGAGGTGCTCGGCGTGTCCGCCCGCAAGATGCTCGACGCGATGATCTCCGGAACCCACGACCCCGAGGTGCTCGCCGAACTGGCCAAGGGCGCGCTGCGCAAGAAGATCCCCGCGCTGCGCGAAGCGCTCCAAGGCCGCTTCACCGGCCACCACGCGCTCCTAATCGGACAGATGCTCGCGCAGATCGACTTCCTCGACGAAACGATCCAGACACTGTCTGAGCGGGTCGAGGAGCTGACCCGCCCCTTCTCCCGTGAGATCGAGCTGCTCGACACGATCCCAGGCGTTGACAAGCGCGCTGCCGAGATGCTGTTGGCCGAGATCGGCCCCGACATGAGCCGCTTCCCGACCGACGCGCACCTCGCCTCCTGGGGCGGGATGTGCCCCGGCCAGCGCGAGTCCGGCGGCAAGAAGCACTCCGCCGCGACCCGCAAAGGCTCCAAATGGTTGCGCGGCACCCTGACCGAATGCGCCAAGGCGGTCGTTCGCACCAAAGGCACCTACCTGTCGGCGCGCTACCACCGGATCAAAAGCCGCCGCGGACATGCCAAAGCCACGATCGCGACCGGCCGCAAGATCCTCACCGCCGCCTACCACATCCTCAACCAGGGCGTCCCCTACAACGAGCTCGGCGACGAGTTCTTCTACCGCCGCGACACCGAGAACACCGAACGCTATCGCCGACGGCTCGTCAAACAGCTCGAACGCCTCGGCCACCAAGTCACCCTCGAACCCCTCCCCGACGCCGCCTGACCCGCCGCAGTGACCCTCAAACCGTCCCGGGTCCGCCCGGGCCCCAGCCGCGCCTCACCCTGAACGTCTATTTTCGATTCAGCCTCGCCGGTCGTCGTCCTTGCAGTACACGATGCGGGTTTTGCGCTCGTTGAGCTCAAGACCGCACTCCGCCAACCGCGAAGCGATCATGGCCCGCAGCTGCAGGGCCTGTCGTTCGCTTCGAGCGTGGACGATGATGTCATCGCAGTAGCGCTCGAACTGGACGGCCGGGAACTCCCTGGCCATCCACGCATCGAACGCGTAATGCAAGAACATGTTGGCGAGCAAAGGTGAAATCGCCGATCCTTGAGGGGTTCCGCGATCCCGTTCGACCAGGCTGCCGTCCTCGCGTTGCAGTGGCGCTTTGAGCCACCGCTCCACGTACAACAGGACCCAGCGCTGGTCGGTGTGATGAGCTACCGCCTTCAGGACCAGCTCCCACGAAACGCTGTCGAAGAACGACTTGATGTCCATGTCTAGAACCCAATCGTTCCGCCAGCAGCGCTCCCGGCACACCCGCAACGCCTGGTGCGCCGAACGGCCCGGCCGATACCCGTAGGAGTCCTCGTGGAACACCGGCTCCACCGAGGGCTCGAGGTATCCGCGCACGACCGTCTGGGCGATCCTGTCAGCCACGGTCGGCACCCCTAACGTTCTAGTGCTGCCGTCCCGCTTCGGTATCTGCACCGCACGCACCGGCGGCGGGAAGTGCGTCCCCGACGACAGCCGATTCCAGAGCTTGTACAGGTTGTCCTTGAGGTCAACCTCGAACTCCACGATCGACTGCTCGTCCACGCCGGCGCCGCCCTTGTTCGCCTTGACCCTCCGATAGGCCTCCCAAACAGCCCGTTTGGAGATCTCAAACGACTTTGGCTTCGGCTCGCTCACCCGGCTCCTCCCACCCGAAGGCGGTTGACCGCCAAGCTCGCCAGGACGACCCTTCCCCTTCGCTCCAGCCCCATTACAGGGCCTTCATCGTTACTACGGTCAGGTCCGCCCCTGTGCCCCGCATCACTACTCTCCCCCTCACAGATCTGCTGCTTGGGGTTCTCGCTCCAGACGACCGGCCGCAGGCCAGGACCGCTCCACTGGCCGACCGTCCCATCGGGGCGACAGGTTCCCGAGTTCCGCACCAGAGCCCGAATCACGCTCGCGCCACCATCCATGCCGGACACCCACCTGGCCAGTCAGCAGGCTCCCGCCAGACTCGTCCCGGGGCAACGACTCGACCCCGGTTTCGGATGTCACCGATACGCTTTCGACACTTCAACGGTGGTTCGCTTTCACTCGCCTTCGTGATCCACACCTGACGCGCTGATAGCGCGCCTTATCCGCGACGCTCAGCACCCCGGCTCTTGACCGGCGCACCTCGCGGTGGTTTGCAGCCTCCCCCTGCAGGGCGGCTACGAAGGGCCACCAGACCATCAGCCTGGCTCCTTCATCTCTCGTGCAGCACCGCATCCGTCGGTATCGCCTTCTACATCGATCCTCCTTCAGCGTTCTCGGCACACCGTCGTCGGCGAACCGCACGATCACCATCTGACCGCGCGCGTGCCGGCGCCTCCACTGGTGGGCCCACAGGTCAAAGACGTAGTGCGCGTAGACGTTGGCGAGCATCGGAGAAGCCGAGGCTCCTTGCGGAACGCCTTCGTCGAACGCCGTCCACGACCCTTCCTCGACGACCCCCGCGGCCATCCACTTCTGGATCAGCCGCAGGACCCTCTGATCCGCGATCCGGTGCTCCAAAAACCGCTCCAGCCATTGATGGTCAAGGCGGGAGAAGTAGTCCCGGAAATCCAGGTCGAGCACCCAGCTCACCTTCCGCTTGATCCCGACCGCGAGCGCGTCCAACGCATGATGTGGACTACGCCCAGGCCGGAACCCGTAGGAAAACCCGAGGAAGTCCGTCTCGTAGATGGCGTTCAGCACCTCCACCACCGCCCGCTGCAGGACCTTGTCCTCCAAGCTGGCGACACCGAGCGGCCGTAACCGCCCGTCCGGCTTCGGTATGAACACCCTCCGCGACGGTCTCGCCCGGTACGCGCCTCTGTGAACCCGTGCATGAAGATCACGAAGGTTCTCCTCGAGATCCACGCCGTAGTCCTCCCACGTCACGCCGTCCACCCCCGGCGCGGCCTTGGGCTCAAGCGCCCGGAACGCCGCCCGCAGGCGATCGACGTTGACGTGATGCAGAAGCGCCGTGAACCGCGCATCCTTGTCCGTCCGTGCCATTCGGCGCACGCGATCCAGGTCACTGAGCGCGCCCTGCCCGGCTCTGGGTCCGGGGCGCGTTTCGCTGGTCGCGTTCCCCTTGGCCGGTCCGCTTCCCTCCACCACCTCCGCCGCCCCGCCTTGGGCGTTGTTCGGCAGCTTCACAGGTACTACCAGACCGTCCGACTTCTCACGATCGTCCATCACGGGATTACGGCCCTTGGCCTTCCCCGCACGACCCGCCCTACCATCACCACAGGCGGGTGACCGTGAGACCTCCCGGTTCTCAGCATGAAGAGATCACGCGCATGCGCAGGATCTTCGACCCCGCGGGGTCCGCTAACGGCTCGCCAAAACGCCGCCAGCGGTATCGCCTTCCGCGTGCCATGACCGCGTCGGCACCCCAAACGACCCCATTTCGGGGCTGAATAGCCCGGCCTGCGCGCACCCCGAATCCAACGCTTCGCTGCGCCCTCGCGGGTCGCCAACGCATGGACGGGGCCGTCGTGACTGGCTAGACCTTCAACGTAGGACTCTTCCATTCCCTTCTCCATGCCGGTTGTCCGGCGCTTTCCATGACTCGGGGCCACCGTGGATCGCTACCCCTTCGATGTAGAGAACTCTCATCTCCTTCTCCATGCCGGTTTAGCCCGGCGCTTTCCCCCATCACACATCACGTCGCCGACCCCGGAGCCAACCCGAGGGTCGCGGACCGAAGTAAGGCTGGGCGCCCGCGCGCACAAGACCCATCCCGTCAACCGCGCACACGCACCACCAGCCAACCGCAGTTCAACCCCGACAACCCCGGACCACGCATTTGACGTGCGGTCCCTGCACAAGTAAGGAGCCCTAATGACGCACTATGACAACAAACCAGAACAGGGGATGCACGGCGCCGAGGCGGTAGCGCACTTCCTCGGTCGAAAGCACGTTTCCTTTGAGTGACGCCCCAGGCGGGGCCCACCCGGGACGGATGAAAATGTTGTTGCGTCGCTGGCGCCGCTGACGCGCGGTTGCTGCAATCTGGGCGACCGTCTTGGTCGACGTCGGCCCTGCTTGGTGCCAGCGAGCCCGATTTTGAGTGAGACGCGAGAGTCTCGGGCACCCCGAACTGTTGCCTTGAGCACGAGATTCAGACTCCACAGCATGAGGCTCTCCCGGGCGGTCGTCTGTGTCATCCGACCCTTGGGAGGGGTTCATGGATCGTTTGATCGAGCGCTGCTCGATGCTGGACGTTCACAAGTCTCAGATCACCGCGTGCGTCCGCGTTCCCGACGATGCCGGCGGGCGCCGGCACGAGATCCGCGAGTTTGCGACCACCACCGCGGGGCTGCTGACGTTGGCGGACTGGCTGCGCAGCTGGGCGGTGACCGTCGTCGGTATGGAAGCCACCGGCGTCTACTGGCGGGCGGTGTTCTACCTGCTGGAGGACGAGTTCGAGTGCCGGCTCTACAACGCTGCCCATCTTCGTCACGTCCCCGGTCGCAAGAGCGATGTCCAAGACGCCGAGTGGGGCTGCCAGCTGATCGAGCACGGGCTGGTGCGGCCGAGCTTGGTGCCGCCCCGCCCGCTGCGCGAGCTGCGTGACCTGGTCCGCTACCGCAAAGCCAAGATTCAGGAACGCACCCGCGAGGTGCAGCGGGTCGAGAAGACCTTGCAGGACGCCGGGATCAAGCTGTCCTCGGTCGCGTCCGAGGTGCTCGGCGTGTCCGCCCGCAAGATGCTCGACGCGATGATCTCCGGAACCCACGACCCCGAGGTGCTCGCCGAACTGGCCAAGGGCGCGCTGCGCAAGAAGATCCCCGCGCTGCGCGAAGCGCTCCAAGGCCGCTTCACCGGCCACCACGCGCTCCTAATCGGACAGATGCTCGCGCAGATCGACTTCCTCGACGAAACGATCCAGACACTGTCTGAGCGGGTCGAGGAGCTGACCCGCCCCTTCTCCCGTGAGATCGAGCTGCTCGACACGATCCCAGGCGTTGACAAGCGCGCTGCCGAGATGCTGTTGGCCGAGATCGGCCCCGACATGAGCCGCTTCCCGACCGACGCGCACCTCGCCTCCTGGGGCGGGATGTGCCCCGGCCAGCGCGAGTCCGGCGGCAAGAAGCACTCCGCCGCGACCCGCAAAGGCTCCAAATGGTTGCGCGGCACCCTGACCGAATGCGCCAAGGCGGTCGTTCGCACCAAAGGCACCTACCTGTCGGCGCGCTACCACCGGATCAAAAGCCGCCGCGGACATGCCAAAGCCACGATCGCGACCGGCCGCAAGATCCTCACCGCCGCCTACCACATCCTCAACCAGGGCGTCCCCTACAACGAGCTCGGCGACGAGTTCTTCTACCGCCGCGACACCGAGAACACCGAACGCTATCGCCGACGGCTCGTCAAACAGCTCGAACGCCTCGGCCACCAAGTCACCCTCGAACCCCTCCCCGACGCCGCCTGACCCGCCGCAGTGACCCTCAAACCGTCCCGGGTCCGCCCGGGCCCCAGCCGCGCCTCACCCTGAACGTCTATTTTCGATTCAGCTGATTGAGCACTACGCCACGTACGCCGCGCGGGAGGAGGCGAGCGCAGCCGGCAGCCCTGCTCCTCGCATGGCCAAGACGGTCGTGCTGCATGACAGCGACGGCTACCGGATCGCGATCATCCCCGCCTCGGAGCATGTTGATCTCGACAAGGCGCGAGAGGTGTTCGGCGCAAGCGCGGCCATGCGGCTGGCGACCGAGCCCGAGATCGTGGAGGCGTTCCCGGCATTCGATCCTGGCGCACTGCCTCCATTCCGGGGCCTGCTTGGAACGCCGGAAGTGCTCGACACCCGCCTGCTGCATTACCACAGGATCCTTTGCAGCGCCGGTGACCATCGCCATACCCTCAAGATCTCTCCCGAAGAGATCCAGCGAGTGGGCGAGCCGGCCGTGGCCGACGTCTGCGTCGGAAGCCCGGCCGAGCACTGAAGCAATTCCGGGAGATGACCAGCCCTAAGCGCGGTGCGTCCGGACGATCGCTTATCTGTGCTGTCGGCCGTTGTCAACCTCCTCGTGGTGAGAAGTTGTTGGCGTGGCCGGGGCGAGCCCGGGCCACGTCGTTGTGATCGAGCGCGAGCGGCGGCGTCCTGTCACCTGGAGGGGGGGCGAGCGCGGAGCGCTTGACAGGCGCCGTGCTGGTGCTATTGGTGGGTGTGTGCGCGCGGGCGCCCATGCTTATCTTGGTCCACGACCCTTTGCGTGTTGGTGGGCCGGCGACATGATGGTGATGGGGTGATGGTCCCGCTGGGGGAGTGCGGTGCGGCCGCTCGGTCTTTGCGGGCCGTCCACGCGGGCGTGGCGGCAGCAGTCTGTCGGGAGCTGGCCGTGGTGCATCGGTTGAGGTGGAGCGTGGCGCGCACGGTGATGTTCATGCGGGCTGGAGCCCTGTCTCGCCGAGTTCTCGTAGCGTGTGGTAGCTGCGCTTGAGCAGCTTGCGAGCGATCGACAGTCACGCACGCTTGTGCCCGAGCCGGTCGGCCGCCTGCAGGTAGTACTCGCGGTCGGGCGAGCCGGAACGGCTGGCGACCACGGCCGCCTCGTACAGCGCCCAGCGCAGCGTCGGCGGCCCTTGGCGGCTCAGGCGCCCAGGCGAGCGGCGCTGATCGGACTGGTAGACGGTGATGTCCAGGCCGACGTAGCGGACCGCGTGGCGGGAGGAGGTGAACCGGCGGCAGTCGCCGAGCTCGGCGAGGATCGCCACCGAGGTCAGCTCACCGATCCCGTAGTGGCCCATCAGCGCCTTGCAGCCGGTCTGGCGGCGCGCGTACGCTCGCAGCTGGCGATCAAGCGTGGGCAGCTGGCGGTCGAGCGCGTCGATCATCTGTAGGGCGACGATGACCTGCTCGCGGGCGGTGTCGGGCAACGGCGCCTGCTCAAGCCAGGCGCGCCCCTCGGCTGTCAGTAGCACCAGCTCGCGTCGGTGGCGGATCCCGTGGTGGTAGAGCACCGCCCGGATCCGCTGCTGCCACTCGCCGCGATCGTCGATCAGCGTGTGCCGCAACCGCACACGAGCACGAAGGTCAAGCAGATGCTCCGGCGGGATCCAGCACTCCGGCAGCTTGCCGATCAGCAACAGCTCACGTAGATGCCTGGCGTCGGCCCGGTCGGTCTTCGGCCGCTTCTTGTTGCCGCGCAGCGCGCTGGTCTCGGCCGGCTCGGCGAGATGCACCCGGGCACCCACCGCCCGCAGCTCCTCGACCACGAACCGCCACCCGGTCGTCGCCTCCAACGCCACCTCGAGCTCCTGGCCACCGAACCGCGCCAGGAACCGACGAACAGGCTCCCGATGCGCGGGCGCTACCCGCGCCCGGCCGATCTCGCCCGTGCCGATGTCGATCCACTCCGCAGTGATCTGCGCCCGATGCTGATCCAGCCCCATCACGATCGTCACGACTACTTCTCCTCGCGTCGAACCAGACGCGCGGGCAGCGTCCAAGCCGACCCACCAAATACCGTGGGTCACGGTCGGCCCTTCGTACTCGAATGAACCGGCCGCGCGGCTGGTACCCGCGCGCGCCATCAACGTATGTCATTCGACGCGGAGGGCCGGCCACCTGCACCGGCAGCGGCCACCACGCCGCTACTGCTCATGCCATCTTTGCTCGGCGCGAGGTCGCGGGCCGCGCGATCGAGTTGGCGACACGAGAGTGGTCCGCTGGCACCGCCGCGTCGATGGGCGCTTGGTCACGAACGCGATCGCCAGCTCGCCGCCACTGCGGTCTCTGTGCGAGGCATGGAACCGAGAGGAGCTTCTCCACACAACTCCGCTTGCGCGTTATCTCGTTGGGACGGATCTGGGAGTCGTCTCCGCGCGGGCGGATGTTCACCGGACACGGCGGCTCGGCCACAGCGCCGATGACGTGCTCCGAACCTTAGGTGTTCGGTACATCTGGCCGGACTCTTGGCTGCTCTGGGTCGCGGGTGAGCTATGGCTGAAGTTCCGGAGGCTGGCGTGTGCCCGCGGGGGGAGCCCAGATCCCGCGCTCCTGCAGCAGCTCGACCTGGCGGCGGGTCACCTGCTCGCGATACTCCTGGTGGGTGTAGGGAGGGCGGTCGAGGTACAGGTTTCGCGGGTACACCGGCTGCTCGTATATGAGCTGGTACTGCTCAGTGGTGAGGTCCTTCATCCAGTTGTCCCACTGGGCGGTCTGGCGGAAGTGGCGCAGCGCCTCGATGTTGAGCGTCCCGCCGATCCAGGTCGAGCCGGCGCCGTACGGGACCTCGGTGACGATCTGCCCGCGGTAGTCGACGATCTGCGAGCCACCTGAGAACGTGTCGATCGGCGTCGGCGAGTCCTTGTCGAGGTAGTAGGTACCGAGGTTCATACCGATCACGTACATGTTGTTGTCGAGCGCTCGGGCCCGATTCTGGACCGAGAACATGCCGCTCATCACGCCCGGCGCCGGGTAGGGACCGCGGTAGGCGATCTCGCAGCCGTTCATCGCCAGCCCGCGCGCGTTTTCGGGATAGGACGCCTCGTTGGCCATCATGATCCCGATCCGTCCGATCTCCGTGTCCGCCACCGGATAGAACGCGTCGAGTTCGAGTCCGTAGAGCTCGATCCACCGGTCCCAAACGTTATGCGGCGTGACCGAATGCTCGACCGGCAACAGCGGGACAAGCTTGTGGTGCTTGAGGATCACCGTGCCGTCGACCGGCTCGATCACGAACCCGACGTTGAAGAACCGTCGCGGAAATTCCGGGTGGCGCGCCTTCGCCTGCGCGACGATGTAGGCGTCCCACTGCTGCGCGAGCCGGCCGAGATACTCGGTCTCCGGGCCTGGGATGTCGATCGCGCACTCGTGCGCGTACTGCTCATGGTCGAGATCAAGCACCTCGTCGGTGAACCCCTGCAGCCCGCCCTCGGGAATGCAGATCAGGCGGACCGGAAGATCCATGCTGCTCAGCCACGAGGCGGCCTTGATCATGTGCGAGATGTGCTCGAGGTTCCATTGAATCTCCTCGCGCCGTCGGATCCCGCGCATCGTCTGGATCAGACCGACGGCTTGGTAAGGCTCGATCATCGGCTTCCTCCCCCTTGCTCGGGTTGGGCGTAGGTGTGCGCCAGGGAACCTAGCTAACCGACGCCTGAGGACCGGAGGCTCGCCCGCTCAGGGGGACACGATGCTCCTGACGGGCTGGAACCACCGCGAGTCGCGGGCTGCGTCGCCCACCTCCACAAAGGGACCCACCGATGACCACGCTTCGTGAAGCCGCCCAGGAGTTCGCTGTGCCCCAATTCGGCGACGCAAAGACATCGCCGGGACGGCGACCCATCTCGTGCTCAGGCTTGGTCAACCCAGCGAACGAAATGCGGTTGTCGTCCACAGCAGCTCAAGCCGGACGAGCACGGCCGACCGCTCCCGACTACTCCGCCGAGCACTCGCGGGAGCAACGGGACCCCCAATCCCATCGAGAGCGCGTTTGCTGCCCCCCGACTCCGTGTGCGCCACGATCCAACGCGCGTCCTGCACGATCGCTCTGCCTCCGCGCACCCGGGAAACGCGCGCCATCGCATCGGCGACACACCAGTCGTCCGGCTCGAGCCCGACCCGAGCCGTGGTGGGCGATCGGATTCGCCCACCGGCATGCGCCGGCTCGCAGCCGCCGGGGCGCGTGCATTGCCACGGATCGATTGCGGCCCGACGGGTCGACACGGCGCTGCTCGCTCTCCATGGCGACAGCGGGCCAGGGCCCGACCACGCCGCGCTCGATCTAGGAGGGTGAATTCACGTGGCGAGCGCCGCCGGCAACCGCTCCTCCAAAGCGGCGCGAGGCAGCGCGTCGACGACCCGGTCGACCTCTTTCCCGTCCCGCATCCCGACGAGCAACGGGATCGACTGCGCCAGACCTGGTAGCCAGTCCTGGGTTCGCGTCGACGTCGACCTTCACGACCTTCAGATGCCCCGCGTGACGTTTGGCGAGGTCTTCCAGCACGGGCGAGATCATCCGACACGGCCCGCACCACGCCGCCCAGAAATCGACGACAACAGGCACGGACGCGGTCGTCTCGACCGCGAACGTGGCGCTGTCCGCGTCGACGACCCAAGGCAGTGCTGTCTTGCACCGTGGGCAGCGCGGGACTCCGCGGTCGATCGGGCCGACGCGATTGCGCGCGCGTTGCAACTCGGGCAGCCGATGATCGTCACGATCACCAGGGTAGAGCGCGGCGGAGCAGCGCTCGCCTGGATCCGCAGTCAGCTGCTTGACGGGCGTCTGGACCCATCCCCGCCGCGACGCGAAGAACATGCGTCAACCGGTCGATCGACACCACGACAACGTCTTGCTCGACGCGCTCGAGGTCACGCGCACGGGCGAGACACAGGACTCCGAGCGCGCCGCTGCGTGCCCATCTTCGCCGGCGCCGTGACAGCCACGCCACCTGCTCGCGCACCCGAGCGAGATGGCGCTGGTCGTACGACCTGGTCTTCGTTTCGATCGCGATACCAATCCCGGTTGGGGCGATCGCCACCGAGTCAATGTCTCCCCGACCCTGCCAGCGCAGGGAATGGCGCAGCCGCCACCCCTCCTCCCGCAGCGGCGCAAGCGCACGCTGCACGTCATCCTCCGCGCGAGCGCCGACGCGGGTGCGACCGGCGAGTGCAAGCCAGTGGCGAGCGTAGAGCCCGAGCCCGAACGCGGTGAGGAGCAGCACCCCGGCGAGCGGTGCCGCTCCCGCGCCCCCGACAACCACCGCGAGCACCACCGCTGCGGCGCTCCCCGCCGCAGCCCGGCCGGCGCGCGAAAGGCGCCGGTACTGCTGTCGACGCGCGTAGTTCAATCGACGTCCCCGCTCGCTCGCGGATCCTCTGACGCCTTGGCTGGCGGCAGGCTTAGCTCACGCTCCGCCTCCGCGACCGCGGCGGCGAGCCATCCGGGCTGCTTCGCCGGCGGCAGCAGGGTCGCCTGGCGGATCGCCTCACGCGCCGTGGTTCCTTGCTTCCAGTCGCGCTGCCCGCGTCGACGAGCGAGCCACTCCCACTGCCATCCGCTACCGGCACGCTGCGAGCGCCACTGTTGGCGCACGACCTCGACGGGGCCCCTCGCCGTCGCGACGGTTACCGGGTCTGAGCGATTCGCGACCGCCCTACCAGCCATCAGCTACCACCCGTTCCGCCAGAAGACTCAAGCGACTACGAGAATCGGGGATTGCGATCCGAAGGCATGACGCCACGCCGCGATGTTCCCACCCTGACTGGACACATCCGGCGGCAAGACCAGGTGGCCTTTCTTCGTCGAGGAAGACCGCCGGCGTCGGTTCGCCTCGTCGAGGGACACGTGATGGATCGCCTGCTCACTGCTGACGAGCTCGCCGAGCGCCTCGGAATGAAAACCGACTGGGTCTGGGCTCAGGCACGCGCAGGACGGATTCCACATGTTCGCCTCGGCCGGTACCGGCGCTTTCGGGAGTCCGCTGTCGAAGCCTGGCTTCACGATCTCGAGACGGGCGGCCCAAAATCAAGATCTGCGCCGCGCGCAACACCGCTGCGCCGTGGCGCGTAGCCAGTCCCTCGCCGGAACGACTAGACACCGCGCCGGCGGGTAAGTCGCCCGATCACCACCGCTTCGTCCGACGTCGCTCGCGAGTTCAGGCGGCTCCTTCGAACTCGAGGAGCCGCCGGCACTTTGCGTCCGGAAGTCGATCGATCGGGTCGTGGCCCACATCGCTACGGCCGTCCAGGAGCAGCCGCGGTGGACAGATCAACGCCGCCGATTTTCGGCACGGACGACCAAAGTTAGTCGTCCAGTAAACGTCCGTCAGGCCGATTTGCCCATCTGTTGCCCCGGACGATATGGCTGATTTACAGGTCTTGCGTTAGTCGGGGAGACAGGATTTGAACCTGCGACCGCCCGGCCCCCAGCCGGGTGCGCTACCAGACTGCGCCACTCCCCGTGGTCGGCCGATGATAACCGGCTCGGGCCAAGCGATCAGTGACCCTGGGAGGTCCCTGGAAGCGGGCGACGGGAATCGAACCCGCCCTCGGAGCTTGGAAGGCTCCTGTGCAACCACAACACTTCGCCCGCGGGCGCTAGGGGCAGGATGGTACCCGCGTGCGCCCGGGAGGGTCAGCGCCCGGCGGGGCGACGCTCCTCGGTCGGGACCTCGCCCTCGCCGGCGAGGTCGCGCGGGGGCCACGGACCGCTCCAGTTGTCCAGCGCGCCGTCGATCGTGACCACCGAGCCCGAGAGGGAGCGTCCCGCCGGTGACGCGAGCATGGCCACCAGCCAGCCGTACTCCGCGACGTCGCCGAGGCGCTGGAGGGGCACGGTGGCCGCGGCGGTCTTCCACAGCTCGGCCGGGTACTTGCGCAGCGACTCGGTCGCGAAGCGGCCGATCGCCACGGCCGTGACCGTGACGCCGTCGGCGGCCCACTCCGCGGCCAGCTCGCGGGTGAGCGCCTCGACCGCCGCCCGCGCGGCGCCCGTGTGCGCCATGGCCGGCATCCCGTGGTGGGGCGAGACGGTGACGTTGACAATCGTCCCGGCGCCGGCCGGGCGCATCGCGAGCTCGAAGGCGGCATGGCACATCGCGAGAGTGCCGGCCACGTTCAGTCGCTGGACCGCCCGCCACCCCTTGATCGTGATCCCCTCGGCGGGCACGAAGTACTGGCCGCCGGCGTTGTTGAGCACCAAATCCAGGCGGCCTTGGCGGTCGAGCGCGGTCTGCACAATCCGCTCTGCATCGCCGCGCTCCCGGATGTCGCCGGAGACCCACGAGCAGCGCTCACCGATCGCCGCGGCGGTCTCGGCCAGCACCTCCTCGCGCCGGCCGGCGATCAGCACCGAGGCGCCGCAGCGGGCGAGCTCCGCCGCCGCGGCCTTGCCGAGGTTCGTCCCGCCGCCGGTGACGAGTGCGACCCGGCCCGCCAGCGCGCCGTCGGCAAAGACGCGCGACGGCGCGGCGCCGAGCGGCGCGTCGCCCGGCTCGGGCTCGCCCACCCCTACTCCCCCAGCGCCTTGATCACGAGGCGCTTGGATCGGCCGCCGTCGAACTCGCAGTAGAAGATCGCCTGCCATGGCCCGAGATCGAGCCGCCCGTCAGTGACCGGCACGATCACCTGATGGTGGACGAGCAGGTTCTTGAGGTGGGCGTCGCCGTTGTCCTCTCCCCCACGGTGATGACGGTAGTCGCCAGGGTCGGGCAGCAGCTCGCGGGCCACCTCGTTGGCCGGCGGCTGCCAGCTGGGAGGCGCGAGCTTGTCCAGCCATTCCAGCGCGTCGGCCTGGATGCCGGGCTCGTCGTCGTTGATCCAGACGCCCGCGGTGATGTGCATCGCCGACACGAGCACGAGGCCCTCGCTGATCCCCGCGTCGCGCACCGCCGCCTCCACGTCCTCGGTGATCCGCACGAACTCGCGGCGCCGCTCGGTGCGGAACGTTCGGTACACGGTGTGGGACTTCATCAGCGCCGAGATCGTACGCGGTCGCTGCCTTCGCCGGGGGCCTCGTCCGCCCCAGTCCGGCGACTGTCCCTCCAACCGGCTGCGCCGCCCCTCAGCCCGGCTCGCCGCTACGATGGCGGCCAAGTCCAGGGGGACTGGTGTATCGGTAACACGGTGGTCTCCAAAACCGCAACGCGAGGTTCGACTCCTCGGTCCCCCGTCGGCGGTGCGCCGTCATCGGTCTAGCGCTGCCCCCTGAGCGGTCGGCGCGGTCCCTCAGCGGTCGGCGCGGTCCCTCAGCGGTCGGCGCGGTCCCTCAGCGGTCGGCGCCGGCGCTCCCGGTCTCAGCGCGCGCCGCGACGTGGCGCTCGACGACCTCACGCAACTGCGGCGCCGGCACGGCGCCCACGACGCGGTCGATCTCCTTGCCGCCACGGATGACGAGCAGCAGCGGGATGCCCTGGACGCTGTATCGGGCCGAGATCGCCGGGGCCTCGTCGACGTTGAGCTTCACGACCTTGAGCCGGCCGGCGAACTCCTGGCCCATCCGCTCGACCACCGGGGACACCATGCGGCACGGACCGCACCACGGCGCCCACAGGTCGACGAGCACCGGCACCGAGGCGGTGATCTCCTGATCGAAGCTGGCGGCGCTCGCCTCGACGAGCCACGGAAGGGGCGTGTGGCAGACGCTGCAGCGTGGCACGCCGCGGGCCACCGGCCGGACCCGGTTCCTGGCCCGGCAGTTGGGGCAGGTGATGATGGTGCCGTCGCTTGCCAAGGATGCGGGCGGAGGGACTCGAACCCCCAAGAGCGTAAGCCCACCGGCACCTAAAGCCGGCGCGTCTGCCAGTTTCGCCACGCCCGCTGACGAGAGGATTCTAGGCCTGTCGTGAGAGGACGCTGCGGGCCGGTCGCGTGTGGTCGGTTCGGGGCCGGGAAACTGCAGCATGCACCCGGCCAAGAATGTATGGTCCGATGCCGTGCCTCCTGTGCGCAACCTCCCGCCGGGCTACACGATCGCCTTTCCCAACCGGGACAAGCCCGCCGCGAAGGCGACCAAGCTGATCGTGATCCTGTTGCTGCTGATCTCGGTTGCGCTGATACTGATCGTGACCATCGGGGGCTGGTCCAAGCTGGAGGGGCTCAAGCCGGTCAACTTCGTCTGGTGCATCGTCTACGTGCTGATCGCGATCTGGATCGCGCGCTGGAACCGCGGGCTCCTGCCGATCGCCGCCGCGCTGGCGATCCTGCTCCTGATCATGGCCCTGATCGCCGGGACCGGATACAGCGGCACGAGCTGGTTTGATCGCAGCAATCCCGGGTTCGCGTCGGCGCAGTCGATGTTCGGGGGCACCGGCCTCAGCCCGGACACGCTCGGGCTCGTGACGCTGCTGATCGTGCCCGTGCAGGTGCTGCTGATCATCTTTGCGATGCGGGGCTTCTCGCAAGGCTGGAACGTCGAGGTCGAAGTGCCGAGCGACGAGGCCAAACGCCGGGGTGCAGGCCGCTCCGCGCCGCCGCCCCCCGAGCCTGCCGCGGCCTAGATCGTTGCAGTACGGCGGGTGGGAGTCGAACCCACACGTCCTCTCGGACACCGGGACTTGAATCCGGGGCGTCTACCAGTTCCGCCACCGCCGCTCAGGCCCGCAGTCTAGATCGACGCGCGCTCCGATGGCTCGCGCCCAGCATCCGGGCCAGCAGGTTCTCGGTCAGTCGGACCAGCCGCGGATCGGCGACCCGCGGCGCATCGGGCGACGTGGCGGGGAGCGGCGAGAGCCCCAGCTGCCATCCCATCGTGCCGGACGAGAACACGAGCGCCCCCGAGCCGGCGCGGTACAGCGTGCTGTACGTGCGATCGGACCCGGCCACCCGTCCCTGACACACGGCCGCGCCGCCACCGAGCAGCTGCACGGGAGCCGGCGGCAGCGGCGCGACCCGGTCGAGCTCGTAGCCGACGATCCCCGGGACGACCGAGGCGGCGGTGAAGCCGGTGCCGGTGAACAGCCAGCGCGGCGTCAGGGTCGGCGACGGCGACCAGCCGTAGTACGCATAGATCGGCGGACCGGCGGCAAGACTCAGGCGTGGGGTGATGCAGTTCTCGTACACCGTGGCGGTGACCGAGGCCCCGCCGTCGGCGAAACGACCGGTCGGCTGCGCACGATCGGAGTCGAGCGGGGCGTGCTCCTTGTAGGCGACGATCACGTGGTCGGGATGGCCGGCTTCGCTGGACGCGCGCGTGGCGCGGCCGAAGCGGACTCTCCAGCCCATCGTGTCCGAGGTGAAGAACGCGAGGTTGACACCCCGGTCGCGGGCCGTCGCATAAGCGTCGTGGGCCCGCTGTGACCAGTACTCGGAGTGACCGATGTCGAGCACGGCCCGTGCCCCGAGAAGCTCGCGGGGATGCAGGTCGACGCCGGTGTCGGTCGTGTAGGTGACCGGGTATCCCTCGCGTTCGAGGAAGCGCACCATCGCGATGTCCCGGGCGAACAGTTGGCCCGCGCCGGTGATCGTGTCATAGGGCCGGTCGTAGGACACCTCGACGCCCTGGGTGCTCCCGGTCGCGGTCACCCGCTTCACCGAGGGATACAGGTCATCGCCGCCCCAGTCGTTGTAGGCCTCGTAGGTCGAGGTCTCGAGCTGGGCGAGCAGCAGCCCGGGCCGCGGCGCCCGAACGACGAACAGGGTGTCCTTCTGGGCGCCGGCGCTCGTGACCAGCTTCCCGATGTAAACGCCGCTGACCGACGACGTCGGCAGGCGCACCGACCACGTCGGGCGCCAGTGGCATTCGGTCAGCCCGGTGGCGTCGTCGTGGTGGCACGGTGGCTGGGCCGTCGCCGGCTGCTCACCGGAGCGGAGGACCAAGCGACCGCCGCGACCGCCGTACCAGCCCATCCGGAACAGCTCGACGCGAACCCAGCGCGCGTGGGGTGCGTTGACGTAGAAGCGCTCGACTCTGCCCGCCTGGATCTCCTGATCGGAGACATAGCCCTCCACCGTTCCCGAACCCGGCTTGGCGCTGAGTTGCCAGGCGCGGGTGCCGGGAAGCTGGTTCTCGCGCGCGACCGACAGTGCCGGCGTGACGGCGGCCGGGGTGCGCGGCGAGGGGGGAACGAGGGACACCGTCGCGCCCGAGGCGGCGGTACTCGGGCCGAGGCTCTCGGCGGAATGCCCGCACGCCGCCGCCATCACGGACAGCGCGAGCGCGCCCGCGGCCACCGCCGCGGGCCGGAGCCGGAACATGCTCACGTCGTCTGCACCAGTTCCATCAGGGGCTCAATCAGAGCAGCCGGCGCGGCGGCAACGCCGGCTGGATCCTCAGCGGTGGCCTCGAGCGGGCGCAGCTCAAGGCCCGCGCGGGCCCCGATCAACGCCCCGGCGGCCAGATCCCACGCCTTCAATCCACGCTCGAAATACGCGTCGTAGCGCCCGCATGCCGTCCACACGAGGTCGAGCGCCGCCGCACCGAGCCGGCGGATGTCCCGGACCTGCGGCAACACCCGCGAGATGACCACGGCCTGGCGGGCGCGCACGGGCGCGTCGTAGCCAAACCCGGTGGCGACGAGCGCGGTCGACAGGTCGGTGCGCGCGGAGATCGCGATCGCGTCTCCGTTCAACGTCGGCGGCCCGGATCGGGTGGCGGCGAACCGTTCATCGCGGAGCGGATCGAGCACGACGCCGGCCAGCGCGCCCTGTGCGTCCTCACAGGCGATGGAGACGGCGAACACGGGGATGCCGAACAGGAAGTTGATCGTCCCGTCGAGAGGGTCCACGACCCAGCGCAGCGCGCCGTGGCCGCTGGCACCGCCCTCTTCGGCGAGGATCGAGTCCCCGGGCCGACGCGCCGCGAGCACGTCGTGGATCGCGGATTCCGCGGCGAGATCCGCGTCGGAGACGAGATCCGTGGGTCCGCTCTTCGTGCGCACGCCAGATCGCCGGCCGAAACGGGCTCGGAGCTCGGCTGCCGCCGCCTCGGCGGCCTCCTCAGCGATGGCGAGGAGCGCCTGCTCCCCGATGTCGGTCATCGCGTACGTTCTAGCGAATGAGGCTAAAGGGCGGCGCGGGTGGCGCGGGTGCCTGGGATCATGGCCGCTGCATGGGCGCAGCAGAGACGGTCACGGGATTGGCGCGGTTCGACCGCCGAGGCGCGGGCACGGACTGCGAGCGCCGCGCCGCGCTGTGGCTGTGCGGCGAGCTGCAGGCCGCGGGGCACGACGCCCGTCTGGAGACCTTCTGGTGCCGTCCGAGCTGGGCCTTCGCCCACGCGTGGCACGTGGCGCTCGGCCTGGCGGGGAGCCTCGTCGCGGTCTCGCATCCGAGCATCGGCGGCGCGATGATCCTGGTCGCGATCCTGTCGGTGATCGCCGATGCCCTCACCGGCCTCTCCCCGGGGCGGCGCCTGACCCCCGAACGGGCGAGTCAGAACGTGGTGGTTGATGGGGGCGCGCCGGATGACGAGCGTGTGCGGCTGATCGTCACCGCCAACTACGACGCCGGCCGGGTGGGGCTCGCCTACCGCGATCGCGTCCGGGCCGCCTGCGCGAGGCTGCGCGGGGTCACCGGCGGACTCTCCCCCGGCTGGCTCGGATGGCTCGTGATCGGGCTCGTGTGGCTGCTGGCGGTGGCGATCCTGCGGCTGGAGGGCACGCGCGGCACGACGGCCGGGGTCGCCCAGCTCCTCCCCACCGTCGCGCTGGTGATCGCCCTGGCGATGCTGATCGAGCTCGCGAGCGCGGACTTCGGCCCCGCGGCCGGGGACAACGGAGCCGGTGTCGCGACCGCGCTGGCGCTGGCACGCGCACTCGCCGCCGGGCCGCCGGGGCGACTCGCGGTCGACCTGGTGCTCCAGGGCGCGGGCGAGGGCGACGCGATCGGGCTGCGACGCCACCTGCGTTCACGACGCAAGGACCTGGTTGTCACCAACACCGTCGTGCTGGGAATCGCGGCGTGCAGCGCGGGACGCCCGCGATGGTGGATCAGCGACGGCTCCCTCGTCCCGCTCGGTTACTTCCGCCGGCTGCGCGCGCTGTGCGCGGACGTCGCCCGCGTCGAGTCCAACCTCGCCGCCCGGCCGCACCGCGGCCGCGGCGTGACCCCCGCCCTGCCCGCCCGAGCGCTCGGACTGCCGGCGATCACGATCGGCTGCCTGGACGGCCGCGGCCTCGTGCCGCGCTCCCACACGCCCGGCGACGCGGCCGACGCGGTCGACCGGAGGGCCCTCGACTCCGCGCTCGCATTCGCGCTCGAGCTCGTGGACGCGATCGACGCCGACGTCGGGCGGGTACGACAGCAGCGGGCGGCGGCCGGCGCCTGAGGGCGCGCAATGGCCTGACGGGGAGGGTGGCGCACGGCCAGACCGGGGGCTGAACGGCGGGCGGGTGCCGGCCACACCGGGGGCTGAACGGCGGGCGGCGCCGGCCCGACCGCCCCTACGCCGGCGTCACCGCGTTCCGCTTCGACGGCCACTCGCGCTGCTTGCCCGCGGCCAGTGCGAAGCGGCGGATGAGCTCGGTGCGCAGGTCCTCCGGCTGGATCACGGCGTCGACGACAAGCTCGGAGGCGAGGTGCAGGATGTCGATGTCCTCGGAGTAGTCGCGACGGAGCTCGTCGGTGCGGGCGGCGCGTTGCTCGGGATCGCCGATCGCCTGGAGCTGGTTGTAGTAGACGGCGTTGATCGCGGCCTGCGGGCCCATGACGGCGATCGAGGCCGTCGGCAGCGCGATGCAGCAGTCGGGCTCGAAGGCCGGACCGGCCATCGCGTAGAGGCCGGCGCCGTAGGCCTTGCGCACGACGACCGAGATCTTCGGCACGGTGGCCTCGGACACGGCGCTGATCATCTTGGCTCCGTGCCGGATGATGCCCTCGCGCTCGACCTGGGTGCCGATCATGAAGCCGGGGACATCGGCGAGGAACAGAAGCGGAATGTTGAATGCGTTGCAGGTCTGGATGAACCGCGCGCACTTGTCGGAGGAGTCGACGAACAGGACGCCGCCCTTGACCTTGGGCTGGTTGGCCACGACGCCGACGACACGGCCGTCAAGCCGGGCGTAGGCGACGATGACCTCCTTGGCCCAGCGGGCGTGGATCTCCAGCAGCGACCCGGCGTCGAGGAGGCTGTCGAGCAGCTCGCGCATGTCGAACGGCTTGTTCTCGTCGGCGGGGATCATCTCCCGGATCGGACGGTCGGACTCGGGCTCGGCCGGCGGCGCGGCGGGCGGCTGCTCCTGCCAGCTGGCCGGGAAATAACCCAGATAGCGCCGGGCGAGATCGATCCCGTCCTCATCGGTGCGCACGAGCGCGTGACCGCAGCCGCTCTTGGATGTGTGCATGCGGGCGCCGCCCATCTCCTCCAGCGTGACCTTCTCCCCGATCACCATCTCGGCCATCCGCGGCGAGCCCAGGTACATCGACGCGTTGCCGTCGCGCATGATCACGACGTCGCAGAAGGCGGGGATGTAGGCGCCGCCCGCCGCGCTGGGGCCGAACAGGACACACACCTGCGGCACGAGCCCGGAGAGCTTCACCTGGTTGTAGAAGATCCGCCCGGCGTGCCGGCGTCCGGGAAACATCTGGACCTGTTCGTCGATTCGCGCGCCGGCGGAGTCGACCAGGTACACGAGCGGCGCGCGCAGCGTCAGCGCCCGTTCCTGGACGCGCAGGATCTTCTCCACCGTCTTGGGCGCCCAGGAACCGGCCTTGACTGTCGGATCGTTGGCCATCACCGCCACGGTCCGGCCGCCGATCGTGCCCAGCCCGGTGATCACGCCTTCCGCACCGAGCCCATCCTGCTCCCAGCTCGCCAGCAGGCCGTCCTCGGCGAACGAGCCCGGGTCCAGCAGCCTCGCCACCCGGTCGCGGACCGGCAGCTTGCCCTGCTCGGCCGCCCTGGACCGGTGGCGGTCGGGTCCGCCCGCGAGCGCGCGGGCCTCGGCGTGGTGCACGTCGGTCATTCAGGTGTCCTTGGGATCGAGGGAAACGGTGGGAGCGGTGGCGGAGGCGGGCTCGGGTGGCAGTGGCTCACGCGGGCGCAGCCCGATCACCAGCCCCACCGCGCCGAGCGCCAGCAGGAACAGCGGCCAGCCCACGAGCGAGCCGCGGTTGATCGCGGGTGCGCCGGCGAGCACCGCGAAGGCGACGAGCACGGCCGTTCCGACGTAGGCCGGACCCGGCTCGCGGTCGGCGCCGGCGTAGGCCACGAGCCCGAAGCCCACGGCGAGCAGGTAGAGCTTCCAGCCGAACGCCACCCCGGCGGCGCCGGCGAGCAGCCGGCCCGTGGCCGAGCCCGGCACTGCGGTGGAGGCGGAGGACGAGGTGGAGGTGGTGAGCAGGGCAGTGAGCAGGAAGCTCGCGGCGAGGACGAGCGTGAGCAGGCCGGCCACGTTGACGAGCTGCACAGCGTGGCGGCGACGGTGGTCGCGCAGGCGGATCACCCCGCCGATCAGCCCGACCGTCGATGCCACCAGGATGGCGCGGAACGTGCCCAGCCCGTGGGGCCTGAACACCCAGGCCACGAACGCCTCGAGCGCGACCGCGCCGGCCAGCGCCGCGATCAACGTGCAGACGCCGGAGTTGGCCCGACGGGCGAGTGCGATCGCGACCACGGCCTCGAGCGCGAGCGTCCAGGCGATCCCGCCGCTGCCGGGGGGACGGCTCGAGCGGAGCACCTCGGCCAGCAGCAGCAGCGCGGGCAGGAGGGTCAGCAGTCCGCTGACCAGCAGCACCGTGTGGTAGGAGCGCGGCCCGTCGTACTCGAGCGGCGCGAGCCAACCCATCGTGAGCAGCAGGACCGCGACCAACAGCACGATCGCGAAGCGCGGCCCCAACGACCACTGCGTCATCCGCAGCTCGATGATCACGGCCGCCAGCGCCAGCGGCACCGCACCCGCGGCGATCACGTCGCCGCGGTGCGGGTGCGGCCGGAGTCGCTCGAGCAGCGGGCTCACCTCAGCCCTGGGTTCTCCACCGGCGCCTCGCCCGAGTAGTCGAAGAAGCCCATCCCGGACTTGCGGCCGTACCAGCCGGCGGCGATGACCTTGCGCAGCGTCGGCGGCCGCGCGAAGCGGCGCTCACGGAACTCGTCGAACAGGACGTCGCAGATCGCGCCCAGCGTGTCCAAGCCGACGAAGTCGCACAGCGCGAGCGGACCCATCGGATGACCGGCGCCCGCCTTCATCGCCTCGTCGATCTCCGTGATCGAGCCGACGCCCTCCTCGTAGGCGCGGATCGCGTCGAGCATGTAGGGCACCAGCAGGCGGTTGACGATGAATCCGGCCTTGTCGTTCGTGAGCACGGTCAGCTTCCCGAGCCGCCGGCCGAACTCGAGCCCCACCTCGAGCGTCTCCGGGGACGTCGTCACACAGCGGACGACCTCCAGCAGCTTCATCACCTGGGCGGGGTTGAAGAAGTGCAGGCCGACGAAGCGCTCCGGCCGGCTGGTCGAGGCGGCCTGCTCGATCACCGCCAGCGACGACGTGTTGGTGGCGAAGTACGCCTCGGGCTTGGCGATGCGGTCGACCTCCGCCCACATCTCGAGCTTCAACCCCAGATCCTCGGCGATCGCCTCGAGCACCAGGTCGCAGTCGGCGAGGTCCGCGTAGCCCACCGTGCCGTGGATGCGGGCGCGGACCGCGTCGGCCTCCTCCTGGGTCGACTTCTCCTTCTCCACCGCGCGGGCCAGCTGCTTCTCGATCTTGCCGATGCCCTTGGCCAGCGTGGCCTCGTCGACCTCGCGGACCACCACGTCGTAGCCCGCCTGAGCGGCCACCTGGGTGATGCCGTGGCCCATCAGGCCGCATCCGAGCACACCGACCCTCTTGATCTGCGCCACTTGAGTCTCCATTGTCGCTTTCGAGGCGCGCAAGGCTACGCCACACGCGCTCCCCGGGACGGCGCGAGCGCGCGCGGTCGTCGCTCAGAGAACCTTGGACAGGAACGTCTTCGTGCGCTCGTGCTGCGGGTTGGAGATCACGTCGTCGGGCTTGCCCGCCTCCACGACCACGCCGCCGTCCATGAACACGACCGTGTCGGCAACGCCGCGCGCGAAGCCCATCTCGTGGGTGACGACGATCATCGTCATCCCCTGTGAGGCGAGCTGACGCATGACGTCCAGCACATCGCCGACCAGCTCGGGGTCGAGCGCCGAGGTCGGCTCGTCGAACAGCATCAGCTTGGGCCGCATGGCCAGCGCGCGGGCGATCGCCACCCGCTGCTGCTGGCCACCGGAGAGCTGAGCCGGATAGGCGTCGGCCTTGTCGGAGAGCCCCACCTGCTCGAGCAGCTCGCGGGCACGCTGGCGCGCCTCCTCGCGGCGGACCTTCAGCACCCTGATCGGCGCCTCGATCACGTTGTCCAGCGCCGTCATGTGCGGGAACAGGTTGAAATGCTGGAACACCATCCCGATCTGGGCCCGCTTCCCGCACACCTCCGAATCGCGCAGCTCATGAAGCTTGCCGCCCGCCTCGCGGTAGCCGACCAGCTCGCCGTCGACCGACAGCCGGCCGGAGTTGATCTTCTCGAGGTGGTTGATGCAGCGCAAGAAGGTCGACTTGCCGGAGCCCGACGGCCCCAGCAGGCACATCACCTCGCCGGCCTTGACCTCGAGCGAGATCCCCTTCAGGACCTCGAGGCGCCCGAAGCGCTTGTGTACGGCCTCCGCTTTAACCATGGGCTCGCTCATCTCATTGCGTGCGACGGAAGCTTAGCCAGCGGGACAGGGTGCCCACGTCTTGCGTGCGAGAGAAGCCGCGCCCGAACCGACGCTCGATGAAGTACTGAAACACGTACAGCACGCTGGTCATCGCGAGATACCAGAAGCTGGCCACGATCAGCAGCGGAATCGTCTGATAGTTGACGCTGTAGATCAGCTGGGCCGAGTACAGCAACTCGGTGTAGGCGATGACGCTGACCAGCGAGGTGTTCTTGAGCATCGAGATCGTCTCGTTGCCCGTCGGGGGCACGATCACGCGCATCGCCTGCGGCAAGACGATCCGCCGCATCGTCATCAGCCGGCTCATCCCCAGCGACGCCGCCGCCTCGGACTGCCCCTCGTTGACGGAGATGATCCCGGCGCGCACGATCTCGGCCATGTATGCGGCCTCGTTGAGGCCCAGGGCGAGGATCGCGACGATGAACGGCTTCAGCAGCGAGTTGGCGTTTGCATGGATGAACGACGGACCGAACGGAATCCCGATCCCGATCTTGGGATAGAGCGCCGAGATGTAGTTCCAGAACAGGATCTGGACGAGCAGCGGGGTCCCACGGAACAGGAAGATGTAGATGTAGCTTGCGCCCGAGACGAGCGGGTTCGGCGACAGGCGCATGACCGCGAGCAGGATGCCGCCCGCGATCCCGAGCACCATGGAGACAATCGTCAGCTCGATCGTGAGTCTGACACCGCGCAGGATCCGGGGGTCGAACAGGTACTGCCCGACGATGTGCCAATGGAAGTTGGGGTTGGTCGCGACCGAGTTGATGATCGCGACGGCGATGATCACGACGATCGCCGCCGCGACCCAACGCCCCGGGTGGCGGACAGGGACGGCCTTGATGTCCTCAGGCCGTCCCTGCTCCTCCTGACTCTCGGTGGCCTCGGTGGAGGGCACCGTGTCTACCTCAGCTCGTCGCTCCGTTGATCACCGGATTGGTGATCGCGCCCGACTGCACCCCCCACTTGCTGAGGATCGCCGTGTAGGTGCCGTTGGCCATCAGCGCCTTGACGGCGGCGAGGACCGGCTTGGCCATCCCGTTGCCCTTCGGCAATGCGAGCCCGTACGGCGCGGTGCCGTAGGTCTGCCCGACGAGCTTGAACATGCCATTCGACTGCTTGACGGCGTACGCGGCGACGGGCGAGTCGGCCATGCCAACCTGCGCGCGGCCACTCTGGAGCGCGAGATTGGCGCTGTTCTGATCCGGGAACACGAGCACGGTCACGCCGCTCTTGCCGGTGGCCTTACACTTGGCCGCCTGTGCGGTGGCGTCGGTCTGCTGCGTGGTGCCCTTCTCGACCGCGACCGTGTGGCCACACAGATCGGCCAGCGTGTTGACCGTCACCCCGCCCTGGGCCTTGGTGTAGAACGACGTGCCGGCGGTGAAGTAGGTCACGAAGTCGACGACCTTCTCTCGCGCCTTGGTGTCGGTGAATGACGAGGCGCCCATGTCGTACTTGCCGGCCACGAGGCCGGGAATGATGCTGTCGAAGGTCTGGTTGACGACCGCGACCTTCAGCCCCATCGCCGCGCCGAGCGCCTGGGCGAGGTCGGCGTCCATACCCTGCACGGTCTTGCCGTCGCTGCCGACGAACTCGTTCGGCGCGTAGCTGGCGTCGGCGGCGACCGTGTAGGTCCCCTTGGACTTCACGGACGCCGGAACGAGCGCGGCCACGGAGGCGATCGAGCCGGTGGCGGGGGTGCTGGCGGTCGTGCTCGCGCCGGAGCTGGACGCAGTGGACGAGCTCGAGGAGCTCGACGAGCTCGAACCGCAGCCCGCGACTGCGACGACGGCGGTGAGCGCACAAATGGCCGTGCCCAGCCGCCCCACGGTGAAACGCATCACTGACCTCCTGGTCGGAAAATCGTCGGGACAACGCCCCGGTGGGGCCAGAATATGTGAAGCGCCGGGGGCGGTGCACCTCAGCAGGGACAACTAATCAGGGTCTAACCTGCCGCCGAGGCGGTCCAATGGACCGGCCCCGCCTTCAGCAGGTGGCTCCCGAGGGGGCGGCCGAGCACGTCCTGCGCCGCCCGGGAAGCCGCGAGAAGCGCATTCAGGTCGATCCCGGTCTCGATCCCCATCTCGTGCAGCATCGAGACGAGATCCTCGGTCGCGATGTTGCCGGTGGCGCCGGCCGGAACGGGACAGCCCCCGAGCTCGCCGAAGCTCGACTCAAAGCTCTCCACCCCCGCCTCGAGCGCCGCGAGGACGTTGGCCAGGCCCTGGCCCCGGGTGTTGTGAAAGTGCGCGGTCAGCTCCAGGCCGGGCAGCGCGTCGCGGGCGGCCCCGAAGAACTCGCGAACCTGGAGCGGGTTCGCCATGCCGGTCGTGTCGCCGAAGCCCACCTCCTCTGCGCCGGCGTCGGCCAACCGCCGAGCGATCGCGAACACGCGCTCGGGCGGGACGCGGCCCTCGTAGGGACAGCCGAACGAGACCGAGATCACGCCCTCGCACCGCAGGCCCTCGGCCTGCGCGCGGGCGAAGGTCCGCTCGAGTCCGGCCAGCGATTCCTCGACCGAGCGGCCCACATTCCGGGCATTGTGTGACTCCGAGGCCGACAGGAAGCCGTTGATCTCCTGGAAGCGCGCGCGGTGCGCGAGGGCCCGCTCCAGGCCGCGCTCGTTGGGGATCAGCACGCTCACCGAGACGGTATCGGGAAGCTCGACCGCCTCGAGCACCTCGGACGCGTCGGCCAGCTGCGGCATCACGTCGGGGCGCACGAAGCTCGTCACCTCGATCCGGTGCAGGCCGGTGCGGCCGAGACGCTCGATCAGGCGCACCTTGTCCTCGGTGGCGATGACTTCGGGCTCGTTCTGGAAGCCGTCGCGCGGACCCACCTCGCGGATGCTCACATGGCTGGGAAGCTCGCTCACGGCCGCCGATTCTATGACGGCGGGCACGCGGGCCGGGCTCGCGGCCGCGGCGCGAGATCAGCGGTAGATCAGCTGGTCGCCGAGCAGCTGCGTGACGGTCACGAACGAATACCCGCGCGCCTTCAGCGTCGCGATCTCCCGGGGGAGTGCCGCGAGGGTCTCGGAGCGGTCGCCGCCGCCGTCGTGCTGGATCACGATCGAGCCGGGGATG
>CAVYQU010000003.1:0-27386 GCA_963770805.1 uncultured Solirubrobacterales bacterium | reverse complement strand
GCTCGACGGAGCATTCACGGACTTCGACGTGGCCAGCAACAGCGCCGCCCGCTCGATCGGGGCCGAGGTCGCGCTCAGCCCGGCTCAGCGCTCCGCGATGGTCTACGTGCTCGACGAGGATCGGCGCAGCCAGGTGATGGAGCGCTCACTCGACGCCGTTCGGGGTCTGCCGGGCGTTGACCTGACCCTGTGGCTGGCGAGCCCACGTGAGGCGGTGATCCACAGCGAGCGCGGGGTCATCTTCGGTTCTCGCCCGGCGGTGATGTCGAGGACCCGCGCGGTCAGCGCTGGTACGTGGAGGGAGAGCTCGCCACGTTGGCCGCCGAGGTGCAGGACGGCCGCTTCCTGACCCCCGAGTACCCAGACGCGCTGACGCGCGTCTGGTCGGCGCTCAAGTGCCCGACGGCGGGCGACATCCTGCTCTCCGCGTGCAACGGATACGAGTTCGTCGACTGGGGCGGCGCCGACCACGTGGGCGGCGGAAGTCACGGCTCGCTGCACCACTCCGACTCGCTCGGAGCGCTGCTCTGGTGCGGCACCGGACCGGGCTCAGGGGATGTCCGAGAGCAGTGGTCGCTGCGGGATATCGCCCCGATGGTGCACGAACACTTCGGATTAGGTCGGCTGTCATCTGCCCCGCCTTACGGAAGTCCGACACGACGACGCTACATTTCCGGACATGGCCGATGATCTGACAGTCACCGTTGAGCTGCCGTTCAGGCACCGAGTTCGACACGGCGTCCGGAAGCCGCACAACTGGCTGCAGCTGATCCGCTTCGCCGCCGTCGGAGCGAGCGGATACGTGGTCAACCTGGTCGTGTTCGCTCTCTGCGTCCACGCGCTCGGGATCGACTACCGCGTCGCCGCTATCGTGGCGTTCGTCGTCTCGGTGATCAACAACTTCTGGTGGAACCGGCACTGGACGTTCGACGCAAAGCACCATGCACCGCTGTTCCAGGCCGTCCGCTTCTTCACCGTGTCGCTGGTCGCATTCGGATTCAGCTACATCGTGCTGATCTCGCTCGTCGACGGGGCGGGGATGCCGAAGGTCATCGCGCAGGCGATCGCGATCGCGGCGGCAACGCCGCTGTCGTTCATCGGCAAGCCTCTGGAGCTTCCGGGCCTGAGCTCGTCGCCGGTCCGCCGCTTCGCGCTCCTTCTCGCCGTCGTCGTCCTCGTGCTCGTGTGGGCGCCGGGGGTGGCCCCCGCCGCCGCGACGACGACGACGGTGGATCCCAACACGCCGGTCCTGGTCACCTCCCAGGGTCGGGCGCCGGTCGGCTACCGCCTGACCGCCACCCAGGTCGAGCGCATCGCCGCCCGTGTCGGCAAGGTCCGCGACGTGGTGCGCCGACACCGCGGCTGATATCCGGCCGAGTACACGAAAGGGCCGGGCCGCTGGCAGGTGAGCTGGTCTCGCCGGGGTAGGGAGATCGCCCAGGTCTACGTCGACGACGCCACGGGCACCGTCACCGAGGCCTGGACCGGGTTCCAGGTCGCGTGGTCGATGGCCCGGGGATATCCGGGCGCGTTCGGGGCGCCGCGTCTAAACGCGTGGTACGTCTGGTTGCCGCTGTGCGTGCTGTTCCTCGTCCCCTTCCTGCCCTGGCGCCGCCGGCCGTCGCTGCTCCACCTCGACCTGCTCGTGCTGCTGGCCTTCTCGGTGTCGCTGGCGTTCTTCAACCACGCTCTGATCGGTCTCTCGGTTCCGCTCGCCTACCCCTGTCTGCTCTACCTGCTGGCGAGGATGCTGTTCCTGGCCCGCAGCGGCCGTCCCCGCGAGCCGTTGCGGCTGCTCGTGCCGGTCTCCTGGCTTGCCGTCGGGCTCGTGTTCGCGCTCATGGGCTTCCGGCTCGGCCTGAACAACCAGGACTCGAACGTGATCGACGTCGGCTACGCCGGCGTCGCCGGCGCGTCGCGGCTGATGGACGGCGTCCTGCCCTACGGCCACATGCCCGACAGCAGCGGCCATCCCTGCGGCGGTCGCTACTTCAACGGCGACCGATTCGGCTACATTCCAGACCGACGGCCCGCTGCGAGTCGCCGATCGAAAGCGGCGACACCTACGGGGCGGATCCGTCTTCCTGGCGTACGTGCCGGCCGTCGCGGCGATCGGCTGGAGCGGGAGGTGGGACCGGCTGCCGGCCGCGCACGTGGCGGCATCGGCGTTCGACATCCTGGCGGTCCCGGGCTGTTCGTGCGCGGGCTGGCGGCTCGGCTCGCGCCGGGTCGGGGTCGCGCTCGCATTCGCGTGGGCTGCGAACCCGTTCACGCTCTACTCGCTCAACATGAACTCGAACGACGCCCTCGTCGGAGCGCTCCTGGCGTGGACGCTGGCGGTGCTGTCGTTCCCGGCCGCGCGCGGCGTTCCTGGTGGCCGCCGGCCGGCCTGACGAAGTTCGCGCCGCTCGCGATGGTGCCGCTCTTCGCGTCGCTGCGCCACCGCTTGGCGCCGACGTCGCCGTTCGCCGTGACCTGCGCGATGCTCCTGCTGGGGATGCTCGCCCTCGACTGCCACGGCGCGCGCGCTCTTCTGGCACCGCACGATCGACTACCAGCCTGGCCGGGTGACGCCGATGTCGATCTGGACGCTGGGCACGTACCACCCCGGTTGGTGGGACCTGCGGTTCCTTCAGCACGTCGTCCAGATCGCGGCCGTGCATCGGCGTGATCGCTCTCGCGGTGGTGCCGCGCTACCGCAAGGACGCGGTCGCCGTCGCCGCCTCGCCGGCAGCGGTCGTGATCGCCGCCCAGATCGGGGCGAGCTACTGGTTCTACCCGTACATCGTGCTGGTCGCCGGCGGCTCGCCCGCCGGTCATGATCGCGCTGCTCGCGCCGCGCGCCTCGACCACGGCCGCGTAGGGCTACTCCTCGATCCGCGATCGGCCGGCTCGGACCGACGTAGCCACCCCGGCCGTCGACGTCGCACCGGCTCGATCGCCGTCGCGCGCGTCGGCGCCGTCGGCGGATCAGCACACCCTCGAGCACGCCGCCTTCGGTCGGCGGGCTCGAATCGCACCGGCATCTGGGTGGCGTGAACCGGCGCAGGATCAGATCGGTGCGCACGCCGATCACCGAGTCGTGCGGGCCGGTCATGCCCGCGTCGGTGATGTAGGCCGTCCCGCCGGAGAGGACGTGGGCGTCGTCGGTGGGATGTGGGTGTGCGTGCCGAGGACCGCCGTCACGCGGCCGGCGAGGAACCGGCCCATCGCCACCTTCTCGCTCGTCGCCTCGGCGTGGAAGTCGACGGAGCACGATCGCGGCCTGCTCACGGGCCGTCGGACGAGCTCCTCGGCCATCGCGAACGGGCGACGGCCGGATCCAGGAACAGCTTGCCCAGAGAGTTGATGACCGCCACCGGGGTGCCGTCGGCGGCCGCGCCGACGCACCAGCCCTTGCCCGGCGCCGTGCTCGGGTAGTTGGCCGGGCGCACGATCCGCCCGTGAATCCCCAGGTGCTCGTACACCTCCCGCTGGCGGAAAGCGTGGTTTCCGAGCGTGATCACGTCGACGCCCGCGGCGAACCAGCTCATCGGCGACACTTCGGATCGTCAGCCCCGAGCCCGCCCGCCGAGTTCTCGCCGTTGACCACGACGAAGTCCGGTTCGTGGCGCTCACGGAGCGCCGGAAGCAGGCTCAGCAGCGTCCGCCGGCCGATTCCGCCGACGATGTCGCCCACGAACAGAATGGTTACGCCCAGATTCACGTCTCCTCTTTCCGCATACTTCCAGTTGTATGACGCGAATGCTTCCACAGCCACGGAGCGGGACGGAGCAACCGGCGGGCGAGGACTCGCCCGAGCAGGAGTCGGCCCCGCACGATGGTCCCGCCGGTCGTCGTTCCCCGCTGGATCCAAGTGGCCCTGCTCCCGATCGCGCTGCTCGGCCTATGGGCGCTGGCGCGCGCGGCCGGGACCGTGCTGCTGATCCTGATCGTGGCGAGCATCGTGGCTCTCGATCATCAACCCTCTGGTCTGGAAGCTCGAGCGGGCTCGAATCCCGCGCGGGCTCGCGATCCTGCTCGTCTACCTCAGCTTCTTCGCGATTCTCGGCGGCGTCGGCGTGCTGCTGTCGAACCCGATCAACAGCACAGATCAGCCACTTCCAGAAGAACGTCCCGCACCTGGTCGATCAGGCCAACAAGGATCTGGCCAACGTTCAGAGCTGGCTCAACCGGCACGGGATCAACATCCACATCCAGCAGCAGGGCCAGACGGCGCTGCAGACGCTGCAGAAGAACCTCATCAAGCGCTCGGGCGACATCGTCGCCTTCTCCCGCGACCTGCTCCAGAACGTGGTCACCGTCTCCTTCGACCTGGTCCTGGTACTCGTGCTGTCGGTGTACCTGCTCGTATACGGGAAACCGATCGGTGACCTCGCGAGGCGGATCATGCCGCCCGGCGACGGCACGCCGGCCGACGACTTCCCGCTGCTCGTCCAGCGCGCGGTGTTCGGCTACATGCGCGGCCAAATCCTGTTCAGCCTGATCATGGGCACCAGCGCCGCGGTCGCGCTGTGGATCTTCGGTGCCGTGGGCATCTTCCCAGCCGGCCAGGAGTACGCGGTGTTCTTCGGCGCCTTCTACGGGCTGATGGAGTTCATCCCCTACATCGGGCCGATCATCGGGCCGCTGCCCGCCGTGCGGCGTGGCGCTGTTCAACGATCCCGATCAGCGCGGTGGGGTCGTGGTCGCCGTCGGTTGCCCTGCAGCAGCTCGAAGGTCACTTCGTCGCCCTCGCAGGTGTTCCGGATCTCCCTGCGCATCAACCCGATCCTGATATCATCCTCGCGCTGCTGGTCGGCTATCAGCTGTATGGGATCGTCGGGTCGCTGGTCGCGCTGCCGAGCATCTGCCCTTCTGCGCCGCAACCTGGCGCCGCACCTCGTCCTGGAGTCGTGGGGCATGCCCACGCCGGTGGCGGGCGTGATCCCGATCGGACCCGATCGCTGCCCGGATTGCGGCCTCGACGCCGGTGCCGACGACGCCTACTGCCGTTCTGCGGCGCCTCGCTGCAACCGAAGCTGGGCACTCCCGGGTAGCCTGCACGGCAGTGCAGTCGACCGCCGCCACCGGCCAGGAGAGCACCACGCTCGCCGCCCGCGAGCTGACCAAGCGCTTCGGAGCGCGCGCCGCGCTGAACGCGATCAGCTTCGAGGTGGCCGTCGGCGAGCGGTTCGGCCGTGATCGGTCCAAACGGGGCCGGCAAGACCACGTTGCTGTCAATGCTGGCCGGGGTGCTCGCGCCCTCGGCGGGTGAGATCGAGGAGCCGGCCGGCCGGATCGGGTGGGTACCCCAGCAGCCGGCCGTGTATTCGAAGCTCTCGGTGGCCGAGAACCTGCGGCTGTTCGCCCGGCTCGAGCGCCTGCCCGATACCGAGGCGGCGGTGGCGGGGATGCTCGAGCAGACCGGCCTGACCGATCGGCGCGACGAGCAGGTGAGCCGCCTGTCGGGCGGCAACCAGCAGCGCCTGAACATCGCCATCGGCCTGCTCAATCGGCCGGCGGTGCTGCTCCTGGACGAGCCCTCCTCGGCGCTCGACCCCCGCCAGCGCGAGCGGCTGTGGGAGTTCATCGTCGGTCTGAGCCGGGAGGGCACGAGCGTGATCTACTCGACCCACAATGTGCTCGAGGCCGACCGGTACGCCGATCGGGTGCTGGTGCTGGGGGACGGCGAGGTGCTGTTCCTCGGCCCGCCCGGCGAGCTGGCCGCCACCGTGGCCGACTCGGATCGAGGCGCACGCACGCTTTCGAGAGCGCGTTCGTCGAGCCTCCCGCGGGCGCGCGGCCGCTGAAGATGCGCTGGCTGCTCGTCAAGGACCTTCAGATCCTGCGGCGCTCGCCACTCCTGGTGGTGATCCTGGTTCTGTATCCGGCCGCGATCGCGCTGATGATCGGCCTCGCGCTCTCGAGCCCACCCGGCAAGCCGAAGGTCGCCATCTACACCGGCGTCCAGCCGGGGCACGGCAAGATCCACCTCGGCACCCAGCAGGTCAACGTCTCGCACTACGCCCAGGAGCTGTTCGCCTCGATCGATCCGCTCAAGGCGCACTCGCCGGCCGAGGCCGTGGCCGACGTGCGCAGCGGGCGGGCCCTGGCCGCTCTGATCATCCCGGCCGACATCACCCAGCAGCTGCAGGCGATGCTCCAGGGTGGCAACGGCAACCCCACCGTTCAGCTGGTCCTCAACTCCCGCAACCCGCTGGAGCGCGACCTGGCCGACCAGGCCATCCAGGCCCGGGTCGATCAGGTCGAGCAGGCCGTCTCCAAGCAGGTGCTCAAGGTGGTGGTGCACGACCTCGAGCAGGTTCTCGGCGGCGGCGAGGTCAACCTGCTCGGGCAGAACGTGCCGCTGCTCGGCCTGCGCAACGTGCGCACGATCGTGGAGGGAACGATCCAGTCGCTCCCCAACGGACTCGCCGCTACTGCCCGCGCTGCACCAGGTGGTGGCCTTCGCCGACATCGCGATCGAGGGGCTCGGGTTCGCCAGTCCGGTGCCGGGTCCGATCGGGGACGCCGCTGACGGCAAACGGTTACCCCGAAGTCGTCCGCCTCCACGACGCCGACCGATGCCTACGCCGTCGCCGACCGCGGCGATCGTCTCGCCGACGCTTCTGGCGTTGCTCCTGGCCGCATGCACGCCGGCCATCGAACGGAAGGAGCACGCGGCCTCACGCCCAGTCCGACGGGTCCGAGACCCCCCGGCAAATTGGTCGCTGAGAAGGTCGTGCTGGCTGCTGCCTGCGCGGGTGCGGCGCGCCGCCCATGGGCCGCTGCGCAACGGCCTTCGCGGCATCTGCATGGGGCGCCTCCCGCCGTGGGTGGTCTCGCGCTGGCACTTCGCGGCGCTGGCGTCGCGCCCTGCGGTGGCGATCGGCGGCCTGGCGCGCTGAGGTCGGAGTGGCGGACTGCTGGCGCTCCTGCTCGCGCTCCGGCGTTCGTCGCCCTCGGTGCCGGCGAAACGCGCACGGCTCAAAGCCATGCCCGACGTGATCGTGTTCGTGTTCCCGTTCAAGGCCGCCCTCCAGGCGGTCGTACGCGATCCAACGGAACCGAGCCGGGGATCGGCTGGCCGTTGCTCCACCTGCTCGTGCTCACGATCGCCTTTTGGGTCATCGCCCGGCTCTCGCTGAGGCGGTTCGCCCGATGACGCCGGTGCCAGGCCTTGCAGCGCTTGCCCGTCATGCTGCGGAACATGAGTCCGCAGACGGCGGCGAGGATGATCAGGAAGATCGGCCAACCGGCACCGACGACTCCGAACACCGAGAGCACGAGCCCCGCTACCCCCAGCGTGCCGGCGACGCCCCCGACGAGGACCAACCGGTAGGCGCGCTGCTCGCGCACCCGTCGCGGTGTGTAGGAGCCACGCTTTTCGAGATTGCTCACACGCCAGCGTAGCGCTCCGCGCCGGCGGGGCAGAGGGTGCAGGAATCAGCGACTCGGGACCGCACCAGATCCTCTTCTACGACTACGTCGGTGACGTGCTCGACCGCCGCGCTCCGCACCGCGAGGCCCACCTCGAGCTGTTGCGAGCCGAGCGCGACGCGGGGCGCGTCTGGCGACGGCCGGCGCCGTCGGCGATCCGGTCCACGGAGCCATGTTCGTGTTCCGCGGGGTCGACCCGGAGCAGGTCGAGGCCTTTGCCCGCCAGGATCCGTACATGGAGGCCGGTCTGATCACGGCATGGCGCGTGGAGCCCTGGAACGTGGTGGTGGCGTAGCGGCGTCGGTACTCGTGGCGCTGCCTGCCGCCGCGAGCTGACCCGGTCCGCGTCGGGCTGGTCTGGGGCGCCGGTATGCTCGCAGGGGCGATGGCATTTCCGCAGACCCGCCTGCGACGACTGCGAGCGACCCGTGCCCTGCGTGGGCTCGTGCCCGAGACTCGCCTGCACCCGGCCGATTTCGTGTACCCGATGTTCGTGGCGCATGGGCTCGACCGGCGTGAGCCGATCGAGGCTATGCCGGGCATCGACCGGCTCTCGATCGCCAACGCCGTGACCGAGGCCGAGCAGGCCGCCGCCTCGGGATTCCCGCGGTGCTGCTGTTCGGGATCCCGGCCGCGAAGGACGAGGACGGGTCGGGAGCCTGGGACGACGAGGGCGTTGTCCAGCTGGCCACGCGGGCGATCAAGGACGCCGTGCCGGAGCTGATCGTGATCACCGACCTGTGCCTGTGCGAGTACACGAGCCACGGCCATTGCGGCGTCGTCCGCTCCGACGGCGTGGTCGACAACGACGCCACGCTCGAGCTCCTCGCCCGCACCGCCGTATCGCAGGCCCGCGCCGGCGCCGACGTGGTCGCCCCCAGCGACATGATGGACGGGCGTGTGGGCACGATCCGGGCGGGACTCGATTTCGAGGGCTACTCGGCCACGCCGATCCTGGCCTACTCGGCCAAGTTTGCCTCCGCCTTCTACGGCCCGTTTCGCGAGGCCGCCGGATCGGCTCCGGCGTTCGGCGATCGTCGTGCCTACCAGATGGACCCGGCCAACGCTGAGGAGGCCCTGCGTGAGACGGCGCTCGACGTGGACGAGGGGGCCGACATCGTGATGGTCAAACCCGCCCTGCCCTACCTCGATGTGATCCGGCGTGTCAAGGACGAGATGCACGTGCCGGTCGCCGCGTACAACGTCAGCGGCGAGTACGCCATGATCAAGGCGGCGGCCGCGGCCGGATATCTCGACGAGCGGGCCGCCGTGCTCGAGACGCTCACTTCCATCCGGCGCGCGGGCGCCGACTTCGTGATCACCTACCACGCTAAGGATGCCGCGCGATGGCTTCAGGAGACGTGACCGCAACACCCAAGCTGAGGAGCCGCAAGCACGGCGCCGCGATCCCCTTGGACGAGCTCGACCGGCGGCTCCTGAACCTGATGCAGGGCCGCTTCCCAATCGCACAGCGTCCGTATGCGCACGTCGCCGAGGCGGCCGAGATCAGCGAGGAGGAAACGATGGAGCGGGTCCGCCACCTGCTCGATGAGCGCATCATCCGCCAGGTCACGCCGATCTTCGACACGCGGGCGCTGGGGTACTCCTCGATGTTGGTCGCCGCCAAGGTCGACCCCGAGAACCCGTGGCGCGCGGCCAACATCATCAATGCGCACCCTGGTGTGTCGCACAACTACCTGCGCAACCACGAGTTCAACATCTGGTTCACGATCGCCACCGAGCCCGACTCGCCGCTCGGGCTGGAGGGGACGCTTGAGGTGCTCGGCCGGATCGCCGGCGCCGAGTCGATCCGCCAGCTCCCGACACTGAAGCTGTTCAAGATCCGGATGGATCTGGAGATGGAGGGCGGGACCGACGCGCTGTCCAAGGCGGCCGAGCCGGTCGAGCCCGCGGAGACCGAACGCCAGCCCTACGACGAGCTCGATATCGCGGTGATCAAGGCGCTGCAGGGTGATCTGCCGGTCGTCCCGGAGCCCTTCGCGCCCGCCGCCGCCGGGCTCGGAATGCCCCAGGCGACGCTGCTCGCCCACCTCGAGTCGATGCAGGAGCGCCGGCTGCTGCGTCGGGTCGCCGCGATCCTGTTTCACCGCCGCGCCGGCTTCAGCGCCAACGGGATGGGCGTCTGGAAGGTCCCGGACGAGCAGATCCTGGACATCGGCCCCAGGATGGCCGCCTTCCGCGGCATCTCGCACTGCTACCAGCGCCCAACCTACGAGGACTGGCCCTACTCCGTGTTCACTATGGCGCACGGGCGCTCGAAGGAGGAGTGCGATGCGATCCTCGATTCGATCGCCGAGAGCACGGGGATCGAGGAGCGCTCGACCCTCTACTCCTCGACCGAGTTCAAGAAGATCCGGCTGCTCTACTTCACCGACGACTATCGGGACTGGGAGCGCGAGCACGCGGGGATATGAGGCCGGTGGCGCGCGTCCGAAGTGAGCGCCGGTGAGCGCCACCCGCCTGAACTCGGCGCGCTCGGAGGCGCTCTACCGCCGAGCGCTCGAGCTGCTCCCGGGCGGGGTCAACTCGCCCGTGCGCGCGATGCGCGCGATCGGCCGTGACCCGCTGTTCATCGCGCGCGCGGCCGGATCGCGAGTCTGGGACGTCGATGGCAACGAATACGTGGATTGGGTCGGCTCGTGGGGTCCACTGATCCTCGGGCATGCGCACCCCGCCGTGATCGACGCGGTCATCTCCGCGGCGCGGGACGGGACCACGTTCGGTGCACCGACCGAGGCTGAGGTCGCGCTTGCCGCCGAGGTCGCCGCCCGCGTTCCGTCGGTGCAGATGCTCCGGATGACCTCATCCGGCACCGAGGCCACGATGAGCGCGCTGCGTTTGGCCCGGGCCGTCACCGGGCGCGAGCGGGTGCTGAAGTTCGCCGGGGCCTACCACGGGCATGTGGACGGACTGCTGGCGCAAGCCGGCTCCGGCCTTGCGACCCAGGGCATTCCGGCCAGCCCGGGTGTGACGACGGCCGCGGCCGCGGCCACTGTGATCGTCCCATGGAACGACTTCGATGCCGTCCGGGCGGCGAGCGAGCAGCATTCGCTGGCCGCGATCGTGGCCGAGCCGGTGCCGGCGAACATGGGCGTCGTGCCCCCAGCCCCGGGCTTCCTGGAGCTGCTGGGCGACCGCGCGCGGTCGAGTGGCGCGCTCCTCATCTTCGACGAGGTGATCACCGGGTTCCGGGTCAGCCGCGGAGGTGCCCAGGAGCGCTACGGGATCACACCGGACCTGACGATCCTGGGCAAGGTGCTCGGCGGTGGCCTTCCGGCGGCGGCCTACGGCGGCCGGCGTGAGCTGATGCAGCGCATTGCCCCGGCGGGCGACGTCTACCAGGCGGGCACCCTGTCGGGTAACCCGCTCGCTGTTGCCGCCGGCCTGGCCACGTTGGCGCTGCTCGACGGCGCTGCCTACGAGCGCCTCGCAGAGATCACATCGCGCCTGGTCGCCGGCCTCCGGGAGGCGGCGGCCGACGCCGGCTGTGCGGTCGAGGTGCAGAGCGTTCCGGGACTCCTGACGGTGTTCTTCGCCGCGGCGCCGGTCGCGGATTATGTCCAGGCCACGGGCTGCGACCTCGATGCCTACGGGAGCTGGTGCCGGGCGCTGCTCGCCCGCGGCGTGTATCCGCCGCCGTCTCAGTTCGAGGCCTGGTTCCCCTCCCTGGCCCATACCGACGCCGACGTCGACCGCACCATCAGCGCCGCGGCGGAGGCGTTCGTGGAAGTGGCGTCCCGATGAGGAGCGCTCGCGATGGGGCGCAGGCCCTGCGGAGGACGCTCCTAGCCGAGGGGGGGACGGTGGCCGAACTGCTCGACGGCGAGAGCGCGGTGACGTCCTCGCTGGATGACCCCGGCCCGGCCCAGCTCGCGGCCGCGGGGCCGCGCGCACGCGCCAATGGCGCCGACTACGAGCTGCTGATCGAGATGATCCTCGAGGGCTCCCGGCTGCACTACGGAACGCCCGTCGTCGTGCGCACCGAGGATCGCGATCTGGCCCTTCTGATCGGCGACCAGCTGTATGCGCTCGGTCTGGCGCGGCTCGCGTCCCTCGGCGACGTCGCGGCGGTCGCCGAGCTGGCCGATGTGATCTCGCTCGTGGCCCAAGCCCACGTCGACAATGACCCGTCGCTCGCGACTGCCGTGTGGCGGGCGGGGGCGGTTGCCGTGGGATGGGGCGAGTCGCGCGAGCACGAGGCGGCGAAGGCGCTGGCGCGCGCCGGCCGGCCTGGCGCCACCGAGGCGCTGGAGGAGGTCGCCGCCGCCGCGCTTCGTGACGCTCGTCTCGATGTTGACGATAGGCTTCCGCGCGCGCTTCAATGATCGAGACGGTCTTCATGCGAGGCATCAGTGGCTGACAGGCACAAACAGACAAAGTCGAAATACACGGAAGACCGCAACATCCCCGGTGCCTTCGAGGGCGAGACCGTCTCCCGTCGCCGGTTCATGGACATCGCCGCCAACGGGGCCGGGATCGTCGCCGCCTCGGCGTTCCTGCTGCCGGCGCTCGGCTTCGCGCTCGGGCCCGTCTTCAGTCGCGAGCCATTCGCCTGGCAGCCGATCGGGCCGCCGTCGGACTTCACCCAGGACACCTACAAGACCGAGACGATCACGATCGTCCCCGGCCTCGGTGAGGTCGGCAAGTCGACCGCCTACGTGCGGGCGCGCAACCCCGCGATCGATACCGAGGTCGCCGACCAGTGGAACCAGTTCGTCGCGCTCTCGTCGCGCTGCATGCATCTGGGCTGCCCGGTGCGATTCACCGCCGCGGCCGCCCGCTTCATCTGCCCGTGCCACGGTGGCGTCTACAACTTCCGCGGCATCCCGGTGGGCGGCCCGCCGGTGCGACCGCTCGATCGCTTCTACACCCGCATCAACAACGGGCTGGTCGAAATCGGCCCGCGCTACTCGGTCAATTCCGAGCTGCGGCGCTTCTCGGCTCGTGATCCCGGGCAGCCGCTGGACGGAATCGGGCAATATCTATACCCGGCGCGCTTCTCGACCTCCGTGCGACCCCCCAACTGAGAGCCATGCCCAAACTTCCCGCACCACCACTCCCGAAGTCCCTGACGCCGAAGCCGAAGCGGCCCGGCACGGGCAACGGCAACGGTGCGCCGGAGCATCATCCCGCGGCCGAGACCGGGATCAGCGTCGTCGACTGGATCGATGAGCGCACGTCGCTGTCGGGCGGCATCCGCTGGATGCTCTTCCGGAAGGTGCCGCGCGGGGTCAACTGGTTCTACACGCTGGGCTCGGCGACCATGTTCGCCTTCCTCTCGCAGGCCGTGACGGGCGTGTTCCTGGCCATGTACTACCGCCCCGACGCCACCGGCGGCGCGTACGAGTCGATCCGCTACGTCACCGACCAGGCGTTCCTCGGCCAGTTCGTGCGCGGCATGCACAAGTGGGGCTCGTCGGTGATGGTGATCCTGATCTTCCTGCACATGGCCAGGACCTTCTTCTTCGGCGCCTACAAGTACCCGCGTGAGGTCACGTGGGTCATTGGCGTCGTGCTGCTGATCCTGACCATGACGATGTCGTTCACCGGCTATCTGCTCCCGTTCGACCAGCGCGCCTACTGGGCCACGATCGTCGGCGTCAACATCAACGGCACCGGCCCGTTCATCGGTCCCTACCTGTCGGACTTCCTGAGAGCAGGGCCCGAATTCGGGGCCACGACGCTGTCGCGCTTCTACGCGATCCACATGCTGCTCGTGCCCGGGTTGATGGCCGCCCTGATCGGGGCACACCTCTATCTCATCACGAAGCTCGGTATCTCAGCTCCGCCGTGGATCAAGGGCGAGCCGGCACCCGAGCTCGAAGAGACAGAAGTGTGAGGATGCTGCCGTGAACCAGGCCGAGAAGGAGGCCTACCTCCGCGAGTATTCGATCCTGAAGAACGAGGGCAAGCCGTTCTTCCCCTATGCCGTCACCAAGGACGCGGTGATGGCCGTGTTCGTGATGGCCGTGATCATCTTCCTGTCGCTGTATCTCGGCGCGGAGCTTGGTCCCAAGGCCGACCCCACCACGACGACATACGTGCCACGGCCGGAGTGGTACTTCTTCTTCCTGTTCGAGGTGCTCCGGGTCGTCAAGCCGCCGGCCTTCACGCCGTTCGCCACCATCGGCGTGCCGACGATCTGCATGATCCTCCTGTTCCTGCTGCCGTTCTACGATCGCAGTCCTGAGCGACGCATCGAGCGCCGTCCGGTCGCGCTCGTCTCGGGCATCGCCGTGATCCTGGCGATCGCCTACCTGACCTACGAGGGCGCCAACACCGGCTCCCCGAACCAGGTCGACATGAAGCCGCCGGCGACGCTCAACGCGCAGCAGGCGGCAACCTTCGAGGCGGGCAAGCTCGTGGTCGGTCAGTCCGGCTGCCTGGCCTGTCACAAGATCGGTGACAACGGCAACGACGGGCCTGGGCCCCAGCTCACCCACATCGGCTCGAAGCTGCGACCGGCGGCGATCGCCTCGACCCTGGTCAACCCCACCGCGCCGATGCCCTCGTTCAAGGGTCTGAAGCAGCAATACCCGCAGAAGTTCGCCAACCTCGTCGGCTTCCTGTCCGAGCTTCAGTAGAACTGAAGGCAGTCCCGATGACGTCGAGCTCATCCTCGGCTGACCGTGGTGCACCCGGCACCTTGGAGGAACCCCAGGTGCAGGCGATGTTCGACCGCATCGCCGGTCTGTATGACCGCATGAACACGGTGATGACGGCGGGGCTGCATCACGCCTGGCGCCGTCGGGCGGCCGACCTGGCCCAGCTCCACCCCGGTGATCGGGCGCTTGATGTGGCCACCGGGACCGGAGATCTGGCCTTCGAGCTCGCGCGCCGCGTCGGTGCCACCGGCGCCGTCATCGGCTCTGATTTCTCGGAGGGAATGCTCGCGCTGGCTCGCGCCAAGGGCGAGGGGACAGGCGCCGGCGGAGATGCCGCGACGGTCCGCTTCGAGCATGGCAACGCGCTCGCACTGCCCTATGCGACCGGCGAGTTCGACGCGGCCACGGTCGGCTTCGGCGCCCGCAACTTCTCCGACCTGCCGCAGGGGCTGGGCGAGATGGCCCGCGTGGTCAGGCCCGGCGGGCGCGTGGTCGTGCTCGAGATCACCTCGCCGCAGCGCCCGCCCCTGTCGACCTTCTTCGAGCTGTGGTTCGACCAGGCCGTACCCGCGCTCGGGCGACTGGCCGGCGACCCGCAGGCGTACAGCTACCTGCCGAGCTCGGTGCGCCGCTTTCCCGGCCCGGCGTCGTTAGCCGCCATCATGTTCGAATGCGGCCTGCGCGATATTCGCTACATCCTCACCGCTGGGGGGATCATCGCGCTGCACGTGGGGACGGCGACGTGAGCTCCGTGACGGCGGTCGTGATGGCCGCAGGGCAGGAGATCCCGGCCCTGATGGATCGCCTGGAGCGACGCATGGCGACGCTGGCCGACGGGCACGGAACCGTGCTGGCCCGGCACGCCGGCGAGACCCTTGCCGCCGGCGGCAAGCGGCTGCGCCCGCTGCTCCTCTTCCTGGCCGCCGGCGTGCCACCGCCCACGGGCGACGCGGTCGTGCGCTCCGCGGTCGCGGTCGAGCTGGTGCACGGGGCGACGCTCGTGCACGACGACGTCCTCGACGCAGCGGCGCTGCGGCGCGGCCGCCCGACCGTTGTCGCCGCGGGCGGGCGGCTGGCGGCCACGGCGGTGGGCGACCTGCTGTTCTCGCGGGCCTTCGCCGAGCTCGCCGGGTCCGGCTCCGCAGAGCCGGTGCGCGTTCTCTCCGGCGCCACCTCGGAGCTCGCCCGGGGGGAGCTGATGCAGCGGGCCGACGCCTGGAACGCCGAAGTCACCGTGGAGCGCTACCTCGAGCGGTGCCGGCTCAAGACCGCCGTTCTGTTCCGCGCCGCGTGTGAGCTCGGTGCGCTCGAGGCCGGCGGGCCCGTCGGCCTGCTCGGCAGCTTCGGCGAGCAGATCGGCGTCGCGTTCCAGATCCTCGATGACGTGCTCGACGTCTCGGGTCCCCCGGAGCGGACCGGGAAAGCCCGGGGCACCGACCTGCTCGACGGAACCGTGACGCTGCCACTGATCCTGGCCCGCGCCCGGGATCCGGGGCTGGCCGCCCTGGACCTGCGCACGATCCGCACGTCGGCCGACGCCGACGGTGTGTGCGAGCGCATCGCCGGCACCGGTGCGCTCGCAGTCGCCAAGGCCCGTGCGCTCGAGCTCGTCGCCGCGGCCAAGCGGACGCTTCCGGCGCTGCCCGAGCGGCAGCGGGCCGCGCTCGAACTCGTCGCCGACGGCGTCGTCGAGCGCTACGCCTGAATCTCGCCTAGAAGTCTTCGGGAAGGATCAGGTCGGTCTGCAGCGCCTCGGCGAAGCGATCGACCTGATCAGCCATGTTGGCGTGGGTGAGACGCTGCAGGTCACGCAGGATCGCATCGACGCCCTCGTCGAGCTTCTCTTCGAAGCGCTCGATCTCGCGCTGGTGATAGACGCCCTCGGCCACCCACAGGCAGTTGGGGCAGCGCAGCGTCAGCTCCCAGCTCTCACCGCCGGCGTCGGTCCAGGCGACGGGCTGCACGAGTTCGCACGCACACTGGGGGCAGACATGGAGTCCGGGCGCAACGTGCTCGGGCTCGTCGTGGAAGCGGACGACCTCGATGGTGCGGCCGCTCGGTAGGACGATGCGGCGGACGGAGTGTTGGTTCGAGTTCTGGCTCATGATCGCGGCCTCCCTGGCTGTCCTCATCATCGGCCGCTCGGCGCGATTGCTTTAGGCCCTTTCTCAGGCCGAGGAGAAGGCTGCTCGCTACCCTTGGAACTTCCCTGTCTGGAGGCGTAGCGATGCTCCGTAACCCCACCGCAGATCTGCTCGTCGTGCTGCTGATCGTGCTCCTGTTCCTCGGGCCCAAGCGGCTGCCGACGCTCGGGCGTCAGCTCGGTCACGGGCTGCGCGAGCTCAAGGACTCGATCACGGGCCACCACGTCGACGAGGAGCTGTCCGAACTGGGCGGCTCCGCGGCCGGCGTGCCGCCTGCGCCATCGTCGGGCCGCGGGTCCGAGCGCGACTCCTAGAGCGGACGCGAGGCGGCTTCGGATGGCGAAGGTTCTGCGGCCCATTGGGCACGACGACCATCTCAGCATCGTCGATCACCTCGATGAGTTGCGCTCGCGGCTGATCATCTGCGGCGCGGTGCTGGTGGTCGCCTTCGGGTTCTGCTTCTGGCAGAACCAGGCGCTGCTGAAGATCCTCAACCGCGCACTCCCGGCCTCACCGAAGACGAGCGCGAACCATCTCTCCGGGCTGACCAGCGACTCGGTCCGGGCCGCCCGCGGCCTGGCGCTCGCCGCGGCGGCGCAGGCGCGGCTCGCCCAGTCCCCGACGCAGTCCAAGGCCGACCGCCAGGCCTTTGCCCAGGCCGCCGCGGGTGACGCCGCCGCCGCCAGGGCGCTGCCCCAGACGACGCCGCAGCGATTGCCGATCACGATCGGGATCGGCGAGCCGTTCACCACCACGATCACGGTCGCGTTCTACTTCGCGCTGCTCTTGTCGCTTCCCGTCCTGATCTATCAGGCCTATGCGTTCGTCCTGCCCGCCTTCACGCCCGGAGAGCGACAGCTCGCCATCCCCCTGATGCTGTTGGCGCCGCTGCTGTTCCTGATCGGCGTGGCCTTCGCGTACTTCGTCGTGCTGCCGCCGGCGGTCCACTTCCTCCAGGGCTACAACAGCCAGAACTTCGACATCCTCGTGCAGGCCAAGACGTACTACTCGTTCGAGATGCTGACGATCCTCGGCGTGGGCCTCGCCTTCCAGCTGCCGTTGGCGCTGCTCCTGCTTCAGCGCCTCGGCGTGCTCAGCGCGCGGACGCTCACCCACCAGTGGCGCTACGCTGTCGTCATCTGCGCTGTGATCGCAGCGGCGCTGCCGGGAGTGGATCCCATCACCACGGCGCTGGAGATGGTTCCACTGCTACTGCTCTACCTGCTCAGTATCGTGATGTTGCGTTTCGCTGACCGACGCGCCGCCAAGCGCGCCGCCGCGGAGCTCCAACAGATCGACACCGGACTCGACCCCACCTGATCCACCCATGCTCTTCGACCTACGTGGCCGCGGCCGTCGCCGCACTGTGCAAGTCATCTACCTCGGCCTCGCCGTGCTCATGTTCGGCGGCCTGGTCCTGTTCGGGGTGGGGGCCGGAAACGGCTTCGGCGGCCTCCTGAACGCGTTCACTGGCAACGGCTCGAGCACCGCGGCGGTCCAGTACGTGAGCCAGCAGGCCAAGAACGCCCAGAAGCTCACCGTGCAGCAGCCCAACAACCCCGCGGCCTGGGCGGCGCTGGCGCAGGCCCGGGCCTACGACGCCGGCCAGGGCTCCAACTACGACGTCAACACGGGCAACTACACCGCGGCGGGCAAGAAGGCCGCTCAGGGCTCGGCCGATGCCTATGCGCGCTACCTGGCGCTCCAGCCCCACCCCGATTCCGACCTCGCCCGATTGATGGCGGTGCGCATCTACGCGCCGCTGCAGGAGTACGCCGCCGAGGCTTCGGCCTGGGAAGTCGTGACCGAGGCCAACCCGACCGTCTTCACCAATTACGAGTACCTCGCCGCCGCGGCCTATCAGGCCGGACAGATGCGCAAGGGCGACCTCGCCGCGGCGAAGGCGATCAGCCTCGCGCCGAAGGTCCAGCAGCTGACCGTCAAGCAACAGCTGCAGCAGGCCAAGGCGGCGGTCACGGGGTCGTCCACCACGACCACGACGACGCCGTCGACGACCACCGCCGGCGGCTAAGATCCCCGACTTCAAGGGCCGTTAGCTCAACTGGTAGAGCAGGGGACTCTTAATCCCAAGGTTGGAGGTTCGAGTCCTCCACGGCCCATTGACAAAGCCCTGGCGAGCCGGGGCTTTTCGCGGTCTGGGGGCTGTGCCGTCCCTGACACGTGTCCCACGGAACCTTCACTGATGGGCGCGAGCAACACTGTGGCTCAGCGGGCGCTGATTGCTGCTCCGGTGCAGGCGGCCACTTCTGCCCCTTGCAGTAGCGGGGCGCTGTCGCTGAACCCTGTTCGCGCAGGGTCGCGGTGCTCCGCCGCGTCGACTTCCGAATCGTCGGGCGAACGCAGCGGTGTCAGGCTCGCCTCCGCGGGCTCCTGGCTCAGACCCCAGGCGGCTGCTGAAGCGATAGGACATTGCCGTCGGGATCAGCGAACCACGCCACGCGCGAACCTCCCGGCGCGATCCAGACACCGTCCTCGTCCTGCGTCCTCCCCTCATAGCGTGCGAACACGACGCCCGCCTTACGAAGCGCCCGGATCGTCGCGGCGATGTCCACAACGCGCCACCCGAGCACCGTGTAAGGCGCCTCGCTGACCCGGTCGACGCGCGTGACCCGCAACTGCCTCCCGTTTGCGTCATAAGCTCTCGCGAACTCACTGACTTCGAGCAAGCGAAACCCAAGCACCTGGCCGTAGAACCGACCCGCCCGCTCGAGATCACAGCTCGCCACGAACGCCACGAGCTCAGCATCTCCCAACACCCGACGGATCCTAATCCCTCATTCTGAAAGGGCACCGGAGAGCGTGAGGCAGCACAGGCGGCAGGTGTTGCTAGCGAGCTGGTTGCCCTCCTCAGGCGGCGGCGGGGCCTCGCCGCCCCATATCCCGGCCGGGGTTGACGGAGCGGCGGCTGGCAGGGAACTCAGTCTTGTTTCGCGGCGGTCTGAGCGAGCGCTTCCTCGAGCGCGCCCTTCCCGCCGGGTGTGCCGGTGATCGCCAGCTCCGGCGACCAAATCGGGACGCGGCCGGCGAGCGCTGCGGCGCGCTTGCGGCCCGCGACCTCGATCGGTGCGCGCTGACGGACTTGGGCGAGCAGCCGGGTGCTGTACTGCTGCGGTGATTCCTCGGGCGCGATGGCTGGTCGATCGAACGCAAAGAACTCGACCCGCATGTGCGGGCGTTCTGTTGGGAATCGCGGGATCGCGACCGTGCCGTTGCACGCAACCCCGATGACAGTCGTCTCGGGCACCGCCCGCGCCATGTAGCCGATGCCGCTACGGGCCCGCAGCGCTCGGCCGAGCGAGCGTGTGCCCTCGGGGTAGATCCCGATGCATGCGCCCTTGCGGAGCTCCTCGATCGCGCGGTCGAGCGCTCCGGTGTCGCCGGACCCACGATCGATCGGGACTTGGCCCATCCCGGTCAGGACCGCGCCGAGCAACTTGTTCTTCCACATCGAGGATTTCGCGAGCGCTCTGATCTGCCGGTGGGGTATCGCCGCGATCCCGGTCGCGACGGTGTCCCAGTAGCTGTCGTGGTCGCCGACGAGCAGCAGCGGCCCCTCCAGCGGCAGCAGCTCGAGGCCGGTCACGTTCAAGCGGCCCCACCACACAACGCCAGGAGTGGAGGCGATCATCACGCTGCGGTAGGCCGGGGTGATCCGCTCGATGCGATGGGACATCGCGCTCCACAGGCTACCCGGGCCGGTGCGGCAAAGCTTTGAGTCGCCGCTCCTTCCTGTCCCCGCGGGCGGTCTCAATCTCGGAGAGCGCGCCCCGGGGTTTGGCCCTACAGACGGCGCTGAGCAAGGCGTATTACGGCGAGCTTGGGCTCGCGCTCTCGCGCGAGGCGAGCGCCGGACGGACGCTCGTCTCCGCGCTGCACCAAACGGCGTCGGGCGGGTGACTGTTTCCGCCAGCCAGCGCGCGGTCGCGCGACGACTACTGGCTCAGATCCAGCCTCCGGCATGGGTGACCAGCCGCCTCGTCTCGGACGGCGTCGTGTCCAGCGCGGCGTCGCTACGCGCGAGCTGGCACGCGCTGCTGGCGCGCGCGACCGTGCCCGCGAGCATCGACCTCCCATCGCCCTTCTCCGTCGCCGGCTCGGTGCCGCGGGTCCCCGGCGAAACGTTCGGATCGATCACGCTCCCCGATCTGTACTGGATCGCTGACGCGATTCCGACTGCGCCCCTTCGTGCCGTGCTGCTCGCCGATCTACAGGCCGCTGACAACGCCAAGGACAAGGCAGGCGCGCGCGTGGCTCTCGTACGCTTCCTCGCGGACGTCAAGCATCATCAGCGTGGCGAGCTCTCGACCCTCCTGCAAACAGCGGTTGGGCCGCTGCTGCGATAACCCCTTAGCGATCGTCGGTAAATTAGCTGCAGGTTTTCTGTTGTGGGTGTAGAACCAGGGGGGCATGAGTGATGCTGAGGCGGCGATCGCGGAGCGCTACCGGCTGATGTCTGCTGAGTTGAATGAGCGGCAGCGGCGGCGGTTCGCGGCGTCTGAGGCTCGGACGTTTGGGCGTGGCGGGATCGCGGCTGCGGCGCGGGCGTGCGGGCTGGCTGAGAACACGGTTCGCAAGGGTCTGTCCGAGCTCGATGAGCCGGGGTTGTTGGGAGGGGACCGGGTTCGTCGTGAGGGCGCAGGGCGCCCGGCGGGCGAGGATTCGGATCCGGGGCTGCTGGACGCGTTGCGGGCGCTGGTCGGGGATGACGTTCGGGGGGATCCCGAGCGGGTGCTGTTGTGGACCTCCAAGAGCGTGCGGAACCTCGCGCAGGAGCTCGGTGCGCAGGGTCATCGGGCCGGCAAAGACCTCGTTGCTCGGCTGCTGAAAGGCAAGCTTGGGTTCAGTTTGCAGGCGGCGCGCAAAACGCTGGAAGGCAAGCAGCACCCGGATCGTGACGCTCAGTTCCGGCACATCAACGACACCGTCAGCGCGGCGATCGCAGCCGGGCAGCCCGCGATCAGTATCGATACGAAGAAGAAGGAGCTGGTCGGCGAGTTCAAGAACGGCGGGCGTGAGTGGCATCCCAAAGGCCACGCGCCGCGGGTCAACACCTACGACTTCCCGAGCATGGCCGAGGGGAAGGCGATCCCCTACGGGGTCTACGACATCGCCGATAACAGCGCGATGGTGTCGGTCGGGATCGACCGCGATACCGCCCAGTTCTCGGTCGCGGCGATCCGGGCGTGGTGGGAGCAGTTCGGCCAAGTTCGCTATCCCGAAGCGCGGCAGCTCGTGACCACCGCCGACTGCGGCGGCTCCAACGGCAACCGCACCCGCCTGTGGAAGACCGAGCTGCAGAAGCTCTCAGACGACACCGGCCTCCAGATCGTCGTCTGCCACTTCCCGCCCGGCACCAGCAAGTGGAACAAAGTCGAGCATCGCCTGTTCAGCTTCATCTCACGCAACTGGCGCGGCCAGCCGCTGATCTCCTACGAGGTGATCATCAACCTGATCGCCGCGACCACCACCAGCACCGGGCTCGAGGTCTACGCCCGCCTCGATCAGAACGAGTACCCCAAGCTCGAGGTCACCGACGCCGAACTGGCCGCCGTGAACCTCACCCACGACGCGTTCCACGGCGAATGGAACTACTCGATCAACCCCTCAAACAATTAGGCGACGATTCCTAAGGTGCTCGCAGCGGTGTCGGACCAGCAGTTCTTCAACCACGAACCGTGAACCTCCTATTGTGTGCGTCCGGAAGTGCTGTGGCCCGTCGTTCGCCTGGTCCACCTCCTCGAAGTTGGCTACGAGGCATGCGCACTATCCGGAGCCCCCACCGGGGCAAGCTGAGTGGTACTGATTTAGCGGGTTCGGCAGGGGTTATGTAGCCCGCCGCGAACTTCGCTGGCGGTGGTTGCCGTCACCGAGTCAGACGTTGAGGTGCTCCCGGCCGAGGTGGTGGATGAGCTTGCGCGGCTGGCGGCGCGGTGCTCGGCGTTGGCGGTGGAGAACGAGCAGTTGTGGGGGAGGCGGTCCGGCTCACGGCCGAGAGCGAGCGGTTGCGGGCCAGGGTCGAGAAGCTTGAGGGTCAGCTCGAGGAGGCGCGCCGGGCTGGGAAGCGCCAAGCGGCGCCGTTCTCGCGCGGGGAGCCGAAGCAACGCGCTCGCCGGCCGGGGCGCCGGTCGGGGGAGGAGCACGGTCGGCATGGTCATCGCGAGTCGCCGGGGGAGGTCGATGAGCAGTTCGACGCGCCGCTCGCGCCGCGGTGTGAGTGTGGCGGGGAGATCGAGCATGACCGGATCGAGTACCAGTATCAGGACGAGCTGCCCGAGCCGCGGCGGCTCCGTCGTCGGTTCGCTGTGCATGTCGGCAAGTGTCGGTGTTGTGGTCGCCGGCATCAGGGCCGTCACCAGTTCCAGACCTCCGACGCTCTGGGAGCGGCCGCGTGCATGCTCGGCCCGCGGGCGGTCGCGTTGGCGACCGAGCTGAACAAGGAGCTGGGACTCTCGCCGCAGAAGACCGCTATGGCGCTGGCCCGGTTCGGGATCCGGATGACCGCTGGCGGGGTCGTGCAAGCGATCGCGCGGCAGGGACGGGCGCTGGAGCCGACGTACCGGGCGCTGATCGAGGGCGTGCGCGCCAGTCGGGCGGTCGCGCCGGATGAGACCGGGTGGCGGATCGGCGGGCGCAAGGCGTGGTTGTGGGCGTTCGCCGGCGAGAACGTCACGGTCTATCTGATCGCCCCGGGCCGCGGCTACGAGCACGCCGCCGAGATCCTCGGCGAGGACTACTCCGGGGTGCTCGAGCGCGACGGCTGGGCGCCCTACCGGCGGTTCACCCGCGCCAAGCATCAGACCTGCCATGCGCATCTGCTCAGGCGGACCGGCGAGCTGATCGGCGACTCCGTGGCGGGGCAGGCACGCGTTCCGCACGCCGCCCGCGGGATCCTCAAAGACGCCCTCGCGCTGCGCGATGATCGTGACCAGGACGTGATCGACGCGCACGAGTTCGGGCTGCGGGTCACCGACCTGAACGAGCGGACCGACAAGCTGCTTGCGATCCGGCCTACCCACGAGCCGAACCGCCGGCTACTCGCGCACCTCGCCAACGAGCGCGAGCACATGTTCACGTTCCTGACCGACCCGGGGGTGCAGGCAACCAACTGGCGTGCCGAGCAGGCGTTGCGACCAGCGATCGTGAACCGCAAGAGCTGGGGCGGCAACCGGACCCAGAACGGCGCGCGGACCCAGCAGATCACGATGAGCGTGATCCGCACCGCCCGCCAACAACAGATCGACCCGCTCGAACTGATGGCCGCCGCTCAGCGCTCCCGCCAGCCAGCCGCCAGCGAGCTGATCACGCTCCCCGCCCGAGCCTCCCCAACATTACTGGCCGCCTGAGCCTCCGATGCCCCAACAGATCCCGCGACCGCTGCCCGAGACCCGCTACCGGATCGTCTGCTACGAGCTCGAAGACGACCAGCAGACCGTCATCCTCGACGCCACCGCACAAGCATTCATCGCCATCACCGGCACCATCGACGAGAACAACACGATGCGCGGCGAAGGCACCCACGCCGGACCGCTCCCGCTCCTACGACGACTCGCCCGCGTCATCGCCGACGACGAACAACTCGCCGACTGAAGTCGACCCGACGCGCTAACTCAATACAATCGGGGTTCGTACGGTCAGTACCCCTTGACGACTGCTGAGGCGGGGTGTGGTTGCCGGTATGGTGACATGATCCGTCCGGTGCTCGGGACAGCGGTTGGGTTGCCATCGGGCAAGGATCAGGCCTCGTGGCACACGACGTATCCCTCGCCGATCTTCCAGTACGTTGAGGACGGTACCGTCGGCAGCGCGGGAGATGTGAACATCACGCCGCCCGAGATGAACTGGGCGGTATGGTCGAGCATCATTCACGGAGCTCGGGCGATCATCTATTTCGACCATCAGTTCGGGGGCTCGTGCATATCGGATGACTACATCACGACGAGCTGCGCGCATTCGAACTACACGGGCCAGTCAACGTCCATCTACAACCAGATGGACTCGACGGATAGCGCCGTCAAGACGCTTGCCCCGGAGATCAACAGCGAGACGGCGCTCGGGTATGTGACTGTCAGCCCCGCCCCAGCGAGGTTCGGCGGGATCGAGGATCGCGCGGTGTGGGACACCCGCCCGAGCGACTGCAACGGCCAGGCGGCGTGCTTCTACATTTTCGGCTCTCTCGGCATGAATGTGGTCAGTGTCGGCGGGTCTTGGCGGTGTGTAGTTCGTGTGGCAGGTGAAGGGTGATCGGCCCGCAGGTGAGGAGGACGAGGGCGAGTGCGGCTTTGGCGCTGTGGAAGCCGTAGGCGCGGCGGGTGATGAGGCGGACCTTGTTGTTGAGTGCTTCGGTGCGGCCTTGGTTGATGCCCAGGCGGATCGCGGCGAGGATCCCGTCGCGGTGCTTGCGGAGCGTCTTGCCGTAGCGGACGAACGGCTCCAGGCGGCTGCGGGCCAGGCGGGACAGGAGCCGGTCGATCAGGATTTCGACGTCGTCGACGTCGAGTCCGGGTGCGAAGATGCCGCGGGCGGCTTCTTTGAGTTCGTAGGCGCGCCAGACCTCGCCGCCGGCGGCTCTGATCCGGGCGAGGGTGGTGGCCTGTTGGTCGGTGAGCTTCTCGGGCTTCTTCAGCAGCGACCAGCGGGCGTCTTTGAAGCGCTTGGCGGCCTGCTGGTCGCCGGAGGCGCGCAGCTCGTTCCAGTAGGCGCGGCGGACCTCGTCCAGCGCCTGGTTGGCGAGCTGGACCACGTGGTAGGGGTCGATGCAGATCACCGCCTGGGGGCGTGCGTGCGGGCGGAGGCGGCGTACCCGTGGCCCATGTCGAGCGAGATCGCCCGGAGCGTGGCGGCGCGCGCGCCGACGCTCGGCGCTCCGGGCGCCGGGAGGGAGCCAGCGATATCGGGGTCGAGCTCGGCGAAGAAGCGGTCGGCGGCCTTCTCGCCGGCGCCGTCGGTGCCCCATACGATCGTCCCGCGCTGGTGGTCGGCGACCAAGCGTGAGGTAGTTGTGCTGGCGCTTCCAGCTGACCTCGTCGACGTTGCCTTCATTCTGCACCTCCGTCAACGGTTGTTGGGTTCAGGTAGCGGGTTCGGGGTGAGTCGGCGAGGCGTTGTCTGCAGGCGGCCTCGATATCGTCGTTGAACGGGATCGCGAGGCGCCGTCGTCCGGCGCGGCGGGCTTGGAGCTTGCCTTGCTGGATCCAGACGTAGACGACGTGGTCGCCGACGTTGAGGCGTTGCGCGAGTTCGTGGACGCCGAGCTCGTCGGCGGCGAGCGGCGACGGCGCGGGGATGCGGTGCTGCCAGCGCAACCAGCGAACCTTGGCCTCGTCGAACGGCTGTCCGGTGCCTGTGAGGTGGCCGGTGTGGTTGAGGTGGTCGGCGAGTTGCGTGTTGGTGTGCGTGGGCCCGAGCTCGTGCAGGATGTCGCGGACGGCGGCCGTGCGCGCGTCGCGGGCGGCGCCGGGGCGCAGCATGGTCAGCTCGTCACTGGCGCCGGAGCGCCAGTGGATCCCGACGCGGAAGTCGGGCTGGTCGGGAGCGAAGGTCAGGGTGACGTCGGAGATGAGGGCGCGCAGCAGCCGCTTGCGGTCGCGGTGCGAGGTCGACGCTGCGGCCCACAGGCGCGGGAGGTCGCGGGCGAGCGCTTCGATGTCGGCGCGCGCCGGCGGCGCGGGCTCACCGGCCTGGCTGGCGAGTTCGGCGTCGGCGTCGGTGAGCTCGCGGAGTTTGGCTTCCCAGCGGGACTCGAGGCTGCGCGCGACGAGCCGGTTGTCGGGGTCGCACTGGTGAAACGCGCGTTCGGCGCGGGCGGCGTCATAGCGGGCTCGTTCGGCGCGCAGCTCGACGGCGCGGGTCGCGCGGCCGCGGCGGTCGGCGACCGTGTCGGCTGCCGTCAGCGCGAGCGTGATCTGGTCGGGCGCGACGGCGGCCAGCAGCCGCTCGGCGACGGCCTGCTCGACGAGGTCGCCCATGACGCCGCGACAGCCGGGCGTGCCGACCCGATCGATGCGGCTGTAGGCGCAGTCATAGAACGGCTTGCCGTCGCTGTAGCGCGTCGCCATCGCGCGTCCGCAGCTGCCGCAGCGGATGATGCCCTGCAGCAGCGCTCGGCCCTCGCGGGCCGGGCGCGCGCCGTCCTGGGTGCGGTTGGCGGCGAGTTGTTGTTCGTTGCGCAAGAACTGCTCCCAGCTGATGTAGCCGGGGTGATGGTCGTGGATCACGACGCCCCATTGGTCGCGTGGCAGCATCGTGACCTTGGCGTGGATGGTGCCGTCGGGGTCGACGTGGCGGCGGCTGCGGCGCCGCCCGAACACGTAGGCGCCGGCGTAGGCCGGGTTGCGCAACACCGTCTGCGCGCGGCTGTGCGTGAGCCGGCCATGGCGGACCTGCCCGGCCCACGCGCCGCCGTAGGCGCGTGCCGGGAACGGTCGATCGGCGAACGCGCCGACCACCTTGTAGGCCGACCCGGTCTCCTGAAAGCACGCGAACACGTCAGCGATCGCGGCGCGGATCTCCTCGTCGGGGTCCACGAGGATGATGCCGTCGTCGTCGTAGACGTAGCCGACCGGGAGCGGGACGCGCAGCTCGCCGCGTTCGGCAGCGGCACGCCGGGCGCCCTGCAATCGGCCGGCGAGCAGGTGCAGCTCGGCCTCGGACATCGTCCCTTTCAGGCCGAGCAGCAGCCGGTCGTTGAACAGGCCGAGATCGTAGGTGCCGTCGGCGTCGATGATCAGCGTGTCGGTCAGGCTGCACAGCTCCAGCAGCCGCTGCAGATCGGCGCTCGAGCGCGCCAGCCGCGACACCTCCAGGCCCAGGACGGCACCGACCTCGCCGCAGCAGACACGCCCGACCAGCTCCTTGAACCCGGCCCTCGCTGACCCGCCGCGCCCCGACACGCCCAGGTCGGCATCGATCACCACGACCCGCTCGGCCGGCCAGCCGAGCCGCTCGGCGTCGTCGGCGAGCGCGTATTGGCGCATCGTCGACTCGCCGTGATCGCGGACTTGGGCCAGCGTCGACTGGCGGACATAGACGACCGCCAAGCGGTCCAGATGCTCGCGCGTGACCTTCGCCGAGCCCATCGTGATCGTGCTCATCGATGCCTCCCGCGGCCAGTGCCGCCTCGACCATGTTGGCCACCGCCGCCACCGCGTCGCCGCCAACGACTGACATCCGCCAT
>CAVYQU010000002.1:0-23620 GCA_963770805.1 uncultured Solirubrobacterales bacterium | reverse complement strand
GCGTCGAGCTGTCCTGACGGGCGCGCGGGTCGTGGTGCTGGGCGGACCGGTCGCGCTCGCGTTCTTCACCGGCGGGTACTTCGATGAGCCCCGGGACTGGGCGGGGCTGATCGCATGGGCGCTCGTGGTCGTGGCCGTGCTCGCCTCCGATCAGCCGCTGCCCCGAGGACGATCCGCGCGACTGGCCCTCATCGGCCTGACTCTGTTCGCCGGCTGGACGCTGCTGTCCACAACCTGGGCACCGATCGCCGGCAGCGCCTACCACGCGGGCCAGCAGGTGATCCTCTACGCGGGCGCACTGCTCGCGGCAACGCTGCTGCTGCGCTCGCGCGGGGCGCTGCGGGCGGTGGAGCCGGCGCTGGCCGCCGGCGCCCTGATCGTCGTCGGCTACGGCATCTCGGAGCGTCTGCTGCCCGGGCTGCTCCATTTCCAGCGCTCGGTGACGGCCCAGGGGCGGCTCGAGCAGCCGCTCACGTACTGGAACGCGATGGGCGAGCTCGCCGCCATCGGTCTGGTTCTGTGCGCGCGGATCGCCGGCGACGCGAGCCGACCGCGAGCTCTGCGAGCGGTGGCCGCCGCGTGCGCGGCCCCGCTGGGCATGGGCTTGTATCTGTCGTTCTCCCGCGGAGCCCTGTTCGCGTGCGCGGCCGGGCTGGTGGTGCTGATCGTCGCCGCGCCGCGTCGTGAGCAGGTGCGTGGCCTCCTGCTCGCTCTGGCCGCGGGCGTGCTTGCCAGCGTCGCCGCATCCCCGTTCGGCGGGCTCACGTCGCTGACCGGCGCGCTGTCGACGCGCGAGCAGCAGGGGGCGGCGGCGCTCGGGCTCGTGGCGGCGATCATGCTCGCATCCGCGCTGACTCAGCTGGCGCTCACCCGTCACGAGCAAAGCATGGCGATCTCGCTGCCGCGCCATGCCCCCGTGTTGGCTCTGCTGATCATCTGCGGCGGGCTCGGGATCGCGCTCGCCGTGGGCGCAAAGGAGCGCAGCACGCAGCCGCTGAGCGCCGGCGCGAGCCGGTATGAGACGTTGCAGAGCAACCGCTACGCGTACTGGCGGGTGGCGATCAGGGCATTCGGCGACCAGCCCATACGGGGCGTCGGAGCCGGGGGCTGGGCCGTCTACTGGCTGCGCTACCGCACGGTCACCGAGTCGGCGCGCGACGCGCACTCGCTGTTCTTCCAGACCGCGGCCGAATTGGGGCTCGTGGGGTTGGCGCTGCTGGCCGTGTACCTGACCGGCATCGCACTCGGCGCCCGTGACGCCCACGCGATCGCGCCCGGTCTCGCCGCCGGGCCGATCGCCGGATTCGTCGCCTACATCGCCCACGCCCCGCTCGACTGGGACTGGCAGATGCCCGCGCTGACGCTGTTCGCGCTGGTGCTCGCCGGCGCGCTGCTGGCAATCAGCGATCCCGCGACGCGCCTGAACGGTGTGCATGACGGTGCTCCCATGCGGGAAGAAGAGGCTGTCGATGAGCTCGCCCCGTCACCGCGCAGCTGAGCACGGCCCGCATACACTTCGCCCCGTGACGACGCATGCGCAATCGCCCGGCGGCGGGTGGGGATGATCGCGTTCGGCTCAGCGATCACGAAGCCCGAGGTGTACCGCACTTGTGCCGAGGTGGGTATCCGGCGAGCGGCCGAGCCCGATTCGGTGATCTTCGACCTGCCCTCGGTCGGCTCGATCTTCCAGAGCTACAACGCGCTGCTCGATGAGGCGGCAAGCACGACAACCTCGAGGCGCTCGTGCTCGTGCACCAGGACGCCGAGATCGTCGATGAGGATTTTTGCCGCACTGTGAGACGGGCATTGAGCGATCCCGATGTCGGCGTGGTTGGATGCGTCGGTGCGATCGACGTTCGTACGATCGCGTGGTGGGAGGGCTCGGTGGCGCTGGCGTCCTTCCTGCACCGCTACGACGAGCATGGCGGCGGAGACCTGACCGCCTTTTCCTGGGCCTGGGACGAAGCGCCTCCCTACGCACGCACGGGCGAGGTCGACACACTTGACGGCTTCCTGCTCGTGCTCTCGCCCTGGACCGTGCGAAACATCCGCTTCGACGAGTCGCTGGGACTGCTCCACGGTTATGACTTCGACTTCTGCCTGCAGGTTCGCGAGGCCGGGCTACGGGTGATGACGGCGGACTTCCGCGCCATCCACAGCCACTCGCTGCAGCCGTTCGCTGACCCGGAGCCGTGGATCGAGGCCCACGTGAAGGTGGCCGAGAAGTGGGACGGGCGCATGCCCGGAGTCGGCACGGCAGCGGGCAGCTGGGAGGAGCGCGCGCTCCGGGCCGAGGCCGAGCGCGACGCCGCGCGGGTGTTCAGCTACTCCGATGCGCTCCTGCTCGAGGCTCGGGTGGCAGAGCTGAAGGGCGCGCTGGCGGACACGACGGAGAGCATCTCCTGGCGCATGACGGCGCCGCTGCGATGGCTGAGCAGGTTGCGTCCTGCGGCCTCGGATCGAAACCCGCGGGTCCCGGCTCGCGCGCTGGCGAGCGCCGAGCCCAAGGCCGGGCGTTGAGGACGAGATGATCGCGTTCGGCTGCTCGGTGAGCGAATCCGAGGCCTACCACCGCTACGCCGGGCCCGGCATCCGCCTGGCCGCCGAACCGGACTCCGCGATCTTCCCGTACGCCGCGGTCGGCACGATCGGCCGCACGTACAACCTGCTGCTCGACGCGGCGGCTGCGCACGACGATCTGGAGGCGCTCGTGATCGTGCATCCGCACACGGAGCTGGCCGAGCCCGAGTTCTGCGCGAAGATCAGGGCCGCGTTGGCCGACCGCGACGTCGCGGTCGTGGGGTGTGCCGGCGCCAGCGGCGTGCGGAGCATCGCCTGGTGGGACGGTGAGGTCAGCTGTGGGGCGGTGACCCACAGTTATGTCGAGCACGGCGGCGGCGAGCTGCCCGGCTTCGCCTGGACGACGAGGCACCCCGCTCCCGCAGAGGTGGACACCGTCGACGGTTTCCTGATGGTCCTGTCTCCCTGGGCGGTACGCAATGTCCGCTTCGACGAGGGGCTGGTGCTGGGCCACGGCTACGACCTCGACTACTGCCTGAAGGTCCGAGCCGCCGGCCGCAAGGTCGCCACGGCCGACCTGCGTGTGGTCCAGCATCGTTCGCTGAAGCTGATCAGCGACCCCGAGTTGTGGGTCGAGGCCCACATCGCGCTGGCCCGCAAGTGGGATGGACGCCTGCCCGATCACGCCACGGGCAGCGTCGATTGGCGCCGGCGGGCGCGGCGGGCGGAGGCCGAGCGGGAAGCCGCGCGTGCGCTCGCCTACGCGAGGCGTCTGGCCGCGGACGCGCGCCTGGAGGAGCTGGAGCGGGCGCTGACGGAGACGACCGGAACCGTCTCCTGGCGTATGACGACGCCGCTGCGCAAGCTCAACAAGTGGCGCCGCTCGCGGCTCGAGGCGCGCGCCGGCGCCGAGGTGGCCTCACGCTGAGGAGCGTCCCCGAGCCGAGCGCAAACCTGCAGATTTGCCGACGCTCGACCTGTTCGGATGGCCTTTCCCGCGTGCACGCTCACGGTTGCTGATCGCTGGCCAAGACCTGCACGGCAACGCCGACGATTCCGCGGTAGGTATGCGTGGACACGAGGTGGTAACCAGGGATCGGGCTGCGCTGGAACGTGCCTGAACCCGGCCGGTAGATGAGCTCGGTGAGGAAGATCCGAGGAGGGTGGCGATCGCGGGCCGCGCCGGTCGCTGCGTCGAACGTGACGGGCATGTCGGATGGTCCAAACGGGTGATCGCGCTCGGCCGGCGCGTTGGCGCGGACGACGTACAGCCGCCGGTGAAGGTTTGCATCGAGCGGACCGAGGGGTCCGGGGCTCGAGAAGATCGTGGTGTCGACTACGGCATCGCCGGCCGCGGCGTGACGATCGATGTAACTGGCGAGCGCTTGGACATCGGGGCGCTGGAAGCGTGGCTCGAGCATCTTGCCCGCGCCGAGCGCAAACGCGGCGATCGCCAGCCCCGCCGCGGCAAGCCCCAGTCGCGGACCGGCTGCGATCAACACGGCACCGAGAGACAGAGCGAACGCCGGCCACGACGCGGCGAGGTTGCGCACACCGAGGAGATGGGTGCTGAACGCGCTGACCACGGCTTCACCGACCGGCGTCGCGAGGAGAAGGACGAGGATGAGCAGGACCCGACGGTCACGGCCGGCAAGTCCGGTCACGCGACCACGGCGGCGAACCTCGGCGCCGACACCGACGACGACGATGATCGCCGCCAGGCCGAGCAGCAGCAGCGCGAGCCTGCCCGGCAGAACCCCCAGGCCCCCGACATCGGCATACGGGAATCCGAGCGCCCAGTGCTCCAGCGAACTCCGGACGTAGGGCACCGTGAACGGCGACAGGGCCGAGAAGATGGCGGTTGTTGTCGAGTTGAGCTGGTTGATCATCCCCGGTGCCCACGGAAGCACTCCGGCGATCGCCGCAACATTGGCCAGGAGCGCAGGTCGGCGCAGTTCGGGGTGGGCCCACATCACCCACACCAGCTGCGCGCCGAGCACGAAGACACAGGTGTAATGCGCATAGACCGCGGCGCAGGAGGCGACCGCGTACAGCACCCACCACCGTGCTCGTCCGTCGTCCACGGCGGCCAGCATCGCCAATGTGGACACCATCACCAGAAGCATCATCAGCGCATATGGGCGCGCCTCAGCGGAGTAATAGATCATGAATGGAGACAGAGCGGTGAGGGCAGTGGCCACGAGCGCCGCCCGGCGCCCGACGGTCCGCCGTCCGAGCAGGTAGATCACCGGGATGCTCAATGCCCCTGCCAGCAGCGATGGCCCGCGAACCAGTTCAGCCGCGTGACCCAGCTGGGTCGTCAGCCACGCCGCCATGAAGTACAGCGGTGGTGAGATCTCGGTGGTGGCGCCCCAGGGGTAGCGATGCCCGACGATCGACCATACCCCGCCCAGACTCCGTCCCGTGACTATCCAGTACGTCGACAGCTCATCGGCGAACAGCGTCTGATGAGCGATCCTCAGCCTGAGGAGCACGCCGACGACCGACAGTGCTCCGACGAGCACCCAGTGGATCCGCGACGACGAGCGCCGCGAGACATCCCGGCGCACGCGACCGGACCCGGCGTCAGTCACTCAGTGCGCGGCGGATCTCGTCCTTGGACACGACCGACTGCTCAGTCGCGACACCGGCCCGCATGCGCAGCTTGGAGAGCTGCTCGGCGACGGTAAACGCGCTCGAATCGAGCAGTCGCCTCAGTACCGCCTCCAGACGCGCCTGACGCTCGCGGGCAGTCCACAGCTCGACTCGTAGCGCATGCTCCTCGGCGATGTGGTGAACCCGATTGGACTCCATGCGAGCCAACAGTGGGTTGCGATCCCACGGGTCGAGGACACGCGCGACGTCGTCCGCCCAGGGCGCGTCGCGATGCCACACCGCACCGAAGCCGAAGAAGGCGGGCACCACCGCGAGCCTGAGCCCATCGGACGCGGCGACGAAATCCTCCACCGCGGTGAGCACGCCGTTGCGCGGTCCGCCCTCTCGCGCCGCCGAACGCGGGTAGGGAAGGCCGTCGGGTCGAACCCCGGGGTCGCCGGGGAAGATGCCGGCGTGCCCGCCGGCGATCGGCTGGCGATACTCGGCCGGGATCTGGTCGGCGTCGAAGTAGTCGTCGCGGCGGCCGTGCGGCCAGCAGACGTCGTGGAAGAGCAGCAGCGGCAGCTCGTCACCGGCGGCGCGCTCGGCAATCAGGCGTAGTTCCTCGGCCACCGTGTAGTAGTTGTGATCCCCGTCGATGATCAGCACGTCGGGCATCGGGATGGCCGGCAGCGCGGCGAGGCTCGTCTCGCGGATCAGCTCGAGCTCTGCGCGCTCAGCAGCGAGCGCGACCAGCCCGGCCTGCGGCGAGGGGTCGACCGCCGACACGCGGGCACCCGTCCCCGCTGCCCATTCGACGAGCAAGCGCGTGAGATCGCCGGCGAAGGCGCCGACCTCGACCACCGACCTCGCACTGACCGCATCGAGGCACGGCAGCAACACCTCGGCGTGGTGCGCCATCGACGCTCCCCAGCGCAGCGGGTCATTGACGTAAGGATCGAAGTCGATGCGGGTTCCGTCCACGCTCAGCCGCAGTCTACCGTCGCGTGTCGATCGGGCTCGCTCACAACTCCTCCGCGATGCGCGGTGCCTCGCGGCCGAAGATCCACACGGCCAGCACGCAGACGCCGACATAGATCGCGATCGGCGCCAGCAGCTGCGCATAGCCGCCCGCGGCGACCGCCGGACTCGGCGCGCTCGGCTGGATGATCCACTTGCGCGCCAGCTCGAAGATCGGCGCCAGCGGGTTGAGCAGGATGATCCGGCGCAAGGTCGGATGGCCGATGAGGTTGCCGACCGTGTACAGGATCGGTGTGGCGTAGAACAGCACGGTGCTGAACACGGTCCAGATGATGGCGAGATCGCGAAAGCGCGGATACAGCGACGCGACGATCATCGAAACCGCGGTCGTGATCCCGATCAGCAGCAGGATGACGATCGGGAACAGCAGCCAGGTCCAGGTCGGGGTGACGCCCGAGGCAAGAATGAAGATGAAGACCACGACCAGGTTCAGCAGCAGGTTGAACAGCGCTGTGAGGACGACGGCCAGCGGGATCACAAGGCGTGGGAACTGCGTCTTGCGCACGATTGCCTCCTGCCCCACCACGGACCCCACAGCGATGAGCGTGGCCTCCTGGAAGAACCCGAACAGGACGATGTTCATCAGCAGCAGCACCGGATAGTGAGGCACCTTGCCGAGGTGGAAGATCTGCGTGAAGACCGTGACCAGCACCGCGAACAGCATCAGCGGCCGGGCCAGCGACCAGGCGTAACCGAGCACGGTTCCAAAGTAGGTCTTCTTGAACTCGGTGACGGCGAACAGGTAGAGCAGTTCCAGCGAGCGCCGCACAGCCGCCGCCGAGCGCCGAGGGGCCCGGCACCTCGCGAAGCGTCAGGTCACCCTCGGTGGCGCTCACTCGTCGAGAGCGGGCTCGACGGTGGTGCGCAGCGAAACGATCCCAAACCGCGGCGCGGTCCCATAGACCATGAACTGGATCAGCCGGATCCCCTGGACCCCCATGTCGCCGAACCCGCGGTCACGGCGGATCCAGCAATCGATCGCGTAGCGGCCCGGGACGAGTCGGTTCTCGATCTCGCCGCTCAAGCGCACCCGCTGGCCCGGCGCGAGGCGCTCATCGAGCCTGCGGGTGAAGCCGAAGACGACCACGTGGTCGGCGTTGAGCACGTGCACGATGAAGATCGGCTTGATCAACTCGCGCGCCGCCTCGATCACCACATCGAGGACGATCGGCGCGCCCTGCTCGACGTTGGCGACCGGGCTGCCCGCATCATCGAGCAGCTGAGCGCGGACGGCACGGCCGTTGATCTCGATGGCGACCGAGTCCTTGTCCGGCGCCATCACGGCCTCGCCGTCCTCGGTCGGACGGTGGGCGAAGTTCAGCCGGTAGTAGTGCAGCGCCGCGTCCTCCGGGTCACCGACGTACTGCAACTCCCCGTCGTGGATGACCATGGCGCGGTGGCACATGGACTGCACCGTGGCCATGTCATGGGTCACGAACACGATCGTCTTGCCGGCCGCGCGGCGCTCGTGGAACACGTCCATGCACTTCTGGGCGAAGGCGGCGTCGCCGACAGCGAGCACCTCGTCGATCAGCATGATGTCCGCGTCGGCCTGGACCATGATCGCGAACGCGAGCCGGACCATCATCCCCGATGAGTAGTTCTTGATCTTCAGGTCGACGAAATCGCGGAGCTCGGCGAAGTCGAGCACAGCGTCGATCCGGCTCTGCGCCTCGCGGCGACTGAGGCCGAACAGGACCCCGTTCAGCACGACGTTCTCGCGTGCGGTCATCTCCGGGTTGAACCCGACGCCGAGCTCGATGAACGGGGCCATTCTGCCGGCCATCCGGACCTTGCCCGCGTCCGCGCGGTAGATGCTGGCCAGGATCTTCAGCAACGTGCTCTTGCCGGATCCGTTGCGACCGACGATCCCGAAGAACTCTCCCTTGTGGACATCGAACGAGACGTCCCGTAGCGCGCAGAGCTCGCGATAGTCGGGGCGGCTGAACGGACGCGTGACGCGCTCCTTCAGCGTATCGATCCGATGCTCCGGGATCCGGAACGACTTCCTGACGCCCCGAGCCTCGATCACGACCGGCCCGGATCCGGCGCCTGCCCTGGTGGCCGCGACGGTTCCGATCCTCGCCACGCCACCGCCCGGCGTCGTGCTCGCGGGCTCGGAGCTCGGGGGGGCGCCGACCGCATCCTTTTGAGTCCTGGCGAGCATCCCGTCAGGCTACCGCGTCGCCTGGGAACCAACTGCCCGCGGCCGATACAGTCTCGCCCAGATGATTGGTCGCGAGCTCGCCGAGTCGCCAGCGGCGGCGCCCGTCGGTCGTCCGGAGCTCTCGGCGACGTCCGTCCGCAGTCGCGTCACCAGACCAGCGGTGGCTGTCGTGCTGATGATGCTGATCGGCATCCCGATCCGGCTGATCGTGGCTCATCAGTCCCTGTTCGCCGACGAGCTCTCCACCTATTGGATCGTCGCAACGCACAGCCTCAGGGGTGTCCTCTCGCTCCTGTACGGCAACGACAAGATCCAGCACGCCGAGATCACCCCGCCCTTGTATTTCGTCCTGTCCTGGCTGACGACCCAGATCGGTCACAGCCCGGAGCTGGTCCGCGCGCCCTCGATCGTGGCCGGCACGTTGACGATCCCGGCGATCTATCGGCTCGGGCTGCGCACGGTGGGCCGACCCGCCGCCGTGCTGGCCGCCGCACTGACCACCCTCTCGCCGTTCATGATCTATTACTCGGCCGAGGCGCGTGGTTACGCAGTGATGATGCTGCTCACGACGCTGTCGACTCTCTCGATGCTGTTCGCCCTCGACACGCGTCGCGCGCGCGGGTGGGTCGCCTACGCAGTCTGTTCGTGTGGCGCCTTCTATACCCACTACACGTGCGTATTCGTCCTCGGCGCCCAGTTTCTGTGGCTGTGGTGGGCGCACCCGGAAGCCCGACGGCCTGCCCTGCTGGCCAACCTCGGTGCCGTCGCCGGAGTGCTGCCATGGGTCCCAGGGCTGATCAACGACCTCAACTCCCCCACGCTCAGCATTCTGTCCGCGCTCTCGCCCTTCTCCGCGCACTACGCCCGCCTGTACCTCGAGGACTGGGCCATCGGCTATCCCCTGGCCGGAACGGCGCGGCTGACGGAGCTGCCCGGCACGGCCGCGCTCGTCCTGCTCGGACTCGCAGCACTGATGCCCGTCGCGGCGATCACGACCCGGGTCCATCGCGAGCGATCCAGGGCGCTGACCGCTCGCCTCGACCGTCGACTCGTTCTCATCGTCGTGCTTGCCCTGTCGGTGCCCATCGGAGAGTCGGTGGCCAGCGCGCTCGGCAACCACCTACTCGACGTCCGCAACCTCGCGGCGTCCTGGCCGGCGCTCGCGCTTTCGTTCGCTGCGCTGTTGATGACGGCGGGGCCGCGGCTCCGGATCGCCGCCGCGGCGCTGGCGGTCGCCGCGTTCGCGCTCGGCGCAGCGAAGATGCTCGAGCCCGATATCAGCGACCCGACTACCAGGCCGTCGCGGAGCTGATCGACCGCCACGCGCGCCCGGGCGACGTCGTGATCGACGAGAGTGGCGTGCTCAGCCCGGGGCCGCTGACCGGCCTCGATGTGACGCTGCAGAAGCCGATCGCCGTGTTCCGCGCGGGCATACCGGCCGAGCGCGATCATCCATTTGGACTCTACGATCGAATCGTGCCGCTGTCGGCGGCGACATCAGCGGCGGCCGCGGCAGCTCACGGCGGTCGCCTCTTCGTCGTCGAGAGTCGCGCGCACGGCGGCGTGGTTGTGCTGACCCAGCGCATGACCGCCTTGGTGGAGAAGCAGATCCCAGCCTCCTATCGCCGCATCGCGTACTACGTGTACCCCGGAACCGTCGACACGTTCGTGGCGATCTACGCGAGCCGCGCGAGGACCCGGAGCTAGCCCGGTGAGCGTGGACGTTCGACGCCCACCCGGCGCGGGCCACCACTCGCCGGTCGGGGAACCCGGAAGGCGGGCATCCTACGGCCCGACCTTGGGACTCACCGTCACGCTCGCGGTCGCCCTGATGCTCGTCGCTGTCTCCGCCGTCGTGCTCGTGTTCCCGCAGAGCGGCTCCGGAATCGTCGCGGCGGTGATCGGGCAGAGACAGAACGCCAAGACCGCTCTCTACCTCGCCGCCTTCGCGATTGTCCTGCCGCTCGTGCTGATCGCCGTTCCTCGTATCGCCGACAGCATCGCACGAGGTCCGAACAACGAGGCCCTTGACGTCGTCGCCGCCGGGCTCGCGGCGACGCTCGCCGCCACCATCCTCCTGGTCAAGCTCTCCGCCCGACTCCCCTGGGGAGACGGGCTGGAAGTCCTGCTCGCCGGAGTGATCGGCTGGTCCATCCTGGCGGGAGTGGTCCTTGCGCGCTCCGCTCGGGGCGGCCGATGGCCATCGCTGCTGACACTCAGCGACTATGGGCTCCCGGCAGCGGCGATCGGGGCGGCGCTCCTGTGCGCGCTTGTTCTCTGCGTCACGGGCTGGAGGTCGCTGAGCCGGGTCGTGCTGATCGTGGGAGCCGTCGGCGGCATCGCCGTGCTGGTCGCCGGCGACCGTCTGCGCGTGCCACGGGTCGGGCGCGCGCTCGGCTCTGGAATCGACGCCGTGGCCGTGATCCTTCTGCTGCTGGCGATCCCGGACACCGTGATCTTCCGCACGTCGGCGGCGATTCCCAACGCCTTCTTCGAACCCGGCATCATCCAGTTCCAGCACGACTGGATCCTCGGACCGGCGAACCAGCTCCTCGGCGGCGGCGGCCTGATGGTGAACAGCCCGGTCTCGCAATACGGCGCCGGCATGTTGTACTTCCTGGACGGGTGGTTTCACCTTGCGCCGATCGGCTACGGCACGTTCGGGTTCCTCGACGCGATCCTCACTGCGCTGTTCTACGCGGCCGGCTACGGGGTCCTGCGACTGGCCCGCACACCCCGATCGCTGGCCATCGCCGCGCTGTCTGTCGCCGTCGTGGCCCTGATCTACAACCTCCACTACCCGGTCGGGGCGCTGCCGGAGCAGGGACCGCTGCGCTTCGGGCTGCCGATGGCGTTGATTGTCGCGATGGTTGCGGCGGCACGCTGGCCACGCCATGCTCGGATTGCCCGGGCAGCGGCGTTCGGGGTCCTCGGCGTTTCCGCGATCTGGGCGCTCGAAGGATTCGCGTACACCGTGATCACGTTCGCGGCGATGATCGCGCTGGAGACATGGCTGGCGCCCGTGGGCCGACGAGGTCGCTGGCTCGCCCGGCAGGTCGGGCTCGCGATCGCGGCATGCGTGTGCGCCCATCTCATCTTTGCCGGGGCGATCCTCGTGGGCACAGGCCAGCTGCCCGACTGGGGACAGTACCTCGCCTATCTGCACGCTCTCCTCCTGGGCGGCAAGGAGGGGTCGATCACGTACGGATTCGAGCACTGGTCGCCCGGGCTGGCCGTCGGCGCCGGCGCTCTGGCGTCGGCGATCGCGATCGCGCTGCTCGCGAGCCGTGCTCCCGCCGTGGTTCGCAGAGAACGCATCGCTCTGATCGCCCTGGCGGGGACGACGGCATATTCGATCGCCGTATTCAGCTACACCGACAACCGATCGTCGACGTATCTGCTCGCTTACACGACGTTGCCGCTGCTGCTCGCGAGCACGCTCTGGCTGAGCCTGCTCCTCCGCTCCCGGCAGGAGGTCTCGCCGGCACTGCGCCGCGGCGCCCTGGCCGTGGCGATGTGGGTCGCGGTGGTCATGCTCGCCGCCGCGTGGCCGGCTGCCGGCGAGCGCTTCTCGCGTTCGGCACTCGCACACTCATATCCGGGCGGAGGTCTGGTGTCCGCTCTTCATCGCCTGTGGCACCCACCCCCGATCGATCCCCGGGCGCCGGAGGGTCAGCGGCTGGTGGCTCGCTATCTACCCGGACGGCGACCTCTCGTCCTGCTGCCCACGGCCCAGGACCTTCAGATCGAGCTGCTCGTCCGGAGCGGGCTGGCCAACCGCCTGTTCATCGGCTTCGGAAACATGGACAGCTTCGTGCCACAGGCGTGGATACCGAAGCTCACGCAACAGATCGATCAATTACGCCCGGGTCAACGCGTGCTCATCGATCGAACCGCGCTCACGATCATGGCCACGCTGCGGGCGCACCCGTCGATTGATCCGCTCACGCATCCGATCGGGATGGGTACGTCGCAGGCGGAATGGATCCTCGGCCGAATCGATCAGCGGTTCCGCGTTCGGCCCATCTACGAGGATCAGCAGGGATTCGTGGTCGCGGAACTGATGCCCCGCACGGCGCCGTGACCGGATGGGCAGCGGGCGCGGAGCGCTGCCGATCCGGTCACTTCGTCGCCAGGATCACATTGTGGGCCGCATAGCGCTGCAGCAGCGGCGTCTGCTCGAATGCCCGCTCCGCCGCCGCAGCGGCACGCAACGCGCCCGGCGGGGTGAAATCGGGGACCATGCCCAGCTGCTTGGAGAGCAGGATCCTCGCGCCTGCGGCTCTCAATCCGGTGACGATCTCCGCTTCGCTGATCAACCGCTCCTCGCCCGTGTCCTGGGGGACGCGCGCCATCAGACGGCTCCAGTAGGGATTGCGCGGATTATGGTCCCAGATCAGGATCCGGCCCTCCGGTCTGGCGACCCTGACCATCTCGGCGAGCGTCCGGCGCACGTCTGAGGGATCGGCGATGTGGTGCATGACAGCGACCGTCAGCACGACGTCGAAGCTGTGATCGACAAACGGCAGCTCGGTGCCCGATCCCTGCACCGGCTCCACCGCCGTGGTCCGCCGGCGCATGATCTCCAGCATGCCCTCGGACGGGTCGACACCCACCATCCGGTAGCCGGCGCCGGCTAGGCGCTCGGCGAGCACGCCGGTCCCGCAGCCGACGTCGAGGCCGGACCCGGGCGGGCAGTGCTCGACGACGAACGCGACCCGTTTGCTCAGGTAGTGCTCGACGACGTGGGCGGGCAGCGACTCGTCATAGACGGTCGCGATCTCGTCAAAGTGGGAGCTGCTCACGAATCTCGCGTTCCTGAGCGTGCTGCGACTTGACGAAGGCTGTCGGCCGGGCCCGGCGTCGCGGGGTCGAGCGCCGGAAGCGGAACACCAGCTGGATCATACGCAGCCCTACCAGCACCGCCTTGAGCGGGCTGCCGGTGACCGAGGAGACACCCACGCGCGGCAGGTAGTTGACCGGCACCTCGACGAACCGGGCTCCGGACAGGATCGTGATGAGCATGATCTCGGCGCCTGCGTGGCTGCCGCCCACGGTCATGTCCTGGGCGACGCGCTGCGCCGTCTCGCGGCGCAGGAGCCGGTATGTGCAGCCCACGTCGCTCAGGTGACTCGTGTTGAACAGGACCTCCATCAGCTTCGCGACGGCCCAGTTCCCCCATCTCAGGAACCGGGCCATGTTCGCTCCGTCCCAGATCAGCTCGCGGGTCGTCCGCGTGCCGAACACGGCGTCGCATTCCGCGCTGTAGACGAGCAGCTTGAGGATGTCCTGGGGCAGGAAGGTGCCGTCGGGCTCGGCCAGCACGATCAGCTCGCCCCGCGCCTCGACCAGGCCGCGCCGCGTGGCGTGCCCGTAGCCCTGACGCGGCTCGTGCACGAGACGCGCGCGCGTCGTGGCAACCTCCTCGGCCGTGCCCGGCTCCGCGTTGTTGTCGACGACGACGACCTCATCGACGAGACCGGTGTCGAAGAACCCCGTGATCACCTCGCGGATCGAGTCGCGCTCGGCATAGGTCATGAGCACTACGGAGACTTCACCACCGTTCCACATGACGATCCCCCTCGGCTTCCCTTGGCGAGGCGGCGAATTCTAGGTGCAATCGCCGGAGCACAGGTGGGCCGTTCGGTCCCGGGTCACTCAGGGTTCCTGGCAAACGCCCACACCTGGACCGGGAGGTCGGGCTCGTTGCGCAGCGAGTGCCAGCGCCGGTACGCGGGCCAGCGGTCGAGATTTCCGGCCACGCAGCTGCGGTTCCCCCAGGACCCGACGGCGTCGACGACGAGGCCGGAGCGCTCGAGCAGGGTTCGTAGGCCGCGGGGCGTGAACCGCCAGTAGTCGTGCATGCCGAACATCGGCAGCTCGTGGACGCGAATCAGGAAGGGCGTTGAGACGATCACGTGACCCCCGGGCGTACACAGGCCGCGTAGATTTGCCACCGCCGCGACGGGGTCGAGCACGTGCTCGATCACCTGCTCGCAGATGACGACGTCGAACGTCTGACGTTCGACCAGCGGAGCGCAGAGGTCGAACTCCGGATAGTTGAGGCTCGTGAAGCTCTCCCATCCGTGCCTGGCCTGAGCGTCGCCACTGATCTCGACTGCGGTCCGGCGCGACGGGTCGAGCGACGCGATGTGGCGGCTCACCGCCTCGTTCAGCACCTCGCGCTGCCACTGCTCGGCACCCGACGCGGCTTCGGGTAGGAGCAGACGATCGCGGACCTGCCTCAGGCGCCCTGCCGCATCCAGCGCCCGGGCCCTCAGAACGCGTCGCGCCATACCGGCGGTATCTCCTCGAGTCTGATCTCGAGGCCCTCGAAGCAGCTGTCCTCGTAGAACCAGCGCTCGAACTCGGCCTCCTCCGTGATCCTGTTGTGGAGCGCCCAGCCCTCCTGCTGGTCGATCTCGCCCCAGCGCCGAGCTCGTCGTGAGCGGTGGCGCTGGAGGCAGATGTCGTAGTCCATCCGGTGGAGGTGGATCAGCCTGAGATCTGGGTCGAGGTTGTAGTGATAGTCGGCCCGGCCGTGGAAGCCGGCCCGCCATGTCATCGGGGTGCTGGCCACCGCCGCCTTGTCGTAGCCACCGTTCGGAAACCAGTGATGACGCTGGCTCATCACCGACCGGCGTGGGTCGAATGGCGGCTCCCGATCCTTCAGGTGCAGCAGTTCATACCCAAGGCAGTTGACCCATTCCTCGTCGAAGCGGTCGAGGTAATCGCCGAGACTTCCGAACCGCGGTATCGGGGCGATGATCTCGTCGACATCAGTCACAACGACAACATCCCGGTCATCGAGAAGCTCGTGCTGGAGGCCTTCGATCGTCCGCACCATCCAGGTGTGGTCGACGCTCTCGTGCGCGACGGGGACGCGGACGAACCCGCGACCCAGAGTCGATCCGTCGGTGGAGTCGTTGTCCAGAACATAGATGTCCTCGGGCTTGAAGAAGCGCGAGTAGTAACCAAGCCAGATCGGCAGGAAGACCGACTCGTTGTGCACCATGGTGATGATCGCCCGGCGCCGTGGTGCTCGCGGTGCGAGTCGCGACGCGTAGTGCGCGCGCCGCGCCTCGCGCGCGTGCGCGAACCACGGCGCCATCGGGTGACCGGGGCTGTCCTGGGGCTCGAGGACCGGCTCGCCGGGGGGTGGCTCACCCCAGCCCAAGTTCAGATCGCGATCGGAGCGTAGTCACCGGGGAACGCTGAGCCCCCGAAGAACCAGCTCTCGAGCGCGTATCGCGGCTTCGGCATCGACGGGTCCGAGCCGGTCTGGTGCAGGAACAGCTCGTCGAAGAGCAGCGCGTCGCCGGGCTCGCAGATGGGGCGGATGATCGCCTTGTCGCCCGCGGCCTCCTCGGCTTTGAGCTGCGAGACCTGCATGTCGAAGACCGCTTCCTCGGTCTTTGTCTTGACCAGGTAGTCGAGCCGGCGCGGCACGACGTCGAGTCCGGGCGACTCATCGCCGCAGCGCGACAGCGACAGCCACAGGTTCAGCGACCGTACCGGCCCCATGAAGGCACCGTCCTGATGCCAGGCTCCCCCGACCCATGGCTCGGCCTTGCGCAGGGTGGTCTTCTGCAGCGAGCTCAGTGCCGGCTCGCCCAGGTAGGCCGCGACCAGCTTCGGCACGCCCGCAGCCCTGAACATCTCCATCATCTCGAACGACAGCATCGGCGAGTCTGAGGCCAGCACGCCGCCGCCCTCCTTGACCCACGATCGGCCCAGCTCGGCGTTGAAGCGAGGATCCGGGGTGAACTCCTCGTAATAGCCCTCGACGGAGGGCTCGCCCGCGTCGTGGCGGTCGCGCACCTCGAACGCCCGGTCGATCTGATGCGCGAACCGAACCGCTTCGTCGCGTCCGACGAGACCGCGGACGAGCAGGCAGCCGTCGCGCAGGATGCCGGCGCGCAGCAGCTCTGGGGTCACATCCGCGGCGGCGATCTCCGGCAGGCCGTCGGCCTCGGGGAGCCGTCCAAAGTCGGGCTCAGGATGGACGGGGTCGGGCCGGGCCGAATCCATCAGGCGGATGCCGGCGAGATGCCGCAGGCCCACCAGGCGTCGCTCGATTGCGCGGCTGCGCTCGCGCCGCGCGGCCTCGCTGAGGCGCTCGACCTCCGCGAACAGCTGCTCGTCGCTGCCGTCGAAATCCTCCAGCGGATTGATCGACCGCTCCACGACCGCCACGCCACCCTCGTCCTGTTTTCCCGACTTCCGCCTGAAGTTCCACATGGCGGTCAAAATACCATGGGGCTCTCACCGGGCTGAGCCGGCGTGCTCGCCGGTGACTCGGGCCGGTGCCCCCACCACGGTCGCACCCGCCGGAACGTCGTTGACGACGACGGCGTTTGCGCCGATCTGCGCGCCCGCGCCCACCTGCACGTCGCCAATCACCTTCGCCCCGGTCCCGATGCTGACGTCGCGCCCGATCGTCGCTCCGCGCACGTCGCCGGCCCGCAGGCCGATCGTCACGAAGGGCGCGATCACGGCGCCGGTGCGAATCTCGACCAACCCGTCGGCGACGAACTGGCCGTGAATGATGTAGATGCCCGGCTCCACCACGACGGGGTCGCCGATCGAGATCTGGCCGATCGCCATCGCCAGCCGGTGGGCCAGCCGAGGCAGGACGGGCACGCCCAGCGCCTGCAGCCGGGCCTTCACGCGGTACAAGGCCTGGGCCAGGAACGCGTCGCTGACCCAGGCCAGCCGCAGGATCTGCGCGATCGTGTCCAGGGGGGAGCGGAACTCGGAGCGTTCGCCACGGTGCAGCGCGGTCACCCGCGCGTCCTCTGGCAGCGCTAGGCGGAGCCGCGGATGGCGAGCGCGCAGCGCGCGCCAGAACGCCTCGTGGTCCACCTGCTGCGCCTGGGTTGCGGCTTCCGTGCGGCTCATCGGTGGCACGGTATCCGAGTTGCGCGACCCCTCGCGCGGCGCACGACCCCGACTTGACGCCGGGGGGCGGCGTGGCTAGCTTGGGATCGGTCTTGCCCGACCAGATAATGCCCGACGTTCATCGGGCGGACGACATCGCCGAGGTCGCGCCGAACCTCGCGCCGCCACCCGGGAACCCCCGGTTCCCGCTGTTCGATTCGCTGCGCGCCGTGGCCGCGCTGAGCGTGTTCCTCGGTCACACGATCACCGTCACCTACCTCTACTGGTTGCCCGGGAATCCTCAACTCGTACAGATGGCGTCGGAGGTCGCATACGAGGGTGTCGCCATCTTCTTTCTCATCTCCGGCTTCCTGCTCTACCGGCCCTTCCTGTCCGCTCGCCGGGCCGGACGCAAGCTGAGCCTGCGCGGATATGCCCGGCGGCGGTTCCTGAGAATCGTCCCCGCGTACTGGATGGCGCTCACCGTGTTCATCCTCGCCGGCCTCATCAGCGGCGTAACGGCCGGCAATTGGTGGATCTTCTACGGCTTCGGCCAGATCTACAGCATCGCCACAATCGGTCATGGCATCGGTGTCGCCTGGACTCTGTGCATCGAGATCACGTTCTACGCCGCGCTCCCGATCTTCGCGTTCGCCGCGGCCAAGCTCGCCGGGCGGCGCCGGTCATTCCGTGGGGACATCGCTCTCCTGAGCGCCCTGGCGATGGCCTCGCTCCTGTTCCGAGCCCACTTCAACGCCTTCTCGGAGTTCGCCACGGTGTCCACGTTGGCGGGCACGTTCTTCTGGTTCGCGCTCGGAATGGGGCTGGCGATCGCGAGCGTGTCCGACGCGAGCCGGACAGGGGGCTCCCCCGTCGCTCGCCTGGTCACGCAGCAGCCGACGGTCTTCTGGGTGGCGGCGGTCGCGGGCCTCGTGCTCCTGCATGAGGTCGCACGTTCCGGCTCGTCCGTTGCGAGCAACCTCTCGGTCCACGTGCTGTATGGGCTGGTGGCTCTCCTCGTCCTCCTCCCTGGGGTGTTCGGCGACGAGGCGGGGGGACTGGTCCGACGCGTCCTGCGCGTCCGTGCGCTGGCGTGGCTCGGGCTCGTGTCCTACGGCTTCTACCTGTACCACACGATCGTGATCGCGCAGGTCGCCAAGATGGTCGCCGGCGACACCCTGCCACAGCGCTACCTGCTCGTCCTGATCGGCTCCTTTGCGATCTCGTGCGCGTGCGCGGCCGCCAGCTACTACCTGCTCGAGCGTCCGGTCATGCGGCTCAAACGGTGGCCGCGCAGCGTGCATCCGTGGTCGCGTCCACGATCAGGGCATCCGGCCACCGAGCAAAGCGAGTCGAGCTGAGAGGTCTCGTCTACGCTTCCCGCGCGTGCCACCCGCGGACCTCCACGTGCAGCTGGAATGCGAGCTTCCGCGAGAGCTGGCGGTCGGGCGCGGCACCGCGCTATTCGTGTGCGGCTGGTGCTTCTGCCCCGAGGCGCGGATTCGCTCGCTCGAGTTCGTGCTCGCCGGAGCGGCGCAACCCGTGATGGCCCACGGGATGCCGCGACTGGACCCGTTCCAGGCTCTGCATCCCGAGCTCGAGCCAGCCGCGACGGTCGGGCTCACGAGCGACCCGGGCTCCGCCGAGGACCCGCTCCTGCACAGCTACCGCAGCGGCTTCTGGGGGATCGTGGAGATCACGCCGCAGGCCACCGGCGACGAGCTCGAGCTCTCGCTGCGGGCCGGGCTCGAGCCGGAAGGCGAGGTCGTGGCCGAGCTCACCCGCATCCGCGTGCTGCCCGCGGCCGAGCCGGTCGTCGCACCGTGGCCCGACGCGCCCGGCCCGCGCGTCGCGATCTGCATGGCGACCTATGACCCGCCGCTCGACCTGCTGCGGCGCCAGCTCGACTCGATCCGGGCCCAGACCCACGGGAACTGGATCTGCTTCATCAGCGACGACTGCTCGACCCCCGATGCCTATGCCGCGCTCCAGCGGGAGATCGGCGGCGACGCGCGCTTCGCCGTCTCGCGCTCGCCCCGGCGGCTCGGCTTCTATCGCAACTTCGAGCGCGCGCTGGCGATGGTGGGACCCGACGCCGAGTACGTGGCGATGGCCGACCAGGACGACGACTGGCATGCGGACAAGCTCGCAACGCTGATCGGCGCGATCGGGAGCGCCCAGCTCGTCTACAGCGACGCGCGCGTCGTCTCGCGTGACGGACAGCTGATCTCGGAGACGTGGTGGAACCGGCGCACCAACAACCACTCCGACCTCCTCTCGCTGCTGGTCGCCAACGCCGTCACCGGGGCAGCCTCGCTGCTCCGTCGTGACCTGCTCGAGGACGCGCTCCCGTTCCCGCCGGCGCAGTTCGCGCACTTCCACGACCACTGGGTGGCGCTGGTGGCGCTGGCCCGGGGCGAGATCGCCTTCGTCGAGCGCCCGCTGTACGACTACGTCCAGCATGGGAGTGCCTCGCTGGGGCACGAGGCCGCAAATCAGATGACCTCGCTGCGCGACCGCCTGCTGCACCAGCGCGACGTGCGCGAGCGCGTGCGCATGTGGCGCCTGCACTACTTCGTCGACGTCTGCCGGCTGCAGCAGTTCGCCACCGTCCTGAAGCTCCGCTGCGGCGCGCGCATGGCGCCGGCCAAGCGCCGGACACTCGATCGCTTCCTCGGCACCGACCGCTCGCTGGTCTCCCTGGCGCAGCTCGGCCTGCGGGGAGCGCGCGAGCTCGTCGGCCGGCCGGAGACGCTCGGTGCCGAGTGGATGCTCTTCCACGCGTTCGCCTGGCGCCGCCTGCTCGCACTCACCGCCGGCGAACGGCCCGTCGGACGGCTCCGACTCGATGCCCTCCCGCCTCCGTCACTGGTCGTCGAGCCGGGCCGCTCGGCGCCGCCCGAGCCGGCCCGCGAGATCGCGGACAAGATCGCTCCGCTGCGCTGGGTCGTCTCCGACGATGCGCCGCCCCGCATCAACCTGCTGATCCCGACCTTCGACCTGCGTCACTTCTTCGGCGGCTACATCGCCAAGCTCAACCTCGCCCGGCGGCTCGCCGAGCGCGGCGCCCGGGTCCGGGTCGTCACCGTCGATCCGGTGGGGCAGCTGCCCTCCGGCTGGAAGCAGACGCTCGAGTCCTACAGCGGCCTGCGTGGTCTCTTCGACAGGATCGAGGTCATCTTCGGTCGCGAGGCGTCGGCGATCGAGGTCAGCCGCGCGGACAGCTTCGTGGCCAGCACGTGGTGGACGGCGTACATCGCCGACGATGCCGTTCGGTCGGTCGGCGGCGAGCAGTTCGTGTACCTGATCCAGGAGTACGAGCCGTTCACGTTCCCGATGGGCACCTACGCTGCGCTCGCCCACGAGTCCTACAGCCTGCGCCACTTCGCCCTGTTCTCGAGCGAGCTGTTGCGCGACTACTTCCGCGTTCACTCGATCGGCGTGTTCGCGAGCGGCCGCGCGGCCGCAGACGCAGGCTCGGCGTCATTCCAGAACGCTGTCACGCCGGTCCGCGCGCCCACCGCCGGCGAGCTGGCCCGCATCGGGCCCCGCAAGCTCCTGTTCTACGCCCGCCCGGAGCCGCACGCCGCACGCAACATGTTCGAGCTCGGCGTACTGGCGCTCTCGCGCGCGGTGGCCGAGGGGGCGTTCGCCGACGGCTGGGAGCTGCACGGCGTCGGGACGGTCGAGCGGGGCCGGCGGATCCCGCTCGGGACTGGGCAGGCGCTCGAGCTGCTGCCACGCTCGGGTCAGGCCTCCTACGCCGACCTGCTTCGTGATCACGATGTCGGACTGGCGCTGATGTACACGCCGCACCCGAGCCTCGTCCCGATCGAGATGGCCTCGGCCGGGATGCTCGCGGTGACCAACAGCTTCGAGAACAAGACCGCCGCGGCGATGAGCGCGATCTCGTCGAACCTGATCACCGTCGAGCCCACCATTGCGGGCGTCGCGGCCGGCCTGCGGAGCGCCGCAAACCGGTCCGGCGATCTCGAATCGCGGGCGCGAGGCAGCAGCGTGCACTGGAGCAGCGACTGGGACCTGTCGTTTTCCGACGAGCTGCTCGAGCGACTCCTCGCTGCGCTCAGCGGGCCCGATGCCGCCGCCGCGTAAGTCGACGCCCGGTCTCGTCGCCCACCCGGGTCAACCGCGCGGGTCGAGGCGGGTGACCTGGACGAACGCCCGATCCACGAGTCGCTGGTCGTTGCTCGCCGCCTCCGACAGCAGCAACCACACCTGGACGTTGGCGGGCTCGCGGCGGAGCACGTTCTCGAAGATGCTGACCGCGCTCGACCGCTCGTTCTCGACGTACGCGAGCCGTCCGCTCAGCACCTCGACCTGGGAGTCGGGGTTGAGCGACCCTGCGGCACTCAGCAGCGAGCGGGCGTGCGCGACCTGCGCGGCGCTCAGGCCACCCCGGTGGGTGATGATCGACGTGGCCGCGGCGGTGTCGTGGGCCTGCCGGATCCCGACCACGAACCAGGCGCAGGCGATCACGGCCACGACGAGGACGGATGCGCGCGCGAGCACCATGTGCACATCATCCTGGATCGGACCGCCGTCGGCATGAGCACCGGGCGGCCGAGCGTCTCCGTGGTGATCCCGAACTGGAACGGACGCCGCTGGCTGCCCGCCTGCCTGGACGCGATCGCGCGTCAGGACCTCGCGCCGGCGGAGGTGGTCGTGGTCGACAACGGTTCGACCGACGGCTCGCTCGCGTACCTGGCCGCGGAGCGCCCCGGCGTCGCCGTCCTGTCGCTGGCGCGCAACACCGGCTTCGCCCATGCGGCGAACCGCGGCATCGCCGCCGCCCGCGGCGAGCTCGTGGCCCTCGTCAACACGGATGTCGAGTTGGGCGCCGACTGGCTGGCCCGCATGGTGCGCGCGCTCGGCTCCGACCCGAGCGCGGCCGCGGTGGCCGGCAAGATGCTCTCGCTCGAGGACCCATCGATCGTCTACGACGCCGGCGACGTGCTCCGCCGCGACGGCGTCTGCGAGCAGCGCGGGCGCTTCGGGCGCGATGACGGGCGCTGGGAGGAGCCGGGCGAGGTCTTCGGTGCCTGCGCCGGGGCCGCGCTCTACCGTCGCGACGTGCTGCTCGGGCTCGGGGGCTTTGACGAGCGCTACTTCGCCTATCTCGAGGATGTGGACCTCTCGCTGCGCCTGCGCCTCGCCGGGTGGAGCTGCCGTTACGAGCCGGTGGTGGCCCTGCACGCCGGCGGCGGCTCGTCGCACCAGCTCCCAGGCGGCCACGAATACCTCGTCACCCGGAACACGATCGTGCTCGTGGCCAAGGCCTTCCCGGCCCGCTGGCTGCCGCAGGTCGCCTACCGGCAGGCGGGATGGGCGTGGCACGCGGCCCGTGAGCGACGGCTCGCTACGCACCTCCGGGCGATGGCGGCGGCGCTGCCCATGCTCCCGGCGGCGCTGCGTGAGCGCCGGCGACTGCGGCGCACGGCACGCATCTCGATCGGCGAGGTCGTGCCCGCCCGGCCGATCAGGGGGCCGGAGGCCGGCGGTCACCGCTCGCAGCACGCCTGACGGCGGCGCCGATGTGTGGAGTGACCGGCAGCGTTGCCGGGCGCTCCACCGCTCCTCAGGGCATGAACTTGCGCGAGCGCAGCACGTGCCTGCGGTGCAGGATGTAGCGGCCGGCCGCGACGAGCGTCTTGAGCCCGTACACGGTCGACTGGGCGAACGAGGCCGAGGAGGCGTCGCTGAAGTAGCGCGTCCGCGCCGGCACCTCGGCGATCCGGAAGCCGAAGTGCACCGCCTGCATCACCATCTCGCTGTCGAACACGAAGTCGATCGAGTTACGCAGGAAGGGGACGGTGAGCAACAGCTCACGGGAGAACGCGCGGTAGCCGGTGTGCAGCTCGGTGAAGTTGGCGTGCAGGACCCGGTTCTCGATCTCGGTCAGGCCGCGATTGGCGATGTACTTGTAGAGGGGCATGCCGCCCTCCCGCCACGCGCCGGGCTCGGCCAGGCGCGACCCGAGCACCATGTCGGCGTCCCCGCGCAGGATCGGCTCCACCATCCGGGGGATCAGCGACGGCTCGTACTGCCCGTCGGGGTGCAGCATCACGACCACGTCGGCGCCCCGCTGGAGCGCCTCGAGGTAGCACGTCTTCTGATTGCCGCCATAGCCGACGTTGTGCGGGTGCCAGATCAGGTGCAGCGGCAGGCGACGGGCGACGTCGAGGGTGGAGTCCGTGGACTTGTCGTCGACGAGGATGATCTCGTCGACCACGTCGGTCGGGATCGCCGACACGGTCTGCTCGAGCGTCCGGGCGGCGTTCCGGGCCGGCATCACGACGATCACCTTGGCGCTCCTGGCCAGCGGCGCCTCCGCGGACGCGTCGCGGCGCTGCTCCGAACTCTCGACTTGACGCTCCACGAAGGCGCAGGGTAGCTGAC
>CAVYQU010000001.1:0-29467 GCA_963770805.1 uncultured Solirubrobacterales bacterium | reverse complement strand
CCGTTGCGCTCGTCGGCTCCGGGGAGGTCGTGACGATCGCTCTTGCGGAATGACGATCGTCGCGCCGCCGGCCTGGTTCCGCAGAACCGGGCGGTGGGATTAGCCAGGATCGAGCAAGCACCCGCTCCTCCTTCCGCGAAAGAGCAGGGCCCTGGACCTGTCGCTCACGACGCCGGGATGGCCGGCGTCCCGGCCGGTTGCGCAACTGGCGAATAGGAGGACTCGATGCCCTCAGCGGCGGAGACTTGCTCTCGTGTCAGCACGGGTGTTCAGCTCGCACGGCCATTCCGCTGCACGACGGGATGGAACTCGATTCACGACGGTTCGGGGGATTGTGTGATGCGGTAGCCGACGTTCGTGATGGTTTCGATCGCTGCGGGTTCTCCGAGTTTGCGTCGCAGTCGGCTGATCGTGACGTGGACGGTGTTGGTGAAGGGATCGACGTTCTCGTCCCATACCTGGGCGAACACGTCTTCGGCGCTGAGGACGGCGTGTGGGGCGCGCATCAGGGCTTCCAGTACCGCGAACTCTTTGGCTGAGAGGTCGAGCCGTCGTCCATCGCGGGTGGCGGTGTGGTGTAGGGGGTCGAGTTCGATTGCGGCGGCCCGGAAGATTCTGGGTTGGGCAGTGGGGCGGCGCCGGGCGAGAGCGCGGATGCGAAGGACGAGCTCGGGGAAATGGAATGGCTTTGGGAGGTAGTCGTCGGCCCCGAGGCGCAGGCCGCTGACACGTTGTGCCGGGGTGCCGGATGCGGTGAGCATGAGCACCATTGCCGGGTTTTCGCGCTCCGTGATCATGCGGCAGATGGTGTCGCCGTGCAGCTCGGGGAGATCGCGGTCCAGCACGACCACGTCGTAGGAGTTGAGATCGAGTTTCGTTGCTGCTTGGAGGCCGTCATACGCGACATCGACGACCATCTGTTCGTCTTGGAGTCCGTCGACGAGGGCGTCAGCCAGAGTGCGGGAGTCTTCGACGACTAGGACTCTCACGCTGGCGCTCCGGCGGCAGTCCTGGCGGTGAGGGGCAGGGTGATCGAGACGCGCAGCCCGCCGTCGGTGAGCACTTCGAGGCCGAGAGTGCCGCGGTGAACCTCGACGATCGAGGACACGATCGCCAGCCCCAGCCCGAAGCCGTCGTCGGATCCGGTTCGCGCGGCACCGATGCGTCGGAACGGCTGGGTGAGGTTATTCACTTCGTCGGGGTCGAGTAGTGGGCCGCCGTTCTCGACGATGAGCTGCGCACGCGTTTCGTCGACCGTCGTGGCGACGCGCACCCAGCCGCCTGGCTGGTTGTGGCCGATGGCGTTGTCGATCAGGTTCCCGACCATACGAGAGAGCAACGTCTCACTGCCGGTGACCCATGCGTCAGGACGCATCTGGTGCTCGACGTCGATTCTCATCGTCGAAATCGCGTCGGCACGGCGCTCGAGGGCGAGGCGGGCGAGTTGGGCGAGCGAGACCGTCGACTCGTCGCCGAGCGGCCCCTGCTGGGTGTGGGCGAGGGTGAGGAAGCTTTCCAGCAGCCGGTCGACGTGGTCGAGCTCGCGGCGCAGCCGGTCGGCGAGCGTGAGGACGTGTGCGGGCACTGGTTCGGGTTTGGCCATCGCCACATCGAGCGAGGTCCGCATTCCGGCGAGAGGGGTACGCAGTTCGTGGGAAGCGTTGGCGACGAACTGGCGCTCGAACGCGAACGACCGCTCCAGCCGGTCGAGCAACTGGTCGAAGGTATCTGCCAGCTCCTTGAGCTCGTCGTCGGGGCCGGTGAGGCGCAGACGCTCGTGCAGGTTGGTGGCCGAGATGTCTCTGGTGGTCGCCGTGATCGTGCGCAGCGGCTGCAGGAACCGGCCGGCCACCAGCCAACCAACGGCGAGCGAAACCCCGGCCATGATCGCCAAGGCGATCCCGGAGGCGATCAGCAGCTGATGCTGGTCGGAGCTGACGGGGGTGATTCGCTCGTGCAGGCCGACGGGCACTGCTTGCAGGGTGTTGCCTGTTCTGCCCTGAAAGATCGCGAACGTGACGGCCAACAGGACGGCCCCGGAACCGAGGAAGACCGCAAACAAGAGCGCGGTGAGACGCACTCGGATCGTGCGCCGCGGCAGGCGGGGCTGGAAGCTATGCCCGGCGCGCTTCGGGCGCACTGTTCTGCTCTCCGCACGAGCCGTATGTTCGGCTGGGTCGCGCCGAGCGATCGAGGACCCGGACCGACCTGAGCAGAATGGGCTCGCGGCGCGTAACTGAAAGTGAGCGAACGAGCAGGATCGCGCCGGAGCACGAACGACGCTCGGATCGTCCCAGGCGAGGTTCGCGGATCGGGGCTGGGCATCTCCACATGTCTCTTGGACTCCATCGCTGACCGGTCAGCCAGGCCGCCTGGCGATCGATCTGGATCGGTGCGCACCTGAGGATGCCTCAGCCCACCTTACAGCGAGATAACACCCTCGGTTAGATCCCTGTCAGGGGTTCTGGCCTACAACTGCCCGGGACGGTCCCCCAAACGCACAGGAGCGAAGAGAAGAGATGACGAGTGCGTCCAACCACGAAGACCACGATCGGCACGCCTCTCGCAGGCCGGGTCGGCGACGGTCGCTTCCCATCACCAGGACAGCGGCGATGGCGACGCTGCTCGGTCTTGCGTTGCTCGCCGCCGGCTGCGGCGGTTCGAACGGCCCGGCTGTCCGCACCTCCGGATCAAACAAGGCCCAGTTCGTCGCGTACGCGCAATGCATGCGCAGCCACGGCGTGTCGGACTTCCCGGACCCCACTACCCCCCCGGGCGGCGGCGTCGCATTCTCCATTCACGGCGGTCCGGGCAGTGATCTGAATCCCACCAGCCCGGCGTTCAAAGCGGCCAACCAGGCGTGCACCACCTTGCTGCCCGGCGGCCAGCAAGCTCCGACACGGTCGTCCCCGAAGATCGCCGCCGAGGTCACGTGGGCTCGCTGCCTGCGCTCACATGGCGTCCCGAACTTCCCGGACCCAAACAGCCAGGGCGCGTTTGACAGCAGCAAGTTCGACCCCACCTCGCCCGCATTTCAAACCGCCAGCAAAGCGTGCCTGTCGCTGCAACCCACGGGATCGGTGAGCGCGGAGCCGGGGCGCGGCTGACGAGTCCACCCAAGCGGAAACCCATCGACGGCGGCAGTCAGGCGAAAGACCTCCTTTCGTCCGGCCGCGGTGCTCGCGGCTGGACGGGTCGCGTCCCTCCATGTCGCCGGAAGCAGGGCCCGCGTCGCGGCATGCAGAATTGCGGCTGTGGCTACGCAGCGCCCGGGCACCTGTATCACCGCCGGGATCCATCCGGTCAGATGTGCCGACGACGATAAAGCGCTGGGAGGGCGTCCGCATTGGTACGGCGGCGCTGCCCGGTTACGCCTGGAGGAGCAGTGTGTCGGCGGCGGGCGAGACGACTGGTCCGCTCACGGATGGAGCAGACCGTCGACGTCGGCGACGCGCTGCTGCGATTCGTCCCTTGGGGCAAAGATTTTCGGGGCGTCTGAGGCTCCGGCTCGCCCTGCGATTGCGACACTCAGCGTCGCTGGCCCCCGGCTCTGCCGCTTTCTCGGCGGCGGCACAGCCGTGCGAGAGTTGTGCGCCTCGTCCCGAGTGATCACTTCGCCCGAGCGCCAGCAGCTGACTGCTTTCACGTGGGGTTCCGGAAGCCCGCTCGTCAAGAATCCGGCGATCGCCAGCTTCCTTTGTAGCTCGTCTGGGAAGGCTGCGGCTGCCGACGCGCGGGGTCTGGATTCTGGTTTCGGAAGCCATCACGGCGCCGTGCTGCGTACTCGAAACTCGGCCAACTTATGGCTTCGCGCCAGAGCTTCCTGACGCACCGACCTACGCTCACTGGCTCAATCCGTAGTTAGTACGGCCCCACCGTACGCAGCCTTTCTGATGTGCGAGGTCCGTCGACCTTTGGAAACTCCAGCAATCGTTAGCGAGGGTCGTATGGACAGTCCGTGAATTAGTGCTTCATGAACTCTGGAGTTCTTTCCGGAAATGAGAGATTGAGGCGTATGTCCGAAGAGGTGGGATGATGCGGCTGGAACAGGACAGCCGCCGGCGATGAGGAGGCTGCCCGCCACGTGGCTGGTGCTCGGGCTGGCGGCGGTGCTGCTGTCGGCAGCGGCGCTCTGGGCAGGTACGCCTGGCGCGCGCGGATCGTCCCGCCCAGCGGTCGGTGGACGACCGACCGTCGTGATCCGCTGGACGTCGTACGGCGTCCCTCATATCTGGGCGACCACCTACTTCGGCGCCGGCGAGGGCTACGGCTACGCGCTCGCCCACGACAATATCTGCACGATCGCGAACGCGTACGTCACGGTCGACGCGCAGCGCTCCCGCTTCTTCGGGCCGAGCGCGACGTACCAGATGCCCCTCAACGGGACCACCGTCAGCAACATCGACTCGGACTTCTTCTTCAAGCAGATCATCGACTCGAGGATCATCGACAAGCTGCTGGCCCGGCGCCCGCCGTTCGGGCCGGTGCCGCAGGTCAAGCAGATCGTCGCCGGATACGTGAAGGGCTACAACCGCTACCTGCACAGCGTCGGCGGCTCGCGCGGGGTCCCCGACCCGCGCTGCCGCGGCAAGAGCTGGGTGCGCCCGATCACCACTGCCGAGGTGTATCGCCGCGTCTACCAGTTCGTCGAGCTCGCCAGCGGCGACATCGCCATGCGGGGAATAGCCGAGGCGGCGCCGCCGACGCCGGCTCTGAGTGGCAGCGCGCTGCTCGGTGCGGGTGAGCCCTCGCTCGACCCTCGGCGGACGGCGGGGCTGCTTGCGCGGCGCCTGCCGCAAGGCGGGATCGGCGCAGGCGGGATCGGCTCGAACGCCGTCGCCGTCGGGAGTGCCGGCACCCGCGACCACCGCCATGGCCTGCTGCTCGCCAACCCTCACGCCTCCTGGGTCGGGGACGAACGCCTCTATCAGGCGCAAATCACGGTGCCGGGCCAGATAAACGTGGAGGGCGCTTCGTTCTACGGGTTCCCGGGCATCAACTTCGGCCACACCGCGACGATGGCCTGGGGCGCCACGGCGTCGAGGGCCTTCCGCTTCACGCTTTTCCAGCTCACGCTCGTCCCGGGCTCGCCGACCACCTATCTGTACGATGGCCATCCCGAGCGGATGACCAGCCGCAAGGTGACCGTCGAGGCCCTTCAGCCGGGCGGCTCGTTGGCGCCGGTCACGCGGACGCTCTACTCGACCCGTTTCGGCTCAGTGTTGAACTCACTCCAGGGCACCGCCCTCGGGTGGACGTCGGCGACCGCGTTCGCGTTCGGCGACGTCAACGCCGACAACTTTCGCGTGTTGAACACGTTCTTCGGAATCAACCGCGCCGGCTCGGCGCCGCAGGTGCTGCGCATCCTCGAGCAGACCGAGGGGGCTCCGTGGAACACCACGCTCGTCGCCGACAAGGTCGGCCACGCGCTGTTCGCCGACGTCGGCGCGGTCCCCAACGTCTCGAACGCGCTGGCGTCCCGCTGCAACACCGCGCTGGGTGCCTACACGTTCAGCCAGGTGGGTCTGCCGATCCTCGACGGCTCGCGCTCGGCGTGCAACTGGGAGACCGACAAGGACGCCGTCGAGCCAGGCCTGTTCGGTCCGAGCCATCTGCCCCACCTGTTCCGCTCGGACTACGTGACTAACTCCAACGACAGCTACTGGCTGTCGAACCCCCACCGGCCGCTGACCGGATACGCCCGGGTGATCGGCGACGTGGGCACTCCGCGGTCGCTGCGCACCCGGATCGGGCTGATCATGACTCAGGCCAGGGTATCCGGGACCGACGGCCTCGGGCCGGCCGGCTTCACTGTCAAGGACATGCAGAACATGGTGTTCTCCAACCGCCAGTACGCCGGCGAGTTGTGGCGCGACCAGCTGGTGGCGCTGTGCCGCAGCCTTCCTGGTGGGCTCGCGCCGACGAGCTCCGGGACACCAGTGGCGGTCGGCGACGCATGCAACGTGCTCGCGAACTGGGGCCTGCATGAGAACCTCGGCTCGCACGGAGCGGTGCTGTTCCGGCGGTTCGTCGACCACGTGATGGGCGACAAGGTGTCGCCGTTCTCCCAGCCGTTCAACGTGAACGACCCGGTGCACACGCCGCGCGGCCTGAACACCAGTGATCCGGGGGTGTCGATCGCGCTCGGCGACGCCATCCAGGATCTCAAGGGGGCGCACATCCCGCTCGACGCCACCCCGGGCGACGTGCAAGCCGTCGTTCACGATGGGGTCCGAATCCCGATCCACGGTGGCCCCGGCGATCCCAACGGGGAGTTCAACGCGATCGGCGGTGTCTTCACACCCGGCCAGGGGTTCGGCCCGATCTTGGGAGGATCCTCGTTCGTCCAAGTCGTGAGCTGGAACGACGGACCCTGCCCGACTGGCGGCTCGATCCTCACCTACTCACAGTCGGACAACCCGCTGTCACCCCACTTCGACGACCAGACGAAGCTGTTCAGCCAAAAGCGCTGGGTCCCCGATCGGTTCTGCATGACCAGCGTGCTACGGGACACAAAACGCACGATGGTGCTCGAGCGCGCGCCCGCCGTCTCACCAATCTCGGGTCTGGGCTGAATCGCAATCTCAAGCGGCCACCCTGTCGGTCGCTCCAGAGTCCCCGTGGGTCCGCTGAGTACCGCGTGCGCGAGACGTAGGCGCTTCCCAGCGCTCGGCCTGACCCGCCTTCTCGCGAAACGCACGGCGCTCCCTTCCCTGCGCGAGCGCTAGCCAGCACAGGCGCCGAGCACGTGCCTGCTCTGGACGACAACCAGCGATCGCACGGAGCGCGACCAACTACTGCATCGACCGGCGGGCCACGCGTCGAAGTGCCTCGACGCGGACGCCAGGTCGACGGCGCTACCGCTCCGGCAGGCGCAGGAGCAGCGGCCGCGGCGTGCGAGGTGCGTGCTCAGGCGCGCTTGCCGGCTCCTCGAGCAAGCGGCCGACCGGGGCGCTGCGTCATCGAAGCAACAGTCAGCCGCACGGTTCGACGCAGCTACTTCCGATCGTAGCCGGCGCGACGCACCGATCCGCGGGGCGGCTGCTCCGGTTGCAAACCGACAGTGATCTGCGGCCCGTAACCGGCACAGCGCCCGCTTCCTTCCGGACAGAACCAGGCACGCGCAGGCTCGCTGACCGCCGCGGTGGACCGATGCCGGGATCTCGCCGATCGCCGTTAGCAGCGGTTCGTGCCGCGAGCACCGTCTCCCAGTCTGCCTATGCAGAAGCCAGGCGGGCCGTTCCGGCGCTGAGGTCGCGCTCGGCACGAGGGGGCTTTTGGACGGGCCATCGGGATGTCGCCGATGCGATCGCGAGCGGCGACCACCGTCAGATGTCAAGAGCAGTCGTCAGCGCACTCGGTCGTCGGTGGGTGATTTACGCCTACACCGGTCACGATTGGCTGGTGGCCGCCTTCGTGTCGTAGCGGAAGCGACGGACCACGAAGTGAGCGGGCTGCGGCCCTGTCAGTTGCGGCGGGGCTCCTATCGGGCCGACCCCGCGAGGAGGTACGCAACGAGCGGTGAGCAGCGCACGCCCGAGGTTCCGCACGTGCCCTGCAAAGGTGGCGTGCGCGTCTTTGTCCGCCCGCGCCCCGAGTGCTGCGGGCCGCCTGTTGCGAGAGTGTGACTGGCCCCCGGTTGCTGGAGCCTGCCTGACCACCACCAACCACCTGAAGCCACTCAACTCAGGCACCGTCGAAGTTAGTCCAGTTCATAACGCTGAACGAACGAGGCGAAGCTCCGCAAACCGGTTTTTCTATAGCGGCGGGCGACCAGCCGCCTTGATTGACGCGGCTCTGGCGAACTGGTACGGATACCGGCGGCAGCCCGGCTGGGCGGCTCGCTGCAAGAGATGGGTGGCGATTGGGTCCACGGATGGTGGTGGGGTCAAGTCAAATCTCCGGGTGAGGTCGGGTGTCGGGCACGCTGGTCGGACCGCTGAATGCTGCCGTCGTCGTGGTGCGATTGCCGCACACAAGGCGCGGGGGCGCCTGAGGTGGACTACGCGTTCGCGCCTGGCGTGACCCCGTATGACGGGATGCTGCGGTCGATGTTCGGGCTGCGGCCGAACACGCAGGTGGCGAGCGGCTCCTCGCTGCACACGATCTCGGACTTCCTTGGATACCTGCACAACACCGCCGGGCTGGCGAAGCCCGCCGGCGACCTCTTTCTCGTCTCGCATGGCAGCGATCGCGCCTGGATGCAGATCAAGCTCGACGGGACGCAGACCAGCCCCACCACTTACGAAGCTGTCGAGCGGGCAGTCTCCGGCTCCACCAGCGACCCGTTCGGCACCGGCGTTACGCCTGGGTCGATCGCGATCCCCAGCGACGTCAACCACGACGCCCAGAACAACCTGGGCTCGATGGGGGTCAACATCCGTGGCTGCCGCATCGGCGTGTCGCGGCCCTTCGTCGACAAGTTGAAGGAGGCGATGGGGAACCAGTCCCCGATCACCGCGCCGCTCCACTTCCACAAGGCGTACGACCTGGGCGCGCCGGGAATCCTGGAGTTCCTCGCCTACAACTTTGAGGTCGTCAACAAGGCCGCCTACGCCGACAAAGCCGCGGTCGCCGCGGCGTTCGATGCCGGCGGCTTCACCTTCAAGGACGGCACCGCGGTGCCGACAGCCAAGTGGGCCGACTGGGTGCCCAGAAACGTAGGGATGGGCCACAGGGATACCCAGAACCTGAGCGTCCCGCTCGGGACCACGTTCGGCAACCAAAGCACGATCCCCCAAAAGGTCGGGTTCCGGCACGACACGATTACCCACCAGGAACTGATCTCGGTGACGACGATGCCGACCGACCGGGCCGGCCAGATGACGCAGTTGCAGGCCTCGCTCGACAACGACCCGCTGTTTGCCTCGACGCACCCGTTCCCGATGTACGTTCGGTACTACCAGTCGAGCAAGGCCGACTTCATCGCCAACCTCAGCTGGGCGTTCTCGGCGCAGAACGCCTCGACGCTCAGCGCGGTCGGCACCCAGCACATCTACACGGTGCTGGTGCCCGTCACCGATCCGGCGACCGGGAACCTGATCTTCAACTTCTCCCCGGTTGCCGGGAGCGGTCTGGCCCCCGTCACCAACCTGCTGACGAGCGACAGCTCGTTGTTCTACACGACCCCCTGAGCGATGGCCGACCGAGACACCCTTGCTGAACTGGCCGAGGAAGTCGGCCTCGCGCTGGGACCGCTGGCGACGGCGGTGCAGTCCCCGGCCGCGTTCGGTTCGTTCATGGCCGAGCTCGGCTGGAATCTCCCGACGATCCCGGCGCCGATCTCTGCGATCGGGGGCTCGGTCGAGGCGCTCGTCCACGTCTTGGAGCAGGGGCAGGTCGATGCCTCCACCGTCGAGTCGGTGATCTCCGCGATCGCGAACGTGATCAGCGGGATCAACGCCGTGTCGGGCCAGGGCGGGGCGCTGCCGAACACGGTCCCTGCAGGCGAGTTCACGGCCGAGTTCCCGGAGCAGCTGATCGACTTCCTGTTGGTTGATTACCTGCTCAGCAACCACCCGCTGCCCGGCCAGCTGCTGCTCACGCTCGGCGTGATCAGGGTCGAGCCGGTCGCCGCTTCGGCGACACGCCCGATGTACACGAGGCGGTCGATCGTGTGGAGCGACCTCGGCAGCGTGCTGTCGAATCCAACCGCGGTCTTCAAGGACGCTTGGGGATGGGGCACCGCGAACTTCAAGCAGCTCGAGTGGTTCCAGAGCATCCTGGCGCTGTTCGACGCCGTCGGCCTTCGCGGCTGGGCTGACCCGATCGGCGCGGAGGTACAGGCCGCGCTGTCGTCAGCGACACCAGGCACCGCGCCGATCCACGACTGGGTTCTGCGCGTGCCGATCGTGGGCAATCCAGGCGGCCCCGCGAAGGCCGAGGCCGGTGTCGGGCTGTACATGCTGCCCGGCTCCGGGGCAGAGCTGCCCGGCTTTGCCGCGCTCGCTTATGCCACGGGAAGCGAGTCCGCCACCGTCTCGCTGACGGACACGCTGCAGCTGATCTTCGAGGCAGCCGCCAGCCTCCAGGGCGGCGCGGGCCTCAAGCTCCGCCCCGGGGCTCCGCCGGAGCTGCTGTTCAACGTGCTGCCGTCAGGGGGTGGGGGCGGCACCCAACTCGGCAATTCCCTGTCGGTCGCGCTCGAGTCGAGCGCCAGCCAGCCGCAGGTGCTGCTCGGATCCACCGACGCCAGCAACCTCTCGATCGGTGGGGCTTCGGTCAAGACCGGTGCCAAGCTGGCCGCAAACAACCAGCTCGACTTCTTCGTCGAGGCCTCGCTCCACGAGGGCAAGCTGGTCATCCAGCCGGGGCCCGGTGAGGCCGACGGGTTCATCGCCAAGCTACTCCCGGACGGCGGCATTAACGCGACGTTCAACTTCGGTGTCGGGCTCTCCAGCCACACCGGCGTCTACTTCAGCGGCAGCGGTGGCCTTGAGATCCAGCTTCCCGTGCACATCTCGATCGGGCCGGTCGACGTCACCTCGGCAACGCTGACACTGGCGCCGGAGAGCGGGAAGGTCCCGATCGGCCTCGGGGTGACGATCTCCGGGCAGCTCGGACCGCTGTCGGCGACCGTTCAGAACATCGGGCTTGAGGTCGACGCGACCTTCCCGGGGCAGGGCGGCAACCTGGGGCCGGTCAACCTGGCGCTCGCGTTCAAGCCGCCGACCGGGGTCGGGCTGGCGATCGACGCGGGTGTCGTCACGGGCGGCGGCTTCCTCTCGATCGACACGGCCCGCGGCGAGTACGCCGGCGCGCTGCAGCTGCAGATCGCCGGCTTCCTCGGCGTCTCGGCGATCGGGCTGATCAACACGAAGAATGCCGACGGGACGCCTGGCTTCTCGCTGCTCGTGATCCTCGACGCGGACTTCGGCCCCGGGCTGCAGCTGGGCTTCGGCTTCACCCTGAACGCGGTCGGCGGCGTGCTCGGGCTCAACCGGACGATGCGGATGCAGGCGCTGATGGACGGCGTCCGCACCGGCGCGATCAACGGGATCATGTTCCCGCAGAACGTCGTCGCGAACGCGGACAAGATCATCAGCGACCTGCGCGAGATCTTCCCGCCGCAGCAGGGCACCTTCCTGATCGGCCCGATGGCGAAGCTGGGGTGGGGTGAGCCGACGCTCGTCAGCGTCTCGTTGGGAATCATCGTGGAGGTCCCACCGGGCGACATCGCGATCATCGGCGTGCTCAAGCTGGCGCTGCCGACCGCTGACGCGGCGATCCTGCAGCTGCAGGTCAACTTTGCGGGCGCGCTCGAGTTCAGCAAGAAGCGGATCTACTTCTTCGCCTCGCTATTCGACTCGCGGATCCTGTTCATCACGATCCAGGGTGATATGGGGCTGCTCGTCGCCTGGGGCGACGATGCCAACTTCGTCGTCTCCGTTGGCGGCTTCCACCCGCGCTTCAACCCGCCGCCGCTGCCGTTCCCGAGCCCCAAGCGGATCCAGCTGGACATCATCAACGAGTCGTACGCGCGGATCCGGGCGGAGGGCTATTTCGCCGTTACCTCAAACACCGTCCAGTTCGGTGCCGGGGCGGAGTTCTACTTCGGCTTCTCGGCGCTCAACGTGCAGGGCCACTCGAGCTTCGACGCGCTGATCCAGATCTCGCCGTTCCACCTGATCGTCGGGGTGACTACGTCGTTCTCGGTCAACGTGTTCGGCGCGGGTTTGTTCTCGCTCGACATCGACCTCTCCGTCGAAGGGCCGACGCCGTGGCACGCGCACGGCCATGGCTCGATCTCGATCCTCTTCTTCTCGATCTCCGTCCCGATCGACATCACCTGGGGCGAGAGCCGCAACACCACGCTGCCGCCAGTCCACGTGATGCCGATGGTCGGCGACGAGCTCGGCAAGCGCTCCAACTGGAAGGCGCAGCTCCCCAGCGGCTCTAACCTGCTCGTCTCGCTGCGCCAGGTCGATGCCGGCGACACCGACCTCGTGCTGCACCCGGTCGGCACGCTGCGGGTCAGCCAGCGCCGCGTCCCACTCGACCTGAAGATCGACCGGGTCGGCAGCCAGCGGCCGGACGACGCCAACCGCTTCGCCGTCTCGGTGATGGCCGGCGCACTGACCAAGACGCAGGACCTCAGCGAGCAGTTCGCGCCCGCCCAGTACACCGACGCCAAGGACGCCGAGAAGCTCTCCGCGCCCGCGTACTCCCAGCAGCACAGCGGCGTCGAGCTGGGCCCGCAGGGCGGCCCGTACGACACAGGAACGGCGCTCAGCCGGCACGTCCGCTACGACCTCACGGTGATCGACACGGCCAAGGAGCCAGAGCCGTTCCGGATCAGGCTCCATGACTACCCGCTGGCGCTGTTCGAGCACTTCCTCACCGGCTCGAGCGTCGCGTTGAGCCCGCTCTCGCAGCGGCTTGAGGAGCTCGGCCGTCCCGGCGACGGGACCGTCGTCGTCAGCGAGGAGAAGTACGCGGTCGCGCTGCAGAGCGACAACACCGCGGTCACCACCTCGTTCATGAGCCGCTGGGCAGCCGAGGACCACATGCGCAGCGCCGTCGAGAACGACCCGTCGCTGGCGGGCACCTTGCACGTCCTACCGGAGTTCGAACTGGCCGTATGACCAACCTGCCGACCTACACGTTCCTGCCCTACCTGCGACAGGGGGTCGTCAACACGATCACGACCGCCGACGGCGACGCGTCCGTGACGACCCGGGCCTCAACGCACGTCGAGCTGCAGCTAGACGGCGACCCGGTCGGCGGCGGCGCGGAACTCACGCAGACCTTCGCGCAGGACATCGCGCTGTACGGGCCGGGCGAGATCGTCGGGATCGACCCGCGGGCGGTCGTGCGCACGGAACCGCGGAACTGGATCACCAACTTCGAGTCGAACTACCTGGCCGCGATCGACTTCTACGACGAAGACCTCCCGTGGCGGTACACGCCCGCGGCCGCGGACGGTTCGCACCTGCGGTTGCGCCCCTGGGTCTGCCTGGCGGTGCTAGCCGACGGGGAGTTCGAAGAGGGGAAGGACGTGACCGGCCGGCCGCTGCCGTTCATCACGGTGGCCAAGGCGGAGGTCCTGCCAAAGCCCGACGAGCTGTGGGCCTGGGCGCACGTGCACTTCAACAAATCGCTGGAGGTGACGCCGGGGGAGGTCGTCTCGGGCGACACCTCGGGCGTGATCCAGAACGCCAGCGCCGCGGTGGCGGCCAACCGTGATGTCGCCTACTCACGGCTGATGTGTCCCCGCAGGCTGCGCGAGAACACCACGTACCACGCCTTCGTCGTGCCGACGTTCGAGCGCGGCAGGCTGGCCGGGCTCGGCCAGCAGCCGAGCGGCGCTCCCTACGCGACGGCCTCGGCCTGGTCCGCCCAGGCGGCGCAGCTCGAACTGCCGGTCTACTTCCGCTGGCAGTTCATGACCGGGGACTACGGCGACTTCGAGTACCTCGTGCGCCTGCTCAAGCCTCAGCCGGTCGACCCGCGGGTCGGCATCCGTGAGTTCGATGTACAGGATCCTGGCTCGAACCTGCCGCCGATCGCCAACCTGGGCGGGATCCTTCGGCTCGGCGGTGCGCTGCAGGTTCCGGACGCCGACCTCGACGCGCAGCAACTGCAGGAGCGCGACAAGTTCGAGAAATGGGACGCGCCGTACCCCGATCAGTTTGAGGACAAGCTCGCGGCATTCGTCAACCTGCCAGACGACTACGCCACCAAGGATCCAGACGCGGCCAACACGGCCAGCGGGGTCGGGGGCGGCAGCCCCGACCCGTTGATCACCGCGCCGCTCTACGGCCGCTGGCACGCACTCACCCAGCGGCTGCTGACAAAGGCCGACGGGAGCCCAGCTGACAACTCGTCCAACTGGGTGCACCGGCTCAACCTTGACCCGCGCTTCCGCGTCCCGGCCGGCTTCGGCGCCGACATCGTCGAGACGAACGCCGAGGAGTACATGGACGACGCCTGGCAGCAGATCGGCAACGTGCTGGCGGCCAATAGCAAGATCCGCCGGCTGCACCTGGGGGTCGCAGTCGCAGCGCGGTGGTTCGACCAGCACATCACGCCGCTGGCGGCCGTGATGCCGGAACGGGCGCTGGCGCTGACCGCGCCGGTGCAGAGGAAGATCCTGAACGCCGGGACGACCGTCAACACGCTGAGGTCGGCCAGCTTCGTGCAGCCGGCGCTGACCGCGACCGCGATGCGCCGCGTGCTGCGGCCGACGGGCCGGCTGATGCGGCTGCTGCCGTTCGACGCGGTCGCCACGCCGGCGAACCTGCTGGCACGGATCAACGCCGGCGAGGTCGAGATCTCGCCGCCGAAGACGCCGCCGAGCGGTGTGATGACGGTCGGGCAGGTGGCGGCCGCCGCCCAGCCCGCCGGCGTCCCGGCGGGGGTCGGCGGCATCGTGGCCAAGTATCCGTGGCTGCCGTGGGCGTTGATCGCGCTGGGGATCGTGCTGCTCGTGATCCTGGCGATCGTGCTCCCGTTTGGGATCGGCCTGCTCATCGGGCTGGTGGTCCTCGGCGCGTTGATCGCGCTGGCGCTTTGGCTGCTCAAGGTCAAGAGCGAAGAGGCGCCGGCGCTGAGCATCCAAGAGAACGACCAGACTCCGGCCGAGGTCGCCAGCCTGCCGGACAACCCGGGCTTCACGCTGAGCGCCCCGGGCGCGGGCTCCTCCACGCCGACGGGAACGACCGACAGCCCTATGGCGGTGCGCTTCAAGCAGGCGCTGGGGGACTCCTACGCGTTGGTCGACGCGAGCACGAAGGTGGGCCGCGCGGTCCCGCTCACCGCGCTTGACCTCGTCGCGCTGACCAGCAAGGTCGTCAGCGCGGTCGAGCCGAGCGCGACGATCCCGCGCCGTGGCTTCTCGTCACTCGTCGTACCCGACTGGGTGCGGGAGAACCTGGTGGAGGACTTCGGCGAGGTGATGGCCTACCCGAAGATCGACCTGCCGATGTACCGGCCGCTGAAGGACCGCTCGGTGGAGATGTTCCTGCCGAACATCAACCGGATCCCTGAGAACAGCATCACGCTGGTCGAGACGAACCAACGCTTCATCGAGGCATACATGGTCGGCCTCAACCACGAGTTCGCCCGCAAGCTGCTGTGGCGTGAGTACCCGACCGACCAGCGGGGGTCGTACTTCCGCCAGTTCTGGGACGTCGGCAGCGTGCTGAACAGCGAGGGCCTGAGCCAGAACGTGCTCAAGGAAGCGCTCTACGACATCCCTGAGCTGCACCGCTGGCCGCCGACCTCCGGGCTCGGCGACCACAACAACCGCCAGACCCAGGGCGAAACCGGACCTCAGGCCGTGCTGGTGATCCGCGGAGAGCTGCTGAAGAAGTACCCGACCGCGATCATCTACGCCCACCGGGCGCAGTGGCAGACCAAAAAGGACGGCACCCCGGATCTCACCAAACGGCGTGAGCTCGTCGACCTCACCGCCGCCGAGGAGGATCAGCCGCCGCTCACAAAGATGCGCTTTCCGCTGTACGAGGCGAAGGCCGACCCCGACATCTACTTCTTCGGCTTCGATCTGACCGTCGGGGAGGCGAAGGGCGGGACGGGCCAGCCGCCGGACGTCGACCCCGGGTGGTTCTTCGTGATCAAGCAGCGACCGGGCGAGCCGCGCTTCGGACTCGAACTGTCAGAGCCGCAGACGCAGATCCTTGAGCAGGTGACCTGGACCGACGTGCTCGCCACGCCGCCGGCCGCCGGCGCGCCGCCGCAGTTCCTGCCGGCCACCGCGCTCAGCAACGTCCCGCTCGGCAACCCAGCTCCGGAGGAGCAGGCCCAACACGACGAGGACGTCAAGGCCAACAGCGCGCCCGTCAGCGCCGCGCGTTGGGCCTACCTGCTGTTCAGGGCACCAGCGATGGTCGCCGTCCACGCCGACGAGATGCTGAGGAACCCTTGATCGACTTCGAGTCAGCACGGGCGAACTTGGAGCAGGCGCGCGCCACGGGTCACAGCCTGGCGGCCGCGATGAAGGAGTTCAGCGCCTTCACCGACCCGCGCGGGAACGTCGATCGGCTCCCAGACCAAACCCCGTTCGTCCTGCTCCCGGTGCGGCTGGAAACTCGGTTCGGCAAGGCCGGGGGCCAGGACCAGCTGTGGGTCCGGATCTACCCCGACGACATCTCGATCGACACCTTCGAGCAGACGCTATCCAACGCCGAGGTCGCCAACGCCAAGCTGTACTGGCAGCGGATCTGGGCGGCCGACCATGCTGAGGCGGGCGAGCGGGCCGCCTGGCGCGCGCTCGCGAGCGCCCACGGCTCTGGTCGCGCGGGCTACATCGTCGAGACGTTCACGCCGACCAACCTGGGCGACCAGCCGACCAAGGCCCATCCGGATGACGAGATCCTCGTGATCGGAACGGGCACGCCGCTCGCCGCGCCGGAGGCCACAGCGATCTCCGACTACTGGACGGCGGTCTGGAGCGATCCGACCACCGAGCTGCAGGCCGCCGCCGCGCTGGCGGCGAGCGTGGGCAATGCGCGAGCGGCCGACCTGATCGCCCAGTACGCGCCCTTCAACCTGAGCGACCCGCCCACCGCCGGGAAGGTGTCCGTCGCCTTCGTCGAGTTCCCAGCCGACCCGCCGGCGAAGCAGGCCTCGTGGTCGCAGGCGCCGCACGTCGCCCAGTTCCCCGAGCGGTTCGTCGTGCTCGGCTACGTCGCCGGCCAACAGGTCATCGAGCAGGTCGGCAGCGTGGTTGCGACGCCACTCTACGTCGGGCCGGACCCGTCAGCCCAACCGGCGGACGGAATCCACGTCGACGTGAACGGGAACCTCGTCGTCCCCGACCAACTGCAGTGGCTGGTCGACTTCGAGCGAGCCAAGGCCGCCGGCATGGGGATCGCGATCGACCTCACGCCGGAGCAGGCGCGGACCGGATTTGACCGGCTGATCGTGCTCGGGCTGCAGATGGGGACGAGTGCGGACGCAGGCAAGACGGGGCTTGAGGAGTTGCTGAACCACCACCGCTCCGGCACGGCCGGGCTGGCGCTGATCCCGCAGGGCACCCCCGCGCACAACACGAGCGGGGCCGGGGCGGGGTACACGCGGCTTGACGACCCCGACGTCACCTTCGACGACCGCAAAGCCGCGCCGCTGTTCACCCCGGTCACCGATCCGAACGCGAAGCAGGACGGGCAGTGGGTCGCCGAGGCGCTGGGAATCGACCCCGCCGTCGTGCAGTCCGTGCATGCGGCCGGCGGCGTCGATCAGGCGCAGTCCCGCGCGATGCAGCGCGCACTCTGGCCGGCAACGCTCGGCTACTGGCTCGACAAGATGATGACCCCGGTGTTCAGCGACGCGACCGTCGCCGGCGCGCGGTGGTTCTTCACGAACTTCGTCAGCGGCCGCGGCGCGGTCCCCGCAATCCGGGTCAACCACCAGCCCTACGGGATCCTGCCGACCACGGCGTTCTCCCGCATCGCATGGCCGCACGGCGTGGTGTCCAAACGGCAGGTCAGCGATCGCATGCGCTTCGTCACCGGACTCTTGCGGCTGCTGCGTGAAGTCGACGCTGACTGGTCGGCGATGAGCGCCGGCGCCTCCCATGTCGGCAGCCCCGGCGACGCGCACAAGACGCTGATGAACATCATCAGCCTGCACCCCTCCTCTGTCGAGTACCACTGGCGCTACAGCGAGAGCCTGACCGAGCTCTACAACGTGATCAACCTGTGGGGGTGGGGGCCGGAGTTCTGGCAGGCGGTGGTGGCTGTCGGGCTGGCGGCCGCCAGCTCCGACCTGCTCACCCAGCTGGGAGCCCCGGGGGCCACGCCGGACATCCTGCAGCACGCGTTCATGACCGACGCCGGACAGCTGCAGAATGTGATCGACGACCGCCCGCTGTCGGAGACAGCGCCCGTCCGTCCTTACACAACCGGCCAGCACAATTATCTCCATTGGCTGATCACGGCCGCCGGCACCTCGCTCGACGCGCTGCGGCAGGAGCAGGGGTTCACCGGCAACGTCTCGCCCCAGGCGCTGCTCTACCTGATGCTGCGGCACGCGCTGATGCTCGGCTACAACGACGCCGGCTACGAGTTCCACTCGGAGGCGGGCTTCCTCACCGCGGTCGAGCTGCAGGCGATGAAGCCGGAGCCCGCCTTCATCCACATCGACACCAGCGCTCCGGTCAGCGAGAGCCGCTTCGCCCAGCTGTACAAGACCGAGCCGCGAATCACCGGCCAGGCCAACAAGCTGGTCGCGGACTACATCGCCGAGAACATGCTGCTGCCGCCGGCCGCCGGTCTGGCGGACCAGATCGACGCCCTGAAGACGCTCGCCGACGCCCCCACCGCGCAACTCGAACGCCTCTTCGCCGAACACATCGACACCTGCAGCTATCGGTTCGACGCGTGGCTGCTGGGCGTCGTCAACCTGCAGCTCGATCAGCTGCGCGGTGGAGCCCTGCCCGCCGGGCTCCGGCAGCAGCGCGGTCAGCAGGAGGGGAGCTACCTCGGCGCGTACGCCTGGGTCGAAGATCTGCGACCGTCGGCCGCGCCGCTTGAGCCCGTGCGCATGACCAACGATGTAGAGAAGGATTTCCTCGCCGACCGTCCGCTCGTGCACGACCCGAGCAACGGCGGCTACATCCACGCGCCCTCGATTCCGCATGCCCGCACGGCCGCGGTTCTGCGCAGCGGCTACGTCGCCAACGCCACGCAGGACAACCCGCAGACGCTGTCGGTCAACCTCTCGTCCGACCGCGTTCGCGCCGCACTCGCGATGCTCGAAGGGGTCCGCAACGGTCAGAGCATCGGAGCGCTGCTGGGCTACCAGTTCGAACGCACCCTGCACGACGACTTTGAGACAGTCGAGGTCGACAAGTTCATCTATCCGCTGCGCAAGGCCTTCCCGCTCGCTTCTGGGGCCCTCGCCTCGACGGTCACACCACCGGACGTGCCGATCGAAGCGGTTGAGGCGCGCAACGTGATCGACGGCCGCAAGCTCGCCGAGGCGATCCGGGCCGGCGGCGCGAACGCGAGGTACCCGTTCGGCGCCGCCGGGCTCCCGCAGCCCAACGCCACCGAGCAGACCGCGATCGAGAGCACCGCCCAGGCGATCCTCAACACGCTTGACGCGGTCGCCGAACTGGCACTGGCCGAAGGCGTCCACCAGGCGGTCCAGGGCAACTTTGAGCGCGTGGCGGCCACCACCGACGCGTACGCAAACGCGACCTTCCCGCCGGACCCCGAGGTCGTACAGACGCCGACCGTCGGTGTGGGGCTGACCCACCGAGTCGCCCTGCACCTGCAGCCGGGCCTCACGGCGCCTGTCGGAGCGACGCCTCGGGCGGTAGCCGAGCCCGCGCTCGAGGCGTGGCTCGCCTCGATGCTGCCGCCGCTGAATCAGGTGGGTTGCACGGTCGTGTGGACCGATCCGGGCGGCGCCGCGCACCCGCCGCGCGACGTGACGCTGGCTGAGCTGGAGATCGGGGCGCTCGACCTGCTCGCGCTGCTCAAGCCCGACGACCAGCAGGCCGTCGCTGAGCTTGACGACCGGATCGCGCGCAGGGTGTTCGCCGTCAGCCCCCCGCGGCCTGACGCCCGGCTGAAGATCCAGTACCAGGTGGCGCCGGCGGGGATGCGCAGCATCTTCGGAATCTCCGCGCAGGTGCGCCGGCTACGCGAGCTGACAAGCCGCGCGCGGCCGCTGCAGGCGACCGACGCCGTGGTGCACAACAACGCGACCCCCGCGCAGGACGCGACGGTGACAGCGGACAAGGCGAGGATCGCCGTACCGCTGGCCGCGCTCGAGCAACTCGCCACCGACTTGAAATCGTTCGTCGATCCGCTCGGCCAGCTGCTGAAGGACCCCGTCACGAACCGGGCAGCGATCATCGCCGGCCTCGACGCCAACATCGATCAGGCGGTGGAGCTGCTCACGCGGGCCGCGCGCTTCGGACTTCCGCAGTCCGGCTGGGGTTTCGCGTACGCGTGGCGTCGGGAGACGCTGGCCGCGCTGATGGCTCAGGTCGACGAGCTCGTCACCCGCTGGCAGACGACGCTCACGAACTTCGACGCGGCCGTCCAGGCCTACGACCTGCTGCCGGCGGCCACCGGCGACGCGGCCCGGTTCGCCGCCCTGCAGGCGGCCGAGGCGCTGATCAGCTCAGTGCTGGTCGCGCTGCCGCCCACCCCGGCGACGCTGCGCGCTCAGCTGAACTCGATGCGCGCCGACTTCGACAACAAGCTGCTGGCGCTCCAGACGTTCCTTGGCACTGCCTTCCCGACCTTCGCGGCCGCCTACACGGCGATCCAGGCTGCGCCCGCGATCAGCACCTTCGACTCGACCCCGTTCGAGATCGCCGGCTTCGGCGACAGCGCCGTCGAGTTCGCCAAGCGATTGGTCGCGAACATGAACGGCCAGCAGCAGCCGATCAGCGACCGGGTCAAGGCGACCTCGGACCAGCTCCTCGCGTACGACAACGCACCGGCCGGCCCGGCCAAGGTCGCCGCGCTGCAGGCGGCCGCCAAGGCGCTGCTGGGGGAGGCGTTTGTCCTGATCCCCGATTTCTCGCTCGCGGCGGCACAGGGGAACGAGTGGGCGCAGTCGCTCGCCGCGCCGCTGCTGGACTACCTCAAGACAACGGTCGGCATCGACCGGCCGGTCGCGGACTGGACGACGGGGCTCGCCCGCGCGCGCCCGCAGCTGCGGGCGTGGGAGGGGGTCGCGGGCCTGTCCGAGGCGCTCGGGCTGACCGCGCCCGAGCTGACGCCCGCGCAGTTCCCCTACACGACCGGAGAGCACTGGCTGGCGATGGACTTCCCGCCGAAAGAGCGGCCGGCCAGCGACCGCCTGCTCTACACCGCCCACTACGCGACGCCGTTCGATCCGAGCGCCCGCCAATGCGGGCTGCTGCTCGACGAGTGGACCGAGGTGATCCCCGGGACCGACCACGACACCGCGGTGACGTTCAACTTCGCGCGGCCGGACAACGAGCCGCCGCAGGCGATCCTCGTCGTCACGCCAGCTACCTGGGACGGCCTGTGGCACTGGGAAGACCTCGTGGGGGCGCTCAACGAGACGCTCGACCTAGCAAAGAAGCGAGCGCTTGAGCCGGCCCAGATCGACGACACTGCTTATGCGCGGTTCCTGCCCGCGACGATCATGGCGGCGACGACCCATGGGATCTCGATCAGCCTCGTGCTGGCCGCCGCCGAAGACCTGTTCGCCTCAAAGGAGCTGCTGTCCCATGCCTAGCCAGTTCCCGATCGAAGACATCATCGGGGCGCTGGAGCGCCGGGAGCGGCCCACGATCACGACCTGGAACCGGCTGGAGGGCCGTCCGCGGACGGACAAGCTCGACCGGGCGCTGAAGGCGGAGGTCCGTGACCCGTTGTGGATGTTGACCCGGCAGTGGCAGCTCGGGGAGTTCCGCGGAAGCGACGCCGGCTCGCCGATCTCGGTGCGGCTGCGGGTCGACACGACGCAGCTCACCAAGTACCAGCCGGCCGGGGGCGCGACGCAGCCATTCGGGCTGGAGGAGCCGTTCGAGACCAAGGTCGAGCGTCGCCCGCAGGCGATGGTGCTGGCCGGCAAGCCGCTGGCGCTCGACCTCCGGCTGGCGATGGGGCGTCAGTGGCTCGCGCTCGTAGCTGCGGGGCTTCGCCCGGCATACGTACAGAAGTACGCCGTCGTCGCACCGGATCCGACCGACCCGGCGGACGCGGCTATATGCGCGGACCCTGAGGTCTGGGAGGTCTTTGCGGCCGTGGCCAGCCAGGTGATGGACGGCTGGCAGCTCTATGCCTACCTCCAGGCCGACCCGGCCCACCATGCGTACGACGGGATCGCAGGAGCTGCCGGGCAGGAGTCGGCGATCGACGCCGCCGCCACTAAGTTCCTGGCGTGGTTCCAGCGCCTGATCGCGCAGCCGCCGCCGAGTGGCGACGACGCCTGGAACTCGCAGCAGCTCGAGTACCAGTTCGACGCCTCGGCGCAGTTGCCGGGCGGCAACGAGAAGGTCTACTCCGCCGGCGCGTTCTGGCAGGACCGGCTGGACTGGTACTGCCTTGACGTCGATGCGTCGCAGGCAGCCCTCCCGGCACCACCCGGGCCGCCCGCCCCGGACGTGACCGGCAAAGTTCTGCAGACCACGCTGCCGGTGCCGGTCTCGTTCGCCGGTATGGCGAACACCCGCTGGTGGACGTTCGAGGACCAGGAGACCAACTTCGGCGACGTCGACGCCAGCACCACCGATCTCGGGAAGCTCATGTTCATGGAGTTCGCGCTGGTCTACGCCAACGACTGGTTCGTGATCCCGTTGACCCTGCCGTCGGGCTCGATCGCGAACGTCCGCGGCGTGGCGGTCAGCAATACCTTTGGCGAGCACTTCTGGGTGCAGTCGGCCGACGCCGGCCCAGACTCCGACTGGCAGCGCTGGAGCATGTTCACGGTCAACACGGTGGGGAAGACCGGGGCAGCCGCCGACACCAGCCTCGTCCTGCTGCCGACCGTCGCGAAGCTTGAGGCCGGGCCCGCGCTCGAAGCGGTGACGCTCGTACGGGACGAGGTCGCGAACATGGTGTGGGGCGTCGAGCAGATAGTCCCGCTCGCCTCGGGCGTAAGCGGCCGCGGCCTTGAGCAGGCCCGGCAGCTCGACGCGTTTCTGGAGGCGCAGGCCAACGCCGCGCCGCAGCCGCCGCCCGCGGCGGCGCCAGTCCGCTACCAGGTGATGAGCACCGTGCCCGAGAACTGGATCCCGTTCATTCCGGTGCACGTGCCGGGCAGCAACCGGACGGTTCAGCTCCAGCGGGCGGCAATGCCGCGGATCATCCCGGGCGTGAACCCGGTGCCGGTGCAGCCCCGCACGGCGCTGCTGCGTCCGGGGCTCGACGTCAACCCGCCGGCGCCCTACTTCGTTCACGAAGAGGAAGTGACGCGCGCCGGGACCACGCTCAGGCAGGAGTACACGCGCACTCGGTGGACCGACGGGCGCGTCCACGTTTGGCTCCGTGTCGTGCGTGAGACGGGCCGCGGCGAGGGGTCGAGCGGCCTGCGATTCGACGAGCTCGTCGACGCGTAGGCCGCACGCCGGGAGGACCGGGACCCGTTGTCGGGCTCTCGGCCGCAAGCGTTTCGCCGCCTATAGGCCGTACGACGTGCGCCTCGTCTGGCGCCCCCCTTTGCTCCGGGCTGACCTCGGTACCGGATCCCAAGAGCAGGGCCACGCCAGATTCTGTCCGACAGCGGTCGCAGTTGCGAGCTGAAGCAGGGCCGAGATCGTGACCGCTACCCGACCAGGGCGCTCGTGCGGTCGGTGTTGACCTCGTGACCGCCTTCCGCGCCGAGCAGAGACCTCTAGGTGGCGTCCCAGGTCGCCGCAGGAGCAGCAAATCAGCGACGCCCACGACCCGAGCCGATCCTGCCGCTGCTCGCCATGGGCACGATTGGCGCTCGCGCAGTCCGGCGAGTCTTCAAGAGGCCCAGCCACTCGTTTCGGTTCGCGGCCGGTCGCCCGTCAGCCTGTCGGGGGTCTCATTTGGCCATGGCGCGACTGGACATGCATCGGCGCGGCGTCGGCCTGCCCCGAGGCGTCCGCGGTTGGCTACGGTTCTGCGCGTGGAGCTGCAGCAGCGCATCGCCGATCGGAGGGGCGAGTTCTTGCTCTTCGCGGTGACTCCGCCACGGCTGAGCACCGGACCGGAGCAGACCAGGCAGATCGCTGAGGTCACACTCGCGCGACTTCGGGCGGTGGGAATAGATGGCCTCGTTCTTTATGACATCGATGACGAGAGCGACCGTAATCCCAACGAACGCCCGTTCCCGTTCCTGCCGACGATGGACCCGGCCGAGTACCTCGCTCGTGATCTCGTGGCCTTGGACGTGCCAGCCATCGTTTACCGCGCGGTCAGCAAACACGCCGAGGACGGCCTCCGTCGATGGCTGCGCGACCAGGATCCGGCTCGAGCACTGTCGGTCTTCGTCGGGGCCTCATCCCGCGAGAAAGCGCCCGCAACTTCTATCTCGCGGGCCTACGAGCTCCGGACCGACGTCCGGCCAGACTTGCCGCTCGGCGGAGTCGCGATCCCCGAGCGGCACGCCCGCGGTGGGAAAGAGCACCTCTGGCTCATCGCGAAACAGGCCGCAGGCTGCTCCTTCTTCGTCACGCAGGTCGTCTACGACGTCAACGCTGCGAAGGACCTGGTCTCCGACTATCACTATGAGTGCGCCGCCCAGAACCTGAAACCGGTGCCGATCGTCTTCACGTTCTCAGTCTGCGGCTCAATGAAGACATTGGAGTTTCTCCAATGGCTCGGTGTCGACGTGCCGCGCTGGATCGCGAACGATCTGCGTCACGCTGACGACACCCTCGACGCGTCCTACGATCAAGCGGTCGCAACGGCGATCGAGCTGATCGCCTTTTGCCGACGCGTCGGCGTTCCCTTCGGACTGAACGTCGAGAGCGTCTCGATACGCAAAGTCGAGATCGAAGCCTCCGTGCGGCTCGCTGCCCGGCTGAGGGCCGAGCTCCGTCGCTAGAGGCCCGGAGCTCACACGCCAGCGAAAGTGACCGCGGTGGGAAGCCGTCTACGCCCACAGCCGTACCGGCTTCGCCGCTCCAGCGGCCACCTGGGATGCCTCGTCTGACCGCTCCTGCACGATGCGGGCACAACGTCGGAATGCCCCCAATAGGTTGTTCCGGCAGTCTGCCCATCGCGGCGCAGCGTGGCTGGTTTCGAGTGCCACGGTCCTCAGACCCGACGAAGACTCCTATGTCAAGTGCCTGGTCGTCACGCGTGATTGGGGTGACGGCCATGGGACCGCCGAAACGGTCGGTTGTGCAACGTGCTGGTTGCAGAGCAGCGCGTTGTAAGGCCGTCTGCGGGCATGCGAGTGAGTACCGCGACCGATTGGTCGTGGTGCTGCGGGCTCCTGACGGCGAGGCTATGCGGCGGGGAGGGGCTGGGCGGACTGACTGTGCGTTGCGAGGTCGCGGATCATGCGCCGGTAGACGACGTCAGAGAGGTGTCGCTTGAGGACGCGGCGGGCCTCTTTCTTGGTGTGTCCGTTGGCGCGTGCGCGGGCGTAGATCACCTGGGCGCGCGGCTCGCACCGCAGCTGGGTGACGGCCATCCGGTGAAGCACCGCGTTGATGCGCCGGTTGCCGCCAGGGTTGTAGCGATGCCGGACGGGCTCCCCGGGGCCCTCGGCTGTCGAGGCCGGCAACGGCGCGGTCGCGTTGAAGCGGCGAAAGCCGCCCTCTGTGAAGCGGCGCACGTCGCCCGTCTCGACCAGCAGCTCGGCGACCGACCGGATGGAGAGGCCGCAGAGCTCGCCCAGCGTCGAGCCGCTCTGGCGCACGAGCTCCTCCAGCGCGGCGATGACCTGCTGCTCCTCGCGATCCAGTGCCCTGATCTGTGCGTGGTAGCCGTCGAGCAGTTGCAGGCGCAGCCGCGTCGGCGGCTCGTAGCGCCGGCGTCGGTTGCGACGCTGCAACGCTTGGAGCCTGCGCCGGACAGCCTTGCTCTGGGGCAGTTGCTCGCGCAGCTCGAGCGGCAGCTCGCACAGCAGGTGCTCGGCCTCGTTGACGAGATGCTGGCGGCTGGTCAGGATCGAGCGGCGCCGGTTGTGCCACAGCGCCAGCAGCTGATGCAGCTGATCAGGCCCCCGGTCCTGTCCGGCGCGCTTGAACGCCTTGGGCAGCAGCGCGTGCGCCAGCGTCTCCCGCGCGATCCGCTCGGAATCGAGGCTGTCGGACTTACCGCGCTGCCGCGCCCGGTCCTGCCGCGGCGTGCGGTTGGCACACACGTCGCGCACGTCATAGCCGCGACCGATCAGGAAGATCGCCGTGTGCCGTCCCCAGCCAGCGGCATTCTCGACTCCCCATCGCGCGATCTGCCCGAACTGGCGCGCCCACGCCTCAAGCGCCCGATGCCCGCCACCGGACACCTTGAAGTGCTCGGAGGCGACAATCCCGCCGCGAGGATCGACGACCGTCGCGGTCAGCGTCTGCTTGTGCGGATCGATCCCCACCACGTTGCCAGCGTGATCGGGCGTGGTCAGCACGCTCGACGGCCCCGGACGGCGCTTCTTGGCTCTGCTCACCTTGACCCTCCTCAGCGGTATGTTGTTGGCGGACCGGCCGACAACATCCCGGTGGGCGCCCCCTCCAACGGGGCAAACACTCCTTATCAAGTCAGGCCGATCCTCGAAGGCAAGAACCGAGGCCGACACTTCGTCCGAAAGACACCCCTCGCCGGGAGTCAGATCGCTTTAGAGCCAGACCTCGGTTCAGCCTTCGACCCTACGCGAGCCGTCACCCGCGCGGGCACCGAAAATTCAACACCGGGATCGCTTTGACCTCGGGGCGCGCCGCACGGCGCGCCATCGCAATGGCGACGAGGAAGTCGTCAGCGATGCCAGCGACCTGGCTATCGCGTTCCTGGAGGAGCACTCGCCCCGCGCCGACTACGGCTGACCGCTCGGATGTCGCCGACGCGGTGACCGGCGCTGAGAGGCCCGCCAAGGCGAATGCGATGGTCGCCGTGTCGCTCGGCGCGCCGCGTGGCGCTCGCCCCAGCTTCGGCCCCCGGGTGACGCGCTGACATGGCGACGGTGAGGATCGCCTCGCGCCGGTTCCCGCTCGCTTGCGCGAGCGATTGTTTGTGGCCAGCTTATGCGGGATGAGCCGACGCGCGGACGTATGGACGCATTTGCCAGGATCGGCGTGGCGCTCTGGGTAGGGTGTGTGCCGCAGCGAGATGCAGTCCGCCAGCGAGGGGAGAGGGACTCATGGGAGGACGGGTGCACAGTCGGGCTGTGCGGGCAGTGGGGTTGGGGGTCGTGGGGGTGATCGCGATCGCCGCGGCGGCCTACGGCACCGGGAGAAGCCCCACGATCAGCGCGTGTGTGCATCACGCCGGCGGCGGGTTGTACGCCGCCCGGTCCTGCCGTTCGGGCGATCGGCGGTTGACGTGGAGCGTGACGGGGCCGCAGGGGCCTCGGGGCGCGATCGGTCCGCGGGGACCCGGAGGTGCGCCGGGCCTCACCGGCCCTCCGGGGGCGAAGGGCGATCCCGCCGTCGCGGCCGCGGCGCAGAGCGGCGGCGCCGACCCGCCCCCTCTCGGCGGCCCCATCGGCAACTCGCAAACCCTCTCCGACATCGTGCTGACGACCAGCACGGCGGGCCGAGTGTTCGCGTTCGGGCACGTCGATGTCACCGCCGACTGTCCCACAGCGGTCCCGACGGTCACCTGCTCCTTTACGGTCGGCCTGTACATCGACGGCGAGCCCGTCCCGGGGAGCGCCAGGAGTTTCGAGATCACGGCCTTCAGCACCGGGGTCGAGGAGACCGCGGAGCTGTTCGGGATCGCGGCCTCGGCACCCGCGGGAACCCATCACGTGACGATCGGCTATCGCACGCTGATCCACAGCCCGTCGAACCTCGTCGTCAACGCCCCGACGCACGCGGCGGCGCTGGCGCTCGGCGGCTGAGGCTGCGGCGAGATCGGCTCGGTCCCACTTCGAGTGTTCGACTGCCGGCGTCCCGGGATCGGCTTTATGGTCTTACCGCCTCGCGGCGCGCCATCGCAATGAGCGACGACAGGAGCACGGGCTCGCGCTGTGTCGATGCTGCTCCTCTCATCGGCGAAGCGGGTCTGGCTGGGGGCGAGCTGCTGGTCGCGGGGAGAGCGGGCTTAGGCTCCCGAGCGTGAGTTCGCTGACGATCGATCCGGTGGCCCAGACCGATCAACCCAGGGTGACCGCCACCCGGACACGCCGGTGTGCGCTCGCCAACAACTCGAGCAGCCTCGCGCGCTCCCGGTCGCGTCCCACGAGGCACGCCGCGGGCGTCGGCAGGTTCGTCGGCGCGCGGACCGCGCCCACGCCCAGCGGTACCGAGGAAACGCTGTCCAGCGACTTCCCCCAGCTCAGCAAGAGGGATGCCTCCTGAGCGAGGATCGCCTCGTGCAACCGCCGAAGCTCGACGGACGGCTCGATCCCCAGTTCCTCAACAAGCACCGCGCGTGTGTCGCGATACGTCCCGAGCGCATCGGCTTGGCGGCCGGCACGGTAGAGCGCGAGCATCAACTGGCCCCGGAGCCGCTCGCGATACGGATTCTCTCGCACGAGCCGTTCCAGATCGCCGATCACCGCGCCCTCGTGCCCGAGCGCCAGTTCCGCCTCGATCCACCCCTCCGCCGCGGCAAGGCGAAGCTCGGACAGCCGCGCGATCTCGGCCTGCGCGAACGACTCGTACTCGAAATCGCTTAGCGTGCGGCCGCGCCACAGGCCGAGCGCTTCGCGGAATCGCTCGCTGGCAAGCTCCCAGGTCCCGGCCCCAATCGCCGCGCCGGCCTCCGCCACCAGATTCTCAAGGCGATCGCGATCCAGCTCCCCAGGGGCCACACGTAGCTGGTAACCGCCGGTCGCCGTGGCGATCCGCTCCTCACGTCCGGAACTGCCGTTCGCCAGCGCGCTGCGCAGCCGCGAGACGTGGACCTGCAGGCTCTTGGCCGCGCTCGCCGGAGGCTCGCCCGACCACAGCTCCTCGATCAGACGCTCGCTGGAGACGACCTCGTTCGCACGCAACAGCAAGATCGCGAACACCGCGCGCTGTTCGGCCCGCCCAGCGCGATTCGCCGACCGCGATGGTCGGTCGCCTCCAACGGTCCGAGAATTCCAAAGCGCATACCAAGAAGCCCCGCGCGAACTACGCCGGCAGTGCTGGCCTAGCAATAGCGGCTTCAGTTTACGGAGTCGGCGTTTACCTGCCTGTAAGCCAGCTGCAACCGGCTCCCGGCATCGTGCTCCCACCGAGCTCGGACCACGATCCAACCCCGGCCGCGCACTGCGGCCCTTCCACCCAGGAGTAGCTCACAATGTCCATAGTCGAAAGCATCCAGGGCGTCGCGCCGAAGCGGCGGAGCCGACTCGGCGGCACGCTGATCGCAGCCGTCGCGCTCGTCGCGCTCGCCGTCGCTGCATTGTTCCTCTTCTCCTTCACCGGCAAGAACACCACCAGCTCCGTCCACATGGCGACCGGCGGTCAAACGCCGTACCAGCCGGCCATCCAGTACCGCGGTACCGGCCAGCGCCCGACCGCCCCAGCCACCCGCACCGCCCCCGTAGCGCCGCCAACCGTGGGGGTCCTCAGAGCCGAGCACTCCTACGGCCACGTGCCGTAGAGCCCGGGGTGGATCACCGGGGAGGGGACTCTCGCGCAGAGACCCCTCCCCGCAGTCCCTCCTGATCACTCGGCCCGTGACGGCGTGCGATCGCGTCAGCGACATAGCAGCGAGCTCGCGGGAGCTCACCGGCGCCATCACATTCGCGCAGAATCAGCGCTGCGGGCGCCTGCCTCGGCGTTGCCGCTCGACCGTCAAAGCAGCCACGCGGTAGCCGTGACTGGTTGAGGCGTACTTCAGCAGCTCGCGGTCGACGGCCGGCGCTGCTGCATTGATGGGCCGGCGGTCGTCAGAGCCGGCGATCGCTTCCATCGAGGCGTTGGCATCCGGTGCGCGATCGCTTCGGC